>NZ_CP107951.1:1865000-6665000 GCF_035917155.1 Streptomyces sp. NBC_00385 | reverse complement strand
GACCCGGCCTGCGGCAGCGCCCTTGTACGTGGCCCGGGCCGTGACGTCGGCGAACGTCTGGCCAGCCACGGCGGTCAGTTCCACGCTGCCCGTCCTGGCGATGGCGTCGGCCTGCCGCGCGGTGACGGCCGCCGTGTACGTGACGGCGGGCAGCGACGTGCCGGTGGCCGTCGCACGGACGGTGAACGTGCCCGTCTTCTCGCCCGCCTTCAGCACCGGTGCGGTGACCGTGCCGTCGGTCCCGGTGGCCACGGTGACGGTCTTCTTCCCGCCGTCGAACGCGGCGTCCGTGTCACCGACGACGGTGAGGGTCACGGACACCTTGGCGAGCGGCTTGCCGAAGTTGCTCTTCGCCAGGACCTTGATCCGCTCGGCGAAGGCGTCGCCCGCCGTGGCGGTCAGCTCGCCGGTGCCCGCGTTCTGCACGGCGGCCAGGGCCGGGGCCGGCGTGGGCTCGGGCGTCGGGGTCGGCGTCGTGGGCGTGCCCGGGCCGCCCGGGTCCGAGGGCGTCGGGCTCGGCTTCGACGGCGGCTTGGGCGTCGGCGTCGGGGTGGGCGACGGCGAACCGGAGGGCGAGGACGACGGGGAGGGGGACGGGCTGCTGCCATGAGTGCCGGAGCCGGTGCCCGGGTGCGTTCCGGTACTGGATTCGACCGGCAGGACGCCGGTGCCGTCCGGCACCTCGTGCGTGCCGCGGTTGTAGTACTCGAACCAGGTGCGGACGGTGCGCAGGTACTCGTCGGAGTGGTTGTAGCTCAGGACCGCCCGGTCCAGGTCGGCGGCGAGCGCCAGGTCGCGCGAGCCGGCGCAGAGGTAACGCCCGGCGGCGAGCGCCGCGTCGTAGATGTTGTTGGGGTCCTTGCGGCCGTCGGCGTTGCCGTCCTGGCCCCAGGTCGCCCAGGTGGACGGGATGAACTGCATCGGGCCGACCGCCCGGTCATGCGTCGAGTCCCCGTCGTAGGCGCCGTTGTCGGTGTCCTTGATCAGGGCGAAGCCCTGGCCGTTGAGGGCGGGGCCGAGGATCGGGGAGAGCGTGGTGCCCTGCGCGTCGACCCGGCCGCCGCGGGCCTGGCCCGACTCGACCTTGCCGATCGCTGCGAGGAGCTGCCACGGCAGCCGGCAGGCGCCGTCCGTACCCGCGACGGTCTGCTGGGCCTTCTTGTACGCCGCCAGGATCGACGCCGGTATGCCCGATTCGACACTGCCCGTCACCGGCAGATTGACGGAGGTGCCCGGCTTGTTGGGCGTGTTCAGGGGCGGCAGGTCGGTGAAGTAGGGCGAGTTGCCGGACGCGGCACCGTCACCCGAGGGCGTCGAACCCGCCGCGCCGGTGGTCGGCTGGTCCCCGTCGGATGCCACCAGGGGTGAACCCGGGGCCTGCGATGCGGAAAGTGCTGCCACAGCGGCAGCGGCCACGGCAGCCGTGGTCGCCCCCCTGCGCAGTCGGCGACCGAATTGCGCTGCCATAACGTGTGGGCCCTCCCCCTCGTCGGCTGTCCGCGCTCCCCTGCGCCTGGACTCAGGCGACCCTACGGCAACTTGTGCCGCGCGGACACAGCGGCCGGACCGCTTCTTACCGGTTTCTCACGTTCGGGTCCGCAAGTTGTCCAGTCGGTGAAAAGCCCGTGCCGGCCGCTCGCGCATACTTCCCCCATGCCGTTCACGCTCAGCCACGCCGCAGCCGTCCTCCCCGGGATCCGCCGCAACGGAACAGGGCGCGGACCCCTCCTGGCCTCGGCACTCGTCGCCGGTTCGTTCGCCCCCGACATGACGTACTACGCGGACACGGCGATCCCGGGCGCCATGGAGTTCGGGCAGGTCACCCACGCCTGGTGGGGCGTGTTCACGGTGGACGTCCTGATCACCGCGGCGACCGTGGCGCTGTGGCTGCTGCTGCGCGAACCCCTCGTGGCGCTGCTCCCCACGGCCTGGCAGGGGCGCGTGCACGCCTGGGTCCGCGGGGCCCGGCGCCCGCCCGGACGAGGGCCGCGGGGCCTGCGGGACGGTGCCTGGTTCGTCGCGTCGGCCGTCATCGGAGCCGCCACGCACGTCGTCTGGGACGCCTTCACCCACCACGACCGGTGGGGCGTGCGGCTGGTGCCCGTGCTCGGGCAGAACGCGGGCGGCCACCCGGTGTTCCAACTGGTGCAGTACGGCAGTTCGGCCCTGGCGCTGACGGTGCTGGCGTGGTTCACCGTGTCGGGACTGCGCCGGACCGGGGCCCGGCCGGTGCCGGCGTCCGTACCGGTCCTGGACCACCGGGCACGGGCGTGGGCGCTGGCGTCCCTCGGACTGTGCGTGCTGCTGGGCATCGCGCACCGCTGCGCGCGCTGGTACGCGTACTTCGGGCACGTCGACACACCGCTCGACATCATTCCGACCGCCTGCTTCGGCGCGGGCGCCGGGCTCGCCGTCGGGCTCGTGCTGTACGGCGTGTGGATGCGGCTGCGGGTCCGGGGCACCGGCACCCCGGCGCGCCCCGTCACCGGCCCGGTCCGGGACACGAGCCGGACCGGCGACTGAGAACGCCCCGGCCCGGGGCGGGGCCGCGTCAGTGCGCGGCGGACTCCCAGTCGGTGCCGACCCCGACCGACACGTCCAGCGGCGCCCGCAGTTGCACCGCCGTCGCCATCTCGTGGCGCAGGATCTTCTCCACCTGCTCCCGCTCGCCCTCGGCGATCTCCAGCACGATTTCGTCATGGACCTGGAGCAGCATCCGTGAGGTCAGCTTCGCCTCGGTCAGCGCCCGGTCGACGTGGAGCATGGCGACCTTGACGATGTCCGCGGCCGTGCCCTGGATCGGCGCGTTGAGCGCCATCCGCTCGGCCGTCTCGCGGCGCTGGCGGTTGTCGCTGTTGAGGTCCGGCAGGTAGCGGCGGCGGCCGAAGACCGTCTCCGTGTACCCGGTGGCCCTGGCCTCCTCCACCACCCGGTGCAGATAGTCCCGGACCCCGCCGAACCGCTCGAAGTAGGTGTCCATCAGGCCCCGGGCCTCGCCCGCCTCGATGTTCAGCTGCTGGGACAGGCCGAACGCGGACAGCCCGTACGCCAGCCCGTAACTCATGGCCTTGATCTTGCGCCGCATCTCCGGGTCGACCGCGGACTTGTCGACGCCGAAGACCTGCGAGGCGACCGTCGTGTGCAGGTCCTCACCGGACGTGAACGCCTCGATCAGGCCCGCGTCCTCGGAGAGGTGGGCCATCACGCGCAGTTCGATCTGGCTGTAGTCCGCCGTCATCAGCGTCTCGAAGCCCTCGCCGACGACGAAGCCACGACGAATGGCCCGGCCCTCGTCCGTCCGGACGGGGATGTTCTGCAGATTGGGGTCGGTGGACGACAGCCGGCCGGTCGCCGCCACGGTCTGGTTGAACGTGGTGTGGATACGGCCGTCCGCCGCGATCGACTTCACCAGGCCCTCGACCGTCACCCGCAGCTTCGCCTGCTCGCGGTGGCGCAGCATGATGACCGGCAGCTCGTGCTCGGTCTGCGCGGCCAGCCACGCCAGCGCGTCCGCGTCCGTCGTGAATCCGGTCTTCGTCTTCTTCGTCTTCGGCAGGCCCAGCTCACCGAAGAGGACCTCCTGGAGCTGCTTGGGCGAACCGAGGTTGAACTCGCGGCCCACCGCCGCGTGCGCCTCCTTCACCGCCTGCTGCACGGCGCCCGCGAACTGCTGCTCCATGCCCTCCAGATGGGACCGGTCCGCCGCGATGCCATGCCGCTCCAGACGAGCCAGCAGGATCGACGTCGGCAGCTCCATGTCGTGCAGCAGCTCGGCCGCACCGACCTCCTTCAGCCGCGTCGTGAACGCGTCACCGAGGTCGAGGACCGCGCGGGCCTGCGTCATCAGCGCGTCCGCCTCGGCCTGGTCGTCCGCACCGAACGCCAGCTGGCCGTCGGACGACGCCGCCGGAGCGAGCTCGCGGCCCAGGTACTCCACGGCCAGCGCGTCCAGCGCGAACGAGCGACGGCCCGGCTTGACCAGGTACGCGGCGAGCGCCGTGTCCATCGAGACGCCCTCGGTCCGCCAGCCGTGCTCCGGGAAGACCCGCATCACGCTCTTCGCGTTGTGCATGACCTTCGGCCGGTCCGCGTCCGCGATCCACGCGGCGAACGCCTGCTCGTCGGCCGCGTCGAGCAGCGCCGGGTCGAACCAGGCCGCCGCCCCGCCCGCCGCGGCGAGCGCGATCTCGGTGACCGTGCCACTGCCGAGCGCCCAGGTGTCGACCGTGGCGACACCGAGCGGCTGCGCGCCGTGCTCGGCCAGCCACGGAGCGAGCTCGCCCGCACCCAGCACCGAACCGTCCAGCTCGACTCCCGCGGCCGGCGCCGGAGCCTCGTCCTCGGCCTTGCCCGGGTCCACCGCCAGCAGCCGCTCACGCAGGCTCGGGTTACGGATCTCCAGCACGTCGAGCACCCCGGTGACCGCCGTGCGGTCGTACGGAGCACGCTCCAGATCGGACGGGGTCTTCGACAGCTCCACATCACGGACCATCTCGGTCAGCCGACGGTTCAGCCGCACCGCGTCCAGGTGGTCGCGGAAATTCTGCCCGGCCTTCCCCTTGACCTCCTCGGCCCGCGCCACCAGCTCGTCGAACGAACCGAACTGGTTGATCCACTTCGCGGCCGTCTTCTCCCCCACCCCCGGAATACCCGGAAGGTTGTCCGACGGGTCACCGCGCAGCGCCGCGAAGTCCGGGTACTGCTGCGGGGTGAGCCCGTACTTCTCCTCGACCTTCTCCGGAGTGAACCGCGTCAGCTCCGACACGCCCTTGGTCGGGTACAGCACCGTCACGTTGTCCGTGATCAGCTGGAAGGAGTCACGGTCACCGGTGACGATCAGCACCTCGAACCCGGCCGCCTCCGCCTGTGTGGCCAGCGTCGCGATGACATCGTCCGCCTCGAAGCCGTCGACCGCGAAACGGTCCGCGTGCATCGCGTCGAGCAGCTCACCGATCAGCTCGACCTGACCCTTGAACTCGTCCGGCGTCTTCGAACGGTTCGCCTTGTACTCGGGAAACTCCTGCGAGCGCCACGTCTTGCGCGACACGTCGAACGCCACCGCGAAATGCGTCGGCGCCTCGTCACGCAACGTGTTCGCGAGCATCGACGCGAAGCCGTACACCGCGTTCGTCGGCTGCCCCGCCCCCGTCGTGAAATTCTCCGCAGGCAGCGCAAAGAACGCCCGGTACGCCAGGGAGTGCCCGTCCATCAGGAGCAGGCGCGGTCGGTTGTCTGCCGTCTTCTTCGATGCCGTCTCAGCCACACCCCGATCCTGCCACGTACCACTGACAATCCGGACCGGCCACCGCCCATCGCCGCCCGGCGACCGCTCACCGGGCGGCCCGCCCGCACCGCGTGCCAGGATCGAAGGAGAAGGAAACACGCACCGCGGACCACGCAGGCCCGCAGCAGGCCCGAAGGGGAGCACGATGGCCACCAAGCCGCCCGCAGGAGACCCGGTCCAGGACGCACCCCGGGTCGAACCGGCCCCGCACGCCGCCGCCGGTCTGCCCGCCGTCGCCCACAGCCTGCGCATCGCCCAGCAGCAGATGGGGGTCCGCCGGACCGCGCAGACCCTCCTCAAGGTCAACCAGAAGGACGGCTTCGACTGCCCCGGCTGCGCCTGGCCCGAAGGCGACAAGCGGCACACCGCCGAATTCTGCGAGAACGGCGCCAAAGCCGTCGCCGAGGAAGCCACGCTGCGCCGCGTCACCCCGGACTTCTTCGCCGCGCACCCCCTCGCCGACCTCGCCACCCGTAGCGGCTACTGGCTCGGCCAGCAGGGACGCATCACGCAACCTATGTATCTGCCCGAGGGCGCCGACCGGTACGAGGCCGTGACCTGGGAACGCGCCTTCGCCGTCATCGCCGAGGAGCTCGGCGCCCTCGCCTCCCCCGACGAAGCGCTCTTCTACACCTCCGGACGCACCAGCAACGAGGCCGCGTTCCTGCTCCAGCTGTTCGCCCGCGAATTCGGCACCAACAACCTGCCCGACTGCTCCAACATGTGCCACGAGTCCTCCGGCTCGGCACTCACCGAGACGATCGGCGTCGGCAAGGGATCCGTCTCCCTGGAGGACCTCCACCACGCCGACCTGATCATCGTCGCCGGACAGAACCCCGGCACCAACCACCCCCGGATGCTCTCCGCCCTGGAGAAGGCCAAGTCCGCCGGAGCGAAGATCATTTCGGTGAACCCGCTCCCCGAGGCCGGACTCGAACGCTTCAAGAACCCGCAGACCCCGCTCGGCATGATCAAGGGAGCGGCCCTCAACGACCTCTTCCTCCAGATCCGCATAGGCGGCGACCAGGCCCTCTTCCGGCTCCTCAACAAGATGATCCTCGCGACCGAGGGCGCCGTCGACGAGACCTTCGTGGCCGCACACACCCACGGCTACGAGGAGTTCGCCGCCGCGGCCGCGGAAGCCGACTGGGAACAGACCCTCGCCGCGACCGGCCTGGAGCGCTCCGCCATCGAAGAGGCCCTCGCCATGGTCCTCGCCTCGAAGCGCACCATCGTCTGCTGGGCCATGGGCCTCACCCAGCACAAACACTCCGTGCCGACCATCCGCGAAGTCGTCAACTTCCTCCTGCTGCGCGGCAACATAGGCCGGCCCGGCGCCGGAGTCTGCCCCGTACGCGGCCACTCCAACGTCCAGGGCGACCGCACCATGGGCATCTTCGAGCGCCCGTCGACAGCGTTCCTCGACGCCCTCGACAAGGAATTCTCCATCACCTCACCGCGCCACCACGGCTACGACGTCGTCCGCTCCATACGCGCCCTGCGCGACGGCGACGCCAAGGTCTTCTTCGCCATGGGCGGCAACTTCGTCGCCGCCTCCCCCGACACCGACGTCACCGAGGCCGCGATGCGCACCGCACGCCTCACCGTCCACGTCTCCACCAAGCTCAACCGCTCCCACACCGTCACCGGCGCCAGGGCCCTGATCCTGCCCACCCTCGGCCGCACCGACAAGGACGTCCAGGCCGGCGGCAAGCAGTTCGTCACCGTCGAGGACTCCATGAGCATGGTGCACGCCTCCCGCGGCAACCTCACCCCCGCGAGCCCCCACCTGCTCTCCGAACCCGCCATCGTCGCCCGCCTCGCCCGCGCCGTACTCGGCCCCTCCTCCACCACCCCCTGGGAAGAGTTCGAGAAGGACTACGCCACGATCCGCGACCGCATCTCCCGCGTCGTCCCCGGCTTCGAGAACTTCAACCAACGCGTCGCCCACCCCGGCGGATTCACCCTCCCCCACGCCCCCCGCGACTCCCGCCGCTTCCCCACCGCCACCGGCAGGGCCAACTTCACCGCCGCCCCCGTCGAGTACCCCGAACTCCCCGACGGCCGCCTCCTGTTGCAGACCCTGCGCTCCCACGACCAGTACAACACCACCATCTACGGCCTCGACGACCGCTACCGCGGCATCAAGGGCGGCCGCCGCGTCGTCCTCGTCAACCCCGACGACGCCACCACCCTCGGCCTCACCGACGGCGCCCACACCGACCTCGTCAGCGAATGGAAGGACGGCACCGAACGGCGCGCCCCCGGCTTCCGCGTCGTCCACTACCCCACCGCCCGCGGCTGCGCCGCCGCGTACTACCCCGAGACGAACGTGCTGGTCCCCCTGGACTCCACCGCCGACACCAGCAACACCCCCGCCAGCAAGTCCGTCGTGGTGCGCTTCGAGAACACACACTGACACCCCCGGGAGCAGGCGCACTAAGCGCCCGCTCAGTCGTCTGATAAGAACAGTGCACACGCAAGAACGTGCGCACCGCAACGAACCACCGCAGACGATCGGAGCCGGACCCATGGGCGAGCACACCACACCCCAGTTCCCCCAGGAGATCATCGACGAGTACGCCGCCCTCGGCGTCGACCTGCCCGCACTCTTCTCCGCAGGCCACCTCGGCGAACGCATGGGCATCACGATCACCGAAGCCTCCGCGGACCGCGTCGTCGCCACCATGCCCGTCGAAGGCAACACCCAGCCCTACGGACTCCTGCACGGCGGCGCCTCCGCCGTCCTCGCCGAAACCCTCGGATCCATCGGCTCCATGCTCCACGGCGGCGCCACCAGGATCGCCGTCGGCGTCGACCTGAACTGCACCCATCACCGAGGGGTACGAAGCGGCCTCGTCACCGGCACCGCCACCCCCGTACACCGCGGCCGCACCACCGCCACGTACGAAATCGTCATCACCGACGAACAGGACAAGCGGGTCTGCACCGCACGCCTCACCTGCCTCCTGCGCGACCTCCCCAAGGCCGAACCCTCCTGACCCCCCACCACCCCGCACCACCCCTGCCCGGCCGGATCCCGAATCCGGCCGGGCAGTGCCATAACCGGGCACAACCACCGCCCCACACACAGAACTTGCACAACAGCCGCAGCCAACACCCTTGACCACCCAGCCCGTTCCGTGGCCCACTCAGCTGCCACACCCCGCCCGCACACCCACCACACCGCGTCGACCACACCACCCCGGATGTAACACTGCGTAACAATTCCGCAATGTTCACCCACCCGACGCCCCACAACGAACCCGGCCCCGCAGGCACCGGGCCCTCAGGTGCGCCCGCACACGCCAGCACACACCCCCACCGCGCGACAGCAGCAAGATCGCCTCAAGCCCCTTAACAGAGCTGCGCGTTCTCACCATGCGGTCACTTCACCGTCCGGTAAAAAGCCGTACATGTCCACACAGCCACCTCAAGCCTTGCTCAAGGGCATAACAAGACAGTCACATCCTGCTCCACCCCCATCCCCGACCCCCACCCCTGCCCTTAGAGTCACCGCCAGTCACCGCGCCGCCGGGCGCGTCTGCAGCACGGCCCTGTACCAACCAGTACGGCCCGGCGAACGACACGGCACCTCAAGCAGAGGAGGCCGCGCCAGGGAAAGGACTTTTCGTGCGACACCGTTCTTTGCTCATCCTCACCACAGTGCTCACCACAGGAGCACTGACACTCACCGCCTGCGGGTCGCGCGACGACGACAAGAAGAGCAGCGACAGCGGCGGCACCCAGACCGTCGTCATCGGCGTCGACGCCCCGCTGACCGGTGACCTCTCCGCCCTCGGCCTCGGCATCAAGAACTCCGCCGACCTCGCCGCCAAGACGGCGAACAAGGACAAGACGGTCCCGGGCATCACCTTCGAGGTCCAGCCCCTCGACGACCAGGCCCAGCCCTCCGTCGGCCAGCAGAACGCCACCAAGTTCATCGACAACAAAAAGGTCCTCGGCGTTGTCGGCCCCCTGAACTCCGGCGTCTCCCAGTCGATGCAGAAGCCGCTCAACGACGCCGGCCTCACCCAGATCTCCCCCGCCAACACGGGCACCGAGCTGACCCAGGGCGACAACTGGAAGACCGGCGACAAGAAGCGCCCCTTCAAGACCTACTTCCGCACCGCCACCACGGACCAGATCCAGGGCGCCTTCGCCGCGAAGTACCTGTACAACAACGCGAAGATCAAGCAGGTCTACCTCATCGACGACCAGAAGCCCTACGGCGCAGGTCTCGCAGCCTCCTTCAAGGCCACGTTCACCGGCCTCGGCGGCAAGATCGCCGGCTCCGACCACGTGAACCCCGAAGACCGCGACTTCAACGCCGTCGTCACCAAGGTCAAGAAGTCCGGCGCCAAGGCCGTCTACTACGGCGGCGAGTACCCCGCCGGCGCCCCCCTGAGCCAGCAGCTCAAGGACAGCGTCCAGATCCCCCTCATGGGCGGCGACGGCATGTACAGCGCCGACTTCATCAAGCTCAACAAGAAGGCCCAGGGCGACATCGCCACCTCCGTCGGCAAGCCCGTCGAAGAGCTCGAATCCGCCAAGACCTTCATCGCGAACTACAAGACCGCCGGATACAAGGACGCCTACGAGGCCTACGGCGGCGGCACCTACGACGCCACCTGGGCCATCATCGAGGCCGTCAAGGCCGTCGTCGCAGCCAACGACGGCAAGCTCCCCGACGACGCCCGCGCCAAGGTCCTCGAAGCCGTGAGCAAGGTCAGCTTCGAAGGCGTCACCGGCCCCGTCTCCTTCGACGAGTACGGCGACACCACCAACACCATGATGACCGCCTACCAGGTCGACGGCGGCAAGTGGGCCTCCAAGCTCAGCGAGGCCTACAAGCCGTAACAAGCTCCCGGTCACTCCCTGACTGACACCAGACCGCGCGGGAGCGCTACGAGCGCTCCCGCGCGGTGCCATATCCGAACCACTCCACGGAGGCCCTGCGGTGCACGAACTGCCGCAACAGCTGGCCAATGGACTCATCCTCGGCGCGATGTACGGACTCATCGCGATCGGTTACACGATGGTCTACGGAATCATCCAGCTCATCAACTTCGCCCACGGCGAGATCTTCATGATCGGAGGCTTCGGAGCTCTCACCGTGTACCTCTGGATGCCGGCCGGCTCCAACCTCCTCGCAATCGTCCCCCTCATGATCATCGGCGGCGTCATATGCTCCGTCGCCATCAGCGTCGCAGCCGAACGCTTCGCCTACCGCCCCCTGCGCACCGCCCCCAGGCTCGCCCCGCTGATCACCGCGATCGGACTCTCCCTCGCACTCCAGCAGGCCATCTGGAAGTGGTACCCCAACGCCACCAAGGACCGACCCTTCCCCCAGTTCAAGGGCGAAGCATTCGACCTCTTCGGCGCCCACATCCAACGCGGTGACCTCTTCGTCCTCATCGCCGCCCCCGTCTGCATGATCGCCCTCGGCCTCTTCGTCTCCAAGACCCGCTCCGGCCGCGGCATGCAAGCCACCAGCCAGGACCCCGACACCGCCAAGCTCATGGGCATCAACACCGACCGCATCATCGTCATGGCCTTCGCCATCGGTGCCGCGTTCGCAGCCGTCGCCGCCGTCGCCTACGGGCTCAAGAACGGCCAGATCGGCTTCAAAATGGGCTTCATCATGGGCCTCAAAGCCTTCACCGCAGCCGTACTCGGCGGCATCGGCAACATCTACGGCGCCATGCTCGGCGGAGTCGTACTCGGCGTCGCCGAATCCCTCGCCACCGGCTACATGAGCGACGTCCCCGGCATGGACCTCTTCGGCGGCGGCGCCTGGAAGGACGTATGGGCCTTCGTCCTCCTCATCGTCGTCCTGCTGCTCCGGCCCCAGGGCCTGCTCGGCGAACGCGTCGCGGATCGGGCGTGATACGGATGACCACCCAGAAAGCACTCATCCCGCTGCCCGCACCGGCCGCCCGGATCGCCACCGCCGCAGGCGCAGCCGTCGCACTCGCCGGCACCTTCCTCCCCTGGACCTGGACCTCCGAATTCCCCGGCGACCTCACCGTCACCGGCTACCCCGGCGGCCTCCAGATCCTCACCCTCACCGCCGCGATCCTCACCCTCCTCTTCACCCTCTGCGGATACGGCATCCGAGGCCTGCGCTGGCTCACCCCCGGCGGCACCAACAGCCCCGTACGCCTCCTCGCCCTCGCCACCCTCGGCACCACCGGCTACACCATCGGTGCCATCGCCTACGAACTCGGCGGCGTGGTCAACCTCGAACCCGGAGCCTGGGTCAGCGGCATCGGCGCACTCATCGCCTTCATCGCCGCCCTCGGACTCCCCAGCGACGAACCGCTCCCCACCACCGGCCCCCCGGCCAACGCCTGGCAGCGCTTCCGCAACAGCCTCGCCGCACCCTCCGTGGGCCGCGCCAAGCCCCTCCCCGGCTGGGGCGAGATCCTCATCATCGCCGCCGCCTTCGGCGTCGCGCTGTACGTCTTCACCTACTGCATCGACATCCCCACCGAGGAATCCGAACAGTTCATCGGCTTCCTCATCACCGCGGGCTTCACCTTCACCGCACTCACCCGGGCCGGCCTCATCGCCCGCATCACCGCGCTGACCACGAAGCACCGCAACGTCACCCTCGTCGCGGCGCTGGTCGCAGCCTTCTGCTTCCCCTTCACCCAGGACACCGCGGAATTCACCCTCATCGGTGCGAACATCCTCATCTTCGCCACCGTCGCACTCGGCCTCAACGTCGTCGTCGGCCTCGCGGGCCTCCTCGACCTCGGCTACGTCGCCTTCCTCGGCGTCGGCGCCTACACCGCGGCCCTCGTCTCCGGCGCACCCCTCTCCGCGATCGGCGTCCAGTTCCCCTTCTGGGCCGCCGTCCTCACCGGAGCCGCGGTCTCACTGATCTTCGGCGTCCTCATCGGGGCCCCGACCCTGCGACTGCGCGGCGACTACCTCGCCATCGTCACCCTCGGCTTCGGAGAGATCTTCCGCGTCACCGTCAACAACCTCAACGGCAACAGCGGACCCGACCTCACCAACGGCTCCCAGGGCATCCCGAGCATCCCCGACCTCAACCTCTTCGGGATCGACTTCGGGCTCAGCCACGACATCGGCCCCTTCACCCTCACCAGGCCGGCCAACTACTACCTGCTACTGCTCGTCGTCACCGCCGTCGTCGTCCTCGTCTTCCGACGCTCCGGCGACTCCCGAATCGGCCGCGCCTGGGTCGCCATCCGCGAGGACGAAACCGCAGCCACCGCCATGGGCATCAACGCCTTCCGGCTCAAACTGCTCGCCTTCGCCCTCGGCGCCACCCTCGCCGGACTCGCCGGCACGGTCCAGTCACACGTCAGCTACACCGTGACGCCCGAGCAGTACCAGTTCGCCGGCCCCGTACCCCCGAACTCCGCCTTCCTCCTCGCCGCCGTCATCCTCGGCGGCATGGGAACCCTCAGCGGACCCTTCATCGGCGCCGCACTGCTCTACCTCATCCCGGCCAAGCTGCAGTTCATGCAGGACTACCAGCTCCTGCTCTTCGGCATCGCGCTCATCCTCCTGATGCGCTTCCGCCCCGAAGGCCTGATCGCCGACCGCCGGAAGCAACTCGAATTCCACGAGAACGACGAACCCGTCGTCGTACCCGAACCACGGCAGCCCGAAGAAGCCGACGCCGGCATCACCAAGGCGGGGGCGTGAACACCATGACCACCACCACGAACACCACGACCACCGTCCTCGACGCCAGCGGCGTCACCATGCGCTTCGGCGGACTCACCGCCGTACGCAACGTCGACCTCACCGTCAACGCGGGCGAAATCGTCGGACTCATCGGCCCCAACGGCGCCGGAAAAACCACCTTCTTCAACTGCCTCACCGGCCTCTACGTCCCCACCGAGGGCAAGGTCAGCTACAAAGGCACCGTCCTGCCGCCCAAGCCCCACCTCGTCACCAAGGCAGGCATCGCCCGCACCTTCCAGAACATCAGGCTCTTCGCCAACATGACCGTCCTGGAAAACGTCCTCGTCGGACGCCACACCAGGACCAAAGAAGGCCTCTGGTCCGCACTCCTGCGCCTCCCCGGCTTCACCAAGGCCGAACAGGCCAGCCACGAACGCGCCATGGAGCTCCTGGAGTTCATCGGCCTCCAGGACAAGGCCGACCACCTCGCGCGCAACCTCCCCTACGGAGACCAACGCAAGCTGGAAATCGCCCGCGCACTCGCCAGCGACCCCGGCCTCCTCCTCCTGGACGAGCCCACCGCCGGCATGAACCCCCAGGAAACCCGCGTCACCGAAGAACTCATCTTCGCCATCCGGGACCAGGGCATCGCCGTCCTCGTCATCGAGCACGACATGCGCTTCATCTTCAACCTCAGCGACCGCGTCGCCTGCCTCGTACAGGGCGAAAAACTCGTCGAAGGCACCGCCGAAGTCGTCCAGAGCGACGAACGCGTCATCGCCGCCTACCTCGGCACCCCCTTCGAAGGCGCCCCCGGCGCCGAAGAAGTCGCCGAAGTCGAAGCGGCCGAAGCGGAAGCGGTGGCAAGCACCGAAACCAGCCCCAAGGACACCACCACCACCGAGGAGGAGGAGGACACCCGATGACCGCACTGCTCGAGGTCGAGGACCTCCGCGTCGCCTACGGCAAGATCGAAGCCGTCAAAGGCATCTCCTTCAGCGTCGACGCCGGCCAGGTGGTCACCCTCATCGGCACCAACGGCGCCGGCAAAACCACCACCCTGCGCACCCTCTCCGGACTGCTCAAGCCCATCGGCGGACGCATCCTCTTCGAGGGCAAGCCACTCGCCAACATCCCCGCACACAAGATCGTCGCCCTGGGCCTCGCCCACTCCCCCGAGGGCCGCCACATCTTCCCCCGGCTGACGATCACCGAGAACCTCCTCCTCGGCGCCTACCTCCGCAACGACAAGGCAGGCATCGAGAAGGACATCCAGCGCGCCTACGACCTCTTCCCCATCCTCGGGGAACGCCGAAAGCAGGCCGCCGGAACCCTCTCGGGCGGCGAACAGCAGATGCTCGCCATGGGACGCGCCCTCATGTCCCAGCCCAAACTGCTCATGCTCGACGAGCCCTCCATGGGCCTCTCCCCGATCATGATGCAGAAGATCATGGAAACGATCGTCGAGCTCAAGGCCTCGGGCACCACGATCCTGCTCGTCGAGCAGAACGCCCAGGCCGCCCTCTCCCTCGCGGACCAGGGCCACGTCATGGAGATCGGCAAGATCGTCCTCTCCGGCACCGGAGCGGACCTCCTCCACGACGAGTCCGTCCGCAAGGCGTACCTCGGCGAGGACTGACGTCCGTACGAAGAAGGCCCGCGCCCCGGATGTCCGGGGCGCGGGCCTTCTTCATGTACGCGTACGAGTACGGCTACTCCGCAGCCCGCTTCTTCTCCTCGGCGTCCTCGATCAACGCCTCCGCCAGCTGCTGCATCGACAGCCGCCGGTCCATCGACGTCTTCTGGATCCACCGGAACGCGGCCGGCTCGGAGAGCCCGTAGTCCGTCTGCAGAATGCTCTTCGCCCGGTCCACGAGCTTCCGCGTCTCCAGCCGCTGCGACAGGTCCGCGACCTCGCCCTCCAGCGCCTTCAGCTCCGCGAACCGCGACACCGCCATCTCGATGGCCGGGACCACGTCGCTCTTGCTGAACGGCTTCACGAGGTACGCCATCGCCCCGGCGTCCCGGGCCCGCTCCACGAGGTCGCGCTGCGAGAAGGCGGTGAGCATGAGGACGGGTGCGATGGACTCCTCGGCGATCTTCTCGGCGGCGGAGATGCCGTCGAGGACCGGCATCTTCACATCGAGGATGACCAGGTCCGGCTTGTGCTCCCGGGCCAGCTCGACGGCCTGCTGCCCGTCTCCGGCCTCACCGACGACCGAGTACCCCTCTTCTTCGAGCATCTCTTTGAGGTCGAGGCGGATGAGCGCCTCGTCCTCGGCGATGACGACGCGGGTCGTCAGCGGCGGGACGTGCGACTTGTCGTCGTCGGCGACGGGCTGGGGCGACTCGGGGGTGGTCACGGGGGCTCCTTGTTTCAGGGCAGGTACAGCTCCCACGAGCCTACCTAGCTACGATATGGTGGCACTACGCAGGGCAGGGGACACCCTTCCTTTCTAAGGCCCCAGTACTCCAACTGGTTAGAGAGGCCGCTCTCAAACAGCGGACAGTGTGGGTTCGAATCCCACCTGGGGCACTTTTCCTTAGATTCCAAGGTCGCACGGAAATTGCGCGGATTCACGTGATCGTGTGACCGCAGCACCATTCCGCTCCCCGAGCGCAAAGATCCCTCCAGGCTCGGCCATGTGTACGACCTTGAAACACGTAAGCACGCGCTGGCTCTCCTTGATCAGGGCTTCAGCCAGAACTCGGTGAGCAAGCAGACCGGCATTTCCCGAGCCGCCATCCGTTCCTGGCTCGCGCGAATAGAGCCCCTCGGCTACAACCGTGGCCGCGAATGCCCTCGATGTGGCGATACACCCAGGCCCCCCGACGCCCCTGCCGCGTACTCGTACCTGCTTGGCCTCTACCTCGGCGACGGCTGCATCAGTGCGACCAAGCGAGGCGTTTACAGCCTCCGCATCGCATGCGCGGACGCCTGGCCGGGTCTCATCGACGCGTGCGTCGAAGCCGTACAGGTCGCGCGACCGGACAACAAGGTGTGCCTCGTGCCGAGTCAGGGCTGCCAGTACGTCACATGCTTCAGCAAGCACTGGCCCTGCTTCTTCCCCCAGCACGGCCCGGGCAAGAAGCACGACCGCAGGATCATTCTCGCCGACTGGCAACAGGCCATCGTGGACGCGCACCCTTGGGAGTTCATCCGCGGCCTCATCCATTCCGACGGCTGCCGGATCATCAACTGGACCACACGCCTCGTCGGCGGCGAACAACGACGGTACGAGTACCCCCGCTACTTCTTCACCAACCTGTCCGCCGACATCCTGGGACTCTTCACCACCACACTCGACCAGGTAGGAGTCGAGTGGAAGCGCACCAACGGCAAGAACATCTCCGTCGCCCGACGGGCATCCGTAGCCCTCATGGATGCACACGTCGGGCCGAAATACTGAGCCAGCCCCCTACTTCGGGCTGTCGTCCTCGCCGATGTGGTGCACGCGCACCAGGTTCGTCGAGCCCGCGACGCCCGGC
This sequence comes from Streptomyces sp. NBC_00385, assembly GCF_035917155.1. Lineage (NCBI taxonomy): Bacteria > Bacillati > Actinomycetota > Actinomycetes > Kitasatosporales > Streptomycetaceae > Streptomyces > Streptomyces sp. NBC_00385. The sequence goes on along the minus strand of NZ_CP107951.1, from coordinate 6,648,562 downwards.
GGGGAGCCTGCGGTGATGACGACCACGTCGCCCTTCTGGCAGCGGCCGATCTTCAACAGCTCCTCGTCGACCTGCGCCACCATCGCGTCCGTCGAGTCCACGTGCGGCCCCAGGAACGTCTCCACGCCCCATGTGAGGTTCAGCTGGGAGCGGGTGGCCGGGTCCGGGGTGAAGGCCAGGAGCGGGATGGGTGAGCGGTAGCGGGAGAGGCGCTTGACCGTGTCGCCGCTCTGGGTGAAGGCGACCAGGAACTTCGCGCCGAGGAAGTCGCCCATCTCCGCTGCCGCGCGGGCGACCGCGCCGCCCTGGGTGCGGGGCTTGTTGCGGTCGGTGAGCGGGGGCAGGCCCTTGGCGAGGATGTCCTCCTCGGCCGCTTCGACGATGCGGGACATCGTGCGTACCGTCTCGATGGGGTACTTGCCGACGCTCGTCTCGCCGGAGAGCATCACGGCGTCCGTGCCGTCGATGACGGCGTTGGCGACGTCGGAGGCTTCGGCGCGGGTGGGGCGGGAGTTGTCGATCATCGAGTCGAGCATCTGGGTGGCGACGATGACCGGCTTGGCGTTGCGCTTGGCGAGTTTGATCGCGCGCTTCTGGACGATCGGGACCTGTTCCAGGGGCATTTCGACGCCGAGGTCGCCGCGGGCGACCATGATGCCGTCGAAGGCGGCGACGATGTCGTCGATGTTCTCGACGGCCTGGGGTTTTTCGACCTTGGCGATGACGGGGAGGCGGCGGCCTTCCTCGTCCATGATGCGGTGGACGTCCTCGATGTCGCGTCCGCTGCGGACGAAGGAGAGGGCGATGATGTCGGCGCCGGTGCGCAGGGCCCAGCGGAGGTCTTCGATGTCTTTTTCGGAGAGGGCGGGGACGGAGACGGCGACGCCGGGGAGGTTGAGGCCTTTGTGGTCGGAGACCATGCCGCCTTCGATGACGGTGGTGTGGACGCGGGGGCCGTCGACTTCGGTGACTTCGAGGGTGACGCGGCCGTCGTCGATGAGGATGCGTTCGCCTGCGGTGACGTCGGCGTTGAGGCCGGTGTAGGTGGTGCCGCAGGTGTGGCGGTCCCCTTCCATGGGTTCGACGGTGATGGTGAAGTCGTCGCCGCGTTCAAGGAGTACGGGTCCTTCGCGGAAGCGTCCGAGGCGGATCTTCGGGCCTTGAAGGTCGGCGAGGATGCCGACGCTGCGGCCGGCTTCGTCGGATGCTTTGCGTACGCGGTGGTAGCGGTCTTCGTGTTCGGTGTAGGTGCCGTGGCTGAGGTTGAGGCGGGCGATGTCCATTCCCGCGTCGACCAGGGCTTTGATCTGGTCGTATGTGTCGGTGGCGGGTCCTAGTGTGCAAACGATTTTGGCTCGGCGCATAGGGCGAGCCTAAACCTTACCTACGGGTAGTTAATTGGCTGTGTATGACTGGTCAACGGCCTTTGGGTGAAGGGTTTTTGACAAGTGTTGAATTGTGCGGCGGGGTGCTCGGATGAGCGTTCGGTGGTGGGTTGTGGTGCTGCGGGGGTGGGTGGTGTCGGCTGCGGGTTCGCGGTGGCAACCGGGTGGGGGTGTGGGGGTCATCGAATAGAAACCTGCCGGGGGTGTTGCCGGGGGCGGTGTGTGGGTGATTATCTACGCGCGTTGTCCACGCGTGCGTGGGGTCTACGCGCGTTGTGTACGGACAGAACTGTGCACGGAGAGAACAGAGATGTGGGAGACGAGATGCCGCTGAACCGAAGGACGTTCCTGGGCACATCGGCCGCGGCCGGTGCCGGCGTGGCGATCGCGGGTGGTACCGCGGTGCCGGCCGAGGCGCATGGCCAGGGGCACGGGCGTCCGCCGAAGCGGTACTCGTTCACCGTGATGGGGACGACGGATCTGCACGGGAACGCGTTCAACTGGGACTACTTCACCGACAAGGAGTTCGACGACAAGGACCACAACGACGTCGGCCTGGCGAAGATCTCGACGCTGGTGGAGCAGGTACGCCGGGAGAAGGGCCGCGGCAACACCCTGATGATCGATGCGGGTGACACGATCCAGGGCACACAGTTGTCGTACTACTACGCGAAGGTCGATCCGATCACCGCGAAGCACGGTCCGGTGCACCCGATGGCGCAGGCGATGAACGCGATCGGTTATGACGCGGCGGCGCTGGGCAATCACGAGTTCAATTACGGCATTCCGGTGCTGCGGAAGTTCGAGGAGCAGTGTGATTTCCCGCTGCTGGGTGCGAACGCGCTGGACGCGAAGACGTTGCGGCCGGCGTTCGCTCCGTATGTGATCAAGAAGCTGCGTACGCCGCACGGCCGGGATGTGAAGGTGGCGATTCTGGGTCTGACCAACCCGGGGATCGCGATCTGGGACAAGGCGAACGTGGGCGGGAAGATGGTGTTCCCGGGTCTTGAGGAGCAGGCGGCGAAGTATGTGCCGCGGCTTCGTTCGATGGGTGCGGACGTGGTGATCGTGTCGGCGCACTCGGGGAGCAGTGGGACGTCGTCGTACGGGGATCAGATTCCGTATGTGGAGAACGCGGCGGGTCTGGTGGCGGAGCAGGTGCCGGGGATCGACGCGATTCTGGTGGGTCACGCGCACCTGGAGATTCCCGAGTACTTCGTGGAGAACAAGCAGACCGGTAAGAAGGTCGTGCTGTCGGAGCCGTTGAAGTGGGGGCAGCGGCTGACGTTGTTCGACTTCGATCTGGTGTGGGAGAAGGGGCGCTGGGTGGTCGAGAAGGCTGGTTCCCAGGTGCTGAACTCCAACACGGTGGCGGAGGACCGGAAGATCACCAAGCTGTTGGCGGACGAGCACAGGAAGGTGGTGGCGTATGTCAACCAGGTGATCGGTACGTCGGCTTCGGAGATGACGTCGGCGGAGGCGGCGTGGAAGGACGAGCCGATCATCGACCTGATCAATGTCATCCAGGCCGAGACGGTGAAGGCGGCGCTGGCGGGTGGCGAGTACGCGGCGTTGCCGGTGTTGTCGCAGGCGGCGTGTTTCTCGCGTACGGCGCGGATTCCGGCGGGGGACGTGACGATCAAGGATGCGGCGGGTCTGTACACGTTCGAGAACACGCTTGAGGCGCGGCTGCTGACGGGTGCGCAGGTGAAGGATTACCTGGAGTTCTCGGCGCGGTATTACGTGCAGACGGCGGCGGGCGCTCCGGTGGATACGGCGAAGTTGACGAATGCGGACAACACGCCGGATTACAATTACGATGTGGTGTCGGGCGTGACGTATGACGTCGACATCGCGAAGCCGAATGGTTCGCGGATTGTGAATCTGTCGTTCGAGGGTAAGGCGATTGATCCGGCGGCTCAGTTTGTGCTGGCGGTGAATAATTACCGGGCGAGTGGTGGTGGTAATTTCCCGCATGTGGCGGGTTCGAAGCAGTTGTGGGCGAATTCGGAGGAGATCCGGACGACGATGATTGCGTGGGTGCAGGCGAAGGGTTCGGTGGATGGTGCGGAGTTCGCTTCGGTGGACTGGCGTCTGACGCGGGACGGCACGCCGGTGTTCTAGTCGGGTGTGTGTGGGGCGGCCGCTCTCTTCCGTTTTTTGCGGGGTGGGCGGCCGCCTTCGTTGTGTCCGTGCGTGGTCAGTTGCCTTGGACGAGGGGGACGAGGAGGGGGTTCTGTGCGGGGATGCCGGTGTTCTGGGGGGTGAGGCCGAAGGTGGTGAAGGCGGTGCGTTGTGGGAGGGGGTAGGGGGTGGTGCCGGTGAGGTGGTTGAGGATGGTGGCGCTGCGCCAGGCGGCGAGGCCGAGGTCGGGGGCGCCGACTCCGTGGGTGTGGCGTTCGGCGTTCTGTACGTAGATGTTGCCGGTGATGGTGGGGTCGAGGTCGAGGCGGTAGTGGTGGTCGATGCGGGGGCGGCCGGCGGTGTCGCGGCGTAGGTGGGTGCCGAGGGTGTCGAGGATGGGGTCGAGGGGGCGTTCGCGGTAGCCGGTGGCGAGGACGACGGCGTCGGTGGTGAGGCGGGTGCGGGTGCCTTGTTGGGTGTGTTCGAGGTGGAGTTCGACGCGGGTGGTGGCGACGCGGCCTGCGGTGCGGACGGTGACGCCGGGTGTGAGGGTGGCGTCGGGCCAGCCGCCGTGGAGGGTGCGGCGGTAGAGCTCGTCGTGGATGGCGGTGATGGTGTCGTGGTCGATGCCTTTGTGGAGTTGCCATTGGTGGGGGACGAGTTGGTCGCGTACGGCTTCGGGGAGGGCGTGGAAGTAGCGGGTGTAGTCGGGGGTGAAGTGTTCGAGGCCGAGTTTGGAGTACTCCATGGGGGCGAAGGCGGGGGTGCGGGCGAGCCAGTGGAGTTTTTCGTGGCCGGTGGGGCGGGCGCGGAGGAGGTCGAGGAAGATTTCGGCGCCGGATTGTCCTGAGCCGATGACGGTGATGTGTTCGGCTTCGAGGAGTTGTTGGCGGTGGTGGAGGTAGTCGGCGGAGTGGATGACGGGGACGGTTCCGGCGTCGGCGAGGGGTTTGAGGGGTTCGGGGATGTGGGGTTCGGTGCCGATGCCGAGGGCGATGTTGCGGGTGTGGGCGCGGCCGAGGGCTTCGGCTTCGCCGTGGGGGTCGAGTTGGGTGAAGTCGACTTCGAAGTGGGCGTGTTGGGGGTTCCAGCGGATGGCGTCGACTTGGTGGTTGAAGTGGAGGCTGGGGAGTTGTTGGCTGACCCAGCGGCAGTAGGCGTCGTATTCGGCGCGTTGGATGTGGAAGCGCTCGGCGAAGTAGAAGGGGAAGAGCCGGTCGCGGGTGCGTAGGTAGTTCAGGAGGGTCCAGGGGCTGGTGGGGTCGGCGAGGGTGACGAGGTCGGCGAGGAAGGGGACTTGGAGGCTGGCGCCGTCGATGAGGAGGCCGGGGTGCCAGTGGAAGGCGGGGCGTTGGTCGTAGAAGGTGGCGGTGATGGGGGTGGGGAGGCCGTGGGTGAGGGCGGCGAGGGAGAGGTTGAAGGGGCCGATGCCGATGCCGACGAGGTCGTGGGGCTGATCGGTCTCGGGGGTGGGCCGGTCGGTCCGGGCTGTCATCGGTTGGGGCTGCTTTCTGTGAGTTCGGTGGTGAGGTGGGTGACGAGGTCGAGGAGTTGGTTGAGGTCGTCGGGGGTGGTGTGGGGGTTGAGGAGGGTGGCTTTGAGCCAGAGGTGGCCGTGGGTGTGGGTGCGGCCGAGTACGGCGTGGCCTCGGGTGAGGAGGGTGCGGCGGATGGTGGCGACGGTGTCGTCGTCGGCGTTGGTGGGGCGGAAGAGGACGGTGGTGATGGTGGGGCGGTCGTAGAGGTCGAGGGTGGGGTGTTTGGTGATGAGGTCGGCGAGGTGGTGGGCGGCGGTGCAGGTGCGGTCGATGAGGTCGGCGAGTCCGGTGCGGCCGAGTGCTTGGAGGGTGACGGCGATTTTGAGTGCGTCGGGGCGGCGGGTGGTGCGCAGTGAGCGGCCGAGGAGGTCGGGGAGTCCGGCTTGGGTGTCGTCGTCGGCGTTGAGGTAGGGGGCGTGGTGGTGGAGTGGGTCGAGGTGGTGGTGGTCGGGGACGGCGAGGATGCCGGCTGATGCGGGTTGCCAGCCGAGTTTGTGGAGGTCGAGGGTGACGCTGTGGGCGCGGTCGAGGCCGGTGACTTTGTGGCGGTGGGTGGGGCTGAGGAGGAGGGGTCCGCCGTAGGCGGCGTCGATGTGGAGTTCGGCGCCGTGGGTGTGGCAGAGGTCGGCGATGGCGGTGAGGGGGTCGATCTGGCCGGTGTCGGTGGTGCCTGCGGTGGCGGTGACGAGGAGGGGGTGGTGTCCCTGGTGGTGGGTGAGGGTGTTGTGGAGTGCGGTGAGGTCGATGGTGCCGTCGGGGGCGGGGACGGTGAGTGGGGTGGGGAGGCCGAGGAGCCAGGTGGCGCGGGTGATGCTGTGGTGGGCGTTGGTGCCGGTGATGGTTTGGAGGGTGGGGCCGTGGCGTTCTCGGGCGAGGAGGAGGGCGAGTTGGTTGGCTTCGGTGCCGCCGGTGGTGATGAGGGCGTCGGGGTGGGGGTGGTGGGGGTAGATCTCGGCGGCGAGTGCTGCGGTGGTGTCGGCTTCGAGGGTGGAGGCGGCGGGGGCCTGGTCCCAGGAGTCCATGGAGGGGTTGAGGGCGGAGGCGGCGAGGTCGGCGGCGGTGGCGAGGGCGAGGGGTGGGGTGTGGAGGTGGGCGGCGCAGAGGGGGTCGGCCGGGTCGGCGGCGCCTTCGGTGAGGGCGCCGATGAGGGTGGCGAGGGCGTGGTGGGGGCCGGTTCCGTGTTCGGGGATGAGGGGGTCGAGGGCGGCGCGCATGTGGGTGGTGACGGTGTCGGGTCCGCCGGCGGGTAGGGGGCCGTCGCGGCGGCGGGCGCCTTCTTGGAGTGCGGTGAGGACGGTGTCGATGAGGGGGCGCAGGGCGGTGGGGCCGGTGGTGGATCCGGCGAGGGGTGGGGTGGGCATGGGTGGGTGGCCCTTCGGGTGCACGTGGGTGGGCATGGGGGGACATGCCAGCTTGTCCGGGTTTCGGGGGGCGTTGGCGGGGAGCTTGGTGATCTGAACTCGAAAGGGGGATGGGTGGGCGCTTGGGGGCGTTGGTGAGGGGTTCGGGTGGTAGAGGGCGTGTGTGGTTGTGGGTGCGGTCCGGGTGTGGATATGGGTGTGCCCGGCCTGTCCTCGGGGTGAGGGCGGACCGGGCACGGGTGGTGCGGGTTCAGGTGGTGCGGGTTCAGGTGGTGCGGGTGGTGTGCGGGCTCCGGGTCAGTGGGCGTTGCGGACGGTGAGGGCGCGGCGCAGGTCGTCGATCTGGTCGGTGAGTTTGCGGCGCAGGGCGGGGATGAGTGCGTGGTCGGTGAGGGCCTGGTCGCCGAGGTGGAGGCTGTCGGCGTCGATGGCGTAGGCGGGGAAGGCGTAGCGGCCGGCGGCGTCGGCGATGGCGGGGCCGCGGCGGACGGCGAGTGCGGTGGCGTCGGGGTAGTAGCGGGGCACGTACGCGGCGACGAGGTCGGTCTGTTCGGGCTGCCAGAAGCCTTGGGCGGTGGCGGTGAACAGGTAGTTGGAGAGGGTGTCGTCGGTGAACATGGCGTGCCAGGCGGCGGCCTTGGCTTCGGGGGTGGGCAGGGCGGCGCGGCAGCGGGCGGCGCCTTCCTGGCCGGTGGCGCTGGGGTCGGCTTCGAGTGCGGCGGCGATGGTCTGCTCGTCGGTGGCGCCGAGGACGGCGAGGCGGGTGAGGATGCGCCAGCGGAGTTCGGGGTCGAGTTCGGGGCCGCCGGGGACGGTGCCTTCGGTGAGCCAGCCGTGGATGGTGTCGGGCTGGGTGGCGGCGTCGATGAAGTGGCGTACGGCGGTGAGGCGGAGGCCTGGCCGGCTGCCGTCCTCGGTGCGGCGGATGAGGTCGCGGGTGAGGGCGGTGAGGGTGGCGAGGGCGGCGGGGCGGTCCTCGGGGGTGGTGTAGCGGGCGGCGACCTGGGTGTCGGCGAAGGCGAGGACGCCTTGGAGGAGGGCGAGGTCGGTTTCGTGCGGGAGGTGGGTGCGGGCGGCTTCGAGGTAGCTGGTGGGGGCGAGTTCGCCGTCGCGGACCATGTCGCGGGCGGCGTTCCAGACGACGGCGCGGGTGAGGGCGTCGGGGATGCCGGAGAGGCCGGCCTGGAGGGTGGTCCAGGAGTCGGGGTCGAGGCGGATCTTGGCGTAGGTGAGGTCGTTGTCGTTGAGGACGACGAGGGCGGGGCGGCGGCCGGGGCGGGTGGTGGTGCCGTCGCCGGCCTGCGGGGTGGCGTCGCTGTCCTGGGGGATGCCGATGTCGAAGCGGTCGCGCAGGACGAGGCGGTCGGGGCCGGACTGGGTGTCGATGGCGTGGTCGTACGTGCCGACGGTGATGCGGTGGGGGCGGGTGCCGTGGTGGCCGACGGTGAGGGACCAGGTGGTGTCGCTCTCGCCGATGTGGGGGGTGAGGGTGTCGACTCCGGTGGTGCGCAGCCACTGGTCGGCCCAGGCGTGGACGTCGCGGTCGGTGGCGGAGGCGAGGTTGTCGATGAAGTCGGCGAGGGTGGCGTTGCCGAATTTGTGGCGGGCGAAGTGGGTGTTGATGCCGGCCAGGAAGTCTTTTTCGCCGAGCCAGGCGACGAGTTGGCGCAGGGCGGATGCGCCCTTGGCGTAGGAGATGCCGTCGAAGTTGAGCATCGCGGATGCGGTGTCGGGGACGGCGGCGGGGTCGGGGGCGACGGGGTGGGTGGAGGGGCGCTGGTCGGCGTCGTATCCCCAGCCCTTGCGGGCGACGCCGAAGTCGACCCAGGTGTCGGTGAAGCGGGTGGCTTCGGCGAGGGTCTGGTAGCCCATGTACTCGGCGAAGGACTCGTTGAGCCAGATGTCGTCCCACCAGGCGAGGGTGACGAGGTCGCCGAACCACATGTGGGCCATTTCGTGGGCGATGACCATGCCGCGGGTCTGGCGTTCGGTGTCGGTGACGGCGGAGCGGTAGATGAATTCGTCGCGGAAGGTGACGAGGCCGGGGTTCTCCATGGCGCCCGCGTTGAATTCGGGGACGAATGCCTGGTCGTAGGAGTCGAACGGGTAGGGCTCGTCGAACTTCTCCTGGAACCGGTCGAAGCAGGCGCGGGTGATGTCGAGGATCTCGTCGGCGTCGGCGTCGAGGTGGGGGGCCAGCGAGCGGCGGCAGTGGATGCCGAAGGGCAGTCCGGCGTGTTCGGTGGTCACGGAGTGCCAGGGGCCTGCGGCGACGGCGACGAGGTAGGTGGAGACGGGAGGGGTGGGGGCGAGGGTCCAGCGGCCGTCGCCGGTGTGCTGGGCGATGCCGTTGCCGAGGACGGTCCAGCCTTCGGGGGCGGTGACGGTGAGGGCGAAGACGGATTTGAGGTCGGGCTGGTCGAACGCGGCGAAGACGCGCTGGACGTCTTCCAGGAAGAGCTGGGTGTAGACGTACGTCTCGTTGTCGGTGGGGTCGGTGAAGCGGTGCATGCCTTCGCCGGTGCGGGAGTAGCGCATGGCGGCGTCGATGCGCAGTTCGTGGGGGCCGGCGGTGAGGGCGGTGAGGGGGAAGCGGTTCTCGTCGAGGTCGGCGGGGTCCAGTGCGTGTCCGTCGAGGCTGATGGAGCGCAAGGTGGCGGGCTTGAGTTCGACGAAGGTGTCACCGGCGGCGAGGGCGGTGAACTGGATGACGGTACGGGAGTCGAAGGTCTCCTCCCCCGCGGTCAGATCGAGGTCGATCGTGTACCGCTGTACGTCGAGGAACTGGGCTCGGGCCTGCGCTTCATCGCGCATCAGTACGGACATGGGAGCCATGCTGCCGTATGCGGTGGGCGGTGTGCAGGTGGGTTCTCGCAGGGCTGACGAGGCCCGCCGGGGTCCTTTGAGGGCTAAGATTCTTGATGACGTGTACGTGTGTGGAGGGGTGCGGGATGGCGAAGGACCAGGACGCGGTGGCGTCGATCGTCGCGGACTGGCGGCGGGAGCGGCCCGAGCTGGATACGGCTCCGCTGGAGGTGTTCGGCCGGCTGCACCGGGCGTTTCTGCGCTACAGCGCGGCGATCTCGCGGCCGGTGGAGCGCAAGGGTCTGTCGATGGCCGGTTTCGATGTGCTGACGGCGCTGCGGCGGGCGGGTGCGCCGTTCCGGCGTACGGCGGGTGAGCTGGCTGATTCGGGGCTGATCAGTTCGGCGGGGGTGACGTTGCGGATAGACCGTCTGGAGAAGGACGGGCTGATCCGGCGGGAGCGGGATCCGCAGGACCGCCGGGTGGTGCACTCGCGGCTGACGGACGAGGGTCTGTCGGTGATCGACTCGTTGTTCTCGGAGCATCTGGACAATGAGCGGCGGATGCTGGCGGGGTTGTCGCCGGCGGAGTGCGCGCAGTTGGCGGGGCTGCTGGAGAAGCTGGAGCGGTCTGTGTTGGCGGCGGAGTCGGGCGAGTAGGGCGGGCGGGGGTGCGGGGCGCTCCGCGGGGCACCGGGACCCCGGTGCGGGGGTGTCCTCAATCGCCGGACGGGCTTGTTCTGGGGCGTCGGCGCCCCGGCGTGAAGGTGTCCTCAATCGCCGGACGGGCTTGGTTTTGCCGGTGTCCGGCAGATGCACCGGTGTCCGGCTCCGTGGTGCGGTGTCCGGGCGATTGAGGACCGGGGGTCAGACCGCTGTTGCCTGGGCTTCCGCTTCTGTGCGGTACATGCGGCGGACGCGGACCACGCCGAGGTCGTGCTGGTAGAGGTTCTCCGCCTGGTCGGCGTCGGTGCGCAGGTCCTCCAGCATGATGCGGTCCTGTTCGAGGACGTCCCAGTGGCGGTCCTCCAGGAGCGTCTTGTAGAGGAAGCGCCACGTGTCGCGCTGCCAGTCGGTGACCTTGCGGTAGCGCCAGAAGAAGACGGCGCAGCGGTTCTCGTCGATGGGGGTGGCCATGCCGACGATGCCGAAGGGTCCGCCGGGGCCGGCGGTCGGTGGGTAGGGGATGGTGAGGTCGACCCAGTCGACGCCGGTGCGGCAGAGTTCGACCCAGTCGAAGTTGACGCCGCTCTGGTCGGTCTTCTCGAAGAAGAAGCCGCGTTCGGTCTCGCGGATGCGGAAGCGTGCGGTGGTCTGGCCCTCGGCCATGCTGTGCGAGTCGCGGTGGAGGAACGAGCCGTGCATGGGGTCGAGGAGGTTCTCGACGGCGTAGCGCCAGTTGACGTTCCACTCGGCGTAGCAGAGGAACGCCGAGGTGCCGGGGTCGGTGAGGTGTTCGGGGAGGACGAGTGGTGTGGGTTCGGGGTGCTCGTTGTCGCCGAAGTAGGCGAGGATGCCGCCGGCGGTCTCGATGACGTGGGGGGCGGCGACGAGCTGTTTGCCTTCGAGGTTGCAGCCGGGCAGGCCGGGTACGGCGGCGACGGTGCCGGTGCCGTCGACCTGGACGCCGTGGTACCAGCAGGCGATGCGGTCGCCGAGGTGTTTGCCGAGGGAGAGGCGGGCGCCGCGGTGGGGGCAGCGGTCCTCCAGCATGTGGAGGGTGCCGTCGGCGCGGCGGAACAGGAGCCATTCCTCGCCGAGGAGGGTGAGGCGCTTCATGCCGCCCGCGGGGACGAAGTCGGAGGGGCAGACGGCGTACCACTGGTTGCGGATGCCGGTGGCGTAGAGCCGGTCGGCGGTGCGGTGGCCGGGGCGGGCGACTTCGGAGGGGCGGGTGGGGGTGCCGGGGTGCACGGTGGTGGTGTCGGTGGTCATGGTCGTCTCACGCTCCCAGGCGTCGCATCTCGTTGCGGAAGGTTTCCTCGGTCCACGGGCTGCCGTCGGGTGCGGGCAGGTCGCGGGCGTTGAGTCCGGCGACGAGGCCGGGCAGGTCGTGGGCTCCGCTGCCGAAGACCTCCTCGATCACTGCGGCGAGCTTCTTCTCGTACGGGGTGGGCTCGGCGGTGCGTGCCTGGTTCGGGTTGAGGTACTGCGGGGTGGTCGGGCCGGCCATGTCGGCTCCCTTCGGGGGCGGGTCAGAGGTCGAGTACGAGGCGGGGGGTGCGGGCGCGGGAGACGCAGAGCATCATCGAGGCGCCTGCTTCGCGTTCGGTTTCGCTGAGGAGGAAGTCGCGGTGGTCGGGGGTGCCTTCGAGGACCTTGGTCTCGCAGGTGCCGCAGATGCCGTCGCGGCAGGAGGACGTGACGGGGATGCCGGCGTTCTCCAGTGCGTCGAGCACGGAGGTGTCGGGGCCGACTTCAACGGTGCGTCCGGTGCGGGAGCAGACGATGTCGAAGCCGGTGTCCTTGCCGTCGCGGGGTGCGGCGGCGGGAGCGGCGAAGCGTTCCGTGCGGGCGTCGGGGTGGCGTTCCTCGATGGCTGCGAGGAGGGGTTCGGGGCCGCAGCAGTAGACCTGGGTGCCGGGGGCGAGGTCGCCGAGGAGGGTGTCGAGGTCGAGGTGGCCGTGTTCGTCCTGGGGCACGAACTCTGCTGATCCGCCGGGGAGTTCGGCGAGTGCCGCGAGTTCGGTGCCGAAGGCCATGGAGGTGCGGGTACGGCCGCCGTGGACGAGGCGCCAGGGGGTGGTGGTGCGGGTGGCTTCGCGGGCCATGGCGAGGATCGGGGTGATGCCGATGCCGCCGGCGATGAAGAGGTAGCCGGTGGCGTCGCCCGTGGTGTCGAGCTCGAAGTGGTTGCGGGGGCCCTGGACGTGGAGGGTCTGGCCGGGGCGGAGCTGGGTGTGGAGGTGGGCGGAGCCGCCGCGGGAGGCGGGTTCGCGCAGGACTCCGATGCGCCAGTGGGTGGTGTCGGCGGGGTCGGAGCACAGGGAGTACTGGCGGGTGTGTCCGCCGGTGTGTACGTCGATATGGGCGCCGGGCCGCCAGGCGGGGAGGGGCTGCCCGTCGGGGTGGGTGAGTTCGATGCTCAGGACGCCGTCGGCCTCCCAGGTCATGCGGTGGACGAGCAGGTCGAGCCGGGGTTCCTCGGCGGTTGTCATGACGGGTTGCCTCCCTGTCCAGAGGTATCGGTTGCGGTGGCGGGGAGCTTGACGGGCGGGGTGAAGGGGGTGTTCATCGGGCCGAGTGCGGTGAGGTCGATCTCGACGAGGGTGGGGCCCGGGGAGGCGATGGCCTCCTTGATGACGGGTCCGGCGTCGGCTTCGGCGGCGATGCGTGCGTACGGGAGGCCGACGGCGGCGGCGAGGAGGGCGAAGTCGGGGGTGGTGAGGTCGACTCCGGAGCGGCGGGGGAAGTGGTTGTCCTGCATGTTGCGCAGGACGCCGTAGCCGCCGTCGTTGAAGACGAGGAGGGTGAGGTCGGGCTTCTCCTGGGCGAGGGTGAGGAGTTCGCCGAGGTGGACGGCGAGGCCTCCGTCGCCGGCGATGACGACGGTGGGGGTGTCGGGGCGGCCGAGTGCGGCGCCGATGCCCATGGCGAGGCCCTGGCCGATGCCGCCGCCGCGCGGGAAGACGTTGGTGGCCGGGTCGGTGATCTCCAGGAGGCGGTTTCCCCAGGTGGAGGAGGGGATGGTGACGTCGCGGGCGATGACGGATCCGGGCGGGCAGGCGTCGCGGATGGCGTCGTTGATCGCGGCCTGGGGTCCGATGGCGTGGCGTTGCGCGGTGCGGGCGTCGGTGCGGGCCTTGCGTACGCGTTCCGGCCAGGCCGTTTCCGTGGTGCCGCTGGTGACGCGTCCCAGGAGTGCGGCGAGTACGGCGGTGGCGTCGCCGTGGAGGGCGACGGTGGCGGGGTACACGCGGCCGGGGGCTGCCGGGTCCAGGTCCAGCTGGATGTGGACGGGCGGGAGTCCGAGGCTGTAGTCGGCGGTTTCGTTGGAGCGGAAGTGGGTGCCGATGGAGAGCAGGACGTCGGCTTCGGCGAGGAGGGCGCGGCCGGCGGGTGCGGTGGCGTAGTTGCCGAGGACGCGGTCGTCGGACTCGGGGACGGAGCCGCGGCCGGAGTTGGAGGTGACGAGTCCGGCGTTCAGGGCGTCGAGGAGTGCGGCGAGTTCGGGGCGGGCGGTGTTGGCGCCGCCGCCGGCCCAGACGAGGGGGCGGCGGGCTGCGGAGAGCAGGGCGGCGGCCCGGTCGAGGAGTGCAGGGTCGGGCAGGGCGGGGGTGGCCGGTTTCGGCAGGGGGGTGCCGGTGAGTTGCTGGGGGGCGAACTGCAGGTCGATGGGCCATTCGACGCTGACGGGCCCGTGGGGGGCGGTGAGTGCGCGGGCTGCGGCGTCGCGGAGGATGTCGCCGGCGGATGCGGCGTCGGTGACGGTGACGGCGTGGGTGGAGACCGCGCGGAGCATGCCGAGCTGGTCCTTGGTCTCGTGGATGAAGCCGCGTCCGGAGCCGAGGTACTCGCTGTCGATCTGTCCGGTGATGTGGAGGACGGGGGTGCCGGAGCTCAGGGATTCGATGAGGGATCCGGCGGCGTTGCCCGCTCCGGTACCGGTGCTGGTGAGGGCGCAGCCGAGGTTGCCGGTGGCGCGTGCGTAGCCGTCGGCGGCGTTGACGGCTGCGGCTTCGTGGCGGACGGGGACGAAGCGGAGGTCTCGGTCGACGGCTTCGACGAGCGGCAGGTTGTGCACGCTGACGATGCCGAACACCGTGTCGACGCCGAGTGCGCGCAGCGTCTCGACGAGCAGGTCGCCGCCGTTGGGTCGGGTCATGTCGGGTGCTCCTGAAGAGGTGGGGGATGTGGGTTACGCGACGGCGCGGTTGACGCCGCCGCAGACGTCGACGGTGGTGCCGGTGATGTACGAGGCCCTGGGTGACAGGAGCGCGGTGACGGCGTACGCGACTTCGTCGGCGTTGCCGAGGCGGCCGAGTGCGATGCCGCGGTCGGCGGCGAGTGCGGTCTGCCAGGCGGTGTAGTCGAGGGGGCTGCCGGAGGCGGCGTAGCGGCGTTCCCACTGTCCGGTGTCGACGAGGCCGAGGCAGACGGAGTTGACGCGGATGCCGTCGGGGGCGAGTTCCTTGGACAGGGAGGTGGAGAGGTTGAGGATGCCGGCGCGGGCGGCGCTGGTGGTCATCAGTGCGGTCTCGGGTTGTTTGGCGAGGACGGCGTTGATGTTGACGACGGAGGCGTGGCCGGAGGCGCGCAGGTGGGGCAGGGCGGCGTTGAGGGGGTTGAGGACGCCGAAGAACTTGAGTTCGAGTTCGTCGCGCCAGTCGTCGGCGGTGGTCTCGGCGAAGGGTTTCATCCGGGAGGCGCCGGCGTTGTTGACGAGTCCGTCGAGGCCGCCGAGGTGGTCGGCCGCGGCCTCGGTGAAGGCCTGTACGGCGGCTTCGTCGCGGACGTCGCAGGGTGCGTGGTAGAGCGCGTCCGGGCCGGCGAGGCCGTCGAGGGCCTTGGCGAGGGCGTCGGCGCGGCGGCCGCAGGTGGCGACGCGGGCGCCTTCTTCGAGCAGCGTGCGGACCGTGGCGAGGCCGACGCCGGAGCTGCCGCCGGTGACGAGGATGCGGTGGCCTTTCAGGCGGAGGTCCATGGGGTTCCTTGCGGGTTGGGGGTGGGGTGCGGGGTGCTCCGCGGGGCGCCGGGACCCCGGTGCGGGTGGTGTCCTCAATCGCCGGACGGGCGTGGTGTGCCCGGACGGGCTGGTTTCGTCACTGCATCGTGAAGCCGCCGTTGACCGCGAGGGTCTGGCCGGTGATGTAGCCGGATTCGTCGCCGATGAGGAAGGCGATCAGCCCGACGAGGTCGGCGGGTTGCTGGGGGCGGGAGATGGCCCGGTTGAGGCGGTACAGCTCGTGGCGCTCAGTGGGGATGTCCACGGCGGACTCCCCCTCGGTGAGGCCGGGGGCGACGGCGTTGACGGTGATGCCGAAGTCTCCGGTCTCGCGTGCCATGGCCCGGGTCAGGGAGATGACGGCGCCCTTGGAGGCGATGTAGTGGGCGAGGCGGGGCGATCCGTACAGGGCGGCGTCCGAGGCGAGGTTGACGATGCGTCCGCTGCCGTGGGCCCGCATGAGCGGGAGGAGGGCGCGGGCGACGAGCCAGGGGCCGCGGGCGTTGACCGTCATGATGCGGTCCCACGCCTCGATGTCGATCTCGTGGAACGGTTTGCCGCCCACCGCGTTGGCGAGTCCGGCGTTGTTGACCAGTCCGTACAGCCGGCTGCCGTCGCAGGCGAGGGTGGCGGCCAGGGCGGCGGTGGAGTCGGGGTCGGCGACGTCGAGCGGGTGGTAGTCGGCGGTGATGCCTTCGGCGCGCAGTTCCCGGGCGGCCTGCCGGCCGGTGGCCTCGTCGAGTTCGGCGATGACGACGCGGTGGCCGTCG
Organism: Streptomyces sp. NBC_00385; assembly: GCF_035917155.1. Taxonomy (NCBI): domain Bacteria; kingdom Bacillati; phylum Actinomycetota; class Actinomycetes; order Kitasatosporales; family Streptomycetaceae; genus Streptomyces; species Streptomyces sp. NBC_00385. The sequence continues at coordinate 6,632,916 of NZ_CP107951.1, read as the reverse complement.
CCGCCGATCCGGCGGGCCGCGGCCAGTCCCAGGCCGCGGCCGGCGCCGGTGACGACGACCGTACGGGGGGTGTCGTCGGTGGCCATCAGTCGCGGGTGATGCCGTGCATCGGGGAGTGCGCGGGGTAGGTGGGGACCTGCGGCTTCTGGGTGCCGATGATGACGCAGAACAGGGCGTCGGTGTCGCCCTCGTTCTTCAGCGAGCGGGCCACTCCGGCGGGGACGACGATCATGTCGCGGTAGCCGAGGGTGCGGTACTCGGCCTCGTCGGCGCCGCGGTGGATGCCGACCTTGACCTGGCCCTCCAGGACGAAGAAGGCCTCCTCGACGTCGTGGTGGGTGTGCTCGGGCCCTTCGGCGCCGGGCGGGAGCAGCATGTTGGAGAGGGTGAAGCCGCCGGAGGGCAGGATGCGGTTGTCGTTCTCGTGGTTGCCGGTGGCGCCGGAGCCGACGTAGCGGATCTGGGCGCGGCGGTACTGGGCGCCGGCCTTCTCCTGGAAGGACAGGGTGTTCCAGTCGGGTTCGCGGGAGTCCTTGGTGGCGATGAGGGAGTCGGTGAACTTCGCGAGGTCGCCGTCGGTCTCGTACGGGGTGTTGTCGATGGGCACGGGATGCTCCTGGTTCTGTGGCGGGGGGTGGACTCGTCGTTACGCGGGAACGCGGGCGACGACGTGGAGGTGGGCGCGGACCCAGGCGTTGAAGGCCTCGGGGCGTTCCTGGTTGGAGAGGTGTCCGGCGCCGGAGAGGGTGACGTAGACGGACTTGGTGAGTCCGCCGGCGATGGCCTGTGACTCGTCGGTTCCGGTGACGGTGTCCTGTTCGCCGCACAGCACGAGGGCGGGTGCGGTGATGGCGGGGAGGTCGTCGGTGAGGTCGGCTTCGGCCATGGCGGCGGCGGCGTATCCGTAGCCGGGGCTGCGGATGGCGGCGGCCATGGTGGCGACGACGCGTGCGACGAGTTCGGGGGGTGCGCCGGCGGAGACGAGGCGTGGTCCGCGGGCGGCGGCGAAGGCTTCGGGCCCCTGGCCGGCGAGTTGGTGCGCACGCCCGCGCATGGCTTCGGCCTTCTCCGGGTGGGTGCCGGAGCCGCGGCTGGAGTCGGCGACGATCAGGGAGGCGACGAGGTCGGGGTGACGGGTGGCGAGGCGCAGTGCGATGACGCCGCCCCAGGAGACGCCGAGGACGTGGGCGGGGCCGCCGTGTGCGCGGATGAGGGCGGCGGCGGTGTCGGCGTAGCCGTCGAGGCCGGGGGCGCTGTCCGGGTCGGCGGAGTCCGCGTAGCCGGGGGCGTCCCAGGCCACGATGCGTACCTGGTCGGCGAGGCCGTCGAGTTGGGGGGCGAAGGCGGCGGAGGAGGAGCCGATGCCGTGGAGGCACAGGAGCAGCGGGGCGTCCGGGTCGCCGGCTTCCCGTGTATGGACCCCGGCGACGGTGGCGGCGGCGGCGACGGCGGTCACAGGATCTGTCCCGCCCGGCCGACGACGGCGCCGAGGCTGCGGAGCACGGCGTGCGGGACGACCTGACTGGTGGCGGGGTTGGCTTCGTCGGGCCGGTGGGCGACCTCGAAGCGGTACGTGCCGTGCGGGCCGGCCGCTTCGATGACGTGCCGGGTGAGGGTGGCGGCCGGGTCGGCGACGACGACGACCTCGACGAGGGCGGGGTCGCCGGTGGCGAGGGCGACGGATGCGGCGACGTTCGTCGACTTGGGGAACTTCACCGGGACGTCGATCGCGGTGCCGCGCATCACCTCGACGGGTTCGGTGGTGGTCCGCAGCCTCTCGGTCAGCTCCGCGTCCATCCAGGGCTGGTGGAGGGTGCCGGGGAGTTTGGTGGTGGTGAGGGTGACGGAGGTGAGGGGGCCGAGTCCGCGGACGGCCTGGAGGAGGTCGAGTCCGCCGACGGCTCCGCCGGTGAAGTAGACGCGTCCGGGTCCGGCGGCGCGCAGCCGGTCGGTGAGGGCGGGGTCGACGAGGGCGCCGGTGGAGGCGATGAGCAGGTCGGCGCCGCTGTCGAGGACGCGCTCGGCCCATTCGCGTACGACGGCCTGGCCCGCTGCTTCGACGACGAGGTCGCAGACGGTGAGGGCGTCCTCGAAGGAGAGCTGGGGTGCGGGGGCGTCGACGAGGGGACGGTTGTCGATGATGCAGGTGAGTTCGGCGCCGGGGATGTGGCCTTCGGCGAGGGCGGTGCCGACGACGCGTCCGATGGCGCCCCAGCCGACGAGGCCGATGCGGCGCACGGGGCGGGCGGGGCGGGTGGTGGTGTCCGGCCGGGGGGTGAGGGTGGCGGTCATGCGGTCACCTCTTCGGTGGTGTCGGCGGTGGTGGCGAGGGGGCCGGGGTCGGGGGTGCCGGCCATGTGGCTGCGGATGCCGGGGGAGGGCGGTCCGGCGGTTCCCCAGAGGTCGGAGAGGTCGGGGGTGCGGCGCCAGACCTTGGCGATCCAGGCGTCCTCGACGATCTGGGCGACCTCGGAGGTGTATTCGCAGACGAGTCCGGCGGGGTCGGTGAAGTAGGAGAAGGTGTTGTTGCCGGGGCCGTGCCGGCCGGGCCCCCACTGGGGGTTGATGCCGTGGTGGCGCAGGCGGCCGAGGCCGCGCATGAAGTGGTCGACGGACGTCATCTCGTAGGCGACGTGGTTGAGGGAGGTCCACTCGGCCTGGTTGAACGCGATGCAGTGGTGGTCGGCGTTGCAGCGCAGGAACGCCATCTGGTGTTCGGACCAGTCGGAGACGCGCAGGCCGAGGACCGAGGTGTAGAAGGCGACGGCGGCGTCGATGTCCGTGGTGTTGAGGACGGTGTGGGTGACGCCGACGGGGACGGCGGCGTCCCGGCCGCGCGGGGTCACGGCGTGGGTCTGGGCGCTGAGTTCGATCAGCCGGCCCTCGGGGTCGGTGAAGCGGAGTCCGTAGCCGCCGCCGACCTGGTCGAGGGGGCCGGGTCCTGCGACGGGGACGATGCCCCTGGCGAGGAGGCGGCGGGCGGCCTCGTCGATCTCGGCGGGGGTGGTGACGGCGAAGGTGATGCGGCCGAGGCCGTTGTGCTCGCCGCGGGCGAGGTGGAGGACGTGGTGTTCCTCGCCGGTGCCGCGCAGCCAGGTGGCGTCGGCTTCCTGCTCGACGGGTTCCAGGCCCCAGACCTCGCGGTAGAAGTCGGCGGACTCGGTGAAGGCGGGGGTGCGGAGCTCGACGGAGCGCAGGGCGCGCAGCCGGGCGACGGGGGCCGGCAGGGGGCGTGGGGTGTTCTCGTACGGCATGGGGGGCTCCGGGTTCTTCTCGCTCGGCTTCACTGGGCGGCCCAGGGCAGGGGGGTGGTGTCGGTGGCCCAGTAGAGGGACTTCTGCCGCTGGTAGCCGCGGATGAGGTCGCGGCCCTTCTCGGTGCCGATGCCGCTGTCCTTCAGCCCGCCGAACGGGGTGGAGATGCTGAACTGCTTGTACGTGTTGATCCAGACCGTGCCCGCGTCGATACGGCGGGCGAGGCGCCAGGCTCTGGCGTGGTCGCGGGTCCAGATGCCGCAGGCCAGTCCGTAGACGCTGTCGTTGGCCTGGGTGACGAGGTCGTCCTCGTCGTCGAAGGGCAGGGCGACGACGACGGGTCCGAAGATCTCCTCCTGGCAGACGCGGGCGGTGTTGGGCAGGCCGTCCAGGACGGTGGGGAGGTAGTAGGCGCCGTCGCGGTAGCGCTCTGACTCCGGTGCCGCTCCCCCGCACCGGACGGTGGCACCTTCCTCGCGGGCCAGGTCCACGTAGGCGGCGACGCTGTCGCGGTGGCGGTGGTGGACGAGCGGGGCGACCTGGGTGTCGGGGTCGGTGCCGGGTCCGACGCGGAGCTTCCCGGTACGGGAGACGAGTTCGCCGAGGAACTCCTCGTAGCGGGAGCGGGCGATGAACAGCCGGGAGCCGGCGATGCAGCTCTGTCCGCTGGAGGAGAAGACGCCGTACATGACGCCGGCGAGGGCCTGCTCCAGGTCGGCGTCCTCCAGCACGATCGTCGGGGACTTGCCGCCGAGTTCGAGGGAGACGGGGATGAGTTTGTCGGCGGCTGCGTGGGCGAGGGTGCGGCCGGTGGAGGTGCCGCCGGTGAAGGTGATCTTCTCCACGGCCCGGTGGCGGACGATCGCGTCGCCGATGACGCTGCCGCGGCCGGGCAGGACGGAGAGCAGGGCGGTGGGCAGCCCGGCCTCGGTGAGTGCCCGGTGGACGAGGCGGCCGAGTGCGAGGGCGACGAGGGGGGTCCACTCGGCGGGCTTGAGGAGGACGGCGTTGCCTGCGGCGAGGGCGGGGGCGAGCTTCTGGGCGTCGCTGGCGATCGGCGAGTTCCAGGGGGTGATCGCGCCGACGACGCCGATGGGTTCGTGGACGCTCATCGTGACGTACGGGCCGCGGGCGGGGGTGAGGGTGTCCTCGGCGGTCTCCAGGGCGGCGGCGGTGTAGCGGAAGGTGCCGGCGGCGCTGTGGACGAGGGCGCGGGTCTCGGTGCGGCATTTGCCGGTGTCGGCGGTCTGCAGGGCGGAGAGCGTGTCGGCGCTCTGCTCGACGAGGTCGGCGATGCGGTGGAGCAGCCGGGCGCGGAGGTGGGCGGGGAGCTCGCGCCAGGCGGGGTCGTGGGCGGCGCGGGCGGCCGCGGTGGCGGCCTCCTCGACGTCGTCGAGGGATGCGGCGTGCACGGTGGCGATGACCTGGCCCGTGGCCGGGTCGACCGTCTCGATGAGGGCGCCACGGCCCTGTCGCCACTGCCCCGCGACCAACACCTCGTCGGCAAGCATCAGTTGGCCTCCTGCGATCGAATCGATTACCTCAGAGCTAAAAATCTAAGTGCTTAAGTAATTGTCCGCAAGCCCCCTCGGCAAAATCTCCTTTTGCCTCCCGGGGGCTTGACGGCCCGCACCCCTGGACCGGTAAAACTTAAGCACTTAAAAGCTAGGCACTTACAGAGGCGCGTGGGTGACTTCACAAGCTCACGAGCACCGTGCGGCCGTTCCCACCCGTACGCTCACCTCGTTCCCCTCCCCTCTGTGACCCCGTACACCTGGCTCCCCAACCGCTCCGGCCCCACGCGGAGCAGGAGGAACCCTGGATGAGCACCGACACCTCGAAGGACGCCGTCGCCCCCGGCGCCTCGCCGGCCGGCACCACCCGCGCCACCATCGCCGCCCGCTTCGAGCGCCTGCCGCTCTCCCGCTGGCACGTCACCGTCCGCCTGATCGTGGGTGTCGTCACCTTCTTCGAAGCCTTCGACCAGTTGCTGATCGCCTACGCGCTGCCGGAGCTCCGCGACGAGTGGCAGCTGTCCACGGGCGACGCCACGGCGGTCCTCACGGTGGGCTCGGCGGGCATGCTCGTCGGCGCGCTGCTGTCGGGCCGGCTGGCCGACCGCTACGGCCGGGTGAAGGTGATCGCGTACTGCGTGGCCGCATCCGGTCTAGTGAGCCTGGCGCTGACCGCGTGCACCTCGCTCGCCCCGTTCCTGGCCCTGCGCTTCGTGCAGGGGCTCGCGATCGGCGGCGAGGTGCCGGTGGCGGCGGCCTTCATCAGCGAGATCACCCGGAGCTTCAAACGGGGCCGCTTCGTCCTGCTGTACGAGCTCGTCTTCCCGGCCGGTCTCACCATCGGCGCCCTGGTCGCGGCCTGGGTGGTCCCGGCGGCGGGCTGGCGCGTGATGTTCGCGGTCGCGGCCGTGCCCGGCCTGCTGGCCTTCCTCGTCCAGCGCAAGGTCCCCGAGTCGCCGCGCTGGCTGGCGGAACGGGGCCGGCTGGAAGAGGCCGACGCGGTGATGACCGGGATCGAGGCGAAGGTGTCGGCGGCGACGGGCGAACCGCTCCCGCGCCCGACCGGCCCCGCCCCCGCCGCCCACGAACCCGTGGCAGCGGCCACCGCCACCCCCGCGGAGCGCACCGCGACCGGTCTGCGCGGCCTGTTCACCGGACGCTACCGGCGCCGCACGCTGGTGGTCGGCGCGATCTGGTTCACCGGCTACTTCGTGAACTACGGCGTGACGTCCTGGCTGCCCAGCATCTACAAGGACGCGTACGGCCTCCCCCTCTCCGACGCCCTGCTCTACTCCACGGTGACCTCGGTCGCCGGCCTGCTCGGCTGTCTGGTCGTCGCCCTCACCGTGGACGTCCTCGGCCGCCGCCGGATCTTCGCGATCTGCCTCGGCGCCTCGGCCGCGCTCCTGCTCACCCTGGCCGCGCTCGGCGCCGGCACCCCCGCACAGGTCCTGATCTGGACCTCGCTCTCGGCGGTCGGCTTCTTCGGCTCCAACATCTGCCTGTACCTGTACACACCCGAGCTCTACCCGACCCGGATGCGCGCCCTGGGCTGCAGCGTCGGCGGCGCGGTCAACCGGCTGGGCGTGATCCTCGGCCCGATCCTGGTGGGCGTCGTCTACGCGGCCGGCGACAGCGTCACCGCGGTGTTCGTGATGCTCGGAGCGGTGGCCCTGGTGGGCGCGGTGGTGGCGGGAACCCTGGCGGAGGAGACGGCGAACCGGCCGCTGGAGGAGATCTCGCCCTGAACCCCTGTCCCGGGGCCGCCCGTCGCTACTCCCCCGGGCCGCCCGCCGCCGACTCCTCCGCGATCCGTTCATGGTGGCGGATGACCTCCGCCACGATGAAGTTCAGCAGCTTCTCGGCGAACGCCGGGTCCAGATGGGCGCTCTCGGCCAGTTGACGGAGCCGGGCGATCTGGCGGGACTCGCGGGCCGGATCGGCCGGGGGGAGCTGGTGGGCGGCCTTGAGGTGGCCGACCTGCTGGGTGCACTTGAAACGCTCGGCCAGCATGTGGACAACAGCCGCGTCGATGTTGTCGATGCTCTCGCGCAGCCGGTTCAGTTCGGCGCCTACGGAATCGTCGATGTCGCTCGTGGTCATGGTCATCGAGCTTAGACGGACCGGGCTACGGGATGATCGTCGGAGGGTGCTCCGGGTCCGGAACACGGTCGCTCCAGCCGCCCGGCACGCTACGGCCCTGCTGTTCGCGGAAGCGGACCGGGGCCATGCCGACGCGACGGGCGAACAGCCGGGAGAAGTACGCCGGGTCGTCGTACCCCACCCGCCGGGCGACAGCGGCGACGGGCAGATCCCCGGTGGCCAGGAGCTCCTTGGCGCGTCCGAGGCGGATGCCGAGGAGGTAGTCCTTCGGGCTGCACCCGGCCCCCCGCCGCACCGCCGTGCGCAGTTCGGCGGGCGTCATGCCGTGCCGGGCGGCGTGCTCGGCGACGGAGAACGGCTGGAAGGCGTCACGGGCCAGGGCCTGCAGCACCGGGTCGCCGTCGGGGCTGACGTCGGCGCGCGCCCGGCGGAGCGCGACCAGGAGTTCGTGGACGGCCGCCCCCGTCTCCACCTCCAGCAGGGGGTTGCCGCGCCGGGCCGCCCTCACCATCCGGCCCACGGCGGCACGCGGCCCCGCGGTGTCGGCGAGCGGGACGAGCGGGCGTTCGGGTTCGATGTAGCCGAGTTCGGTGTACGTGGTGGTGGCGGGGCCGGTGAAGTCGACGAAGCTCTCGTCCCAGCCGGTGACCGGGTCGGCGCCGTAGTGGTGCGGGGTGCCGGGGGTCAGCCAGATCAGGCTGGGCGCGGTGACGGGCACCCGGCGCCCGTCCTGACCCGCGAACCATCCGCTGCCCGCGTTGATGACGACGGCCACGTGGTGGTCCAGGGTGCGGGGGCCGACGGTCGGCAGCGTGCCGTGCTGCAGGCCCACCCCCAGGCAGACCAGGCCGAGGCGGTGGTGGAGCGGGCTCGGGGTGAAGAAGCGCATCCAGGTGTGGTACATCGGCCTTCGCTCCTCCGTCCGCGACCATGTGACGTGCGGCGTCGTGTGCTGCGTCCAATCAGCAGTGATCTTTGTCCATGGACCGGCCGCACGCCAGGGGGTGAGGCTGGGCCGTGACATTGCTCCCGGGTTCGCCCGCTCCGTCCCACGTACCGCGTTGCGCTCGTACCGGGCCGCGCTGCGCGGCGTTCACGGGACCGCGCGCATCAGGAGAGAACGAGCACGATGGCTGACTTCACCGTGGCGGACGACCACTTCCGGATCGACGGGAAGCCCGTACGGCTGCTGTCGGGGGCCCTGCACTACTTCCGGGTGCACGAGGCGCAGTGGGAGCACCGGCTGTCGATGCTGCGGGCGATGGGTCTGAACTGCGTCGAGACGTATGTGCCGTGGAACCTCCACGAGCCGCGGCCCGGCGAGTTCCGGGACGTCGGGGCGCTCGGCCGTTTCCTGGACGCGGTGCGGCGAGCGGGTCTGTGGGCGATCGTCCGCCCGGGGCCGTACATCTGCGCGGAGTGGGAGAACGGCGGGCTGCCCGTCTGGGTGACCGGTCGGTTCGGGCGGCGGGTGCGGACCCGGGACGCCGGGTACCTGGACGCGGTGGAGCGGTGGTTCGCCGAGCTGCTGCCGCAGGTGGTGGAGCGGCAGACCGACCGCGGCGGCCCGGTGATCATGGTCCAGGCGGAGAACGAGTACGGCAGCTACGGCACCGACGCCGTCCATCTGCGCCGGATCGCGGCGATGCTCGGTGAGTCCGGTGTGAGCGTTCCGCTGTTCACCTCCGACGGTCCCGAGGACCACATGCTCACCGGCGGTTCGGTGCCCGGCCTGCTCGCCACCGCGAACTTCGGTTCGGGCGCGCGCGAGGCGTTCCGGGTGCTGCGCCGTCATCAGCCCGGTGGTCCGCTGATGTGCATGGAGTTCTGGTGCGGCTGGTTCGAGCACTGGGGGGCGCCGCCGGTCCTGCGCGATCCGGCGCAGGCCGCCGACGCGCTGCGGGAGATCCTGGAGTGCGGGGCCTCGGTGAACATCTACATGGCGCACGGGGGGACGAACTTCGCGGGCTGGGCGGGCGCCAACCGTTCCGGGCCGCTCCAGGACGGGGACCTGCTGCCGACGGTGACGTCGTACGACTACGACGCTCCGGTCGACGAGTACGGGCGGGCCACGGAGAAGTTCCACCTGTTCCGGGAGATCCTCGCCCCGTACGCGGACGGGCCGCTGCCCCCGCTGCCCGCCGAGCCCGCCGGCCTGGCTCCGGTACGGGCCGAACTGTCCGAGTGGGCGCCGCTGCCCGATGTCATGGAGGCGCTGGGCGACGAGGAGACGGCTGAGTCCGGTGTCCCGCCCACGTTCGAGGAGCTGGGGGTGGACCGCGGCCTGGTGCGCTACCGGGTCGCCGTACCGGGTCCGCGCGCCCCGTACACCCTGGGGGTTTCGGGGCTGCGGGACCGGGCGGTCGTGTACGTGGACGGGGTCCGCCGGGGCGTGCTGAGCGAGGCGGACAGCACGCTGGCGGAACCGGTGGGCGGGCCCGCCGAGGTGGAGCTGTGGGTGGAGTCGCTGGGCCGGGTCAACTACGGGCCCCGGCTGGGTGAGCCGAAGGGGATCAGCGGGGGTGTGCTGCACGAGCGCCAGTTCCTGCACGGCGTACGGGCGCGGGCGCTGCGGCTCGACGCGTTCGACGGGGCGGACGCGTTGGAGGGTGTCCCGTTCGTGCCGGTCGACGGGTCCGGGGGGACCGGCCTGTACCGGGGCACGTTCGAGGTCGCCGACGTGTCCGGAACCGGACATGCGGGGTTCGAACTGCCGGGCTGGACCCGTGGGTTCGTCTGGGTCAACGGGTTCTGCCTCGGGCGCTACTGGGCGGCGGGCCCGCAGCGGACGCTGTACGTGCCGGGTCCGGTGCTGCGGGACGGGACCAACGAGGTGTGGGTGCTGGAGGTGGAGGGTGCGGCGGCTCCGTACGCGGAACTGGGCCCGGGTGCGCCCGCGCGGGCGCCCGGCCCGGAGGGTGCGGACGTCTGACGGGCCCCGCCCGCCCCGGTCTACAGTGGTGCGGAGCCGAGCGTCGCGAAGTGGGGGTGAGGACGTGGCGGACAGCCCCCGAGGCAACCCGGTGGTGCACGGTTTCCCGCATCTGGACACCGTCCGCTCCGCGATCACCGCGCTGTACCGCCGCCTGTCGTACGACGGCGTGCACCGCTTCGCCCCGAGCCTCGCCCCCGCCGACGCGGCGTTCGCCGACGCGGACGATCTGCATCTCGGTGCGCAGCGGGTGGCGCGTGCGATGGTGCAGCACCTGCGGCTGCCGGACGCGCGGATGGTCGTGGCCTTCCGTGCGATGGAGCATGCGGGAAGTGTCGAACTCGCGGCGGGGCCGGAGTACTTCATCGAGCTGAACGACCGCTTCCGTACCCATCGCCGGGACATCGGTGCCGCGCTGTCGCACGAGGTCATGCATGTGCTGCTGCACCGGCTCGGCCTGGAGTTCCCGGGGACCCGGGACAACGAGATCCTCACCGACACCGCGGCGGCGTATCTGGGGGCGGGCTGGCTGCTGCTGGACGCGTTCCGGGAGGACGCCACGTCCAGCCAGAAGCTCGGCTACCTCACTCCGGAGGAGTTCGGGTACGTGCTGGCCAAGCGGGCGCTCGCCTTCGACGAGGATCCCTCGCCGTGGTTCACCAGCCCGCAGGCGTACACCGCGTACACCAAGGGCCGGGCCCAGGCCCTGCGCGAGAGCGCGCAGCCACCGCTGACGGCCGCGGGCTGGGCGGGCCGCCGCCGGTACGCCAAGGACCGGCGGTACGCCCAGGACCATCCCGGTGCGGCTCCGGTCCCGGGGCCCGGGGTTCCGTACGCCTTCGAGGCGGGCGGGGACGGGCTGCGGGTCGCGTTCGCGTGCCCGACGTGCCATCAGCGCAACAGGGTGCCGGTCCGTGGCCGGGTGCGGGCGCGGTGCGCGCTGTGCCGGACCGTGCTGGACTGCACCACCTGAGAACGGCCCGCTCCGGACAAGTGGCCTTGCCGCGCGGCGTATTACAGTCGAAATGTGACAGAAGATCCGATGGCGGCAGCAGCGGGCGGACACCGCCTGTTCGATGCGCTGTACGAGGGCGAGAACGCCGTCGTACGGCTGCTCCGCAGCGGTGTGTCCGCCGAGTCGGTGGACGAGGACGGGGCGAGTGCGCTCTATCTCGCGGCGGTGTCGGACCGTCCGGGGGTGGTGCGGCTGCTCCTCGCGGCGGGCGCCGACCCCGACCGGGCCTGTGGTCCGGAGGCGGGCGACCTGCCGCTGTGCGGGGCGGCGTGCGGCGGGCACACGGAGGTGGCAGAGGCACTGCTGGCGGCCGGGGCGCGGCCGGATCTGCGGGAGCAGTTCGGTTTCACGGCGTTGCGGTGGGCGGTGGGGCTCGGTCACGCACGGACCGCCGGGGTGCTGCTGGCGTACGGCGCCGACCCCTGTCTGCCGGGCCCCGAGGGCGAGTCGCCGCTGCTGCTCGCGGCCCGGCGGGGCTCCCTGCCGACGGTCCGCGCGCTGCTGAGCCATGGCGCGGGAGCGGTGGAGGGTGCCGTCGAGGAGGCGCTGGGCGAGGCGCGGCGCCTGCTGGACACCGACCTGGAGCAGGAGATGCGCGCGGGCCTGCGGGAGTTGTACGGGGACACTGACGCGTACGAGGTGGTGGTGCGCCGGACGGTGGCCGACGGCGGGGAGACGCTGAGCGTCGAACTCGTCCGCGACGGCCGGCCGGCCGCGGGCCGGGACCAGCAGACGGGGCACGGTGCGATCGCCACGGTCCTGGAGGCGGAACTGGGTGTGCGCGCCTCCTTCGAGGAACTGGCGCGGCGGGCTCTGCGGTCCGGGGGCCCGGGGCTGGACAACTGGCAGGCATCGGCCGAGGCGCTGGGCGAGCGCGGCGACGAGGAGACCCGCCAGGCGGCGGCCGCGTGGTGCGCGGCGGACGACCCGTTGCTGCGGGCGTTCGGCACGGAGGTGCTGGGGCGGCTGGGGTCGCCCGTGCCGTCCCCTCACGGGGGGCTGCCTCCGCACTCCGCTCCTCGATCGCCGAAGGAGCTTGATTCGTGAGGGCGCGAAAGAGCCCGTCCGGCGCTTGAGGACGGAAGCGGTGCTGCGGGCGAACCCGGCTGCCGCTCCGTCCTCGAACGCCGGACGGGCTGAAAGGTGACTGCTACGCCGCGCGACGGCCCCGTGCAGGCGCGCCACCCCGGCCGGCGCCCCCGGCGCGACCCGCGCCACCGGAACCTCCGGAGCGACCGGTACCGCCCGCACCGCCGGAGCGAGCCGCACCACCCGTGCCACCGGCGCGACCCGCGCCGCCCGCACCCTGCGCGCCGCTGCCCCCGGCAGCACCCGCGCCGCCGGCGCCACCGCGACGGCCCCGGCCGCGGCTGCCCGAGCGGAACCCGCCGCCGGTGCCGGTGCCCGTACCCGTACCGCCGCCGGACCGCGTGCGCGGCTTCGGCGGGGTCGGCTGCGGAACCTCGACCACGATCGCGATACCGGACGGTTCGCGCGCCCCGGTGATCCGGGTGAGCTCCTCGTCGCTGGACCTGATGCGCGTGGTGCGGGGGGCGATGCCCGCGTCCTGCATCAGGCGGGTCATCTCCCGCTTCTCCTCGGGCAGCACCAGCGTGACGACGCTGCCGGACTCGCCGGCGCGCGCCGTGCGTCCACCGCGGTGGAGGTAGTCCTTGTGGTCGGTGGGCGGATCCACGTTGACGACCAGGTCGAGGTCGTCGACATGGATGCCGCGGGCCGCCACGTTCGTCGCGACGAGCACGGTGACCTCACCGGTCTTGAACTGGTCCAGGGTCCGGTTGCGCTGCGGCTGGGAACGCCCGCCGTGCAGCGCGGAGGCCCGTACACCGCTGGCGAGCAGCCGCTTGGCGAAGCGGTCCGCGGCGCGCTTGGTGTCGACGAACATGATCACGCGGCCCTCACGGGCGGCGATCTTCGTGGCGACGGCCTTCTTGTCGGTCTCGTCGAGTACATGGAGCACGTGGTGCTCCATGGTGGTGACCGCGCCGGCGGACGGGTCGACCGAGTGCACGACGGGGTCGGTCAGGAACATCTTGACCAGCCGGTCGATGTTCTTGTCCAGGGTCGCGGAGAACAGCATCCGCTGCCCGCCTTCCTCGACCTGCTTGAGCAGCGCGACGACCTGCGGCATGAAGCCCATGTCGGCCATCTGGTCGGCCTCGTCGAGGACGGTGATGGCGACATCGTCCAGGCGGCAGTCGCCGCGCTCGATGAGGTCCTTGAGCCGGCCCGGCGTGGCGACGAGCACCTCTGCGCCGCGGCGCAGCGTGCCGGACTGCTTGCTGATCGACATGCCGCCGACGACGGTGGCCATCCGCAGGTTGACCGCGGTGGCGTAGGGCGTCAGCGCGTCGGTGACCTGCTGGGCGAGCTCGCGGGTCGGGACGAGGACGAGCGCCAGCGGCGCCTTCGGCTCGGAGCGGCGCCCGGCGGTGCGGGCGAGCAGTGCGAGGCCGAAGGCGAGGGTCTTACCGGAGCCGGTGCGGCCTCGGCCGAGGATGTCCCGGCCGGCGAGCGAGTTCGGCAGGGTGGCGCCCTGGATCGGGAACGGGTCGGTGACGCCCTGCGCGGCAAGGGTTTTCAGCAGGGCGGCGGGCATGTCCAGCTCGGCGAACGCCTCGACGGCGGGCAGTGCGGGGGTCATGGTTTCGGGCAGGGCGAACTCACCCTGCGGCGGCGTGGCCCTGCGACGGGGAGACGCCTTGCCGGATCCCTTGCCGGAACCCTGTGCGGTTGCCTTTGCCTGGGCCGTGCCACGCCCCCTCGACGGGCGATTGCGGGCGGGACGGTCCTGACGTTCGGAGCGGGTCATACGGAATTGCCCTCCTGGGGGATTCCTGGGAACTACGTGGGACTGCTGGGGACTACTGGAGAGTTCCGGGGGCTGCGTGGACGTGTGGTCCTACCGCCGTACGCGGCGCGCGGAACGCTCGGGACTCCCGGGGTGCTTCGTCGCACCCGGTGCGGGGCGCCGGTCGGCGCCCGTCTTTGCGTTACTTCCCAGGGACAGCACAAGCCGGGACCCGCACCTTCACGGTGCGGGCCCCGGCTGCGAGGTACGCGTCCGGCAATTAGGCCGGGACGATGTTCTCCGCCTGCGGGCCCTTCTGGCCCTGCGTGACGTCGAAGGAGACCTTCTGGCCCTCCTGGAGCTCACGGAAGCCCTGGGTGGCGATGTTGGAGTAGTGGGCGAAGACGTCGGCGCCGCCGCCGTCCTGCTCGATGAAGCCGAAGCCCTTTTCCGAGTTGAACCACTTCACGGTTCCAGTAGCCATGTCATTCTCCTAAAACAGGTGCAGTGCCGGAAATCCGCACTTTACGAATTCCAAGTCGCCGCATTGAGCCCCACCCGGAGAAAGCCGGAAAACAATAAAGCGCCTGAGGAAGCATTCCCGTCAGGCGCACATAAAGTTCATGGGTACCAAAACTGCAACCGGACCACCGTAGCACGATCTGCCGACCAGCGGTGGGACACGCCGCGCCGCCGGCCGGTGGACTTCCGGGAGATCCCTTGGGGCGTCAGGCCGAGGGGCCTTTCAGAACTGTTCGAACCCATCCCGCGGAGCTCATTCGGGCCCGTCCCGCGGACCGTCCCCCGGCCGGTTCAATGAGGCGACGCGATGCCGTCCAGGACCATCGAGAGGTACTGGCGGGCGATCTCCTCCGGGCTGTGCCGGCCGCCCGGCCGGTACCAGGACGCGGCGACCCAGACGGTGTCGCGGACGAACCGGTAGGTGAGGCGGATGTCGAGGTCGTCCCGGAAGGTCCGGTCGGCGACGCCTCGCTCCAAGGTGCCGAGCCAGGCCTTCTCGAACTTCTCCTGGGACTCGACGAGGTACTGGAACCGGGGCTGGGCCGCCAGGTGCCGGGCCTCCTTCTGGTAGATGGCGACGGCGGCACGGTGCCGGTCGATCTCGCGGAAGGATTCGGTGACGAGTGCCTCGATGGTCTCCCGGGGGCCGAGCCCCGCGTCGAGGACGGCGTCGTACCCCTCCCAGAGCTCGTTCAGGAAGGTGGAGAGGATCTCGTCGAGCATCGATTCCTTGGAATCGAAGTGGTAGTAGAGGCTGCCCGCGAGCATGCCGGCCGCGTCCGCGATCCTGCGGACGGTCGTGGCGTTGTATCCCTGGGCGGCGAACACCTCGGCGGCGGTGGCGAGCAGTTCGTCGCGGCGCTCGGGCGAGGGGGTCACCTGGGGCTTCTTCTTGGTAGGCACCCGCCCATTCTCCGCCCGGCGGCCGCGGCTCCGGACGGGCCCCGTCCCCGCAGCCCCGCCCGGGCCCCGTCAGGGCTCTGTGACCGTCGGCCCGTCGTCGTTGCCCCGGCGGATCGTGTGCAGGGGCCGGCCGGGGCGCCAGACCTGGACGACCAGGGTGTCGCCGCCCTCGATGCCGGTGCGTACGACCTCGGTGAGCTCCACCCGGAAGAGGTGGAAGGGTTCCGGCGGCTTCACCTCGTCGATGAAGCGGGCCAGCAGGTCCGGGTCGGTCACCTCCACCGCGCGTCCGGAGATCCGTACGTCCCCGTCGGCCATCTCGGCGTCGGGGCCCGGGTTCGCCTGCACCGCGAAGCGGGGGTCGCGGCGCAGGTCCAGTGCCTTGCGCGAGTTCGGCATCATGCCCAGGAGCGGCTCGTCCAGCCGGAAGTCCACTTCGAGTCCGGTCACGCGGGGCGAGCCGTCCGTGCGCAGGGTCGCCAGGACGTGGTGCCTGTACTGCTCGAAGCGACGGCGCACGGTGTCGGCGAAGTCCGGTTCGGCGGTCCGGAAGTCCGTCCAGTTCGATGAGGTCATGGCTCCATCGAACCCGGGAATCCCGACACCCCCTGTCCGGATTCCCCCGCGCACGGCGACGGACCACCCGGACGGATGCCACGGCGGCCCCGGCATGGTGTGCTGGAAGGGGTGGAAGCCGCCGTCCGGGCGGCGGGGAGGGCCGCTCCCCCTCCGAGGTGAGTTCAGATGGCGATCTTCATGAAGGCGTCGCTGCCGGGTGTGACGACGGACCAGTACGACGCGCTCAACGCGGAACTGCAGTCACTGCCCGGCGACACGTTCGCGGGCTGCCTCTCGCACGTCTGCGTGGCCACCGATTCGGGCATCGAGGTGTACGACCTCTGGGAGTCCCAGGAGGCCATGGACAAGTTCGGCGCGGTGATCATGCCCGTCGCCGAGAAGCAGGGTCTGCCCGCCCCGAGTGAGCCCCCGGCCGTCTCCGAGGTGCACCGCTACTGGGTACCGGGCTCGTAGCCCGACACGGTCACCAGCGCCGCGTCACCCTGGGTCCGCAGCACGCACGACGCCCTGCTCCGCAGCAGCACCGCGTCGTAGCAGCCGAGCCGGACGTCCGTGCCGTCGATGACGGCACCGTCCTCCAGCGCCACGGCCAGCACCGCCCCGCCCTCCGGAGCCATCAGCCGGAGGGTGCCGCGTACCACCGCGGTCTCGGCCCGGACGCGGTCCCTGCGGTACATCACGTTGAGGTTCACGACCGGGCCCGCCAGCAGCCGGCCGTCCGTCTCCACGTCACCCGGGAAGTCGTGCGGCCAGTACGGCTCGTCGACGATGTGGTGCTCACCGTCCACCATCAGGTCCATTCCGGCCCCCTCCACCACCGTCAGGGTCCGGTCGACGCCCGGGAACAGGGAGAACGGCCCGTCCTCGGCCACGTCCGCCAGGCTGACCCGCCAGTCGAAGGCGCCGGTGGTGGCGCCGGGGGACGCGGCGATCTCGCGGGTGGTGCCCCCGCCGTTCCGCCACGCCACAGGTGTGCGGCCGGCGGCGCGCAGGATCCGGAACGCCTCGGCGGTCATCAGGGGGGCTCCGATCGTCGGCGGTGAGGAACCCCGAGCCTAATCCGCTCCCCCGGGTTCGCTATCTTGATCGCCGCCGCCCCCACCGGCCTCTGTTCGCACCCCCGATGAAGGAGCCGGCCATGGAGGCCGCCGTCACCACGTGCTATCGCCACCCCTCGTACGAGACGTATGTGAGCTGCACCCGCTGCGAACGCTTCATCTGCCCCGACTGCATGCGGGAGGCGGCCGTCGGCCATCACTGCGTGGAGTGCGTGAAGGAGGGGCAGCGCTCGGTACGGCAGGCGCGGACGGTGTTCGGCGGTGCGGCGGGACGGAACGCGGTGCCGCTCGTCACGTATGTGCTGATGGGCCTCAACATCCTGGTGTACCTGGCCGAGCTGGTCCGTCCGGGGATCGTCGACCGGTTCGCGATGACGGGGGCCGGGCTGACCGGCCCGGACGGCAGCGAGTACGTCTACGTGGACGGGGGTTTCCCGGGCTTCGACGTGACGGGTGTGGTGGACGGTGAGTGGTACCGGCTGCTGACCGGGGCCTTCCTGCACCTGCCGCCGGGCGAGTCCGCCTTCGGTTCGCTGCCGTTCGGGGTGCTGCACATCCTCTTCAACATGTACGCGCTGTGGAATCTGGGCCGGGTCGTCGAGCAGGAGCTGGGCCGGGTCCGGTATCTCGCGCTGTATCTGCTGTCCGCGCTGGGCGGTTCGGTGCTGCTCTACCTGATCGCGCCTCTCGACTCCGCGGTGGGCGCCTCGGGAGCGGTCTTCGGTCTCGCGGCGTCCTTCTACGTCATCAACCGGCGGCTGGGCCGGGACATGCGGGCGGTGAACCGGTTCCTGGCGGGGTTCCTGGTCTGGATGGTGATCTCGGCGTCCTTCACCTCGTGGGAGGGGCATCTGGGCGGACTGCTGACCGGTGGGGTCGTCACCGTCGTCTACGCGTACGCCCCGGCGCAGCGCCGTACACCGGTGCAGGCGGCCGGGTGTGTGGTGCTGTTCGCCGTGCTGGTGCTGCTGGTGGTCCTCAAGAGCTCGGCGCTGACCGGCTGAGCGGCTTCGGGTGCCCGGTCTGACACGATGCCCGCATGCGGAATGATCACTCCGTGCCGGGAGCCGCGCGTTCCGGTGCGGTCTCCCTGATGCGGCGGCTGCATCCACTGGACTGGCTGGCGGGCGGGCTGCTCGTCCTGGGACTGGCCGCCGCGGCGACCGGGCTGCTGCCCGCCGGGCCGGCGGCCGACCAGATGCGGCGGATCGGGCCGCTGCTGGCGTTCCTGGCGACCGTGATCGTGCTGGCGGAACTGGCGGGCCGGGCACAGGTCTTCGATGTGGTGGCGGCCTGGGTGGCGCGCGCGGGGCGGGGCCGGTATCCGCTGCTCTTCGCTCTGTGTGTGGCATTCGCCTCGCTGACCACGATCACCCTGAACCTGGACACGACCGCGGTCCTGCTCACCCCCGTGATGCTGGCGCTCGGGACCCGGGTGGGCATCGCGGCCCTGCCGTTGGCGATGACGACGGTGTGGCTGGCCAACACGGCGAGTCTGCTGCTGCCGGTGTCGAACCTGACCAATCTGCTGGCGGCGGACCGCGTGGCGCTGTCCCCGGCCGGTCTGGCCGCCGTGATG
Source organism: Streptomyces sp. NBC_00385 (assembly GCF_035917155.1). Taxonomy (NCBI): domain Bacteria; kingdom Bacillati; phylum Actinomycetota; class Actinomycetes; order Kitasatosporales; family Streptomycetaceae; genus Streptomyces; species Streptomyces sp. NBC_00385. The sequence goes on along the minus strand of NZ_CP107951.1, from coordinate 6,614,645 downwards.
TGGCTGCCCCAGCTGGCCGCGATCGGGGTGACGGCCGGGTGCCTGTGGGTGTTCTACTGGCGCCGCGGCCGTCGCGGCGCGGACCGCTACACCCCGCCCGCACTGCCCGTGCCCGGTGACCCGGTGCTGCTGAGGATCTGTGCGGTGGCGTGCGGCGGGTTCCTGCTGGCGATCCTCCTGCTGGACGTGCCGCTGTGGTCCGCCTCGCTCGTCGCGATGGTGGTCGTGGTGGCGGCCTACGCGGTGCGCCGCCGGGAGGAACTGCGCCTCTCTCTGGTCCCGTGGCGGCTGCTGGTGCTGGTGCCCGGGATGTTCCTGGTCGTGGAGACGGTCGGTGCGCACGGCCTGCACGAGCTGCTGGTACGGGCGCTCGGCTCGGACGACGGCTTCGCGGGCATGCTGCGGTCGGCCGGGGTGGGTGCCGGGCTGTCGAACGTGCTGAACAACCTGCCGGCGTACGTGGCGGGCGAGGCGGTCGTCCCCGCGGACAACCACCACCAGCTGCTGGCCCTGCTGATCGGGGTCAACGCGGGGTCCGTCGTCACGCCGTGGGGGTCGCTGGCGACGCTGCTGTGGTTCGAGCGGTGCCGCTGGCAGGGGACGCGGATCGATGTGCGGCGCTTCGTCCTGACCGGTCTGGTGCTGTCCGTGACGGCGGTGTCCGCCGCCACCTGCGCGCTGGCTCTGGTCACCTGAGGAGCGGGGCGGCGAACTGCCCCGGGATGCGCCACGGCGCCTGCCGAATCGTCCGGTCGGGGACGGGCAGGCGCCGCGTTCAGTTCCGTACGCCGTTGTACGGGACGTCTGTGTGCCGTGATCAGACCATCATGGAACGGTCCGTCGGGCGGATCGGGGCCGGCAGTGCGCTGGCTCCGGTCAGGAAGCGGTCCACGCCGCGTGCCGCGGAGCGGCCCTCGGCGATGGCCCACACGATGAGGGACTGGCCGCGGCCGGCGTCACCGGCGACGAACACACCGTCGACGTTGGTGGCGTAGTCGTCGTCACGGGCGACGTTGCCCCGGGCGTCGAGCTCCAGACCGAACTGCTGGACCAGACCGTTGGCCTGGTCCGTGCCGGTGAAGCCCATCGCGAGGGTGACCAGCTGTGCGGGGATCTGCCGCTCGGTGCCGGGCTTCTGCTCCAGCTTACCGTCCTTGAACTCCACCTCGACGAGGTGGAGGGCAGCCACGTTGCCGTCCTCGTCGCCCTCGAAGTGGGTGGTGGAGACGGAGTAGACCCGCTCGCCGCCCTCCTCGTGCGCGGAGGTGACCTTGTAGAGCATGGGGAAGGTCGGCCAGGGCTGGTTGGCGTTCCGCTCCTCGCCCGGCTGCGGCATGATCTCCAGCTGGGTGACGGAGAGCGCGCCCTGACGGTGGGCGGTGCCGACGCAGTCGGCGCCGGTGTCGCCGCCGCCGATGACGACGACGTGCTTGCCCTCGGCGGTGATCGGGGAGACCGTCAGGTCGCCCTCCTGCACCTTGTTGGCGAGCGGCAGGTACTCCATCGCGAAGTGCACGCCGTTCAGCTCACGGCCCGGGACGGGCAGGTCGCGGGAGACGGTGGCGCCGGCGGCGATGACGACGGCGTCGTAGCGGCGCCGCAGCTTCGCGGCGTCGACGTCCTTGCCGACCTCGACCTCGGTGCGGAACTTGGTGCCCTCCGCGCGCATCTGCTCGATGCGGCGGTTGATGTGCGACTTCTCCATCTTGAACTCGGGGATGCCGTAGCGGAGGAGTCCCCCGATGCGGTCCGCGCGCTCGTAGACGGCGACGGTGTGGCCGGCCCGGGTCAGCTGCTGGGCGGCGGCGAGTCCGGCCGGGCCGGAGCCGATGACGGCCACGGTCTTGCCGGAGAGGCGCTCGGGCGGCTGCGGGGTGACGTCGCCGCGGTCCCACGCCTGGTCGATGATGGAGACTTCGACGTTCTTGATGGTGACGGCCGGCTGGTTGATGCCGAGCACACACGCCGACTCGCACGGGGCCGGGCAGAGCCGCCCGGTGAACTCCGGGAAGTTGTTCGTGGCGTGCAGGCGCTCGGACGCGGCGGTCCAGTCCTCGCGGTAGGCGTAGTCGTTCCACTCGGGGATGAGGTTTCCGAGCGGACAGCCGTTGTGGCAGAACGGGATGCCGCAGTCCATGCAGCGGCCGGCCTGCTTGCTGATGATCGGGAGCAGCGAGCCCGGAACGTAGACCTCGTTCCAGTCCTTGACGCGCTCGCCGACGGGGCGGGTCTTGGCGACCTCGCGTCCGGTGGTCAGGAAGCCCTTGGGGTCAGCCATTGGTCGCCGCCTCCATCATCTTCTCGGTGGTCTCCTGCTCGGAGAGACCGGCGAGCTCAGCGGCGTCCTTGGCGGCGAGCACTGCCTTGTAGGTGGACGGGATGATCTTGCTGAAGCGGGACGCGCCGCCAACTGCGCTGTCCCACTCGGCGAGGAGCTTTTCGGCGACCGTGGATCCGGTCTCCTCCTGGTGGCGGCGCACGACGTCGTGCAGCCACTGCCTGTCGGTGTCGGAGAGTTCCTCGACGGCGCCGAGGTTCCCGACGTTGACGTTGTCGCGGTTCAGGTCGATGACGTACGCGACACCGCCCGACATGCCGGCCGCGAAGTTGCGTCCGGTCTCGCCGAGGACGACGGCGTGTCCGCCGGTCATGTACTCGCAGCCGTGGTCGCCCACGCCTTCCGAGACGACCGTGGCGCCGGAGTTGCGGACGCAGAACCGTTCACCGGTGCGGCCGCGCAGGAACAGTTCGCCGCCGGTGGCACCGTAGGCGATGGTGTTGCCCGCGATGGTGGAGTACTCGGCGAGGTGGTCGGCGCCGCGGTCCGGGCGGACGACGACGCGGCCGCCGGAGAGGCCCTTGCCGACGTAGTCGTTGGCGTCGCCCTCCAGGCGCAGCGTCACACCGCTGGGGAGGAAGGCGCCGAAGGACTGGCCCGCGGAGCCGGTGAAGGTGATGTCGATGGTGTCCTGGGGCAGGCCCGCACCGCCGAACTTCTTCGTGACCTCGTGGCCGAGCATGGTGCCGACGGTCCGGTTGATGTTGCGGATCGCGACCTGCGCGCGGACCGGCAGGGCGGACTCGGCGCTGTCGGCGTTCAGGGCGTCGGCGGCGAGCTTGATGAGCTCGTTGTCGAGGGCCTTGGACAGACCGTGGTCCTGCTCGGCGATCTGGTGCCGGGCGGCGCCTTCGGCCAGCTCGGGGACGTAGAACAGCGGCTTGAGGTCGAGGCCCTGGGCCTTCCAGTGCGTGATCGCACGGTCGGTGTCCAGGAGCTCGGCGTGGCCGACGGCCTCTTCGATCGTACGGAAGCCGAGCTCGGCGAGGATCTCGCGGACTTCCTGGGCGATGAACTCGAAGAAGTTGACGATGTACTCGGCCTTGCCGGAGAAGCGGTCGCGCAGGACCGGGTTCTGGGTGGCGATGCCGACCGGGCAGGTGTCGAGGTGGCAGACCCGCATCATGACGCAGCCGGAGACGACGAGCGGCGCGGTCGCGAAACCGAACTCCTCGGCGCCCAGCAGTGCGGCGATGACGACATCGCGGCCGGTCTTGAGCTGGCCGTCGGTCTGCACGACGATGCGGTCGCGCAGGCCGTTGAGGAGCAGCGTCTGCTGGGTCTCGGCGAGGCCGAGCTCCCAGGGGCCGCCCGCGTGCTTCAGGGAGGTGAGCGGGGAGGCGCCCGTTCCGCCGTCGTGGCCGGAGATGAGGACGACGTCCGCGTGCGCCTTGGAGACACCGGCGGCGACCGTGCCGACACCGACCTCGGAGACCAGCTTCACGTGGATGCGGGCCGCCGGGTTGGCGTTCTTGAGGTCGTGGATCAGCTGAGCCAGGTCCTCGATGGAGTAGATGTCGTGGTGCGGCGGCGGGGAGATCAGACCGACACCCGGGGTGGAGTGCCGGGTCTTGGCGACCCACGGGTAGACCTTGTGGCCGGGCAGCTGGCCGCCCTCGCCGGGCTTGGCGCCCTGCGCCATCTTGATCTGGATGTCGTCCGCGTTGACCAGGTACTCGCTGGTGACACCGAAGCGGCCGGAGGCGACCTGCTTGATGGACGAGCGCCGGGCCGGGTCGTAGAGGCGGTCGGCGTCCTCGCCGCCCTCACCGGTGTTGGACTTGCCGCCCAGCTGGTTCATGGCGATGGCGAGGGTCTCGTGCGCCTCGCGGGAGATCGAGCCGTACGACATGGCGCCGGTGGAGAAGCGCTTGACGATGTCGGCCACGGACTCGACCTCGTCGATGTCGATGGCCTCGCGGTCCGAGGCGAAGCCGAAGAGTCCGCGGAGCGTCATCAGGCGCTCGGACTGCTCGTTCACCCGGTCCGTGTACTTCTTGAAGATGTCGTACCGGCGGTTGCGGGTGGCGTGCTGGAGGCGGAAGACCGTCTCCGGGTCGAACAGGTGCGGCTCGCCCTCGCGGCGCCACTGGTACTCGCCGCCGATCTCCAGCGCGCGGTGCGAGGCGGAGATGCCGGAGGCGGGGTAGCCCTTGGCGTGCCGGGCGGCGACCTCCTTGGCGACGACGTCGAGTCCGGCGCCGCCGATCTTGGTGGCGGTGCCGTTGAAGTACTGCGCGACGAAGTCCTCGTCGAGGCCGACGGCCTCGAAGACCTGGGCGCCGCGGTAGGAGGCGACGGTGGAGATGCCCATCTTGGACATGACCTTGAGGACGCCCTTGCCCAGCGCGTAGATGAGGTTGCGGATGGCCTGTTCGGCCTCGATGCCCTCGATGAACGTGCCGGCCCGGACGAGGTCCTCGACGGACTCCATGGCCAGGTAGGGGTTGACCGCGGCGGCGCCGTAGCCGATCAGCAGGGCGACGTGGTGGACCTCGCGGACGTCACCGGCCTCGACCAGCAGGCCCACCTGGGTGCGCTGCTTGGTGCGGATGAGGTGGTGGTGGACGGCCGAGGTGAGCAGCAGTGACGGGATCGGTGCGTGCTCGGCGTCGGAGTGCCGGTCGGACAGGACGATCAGGCGGGCGCCGTCCTCCATGGCGGCGTCGACCTCGGTGCAGATCTGCTCGATCCGCGCGGCGAGTGCCTCGCCGCCGCCGCCGACCCGGTAGAGGCCGGAAAGCGTCGCGGCCTTCATGCCCGGCATGTCGCCGTCGGCGTTGATGTGTATGAGCTTGGCCAGCTCGTCGTTGTCGATCACCGGGAAGGGCAGCGTGACGCTGCGACATGCCGCGGCGGTCGGCTCCAGGATGTTGCCCGCGGGGCCCAGCGTGGAGCGCAGCGAGGTGACGAGCTCCTCGCGGATGGCGTCCAGCGGCGGGTTGGTGACCTGGGCGAACAGCTGGGTGAAGTAGTCGAAGAGCAGCCGGGGGCGCTCGGAGAGCGCGGCGATCGGCGAGTCCGTGCCCATGGAGCCGAGCGGCTCGCCGGCGGTGCGGGCCATCGGGGCGAGGAGGACGCGGAGCTCTTCCTCGGTGTAGCCGAAGGTCTGCTGGCGGCGGGTGACGGAGGCGTGGGTGTGGACGATGTGCTCGCGCTCGGGGAGGTCCTCGAGCTCGATCTCGCCGGTTTCCAGCCATTCCTGGTACGGGTTCTCGGCGGCGAGGGACGCCTTGATCTCGTCGTCCTCGATGATGCGGTGCTCGGCGGTGTCGACGAGGAACATCTTGCCGGGCTGGAGGCGGCCCTTGCGGACTACCTTGGCGGGGTCGATGTCCAGGACGCCGACCTCGGAGGAGAGCACGACGAGGCCGTCGTCGGTGACCCAGTAGCGGCCGGGGCGCAGACCGTTGCGGTCGAGGACCGCGCCGACCTGGACGCCGTCGGTGAAGGTGACGCAGGCCGGGCCGTCCCAGGGCTCCATCATCGTGGAGTGGTACTGGTAGAAGGCGCGCCGTGCCGGGTCCATGGAGTCGTGGTTCTCCCACGCCTCGGGGACCATCATCAGGACCGAGTGCGGCAGCGAACGGCCGCCGAGGTGGAGCAGCTCCAGGACCTCGTCGAAGGAGGCCGAGTCGGAGGCGTCCGGGGTGCAGACGGGGAAGATCCGGTCGAGCTTCGCCTCGCCGAAGAGGCTGGAGGCGAGCTGGGACTCGCGGGCCTTCATCCAGTTGCGGTTGCCCTTGACCGTGTTGATCTCGCCGTTGTGCGCGACGAAGCGGTACGGGTGGGCGAGCGGCCAGCTCGGGAAGGTGTTGGTGGAGAAGCGGGAGTGGACCAGCGCGACCGTGGTGGCGAAACGGCGGTCGGAGAGGTCCGGGAAGAACGGCTCCAGCTGCCCGGTGGTGAGCATGCCCTTGTAGACGATCGTGCGGGCGGAGAGCGACGGGAAGTAGACCCCGGTCTCACGCTCGGCGCGCTTGCGCAGCACGAAGGCCTTGCGGTCCAGGACGATGCCGGTGCTCTCGCCGTCGGCGACGAAGAGCTGGCGGAACTCGGGCATGGTGGCGCGGGCGCCGTTGCCGAGGATGTCGGGGGTGACCGGGACCTCGCGCCAGCCGAGGACCTTGAGGCCTTCTTCGGCGGCGATCTTCTCGAGGTTGCGGACGGCCTCGGTGGAGTCGTCCGCGGGCAGGAAGGCGATGCCGACCGCGTAGGCGCCGGCCTCGGGGAGCTCGAAGGTGACCTCTTCGCGCAGGAAGGCGTCCGGGACCTGGAGCAGGATTCCGGCACCGTCACCGGAGTCGGGCTCGGATCCGGTGGCTCCGCGGTGTTCGAGGTTGCGCAGTACGGTCAGCGCCTGCTCGACCAGCTCGTGGCCGGCCACACCGGTCAGAGTGGCTACGAACCCCACGCCACAGGCGTCGTGCTCGTTGCGGGGGTCGTACATCCCCTGCTGGGCGGGGCGACCGTCCATGGGCGACCAGGCGTCGGTGCGCATCGGCTCTCCCGTCGTCGTCGTGGCATTTTCAGTGCCGAGGGACGACGTTGGCCCTCTGCGAAATTTCGTGCAGATTACATGATGGGACGCTTCTCAAAAAGCGGATAGATCGTTCCAACATACGGACACCGCCGTGACGGTGAAGTGGGTCGCAGTCGGAGGATCGGCGCCCGGGAGACCGCAGAGAGCAGGCGTCGTTGCCTGCGGTGTCTACGGCTCATGCCCCGCGGCAAAGGAAACGAAACCGCCGGGTAACGACTACTTATGTGTAGCCCTGCATAGAGTCTCATTTTACGTCGCGTACGGCCGATCCGCCCAGTGGCGGTGGTCAGGACGTACGTCACACAGATGGCGCATACGTTACGGCCACGTGCACCCGGGGGTGCACGTGGCCGTGGACGCTACCGGATCCGGGGCTCAGCCTCCGACGGCGACCCCGAACAGGGCGCCCAGGCCGTAGGTGATCGCGGCGGCGGCCCCGCCGAGCGCCAGCTGGCGCAGTCCGCTGAACCACCAGCTGCGGGCCGTGACCCGGGCGACCACCGCTCCGCAGCCGAAGAGTCCGGCCAGGGCGAGCAGCACGGCGGGCCACATGGCGTCCGCGCCGAGGAGATACGGCAGTACGGGCAGCAGCGCGCCCAGCGCGAAGGCGCCGAACGAGGACACGGCGGCGACGAGGGGCGACGGCAGGTCGCCCGGGTCGATGCCCAGCTCCTCGCGGGCGTGGATCTCCAGGGCCTGCTCGGGGTCGCGCGACAACTGCCGGGCGACCTCGCGGGCGAGCCCGGTCTCGACGCCGCGGGACTCGTAGAGCGCGGCGAGCTCCCGCTCCTCGTCCTTGGGATGCTTGCGCAGTTCGCGCCGCTCGACGTCGAGCTCGGCCTCGACGAGCTCGCGCTGCGAGGCGACCGAGGTGTACTCGCCGGCCGCCATGGAGAAGGCGCCCGCGGCCAGACCGGCCAGGCCGGTGATCACGATCGTGCGGTGCGAGACCGCACCGCCCGCGACACCGGTCATCAGGGCGAGGTTCGAGACGAGCCCGTCCATCGCACCGAACACCGCCGGACGCAGCCACCCGCCGTTCACATCACGGTGGGTGTGGTTGTCCCGGTGCGCCTCGTGCAGTACGGCGTCGGTCTCGATGATGGACACAGCTCTCCCCTTCTCCGGCAGCGGATCTCGTACGCTCCGCCCCCGCTCGACACCCTCGAAAGTACGCACGAAAAATGGCTCCCGCCAGCAAGGCAGGCCGTACTTACCACCCTGCGTAACCAGGTAGGTACGCCTTGCCTTGCTGTCCGAAGGCCGTCATCCGAGTGGCCCTTTTGTGGTGATAACCGGCCTCTGTCGTGGCTCCGCGTGGCACAGATCCCACAGGGACGAGAACTGGCTCGGTACGAGCGAAGGGTCGACGCGATGGAGCTGACCGCAGGAAATCCGGCAGGGCCGCGGACGAACGGCGCGCGGGCGGCGGTACGCGGGGCTCCCGAACCGGCCGGTGCCGCACCGGGCGGCCTCGGTGACCGGGCCAGGGGGGCACTGCTGGGCCTCGCGGTCGGCGACGCGCTGGGGGCCCCCGCGGAGAACATGCGGCCCTCCGAGATCCGCCGCCGCTGGGGCCGGATCGAGGACTTCGTGAGCGACGACCCTGCGGGCACGGACGACACGGAGTACGCGATCTTCTCCGGGCTGCTGCTGGCCCGCCACGGCTCCGCGCTGACCGTCACCCATGTCGAGCGGGCCTGGCACCTGTGGATCGCCGACCTGGACGAGGGGCCGTTCCGCGGTGCCGGTTTCAGCGAGCGCGGCACGCTGGAGAACCTGCGCCGGGGGCTGGCCGCCCCGATCTCCGCCCAGCACCGGCACGCGTGGAGCGACGGCCTGGCGATGCGGGCGGCTCCCTTCGGCGTCTTCGCGGCGGGCCGGCCCCGGGAGGCGGCGCGACTGGTCGCGGTGGACGGCCGGGTCAGCCATGACGGCGAGGGCATCTTCGGCGGCCAGGCGGTGGCGGCCGGGGTGGCCGCCGCGATGACGGGGGCCGGGGTCACCTCCGTGATCGCCGCCGCGCTCTCCGTCGTACCGATGGACTCGTGGACGGCGCGCTCGCTGCGCCGGGCGGTGACTGCGGCGCAGCGCCCGTATCCCGACCGGCTGACCAGGGAGCGGGCGGTGCGTTCGGCCGTCGTCATCGGCGGCTACCCGTGGACGGACCTGGCGCCGGAGGCGGTGGGGCTGGCCTTCGGCGCGTTCGCGGCGGCGCGCGGCGACTTCCGTACGGCGGTGCTGATGGCGGTCAACATGGGCCGCGACGCCGATACGACGGCCGCGGTGGCGGGGGCCCTGGCCGGTGCGCTGCACGGGGCGTCCGCCATCCCGCGCCTCTGGTCGGACGCGATCGGCCCGGTCCGCGGCAGCTGTCTCCCGTCGATGCGCGGCTACCACGTCCTGGACATCGCGGAGCTGCTCACCCCGGACGAGACGGAGGAACGGGGCGGGGACGGGCCTCCCCCGCCGCCGGCAGAGGCCGATGCCGCCCCCGGAACGGCGGTCGGACGATGACCACGGCCAGGGACACCGCACGGACCGAAGCCGGCCCCGGAGCCGCCCGGTCGCGCACACCGCGCCGGGCCCGCATCGAGGGGCTGCTGCTCGGGCTGGCCGCCGGGGACGCCGCCGGATGGCCGGCCGCGCGGCACCGGGCGGCCCGGATGCCGGAGTGGACCCGGCGCCTGACCCGAGAGCTCGACACCTTCGCCGAGCAGAACGCGACCACCACGCTGCCCGTCCCCATCGCGCTCAACCAGCCGCCCGAGCCCCTGCGGCTCGGCCCGTCCGACGACGCGGAATGGGCGGCGTTCGCCGCCGGGACCGTCCTCACCTCCGCGGCGGGTGCGCTGCAGCAACTGACCCCCGGGCGCCGGATGCGGGCCGCCGTGGACGCCGCCTGGAACGCGCTGGCCGCCGAGGTCGCCGCCGCGGCGGCCCGGGCCCCGGAGGTGGAGTCGGCGGTCCTGCCGCTGCGGGCCCGGATCTCGGTCCGGGCCGGGCTCGGCAACCTCGCCGCCGGTCTCCGCCCGCCCGCCACCGGGCACGACAACCCGCACTACTTCGACGACGCGGCGTGCGTGCGGGCCGCCGTGCTGGCCGTCGTGCACCCGGGCGACCCCGAGGCGGCGGCCGAGCTCGCGGAGTTCGACGCGCGCTACACCCAGGACGGCGACGGGGTGCACGGGGCGCGGGCGATGGCCGCCGCGATCGCCGAGGCGCTCGGCGGCGCGGACGTGGACACCGCGGTGAACGCCGCGCTCGCCCAGCTCCCCGAAGGCACCGAGATCGCGCGCAACGCCGCCCACGCCGTCCGCATCGCCCGTGACTTCGCCGGAGAGCGGGCCGGTGCGTTCGCCCTCGTACCGGTGCTGGAGCATCAGATCGTCGACCACGTCTACAGCTACGGGATCGCCGCCGCCGAAACGGTCCCCGTCGCCCTGGCTCTGGCCACCGCGGCGCGCGGCGACATCGCGCAGGCCGTGCCGTCGGCGGCCTGCCTCTCCCGGGTCGCCGACTCGGCGCCCGCCCTGGCGGGGGCGCTCACCGGCGCGCTCGGCTCGATCACCACCGTGCCCGACGGCTGGCGCGAGGCGTGCCGCACCCTGGCGGGGTGCGCGCTGCCCCGTTTCGCGGGCACGGATCTGATCGAACTCGCCGGGCTGCTGGCAGACACGGAACCAGCCCCCTCGGGTGGACAATTCGGACATGACATCCACAGCGCCCACGGCGCCCACGAGGTCCGCACCCCCCACGACGCCCGCGGCGCCCACCCTCGATGAACGGATCGCGGGCGCGCTCGTCGGCGCGGCCGTCGGCGACGCGCTCGGCGGTCCGGTCGAGGGCTACGCCCCGGAACAGATCGTGGCGCGCCACGGCGGGCGGATCACCGGCGTCGTCGGCCCGTGGGACGGCGACGACTGGCGTACCGCCCGCCCCATCGCCCCGTACCACAAGGGCGACGGGCACGTCACCGACGACACCTTGATGACCCATGCGCTGGTCCGCGTGTACGGGAAGGTCCGCGACCACCTCGACGCGTACGCCGTCGCCGACCACCTCGTGCCGGAGCTGATCTCGAAGCCCCGCTGGATTCCGGAACTGGAGGCGGAGGCGCTGCCGCTGCAGCGGATCTTCCTCGCCGAGAAGTGGATCGTCGCCCGGCTGCACTACGGCCATGCCGACCCGCGCGAGGCGGGCACCGGGAACATCGTCAACTGCGGTGCGGCGATGTACATGGCGCCCGTCGGCCTGGTGAACGCCGCCCATCCGCAGGCCGCGTACGCCGAGGCGCTGGATGTCGCGGGCGCCCATCAGTCGTCGTACGGGAGGGAGGCGGCCGGAGTCTTCGCCGCTGCCGTCGCCGCGGCCTGCGCCCCGGGCGCGACGCCCGCGAGCGTCGTCGAGACCTGTCTGTCGCTCGCCAAGGACGGCACCCGGGCCGCGATCGACGCGGTCTGCGAAACGGCCGTCGGATACCGGGACTTCGAGTCGGCGCTCATCCCGCTGCGGGAGGCCGTCGCCCCCTTCGACACGGTCGGCCCCGACTACCGCGCCCCTTCCCTCGGCGCCCGCCGCCCGTCCCGGCTGCATGCCATCGAGGAGCTCCCCGTCGCGCTCGGGATGCTGCTGGTCGCGGACGGGGACTACCGGCAGACGGTCCTCGGCTCGGTCAACTACGGGCGGGACTGCGACTCGATCGCCACGATGGGCGGCGCGATCGCTGGCGCGCTGCACGGCGAGCGGGCGGTCCCGGCCGACTGGGTGACGACGGTCGGCGAGGCCAGCCGGCTCGACCTGCATGCCCCGGCCCGGGTCCTGGCCGAGGTCGCCCGCGAGGTGTTCGCGCACGACACGGCCCGCCGCCGCGCCCACGAGGCCCTCTTCGCCACGCGGACGGGCCGGCCGTGACCACGACGGTGCGGGCCACCTGGGTCCAGCCCGAGGACCTGGTCGGGCACGAGTTGCGGCAGGCGGCCGAGGACGGGCGGGACGTCCGGGACATCGAGCGCCGGTGGTACGAGGCCGGCGGCTCGCCCGCCCCGGACCGCGCGGGCGCCTCGACTCCCCCGGCCCCGCCCGGGCTGCGCGCGGTCGCCGTACATCTGCTGGACGAACTGGCCCTGCTGGACTCGCCGCTGGCCGACGACGAACCGACCGCCCTCGACGCGATCCGGGACGCCTGCCCGCAGTGGCCGCACCCGCGCACGGAGCCGGGCGCCGTGGACCGCGAGCGGCTGCACGCGGCCTGGCTGGGCCGCGCCGTCGGCTGTCTGCTCGGCAAGCCGGTCGAGAAACTGCCGCTGGAGGGTATCCGCGCCCTGGCCCGGGCCACCGGAAACTGGCCGCTGAGTACCTGGTTCACCGCCCGCGGCCTGCCCCCGGCGCTGGCCGCCACCTATCCCTGGAACCGCCGCTCGGCACCCACTTCGCTGGCCGAGAACATTGATGGGATGCCCGAGGACGACGACCTCAACTACCCGCTGCTCACCGTGCTGTTGCTCCAGCGCCACGGCAGGTCCTTCTCCACCGCCGACCTGGCCAGGCTCTGGCTGGAGGAGCTTCCGGCGGGCCGGACGTTCACCGCCGAGCGGGTCGCGTACCGCAATCTGCTCGACGGCCTCGAACCGCCGGACACCGCCCGCCACCGCAATCCGTTCCGGGAGTGGATCGGGGCGCAGATCCGTGCCGACGTCCACGGCTGGACCCATCCCGGTGATCCCGGCGCGGCGGCGGAACAGGCGCATCGCGACGCGGTCCTCACCCACACCGGGAACGGGGTGTACGGCGCGATGTTCACGGCGGCGGCGCTCGCGGAGGCGGCCGGGGGCGAGGCCGATGTGCACGGGTGCCTCGCCGCCGGTCTGCGCGTGGTGCCCCCGGGATCACGGTTCGCGCAGGCCGTACGGGACGGTATCGCCACGGCCCGCGAGGAGGACCGCTTCGATACGGTCGTCGACCGGCTGCACACGGCGTACGGCCGGTATCACTGGGTACATGTGCTGCCCAACGCGGCTCTGCTCGCCGCCGCCCTCACCCATGCCGACGGCGACTTCACCGGCTCGGTCTGCCGTGCGGTGTCCGGAGGCTGGGACACCGACTCCAACGGGGCGACCGCCGGTTCGCTCGCCGGCCTGCTGGCCGGGCGGCCGGACGCGCTGCCCGACCGGTGGACCACCCCGCTGAAGAACCGGCTGGCCACGTCCGTCCCCGGTTTCGACTCGGTCGGCTTCGACACCCTCGCCGACCTGACCCACCGGCTCACCCGGCTCACCCACGAGGAGGCACTCCGCCCATGACCAAAGTCGCGGTGCTCGGCAGCACCAATATGGATCTTGTGGCCTACGTCGACCGGGCACCGGAACGCGGGGAGACCGTCACCGGGCGGGAGTTCCGCACCATTCCCGGCGGCAAGGGTGCCAACCAGGCCGTCGCCGCCGCCCGCGCGGGCGGCGACGTGATGATGATCGGCGCGGTCGGCGACGACGAGTACGGCGCCCGGATGCGGGAGAACCTGGAGCACTCCGGCGTCGACACCGATCTCCTGCACACCGCCGAAGGCCCCAGCGGCACCGCGCACATCGTGGTGGACGGCAAGGGCTCCAACGCGATCGTCGTGATCCCCGGCGCCAACGGCACCGTCACCGCGCTCGGCCCGGGCGAGATCGCCGCCATCGCCGAGGCCGATCTGCTGCTGCTCCAGCTGGAACTGCCGCTCTCCGCCGTGCTCGAAGGGGCCCGCGCCGGTCACGCCCAGGGAGTGCGGACGATCCTCACCCCGTCCCCCGTACAGCAGCTGCCCGCCGAACTCCTCGACTGCGTCGACCTGCTGATCGCCAATGAGTACGAGGCGGCCGAACTGTCGGGGCACGCCGAACCGCACGCCGCGGCCGAGATCCTGCTCAGTCAGGTGCCCGCGCTCGTCATCACGCTCGGCTCGAAGGGCTGCCTGTACGCGGCACGGGGCAGCCAGACCGTCCACTTCCCCGCCCCCGAGGTCAACTCCGTCGACACCACCGGGGCCGGGGACACGTTCGTCGGCACGCTGGCCGTGGCGCTCGGCGAGGGACGGCCGGTGCCGCAGGCCATCGCCTGGGCCTCGTCGGCCGCGGCGCTCTGCGTCCAGAAACCGGGGGCCTCGATCTCCATGCCGTACCGCAGCGAAATCGACGCCGCATGAGCGCGCCGGGAGCAGCGCCCCTGACGGGGCTGCGCGTCATCGATCTCGCCACGCTGTTCGCGGGCCCCCTGTGCGCCACGATGCTGGGCGACTTCGGCGCCGATGTGATCAAGGTCGAGCATCCGAGCAAACCCGACCCGTCCCGGGGTCACGGCCCGACGAAGGACGGGGTCGGTCTGTGGTGGAAGCTGCTCGGCCGCAACAAGCGCAATCTCACCCTCGATCTGGCCTGCCCGGGCGGCCGCGACCTGTTGCTGCGGCTCGCCGCCGACACCGACGTGATCATCGAGAACTTCCGGCCGGGCACGCTGGAGCGGTGGGGGCTCGGGCCGGCGGAGCTGCATGCCGTCAACCCGCGGCTGGTGCTGGTCCGGGTCACGGGCTTCGGCCAGTTCGGCCCGTACGCGCACCGGCCCGGCTTCGGCACGCTCGCGGAGGCGATGAGCGGGTTCGCGGCGATCACCGGGGAGCCGGACGGCCCTCCGACGCTGCCGCCCTTCGGTCTCGCCGACTCGATCGCGGCGCTCGCCACGTCGTTCGCCGTGATGGCGGCGCTGGCCGGCCGGGACCGTACCGGCGAGGGCCAGGTCGTCGACATGGCGATCATCGAACCGATCCTGACGGTGCTCGGCCCACAGCCTCTCTGGTACGACCAGCTCGGATACGTCCAGCCGCGCACCGGCAACCGTTCGCGCAACAACGCCCCTCGCAACACCTACCGCACCTCGGACGGGCAGTGGGTGGCCGTCTCCACGTCGGCGCAGTCCGTCGCGGAGCGGGTGATGCGCCTGGTGGGCCGGGAGGAGCTGACCGCGGAGCCGTGGTTCGCCTCGGGCAGCACCAGGGCCGAGCACAGTGACGAACTCGACGAGGCGGTCGGCCACTGGATCGGGCGGCGCACCCGGGACGAGGCGATCTCGGCGTTCGAGAAGGCGGAGGCGGCCATCGCGCCCATCCACGACATCCGTGACGTGATGGAGGATCCGCAGTACCGGGCCCTGGACTCCATCACGGAGGTCGACGACCCGGAGCTGGGGCCGCTGCGGATGCAGAACGTCCTCTTCCGGCTCTCCGGCACCCCCGGGGGCATCCGCTGGGCGGGGCGGCCCCACGGGGCGGACACGGAGGAGATCCTCACCGGTCTCGGGCTGAGCGGCGAGGAGATCGCGGCACTGCGGTCGGAGCGTGTCCTGTGACCGCCGAGACCCCGCTGACGTGGCTGTATGTGCCCGGCGACCGGCCGGATGTGGTGCGCAAGGCGCGGGACTCCGGGGCGGACATGGTGATCGTCGACCTGGAGGACGCGGTCGCCCCCGACCGCAAGGAGTACGCACGGTCCGCCGCCGTCGAGCTGCTCTCCGATCCGGCCTCCCCCACGGAGGCACCGGTCCACGTCCGGGTCAACGACGAGACGGACGTGCTGGCCCTGGCGGGGCTGCCGGGCCTCGCCGGACTGCGGCTGCCGAAGATCACGCATGCCGCGTCGGTCCACCACATCGCGGCGCTGGCCCCGGGGGTCGCGCTCTGTCCGCTGCTGGAGTCGGCGCTCGGCATCGAGCACGCGTACTCGGTGGCCGCCGCCCATCCGCAGGTGCGTTCCATCGCCCTCGGTGAGGCGGATCTCCGGGCGGATCTGGGGGTGCGCGAGGACACGGGGCTCGACTGGTCGCGCAGCCGGGTGGTGGTCGCGGCCAGGGCGGCCGGGCTGGCCCCGCCCACCCAGTCGGTGTTCCCGGACGTCCGGGACCTGGACGGGCTGTGGACGTCCTGCGCCCGTGGGCGGGCGCTCGGGTTCCTCGGCCGGGCTGCGATCCACCCCCGGCAGCTCCCGGTGATCGAGCGGGCGTTCCGGCCGACACCGCAGGAGGTCGAGGCGGCTCAGGAGATCGTCGAGGCGGCCCGGGTCGAGGCGGGTGCGCTGGCCCTGCCGGACGGCCGTTTCGTCGACGCGGCGGTCGTGGCCCAGGCCCACCGCACGCTTGCCCTGGCGGGACGGGGGCGGTGAGCGGGGCGCGTGCCGGGCAACGGTGAGCGGGCGGCGCCCCGCTGACCGCTTGTCCTCAATCGCCGGACGGGCTGGGTTTCCCGAGACGAGCGGCCCGGATCAAGCCCGTCCGGCGGTTGAGAACACCCGGCGCCGGTGGGCGCGCACGTGGCGAGGGGCCGCCGAATCGTTCGGCGGCCCCTCGTCGTGGTGTGTGCGCCGGCGTCAGCCCTTGGCCGTCTCCGCCTCACCGTTCGTCTTCGGCGCATCGGCGTCGGCGTGGGCCTCGGCCTCGACCGGCTTCGCTTCAGCGGACTGCGTGTCGCCGCTGTCGGCCTCGCCGGAGTCCGTGTCCTCGCCGGACTCGGTGTCCTCGGCGCCCCCCGCGTCGACCGCCTCGGGCTCGACGATCTCCTCGCGCCCCGGCCGAACCTTCGCCGAGATCACGATGTACACGACCGCCAGCACGAACACGATCAGCGCGGTCCACACGTTCAGCCGCAGGCCCAGGATGTGGTGGGCCTCGTCGACGCGCATGTACTCGATCCAGGCGCGGCCCGCGCAGTACGCCGCGACGTACAGCGCGAACGCCCGCCCGTGTCCGAGCTTGAAGCGGCGGTCCGCCCAGATCACCAGGAGCGCGACGCCGATGCACCACAGCGACTCGTACAGGAAGGTGGGGTGGTACGTGCCGGCGACCCGGTTGGGACCTTCGCTGATCTTCAGCGCCCACGGGACGTCGGTCGCCTTGCCGTACAGCTCCTGGTTGAACCAGTTGCCCCATCGGCCGCAGGCCTGGGCCAGGGCGATGCCGGGGGCGAGCGCGTCGGCCCAGGCGGGCAGCGGGATTCCGCGGCGGCGGCAGCCGATCCAGGCACCGACCGCGCCGAGCGCGATCGCACCCCAGATACCGAGGCCTCCCTGCCAGATCTTGAAGGCGTCGACCCAGTTCTCACCGTCGCTGAAGTACAGCTGGTAGTCGGTGATGACGTGGTAGAGCCTGCCGCCGACCAGGCCGAAGGGCACGGCCCAGACGGCGATGTCGGCGACCGTGCCGGCTCTGCCGCCTCGGGCGACCCAGCGCTTGTTGCCGAACCAGACGGCGACGAAGACACCGATGATGATGCAGAACGCGTAGCCGCGGAGCGGGATCGGTCCGAGATCGATCACGCCGGTCGACGGGCTGGGGATGTAGGCAAGATTCATGGCACGGTCGACGCTACCCTGCCGGGCGGGACGTACGGCAACCCGCCCGACAACGTCTGGGTAACGAGCCGGTCATCGATTCCCCCGGCAGCCCTCCACTCAGGACCCCGAGGGCGCGGGGGTGACGGTCCCCGGCTTCTTGCCCTTGTTGGCCTCGGCGACCCACTTCTTCAGGTTGGCCACGGTGATCGGCTCGTCGCCCTTCTTGGGGAAGATCGACTCGCCGTTGAGCAGCGCCGTCGGTGTGCCCTGGAATCCGCCGTTCTCGAACGCGGTGTTGGACTTCTCCACCCAGGCGTCGTGCGCACCGTCCTCCACACAGCTGCGGAACGCGGGCGTGTCGAGCCCCTCGACCTTCTTGGACAGCTCGATCAGCTTGCTGTTGTCTCCGAAGGCGTCGTCGGACTCCGGCGGCTGGTTGCTGTACAGGACGTCGTGGTAGGCGGGGAACTTGCCGACGTCCTGGGCGCAGGCTGCCGCGTTGGCCGCCTTGAGGGAGCCGCTGCCGCCGAGGTTGCCGTCGATCAGCGTGGCGAAGTGGTACTCGACCTTGAGCTGCCCGCTCTGCTCCATCTGGTGGATCGTGTCGCGGAACGCGTTCTCGAACTGGGCGCAGACCGGGCAGCGGAAGTCCTCCCAGACCGTGAGCGTGGACGGGGCGTCGTCCGCTCCCACCGGAATGGCCAGGCTGTCCTTGCCCGTGGCACCGGACGGCGCCACGGCGGGACCCGACGCCTTGTCCTTGTCGCCCTTGCCGCCGGTGTTCGCCGCGATCACGCCTACGACGGCGGCCAGTCCCAGGATTCCCACCACGGCGGCGGAGACGATCAGCGTGCGGCGGCGGCGCTCACGTGCCCGCACCATCTCGCGCTGCTGGATCAGCCGGTCTCGCGCGGCCCGTTTTCCCTCTTGGTTCTTCTCGCTCACACCCGCAGCAACGAACCGGGGAGGCACTCGCGTGCCTCCCCGGTCCCAGGTCCACCCATTCGGGTGAGGAAGGGTGTCAGCGCTTTCGAACACCTTCGGCCAGGTCGGCCGCGAGCGAGCGGACGGCCGCGAGGCCCGCCGCCTCGTCCGGCGCGTCGAGCATCCGCTTGACGAAGGCGGAGCCGACGATGACGCCGTCGGCGAAGCCCGCGACCTCGGCGGCCTGGTCGGCGTTGGAGACGCCGAGGCCGACGCAGACCGGGATGTCGGTGGTGGCGCGGGTGCGCCGCACCAGGTCCTGGGCCTGTTCGCCGACCGAGACGCGGGTACCGGTGACCCCCATCAGCGAGGCGGCGTACACGAAGCCGGAGCCGGCCGCCGTGATGGTGGCGAGCCGTTCGTCCTTGCTGCTGGGCGCGACGACGAAGACGGTCGCCAGACCGTGCTTGTCGGCGTGCTCACGCCACAGGGCGGACTCCTGGACCGGCAGGTCGGGCAGGATGCACCCGGCGCCGCCGGCCTCGGCGAGTTCGGCGGTGAAGCGCTCGACGCCGTACCGGTCGATCGGATTCCAGTACGTCATGACGAGGATCGGGATGCCGGTCGCCTCGTGGGCCTCGCGGACCGTGCGCATCACGTCGGCGATCCGCACGCCGCCGCGCAGCGCGATGTCGTCGGCCGTCTGGATGACGGGGCCGTCGAGCACGGGGTCACTGTGGGGCAGTCCCACCTCGACGACGTCGGCGCCGCCCGCGGCCACGGCCTTCACGGCCTCGATGGCGCCGTCCACGGTCGGGAAGCCGGCGGGCAGGTACGCGATCAGCGCGGCCCGGTTCTCGGCCTTCGCGGCGGCGAGCGTGGTGTTCAGCAGTTCGATGTTGCCGCTCACTTGACGTCCCCCTCGATCTCGGCGCCTTCGCTGCCCGCGTCGGCCTCGACGGCGGCGTCGGTCTCGTACAGCCCGAAGTAGCGCGCCGCCGTGTCCATGTCCTTGTCGCCCCGGCCGGACAGGTTGACCAGGATCAGACCGTCCTTGCCGAGCTCCTTGCCGACCTCCAGGGCGCCGGCCAGCGCGTGGGCGCTCTCGATGGCCGGGATGATCCCCTCGGTGCGCGAGAGCAGGCGCAGCGCCTGCATGGCCGCGTCGTCGGTGACCGCGCGGTACTCGCCCCGGCCGACGTCCTTCAGATACGCGTGCTCCGGGCCGATGCCCGGGTAGTCCAGGCCGGCCGAAATGGAGTACGGCTCGGTGATCTGGCCCTCGTCGTCCTGGAGGACGTAGCTGCGCGAGCCGTGCAGGATGCCGGGCTCGCCCTCGGTCAGGGTCGCCGCGTGCTCACCGGTCTCCACCCCGTGCCCGGCGGGCTCGCAGCCGATGAGGCGGACGCCCGCGTCGGGGATGAGGGCGTGGAAGAGGCCGATGGCGTTGGAGCCGCCGCCGACGCAGGCGATGGCGGCGTCCGGCAGCCGGCCGGCCCGCTCCAGGATCTGGCGCCTGGCCTCGACGCCGATCACGCGGTGGAAGTCGCGGACCATGGCGGGGAAGGGGTGCGGGCCCGCGACCGTACCGAAGAGGTAGTGGGTGCGGTCGACGTTGGCGACCCAGTCGCGGAACGCCTCGTTGATGGCGTCCTTCAGCGTGCGGGAGCCGGACTTCACCGCGATGACCTCGGCGCCGAGCATCCGCATGCGCGCAACGTTCAGCGCCTGGCGCTCGGTGTCGATCTCGCCCATGTAGATGGTGCATTCGAGACCGAAGAGCGCGCAGGCGGTCGCGGTGGCGACGCCGTGCTGGCCGGCTCCGGTCTCCGCGATGACGCGGGTCTTGCCCATGCGCCTGGTGAGCAGCGCCTGGCCCAGCACGTTGTTGATCTTGTGCGAGCCGGTGTGGTTCAGGTCTTCGCGCTTGAGGAAGATCCGCGCGCCGCCGGCGTGCTCGGCGAAGCGCTTGACCTCGGTCAGGGCGCTGGGCCGGCCGGTGTAGTTGACCATGAGCTCGTTGAGCTCGGCGGCGAAGGCCGGGTCGGCCTTGGCCTTGTCGTACTCGACGGCGACCTCGTCCACGGCGGCGACGAGCGCCTCCGGGATGAACTTTCCGCCGTACGCGCCGAAGTACCCCTCGGCGCTGGGGATCAGACCCTCCGGGTCCGGAATGAAGAAGTCGGACGACATCTCGACGTTGCTCCTCGGCATGGCAGTGGGTGGGTTCACCGTATTGCGCCGTGAGCGGAGCGCCGCCGCGGCCGTGGAAGGCCGGGCGGTGCGGTCGTGCGGATCCGCCGGATGGGCGGGGTGCGACGGCCGGGGCTCGCTCTACTGCGCGGACCCCGTGCGCCATCGCATGCCGTTGACCTGTCCTGGTTCGTCGCCGATCACGTACCGCACCCGCCGTCCGTGCACGCGGCGCGCGGGGGCGCGGCAGCCGCGGGGGCGGCAGCCGCGCGCCAGCGGCGCGTGCGGGTCGCGTCCCAGCGGCTGACGTGCCCCGGCGGGGCGGAGGCCCGCCCGGGGACGGAGCGCGGAACGGTCGGCGGACACGGGTGGGATCAGCTCCGTCCGTGCCGGAGCGCGGGGTGGGCGCCGGCGGCGACCAGGTCGGCGACGGCCGACCGCGGGTCACGGCCGGTGACCAGGGACTCGCCGACCAGCACACCGTCCGCGCCCGCGTTGGCGTAGGCGATGAGGTCGTGCGGGCCGCGGACGCCGGACTCGGCGATCTTGACGATGTGGTCCGGGATCTCGGGGGCGACGCGCTCGAAGGTGGAGCGGTCGACCTTGAGGTCCTTCAGGTTGCGCGCGTTGACGCCGATGATCTTCGCGCCGGCCTCCACCGCGCGCTCCGCCTCCTCCTCGTCGTGCGCCTCGACCAGCGGCGTCAGGCCGATGGACTCGGCACGCTCGATCAGGGAGACGAGGGCCTCCTGGTCGAGGGCGGCGACGATCAGCAGGGCGAGGTCGGCGCCGTACGCGCGCGCCTCCCACAGCTGGTACGAGGTGACGATGAAGTCCTTGCGCAGGATCGGAATGTCGACCTTGGCGCGGACGGCCTCCAGGTCGGCCAGCGATCCGCCGAAGCGGCGCTCCTCGGTGAGGACCGAGATGACGGACGCGCCGCCGGCCTCGTAGTCCGCGGCGAGCGCGGCCGGGTCGGCGATGGCGGCAAGGGCGCCCTTGGAGGGGCTGGAGCGCTTGACCTCGCAGATGACGGTCACGCCCTCGCCGCGCAGGGCGGCGACTCCGTCCTTGGCCTGGGGAGCACGCGCCGCGCGTTCCTTGAGCTCGTCGAGGCTGACGCGCGCCTGCCGCTCCGCGAGGTCGGCGCGAACGCCGTCGATGATCTCGTCGAGCACACTCACGCGAGAGGCCCCCTTCCGGGACGTTGACAGGGGAACAGGATGGGACATCCCGATGGTATCCGCAGGAGGCCGATGGGCCCGCATCCGCCTGGCGGATGTCCCACTACCTGGGCATTCACGGCGCCAGCGCCGATCCGAAGGGCAGGTTCCGGACCACCGTGAAGATCAGCAGTACGGCTCCGATCGCCCACCAGTGGACGGGTTTCGGTTCGATCCGCAGCGGCCGTCCGGCGGCCGCGCGGACCATCCAGAGCGCCCAGAGCACGGCGAAGGCCCCGTACCCGATGACGGCGACGGCGTTGGAGCCGAATGCCGCCGCGATGTCACCGTGGGCGAAGGCGTGGGCGCTACGCAGTCCGCCGCAGCCCGGGCAGAAGATGCCGGTGAGCCGGAGCAGCGGGCAGACCGGGTAGTGCCCGGGTTCGTTGGGGTCCACGGTGCCGACGTAGGCGAAGGCGGCGACGACGCCCGCCATGACGGCGGCGGGCTTGGCGATCCGCCGCAGCCGCGACGTGGGAACAGGCCCGGGTCCGGGTCCGGGCGGAAAGACCGGCATCGGCCCGTTGCCCGGCGTCGGGGGCGGGCCGGTCACCGGCTGCGGGCCCTGGGTCGGCGGGGCGGCGGCCTGCGAGGGCGGGGCGGGGGAAGGCGATGCGTCCACTCGGTGATTGTCGCCGCTCATACGGAAAGGCGCAGCCCGGACCGGGCTGCGCCTCGCGTGTGGTGTGCGTCCCCGGAACGGATTCAGGACGTCTGCGCCTGCCCGGCGCGGGCCCTGGCCTCCGCCAGCTCCGCCGACTCCTTCGGCATGCCGAGCCCGGCGGCCTTCATCGCGAGGCCGACGATCCCGCCGACGAAGACGACGACGATTCCGGCCCAGAAACCGAGCGGGTTGGCCGCGACCATGAAGACGCCCGCGATGCAGAAGCCGATGAAGGCGATGATGACACCGGTCCAGGCGGCCGGGGTGTGTCCGTGGCTGCTGCCCGCCATGAGTTGCTCCTCGTTGGTGTTGCGCTGTTGGTATCGCTCGGGTCGCCGCGACCGTGCCGCCGTGCTACGAGCTCAGGGTCATTGTCCCGTACGGGCGGGTGCGACATGAGCTGGGGGTCATGCCTCGCGCGTCGGGTCCTCGCCGCGGTCCAGCGCCTTCCACAGGTCCTCGGGCCGGTCGGGGTCCGGGGCGGTGGGGCGGGCCTTGCGGGGGCGCGGAGTGCCGTCGCGCTCGTACCGTCCGGACATCGTGGGCCAGCGGCTGCCGAAGCGCAGGGCGAGCAGCCCGGCGATGAGGATCAGCAGGCCGCCGGCCGCGGTGACGTAGGGCCAGGCGGTGTGGCTGAGTGCGTGGATGGTGGCGGAGGTGTCGCCGGTGGTCTGCGCGGCCTTCTCGTCGAGTGCGGCGCTGTCGGACGCGCCGAGGAAGGCACTGAGCGCGGCGCCGAACCCGCTGAGGGCCAGCAGTCCCGCGACGGCCAGCCGGCCGGCGCCGCGGACGGCGAAGACGGCGACGAGGGCGGCCAGGCCGACTATGGCAAGGGCCGCGGGGAGGCCGGTGACGTCCTGCCCCTCGGCGTTCAGTGCCAGGGTGCCGCCGCCGACCGCGGCCTTGCCTCCGGCCCAGGTCTGCCCGGAGGCGAGCAGCACGACGGTGGCTCCGGCTGCCCCGAGGAGCAGGCCGGCTGCCAGGCTTCGGCGGCTTCCCGCGCTGTCGGGCGCGGTGGCGGCTTCGGCACGGGGCTGGGGTACGGGGACAGCGCTCACGTACCCCACTATCCCTTACGGCCCCGCGGGGGCCGACCGCCCCCCGTGTGCCGGTCGTCTCAGAGCATCCGACAACCGGCCCGCGCCGCCGTCCCCCGATCGCCGGATGCTCTCAGTTGCCGCCGAGCCGGTTGGCTGTGTGCACGGCGCGCAGCACCGCGGCGGCCTTGTTGCGGCACTCGGTGTCCTCGGCGACCGGGTCCGAGTCGGCGACGACACCGGCGCCGGCCTGGACGTACGCCGTGCCGTCCCGCAGCAGTGCGGTGCGGATCGCGATGGCGGTGTCGGAGTCCCCGGCGAAATCGAGGTAGCCGACGCAGCCGCCGTACAGTCCGCGGCGGGTGGGTTCGAGCTCCTCGATGATCTGCATGGCGCGCGGCTTGGGGGCGCCGGAGAGGGTGCCCGCCGGGAAGCACGCGGTCAGGACGTCGAAGGCGGTGCGGCCCTCGGCGACCTTGCCGGTGACGGTGGACACGATGTGCATCACGTGGGAGTACCGCTCGATCGACATGAAGTCGACGACCTCGACGCTGCCGGGCTCGCAGACCCGGCCCAGGTCGTTGCGGCCGAGGTCGACGAGCATCAGGTGCTCGGCGCGCTCCTTCGGGTCGGCGAGGAGTTCGTCGGCGAGCGCCTGGTCCTCCTGGGGGGTGGCGCCGCGGTGCCGGGTGCCGGCGATCGGGTGGACCATCGCGCGGCCGTCCTCGACCTTGACGAGCGCCTCGGGGCTGGAGCCCGCGACGTCGAAGCCGTCGAAGCGGAAGAGGTACATGTACGGCGAGGGGTTGGTGGCGCGCAGCACCCGGTAGACGTCCAGCGCGCTGGCCGTGCACGGGGTTTCGAAGCGCTGGGAGGGGACGACCTGGAAGGCCTCGCCGGCCCTGATGCGCTCCTTCACGTCCTCGACCGCGTCCTGGTAGGCGGGGCCGCCCCACAGGGCGGTGTAGGGCGGGAGCTCGGAGGGCGGGAGGGCGGCCGGGGCGTTCTCGACGGGGCGGCTCAGGTCCCGCTCCATGGCGTCGAGCCGGGCGACGGCGTCGGTGTACGCCTCGTCGACGCCGGTGGCCAGGTCGTTGTGGTTGATCGCGTTGGCGATCAGCAGGACGCTGCCGTCCCAGTGGTCGAGGACGGCGAGGTCGGACGTGAGCAGCATCGTCAGCTCGGGGAGCTTCAGGTCGTCGCCGCCGCTCTCGCCGATCCTCTCCAGCCGGCGCACGATGTCGTAGCCGAGGTAGCCGACCATGCCGCCGGTGAACGGCGGCAGTCCGGATTCCTGGTCGTGCGGGGTGTGCAGGGTCTCGATGGTGGCGCGCAGGGCCTGGAGCGGGTCGCCGTCGACGGGGACGCCGACGGGCGGGGTGCCGAGCCAGTGGGCCTCGCCGTCGCGGGTGGTGAGCGTGGCGGCGCTGCGTACGCCGATGAAGGAGTAGCGCGACCAGGTGCGGCCGTTCTCCGCGGATTCGAGGAGGAAGGTGCCGGTGCGTTCCCCCGCGAGCTTGCGGTAGAGCCCGACCGGGGTGTCGCCGTCCGCCAGGAGCCGGCGGGTGACGGGGATGACGCGCCGGTCGACGGCCAGCTTGCGGAAGGTGTCGAGGTCCATGGCGGCAGACCCTACTTTCCGAGCGGCAGGACGTCGGCGTCGAAACAGGTGCGGTCCCCCGTGTGGCAGGCGGCGCCCGTCTGGTCGACCCTGACGAGGACCGTGTCGGCGTCGCAGTCGAGGGCGACGGACTTGACCAGCTGGATGTGGCCGGAGGTGTCACCCTTGACCCAGTACTCCTGGCGGCTGCGCGACCAGTAGGTGCAGCGGCCGGTGGTGAGCGTGCGGTGCAGCGCCTCGTCGTCCATCCAGCCGAGCATCAGCACCTCGCCGGTGTCGTACTGCTGGGCGATGGCCGGGACCAGTCCGTCGGCGCCGCGCTTGAGACGGGCGGCGATGGCGGGGTCGAGGTCGCTGGCGGGCCGGGGTGTGCCGGGCGTGGGCGTGCTGGTCATGTGCCCATTGTGCCGTGGGTACGGAGCGCATTCGGGCGTGCGTCCACTGGGCGGACGGTGGACGGCGGTCGTACGCTGGCGGGCATGTCGACCCATGCGAAGCGCGAACGACTTCTGCTTGCCGACCTGTTGGAGGCCGTGGGCCCGGAGGCCCCGACCCTCTGCCACGGCTGGACCGCCCGCGATCTGGCGGCCCATGTGGTGGTGCGTGAGCGGCGGCCGGACGCGGCGGCGGGGCTGGTCATCGGCCCGCTGAAGAACCGGCGTGACCGGGTCATGACCGAGTTCACGGAGAAGCCGTACGAGGAACTGATCCAGCTCATCCGTACGGGTCCGCCGCGGATGTCCCCGTTCGGGCTGAAGCAGCTGGACGAGGCGGCGAACACCGTCGAGTTCTACGTGCACACGGAGGATGTCCGCCGGGCGCAGCCGGACTGGTCGGCGCGGGAGCTGGACCCGGTCTTCGCCGATGTCCTGTGGTCGCGTACGGAGAAGGCGGCGCGGGTCCTGGGCCGGAAGGCCCCGGTGGGGCTGGTGCTGCGCCGCCCGGACGGCCAGACGGCGGTGGCGCACAAGGGAACCCCGGTGGTGACGGTGACGGGCGAGCCGGGCGAGCTGCTGCTGTTCGCGTTCGGGCGGCAGGACGCGGCGCGGGTGGAGCTGGACGGCGAGCAGGACGCGATCGGCAGGCTGACGACCGCGAAGCTCGGGATGTAGGCGGACGGGCGGACCTGGCGTGGCCCGCTACCGCGTGGCCGGCGCCGCGCGGTGCGGCCGCGGCGCGGGCGGTGCGGGGCGCTCCCTCCGTCCGGCGCGGGAGCCGAGGTATCCCAGGAGGAATCCGGCCGGGATCGTGACCAGGCCCGGTGTCTGGAGCGGGAACCAGTGGAAGTCGCGGGTCGGGAACAGCGCGATGTGGGTGCCGGAGAACGCGGGCGAGAAGACCATCAGGAACACGATGAGCGGCAGCGTGCCGTAGACCGTCCAGCGGACCCCGCGCGCGTTGAAGCCCGGCCGGAACAGGGCGTAGAGCAGGACCGGCGGCAGTACGGACGCGGCGGCCGCGAACGAGAGCGAGAGCAGCACCTGCGGATTGCGGTCGTGGGTGTACGTCGACACGTAGACGGCGAGCGCGCCCGTCAGGACGACGGCCAGGCGGGCGCGGAGGATCTCGCGCCCGGCGGACCGGTCGGAGCGGACGGCCGTACGGGACCGGGCCTTCGCCGCGAAGTCGCGGGCGACGGAGGAGGCGGCGGCCAGCGTGATGCCGGCCACCGCGGCCAGGGTGGTGGCGAACACCGCGCAGGCCACGAACGCGAACAGCAGGCTCTCGCGCGGCCCGTCGGCGCCCGGGTCGAGTGCGCCGGTCACCAGCAGCAGCGCGGTGCCGCCCGCCGGGTCCGCGGCCTGGATGATCTTGTGGCCCAGCAGGGCGGACGCCCCGAGGCCGACCACGACGACGCCGGCGCAGAGGAAGGCCACCGGGGCCGCCGCCCAGACGGTGGCGCGGCGCACGGTCCAGCGGTCGCGCATGGGGTGCAGCCGCATCATGATGTGCGGCATGCAGGCGGCCCCGAGGACCAGGGTGAGCTGGAAGCCGAGGAGATCCAGGGTGCCGGCGAAGGTGTGGCCGAACTGCAGTCCGGGGCGCGCGTAGGACCCGCCGGCTCCGCTGCCCTGCTGTGCGGCGTCGAAGAGGGCGAAGGGGTTCCAGCCGTAGCGGGCGAGCACCAGCCCGGCGAGCAGGGTCACGGCGGCCAGCACCACCGCGACCTTGACGATCTGGATGTAACCGGTGCCACGCATGCCGCCGACCGCCGAGTAGCAGACCATCAGGGCCCCGCTGGCGACGGTGCAGCTGGTGAGCGCGCCGTCGGGCAGCCCGAACATGGAGGCCATGACCCGGCCCGCGGTGGCGAGTTGCACCAGCAGCAGCGGGGCCAGCACGACCAGGGTCGTGATCCCCAGTGCGCGGCGTACGGTCGGGTCGCCGAGCCGGTCCGCCAGGAAGTCGCCGAGGGTGAACACGCCCTTGCGGCGCATCGGTTCGGCCAGGATCCGCATGACCAGGACCAGGGAGGCGACCGTGGCGGCGGCGAAGAGGATGCCGTCGAATCCCGCGAGGGCGACCGACCCCGTCGTGGAGAGCAGGGTGGCGGCCGAGATGTAGTCACCGGCGATGGCCAGCCCGCTCCCGGCCGGACCGAGGGCGGAGCCGCCGCCCGCGTAGAAGTGTTCCGGGTCGTCCTGGTCCGCCGCGGCCAGCCCGCACAGCAGCAGCGACACGGCGACGAATCCGAGGAAGACGACCACGGCCAGCGACCGGGCGTCGAAGCCGCCGCTCACCGGCGCGGTCCCGGAGCCGGGGCAGGTGGGGCGGCGGGGGCGCAGGCGCGCGCGGGTGCGCGGGGCGTGCGGGGTGTCGGGGGCGCTGAGGACATGCCGGATACGGCATCAGGCGGCCGGGGCCGCGTACAGCGGCCGGGGCGGGGGCGCTGCGCGGGTACAGCCGGTGCGGGCGAGGTCTGTGCGCGAGCACATCGCGCCTGCCGCCCGGTGGGCGCGGGCGCGATGTGCTCGCCGGGCCGTCAGCCCGCCAGCAGCCGGCGGGCCGTCAGGGCGAGGGAGACCTCGACCGCGTCGGACGGGCGGGTCAGACAACGGCCGGTCAGCTGCTCGAACCGGCGCAGCCGGTTCAGGACCGTGTTGCGGTGGCAGTAGAGCCGGGCCCCGGCCCGCTGCGCGGAACCGTCCGAGTCGAGCCACGCCGTGAGCGTCTCGATGATCACGTCGCGATCGGCCGGGTCCAGCCGGTCCAGCGGCCCCAGCACCCGTGCGGCCAGCGCGGAGCCGAGCCCGGGGGACGAGACGACCAGGGCTGCGGGCAGCTGCTCGTCGAGCAGGACGACCCCGCCTCCGGCCGGGCACGCCCGCAGGGCGGTCTCGGCGAGCCGCCGGGCGTCCCCGACGGCCGCCAGCCCGTCCACGACGGAACTGATGCCGACCCTGCTGCCGGGCGGGGCGGACAACCCGGCGGCCAGCGCGGCGAGTTCCGCGTCCCCGTCGACCGCGCCCGCGGGCCCGCCGGGCTGCGTGTCGCCGCCCTCGTCGGCCGCCGGTCCGGTGAGCGGGGCGACGGATTCCGCCGTCCCCTCGTCCCGGGACAGCGACAGGATCGCGAACTCGGCGTCCGGGCCCGGGTGCCAGAGCGCGTCCGTCCCGGCGGGCAGCGTCATCGGCGGCTGCGCGGTGCCGTGCGGGGCGCGGCGGGCGGTGGAGACCGCGAGCACCGCGTATCTGCCGTGTTCCGGCAGCCCCAGCATCGCGGCGGCGTCCGGCAGTTCGGCGATCTGCGCGGTGCCGTCCAGCAGGGCCGCCGTCATCAGGCGCTGGCGGTTCTCCCGCCGCCAGGCCAGCCTGCGCTCGGTCTGGCGGTAGGCGTCCGCGACGACACCGCAGTGCTCGTCCACGAAGTTCCAGACGTCCGCCGCGACGTGCACCAGCAGCCGGATGTCCTCGGGGTGGCGGCGCGCGGTGTCGTCCACCAGGTCCTGCCAGACCATCGCACCGCCCATCCGGAAGGCGTGCAGGACCGCGTCGAGCGGCAGGCCCTGCTCGGCACGGACCTCACCGATCCGCCGGGAGGTCCGGTGGGCGGCCTCCCGGAACTCCCGGGGCTGGATCAGCGATCCGACGTTGTGCCGCAGCGAGTGGTGCACCTCCTGCCAGATCTCCGCCGCGTCGGCCTCGATGGCCGAGCGGTAGGCGGGCTCCTGCTCGCGCAGCGCTTCGACGAGCCGGTCCGTGAGCTCCGGCAGCGCCTCCATCAGCACCCGGGCAGCCCGGTGCAGTACGGCGACGGCCTCGCGATCGGCCAGCGAACGGAAGCGGCGCGGCATCGGCGCGACAGGGGGCGGCCCGTGCAGCGCCCTGACCCGTGAACGTACGACCTGCGGCATGGCGGCCTCCACCGGGATTCGGCCGGCTCCAGAAAACGACCGGCTCCGGTTCACTCAGCCCGGCGTTGGGCATGAGCACACCGAATCATCCTGACGCCCGCAGAATGGCATACCGCCCAGTCGGTACCTAGAGGTGTGCGGCGTACTTCTCATCACGGTCCTGCAACCTCCCGGACTCGGAGCCGAAACCGGGAGGCCTCGCCGGCGTCGTTCAGCGGTCCAGCAGCCTGGCCAGTTCGGTCCTGGACCGCACCCCGAGCGCGGCGAAGACATTGCGCAGATGGTGGTCGACGGTCCGCGTGCTCACCGAGAGCCGCAGCGCCACCTCACGGTTGGTGGCCCCCTCGGCGACGCATCGGGCGATGCGCTGCTGCTGCGGGGTGAGCGCGGCCAGCGGATCCGTGCCGCCCGCCGCGGCCGGGCCCTCCACCGCTTCCCCGGCGGCCCGCAGCTCACCGCTCGCCCTGTCGGTCCAGGCCCGCGCACCGCACCGCTCGAAGGCGACCAGGGCGTCCCGCAACGGACCCCTGGCCTCCCGGGTACGGCGGCGCCGGCGCAGCCACGCCCCGTGGAGCAGCTGGGTGCGGGCGCGTTCGAAGTCACCGCCGGCGCGATCGTGGTGGGCAAGCGCCTCCTCGTACCGTCCGGCGACATCGGCCGGGGCCGCCAGCAGAGCGCGGCAGCGGGCCAGTTGGGCGGGGGCCTGGGGGTCGGTGGTGCGCGTGACCCACACGGCGAACTCCGCCACCGCGTCGGCGACCGGGTCCGCTCCCCTGCCCCGGTCCGCGCGCCCGGCCAGGACGGACGCCTCGACGTAGCACGGTACGGCGAGCATCCGGGTGGCGAAGTGCCCGCGCCGGGGGCCGGGCCGCACGAGCGGGTCGAGCCGGGCCGCGGCCTCGCCGGAACGGCCCGCCGCCAGGTCCGCGCGGGCGAGCGCCCAGGTGGCGAGGGTCGCGGCCTGTACGAGGCCGTTGGGCCCCGCCCCGGCGAGGGCCGCGTCGGCGTGGGCGGCGCAGGCCTCCGTGCCGCCCTCCACGGAAGCGGCGAGTGCGAGCACGGCGTGCAGGTGGGAGGCGATGTTGGGCTGTCCGGTACGCCGGGCCGCGTGCAGACCCTCCAGCGCGTGGGCGCGGGCGGGCGCATGGCGGCCGGCCCGGAGCTCGGCGTACGCCAGGTGCTCCAGGGCCTGCGGCAGCAGGGCCTCGGGACCGGCCGAGCGTACGGCGGCGAGCGCCCGGGTGCCGAACCGGCAGGCGGCGTCGACGTCGCCCAGCACCAGGGCCGAGACCCCGCCGCGCAGCAGCTGGGCCGGGTCGTCCGCCCGGCCGGCCGAGTCGAGGCAGCGGCGCAGCAGCGCCTGCCCTTCGGCGATGCGGCCGCACAGCACCGCGCTCATGCCGTCGCAGTACTGGGCGAGGGCCGGCTCCGGCACGGAGACCGGCATCCGGGTCATGGCGTCGAGGTACGCGAGCGCGTCCCCCATCGCCCAGGCGGCCTCGGCGGCACCGAGCTGGGCGTCGAGGGCGCGGCGCGGGTCGTGCGGCGCGAGCAGCGCCGCGGTGGTGAGGAGGGCCTCGTGGGCGTCGGCGGCCGGTCCGTCGCGCAGGGCGAGCAGCCCGCGCACCAGGTGCGCGCCGTCGTGCGCGGGACGGGCGCCGACCCGGGCGAGCAACGCACGGGCCCGGCCGGCGTCTCCCGCGAGCCGGGTGTGCTCGGCGGCGGCGGCGAACCGGGCGGCCCGCACCGCCTCGTCGCTGGAGAGCGCCGCGGCACGGGCTAGCGCGGCGGCCCGCTCGGCGTGCGGCCGCGGCGCCACGGCCGCCGCCTCCAGCGCGTCGGCCAGCCCGTCGTCGGGTCCCTCGGCGGCGCAGGCCCACTGGACGAGCGCGGGCAGCCCGGCCGGTCCGGCCGCCGGATATCCCGCCCCGGGCGGCAACGCGCTGTGCTGAGGGGACAGCACCGGGCCACCCGGGGGACGCGCCCCCGGGCCGGTCACCCACCCCTCCCCCGGACGCAGGCCCGAGCCGGTCACCGGACCGCCCCCCGGACGGAAGGCGGGACTTGGCGCCCGGCCGTCGCCGGGGCGGGCGGCGGACCCGGAAGCCGTCATGTGCGGAACACCGGTCACGGGCCGGGACATCTGGCCGCCGGGGCCCAGTACCCCGCTCGCTGCCCCGGCGGACCGTCGCGGGGGCCGGCGGACCCGTCCGCGGGCGCCGGCCGGGGCCGCCGTCAGCAGCGCGGCGAGCAGTCCGTGCACCGCGCGGCGGTGCTGCGGGGTGGCCCGGTGCAGGACCGCCCGGCGCAGCAACGGGTGGCTGAAGTGGAGCCGGTCACCCGCTCGCTGGAGGGTTCCGGCGGTCCCGGCCGGGGTGAGCAGGGCCTGGTCGAGCGCGGCGGGGCCGAGGCCCGCCGAGGCCGCGGCACGGAGCAGGAGCGCGACATCGGCACCGGCGCCCTCCGGCTCGTGCTCGTGCGCCGCGGCCGCCAGCAGCAGCAGCGTGCGGGTGTCCGCGGGCAGCCCGTCGAGGCGGGCGGCGTGCGCCGCCAGGACGTCCTCGGCGCCGGGCAGCGGATAGGGCGGAGGGGTGCGGCCCGCCAGTTGGCCGGGGGTGAGCCGGGCGGCCAGTCCGGCGAGCAGCCGGGGGTTGCCTGCCGCCTCCCGGATGAGCTCGCCGCGGACCACCGGGTCCACCTGGTCCGCGACGCCGGCGGCATCGGTGATGCGGTCCAGGAGGGCCGCCGCCGCATCGTCGTCGAGGGGGCCGAGCCGGAGCGCGGGCAGCCCCGCGAAGCTCGTCTCGTCACCCGCCCCGATCACCACCGCGACCCGGCTGCCCGCGCCGAGCCTGCGGGCCGCGAAGACCAGGGCGGCGCGCGAGTCGGGGTCCCAGGCGTGTGCGTCGTCCACACACACCAACAGGGGCCGCTCAGAACCGAGTTCGCGGAGCAGGACCAGGAGTTCAGCCGGGGTGATGCCGTCGCGCAGCACCCGGTCCGGCGGCAGTGGAAGCGGGCCCTGGGCGGAGCAGAGCAGGGCGTGCAGACCGCTGTACGGCAGCCGTTGCTCGGCGGGTGCCGCGGTGGCGGACAGCACGGGGCCGGTACGCCGTTCGCGGTGCGCGGCCACGGCCTTGTCCAGGAGCGCGGTGCGGCCGACGCCGGGCAGCGCGGTCAGCACCAGCGCGCCGCCGTCGCCGTTGCGCAGCCGCACCAACAGGGTGTCGAGAATGGCGAGTTCACCGCTGCGGCCGTACAGCCGGAGCGGACTGTGCACGGTCGTCAATGAAGTCACACCAGCACGTTACTTCCGCGTAAACAGGGCCGGAAGACGCGCGTCCGGCCCCGCCCCGCCCCCGCCCGGTTGCGGGGCGCGCTCCCAAGGCGGGCCGCACTTGGCTGTGCAGGCGCACAGCGCGGGCCCGTCTCCGCGCGGGTCGCCCGTAATGTCGGGCCATGACTGATGAATTCCGTACGGACGACGGTCTGACGCTGCGCTACTGGTCCTGGTCCCGCGGACCCCGGACGGGGCTGCCCCCGGTGATTCTGCTGCACGGCTTCGCCGCCCACGCCCGGCTGAACTGGGAGGGCCCCGGTGTGGTCGAGGCCCTGGTGGCCCGGGGCCGCCAGGTCCTGGCCCTCGACGCCCGGGGGCACGGTTCGTCGGACAAGCCGCACGACGACTCCCTGTACGGCGAGCCGGTGATGGCCCGGGACGTGCGGCAGCTGATCGACCGCACCGGGGCCGGCGAAGTGCATCTGGCGGGCTACTCGATGGGGGCGGTCGTGGCGCTGCTCGCGGCGGCCGACGACGAGCGGATCACCCGGCTGGTGGTCGGCGGGATCGGCGCGGGCGCGGTGGAGGTGGGCGGGCTGGACACCCGGGCCATGCCTCCGGAGCTGGTGGCGGCCGCGCTGACGGCCGAGGACGCGGCCGACGCCCCCGAACGGACCCGGGGCTTCCGGGTCCTGGCCGACACCACGGGCTCGGACCGCCTGGCGCTCGCCGCGCAGCTCCGCTCGCTGCACCGGGCACCGCTGCCGCTGGAGCGGATCCGGATACCCACGCTGGTGCTCGCCGGGGCGGACGATCCCCTCGCCGTGCGGCCCGAGGTGCTGGCCGACGCCCTCGCGGGGTCACGGCTGGAGGTGTTGCCCGGCGACCATCTCACCGCCGTCCGTGATCCGGGATTCGCCTCCCGTGTCGCCGGGTTCCTCACCGAGGAGGACTGACGGGCCCCCGACACGCAAGGGCCGGACCGCTGTTCGCGGTCCGGCCCTCACCAGCTGTCAGGAACTACGAGGTGTGCGGGCAGTTGCCCCGCGACTCGGCGATCGTCAGGCTCGCCGCGGGCAGCGGGCACAGGAACTGCTCGTAGCGGGTGTCGTTGTCGATGAAGCGCTTCAGCCACGAAATGCTGTACTTCGCGATCGTGGTGTTGGAGGAGTTCGGGGTGAAGTGCGTGGCCCCGCGCAGCTCCACGTAGGCCTTGTCCAGTGTGCTCGGCAGCGACTGGTAGAAGGGCTCCGAGTGGGTGGCGACGGGGGCGATCGTGTCGCCGTCCGCACCGAAGATCAGCGTGGGTGTACGGACTTCGGGCCAGGTGGTGTCGAGGTTCCAGCCGGTCAGCGGGATCGCCGCCTTCAGCGAGGTGCGGCTCTTCGCCGCCTCCAGGGTGCCGCCACCGCCCATCGAGTGGCCCATCACGCCGAGCCGGGAGGTGTCGATCCGGGTACGCACCGAGCTCGTCTTCGTCAGGTAGTCCAGCGCGGCCAGGAGCTGGCGGCCCCGGCTGTCGGGCTGGTCCAGCGTGGTGTTGGTGTCGATGGTGAAGACGACGAAGCCCTGGGAGGCGAGCCGCGGCCCGAGCCAGGCGATGCTGGACTGGTAGGCGGTGAAGCCGGGAGAGATGGCGACCGCGCCGAAGGTGCCGTCCGAGGTGGACGTCGGGTAGTAGATGGTGCCGCCGCCGAAGCCGCTGACGCCGAGCGAGGAGACGCTGGTCTGCGAGACCGCGTACGAGCCGCGGCTCGCCTCGATGCTCGAATTGCTGGGTGCCGGACCGCGCTCGTAGGGGTTGTCGGCGGCCTGGGCGCCCGGGATCAGCGCGGTGCACAGGCCCGCGGTGGCGACGGTGGCGGCCAGCAGGCCCTTGACGATGCGGGAGCGGCTCTTGGACATCCGGTGGCGCGGGGAGGTGTCGCCGGAGGGGAGGTGCTGCACGAGGGGGGATCCTCTCGGTCGTGACGGGAGCCACGCCGGGCAGGGACCGAGGCCCCCCGTCAACTGTCACCGGGGGCCTTCGGGGTGCACCGCGTGGAACCGCCAGGTGTTCCCTGGCGGTCGCCACTGTTGCGGTGCATCCCGGGGCCGCACATCGGCAACTTCACCGGTCTTGACGGCCGGTGCTCCCCCGCACGTCCTCAGCGGACCGGGTGCCCGGCCTCCCGCAGAGCGCCCTTGACCTCGGAGATCCGCAGATCGCCGAAGTGGAAGACGGACGCGGCGAGGACCGCGTCGGCCCCGGCGTCGATGGCCGGGGCGAAGTCCGCGAGCCGGCCCGCGCCGCCTGAGGCGATGACGGGAACGCTCACGTGCCCCCGTACGGCAGCGATCATCTCGGTGTCGTAGCCGTCCTTCGTGCCGTCGGCGTCCATCGAGTTGAGCAGGATCTCGCCGGCGCCGAGCTCGGCGGCCCGGTGCGCCCACTCGACGGCGTCGATGCCGGTGCCCTTGCGGCCGCCGTGCGTGGTGACCTCGAAGGTGCCGGCGGGAGTGCGCCGGGCGTCCACGGAGAGCACCAGGACCTGGCGCCCGAAGCGCTCGGCGATCTCCCGGATCAGCTCCGGCCGGGCGATGGCCGCGGTGTTGACGCCGACCTTGTCGGCGCCGGCCCGCAGGAGCTTGTCGACGTCGTCCGGGGTGCGGACGCCGCCGCCGACGGTGAGCGGGATGAAGACCTGCTCCGCGGTGCGGCGCACCACGTCGTAGGTCGTCTCGCGGTCGCCGCTGGACGCGGTGATGTCGAGGAAGGTCAGCTCGTCGGCGCCCTCGGCGTCGTACAGCTTCGCCATCTCGACGGGGTCACCGGCGTCGCGCAGGTTCTGGAAGTTGACGCCCTTCACGACCCGGCCCTTGTCCACGTCGAGGCAGGGGATGACACGTACGGCGAGCGTCATCACGCACCTGCCCGGTAGGCCTCGACCTCGACCTCGACGACCAGGCTCGGGTCGACGAAGCCGGACACGATGATCATGGTGGCGACGGGGCGCACCGCGTCGAACAGCTCCTTGTGGGCGCGGCCGACCTCGTCGGTGTCCCGGGCGTGCGTGACGTACATCCGGGTGCGGACGACGTCCTCGCGGCCGAGGCCCACCTGCTTCAGCGCCTCGAAGGCGACCTCGAAGGAGGTGACGGCCTGCTCGTAGGGGCTGCCCGCGGAGATCTGGCCGTTCACCACCGACGTGCAGCCGGCCACGAGCACCAGTCCGTTGGAGAGTTCGACCGCCCGGGAGTAGCCGAACTTCTCCTCCCAGGGGGCGCCGGAGGAGATGCGCTTGACGGAGTCGCTCATACGGAGACCGCCTCCAGCGCCTCTTCGAGGGTGAACGCCTTCGCGTACAGCGCCTTGCCGACGATCGCGCCCTCGACGCCCGCCGGGACGAGCGAGGCGATGGCCCGCAGGTCGTCGAGCGAGGAGACGCCGCCGGAGGCGACGACGGGCTTGTCCGTGGCCGCGCAGACGTTCTTCAGGAGTTCCAGGTTGGGGCCCTGGAGCGTGCCGTCCTTGGCGATGTCGGTGACGACGTAGCGGGCGCAGCCCTCGGAGTCGAGGCGGGCGAGCGTCTCGTAGAGGTCGCCGCCGTCGCGGGTCCAGCCGCGGCCGCGCAGCGTGGTGCCGCGGACGTCGAGACCGACCGCGATCTTGTCGCCGTGCTCGGCGATGACCTTGGCGACCCACTCGGGGGTCTCCAGCGCGGCGGTGCCGAGGTTGACGCGGCGGCAGCCGGTGGCGAGGGCGGCGGCGAGCGTCGCGTCGTCGCGGATGCCGCCCGAGAGCTCGACCTTGATGTCCATGGCACCGGCCACCTCGGCGATGAGCGCCCGGTTGTCACCGGTGCCGAAGGCGGCGTCCAGGTCGACCAGGTGCAGCCACTCGGCGCCGGAGCTCTGCCAGGCGAGTGCGGCCTGGAGCGGGGAGCCGTAGGAGGTCTCGGAGCCGGACTCGCCGTGCACCAGGCGGACCGCCTGGCCGTCGCGGACGTCAACGGCGGGGAGCAGTTCAAGCTTCGGCATTACAGCGTCTCGATCCAGTTGGTCAGCAGCTGGGCGCCGGCATCGCCGGACTTCTCGGGGTGGAACTGGGTGGCCCACAGCGCGCCGTTCTCCACGGCCGCGACGAACCGTTCGCCGTGCGTGGCCCAGGTGACCTTGGGGGCACGGATCTTGGCGTTGGTGACTTCGAGGGACCAGTCGTGCGCCGCGTAGGAGTGCACGAAGTAGTACCGTGCCTCGGCGTCCAGTCCGGCGAACAGCCGGGAGTCCTCGGGCGATTCGACGGTGTTCCATCCCATGTGCGGGACGACGTCGGCCTTGAGCGGACCGATGGTGCCGGGCCACTCGTCGAGGCCCTCGGTCTCGACTCCGTGCTCGATGCCGCGCTCGAAGAGGATCTGCATGCCGACGCAGATGCCCATGACGGGGCGTCCGCCGGAGAGCCTGCGCCCGATGATCCATTCGCCCCGGGCCTTCTTCAGCCCCTCCATGCAGGCGGAGAACGCACCGACGCCGGGCACCAGCAGCCCGTCGGCGTTCATCGCCGTGTCGAAGTCGCGGGTGATCTCGACGTCGGCGCCGACGTGGGCGAGGGCGCGCTCGGCGGACCGGACGTTGCCGAAGCCGTAGTCGAAGACGACGACCTTCTTCTTCGTATCCACGTGTGCTCCCTCAGTCCCAGAGGCCCTGGATCCGCATGACGCCCGCTACCAGGCACATCACGGAGGCGATCCCGAGCAGCACGATGACGCCCTTGGGCATGCCCTGCTTCGAGAAGGAGTAGACCCCGCCGGCCAGGAAGAGGCCGACCAGGATCAGGACGGTGTTGAGGCCGGTCACAGGGCGCCCTTCGTGGAGGGGAGGATGCCGGCCGCGCGCGTGTCGTGCTCACTGGCGTAGCGAAGGGCCCGGGCGAGCGCCTTGAACTGGCATTCCACGATGTGGTGGGCGTTGCGCCCGTACGGGACGTGGACGTGCAGGGCGATCTGCGCCTGGGCGACGAAGGACTCCAGGATGTGCCGGGTCATCGTCGTGTCGTACGCACCGATCATCGGCGCCATGTTCTCGGGCTCGGTGTGCACCAGGTACGGGCGGCCGGAGAGGTCGACGGTGACCTGGGCGAGCGACTCGTCCAGGGGGACGGTGCAGTTGCCGAAGCGGTAGATGCCGACCTTGTCGCCGAGGGCCTGCCTGAACGCGGCACCGAGCGCGAGGGCGGTGTCCTCGATGGTGTGGTGCGAGTCGATGTGCAGGTCGCCGTCGGTCTTGACCGTGAGGTCGAACAGTCCGTGCCGGCCGAGCTGGTCGAGCATGTGGTCGTAGAAGCCGACGCCGGTCGCGACGTCGACCTTGCCGCTGCCGTCGAGGTTGATCTCGACGAGCACGGAGGTTTCCTTGGTGGTCCGCTCCACTCTTCCTACGCGGGCCTCGCGAGTCATGCGTCGTGCTCCTTCTTCAGTTCGCGTACCGCATCGAGGAACGCGTCGTTCTCTGCCGGGGTCCCTGCGGAGACCCGCAGCCATCCCGGTACGCCGTTGTCCCGGACCAGGACGCCCCGGTCGAGGATGTGCCGCCAGGCGGTGTGGCTGTCGGCGAACCTGCCGAACTGGACGAAGTTGGCGTCCGAGTCGGTGACGTCGAAGCCCTGGGCGCGCAGCTCGGTGACGATCCGGTCGCGTTCGTTCTTGAGCTGCGCGACGTACCCGAGGAGCGTATCGGTGTGCTCCAGGGCGGCGAGGGCGGTGGCCTGGGTGACGGAGGACAGGTGGTACGGCAGCCGTACCAGCTGGAGCGCGTCGACGACGGCGGGGTCCGCGGCGAGGTAGCCCAGGCGCAGTCCGGCGGCGCCGAACGCCTTCGACATGGTGCGCGAGAGCACCAGGTGGCGGCGGCCCTCGATCAGCGGGAGCAGCGAGGCGTGGTGGCTGAACTCGCCGTACGCCTCGTCGACCACGACCATGGACGGCCCGGCGGCCTGCGCGGCGTCGTACAGCGCGAGGACGGTGTCCGCGTCGACGGCGGTGCCGGTGGGGTTGTTGGGCGAGGTGATGAAGACGACGTCGGGGCGCTCCCGCGCGATGACGGCGCGGGCCGCGTCGACGTCGATGGTGAAGTCCTCGTTGCGCGGACCGGAGATCCAGCCGGTGCCGGTGCCGCGGGCGATGAGGGCGTGCATCGAGTACGAGGGCTCGAAGCCGATCGCGGTGCGGCCGGGCCCGCCGAAGGTCTGCAACAGCTGCTGGAGGACCTCGTTGGAACCGTTGGCCGCCCACACGTGGGCGCGGGTGACCTCGTGCCCGGCGGTGCGGGTGAGGTAGCGGGCGAGCTCGGTGCGGAGCTCGACGGCGTCCCGGTCGGGGTAGCGGTTGAGGTCGCGGGCGGCCTCGCGGACCCGTTCGGCGATCCGGTCGACGAGTGCGTCGGGGAGCGGGTACGGGTTCTCGTTGGTGTTCAGCCGGACCGGTACATCGAGCTGCGGCGCCCCGTACGGGGACTGGCCGCGCAGTTCGTCGCGGATCGGGAGCTCGTCCCAGGCGTTGCGCGTGGTGCCGGTTTCCCCGGAGGTGCTCGTGGTGCTGTCGTTCGTCACTGCTGCGGAACCTTCCACCCGAACCTGGCCTTGAGCGCGGCGCCGTGGGCGGGGAGGTCCTCCGCCTCGGCGAGGGTCACCACATGGTGGGTGACCTCGGCGAGCGCGTCGCGCGTGTAGTCGACGATGTGGATGCCGCGCAGGAAGGACTGCACGGACAGGCCCGAGGAGTGGCAGGCGCAGCCGCCGGTGGGCAGGACGTGGTTGGAGCCGGCGCAGTAGTCGCCGAGGGAGACGGGTGACCAGGGGCCTACGAAGACCGCTCCGGCGTTACGGACGCGCCCGGCGACGGCCGCGGCGTCGGCGGTCTGGATCTCCAGGTGCTCGGCGGCGTACGCGTCGACGACCTTGAGGCCGTCCTCCAGGTCGTTGACCAGGACGATCGCGGACTGGCGGCCGGCCAGCGCGGGCTCGATCCGGTCGGTGATGTGCTTGGTCGCGGCGACCTGCGGCTTCAGCTCGGCCTCGGTGGCGGCGGCGAGCTCCTCGGAGTCGGTGACCAGGACGGCGGCGGCCATCGGGTCGTGCTCGGCCTGGCTGATCAGGTCGGCGGCGACGTGCACCGGGTCGGCGGTGGCGTCGGCGAGGATCGCGATCTCGGTGGGGCCGGCCTCGGCGTCGATGCCGATGCGGCCCTTGAGGAGGCGCTTGGCGGCGGCGACGTAGATGTTGCCGGGGCCGGTGACGAGGTTGACGGGCAGGCAGTCCTCGGTCCCGTACGCGAACATCGCGATGGCCTGGGAGCCGCCGGCGGCGTACACCTCGTCGACGCCGAGCAGGGCGCAGGCGGCCAGGATCGTGGGGTGCGGCAGTCCGCCGAAGTCCTTCTGCGGCGGGGAGGCGACGGCGACGCCCTCGACTCCCGCTTCCTGGGCGGGGACCACGTTCATCACGACGGACGACGGGTAGACCGAACGCCCGCCCGGCACGTACAGCCCGACGCGCTCGACCGGCACCCACTTCTCGGTGACGGTGCCACCGGGGACGACCTGGGTGGTGTGGGTGGTGCGGCGCTGCTCCCGGTGGACGAGGCGGGCGCGGCGGATCGACTCCTCCAGGGCGGCGCGGACGGCGGGGTCGAGCTGCTCCAGCGCGCCGGTGATCGCGTCGGCCGGGACACGGATCGAGCCGAGCCGTACCCCGTCGAGTTTCTCCCCCCAGTCGATCACTGCCGCCGAGCCACGATGGCGTACGTCCTCGCAGATGGGCCGCACCGTCTCCAGGGCGGCTTCCACGTCGAACTCGGCACGGGGCAGCAGGTCGCGCAGGGCGCCGCCCTCGGGGAGGGCATCGCCGCGCAGATCGATTCGAGAGATCACACCGCAATTCTCGCAGACCGCCCCGGCCGCCCGGACGCCCGTATCACTGGCTGATACATGTCCCCGGTGTCACGGCTGACTATTAGCGTTCACCTGGTCACTCAGAGGGAATAAGGGGATTACCGATTTACGGCTCCGAGCGGAAGGAGCGTCGGTGACCGAACCGCACGACGGGGAGTTTCCGGACGGCCTCAGCGCCGCAGAGCTGGGCATGTGGCAGTCCTTCAGGACCGGGACCACCTACGACCTGCGCGCCCGTGACGGGGTGCGCGACGATCCCTTCGCCCCACACGTCTGGGGCCCCGAACGCAGCGTGGCGGCCCGGGTCGTCGCCCGGCTGCTGCTGAGCGGTCCACAGGCCCGGCCGGGCCGGGTGGCGGCGCTGAAGCTCCGGGGGCTGCTCATCACGGGCAGGCTCGATCTGGCGGGCGGGCGCGTCGATCCGTACGTGGAGATGACGGGCTGCCGCTTCGAGGAGGAGGTGCTGCTTCCCGAGTGCCACTTCACCACGCTGCGGCTGGTCGGGTGTGCGATCCCGCGGCTGGAGGCGGCCCGGCTGCGCACCGAGGGCGACCTCCACCTGCCGCGCTGCCGGGTGGAGCGCGGGATCCGGCTCACGGACGCCCAGATCGGCACGGACCTGCTGATCAGCCAGATCGACATCGGCCCCGACCGGCAGGGGCGGGCCCTCATCGGAGACGGGCTCACGGTCGCCCAGGACCTTCAGGCCGAGATGATCGAGACGCTCGGCGAGCTGAGTCTGCGCGGGGCGAAGGTGGGCGGTTCACTGAGCCTGCGCGGGAGCCGGCTGCGGGCGACGCAGGGCCGCCGGGCACTGAACGCCCCGCAGCTGAGCGTGGAGCGGACGCTGTACATGAGCGAGGCCTGGGTCAGCGTGGACACGGGCAACCAGGGCACCACTCCCCCGTACGGCATCACCAACTCCCCGACACCGGCCCGCGGCACCCGTCCGCAGGTCTTCCGGTGCCGGGGCGGGGTACGGCTGGACGACGGGCGCTTCGGTGACGCGGTCGATCTGCACAAGGCCGTGTTCGTGCTGGCGGGCCACGAGGAGCTGTCGCTGCGCCGCATAGTCGCTCCGGAACTGCGCTTCAACCCGGAGCGCCCGGCGCAGGGACGGGTGGTGCTCAACGGGGCGAAGGTCGTCACCCTGATCGACGTGTCGACCAGCTGGCCGGGCCCGGGCGGGCTGGCCATGGGCGGTTTCGTGTACGAGAACCTCGTCCCGTACGGGCACTTCCCGCTCTCCCGCCGGCTGGAGTGGGTGGCGGCGGCGACCCCCGAGTACGTGCCGGAGCCGTACGAACGGCTGGCCGCCGTGCTCCGCGGCAGCGGGGAGGACGCGGACGCCCGCGAGGTGCTGCTCGCCAAGCAGCGGCGCCGGCGCGAGACGCTGCCGCCCGCCGCGAAGCTCTGGGGCTTCGTCCAGGACTGGACGGTGGCGTACGGCTACCGGCCGGGGCGGGCCGCGGTCTGGATGGCGGTGCTGTGGGCGGCGGGCACGGTGGCCTTCTCACGGTACGAACCGGCCTCGCTCAAGGGCAGCGAGCATCCCGAGTGGAACCCCGCGCTGTACGCGCTGGATCTGCTGGTGCCGGTGATCGACCTCGGCCAGGACGGCTACTGGCGGATCGAGGGCGACTGGCAGTGGATCGCGGCGGCCCTCATCATGCTCGGATGGATACTGGCCACCACCGTCGCGGCCGGTGCCTCACGGCTGCTGCGCCGCGGCTGACCGGCGCGCGCGGTCTGCCCGACGGCATCCGGGCCGCGCGCCGTGTGCTGACGGGCCCGACGGGGCCCGGCAGCGTCCGAACAGATGCGCTCGGGCTTCGGACGCACCACCGATCGTTCTCACCCGGAACAACAGGAACAGGCCAGATTCCGCGATTTCCTTTACTCTTTCTTGGCCCCGGCCAGGGCAACCCATCCACTCGGCACCAAAGCTTCACAGCGCCTCTCTGGCGCCCGCCCCGACCAGCGCTTTTCAATGGTCTGCACCATGCCTTTCCTCCGCGCTCTGCTCCGTACCGCGCGCGTGATCCGGCACACCCCGGAGCTGTCCACCGGGTTGCCCGCCGACCATGCGGTGATGCTCGACGCCCCCGACGAGCGGCTCTCGCCCGCGCTGGTGGCCGCCGCCCTCGGGGAGTACGAGCCGGCGGCGAAGCTGCTGGCGACGACGCGGGATGCCGCCGAGTGGGAGAGCCGGGACCGCTATCTGAACCGGCTCGTCGCCTTCGCCCGCAACCGGGACGGCTGGCTCCGCGACTGGCTGGCCGTCGCTCCGCGCGACTGCGACGCGATTCTCGTCAAGGCCCAGCTCGCGGTCGAGCGGGCCTGGGAGTCACCGGCCCGCGCCGAGCAGCTGCGCGCGGTCGGGCCGATGATCACGGCGGCCGCGGAGAGTGATCCGCGCGATCCGGTGCCCTGGCGCCTCGCGCTGGACCACGCCCGCGGCACGCATGCCACGCACACGACGTTCGAGGCGCTGTGGGAGCAGGCCATACAGCGCTCCACGCACCACTACGGCTGCCATGTCGCCGCCCTCCAGTACCTCTCCGCCGCCTGGTACGGCTCGCACCGCGAGTGCTTCGACTTCGCCGAGCGGGCCGCCGAGGACTCGCTGCCCAGTTCCCTGGTGCAGGCGCTGCCCCTGCGGGCCGCCTTCGCGGTGCTGACCGAAGGTCCGGGCGCCCGTTTCACCTCGGTGCAGGAGGAGCGGATCGATGCCGCGGCGGATCTGGCGATCTCGCTGTCCGGCGCGTTCGCACCGGGCGACCCGTGGCCGGCCGAGGTGCGCAATCTGCTCGTGTACGTGCTGGTGGCGCGGGGCCGCTGGGGCGAGGCGCTGGAACAGTTCCGGCAGATCGGACCCCACGCTGCGTCGTTCCCGTGGGCCTCGGTGTCCGACGATCCGCTCGGCAGTTTCCTCGACGCACGGGACGGAGTACGGCTCAAGGTGGCCTCCCGGACGCCGCTCGGCCACCGGGCCGACCGGGGACGGGCGCGCGGCCATTACGCTTGACCGTTGTGACCACCGCTCGCCTGCCTCTGTTCCCGCTGAACGCGGTGCTGTTTCCCGGCCTTGTGCTGCCGCTGAACGTCTTCGAGGAGCGTTATCGCGCCATGATGCGTGAGCTGCTGAAGACCGATGAGGACGAACCGCGCCGCTTCGCCGTGGTCGCGATCCGCGACGGCCGCGAGACCGCCCCGACGGGTTCGGGCATGCCGGACGCCATGACGGTGCCCGTCGAGCGCGGTCCGGGGGACGGCTTCGGACCCGACCCGGTCCAGACGTTCCACCGGGTCGGCTGTATCGCCGACGCGGCGAAGATCCGGGAGCGTTCGGACGGCAGCTTCGAGGTCCTGGCGACCGGCACCAACCGCGTGAGGCTCCTGTCCGTGGACGCGAGCGGCCCGTATCTGACCGCCGAACTCGAAGAACTGGACGAGGATCCGGGCGAGGAGGCGGAGGCACTCACCGAGGGGGTCCTGCGGGCCTTCCGCAGCTACCAGAAGCGGCTGGCGGGCGCGAGCGAGCGTTCCCTCACCACGGGCGCGGACCTGCCCGGCGAGCCGTCGGTCGTCTCCTACCTGGTGGCCGCCGCCGCGGTCCTCGACGTCCCCGCCAAGCAGCGGCTGCTCCAGGCGCCGGACACCG
Organism: Streptomyces sp. NBC_00385; assembly: GCF_035917155.1. Lineage (NCBI taxonomy): Bacteria > Bacillati > Actinomycetota > Actinomycetes > Kitasatosporales > Streptomycetaceae > Streptomyces > Streptomyces sp. NBC_00385. The sequence continues at coordinate 6,570,520 of NZ_CP107951.1, read as the reverse complement.
CGACCCGGCTCCGCGAGGAGCTGACGATCCTGCGCTCCGAGACCGCCGTCATCCGCCACCTCCCGTCGCTGCCGGCCGTGGAACTCACCCGCGCCCCGACCCACCCCAACTGAGCGAGCGGAGGGCCACTCGCCCGTGGCGAAGAAGCCGAAGAAGCAGCCCCAGTCCGGCGGTACCCCCGCGACGGTCGCACTGACCGCGGCGGGCACGGAGTTCACGGTGCACGCGTACGAGCACGACCCCGCGTCGGCCTCCTACGGCGAGGAGGCCGCCGAGGCGCTCGGCGTCTCCCCCGACCGGGTGTTCAAGACCCTGGTGGCCGACGTGGACGGCCGGCTGACGGTCGCCGTCGTCCCCGTGGCGGGCTCCCTGGACCTCAAGGCCCTGGCCACAGCGGCGGGCGGCAAGCGCGCCACCATGGCGGACCCGGCGGCGGCGGAGCGCACCACGGGCTACGTCCGGGGCGGCATCTCGCCCCTGGGCCAGCGCAAGCGGCTGCCCACGGTGCTGGACGCGTCGGCGCGGTCCCACCCGACGATCTGCGTATCGGCGGGCCGCCGCGGCCTGGAGGTCGAACTGTCCCCCACGGACCTGGCCGCCCTGACGGACGCGGTCTTCGCCCCGATCGGCCGGAGCTAGCCCCGTCCGGTAACCGCCGCACCCGAACGCGGCCTGCGCCCCGACCAGCCGACTCCAGCCCCTCCGGCAACCGCCGCACCAGCAGGCACCGATCCCCGCCGCCAGGGTTCCGTCCTCAAACGCCGGACGGGCTGGGTTGTGCCCGGGACGACATCCATGCTGCGCATCCGACGCACGGAGCACGACACCCAGCCTGGCCGACGCCGGAGGACCACACCCAGCCCGCCCCACGCCGGAGGACCACACCAGCCCGTCCGACGCCGAGGGCCACACCCCGGCCCGCCCGACGCCGAGGACCACACCAGCCCGCCCGACGCTTGAGGACCGGGGTCCGGGGCGGAGCCCCGGTTACGGGAAGGGGCGGGTAGGGGAAAGGCCCCGCGCAGCGGCCCCGCTCACGCAGACGGACCGGGCTGCGGCGGCCCCTCCTCGGGCGAAGGCGACGGCGCGGGCGCAGGCCCGGACGGCGCGGACCCGGACGGCGACGGCCCGGCCCCGGACGGCGCGGGCCCATACGGCCCACCCCCCACAGGCCCCGCGTGATACACCCCCCACTCCGGCTCCGGATCCCGAGGCCCGAACACCGCCGTCAACCCCAGATGCACGGCCATCGCCGCCAGCGACCACGCCAGCAACGCCCCCTTCGCGTGCAGCTCCAGCGGTGCGTCGAAGATCACGCCCTTGCCGACCTCGCGCGCGTGGGCGACCACGTCGTCGGTCGGTCCCAGCCGGGTACCGAGCTGCCACGCCACGAGCGAGCCGAGTACGCCGCCCACCGCGAGCGCCACCACGAGCGCGATCCCGCCCTTCCGGTGGAACCAGAAGGCCAGCCCCGCCGACACCGCACCGAACGCCAGCGCGAGCAGCGCGAACGTGCCGTCGGCGCCGATCGCCTCCTCGCCCTCGCTGTCGCTGAGGAAGACGGCCGTGTCGTCGGAGACCAGCGGAACGCGCGGCGCCAGCCACAGCCAGAGCAGCCCGAGCGCGAGACCTGCGACCGTCACGGCGACGGCGACGAGCGCCGCCCGGCGCAGTTCCGTACGGAGTTCCCCCTCCTCCGGCGACCGCAACGGGGTTCCGAGGTGGGAGCCGCCTGAACCGGCCCCTTCCGGCGGCTTCTGCCACGGGTCGTGGGGCGAGGGCTGGTGCGGCGGCGTCAGAGGTGCTGTCACCGTGCCATCGTGCCAGGCGTGCCTGTGGCGCGCCTCACCGGACCGCTGCCCTGCGGTACGCCCAGGTCGCCACGGCGAGCGAGAGGACGCCCACGACGGCGCAGACGGCGAGGTCGAGGGCGACGACGGCCCAGTCGGGGTGGGCGTCGAAGGACCGGGAGAGCGCCTCGACACCGTAGGTGGAGGGCAGCAGGTCGCGCGCCCAGACGATCGGCTCCGGCAGCCGGGCCGCGGGCAGCACGCCCAGCAGCAGCGCCGCGGACATGCCGAGCTGTCCCAGCAGGGTGGCGAGTTCCTGCCTCGGCGCGAGCAGCCCGAGGGCGGCACCGAGTCCGGCGAGGGCCGCCCCGGAGAGCGGGATGACGGCGATGAGCACCCACAGGTGGGTCATCGGCAGCCCGAACAGCATGCTGCCGGTCACGGCCGTCACGATCGTGCCGGGCACGGTGAAGGAGGCGTACGCCCCGGCCGCGCCGAGTACCACGGCGGCGGGCGGCACCGGCAGGGTGGCGTAGTGGTCTAGCCCGCCGCCGGCCCGCAGCTGCCCGAAGTACTGGGCGAGCAGGTTCAGCGCGACGAAGGCGACGACCAGGACGCTGGATCCGGCCACCACGGCACGGGCCTCGGAGCCCCCGTCGACGACCCCGCGCATCAGGACCATGATCCCGACGGACTGGAAGGTCGCCACGAAGAGCAACGGGATGCGGGCGACGCGGGCCCGGGACAGCTGGGCCCGGTAGACCGCGGCGAGCGAGGGGAAGAGCCGGGCGCGCGGCGCCAGCGGCGCGGGCGAGGGACCCGGTGCGCCGTTGTCGTCACCGGCCGGACCGGGCAGGCCGTGGGGCTCTCTCTGCCCCGTCCGGCCCGTCTGTCCGGCGTGGCCGGACACCGCTTCCGCAGGAACGATGCTCGTCACCTGGCGCTGCTCCTGTTCGGTCCCTGCCCGGCCGCACACCCGCACCGGTCCGTTTCGGCCACTGTGGCCACCGCGCTGATCCGGCATCGCGTCATGCCTTCACCAGTCCCTTGGCCGCGTCCCCGCCGAGCGCCAGATAGACGTCCTCCAGGCTGGGCGTCGCCAGGGTGAAGTCGTCGAGTGCGGCGAAGGCCGCGCCACCGGTCACGGCGGCGACCGCCGCGCGCGCCTCGTCGGGCCCGAGCCGCAGCACCCAGCGGCGCCCGGACTCCTGCGCGGACGCCCGGAGCGCGGCGACCTCGGGCACGTCCAGCGGCGCCCGCTCGCGCCACATCAGCTCCACCCGGACCTCGCCCGCGACCCGTTCCTTGAGCCCGGCCGGGGTGTCGCAGGCGATGACCTTGCCGCGTTCCATGACGGCGACGCGGTCGAGGACGGTCTCGGCCTCGATGACGTTGTGGGTGACCAGCAGCACGGTGGCACCGCGTTCGGCGCGCCGCCGGTCGACGGCGGCCCAGACGGCACGCCGCGCGACGGGGTCCATGCCGGTCGTGGGCTCGTCGAGGATGAGTACCGGCCGCTCCCCTACCAGCGCGGCCGCGACACAGGCGAGCCGTCGCTGGCCGCCGGAGAGCTTCTTCAGGGGACGGCCGGCGAGTTCGCCGAGGCCGAGCTCGCCGAGCACCGCGTCGCGTTCGGCACGTGCCTCGCGCACCGGCAGGCCGCGCAGCCGTCCGGTGGTCTCGGCGGCGAGCCCGACGGTCAGCTCGTCGAGCGCGGTCGACTCCTGCCCGAGGTAGCCGATCAGCCGGGAGGCCCGTTCCGGGTGGCGGACGAGGTCGTGGCCCAGCATGTCGACGCTGCCCGAGTCGGGCCGCATCAGTCCGGTGAGCTGTCGTACGAGGGTGGATTTGCCGGCACCGTTGGGGCCGAGCAGGCCGAAGATCTCGCCGCGCCGGATGTCCAGGCTGACGCCGTCGGTGGCACGCACCTCGGGTGTGGCGGGGGTGCCGCGCCGGCCCCGGGCCGCGGGGTAGGTCTTGACCAGATCACGCACCGCGCACACGGTGCCGTTCGCCGACTGCGCCTGTGCTGTGCCCGTACTCACGAGGTACGAGGGTACGGGGTCCGGGCACCCGCATTACGCCCGGGGCCGCACCGATCGGACATCAACGCCGCAAAGAGCGACCGGGTTGAGTGCCTCGGGTACCGATGCGGGCTCAGTCCCCGGACGACGCCGCATGCCCGGGTTTCCCGGCAGCGGAAGCCGGCGTGGGGTGCTTCTCGCCCGCCGGGGGATGCTCCGCCGCGGCCCGTACGTCGATCTCGCGCCAGAATCCCGCCCGGATCGCGTACCGGTCGTGCTCGTCGATCTGGTCGTCCTTGTGGGCGAGCAGCCCGAAGCGGGCGGCGTACCGCAGGAGTTCGCCGTCGATGCGGTGCGGGATGCGGGGGTACATCGTGGACAGCTTCTGCAGGTGGACGGTCTCCGGCAGGCGTTCCATCCAGCGCCGGGCGAAGACCTGGCCCACTTCGAAGGGGTCGCCGCCGACCGTGGTGATGTCCTCCTCCCGGTCCGCCCAGCGCTGCTCGGCGCTGGTGAGCTGGGCGAGCGTGGGCAGCGAGGCGGTTTCGGGCGGTTCGCCGAGGGGGCCGCCGCGCTCCACCCAGCCCCGGTCGGAGGACCAGCGCAGGGTCGCGCCGCCGGGCGGCGGGGCGGGGTGCTGGCGGTCGGCCTGGGCGGGGCCGCGCAGGGTGCCGGCGAGGTCCTTCGGGGTGGGGACGCCCCGGCTGCCGTGGCCGTGCGCGCTGTGGCCGGTGCCCTCGTCGGGCGGCGCGGCCGTCCCGTTGTGGGCGGCGGCTTCGGCCTGGGCCTGGGAGGCCCGCTCGGCGGAAGCCGCGAGGGCCGCCTCGGGCAGGGGCGCGGAGAGGATCGCGGCGATCTCGGGATTGCGCGGGGCGGGCGGCGGGGCGCACGGGCCGCCGGTCTCCTTGGCCTGTACGGCCCGGGTGATCCAGGCCCGGTCCAGCACGCGCCGCTCGTCGGCCTCGGCGACCAGGTCCTCGGACTGGTTGTAGTCGCCGTCGGCGGCCTGGACGGCCCAGAGGTGGACGGCGACGCCGTGCTCCTTGGCGGACATCAGGCCCGGCAGCAGATCCCCGTCGCCGGTCACCAGGACGACGTCCGAGCAGGCCCGGTTCCTGGCGAGTTCGGTGAGTTCGGCGTGCATCGCCGCGTCGACGCCCTTCTGCGCCCACCGCCCGTCACTGCGCGTCAGGGCGCCCAGCCGGACCGTCACCCGCGGCATGACGCGCAGTCTGCGGTGTTCGGGCTGCGGTACGCGGTCGGGGGCGCCGTCGAACCAGTAGATCCGCAGCAGGGGCTGTTCCGTATCGGCTTCGGCCCGCTCCCGCAGGCCCTGGATCAGGGCCGCGTGGTCGACGGTGATGCGGGAACGGGCGGGCTCTCCGGCCAGCAGACTCGCGGCTGCGCCCAGCAAGTAGCCGGCGTCCACCAGGACGACGCAACGGTCCACGCGTTCCACCCTCTTCCAGGAATTCGGGAACGGGTCCAGCGGGTCCGGTCTCGGCTGAAGGCACGGATCCGCTTACTCAGGGTTTCCTTCGAGTCTGCCCGACCGCGCGAGGGTTGACGGCCGGAACTCGATCATCGGCGTGGCGGATCCGGAAAACGGCGCATCATACCCCCTCGCTACGCACGGTAATGATCCAACATGCGGGGTTTATCCGATTATGTGAATCTGACAGCGGTCCTGGCCCCGAGAGTCCTTATAGGAGGAACACCATGGCCAAGAACAAGAACCGCAAGCAGGGCAGCCAGCAGGATCGCGCCTCCGAGTCGGAGCGCGGTGCGCAGGAGGCACGTTCCACGGCTTTCGAGTCGCAGAACCAGCCCCAGGCACAGTCCCAGGGCAGCCCTGCCGATGTTGCGCGTAAGCATCAGCGGCGCTTCGGCCACAACTGACCGGACTCCTCCGGTACGGCCACAGGCCGGTAGCCGGGAGGGGCGCACCCGCTGTCGCGGGGCGCCCCTCCCGTGCGTGTACGGACGATCGCTCAGCCGGCCAGGCAGGACGGGCCGAGCAGCACCTTCAGGTCGCCGAAGAGCGCCGGGTCGGCCTTCACCCGGTGCCGGTCGAGCCGGAGGACCGTGGTCTTGCGGGGGCCCTGGAGCCTGATCCGCACCTCGGTGTCGCCCCGGTGGCTGTTGAGCACCTCGCCGAGCCGGCTGACCATGGGCGGGGTGATCTTGACGGTGGGGATCGTCAGGACCACGGGGGCGTTGGTGCCCGCGTTCGAGATGTCGGGGACCTGCATCTCCATGGCGACCAGCCGGGGCACGTCCTCGCGCTTGTCAAGCCGCCCCTTGACGAAGACGACGGTGTCCTCGACGAGCTGGGTGGAGACCAGCTGGTAGGTGGCCGGGAAGAACATGCACTCGATCGAACCGGCCAGGTCCTCGACGGTGGCGATGGCCCAGGCGTTGCCCTGCTTGGTCATCTTGCGCTGGAGGCCGGAGATGATGCCGCCGATGGTGACGATCGCGCCGTCGCTGTGCTCGCCGCCGGTGAGCTGCGAGATCGCCGCGTCGGACTTGTCGCTCAGCACGTGCTCGATGCCGAAGAGCGGATGGTCGGAGACGTAGAGCCCGAGCATCTCGCGCTCCTGGGCCAGCAGGTAGGACTTCTCCCACTCGATGTCGGAGAACTCCACGTCGAGCCCGAAGCCCGGCTCGTCGCTGTCCTCCTCACCGCCGCCGAAGAGGTCGAACTGCCCCTCGGCCTCCTTGCGCTTGACCTGCACCACGTTGTCGATCATGGGCTCGTGGTGGGCGACGAGGCCCTTGCGGGTGTGGCCCATCTCGTCGAAGGCGCCGGCCTTGATGAGCGACTCCACGGTCCGCTTGTTGCAGACGACGGCCTCGACCTTGTCGAGGAAGTCCGGGAAGCTGCTGTACTTCCCCTTCGCCTTGCGGCACCGGATGATCGAGTCGACGACGTTCTGGCCGACGTTACGGATGGCCGTCAACCCGAAGAGGATGACGTCGTCGCCCTGTGCGGCGAAGTTCGACTCCGACTCGTTGACGTTCGGCGGGAGCACCTTGATGCCCATGCGGCGGCACTCGTTGAGGTAGACCGCCGACTTGTCCTTGTCGTCCTTGACCGAGGTGAGCAGCGCCGCCATGTACTCGGCGGGGTAGTTCGCCTTCAGGTATCCGGTCCAGTAGGTGACCAGGCCGTACGCGGAGGAGTGCGCCTTGTTGAAGGCGTATCCGGCGAACGGGACCAGCACGTCCCACAGCGCCTTGATCGCGGCGTCGGAGAAGCCGTTCTTCTTGGCGCCGGCCTCGAACAGGACGAAGTTCTTCGCCAGCTCGTCGGCCTTCTTCTTGCCCATCACGCGGCGCAGGATGTCGGCCTCGCCGAGCGAGTACCCGGCGACGATCTGGGCGGCCTTCTGCACCTGCTCCTGGTACACGATCAGGCCGTAGGTGAGGCCGAGGACCTCCTTGAGCGGCTCCTCCAGCTCCGGGTGGATCGGAGTGATCTCCTGGCGGGCGTTCTTGCGCTCGGCGTAGTTCGTGTGCGAGTTCATGCCCATCGGTCCCGGCCGGTACAGGGCCGAGACGGCGGAGATGTCCTCGAAGTTGTCGGGCTGCATCTGGCGCAGCAGGGAGCGCATCGGCCCGCCGTCGAACTGGAACACGCCGAGCGTGTCGCCCCGGCAGAGCAGTTCGTACGTCTTGGGGTCGTCCAGCGGCAGGGCGAGCATCTCCAGGTCGATGCCCTTGTTGGCCTTCACCATCTTGATGGCGTCGTCCATGATCGTCAGGTTGCGCAGGCCCAGGAAGTCCATCTTGAGCAGGCCGAGCGACTCGCACTGGGGGTAGTCCCACTGGGTGATCGTCACGCCGTCGGTGTGCCGCACCCAGATCGGCGCGTGGTCGACGATCGGCTCGCTGGACATGATGACGCCCGCGGCGTGCACGCCCATCTGCCGGACCAGGCCCTCGACGCCCTTGGCGGTGTCGATGACCTTCTGGACGTCCGGCTCGTTCTCGTACATCCCCCGGATCTCGCCGGCCTCGCTGTAGCGCGGGTGCTTGGGGTCCGTGATGCCGTTGAGGTCGATGCCCTTGCCGAGGACGTCGGCGGGCATGGCCTTGGTGAGCCGGTCGCCCATCGCGTACGGGTAGCCGAGGACGCGGGCCGAGTCCTTGATCGCGTTCTTGGCCTTGATCTTGCCGTAGGTGCCGATCATGGCGACCTTGTCGGCGCCGTACTTCTCGGTGACGTACCTGATCACCTCGACGCGCCTGCGCTCGTCGAAGTCGATGTCGACATCGGGCATGGAGACGCGCTCGGGGTTGAGGAAGCGCTCGAAGATCAGTCCGTGCTCGATCGGGTCGAGGTCGGTGATGCCCATCGCGTACGAGACGATCGAACCGGCGGCGGAGCCTCGGCCGGGGCCGACCGCGATGCCGTTGTTCTTGGCCCACATGATGAAGTCGGCGACGACCAGGAAGTACCCCGGGAACCCCATCTGGATGATGATGTCCATCTCGTACTCGACCTGCTTCTGCCGGTCCTCGGGGACCCCGCCCGGGAAGCGGCGGTTCATCCCGACCCGGACCTCCTCCTGGAACCAGGTGATCTCCGTGAAGCCGTCCGGGATGTCGAACTTCGGCATCAGGTCGCGCTTCTCGAACATCCCGGTGGTGTCGATCTGCTGCGCGACCAGCAGGGTGTTGGCGCAGCCCTCCTGCCAGGCGTCCGAGGAGTCGACGGCGTACATCTCGTCCGTCGTCTTGAGGTAGTAGCCGGTGCCGTCGAAGCGGAAGCGGTCCGGGTCGGAGAGGTTCTTGCCGGTCTGGATGCAGAGCAGCGCATCGTGCGCGGTCGCCTCGCTGGCGTAGGTGTAGTGCGAGTCGTTCGTCACGAGCGGCGGGATGTTCAGCTTCTTGCCGATTTCGAGGAGCCCGTCACGGACCCGGCGCTCGATCTCGATGCCGTGGTCCATCAGCTCCAGGAAGTACTTGCCCTCGCCGAAGATGTCCTTGTAGTCGGAGGCCGCCTGGACGGCCTCGTCGAACTGTCCGAGCCGCAGCCGGGTCTGCACCTCGCCCGAGGGGCACCCGGTGGACGCGATCAGGCCCTCGGACCACTGGGAGATGGTCTCCTTGTCCATGCGCGGCCACTTCTGGAGCCAGCCCTCGGCGTAGGCGTCGGAGGACAGCTTGAAGAGGTTGTGCAGCCCCTTGGCGTTCGACGCCCAGATCGTCTTGTGGGTGTAACCACCCGAACCGGAGACGTCGTCCCGCTTCTGGTGCGGCTGGCCCCACTGGATCTTCCGCTTGTGCTTGCGCGACTCCGGAGCGACGTACGCCTCGATGCCGATGATCGGTGTCACATTCGCCTTGGCGGCCGAATGGAAGAAGTCGTACGCGCCGTGCAGGTTGCCGTGGTCCGTCATCGCGATATGGGACATGCCCATGTCGTTGCAGGCCTCGAACATGTCCTTGAGCCGCGCGGCACCGTCCAGCAGCGAGTACTGGGTGTGGACGTGAAGGTGCGTGAAAGGCGGCTTGGACGACACAGTTTTCTGACCTCCGGGCGGGCACAGCGGATGAGGGGCAACGTCGGAGTCTACGTCGCGAGCGACGCTTGAGGTCCGGCTCACCTCGGTACAACCCGATCAAAATCGGCAAGGTCGCCGAGGTCACAAACGCAGCGTGCGGATGCCTGCACACGTGCGCGTGGGCGTGGCGGGGCGCTCACCACCGCACGCACCCGGCAACCGATCAGATAGCTGCCGCGTTCTTCCGGCGACCAGCGGTCCCACGCTTCCCACATCGGCTGGGCCGCCGCTCGAACCTCCCAGCCGCCGGAGATCCTGGGCTGCCGCTCGCACTCCTCAAGCCGGGACGACGCCATTCTGTACTCATGACGGAAGACCTTCACCGCTTCGGGAGTGCTGAACATTCCAGACCGGCGATCGTCCAGCAACTCGGCCAGATAGGTACGCAGGCGCTTGATCTCGTCGCCGAGATACATGTCAGGGCGGTAGGTGTGCTCAACCACACGAGCTTGCCGCAATCGCTCCCGAAGCTCGCCGACGAGCCACGTCTCCAGGAGGTCGCCCTTGATACTCACTCCCCGATGAGGTTCAGCGAGCGGCCCCAGGCACCTGAACGTCTCGGATCCGGAGGACTCCGACCGCTTCATGTTCCGTCCGCACACCCCGCAGGTGACAACCCCGTGCAGCCAGTGGGACGGCCGATTCGGTCGCCGTGGCCTGTATCGGGTCTCAATATTCTGCGCGATGCGCGCGAACTCCGCCTCGGTCACCACGGGCGGCCAGAATTCCACCGGTCCTTTCTCTCCACAGATCACCTTCCCCGTTCGATGCTCGATCCTGCGCCCGAGGAGCGTCTGCGACGTCATGACGATCTTGATCGACTTGTGCGTCCAGGCTGACGGCACAGGATCGGCTCGCGTGGAGTTGTGGACTCGCGGCGCGGGAACCCCCCGCGCCTGAAGGTCCGCAGCGATCCGTGTGGGGGCCTCACCCGCAAGAATGCGTTCGGCTATCTCACGGACCACGGGTTCCGCCCGTTCGTCCCGGACGAGAATCTTGCCGCTTCCTGCCGGATTCAGCACCGGCCGAAGCCCGTACGGCACCCGCCCGCCCGCCCAGCGGCCGGACTTCCTGAGATGACTTTGGGACGACACCGTCCTCTCCCGTCCCAGCTCTCTTTCGAACTGAGCGAACGAGGCCAGGACATTCGCGGCGAACCGCCCGTGCGAGGTTGACATGTCCCAACCGTCCTCGACAGTCACAAGACGCACGCCGGCACCACCACACGCATCCACCACAGACGAAAAATGGAGCAGCGATCGCGCAATGCGGTCTGCCCTCCAGGTCAACAGCACGTCGTAGTGCGACAAAGACGCGCAGAGCTCCCGTAGCGCGGGACGCTCTCCCGGCGGCTCGCTGCCGGACACGTCGCAGTCCTGGAAGACCCGCAGCACCGCCCAACCCTGACGCTCCGCGTAGGCCCTGCACGATGCTTCCTGCCTGGCCAGGGACGTACTCGACTCCGTAGAGCGCGACAGCCTGACATAGACCACTGCACGTAAGGCGTCCATGGTGTCCTCCTGCGATCGTTCAATGCACTCGCCTATGAGATTTCAGGAAGCTCGGTACATTCAGGGAAGACTTTCAGGCGCTTCACCCGATCCAGTGACGCCTGCTGGGCATCAGGCTGGGCACGGATCCGGGGGGTCCAGCGTTCTCAGCAGTGGCAGACAGAACGACCCCGGCAGCAACCCAGGAAGCAGGCCAGCAATGGGCAGTACCTTCGACGCCGCAACCGCAGAGCGCGAAGAGCAGATCCTCACGGTCTTCGAGACGGCTTTCGGTGCCCTTCTGGCCGCTGATCCAACAGCTTTTCGGGTGAAGTTCCGAAAGATGGCCGCATCTGCCTTCGCGTTCTACCGGGGCACTGCCTGCCTGTACTACAGCGACCTGGCCTCGGCGAGGACTCAGGACCCGTTCCTGGACGAGCGGACCAGCCGGGTGTGGGTGCATGGCGATCTGCATGCGGAAAACTTCGGAACGTACATGGACGCCAACGGCCGACTGGTTTTCAACGTCAACGACTTCGATGAAGCCTTTGTAGCCCCCTTCACCTGGGACCTCAAGCGCTTCGCCGCCTCCGTCGCCCTGATCGGCTACGCGAAGGCCCTGGGCGACGACCAGATCACCGAGCTCGTCCGGGTCTACGCCGCCGCCTACCGCGAGCGGATCCACGCGCTGGCGACGGGCGCGAAGAACGACGAGGTGCCACCGTTCACCCTGGACACCGCCGACGGCCCTCTGCTGGGCGCCCTGCGCGTCGCCCGGTCGCTGACCCGGTTCTCGCTGCTGGACTCGATGACCGAGATCCGTGACTTCGAGCGCAGGTTCGCGGAGGGCGGCGGCTCGATCGACCTCGACGCGGCGACGCGCTACAAGGTCCTCGCCGCGTTCGACGGCTATCTGGAGACGCTGCCGGACTCGAGCCTGACCCGCCCGGACTCGTACCGCGTCAAGGACGTCGTCGGCAGGCGCGGGATCGGCATCGGATCGGCCGGGCTGCCCTCGTACAACATCCTTCTGGAGGGCAACAGCGACGCCCTGGAGAACGATGTCGTGATCTACCTCAAGCAGGCCCAGACGCCCGCGGTCTCCCGGCACATCACGGACGCGGCGGTGCGGAGCTACTTCCAGCACGAGGGGCACCGCACGGTGATCTCGCAGCGCGCGCTCCAGGCGCACGCCGACCCGTGGCTGGGCTGGACCGAGCTGGACGGGGCCGGTCAGCTGGTCGCCGAGGTCTCGCCGTACGCGGTCGACCTGGACTGGTCCGACATCGACGAGCCCGAGGAGATCGCGGCGGTGGTCGCCGACCTCGGCCGGGCCACGGCCACGATGCACTCCGCCGCGGACGACGAGAGCGGCCACTCGCTGGTGCCGTTCTCCACCGAGCGGGCGATCGACGCGGCGATCGCGGCGGACGAGGAGGGCTTCGGGGACCTGCTGGTGGACTTCGCCCACAGCTACGGGGCCCGGGCGCGCGCGGACCACCAGATCTTCGTGGACCTCTTCCGCAACGGCCGCATCCCGGGGCTGTAAGCCTTCCCACAGTGCCCAGGCCCTTTAGGGCTGGCTTACAGGTTCACATGCGACACTCCCTGACGATGGATATCTCCGGGACGCAGCTCAGAGTCGTACGCGCGGCGCTTTTCACAGCGCTCGTCGTGACGCTCTCCGCTGCCTCCCACGTGCTGCTCTCCCGGGTCCCGCTGCCGCTGACCCTCGTCGCCGTGCTGGCCGGCGCCGTCTTCGCGACGGCCTACGCGCTGGCCGGCCGGGAGCGTGGTTTCGGGGCCATCGCCGGACTGCTGGTGCCGCTGGAGCTGGCCGCCGACACCGTCTTCACCACCGGCCAGCACCTCTGTTACGGAGCGGCCGGCGGGCCGATCGCCGGACCGCTGCGGTCGGTCGGCGTCGACGTGCTGTGCGGCGGCGGTGACGTCGGGAGAGGCACGGCGGGGCTCGGCGGTGTCGGTGAGATGGGCACCCCGCTGGCCTCGGTGACGGCGGGCGGTCACGGCGCCGCCTCGCTGCTCGCGTCGCCCGGCCCCCTGGTGCCGTGGCTGCTGCTGGCCGCGCATGTGACGGTCGGGCTGCTCGCCGCCGCCTGGCTGCACCGCGGCGAGCTGGCGCTCGCCGGGCTGCTGGGCGCGTTCGCGCTGCTGGCGTTCCGGCCGCTGCTGATCGCGGTGGCCGTGGCGGGGGCGGTCCGCCGCTCCGCACGCGGCGAGGTCCCCGCCGCCGGTCCCGGCCCGCATCTGCTCGCGCACGTCCGCCTCCTGGTGCACTCCGTGGGACGGAGGGGACCGCCGCGCTCGGCCTGCGCCACCGCCTGAGCACGCAAGTCCCTGACGACGCACGACCACGCACCCACGGAGAACCGATCATGAGCAAGCGCAACAGCCAGGCCAACAAGTCCGCCGCCCGCGAGCGGCTGCGCGAGGAGCGCGAGCGCCAGGCCAAGAAGGACAAGACCCGCCGGCAGGTGGTCGTCGCCGTCTCGGTCGTCGCCGCCCTCGCGATCATCGGAGGCGGCGCCTACGGCGTGATGCAGCTGAACAAGCCCGGCCACTGGGACGAGGCCAGTGACGCCAAGAGCGTCACCGCGCCGAAGAACACCTCGGGCGAGAACGGCACGACCGTGGTGGTCGGCAAGTCGACCGCCAAGAAGACCCTGGAGCTGTACGAGGACTCCCGCTGCCCGATCTGTGCCACGTTCGAGCAGACGGTCGGTGAGACCGTCCACAAGGACGTCGACGCCGGCAAGTACAAGGTCAAGTACGTCGGCGCCACGTTCATCGACAACAGCGACAACGGCGAGGGCTCGAAGAACGCGCTGAGCGCCCTGGGCGCCGCGCTGAACGTGAGCCCCGAGGCCTTCCTCGACTACAAGTACGCCCTCTACTCCGCGAAGTACCACCCGCAGGAGACGGAGGACAAGTTCAAGGACGACTCGTACCTGATCAAGGTCGCCGACACGGTCGACGCGCTGAAGGGCAATGACGCCTTCCAGAAGAACGTCAAGGACGGCACGTACGACGCCTGGGCGATGAAGATGTCCGCCGCCTTCGACAAGAGCGGTGTCCAGGGCACGCCCACGCTGAAGATGGACGGCAAGGCGCTGACCGGCTCGGACAAGCAGAACGCACCGATGACGGTGGCGGACTTCAACACCGCGATCACCGCCGCGCTGAAGGGCTGATCCGCCCGGTCCCGGGCGAACGGGCAGGTGAACCCACGGGGTTCACCTGCCCGTTCGCGTACGCCGAGCACACCGACCGTCCGGATCCGGCCACCGCGGGCCGTGTTGACGGCGGATGACAGCACCGTGTCGGGCGGCGTCCCGGACGGATCCAATGCGGACACACCGGCCACCGGGACGACCCGGTAGATGACGCCCGTCTCCCAAACTCCGGAGCGGGCAGAAGATTTTCTTCCCGTTGTGCCGATTCGCACCCTGAATGATTGGGCCGGATCGATTCTCCCGCACATATGACATGCCCACGTAATTTCCCCGGCGGCGGGTGAGGAAATCCCTCCCCCACACATCCGCTAGGAGACCCTGTGCGCACTCTTGCCCGTATATCCCCGCGTATGCGCCACCGTGCGATCGGCACCGCCGTCCTGGCCGGAACCCTGGCCCTGGCACCTCTCACCGTCTCCTCCGGCGCCACCGCCGCTACCGGCAAGGCCGCCTCGGCCACCTCGGCCGAGGCCTGCGCCGACGCCCCGGCCGGCGCCACCGCCCGCCAGTCCCGCCCCTCGGGCCCGCAGCACGCCGCGGACCCCAACGAGCTCACCACCTCCCAGGCCGCCGCACTCGACAAGCAGCTGAAGCAGAGAGTCGCCGAGCGCCGGGTCACCGGCTCCACACTCGCGGCCGGCGCGACCGTCCCCGTCTACTTCCACGTCATCCACTCCGGTACCACGGGCAAGCTCACCGCGGGTGCCATCAGCAGCCAGATGAGCGTGCTGAACGCGGCGTACAGCGGCCAGGGCACCGGCAACACCCCCACCGGCTTCCAGTTCTCCCTGGCGGGCACCGACTACACGGACAACGCCTCCTGGTACAACGTCTCCTCCGGCTCGTCGGCCGAGAGGGCCATGAAGACGGCCCTGCGCAAGGGCGGCAAGAACGCGCTCAACGTCTACACCGCCAACCTGGGCGGCGGACTGCTCGGCTGGGCGACCTTCCCGAGCTCCTACAGCTCCAGCCCGTCCATGGACGGCGTGGTGATCCTGGACGCCTCGCTGCCGGGCGGCTCGGCCTCCAACTACGACGAGGGCGACACCGCGACGCACGAGGTCGGCCACTGGATGGGGCTCTACCACACGTTCCAGGGCGGCTGTAACGGCAACGGCGACTACGTCTCCGACACCCCCGCGGAGAAGACCGCCGCGTTCGAGTGCCCGACCGGGCGCGACACCTGCACCAACAAGACCGGCGTCGACCCGATCCACAACTTCATGGACTACACGTACGACTCCTGCATGTACCAGTTCACCGCGGGCCAGGTGCAGCGGATGAGCGACAGCTGGACCGCGTACCGCGGCTGATCCCGCTCCGTAGCGCCCGAAGGGCCCCGCGCCGCTACCCGCGCGGGGCCCCTCCCGTGCTCACAGGGTGGCGAGGAAGCCGATCGCGACCTTCCACGCCAGCTCGGCGGACGCCTGGTCGAAGTCCGGCAGCTCGGCGTCGGTGAACAGGTGCCCCGCACCGGGGTACCGGTAGACCTCGACGTCCGCGCCGGTCCGCTGCATCTGCAGATACCAGGAGTTCAGCCAGTCGTGCGTCTCGAACGGGTCCGGGTCGGCGACGTGCAGTTGGACGGGCAGCTCGTCCACCGAGGCGTTCTCGGCGATGTCCGATGTGCCGTGGAACAGCAGCAGCCCGCGCGCCTTCGCATCCCCGAGCGCCAGCGTCTGGGCGACGGACGCGCCGAGCGAGAAGCCCACGTAGACCAGCCCGCGGTCGGAGTAGGGCGCCGCGGCCAGCACGGCCCGCTTCAGCAGCTCCTCCTTGCCCGTCTCCTCCTTGAAGGCGAGCCCCTCCTCGACGGATTCGAAGGTGTGTCCCGCGAAGAGATCGGGCACGTGCACCTCATGCCCGGCGGCGCGCAACCGGTCGGCGGCCGCGTGCACCGCGGGGCGCAGACCGTACGTCGAGTGGAAAAGCATGATGTTCATGAGCCCCATGGTGCCATTCAAGAAGGGCCGGGCTAAGTCGAGAGCATGGAGAGCGACAGCATGGAGAACGTACTGCGCCCGCTGATCGTCCTCGGCGGTACCGCCGTGATCACGCTGGTGGCGGGCTGGCTGCTCGACCTGCTGCTCAGGCGTGCCGACGGCCGGCACCACGAGACACCGCTGTGGGGTCTGCTGCGGCAGTGCCGGATCCCGTTCCAGCTGACGCTGGGCACGGCGCTGCTGCGGGCCACGTACCCTCACACCCGGCTCGACGTGGTCCGGGACCACAGGACGGGCATCGGGCAGGTGCTGACGCTGGTCCTGATCGGGGCGTCGGCCTGGCTGGTGGTGCGGATCGCCGTGGCGGTGGTGGACTCGGTGTACGCGCGCTACGCGGCGAACACCCGCGATCCGGCGCGGGTGCGCCGGGTACGGACCCAGGTGACGCTGATCCAGCGCGTGGTCATCGCGATCGTGACGACGGTCGCCGTCGCCGCGATGCTCCTGACGTTCCCCGCCATGCAGACCGTCGGCACGTCGATGCTGGCCTCGGCGGGTGTCCTCGGCATCGTCGCGGGTGTCGCCGCCCAGTCCACGCTCGGCAATCTCTTCGCGGGCCTGCAGATCGCCTTCGGCGACATGGTGCGGATCGGCGACACGGTGGTGGTGGACGGCGAATGGGGCACGATCGAGGAGATCACGCTGACCTTCCTCGCGGTCCGGACCTGGGACGAGCGGCGGATCACGATGCCGGTCTCGTACTTCACCAGCAAGCCCTTCGAGAACTGGTCGCGCGGGGGGATCCAGATGACCGGCTCGGTCTTCTTCCACCTCGACCACGCGGCGCCGGTCGCCGCCATGCGCGAGCAGCTGCGGGACATCCTGGGCGAGTGCGCCGCGTGGGACGGCCGGGACTGGTCGCTGGCGGTCACCGACACCACCCCCTCCACGATCGTGGTGCGCGCGGTGGTCACGGCGAAGGACGCGGACGACATCTGGACGGTGCGCTGCGCGGTCCGCGAACAGCTGATCGGCTGGCTGCGCGACCACCATCCGTACGCGCTGCCGCGGATCGCCACGGCCCCCGCGGCGCTGCCGCCGGGCGACGCGTGGCCGACCGCGGACGGCGACATGGACGAGAAGCCGGCGGGCTGGGGCAGGGCGCCGCGCACCGGCCGCGGCTGACCTCCCGGACGCCGAAGCGGACGCAGAAGCGGACGGTCAGCGCAGGCTGCGTACGTCCAGCTGCCGCAGCACCCGGTCGACCACCTCGGGGTCCGCACCGGCCTCGCTGCGCGCGGAGAGCACAGCGTGGCGGGCGGCCGACATCATCTCGCGCTGGATCCGGCTGACCGCCTTGAACCGCTCGGTACGCCGGGCGTACGCCTCACGCCGCTCCTCGTCGACCATGTCGGGGCTGATCCGCGCACCGACGTCATAGGCCAGTCGCTGGAGGCGTTCCACGACGTCCTCGGGGAACTCCTCGACCTCCTGGATCTCCTTGAGCCGCTGCTTGGCCGCCTTGGCGGCACGGATCGCGAGGTCCCGCTCCAGTGCGGCTTCGGCGTCCACGTCCGCCCGCACCCCCAGCCGCCGCACCAGCCAGGGAAGTGTGAGGCCCTGGAAGACGAGGGTGACCATGATCACGGCGAAGGCGATGAAGACGATCTCGTCGCGGCCCGGGAACGGCTTCCCGTCGTCCGTCTTCAGCGGGATGGCGAGCGCGAGGGCGACCGAGGCCACGCCGCGCATCCCGGCCCACCACATGATCACGGTCTCCCGCCAGCCGGTGGGGATGTCCTCGCTGAAGTCGCGGCGGGTGTGCAGCCGCTTGGCCAGCCAGGTCGCGGGGAGCAGATAGAGCAGCCGAACACCTACGACGACGGCGACGACGGCGAGCGACCAGCCGGCCAACTCCAGTCGGCGGCCGTCGGCGGTCCCGAAGACGTTGTGCAGTTCGAGGCCGATCAGTCCGAAGGCGACACCGGTGACGAGTGTGTCGACGATCTCCCAGAAGGTACGGCCGGTGAGCCGGCCCAGGACGTCGTCGGCGTCGGCGGTGTGCTCGGCGAGGAAGAGCGCGGTGGTCAGGACCGCGAGCACACCGGAGCCCATCAGCTCCTCGGCGAGCACGTAGCTGACGAACGGCACCAGCAGCGTGAGTCCGACCTGGAGGGTGGCATCGCCCAGCAGGCCCATGAGTTTGATGGTGAGCCAGCCGAGCGCGGCGCCCACCGCCACGGCGACGACGGCGGACAGGACCAGCAGCCCGAACGCCTCGGGCAGCGAGAAGGTGCCGCTGACCGCCGCGGCGATCGCCACGTGGTAGAGCACGATCGCGGTCACGTCGTTGAACAGCCCCTCGCCCTCCAGGATCGAGATGAGCCTGCGGGGCAGTCCGACCGATCCGGCGACGGCGGTGGCCGCGACCGGGTCGGGCGGGGCGACGAGCGCACCGAGCGCGACGGCCGCGGCGAGGGGCAGTCCGGGGATGACCGCGTTGGCCACGGCGGCGACGGCCGCCGTCGTGAGGAAGACAAGGGCGACGGCCAGCAGGAAGATCGGCCGTTTGTTGGCGGCGAACTGCCGCCAGGAGGTGCGCTGCACGGAGGCGTAGAGCAGGGGCGGCAGCAACGCGGGAAGAATGATCTCCGGCGGGATGTCCACGTTCGGTACGAAGCTGAGGAAGGCCATCACGACCCCCACGAGGGTCATCAGCACCGGCGCCGGAAGCCTGAGCCGGTCCCCCAGCGGCACGGTGACCACGGCTCCGAGCAACAACAGGAGCAGCAGGGTCATTTGGTCCACGAGGTGCCTTCCGGAGCGCGCCGAACCGGCCTCGGTGACCGGCCGGCCTGGGGCCCAAGCCTGCCATGCAGGCCTCACAATCCGGACAACGGCCCCACTGCGGACCCCGCGGGCCCGGAGTGATCCGGGCGGGAGGCCCTACGCG
This sequence comes from Streptomyces sp. NBC_00385, assembly GCF_035917155.1. Classification (NCBI taxonomy): domain Bacteria; kingdom Bacillati; phylum Actinomycetota; class Actinomycetes; order Kitasatosporales; family Streptomycetaceae; genus Streptomyces; species Streptomyces sp. NBC_00385. The sequence continues at coordinate 6,551,493 of NZ_CP107951.1, read as the reverse complement.
TCCACGGTGCGGCGCATCGCCCGGTGCGGGATGCCCGCGTCCGGGAACTCGGGGCCGTAGGCCGCGTACCCGAGCCGCTCGTAGAAGCCGAGCGCATGGGTCTGGGCGTGCAGGTCGACGGCGGACAGGCCGAGTGCGCGGGCGGCGTCCTCGATGGCCCGCACCAGCGCCGCTCCGACGCCGAGACCGCGCGCTGCCTTGCTCACGGCGAGCCGGCCGAGCGAGCCGACGGCCGGATCGCCGCCGTTCTTCGCGGCCGCGGCCGGGCCGTGCAACAGCCGGCCGGTGCCGAGCGCCGTGCCGTCCGCGGCGACGGCGATGACGTGCACCGCGTCGGCGTCGTAGGCGTCGTACTCGATCTCCTCGGGCACGTTCTGCTCGCCGACGAAGACGTCCTTGCGGATCCGGAAGCAGGCGGCACGGTCCTGCTCATCGGTGACCGTGCGGGTGGTGTAGGAGGTCATTCGCTCTCGGCCGCGATCCTGTCGAGGGCCTGCTTGAGGTCGTCGGGGTAGGTGCTGGAGAACTCCACCCAGCTGCCGTCCGAGGGGTGCTCGAAGCCGAGCCGGACCGCGTGCAGCCACTGCCGGGTCAGTCCCAGCCGCTTGGCCATGGTCGGGTCGGCACCGTAGGTCAGGTCGCCGACGCAGGGGTGGCGGTGGGCGGACATGTGCACCCGGATCTGGTGGGTGCGGCCCGTCTCCAGCTTGATGTCCAGGAGGCTGGCGGCGCGGTACGCCTCGATCAGGTCGTAGTGCGTCACGGAGGGCTTGCCCTCGGCCACGACGGCCCACTTGTAGTCGTGGGTGGGGTGGCGTCCGATGGGGGCGTCGATGGTGCCGCTCATCGGGTCCGGGTGGCCCTGGACCAGCGCGTGGTACTTCTTCTCGACGACCCGGTCGCGGAACTGCGCCTTCAGCAGGGTGTAGGCGCGCTCGGACTTGGCGACGACCATCAGGCCGGAGGTGCCGACGTCGAGCCGGTGCACGATGCCCTGGCGCTCGGCCGCGCCGGAGGTCGAGATCCGGTACCCGGCCGCGGCGAGACCGCCGATGACGGTGGTGCCGGTCCAGCCGGGGCTGGGGTGCGCGGCGACGCCGACCGGCTTCATGATCACGACGATGTCGTCGTCGTCGTGGACGATCTCCATGCCCTCGACGGGCTCGGCGACGACCTGTACCGGAGCGGGAGCCTGCGGCATCTCCACTTCCAGCCAGGCGCCGCCCCGCACCCGTTCGGACTTCCCGACCACCGAACCGTCCACCTGCACCTTCCCGGCGGCGGCCAGCTCTGCGGCCTTGGTGCGGGAGAACCCGAACATGCGGGAGATGGCGGCGTCGACGCGCTCGCCTTCCAGGCCATCGGGTACGGGCAGGGTTCGGATCTCGGGTTGCGTACTCACCTGTCGAGTATGCCTTGCATGGCCTAGTCCTTGTGCACGGTGCCGTCGGGGTCCAGGCCCTTGAAGGACAGCAGCACGATCAGGATGCCTCCGCAGACGATCGCGGAGTCCGCCAGGTTGAAGACGGCGAAGTGCGCGGGGGCGATGAAGTCCACCACCGCGCCCTCGAAGACGCCGGGCGCGCGGAAGATGCGGTCGGTGAGGTTGCCGAGCGCCCCGCCGAGCAGCAGACCGAGCGCGATCGCCCACGGCAGGCTGTACAGCTTGCGCGCGAGGCGGGCGATCACCACGATGACGGTCGCCGCGATGATGGTGAAGATGATCGTGAAGGCCTCACCGAGGCCGAACGCGGCGCCCGCGTTCCGGATCGCGTCGAGCCTGAGCCAGTCGCCGAAGATCTCGATCGGCTCCTGGTGCTCCAGTTTCGCCACCACGAGCATCTTGCTGCCCAGGTCGAGCAGGTAGGCGAGGACGGCGACGGAGAAGAGCAGGATGATCCGGCGCCGGCGTGTGGCCGGCGACCGGTCGACCGTCGCTTGCCCGTCCTCGGCGTCCGCGGCGTCCTGTCCGGCCGGCTCGGCGGTCTCCGGGGACACGTTCCCGTCCGCCTGCTCCGGCCCGGCTCCTTCGTGTCCCTCAGCCTCAGGGATGTCCGGCGTACCGATGATGCGCTCCGCCTCTGCCACGTGAGTCCCTCAACCTAGTTCCCGACTGAGGACGAGGGTACGACACACGGGTGGCGATCAGCCGCGTCGCTCCTGCTTCTGTTTGTCCTCGACACAGAGGGTGGCCCGGGGGAACGCCTGCATCCGCGCCTTGCCGATCGGATTGCCGCAGATCTCACAGAGTCCGTACGTGCCCGCGTCGAGCCGGGCCAGTGCCCGTTCGGTCTGCTCCAGCATCTCCTGGGCGTTGGCGGCGAGCGACATCTCGTGCTCGCGGGTGATGTTCTTGGTGCCGGTGTCCGCCTCGTCGTCACCCGCCCCGTCGCCCGAGTCCCGCATCAGCCCGGCCAGCGCCAGGCCCGAAGCCTCCAGCTCGTTGCGCAGCCGGGTGATCTCGCCGGTCAGCTCGGTGCGCGCGGCCGCGACCTCCTCCGGCGTCCAGGGGTCCTCTCCCGGCCGTACGGCCAGCTCTCCCGGGGCCGTCGCCACCCGTGCCGGGGGCACGGGTGCGGTGCTCGACCCGGCCGGCCGGGTCCTGGCCGCGCTCTTCTTGGCTACCACCGTGTGGGCTCCCGTCTGCTCGGCGGCCTCGGCCGCCCCCGTGGCCGCGTCGGCGGCCTTGTTCGAAGCCTTCTCGGCCGTGGTCTTCCCGGCCGCCGTCTTCTTCGCTGCGGTCTTCTTCGCCGTCGCCTTCTTGGCCGTCGTCGTCCTGACGGCCTTCTTGACGGCCTTCTTCGTGGTCTTCTTCGTGGTCGTGGCGGCCGCGGTGGTCTGCGCGGCCGTGTGCTCCGGCCCGGTCAGCGCGTCCACGTCCGACGCGCTCTCCCGGCCGGTCTCTCCCGTCGTCTCCCCGGCTGCCGCGCCCGTGGATCTCGCCGACGCCGTCTTGTCTGCGGCAGTCTTCTTCGCCACCATGGCCGCGGCCCCTTCACACATTGTGATCTTGCTCGCGAGTCGTGCTGGGACGATAAGTCGACCCCAGCCCCGCGGCAACGGGGCACGCCGCCGCATCGCCCCTCCCCGTGTCCGGATCACCGCTCGCCTGAAACCGTTGTGCCCAGCTCCCCGCCCGGTAATCCGCCTTCCGGCCGCCCGCCGGGCACCGCCGCGACCCGGTGCGCCGCGTCTGGCCATTCGGGTCACGCCGAGGACTCCGGAAATCCGGTCGGCCGCCGCCCCCTGCGGCCCGTACACTGGCCTCAGCGAGAGGCATGGATGGGACGAGTAGCGTCGTACGCAGCCCAGAGCGACCCGGGGACGGTGGAAGCCCGGGGGCGAGCGCGCCGTGAAGATCACCCCGGAGCCGCCGGAAGAAAGCTCGGGACAGTGGGCCCCACCCACGGGCCCAGGGCCAGTAGAACCGGCATCGCACCCCAATGAGGGGGCCACGGGCGGCACGCCCGGGGCCAAGGAGGGTGGTACCGCGGGATCCGGCAACGGTTCTCGTCCCTCCGACGGAAGTGGAAAACGTCCGCCGGAGGAAGCCCGCACATGACATCGCCGCAGTACCGCCAGGTACCCGCCCAGGTCGACCTGCCCGCGCTGGAGCACGCCGTGCTCGACTTCTGGCGCGAGAACAAGGTCTTCAGCCAGAGCCTCGAACAGTCCGAGGGCCGCCCCGAGTGGGTCTTCTACGAGGGCCCGCCGACCGCCAACGGCATGCCCGGCGCCCACCACATCGAGGCCCGCGTCTTCAAGGACGTCTTCCCGCGCTTCCGCACCATGCAGGGCTACCACGTCGGCCGGAAGGCCGGCTGGGACTGTCACGGTCTGCCGGTCGAGCTCGCGGTCGAGAAGGAACTCGGCTTCAACGGCAAGAAGGACATCGAGGCGTACGGCATCGCCGAGTTCAACGCCAAGTGCCGTGAGTCCGTGACCCGGCACACCGACGCGTTCACCGAGCTCACGACCCGTATGGGCTACTGGGTCGACCTCGATGACGCGTACCGCACGATGGACCCCGAGTACGTCGAGTCCGTCTGGTGGTCCCTGAAGGAGATCTTCAACAAGGGCCTGCTCACCCAGGACCACCGTGTCGCCCCGTGGTGCCCGCGCTGCGGTACCGGGCTCTCCGACCACGAGCTGGCCCAGGGGTACGAGACGGTCGTCGACCCCTCGGTGTTCGTACGCTTCCCGCTGACCTCCGGCCCGCTGGCCGGCGAGGCGGCCCTCCTGATCTGGACGACGACCCCCTGGACCCTCGTCTCGAACACGGCGGTGGCCGCGCACCCCGAGGTCGAGTACGTCGTCGCCACGAACGGCGAGGAGAACCTCGTCGTGGCCCGTCCGCTCGTCGAGAAGGCGCTCGGCGAGGGCTGGGAGCTCACCGGTCAGTCCTTCACCGGCCGCGAGATGGAGCGCTGGACCTACGAGCGCCCGTTCGGCCTGGTCGACTTCCCGGCGCCCGCCCACTACGTCGTCAACGCCGAGTACGTGACGACCGAGGACGGTACGGGTCTGGTCCACCAGTCCCCCGCCTTCGGCGCCGACGACCTTCTGGTCTGCAAGGCGTACGGGCTGCCGGTGGTCAACCCGGTCCGCCCCGACGGCACCTTCGAGGAGGACGTGCCGCTGGTCGGCGGCGTCTTCTTCAAGAAGGCCGACGAGACGCTCACCGAGGACCTGGCCGCCCGCGGCAAGCTCTTCCGCCACGTCCCGTACGAGCACAGCTACCCGCACTGCTGGCGCTGCCACACCGCGCTGCTCTACTACGCGCAGCCGTCCTGGTACATCCGCACGACCGCGGTCAAGGACCGGCTCCTCGAAGAGAACGAGAAGACCAACTGGTTCCCCGAGTCGGTCAAGAACGGCCGCTTCGGAGACTGGCTGAACAACAACGTCGACTGGGCCCTGTCCCGCAACCGCTACTGGGGCACACCGCTGCCGATCTGGCGCTGCGAGGACGACCACCTCACCTGCGTCGGCTCGCGCGCCGAGCTCACCGAGCTCACCGGAACCGACCTGTCCGGCCTGGACCCGCACCGGCCGTTCATCGACGAGATCACGTTCACCTGCTCCCACGAGAGCTGCCGGCTGGAGGCGTACCGCGTCCCCGAGGTCATCGACGCCTGGTACGACTCGGGCTCGATGCCGTTCGCACAGTGGGGCTACCCGCACAAGAACAAGGAGATCTTCGAGAGCCGCTACCCGGCGCAGTTCATCTCGGAGGCCATCGACCAGACGCGCGGGTGGTTCTACACGCTGATGGCGGTCGGCACGCTGGTCTTCGACAAGTCGTCCTACGAGAACGTGGTGTGCCTGGGCCACATCCTCGCCGAGGACGGCCGGAAGATGTCCAAGCACCTGGGCAACACCCTTGAGCCGGTCCCGTTGATGGACCAGCACGGCGCCGACGCGGTCCGCTGGTTCATGGCGGCGGGCGGCTCCCCGTGGGCGGCGCGCCGCGTCGGCCACGGCACGATCCAGGAGGTCGTCCGCAAGACGCTCCTCACGTACTGGAACACGGTCGCCTTCCAGGCCCTGTACGCCCGCACGTCGGAGTGGGCTCCCTCGGCCGCCGACCCGGCACCCGCCGACCGCACGGTCCTGGACCGCTGGCTGCTGAGTGAGCTGGGCACCCTGGTCGACCAGGTCACCCAGGCGCTGGAGGGTTACGACACCCAGCGTGCCGGCAAGCTGCTGTCCGCGTTCGTCGACGACCTGTCCAACTGGTACGTACGCCGCTCCCGCCGCCGCTTCTGGCAGGGCGACAAGGCGGCGCTGCGGACCCTGCACGACGTCGTCGAGACGGTCACCCGGCTGATGGCCCCACTGACCCCGTTCATCACGGAGCGGGTCTGGCAGGACCTCGTCGCCCCGGTCACCCTGGACGCCCCCGCCTCGGTGCACCTCTCCACCTGGCCGAAGGCTGACCTGTCGGCGATCGACCCGAGCCTGTCCACTCAGATGGCCCTGGTCCGCCGCCTGGTCGAGCTGGGACGCGCCACGCGTGCCGAGTCGGGCGTCAAGACCCGCCAGCCGCTCCTCCGCGCCCTGGTCGCGGCCTCGGGCTTCGAGGCCCTCTCCCCCGAGCTGCACGGCCAGATCACGGAGGAGCTGAACGTCTCCTCGCTGGCTTCCCTGTCCGAGGTGGGCGGCTCGCTGGTCGACACGACGGCCAAGGCGAACTTCCGCGCTCTCGGCAAGCGGTTCGGCAAGGGCGTCCAGGCCGTGGCGAAGGCGGTCGCGAACGCGGACGCGGCGGCGCTGTCGCTCGCCCTGCGCGAGGGCACGGCGTCGGTGGAGGTCGACGGGGAGCTGATCACCCTGGCCCCCGACGAGGTCATCATCACGGAGACCCCGCGCGAGGGCTGGTCGGTCGCGTCCGACTCGGGCGCGACGGTCGCCCTGGACCTGGAGATCACCCCGGAGCTGCGGCGCGCGGGCCTGGCCCGTGACGCGATCCGCCTGATCCAGGAGGCGCGCAAGAACAGCGGCCTGGACGTGGCGGACCGCATCGCCGTCCGCTGGACGTCCACCTCGCCCGCGACGGCCGAGGCCCTGACCGAGCACGCGTCGCTCATCGCGGACGAGGTCCTGGCCCTGGACTACGCCGAGGGCGAGGCGGACCCGGCGTACGGCGAGCCCTTCGAGGACGAGGGCCTGGCCCTGACGTTCCGCCTCCGCAAGGCGCAGCGGTAACCAGCAGCATGAGAGGGGCCCGGCCGGACACGCTCCGGCCGGGCCCCTCTGCCGTTCCCCTGGCCGGCGAACTCAAGCCCCTCCGGCGATTGAGGAGCGGGGGGCCGGGGGCGGAGCCCCGGCTACGGTCCCCGCCCACGGCAAAGGGCCGGGCCCCGGGGAATCCCCGGGGCCCGGCCCTCAGCCTGCCGACGGCTACGCGCTCAGCGAGCGCGAACCGCTCAGTTGTCGTCCTCGTCGATCAGGAACCCGCGCATCGGCGAAGGCGCCTGCTGCATCGGCTGCGGCGCCTGCGGCCGCACCGGTGCCATCGGCTGGGTCATCGCCGGCGACATCTGCTGCTGGCCACCGTACGAGGGCCCACCGCCCATGGACGGGTTGCCGCCCATCTGCTGGTTGCCGTGTCCGCCGTGGTTGCCGCCCATGGTGTGACCCATGGCACCTGCACCGGCCGGAGCCAGCGAGGGCGACGGCGGCAGCGAAGCGGCAGCCGGCGTCCGCGGCGGAGCCAGCGAGTCGTCGGCCTGGGTCTCCAGCTGACGCAGCTGGCTCTCCAGGTAGGACTTCAGACGGGTCCGGTACTCGCGCTCGAAGCCACGCAGGTCCTCGACCTTGCGCTCCAGCGTCGCGCGGGCCGACTCCAGCGAGCCCATCGCCACGCGGTGCTTCTCCTGCGCGTCCCGCTCCAGCGCGTCCGCCTTGGCACGCGCGTCGCGCTCCAGGCCCTCGGCACGGCTGCGCGCCTCGCCGACGATCTTGTTGGCCTCGGAACGGGCCTCCGCGATCGCCTGGTCGGCGGTCTGCTGCGCCAGGGAGAGGACACGGGCGGCACTGTCGCCACCGGGGCCCTGCTGCTGCATCTGCGGCGGCTGCTGCTGCTGCATCTGCTGCATCTGCTGCTGCTGCGGGTTGTGGCCGCCCATGGGGCCACCCATCGGTCCACCCATGGGACCGCCCTGCATCGGGCCGGGGCCGTGCGGGCCCTGCGGACCGGGGCCGTGCGGACCCTGGGGGCCGTGGCCGCTGGGACCGGCCGGCAGCTGAGGAGCACCACCGGGCAGCTGGGGCGGACCCATCTGCGGGGGCTGCTGCTGCTGGACCGGCGGACCAGATATGGCGGCGGGCACAGGTGCACCGGGACGGTCCTGCGGCTCCGGCTTGCGCATACCCTGCTGCTGCTGGTTCTGCGCGGCGGCACGCGTGGCGGCGGCCAGCTTGGCGCGCAGGTCCTCGTTCTCACGGAGCAGGCGGGTCAGCTCGGACTCGACCTCGTCGAGGAAGGCATCAACCTCGTCCTCGTCATAGCCTTCTCGGAGGCGGACCGTCGTGAACTGCTTGTTCCGCACGTCCTCGGGGGTCAGCGGCATCTCTTCTTCACCTCTACGTAGTCGTCGGCAGTCGGCAGGACCGTATCGCTCACAGCCTGGTCACGATGCTGATCAGGATGGAAACGATGATCATCAGAACGAAGAAGGACAGGTCGAGTGCCACGCCCCCGAGACGCAGCGGCGGGATGAACCGCCGCAGGAGCTTCAGCGGTGGATCGGTGACCGTGTAGGTGGCCTCAAGGACGACCACCATCGGCTTGCCCGGCTGCCATGAACGTGCGAACTGGAAGACATAGTCCATGACCAGCCGGAAGATCAGCACGATGAGGAAACACATCAACGCGATGTAGACAACACTTTGTGCGACGCCCATCCTCGCGCTTCCCTCTCCCCTGGCTCTCGTAGCTCCGGCCTTGCGGCCGGGTTGTTCCCGGTGTCGTGTTCTCAGCTCTGGTTGAAGAATCCGCCCTCTGCGATGCGGGCCTTGTCCTCCGCCGTGACATCGACGTTAGCAGGCGACAACAGGAACACCTTCTGCGTCACTCGTTCAATGCTGCCATGAAGACCGAAGACGAGTCCCGCGGCAAAGTCGACAAGTCGCTTCGCGTCCGTATCGTCCATCTCCGTGAGGTTCATGATCACCGGAGTGCCCTCACGGAAGTGTTCCCCGATGGTACGGGCCTCGTTGTAGGTCCTGGGGTGCAGCGTGGTGATGCGGTACGGCTCCCGCTCGGACACGACCTTGGGCATGATCACCGGTGCGTTCTTCTCCATGTTCGGGCGTTCAGGTGTGATGGATGCCACGGGGGCGATTCGGGCGGGTCGCTCTCTCTCCGCCGGAATCTGAACCGGCTCCCGCTGGGCCGGAGGCTGCACCACTCGTACCGGTTCGTCCCGTTCCCGCTCCACCTGATGCGCGGGCTGGTGCCGACGCCGGTCGCGCTCGGGCTCCGGCTCGGGTTCGAATTCGTCGTCGGGGTCGAACCCCGGACCGTCGTACCCATCGTCCTCCACGAGGCCGAGGTAGACCGCCATCTTGCGCATCGCGCCGGCCATGCTCTGAGTCCTCCGCTCTGTGGTGGATCGGCATCTGTCACCAAGTGCCCGCGATCCACTGTGGCCTGCCCGCCAGAGGCGGTAATGACCATATTTTCTGCTGTGGTCCGACTTGCTTGGCGACGTTACCCGAGCCCGGGTCGGACTCCGAGTACCGCAGTACCGACGCGCACATGTGTCGCTCCGGCCGCAACCGCGTCCTCGAGGTCCGCACTCATCCCTGCAGAGACCATGTTCGCAGCCGGATGGTTCCCGCGCAGCCGGGATGAGAATTCCATCAGCCGGTCGAACGCCGCGCGTTGCCTGCCGGCGAACGGTCCGGCGAGCGGCGCGACGGTCATCAGACCGTCGAGTCGCAGACCGGGGGCGGCCGCGACGGCGTCGGCCAACTCCGCGATCCCGTCGGGCGCGACACCACCACGCTCCCCCCGCTCACCGCTCTCCGCGTCGAGTGCGACCTGGATGAGACACCCGAGTTCGCGTCCGCCGCGGCCTGCCGCGGCGGAGAGAGCGGTCACCAGCTTCGTACGGTCCACCGACTGCACGACATCGGCATAACTCGCCACGGATCGGACCTTGTTCGTCTGCAATTGACCGACAAAGTGCCATGTGAGGGACAGATCCGCACATTCGGTGGCCTTGGGGCCCGCGTCCTGGTCACGATTCTCCGCGACATGGCGCACACCGAGTTCGTTCAGGATCCGCACATCACTCGCGGGGTAGGTCTTGGTGACCACGATGAGGGTCACCTCTTCCCGTTTGCGACCGGCGGCCGCGCAGGCGGAAGCAATGCGTTCCTCCACCTGTGCGAGATTTGCCGTGAGTTGTGCCTTACGGTCCGTCATGCCCTATCCGTCCAGCCAGACATATCCGGCGAGCCGCCCGGTGGTGCGGTCGCGTCGGTACGAGAAGTGATCGTCCGATTCGAGGGTGCAGAAGGCCGAAGCCTGCCGGTCGGTAACGCCGAGGTCCGCCAGTTGTGCGTGGACTCCGGCCGTGACGTCCACCGCCGGGGTGCCCCAACTGGTCTCGGACCACGAGGCGGGGACGACCGCCGCGACCTCGTCCCGCATTCCGGCCGGCACCTCGTAGCACCGGCCGCAGACGGCCGGCCCGGTGCGGGCGGCGATCCGGGAGGGTTCCGCGCCGAGTGCGACCATGGCCGCGACCGCGGCGGGTACGACTCCGGCGACCAGACCGGGACGGCCCGCATGTGCTGCTGCGACGATTCCGGCGACCGGGTCGGCGAGCAGTACCGGGGTGCAGTCGGCGGTGAGGACGGCGAGCGGGAGTCCGCGTCGCGCGGTCACCACCGCGTCCACGGCGGGAATCTCGCGGGTGTCGCCCCAGGGTCCGTCGACGACGGCGACGTCCCGGCCGTGCACCTGGTTCATCCAGACGACCTGCGCCGGATCGAATCCGCGGATCCGGGCAGCCCGCTCCCGGTTGGCCAGGACGGCGGCGGGGTCGTCACCGACCGCACCGCCGAGATTGAGCTCCGCGTACGGAGCGGCGCTCACCCCGCCCCACCTGTCGGTGAAGGAGAAGTGAGCGCCGCCGTCCGAAGAAACAGAATCCTTGTGACTCACTGAGTGGTGCGGACCTATCACTTCAAGAAGTCCGGAACGTCCAGCTCTTCGGCCTGGGAGTCCTGGTAGGGACGGGCCGGCGGGACGTGCGGCGGAGCGACCGGCGGAAGGTGGCTCTCGTGCGCCACCGGAACCGGCTCGGCCTGGACCGGAGGCTCCTCGCGCGTGGGCACGGAACCCAGTCCGCTGTTCTGGCGCACGGGCTCGGCGGCCCGGACCGGCGGAGCCGGCTCCTCGCGCTTGGTGGAGTTCGCACCCAGGACGTTCTCCCGGCGGGCCGGGGGCTGTCCGCCGTCGAATCCCGCCGCGATCACGGTGACCCGTACCTCGTCGCCCAGCGCGTCGTCGATGACCGCGCCGAAGATGATGTTCGCCTCGGGGTGCGCCGCCTCGCTCACCAGCTGCGCGGCCTCGTTGATCTCGAAGAGACCGAGGTCGCTGCCGCCGGAGATGGAGAGCAGGACACCGCGGGCGCCGTCGATGGACGCCTCCAGGAGCGGCGAGGAGATCGCCATCTCCGCAGCGGCCACCGCGCGGTCGTCGCCGCGGGCCGAGCCGATGCCCATGAGCGCCGATCCGGCCTCGGACATGACCGACTTGACGTCGGCGAAGTCGAGGTTGATCAGGCCGGGGGTGGTGATGAGGTCGGTGATGCCCTGGACGCCCGAGAGCAGTACCTGGTCGGCCGACTTGAACGCGTCGAGCACGCTGACCTGGCGGTCCGAGATGGACAGCAACCGGTCGTTGGGAATGACGATGAGGGTGTCGACCTCTTCGCGGAGTTCGGCGATGCCGTCCTCCGCCTGGTTCGCGCGACGCCGGCCCTCGAAGGTGAACGGCCGGGTGACCACACCGATCGTCAGGGCGCCGAGCGAGCGCGCGATGTTGGCGACGACGGGTGCGCCACCGGTGCCGGTGCCGCCGCCTTCTCCTGCGGTGACGAAGACCATGTCGGCCCCCTTGAGGACCTCCTCGATCTCTTCACGGTGGTCCTCTGCCGCCTTACGACCGACGGCCGGGTTCGCCCCGGCGCCGAGGCCGCGGGTGAGTTCACGGCCGACGTCGAGCTTGACGTCGGCGTCGCTCATCAACAGGGCTTGCGCATCCGTGTTGATCGCGATGAACTCGACGCCCTTGAGACCGACCTCGATCATTCGGTTGATGGCATTGACACCACCGCCGCCGACACCGATGACCTTGATGACTGCGAGGTAGTTCTGCGGTGCTGCCACGTCGAAGGCCTCTCGCCTCGAGTTACGTGTCGTCGCTTGGCGGTAGTCCCGCCGCGACGACGGATGCCGATTGGGACGGTCCGAACGCCGACCCAAACCCTAACGTTGAAGTTTAGGGTTACCAGTGTGTCTGCTTCATGGACTCTTCCGAACAGGACACTAAGTCGACAAGTGGCGCACGTTCAACGAACACGCCGAACCTCCCGTTTTTCTTTTCACCCTATGTGATCACCCGTAGCGCTGACCAACCAGGGTGCTGGCCAGGCCAAATGTGCGTCAACTACCCGACACTGCCGGAGCGGTGGGCGCACTCACGTCGAAGTGTCCTGCTTTGGGAGCAGCTTTCATGAGAGCGGTGAGGACTTTCGCCTTCACCACACCTTCTTCACTGCTCCCCCAGATCACGGTGCGGTTCCCGGTGAGTCCCAGGGAGACCGAATCGTACGAGATGACTCGCACGACGCGGGTTTCCCCGGCGACCCCGTCCGGAAGATCGCCCGCCACACGGACCGCTTCCCGCACCAGTCGCTCGCTGCCGAACCGGCGCTGGCTCGCGGACCGGCCGGGTGTCAGTTCCAGCAGGGGTACCTGCCCGGGAGCCTTGTCCACCGTCGCGAAGCGCACGCCCTCGGCGTCCACTTCGATGAACTTCGCGCCCTTCTTCACCAACAGAACCGGCTGTCGTTCCGTCACTTTAAGTCCGATGCCGTGCGGCCATGACCGCACGACATCCACCGAGTCGATACGAGGCAACTTCTGGCGCAACCGCTCGGCGACGGCGTCCGTGTCGACGGAGATCAGCGGGGCGCCCATCGGCACCGCCGCGGCGGCCTCCACCTCGGCGGGTGTCAGCACGTCGACGCCGGTGATCCGGACCTGCTCGGCACGGAACCAGGAGGAGCCGTAGAGCGCCCAGACGGCGCCGGATCCGAGCAGCAGCACGGCCGCGGCGATCACGATCAGGAGCGTGCGCCGGGACATCCGGCGCCCCTGGACCCGCGGGCGCGGCGAGCGGTCCCGGGTCTCCTTCTGCTGCCCTGTACCGCGCTGGGCGGTCGTCGGTCCGGCCACGCTCGCTCCTTATGCCGGGTCCGGGGGCGCCGCCCCCGGACCCGTCCGCCTCACGCGCCTCGGCGTGCGGCGATCGCCTCGTACACCATGCCGACCAGCAGATCGTCGGCGTCCCGGCGGCCGAACTCGGCGGCGGCTCGGGACATTTCGTACAGCCGGTGCGGATCCGACAGCACCGGAAGGACGTTGCCCTGCACCCACTCGGGGGTGAGCGCCGCGTCGTCCACCAGCAGTCCGCCGCCTGCGTTGACCACCGGCTGGGCGTTGAGCCGCTGTTCGCCGTTGCCGATCGGCAACGGGACGTACGCGGCGGGCAGCCCGACGGCGGAGAGTTCGGCGACGGTCATCGCGCCCGCGCGGCAGAGCATCATGTCGGCCGCGGCGTACGCGAGGTCCATCCGGTCCACGTACGGTACCGGGATGTAGGGCGGCATCCCGGGCATGTTGTCGACGCGCGGCATTTCGTTCTTCGGGCCGACCACGTGCAGGATCTGGATTCCGGATCGCTGGAGCAGGGGCGCGACCCGCTGGACCACCTCGTTGAGGTGGCGGGCGCCCTGCGAACCGCCGGAGACCAGCAGCGTCGGCAGGTTGGGGTCGAGCCCGAAGGCGGCACGCGCCTCGGGACGGACCCGGGCCCGGTCCAGGGTCGCGATGGTGCGACGCAGCGGGATGCCGATGTAGCGGGCACCACGGAGCTTGCTGTCGGGGGTGGAGACGGCGACCCCGTGCGCGTACCGCGAACCGATCTTGTTGGCCAAGCCGGGCCGGGCGTTGGCCTCGTGGACCACGATCGGCACTCCGGCGCGCTTGGCCGCGAGATAGCCGGGCAGCGCCACGTAGCCGCCGAAGCCGACCACGCAGTCCGCCTTGGTGCGTTCCAGGATCTGCTCGGCGGCCTTGATGGTGCCGCGCAGCCTGCCCGGGACGGTGATGAGTTCAGGGGTGGGTTTGCGCGGCAGCGGTACGGCCGGGATCAGGGCGAGTTCGTACCCCCGCTCGGGTACGAGCCTGGTCTCGAGTCCGCGCTCCGTGCCGAGAGCGGTGATTCCCACGCTCGGGTCCTGCCTCCGCAGTGCGTCCGCGAGGGCAAGCGCGGGCTCGATGTGGCCGGCGGTCCCCCCACCGGCGAGTACGACATGCACCGAAATTCACCGCTCTCCGGACGGACGCTTCTTGACGCGCCGTCTCATCGTCTTCCATCTCACCCCGGGCCTCCGCATGGCCAGGGCCGCCTTCGCCGCCGGATCCGCTCGCGCGAACGCGATCAGCAGCCCGACGGCGAACATGGTCGGCAACAGGGCCGACCCCCCGTAGGAGAACAGCGGGAGCGGGACACCGGCGATCGGCAGCAGGCCGAGCACCGCACCGATGTTGATCACGGCCTGGGCCGTGATCCAGGTGGTCACACCTCCCGCTGCGTACCTCACGAAGGGGTCCTCCGTGCGTCCGGCCACGCGGATACCCGCATAGCCTAGAGCCGCGAACAGGGCGAGTACCGACAGCGTCCCCGCCAACCCCAGTTCCTCCCCGGTGATGGCGAAGATGAAGTCGGTGTGCGGTTCGGGCAGTTGACCCCATTTTTCCACACTTGCACCGAGCCCGGATCCGAACCATCCACCGGACGCAAGAGCGTAGATACCGTGCACGGCCTGCCAGCAGGAGCCGCCGGGGCCCGGTTCGCTGGCCCCCATGCAGTCCAGGCGGGACATCCGGTTCGGGCTGGTCTTGATCAGCAGGAAGGCGATCAGGCCGGCGGAGGCGAGCACTCCGGCGAACAGCCGGGTCGGGGCTCCGGCCAGCCAGAGCAGTCCGAACAGGATGGCCGTGAGAATGATCGCAGTGCCCATGTCACCGCCGAGCATGATCAGCCCGAGCAGCATGAAGGCGACCGGGACCAGGGGCACGAGCATGTGCTTCCACTGGTTCAGCAGTCGTTTGTCCTGTTTACGGGCGAGCAGGTCGGCACCCCACAGGACGAGGGCCAGCTTGCCGAACTCACTGGGCTGGAGCTGGAAGGGGCCGCCCAGGTAGAGCCAGTTCCGGTTGCCGTTGACCGACATCCCTATCCCCGGCACCTGGACCAGCACCATCAGGAAGACGGCACCCATCAGCAGGGGGTAGGACAGGGCCCGGTGCAGCTTCACGGGCATCCGGGCGGCGGCCGCCATCAGTCCGGCCCCGATGACGGCGGCGAGGAACTGCTTGCGGAAGAAGTACGTACCCGGCTTGTCGAGCTCCAGCGCCTTGATCATCGAGGCCGAGTAGACCATCACCAGGCCGAGCACGGTGATGAGGAGTCCGGCGCCCAGGATCAGGTAGTACGCGGTCAGCGGGCGGTCCCACGCCCGGCGCGCCTGCTCGTACAGCCGCCGTGCTCCCCCGCCCCGGGGTGAGCGGGGTCCGCCGGAGGTCCTGGAGCGGGCCACGGGGGGCCGCCGGGAGCCGGCGGCCGGCCTGACGCGCAGCGCGAGCCCGGCGGGGAGCTGTGCGCCCCCGGCGGCGAGGAGAGGTGGACGGAGCGCCCGGCTGATCGCGGAGCTCGCCCGTGAGCGGTCCCCGCGGCGTGCGGCAGAGCTCTCTTCGGCCGGCATGGTCCCTGTCCCCTCCACTGCTCGTGCCCGGGGCTTCGGTGCCGGGGGCCCGGGCCCCCGGTACAGCCGTACGTACCCGGGTGCTCCGGGACCGTACGGCGCGGAGGCCGGGCCCGTCAGGCGCTCTCGGCGGCGAGCGTGCGGACGGCGTCCGCGAAGGCCTCGCCCCGCTTGTTGTAATTGACGAACATGTCCATCGAGGCGCAGGCGGGAGCCATCAGTACGGTGTCTCCCGGCCGGGCGAGCCGTGCCGCCTCGCGGACCGCCTCCGACATCGCCCCAGTGTCGGTCCGGTCGAGGTCGGTCACCGGGACCTCGGGCGCGTGTCGCGCGAGGGCTTCGCGGATGAGGGCCCGGTCGGCGCCCATCAGCACGACGCCCCGCAGACGCCCCGCGCACCCGGTCACCAACTCGTCGAAGGTGGCGCCCTTGGCCAGTCCCCCGGCGATCCAGACGATCGGGTCGTAGGCGGCCAGGGAGGCCTCGGCGGCGTGGGTGTTGGTGGCCTTGGAGTCGTCGATGTACGCCACCCCGGCGACGTCCGCGACGTGCTCGATGCGGTGCGGGTCGGGGCGGAAGGCGCGCAGCCCGTCGCGGACGGCGGCGGGCTCAACACCGAAGGCGCGGGCCAGCGCCGCGGCCGCGAGGGCGTTGGCGATGTTGTGCGGGGCGGGCGGGTTCACGTCCGCGACCTCGGCGAGCTCCTGCGCCTGCTTCTGCCGGTTCGTCACGAAGGCGCGGTCGACGAGGATGCCGTCGACGACCCCGAGCTGGGAGGGCCCGGGAGTGCCGAGGGTGAAGCCGATCGCCCGGCAGCCCTCCTCGACGTCCGCCTCGCGCACCAGGTCCTCGGTGGCGGCGTCCGCCACGTTGTAGACGCAGGCGACGGTGTTGCCCTCGTAGATCCGGCCCTTGTCGGCGACGTACGCCTCCATGGAGCCGTGCCAGTCGAGGTGGTCGGGGGCCAGGTTGAGGACGGCCGCGGAGTGGGCGCGCAGCGAGGGCGACCAGTGCAGCTGATAGCTGGAGAGCTCGACGGCCAGGACGTCGTACGTCTCCTCGCCGAGGACCGCGTCCAGGAGCGAGACCCCGATGTTGCCCACGGCGGCGGTGCGCAGCCCGGCGGCCTCCAGGATCGAGGCGAGCATCCGTACGGTCGTGGTCTTGCCGTTGGTGCCGGTGACCGCGAGCCAGGGTGCTGGTTCCCGGCCGTCCCGTCCGCGCAGCCGCCAGGCGAGTTCGACGTCGCCCCAGACCGGGACGCCCGCCTCGGCGGCCGCGGTGAAGAGCGGCTTGTCGGGCTTCCAGCCGGGGGTGGTGACGATGAGCTCGGTGGACTTCGGCAGGGTGGCCCCGTCGCCGAGGCGCACGGTGATGCCCTGCGCCTCCAGCTCCGCGGCCTGGCCGCGGGAGCGCTCGTCGTCCCCGTCGTTGACGACGGTGACGACGGCGCCGAGGCCGTGCAGGACCCGGGCCGCCGGGATCCCGGAGACTCCGAGACCGGCGACCGTGACGTGCTTGCCCTGCCAGTCCACGTTGCTCACTTCTTGGCTGCCCATCCTGCGTAGAAGAGGCCGAGGCCGACGATCACGCACATGCCCTGGATGATCCAGAAGCGGACCACGACAAGGACTTCGGACCACCCCTTGAGTTCGAAGTGGTGCTGGAGCGGTGCCATCCGGAAGACGCGCTTGCCGGTCATCTTGAACGAGCCGACCTGGATGACGACGGACATCGTGATCATCACGAAGAGGCCGCCGAGCACCGCCATCAGGAACTCGGTGCGGGAGCAGATCGCCAGTCCGGCGAGCGCGCCGCCGAGGGCCAGCGAACCGGTGTCACCCATGAAGATCTTGGCGGGCGAGGTGTTCCACCACAGGAAGCCGAAGCAGGAACCCATGAGGGCGGAGGCGACGACCGCGAGGTCGAGCGGATCTCGTACCTCGAAGCAGGCGCTCGGGTTGGTGAGGGTGGCCGCGTTGGCGCAGGACTCCTGGAACTGCCAGAGCCCGATGAAGGTGTACGCGCCGAAGACCATCACCGACGCGCCGGTGGCCAGGCCGTCCAGACCGTCCGTCAGGTTCACGCCGTTGGACATGGCGAGAATCATGAAGAGCGCCCAGAGCACGAAGAGCACCGGGCCGATCGACCAGCCGAAGTCCTCGACGAACGAGAGCTTGTCGGAGGCCGGGGTGTTGCCGCGGGCGTCGGCGAACTGGAGCGAGAGCACCGCGAAGGCGATGCCGACGATCAGCTGGCCGGCCATCTTGGCCTTGGCCCGCAGACCCAGCGAACGCTGCTTGACGATCTTGATGTAGTCGTCGAGGAAGCCGACGAGCCCCATGCCGGCCATCAGGAAGAGGACCAGCACACCGGAGAAGCGCATGTCCTCGCCGGTGATCACCTTGGCCAGGACGTACGCGATGATCGTCGCCAGGATGAAGGCGATGCCGCCCATGGTGGGCGTGCCCTTCTTCGATCCGTGGCTGCGCGGGCCGTCGTCCCGGATGAACTGCCCGTATCCCTTGCGGGCCAGCAGCTTGATCAGCAGCGGGGTACCGACCAGGGTCAGGAAGAGCCCGATGGCCCCCGCGAAGAGGATCTGCCTCATCGGCCGGCGACCTCGCCCTCGGTCGCGTTCTCCAGCAGTGCCGTAACGACCTGCTCCAGGCCGACCGACCGGGACGCCTTCACCAGCACGACGTCTCCCGGGCGCAGTTCACTGCGCAACAGGTCGACGGCAGCCTGTGCGTCGGACACATGCACCGACTCCTCACCCCACGAACCCTCGTTGTATGCGCCCAGTTGCAGCCAGGAGGCTTCTCTGCCCCCGACCGCGACGAGCTTGCTGACGTTGAGCCGGACGACAAGCCGTCCGACCGCGTCGTGCTCGGTGAGCGAGGCGTCGCCGAGCTCGGCCATCTGGCCGAGCACCGCCCACGTACGACGCCCCTTCCCCATGGCGGCCAGCGCGCGCAGCGCGGCCTTCATGGATTCGGGGTTGGCGTTGTAGGCGTCATTGACGAACGTCACGCCGTCCGGACGCTCGGTGACCTCCATGCGCCAGCGGGAGAGGGTGCCCGACTCGGAGAGCGCCACGGCGATCTCGTCTGCGGACAGGCCCAGCTCATGGGCGACGGCGGCCGCGGCGAGCGCGTTCGACACGTGATGCTCACCGTACAGGCGCATGGTCACATCACTGCACCCGGTGGGTGTGTGAAGCCTGAACGAGGGGCGGCCGTCCTCGGTGAGACGGACGTTCTCACCCCGTACGTCCGCATCCGCGGCTTCACCGAAGAGCAGTACCCGGGCCTTGGTCCGGGAGATCATGGCGCGGACGAGCGGGTCGTCGGCGTTGAGGACGGCGAGGCCGTCCTCGGGGAGGGACTCGACCATCTCGCCCTTGGCCCGGGCGATCTGCTCCTTCCCGCCGAACTCGCCGATGTGCGCGCTGCCGACGTTGAGGACGAGGCCGATCCGCGGCGGGACGAGGCCGGTGAGGTAGCAGATGTCGCCGATGTAGCGGGCACCCATCTCGAGGACCAGGTGCTGGGTCTCCTCGGTGGCACGCAGTGCGGTGAGCGGCAGACCGATCTCGTTGTTGAGGTTGCCCGCCGGGTAGACGGTGGGGCCCTTGCGCTCCAGGAGCTGGGCGATCAGGTCCTTGGTGGAGGTCTTGCCGGCGGATCCGGTGAGGGCGACGACGGTGGTGCCGAGGCGGCCGACGACGGCGCGGGCGAGCGCGCCGAGCGCCGCCACCACGTCGTCGACGACGATCGCGGGAACGCCGACGGGGCGGGCGGCCAGGACGACTGCCGCGCCCGCCTCGACGGCGCGCCGCGCGTAGTCGTGGCCGTCGACACGTTCGCCGGCGAAAGCGACGAAGAGGCTGCCTTGCTTCACCTCCCGGGAGTCGATGACGACGGGCCCGCTGACGGTTACGGCCGGATCCGGTATGTCGTACGACTGCCCGCCGACGATTTCGGCGATCTCGGCGAGGGAAAGGGCGATCACTTGGTCATCCCTGACTGTTGTTCTCGTGGGTGGGTGCACGGTGGGTGGCGTTCTCGTGTCCCAGGGACCGCTCGATGGCCGTGCGCAGGACCACCCGGTCGTCGAAGGGGCGCACCACTCCGTGGACGTCCTGGCCCTGCTCGTGGCCCTTGCCGGCGATCAGCACGGTGTCCCCGGGGCCGGCGCGTCCGACGGCGGCCGCGATGGCGGCGGCCCGGTCGGCGTCGACCAGGACGTCACCGCGTTCGTGCACGGGCACTTCGGCGGCGCCCGCGAGCATGGCGGCGAGGATGCCGAGGGGGTCCTCGGAGCGGGGGTTGTCCGAGGTCAGTACGGCGGTGTCGGCGAGCCGGGCCGCGGCGGCGCCCATCGGGCCGCGTTTGGTGGTGTCGCGGTCGCCGCCGCAGCCGAGGACGATGTGCAGTTTGCCCTCGGTGACCTTCTGCAGGGAGCGCAGCACCGACTCGACGGCGTCGGTCTTGTGCGCGTAGTCGACGAGTGCGAGGTACGGCTGTCCGGCGTCGACCCGTTCCAGCCGGCCGGGCACCCCGGGCACCGCGGCGACGCCGTCGGCGGCGGTCTGGAGGTCGATGCCCGCGACGGCGAGGGTGACGATCGCGGCGAGGGTGTTGGCGACGTTGAACGGGCCGGGCAGCGGCGCCTCGGCGGCGGCCCGCTCGTCCTTGGGCCCGACGACGGTGAAGGTGGAGCCGAGCTGGCCCACCTCGACGTCCTCGGCGCGCCAGTCGGCGTCCGGGTGGCCCTCGGCGGAGAAGGTGGTGACCGGGACGGAGGCCTCGGTGATCAGCCTGCGGCCGTACTCGTCGTCGTAGTTGACGACGCCCTGCCTGCTGCGCTGCGGGGTGAACAGCCGCGCCTTGGCCTGGAAGTAGTCCTCCATGCCGGAGTGGAACTCCATGTGCTCCGGGCTGAGGTTGTTGAAGACCGCGACGTCGAAGACGCAGCCGTCGACCCGGCCGAGCACCAGTGCGTGGCTGGAGACCTCCATCGTCACCGCGTCCGCGCCGCGTTCGCGCATGACGGCGAACAGGGCCTGCAGATCGGTGGCTTCGGGCGTGGTGCGTTCGGACTTGATGCGCTCGTCGCCGATCCGCATCTCCACGGTGCCGATGAGACCGGTGGCGCGTCCGGCACCGCGGAAGCCGCCCTCGACGAGGTAGGCCGTCGTGGTCTTGCCGGAGGTGCCGGTGATGCCGATCTGGAGCAGGCCGGCACCGGGGTGGCCGTAGATCTCGGCGGCGAGTTCGCCCATCCGGCCCCGCGGGTCCTCGACGACCAGCACCGGGAGTCCGGTGGCGGCGGCGCGTTCGGCGCCCGCCGGGTCGGTGAGGATCGCGGCGGCACCGAGACCGGCGGCCTGGGCGGTGAAGTCGGCACCGTGCAGACGGGCACCGGGCAGGGCCGCGTAGACGTCCCCGGGTCGCACGGCCCGGGAGTCGTGGGTGATGCCGGTGACTTCGCCCTTGCCCGGCGGTTCGACTCCCAGCCGGGCTGCCAGCGTGACCAGGGAGGTCGGCCGCAGCCGATCCGGGCGGGGCGCTCCCGGGTAGTTCACAGGGGCGTCCTTCGGGGTGGTTCGGGACTGTTCAGCGTGGGGCACGGCGGTGAGCGTACCGGGCACACCCGGCCTCTCGCGAAGTGAGGGGGCGGGGGTGCGGTGGTTCCCGTTCCGGTTCCCTGGATCGGGGGTGATGGTTGTCACTGAGGGTCTCCCCGAGTTCACTCGCCGGGTTTGAAGGACACCGGCAGCCGGGCCGGCTCGCTGCCGGAGGGTGCGGTCTGCAGCGTCTTCAGCGCGAATTCCATGACCTGCTTGTAGATGGGTCCGCAGATCTGGCCGCCGAAGTAGCTGCCCTTGGTGGGGTTCTGGATGGCGCAGTAGACGGTGATCTGAGGGTTGTCGGCGGGGGCGAAACCGGCGAAGGAGGCGGTGTAGCCGTGGTAGCCGCCGCGTACCGGGTCGACTCGGTTGGCCGTACCGGTCTTGCCCGCGACGCGGTAGCCGGGGATCTTGGCCTTCGTTCCGGTGCCCTCCTCGTCACCGACGACCGACTCCAGCATGCTGGCCAGTGTCCTGGCCGTCTTCTCGCTGACCACCCTGGTCTGTTCGGGTGCCTCGGCAGGGGTGAAGCGGCCGTCGGCGCCCTTGGTGCCGCGCACGAGGGTCGGTGCGACGCGGACCCCTCCGTTGGCGATCGTCGAGTAGATCGAGGCGGCCTGCATGGCGTTGAGCGAGAGGCCCTGGCCGAACGGGATCGTGTACTGCTGCGACGTCGACCAGTCCTGCGGCTTGGCGAGGATGCCGGCGGTCTCACCCGGGTAGCCGAGTCCGGTCGGTGAGCCGATGCCGAATTTGCGCAGGTAGTCGTAGAGCACCTTGTTGGACGCGGCCTGGGTCTTCCCCAGCTGTCCGGTGGCCAGGATGGTGCCGATGTTGCTGGACTTGGCGAGTACGCCGTTGAGCGTGAGGTACCAGGTCGGGTGGTCGATGTCGTCCTTGAAGAGCCGGTCACCGCGGTGCAGGCGGTTGGGGACCGTGACATGGGTGCCCGGGGTGGCGACACCCTCCTCCAGTACGGCGGCCATCGACATGACCTTGCTGGTGGAGCCGGGCTCGTACACGTCCTGGAGGGCCGCGTTGCCCAGCGAGGCGGCGTCGGCCTGCGAGAGGTCGTTGGGGTCGAAGCCCGGCGCGTTGGCCATGGCGAGGACCTCGCCGGTGCGGGTGTTCTGCACGACGACGTAGCCGCGGTCGGCCTTGGACTTCGCCACCTGGTCGGAGATGGCCTTCTGGGCCGCCCACTGGATGTCGCGGTCGATGGTCAGCTCGATGTCGGAGCCGGCGACGGCGGGTACCTCCTTGGTGCCCGCGGTGGGCACCCGGCGACCGCCGGACTGGGCGTACTTGATCGTGCCGTCCTCGCCCGCGAGCTCCTTGTCCAGCTGCGATTCGAGGCCGCCCGCGCCCTTGCCCTCGGCGTTGACGTAACCGAGTATCCCGGCGGCGAGGCCGCCGTTGGGGTAGACGCGCTTGGTGGTCGACTCCTGGAAGACTCCGGCCAGCACATTGGCACCGGGGCCTCCGGCCGCCTTGTCCTTCTGTGCCTTCTCGGCGAAGACGGACTTGAGGTCCTTGATCTGCGTCCAGACCTGCGGGGTCTGCCTGCGGGCCAGCACCGTGTACCGGCTCTTGGGCTTGGACAGCTTCCTGGTCAGTTCGGCCGCGTCGACGCCGAGGATCGGCGCGAGGAGGGCGGCCGCCTGCTGGGGTGCGTCGGGTGCCTTGCTGTCCTCGGGAGTGAACATCTTGGGGTCGGCGGTGATGTCGTACGCGTCGACGCTGGTGGCCAGCGCGATGCCGCCGCGGTCGGTGATCTCGCCGCGCTCGGCGGCGACGGTGTAGCTGAGGTAGCGGTTCTTCTCCGCCTTGGCCGCGTACGCGTTGGCGTCGACGGCCTGCACCTGGAGCAGCCGGACGACGAACGCGATCATGACCAGGGTCAGAGCCAGGCTGACCAGTCGCAGCCGCGGCCGTGGGCTGCCGAGGCGCAGCGGCCGGCCGGAGCGGGAGCGCGGGCTCCGTCCGCGCGGCGCCGCGGACGGGGGCCGTCGTCGCGGCTCGGGGCGGGCGGCGGGCCGGGGGCGGCCGGAGCGGCCCGCCGCGTTACGCGGGCGCGCGGGGCCGGGTACCCGCCGGCGCGGTGGTTCCTGGGAGGGCACTGCGTCACCTGCCGGGGCTCGTGGAGGTCTGTTCTGCCGGGGTACGCGCGTTCGCGGAGGCGCTCGGCTTCGCCTGCGCGGTGCCGGTCGCCGTCGCGGAGGCGCCGGGCTTCGCCGCCGGTGTGCCCGCCGCGGAGGGCGAGGGGGTGGAGCGGGGCAAGGAGGAGGGCGAGGGCGACGAGGCGGCTGCGGGGGGCGGTTCGGGGGCTTCGGGCTTCGGCACCGCGGTGGTGGGCGCGGCACTGGCGGCGGAGGGTACGCCGCGGACCTGGCCGTTCGGGCCGAGGAAGGCGGGGCTGCCGCCCGGGACCATGCCCAGTTCCCGTGCGCGCCGCGCCAGGGCGTCCGGTTCGGAGGCGCTGTCGACGTCCCGCTGGAGGGCCTGCTGGTCGTCGGTGAGGTCCGTGGTCCGCTTCTTCAGCTCGCTCAGCCGGAACGATCCTTCGTTGAGCGCGGAGTTCAGCAGCAGCAGGGTGATCAGGCCGCCGCCCAGGAGCAGGACGACCAGCAGGACGAAGGGGGTCCGGGCCGCGTTGCTCGGCCCGGCCGGCATCAGCCGGCTGAGCCTCGCGGCGCGTCCCTTCAGCCCGCCGGCCGCGTTGCTCACCGCGCCGCTCCGTCCCCGGGCCGGGTCCGCGAGGACTCCGGGTACCGGCTGCTCATCGCTCCTCCTCGCGGATGCGCTGGGCGCCGCGGAGCCGGGCGGGGGCGGCGCGCCGGTTCTCGGCGACCTCCTCCTCGGTGGGCAGTTCGGCGCCGCGGGTCAGCAGCTTGAGCCGTGGCTGATAGCGCTCGGGGACGACCGGCAGCCCGGGCGGTGCGGTGTTCGCGGCACCCGCCGCGAGCACCTGCTTGACCAGACGGTCCTCGAGCGAGTGGTACGAGAGGACGGCGATGCGTCCACCGACGGCGAGGCTCCGCACCGCGGCCGGGATCGCCCGCTCCAGCACGGTGAGCTCGCCGTTGACCTCGATGCGCAGCGCCTGGAAGGTGCGCTTGGCCGGGTTGCCGCCCGTGCGCTTGGCGGCCTGCGGCAGCGAGTCACGGATCAGCTCGACGAGCCGTGCGCTGTTGCTGAACGGCTCCTTCTCGCGTTCGCGTACGACGGCGGAGACGATCCGTTTGGCCTGCTTCTCCTCGCCGTACGCGCGCAGGATCCTGACCAGCTCGCCCGGCGGGTAGGTGTTGAGCACCTCGGCCGCGCCGATGCCGGTCGTCTGGTCCATCCGCATGTCGAGCGGGGCGTCCTGGGCGTACGCGAATCCGCGGTCGGCCTCGTCCAGTTGCATGGAGGAGACGCCGAGGTCGAACAGGACGCCCTGGACCTTGGGGACGCCGAGCCGGTCGAGCACCTCGGGCAGTTCGTCGTAGACGGCGTGCACCAGCGTGGCGCGGTCGCCGTACGGGGCGAGCCGCTCGCCGGAGAGCCGCAGTGCCTCCTTGTCCCGGTCGAGCGCGATCAGCCGGGCGGTGGGGAAGGCGGAGAGCAGCGCCTCGCTGTGTCCGCCGAGGCCCAGGGTGCAGTCGACGACCACGGGCGGCTGCGGGCCGGGGGCCTCCAGAGCCGGGGCCAACAGGTCCAGGCACCGCTGGAGCATCACCGGGACGTGTCGGGTCTGGCTCATGCGCCCTCTCAGGCTCAGGTCCCGGGGCGCTGCACGTACGGCCTGGTCCCCGCCCGCTCGCGAAGGGGAGGTCCGCCGGCGCCGGGGAAGGGGCGTCAGCCGACCGGCGAGCGGGAGAGGGCCGGGCCGTACGTACGCCGCGCACACGGGGAAAACATCGGAATGTGCAGGGTGTCGGTAACTTCCCGTCACTTTAGTCCACCCTGCCATTCGATCGATTCCCGATCAATCAACCCGACAGCGCGTCGGCCCTCGCTTTGTTCACCCGGCCGGGTGACCGACTGTGAGGCTTGTGGGTTACCTCACAACAAGCGTCGTTGACGTTCTTTGTCCGCTTCGACACCACGCCGACGGCACCGGCGAGAGCTAACGTCTAGTTCATGTCGACTTCTGCGCACTCCCCTGCCACGGACCAGGCCCGCACCGGCGGCACCGTCACCGACCGCCTGGTCGAGGCGAACGTCCAGTACGCCTCCGAGTTCAGCGACCCCGGCATGGACGCGAAGCCCGTGCTGCGCGTCGCCGTCGTCGCCTGCATGGACGCCCGGCTCGACCTGCACAAGGCGCTCGGTCTGGCGCTCGGGGACTGTCACACCATCCGCAACGCCGGCGGCGTGGTCACCGACGACGTCATCCGCTCGCTGTCGATCAGCCAGCGGGCCCTCGGCACGCGCAGCGTGGTGCTGATCCACCACACCAACTGCGGCATGGAGTCGATCACCGAGGAGTTCCGCCGGGAGCTGGAGATGGAGGTCGGCCAGCGGCCGGCCTGGGCGGTCGAGGCCTACAGTGACGCCGACCAGGACGTGCGGCAGTCGATGCAGCGGGTCCGCACCTCCCCGTTCCTGCTGCACACCGACGACGTGCGCGGATTCGTCTTCGACGTGACCACCGGTCTGCTGCGCGAGATCCTTCCGGTTTCCTGACTTTCCCGGCCCGAGGGAGCCGGACGGGCACGTTCCGGCAGCGAAAATCCCCATCGACCCGACATTTCGGCCCCGGTTATCCACAGGCGAGTGACACGAAGCGGTAACGGCAACAAGAATGCGGGTGTGACACCCCGCCGGACCCTGTCCGGCGCGGTGTCCGCAATTCGGGGTGGGCCGGGCCGCACAAGGGCGCCGGCCCGTGACTGGGGAATCCTGTGCTCCTGGGGAGCGTGGGGCAGGGCCGAGGAGGGCCGGGTGACGACCTATGACGATCGAGCGAGCCTCACAGATCTGACCACCACAGCGGAGCGGGTACGCAGGTCGGTGGAAGGTGTGATCGAGGGCAAGCCCGAGGTCGTACGCCTTTCGCTGACCGTGCTGCTCGCGGAGGGGCACCTCCTGATCGAGGACGTCCCCGGCGTGGGCAAGACCATGCTGGCCAAGGCGCTGGCACGGTCCATCGACTGCTCGGTGCGACGCATCCAGTTCACACCGGACCTGCTGCCCTCGGACATCACAGGTGTGTCCATCTTCGATCAGCAGCGCCGCGACTTCGAGTTCAAACCGGGCGCGATCTTCGCCCAGATCGTGATCGGCGACGAGATCAACCGCGCCTCGCCCAAGACCCAGTCCGCGCTGCTGGAGTCGATGGAGGAGCGCCAGGTCACCATCGACGGGCACACCTACGAGCTGCCCGACCCCTTCATGGTCGTGGCCACCCAGAACCCGGTGGAGATGGAGGGCACGTATCCGCTGCCCGAGGCCCAGCGCGACCGGTTCATGGCCAGGGTGTCGATCGGCTATCCCAGCGCCGAGGCAGAACTGCAGATGCTCGACGTGCACGGCGGTGTCTCACCGCTGGACGACCTCCAGCCGGTGGCGCACGCCCACGACATCGTCAAGCTGATCGAGGCGGTGCGCGCGGTCCACGTCGCCGAAGCCGTCCGGCGGTACGCGGTGCAGCTCGTCGGGGCCACCCGGAACCACCCCGACCTCAGGCTCGGCGCATCGCCGCGTGCCACCCTGCACCTGCTGCGCGCGGCCAAGGCCTCGGCGGCGCTGAGCGGGCGGGACTACTGCCTGCCGGACGATGTGCAGGCCCTCGCCGTCGCCGTGCTCGCCCACCGGCTGCTGCCCACCGCACAGGCCCAGCTGAACCGCCGCACCGCCGAACAGGTGGTCCTGGAGATCCTTCAGCAGACGCCCGTGCCGACCGCGTCGGGCGGGGCGGCCGTCCCTGCGCCCCAGCACCAGCCGGGCGCGGTGTACGGCGGCCGGCAGCAGCCCGGCGCGCGGCGGCTCTGATGGCCGCCGGGGGGCCGCCCGCGATGGACGACAGCGACGACAAGGGCGGTCTGCGGGCCGCCCTGGGCGGCCTGACCACCCGTGGCAGGTCGTTCCTCGCGGCCGGGGTGGCCGCCGCGGTCTGCGCCTACGTGCTGGGCCAGGGGGATCTCCTGCGGGTCGGCCTGCTGCTCGCCGTGCTGCCGCTGGTCTGTGTGACGGCTCTGTTCCGGACCCGCTACCAGGTCGCCGGCACCCGCAGGCTCTCCCCGTCCCGGGTGCCCGCGGGCTCCGAGGCGCGGGTCCATCTGCGCATGGACAACGTCTCGCGGCTGCCCACGGGTCTGCTCATGCTCCAGGACCGGGTGCCGTACGTGCTCGGGCCCCGGCCCCGGTTCGTCCTGGACCGGGTGGAGGCGGGCGGCCGGCGCGAGGTGTCGTACCGGGTGCGGTCGGATCTGCGCGGGCGCTACCCGCTCGGTCCCCTGCAACTGCGGCTGAGCGATCCGTTCGGGATGTGCGAGCTCACACGTTCGTTCAGCGCGTACGACACGCTCGTCGTCATCCCGCGGACCGAACCACTGCCCCCGGTGCGGCTGGCGGGCGAGGCCTCCGGTTACGGCGAGGGACGGCAGCGCTCGCTGGCGCTGGCGGGTGAGGACGACATCATCCCGCGCGGCTACCGGCACGGCGACGATCTCCGCCGTGTCCACTGGCGCTCCACCGCGCGCTACGGCGAGCTGATGGTGCGCCGCGAGGAGCAGCCGCAGCGGGCCAGATGCACGGTGCTGCTGGACACGCGCCGGATCGCCTTCCAGGGCACGGGGCCCGACTCGGCGTTCGAGTGGGCCGTCTCCGGCGCGGCGTCCGCGCTGGTGCACATGCTGGAACGCGGTTTCGCGGTCCGGCTGGTGACGGACGACGGCACGGAGGTACCGGGCGCGAGCGGCTTCTCGGGCTCCACCCAGGACTCGGCCGACTCGGCCGGACTGATGATGGACACCCTCGCCGTCGTCGACCACTCCGACGGCGACGGTCTCGCCCGTGCGTACGACGTGCTCCGCGGCGGCGACGAGGGCCTGCTGATCGCCTTCCTCGGCGATCTGGACGACGAACAGGCCGCGGTGGCGGCCCGCATGCGACAGCGCGGCGGCGGGGCCGTCGCCTTCGTCCTGGACAGCGCCGCCTGGGTGCACGACGCATCACCCGCCTCCGACGCGGCCCGCGAGCAGCGGCTCCGGCTGCTGCGCGAGTCGGGATGGACAGCGGTGCCGGTCGGACCGGGCACGGATCTGGCCCGGCTGTGGCAGCAGGCGAGCCATCAGGGCTCGCTGACCGGGTCCGCCGCGATGGGCGGCACGAGTGGCGGCACGACGGGATTCTCCGGTGGTTGGTCATGAGAGGACGGTCATGAGCGGTCGTGGTCGGCTGGCGCTGTGCGCCTATGCGGCGACGCTGATGGCGGCTTGTTCGATGCTGCCGCTGGTCGACCCCTACGCCTGGATCGTGCAGGCCGCGTTCCTGCTGGCCATCCAGTGCGGCGTGGGCGCGCTCGGCCGGCGGGTGCCGCTGCCGCGGGCGGCGACCGTCGCCGCTCAGGCCCTGGTCCTGGTGGTGCTGCTGACCGTGGCGTTCGCCCGTCAGGAGGCGCTGGCGGGCTTCGTGCCCGGCCCGCAGTCGGTGCAGCGGCTCGCCGACCTGCTGACCGTGGGTGCGGACGACGTCGGGCGGTACGCGATCCCGGCACCGGACACGGCGGGCATCCGGCTGATGCTGGTGGGCGGTGTGCTGCTGATCGGGCTCGCGGTGGACGCGCTGGCGGTCACGTTCCGCAGCGCCGCGCCGGCCGGGCTGCCCCTGCTGGCCCTCTACTCCGTCGCCGCCGGTCTTTCCGACGGCGGCGCGGACTGGCTGTGGTTCCTGCTGGCCGCCTGCGGCTATCTGCTCCTCCTGCTGGCCGAGGGGCGTGACCGGCTCTCCCAGTGGGGGCGGGTCTTCGCCGGAGCGGCCGCGGCCCGGGGCCATTCCTCCGGCATCGGTGCCTCGGGCGGCGGGGCGGTCGCCCCGGTGCGCACCGGGCGTCGCATCGGCGCGTTCGCCCTGGGCATCGCACTGGTCGTGCCCGCGGCCCTGCCCGCGCTCGACGGCGGGCTGCTGGCCGGTACGGGAGGCGGCAACGGCAAGGGGAGCGGTGGCGGCACCATCTCCGCCGTGAACCCGCTGGTCTCCCTGCAGAACGACCTCAACCAGCCGGAGAACCGGGAGGTGATGTCGTACCGCACCAACTCGACCGGTGCGCAGGACTTCTACCTCCGCATCCTGGCCCTGGACCAGTTCAACGGGAGCGAATGGCGGGCCTCGACCCGCCGGCTGAAGGACGTACCGAAACGGCTCCCGAACCCGCCCGGTCTGTCGCCGGACGTCGCCGTGACGGAGATCAGTACGAACATCTCCGCGTCGCCTTCGTACAAGCAGACCTATCTGCCGCTCCCCTACCCGGCGACCGAGGTGAGGGTCGACGGGCGCTGGCGGTTCGAGCCCGAGGGCCGCACCCTGGTCGGGGACGACGGGGAGACGACCGGCGGTGCGCAGTACGGGGTCTCCAGCCTGATCGTGCAGCCGACGGCCGGGCAGCTCGCGAGCGCGGGCGAGGTTCCGGCAGCCCTGCTCCGCGAGTACACCCGGGTGCCCGGTTCGTTGCCCAAGGTGGTCCGGGAGACGGCCGAAGAGGTCACGAAGGGCTCCGCCAACTCCTACGAGCAGGCGGTGAAACTGCAGAACTACTTCGCCTCCGAGGGCGGCTTCACGTACGACACCTCGGTGAACTCGGGTACCGGCAGCGCGGCGATCGGCCGCTTCCTGAAGGACCGGCGGGGCTTTTGCGTCCACTTCTCGTTCACCATGGCGGCGATGGCCCGGACGCTGGGCATCCCGGCGCGGGTCGCCGTCGGCTTCACGCCCGGCACGGCCCAGTCGGACGGTTCGATGTCGGTCGGTCTGCGTGATGCGCATGCCTGGCCGGAGCTGTATTTCGAGGGCATCGGGTGGACCCGCTTCGAGCCCACGCCGACACGTGGCTCACTGCCGTCGTACACCCTGCCGGACACCCCTTCCGGTGACTCCGCCGATCCGGCCCGGCCGGAGACGGAGGCGTCGGCAGCGGTGCCGGTCGCACCGTCCGCCTCGGAGAGCTGCCCGGCTCGGACGGGCGGACAGGGCGCGTGCGGCAGCTCGGCCCTTCCGGGTGCCACCGCGCCCACGGATACGGGGACGTCGGCGGGCACCGTGCTCGGAGTGGTCCTGGCGGCCGTCCTCGTGCTGATGCTCCCGCTGCTGCCCATGTTCTGGCGCATGCGGGTACGGGCCCGGCGGCTTGGCTCCTCCACCGGGCGCACCCCGGCGGACGCGACCGCGAGAACGCTGGCGGCCTGGCAGGAGATCACCGACACCGCGTGGGACCACGGCATAGAGCCGGACGAGTCGCTGACCCCGCGGAAGGCCGCGGCCCGGGTGGTGCGGGCGGGAGAGCTGGACGCGGAGGTGGCCGAGGCGGTGCACCGGGTGGCGGGCGCGGTGGAGCAGGTGCTCTACGCGCCGGAGCCCGGGCCGGTGTCGGGGCTCGCGGAGGATACGCAGGCGGTACGGGCGGGCCTGCGGGACTCCGTCGGCCGGTTCGCCCGGTTCCGCGCGGTAGTGGCACCGCGCTCGGCCGTACGGGTGGTGTGGGCGGTCTCGGAGCGCCGGGCGGCTCTGGCAGGCCGATGGAGGGCTCCCCAGCGGCCTGCGTGGCTCCGTCGCCCGTCCCGCCAGCAGGGCTGACGCGCAACGGCCCCGGGCAGGCCCGTTCTGCGGATCTGCTCGGGGTCCGAAACCCTGGGTATCAGGTCTTTCCTGCGGGAAAGACGATGTTCCGAGGCCCTGAACATCAGGCCTGTCGTGCGGGGCCGACCGGTCCCGAGGCCCTGAACATCAGGCCTGTCGTGCGGGGCCGACCGGGGTATCAGGCCCTGAGTACCAGGCCCGTCCTGCGGGTCGGACCGGGGCATCGAGCCGCATCGAGCCCGAAGGCATCAGGCCCGGGCGCCGGCTCTGCGGGCCTCCGTCCGGACACACGTGTGAGGGGCGGTCGCAGAAATGCGACCGCCCCTCACCCATAAGTGTTCCGAGCGCTTACTGGCCCTGCTCATCACGGCGGCGCTGCCACCGCTGTTCGATCCGGTTCATCACGGACCTGCGCTGTTTGGGCTGTCGGCGCGGCTCCGCGCCACCCGCGCGGACTGCCTGCTGCTCGCCCGGTTTCGGCGCCTTGCGCCAACCCGTCACCGCGAGCACCGCGCAGCCCAGCATGACGAGGAACCCCACCACGCTGATCCAGATCTGCTGGGCGACCATTCCGGCCATGAGGAGCGCGATTCCCACCAGGAAGCCAGCAACTGCCTGGTAGACCCGTCGCCGGGTGTATGTACGCAGCCCACTTCCCTCGAGCGCTGTCGCGAACTTGGGATCTTCGGCGTACAGCGCTCGCTCCATTTGCTCGAGCATTCGCTGCTCGTGCTCCGAGAGCGGCACGGAGTCCTCCTCGTCGTCGGCCGCGGGGGGCGGCCGGTATGCGGCCCTTCCAGGATAGGCAGGGAATCGCCCCCGTGAAACCCGCCCTCATTGCCAATCAGCCAGTCCGGGCCGCCACGACGGCTCAGCTGCTGAGGCGTTGATTCCCCAACCTCCGATCCGTCATGCCGGATGGTGTCCCCCGATCATACGGGGCCAAGGCCCTGATCGGGGCTGCTGGGGCGTACTCCGTCTGCAGCTGCGTTGCTGATCAGCCACGCTGCCGTCGGGATCCGGCCGGTGGCGGGACGGCCCCTCAGGCCCGCTTGGTGCCCAGGACGTGCAGCTGGGTGGCCACCGAGTGGAACGCGGACAGCTCGGCGGCCGCCGTCTCCAGCTTGAGCAGGGCCTCCATCGCACCGGGCTCGGTGTCCACCAGGACCCCCGGCACCAGGTCGGCGAAGACACGTACCCCGTGGACCGCGCCGACCTCGACGTCCGCGCCCTCGACGAGCTCGGTGAGCTGCTCCGCCGTGTAACGCCGGGGCACAGGGTCGCCCTCGCCCCATCGGCCGTCCGGGTCGGTGAGCGCGTGCTGCGCCTCGGTGAAGTGGCCGGCGAGCGCCCGCGCCAGGACCGCGCCACCGAGTCCGGCGGCGAGCAGGCTGAGCGCTCCGGACGGGCGGAGTGCCTCCACCGCGTGCCGCACGCCCTCGGCGGGGTCGTCCACGTACTCCAGGACTCCGTGGCAGAGCACGGCGTCGTATCCACCGCGGCCGACCACGTCGAACAGGCCGAGGATGTCTCCCTGGACACCGTTGACCCGGTCGGCGACCCCGGCCTCGGCGGCACGGCGCTCCAGCGCGAACAACGCGTTGGGGCTCGGGTCGACGACGGTGACCCGGTGGCCCAGGCGTGCGACGGGAACGGCGAAGTTGCCCGTACCGCCACCCGTGTCCAGTACGTCCAGGGCGTCCCTGCCGGTCGCCTTGACCTGGCTGTCGAGAGCGTCTTTGAGGACCTCCCAGACCACAGCGGTACGGAGGGAGGCACGGGGGCGCAGCTGGTCCGACACGGCAGTTGACTCCTCGGCACGGTGCCGCCGCTGAGGGCGGAGCGTGAACAGCGCAGGTGATAGGTCCCGTCCACCCTATTGCCTCGCGCCGCCGTCGCCGTCATCCCGCATCGGACCGCTCCGCACGGGGTTGCGGAAGGACCGGCTGAAGCACCAGCAGCCGCTCCACCAGGCGAAGGAACATCGCCGCGTCGCGCAGCAGGTCGTCCGCGTCGCGCCGGCCGGCCGCGCCGGGTATACCCGCTTCCGCCCGGGCCCGGCGGGGGGCGCCGGAGGCGAAGAGCGCGCTCCATTCGGTGAGCTCGGGGGCGATCTCCGGCAGGACCTCCCAGGCACTGCGGATCCGCTCCCGCCGCCGCGGGGAGGTCTCGGGGCGCCCGCGGACGGCAAGGACCGCGGCCGCGGTGCGCAGCGCGGCGAGATGGGCGGTGGCGTAGCGCTCGTTCGGCACATCGAGAACAGCTGCCTCTTCGAGGCCGGCGCGGGCCTGGGCGAGGAGATCGAGGGCGGCGGGCGGCGCCGTGGTGCGCCGGAGTACGGGGTGGACGTCGTGCGCCGGGCCGGTCGGTGAGGGGGCAGGGCCGTCTGCGCGGCGTCGCGGGGCGGCTGCTGCGGACGAGTGGGCCATGACAGAACCTCCTGTCTCGTAACGGCTTCGTGGCCGTCTGTATCCATCGTGACGGCCCCCACTGACAATCGATCCGAATCCACCGCTGACCTGGCCTTTTGCCTCGATTGCAAGTTCGGGCTACCTTTTTGTACTGACTGGTCAGTTCAAAGAAAGTCCGGAAGAAGGACAGGGGAGGGTCTGTGAACAGCCCGCACGGGGCAGCTGTCACCGCCGAGGGCCTCGGCCTCAAGGGGCCGCGCGGATGGGCTTTCCGGGGCGTGACGTTCAACGCCGCCCCCGGGTCCCTGATCGCGATCGAGGGCCCGTCCGGCTCGGGCCGCACCTGCCTGCTGCTCGCCCTCACCGGCCGGATGCGCCCCACCGAGGGCGACGCCGCGACCGGCGGCCTGCGCCTGCCGCGCCGGGCCGCCGCCGTACGCAGGGTCGCGGCCCTGGGCCCGGTGCCCGGGGTCAGCGAGCTCGACCCGGCGTTCACGGTCGCCGAACATCTGCGTGAACGTGCCCTGTTGCAGCGCCGCTTCGACGGCTCGCCGCGCGCCCTGCTGCGGCCGCGCCGCGAGCGCGTCGCCACGGCCGGGGCCCGGATCGACACCGCCCTCGAGGCGGCCGGACTCGACACCGCCACCCTGCCCAAGGCCGGGCGGACCTCCGTAAGGGATCTGGAACGGCTGGAGGCACTGCGGCTCTCCCTCGCCCTCGCCCTGATCGGCCGCCCGCGCCTGCTCGCGGTGGACGACACCGACCTCAAGCTGTCCGACGCGGAACGCGCCGAGGCCTGGGAACTGCTGCGCCGCCTCGCCACCGACGGCACGACCGTGCTGGCCGTGTGCAGCCAGGCCCCCGGGGACGCCGTCACCGTACGCACCCGCGCGACCGGGGCCACGGACACCGCCGCCACCACCGGGGAGCCCACGCCACCGGCGGCCCCCGCACTCGACGAAGGGACGGCCGATGCGTTCGCCGAGACTGGCCGCGCTTGAGCTCCGGCGCTTCGGCAGGGGGAAGCTGCCGCGCGCCGCACTGGCCGCGCTCCTGCTGCTGCCCCTCCTCTACGGCGCCCTGTACCTGTGGTCCTTCTGGGACCCCTACGGCCGCCTGGACCGCATCCCGGTCGCCCTGGTCAACGACGACAAGGGCGCCACCGCCTCGGGCGAGCGCATCGCGGCCGGGGACGAGATCACCGGCAGGCTCCTCGACTCCAAGGTCTTCGAGTGGCACGAGGTGAGCGCCGCCGAGGCCGGCCAGGGCGTCGAGGACGGCACGTACTACCTCTCGCTGACCATGCCCGCGGACTTCAGCAGGCGCATCGCCTCCAGCGCCGGCGACTCCCCCGAGACGGGCGCGCTCCAGGTGCGCACCAATGACGCCAACAACTACATCGTCGGCCAGATCTCCCGGACGGTGTTCTCCGAGGTCCGTACCGCCGCGTCGGCCAACGCCTCCCGGGGTTTCCTCGACCGGATCTTCATCAACTTCTCCGATCTGCACGACGCGACGGCGAAGGCGGCCAAGGGCGCCGCCGACCTCGAGACCGGGATCGGCAAGGCGAAGAAGGGCTCGAAGGACCTCGCGGACGGGCTGAAGGACGCGAAGGCCGGCAGCGGCCGGCTGGCCACCGGCATCGTGCGGCTGGACAAGGGCGCGGGCGATCTGGAGACCGGCTCGCGCCAGGTCGCGGACGGCACCCAGCTGCTCGCCGACAAGGTCAACGGGGTGGCCGCCGACGTCCGCCCGTTCCTGAAGGACAACGGCAAGGCGATCGGCGACACGGCCCGCCTCGTCGCCGACTCCTCGCAGACCGTACGGGACAACCTCGACCTGCTGGTGAAGGCGGCGCCCACCGCCGCCACGGCAGCCCACGCGGCCTCCGACGACCTCGCCGAGGTCCACCGCACCCGGTGCGAGGAGCAGCCGCTCCCCGATACAGCCGTCTGCGCGCCGCTGAAGCGGGCCGTGACGGCGGCAGCCGATGTCGCCGCCGTGGCCGACGACGTCAACGTCCTGGTCAGGAACCAGAACGGGGACCTCAAGGCGCTCCGCGGGCAGCTGACCACCCTGCAGAAGCAGGCGGACGCCCTCGCCGGGCGCTCGCCGCGTCTGGACGTGGACCTGGAGAGCGCGGTCAAGAAGATCAACGCGCTCAACACCGGCGCCCACAAGGTCGCCAAGGGCGCGGACCAGTTGCACACCGGGCTGGCCACGGCCAGGACGGGCTCCGCCGAGCTGAACACCGGAGTCGGAGACCTCAAGAAGGGCGCGACGAGTCTCGACAGCGGCCTGACCCGCCTCGGCGACGGTTCGGCCACGCTGGCCAAGGGGCTCGACGACGGGGCCGGCGAGATCCCGGACTACGACAAGAAGGACCGCGACGCCCGCACCGAGGTCATGGCCGACCCCGTGCAGCTGGCATCGCAGTCACTGCACGCGGCTCCCAACTACGGCACCGGCTTCGCCCCCTACTTCATCCCGCTCTCCCTGTGGGTCGGCGCGATGGTGGCGTACATGCTCATCCAGCCGCTGAACCGGCGGGCCCTGGCCGCCGGGGCACCCGCCTGGCGGATCGCCTTCGCGGGCTGGCTGCCGGTGGCCGCGATCGGTCTCCTCCAGGTGGCCGCGCTGATGTCCGTACTGCACTGGGGGCTCGGCCTGCAGATGGCACACGCCGCCGGGACCATCGGCTTCCTGGCCCTGGTCACCTGCTGCTTCGGCGCGATCGTGCAGTGGCTGAACGCCCGGTTCGGGGCGGCCGGCCGCATTCTCGTCCTCGCGGTGCTGATGCTCCAGCTGACCTCGGCCGGCGGCACGTACCCCGTACAGACGAGTCCGGGTTTCTTCAACGCGATCCATCCGTACCTGCCGATGAGTTACATCGTCGAGGGCCTGCGCCGGCTGATCACGGGCGGCGGGCTCGGCCCGGTGTGGCAGGGCTGTGCGGTGCTGCTGGCCTTCACCGCCGGGGCGCTCGCGCTGACGGCCGTGTCCGCGCGCCGCAAGCAGGTGTGGACCCTGGACCGGCTGCATCCGGAGCTGAGTCTGTGAGCGCTCCGGGACCTGTGAGAATCAGGAG
The DNA here is from genome assembly GCF_035917155.1 of Streptomyces sp. NBC_00385. Lineage (NCBI taxonomy): Bacteria > Bacillati > Actinomycetota > Actinomycetes > Kitasatosporales > Streptomycetaceae > Streptomyces > Streptomyces sp. NBC_00385. The sequence goes on along the minus strand of NZ_CP107951.1, from coordinate 6,515,001 downwards.
CATGGAAAGCAGTAGCGCCACACGCCGCCAGGCCACCCGGCAGAAGCTCTACGAAGCGGCCGTGACCCTCATTGCCGAGAAGGGGTTCTCGGCGACCACGGTGGACGAGATCGCCGACCGTGCCGGGGTCGCCAAGGGCACGGTGTACTACAACTTCAAGAGCAAGACCGAGCTCTTCGAGGAGCTGTTGCGCCACGGCGTCGGGCTGCTCACCTCCTCGCTGCGCACGGCGGCGGAGGAGACCGACGAGCGCGGCGGCAGCCGGGTCGAGGCACTGGACGCCATGATCCGCGCCGGTCTGGTCTTCATCGACCGCTACCCGGCCTTCACCCAGCTGTACGTGGCCGAGCTGTGGCGCACCAACCGCGCCTGGCAGGCCACCTTGCTGGTGGTGCGCCAGGAGGCCGTCGCCGTGGTCGAGGGCGTGCTCAGGGAAGGCGTCGCGGGCGGCGAGCTCAGCGAGGAGATCGACATCCCGCTGACAGCGGCCGCCCTGGTCGGCATGGTGCTGGTGGCGGCGCTGGACTGGCAGGCGTTCCAGCCGGAGCGGTCGATCGACGACGTGCACTCCGCACTGTCCCTGCTGCTGCACGGACGGGTCAGCGGGCGCTGACCCCGGCCCCGCGAGGGTCCCGAACGCACGAAGGCGCCGGTCGGACGGAGCTCGATCCCCCCGAGCCCCGCCCGACCGGCGCCTTCCGTGCTGCCGGAGAACCTTCCCCCGTGACCCCGTGTTCCCCCGTGGCCCCGAGTCCTCCGCCGTGCACCCCCGTTCGGAAAGGAGAGCCGCGCCCGCTCCGCCGCCCCGTGCCGGCGGTACCGGCGCAGCGCCCCTTCCGTGGTCCCCACTCTGCCGTCCCCGCAGGTCGCGCCCCATCCGCGCCCCTACTCATCTCATGTCCTAGGTACGGGTACTCAGCCGTGCGCACCTGCGCCCTCCCGCACCCGTACACCACCTGGTTACGATCACCCCCGTGTCCGTACTCCCCCTGGTGTTCACGAGTGGCTGGGCGAGCGGGATCAACGCCTATGCGGTGGTCCTCCTCCTCGGTGTCTTCGGCGCGACCGGTGTCACCGACGAGGTGCCGGCCTCGCTGCAGCGCACCGATGTCCTCGTCGTGGCCGGCGTGCTCTTCCTGTGCGAGGTGGTGGCGGACAAGATCCCGTACGTGGACTCGGTCTGGGACACGGCGCACACCGTCATCAGGCCGCTCGCCGGGGCGGTCGTGGCGGCGCTGCTCGCGGGCGAGAGCGGTTCACTGCCGGAACTCGCCGCGGGGGCCATCGGCGGGTCCACCGCGCTGATGAGCCATCTGGTGAAGGCGGGCACCAGGATGGCGGTCAACACCTCCCCCGAACCCTTCAGCAACATCGCGGTGAGCATCGCCGAGGACCTCGGGGTCGCCGGGGTCGTCACCTTCGCCATATTCCATCCGTGGATCGCGGCCTCCATCGCCGCGACGCTGCTGGTGCTCGGCCTGGTGATACTGGTCTTCCTGGCCTCCCGGATCCGCCGGTTCCTGCGCCGCAGAGCACAGCGGCGCGAAGAGAAACACCTGGCGGAGACCGTCTCCCACCGGCCTGACGGCTGAGCTGTCGGCAGCGGCCGTTAGAGTCGCCGGCATGGCACGTATTGCGGTGATCGGCGCCGGCTTGGGCGCGATGTCGGCGGCGGCGCGGCTGGCAGTGGCGGGCCACCGGGTGACGGTGTACGAGCGGTCGGAGACATTCGGCGGATCGGTCGGCCGCCATGCCCTGCACGGCTTCGCGTTCGACACGGGCCCCGGTCTGCTCCATCTTCCGGCCGTCTACCGCGACCTGTTCGTGAAGACCGGCAAGGAGCCGCTGGAGCGGTGCGTCACCCTGTCCCAGGTCGATCCGGCGAGCCGTCATGTCTTCGCGGACGGCACGGACGTGTCCCTGCCGAACGCCTCGCGGGCCGGCGTCGTCGCGGCCCTGGACGCCGCGCTCGGCGAAGGCGCGGGCGGGAGCTGGGGGGCGTTCCTCGACCGGGCCCGGGAGGCGTGGGACCGGTCGAGGCGGCCGCTGCTGGAGGAACCCCTGCGCCCCGACTGGCAGGTTCTGACCCGCGATCCGTATCCGGCGCCCGTGCGGCGGCGGCTGCTGCGCCCCTCCCTCCGGGCCGGCACGGTGGCGGAGATCGGGTCCTGGGAGCTGGCGGATCCCCGGCTGGCCGCCCTGCTGGACGGGTACGCGCTGTCGTACGGGCTCGATCCGCGGCGTGCCCCGGCGAGCACGGCCCTGCTGCCGTACATGGAGGAGACCTTCGGCAGCTGGTACGTCTCCGGCGGCATGCGGGCGCTCGCGCAGGCCGTGTACGAGCGGTGTCTGGCCCGGAAGGTGGAGTTCGTCCTCGGCGCGGAGGTGGCCCGGGTCCTGGAGAGGGACGGCCGGGCGGCCGGCGTGGAGCTGACGGACGGCACGGTCGCGGAGGCGGCTCACGTGGTGCTGGGGGTCCGGCCGCACCCGGGCCTGATGCCCGCTCAGGAGCTCTGGCAGGACGGTGACGTGACGGTGCAGCCCCGGCCGCAGGGCTGTGCGCCGACGGGCCGGTTCATGGTCCTGCTGTCGCTGCGCGGCGCGCGGTCCGCGGACGCCGTGCACCGCACGCTCGTGCATCCGGCGGACGGGGCGGCGGAGCACGAGGCGGTGTCCGGCGGCCGGCTCGCCGCGCAGCCCACGGTGACGGTGCTGCGCCCCGACGATCCCTCGACCCGCCCCGACGAGGCCCATGAGGCCGTGACGCTGACGGCGACCGTCGCCCCGCACGGCCCGGTGGACTGGACGGACGAGGCGCTGCGGGCGCGGTACGCGGACATCCTGATCGACACCGCGGAGGCGGCGGTACCCGGTCTGCGGGACCGCATCCTGCACAGGGAGGTGCGGACGCCCGCGGAGTCCGAGGCCGAGACGGGTGCGCCGGGCGGCGCGGTCCCCGCGCCCGCGCTGGCGGGCGCGGGGGGCGGCTGGCTCCACGCCGGCAACCGCACCCGGCTGCCGGGGCTGTTGCTGGCCGGCGGCTGGTCGCATCCGGGCGGCGGTCCGGCGCACGCGGGGATGTCCGGGGCGCTGGTCGCGGGGATCGTCGTCGAGGGCGACGGGTTCCGCGGGTCGCGGTGACGGCCGCGGGACCGGCCCCGGCCGGTCGGCCTCAGTAGCGGTACTGCTCGTTGTAGCCCGTGTCGTAGCCGTTCGGGTACGGCGCCGGGTGGGCGGGCTGCTCCGGGGGCATCGGCGGGTACTGCTCGCCCTCGCGCTGCTGCGGCACCCAGACGCCGCCCGGCGGCGTCTCGGAGGCGTACGACGGGGACGGGGCGTACGGGTCGGCGAACTGCTGGCCACCGCCGTAGCTGTCGTAGCCCCCGTCGTTCCCGTACGTGCCGTACTGCGGTGTGCTCGCGGTGGTGCCGATGTACGGGTCGGAGTACGCGGCGTACTGCTGCTGGTCCGTGCCGTAGTCGTACTGACCGGCTCCCGCGTAGGTGTCCTGGCCGCCGTACGTGTCCTGGCCCTGTGCCGGGTACGCGGCGGGGTCGGTGTACGGGTCGTACGCCGCGTACTGCGGCTGCTGGGGTTCCTGGTGCTGCCCCTGCTGCGGGCGGTGGTCGGTGTAGATGCCGTACTGCCCGGTGTCGTCCGGCAGCGGCTCCGGGGCGTAGACCGCGGCCGGTCCGGCCTGCGGTGCGGACTCCGGCTGCTGCGGTGCCTCGTGGTCGTACTCCATCTCCAGGTCCGAGACCTGGAGCGTGGGTTCGCGGTCGGCGACGGCGCCGCGGCGGCGCCGGCTCTCGCCGGGGCTGCCCCCTATGGCCCAGCCCGTCGAGAAGCCGCGACGGAAGGAGAGCGTGACGTACGTCTGGCCGGTCGCGAAGGCGATCGCGCCGAGGGCGATGACGAACACGGACGGCATCAGCACACCGACGACGACACCGGCGAAGCCGGTGAAGGCGAGCAGGCGCCAGCGCAGGCGTGCCTTGTACTGCAGCAGCACCTCACCGAGCAGCCACAGCGCAACGATGCCGAACGCGATGTAGAGGACCGTCCAGCCCATGCCCGCCCCCTTCTACGGCCACCGCCCCGGGTCGCGGCGGGTACGGCCGGTCACGACTGCTTGTGCAGTCCGAGATTCTCGTAGATTTCGAGCGTCGCCGTCGAGTTGTTCAACGTGATGAAGTGCAGCCCGGGGACACCCTCGGAAAGCAGCTTCGCGCAGAACCGCGTTGCGAAGTCGATGCCAATGGAGCGTACAGCGGCGGGATCGTCCTTGGCGGCGAGGATCCGTTCTTTCAGGTCCGCGGGCAGCGTCGCGTTGCTGAGCTGCGCGAATCTCTCCAATTGCCGGACGCTCGTCAGGGGCATCACTTCGGGGATGATCGGGGTTTCGCAACCCGCAGCGACCACCCGGTCACGCATCCGGAGATAGGCGTCCGGATCGAAGAACATCTGCGTGATCGCATAGTCCGCACCGGCGCGGCACTTGTCCACGAAATGCCGGATGTCGGTGTCCCAGTCGGCGGAGCGCGGATGCCGTTCGGGGAATGCCGCGACGCCGACACAGAAATCGCCGGATTCCTTGATCAGCCGGACGAGGTCCGCCGCGTAGCGCACGCCCTGCGGGTGCTCGACCCACGGGCCCATCGGGTCGCCCGGCGGGTCGCCGCGCACGGCGAGGATGTTCCGGATACCGGCGTCCGCGTACTGCCCCACCATGTTGCGCAGTTCGGCGATGGAGTGGTTGACCGCCGTGAGGTGCGCGACCGGCGTGAGCGTGGACTCGGCGGCGATGTCCTGGGTCGCCTTCACCGTCCCGGCCCGGGTGGATCCGCCGGCCCCGTACGTCACGGAGACGAAGCTCGGTCCCACCGCCTCGACCCGGCGCAGCGCGTTCCAGAGGTTCCGCTCGCCCTTCTCGGTCTTGGGCGCCCAGAACTCGAACGAGTACGAGGTCTTGCCGGTCGCGAGCATCTCACGCACAGTGCGCGCGTGATCTGTCCTGGTGGAGGGTGTGCCAAGGGCCATACCGGCAGGTTAACCAGGGCGCGGCGGGCTCCCAACCGAACTGGGGCGATTTGGCTTGATTGCCCGATCTTTGTCCACGCTTCGGACACTCCTGTCCCGAAGTGGCCCCTCCGCCCGCCCGGTCACTCGCCGGCGCGGTCCCGGATCCTTCCCGCCAGCGATGCGGCCGCGGCAGCCGGATCGGATGCCTCGGTGATGGCCCGCACGACGACGACCCGGCGCGCTCCGGCGTCCAGCACCTCGTCGAGGTTGCCCGCGTCGATCCCGCCGATGGCGAACCACGGACGGGCGGGGGCGAGCGAGGCGGCGTAGCGGACGAGGTCCAGCCCCGGGGCGTACCGGCCTGGCTTGGTCGGGGTGGGCCAGCAGGGGCCGGTGCAGAAGTAGTCGACGCCGGACTCGGCGACGGCCGCGTCGACCTCGGACTCGGCGTGCGTGGAGCGGCCGATGACCACGTCCTGGCCGATGATCGCGCGGGCGGCCGGGACCGGCAGGTCGCCCTGGCCCAGGTGCAGCACATCGGAGCCGATGGCATGGGCGACGTCGGCCCGGTCGTTGACCGCGAGGAGTTTGCCGTGGCGCTTGCAGGCGTCGGCGAAGAGCGCGAGGTGTTCGAGCTCCTCGGCCGCTTCCATGCCCTTGTCGCGCAGCTGGATGATGTCCACGCCGCTGGTCAGGACCGCGTCGAGGAACGCGGGAAGGTCACCCTGGCGCCGGCGGGCGTCCGTGCACAGGTAGAGCCGGGCGTCGGACAGCAGCGCGCGAGGCGTGGACATGGTGCGGTTCCCCCCGGGGAAGGACAGATGTCGGTCGGTTCGGTGGTGCCGCGCGGGACGCGGGCCGCGCCCAGGGCCCGTCGTCAGACTGCCGTCGTCGCCCGAAGGGCGGCAGCGCGGCGTCAGGTGCGTGCTCTCGGCGTGCCGGCTCCAGGTCCCTGTACTGGACGTACCGGGGCCTGGGGCCGGTGCGGCGAGAGTGCGTGCATGGCGTCGCGCGGCAGACGGCAGTTCGACGACAGGCCCTAGCGGCCCGCATTCCCTGTGCGGCGGCGGATCAGACTGCGAGCGCCTGGGCGCGGCGCTTCACCTCCGTGCCGCGATTCTCACTCAGCGCCTGCGCGGGCGTGCCCGGCAGGCTCGGGTCGGGGGTGAAGAGCCATTCCAGCATCTCCGCGTCGGAGTAGCCGTCGTCCCTCAGGAGCGTCAGGGTCCCCGAAAGGCCCTTGACCACCTTGTCGCCGTCGATGAAGGCGGCAGGCACCTGGAGCGCCCGGTTCTCACCACGTCGTACGGCGATGAGCTGGCCCTCCTTGACCAGCTGGCGTACACGCGTCACCTCGACACCGAACATTTCGGCGATGTCGGGAAGGTGGAGCCAGGCGGGGACGAGAGCATCGATCTTTGCGTCAATCTCGGTCACGGGGACAAGCGTGCCATCCCGGACCGACAGTCGGTACCCGGGCCGACCGCACGGGGGCCGGCCGGGCCGTCAGAGCGTGGCCGCTTTCAGGGGCACGGAGGGGTCGGCGACCCGGTCCGGGCTGAGTTCCGCCCCCGATTCGACTAGTTTGCGCCCCTGCGCCAGATCGCGCGGACGGCCGACCGCCAGTACGGCGACGAGCACGCCCTCGCGCAGCCAGCACACCGTCCACGACGGCCCGGCCGGATCGCCGCGCCACACCAGGGTGTCGCCCTCCGTGTGGTGGCCCGCGTACTGGACGAAGCGGCCGAACTGCTCGGACCAGAAGTAGGGCACGGGGTCGTAGACCGGGGGCTGCCCCTCGCCCTCCGGGGCGGTGATGGCGGCGGCGACGGTACGGGGGCCCTGGAGGGCGTTGTCCCAGTGGTGGACGAGCAGGCGCTCGCCGTAGCGGGCCGAGGGGAAGGAGGCGCAGTCCCCGACCGCGTACACGTCGGGGAGCGAGGTGCGCAGCGACGCGTCGGCGGTCACCGACCGGTCCGGGCCGAGCTCGATCCCGGATCCGGCGAGCCAGCCGGTCGCGGGCCGGGCACCGACACCGACGACGACCGCGTCCGCCGGAAGGGTGCGGCCGTCGGCCAGGACCACGCGGCCGGGTTCGATGCGGGCGACCCGGGCGCCGGTGAGGAGCGCGGCGCCGCTCTCGGCGTACCAGCCGGTCATGGGGGCGGCGACCTCGGCGGGCAGTGCGCCGGCGAGGGGGCGGCCGGCGGCCTCGACGACGGTGACCGCGCAGCCGGCCGCGCGGGCGGCGGTGGCGAACTCGGCGCCGATCCAGCCCGCGCCGACGACCACGACGTCGTGCTGCCGTTCCAGGACCGGCCGCAGCCGGGCGGCGTCGTCCAGGGTGCGCAGGAGGTGGACGCCCTGGACGCCCTCGGATCCGGGCAGCACCAGGGGCTCGGCGCCGGTGGCGACGACCAGGACGTCGTAGGGGACGGGTCCGTCCGGGGTGTCCAGTTCGTGGTCGGCCGCGCGCAGCGCCGTCACGTCCAGGCCGAGCCGCAGGGTGATGTCCAGCGCCTCGAAGTCGATGTCGAAGGCCGAGTCCTCGGCCTTGCCGAGGAGGACCGCCTTCGACAGCGGGGGCCGGTCGTACGGCTGATGGGGTTCGGCGCCGATCAGTGTGACGGGGCCGGTGAAGCCCTGTTCCCGCAGGGCCACGGCGGTCTGCACGCCCGCCATGCCCGCTCCGGCGATCACTACGCGGCGGCGGCGCCGCGGCCCTGTCTGCTGCTGTCCGGTCTGCTCGTCCACCCGTCCACCTTAAACACCTGACGGATCGTCAGGAAGGTGGTTCCCGTGACACGACCGCCGGATCGCCTCGCCCCGGCCCGCGTTCACGGCACCGGCGGCTCCCTTGCCGGGGGCGCGGGCCAGGGGTTTAGGGTGGCCGTGCACATCACTCGCGGGAGCCCGGACGCACCGGGCTGAGAGGGAGGCTGGACGGCCTCCGACCGTACGAACCTGATCCGGGTCATGCCGGCGAAGGGAGGGGCTGGACGCCCATGCGTACGCACCGGACGAACGGGTCCGACGTCCTCGTCATCGGGGGCGGCATCATCGGCCTGGTCACCGCCTGGCGGGCCGCTCAGCGCGGCCTGGCCACCGCGGTCGCCGATCCCGCACCGGGCGGCGGCGCCGCCCAGGTCGCGGCCGGGATGCTGGCCGCCGTCACCGAGCTCCACTACGGCGAGGAGATGCTGCTCGGCCTCAACGTCGCCTCCGCCGCACGCTATCCGGCGTTCGCGGCCGAGCTGGAGGCGGCGAGCGGCCAGGACATCGGCTTCCACGCCTGCGGCACCCTGGCCGTCGCGCTCGACGCCGACGACCGCGCCCATCTGCGCGAACTCCACGCCCTGCAACGCCGCTCGGGACTGGACTCGGAGTGGCTCACCGGACGTGAGTGCCGCCGCCTGGAGCCGATGCTCGCACCCGGCGTACGCGGCGGGCTGCGGGTCGACGGCGACCACCAGGTCGACCCGCGACGGCTGGCCGCCGCGCTGGTGGCGGCGTGCGAACGGGCCGGGGTCGTCTTCCACCGCCAGCGGGCCGAGCGGCTCACGGTCACGGGCGGCCGGGCCGTCGGAGCCGTGCTGGCCGACGGTACGCAGCCGGTCGCCGATCAGGTCGTGCTCGCCGCGGGCAGCCTCAGCGGCCGGCTCGCGGGGGTTCCCGAGCACGTCCTGCCCCCGGTCCGCCCGGTGAAGGGCCAGGTGCTGCGACTGGCCGTGCCCCCCGCGTACGCGCCCTTCCTCTCCCGCACCGTGCGGGCCGTGGTCCGGGGCAGCCACGTCTATCTCGTACCGCGCGAGAACGGCGAACTGGTCATCGGCGCCACCAGCGAGGAGATGGGCTGGGACACCACCGTCACGGCGGGCGGTGTGTACGAGCTGCTGCGCGACGCGCACGAGCTGATGCCCGGCATCACCGAACTGCCGCTCACCGAGACCCTCGCCGGTCTGCGCCCCGCCTCCCCCGACAACGCCCCGCTGCTGGGCCGCACCGCGCTGCCCGGCCTCCACCTCGCCACCGGCCACCATCGCAACGGGGTGCTGCTCACCCCCGTCACCGGGGACGCGATGGCACAGCTGCTGGCCGAAGGCGATCTGCCCGAGGTGGCACGCCCCTTCTCCCCAGGCCGTTTCTCACCCGCCGCCCCCGTACGTCAGGAGCAGCCCGCATGACCGAGCCCGTATCTCTCTCCGTCCCCCTGGCAGTCTCCGTGAACGGCGAGGCCGTCGCAGTCGCTCCCGGCACCACGCTGGAGACCCTGGTCGCCTCGCTGACCGGTGCGCCCTCGGGCGTCGCGGCCGCCCTGAACGAGACCGTCGTACCGCGTGGCCGGTGGCCCGCGGCCACGCTCGCCGAAGGCGACCGGGTCGAGGTCCTCACCGCGGTCCAGGGAGGCTGACCATGTCCGACGACGTCTTCACCCTCGGGGACACCGTTTTCGGCTCCCGGCTGATCATGGGAACGGGCGGGGCGCCCAGCCTCGACGTGCTGGAGCGGTCCCTGACCGCCTCCGGCACCGAGCTGACCACTGTCGCGATGCGCCGGCTCGACCCGACCGTGCAGGGCTCCGTGCTCTCCGTGCTGGAGCGGCTCTCCATCCGCGTGCTGCCGAACACGGCGGGCTGCTTCACGGCGGGCGAGGCCGTGCTCACCGCCAGGCTCGCCCGCGAGGCGCTCGGCACCGACTGGGTCAAGCTGGAGGTGGTGGCGGACGAGCGCACCCTGCTGCCGGACCCCGTCGAGCTGCTGGACGCCGCGGAGACGCTGGTGGACGACGGTTTCACCGTGCTGCCGTACACGAACGACGACCCGGTGCTGGCCCGGAAGCTGGAGGACGTGGGATGTGCGGCGGTCATGCCGCTCGGCTCCCCCATCGGCTCCGGCCTGGGCATCCGCAATCCGCACAACTTCCAGCTGATCGTCGAGCGGGCGCGGGTGCCGGTGATCCTGGACGCGGGCGCCGGGACGGCTTCGGACGCGGCGCTGGCCATGGAGCTGGGGTGTGCGGCCGTGATGCTGGCGTCGGCGGTGACCCGGGCCCAGGAGCCCGAGCTGATGGCGGCCGCGATGCGCCATGCGGTGGAGGGCGGGCGGCTCGCGTACCGCGCGGGGCGGATCCCCCGCCGCCACTTCGCCGAGGCCTCGTCGCCGGTGGCGGGCCGGGCCGTGCTGGATCCGGAGCGGCCGGCGTTCTGATTCCGGGGCCCGGGCGGTCCATGTGGTGGATCTCATGTCCCTGTCACGACACGTCCCGATCCCGGGCCACGCCCGCTCCCCGGCCGCCGATCGCGTGTCCCTGTCACGGCTCGGCTGCAGTTGGGCCCCGGGATCGCTCCGGCCAGTCGGCCGTGTCCGCGGCGGCTCGTAGACTCGGCTGCGTGGATACGACCCTCCAGGACCCTCTCGTCGGGCAGCTGCTCGACGGCCGCTACCGCGTCGATGCCCGCATCGCCGTGGGCGGCATGGCCACGGTCTACCGGGCCATCGACACCCGGCTCGACCGGGTGCTCGCCCTCAAGGTGATGCACCCGGCCCTCGCGGCCGACGCCTCGTTCGTCGAGCGCTTCATCCGCGAGGCCAAGTCGGTGGCCCGGCTCGCGCACCCCAACGTGGTCGCGGTCTTCGACCAGGGCGCCCAGGGGCAGTACGTCTACCTCGCGATGGAGTACGTGGCGGGGTGCACGCTGCGCGACGTACTGCGCGAGCGGGGCGCCCTCCAGCCGCGGGCCGCGCTGGACATCCTGGAGCCGGTGCTCGCCGCGTTGGGCGCCGCGCACCGGGCGGGTTTCGTCCACCGGGACATGAAGCCGGAGAACGTGCTGATAGGCGACGACGGCCGGGTCAAGGTCGCCGACTTCGGCCTGGTCCGGGCCGTGGGCTCGGTCACGAACACCACCGGGAGCATCCTGGGGACGGTCTCGTATCTCGCCCCCGAACAGATCGAGCACGGCACCGCGGACACCCGCGCCGATGTGTACGCGTGCGGTGTCGTGCTGTACGAGATGCTGACGGGCACCAAGCCGCACGCCGGGGACTCCCCCGCCCAGGTCATCTACCAGCACCTCAACGAGGACGTCCCGGCCCCCTCGGCCGTCGTCCCGGGGCTCGCGGCCGAGCTCGACGGGCTGGTCGCGAGCGCCACCGCCCGCGACCCCGAGGTCCGTCCGTTCGACGCGGTGGCGCTGCTCGCCGAGTCCCGCCGGGCCCGCTCCGGCCTCACCGACGCACAGCTGGACGCCGTGCCGCCGCAGGCCCTGACCGGGACGCGTGACGGCGCGGAGGACCGCACGAGCGTGATCCCGCGGGTGCTGCCGCCGGACCAGGGCACCGCCCACCACACGAGCCGGCTGGAGATGCCGCCGCAGTCACCCCCGCAGCCGCCGTCCCGGCGCGCGGGGACGGACCGCCGGAGGCCGCCGCGCGGTGTCATCGCGGCCGTCGTCGCCGTACTGCTGGTCCTGGGGGTCGGCGGTGGTGTCTGGTACATCAACTCCGGGCAGTTCACCCGGGTCCCCTCGCTGCTGGGCCAGAGCCAGAAGGCGGCCGAGAAGCGGCTCGCGGACAGCGGTCTGGAGCTGAAGGGGGTCCGGCGGGCCTACAGCGACACCGTCGACCGCGGCACGGTGATCAGCAGCGACCCGAAGCAGGGTGCCCGGATCCGGGGCAACGACTCGGTGTCGCTGGTCGTCTCGCGCGGGCCCGAGATCGTGACCGTGCCCGATGTCCAGGGCCTCAAGCTGTCCGAGGCCAGGCGCCAGCTCGAGAAGAAGGGCCTCGTGCCCGGCATGACCACCAAGGAGTTCGACGACGACGTGGCCGCGGGCGAGGTGGTGCGTACGGATCCCGAGGCGGGGGCCGAGCGCCACCCGGACTCCGCGGTCGCGATCGTGGTCTCCAAGGGCAGCCCGGTCGACGTCCCCGATGTCACCGGCCAGTCGGTCGACGACGCCACGGCGGAGCTGGAGGACGCCGGCCTCCAGGTCGTCGTCGCGCCCGGCCGGGTCAACTCACCGGAGGACGAGGGCAACGTCGCCCGCCAGTCGCTCGAGGAGGGCGCCGAGGCGGCGGAGGGCGACACCATCACGCTCACGGTCTCCAAGGGCCCGCAGATGATCGACGTCCCTGACGTCACCGGGAAGGACGTCGACGACGCCCGCGGCGAGCTGGAGGACGCGGGCTTCGAGGTCAAGGTCGACCGCCCGTTCCTCTCCTTCAGCGACACCATCGAGAGCCAGTCCGTCGACGGCGGCGACCAGGCCCCCGAGGGCAGCACCATCACCATCAAGACCAAGGGACTGTAGATCCGTATGCGCAACCCTGTCGGCGGCCACATCCCGGTGGCCGGCGGCCTCTCCAAGGTCGGCCTGTCCTACGCACGCGAGATGGGCGCGGAGGCCGTCCAGGTCTTCGTGGCCAATCCGCGCGGCTGGGCGACCCCGGCCGGCAACCCGGTGCAGGACGAGCTGTTCCGTACCGAGTGCGCCGCCGAGTCACTGCCCGCGTACGTCCACGCCCCGTATCTGATCAACTTCGGCTCGCACACCCCGGCGACCGTGGAGCGGTCCGTGGAGTCCCTGCGCCACTCCCTGCGCCGGGCGCGCGAGATCGGCGCCCTGGGCGTCGTGGTGCACACCGGGTCGGCGACCAACGGCCGGCCGCGGGAGGAGGCACTGGCGCAGGTGCGCACCCACATGCGGCCGCTGCTGGACGAGCTGACGCACGACGACGACCCGTTCCTGCTGCTGGAGTCGACCGCGGGACAGGGTTTCTCGCTCTGCTCACGGACCTGGGACTTCGGCCCGTACTTCGACGCGCTCGGCGCCCATCCGAAGCTCGGTGTCTGCCTCGACACCTGTCACATCTTCGCGGCCGGACACGACCTGGCCGGTCCGGCCGGCATGAAGGAGACCCTGGACCTGCTGGTGGAGACGGTCGGCGAGGGCCGGCTGAAGCTGATCCACGCCAATGACTCCAAGGACGTGGCCGGGGCACACAAGGACCGGCACGAGAACATCGGGGCCGGCCACATCGGCGAGGAGCCGTTCCGGGAGCTGTTCTCCCACCCGGCCACCGAGGGCGTTCCGCTGGTCATCGAGACACCGGGCGGCAAGGAGGGCCACGCGGCGGACGTGGCCCGGCTGAAGGAGCTGCGCGGCCTGGGCTGACCGGGCGGGACATCTGCCGAGGAATACCCCATGGGGGTATATGGTTCTTGCTGTCGGCAGGAACCGCTCCTCGGCATTGGGGGTTCACCATGCAAGGCCACGCAGATCACGAAGATCACGCACAGCACACCGGTCACCCCAGCCACGCCGGTCACACCAACCACTCCGAACACTCCGGCCACGGATCAGGCGGCGCGAGCTGGTCGATGGCGGCGCGAGCCACGCTCCACTGTCTCACCGGATGCGCCATCGGCGAGATCCTCGGCATGGTGATCGGCACGGCGCTCGGCTGGGGCAACATGCCGACGATGGCCCTCGCGATCGTCCTGGCGTTCTTCTTCGGCTACTCGCTGACGCTGCGGTCCGTCCTGAGGTCGGGCGTCGACTTCAGGACGGCGTTCCGGATCGCGCTCGCAGCCGACACGCTCTCCATCGCGGTGATGGAACTGATCGACAACGGGGTGATCGTCCTGTGGCCGGGCGCCATGGACGCCATGCTCTCGGACGTCCTGTTCTGGAGTGCCCTCGCGATCTCGCTCGCCGTCGCCTTCGTCGTCACCACACCGGTGAACAAGTGGATGATCGGGCGCGGCAAGGGGCACGCGGTGGTGCACCGGTACCACCACTGAGGCGCTACGGGAGGAACAGCCGGATCAGAGCTCGGGGCCGTCCCCGGGCTCCTCCTGATAGGAGTAGCGCTGTTCCTTCCACGGGTCGCCGATGTTGTGGTAGCCGCGCTCCTCCCAGAAGCCGCGGCGGTCGGCGCTCATGTACTCGATGCCCCGGACCCACTTGGGGCCCTTCCAGGCGTACAGATGCGGCACGACGAGCCGGAGCGGGAAGCCGTGTTCGGCGGTGAGCAGTTCGCCGCCCTTGTGGGTGGCGAACAGGGCACGCTCGGAGGTGAAGTCGTCGAGCCGGAGGTTCGAGCTGAAGCCGTACTCGGCCCAGACCATCACATGGGTGACCTGCGGCGCCGGGGGCGCCAGCGCCACGACGTCACGGGCGAGAACGCCGCCCCACTCGGCGCCGAGCATGCTGAACTTGGTCACGCAGTGCAGATCGGCGACGACCGAGGAGAACGGCAGCGCGGAGAACTCCTGATGGTTCCAGCAGTGCTTCTCACCGTCGGCCGTGGCGCCGAAGACGCGGAACTCCCAGCGGTCGGGCTTGAACTTGGGCACCGGCCCGTAGTGGGTAACCGGCCACCCACGCTGCAGTCGCTGTCCCGGCGGAAGCTCGGACTGCTCTGATGCGCGGTGTTCCCGGCTTTCCGGCTGACCCATGACTCCATGGTGACAGACAGGCAGGGGTGGTCATGACCAGGGCAGAGGCGATTCGGGCAACTCCTACTAAGCATGCACTTACTGGACGACCACCGGGTGCGATGCGAGGATGCGGCCATCTTGCCCAGTTCACCGGTTGGAAGGAGCCTCTGCGATGCAGGGCGACCCCGAGGTCCTCGAGTTCCTGAACGAACAGCTGACCGCCGAATTGACTGCCATCAATCAGTACTTCTTGCATGCAAAGATGCAGGACAACTTCGGCTGGACGAAGCTCGCGAAGTACACGCGCTCCGAGTCCTTCGACGAGATGAAGCACGCCGAGATCCTGACGGACCGCATCCTTTTCCTGGACGGACTGCCGAACTACCAGCGGCTCTTCCATGTACGTGTGGGCCAGACGGTCACCGAGATGTTCCAGGCGGACCGTCAGGTCGAGGTGGAGGCGATCGACCGCCTCAAGCGCGGTATCGAGCTCATGCGCACCAAGGGCGACATCACGTCCGCAAATATCTTTGAGTCGATCCTGGCGGACGAGGAACACCACATCGACTATCTCGACACCCAGCTGGAGCTGGTCGAGAAGCTCGGTGAGCCGCTCTACATCGCCCAGCTGATCGAGCAGCCCGACAGCTGACGGGAGCGGGGGGTCCGCGCGGATGCCGGGCGGCTACGGCTCAGGCGGCGTCGGGCAGAGCGACCGGCGCGGAAACGGGGCCGGCGCCGGAGGCGATGCGCTGATCGGCATCGGGAGCGGCGCCGGCCGTGACACGGTCCGCGGTGCCGGGCGTCAGCTTCTGGTCGAGCAGGTCACGCCGCGGGCAGGAGCCGCGGCCGAGCATGGCCTGGATCGTGCGGACGCAGCTGCCGCAGTCGGTCCCCGCCTTGCAGGCGGAGGCTATCTGGCGGGGCGTGCAGGCGCCGTCTTCCGCATGCTTCTTGACCTGCTGCTCCGTAACGCCGAAGCACGAGCAGACGTACATGCGGTTCACCTCCCGGCGGGATGGATCGTGGGTGCCGCCCCGATAATCGGTGAGGCTAACCTAACCTTACCCGGCGCTCAAGGCCGGTAAAAGTCCCGGAACGCCCTGTGGGGCACGGATCACATGGATCCGTGCCCCACAGTCGTACGTGCGTTGCGTTCGGTGACGCCCGCCGGTCCCGGTTACTGGTCCCGGTACATCTCGGCGACCAGGAACGCGAGGTCCAGCGACTGGCTGCGGTTGAGCCGCGGGTCGCAGGCCGTCTCGTAACGCTGGTGGAGGTCGTCCACGAAGATCTCGTGGCCGCCGCCGACGCACTCGGTGACATCGTCACCGGTGAGCTCGACGTGGATACCGCCCGGGTGCGTGCCGAGGCCCTTGTGCACCTCGAAGAAGCCCTTGACCTCGTCCAGGACGTCGTCGAAGCGACGGGTCTTGTGGCCGGACGCGGCCTCGAAGGTGTTGCCGTGCATCGGGTCGGTCACCCAGGCCACGGTCGCGCCGGAGGCGGTGACCTTCTCGACCAGCTCGGGGAGCTTGTCGCGGACCTTGTCGGCGCCCATCCGGACGACGAAGGTCAGCCGGCCGGGCTCGCGCTCGGGGTCGAGGCGCTCGATGTAGCCGAGGGCCTCGTCGACGGTGGACGTCGGGCCGAGCTTGATGCCGATGGGGTTGCGGATCTTGGAGGCGAACTCGATGTGCGCGCCGTCCATCTGGCGGGTGCGCTCACCGATCCACACCATGTGGGCCGAGGTGTCGTACAGCTGGCCGGTCCGCGAGTCGACGCGGGTCAGCGCCGACTCGTAGTCCAGCAGCAGGGCCTCGTGCGAGGCGTAGAACTCGACGGCCTTGAACTCCGCCGGGTCCGTACCGCACGCCTTCATGAAGTTCAGCGCGTTGTCGATCTCGCGGGCCAGGGCCTCGTAGCGCTGACCGGACGGGGACGACTTCACGAAGTCCTGGTTCCAGGCGTGCACCTGGCGCAGGTCCGCGTAACCACCGGTGGTGAAGGCGCGGACGAGGTTCAGCGTGGAGGCGGATGCGTGGTACATCCGCTTCAGCCGCTCCGGGTCCGGGACGCGCTCGGCCTCGGTGAAGGCGAAGCCGTTGACGGAGTCGCCGCGGTAGGTCGGCAGCGTCACACCGTCGCGGGTCTCGGTCGGCTTGGAGCGCGGCTTGGAGTACTGCCCGGCGATCCGGCCGACCTTGACGACGGGCACGGAGGCCGCGTAGGTGAGGACGGCGCTCATCTGGAGCAGCGTCTTCAGCTTGGCGCGGATGTGCTCGGCCGACACGGCGTCGAAGGCCTCGGCGCAGTCACCGCCCTGCAGCAGGAACGCCTCGCCCTTGGCGACGGCTCCCATGCGGGCACGCAGCTGGTCGCACTCGCCGGCGAAGACGAGCGGCGGATACGACGCGAGGTCCGCGAGTACATCGCGCAGGGCCTCGGAGTCGGGGTACTCGGGCTGCTGCGCCGCGGGAAGGTCTCGCCAGGTGTGGCCACCGGCGACGGAGGTATTGGCGTTCACGGTCACGGCTCCCACATTACGGGGTCGCGTCCACTGTTATTCCGGGTGCCCAACGGATGAGACGGACACACGGCACGGTCAGTGACGGGGAGCACAGTCGGGCCTGCTAGCCTCACGTCTTTCAGAATTGAACAAGTGGACCACAGGGGTGGGGCTTTGAAGCGGAATCACCGCAGGGACCTCAAGAAGAGACGCTTGCTGTACGGAGTCGGCGCCGCGGTCGTCGCGACGGCGACCATCGGCACTCTGGCCATGGCCTCGCAGGACACCGCGACCACCGACGGGAAGTCGGTTCCGGCCTCCGCCGAGCTGCAGAAGCAGTTCGCGGACGCGGCGTCCGAGTTCGACGTACCGCAGAGCGTGCTGATGGCGGTCTCGTACCGGCAGACGCGCTGGGAGAGCCACGACGGCGAGCCGAGCACCAGCGGCGCGTACAACGTGATGGGGCTGACCAGTGTGTCGCCCGACGACGTGGAGCAGCCGGACGACAAGGAACGTCTGGCGCACATGAACATGTCCGGCCGGCCGGAGATCGAGAAGACCTTCGACGCCGCCAAGGCGCTGCGCGGCCTGCCGAAGAAGACCGTGGACACCGACGATCCGCGACTGCACACCCTGGACAAGGCCGCCGGTCTGATCGACTCCGGCACGGATGAGGTCCGCGACGACACCGAGGAGAGCATCCGCGCGGGCGCGGCGCTGCTCGCCGCGTACCAGCGCGAGGCGACGGACTCGCTGCCCGACGACGCGGCCCACTGGTATCCCGCCGTGGCGCGCTTCAGCCAGTCGCCGGACAAGAAGGGTGCCGACCTCTTCGCGCAGCGCGTCTTCGAGTCGATCAGGACCGGCGAGCGGGCCGTCACTCAGGACGGCCAGGTGGTCACGCTTCCGGCCGCCCCCTCCATCGTGCCGGTCAAGCCGTCGAACGTGCCGCTCGCCGCGAGCTTCGCGAGCACCGCGGCGGTGCCGACGCCCGAATGTCCGTCGGACCTGAACTGCAAGTTCGTTCCCTCGAAGACGTCGAGCACGGGCAGGCGCAGTTACACGCCCGCCGTGCGGCCCGCGCAGGGCGTCGACATCCGGCAGATCGTGATCCACGACACCGAGGGCGACTACGCGACCTCGCTCAACACGCTCACGAGCGCGGAATCGGGCGTGAGCGCGCACTACCTCGTCCGCGCCTCGGACGGTCTGGTCACCCAGCTGGTCGAGAACAAGGACCTGGCGTGGCACGCGGGCAACTGGAGCCTGAACATGCACACCATCGGCGTGGAGCATGAGGGCTACGCCATCAAGGAGGGCAGCTGGTACAGCGAGTCACAGTACGAGTCCACCGCGGCTCTGGTGAAGTTCCTGGCGGACAAGTACGGCATTCCGCTGGACCGCGAGCACATCATCGGACACGACGATGTGCCTGTACAGCTCGACGAGTACAGCTCGGATGCCCACTGGGACCCGGGACCGTTCTGGGACTGGAACCACTTCATGGGCCTGATGGGCGCTCCGACGGGTGCCGGTGGCGCCGGTGGCCCTGTCCAGGCGGGTCAGGTCGTTCGGGTGGTGCCGCCGTTCACCACGGCCAACCAGTTGAAGCTGACGGCCGACACCAAACCGGTCACTGCACAGCCGGTCAACTTCGGCTACCTCTACACCTCGCCGTCGACCACCGCGACCACGCTGAGCGACCCCTACTTCACGGCTCTGTGGAGCGAGGGCTCGAACTGGGGCAACAAGGTCCGCGCGGGCAGTAGTTACGTCGTCGCCGAGGCGCGGACCAACTGGACCGCGATCTGGTACGGCGGGAAGAAGGCCTGGTTCTACAACCCCGGCGGCCAGTACACCGTGCCGCTCGCCTCCTCGCCCAGCCTGGTGAAGGCCAAGGCCGGGGTGACGGTCCGGATCTACGGGCGTTCCTACCCGGAGACCGCTGCCTACACCGCCGCGGGCCTGGAGGCCCCGACGGACAACCCGGACTACCTGACGAAGTACACGCTCCCCGCCGGCCAGGCATACGTGAAGGCCGGCCCGGAGGTGAAGGGCGACGACTGGTTCGGCTCCGCCCAGAAGAACGTCGTGGGCACCACCGGCTACCTCCCGATCCGCTACAACCACCGCATGGCGTGGGTGAAGGCGAGCGACGTCCAGACGAGCACGAGCGTCGCGCCGGACGCGGGCACGAACCGCTACAACATCCTGGGCCGTGACGCGGCCGGTGTGCTCTGGCAGTACCAGGGCACCGGCAGCCCCACGACGCCGTTCTACGCCCGTTTCCGGGTGGGTCCGGGCTGGCAGGGCTACAACATGATCACCGCGATGACGGCCCTGCGGGCCGACGGCACGGGCGACATGGTGACCCGGGACACGAGCGGCTACCTCTGGTACTACCAGGGCAGCAGCAACCCGGACCAGCCGTTCAAGGCCCGCCTCAAGGTCGGCGGCGGCTGGGGTGTCTACAACGGCATGTGGGGCGCCCGCGATCTCAACGGTGACGGCAAGGGCGATCTGATCGCCCGCGACGCCTCCAACGTCCTCTGGTTCTACCAGGGCACCGGCGACCCGGCGAAGCCGTTCGCGACGAAGGCACGGGTCGGCGGCGGCTGGGGTGTCTACAACACGCTGGTCTCCACCGGTGACCTGACCGGCGACGGCAAGGCGGACCTGGTCGCCCGTGACACGGCCGGGGTGCTGTGGCTCTACAAGGGCACCGGCAGCCCGACCGTGCCGTACGCCGCGCGCACCCAGGTCGGCAAGGGCTGGGGGGTCTTCAAGGACCTCCTGGGACCGAGCGACCTGAACCGTGACGGCATCCCGGACCTGATCGCCCGGGACAGCGCGGGCGTGCTCTGGTACTACCGGTCCACGGGCGACATGGCGAAGCCGTTCGCGCCGATGGCGAAGGTCGGCGGCGGCTGGGGTATCTACAACACGCTGGTCTGATCGTCTTCGGACCGGACCGGTGAAGGGGTCCGTTGCGCCCATCGGGCGGAACGGGCCCCTTCGTGCGTGCGACATGGGTTATGGTTCGGGCATGTTCGCGCACTCGACCCGTAACTGGTGGTGGACCGCTCATCCGGCGGCCCACTGATCGCGCGTACACAACGACGCAGAGGCCGCCCGAGGGGCGGCCTTTCCCATGTCCAGGGGCCGTTCCTCCCAGCTGATTCCAGTGGAAGGAACACCGCAGATGTCACCGCACACCGCATCGCACACGATCGTCCAGAGGCTCCTCGGCGACGACTGCCCGCCCTTCGCCCTGCTGCGCAGGCGCACCCCCGGCCACGACCACGACACCGTCGAGGTGCTGATCGGGCGGGTCCACGAGGCCGACCGGCTCGCCGACCTCCCGGTGGGTGAACAACCCACCCTGGCCCTGGTGCCGTTCCGGCAGATCGCCGAGCGCGGCTTCGACGTCCGCGACGACGGCACACCGCTGACCGTGCTGGTCGCGGACGAGACGTACGAACTGCCCCTCGACGACACCCTGGACGCGCTCCCCGCCCACGCGGTGCGGGTCGAGGGCGGCGCTTTCGACGTGTCCGACGAGGAGTACGCGGGCACCGTGCGGCGGGTCATCGAGGACGAGATCGGGCGGGGCGAGGGCGCGAACTTCGTCATCCGGCGGACCTTCCGGGGCGAGATCCCGGGCTTCGGCCGGGCGGACGCGCTGGCCCTGTTCCGGCGGCTGCTGGCGGGCGAGCGGGGTGCGTACTGGACGTTCGTCGTGCACACCGGGGACAGGACCTTGGTCGGCGCGAGCCCCGAGGTGCATGTGCGGATGTCCGGCGGGACGGTCGTGATGAATCCGATCAGCGGCACCTACCGCTACCCCGCCGAGGGGCCCACCGCCGAGAACCTGCTGACCTTCCTCGGCGACCGCAAGGAGACCGAGGAGCTCTCCATGGTGGTCGACGAGGAGCTCAAGATGATGTGCACGGTGGGCGACATGGGCGGGGTGGTGATCGGGCCGCGGCTCAAGGAGATGGCCCATCTCGCGCACACGGAGTACGAGTTGCGCGGCCGCTCCTCACTGGATGTGCGGGAGGTCCTGAAGGAGACGATGTTCGCGGCGACGGTCACCGGCTCCCCCGTGCAGAACGCCTGCCGGGTCATCGAGCGGTACGAGTCCGGCGGGCGCGGCTACTACGCGGGCGCGCTGGCCCTGTTGCGGCAGGGGCCCGACGGTACGCAGACGCTGGACTCGCCGATCCTGATCCGGACCGCCGACATCTCGGCCGGGGGCGAGCTGCGGGTGCCCGTCGGGGCGACGCTGGTGCGCCACTCCGACGCGGAGAGCGAGGTCGCCGAGACCCACGCCAAGGCGGCCGGGGTGCTGACCGCGCTGGGGGTGCGGCCGGGGCGGCCGAAGGCCAAGGACGCGAGGCCGCGGCTGGCGGACGACCCCCGGGTGCGGGCGGCGCTCGATGCCCGGCGCGACGGGCTGGCACCGTTCTGGCTGCGGATGCAGGAGCGCGCCGACACGCTGACCGGTCATGCGCTGGTGGTCGACGGCGAGGACACGTTCACCTCGATGCTGGGGCATCTGCTGCGCGCCTCGGGTCTCGATGTGTCGGTGCGCCGCTACGACGAGCCCGGGTTGCGCGAGGCCGTCCGGGCGCACGAGGGGCCCGTCGTGCTGGGCCCCGGCCCCGGGGACCCGTGTGACGCGGCCGACCCGAAGATGCGGCTGCTGCGCGCGCTGACCGCGGAGCTCGTGCGGGATCACCGGCACGGGCTGCTCGGGGTCTGCCTGGGGCATGAACTGATCGCGGCGGAACTGGGCCTGGACATCGTGCGCAAGACCGTCCCGTACCAGGGCGCGCAGACCAGGATCGATCTGTTCGGCCGCCCGGAGACGGTCGGCTTCTACAACAGCTTCACGGCGCGCTGCGACGACGCGGCGGCCACCGAACTGGCGGCGCACGGCATCGAGGCGAGCCTGGACCCGGCGACCGGGGAACTGCACGCGCTGCGCGGGGACGGCTTCGCGTCGGTGCAGTTCCACCCGGAGTCGGTGCTGACGCTGCGCGGGTCGACGATCGTGGGCGAGCTGCTGGCCGGGCTTCCGGTACGCGGCTGATGTTCCCCGGACGCCCGGGCCCCGGTGAACTTCTCAGGGTCCGGGCGGTGCGGGGACCAGGACGTTCTCGCTGCGGCGGCCGGCCAGGTAGTCGTCGACGTTCTGGACGGTGGCCGCGATGATCTGGCCCAGGGCGTCCTCGGTGTAGTACGCCTGGTGCGAGGTCACGAGGACGTTCGGGAAGGTGACGAGCCGGGCCAGGGTGTCGTCGTCGACGCCCTCCAGGGACTTGTCGAGGAAGAAGAGCCCGGCCTCCGCCTCGTACACGTCGAGTCCGACCCCCAGAAGCCGGCCCGCCCGCAACTCCTCGACCAGGGCCTCGGTGTCGATGAGTCCGCCGCGGCTGGAGTTGACCAGGATCGCGTCGTGCTTCATGCGGGCCAGGGCGTCCTTGCCGATGATGTGGTGGGTCGCGGGCAGCAGGGGGACGTGCAGGCTGATCAGGTCGGACTCGGCGAGGAGCTGTTCCTTGTCGACGTAGCGCATGCCGAGCTCGACGCAGGCCGGGTTCTCGGCGACGTCCCAGCCGAGCAGATTCATGCCGAAGCCATGGGCGATACGGGTGAACGCCTCGCCGATCTTGCCGGTGCCGATGATGCCGGCCGTGCGGCCGTGCATGTCCCGGCCGAGGAGACCGTCGAGGCGGAAGTCGAAGTCCCGGGTGCGGATCGTGGCGCGGACGACGCGGCGGTTGACCGCCATGGCGAGGGTCCAGGCGAACTCGGCGACCGAGTAGGGCGAGTACCAGGAGACCCGGGAGACCCTCAGGGCGAGGCGCTCGGCGACGTCCAGATCGATGTTGTTGAAGCCGGTGGAGCGCTGGGCGATCATCTGGGTGCCGCCGGCCGCGAGGGTCTGCAGGACCTTGCCGCCCAGGTCGGCGTTGACGCTGGTGGAGATGACCTCGTAGCCCGCCGCGATGGGTGCGGTGTCCCGGTTCAGGAAGACGTCCAGGCAGCGCACCTCGTGCTTCCCGGCGAACGCCTTCTCGATCAGAGGCTTCTCGTCGGACTGCACACCGAAGGCCAGGATTTCCACGACGTCTCCCGTGACGGATGCGGGCTGGGTGCGGGGCCCGCTCCGGGAGCGGGCCCCGCGGGGCCGGTCATCGCGAATATACGGCCCGTCCCTCCGGCTCGCCGCTCAGCCGAAGAAGACGCCCACCTCCGCGTAGAGGGCCGGGTCGACCGTCTTGAGGCGGGCGGTGGCCTCCGCTATCGGCACCCGCACGATGTCCGTGCCGCGCAGGGCGACCATCTTCCCGAAGTCGCCGTCGCGCACGGCTTCGATGGCGTGCAGCCCGAAGCGGGTGGCCAGCCAGCGGTCGAAGGCGCTGGGGGTTCCGCCGCGCTGGACATGGCCGAGCACGGTGGTCCTGGCCTCCTTGCCGGTGCGGCTCTCGATCTCCTTGGCCAGCCACTCGCCCACCCCGGAGAGGCGGACATGGCCGAAGGAGTCGTGCGAACCGTCCTTGAGGACCATCTCCCCCCGGGCGGGCGCCGCCCCTTCGGCGACCACGACGATCGGTGCGTAGCTCGCCCGGAAGCGGAAGGTCACCCAGGCACAGACCTGATCGATGTCGAAGCGCTGTTCCGGGATGAGGATGACGTTGGCGCCGCCGGCCAGCCCCGAGTGGAGGGCGATCCAGCCCGCGTGGCGGCCCATCACCTCGACGACGAGGACCCGCATATGGGATTCGGCCGTGGTGTGCAGCCGGTCGATGGCCTCGGTCGCGATGTTGACGGCGGTGTCGAAGCCGAAGGTGTAGTCGGTGGCGGACAGGTCGTTGTCGATGGTCTTGGGTACGCCGACGCAGGGGACGCCGTACGTGTCGGACAGGGTGGCCGCCACACCGAGGGTGTCCTCGCCGCCGATCGTGACGAGTGCGTCGACCTCGTGCTTGGCGAGGGTCTCCCGCACCCGGCGGACACCGTGCTCGGCATTGAGCGGGTTGGTGCGCGAGGATCCGATGATGGTGCCGCCGCGCGGCAGGATGCCGCGCACGGCCGGGATGGAGAGCGGGACCGTCTCTCCCTCCAGCGCTCCGCGCCAGCCGTCCCGGAAGCCGATGAAGTCGTAGTCGTACTCCTGCACGCCCTTGCGGACGATGGCACGGATGACCGCGTTGAGCCCGGGGCAGTCGCCGCCCCCGGTCAGTACTCCGACCCGCATGAAGCATCCCTTCGCCGAAGTGAGCTCACTCAGCTCCACGCCAAGACTGTCCGGCACATGGGGGGGCGGAAGAAGGAGCGGGGCTGGGTGCGTGCAGCTGCAAGGCGGAGGATTGAGCCATGGCGGAGCCCTGGTGATTGACGACAACGCCGCAGATGTGCGTGCCCAGCCCCGCGACGCCGCCCCCCATGTGCCGGACAGTCTAGGGGTGATCCAGGTCACAGCGGGATGGGTCGGACGGTCAATTCCCGCGCAATGTGCGGGTGTTGATCTCAGACGTCGTCGAGGCCGCGTTCGATGGCGTACCGCACGAGCTCCACCCTGTTGTGGAGCTGGAGCTTGCCCAGGGTGTTCTGCACATGGTTCTGGACGGTGCGGTGCGAGATGACCAGCCGCTCGGCGATCTGCTTGTACGAGAGCCCCTTGGCCACCAGCCGCAGTACCTCGGTCTCCCGGTCCGTGAGCTCCGGGGCCTTCGGCTCGTTCGACGCGGCGGGTGCGGGTTCGGAGGCCAGTCTGCGGTACTCGCCCAGGACGAGTCCGGCCAGGCCGGGGGTGAAGACCGGGTCGCCCACGGCGGTGGAGCGGACCGCGTCGGTCAGCTCCTGGGTGCTCGCCGACTTCAGCAGATAGCCGGTGGCGCCCGACTTGACCGCTTCCAGCACGTCGGCGTGCTCGCCGCTCGCGGAGAGCACCAGGACGCGCAGTCCGGGCTGGGATCCGACGAGTTCCTTGCAGACCTGGACGCCCGGCATCCCGGGCAGGTTGAGGTCGAGGACCAGGACGTCGGGGGTGACGGCGCCGGCCCGGCGGACGGCCTGCGGGCCGTCGCCCGCGGTCGCCACCACGTCGAAGCCCGACTCCGCCAGGTCGCGGGCGACGGCGTCGCGCCACATCGGATGGTCGTCGACGACCATCACTCTGATGGGCCGCTGCTGCCCTGCGCCTTCTTCGTGTGCTCCGCTCATCGGACCGAACCCGCCTTCCCCCGTGAAACCTTCGGAACCTTCAGTTCGACCTCGGTGCCCTGACCGGGTACGGAGATCAGCTCGGCCGTGCCGCCCAGATCGCGCAGCCGCCCGCGGATCGACAGGGCGACGCCGAGGCGTCCTTCCCCCTCGGCCTGGGCGAGCCGGCCCTCCGGGATGCCCGGTCCGTCGTCCCGGACCGTGACGATCACCTCGTCCGGCCAGTCCTCGACCAGGATCCACGCCTGGGCGCTCTCCCCCGCGTGCACCCGGACATTGTCCAGGGCCGCGCTGACGGCCGCCGCCAGTTCCCCGGCCGCCGCGGGCGTGAGCAGCACCGGTGCGCCGGGCTCCGCGAAGGTGACCCGGGATCCGGCGTGCGGGGCGAGCAGGGCCCGCAGATCGGTCTCGGCCGGGGCCGCGGTCTCGTCGTCGTCCGTCTCGACGGTCCGCACGACGGCGCCCTCGGCCGCGTCCTCGGAGACCCGGGTGGGGGGCACCAGGCCGCTGGAGACCAAGGTGCGCAGGGCGACCTCCTGCTCCCCGGCCATCCGGCCCAGTTCGGCGGCCTCGCCGCCGATCGCCGTGCCCCGGCGCTGCACCATGGCGAGGACCTGGAGCACGCTGTCGTGGATGTCGCGGGCGAGACGCTCCCGCTCCCGGGTCGCGGCCTCGATCTCCAGGGCGCGGGCGAGGGTGCGTTCACTGGCGCGGGCGACCTCGACGACGTACCCGATGGCGATGGAGGCGACCCAGACCAGCAGGACGTTGTGCAGGGTGTCGCGGCTGGGTTCGGCGCGCTCGATCAGGTTGGCGACGGCGACGAAGGTGGAGGCGAACGCCGCCCATCGCCAGCCGCCCTTGATCGCGAAGGCCAGGACGGATCCGGCGGTCCAGATGGACGGCAGCGTCGGGCCGTCGACGTGCTGGGCCTGGAAGTCGGCGAGCGGGGTGACGAGGATGCCGACGAGCGCGAGGGTGAGGTCCGCGCCCAGGAAGCGCTTGGTGCAGGCCGCGGCGCCCGCGACCTTCGGCAGGGTGGCGAGCGTCCAGACGGTCATGACGGCCAGGAAGGCGATGGCCACCCACGGCCGGTCGTACTTCTCTCGCCCGAAGACGGCGAGCAGGATCGCGTAGAGCATCGTCAGGATGCGGTACGCGGTCAGGGCACGCCACAGCGGCTGCTCGACCGACATCCGCACCACACGTACACGCTTGGCCATGCTGTTCTCCCCCGCCCCCGGCGGACCACCGCGCCCTCAGGCGTCGTCGCGGTCCGCTTCCGCGCCCGATGACGCCTTCTTCGTGGCCTCGGCCCGTCGCTTCGCCTCGTCGGCGAGCTGCCGCTTCGCGGCGGTCGCGTAGATGTCGACGTACTCCTGGCCGGAGAGCTTCATGATCTCGTACATCACCTCGTCGGTGACCGAGCGGAGGATGAAGCGGTCGCCCTCCATGCCGTGGTAGCGGCTGAAGTCGAGCGGCTTGCCGATCCTGATCCCCGGACGCATCAGCTTCGGCATCACCTGGCCGGGCGGCTGGATCTTCTCCGTGTCGATCATCGCGACGGGGATGACCGGCGCGCCGGTGGCGAGCGCCACCCGGGCGAGGCCGCCGGGCTTGCCCCGGTAGAGGCGGCCGTCGGGCGACCGGGTGCCCTCCGGGTAGATGCCGAACAGGCCGCCGCTCTCGATGACCTCGATACCGGCCTTGATCGCCGCCTCACCGGCCCCGCGGGCGCCCGAGCGGTCCACCGGGAGCTGTCCGACGCCCTTGAAGAAGGCGGCGGTGAGCTTTCCCTTGACCCCGGGCGCGGTGAAGTACTCGGACTTGGCGATGAAGGTGACCTTGCGGTCCAGGACAGCGGGCAGGAAGAAGGAGTCGGAGAACGACAGATGGTTGCTGGCGAGGATCGCGGGCCCCTGCGCGGGGATGTTCTCCAGGCCCTCCACCCACGGCCTGAAGGCGAGCTTCAGAGACCCGCCGATGGAGAACTTCATAGCGCCGTAGATCAACTCGGGTGCCTCCTGTGTGCTGTCCGACAGACCTTAAGGCATGCGACCGCCCCGGCTCCCGCCCGGCACGGGCGGGGTGTCCCCGGCCCCGGCCGGTGACGGCCCTGGTCGGTGTCGGTCCGGTCGCGTACGGTGAAGTAATCCTTCTGCGCTCCCCCCTTTCGCTCCCCTTCGAGCCTCACGAACAGGAGACCCCGGTGCCGGTCCTTCCTGGAGCCGAGCCGTTCCGCCACGAGGGCGGAGAGGTCGGCGTCCTTCTCTGCCACGGATTCACCGGCTCCCCGCAGTCGCTGCGCCCCTGGGCCGACTATCTGGCGGAGCGCGGGCTCACGGTCTCGCTGCCGCTGCTGCCCGGGCACGGCACGCGCTGGGAGGACATGCAGGTCACCGGCTGGCAGGACTGGTACGCGGAGGTGGACCGCGAGCTGCGGGCACTGCTGGAGCGGTGCGAGCAGGTCTTCGTGTTCGGGCTCTCCATGGGTGGCGCGCTGTCCCTGCGGCTCGCGGCGAAGCACGGCGACGCCGTCCGGGGCCTCGTGCTGGTCAACCCGGGCAACAAGGTCCACGGCCTGGCGGCACACGCCCTTCCGGTCGTCCGCCACCTGGTGCCGACGACGAAGGGGCTGGTGGGCGACATCGCCCTGGAGGGTTCGCGCGAGGTGGGCTACGAGCGCGTGCCGCTGCACGCGGCGCACTCACTGCGAAAGTTCTTCCGGCTGGTCGACGCCGAACTGCCCCAGGTGACGCAGCCGGTCCTGCTGCTGCACAGCCCGCAGGACCATGTCGTACCGCCGGCCGACACCGCCCGGATCCTGAGCCGGGTGTCCTCGACGGACGTCGAGGAGATCCTGCTGGAACAGAGCTACCACGTTGCGACGTTGGACCACGATGCGGAGCGGATCTTCGACGAGAGCTACTCGTTCATCGGCCGCCTCGCTCCGAGCGTCGGAATGAAGGGGAGCACGTCCGGTGGCTGAGCACGACGCGGAGCGCACAGGCAGCGAGGAGGAGCGCGAGCCCCTCCCCGCCGGAGGGACGGCCGTCCCCGACGAGGAGGGCGGCGGTGCGCCGGCGCCGGAGAACCTGCCCGCGCCCAACGGCGCGGAGGGCGAACGCCCGGTCGACGAGGACGCTGTCTGGAAGGCGATCGTCGAGGGGTACGGGGAGGAGCCGCCGGACCCGCCGGGCGCCAGGCCCTTCCGGTCCGTCGAGGACCTCGCGCTCCCGGAGGAGGACGCCGTCGCCCCGGACCCGGACAAGGGCCTCGGGAAGAGCCGGCCCAAGCCGCCGGAGAAGCCGCTCGGCAGCTCGGTGGTCTTCGCCCCGGGGGTCGGCGGCCCGCGCGACTACGAGCCGGCGGAGCCCGCCGAGGGCGACATCGACGACGATGACGACAGCGGCGAGGGGCACTTCGTGCCGCCGGAGCCGCCGCCGCTGCCGGAGGCCGACGTCACGGCGAAGTTCGCCTGGCTCGCGGTGATCGGCGGCCCCGTCCTGCTGCTGCTGGCGGTGCTGCTCCAGTGGGAGATGACCTGGTGGCTGACCACGGTCTGCGTCGGCGGCTTCCTGGGCGGTTTCGCGACGCTGGTGGCGCGGATGGAGCACGACGACGAGGACGGGGACGACCCCGGCCGCGGCGCGGTGGTCTGAGCGGGGCCCTTGGGCGGGCGGCAGGGGGCCTTTACCTTGCCCCGGTCCGGCGCTGAGGGTTCCGTCCTCAAGCGCCGGACGGGCTTGATGTGGTGCGGGTCGCTCCGCGGGGTGCGGGTGCGCCCATGCCGGTGGTGGGGGTCCGAGGCCCCTCCGGGGAGATCTCCTCGGACGCCGCACGTTCCGCCGGTACGCGAAGGACCCGGGTCGATGTGCGTCGTCCTGCGGGGACTCCCCTGCACGGCCCCGGACCGGCCGTCTCGCGTCTGCGACAGTCGCATCGCCGGCGTGCAGACGCGAATGATGCCGGGTGGGGTCCCTCACCCACCGGACAGAGGCGCACCCCGTACACGGCGGAGCACCCGCGCAATTCAAGCCCGTCCGGCGCTTGAGGACGGAACCCCGCGCCCAAGGACAGGGGCAAGGTCAAAGCCCCCTCTGCCGCCCGCCCACGGGCCCCGCCGGCACCCGCAGCGCGGCCAGCACCGGCAGGTGGTCGGTGGCCGCCAGCAGGTCGGGCGGCCACACCCCGGGCAGTCCCGTCGGGACCCCGCAGCCGAGCACCTCGATGCCGCCGGTCGCGAAGACGGCATCGAGCCGCTTGTGCGGGTCGTGCGGCGGGAAGGTGTACTCGCCGCCCCGGGGCCGCAGGGCCCAGCAGTCCTGGAAGCGGCCGGCGAGCAGCCGGAAGGCCCGCCCGCTCGGTACGTCGTTGAGGTCACCGGCGACGACCACGTGCTCCACGCCCATCGCGTCCACCGTCTCCAGCAGGCGCCCGGCCTGGGCGAGGCGTTCCGTGCGGTCGAGGCTCAGATGGCAGCTCAGCACCCCGATCCTGGTGCCGGCGATCCGGACCACCGCGGTGGCGAAGCCCCTGCGGTGCAGTCCCGGGGTGAGGGGCAGCAGGATGTCCTCGGTGCGTTCCACCGTGGCGCGCAGCGAGCAGAGCAGCAGGGGGCCGGCCGCGGTGCCACCGCCACCGAGGACCACCAGGTCGGTGCGGGCTGCCAGCCGGGCGGCGGCCTTGCGCCAGCGGAAGAAGCGCGGGGCCTCCTGGATGAGGACCAGATCCGGTGCGCAGGCGCGGATGACGCGGACCAGGGCCTCGAAGTCGTCGCGCATCGACCGGATGTTGTAACTGAGCACTCTGACGACGGCCGAGCCGTCCTGCTCGGTGCGGGAGTCGGGCAGCGACATCATGGCCATGCCGGTCACGATACGACGGACGCCCGCCGCTCCCCGAGAGGGGCGCGGCGGGCGTCCGTCATATCCGTGGTGCCGGGTCGGATCAGCCCTGCCGGGCCAGGTCCGCCGCGCCCACGAGTCCGGCCTTGCCGCCCAGTTGGGCCGCGAGAACCTGGGCGTGCGGGCGCCATTCGCCGCCGATGAGCCAGCGTCGGAACGACTTGCGGATCGGGTCGAGGACCAGTTCGCCCTCGTCCGAGACGCCGCCGCCGACGATGAAGGCGGACGGGTCGAAGAGCGAGGCGAGGTCGGCCAGTCCGGCGCCGGCCCAGCGGGCCAGCTCGCGGAACGAGTCGACGGCCACCGGGCAGCCCTGCCGGGCGGCCTCGCTGATGTGCTTGCCCTCGATGCCCTCGACCGTGCCGTCGCCGAGCGCCAGCAGGATCGTGGCGTTCTCGGGGGTGGCGTTGGCGCGCTGCTTCGCGTACCGCACGAGGGCGCGGCCGGAGGCGTACTGCTCCCAGCAGCCCTGGCTGCCGCAGCCGCAGAGCAGCCCGTCCGGGACGACCCGGATGTGGCCGAACTCGGCGGCCACGCCGAAGCGTCCGCGGCGCAGCTTGTTGCCGATGATGATGCCGCCGCCGAGGCCCGTGCCCAGCGTGATGCAGATGACGTCGTCGTGGCCCTGGCCGGCACCGAAGCGGTATTCGCCCCAGGCGGCCGCGTTGGCGTCGTTCTCGACGACCACCGGAAGGCCGACGCGCTGCTCGACCTTGTCCTTCAGCGGCTCGTGGCGCCAGTTGATGTTCGGCGCGAACAGCACCGTGGCCCGCTTGTCGTCGACGTATCCGGCCGCGCCGATGCCGACCGCCTCGACCGGATGCCCGTCGCTCGCGCCGGACACCGCCGCCGCGATGGCGTCCACGATGCCTTCAGCCGTCGGCGGGGTCGACACCTTGAAGGTCGAGAGGATGTGGCCCTCTTCGTCCACCACTCCTGCTGCGATCTTCGTGCCGCCGATATCGACGCCGATGGTGAGTCCCATGAATCCCTCAGTTTCGGTCGAGCCCCGCTGGGGCAACCGTACCCGAGGCCGGGCCCCGTCCTGTCGGTGCCGGTCAGTCCAGGTCGATGTGCTCGCCGGCCCCGGGCCCCTCATCTCGCGGGTCGGTGGGGCCGTCCGCCTTCGTTTCCGTGCCTGCGGGGTCCCCCGCACCCTGGGTCCAGCGGCGTTCCTGTCCCTCGACCGCCGAGCGGTAGGCGGCCAGCAGTTCGCTGCCGGCGGCGGCAATGTGATCGAAAACGTCCGGATTACGTTCGATGACGGGCTCGACCGCGGACTTCGCCTGCTTGATGACCTGCTGCACGGCACCCTGGGCCGCCACGCCGAGCAGGGGTGTCTGGAGGGAGCCGAGCTTGTCGGCCACGGCGTCGACCAGCTTGCGCAGCTCCTCGGCGGCGGAACCGGGCGGCGGGCCGTTCTCGGCGCGACGGCGGGCCTTCTCGGCGGCGAGGTCCTCGGCACAGGCCTGCGCCCACGCGTCGTCGTCGACGGGACGATCGGTGGCTTCGCTCATGGCGGACTCCTGCGGCGTGGTGGGACGGCGGCCCGGCATCCGGGACCCCTACCAACGACGGTACCCGAACGGTGGTACGCCGTTCAGCCCGTCCTCGGCCACAGTGCGGGATCCGGTGTGAAGCGGACCCGCAGCACCCCGTCGGTGAGGGCCGCGCCGGAGACGGTGCAGCGGCGCAGCGCGGACTCCAGGGGCACGATGCGGTGGAAGGGGCCGACGGTGAGAAGCAGTTCGCTGCCGCGCCGGACCAGCTGGAGGTCCTTCTTGACGGCGCCGGGCAGGCGCAGGCACCAGACGAGTATGCCGTCGGCGTCGTCCTGCCCTTCGGGGGCTCCGGCCTCCTCGATCCACCAGGCGTCCTCGGCGCGCCCGCCCTCGCGGCTGTCCGGGAGCAGCGCGGGCGTGTCGTCCACGAGACCGGCGAGGTCACCGGGGCCCTGCGGATCGCGGCCGAGGTGGGGCAGCCGCAGCAGCGGGGCCTCGGCGGGCCGCTCCTCGTGCCAGTGGTCGAGGCACTTGTCCTGCTGTGCGGAGAGCGCGGCGAACCAGGGGTCGGACGAGTGGCGCGGCAGCACCCGGTTGGCGACCAGGGCGTCGACCCGCAGCCCGTGCAGGGCGAGCCCGGTGCGGGCGGTGTGCAGGGCGTCCTCGGCGGCCGGGCCCGGTTCGGCGACCAGCCGGAGCGTCGTCGTGCGGTCCTCGATCAGCGCCTGGACCCCGGCCAGCTCGGCGTCACGCCGGGCGGCGGCCTCGTACAGCCACTGGGCGGGCATGGGCACACCGGCGAGCTGCGCGAGCATCGGGCGCAGGGCGCGGGCGGCCTGGCGTTCCTGGGGCAGCAGCCGGCGCAGGTAGCGGCGCAGCTGTTCGGGAAGGGCCAGCACGGCGAGGGCTTCGCGCAGCGGCGGCAGGTCGACGACGAGGAGGTCGTAGCCGGCGCGGGACCAGTCGCCCTGCGCGGCGCGGCGCAGGGAGTGCAGCAGGGCGAGTTCGGCGCTGCCGGGAAGTTCGGTGAGCTCCTCGCCGTCCATGCGGTTGCCGCCGAGCAGGTCGAGCACGCCGGACAACTGGTCCTGGAGCGTGAGGAGTTCGCTGCGGAAGTGCGCGCCGGAGTCGATCCGGACGGACCACAGGCCGTCGGTGACCCCGGTGGGTTCGGTGGCCGTCGGGAAGCCGGGTATGGCGTCGGCGGAGATCAGCAGGGTGCGGGCGCCGCCGCGGGCCCCGGCCAGCGCGGTGGCCGCCGCGACGGTGGTACGGCCGGCGCCGCCGAGGCCGGTGACCAGGACCGTACGCACCGGATCAGGCCTTCGGGACGGACTCGACACGCTTCTTGAGACCGGCCAGGGCGCGGTCGATGATGACCTTCTCGGCCTTGCGCTTGATCATGCCGAGCATCGGGATCTTGACGTCCACGGTCAGCCGGTAGGTGACCTCGGTGCGGTCGCCGTCGCCGAGCGGTGCGAGCGCGTACGAGCCGTCGATGGCGCGCAGCATCTGGGACTTGACCAGGGTCCAGCTGACCTCGTAGTCGCCGATCCAGGTGTAGGCGAGGGTGTGGTCGTCCTTGATCGCTCCGGCGTCCAGGACGAGCCGGACCTTCTCGGCGCGGCCGCGGTCGTCGGTGCCGAGTACCTCGGCCTCCTTGACCTCGCCGGTCCATTCCGGATAGCGGTCGAAGTCGGCGATCACACCCATGACGTCGGCCGGTGCCGCCTCGATCGTGATGCTCGAGCTGGTGTGTTCAGCCATCGCTGTGGCCCTCCAGTGCGGTGTACCGGTCGATCGGCAGAGGCCTGCCGCCAGAAGGCTATCGCGTGAGCACCGCGCCTCGTTCCAGGGCCCGGCCGGTTCGGGCGGGGTGAGCGGTCACCATTCCAGCGCCCAGGGCCGGCCGGTCGAGGCGAAGTGGCCGACGTTCACGCACTCGGTGTCGCCGATCCGCATCCGGCGGGCCAGCGGCTGGTGGACGTGGCCGAACAGGGAGTAGCGGGGGCGGGTGCGGCGGATGGCGTCGAGCAGGGCCCGGCTGCCGCGCTCGAAGCGGCGGGCCACGGTGTCGTACGTCAGCTCCGGGACCTCGGGCGGGATGTGGGTGCAGAGCACGTCGACCGGGCCGACCGCCTCGATCTTGGCCGCGTACTCCTCGTCGCTGATCTCGTACGGGGTGCGCATCGGGGTCTGCAGGCCGCCGCCGACGAAGCCGAAGACGCGGCCGCCGATCTCGACGCGGTCGCCGTCCAGGACGGTGGTACCGGGTCCCGCGTACTCCGGCCACAGACCCGGGATGTCGACGTTGCCGTAGGTGGCGTACGTCGGAGTGGGCAGCGCCGCGAACATCTCGGCGTACTGCTTCCGGACGGCGGCGACGATCGCGGCATTGCGGTCCAGCCCCGCCCACAGCTCCCGGCCGAAGTCCCGGGCCTCCTCGAAACGGCGTTCGGTGCGCAGGGCGACGATCCGGTGGGCGTTCTCGACGCCGAAGAGATCGGGGAAGATGCCGCGCGAGTGGTCCGCGTAGTCGAGGAAGAGCACCAGGTCACCCAGGCAGACGAGGGCGTCGGCGCCGTCCCCGGCGCGGGCCAGTGCCTCGGTGTTGCCGTGTACGTCGCTGACCACGTGGACGCGGGTGCGGCGTCCGGCGGACGCGTTCCGGCTGTTCGGTCCTGCTCGCATGACGATCACCCTAGGACCCGGGCGCCCAGGTGGGTAGAGGCGGCCGGACCTGCGGTTACCTCCGAGTGTTGAGCGGGGTGCACTACTGTGCGGATGAGGACCACCGATATGTGTGACGCATAAGACATCTGGCCTGAACCCCCTATCCGGAACCGAGTACCGGTGGGTAACGTCCGGGCAGTCCAGTCGTGCTCACCCCACTGAGCACCCCCGATCTTGGACCGCAGCCGGTGCGTCACACAGAGCCGTGGCACCGGAGCCCGATGAGGAGCAGCAGTCTTGCGCGAGTTCAGCCTTCCGGCCCTGTACGAGGTCCCCTCGGACGGCAACCTGACGGATCTCATCCGCCGCAATGCCGCTCAGCATGCCGACGTCGCGGTGATGAGCCGCAAGGTGGCCGGCGTCTGGACGGACGTGACGGCCACCCAGTTCCTGGCCGAGGTCAGAGCGGCAGCCAAGGGGCTGATCGCCGCCGGTGTCGAACCCGGCGACCGGGTCGCCCTGATGTCCCGCACCCGCTACGAGTGGGTGCTGCTGGACTTCGCGATCTGGAGCGCGGGCGCCGTCACCGTGCCGGTGTACGAGACGAGCTCCGCCGAGCAGGTCCAGTGGATCCTCGGCGACTCGGGCGCCGTCGCGGTCCTGGTGGAGAGCGACGCCCACGCGGAAGCCGTGGCCTCGGTACGCGACCGGCTGCCGGCGCTGCGCCATGTGTGGCAGATCGACAAGGGCGCTGTCGACGAGCTGACGGTGTCGGGTGCGGAGGTCTCCGACGAGACCGTGGACCTGCGCAGCATGAGCGCCAAGGCCGACGACCCGGCCACGATCGTGTACACCTCGGGCACCACCGGCCGCCCCAAGGGCTGTGTGCTGACGCACCGCAGCTTCTTCGCGGAGTGCGGCAACGTGGTGGAGCGGCTGAAGCCGCTGTTCCGTACCGGCGAGTGCTCCGTGCTGCTCTTCCTGCCCGCCGCGCACGTCTTCGGCCGGCTGGTCGAGGTCGCCTCCGTGATGGCACCGATCAAGCTCGGCTGCGTACCGGACATCAAGAACCTCACCGATGAACTGGCCGCGTTCCGGCCGACCCTGATCCTCGGGGTGCCGCGGGTCTTCGAGAAGGTCTACAACTCGGCCCGGGCCAA
The DNA here is from genome assembly GCF_035917155.1 of Streptomyces sp. NBC_00385. NCBI lineage: Bacteria > Bacillati > Actinomycetota > Actinomycetes > Kitasatosporales > Streptomycetaceae > Streptomyces > Streptomyces sp. NBC_00385. Next base: position 6,479,548 of record NZ_CP107951.1, on the reverse strand, counting down.
GGCGCAGGCCGACGGCAAGGGCAAGATCTTCGACCGGGCCGCGAACACGGCGATCGCCTACAGCCGTGCGCTGGGCACACCGCAGGGGCCGTCGGTGGGCCTGAAGTTCAAGCACAAGGTGTTCGACCGGCTGGTCTACAGCAAGCTGCGGGCCGTACTCGGCGGGCGCGGTGAGCACGCGATCTCCGGCGGCGCTCCGCTCGGTGAGCGGCTCGGCCACTTCTACCGGGGCATCGGCTTCACCGTCCTGGAGGGCTACGGCCTGACGGAGTCGTGCGCGGCCACCGCCTTCAACCCGTGGGACCGCCAGAAGATCGGTACGGTCGGCCAGCCGCTGCCCGGCTCCGTCGTACGCATCGCCGACGACGGCGAGGTGCTGCTGCACGGCGAGCACCTGTTCTCCGGCTACTGGAACAACGAGGCGGCGACCGCCGAGGCGCTGGCCGACGGCTGGTTCCACACCGGCGACATCGGCACCCTCGACGAGGACGGCTACCTCGCGATCACCGGCCGCAAGAAGGAGATCATCGTGACGGCGGGCGGCAAGAACGTCGCTCCCGCCGTCATCGAGGACCGCATCCGCGGGCACGCCCTGGTCGCGGAGTGCATGGTCGTCGGCGACGGCCGCCCGTTCGTGGGCGCGCTGGTGACGCTGGACGAGGAGTTCCTGGGCCACTGGGCCGAGGAGCACGGCAAGCCCGTCGGCTCGACCGCCCTGTCGCTGCGTGAGGACCCGGAGCTGCTGGCCGAGGTGCAGCGCGCGATCGACGACGGCAATGCCGCGGTGTCCAAGGCCGAGTCGGTACGCAAGTTCCGCATCCTGGCCGCCCAGTTCACCGAGGAGGCGGGCCACATCACGCCGTCGCTGAAGCTGAAGCGGAACGTGGTGGCGAAGGACTTCGCGGACGAGGTGGAGTCGATCTACCGCGGCTGATGCCGTGCGACCGGAAGGGGCCCGCAGGACGGGCCCCTTCCGCGTACCCGGTCGGCCCGTTCCGCGAGCCCCTTCCGCGTACCCGGTCGCTCAGAGCAGTTCCCTGAGCCGCTCCGCCAGCAGGTCCCAGCGCCACTTCTCCTCGACCCAGGCGCGGCCCCGCTCCCCCATCCGCCGGCGCAGCTCCGCGTCACCGAGCAGCGCGACGATCCGCTCCGCCGACTCCTCGGCCGAGCCGCCGCGCACCACCCACCCCGTCTCGCCGTCGAGCACGGAGTCCGGGGCGCCGCCCGAGTCGCCCGCCACGACCGGCAGCCCGGTCGCGGACGCCTCCAGGTAGACGATGCCGAGGCCCTCCACGTCGAGGCCGCCACGCCGGGTGCGGCACGGCATCGCGAAGACGTCACCGGCCCCGTAGTGCGCGGGCAGTTCCTCCCACGGCACCGGTCCGGTGAACCGCACCGAGTCCAGCACCCCGGTGTCCGCCGCCAGCTTCTTCAGCTCACCGGCGTACGGCCCGCCGCCGACGATCAGCAGGACGGCGTCGGGCACCTCGGCCAGGATCGCGGGCATCGCGAGGATCAGGGTGTCCTGGCCCTTGCGGGGCACCAGCCGGGACACGCAGACGACGACCGGCCGGTCGGTGAGCCCGAGCCGGGCCCTGACGCGGTCGCCGCCGGAGTCCGGGTGGAAGGTCTTCTCGTCGACGCCGGGCGGCAGCTGGACCATGCGTGCGGCGGCGGCCGGGGTGAGCGCGGCGGCGATCCGGGAGCGGGTGTACTCGCCGAGGTAGGTGAGGGTGTCCGTGCCCTCGCCGATCCGCCGCAGCAGCTGCCGGGAGGCGGGCAGCTGGGCCCAGCCGGCCTCGTGCCCGTGCGTGGTGGCGACCAGCCTGCGGGCACCGGCCCGGCGCAGCGCCGGTGCCATGAGGCCGAGCGGGGCGGCGGCGCCGAACCAGACGGAGGAACAGCCGTGGGTGCGCAGCAGCTCCACGGCACGCCGGGTCACCCGCGGGGTCGGCAGCAGCATCGTCGTACGGTCGCGGACCACGGTGAAGGGCTGCTCGGCGTCGAAGGCGGCGGTGGCCGCCGCACCCTCGGCGCCGCGCTTCCAGGTGGAGGCGTAGACGACGACCTGTTCCGGGTCCAGGCGGAGCGCCATGTTGTGCAGGAACGCCTGGATGCCACCGGGGCGGGGCGGGAAGTCATTGGTCACGATCAAGGTCTTGTCCATCGCCGCCGACAGTACCGGGCGGCCCTGCCGGGGGCCGCCCGGTACCGCCCGCGACGCCACGGGCGCTCCCGGGCCCGGCCCTGCGGGCTCCGCACAGCGGGGGCGGGCATCATGGCACCTCGTACGGCAAGGGAACGGTGAGGCGGGACATGACGGGTTCGAGTGGCACACGGCCGGCAGCCTTCGCGGTGTGGGCGCTCACCAGATCCCTGCTCCTGCTCTGCGTCATCAAGGTGATCGTGGTGCCGGGCCCCGACGTGACGAGCGATGTGTCGGTGATCTACCACGGCTGGTACGACGTGCTGAGGTCGGGCAGCTATCCGCAGTCCGACGTCACCTGGCAGTACCCGCCCGTCGCGGCCCTCGCGATCCTCTCCCCCGCCCTGCTGCCCTTCCTTGACTACGCGTCGGCCTTCTTCGTGCTGGCCTTCCTGTGCGACGCGCTGGTGCTGGGCCTGCTGCTGTACGCGGACCGGGGCGCCGCCCGGCGGACGGCCGGGGCCTGGGTGTGGGTGGCGGGGGTACCGCTGCTGGGTACGACGGCGTACGCCCGGTACGACGTGATGGTGACGGCCGTGGCGGTGGCGGCGCTGCTGGCGGGGATCCGGCATCCGCGGCTGCTGGGGGCGCTGGCGGCGTTCGGGGCGCTGCTGAAGGTGTGGCCGGCGCTGGTGCTCGCCGGTACCGCCCGCGGCCGGCGGACCCGCCTGGCGTGGACGACGGCGGCCGGGGTGGCGCTCGGGCTGCTGGTGCTGTGCACGGCGGCGGCGCCGGGCGCGCTGGCGTTCCTGGGCTTCCAGCGGGACCGGGGTACCGAGGTCGAGTCGCTGGGGGCGCTGGTCTTCCATGTGGCACGGCAGTTCGGCTGGCAGGGCCGGGTGGAGCTGCACTACGGCTCGCTGGAGTTCCTGGGGCCGCACGTGCCGCTGGTGAGCACCCTCTCCCTGGGGCTGAGCGTCGTCGCGTTCGGCTGGCTGCTGGTGTGGCGGCTGCGGGCGCGCACGTTCGGGGTGAGCACGACGGCGGACGCGGCGTTCACCGCGGTGCTCCTGTTCACGACCACGAGCCGGGTGATCAGCCCGCAGTACATGCTGTGGCTGGTCGGTCTGGCCGCGGTGTGCCTGGTCTTCCGGGAGAGCCGGATGGGCTGGCCGGCGGCGCTGGTGCTGGTGGCGACCGGGGTGACCCAGCTGGAGTTCCCGCTCGGTTTCGGCCATGTGGTGACCAGCGACGCGACGGGGGTGACCCTGATGTTCGTGCGCAACGGGCTGCTGGTCGCCGCGTGCCTGCTGGCGTGCGCGCGGCTGTGGCGGGACACCGTGCGCGCCCCGGCCGGCGGTGTTCCCGCCGCGGAACCCGCGCCCGCGCTCAGCCGAACCGGCTCTCCAGATACTCCCGCCAGCGCACCGTGAAGTCCTGCGGAGTGGTGCCGAGCACCTCGTGCAGGGCCTGCTCCACCGCCCCGTCCCGCCCCGGGTGCCCCCCGACGGCCCGGTAGAAGGCGAACAGCTTCTCCTCGCCCCATTGCTCGGCGATGAGCTCGCAGGCCAGCCAGCCGCCCTCGTACGCCCTCGCCAGCCGGTCCGCGTCTCCGGCGAAACCGAAGTCCTCGTCCGTGGGCAGCGCGGCGGGTACGTCGCCGCTGGTGACGGCGGAGCCCAGTTCGGGGGCGATCTCGGCGGCGGTGCGCCGCCCGTCCCGGTAGGCGGCCCAGTCCGCGAAGCCCTCGGAGAGCCAGGCCGGGGTGGCGGCCGAGGTGTCGGTGCGGGTGGCCACATGGGTGGTCTCGTGGGTGAGGACGACGCGCTGTCCGAAGGCGCCGAGCATGGCGTATGCCTCCGGGTTGACGATCACCCGGTCGGCGGGCGCCTTCCCCGAGCCGCCGGTCTCGCCGGTCGTGACGGCCGCTATGCCCCGGTAGTTCGCGGCGGGCGAGCCGAGCAGTTCCGCCATGTCCGTCACGGTGCGGGGCACCAGCACCACCACGCGCCCCGCCCAGTGCTCCGGCCAGGCGGCGGACACCTCGGGCACGGCCCGGTCCGCCGTCGCGGCGATCGCCTTCAGCTCGTCCCGGGACCGGCCGACCCCCAGCACCAGGCTGTACGTGCCGCGCACCGCCTCGACGTCGCCCTGCTCCCAGAGCTGCTCGCTCCCGCCGTCGGCGGCCCGGTCGGCGGTGAGGTACCAGCGGCCGTCGGCCGGATCGCGCTCCAGGTCGATCACCCGGTCGACGGAGACGGGCGCGCTGTCGTAGCCCTCGATCCGGTAGCCGAGCCGTACGTCGGCGGTGGCACGGTCCGCCCCGTGCGCGGCGACGCCCGTCACCCGGTACGTCCAGGTGCCCAGCGGCACGTCCGCGAGGCGGTCGAACTCCTTGCGCTGTGCGCCCCGCAGGGCCGTGGCGTCCGGGTCCACGACGGCTACGTAGGCGTCCGCGTCGTGGTGCAGCACGGCGGCGGCCCGTCGGTCCAGCGTGGCCCGGATGTCGCGGGCGGTGGTGTCGGGCGCCTCGTCGGCCGGGGCCGTGCAGGCGGCCGCGCACAGCAGGGCGGCGAGCACCGCGCCCGCCGCCCGCCGTCGTCCTGTGCGCGCACGCCCCGCGGTACGCCCCTGATCAGCCACATGACCGAGGGTACGGTCAGACCCGGGTGACCGAGGAGACGGGCATCATGCCGACGGGGTCGTAGCGGACCGGGGCGCCCGGGTAGGGGGCGTGGATGACCTGGCCGTTCCCCACGTACATCCCGATGTGGCTGGCGTCCGCGCGGTAGGCGACGAGGTCGCCGGGGCGGGCCTCGGCGAGCGGCACCATCCGGCCGGCGTACCGCTGGGCCTGCGAGGTCCGCGGCAGGCTCACCCCCGCCTGGGCGTACGCCCACTGCATCAGCCCGGAGCAGTCGAATCCGGAGGGCCCGTTCGCACCCCAGACGTACGGGAGTCCCAGCGCCCGCTGGACGGCCATGACGGCGGCCGCCGCCCGGGCCGAACCTGCGGGCAGACCGGCCTCCGGCCCGCCTGCCCCGCCGTCACGGCCGGTGCGCGAGGCCCGCTCGAAGACGTCCCGCTCGCTGCCGGGCAACTTCTTCAGCAGCTCCCTGGCCTGGTGGAGCTTGCGCTCGACGGTGCGCTTGTGGCGACTGACGGCCGCCCGGTTGCGCTCCAGACCGGCGAGCGAGCGGGCGGCCTCCGCATGGGTCTGGGCGAGCGCCTGCTGGGCCTTGCGGAGGCCGGCCAGGACGGTGGCCCGCCGCGTGTCGACCCGGTTCAGGGTGGCGGCCGAGTCGAGATAGCTGTCCGGGTCGGAGGAGAGCAGCAGCGCGAGGGAGGGGTCGATGCCGCCGGCCCGGTACTGCTCGCGGGCGGCCGAACCGATCTCCGTGCGCATCCGGTTGATGCGCTCCTGGCCCCGGGCCGCCCGGTCCTGGGCCCTGCGGACCTCTCCGCGCAGCCGTGCGACGTTCTCGCCGGCCCTGTTGTAGTGCTCGGTCGCCTGCTCGGCCTCGGTGAAGAGGCGGTCGACCCGGGCCCCGGCGGTCCGCGGTGTGTCCTGCGGCTCGGCGTTCGCGGTGGCCCCTCCGAGCGCCGCCGCGGCGGTCGCCGCCGCAGCCGACAGGACGGTCACCCGGACGCTCCGGCTCACGCCGGGCTGTGTGGAACGGCGATGGGACACCACAGGACGCCGCACTCCCTTCCGCTGTACGCAGACGTGCGCAGCCCCTGCCACCCGGGGCGGGCGGACCGACGCACGGGAGCTGCACAGCAGGCAGACAGTAGTCGGACGATCACTGAGCGGACAAAGACCGCGCCGGTGGGAGGGCAGGTACACACAGTGACGCCCCGCCGGTGACCTGTGGTCTCCGGCGGGGCGGCTGTCAGTACGGGGCGCGGGAATTCGCCCGTTCGGGCGTGGTCAGATGCGCACCGCGGCGTAGAAGCTGCCGATGGTGCTCATCGACTCGTAGCGGACGAACGTGCCCGAGCGCGGGGCGTGGAGCACGGTCCCACCGCCCGCGTAGATGCCCACGTGGGAGTTGCCGTTGAAGAAGACCAGGTCGCCCGGCTTCAGCTGACTCTGCCCGATCCGGGTGCCCTGGTTGATCTGGGTGTACGTGGTGCGGGTGATGTTGGCACCGGCCTGGGCGTAGGCCCACATGGTCAGACCCGAGCAGTCGTAGGAGCCGGGGCCCGTCTGGCCGGGGGAATAAGGCTTGCCGATCTGGGTGGCGGCGGCCTGGAGCGCGGCAGCCCCCAGACCCGAGGCAGGGGCCTCGTTACCGAGGTCGATCCGGGCAGTGGCGGCGCGGCTGGCGCGCTGGTCGTCCGCGCGCATCTTGTCGCGCTCGGCCTGGGTGAGCGTGTTGAGCAGTTGACGCGCCTCGGTGAGCTTGGCCTGCTGCTGCTTCTTCTTCTCGCCGAGCGTCTTGCGGACCTCCGCGAGGTCGCTCAGCTTGTCCTGGGCCTCCTTGCGCTCCTGCGCGAGGGACCGCTGCTTCTCCTGCACCTTCGCCAGCGACTCGGCCTGCTTGGCCGTCAACTGGTCGAGTGCGGAGGCCTGGTCCAGGAAGCTGTCCGGGTCCGAGGCGAGGAAGAGCTGGACGGAGGGGTCGATGCCTCCGGAGCGGTACTGCGCGGCGGCGAGGGAACCGAGGCCGGAGCGGAGGTTGTTGAGCTCCTGCTGACCGCGCGCAACCTTGTCCTGGATCGCGTCGATCTGCTTCTGGAGCTTGTCCTGCTTCTCCTTGGCCAGGCTGTGCTGCTCGGTGGCCTTCTCCGCCTCGTCGTAGAGCCTGTCGACCTTCTCCTTGACCTCGCTCTTGGTCGGCTTCGGGTCGGCGTGGGCCGCCTGGGAGGTCAGGGCAACGGCCGCGGCGGCAGTCACGCCGAGCACGGTCACGCGGGTGCGGCTCGGTTGCTTGGGACGACGGTGGGACCCCACGAAGGCGAGCTCCTTCTTCCTCGAGCCGCCTACCGGGCTATGGGGGAGATGAATCCCCAGCTCCGTGCACGTCACGGCCTCGGCGGTTCCTTCACTGCCACCCCGGATGGGTGATCAACCGTGCGAAGGTTCGAGGCCCGACCTTAGTGACCATCTTGTGATCAGTTCAAATCCTCACAGGAAAAATCTCGTCACAGGGGGTACTTCTTTACCCACACCACACAGGGTGTAGCGGTGACTTGACGGTCCGTTCCCTGATTTCCATGCAAGTCACATCAACGCTCGCTAGACACGCGAAAGCCGCTTCAGGAGCAAGACGGACGCAACGGGCCTGGCTCCCGCCTTCGCCACCCCGTCAGCCACTTCACGGTCGGTGGAGACCACCACGACGGGCCGCCCGGGCGGTTCGGCACGCGCCAGTTGACGGATGACCTCGTCCGCCGTGACACCCGGTTTACTGAACAGCACCCGCACCCCGCGCGGCGGCGCGAGCAGCACCGGAGCGGCCAGCTCCGCCCCGTCGAAGACACAGGTCATCTCGGCGCCCGTCTGGGCCGCGAGCACCGACAGACCGCCCAGCAGCCGCAGCCGCTGCTTCTCCAGCGGCATCTGCGGATAGCCGGTCTTGGTGACGTTGTAGCCGTCCACGATCAGATGGGCCTGCGGCAGCGCGAGCAACTGGTCGAGCAGCGCCGGATCCGTCTCCGAAAGGGCCCTGGCGGCAATGTCCTTGGGTGACATCCGGCCGGGCTCCACCGCGTCCACACTGTCCGCGGGGCGCATCGAGGAGGGTGGCAGCGCCAGTTCGCGCCGCAGCCCGCCGGCCGCTTCGAGCACCGTGTCGAGCAGCAGCCGCAGCCGCATGTCCTCGACCGAGCGCCCTTCCCTGGCGGCCCGGCGCCCCGCCTCGACGGACGCCTCCGCCTCGCTGAGCCTCGTCCGCAGCCGCCGGGTCTCGCTCTCGGCCGCGGACACCTGGGCGGCCGCCTCGGCCCGCAGGGCGTCGCTCTCGGCCTTGCCGCGGCGCAGCGCCGCCTCGCCGCGCTTGACCTCGTTGGCCGCGCTGCGCAGCTTGCGCTGGAGCGAGTCGGCCTCCTTGCGGGCGGCGTCCAGTTCGGCGCGGAGCCGTTCGGTGTCGGTCTTCGTCTGGGCGCGGGCCCGGGCGAGTTCCTCGCGCAGCCGTTCCAGCTCGAGCCGGATCTCCTCGTCGGCCCGCTCGGCACCGGCCCGCTCGGCCTCCTCGCCGGCGGCGGCCACCAGCTTGACCCAGCCGGCCGGGCGCAGCACATAGGCCGCGGCCGCCACGTCGACGGGGTCCGCGGCGGCGGGCGGGGAGCCCGCCACCAGCGCGGCGGCCAGCTCCGGCTGGCCCTCCTTCAGCCGTTCACCGATGCGCAGGCGGAAGGCGGGGTCGCCCTCGAGCGCTGCCGCCATCGCGTTCCCCGCGAACTTGGCACGCCGGGTGGGCGTGAAGCGCGCGTACTGTCGGAGCTGAGCCGGGAGTTCGGTGACCGTGAGACCACCGAACGCGTCCGAGACCAGCGCGACGACGCGACGCCGCACGCCTTCGGGCAGCGGGCGGTCGAGCACCTCCACGGCGTCGCCGGCCGCATCGGCCGGCGTGGCGCCGCCAGCGGGCTGCTCCACCTTCCGTCACCTCATTTTTTATGTCCGCACGGCCCCGTCAGGAGTCGGCACCCGGCCTGTCGACTAGTTCGATCTGGTCCACCGCGTTGCACCAACGACAGCGCACCGACTCGATGGTCTCACTGACCACCTCGCGTTCTTCGACGCTGGACTCACCGGCCAGGTCGAGGTGAACGTACTCGACGACCTTGGAGGAACGCGTCACGTCGAACCTCGTCAGATTTCCGCAGAGCGTGCAGCGCCAGCGGGTCCCGTCGGTCGGCTGGGGAACCGTCGTCATCGTTGCGTCCTCTTTCGTCGAGCCGTGAGCTGCCGGACAAGGTTCTCGCGGTGCGCCGTCGAACTGCGGATGTCCTCTCGTAACCCTACGGCCTCGGCGCTTCCCACCGGCACGGCGAGGCGGTCTGTCCCGTTCCCTCCGCTTGCGTCATGCTCTGTTCATGATCGATCGGCGGGCTGCGGCCGGCAGAATCCTGCGGGCGGCCACCTCGGGCGGGCCGCCGGTGACCTACGCCCTCATCGCCCTGTGCTGCGTGGTCTTCGTGATCAGCCCGCTGTCGGGGTTCAACCCGGTCTACGGCACCGCGGACGCACTGCTGGCCGCCCAGGCCGGCTACTTCGAGCGCTGGGGCGTGATCCCGAGCGAGCTGTGGGACGGCTCCGCACACGCCGTCCTCACCCCGCTCACCGCACTGTTCGTCCACGGCAGCTGGCTGCATCTGCTCGGCAACATGCTGTTCCTGTACGTGTTCGGGGCGATGGCCGAGGAGCGCATGGGCCACACCGAGTTCGCGTTCTTCTACCTCGGCTGCGGATACATCGCCCTGCTCGCCTACGCGGCCGCGCACTCCACGTCCGACCAGACGCTCGTCGGCGCGTCGGGAGCGATCTCGGCGGTCCTGGGAGCCTTCCTCTACCTCTTCCCCCGGGCCCGGGTGACCAGTCTGTTCCCGTTCCTGCTGTTCCTGCCGCTGCGCTTCCCCGCCTGGATCGTGCTGGTCTTCTGGTTCGTCCTCCAGTGGCTGGCGGCCGAGGGGGCGGGCAGCGGGCCCGGGGTGGCCTACCTCGCCCATGTGGTCGGCTTCGCCACCGGGTTCCTCTATGCCTGGGGGCGGTATCACCGTGAGGCCAGGGCCTTGCGGCCGGATCAGGCCGGATAAAGGGAGTCGCTGCGGAGCATGGGCGACCGACGACAACATCGCAGATGCGCGTGCCGGACCCCGCGAGCCCGGCATGATCCGGCCGCAAGGCCCTAGAGTGAAGTCTCCAGCAGGGGCCACCGAGGGAGAAAGACAGCCGTGATCACCGCGATCGTGCTCATCAAAACCAGCGTGGACCGGATTCCCGAGATCGCCGAGGCCATCGCCGCGCTCGACAGCGTCAGCGAGGTCTTCTCGGTCACCGGTACCTACGATCTGATCGCCATGGTCCGGGTGTCCAAGCACGACGACCTCGCCGACGTCATCCCCGGCCGGATCAGCAAGATCCCCGGCGTCGAGGGGACCGACACACATGTCGCGTTCCGCACGTACTCCCAGCACGACCTGGAGGCGGCCTTCGCCATCGGGCTGGACGCGTAGCCACGTCAGCATTGAGGCCGGGTACGGACAGTTGTCCGTACCCGGCCTCTTGTACCGAGGGCCTCAGACCTGGGTGGCGGTACCACGGTCCGGGACGCAACGGCCGTCCTCGGTGCGGTACTTCCACTGGGCGCCCTCGCTCACGAGCTCCTTGACCGCCCGCAGGAAGCGCTCGACGTGCTCGTCCGGCGTACCGGCACCGAAGCTGACCCGGATCGCGTTGAGGGACTTCTGGCCCGGCTCCGCCTCCGGCGCGCCGCACTCCCCGACGTCCTGCGGGTCACTGCCGAGCAGGGTGCGTACGAGGGGGTGGGCGCAGAACAGACCGTCGCGCACCCCGATGCCGTACTCGGCGGAGAGCGCCGCGGCGAAGTGCGAGCTGTTCCAGCCCTCCACCACGAAGGAGATGACGCCGACCCGCGGGGCGTCGTCGCCGAACAGCGAGAGCACCTTGACCTCGGGCACCTCGGCGAGTCCGGCACGGACCTCGGTGACGAGGCGCTGCTCCCGGGCGACCAGGCTGTCGAACCCGGCCTCGGTGAGGGCCTTGCAGGCGGAGGCGATGGAGTAGACACCGATGACGTTGGGCGAACCGGCCTCGTGGCGGGCGGCGGTGGTGTGCCACTCGACGTCCACCCCGCCGTCGGCGCGCCGGGCGACCTGGCGGGAGGCGCCGCCGCCGGCCAGGTAGGGCTCGGCGGCGGTCAGCCAGTCGGAGCGGCCGGCGAGGACGCCCGAGCCGAACGGCGCGTACAGCTTGTGACCGGAGAAGGCGACCCAGTCGACGTCCAGCTCGGCGATGTCGACGGGGTGGTGCGGGGCGAGCTGGGCTGCGTCGAGCACGATCCGGGCACCGTGGGCGTGCGCGGCGGCGGCGAGCTCCTTGACCGGCCACAGCTCACCGGTGACGTTGGAGGCGCCGGTGACACAGACCAGCGCGGGCCCGTAGGGGTCACGGCCGGCGAGCGCGCGCTCCAGGGTCTCGACGGCCTGGTCCGGGGTGCGCGGGGCGTTCAGGTACGTCACCCGGGCGTCGCGCCAGGGCAGCAGCGAGGCGTGGTGCTCGGTCTCGAAGACGAACACCTGGCAGTCGGCGGGCAGGGCCGCGGAGAGCAGGTTGAGCGAGTCGGTGGTGGACCGGGTGAAGACCACCTGGTCGTCGTCGCGGCAGCCGAGGAACTCCGCGACGGTGACGCGGCTGCTCTCGAAGAGGTCCGTGGACAGCTGAGAGAGGTAGCCGGCCCCGCGGTGGACGCTGCCGTAGTACGGCGCGTACGCGGCCACGTCGTCCCACACCCGCTGGAGGGCCGGTGCGCTGGCGGCGTAGTCCAGCGCGGCGTAGGTGACCTCGCCGCCGGTGACCAGCGGAACCGTCACATCCTTGCCCAGAACCGGCAGCGGGGCACAAATCGACTGGTCGGTGGCAGCAGTGAGGACAGACATGGCGAACTCCCGTAACAGGCAGGCGAATCCCGCGTGCCTGCGGATACGCGGCAGCACGGAGGAAGAAAGAAGGGTGTGCGGAGGAGGGCCGAAAAGCCCTATCGCATTCGCTTGCTCACAAGAGGCTCCCTGAGGACCAGGACCCCACGGGTGGACATCTCACGATGTCGAGGGGTCCGCGCTTGCCGCAGACCTCGCTGCCTGCGGCCTGGTCTTCACCCGGGGCACCCCGCCACGGACGGAGGGTTGCCGGACAGCGGGCCGGGGCCGTAGTCGCTGTCACTCATGACCTGCGCAGCATCTTGCCATACGTACGCGAACGCGCAAGGCGCAGTCCATGATCTGGACTGCGCCCTGCCTCACATCCGTGCCCTGAGCCCTCTCAGGCGTTGCTGGCCACGACCCATCTCTCCAGCGCCCGGCCGGCCGCGCCCGAGTCGATGGACTCGGCGGCCTTCGCGATTCCCGCGGTGAGCTGCTCGGCGAGCGTGCCCTCCCCCGGGTCCAGCGCGACGAGCGCCGCCGCGGAGTTGAGCAGGACCGCGTCCCGTACGGGGCCCGTCTCGCCGGCGAGCAGCCGGCGGGCCACATCCGCGTTGTACGAGGCGTCGGCGCCGCGCAGGGCGTCCACCGGGACCAGGTCCAGGCCGACGTCGCGCGGGTCGAAGGCCTCCTCGCGCACCGTGCCGTTCCTGGCGACCCAGACACGGGAGGTCGCTGTGGTGGTCAGCTCGTCCAGACCGTCGTCGCCCCGGAAGACCAGGGAGGAGTTGCCGCGTTCGGCGAGGACGCCCGCGACGATGGGCGCCATGCGCAGGTCGGCGACGCCGATGGCCTGCGCGCGCACCTTGGCCGGGTTGGTGAGCGGCCCGAGGATGTTGAAGGTGGTCGGCGCGCCCAGCTCCGCCCGGGCCTTCGCCGCGTACCGCAGGGCGGGGTGGAACTTGACGGCGAAGCAGAACGTGATGCCCGCTTCCTCGGCTACCTCGACGACGCGCTGCGGGGGCAGGTCCAGGTTGACGCCGAGCTTGCCCAGGACGTCGGAGGAACCGCTGGCCGACGACGAGGCGCGGTTGCCGTGCTTGACGACCTTGGCGCCGGTCCCCGCCACGACGATCGCCGACATGGTGGAGATGTTGACCGTCTTGGCCATGTCCCCGCCGGTGCCCACGATGTCGACCGTGCGGCCCGGCACATGGATGGTCGTGGCGTGCTCGTACATCGCACGGACCAGGCCGGAGACCTCCGTGACGGTCTCGCCCTTGGCGCGCAGCGCCACCGCGAAGCCGGCGATCTGCACATCGGTCGCCTCGCCGCTCATGATGCGGTCCATCGCCCAAGCGGTGTCGTCCTCGGTCAGGTCCTGGCCGCGCAGCAGGGGGGTCAGCACGCCGGGCCAGGAACGAGCCGCCACGCTGTCGCCGCCGACCGGGGTCACAACGTTCATGGTCCGCTCCTGGGTCCACAGCCGATAAAGGGGATGGGTCCACCCTATCGAGCGCCACGGACAGCGAAGAGCCCCGTCCATCGAATGGACGGGGCTCCTGCTGTGGCGATCAGTTCAGGTGATCAGTGGTGGCCGTGGCCGCTGGTGATCTCCTTGTACTCCTCGGCGGTGGGCTTGGCGATCTGGCTGTCCTCGCCGTAGTAGCCCTTGCTGAGCCTGGCCCGCACCTTCTGCACCACGGACACCTTGCGCTTGACACCGTTCTCGTCGACCAACGGGCCGATCTCGACCGGCTTGTACTGCTCGTGCGCGGTGAGCGTGTGCAGCTGAGCGGGTGCCAGCGGCTCGTGGACCTCGACGAACTCACCGTGCGGCAGGCGCTTGATGAGGCCGGACTCGCGCCCGTGCAGCACCTTCTCCTTGTCCCGGCGCTGAAGGCCGAGGCAGATCCGCTTGGTGACGACGAACGCGATGACCGGAGCGACGAAGAACGCGATCCGCACGAACCAGGTGATCGAGTTGATCGACAGGTGGAAGTGCGTGGCCCAGAGGTCGTTTCCACCACCCATGAGCAGCACCATGTACCAGGTGATCCACGCGACGCCGAAGGCGGTACGGGTCGGCACGTTGCGCGGACGGTCCAGGATGTGGTGCTCGCGCTTGTCCCCGGTGACCCAGGACTCGATGAACGGGTAGACCGCGATCGCGGCCAGGACCAGCGGGAAGATCACCAGCGGGACGAACACGCCCAGGACCAGCGTGTGGCCCCAGAGGTTGATCTCCCAGCCCGGCATGACACGGATCAGGCCCTCGGAGAAGCCCATGTACCAGTCGGGCTGGGCGCCGGTGGACACCTGGTCCGGGCGGTAGGGCCCGATGGCCCAGATGGGGTTGATCGAGGCGATGCCCGCGATGATCGCGATGACACCGAAGACGAGGAAGAAGAACCCGCCCGCCTTCGCCATGTACACCGGAAGCAGCGGCATGCCGACGACGTTCTTGTTCGTCCGGCCGGGACCCGCGAACTGCGTGTGCTTGTGGTAGAAGACCAGGATCAGGTGGGCCACCAGCAGCCCGAGCATGATGCCCGGCAGCAGCAGGATGTGCACCGAGTAGAACCTGGCGACGAAGTCACCGCCCGGGAACTCCCCGCCGAAGAGGAACATCGACAGGTACGTACCGACGATCGGTACGGACAGGATCGCGCCCTCCATGAAGCGGACACCGGTGCCGGAGAGCAGGTCGTCCGGGAGCGAGTAGCCGGTGAAACCGGTGAACATGCCCAGGACGAACAGCAGGAAGCCGAACAGCCAGTTGATCTCACGGGGCTTGCGGAACGCACCCGTGAAGAAGACGCGCATCATGTGCACGAACATGCCGGCCAGGAAGATCAGCGCGGCCCAGTGGTGGATCTGCCGGACGAGCAGACCGCCACGGACGTCGAAGCTGATGTTCAGGGTCGAGGCGTAGGCCTCGGACATCCGGATGCCCTGCATGGGCTCGTACGGGCCGTGGTACACGACCTCGTTCATGCTCGGGTGGAAGAACAGCGTCAGGTACACACCCGTGAGGATGATGATGATGAAGCTGTAGAGGCAGATCTCACCGAGCATGAAGGACCAGTGGTCCGGGAAGATCTTGCGCATGTTGGCCTTGGCCAGGGAGTAGATCCCGAGCCTGCCGTCCGCCCAGTCGGCCACCTTCTCGCCGGCGGGCGCCTTGCGCTTCGTGTCGGTCGCAGTACTCATCCGCGCTCCCAGAATGCAGGACCGACGGGCTCTTCGAAGTCACCGAGCGCCTCGAGGTTGCCCTCGCTGTTCACGCCGATCCGCAGCTGCGGAAGAGCGTGACCGGCCGGACCGAAGATGACGCGGGCGCCGTCGGAGAGGTCGAAGGTGGACTGGTGGCACGGGCAGAGCACGTGGTGCGTCTGCTGCTCGTACAGGCTGATCGGGCAGCCCACGTGGGTGCAGATCTTGGAGAAGGCCACGATTCCCTCGTGGGCCCACTCGCGCTCGCGCTTGTCCTTGATGTTGTCCGGCTCGATGCGGACGATCATCAGTGCGGCCTTGGCGATCTGCTTCTGGAAGTCGTGCGCGTCCTCCTCCAGGCCCTCGGGCATGGCGAAGGTCAGCGAACCGACGACGACGTCCTCGGGACGCAGCGGCTCCATCGTGTTCATGTTGACGAGCTGCTTGCCCTTGGCCCACAGCGTCGAGCGGAGCTTCTTCTCCGGCAGCGGACCGAGGTCGCGCAGCAGCACCACACCGGCGAGCGGCACCAGGGCCAGCGCACCGAACATGGTGTTACGGATCAGCTTGCGCCGGCCGAACGCGGACTCCTCGGCACCTGCCGCGAAGTCGGCGAGAACCTTCGCCTTGACCTCGGGCTCGGCCGCGATCGCGTGACGCTCGTCCGCGACCTCGACGTCCGACATCAGGGTGCGCGCCCAGTGGACGGCGCCCGCGCCGATCGCGAAGAGCGCCACGCCCAGGGTCAGACCCAGGGAGAAGTTGAGCGCGCTCACGTGACCGAACGGGAAGATGTAGACGATCTTGTCGACCGGGAAGATGACGTAGGAGGCGATGAACGCCACCGTCGCCAGCATGGACAGCGTGAACATGAACGCGACCGCGCGCTCGGACCGGTTGGCGGCCCGTTCGTCGATGTCCTGGATGCGCGGCCTGTGGGCCGGCAGCCCCGGGTCGGCGAACGGATCGCCCGCACCCTCTACCGCGCCGTGCGCGGCGTCCTGCTCTGCGGGCAGGTTCTCTTCTGGAATCTCTTGGCTACTCATGACTTCTTGGCCTTAGCGGTGTGGGCCGCGACCCAGATGGCAACTGCGATCAGTGCGCCCAGACCGAAGATCCAGCCGAACAGGCCTTCGCTGACCGGACCGAGTCCGCCCAGGCTGAGGCCGCCGGGGCTCTCCGACTCCGAGCTGTTCACCGTCTTGATGTACGCGATGATGTCCTTCTTCTGCTGCTCGGGCATCGTCGAGTCAGGGAAGGACGGCATGCTCTGCGGGCCGGTCTGCATGGCCTCGTAGATGTGCTTCGGGTCCACGCCTTCGAGCGGCGGGGCGTACTTGCCGTTCGTGAGGGCACCGCCCTCACCCGTGAAGTTGTGGCACTGCGCGCAGTTGGTACGGAACAGGTCGCCGCCCTTGGCGACGTCCGCGCCCTCGGGGCTGACCTGGCTCTTGGTCGGAACGATCGGACCGGCGCCGAGCGACGCGACGTACGCCGCCAGCTGGTCGATCTCGGCCTGGGTGTAGATGACCTTCTTCTTCGGCACCTGGGCGCCCGGCTGCTGCGCCGGCATACGCCCGGTACCGACCTGGAAGTCCACGGCGGCCGAGCCCACGCCGACAAGCTGGGGCCCGTCGGTGGTGCCCTGACCGCCGGTTCCGTGGCAGCTGGCGCAACCGACGGAGTACAGCTTCTTGCCCTCGTCGATGGCGAGGGACTGGGCGGTTTCGTCGGCCTGCGCCTTACTCGCGGGCGCAAACGCGGCGTACAGCCCCCCAGTAGCCGCAAGCGCGAGGAGTAGTACGACGACCGCCGCCAACGGATGGCGTCGTCGTGCGGAGAGCTTTTTCACGGATTACCCCGGTGTCAGGATCTTCTGCGTCGATGATGGATCGGGTACGAGCCCGGTTACTTGATCATGTAGATCGTGGCGAACAGGCCGATCCACACGACATCGACGAAGTGCCAGTAATAGGACACGACGATGGCTGCGGTCGCCTGCTCATGGGTGAACCTCTTGGCTGCGTATGTCCTGCCCAGAACGAGCAGGAAGGCGATGAGACCGCCTGTCACGTGCATACCGTGGAAGCCGGTGGTCAGGTAGAACACCGAGCCGTACGGGTCCGAGGACAGCGAGAGGCCGTCCTTCTTCACCAGCTCGGTGTACTCGAAGACCTGGCCTCCGATGAAGATCGAACCCATCACGAAGGTGATCACGAACCAGGCACGGAGCTTCTTCACATCGCCCCGCTCCGCGGCGAAGACGCCGAGCTGGCAGGTGAGTGAGGAGAGCACCAGGATCGTGGTGTTCGTCGCCGAGAACGGGAAGTTCAGGGCTGACGCCATTTCCTTCCAGTGATCCGCTCCGGTCACCGATCGCAGGGTGAAGTACATCGCGAAGAGGGCCGCGAAGAACATCAGCTCGGAACTCAACCAGATGATGGTTCCGACGCTGGTGAGGTTCGGCCGATTGACCGACGGGTGCGCGTGCCCGGTTTCTACTGTCGTTGCTGTCGCCACGACCGACATTATGTCGGTCGCTTATCCCGCCCTCACTCCGGGGGGTGCCGTTCGGTGTGTCAGAGGGGTGTGTCCTCCCCGAACGGCCCATGGATCCGCTGCCCGGACCGGTGCTGACAGCCTGTCGGGCGGAGTACGATCCGCGCATCGGTCCCCCATGCCCCGAAGACACAGACGTCACGGAGGAACAATGCAGCCGACCGCCACGGTCCTGGTCTACAGCGACAACGCACACACCCGTGAGCAGGTGAGGCTGGCGGCCGGGCGCAGGCCTGCGGCGGACGTGCCGCAGGTCGAGTTCCTGGAGTGCGCCACCCTGCCCGCCGTCCTGGACGCGCTGGACCACGGAGGCGTCGATGTCTGCGTGTTGGACGGCGAGACGGCCCCTGTGGGCGGCATGGGCGTCTGCCGGCAGATCAAGGACGAGATCTTCCACTGCCCGCCGGTACTGCTCCTGATGGGCCGCCCCCAGGACGCCTGGCTGGCCACCTGGAGCCGTGCGGACGCCGCGGTGACCCTGCCGGTCGAGCCGGTCGAGTTCGCGGACGCCCTGGCCGCCCTGCTGCGCAGCAGGCTGTCCGTGGGGGCCTGAGGCCCCGCCCTTCCGCCGTCGCTCAGGGGCGCGGCTCACCCCGGAGGTCAGACTCCGGGGCGCAGCCGCGCCGCCCGGACCGTGTCGACGCGGTCGGGCGTGGCGTCGTTGCTCAGGGCGCTGCCCTTCTGCCACTTGGCCCAGGACAGGTTCCAGTCGCCGTAGCCGTTGTCGAACGGCGTCATGGTCTCGCCCTCACTGCCGACGACCGTGACGATGTCACCCTCGCGGACCGTGTTGAAGAACCACTCGGCCTCGCTGGTGCTCATGCCGGTGCAGCCGTGGCTGACGTTCGCGGACCCCTGTGATCCGGTGGACCACGGGGCCGCGTGCACGTACTCGCCGCTCCAGGTGACCCGTGTCGCGTAGTAGACCGGCAGGTCGTAGGAGTCCTCGGATCCTTCGGCGATGCCGATGGACTCCCCGCGCATACGTACGTAGTACTCCTTGCCCAGCACGACCTTGACGCCGTTGCGGGTGGAGAAGCCGGGCTTGCCGGTGGTCACCGGGATGGTGTTGATCACTTCGCCGTTGCGCTTGACCGTCATGGAGTGCTCCGAGGCGTCGGTGATGGCCTCGATGCGGTCCCCGGTAGTGATCTTCAACGCTTTCGCGGGGGCGCCGTACAGCGCGTTGGTCACCTTGATGCCCGTCAGACTGCTGCTGACCTCGATGGTGGCCTTCGCGGGCCAGTAGTCCCGCGGCCGGTAGTGGAGCGTCTTGTCGTCGACCCAGTACCAGGAACCGGTCACGGCGGGCGTGGAGCGCACCTTCAGGGCCCGTTCCACGGTGGCACGGGCGGCCCTGTCGGCGACCGGGGCGCTGAGTACCGCTGTGACGGGCTGTCCGACGCCGTAGGTGCCCGCCTGCGGGCCGAAGGTGACCTTCAGGAACTTCTGGGCCGCCGCGGTCTCGAAGGAGAGCGTACGGCTGCCTGGGGCGCCGTCGTCGTCCTCCATGCTGACCTTGACGGTGTAGCGGGTGCCTGCGGCGAGCGGGGCCGTGGAGTGCCAGCGGTGTCCGTCTGCTTCGAGTTCGCCCGCCAGATGGCGTCCTTCGGTGTCCACGGCCGTCACATCGGTGATGCGGCCGTCGTCACTGTCGACGCTGACTTCGAGGGGCTTGTCCGGATCGACCTTCTCGCCGCCGTCGGGGGTGTTGGAGGAGATCTCGTCGGCCGCGTCGAACGGCTGCGCCGAGAGCGGATGGTCGTCGGACTCCCCACAGGCTGCCGCCCCTGCGACCAGGGTCGCGGCCAGCAGAGCGCAGCTGATGACGGGACGGATACGCGGCGTGTGGTTCATGAACCCACGCTAAGAAGATTCATCCGTTTCAGCGCGCCGGGTGACTGCAAACGGGGGGCCCGCACTTCTCGTGGAAGTGCGGGCCCCCCGTCAGGTGGAGCGGTGTCACGGGTGGAGCGGTGTCACTGGGTGCGGTTCTCACCGCGGTAGTACTCGAAGACCCAGCCGAACAGACCGATCAGGAGCATCGGGGCCGAGAAGTAGAGCAGCCACCAGCCGAAGACGACTCCCATGAAGGCGAGAGCGCCGCCGACCGCCAGGGAGAGCGGCTGCCAGCTGTGCGGGGAGAAGAACCCCACGTCGCCGGCCTCGTCCGCCACATCGGCTTCCTTGTTGTCCTGCGCCAGTGCGTCGACCCGCCGGGCCGTGAAGGCCAGGTAGAAGCCGATCATGACGCTCAGGCCGAAGGCCAGGACGAGGGCGGTGGTGCCGACCGGCTCCTTGGACCACACGCCGTAGGTGATGGCCATGACGAGGATGAACAGCGCCAGACCGAGGAACATCTTGCCCTGGACCTTCACTTGCCCGCCTCCTTGCCGCCGGCGAGGGCCTTGTCACCCTCGGAGTGGTGCTCAAGCTGTTCGAGCGCCGCGATCTCCGGGTGGTGCAGGTCGAACGCCGGGGATTCGGAACGGATCCGGGGCAGCGTGAGGAAGTTGTGCCGCGGCGGCGGGCAGGAGGTCGCCCACTCCAGCGAACGGCCGTAGCCCCACGGGTCGTCGACCTCGACCTTCTTGCCGTACTTGGCGGTCTTCCACACGTTGTAGAAGAACGGCAGGATCGACAGGCCGAGCAGGAACGAGGAGATCGTCGAGATCGTGTTCAGCGCGGTGAATCCGTCCGCGGCCAGGTAGTCCGCGTAACGACGCGGCATGCCTTCCGCACCCAGCCAGTGCTGCACCAGGAACGTGCCGTGGAAGCCGATGAACAGCGTCCAGAAAGTGATCTTGCCGAGCCGCTCGTCCAGCATCTTGCCGGTGAACTTCGGCCACCAGAAGTGGAATCCGGAGAACATCGCGAACACCACGGTGCCGAAGACGACGTAGTGGAAGTGCGCGACCACGAAGTACGAGTCCGAGACGTGGAAGTCCATCGGCGGCGAGGCCAGGATGACGCCGGTCAGACCACCGAAGGTGAAGGTGATCAGGAAGCCGATCGCCCAGAGCATCGGTGTCTCGAAGGACAGCGAGCCCTTCCACATCGTGCCGATCCAGTTGAAGAACTTCACCCCGGTGGGCACCGCGATGAGGAACGTCATGAAGGAGAAGAACGGCAGGAGCACGCCTCCGGTGACGTACATGTGGTGCGCCCACACGGTCACGGAGAGGCCGGCGATGGAGATCGTCGCGGCCACGAGGCCGATGTAACCGAACATCGGCTTGCGGCTGAACACCGGGATCACTTCCGAAATGATCCCGAAGAAGGGCAAAGCGATGATGTACACCTCTGGATGGCCGAAGAACCAGAAGAGGTGTTGCCAGAGCAATGCTCCGCCGTTGGACGCGTCGAAGATATGCGCACCGAATTTCCGGTCCGCCTCCAGCGCGAAGAGCGCCGCCGCCAGCACCGGGAAGGCCAGCAGGACCAGCACACCGGTCAGCAGGACGTTCCAGACGAAGATCGGCATACGGAACATCGTCATGCCGGGCGCGCGCATGCAGATGATCGTGGTGATGAAGTTGACCGAACCGAGGATCGTACCGAAGCCGGAGAAGGCCAGACCCATGATCCACATGTCGGCGCCGACGCCCGGCGAACGGACCGCGTCCGACAGCGGGGAGTAGGCGAACCAGCCGAAGTCGGCCGCACCCTGAGGGGTGAGGAAGCCGGCCACCGCGAGGATCGAGCCGAAGAGGTACAGCCAGTACGCGAACATGTTCAGCCGCGGGAACGCCACGTCGGGCGCGCCGATCTGCAGCGGCATGATCCAGTTCGCGAATCCGGCGAACAGCGGCGTCGCGAACATCAGCAGCATGATCGTGCCGTGCATCGTGAACGCCTGGTTGAACTGCTCGTTCGACATGATCTGCGTGCCCGGACGGGCCAGCTCGGCGCGCATGAAGAGCGCCATCAGTCCGCCGATGCAGAAGAACGCGAACGACGTGACCAGGTACATCGTGCCGATCGTCTTGTGGTCAGTGGTGGTCAGCCACTTGATGACGACGTTTCCCGGCTGCTTGCGCCGGACCGGCAGCTCGTCCTCGTACGAGTCGTCTGCTGCCGCGGCACCCTGAGGTTCGTTGAGGATGCTCACAGTTTGTTCGTCTCCGCATTCCTGGCCGGGTCGGTCTGCTCGATACCGGCCGGCACGTAGCCCGTCTGGCCCTTCTTCGCGAGCTCCTTGAGGTGCGCCTGATAGCGCTCCGGGGAGACGACCTTGACGTTGAAGAGCATCCGGGAGTGGTCGGCGCCGCAGAGCTCGGCGCACTTGCCCATGAAGGTGCCCTCCTGGTTGGGAGTCACCTCGAAGGCGTTGGTGTGGCCCGGAATGACGTCCTGCTTCATGAGGAACGGCACCACCCAGAAGGAGTGGATGACGTCACGCGAAGTCAGGATGAAGCGGACCTTCTCACCCTTGGGCAGCCACAGGGTGGGGCCGGGGTTGCCGGTCTGCGGGTTCCTGGTACCCGGAATGCCGACGTCGTAGACGCCGTCCGCACCCTTGGGGAAGTCCTTGCGGAACCTGTCCGGGATGGCGTCGAGCTCCTTGGGGACCTCGTTGCCCGTGGCGGCGGAGCCGTCCACGTTCTCGATGTAGTTGAAGCCCCAGCTCCACTGGAAGCCGACCACGTTGACGGTGTGAGCCGGCTTCGGGGAGAGCTCGAGGAGCTTCGATTCATCCCGGGCGGTGAAGTAGAACAACACCGAGACGATGATCAGAGGGACCACGGTGTACAGCGCCTCGATAGGCATGTTGTACCTGGTCTGCGGAGGTACCTCCACCTTGGTCCGGCTACGCCGGTGGAAGATGACGCTCCAGATGATCAGTCCCCAGACAAGGACACCCGTGGCGAGCGCTGCCGCCCACGAGCCCTGCCAGAGGGAAAGGATCCGAGGAGCCTCTTCCGTTACCGGGGTGGGCATACCGAGGCGGGGGAAATCCTCCCAGTTGTATGAACAACCGGAGGCCGTCGCCAGGACCAGGCCCGCAGTCAGCACCTGCGGCAGCTTCCGCCGCATCGGGCGCCGCGACAAGCGGTCGGAGCCGTTGGGACTCACGTAGCGCCTTCCCGAGAGTCTCGCCCGCACGGTCGGCGCGCCCGTCTCGCTGGTCGGTCGCCGGCCCTGACGCGGGCAGGGGTTTGGATGTTTATGCGGACCAAACCCTACTGGACGCTATTTGGGGTCGCGCGGGGAGGGTGCCCAACGCGCCGCCCGACTCCCCGAAGGGGTGGAATCCAGGGCTCCGGCCGCCATCTGACGCCCCCTCTCCCCGCCGACGGGGCAGCCGGGTCCCGGGTGGCGGCCGGGACCCGGCTAGCGTGGCCGGGTGCCCTACTTCGACGCCGCGTCCGCCGCCCCCCTCCACCCCGTCGCCCGTCAGGCGCTGCTTGCCGCACTGGACGAGGGCTGGGCCGACCCGGCCCGTCTGCACCGCGAGGGGCGGCGCGCCCGGCTGCTGCTGGACGCCGCCAGGGAGGCGGCCGCGGAGGCCGTCGGCTGCCGCCCCGACGAGCTGACGTTCACCTCTTCGGGCACGCGCGCGGTCCATTCCGGAATTTCCGGAGCCCTCGCGGGACGTCGGCGTGTCGGCCGCCATCTGGTGGTGTCGGCCGTCGAACACTCGTCGGTGCTCCATGCGGCCGCCACGCACGAGAGCGGCGGCGGATCGGTCACCGAGGTGCCGGTGGACGTGACAGGTGCGGTGGGTGCGCAGGCGTACGCGAGCGTGCTGCGCGAGGACACCGCGCTGGCCTGCCTGCAGTCCGCCAACCATGAGGTGGGCACCGAGCAGCCGGTGGCCGAGGTGGCCGAGGTCTGCCGGGCCGCGGGTGTGCCGCTGCTGGTGGACGCCGCCCAGTCGCTCGGGTGGGGGCCGGTACCGGCCGGCTGGTCGCTGCTGACGGCGAGTGCCCACAAGTGGGGCGGACCGGCCGGAGTCGGTCTTCTCGCGGTGCGCAAGGGTGTGCGGTTCGCGGTCCAAGGCCCTGCCGACGAGCGGGAGTCGGGGCGGGCCGCCGGCTTCGAGGACATTCCGGCGATCGTGGCCGCGGCGGCGTCCCTGCGGGCGGTACGGGCGGAGGCGGCCGCGGAGTCGGTGCGGCTGCGGGCGCTGGTCGACCGGATCCGGGCCCGGGTCCCGGCCCTGGTGCCCGATGTGGAGGTGGTGGGTGATCCGGTGCGGCGGCTGCCGCATCTGGTCACCTTCTCCTGTCTCTATGTCGACGGGGAGACACTGCTCCATGAGCTGGACCGGTCCGGCTTCTCCGTATCGTCCGGTTCGTCCTGCACGAGCAGCACGCTGACGCCGAGCCATGTGCTCAGGGCGATGGGGGTGCTCTCGGAGGGCAATGTCCGGGTGTCGCTGCCGGCGGGCACGTCCGGGGAGGACGTCGACCGCTTCCTAGAGGCGCTGCCCCCGGCGGTCGCGGGCGTACGGGAGAAGCTGGGCGCCCCCGCCGCGACCGCCCCCTCCCCCGCCCCGGCGGCCTCGCTGGTCGTCGACGCGCTCGGGAGGCGCTGCCCGATTCCGGTGATCGAGCTCGCAAAGGTGATCGGAGAGGTACCGGTGGGCGGGACGGTGACGGTGCTGTCCGACGACGAGGCGGCGCGCCTCGACATCCCGGCCTGGTGTGCGATGCGTGAGCAGGAGTACGTGGGCGAGGAGCCGGCGGACCGGGGCTCGGCCTATGTGGTCCGCCGGCTGTCCTGACGCCTCCTACGCGAGGTGGGTGCGCACCTCGGCGGCGGCCTCGTGTCCGTACGCCTTGGTGAAGCGGTCCATGAAGTGGTTGCGGTGCAGGGTGTACTCCTGGGTGCCGACCGTCTCGATGACCAGGGTGGCGAGCATGCAGCCGACCTGGGCGGCGCGCTCCAGACCGACGCCCCAGGCGAGACCGGAGAGGAATCCGGCGCGGAAGGCGTCGCCGACGCCGGTCGGGTCGGCCTTGACGTTCTCCTCCGGGCAGCCGACCTCGATCGGCTCCTCGCCGACGCGCTCGATCCGCACGCCCCGGGCGCCGAGGGTGGTGACCCGGTGGCCGACCTTGGCGAGGATCTCGGCGTCGGTCCAGCCGGTCTTGGACTCGATGAGCCCCTTCTCGTACTCGTTGGAGAAGAGGTACGTGGCGCCGTCGAGCAGGATGCGGATCTCGTCGCCGTCCATCCGCGCGATCTGCTGCGAGAAGTCCGCGGCGAACGGGATGCCGCGCGAGCGGCACTCCTCGGTGTGGCGGAGCATTCCCTCGGGGTCGTCGGCGCCGATGGAGACGAGGTCGAGGCCGCCCACGCGGTCGGCGACGGCCTTCAGCTCGATCAGACGGGCCTCACTCATGGCGCCCGTGTAGAAGGAGCCGATCTGGTTGTGGTCGACGTCCGTCGTGCAGACGAAGCGGGCGGTGTGCAGGACCTCGGAGATCCGCACCGAGCCGGTGTCGACGCCGTGGCGGTCGAGCCAGGCCCGGTACTCGTCGAAGTCGGAGCCGGCGGCGCCGACCAGGACCGGACGGGTGCCGAGCAGACCCATGCCGAAGCAGATGTTGGCGGCGACACCTCCCCGGCGCACGTCCAGGTTGTCGACCAGGAAGGAGAGCGAGACCGTGTGCAGCTGATCGGCGACCAGCTGGTCGGCGAATCGGCCGGGGAAGGTCATGAGGTGGTCGGTGGCGATGGAGCCGGTGACTGCGATACGCACGGGGAGACTGCTCCTGCGGAGGTCGAGGGAACGGTGACTGCGTTCCCGATACGGCGTGACAGTTAACGCTACCCGTTTCCGGCAATCAGGCGAAGGGTAGAAACTACCCGATAGTAGGTCTTTCCTCCTGAGTCGAGGGGTGCCTACGGTGCCGATATGTCGAACAACATCGCCCCGCGCGAGTCCGAGACCACTCTGGCCGAGTTGCGCGGAGACTGCGCACGGATGGCTCCGCACTGGGTGGTACCCGTGAGGACCGCTCCCACCCCTGTGGCGCCCTCCCTGATTCACGGCGTGAACGTGCCGCCCGCCTCGGCCCGGCTGATCGACGCGATGGCGGAGTACGGCGACTGAGTCACCGGCCGCCTCGCCGCACCGGCTGCCCCAGGAGGGAACCGGGTGCGCCCGCGCCCCGTCCCAACGGTGTTCCGTACCAACGGGACGGACCCCGCAGGGTCCTGGCGTACGACGGCGAAGGAGCGAACCGGTGAGCACCGAGCGACCCGACAACGATGTGACCCGCCCCCGGCGGCGGTCTCCCCTCGCCGTGGCCTCGGTGGCGGCGGCCGTACTGCTGGCCGGTGGCGGCGGCGCGTACTGGGCGATGGCGGCTGACGGCCATGGCGGCGGCGAGTACAGCGCCTCGGACGGTTCCGGCGCCACTCCCCCGCCGCTCTCCCTGGACGAGCGGTCGGGCGGACCGGCCACACCCTCCCCCCGGCCCTCGGCCCCGACGGAGGGCATCGCGCCGGGTGAGCCCGATCCGCATGGCGGCCGGGTGGTCTACCGCGCGTCCGGCGCCCTGCCGGACGGGCCGGACAAGGCGGCGGTCCAGCGCGCGCAGGGCGCCGTTTCGGCGTCCGAGGTGGCCCGGCTGGCCGAGGCGCTGGGCGTGCAGGGCACACCGCGGGCCGAGGGAACGTCCTGGAAGGTGGGCTCCGACGGGGACGGCTCGGGGCCGGTGCTGCGGGTGACCAAGCAGGCACCCGGAACCTGGACGTTCGCCCGGCACGGTTCCGGCGGCACGGACAACTGCGAGAGCGTGACGGTCTGTTCGAGCAAGCACGTGGGTCCGGGCGGATCGGGGACACCGGTGAGCGAGAAGGCCGCGAAGGCCGCCGCGGTGCCGGTGCTGAAGGCGGTCGGTCAGGACGACGCCGCCCTCGACGCCCGCCAGTTGATGGGCTCGGTCCGGGTGGTGAACGCCGACCCGGTGGTGGGCGGACTGCCGACGTACGGCTGGGCGACCGGGATCCAGGTCGGCCCCGAGGGTGAAGTGTTCGGCGGAAGCGGCCAGTTGAAGGGCCTGGAGAAGGGTGCCGACTACCCGGTGATCGGCGCGGCCGAGGCGCTGAAGCAGCTGAACGCCGCGCAGCCGCCGAGCGGCCCGAAGACGGGCGACTGCGCCACTCCCGCACCCCTGGGCAACGGCGAGAAGCCGTCCGGCATGAGCTGCGGCACGCGGACCGGGGCGGAGCCGTCCACGACGACGGCGACGGTCGACAAGGCGGCCTTCGGTCTGGCGGCCCGGTACGTGGACGGGAAGCAGCTGCTCGTACCGTCCTGGATCTTCACGGTCCGGCCGGGAGCCGGCGGTACGGGTGACACCGTCACCCAGGTCGCGGTGGATCCGGCGTACCTGACGAAGGACGCCCCCGCGGAGAAGACCCCGGGTGGCGACGGGACGACGGAGTCGGGGCGCTCGGTCCTGTCGTACGACGCCGACGGGCGGACGCTCTCGGTGACGTTCTGGGGCGGCGCCTGCAGCACGTACGCGGCGAGCGCGAGCGAGGACGGCTCGACGGTGCGGGTGTCCGTGACGGAGACGAAGCCGGAGAAGGGGAAGGTCTGCATCATGATCGCCAAGGAGCTGACCCGTACGGTCACGCTGGACCAGCCGCTCGGTGAGCGGAACGTGGTCGACGCGGCGTCGGGCACCGTGGTGCCGCGCGGCTGACACCCGCACACGACAACGGCGGCGGCCCCGGGATCGGAATCCCGGGGCCGCCGCCGTACCGTCGCCGCGCGTTCGCCCTAGCTGAACGAGTCGCCGCAGGCGCAGGAACCCGTGGCGTTCGGGTTGTCGATCGTGAAGCCCTGCTTCTCGATCGTGTCGACGAAGTCGACGGAGGCGCCGCCCAGGTACGGGGCGCTCATCCGGTCGGTGACGACCTTGACGCCGTCGAAGTCCTTCACGACATCGCCGTCCAGCGAACGCTCGTCGAAGAAGAGCTGGTAACGCAGGCCCGAGCAGCCGCCGGGCTGGACGGCGACGCGCAGTGCCAGATCATCGCGGCCCTCCTGCTCCAGCAGGCCCTTGACCTTGGCTGCGGCGGCGTCGGACAGGAGGATGCCGTCGCTCACGGTGGTGGTCTCGTCCGATACGGACATCTGCTTCTCTCCCGGGTTGTACGGAGACTGCTTGCCGACGTTGCAACCGTCGGGACCGCGGATTCATTCCGGGCCGAGCGCTTGCCTGTTCCATTCATGCTCGCACACCGGCCGCGCGGGCGGATGCGTCACATCGACGCTATCGGCATCGTCAAAGTGACGTGAAGCAGTTATGATAGATAGCGTCAATTAGACGAAAAGGCTTCCCCCCGCAGAGAAGAAAGGGTGCGTGACGTGACCACGGCCCACCCCGTCCAGGAACTCGATGTCCAGCCGACGCCCCTCGCCCTGCTCCTGCTCGGCCGCGACGCGGACCCCAAGAGCGAGCGCGGCGTCGAATGCCCCGGCGACCTGCCCTCCCCGTCCGACCCGGACCTGGTGGAGCGCGCCCGCGCGGCCAAGGAGAAGCTGGGCGAGAAGGTCTTCGTCCTCGGGCACCACTACCAGCGCGACGAGGTCATCCAGTTCGCCGATGTGACCGGCGACTCGTTCAAGCTCGCCCGGGACGCGGCGGCCCGCCCGGAGGCCGAGTACATCGTCTTCTGCGGCGTGCACTTCATGGCGGAGTCCGCGGACATCCTGACCACCGCCGACCAGAAGGTCGTGCTGCCGGACCTGGCGGCAGGCTGCTCGATGGCCGACATGGCCACCGCCGAGCAGGTCGCCGAGTGCTGGGACGTGCTGACGGAGGCCGGCGTCGCCGAGCAGGTCGTGCCCGTCTCGTACATGAACTCCTCCGCGGACATCAAGGCCTTCACCGGCCGCCACGGCGGCACGATCTGCACCTCGTCGAACGCGAAGCGCGCCCTGGAGTGGGCCTTCGAGCAGGGCGACAAGGTCCTGTTCCTGCCCGACCAGCACCTGGGCCGCAACACGGCCGTACGGGACATGGGGATGACGCTGGAGGACTGCGTCCTCTACAACCCGCACAAGCCGAACGGCGGCCTCACCGCCGAGGAGCTGCGCAACGCGAAGATGATCCTGTGGCGCGGGCACTGCTCGGTGCACGGGCGCTTCTCGGTGGAGTCCGTCAACGACGTGCGGGCGCGCATACCCGGCGTCAACGTGCTGGTGCACCCGGAGTGCAAGCACGAGGTCGTCGCGGCCGCGGACCACGTCGGCTCGACGGAGTACATCATCAAGGCTCTGGAGGCGGCCCCGGCCGGCTCGAAGTGGGCGATCGGCACCGAGCTGAACCTGGTACGCCGCCTGGCCAACCGGTTCGCCGCGGAGGACAAGGAGATCGTCTTCCTCGACAAGACGGTCTGCTTCTGCTCGACGATGAACCGGATCGACCTGCCGCACCTGGTGTGGACGCTGGAGTCGCTGGCCGAGGGGAACCTGGTCAACCGGATCGAGGTCGACCCCGAGACGGAGAAGTACGCCAAGCTCGCGCTGGAGCGGATGCTGGCGCTGCCGTAGGGGTACCGCACGCGGGAAGGCCCCGGCACCCTCGATCCGAGGGTGCCGGGGCCTTCCTGTGCGACCGGTCAGGCCTTCGCGGGCTCCGGCTCCTCGGAGGAGGACTCCTCCGAGGACGCCGGGGCCGGGATGCCGGCCTTCCTGGCCCGCTTCGCGGCCTTCTTCGCCGCACGGCGCTCCTTGAAGAGCTCCACCATCGTGTACAGCGTGGGCACCAGGAGCAGCGTCAGCAGCGTCGAGGTGACCAGGCCGCCGATGACCACGACGGCCAGCGGCTGCGAGATGAACCCGCCCTCGCCGGTGACGCCGAGCGCCATCGGGAGAAGGGCGAAGATCGTCGCCAGTGCCGTCATCAGGATCGGGCGCAGACGGTGGCGGCCACCCTCGACGACCGCCTCGATGACGCCCTTGCCCTGTGCCCGGTACTGGTTGATCAGGTCGATCAGCACGATCGCGTTCGTCACCACGATGCCGATGAGCATCAGCATGCCGATCATCGCCGCGACGCCCATCGGGGTGCCGGTGATGAGCAGCAGACCGATGGCGCCGGTGGCCGCGAACGGGATGGAGACCAGCAGGATCAGTGGCTGGATGAGCGAGCGGAAGGTGGCGACCAGCAGCATGAAGACGATCGCGATGGCCGCCAGCATGGCCAGACCCAGCTTCACGAAGGCGTCGTCCTGATCCTCGGTGACGCCGCCGATGGTGGCGGTGGCGCCGTCCGGGAGGTCCAGTGCCTTGATCTTGGACTGGAGGTCGGTGCCGACCGCGCCGGTGTTGTCGCCGATGGGCTTGGCGGTGATGGTCGCGGCGCGCTGGCCGTCGATCCGGGTCATGGAGACCGGTCCGGGGACCAGCTTCACGTCGGCGATCGAGCCCAGCTTGACCGGGCCGAGGGGGAGGTTCTTCAGCTCCTCCATCGTGGTGGCCGGGTGGGCGGACTTGATGACGACGTCGCGCTCGGTGTCGTCCATGATCGCCTTGCCCGACGGGGTGCCGCGCACCGCGCCGGCGACGGCTGCGCCCAGCGTGGCCTGGCTGAAGCCCGCGTCGGCGGCCTTGGCGTTGGCCGTGACCGAGATCCGCGGGATGCTCTGCGCCAGGTCGCTCTGCACGTCGGTGACGTCCTTGAGCTTCGCGACCTCGGTGCGTACCTCCTCGGAGGCCTTCTTCAGGGTGTCCGCGTCGGCGGCCTTGACCACGACGCTCAGGTCCTGGCTGCCGAAGCCGTCGCCCGCGGCGATGGTGGTGTCACCGATGCCGTCGAGCTTGCCGAGGGCCTCGTCGATGCGGTCCTGAGCGGCCTCGTAGTCCCCGGAGTCCTTCAGGGTGACCTGGTAGGAGGCCTGGTTGGCTCCCGTACCGCCGCCGAAGGCCGCCATGAAGCCGGACGAGCCGACGGTGACCTGGTAGTCCTTGACGCCCTTGTCGTCGGCGAGGACCTTCTCGACCTTCTGGGCCGCCTCGTCGGCGGCCGCCAGGCTGGTGCCCGGGGTGAGCTCCTGCTTGATGGACAGGACTTCCTGCTCGCCCTGGTCGAAGAAGTTGGTCTTCAGCAGCGGGACCATGCCGAAGGTGCCGAACAGCACGGCGACGGCGATGACGACGCTGGTGATGCGGCGCCGGGTGGCGAAGCGCAGCACCGAGACGTAGAGCTTCTGGAGCCTGCTGCGGGCTTCCTTCTCCTCGGCCTCGCGGCGCGCCTTGTCCGGGTCCTCGGCGCTGCCCTTGGGAGCGCGCAGGAACCAGTACGACAGGACGGGGACCACGGTCAGCGAGACCAGCAGGGAGGCCAGCAGGGCCGCGGTGACGGTCAGCGAGAACGAGCCGAAGAGCTGGCCGACCATGCCGCCGACCAGACCGATGGGCAGGAAGACGGCGACCGTGGTGAGGGTCGAGGCGGTGACCGCGCCGGCCACTTCCTTCACCGCGGTGATGATCGCCGACTGGCGCTCCTCGCCGTAGCCGAGGTGGCGCTTGATGTTCTCCAGGACGACGATCGAGTCGTCGACGACCCGGCCGATCGCGATGGTCAGCGCGCCCAGGGTGAGCATGTTGAGCGACAGGTCGCGGGTCCAGAGCACGATCAGCGCGAGGACCACGGAGAGCGGGATGGAGACCGCGGTGACCAGGGTCGAGCGCAGCGAGGCCAGGAAGACCAGGATCACGATGACCGCGAAGAGCAGGCCGAGCGCGCCCTCGGTGGTCAGGCCGGAGATCGCCTTGGAGACGGCGGGGCCCTGGTCGGACACGACGGTCAGCTCGGCGCCGGCGCCGAGGTCCTTGCGCAGGTCGGGGAGCTTGTCCTTGACGGCGTCGGAGATGGCGACGGCGCTGCCGTCCTTGTCCATCGTCGCCATGACGGCGAGGCTCGGCTTGCCGTTCGTCCGCGTGATGGAGACCGCGGTGGAGGGCTCCTGCTTCACCGTCGCGATGTCACCGACCCGGACCGGCTTGCCGGGCTTGCCGGTCGCCGGGTTCTGCCCGGTGACCCGCAGGTCCTCGATCTGCTGCAGGGTGGTGAACGCGCCGCCGACCTGGACGGTGCGGCTCTTGCCCGACTCGGAGAAGGAACCCGCCGGGACGGTCGCGCCGCCGGCCTGGAGTGCCTGGGCGAGCGAGCCGGCGTTCAGCCCGGCCGCCGCGAGCTTCGCGTCGTCGGGTGTGATGGAGACCTGGAGGTCCTGCACACCGTCGACGGCGACCTGGCCGACGCCGTCGATGTCCTCCAGGGCGGGGACGACGGTGCGGTCCAGCTGGTCGGCCAGCGCCTGCTGGTCCTTGTCGGAGGTGACGGCGAGGACGACCGTCGGGATGTCGTCGGTCGATCCGGCGATGACCTGCGGGTCCACGTCCTCGGGCAGCTGGGCGCGGGAGCGGTTCACCGCCTGCTGGATGTCCGCGACGAGCTGCTTGGTGCCCTCGTCGCCGAAGTCGAACGTCGCCATGATGACGGCGTTGCCCTCGCTGGCGGTGGAGGTGATTCCGGTGACGCCGTCGACGGCCTTGATCGAATTCTCGAGCGGTTCGACGACCTGCTTCTCGACCACATCGGGGGACGCACCCTGATAGGGGGCGAGCACCGACACCATCGGGAGTTCGATGGTGGGCAGCAGCTGCTGCTTGAGCTGCGGGATCGCGATCGCTCCGAATACGAGCGCGACGATCGACATCAGCCCGATCAGGGCCCTTTGCGCGAGGCTGAATCTGGACAGCCAGGACATGGGTTAGGTCTCTCTTCTGTGGCTTACGCGGCAGGTGGGCGGGTGACTCGGGGACAGACCCGGCCCACCTACACGATCACCCATCCCTGAGGCCGAAATCGTCGGTCGCAGGTCGCTTTCCTTATGCCGCGCATACCGCAGCTGGAGTACGCCGCGCCTGCACCCTCACTCCACCCGGGGGCGGACCAGGCCCGATTCGTACGCGATTACGACCAATTGGGCCCTGTCCCGTGCCCCCAGCTTCGCCATCGCCCTGTTCACATGGGTCTTGACGGTCAGTGGGCTGACCACCAGCCGCTCGGCGATCTCGTCGTTGGACAGCCCGCCCGCGACCAGGACCAGCACCTCGCGCTCCCGGGCCGTCAGTGCCTCCAAGCGCGCGGAGTACTCGGCGGCGCCCGGCCCGTCCCCGCCCGCACTGCCGCCCTGCGCGAGGAACGTGGCGATCAGCCCCTTGGTCGCGGCGGGCGACAGCAGCGCCTCGCCGCCCGCGGCGATCCGGATGGCGTTGAGGAGTTCCTCGGGTTCCGCCCCTTTCCCTAGGAAGCCGGAGGCGCCGGCCCGCAGCGACTGCACCACGTACTCGTCCACCTCGAAGGTGGTGAGCATGACCACGCGTACGTCCGTGAGTTCCGGATCGGCGCTGATCATCCGGGTCGCGGTGAGCCCGTCCGTACCGGGCATCCGGATGTCCATCAGCACCACGTCGGCGCGCGTCGAGCGGGCCAGGTCCACGGCCTGCGCCCCGTCCGCCGCCTCGCCGACCACCTGCATGTCGGGTTCCGAGTCGACCAGCACCCGGAACGCGCTGCGCAACAGCGCCTGGTCGTCGACGAGCAGCACCCTGATGGCCGGTGTCATACGTTCTCCCCCGTGCGGCCCGCCGCGCCCGGATGGTCCGGCTCCCGCTCGCGGGCCTTGAGTGGCAGGATCGCATGGACCCTGAAGCCGCCGCCGTAACGGGGTCCGGCGGTGAGGGTGCCGCCGAGAGCGGTGACCCGCTCCCTCATGCCGAGAAGACCGTGGCCGCCGCGGACGGTGTCGCCGCCCGTACCGGCGGCCGTGCCGCGGCCGTTGTCCAGCACCATGACCTCGGCCGTGGCCCCGACCCGCACGACGCTGATCTCGGCCTTCGCCCCGGGGCCCGCGTGCTTGCCCACATTGGTCAGCGCCTCCTGGATCACCCGGTACGCGGCCAGGTCCACGGCGGCGGGCAGCGGCGGGCCCTCCTTCGCCGCGCAGGCCACCTCGACGGGCAGCCCGGCCCGCCGCACGGTCTCCACGAGCTCGTCGAGGACGGCGAGGCCGGGGGCGGGTTCGGTCGGCGCCGCCGGATCGCCGGACTGGCGCAGCAGGCCCACGGTGATCCGCAGTTCGTTGAGGGCGGAGCGGCTCGCCTCCCGGACATGGGCGAGCGCCTCCTTGGCCTGGTCGGGGCGCCGGTCCATGACGTGGGCGGCGACCCCGGCCTGCACGTTGACCAGGGCGATGTGATGGGCGACGACGTCGTGCAGGTCGCGGGCGATCCGCAGCCGTTCCTCCGCGACCCGGCGCCGGGCCTCCTCCTCGCGGGTCCGCTCGGCCCGTTCGGCGCGCTCCCTGATCGCGTCCACGAAAGCCCGCCGGGAGCGGACCGCGTCTCCCGCGGCGCCCGCCATCCCGGTCCAGGCGAAGATGCCGAGGTTCTCCTGGCTGTACCAGGGCGCCGCTCCGAAGAACATCGCGGCCGCGGTGAGCACACCCATGGTGAGCAGCCCGACCCGCCAGGTCGTCGGCCGGTCGGTGCGGGCGGCGACGGTGTAGAGCGCGATGACGGTGCTCATCACCACGGGGGCCGGCGGATCGGCGGTCAGCAGCTCGACGACGGCGAGCACACCGGTGGCGCCGAGCACGGCCATCGGCCGGCGGCGGCGCCAGACGAGGGCGAGGGCTCCGAGCGCCATCAGGAGCACACTGCCGGCCGCGGGCGCGCGGGCGCCGAAGGTGGGCCGGGGGTGCGAGTCCGGGTCGACGAACGAGCCGCAGACCATGGCCACGTACACGGCCAGGGCGAGCGCCGCGTCCAGCGCGAGGGGATGGTCGCGCAGCCAGTTCCGCATGCGCAGAACCCCGGTTCCGAGGGTGGTCACGTCAAGCTACGTTACGGCGTGTCGCGAGGAAATCGGGCCGCGCGGCCGGAGAACCGGCAGCGGCCTCACAGCACTGTGCCCCGTGACCGGCCGGGGCCGGTCGCGGGGCACGGGGGTGCGGGTGGTGGAGCTGCCGGCCGTCAGCCGGTCAGCCGGGAATCAGACCGTCGTCGCTGAGCATGGCGCGGACCTCTTCGAGGGTCGCGTCGGGCGACGGCAGGATCAGTTCGGACGGCTCCAGGGAGTCGTCCGGCAAGGGTGTGCCGAGTTCGCGCACCCTGGCGAGGAGCGCGTGGAGCGTGGCGCGGAAGCCTGGGCCGTCGCCGCGCTCCATTTCGGCGAGCAGTTCGTCGTCGAGCTTGTCGAGCTCGGCGAGATGGCTGTCGGCCAGGACTGCCTGGCCCTCCCCCATGATCCGTACGATCATGACGCCGCCTTACTCCTTGTCGAACTTGTGCGGGGACCGGGACCGGTCCTGCTGCTGCGCGGCGTCCTGAGGGCCGCCCTCGATGGCCTGCTTCGAGGTGGAGCCGCCGGCCAGTTCGGCCTTCATGCGCTGCAGCTCCAGCTCCACATCCGTACCACCGGAGATCCGGTCCAGCTCGGCGGCGATGTCGTCCTTCGCCGTGCCGGTCGGGTCGTCCAGGGCTCCGGAGGCGAGCAGCTCGTCGATCGCTCCGGCCCGCGCCTGCAGCTGCTGGGTCTTGTCCTCGGCCCGCTGGATGGCCAGGCCGACGTCGCCCATCTCCTCGGAGATGCCCGAGAAGGCCTCTCCGATGCGGGTCTGGGCCTGGGCCGCCGTGTAGGTGGCCTTGATGGTCTCCTTCTTCGTACGGAAGGCATCGACCTTGGCCTGCAGCCGCTGGGCCGCCAGGGTGAGCTTCTCCTCCTCGCCCTGCAGCGTGGTGTGCTGCGTCTCCAGGTCGGTGACCTGCTGCTGGAGGGCCGCGCGGCGGGACAGCGCCTCGCGGGCCAGGTCCTCGCGGCCGAGCGCGAGCGCCTTGCGGCCCTGGTCCTCCAGCTTGGACGTCTGGCCCTGCAGCTGGTTCAGCTGCAGCTCCAGGCGCTTGCGCGAGGTCGCCACATCGGCGACGCCGCGGCGCACCTTCTGAAGCAGCTCCAGCTGCTTCTGGTACGAGTAATCGAGGGTCTCGCGCGGATCCTCGGCCCGGTCAAGGGCCTTGTTTGCCTTCGCGCGGAAGATCATCCCCATACGCTTCATGACACCGCTCATGGGCTTCGCGCGCCCCCTTCTGACTCAACCGGTCACCAGCACTCCGACAGAACCCACAGTACGGGCCCTGTCTCTATTACCGCACTGTTCGAGCAGCGATGGGGTCCTCCCCAAGGACGACTGCCCCCGGTGACCGCTCCAGCCCAGGGAGTAGGTGACGGTCGGGGAAACAGCCGATGACGCCCGTATCGTCCGGCTCGGACACCAACAGGGACGCAGGCCGTTGCCGGATCGTTCCCGGCCGGCCTGGGGTCGTGGCGATCGACCCCGTACCCTTGGGCCTTGTGTTCCGTAGCCGCTCCAAGGAAGAGAAGGCCCCCACCGACAAGGTGACGGCGGACCTCTCCAAGACGTCCCGCGACCCGCAGGCTCCCAAGGGTCGCCCCACCCCCAAGCGAAGCGACGCCCAGTCGCAGCGCCGCCGTGCCTCCAGTGGTGCGCCGACCGACCGCAAGGAGGCCATGAAGCGCCAGCGCGAAGCGCGGCGCGTCGACATGGCCAAGCAGCGTGAGGCGCTCGCCAGTGGCGACGAGCGCTATCTGCCGGCCCGTGACAAGGGCCCGGTGCGCCGCTTCGTCCGCGACTTCGTGGACTCGCGCTTCTGCATCGCGGAGTTCTTCCTGCCGCTCGCCGTGGTCATCCTGATTCTCAGCGTGATCCAGGTGCAGGGCATCCAGAACATCTCGCTGCTGCTCTGGCTCGGCGTGATCGTGCTGATCGTGGTCGACTCGATCGGCCTCACGTTCCGTCTGCGCAAGCAGCTGAACGAGCGCTTCCCCGATACGCCCAAGCGCGGCGCGGTGGCCTACGGGCTGATGCGTACGCTCCAGATGCGTCGGCTCCGGCTGCCGAAGCCGCAGGTCAAGCGCGGAGAGCGGCCCTGAGTACGGATCTCTCCGGTTCGGTCGGCGGCGTGTCCGCGGGCCGGCCGGGTGATGCGGTCTCCGGGTTCTCCGGGGCCTCGTCGGTGTGGCTGAAGGGGCTCGGCGGACTGCGCAACACGGTGCGCCAGGAGCTGGTCGCCCGGCAGCTGGACGAACAGATCGCGGCGCGCTTCCCCGTAGGGCAGCGGCTGCGGATCCTCGATGTCGGCATGGGCCAGGGCACCCAGGCCCTGCGCCTCGCCCGCGCCGGCCACACCGTCACGGGCCTCGAATCCGACGCGGACATGCTGCGGGTCGCCCGCGAGGCACTCAGCGGCGAACCGGCGGGCATCCGTGAGCGGGTCCGGCTCATCGAGGGGAACGGCCAGGACACCGGGGTCCACTTCCTGCCCGGGAGCTTCGACGTGGTGCTCTGCCACGGAGTGCTGATGTATGTCCAGGAACCGGACGCCATGGTGGCCGGTCTGGCCAGGATGCTGGCGCCGGGCGGCCTGCTGTCGCTCCTCGTACGGAACGCCGACGCACTGGCGATGCGGCCCGGGATCGCCGGGGACTGGGACGCGGCCCTGGCCGCGTTCGACTCGGACCGGTACACCAACCGCCTCGGGCTCTCCGTGCGCGCGGACCGGCTCGACGCCCTCACGGCCACGCTCGCCGGGATCGCGGCGCCGCTGCGCGCCTGGTACGGGGTGCGGATCTTCACGGACAACGTGGGCAATGACGTGGAGCTGCCGCCCGCGGCGGAGCTGGAGCGGGTGCTCGCGGCGGAGGACCGGGCGGGACGGACTGATCCGTACCGCGGAGTGGCCGCGTTGCTCCACCTGTGCGGGGTGCGGGGCTGAAACGCCCGGCGGACACCTGCCCGGCCGGGGCTCCCCGCCGGGTGAACCCAACAGGCCGCTAACCGGGTCAAAAGCAATAATCCGGACATGGATGCCTTTCACTCCCGCAGCCGTGTGCGCCGGCTGCTGCTGCCTCTGTCCGCAGGTGTCTGTGCGATCGCGCTGGTGAGCGGTTGCTCCGACTCGAATTCCCACGCCTCGAACACCGCCGCGACGAAGTCCGGATCGGCCCAGCAGGGCTCGGCCTCGAAGGCCACCGGTGATCTGCAGGGCCAGTACCAGAGCGTCATCAACACCGTGCTTCCGTCGGTGGTGCAGATCGACGCCTCCGACAGCCTGGGCTCGGGCATCGTCTACGACGCCAAGGGCCACATCGTCACCAACGCCCACGTCGTCGGTGACGAGAAGACCTTCAAGGTCACCGTGGCGAACGGCGAGAAGGTGATGAGCGCCTCGCTGGTGGCCGCCTACCCCGAACAGGACCTGGCCGTCATCAAGCTGGACGACGTCCCGGACGGGCTGAAGCCCGCGAAGTTCGGCGACTCGGAGAAGGTCGAGGTCGGCCAGATCGTGCTGGCCATGGGCTCACCGCTCGGACTGTCCAGCAGCGTCACCCAGGGCATCGTCTCGGCCCTCGGCCGGACCGTGAGCGAGAGCCGCGCGGGCGGCGGCACGGGCGCGACCATCGCCAACATGGTGCAGACCTCGGCGGCGATCAACCCGGGCAACAGCGGGGGCGCGCTGGTGAACCTGAACAGCGAGGTCATCGGCATCCCGACGCTGGCGGCGACGGACCCCCAGATGGGTGACAGCGCGGCGCCCGGCATCGGCTTCGCCATCCCCGTGTCGATGGTGAAGACGGTGGCCGACCAGATCATCAAGAGCGGCAAGGTCACCGACTCCGGCCGGGCGGCCCTGAACATCACCGGACGCACGGTCGTCGACGACAGCTACAAGCCGGCGGGCGTCGCGATCGTCAGTGTGGCCAAGGGCGGCGCGGCGCAGGAGGCGGGGCTGCGGGCCGGCGACATCATCACCAAGGTCGGCGACGCGTCCGTCACCACGATCACGTCCCTGTCGGAGGCCCTGGCCTCGGACAAGCCGGGCGACAAGGTCACCGTGACGTATCTGCGCAGCGGTGCGGAGAAGACGGCCGAGGTCACGCTCGGCGAGGTCTGAGACGACGGAGCCGCAGGCGGTTCCGTCCGCCACGGCGCAGTCCGCCGGGCGGGCCCTCACGGGTCCGCCCGGCGGCCGTTGCCGCTCAGGCCTCGCCGGCGGCCGTCTCGCTCTGCTCGCTCTGTTCGGCCTGCTCGGCCTGCTCGGCCTGCTCGGCCTGGAGGCTCATCGGGCCGTAGATCTTCGTCGTGTCGTCGAAGAGCGTCACCTGGTCCGCCCCGCCGTCGAGGAGTTCCTTCCAGTACTCACCGATCCAGGACTCCGCGTCGCCCTGGGTCGTGAATTCCTCCGGCTGCAGGGCCGGCTCCGTCTCCGTACCGTCGGACTTCTCGAACCGCCACGTCCACGCCATGTCCGCCTCCTGGGTCACTTTGTTCCGTCCGCAGCCTAGTGCTTACGACCAGGGCGGGAAGGGGCCCGCGCACGGCAGGTCACCCCCACGTCGCGCACCCGGTGCGGGGACGCGGGAGGATCGGACCGTGGAACTGACTCTGCTCGGCACCGGAGCCCCCGACGGGCTGCCGCGGCCCGACTGCCCCTGCGCCGCCTGCGCCACCGCCCGCGGGGCGGGGGCCCGGGCCGCGACCGCCCTGCTGATCGACGACGCGCTGCTGCTCGACCTGACCCCCGGGGCGGTGTTCGCCGCCGCCCGCGCGGGGCATTCACTCACCGGCGTACGACAGGTACTGCTCACCCATCCGCACGACGGGCCCGCCGTCGAGCTGCCCGCCGGGCTGCCCCCGGCCGGCCGGGTCCCGGACGGTCGGGTGCTGACACTGATCAGCGGGCACCGGGTGCGGGCCGTGCCGATGGACGCGCCCGGCACCGGCTACGAGGTCACCTCGCCGGACGGCGAACGGCTGCTCTACCTGCCGCCGGGCGCCGCACCGGCCGGTCTCGCCGACCGGATGGCGGAGCCGTACGACATGGTCGTCGCCGACGTCGTGGGACGGCCCGACGCCGTGGCCCGGCTGCGGGCGGTCGAGGCGATCGGGCCGGCCACCGAGGTGATCGCCGTCCATCTGGACCATGACGCACCGCCGGGTCCCGAGCTCGACCGCCGGCTCTCCGCGGGCGGTGCCCGGGCCGTGCCGGACGGGACGACGCTGACGGTCGGCGGGTACCGTGCCGAACCCGACATCCCCCGGCGCACCCTGATCACCGGCGGCGCGCGGTCCGGGAAGTCGGTCGAGGCCGAACGGCGGCTGGAGACCTACCCCGAGGTCGTGTACGTGGCGACCGGCGGCAGCCGGGAGGGCGACACGGAGTGGGCGGCCCGGATCGGACTGCACCGGGAGCGCAGACCGGCGGCCTGGCGCACCGAGGAGACCTGTGAGCTGGCGGAGCTGCTGGCCTCGGACGGGCCGCCGCTGCTGATCGACTGCCTGGCGCTCTGGCTGACGGACGCGATGGACCGGGTGGACGCCTGGGACGACGCGGCGTGGGCAGGCGGTGGTGAGAGCACGCTGCGGAAGCGGACGGCCGAACTCGTGGCCGCGGTCCGCGGGACGCGGCGCACCGTCGTCGCGGTGACCAACGAGACCGGCTCGGGCGTGGTGCCCGCGACCGCGGCCGGGCGGCGTTTCCGGGACGAGCTGGGCCGGCTGAACGCCGCGTTCGCCGGCGAGTGCGAACAGGTACTGCTGGTGGTGGCGGGGCAGGCGCTGACGCTGCGCGGCTGACGAGCCACCACCGAACGGAACAGGAGGAGCGGAACATGGCACGTGTACGGCCGATGCTGGACGGGGTTCCGGAGACCCTGTTGTGGACGCTGCACAACCGGGCGTTCGAGGCGGGCCGCCGCTATCCGGTGCTGGACGACCCGATGGCGCTCCAGCTGCTGGCGAACCTGGACTACCCGTTCGAGGAACGGTTCGGGGTCCCCGACGCCTTCCACTCGCAGGCTCAGGCGCTGCGCTCACGCTGCTTCGACCTGGCCGTGCAGGAGTATCTCGACGCCCGCCCGGAGGCCACCGTGGTCGCGCTCGGCGACGGCCTGGAGACCGGCTTCTGGCGGGTCGACAACGGCCGGCTGAACTGGCTGAGCGTGGAACTGCCGGAGGTCGCCACCCTGCGCCGCACCCTGCTGCCGCCCTCGGACCGGCTGCGGACGCTGTCCGGTTCGGCGACGGATCTCTCCTGGCTGGACGAGATCGAGGACCCGGAGGGCCGGGGTGTGGTCGTCACGGCGCAGGGTCTGCTCATGTACCTGCGGCCCGCCGAGGTGCGCGGGATCCTGGCGGCCTGCGCCGCACGGCTGCCCGGCGGGATCCTCGTCCTGGACTCGATGGCCCGGTGGCTCGCGAGGGGCACGGTGGCGGGCACCTCGAAGGTGGGTGCCCTGACGATCCCGCCGATGCGCTGGGCGATGGACCCCGGCGAGCGCGGAAAGCTGCGCGGCGCGCATCCGGGGATCACCGAGGTGCGGGCCCTGCGTCTGCCGCGCGGGCGGGGCGCGATGGGTGAGCTGATCCGGATCCAGAACCTGCTCCCCGGACTGCGGACCCTGACGCCCGCGATCACCCAACTCCGGTTCGGGGACCGTACGCCGCACTGAGGGGGGCCGGAAATCACGGCAGGTACTGTTCGGCGGGGAGCCCGGCTCCCCGGCCCACACCACGTATCGACCCGCGAGGCAGACCCCCGTGAATCTGGACGACTTCTCCGACCTGATCGAACGCCCCGACGGGGGTGTACGGCGCGATGCCGAGGAACGCCGGGAGCGGTTCATCGTGCCGCCGGGTGCCCTCGGCCGCCTCGACGAGCTGGGGGAATGGCTCTCGGCCGCCCAGCAGGCCGTGCCGGTCAGAGCGATCGAGCAGGCCCGCGTGGTGCTGTTCGCCGGTGATCACGGGGTGGCGCGGCTGGACGTGTCCGGCCGCGCGGCCGGCACCGCGCACGAGCTGGTGCGCGCCACGCTGGACGGTGCGACGCCGCTGGCCGTGCTGGCCCGCCGGTTCTCCGTGCCGGTGCGGATCGTCGACGCGGGGCTGGACTGCGAGCCCGGGCTGTTGCCGGAAGCGGTCGTCCGGACCCGGGTGCGGCGCGGCAGCGGCCGGATCGACGTCGAGGACGCGATGACGGTCGAGGAGGCCGAGCAGGCGGTGCGCCTCGGCATGGCGATCGCCGACGAGGAGGCCGACTCGGGCACCGATCTGGTGGTGCTCGGCGATCTGAGCGTGGGCGGTACGACGGCCGCGGCCACGCTGATCGCGGCACTGTGCGGCACCGACGCCTCGGTGGTCACCGGGCGCGGCGGTGCGGGCATCGACGACCTGGCGTGGATGCGCAAGTGCGCGGCGGTCCGTGACGCGCTGCGCCGGGCCCGTCCGGTCCTGGGCGACCAGCTGGAGCTGCTGGCCAAGGTGGGCGGCGCGGACCTGGCGGCGATGACCGGCTTCCTGCTGCAGTGCGCGGTGCGGCGCCTGCCGGTGATCCTGGACGGTGTGGTCTCCGCGGCGTGCGCGCTGGTCGGGCAGCGGGCCGCGTTCCGGGCGCCGGACTGGTGGCTGGCGGGGCAGCTGAGCGGTGAGCCGGCGCAGGCGAAGGCACTCGACCGGATGGCGCTCAACC
This sequence comes from Streptomyces sp. NBC_00385, assembly GCF_035917155.1. Taxonomy (NCBI): domain Bacteria; kingdom Bacillati; phylum Actinomycetota; class Actinomycetes; order Kitasatosporales; family Streptomycetaceae; genus Streptomyces; species Streptomyces sp. NBC_00385. The sequence continues at coordinate 6,437,429 of NZ_CP107951.1, read as the reverse complement.
CGCTGCTGGACCACGGTGTCGTCGTCGGTGAGGGAAGCGGGGCGCTGCTCGCGCTCCCGTTCGTCCAGGCCGCGGCCGCGCTGGCGGCCGAGCTGCCCGAACGTACGCCGGAGACCGGCAACGACGACGCGGACGACGTGAAGGACGACGAAGAGACGTCCGACGGCGAGACGTCCGACGGAGCGGCCTCCCCGGCCGTGGAGTGACGAGCGGCGGCTGACCGACGGGACTGCGGCCGTCCGGACACCGGCCGCAGCGCGGCCCCTTTCATGAAACGCGATGCCCCATATGATCGCTTTTCATGGGAGAGGTCTGCTTGGCCAGCGAGGAATCCGGCCGGACTGCCGTCCGGCCGCAGAGCACCGACCGGTCGCGGCGGGGCGCGGCCTTCGCCATCTGGTACCTGCGCGTCGTGTCGTTCGTCAATTTCCTGAGCGCCGTCTGGGTCACCTTCGGCCAGGACCTCCGGCGCCACAACACCGAGAACTACTTCACGCCCTACCTGCTCACCGCGGGCTTCTCATCCGGCGTCGTCGCCCTGTTCCTCGCCGTCACGATGCGCCGGCGCAAACGGGCCGCGTGGATCGTCAATATGGTGCTGAGCGGCCTCACCCTGCTGCTCTTCGCCGCGGTGATCGGCTTCCCTGAGGTGCGGCGGTATCCGCAGAACTGGATCTCGCTCGCGCTGACCGCCGCGTTCGTCCTCGCGCTCACCCTCGGCCGGCGGGAGTTCTACGCGAAGGGCGACCGGTCCAACCCGAAGCTGGCCGCGCTGGTCGCGGTCGGCGGACTGCTGATCACGTCGCTGATCGCCGCCGGCCTGGTCACGCTCACCAACACCGCGCACGACGCGCACCGTTCGACGTTCCTGGACCGCTGGCGCTACGGCGCGCTGCGCCTGGTCTCCGTCGCCGCCGACGACTCCCGCTTCCCCGGCATCACCACGCCGGGCTGGGTGAACGTCGTCATCAACATCCTTTCCACGCTGTTGCTCATCGCCGTCGTGTACGCGGCCTTCCGGGCCCGCCGCGCGGTCGACCCGATCACTCCCGAGGACGAGGCGGCGCTGCGCGCCCTGCTGGTCAGGCACGGCGAACGGGACTCGCTCGGCTACTTCGCGCTGCGCCGCGAGAAGAGCGTCGTCTGGTCGCCGACCGGGAAGGCCGCCGTCGCCTACCGGGTGGTCGGCGGCGTCTCGCTCGCCTCCGGTGACCCGATCGGCGACCCCGAGGCCTGGCCCGGGGCGATCGGCCCCTGGCTGGCCGAGGCCCGTGAGCACGGCTGGATCCCGGCGGCGATGGGGGTCAGCGAGGAGGGCGGCACGATCTACGCCCGGCACGGCCTCGACGCCCTGGAGCTGGGGGACGAGGCGATCGTGGAGACCGCCGAGTTCACCCTGGAGGGGCGGGCGATGCGGACCGTCCGCCAGGCGTACAACCGGGTGAAGCGGGCCGGTTACGAGGTGACGGTGCGCCGCCACGCGGACATCCCCGAGGCCGAGACGGCCGAACTGGTGCGCCGGGCCGACGACTGGCGCGACGGCGCGACCGAACGCGGCTTCTCCATGGCGCTGGGCCGGCTCGGCGACCCGGCCGACGGACAGTGCGTCATGCTCGAATGCCGTGACGCGCCCCCCGCCGAGGGTGGCGGAACCGGTGCGCTGCGCGCCGTACTCAGCTTCGTCCCCTGGGGCCCGCACGGCCTCTCGCTGGACCTGATGCGCCGTGACCGGGACGCCGAGAACGGCCTGATGGAGTTCATGGTCATCGAACTCCTGCAACGCGCCGAGAAGATCGGCGTCACCCAGGTCTCGCTGAACTTCGCGATGTTCCGCTCCGTCTTCGAGCGCGGATCACGGCTCGGCGCCGGGCCGGTGCTCAGGCTGTGGCGTTCGTTGCTCAGCTTCTTCTCCCGGTGGTGGCAGATCGAGTCGCTCTACCGTGCCAACGCCAAGTACCGGCCGATCTGGGAACCGCGCTACCTGCTCTTCGAGAAGAGCGCGGACCTGCCGCGCATCGCCATCGCCGCGGGGCGCGCCGAAGGCTTCCTGGAGGCGCCGGGACTGCCCAAGTGGCTGCACCGCTCGAAGCTCGGACCGCGCGCATGAGACGGGTACGACCGCTGGGGCGGGCGGCCCGCCGGGAGTGGGGTCCGCTGTGGACGACCGTACGCGCGGCGCTCGCCGCCAATCGGCTGCGGGCCGTCCCGATGACCCTGGCCGCGGTCTGTCTGACGGCGCTGCTCCAGGTGGCGCAGAACAGGTCCTGGGGGTACGGGCCGGTGCAGGCGCTCGGAGCGGTGCGGGCCGAGGATCCGCTCCCGGCCGCTCTGCTGCGTACCCCGCTGTCCCTGTTCGTCCCGGCCCTGGACCTGCCGGTCTGGGGGGCGCTGGCACAGGTGCTGCTGGTGTTCGGGATCGCCGAGATCTGCCTGGGCCGGTGGCGGACGCTGCTGATCGCGTACGTCGCGACGCTGGCCGGGACGCTGTACGCACGGATCGGCGTCGCGGCCGGCCCCGACGGATTCCTGGGCCTGCCCGGCTCCGACGCGCAGGTCGTCGACACCGGGCCGTCGGCGGCCGTGGTCGCCCTCGCCGTCTGCGTCTGCTGCGCCTACCGGGCCCGGTTCACCGGCGGGCTGGTGATCGTGGCGATGGTGGCGGAGATCGCGGTGAAGAACAACCTGGCGGGCAAGGAGCACCTGGCGGCCATCGCCGCGGCGCTCGTGCTGTGCGCGGTGCCCGCCCTGCGCCGGCGGTCCCGTCAGGGTTTGGGCGCGGGAGCGGGCACCCTGTCGGGTGCGCCGCCGATCAGGTCCTGGAACCTGCGCCGGGGCCCGGCCCAGCGGACGTCGTGGTGGTAGGCGCGCAGCACCGAGCGGGACCGGGCCCGGTGCCGGTTGCGGTAGAACCGCTTGGCCCACATCGAGGTCGGCCTGGCCAGCCGGACCGCCCCGACCAGGGCGACGAACGGAACCAGGGTGCCGAGCACCGCCATCCGCGCCTTGCCCTTGAACAGCGCGATCAGCACGAAGCAGAAGTTGACGACGAGGGTGAGGACGACACCTAGCCTGCCCTGCTGCTGATCGTCGCTCAGGTCGTCCACGCCGAGCGGGGAGAACCCGCCCAGCACCAGCAGCACCAGGGCCGCGGTGAGGACCACGACCTCCACGCTCTGGCGGCCCTGCTCGGTCCAGTACACGTCGTCCATGTGCAGGATCAGGGCGAACTCGTCCAGCACGAGCCCCGCGCCCACGCCGAAGACGACCGCGAAGGCCCCGGCCGCGAAGCCGTGCTTCCCGCTGGCCACCGCGCCGAACCCGCCGACCACGCTCAGCACCACGCCCGGCACCACGTGGTGGACATGGACCCCGCCCGGCGTGATGTTGCCGAAGGGCCCCTTGCCGGCCCGGATCATCCGGGTGATGACCCGGGTGACGGCGAACGTCAGCACGAAGGCGGCAAGCGCCAGGAGCAGGGGCAGCTTCCCCGGCTCGACGATGTTCCGGTCGAACCAGTGACCCATCCCACCCACTCCCGATAAGTCGCTTCTGCTCCGCTATATGACGTTCCGGACAATCTATCGGCCGCGCCCACCGATTAGCCTGCGCGCCGTGACCTCCCTGAACAGCCACGGCCTGCGTTTCGCCTTCGGCACCCTCACCGTGCTCCCCGTCCGCGTCACCCGCTGGGACCGCGAGACCGCCCGGGCCGGGATGCTGTGCGCCCCGCTGGCGGGCCTGGCCGTGGGGGTCCTCGCGGCGGTGCCCGGCACCCTGTTGCTGCTGCTGGGCACGGGGCCGCTGCTCGCCGCGGTCGCCTCGGCCGCCGTCCCGGCGGCGCTCACCCGGGGGCTGCATCTGGACGGTCTCGCGGACACCGCCGACGGCCTGGGCAGCGGCAAGCCGGCCGATGACGCACTGCGGATCATGAAGCAGTCGGACATTGGGCCGTTCGGCGTGATCACCCTGCTGTTCGTCCTGCTCGCCCAGGTGGCGGTCCTTCAGCAGCTGTACGCGCAGGGCTGGGCGCAGGGCGCGGTGGCGGCCGCCGTGTCCGGTGTCGTCGCCCGGCTCGCGCTCACGCTGGCCTCCCGGCGCGGCGTCCCCGCCGCCCGGCCGGAGGGGCTGGGCGCCGCCGTCGCGGGCACGGTCCCGGCGGCCGGCGCGGTGGTGACCGCGGTCCTGACCGTGGCGGCCTGTGCGGGCACGGGAGCGCTGCTCGGCGGGTACGGGGCTCTGCGGTACGCCCTCGCCGCCCTGGCCGCGCTCGCGGTGGCCCAGCTGCTGCTGCGGCACTGTGTGCGGCGCTTCGGCGGGGTGACCGGCGATGTGTTCGGCGCACTGGCGGAGACGGCGGCGACGGTGACGCTCGTGGGCCTGGCCCTGGGCTGAGCCGTTGGACGTTCCGTCAGGCTCCCGCCGCCGGGCACCGCTCCCGCCAGACACCGAGCTCGTACTTCTTCAGCAGCGAGCTCAGCCCCAGCCGCCGGGACTGCCCGCAGAACCGCGCCACCGGCAGCTCGTACTCGACGTGGAAGACCGCCTTGCCCGCCTCGATGAACGGGGAGAGCTCCTCGCACTCCTCGTACTGGGCGCACTGTTCGTTGACCGCGAAGTCGAAGTCGCCCACCAGCTCGGGGATCTGGGGCAGGTCGTTCTTCAGGCCGACGGCGAGGTGGTGGCGGTGGGCGATGCGGGCGACGAGCCGGTTGTAGCGCAGCTGGTCGGCGGCGGTCAGCGGGAAGCCGCTCGGATTGCGGTAGCCGTCCATGTTGTCGGGCTCGACCGCGTCGAAGCCCTTCTTCGCGCACATGGAGATCCGGCTCTCCATCAGCGGCTCCAGAACGTCGGTGCGCCGGATGTCGAGCCAGCGCTCCCCCTTCCAGCCGTTGCCCTTGCCGAGGACCGCCGTGGGGAACCTCGCCGCGTCCGGGCGGAACTCCTCCCAGGCGCCCGTGGACAGGTAGCAGATCACCTTGCGCCCCTTGCGGTGCAGCTCGGCCACCTGCGCCGCCTCGTGGTCGAAGCCGTCGATGTCGTACACCGGGGCGTCCACGGACGTGTCCAGCCGGCCGGAGAGCTGCCACTGCCAGTCGGTGCCCGGCTCCGGCTGCCAGCGGGCCGCGGCGGGCCGCCCGGAGGGGGCGGGCGAGGGGGCGGACCCGGGCGCCGAGGTGCAGCCGGCCAGCATCACCAACAGAATCAGTACGGTGGCGGGCAGTGCCTTCGGCCGGCCGCTCACCCGGGCGGCCATCCGGTCGTCCATCGCTCCCCCTGGATCCATCCGCAGGACGTCCGCCAACGCCTGTGCGGTCGCGGTCCGTTCCGCCGGGAAGATCGTCCCGGCGTGACAACCGTACGGCCGCCGCGGCGCACTGACGGCCCGCCGCCGTAATCGGGCAGCAAAGGCGCGCGTAGGCTCATTCCCGGCACATCGCGGCGGCGTCTACGATGCGCCGGGCCCGGTCGGCCACCCCCTCGACCGGCACAGGCCGAAAAAGAACTCAACGGAAGCGAGATTTCACCACCGTGACTGCTCTCACTCTCAGCACTGCCGGTGCGGCGACGCTGCGCGCCGACGCGCTCGTCGTCGGTGTCGCCAAGGACGCCGGATCCAAGTCCGGGGACCTGGTCCTGGCGCCGGGCGCCGAGGCCGTGGACAAGGCGTTCGGCGGGAAGCTCGCCACCGTCCTGGCGACCCTGGGCGCCTCCGGTGCCGAGGGCGAACTGACCAAGCTCCCCGCCCCCGACGGCCTGAAGGTCCCGGTCGTCATCGCGGCCGGACTCGGCCCGGTCCCGGAGAAGGACGGCGCGTACGACGCCGAGGCGCTGCGCCGGGCCGCGGGCTCCGCCGCCCGCTCGCTCGCCGGCTCGAAGAAGGCCGGCTTCGCGCTGCCCATCGCCTCCGTCGAGGACGCCGAGGCCATCGCGGAGGGCGCCCTGCTGGGCGCGTACGCCTTCACCGCCTACCAGGGCGGCGAGAACAAGCTCGCTCCCAAGGGCGCCAAGGCCAACGGCCCGAAGCTGCCGCTCGGCGAGGTCGCCGTCCTCGGCGCCAAGCCGCGTGACAAGGCCTTCAAGGCCGCCGCCGAGCGCGCCGTCGCGCTGGTCGAGGAGATCAACCGCGCCCGCGACCTGATCAACACCCCGCCGAACGACCTGTACCCCGAGTCCTTCGCCGCCGTGGCCACGGCCGCCGGCAAGGAGCACGGCATCAAGGTGCAGGTCCTCGACGAGAAGGCGCTCGTCAAGGGCGGCTACGGCGGTCTCCTCGGCGTCGGCCAGGGCGCCGCCCGCGGCCCGCGCCTGGTGAAGCTCGCCTACACGCACCCGAAGGCGGAGAAGACCCTGGCCCTGGTGGGCAAGGGCATCACCTACGACTCGGGCGGCATCTCGCTGAAGCCGGCCGGCCACAACGAGACGATGAAGTGCGACATGGCCGGCGCCGCCGCCGTGTTCGCGGCCGTCGTCGCGGCCGCCCGTCTGGGCCTGCGGGTCAACGTCACCGGCTGGCTGGCGCTGGCCGAGAACATGCCGTCGGGCAACGCCACCCGCCCCGGTGACGTGCTCCACATGTACAGCGGCAAGACCGTCGAGGTCCTCAACACGGACGCCGAGGGCCGGCTCGTCCTCGCCGACGCGCTGACCCGCGCCTCCGAGGAGAACCCGGACGCGATCGTCGACGTGGCGACCCTGACCGGCGCGATGGTGCTGGCCCTGGGCAACCGCACCTTCGGCATCATGGCGAACGACGACGCGTTCCGTACCTCGATCCACGAGATCGCCGACGAGGTCGGTGAGGCCTCCTGGCCGATGCCGCTCCCGGCCGACCTGCGCAAGGGCATGGACTCCCCGACCGCCGACATCGCCAACATGGGCGAGCGGATGGGCGGCGGCCTGGTGGCCGGTCTGTTCCTTCAGGAGTTCGTGGGCGAGGGCATCGCCTGGGCGCACCTGGACATCGCGGGCCCGGCCTTCCACGAGGGCGCCCCGTACGGCTACACGCCGAAGGGCGGGACCGGATCCGCGGTCCGCACCCTGGTGAAGCTGGCGGAGCGCACCGCGGCCGGAGACCTCGGCTGATCCGGCGGCTGATGTACGGCCCCGGGCATACGTCCGGGGCCGTACGTGTTGCATCCACGGCACCGCGGCAGGGCCCGGACGGTTTCGCTCTCGACGAAACCCGGCGGAATCGGCCTGTCCCTACGCAGCGGTAACCCACTGGGACGGACGATCATCCGTCCCAGACACGGGCCCCGCGTCCCGCCCACCGTCAACAAGTGCGAAGATGGGTTCTCGGCAGGACAGGGCCCCCACCACAGGGCCGAATGACAAAAGCGGCCGAACACCAGCCGACCGGCCGGTCACACCCCGATGACGGGGCCCGGCGTACGGCGCACATGCATGGAGGACGTGACGTGGCGAACGACGCCAGCACCGTTTTCGACCTAGTGATCCTCGGCGGTGGTAGTGGCGGTTATGCCGCGGCCCTGCGCGGAGCGCAGCTGGGCCTGGACGTCGCTCTGATCGAGAAGGGCAAGGTCGGCGGCACCTGCCTGCACAACGGCTGTATCCCCACGAAGGCCCTGCTGCACGCCGGTGAGATCGCGGACCAGGCGCGCGAGGCCGACCAGTTCGGTGTCAAGGCCACCTTCGAGGGCATCGACATGGCGGCCGTCCACAAGTACAAGGACGACGTGATCTCGGGCCTGTACAAGGGTCTGCAGGGTCTCATCGCCTCCCGCAAGGTGCACTACATCGAGGGTGAGGGACGGCTCTCCTCCCCCACCTCGGTGGATGTGAACGGCCAGCGCATCCAGGGCCGCCACGTGCTCCTGGCGACCGGCTCCGTACCTAAGTCGCTCCCGGGCCTGGAGATCGACGGCAACCGCGTCATCTCCTCGGACCACGCGCTGAAGCTGGACCGGGTCCCGAAGTCCGCGATCGTGCTGGGCGGCGGCGTCATCGGCGTCGAGTTCGCCTCGGCGTGGAAGTCCTTCGGCACCGACGTCACCATCGTCGAGGGTCTGAAGCACCTGGTCCCGGTCGAGGACGAGAACAGCTCGAAGCTTCTTGAGCGCGCGTTCCGCAAGCGCGGCATCAAGTTCAACCTCGGCACGTTCTTCCAGGGTGTCGAGTACACCCAGGACGGCGTCCGGGTGACCCTGGCCGACGGCAAGACCTTCGAGGCGGAGCTGCTGCTCGTCGCGATCGGCCGCGGCCCGGTCTCGCAGGGCCTCGGTTACGAGGAGGCGGGCGTCGCGATGGACCGCGGCTACGTCCTCGTCGACGAGTACATGCGGACGAACGTGGAGACGATCTCGGCCGTGGGCGACCTGGTCCCGACCCTTCAGCTGGCGCACGTCGGCTTCGCCGAGGGCATCCTCGTCGCGGAGCGTCTGGCCGGCATGAAGACCGTCCCGATCGACTACGACGGTGTCCCGAAGGTGACGTACTGCCACCCCGAGGTCGCCTCCGTGGGCATCACCGAGGCCAAGGCCAAGGAGCTCTACGGCGCGGACAAGGTCGTCGCGCTGAAGTACAACCTCGCGGGCAACGGCAAGAGCAAGATCCTCAAGACCGCGGGCGAGATCAAGCTCGTCCAGGTCAAGGACGGTGCCGTGGTCGGCGTCCACATGGTGGGTGACCGTATGGGCGAGCAGGTCGGCGAAGCCCAGCTGATCTACAACTGGGAGGCGCTGCCGGCCGAGGTCGCGCAGCTCATCCACGCCCACCCGACGCAGAACGAGGCGATGGGCGAGGCCCACCTGGCCCTCGCCGGCAAGCCCCTGCACTCCCACGACTGATCAGTCGACCGGGCGCGACGACCGACCACTTCCGCATTTTCGTTAGGAGCAACTGAAACCATGTCGGTTTCCGTAACCCTTCCGGCGCTCGGCGAGAGCGTCACCGAGGGCACTGTCACCCGCTGGCTGAAGGCCGAGGGCGAGCGCGTCGAGGCCGACGAGCCGCTGCTCGAGGTATCGACCGACAAGGTCGACACCGAGATCCCGGCCCCCGCCTCCGGCATCCTGGCCTCCATCAAGGTCGCCGAGGACGAGACCGTCGAGGTCGGCGCCGAGCTGGCCATCATCGACGACGGCACCGGTGCCCCGGCACCCGCCGCGGCTCCGGCCGCCGAGCCCGAGGCCGCCCCGGCCCCGGCGCCCGCCGCCGAGGCCCCCGCGGCTCCGGCCCCCGCGGCCGAGGCTCCGGCCGCCGCCCCGGCCGGCGGTGCCTCCGGCACCGACGTCACCCTCCCGGCGCTCGGCGAGAGCGTCACCGAGGGCACCGTCACCCGCTGGCTGAAGGAGGTCGGCGAGGAGGTCACGGAGGACGAGCCCCTGCTCGAGGTCTCCACGGACAAGGTCGACACCGAGATCCCGGCCCCGGTCTCCGGCGTGCTGCTGGAGATCGTCGTCGCCGAGGACGAGACCGCCGAGGTCGGCGCCAAGCTGGCCGTCATCGGCGCTCCCGGTGCCGCCCCGGCCGCTGCCGCTCCGGCTCCGGCCGCTGCCCCGGCGCCCGCTGCCCCGGCTCCGGCTCCGGCCGCTCCGGCCCCCGCGCCGGCCGCTCCGGCCCCCGCGCCGGCCGCTCCGGCTCCGGCTCCGGCTCCGGTGGCTCCCGCCGCGCCTGCCGCCGCTCCGGCCCCGGCCGCTCCGGCGCCCGTCGCCGCAGCCCCGGCTCCGGTCACCCCGGCGGCCCCGGCCGCGACCTCCGGTGACGACGGCGCGTACGTCACGCCGCTGGTCCGCAAGCTCGCCGCCGAGAACGGCGTCAACCTGGGCGCGGTCAAGGGCACCGGTGTCGGTGGCCGCATCCGCAAGCAGGACGTCGTCGCCGCCGCGGAGGCTGCCAAGGCCGCCGCTGCCGCTCCGGCCCCCGCCGCCGCCGCTGCTCCGACCGCCTCCAAGGCGCCGAAGCTCGAGGTGTCCCCGCTGCGCGGCCAGACGGTCAAGATGACCCGCATGCGCAAGGTCATCGGCGACAACATGATGAAGGCGCTGCACTCGCAGGCCCAGCTGACCTCGGTCGTCGAGGTCGACGTCACCAAGCTGATGAAGCTGCGCAACAAGGCGAAGGACGGCTTCGCGGCCCGTGAGGGCGTCAAGCTCTCCCCGATGCCGTTCTACGTCAAGGCCGCCGCCCAGGCGCTGAAGGCCCACCCGGTCATCAACGCCCGGATCAACGAGGACGAAGGCACGATCACGTACTTCGACTCGGAGAACATCGGCATCGCCGTGGACGCCGAGAAGGGTCTGATGACCCCGGTCATCAAGGGTGCGGGCGACCTCAACATCGCCGGTATCTCGAAGAAGACCGCCGAGCTGGCCGGCAAGGCCCGCGGTGGCGGCCTGACGCCGGACGACATGTCCGGTGCCACCTTCACCATCAGCAACACCGGTTCGCGCGGTGCGCTGTTCGACACCGTCATCGTGCCGCCGAACCAGGCAGCCATCCTGGGCATCGGCGCCACCGTCAAGCGTCCCGCGGTCATCGAGACCGAGGAGGGCACCGTCATCGGCGTCCGCGACATGACGTACCTCTCGCTCTCCTACGACCACCGTCTGGTGGACGGCGCGGACGCCGCCCGTTACCTGACCTCGGTCAAGGCGATCCTGGAGGCCGGTGAGTTCGAGGTCGAGCTCGGCCTCTGAGCACCGCAGTTGTAACAAGCCTCACCAGCGGCGCCCCCGTCCGGAACACTCCCGGGCGGGGGCGCCGCCGTATTGTCTAGACACCACCGGTCGCTCCGGCCGCCGAGTTGGTGTAGGCAGCACCGGTTTGCCCCGAAGGAGCCACTCATGACCCCGCCCGTCGTCCACTCGCTGCGCGAACAGATCCGCGAGCACATCGTGGACGGGATCGTCAGCGGGCGCTGGAAGCCGGGTGAGCGGATCGTGGAGCGGCGCATCGCCACCGAGTTGGAGGTCAGCCAGACTCCCGTGCGCGAGGCGCTGCGCGAGCTGGAGACGCTCCGGCTGATCGAGTCGGCACCCAACAAGGGCGTCCGGGTCCGCAACCTCACCGCGGCCGACCTGGAGGAGAGCTACCCGGTACGGGCCGGCCTGGAGCAGATCGCCGCCGAGCTGGCGGCCCCGGGGCTCGCCGAGGACTGCTCGCTGCTCGCCCCGCACGTGACGGCGCTGTACGAGGCGGACCGGCTGGCCGACGGCGAGGCGCAGGTGCGCCACACGGTGGGCTTCCACCGGGAGATGGTCCGGGCGGCCGGCAACGCGGTCCTGCTGCACACCTGGGAGGGGCTGGGCATCGAGGTGTTCACGGCGCTCTCGATCCGCTGGCTGGGCACGGTGCAGAAGTCGTACGCCGAGGAGCACGAGGCGCTCATCGAGGCGTTCCTCCGGAAGGACCCGGACATCGGCGTGCTGGTCAAGGCGCACGTGCTCGGCTGCGCCCCGCGCGCCTGAGGTGGGGCCACAGAGGCCTGAGGCCTGAGGCCGGGGCGGCAGACGCCTGAGGCCAGGGCGCACCGCGGTGCGCATGTGTGGCAAGGGGCGCTCGCCTGTGCAGGTGAGAGCCCTTTTCGCCCCACTATGTCCCGTCACTCCGTGCCCCGTTTCGCGGCACCCCATGCCACTTTCTTCATATCGAGAAGTTTTGCCTTTCATCCTTTGATCGATCATCGATCGGAGCCTTACAGTTCACTCCGCGGGCCCACCGGCCCCATCGCCCTGTCCTGCCAGTCAGGGACTTCTCCACCCCCCTCCTCACCGGAAGGCGGCGATCATGACCGACCCCGTAGGAAAGCTTCCGAGCGAGCTCGACCAGCTCCCGGACCGCGACCCGGAGGAGACCGCTGAATGGGCGGCCTCCCTGGATGCCGTCACCAAGGCCGCGGGCCCGCACCGTGCCGCGTATCTGATGCGCCGCTCGCTCCAGCACGCCGAGGGCGCCGGTCTCGCGCTGCCCAAGCTGCTGGAGACCGATTACGTCAACTCCATCCCCACCGCAGCGGAGCCCGCCTTCGACGGCGACCTGGAGATGGAATCGCGGATCACCGCGTGGAACCGCTGGAACGCGGCCGCGATGGTCACCCGTGGCTCCCGCTTCGGCGTCGGCGGCCACATCGCGACCTTCGCCTCGGCGGCCTGGCTGTACGAGACCGGCTTCAACCACTTCTTCCGCGGCAAGGAGGGGGACGGCTCCGGCGACCAGCTCTACATCCAGGGCCATGCCTCTCCCGGCATCTACGCCCGCGCCTTCCTCGACGGTCGGCTCAGCGAGCAGCAGCTCGACAACTTCCGCCAGGAGGCGGGCGGCGACGGTCTGCCGTCCTACCCGCACCCGCGGCGGCTGCCCTGGCTGTGGGAGTTCCCCACCGTGTCGATGGGCCTCGGCCCGCTCTCGGCGATCTACCAGGCGCGCTTCAACCGCTACCTGGCCAACCGCAACATCAAGGACACGTCGAACTCGCACGTCTGGGCCTTCCTGGGCGACGGCGAGATGGACGAGCCCGAGTCGACCGCCGCCCTCGCCCTCGCGGCGCGTGAGCAGCTCGACAACCTGACCTTCGTCATCAACTGCAACCTGCAGCGCCTCGACGGTCCGGTCCGCGCCAACTTCCGGGTCGTCCAGGAGCTGGAGGGCGCCTTCCGCGGCGCCGGCTGGAACGTCGTCAAAACGCTCTGGGGCACCGCCTGGGACGAGCTCTTCCAGCTCGACACCACGGGTGCGCTGGTGCGCCGGCTCCGCGAGGTCCCGGACGCGCAGTTCCAGACGTACGCCACCCGCGACGTCGCCTACATCCGCCAGCACTTCTTCGGCACCGAGCCGGCGCTCGCCGAGCTGGCGAAGCTGCTCACCGACGCGAAGATCGCCGAGTGCTTCCACACCTCGCGCGGCGGCCACGAGGCCCGCAAGGTGTACGCGGCCTACCGGGCGGCGCTGGAGCACAAGGGTGCGCCGACGGTGATCCTGGCGCAGACGGTGAAGGGCTACACGCTCGGCCCGGGCTTCGAGTCGCGCAATGCCAACCACCAGATGAAGAAGCTGGACGGCAAGCAGTTCCGCGCCATGCGCGACCTGCTGGAGCTGCCGATCCCGGACTCGAAACTGGACGAGGGCCTGGTGCCGTACGGCCACCCGGGCGCCGACTCCCCCGAGGTCCGCTACCTCCAGGAGCGCCGTGCCGCCCTCGGCGGTCCCGCCCCGGCCCGCCGGGTGCACGCGGTGGCGCTGCCGCAGCCCGAGGAGCGCGCGTTCGCCGCGCTGAAGAAGGGCTCCGGCAAGCAGGAACTGGCCACCACGATGGCGTTCGTCCGCCTGGCCAAGGACCTGATGCGGGACAAGGAGACCGGCAAGCGCTGGGTTCCGATCGTCCCCGACGAGGCCCGCACCTTCGGCATGGAGGCGCTGTTCCCGTCGGCCGGCATCTACTCGCCGCTGGGCCAGACGTACGACCCGGTCGACCGCGACCAGCTGATGTACTACAAGGAAGCCAAGGACGGCCAGGTCCTCAACGAGGGCATCACCGAGGCCGGCGCGATGGCCGACTTCATCGCCGCGTCCACGTCGTACGCGACGCACGGCGAGCCGATGATCCCGTTCTACATCTTCTACTCGATGTTCGGCTGGCAGCGCACGGGCGACCAGTTCTGGCAGCTCGGCGACCAGCTCGGCCGCGGCTTCGTGGTCGGCGCCACGGCGGGCCGTACGACGCTGACGGGCGAGGGTCTCCAGCACGCGGACGGCCACTCGCACCTGATCGCGTCCACGAACCCGGCGTCGCTCAACTACGACCCGGCGTTCGCGTACGAGATCGCGGTGATCGTCCAGGACGGTCTGCGCCGGATGTACGGCCCCGACGCCGAGAACGTCTTCTACTACCTGACGGTCTACAACGAGCCGAAGCCGCAGCCCGCGATGCCGGAAGGCATCGAGGAGGGCATCCTCAAGGGCCTCTACCGGTTCAAGGAGGGCACGCCCGCGAAGGCGGACAGCCCGCGCGTGCAGCTGATGGCATCCGGTACGGCGATCCACTGGACCCTGGAGGCCCAGGAGCTGCTGGCCTCGGACTGGGGTGTCACGGCCGATGTCTGGTCCGCCACCTCGTGGGGCGAGCTGCGCCGCGACGCGCTGGAGTGCGACGAGGCGCTGCTCCGCGGTGAGCTGCGGGTGCCGTACGTGACCCAGGCGCTGGAAGGCGCACCGGGTCCGGTCCTCGCGGTCAGCGACTGGATGCGCCAGGTGCCGGACCAGATCAGCCAGTGGGTCGAGCAGGACTGGACCTCGCTCGGCACGGACGGCTTCGGCATCTCCGACACCCGTGACGCGGCCCGCCGCCACTTCGGCGTCGACCCCCAGTCGATCACGGTCGCGGCCCTGGCCCAGCTGGCCCGCCGCGGCGAGGTGCCGGCGTCGGCGGTCAAGGAAGCGCGCGAGCGGTACGGGCTCTGACGGCCCGGAGGACGGGGCGCGGGTCTCCCGCGCCCCGTCCTCCGCGTGCGTCTGCCCCACTCCGGCACCCGCTTTGTCCTCAAGCGCCGGACGGGCTTGATATGCCCGCCGGAGCGCTGCCGTGTGCCGCACCGGCTTTGTCCTCAAGCGCCGGACGGGCTCGATTTTGGCCGCCGGAGCGCTGGCATGTGCGGCACGGCCCTCTCCTCAATCACCGGACGGGCTCGACTTCCCCGTCGGCGCACCGCCGTGTGCGCACCGGCTCTGTCCTCAAGCGCCGGACAGGCTCGATATGCCCGCCGGAGCGCTGTCATGTGCGGCTGCTGCTCGCACCACGGCCCGATCCGGGCCGCACTTCCCACCCGGCCCGGGCGCACATTCAAGCCCGTCCGGCGATTGAGGACGTCCTTTGAGCCCGGCCGGCGTTTGAGGCCATCTCCTGAGCCCGGCCGGCGCTTGAGGCCACACCCAGCCCGGCCGGCGCTTGAGGCCGAGGCTCGCCGGGCCCGGGCCACACGCACCCCCTGCCGCGGCCACAATGGCCGCATGCGTGCTGCCCGGCTCATCAGAATGGTGCTGCTCCTGCAGTCCCGCCCCGCCATGACCGCCGCCGAGCTCGCCCATGAGCTCCAGGTGTCGGAGCGGACCGTCACCCGGGACGCCCAGGCGCTCTCCGAGGCCGGGATCCCCGTCTACGCGGAACGGGGCCGCGCTGGCGGGTACCGGCTCGTCGGCGGGTACCGCACCGGCCTGACCGGGCTGGCCCGCGACGAGGCCGAGGCGCTCTTCCTCTCCGGTCTGCCCTCCGCCCTGCGCGAGATGGGTCTGGCCGACGCCGCGTCCGCCGCCCGGCTCAAGGTGTCGGCGGCCCTCCTGCCCTCCCTCCGGGACGCCTCCGCCGGCGCCGCCCGGCGGTTCCATCTGGACGCACCGGGCTGGTACCAGGAACCCGTCACACCGGAGCTCCTGCCCGCCGTGGCCGAGGCGGTGTGGGACGACCGGACGGTGCGCGCCCACTACCGGCGGGCCGGCCGGGACGCCGAGGTGGAGCGTGAGCTGGCCCCGTACGGCCTCGTCCTCAAGGCCGGGGTCTGGTACCTCTGCGCTCGTGCGGAGGAGGACTTCCGGGTCTACCGGATCGACCGCTTCACGGCCGTCACCGTGTCGGACACCCGGTTCGTCCGGGACGAGAGCTTCGACCTGCCCGCGTTCTGGGACGAACGCGCGGCCCAGTTCGCCCGGTCGCTCCTGCGGGCCGAGGTGACGCTGCGGCTCTCGGAGGCCGGGGTGCGCCGGCTGCCGCACGCCGTGGACCGCGTCGCGGCGCGGGACGCGCTGGAGGGGGCCGGTGCGCCCGGGGCCGACGGGTGGGTCACGGTCAACCTGCCGGTCGAGTCCCTGGACGTCGCGTTCGGTCAGCTGCTGGCCCTGGGGCCGGAGTTGGAGGTCCTGGAGCCGGCCACGCTGCGCGGCAGGTTCGCGGCGGCCGCCGAAGCGCTGCACGCGCTCTATGTGAGGCCGTAAGGCTTCATTTCGGCGTCTGGGCGTGCATCGGCCCTCGCGGGGGCAGATGCTGGACCCGTGATGGACGAGACGGAATTCTGGGAGCTCATCGACAGCACCCGCGAGGCAGCAGACGGCGACCCCGAGGACCATGCCGACCTGCTCGTCGAACGGCTGGTGCAGCTCGATCCCGATTCCGTGCTGGACTTCGCGCGGCACTTCGAGGCCCGCTACAACCGGGCGTACCGCTGGGACCTGTGGGCTGCCGCCGCCGTGCTGCTCGGCGGGGCCGGCGACGACGCCTTCGACTACTTCCGCTGCTGGCTGATCGGCCAGGGCCGGGAGGTCTTCGAGGGCGCGGTGCACGACCCGGACAGCCTGGCCGAGCTCCTCGACGACTTCGACGACGAACTGGACGGGGACGCGGAAGAACTGGGTTACGCCGCCGACGAGGCGTACGAGCAGCTCACCGGTGTGGTCGCGCCGGATCTCGGGCTGCCGCCGCAGCCGGCCGAGCCGGAGGGCACCCCGTTCGGCTTCGAGGACGACGCGGTCCTGGCGGCGCGGCTGCCCGAGCTGTGGCAGCGGTTCGGCGCCGGGTGAGGCGCGGCCGGTCCCGTGCCGGTCACGGGCCGAGCGGCCGGCCCATCAGCACGTCGTCCACGTAGCGTCCGCCCAGGAAGAACTCGCCGGGCAGGACGCCCTCGACCGTGAACCCCTCCGACGCGTACAGCGCGCGGGCGGGAGCGTTGTGCCCCAGCACCCGCAGGGTGATCCGGTTGGCCCCCTGGCCGCGTGCCGTCCGGCACGCAGCGCGGACCAGCGTGCGGCCGGTGCCGCGGCCCCGTGCCCAGGCGGCCACGGCGAGGCCCTGTATCTGCCGGACGTGCGCGTTGCAGGCCAGCGGGGTGGGCGGCACCACACGTATGTACCCGGCGATGGCCGTCCCGCCCTCCGGGTTCACCGCGTCGGCCACCAGGATGTCCTGCGGCCGGTGCCGGTCGTCGAAGAACGGCGCGTACGGCGGCTGCGGGCGCGGCGTCACGGCGTGCAGCGTCGACCAGGTGCTCCGGTCGAGCTCCGCGAGAGCGGGGCCGTCGTCGAGCAGCGCGGGGCGGACGAGGGGCGCGGGAAGGGGGAGGGACTCGGCCATGCGCGTCACTGTGCCATGCGTCGCCTGCGGCATGTGGGGCAGGATGGACCCATGCCGCGACCTCTGCCGCACTCCCGTATCGCCGTCACCGGATCGACCGGACTCATCGGAGCGGCGCTGGTGCGTTCGCTGCGGTCCGACGGGCACGAGGTGGTCCGGCTGGTCCGGCGGCCTGCCCGGTCGGGCGACGAGGTGGAGTGGGACCCCAAGCGGGATTACGTGGACGTGGCCGGTCTGGTGGGTTGCGACGCCGTCGTCCATCTCGCCGGGGCCGGGGTCGGCGACCATCGCTGGACCGAGGCGTACAAGCGGGAGATCCGCGACAGCCGGGTACTGGGCACGGCCACGATCGCCGAGGCCGTCGCCTCGCTGGACGTCCCGCCGAAGGTGCTGCTGTCCGGGTCCGCGATCGGCTTCTACGGCGACACCGGCGACCGCTCGGTGGACGAGGGCGCGCCGCCCGGCGACGGGTTCCTGCCGTCGGTGTGCGTGGAGTGGGAGGAAGCCACGGCCGCCGCGGAGGAGGCCGGGGTGCGGACCGTGCACGCGCGCACCGGACTGGTCGTCGCCCGGGAGGGCGGTGCCTGGGGCCGGCTCTTCCCGCTGTTCCGCGCGGGGCTCGGCGGCCGGCTCGGCAACGGCCGGCAGTACTGGAGCTTCATCGCGCTGCACGACCACATCGCGGCGCTGCGGCACGTCCTGGACACCACGGAGCTGTCCGGACCGGTCAATCTGACGGGTCCGGCCCCGGTCACCAACGGCGAGGTGACGGCGGCGATGGGCCGGGTACTGCGCCGGCCCACGCTGTTCACCGCTCCCGCGCCCGTGCTGCGGATCGCCCTGGGCGACTTCTCCGAGGATGTGCTGGGCAGTCAGCGGGTGCTGCCGGGACGGCTGCTGGACTCCGGGTTCGCGTTCGCCTTCCCCGGGATCGACGCCGCCATCCGGGCGGCTCTGCGCTGAACCCGCCGCCCAGGAACCGTCCTCCGCCGCTTCGTTCGGACGGACGTGCGACCCCGTGCACCGGTGCCCCGGCCCGCGCGCGACTGCGCGGATTCCCGCCGCCCTCCTAGCCTCATGCCGAACTCGCGCATTCCGGGGGCCGGTTGAGGGCAAGAGCCTCCCACCAGTTGCGCCGACTCGGGGAGGGGCACGTGCTCAGCACGGCACACCACGCGGACGTCGTCATCATCGGGGCCGGGATCGCCGGCCTGTCAGCGGCCCACCGGCTGACCAGTGCGGGAGTGAGCGTCAGCGTCCTGGAGGCCGGCCCCCGGGTCGGCGGCCGGATGATGACCGACGAGGTGGACGGGTTCCGGCTCGACCACCTGGGACCGCTTCTCAACACCTCGTATCCGGAGCTGTACGCGACGCCCGGACTCGACGGACTCGTCCTGCGGAACTTCGCTCCCGGCGTGCTCGTCCACAGCGAGGGCCGCCGGTACCGGACCGGAGAGATACGCGGCCCCCGGGGCTCACGCAGCGCGCGGGGCGCACTCAAGGCAGCGCGCGCCCTCGCAAGCGCCCCCCGGGCGCCCCTGAGCGGGAGCCTGACCGGGGCCATGGGCGGGGCGATCGACCAGGCCCGGCTCGGGGTGGCGCTGGCCCGGCTCGCGGCCACTCCCCGGTCCCGCATCCTGGCCCGGCCCGAACGGGCCGCGCTCGACGCGCTGTCCGGCCGCGGCCTGTCCGCCCGGACGCTGAACGGATTCGTACGCCCCCTCCTCACCGCGCTGCTCAGCGACCCCGCGCTCGCCACGTCGAGCCGGTACGCCGATCTCGCGCTGCGCGGCTACGCGAGCGGCAGGCTCTGCGTACCGTCGGGGGGTTCCGCCACGCTGCCCGATCTGCTCGCGGCCGCGCTGCCGCCCGGCACCGTACGCACGGGGGTGCATGTCACATCGGCGGACATCACCGCGGTGCGCACCAAGGAACACGGCGAGATCGGCTGCCGCTCGCTGCTGCTGGCGACCGGCGCGGGCGCCGCGGCCGAGCTGCTGCCCGGTCTGCGCGTGCCGCCCTTCCACCCGGTGACGGTGCTCCACCACACCGCCCCCGCTCCCCCGCCGACCGGCGCCTCGCTGCTCCTGGACGCCGACCGCTCGGGTCCGGTCGCGCACACCGCGGTGATGAGCGAGGTCGACCCCTCGCGCGCCCCGCACGGCCGGGTCCTGATCAGCTCGACGGTGCTCGGTACGCCGCCGGCCGATCTGGACCGCGCGGTCCGCGCGCACCTCGCGGCGCTCTACGGCACGCCCACCGACGATTGGGAGCTGCTGGCGGCCCACCACGATCCCGAGGCGGTGCCCGCCATGGCTCCCCCGCACGACCCGCAGCGCCCGGTCCGGCTGCTCGCGGGGCTGTACGTGTGCGGCGACCACCGCGACACCGGTTCGGTTCAGGGGGCCCTGTCCTCCGGCCGGCGCGCGGCCGGGGCGATCCTCACCGACCTGGGGGTGCGGCCGGCCGGGGGCACCGCGGCACTCCCGGAGGCGGCCTGATCCGGACGGGAGGTCCCGGGGCCTCCCGTCAGCCCAGCGCGGCCACCCGCTCGCGGTAGCCGCGGACCGCGGCGGCGTCGCGGAAGGGTTCGAGGCGCCGCTCGAAGTCCCGTACGTACTCCGTGGCGCGCACCGACCGCATCTCGGCGGCCTGTTGCGCGGCTTCCGCGCCCAGCCGGCAGGCCTGGTCGAGCTCGCCGAGCCCGAGCCGGGCGGAGGCCAGCACCACCCGGCAGAACAGCCGGCTGCGGGCGTACGCGGGGGCGCGCAGCTGGAGCGAGCGCTCCGCGTGCTGGGCGGCGGTCCGGTACTGCTGGAGGTCGCGGTGGGCGTGGCCGAACTCGTCGGCGAGCTGGGCCTCGTCGAAGTAGCGCGCCCAGTGCGGCACCTCGTCGCCGGGGCGGGAGGCCTCCAGCGCGCGTTCGGCCCGCGCGAGCGAGGCCGCGCACGCCTTGGCCTCGCCCAGGACCCCGTGTCCGCGTGCCTCGACCGCGTGCAGCAGGGCCAGGACGGCGTGCGGGGCGGACGAGCCGACGCCCTGCTGGGCCACCCGCGCCAGCTGCACCGCCTCCCGGCCGTGCCCGAGGTAGACGGCCTGCCGGCTCATCGTGATCAGGACGAAGCTGCCGTAGGCCCGGTCGCCCGCCGCCTGGGCCAGCCGTAACGCCTGGACGAAGTAGCGCTGGGCGAGCCCGTGGGCCGCGATGTCGTACGAGGTCCAGCCCGCGAGCCGGGTCAGGTCGGCGGCGGCGGCGAAGAGCCGCCGCCCGGTGGCCTCCCCGTACGTGCCGCGCAGCATCGGCTCCGTCTCGTGCTCCAGGTACCGCACGAGGGCCTGCCGGGCGTGGCCACCGCCGTAGGCGTTGTCCAGGGTGCGGAAGAGCTCGGCGACCGAGCGCAGGGCGGCGACGTCACCGCTGCTGACCTTCTGGCCGGAGCCCCGCTCGGTCTGCCGCTGCCTGGGGACGCCGGCGGGCCCGGCCACGAGGGCGGCCGGGGAGCCGCCCGGCGCGTGCGGTCCGGCGGGCCGGGACGGGGTGGGCCCGCGCAGTCCGTGCCGGACACCGGGTCCGGGCACGCCGCCCTGCTCGGGCACCCCGGGCACGGACCCCCCGCCGGGACCGCTCCCGCCTCCGTACGGCCCGTGCGCCGCGCCGCCGTGCGTCCCGATGGCTCCGGGCGCCGGGCGCGGCCCTGCGTGCGCCGGGGCGGCCCCGTGCGCCCTGGCGGCCTGGCCCGCGACGGCGGCACCCTCTCCGGCCCGTCCCACCCACTCGTCCGCCCGTCCGATCAGCCAGTCCCGGCTGGGGACGACCAGCCCCGCCGGGGTGAAGGCGATCTTCCGCAGCTCCACATGGCTGCCGGAGTCCTTGCGCCACAGCCCGCTGACGATGTCGACCGCCTCGGCGGGTGTGGCCGCGAACTCCAGGCCCGCGTACACGGGCGCGCAGGCGTCCAGCCCCAGGTCCTGCGCGGAGAGCCGGCGGCCGAGCCGCCTGGTGAAGACCTCCGCGATCAGGGCGGGCGTGGTGCCGCGCGGCTGCTGTCCGCGCAGCCAGCGGGTCACGGAGGTCTTGTCGTACCGCAGGTCGAGGCCGTGTTCGAGTCCGAGCTGGTCCACCCGGCGGGCTAGGCCGGCGTTCGAGAACCCGGCTTCGGTGATGAGTGAGGCGAGTCGGCGGTTGGGGGTGCGCTGCGGAGGTCGTTCCGACATCAGCTGTACGGTCTCCTGCCTACGGGGCCGGGCGGGCAGCCCCTCAGGGACTGTTCTGTGTTCTCCCCGGGGCGTCGCGGTGCTGGGCCGGGCCCGAGGGAACGGCGCGAATTTAGCGGCCTCCGGGCCAACCCCGGCCGCCTTCGCATCACATTCATCCGATCGTGTGAGGATTGAGGGCGGCGCTGACGGGAACCACCTGCCGGGCCCCCGCTCCGGCACCGGTCGTACAGTGGCCGGAGGCGCGATTCGGTGCATGGTGACGGGACCACGGGACACCCCCGGCCCCGGCACCGCAAGTAGAGAGGCTGCTGTCGTGACTGAGCTTCGGTTCGTCCGTCTGGGATTCGGCGAGGAAGCCGTCGACTACCAGGAGGCCTGGCAGAAGCAGCGCGAGGTGCACGCGGCACGGTTCGAGGACACCGTCCCCGACACCTGCCTGCTGCTGGAGCACCCGCCCGTCTACACGGCCGGCCGGCGCACCGCCGACAGCGAGCGCCCGCTGGACGGCACCCCGGTCATCGACGTGGACCGCGGCGGCAAGATCACCTGGCACGGTCCGGGCCAGCTCGTCGGCTACCCGATCCAGAAGCTGCCGCGCCCCGTGGACGTCGTCGCGCACGTCCGCCGGCTGGAGGAGGCACTGATCCGTACGGCCGCCGAGTTCGGCGTGGAGACCAGCCGGGTCGAGGGCCGCAGCGGCGTCTGGGTCCTGGGCGACCCGGTCGAGCAGCGCCCGGCGATCGGCGGTCTTTCGCTCGACTTCGACCCCCGGCTCCAGGACGAGGAGTTCGACGCCCGGCTGAACGGGCCCGAGTACGCCCCGTCCAACGCCGGCCAGCGACGCGAGGACCGCAAGCTCGCCGCGATCGGCATCCGGGTCGCCAAGGGCGTGACCATGCACGGTTTCGCCCTCAACGTGAACCCCGACAACACCTCGTTCGACCGGATCGTGCCCTGCGGCATCCGGGACGCGGGCGTCACCTCGCTCGCGTACGAACTGGGCCGCGACCTCACCATCGACGAGGTGCTCCCGGTCGTCGAGAGGCACCTGCGGGACATCCTGGAGAACGCGGAACTCGCGCCGCGCATCATCGAGCGCGCCGACGAGGCCGTGGCCACGGCCTGACCCTCGGAACACCTCCGCGGGAATAGGCCCTGCCGGCCACAGGTTGGGCAGACGTAAAGCCGTTTGAACTACGGGCGTACCCTGGTGTTCGCCGAAGAATCCAATGCAGCGAAAGCAAAGGGGAGTGCCGGAGTGTCCGCTGTCGCACCCGACGGGCGCAAGATGCTGCGCCTCGAGGTCCGAAACAGCCAGACCCCCATCGAGCGCAAGCCCGAGTGGATCAAAACCCGGGCGAAGATGGGCCCCGAGTACAACCAGCTGCAGAAGCTCGTGAAGAGCGAGGGTCTGCACACGGTGTGCCAGGAGGCCGGTTGCCCCAACATCTTCGAGTGCTGGGAGGACCGCGAGGCCACGTTCCTCATCGGTGGCGACCAGTGCACCCGGCGCTGTGACTTCTGTCAGATCGACACGGGCAAGCCGCAGGCGCTGGACCGGGACGAACCCCGCCGCGTCGGCGAGTCGGTCGTCACGATGGACCTGAACTACGCCACCATCACGGGCGTCGCGCGCGACGACCTGGAGGACGGCGGCGCCTGGCTCTACGCGGAGACCGTCCGCCAGATCCACGCGCAGACCGCGGAGCGGGAGGGCGGCTACACCAAGGTGGAGCTGCTGATCCCCGACTTCAACGCGGAGCCCGAGCAGCTCGCCGAGGTCTTCTCCTCGCGCCCCGAGGTGCTGGGTCACAACGTGGAGACGGTGCCGCGGATCTTCAAGCGGATCCGCCCCGGCTTCCGCTACGAGCGCTCCCTGGAGGTCATCACCCGCGCCCGCGAGGCCGGTCTGGTGACCAAGTCCAACCTGATCCTCGGCATGGGCGAGACCCGCGAGGAAGTCAGCCAGGCACTCCGGGACCTGCACGACGCGGGCTGCGAGCTCATCACGATCACGCAGTACCTGCGGCCGACGCCCCGCCACCACCCGGTCGAGCGCTGGGTGAAGCCGCACGAGTTCGTGGAGCTCAAGGAGGAGGCCGACGCGATCGGTTACTCCGGTGTGATGTCCGGGCCTCTCGTCCGCTCCTCGTACCGCGCGGGCCGGCTCTTCCAGCAGGCGATGGAGCGGCGTGGCGCGGTGGCCCCGGCGCCCACCGCGTAGCGGCGTCCGTGTGAATCCGGGCACAAGAAGCTACTGAACAGTAATGGCTGGTTCGACGCGGCCCGTCCGCTCCTCGCAGGTCCGAGGCGCGGATGGGCCGCGTCGGCGTGCGCGACGCCCGTATCAAGGTTTCATTGGTGTTTGACCGACCGGTCACGCGCTGGTAACACCAAGCAGTGACCCTGGATACAGGCAGCGCAGTGGTTCTCGCGGCCGCGTCGCCCCTGCGCCCCGTATCCAGTCCGCGCAGCACACTCCGCCCGCCGGGCACCGCCCGGTGAGCGCATCCGTTCCGAGGGGACTTCCACGATGCAGGCCGTGCCGGTACGCGCCACCGCCCTTCCGTCCGTCACCGACGCCCTCCGCGCCGTCGAGTCGCTGCTGCTGAGCAGCGGCCAGCGCACCGCCCGCCGAAACGCCTGGACGGCCGTCCTCGAGGACCGCCGCCGGGCCAAGGACCGGGTCGAGTCCGAGTACGTACTGGAGGCCGTGGCCGACCACCGTTCCTAGGCCACGTAAACTTCATTGCATGGCGAGGAAGGCAAAAACCACTGAAGGCGCGGACAGCGCCGAGAACGCGGGGCGGCTCAAGCAGATCGCCCTGACCTACAAGATGACCAGGCGGTCCGACTCCAAGATCGGGCTTGTCGTCGCGGGTGTGGGAATCGTCACCTTCGGTGTCCTCCTCGCGATCGGTTTCCTGATCGATCACCCGGTCTACCTGGGCATCCTGGGCTTCGTGCTCGCCCTCCTCGCGATGGCGATCGTCTTCGGACGGCGTGCCGAGCGGGCGGCCTTCGGGCAGATGGAGGGGCAGCCGGGCGCCGCTGCGGCCGTGCTGGACCGCGTGGGCCGCGGCTGGAGCACGACGCCGGCGGTCGCGATGAACCGCAGCCAGGACGTCGTCCACCGTGCCGTGGGCAAGGCGGGCATCGTGCTGGTGGCGGAGGGCAACCCGAACCGGGTGAAGAGCCTGCTCGCGGCCGAGAAGAAGAAGATGGCCCGCATCGTGGTCGACGTACCCGTGCACGACATCATCGTCGGCAACGGCGAGGGTCAGGTGCCGCTCAAGAAGGTGCGCACGACGATGCTGAAGCTGCCGCGCGTCCTGACCGGCCCGCAGGTGACGGCCGCCAACGACCGGCTGCGCGCCATGGGCGACCTGATGAGCAACATGCCACTGCCGAAGGGCCCCATGCCGAAGGGCATGCGGATGCCGCGCGGCGGAAAGATGCGCTGAGCGGACTGAGAGAACGCACGAAGAGGGCGGGTCACGAACCACCGGTTCGCGACCCGCCCTCTTCGTGTTGCTCCGCTTCGTGTCCTTCCGCCCGTCGCGCCCGTTCCTCAGGTACGGATCTGAACCGCACGGGCCAGCCGGTCGTGCAGACCGCGGCCGTCGCGGTCCCAGACCAGGGCCGGGATCACCAGGCACAGCAGCACACTGCGCACCAGAACCCGCCCGAACCCCAGACGCCCACCGTCCTCGGCGACGACCTTGACGCGCAGCAGGCGCTTGCCGGGTGTGCAGCCGATGGTGCCGACGGTGAGCACACTCAGTACGAGAAAGACGCCGAGCGCCCAGTTTCCGGTCGCCTGCTGGTCACCGCGAGCGAACAGCCCGTATGCGATCAGCATGCACAGGGCCCAGTCCACGAAGATCGCGCCGAACCGCCGTCCGAGCGGCGCCACCGCACCCGGGCCCTGCTCGGGAAGCCCGAGCCGCTTGCCCCGGTAGCCGAAGTCGGCGCCCATCTCCTCGGCGGCCGCACGCGGCCCGGAGAGCCACGATCCGATTGCTTGCCTATTGTCCACCCGACCACGGTACTGCGCCCGCTCCCGCGCCCTGCCGGGCGGGGGCCGGGAGCCTCGGGGACATCGCGCCGAAACCGGTCCGGAACGTGCCGGGAACCGGCCGCGGCCGCGCACATGAGGTGCCGCTCACACCCGGCTCGGTTAACTTCGGCGAAACAAATGGGTCATGCTTGAGAAATCCGGTCTGCCTATGGTCGGGTCCAGCGTGTGCCACCGCACTGGCCACACAACGAGCTGCAACCCCGTCCCTCCCGGGCCGGGAGTAGGAGGAGTTGGATGTTCCAGAACGCCGACGACGTGAAGAAGTACATCGCCGACGAAGACGTCAAGTTCATCGACGTCCGGTTCTGCGACCTGCCCGGTGTGATGCAGCACTTCACCATCCCGGCGGCGGTCTTCGACCCGACCGAGGAGCTCGCCTTCGACGGCTCCTCGATCCGCGGCTTCCAGGCCATCCACGAGTCCGACATGGCCCTGCGCGCCGACCTGTCGACCGCCCGTGTCGACCCGTTCCGCCGCGACAAGACCGTCAACATCAACTTCTTCATCCACGACCCGATCACCGGCGAGCAGTACAGCCGTGACCCGCGGAACATCGCCAAGAAGGCAGAGGCGTACCTCGCCTCGACCGGCATCGCCGACACCGCGTACTTCGGCCCCGAGGCCGAGTTCTACGTGTTCGACAACGTCCGCTTCCAGACCTCGGCGAACGAGTCCTTCTACCACATCGACTCCGAGGCCGGCGCCTGGAACACCGGGTCGGAGGACAACAACCGCGGTTACAAGGTCCGTTACAAGGGCGGCTACTTCCCGACCCCGCCGGTGGACCACTTCGCCGACCTGCGTGCCGAGATCTCCATGGAGCTGGACAAGAACGGCCTCCAGGTCGAGCGCCAGCACCACGAGGTCGGCACCGCCGGCCAGGCCGAGATCAACTACAAGTTCAACACGCTGCTCGCCGCGGCCGACGACCTGATGCTCTTCAAGTACATCGTGAAGAACGTCGCCTGGCGCAACGGCAAGACCGCGACCTTCATGCCGAAGCCGATCTTCGGTGACAACGGCTCGGGCATGCACGTCCACCAGTCGCTGTGGGCCGGCGGTTCCCCGCTGTTCTACGACGAGCAGGGCTACGCGGGCCTCTCGGACATGGCGCGCTACTACATCGGCGGCATCCTGAAGCACGCCCCGTCGCTGCTGGCCTTCACCAACCCGACGGTGAACTCCTACCACCGCCTGGTCCCCGGCTTCGAGGCCCCGGTCAACATGGTGTACTCGCAGCGCAACCGCTCCGCCGCGATGCGCATCCCGATCACGGGCTCCAACCCGAAGGCCAAGCGCGTCGAGTTCCGCGCCCCGGACCCGTCGTCCAACCCGTACCTCGCCTTCTCGGCCCTCCTGATGGCCGGCCTGGACGGTGTCAAGAACAAGATCGAGCCGCCGGAGCCGATCGACAAGGACCTCTACGAGCTGGCTCCCGAGGAGCACGCCAACGTCCAGCAGGTCCCGACCTCCCTCCCGGCCGTGCTCGACGCCCTCGAGGCGGACCACGAGTACCTCCTGGCGGGCGGCGTCTTCACGTCCGACCTCATCGAGACGTGGATCGACTTCAAGCGCACGCACGAGATCGCCCCGATCCAGCTGCGCCCGCACCCGCACGAGTTCGAGCTGTACTTCGACCTCTAGGCAGCAGGTGGCTCAGCAGTACTGAGCAGGGCGAGGGCCGCTACCCCATGACCGGGGTGGCGGCCCTCGCCCGTTCGTCGTTCTTCACCGGCTGTGGACGATCTGGATCAGGTTGCCGCAGGTGTCGTCCAGGACCGCGACCGTCACCGGACCCGCCTCCATCGGTTCCTGGGTGAAGCGGACTCCGAGGCCGCGCAGCCGGGCGAACTCCGCCGGGACGTCGTCCACCGCGAAGGAGGCGGCCGGGATGCCGTCGTTGACCAGGGCCGTCTTGTACGGCTTCACCGCGCGATGGCCGTCCGGCTCCAGGAGGAGTTCGGTGCCGTCGGGGTCCTCCGGCGAGACCACGGTCAGCCAGCGGTCCTTGCCGACCGGGACCTCGGCCTTCTTCACGAAGCCCAGCACGTCCGTGTAGAAGCGCAGGGCCTTGTCCTGGTCGTCGACGAAGACGCTGGTCAGGTGGATCCTCATGGTGCTCTCCCGTCTGTCGGGCCCGAGCGTCGGTCTGCGTCCGGCTCGGGCGGGGCCGGTGTTCCGATCATGCATGGCCGCGACAGCCACCGGCACCCGGGCCGGGCGTGAGGGCCGTTCAGATGAGCCGGAAGAGGTCGCCGGCCGCGTGCGTTTCGGCCAGGTCGTCGATGCTGCGGAGGTTGTCGCACAGGGCGTCGAGGACGGTGCCGGGACCCGTGGCCCGCGGGGCGCCGACGGCCACGCCGAAGGTGCGGAAGCCGAGGGTGTGCTTGGCCTCGTTCCAGCTGCGCATCCACTGCTCGCTGATGCCGCACTCCCCGTCGGTGATCATCACGATGTCGCCGCGCCTGCGTCCGTCGGTGTTGAACTCCTCTTCCAGCAGCCTGACGGCCGCCGCCAGCGGGGTACGGAACTCGGTGCCGCCGCCGAAGAAATGCTCGGCGAAGTCCAGAACGTCGGCGATCGGGACCGGTCCGGAAGCCGGGAAGCGGCATACCTTCACGGAGTCGTCGGACGAGAACAGGATGCCGACGAAGGCGCGACGCGACTGGCGGGCCTGGTCCAGCAGGGCCAGGGCGCACGCCTTCGCCCACGCCTCCCGGGTGACTCCGCCGGGTCCCGGCTCCTCCATGGAATACGAGCAGTCGACGCACGCGATGATGGCGCCCTTGCCCGTCGTCTCCTCTCCGCGGCTGTCGTAGAGCATCAGCCGCGACTCGGCGAACCTCGCGGCGAACACGCTTCGCATGGCCGGGACGGCGAGGTCGGCCAGCTCGGACGGGATGAGCCGGGAGAGGTCGTCGCCCAGGGTGATGCCGACGTATTCGCCCCGGGCCTGCTCGACCTTACGGGCGCGCTCACCGGCGGCCATCTGCCGGAACCGGCCGATGAGGTCCGCGAACCGCCCCAGCCGGCCCGCGCGCAGCCGCTCGGCGAGCCGGGCCCGTTCGGCGTACGGCATCCGCTCCAGCTCGCCCGGACCCACCCCCCACGCACGCATCAGCCCGGCCTCCTCGTAGGCCTGGTCGGCGGCTGCGGCAACGGCGTTCCGGATGGCGGCGCGGACCCCTGGAGCCGCCGCTGCCACCGCCTGCGCGGCCTCCTGGACCGCCTGCCGCGCGGCGGACTCGGCGGCCTCGGCTCTGCCGAGCGCCTGTCTCAGGGCGGCGGCCGCCTCGTCCGGCACCGTGCCGTCCGTGTCCGCCGCCGCTGTGGCCTGCCGGTACTCCTCCGGCACGGCCGCTGCCGCCCGGTCGGCATTCCGCCGGGCTTCCGCGGCCCGCCCGGCCCGCGCGGCGGCTTCCTTCGCCCGCTCCAGCATCCCGTACAGGGCGTCGGACAGGGCCAGCACCGCCATGGCGGCGGCGTACGGGTCGCCGGCGGTCTCGCGCAGCAGCCCGGCGAACTCCGGGCTGTCCGTCAGGGCTGTGACCACCAGGTGGTTGACCAGCCGGGAGGGGGCCATGGCGGCCCGGTCGCGCAGCTGGGGGCCGGCCTTGCAGGCGGCCAGGAACACGTCCGTGAGCAGGTCCTCGGTGTGGTCGTAGCGCGCGTTCAGACGGTGTGTGAGATCCCGGAGGCCGGTGATCCCGTCATGGACCTCGCGCCAGGTCATCGTGTCGAACCGGTCGGCGACGACCACGGCGGTGGGCCTCGGAGGCCGGGGGGTCGTGGCCGGGCCGGGCCGCTTCCCCGCGGGGCCGATCGGCTCCTCGGTGCTGTTCAGGGCCTTGGGCATGACCGGGCCGCCCCCTCGCCGTTCAGAGCTGTGCCTGCACGAGGCTCGCGTCCACGCCGAGTGCCTCGGTCAGGACGCGGGCGTGGACGGCGCGCCTGCGGGTGATCACGTGCTCGACCGAGGCCGTGGAACGGCCGGCGGTCCGGGCCTCCCGGTGGAGCCTCTCCAGGAGCTTGCCGGCCTTGTTGAGTTTGGTGATGGCCTCCTTGATCGCCCAGTCGCCGAGGGCCTCACGGGACTGCCCGGCCTTCGCGTCGAGCTGGGCCTCCAACTCCTCGATGGCGTCGGCCAGGTCGAGTGCCTCCCTGGCGTCGGGGTTGACGAGGTGCAGCACCTCGCGCTCGACGGTGGGGCGTTCGGCGGGCGAGTCCCACAGCACATGGGTGAGGACCGAAAGGTCGCTCTCGCCCACCTCGTCGCGGCCGTCGAGATACGCGCTCGCCTGGAGCAGTCTCACCGACTGGCGCCACCGGCGGTCGGAGGCGATGAGTTCCTTGCGGCGCAGGGCGGCCCGCAGGGTGCACACTGCGTCCACGACACTGTCCGGGACGGCCACGGCCGGCACGGCGCCGGTCACGGCGTGCTGCAGCTCGGCCAGTTCCACCGTGGTCCTGGTACGGGCGGCCGGAGCGGTGACGGCGGAGCGCACCAGCCCGGCGAAGTGGGACGGGTCGGCGAGGTAGCCGACTTCGAGCCGGACGAGCAGCCGGTCGTAGATCGCGGCGCTCTCGTCACCGGTGGGCAGCTCGTTGGACGCGGTGATGGCGCTGATCAGGGGGCAGTGGATCGGCTCACCGCCGTTCTCCGGGTGGTAGACGCGCTCGTTGAGCAGGCCCAGGGTCTCGTTCAGCGCCGCTGTGGAGCATTTGAAGATCTCGTCGATGAACGCGATGTGCGCCGTTGTGGCCCGGCCGTCGAAGATCTGCCGGTACTCGCCCCGGCTCAGGGCGCCCACGTCGATCGGGCCGAACATCCGGGTCGGCGCGGTGAACTTGCTGAGCAGGATCTCCCAGTAGTTCGCGTGCACGATCCGGCCCGTCAGCTCGCGTGCCAGTTCCGACTTCGCGGTGCCGGGAGGACCGAGTACGAGTGCGTGCTGACCGGCCAGCATCGCCACCGTCAGCGTGCGTACGACCTCGTCCCGCTCGTAGAACAGGTCCGACAGCTCACCGGTGATCATCCGCAGCCGTCCGGCGGTGTCCGGTGCGTGGGCGTCGCTCATGGCGCGCACGGTACGCGGCCGGGGCGGCCCCGATCAACGCGATCCGTGGCGGCCCCTCGCCCGTTCAGTGCCGCAGCGCCTGGCCCACCTCGGCCTTGATGTCGCCGTCGAGCTTCCGGTTGCTGCGGGCGGTGGCGTCCTTGGTCTTCTTGGAGGCCACGTCGTCGACCGTCACCACGACCGTGTCCTGCAGCTTGCCGTCCGCGTCCTTGAAGTTGATCTGCACGGCGTAGGACTGCGTCGAGCCGGTGCTGTTCGACACGGTGACCTTCGAGGTCACCCGGCCGTCCGCGTCGGTGGCCGGGGCGCCCGCCTTGACGTCGCCGCTCGCGTTCACGCCGTCCTTGAAGCTGTTCAGCTTGTCCTCGGCGGCGGCCGTCGCCGAGGCGACCACGTCGGACCCCTTGGAGGCGACGGACGATGCCACCGACGAAGCGGCCGACGCCGCCTTCGACACCGTGCTCGACGCGCTGTCCCCGTCGTCCGAGCAGGCCGATGCCGTGAACGCCACCGTCATCGCCACCAGTACCGCGCTCGCGCCCCGTACGCCTCGCCTCGTCATCGTGCCTCCCAGCACTCGTCCGTCGGCCCAAGTCAATGCGGCGGCGGAGGGGTGCGCATGTGGTGTAGGCCGACCGGGTGAGGGGGTGGTGGACGTGGGGTCGCGGGCGGAGCGCGGACCACCGAGTCTGGAGGGATGAGCGAGCAGGCCGCCCCCGGCGCACCGGCCCCGCCGCCTCCGAGGAGGCGGCGGCTGTGGCCGTGGGTGCTGTTGCTGATCGCCGTACTCATCGCGCTCGGGGCCGGTGCGGTCTCCGCCGTGCTGGCCCGTGAGGTCTCGGCGGAGAGTGCGCGCACGGTACACATCCGGTACGAGGTCACCGGCGCCGCCGAGGACGTGACGCTCACCTACAGCTCGTGGAAGGGTGAGGAGTTGTCGACCGCACGGCTGACCCTGCGGAGCCTGCCGTGGACCGGGGAACTGGACACCAAGGGCTTCATGAGCGGCGGTTCGTTCGAGGTCAGCCTCGGGAAGTCGGGCGGTGACGTGGCCTGTTCGGTGACGGTGGACGACGGCACCCACCGCACTGACAGGGCCTCGGGTGCGTTCGCCACCGCCACCTGCGACGGGTACTGAGCAGGGACCGTGCCCCCGGTCTCCCGGGGGCACGGTCCCTGACGGACGGTGGGCCGGCCGGTCAGCGGCCGTAGCGGATGAGTGCGCGGACCATGCGGCAGGTGGTGTCGGACGGCGGGTGGATGGCGAGGCGCTCGGCGGTCGTGCGTATCCGGGCGTTGCTCGCGCTCGACGGGTAGTACACGCCCGTGTCGAGCAGGGCGATCGCCAGACGCATCGCCTTCAGCCGGCGATTGTGGGAGACGTACCACTCACGGGGACGGCCGGCGGGGAGCGGCTTCTTCTTCAGGGGTGTGTCGAGCGGCTTGGTCGTGACTGCGGCTACGGCCATTGGCAACCTCCTGGCGCGGTGGTGGAACCCTCACGAACTACCCCCATTTTACTGCCCACCACTGACAATCGCCCCTGGCCAGAGGGGTTTTCGGGGGTCCATCGCGTACCTTTGGCCCCATGGAGATCTGGATCAATCCCGCCTGTTCCAAGTGCCGCAGCGCGCTGACGCTGCTCGACGCGGAGGGCGCCGAATACACCGTCCGCCGCTACCTGGAGGACGTGCCGTCGCCGGACGAGATCAGGGACGTGCTCGGCCGGCTGGGGCTGGAGCCGTGGGACATCACGCGGACGCAGGAGGCGGACGCGAAGGAGTTGGGGCTCAAGGAGTGGCCGCGCGACGCGGATGCGCGGGAGCGCTGGATCACGGCCCTCGCCGAGCATCCGAAACTCATCCAGCGGCCGATCATCACGGCGCAGGACGGAACGGCCGTGGTCGCGCGCACGGACGAAGCGGTCCGGGACGCTCTGGGGCGCTGATCGCGTGCCATGGACAGCCCTTAGGCGGCCGCCTCGGCGTCGAGGAAATCCTCCATTCTGCGGTTGAGTTCGGCCGTCACCGGGCCGTACAGGGGCAGTGCGTGGTGGGAGACGCCGGGCAGCACGACCGTCTCGGCCTGCGGCAGCAGCCGGTGCACGGCAGCGCGCACCCGGGTCGCGTCCTGGGCGCGCCCCTGTCCGGCGAGGAGGACCAGGGCCGGTACGCCGAACCCGCGCAGGGCCTCGGGCGAGGGGCGCGGCCCGGTGACCGGACGGGCCCGGGGGAGGCCCGCCGCCTCTTCGCGCATCCGCAGCCAGACCGGGTCCAGCGCGGCGTGGCCCGTCTCCCAGGCGAGGAAGGCGCGCGTCCGTGCGGCGTCGGGGCGGAGCAGCATCGGGAGCGCGCGCACCAGGTAGTGGGGGCGGAATCCGGCGAAGCAGCCCGTCGGGTCGACGAGGACCAGGCGCCGGACGCGGTGGGGTGTGTGCAGGGCGTAGTGGAGGGCGATCCAGCCGCCGTACGAATGGCCGCACAGCGCGACCGGTCCGGGGCTCAGGGCGTCCAGCACCGCGCCGAGCCAGCTGTGCAGGTCCTCGGCGGTGCGGATCGGGCGCTCCCCCACCGCGCTGCGTCCGGGCTCGCCCACGAGATCGACGGCATGGACCCGGTGGGTGCGGCCCAGGGCCGCGGCCTGGGCGTACCAGACGGTGGAGGTCGCGCCGCCGCCGGGCAGCAGGAGCAGGGGCGGGGCGCCCTCGGGACCGTAGCTGTTGAGGCGGGTCGTGCCGTACGGGGTGGGGACCTGCGTCGAGGCCGTTCCGGCAGGCCATCGGGCGGCGAGGACCTCGTCGTAGGCAGCGAGGAAGGCTGCCGCGTCGGTTGAGGACGTCGTACGTGTCATGGGCACTCCCTGAACTCCGTCACGGGGATATTATCTCGCCGAGCGAGATAATAGAGTGAGGAGTCACGCATGGGCGAGCAGGGCTCCGAGCGGGAGATCGTCCACCTCCTGCGCAGGGTCACGGTCGAATTCGGCCTGCGCCAGGCCGAGTTCGCTGCCCGGAACGGCATGCATCCGACGGATGTACGAGCCCTGGTCTGCCTGCTCGACGCCGAGCGGAACGGGACCGAGGCCACGGCCGGACGGCTCGGCGCGGAGCTCGGGCTCAACTCGGCGGGCACCACCTCGCTCATCGACCGGCTTGAGCGCCTGGGCCATCTGAAACGCACCCGCGACGCCCGGGACCGGCGGCGGGTGCTGTTGTCCGTGACCCCACAGGCGGTGGAGCTGGGATGGGCGGCGTTCGGACCGATGATCGGGAGCGCCGAGGCCCTGCTGCGGGAGTTCGACGAGGCCGAGGTCGCCGCCGTACGACGGTTCCTGCTCGGCTTCCACGCCGCGGTGTCGAAGGGGCCGGGCCCGGCCGACGGCACGGGCCGCCCATGAGAGGGTGCCGGGCCGGACCCGGGTGCGGCGGGCCGGGCGGGCGGCCGGGGCTCAGCTGCCCGCCTGCGCCTCCGCCTCCGCGAGCAGCTCCGTCAGCCGGAGCCCGAACCGTACGTCGCAGGGGTGCGCCTCCCCCGTACGCACCGACTCGATCAGCGCGTCCACCGCGGCGCCGAACGCCTCGACGGCGCCGTCCCACCGGGGCAGACCGGCGACGCCGTGCTCGCCCCTGAGCTCGATCCCCACCCCGGCCGCCGCCACCGGCGCCGCCAGTGTGAGCGTCACCGTGCTGGAGGCGCCGGAGGTGTGGCGCAGGACGAGGTGATGAGTGCCGACGGGGCCGCGGACGGCGGTCAGGGCGGTGACGTCACCGAGCACCGGGATGAGGACCGAGAGCGCGTGCGGGCCGACGTCCCACAGGCCGCCCTTCTCCCGGCGCCAGGGGGACGCGGCGAACTCGCTGTCCGCGCCCGGCGCCCACAGGGCGCCGATCCACTCGGCGTGAGCGGTGAACCAGCCGCCCACCGCGCCCTGTTCGGCGATCCACTCCGCGGTCGCCGGAGCGAACCGCAGCGTGCAGAAGAGGATCGAGGCGACCCGGGCCCGCTCGGCGGCCTCGGCCACCTCCCGGGCGCCCTCGACGGTCGTGGCCACCGGCTTGTCCATCAGCAGATGGCAGCCGGCCGCCGCGGCCCGGGCTGCCAGGGGTGCCTGGACATCGGGCGGCAGGGCGAACGCGACGGCGTCACTCGCGGCGAAGAGCTCGTCGAGCCCCGCGTCACCGGTGTACGCCGTGACACCGTGCGCCCCGGCCAGTTCCCCGGCGGCCTCGGCCCGGCGGCCCCACACCCCGCTCAGCACGACGCCGGGGTGGGCGGCGAGGGCGGGGGCCTGGGTGATGCGGGCCCAGGGGCCCGTACCGACCAGGCCGATACGCAGGGGGGTCGCGGGGGTCGTCATGGGACCAGTGTGCACGGCGTGCCGGCCCAGCCGGGAGAACCGGCCCACGCGGGGTTCCGTGACGCCTGTATACGACGCGGCGGGCTTCGCCGTCCGGCGGCTGTCACCGAGCCCGCCGAAACCCGGCACCTCCCCGGGACGGCAGTCTGCGGGCCGCAACCCACGGCTGGACCCACTTGCACAGGAAACCTCGGTAACACGGGGTTCACACGAGGGCAACGGTCGGGAAATCGCGTCTTGCGAAGCTGCGCTGCATAGACCGCAGCACCCGCAAAGGATGGGCTTCCGTGACGTTCAAGGCTGAGTACATCTGGATCGACGGCACCGAGCCGACCGCCAAGCTCCGTTCCAAGACCAAGATCATGCCCGGTTCCCCGTCCTCCGACGTGGCCGAGCTGCCCATCTGGGGCTTCGACGGATCGAGCACCAACCAGGCCGAGGGCCACGCCTCCGACCGGGTGCTGAAGCCGGTCTTCACGTGCCCGGACCCGATCCGTGGCGGTGACGACATCCTGGTCCTGTGCGAGGTCTTCCACATCGACATGACCCCGCACGAGACCAACACGCGGGCCGAGCTGCGTCCGGTCGCCGAGCAGTTCGCCGGCCAGGAGCCGATCTTCGGCATCGAGCAGGAGTACACCTTCTTCGACGGCCACCGGCCGCTCGGCTTCCCCGAGGGCGGCTTCCCGGCTGCGCAGGGCGGCTACTACTGCGGCGTCGGCGCGGACGAGATCTTCGGCCGCGAGATCGTCGAGAAGCACCTCGACAACTGCCTGAAGGCGGGCCTCGCCATCTCCGGCATCAACGCCGAGGTCATGCCCGGCCAGTGGGAGTTCCAGGTCGGTCCGGTCTCCCCGCTGGAGGTCTCCGACCACCTGTGGATCGCCCGCTGGCTGCTCTACCGCACCGCCGAGGACTTCAACGTCTCCGCGACCCTGGACCCGAAGCCGGTCAAGGGCGACTGGAACGGCGCGGGCGCGCACACCAACTTCTCCACCAAGGCGATGCGCGAGGGCTACGAGGCGATCATCACCGCGGCCGAGTCGCTCGGTGAGGGCTCGAAGCCGATGGACCACGTCAAGAACTACGGCGCGGGCATCGACGACCGGCTGACCGGTCTGCACGAGACCGCCCCGTGGAACGAGTACAGCTACGGCGTCTCCAACCGCGGCGCCTCGGTCCGTATCCCGTGGCAGGTCGAGCAGGACCAGAAGGGCTACATCGAGGACCGCCGTCCGAACGCCAACGTCGACCCGTACGTCGTCACGCGGCTGATCGTCGACACCTGCTGCACCGCGCTGGAGAAGGCCGACCAGGTCTGATCCCGCGGCAGCGACCGTCCGTACGAGGGGCGCCCACCGGTTGGTCCGGCGGGCGCCCCTCCGCGTGCCCGGGGCACTGTCAGAGCGGTGTGCCAGGCTGGTCGCATGCTCGAGATCAAGATCGCGGCCGAGAACCGGCAGACACACACCCGTGTTTCGGACCAGGAACTCGGCCGCCTGGTGCACCGGATCGGCATGACCGGTGACCGCTTCCTGGTCGTGCAGCGGATACCGGACCTCCCGGGCACGTTCATCCAGGTGTGGCACGAGGTCGACGGGGCGTACGACGTGGAGCACCGCACCGGCGGAGCCGCCACTCATGTCCGCGCCCTCGTCGAGACGCCCGAGCGGGTCGCCGCGTTGATGACGCGCTGGGCCCGCCAGGAACCCGGGTGGGACACGGGTATCGGCTGGGAGAGCGCCGGCCTGCCGGAACCGGAGCCCGTACCGGAGATCGCGGCGGACATCCTCGGGCAGTTGGAGGAGCGCGTACGGGAGTTGCTCCGCGGCGGGTACGGCAGTGTGGCGGATCTCGCCGAGTCGGCCGAGGACTACCTGGTGAAGGACGGCGTGCATCCGGTGACCCTCGCGCAGGCGCGGCAGCTGGTGGAGCGGCTGTGGCTGGAGCGTGTCGCGGAGCAGCAGCGGTGGGCGGACGTGACCGATCCGGACCGGCTGGAGGAGGCCTTCGCCGTGCTGGACGGGCGGGGAATCACGGCCCGGGAGCACTTCACGTGCTGCCGGTCGTGCGGCGTGGGTGAGATCCGCGCGGAGGGGCGGGACGACGCCCGGGGCTTCGTCTTCTTCCACCAGCAGGGCACGGAGAGCGCCGCGGCCGGGCACGGACTGACCCTGTACTACGGCGGGTTCGACGAGTCCGCGGAGACGACCGCGGCGGTGGGCCGGGAGGTGGCGGCCGTGCTGGGCGAAGCCGGACTGCCCGTGGAGTGGGACGGTTCGCCGGACCGGGCGATCGAACTGACGGGCCTGGACTGGCGGAAACGGCTGGTGGGCTGAGCCCGAGCCCGGTCCATGGCAAACGGTCCGTATCGACGGGTGAGAGAGGTCTGCTCCCGCGCCCGGTTCTCTGGTTCAATGGGGTCATGGCCAGCATCCAGCACTCCTCGTCAGGTCGCAGCGACCTCGAGCCGTTCTGGCCCTCCCGTCAGCATCACGACTTCGACCGGGTGTGTTGCCGCGCGTTGAACGCGCAGGCCCTCTAACACCGCTCACCCCGGTCTTCGGTCCGCGCGCACGAAGCAAGTCCGTCCACAGACGACTCCCTCGCGCGAAAGAGCTGACCCTCATGGCGAACACCCGTATCTTCTCCGCCGCAGCCGCTGCCACCGCGGCGCCGTCGGCGTCCGCTGCGACCGCCTCTTCCCGTCCCCCCTCCCCCAACCGTCACCGGCTGCGCGCCGTCGCCCCGGACGAGGTCGTCCGGCCGGCCGATGTCTCCGCGTTCCTGACTCCGGGCGCCACCTGGCTGCCCGCGCCCCAGCACACCCTGCCGGCGCTGCCGGGCCGGCCGCCGATGGTCGGGTACCTGGTGCTCGTCCCCGCCGATCAGCAGCCGGCCATCGCGGCCGCGGCCGCCCAGTACGTGGTGCCTGAGGTGCTGGAGGACGCGGGGACGGGGCCGGTGCGGATCGACTCCGTCCAGCGCACGGCCGCGGTGAACGGGAACACGCTCGACCTCACCTACCTGGAGTTCGAGCTGCTGGCCCACCTCGTCGCGCACCCCCACCGGGTGCATACCCGCGACCAGTTGGTGACCACGGTCTGGGGTTACGGGCATGTGGGCGACGGGCGCACCGTCGACGTCCATGTCGCCCGGCTTCGCCGCAAGCTCGGCGCGGAGCACCGCCGGTCGATCCAGACGGTGCGGCGCGTCGGTTACAAGTACACGCCCTGATCGCACAAGGAGTGGGCCCCGGCCGCGGTACGTACCGCGGCCGGGGCCCACTTCGTTCGTCCGGGGTCAGCCGTGCATCACCGGGGCCGCCGCGTGGGCGGGCTCCGGCTGCGGCTCGCCGTGGTCCGGCTCCGGCAGGCGGCGCAGGCCGCGCGGGGTGCGCCAGTTCCGTTCGCCCAGCAGCGCCATCACGGAGGGCAGCAGGACCATGCGTACGATCGTGGCGTCGAGCAGCACCGCGACGGCCAGGCCGACGCCCATCTGCTGCATGTCCTGCATCGAGAGCGTCCCGAAGACCGAGAACACCGCCACCATGATCACGGCCGCGCCGGTCACCGCGCCGGCCGTGCGCCGGATGCCCTCGTCGATCGCGGCCGGGGTGGAGAGACCGCGGCTGCGGGCCTCGCGGATCCGGGAGACCACGAAGACGTGGTAGTCCATCGAGAGCCCGAACAGGACGACGAGGACGAACAGCGGCATCCAGGCCTCGATCGCGCCGACGCCTTCGGAGCCGATCAGTGAGGCGCCCCAGCCGTGCTGGAACACGGCCGTCATCACGCCGTAGGCGGCTGCCACGGAGAGCAGGTTGAGCAGGATCGAGGTCACGGCGATGACGTAGCTGCGGAAGCAGAACAGCATCAGCAGGAAGGTCACCGCGGTGATGAAGAGGAAGACGGGCACGATGCCGCGCTTCAGCTGGTCGTTGAAGTCCACGGACCCGGCCACCTCACCGGTGACGTAGGCCCGGGCGCCCGTGCCGTCGAACGCGGCCGGCAGCCGGTCCTCCCTCAGTTCGGTCAGGCCGGCCTCGCCGCCTGGCAGCGGTACCTCGATCTCCGCGACGTTCTGCGCCCGGTGGACGGTCACCTGGTCGAACCCCGCCAATGCCTTGCGTACGGCGGGCGCCTCGATGTCGTCGGCCTCGACGACCACCTGGGCCGGGGCGGGGCCGCCGGGGAAGGTGTCGTTGATGTGCCGGTAGGCGACGGACAGCGCGGAGTCGGACCCGAACTGCTTCTCCAGGCCGAGCGACTCGGTCTTCATGCCGAGGGCCGGTGCGGCGAGTACCAACAGGACGACGACCGAGGCGGCGGCGAAGAACTTCGGCTTGGCCAGGACCGGCCGCAGCACCTTTCCGGCGATCCTGCCGCTCTCCTTCCTGCCGCGCTTGTCGCGCCGGTTCAGCAGCGGCACACGCCCGGCGTCGATCCGGTCGCCCAGCCAGGAGAGCAGGGCGGGCAGGACCGTCACGGAGCCCATCATGGCGATGAAGACCACGATGATCGTGGCGAGGGCGAAGCCCTTGAACAGCATCAGACCCGACAGGAACATGCCGGCCATCGCGACCATGACCGTCAGCCCGGACACGAGCACGGACCGGCCGCTGGTCGCCGCGGCGATCCGCAGCGCCGTCTCCGCGTCGCGTCCCGCGGCCCGCTCGTCGCGTTCGCGGCGCAGGTAGAAGAGGCAGTAGTCGACGCCGACGGCGAAGCCCATCAGGAACATCACGGAGTACGTGGTCTGGAAGAGGTGCAGCTGGTGGCTGGCGAGCGAGAGCAGTCCGAACGCGGCCATGCACGCGGTCAGCGCGAGCCCTACCGGCAGCAGGGCCGCGACGACGGCTCCGAAGGCCACCAGCAGAATGCCGAGCGCCAGGGGTACGGCGGTGAACTCGGCCTTCTTCATGTCGTCGGAGAGCAGGTCGCCGAGCCACTTCCCGGCACTGGCCTCGCCGAACTGGTGGACGGTGACGTCCGGTCGCGCCTCCTGGACCCCGGCCACGGCGTCCAGGACGGGCTGCACCCGGTCGGCGGAGGTGGCCGCGTCCCCCTTCATCTCGAAGGTGATCAGCGCGTCCTTGCCGTCCTTGGACGGGACCGGAGCCGCGAGGTCCGTCACCTCGCCGGTCCGGCCGATGGCCGCGGTGAGCTCGCCGGCCGCCGTCCGCCAGCCGTCGGGCTTCGTCGACGACACCATGACCAGCTCACCCGCACGGGGGCTGAGGCCGGCGTCGGAGAGGATCTGCTCGGCGCGCGCCGAGTCGCCCGCACCGTTCTCCGCGTTGGTCATCTCGACCATCCCCGACGCACCGCCGATGCCCGCGGCGAGTACGACGAAGAGCAGCCAGCCGAGAACGGCTGTCTTGCGATGGTGTGTGCTCCACACACCGATACGTGCCGCGAGGTTGGGCCTCATGGTGTTGTTCGCCCCCTGTGTAGGCGTCGGACCGGACACGACGAATCTAGGAATTCCGGGCCCGCCGCCCCAGCCGTCGAAGCCCCCACTCGGCGCGACGTAGGGCGTCGGTGCGGGGGTGGTGGTAGGTACACCCCCGCCGGGTGGCGAAACGGCTGACGTCCGCGGGGTCCCCCGGGTCAGACTGGGTACGGACCGGGGCCGGCACGGCGGCCCGGCCAGGGCGCGTCCGGCTGATCAGGCCGGACAGGACCGGCCCGGAGAGGGAAGAGGGAGCAGGATGCATACGACACGGGGACGGGTAAGGGCCGCGCTGCTGGCCGCTGGACGTGGGTTGGTGCTGTCGGTCGCGTCGCTGGCGGGATCGCTCACCCTGTTCGTACTGACGGTGCTCTCCATCGCCTTCATCCTGCTGGGCATCGGTCTGGTCACCACCCCCTGGGTGCTGACGGCGGTCCGCCGGCACGCCAACCAGCGCCGGCTGCTGGCCATCACGTGGTCGGACGTCCGCATCCCCGTTCCGTACCGGCCGCTGCCGAAGGACGTGCGCAGCGGGTTCACCGGGCAGGTGGAGCGGACCACGCTGATGCTGAAGGACCCGGCGACCTGGCGGGACATCCAGTGGCTGATGGTCGACATGACGGCCGGCTATGTGGTGGCGACCCTGGCGGCGGCGCTGATGATCTATCCGGTGGAGGGCTTCGTCCTGGCGGCGGGTCTGTGGCGGGTCTTCACGGACGACCGGTACTGGTACGCGTTCGTGCCCGTGGACAGCCAGGCGTCGGGGCTGGCCGCCGCCGCGCTCGGCGTGGTGCTCTTCGCGGCCGGTGTACTGCTCAGCGAGCGGCTGCTGCGGGCCCACTTCGTGCTAGCCCGCGCGGTGCTGGCCCCCACCCATGAGCAGGAACTGGCCCTGCGCATCGACCGGCTGACCGAGACCCGGCACGAGGCGGTCGACACCGCCGCCTCCGAACTGCGGCGCATCGAGCGGGATCTGCACGACGGGGCGCAGGCCCGGCTGGTCGCCATGGGCATGAACCTCGGCACGATCGAGGCGCTGATCGAGAAGGACCCGGCCCAGGCGAAGGAGCTCCTGGCGATGGCCCGTGCGTCCTCGGCCGAGGCGCTGACCGAGCTGCGCGATCTCGTCCAGGGCATCCACCCGCCCGTTCTCGCCGAGCGCGGTCTCGGGGACGCGGTCAGGGCGCTGGCGCTGCGGATGCCGATCACGGCCGAGGTCGATGTGGAGCTGGACGGCCGGGCCGAGGCCCCGGTCGAGTCGGCGGCGTACTTCGCGGTCAGCGAGACCCTGACGAACGCGGCGAAGCACTCGGGCGCTGACCGGATCTGGGTGGACCTGAACCATGTCGACGGCATGCTGAGGATCTCGGTCACAGACAACGGGAAGGGCGGTGCGGCGACCGGCAAGGGCTCGGGCCTGAGCGGCATCGAACGCCGACTCGGTACATTCGACGGCATCATGGCCGTCAGCAGCCCCGCGGGCGGTCCCACCATGGTGACCATGGAGATCCCTTGCGAGTTGTCCTAGCCGAAGATCTCTTCCTGTTGCGCGACGGCCTGGTGCGCATGCTGGAGGCGTACGACTTCGAGATCGCGGCCGCCGTCGAGACGGGGCCCGAACTCACCCGGGCCCTGGCCGAGTTGAAGCCGGACGTCGCCGTGGTCGACGTCCGGCTTCCGCCGTCCCACACGGACGAGGGCCTGCAGTGCGCCCTCGCGGCCCGCCGGGCCACGCCGGGGCTGCCGGTGCTCGTACTCTCCCAGCACGTCGAGCAGTTGTACGCGCGTGAGCTGCTGGCGGACGGCAACGGGGCGATCGGCTACCTGCTCAAGGACCGGGTCTTCGACGCCGACCAGTTCATCGACGCGGTACGCCGGGTCGCGGCGGGCGGCACGGCGATGGACCCGCAGGTGATCTCGCAGTTGCTGTCACGGCGTGCGCAGGACAAGCCGATGGGCGGGCTGACGCCGCGGGAGCGGGAGGTCATGGAACTGATGGCCCAGGGCCGTTCGAACGCGGCGATCGCCTCACACATGGTGATCACGGAGCGGGCGGTGGCCAAGCACACCTCGAACATCTTCGGGAAGCTGGACCTGCCGCCCTCCGACGACGACAACCGTCGCGTTCTCGCGGTGCTCGCCTATCTGGACCAGGGATAGCCGGACCAGGGGCAGGGCGTTCCGCGGCATCGCGCATCCGGGCCGGGTCAGGGCCGGCCCGGATGCGCGGGATCGGGACGGACCGGTCAGGAACCGGCCGGTGCGGTGGTGAGGTGCAGCGTCGTGGCACCCAGGTACGGCTTCGCCCTGGATTCCAGCACCTTGACGCGGACCGAGGTGGCGGTCACGGCCGCGGGGAGCGTCAGGATGCGCTCGTGGCCGATGGTGGTGCCTTCGGCGATCCGCTGCCAGGCCCCGTCGATCCGGGCCTCGACGGCGAACCGCTCGACCCGCTGGCCGTGCCTGATGTCCTCACGGACCGCCACCCGGTCGAAGGTGTACGGGGCCGGGCCCTGGGTCCGTACGTCGCTGCCGTAGATCCGGCGCACGTCGTCGCCGAACG
Source organism: Streptomyces sp. NBC_00385 (assembly GCF_035917155.1). Lineage (NCBI taxonomy): Bacteria > Bacillati > Actinomycetota > Actinomycetes > Kitasatosporales > Streptomycetaceae > Streptomyces > Streptomyces sp. NBC_00385. Next base: position 6,394,605 of record NZ_CP107951.1, on the reverse strand, counting down.
CGGTGAGTGACGCGACGTCCGTTTCGGCGATCCGGCCGTCGGGCGCCGGCGGGACGTTGAGGAGGAGCGAGGCGTTGCGGCCGACGCTCTTCTCGTACAGGTTCATCAACTGTGCGGCGGTCTTGGGCTGTTCGCCCTCGTGGTAGAACCAGCCGGGCCGGTTGGAGACGTCGGCCTCGGCCGGGTACCACTGGAGGTAGTTGACGGCCGGGTCGAGGATCCTGGTCCGGGAGCCGATGTCGGGCTCGGTCGAGTCGTTGGGGAGGCTGCCGAGCCCCGTCCACGGGTCGGTGGTGTGCGGGGTGACGCTCCACTCGGTCTCCCGGGCGACGCCCGACTCGTTGCCGACCCAGCGGACGCCCTGGGGGCCCTGGAAGACGACGGTGTTCGGCGAGAGCGCCTTGACCATGTCGAACCATTGCTTGACGTCGTACTTCTGGGTGATGCCGGAGCCCGACCACGGGTTGGCGCCGTCGAGCCAGAGCTCCTCGACGGGGCCGTACTGGGTGAAGATCTCGTACAACTGGTTGAGGTAGTACGCGTCGTAGTCGTCGGCCCTCACCTCGAAGGTGGGCAGCTTGCCGCTCTTCACGCGGGCGGCCCGGTCGTCGCCGGGGACGAGGGTGGGAATGGTGCGCTCGGTGACGGCGCTGCCGTTGCCGAACCGGCCCTGGCCGGCGGGGGCGCGGTCCCCGTCCTCCAGCGCCATCCGCTCGGGCAGGCTCAGCGCCTCGCCCTCGGCCTGCTTGGCGCGGATCTTCTCGACCCACTCGGCGTGCCAGGCATGCGGGAGTTCGGCGCCGTCGGAGGGGGAGAGGTAGAGGCCGACCTTCAGGCCCGCCTTGCGGGCGGCCTTCACATAGGCGGCGACCACATCGGGGCTTCCGGGGCTGAGGGCGACGGAGTGGTCGGTGTAGCGGCTCGGATAGAGGACGAAGCCGTCGTGGTGTTTGACGGTCAGCATGACCTGTTCGACTCCGGCGGCCTTGTAGGCGCGCATCCACTGGTCGGCGTCGATGCTCTTCGGCGCGAAGAGCTTCTCGTCCTCCGTACCGGAACCCCACTCGCGGTCGGTGAACGTGTTCATCCCGAAGTGCGTGAAAGCGGTGACCTCGCGCTGCTGCCAGGCCAGTTGGCCCGGCGTGGGGACGATGTTCGCGGCCTTCTCGATGATCCGGCCGGGGCTGTCGCAGGACTCGACCGTCATCTGCGACGCGGGTCTCACGGGCGCGTGGCACGGGGCGGCGGGCGATGCGGGCCGCTGGGGTGCGGACTGCTGTGCCGTGGCCTGTACGGGGATGAGCGCGGCGGCCGCCGCGAGTGCGAGCGCGCTGAGCACATGGGTGCGTCGTGCCATGGTTCCCTCCCATTCACGACCACGAGTGGTCGGGTCTTTCGGGTGCCGACGCGTGCATGTTGCCGCATGATGTGGCCCATAGGAAAGGTGCGCGCTCGATACGTCCTATCTCTCGTCCACAAAGTCCAAGCCCTCACCCGCCCGTTCAGCCGTTGAACCAGGCGGCCATATCGAGCCGGAACGCGTCCGCGGCGGCCATCGTGCGCAGATCGGCCTCCATGGCGCGGACCCGCTCGGCGCCGAGCACCCGCACCCACTCGGCGCGCAGCCGGTCGAAGCCCTCGGCGGACCGCACCAGCATGTCGATCCCGCGCGGGGAAAGGCGGACCAGCTTACGGCGGCCGTCCTGCGGATCGTCGACGCGCTCCACGTAGCCGAGGCCTTCCAGCTTCTCGACGGTCTTCCCGGCGGCCTGCTTGGACACCCCCAGCCGCCGGCCGATCTCACTGGCGGTCGACCCGCCCCGGCCCACCGCCTGGAGCGCGTACCCGTACGCGGGACTCAGGTCGGGGTGGCCGTGCTCGGCCAGCTCGCGATGCAGGGCGTCGATGATCGAACGGAAGCCGCCGAAGAGCAGAACGGGCAGCTCAAAGCCCGCTCCCGCCTCCGCGGGGGCGCCGTCCGGGCGCTCAGCCATTGCGAAACTCGACAACCTGGTTTACCTTTTCGTCAATCACGTTGTCGAGTTTATCGCGAGAGGACCCCCATGCCCGCCACCGTCTTCCCTGACCACACCCTTGAGTCCGCCCCCGCCGCCGCCCGCTCCACCATGACGGCCGTGGCGCAGAAACAGGGCTACCTGCCGGTCGCCGTCACCCGGCTCGCCTCGTCCCCGGAGCTTCTCGGCGGCTTCCTGAAGATGAGCGCGCTCTTCGAGTCGACGACCCTGGACCCGCTCTCCCGGGAGACCCTGATCATGGCGGTGGCCGGCCGCAACGGCTGTCACCTCTGCGTGGCCATGCACACCGCGCGGCTCACCGCTCTCGGCGCCGACGCGGACCTCATCTCCGCACTGCGCGACGGGACGCCGCTGCCGGACGAACGACTGCAAGCGGTACGGCAGTTCACCCTGGCGGTCCTCGCGACGAGCGGGGCCGTCGACGAGCGCACCCTGCAGTCGTTCCTCGCGCACGGCTACACCAACCGCAACGCGCTGGAGGTGGTCCTGGGCATCGGCACCTACACCATGTCGACCCTGGCCAACCGGCTGACCGACTCGCCGATCGACCCCCAACTCGCCGAGTTCGCCTGACACTTGACTACCGGCCCGGTCAGGAATTCCGCCTCCCGTTGAACGGGCCGCGTGCCGGCGCCGTATGGAACGTCACGCTTCTCCCCCGCGAAGCCTGAGAAGTCCGAGGAGTTCCATGGGACGCACATCGCGCAAGAAACGCTCCACCCTGGCCAACCGGGCGATCATCGCCTCGGCCGCACTCATCCTGGGCGGGGGTGGGCTGGCCGCGGTCAACGTCTACGCCTCTGCGGGCGAGGGCCCGTCCGGCTCCTCCCACCGGAACCGGCAGCCGGTCCGCCAGGTCTCCACCATCGACTGCCCCGAAGTGGTCAACGAGATCCCCGAGGTCCCCGGCCGGGCCCGGGCGGAGGTCGACCGCGAACTGGCCGCCATGGACACCCAGATCACCGATGCCTACCGGGAGTTCGCCGACCGCCGGGACAGGATGGCCCGCGACCCGCAGCTCGCGCAGAACGCCGTGCTGGGCCCGCTGAAGGCCCGGCGCACCGCCAGCATCGACCGCATCGCGACCGCGATCGGCCGCGGAGCGGAGCGTCCGGAGGGGCTCGGCTCGCTGGCCCCGTGCAGTCTGCGCGCGGACGACGAGGCGGACGAAGCCACTGCCGCGCCGACGGACCGGCCCACGGACGACGGTTCCGACGGCAACGGAGGCGAAGGCGAAGACGGCGGCAACGAAGGCGGAAACGGCGGTGACCAGGGCCAGGACACCGGTCAGGGCCAGGAGGACGGTCAGGGCGGCAACGGTCCCGAGGACTCCGACTTCGTCGACATCCGGTCCGTCCAGCCGAACGTCGACAGGCCGGCCCGGCTCCGGGGCGCCTCCCGCGGCACCTTCACCACCGAGTGCGGGCGCAACCAGAACGGGAAGTTCAATCCGGACAACGTCATCGCCGCCCCCGGTGTCGCCAACGGCGCCCACCACATGCACGACTATGTCGGCAACCAGGCCACGGACGCCTTCTCCGGCGACGACGACCTGGCCGCCGGCGACACCACCTGCCGCAACCAGGGCGACCGGTCCACGTACTACTGGCCGGTGCTCCGCCTGCAGAACGGAGCGGCGGAGAACGACGCGGAAGCCGACGGCGGGGGCAGGGACCAGAACACCGGGGAGATCCAGACACCGTCCCAGGTGACGCTGAAGTTCGTCGGGAACCCCACCGGGAAGGTCACGGCCATGCCGCGCTTCCTGCGCATCATCACCGGCGACGCCAAGGCGTTCACCAACGGCGACGCGAACGCCAACGCCTCCTGGAGCTGCACCGGATTCGAGGACCGGCAGCTCAAGGAGTACCCGGTCTGCCCCGAGGACAGCCAGGTCGTCCGTTCCTTCGCCTTCCAGAGCTGCTGGGACGGGCAGAACACCGACAGCGCGAACCACCGCACCCATGTGGCGTTCGCGCAGGACGACGGGAGGTGCCCGAACGGCTTCCGGGCCATTCCGCAGCTGGTCCAGCGGATCGTCTACGACGTGCCTCCGGGGCCAGGGTTCGCCGTCGACTCCTTCCCGGAGCAACTGCACAAACCCGTCACCGACCACGGTGACTTCATCAACGTCTTCGACGACAGGCTGATGCGGAAGGTGGTGAGCTGCGTCAACGACGGGCGCAAGTGCCGCTGAGGACGCGTCGCCCCGCACCCCACCTGCGCGGTCAGCTCCCCGGATGACCGGAGTGCCCTGCCTCGTTCGCGCCGTCGCCACCACTTCCCGAGTGGTGCGGCGAGGCAGTCTCCACCGTCCCCCCGAGCCGGCCGCGCAGTGCCGCGATCACCGCGGCGTCCGAGACGGCGACCCACCTGCGGCCGACCAGGTACGAGCCGCCGTAGTCGTTGGCCTCGTTGATCCACTCCCGCTGGCCGCGGTCGGTGGCGAATGTGGCCAGCACATAACGCCCGTCCTCCGTGGCGCAGTTGGCCTGCCGCAGCTCCTGTGCGTCGGTCTGGAGCTTCGGCTCGCAGTGCGCCTGTGCGGCGAGTTCCTCCAGTGTTCCGGTGGCGGTCGGCGGGATGTCGTTCCCGTCGCCGTCACCGGAACATCCCGCGAGCAGGACAGGGCCCACGACGACGACGGCGCACCACGCGTGCCGCGCCGACCTTCGCGTACCGTTCCGCTTCGTCATCCGGCCATCGTGCCGTTCCGGGCCGGGTCCTGGCAGCCGAACGCGGGAAGGGCTCGGGGGCGCGTCACCGGCCCGCACAGCCCCCGGAGTGACCATCGCACGATTCGCTCGTTCTGCTGAACGTGCGTCCACTGTCAGAGGTACCGCCAGCCGCCGCCCGGCCCGATGCGGGGCAGTCCGAGGCCGCGCTCGTCGAGCACTACCCGCGGCTGGCCCGGCTCGGCTATCTCGTCCTGCCGCACTCCCTGAGCCGCGACCGGCGCGTCCTCACGGCTCACGCACTGGCCCAGCGGTCCCTCCAGGCAGCCCGCAGAGCCGGGCCAGCGGACGGCGGCGCGGTGCCTCTGCCACGCCGTCCGGGTCGCGCGGAGGCGGCCGATCCGGGGTACGCCTACGTCCGGCGGCAGGTGCTGCGGAACGCGCTGGCGGCGGGTCGGCCGGGGCGTCCGATGCATCTGCCGCGCCGCCACCGGTTCCCGCCGCTCCTCCCGCTGACCTGGGGGCTCCGACTGTTCCCGCACTCCGGTGGCGCCGATGAACTCGCCCTGGAGCAGCGGCTGTCGGAGGTGAGCGGGGCGGCGCGGGCCGCGTTCGTCCTGCGCGGTCTGGAGGGGCTGGCGGACGGTGAGGTCCGGCGGGTGCTGTCCGATGCCGGGGTGGCCGACCCGCATGCGGCGTTGATGGAGGCGGACGGGGTGCCGGCCGCCTATGCGCTGCTGGCATCACCCGAGTTCGACCCCTGCTCGCTCCAGGCCCGTCCGCCTGATCTGGCCCGCCGCCGCAGATACCTCAGGGCGGCGCTGGCCGGATTCGTCGCCCTGCTCGTGTGCGGGGCGCTGCTGGGCCTGCCGGGTGAGGGCTGGAGCCGGGGCTCCCTGTCCGCGCCCCTGTACACACGCAACCCGGCCGCCGAAGAGGCCCTGGAACCGGGAGCGTTGCGCAGGGTGCCGGCGACGTTCTGGCAGCGCTCACCGCGTACCGACTTCACCGCCTGGCCCACCCGGGGCGACCGTACCGAGGACACCCGGCTGCTGCGGCGGGCGCTACGGGTATGGGCGCGGCCGGGCGGTGGTGTGCGGACGTCGGCGACGCCGGGGACGCCGGTGGGGCCGCCGATGGGGGCGCCGCAGCTGTTGTACGCGGGCGAGGTGGGCCCGTCCGCGGTGGTGCTGTTCCACGACGGGCTGCGTGTCGTGCGGTACGCGGAGCCCCGTGACGCCGATCCGTCCGGGGGCGCGGCGCTCGACTTCGCCCGGGTCGACGGGGCGGACGTGACGTCGGCGGGCGCGCTGGTCGTGGAGCGGGCGGGGGGCTCGGTCCGCTATCTGACGGCGCCCTGGGTGCGGCAGGCGCGGGTACGGGATCTGCTCGCGCCCGGCCGGGAGCCGCGCGCGCTGCACCGCACCCCCGACGGGGTCACCGACCCGCTGCCCGGCCCGGCGACCGCACCCGGCTGCCGGTCCTGGTACGCGGTCGAGCTGGCCGACGCCGAGGCGGTGCGCCTGGTGACGGATCTCGGTGAACTCGCCCCGGCCCGGCTGACCTCGGGCCCGCCGGGGCGTCCGCACGACGTCTCGCGGCGCACGGAGTACGCGAGCTGGGCGCGGACCGCCTGTCTGCTGCCTGCCGTACGTGCCCACGGGGTGCGCGAGGTCAACTCGTGGATGTACGCGAAGCAGTCGCTGCCCGAGGGGGACGGCACCGCCCAGTGGCTGTGCACCCGGGCGGAGACCTGGCGGGGCACCGGGAGCAGGACCCTCGCCCAGTTCCAGGCCCCGTCCGGGCGGCCGTCGGGGAGCGGGCCGCCGGGGGTGGTCGCGGCGCGCGCCGAGAACACGCCGGAGTGCGGGGCGCGCGCTCCGCAGGTGCTGGCGGGCGTGCTGTGGAAGTCGCGCGGCGGCCGGTGGTACGTACTCGCGGCGGGCAGTGAGCAGTTCGCTTCGCTGACCACGTCCGGCGGGGTGACGGCCCGGGTGCGGGGGCGACTGCTCGCGGTGCGGGCCGGGGCGGGCGACCGGGCGCAGCTGAACGGGCGGCTGACGGACGGCAGCCGGGCCGGGGCGCTGCGCTGAGCACCGCGGCGCGAAGGCCGGCCGGGAATCAGCGCGTGCACACCCCTGTTGCCCGGCCTTACCCCTCAGTACATTGACAACATGTCTAACACGCAGCCAGCGGCGGTGGCCTCGGAACGGGCCCACCTCAAGGCCCGTCGGGTGTCCTTCGCCTGGGACAGAACGCCCCTGCACTGGGTGCCGGGCGATCCGTTCACCACGCACACCATCAACGTGCTCCATCTGCTGCTCCCGGCCGGGGAACGCTGGTTCATCCACGTCTACCGCCAGGTGCTCCCGTACATCCACGACGAGCAGCTGCGCCAGGACGTCATCGGGTTCATCGGCCAGGAGGCGATGCATTCCCAGGCCCACGACGACGTGCTCCCGCACCTGAAGGACCTCGGACTCGACCCGACCCCGTACACCGCCCAGGTCGACTGGCTCTTCGAGAAGCTGCTCGGCGACCGGACGCTGCCACCGGGGCGGGCGCGCAGGTGGTGGCTGATGGAACGGGTCGCGACGATCGCGGCGATCGAGCACTACACGGCGTTCCTCGGCGACTGGATCCTGAACGCCGACGAGCTGGACCGGCGCGGCGCCGATCCCACGATGCTGGATCTGCTGCGCTGGCACGGCGCCGAGGAGGTCGAGCACCGCTCCGTCGCCTTCGATGTGTTCATGCACGTCGACGGCGGATACCGGCGGCGGGTACGGACCTGGGCGACGGCCTTCTCCGCGCTGCTGTTCCTCTGGCAGCGCGGCACCCGGTTCTTCATGGAGAACGATCCGAGCCTGCTGGACGGCAAGGCGTCCTTCGGCCGGTTCTACCGCAGCGGCCGGGACGGCACCCTGCCGAGCACCCCCTCGATGCTGCGGTCCATCCCACGCTATCTGAGCCGTACGTACCACCCCTCGCAGGAGGGCAGCACGGCGCAGGCCGTCGACTATCTCGCCCATTCGCCCGCCGCGGTCGCGGCCGAGGCCCGTACGACGGAAGCCGGCTGATCCATGCCCCTGTCCCTCCCCCGCCTGCGTACCGTCGCCGTGGTGGCCGGCGCCGCGCTGCTCGCCAAGCGGGCGATGCGCCGCCGGATCGCGAAGTCCCCGCTGTGGCCGCTGCCCGCGCTGGACGAGCCCGTGTCCGGCCGGGCGCGGCGCCGTTCCACCACCGGCCGGCGGCTGCTCGTCACCGCGCGGACCACACCCGCGGACGGTGTCGTGCAGCTCCGCCTGGAAGGCACGGACCTGCCGCCCTGGCAGCCCGGCGCCCATCTGGACCTGGTGCTGCCGTCCGGGCTGGTCCGCCAGTACTCCCTGTGCGGCGACCCGGCCGACCGCACCACGTACACCGTGGCGACCCGGCTCGCCGAGGGCGGCAGGGGCGGCTCGCGCGAGGTGCACGCCCTGCTCCACGAGGGCCAGGAGGTCGAGGTCCGGGGCCCGCGCAACCGCTTCCCGCTGGCCGACGCCCCCTCCTACCTCTTCGTCGCCGGCGGCATCGGCATCACACCGGTCCTGCCGATGGTGCGCGCGCTGGCCGCTTCGGGGGCCGACTGGCGGCTGCTGTACGGGGGAAGCAGCCGGTCGACGATGCCGTTCCTGGCGGAGATCGAGAAGCTGGGCGCGGACGGCGACCGGGTCACGGTCGTCCCGCGGGACGAGGCGGGCCACCCGGACATCGCGGCGGCCCTCGCGGACACGGCCGAGGGCGCGGCGGTCCACTGCTGCGGTCCGGAGCCCCTGATGGACGCGGTCGCGGCCGCGCTCCCGCCCGGCCGCACCCTGCACCTGGAGCGGTTCTCCGCGCCGGGGACGGACGCCGCGGGGTCGGTTCCGTTCGAGGTGGAGCTGCGCCGCTCGGGCCGCACCGTACCGGTCGCGGCCGGCCAGTCCGTGCTCGCCGCCGTGCGTGCCGAGCTGCCGCACGTCGCGTACTCCTGCGAGCAGGGCTTCTGCGGTACGTGCCAACAGCGGGTTCTGGAGGGCGAGATCGAGCACCGGGACGACCTCCTGACGGACGCGGAGCGGGACGGGTCGATGCTGATCTGCGTGTCACGGTGCCGGGGCGGGCGGCTGGTGCTGGACCTCTAGAGCGTGGCGGTCGGTACCCTGTTCTCCATGACGACCGGGGTACGGCGCAGGATGGGCGTCGAGGAGCGCAGGCAGCAGCTGATCGGTGTCGCGCTGGAGTTGTTCAGTCACCGGTCCCCGGACGAGGTGTCGATCGACGAGATCGCCGCAGCCGCCGGGATCTCCCGGCCGCTGGTCTACCACTACTTCCCGGGCAAGCAGAGCCTGTACGAGGCGGCGCTGCGACGGGCGGCGGACGAGCTCGCGGCCAGGTTCCTTGAGCCGCGCGAAGGACCCCTGGGAGCAAGGCTGTTGCGGGTCATGGGCCGGTTCTTCGACTTCGTCGACGACCACGGGCCCGGGTTCGCGGCTCTCATGCGGGGCGGTCCCGCGGTGGGTTCCTCGACGGCGAACGCGATGGTCGACGGGGTGCGCCAGGCGGCCTGCGAGCAGATCCTGGCGCACTTGGGCGTCGAGGAACCCCCGGCCCGGCTGGAGCTGGTCGTGAGGTCCTGGGTCTCGCTCGCCGAGTCGACGGCCCTGATGTGGCTGGACGGGCGGCGCATCCCGCGTGCGGAGCTGGAGTTGCAGCTGGTGCACGACTTCGCCGCACTGGCCGCCGTGAGCGCCGCCTACAACGAGGAGATGGCGGGCGTCGTGCTGCGCGTCCTCGCGCAGGAGCCGGCCGACGGGCCGTTCGGAGAGCTGCTGGTGCGGCTCTCCTCACTGGCGCCCGCCGTGCCGGCCGTGCCTGTGCAGCGGTTGCGCGGACCCGGCGGGGATCAGGTCCTGCGGTAGGAGGCGTCGAGGTCGCACGCCTCGACCGTCAGGTGCAGGGGTGGCCCCGCCAAAGGCCGCGCGGACCTCAGCGGTTGCCGGGACGCACGGCCACGAACGGCCGGGGCCACGCACCTTCGGCGGCCGAGGTTCCGACCACCGTCAGTCCGTCCCGCCCACCGACGACCCCGCTCGCCGAATTCTCCGTGGGCACCGAGGAGTCCGCCGGCGTGGGCTGTACGAGCCCCAGGTCCTTCCAGCGCCCCCGAGCCGTACCGGTGGCGTCCGGGTTCCACGCCCACGCCAGCGCCTCCCGCTGCGCGCCGAGCGTCTGGCCCACGGCGGCGATCCCGCCTCCCGGCCGCACGGTCAGGCCGTAGAGCCGCGCGGGCACGTCCGGTACGGCGACCTTGTGCCACCCCGTGCTGTCGCGGCGGGCGACCAGGGCCCGGGTGGACCCGTCCTCCGGGGACCAGTCCTCACCCACCAGCCACACCCCGCCCTTCTCGGTCACGGCGAGGCCGTGCGCCTCTCCGGGAATGTCCGTGACACCGGGGACGCCGACCTGCTCCCAGGAGGTCCCGTCGTAGTGCATCAGCAGCGGAGTGCCACCGGCACCGTCGTAACCGGCCGCCCAGACGTCATCGGCGGAGACCGCCTGCACGGTGTTCAGGTACCAGTAGTCGCTGGGAAGTTCGGGGAGCGATACGTCGCGCCACGCGGTCCCGTCGAAGTGCCGGGCGATTCCGGCGTGCCGCGACTCGGTGATCCAGCCCCCCTTCTCCTCGTTCCAGGTGCGCGACACCTCGATCTGCGTGAATCCGACGGCCCAGGCGCCTCCCGGACGTGCGTCCACGTCCAGCAGGGACCCCGCCTGTGCCTTCTCCGGCAGATCCGCCGGCACGACCTGCCACCGCGTGCCATCGAAGTGCTGGGTGTGGACCTGGCCGCCGAGGGCGGAGACGTCGTCGCCCACGAGCCACACGTCGCGGGGGCCGTTCGCGTCCACGGCGTTGAGCCGGCTGTCGATCTCTCCCGCGGCCGCGGTGGCCGACGCCACGGGTGTCCACGGGCCGCCGGGCTCGGAGCGTTCGGCGACCACCGGCTGGAATCGGGTCACCTTGCCCTCCATGCTGAAGGTGAATCCGGCCGCCCAGGTCCTCCCCCGTCCCATGTTCACGACGTCGACGAGATTGGCGTCGCTGAACGGCACCGCCTCGCTCGCCCAGGTGCGTGCGGGGGCGACGGTCCCGTCCAGCGCGGACGCGGGCAAGGGGACGGACAGGGTGACGGACAGAGCAGCCGTGGCAACGGCGGCCCGGAGCAGTGAACGACGACGGCTGGACTTCAGCACAGGGTTTTCCTTCCGGAGACGGTCTCACCCGGTAAGTGCCTCGGTCCCGTGGCCGGGTTGCAGTACTACGTGATTCTCATGCGTCAGATCTTGCGGTAGGAGGCGTCGAGGTCGCGCGCCTCGACCGAGAGGTGCAGGGTCAGCTCCCCGGCCGGCCGGACGTGGCCGGCCAGCAGCTGCAGTACGGACTCCGTGAGCAGTGCCTTGACCTCGGGGGTGCGGCCGGGCAGCAGGGAGATTTCGATGTGCACGATCGAGTCGCCGCCGGGTGCGTCGGCCACCACGGTCTGGCTGATCCGGCGGAAGCGGGTCTTGCAGGCGGCGATCTTGGTGCTGACCGTCTCGGCGATCAACGGGTGCAGTGCCCCCGTGAAGCCGGTGCGGTCGAAGGTGTCGTCGAGTTCGGCGGAGTAGTCGACGATGATCTGCGGCATGGCGGTCTCCTGGCGGGCGCGGGACGACAGGGAAGAGATCATCCCTGAGGGCTGCCCCCAGCTTTCCCCGGCCCGGGGAGGGCGCACAAGCGGGATTCACTATCTGAGCAACTCGCCGTGGAGCGCCTGGGCCAGGCCCGCCTCCGCACTGTCGGAGCGGCCCCGTTCGTAGGCGCGCAGATAGGCGGCGTCGCCCACGGCCGCGCGGGCCTGGCGTTCGCAGGCCTCGCGCAGGGGCCCCAGTTCCGGGGTGCCGCGCTGGGGGTGGCCGACCATCCGCCAGTAGACCTGTCCCGTGCCGTACACCCGGGCGGCGCGGGCGCCCTCGCCCTGGGCGGCGATCGCGGCGGCCAGGAGGTCCAGGCCGAGCGCGATGCCGAAGCTGTCGCGGAGCCGGTGCTTGCCGGCGAGCATGGACCGGGCGTGCGTGGCGGCGGCTTCGGCCCGCCCCTGGAGCAGTGCGATCAGGGCGAGCTGGTAGTCGACATAGCTCAGGGTCCAGCACTCGTCCCTGGCCACGCAGGCCGCGCGCAGGACGGCGGCCGCCTCGGCGGCCTCGTCCAGACGGCCGAGGCCGGTCAGGGCGAAGACGGTGATCAGGTGGCAGCGCAGGCGGTAGGCGGTCTCCAGCGGAGTGTCGGACCCGGCGGTGCGCAGGACCCGGTCGGCCTCGCGCAGCCCCTTCTCCGGTTCGCCGGTCATCAGATGGGTGAGGCCGCGCAGATAGGCTGCGGCGAGGATCCCCTCGTCGGTGCCGTCGTCCGCCGCCGCCCGTACGCATTCCTCGCCGATCCGCTCGGCGGCCGCGTAGTCGCCCTGCAGCAGGACGCAGATACCGAGCACCCACAGGACCCGGGTGCGGTGGGGGCCGGTGGCCGGGCCGGCGTCCAGGGCACGTTGGGCGTAGCCCCGGTTCTGCGGGAGGTGGCCGCAGCAGCACCAGAAGAAGCCGATCCGGCCGGCCATCTCCTGGGCGGCGGCGGGGTCGTGGTCGAGCAGGTGGTCGAGGGCGGCGCACAGGTCGGCGTGCGATTCGGCGATGCGGTGGTACCAGAGGATCTGGTCGTCACCGGTCCAGCCCGCGTGGGCGCCGCGGGCCAGTTGGAGGAAGCGGGCGGCGTGCCGGTCGGCGGCGGCGCGTTCCTCACCGAGTTCGGCGAGCCACATCCGGCCGTACTCGCGCAGCGTGTCGAGCATGCGGTGGCGTTCGCCGTCGTGGGAGACGACGGACTTGACGACGAGGGCGCGCAGGGTGGCCGGCACCGCGTCCGCGGTGAGCGGTCCCCCGGCGCAGACGGCGACGGCCGTCTCCTCGTCGAAGTCGCCGCGCAGCACGGTGAGCCGGGACCAGAGCAGCCGTTCCAGCGGGGTGCACAGTTCGTGGGACCAGCCGATGGTGGTGCGCAGGGTGCGGTGGCGCGGCGGTCTGAGCGTGGCGTCGGCGAACGCGTCGAGGCGGGAGGCGAGCCGGCCGGCGATCTCCTGGGCGCTCTGGCGTCCGATGCCCGCGGCGGCGAGTTCGATGGCGAGGGGGATGCCGTCGAGGCGTCGGCAGATCTCGTCGGCTGCCGCGGCGCTGCCGGGCTCGTCGAAGGAGGTGCCGGGGGCGGCGGCTGCCGCGCGCTCCCGGAACAGGGTGAGGGCGTCGGCCGTACCGTCTACGGGCAGCGGCTCCACGTCGACGGTCTGCTCGCCCCTGATGTTCAGGGGCTGTCTGCTGGTCGCGAGGACGGTGAGGCCGGGCGAGGTGGTGAGGATCTCGCCGAGGAGGTGCGCGCAGGCGGGGCGCAGGTGTTCGCAGGAGTCCAGGACGAGCAGGAGCTGTTTGTCGGCGAGCCATTCGCACAGCACGTCGGTGGGCATCCGCAGGGTGTGATAGCTCAGCCCGACCGCGTCGGAGACGGTGGCCAGGAGCAGTTCGTCGTCGTGGAGCGGTGAGAGGTCGGCCCACCGGACGCCGTCGCGGAAGCGGGACTCCGCGCGCCCGGCCGCGCGGACCGCCAGGCGGGTCTTGCCGACTCCGCCGGTGCCGGTGAGGGTGGTCAGCCGGCCGGTGGCGAGGGAGCGTTCGATCCGGTCGAGTTCCGCCTCGCGTCCGACGAAACTCGTGGTCTCCTCGGGAATGTTGCTCGCCATCGTCACCGTCGCTGACCAGGTGGAGCGGCCGGTCCCGGCCCCCCGCACCCCGTACGGCACCGCCGTCGGACGATCGACGGCGGTGCCGTACGGGAGGAGGGGCCGGGACCGGCCGGGTGGAGTGGGAGGGCACGCCGGAAGTGGGGTGATGCGGCTCTGCCCGGCGGCTGCCCACACGGTAGACCCGATGTGGGTCAGCGCAGCGAGAACACCGCCACCGTGCGTCCCGGAACGGTGAAGCTTCCCGAACTCCTCTCGTACGTGGACCTCTTGACGGTAAGATCCGCGCCCGCCGCCTGCACGGGGTGCAGGGCGTAGTTCTTTCCGGCCAGGGAGGCCACCTTCTGGGTGGTGGCGCCGGGTGCCGCGTTGAGGACGACGACCAGCTTGCCGAGCCGCATGGTGATCACACCGGGCGTCTCGTCCTTGCCGGAGAGCGGGAAGGAGAGCGTGGACTGCACCTGTCCGGCGGTGGAGAGGCCGAAGTCCTTCTCCGTGGACCGGATGGTGAGCAGGTCCTGGTACGCGGACGAGGCACCGTTGATCTGTGCGCAGCCGGGGCTGATCGCCGCGTCGGCGAGCAGCGGCCTGGCGTAGGACCACTTGGCCTGGTTGTCCGCGGCGGGCGGCAGTCCGCGGCCGAAGCCGTTGCCGTCGCGGCAGTCCCAGTGCAGGGCGTTGAACCAGTCGCCGCTGTCGAAGGAGTTGCGGTCCAGCGACTTGGAGCGCAGCAGGTCGGTGCCGGCCTGGGAGAGCGAGGGGCCCTGCGAGAGGGTGGCCGTCGCCATGGCCAGGACCTGCGTACGGGCCCGGTCGGCTGCCGAGGTGCCCGCGGGGAGCTTGAAGGCGAGGGTGTCGTACAGCGTCTCGTTGTCGTGGGCGTCGGAGTAGGCGAGGGCGTCACCGGGGGCGGCGGCGTATCCGGCCGGGGCTCCGTTGTAGTCGACGCCCGAGCCCTTGACCGTGGCGCCGGTGGTGTCGGTGAAGGTGTAGTCGGCGAGGTTGCCGGTGAGTCCGACCTTGATCAGGTCCTGGTAGTGGAGCAGCCGGGCCTTCTGCTCGGCCTCGGTGCCGTTGTGGGTGGAGGTGTTGGGGTCGGTGTAGAGGCCGGAGGCGAAGCCCTGCACGCCGGGGTCCTCGTCGAACGGGGAGCCGCCACGCACGGCGTCGCGGGCCCGGTCGGAGAAGGTGGCGATGCCGGTGCCGGCCATGTTCTTCTGCGTGGCCTGCACGAAGCGGGCGTCGTCGGCGATCTCTCCGAAGTTCCAGCCCTCCCCGTACAGGATGATCTTCTTGCCGTCGACGCCGTCCTTGGCGGGGGTCAGTGCGTCGAGCGCCTTGCGGACGGCCAGGATGTTGGCCTTGGGGTGGTGGCCCATCAGGTCGAAGCGGAAGCCGTCGACCTTGTACTCCCTGGCCCAGGTGACGACGGAGTCCACCACGAGCTTGCCCATCATGGTGTTCTCGGGCGCGGTGTTGGCGCAGCAGGTGGAGGTGGCGACGGTGCCGTCCTCCAGGAGGCGCTGGTAGTAGCCGGGCACGATCCTGTCGAGGACGGACTTATCGTCCTGGCCGGAGGCGACGGTGTGGTTGTAGACGACGTCCATGACGGTCCGCAGCCCGGCGCCGTTGAGGCCCTGGACCATCTGCCGGAACTCGACCGTGCGCCTGGTGCCGTCGGGGTCGGAGGCGTAGGAGCCCTCGGGGACGGTGTAGTGCAGCGGGTCGTAGCCCCAGTTGAAGGCGTCCTTCGCGGCGGCCTTGGCCACGCAGGCCTGCTGGTCCTCGGAGTCGGGGGCGTAGACGGACAGGTCGCAGGCCGGCTTCTGCTGGTCCTTCTTCTTCTCGGGGATGGTGCCGATGTCGAAGGCGGGCAGCAGGTGGACGTAGTTGGTGCCCGAGTCGGCGAGCTCCTCGAGGTGCTTCATCCCGTCCGAGCGGGTGTCGGTGAAGGCGAGGTACTCACCGGGGTGCCTGGAGGTGGGGTCCGCGATCGAGAAGTCGCGGATCTGGAGCTCCTGGATCTGTGCGTCGCGCAGCGGTACGGCGGCGGGCTTGGCCAGTGCGCTCCAGCCCTTGGGCGCGAGCCCCCGGTCGTCGAGGTCGACCACGAGGCTCCGGGCGGAGTCGGTGGTCAGGGCGGTGGAGTAGGGGTCGGTGACCTTGTTGGTGACGAGCTTCTGGACGGTGGGCGCCCAGACGTTCACGGCGTAGCGGTAGGGCTTGCCGTTCCAGCTCCTGTTCCCGGTGACGGACCAGACGCCGGTGCGGTCGTCGCGCCGCATCGGGACGGTCCTGCCGTCGAGTTCGAGCGAGACGGTGCGGGCGGTGGGCGCCCAGACGGACAGGGTGGGGCGGCCGTCGCGGAAGACGGGGCCGAGCGAGGCGCTGCTCGCCCTCGTCCCGTACAGGTCGTCGAGCACCCCGGCGCTCTGGACGCCGGTGGCGGCGAGCAGGGCGCCGTTGGCGGCGCGCTGGGTGGCGATCAGCTGGCCGCGCAGTGCCTCGCGGACCCTGTCCCGGTCACGGGTGTCGACGGTGAACGCCGGGTAGTCCTTGAGGTGCGGGTACTTCGCCTTCTGCGCGTCGGTCAGCGCGGACGGGCTGAGCCGCAGCCACTGGCCCTCGTCGGAGAGTGCGCCGTCGACGACGGAGATGCCGCCACCCGGTGCGTAGACGAGCTGCTGGCTGGTGGCCTCGGTGGCCTTCACCTTCCAGACGACGGTGTCGGAGTCGATCCACTGCGCCTCGGCCTTGGTGAGGTCGGGGGTGGGCACGCCGCCGGTCTGCGGCAGCAGGTAGCCGGCCGTACCGCCGAGCATCCAGACCTCGTGGCCGTAGCTCGCGAGGTCGAGCGACTGGTCGCTGGGCAGGTCCTTCTCGTCGCCGCGGTGCAGGATGTAGCTGAGCGAGGTGGCTCCGTCGGCGAGCGGGACCTCGAAGGTGACGCCGGAGGCGTCCTTCTTCACCGGCTGGAGCGGCTTGGACCAGTCGGTCGGCTCCTTGGCACCGGTCCAGGTGTGCAGGCCCCAGCCGTCGTAGTCGCCGTCGGCGCGGTAGTAGTGCAGGACCGCCTTGGTGGTGTCCGGGGCGGGGTAGGCGCCGTCGGGGGCGGTGTCGGCCTGGCCGTCCTCGCCCTGTTCGATCCAGACCTGTCCGGTCTTCGCGAGGTCGACGGTGCGCTCGGCCCCGTCGGCGGTGCCGGACTTCTCGACGGTGTACGGGACCGAGGAGGCGCCCTCCGGCACCTTGATCCAGGCGAAGGCGCCGTAGGCGTCCCGTCCGGTGAAGGCGGCGGTGGTGTCGCCGGACCTGGCCTGCCACCCGTCGTAGTCGCCGTCCGCGCGCTTGTAGTGGACGACGGCGTAGTCGCGTTCGACGGCGACGGGCTTCGCCGGGGCGGGTGCCTGCCCGGCGGCCGACGCGGCGAGCGCGCTCGCGGTGCGTCCGGTGCGGTCGACGACGACGGCCTTGTAGCGCAGGGGTGTTCCCGCGGCGACGGTGTCACCGATGGTCTGGGTGACCTTGTACGGGGCGTGGTCGGCGGTGCCGAGGGTGGTCCACTTGCCGTTGCCGGTCTGGGCGGCGAAGACGACCCGGTTGAGGGAGCCTCCGTCGACGTCGGCGGTGAGCTCGACGGTGCCGGTGGCGCCGACGGCCGGTGCCTTCAGCGTGATGGAGGGCCTGGCCGCGTGGGCGGTCAGCGTCTTCGCGGCGCGGAGCACGATGCTGGACAGCGCCGGGACGGTGACGGTGATCTTCTGGTCGGCGCCGCTGCGGACGGTTCCGGAACCGCCGTACAGCGTGCGGAAGTCCATGCCTGCGGACTCGGTGGACAGCTCGACGGTCTTCGCCTCGGTGCCGTTGTTGGCGGCGACGACGTACTCGTTGCCGCGCTCGGGGTCCGTACGGGAGAAGGCGTAGACGGAGCCCTCGGCATAGCGCTCGGTCTGGACGCCGTCGCGCAGCGCCGGGTTCTTCGCGGTCAGCTCGGAGAGGGCGGCGATGGACCGGTAGAGCGGGTGCGTGGTGTCGTACGCGTCGGAGGCGTGCGTACGGTCGGTTCCCAGCTCGTCGTCGTCCAGGTAGTCGGCGGTCTTCGAGGCGAACAACGTCTGCCGGGCGTCCTTGTCGCCGCCGGCACCCGTGAAGCCCTGCTCGTCGCCGTAGTAGACGACGGGGTTGCCGCGGCTGAGGAACATCAGCTCGTTGGCGAGTCCGGCGCGCTTGACCAGCTCCGCGTCATCGGCCTTCGGGTTGTCCTGCTTCAGGAAGGTCCCGATGCGGCCCATGTCGTGGTTGCCGAGGAACTTCACCTGCTCGTAGGCGTTGGCCTTGTCGGTGGTGTACCGGTAGTCGTCGCCGAATACGGCGGCGAGCTTCGAGGCCGGGGCGCCCTGCGAGGCGTACTGGCGGGCCGCTTCCTGGAAGGGGAAGTCGAGCGTCGCGTCCAGCCTCCCCTGGGTGACGTAGGGCGAGGTGATCGCGGTGTCGGCGGAGTAGACCTCGCCGAACATGAAGAAGTCCTTGCGGCCGTGCCGGGCCGCGTAGGTGTCGAGCGCGGTCGCCCACTGGGTCCAGAAGTCCATGTCGACGTGTTTGACGGTGTCGATCCGGAAGCCGTCGATGTCGAAGTCGCGGACCCACTTCTCGTAGATCTTCTCCATGCCGGAGACGACCTCGGGCCGTTCGGTCCACAGGTCGTCGAGCCCCGAGAAGTCGCCGTACGTGGTGGACTCGCCGGCATAGGTCGAGTCACCGCGGTTGTGGTACATCGTGGGGTCGTTGAGCCAGGACGGCGTCTTGCCGCCGGTGGTGACCGGCTTGTACGGGAACGAGTCCGCGTCCGTCCTCGCCATACCGGAGGCGTCGTCGAAGGGCCGGCCGTTCCGGTCGAGGTACGGGTAGGCGCCCTTGGGCTTGTAGCCGTAGGTCTTCTCGGCGTAGTCGACGGTGTCGGCGGTGTGGTTGGTGATGACGTCGAAGAAGACCTTCATGCCCTTGCGGTGGGCCTGTTCGATCAGCTTCGTCAGGTCGGCGTTGGTCCCGAAGTGCGGGTCGACCTGGGTGAAGTCGGTGATCCAGTAGCCGTGGTAGCCGGCCGACGCGTCCTTGCCGGTCCCCTGGACGGGGCGGTTCCTGAAGATCGGGGCGAGCCAGATGGCGGTGGTGCCGAGCCCCTTGATGTAGTCGAGGCGGCTGGTCATGCCCTTGAGGTCGCCGCCCTGGTAGAACCCCTTGTCGGTGGGGTCGTACCCGGTCTCCAGCCGCGAGCCGGTCAGCCCGCCCCTGTCGTTGCCGGTGTCGCCGTTGGCGAAGCGGTCGGGCATGACGAAGTAGAACTGCTCGCGGGTCAGGTCCTGGCGCGCGGGCTGGGCCGCCAGCTCGGCGTCCGACGGCGCGGCGGGCGGCCTGGCCGCGGCGGCGGGCAGCGCCGGCACGAGGGCCGCGCACAGGGCGGCCGCGACGACGGCGGTGGCCGTTCTTCTCGCGGGCACGCGCGGGAACGGACGTATCACTCGGGTTCTCCTCGACGGGGTGCGGGTACGGGGCCGGACGGGCGATGTTCAGCCCGTCCGGCGATTGAGGACACGGCGCGGCCGGAGACCGCGCGGCCCACGGAGAGAGCTCAGCTGCGCCAGACGTCGGCGGTCAGGGTGACCTTGCCGGAGGACGGCACCGTGGCCGTGCGGTTGGCACCGCTCTCCCAGGTGACGTTGCCGCTCGCGTCCTTGCGGACGTACTTGTACTCGAACGTCGTACCGGCGGGCAGGCTCACATCGAGCTTCCAGACGGGGTACGTGGCCGGGTCGAGCTTCGGCGCGGACGCCGGGTTCCAGTTGCCGAGGGCGGACTGGTTGCCGGTGACGTAGATGTTCTGGCCGAGCTGGGTGGTGGCGTTGACGCCGAACGAGGCGCCGGACGTGCCCGTACCGGGGTCGGTCGGGTCCGTCGGGCCGCCGCCGGTGCAGGTGCGGGCGCCCGTCTGGAGGGCGAGGGCGGTGTTGGCGCCGAGCGTGGCGGTGAACTGGCCGGAGCCGTTGACCGTGACGCCGTTGCCGGACTGGATGTCGCAGTAGTCGCCGGCGGGCAGCGACGTCTGGAACGTACGGGTCAGCGAGGAACCTTCGTGGTTGATCGCGACGTACGCCTTGGAGCCGCGGCCGAAGGCGATCTGGTCGCCGCCGTTGTCCCACCAGTTGGTGACGGACTCACCGCGAGCGGTGTTGCGGAAGCCGACCATGGAGGCGATCTCGGTCCAGGAGTGCTGGCACTTCCAGCCGTCGCTGTAGCAGGCGTTCACCGTGCCGCCGCTGGGCGGGCCGGCGTCCTTGTCGGACCACTCGTAGCCGGAGTGGACGTCGGGCGAGCCGTACGGCCAGGCCAGCATGAACACGCTGGCGAGGGTGTAGTTGGCGCCGTCCTTGTAGTTCAGCGTCTCGCCGTTGCGCTCGGTGTCGTGGTTGTCGACGAACACCGCGGCCTTCGAGGAGGACATGAAGCCCCAGCCCTCGCCGAAGTTCTTCAGGCTGGCGAGGTTCTCGTTGTTGAAGACCTGCTTGAGGCTGCGGGCGTAGCGGAACTCCTGGACGTCGCCCGTGCCGGCGTACTCGTCGGGCGAGACGGCCTCGCCCCCGCCGTAGATCGCCTCCTGCTTCCAGTAGACGCCGGAGTTGCTCAGCCGGGACTTGATGTTGGCGAGGTCACCGGCGGGGATGTGCTTGGCCGCGTCGATGCGGAAGCCGTCGACGCCGAGCGAGAGCAGATCGTTGAGGTATCCGGCGATCTTGCCGCGGACGTAGTCCTCACCGGTGTCCAGGTCGGCGAGGCCGACGAGTTCGCAGTTCTGGACGTTGGCGCGGTCGCCGTAGTTGTTGATCTGCGACTGGCAGTCGTTCATGTCGTTGACCGAGTACAGCCCGGGGTAGTCGTACTTGCCGTACGAGGACCCGCCCGTGCCCGTGCCGGAACCGGCCGACATGTGGTTGATGACCGAGTCGGCCACGACCTTGACGCCCGCGCTGTGGCAGGTGCTGACCATGTTGGCGAACGAGGTGCGGTCACCGAGCCGGCCGGCGATCTTGTAACTGACCGGCTGGTACGAGGTCCACCACTGCCCGCCCTGGATGTGCTCCTGGGGAGGCGAGACCTGTACGAAGCCGTAGCCGGCCGGGCCGAGGGAGTCCGTACAGGCCTTGGCCACGGAGTCGAACTTCCACTCGAAGAGGACTGCGGTGACGTCCTTGGTACCCGGGGCGGAGGCCTGCGCGTTCGTGGCGGGGACCACGAGTGCGGCGGCGCCTGCTATCAGTGCGAGCGCGGCAGACAGGGGTCTGCTGGCCATGGTTTCCTCCTGCGGTGGGGGAAATGCGGGTGAGGTGCAGCCTCATACGGCAACGCGCCCTGCCCTCAAGGCTCCTGAATGTTCTTGCTGCAAGAATGCAAACCTTGCTGCGGGGAGACCGTACGAGTCCGCCAGGTCCCGGTCAACCCTTTGGACACGAGCTGCTCACATCCACGAAATACTGGAGATTTCTTCCTGCAAGGACTTACGCAAGACATTGCAGCGCTGTTACCTTTCTCCCGACTCCGGTCCGGCCGGCCGGGGGTCCCGTCACCCACGGGCCCCACGCGCCCGGCCGGCCGGACCGGTCACGTACGAGGGGCACCTGGGGGTCACACTCCCCGCCGACCCGTCCGGGTCGACTCCCGGTGCCCCTCGTGTGCGTGACGGGGCCCTGTCCCCCGGCCCCACCCGACCCGTCATGATGGGCACCGAGCGGGGGTTGCTCCACGCCCCCGCGGCTGATGACCACGCAGGACGCCATGGGGGAAACGGCATGTCACGTACCGGGGTCTACCTCGCCCATCCGCGGCCCGGAAGCTTCAACCACGCGGTGTTCGACGCCGTGGTGCGGGAGCTCCGCGACCGGGGTTCCGACGTACGGGCGCACGATCTCTGCGCGGAGGGATTCGCAGCCGGGCTGACCGCCGGCGAGACGGAGACGGTCCGGTCCGCCTCGGACAGCCCGGACGCCCAACTGGCCTCGTACCGGGCCGAGGTGGCCACGCTCGACGCCCTGGTGTTCATCCACCCCAACTGGTGGGGCATGCCGCCCGCCGTCCTCACCGGGTGGGTCCAGCGCGTGCTGGTGCCCGGCGTCGCCTACAAACTCGGCACCTCGGACGGGGAGCCGCAGGGGCTGCTGAAGGCCGGCCGGGCCCTCGTCCTGAACACCTCCGACACCCCCGCCGACCGTGAGGCGCGCGAGTTCGGGGATCCGCTGGACCGGATCTGGTCGGCATGTGTCCTGCCGTACGTGGGCGTGACCGATGTACGCCGGGTCGTCTTCCGGACGGTCACCGACTCCTGTGACGAGACCCGCGCTTCCTGGCTGCGCGAGGCACGCGAACACGCCCGCGCCCTGCTGACCTGACACACCCGGCCACCCGGGCCGTACGTGGAAGCGGGGCCGGTTCCCCCCTCCGGAACCGGCCCCGCTCACACGTCGCCTCAGGCGCGGCCTCAGGCGCTGCGGAGCGCCGCCGTCGAGCCCCGTACCACCAGCTCCGGCTGGAAGACGTACTCCGTGCGCTGTACGGGACTTCCGCCGATCTCCTCCAGCAGCGCGCCCACCGCGGCCGCCGCCATCGCCTGCACGGGCTGGCGCACCGTGGTCAGCGGCGGGTCGGTGAACGCGATGAGCTGCGAGTCGTCGAAACCGACCACCGACACGTCGCGCGGCACGTCGAGCCCGCGGTCCCGGGCGGCACGCACCACGCCCAGCGCCATCAGGTCGCTGCCGCAGACGATGCCGGTGCACCCCTGGTCCAGCAGTGCGCCGGCCGCCACCTGGCCGCCCTCGACGCTGAACAGCGTGGAGCAGACCAGGTTCTCGGCGTCCTCGCGGTCCAGCCCCAGCAGGGAGACGGCGGCGTCCACGAAGCCGTCCCGCTTGCGGCGGGAGGGAACGTAGCGCTGCGGTCCGATCGCCAGGCCGACCCGGCGGTGGCCGAGTTCGGCGAGGTGCCCCACGGCCATCCGCACGGCAGCGTTGTCATCGGGCGAGACGAACGGGGCGCTGATCCGCTCGTTGTAGCCGTTGATCAGCACGAACGGCACGCCGCGGTCGGTCAGCGCGGCATAGCGCGCCGGGTCGGCCGAAGTGTCGGCGTGCAGTCCGGAGAGGAACACGATGCCGCCGACGCCGCGTTCGACGAGCTGCTCGACGAGCTCGTCCTCGGTGGCGCCGCCGGGCAGCTGGGTGCAGAGCACCGGGGTGTAGCCGTGGCCCGCCAGGACCTGTTCCACGGACTGAGCGAACGCCGGGAAGATCGGGTTGGTGAGCTCGGGCGTCACCAGTCCGATCAGCCCGGCGCTGCGCTGCCGCAGCCTTACGGGGCGCTCGTAGCCCAGGATGTCGAGCGCCGCGAGCACCCGCTGACGCGTGGTGTCCGCGACGCCCGGCTTGCCGTTGAGCACCCGGCTGACGGTCGCCTCGCTGACGGACGCCTGACCGGCGATGTCCGAGAGCCTCAGCGCGCTGCCGGCCCTGGGCGGGGGGACGGTCACACCGTCCACCACACCGTGGTGTCCGCGGGCAGCTCGATCTCGGCGCCGTCGGCCTGGACCGGGCTGCTCGACAGCAGGACGGTGCCGCGTACGGGGATGCGGACCGGCGCACCCGTGGTGTTGACGGTGCAGACGAAGCCGGGACGGGCGAAGACCAGCACGCCCTCGGGGCCGTCCAGCCACTCCACCGCGGTCCCGGCGCCGAGACCCGGGTGCACCCGGCGGGCGGCGATCGCGGCCCGGTACAGCTCCAGGGTGGAGCCGGCCGCGCCGGTCTGGGCCTCGATGCTCAGCTCGCCCCAGCCGGTGGGCTGCGGCAGCCAGCTGCCGCCGTCGCCGAAGCCGTACGAGCTGCCCTCACGGGTCCACGGGATCGGCACACGGCAGCCGTCGCGGAAGCCGTCCTGGCCCTCGGCCCGGAAGAACGACGGGTCCTGGCGGGCCTCGTCGGGCAGGTCGGTGACGTCGGGCAGGCCGAGCTCCTCGCCCTGGTAGACGTACGCGGAGCCGGGCAGCGCCAGCATCAGCAGGCTGGCCGCACGGGCCCGGCGCAGGCCCAGCTCGCGGTCGCCCGCGGTCCGGATCTGGGTGCCGAGGCCGGCCGGGTTGGCGAACCGGGTGGCGTGCCGGGTGACGTCGTGGTTGGAGAGCACCCAGGTGGTGGGGGCGCCGACCGGACGCATGGCGTTCAGCGAGGTGTCGATGACGGTGCGCAGCTCGGCGGCGTCCCAGGCGGTCGACAGGTACTGGAAGTTGAAGGCCTGGTGCATCTCGTCGGGGCGCACGTAGTTGGCGGTGCGCTCGACGGTCGGGGTCCAGGCCTCGGCCACGGCAATACGGTCGCCGGGGTACTCGTCGAGGATGGTGCGCCAGCTGCGGTAGATCTCGTGCACACCGTCCTGGTCGAAGAACGGCATCACATCGTTTCCGAGCAGCTTCAGCTGGTCGTGTGCGCCCAGGTCGGGCAGGCCCTCGGCCTTGACGAGCCCGTGTGCGACGTCGACCCGGAAGCCGTCGACGCCCATGTCGAGCCAGAAGCGCAGGATCGAGCGGAACTCGTCGGCGACGGCCGGGTGTTCCCAGTTGAAGTCGGGCTGCTCGGGCGCGAACAGGTGGAGGTACCACTCGCCGGGCGTGCCGTCCGCGTCGGTGGTCCGGGTCCAGGCCGGGCCGCCGAAGATGGACTCCCAGTCGTTGGGCGGGAGTTCGCCGTCCGCGCCCTTTCCGGGGCGGAAGTGGTAGCGCTCGCGCAGGGCGGAGGCGGGGCCCTCGGCGAGCGCGCGCTTGAACCACTCGTGCTGGTCGGAGGAGTGGTTGGGCACCAGGTCGACGATGATCCGCAGGCCCAGGTCGTGGGCGTCCCGGATCAGGGCGTCGGCATCCAGCAGGGTGCCGAACATGGGGTCGATGGCCCGGTAGTCGGCGACGTCGTAGCCCGCGTCGGCCTGCGGGGAGGCGTAGAAGGGGCTGAGCCACACCGCGTCGACGCCGAGGTCCCTGAGGTACGGGAGCCGGGCGGTGACGCCTGCGAGATCGCCCATGCCGTCGCCGTTGCCGTCGGCGAAGCTGCGCGGATAGACCTGGTAGATCACCGCGTCCTGCCACCAGCCGGTGCGGTGGCCCGGGGCGTCGTCGGACGTGCCGGTGGAGGGGGCAGCGAGGTGCTGGGTCATGTCGTCCCTGGGGTGTCTGGGTGGGGGGTGGCGCCGGGACCGGGTCGGGATGCCGGCGCCACCGTGACTGGTGCGTGCGGGTCGTACGGCCGTGCTGTCGCTGACGCTCAGCCCTTGACGGCTCCGGCGGACATGCCGGTGACGAGGTGCTTCTGCGCGAACAGGAAGACCAGGGCCGCGGGTATCGCGATGAGCACGGACGCGGCGGTCATCGGACCCCACTGGGCCCCGTACTGGTTGACGAACAGCTGGAGTCCGCCCGCGAGCGTGAGGTTGTCCTCGCCGACCATGAAGGCGGAGGCGTACGCCACCTCGCCCCAGGCGGTGATGAAGGAGTAGAACGCGGTGACGGCGAGGCCCGGCTTGGCCAGCGGCAGGATGAGCCGCCAGAACGTGCCGAACGGGGTGAGGCCGTCGACCTGGCCCGACTCGTCGATCTCGCGCGGGATGGTGTCGAAGAAGCCCTTCATCATCCAGGCGCAGAACGGCACCGAGATGGTGAGGTAGGTGATGACCAGACCGGCCGGCTGATTCAGCAGCCCCATGCCCGCCATGATGTTGTAGATCGGCACGATGAGGACGGCGACCGGGAACATCTGGGTGATCAGCAGCGTCCACATCAGCCCGCGCTTGCCGGGGAAGCGGAAGCGGCTGACCGCGTAGCCGGTGGAGGCGGAGACGATCACGCCGAGGAGCGTGGTGAGTCCCGCGACGACCACCGAGTTGCCGAACCAGGTCAGGAACTTCGTGTTCTGGAGCAGGTTCGTGTAGTTCTCGAACGTCGTCTCTTTGAAGAAGTCCGTGGTGGTCGCGAACGCGGCGGGCTTCAGCGAGGTGAGCAGGACCCAGAGCACCGGGAAGACGGCGATCACGGACGCGACGATCAGCGTCAGGTGCAGTGCGGTGGAGGCCAGCGGTGAACGTTCCCCGCGCAGCCTGACCTTGGGCGCGGAGTGCCGCGCGGCGGTGGTGGGTGCGGTGGTGGTCACCAGTCGTCTCCCTGGGTGCGGAGGACTCGCCGGTACACGGCGGCGAAGAGCAGCAGGAGCACGAGGATCAGCACGCCCCACGTGGAGGACTGCGCGAAGTCGCGCGGGCTGATCTCGAAGGAGAACTTGTACGCCTGCGTCACCAGGATCTGAGTGGCGTCACCGGGTCCGCCCCGGGTCAGCAGGAAGATCACCGGGAACATGTTGAAGGTCCAGATGGTGGAGAGCAGGATCACCGTCGTGGAGACGGGCCGCAGTCCGGGCAGCGTGATGTGACGGAAGCGCTGCCAGGCGGTGGCGCCGTCCATCTCGGCGGCCTCGTAGTGCTCGCTGGGGATGGACTGCAGTCCGCCGAGGAGGGCGACCATCATGAACGGCACGCCGAGCCACACGTTGACGGCGATGACGGAGACCTTCGCCCAGGTGGGGTCGTCGAGCCAGGCGATGCCGTCGAAGCCGCCGCCGGAGAGGATCTTGTTGAGGAGGCCGCGGTCCTCGTTGTAGAGGAAGCGCCAGGCGAAGACGGAGACGAAGCCGGGGATGGCCCAGGGCAGGATGAGCGCCATCCGGTACGCCGAGCGGCCGGCGATCCTGCGGTTCAGGATGTTGGCGAGCGCCATACCGAGGGCGAAGGTGATGGCCACGCAGGAGACCGTCCACACCAGGGTCCACCCGAGCGTGCCGAGGAACTGGTCACCGGTGAGCGCGTCGGCGTAGTTGTCCAGGCCCACGAACTCGTACGTGGCGGGCATGTGGTTGACACCGATGGACCGCGCGACGTTGCGCTCGTTGGCGTCGGTCAGCGACAGGTAGATACCGCGGACCAGGGGGTACCCGATGATCACGCCGATCACGACGACGACCGGGGCCACCATCGTCCAGGCGTACCAGTGCGTCGACAGAGCCCGCCGGAGCCTGCTCGGCGGCGGGGGGTTACCAGTACCGCGGCTCCGGCCGCGGGCGACGTCGTCGCCCGCGGCCTTCGCCACCGACTGGCTGGTGTGGACAGCCATCAGTCGGCCTGCCTTCCTGAGTTACTTCCAGCCCTTGAGGAGCTTGCGGTAGGAGTCGCCGGTCGTCTTGACGGCCTTCTCCGGGGAGGTCTGGCCGGTGAGGACCTTGGTGTACTCGGTGACGAGCGGCGCGAAGAGGCTGCCGGTCTCCGGGATCCAGGGGCGCTCGACGGCGGACTCGACGACCGGCTTGAAGAAGCCGACGATCTCGTTGTCGACGACGGCCTCTTCGGCGTAGGCCGAGGTGCGGGTCGGCAGGAGGTTGAGCTCCTTGGTGACCTGGGCCTGCGTCTTGACGGAGGTCATGTAGTCGACGAAGGCGTAAGAGGCGTCAAGGTTCTTGGAACCGGCGTAGACGGCCAGGTTGTGACCACCCTGCGGGGCACCCTGCGCGGCGGAGCCGGCCGGGACCGGGGCGACGCCCAGGTTCGTCTTGTCCTTGAACTCCTTGCCGGCGTACGTGTCGGCGACGGCCCACGGGCCGTTGATCATCATCGCGACGTCGCCGTCCTTGAAGGACGACTGCATGTTCTCCCAGCCGTCCGTCGCGTCGGTCTTCGCGGCACCGGAGTCGACGAGGTCCTTGACCACGGTCATGGCCTTGACGCCGGCGGCGTTGTCGATCGTGACGGACTTGTTGGCGGCGTCGACCATGTCGCCGCCCTCGCCGTACAGGAAGGAGAGGAACCAGTACGCGTCGTCGCCGCGCAGGTAGAGACCGGTCTTGCCGGTCTTCTCCTTGATCTTCTTGGAGACGGTCTTCAGGTCGGCGATCGACTCGGGAACCTCGACGCCGGCCTCCTTGAAGATCTTCTTGTTGTAGAAGATGCCCATGGAGTCGATGACCTGCGGCACCGCGTACGTCTTGCCGTTGTACTTGGTGGACGCGGCGGCCTGCTTCAGGAAGTCGTCCTGCTTCACCAGGGCGGCGGTGCCGTCCAGCGGGGCGAGGTAGCCGAGGTCGGCGAACTCGGGCGTCCAGGCGACCTCGGAGCGGATCACGTCGGGCGCGCCGGAGCCGGACTGGGCGGCGTTCTTGAACTTGTTCTGCGCATCGCCGAAGGGGACGTTGACGTACTTGACGTCGACCTTCGGGTGCTCCTTCTCGAAGCCCTCGGCGATCTTCTTGAAGACCTTGTCCTCGCTGCCCGCGGTGGAGGTGTCCCACCACGTCACGGTGCCGGAGAGCTCGCCCGAGCCCTTGGAGGTGCCGTTGGAACTGTCGTCATCGCTGCCGCAGGCGGTCGCCGCGAGCGCCAGGGCCGCGACCAGGGCGGTGGCCGTTATGCCACGTCGCATCTGAACTCCTTCAACTGCCGTACCGCTCCGTCGCGGCGCCGGGTCGACGTGAACGTAACAAGGATGAAAGACGGCCGAAAGAGTTTGCGGAAGATTTCTGCAAGCTCCGGCGATCGTTACATTCGCGTGTCCTCACGGTTGCCGTCAAGCCTCTTGACGGCAGCGCCCGACCCCTGGCAGTAGCGGGCGACCGCGCCTGATTCCTCAGTGCGACGATCTGATCGCACCCGGCAAACCCGCCCCGCAAGACCTTGCAAGACGTTGCTGCCGACATGGCAGGCCACCCACTCCCGACCGGGCACGCAAGGGTCCACCCGGGCCCTGTCGCCCGATTCCTGCGCATGGTGGGCAATCCGACCCACGCCCGGTACAGTCCAGTCACATGACCGCACGGCTTGCCGATATCGCAACTCAGGCGGGGGTCAGCGAAGCGACGGTCAGCCGCGTACTGAACGGCAAGCCCGGTGTTGCCGCGACCACCCGCGAATCCGTCCTCGCGGCGCTCGACGTCCTCGGCTACGAACGCCCCGTCCGGCTGCGCCGGCGCAGCGCGGGCCTGGTCGGCCTGATCACGCCCGAGCTGGAGAACCCCATCTTCCCGGCGCTCGCCCAGGTCATCGGCCAGGCGCTGACGCGGCAGGGCTACACGCCGGTGCTGGCGACCCAGACGCCCGGCGGCTCCACCGAGGACGAGCTCACGGAGATGCTGGTCGACCGGGGCGTCTCCGGCATCATCTTCGTCTCCGGTCTGCACGCCGACACCTCGGCCGATATGCAGCGCTACGAACAACTGCGCGCCCAGGGCGTCCCCTTCGTCCTGGTCAACGGCTTCTCCCCCAAGGTGCAGGCACCTTTCATCTCACCGGACGACCGGGCCGCGATGCGGCTCGCGGTGACGCACCTGGTGTCGCTCGGCCACACCCGGATCGGTCTGGCGGTCGGCCCGAAGCGTTTCGTTCCCGTGCTCCGCAAGATCGAGGGCTTCCACGCCACGATGCAGGAGCAGTTGAACCTCACGGCGGACCAGGTCGAGGCGCTGATCCAGCACTCCCTGTACACGCTGGAAGGCGGTCAGGCCGCCGCCTCGGCTCTGATGGAGCGCGGCTGCACGGCGGTCGTGTGCGCGAGCGACATGATGGCGCTCGGTGCGATCCGCGCCGCCCGCCGGCTCTCCCGGGACGTCCCGCGCGACCTCTCGGTGGTCGGCTACGACGACTCCCCGCTCATAGCGTTCACCGATCCGCCGCTGACCACGATCCGCCAGCCGGTGACGGCGATGGGCCAGGCCGCGGTGCGCACGCTCCTGGAGGAGATCGGCGGCACACCCGCCCCGCACAGCGAGTTCGTCTTCATGCCGGAGCTCGTCGTGCGCGGCTCGACAGCCGCGGGCCCGGGCCCGGACGCAGCCTCGGGTGCTCCGGCTGTTCCAGGGTCCCACGCGCGTTCGTAACCCGCAGGACGTGCAACCCGCTCCCCGCCGGAGGATCATCGGTGAGAGGGGGCAAATCTGGCAGACTCTGTGCCTATGGGTGAATTGAGCGTGAAACCACAGGAAGGCCGCACGGAGGCCACCCCGTCACCCATCGTGAACGAGGCGGCCCCCGAGGCGAATACGCAGCAGAACCGCGACGGAACCCGGATCGGCAGACTGCTCGACCGCGGTCTGGCAGGCCTTCGCTCCCCACGGTCGCCCCGGCGGCCACGCATCTGGTTCGAAATCCTGCTGATCGCGGTCAGTTACTGGCTGTACTCCCTGGTGCGCAACGCCGTCCCCGAGCAGAAGGCGGCGGCCCTGTCCAACGCCGACTGGCTCTGGTCGGTCGAACGGTTCCTGGGCATCGCCGTGGAACAGTCCGTCAACCACGCGGTCAACTCGGTGACATGGCTGATCGTGTCGATGAACTACTACTACGCGACCCTGCACTTCGTCGTCACCATCGGTGTGCTCATCTGGCTGTTCCGCCGCCACCCCGGCCGCTACGCACCGGCCCGCCTGGCCCTGTTCGCGACCACGGCCGTGGCGCTGCTCGGTTACTACCTGTATCCGTTGGCCCCGCCCCGGCTGATGAACGGCGGCAACTTCATCGACACGGTCATGGTCCACCAGACCTGGGGTTCGATGGCTTCGGGCAACTTCAAACAGATGTCGAACCAGTACGCGGCGATGCCGTCGATGCACATCGGCTGGTCGCTGTGGTGCGGCCTGACCGTCTTCGCCCTGGCCTCCGCCCCGTGGGCGCGCATCCTGGGCCTCGTCTACCCGACGGTGACCCTGATCGTCATCGTGTCGACCGCGAACCACTTCTGGCTGGACGCGGTGGGCGGCATGGCGTGCCTGGCCTTCGGTTACGCGGTGTCGTACGCCTGGTACGGGGCGCTGCCGCACCACCTGCCGAAGCTGATCCCCCCGAAACCCACACGCCGCCCCCGCCTGGCCGCGGTGACGAGACGCCACACGGGCCGCCTCAAGAGGCACCCGGCCACCTCAAGCCCCTCCGGCGATTGAGGAGCGGGGCCCGACTCAAGCCCCTCCGGACGATTGAGGAGCGGGGCCCGGGGCAGCGCCCCGGAAACCCCGACGCACCCGCACCCACGCACCCCGGCCCGGCCCGCCCCGCACACCTCACCCCCCGTAGAACCGCTCCTCCACCACCGCCCGGGCCCTGCGCGTAATGCGCCGGTAGTCGTCCAACATGTCCCCGACATGCCCGGGCTCGTACCCCAGATACCGCCCCACCGCGGTCAGCTCCCGCGGCCCGGAGGGGAACGTGTCCGAGGGCCTCCCCCGCACCAGCATCACCGCGTTGCGGACCCGCGTCGCCAGGACCCACGCCTCGTCCAGCGTCTGCGCGTCCTCGCCCGAGATCAGCTCCGCCGCGCACGCCGCGGCCAGCGCCTCCCTCGTCCGGGTGGTCCGCAGCCCCGGCTCCGCCCAGCCGTGCTGCATCTGCATCAGCTGGACCGTCCACTCCACGTCGCTCAGCCCGCCCCGGCCCAGCTTCGTGTGAAGGGTCGCGTCCGCGCCGCGCGGCATCCGCTCCGACTCCATCCGGGCCTTCAGCCGCCGGATCTCCCGCACCGCGTCCTCCCCGAGCCCCTCCATGGGGTACCTCAGCGGGTCGATGAGCTCGATGAAGTCGCGGCCCAGGTCGATGTCGCCCGCCATCGGCTGGGCGCGCAGCAGCGCCTGGCTCTCCCAGACCAGCGACCAGCGCCGGTAGTACGCCTCGTACGACTTCAGGGTGCGCACCAGCGGCCCGCTCTTGCCCTCGGGGCGCAGATCCGCGTCGATGAGCAGCGGCGGGTCGGCGGTGGGCAGCTGGAGCAGCCTGCGCATCTCGGCGACCACCCGGTTCGCGGCCCGGCTCGCCTCCTGCTCGTCGACGCCCTCGCGGGGCGCGTGGACGAACAGGACGTCCGCGTCGGAGCCGTACGAGAGCTCGTGGCCGCCGAAGCGGCCCATGCCGATCACCGCGAACCGGGTGGGCAGGGTGTCGCCCCACTCCGCGCGGACGGCGGCGCGGAGCGCTCCGGCGATCGTGACGGCGTTCAGATCGGTGACGGCGCTGCCGACCCGGTCCACGAGGGCCCCGGGGTCGGGTTCGGCCGGGCTCTCCTCGGTGCCGTACGAGCCGATGAGGTCCGCGGCCGTCGTACGGAACAGCTCGCGCCGCCGCACCCCGCGCACGACCGCCACCGCCGACTCCGCGCCCTCCGAGCGCCCCACCGCGGCCAGCACCTCCTGTTCCAGGTGCTCCCGGCTGCGCGGCTTCAGCCCCTGCGGGTCGCCGAGGATCGCCACCGCCTCGGGGGCGCGCAGCAGCAGGTCGGGGGCGAGCCGGCCGGCGGACAGGACCCGGGCGAGGTTCTCGGCTGCCGCGCCCTCGTCCCGCAGGAGGCGCAGGTACCACGGGGTCTTGCCGAGCGCGTCGGACACCTTGCGGAAGCCGAGGAGTCCGGCGTCCGGGTCGGCGGAGTCGGCGAACCAGCCGAGCAGTACCGGCAGCAGCGTGCGCTGGATGGCGGCCTTGCGCGACACCCCGGAGGACAGCGCCTCCAGATGCCGCAGGGCGGCCGCGGGGTCCTCGTAGCCGAGAGCGACGAGACGGTGGGCGGCTGCCTTCGCGCTGAGCCGGGACTCGCCGGGGGCGAGCTGGGCGACGGCGTCGAGCAGCGGCCGGTAGAACAGCTTCTCGTGCAGCCGTCGCACCACGGAGGCGTGCCGCCTCCAGGCCTGGTTCAGTTCGGCGATGGGATCGGTGCGCATACCGAGGGAGCGCCCGAGCCGCCGCAGGTCCGGCTCGTCGACCGGGACGAGATGGGTGCGTCGCAGCCGGTAGAGCTGGATGCGGTGCTCCATGGTGCGCAGGAACCGGTAGGCGTCGTCCAGCTGGGCGGCGTCCACCCGCCCCACGTATCCGCCCCGGGCGAGCGCGCCCAGGGCCTCCAGCGTGGATCCGCTGCGCAGGCTGGGGTCGTTGCGGCCGTGGACGAGCTGGAGCAGCTGGACGGCGAACTCGACGTCCCGCAGTCCGCCGGGGCCGAGCTTGATCTCGCGGTCGACGCGGTCGGCGGGGATGGTGTCGATGACCCGGCGGCGCATCTTCTGTACGTCGGGGACGAAGTTCTCCCGGTCCGCGGCCTGC
Organism: Streptomyces sp. NBC_00385; assembly: GCF_035917155.1. Taxonomy (NCBI): domain Bacteria; kingdom Bacillati; phylum Actinomycetota; class Actinomycetes; order Kitasatosporales; family Streptomycetaceae; genus Streptomyces; species Streptomyces sp. NBC_00385. The sequence continues at coordinate 6,361,854 of NZ_CP107951.1, read as the reverse complement.
CAGACGAGCGGCGAGACGGCCTCGACGTACTCGGCGCCCAGCTCGGGGTCGCCGGCCACCGGGCGGGCCTTGAGGAGCGCCTGGAACTCCCACGTCTTGGCCCAGCGCTGGTAATAGGCGAGGTGCGAGCTCAGCGTGCGCACCAGGGGCCCGTTGCGGCCTTCGGGCCGGAGGTTGGCATCGACGGGCCAGATGGTGCCCTCGACGGTCTGGTCGGAGCAGATCCGCATCATGTGCGCGGCCAGCCGGGTGGCGGCCTGCATCGCCGCGCTCTCCTCGGCGCCGTCGGTGTGGTCGACGGGTTCCGCCACGAAGATGACGTCGACGTCGGAGACGTAGTTCAGCTCGTGGCCGCCGCACTTGCCCATCGCGATGACGGCGATCCTGCACTGCGTGGCGTCGGCGGGCGTGGCCGTACGGGCGATGGCGAGCGCGGCCCGGAGCGTCGCGGTGGCCAGGTCGGCCAGCTCGGCGGCGGCCTCGGCGACATCGGTCGTACCGCACACGTCGCGTGCCGCTATCGACAGCAGGCACCGGCGGTAGGCGACGCGCAGCGAGTCCGGGTCGACGGCCCCGGCCAGCTCGCACTCGAACTCGGGAACCCCGGGGTGCAGATCGGCCGCCTCGTACGTGACGAGGGCCTGCCAGTCGCGCGGATGCCGGGCCAGGTGGTCACCGAGCGCCTCGGAGGCCCCGAGCACCCCGAGGAGCCGGTCCCGCAGGGGCTTGGCGGTGACAAGGGTGTCCAGCAGGATCTGCCGCTCGTCGGCCTCCTCGGCCTCGACGAGCCGGACGACCCCGCGCAGCGCCAGATCGGGGTCGGCGGTGGCCCCTAGGGCGTCGAGAAGGACCGGGTCGGAGCGAACGGAGGAGAGTTCCGGCAGGTCCAGCAGCCGCTCGGCGGCGGACGGATCGGTGAAACCGTGCCGCAACAGTCGGGTGAACGTACTGCTCCTGCGCCCCGGCAACGTCGTCATTCCGCGCTCTCCTGCCCGCCGCCCGATCACCACCCGCTTCTACGAGCTTAGACCGACCGGCACATGGGGGGCGGGTGAAGGAGCGGGGCTGGGTGCGTGGAGCTGCAAGTCGGAGGACTGAGGCATGGCGGAGCCATGGTGGTTGACGACAACGCGGGAGGGGGCCCCTCCCGGCTCGAGCGAAGCCGAGAGTTGGGGGAGCGCGTGCCCAGCCCCGCGACGCCGCCCCCCGTGTGCCGGCCGGTCCAAGCCCTGCACCGATGAATGTGGGGCGGATGCGCAGTCCGTACTCGGTAGGCAGGATTGCTTTTCCGGACCCGACCAGGAGGACCGACCATGTCCGCATCCGAACCCGTCGCCGAGCTGGACCCCCGCTACAGCAGCCCCGGCGCGGTGGCCGGCCCCTGGGCCGGTGCCCGGCGGCTGCTGTCCGAGGCCGAGCTGTACTGGCTGAGCACGGTCCGTCCGGACGGCCGCCCGCACGTCACCCCGCTGATCGGTCTCTGGTGGGAGGGCGCGCTGCACTTCTGCACGGGCTCCGAGGAACGCAAGGCCCGCAACCTGGCGGGCAACGACGAGGTCGTCCTCACGACCGGGAGCAATTCCTGGTCGGAAGGGCTCGACGTGGTGGTCGAGGGCCGGGCGGAGCGGGTGACCGACGACAGCAGACTGGCCCGGCTGGCGAAGGCGTGGGAGGCGAAGTACGGCACGGACTGGCACTTCGACGTGGCGGACGGCGCGTTCGTCGGCGCGCAGGGCAACCGGGCCGAGGTCTTCGCGGTGTCCCCGCGGACGGTGTTCGGCTTCGGCAAGGGCGATCCGTTCACGCAGACCCGGTGGCGCTTCGTCTGAGACGGCGACCCGAACGGGCCCGGCGTACGGGCCCGTTCGGGGTTCCGGCTCAGCCGGCCGGCAGGGTGCCGATGACGACGGTGGCGTACCACTCGTCGGAGGTGACCACGCGCGGGACGAGCCCGCTGCCGGCCACGGCCTCCTCGGCCCGTGCCGCCTGACGTTCGCTCGTCTCGACGAGCAGGCTGCCGCCCGGGGCGAGCCACTGCGGCGCCTCGGCGGCCACCCGCCGCATCACGTCGAGGCCGTCGCCGCCTCCGTCGAGGGCGACGAGGGGTTCGTGGACGCGCGCCTCGACGGGCAGCAGGGCGACATCGCCCGTCGGTACGTACGGCACGTTGGCGAGGAGCACGTCGACGCGTCCGCGCAGGGAGCCGGGAAGGGGGGCGAAGAGGTCGCCCTCGTAGACCCGGCCGAGCTCGCCGACGTTGCGCCGGGCACAGCGGACGGCGGCGGGTTCGACGTCGGCGGCGTGCAGCTCGACCCCGTCCAGCGCGGCGGCGAGGGCTGCGCCGAGCGCACCCGAACCGCAGCAGAGGTCGACCACGACGGCCGGGCTCGGGGCCAGTTCCGCGGCCTGGCGGATCAGGAACTCGGTGCGGCGGCGGGGGACGAAGACACCGGGGTCCACGGCGATGCGCAGACCGTTGAACTCGGCCCAGCCGAGGACGTGTTCCAGGGGGTGTCCGGCGACGCGCCGTTCCACCATGGCCGTGAGTTCGGCATGACCGGCCGCGGTGGCGGCGATCAGATCCGCCTCGTCCTCGGCGAAGACGCAGCCGGCGGAGCGGAGGGTGGTGACGAGAGAGGAGAGAGCGAGCGGTGACAGCGGGACCGGCATGGAGCGGAGAGCCTTTCGGGAAAACGCCGATGGGTGCTCCGCGGCCGGTTACGTCCGGTCGACCACGCGATCATGTGGGGCGAGCACCCAGCCTGATACAGCGGTAATGGGTCCCACCTCCTTCGGTACGTCCCCGTGCGGGGATGCGACACACTACCTCAGCCCGGCCCCGGCCGGGCCCGCCCGCCTGCTCCGGCCCCGGATAATGGCGGCCATGGAGCGCGCTGTGGGACTGCGGGAACGCAAGAAGGAAGCCACCCGGCAGGCCGTGCACGAAGCGGCCTTGCGGCTGACCGTCGAGCACGGCTTCGACCAGCTCACGGTGGAGGCCGTGGCGGATGCGGCCGGGATCTCCCGCAGAACGTTCTCCAACTACTTCGCCGGCAAGGAGGACGCCCTGCTTTACGGCGAGGAGCAGCAGACCAGGGAGCTCGTCAGGGCCGTACGCGAACGTCCCGCCGAGGAGGCTGCCTGGACGGCGCTCCGGGCGGCCATGACGCAGTTCGCCGAGCGCGTCGCACCACCGGAGCGCGAATGGGCCGTCCGCACCCGGCTCGCCATGCGCCACCCCTCCCTCCTGGCCCGCCAGCTCGCCAACCACGCGACCCTGGAACAGGACTTGGCCGAGGCCGTGGCTGCCCGCCCGTCCCACTCGCCGGAGCCGGTCCGCCCGCTGGTCCTCGCCGCGGCGTTCCTGTCCTCGCTGCGGATCGCGATGCGCCTGTGGATCGAGGAGGACCTGGCCCGGGAGCCGATCGAGGTGATCGACGAGATCCTGGACGAGATGGGCCGGAGCTTCGGCTGAGGGCTGTCGGCGGCCATGCCCGTGCACAGGTCTCAGTCCTCCGCCTCCGTCGGTACGCAGAGCACCGGCACGGTCGACAGGTGGAGGAGCTTGTGCGGGGTGGAGCCGAGCAGCGCCCCCCGGATCGGGCTCTCGCCCCAGCTGCCCACCACGATGACCCGGGCCCCGTGACGTGCGGCGGCCTCGATCAGGGCCTGCGCCGGACTCCGGTCGATCACCTCGACGGTGGCCGGCACGCCCGCCTCGTCGGCCGCGGCGACCGCGCGTTCCAGGCCCGAACGGCCTGCCTGACGGACGGCTTCGTAGTGAGCCCGGTACTCCTCGCCGGACGGGCCGGGCGGCGCCGCCCCGTAGACCAGGACCAGCGGCTCGCCGTAGGCGGCGGCCACCTCGATGGCGATGCGCAGAGCGCGTGCCGCACCGGGAGACTCGTCGTAGCCGAGGACCACGGACATGTCAGGACTCCTTGCCGTGCACGAGGCCCGGGTCGACCACACTGCGGCGCTCGGCCCAGAAGAGGGGCGACCGGAACCGCCACACCACCATGAGCACCACGCCGATCAGGCTGATGCAGATGCCGATGACGAGCGGCGGGCCGAGGCCGAACCACGAAGTACCGCTGTAGGAGTTCGCCGGATCCGACATGTCGATGACGGACCGCACGAGCAGCCAGGCCAGCAGACCGGATCCGATCAGCGGGGCAAGGCCGATGAGCACGAAGCTCCGTACGCTCTCGGTCAGATGGTGGCGGTAGTAGACCGCGCAGGCCACACCGGTCAGCGCGTAGTAGAAGGCGATGAGCAGGGACAGTGCCGTCAGCGAGTCGAACAGGGCGTTCTCGCTGATCCTGTTGACGACGAGATACCAGGCGATGGCGATGGCCGCCACCCACCAGGTGCTGACGTCAGGTGTCCGGAACCGCGGGTTGATCCGGGCGAAGTGCGCCGGCAGCGCATGCCTGCGGGCCATCGACAGAGCGGTGCGGGAGGCGGGAATGATGGTGGTCTGGGTCGAGGCGAGCGCGGACGTCGCGACCGCGAGCAGCACGATCCAGTCCCAGCCGCCCATGACCTCGCGGGCGAGCAGGGCGAAGACGAACTCCTCCTCGTCGGCGTTCTCGGCCAGGTACGCCGTTCCGGCGAACGCGACGACGGCGAAGCCGACGGACAGGTACGTCACCAGCAGGATGACGGTCGACCACACACCCGCCTTGCCGGGGGCGGTCGCGGAGTCCTCGACCTCCTCGGTGAGGTTGACGGCGGACTCCCAGCCCCAGTAGATGAACACGCCCAGCAGCAGGCCGCTGGTGAGAGCCGCACCACCCGCCCCGAAGGGGTTGAGCCACTCGGCCGAGGGACGGATGGAGTCGAACGAGGTCGTGCCCGCGTAGACGCGGTACAGCGCGACGATCACGAAGACGATGAGGAAGGCCACCTGCGCCAGGATCAGCACGTTCTGCACCTTGGCCGACAGCTCGGTACCGATGACGCACAGGCCCGTCATCACCAGGATCAGGATCACGGTGAGCAGCTGGCGTACGAAGGTGTTGTCGGCCCAGCTGTCGAGTCCGACGGCCAGCAGGCCGAAGCTGACGGCAACGTCCGCGAGCGACCCCACGACGAGCACGCCGGTCATCGTGATGGCCCATCCCCCCAGCCACCCGGTCCACGGCCCCATCGCGCGGGTCACCCAGGAGAACGTCGTCCCGCAGTCCTGGTCGACCTTGTTCAGGTAGTAGAACGCCGAGGCGATGAAGAGCATCGGCACGAAGGAGGCGAAGAGCACTCCGGGTGCGTAGATACCGACGAGCGCGACGATCGGCCCGATGACGGCCGCCACGGAGTAGGCCGGGGAGGTGGCGTTCAGCCCGATGACGAGCGCGTCGACGAAACCGATCGCGTTGGCCTTCAGGGTCGCCGGCCGCGCGGGTCCGGCCAGTTCCTCTGCCATGTGTCCTCGCTACGTCACGGGCCCGAGGAGGAAGCGGAATGGGCCTTTTCCATGCTAGGGAGACGGCTCGGATCCGCGCGTCCGCCACGCACACGGGCCGGCGGATGTACGCACCATCGGTCGCACCGGTCACTGCTCGCGCATGCCCCACGGTGAGCCGTACTCGGTCAGCAGATCGAGGAACGGCCGCGGTGGCAGCGCCTCGGGCCCCAGCACTCCGCTGCCGCCCCACACACCGCCCGCGAGGAGTTCGAGGGCGGCCACGGGATTGATCGCGGTCTGCCAGACGACGGCCTGGGATCCGTACTCCCGCATCGACCACTGGTTGTCGACGACGTGGTAGAGGTACACCTCCCGTGGCCGGCCGTCCTTGACGCCCTTCACCCAGGTTCCCGCGCACGTCTTGCCGTGCATCCGCTCGCCGAGTCCGGCGGGGTCGGGCAGGCAGGCGGCGACCACGTCACGGGGCGAGACCGCGGCCCGCCCCAGGTCGCTCTGCACGGACACCGGATCGGTCCGGTCGAGTCCGAGCAGGTGGAGGGTCCGGAGCACCCGGATGAACTCGTCGCCGAGCCCGTACTTGAAGGTGACCTTCCCGGCCTTCAGCCACCGCGGGACCAGGAGCACTTCCTCGTGCTCCACGTTGACGCACTCCACGGGCCCGATACCGTCGGGGAAGTCGAAGACCTCCGGCTCGCTGAAGGGGGCGGTGGTGTACCAGCCCCGCTCCTGCTCGTACACGACCGGCGGGTTCAGGCATTCCTCGATGGTCGTCCAGATACTGAAGGACGGTGCGAAGTCGTAGCCGTCCACCGTCAGATTCGCCCCGTCACGGATTCCGATCTCCTCGATCTCGTCGAAGAGTTCGTCGGAGGCGTACCGGGCGAACAAATCGGACATCCCCGGCTCCACCCCCATCCCCACCAGCGCGAGCCGCCCCGCGGCCTCCCACTCCGCGGCCCGCTCGAACTGCGCGTCCCCGAGCTTGACCCCGCACTCCTCGTACGGACGGGCCGGGTGCGGCCGGGACAGGGACATGGCCATGTCCAGGTAGTGGGCGCCGTGGGCGAGGGCCGACTCGAACAGTGGCATCACGAAGCGGGGGTCCGTGGCGTTGAGCAGGACGTCGCAGCGGTGCCGGCCGAGCGTTTCCAGCACCGCTGCCCGGTCCGAGGCGTCCAGCCGGACGGCGTTGAACCGGTCGCCCCGCTCCCCCAGGGCCGCGACGGCACTCTCCGCCCGTCCGAGGTCGTAGTCGGCGACCGTCATGTGCTCGAAGAACGGCCGGCGGGCCGCGATCCGCGTGATCGCCGTACCCACACCTCCCGCTCCGACCAGGAGGACACGCAAGGGGACACGCATGGGGACACCGCTCCTTCTCCGTGACGCCGGGGCGTCACCGGCACAGCCGTCCGTCCGGTGGAGAGCGGACGCTAACAGCCGAAGGGCCCCGGGACGCGCAACCGGCCTGCGGTGTCCGGAACACCGCACCGCCGGTGCCGCTCAGGGCGCCCGTTCCCCGATCAGCGGGCAGTGGGTCCCCGTGTAGATGGTGGGCATGCAGCGGTTGCAGTGGACGCACTGCGATCGGGTGGCGGCGTCGCGCCCGATGCGGTGCAGCAGGTCGGGCTCGCGCAGGAGGGCGCGGGCCATCGCGACGAACTCGAACCCCTCCGCCATGGCACGGTCCATGCCCTCCCGGTCGGTGACCCCGCCGAGCAGGACGAGCGGCAGACCGAGCGCGGCGCGGAACCGCTGCGCGGATTCGAGCAGGTACAGGGGCCGGTAGGGATACGTACGGAACACCCCGCGCCCCACCGCCCGGATCGCGAGTCGCTGCGGAAGCGGGAAGTTGGCCGCGAACTCGGCGACGGGGGCGCCGCCGCGGAACAGGTACATCGGGTTCAACAGGGAGCTGCCCGCCGTCAGTTCCAGGGCGTCGACACTGCCGTCCTCCTCCAGCCAGCGGGCGACCTGGAGGCTGTCGTCCACCGTGAGTCCGCCGGGCGCCCCGTCCTTCATGTTCAGCTTGGCGGTGATGGCGAGCCGGTCGCCCAGCGCGTCGCGCACCGCCCGGGTGACGCCCAGCGCGACGGAGGCGCGGGCGCGCAGGGAGCCGCCGAAGGCGTCGGTGCGGCGGTTCAGCCGGGGACTGAGGAAGGCGCTGGCCAGGTAGTTGTGGCCGAGATGGATCTCCACGGCGTCGAATCCGGCCTCGGCCGCGAGGAGGGCCGCCTCCGCGTGTGCCTTGATGACCCGGTCGATGTCCTCGGCGGTGGCCGCCTTGTTACGGCGCATGCTCAGCGCGTTGAACCCGGCCATCGGGGCGAGGGAGGCCAGCCCGTTGGACCGCCCGTCAGCCACCGGCCCGGCGTGGCCCAGCTGGGCGGAGACGGCCGCACCGGTACCGTGCACCGCCTCGGTCAGCCTGCGCAGCCCGGGCAGCGCCTCGGGCCGCATCCACAGCTGACGGCGCTCGGTGCGGCCTTCCGGCGCCACGGCGCAGTAGGCCACGGTGGTCATGGCGACCCCGCCCTCCGCGGGGCGCAGGTGGTAGTCGATGAGCTCCTGGGTGACCAGCGCGTCGGGCGTGGCACCCTCGAAGGTCGCGGCCTTGATGACCCGGTTACGCAACCGGAGCGGCCCGAGCCGGGCGGGCGCCAGTACATCCGGGGCGCCGCGGGGTGCCTCTCCGGTGGGCTCTCCCGTTCCCGGTCCATCCGCCATGGCGCGGAGCATCGCAGAGATCTGACGAATAGTCAGTAGCCGTGCGGCCGCGGATTACACCCTTGCGCCCCGCCCCGAGAACCGCGTTCCGACCGGAAAGCCGCCCGGAACGGCTTCGGGCCGACGGTAGGAAACCGTCGGCCCGAAGCCACGCTCAAGCGCCTCAACGGCGCCGGCCAGAGGTTACAGCACCGGCAGGAGCGCCTTCAGCTCGAAGGCGGTGACCTCGCTGCGGTACTCCTCCCACTCCTGCTTCTTGTTGCGCAGGAAGAAGTCGAAGACGTGCTCGCCGAGCGTCTCGGCGACCAGTTCGCTCTTCTCCATCAGCGCGATCGCCTCGCCCAGGTTCTGCGGCAGCGGCTCGATGCCCATCGCGCGGCGCTCGGCGTCGGACAGGGCCCAGACGTCGTCGTCGGCACCGGCCGGGAGCTCGTAGCCCTCCTCGATGCCCTTGAGGCCCGCGGCCAGGAGCACCGCGTACGTCAGGTAGGGGTTGGCGCCGGAGTCGATGGAGCGGACCTCGACGCGGGCCGAGCCGGTCTTGCCGGGCTTGTACATCGGGACACGGATCAGCGCGGAGCGGTTGTTGTGGCCCCAGCAGATGTACGAGGGGGCCTCGCCGCCGGCGCCCGCGGCGCGGGAGGAGCCGCCCCAGATGCGCTTGTAGGAGTTGACCCACTGGTTGGTGACGGCGGAGATCTCCGCGGCGTGCTTGAGCAGACCCGCGATGAACGAGCGGCCGACCTTGGAGAGCTGGTACTCGGCGCCGGACTCGTAGAACGCGTTGCGGTCGCCCTCGAAGAGGGAGAGGTGGGTGTGCATGCCCGAGCCGGGGTACTCCGAGAACGGCTTCGGCATGAAGGTGGCCTGCACGCCCTGCTCCAGCGCGACCTGCTTCATGACCAGGCGGAAGGTCATGATGTTGTCGGCCGTGGAGAGCGCGTCCGCGTACCGCAGGTCGATCTCCTGCTGGCCGGGGGCGCCCTCGTGGTGGCTGAACTCGACCGAGATGCCCATGGATTCGAGCATGGTGATCGCCTGGCGGCGGAAGTCCATGCCGACGTTCTGCGGGGTGTGGTCGAAGTAGCCGGAGCTGTCCGCGGGGGTCGGGCGGGTGCCGTCGACCGGCTTGTTCTTCAGCAGGAAGAACTCGATCTCGGGGTGGGTGTAGAAGGTGAATCCCAGGTCGGAGGTCTTGGCCAGGATCCGCTTGAGCACGTAACGCGGGTCGGCGAAGGACGGCGAGCCGTCGGGCATCAGGATGTCGCAGAACATCCGGGCCGTGCCGGGGGCCTCCGCGCGCCAGGGCAGGATCTGGAACGTGCCCGGGTCCGGCTTGGCGATCATGTCCGACTCGTACACCCGGGCGAAGCCCTCGATGGCGGAGCCGTCGAAGCCGATTCCCTCGTCAAACGCCTGTTCCAGCTCGGCGGGGGCCACGGCCACGGACTTGAGGTAACCGAGCACGTCGGTGAACCACAGCCGTACGAACCGGATGTCGCGCTCCTCAAGCGTCCTGAGGACGAATTCCTGCTGCTTGTCCATAGCCACATCCTTGCAGTTCAGACGGTCCGTGCACCACCGCCCGGGGTAAGGGGGAGAGTCCAGTATCACGACCCCGGATTTCACCCAGATTACGCACCCGACGTGAGATGGAGCACTCGGCCACCCACTACGATCGTCGGCCATGGTGCGTACGGGGTGCGGCGGCCTCGCAACTGCCCCGCGCGCACCGGCCTCCCGACCCGTTCCGTCCTCTCATCGCCCCTTCGCAGAAGGACCCACGACATGAGCTTCGACCGCAGGACCCGCATAGAGCAGATGCGCAAGGCCGACCGCGCGCGTGACCGCCGCACCCGCGTGCTGGTCATAAGCCTCAGCGCCGTCGTCGTCGCAGGTCTCGTCAGCTTCGGCGCCTACACACTCGTCGACCGGTCCGAGGCCTCGGCCGACCAGAAGGCCTCCGACGCCAAGAACGCCGAGCAGTCCGAGGCGGAGAAGAAGGAACTGGCCGACGGGCCGATCCAGGGCGAGAAGACGTGGGACGCGAAGAAGCTGACCCGCAACCACGTCACCGAGACCGTCTCGTACCCGATGAAGCCGCCGGTCGGCGGTGACCACAGCCCCGTCTGGATGAACTGCGACGGCGACGTATACAAAAAGGCGATTCCCGACATGAACGCCGTGCACGCGCTGGAGCACGGGTCGGTGTGGGTGACGTACACGGACAAGGCCTCGGCTGCGGACGTGGACAAGCTGGCCGACCGGGTCGCGAAGACGCCGTACTCGCTCATGAGCCCGTACAAGGACCAGGCCGGCAGCATCATGCTGAGCGCCTGGGGCAAGCAGGTCACGGTGGACAGCGCCGACGACCGCAGGGTGGCGCAGTTCTTCGCCAAGTACGTGCAGGGCCCGCAGACGCCCGAGCCGGGCGCCGCGTGCACCGGCGGACGGGCGGCTCCGTGACAGAGGGGCCGGAGGAAGGGGAGGCTCCAGGGAGCCTCCGGCGCATCCGGTGGGCCGCCGGTTCCGCCGTCGCGCTCGCGCTCCTGTTCGCGGGCGCGGCGACCGTCGCCTCCGCGCGGGGCGACGGGGACGGGGACGGGCAGCACGCCGCCCCCGCCGCGCGGGTCCCGGTATCCGCTTCCGCGGACGCAGGGTTCGCCCGCGACATGGCCGTCCACCATCAGCAGGCCGTGGAGATGTCCTTCATCGTGCGCGACCGCACGGACGACGAGGACGTACGCCGTCTCGCCTACGACATCGCCAACACGCAGGCCAACCAGCGGGGCATGCTGCTCGGCTGGCTGGACCTGTGGGAGCTGCCGAAGGCGGCCGCCGGGCAGGAACCGATGGCCTGGATGGCCGCCGGACAGCACGCGGGCCACGACATGGCCGGGATGCCGGGCATGGACGGCGGTTACGAGGCCCATGACGGGTCCCTCATGCCCGGTATGGCGACCCGTACCGAGCTCGGACAGCTCCGCCGGGCCAGTGGCAGACAGGCCGAGGTCCTCTACCTCCAGCTGATGACCGACCACCACAAGGGCGGTGTCGCCATGGCCCGCGGCTGTGCGGACCTGTGCACCGTGAAGGCCGAGAAGCGCCTGGCCCGGGGCATGGTCGAGGGTCAGCAGTCCGAGCTGGCGGCCATGGCCGGGATGCTGGCGGAACGGGACGCCGCGCCCCGGCCGGGCGGGGTGTCCTGAAACCGCCTTCCCCGGAGTGCACCCGAATGGGTGATACCGGTCGCGTGCCCCGGGCGAGCCCCCCACGATGGGTTCGCTCGGGGTCGTACGCGAGTGCCATCGGCACGCAGGAGGAAACCCCATGACCACCGCCAAGGACATCATGCACACCGGTGCCACCTGGATCCCGGCGCACGAGACCCTCGACCGCGCCGCCCAGCTGATGCGCGACCACAACGTCGGCGCGCTGCCCATCTCGGAGAACGGCGAGCAGGACCGGATGGTCGGCATCCTCACGGACCGCGACATCGTGGTCGCCTGTGTGGCGATGGGCCGGGACCCGTCGAAGGTGACCGCCGGCGACCTCGCCCGGGGCACGCCGCGCTGGATCGACGCGGAGGCCGAGGTGGAGGCGGTGCTGGAGGAGATGCAGACCCACCGGATCCGCCGGCTGCCGGTCGTCGAGAACAAGATGCTGGTCGGCATGATCAGCGAGGCCGATCTCGCCCAGCACCTCTCCGACGACCAGATCGCCGGCTGGGCGGAGAAGGTCTACTCCCGCAACTGACCGGCACGCCGCACGACCGGCCGGTGGCCCGCCCCTCCTGCCGCCCTGCCCGTCGCCCCCGCGGGACGGCTGGTTATCCCCGCCGGGTGGCTCGTTGTCCCCGCCGATGGCCCGTCGCCCCCTCCGTATGGTCCGTTGTCCGCCGCGCGGGGGCGGCGGGCCGCCGCGTTCCGTATACCCGGCGGGGGTAAGGTGGCCGGCATGTCCGGGACGAGGAGCGCGACGTGCGGGCGGCTGCTGCTGTTCGCCGCGCTGCTCTTCGGGATCTTCACCATGCACACGGTCGGGCACCCGGCGGAGCACGGCGGACCGGGGCTCACGATGCCGGCCGCCTCGCACGCGATGACCGGATCAGCGATGACCGGGCCGGTCGTGACGCCCGGACCCGCGGTGGCCCCCGGACCCGCGGTGGCCCTGCGGCACGACACCCCGGCGCCGATGCCCGGCATGGACCCCCTGTCGGTGTGCGTCGCGGTGCTGGGCGCCTGGGGCATCGCCCTGCTCACCCTGTGGCTGGTGGTGCGGCGGTGCGCCGCCCTGCGGCCGGGCCCGGGCCGCGGCCGGTCGCCGCGGATGCCCCGGCCTCCTCCTCCCCCGCCCCGGCCGTGCAAGGCCGTCCTCACCGGACTGTGGGTGCTTCGGATATAGGCGCCCCGCGCCCTTCCGTCCTCCAGCACACCGACCACATCCTTGAGGTGCACTCAGTCATGCCCGCTCAGCACACCCGACGCGCCGTGCTCGGCGCCTCGATCGCCCTTGCCGGTACGGGAGTTCTCACCGCCTGCACCGGCCGCGACGCCACCGCGGACCACTCCGCCATGAACCACCCCGCCCCCTCCGGCACCACCGTCCCGGAGGGCTACGTCTCCCCCGACGGCCCGGAGGTCGCCGCGGCCGAGCAGCGGCGGGGCACCGGCCCCGAACGCAAGGTGACCCTGACCGCGACCCCGTCCCGGCTCGACCTGGGCGGCGGGCACACCGTCAGCTCGTGGGCGTACGGGGACCGGCTCCCCGGGAAGGAGATCCGGGTCACCGCGGGCGACACGCTCGCCCTCACCCTCGCCAACCACCTGCCGCAGCCCACCTCTCTGCACTGGCACGGACTCGCCCTGCGCAACGACATGGACGGGGTGCCCGGGCTGACCCAGCGGGCCGTCGAGGCGGGGGCGGACTTCACCTACCGGTTCGCGGTGCCGGACCCCGGCACGTACTGGTTCCACCCGCACTCGGGCGTCCAGCTGGACCGCGGGCTCTACGCGCCGCTGATCGTGGACGACCCGAAGGAGCCCCTCGGTTACGACAAGGAGTGGACCGTCGTCCTGGACGACTGGGTCGACGGCGTGGACGGCTCCACCCCCGACGCCGTGCTCCAGGAACTCACCGGAGGCAGCGGGCACAGCGGGCACGCCATGCAGTCGACGGCCTCGCCCGCGAGCGGCGGGCCCTCGCGGATGCTGATGGGCGCCACCAGTGAGCTGCTGGGCGGCGACGCCGGCGACGTGGACTATCCGTACTACCTGGTCAACGGTCGCGTGGCCGAGGACCCCTCCGCCTTCACCGCACGGCCGGGCGACCGGATCCGGCTGCGGATCATCAACGCGGGCGGCGACACCGCCTTCCGCGTCGCGCTCGGCGGCCACCGGATGACGGTGACGCACACCGACGGCTTCCCGGTCCGGCACACCACGACCGACGCGCTGCTGATCGGGATGGGTGAGCGGTACGACGTGCTGGTCACCGCCGGGGACGGGGTGTTCCCGCTGACCGCGCTGGCCGAGGGCAAGAAGGCCTCGGCCATGGCCCTGCTGCGGACCGGAAGCGGTGCGGCGCCCGGCGCCTCCGTGCGGCCGAAGGAGCTGGACGGCGAACTGGTGACGGCCGACCGGCTGCCCCCGGACGCCTCCGTGGCCCTGGCCGCGCGCGAGCCCGACCGCACGGTGCGGATGCGGCTGACGGGTTCCATGGAGGCGTACGACTGGGCCTTCGACAAGAAGCCGTACACCGCCGACCAGCGGCATCCGGTGAAGGCCGGCGAGCGGGTCCGGATGGAGTTCCACAACCCGACCGCGATGTGGCACCCGATCCATCTGCACGGGCACACCTTCGCGCTGGCCGGTGGCGCGGCCGGGGCCCGTAAGGACACCGCGATCGTGCTGCCCCGGCAGACGCTGACCGTCGACTTCGACGCGGACAACCCGGGTCTGTGGATGCTCCACTGCCACAACCTCTACCACGCGGAGGCGGGCATGATGACGGTCCTCGGCTACCGCCGCTGACCGTCCGCCCGGCGGGCCGCGGCACTTTTCGCCCGGCCCGCCAGGACATCGCGTCAGTCAGACGATTACACTGGGCGGCGTGCCTCAACTACGCCTCGCACTGAATCAGATCGACTCGACCGTCGGCGACCTCGCCGGCAACACCGAGTCGATCCTCCACTGGACCCGGCACTCCGCCGAACAGGGCGCCCACCTGGTGGCGTTCCCCGAGATGGTGCTGACCGGATACCCCGTCGAGGACCTGGCCCTGCGGTCGTCCTTCGTCGAGGCGTCGCGGGAGGCGCTGCGTGCGCTCGCCGCGCGCCTGGACGCGGAGGGCTTCGGGGAACTCCCGGTCGTCGTCGGTTACCTCGACCGTTCCGAGTCCGCCGCGCCGCGCTACGGCCAGCCCGCCGGATCGCCGCGGAACGCCGCCGCGGTGCTGTACCGCGGACAGATCGCGCTGAACTTCGCCAAGCACCACCTGCCCAACTACGGCGTCTTCGACGAGTTCCGGTACTTCGTGCCGGGCGACTCGATGCCTGTCGTACGGGTGCACGGCGTCGATGTGGCGCTCGCGATCTGCGAGGACCTCTGGCAGGACGGCGGCCGGGTGCCGGCCGCGCGTGCCGCGGGGGCCGGGCTGCTGCTGTCGATCAACGCCTCGCCGTACGAGAGGGACAAGGACGACACCCGGCTGGAACTGGTCCGCAAGCGGGCCCAGGAGGCCGGCTGCACGACCGCGTACCTCGCGATGATCGGCGGCCAGGACGAGCTGGTCTTCGACGGGGACTCGATCGTCGTCGACAAGCAGGGCGAGGTCATCGCACGTGCGCCGCAGTTCGCCGAGGGCAGCGTCATCCTGGACCTCGATCTGCCGGCCGCCTCGCCCGAGGCGCCGTCCGGTGTGGTCAACGACGGGCTGCGGATCGACCACGTGGTCCTCTCCGAGAAGCCGCTGCCGGCGTACGAGGCGGAGCTGGCCGGCGGGTACGCGGAGCGGCTCGACGACGACGAGGAGCTGTACTCGGCGCTCGTGGTGGGCCTGCGGGCGTACGCGGCGAAGAACGGCTTCAGCAGTGTGCTGGTCGGGCTCTCCGGCGGGATCGACTCGGCGCTGGTCGCCGCGATCGCCTGCGACGCGCTGGGCGCGCAGCACGTGTACGGCATCTCGATGCCGTCGAAGTACTCCTCGGACCACTCCAAGGGCGACGCGGCCGAGCTGGCGCGGCGTACCGGGCTGAACTTCCGGACCGTACCGATCGAGCCGATGTTCGACGCGTACATGGGCTCGCTGGGGCTCACCGGGCTCGCCGAGGAGAACCTGCAGTCGCGACTGCGCGGCACGATGCTGATGGCCGTGTCCAACCAGGAGGGCCAGATCGTCCTGGCTCCGGGCAACAAGTCGGAGCTGGCGGTCGGCTACTCGACGCTGTACGGGGACTCCGTCGGCGCGTACGGGCCGATCAAGGACGTCTACAAGACGTCGGTCTTCCGGCTGGCGAAGTGGCGCAACCGGGCGGCGGAGGAGCGTGGGCAGACCCCGCCGATCCCGGAGGCGTCCATCACGAAGCCGCCGAGCGCGGAGCTGCGGCCGGGTCAGGTCGACACGGACTCGCTGCCCGACTACGACGTGCTGGACCGGATCCTGGAGATGTACGTCGACCGGGACCAGGGACTCGACGCGATCGTCGCGGCCGGGTTCGACGCGGCGCTGGTGGCGAAGACGCTGCGGATGGTGGACACGGCGGAGTACAAGCGGCGGCAGTATCCGCCGGGCACGAAGATCTCGCCCAAGGGGTTCGGCAAGGACCGGCGGCTGCCGATCACGAACCGGTGGCGCGAGTCCGGCTGACGCCGGGGGTACGGGTGTGCTGCGGGCCCGTCCGGCCCTGGGGGTGTCCTCAAGCGCCGGACGGGCTTGATTTTCGGCGCCGCCCGTCCGGCCGAGGTCTTGTCCTCAAGCGCCGGACGGGCCTGATGGTGCCGGGCAGCGTCTTGATCCGACGGGTCGTGGTGTCCTCAATCGCCGGACGGGCTTGATGGTGCCGGGTGTGCGCTGGAGGTGACCGGGCTCCGCTCGGCCGCCGTCGCCGCCCGGGCCACCACCCTCGACGGGGTCCGGTCGCGGTCCAGTACGCCCGCCGTGACCGCCACCGCGAGGCCCGCCACGGCCAGCACCGCGCCGACCAGGGCCGGGGAGGTCCAGCCCCAGCCCGCCGCGATGGCCACGCCGCCCAGCCACGCGCCGCCCGCGTTGGCCAGGTTGAAGGCGGAGTGGTTGGAGGCCGATGCCAGGGTCGGGGCGTCCTTGGCCTTGTTCATGACGAGCATCTGCAACGGCGTGGTCGTCATGAAGCCGACCCCGCCCAGCAGCACGACCATCACCAGCGCGGCCCACCGCACATGGGCGGCGAACGGGAAGACGACCAGGACGACGGCGAGCGCGCCCAGTGAGCCGTACAGCGTCGGGCGCAGCGCCCGGTCCGTGAGCGGGCCCGCGGCGAGCGCGCCCAGGGTCATGCCGATGCCGAAGAGCGCCAGCACCAGGGTCACCGAGGACTCGCCGAAGCCCATCGCCTCGGTCGTCATCGCCGAGAGGTAGGAGTACACGGCGAAGACCCCGGCGAAGCCGAAGACGGCCGTCAGGAGTCCGAGCAGGACCTGGCGGTTGGCCAGGGCACGCAGCTCGTGGCGTACGTTCTGATGGGCCTCGACCGGGATCTGCGGGACGAGGCGGGCGAGCGCGGCCATCGCGCACAGCCCGATCACCGCGACCACCAGGAACGTGGCCCGCCAGCCGAGGTGCTGGCCGAGCAGGGTGGCCGCCGGGACTCCGACGATGTTGGCGACGGTCAGGCCGAGGAACATGGTCGCCACGGCCCGTGCCTGGCGCCCGTCGGAGACCAGCCGGGCGGCGACGACCGCGCCGACGCCGAAGAAGGCTCCGTGGGGCAGCCCCGCCAGCACGCGTCCCGCGACCAGCCAGCCGAAGTCCGGAGCCAGCGCGGAGGCGAGGTTGCCGAAGGTGAACAGCGCCATCAGCAGCAGGAGCATCCGCTTGCGCGGGATGCGCGAGCCGACGGCGGTGAGCAGCGGGGCGCCGAGCACCACGCCGATCGCGTACGCCGACACGAGGTAGCCCGCGGTGGGGACGGAGGTGCCCAGATCGTCCGCGACGTTGGGCAGCAGGCCCATCATCACGAACTCCGTAGTACCGATGCCGAAGGCGCTCACCGCGAGTGCGAGCAGAGCCAGAGGCATGAAGAGAGACCTTTCCGAAGTGGGCCCCATGCGCTCCGGCCGGGCCCGGTGGGCCTCGGGGAGCGGGAGGGGGCGGGAGGGAACGCGGCCGTCCGTGCGCCGGCACGGGCCGGCCGGGGCCGGATCGCACGGTGCCGGACCGGCTTCCTCGCCGGCGGCCTTGTTCCCGTTCGGAACAAATTCTCTCAGACGTTTGGTGCCCGGAGGTAAACGGACCGTTGCGTCACAGTTTGACGCGGGCGGCGATCGGAAGATGGTCGCTGTCCGTGGCCGGCAGCGTCCATGACGACATCGGCTCGACGCCCTTCACCATGATCTGGTCGATCCGGGCCATCGGGAAGGAGGCGGGCCAGCTGAATCCGAACCCGTCACCGGCCGCGCCCTGGGTGGAGCGCATCTGCGAGGTGACCGCGTTGAGCGAGCGGTCGTTCATGGTCCCGTTGAGGTCGCCGAGCAGCGCGACCCGTTCCAGCGGTTCGTGGGAGATGGCCTTGCCGAGGGCGTCCGCGCTCTGGTCCCGCTGGCTGGCGGTGAATCCGGCGTGCAGCTTGACCCGCACCGAGGGCAGGTGCGCGACGTAGAAGGCGATCGGGCCCCCCGGCGTGGTGACGGTGGTGCGCATGGCGCGGACCCAGCCCATCTTGATGTCCACCGGGCGGGTGTCGCTCAGGGGGTACTTGCTCCAGAGGCCGACGGTCCCCTGCACCGAGTGGTACGGGAAGCGGTCGGCGAGCGCCGACTCGTAGGCCGTGACCTTGCCGCTGGGGAGTTCCTGGAGGGCGACGACGTCGGCGCCCGAGCCGGCGACCTGCTGGGCGGTGCCGGCGGGGTCGGGGTTGTCCGCGTTGACGTTGTGGGTGGCGACGGTGAGGTCGCCACCGGTGCCCGACTTGTCGGTGAGCAGCCCGCCGAAGACGTTGAACCAGACCAGGACCGGCAGCAGCAGCGCGATCAGCGCGGTCGCCGAGCGGCGCACCAGGCCGAGGATCAGCAGCAGCGGGACGAAGACGGCGCACCACGGCAGGAACGTCTCGGTGAGGCTGCCCAGGTTGCCGATGGTGTTCGGGATCTGTGCGTGGAGGAGCATCACGAGGGCCAGCAGGACCGAGCAGCCGGCCAGGACGATTCCGCGCCGCCAGATGCCGGGGTCCCGGGTCAGTCTGTCGCGCAGGTCCCGGAAGCGGGATCCGGTGCGCTGCGGTCCTGCGCCGCCGTTCCCGGTGTCCGCCCTGTACGCCTGCACCATTGCGCTGTCCTCACTGCCTTGCCGTACACATCGCCGCGCCCACGACCCTAGGGGATACGCGATGCCTTTCCGGCCGTCGGCGACGGCCGTACTGCCACGAGGACGACCCGGGCGGTGCGAAGGGTTCCGGCCACAGGGGGTCTGTGGTGGCTTGTGACAGAACGCTCACACTCGCCTCGGCCCGGGCGAGTCAGCCGGGCGGTCTCAGCGGTGACCTGCGTCTTCACCTCGGCCGGAGACCGCGGGACGCGGCCCGAGGCCCTCGATCAGCAGGCGGACGATGCGGTCGGCGAGGTCCTCGGGCAGCGGCGCGTCGGGCCGGTGGATGGTGCGTACGAGCATGGGGCCGAGGAACAGGTCGTCCATCAGCTCCACGTCCGCGTCGCCCCGCAGCTCACCCGCCTCGACGGCCCGGGCGACGGCGGCGAGCATCGCGGCCCTGCGGGGCGCGATCACGGTGCGCTGGTACTCCGCCCACAGCTTGGGGTGGCTCTTCATCTGCGCGAAGACGTTGTGCAGCAGCACCGAGGAGCGCTGGGCGAGTCCGCGGGTGCGCATGGACTCCAGCAGGACGCGCAGGTCACCGAGGCCCCCGGTGCCGGAGACCTCGGGTTCCGGCGGCTCGATCTCGCGCAGGACGTCGACGAAGAGCTCCTCCTTGCCGGTCCAGCGCCGGTAGATGGTGGCCTTGCCGACCCCGGCGGTGCGGGCGATCCGCTCGATGGACAGGCCGGCGAGGGGCTCGCCGGCCTCCAGGAGCTCGACGACGGCGTCCAGGATGGCCCGCTCGGCGGCGGCGCTGCGCGGGCGGCCGCGACGGGGCTCCTGTTCGTCGACGGGGTGCGGTGCCGGGCCGCCGTCGTGGGTCCGCGGGTCCTGGTCCGGGCCGCCGTCGTGGGCCGGCCGGTCCTGCTCCCCGGGGGCCCGGCCGTCCCGGTCCGATGCTTGCGCCTGCACGTGGAACCACCTTTCGCCACCGCCGATTCTCGCCGACGCGGGAGGCGGCCGGGCACGTCGGCGCCCGGCCGCAACCGCCGGGTTTTCCCGTCAGGCCTCCACGGGGACCGTCCGCTCGTCCTGCGCGGCCGGCTGCCCGGCGGGCGGCCGGCCCGGCAGGAACAGGGCGACCACGATCGCGCCGATCAGGGCGACGCACGCCGAGCCGACGGCCGTGACGTGCATGGCGCCCATGAACGCGTCCTGCGCGGCAGCCACCAGCGGGGCGCCCGCCGGCCCCATCTTCTCGGCGACACCGAGTGTCGCCTCGATGGACTCCCCCGCCACGTCCCTGGCGGCGGCCGGGACCGCGTCGAGATGTCCTTCGATGTCGCCGCGGTAGACGGCGGAGAGCACCGATCCGAGCACGGCGATCCCGAGAGCGCCGCCGACCTGCCGGAACGTGTTGTTCACGGCCGAGCCCGATCCCGCCTTCTCCCGGGGCAGCGCCTGCATCACGGCGACGGTGACCGGCGGCATCACGTGCGCCATGCCCGTGCCCTGGACGAAGAAGACCAGGCACATCACCCAGACCGGGGTCGTGGCGTCGAACAGGGCGAACGCCGCAAGGCCAACGGCGACCATCAGCATGCCCACCGTGCACACGGCACGGGCGCCGAACCGGTCGACCACGAACCGGGCCCGCGGGGCGAAGACCATCTGCGCGACGGCCAGCGGCAGGATCAGCAGCCCGGACTGCAGGGCGCTCCAGCCACGCACGCTCTGCATGTAGAAGGCGGAGAAGAACGTCACGCCCATCAGCGCGAAGAAGACCAGCGCGATGGCGGCGACGGCGGCGGAGAACGCCGGCTTCCTGAAGTACGAGACGTCGATGGCCGGGCTGCTGCTGCGCTTCTCGTGGAGGACGAACACGACCAGCACGGCCAGTCCCCCGACGACCGGCAGGAGCACGGAGGCATCGGTGAAGTCGGCGAGCTCGCCGCCGCGGATGATCCCGTACACCAGCAGCACCAGGCCGATGATGGAGAGCACCACACCGACCGGGTCGAGGCGGCCCGGCTTCGGGTCCCTGGAGTCCGGCACGAGCACGGCCATGGCGATCAGCGCGACGACCACGACGGGCACGTTGACGAGGAAGATCGAACCCCACCAGAAGTGTTCGAGGAGCAGGCCGCCGGTGATCGGGCCGATCGCGATGCCGAGCCCCACGCTGCCGGCCCAGATGCCGATCGCCTTGGGCTGCTCGTCGCGCTCGAAGACGTTCATCAGGACGGCGAGCGTGGCCGGCATGACGAAGGCGGCACCGAAGCCCATCACGGCGCGCCAGGTGATGAGCTCGCCGGGCGATGCCGACATGGCGGCGAAGGCCGAACCCAGGCCGAAGAGAACGATGCCGAAGAGCAGGATCTTCTTGCGCCCGAGGCGGTCGCCGAGCAGGCCCGCGGTGAAGAGCAGTCCGGCGAAGACGAGCGTGTAGGAGTTGATGGCCCACTCCAGCTCGCTCTGGGTGGCTCCCAGACCGGTGGGCGAGGGGGAGGCGATGGTCTTGACGGCGACGTTCAGGATCGAGTTGTCCAGCACCACGATGAGCAGGCTGAACATCAGGACGGCGAGGATCGCCCAGCGGCGGCGGTGGACCGCCTCGGGGACCTGGGGCACGGCGACGGGAGCGCCGGACGATATGGACATGGACAGAACGTACCTCTATTTCGATACGAGACCGTCTCGTATTGGAAAGTCTTTACCGGCTGCGTGACACCGGGTGCCATCCCGTGCGGCGGGCCCACTTCCCGTGAGCGGCTCCGGGATGCCACCATGGAAGCGGTCCGGGGACGCCGTCAGGGCGCCTCGAGATGACGAAGGAGCCGTTGGCAATGTCGCTTCAGGCTGCGCACAACCAGTCCCCCACTTCCCCCGCGGGAGCCCCCTCCGACAGCAGCAAGGCGCTGTACGGCGGCAAGAGCAACCGCCGCGTCACCGTCCACGACATCGCCGCCGCCACCGCGCGCGGCGAGAAGTGGCCCATGCTCACCGCCTACGACGCGATGACCGCGTCCGTCTTCGACGAGGCCGGCATCCCGGTCATGCTCGTCGGCGACTCCATGGGCAACTGTCACCTCGGCTACGAGACCACCGTGCCCGTCACGATGGACGAGATCGCCATCCTTTCCGCCGCCGTCGTCCGGGGCACCAAGCGCGCCCTGGTCGTCGCCGACCTGCCTTTCGGGGCCTACCAGGAGAGCCCGGTCCAGGCCCTGCGCAACGCCACCCGGCTGATCAAGGAGTCCGGGGTCGGCGCGGTCAAGCTGGAGGGCGGCGAGCGCAGCCATGAGCAGATCAAGCTCCTGGTCGACGCCGGCATCCCGGTCATGGCCCACATCGGTCTGACCCCGCAGTCCGTCAACGCGATGGGCTACCGGGTGCAGGGCCGCGGCGAGGAGGCCGCCCAGCAGATGCTGCGCGACGCGAAGGCCGTGCAGGACGCGGGCGCGTTCGCCGTCGTCCTGGAGCTCGTCCCGGCCGAACTGGCCGCCGAGGTCACCCGCACCCTGCACATCCCGACCGTGGGCATCGGCGCCGGTCCGGACACCGACGCGCAGGTACTGGTCTACACCGACATGGTCGGCCTGACCGGCGGCAAGGTGCCGCGCTTCACCAAGCAGTACGCCGACCTGCGCCAGATCCTCGGCGACGCCGCGAAGGCGTACGCGGACGAGGTCGTCGGCGGCACCTTCCCGGCGCCGGAGCACACCTTCCACTAGGCAGTACGCCGGCACAGCGCCGGCAACCGACCGACCACTGCCGCACCACCGACAGCCCGCCGACTTCCCCCATCGGCGGGCTGTCGCCCTGCTGTCGGCGGACTGTCGGTGCGTTGTCGGTGGCGGCTGGTCTGATAGTCGGCATGACGCGAATCGACAAGAACCCCAGGAACGGCAAGAACGCCGTCGAGGTACGGGGGCTGGTCAAGCACTACGGCTCGACCAAGGCTCTGGACGGCGTGGACCTCGATGTGCGCGAGGGCACCGTCCTCGGCGTGCTCGGCCCCAACGGCGCCGGCAAGACGACCCTCGTACGGGTCCTGTCCACCCTGATCCAGCCCGACGCCGGGCACGCGGTCGTGGCCGGCTACGACGTGGTGAAGCAGCCCCGAGCGCTCCGCCGCACCATCGGCCTGACCGGGCAGTACGCCTCGGTCGACGAGAAGCTCTCCGGCTGGGAGAACCTCTACATGATCGGGCGGCTGCTCGACCTGCCGCGCAAGAAGGCCCGCTCGCGCGCCGACGAACTGCTGGAGCGCTTCTCGCTCACGGACGCGGCGAAGAAGGCCGCGATGGAGTACTCCGGCGGTATGCGCCGCCGGCTGGACCTCGCCGCCTCCATGATCGGCAGCCCGGCCGTCCTCTACCTGGACGAGCCGACGACGGGGCTCGACCCCCGTACCCGTAACGAGGTCTGGGACGAGGTGCAGCGGATGGTCGCGGAGGGGGCGACCGTGCTGCTCACCACCCAGTACATGGAAGAGGCCGAACAGCTCGCCAACGAGCTCACCGTCATCGACAAGGGCAGGATCATCGCCCGCGGCGGCGTCGACGAGCTGAAGGCCAAGGTCGGCGGCCGCACCCTGCAGATCCAGCCCTCGGACCCGGCCCAGCTGGCCGCGATGGCGCAGGCCATCAGGGAGGCCGGTCTCGACGGTGTGGCGGGCGCCCAGGCGGTCCCGGACGAGGGACTCCTGTACGTACCGATTCTCAGCGACGAGCAGCTCACCGCCGTCATCGGCCTGCTCGGCACCCGGGGCTTCTCGCTGGCACACGTCGCCACCGCACTGCCCAGCCTGGACGAGGTGTTCCTCGCCATCACCGGCGACAAGGCCACCGTCACCGACACGACTCCCCAGGAGGTCGCGGCATGAGCACGACGACTCTGACGCCCACCCCCACCGACGCGGCCGCGGCCGCCCCGGCCGCGAAGCTCCACGACGAGGGCCGGATCGGGCTGCGGAACAACCTGCGCCACATCGGTGCGCTGGTGCGGCGCAATCTGCTCCAGATCAAGAAGGATCCGGAGTCGATGTTCGACGCGCTCCTGATGCCGGTGATCTTCGTCCTGCTGTTCGTGTACGTCTTCGGCGGTTCCGTCGGCGGCAGCATGGGCGGCGGCCGGCAGGAGTACCTGAACTACCTGATCCCCGGCCTGATGGCGATGATGGGCATGAACATCGCCATGGCCGTCGGCTCCGGTGTCAACGACGACTTCCGCAAGGGGGTCATGGACCGGTTCCGTACGATGCCGATCGCCCGCTCCTCGGTGCTCATCGCCAAGATCGTGGTCGAGCTCGCCCGGATGATGGTCGCCACGCTGATCCTGCTGGGCATGGGCTTCGCGCTCGGCATGGAGCTCCACGGGTCGGTGCTCGGGCTGATCGGGGCGATCGGGCTCGCGGCCGCGTTCGGCGCCGCCATCATGTGGATCTTCATCCTGCTCGGACTGTCCATGAAGACGGCCCAGGCCGTCCAGGGAATGGGGATGATCGTGATGATGCCGCTCCAGTTCGGCTCGTCCATCTTCGCCCCGCCCACGACGATGCCGGGCTGGCTCCAGACGTTCACCGACTACAACCCGCTGTCCAACCTGGCCGACGCCGCACGCGCCCTGATGATGGGCACCCCGGTCGGCAACTCGGTCTGGCTGACACTCGGCTGGACCGTGGTCATCACCGCGGCCATGGCACCGCTCGCGGTGTCCAAGTTCCGCAAGAAGTCCTGACCGCCTGACCGCAGGGGTTCGGACCCCTCAGTCCCGGTACGCGTCCACGAGGGCGGCGGCCTCCTCCAGCGAGAGGCCGCCGCCCTCGGCGTACGCGGCCTCGAAGGCGGCGTCCCCGAGCGCGGCACGGACCAACTCCTCGGCACGGTCGAAGTTGTCCCGCTCCATCGACGTCAGGAAGTGACCCTCCGGCAGCAGCGCCCGGCCGGCGGCCAGCAGCCGGGCACCGAGCTCCGCGCCGCGCTCCGTGCCCAGCCCTCCCAGCGCCCAGGCCAGGGTGACCAGGTGGATCACGGCCATCTGCGGCGCCACCATCTGCGTCAGCGGATCGCCCAGGCGCAACAGGGCCTGCCGGCCGCGGTCCAGGGCGTCCGCGTAGTTCTCGTCCTGGTTGTCCAGCCAGGCCAGGCCGCCCAGGACGAAGCCCTCGAAGATCGCCATGGTCTGCGACTTGAACTCTTCGAGCAGTTCGAAGAACTGCTCGCGCGCCTCATCGGTCCGGCCGCAGCGGCCCAGCCACATGGCCAGGAAGAGCCGGGCCGCCGGCCGCGCCTCGTGCCCCGCGTGCCGTTCGTCCGCGATCACCCGGCGCAGGATCTCCTCGCCCTCCGCGCCGCGGTCGAGCTCGGTGAGCGCGGAGGCGTACCGGGTGCGGAGCACCGACACCTGGGCCAGGGCGCCGAGCTTCTCCGCACAGCCGATCGCGGCCTGGTAGTCCTCGGCGGCCCTGCGGTAGTCGCCCGTCTTCTCGTACGCCTCGCCACGTGAGGACAGCGCCTCGGCCATGCCCCACTCGTCACCGAGACGGCTGAAAATCTCCAGGCTCTCGGCGGCGTCGATATGGGCGGCGCCCGCCCAGTCCGGGCGGTTGGCCAGCACGTTGGCGCGCATCTGGAGCGCCGCGGCGAGCTCCCACTCGAAGGCGAACTCCCGCGCGGCGCGCACCGTTTCGTCCAGCAGGTGCCGCAGGTCCGCGACACCCCCGGTCAGCATGACGGCGAAGAACCAGAGCGACGCGGGGCTCCGGCAGGTCTGCGGCTGACCCGCCCGGTAGACGGAGGCGATGCCCCGAAGCCGCACCATGCTGGCCTCGTTCGTCCACTCGTCCATCGCGTGGTCCATGCTGACCAGCTGGATCAGCCCCACCTGGCGCCGCGCCTCCTGGAGCAGTTCGGGCCCCATGGGCGGGGGTGCGTCGGTGCAGCGTTCGTGGATCGAGGGCGCCGGCTCCACGGGCGCGGCGAAGGGGTCGGGGCCGAGGGCCGCCGCGGCATCGGCCCAGTGCAGGGCGTCGCTGCGCAGATTGCGGATCTGCCAGTACCAGGAGAGCGCGATCACCAGGCACAGGGACTCCTGCTCGTCTCGCGCGGCGACGGCGTGCCGCAGCGCGGTGCGCAGGTTCTCGTACTCGCTCTGGAGGAGCTCGATCGCGGCGCGCTGTCCGCCACCGCGGAGCAGGGGGTCGGTGGTACGGGCCAGCTCCCGGAAGTACACGAGGTGCCGGCGTTCGACGGCGTCCCGCTCCCCCGCCTCGTCGAGCCGCTGCGCCGCGTACTCGCCGACGGTCTCCAGGAGGCGGTAGCGCATCCCGCCGTCCGCCGCGGGCGCGGCGACGACCAGGGACTTGTCCACGAGGGAGCCGAGCAGCCCGGCGACCTCCCGCGCGTGGCGCGGCCCGTCCGCGCAGACCGCCTCGGCCGCTTCGAGGGTGCAGCCGCCGGCGAACACGGACAGCCGGCGCAGGGTGGTGCGTTCGTCCTCGGCGAGGAGGTCCCAGGACCAGTCGACGACGGCCCGCAGGGTCTGCTGGCGCGGGAGCACGGTGCGGCTGCCGCTCGTCAGCAGCCGGAACCGGTCGTCGAGCCGGTCGGCGATCTGCTGCGGGGTGAGCATCCGCAGCCGGGCGGCGGCGAGTTCGATGGCGAGCGGCAGTCCGTCCAGGCGGCGGCAGATCTCGGCGGCGGCCGCCGCGGTCGCCCCGTCGGCGTCGACCCGGAAGCCGGGCAGTGCGGCGGCACCGCGCTCGGCCAGCAGGCGCAGGGCCGTCGGCTCGGGCAGCGGCTCCACGGGCCGGACGAACTCACCGGGTACGCCGAGGGGTTCGCGACTGGTGGCGAGGACGGTGAGCTGCGGGCAGCGGGCCAGCAGATGGTCGGCGAGGGCCGCGGCGGCCTCGATCACATGCTCGCAGTTGTCCAGGAGCAGCAGCATGCGGCGCCGGGAGCAGTGCTCGGTCAGCCGGGACAGCGGCTCGCCCGCGCCCCGTTCGGCGGCCCGGAGCTCCTCGGCGCCCGCGCCGCGCAGCACGGTCTCGCGGGCGCCGAGTGCGCCGAGGACCGCTTCCGGTACCGCTTCGGGGTCGTCGACGGGCGCGAGTTCGGCCAGCCAGACGCCGTCCGGCCAGGACGCCGGGTCGAAGGACTCCGCGGTCTCCTGGGAGAGCCGGGTCTTGCCGGCGCCGCCGGGTCCGAGGAGGGTGACCAGCCGGGCCCGGGAGAGGTCGCCGCGCAGGGCGTCGATGTCACGCTCGCGTCCGACGAAGCTGGTGAGCCGGGCCCGGATGTTGCCCTGCCGGACGGCCGGTGCGGCGGGCCGGGGAACCGCCTGCGGGGCGGGGCGGGCCGGTTCCTGACGGAGCAGCTCGGCGTGCAGCGCGCTCAGGCCGGGGCCCGGGTCCGTGCCGAGCCGGTCGGCGAGCACCGTGCGGACCTCGTCGTACGCGGCCAGCGCCTGGGCCGTGCGCCCGGCGTCGCGCAGCGCCCGCAGCCGCAGCGCCTGGAGCGGTTCGTCGAGGGGGTGCTCCTCGCAGAGCGCGGCCAGCTCCGGCAGCACCTCGTCGGCCCGGCCGAGCGCGAGCGCCGCGGCGGTCCGGGTCCGGCGGGCGTCGAGGCGGCGGGCGGTCCAGCGGGCCGCGACGGCGTGCCGGTCGGGAAGGTCGGCGAGCACCGGTCCCCGCCAGAGGCCGAGGGCGTCGTCGAGGACGCTCAGGGCCTTCGCCGGATCGCCGGCCTCCAGGGCCCGCGCGCCCTCCCCCGCGAGGCGTTCGAAGCGGTACAGGTCGACGCCGTCCGGTTCGGCGGCCAGCCGGTAGCCGTTGTCCGCGGACACGACCTCCGCATGGCCGAGTGCCCGTCTGAGCCGGCCCACGAGTGCCTGCAGGGCGCCGGACGCGTCGGCGGGCGGGTCGCCGTCCCAGACCTCGTCGACGAGCACCGCGAACGGCACCGTCCGGCCGGTGCGCAGCGCGAGCACCGCGAGCAGGGCGCGCAGCCGCGCCCCGCCGACGGCGACGGCCGTGCCGTCGTCGCGGAGTGCCTGGGTGGTACCGAGGATGCCGTAGCGCACGCGCCCATTCTCCCTGTTCTTCCAGCTGCCGAGCACACAATCAGATGTGAGCGATCGGGATAGATTACGCAACTCTCAGACTCCTCAGATATGCAGGAGTTACCCTCCTCTCGTGTCAAGAAAGCCAAATGCCCTCATTGTTGTCCGCCTATCGACGGACACCGATGTGACCACCAGCCCGGAGCGCCAGCTCAACGAATGCGTGGCCTATTGCGAACGCCGTGGATGGCATGTCGTCGGCACAGCCGAAGACTTCGAATCCGCCACTCGCTCCACGCCATGGCAGCGGCCTCAGCTCTCATCCTGGCTGAACGATCGAGCGCCGGAGTTCGATGTGATCGTTGCATGGCGGCTGGATCGACTCGTTCGCAAGGTCGGTGATCTGCACGACCTGATCGACTGGGCGCGCGATCACGGCAGCAAGGCGATCACATCCGTCACCGAACCCTTCGACCTCACGGACCCGTCCGGGGCAGCCATGGCCTCCATGATCGCTTCGTTCGCACAGATGGAGTCCCTCGCGGCATCCGAGCGCGTTACGTCAATGCGCCAGCATTTGCTCCCCACCTCACGTTGGGGCGGCGGCTCACCACCCTATGGGTATCGGACATTCAAGAAGGAGAGCGGACGATACCTGGAGGTCAACCCCGCCACGGCTCCAGTGGTGCAGGAGGCTGCGCGGCGAGTCGTCTCCGGAGAGTCGATCAACGCAATCTGCAGGGACCTCGAGAACCGAGGGGTTCCGTCCCCGGCCGATTCCTACGCCAGGCGGAAGGTCGACCGGGACTACATCTGGCACCCTGTCACCCTCAAGAAAATCCTTGCCTCCCCCGCACTCCGCGGCCTCAAGACCCGGAATGAGCCGGTGCCGGGAAGGAAATACCACAGAAAAGTCCTGGTTCGTGACGAACTTGGGCAGGTCGTCCGCATGGCCGAGCCCATTCTGACCGAGGCAGAGTGGAACGATCTGCAGAGCGCTCTGGCCTCCACCTCGACCCCTGGGGCCAAGCCCGCATCCCCAAGGACCCCCTTCCTGGGCGTGATCAAGTGCGGCGGATGTGGCAAGAATCTTCAACTTCACATCACGAAGAAGAAGCGCCGGGATGGATCCGAGCGCGTCACGAGCAAGATCCGCTGCCTCTCACGCGCCGGCTCACCGGCATGCAAGGGGTACGTCTTCGAACCGGATGAACAGATCATCGGTCCGGTCACCCGGATGATTCTCTCGACGATCGGCGGCGAGCCGGTCACCAGGCGGATCTACGTCAAAGGCGAAGGGTCAGTTGAGCGGCTCGCGGAAATCGAGGCTTCAATCAACTATCACGTCGCCCAACTGCTGCCGGGCGGCATCTACAGTTCAGACGCCCTCCAGACAAAAGGCGAACAGGCGCTCGCCGGACTGCGCCATGAGTTCGAGCACCTACATCGACTCGGAGCGGGTGGACTGGATCGATGGGAGTACACCGAACTTGGCATGACCTTCGCCGATCGGTGGCGGAACAAGGACACGGCCAGCATCGCTAACGACCTGCTGAACGCAGGTATCACGGTCGAGTGCCACCCCCAGAACGCAGGCGGGCACGTTCTCCGCCTGCCGGATGACCTCAGGCAGCGATTCGCCACAGCGGTTGGCCGAGTGCAGCCCAAGGCCGATGCAGCTCCCCCTCCCCGCCCCTGCTGAACGCGCGACTTCCGCAGCTACCCTCGGACCATGACCACTGGCACCACTACAGCGGGGCGTCGCATCAGTCCGGTCTTCGTCGCGATCGTCGCCATCACGGCCGTCTCGGGCTGGGCGGTGTGGGCGGGCTTCGCGGAGCAAACCACCTTCGCTGTCTTCCTTTTCGTCACTGCAGCGTGGATCGTCTCGCTCTGTCTCCACGAGTACGCACACGCACGCACCGCGCTGCACAGCGGTGACACCACTGTCGGCACAAAAGGATATTTGACGCTCAATCCATTCGCTTATACGCATGCCCTGCTGAGCATCGTGCTGCCCGTGCTGTTCGTGATCATGGGCGGCATCGGGCTGCCCGGCGGCGCGGTCTTCATCGAGCGGGGCCGGATCCGGGGCCGCTGGCGGCACAGTCTGATCTCGGCGGCGGGCCCGCTGACGAACGTCCTGTTCGCGCTCGTGTGCACCGCGCCGTTCTGGCTGGACGCGCTGGACGGCGTCCCGGTCGCCTTCCGGTACGCCCTGGGGTTCCTGGCACTGCTCCAGGTGACGGCGGCGATCCTGAACTCCGTGCCGGTGCCGGGGCTGGACGGGTACGGGGTGATCGAGCCGTGGCTCTCGCACGCGGTGCGGCGTCAGGTGGAGCCGTTCGCCCCGTTCGGGCTGATCGCGGTCTTCGCCCTGCTGTGGATCCCCGGGGTGAACGCGGCGTTCTTCGACGCGATCGACGCGATCCTGCGGTCGCTGGGCGTGAGTGAGTTCGAGACGTACTGCGGTCTCGACGCGTACCGGTTCTGGCAGACGCCGAATCCGGTGTGCGCGATGGCCGGGTAGCCGCCCCGGGCCCCTACGCGCCCTGCGCGTTCACGCGCTGCCGGCGTACGTAGTACCAGGCCATGTTGGACGAGAGGCCGACCAGCAGCACCCAGACGATCCCGAGGAGCCAGCTGCCCTGCACGAAGGAGATCACGGCGGCTGCGACGGCGAGGACGCAGACGGCGATGGCGTAGAGAGCGAGGCGGGGCATGGAGGTGGCTCCTGTCGGGGGATGGTGCGCGGTCCCGTCCAGTGTCCCCCATGCCCCCGGCCGCCGGGCGCAGGGTGCAGGGTGCGGGCCCGTGGCTCAGACGTCGGTGGTGCGCAGCCCGGCGTGTGCCTTGTAGCGGCGGTTGACCGAGATCAGGTTGGCGACGAGCGACTCGACCTGGTGGGCGTTGCGGAGCCGGCCCGCGAAGATGCCGCGCATCCCCGGGATCCGGCCGGCCAGTGCCTGGACGATGTCGGTGTCGGCGCGGGCCTCGCCCAGCACCAGCACGTCCGTGTCGATCTCCTCGATCGCCTCGTCCTGGAGCAGGACCGCCGACAGGTGGTGGAAGGCGGCGGTGACGCGGGACTCCGGCAGCAGGGCGGCGGCCTGCTCGGCGGCGCTGCCCTCCTCGGGCTTCAGCGCGTAGGCGCCCTTCTTGTCGAAGCCGAGCGGGTTGACGCAGTCGATGACGAGCTTGCCGGCGAGCTCGTCGCGCAGGGACTCCAGGGTCTTGGCGTGCCCGTCCCACGGCACGGCGACGATCACGACGTCGCTGTCGCGTGCGCAGGCGGCGTTGTCGGCGCCGCGCACGCCGTGCCCCAGCTCGTCGGCGGCGGTCTGCGCACGCTCCGCCGCACGGGAGCCGATGATCACGGACTGTCCGGCACGGGCGAACCGGTAGGCGAGTCCACGGCCCTGCGGGCCGGTGCCGCCGAGGACGCCGATGGTCAGGCCGGACACGTCGGGGAGGTCCCAGGGGTCCTTGGCGGGGGGCTTGGGCGCGCTGCCGCTGTCATTCGTAGTCATGGCCCCGACACTACTGCCAGGTACGGGCGCGGGACGGCGCGTCCTCGGCCAGTGGGACTGCCCTGCGCACGGGCCTCGTAAGGGTGGTTCCGCCGCCGTTCGCCGGTGCGGGGAGCCGGGGTGGTGCATGATGCCGGGCCATGGATGCCGTACGTGTGGCGCTGCTGCGTGAGGTGTTGGCGAAGACCCAGTGGCCCGCGGCGACCCGGCGGTTCGCCGGGACGCTGCGCTCGTCCGTCGTGCCGCACGGCGGCGGGCTGCTGCTGGTGGGGACCGAGGTGTACGAGCCGTGGCACCTGGCGGCCCATCTGGTCGACGAGTCCACCTGGTCCGGGCTGCCCGAGCTGACGCCCACGCTGGTACGCCACCGGGTGGAGCCGGGCGACCCGGCTCACCTGTCCGTGGGGCTCGGGCGGATCGAGGCGGCCGGGCGGGGCGAGACGCTGCTCGTGGTGGTGCCGGAGCGGCCGGGCGAGGGGCTGCTGGAGCGGGTGCACGATGCCCGCCGGGCCGGGGCGACGGTCCTGACGCTGGACAACGGGGATCCGGAGGTGCGAGGGCTGGCTCACGAGGCGCTCTCCGTGACGGGCGGCGACGACGTGGACCTGGACACGGTCCAGCACCTGGTCAGCGCGGCGGCGGGAGAGAACGGCGCGCCCGTGCAGCGCGGTCGGCTGCGGTTCCGGGACCGGCTGTCCCGGCTGGCCGACCAGCTGACCGCGCCGCCGCCGGCGCGGTGGTGATCAGGAACACCCTCGGCATCCGTCCCCCCGCGTGAAATCTGTTTGCACCAGGCACGCACCGGGACGGACCATGTCTCCTCGTGACCTCTCGCACCTCCCTCGCCGCCAGGCTGGCCGCACTGCTTCCCGACCTCTCCCCCTGGCGTTCCTCGGCGGACTTCCGGCTGCTGTGGGTGCAGGGGATCGTCACCTACTTCGGCAGCTTCATGGCCCTGATCGCGCTGCCGCTCCAGATCAAGGACCTCACCGGGTCCCCGCTCGCGGTCGGCGCGATGGGCGCGGTCGAGCTGGTGCCACTGGTCGTGTTCGGGCTCTACGGCGGTGCGCTGGCCGACGCGGCCGACCGCCGCAAGGTCATCCTGGCCACCGAGGCGGGGCTGGGACTGCTCGCGCTGGTCCTGCTGGTGAACGCGGCCCTGCCCGATCCGATGCTGTGGCCGCTGTACGTGGTGGCGGGCGGTGTCTCCGCGCTGGCCGGGCTCCAGCGGCCCGCGCTGGACTCGCTGATGGCCCGCATCGTGCCGCACGACCAGCTGGGCGCCGCCGCCGCGCTGAACTCGCTGCGCTGGCAGGCCGGCGCGATCATGGGGCCGGCGCTGGCGGGCCTGGTGGTGGCCTATGCCGGGCACGCCACGGCGTACGGGGTCACCGTGGTCACGTTCGCCGTCTCCGTCGCGCTGTGCCGCAGGCTGGCGCCCGCGCCGCCCGCGGAGCAGGGGGCGAAGCCGTCACTGCGCGGCATCGTGGAAGGGGCGCGCTACGCGTGGAGCCGGCCGGTGCTGCTCGGGACGTACGCGATCGACATGGCGGCGATGTTCTTCGCCTTCCCGAACACGATCTTCCCGTTCCTCGCCGACGATCTGGACGCCGAGTGGTCGCTGGGGCTGATGTACGCGGCGGGCTCGGTCGGCTCCCTCGTCCTGGGCCTGACCAGCGGATGGACCTCACGGGTACGCCGGCACGGACTGTTCGTGGTGTGCGGTGCGGCCGTCTGGGGGCTGGCCATCGCGGCAGCGGGCTGGTTCGGCAACGTCTGGCTGGTGCTGGTCTGCCTGACGGTCGCCGGCGCGGGCGACATGCTCAGCGGCCTCGGCCGTTCGACCATCTGGAACCAGACGATCCCGGAGGAGCTGAGGGGCCGCCTCGCGGGCATAGAGGTGCTCTCGTACAGCGTCGGCCCGCAGCTGGGCCAGGTCCGGGCCGGCGGCATGGCCGGGTGGACGGGCACCAGGACCGCGGTCTGGTCCGGGGGCGTCGCCTGTGTCGCCTCGGTGGCGCTGCTGGCCGCGGCCCTGCCGAAGCTCCTCACGTACGACTCGGAGACGGACGAGGACGCGCTGCGCAGGCGGGCGCGGAGCGAGGAGGCGCTGCGGGCGGCGCCGACGGGCTGAGCCCGGGGCGAAGGCCCCGGGCCCCGCCCCGGCCGGTTGTGCCCTCAGCTTGTGCCCTCAGCCGCCCGCGTTCTCGTCCGGGTCCGGCCGGTCGTGCCATTTCGGGTCGGTCTCCCACTCCAGGTTCCGCTCCTGCGCGGTCTCCATCGCGCGCTGCGCCTCCTGGCGGGAGGTGTACGGGCCGAATCGGTCCTTGGCCGGGCACTCGGGGCCCTCCTCGACCTTTTTGTGCTCCAGGCAGTAGAACCACTCGCCCGGCTTGCCGACCGTGCGCTTCTTGAACAGGGCCATCTCCGGCTCCTTTCCTTGGTGCCATGCTGCCCCAGACACAGGCTCTAGACTCGCTGGCATGTCTGGCCAGTCGCTGCTCGTACCAGGGGAGCTCACTCCCGTCCGTTCCGTGCCCGGAAACATCCGGCGCCCCGAGTATGTGGGCAAGCCCGCCCCGACGCCGTACAGCGGCCCGGAGGTCCAGGACGCCGACACCGTCGAGCGCATGCGCGTCGCCGGACGCATCGCCGCCCAGGCGATGGGTGAGGCCGCGAAGCACATCGCCCCGGGCGTCACGACGGACGAACTCGACCGGGTCGCGCATGAGTTCATGTGCGACCACGGCGCGTACCCGTCGACACTGGGCTACCGGGGCTTTCCCAAGTCGCTCTGCACCTCGCTCAACGAGGTGATCTGCCACGGCATCCCGGACTCCACGGTGCTGCGCGACGGCGACATCGTGAACCTCGACGTGACGGCGTACATCAACGGGGTGCACGGCGACAACAACGCCACCTACCTCTGCGGTGACGTGGACGAGGAGTCACGGCTGCTCGTGGAGCGCACCGAGGAGTCGCTGAGGCGGGCGATCAAGGCGGTGCGGCCGGGCCGCCAGGTCAATGTGATCGGCCGGGTCATCGAGTCGTACGCGAAGCGCTTCGGGTACGGGGTGGTGCGGGACTTCACGGGGCACGGGATCAACTCCTCGTTCCACTCCGGGCTGATCATTCCGCACTACGACAGCCCGCACGCCACCACCGTCATGCAGCCCGGCATGACGTTCACGATCGAGCCGATGCTGACGCTCGGGTCCCACGACTACGACATGTGGGACGACGGATGGACCGTGGTCACGAAGGACCGCAAGCGCACCGCGCAGTTCGAGCACACCCTCGTGGTGACGGAGACGGGCGCCGAGATCCTCACGCTCCCGTAGCCCCGCCCACAGCCCCTTCGTCCAACGGCCGCCCCTCGGGGGCGGCCGTTCCCGTTTCCTGCTGCCGGCACTTACCGACAGGTCGTCGGGAAACAGTTGACTTAGGTAAACCTAAGTAGGAAGATCGACGCATCGGCGGATGCCGGGGCGGACAGTCCCGGCGGGCCGATATTTCCGTCTCTTTCTGGACTTCCCGTCCCCCTCGGTCCCCGGAGGCCCGCCTTGGACGCAACCGTCACCGCCACGCCCTTCTCGACGCTGATCCGCACCGCGTCGCACGAACAGCACACCGAGGCGGAGACCTCGACCTTCATGAGCGATCTGCTCGGCGGGCGCCTCGGGGTGGACGCGTACACGCGCTACACCGAGCAGCTGTGGTTCGTGTACCGGGCGCTGGAGGACGGGGCCCGAGCGCTGGCCGGCGACCCGGTCGCCGGGCCGTTCATCCAGCCCGAGCTGATGCGCACCACCGAACTGGAGCGCGATCTGGCCCATCTGCGGGGTGCGGACTGGCGCGAGGGCCTGGAGCCGCTCCCGGCCACGGCCGCGTACGCCGCACGGGTCACCGAGTGCGCCCGCACCTGGCCCGCCGGGTACATCGCCCACCACTACACGCGCTACCTGGGCGACCTGTCGGGCGGTCAGATCATCCGCGACAAGGCGGAGAAGACGTGGGGCTTCGCGCGCAAGGGTGACGGTGTGCGGTTCTACGTCTTCGAGGAGATAGCGAACCCCGCCTCCTTCAAGCGGGGATACCGGGAGCTGCTGGACGCGGTGAACGCGGACGATCTGGAGAAGCAGCGGATCGTGGACGAGTGCAAGCGCGCTTTCGCGCTGAACACCGCGGTGTTCCGGGAGCTGGGTGAGGTGTTCCCGCTCAGCGCGTAGCCCTTGGCGGGCGGCGGTGGGGTACCCGGGCTCGGGTGCCCCACCGCTTCGTTCTGTCCTCAATCGCCGGACGGGCTCGATTGCGCCGCTGCGGGCTTGGACGCGCCGCTACAGGCCCGCTTGTGCCAGCACGACCCGGCCGCCGATCTCCACCGTGCCGTCCGGGGCGGGGGCCGTGAGGATCTGGGAGCCGCGCCCCTGTGTGATGTTCAGGGCGCGGCCCAGCCGCGCGCTGAGCAGCAGCGCGGCCGCCCCGGTCGCCTCGTCCTCCTCGATCCCGTCGGACCTGCGCGGAAACGCCCGCGCTCGCACCCGGCCCGCGGCCTCGTCCTCCCAAGCCCAGGCGTAGAGCCAGCCCTCGCCGGGCGGCGGGGCGGGCAGCGCGTCGACCTCGGCGGCCGTGGCGTACTGCTGGAGCGTGCGCGGCGGCGCCCACTCGGGGCGGGCGGTGATCCAGCTGAACTCCCCGTCCTGGCGGGCGAAGACCTCCCCCACCCCCAGCTCCAGGACCTCCAGGTCGAGCAGCCAGGCGGCGCCGACCACGGGGTGCCCGGCGAACGGCAGCCGGAGGCCGGGGGTGTAGATGCCCAGATGGCCGCGCTCGGGGTCGTCCACGAACACGGTCTCGCTGAAGCCGAGCTTCCGGGCGAGTTCCTGCCGGGACGCCTCGTCGGGGTGGTCGCGTCCGTCGCGTACGACCCCGAGCGCGTTGCCGTGCCGGCCGTCGGGGCCGCAGAACACGCGCAGGACGTCGATGCCGGCGGGTACGTCGTAGTCATTCACGTGCGCATTCAAGCACCGCCCGGGTACCCGCCCGTGACAGGGCCGGTACCCGGGCGGTGCGCCGGGGATCAGACGGTACGGCGACGGCGGGCGACGACGACCGCTCCCGCTCCGGCCGCGACGATGACGCCCGAGGCGGCGAACAGGGTGCCGGCCGGGACGTCGGAGCCGGTGGAGGCCAGGGCACCCGAGCCGCCGACCGTGCCGCCGCCACCCACGGTGCCGGCCGTGGACGAGCCGCCGGTGGTGGACGTACCGCCCGTGGACGTACCGCCCGTGGACGAGCCGCCGGTGGACGGGAGTTCGGCGTCCTTGTCGAGGGCCACCGCGACCGTCAGCGCGTCGAGCTGCGCGCCCGCCTCGTACATGCCGCCGAAGGCCTTGGTGCCGTCGGCGGTGAGGGTGGCCGGTACGGCGGAGAGGGTCACCACGCCGTCCTTGGCGGTGAGTCCGCCCGCGGGCAGCTTGAGGTCGGCGACGGCCAGACCGCTGTAGGTGGCGATCTTCTTCGTCTCACGGTCCTTGGTGGACACGTCGGCGACGAGCTTGCCCTTGGTCCCGTCCGCCTGGACCTTCAGGTTGGTCAGGGACAGGTCCAGGGTGTACGCGCCGTTCTCCTCGTGGCCCAGGAAGCGGACCTTGCCGTCGAAGGCGGCGCTCAGGGTCTGCTTCCCGGCGTCGAAGCGGCCGGTGGCGTCGGGGAAGCGGTAGCCGCTGCCCGTCGCGGTGGCACCGGCGGTCGTCTCGACCTTGCCGTGGGCGATGGGGCCCGTGACGTACGAGCGGAAGGAGGCCTTGACGCCCCAGTTCAGGGTGCCGTCGACGATCGCGCCCGGGTCGGCGGCCGGCTTGTCGGTGACCGTGGCGGTCGGGGACGGCTTCGGCGTCGACTCCGTCGGCTGCGTCGTGGGCTTCTCGGTCGGCTTCTCGGTCGGCTTCTCCGTGGGCTTCTCGGTGGGCTTCTCCGTCGGCTCGGCCGGGTCCGTCGGCTTCTCGGTCGGGGTGGCGACCGCCTTCACCGTGAGCGTGGCCGGGTCGAGCACCTCGCCTTCCTTGTACTGGCCGTTGAAGGCCTCGGAGCCCGCCTTCGTCAGCTTCGCGGGGATGTCCTTGAAGACCATCGCCCCGCCCGCGCCCTGGCCCGGCCGGACGGCCGACAGGTCGAGGTCGGCGACCGCCACGTCGTTCGCGGTGCCCGCCGGGGTCGCCACGTCGGCGGTGATCGCGCCGCCCGTGCCGGCCGTGGAGAGCTTCACGTCCGAGAGCGTGATGTCCAGCACGCCGCCGTGCGCGGAGAAGTTGACGCCGCCCTCGAAGGCGGTGTCGGTGCCGTGCGTGGTCATGTCGTACGTGCCCTTGCCGTTGACAAAGGTGAACACACCGTTGCCCGCGGCCTGGGTCGCGCCGTCCTTGACCGTGATCTTTCCGGCGGCGCCGATGTACTTGCGGAAGGACTCCTTGAAGCCCCAGTCCAGCGTGCCGTCCTTCAGTTCCATCGCGGGGGCGGCCGCGGTGGCGCCCGGTGCGGTCTGTTCGGCCGCGAGCGCCGGGAGAGCGAAGGCGGCGCCGAGGGCGGCGGCCGTGGCGACGGCTGCGGCAAGGGCTATGGGGCGGCGGGTGGCTGCCATGGTCGGGGGTCTCCTCAGGGATGTACAGGAATCAGGGGGTGGTGCGGGGGGGGGTAGTGCGGGGGGTCAGGAAGGGGTGTCCGTCGTGGAGCGGTTGCGGCGTACGAGAACGAGCACGCCGGCCCCGGCCGCGGCGAGTACGCCGACGCCGCCGAGGACCAGGTACAGCCCGGAGCGGGAGTCCTCCTCCGCCACGGGGGCGGCGGTCGCGGGGGCTTTGGACGCGGGGGTGGCGGACGACTGCGCCGAGGGCGCGGCCTCGCTGCCCAGGTCGGGGAGTGCGGGCAGCTCCGCGGTCGCCTCGACGGCCACGGCGAGCGAGACCGGGTCCATCGCGGTGCCCGCCGTGTAGAGGGAGCCGAAGGCCTTGGCGCCGTCGGCGGTCAGGGTGGCGGGGGCCTCCGTGAGAACCGCGAGGCCGTCCTTCGGTGCGAAGTCCTTTGCGGTGAACGTGACGAGGGGGACGGCCTTGCGGGTGGCGCCGTCGCTGCGGACATCCGCGCGGAGCGTGCCCTTGCCCGCGTCCAGCCGTACCGCGAACCGGGAGAGCGTCAGATCGAGGCCGCCGGACCCGGTGAAGCGGACGCTGCCCGCGAAGTCCGCCGCCAGGGCCTGCTTCTTCGGGTCGTACGTGCCCGTGCCCTTCGGGAAGCGGAAGAGGGCCCCGCCGTCCTGGGCGCCTCCTGCCAGGGTCCACTTCCCCCGGCCGATCGAGCCGGTGACGTACTCACGGAAGGTGCGGCGCACCCCCCAGTCGACGGCGGCGTCCTCGAAGCGGCCCGCGGCGGCCTTCGGTGTCGCGCTGCTCGCCGGCTTCTCGGGGGACTTCGACGCGGCGGGCTTCCCGGCGGGGGCCGAGGTGTCCACGGACAGGCTGACCGGGTCCAGGGGGGTGCCGGCGGTGTAGTAGCCGGCGAAGGCCTTGGCGCCCTGTGAAGTGAGCGTCGCCGGGACGTTGTTGAGGGCGACGGGAGTGGTGCCGCCGGTCATGTCGATCCCGGACAGCCCGAGCGTGGCCAGCGG
Source organism: Streptomyces sp. NBC_00385 (assembly GCF_035917155.1). Lineage (NCBI taxonomy): Bacteria > Bacillati > Actinomycetota > Actinomycetes > Kitasatosporales > Streptomycetaceae > Streptomyces > Streptomyces sp. NBC_00385. Next base: position 6,322,937 of record NZ_CP107951.1, on the reverse strand, counting down.
CACCTGGGCGGCGGAGGTGACACGGCCGCTCCCCCGGTCCTTGCTGACCATGTCCGCGTACACCGTGCCGCCGCCGCCCTGGATCCGGACCGTGGGGCGGCTGATGGTGAGGTCGAGCTCGTAGGAGCCGTCGGACTTCTTGTGGCCGGTGAAGTGGACGCCGCCCGAGAAGCCGGCCCGGAACGCGCCGCCCGCCGGATCGTAGGAGCCGGTCGCGGAGTGGAAGCGGAACTGACTGCCGCCGACCGTTGCCGCGCCGCCGGTCAGGCCCCAACTGCCCTGGGCGATCGGGCCGGTGACGTAGCTCTGGAAGGAGGACTTGATACCCCAGTCCAGCCGTCCGCCCCGCACCGTGCGGTCCGCCGCCTCGGCGGCGGTGGCCGGGAGCAGCACTGCCGGCATAACCGCGAGAAGCGCGACGGCGAGCGCGCGGGCAGGTCTGAACGAGGGCATGAGGACCCCTCCGAGGTCTAGAAACTGAGGTAAGGCTAACCTAAGGTATGTACATCCTGTGCCGGTACCCCCTTCCGTCACATTTCTCGCATTCCCTCACCAACTGCACGCCGCAGAACGACAGGACGGTGCCCCAGTGCGCTTCCATCAGGACTTCGCCCCTCCGGGCCGGGGCGCCGGACAACCGAGGCGCAGGCGCACCGGCGTCGCCACGGCCGTGATCGCCCTGGCGACGGCCCTGACGCTGGCCGGCTGCGGCAGTACGGGGACTCCCGCGGCGAAGGCCGCGGGCGCCGGGGCCTCCACGGCTCCGGAGGCGGACCGGATCGAGCCGTTGACCACGACCCCGGCACCGCGGCTGCCCGTCACCGTCACCTCGGCGGACGGCGAGCGGACCACGGTCACCTCGGCGGACCGGATCGTGCCGCTGACCGGCGGCCTGAGCGAGATCGTCTTCACCCTCGGCCTCGGCAAGCAGGTCGTGGCCCGCGACATCACCGCCACCTTCGAACAGGCCGCGGGGCTCCCCGTGGTGACCCGGGCCCACGACGTCTCGGCGGAGAGCGTCCTGTCCCTGCGGCCCACCCTCGTGCTCGCCGAGACGACGACGGGACCGGCCGAGGCCATCGGCCAGATCCGCGACGCCGGGATACCGCTCGTGGTCGTCGAACCCGCCAGGGAACTCGCCGACGTGGGCCGCCGGATCGACACGGTGGCCGCCGCCCTCGGCGTACCGGGCTCCGGCGACGAGCTCGAGAAGCGCACCCAGGACCGCATCGACGCGGTCCGCGAGTCCGTACCCGCGCCGGCCGGCGGGGCGCAGAAGCCGCGGGTCGCCTTCCTCTATCTGCGCGGCTCGGCCTCCGTCTACCTGCTGGGCGGCCGGGAGTCCGGGGCGAGTTCGCTGCTGGAGGCGGCGGGTGCCGTCGACGCGGGCAAGGCGTCCGGGCTGAAGAAGGACTTCACCGCCATCACCAGCGAGGCCCTGGCCAAGGCGGCGCCCGACGCGATCCTCGTGATGTCGAAGGGGCTCGACTCGGTCGGCGGTGTCGACGGGCTGGTGAAGATTCCGGGCGTCGCCGAGACCCCGGCGGGCCTGGACCGGCGGATCGTCTCGATCGACGACGGGGTGCTGCTGAACTACGGGCCGCGCACGGACCGGGTGCTGAGCGAACTGATCGCCCAGCTCTACCCCGAGGGCGGTACGGACAAGTGACGACCGCACACGAAGCATCCGTCGGCCAGGCGGTCCCCCGGGCCCGCCGCTCCACGGCCGTCACGCTCACCGCCGGGCTGCTCGCCGCCCTGCTCCTGTGCTGCCTGCTGTCCGCCGGACTCGGCGCGTACAGCATTCCGCTCGGCGATGTCCTCGCCTCCGCCCAGCACCGCATCGGGCTCGGCGGTCACGCCCTGGACCGGGTCGGCGAGAGCGTCCTGTGGAACGTGCGGCTGCCGAGGGTCGTCCTCGCGCTGCTGGTCGGCGCCTCGCTCGGCTGCGCGGGGGCCCTGATGCAGGGCGTGTTCGGCAATCCGCTCGCCGAGCCGGGCGTCATCGGGATCTCCGCGGGGGCGGCGGTCGGCGCGGTCGCCTCGATCGCGCTCGGGCTGAGCTTCTTCGGCAACTGGACCATCACCGTCTGCGCGTTCGTCGCCGGTCTGCTGACCGTGCTGCTGGTGTACGCGCTGTCGCGGTCGGGCGGCCGGACGGAGGTGGTGACGCTGATCCTCACGGGCATCGCGGTCAACGCCTTCGCGGGCGCGCTGATCGGCCTGTTCATCTTCTTCGCCGACAACGCGCAGATCACCCAGATCACCTTCTGGCAGCTCGGTTCGCTGGCCCAGGCCACCTGGCCGAAGGTGCTCGCCGTGCTGCCGTGTGCGGTGCTCGGCCTCGTCCTCGCCCCGTTCTACGCCCGGAAGCTGGACCTGCTGGCACTCGGCGAGCGGCCGGCCCGGCACCTCGGTGTCGATGTCGAGCGGCTCCGCATGGTGCTGGTGCTCGTCGTGGCGCTGCTGACCGCCGCCGCGGTGGCGGTCGCCGGGATCATCTCGTTCGTCGGGCTGCTGGTGCCGCATCTGCTGCGGATGGCGAACGGGCCCGGGCATCGCTTCCTCGTGCCCGGCAGCGCGCTCGGCGGTGCGCTGGTACTGGTCGCGGGCGACCTCGCGGCCCGCACCGTCGCCGATCCGGCCGAGCTGCCGCTCGGTGTGCTGACCGCTCTCTTCGGCAGCCCGTTCTTCTTCTGGCTGCTGCGCAGGACCCGTCGCAAGCAAGGTGGTTGGGCATGAGGACGCTGCGGAACCTCTTCGCGGTACGGGGCCGGCAGCTGCCCGTGCCCGTCTCCCCGGGCCACCCGGTCGCCGAGGCGCGCGGGCTGCGGGTGCGGCTCGGCGGGCGGCAGGTGCTCGACTCCATCGACCTGACCGCGCACGCGGGCGAGGTGCTGGCGCTGGTCGGGCCGAACGGAGCCGGCAAGTCGACGCTGCTGGCCGCGCTGGCCGCCGATCTGCCCCCCGAGGGCGGGGAGGTGCGGATCGACGGGCGGCCGGTCACCGACTGGTCCGCGGCCGAGCTGGCGCTGCGCCGGGCCGTGCTGCCGCAGTCCGCGGCGCTGTCCTTCCCGTTCCCGGTCCAGGACGTCGTACGGATGGGGCGGGCGCCCTGGGCCGGGACGGACAAGGCGGACGAGGACGATCCGGCGGTCCGTGCGGCGATGGCGGCCACCGAGGTGACCGGGTTCGCCGCCCGCCCCTTCTCCGCGCTGTCCGGCGGCGAGCGGGCCCGGGTGGCCCTGGCCCGGGTGCTGGCGCAGCGCGCTCCGCTGCTGCTCCTCGACGAGCCGACCGCCGCGCTCGACCTGCGCCACCAGGAACTGGTGCTGCGGATCTGCCGGGAGCGGGCCGCCGCCGGGGACGCGGTCGTCGTCGTCCTGCACGATCTGGGCCTCGCGGCCGCGTACGCGGACCGGGCCGCCGTGCTGCACGACGGGCGGATCGCGGTGGCGGGTCCGCCGGGTGAGGTGTTCACGAGTGCGTTGCTCAGCGGGGTCTACCGGCAGCCGGTCGAGGTGTTTCCGCATCCGCGGACCGGGGTGCCTCTCGTCGTCCCGGAAAGGGCCTCTTGACCGTTGCTTGACCCGTTGAGGGCTCGCTCATGGGTCGGCTGTGATCCTTCCGTTTCTGTGCGTTCCCAGTGAGAGCCGAATCACTGCACGGGTGGGTATCGGTCAGGTAAGCCTCGGTTAAGTTAGGTCCGCCTCACCCACCTTTGTCCGGCCCTTTCTGTCTTCTCCTACGTCCCCAAGTGGAGCCCTCATGCGAGCCGTTCGTCTCTCCGTCGTCACCGCTGCCGCCACCGTGGCCGCCCTGACCGCCGTCACGGGCTGCGCCGAGAAGAGCGACGGCAAGGGCGAGGGCGCCGTCCAGGTCATCGCCAAGGACGACTCCTGCGACGTCTCGAAGACGAAGCTGCCGGCCGGGCACGTCGAGCTGGCCGTGGAGAACAAGGGTTCCAAGGTCACCGAGGTCTACGTCCTGTTCCCGGACGACCGCATCGTCGCCGAGCGCGAGAACATCGGCCCGGGCACCAAGGCCACCATCACCGCCGAGATCAAGGCCGGTTCGTACGAGATCGCCTGCAAGCCCGGCATGAAGGGCCACGGCATCCGGCAGAAGATCGAGGTGAGCGGCGGAAAGGCGGCCAAGCGCAGCCCGGAGATGGACAAGGCCGTCGCCGCCTACCGCACCTACGTCCAGGCGCAGGCCGACGAGACGCTGCCGAAGGTCAAGGTCTTCACGGACGCCGTCGCCGCCGGTGACATGGAGGCCGCGAAGAAGGCGTACGCCGACTCCCGTATCGGCTGGGAGCGCACCGAGCCGGTCGCCGAGTCGTTCGGCGACATCGACCCGAAGGTCGACGTCCGCGAGGACGGCCTGGAGGACGGCCAGAAGTGGACCGGCTGGCACCGTCTGGAGAAGGCGCTGTGGCAGGACAAGAAGCTGGGTGCCGAGGAGAAGGCCCTCGCGCCGACCCTCTACAAGGACCTGCTCGACTGGCAGAAGCGCGTCGGCACGGCGGAGATCACCCCGACCTCGATGGCCAACGGCGCCAAGGAGCTCCTCGACGAGGTCGCGACCGGCAAGGTCACCGGTGAGGAGGAGCGCTACAGCCACACCGACCTGGTCGACTTCAAGGCCAACGTCGAGGGCGCGGAGAAGTCCTACGAGCTGCTGAAGACGATCGCCACGAAGAACGACGCGGCGCTGACCTCCACCCTGGACAAGCGGTTCGCGGCGTTGAACACGCTGCTGGACCAGTACCGCACCGACAAGAGCTCCTACGTGTTCACGTCGTACGAGAAGGTCGGCAAGGCGGACCGCAAGGAGCTGTCGGACGCGGTCAACGCGCTGGCCGAGCCCCTCTCGCAGCTCGCCGCCGCGGTGACGAAGTAACCGGCCGGAAAGAGGTAGCGGTCATGACCGAGCAGGCCGGGGAGAGCCGGCAGGAACCCGCGGGTGCCCCTTCTCGGCGCGCTCTGCTCGGCTGGGGCGGTGCCGGGCTCGCGCTCGGCGCGGCCGTGGCGGGCGGCGCGGTGGCCGCGGTGCGTTCCGGGGACACCGCCGTGACGGCCGCGGACAGCGGCGCGGCGGTGCCGTTCCACGGTGCGCACCAGGCGGGGATCGCCACGGCGGTCCAGGACCGGCTGCACTTCGCCGCGTTCGACGTGACGACGAAGGACCGGGCCGAACTGGTCGCGCTGCTCAAGGAGTGGACCCGGGCGGCCGAGCGGATGACGGCCGGTCACGCGGTCGGCGGCGGCGCCTACGGGGGCCCGGCCGAGGCGCCGCCGGACGACACCGGCGAGGCCCTCGGGCTCAAGCCGTCCCGGCTGACGCTGACGATCGGCTTCGGCCCCTCGCTGTTCGCCAAGGGCCGCTTCGGCCTGGAGGACAGGCGTCCGGACGCGCTCGTCGAGCTGCCGAAGTTCCCGGGCGACAACCTCGACCGGGCCCGCAGCGGCGGCGACCTGTGTGTCCAGGCGTGTGCGGACGACCCGCAGGTGGCGGTGCACGCCATCCGCAACCTCGCCAGGATCGGCATGGGCCGCACCGCGATCCGCTGGTCGCAGCTGGGCTTCGGCAAGACGTCCTCGACGACACCCGACGCCCAGACCCCGCGCAACATGATGGGCTTCAAGGACGGCACCCGGAACATCTCCGGCACGGACACCGCCGCCCTCGACGCGCACGTATGGGTGGGCGGGAAGGACAACGCCGGCTGGATGACCGGGGGTTCGTACCTCGTGGCCCGGCGTATCCGGATGCACATCGAGACGTGGGACCGGACCGGACTGCAGGAGCAGGAGGACGTCTTCGGCCGCGACAAGGGCGAGGGCGCCCCGGTCGGCAAGGCGAAGGAGCGCGACGAGCCGTTCCTGAAGGCGATGCTGCCGACCGCGCACGTCCGGCTGGCGCACCCCGACACCAACGACGGGGCGACGATCCTGCGGCGCGGCTACTCCTTCACCGACGGCACGGACGGCCTGGGCCGGCTCGACGCCGGACTGTTCTTCCTCGCCTACCAGCGCGACACCCGCACGGCGTTCGTACCGCTGCAGCGGCGCCTGGCGGCACACGACGCACTCAACGAGTACATCCAGCACGTGGGTTCGGCGCACTTCGCCGTCCCGCCGGGCGTCCACGACAAGGACGACTGGTGGGGCCGGGCGCTGTTCTCGTAACGGGACTCGAAGCGGAAAGGGAACCGAAACGTGTTCAGTAACTTCCTGATCGGCCTGCGCGAGGGCCTTGAGGCCAGCCTGGTCGTCTGCATCCTCATCGCGTACCTGGTGAAGACCCGCAACAGGCACAAGCTGCTGCCGATCTGGATCGGTGTCGCCCTCGCCGTCGTCGTCAGCCTGGGCTTCGGCGCCGGACTCGAGTTCGGTTCGCAGGAGATGACGTTCAAGGCCCAGGAGGCACTGGGCGGTTCGCTGTCCATCGTCTCGGTCGGCCTGGTCACCTGGATGGTCTTCTGGATGCGCCGTACCGCGCGGCACCTGAAGGCGGAGCTGCACGGAAAGCTCGACGCGGCGCTCGCGATGGGCACCGGCGCCCTGGTCGCCACGGCGCTCCTCGCGGTGGGCCGTGAGGGCCTGGAGACCTCGCTGTTCGTGTGGCGCGCGGTGCACGCGGCGGACGACGGCTGGCATCCGATGATCGGCGCGGTGCTGGGCATCGCCACGGCCGTCGTGCTGGGGTGGCTGTTCTACCGGGGCGCGTTGAGGATCAACCTGGCGAGGTTCTTCACCTGGACCGGCGGCATGCTGGTCGTCGTCGCGGCGGGTGTGCTCGCGTACGGCGTCCACGACCTGCAGGAGGCCGAGTTCCTCGGCGGGCTGCAGAACCGGGCGTTCGACATCAGCGCCACGATTCCGCCCGACAGCTGGTACGGCACGCTGCTGAAGGGCACGTTCAACTTCCAGCCCGACCCGACCGTTCTCCAGATCACGGTGTGGGCGCTGTATCTGATCCCCACACTCGCGCTGTTCCTCTCCCCGGTAGGGTTCGGACGGTCAGAGGGCCCCGCAGCGGGTGCGACGGATCAGAAGGCGCGGAAAGCAACGGATGAGAAGCCTGAGGCCGGTTCGGCTGGCGACGGGGCTCGCGACAGCGACGGTGCTGAGCATGACGGCGAGCGGGTGCGTGACGGTGCACGGCGAGCTGGAAGTCGTCCGGGCGGCGACGCGGTCTGAGGCCGCGCAGGCCCTGGCCGACTTCACCGCCGCGTACAACGCGGCGGACAAGGCCTACGACCCCGCGCAGGACGCGGACCGGGTCACCGGTCCGCTCGGCGCGATCAACCAGGCGGGGCTGCGGGCCCGGCAGAAGAACAACCCCGACGGCAACGCGAACCACCGGCCGCTGGAGCTGACCGACGCGAAGTACGTCATCCCGAAGAAGGCCGGCTGGCCTCGGTGGTTCGTCGCGGACACCGACTCCAACCGTGATCAGGACAGCGGGAAGCAGGACACCCGCTGGCTGTTCGTCTTCGTCAGGTCCGGGCCCGACGCGGGATGGAAGGCCGCCTATCTGGCGGTCGCCACCCCGACCCGGATCCCCGAATTCGCGAAGGACGGCGAGGGGTGGGCGACCCCGGTGGCCTCGGACAGCGCCGCCCTGGCGGTGGCACCGCAGGACCTGGGCGCGCAGTACACCGGGTACCTGCAGAAGGGCACGCCGGATGTGTTCGCCCCCGGAGCGGCCACCTCGGTCTGGCGCACCGCACGCCTGAACACCCGGCGGGCCGGGTTCTCGTACCAGTACATCGACCAGCCGCTGAACAGCGGGACGTTCGCACCGGTCGGCCTGGAGACGGCCGACGGCGGTGCGCTGGTCTTCTTCAGCAGCAAGCACTTCGAGCGGCAGACGGCGGCCCAGGGCCTGCGCCCGACGGTGTCCCCGGACGTCGCGGCGCTGATGACCGGAAAGGTGCGGAGCACGCTCACGAAGGAGCGGGTCTCCAGCCAGCTGGTGTACGTCCCGAAGAAGGGTGCCGGTGCGGGCAAGGTGATCGTGCTGAACCGGGTACCGGGCCTGACGTCGGCGAAGGGCTCCTAGGGCGTCGGGCGGTCCTGGGGCTTTCGCGTCGCCCCAGGCCCTTGCCCCATCTCTGCTCGCGCTGTGGCCGCTCCGGCTACCGGCCCATCGGCCAGGCCACCGACTCGTGATCGACGTCGCTCTGCTCCGCGGATCCCACGAACCGGGCGCACGCGTCCGTCAGCGTCTCCAGCAGGGTCAGCGGGTCCGGCAGCGGATTCTCCGGGCCCCGCACCCAGTGGACGTCGAGCTCACCGGGGAGCATGGCCGGCGGCAGCAGGACATAGCTGCCGCGGCAGTGCCACCGCAGTCCGGGGTGCTCGTCCATCGTCTCGGGGTGGCAGTCCAGCTCGCACGGCCACCACTCGTCCTCGTCCTCCGGCGTACCGCGCGTCGCGGTGAAGAAGAGCATCCGGTCGTCGCCGGACCGGGCCACCGGGCCCACGTCGATACCGGCGGCGAGAAGCCGCTCCAGCGCCTGCGTACCGGCCGACAGCGGAACGTCGAGAACGTCGTGGATCATGCCGGTCGCGGTGATGAAGTTGGCCTGCGGCTGGCTGAGGGCCCAGCGCTCGATCTGGGCGCGGTCGGTCGTGGACTGCGTCTGCCAGGCGAAGGAGATCGGGTGCCTGGCGGGGGTGGGACAGCCGACGCGTTCGCACGAACATCGGTAGCCGACCGGATGGGCGGCGGGCGCGATCGGCATCCCGGCCTCGGCCACGGCCAGGAGCAGCGCCAGCCGTGCGCTGCCGTCGGCGTCGCCCTGCTGCGGTTTGGGCCGACGGCGCAGCCAGTGGGAAAACCTGCTCTCTGAGCCGCGAGCACGGCTGAAATCGGCGCCCATCTATCCCCTTACCTCAAGCGTTGCCCCTGCCCATGGTCCCACCATCCTGCGCTCCGGGTGGCCAGAGTCCTGAAGCGGGGTACGACAGCCGTTGCCCCGCAGTGACCGATAACATGCTGATTGTCATGAAATGGCAGATGAATTTCAGGTGATCGGAGGCCCGGGACGGGGTGCCGGCCACCCTCAGCGGGGACGAGTCCGTCACACGTCACACAGCTGTACGGAACCACCCGATCGGTCCACTGTGCCGACGGCCCGGAACGGCGCACCATGGGCTCACGCACAGACCCGTGCGACGCACCGGCCGCAGCGGCCACCAATGCCGCCGCGACGATTCGTGAGGAGCCCTCGTTGCCTCGTGAAGCCACACCCCGCCGCTACCTGATGTGTGCCCCGGCGCACTTCAGGGTGACGTACTCCATCAACCCGTGGATGGATCCCACCAAGCCCGTCGACCTCCCGCTGGCGCAGACCCAGTGGGAGGACCTGCTGGGCCGCTACCGCGCCCTCGGCCACACCGTGGAGCTGCTCACGCCCGACCCGGACCTGCCGGACATGGTCTTCGCCGCCAACGGGGCCACCGTCATCGACGGCCGGGTGCTGGGGGCCCGGTTCGCGTACCAGGAACGGTTCCCGGAGGCGGCCGCCCACCTCGGCTGGTTCCGCGGCCACGGCTTCACCGAGATCCACGAGCCCGTCCACATCAACGAGGGCGAGGGCGACTTCGCGGTGACCTCCTCGTACGTCCTGGCGGGGCGCGGCTTCCGGTCGAGCCCGCTCTCCCACGACGAGGCGCAGGAGTTCTTCGGGCGGCCGGTGATCGGCCTCGATCTGGTCGACCCGCGCTACTACCACCTGGACACGGCGCTGAGCGTCCTCGACGACGCGGCCGACGAGATCATGTACTACCCGGGTGCCTTCTCACCGGGCAGCCGGGCCGTGCTGGCACGGCTCTTCCCGGACGCGCTGCTCGCCGGCGAGGCGGATGCCGCCGCTCTCGGGCTGAACGCGGTGAGCGACGGGCTCCACGTCGTGCTGCCGCAGGCCGCCACGGGCCTGTTCGACCCGCTGCGCGACCGCGGCTTCGAACCGGTGCCGATGGACCTGGGCGAGCTGCTCAAGGGCGGAGGCAGCGTGAAGTGCTGCACCCAGGAGCTGCGGGCCTAGGGCCTGTCGTCAGACTGCCGTCGTCGCCCGAAGGGCGGCAGCGCGGCGTCAGGTGCGTGCTCTCGGCGTGCCGGCTCCAGGTCCCTGTACTGGACGTACCGGGGCCTGGGGCCGGTGCGGCGAGAGTGCGTGCATGGCGTCGCGCGGCAGACGGCAGGTCGTGCGGGGCGACGCTAGGCCGTGTCCTCCGGGGGCGGCCAGGCGTCGCCCCAGTCGGTGTCCCGGGCGGCGCGGTAGAGCGCGCCGTGCCGCTTGGTGACCGTGGCCCGTTGCAGCGCCTCGTCCCGGGTGCAGAGCTCAAGCAGCACCTGGCCCTTGCGGATCTGCGGCCGCCGCGTGACCCGCGCCTGGACGGGCCGCGGGGTGAAGCGGGTGGCGACGACGTAGCTGAACTTCTCGTCCTCGTACGGAAGCGAGCCGCCCTTCACCTTCCGGTGCAGCGAGGAGCGGCTGACCCGGGCCGAGAAGTGGCACCAGTCCGTGCCCGGCTCGATGGGGCAGGCGTCGCTGTGCGGGCAGGGCGCGGCGACGGTGAGCCCAGCGGCGATCAGCCGGTCGCGGGCCTCGATGACGCGGGCGTAGCCGTCGGGGGTGCCGGCCTCGACGATCACGACGGCCTGCGCCGCGCGGGCCGCGGCGTCGACGAGGGCGGTGCGGGCCTCGGGGGTGAGTTCGTTGAGCACATAGGAGACGGTCACCAGGTCGGTGGCGTCCAGTGCCAGGTCCTTGCCGATGCGGGCCCGCTGCCACGCGGCGTCGCGCAGTCCCGGGAGGCCGGAGGCCGCGGCCAGTTCGCGGCCGAGGGCGAGGGCCGGCTCGGCCCAGTCCAGGACGGTGGTCCGCGGCCCGTCCCAGGCCCCGGCGACGGCCCAGCTCGCCGCGCCGGTGCCGCCGCCGACATCGGTGTGCGTGGCCGGCGCCCAGTCCGGGGCGGCGTCGCGCAGGGCGTCGAGGACGGACCGTACGGCCTCGAACGTCGCGGGCATCCGGTACGCGGCGTACGCGGCGACGTCCGAGCGGTCGCGGAGCAGCGGGGTGTCGGTGGGAGTGGTTCCCCGGTAGTTGGCGATGAGCCGGTCGACGGCCTGGGCGGCCTGCTTGGGCGGCAGTCCGTCGAGGAGTCCGGCCAGGGCCGCGCGCAGGGCTTCCGCGGTGGGGAGGGTGGCGTTCACCGAGGAATTGTAGGCGGACGTGAACGGGCCCGGACTCCGTGCGGAATCGGGACGGAACGGGGACGGAACCGAACTGCGAAGGGTTACGGACCAGTTGCTACGCTGACCGGCGCGAAGGCCCTCGTCGGGAATTGCTCGCGCGAAGGCCCAGGTCGGGTATTGCTCATCGGGGGGACCATGAGACTGCAGTTCGGACGCCTGGCTCCGGCCGGCGGAGGGACCACGAGGCAGCGCGTCGTGCGCCTGGCTCTGGTCGGCGGGCTGCTGGTGCTGGCGCTGCTGCTCCTGCTGGCGACGTGCGGGGGCGGCGGCAAGAAGGACGACGGCAAGCCGAAGAAGCCGGTGAGGAAGAGCACGGGCCCGGCGACGCAGCTGACCGTCCCCGCCTCGTACACGACGCGGCGCGGCTGGGAGCTCGTCGACACCTCTCCCGACTACGCGATCTCCCGGACGACCGGCCGGCTCGCCTATCTGGTGCGGACGGCCGAGGGCGAGTACCGGCTGCGGACGATCGACTCGGAGACCGGGCGGGCCGGCTGGAGCGGGGATGCCTGGCGCCCGCCGGCGGCCACGCACTTCCCGAAGCTGTTCACCGTCACCACGGACGACCAGGAGTACTTCGTCACCTGGTCGTACGGGAAGGTCGGCCAGGAGGCACCGGCGCCCGCCGACCGGATCGTCTCGCTCGACGTGTACACCGTGGAGGACGGTGGCCGGCAGCGCGTGGACGTGCCGTGGGCCACGGCTCCGACCGTCACCGGCACCGGCCCCGGCATCGTGATCGGCAACGGCGGGGCCACGAGCGCGGTCGTCGACCCGGCGACGGGCAGGATCACCAGGGTTCCCGCCAAGGCGCTGAAGTACCCGAAGGGCTGCGCGTCGTGCAGGCAGCTCACCGAGGTGCGTGGGCTGACGTCGAAGGGTCTGCTGGTGAGCGGCGCCCGGGAGTTCTGGGTGCAGGGCGGCTGGTTCAGCCGGAACGTGGCGCCGAAGGGCGCCGACCGGCAGAGCGGAATCCCGACGTCCGTGGCCCCCGGAGTGGTGCTGGCGAAGTGGCAGCTGGCCAAGGGCGCGAAGCTCGCGGCGACCCACGACCTGTGGACGGTGCACGACACGGAGACGGGCAAGGCGCTGGTCTCCGTGCGGTGCCACAAGCCGGCCATCGCGCCGGGCCAGTACCCGCAGGCCGTCGTCTCGCCCTCGGGCGGCTATCTGGTGGCCGGGAACCTCGCGTTCGACCTGGAGGCCGGCAAGGGCTTCTGCTTCGAGGACACCGAGGGGTCCAGGACCCTCGCCCTGGCATCGGTGACCGACGACGGAACGGCGTACGGGGCGACGAGCGTGCGCAACGCGGCGGACGCGCTGGCCGGGGGCGGCTTCCCCGTCGAGGCGGAACTCTCGACGGGGTCGACGGAGCTGCTGGCGCCGAATGTGCGGATGCCCGGCGCGGAGGGCGCCGAGGGGGTCGGGCTGTTCCGCTGGACCGACGACAAGGACCGGCTGCATCTGATCGGCTACCCCCGGGCGGACTGACCGCGGCGCGGCCCTCGGAGCCGGGCGGACTGACGCGGCGCTCGGAGCCGGGAGGACTGACGCGCCGCGGCCCTCAGAGCCGGGTGGCCACCTGCCGCCAGGGCCGGCACATCCCCAGGAAGCACGTCATCGCGCCGACCGCACACACCAGCTGCACGACGGCCATCGGCACGGCCGTGGCCTCGCCCGCGATGCCGACGAGCGGCGAGGCGATGGCCCCGATCAGGAACTGTGAGGTGCCGAGCAGCGCGGAGGCGGAGCCGGCGGCGTGCTTGGTGCGCATCAGCGCCTGTGTGTTGGTGTTCGGCATCGCCAGGCCCATCGCCGACATCAGCACGAACAGGCCGGTCGCGACGGGTACGAGCCCGACGTCCCCGAAGACCCCCGATGTCATCAGGAGCAGCGCCGTCGCGGCCAGCACGATGACCGCGAGGCCGAAGCCGAGCGCCTTGTCGAGGCTGACCCGGCCGACGAGGATCTTGCCGTTGATCTGGCCGACGGCGATCAGCCCGATGGAGTTGACACCGAAGAGGAGGCTGAAGGTCTGCGGCGAGGCGCCGTAGATCTCCTGCACGACGAACGGCGAGGCGCTCACGTATGCGAAGAGCGCGGCGAAGGCGAGGCTGCCCGCGATCATGTAACCGGTGAACACCCGGTCGGCCAGCAGCCCGCGCATGGTGCGCAGCGCGTCGCCGACCCCGCCGGTGTGGCGCTCGGCGGGCGGCAGGGTCTCGTGCAGCCACTTCCAGACGACGAGGGTGAGCAGGACGCCGACGACGGTCAGCACGGCGAAGATGCCCCGCCAGTCGGTGATCCGCAGGACCTGGCCGCCGATGACCGGGGCGATCACCGGAGCGACTCCGGAGATCAGCATCAGGGTCGAGAAGAACCTGGCCATCGCCTCGCCGTCGTACAGGTCACGCACCACCGCCCGGGCGATGACGATGCCGGCCGCGCCCGCGAGGCCCTGGAGGAGCCGGAAGCCGATGAGGAGTTCGGCGGTCGGGGCGAAGACGCAGATCGCGGTGGCGAAGATGTAGACGAGCATCCCGACGAGCAGCGGGCGGCGTCTGCCCCAGCGGTCGCTCATCGGGCCGACGACGAGCTGGCCGAGTGCCATGCCGGCGAGGCAGGCGGTCAGGGTGAGCTGGACCGTGGCGGCGGGTGCGTGCAATGCGTCGGTGACGGCGGGGAGCGCCGGGAGGTACATGTCCATGGACAGCGGCGGCAGCGCGGTCAGTCCGCCGAGGACCAGGGTGACGAGGATTCCGGTGCGCCGGGCTGCCGCGGTGGCGGCGGAGCCGGGTGGAGGGGTGAGGGCGGGAACTCTGTCCCCGGTGTCGGTCGTGGGTATCGGCTGGGCCCGGCTGAGGCCGCTGTCCGGCATTCTCATCTCCATAGTTGGTCTTCACAGGGAATTCCGGCCCTGGCCGGGTGGAATACGATCTCGTGACTGCTCTGACGTGATGATCAGAGCTGACGATTCTGCTGCTTGACGATGCTGAACGGTGCTCCGCCTCAAGACCTGTGAGGTACGACGGGGCCAGAACCGGCCATGCATGATCGCCCAGCCGGTAAGGCCGGTGAGCTCGTGGCGCAGATATCGGTAGGAGGCGAAGCTGAACCTTTCTCCTACGGCCCACGCCGACGAGGTCGGGGCACTCAACGTCCTACGGGCCGGGCCGGTCCGTAGGACGCCAACACGGCATAGCGAGAAGCCCCGCCCCTCACGGCGGGGAGGAGTCACAGTTGTTGAATCCGCCTCTATGCTCTCAGCTCAGCCGGAATGGTCGACACCTTTTTGGGAGCGTGCATGAGCAGGACTGTCCGTTGGGGCGTGCTGGCGACAGGTGGAATCGCGGCGACTTTCACCGCTGACCTGCAGGCGATGCCCGATGCGGAGGTGGTGGCCGTGGCCTCCCGGACGAACGCTTCGGCGAACGCCTTCGCGGAGCGGTTCGGCATACCGCGGGCCTACGGGAGCTGGGCCGGGCTCGTCGCCGACGAGGAGGTCGACGTGGTGTACGTGGCCACGCCGCACTCCGCGCACCGGGAGGCGGCCGCCCTGGCCCTGGAGGCCGGGAAGCACGTGCTGTGCGAGAAGGCGTTCACGATCAACGAGCGCGAGGCCCGGGAGCTGGTGAAGCTCGCCCGGGACCGCGGCCTCTTCCTGATGGAGGCGATGTGGACGTACTGCAACCCGGTCATCCGGCGGATGACGGAGCTGGTGCGGGACGGGGCGATCGGCGAGATCCGCACCGTGCAGGCCGACTTCGGCTTCGCGGGTGACTTCGGCGCCGAACACCGGCTGCGCGATCCCGCTCTGGGCGGCGGCGCCCTGCTGGACCTCGGGGTCTATCCCGTGTCGTTCGCGCAGCTGCTGCTGGGCGAGCCGGACCGGGTGCAGGCCGACGCGCTGCTGTCGCCGGAGGGCGTGGACCTGAACACCGGCATGCTGCTGAGCTGGGAGTCGGGGGCCAACGCCCTGCTGTCCTGCTCACTCGTCGGGCACCACCCGACGGCCGCCACGGTGATCGGGACGGCCGGCCGGATCGACTTCCCGGAGGGCTTCTTCCATCCGCGGCACTTCGTGCTCCACCGGGCGGGCCGGGAGCCGGAGGAGATCACCTCCGGACCGGGGCCGGAGGGTCTGTCGGGCATGCAGTTCGAGGCGGCCGAGGTGATGCGGGCGGTCCGGGCGGGCGAGACGGAGTCCCCGCTGGTGCCGCTGGACGGTTCGCTCGCGGTGATGCGGACGCTCGACGCGGTACGTGAGCGCATCGGCGTCCGCTACCCCGTGGACGGCCTGGTGCCGTAGGGGCTGCCGTCCCTCGCGGTCAGGCCGGGGTCAGGCCCTGGTTGCCGGCCTCCGTGACGAACGAGGCGGCCGTCGTCACGGGGGCGCCGGGCGTGGTGACGGCGGACACCGTGCGGTAGTCGGCGCGTGCCTGGCGCTCCTGGAGGGTGACGAGGGCGTACCCGCGCCGGCCGTTGTAGTACTTCATGTGCGGATTGGCGGTCGTGAGGTTCGTCCAGTTCGCGGGCTTCTCCGAGCCGTCCTTGCCGCTGGTGATCGAGGTGGCGACGATCTCCGTACCGACGGTGCGGGACGAGGGGTCGTCGAAGTCCCGCTTCAGGTCGAAGGCGTAGCCGACGTGCACGTCGCCGGTCAGCACCATGAGGTTGTCCACGCCGGTGGCCTCGGCGCCCCTCAGGACGCGGTCGCGGGACGCCGGGTAGCCGTCCCAGGAGTCCATGGAGAGCTTGTAGGCGTCGGTCGGCACATCGCGCCGCTGGGCGAAGGTGACCTGCTGCGGGACGACGTTCCAGGTGGCCTTCGAGTGACGCCAGCCGTCGATCAGCCAGCGCTCCTGGGCGGCGCCGGTCAGGGTGCGCGACGGGTCCTCGGACTCGGGTCCGGGAGTCTGCCAGCCGTCGCCGTACGCCTGGTCGCTGCGGTACTGGCGGGTGTCGAGGATGTCGAACTGGGCGAGGCGGCCGAACTGGAGGCGCCGGTAGAGCTTCATGTCCGGGCCTTCGGGCCGCTGCGGGGCGCGCAGCGGCTGGTTCTCCCAGTACGCGCGGTAGGCGGCGGCCCGGCGGATCAGGAACTCCTCGGGCGGCACGCTGTTCTCGGGGGTCTCGCCCGCGTAGTTGTTCTCGGTCTCGTGGTCGTCCCAGGTGACGACGAAGGGGTGCGCGGCGTGGGCGGCGCGCAGGTCCGGGTCCGACTTGTAGAGGGCGTACCGCAGCCGGTAGTCCTCCAGCGTGGTCGTCTCCCGGTTGAAGAGGGCGGGCAGGGTCCGGTCGGTGTAGTTACGGGCTCCGCCGGTCGCGGTGACGGCGTACTCGTAGAGGTAGTCGCCGAGGTGGAAGACGACGTCGACGTCCTCCTGGGCGAGGTGCTTGTACGCGGTGAAGTAGCCGTCGTGGTAGGCCTGGCAGGAGACGGCGGCCAGGGACAGTTCGCGCTTGTGGGCGCCGGGGGCGGGCGCGGTACGGGTCCGGCCGACGGGGCTGGTCCACTGTCCGGCGCGGAAGCGGTAGTAGAGCACGCGGTCCGGTGCGAGGCCCTTGACCTCCACGTGGACGCTGTGGTGGAACTCCGGGTGGGCGGTGGCGGTGCCGCGCCGGACGACGTACCGGAAGCGCTCGTCACGGGCCACCTCCCAGCGCACCTCGATACGGGCGGCGGGCAGTCCGCTGTCGGGCTCGAACGGGCGGGGCGCGAGTCTCGTCCACAGGAGGACGGATTCGGGCAGCGGGTCGCCGGAGGCGACGCCGAGGGTGAACGGGTCCTCGCCGATCTGCCGGGTGTCGAGCTCTGCGGCGCTCGCCGCTCCCGCGGCCGGCAGGCCGACGGAGAACGCGAGTGCGGCGGCGGCTCCGGTGACGGTGAGAAAGCGGCGGCGGCCGGTGTTCCGGACCGCGTCGCGCAGCTCCTGCTGGTGCGATGAGAGCGTCATCTGTCCCTCCCCTGACTGGTGATGTGGGGGAAGTCCATCGGGCCGACGCATCGGGCGGTTGTCGTGCTCGCGTCGCACGGACGTCGCCCGGATGAGGAATGCGGCAGGAATGGATCCCCAGGGGCAAACTCCGCGTACGCGGCAAAACCATGATCATTAACTTCGGGTGCGGCAGCCGGGGAATCGCCGGTGCCGCGTGCGGGAATCACCCGCGGGACGCGAACCCCCCACCCGGACGCGCCGTTTGCCCCCGGCCGCATCCTCCGGAGCGGGCGGCGTACGCTGCCGCACCATGAGCAACAATCTGTTGAACTCCGCGACGAAGACGGCTGTGGTCACGGGCGCGGGCTCCGGAATCGGCCGCGCGGTGGCTCTGGCACTGTGCGGCGCCGGCTGGTCGGTGGCGCTCGCGGGCCGCCGCCCGGAGCCCCTCGCCGAGACCGCCGCGCTGGCCGGTCCGGAAGCCCAGGTGATCACCGTCCCCGCCGACGTGTCGCGCCCGGACGACGTGGACGCCCTGTTCTCCTCCGTACGGGAGTGCTTCGGCCGCCTCGATCTGCTCTTCAACAACGCGGGCACCTTCGGGCCGCGCGCCGTTCCGGTCGAGGACCTCGCGTACGACGACTGGCGCACGGTGGTCGACGTGAACCTGACGGGGGCGTTCCTGTGCGCGCAGGCGGCGTACCGGCAGATGAAGGAGCAGGACCCGCAGGGCGGGCGGATCATCAACAACGGCTCGGTCTCCGCGCACGCGCCGCGCCCGCACTCGGTCGCCTACACCGCGACCAAGCACGCGATGACCGGTCTGACGAAGTCGCTGTCGCTGGACGGCCGCCCGTACCGGATCGCCTGCGGCCAGATCGACATCGGCAACGCCGCGACCGAGATGACCGAGCGGATGCGGACCGGGATCCTCCAGGCCAACGGCGAGCTGGCGGTGGAGCCGGTGATGGCGGCCTCGGACGTGGCCCGGACGGTGGTCCACATGGCGGAGCTGCCACTGGAGGCGAACGTCCAGTTCACCACCGTGATGGCGACGGGGATGCCGTACGTGGGCCGGGGCTGACGGAACCGGGCGGGAAACGGCCCCCGGCGAACACGACTGACCATCTCTCGGACCCGAACGACCGATACCTGCCGGACTCGCACCCCGACTGCCGCGGTCCGGGTCCTTCCCGGTCCCGCCCGGCAGGGGGGCGGGCGGGACCACTGGGGGGAATGCCCCGGACCGCGGCGCGGTTGTGCCGCACATGACTGATCTTCCCGGGACCGATCTCCTCCGCTACACCGCCTTCTCCGCCGATCCCTCGGGCGGAAATCCCGCCGGGGTCGTGCTGGACGCCTCCGGTATGGACGAGGCGGGCATGCTCGCCGTCGCGGCGGAGGTCGGGTACAGCGAGTCGGCGTTCCTGACCGGCCGGACCGACGCCTCGGAGCCCGGTGCGCGCGGTTACGCGATCCGCTACTTCAGCCCGAAGGCCGAGGTCCCGTTCTGCGGTCATGCCACCGTGGCCACGGCCCTGGCCCTCGCCGAGCGGGACGGCCCCGGGGACCTGGAGTTCGCCACCGCGGCCGGCCCGGTGCCCGTCACCGTCGTCCGCGAGGGGACCGAGCTGCGGGCGACCCTCACCAGCGTGGAGCCACACGTCACGGACGCCGCCGCCGAGGACGTGGCGGAGGCACTGGCCGCGCTGGACTGGCCGGCCACCGATCTCGACCCGGCCCTGCCGCCCCGCATCGCCTACGCGGGCGCCCGTCATCTGGTGCTGGCCGCCGCGAGCCGTGAGCGGCTGGCCGCGCTCTCCTACGACTTCGCGCGTCTCGAAGCCCTGATGCACCGGCTGGACCTCACCACGGTCCAGCTGGTGTGGCGTGCTTCGGACGACGTCTTCCACGTCCGCGACCCGTTCCCGGTCGGCGGTGTGGTCGAGGACCCGGCGACGGGCGCGGCGGCCGCCGCGTTCGGTGCGTACCTGCGCGCCCTGTCGCTGGTCCCGGAGACCGCCTCGCTGACCCTGCACCAGGGTGAGGACATGGGCCGCCCCGGCACGCTGACCGTCACCCTGCGGGCGGGCGACGCACGGGTGCGGGTGAGCGGGACGGGCACGCGCATCCCGGACCCGGCAGGCGCGTGAGGGCCGGCCCCGCCGGCATCGGCGGCCTCAGCGGCCTCAGCGGCTGAGGAACTCCCGGTACCAGGGGGCGTGCTGCGCGAAGGACGTCCGGAAGTCCGGGCCCGGGGCCCAGCCGAGGTCCTCGCCGACCCGTTCGTCGGCGAACCAGTGGTCCACGGTGAGCATGTCGAAGTGGTGCGCGGCGTACGGGACGCCGGCCAGCCGGGTACGGGCCTCGTCCAGTGCGATCTCCGTACCCGCCCAGGGCAGGGCGAGTTCGCCGAGCACCGTGGACAGCAGTTCCGAACAGGTCACCGGCTCGGGATGGTTGACGTGGTAGACGCCGGACGGCGGCTTCGGGGCGAGCGCCGCCCCGAGCAGTGCGCGGCCCAGGCTCTCCACGTCGATCAGCGAGTGGCGGGCGTCGCATCCGGCGGGTGCCGCCGACAGGTACCTCAGCAGGGCAACCAGTCCGGGGATCGCCCACCGGTCCCCCGCCCCGTGCACGACGTGCGGGCGCAGGACGGCTCCCCCGGCCGCCAGGACGTGCTGCTCGGCGGCGATCCGGGTCAGGCTGGTGGCGGAGACGGGGGCGGGCTCGGCCGCTCCGGGAAGCAGCGCGGTGAAGGGGCCGCGGCCGTAGACGGACGCGGTGCTCAGCAGGACGATCCGGCCGGCTCCGCTGCGTACGGCCTCGTCGACCAGCGCACGGGTTCCGTGGTCGTTGACGGTCCGGGCGGTCTGCTCGTCGGAGCCGACCCGGGAGGCGCAGTGGATCACGGCGTCGACGCCCTCGCAGCTGCCGCGCAGCGATCCGGGGTCGGCCAGGTCCCCGTACACCGTCTCGCAGTCGATTCCGTCCGCCGGGGTGTCGAGGGCGGTCCGGTGGGTCATCAGACGCAGCCGGATCCCGGGCGTCGCGCGGGCGGCGGCGGCCACCCGGCTGCCGATGAAGCCGGTCGCGCCGGTGATGAGGATGCGGGGGGTCATGAGAGGTCCGTTCTGACATCGCCGGGCCCGGCCGGGTGGAGTTCCGGCGAGCGGAGGGTGCAGGTGAAAGCCGGTTCGCCGTCCTGAACGGCCCGTACGAACACTCCGGCGGGCGCGAGGGGGTCGTCGCCGTCGGCGGGGAGCGCCGTGGCCTCGATCCGGCAGGGGCGGTCCAGCTCGACGTACTGGAGGAAGTCGGCATCCATCGCCGTCGGCAGGAAGGCCGAGCCGGTGGCCGCGTGCGCGGCCTGCCGGGCCGCCTCCAGCAGCAGGATGCCCGGTACGTGATCGTTGGGCCGGCCGAAGAGTGTCGGGTGCCGGGTGTCGAGCCGCAGGAGCCAGGTGCCGGGGTCCGTGCCGGGCGACAGGACGACGTCGTTCTCGGAGGTCCTGCCGACCGTGCGCGGTGCGACGGCGGGCAGGAGGGGTATCGGGGTGTCGAGAACGGCGCTGCGGTGGCCGCGCAGCCGCTGGTACGCCGCGGCGGAGGTACAGCTGATCCGGCCGCCTCCGGTGGCGAGCACGGTGCCGCGTCGGTGCAGGAGGAGCTCGATGTGCATCGAGCCGAGGCTCCGGCCGCGGCGGCGGATCCGGGAGCAGGACACGTCCACCGTGATGTCCCACGGGTCCTCGCCCAGCTCCAGCCGCTCGGACGCGGAGGTGTACCTCAGCTCCCACATCACGAAGGCGTCGCCGACCGGCACACCGAACTGGGCGTGGGCGATCATCATCGTCGTCTGCCGCATGGTCTCGGCTATGAGCAGGGGGTCCTGGTGACTGCCGACCGGGGCGAAGAAGCGGTGGGACCGCGGCCAGTGGGCCGGTACCGAGAACTGGGTGTCGGTGAGCCGGGTGAGCCCGGTGGGGAAGACGTCGAGCGGGTCGGTCCGGTGGACCAGCTGTCTCAGCCGATCGGGTGAGCCTTCTCTGCGGCCGGGCTCCTCCCCGGCCGGGGCGCCGGCCTCTTCCGGGCTGCCGGAGGAGGCCTCGGCGCGGCCGGCACCCGTGGAGTACACGGCCCGCTCGACGCTCTCCACCGACATCGAAGCGCTGCGTGAGGTGAGCTGAACCATGAAGTTCCCCCAGGAGGATCCGAGTCAAAGGGCCGAGCCGCCCCGCAGTAAGATACTGACAGCCCGGTTTTCCTTTCCAGCCAACCCCCTGTGGCATCAACCACGCCACCAGTTAGAGAGAAGCTGATGGCACAGCAGGCGCGCGCGATCCAGACCCGCAGGTCGATCCTGGTGGCGGCCGCCGACGTGTTCGACGAGCGCGGCTACAGCAGCGCGACCATCAGCGAAATCCTGGCGCGCGCGGGGGTGACCAAGGGCGCGCTGTACTTCCACTTCGCCTCGAAGGAGGACCTGGCCCTCGGGGTGATGGACATACAGCTGCACAGCGATCCGCTGCCGCCCCAGCTCACGAAGCTCCAGGAACTGGTGGACCAGGGCATGCTCCTCGCCTATCGTCTGCGTCATGAGCCACTGGTCCGGGCCAGCGTCGGCCTGGCCATGGACCAGGCCGTGGAGGGTCTCGACCGCGGCACACCCTTTCGCGGCTGGATAGACCGGCTCGAACACCTCCTGGTGGCCGCCAAGGGGCAGGGCGAGCTGCTGCCGCACGTGAATCCGGGCGAGGCCGCGGAGATGCTGGCGGGATCCTTCTCGGGCATCCAGGTGATGTCCCAGGTGCTGTCCAACCGCGAGGACCTCGGCCGGCGGATCTCGGTCCTGCTGCACTATGTGCTCCCGAGCATCTCGACGCCGGCCGTTCTGGCCACGCTGGACATGGCCGAAGATCGCGGTGAGCGTCTGCTCCGCAGCCTCGAAACCGTACCGAGCCAGGCCGGCGCCCCCAACTGACCTCCTCCGCATGCCTCGTGACCGCCGGAACCAGACCATGCGGTCCGCAACCGGCGGCGTGAGCGCTTCGTGGACGGGGGGCGGGTCGTAAGCTCGGTGGCCCAGCGTCAGCCACCGACAGGAGCCGTCGATGTCCGTCCGCCGCGTCGTCCCCAACATCGTGACCGGCACGGGTGACGGAACCGGGGACACCTCCGGAGTCATGCGGGCCAACGCCGCCTTCTACGGGCTCCTGGGTCTCGACGAGGTCATGAACCAGGGCTGGATCATGACGCTCGCCTCGCCCTCCCATCCCACGGCCCAGGTCAGCATCATGACCGCCGACAGGACCGGCCCGGTCACGCCCGATCTGAGCGTGGAGGTGGAGGACGTGGACGCGGTGTACGCGGCGGTGGTGCGCAGCGGGGCGAAGATCGTGTACGGCCCGGCCGACGAGGAGTGGGGCGTGCGCCGCTTCTTCGTACGCGATCCGAACGGGCGCGTCATCAACGTCCTGAGCCACGCCTGAGGACGGAACTGACGCAAGGCCGCTGGTAGCGGCAGACGAGTCGGGCTGTACGCCGGGTTCTGTCCCGCTCAGAGAGCGATCACACTCTGACCTGCATGTATACCGGCACCCGGCTGGCTTCTTTCGCCCCCTGGGACTTCTCAGGGACTTTCAGCCAAGATCCGTGAACCATGCTTCGATCGCGGACAGCCCACGAGCGCCAGCCTGCGGCATGAAGTGAGTGTACGTCCGGAGTGTGAACGCCGGATCGGAGTGCCCCAGCCACTTCGCGAGCGAGACGATCGACTCACCGGCTTCGAGCATCACCGAAGCATATGTATGACGCAGGACGTGGAAGCCGTGCTCTCGGCTGGGTTCCCAGACTCGTGACGGCTTCTCTCCGGGCTGCTGCTTGGGCAGCGGCGGAATGACTCCGGCGCCGGCGAGCGCGGGCTTCCACGCCTTGGTGTTCCAGGTGGTGCGGTTGATCGCACCACGACGCCCGGTGTAGACGAGCAGCGGGACGGTCACCTTGCGCCGGTCCTCGCGTGCGAGGTCGGCCTCCTCGGGATCCAGCCAAGGCAGTGTCACGTCGATCGGCTCGAAGCGCTCCTGGTGCGTGAGGAGCCGCTTCGCGAGAACCTTCGGCAGAGGCGCGTCGCGCTCCTTGCCGCCCTTGGGCGGACCGAAGTACAGCTGCGACTTATGCATGAGGACCTGCCGCTCTATGTGCACGGAGTCACCACGAACGTCGCCTGGGCTGAACCCGAACGCCTCCCCCTGCCGGAGCCCACACCCGACCCCGAGGTCAAGTGCGATCTGGTATCGGTCGGCCAGCGCCTCGCGTACGGCATCAACGCGATCCTGCTGCCAGGCGCGAGCCTTGCGCTCCGGCTTCTTCGGCGGTTTGATCGAGCTGCTGCCCTTGCACGGGTTCCGGAACAGACGCTTGTCCTCGACCGCAGCCTGCATGATCGCCTTGAGGTACACCCATGCGACATATGCCGTGCTTGAGGCCAGTGACCGCTGCACATCGGCCGACCACCTACGCAGCTCCGCGACGCCGATGTCCTTGAGCGCCAGCTCTCCGAGCTGCGGCAGCACGTGCCCCCAAATCCGGTGCCGCATGCTTTCCAGCGTCTGAGCGGGATGCACCTGGGACGGCCACCAGTGCTTCTCGACATACTCACGAAGGCTGATCGCACCGTCGCGCGCGTCGACGAAGTCCCCTCGTCGTGCGTCGGTCTGCGTCTCGGCCAGCCACGCCTTGGCATCCGTGACCGTGTCAAACGAACGGTCCCGGACGCCAGGTATCCCCTTGACGCGGTACCGCGTGCACTTGCCCCACAGTCCCGTGCGTTCGCGCTTGCCCGTCTCCTTGTTCGGCCGCTTCCTGAGCCACCGGTCCTCGATGTAGCCCGCCATGCGCACCTTCTCCTTGGCCTGGTCATGGTTCGCGCGGCGCGAGTTGCGTCGCGATCAGACACACAGACGATCTCTGCGTGCATGAAATTCCGAATACTGCTGATCTCCTCGGAACTGTTTCCCCAGGTCAAGCAGCGCGTCGTCGTTCGCGCTGCTGCGGCGCTGCGTTCAGGGGGTTAAGAATCGGGTTCGACCGCGAGTCAGCCTGCTGCTGGTCGCTGAGCCACGCGTCGAGCAGGTCGCGGCGGTACATGACCCGCCCGCCGGACCCCATCCGGAAGCTGGGCGGCCCTTGCCGGCGGTGGCGCCAGACGTAAAGGGTGTTCACCGAGACGCCCATGTACGTCGCCGCGGTCTGGACGTTCATGAAGGCAGCCTCAACGCCAAGCTTGGACTGGTTACGCATCACGTGTCTCCGAGGTAAGTGCTGCCGAAGCAGCGGACGTTCCGTCGCCTCGCCTGCGCGCCGAGAAGCTGCGCATGTCTACTGGCGAGGAGCACCAGGGTCCGTAGAAACAGCGATTTTGAGCAGCTGGCTCATCGTGATATGGCAAGCACTATGCCGCTGGGGAGACCACTGACTGCCGTCGGCTGGCGCCCCGCGCCGTCGCCGCCCCAGCTGAATGAAGATCTCCAGCACAGACAGCTTCTGAACTGGAGATTCAGAAGAGCCGCCTTCACGGGGGCAGCGCCGCGGGCCTGGTCGTGCTGTGTCGGTGGTCAGCTCTGGAGTGTGGAGCGGCGTCGCCGAGCCCGCCGGAAGGCCAGCTCACCCTCCGCACTCAGGCCTCCATCCCGCCTCTGAATGTGCCCGGATGCGTGGGGTAGGCGACATCCAAGGCGTGCATGAGGGACATGTAGCGACCCAATTCCGCAGCCCAGTCAGGCTCGGTCGGGACTGCTGCACGCGTAGGTGACACCTGACCTGGCTTGCTGAGAGGCGGCCTGGAAGGATGTTGCAGTGCCCAAGCCGTACCCCAAGGAATTCCGCGAGGACGTCGTGCGGGTCGCACGCAACCGCGAGCCCGGCGTCACGCTGGAACAGATCGCCGCCGACTTCGGCGTCCACCCGATCACGTTGTCGAAGTGGCTGCGCCGCGCCAACACCGACGAGGGCGGCGCCAAGCCCGCACCGGTGTCGGGTGAGTCGGCCGAGCTGCGCGAGGCCCGTAAGCGCATCCGGCTCCTGGAGCAGGAGAACGAGGTCCTGCGCAGGGCCGCGGCGTATCTGTCGCAGGCGAACCTGCCGTCAAAATGATGTACCCGCTCGTCCGCGAGCTGGCCGCCGCCGCTGACCCTGACCGGGTGCCGGTGGCGGTGACGTGCCGGGTGCTCAATCTGGCCCGCCAGCCCTACTACCGGTGGCTGGCTTCACCGGTCACCGACACCGAGAGGGCCGAGGCATACCGGGCCGACGCCCTGTTCGACGCGCATCGCGACGACCCGGAGTTCGGACACCGTTTCCTGGCCGACGAGGCCCGGGCGGCCGGTGAGGCCATGGCCGAGCGGACCGCCTGGCGGATCTGCCGCGACAACCGCTGGTGGAGCGCGTTCGGCAAACGCCGAGGCCGAGGCAAGAACACCAAGGCCGGCCCGCCGGTCCATGACGACCGGGTCCGGCGGGACTTCACTGCTGCCGGGCCGAACCGGCTGTGGCTGACGGACATCACCGAGCACGCCACCGGCGAGGGCAAGCTCTACCTGTGCGCGGTCAAGGATGTGTACTCCGGCCGCATCGTGGGCTACTCCATCGACGCCCGGATGAAGTCCAGCCTCGCCGTGAGGGCTCTTGAATCCGCGGTGGCCCGTCGGGGCCAGGTCGCAGGATGCATCGTTCATTCCGATCGCGGGTCGCAATTTCGCTCACGGAAATTCGTCGCCGTTCTCGCACGTCACAGCATGATCGGATCGATGGGGAGAGTCGGTGCAGCCGGCGACAACGCGGCCATGGAGAGCTTCTTCGCGCTGCTGCAGAAGAACGTCCTCGACCGCCGTTCCTGGGTCACCCGCCAGAAACTACGGATCGCGATCGTGACCTGGATCGAGCGCACCTACCACCGACGCCGACGCCAGAAACGCCTGGCCCGATTGACCCCCGTCGAGTACGAAGCCATCATGACCCCACCCGCAGCCCTGGCTGCATAACCCCACTGTCACCTACGCGTGCAGCAGTCCCGTCAGGTACTGGACTGTGTTGAGGGCGACGGCGGCCAAGCCGGGTGCCCCCTCTGGTGTGATGCCACCGGAAACGGCCCACTCCCGCCACATCACATCTCCGGTCAGCGGGGCGAAGATCTCCGGCTCGACCGAGGAGCGCCGCAGCAGGTCGTGAAGGGCGCCAGTCGCCAACGTGCAGGTGTGCACAGCGTGGCATAGGTCCCGGTCGTCGGCCGTCTCTACGGTGCGCACCATGCCGGGAAGGCCCTGAGCCCACGGGGACTGTGCCAATAGGTCGGTTCCAGCGAGCTCAGCTTGTCGGCACTCCTCACGCATACGCTCGATCATCTCGGTGTGGTTCGGCATGGCCTGTTCCAGCGCTCCTAGCAGCTCCTCGCTCCCGAGGTCGGCAGCGCCGCCGAGCAGCAGCCGGGCGCCGGCATTCATCAGGGCCCGGTGGAAGACATTCGGGAGGGCGCCCGGCGAGCGGGGCAGTTCGAGCCCGGCTTCGGCAGCGTGGGCGCGCAGAGTTTCGTCCAGGTCGCGCCGCGGCAAGCGGCGCTTCCCCAGCACCTTCGTGGCTGCGGCCTGTCTGGCCTTGAACGCCCGGTCGGAGTTCCCGGTGGGAATCTTGTCGACGCCCGCCCGCGCCAGCGGCCGTTTCAGACTCGCGACCAGGTCCGTCCGGAGCCGCTGAGCGCTGTCAGTAGTGGCGTTGGCGGCCCACAAGTGCCACCCGATCCACCCCATGCCGCGGCCCTGCCGCGCGGTGATCGCCAAGTGCAGGGCCTGATGCAGGATGTGGGGCTGGATGGTGGGGGAGTCGGGCTCGAACCAGGCCGAAGGCTTGGGAAGCCAGCTGTTTTGTTGCCAGCGCTCCACTTGCGTCGGGGTGGCCTTGAACCCGTGCTCCTTAAGGGCTCGGACCAGGGCAAGGTGGGCGGTGGACGGCTTCGTGCGGGCCATGGTCAATTCCCCCGGTCCTGGCTACCGATGGTCAGGACGGAGTACAGGGCGACGGCAGTTCCAACCGCACTCGCCCATGCCTCGCTCTGCGCAGCTGCGACGGCGGCGACCGTCACCAGGAGCAGCACGGACAAGCAGGGGCCGACGCCTCCGCCAGGGTTGGTGTTCACGTACGTGGTCCCTTTCGTGAGGTCCTACTGCCGGGTGTGCCCGGCAGTGCAGCCCGACCGCGTGGATCCGGGGCGGTGCCGCACCTCTAGGAACCCACAACGTCTCTCGCGAGATGCAGGAAACTTCGCGGGGTTGCCGTCCGTCACGCGCTGCCGCTCCCTTAGGTAGGCCATTGACCAGGGGTAACGCCGGTCAGGCCGGAGTGCTCCAGAAACGCGAAAAGGCCCCCGAGGGCTTGGTCGTGCTGTTGGGTGGTCAACTCTTCGGTGTGGAGCGGCGGATCACGGGTCGGTCGACGGGGAGGTGGACCTGTCGACAGCCAGATGAAGTATCGGCCCTTTCGCTCACCCTGAACGAGAAGCGCACCGACAAGCGGTAGAGCCCTATGCCCGACTGATGGCCTCATGGAAGGGACCGCACCGCACAGCGGCCAGCACTTCCAGGGTGCGATGGGGAGCCGGAACGAGTAGCCCTGGTCATGGAGAGGGCACGCCAGCAGCCGAAGTTGAAGGCGAAGTCGAACCGCCGCGGGCGCTCAGCTCGACCGGAACAATCGACTGCCGCCCCTGAATGCTCTGCTGATCGCTGTACGGAACTGGATTGGCACCTGACTACTCTGCAGTAGGAGCTGTAACCTCATGGATTTGCCACCCAGCGCGGTGGAGGGCTGTGCGGTGCGGGTTGGCGCGCTCTTCGTGGATGGCCAGGGCGAGCAGATGGCGTGGGCGGGTGGCAGCGACGAAGGCGAGCTGCGCTGCGTGAAGCTTGGGGCCGGTCAGGTTCGTGCTGGGGGTATCGCCGAGGATGACCGGTAGGAGCGTGCCGAGATCGTGGGCCGTTGCCTTGTGGTTAGCGCATTCCAGGATGAGCGTGGCCGCGTGGGTTTCGCCTTTCGCGCTGGCAGTCGTGGTAACGATCACGGCGGGGTTAGCATCATCGCCAACCGGAAGGGCGGGCTGCGCCCTGGGGGCGGCAGTGTGAGTCAGCCAGGCAGTACGCAGTCCGGGGGTTACCTGATGGTGCATACCGGTGAGGTCGGCCAAGAGGTCGAGGAGGTTCGTGGTTGCCTTCTCCCACGAGCTGGGATCGTCCAGATCTGCTGTCAGGATCCCGTACAGGGCGATTCGCGCTCGGTGTCCGTCCTGGCCCGGCGTCCTGTCCAGTCGGGACAGGGCGGGGATGGGAAGCGCAGCGCTCCCGGCTGTGGCAGGTGCGCACAGCTGCCGGGCGAGCTCGCGGCAGGACTCCCACAGCCGGGAGATTGCCCTAGCGCCGCTCTCGCGGTGTGCTGAGATTCGTTGGGCCGCGCGTGCCGCTGCGATCAGCCTGCCTTCCTCCGCACGCGCCGCTTCGGTGGTGAAGTCGGGTATGTAGCAGGTGATGGCCTTGGGGAAGAGTTTTGAAGTGCCGGGATCGGCTCGTCCCCCGACGACTCGCGGGGGGCAGTCGGCCAGTGCCTCGGCGGGGACGGTGTCCGTGGCCAGGCGTTCGAAGGCGTGCACGACGTGCCTGATGGTGTCCTGGCTGTACACCAGGACCGCCAGGACACCATCGGGACCAGCACCGTGAATGTGCTGGGAGCGGTGGACGGCCAGTCGGCTGGCGACGGCTGCGATCTGGGGACCGAAGCGCTGGCTCACGGACAGGTCGGTTGCATCGGCCTGAGGGAAGTCGCGATCGGTCGAGGAGGAGGCGTCGAAGATGCGCTGGTTGATGTCGCCAACACATTGGACGACGCTGCCGCCGTGTCCGAACACGCGCTGTATCAAATCCTCTTGGGCCTGATCGGTGTCCTGCATCTCGTCCAGTAGGACGAATGGGAACCGTGCACGCAGAGCGCCGACCAATGACGGGGTGCTGTGCAGATACTGCGCGGCGATGGCAAACATGTCCCGGTAGCGGAAGATGCCACTTTCGCGAAGTCTTTCCTTCAGTGCCCAGAGCTCCTGATAGCTCTTGGTGTGTTCACCGAAGCCCATGGGAACGAGCCGCAGGTCGCCGCTGGCCTGGTCGAAGTCGTAGGTGGAGCCGGTCACCACGCCGAGGCCGTCGTCATGGCGTCTAGACAGGGCGCCGCGCAGCGTCCAGTACCCGCGTGAGCCGTAGATCCGCTCGGCGTGCGCCGCATAGGTGTCGTTGTCGACGACCTGGACCTCAATACCTTGCGATCGCAGGGCGGGCAGGGCCAGGAAGGTGTGTACGAACGTCTGGATGGTGCCGACGAAGTGCGGATACCGCAGCAGCCGGATCCCCAAGGGAACGCTGCCGGCCCCCAGGCGCCCGGTGATCTCGTCCGTCGCGGTGTTGGTGTGCGACAACACGCATACCCCGCGGTGCGGCGAAGTCCACGCCTCGGCCACCAGCGCCAGCTTCAGGGCGACGAGGCTCGTCTTGCCCGACCCGGGCGCCGCCTGCAAGTGCAGGGAATTAGTGCTGCGCAGAAACGCCCGCTGCTCCGGCAGCTTCGTGGTCAACCCCAGCCTTGCGGCCACGGCGTCAATACGCTCGTCGGTGAACGCAGAAGCGGACAGCGGAAGAGCGTTCACTGCTGGTTCCCGCCGGCTAGGTAGCTGAACGCCTCCACCAAGTAGGGCGGCACGTCGTCAGCAGTGATCGAGGTACCGGCCAAGAGCTGTGCGGCATGCTGCGCGGTCACCGCCTTACTCTTGTTGTCCACCCGCAGGGGGCGGTAGATCTTCAAGGCAGCCCTCTCCAGCGAGTCGCCGGCCAGCCTCCAATCCTCGATCTCCTTGGCCGCTCTTTCTGTGATCGCAGCGATCTCCTGTTCATCGGGCCAGCCACTGGCGCAGGCGCACTGGACGGCCTGGTGCATGAGGGTTGCCATGGGCCAGGAAGCCCGGGCCAGGTCGTACTCCAACGTCCACCAGTTGGACACGAAGGTCCGAACGCTACCGCCGTCCCGCTTGCGCTTTGCGTCAGCACGGGCGGTTATCTGCTCAGATGTCATCTCGCCAACGGACGGAAGCTTCTTTCGCATCTCCGCGTCGGCGCTCGCGGGCGCGATGTCCAGGTCCGTGATGCACGCGACGCGAACCGGCAGAACAGTTCCGTCCTGCCGCTGGAACACCCGCGAGTACCGGAACAGCCCCACCGTACCGACGTTGACCACGCTCACGCCGTTCTGTGCGAAGGGATAGCCCAGCTTTCCCGCCAACGACGGCAGCAGCAGCGCCTCGGCATCTCCTTCGACCACGGCGACACCGCGGGCGAAGAACAGATTTGCCCTGGTCGCGTCCAGGAACCTGGTGAGGTAGGCATAGTCCGAGGCATCCAACTTCGTGTGCTGGGGCTCAAGCGAGTACACCTCGCCCCGAAGGACCAATCGCAGCTGCTCCACCGGGACCGTTGAGGCGATGTTCGGACTGTGCGTCGTCACGATCACCTGTACTGGCGCCGGACTCGTCGATTTCTCCACCAGAAGGTCCACCACCCGGCTCTGCAACTGCGGGTGCAGATGCGCCTCGGGCTCCTCAATGAGCAGCAGCGGCGAGAATCCCCGTTTGCCGAGCAGCAGCAGCTCCGCCGCCATGAACAGCGCGTTGTTGTAGCCCAATCCGTGACGCGTCGCGTCGCTCCGCCCGGCCTCCGGGGCGAACGTGAGTTGCAGCCGTTCAAGCGCATTTTGAAGTGACGCGGCGGCGCCCACCCCAATTGCGGTGGAGAGTACGTCGTTGCCGATGGTGAACTTGCTCAGGTAGTCCTTGTTGATCTCGTCCCGGGCACCCTGCACGAGTGAGTTGGCGTTGATGTGATGCTCGGCCCGGTGCATGATGCCCACCAGCGTGCTGGCAGCGTCCCCATCGATGACGAAGTCGCTGTCCTTCTGGCTGTCCATGGACGGATAATGAGTGAGGATCTGCGACAGCCGAGAGTTGCGGCCAGCCCGCATTTCCGCCTCCGCATCCCGTAGAGGCCTCAGATACGTGGCGCTCAGCAGCTCCCGGGCCGCACCATCTAGGGATATATCGCCGGCGCGGACCGTGACCGATACGCGGTGAGGGAGCAGAGGGTCCAGAACCTCCGCGCGCAGGGTCACTTGCAGGAAGGGTCTCTCGGAGCCGGGTGCGGTGAGGAACTCTAGGAAGGCACCGGTCTCCTCCTCGCTGAGATCGCGAAAGGTGCAGGCGATGGAGAGGGCCGTGGCCTGCCCCTCCGCGCCGCAGTGGAAGTCATCCGGAGAGATCCGAAAGTAGTCGGCGGACGAGGTCAAGCACAGGCGGATGGCGTCGATGATCGCCGATTTACCGCTGTCGTTCTCTCCAACCAGCACGGTCAGTCCGCAGCCGAAGGACACATCGAGAACCGGTCCTGACGAGGGCTCGTCATCGTCCCCCGAGCCGTATAGCCGGAAGTTCTCCGCCCGCACATTGGCTAGGTACATATGCCGCCCCCTTGCACCTCGTGACACTTCAACCCGAATGCCCCCACGTGCCGCGCCAGTATGCCAGCACTCCCCCACGGATCCCTGTCGATTGGCGTCGACCGGTCCCCCGTACCCAAGACGATGTACTCGCACGAGTGCTCGACCCGGACACGGTCGAGCTGGTGGAGGACTACCCCCGACATGCGCAGCATCGGCCACCTCGGGACGGGCGACCTGGAGGTGCGTATCGCCTCGGCGGCCGACCTGGAGAAGGCGGGACAGCTGATACGGCGGGCGTTCGAGGCGGCCTGACGTACGAGGCGAGAACGGTGATGGCCTGCTGCGGAGCGTAACCCCTTCACACCTCAAGAAGCCCTTCTTCGAGCTGCGCCCAACTTGGTCGAGTGCCGCCGATCTCGCGTACCACGGTGAGGAGGCGGCCCTCCAAGTGGACGTCAGCCCGTGCCCCTGCCAGCTCAATGCCTTCGGGGTAGCGGCCGGCACGGCGCTCCTCCGACGGGTACTCATCGAGGACACCGATCAGAACCTCGTGCCGGGCAGCGCCCAGATCGTCGGCTGGCGCCCAGGCGCCTCGCACGGGTACGCCCGCGAAGCTTCCGACAGGCGAGGGGGCCGTCTGGTAGAGCGTATCCAGGATCTGCTCCACTCTCTCGTCCGTGCGGTCGCTGACGGCTGCCACATTGGTACGCGGCCTCCGGAGCAGCAGGCCCGGGACGCCGCTTTCCATGCCGTCGTCCGGCGCTCGCCCCCGCTCCCGACGCGGCGAATCAATCCACCAGTCTTGTTCCTGCTCCTTCTGGATCAATCCGAGTTGCACGGCATCACCGCCCCACCACTCGGCTTTGGGAATGAAGATGTCGACTCCCACGCCGATCGCGCCGATCCACACCCAACTCATGAAGTACGGGTGAGCGTTCAAGTCAGCCGACCAGGCGGCAAGCTCAAGGAGCCGCTTCTTCTGGTTCGAGTCCGCGTTCATTGGGAACAGCGTTTTCGCCGCCCGATGGCGTCCACGCGCTTCTCCGGCGACAGGGCCGTTCGGTAGGTGGAACAGGAGGTCTGGTCTCACCCCGAAGGTCCCGTACTTCGTCTGCAAAGGGCCGGGCGGGAGGACGTCGAAGCTATGGAGAGTGCTGCGCCCCGGTTTCCAGGAGAACAGCTCCTCGCTCCCGGCCGTCATCACGCCGAGGCCAGCACACTCGCTGATGAACCGCCGGACGTGTAGCGACGTAGCCAGCAACGACGGGTAGTCAACCTGAAGGGCCAGCCCGCTTGGGGCAGCGAGATAGCTGGTCAGTAGCCGGGCCTCGTGCAAACGGACGCGGTAGTCGACTTCTCGCCGGAAGTCGCAGGCCAGCGCGTTGATGTGAACCAACCGAGAGAGATGGACGGGTAGGTCCATGCTGCCGAGCTTTTTGGCGTGAACCCCGGGATCGCCACCCGCCCCCGGAACGATCTCGAACTGCCAGATCCTGGCGCGCACAGTGTTCATGTCGGCAGCTTACGAAGCCCCGCCGTCAACTGAGGGACAGAGCACAGCCCCCGCAGTACGCCGCCCTCCGGGTGGCCCTCCCCTGGGCGAGGATGGCTGGTGCATGTTTCCAAGTGCGCCAACCATCCTGCCTGTGCCCGCGCTGGCGGCGGTTCCCCGTTCTGCTTCTCATACCCCTGGGGCTGCCAGGACGAAGTCGTTTTGGGTCAGCTCTGCTCGGAGCCTCTGTTCAGCCACGTCGGCGTAGTGCTCGGACAACTCGACGCCCACGAACCGGCGACCCTCGCGCAGGGCGGCGACGCCGGTGGAGCCGCTGCCGGTGAAGGGGTCGAGAACGGTGCCGCCCTCGGGGCAGACCTGGACGAGCTGCTGCATGACCTCGATCGGCTTCTGGGTGATGTGGACGCGGTCCTTGCGGGGCTGGGAGGCGATGAAGTGTCCGGGCAGGTAGAGGTCCCGCCCCTTGGCCAGGCTGCCCTTGACGCCCCACGTGATGAACTCGGCGGACTGCTTGAACCCGCCCTTGCGCGGCCGGCTGGCGGGCTTGATCCACGGGATCGTGCCGCTCCAGGTCCAGCCCGCCATCTGCAGAGCGTCGGAGGTGGTCGGTTCCTGGCGCCAGTCCGAGAAGACGAGGGCCACCGCGTGCTCAGTGGAGGCCCGGTACGACTCGGTGAGCAGGGCAGTCAGCCAACTCCGATAGCTCCGCTGGTCCCGGTTCTCGCCAGGGAAGTTCTGCAGGTCGTGCGCGGATCCGCTGGTGACGTACTTCGCACGAGCGGTGCGGCCGGTGCGGTCCGAGCTGGTACGTCCGCCGGAGTTGTACGGCGGGTCGGTAATGACGGCGTTGACGCTCTCGTCCGGGAGGGACTTCAGCACGGTGAGGGCATCGCCTCGGTGCAGCGTGTAGCTCATGTGTGGGGCCTCTTTCAGCGCGCGGCAGGGCTGTGCCCGCTCCAGACGGCGTTCAACAGCAGTCGCTTCGAGCGGGGTTGTGCCGGAGATTAGCTGCGCGTTCCGGCCGTACCTAACGAGCCGCTTCAGGCTACTGGGTCGGGTCCGGGAGCCGTTTGGTGCGGCCGGAATCCCGGTCTACCGTCTCGCCACGTCACCAGGTCGGAACCTCGTTTCACACCCGTTGACCTGCGCTTATCTACGTTGCCTCGTTCGGACGAGCAGCGTGGCAGGCCCGTTACCTCTTCTTCCCTGAAGCCGTAAGGAGATCCGTTGTATCGCCTGAGATTACGAGCGCGGCAGGCTGCCGCGCATGACCTGAGACCGGCGTCCGGGAGCTGCCAACTCCCCTGACCCAGGCCCGTCCGAGAGGCGGATTCACATCGGCGTGGTGCCGGCGGCTTTGCACGAGAAGCCGGTACCACGCCTCCTACGAACATCGAGGAGCCGCTGCGATGCAGCATGGCCTGATATCCCCGCGTCCCGACCCAGCAACGTTGTCCGGCCGGTATCGCCGTCTCGGTGAGCGGTGTCTGCGGTGAAGAAGACCACCGGAGCCGTCGTCGGTCTCTTCGCGGCCGGTCCGCTGCTCCTGGCGGTTCCGATCCTCGCCATCGGCGCTGGGGCGGCTTCGGCCTCCTGCTCAACCGGCGGTACACCGTCTGTGGATACCTCAGCCGTCGCCGCTCAGGTGAAGGCGATTCTGGACGGCGGCGGAAAGGACGCGGTCTCCGTGCCGGGACTGGATAATCCGGAGGAGCAGGTGCCCAACGCCAAGACGATCCAGGCCACCGGCGTCGCGATGAACGTTCCGGCCCGTGGGCAGGTCGTGGCTCTGGCGACGGCCCTGCAGGAGAGTGGGCTGCGGAACCTGACCTACGGTGACCGCGACTCGCTGGGGCTGTTCCAGCAGCGTCCGTCGCAGGGATGGGGCACCGCGAACGAGATCCTCGACCCGGTACATGCCTCGACCAAGTTCTACGAGGGGCTGAAGAGGGTCTCGGGCTGGCAGTCCCTCTCTGTCACGCAGGCCGCTCAGGCGGTGCAGCGGTCCGGTTTCCCGGAGGCCTACGCCAAGTGGGAGCCCCTGGCCACCGCGTTGCAGCAGGCGATCGAGGCCCTGCTACCGACGGCCGACGGAGCGTCAACGCCTCCTGCGCCGGGCGGTTCAGGGAGTACCACCGGCACTGCGGGCGGCTGCGCGACGGACGGGGACGGTACCGACTTCGGGACCATCCCGGCGGGTGCGGTGCCTGACGGGTACGAGATCCCCGCGGACGCTCCGCGAAAGGTCCAGACGGCGATCCGCTGGGCGCTCGGCCAGCTCGACACCCCGTATCAGTGGGGTGGGAGCTGCACCGATTCCCATGGGCCGGACCCCATGGGAAGGTGCGACTGCTCCTCGCTGATGCAGCAGGCGTACAAGACTGCCGGGGTCACCCTGACTCGGACGACGTACACGCAGGTCAAGGACGGTAAGTCGGTGTCGTCCGACGCTCTCCGGCCGGGTGATCTCCTCTTCACCGAAGGGTCGGTCAACACTCCTGAGCATGTCGGCATGTTCATCGGCCAGGGCCTGATCATCCACGCTCCGCGCACGGGTGACGTGGTCCGCATCACAACCCTCGCGGCCTGGAAATCGCAGATTCTCGCGGCCCGCCGAGTCACCTGACCTGCCGTTTTGTAGGTTCCCATTAGAGATGTCGTAATCCCAGTGTTCTGTCATCGACTTGTCGTAAGTCGCGCCTCTCAGGTTGTTACGCGGCCGCCCAAGCTAGTGCCGCATCAGACAACGTTCGCCCGGTTAATGTCCGGCGGTGTCAGCTCGTGCTGAGTGGTTCGGTTTCTTCCGTTTCGAGCTGGTGGTCGGCCCAGATGTAGCTTTCGGGAAGCAGATCGGTGATGGAGACGGTCCGGAGCCGCTTGCCTGCGCCGACGATGACTTGCAGGGCCGGGAAGTAGTCGAGAAGGATCTGACGGCACCGTCCGCACGGGGGGACGACTCCTCGGTCGCGGTCGCCCACGGAGACGATCGTGTTCAGCTCGTAGGCGCCCTGGGCGGCTGCCGCGCCGAGGAGAACCGGCTCGGCGCAGGGGCCGCCCGTGAAGTGGTAGACGTTCACTGCGGTGACGATCCGGCCGTCCTGGGCGCGGGCTGCGGCCGCCATGGTGTGGTTGTCGCCGCGGCAGCGTGTACGTGCGATGTGGGCTGCGGCCTCGATGAGTTCGTGGTCGACGTCTTGGGTCTGCGTGGTCATCTTCTCTTCCTTCGTGAGGTGTCAGGCAACGTTGACCCGCGTGACGATGGTGCGCAAGGGAATATCGGCTGCGTGCATGTTCCGCCAGATGATGTAGCGGCGGATCATGCTGCACTAGATACTCCCTCAGGCCGAGCATCAGCCTTTCGCTTGGTTTACGAGGCTTACCCGGCAGAAAGCCCCTGCCCACAGACAGTCTCCTTGTGCTGCTTACACGGACACAGGGGGTCAATGTGGTACGCCGTTCCCGCCGGGAGACCACGACAGAAGATGAGACGTCCCAAGTCCGGTACCGGCAGGCCGACGGAGACCTGGTCGATACGGTCTTGGACCAGGTTGACATCAGCCAAGTACTGGCCGGGCAGCCGGTACGGGACTTCCGCTGGCACAAGGGCCAACGTCACTACTCAGGCTGGTACTTCGCCTCCACCGTCGGCCGGTTGATTGCCTACGAGAGCCGCTTGGAGCTGGCCCGCATTCTGCTGGCCGACTTTGACGGGACTGTGGTGGCGATGGCCTCTCAGCCCTTCCAACTGACCGGTCCGGACGGGATCCGGATCCGTCGGCACGTGCCTGACCTGCTCCTCCTCCACGCTGACGGTCTGGTGACCGTCGTGGATGTCAAAGCCCCCTCACGCATGAAGGATTCCAAGGTGATCGCGCAGTTCGACTGGACACACCAGCTGTGTTCGCGCCGTGGCTGGGCCTACGAGACGTGGTCCGGTGACGAGCCTGCGTTCGTGGAGAACGTACGGTTCCTGGCCGCCTACAGGCGCCCGCACCTGCTGGAGTCTCATCTGGCCTCCGACGTGCTGGCCGCGGCACGTCGCCAGTCGACCATCGGCGCGATCGAGGTAGCCATGGCACAGCAGCAGCCGGTCGAGGTCATCCGGCCGGTGGTGCTGCACCTGTTGTGGTCCGGGGGCCTGACCGCAGACCTGCATCACCCGCTCAGCAGCGGAACGAAAGTCACGGTGACAGCATGAACAACAAGGCGATCACGGTCTATCCGGGCGTCCGGCTGCTCTACTGCGGTGACGTCGTCGAGGTGATGGAACTCGACGGCCTGCAGGTGACGCTGCGCAATGAACGGACCGGTGACTTCAGCGCTCTGGCACTGGGGCGGTTGGCCTCCCAAGCCCGTGCGCTGGAAGAGGAACGCGGCGCCGGCGCCGAAGACGCCGGGCTGCTGATGGCGGCTCTCACCCCACAGCAGCGCAAGGATCTGCGCGAACGCGCCGAGCATGTCCGCGAGGTGTTGAGCGGCTACCGGGCAGGCCATGCGGGCAGCGCGCTTGCCGGTGAGCCCCGCCCCGGCTTCGCGCCGGGGACAACAACGTTGCAACAGCGGTCGGCCGCGAAGGCTGCTGAACTGAGGGTGACGCCGCGGACGGTCGATCGCTGGTTGGCGGCCTACCGCGAGAGTGGGGAGGCTGGTCTGGTTGACGCCCGAGCTCTCAAGGGCCGCGGATCCCGAGTCGACCCGCGCTGGGAGATGGCAGTTCGCGCAGTGCTGGCAGAGCTGGTCGATGCCTCCACGCCCAGTCGTTCGGCAGTGCTGGACCGGGCCAAGGAACGTCTGGAGGGCGACTATGGGGCCGACGTGGTCCCGGCTCCGCCGCGGAGCACGGCTTACCGGCGCCTGGCGGAACTGACGAAGGGGACGAACGCGGTTTCGGGCAGCGCGAAGGCCCGCCGTTCGATCGCTGGCCGTCCGCAGGGTACCTATGGGCGGTTGCGGGCGACGCGGCCGGGCGAGTACGTGGTCCTGGACACGCAGGACCTGGACATCTACGCGATGGAGTCGGTGACGTGCCGGTGGGTTCCGGTCCAGTTGACCGTCGCCCAGGACCTGTTCTCGCGCTGCATCGTCGGCCTGCGGGTGACGGCTTGCTCGACGAAGGCAGTGGATGTCGCCGGGGTGCTGTTCGAGGCAGTCTGCCCGCCGCTGGAGAACGCCGCACGGTCCGAGCTGGCGCCCTACCACGGGGTTCCGGACGAAGTGGTGTTCGCCGAGGAGGTACGACCAGGTGGCGGGCTCTGTCCGCCGGAGACGCTGGTCATCGACCATGGGAAGGCATTCATGTCGGCCCATGTGATCAGTGTCTGCACGCGGTTGGGGATGTCCATCCAGCCGGCCCAGCCGAAGAAGCCCACCGACAAGCCGACCGTCGAACGGTTCTTCCGCACTCTGCGTGAGGGCCTGGTCCAGCACCTTCCGGCCTACAAGGGCCCCGACGTCCACAGCCGCGGCGAGGGCATCGAGGACCAGGCGTTCTTCTACCTGCACGAGGTCGAGGAAGTGGTACGCGAGTGGATTGCCGAGGTCTACCACCGCCGGCAGCACGACGGACTCGTCGTCCCGCAGTGGCCGCATCTGGAACTTTCCCCCGTTGAGATGTTGCGGGTGGGTCTCCAGCGGGCCGGACGGCTGCGGATGCTGCCCTCGGCGGAGCTGGCGTTCGAGTTTCTGGCGGTCAAGCCGCGCACGGTCCAGCACTACGGCGTCGAGGTCGACGGGCTGCGTTACAACGGCGAGGCCCTCGACGGTTACCGCAACGCACCGAGCCCCTACGGAGGCGCCTTCGCCGGGCGGTGGCCGATCCGCGTCAACCCCGACGACGTACGGTTCGTCTACTTCCAGGACCCGGCCGACGACCAGTGGCACGCGCTGGAGTGGGAACACGCCGCAGCTCTGAACATGGCGTTCAGCGCCGAGGCCGCTACCTACGCCCGGCGGCTGGCTGCCCGGCAGGGCCGCCACATTGATGCCGCCCAGGCTCTGTCAGATCTGCTGGCCCGCTGGGATACGGGCATGGTCACCGACCGCCGCGAGCGTCGCATGGCGGTGCGGCTGTCGGCCGAACGCACAGCCCTGGCCCTGCCCGCCCTCCCGGAACAGCGAGACGCTCTGACCGCCCCTGACCTACGAGTAGTTCCCGACCCACCGGCCGGTGACTGTGACGAGGAAGACGAGATCTTCGACGCCCCCGAAGCCGACGACTTCTACGCCGATGCCTTCGAGGTGATCGAATGAGGCAGCCCCAGCAGTTCAGTCTCTCCCGCAAGGAAGGCTGGCGCCGCTACGTCGACGCACCGCCGCGCCAGCGCCCCGATGCCCTCACCCGTTCCCAGCTGGCCGCGCTCGGCACACAGGCCGCCGACGACTACAACGACGCCCGGCACGACTGGCACGCCAACTTCGGCATCGTCGCCACCCCACAGCTGGCCGCCATCCACGACGAGCTCGATCAGATCGTGGCCAGCAACCGCCAGGACGGTGACCGCATCCGCTCCGCCGCCGTCATCGACGCCCTGCCCGGCCTGGGCAAGACCACCACCGCCAACCTCTACGGCCGCGACTTCGACCGCCAGCAGATGCGCCGCCTGGGCGAACAGACCGATGCCGGGCACCAGCGGATCTCCGTCTTCCGTGTCGGCCTGACCTCCAACACCACGCTGCGAACTCTCAATCGGATGATCTGCGAGTTCTACGGGCACCCCGCCACCGACCGGGCGAACGCCGCCACGCTGGCCAGTCACGCCCTGGACTGTGTGCTGTCCTGCGAGACCCAGCTGGGCATCATCGACGACGTCCACTTCATCGACCTGGACCGCCGTGACGGCCTCGCCGTCTCCAACCACCTCAAGTGGCTCGCCAACGAACTGCCGGTGACCTTCATCTATGTCGGCGTCGGGCTGGCTGAACGGCGCTTCTTCGCCGACGGGCTGACCGGCAAGAACGTTGTCCTGGCCCAGACCGCCCGCCGCTGGACCCGCCTGGGCGTCGATGCCTTCCGTCTCGACACCGATCAGGGCCGCCGGCACTGGCGGAGCCTGATCAAGGCCACCGAACGCCAGTTGGTCCTGGCTGAACACCGACCCGGCATGCTCGTTTTGCTGGCCGACTATCTCTTCGAACGCACCAGCGGGCACATCGGTTCGTACTTCACGCTGCTGATGCGGGGCTGCTATCGCGCTATCCGCACCGGAGACGAGGCCCTCACCTGCGACCTGCTGGACGACGTCCGCCTGGACGAGGCATCCGAGCAGGCCCGCAAACAGCTCGCCGCGGCCATCGCCCACGGCCACCTGTCCGCAAGCACGGAGGTCGCGTCATGATCCCGACCCGTGTGTTGCCCCTGCGCGTCGCTCCGCTGCCCGGAGAGAGCCTGGACAGCTGGCTGGAAGCCCTCGCCCGCCGCAACCACCTTCGCCTCCGCGCCATGCTGGATATCCTGCAGTTGCCGCAGGCCCCGACCACGCGTCTGTTGGTCAGCAACCTGGAGCCGCATCTCCTTCGGCAGCTGGAGCACGTCACCGGCCTGCCCGACGGCCGCCTCGATCAGGCGGTACTGGACCCCGGCTTCCCGCTGGGACCTCAGCGTCAGCCCCGCTGCCGGTTCTGCCCGCAATGCCTGGACGAGAACAACGGCCGCTGGCTGCTGCGCTGGTGGCTGCCCTGGGGCTTCGCCTGCACCACACACCAGGTGCTGCTGCACGATGTCTGCCCCCGATGCGGCACCGCACCGAGGCGGCTCCTGCCGCCCGCCACCCACCGTCGTCCGCCCGGCAGCTGCCTTCACACCGGCGCCGACCGTTCCGTCTGCGGCACCGGACTGGGAACCGCGCCCGCCCTCGACCTGCCCGCCGGGCATCCGCTGCTGGCGGCTCAGCGCTGGATCGAGAGCCTGCTCGCCGAGAAGGAGCCCGCCGAGGTTCACACGATCTTCGCCGACCTCGACACCTGCACCGCCTGGCTGCTGCGCGCGGTCAGCGCCGAAGACCTCCACGGCCTTGGTGCCATGGTGGTCGATGCCTGGGACCACCAGCCGCCCCCGACACGAAAGACACGCCTTCAGCCTCTGTCCGCACCCGTCCGCGGCATCCTCGTCCACATCGCCCAGCCGATCCTGGCTGGCTCAGACAAAGAGTCCATTGCCGCCATCCGCGGGTTGCGCCAGCGGCACGACAGCACCGGATCTCCCACGCCACCAGGCATGGACTTCCACCCCTGGCGACAGCTGTCAGCACCCGCCCATCGGCGGTTCCTGCAGGCTGCGGACCCGGACATGCGACCGATGGACCGGCTGCGTCTGCGGTCAGTCACACCCCGAGCCGGCTATCCGCCAACCGACTCCGTCTTCTCGACCGACCGCATCCGGCACCTTCCCCAACTGCTTTGGCCCAGCTGGACGGTTCGGCTCATGCCGCGCGAAGGCACGGACGAGGACTACTTCCGGGCCATGGCCTCGGCACTGCTACTCCTGCCCGGAGAACCCCGGCGGAGCACACGCGAAATCACCGACCGGCTCCACCCTCACCTCTCGAACACCATGGGAGTGGTCCTGCGGCGGAGTATCGACCAGCACCCTGACGTGCTCACCGCGCTCTGCCGCCTGGCCGATCACCTCGATGACCACGGCAGCGCTATCGACTACCAACAGCGCCGCGCTCTCATCCCCGATGAGCCCATCACCTACGACACATGGAAACAGCTGTGCTTCGACACCGGTACACAGCCCGGCGAATCGCCCACCAGCACCTCCCAGACACCCCGCTTCGTCCAGGCACAGCGCTACCTGCACAATCTGCTGACCGGCTCCGACCTCGCTGACCCAGCCCATCCCCTGGCCTGGAAGTCAGCCGCCGACCGCGGCCGATACTTCGTCTTCCTGCCCACCCTCACCCTCGCCCAACGCCAAGCCCTTCACGGCCACGCCCGCGCTGTCCTCGAAAAACTGAACATCGCCGAGCCCCTCACCTGGGAACCGCCCGAAGACTGTGCGGCTGGACTGATGCTGCCCGGCCGGCCGCTGATCGACATCGACATCGACGCCCTCAAGCGCATCGTCTTCACCGAACAACGCACCCTCGGCGAAGCGGCCCGGCACCTGGGCACCACTCTCGCCCACGTCCGCTTCGCGCTCGAACGTGTCGGCCCCGAACCGCGGCAATGGACCGGCCGAGCCTCGCCGCTGGTCTCCTGGCAACTGCGCGAACAAGCCCGCGCCATCCTCACGCCCGAATTCTTTGACCGCGAATACAACGAACAGGAGAAGACCCTCGCCCAGATCGCACAGGAGATCGACCTGCCCCGGCACATCGTGGTCGAACAGGCCGAAGCCGTCGGGCTGACCATCTATCGCTCCCGCCGCCCCCTGCCGATCGACGAGACCTGGCTGCGCGAGCAGTACCTCACCCAGCGCCGTTCCACCGGCAACATCGCCCAGCAGATCGGAATCGAATACGAGACGATTCGACGCCGACTCAAGCAACTCGACATCCCTCTGCGACCGCAAGGCGTTCACAGCCGGACCGTCATGATCGCCCAACTCGACGCAGCCATCCCCCGCGACATCTGCGCCGCTGTCGAGGGCACCCTGCACGGCTGGCTCCGGTTGCACCGCTTCCACATCGCCATGGCCTTCCCGAACCTCAAAACCGCCGGCGCCTACCTCGGCGCCGAGCAGACGGCCCTGACCACACAGTTCCAACGCCTGGAGGCCGATATCGGCCACACCCTCATTCACCGCTCCGTCCACACCACATCCCAACGACCCAC
Organism: Streptomyces sp. NBC_00385; assembly: GCF_035917155.1. Classification (NCBI taxonomy): domain Bacteria; kingdom Bacillati; phylum Actinomycetota; class Actinomycetes; order Kitasatosporales; family Streptomycetaceae; genus Streptomyces; species Streptomyces sp. NBC_00385. Next base: position 6,279,857 of record NZ_CP107951.1, on the reverse strand, counting down.
CACACGCGGCAAGTCACTGCTCCAGCACATCCAGCGACCCGACGTCCAGAAACTGATGAACGATGCTCTTCTCCCCGCCCAGATACTCTGCCCGCCCGACGCCGAAACGATCGCCGGAGCGGAGGCTGCCGCCCGCCGCCCGCGCAAGCACGGCCATCTGAAGCCCTTCGACGGCATCGCCGTCCAACGCCTCCGCATCCGCCAGGAAACCGTCACGCTGCTGGAGGACCTCCTCCACCATGCCGACGAGGAGGTCTACGGAGCCCAGATCCATGCTCGAACCGGCATGGCGCAAGGATCCATCTCAGACCAGCTCCGGCGCCTTCGACGAGCCGGATGGCTGACCAGCCGCCCTGAAGACGACGACAGCTGGCTCCGCCGAGCAACTCCGGGACGCGGCCCCGGCCGCCGCCGCACCTACTACGCCCTCACCCCCGAAGGCGCCCAAGCGGCAACCCACGAAACGCAGCGCTACACGCTGAAGAAAGTGACAAAACAGCGAGACAAAACCGCTGCCAAGAACCCGAGACACCCGCACGAAAACGCAGGTCAGCCTGCCGCCGACTGACAAGTCAGATCGGAACCTACACGTTTCCTCCGCCCTCTTTCCTTCTCGCGCCGCCGCTCCGCCCGCTCGGGCTTTGAAGCGCATTCAATCGAACTGGAGTTCTTATATGTATCTCGCTGACAAGGTCGTCCAGCTCGCCTACGACCCCGGGATCAAGCCGAACGAGGGCGGTTTGCCCGGCCTCGCCGTCCTCAAGCAGGTGATGGGCTCCATCAACCTCTTCGGCATCATCGCCGTGGTCGGCGCGCTGGCCGTCAGTGCGGGCGTGTGGGCGTGGGGTCACCACTCCGGCGGCCACCAGGCCGAGGCCAGCGGCAAGAAGGGTGTGCTGGTCAGCGCCGGTGCGGCGCTCCTGTTGGGTGCCGCAAACGGTGTGGTGGCGTTCTTCAGCACGCTGGGGACGCAGGTCCGCTGATGTCTTCCCGTTCCTCGAATCCCGGCGGCGCATCGAGCGTGCGCCGTCGGGCGTTGCTCGGCACCGCTGTCCTGGTGGTGCTCGTCGCCCTGGCCGGTCTGGCCGCCTATCTCACCCGCGACGGCAGGCAGCCCACCAAGCCCTCTGCGACGCAGGCGACTTCGGCTTCCCCTTCTGCCTCGGCCGTCTCGCCGTCCGGGTCGCCGTGGCCGAGCGCACGCCCCGCCGCCCTCCCGGTCCCGCCGGACACGCACGATCCGATCACGTTCGGGAAAGCAGCCGCCACAGCTCTGTGGTCCTACGACACCCGCGCGTACTCCCAGGCGGAGTTGCTGGCCTCTCTGCACGGGTGGCTGACCGCCGAGAGCAGGTACGCCGACTCTGACTCGGTCGATGCGGTCGTTCCCTCGCCCGTGCTGTGGAAGAACATGGCCGCCAACGGCCAGTTCGCCACCGCGACCGTGAACGAGGGGCACTTCCCGGACGCGTTTACCCAGGCTCTTCAGGCCGATCCCGGAACGATCACTCAGGCGTACGTCTACGCCGTGACCGTCTCCGGCAAACAGTCGATCGCCTGGAAGGGCTCGCCCGCCGGCGGCGCGGAGAACCGCGTCACCACCCTCGCGGTCCAGTGCCGACCCGACCATTCCTGCGCCCTGGCCGGTGTCATGCCGTCCGTCGCGCCCTGATCCCCAGCCCGGAAAGGAGGTACCACCATGGGAGTCTGCGACCTTCCGCTGATGGACAAGGTCTGCGGCACTGTCGACTTCGCCACCAACCCCGCCGGAGCCGTCACCAACGGCATCGGCGCGTGGATCGCGAAGTCCATGGGTGAACTGGCCGCCAGCGCGGCCGACCTCGCCGCCAGGACCGTCAACGCGACCACCGCAATCGATCTCAACGCATCATGGTTCAGGGAGAACTACGAACTGCTGCTGCCCATCGGGCTCGCGCTGACCGTCGGCACGTTCTGCATCCAGTTGATGCTCGCGGCCTGGCGACGCGACGAGCGGGCCCTGGCCCAGGCAGCGATCGGCACCATGACCGGCGTCCTGTTCAGCTTCTGCGCCATCGCCTTCACCTCCGTCGCCATCACCGTGGTCGACGCCTTGTCCGACGGCCTGTTCCAAGCGGCCAACAGCTCGGTCGACGACGCGATCCGCCGGGTGGTGAAGGTCACCGAGCTGGGGGCCATGTACGGCCTCGGCTGGGGAGTCCCAGCCATGGTCGCCCTCGGATGCGCGATCGGCGCGTTCCTGTACTGGGGCGTCATGGTCGCGCGCAAGGTCGGCGTCCTCGTCATGGTCTCCCTCGCTGTCTTCGCGGGGGCTGGCGGAGGGTGGGAGGTCGCCAAGCGGTGGCGGCGCGGCTGGATCGAGGCCACCGCCACCCTGGTCGTCTCGAAGCTGCTGATGACCGTGGTCTTCCTCATCGGTGTCTCGGCGATGGGGAAGTCGGATGCCCACGACGGCATGGCTGCCCTGTCTGACGCGATGGCCGGCATCGTCGTGATGGTGCTGGTCCTGCTGTGCCCGTACGCAACGTACAAGTTCGTCCACTGGGCGAGCGATGGCGGCGGCCATGGCGACCTGCACCGCACCGGCGTCGCCGGCATGGCGGTCGCCGCGGGGGCCGCGAAGACCGCGGGCAGCATGGCGATGCGGGTCGGCACCGGCGCAGGCGCCCCTTCGCCGCAGGGTCCGAGCCAGGTACCTGGTGCGGGCACCGACGGTGTCGCCTCCGGCATCAACCCCGCCGGTGGCAACCTCAGTAAGGAGGGCATCGACTCCGGCCCGCCCAAGCCGCGGACCAGCTTCCGCTACGGCGAGGACCCGAACGCCTCCGGCGACAAGGGCCGCGCCCTGATCCAGCGCCCTGGCATCCCTCCGCTCATCACCCGGCCCAGCGAGGGCGAACCGGAGGATGCCGAAGGAGGAGCCGCCCCGGGTGCTCAGTTCGCCGGCGTGTCGGCCCCGGTCAGCAGCGTCTCCCGCGCTGGTGTCGCGCTGCCCGCTCCCCCTGCGCCCGGGGGAACGAGCAGCCCTTCCGCACCGTCGCTGCTGCCCACGGGGCCGTCGGCAGCAGGCTCTCCGACGCCGACGAGCTGGGGACAGCAGCCCACCCAGCCGCCTGCGGGTTCCTGACCAACCACCACCGGGGGGCGAGCCGCACCCACAGCTCGCCCCCACTCCCCCCACACCACCGACCAGCGGAAACGGAGCCTCGCCATGCCCTGCAGAAGAACGCCGCACGCCTCGCCCTCCGCCCGCTCCCACCCTCTGGAACCACCATGTCCGTCAAACCTCAGGCCGAAGCCACCACGGCCACCGTGAAGTTCCCGCACCGCAGCAGGCGCGGCATCCTGCTCGGCCTGACCGCCCCGCAGCTGATCATCGCCGGCCTCGCCGGTCTGCTACTGCTCTCCGTGATCCTCGCCCGCGGTGTGATCGGCGCTCTTGAACTCATTCCGGTATGGGCCGCCATCGCCCTTCTCGTCTTCGTCCGCCACCGAGGCCGCGCCCTGGCCGACTGGACTCCGATCGTCACCCGATACCTGGTCCGCCGGCTGCGCAAGCAGTTGGTCTGGCTCACTCGCCCTTCGCACCGTCCGGTCCGCGAAGGGCTCCTCCACCTGCCCGGCACAGCGGCCAGCCTGCGCATGGTCACCGCCCCCGATCGCCGCTACGGTGCGGTCCACGACCCGCACACGGGCACGCTGACCGCCGTCGTCAAGGTCTCCTCCCGCGCCTACGCGCTACTCGACCCCGGTACGCAGAACGCCAACGTCAACGGCTGGGGGCGCGCGCTGGCCGCACTGGCCCGCACCGGTCAGGTGGCCAGGATCCAGGTGATTGAGCGCACCGTCCCGGACTCCGGCGATGCTCTGCGCCGGTACTGGGAGGAGCACGGCCAGCCCGACACTCCCGTGGCCGGTGCGATCTACAGCGAGCTGATCCAGAGCGCGGGCCCTGCCGCGGCGCCGCATGAGGCGTACGTCGCGGTGTCGCTGGACGCCAAGGCCGCACGCCGCCTGATCAACCAGGCCGGAGGCGGTCTCACCGGGTCCTTCAACGTCCTGGGCCAGCTGACCTCGACGTTCGACCAGGCCGCACGGACCGCCGGGCTCAACCCCACGGGTTGGCTCACCGCTCGCGAGATCGCGGCTGTCGCTCGAACCGCGTACGACCCCAAGGCGCTCTCCGCACTGGACCGTTGGTCGGTCAGCGGCCGCCCCGAGGCGGATCCCGCTGCCGCCGGCCCGGTCGTGGTCATCGAGAAGGCGGACCACATCGCCACCGACTCGGCCGTGCACGCCACGTACTGGGTGGAGAACTGGCCCCGCACCGAAACCTCGGCCGGCTTCCTGCACCAGCTCCTGTTCACCGCCGGGGTGCGGCGAACGCTGTCGCTGTCGTACGAGCCGAAGGGACTGGACGCCGCCCTGCGCGATGTCCAGCGCAGGAAGGCCAGCGTGATCGCGGATGCTGCGGAACGGACGCGGCGTGGGCAGGTCGACTCCGAGGCGGACTCGATCGAGTACCAGGACATCAAGTCCCGTGAACGCCAGCTCATCGCGGGGCACGCGGACGTCGCGTTGACCGGGCTGCTGACCGTCTCGGCCGACTCCGAGGAGGAACTGCGTTCCGCCTGCGCGGTCGTGGAAACCGCAGCCGTCGGCGCCCAGCTCGATCTGCGGCCGCTCACCTGGCAGCAGGCCGAGGCGTTCACCTCCGCCGCCATGCCGCTCGCCCGCACCGTCTGAAACCGGCCTTCGTCCCCTTCTCTCATGTGAAAGAGCGCCCGCATGTCCCGCACCGCCAGTACGACCGCGCAGGACTTCGTGCCCTTCGCCACCGCCGCGCTCGACTTCCACCGCGCGCTCAACATCCCGGGCGGTCCGCTCGTCACCACCCGCCCCGAGCTGGACGCCCTGCACGCCCATCTCGTCTCGCTGTACGAACTGCTCGACGCCCACGCCTCCCGCACGGGACAGCTCGTCCCTGTCGAGGGCGACGCCCTCCGTGCTGCCCGCACCAGGGCCTGGCAGGCCGCCGACCACATCCACACCGCCTACCACGCGGCGCCCCGGCCGGACTCCGGCGAAGTGCCCGAACCCGAGGCGTGCCGGGCCGCCCTGCCCGAAGGGGCGCCCGAGCTGACCGTCTGCCAGCGCCACCAGCGCACCGCGCGCCTCGTGCGCCGCCGCACCACCCCTGCCGACCTGCACGCACCGTTCACCGGCCTCGTACGCCACTGACCCCGCCTTCCACTTGGAGAACACTCATGCCCCGCACCCGCGCCAGCGCCTCCCACCTGTTCGTCCCCCGCAAGGCGACCCGTGCCGAGCAGCGGGCCGCCCGAAACGGTTTCGCCGAGGCCCGTCGTCAGGCGCGCCTGGCCGGCGCCGCGCCCAAGCACCGTGCCGCGGAATTGCTCGATCCGGAGCTGCGCCCGGTCTTCCCGTCGTCCGGGCGCCCCGGCTCCTCCTCGGCTCGGGGCGGCAAACTGCGCCTGCCCGCCCACCGGATGACCACCGCCACCGTGTCCGGGGCCTACCCCTTCCTCGCGGAGGGCGGCCTGGGCGCGGAGGGCATCTTCATCGGCCGCGATGTACACGCCGAAGCGGCTTTCTGTTACGACCCGTTCTCGCTGTACAGCAGCGGCAGGATCGAGGGCTTCACCAACCCGAACGCCGTCCTGGCCGGGATCATCGGCATGGGCAAGAGTGCACTGGCCAAGTCAATAGCCACCCGGGCGATCGCCCACGGCTACCGGGTCTACGTCCCCTGCGACCCCAAGGGCGAGTGGACGGCTGTCTCACAGGCTCTCGGCGGCTACAGCATCGCGCTGGGGCCAGGACTCCCCGGCAGGCTGAACCCGCTGGATGCTCCGGCCCGGCCCGCGTCGGTGAGCGAGGACGACTGGTCGACCGAGGTCCGAAAGCGCCGTCTCCTGCTCCTGGCCGGCCTCGCTCGTACCGTGCTGAAGCGTGATCTCCTGCCGATGGAGCACACGGCCCTGGACCTCGCGCTCGACCTGGTCGTCGCCGAGGCCAACGCCGGCGGCACGGTGCCCCTGCTCGGCGAGATCGCCCACGCCCTCGGCTCTCCCGAGCGCCTCGACCGGGCCCTCGGCGACCAGGCCGGCCACATGGGGCTTGCCGCACAGGACCTCGCACACGCCCTGCGCCGCCTGGTACACGGCGACCTGAGCGGCATGTTCGACGCCCCGAGCACCGTCGTCTTCGACCCGGCCACCCCGATGCTGTCCATCGACCTCTCCCGCCTCGGCGGTTCCGGCGACGACACCGCCCTCGTCCTCGCCATGACCTGCGCCTCAGCGTGGATGGAATCCGCCCTCACCGACCCGGACGGCGGCCGACGCTGGGTGATCTACGACGAAGCCTGGCGCGTCATGCGGCACGTCGGCCTGCTGGAACGCATGCAGTCACAGTGGAAGCTCTCGCGCGGACTCGGCATCGCGAACCTGATGGTCATCCACCGGCTGTCAGACCTGCTCTCGGCAGGCGATGCCGGCTCACGCGGCCGGGTGCTGGCCGAGGGCCTCCTCGCCGACTGCTCCACCCGTATCATCTACCGCCAGGAACCCGACCAACTCGCCGCCGCCGCTTCACTGCTCGGCCTGACCGGCGTCGAGACCCAAGCTGTGTCCGCCCTGACCAAGGGACGGGGCCTATGGAAAGTCGCAGGCCGCTCCTTCATCACGCAGCACATCCTGCACCCTGCCGAGCGCGAACTGTTCGACACCGATGCCCGCATGTCGGCATAGGCCCGTGGGTTCGTCAATTCTGAAACATCGAGCGGGCGGAACTCATCGGGCGTGTATGCCGGAGAGCCCACGCCCGGTCACCGGTCGGGGAACCGGGGCTTTCCTGTCTGGCAGGCCGGGGAGCTCCGGCCCGTGATCGGAATAGCGGCGTGCCCAAGGGACCGCCACGCCGACACCGATCAGGTCAGAGCCACTGGGCCCAGCCGAAGGTCGCGATGTACGCACGCTCGGTCGCCTTCCAGCCCCGTCCGCCGCGTCGGCGGACAACCCCAAAGGCCAGCGCAAACCAGACCGCGATCGCACCCCCGATGATCAACGGCCACTTGGGACCCGCCAAAGCCCCGACCGCACCGAGTGCCACGGCCGTCACCACCAGACCGCCGTGTGCCCCACCACGGCTGGAGCGCAGTGCCTCCCGGACTACCCGCCGATCCTCTGCGAGGACCCGCTCGTACGCGTTCGGTGCTGCCTCTGCGCTGCGCTCCCGCTCCGTGTCCTTCTCCACAAAACCCCCCTCAACAAACTCGTCCCTACGGGGTGGCACCCACCCGCACGGGCGCATCACCTACACCACGACAAGGGACATGACTGAAACGAATCTGACGAGAACGCACCCACGTATCCCCAGCCCCATCCGCTCGCTACCGCCTCCCAGCGGGCATCGACACAGCAACGAGGACCAACCATGCCTTCTTCTCCCGCTTCCCGTGAAGGCCAGCCCCTGACGGCCACCGATCAACTGGCATGGAGGCAGCACATCCCGGCGCTCGCCTCCGCCGCCGCCGGCATCAGGCAGGCATCCGACGCCTGGGACGCGGTCTCGGACTCCTTCTGCGACGAGGACGGCTGGCCCATCGACGAGAAGGGCTACGCGGACGGCAAGGTGACCCGTGACGCAGAGGCGTGGAAGCACGTCGAGGTCTTCCTCGTCTACGGCCCCGAGGTCCTGGCCGGAGTCCGCGCCGCCACCCACGGTGCCGACTACGTCGAGGGACCGGTCAGCGCGGACCTCCAGCGGCTGCGCGGGATCGACACCACTCTGGAACGAGCAGGCCGGATCCGGCACGAGTGGAACCAGATCATGGCGCTCATGGACGACTCGCTCCCTGGTTCACGGGAAATCTACGCGAGCCAGGCGCAGGAGATCCGCAACTCCGAAGGCTGGCACTACGCCGACGAGTTGTCCTCCCACGGACTGGCGCTCACCCGGGCAGCCGGCTACTTGGCCGAGCGAGCGGATCACGATCGGACCTCGCAGGCCGGCCGCGCCCAGGCGGCCCTCGCTCGCTCCGCTCTCGGCATCCGCGGGGCCTCGCCCGCATCGCCGCCCGCACCACCGCCGTCGAACCCGAAGCCCCCACGTCATTCCCGCTGACGTCGATAGCACCGAGTTCCGGCGGGACCAAACCGGCCGATCGCCGCATCCTCGTGGAACACCGCGCCCCTCACCCCTACCAGCGGCTCGCGCCGTCGGTCACCGGGCACCCGGCCAAGGAGAAGGAGAAAGCTCGTGCGTCCCGATGAACCCCGGGTTCCGCTCCATCAGGAGGACCTACCGATATCCGCCCGCCCGAGCAAACCGCTCCTCCGGCAAGCCGTCGCCGGCCCGCAGGGGCCGGAGCACGGATACGGCCACCTCACCGTGCCCCTTCGGCAGCGTGGCCTGGAGTGCACTGTCGAGTACGGCCTCAGCGACTACATCGTCCACGCCAGCCTCCCGGACGGCAGCTCGCTGATCATCTCGCCGCCCCAGGAACCGCCGACCGACCACCCACCCGGGCACCCAGCAAGCTGGCTGGTGACCCGAGGGCATCCTGACGACTCCACAGTCCACGAAGTGATCTACGACTCGGAGCCAGGCGGCCCCCATGCCCAGCACGGCGGCAGCGCCCCCAGCCTGCTCGCCGCCATCGACGGGCGCCTCGATCAGCTGGGCGTCCCTCCGCGACCGGACGCCGCCTCATCGCGAGTAAGGGCCGCTCGCACACGCTCACCGACCGCCCAGTGCACGCCCGCGGCGCCAGCGGCTCCGGCCGTACGTCCCGCGCTTCCGCCCGCCTGTCCCCCGTCCGCACTCGGTCGCTGACCACATTTCCGCCGGAGTACGCGATGCCCCGCACCAGCAGAACCACCTCGGCCCTCGACCACAGCGTTTCCCGAGCCCGCACCGGAGGGATCAGCCATGCGCACCCACTACGACTCGCTTCCCGACGTCGCGATCGGGCACCACCCCGACTACGGCATCGTCGCCGCGAACCCGAAACAACTCGCCGCCAGTACATGGATGTTGAAGGAATTCGACTTCCACCCCGTCCCGGACCAGCCAACGCTGTACGCACTGGCCGACCAACGACGTGACGGCCAGGGCCGCGCCACCCGGGCGGTCACGCTGCTGCGTGACGCCGGCTACCAGGTCGACGTCGATGCCGCGTTCGACCCCTCACTGGCCTCGGAAACGATCGCCGACCTTGACCGGCCGCCGCGCATGGTTCCCGACGTCGCGTTCGCCGAACATCCGCAGCTCGGCATCATCGCTGCCACCGACGACCACTCCTCCGCACTCGGGGGCCGCCTCGTCCTGAAGGAGCATGGCTGGCGCCATAACCCGGTCCTGGACATCTACACGCTGCCCATCACCACCGACCGCAGCGAAGCCCTGGGGAAAATCGCCAGCGCCACGCTGGCGATGAATCGATCCGATCTCCAGGCCGCGGTGCAGCCCTCCCTCGCCCAGGACGTAGCTGATCGCCGCCCTCCTGCGCCTGCAGCAATCGCGCGCCCCGACCACGACCGGGGCTTCACCCGTGCCTCCCCCGTCAGCGCCGCCGCTCTCACTGCCAGTCCAGCCCGCGCCAGCCTCCCGGCCAGGACGCCGGCTTCCGCCGACGACACTCGGGCGGCCCGGCCGGTCGACCCGCGCATCACCTTCGCCCTCAACCGCTGACCCCACCTCCCGTAAGGAACCGTTCCATGACAGTGAAGACCATCTGGCAGATCACCCATTCCTGTGGCCACCATGCCGACCGCGACCTGTCCAACCGGGCCGCCGACCGGCGTGCGGGCTTTGCCGAGTGGCTCGCCAAGCAGGAGTGCACCGACTGCTGGCGAACCTCCAAGGAAGGCGCCGAACCCAACAAGACCGCCTGGCTGAAGGCCAAGCGCGCCGAAGAACGGGCCGAATCCGAAGCCTGGTCGCAGCAGTACCGGATGCCGCCCCTGGACGGGACCGAGCGAGCCGTCACCTGGGGCGTGCACTGCCGCCACCAGGTACTGGCCGCCGCCTACACCGCCCTCGTCCTCGAAGGCGAGACCAGCGAAACGGAGTGGGCGGAGATCGAGGAGGCCGCCCGCACCGTCACCCGTGCCGGGTGGTGGCTCGACCAGCGATCCTCCGAACCCGACGACCTCACCGAGCTGCTCCAGGCCGCCACCGAGGCCGACCGGACCACCGAGAACCCTCACTTCTGACCGCCCGATGCCCCGCCAAGGTGGTGCATCAGTTGCCTTCCTGCCAGCGATGTAAATCCCCTCGCCGGAGCGCTCACCACGCTGCGTTGCCGCCCGGAATCGGAGTGCCCCGATGACCAACAGAAGAACGCACGTCGCACCCCACCACCCATCACTCGTCTGCGCTCACTCCCAGGACCCACCATGCCCACACCGCGTACCAGCGCGCCCTCGACCACCACCGGGTCGGACGCGCTCCGCTATCTCCTCTTCGGCCTACTCGGCGTCGGGCTCGCCTTCGGTTCGCTGGCCTGGCTGACCGGCAACCTCAGCAACTCCCTCTTCGGTACCGGGCCCTGGGCCCCGTACACGGCCACCGACGCGCTGCTGCACCCCGAGGTGCTGTGGCCGAGCCTGAGCTCCACCTCCCTGCTCGTCGGCGCACGGATCATTCCCGGCCTGCTGTCCGTCTGCCTCGCTGTCCTCGGCTTGGTGGTGTGGATACGGCTGCGCGGCGGTGCGAAGAACGGTCTCGCGCGGAAGGGCGACCTCGCCCCGCTGCTGGACAAGGAAATCACCGCCAAGGCCCGGAGCCTGCGGCCGTCCCTGAGCGGCCGGGAGTGTAAAAGAGGTCGCTCCTGCTGACCGCGGCATCCTGCTCGGCACCCTCTCCCCTGGGCGTTCCGATGTCCGTGCGTCGTGGGAGGACGTGATCGTCGCGATCATGGCCCCGCGCTCCGGCAAGACCTCCGGGCTGGCGATACCCGCGATTCTCGCGGCTCCAGGTCCGGTGTTGCTGACGTCGAACAAGGCGGCGAACGACGCCTTCACCGCGACGGTCGACACCCGGGCCGAGGTCGGCGCGATCTGGACCCTGGACCCGCAGCAGATCGCCCACCACCCGCGCGAGATGTGGTGGGACATCCTGGCCGACGCCCGCGACCTAGCCGGAGCGAAACGCCTTGCCGGGCATTTCGTCGCCGCCAGCGTCGACGAGTCGAACGGCGCCGACTTCTGGTCCACCGCCGCGTCCAACACGCTCGGCGCACTGTTCCTCGCCGCCGCCGGCCACCGGCGGCCGATCACCGATGTCCTGGCCTGGCTCGCCTCCCCCGCCGACCGGACCCCGGTCGATCTGCTCACCGACGCCGGCCACCACGCGGTCGCCGCCCAGCTCCAGGGCACCGTCTCCGGCGCCACCGAGACCCGCGACGGCATCTACGAGACGGCACGGCAGTACGCGAGCTGCCTCCTCGACCCGGACGTCGCCGCCTGGGTCACCCCCGCCAAGAACCTCCCCGAATTCAAGCCCTTCGCCTTCGCCACCTCCCGCGACACCCTGTACCTCCTCAGCAAGGACGGCGGCGGCAGCGCGTCCGCGATCATCGCCGCGGCGGCCGACGCCGTGATGCGGGCGGCCGTCATCGTTGCCGAGCGCTCCGGCGGACGGCTCGACCCGCCAGTCCTGTGCGTCCTGGACGAGGCTGCGAACGTCTGCAAAATCTCCGACCTCCCGGACCTCTACAGCCACTTGGGCAGTCGTGGTGTCATCCCGATGACGATCCTGCAGTCCTACCGGCAGGGCCAGCGGTGCTGGGGCGAGGCCGGCATGGACGCACTCTGGTCCGCCGCCACCATCAAGATCATCGGATCGGGCATCGATGACGCCGACTTCGCCGACCGCCTCAGTCGGCAGGTCGGCGACCACGACGTGCAGACGATCTCGGTCTCCACCAGCGACGGCGGAAAGTCCACCTCGGTCAGCATGCGCACCGAGCGGATCCTGCCACCCGACGCGATCCGTGCCCTGCCCAAGGGCAAGGCACTGCTCCTGGCCACGGGTATCCGGGTGGCGATGCTCGGTCTCCGGCCCTGGTACGAGGAGCCGTCTGCCCAGGTCGTCGGCCTGGCCTCGGCCCGTGCGACGAAGGCCATCACCGAGCGGGCCCTCGCGAAGACGCATGGCCGCGACGACTTCGGGCTGTCGGCGTGAGTGCGCCCACGCCGCGTCCCGGGCGGCTCGTACGTTCGCCGGTCGTTCTGCGTGACGGACAGTGGTGGCTGGTCAGCGGGGCCGGCTCGGTTCTCGCCACCGACCCCGTGTTCACCGGTGTGCTGGACAGGTTCGCCGAGGCGATGGCCGCTGCCGACGAGGCGGTCGCCGATCTCCACGCCCGGCAGGGTGAACCTCCCACCGACGCCGGAGGGCGACGATGAACCCGCTGCTGCGCGCGGAGCAGGCGGTACTGGGCTCCGTGCTGCTCGACCCGGGCCAGTTGGCGCATCTCGACTGGCTCGCACCGGATCACTTCGACCGGCCGGTCCACCGGGCGCTGTTCGCCGCCCTACGCAAGCTTCAAGCCGATGGACACCCCGCGCTGGCAGACGACGGGACGGTGCCGCTGTCGTGGGTGACCGACGCGGTCGACGAGGCCGTCCTCCACGTACGGGGGCTGAGCGCGGTGTACGCCCACACTCTGGTCTCAGCCTGTCCGCGCCCCGAGCATGCTCCGGCATACGGCCGCATGGTGCTGGAGGGGGCGATCCATCGCAGCGTCACCGCGCACGCGATCCGCCTTCACCAGGCGGCGCGCGCCGACGCCCTGCGGGGCGAGGTCGAGGGAGCCCTGCACCACGCGGACGTTCTGAGCGGGGTGCTCGACGATCTCGCACAACGGTGGGGCACCGAACCGCGCCCGGTCCCGCCCACTACGCCGCCGGCCACCGCTCCGGCCGCGACGCCGCCGGTTTGTGCTGGTCAGGTCGCCGAGGACGAACGGTTCCTGCTGGCCGTCCTTGTCGAGCGGCCGACGGCCATGGACGAGGTGGTGGGCTGGCTGCGGCCGGGCGACTTCGCCGACCCGGCCCACGGGCAGCTCTACCGCTGCCTAGGCGCACTGCACCACCGGAGCGAGCCCATCGACCGGATCACCCTGCTCTGGGAGGCGCAGCGGCGCGGTCTGCTGGCCGACGGCACGCTGTCCGGCGGGCAGGTCACCGCCATCTGTGACGGTGTGGGTCCTGGCAGCGCCGAGTGGCTCGGTGAGCAGGTGATCCGTTCCTCGGTCACCCGCACCGCCGTCACCTCCGCTCGCACCATTCGGGGCTTGGCGGAGAACGAGTCGCTGTCCCCTGGGCAGCTCATCAATCACGCCCTGCACGCGCTCGGTCCACTCGATGACGTGCGTACCCGCTGGCGGACGGCGAACGGCCACTCTCCGCCGTCACCGACCCCGGCTTCTTCGTCGAACGGGCCTCCTCCTGCGCGGGTGCACGCCGCTCTCGCTCGCAGCACGCCACACCCAACCCCGCCGTCCTCGGCCCGAACCCGCTCTGCGCCCGGCCCTGCTGCCGTGCGATCTCCCTCGCGCGGCCACAGTTGAAAGCCCCCGTCCTCTGTTCGTCCTCTCCCTTGGGATTCACCGTGAACAACACCCCCAGCTCTGACATCTCAGCCTTGCGTGGCATGGCCTCGGCCTTCGACGCCCAGCGCGGCAAGCTCCCGGTCCTTGGGAACTACCGCCGCTTGCCCGGCATCGTCGCCAGGCAGATGTCCGAACTCGGCGAGCTGATCACCGACCTGGGCCATGAGGTCTTCCTCCGTGCCGCGGCCCAGGACCACGAAGTCCACACGGCCCGGGTCATCGCGGGCTTCGCCGCCGCTGCGCGACCTACCGGCGAGGCGGCATTCGCCCTCGGCGAGACGGCTCACCAGCTCGCCTTCCTGAACCAGACCGAGCATCTCCGTAACCGGCCCGACGCCCAGGAGGCCCGGGAGGCAGCAGTGCGGGTGATGGAAGACGCTCTCGGTGCGGCGGACACGGCCCTGCACGAAGCCGCCGACTCCCTCCACGCCGCATCGACGACGGTTTCGCCTCCGTCCGTACGGCTCCGAGCCGCCCGTAGCCGGTCCACGACCACGGCTCCCGCTCCCCAACCCGCGCCTCCCGCTGCCACGCCGACAGCAGCTGCGCCGGGCCGGATCGTGCGGGGTCGGTGATATGGGGACCAGCAGCGTGCGCCCGCCGTTGATCGGCTCGCTCTGCTCCGGGTACGGCGGGCTGGACCTCGGGGTGCAGTCCGTGCTCGGCGGCAGCCTGGCCTGGCACGCGGAGGTCGATCCGGGCGCCTCGCGCATCCTGGCCCGGCACTGGCCCGGGGTGCCCAACCTGGGCGACATCACGACCGTCGACTGGTCCAACATCCCCCGGGTGTGCGTCCTGACGGCGGGCTTCCCCTGTCAAAGACGTCTCGGTCGCCGGCCGAAGGGCCGGACTCAACTCCCAGACCCGCTCCGGGCTGTGGCTGCACGTCGCCCGTGCGGTCGAGGCCCTCCGACCCTGCCTGGTTGTGATCGAGAATGTGCGCGGCCTCCTCACCTCACCCGCCGGTTCCCCTGGCGACGTGGAATTCTGCCCGTGGTGTCTGGGAGACACCCCAAACCAGCCTCCCCTGCGAGCACTCGGTGCCGTACTCGGATCCCTGGCCGACCTCCGGTACGACGCGAGGTGGCTCGTGCTTCGCGCCTCCGACGTCGGGGCCCCTCACCGCCGCGAGCGGACCTTCCTCGCTTATCTGGACACTTTTGAGATATGCGAGCCGAGATTCACACGCCCGAGTGTCATCCGATCGAGGTATCGGTGGCTCCGACCGTCCTTGCACTGTCGGCTGGTGCTACTGGTGTGTCACCGGGTTCCCGTGAAGGCCGCCGTCCGCGCATGGCCAGACGCCGCTGTCCAAGGGGCCGAGGCCCGTGGATCGCAGTATGAAGAGCTCGTCATGCAGGGCGAAGGCCAGCTGTCCGTGGTCGAGCAGCATGATTTTGCTCATCACGGCGCGCTTCTCATCTTCCAGAGCGAACAGCTCCCGTATCTGGAAATCGGCGTCGACGGCGAGCAGTCGGCCGTCTCGCCAGAAGACCGCAGTACCCTCGGCGTCCAGCGCCGGGTAGGTGGTGTAGTAGCCGGGCAATGCAGGTCCGCGGTGCACTGTGCCGTCGTGGTCGAGGCTGACGAAGCGCGAGCGGGACGGCGTGACGTTCTCGGACTCGGGTCCACTGATGCCGCCGTGTCGGTCGATTAGCAACATTGCGTGCGTCGACCACTCCTGCACCACGGCGCCGGAAGAGTCGTAGCGTGCTGTGGTGAAAGCGCCGTAACCCTGGGATCCGATGAGGAACTCGCCCGGTCCAACAATCGCCTTGTGATGGCTGGGCCCGGGGCGGCTCGCGGCGACGAGCCGACCGGTAGCGGTGTCCAGGAAGAAAGTGACGGCGATGCCGCTCCTGCCGTCGGCAAACGTCGCGGCGATGCGGTGCCCGGCGACCAGCAACGGCTCCCAGTGGTGTGCCTCGATCGTCTGCGGCGCCCACGGCTTCGCGGGTCGCACCTCCCAGCTCGTCTCCGTGCTGATCTCGACGCAGCCCGGAAACGACAACTGGTCGAGCACGGCTGGCGTCGACCATCTCACCGAGCCGTCCTCGCCGTGGCGTGCGATCCGAGCGTGACGGCCTGCCGGGACAGCGCGGTTCCGCTCAGCGGGCAGCCAGGACACGCAGACGCCGTCGGACAGCACCGCGAACGACCCGAGGCGCTCAAAGGGCTCATGCTCGGGCGTGATCGAGCGCAGGATCAAGCCCGCGGCATCCAGTTCAGTCAGCACGGCACCTGTCGGCCCGCGATGGGCGACCCATACAGATCCGCTGGCGCTGACTCGCGGTCGGCTGGGGTGTCCGTCAAACTCGCGGCGCCACAAGACTTCTCCGGTCACATCAATGGCGGTGAGCAGAGTGGTGGAGACGTTCTTGCCGTCGTAAGTGGTGATGAAGATGGGCCCGCCTGTGTCCGACGCCGCCAAGCCCCAGACCTGGCCGGGCATCGGCACGCTCTGCGACTTACTCATGGTTCAGACACCTTCCTGTTGCATCGATCCGAGGCCCTCGCTGTCAGCAGCGAAGGCGCACAGTTCGTCCATAAACCGACTCGGCGGCGACGGCCTGTACTGGGCCTCGTTCCACTGGTGCCAGAGACCACCAGGAGCCAAGAAACGGGCAGACTGTTCGCTTCCCGTCTGGCTGTCGATGTGGAGAAGCGTGCTGATAGCCCAGTGCTGGTCGTACTGGCAGTCAGGCTGTCGGAGGTAGCGGTCCAGGTAGGCAGTCAGGTGCTGGGCGTCCTCTTCGGTGCCGAAGCGTGCGAGGGCGAAGCAGTAGCCCTGACCGGAGAAGCAGAGCTGGCTAGCCAGGAGAAGGTCACCGAGGACGTCGCGGAAGTGTTCACGGCGGTCGAAGCCGATCAGCCAGGCGGCCGTAAGACGGGAGCGCCATTCGCTCTCCAACAGGATCTCGAGTTCCTCGTCCGCAATCTCCTGGGCGGCAGCCCGCAGAGACTGGAGAAACAGGGTTCGCTCGCTCTCGTCGTCTCGCGTGAAGTTGGCGTGGAGGAGGTGCAGGTAGCGCCCAACTCCCTGCGTTTGCGGCTTGACGTAGCGGTCGATGACGTCGAGCAGTTCGGGGTCCGAGGAACGAGGAAAGCGCATGCGGTAATCCTGGCGTTCCTCGCGCCCCATGACCAGGGGCTTCTGCGGTCATACGTGATCGACCGGAGGCGGAATGTGCGGCTCACAGAGGTCGTCGAGGAGCTCTCTGATGCGATCGGCCGTGCGCTGGTGCCGCTCGACCTCGCGTTCCCAACCACGTGTTTCCGCATCGGTGACCAGCTACTGCTCGACACACAGGCGCTCGCGGAGTCGTGGGGCGTAGGACATGACCCTGCCGAGCGCGGCAGCGTCCCTGCTGCCCACACCGCCGGCCCGCGACCCGGGCGCCCCGGAATGCCGACCGGGCTGCGGCGATGGGGTGCGTACGCAGCCGCCATCACCCGGTGGGAGACGCTCACCCCGCCCCGGCGCCCACCGACTCGACCGGACGGCTGCGGGCCGACTTCGTGGAGTGGATGCAGGGCCTCGACGCCGGCTGGGTCACCGCCACCCCGGGGCTCGGCCGCCCCGCTCAGCTCACCGCGCTCGGCAACGGTGTCGCACCTCAACAGGCCGCCCGGGCGGTGCGGTTGCTGGCCCCGCCCTTCCCTCTCTGCGCTCGCTGCGCGGCGGCGTAGCGCCCGGCTACCGGGTTTTCCCGGCCGGGCCAAATCGCGGCTTCTCCGGATCCTCTTCCCCATGTCGCCGTCCCACAGAGGGAGCACGCCCCGATGCCCGACAGCACCACGACCGCCCCCGGCCCCGAGCCGTTCCGCGTCCCCGACGAGAACCTCGACGACCTCGCCAGCAGCCTCGCCAAGACCATGGCCGAGGTCAAACAGCACGGCGTCCTCCTCGACCGCCTCGGCTCCGAGCCCACACCCGCTCCCCAACCGACCGAAGGCGCTCCAGCAACAGCAGCGGGCTCCGAGCCGGCAGCGGGCCCCACCTCAGTGTTCATCATTGCCCTGGGCGGTAAGGCATACGCCGTCGAACTCACCGCCCTCACTGCCTGGGTAAACCACCTCCTCCTCCCGATCTACGGGCGAGAGATCAGCACGACCCGCCCGTGGTGCACGCGGTGGCAAGAACACCCCGAAGCCGTGGCACGGCTGCACGCCCTCTGGCTCGCGTGGCAGCAGTTCACCGACGCCGAGGCCGGCCTGCCCGGTCCCTCGACGTGGCACCGCGACCACCTCGACCAGACGCTGGTCCACCTCCGCGCTCCCGACGGGCCCTTCGCCGCGTGCACGACGAGCCCGACCCGGCCCAACCACCGCGTGCTGGCCACCCCCGCGCCCGACCAGCTGGGACTGACCGCATGAGTAGCGACGAACTCGACTTCCTCCTCGACGACCTCGAACCCGCCGACGCGGCCTCCCAGCACGCGGAGGAGCAATTCTGGGCCGGTGACTTCACCGTCCTTGCCGAGCACCACACCGCCCGCGACGTCTCCCGCAGTTTCGTCGTCGCCCACGACGCCTCGGTCACCTGGGGTGTGCCCGGCGAACCTCAGATCTGCGCGATCAAGGTCGCACGGGACCTGAACCAGAACACCTTCACGTTCGAGTCGTCCTACCACTCCACCGTGTCCTTCGCTCAGAACTGGCTGATCGAGCACGGTTGCCCACCGGAGCACCTTTCCCAGGTCGGAGACGACTTCATACAGCCCGCCGACGTTCTCACCACACAGGTCGAGCAGAAGCTCCGCACGTCTGGCACCCGGTACACGGTCCTGGACAGCTACACCTCGGACTGCGACCCCTGCGAGACATGGACGTTGACCCGCGACTCCAGCGCTGCTCAGGCACCGATTCGCATCTTCCTCGAAGAGGGAGACTTCGAAACACACACGTACACGACGCGTGAGGGCGCCTTCGCCGACGAGAGCGCAGCCCGGCACTGGCTGGACGACCGCAACAGCCCGCTGCCGAACCCACCGGGAGACGGCAGGGACACCGGCGCTGCCCTGCGGACCCGCGCCGCCCTCACCCGCTCAGCCGGTGCCTCGGCAACTCCGAAGGCCGGCCTCGATACCCACAGCCTGCCGTCGCCAGGACCGACCCAGCGGCCGAGCCCTGGGCGGTCGATGTGAGCCGCGCCCGCTTCGCCTTCGCCGCGCACCCGGACGCCATCGCTGACCTGCGCGAACTCCCCGACGAGATACGCGATCTGGCGCTGCTGGAGCTACAGAACCTGGTCCACGGAAGTGACGACTGCCTGCCGCTGAAGGGCCGTCTCGCAGGCTTTCACAAGGTGTACGTCGACCCATCCGTCTCCTATCGGATGGTCATCCAGTTCCGCCCCGCCCCGTCCACCTCGCACCACAAGCGCGAGGTCTATCTCGTCGCCGCGGGCAGCCGGAAGGAGTACGCGGTCTACCGCACGGCCCACCTGCGCACCGGCCTCCACCAGGACGCGGACGTCGAGACAGCCTCCGCCGTCGAAGCACGCGTGCAGGCCGCACGCTCCCGCTCTCCCCACGCGGCAAACCAGCCGACGCCCCTCCCAGTGGCGGCGGCCCAGCCCCCTGCCACCGCTTCCCGAAAGGCTCCCCACCGATGATCGTCGACCGCGCCCCGCTGACTCGTGCCGAACTGGCGGGCCTGCTCACCGACGCCGCGCAGAGTGTCTCCGGGATCCTCACCGCCGAGTACCCGACGGCTGCCAGCCGCTCCTACCTGCACCCCGTACTGGGTGCGCTGTCGGCAGGACCAAGGGTGATCTGCGAGCTGAACGACCGGCTCGAAGAATTCCTGGCCGCCGAGCCGCGCCCCGCGACGCCGGCGGGTCTGTTCACCCTGGCCTCCTACGCCTCCGCGCTGGGGTGGCTCACCGAGTCCTTCGCCGAGCTCACCACCTCGGTCGACCAGATCTGCACCCGCGTCGGCATCCCCACACAGCCACCGGACGACCCGACCTTCACCACGCCCGACGGCACCGAGCAGGACAGCGAGCTCGACTTCGCCTTGAGCGACCTGGAGTTGACGGAAATCCGCACCGCTGCCAAGGCCGCCCACCTTCCGCCGGGCGACTACGTCGCCGTGCTCTCCGAGTCTCTTCTCGCCATCACCCGGATCACCGACGCCTGCATGGAGATCTCCAGCGGCCTCCTCGACGACGCCACGTACGTCCTCGGCGAAGCGACCGACCACGTCTGGATCAACGATGGCCCAGGCCACTTGCCCACTCTGGTCCGTTCACTGCTCGCCCGGATGGAAACCGCCGGGTGAGCCCCCACAACCCGTTCCGGAGCCGGTGATCCGGCTCATTTCCACAGCGCCCGTGTGCGGCCGAACGGCCCGTTCCACGGCGTACGTAAGCGCGTCCCCCTCCCCCTTCTCTTCTTCAGGAACGCCCCATGACCTTCAGCTCGGATGACGAGCAGTGGCGCGAGTACCACGTCAGCCCCCGCTACCTCGCCGGATCAACGTTCACCGGTGACCCCGCGCTCCGTCCGCTCCTCGACAGCGGCTGGTCGCTGAACCACGACGACGTGGGCAACGTGTACGTCAACACCCCTGACCAGCGGGTCCGCCTGGCCTACCTGCCCGAGGGCGACGACGACGCCCTGTGGAAAATCACCGCGTACAGCTCGGACTACGCGACGCCACGCTGGCTGGTCACCTTCCAGAGCGGCACCCCCACCGAGATCGTCGCCGGCTTCACCACGGCGCTCGCCGCCGCCTACGCCGAGGGCCCCGATTCCTACCTCCACCACGGCAACAGCGCCCTGACCGCACTGGATGCCGGCACACCGCTGGCAGCGGCGGGCTGGAGCCACAGCTACAGCCCCCAGAACGTCTACTTCCAGTCGCCCGACCGCCTGGCCGAGGTCTACCTGCGCCACAACCACCGTGACCACACCGCCGAGATGCGAGGCCATCAAGAACGCTGGCTCACCCTTGCCGGGCCGCCAGGAAACCAGTGGTACGCCACCGCTTCCTCCTTCACCCCGCAGAGGCTGGTGACCGCGATGAACACCGCCCTCACCGACCCGTCGCCAGTCATCCGTTACGGCTACGACCTGCAACGCCTTCCCCCACAGGCCACCGCGACACCGGTCAAACCGCGCATGCCCACTCCCCTGGACATCCACCGCGTCCAGGCAGCCAAATCCCGCTCCACGGTGGTGCCGACGACTGCCGCGGCTCGTCCCGTAACCCCGTCGCCGCGTTCGCTGCCGGCTTCGCAGGCCTCGCGCTCCGGGTACGCCCGCTGACGAACACGCCCTCTCCCCGACCATGTGGAGCCGCTCATGTCCAACACCACCGCACTCGACCAGGCCACAGCCATGATCGAGAAAGCCTGGAACCGCCCTATCGACGCTCTGGAATCCCTCGCGATCCGCCGCCCCAGCGACGACCCGCTCCTGCGCTCGGCCATGCGCATCCGCTCGGCCATGGTCATCACCGACAGTGATGCGACCGTGCACCAGGACCATCTTCACGCCCTGACCCGCCCCGGCCACGTGCCGGCCTTCTACGGCCTGGAACGGATCACCAGCTCAGCGGCAGACCTCCGCGTCGCCAAGGCGGAGAGCAGTACGTCCCTGCAGGCCATCAGCCACGTGATCGAAGCCCGCGAATCCGCCGCGACCACAGTCTCGGCCCCGGCAGCCCGGCTGACCCAGGCCGCCGTCGCCCGCTCCGGGCACACACCACGCCCCCTGGGTCAGGCACCCGATCAGCCCGCCCATTCGGCCGCTGTCGGCCTTCCGGTGGCCGGCCCGGGGCCGCGCCGCTGACCGTTCAGGCAAGGTCCTCGTCGCGGTGGGCCTCCCCCTTGGGCCTCCCCCACGCGTGAGAACTTCAGTGCGACATCGCACTTTTCAGCAAGAGATGGCCCCGCCCTGACGTCGGCTGGCCTCGGCGCTGGTTGCGCTCGGCGGGTCCATCATTGTGACCGAGTGCGCCACGGCAAGTCTGAGCATTGTTGTTTGCCAGCTCGCTTCGCTCTTGTGCGCAACCGGTGGGCTCTGTCTACCGTCCCTTCTGGGTATGACGTCTTCGCCCTCTCCTGCGGCACCGCCACACTGGTCCCACTGCGCGGAGGGCGTCGACCCTGATAATCTGGTCGGTTGTCGCGGCCGCCGAACTGCGTCTCATGACCGGTGCCTGAACCATCTCACCAGTAGCGAACGCGCCACGTATTTCAGCGGCCTTGGCCCCGGTAGCGCCGTGGATCACCGCGGTACTGATCTGGACGCACCTCTGCTTGATCAACTGCTGATTGCCCTGCGTGATCCCTCTACCGGCACAGCCCGCCTCGGATACGCCGACTTCGGTGAAGCAACTTTCCAGGATGTCGCCAACTTCGGCGAGGCAACCTTCGAGGACGTCGCCCGGTTCGATTCCGCGACTTTCCAAGATGACGCCGACTTCTCGGAGGTGACCTTCCGGGGCGGTACAGGGTTCAACGCGACGATCTTCACGGGCGAGGCCTCGTTCGAATCGGCGACCTTCAACGGATACGCCGACTACTCAGAGGCGATCTTCCATGGCGGTGCAGGGTTCAACGCGACGACCTTCGAAGACAATACCTCGTTCAAGAAGGCACGTTTTAAGGGCGGTGCTGGATTCAGGTCGGCAAGTATCCAGGGTTCCACTAGCTTCGAATCAGCGACCTTCACAGGTGTTGCCGACTTCACGGAGGTGACCTGTGTGGACATTGTGTGGTTCCAGAAGGCGGTCTTCGAGGACAACACCTCGTTCGAATCGGCGACTTTCAACGATGCAGCAGGGTTCGGGGAGGTGGCCTTCAAGGGCGTCGCGGCCTTTAATAAGGCGACCTTCGAGAGTATGGGCGCCTTCGAGGAAGCTAACTTCGAAGGCAGGGCAGGGTTCGAAAGCGTGACCTTCGAAGGCAGCGCCGGGTTCAGCCAGGCGACCTTCACGGACGAGGCCTCATTCGATTCGGCGACCTTCAACAGCCACGCGCTTTTCAGGGAGGTGGCTTTCGCGGGCGACGCCTCGTTCGAATCAGCGACCTTCACAGGTGAAGCCAGGTTCAGGGAGGTGACCTTCGCGGGCAACGCCTCGTTCAGATCAGCAACCTTTGAGCGGGAGGGCATTGTCGGGCCGTTGGTGTGCACAGGGCAGATGACGTTGTCTTTCGCGGTCTTCAGCAGCCCGGTGGTCATCGCGATCGCTGCGCGTCGCCTGTTGTGCCAGCGGACGCGCTGGTCATCCACGGCCGCGTTGCAGCTGCGATACGCCACGGTCGACTTCTCCCACGCGGTTTTTGAATACCCGCTCACGATTGCTGCGGAGGCCAGCCCCTTCGACTCAGCGAACGAAGAGATTCTCGCCGGGGCATCCGGTGCCACGGTCCGGATGGTCTCGCTTAGTGGCGTGGACGCCGCCCATCTGGTCCTGGCCGATGTCGACCTGTCGCAATGCCTTCTCACCGGCACGATCCATCTGAATCAGCTGCGGTTGGAGGGCGCCTGCTCATTCGACAGAGTCCCATCCCGCGTTCACTGGCGGCGCTGGCGCCCGCTGCGGTTCACCCGGCGCCGTTCCCTAGCCGAGGAACAACATTGGCGCGCGGCCCGACCGGCGGCGGTTCGAGGGTGGAACACGTCCGTGTTCGGATCCGAACACGTCGGGCCGGCACAACTGGCACCGGTGTACCGGGCCTTGCGCAAGTCCTTCGAGGACGTCAAGAACGAACCGGGGGCCGCCGACTTCTATTACGGCGAGATGGAAATGCGCCGCCATGACTCCGCCACTCCCTTCGCCGAACGCGGTCTGCTCGCCGCCTACTGGGCCCTCTCCGGCTACGGCCTCCGTGCGACCCGCACGCTGATGTGGCTGCTGCTGGCCATGGCCGGAACACTCCTTGTGATGATGCTGTGGGGCCTAGCCATAGACGACCCGAAGCCGGTGTCGGCCGGGAAGGTAACCGGCCAGGACATTCGGCTCACCACCGACACTCCCGACCCGGTCAACCCCACCGGCCCGCTGCACGAGCGGATATCGACCGAGCGGTTCGAAAAGGGCCTACACGTGGTGATCAACTCCGTTGTCTTCCGCTCGTCCGACCAGAACCTCACCACTACCGGCACATACACCGAAATGTTCTCCCGCCTGACCGAGCCGGTCCTCCTCGGCGTGACCGCCCTCGCGATCCGCAACCGAGTGAAGAGGTAACCGCTACCGACAATGCTGTCGCCCGACGTGCTTGGGCGCTACCCGGGGTGAAGCCCAGACGGGCGTTGCCCTCGGATCTTGAACACCGGAAAGCCTTGGATCTTGATGGTCCAGGAGGACGAAGTCCCCGTGAGGATGAAGCACTATCCGCCGGAGTTCAAGGCGGACGCGGTCGCGTTGTACCGCTCACGTCCGGGAGCGACAATCAAGTCGGTCGCGGCTGATCTCGGGGTGAACACCGAGACGCTGCGCAACTGGATACGGGCCGCCGCCGCGCGGCGTCCGGGCTCACGCTCGGCGGCCCAGACGGCCGCGCCGGCATTGGACTCGGCGGAGGTGACCGACTCGGTCCCGGTATCTGCCCGGCCCCGCCACCCCTGTTCCTCTCCCCTTCGGTTCTGTGTGGCCCGTTGCCGCGACCCGGATACGACAGCCAGGTCCGCTCATCCGTTCCCGGAGCCGCTGGCCATCTGCTGTCAGCGGCCAGTTCGCCCACGGCAGACGCCGCTTCCTGGGAAGGGACTACGTACTTCTGCGCACCGCATGCCAACGTACGGGTGTTGGGAAAAACCACAGGTCAACGAAGGGATCGTCCAACCGTGACCGCCTCCGCCACCCGCCTACCCGCCGTCGTCCGCCCCGCCGTGGAAGACCGCTGCCGGCTCTCCTCCGACCACTGCGCAAGCCCGGTGCTCGACCTGCTCGACGCCCTCGACTGGGCGGTCGTCGACACCCCGGAGGCCAACGTCCATGCAACGAGCCCGGACGGCCGCATCTACGTCGGCTGGCTCCCCGAAGACCCCGCCACCTGGAAGCGCGACATCGTCTGGCAGATCCAGGTACAGCCCACCGAAGGCGTCTCATGGGTCCAGGAGTTCGGCCTTCATACCCCTGCCGAGGCCGTCGCCGGATTCATCGTCGCCCTCGTCGCACACCGCTGACCACCTCCCGCACAACGTACGTGGCCCATTCCGGCTGCCCTGACGTGCAGACGAACCAGCCTTCCCCGCACCCGCCCTTCCCTACCGATCTTGGAGGCCTTCCGTGCCCCGCCACCTGACCGTCGGCCACGTGCTCCGTCAGCTCCAGGAGCTCGACCCCAACCTGCCGATCCGCCTCGCCGTCAACCCTGACTTCCCCTTCACTCACTACGCGGGTGCCGAGGTCATCGTCCGGGACGGCAAGGCGTTCATCGCCGACGACGGCCAGGAGGGCTACCTCCCGGCGGCGGTGGGCGAGGCTCTCAACTGGACATGACCAACCCCATAAACGCCCTGGAGGTTCCTATCTCGTCGCACGTCCTTCCGCTGCACAGCATCGCCGCGCACCCCATGCCGAGCGGTGTACGCGGGGCACTTGTCCAGCGCGTCTCCGTCCTGCCCGACGGGCCGCTCGACGTCATCTGGCTCGCCGCCGTATCCCCGAGGCTCCCTCTCGGGCGCATTCGCCTCCGCTGGGAGCCGGCTTCCCTCACCGGCTGGGACGTCACCGCCCACCTGGGCCTGGCCACCGCCGAGGTGCATCTCGCCTCCTGGCCCGCCGCACCGGACGACTGGCCGCTCCTGGTCCGCCCGACCATCCACGAGGTACTCGGCCTGTGCGCCGCCCTCACGGTCGCGACCGCCGCCCTCAACCTCTCGAATCGTCTCGCCCAGGTCTGACCGGAACCGCAGCACCTTCCTTCAACTTCGCGGCCAACTCGTCGAGGAGCCGGGCCTCGGCCACCGACTATCGGAGCACCTACGAGATGCGGGGGCCGTCCTGTGGCGTGCGTGAGTCACGGTGCGTCGGCGGGCAGCCGAGAAGCTCTGTGCAGAGCGACTGTCAGCCCTTGGCGGCCTGGGCTGCCAATGCCGCTTCTGGCAACCGTGCCGTCGACCCTCCCTTCGCTGCCCGGACCGCATGTTCCCCACAGGATCCGAGGTCCGTCGAAGACCTGACCGGTGCGCTCTCCCTCCGGCGTGTCCCATCCACTGCTTCAAGACTC
This sequence comes from Streptomyces sp. NBC_00385, assembly GCF_035917155.1. NCBI lineage: Bacteria > Bacillati > Actinomycetota > Actinomycetes > Kitasatosporales > Streptomycetaceae > Streptomyces > Streptomyces sp. NBC_00385. The sequence goes on along the minus strand of NZ_CP107951.1, from coordinate 6,254,019 downwards.
GCGGGGACGGACGGGACGGCAGCGCATATTCGTGAAGCGCTGTCACGGTCGGCCGGGCGTGAGTCCGGTCGCTCCTGCCGGTCCGCCCCGGGCGACTTCGCCGTGTTCGGATGGCTGGAAGTCTCTGCCCGACGTTGCGCCAGATGTGATCTAAGTTACCTTCGGGGGGACTGAATGGAGAACCGTGATGATTCGGGGCTGGGAAGCCGATCCTTCTTCGCCGCTGGTGCGCCGCCTGGGTAAATCCCCCACCGAGCTCGGGACCACGGGCGGCGAGCAGGGATGCCCGGATATCTGGGAACTGGAGAACGGGGACATCGCCATCGTTGGCCGCGACCTCACCGATTCCTACCTGCCCAGCCTTCCCCCGGGGCTCGTCGTCGCCCCGGATGAACGGATCGTCGTCATCCCCCGCAGGACAGCCGCTGCGGCGAAGGTGGACCTTCCCGATGCTTAGCCCACAGGCCGGCGGTCCGGGTCAGCGCCTCGGACTTGACGACTACTCCGAGGACTTCGGTCGCCATTTCTGGCGTTCCGGCTCCGAAGGCTTCTGGAAGCTCGAACGTCAGCAGAGCTTCCAGGAGCCCGGGGTGGAGAGCTGGGAGGCCTTCCGCAAGGGGCACTGGGACGAGTCCCTGGCACTGATCGAGGGACAGCGGGGTCACTACGAGGAGTACCTCCGGCGAATCACCGGAAGCGGATTCGCCCTCCACCGTGTCCGCTGCGTGGAGGAGCCCATCGCTCCATACCTCCAGTGGGAACTCCACCTGCTCAACCTGAAGGCCCAGTGCGGGGAGGACACGAGAGTCCTCAGCCTGGACGGCATCCTCCGGTACGAAGCGCAGCATCCGCTTCCGGAGATCGTGGTCCTCGGTTCCTCGGTGATGTACGAGGTGTTGTATGACGACGACGGAAAACTCGCCGGCGGTATCCGCTTCGACGATCCGCACGTCATCTCCCGTTGGCGGAAGACGATCCAGGAGATGCACCAGGCTGGTGAGCCGTTGAACGACTTCTTCAGCCGCCGGGTCGCTCCACTGCCTCCGCCGTCCGTGACCGAGGAGTAGGGCGGAGTAATCCCGCCCGGAACTCGGTGGAGAGTCAGGGATGGGCATGAGGGTTTCGGCCGGACGCTGGTCGCACCACAAGGGCTACATATGCGCATTATCCTGATTTCATACTCTGCACAGGGCTTCGCGCTCCTGCACCGCGTGTGCGAGCGGGCCGGACACACGCCCGTCGCTTACCTGCATGCGCGATCACTACGGCCGGGCGAGCCGACGCGAAGCGGTGCTGGCGATGTCGTGGGCGAGATCGTCGACGCGCTGCCGAACGGGATGGATCTGCTGATTCCGGGCCGGAAGAGCATGCTGCCGCACATCCTCGCGGGATATCAGGCGGATCTCATCGTCTGCTACGGCTTTCCCTGGAAGCTGCCGCCGGCGGCACTCCGGTCGACGAACTTGGGTGCCCTCAACGTGCATACGTCGATGCTGCCGAAGTACCGAGGCCCTATTCCGGTCAACTGGGCGATCAGGAACGGCGACAAGGAAATCGGCGTCAGCATCCACTGGATGGAGAGCGAATTCGACTCCGGCGGGATCCTGGCGCAGGAGGCGGGTATCGCGTTGGGTGACGATGTCGCCCCCCGGTTGTTGTGGGAAGAGGTCGACCGGTACATCGAGCGGCTTCTGCCCGGCGCGCTCTCGCTGGCCGAAGCCGGTTCGCCCGGTACACCGCAGGAGGAGAGGTCGGCCACCTACGCGGGGTGGATGGAACCAGCGTTCTCGCAGATCGACTGGACCGCCTCCAGGGAGGAGATCCACAACCAGGTGCGCGCCGTCAGGTTCGGCAGCTCGGGAAGATCCGGCCCGGTTGCCGTGGTGGCTGACCGTCGTCTGCGGGTTCTGCGGACATCGTTGCAGCCGACGGACGGAGTCAAGGTGACGTGTGGAGATGGATCCGTGTGGATTACGGAGTCCGTACCGGTGGCGGACTCCGAATCCTGAACGGACACCGAACCACCGCGAGTCAGCTCGGGTCCGGTGACGTTGCCTCCGCCAGGGAACGCCGGTACCGCCCGAGCTTGTCCCGGATTCCCCTCGTCCACGGGTGCTCTGGACCGAGTACCCGCTCGCGCCATTTCCTGACGATTTCCGCCTGTTCGATGGCTTCACGGTCCTCGCCGACCGCGTGCAGGACGTTGCTGAGCAGGCTTCGTGCCGCCAGCGTGATGGGGTAGCGAGCTCCGAACCGGCGTTCGTGCGCCGCCAGCGCACGGCGGGCCGACAGCAGTGCTTCGGCGTGCTTTCCGGTGTTGAGCAGCGCTCCGGCGCAGTTGAGGTCGGCCGACAGTGTGATCGGGTGGTCGGGGCCCAGCTCACGGCGACAGTCGGCGACCACATCCGGTCCTGCCAGTGCCTCACGGTCCAGGTCCGGACCGGGAGGCAGTTCGAGCAGACATGCCCTCGCCTCCAGCGCCAGCGGGTGCCATGGGCCCAGCAGCGCGGCTCGCCCGGCGACCGCCCGGTGCATCAACTGCACGGCTTCCGTCACTCGATCGAGCCAGACCAATGGTCGGGACAGATGGAGGCAGGTGGTCAGGGTGTCCAGCGCCTCGGGACCGCAGACCCGTTCGAAGTCGTCGAGCAGCCCGCGGTGGAGATCCGCAGCCGCGTCGAGGCGCCCCAGACGATCGGTCGCCTTCCCGATCCGCTGCCGCAGGCGCAGCGCCAGGACGTGATCGTTTCCCAGTCGTCGTTGCACGAGGGCTGTCGCCTGTTCGGCCGTGGCCAGCGCAGATGCGTAATCGCCGGAACGATGCTGGGCCGTCGCCAGACGCAGGGCGCAGGTGGCAGCTGACTCGGCGGTGCCGATCGTGATCTCGGGCCAGGTCATGACGCGGCGAAGCAGTGCCAGGACATGGGGGGTGAGGGGGGTGAGCAGGCTGTCGCGCAGGCCGCGTTCCGGGGATGCGGGTAGGGAGTGCAGGAGAAGTCCAGCCGCTGCGGCGGCGAGTTGGTCGCGTTCATCGGCCGGGGTGACGCGTGCGACGCTGTCGAGCAGCACTCCGTGCGTACGCAGGCAGCGGATGTCGCCGGGAACGAGTTCGGTGAGCGAGTGGTCAAGCAGCCCCCGAAGCGCCAGTTCCACCCGGTCTGCGGGCAGGGTCAGGTCGAGCCGGATGTTGGCCAGCAGCGACAGGGGCAGCGGGTCGTTCGACCAGCAGGCCAGCAGGCGCAGCAGGGTGACGGCCTCGGGCAGGTTCTGCCCGGCCAGGGAGTTCAGCGAGAGCTGCCACGTTCCGCTGACCAGGTGGCGCGAGTCGTTGCCCGCGTCGAGGGCTCCCTGGTCGATCAGTTCGATGGGATCCGGACGCTCCTGCAGACGGCGCCCGTACTCCTCCATCGTCCAGGGGTCGATCACCTGGTGGGCCAGAAACCCGCCGGCCAGAGTCAGGGCGAGCGGCAGGCGGCCGAGGCTGTCGGCGATGGCGGCCGCGTCCTCGGCGGAACCCGTTCCGGGGGCGAGGTCGCGCAGGACCTGGGCCGCCTCCTCACGCGGCAGGACATCCACGTACAGCAGTTCGGCTGCGGGCCACCAGTGGCCGGCGGCCTGCCGTGTGGTCACGAGGACGGTTCCGCGCGGGCTGGTGCGCAGCCATCCGCCGTCCCGTAGCACCGCTGGGTCATCGGCGTTGTCCAGCACCAGCAGCCAGGGTGTGTCGGACCGGTCGAGGTGGTCCCAGACCAAGTCTGCGGCTGCGCGTAAGCCGTTGCGCGCAGCCATCAGTTCGCCGTCGCCGGCGCCGCGGTCTGCGGCCACAGCGAGCATCCCGGCCCGTAGGGATGCCTGATCGGAGGCGTTGACCCACAGGCCCAGGCGTCCGCGTTCCCGGATGGCGTGTTCGAAGAGTGCGCACGCCACGGCTGTCTTCCCGCATCCTCCCAGGCCGTGCAGGACGAACACGGTGCTTCCGGCGCCCTCGCTCACCGCCTCCCTCAGTCGCCCGATGAGTTCGCCGCGATCCCTCAGGATCGCCGGTGCTCGGCCGATGGGCGGATGCCGCACCGAGTCCGGGCCGGCCCAGGCGGCGCCGTGATGGTGGTGCTCGGTGATGTGTTGGTCACCGGAAGCCTGGTAGACGCGCCCCTGATCAGTGGCACGGCCGTCGTTGCGGCCGGTCACCGCTGGTCGACGTTCAGGTCACGGCCGGCCTGGTAGACGCGTGAGCTGCCTGATGCGGTCGCACGTTGGGTGACGGTCGGGATGGCGGGTGTGCCGGGGTCGAGTTCGGTCAGCAGAGAGCGCAGTTCCGCCACCAGTTCGGGGTGCGCGACGAGGAGACGGCGAATGCGGCCCTGCCACTCCGCCGCGATCTCCCGCTCGGTCTCCTCGTCACCACTGCTCTGCGCGCCCAGGAGGTCCCGGCGCGACGTGTCGAGCTGGGCGCCGACTTGCTCCTCATGGCCCGGCCGGACACGTCGCCACAGACCGACCACGCCGTTCCGTACGCCGTTCCACGTATCGGTCGCCAGCAGCGTCGCGATCGTCGTCCCGGCGGTACCCGCTAAAAGCGCGATCTCCGCGTCCATCCTTTGTCCTCCCTCGATCCGGCCCGGGTCACAACTCTATGGAGCCGACGCGGTGCCAGTACACCGGACTTTCAGCGACATTTCGCGCCGCTCTCGGCCCACTGACACGGACCTACCGCTCCCAGTCGTCACCCGGCTCGCCACCGAATCCCCAGACTCCCTGTCGGACGCATCCGCCTCCACCGGCAGCCGACTTCCCCCGCCGGCTGGAACGTCACCGCCCACCTGAGCCTGGCCACCACCGAGGTACGCCTCACCTCCTGGCCCGCCGCACCGGACGACTGGCCGCGTCTGATCCACCCGACTATCCACGAAGTACTCGGCCTGTGCACCGCCCTCACCATCGCGACCGCCACCCTCGACCGCTCAAATCAACTCGCCCATTACTAACCGGAAGGACGCCCGCGCCGAACAGGCAAGGGCGGCCTTGCCGTACTCGGTAAGGCGAAGCGCGCCACGGAGCGCCGAACGTCGTCCATCACCTCGCGTGGTCCGGCCGTCATCGGCCTCGTCCTGGCCGCCTCGGTCGGGCTGCTTCTAGGATTGGCCGGCCCACACTGGATTACCGGCTTCTTGCACGTGCAGGGTCGGTGAATGCTCCCGGTATGCCCACTGTGTCGCCCCGTACGGTGTTACCCAGGCTTTGGCCTGGAATGCCTGAATGGGTGTCAGCGCAGCGGTGCAGGTGTCAAGCGGGCTGATTCGAGTGGCCCTGGCTGGGATGGTGATGGTCGCCGAGGTTCCCCAGGGAGCGGGGCAAGTCTGCTCCACGGAGGCTTGGACGTAGGCGAGTTTCGCTTTCACTGTCATCGGCTTGCCCGAGGTGTTGGTGAACTGAACGAGGAAAGCCATCGTCGCCTCGTCGGTGACGATCAGGCATGGCTTCCACACCACCGTCCCCGCGCTCCGCTTTCTTCCGCATCGGCGATTCCCGTTCAGGCTGCCTGACACGGCGGAGGTAACAGCGTTGGGACCGGCGGCATCCATGGCATGCGCGCTCGGTGACGCTGACCTGTCCGGGCCCCTGCCAGCCGTGGTCGGCGCTTCTTCGCCCGGCCACGCCCACAGGCCGATCGACACAGCCGCCGCGGCGGTGAGTGCTCCTGCCCCGATCCACCTCCTCCTCGCCGGGCACGATGTCCGGTCGGTGATGCCCGCCGCCACGATCACGCCGGTTTCCGCCTCAGCCGCAACTGCTGCGCTGGGTGCCCCGGGCGAGACTGCAATGGTGACGGGTTCGACCGGCAACAGCTCGTGGAGTTCCGGCTCGGTAACTGCCGTCGATTCCACGTTCGCCTGGAGTGCGACAGGTTCTGCGGGGCTTGGTTCAACGGCTTCGCTCGATGCGACGGCTACGGAAAGCCCGATGGATTCTCCAGGGCTGATCTGCCCGGGGGAATGCAGACATCTGCTCTCCCCAATCCGGCGGCGCCACCCGCGTCCAGCTGTCTCCTGAAGCCTGTGTGCCAGATCGGCGATCTCCCGGCCAATCATTGGCAACCGCTCCGCATTGCCGGGTGCATGCAGCTTGAGCGCTCGTGCGATAGCCGCACTGTCCTCCACGCTGGGAAACCGGTTGTGCTTGGTGCCGGGAAGGAGTTGCCTGCGGCCGCGGAGCCAATACGACAGTATTGGCCCGTCGATCGGCGCACGCGATGTCCACTCTGGTGTAGCCCGCTCCTGCTCCAGCGCCCTGACTAATACTTTCCGTGCCGGCCTGTCCTTGGAGATCGGCTCCCCCACACACACTGCCCATGCATCCAGTGCCTGCACCAGGCCGCGCGCGAGGTCCGCGAACTCATCCCCTGGTTCCTCGGTCATCGGCTCCCTTCCGACGGACTCTTCGTTGCAGTGCAACGAAGAAACAGCAGGTTACGGAGGTGCAAGTTGCGCTGCAAATCCCTGATTCTCTTGCACTGGTGTTCTCCCGATCCGGCTACGGCACAGTCGGTTCCGGCGGCACGGAGCATCCGACCGCTGTCCCCAACGAGGGTCGAAAGTATTAGGGAGAGTCGACACCATGAACAATCTCAAGAGCGTTATCGCGGCAGCGGCGGCCACGGCCGTACTCGCCACTGGAGTGGTCACCGCGATGGCCGCGCCGGCCACTGGCACCCCGTCGGCTCGGCACTCCGCTGCTGCGGCATCCCGCGTGGCCCTCGTGTTCGTGAAGAACGCAAAGGACCCGTCCAACTCAACTTTGCAGCTCTGGAACGGAAGGGACCGCATCGCCACGTACCGGGCTGGTTCCGGGCTGGGAACGGCCGCCAACTACAATACGAATAAGGGCAACAGCTACCGGAATGACTGCACGAGCAAAGCCGGGTGGCTTCCCAACGGCACGTACAAGCCGACCTCCTTCGAGACCGGCCGGAACAGCGCGATCAAGGGCTACGCCATCGGCCTGCCGGACACGAAGTGCCGCACCGGCAAGGTCAAGCGCACCGGACTGTTCATCCACAGTGAGATGACGAAGGACAGGAAGCAGGGTCCGCGCAACGGTGCCGACAGCCCGCAGCGCTGGGAAGGCGTACAGGACTACAAGTCCTACGGCTGCATCAAGCTCCACCCCAGCCACATCGCCCAGCTCTTCAACTACATGAACAAGCATGGGCGTGCTGTCTTGCTCACCGTGCGCTGACCCGCCGGCAGCCCCGGCCCCCGAACGGCCCGCTCCGGTGTTTGCGAGGTGCTGCGACGCCGGAGCGAGGCGTGGTCACGGATGGGCTAGTCGAGTCGGACGAGGTTCAGGGTGGAGCGCTGACCCCAGCGGGCCGCGCAGACGTGAGCCTAGTCCAGGTAGGTGCCGGCGAAGGTCCCATCAAAGCCGAGCGCAGCGAGACCGTGCTCGATGCTGGGGTACGTGGTCCCGTCTGGGATGTCTATCAGGGCGTCGAAGTCGGCGCGGCTGATCTCGGGTTCGAGCCACTGGTTGCTGCAGCGGCAGACGATCCAGACGTTGCGGCCGTGGTTGATGAGCAGCCAGTCTCGTCGGGCGTTGCAGGCTGTGCACATCGCCGGGATTCCGCGAAGTGCCAGCTCGCGTGGGTGGTTGAGGCAACGTGTCACGCCGGGGCCCTTGGGTGGCTGTGTCTCGTACTCGTGTTGCAGCAGCGGATCGGTTCCGGTGGGAGGGGTGGGCTGCCCGGGTGTTGTCGGCTCTGTGGGGCGGTGGGTGGTTCTGAGCACGAGTTTCATCTTCCGGTCGGGGTCCTTCTGTTTTCATCCATAGCGGCTGGTGGGGTCGGTTGTCCACGGGTTTCGTGGTCTCCGGCGGGCCGGAGACCGGACTCTGATCAGCGGCGCGGTGGGCGGCTGCGGGGGTCGGAGGCTGCGGGGCGGGATGCTGCCGTGGGTGCCGTCCGGTTGATGGTGTGGTTGGTCGCGGTCTTGGGTCGGCTTGTGCTGGCCTGCGGGCGACGGGTCGCTTCGCCTGGGTGTGCGGGGAGTTGGGCGAGTCGGCGTAGGCGCCAGACCAGGACGTCGTTCGTGTTCTCGGCAGTGTCGAGTTCGCGCATGTCGATGGCCTGCTGGAGAAGGACCTTGGGGTCATGGCCCGCCTGCTCGGCCTGGGCGAGGGTGGCGGCCAGGGCATCGGTCTTCGTCGACGAACTGGTCGCTCGCCGCTCCTCGTTCGGCAGGGCTGCGCGGATGGTGGCCTCGTGGGTTCGGCGTTCGACTTCGGGCAGGGCGCGGCCTTGGTCGCGCAGTGCCCGCATGGGCGTGGCGGCAGCCTGGCGGTAAGCGGCTCGTAGGTGCTCGGCGGCCTGGCGGGATGCGTGGGCCTGCTGGGCGTGGCCGCGGGCGGAGTGCCAGTGGGCGGCGGCGAGGGCGACGAGGACGAGGGTGGAGAGGAGCATGGCGGTGGTGCCGCCGTCCTCGCCACGGCCGAGAGCGCTGCCGGCCTGGATGATGCCTCGAGCCGCCGTGCGGATCGCCCGGGTGTCGGCGTGCTCTGCTCGGACGTGACTGCGGGTGGCACGCTCGAACGCCCTGGCGGCGGCTCCCAGTTCAGCGCGTGTGGCGACCGGGGAGGTCTGGGCGACCGCGTCCAGAAGTTCTCCGACGCCGACGAGCTGGGCGGCGGCTTCGTCGTCGTCGCTGTCGAGGAGGACGGCGGCACGCTCGGCGATCCCGGTGGCGCTCCGTCGCTCTCGGGCGGGCGGGGACCAGTTGGGTCGTCCGTCGGCGGTCGAAGGCGTTGTCCGCTCGGCGGTACCGTCGGCCAGCCGGAGGCGGATCTTCGGAAGTGACAGGTCAGGGGCCAGTTTGGAGCCGGGGTACCAGACCGGTTCACCATGGCGGTTGCGGTCACCGGGCAGGGCCACGTTGTATCCGAGCGCGTCGCCGGACGGGGCGTGGCGCATTTTCACGCGCAGGCCCGCCTCGTGGAGTCGGGTGAAGAACTCCTTCTCGTCGTCCGCTCCGGCAAGGGCCTGGCGGACGGCTTCGCGGAGGGTCTCGCGGGAGGTCTCGGGGCGGCCGGTGCGTTCGGCCTTGAACTTCTCGGCGCTGGTGGGGTTTTTCGCTGCGGTGCCGTCGCCGGCGTTGAGGCGACGCAGGCCCATCTCCTCCTCGATGCGGCGGCATTCGGCCTGGGCCTTGTTGAAGTCGTAGTTGAGGCGCGGGTTGCGCAGGTCGCCTCGGACGAGGGTGGCGACGATGTGGATGTGGTCCTCCGCGTGGCGGACGGCGATCCACCGGCATCCGTCGGGATCACCGTCGGGGGCGATGCCGGTGGCGTGGACGATGCGTTGGGCGACGGTGTTCCACTCCTCGTCGGAGAGTCGCCTGTCGCCGGGGGCGGTCCGGACCGAGCAGTGCCACACGTGCTTGGCGGGTGCGCGGTCGCCGGCCTGCTTGACCCGGAGGTCGAGGGCGGCGGTGAGGCGGGCGAGGGTGACTTTCGGATCGGGGTCGGGGCTGGTGTCGCGGCCGGGGTCGGGGGCGAAGCCGTCCCAGGAGCCGACGAGGTGCGCGTCGCTGTGCTCCTCGCGCCTGCCGGGGCCGTAGAGGTAAATGAGGAGTCCGTGGGTGCGGGAGCCGCGTCCGATGTCGGGAACCATCACAGCCGCCTGTTCACCAGGTCGTTCGCCGCGTCGTCGAGGCGGCCAAGGAGCCGGATCAGAACGCTCAGCGCGTGTTCGAATTCGTCGACGCCCGGGCGGCTGCCGCTGTTGAGGACGTAGGCGATCTGGTTGATGTTGTTGCCGATGCGGGCAAGCGCGGTGCGCAGCGCAGCGAGTTCGTCGATGGCCGCGTCGAGCCGGTCGTTCCTGTGCACGCCGGCGGGCCCGCGGGCGGCAGTCAGGCCGGCGGTGGCGAGGAAGCGGGCGACGGTGATGCCTCGCTGCGCGGCAGCGGCGGCTATCTCGGCTTTCTCGTCGTCGGAGAGTCGGGTGGTCGTCTTGCGAGTGCGCTCGCTCGGGTTGCGGGTGCGGCGGCGCGGTTTGCGGTCGGGGAAGGCGGGCGTGCTCGGGCTCGGCTGCTCGCGGTGGTCGTCGTGTTCGGCTTCTCCCCTGGTGACCGGCGCCCCCTGGTGCCGGTTGCACGGCTGGTCCCCGTGCGCCCTCGCCCGGGGACCAGCCGGGCTTCCCCCGCCCTCCTGGGCGGGGGCAAGTGCGTACGACGGGCCGTAGGACCGTCGTACGCGATAGCTTGCTCCGCCAGGAGCCGTCGTGGGGTCACGCTGCTGTCCGGACGTGGGGACTGCCGGGTCGTGGGCGCTCACCGGGTCGTCTCCGGGTTCTGCTGCCGGATTTCGAGGACGAGTTCCTCGATCCAGTCCATCGCGAGAACCGGGTGGTGCAGGGTCCAGGGGCGGGTGTGCGGGGTTCGTTGCACGGTCCAGGTGTTGTCGGGGGTGGACTTGGCGCGGTGGAGGTGGCCGTGCTGGTGCAGGACGGCCAGCCAGGAGTCGACTTCGGCGGGGGTGGCCGGTTGGGTGCGCATGAGGTGCTCTCCGCTTCGCTTGGGGAGGGTGTGGGGGTACGTGTCCGGGGGCGGGTGACCTGCCGGGGTGTCCGGCTCGGTCACCCGCTTCGGGCTGTCCGGTCAGTTCCGGGTGGAGGTGACCGGCTGTCCGTGCTGCGCGCGGAGCTGGGCCATCAGGACGGTCAGCGTGTCGCTGGAGAGTGGGATCTGCTGACCGCGGATCGCCTGGGCGACCACCTTGCGGGTCAGCTTGTCCTCGGCCCTGACCGCTGACCGGGCGATCTTCAGCAGCTCCTCGGTGTCCGGGTCGGACCGCCGGTCACCGGCCGTCCGGGCGCACCGGTCAGCGACCGGCGGCGGAGTGACTGGCTGACCGGTGACCGGCTCGGGGCTGCCCCGGTGACCGGTGACCGGCTCGGGGCTGCCCCGGTGGCCGGTGACCGGCTCGGTGCCGGCCGGTCGGTCAGTGGCCGCCGGGGCGGTGGTCGGCTGTCCGGGCAGGTCAGCGGCCTCGTCCGGCTGACCGTGCTGACCGGTGCCCGGGGCACCGCTGTCCGCCGGGGCGCTGTCCCCGGTCAGTGACCGAGGGATCGGGGTCGGCTTGTCCGGGGACGGGTGCGGCCGGTCGGTCAGGGCAGTGACCGACTGTCCGGCGCTGACCTGACCGGCCTTCGACTGCGGCTGACCGACCCGGTCAGTCCAGTCGGCCCGAGTGACCTCGCCGTCCTCGGGCCGGTCAGCCTGACCGCGGTGACCGGAGAGACCGACCTGACCGCGGTGACCGAGGTCCTCGCTGTCACTATCCTTGACCGACCCCCGAGCTATGAGGATGTAGAGGTGGACAGCCCCGGCCAGTGCGAGCGGTGCGATGGTGGACAGCACGGCGACCACCGTGTCCCCAAGCCGCAGACCGGTGACCGAGCCGATCTCCTCGTTGAGCCTGACCGCGTGCAGCGCGTTGGCCCAGATACTGGCCGCCGTCGCCGTACCGAAGAGCGTCCATACATAAAGCCGGGCGCGCAGAGGCGCGTCGCGCAGGACCAGCAGGGCCCGTACGCCGTAGGCGATGAACCCGTCGATCACCAGGGGGAAGAGGTAGGTGAGGAAACCGCGGATGTGGATGGCGACGGCCATCTGCTGGAGGGCGTCGTACGACAGGGCGCAACCCGCGCCGCCCAGGGCGATGACGACCGTGCGGTCCCAGCCGGTGATGTGCGCCGTCCTCGGCGCGTGCGTGTTGGTCATGCCGCGGTCCCGAAGTCGACGCGACCCAGGCGCTCGCCGTCGGTCACGGGCGGCTGGACGGTCTTCGTCGCCGGCTCCAGGTCGCGGTGTACGAGTGCCCGGCGGGTCTCGCGGTACAGCTTCTGGGCGTGTTCCTCGGTGATCTTCAGGAGCCAGGCCAGGCGCTGTTCGGTGAGGCCGTGGCGGTAGGCGGCCTGGACGACCGCGCGGCGTTCGGCCTTGGTGAGGTGGACGTCGCGTCCGGCGATGGTGGCGTTGACGCGGCTGTAGTCGAGACGGTGGGCGAGCTTCTCGTGCAGCGGTCGGCGCTCCTCCTCGGTCAGTCCGCCCCGGATGCCGTCGGTGTCGTTGTTCTCGAGGGCGGCGTCCAGGCAGGCGCGCCGCACCGGGCACTGGCCGCACAGCGACTTCGCGGCGGTGATCTTGGCCGTCTCGTCGGGCTCGGGGAAGAAGATTTCGGGGTCCACCGGGTTGTACTCGGTGGACTGGCAGACGGCCTCGTCCTGCCAGGTGTGATCGCCCAGGGACCGGTGGTGGGCAGGGCTAATCGTCGTGGTGGTCATGCGGGTTGCTCCGATCGCTCTCCGCGCGCATGGGGCGTCGGCGGAGAGGTGCGCTGGGTCGTGAGGTGCATGGGGCTGCGCGCTGAGGGCGCGTGGGGCGGCCAGTGGTGGGTCAGGCTGCGGTGCGGTGGCGTCTGCGGTCGACCGGTTCGAACTCGACCCGAGTGGTCATCTGGGCAAGACGGGAGGTGACGCGGTCGCCGAGGTACGCCTTGAGGTCCTTGATCGCCAGGTTGGTGGTGACCAGGGTCGGGAGCATGTGGTTGTAGCGGCGGTTGATCAGCCGGTACGTCACTTCCTCGACCCACTCGGATGCCTTGGCCGCACCGAGGTCGTCGATGATCAGCAGCGGCACCCGGCTGTAGGCCGCCAGTTCCCGCTCGCTGTCGACGCCGGGGCGGGGGCGTAGGTCGGCGTAAAGGTCGGCGGCGGTGGTGGCACGCCAGCGCACGCCGATCCCGTTCTGCACCAGGAGGCGGATCGCGCCATACGCCTGGTGGGTCTTGCCGGCGCCGACGACGCCGGCCATCAGCAGGCTGGGTCCGGTGGCGACCTGCCGCCGGGCTCCCGCGCTGGGGACGACGGCCGCTTCGGTGACCTCCCGGATCCAGGCCAGGACCTGGGGGTGGTCGGCGATGGCGGCCTGGTAGCGCGGAGGCATTCCGGCCGGCAGGGCGTCCAGCGGCGAGAAGGGCTCGGGGTCGTCGGCGATTGCGGCGACGGTGGCCGGGTCGATGTGCCGGGCGGCCAGAATCCGAGCCATCCGGTCCAGGGTGCCCCCGCCGGCGAGGGTCTGCGGTTCGCGGTTACGGGTGCGCATCACAGCTCCTCGGCGTAGGCGGCTGCAGCGTCGGCCGGGTTGGTCCACGCCTGGTGAGCGGGCACGTGAGGCCAGCTTCCCGGCCGTGCCGAACCACCGGGCCTCGCGTTCATGGCCTCGTTGACCATGCTGGTCAGCACGCTCGGGTGCTTGGGGTTGGCCGCGAAGTTCCGCAGCCCAGCCCGGATGTGTTCCGGGGCGATGCCCTCGGCCAGGAGCTTCTTGGTGATCCGCCCGAGGTGCCCGATCACGTCGCTGGGCGGACGCTCCTCGCAGGCAGCGATGTACTCGCCGACCAGCTGATTGGCCGAGACGGTGTCTGCGGGCGCCGTGCGCCCCGTAGGGAAAGAGGATCCAGGATCCAAGATCCTAGATCCAGGCGCCGAGCCCTCGGGGAGGCTTCGGGGAAGGTTCAGGGAAGCCTCGGCGAATGCGTCCTGACCTGCGTTTTTCGCGCCCGTGTGGTGATGGGCGCCGACCGTGACGTCAAGTGGGTCCTGCTGGCCGGTGGGAGGCCCGCCTGCGGGGCCGGGAGATGTCGCGGCGGCCTGGGCCGGCAGATCGAGGCCTCGGGGAGTGTTCGGCGAAGCCTCGGCGAACACTCCGGGAGAAGTAGGGGACGGCGCCTGCGTCCGCTCGGTGCAGGTGCCCTTGCAGGGTGCGCACCGGTGGGCGGCTTGGTGCTGCGGGCAGGACGGCAGGCGGGACTGGCTCGGCTTGTCGATCTTCTGGTGCTCGGACCAGGTGACGATGTGGAGGTAGCGGCGGCCGTCGCAGCCGGTGTACCGGCAGACAAGGCCGGCGTTCGCGAGCTGCTGGAGGTCGTCCTCGACATGGACCGAAGTGTGCTCGGCGCGCAGGGGCCAGAGCAGCCCGGCGATGATCGCAGCGTTGTCGCGGTGACGGCCATGATCGTCGGCCTGGGTGAGCAGCCCGAAGAAGGTCCGTTCGGCCTCGACGCTCACTTCGGCGAGCGACTCGGAGGTGAACGCCTCCGGCTTGATGGTGCGTATCCGTGCCATGTCAGCGACCCCGGCCGGCCGCGAGGTCGCTACGGATGAGGGTCGCGTCGGCGAGGTCGAGGATGTGCGGCCGGGTCCAGTCCGCCTCCGGCCAGACCCGCAGGATCCAGCGGGCCGCGACCCTGGCGGTCGTCCGGCTCAGCGCCACCGTCTCGCCGGCCTCGCCCTTGGCGCTGGCGTGCGGGTGCGGCCAGGCCTGGCTCGGGTCGGTAAGGCTGACGCGGATGGTGACCGCGCCCGGGATCATGCCGGTGAGCTGGGCGGCAAGACGGTGCTGGCGGCCGGTTTCCGGGCAGGCCGGGATTCCGCTCGGCGTGGCGAGCATGCGATACTCCGTTGTTCGTAGGAGCGCGGTGCGGTGGTTCTCCTGAAAAAGCCCGCCGCCCGCGAGATGTGAGTCGGCCCCTCTGGGGCGCCGGCCTGGCGCTCCGGGAGTTGGTAGCTCCCGGGCACTGGGCCCCTCTTCCTTCCCTGCCTCTTCCCTCTCGTTCGTTGCCGCAGCGCCGGTAGGCGATCTGCTGGGACCAGGACCATAGGGTGAGCCTCGTTACAAGTCCACCTCTTGCACCTGCCCTGACCAGGCAATCACCACTCCAGTGGATTAATGCGCGATCAACATACACCGCAATCGCGAACCTTCGTCAACCACAGTGTTGCCATTCGGTACGATCGGACACGTAGCACCACCGAAGTGGATGGGCTCACCCGCGCAGCGAAGGGATCCGGAATGACCACAGAGCGGCAGTTCGCGGAACTGCTCGACCGGCTCTTCAGAGACATGCACCCCAAGGGGCGAGGGCCGTACACCTACGCGGAGGTGTCCGCCGGCATCCGGGAGAGCACGGGGACATCCATCTCGGCCAGCGCCATTCAGCAGCTCCGGACCGGCTCCAACCGCAACCCGAAGCTGGAAACGATCAGAGCGTTGGCCGCCTTCTTCGGCGTACCCCCGGCGTACTTCTTCGACGCCAAGGAGTCGGAGCAGATCGAAGCCGAGCTGGCCCTCCTGACGACCATGCGGGACGCCGACGTCCGCGCCGTAGCCCTACGCGCCGCCGGCCTGTCGACTGAAACGCTCTCGACGATCAGCGGATTCATCGAAAGGGCGCGCGCGCTGGAGGGGCTTCACGACGACCCTGCGAAGCCGAACGCGTGACGGTTGTCACCACGCAAATTCAACACCGCGAAGATCGACGCCGAAAAAATGCACTATGCACCATTTTCGAGCTTGATCAACTGACACCCAATCAACAACAGCCATTCCTTGCATTCCCCCAGCCCATTCGCGCGTGATCACTGTCGTATCGTGATTCGGCCGAAGAACGCTTCGGTATGACATCGAACCGGAGCAGCACGTTGAACCTGCGCAGTCACTTCGGTCGGGTGGGCAGTAGCGCGGCAAAATCCCCGAAGCACAAGGGCTTGCTCGCCACGACAGAGATCCCCGACCCGTTTGACGTACAGACTTTCTGCGAGATGCTGTCTGCACAACGCGGACGCCCCGTATACCTTCACAGCACTCCGGGAATCACGTCCAGCGGAGTTCCCTGCGGGGCCTGGATCGCCACGGAGCGGGCCGATCACATTTTCCACGAGGAATCGACTTCCCCGCTTCATCGCACACACATCGTCCTCCACGAAGTAAGTCACATGCTGCTGGAACACACTTCGTTGCAGGTTGAACGAATGGCGCATCTCTTCAAGCGGGTTGACTCATCAGCCGTGAAAAGTGTGCTCGGGCGGGCCAGTTACAACACGGAGGATGAGCGAGCTGCCGAGCAGCTCGCCGACCTCCTTGCCAGGAAAGCCAACTTGTTCTCCCCGAACGAGACCCGAAGCAACCCCGTCCTGCAGCGCCTCGACGACGCGCTGAGTGACTCCTGATCCGATGGCTTCCTTCATCCCCGCAGCCCTGCTGTGGATCGTCACGGTGTGGCGCACGCCGGCCGCCTGGCGTGTTCCGGCGAAGCGCGCTCTTTGGGTAGCGTTCTTCGCACTGTCCATAGCCATGACCATCCGTCCGGACGACGTCTCATCGGCTCTGGATTCCTGGTTGGGGATCCACAACGTGGCGACCCTGTGCAAGCACCTGGCAGGCATCACAGCCGCCTACGCCGTACTGACCTTCGTGTACGACGTGGCACAGGAGCAGGCCACCTCGCTCCGCGGATCACGTCCGCGCATCGCAGTCCCTCTTGCCGCAGGAGTCGGTCTGACCCTGCTGTTCTTCGCCGCTCCGCAGCCCGGGGAAGCCACCGACCTTCTCACCGACTTCGCCGACGACTGGCGTATCGCCGTCTACGGCGTCATCTGGTCCGGCTACCTCGGTACGGCTCTCATCAGTGCCACTCGACTGTGCTGGCGATGGGGTCGCCTCCCGGAAGCCGGCCTCCTGGGGCGCGGGCTTCGGATCACCGGCATGGGGACGGCTCTGGGGATCGTCTACGCGGGGCACCGCGTACTGGCCTTGGCGCTTCGTTACTTCGGCTTGACGCCGGTATCCCCGCGGACTGATGAAAACATCAGCAGCGCCTTCTTGTTCGGGGCGTTGGTCTTCATCCTCGCCGGAAGCACCTTGCCGGTCGTCCGTCGACTCCACCAATGGGGCCGTGCCCATCTCGCTCTCACGCGGCTCTACCCTCTCTGGCTCGAGCTCACTTCCGCCGTCCCTTCAGTGCGTCTCGATCCACCGCGCAGCAGGCGAGCGGATGCTCTTCTTTTCCGCCACACACGCGGCCGCCTGTATCGACGGGGGATAGAAATCCGAGACGCGATTCTGGATCTCGGGGACCATGCTTCCCCGGCCCTACGTTCCGAGGCCGCACGTTACGTCGCGGAGAAGGGCCTCATAGGCGCCCAGGCCGAGATATACGCCGAGGCGTGCTGGATCGCCAGCGCCAAGGAGGCGCGGGAAAACGGCGACGCCCGCGCGGGTGAGCACACAGCCCCTGCCAGTGGCGGTAAGGACCTTCACAGCGAAGTCGAAGCTTTGAGGCACCTGGCAACAGCCTACGAATCAGCACTTGTTCGAGAATTCTCCTCAGCCCGGAGTTCAGGATGAAGCTCACTTCAACTCGTCTCGCCCGCATAGTCACCGACGCCCTCGCACCGGCTTACCTCGTCATAGCCATTCTGCTGATCATCGGCTGGCACAGCACCGGAAGCGCCGAAGGGCTGGCTTGGGGACTCCTCGCCGCGTTGTTCTGCGGTGGCATTCCCATCGCCATCATCTTGTTCGGTGTGAAACGCGGATCCTGGACGGACAAGCACGTCAAGGTCCGGTCCCAGCGCGCCATCCCACTCACGGCGACCATGATCTCGGTGCTCGTCGGCATCCTGATCCAGGTCGTCTTCGACGCTCCCCGTGAGCTCTTCGCCCTGGTTATCGCCATGCTCGTCGGCCTGGCCGCCACCATGGTGGTCACCGTCTGGTGGAAGGTATCGGTGCACACCGCCGTCGCCGGCGGGGTGGCCACGATCCTGACGCTCGCCTTCGGGCCGGCCCTGGCCGCCCTCGCCCTTGTCGTCGCCGCCGTCGGATGGTCCCGTGTCCAGCTCCGGGACCACACCGTCGCGCAGACCATCGTCGGCGCTCTGCTAGGCGGAGTTGCCGCTGCCGTGACGTTCGGGCTTCTCAGGTAGCGCGGTGTCGGTGAGCGGGCCGGCCTGCACAACTCGACGAGTGCGAGGTGCGGCATCACGCCGCTGACGCGGGGCCGATTCGCCGCCGAACTGACCCTGGCGGCATGTCGGCGAGCGTCCTGATCAGAGGATTCCCGTCCACGTCCACGGCCGCGGACCGGATCGACCGCGCAGGCAGTCGATCCGGTACTGCGCTTGGCTGATCCATTCTTCGTTGCCAGCCGCGTGCTGTGCGGCGTATGTCGCCATCCGCAGCTCCCGAGCGCGCGCGAGGATGGGATAGCCCTCCCACGCCGTGACGTCGTGGCCGTAGGTCGCGCAGAACTGGTCGTACTCGCGCATGGTGACCGCGCCAGTGGTCTTCGCCCGCACTGCGGTGGATACGAGATCCCACTCCGGAGGCCCCACGGAGAAGCGCTCCAGGTCCATCATCAGGACCCCGTCGGCCGTGCGGACGAAGTTGCCGGGCCAGGCGTCGCCGTGCACAGCCCGGTCGGGGAGGCCGGCCGGCCGCTCGGCCCAGGCCGCTGCGAGGTCGCGGTGGAGTCCGTGCAGCCACTCCCTGTCGTCGTCGCGGATCGTCGTGGCTGCTTGGAGTCGTTCGCCGACCCGGACGAAGGGATCGAGGTACCCCAGCTCTATGCCCGGCATGGGCAAGGAGTGAAGCTGCGCGAGGAGTTGGGCGACGTCTTGAACGGAGCCGTGCTCCTGCGGCGGGAGTTCCGCCCAGAAGGTCACCGGCCTACCGCCCACCTCGACCGGCTGCTCCACGCCGACCAGGCGAACAGCCGCGACGTTCTCCCGGGCGAGCCAACGCGCGACGCGCACCTCACGGGCCGCCGCAGCGCTCTGGCCCGCCCGTGATATCCGTACGATCACCCGCCTGCCCGGGAGCCGCCATATCTGGTTCTCGGCCAGCCGTAGCGGTTCCGCCCCGGCGGATTCCAGTCCGACCACGGAACATGCCTGCTCCAGGACGTGACGCGCAGGGGCGGCTGCCTCAGAAGTCATGCGGAAACCGTAGCGGCGATCCGATCGCGCAGCCCGAGAGCCTCTTGGACCGTCTGATGCTTCGAGGCGAAGCGACCGAGCTGTCGTAGGTCGTCGGCAGCGCGGCGGGAGGTGAGCCGGCCCACCTCGTCCAGGGCCTCGTGGCCGAGTGCCGCCGCCTGGCGGGGGTCACCCTTGGCCATGATCAGGGAGGCCAGTTTGGTGCGCGAGATCGCACGGGACCGCTTGTAGGCGTCGGTGTGCCCCTTCACTGCGGTGCCGAATCGGCGGGCTGCCCGGCCCGGGTCCTGTCCGGCGAGGATGGCGAGATCGAACAGGGCGTGGGCTGTGTCCCCGTTGTGCTGCGCCTCGTCGTAATAGGCCATCCACGGCGCCTCTTCGGCAGGCCGGGCCCGGGCGAACGCTTCATCCGCGGCGCCGACGGCCGCCATGGTGTCACGCACGTTGCCCATTTTCCCGAAAGCCCTGGCCCGTGCCGCGTGAAGCATCGCCTGCTCTGTCGCGGACAACCGGTCGGCGCGTACGAGTCCCTTCTCGGCGTAGGTCAGGCCGTCGTCGGGGGCTCCGATCCATACGGCCTGCCGGGCGAGGAACGAGTACGTCTTGGCCCGTAGATGCCAGTCGCCGGCCTCCTCGGCGCAGTCCGCTGCGAACCGGAACGTCTGGGTGGCGTCATCGTGGTGGTAGGCGTCGAACGCGGAGGCGCCCACCACGATCCCGAGTCGCGACACAGAGGCGAACAGTTCGGTTCGCAGGTGCTCGGGAACCTGGGCCTGGAGGAGGCCGGCCGACCACTGCATCGCTCGGCCGGCTACGTCACGCACCATGCCGCCGCCGCCCAGCTCGTTGTCCATGCCGCTGATGGCGGTGGCTGCGGCCAGGACCTGGTCGACGTGGCCGGGGTTGACGTTCGCCGGGAGAGTCAGCTCGGCGGGGGCGAAGATCTCGGTGAGGTCGAGGGGCGCGATGGCGGCGAGGCCACCGAGTTGGAGGAACGAGCGTCGAATCACGGGCTCATGGCTCCCAGGGCGAAGAGTCGGTTCGTCTCTGCCCAGGATGCGGCCTGCCGGCACCTGAGCGAGCCTCTCCCCTCTTCCCGTGGATGTCTTATCGGCATCAGCGCGCTTTCTGTCGGCATCGCGGTTACCGAAGGCCATCGGCCACGCCCGGTCGAACAGCCCTCCCGTACGGAGGACATCATCGAGCCGTTGAGCCACGTCGCGCCGGCAGCTTGGATATTTCCCCTTCTCGATCGACAAGATCATGTCGTCGCTGACCTGCACCAACCGCCCCAGTGCCTTGGCCGACAGCCCTTGCTCCAGGCGCAGGTTGCGCAGCTCGTTGCCGAACCACTCCTGGGGGGAGGCGCCCGGATCGAGCTGCTTCATTGGCTGCGGCATGTTCTGTCCCCGAAGTCGTTGATGCCGAACTTCTCATCTGTCGGCATCAGGCTCTGCACGCTCTCGGTGCGCTCTGCCTAAATGGTTGCTGACCGGTTCCAGTCCAGTACACACCGCAACCCACCCCTGCTGAAGGGGTTCTGGCAGAACGGAGGAAGCAGCAATGGACCTGCTCATCGGCGCCCGCGATCGGGACGCTTCTGTTCGAGCCACGTCCAGAAGCGTGGGCGGTCAACTCGACATGAATTTCGAAGTCCGGGCCGAAGATCTGGGAACCGTCAGGGGCATCGTCGCGGCGCACCTTTGCTGGTGGCGCGTCGACGACAGCACTGCGCACCGCATGCTGACCGTGGTCAACGAACTGATCACCAACGTCTTGCAGCACACGGTGGCGGACACCGATGGATACCGGATGGCCAGCCTGCTCCTCCAGAAGGTGCCGGACGGAGTCACCGCCGTCGTCCGCGACCAGGACCCTTGCCCGCCCGTATACGCGTCTCCGGACCCCCTGGCCGAGGAGGGGCGCGGGCTGTTGTTGCTACGGGCCCTGGCCGACGACACGTCCGTATCCGTGACCCCAGGGGGCAAGGACGTGTGGGTCTTCATCGGAACCCCGGAAACCCCCGAACACTTCTAACCCCCCACGGCCAGCACTTGGCCCTCTACAGGAGTTCCGATGTCCCTCACCGCTCTGGTCCCGGACAACGACGTGGTTCCTCCGCCGGCCGACGAGCCGAGCATCCCGCAGTGGACACCTCCACTCGATGCAGAGGGCTTGAGGTCCGTCCTGGAGCGGATCAAGGACTGGAGTCCGCTAGATGTCGAGGAAGTCTTCGACGACCTCGACACGGCAATCGGCAATCAGCTGCCGTCGGTCACGACGACCGGCGCCTTGATCGACCGCCTCCGCAGCCACTTGAAGCAGCTCAGCGACATCGCCCTCGCGGACGAGCAGTTTCCGCCCACGCGGGCGATGGTCCAGCTCGCTGAACGAGGGCTCCCCTTGAGGGGCGAGCGAACGCCGGCCGCACATCGGCAGGCTGTCGGCCTTGCACGTCGCCTGGCCTTCGTGACCTCCGACCTGGTCGAAGAGCTGATCGAAGCCCGCTACATCACGGGGGCGGAGTGATACACAACCCCAGCGCCGTTCAGACACCCGTCGTGACCGCAACGGCGGCAGCCCTTCCGCGAGACGCGTACGACTTCGGCTCGTCCTGCCCGGACGCCTGCCCCGTTCCGGACGCCCGCCCCGTTATCGAGTGGGGAGAGAAGCCACCGATGCTCCGGGGCGACCGCAGCGTCACCGCCCTTGGTCGGCTTCTACGGCTACAGCGAAACAGCCATCACCGACTTCATGCAGCGGCGCCCCACGACTCCCTCTTCGGCCATCTCCGTTCCGTGTTCCCCCACGGCACCGTAGCCCGCCGAAGAGGGCCCGACTTCCCACCCGAGAGGACGAGCACCATGTGTGCGCACAATCCGCCGTGCCCCGTGGCCGAGGCTCCCGACAGGGAGGCGGCGCGCCCCGTCACGCACCGCCCTGAGCAGGGCTGGAGCCTGCTGTGCAACGGAGTACTTCTCTTCGAGGACACGGGCGAACTCCTCCCCGACGGCCGTGTGATCGCCCCGCACCGGTCCCTCGACAGGGCGAGGGCAGCAGCGTGAAGCGGTCCAGCGCAGCACCGAGACTCGTCCCGTACATCACTTCCCGGGAGGGTGAGTACGGTGCGCTGGAGTCGGAGCTCACGCTACGCACGAATGTCTTCGGCGCCGTACGTCTCGCTTACCACGCCGAGACTCCGGCCGATCGTGGGCCGCGCGGTGAGCTGTGGGCCCGGTGTTCCCAGTCGCTCAACACTGCCGGGAAACCGACAGGCAAGCCGCAGTGGCGCTTGGTCAACCCCGCCCGGCAGCGGGCAGCCATGCAGCAGCTTCGCTGCCAGATCAGCTTCTGTCCGGCCGAAACCGCCCGTGGGTACGTCTTCCTGGCCGGAGCCGCGGAAGACCCGTCTCATCGCCCCTGTGAGCCGGTGAGGACGGCCCAGCCGCCAGTGTGCCTGGAGCACGTGCGACCGGCCGTCGAGCTGTGCCCGCATCTACGGAAGGGGCACGTCGCCTTCCTCGCGGGGGCGACATCGGTCTGGGGTGTCATCGGCTCCCGATACCGCCTCACCGCCACCGGCCTGGAGCCGCTTCCTGCCGAGGACGACGACGCGCCCGTGGCTTACGGGCACTCGCAGTTGGACTGGTTCCTGGCAAGCCAACTCGTGCGCGAACTACACGACTACGAGGTCGTCGAGCTGGACGACCTCGTACCCGCCGCATAGACGGCCGCCCGGCGGTCCTGAGTGGTACAGACGGGACTGTCGGGCGGCTCACCGCCGGCGCGCGAGCGCTCACACGTCGCCCGGCACGACACCGCCGGACTTCGGCGGTCCGCGAGAACGGAGAGCGTTCACCAACAACCTCTCGGCCCACCGCACGCGGTGTCGGCCTACCTACCCCGAACACGAGCGAACGAAGGAAGTCCATGACGAACGTGACCGTCGAGTCCGACGAGGCAACCCGTCTGCGGAACAAGGTGGTGGACGAACTGCGCGCGGACGGCAACATCTCCTCCCCGGAGATCGAAGCGGCCATGCGCAAGGTGCCCCGGCACGAGTTCACGCCCAACACCCCGCTGGACAAGGCGTACGACGCGTACGCTGCCGTGATCACCAAGACGGACGAGCACGGCGTGCAACTCAGTTCCGTCTCCGCGCCGCAGATCCAGGCCATGATGCTGGAGCAGGCCCAGGTGAAGCCCGGGATGCGGGTGTTGGAGATCGGCTCGGGCGGGCTGAACGCGGCCTACCTCGCCGAACTCGTCGGCGAGGACGGTGAAGTCGTCACCGTGGACATCGACCCCGCCGTCACCGATCTCGCGCGCCAGCTCCTGAACGAGCACGGCTTCGGCCGAGTGCACGTCGTCACCGCCGACGCCGCCGAGCCCATCCCGGACCTCGGTGAGGTCGACGTCGTGATGGTGACCGCCGGGGCCTGGGACGTCTCCCCGGCGTGGACCGCGCAGCTCAAGCAGGGCGGCCGGCTCGTCGTCCCGCTGCGGATGCGCGGCCTGACCCGGTCGGTCGCCTTCATCCAGGTCACGGGCGAGCACGGTCCCTACCTGGAAAGCGAGTCGGCGCGGATCTGCGGCTTCGTCCCGATGCAGGGCTCGACCGCCCACCGGGAAGAACTCCTCCTGGTCAACGGCACCCCGGAGATCGGGCTCAAGTTCGATGACGGCCTGCCGGCCGACCCGCACCGGCTCGACAACGCCGTCACGTTTCCGCGCCACGAACTGTGGACCGGCGTCACTGTTCGCATCCAGGAACTCATCGACACCCTTCAGATGGCGATGGCGATCTCTCTGCCGGGCTTCTGCACGATGGCCGTCGATGAGAACTCGGACTCGGGGCTGGTCGCCCCCGTGAACAAGCGGTTCGCCCTCGCGGCCGTCGATGACGACACCTTCGCCTACCTCGTCACCCACCGCACCGAGGACAACAAGCACCTGGAGTACGGCGTGCATGCCCTCGGCCCGGACGCGGAGCAGTTCGCCGACCAGATCGCCGACGTGCTCCGCGACTGGGAGGCCCACCGGCGCGGCGGCCCCAGCCCGGTCATCCGGGTCTATCCGGCCAGCACCCTCGATAACCAGATCCCGGCCGACCGGGTCATCGACAAGGTGCACAGCCGGATCTCGCTCTCCTGGCCCTCGGCGTAACACCGGGAGCCAGGTCGTTCCGCACCACCCCAACAAGAGGAAGGCACATCATGACGAGCGCCACTCTCGCCCCGCCCCCGGTCGCGCCCGCCCCGCTGGCGGGCCTGGATGACGACGACTTCGCGCCCCTGGACGTGAAGGTCGTCATCGCCGAGCACTCGTATGGCCATCTCATGTGCTCCACGGGCGACGGCTGCGGCCAAACCTGCGCGACCGGTGCCTCCGCCTGCGGTTCCTTCACGGAGGACCCGGCCTGATCCAGGCCGACCCCCTGACCTGTGGGCCGGGCGAAGCGCTTCGCCCGGCCCACGGGCCCCTCTCCCCTCCCCGCGCCGCCTCATGGAAGGGCCTCATGGCTTCCCGAGCAGCCGCCGGATACCAGTGGCAAGGCGTTGCGATGCTGCGCGCCACCACCAGCCCCGGGCCGGCAGACATCCCCCGTACCCTCGACCTGGACGACGTGGCCGTCACCCGAGGATGGCTGAACCGCATCTGGCAGCGTGAGGACTTCCGCCGCGCGCTGGAGCTGGCCACCCCCGTCCTGTCCGACGCCATCGAGGCCGTCGTCCGGGGTCGGCAGACCGAGCCCCGTCACGTCCGCCGCACCGCGCTGTCAACGGTCTCCTACCTCCTGCGGTGGCAGCACCGGCCGACCCCGCTCGGGCTGTTCGCCGGCACCGCCCCGGTGTCGGTCGGGCCCCGGGCGAGCGCGCGGTGGCGCGACAAGCACCGCGCGATGATCCGGCCGGACGCCGAATGGGTCACCGACATGGTTCTCCGGCTCCAGCGCACCCCCGCGTTGCTGAAGCGGTTACCGCTCGTCGCCGACAACGCCGCCCGCATCCGCGGTGACCGGCTCGTGGCACCGGGTCCGCCCTCCGACGGCCACGCCGTCCTGCTGGCCCCGGTCGAGATATCCGTCCGCAACGCCCGGCCGGTGACCGCCGCCATGGACGGGGCCCGCACCCCCATCCTCTACGGCGACCTCCACAGCCACCTGCGCGACCGGTTCCCACAGGCGACACCGGAGAAGATCGACGCCCTTCTCACCAGCCTGGTCGAGCAGCAGTTCCTCATCACCAGCCTCTGGGCGCCCATGACCACCGTGGACGCCTTCCAGCACCTGTGCCGGGAGCTGAAGGCGCACCAGGCGGAGGACGTCCCGGAGGTCCGGGACCTGGTCCACGCGCTGTACGGGCTGCGCACCGACGTGTCCGCCCACCAGCCGACGCTTTCCGACACCAGCGTGAGCGCCGTCGCCGCGCGGATGCGCGCCCTCACCACCGTCACCTCGACCCCGCTGCTCATTGACACCGTCCTCGACTGCGAGACCCAGCTCCCGCAGGCCGTGATCGCGGAAGTGCAGGCAGCCGTGTCGGCCCTCTACCGGACCACCCCGCAGCCCTACGGCTACCAGCACTGGCGCGACTACCACCGCCGCTTCCGGGCCCGGTACGGCGTCGGGGCCCTGGTGCCGGTGATGGACCTGGTCGCCGACAGCGGTCTGGGCCTGCCCGCCGGATACGTCGGCTCCGAACGCGGCGCCGCCCTGAAGGTGCGCACCGACCGCGATGAACTGCTGCTCGCGCTGATGCAGCAAGTCCTCCTGGACGGCCGCGATGAGCTGCGGCTGACGGACGACATGGTCGACGCCTTGGAGAAGGCCGCCGGAGAGGACGAGCGGCTGTTCGTGCCCCGGGTGGAGGTGGCCTTCGAGGTCCACTCACCCAGCACCCGGGCACTGTCCAGCGGCACCTTCGATGTCCTTCTCACCGCGGTTCCGCGCCCCGGCAGCAGCATGGCCGGCCGGTTCGCCCACGTCCTGCCGCCCGAGCATCAGGACGCGCTCGCCGCCACGTACCAGGGGGCACCGGACGGCCTGACGGCGCAGCTCGTGTTCCCGCCGCGCCGCCACCGCAACGAGAACGTCACCCGTACGCCGCGGCTGCTGCCGCACGTCATCGAGCTGTCCGGCCACCGGGAGACGGACGAGACGACGATCCCGCTCGCCGACATTGTCGTCACTGCGGACCCGCGCAGCTTCCACCTCGTGCAGCTCTCCACCGGCCGGCGTATCGACGTGCGGGTTCTGCACGCCCTGGAAGGCGGGACACAGACCCCACCACTGGCCCGGTTCCTCGCCGAAGTGGCCAACGGGCGGTACGCCGCCTACAAGCCGTTCGACTTCGGCGCCGGCTCCCGGCTCCCGTTCCTCCCCCGGGTGCGCTACCGCCGCACCATCCTCACGCAGGCCCGATGGCTGCTGATGACCGACGACCTGCCCGGCCGCAAAGCCTCGACCGAGGAGTGGGAGGACGCCTTCACCGCCTGGCGGGACCGGCTACGGGTCCCCATGCAGGTCGCGATCATCGAGTACGACCAGCGCCTTCCACTCGACCTGTCCCACCCGGTCCACCGCCGGACCCTGCGCGCCCACCTCAACAACGCCCGGCGTCTGGAGCTGCGCGAGGTCCCGGACGTAGACGCCCACGGCTGGATCGGACGGGCACACGAGATCTGGCTCTCCCTGGGCCGGTTGCAGCCGGAGACCGCCGATGTGCCCCGGCCGCGCCCCGCCACGTCACCGGTCCCCGGGCGGCACCTTCCGGGCGCCGGTGACGTCCTGCTCGCGCAGCTCCACGCCCACCCGCGCCGCTACGACGAGATCCTGAGCCGCCACCTCCCCAGCCTCCTCGCCGCGTTCGGCGACACCCCGCCACTCTGGTGGTTCACCCGGCACCGGGAGATGGCCCGCCCGGACACCGACCAGCACCTCGACCTCACGCTGCACCTGCCGCCGGACGCGTACGTGGCCGCCGCCCAGCACGTTCGTACGTGGGCGGACAGCCTGCACGGGACCGGTCTGGCGGCGGGGCTCGTCCTGGCTCCCTACCAGCCGCAGACCGGGCGCTTCGGCAGCGAGGCAGCCATGGACGCCGCGCACCAGGTGTTCGCCGCAGACTCCGCCGCTGCCCTCGCACAGATCCAGCTCACCGAGCGCACCGACGCCGTCGCCCCGCAGGCCCTCGCCGCGACCAGCGCCCTGCACCTCGTCACGCCCCTGGCGCCGAACACCGCGGCGGCCGAGGAGTGGTTGGTGCGCAACCTCCCCCAGCACACGGGGCGATTGAGCCGGGCCCTGCGTACCCAGATGCTCGAACTCGCCGCGCCGAACGGCGCCTCCGCGCTCGCGGCCCTCCCCGGCGGCCCTGCGGTCGCCGAAGCATGGCGGGCTCGCGCCGCCGCCGTGGACACCTACCGGAACGCCTTGACCGACCAGCGTGATCCCCTCGGCGTCGCCAGGTCTCTCCTGCACCAGCACCACGTCCGGGCCCTGGGCGTCGACCCGCGCGCCGAGGAGACCACGATCCGGCTCGTACGAACCGCGGCCCTCCAGCACAGGATGGCCGCCCGATGACCGCGCCGGCCGCCACAACCGCGACGATCCTGGAGCAGTACACCGCCCACCTCGCACAACCCGGTCCGCCGCCCCCGGACGAGCCTTGGGCGGTGCAGTCCCTCGCCGACGGCGCCGCCGGAATCAGCCTGCTGCACATCGAGATGGCCAGCCGTCACGGCGGCTCCTGGCGCCCCGCCCACCGATGGATCGCCGCCGCAGCGGCCGGACATATCAGCGCGGCCGACACCGCCGGACTATTCCTCGGCGCCCCGGCCCTCGGCTTCGTCCTCACGACCGTCCCGCCGCCCTTCCAGCACCTGTACGAGCCGGCGCGCCGGACTCTGCACCAGCACATCACCGACCTGGCCCACCGCCGTGTGGATGTCGCGCTCACCCGCATCCGCAAGGGCGACCTGCCCACGTTCGCCGAGTACGACCTGTTCTACGGCCTCACCGGCATCGGGGCCTACCTCCTGCGGACCGACCCCGAAGGGCTCCCCCTGGAACGGGTCCTGAAGTACCTCGTTGCCCTGACCCGCCCCCTCGCCCTCGACGGCCGCGGCCTGCCGGGCTGGTGGGTCCGCCACGACCCGGCCCGCGGTGAGTCCCCCCACTTCCCGGGCGGCCACGGCAACTTCGGTGCCGCCCACGGCATTACCGGCCCGCTCCTCCTCCTGGCTCAGGCCATGCGCCGCGGCATCACCGTCGGCGGCCACCGCGAAGCCATCTGGAGCATCTGCGAACACCTTGACGTCTGGTGCCAGCTCAGTCCCTCCGGTCCCTGGTGGCCCGAGTACATCTCGCGCCGCGATCTCGACCTTGGGCGCCCGCACCACGACGCTCCCACCCGGCCGAGCTGGTGCTACGGAACCTCGGGCATCGCACGGGCCGGGCAACTCGCCGGCCTCGCCCTGGGCGCCCCCGACGTCCAGGCGTTCTACGAGGACGCCCTGTACCGCGCTCTGATCGACCCCGAACAGCTCGCCCACGTCACCGACTCGGGTCTGTGCCACGGCTGGGCAGGCATCTACCAGACCGCAACCCGCGCCGCCGCCGACGCCCTCGACCACCGACTTCAGACCCTCCGGAAGCGCCTCGGCGAGACCCTCGTAGCACAAGCCCAACCCGGC
Organism: Streptomyces sp. NBC_00385; assembly: GCF_035917155.1. Classification (NCBI taxonomy): domain Bacteria; kingdom Bacillati; phylum Actinomycetota; class Actinomycetes; order Kitasatosporales; family Streptomycetaceae; genus Streptomyces; species Streptomyces sp. NBC_00385. The sequence continues at coordinate 6,225,491 of NZ_CP107951.1, read as the reverse complement.
GGCCACCCCACGACCGGGCTGATCAACGGCGATGCCGGCACCGCGCTCGCCCTCCTCACCTACGCCTCACAGCAGGCCCCGATCACCGGATGGGACTCATGTCTCCTGATCAACTGACCCAGAGGGAACCGAACCGGGTCCAAGGTGCGGTCCTCGCTGTCCTCACCGGCCTACCGATCGCCGACGCCGCTCACCAGTACCGGATGGACACCGTGGCTCTGTCCGACGCCGTCAAGATCTACGACCAGGCCGGCAGAGAAGCCCTCGCCCGCCGCTCTGCCACCACCGACTGGTGGCAGGCGTACCTCCACTTCACCGACTGGGCGAACTCCGATAACACCTTCACCACACACGTGCTGCCCGTCCTGCTAGACGCTGAAGCAGCCGGCACCATTGACGGCTGGTGGTACACCCGCAAACACCCCTGCTGGCGCCTGCGTCTGCGCGTACGGCCCACGATCGGAGCCAAGTGGACCGTCGGTGACGGCTTGGACCGCCTCGTCTCCGACGGGCACATCCAACGATGGTGGCCCGGCAACTACGAGCCGGAGACCGCAGCCTTCGGAGGGACAGCTGGCATGACGGCCGCGCACGCCCTGTTCATCACCGACAGCCGGGAGGCACAGCAGTTGCGGCAGCGCGGCGACCTGGCCGTGGGGCCTCGCGAGCTGTCCGTCCTCCTCTGCACGCTCATGATGCGCACTGCCGGGCTGGAGTGGTACGAGCAAGGGGATGTCTGGCACCGCGTCATCACGGAAGAACACCGCTCTGCTATCAACGATGTCGCGGCGGACGGACTCGACGCCCGCGCCCGAGAGATCCGGCCCCTGCTCTTCGCCGACACCAACGCCATGCTGCGGCCCGGTGGGCCGTTAAAGCCCGTGGCCGAGTGGGCTGGTGCTTTCCAGCGCACAGGGCAGGCGCTCAGTAGCGCCGTCCAAGAAGGAACGCTAGACCGTGGATTGAGGCAGGTGCTCAGCTACCATGTGATCTTTCACTGGAACCGACTCGGGCTATCCATGCGTGGTCAGAGCATCCTGGCCTGGGCAGCCCGGGAGGCCATTCTCCACAGTGCGGACGGGCCGTGATCAAGTACAGGCTGCGCCACAGCACACGTCTTTCGCCGTCCGTGACCAACTGGGTCGATGACGTTCCGCCTGGCGGAGATCGTCGACGACCTCGGGTCCGATGTCTCAAAGCTCGCCCGTGCACGCGCACTTCACGAAAGCGCGAAGTTGTGCCTGCCCATTGATCCGAATTCATGGGGTCTACCTCGGGCGCATCGTCTAGATTCGGACCATGTCGGGTCACACAGGTTCGACTGCCAGACGACGACAACGTAGGGGCCAGGTTGCGACACTGGGACGGGGCCAGCAGCCCCCGCGCCGTTCCCCAAGAGATCGTGCACCCGATCGGACGTGGTCCCACCGTAGTGCGAGCCGCTCCTAGCAGGTCTGCGCCTACCGGCGACTCGGCTTCGTTCGATAAGAGGAGCGGTTGCCCATGACGATCACACCACAGTCCTGGACACCGGACTCGGGCCTTGTGCGGGAAGTGGAGGATCAGTTCGACAGGGCCCTCGCGTCCTACAGGGCCAATGCGCACCTCGTCTCCGAGCATGCCAACCACGAGGAGTCCATCCGGGTCGGCGGGTATGCCAATCGAACACTTCTGGAACTCGTCCAGAACGCCGCTGATGCGATGTCAGAGGTCAGCGACGACCAGAGTGGATTCGCGGGCCGGGTCGAGATCGTCCTCGACCCGGAGAAGCGGACCCTCTACTGCGCCAACGCCGGTCGCCCGTTCTCCAGGAGCGGACTCACTGCGATAACGCACGCGCACCTGAGCGGCAAGCGAGGCGACGAGATCGGGCGCTTCGGACTCGGGTTCAAGTCCGTCCTGGCCGTGTCGGACGCGCCGCAGGTCTTCAGCCGCTCGGTGTCATTCGAGTTCAACTCGCGCACGGCGCGGGCCGAGATCGGCCGGATCGCATCCACTGCTAAACGTTATCCGATCCTGCGTACGCCCACTGTCGTCGACCCGTTCGCCATGTTCGCCGAGGACCCGATCCTCGCTGGGCTCGCCGGTTGGGCCACCAGCATCGTGAAGCTTTCGCACGCTTCCAACCTCGAACGGCTCCGCCGGGAGATGGAATCGTTCGCCTCGGAGTTTCTGCTTTTCGTCGGGTCCGTTCGTGAGGTCAGGCTCATGGTGCTTGGCGTCGATGGCTTCGAGACGAGCCACACGTCCCGTGACTTTGGCGGCGGCGTCTACAAGATCGAGACCCCGAACGGCGGCGGCGACGAATGGATCGTCGCGGACCGGATGCACGCACCGTCCGCAGCGGCGCGCAAGGAGGTCGGCGAGGCCGTCTCGCGTACGGAGGTCAAGGTCACCGTCGCGATCCCGAAGCAACAGGCGAGACAGCGCGTCGGACGGTTCTGGTCCTACTTCCCGCTCCAGGACCAGACCTCAGCGTCTGCGCTCTTCAACGCTCCTTGGAGCGTGAACGACGACCGGACCACGTTGTTGAAGAACGACTACAACCGGGAGATCCTCGCGACGCTCTCAGACATGTTTGTCGAAGTGCTACCGCAGGTGAAGCAACCCGACGATCCGGCAGCCCACCTCGACTACATGCCCGCACGAGGACGGGAGCCGTTGTCATTCGGCGACAAGCTGCTCTGCGCGCATGTGCCGGAGATCGCGGCAAGTGTCGGCCTGGTTCCCGACGCCGCGGGGACTCTTGTGAACGCCGACGAGCTACGCCCTCTGGACTTCGCCGTCCAGGTTCACGCGGATATCCACCGCGCGTGGACCATCTCAGTCCACACTGCCACCGACGTGCCACATTGGCGGTGTTACACGTCGCCGCAGCGCGTCACGCGTCTACGACAACTGTTCACTTCCGCAAGTCCGCACGGCGGCATCGATGCCACAGACAGGGACATGAAGCGTGCCCTGGAGGATCTCCCGAAGCGCGGACTCCTCTCCTGGCTTCGCGAATGGGCCGATGGACCGGACTCAGTGTCATCTTCCAACGCATTCAAGTTCGTGCTCGGGCATAAGCCCCAGTCCGCCGTCGAGCAGGCCAAAGTCGTCCCGACCACCGAAGGCATGCGTTCGCTCGCGGACAGAAGTGTCGTCTTCCTGCACCAGGAGGAGGGCGTCGAGATCGAGGGCGCCATCTTCGTCTCCCCCGACTTCCTGGCCCGACCCGGTGTCGACGAGGGTCTCAGGAGGGTCGGTTTCCGAGACCTGGATCCGCGCGCAATCCTCAATGCGCGCCTCGCTGCGCTCTCGAGCACCTCAGGCGACGAAGAACTCACCAAGCTTTGGAAGGCTGTCGTCGGCCTACCTCCGCGCGACACGGGCAAAGCGCTGACTGGCCACCCACTCACGGTCAAGGTTCCCACTAAAGACGGTGGTTGGTCCTGGCCCCACACAGTCTTCGACCTTCCTGAACCCTTGGGTGACGAGTACGCGGCGGTGACGCTCGACCGCCAGCGTTGCACGCCCGAGGTGGCGCACGAGCTGGGCGTGGTCCGTGCGCCCAGAAGCCGCTACCCCGCTGAAGACGAGCTGGCGCTCGCGCAGTACCGGGAGTGGGTCGTAGCAACGCTCAACGAGGCTCAGGGTCCCGGCGAACGGCCAATCGAGAACATCGACCTCCTCCCCGGCGAGGGCCCGGGTCCGTTCTCCATGCTGCCCATCCTGCTCGACTCGAACGCGTCGTCGAAGTTGCGCGAGATCTGGACCGTCGGTCTGCTCGAGATCGGCGACGTCGAGTGGACCTGCGATGACCTCCACACGGGTCGAACCCATACCGTGCCGTCACCAGTTCGTTGGGCGGTGGACCGTGCAGGTCTGCTCCAGTCGACCCGCGGTTTCCGCACACCGGCCGAGATCGTCGCTCCCTCCCTCGTCAGGTACGAGAAACTCCTGCCGCTGTTCCGTGGACCGCGCCGGGTCGCCGAGACGCTGGGTCTGCCGGACGAACTGGAAGCCGTACCCCCTCAGGTGCTCAGGGAGGCCCTTGCAGCGGAGCTCTTCCCCTCGAACATGGAGGACGACCTCCTCGTCGAGTTCATCACGACAGCGTCCCGCATCGCCCATCCAGGTGGCCGCCCGCCGAGCATCCCCGCCCGAGTCAAACGCGCCACCGAGTCGCGTTCCCCCGCGTCGGTCTACCTCGCCACGACGGACGATCAGCAGGATTTTCTGTCTTCGCGTCAGCGCCCGTACCTGCGTGTGACGGATGCCCAAGCTCTGGAACTCATAGCCTCGGTGGGGTGCCGGCGATTCGAGGACAGCTTCGCGTTCTCGATGGTGATCGCCGGGGAGCAGGAGAGTGAGCGGGTCCTCGACCTCTTCACCGGGCTGCGCAACACGCACGTCGCCCGCAGCCTGACCAACGCGACGGTCACCCGCGCAATCCAGGTGGTCAAGCGGGTGACCACGGAGGACGGCGTGGAGGACCAGCCGCTGCCCTGGCACCTCGACGGGGCGGCTCTGGTTGTACGAGACGATGTCGGCGAGCGAGGGCTCCTTGGCTACATCAACGAAGCATTCGAGCTGCGCCTGACTAACGCCGACCTCGAGAACGTGCTTAGGACGGGCCTCGATCACCGGCTCCAAGGGCTTCAACAGGAAGCCCTTGCGGCCGCCACTGACGCCGAACGACTCGACGTCTACTTCGGGCCTGACGACCTGCGCGACGCCCTCCCCAAGGGGCTGTGGCAGGCTCTGGAGACGCAGGGGCTGCTCGATGGCAACGCCTCCGTCTCCGAACTTTTCCTCACGGTGCACGGATCGGACTCGGTCAAGGAGCTTGCCCATCTGTTCCGACAGGAGGGCTTCCCCGATGTCCCGAACGCTTGGGCCGGAAGCGCCAATACCATCTCGTGGTTGCGGAGTATGGGCTTCGGGACGAAGTATGCGGGTCGCCGCAGCGAGCCCCAGGAACACGAGTTCATCGTCCCCGGAGCCGTGAAACTAGATCCCCTTCACCAATTCCAGAAGAGAATCAGCCAGCAACTCAAGGACGTGCTCGTACTACGTGACGCGAACGGCCGCCATCTGAAGGCGATGGTGGAACTCCCCACGGGTGCGGGCAAGACACGTGTCGCGGCGGAGACCGTACTCAGGCTCTTCATCGAGGGAGGCCTGCGGGGGCCGGTCCTGTGGATCGCGCAGTCGCTGGAGCTATGCGAGCAAGCGGTACAGACCTGGACGACGGTCTGGCGGGGGCTCGCGGACGAGCGCCCGTTGACGGTGGGGCGGCTCTGGGAGCGCAACGCCGTACACGAACCAGACACCGAGTTCAGCCTCATCGTCGCGACGGACGCCAAGCTCGACGTCATCCTCGGCAGCCCAGAATACGCGTGGCTCGCCAACGCATCGACGGTCATCATCGATGAGGGGCACCGTGCGGGCGGTTCGGAGCGGTATACGCGCATCTTGGAGTGGCTCGGTGTGGCCGGGCGCGGCTGGGCGCGTCCCCTGGTCGGTCTGTCCGCGACGCCGTTCAAGGGGACGTCCGATGCGGCGACCAAGGCCCTCGCCAACCGGTTCGGCAACCGCAAGCTCGACGCCTTCGGCTCGGACGCGTACAAGCAGCTCGCAGACCTCGAGGTGCTTGCTCGGGTCGAGCACCAGGTGCTCGACGGAATCGACGTCCAGCTTCTGCCGGAAGAGATCACCGAGGCAACGGAGCAGCGCAGGATCAGCCCCCGCGTCATGGAACGTATCGGCCAGGACCAGGCCCGCATGGCGACCCTCGTCAATCACATCATGGGCCTGGACGAGGGCTGGCCGGTGTTGGTCTTCACTCCGAACGTCCTCTCGGCCCAAGTGCTCGCCGCGACTCTGAGGTACCGCGGAGTCGCGGCCGCGGCGGTGAGCGGGCAAACCGGAAGGCAGGAACGCCGCGATATCATCGCGAAGTTCAAGAGGAACGAGATCCGAGTCCTCGCCAATTGCGACCTGCTGATCCAGGGGTTCGATGCTCCGGGCGTCCGAGCCCTCTACATCGCCCGCCCCACCTTCAGCCCGAACGCCTACATCCAGATGGCTGGGCGCGGCCTACGCGGCCCCGCCAACGGTGGCAAGCCCGAGTGCCTCATCGTGGACATGGCGGACAACTTCGGCGACGTCAATGAGTTGCTCGGATACCGTGAGTACGAAGACCTCTGGAAGGAACAGCGCGCGTGATCCTCGTTCCCGATCTCGCTGACATCGAAAGGAACGCTGACAGCCACGCTGAACGCAGGGTCGCCCGTCTGCTCCGAGATGTGGAGGGTGACTCCGATGCAGTCGCCTTCCATTCGGTGAAGTTGCGGTCGCACGCCTACAAGCAGCAAGCGGAGGCGGACTTCGTCATCCTGTGGAAGAAGGTAGTCATCCTCGTCGAGGTGAAAGGCGGGGGAGTCAGGAAATTTGACGGAGCCTGGTACAGCGTCGACCGTCGCGACGACTGGCACAAGTTGTCAGGATCCCCGATGGAGCAGGCCCGCTCCGCCATGCACGCGCTGCGGGACATCCTCCACGAGGAGGGCATCGGGTGGTTCGCACACGAGGCCGTCGTCGTCACGCCCGACACCGAGCCCCTCCCGCACTCGGTCGAATGGCAACCGACCCACTGGCTGGCGAAGAACTCCATGAGCGTCGAGCGCATGACCAGTGCGCTCGACGCCGTCGCTGCGGCTTCGCGGAAGCCTCCGGTCGGCCGGAGGCTCGCGAGGGTCGAGGACCTCCGGGCCCGACTGTTCGGCGAGTTCACCCGAATGCCCGTGATCGACGCTCAGCGCGGAGCAGTCATCGAGGAGCAGAACCGCGCGACGGCAAGCCAGGCCAGAGTCCTCGCGTCGCTCGCGCGCAACCCCCGGGTGATGGTCTTCGGGGGCGCCGGGACGGGCAAGTCGATCGTCCTCGTCGAGGCGGCCAAGCAGGAGGCGGATCAGGGGAGGTCAGTACTGGTGACCTTCCGGTCACCAGGGCTCGTACGCTTCTTCGCTCCGCACGTGACCGATCGCGACATCGACGTGGTCCCGTTCGACAACCTGAGTCCGACTAAGGACTACGACGCGGTGTTCGTCGATGAGGCGCAGGACCTGATGACGGCAGAGGCGATGGACACTCTCGACGCGGTCGTCGGTGGTGGGCGAGCCGGTGGTCGGTGGCGGATGTTCCTCGACATGAACAATCAGGCGCACGTTGACGGCGGCTTCGACGAGGACGTCTTCGAGCTGATCGCCCCCGAGGCACTTTCAGTCGACTTGGACCTTAACGTCCGCAATACGCAGGCAATGGTGCACGTCGTGCAGGAGTACCTGGGAGCAGACGTCGGGGATCCGGGCATCGTTCACGGGGAGCGGGTCCAGTGGCACACTCCTGACGCGGAGGCCGACCTCGCCGCGGCCGACGCAGTGGCGCGGCGGCTTCTGGCCGACGGGGTCCCCGGTGAGGACATCTGGGTCATCAGCACGACTTCGAATACGGCTCCCCGCGAGATGCCCAGCGGTCACATCGTGACGAGCCCGAAGTACGCGAAGGGTCTCGAAGCGGAGCACGTCATCGTCTGCGATCTTCCCTGGACCTACGACGACGCCGGAACGGCGGCATTCTATGTGGCGGTCACGCGCGCTCGCGTCTCGCTTCACATCGTCGCAACCAAAGAGGACCGGCGACGCCTCCAGCAGCTTCTCCCCCAACGGGTGGTGACCTCATGAGTAGGACCAGAGCGCAGGACCTCGCACTGAAGCACCTTCGTGTGGCGTACGTCGGACCGGACGGCGGGGAGGAAGAAGTGGTCACCAACATGCCGGACCGGCAGTACGCCGTCGGAATGTTGTTTCCCGCTGGATCGTCCGCGCCCGGTGCCGAGATGGGTGACGATGGGACGGCGGTCGCGAGCGATGTCACCGAGGGAGAGGTGGAGGAGTCGGGCGCAGGTGTGCCGTTGGCCGAGGACTGGCGCCCCTCCTCGGTGGCGATTTCCTTTGTCACGGACAGGGACACCGTCTCGTGCGACTTCTCGGGGGGCACCTACCAGCCGGTGACAGGCGACGGGCCCCCGCGCTGGCAGCGCCGCCCCTTCCAGTTCGACGGGATCGAACTTTCCGGCAGAAGGCCCCCGCATGAGATGCGGGCGGGGGAGGTAGAGCTGGAGATCGGATCGAGATGGCGCCCGTACGGCGACGCCCATCTCGTGACAGTCCACGCGCGCGTGCTGTCCAAGTCAACGGGCAAGGACCGACCCGACATCGCTCTGATGCTCTTCCAGATCTGCCTAGGTGTGAAGCCCGCCGACGACGGACGAATCCGCGAGTACGACGGTGCGCGGTCACTCGAACTGGACGACGAATCCGCCGAACTGCGGCTGCGCTACCGCGACAAGAGAGTGTATGCAGTCGGCCACGGCATGGCGGCCGACTGGGATCTGCGCGACGGCACTTGCACGCGAGTCTTCCTCGATCCCGTGCCGGCGTACGTCGTCCCCGCAGTCGAGACCACCGGGTTCGCTTCACAATCCGAGGCTGCGAAGGCGCTCCGCCTCGACCTCCTGCAGCGGATCGACACGAATCCGACTGAGGTCCTGTCGACACTGGACGTGTTCGTCAAGTCCTTCTCCAGCTGGGTCACGGAGCAGGAGGACCGCGTCAGTGAACACGGTGATGACGCCCCGATCGCCCGGTCGATCACCAAGCGGGCGCGCTGCGCCGTGCGCCGCATGGAGGCCGGCGTTGACCTGCTGCGCGACCCGGAGCATGAGACGTTGCGAAAGGCGTTCGCGCTCGGCATGGCAGCGATGCGCCTCCAGATGCGTCAGACGGTGATCAAGAGTGGCAAGGACCCAGTAGAGGAGGAGGAACCTCGCTGGCGCCCCTTCCAGCTCGGCTTCCTGCTGGTCTCTCTCGCGTCGACCATCGACGAGAGGCACGTCGACCGGGAGCTCGTCGATCTGATCTGGTTCCCAACCGGCGGCGGAAAGACGGAGGCCTATCTGGGGCTGGCGGCGATCGAGATCTTCCGACGCCGGTTCGTGTACGGATTCGCCGGCGCCGGTACCGCGGTGATCACTCGCTACACGCTCCGTCTCCTGACGGCACAGCAATTCCAGCGCGCCGCCTCCCTCGTCTGCGCGATGGAGGTCCTGCGGCACGACGACCCGCGAGCGAAGGGCATGGCCCGGTTCTCTATCGGTCTGTGGGTCGGCAACGAGGTCACCCCTGCCACGAGGATTGACGCCAAGCATGCCTTGGACCGCTTGCACAAGGCCTCCCGACCCAAGGAGGCGAATGAGTTCCAGGTCGAGAGCTGTCCGTGGTGCGGCGCCTCGCTCCTGCCTCAGGCTAAGGCGCACGACCGGACTCAGTACGGCTTCCGGCTCGTCGGCCACGACGTCACCATCCACTGCACCCGCGAGGACTGCCGGTTCCGTGACGAGCTTCCCGTAGGCGTGGTCGATGATGCTCTCTACGACGAACCGCCGACGATCCTGCTGGCTACGGTGGACAAATTCGCCCGTCTCCAGTTCAAGCCGGAGGCTGGCAGTCTCCTCGGCCTCAACACGTCGTTCCGACTGCCGTCGCTGATCATTCAGGACGAGTTGCACCTGCTGTCGGGGCCGCTCGGCACGACGGTCGCCGTCTTCGACGCGATGATCAAAATGCTCCTGGGCAAAAACGGATCCACCCCCAAGATCATCGCCTCGACGGCCACGATCCGCGCATCGGACGAGCAGGTCCGTGGGCTGTACGGGCGTAGCGTCGCCCTCTACCCACCGACAGGGCTCGACGGTGACCAGACCTTCTTCTCACGCCCTGTCGAGAGCGGCGAGGGTCGCCTGTACGTCGGCCTGATGCCACAGTCCCTCTCGCAGGTCTCCGCGGTCATCGCCGCGACAGCACCCGTGATCGAGATTCCCGAGGTGCTCGCCAAAGCAACCGATCCGGGTACGACACGGGACTCCTACTGGACGGCCGTGATGTACCACAACAGTCTTCGTGAGCTCGGCCGCTCGGGGACTCTGATCGTCGACGATGTGAACGGGCGCCTCGAAGTGCGTTCGGAACGTCTGCGCCTGCCGATGCGGCGAATCCGGGCCGACCGAGTGCTGGAACTGACAAGCCGGCGAGGCCCGGAGGAACTTCCCAACGACCTGCGTGAACTGAGCAGGAGCGTAGAGGACGGCGGTGGGGCCGTCGACGTGGTTTTGTCCTCCAACATGCTGTCTGTGGGCATCGACATCCCTCGGTTGGCACTGATGCTGATGGTCGGCCAGCCCAAGACGACCGCCGAGTACATCCAAGCGACCAGTAGAGTCGGACGCGGGCGCAACAACGGCATCGTCACCACGCTGTTCCGCTCGAATCGGGCGCGCGACCGTTCACACTTCGAGACCTTTCGCGGCTATCACGAAGCTCTATACCGCAGCGTCGAGCCGACGAGCGTCACCCCGTGGTCCGTAGCGTCCCGTGGACGATCGCTGGCCGGCGCACTCGTGGCGTTGCTGAGGCAGTCGTTCTCCACCCTCGCTGACAATGACAACGCGTCGCGTCTCGACCTCTCCGACCAACGGATGCGCGGTGCGATCGACGGGCTCGTCGCGACATTTATCGATCTCGTGAACCGCTCCGAGGGAATAGAGGCCGAGGGAACCGCGGAAGAAGTGCAGCGGCTCCTGCGCGACTGGGACCACCGCGCGCGCACGGCGCGGGAGGCCGGTTCCACACTGTTGTACGACCGACGAAAATCGGACGACAACGCATTGCTCAAACGATTCGGCCAACCGGGCGAGGGATGGCTCGTCGCCGACTCGATGCGGTCGGTCGAGCCGAAGGTCGCTGTGCAGGTCCGTGAACCGATGGAAGGAGGCGACCATGGAACGCATCCTGCATGATCTGCGGTTGTCGGAGACGCTCTCCCCGTTCGGTGTGGGAGCCATCGTCGACGTGCTCGGGGAGTCCTTGATCGCACCCGACACCTCGTGGTGGGACCGCAAGTTCGCTCCCGAGATCAGTTGCGAACGGCTCCTCTCGCGGCTGGGCGCTGGCGTCCTGCGACAGGCCCCGGCCCACTCCGGGCGCGCGGCCAAGGGGACCCCACACCTGCTCTATTGGCGGTTCCCGGCCTGGCGGTTCTGCGAGAGGTGCACCAAACTCTCCCAATTCAGCGGCAAAAACAAAGGCCGTTTCACCAACAGCTGTGAGTGCGGTGGGACGCTTGTGCCCATGCGCTACGTCGCAGTGTGCAAAAAGGGCAGCCACATCCAGGATGTCCCCTGGTTCAAGTGGGCGCACCGCGGAAATGACGGGGGCGTCGGCGACGCCGTGCGGTTCTGCCGCGCCTACAAGGAACTGAAATTCGTTCGTTCATCCCAGCTCGGAGAGGGGCTGGGGTCGCTCCGCATCCAGTGCACCGGGTGCGACCGGTCCCGCCCGCTCTCCGAACTGGTCGGCAGCGAGTCACTGCGCCGTGACGCCATCCGCTGCGAGGGCATCCAACCCTGGGAGGACCCGAAGCCCGGTCACGTCTGCGATCACCACCTCGTCGCCGTTCAGCGCGGTGCCACCGGCAACTACATCGCGGATAGCCTCTCGGCGCTCGACATCCCGGAGGAACGCCCGAGGTCCGCGCGAACGATGGACCTGATCCGCGGCCACGTGTACTTCGAGAAGGTGGTGGTGGACAACGGTGGCCCTCAGGCAGAGCTGGTGGCCGGATGGATTGCGGACGAGATCGATGGGGTGTCGCCGGAAGACGTCCTCGCCCTCGCGGCTGGCGGAGAGGCCTCCGATGAGGACCCGCTCCTCGAACTCAAAGACGGCGAGTGGGCGGCCTTCGTCCGGAAGCTCGAAAGCGGCAGGGACCACGGTGCGGGAGACTTCGTCGTCGACGGCTGGCGGGTGACCGCCACTTCGGATCCACACTCGGCCCTCACGAGCCGACTCCTCGGTGTGGGTCAGGTTCGCCGCGTCCGTGAGGTCAGGGCGCTACGCGGATTCCAGCGTCACGACGCCGACGCCGACTTCATCTCCGCGGATCTCGGTCCCGACCGGCGGCGCAAGCCTGTCTATCCCGCCGTCGAGACGTTCGGGGAGGGGATCTTCCTTCGGTTCGACGAGAAGCAGATGTCCGAGTGGGAGATCCTGCCCGAAGTCCGTGCACGCGCCGACATTCTGGTGCACCGCAGGGACGCGACCCCGTGGGCCCAGCGCCTGGATGTACCCGAACCGCGGTACGTCGCGCTTCACACCATCTCCCACCTGCTGATCCGCAGGCTCGCATTCGCGAGTGGCTACGCGTCGGCGGCCCTACAGGAGCGCATCTATGCACACTCCGATCGGCCGGACCGCACTGCAGGCATCTTCATCTACACGGCATCCGGGGACGCGCAGGGGACGCTCGGTGGGCTCGTCCGCTTGGGTGCACCGGACAAGCTCCTTCCGCTGCTACTGGCCGCGCTGAGCGACGCGGACGTCTGCTCGAACGACCCGGTGTGCATCGAGAGCGACCGGCAAGGCTCGTCGCAGCTGAATCTGTCCGCCTGTCACGGATGCGCCCTCGTCAGCGAGACCTCATGCGAATCGGGGAACCGACTGCTGGATCGGCAGCTCGTCCTCGGCGGAGCGAACGTGCCTGGCCTCCTCGACCGCGTACTCAGTCAGGTTCGGTGCAGGACAGGCCTGTAGAAAGAAGAAGCTCAGATTGAACACCCCTTTCGCCTCAGTACAGCTCAACCTCCTGATCGAATGAAACAGACTGTTTCATGCACGAATACCCACCTTGCGGCTCCTACGCCAAAACCTGGCTTCGGCTTCGAAGCATGAGGTTCAGTGCGCTGCTTTATTCAGTGCTGGCGAGTTGATGCGCCTAGCACCTAGAGGCGAAGCGTCAGGCTTCAAGTAGCCGCCTTGCCAGTTCCATAGTGTGCGCGACGGACGGGCCTGCCAATACCAATAGTTCGGGGCGATTCCCGTCCAGCTCGAATCCACAGCCAGCAGCCTTGACGTGGCGTTGCAGCCGAGCAACGGAGGGGCGATCCGCGGATACATAGACGACGGGGTAGGGGGCCCAGGAATGTGGTCCCGGGTGCCATCTGCAGCTTGCGGCAGGAATACATCCTGCTGCAGCAAGAGCGTACGACAATCCGGAAACCCCCGCCTCAAGCCCGCCGAGGTCTACTGAACCCGCCGAGTCCGCCCACCCAAACAGTTCACCAGCTTCCGGCACACCCTTGAGTCTCACTGGAATCGACTCAACGTCGGAGTACTCGAACGCATCGAGAATCTGCTCGAATTCGTCATGGTCGTTAGCGAAACTGTCTGCCATGCGAACGAGCTCGGACTCGTGCTGCACCATCATCATGGCTTCGTCTGGTGTAACGGATCCGAGTAGCCATACCCCGTCGAAGAAACCTATCGAATCGCGTTCTTTTAGGTCTTGCGAATCCGGCACCCAAAAACTGGCACCCTCGGGGATGGACGAGTCGATTGACGCACCGCTGTTGGGTATCAAAGGCCCCTACCGAAAGGATCTACCGTTGTCTGGAGGATTCGAGTACTTCCCACCGCCGCCCCTCAACCAGCAAGTCGACAGCTACGTACAGGTGCCACCGCCCTCAACGACACCTTGATGCAGCACCAGCGTAGGGCTGGCACCGCCGCCCGCATAGAGCCGCCCTGCGACTCACAAGAGGAGAATCTCCTCAGGTCGCCTGTGGGCTACGGGGAGCGCACGGTGGTCGACAAGGTGCTCGACGCAGGCGATGAGGTCTCCCCCATGGTCGTCACGCGCCATGGCGCGGATCTCGCGGACTAGGTCCCGCCCGTTGACGAGGAGGATCGGGTATTGGTCCTCGACCATCTCCAACTGGGCCGCCTCCGAATAGGAGCCGGTCGTGACGTAGACGCCGATCCAACCGCGGCGCAGTCGCGCGACCACACGGGCGATTTGTTCCGCCGTGACGTTACTCGCCGGCAGGATGCACTTTGCCTGTCCCAACACGACCAGACTCGTACCCGACAGACCTGTCCCAAGGTCGAGTCTCCCGACGAAGTCGGCTCCACCGTCACCCGAGAGGCGGGTGAGCCATCCTTCGCGGTAGGCGTGACCGCCCTGCCGGAGGATGCGGGCGGCCACTGCCGAGGCAAGGGCTTCGAAGTCGTGCTTGCGACCGTCGAAGTGCTCGTACACGAGGTGAAGGTCTCGCTCGTCGGTGCTGCCGGGCGCGGGGCGCTGCTCTCGGACTTTCTCGACCTTCGAGCGGGCCACCCGCCGCCGCACTCGAGGAAGCGCACCATGGCCGTGCTCGACCCACTCCCGCCATGCCACCGGTGCGGCGGAGAGAACCTCGGCGTCTCTCACGCCGTCACGGCGGGCGGTGATCCAATCCCAGTCCAGCCGCTCGTCCTCCGCCGTGAGGCTTATCACGGCGATGTCGTACGCGTAGTTGGTGAAGGTGGTGCGCTCGCGGCCGGCCCACTGCACGATCCGCTCGGCGCGCTCGACGATACCCACGCCGCAAAACTCGACGTGGCCCTTGGGCTTGCCGTTCTTCGTCACGGAACGAAAGAGGAGGAGCGGCACCGCCTTGGCCCGACCTTCGGCCGTAGGCGCCTGGTGACCTTCGAAGGCGTCGAGGAGCGCCGAGTTCCCTTTGCTCCCGTTCGGCGAGCCCAGCGACCCCACCTTGTGGTCCCCGAAGTAGCGGACGTGGCCGTTCTCTAGATCGAACACATCGTGCCAGGGGGTCTGCACGCTGCCAGCCTTCCAGGGACTGGACCGGATGAGGAGGGCGGGCCGGCGTTCGCCGTCGTCGGTCCGCACCCTGCGCATACCATTGATCCCGGCTTCCAAGAGGGCTCGCAGGTGGCCTGGGCTGTCCGTCACGAAGTGAAAGTTCGGGCACCCGTCGATGACAGGCACCCTGGAGTCCTTCTCACTGGTGTAGCGAAGGACCTCTCCGATCCGCATCGTCCTGCCCACGCGTCGCACCTCTCTCACTGCTACCTAATATTTGTTGTTCGCCCTCGCCGATGGCCTGCGTCAGCCGCGAGCGCGGCGAACACCGCCCAGAGGGCGAGAGCGCCGCCGTCAGACACGACCGGTCAGCACTCGAAGCGACTCGTCGGCAAGCCTCCCGAGTTCCTCGTCCAGGTCATCAGCTGTCAACGAATCGAACGAGACGAAGGCTTGAAGCCTCAACACCCTCATCAGGAGATCCCGGAGAAGATCGCGCTCCCTCACCTCGTCTCGAGGCACCTCGATCCCCTCCCAGACTCTGAGAATGCCGCGGACCAGTGAAGGGCTGCCGCCGATGGACGTGCGGCGGGCATAGATCTGATCGAAGGCCGATTCGCCGAGGATGTGCAAAGCGGCGTAGAGGTCTCCCTCTTCGGCCTCACTGTCGTGGACGAGGTGGGCACGCCACCAGAGCCGACCGAAGACGTGTCGGGTGACATCGCTACCCAGGACACGGTCACGGTGCAGATCGGAGTATCGCCAAGCGGCGACGTCCGGCATCAGCACCAAGGAGAGAAACGCCCACAGATCACCCGCGACGGCCTCCGCCGGGATAATCCCGGAATCTCTGTGAAGCATCTCGGCAACCGTGATGTCGAAGGTGGCAGCCTGCTTACGGTTGTGCGAGGCGGGAAACCCTCGCTCCTCAGCTGCTCGAAGAATCTCGGCGCGTATGTCCCTCAGCCGCCCTACGGGCAACCGGACACCGCCTGTCGCTGCGTAGAACATCGCGGTGTGGGAGAGGTCTGCACTGCTTCTCAGCTCCTCCGCTGACTTGCCGAGGTATGCCTCTCGCAGAGTCTTGGCCGCACTGGGGAGGAGGCGAGGGAAAAGGAAGACCATCACGCCTCCTTGGCAAAGAGCCCGACGGCGCTTTGTACTCGGGCTGCGAGCAGGGAGGGGTCGCTACGCCGCAAGTTTCGGAGGGCGGCCAAGGTCATGTCGGGAAGGTGACTGCCGACAACGCCGAGGAGTGTGTGACCGAGGGTGTCCGCTTCGAATTTCGATTGATCGTCCAAGTCTTCGTTGCCGATGGCATGCTCAATCATGAGACGCACCACGTCTTGTCGGAGCGCCGAGTGGATCAGCCTCTCCGCGTGTGTCGCCTTCTCTGCCTTGCGCATGGCGTCCAGGACGAGAGGGGTCCTGCTGTTGACGAGCAGAAGCACGGCGCCCATGGTCGCCGCTTCGAGATTCGATCCGATGTCCAGGTACCAGGGGGCGTCCTCGGGATACCCCGCGCTTTTGAAATCCACGACGGCCATCGGGAACTGCGAGGCGTCGCCCTGCAGACGAATCCGGGCTGCGCGCTGCCAGAGGATGGAGCCGGCTCGGTGGGGTCCGGTCGGGTCGGGGTTGTCCAAGTGCTTTCGCAGAACGAGTTGGGTGTCGATCGACAACACACCGCCGCCCTCCCTGCCGAGAACGGTGAAGGCCAGATGTACCGATAGGGTACCGACGCCTTGGAGTTGCCGGTTGACTGCGAGTAGGCGCAGTCCGGAACCGGAGGAGCTCCAGACGACCGTGAGAGCGAGTTCAGCTTCGGACGGCAGCGCCGCCGTCTCCCGGACCTTGTCGAGATCGACGTCCACCGTGCATTCGAAGTCCAGGTCCCGCTGGTAGTCCCAGTCCACCACCGAGGGCGGGAGTGGGACGCCCTCGCCGTCGGCCTGCTTGAGGAGCCACCCATCGGTGGTGACGGCGTCTGGATGAGGCCGTCTATAGGGGTAGGCGCGGCGATTCACCCCGACCCGTCCTTCCGTTCGGAGGTCACGGCGATCTCGGTGACGGTGTCGGGAGCCGGGCGGACCACGAGAGACCAGATTCTGCCGTCCCCTCCGGCAACGTGAAGCTCGGGGACGGTGAGAACCTCTCCCGTCTCGGACCGCCACCCCAGCACCGTAGGGACGGACGCCCCCTTGGGCGGTTCGCCCTCTCTACCCAGGGCGCCGCTCAGGGCCACGGCCAATCGGGCTCGGACCGCCTGGTCGCCTATATCGAGGAGCTCGAAGCGCTGGACGAGGACCGCCTTCCCGTCCAGGGCGTCGTGGAAAGGGTCGTCCAGATAGCGCAACCGGGCTCCGCGTTTCCCTTGTCGCCCTGTCCCGCTCGGCTCAGCAGCCCCTGATGCCTCGCCACCGGATTGACGTGCTGCATCCGGCCACTGCCGGTCCGCACCGGCGGAACTGACAGATCCGGCTTCAGCCTCTGTGGTGAAAACGGCCGAACCGCCTTGGCCTGGGGCGCCGGCCATGAGTCCGGCCATGAGCTTGCTCATGCCGGCCAGAGAGACGCCCTCACCGGCGTTGTTGACCACCGCAGCCGGCCCCGAGGCTTCCTTCATCGCGTCGGCGATCTTCCTAAGAGCGTGCTTTGCCAGCAGGCGGTCCTCACCCTGCAGTCTGTCGACCATCCAGTTGTCGTGGCTGGCAGGCTCGGTCGCGGCGAAGACCCGGTCCATCCCGGGGTCCGCCCGAAAAACCGCCGCGTATCCGCCGTGCTCCTCGTAGAAGGGTGGGCCCGCGAGGTACCGCACCACGAGGTCCACCGGACGCATGAGGCAGGTGTGGTGTAGCCGGTCTCCTACACCCGCCTCCTGGGCGGCCTTCGGCGGAGGGCCGGGCGGTGCGATGAACTTGCGTACGCCCATGCGCCCGAGGGACCGCCCCAACCTCTTGTGCTCGACGACACGGTTCATCTCCCCGTGTGCCCACAGGAAGGGCCGAAGATGCGGTACATCCGACGGGCCGGGAACGGGGACCTCGACGCCGTCGCGGGTCACGGTGAACCGCATGGGGGCGTTTCCGCCTTCGGGCAGCATCTTGGGCCAGAGGTTCCAGACCATGGCGTCGACGATCCACTGCATAGCTTCGCTGTCGTCCCGCTCCCCAAAGTCCGGGTCGACGATTGCGACGGTGGTACCGGTGCCGTCCGCCGGGAATGCCTTGAGCCCCAGCTTCCGTGCGACCTCGTCGGCTTCGTCTCCCACCAGAGGTTCGACGTAGCCGTTCTGCACGCGCCCCCAGTAGTGTCGACCCGTGAAGGTCTTGGGGCCATCGACAGTGTCCGTGCTGTAACTCTCGTGAACGGCCCAGCCTATAAGGCGTGTCTCGAACCGGTGTCCGATCCGGCAGCGAGTATGGACCAGAACGGTGTGCGGCCTCGAGACCAGGTGGAAGACCGCCTTGCCGTAGCCGTAGGTTCCGCCGCGGCTGCTCAGGTCCTGAGAGCTGCCAGTCTTACGAACGAAGGAGACGAAGTCCGAGTCACCGTCGGATACGACGTCTGCGCGAGTCGGTCCGCCGAGTCCCTTGGTGCCCGTGTCCGTCACCGTCAGGACTCGGACCACAGGGCGAGCGAGTGACGAACGCAGTCGCAGGTGCTCAACGGAGGGTGCGTTCTCTGACAGGAGTTCACGCCACGCCGGCGCCTCGCTCGGGCCGAGTGTGCGCAATCCGATCCGATACTCGACCGGCCCGTCTCCGGACCGGGCATCCCAGCTGTTCTGAGCCGACTCACGGACCAGCAGTGACACGGGGTCCATCTCGGTGGCGTCCAGGTGCCTGAGCATGCCTTCCGCCGCTCCACCACCCCCTGGCCCGTACAACTCGGACAACCACCGTGGCGACGTGGTCACGTCGTCTCCCCCACACGTCTGAGCAAGTCGCCGACCGTCGTCTCGTCGACAGGACTCGTACGAGCTCCGGCCAAGTCAACCGTGTACCGAACGTCGAGGACCCCGGCCGGAACTGTTCCAGCGTGCATCGTGACCGTGGTGAGCCGAGGGAAGTCTTCCTCGACGCGATACCAGCGGTCCTCGGCGAGGGACAGCCTCAGTCCATCCTGACCGGCCTCGTCGGATGGGCGATATCCGACGGAGCCGAGCTTGGAGAGCAGTTCGGCCTGGTCGTCGCACAGGTCTGCCGCACGGTCGACGAGCTCATCGAGCGTGCTACCTCCGGGATGCGGTTCGAAGCGCTGCCAGGCGAGCAGGAGGTCCCCTCCCTCCGGCGCTTCCAACTGGTCCAGCCCGTGAACGACGAAGACGCGGCGCTCCGAGTTCGTGACCGTACTCTTCACCTCTACCGCATGCACGCCGTCGGTGAAATCGTGTCGCTCGCCAGCGGGCCCGGCCCAGTGACGCACAGCTCCGGAGTCACCTTCCAGCAAGCGCACCAAGACGCGGAGCTCACCGAACAGCCCCACCATCTGCTCACGCGTCAGAGAACGAGGACCGCTGCTGAACAGCAGCTTCCAGCGTTCGACCACCGCGCGAGCGGTCCGGTACGGGCGGTCGCCGTCAGCCTCGACCGCCACCAGGACGTCCCGGCAGAGCCCGGTGAAGACATCGTCGAGCTCACGGCTCATGCACTCGATGTCGGCGAAACGTCCGTACGCGTCCTCGTCCTGGAGCGGACGCTCCGTTATCCGGAGGGACGCACTGACCAAGCCGACGGATACACGCTGTCGCACCTTGAGCGGCACCAGGAGATGCCGCAGACCCGCGCGGTCGACCGCCACCAGGATTGGTCCGTGGACGGTACCCACCGGCAGAGCGGAGGTCCTCAGCGTGTGCCCGACGGACACTGGCTCGGCCCCAAGCCGGCTCCAGTGTTCCTCCAGCACCACACGAAGGTCGGCCGTCGTCATCGGGCGTCGTCCTCGAGCAGCATCTCAAGCTCGTCACTGTCCAGCATGCCGAACTCGTCCTCTTCGAGAACCACGTTCGAGAGATCCGCGCTGTACCACTCGACCTCGCTGTCTTCTCCCCTGGGCAGCGGGAAGACGAGTCCGACACCGATGACGTGATCGACCGCGTCCAGAGACTCACGGCGGGGACGCTTGGTGGGTGAGACGCTGTCGATCGGATAAAGGGTCAGGAGGGCGGTCTCCGGGCATTGGATCCGACGAGCTCGCTTGAGAGCATCCTCGGTAACCTCATCTAGCGAGCTCAGGTCGAGGTCGACTCCCGCGTCCCTGCGGCTCATGAGCGTCTTGATGTTGGCGGCGTCGGGACTACTCGGGAGCTTCGCGCGGAATACGCGATCTACAGCGATTCCCGGGGCGAACTCGTACCTGGTTTCGGGAGATCCACTGAGCGGATTACCGATGACTGCAATGTTCCACCGCTTCAGGGCTCCGCCGCCATGGGATCTGACCCGCCGCTCGACGTAGCTGCGAAGCAGCCCTGCGTCGCAGTCCATCGATTTCCCGTGGAAACGATAGTCCTCGAGGAAGCCCAGGACCATGTCGTACGGAACGTCGCGCAACACGTGCCGGCCCGCTTCGGATCTGTCTTCGTGCCGGGCGCCGGCGATGTTGAGAGCCCTGTCGACGAGCTTGCCAGCCGCGGCCTGATTGCCGCGCAGCCACTCGGAGTCGTCGGTGCGGAAATAGCTGGTCTGGACACGTTGCCCCCCGTAAGAGGCACTGGCCTTGACTGCGTTGCGCATCTTCGCCGCGGCGGTGATACGGAGTGCAGGATGGTTACGGAGACGGACTGCGAAAGACAACGGGGTCTTGTCCTCGACCATGTAGAGCTCGATGTCCCGGCGCATCTCCGACTCGACCGTGGCGATGTGACGGAACCACTCACGCAGCTCTTCGGTCATCCAGATGCGCGGCAAGTCAGCGTAGCCGTCACGGAACCCGAACCAACGGCCCATCTGAAGCAGCGTGTCGTAGGTCGAGGCACCGCGAACGAAGTAGCTGACCGCGAGGCCCTCGAGGGTCAGACCGCGCGAGAGGGTGTTGCCCCCGACCGCGATGGCCACGACCGGACCAGTTTCGTAGTCGAGACGCTCGAGGCTCTTCGAGTTGTCCAGGATGATCCGGCAATCGTCGACGACGCCGGCCAGCTCCGGAAGAAGACACTCGAAGGGCACCTTCGCCTCGCCGAAATCGGGTTCCGCCCCTGGCACCCGAGTGGTCTCCTCGTCCCACAACTCGCGAAGTTCGTCGCGCAGAGAGAGGTCTCCGGCCTGGAGCAACTCCGAAGCCGTGGAACGGAAACGCTCGAGCGGCTGCTTGAAACTCTCGTGGACCAGGGTGCTGACACTGGTGTGGACGAGCATCGTCGAGTGAGGGACTCCTCGTCCGCGTATCCTGCGCGCGGCGGTGGCCAGCCAGAAATAGTGAACGGCGTTTCGAAGCGTTCCGTCGATCTCCGGCGAGAAGCCCTCAATCTCGTCACGACCGGGCTTGACGAGCGGAATCTCCTCTTCCGGCACGATACGGATCATGTCGTATCCGTCCGGCACGTCTTGAGGGTCCTCGCCGTCGAGCGGTTCGCGGCCGAAGAGAACCTCAGTCCCGAAATGCCCTCGTGGCTTGGGCAGGTTAACAACGAAGTCCTCGGGATAAAGGTCCTTAGCCGTCGGATCGATGAGCAGGTTCGCGAACGGGGTTGCGGTGTAACCGATGTACCCGCCGCGTGGGAAGAGGTCGATGATCTCGCGGATCAAAGGGTTCGTCCGCTTGGATGCGATGCTGGCCTGGTCAGCCTCGTCGTCGATGATGAGCGTCGGGCAGTTCCTCAGGTAGTCGGGTGCCTTCCCGAGCCAGTCCTTCAACTTCGTGAGTCGCGGTACGTTCTTCTTCACCACACAAAGGACGTGCTGCTGGCTCTTGTAGGTGAAGAACGCGGCCGGGTTGCCCGCGGGCGGTTCGAAATCGCCTTCGGCGCCGGTGAGGGGATGCCATTGGTCGATGACCGGATCGACGAGTTGACGTTCCAGCCGGAGCTGAGTCTGCCGACGGAGGCCGTTGTGGATTCCCGCGAAGACGATGAAGAACTTGTACCCGGCGTCTGCGGCCTTGGCGATCAGAGCCGTGAAGTTGGTGGTCTTGCCCGACTGCACATATCCCACCACCAGCCCACGGGTGGAGAACTCCTTCTCCATGGGGTGATCGAGCATCGAGACGACCTTGGTGGACGCAGCGTCCAGAGCCCGAAGACCTTCATCGTCCCAAGACGGTTCTCGTTTCAGAAGGTCGTGTAGGGCTGGCCAGCAACGGTCGCCCTCCTGGGGGCCCACGTACCAAGTCTCACGGTTGTTGCGGACCACCGATCCTGGCTGACGCTTGTCCCGGATCTCGATGGTCTCCCGTTGGTGGCGCTCGGCGATCCGTTTGGCAAGGTCGTCACTCATACCGAAAAGCTTGATCGTTCCCAGTGCCTGCTCCGGCGTCTGGCTCTTGATCAATTTACGGAAAGCATCGTACTGCGCGTCGAACTCGTCCACGGGTCCCCTTCCCCACCACACCTCGCCTCGGTCGGAGCAGACGCTCCAACCGGGCGACGACGACACGACCGTACAGGAAGGTTGGGATCGGTCCGATGCACTTCTGGATCACGCACCGGCCTCTAGAGGGGGATGCTTTGTCCACCACCTGCGGCGGGCTGATACAGCGTTGCGTGCGTCCCGTTCAGCCATGCTGGCCGATACCCCGCATCGGTCACGTTCAGCTGTGGACGGAGATCAGACCTCCACCAGAACGCGCCCCTCGGACTGGCGGGGGCACTCGGCTGGCGGCGTCGGACGCTCCACCGACTGTGCAAGGAGCAACGGCGCAAGATGTTCGGCGATGACACGCGCCAGGCCGACGGGGACGGCGTTGCCGATCTGTCGCGCGATCTCGTTCCGGCTTCCGCACCATTTGAAGTCCATCGGGAAGCTTTGAAGGAGAGCCGCTTCCAAGTGTGTGATGGGTCGGTGGAGCCATGGGTGGAGATAGCGACCCTTCTCGGGCTTAAAGAACTCGGTACGGATGGTCACCGACGGCTTGTCCCTGAACACACGGCCCATGACGTCCGCGGATCCCGTCTTGTGCTTCTTCCAGCAATCGGAGAGGAGATGGAATGGGATATTGAAGCGATTCCCGCCTTCCGGGATGTGGGAATAGCGCTCCAGTGAGCGATCCGTGATGCCGTTGCGGCGAAGGTGAAGCTCGTCCATGCAAAACGGACCCTGAATGGAGGTTCCGTTGATCAGTGATTCGCGTGCAGGAAGTTGAGGGTCTAGCTTCTTCAGGACTAGGTTCGAGATCGTCTGCCACACCGTGACCGGGTCGCCTTTGGCGGGGGTGGGGAGCAGGAGATCTCGGAGTTCGTACTCGGACAACTTCTCGAGCCGTTCACCCGACCCGGGAGCCACGAGATCCCTGCGGGCTCCGACGAGAATGGTCCGCCTGCGACGTTGCGGAACACCGTGCTCGTCGGCGCTAATGAGCTCGTGGCGAATGATGTAGTCCTTGAGGAGCCCTCCGGGGCGGGTAGCCTCGTCCATCAAGAGTTGGAACTCGGGGGACCGTCGGAAGGCGTCGACGTTCTCCATCACGAAAACCTTCGGCCGGACGTCGTGGACGACGGCAAGGTATTGACGCCAAAGCTGATTTCGCTCATCCGACGGGTCCTGGTTACCGAGGCGCGAAAACCCCTGGCACGGAGGGCCACCGAGCACGATGTCTGCACGGGGGATGCCACCCTCCCGTCGCACCCAAGCCGTGATGTCGCCCTGGTAGACGTGCGAACCAAAGTTGGCCGCGTAGGTTGCGGCCGCCGCACGGTCGATCTCGACTGCGGCGATCGACTCGTACACCGCTCGACCGTCGCACCGGGCGTCCACGAACCCCTTGGTTAGCCCACCACATCCCGCGAAGAGATCGATCATACGGAAGCGACCGGACGAGGCGATGTCATCGTCGGGCGAGCTGAATCCGCTGGTCAGAGAGTTGGTGTCGGCGGCCATGGAGGCACTCTAGCCGGCCATGGGCATCCTGGACAACACAGACCACAAATGCACACTACTACGTCGACGGCCTGTCGCGCCGGCCCCCCTTTTCGGCCATAGAGGTGCAAGTCGACGCGCTACCGCATCCCGGGCAAGGGAGTCGTATCGTCGGTTCGGAAGTCAATTTTGCGACGAACCGGTGAGACCAATGGCGGGAAAGAGCGCACGTCGAGTGCCGGAGAAAACGGTGCCCGACCGCTCCTGGCGTGCGCGTGCCGGGCTCGACAGAACGCAGCGGGCCCGTGAACAGGTCTGCAGCGCCGGAGGCGCTGACCACCGGTTGGTGGACGTCGGCGGAGGCGACCTGCGGCCCGCGAGCATCGTGTTGCGCCGGACCGCCCGTGGCACACGGGTGGCCGCCGTACTGCGGTGGTCCGTCGACGGCAGGGCAATCAGCATTCCCCTGGGCGAGGTCGATCGCCCCACTCGCGCGGCGAACCTGCGTGAGGGATGGAAACTGGCGCACGTCGCAGGGTTGCTCGCGGAAACGACGATCCCGGCGGGATCGTGGGCGTCATCGCCTGGTTCACGAAAGTCGATGCGGGCGAACAAGCCGAGGGACACCAAGCCCGAATTGCGGCTCCGTTCCCTCCTGCACCGCTCAGGGCTCCGGTTCCGGGTGTCGACTCGACCGCTACCTTCCCTCCGGCGTACAGCGGATGTGGTGTTCACGAAGGTGAAGGTGGCGGTTTTCGTCGACGGTTGCTATTGGCACGGATGTCCCGAGCACCGGAGCATACCTGCGACGAACCGCGATTTCTGGGTGGAGAAGTTCGATAGGAATAGGGCTCGGGACCTGGAGACGACCCGCCTCCTGGAACAATCCGGATGGAAGGTGCTTCGGATCTGGGAGCACGTGCCTGCTCAGGAGGCGGCACGACTCGTGAGCGAGACCGTCGCCGAGGCACGCCGGGAGGCTGGCACGGCGGGGTGATCAGAGAATGCGACCGTTCAGCAGGTCGTCGATGGCGTCCTCTGCTCGACGCAGGACGATCCTGCCGTCCCCGTCGCTGTAGGCCACCAGCCGCTCCCCGACGGACAGGCCAGCCTCGACGATGATGCCCATGGGGAGCTCGACGGTTCCGTCTTCACCGATGGCGGTCTCGGCGGGTTCTCTGATCACCTTCACAGCGTGCCACACGCACCGAGCCCACCGATTCCCCCAGACCATCCATCTGGAGATCCAAACCGCGTCGCACAGCGGAAGTTGCGCCGTTCACCGAGGACGCGGGTCCCCCACGAGGCCAATCGTCAGGCTCCCAGCACATCCCAATCAAGATCACCATGAGGGACTTTTCAGGGACTTTCAGCCCTGTCTGAGGGACTTCCAAGGGACTATTTGCTGCCTAACGCAGTAAGCCACCGAAAGGCCGGAAAGGGCCTCCGACGCAGGTCGGAGGCCCTTTCCCAGGCAAAGCCGCTGGTGGCGGCAGACGAGTCGGGCTGTACGCCGGGTTCTGTCGCCCGGTCGCCTCGCGGCGGCCGGGGAGACGGCCATCCATCTAGGACCGGCATTGCTGCCGGTCTCGTGCGGTCTACCCGCGAACTCGGGCGGGCCGCCCTCGAACGTTCGCGCAGAGCCGTCTTGCGACGGCTCCTTTTGACCTTGCTCCGGGTGGGGTTTACCTAGCCGTCCGAGTCGCCTCGGACGCTGGTGGTCTCTTACACCACCGTTTCACCCTTACCGGGGACCGGAGTCCCAGGCGGTCTGTTCTCTGTGGCACTGTCCCGCGGGTCACCCCGGGTGGCCGTTAGCCATCACCCTGCCCTGTGGAGCCCGGACGTTCCTCGGGAGGGTCCGAAGATCCTCACGCGGCCGTCCGCCCGACTCGTCTGCCGTGGGGCCCATGCTACCCGGCCGGGCGGGGCGGGCCCGACAGGGCGAGCGGACGGCTCAGATGAACGCCTCGGTCTCCATATCGAGCGCGAAGGGCGCCGGGAGGCGGATCGACTTGCCGAACGGAATCGTGCAGTGCTGGCGGTAGTCGTCCCCCTGCGGATCGCTGAACAACGTCACCGAGGACTGCTCACGGTCCACCAGAAGGTAGAGGGGGACGGGCCCCCGGGCATAGCAGTGCCGCTTGCCCGTGCGGTCGGCGGTCGGCTTGGACGACGTGACCTCGACGACCAGGGCCACGCCCTCGCACGGCATCCAGGGATCCGCGCCGCGGTACAGGCGCAGTTCGGTGGGGGCGAAGGTGCCATCGGGGATGACATGGTTCTTGGGACACCCCCCGCCACTGCGCAGCTTCAGCCCCTTGTTCCCGGAGAAATCCATATCGGTCCGGGCATGCCTGATCACCTGCTTCATGATCACGCTGATGTAGTCCTCATGATCCCCGTCCGGCGGCGGCGTCACGACAATCTCCCCCTCGATCAGCTCGGCCCGGAAGCCCTCCGGCGTGTCCAGCGCCAGGAAGCCCTCCAGCAGGACCTCCGCCTGCGAGAGCGGTTCGTGCGGCATAGCAGACATGTCACGCCCCTTCCTCGGTCGCTCGCCAGAGTGGGACATCGGGGAATCCGCCGTCCGTGAGATGGGAGTGTTTCCCCCGATCGTGGCACAGGACCGCACGCCGTTGTCAGAGGCGGACCGAGGCGAAGGCCGCGATCCCCGCCTCCCAGGCCCCCGCGATGTCGGTGTCCGTGAGGAAGCGGCCGTTGAGCTCCATCACGACCATCCCGTGGGCGAAGGCCCAGGCCGCCCTGGCGCGGCCCTCGTCGCCGGCCAGGGCGCGCAGGAGGGGGGCCGCGGCGCGCTCCTCCAGATCCTGCGGGAGGGGGTGGCCGGTGGTGAGGCGGTAGAGGTGGGGGTGGGCCAGGGCGTGGGTGCGGTAGGCGGTGGCCAGGGCGGAGAAGGAGCCGGGGGCCGCGGTCTCGGCCGCTTCAAGGACGTCGGCGGTCTCCCGGAGCATCGCGTCGGCCAGGGCGCGCACCACCGAGGACTTGTCCGGGAAGTGTTTGTAGAGCGAGGGCGCCGTGAGGCCCACGCTTCCGGCGAGGCGGCGCATCGTGAGAGCGTCCGGGCCCTCCCGCTCCAGCAGGGTGCGCGCCGCGGCGAGGATCTGGCGGGCGCGTTCGGTGGCAGGCGGGGCCGCGGGACCGGTGATGACGGACCTCCTCTTCCTGCAGGCTCGGGTGCGGGGCCGAAGGCGCGATCGTACGAGATGGCGCGGGTGCGCCGGTGCACAGGGGCCCGGCGCCTTGACCTTGCCGCAGCGTCAGGGTTTCTACTGGCCCCATGCGCATCGGAGAGATCGCCGCGCTGGTCGGGCTCACTCCCAGGGCCGTGCGGCACTACCACCAGATCGGCCTGCTGGCCGAACCCGCCCGCCGGGCCAACGGCTACCGCTCCTACAACGTGCGCGACGCCGTGCTGCTCGCCCGGATCCGGCGGCTCACCGAGCTGGGGCTCGGGCTGGACGAGGTGCGGGCGGTCCTCGCCGGTGACGCCGGGCGGCCGCTCGGGGACGTACTGCGCGAGCTGGACACCGATCTGGCGCGGCAGGAGCGGGAGATCGGGGAGCGGCGGCTGCGCCTGGCGCGGTTGATGGAGGGGCCGTTGACGGGGGTCGAGCCCGTGTCGCCGGCCCTGGCCGAGCTGCTGGCCGCCGGGCCCGTCACCGACTCCCCCGCCGCCGCCAGGGACCGGGAGCATCTGGCGCTGCTGGACACGGCGGGTGGCGGTGGCAGCGAGGTCTACGCCGTGCTGCGGAAGCTGGCCGGTGATCCGGCGGTGCTCGCCCTGTACGAGGAGCTGGACACGCTCGACACGGCGCCCGTGGACGATCCGCGTGTGGCGCCGCTGGCGGCCCGGATGGCCGCCCTGGTGCCGGACGAGGTGCTGGCCGCGGTCCCTGACGACGGACCGGCCGTGACGGGGTTCGGGGCGGCTCTGCTGGCGGACTACCCGCCCGCGCAGGCCGAGGTGGTGCGCCGGGTGATGGTCGCACTGGCGGAACGGATGAAGGGGAGGACCCGGTGACGGGAGGAGTGAGGGGTGCGCGGCTCGTCGCCCTGGCCGTGCTGCCCGCCGAACTCGCGGTGGGAGTGTGCCTGGTGGCCGGGGTACGGATACCCGGAGCGGTGTGGGCCGGTGCGGAGGCGGCGGTTCTGCTGGGCGTCGCTCTGGAGGCCGTCGTCCTGGGGCGGTTGTGGCGGGCCGGAAGGAGGGCGGGCGCGGGACGGCGGGCGGCGGCGGCCGGGGCGCTGCGGACCGTGGTGCCCGTGCCGGTGCGGCGGCTCGTCGCGCATGAGCTGCGGGCCCTGCACAGCCTGGGGTTGTGGGTGCTGAGGCGGCGCCACGGCGTGCCGGAGGGCGCGCTGCCCGTCCCGTACACGGGGCCGCAGACGGCGATGATGTACGGCCTGGTCTTCGTCTCGGTGGTGGAGACGGTGATGCTGGCGCTGCTGATCCCCTGGCCCGTGGTGCACCGGACTCTGCTCGTACTGGACGTGTACGGGGTGCTGCTGGTGCTCGCCCTGCACGCCGCCTGTGTGGCCCGCCCGCATGTCGTGGGACCGGACGGTTCGCTGCGCGTTCGCTACGGGGCGCTGTTCGATCTGCGGGTGCCGGCTGCCGCGATCTCCGCTGCGCGGGTCGAACGGCGTTTCCCCCAGGGGCGGTTGGTGCAGCTGGACCCGGACGGGGTGCTCGATCTCGCGGTCGGCGGCCAGACGACCGTGACGGTCGAGCTGACCGCGCCGCTGGGTTTCGTACGACCGCTCGGCCGTCGCGGGACGGCGGTCGCGGTCCGGTTCCACGCCGATGATCCGCGCGCCGTCGTGGCCGCGCTCACGCGGGCGCGAACAGCACCTTCGACGATCCCGGATCTGCCTGGGTGAGCCGCACCCTCAGCCGCTCCCCCAGCGGGAGTCCGGCGGTGCCGCCCTCGATGCGGGCGACGATCGCGGGGTCGTCGATGTGGATGGTGCCGGTGGTCGGCTCCTGTTCCTTCACGTCCACCACGTACGCGTCGAAGACCGTACCGACCCGGTCCTTGAGCAGCGCCGCTTCCACGAGGTCGACGCACTCGCGCTCCACCGTGTTGGCACGCCGGGTCCCGTCCGCCATCTCCTTGGGCAGGGCGGGGAGTGCGGTCAGGACCCACTCGGGCGGTTCACGGTCGGCGGCGGCCGCGACGCAGAGTTCGGACGCGTACCGGTCGACGAGCCGGCGCAGCGGCGCGGTGCAGTGGGTGTAGAGGTCGGCGACGGCGGCGTGTACGGCCGGGGTGGGCAGTTCGCCGCGGTCGAAGACGGTGTAGCCGGCGCCGCGCAGCAGCGTGGTGCAGTCCTGGAGGAAGGCGGCGTGGTTCGTCTTCCTCGGGTCGAGCGAGCGGACGACCTGCGCGTACGGGACGTGGTGCGGCCAGTCGATGTGCAGGGCCTCGGCCGAGCGGCGCAGCCGGGCCACCGCGCCGTCGGGGGCGACCGGGAGGGTGCGCAGGATGCCGGTGCCGGATTCCTGCATCAGGCGGGCCGCTGCCATGCCGGTGAGCAGGGAGATCTGGGCGTTCCAGCCGTCGGCGGGGAGCGGGGCGCGGTAGTCGAGGCCGTACGTCCCGTCGCGCTCGACGATTTCCTGTTCGGGCACGTCGAGGGAGATGCCGCCGCGGGCGATCTCCTGCTCCTCGCGCAGCGTGCCGATGTCCTTGAGGAGGGCGAGCGACTCCTCGGCGGTGCCGGCGTCGATCTGCCGCTGCACGCCCGCGTAGTCGAGCTTGGCGCGGCTGCGTACGAGGGCCCGGCGTACCCGGGTGGTCCCGGTGCGGCCCTCGGCGTCGAGGTCGATCTCCCAGAGCACGGCGGGGCGGGTCTCGCCGGGCAGCAGGCTGGCGGCGCCCTCGGAGAGCGATTCGGGGTGGAGCGGCACCTTGCCGTCGGGAAAGTAGAGCGTGGTCACCCGGTGGTGGGCCTCGGTGTCGAGCGCGCCGCCGGGGCGGACGAACGCGGCGACGTCGGCGATGGCGTAGTGCACGCGGTAGCCGTGGGGCCGGCGTTCCAGGTACATGGCCTGGTCGAGGTCCGTGGAGGTGGGCGGGTCGATGGTGAGGAACGGCAGATCCGTGGCGTCCTCGTGCCCGGAGACCACCGGGTCGCGCGCCGCGTCGGCCGCTTCGGCGAGCACATCGGCCGGGAAGCCGTCGGGAAGTCCGAGTTCGGTGCGCAGCGCGTGCAGGGCCGCCCGCAGCGGGGTGTCGGCTGCGCCGGTCATGTGAAGCTGACGGCGGGGCATGGACCGAGCGTATGGCGGGGCGGGGCGGGCGGCATCCCGGGTGGCGGAGGACCGGTCGCCGCTCCCCGTACGCTGACGTGAGGGGATCGCCCCGCATCCGGGCGACACCGCGGATCCGTGTGCGGGCCGGGGCCCCATTTCCGTACGTACGAAGGAGAACCGCCGTGCTCGTGCTGTTGCCGCCCTCCGAAGGAAAGGCCGCCTCGGGGCGCGGAGCACCGCTGAAGCCCGAGTCGCTCTCGCTGCCGGGTCTGGCCGGGGCGCGGGCCGCCGTGCTGGACGGGCTGGTGGAGCTGTGCGCGGCGGACGAGGAGAAGGCCCGCGTGGTGCTGGGGCTCAGCGAGGGGCTGCGGGGCGAGGTCGCGAAGAACCTCGAACTGCGGACCGCGGGTGCGCGTCCGGCCGGGGAGCTCTACACGGGGGTGCTGTACGACGCGCTGGACCTGGCGTCCCTGGACACGGCGGCCCGCCGCCGGGCCGGGAAGTCGCTGCTGGTGTTCTCCGGACTCTGGGGCGCGGTGCGGGTGGGCGACCGGATTCCGCCGTACCGCTGCGCGATGGGGGTGAAGCTGCCGGGGCTCGGCGCGCTCGGGGCGTTCTGGCGCGAGCCGATGGCGGAGGTCATGCCGGAGGCGGCCGGGGACGGTCTGGTGCTGGACCTGAGGTCGTCCGCGTACGCCGCGGCGTGGAAGCCGAAGGGCGCGGTGGCGGAGCGCACGGCGAGCGTGCGGGTGCTGCACTCCCAGCTGGTGGACGGGGTGGAGAGGCGGTCGGTGGTCAGCCACTTCAACAAGGCGACGAAGGGCCGGATGGTCCGCGATCTGCTGCGGGCCGGCGCCCGGCCGAAGGGTCCGGCGGAGCTGGTGACGGCCCTGCGGGACCTGGGATACGTGGTGGAGGCCGAGGCGCCCGCACGGTCCGGGCGGACGTGGGAGCTCGACGTGGTGGTGACGGAGATCCACTGACCCGGCCGAGATGCGTTGCATCATGCGCAACGCTCGTTGCGTACGATGCGGCACCGGTGCAGGATGAGGGACATGACCTCCTCCGTACTGGACCTTGCCCCCGTCATGCCCGTCGTCGTGCTGGAGGACTCCGCCGACGCCGTGCCGCTCGCCCGGGCCCTGGTCGCGGGCGGGCTTCCGGCGATCGAGGTGACGCTGCGGACCGCCGCCGCCCTGGACGCGATCAGGGCGATCGCGGCGGAGGTTCCGGACGCGGTGGTGGGTGCCGGCACGGTGATCTCGGCGCAGAACGTCTCGGACACCGTGGCCGCGGGCGCCCGGTTCCTGGTGAGCCCCGGCTGGACGGACGCGCTGCTGGACGCGATGAAGGCGTCGGGCGTGCCGTTCCTGCCGGGTGTCTCGACGACGTCCGAGGTGGTCGCGCTGCTGGAGCGCGGGGTCACCGACATGAAGTTCTTCCCGGCGGAGGCGGCGGGGGGCACGGCCTACCTCAAGGCACTGTCCGCCCCGCTCCCTCAGGCCCGGTTCTGTCCGACCGGCGGCGTCTCCCTCACCTCGGCCCCCTCCTATCTGGCCCTGCCGAACGTCGGCTGTGTGGGCGGCAGTTGGATGGTCCCCGGTGACGCGGTGGCGGCCCGGGACTGGTCCCGGGTGGAGCGGCTGGCCACCGAAGCGGCGGCGCTGCGCGGCTGAACGCCACGAAGTCGCGCGGTTTCGCGTGCATGCTCCCCGGCAGCCGGGGCACGAGACCTTCAGGGACACGTGACCCGGCCTCCGGGTGACCCGGGTTCCGGCAGGCAATCCCCCGGCCTTCCGGAACCGCCTCGGCCCCGTCGGCCTCCCCCCGCCGACGGGGCCGAGTGCTGTCCGGCCCTAGGCCTGTCGTCAAACTGCCGTCTGCCGCGCGACGGCAGTTTGACGACAGGCCCTACGCCTCACGCAGGTGGGACGTGTCGTTCAGCAGGCGTACGGAGGCGTTGCCGTCCGCGTAGTACGCCACGGCCGACACGGAGGCGGCCGAGAGTTCCATCCGGAACAGCGACTCCGGCGGTGCGCCCAGCGCCAGCCGGACCAGGGTCTTGATGGGCGTGACGTGCGTGACCACGAGGACCGTACGGCCGGCGTAGCGGCTGACGAGGCGGTCACGGGTGGCGGCGACGCGGCGGGCCACCTCGGCGAAGCTCTCGCCGCCTCCGGTGGGGGCCACCTTCGCGGAGGCGAGCCAGGCGTCCAGATCGGCGCCGTACCGCTCCCTGACCTCGCCGAACGTCAGGCCCTCCCAGGCGCCGAAGTCCGTCTCGCGCAGCCCTTCCTCGATCCGGACCTCCAGACCCAGCCGGGCCGCGACGGCGCCCGCCGTCTCGCGGCAGCGGCGCAGCGGGGAGCTGACGATCTCCTGCACCGTCCCCCGGGCGGCAAAGGCCTCGGCGGCGTGCTCGGCCTGCCCGCGGCCGGTGGCGGAGAGCTCGGGATCAGTGCCGCCGCTTCCGGAGAACCGCTTCTCCGGGGTGAGGGCGGTCTCGCCGTGGCGGAGCAGCACGAAGGTGGCGGGCGCTCCGAGGTCCGGGGCGGCGCCCCAGCCGACCTGCGGGGTGGCCGTGGCGGAGGGGGCGGGACGGTTCAGCGCCGCCCGGGCCCTCGCCGCGCCGGCCGCCGCGTCGCCGGGCGGTCCGGAGACCGGTGGCAGCGCGTCGGCCACCGAGGACCTCGGGGTGTCGAGGTCCGCCGTCGAGGCGGACGGTTCCCACTGCCGGCCGCGCTTGCCCGCGTCCATCGCCTCGTTGGCGAGCCGGTCCGCGTGCTTGTTCTGCTCGCGCGGGATCCACTCGTAGGTGACGGCGGAGGCGGGCAGGACGCGCGCGGCCTCGGCCGCGAGCGGCTTCATGTCGGGGTGCTTGATCTTCCAGCGTCCCGACATCTGTTCCACGACGAGCTTGGAGTCCATCCGGACACGGACCTGCGGCCCGCCGTCCGCGGGCCCGTCCGGCAGCAGCGCGCGCACGGCGCGGAGTCCGGCGATGAGGCCCCTGTACTCGGCGACGTTGTTCGTCGCGACGCCGATGTACTCGGCGGCCTCGGCCAGGGTCTCCCCCGTCGCCGGGTCGATGACGACCGCGCCGTAACCGGCGGGCCCCGGGTTGCCCCGGGAGCCGCCGTCGGCCTCGACGACGAACCGGCGCGGCTGCGTCATTACAGACCCGAGTCGGCGGTGCGGACCAGGATGCGGTGGCAGTTCTCGCAGCGCAGCACCGTGTCGGGGGACGCGGCCTTCACGTCGTTGACCTCGGTGATGTTGAGCTCGAGACGGCAGCCCTCGCAGCGGCGCTGGTAGAGGCGGGCGGCGCCCACCCCGCCCTGCTGGGCGCGGAGCTTGTCGTACAGCTTGAGAAGGTCCGCGGGAACGGAACCGGCGACGACCTCGCGCTCCTTGGTGACCGTCGCGGTCTCCGTGTCGATCTCCTGGGTCGCGGCGTCCCGGCGGGCGGTGGCGTCGTCGACCTTGGCCTGCACGGCGGCGACCCGGTCGGTCAGCTCGGCGACCCGTTCCTGGGCGGACTCGCGGCGCTCCATGACCTCGAGGACGACGTCCTCCAGGTCGCCCTGGCGCTTGGCGAGCGAGACGATCTCGCGCTGGAGGCTCTCCAGGTCCTTGGGCGAGGTGACCGCGCCGGAGTCCAGGCGCTGCTGGTCGCGGGCGGCGCGCTGGCGCACCTGGTCGACGTCGTGCTCCGCCTTGGTCTGCTCGCGGGCTGTGTCGCTCTCCTCCGTCGTCGAGGCGACGAGGAGGTCACGGAGCTGGGCGAGGTCGGCCGTGAGCGACTCGATCTCGGCGTGCTCGGGCAGGGAGTTGCGCCGGTGCGCGAGCTGGGAGAGGCGCTGGTCGAGGGCCTGGACGTCGAGGAGTCGGATCTGGTCGGCGGGCGCGGCGTTCAGTTGGGGGCTCCAGAAGAGTGGTGGGTGGTCCAGGGGTCGGTGACCTGCTTCGAGACGTGGACCCGCAGGTCCCATCCGTGGCGGTCGGAAATCGCGTCGAGCTGTGCGGCGGCCTGTTCGCACCACGGCCACTCGGTGGCCCAGTGTGCGGCATCGACCAGGCCGAGCGACGAGTGCTGGACGGCCTCGGAGGCCGGGTGGTGGCGCAGGTCCGCGGTGAGGAAGGCGTCGACACCGGCGGCGCGCACCGCGTCGAAGAGGCCGTCGCCCGATCCGCCGCTCACCGCGACGGTCCGCACGAGGGACTCCGGGTCGCCCGCCAGGCGGATGCCCTGCGCGGTGGCGGGCAGCCGGGCGGCGGCGCGGGCGGCGAAGGCACCGAGGGTCTCGGGGTGGTCGAGCGTGCAGATCCGGCCGAGGCCGCGGCGGCCCGCGGGGTCCGTGGGGTCCGGGACGAGGGGCCGCTCGACGCGCAGGTCGAGGGCGCCGGCCAGGGCGTCGGAGACGCCGGGGTCCGCGGAGTCCGCGTTGGTGTGGGCCACGTGCAGGGCGACGTCGTGCTTGATGAGGGTGTGCACGACGCGGCCCTTGAAGGTGCCGGCCGCGACCGTCGTCGTACCGCGCAGATAGAGCGGGTGATGGGTGACGATCAGCTGGGCGCCGAGCTTCAGTGCCTCGTCCGCGATCTCCTGTACGGGGTCGACGGCGAAGAGCACCCGGTCGACCTCGGCGTCCGGATCACCGCAGACGGTGCCGACCGCGTCCCATCCTTCGGCCCGCTCGGGCGGCCACAGGGCGTCGAGCTCGGCGATGACTTCAGACAGACGGGGCACGGAGGAAAGGCTACCTGGCCTCCGTGCCCCACATCCCATGGCCGGTCGGACCCGTGCCGTCGGACCGTCGGCCGGTCATGAATCGTTACGTCCCGGGGTCCGCGCCGTCCCTGACCGACCGGTCCGCGCCACCGCTACTTGACGAGGTCGGCGCGCAGGTCGTCGAGGACCAGGTTCGCGGCCGTGACGCCGAGGCCCAGGTACCAGGTCTCGTCGGAGACGTTCTTGGCGCGGCCCTCCTTGACGGCGGTCAGGTTCTTCCAGAGCGGGTTGGCCTGGGTGGTGTCGCGCTTGGTGGCCTTCACGTCGCCGTACACACCGGTGAAGATCCAGTCGGCGTCGGCCTCGTCGATCTTCTCCGGGCTGATCTCCGCGGCGAGCTCGTCGATCTGCTGGTTCTTGGGCCGCGGCAGGCCGGCGTCGTCGAGGATGGTGCCGATGAAGGAGGCCTTGGCGTAGAGGCGGATCTTGTCCGGCAGGTAGCGGACCATGGAGATGACCGGCTTCTTCGGGCCGATGTCCTCGCCGAGCTTCTTCGCGTTGGCCTCGTAGGCGCCGAGCTCCGACTTCGCCTTGGCGGTCTTGTCGAGCGCCGCGGCGTTGAGGAGGTAGTTCTCCTTCCAGGTGAAGCCCGGGCGGATGGAGAACACGGTCGGCGCGATCTTGGACAGCTCGTCGTACTTGTCCGCGGCGCGCAGCTGGCTGCCGAGGATCAGGTCGGGCTTGAGTCCGGCGATCGCCTCAAGGTTGAGGTTGTTGATCGTGCCGACGTTCTTGGGGTCGCCCGCGTCCTTCTTCAGGTACGACGGGATCGCCGCGTCGCCCTCGGAGGGGGCGTAGCCCACCGGCTTCACACCCAGCGAGACGACGTTGTCGAACTCGCCGACGTCGAGGACGACGACCCGCTTGGGCGCCGCCTTGAGCTCGGTCCTGCCCATGGCGTGCGTGAGGGTACGGGGGAAGCTGCCCGCAGGGGCGTCGGTGCCGTACTCGGCGGTCTTCTTCGCCGCGTCACCGAAGTCCTTGCCGCCGGTCGCGACCGCGGCCTTCTTGTCGCCGCCGGCCTCGGAAGCGCCCGAGGCGCCCGACCCGCCGTCGTCGCTCCCACAGGCCGACAGGGAGAGGGCGGCCACTACGGCCAGGCCGACTGCGGCGGTGCCGCGGCGACGAAGGGACATCACTTGCTCCAGTCGAGATACGCACAGGTAACGCTTAGGAATGCCTAACCTTAGACATCCGCATCACCCACAGCACAGTCACCCCCGCCCCCTCAGGTGAATCCGGGCATCACCACCCTTATGTGTGAAGAGGTGAGGCTCGTGTTGTTCGGCATCGCGTGCGAAAACTAGCTTCGGTTGCCGGAGGTGACGAGTCGATGACTGCCTGTGCCATCGAGGACGAGGCCGCTGAGGCGGCCGGAACCGGCGAGACGGTGGATCCGGAGTCCGACGAGCCGGACGGGGCCGAGGAGGCACCGGACCCGGCCGGGGGCGTGGCGGAGCTGCCGGAGCCGCTGGGGCCGGCCCCTGGCGAAACGGTTTTGCCCGCGCTCACGCTCACTGCCGACGGCGCCTACGCGGCACGGCTCACGGCCGCCCGCGATCCCGGCACCGGGACGGAGAGCGCCCGGTACGCGGAGCGCTGGACGCTGGACGGCCCCGAGCCGTACGCCGTACCGCTCCCGCTGGACCGGCCGGAGGAGGCCGGCTCGCAGGTGCTGCCACTCGCCGACGGCAGGGTCCTGATCCGGCGCCGGGTCGCGGACCACCACACGTTCTCGCTGCTCTACCCGACCGGGCCCGGCACCGGCGAACTCCCGCTGGGCGCCGTCGAACGCGCCGAGCTGACCCTGCTGCCGCCCGCACCGGACGGCGTCAGCGCGTACGCCCTGTCCACCGGTACGTACTCCACCGGGCTCTGGCGGGTGGCGGGAGGCGCGTGCGGCCCGGAACACCTCGCGGACCTGCCGGGCCGCTGCTCCGGCGGGGTCTGGCTGGACCGGGCCGGCCGGCTGCTGGCCCTGGACCGGGAACCGGCGGGCGGCGGCCCGGTGAAGGCGGTCGCGGTGGACCTGGGGCGGGGCGCCGAGATGACCCCCCTGCTCCAGATCGCGCCGGACAGCGACGACCGGCTGCTGCTCGCCGATCCGGACAGCGGTCTGCTGCTGATCCGCTCCGACGCGCCGGGGCACGACCGGCTCGGCTGGGGGGTGCTGGGCAGCTGCCTGCCGGTGCGCTTCCCGGAGTGCCTGCGGCTGCCGGATGCCGCCGTGACCCCGTTCGCCGTGCAGCCCGGGCAGATGCTGATGCCGGAGAGCTGCGCGGTGGCCCTGCGGATCGACGGGGCGGCAGGCAGCTGGGCCGGCATCTGGCGCCCGTCGGGCCGTCGGCTGCATCAGCTCGCCGCGCCCGAGGGCTGGCTGGCCGGCAGCGGGTCCTGGTCGCGCGACGGCGTACTGCGACTGCCGTACGCGAACGAGGAGACGGCGTGCGCGGTGGCGCTCCTGACAGCCCCCTCCGACCTGGAGTCGTCCGCCGACGCGGCCCCGGCGGGCTGCGCGCAAAGCGGTACGCAACCCTCCGCCGCCGTCACGCATCCTCCTGTGTGCAGACCCGTTCCCCTGGGGCAGGCGCCTCTCATGCGGCGTACGGCATCTGACTAGAGTTGAGGCGGGGATCTCACGCAATCGCGCACCGCGGTCGCCGACGGTGACCGTTCCCGGGCGGTGGCGCGAGGGCCCCGGAGACCAGCACGTAAGCGATCACAACGGGGTGACTTCCCAGATGTCTGAGGCGCGATCCGACACGACCCAGACGCGTCCGCCGGGGGCGGACGCGCAACGGGCCGAAGCCGGCGGCTCCGGAAAGCACCGAGGGGGTGTGGCGACGGACGACTCGGCGGCTCAACCGCACGGCCGCCACCGCCGCCCCGCCGAAGGTGGCAGCAGGGCGGCCTGACCGCCCAGGAATTCCAACGAGGGATACGAGGGAGAGGAGGGCCCCCGCAGCCGGCCGGCTGCGGGGGCCCTCCTCTGCGCGCGTCCCGCCCGCGGTCAGCCGCGCTTGAGGCCCAGCACCTCCGCCGCCGCGAACGTCTCGTTCGGCGGCCGGTCCTCGTAGTACGGGGAGAGCAGCTCGTCCAGTTCCTCGAAGGAGAACGCCTCCTTCGCCGCGTCGAACTTGGCCGCCACCTTGGGGCGTTCGACGACCGCGACCATCCCGCCGTGCACGACGAGCAGTTGCCCGTTCACCTTGGCGGCCGCCGGGGAGGCCAGATAGCCGACGAGCGGCGAGACATGCTCGGGTGCGAGCGCGTCGAGCCGTCCGTCCTGCGGTTCCTCGAACCCCGCGAAGACGTCCTCCGTCATCCGGGTCCGGGCGCGCGGGCAGATGGCGTTGGCGGTGACGCCGTACTTGGCCAGCGCCAGCGCGGTGGAGGTGGTCAGCCCGACGATGCCGCCCTTGGCCGCCGCGTAGTTGGGCTGGCCCGCCGAACCGGCCAGGAAGGCCTCCGACGAGGTGTTGACGATCCGGCCGTAGACCGGGCCGCCGGCCTCCTTGGACCTCGACCGCCAGTGGGCGGCGGCGAAGTGCGTGGTGTTGAAGTGGCCCTTGAGGTGCACCCGCATGACCGAGTCCCACTCGTCCTCGGTCATCGAGAAGATCATCCGGTCGCGCAGGATGCCCGCGTTGTTGACCAGGATGTCGAGCCGGCCGTACGTCTCGACGGCCAGCGCCACCAGGGCGCGGGCCTGTTCGTGGTCGGAGACGTCGCCGAGGTGCGCGACCGCCCGGCCGCCGCCGGCCCGGATCTCCTCGGCGACCTCCTCGGCGGGTGCGGCGGACGCCTCGCCCGAACCGTCGCGGCCCGGCTGCCCGTAGTCGTTGACGACGACGGCCGCACCCAGCCGCGCCAGTTCCAGCGCTTCGGCCCGTCCCAGGCCGCGGCCCGCTCCGGTGACGATCGCGGACAGTCCGTCCAGGGGAAGTGACATCGGTTCTCGGGGTCCTCTCGGGAGGGGGCGGGGCGATGCTGCGGGGCGTCAGAGTTCGATGCAGGTACGCAGCGACTCGCCGGTCCGCATCTGGTCGAGGGCGTCGTTGATGCCGTCGAGCCGTACCCGGTGGGTGATCATCGACTCCAGGTCGATACGCCCGGCCCGCCAGAGCGCGATGGCCCGCTCGTACGACCGGAGCACGTCGCCGCCCCCGTACATGGAGGGCAGGATCCGCTTCTCGTCGAAGAACAGCTCGAACATGTTGACCTGGAAGTTGTCGTCCATGGCGCCCGCGCCGACGATGCAGAGGGTGCCGCCGCGCCGGGTCTGCTCGTACGCGGTGCGGGCCGTGGCGGACTTGCCGACGACCTCGAAGACGTAGTCGAAGCCCTCGCCCGCGGTGATCCGCTGCTTGGCGTCGGCGAACTCGTCGGGCGAGACCGCCTCCGTCGCGCCGAACCGCAGCGCCGCCTCGCGGCGGGAGGCCACCGGATCCACCGCGACGATCTGGGCGGCGCCCTGCACCCTGGCGCCCTGGATGGTGGAGATGCCCACGCCGCCGCAGCCGATCACGGCGACCGACGAACCGGCCTCCACCTGAGCGGTGTTGATGGCGGCACCGAGGCCGGTGGTGACCCCGCAGCCGATCAGCGCGGCGATCTCGAACGGCACGTCGTCCGGGATCGGCACCGCGCAGCCCGCGCCGACGACGACCTCCTCCGTGAAGGTGCCGGTGCCGGCGAAGCCGAAGACATCACCGCCCGGACGCTTGAAGTTGGGGGTGCCCGCGTTCATGAAGCCGGCGAGGCACAGGTGGGTCTGACCGCGCTTGCAGGACGGACAGGCACCGCAGGCCGGCAGCCAGCAGACCAGCACGCGGTCCCCCACGCCCAGCCCGGTCACCCCGTCACCGACGTCGATGACCTCACCGGCGCCCTCGTGGCCGGGTATGAAGGGGGCGGGCTGCGGCAGCACCCCGCTCATCGCGGAGATGTCGGAGTGGCACAGCCCGGTGGCCCGGACCCGCAGCTTCACCTTGCCGGGGCCGAAGCCCACCGCCTCGACGTCGTCGAGTACTTCGAGTTTGTCCTGGCCTATCTCGTGCAGTACGGCTGCGCGCATGGTGCGGCTCCCCTCACGGGCCTGTGGTGCTCTTGGATTCGGTTCGGATTCGGGTTCAGGAATGCTCGACGAAGGTGTCCCCCAGGACCACGGCGTTGTCCCGTTCCGCGGCCCTCACCTCGACGCGTACCTGGTTCGGCGCGGTCCACATCTCGATGCGGAGGGTCTCGCCGGGGAAGACGACCCCGGTGAACCGGGTGCGGTAGGAGCGGATCCGGGTCGCGTCGCCGCCGAGCACCGTGTCGGTGACGGCCTTGAGCGTCATTCCGTAGGTGCACAGACCGTGCAGGATCGGCCGGTCGAAGCCGGCCAGTGCGGCGAACTCGGGGTCGGCGTGGAGCGGGTTCCAGTCCCCGGAGAGGCGGTAGAGCAGCGCCTGGTCGGGGCGGACCGGCCGCTCCACCATGCGGTCACCGGCGATGGCGGGATGGACCCCGCGCCCTGAGGGTCCGCGCTCACCGCCGAAACCGCCCTCGCCGCGCACGAAGATCTCGGAGTCGCTGGTCCACAGCGGGCCGTCCTCGTCGGCGGCGTCGGTACGCAGCACCAGCACGGCCGCCTTGCCCTTGTCGTACACCGCGGCCACCTTCGAGGCCGTCACGGCGCTGCCCTTCGCCGGGAGCGGCCGGTGCACCCGAACGCTCTGGCCCCCGTGCAGCACGGCCGCGAGGTCGACGTCTATACCGGGCATGGCGAGGCCGCCGGCCATGGCCGTGCCGGCGCCCGCGACCGTGGCGAAGGAGGGCAGGACCTGGAGCCGCGACTCCAGCGTGTAGCTCAGCTCACCGGGGTCGACGGCGGGGTCGGCCAGATCGGGGCGGGCACCCGCCCCGATCCCCAGGTGGTAGAGCTGGACGTCCTTGTGGTCCCAGCTGATGTGGCTGGTCCTGGGTTCGGCAGCGAGAGCTTTTTCGGCATCAATGGGCATGGGGAAGCTGCTCCTCGACGGTGAAAGACCTCGGTGCGGCCGTCCGCACCGTCGGCCGCACCGAGGTCGTGCGGGGACCGGTGACCACGCCCGTTCTAGAACGCGTTCTAGCCGGTTGGCCCTATGTATAACGCAGCGCCCAGCACTTGTGAAGACTGCTGACGTCTCGTCAGATCACTTCGGTGGCGGCCCTTTCGCCCCTGTCGCGGCAATGACATTTGTCATCGCGGAGTGCGTACATGAGCCTCTGCCGCGACGGATCCGGGCTCCGTAGCGTCGTATGCATGACGAAGACAACGGGGAACGGGGCCGCGGTGGTCTTCACCGGGGCGGTGAAGACCTTCGGCAGGGCCGGACAGCGGGTGCGGGCGGTGGACGGGATCGGGCTGACCGTCGAGCGGGGCGAGACCGTCGCCCTGCTCGGGCGCAACGGCGCGGGAAAGTCCACCGCGATCAGCCTGCTGCTCGGACTGAACGAGCCGGACGCCGGCACGGTGCGGGTGCTGGGCCGCACGCCCGACCAGGCCGTACGGGCGGGCCTGGTCGGAGCCATGCTCCAGGACGGGCGGCCCATCCAGCGGGTGACCGTCCGCGAGCTCATCACGTTCGTCGCCTCCACCTACCCGAAGCCGCTGCCGGTCACCGAGGCGCTGGCCCTGGCGGGCGTGACGGAGTATGCGAACCGGCGGATCGACAAGCTCTCCGGCGGTCAGATCCAGCGGGTCCGGTTCGCCGTCGCGCTGGCCGGGAATCCGGAGCTGATCGTGCTGGACGAGCCGACCGCAGCCCTGGACGTGGAGGGGCGCCACGCGTTCTGGGAGTCCATGCGGGCCTATGCCCGGCGCGGCAACACCGTGCTCTTCTCCACCCACTACCTGGAGGAGGCCGACGAGAACGCCGACCGGATCGTCGTCGTCGACCGCGGCCGGATCGTCGCGGACGGCAGCGGTGAGGCCATCAAGGCCGCAGCCGGCCACAGCCAGGTCTCCTTCGATCTGGCGGGCCGCTCCACCGAGGGCCTGGACCTGCTGCCCGGTGTCGTGACGGTCGAGGTGACCGGCGACCGGGCGGTGCTGCACACGGACGACTCGGACGCCACCGTGGTGGAACTCGCCCGGCTCGGTCTGGTCCGCGGTCTCCAGGTGTCCCTGGCGACGCTGGAGGCCGCCTTCCTCTCCCTCACCGCGCCGGCCGTCGGCGCCCCCCGGCCCGAGAAGGAGACCGTCTGATGTACCGCTACATCGTTCTCGAAACCCGCCGCACCCTGCGCGACGGCACCTTCCTGATCTTCGGCACCGGAATGCCCGTGATGATGTACCTGATCTTCACGAACATCGGCGGAGGTGACGGGGTCGACGGCTGGAAGACCGCCTCGATGGTCGGCATGGCCGCGTACGGAGCACTCGGCTCCGCCATGTCGATCGGTACGGGTGTCGCCTCCGACAAGTCCCTGGGCTGGCTCCAGCAGTTGCGGATCACCCCGCTGTCCCCCACGCACGCGGTCGTGGGCCGGGCGATCAGCGGTTCGGTGACCGTGCTGCCGACGATCCTGACGGTACTGCTGGCCGGCGGTCTGCTGAACGGCGTACGGCTGGCCGCCTGGCAGTGGGCCGCCCTGGTCCTGCTGCTGTGGATCGGCGCCCTGCCCTTCACCCTGCTCGGCCTGGGCAACGGCTTCCGCCTCACCCCTCAGGGCACCGGAGTCGTCAACGTCGCGTGCCTGATGGGCTTCGGAGTCGTCGGCGGGCTGTGGTTCCCGCTGGAACTGCTTCCGGAGTTGCTGCGCTCCGTCGGCAGGTTCACCCCCGCCAACCGGTTCGCCGACCTGGGCTGGGCGGCCACGGACGGTCATGCGCCCGGCGCGACGACGGTCGGTGTACTCGCGGGGTGGCTCCTGCTGTTCGGCACGTACGCCGTGATCTCGTACCGTCGGTCCGCGAGGACCGTGTGACGGGAGTGAACATGTCCAGGAATGGAAGAGCGGCCCGGAAGGAACGGCGCCGGCTGCGGAAGGAGGGGCGCCGCCCCGGCCCGCCGGGACCGTACGCCCTGCTGCCCTGGCTGCTGATGGGCCTGGGTTCCTTCTCCAACCTCTTCCAGGGCGAGACGCCCAACCCGTGGATCGGCGGGATCGGGCTGCTCGCCTTCAACTCCCTCTACATCTCCGTGGTGTTCCGGGGCTTCGTCAAGGAGAAGCGCGAGAGCCCGCTGTCGTACGTCCTGCTGGGCGTGATGGCCGTCATCACCTTCGGGCTGGCGATCGGTTACGGCGGCAGCTGGCTGCTCTTCTTCCCGCTGCTCTCGCTGGCGTGCGGCACCATCCTGCGCCACCGCTGGCTCGTCGCCGGTCTG
Source organism: Streptomyces sp. NBC_00385 (assembly GCF_035917155.1). Classification (NCBI taxonomy): domain Bacteria; kingdom Bacillati; phylum Actinomycetota; class Actinomycetes; order Kitasatosporales; family Streptomycetaceae; genus Streptomyces; species Streptomyces sp. NBC_00385. The sequence continues at coordinate 6,182,306 of NZ_CP107951.1, read as the reverse complement.
CTCGGCCTTGCCGTGGCGGCCTGCCTGATCGCGGTGTGGCGCGACGACAGCACGTCGGCACCCTGGACCCTGGGCTACGGGACGTTCATCTCGGGTGCGGTGACAGCCGCGATCCTCACCCTTTCGGAGACGGTGATGGAACTGCGCTCCACCCGGCAGGAACTGGCCCGCACCGCCGTCGAGAAGGAGCGGCTGCGCTTCTCCCGCGATCTGCACGACCTGCTGGGCCACACGCTCTCGGTGATCGTCGTCAAGTCGGAGGCGGCGCGCAGGCTCGCGCCGCGCGACATGGACGCGGCGCTCTCCCAGGTCGCCGACATCGAGTCCGTCGGCCGGCAGGCGCTCACCGAGATCCGCGAGGCGGTCACGGGCTACCGCGAGGGCAGCCTGGCCACCGAGCTCGACCGGGCGAGGTCCGCGCTGACCGCCGCCGGGATCGAACCCTCGGTCCGCCGCTCGGGCCCCCCGCTCGCACCGCAGACGGAGGCGCTGCTGGGCTGGGTGGTGAGGGAGGCCGTCACCAACGTCGTCCGCCACTCCACCGCGACCACCTGCGCGTTCGTCGTCGAGGGCACCTCCGGCCGGGTCCGCCTCACGGTCACCGACGACGGCCGGACCCCGGCCGCCCCGCCCACCCCGGCCGCCCCGCCCACCCCGGGCGTCGGCGGCACCGGGCTGAAGGGCCTCACCGAACGCCTCGCGGTGGCCGGCGGCTCCCTGGAGGCGGGCCCCGGACCGACGGGCGGCTTCGTGGTCACGGCGGAGCTTCCGGCGGACGCGCCGGAAGAAGCGGGCGGCGACGCGGGTGCCGCCCCTACCCTGTCCCCGTGAACGAGATGCCGCAGGATCACCGGCCGACCAAGTCCGTACGGGTACTGCTCGCCGAGGACCAGGGCATGATGCGCGGCGCGCTCGCCCTGCTGCTCGGGCTGGAACCCGATATCGAGGTGGTCGCCCAGGTGGGCGCGGGCGACGAGATCGTGCCCGCCGCGCTGACGTCGCGGCCCGATGTGGCACTCCTGGACATCGAGCTCCCGGGCCGCAGCGGGCTGGACGCGGCCGCCGATCTGCGGGAGGAGGTGCCGGACTGCCGGGTGCTGATCCTCACCACCTTCGGCCGGCCCGGGTATCTGCGGCGCGCGATGGAGGCGGGGGCGGCGGGGTTCCTGGTGAAGGACGGGCCGGTGGAGGAGCTCGCGTCGGCGATCCGGCGGGTGCTGACCGGAGAGACCGTCATCGACCCGGCCCTGGCCGCCGCCGCGCTGAGCGCCGGCCCGAGCCCGCTGACCGCGCGGGAGCGGGACGCGCTGGTCGCCTCGGTGGACGGGGCGACGGTCGCCGACATCGCGCTGAAGCTGCACCTGTCGGAGTCGACCGTCCGCAACTACCTGTCCGCCGCGATCGGGAAGACGGGCACCCGCAACCGGATGGAGGCGGTCCGGGCGGCCCGGCAGCAGGGGTGGCTCTGAGGACCGTGGATGGCCCTCAGCGCTTCGCCGCCCCGTGGCGCGGCAGCCAGAGGGCCATCAGCAGCAGTCCGCCGAGCAGCACCCCGCCCGCCGTCCGGAAGGCCAACGCGTAACCGGCCGTGAGTTCCACCGGGTCCGTGGAGCCGTCCGTGCGGGCCGCGGCGACCGTGGAGAGCACGGCCAGGCCGAGGGCGCCGCCCATCGTGCGGGAGGTGTTGACGAGGCCGGAGACCAGGCCCGCCTCGCCGGGGGCCGCGCCCGAGGTGGCGAGGGTGGCGAGCGGGGTGGCCGCGAGGCCCGTGCCGGCCATCATCAGGACCCCGGGCAGACAGACCGCGGTGAGGTACGAGCCGTCGGCCGTCATCGTCGACTGCCAGCCGAAGCCCGCGGCGGCCATCGCCGTGCCGATCAGGGCCAGGTTCTTCGCGCCGGTGCGCGCCATCAGCCGCGGCGCGCACTTGGAGCCGACCACGATCGCCACCGAGGTGGGCATCAGGGCGAGTCCGGCCTCCAGCGCGGAGTACCCCAGCACGTTCTGCGCGTACACCGTCATGAAGTACCACATGGAGAACGTGGCCGAGCCGATCACGAGCATCGCCACGTTCGCCGACGCCACCGCGCGCGCCGCCAGCACCCGCAAGGGCATCAGCGGCTTCGCCGTCCGGGACTCCACCAGGACGAACAGCGCGAGCAGCGCCAGTCCGCCCAGCAGCGGCACCAGGGTCGCCGCGGCCGTCCAGCCCGACTCCTCGGTCTGCACGATGCCGTACGCGACCGAGGCCAGGCCCGCCGTGACGAGTACCGCGCCCAGGAAGTCGATCCGGCCGCGCTCGCCGGCCCGGCCCTCGGCGAGGCGGAGCGCGGCACCGATCAGGACGAGCACCCCGACGGGCACGTTGATGAGCAGGACCCACCGCCAGGACAGGGTGTCCGTGAGCACCCCGCCGATCAGTCCGCCGGCCGCACCGCCGCCCGCGCCGACGGCCATCCAGGTGCCGATGGCCCTGGTTCTGGCGGGCCCTTCGGGGACGGCGGCGGTGAGCAGGGTGAGGGTGGCGGGGGCCAGCACGGCCGCGCCGAGCCCCTGGGCGGCCCGGGCGGCGAGCAACTGCCAGCCCTCCTGGGCGAGTCCGCCGGCGAGGGAGGCCGCCGTGAACAGGCCGAGGCCGACGAGGAACATCCGCTTGCGGCCGTAGAGGTCGGCGGCCCGGCCGCCGAGCAGCATGAATCCGGCGAAGGCGATCGAGTACGCGTTGAGCACCCACTGCAGGCCCGCGGTGCTCAGCCCCAGATCGGCGCGCATGGACGGGAGGGCCACGTTGACGACGGACACGTCGAGCACGACGAGGAACTGCCCCGTGCAGGCGGCGAGCACGACCGCCCACGTACGGGTCCGGGTACCGCTGCCACGGCGTGTGGGCGTCGAGACGTCAACCATGGACGTCATACTCGCAGCCGCCCTGCGCCCCGTACATCGGTTTCCGGACCCTGCAGGACCGGGACCATCGGCGTAGGACCCGCGCCCCACCGGCAGCTCAGCGCCTCAGCAGGGTCACCACCGCCGCGCCGCCCAGTCCGATGTTGTGGGCGAGGCCGGTCCGGGCGTCCGGCACCTGACGGGGTCCGGCCTCTCCCCGCAGCTGCCAGGTGAGTTCGGCGGCCTGGGCGATTCCGGTGGCGCCGAGCGGATGGCCCTTGGAGATCAGCCCGCCCGACGGGTTGACCACCCAGCGGCCGCCGTGGGTGGTGGCGCCGGACTCGACGAGCGCCCCGGACTCGCCCTCGCCGCACAGCCCCAGCGCCTCGTAGGTGAGCAGTTCGTTGATGGAGAAGCAGTCGTGGAGCTCGATGACGTCGAGGTCGTCGGCGCCGATGCCCGCGGTCTCGTACACCTGCCGTGCCGCCTCCCGCGACATGGGAAGTCCGACCGCGTCGATGCAGGTCCCAGAGGCGAAGGAGGCCTCGGTGTCGGTCGTCATGGCCTGGGCGGCGATCTCGACGGCCCGGTCGCCGAGGCCGTGCTGCTCGACGAAGCGCTCGGAGACGACGACGGCCGCCGCCGCCCCGTCGGAGGTCGGGGAGCACTGGAGCCGGGTGAGCGGGCGGTGGATGGGCTTGGCGGCCAGCACCTCGTCGACCGTGTACGGGTCCTGGAACTGGGCGTACGGGTTGCCGGCCGAGTGGCGGTGGTTCTTGGCGGCGACCGCGGCGAGCTGGGCCTCCGTGGTGCCGTACCGCTCCATGTGCTCCCGGGCGGCGTTGCCGAAGATCTGCGCGGTGGGCGGGGTCATCTCGAAGCCGTGGGCGGCGGCCATGATGCCGTAGTGCCGGGCGACCGGGGATGTCTTGAAGTCGCCCGCGCCACCGTCGGATCCGCCGCCGCCGAGCGATCCTCGTGCCATCTTCTCGAAGCCGAGCGCCAGTACGCAGTCGCTGGCGCCGCCCTCGACGAACTGGCGGGCCATCATCAGGGCGGTGGAGCCGGTGGCGCAGTTGTTGTTGACGTTGTAGACCGGTATGCCGGTCAGGCCGAGTTCGTAGACGGCGCGCTGCCCGGCGGTGGAGGCCTGGAAGCAGTAGCCGACGGCTGCCTGCTGAATGTCCTCGTACGCGACGGAGGCATCGGAGAGCGCCGCGGTGCCGGCCTCCTTGACCATGTCCCAGTACTGCCAGTCGCGGGTCTCGGGCTTCTCGAACTTCGTCATGCCGACGCCGACGATGTAGGCCTTCATGATCGTTTCCTCTCAGTCCCGCGGGAGGCCGAGGATGCGCTCGGCGACGACGTTGAGCTGAACCTGGGTGGTGCCGCCCGCGATGGTGAGGCAGCGGGACATCAGGAAGCCGTGCACCGCCCGCTCCCCCGCTCCTTCGCACACCGCCCCGTCGGGTCCGAGGAGTTCGAGGGCGAGTTCGGCGACCTTCTGCTGGTGGACGGTCTGGACAAGTTTGCGTACGGAGGCTCCCGCGCCCGGTTCCAGTCCCGAGACCTGCTGGAGCGTGGTGCGCAGCGTGATGCAGGCCAGGGCGTGCGCCTCGGCGGCCAGTGCCCCGATCCGGGCCCGGCAGGCGCCGTCGAGTCCTTCGGCGCGGCCGATCAGGGCTTCCAGGCCGGTGTCGAAGGCCACCTGGTCGGCCATGTGGACGCGTTCGTTGCCCAGGGTGTTGCGGGCGACCTGCCAGCCGCCGCCCGCCTCGCCGACGAGGGCGTCCTCGGGCAGCAGGACGTCGTCGAAGTACACCTCGTTGAAGAGGGAGTCGCCGGTGATCTCCTTCAGCGGGCGGATGTCGATGCCTTCGGTGTTCTTCATGTCCACGAGGAAGTAGCCGAGCCCCTGGTGCTTGGGCGCGTCCGGGTCGGTCCTGGCGAGCAGGATCCCGTGGTCGGCCCACTGGGCGGCGCTCGTCCACACCTTCTGGCCGTTGATCCGCCAGCCCTCGGCGGTCCGTTCGGCGCGGGTCCGCAGTGCGGCGAGGTCGGAGCCGGCGCCTGGTTCGGAGAACAGCTGGCACCACAGGAGTTCGCCGCGCAGCGTGGGCAGGAGGTAGCGGTCCTGCTGCTCGGCGGTCCCGTGTGCGATGAGGGAGGGCACCACCCAGGTGGCGATGCCCAGGTCACTCAGCTTGACGCCCTGTTCCCGCAACTCCTGCTGGACGGCCAGCTGTTGTACGGGACCGGCGCCCAGCCCGTGGGGTGCGGGCAGGTGCGGGGCCGCGTAACCGGTGGGGGCGAGGGCACGGCGGGCCGCTCTCGGGTCGAGGCCGCGGGCGGCGGCGACGGCGTCGTGGGCCGCCGAGCGGTGCGCGGCGGCCTGTGGCGGCAGTTCCAGGGTGAGTTCGCGGCGCGCACCGCCGGTGGCCAGCCGGACGGCGCGCTGCCGGTGGCCGTCCCCGGCGCCCAGCAGCTGCCGCGCCACCACCGCGCGGCGCAGATACAGATGGGCGTCGTGCTCCCAGGTGAAGCCGATGCCGCCGAGGATCTGGATGGCGTCCTTGGCGCAGCCGTACGCGGCGTCCAGGGCGGTCGCGGCGGCGAGCGCGGCGGTCAGGCCGCGCGTTTCCTCCGGTTCACCGGCTGCCCGGGCCGCGTCCCAGGCCAGGGCACGGGCCTGTTCCACACGCACGAGCATGTCGGCGCACAGATGCTTGACGCCCTGGAACCGCCCGATGGGGCGGCCGAACTGTTCGCGGACCTTGGCGTGCTCGGTGGCCGTGTCCAGACAGCGGGCGGCGGTGCCACAGGCCTCGGCGGCGAGGAGGACGGCCGCGAGGTCGCGGACGAGCGCGGAGTCGGTGCGCAGGGCGCGTGCGGCGGGGACCAGGACCCCGTCGGCACGGACCGCGGCGGTGGGCCGGGTGGGGTCGGCGCTGCGGTGCGGGCGCACGGTGAGGCCCTGCGTTGCGGCGTCGACGGCGAACCAGCGCGGGCCGGTGGCCGAGGCGGCGGGCAGCAGGAGCAGGTCGGCCTCGGCGCCGGAGAGCACCGGCGGCAGCTCACCGTCCAGGAGGTGGCCGTCCTCGCGCTCGACGGCGGTGAGTGTGCCGGGGCCGAGCGCGACGGCCCCGACGCGTGTGCCGTCCGCCAGGTCGCGCACCAGCCCACCCGCGCCCGAGGCGTGCGGGACGGCTTCGCGCAGGACGGCCTCGTGCAGGACGGCCGAGGCGAGGGCGCTCGCCAGGTACGGCCCCGGCAGTGCGGCACGGCCCGCCTCTTCGAGGACGACCGCCAGATCGAGGAGGTCGCCGCCCCCGCCCCCGTACGCCTCGGGCAGATGGATGCCGAGCAGCCCCTGCTCCGCGAGACCCTCCCAGTGGGCGGGGCGTCCGCCGGGGGCTTCCACGTCCAGGAGCTTGCGGACTTCTGCGGGCGGTACGGCGCGTGCCAGCCACCCCCGCACGGCCTGCGCGAGCTCCCTGTGTTCTTCGGTGATTCCGATGCCCATGCGGATCCTCGCCGGTCGCAGCCACTGGAACGGCGCAAGAGTAGAACACGTTCCAATCTGACGGAAGGTCAGATGGGCACCGATTCGGACCGGGCCGGAATCCGGGCGGACCGCCTTGACCTGTTCTTGCCCAATTCACCGGAATACCTCGGACGTGCGGAAGGTTGCACCGTGCACGCACTTGGCGGTCAGCGCTGTCCGCCGCAGGGACCGCGCTCCCGCCCCCATCCCTCCCCTTCCGCTGCCCGGAGGCCGCACGCATGCCACGAACGACGTATGAACAGCCCGCCGCGGAGCTCCCTGATCCACGGACATCGAAGGCGGGCCGCGGGATCGTCCCCGTGCTCGCCTTCGCGGGCATCACCGTCGCGGTGATGCAGACCCTGCTCGTCCCTGTCATCAAGGACCTGCCCGTCCTCCTGCACACCGACCCGTCCAACGCCACCTGGGTGATGACCGCCACCCTGCTCGCCGGAGCCGTCGCCACCCCGATCATGGGGCGGCTCGGGGACCTCAACGGCAAGCGGAGGATGCTGCTGGCCAGCCTCGCCGTGATGGTGGTCGGCTCGCTGATATGCGCGTTCACCGACGACCTCGTGATCATGATCGTGGGCCGTGCGCTCCAGGGCTTCGCCATGGGCGCCATCCCGCTGGGCATCGGCATCATGCGGGACGAGCTGCCCCGCGAGAAGCTCGGCTCGGCGATGGCCCTGATGAGTTCCTCGATCGGAGTGGGCGGCGGACTCGCGCTGCCCGCCGCCGCGCTGGTCGCCCAGCACGCCGACTGGCACACCCTCTTCTTCGGCTCGGCCGGTCTCGGCGTCCTGGCCATGGGCCTGACCGTGCTCGCGGTGCCGGAGACCTCGCTGCGCGCTCCCGGGCGGTTCGACGTCACGGGCGCGCTCGGTCTCTCGCTCGGCCTGGTCCTCCTGCTGCTGCCGATCACCAAGGGCAGCGACTGGGGCTGGACCTCGGGCACCACGCTCGGCCTGATCGCCGCCGCCCTGGTGGTCCTCGTGCTCTGGGGCGTCTTCGAGCTGCGGAGCGAAGCACCCCTGGTCGACCTGCGGACCACGGCCCGGCGCGAGGTGCTGCTCACCAACCTCGCCTCGATCATGGTCGGGGTCGCCTTCTACGCCGTCTCGCTGGTCCTTCCGCAGCTGCTCCAGCTGCCGACCTCGACCGGTTACGGGCTCGGCCAGTCCATGGTGGTCGCCGGCCTGTGCGTGGCCCCGCTCGGCCTGACGATGATGTTCGTCGCCCCGGTGTACGCGCGGATCTCCGCCCGGTACGGCCCCAAGACGACCCTGATGCTCGGCATGCTGGTCATCGCGGTCGGCTACGGGGCCGGGCTCGGCCTGATGTCCGCCGCCTGGCAGACCATCGTGATCGCGGTCCTGCTCGGGGCCGGTATCGGACTCGCGTACTCCTCGCTGCCCGCCCTGATCATCGGGGCGGTCGACGCCTCGGAGACGGGTGCGGCCAACGGTCTGAACACCCTGATGCGCTCGATCGGCACCTCGGTGTCGAGCGCGGTCATCGGCATGGTGCTGGCGAACACCTCGGTGCGCATGGGGCCGGTCTCGGTGCCCAGCATGGAGGGGTTCCGGACCTCGTTCATGATCGCTACGGGAGCGGTGCTGGTCGGTCTCGTCCTGGCGGCTTTCCTGCCGTCACCGCGGAAGACCTCCGCGCCGGTGCTGCTGGCGAGCAGCGCGGCCGACGACGCCGCGCGCGAGGCCGGGACCCCGCTCCCCGCCGTCCCGCACCCGTTCGCCGGCTCCGACGGATTCCGCGGCCGGGTACTGGAGGCGGACGGCACGCCGGTGGCCGGTGCCAACGTCACCCTGATCGACCGGCACGGCCGGCAGGCCGGGCTGACCACCACGGACGCACAGGGCCGCTACGCGCTCGCCGCGCCGGGCAGCGGCAGCTTCGTCCTGGCCGGATCCGCCGCCGGATACGCGCCGCGGGCCCGGCCCGCGTCGTACCCGGCGGACGGGCCGGAGGACGAGACCGATCTGGTGCTGACGCTCAGCGCACCGGAGCGTCGAACCGCGCTGCGGTCGTGAGCAGATGAGAGACGTCCGCCCCCACCGGGAGCTCCTGCGGCTGCGCGCCGCGGGTGAACAGCCGGGCGGGGCGGGCGCCCTGGACCCGGGCCTGGCGCCCGTCGACCCGCAGCCATGAGCCCTCGCGCAGACCGAGCACGGGGACGTCGTTCTCCTCCAGGAACTCGCTGAGCCGCTCCTCGCGGGTCTCGCCCTTGTGGGTGCTGGCCGGGTCCGGGTCCAGGTAGTGCGGGTTGATCTGGAACGGGACGAGGCCGAGCGTCTCGAAGGACGGCGGCTGCACGATGGGCATGTCGTTGGTCGTACGGAGGGTGGGCGCCGCCATGTTCGTCCCCGCGCTGGCACCCATGTACGGGAGCCCCTCGCGCACCGCCTCGGTGACGGCGTCCCGCAGACCGGTCCGGTAGAGCGCGCTCAGCAGCCGGAACGAGTTGCCGCCGCCGATGAACACAGCGTCGGACGCGGCGAGTTCGGCGACCGGGTCGGCGTTCTCGTGGACACCGCGGACGCTGATTCCGGCGGGTTCGAGGGCGTCCCGGACGCGTGCGGTGTACGTGGTGTAGTCGGCGAGCGCGTAGGGCACGAAGGCCAGCCGGGCGCCGGCGGGCAAGAAGGCGGCCACCGTGTCGAGGGCGTGTTCCAGGTAACCGCGGCCGTGCTGGGTGGAGTTGGAGAGCAGGAGCAGATTCACGGGGTTCCTCTTGGGGTTCTCTTCGGGTCAGGTGGTGCGGGGGCCGGGGCTGCTCCCGGGTCAGGCGGCCCGGGTCCGGCGGGCCTTGGGCTTCGGGCGCTGCGGCGGGTGGGTCAGGCGCTTCTCCAGCAGGTCGGCGGCCTGCCGCAGCGCGTCGAGACGGTTCTCCGGCGCCCCGTCGAACCGCTCCTTCGCGCCGCCCAGACTGAGGCTTCCGTACGGTTCGCGTCCGAGGAAGACCGGCACGGCGACGGTCGCGATGCCGGCGTCGTACTCGCCGACCGTCCAGGCGTACCCCTGGGCGCGGACCTTCAGGAGCTCCTGCTCCAGCAGGTCCGGATCGGTGACGGTCCGGTCGGTGAACCGGGCCATCGGGCGGCCCCGGAAGAGCCGGTGGCGCTGTTCGTCCGGCAGGTAGGCGTAGAAGGACTTGGCTGTAGCCCCGGCGTGCGCCGGGTAGAGCTCACCGACCAGCGGGTAGTAGCGCAGCGGCCCGGCCTCGCCCTCCTCGGCGGCCACGCACCGCATGTGGAAGCTGTCCGGCAGACAGAACAGCACGGTGTCGCCGGTGACCCGGCGCAGCTCCTCCAGGACCGGCCCGGCCAGCAGCTCCAGCGATCCGGAACGCTCCCAGAGCCGCCCCAGGCGCAGTACGGCGGGGCCGATGCGGTAGCGGCGGGTGGCCGGGTCGGAGACCAGGAAGCCGCGCCCCGCGAGGGTGGCGAGCAGCCGCTGGGCCACCGAGGTGTCCCAGCCGAACTCCTCGGCGACCTCGGTGACGCCCCAGTCGGGCCGGGTGCGCTCGAACGCGAGCAGCACGAGGAGCGCCCGGTCGACGGTTTGCAGGGCGCCGGCGGGGGTGCGCCGGTCCAGATCGAAGTCCGCCATGTGATCTCACCATTCAGACCTGAGTTGCAGATAACGGGAAATGGTTGCGCTCAACGCTATCCGATCCCGACTCTGCTCTCAGCACCCCGTCCGGCGTCCCACTCCCTGCCGGGCGCCGGACGGGTGTGATGGATGCGCGAGAAAGGCCCCCCATGTTGAAGTACGTACTGGACGTCGTCGATCTCCTCGACGATCCCCAGGCCAGTGGCAAGACGGTCGTCGAGTACCTCGACTCCGTGGCTGGGGCCGAGGGCTCGTCCGCGGAGGTCACCACGGTCGCCGGTGAGCGGGGTTCGACGGACTTCGTGATGGTCCGCGTCCCCGGCTCCCGGGGACGTACGGCCGGAGGCACCGCCCGCACCCTGGGCGTCGTCGGCCGGCTCGGCGGCATCGGCGCCCGGCCCGAGGTGACCGGCATGGTCTCCGACGCCGACGGCGCCGTCTCGGCCGTCGCCACCGCCGCCAAGCTGCTCGACATGCGCCGCCGCGGCGATGTGCTGCCCGGCGATGTGATCGTCGCCACCCACATCTGCCCGAACGCGCCGACCGAGCCGCACGACCCGGTGCCGTTCATGGGCTCGCCCGTGGACATCGCCACCATGAACCGGCACGAGGTGACGGACGAGATGGAGGCCGTGCTCTCCATCGACACCACCAAGGGCAACCGGATCATCAACCACAGGGGCCTCGCCCTGTCGCCCACCGTCAAGGAGGGCTGGGTGCTCCGCGTCAGCGAGCAGCTGGGCGAGCTGCTGGCCGTGGTGACCGGTGAGCCGTTGGTCACGTACCCCGTGACCACCCAGGACATCACCCCGTACGGTAATGGGGCACACCACATCAATTCGATCCTCCAGCCCTCCACCGCGACGGCCGCCCCCGTCATCGGTCTGGCCATCACCTCGGCCGCCGCGGTGCCGGGCTGCGGTACCGGCGCGAGTCACGAGAGCGACATCGCATCCGCCGCCCGCTACGCCGTGGAGGTCGCCAAGGCCTACGGCGGCGGCCACCTGGACTTCCACGACGCGGTGGAGTTCGACAACCTCGTCAATCGCTACGGGTCGCTGGCTCACCTGCAGACCTTCGGCCGCACCTCCCAGGAGTCCTGATGGCAGCCGCCCCGCAGGCCGACGCCGTGGTCCAGGAGACCAAGAGCATCGGCAGCGACGACTACTCGCTCTCGCGCGTCCCGCGCGACAAGCGGTTCGGCTTCTGGTCCATGCTGCTCCAGTGGCTGGCCCAGTCCGGTTCGATCTCACAGTTCACACTCGGCGCCACCATCGGCGTCGGCATGACCTTCGGCGACGCCTTCCTCGCCTTCACGCTCGGCGCGGTGATCCTGGAGGTCGTGATCTTCGCGATCGGCCTGGCCGGCATGCGCGAAGGTCTCGCGACCCCGATGCTGACCCGCTGGGTGGGCTTCGGCCGCAACGGCTCCGCCCTGGTCAGCTTCGTCATCGCGGTCAGCCTCGTCGGCTGGTTCGGCGTCCAGAACACGATCTTCGGCAACAGCGTCTCGGCGCTGGTCGGCGGACCGTCCTGGATGTGGTGCGTGTTCGCCGGGATCGCCATCACCGCCCTGGTGATCTTCGGCTTCAAGTACATGGCGAACTTCGCGAAGGTCGTCACCCCGCTCTTCTTCGCGATGGTCGCCTGGTCCGTCATCACCACGCTCAACGACCACTCGTTCAGCGACCTGATCCACTCGCCGCCGCCCGGCCAGACGATCCCGCTGGCCGTCGCCGCCACCGCCATCGCGGGCGGCTACATGACGGGCGCCATCGTCTCCCCGGAGATGACCCGCTACAACAAGCGCGGCTCGCACGTCTTCCTGCAGAGCGCCTCGTCGATGATCCTCTCCGAGTACATCGTCGGCCTGACCGGTGTGCTGCTCGGCCACCTGGTCAAGAGCAACGAGGTCTCGCACATCGTGCTCTCCACCTCCGGCGCCTTCGGCGTGATCGTGGTCCTGATGTCCACCGCCAAGATCAACGACTGGAACCTGTACGGCTCCTCGCTCGGTGTCGTCAACTTCTTCCAGGTCGTCTTCGGCAAGCGCGTCCACCGCGGCGCGGTCACGATCGTCCTCGGCATCGCGGGCACGCTCCTGTCCGCGGTCGGGATCATGACCCACTTCACCGAGTTCCTCACGATCCTCGGCGTCGCCATCCCGCCGATCGGCGGCATCATCGTGGCCGAGTACTGGGTCGTGAAGAAGATGCGCAAGCCGCTGGACGACACCCGGGAGTCCGAGACCCTCCCGAAGACCTCGCCGACCTGGGTCCCGATGTCGATCGTCATCTGGGTCGCGGCCTTCTGCGTCGGCAAGTTCTACGACGGCGGCATCCCGGCCCTGAACTCGCTGGCCACCGCCTTCGTCCTGTACAGCGTCCTCGGCCTGCTGGGCTGGGTGAGGCCGTACGGCACCTCCACCCTGGACGACGAGGGCGACGGCGACGCAGCCCCCACCGCCCGCACCACCACCTCCGTGGGAGCAGCATGAGCACCGTCCCCGACCCCGCCGCACCCCTGGTCCCCGCCTCCGACGAGGCCCAGGCCGAGGTCGTCGACCTCTGCGCCGAGCTGATCCGCTTCGACACCTCCAACCCGACGAGCAACGAGCGCGCGAGCGCCGAGTGGGTGGTGGGCCGCCTCGCCGAGGTGGGCATCGCGTCCGAGCTGATCGAGTCCGCCCCCGGGCGGGCCAGCGTCATCGCCCGGATCGCGGGCCGCGATCCCGAGCGCGGCGCCCTCATGGTCCACGGTCATCTGGACGTGGTCCCGGCGGACGCCTCCGAGTGGCAGGTGCCGCCGTTCTCCGGCGAGATCCGGGACGGCTACCTCTGGGGCCGCGGCGCGATCGACATGAAGGACACGGTGGCCGTCATGCTGGCCACCGCCCGTCACTTCGCCCGTACCGGTACGCGGCCCTCCCGGGACCTCGTCCTGGCCTTCCTCGCCGACGAGGAGGCGGGCGGCAAGTTCGGCGCCCACTGGCTGGTCGAGCACCGCCCGGAACTGTTCGCCGGGGTCACCGAGGCGATCGGGGAGGGCGGCGGGTTCTCCTTCGCCCTCGACGACACCCGTCGCCTCTACCCGATCGAGAACGCCCAGCGCGGCATGGCCTGGATGGAGCTCACCGCGACCGGCCGGGCCGGCCACGGCTCGTCCCCCAACGACGAGAACGCGGTCACCGACCTCGCCGAGTCGCTGACCCGGATCGGCCGCGAGACCTTCCCGATCCGGCTGATCGAGCCGGTCCGCGCGCTGCTGGAGGAGGCCGCCCGCCTCTACGGCGTCGAGTTCGACGAGAACGACATCGAGGGCAGCCTCGCGAAGCTCGGCCCGGTCTCCGACTTCATGCAGGTGGTGCTCCGCAACTCGGCGAACCCCACCATGTTCAACGCCGGCTACCAGACCAACGTGATCCCCGGGAAGGCGACCGCCCGCGTCGACGGCCGCTTCCTGCCCGGCCACGAGCAGGAGCTGATCGACACCATCGACAAGCTGCTGCTCCCCTCGGTCAGCCGGGAGTGGGTCAACCACGACATCGCGATGGAGACCACGTTCGACGGCCCGCTCGTCGACGCCATGTGCGACGCGGTACGCGCCGAGGACCCGGACGGCCACCCCGTGCCGTACTGCAACCCCGGCGGCACGGACGCCAAGGCCTTCACGCACCTGGGCATCCGCTGCTTCGGCTTCAAGGGCCTGAAGCTCCCGCACGACCTGGACTACGGTCGGCTCTTCCACGGCGTGGACGAGCGGGTCCCGCTGGAGGGACTGCGCTTCGGCGTCCGCGTCATGACCCGGCTCTGGCAGAGCTGCTGAACCGTCCTGCGTAGCCGCACACCCCCGCCGACCGCGTCGGCGGGGGTGTGCGGCACGATGGGGCGCCGTCGAATCGCCCCGTCCCACCAGGAGGAACCCGTGGCCGCCGAGCCCAAGCCGGAGATTCTCGCCGCGTTCCAGGCCGCCAAGGGCTTCATGCCGGTGGTCGAGGGACTCGCGCTGTACGCCGCCGCCACCGAGGCGGCCGCACTCGGTCTGCCGCTGCTGGAGGTGGGCACGTACTGCGGGCGCTCCACGATCCTGCTCGCCGACGCGGCGCGTGCGGCGGGCGTGACGGCGCTCACCGTCGACCATCACCGGGGCAGCGAGGAGCAACAGCCCGGCTGGGAGTACCACGACCCGACGGTGGTGGACCCCGAGGTGGGCCGGATGGACACGCTGCCCACGTTCCGCCGGACGCTGCACGCGGCCGGTCTGGAGGACCACGTGGTGGCGCTGGTCGGACGTTCCCCGCAGGTGGCGGCCGTCTGGGGCGGCCGGCTCGGCCTCGTCTTCATCGACGGCGGTCACACCGACGAGCACGCGAACGGCGACTACGAGGGCTGGGCGCCGCATGTCGCCGAAGGCGGGCTGCTGGTGATCCACGACGTGTTCCCGGACCCGGCGCACGGCGGCCAGGCCCCGTACCGGGTATATCTGCGGGCGCTGGCCTCGGGGGCGTTCACCGAGATCTCCGTCACGGACTCGCTGCGGGTCCTGCGGCGTACCGGCACGGGAATCTGAGCGCCCCGCGCACCGCGACGGCCCCCCGGAAACCACCCGCCAGAACGGCGTACCGGCACGGGAATCCGAGCGCTCCGGACAGCGTGCGGGCTCCCGGATAGCATCGCCGGGTGCGTCACGACGAGAGTGTTCCCCCCACCCCCCGCCGCCCGAAGCCGGCCGCCGCGGCGGCGCTGACCGTGCTGTGCCTGGGCATCGGCGTCTCCGGCTGCGGTGGCGACAGCGGCGCGCAGGCGCAGCCGGGGAAGGGCGGCGCCCCAGCCCCGTCCTCGGCGGCCGCGTCCGCACCGGTGACGGCCTCCCCGGCGCGGACGAGCCCGGCCCCGTCGAAGAAGCCCGCCTCGCACTCTCCCTCCCCCTCCGCACCGGCGACCGCTTCCGGGCCGCTGTCCGGGAAGACGGTCGTCATCGACCCGGGCCACAACCCCGACAACCACCTGCACACCGCCGAGATCAACCGGCAGGTGGACATCGGCACCACGCACAAGGAATGCGACACCACCGGCACCTCGACCAACTCCGGTTACGCGGAAGCCCGGTTCACGCTCGACGTCTCGCACCGGCTGCGGACCCTGCTCCAGGCGCAGGGCGCGAAGGTGATCCTGACGTACGACGGCGACCGGGCGTTCGGGCCCTGTGTCGACGAGCGGGCCCGGATCGGCAACAAGGCCGGGGCGGACGCCGTCGTCTCCGTCCACGCGGACGGCTCTGCGGTGGGGAACCGCGGCTTCCATGTGATTCTCCCCGCATCCGTGCGCGGCGGCGGCGCGGACACCTCGAAGATCGTGGGTCCCTCGCGCGATCTGGGCACCCGGATCGCCGGACTCTTCGTGCGCGCTACCGGAAGTGCGCCTTCCAATTACATCGGCGGCAATACCGGTCTGGACACCCGCAAGGATCTGGGCGGCCTCAATTTGTCGACCGTGCCCAAAGTCTTCATCGAATGCGGCAATATGCGTGATCCGAAGGACGCCGCCCTGCTCACCAGCGCGGGCTGGCGTCAGAAGGCTGCCCAGGGCATCGCGGACGGCATCAGCAGCTACCTCAACGGGTAGTAAGAGGTGGTTCTGCGATGAATTCGGGAGGATGCCCGCCCAAGGACCGGGCAGGGACACAACCCGCCCGGGCAGACGATAGATTCATCCGTACGATGGGGGGCCGCTCCCGAGCTTCGCGCCGTACCCGCCGTACCGGTGGCAGCGACGACCGCCCCGACGAGACGACCGACTAAGGACCTTCACGTGAATATCCGCTCCCTCACTCGAGGCGATGGCGTGGTGATCGGAGCAGCGGTCGTGCTGTTCATCGCCTCTTTCCTCGACTACTTCGACTACGGAAGCACCAGTGTCGACGCGCCGAACTCCTGGGACTCCCTGGGTAACGCGATCGGTGTCTACATGGTCGGTGTGATCGGTGCCGCACTGATCGTGCTGTCCCGTTCGCAGCCGCAGCCGCGCAAGGTCGTCGGTCTCGACCTGGCCCAGTTCGGTGTCGCCGCCACGGTGTTCACCGCGTGGAGCCTGTTCTGGACGATCATCGACCTCGGCCAGATCGACGCCGGTGCCGGCCTGATCCTCGGCCTGATCGCCTCGCTGGCGCTGGCCGCGGGTGCGGTCGCCTCCCCGCTGCTCCCGGCGCTCAAGGCCCCGCTGGCGGGCGCCCCGAAGCCGCAGGCCGTGCAGCCGCCGTACGGTGGCCAGCCCGGTCAGCCCGGCCAGGGCTACGGCTACCCGGGCGCCCAGCAGCCCTCGTACGGTGGCCAGCCGCAGGGCCAGGCACCGGCGTTCGGCGGTCAGCCGCAGCAGCCCGACCCGCAGCAGGCTCAGGCTCCGGCCCAGCAGGCGGCGCCCGCCGGTGACTTCACCCCGTTCTGGTTCGCGGTGCCGGTTGCCCGCCCGCTGTACGGCGAGGACGGTTCGCCGGCCCCGATCGCCGAACTGGCGCCGGGTACCTGGTACCTCGCGGTCGAGCAGCGCGGCCCGGGCCTCATCGCCCAGACGCAGGACGGCCGTCGTGGTGTGCTCCAGGACACCACGGGCATCCAGCGCGGCTGACGCGAAGGCGCGCACGCACACGCATCACCGACAGCGGCCCCCCGCCCCTTCCGGGCGGGGGGCCGCTGTCGTACCCTCCGACTACATCTGACGCCTCGTCAGCACTTCGGTTCGTGGGAGGCAGCGACCATGCGGCTCGGACTCGCTCTCGGTTACTGGGGCCGCGGCCCGAACCCGGCCCATCTGGACCTCGCCCGCGCGGCGGAGGACCTCGGCTATGGCTCGGTGTGGACGGCGGAGGCCTGGGGTTCGGACGCCTTCACCCCGCTGACCTGGATCGCCGCCCACACCTCCCGTATCCGGCTGGGCACCGCCATCGCGCAGATGGCGGCCCGCACCCCGACCGCCACCGCGATGCACGCCCTGACCCTGGACCACCTCTCCGGCGGCCGGATGATGCTCGGCCTCGGCCTGTCCGGCCCCCAGGTCGTGGAGGGCTGGTACGGGCGGCCGTTCCCCCGCAGTCCGCTCACCGCGACCCGCGAGTACGTCGACGTGGTGCGCCAGGTCCTCCGCCGCGAGGCGCCCGTCGCCCTGGACGGGCGGTTCCACTCCCATCCGTACAACGGCCCGGACGCCACCGGCCTCGGCAAGCCGCTGAAGCCGATCACGCATCCGCTGCGCGCCGGACTCCCGCTGCTGCTCGGCGCCGAGGGCCCGAAGAACATCGCCCAGACCACCCGGATCGCGGACGGGTGGCTCCCGCTGTACTGGTCGCCGATGCGCACGGATGTGTACGAGGCCTCCCTGAGCGGCCTGCCCGAGGGGTTCATGATCGCGCCGATGGCCCGGGCGCACGTCTGTGACGATGTCGCGGAGGGCCTGCTGCCGGTGAAGGCGATGCTCGGCTTCTACATCGGCGGCATGGGCGCCGCGGCCCGCAACTTCCACGCGGACCTGATGGCGCGGATGGGCTTCGAGGAGGAGGCGCGGCACATCCAGCAACTGTTCCTGGACGGGCGCAAACAGGAGGCGGTGCTGGCCGTCCCGGACGCGTTCGCCGACGAGATCTCACTCGTCGGCCCCCGCGAACGCATCGCGGAACGACTGGAGTTGTGGCGCAAGGGCCCGGTCACCGATCTCCTGGTGACGGCGCCGGACCCCCACACCCTGCGCGTACTCGCAGAACTCAACCAGTAGGACCGGAACCGTTACCGCTTGGCGGCGACGAATCCCCACTGGTCGACCGGCTCACCGACGACGGGCTCTTCGGGGCGCCACAGGCTGATCGAGCCGAACCCCGGCTCCACCAGCTCGAGTCCGTCCGCGAAGGTCGCCATGATCTCCTTGGGCCGCGAGATGTACGGCATGGCGCCGCCACTGGCGTACTCCTCGGACCCGGCCTCCGTCTCCGGCGTCCCGATGGTGTCGCACTGCATCAGGTAGCTGCCCGCGGGAAGCTCGTCCAGGTAACTGCTGAGCAGGGCCGCGGCCTCGCCCGAATCCGCGACGTGACCCAGCGTCGAGAGCACCATCACGGCCACCGGCTTGTCGAGGTCCAGCGTCCGGGCGGCCTCGCGCAGCACCGTTTTCGCGTCCCTCAGGTCCGCGTGCACATAGTCCGTCCTGCCTTCGGGCCGGCTGGTCAGCAGGGCCCGCGCGTGCGCCAGGACGATCGGGTCGTGGTCGACGTACACGATGCGTGCCGTCGGCTCGACGTCCTGGGCGACCTCGTGCGTCGCGTTGGCCGTCGGCAGCCCGGTGCCGAGATCCAGGAACTGCCGTATCCCCGCCTCACCGGCCAGATAGCGCACCGCCCGCGCCTGGAACGCCCGGGAGGCGCGCGCTATGTCGATGATCTGCGGGTACAGCTCCTCCATCGTCGCCCCGAGCCGGCGGTCCACCTCGTAGTTGTCCTTGCCGCCCAGCCAGTAGTTCCACACCCGCGCCGAATGCGGCGTGCCCGTGTCGATTCCGTCCACCGGCGTCGGGGTGCCTTGCTCGTCAGTCATGGGCCCTCTTCAAGTCGCACATCGTTTGCGCGCACGACCCCCGTACCGCGCACACCCATGCTGACTCACCAACATCATCCGTACCAGCCTGAACGGGTGGCAACTGCCCGGCGTGACCTCGGTGTCGAGCGTGGGCAGCTCGGGCACAGGGCAATCGGGGCCGGGCGCGTGATGGGACGGGGCGGCGGCTCCGGAAGCGCCCAACGAGTTCTCCGGGCCCGTGGTTCAGAGGGGTCGGCTCCGGAGTCCTCCTCGGTGGGCTGACGTCGGTGGTGGCCACTGCTGCCATCGGGAGGGCGTGGGCTGCTTGTGACGTCGGCGGCAACGCAGCTGCCAACAGCATGACTCTGCTGTTTCTTGCGCCTCTCATATGGATCGCCGCCGTGGTGCCGTGGGTGCTCCTGCACAGCACCCTGGGGAAACGTCACCGCAGGTCAGCCCTCACTGCGGGACTCGTCTTCACCGTCTGGTCCACCTGGTTCCTCGTCACATGGCTCGGCATGCCCGACTCCTACTCCGCCCCGCTGTGCCCGGCCAACGTCCCACCCTGGTGGCCGGGCTTCATCCCGGCATGACTCCCGCGAAGCCCGTGAACGGTGTCGGCACCTGCTGGACGAAGCGACACCGATGCCCGCGAGGGAGAAGCCGCGGCTCAGACCCCCGCCCCAGCCCCGCCCGGCACCCGCCCCTCCCGCGTCCAGCCCAAAAGCTCGTCCGCCGTCCACGTCGTGACGACGCGCTCCGGCGGGACCTCGCACTCCTGCGCGCGGGCGCAGCCGTAAGCCTGCCAGTCGAGTTGGCCCGGGGCGTGCGCGTCCGTGTCGAGGGCGAACAGGGTGCCCGCGGCCACGGCCTGGCGCAGCAGGCGGCGGGGTGGGTCGAGGCGTTCGGGGCGGCTGTTGATCTCCACTGCCGTGCCCGACTCGGCGCAGGCGGCGAAGACCTCGTCCGCGTCGAACTGTGACTCGGGGCGGCCCCGGCCGGTGAGCAGGCGGCCGGTGCAGTGGCCGAGGATGTTCGCCCGGGGGTGGCGGACCGCGGCGAGGAGGCGGCGGGTCATCGGGGCGGGGTCCATCCGCAGCTTGGAGTGGACGGAGACCACGACGACGTCCAGCCGTTCCAGCAGCTCCTCCTCCTGGTCGAGGGAGCCGTCGAGGTGGATGTCGCACTCGATACCGGTCAGCAGCCGGAACGGCGCCCAGCGCTCGTTGAGTTCGGCGACCACGTCGAGCTGTTCCCGCAGCCGCTCGGGCGAGAGGCCGTTCGCGACCGTCAGCCGGGGCGAGTGGTCGGTGAGGACCGCCCAGTCGTGGCCGAGCTCCGCCGCCGTGCGGCCCATCTCCTCGATGGTGCTGCCGCCGTCCGACCAGTCGGAGTGCAGATGGCAGTCGCCGCGCAGCAGGGCGAGCAGGCGCTCACCGCCCTCGGCGAGCGGGCCGCTCTCGTCGGTCTCCGTCTCCAGGTGTTCCAGGTAGACGGGCGTCTGTCCGGCGACGGCCTCGCGGATCACCTGGGCGGTGCGGGGGCCGATGCCCTTGACGCGCTCCAGGGAGCCGTTCGTGACCCGCTCCACGGCCTCGCCGTCGGGCATCGCCGCCACCGTGCGGGCGGCGGTGCGGAAGGCCTGGACGCGGTACGTCTCGCCCCTGCCGCGCTCCAGCAGGAAGGCGATCCGCTCCAGGGCCCGGACCGGGTCCATCGGCACCTCCTGGAGGCGAAGGGGGCGGGCATCCCGTCCAGCTTGGCCCAGGCCCGCCTCGTCCGCACACCGGAAGCGCCCCCGCCGACGCTCAGCCGAAGGAGGAGCGGGCCAGCCAGAAGTCCAGCAGGTCCGCGTCGCCCAGCACCTCGACCCGGTCGTCGTCCGGGGCCAGGCGGCGGTTGAAGACCAGCATCAGGTCGGTGAGCGGGCCCCGCAGCGCCACGGTCGCCTTTCCGTGCGCACGGCGCCAGGTGAAGCCGTTCTCACCGAACTCGATGAGCCACTCGGCGTCCGGTACGTCGGTGGCGTGCAGGTGGATGGAGCGGTCTCCGCCGCGCAGCTCCGCGGCCTCCGGGTCGCCCTCGGCCTGGGCGTGGGCGACGATCTCCAGCCACTCGTCGATCGTGTCGGCGGCCAGGTCGGGCACCATCGTGTACGGCACCTTCGCGGCCAGGGACGCGTCCGCCAGGTGGACCACCGTCTCCAGCGCCATCCGCCGCGCCCAGAAGCCGGCGCTGCGGTCCCGGTACCAGGACCAGACCTCCGCCTCCGGGCCCGCTTCCCGCAGCGCGCCGGCGGTGCCGGCCGCCCCGGCCGCCAGCCAGGTGTCGAGCACCCCGGGGTCGTCGCCGTCGGGGGTGAACGCCGGCACGTCTTCGTCCGGGAGCTCCTCGGTGGCCCGGGTGCGGATGATCTCGCCGGCCCAGCGGTGGGCGCCGCCGATGTGGACGGCGAGGTCGCGCAGCGTCCACTCGGGGCAGGTCGGGACGGTCGCTTCGAGATCCGCGCCGCTGATCGCCGACCTCAACACGTCGGTCAGCCGCACGATTTCGTCGCAGTAGCGCTCATGCGCGAGGGGGGTGGTCATGCCCGCACTCTAGTGCGGGCGCGACCCTCCCCACATGCGGTTATCCGCCGAGCTGCGAGGCGGACGGCACCTTGTCCTTGACCTCGGCGCCCGCGCTCTTGCCGGCGTCCTTGATGTCGTTGATGACGCTCTCGAACGCGCCGATGTCCCCGTCGCCCATCTCGCCCTTGCGGAGCTTGGTGGCCATGCCCTTGAGGGACGCGATGCCCGCGGTGAGCGGGGCGACGGCCTTGGACAGCAGCGGGTCGCCCTTGGCGTTCTCCGTGGCCGCCTTGAGCCGGTTGTAGGAGAAGCCGCCCGCGAGCCCGGCCTTGACGAGTGCGAAGGTCCGCCCGTCCGCGCCCTTCTTGAACTTCCCGGCGCGGTACGGCTTGACGATCCACTGGTACGTCGCGCCCGCCGCGAGCCCCGCGTTGGCGACGAACCGCGTCTTGGCGAACTTCTGCGCCTCGGCCGACGACGTACCGCCGGGCGACGCCGAACTGCTCGCGCTGCTGCTGCTGTTGCCGTCGTCGCCCCCGCAGGCGGTGGTGCCGACCAGCACGGAGCAGGACAGCAGCAGCGCGACGAACAGTCGGCGGAGCGGTACGGAACGGGGCACGGCGGGCCTCCCTGACCGGGGACATCACGGTGGTGCCGGGGCCCGGCACTCCCCCGCCAGGCTGGCCGCGGCCGGTCCGTGCCGCCACCCGGGACCGCCGTCCGGGTTTCGTACGGCCGAAAGCGGCAACCCGGAGTCCATGTCTTACAGACGAGGCAACGGAAGCAGTACCGCCGCACGTGTCATAGCCGTGGTGGCCGACATCATGGCTTTCATCATCGGCCTGTGGATCCTGATGTACCTGCTCGACGCCAACCGGGGCAACGACCTGGTCGACTTCGTGCAGCACAGCGCCCGGTGGCTCGCCGGCTGGTCGTACGACCTGTTCACCTTCGACGCGGCATGGGCCCGGGTCGTCTGCGGATACGGTCTGGCCGCCGTGGTGTACCTCTTCGTCGGGCACGCGGTCGCCGGCCGCATCCGGCACTGAGTGCGCCGTGGAAGCAGGCGCGTTCAGCCGCAGCAGTCGGGCTCAAGGCCCTTCGGCAGCCTCTCCCCGCTGAAGACCGCGGTGGTCGCCTCGTCCCCCCCGAGGGCGGCCACCGCCAGCAGGAGGGAACCGGCGGTCCACGCCGTGTGCTCCTCGGGCCAGAACGCCCGGTCGCCCTCGAAGACGTACCCCGTCCAGTACATCCCGCCCTCGGCCCGCAGGTGCTGGATCGACTGGAGGATCTCCAGGGCCCGGTCGGACTCGCCCATCACCCAGAGGGCCAGGGCCAGTTCGCAGCTCTCACCGCCGGTCACCCACGGGTTGGGCAGCACGCAGCGCACACCGAGGCCCGGGACGACGAAGCGGTCCCAGCCCTCGTCGATCCGCTGCTGGGCCGCCGGCCCGCTGAGCGCACCGCCGAGGACCGGGTAGTACCAGTCCATCGAGTAGTGGCTCTTGTCGAGGAAGCGCTCCGGGTGGCTGCGGATCGCGTGCCCCAGCGCCCCGGTCGCCAACTCCCAGTCGGGCTGCGGCTCTTCACGGCACTCGGCGAGGGCGAGCGCACAGCGCAGGGCCTGGTGGATGGAGGAGGAGCCGGTCAGCAGCGCGTCCGTCACCGGGGTGCCGTCGGCCTCCTGCTTCCAGCCGATCTGCCCACCGGGCTGCTGGAGCCGCAGGACGAACTCGACGGCGGCGAAGACCGTCGGCCACATCCGGTCGGCGAACGCGTCGTCGCCGGTGGCGAGGTAGTGGTGCCAGACGCCGACGGCCACGTAGGCGCAGAAGTTGGTCTCCAGGCCCCGGTCGGTCGGCTGCTGCGGGTCGCCGTCGTGGTAGGCCGCGTACCAGGAGCCGTCCTCGTTCTGGTTGCGGGCGAGCCACTCGTAGGCCCGCTCCGCGGCGGCGTGCTCGCCGGCCGCGTCCAGGGCCATGGCGGCCTCGGTGTGGTCCCACGGGTCGAGGTGGTGGCCGCGGAACCACGGGATCGCGCCGTCGTCGCACTGCACGGCGAGCACCGCGGCGACGGTCTCGGCGGCCTCCCCGGCGGTGAGCACTCCGGGCAGGACGAGGTGTTCGGTCCGCTCGGGAAGACTCACGCCTCGGCCTTGGCGGAGTCGCCGGCACGCACGGGGGCCTCGTCGGTCACCACGGCGGGCAGGTGCGGCTTGGTCGCGTAGGCCACGAAGGACTTGCCGACGACCGGGTTGAGCAGCTGCTCGGCGACCCGGGTGGCCATGGGCTTCTTCATGATGTCCCAGACGAGCAGCTTGTGGTACGCCCGGACGGGCAGCGCCTTGTCGTTGTCGACGCCGAACGCGCACTTCAGCCACCAGTAGGGCGAGTGCAGGGCGTGCGCGTGGTGGGTGCCGTAGGGCTTGAGGCCGGCGCCGCGGATCTTGCCCAGCAGCTCGTCGGCCCGGTAGATGCGGATGTGGCCGCCCTCGACCTCGTGGTACGCGTCGGAGAGCGTCCAGCAGACCTTCTCGGGGCCGTAGCGCGGCACGGTGATCGCGATCCGGCCGCCGGGCTTCAGGACCCGGACCATCTCGGCCAGCACACCCTTGTCGTCCGGGATGTGCTCCATGACCTCGGAGATGATCACGACGTCGAAGGACGCGTCGGGGAACGGCAGGTTGAGCGCGTCGCCCTCCATCGCGGTGGCGGTGGCGCCCTCGGGGGCCTCACCCGCCTCCTTCATCGCGGCGAACCACTTCGCGACCTCGCGGATCTCCTCGCCGTTCTGGTCGAGCGCCACGACCTGGGCGCCGCGCCGGTAGCACTCGAAGGCGTGGCGTCCCGCGCCGCAGCCCAGGTCGAGCACTCGGTCGCCTGCGGCGAGCGGGAAGCGGGTGAAGTCCACGGTCAGCACGAATGCCTGCTTTCGCGGTCGAGGGGTCGGAGTCGGAGAGGGAGGTTGCGGGTGAGGAGCGTGGTCACCTTCGGCCGCCGGGGCCGGTGGCGGCGCGGGCCGCGATCGCCTCCCGGTACAGCGCGGCGGTGCCGATCGCCGCCTGCTTCCAGGTGAACCGGGCGAGGACCCGTGCGCGGCCCGCCGCCCCGAGCCGGGTGCGCAGCTCCGGGTCGCCGAGCAGCCGGCCCAGCGCGTCGGCCAGGGCGCCGGGGTCGGCGGGCGGGACCGCCAGACAGGTTTCGCCGTCCGGGCCCGCGACCTCGGGGATCGCTCCGCCGGTGGTGGCGACGAGCGGGGTGCCGGTGGCCATGGCCTCGGCGGCGGGCAGCGAGAAGCCCTCGTACAGCGAGGGGACGCAGGCGATCTGGGCGCCGCGCACCAGGTCGACGAGTTCGGTGTCGCTGATGCCCTTGACGAACTCGACGGCGTCCCCGAGTCCGTGCCGTGCGATGGCCTGGGCGACCGGGCCGTCCTCGGCGCGGCGGCCGACGACCACGAGGTGCGCCGCGGGGTTGTCGGTACGGAGCTTGGCCAGCGCCTCGACGAGGTGGACGAGGCCCTTGAGCGGGACGTCGGCGCTGGAGGTGGTGACGATCCGGCCGGGCACCTCGGCGACGGATGCGTCGGGCGACCACAGGTCGGTGTCGGCGCCGATGTGCACGACGCGGACGCGGCGGGGGTCCACACCGAGATGGTCGACGATCTCCTGCTTGGAGGAGCCGGAGACGGTGAGCACGGACGGCAGCTTGCGCGCGACCCGCTTCTGCATGCGGGTGAAGGCGTACCAGCGGCGTACGGATGCGCGGCGGCGACGGGTCGGGGCGGCGTCCAGGTCGAGCTGCCGGTCGACGGTGATCGGGTGGTGGATCGTGGTGACGAGCGGGGCGCCGAGGTCGGAGAGGAGCCCGTAGCCGAGCGTCTGGTTGTCGTGGATCACGTCGAACTCGCCACGCCGGGCCGCGAGGTGGCGCCGGGCACGCAGGCTGAAGGTGAGCGGTTCGGGGAAGCCGCCGGTCCACATGGTGGCGACCTCGGCGGCGTCGATCCAGTCCCGGTACTCGCCGCGCTTCGGGGTGCGGAACGGGTCCGGCTGCCGGTAGAGGTCCAGGCTCGGCAGCTCGGTGAGGGGGACGCCCTCGTCGAGCACGGGGTAGGGCTGGGCGCCGATCACCTCGACGCTGTGGCCGAGACGGGCGAGCTCCCGGGCGAGGTGGCGTACGTAGACGCCCTGGCCGCCGCAGTAGGGATTCCCCTTGTACGTGAGGAGCGCGATGCGCAGGGGCCGGTCGTCAGCCGGGCCGGCGCCTGTGTCCGACGTATCGACGCCCGTACGGGGGCCCGACTCTATGGCCTCAGCGGTCACACTCGGCTCCCCTTCTCACTGCGTGTCCGCCGGAGCGTATCCGCTCGCGCTAATCTAGAACAAGTTATAGACCGGACCGTTCAATGAGCTACGAATCTACCGGCAGGTAGCAACGGTACAACGGCCGGATCAGGTGATTCGCGCCACGGCACACACCCTGGCATGCTGTGCGCCGCCGGACCGGCCGCCGCAGCCTCGCGGCCGCGGACAGAAGCCTCGGGATGGGACACATGACAGCGGAAGCCAGACCGGCATCGCCGCCCCTGACGGAACGCCAGGAGGCCCGCCGCCGCCGTATCCTGCACGCCAGCGCCCAGCTCGCCAGCAGGGGCGGCTTCGAGGCCGTCCAGATGCGTGAGGTGGCGGAGGCCGCGGGGGTGGCCCTGGGCACCCTGTACCGCTACTTCCCGTCCAAGGTCCATCTGCTGGTCGCCACCATGCAGGACCAGCTCCAGCACATGCACGGCACGCTCCGCAAACGGCCCCCGGCCGGGGACGACGCGGCGGAACGGGTCGCCGACACCCTGATGCGGGCCTTCCGCGCGATGCAGCGCGAACCGCATCTGGCGGACGCGATGGTGCGCGCCCTGACCTTCGCCGACCGCAGCGTGAGCCCTGAGGTGGACACGGTCTCGCGGCTCACGACGGCGATCATCCTGGACGCGATGGGGCTCGACCACCCGTCGCCCGAGCAGCTCTCGGCCGTCCGGGTCATCGAGCACACCTGGCACTCGGCGCTGATCACCTGGCTGTCGGGCCGGGCCTCGATCGCGCAGGTGAAGATAGACATCGAGACCGTCTGCCGGCTGATCGACCTGACGGCACCGGATCCGGCCCCCTGACTTCTTCCGGACCCTGCCCATGTGCGGCGCCCACACGCCTCCCGGGTCAGGTGGGGTTCCCTGCACCATATCGACGACGGCACGGTCTTCATACGGTTCGGCGACATCACAGGAACACGCCGAGGAGCCGGTCACCATGCGTCGCAGAACCAGCCGAGCCAGCAGATCCCGCAGATCCCTCACCGACATCCGTGCCGCCGCCGTCCTGGCCGCCGCCGGTCTGCTGCTGACCGGCTGCACCGCCGCCGGCACGGCGGGCGACTCCGGGTCCGGCGGGTCCGGTGAGTCCGACGACGCGACCGTGAAGGTCGGCCTGGTCTACTCCCGGACCGGACTGCTCGCGGACTACGGCAAGCAGTACCGCGACGGCTTCATGGCCGGCCTTGACTACGCGACGAAGGGCACCGGCAAGGTCGCCGGCCACCGCATCGAGGTCACCGAGCAGGACGACGCGGGCGACCCCGGCAAGGCCGTCTCCGCCGCGAAGAACCTCATCGGCAAGGGCTACAAGGTGCTGGCCGGCACCACCGACTCCGGCGTCGCCCTCCAGATGGCACCGCTCGCCGCGCAGAACAAGGTGCTGTACGTCAGCGGCCCGGCGGCCACCGACGCGGTGACCGGCATCAACCACTACACGTTCCGCTCGGGCCGGCAGTCCTACCAGGACATCCTGACGGCGGGCACGATGCTCGGCGACGCGAAGGGCAAGAAGGTCACGGTCCTCGCGCAGGACTCCACGTTCGGCCAGGCCAACGTCGCCGCCGTGAAGGCGGTGCTCGGCGCCAAGGGCGCGAAGGTCGGCTCGGTGCTGGCGCCGCCCAGCGCGACGGACCTGACCCCGTTCGCCCGGCAGGTCAAGGCGGGCGGGCCGGACCTCGTCTTCGTCGCCTGGGCCGGTTCGACCGCCCCGGCCCTGTGGACCGCGCTGGACCAGCAGGGCGTCCTGGGCGCGGGCAAGGTCGTCACCGGGCTCGCCGGGACCGCCTCGTACCCGGTCTTCGGGACCGCCGGGTCCGAGGTGTCGTTCCTGGCGCACTACTTCCCGGGCGCGGGCGGCGGCAACGCCGTGGAGAAGGCCATGCTCGACGCGGTGGCGAAGGCCGGCGGCACACCCGACCTCTTCACCCCGGACGGCTTCACCGCCGCCCAGATGATCGTGCACGCCGTCGCCGAGGGCAGCGCCACCGACCCGGCCGCGATGGCGAAGGCCCTGGAGGGCTGGACCTTCGACGGGGCCAAGGGCAGGCAGCAGGTCCGGGCCGAGGACCACGCGCTGCTCCAGCCGATGTTCGTGGCCCGGCTGTCCGGCAAGGGCGCCGCCCTGAAGCCGGAGCTGCTGGACACCGAGGCGATGGACACCGTGGCGCCGCCCGCGAAGCCCTCGGCGGGCTGAACCGTGACCGCACCCCACAGCCCGGCGGTCCTGGCATCGTCCGTGCTCCGGCTGGACGGAATCGGCTGGAGCGTCGGCGGCGCGACCATCGTCCGAGACATCACCCTGAGCGTCCGCGAGGGCGAGTTCCTCGCCTTCATCGGCCCCAACGGGGCGGGCAAGACGTCCCTGTTCAACCTGATCAGCGGACTGACCCTGCCCACCGCCGGCACGATCGCACTGGACGGCGCCGACATCACGGACCGGCCCGCGCACCTCCGCGCCCGGCGCGGCATCGGCCGGACGTTCCAGACGTCCAGCCTCTGGCCCGCGATGACGGTGGCCGACCACGTCCGCCTCGCCGCGCAGGCCGCCCGGGGCGGCTCGTACCGTCTCTGGCGGCGGGCCGACCCGTTCACCGCCGAGGTGGCCGGCGTCCTGGAGCGCACCGGCCTCGGCCACCGGGCCCGGGCCACGGCCGCCGAACTGTCGCACGGCGAGAAGCGGAAGCTGGAGCTCGCCGTACTGCTGGTGGGCGAGCCCCGGCTGATGCTGCTCGACGAGCCGATGGCCGGAGTGAGCGCCGAGGAGGTCCCGGCGCTGACCGAACTGATCCGCGCCCTGCACCGGGAGGAGGGCCGCACGGTCCTCATGGTGGAGCACCACATGGACGTCCTGCTCGGCCTAGCGGACCGGCTCGCCGTGATGCACCACGGGCGCCTCCTCGCCCTGGACACCCCCGAAGCCGTGACCGCCGACCCGACCGTGCAGCAGGCCTACCTCGGGGAGGGGTTGTGACAACGAAGCCGGAGCAAACCCTCCTCTCCGTACAGGACTTGCGCGTCCTGATCGGTGGCCGCCACATCCTGCACGGCGTCGGCCTGGACGTCGCCGGCCACGGCGTGACCGCGCTGCTCGGCCGCAACGGTGCCGGGAAGACCACGACCGTACGGGGCATCCTCGGCCTCGTCCCGCGCAGCGGCAGCATCCGCTTCGACGGCGAGGAGACCGTGGCGCTGCCCACGCACGCGCTGGTCCGGCGGGGGATCGGCTACGCCCCCGAGGACCGGGGCGTCTTCGCCGGGCTGACCGTGGCGGAGAACCTTCGGCTGGCGGAACGGCGCGGCGCGGGCGAGCCGGCCTACGCGCTGGTCCATGAACTCTTCCCCGAACTGCA
This sequence comes from Streptomyces sp. NBC_00385, assembly GCF_035917155.1. Lineage (NCBI taxonomy): Bacteria > Bacillati > Actinomycetota > Actinomycetes > Kitasatosporales > Streptomycetaceae > Streptomyces > Streptomyces sp. NBC_00385. The sequence goes on along the minus strand of NZ_CP107951.1, from coordinate 6,153,401 downwards.
GCAACGGTCACGGCAGTTGGCCGGGACGCTGTCCGGCGGTCAGCAGCAGATGGTCGCGATCGGCCGCACCCTGCTCAACGCCAACCGGCTGATCATCGCGGACGAACCGACCAAGGGCCTCGCGCCGAAGGTGGTCACCGAGGTCGCCCAGGTGCTGGAGCGGGCCGCCGAGGCGGTGCCGGTGCTGCTCGTGGAGCAGAACCTCGCCGTCGTGCGCCGGCTGGCCGCGCACTGTGTGGTGCTGGCCGACGGCCGGACCGCCCACCGGGGCCCGGCGGACGAACTGCTCGGCGACGCGGAGGCAGCCCGCAGGCTGCTCGGCGTGGGCCACGGACCGCTGACCCCCCACACCGCGGAGGCGGATTCCTGATGTCCACCCTCGTCCTGCTCACCCTGACCGGACTCGGTCTGGGAGCCCTCTACTTCCTCATCGCGTCCGGACTCTCCCTGATCTTCGGCCTGATGGACGTCCTCAACTTCGCGCACGGGGCGCTGCTGTCCATCGGCGCCTACGGCACCTGGTGGGCCGCGTCCGGGAACCTGCCCGGCGCGGGACCCGGCGGCGCCGGCTTCGCCCTCGCGGTCCTGTTCGGTACGGCGGTGGGCACCGCGGCCGCCGTGCTCCTGGAACTCGCCGTCGTCCGCCCGCTCTACACCCGGCCGCGCGAGCAGGTGCTCGCCACGGTCGGGGTGGGGCTCGCCGTCCCGGCGCTGCTGTCGGGCATCTGGGGCTCGGACGCCCGGACCTTCCCTGGGCCCGAGGCCCTGTCCGGCACCTTCGGGCTGCTGGGCGCGCAGGTCCCGGTCAACCGCCTCGTCCTGATCGCGGCGGCCGTCGTGGTCCTGGTGGCGCTGCGGCTCTTCCTGGGCCGGACCCGGCACGGACTCGTCGTACGGGCGGGCGTCGAGGACCGGGCCATGGTCACCGCGCTCGGCATCGACGTCCGCAGGGCGTTCACACTCGTCTTCGCGATCGGGGGCTGCGCCGCGGCGCTCGGCGGGGCGCTCGGCGGGCTGTACTTCGGCTCGGTCGACCCCCGCCAGGGCACCTCGCTGCTGATCTTCGCGTTCGTCGTCGTGGTCACCGGCGGCATGGGTTCGGTGACCGGCGCCGCCGTGGCGTCCGTCGTCATCGGCCTGGTCCAGCAGTTCGCCAACTACTACACCGCCGCGGGCCTCGGCGACCTGGCGGTCGTCGTCCTGCTCGCCGCGCTGCTGCTGATCCGCCCGCGCGGACTGACGGGGAGGCTCGCGTGAGCACCGCCACCGAGACACACGACCGCACGGAAGGCCCGGTGGCCCCCGCGCCACCGGCCGGCCCACCACGGCTGCTGCGCTGGTGGCCCGCCGCCGTCCTGCTGCTCCTGGCCGTCGCGCCGTTCAGCGCCGTTCCCGTGCCGGGACTGCTGGACGGCCCGCTCGGCAGTGCGGGCAGCCTCCAACTCCTCGCCACCTGCCTGCTGTTCGGCGCACTGGCCACGGGCTACGACCTGCTGCTCGGGCGCACCGGGCTGCTCTCGTTCGGCCACGCCCTGTACTTCGCCTCGGGCAGTTACGCCACCAACATGTTCCTGCTGGAGGCGGGGCTGCCCTTCGCGCTCGCCGCGGTACTCGGCCTCCTCTTCGGGATCGCGCTGGCCCTGGTCCTGGGGTCGGTGAGCCTGCGCGTCACCGGGATCGGCTTCTCCATGGTGACCCTGGCCTTCGCCCAGGCGGGCTCGATCCTGGTGTCCCGCAACCCCGGCGGCGTCACCGGGGGCGAGGAGGGCCGGGCGGCCCCGGCCGATCTGCTGCCGTCCTGGCTCGTCGGCATCGACCACACCGCGAACCTCTACTGGATCGCGCTGGCCTACCTCGTCCTGACCCTGTCCGTCGTCGCCTGGGCGGTCCGCTCCCCCACCGGGCGCGTCTGGGAGGGCATCAGGGAGAACGAGCGCCGGGTGGAGGTGCTGGGCCTGAAACCGTACGGATTCAAGTTGACGGCCTTCGTCGTCGCGGGCGCGCTGGCCGCGCTCGGCGGCGTCGTGCACCTGCTCCTGACCGGCGGATCCACCCCCCAGACCACCACCTCCGACTTCACCCTGTCGCTGCTGGTGATGGTGGTGCTGGGCGGTTCGGGCACCCGCTGGGGGCCGATGGTCGGCGGAATCCTCTACACGTGGGCGGACCACCGCCTCGGTGATCTGGCCGGTTCGGGCGCGGTCGCCGACCTGCCCGCGGTACTCCGCGTCCCGCTCTCCCAGCCGCTGTTCCTGCTGGGCGTGCTGTTCGTGGCCGTGGTACATCTGCTGCCGGGCGGCCTGGCCCGGCTGCCCTCCAGGCTGAGGGCCGTCGCGTACCGGAAGGAGACCGGAGACCAGTGATTCCGTACGAGGAGATAGAAGTCCCCGTGAGCGGGGGCGCGTTGACCGCACTGCGCTGGCCGGCCACCGATCCGCAGGCGCCGACGGTGGTGGCGCTGCACGGCATCACCGCCAACGCGCTCTCCTGGGCCGCGGTGGCCCGGCAGCTGGCCGGCCGCGTCACGCTCGTCGCCCCGGATCTGCGGGGCAGGGCGGGGAGTTCGGGGCTTCCGGGCCCGTACGGCATCGTCGCGCACACGGACGACGTGGCCGCCCTGACCGAGGCGCTGGGCCTGGACAGGGCGGTACTGGCCGGCCACTCGATGGGCGCGTTCGTGGCGGCCCTGGCGGCGGTGCGGCACCCGGACCGCTTCGGCCCGCTACTGCTCGTCGACGGCGGCATCGGCTTCCCCGCGCCCACGCATCTGACGCCCGACGAGCTGCTGACGGCGGTGATCGGCCCGGCGATGGAACGGCTGTCGATGACCTTCACGGACCGGGCCGCCTACCGCGCCTTCTGGCAGGCGCATCCGGCGTTCGCGGGCGCGTGGTCGGACGAGGTGGACGCGTACATCCAGCGCGACCTGACGGGCGAGGAGCCCGCCCTGCACTCGACGTGCCGGATCGAGGCGATCCGCACGGACGGCGTCGGCCTGTTCGACGAGGAGGTGCTCGCGGCGGTACGGAAGCTGCCTGTCGGGGCGACCCTGATGTGGGCGGCGCGCGGCCTGATGGACGAGGAGCAGGGGCTGTACGACGAGAGCCGGCTCGCGGCGGCGGACCTGGGCGGGACCCGGGTGGAGCCGGTGCCGGTGAAGGACGTGAACCACTACACGGTTCTCACGGGCGAGCGGGGCGGGCGGGAGGTCGCCGACCGGCTGGTGGCGCTCGCGCGCTGAGCGGCATCCCGCACGTTGCCCCGGGCCCCGACAGGGGCTTCGGCCGCGGCCCGAGCCAGAGGCAGCCGCGGAGCGGAGGGCGCGGGGCGGTTATCGGCCCAGTGGCCAGTTGCGCAGCGCGGCGTCGGCCGTCGCCTGGAGTTCCGCACGGCCGACGCCGCTCGCGGCCTGCACGGCGATACCGAAGGACAGGGTGCTGACGTAGCGGGCCAGGACCGCCGGGTCCGCCTCCGGAGGCAGGTCACCGTCGTCGACGGCCTGCCGGAATCGCTGCTGGAGGCGGGAGCAGCCGTCGTTCCGCCAGGCGGCAAGGAGGTCACAGACCGCCCGTCCGGAGTCGCTCGCGGCCAGGGCGCTCTGGACGCCCAGGCAGCCCCGGGGGCCGGCCGGGGCCGTGGTGGTCCGGACGGTGCCGGCCAGGAGCGCGGTGGCTGTGCCCAGGGCGGTCGGCTCTTCGAGAGCACGGTCCAGATACGCGCTCGGGCCTTCGGTGTAGCGCTCCAGAGCCTTGCGGAACAGCTCCTCCTTGTTGCCGAAGGCCGCGTACATGCTGGTGGTGGAGATACCCATCGCGTCGGTCAGCGTGGCCAGGCTGGCGCCCTCGTAGCCGTGCTCCCAGAAGACCAGCATGGCGCGCTCGAGCGCCTCGTCGGCGTCGAACCCTCGCGGGCGGCCGACGGTGCGGCCCTGTTTCGTTCCCATCCTCCGCAGGTTACCCCTTCCGCATCGACCGCTGCGGAAGTGGTACGTTCACATTCTGCATCGATCGATGCGGAATTCAGGGGAGGTTATTGCCGTGGGACTGCTCGAAGGAAAGACAGCTCTCGTCACCGGGGGCAGCACGGGGATCGGCCTGGCCGCCGCGGTGCGGCTGGCGGCCGAGGGAGCGCATGTGTTCATCACCGGCCGGCGCGAGGCGGAACTCGAAGCGGCCGTCGAGACGATCGGCTCGGCGACCGCCGTGACCGGCGACATCGCGGACCTGACCGATCTGGACCGGCTCTACGACGCGGTCCGGGATCGTGGGCAGGGGCTGGACGTCCTGTTCGCGAACGCCTCCGTCGCCGCGTTCGCACCGCTGGAGCAGATCACCGAGGAGCACTTCGACACGCTCTTCGGGATCAACGTCCGGGGCACCCTGTTCACCGTCCAGAAGGCGCTGCGGCTGCTCAACGACGGCGCCTCGGTGATCCTGAACGGCTCCACCAACGTGGACGCCGGCGACGAGGCGTTCGGCGTGTACGCGGCGTCCAAGGCCGCCACCCGGTCCTTCGCCCGGACCTGGGCCAACGAACTCAAGGGCCGGGGCATCCGGGTCAACGCGGTCACACCCGGCCCGACCGACACCCCCGGCCTGTCGGGGCTCGTCCCCGATCCGGAGCAGGCCGCCGGACTGCGGCAGGCCCTGGCGGAGCAGGTGCCGCTGGGCCGGCTCGGGCGCCCGGAGGAGATCGCCGCCGCCGTGGCCTTCCTCGCCTCCGGCCAGAGCAGCTTCATCACCGGTACGAGCCTGTACGTCGACGGCGGCCTGAACCAGATCTGAGCTCGACGGCGGCCCGCCCGAAGGTGACTTCGGGCCCGGGCCGCCGCCGGCGGCTCGTCAGCCCGTGACGCAGCCGCTGTCCGCGATCACGAAGTGGCCGGCCGGTGACTCCTTCAGGGTGTGGGTGACGAAGACGTTGTACAGGCCCATGTTCTGGTCCGAGCCGTTGGCGTACACGTACCCGCCGGTGGTGTGGGCCCTGCCCGCCGCCACGTGCGCGTAGTTGGTGGCGGTGTGGCAGGTGGCGGGTGCGCTGCCGCCGGTGGTCGTCGCCGTCACCTGACCCGAGGCGGTGCCGGCCCTGCCCTCGGCGTCGATCGCCGTCACGGTGTAGCGGTAGGCGGTCCCGGCGGTGAGGCCGGTGTCCGTGTACGCGGCGGCGGTGGGCGAGGCGACCTTCGTGCCGTTGCGGTGGACGGCGTACGAGACGGCGCCCTCGACGGCGTTCCAGGACAGGGAGGCGGTGGTGTCCGTGGTGCCGGTGACGGTCACGCCCGCGGGAGCCGGGAGCTGGTCACCGCCCCCGCCGGGGCCGGTGCCGTCCAGGCCCCAGAAGACGCCCGTGTAGTACGTCGAGCAGATCGTGTTCAGGAAGTACGCGGCCGTCGTCCCGCACTGCTGGTCGCCCGAGCCGGGGCTGACGGGCAGGCCGTGGCCCATGCCGGAGAGGGAGTACGTCTCCACGGCCGGGTTCCCGGAGGCGTCGTCGTAGACGCTGCGGGTGGTGTTCCCGGGCAGGGTGTCGGTGGACGACGGGGTCTGGCCGATGCCCCAGACGTCCGTCCACTGGTCGCGCAGGGCCGTGGCGTTCGCCGGGTAGACCGTGTAGTCCGAGGTGCCCTGCCAGATGGCCACGCGGGGCCAGGGGCCGGAGTATCCGGGGTAGGCCGCGCGGACCTTGTCGCCCCACTGTGCGGGCGTCAGCTTCTGGGGGCCCGTCTGGCAGCCGGACGCGGCCGCCTGGCTCGTGGCGCACTGGGCGGGCAGCCCCGAGGCCACGGAGCCGCCCGCGAACACGTCCGGGTAGGCGGCCAGCAGGTCCGCGGTCATGCCGCCGCCCGCCGAGAGGCCGGTGACGTACACCCGCCGGCCGTCCGAGCCGTAGGCCTGCTTCGCGTACTCGACCATCTGCACGACCGACGCGGCCTCGCCCTTGCCCCGGGTGTCGTCGGCCGGGTCGAACCAGTTGAAGCAGGACAGCGCGTTGTTCGCGGACGTGGTCTGCGGGAAGACGACGGAGAAGCCCCACGCGTCGGCGAACTTCGGCCAGCCGGAGTTGGTGTAGTACGCGGAGGCCGTCTGCGTACAGCCGTGCAGGGCGACGACCAGGGGCGCGCCGGTCGGGAGTCCGGCGGGTGTGTAGGCGTACATCTGCAGGTTGCCGGGGTTGGAGCCGAAGCCGGTGACCTGCTGGAGGCCGCCGGCCGCGGCTGCGGCCGGCGTCGCGGCGGCGGTGGTGCCCAGTGTCGCCGCGAGCAGGCCGAGGACGGCCGTGGACGCGAAGCGGCGGAGCAGGCGTCTCAGGATCGATGGGCGCACGGGTGCCTCCCTGGTCGGTGCGTGCGGCGGATCGGGTTGCTGCCGGAACCTATGAGCAGGGGGCATCCGCGCCCATGTGCCGGGCGGACACCGGCGCGTGCCCGGTGTGTGCGACCGGGCCCTTGTGCGGTCCGGGGCCCCGCGGCGGGCGTCCCCGCGCCGTGTGGCACCACGTACGCCACCACCATGCCGGGGCGGGAGGGTGTGTGCACCGGCGCCATGTGACACGGGCCGCCGCGTACCTACGGTGACGACCATGGAGACTTCCCGCAGACCGGATCACGAGCCCGCCGCCCCTTCCCCCGGCGCCTCACCGCAGGTACCCGCAGAACCGCTGCTGGCCGGGCGCACCGCGCTGGTCACCGGCGCGGCGAGCGGTATCGGGCGGGCCTGTGCGCAGGCGCTGGCCTCGGCGGGAGCGCATGTGCATGTGGTGGACCGGTCGGGCGGGGCGGCGAAGAGCCTGGCGGAGGAGATCGGCGGGACGGCCTGGGTGGTGGACCTGTCCGACCCCGCGGTCGTCGACACGCTGCCGGCCGATGCGGACGTCGTGGTCAACAACGCGGGGATCCAGCACGTCGCACCCGTCCACACGTTCCCGCCGGACCGCTTCGCGCTGATCCAGCGCGTGATGGTGGAGACCCCGTTCCGCATCTTGCGCCGGACCCTGCCGGGCATGTACGAACGCGGCTGGGGGCGCGTGGTCAACATCTCGTCGGTGCACGGGCTGCGCGCGAGTCCCTACAAGTCGGCCTATGTGACGGCCAAACACGCGTTGGAGGGGCTGAGCAAGGTGGTCGCGCTCGAAGCGGCGGAGTACGGGGTGACGAGCAACTGCGTCAGCCCCGGCTACGTACGCACCCCCCTGGTCGAGAACCAGATCGCCGACCAGGCACGGACGCACGGCATCTCGGAGGCGGACGTGGTGGGGCGGGTGATGCTGGAGCGCAGCGCGATCAAGCGGCTGATCGAGCCGGCGGACGTCGCCGAGGCGGTCCTGTGGCTGTGCGGGCCGCGCACCGGCCACATCACGGGCACCTCGCTCTCCATGGACGGCGGCTGGACCGCCAACTGACCGGCCTGCCCCGAACCCCCTACGAACGCTGGACGCCATGCCTGAACCGCTCCCCTCCGCCGCGCCCCATCTCCGGCGCCTGTTCGACCTGCTGGCCGACGACGCGCCCGCGGAGGCGCTGGGGGCGGTCTCCTCGCAGGCGCGGGGGGACGGTGTGCCCGCCGAGGAGCTCGCCGAGGTGGAGCGGGCCACGGCCACCGCGCTGCGGATCAGGGGCGCCCTGCGGCAGCACCGGCGCCGCGAGCTCCAGCTCACCGCACTGTTCGACACGGCGGGCGACCTGGCGGCCTCCCGCGATCTGGACGACGTGCTGAAGGCGATCGTGCGGCGGGCCAGGATGCTGCTGGGCACGGACACGGCCTATCTGACGCTTCCGGACGAGGAGGCGGGCGACACCTACATGCGGGTGACCGACGGGTCGGTGTCGGTCCTGTTCCAACGGTTGCGCCTGGAACTCGGCGAAGGGCTCGGCGGCCTGGTGGCACAGACCGCGAGCCCGTACGCGACACCGGACTACCGCACCGACGAACGCTTCCACCACACCCGCAACATCAACGCCGGAGTCCTGGACGAGGGCCTGGTCGCCATTCTGGGCGTGCCCCTGCTGCTCGGCTCCAGCCGCGGCGGTACGGGGAAGGTGATCGGCGTCCTCTTCGCGGCCGACCGGGCGCCCCGGGTCTTCAGCCCCGACGAGGTCGCCCTGCTCTGTTCACTGGCCGCGCACGCCGCCATCGCCATCGACACGGCCCGCGCACTCGCCGACACCACCGCGGCCCTGGCCGAGCTGGCGGAGGCGAACGCGGAGCTGGCCGAGGCCAACGCCTCCGTGCGGGCGCACTCGGCGGCCATGCAGCGGGCCGAGGAGTCGCACGACCGGCTGACGGACCTGGTCCTGCGGGGCAGGGACGTCAAGGACGTCGCGGCGGCCGTCGCCGGACTGCTCGACTCCCCGCTGACCATTCACGACCCGGGCGGCCGCCCGCTGGCCGCGGTGCGCCCGGACGGCAGCGGCTTCGCCGCCGACAGCATGGACGCCGGGTGGCTGGCGGAGGCGGCCGAGGAGTCCCGTACGGGGGCGCGTGCCGTGCACCGCGACGGGCGGGTGGTCTGCGCGGTGCTCGCCGGGCAGGAGCTGCTGGCCGGGCTCGTACTGCACCGCGGGCGGGCGCTGGACGACTCCGACCGCCGGCTGTTCGAACGTTCGGCGGTGGTCACGGGGCTGCTCCTGCTGCTGCGGCGCACGGTGGCCGAGACGGAGAACCGGATCCGCGGCGAGCTGATCGCCGACCTGCTGACGGACGCCGGACGCGATCCGGCGGGGCTGGCCGAGCGCGGCCGCCGCCTGGGCATCGACCTGGACCGCCCGCATCTGCTGCTGGTGGCGGAGACCGGGGCGCGGGAGCGGCTGGCCCCGGCCGCCATGCGCTATCTGTTCGGCGGGGACATCCACGGAGTGAGCGCCGAACACGCGGGCGCGGTGGTGCTGTTGATCGAGGGCGAGGGGGACGGCGCGGACGCGGGGCACGCGGCCCGCTCGGCGGCGGCCCAACTGGGCCAGCTGGCGCAGTCCCCGGTCACCGTGGCCGGCGCCGGGCCGGCCCGGGGCCCCCGGGAGCTGGCGGCGGCGTACGGCGAGGCGGCGCGGTGTCTGCGGGCGATGCGGGTGCTGGGGCGTACCGGCGAGGGCGCGTGCGTGGAGGAACTCGGCTTCCTGGGCGTGGTCCTGGGCAACGCCCAGGACGTCGACGGCTTCGTGTCGGCGGCGCTGGGGCCGCTGCTGGAGTACGACGCGCAGCGCGGCACGCATCTGGTGCGGACGCTGGGCGCGTACTTCGCCGCGGGCGGCAGCCTGATCCGGGCCAAGGACGAACTGCACGTGCACGTGAACACGGTGGTGCAGCGCCTCGACCGGATCCAGGTGCTGCTGGGCCGGGACTGGAACGAGCCGGACCGGGCGCTGGAACTGCAACTGGCGCTGCGGCTGCACCTGTTGTCTGGTACACGGCCCGCCGGCACCCGCTGAAGGCTGTCCGCACGGCGGGTGTCCTACACTCCGCTCCATGAAGATCGCGGCTGCTTCCGTCATCGAGGACCTGGCACCGGCCGGCGTGCTGAGGGCCTCGGTCAACCTCGGGAACCCGGTCCTGGCCCAGGGCACACCCGCCGACCCGGCCGGGGTCACGGTCGACCTCGCGCGCGAGATCGGCGCCCGTCTGGGCGTGCCGGTGGAGCTCCTCTGCTTCGACGCGGCCCGCAAGTCGTACGAGGCGATGGCCACCGGCCGGGCCGACATCTGCTTCCTGGCGATCGATCCGGCCCGGGAGGCGGAGGTCGCCTTCACCGCCCCCTACGTACTGATCGAGGGCGTCTACGCCGTGCCGTCCGGCTCGGCCCTCGTCTCCGTCGCGGACGTCGACCGGGAGGGCGTCCGGATCGGGGTGAAGCAGGGCTCCGCGTACGACCTGTTCCTGACCCGCACCCTCCGGCACGCGACGGTGGTGCGCGGCGCGGAGGGCGTCGACGTCTTCCGCGAGCAGGGACTGGAGGCCGCGGCGGGCATCCGGCAGCCGATGACGGAGTTCGTCGCGGCCGATCCGGACGGAGTGCGGCTGATCGAGGACCGGTTCATGGAGATCCGGCAGGCGGTGGGGACGCCCCGGAGCCGGACGCCGGAGACGGTGCAATTCCTGCGGGACGTCGTCGAGGACCTGAAGGCCTCCGGTTTCGTGGCCGAAGCACTGCGCCGCTCGCACCGGTCCGATTCACTGGTGGCCCCGCCCGCCTGAGGGGGCGGGGGTCCGCACCCCCGGCCCCCTCACTCCTCCGGCGGGAACACCACCTCACCCGAGTCGGCCAGCGCGACCGTGATGGCCTCGACCGGGCAGCCCTCGGCGGCGGCGAGGATCCGCTCGTTGGCGTCGGTCTCCGGGTCGACGGGATGGGACTGCCGGGCGGTGTCCAGCCGGAACCCGTCCGGCGCGTGGTTCACGCACATCCCCGACCCGATGCAGACGCCCCGGTCGACCTCGACGCTCCACCGGTCCCCCATCAGGCCTCGCCCCCGTACCCGGCGGGCAGGTGGATCATCTTGTGCTCGAAGTACTCCCCGTAGCCCTCGGGCCCGAACTCCCGGCCCAGGCCGGAGTTCTTGTAGCCGCCGAACGGGCCGAGCATGTCGAGGCTGAAGGTGTTCACGCTGTACGTGCCGGTCCTGACCCGGCGGGCGATGTCGATGCCGCGCTCGGTGTCGGCGGTCCAGACGCTGCCGCTGAGGCCGTACTCGGAGTCATTGGCGATCTTCACGGCCTCGTCCTCGTCGCCGTACGGCAGCAGGCAGATGACCGGGCCGAAGATCTCCTCGCGGGCGACGCGCATGGAGTTGTCGACGTCGCCGAAGAGGGTCGGCTCCACGTACCAGCCGCGCTCCTGCGACGCCGGACGGCCGCCCCCGGTCAGGACCTTCGCGCCCTCCTCCTGCCCGATCCGGATGTAGTCGAGGGAGCGCTGCTGCTGGCGCTGCGCGACGAGCGGGCCCAGTTCGGTGGCGGGGTCGAGGGGGTCGCCGATCTTCAGCGCGCCGGCGGCGGCGGCGAAGGCCTCGGCGGTCTCCTCGTAGCGGGAACGCGGCACGAGGATCCGGGTCTGGGCCACACAGGCCTGGCCGTTGATCATCCAGGCGAAGGGCACGATGCCGGCGACGGCGGCGTTCAGGTCGGCGTCGGGGAGGATCACGGCGGCGGACTTCCCGCCGAGTTCCAGGGTGACGCGGGTGAGGTTGCGCGAAGCGACCTCCATGACGCGCCGGCCGGCGGCGACGGACCCGGTGAAGGAGACCTTGTCGACGCCCGGGTGCCCGACGAGGCACTCGCTCACCTCGCGGTCGGCGGGCAGGATCGACAGGACGCCCTCGGGCAGCCCGGCCTCGGTGACGATCTCGGCCAGGATGTAGGCGTCGAGGGGTGATTCGGGCGAGACCTTGAGGACGGCCGAGCACCCGGCGAGCAGCGCGGGAGCGAGCTTGGCGGCGGCGGTGAACTGGGGCACGTTCCACGGCACGACGGCCGCGACGACCCCGACCGGCTCCCGCCTGACGAGCAGCGGGCCGAGCGCCCCGTCCCGGCGTTCCTCGTACGGGAAGGTGCGGGCGACGGTGATCGCCGCGTCCCACACCATCATCGCGGCGAGGGCCTGCACCATGACGCTGGAGGTGTACGGGGTGCCGTTCTCCGAGCTGATGACCCGGGCGATCTCCTCGTACCGTACGGCGAACGCGTCCTTGATCCGCGTGACGACGGCGATGCGCTCGTCCAGCGACATCCGCGGCCAGGGCCCGTGGTCGAACGCCTGCCGGGCGGCGGCGACGGCCCGGTCCACGTCCCCCTCCGCGGCATGCGGCACGCGGCCGATGACCTGCTCGGTGTGCGGGGAGATGACCTCGATGACATCCCGTCCGAGCGGATCCACCAACTCCCCGCCGATGAACAGTTTTCCGTGTTCGACAAGCTCGCTCATGGCTGCTGCCTCCCGCGACGCGGCACGTGACCCGACCGACTGGCTGACTTCACATCTGACGTCTGCATCTACTGAATACCTGACTGCGTGTCAGAACTGATACCAGTTCCAGTTCCAGGAGTCCACGGCTGGAGCAAGGCCGGTCGAGCCCGGGACCGGGCGCCCGCCCACATCGGACCGATGCGGATGGTCGACCGGGGCTACCACTGGAACAAGTTCTCGTTACAGTGGACACGGCGCGTCGTGGCCGTACCTGCACGCCGCCGAGACCGCGGAGAGATGGGGAGTTCATGACGCAGGTGATCAACCACGGTGGAGGCGTCCACAGCATCAAGGTCCCCATCCCGGACAACCCGTTGGGCCACACCCTGGTCCATCTGCTCGACACGGACCGCGGCCCGGTCCTGATCGACACGGGCTGGGACGACCCGGAGGCCTGGGAGACCCTGACGGCGGGGCTCGCCACCGTGGGCGTGGGCATCGCCGACATCCACGGCGTGGTCATCACGCACCACCACCCCGACCACCACGGCCTCTCCGGCCAGGTCCGCGAGGCGTCCGGGGCCTGGATCGCGATGCACGCCGCCGACACGGCGATCGTCCGCCGCACCCGGGAGTCGGAACCGGGCACCTGGCTGGCCTACCTGGCGGCGAAGCTGACGACGGTCGGCGCGCCCGAGGACCACATCGCCCCGCTGCTGGCCGCCCGCGAGAAGGGCGGCCGCATGCGCACGCTGCCCGGGCTGCGGGCGGCGATCCCGGACCGCGAGATCGTGCCGGGCGAACTCCTCGACCTGGCGGGCCGCGCCCTGCGCGCGATCTGGACACCGGGCCACACCCCGGGCCACGTCTGCCTGCACCTGGAGGAGGACCACCCGGCCAACCTCCCCGGCCGCGGCCGCCTCTTCTCCGGCGACCACCTGCTCCCCGGCATCAGCCCGCACGTCGGCCTCTACGAGGACCCGGACGACGCCACGGCCGCCACGGACCCGCTGGGCGACTACCTCGACTCCCTGGAACGCATCGGCCGCCTGGGCGTGGCCGAGGTCCTCCCGGCCCACCAGTACGCGTTCGCGGACGCGGCAGGCCGCGTACAGGAACTCCTGGACCACCACGAGGAGCGCCTGACGGGCCTCCTCGCCCTGCTCGCCGAGCCGCTCACGCCGTGGCAGCTGGCCGAGCGGATGGAGTGGAACCGGCCCTGGGAGCAGATCCCCTACGGCTCGCGGAACATCGCCGTCTCGGAGGCCGAGTCCCACCTGCGCCGGCTGGTGAAGCTGGGCCGCGCCGAGGCGCTGGCGGGGAGTGAACCGGTGACGTACGTGGCGGTGTGAGGGAGACGCCGGCCGGGGGTCACACCGCGGCGCCGGTGTCCTCGCGCGGCCCCGCGGGGGCGGCCTCGGGGGCCCGGCCGGCCGGGGGCACCGTGGGGCGGGCGGCCTGCCCGCCGTCGGGCTCCGCGGCCGCGCGGCGGCGCGCCGCCCAGGCGGTCGCCACGAGTGCGAGCGCGACCGTCCCGGCGAGCGCGGGCCAGTACACGTAACGGTAGTTGGACTCGGGAGCCGTCGGCAGGTACGCGAGGACGTAGAGGAGGGAACTGGCCCCCAGGAGTCGCAGTTCCCGGCTCCAGGGGCCGGCCCACCGGCGGCGCAGCACGAGCACCAGCGAGACGGCGAGCCAGAACCAGCCCTGGAAGAGCATCGGCAGGTCGCGGGCGGCCCCGGTCACGTAGTTCCGCAGGGCGAATCGCAGCGTGTCGTTCAGCGGCTGCTCGCGCACCTCGGGGTGCAGGCGGGCGCCCGCGTTGACACGGGTGCCGTCCCAGAAGGTCTGGTTGCTCCGGAAGAGCAGCTTGGTGAAGACCCGGGTCCGGTACTCCGCGTAACCCTTCCAGTGCTTGGGCATCTGCTGCGTCCACATCCGGACGAGGACGTCGGCGCGCCGGTCCAGATACGTCACGTCGAACGGCCGGCTCTGCGGGAAGCACTGCAGGTAACCGTCGGAGGTGATGCCGCGCTGCCGGCAGGTGGTGGCGGCGGTGACGAGGCGGTCGCGCAGGTCCGCGTCCGCACCGGCCCGGTCGGCGGCGGTGCGCACCTGGTCCGGGGTGAGGACGTGGATGAGGTCGTCCACCGGGATCACCGCGTACACGCGGGTGGTCAACGGGTGGGTGGCCGCGTTCACGGCCATGCTGCCGGCCATCACCACCGCGACGAAGACACCGGTGGCGGCCAGCCAGCGGCGCCGGCCCGGGGCCGGCCATGCCGCGAGGACCAGCAGGGCGAAGACGGGGATCGTGGCGGGGATGCCGTTCTTGCGGACGAGGGCGGCGTACGTGAGGAACAGCAGGCCCAGCACCAGCAGGGCCCAGCGGGTCCTCACCCGGTCCCGGGGCAGCTCGCGCACGGTGAGCGCGATCGCGAAGACGGCCAGGAGCGCGTACGCCAGGTGCACGTCCTTCCACACCACGCCGGTGAGGTTCATGATGTGCGGTGCGAAGCCGACGGCCAGCACCGCGAGGGAGAGTCCGCGACTGCCGGTCCCCTTCCACACCAGCCGGGCGAGGACCCACAGCGTGCCCCACAGCACAGCGGTCTGCAGGGCGGCCATGACCGAGAAGTCCCCGGTGATCCCGATGAGGATCCGCCACGCGAGGGCCATGACCGGTGGGTGCCAGTCGTTCACCGGCTCGTCCCCCAGCGCCTGCCACAGCTGGGTGTTGCTGTCCGCGCTGAGGTAGCCGGGGTGGAAGACGGTCGCCACGCCGTAACCGCAGGCCGCCGCGACGGCCGCCAGGCACCAGGGCCACAGCGTGCCGTCCCTCCAGGCTCCGCGCAGCACGACAGTCCACCGGCGATCAGTTCCGGACATGTGGGCGAGGCCCTCCCAGCCGATGGTGACGGGTCGCGTCGCCGCTCGGCTGCGGGCCGGGAGGCAGCAGTCGAGGGACGGCACGGCGGGAATCTATAGGTACCGGACTCTCAGGACAAACCGGAATGATTAGCCACCCGCGCGCGATACCGGCGCACCCGGAACACCACGGTCCGTTCGCCCGGCCCACTCCGGGTGACGGTGAGAGCGCACGCGCAACCGCCCCATCGGGGTCGGTAGTCTTCGTGTTCGACCCCGATAACCTGTACGTCATCTGGAGTTCCCCGCATGCCTCGTTTCAGTGTTGTGATCCCCGTGTTCAAGGTCCAGGGATACCTCCACGAGTGCCTGGACTCCGTCCTCGGGCAGTCGTTCCAGGACATCGAGGTGATCGCCGTCGACGACTGCTCGCCGGACTCCTGCGGCGACATCATCGACGAGTACGCCGCCCGTGACGCACGTGTCCAGGCCGTGCACCTGCCCCAGAACGTGGGGCTGGGCCGGGCGCGCAACGCCGGACTCCAGCGCGCGACGGGCGACTACGTCCTCTTCCTCGACAGTGACGACAGCTACACCCCCGGCCTGCTGCAGGCGCTGGCCGCCCGGCTCGACGCGGTCGGGGACCTGGACATCCTCGTCTTCGACCACGTCCGCACGTTCTGGCACGGCAGGGGCGGCCCGAGCCAGTCCACGGAGCTGTTCGAGCGGGCGGGCACGGACGTCTTCCGACTCCAGGACCGGCCCGAGTACATCCATCTCTTCCTGGTGGCCTGGAACAAGGCGTTCCGCCGCGAGTTCTTCCTGGAGCAGGGTTTCCAGTACGCGCCCGGCCTGTACGAGGACGCTCCGGTCACCCAGATGGCGATGGTCACGGCCGAGCGCATCGGCTGTCTGAACAGGGTCGGCGTCGAATACCGCCAGCGCCGCCACGGCGCGATCACGAAGACGCCGGGCCGCAAGCACTTCGACATCTTCGAGCAGTACGAGGGCCTGTTCGCCTTCCTCGACGAACGCCCCGAACTGGCCTGGTCCAAGCCGATGCTGTTCGAGCGTGCCATTCACCACATGCTGTTCTCGCTCAAGCGCTCCGAGCGTGTCAGGCCCGCCGACCGCAAGGACTACTTCGGCCGCACCGCGGACTTCTACGCCGCCCACATCCCCGCCGGCTTCACCCTGCCCGGCGGAACGATGGGGGTGCACATGCGCGCCCTGGCCAAGCGGTCCTTCCGCACCTATCAGGCGACGGAGTTCGCCGCCCGGGTCAAGCGGGCCGGACCGAGGAAGGTCCTCGGGGCCACCAGCCGGGTCGGCAAGCACGCGGCCACGAGCCTGTCCACCTTCCAGCGCCGGCGCCCGCTGGATCCGCACCTCGCCGTCTACACCTCGTACGACGGCCTGCTGCCCTCGTGCAACCCGGCCGCGGTCTTCGACAAGGCCAAGGAGCTGGCGCCGCAGGTGCACGGCGTCTGGGTGGTCCGTGAGGATCTCGCCGGCCAGGTGCCCGCCGGCATCGACTACGTCGTGCCCGGCTCGCGCCGCTACGGGGAGGTGACGGCCCGCGCCACGTACTTCGTCAGCAACGCCGCCTTCCCGGACGACATCGCCAAGCGCCCCGGGCAGGTGTATCTGCAGACGCACCACGGCACGCCGCTCAAGCGCATGGGCATGGACCAGCAGGCGTATCCCGCCGCCGCCCAGGGCATGGACTTCGGCCGTCTGCTGGAGCAGGTGAACCGCTGGGACCTCAGCGTCTCCTCCAACCGGCACTCCACGGAGCAGTGGGAGCGCGTGTACCCCGGCACGTTCGAGTCTCTCGACGCGGGCTACCCGCGCAATGACCGCTTCTTCACCTCGACCGCCGAGGACGTCGCCGCCATCCGCGACCGGCTGGGCATCGCGCCGGGCAGGACCGCGCTGCTGTACGCGCCGACCCACCGCGAACACCACAAGGAGTGGACCCCCACGTTCGACCTGGCGCGCGTGACCAAGGCCCTGGGCGACGACTTCGTCCTGCTGGTCCGCACCCACCACCTGGACCGGGCGAACCCGCAGCTGAGCGACCTCGCCGAACAGGGCAGCGTCATCGATGTGTCCGGTCACCCGTCCGTCGAGGACCTCTGCCTGGCGGCGGACGCGCTCATCGCGGACTACTCGTCCCTCATCTTCGACTACGCCAACCTCGACCGCCCGATCGTCATCGACGCCTCCGACTGGAAGGTCTACAACGCGGTCCGCGGTGTCACGTTCGACCTGGTCTCCGGCCGGCCGGGCGACACCCCCGGAACCGTCGCGACCACGGAGGACGAACTCATCGACGCCTTCCGCAGCGGCCGTTGGCGCGACGCGGAGGCCACCGCGCTGCGCGGCGCGTTCCGTGAGCGCTTCTGCCCGTACGACGACGGTCACGCCGCCGAGCGCGTCGTACGCCGCTTCTTCCTCGGCGAGGACCCCGCCCCGGCGATCGTCCCGCCGGCGCGGCGGACCCCGGCGCCCGAGCCGTCCCGGGGCTGACGCGCCGCGGGTGGTCGGGGGGTCAGTCCTTGCGTCCGGTGACGGCCACGGTGACGCCGAGGCCGATCATCGTGACGCCGCCGATTCCGCCGACGAGTGAGAGGCGCCGGGGCGAGCGGGCGAACCAGTCCCGGCCGGTCGCCGCGAGCAGGCCCCACAGGCTGTCCGAGGCCAACGCGATGATGTTGAAGACCAGCCCGAGCACCAGCATCTGCACCGCGATGTGTCCCTGGGCGCGGTCGACGAACTGCGGCAGCACGGCGGCGAAGAACACCATGGTCTTGGGGTTGGCCACACCGACGGCCAACCCGTCCCAGAACGTGCGCAGTCCTCCCTGCGCGGCCTTCTCCTCGCCGGTGAACGCGGCCCGCAGGGAACCTCGTTGCCGCCACGCCTTGACGCCCAGATACACCAGGTAGGCGGCACCGGCCAGTTTCAGCACCGTGAAGACGAGGACGGAACGCTCGACGATCGACCCGACTCCGAGGGCCACGGCGAAGACGAGCAGGAACGCGCCCGTCGTGTTGCCCACGACCGTCGTCAGCGCCGCGCGCCGGCCCTGCGCCAGCGCCCGCCCGATCACGAAAAGCACGCTGGGCCCCGGGATCACGATCAGCAGGAACGACATCGCCGCGAAGGCGAGCAAACGGTCGGTGGACACCATGGGGCTCATGCAAGCACGGCCTCCGGTCGGTCCTCATCCCCTTTTTCCGCGTACGGGCGTGCTGTCGCCGAGGGACGGACGAGGCGGATCAGGGCGACTTCGGCCACACGTAGAGCCTGCCGCTCACCGATACGTCGTCGAATGTCCCACCGTCCATGTGCTCGATCAGGGCCATGGAGACGGCGCCTCGGTCTGTTACGGAGCACACGGCCGCGCCTTCGACGAAACCCCGGGCTTCGCTCTCGCTTCCATCGGAGAGCTGAAGGCCTCCGAAACCGGTCCCGGACGCGGCCTTGCAGGACTCGAAGGTCTTGGGCATGCCGGTCTGCAGGAGTCCCACGCGGGTGTTGGGCAGGGCGCGCAGTTGATAGTCGCCGAAGTCGTCGATGCAGCTTTCGGACGGCCAGTAGAGGAGTTCCGCTCCGCGGGGGTCCTTCACCACGCCGTCGCCGGATTCCACCCGGCTCATGCCGTCGTCGAGGTCGACGATCTGCTGTTCGGAGTGTTCGCAGGAACCCGGCGCGAGGCCCCACATGGTCTCGGTCGCCTCTGCGTACCCGGCCGGCGCCGTGAGGTCGACATCCGAGGTGGCCGAAGGGCTCGCGGACACCGTGTCACTCGAAGTCGCCGTGGGCGACTCGCTCTCCCCCCAGGCTTGGTCCGGGCTCGGCAGTGTGCTCGGTCTGGTTCGCGCGCTGCTGGAGGCCGGGGCGGGTGCCGGGGCAGGAGCCGAGACGGGCTCCGGGTCGTTGCTGAAGATCACCGTCGCCAGGATGCCGGCCAGCGGAATGGCGATCCCGCCGACCCACCATGCCCACCGGGGAGGATCCGTCCGCGGTGGATGAGGCGGAGAAGGAGGAGGGGTAGGGGGCGGGCCCGGTGGCCGGGACGGAGGAGGCGGAGGGAATCCCCCCGGACCTGTTGTCATGCCCGCCCCGCCCTTTCAACCAGACTGATTCTTAAGCCGGTTGTAGTTTAACGATCACTCCTCGAAAGAGCCATGCGCGTTTCGGCGCCTCCGTGGGCGGCCCCGGCAGCGGCCACAGAGGGCCATGCCGTCGGATGCCGGGGCCGCCCACACCGAGGGGCCCCGGGACCCGCCCGGTAGAGTGGGCTGGTCGTCATCATGTCCGTTCAGGGGGAAGCCGGTGCGAATCCGGCGCTGACCCGCAGCCGTGACCGCCCAGCCGGGCGGGAGTCGGAATGCCCTGTCCGTGTCGTGACCGGCTCGTGCCGTCGGGACCCCCCGGTGGCCGGCACCGTCGAGGTATACGGAGCCGGAGCCTGGTGCCTGTGTGTGCCTGTGCCCGGTTCCCCCAGGAGAGGCCCCGCCCGCCATGACCGTACGCCGCAGCGCAGCCGCGCTCGCCGCCACCGCCACCGTGCTCTGTGTGGCCGCAGCCCCGGCCGCAGTCGCCGCGCCGTCCCCCTCCCCCTCGCCGTCCGTGTCTCTGCCCTCGGGGCTGTACGGCACGAAGGACCCGACGTACGACGGGGTGTGGCGGCAGTCGCTGGCCTTCGCCTCGCAGCGGGCCGTGGGTGTTTCGCCCGCCGACGAGGCCGTCGACTGGCTGATCGGCCAGCAGTGCGACAGCGGGGCGTTCCCCGCGTACCGGCCGGACCCGACCGTGCGCTGCGACGCCAAGACCATGGTCGACACCAATGCGACGGCTGCCGCCGTGCAGGCGCTGCACGAGGTCCGCGGGCACGAGGATCTCGTGCAGCACGGGGCCTCCTGGCTGAAGTCCGTGCAGAACAAGGACGGCGGCTGGGGCTACACCGCCGGCAGCCCGAGTGACGCGAACTCCACCTCGATCGTGATCGGCGCCCTCGCCCGGGCCGGCGAGAAGCTCGACGATGTGACGAACAGCGAGGGCAGGACGCCGTACGACGCGCTGCTCACCTTCGCCATTCCCTGCGGCGGCAAGGACGGCGGCGCGTTCGCGTACCAGCCCGACAAGGCCGGCAAGCTCGTCGCCAACGGCGACGCCACCGCGGCCGCCGTGCTCGGATCGCTCGGCAAGGGGCTCGTCGTCGGCAACAACGCCGCGGTGAAGGACCCCACCTGCACCGGGGGTGACACCGTCAAGCCCGAGCAGGCCGCCCAGAACGGCGCCTACTACCTCGCCGGGGCCCTCAAGAAGACCGGCCACCTCGACTCGCCGCCGATGCCCGGCGCCGAGGACAGCGCCCCGCAGCCCGACTTCGGCAACACCGCCGACGCGGTCGTCGCCCTGTCCGCGGCCGGCCACAAGGACAAGGCCGCCGCGTCCGTGAAGTGGCTCGAGAAGAACTCCGCGGACTGGGCGAAGGAGAACGGCCCCGCCGCCTACGCGCAGCTCGTCATGGCCGCCCACGCCACCGGCACCGACGTCCACGACTTCGGCGGCGCCGACCTCGTCGCCCAGCTGAACGCGACGGGTCCCGCGCCCTCCACCGACAAGAAGCCGACGGCGAGCGCCACCGAGGAGGAGAAGAAGGACAGCGGCGACGGGGACGGCATCGGCGGTGTCTGGTGGTTCGTCGGGATCGGACTCGCCGTCGGCGCCGGCGCCGGGTTCCTGATCAGCGGCCGCCGCAAGAACCAGCAGCTGTGAGGAGCCGTCGGGCGGCCTCGGGCCGGAAGAGCGCACGCGCCGGACGGGCCACCGTACTGCTGGTGGTCCTGGGCGCCGTCCTGGCCGTGCTCGGTACGGGCACGGCCCAGGCGGCGGGCTACCGCTACTGGTCGTTCTGGGAGGGCTCCGGCAGCGGGTGGGCGTATGCCACCCAGGGGCCGTCGCTGGTCCGGCCGGACGACGGTTCGGTGCAGGGCTTCCGGTTCGCCGTGAGCGCGGACTCGCAGGACGCGGCCAAGCCGCGCCACGCCCCCGACTTCGCGAAGATCTGCGCGGACACGCCCGCCGAGGACGGCCGCAAGCGGGTCGCTCTCGTCATCGATCCCGGTACGGCCGCCGACGCCCCGGACGGGGAGACTCCCCCCGCTCCGCGGACCGCGTGCGCGCAGGTCCCGGAGGACGCGAGCAGCGCGGAGGCCCTCGCCTCCGTGGCCAAGCCGCTGCGGTACGGCAGCGACGCGCTGCTCTGCGCGATCTCCGGCTATCCGGACTCCGGCTGCGGTGAGCAGGTGTCCCAGGACTCGGGTGGCGGCAGGACCGCCACGGCCGACGCCTCCGCGCCCACGTCGGCCGGTGTCACCACCGGCGGCGACGGTGCGGACGGCGGCGGGCCGTCCGCCGGGGTCCTCGTCGGGGTCGGCGCCGTCCTGCTCGTCGGCATCGCCGCAGTCGCGCAGGCCCGCCGCCGCCGCGGATGACCGGCTCGACGAGCGGTGCGCCTGCGGATACCGCGGGCGCACCGGTGGACCGGGTCCGTGCCTGGCGCGCGCCCGCAGCCACCCGGAGCAACGCACTGCCCGCAGGCGCCTGGTGGCTGTGGGCGCTCGGGCTCGCGACCGCCGCGTCCCGTACCACCAACCCGCTGCTGCTCGGCCTGCTGGTCGGCGTGGCGGGGTACGTCGTGGCCGCGCGCCGCACGGACGCTCCGTGGGCCCGCTCCTACGGGGCGTTCATCAGGATCGGGCTGTTCGTCATCGGTGTACGGCTGCTCTTCTCCGCCTTCCTCGGCTCCCCGATCCCCGGCACGCATGTCGTGTTCACGCTGCCCGAGGTGCCGCTGCCGGAGTGGGCGAAGGGCGTCCGCATCGGCGGCCGGGTCACCGCCGAGCAGTTGCTGTTCGCCCTGTACGACGGGGCGAAGCTGGCCGCTCTGCTGATCTGTGTCGGCGCGGCGAACTCCCTCGCGAACCCGGCCCGGCTGCTGAAGTCGCTGCCCGGGGCGCTGTACGAGGCCGGGGTCGCCGTCGTCGTCGCGATGACGTTCGCGCCGAACATGGTCGCCGACGTGATGCGGCTGCGCACCGCCCGGCGGCTGCGCGGCCGGCCGACCGGCGGGGTGCGGGCCGTCCTGCAGATCGGGCTGCCGGTGCTGGAGGGTGCGCTGGAGCGGTCGGTCGCGGTGGCGGCCTCGATGGACGCCCGCGGCTACGGTCGCACCGCACAGGTCCCGGCCGCCGTCCGGCACACCACGAACGTCCTCACGCTCGGCGGCCTCCTGGGCGTCTGCGCCGGTACGTACGGGCTGCTCGCCGCTGAGGGCGCGGTGTACGGGCTGCCGCTGCTGATCGCCGGGCTCGTCGCGGCGATGGCCGGGCTGCGGCTCGGCGGGGCGCGTTCGGTACGGACCCGCTACCGGCCCGACCGGTGGGGGGTGCGGGCCTGGCTGGTCGCGGGGTCCGGTGCGGCGGTCGCGGTGGCGATGATCTGGGCGGGCAGTGCGGATCCGGCGGCGCTGCACCCCGGTGTCGTACCGCTGACCGCGCCCGTGCTGCCGCTGTGGCCGGCCGCCGCGGTGCTGATCGGGCTGCTGCCGGCGGTGGTCGCGCCCGTCCCGCCCACTCCCACGGGCTCGCCCGTCCCGCCTTCCCCCACAGGCTTCGAGGAGCAGGTGTGATCCGGTTCGACGATGTTTCGGTGCAGTACGAGGGCGTGGACCGCCCCACCCTGTCGGGCGTCGACCTGACCGTTCCCGAGGGTGAGCTGGTGCTGCTCGTCGGGCCGTCCGGGGTCGGCAAGTCGACTTTGCTGGGTGCGGTGTCGGGGCTCGTGCCGCACTTCACCGGCGGCCGGCTGACCGGGCGGGTCACCGTCGGCGGTCGGGACACCCGCACCCACAAGCCCCGTGAGCTCGCCGACCTGGTCGGCACCGTGGGCCAGGACCCGCTCTCCCACTTCGTGACGGACACGGTCGAGGACGAGCTGGCGTACGGCATGGAGTCGCTCGGCCTCGCCCCCGACGTGATGCGGCGACGGGTCGAGGAGACCCTGGATCTGCTGGGGCTCGCCGGGCTGCGCGACCGGCCGATCGCCACCCTGTCCGGGGGCCAGCAGCAGCGCGTCGCGATCGGTTCGGTCCTGACGCCGCACCCCCGCGTCCTGGTGCTGGACGAGCCCACGTCCGCGCTGGACCCGGCGGCGGCGGAGGAGGTCCTCGCGGTGCTGCAGCGGCTGGTCCACGACCTCGGGACGACGGTCCTGATGGCGGAGCACCGGCTGGAGCGCGTGGTCCAGTACGCGGACCAGGTCGTCCTGCTGCCGACGCCGGGCGCCGCCCCGGTGATGGGGGCGCCCGCCGAGGTGATGGCCGTCTCTCCGGTGCATCCGCCGGTGGTGGCGCTGGGGCGGCTGGCCGGCTGGGAGCCGCTGCCGCTGTCGGTCCGCGACGCCCGGCGGCGGGCCGCGGGGATGCGGGAGCGGCTGGAGGGTGTGGCGCCCGGGCCGGTCGGCGGTGGCGGAACCGGGAAGCTTCCCCCGCCGGCGCCCGCTCACCACCCCGCGCCGCGGCGCTCCGCTCTGGCCCGGCTGTTCGCCCGGCCTCCGCAGGAGGCACCCGAGCCCGTCACCGACGCCACCACCCGGGTCGAGCGTCTCGGGGTGCGGCGCGGGCGCGTCGAGGCGCTGCGCCGGGTGACGCTCACCGTCGCGCCCGGGGAGACCGTCGCCCTGATGGGCCGCAACGGCGCGGGCAAGTCCACCCTGCTCTCCGCCCTCGTCGGCATGGTCGAGCCGACGTCCGGCACCGTGCTCGTCGGCGGCCGTACCCCGCACCGGACACCGCCGCGCGAGATGGTGCGCCGCGTCGGCCTCGTACCGCAGGAGCCGCGCGACCTGCTGTACGCGGACACCGTCGCCGCCGAGTGCGCCGCGGCCGACGCCGATGCGGGCGCCGCTCCTGGCAGCTGCCGGGCGCTGGTCTCCGAGCTGCTGCCCGGTGTGGCGGACGCCACCCATCCCCGTGATCTGTCCGAGGGGCAGCGGCTCGCCCTGGCGCTCGCGCTGGTGCTCACCGCCCGTCCCCCGCTGCTGCTGTTGGACGAACCGACCCGTGGTCTGGACTACGCGGCGAAGGCCCGGCTCGTCGGGGTGCTGCGCACGCTGGCGGCCGAGGGCCATGCGATCGTCCTGGCCACCCATGACGTGGAGCTGGCCGCCGAGCTGGCCCACCGGGTGGTGATCCTCGCCGACGGGGAGGTCGTGGCGGACGGACCGACCCGGGAGGTGGTGGTGTCCTCGCCCGCGTTCGCCCCGCAGACCGCCAAGATCCTCGCCCCGCAGGAGTGGCTCACCGTGTCGCAGGTGCGCGAGGCGCTGGGAGGTGTCGGGTGACCGGTACGACAGGGCGCGGTGCGCGGCCGGTGCGGCTCGGGCCGCGGGCGGTCGCCGCGCTGGTGCTGATCAGCGCGATCGGGGTGGGGGCCTTCGGCTGGCCGCTGCTGGCCGGGCCCGATTCCGGGCTGGCGCACTCCCAGGACGCGCCGTGGCTGTTCGCCGCGCTGCTTCCGCTGCTGGTCGGGGTGGTGGTCGCGATGATCGCGGACTCCGGGCTCGACGCGAAGGCGGTCGCGATGCTGGGGGTGCTGGCCGCGGTGGGGGCCGCGCTGCGCCCGCTGGGGGCCGGTACGGCCGGTCTGGAGCCGATGTTCTTCCTGATGGTGCTGAGCGGGCGGGTGCTCGGGCCGGGCTTCGGCTTCGTGCTGGGCTCGGTGACGATGTTCGCCTCCGCGCTGCTGACCGGCGGGGTGGGCCCGTGGATGCCCTTCCAGATGCTGTCGATGGGCTGGTTCGCGATGGGCGCCGGGATGCTGCCGGGACCGGACCGGCTGCGCGGGCGCGCGGAGCTGCTGATGCTCGCCGCTTACGGGGCGGTGGCCTCGTTCGCGTACGGGACGGTCATGAACCTCTACGGATGGACGATCGTGCCGGGGCTCGGCTCGGGCATCTCCTTCCGGCCCGGCGACGCGCTGGGCGACAACCTGGTGCGCTTCCTCGCCTACTGCACGGCCACCTCGCTGGGCTGGGACCTGGGCCGGGCCGTGCTCACCGTCGTCCTGACACTGACCGTCGGAAACGCGCTCCTGAAGGCGCTGCGACGGGCCACGAGGCGGGCCGCCTTCGAGGCCCAGGTCACATTCGGGGGTCCCGGGGAGTGAGGGCACCCACAGGACCTTGGTCCTGTACGAAGCGGCTTAGGAGTCTCACAGGGCGGTCGCCGGACCCCGTTCCACCCGCTCCGACCTGCTATCGAGCGGTTTGAGGTGGTTCGGGACCTTCGGCCCCGGGTGCGAGGCGGGGTCGTACCGGGGGTCGTTGCGGTCGCCGAACGGCGCGGCTAACACTTGAGACGTCGCCGAGCACCGCAGCGTCCACCGGAACGGACAGCGGTCAACGCGCAACGGTCCACGCAGGATTCGGACCGGAGCACGCGACTCCCCCGTACCCGACGTTAGGTTCCCTGTGTCGTTCGCCCGTAACATCCTCGCCCGTCGCAAGTCCGCCGTCGCCGGTGCAGCAGTGCTGCTGGGTGCCTCCGGTGTGGCCCTGGGCGTCTCCCCGGCCATGGCGGCCACCACCGCCGCGCCGACGTCCGCTGCCGCGAGTGCTCAGGACACGGCGAAGCAGATGATCGGTGACGACGCGCAGTTCCAGTGCTTCAGCAACATCGTCAGCCACGAGAGCGGCTGGAACCCGAGCGCGACCAACGCCTCCTCCGGTGCCTACGGCCTGGTCCAGGCGCTGCCCGGCTCGAAGATGGCGTCCGCCGGCTCCGACTGGCAGACCAACCCCACCACCCAGATCAAGTGGGGCATGGACTACATGAACTCCCGCTACGGCAGCCCCTGTGGTGCCTGGTCCTTCTGGCAGGCCAACAACTGGTACTGAGTCCACCCGGACCGGAGCCAGTAGCGACGAAGAGCCCCCGTACACCGCACCCGCGGTGTACGGGGGCTCTTCGTCATACGCTCGACCAGCCCCTGGGCCATCCGGCGGCCTGTCCGAAAGATGTTGGGGACCCGTTGTCGCGCCTGCGTCCCCCCATTAACGTGCGCCCCGCAGAATCCGGTTCACATCTGACGCACCATCCGTGGCGACGACCAAGGAGTGCTCGTGACGCAGTTGTCGAGACGTACGCTACTGACCTCGGCCGGAGCGGTGGGCATGTCCGCCGCCCTCGGCACGCGGATCCCGGCGGTGGCCGAGCCGGCCCGGGCGGCGGCGGCGACCGCGGCCGCGCGGGCGGCCCTGGGGCGCCTGGTGGGCGGGCACGCCGACCAGTTCCGGCTCACCCTCCTCGATCCGGCGGACGGCGGCGACCGCTTCCGGGTCGGCGGTTCGCGTGGGCGCGTCGAGGTCGCCGGGACCAGTCCGGCGGTGATCCTGACCGGGGTGCACTGGTACCTGAAGTACGTGTGCGACGCGGTGATCTCCTGGGCCGGCAGCCAACTCGGCCTGCCTGCCGTGCTGCCCGCGCCCCGGCAGCCGCTGGAACGCGCGGCGACGGTCCCGCACCGGTTCGCCTTCAACGACACGTACGACGGGTACACGGCCCCGTACGCCGACTGGGCACGCTGGGAGCGGACGCTCGACGTGCTGGCCCTGCACGGCTGCAACGAGATCTTCCTGACCGTGGGTCAGGAGGCGGTGTACCACCGCATGCTGCAGGAGTTCGGCTACAGCGACGCGGAGGCCAGGGCCTGGATCCCGGCGCCGACCCACCAGCCGTGGTGGCTGCTGCAGAACATGAGCGGGTACGGGGGCCCGGTCGGACCGGAGCTCATCGCCCGGCGGGCCGCGCTGGGCCGGCGGGCCGCCGACCGGATGCGCGAGCTCGGCATGTCCCCGGTCCTGCCCGGGTACTTCGGTACGGTCCCGGGCGAGTTCGCCGACCGCAACCCCGGCGCCTCCGTCGTCCCGCAGGGCCTCTGGTCCGGGTTCCGGCGCCCGGACTGGCTGGACCCGCGCACCGACACCTTCGCCCGGGTCGCCGAGTCCTTCTACCGGCACCAGCGGGTGCTGTTCGACGACGTGCCCTCGTACAAGATGGACATCCTCCACGAGGGAGGCAGCGCGGGCGGGGTGGACATCCCCGAGGCGGCGCGCGGGATCGAGCGCGCGTTGCAGACCGCCCGGCCCGGCGCCACCTGGGTGATCATGGGCTGGACCGGCAACCCGCGCCCCGAGATGCTGGCCGCGCTCGACAAGACGCATGTCCTGGTCGTGGACGGCCGTTCCGAGCTGGACGAGTCGACGGACCGCGAGAAGGAGTGGGGGAACACCCCGTACGCCTTCGGCGCGATCCCGAACTTCGGCGGCCGGACCACGCTGGGCGCGATGGCTCCGTCCTGGACGCAGAAGTTCCCGGCCTGGCGGGACAAGGAGGGCAGCGCCCTGACCGGCACCGCCTATCTGCCGGAGTCCACCGACCGTGATCCGGCCGCCTTCGAGCTGTTCACCGAGCTGGCCTGGCGCGAGGAGACCGTCGACCGGGCCGAGTGGTTCGCACGGTACGCGCAGTTCCGCTACGGCGGCCGGGACGGGCAGGCCACGGCGGCCTTCGCCGCGCTGCGTGACACCGCGTACGACGTCCAGAGCAGCGACGGCCGCCCGCACGACTCCCTGTTCGCGGCCCGACCCGATCTGGCGGCGGTCAACGCCACGTACTGGGGGACCACCCAGCTGTCGTTCGACTCGGCGGGCTTCGACCGCGCGTTCGCCGGCCTGCTCGCGGTACGGGAACCGCTGCGCCGGTCGGAGGCGTACCGCTTCGACCTGACCGACTTCGCCCGCCAGGCACTCGCCAACCGCTCCCGGCAACTGCTGCCGCAACTGCGCGCCGCCTACGACCGCAAGGACCGGGACGCGTTCGCCGCGCTGTCCTCGCTGTGGCTGAAACTGATGCGGCTGAGCGACGAAATGACCGGCGGCCACCGGGCGTTCATGCTCGGCCCGTGGCTGGACGAGGCACGGCGGTACGCCTCCTCGCCCGCCGAGGCGGATCAGCTGGAACACACGGCCCGCGCTCTGATCACCACCTGGGCGGACCGTCCCGCCGCGGACGTGGGGAAACTGGCCAACTACGCCAACCGTGACTGGCAGGGCCTGATCGGCGACTTCCATCTGCCGCAGTGGCAGAGCTATCTGGACGAGATGGCGGACGCACTCGCCCATGACCGGACACCGAGGACCTTCGACTGGTACGCCGTCGAGGAACCGTGGACGCACGAGAACAAGGCGTACCCGCTGCGGGAGCTGAACGCGAGCGCCGTGCACCGCGCCGCGCGCCGGGTGTACGAGACGCTGTCCACCGCCCCCTACCAGGGCACGGTCACCGTCGAGGCCGACCGGGCCACCGTGGAGCCGGGCGGCTCGGCGGTCGTCGAGGCCGGCTTCCGCAACGTCAACGGGCTGCGGCCGACCGGCCCCGTCCGCTTCGCCCTCGCCGTTCCCGGCCTGGAGAGCGAGGCGCAGGGTCCCGTCGAGCAGGCCGGTGTGGAAGCGGGCGGCAGCACCGGGGCGAGCTGGCGGGTCACCGCGCCGCCGGCCGCGCCGAAGGACCCGCTGGAGCCGCATCCGTTCGAGCTGCGCACGGAGTACGGGCCGCGCGGGGAACGACCGGTCACGGCGGTGGTCCAGGGGCGGATCTACGTGGCGGGGCCGCTCGGCGCGGGCTGGCTGACGCACAACGCGAACGACGCGTCGTTCGGCCAGGCCGCCGGCCGCTTCGCCATCGACGGGGCGGGGAGCGACCTGTGGGGCTCGACCGCCCAGTTCGGGACGGTGTACAGGGCGGCGGCGTTCATGGACGGCGGGTGCGCGACCGTACGCGTGGACTCCCAGGAGAACACCGGCAACTGGGCGCGGGCCGGGATCGTCGTCCGCAACGCGATGGCGACGACCGGGTCCAGGGGTTTCCTGAACCTGGCCCTGACCCCGGCCAACGGGGTCGTGCTCTCGTACGACGCGAACGGCGACGGCACGCTGGAGAAGCGGGACTCGCTCCCGGGCGTCACCGGGCCGGTACTGCTGCGGCTGACCCGGGCCGGCGCCTCGTACACGGGCTCCTGCTCGACGGACGGCGGGAGGACCTGGCGGACCCTGGGCGCGGCGACGGTACCGGGGGCGGCGGCCGTCCAGGACGTCGGGTTCTTCATGACGGCGGCGAACGGCGGGTCCGGCCGTCGGGGCCGGGCGGACTTCAGCGGCTGGTCGCTGGAGGGCTGACCCGGTGGCGGGGGCCGCTTCGGTCGCGGCCCCCGCAAGCCGGACAGCCCTCAGAGGCGCTGGATGATCGTGCCGGTCGCCAGCGCGCCGCCCGCGCACATGGTGATCAGCGCGAACTCCTTGTCCCGGCGCTCCAGTTCGTGCAGGGCCGTGGTGATCAGCCGGGCTCCGGTGGAGCCGACCGGGTGCCCGAGGGCGATCGCCCCGCCGTTGACGTTGACCTTCGACAGGTCCTGGTCGAAGACCTGCGCCCAGCTCAGCACCACGGACGCGAAGGCCTCGTTGATCTCCACGATGTCGATGTCCTTGAGCGACATCCCGGCCTTGCCGAGCACCGCGCGGGTCGCGTCGACGGGACCGTCGAGGTGGAAGTGCGGGTCGGAGCCGACCAGCGCCTGGGCGACGATCCGGGCCCGCGGCTTGAGCTTCAGGGCCCGCGCCATCCGCTTGGACGCCCACATGATCGCGCAGGCGCCGTCGGATAT
Organism: Streptomyces sp. NBC_00385; assembly: GCF_035917155.1. Lineage (NCBI taxonomy): Bacteria > Bacillati > Actinomycetota > Actinomycetes > Kitasatosporales > Streptomycetaceae > Streptomyces > Streptomyces sp. NBC_00385. The sequence goes on along the minus strand of NZ_CP107951.1, from coordinate 6,123,843 downwards.
CTGCGAGGAGTTGCCCGCGGTGTGGATGGCGGTGGGCATCACGGGCTTGAGCCGGGCGAGTCCCTCCATCGTGGTGTCGCGCAGCCCCTCGTCACGGTCGACGAGCCGCCACATGCCCTGACCGGCGGCCTGTTCGGCCTCGGTGGTGGGCACCTGGACCGCGTACGTCTCCCGTTTGAAACGCTCCTCGGCCCAGGCGGCGGCTGCCCGCTCCTGGGAGATGAGGCCGAGCGCGTCGACGTTCTCCCGGGTGAGCCCGCGCTTGCGGGCGATGCGCTCGGCGGCCTCGAACTGGTTGGGCAGGTCGACGTTCCACTCGTCGGGCCACGGCTTGCCCGGCCCGTGCTTGGAGCCACTGCCCAGCGGTACGCGCGACATCGCCTCGACCCCGCAGCTGATCCCGACGTCGATCACCCCGGCCGCGACCATGTTGGCGACCATGTGGGAGGCCTGCTGCGAGGAACCGCACTGACAGTCCACGGTCGTCGCGGCGGTCTCGTACGGAAGTCCCACGGTGAGCCAGGCGTTGCGCGCGGGGTTCATGGACTGTTCGCCGGCGTGGGTGACGGTGCCCCCGACGATCTGTTCGACGCAGTCGGCGTGGATGCCGGTCCGGCCGAGAAGTTCACGGTAGGTCTCACCCAGCAGGTAGGCCGGGTGGAGATTGGCGAGCGCGCCTCCGCGCTTGCCGATGGGAGTGCGTACGGCTTCGACGATGACGGGTTCCGCGGCCATGAGCTCGTCCTCTCCTCGCACTTCCGCAGAGGCGTCCCGGCGCCCACGGAAGGAACTAGTACGCGTTCTAGTTCTTCATGCAGTCTTATGAGGCTTACCCCCGGTACGCAAGAGTCGTGCACGCACCTTGCCCGGCATTCACGACCGGCACCCATGGCAAACCGGCCTGATTCACCGATGCTTCACGCAACAGATCCGGCCATGCCCCTTGTCAGTTGTAGAACTCGTTACTACCTTGCGGGCAACTTCTGATGGGTCGTCAGACAACGTTCCGGCGCCTCTCGGACCGACCTGGAGTTCTTGACCTGGAGCTGCCGATGCCCTGCCCCCATCTGCCCGAAGGGTTCGACTTCACCGATCCCGACCTGCTCCACGCCCGGGTCCCGCACCCGGAGTTCACTCTCATGCGGGAGACGGCACCGGTCTGGTGGTGCACCCAGCCCACCGGCATTTCCGGTTTCGACGACTCGGGTTACTGGGTCGTCACCCGGCACACGGACGTCAAGTACGTCTCGACCCATCCCGAACTGTTCTCGTCGAACACCAACACCGCGGTGATCCGCTTCAACGAGTCGATCAGCCGGGACCAGATCGACGTCCAGAAGCTGATCATGCTGAACATGGACCCGCCCGAGCACACCCGGGTCCGCCAGATCGTCCAGCGCGGCTTCACCCCCCGCGCCATCCGGTCCCTGGAGGAGACGCTGCGCAACCGGGCACGCTCCATCGTCGAGACGGCGCTGGCCGGGGCCGACGACGACGGCTCGTTCGACTTCGTCACCAACATCGCCGTGGAGCTGCCGCTCCAGGCCATCGCCGAGCTCATCGGCGTACCGCAGGAGGACCGGGCCCGGATCTTCGACTGGTCGAACAAGATGGCCTCGTACGACGATCCGGAGTACGCGATCACCGAGGAGATCGGCGCCGAGGCGGCCATGGAGATCGTCTCCTACTCGATGAACCTCGCGGCGGCGCGCAAGGAGTGCCCGGCCAAGGACATCGTGTCGCAACTGGTCGCCGCCGAGGGCGAGGGCAACCTCTCCTCCGACGAGTTCGGCTTCTTCGTGATCCTGCTCGCCGTGGCCGGAAACGAGACCACGCGCAACGCCATCAGCCACGGCATGCACGCCTTCCTGACCCACCCCGAGCAGTGGGAGCTCTACAAGCGGGAGCGGCCGGAGACCACCGCGGAGGAGATCGTCCGCTGGGCGACACCCGTGGTCTCCTTCCAGCGGACCGCCACCCAGGACGTCGAACTGGGCGGCCAGCAGATCAAGAAGGGCGACCGGGTCGGCCTGTTCTACTCCTCGGCCAACAACGACCCCGAAGTGTTCGAGAACCCGGAGCGGTTCGACATCTCCCGCGACCCGAACCCGCACCTCGGCTTCGGCGGCGGCGGTCCGCACTTCTGCCTGGGCAAGTCCCTGGCCGTGATGGAGATCAACCTGATCTTCAACGCGATCGCGGACGTACTGCCGGACCTGCGGCTGACCGGCGACCCGCGGCGGCTGCGGTCCGCCTGGCTCAACGGCATCAAACAGCTCCAGGTGAGCACGACGTCTGCCTGAGCCACTTGATCCTCGTACCCCTGACCGTTGCACGGTCAGGGGTACGAGGATCATGGCGGCCATGCATGCGCTGCTCTCCGGCTTCGCCCCCATCTGGATCCTGACCGGCATCGGGTACGCGGCCGGTCGCGGCGGACTCCTCGGGGAGCAGGCGGAGTCGGTGCTCGGCCGGTTCGTCTTCCATGTGGCCATGCCCGCCGCCCTGTTCACCATGGTGTCCGGGTCCCGGCCGGCCGCCTTCGCCCATCCGTCGATGGTGGCCTTCGCCGCGGGCACGGCACTGGTGTCGGCGCTGGGATACGCGGTGAGCCGGCGCTTCTTCGGCCGCGAACGGGCCGAGGCGGCGGTCGGCGGCATGGCCTCGGGCTACGTCAACTCCGCCAATCTGGGCATCCCGGTGGCGGTGCACGTCCTCGGCGACGCCTCGTTCGTCGCCCAGGTCATCCTGTTCCAGGTGCTGTTCGTCTCGCCCGTGGTCCTGACGCTGCTCGACTCGGGCACGCGGGGCGGCGGGGCGGCCGTCGGCGGGCTGCGCCGGATGCTCACGATGCCGGTGCGCAATCCGGTCATCATGGCCTCGCTGCTCGGGGTGGCCGTCTCCGCGGCGGGGTGGCAGCCGCCTGCCGCCGTCACCCACTCGTGCGACGTGCTCGGGGCCGCGGCCGTGCCGACGGCACTGATCACGCTGGGCCTGTCCCTGTGCGGCGGCCCGGGCGGCCGGAAGGACCGGGGCGCGGGCGACGGGGCCGGGCGGGTCACGGGGCGTACGGAGGCCGCCGGTGTCACGGCCGCAGGGCGTACGGAGGCCGGTGCCGCGACAGCCGGGCGGCCGGAGGTCGGTGTCACGGCCGCAGGGCGTACGGGGGTCGGTGTCGCGATAGCCGGGCGTACGGAGGTCGGTGTCGCGGTCGCGCTCAAGACGGTGGTCCAGCCCCTGGTCGCCTTCCTCGTCGCCGGTCCGCTCCTGGGCCTGCCGGACCACCAGGTGCTGGCCGTGGTGCTCTGCTCGGCGCTGCCGACGGCGCAGAACGCCTATCTCTACGCCCGTGAGTACGGCCTGGACACCGGCCTCGCCCGCCATTGCGTGGTGGCCTCCACCGTGGTGTCGATGGGCACGCTGTCCTTCGGCGCCTGGGTGCTGGGGCCGTCCCGCTGACCCGTTGGAGTGGCGGGGCCCGCCGGACGGGCGGATGCTGGGTGGGCGACGATCCACATGCCGAAGGGGTGCCGGGCGTTTTTGCCGTCCGGCACCCCTTCGGCCACGCCCCGTCGTCAGGCGCTCTCGGTGACCCGCCCTCGCCCGACGGGTTTGGACAACGTCGTCGTCACGGTCCCGCCCCCCGGCTCTTCGGCTCCCGGCTCCTCGCCCCCCGGTTCCCGCAGCCTGCGCGGCCCGGAGAGCGCGTACGTGAGGCCGAAGCCGAGGGCCACCACCGCCGCCCCGCCGACCGCGTCGAGCACCCAGTGGTTGCCGGTCGCGACGATCGTCGAGACCGTGAACAACGGGTGCAGCACACCCAGCGCCTTCATCCAGATCTTCGGGGCCAGCATCACGATCACCACACCGCACCACAGGGACCAGCCGAAGTGCAGCGAGGGCATCGCCGCGTACTGGTTGGTCACCCCGGTCAGCGTGCCGTAGTCGGGCTTCGCGAAGTCCTGGACGCCGTGGACGGTGTCGATGAAGCCGAGCCCCGGCATCAGCCGCGGCGGGGCCAGCGGATAGAGCCAGAAACCGACCAGGGCCAGCAGCGTGGCGAAGCCGATGGAGCTGCGGACCCAGCGGTAGTCCGCGGGCCGGCGCACGTACAGCACGCCCAGGATGGCCAGCGGCACGATGAAGTGGAACGTCGAGTAGTAGTAGTCGAAGAAGTCCCGCAGCCAGCCGACCCTGACGACCGAGTGGTTGACCCAGTGCTCGATGTCGATGTGCAGCCACTGTTCGATCGAGTGGATCTGCCGGCCGTGGTGCTCAGCGGTCGCACGGCCGGCCGTCGCGGCCAGCCTGACCTGCTGGTACGCGGAGTACACGACCCTGATCAGCAGGAGTTCGAGCAGCAGGTTCGGCCGGCTGAGCACCCGCCGCCAGAACGGCACCAGCGGCACCCTGCTCCAGCGGGAGGCGACCGGGGCGGCGTACGCCGTGGGGACCGGATGCTGCCAGTACGGCGAGGTACGCGGCAGGAACGGGGCGACGCACGCGGCGGCGAGCGCGGCGATCAGCAGCACGTTGTCGCGGACCGGGAAGACCGCCTCGATGTTCGGCAGCAGCATCTTGCCCGGCAGCGTGACGACGAGGATCACGACGGCCGGCCACACCAGCCGGTCGGAGGCCCGCTTGCCGACCCGGCCGACCACGGCGAGCAGCACCCACAGCAGCTGGTGCTGCCAGGCGGTGGGCGCCACGGCGACGCAGACGCAGCCGGTCACGGCCACGGCGAGCAGCAACTGGCCGTCGCGCGCGTACTGGGCGGCGCGGCGCAGGCCGAGGAAGCAGACGGCCGCGGCCAGCACGACGAAGAGGGCGATCTCCAGCGGGCCCTCCAGGCCCAGCCGGAGCAGCGCACCGTGCAGCGACTGGTTGGCGAGGCTGTCGGCCTGGTCGCCGAGCCCGGCGCCCGCGACATGGTGCACCCAGTACGTCCACGAGTCGTGCGGCATCGCGGCCCAGGCCAGTGCCGTGCAGGCGGCGAAGGCCGCGCCGCCGGTCAGCGCGGCTCTGCGTCTGCCGGTCAGCCAGAGCAGGGCGGCGAAGAGCAGCACGGTCGGCTGGAGTGCCGCCGCGATCCCGATCAGAACGCCGGAGGCCCGTTCGCCGCGGACCGCGAACAGGCCGACGAGGACGAGGAGGACCGGCAGGATGCTGGTCTGGCCCAGGTGGAGGGCGTTGCGCACCGGCAGCGAGACCATCAGCAGGCTGATGGCGACGGGGGCGGCCAGCAGGGCGGTGCGACGGCTGACGGGCGCGGGCAGGGCCCGCGCCGCGATGATGCCGAGGGCGGCGACGAGCAGCAGCGAGCCGAAGGTCCAGGCGACGCCGAGGCTCTGTTCGGCCGTGCGGGTCAGTGGCTTGAGCACCAGGCCGGCGAAGGGGGTGCCGGTGAACCGGTCGGTGTCGTACAGCGAACCCGTCACATGAAGCACACCGTTCTCACCGATCCAGGTCTCCAGATCGGTGAGGCGTTCGCCGGGTGGCTGGCGCACCACCACCGCCATCTGCCGCACGGCCAATGCGGCGACCACCAGCCAGAGCACGGCGCGGGCAGCCCCGGTCCTCGCTCCCGTAGCCGCGTCTGTGCGCACACTGTGCTCCGCGTTCGCCACGTTGCGCCGACCCTCCCAACGTTTGGTGCCGGTTCTCCGACCGGCATGCTGTGAAACCTTCGCATTGCCCTATCAGGTAGACACAATCACCCCCTCTTCACCTGACTGTCATCCCGCTTTTGTCCGAAAGAATGCCCGGGCGAGCGGTGTGGACCGGCCGGAACGGCCGGAACCGGCGGGGCCGCCCGCACGTCTGAGCCCCTGATCGATGACCACGGGGAGGACCACGGAGCATGCGGTGTGCGGGGAGAGATCAAGAGGTGCGGAGTCGGCCGCACGGGTGGGCGCTGCGTGCGCTGTCCCTGGTCCTGATGGTGTTCTCACTGCAACTGGGGTCGCTGATCGCGCCGGCGTACGCCTGTGGCTGCGGGGCGATGGTGGTGGACCGAACGGCCCGGGTGTCGGTCGACCGGGAGACCTCGGTCGTCGACTGGGACGGCCGCACCGAGCAGATCGTGATGCGGCTGACCGTGCGCGGGGACGCCCCCGAGGCCGCCTGGATCATGCCCGTGCCGAACCGGGCCACGGTCGAGCTCGGTGACGCCTCGCTCTTCTCCGAGCTCCAAACCCTCACGGCCCCGGTGAGCGCCACCCGGCACTACTTCTGGCCACGGGCGAAGGACTGGCCGTTCGGCGGTTCGGGCGGCAGGTCCGGTGACGGCGCCGCCGCCCCTTCGGCCGCCAAGCCGGTCGAGGTCGTCGGCCGGGAGCGGCTCGGGCCGTTCGACGTGGCCCGGCTGGCCGCGAACGATCCCGCCGCGCTGGAAGGCTGGCTGAAGGAGAACGGCTTCGAGCTGCCCGACCGGCTCGCGACGGCGCTGCGCCCCTATGTCGAGCAGAAGTGGGAGTACGTGGCCGTGCGCCTGGCTCCCCAGGAGTCCGGAAGCCCGCTGAGCGGCACGCTCGACCCGCTGCGGCTGCGTTTCGCCAGCGACCGGCTGGTCTACCCGATGCGCCTGTCCCGGCTCGCCGCGACGCCGCAGTCGCTCGGCCTGTACGTGCTCGCGGCGCACCGCATGGAGCCGCGGGGCGCGATCGGCGGGGGCCGGCCCGAGGTGACGTACGCGGGGCGGGTCGACGCCGGGCAGGCGCGGGAGGCGTACCCGGCGCTGGGTGCCCTGACGGGTGGCAGGCCGGTGTTCGTCACGGCGATCGACCAGTCGTTCCCGCGGCCGGAGCTGATCGACGGCGACCATGAGCTGCGGGCGGCCGGCGCGGACACCGCGTACCGGACCACGTACTACCGCGACGAGCTGCTGACCGTGGGCGGCGTACCGGCCTGGGTGCTGTCGCTGCTCGGCGGAGCGGTGGTGGTGGTCACGGCCCTGCTGCTGGTTCTGCGGGCCCGGCGTCGGCGTCCGGTGACACCGCCGCCGCCGGTCACCGTGCCACCGCCGCTGGTGTGAGCACCGGGCCGGCGAGGTGGGGACATCTGTACGCAGGGTGAATCGCGGGACAGCGGTCCTCGCGTCACCTCCGCGCACCAAATTCGTTTCCCCCTACAGCCGGGTGCGCGGCAGACTGCCCCGATGACGTGGACCATGACGCCCGAACGCTTCGACACCCCCGATGCCGCGCTGCTGCGCCGGGACTACTACGACGAGGTGGCGAGCCGCTACTGGGGGCGCCCCGCGACGGCGGAGGAGATCGACGAGGGGCTCACGGACGACGGCTCCGAGAAGCTCGTGCCGCCGACCGGCGAGTTCGTCGTCGGCCGCATCGGGGGCGACGCGGCGGCCTGTGCCGGCCTGATCGTGACGGACCTGGGGATCGCGGACCTGACCCGGGTCTACGTACGCCCCGAGGTGCGCGGCACGGGCGGCGGCGGGCTGCTGCTCGCGACCGTCGAGGGCCTGGCACGGGCCATGGGCGTACGGCAGATCCGGCTCGACACCCGTAACGACCTCGTCGAGGCGCGCGGACTGTACGCCAAGCACGGCTACCGCGAGGTCCCGGCCTTCCACCGCAGGCAGTACGCCGAGCACTGGTTCGCCAAGGAGCTGTAGGCGCTGCGGAAGCCGTGGGAACTGCGGGGTACTACGGAGCAGGACGCTCGTGCGGGTGGCCGGCCGCGTGGTCCCGCTTGGGCTCCGGGCTGTGCGGGCGCTCCTTGCTCGAACCGCTCGTCTCCTCCGTCAGTTCCGACACCAGGGCGACCAGGTCGGTCGGCCGGTCCGGCCCCCACCAGTCGCCCAGCAGCTCGGCGAGGGACTCCTCCCGGGCCTGCGCGAGCTTCACCACGGCCTCGGCGCCCGTGTCGGTGAGCACCATCTCCACCCCGATCCGGCGGGCCAGGCCGCGTTCCTCCAGCTGCCGGGCGGCGTCGCTGATCACGCGCAGCGGTACGGGGGCGATGTCCGCGAGCCGGGCGGGTTCGACGGTGCCGTGCCGTTTGATGCGCAGCAGCATCCAGCTGGCGGCCGGCAACAGGTCGTAGCCGGCCCTCTCGGTGATCTTCACGTAGACCTCGCGGCGGCCCTCCCTGGTGGCGAGGACCGAGAGGGCGCGTGCGCATTCGTCGTACGAGGACCGCTCGACCGGGTTCGACGCCAGGGTCTCGGTGGTGTCGGGGGCGGTCACCGAACCGCGCAGCTTGTCCTCCTTGAGCAGCCAGGCGAAGAGGAAGGCGATCAGGACGACGGGGGCCGCGTACAGGAACACATCGGTGATCGACGTCGAGTACGCGTTGAGCACGGGCTGCTGGAGCGCCGGCGGCAGCTGGCCGATGGCGCGCGGGTCGGCGGCCAGCCCCTCGGCGCTGACGCCGGGCGGCAGCGGGCGGCCGGCGAGCGCGGAGCCGAGCTTGTCGGTGAGCCGGTTGGTGAAGATGGTGCCGAAGATCGCGACGCCGAACGAGGCGCCGATGGAGCGGAAGAACGTCGCGCCCGAGGTGGCCACGCCGAGGTCCTGGTACGAGACGGCGTTCTGCACGACGAGGACCAGCACCTGCATCACCAGGCCGAGTCCCGCACCGAAGACGAAGAAGTAGATGCTCATCTCCCAGGTGCTGCTGGACTCCGTCAGCCGGTGCAGGAGCAGCAGGCCGATCGTGGTGATGCCGGTACCGAGGACCGGGAAGACCTTCCAGCGGCCCGTGCGGCTGACGATCTGGCCGGACACGGTCGACGTGATGAGCAGGCCGAACACCATGGGGAGCATGTGGACGCCGGACATCGTCGGCGTGATGCCGTGCACCACCTGGAGGAACGTCGGCAGGTAGGTCATCGCGCCGAACATGGCGAAGCCGACGACGAAGCTGATCACCGCGACGAGGCTGAAGGTCCTGATCCGGAACAGTTTCAGCGGCAGGACGGGTTCGGCCGCGCGCCGCTCCACGAACACGAAGGCGACCAGGAGCACCACGCTGAGGACGGCGAGGCCGATGATCTTCGCGGAACCCCAGGCCCAGGTGGTACCGCCGAGCGAGGCCACGAGGACCAGGCAGGTGGCGACCGAGGCGATGAGGAAGGTGCCCAGGTAGTCGATGGTGTGCTTCGTGCGGCGGACCGGGATGTGCAGCACGGCGGCGATCACCACGAGGGCGACGACGCCGATGGGCAGGTTGATGTAGAAGACCCAGCGCCAGCTGAGGTGCTCGGTGAAGAAGCCGCCGAGGAGCGGTCCGAGCACGCTCGTCGCCCCGAAGACCGCACCGAAGAGGCCCTGGTACTTGCCGCGTTCGCGCGGGGGGACGAGGTCGCCGACGATCGCCATCGACAGCACCATCAGCCCGCCGCCGCCGAGCCCCTGGAGGGCACGGAAACCGATGAGCTGCGGCATGTTCTGGGCGATGCCGCAGAGGGCCGAGCCGATCAGGAAGATGATGATGGCGATCTGGAAGAGCCTTTTGCGCCCGTACTGGTCGCCGAGCTTGCCCCAGAGCGGGGTCGCGGCGGTCGAGGCCAGCAGATAGGCCGTGACCACCCACGACAGGTGCTCCAGTCCGCCCAGATCGCTGACGATCGTCGGCAGCGCGGTGGAGACGATCGTCTGGTCGAGTGCCGCGAGGAGCATGCCGAGAAGCAGTGCGCCGATCGCCACCAGAACCGACCGTGTGGAGCGTTCGGCGCCGGGGCCCGGGGCCGGGGTGCTCAACTGCTGGGCCATAGAACATCTCCTCGGGTCCGCTACACCCCCATCCTGTCCGTTCTGCACCGTTATGGCCTGCCGAGGAGCTCCATGATTGGGCTTCCCGGCGGCGGCCTGCATAATCTCAGGCAGTTCAAGGGGAGGGGACCCACAATGACCGGACATATATGCCCGGAGTGCGGTACGGACAACAGACCCGGCACGGGCCCGGGCTGCGCCTGCACGGCGCGCCCGGCCCACGGCGGCACCGCTTTCACGCGGCAGGCGGCCGGGCCGCACCACCTCAGTGACGAGGAGCGGGCCGCCGAACAGCAGCGCATCGCGGAACAGCACCACGCCGGACGGTCGGCGGACTTCGCGGCGGCGGAGGACTTCGACCCGCTGCGCATCCGGCCGTACGTGACCCTGGGCGGCGAGGACACGGCGACGGCCGCGGCCGGCCCGTCACAGGGACAGGAACAGCGGCACGCGCCGGGTGGGCAGCCGGGGGACGCCGCCACGACGATGCCGCTGTTCCTGGATCCGGCGGGGCCGGGCCCGCTGCCGGACCTGGCGGCCCCGGGCGGCGCGGCGGGCTTCACCGACGACACCGCGCTCCTCATGACCGGCCCGGACCCCGTACAGCCGCGCCGTCGCCGGCCCTTCGCGGCACTGGTCGCGGGGGCGGCCGTCGTCACGGTGGTCGGCACGGCGGCCTTCGTCGGCGGGCTGTTCAACGGGGACCGGGACCACGAGGCGGACCTGGACCAGGCGCTGCCCTCCACGGTGACCAGCCTCCCCGAGGAGAGCGTCGAGCCATCGGCCTCCGAATCGGCGTCCACCTCCCCCTCCCCCTCGCGTACGGCGTCCGGCTCCCCGTCCGCGTCGGCCTCGGCGACCCGTTCCGCGTCGCCGTCCGCGTCCGTACCGGCGTCCGCCTCCGCCTCCGCGTCGGCATCCGCGTCCCGGCCGGCCGCCGCCTCGTCCCCGGCGGCCACAGCGGGGAGCAGCGCCCCCGCGGCGGTGGCGCCGCCCGCACAGCCGCAGGGTGGTCCGACGCTGCGGCCGGGGGACAGCGGTCCGGAGGTGGTCGAGCTGCAGCGCAGGCTCCAGGAGGTCTGGGCACTGACGGACGACTCCCTCAGCAACGACTACACGGAGCGGGTCGAGAAGGCCGTACACAACTTCCAGATCTGGTGGAACGTCCAGGGGGACCCGGACGGGGTCTACGGCCCGCACACCCGGCGCCTGCTGGAAGGCGCCACGACGGGCCAGGGGCGCCACTGATCCGCACAGGGGGCGTCCGTCCTCGCAGGTCACAGGGGCACCCATGGCGGCGCAGGGGCGCCCCGGGGCCGGGATTGGCTTTCCCGGCCCCGTTTTTGTATCGTGGAGGAACAAAGTGGCCTCCGCGCGCACACCCTGACCGGCGAGCGGGGGCCACTTGTTCTCTCTCCCGCGCCGCACGCCTCCCCGCGGCGTTCTCTTCCCCCCCCCCCCCCCCCGCACTGGAGCCCGCCCATGCCGGCCACCGTCCTCACCGCCCGCGCACTCCTCCTCGACATGGACGGCACGCTGGTGAACTCCGACGCCGTCGTGGAGCGCTGCTGGCGGCGCTGGGCGCTGCGTCAGGGCCTGGACCCGGAGGCGGCCCTCAAGGTGGTCCACGGCCGGCAGGGCTACGCCACCATGGCGGTTCTCCTCCCGGACCGCCCGATGGAGGAGAACTACGCGGACAACCGGCTGATGCTCGCCGAGGAGACCGCAGACACCGACGGCGTCGTCCCGGTCGGCGGCGCCCCCGCCTTCATGGACGCGATCGCCCCGCTCCCGCACGCCCTGGTCACCTCGGCCGACCTCGCTCTGGCCCGGGCCCGGATGACCGCGGCCGGACTGCGGATGCCGGAGCTTCGCGTCACCGCCGAGAGCGTCGGCGCCAGCAAGCCCGACCCCGAGGGCTTCCTCAAGGGCGCGGCCGGACTCGGCTTCGCGCCGGCGGACTGCGTCGTCTTCGAGGACTCCGAGGCGGGCATCGCGGCCGGCCGGGCGGCGGGCATGCGCGTCGTGGGCGTCGGCCCGCGCGCGGCGGCACTGTCCCCCGACGCCCATGTCGACGACCTGACGCGGATCCGGGTGGAAGCGGCTGCGGACGGCTCGATCGTGCTCCACATCAGCTAGGGCCTCTCGTTTGGATCATGCCGGGCTCGCGGGCCCCGGCGGGCTCCTCCGCCGGGTCGCGGTGCAGCCGCCCCCGCGCCACCAGTTCCAGCACGGTCGCGACGGCCGCGGCCTGTACGGCCATCAGGGCCACCAGCACGAACAGCTGTACGGCGCCCGCCTGTACCGGTGAGGCGCCGCCCAGCAGCATGCCCACGAAAGCCCCGGGCAGCGTGACGAGCCCCACCGTGCGCGTCTGATCCAGCCCCGGCAGCAGCGCGTCCGACGCCGCGGGCCGGGCGATCTCCAGCCGTGCGTCACGGTCCGGGAAGCCGAGGGCCATCGCCGCCTCCACCTCCCCCCGCCGCGTGGACAGTTCGTCGAGCGCCCGCCGGCCGCCGAGCACCGTCGCGGTCAGCGCTCCCCCGATGAGGATGCCCGTCACCGGGATCAGCGCGATGCCCCGGACCGGCACGAGACCGGTGAGCAGCAGCACGAGGACCACCGGTGCGACCCCCGCCCCGATCGGCACGGCCACCCACCACCACGTGCGGTTTCCCGTGACCCGGCGGCCCGCGGTCCACACGGCCACCGCGTACATCAGCGCGATGAACGCGAACATCGGCGCCAGGGCGTGGACCACCCAGCCGATGAGCGAGGAGACCGCGGCGAGCTGGACCGCGGCCCGCAGCCCGGCCACGACGATCTCGCGCGAACGGCCGAGGGACCCGGCCGCGGCGACGACGGCGGCTGCCACGAGCAGCAGGGCCAGGACGACGCCGAGCGTGGTGTTGACCGGAAGCAGCACGCCGCCACCCTATGACCGGTCGGCACCCGGGGATCGCATCCCCGGCCCGCGCCCCGCCCCACCCCACGGAACTGCCGCTCCCTCAGTTCCGTACGTCCGCAACCCCGGTTCCGTACGCCCGCGCACTCACTCCGGTACGCCCCCGCGACCCGAAGCTCTTCGTCAGACCCCTTGATGTGACGTGCCCATGTCGCCACTCTGTTACCTGGCGCCCACCCCACGGAAACCCTGCGCCGCCACGATGGCCGGGCCGAACCGAACGGTCCCGTCCCATCGCCCCCCACATCAAGGGAGTTCGCATGTCAGGTGTCTACGCGCGTCGCATAGCCGTCCTCGCCGCATCCGCCGCCCTCGCCGCAACCACCGGACTGCTCACGGCCCCCAGCGCCCAGGCAGCCATGCCCACTCCGGTCTCGGCATCCACCGCCCGCACGTATCTGAGCGAGCTGACCGTGAAGGCGGAGGGCTCGTCGACCGGATACAGCAGGGACAAGTTCCCGCACTGGATCACGCAGTCGGGCGCCTGCAACACCCGTGAGGTCGTCCTGAAGCGGGACGGCACGAACGTCTCGCAGGACTCCAGCTGCGCGGCCGTGAGCGGCAGTTGGTACTCGCAGTACGACGGCGCCACCTGGACCGCCGCATCCGATCTGGACATCGACCACATGGTCCCGCTCGCCGAGGCCTGGCGTTCGGGCGCCTCCGGCTGGACCACGGCCCAACGCCAGTCGTACGCCAACGACCTGACGCGCCCCCAGCTCATCGCCGTCACGGACAACGTCAACCAGTCCAAGGGCGACCAGGATCCCGCGACGTGGCTCCCCTCCCGCACCGCGTACAAGTGCACGTACGTGCGCGCCTGGGTGCACGTGAAGCACTACTACGACCTGAGCGTCGACTCGGCCGAGAAGAGCGCCCTGCAGTCCGCGCTCAGCGGCTGCTGAGACCCGGCGGCCGGGTCCTCCCCGGCCCGGCCGCCTCCGTATCCGCCCCACCCGGTGGTGCGCCTGCCGGGGAAACACCTGCCCCGGAACCGCCCCGCACTCCCCCGTCGTTCCGTACGGTACGAACCCGCCGTACGCATCCGCCGTACGGCACCGTCCGCCGGGAACGTCCGGACCGTCCCGTACGGAACGACGCGAGGAGCTTCATATGGCCGGGCTGCGCCTGGGACCACTGCTGCGGTACGTCGACTGGGAGACCGCCTCCACCGCGACCGTCTGGGTCGAGGCGGACCGGCCCTGCACGGCCGAAGTCCGGTGCGCGGACGGGGCGTCGGGCTCGTCCCGCACCTTCGCGGTCGCCGGGCACCACTACGCCCTGGTGGTGGTGAGCGGGCTGACGCCCGGCTCCACGACCCCGTACGAGGTACTGCTCGACGACCGCACGGTGTGGCCGCCCGAGCAGTACGGGTTCCCGCCGAGCACGATCACCACGCCGTCCATATCCGGCGCGGCACAGGCCGCACCCCCGACGGTCCGGGTCGCCTTCGGCTCCTGCCGCTGGGCGGCGCCGCCCGGCGACGGCCATCTGCCGGGCCGGAGCGACCCCGTCGGCCCGGACGCCCTGGACACCCTCGCCGCCCGTCTCGCCGCCGACCCCGACGCCGAACGCCCCGACGTGCTGCTGCTCCTGGGCGACCAGGTGTACGCGGACGAGACCTCGGAGGCGACCCGGCGCAGGCTGGCGGCCCGGCGCGATCTGGACGAGCCGCCGGGGGCGGAGGTGGCCGACTACGACGAATACACCTGCCTGTACGACGAGTCGTGGCGCGACCCCGAGGTGCGGTGGCTGCTCTCGACGGTTCCCAGTTGCATGATCTTCGACGATCACGACGTCATCGACGACTGGAACACCAGCGCCGCCTGGCTGGCCGGCATCCGCGCCACCTCCTGGTGGCACGAGCGGATCGTCAGCGGACTGATGTCGTACTGGGTGTACCAGCACCTGGGCAACCTCGCCCCCGCCGAACTCGCCGCGGACCCGCTCCACGCGGCCGTCCACGCCACCCCGGACGGCACGGAGGCGGTGCGTCGCTTCGCCGCCGAGGCCGCCGCCGACCCCACCCGCACCCGCTGGAGCTACCGACGCATTTTCGGCCGAGTACGGCTGCTCATGGTGGACAGCCGAGCGGCCCGGGTGCTCGACGAACAGCAGCGGGCGATGCTCCACCCCCGGGAGGCGCGGTGGCTGCGGGAGGAGGCCCTGTCCGCCCCCGGTTCCTACGACCACCTCCTGATCGGCACCTCGCTGCCGTGGCTGCTGCCGCCCCTGATCCATGACGCCGAGCAGTGGAGCGCCGCCCTGTGCCGGGGCGAGCGGGGCGGGCCGGACGGCCGCTGGGCGCGGATCGGCGAGTCCCTGCGACAGCGCTCCGACCTGGAACATTGGGCGGCCTTCCCCGAATCGTTCGGGCAGCTGACGGAGCTGATCCGGGAGGTGGCCGAGGGACCGGAGGCTCCGGCGACGGTATGCGTGCTGTCGGGCGATGTGCACCACGCCTACATCGCGGAGCCCGCCCCGTCCGCTCCTTCCCCCGGCGGCACACCTGCCGCCCGTGTCCTGCAGCTGACCTGCTCTCCCGTGCACAACTCCATTCCCGCGCCGCTCAGAGCCGGCTTCCGTTTCGCCTGGAGCGGGGCGGGACGGCTGCTCGGCCGGCTGCTGGCGCGGCACGGACGCACCGGCCCGCCGTCGACTCGGTGGCACAGGACGGACGGACCATGGTTCGGCAATCAGCTGATGACGCTCACCTTGAGTGGCCGGAAAGCCGCGCTGTCATTGGTTCAGGCCAAATCGAGGAGGACGGGGACCGTGCTGGAGCTGGCCTTTGATCGCGTACTGACCGATGACACCCCGACAATTTTCAGCCAGTCGACAAAACGTTGAACTTGCAAGTATTGGTGAGGCCTACCTAATCTGTGGCGCTCAGTCGGTTCACGTCCCCACCAGACCGAAGGAGCCCTCCCCACATGTACACACGCCTGAATCAGGCACAGCCCTATGCCCTCGCGCTCTTCCGCATCGTCGTTGGCCTGCTCTTCGCGTGCCACGGTGCCGCGTCGCTCTTCGGCGTGCTCGGCGGCGCCATGGGCGGCGGTTCCATACCCGCCGGCACCTGGCCCGGCTGGTACGCCGCGGTCATCCAGCTCGTCGGCGGCGGCCTCGTGGTGCTGGGCCTCGGCACCCGTATCGCCGCGCTCGTCGCGTCCGGCTCCATGGCGTACGCGTACTTCAAGGTCCACCAGCCCGAGGCGCTCTTCCCGCTGGAGAACGGCGGCGAGCCCTCGGCCGTCTACTGCTGGGCCTTCCTGCTGCTCGTCTTCACCGGCCCCGGCGCCCTGGCCCTGGACCGGCTGTTCACCCCCCGCTCCACCGCCGGGAGCGAGCAGGACCGCGCACCGGAGCCGAGCACCCCGGTCGCCGCCTGACCGCTCCCCAGGCCCACCGCACCGGCCCGCGCCGACCGGGCCGACCGGGCTTGATCACCGGACCTCGTGCACGCCGGACCCGCTCTCTCCGGCGCGCACGAGGCACCGGCGCGCACGAGGCACATGGCGCCGCGCGGACGCCCGCCACGCGCACGGGGGTCCGCGGCCGCCCTCCCCGCTCACGTGAGATGCCCAACATCGCGCATATATATGGATCTCCAGGTGAACTGCAGGCGTACGCTGTACAGCTGGCCCTGCCGCTCCTGCCGCTCCCCTGCGACGTCGCGGCGTTGTTACTGATCGGGGAGTAGAAGGTGCTCGAGAGTGTGGGTGCGCTGACCGGCAGCCCATGGATCTACGCCGTGGTCGCCCTCTCCGTGCTGCTGGACGTTTTCCTCCCCGTGCTGCCGAGCGGGGTCCTCGTGATCACGGCCGCCACGGCCGCCGCTGCCGGCAGCACCACCGTGGCCGCCGACGCCGCGGGCGCCGCCCGTCACGTGACGGAGGTCCCCTCGGTCCTCGCCCTGATCCTCTGCGCGGCCACCGCCTCGGTCCTCGGCGACCTCGTCGCGTACCGGCTGGCCTGGCGCGGCGGCGAGCGTCTGGACCGCGCCATAGCCCGCTCGCGCCGTCTCACCTCGGCGCAGGAACGTCTCGGCGCCGCCCTGAGCCGCGGTGGCGGGGTCCTCGTCGTCATCGCACGCTTCGCACCGGCCGGCCGCTCGGTCGTCTCCCTGGGCGCGGGCGCCTCCCACCGGGACGTGAAGGAATTCCTGCCGTGGTCCGCCGTGGCAGGCGTGGCCTGGGCGGGCTACAGCGTGGGCCTCGGCTACTTCGGCGCCCACTGGCTCGGCGCGAGCTGGCTGGGCACGGCCCTCTCGGTCCTGGCCCTGTTCGTCGCGGGCGCCTTCGCCGCACTCCTGATGAAGCGCCCCGCGGCGGCCGCCGCCGCCGCCGCTGCCTCGGCCCCGGTCCCTACGGCGTCCTGACACCACCCCGCACTTCCAGACCGTCCAGCAGCCGGGCCGTCGCTTCGGCGATCTCGTCGACGGCCCGGTCGAAGACTTCCCTGTTGTGCGCGGCAGGGGCGCGGAAGCCGGACACCTTGCGGACGAACTGCAGGGCGGCGGCGCGGATGTCCTCCTCGGTGGCCTCTTCGGGGAGGGCCGGAGGGCGAAGGGTCTTGATGCTTCGGCACATGTCTCCAGTGTGGACCGCCCCACTGACAACGTCCCGCCCTCGCCTGCGGGACCGCGTCACGCCCGGCCGGCGTCCCCGACCCGTCGGACGGCGGGGATCCCGTAGCGCCCCTCCAGGGCCACCCGCTCCGGCATGTAGAGCCTGAGCATGGGCCGGAACTCCCCCTCCGGCGCCGGCAGCCAGTTCGCCGCGGCGGCCGGGTCGCCGGGCCGCTCCCTGCTGATGTGGAGGGTCAGCGATCCGTCGTCGGCGTACACGATCCCCGGGGTACGGTCCCCGATCGAGTACCGCCCCGCGGGATTGGCGACGAGGTAGTAGTCCGGGGTGTCGTACATGGTCACGGACCAGAACGCCTCGACCGGCGGCGGCTCCTCGAAGCGGAGCTCGTAGCGGTGGGCCCCGTCGAGCCGCGCACCGTCCGCGTCGTGGAAGGTCTGCGCGTACACCGCCTCGTACCCGTGGTTCCCCCACAGTCCGACCCGCGCCGCCAGGGCCCTGGTCAGGTAGGAGGCCTCCCGGTCCGCGATCTTCCATTCCGGCGAGTCGATGGTTCCGACACCGAACCAGTCGACGTTGTAGTCGAAGAGGTGGGGATCCATCGACCATCCCTGGACGCCCCCGGCCCTCGATCCGCCGGCCGCCTCCACCCGCTCCTTGCCCAGCGCCAGCCCGTCGGTCAGGGCGCGTACGAGCTCGGGCGCCGCGGCGGCGAAGGGCGAAGGCCCCTCCTCCAGGAGTCCCAGCGGCTGGAAGCGGTCCTGGTAGGCCCGGTCGCCCGCGGACGGCGGGAAGTCGGCCATCCAGACCCTGAGCTGCTCGAAGAAACGGAGCTCCACGGGCACTCCGGCGTCCGGCGCGGGCAGGCCGGTGGGGTGCTCGCCCGGTTCGAGGTGGCTGAGGGTGAACTGCTCCTGGAGCGGCGCGACCCGCTGCCTCAGATCCTCCGGGCCGTCGCAGGCGTTGCGGCCGACGACGGTGACGACGGTCGTCGGGGCGTCGATCACCCCGCGCACGTCATCGGGCGCGGTACCCGCCCACCCGGGCGGCACGACGAGCCAGTCGCCCGCCTCCGTTCCCGTGGCCCGGCGTCCGACGTAGGCGAAGTTGTTGGTCCAGGCATCGACGAACTGGAGGACGTAGTACGCCCCGTCGGTGTCCGGGACGTGCAGCCGGACCGGCCCGCCGGAGAGGTCGAGCTGGGCGATGGAGTAGACGGTGTCGTTGTTGACGGACACGAAACGCGTATCGGCGTCGGCCAGCCGGTCGGAGTGCGCGAACTCGTTGAAAGGCGCGGCCGCCAGCACGCCGAAGCCCTTGTGCAGACACGTCTCGACCATCGACAGGTCGAAGACGAGCGGATACCCGTAGACATACGCCTCGGCTGCCAGCTCCACGAGCTCGTTCGGTCGTTCGTCGGACATGGAGAATCTCCCCTTCAGCGACTGCGCAGTGAGCATCGGCATGAGCCGGTTCTTCCGTACGTGGCGGGGAACGGTCCGGCCCGGCGGCGGCAGGGACTGCCACCGCCGGGCCGGAACCATGGCCGGTGCCCGTCAGATGACGGCCTTGGAGCGGTCCGTGCACAGGGCCCAGATCACGAAGGTGTCGATGGCGAGGGAGACGACGGCCCAGATCGGCTGGTAGGGGAGCCACATGAAGTTGGCGATCATGTTGAGCGCCGCAAGCCCCACACCGATCCCGCGCGCCCAGCCCGCGCCCTTGAGGATGAACCAGCCGACGACGGCGATGACGACGCCGAGGACGAGATGGATCCATCCCCACGTCGTCACGTTGAACTCGAAGACGTAGTTGTTGATCCGTGCGTAGACGTCGTCGGAAGCGATCCCGGCGATGCCCTTGATCGCCCCCAGCACCCCGTCGACCATGAGCAGAACGCCGGCGAACATGACACCGCCGGCTGCCCAGGGGTTGATGCCCCCGGGGTGGGACGGGGGCGGGGACGAGGTGCCCGGCGTGGGCGCGGTCTGTGCCATGAGTACTCCTTGGCCGGTGGGAATGCACGTCAGACCGACCCTGCTCGGCCCGTTCGGGAGCGGCTACTCGACGCGGCCGAACGGGTGACACGGCCGGGCGCGGCCGTGCACTTTTCGGGCCGTGCGTGCGCCGCGCAGGGGGTGAGGAAAATCAATCCCCCGCACGGACGCCGGCGGCTAACCTTCGAACCGCACATGACCCCCTGAGGCAGGAGTGGGAGATGCCCGGTCGTCCGGGCACGCGCTGACGCCGTAGGTCGTGATCGACCCGTCATCGCGTGCCGCCCCTGTTCCGCGGCGCAGCGAGCCCTTCTCGCCGGAACCGCCGGCGCACTTCCCGGTGCACCGGCCGGCGAGCCCTGTCCTCCGCAGCTCAAGGGGCCCCCGTGCAACCGTTGCCGCACACCCGTACCTTTCCCCCGCCCACGCCCACCACCACTCCCTCCCCGGCCGGACACGACGACCTGCCCTCACGGGGCACGCGATGAAGGCGGCCGACGACAACCCGGCCGGGGCTCAGACGGGTCTGTGGCGGGACGCCGACTTCCGCAGGCTGTGGGTGGGCCAGACCGCGTCCCAGTTCGGGGCGCAGGCCACGCAGGTGGTCCTGCCGCTCATCGCCGTGGTGTCGCTCGACGCGGGCGCCGGTCAGTTGGGCGCCCTGCGTGCGGTGGAGCAGGCGCCGATCCTGTTGCTGTCGCTCTTCGCGGGCGCGTGGGTGGACCGCCGCCGCGCCCGTACGGTGATGGTGCTGGCGGACTGCGGCCGGGCCATCGCGCTGGGGGCGGTCCTCGCCGCGTATCTGCTCGGCGCTCTCGGGCTGCCCGTGCTGCTGGTGGTCGCGGTGCTCGTCGGCGTGCTGAGCGTCTTCTTCGACGTGGCGTACCAGGCCTCGCTCGTACGGCTGGTGGAGCGCGAGCGGCTGCTGCAGGGCAACAGTGCGCTGGAGGGCAGCAGATCAGCGGCACAGATCGGTGGCCCGGCGCTCGGTGGCACGCTGGTGTCGTTGTTCTCCGGCCCGGTCGCCGTCGTCGCCGGCGCGTTCTTCTTCGCGCTGTCGTCGCTCTCGATCCGGCGGATCCACAGGCGCGAACAGCTCCCCGCACGGGGTGACGGCCCGGTCCGCGTCCGCCGGCAGATCCAGGAGGGCCTGCGGTTCGTGGCCGGCAACGCCTCCCTGCGGGCGGTGGGTGTGGCGTCGGCGCTCTTCCAGTTCTGGTTCGCGGCGCTGATGACCGTCTATCTGCTGCACCTTCCGCGCGGACTTCACCTGTCGGGCACGGCCATCGGCCTGGCACTCGCCGCGATGGGACCGGGCGCGGTCGTGGGGTCGCTGCTGGCGGCGAAGCTGCCGGGACGATTCGGCTACGGCAAGGTCCTGGTGTGCTCGGCGGTCGTCGCGGACGGCGTGATGCTCTGCGTACCGGCGCTGCACGGCTCGTCGGCCGTCACGCTGCCCGTACTGATCGGCGTCAACTTCCTCTTCGGCGCGTTCGGCCAGCTGGTCAACGTCACGATGATGGCCGTGCGCCAGACCGTCACGCCCGCATGGATACAGGGCCGTGTCGTGGCGACGATCAACTTCGCAGGCATGGGCCTGACCCCGGTCGGTTCCCTGCTGGGCGGCTATCTGGCGGGCCACTGGGGGCTGCGTACGAGCCTGTTGGTGACCGCCGTCGCCCTTTCCCTGTCCCCGCTGTTCATGGCGTTCTCCCCACTGGCGCGCCTGGGCAGACAACTGCCGTACGAGCACCGGGAGGAACCCCTGAACGCCTTCCGGACGGGCTGACTCACGACGTGTCCGGATCCTCCGACGCGGCGGTTCGGCGGTTCACTGCTTCCGCAGCTGTTCGAGAACACGGGCCGTCATCTTCGGCTCGACCTTCCGCTCACTCATGGCCCTCCGCACGAGAGGAAGGTCGGCGCCGTGCACCCGCATGTGTGCGATCAGGGGTCCTATCCGGTCGGGGCGGTTGCGGACAAGCTCGGAGACCAGCCGCAGTTCGAGGCCGACGACGGGGACGACGTGCCTGCCGATTCCGGCATGTACCCAGTGCGTCCAGGGACCGCTCCCCGCGCACTCGAACGTATCGGTGTCCGCCGGATGCTCGACCGTACTGATCTCCACCTCCGTCCCGTCGACCCTGAACCGCGCGAAGTACTGCCTCGCGTCGGGCAACCAGGCCGGTGCGTCCAGGCACGGGAACCCGGACAGCCCGGCCGCGAATCCGTCGACGTCCTCCCGGCGGCGGACCAGGATGTCCACGTCACCCACCGGCAGCGGGACACCCTGTGCCAACGCGGCACCGGTCCCGACCAACCGGTAGGCGAGGCCCGACGTGCCGGGATCGACCTGGTCGAGGACGAGCGAGAGGACGCTCCGTAGCTCGACCTGGCTCCGTAACGCTCCTGCCCTGCCCTGACGGCTCATCACTCGATTGTGCCCTCCGGGGGCGGCGTTGCCGAGCCTCGTCGGCACCTGCGGAAGCTCGCGGGCGGTGTCCGGAACGACCGCCACCAACCCGCCCGTGCGCGAGCGCCGTTGGGCCTACAGCCCCCGAAGCGCCTCGTGGAGATCGGAATATGCGGTCCAGCAGTCGATGCTGCCGTCCTCGTACAGGCTGCCCATGTACCAGTCCTCGTCGTCGACCGGCTTCACCAGGCAGAGACCATGGAACCCCAGGACGATTTCGGGATGGAGTCGCTCATTCTCCGCGTAACAGCCGAACGTCACCACCGACTTCACCGGACGATCGGCATCGAGAGCCACCGCCTCCCGATCGCCGGAGACACGGCGGATCTCCTCCAGAGTCCAGCCCGCCGGCAGCTTCCCGCGTGTCATCCGGCGATTATGGCCCATCGCGCCGGCCCATCGCGGCGCCACCGACTGACGTCAGCCCTCACACGGCGCTCCGCGGCCGGGCCGGGTCGAGGTAGTGCACGGCCGTCTGCTCCGCGTGTGGGGCCAGGAGCTCCCGCAGTTCGAGCGCCGCGGTCTTCAGGAGATCGCCGTCGCGGACGGCGTGGAGGGTTTCGAGGAGGAAGGCGACGTGGGCGGAGTCCTCGGTGACACGGGTGCGGTGGGCGTCGCGGTGGTTCCAGTGCCGGGTCAGGACGCCGCCGGCGTCCGTGTAGATGATCTCGCCCGGCTTGGGGGTCTCGACGGTGTCGGGTTCGCCGAGCGGGGTGAACTCCTCGGTGCCGTCCGCATGGCGGATGTCGATGTCGCCGGTGACCCGGTCGAGGTCGAAGGCACCGGCCGGCAGACCGTGACGGACCGAGACGGAGTTGTAGGAGTCGACGGGCGGGTTGATACGCGGCCAGTGTGCGCCCGCGGACGGCTCAGGCACGAACCACGCCGCAAAGCCTGTCCCGCCCCGCGGGGAAACCCCTCAGCCCGTCCCGGAAGCCGGCGCGAAGCCGGGCCGATCCGCCACCTCGGCATCTCCCACGCCACAGCCGGCCAGACGGCCGAGGGTCGGCCATCGCCCCGGTCGTCCGCGTACAGAGCCCCTACGCGATCGGCGTGTCGACGCCGGGCGGCCGCCTTCGACGGCGGCACCCCCATGCCTGCCGCGGCACCGGCCCCGAGGCCTGCCGCCCGGCCCGGCTTGCACCGCCCGACAACCGCGCCGGCGGACCCGGGGTCAGGACACGGTGCCGCCGGTGTTCCGTATCATCTGCTGGAGCACTTTCAACGCGGTGACGTAGTCGGCGTCGTCGACGTCCTCGTGGATCCGGGCCCGGACGTCCGGCGCGTGCCGCTTGAGACCGACGCGAGCCTCCTCGCCCGACTCGGTGATCCACAGCCGCCCCTCGACGTCGAGACTGAGCCACCCGCGCTCCAGCAGAACGTCCGCTTCCGCCTTCAGGTCGTCCTCGGGCCTGATGTAGGTGCTCATGGCTTCCTGCAGGCCGGGGATGGTCATACCGCGGCCGTCGGGTGAGATGTCGTTCTCCGAGAGGTTTCGCAGAAGCCAGAACTGAGGCTGGGTGAAACCCAGTTCAGCCTGCTGTGCCCGCGTGAACGAGATGAGGGCCTCATAGGCCACCCCGGTCCAGTACGCGGCCGGCTGCGCGGCGAGTTCGGCGTCGGAACCGTGCTGCGTCGTCATGTGCGGTGCCCCCTGATTGATCGCTGGTGAAAGCACCGTAAAACCTCGAGCGAAGTTGAGGTCAAGAGCGATCCGATACGGGGCGGCCGCGCTCGGCGCTACGCCCCGACCGCGTAACCGGGCACCGACGGCCATCGCACCGTCAGCACCACCGATTCTTCCTCCGCGACCCAGGAGTGGTCGACTCCGCGCCCCCACACGACGTAATCGCCCTGCTCCTCCAGAAGGACGCTGCGGCCGGGGAGTTCCACGCGGAAGCGACCGCTGATGAGGACCAGGAGAGCGGTACGGTGCTCGCCCTTCACCCACTCCAGGCGCTCGTCACCCGGAGGGTGAACACCCCATTTGATCTCTACGTCCTCGCTGTGGCGCGGGTCGCCCGCGTCCTTGAAATGCCCGAGGAGCCACCCCCGGTCCAGTGCCGCATCCTTGCCCGCCTTGCCCACATACACGCTGTCGTTCACGAGGCCGGAGGTTAGCAGCCGACCCGAACACCTCAGGGCAACAGGCCCCCGCATCACGGCACACAACAGAACGACCACCGGCGGGCGACGGGCACACCGGCGGCCACGGGCCCCGGACGTCGACCCGCAGCTCACACCGCTGCGCCCGGCCCGGAACGCGTCCGCCCCCGACTCCGACCACGGCCGTACGCCGCAAGCGCATGGAAGGCGGCTTTGGGCTCCCACGGCAGGCCCGGGTACGCAGTACCGGTGCGGCCGCCGCCGAGGACCCTGACCACCCCGAAGGACGCTTTGTCGAAGTCGTGGTCGTCGTCGGCACCCGCGTGCGGAAGGTCATAGCGGGCGAAGGTGTTGACGAAAGCAGCATCGACGTCGGACGCGTCGAAGACCGCGATGAGCTCACGCAGGTAGTCGGCCTGCTCCTGTTCATCGCGCACGACAGGGCCCGCGAACCGCACCGGACGGGCGCGGTCGTCCCACTCGATGACGGCATCTCCCCGGCCGCCGGCGTCCGCGGCCCCGCGGTAGGTGGTGCAGCCGAACTCCGTGACGGCGGCCGGTTTGCCGTGGGCGGTCAAGGCCCGCAGACCGTCGGCGAGCCGGTCGGCGGTCCGGGCGTCGCGGTAACCGGCGTCGGTGGCGACGACGTCGAACGGCGCCCAGTCGACACCCTCGAACGGAAGTGAGGCGTACCCGATCCGGCCACCGAACCGGCTGCGCACCGCAGCGACCGCCTCGCCGAGGAAGGCGTTGACCTGAGCGGGGAGCCCGGGCAACGCGGCTCTCAGCCGCTGCGGGTCGGCGAGGAGGGCGGCACGCTCCTCGAAGGTGTCACCGGGGAGCATGCCGACCGTGAAGAGGGAGATCTCCGATCCGGTGAGGAAGACGACCTCGGCACCTTCGCGCCGCAGCCGCTCGGCACGCCCGGCACTGTCGGCAAGGAAGTCGAGAAGCTCTCCGGCGGTGAGTCCATTGGTGAACGGCGAGTACCACACCTCCAGTTGGGCATCGGCTGCACAGCGCGCGGCCGTCTCGAGCCGGTCGCGGTCGCCGCCGGTGACACGTACGGCGTCACAGCCCAGCTCATCGCGGATGATCTGCATTTCGCGGCGGACGACGGCGGGATCGAAGGGCTCGCGGGTGGTGGTCCCCGCGGTGGTGAAGCCGGTGTCGTAGGTGATGCCGAAGGTACGCACGACGGGACGCTCTCCTCACGCTCTACGGTACGAGTCGTACCGTATGGGGTACGCACCGTACCTTAAATGATTCCTGGAATGGGGCGCAAGGACGTCCGGAAAGTACGATGCGTACCGCAGATCCAGCGGCGGTGCGGGGCAAGAGAGGACGACCGGTGGCACAAGCGAAGGAACCGCGGCGGACCGCGGCGACGCGGCGACGCGGGGCCGAACTGGAGGAGGCCATCCTCCAGGCAGCCGCCGAGGTGCTGAAGGAATCCGGCGTCCCGTCCCTGACCATGGACGAGGTGGCCCGGCGAGCCGGGACCAACAAGAACGCCCTGTACCGGCGTTGGCCCAACCGCGTCGCGCTGGGCGTGGCGGCGTACCGCCGACTGGCCGCGACCGAGACCGTGCTGCCGGACACCGGCTCGCTGCGCGGCGACACCCTGGAGATGCTGCGGCGCGCCAACAGCACCTGGTCATCACCGTACGGCGAGATCCTGCGCGGCCTGATCGCGGCCGCCGGCAGCACTCCGGACCTCCTGTCCGAGCTCCGCGACCCGGCGACGGACGGCGCGCACGAGGCGGCCTGGCTGACCCTGCTCGGCCGAGCAGTGGCCCGCGGCGACGCCGCACCCGAGGCCCTGCACCCCCGAGTCGCCGGCACACCCATGGCGCTTCTGCGCAACGAGTACGTGATGCTCGGCATCCCGTCCGTACCCGATGCCGTCCTCATCGAGATCACCGACGAGGTGTTCCTGCCCCTGGTCCACGGCCGCCGCCCGCACGGCACCGCATCAGCCGTCCAGGGCCCGCGCCGGTCCTGACCGCATGACTGGACGTTTACCGCGGGGGCGGACCGCGGCGAACACTCTTCTACGATGACGGCAGGGCGGAGCCGTAGCGCAGAGGTCGTCGCGCGCGGTCTCCAAAACCGCGAGGACGCCGGTTCGACTCCGGCCGGTTCCGTCCGCTGCCTCCTGGCGCATCCCCGACGAGAAAGCAGTGGTCGGGCCGGCCCGTGACGGATAGGGTCCGTCGGGCCATGCGTCGTCCAGCGGCCCAGGACACCGCACTCGGGTTCGCCCCGATGCGGAAACCCCGGTTCAAATCCGGGCGATGGCCTACCGTCCCACCCCCGCCCCGCACCACCGGCGCGGCGACAAGCCCACCTCGCTTCGTCGCCCTCCACCGCAGCGGGCGACGTTTGAAGACCAGTCACCTTGTTTCACACCCAGAAGCGGCGGCCACCTGATGAAGCTGCGAGACGAGCGCCGCTACCCCAAACTCCTCCTGCGGGTCCCCCGGGTGCCGGATGACGCCTTGCTGTCCCAGCCCGAGGCCGCCCGCCAACTGGGCATCGCCCTCTTCCGCATCGGCGTACTCATCGCCTGCGACCACTTGGTGCCTGCGGAGACTTCGGCCGGGAAGGCGGGCGTCACGATCATCAGCGTGGAGGCGGAGAGGACGTGGCGCGAGAGCGCCACACGCCGCGCAAAAGCTCGTCGCCTCCTGAAGGACACGATCGGCTTCTTCTGATCAACCGGCGCCCAGGACTGGACGATTACTCCGGTTCGGTCGCGCTGTAGACCGGGGACCACTGACCAAGCCACTGCTCGGCATCCCAGGCCCGACAGCGCTCCACCTCCGTGAATCCCAGCTTTGCCGCAAGGCGCATCGAGTCGACGTTGGCGGTCTGGGTAGTCAGCACCACCGGCTCGCCGGGAAGGACGCCCTCGATCCAGTCGAGCGCCGCCGCGCACGCCTCGGAGGCGTACCCGATTCCCCACGCTCGCGGCAGAAACAGATAGCCGAGATCCACCTTCCCCGCGGCAGCCGAACGACGGCTCTCAGGCGCTCTCCTGAGCAGAATCTGCCCGATCATCGCCCCGTCGAGATCAACGACGAAACTCCCGGGCCACCGCTCGGGAACCTCGGGCATCACGCGCTCAAGTTCTTCACGAGGGCGGGGACCACCAAGGTAGGTGTGCACCTCTGGCGACGCCAACAATTCGATGAACGCCGCACGATCCCGGGCTTGGGCCTCACGGAGCACAAGCCTCTCGGTCCTGATCGGAGCAGGCGGCCAGGCGACGGGTCCGAGTTCGGTCATACCCGCCACCCAATCAGCGGCTCCGGAAGCGATCAAGACCTGCCCGATCCAGCCTTCCGCTCGGACTCACCGCTTGTTCCTTGTGGTCGCCGGTGGCTGCTCCCGGGTGAGCGCGTCCGTACTAGCCATGCCAAACGGCGATGGTGAAGAGCAGTGCGACGACTGCCAGGATCAGTTGGACCGCACCGGCGAACGGATGTGCCGAGTACAGGAAGAGCACGGCGACCACCAGCACGCCCAGCGTGAACCCGCCGAACCAGAAGACCGGGACCCAGTCCATCGCCGGGGCCGCAGTTTGCTCGTCCGCATCAACCCACCCACGGAGGACGGACGTCAGGCCCAGCAGAAAGGCGACCGGGATTTCGATGAGCAGCACGATCAGGCTTACGCAACCACCCGCGAACCCGTCGCCTCGCGCGTTCGAGGACCGCCCGGGACCGTTATCGCTCTCCGGCAAGCGCGGGACACGCGAACTGGGTTCGAAGGGCATCGTCACACACTGGAGCGTGACGTCGTGCGCCGCATCACGCTTCACCAGGCCGAGACCGACTCGTGGCCAATCCGAGCACCCGGAGGGCCCTGCCTCGGAACTGCGACGTGAACGCAGGCGCTCGTCCAAGGATCCCGGGGAACACGAACACGACCTCCGTCAAATCCTGCGCTCCGATCAAAGAAGCGCCTGACCAGCACGAGCCGTGGGAGAACGAGGGTTGAGTCAGCCGCCCGCCGCCCGCCGCAAAGGTACGCATCGCCGCATGCCCGTGGTTGCCCTCCGTGAGGATCCATACGATCATCGCCGGATGTGGAAAGAGTTGATCGCTCGGCATGCAGGCGAGGTCGAGGTCGAGTTCACCACTCCGGCCACGGACGACGCGCTGAGCGGGGCTGCAGAGATCCTGGGGCACCCGTTGCCGGCCGAATTGATCTCCGTGCTGCGGGAGAGCAACGGCATCGTGGGCGAGTACGGCTACGACCTGGTGTCGCCACTCGAAACAATCACCCAGAGGAACTTGGAGCTCCGGAGTTCCTTCTCCGATCTGTACATGGCCTTCGATCAACTGCTCTTCTTCTCCGACGTGCCGGGCAATGGCGATCTCTTCGGCATCGTCCTCGTACCCGGGCAATCCGATCAGGTCTTCCTCTGGGACCACGAGACGGACAGCCGCAGGTGGGCGGCCTCTTCGGTCCAGGAATTCGTGGAGCGATGGCTGAACGGTGTGATCCAGGAGCAGCTCGGCTGTGAGGCCTAGGACACGTTGGGTCTCGCCATGAATCCGTCACGCGGGACCGACGCCCCGACGCCTCAGGCCAGGCGACCGGCGTCTGGCACCTTCCCCGACGGCCGAATTCCTCCCTCCCGGAGCAACTCGCGCAGGGTCAGCGCTGCCGGCAGCGGGGTGGCGGGCAGGGCGATGTGCAGGGTCCGGCGCAGGGCCGGATCGGTGAGGCGAGCCAGCACAAGCCCTTCCGGAACCGCCCATGCGGCCAGCGACGGGACCAGTGCGACGCCGAGACCCGCGGCCACGTAACCGAACTTTCCCGTCCACTCCGCGATCCGGATGATCTTCCTGGGAGCGAAGCCCGCCCGGCCGCAGGCGTCGGCAAGTATCGTGGGGCGATCCCCGTACGCGTCCTGCAGCCATGCCTCGTCGCGCAGTTCGAGCAGATCGATCACGTCGGCTCCGGCCAGGCGGTGCTCTCGGGGCAGAGCGACGAGCAGCTCGTCCTCGCACAGCGGCGTCGTGGCGACTCCGTTGGCAGAGCACAGCCCGGAGGGGAAGCAACTGTTCCTATTTCTTTCAGTGGATATGCGGTGTTCTCTGCGAATACCGTGGTGTTGTGAAGCTTTCTGAGTGGGCGGCGCGTAACGGTGTGCATTATCAGACTGCGTGGACGTGGGCGAAGGAGGGCCGGATGCCGGTTCCAGTCGTTCAGACGCCGTCGGGTACGTGGCTGGTGACGGAGCCTGTCCGGGAGTCGGCGGGCCGGGTGGTGGTGTATTGCCGTGTGTCGTCGGGTGATCAGAAGGCGGATCTGGAGCGGCAGGTGGCGCGGGCGGTTCAGGGGGCGACCGCTCGGGGCTTGGCGGTCTCGGAGGTGGTGACGGAGATCGGGTCTGCTCTGGACGGGCGCCGCCGTAAGCTGCACGGGCTTCTGGCCGATCCGGGGGTGGGGACGGTTGTGGTCGAGCATCGGGACCGTCTCGCCCGGTTCGGCGTCGAGCACCTCGAAGCGGCCTTTTCGGCCTCGGGGCGTCGCCTGCTGGTCCTTGACCCGAGTGAGAGCGCGGATGACCTGGTGCGGGACGTCACCGAAGTCCTCACCTCGATGTGTGCCCGCCTGTACGGCCGACGCTCGGCAAAGAACCGGGCCGCTCGCGCTGTCGCCGCCGCCACATCCCCGCAGGACGTGGCCGGATGAAGAGGTTCGTCCCGCAGTCGGGCTTCACTGTGTCCGCGCACAGGCTGGCTCTGGACCCGAATGCCACGGCTGGAGCCCGTCTGCATTCGCATGCGGGTGCGGCGCGGGCTGCGTACAACTGGGCGGTCGGGTATGTCACGGCGGTGTGGCGGCAGCGCAAGGCCGAGGAGTCGTACGGGATTCCCGAAGACCAGTTGACGCCGTGGCGGTCGTGGTCGCTGCCGTCGTTACGGAAGGCGTTCAACGAGGCGAAGCGGTCCGATCCGCGGTTTGCGGGGTGGTGGGAAGAGAACTCCAAGGAGGCCTACAACACCGGTCTCGCCAACGCGTCGGCCGCGTTCGACAACTACGCGAAATCCAGGAGCGGGAAGCGTAAGGGTGCGCGGGTGGGTGTTCCGCGTTTCAAGTCGAAGCGGAAGGCCCGTCGATCGTGCCGGTTCACGACCGGGGCGATGCGTATCGAGGCGGACGGCAGGCATGTCACCCTGCCCAGGATCGGAACGGTCCGTCTCCACGAGCACCGTCCCGACCTGCGCGCCCGTATCGACGCCGGCACCATGCGGATCCTGTCCGCGACGGTGCGTCTGGACCGGGGGCGCTGGTTCGTCTCCTTCCAGGTCGAGGAACAACAACCTCTGCTGAAGGTCGCCCGCCCGGATGCCGCGGTCGGGATCGACCTGGGCATCAAGACCCTCGCCGTCCTGGCCGACAGCGACGGGAATGTGACCGAGGAGCCCAACCCCCGCCACCTCGACCACGCACAGAAACAGCTGCGCCGTGCGAGCCGGGTCGTGTCCCGAAGGCAGGGTCCGGACCGGCGCACGGGGCGGAAGCCTTCGCGGCGGTGGGAGAAGGCGAACCGGGTCCGGAACAAGGTGCATCACCGGGTGGCGAACCTGCGTGAGGACACCCTCCACAAACTGACGACCCGCCTCACCGCCGAGTACGGCACGATCGTGGTCGAGGACCTCAACGTGGCCGGGATGGGCCGCAACCGGCGGCTGTCGCGCCGGGTCGCGGATGCGGCGTTCGGTGAGATCCGCCGCCAGCTCACCTACAAGACCCGCCGGCACGGAACACGCCTGGTCATGGCCGACCGGTGGTATCCCTCGTCGAAGACGTGCTCACGCTGTGGTGCGGTGAAAGCCAAGCTGCCCCTGAGCGTGCGCGTCTTCGAATGCGACACCTGCGGACTCGTCCAGGACCGGGACGCAAACGCCGGACACAACCTGCTCACCCTCGCAACCCGCAACACCCATACGACCTGCCTCACAGGTACCGGAGTGGCCGGAGACCTGGACCCCACCGTGGTGGGGTCGAAGCCCCGTGGAGCCGACCGCAAGACCCGCACCACCCGCCCCCGCCACACGGCGCGGACGGGGCGGGCAGGTGGCACAATCCCCAGCCCCAGAGCCGGGACAGAAACGGGAGACCGTCAACAGGACAGCAGAGCACAACTCGCACTCTGGTGACACCGTCACGGACCATTCCGGCAGAAACGCCGGAATTGCTGAGATCTACTGATACTCAAAGCAACGGTAGTCGCTGACCACGGCCAGGTCCAGCGCCCCGTCCTCGATCCGGGCCGTCAGCGTGCCGCTGCGGCCTTCGACGGCGACGACCTCGACATCCGGCCGGACGTGACGGAACGCGCGCAGGGCGGCGGGCACCAACGCGATGTTGGCGGTGGGAAACGCCCCTACGTGCAACAGCCCACCGTGTCCCCTGTGTAGCACCGCCAACTCCTGCTCCGCACGGGCCAGGCGGTCAAGGACGTCCACAGCGTGGCGGTGCAGGGCTCGGCCCGCCGGGTTCAGTCGTACGCCCCTCGGAAGCCTCTCGACATGTACTGGAATCGCTGTTGTCCGGTGATGACGACGCGTCCGTGATCGCTCTGGCCACCCTCCGCAACGGCGCCACCTACTGAGTGGCAGGCCAGGCACGACCCGCAGGCCAGCATGCCGGAGTCTTCAAGCAGCGACTGCGTCGCATGCGGATGCGCGGACTCGAACCTCTTGGGCTGGAACGAGCAGTGCAGCTCGTCCGCGAGCATGGCCGGCCCGTGCGCACAGGGCTGATCGATGCCGCTGATCGGACATGGACCACTCTGCTCTTCCTCACCGAGGACGGCAGCACACTGGTGGCCTGCGCCGGCTGGCCACTGCCGCCGGCCGCCCGGAACCCCCCGCTCTAGAGGTCACTCCTCTTGGTCACCTGTCCTGCGATCACCCGAGCAAACGGCCTTGCTGCTGCTTCAAGCCCGCGAACCCGTGCCGCGCGTATGCGGCTATCTCCTCACTGGGGAAGGGCACCACGGACAGGTGCTCCTCGTAGTTTCCCTGCTCCCACCGGGCGGCTGTGATCTCGTAGCCGGAGACGTGTGCGCACAGTTGAAGCAGAATCGGCGGCATCGCCGGTTCGCTCAGGAGGTCAGCGCGCTTGATGACAAGGTCACGCATCGCCTGAATGTTCGGGAGGAAAACGGTCCGCACCCACAAGCGCCACTCGGCGAGTTCCTCCTCGGAAGGAGCTGTCTCATGCACGAAGGGGGACCTGCCGTCAGGACGAGCGTTGCGCTCCATGAACGCGCTGAAGATGCGGCTGTTGGCTTCCGTGAGGGCGAACAGCGGCCCATAGAAGTCACTGAGCTGCCGATTCAAGCGAGCGAGGCGTTCTTGACGCTGTGACAGGCGCAAGCCGTTGAGGTACGTGACTACATAGCCGGCGAACGCCAGCGCGATGGTAACGACGACGGTGATCACGGGAGGCGATGCTAGCGAGCACCACGTCCTTTGGTCAGCTTGCGGCAGCAGTCCCGTTCGTTCGTACTGGCCGTGGCTCTAGGTCTGCGACGCGGGGAAGTTCTTGGACTCCGCTGGTCGGACATCGACTTGGAACGCCGCACGCTCACCGTGCGGAATCAGATCCAGCGGGTGCAGAAGGAGCTGTACGCGGACTCCACCAAGAACCGCCGCACGCGTGCCATCCCCGTACCGCTCATGTGCGTGTCGTGGCGCTGCGCTGGCAGCGTCTCCGTCAAGCCGCGCAGCGCCACGACGCGGGGCAGACCTGGCATGACAGCGACTAGGTGTTCACGACCAGGACCGGGCGAACGATCGAGCCGAGAAACCTCAGCCGGTCGTTCGAGCGCATCACGGAGGACGCGGGACTGCGCCGCATTCGTCTGCACGACGCTCGGCACGGATGCGCCACGCTTCTGTTCGCCGCTGGTGTGCCGGCGCGGGTCGTAATGGAGATCCTGGGGCACTCGCAGATCGCCGTCACGATGAACATCTACACCCACGTATCCGACGACAACCGGCGGGAGGCGATGGGACACATGGACCGACTGCTGCGACGGCGTCGACCGGAGTGAGGGACTGCCGTCAAGTACTACCGTCAACGCCCCCGCAGCGGCTCGCTGCGGGGGCGTTCTGGCTGGTGGGCACGGACGGTTTCGAACCGCCGACATCTGCTTTGTAAGAGCAGCGCTCTACCCCTGAGCTACGCACCCGTGGATGAAGGAACAGATTACATGCCCGACGGCACCCCTAGACAATCGGTTGCCCGCCCCCGGGCCGCCCGCCCCCAAGGCCGTACGGGGGATATCCCCACCCCCGAGACGGTAGCCGTCCGGATCGTCCCGGCGGCGGGTGCTGCATACGGTGGAGGCACATCGGCAGCACCAGCCAGGGGGACTCCATCGCCATGACCATCCGTACTCGTACCCGCACCCGTGCCCGCATCCGCACCAACGCCCTCGTGGCCTCCGGGGGCGCCGTTCTGCTCGTCGGTGTGCTCAGTGGGTGTGGGAGTACGGACGTGGAGGGCGCTCCGGCCGAGCACAAGTCGTTCGCGTACGGCGGGAAGGCGCTGACCATCGATGCGGAGAACTCCACCGTGGAGGTCGTGCCCGCCGATGTCGAGCAGATCGAGGTGACGCGCAAGGTCGACGGCTGGGTGGTGCTGGGGAGCGGGCCGGATCCCGTGTGGAAGCTGGAGGGCGACACGCTGACGCTTCGGGTGGAGTGCGACGCGTTGATCAGTGACTGCGGCGCGCATCACCAGGTCAAGGTGCCTCGCGGGCTCGAGCTGACCGTGGATGCGGACAACGGGAAGGTCACCGCGTCCGGGTTCGGTACGCCGCTCAAGCTGTACTCCGACAACGGCGGGGTCGTCGTGCGGGATGTCACCGGGCCGCTGGAGCTGAAGAGTGACAACGGCTCCGTGCGGGGCGAGCGGCTCTCGGGGGCTTCCGTGGTGGCCCGCTCGGACAACGGTTCCGTGAAGCTCGACTTCAGCCGGGTTCCGGATCTTGTGGACACCGTCAGTGACAACGGGAGCATCACCATCGACCTGCCCGCGGGCAAGAACCGGTACGCCGTGTCCGCGTCGGCCGACAACGGGGACGTCTCCGTGGCCGTGCCCCGCAGTGACGACAGCCCGCATGCGGTGAAGGCGCACAGCGACAACGGCGAAGTCACGGTGCGAACCGCGAACTAACAGGCCCGTGTGTTCGTCCTTACCTGGTGGGAGAATGTACCGGGCAGGGCGAAACAGCACGGGAGAGGGATGTGACGGCGACACACGCGAAGCCGCAGGCGAGAGCGGGTGCGAATTCCGCCGTCAGTGATGTCCCTGTCAGCCGGTACGGTCGCGGACGCGGTGTTCGTGATGCGCTCCTGTTGATGTCGCTGCCCGTGCCCCTGCTCGCCGCAGCCCTGCCCGCCGCCTTCGCCGGGGGCGGTACGCGGCGTTGGTTCGGTGGGCGCGGGGAGGGCCAGCGGGCCGAGGCCCAGGCCGCGAAGGATGCCGCCGCCGAGGCCTTCTACGAGCTCGACACCGCCCAGCGCGATCTGCAGATCTCCATCGAGACCATCACGGCCGTGGACAGTTCGCCCGCCGCCCGCAAGGCCGTCGATGACTTCGCCGCGCTGGGGCGGCGCATCGACGAGGCCAGCCATGCCTACATCACGGCCGTCGACGCGCACGATCTCGACCGGGATGATCTTGAGCCCTCCGTCGCCTCCCGTGCTCGGAGCGAACTGTCCGCCGCCAAGGACGAGCTCGTACGCGTCAAGGGTGAGCTCGACCGGTTCGCCGCCGGGCTCGGTCCGCTGCTGGGGACCGCCGAGACCCAGCTCGCCCGGCTCGCGCCCGCCGTGGAGCGGGCGCGACAGGCGCTCCTGGCCGCGAGCAATGCTCTCGACGCGGTGCGGGCGTCCGGACTGCGGGCGGACGATCTCGCCGCGCGGCTCGCCGCTCTCGCCCCCGAGCTGACCAAGCTGAACCAGGGTGCCGGCCGGCACGGTGTGCCCGAGACCCTCCAGCGCGCCGATCAGGTGCTGCGCGATGCCGAGGCCGTACGCGCCGAGGCGTCGCAGCTGCCCGAGCGGGCCGCCGAGATCGACAAGCGGCTGGTGACGCTGCGTACGCGGGCCCAGGCGCTGACCACCCGGTCGGCCTCTGTCGAGCCCGTGCTCAGCGAGCTGCGGCGGCGGTTCTCGGCGGCCTGCTGGCAGGACCTCCAGCCGGTTCCGGAGCAGGCGGCCGTCAATGTGCGCCAGGCCGAGGAGAAGCTCAAGGAGGCCGCGAAGGCGCGTGACGAGCAGCGCTGGGCGGATGCCACGTCGCGGCTGAGTACGGTACGGGCGCTGCTCAACGCCACGGACGAAGCCGTGTCAGCGGCCGGTGACCGGCTGCAGCGGCTCGACTCCGTCGCCAAGGATCCGCAGCAGGAGATCCAGCGGACCCGGTTCGCGATCCGCGATGCCCAGCGCCTGGCCATGGCCGGGCGTCACACCCCCGAGCCGCGCCATGCCCGGCCGCTCGACGACGCGGTGGCCCGGCTCGATCAGGCCGTCACCGCCCTCGATGGGCGCCACCCCGACTACTGGCACTTCCTGACCGTGACGGAGGGCGTCCGGCAGACCGCCGCGCGCGTCGTCTCCGACATCCGTGAGGAGCGCGGCGCCGGCGCCTGACGGGGCGGCGAGGGAAACATGGGACGGGGGGTGGTCGCGTACACGTCCCCCGGCCGACGGCCGCCCTGACGTGCGGGGCGTCCTGCCCGGCGGGATCCTGGTAGTAGGTGACCGAGTACGTCAAGGAGTACGTGAAGGAGGCCCCATGGCCACGCATGTACTGCGCCCGGCACGGCGGTCCGCCGCGCACCGCAAGGCCGCCCGTCTCGACGAGCACCTGCCCGTGGACCACCGGCTCAGCCGCGTCTACCGGGTCGGCGCCGGGCTGATGGGGCTGGTGCTGCTCGCCTTCGGCATCCTCGGGCTGATCGACAAGGTCGGCTTCTTCGACACCGGCGGCGACACCGTCGCGGGCCTGAGCACCAACGGCGCGCTCAGCGTGCTGTCGATCTGCGTCGGGCTGCTGCTGTTCATCGGGATGGTCATCGGGGGCAACTTCGCCTCGACGCTCAACATGGTGCTGGGCATCGCCTTCGTCCTCAGCGGCTTCGTCAACCTGGCCCTGCTGGACACCGGGCTCAACTTCCTCGCCTTCGAGATGCAGAACGTGATCTTCAGTTTCCTGGTCGGGCTGATGCTGATGATGTTCGGGATGTACGGGCGCGTCAGCGGCGGGCTTCCCCATGACAACCCGTACTGGCGGGCCCGCCACCCGGAGGAGGCCGAGCGCGAGCAACGGCTCGCGCGACGGCGTGCGATCTCGGAGATGCCCGTCAGCCGACCCGGCCGATAGTCGGACAGCCGCGAGCGGGAGACGAGGTCCCTGCCCGGCCGGGAGCCGGGCAGGGACCTGGGAGCTGCTCATTGCCCGTCCCGGCCGATAGCCTGGGCGCATGCCTCGTTACGAGTACCGCTGCCGCTCCTGCGGAGACACCTTCGAGCTCAGCCGTCCGATGGCCGAGTCCTCGGCTCCCGCCTCCTGCCCCGCCGGGCACGAGGACACCGTGAAGCTCCTCTCGGCCGTCGCCGTGGGCGGTTCCGCCGGTTCCGCGCCCTCAGCAGGTGGCGGCGGCGGTGGCGGGGGTTGCTGTGGTGGGGGCTGCTGCGGCTGAGCCGCCGTCACGGTCCCAACCCCCGACAGCTCCGCTACGGCTACCGCTTGCGCGACAGCGTCAGTCCGTCCGACACCGTGAGCATCACGCTGTCCATCCGCGGGTCGGCGGACACGTGGTTGTTGAACTCCTGGATGGCCGCCGCTCCCCCGGTCGCCCGTGGGTCTGTCACGCCGCCGTGGAAGAGCACGTTGTCCGTGGTGATGACGCCGCCCTGGCGCATCCGGGGAACCAGCTCCTCCCAGTACGCGATGTAGTTGCCCTTGTCCGCGTCCAGGTAGGCGAAGTCGATGTGCGGCTCCGCGGGCATCGCCCGCAGGGTGTCCAGGGCCGGGGCGATCCGCAGCTCGATGCGGTCGGCGACGCCTGCCTTCGCCCAGGCCTCACGGCCGTAGGCGGTCCACTCCTCCGAGACGTCGCACGCGATCAGCCGGCCGCCCGCGGGCAGCGCCTGGGCCATCGCCAGGGCGGAGAACCCGGTGAAGGTCCCGACCTCGACGATGTGCCGGGCCCCGGTCAGCCGTACGAGGAAGGCGAGCAGCGGGCCCTGTTCCTCGGCCGACTGCATGCCCGCGTAGTCGGGCAGCCGGGCGTACGTGGTCTCCACGAGTTCGCGCTGCACCGCGTCCAGCGGCGGATTGTGGGCGAGCATGTACGCGTACAGCTCGTCCGTGATCTTGGTTTCGTTGCCCTTGGTCATCGCACCACTCCCCGCTCGCGCCCGGCTGCTCCGCCGACGGGCGGGAACGCGGCGACTGTAGTCGTCCAACCTCCGCGGTTCGAGCAGATTTCGGTGGCGCGCGCCAGAAAGTTGACGTCCTGTACCGGGCTGCCCCGGCGCCGGGGCAGCCCGCCTCAGGCCGCCCGGCGCAGGGCCGACGCGTCGAGGAACCGTCGCAGGATCTCCTCGCCCGCGGCCACCCCGCTCTCGGCGGTCGCCTCCACATGCGGGGCGCTCCAGCCCGCGTCGGCCAGTTCGCCGTGGCCGGGGCGCCAGCCGCGGTCGGCGGCGAGCAGCAGGTCGGCGTCGAGGAGGGAGTCGCCGGCGGCCAGGGTGAGCGAGGCGCCGGTGCGGCGGGCGACCTCGCGCATCGCCGCGCTCTTGGTGAGCGGACGCGGTACGACGTAGATCTTGCGGCCCTGCAGCGAGACCGTCCAGCCGCGCGGTTCCGCCCACGCGGCGAGTTCCTTCGTCCATTCCGCGGGCAGGAGGGTCCGGTCGACGACGAGGTACGCGAAGAGGTCCTCGGCGACCCGTTCCTTGAGCAGCCAGGCGGGGTCGGCGGCGGAGACCAGGTGGGCGCGGACCTCGTCGAGCGAGGCGCATTCCTCAGCCAGCCGGCCGGCCACGGTGCGCTGCCAGTCGTGGTCGGAGACGCCGTTCACCAGGATGTGTCCGCCATTGGCGCAGATCGCGAACTCGGCTGCCGAGCCCGGGAGATGGATGCGGTGGTACTGCTCGCGGGTGCGGGTCGTCGTCGGTACGAAGACCGTGGACGGGGAGCGGGTCAGCTCGTCGAGCAGGGCCGCCGCCGTCTCCGTGACGTACGAGAGGGGCTTCTTGTCGTACACCTCGACGCACAGGAGACGGGGGGCCTCGGCGTCCGGCATCGGGAGGTCGAGGGCCGCCGCGGAGTAGATGAGGGTGCGGTCGAGGTCGCTGGCGACCAGCGTCGGGGCCGAGGTCACTTGGAGTCCACCGCCCTGCCGTCGGCACCGGTCGCCCCGCGCGTGTACTTCGGGTGGATCAACCCGACGCAGGTGTACGGGAGTTCGTCGACCTCCTCGACCGGGACGCCGCGCTGCTGTGCGAGCAGCCTGATGTGTTCCAGGTCCGCGCCCGCGCCGCGCTTGGCGAGGATCTTCCACGGGACACGGCGCAGCAGGACGCGGGTGGTCTCGCCGACGCCCGGCTTGACCAGGTTCACGTCGTGGATGCCCTGCTCCTCGCTGATCCGTTCCACCGCGGCCCAGCCCTCCCAGGTCGGGGCGCGGTCCGCGGCGAGCAGTTCCTTGACCTCGGCGTCCACGGCGTCGGCGACCTCGCCGAACCGGTCGGTGACGGTGTCGAGGAAGTGGCCGGAGACATCGGATCCGGCGAGTTCCCGGTAGAACTTCGCGCCGTGGAAGTCGTCGGGCCCGACGAGGTCGGAGCGCAGGACCGTACGGGAGATCAGTCCGGACACCGTGGAGTTGAGGCAGGCCGAGGGGATCAGGAAGTCCTCGCGGGTGCCGTACGTACGGACGCAGCCGCCCGGGTCGGCCAGGACCGCGATCTCCGGGTTGAAGCCCTCGGTGCCGTCCGACTCCTCGAACTCGGCGATCGCCGCGGCCAGTTCGCGGGTGATGGCACCCTTGCCGGTCCAGCCGTCGACGAAGACGACGTCGGCCGGGTTGTGATGGGCCGCCAGCCAGCGCAGGGCGTTGGCGTCGATGCCCCGGCCGCGCACGATCGAGACGGCGTAGTGCGGGAGCTCGACGCCGTGCCTCAGTCGGGCCCAGCGGCGCATCAGTACGCCGACGGGGGTGCCGGCCCGGGCGAGCGAGACGAACACGGGGCGGGGGCCGCGCTCGGCGAGGACCGTTTCGGTGACCGTGCCGACGGCGCGGGCGATGCGGGCGGCCGACAGGTCCAGGGCCGCCTTGAACAGGTCCTGGTACTCCTCGGACGGCTGGTACTCGACCGGCAGCGACTCGGCGTAGTGCGCGCCACCGCTCTGTATCGCCTCCTCGCGCTCCTCGGTGGGCGCCTCCAGCTCGGCGTCCGACAGGTCCTGGAGCAGCCAGCCGACCTCGTCCGGCGCGTAGGAGGAGAAGGCGGGGCCGCGGAGGGGCTCGGGCAGCATGGAGGGTTCTTCCTGCCGATGGGGCCGGTGGGGCCGGTGGGGGATGTGCGAGGGTGACGGCCCGGCGGCACGGGCCCCGGGCGGTACGTACGAGGGGACGACCGCCAGGAGCAGGTGGGCGGTGTGCGGGGTGAGCTGCCGCATCAGGCCGCGGGGGCCGTGCAGTGCGTGGGTGTCGGCGGTGGAGTCGACGACGAGGACCACGGCGTCGAAGCCGCCGCCCGCGACGTTGTACGCGTAGCGGTCGCCCGGGCCGTCGGCCGGGTCGTCGTGGGCGGGGAAGACCAGCCGGGTGCGTATCGCATAGCCGGGGTCGTCCACGGCCAGGACCGGGGAACGGGTCGTGGTCGAGTAGCGGACCTCGGCGCCGGTGCGCTCCTCCAGGGCGGTGCCCAGGCGCAGCGGCGCGTACATCAGCTCCTCGAAGCCGAGGACCAGGACCTTGCGGGCGTGCTCGCCCAGGGCCGCCGCGATGCGGTCCGCCATGGCGGGGAGCGCGGGTTCCAGGAGGGCGCGGTGGGCGGGGGTGAAGCCGTGCCGGCCGCCGTCGGGCACTCCGGCGGGCCACTGGAGGTCGATCCGGGTGTGGGGGCGGGGAAGGTTGCACAGCGGCTCGGGCTTTCCCCCGGGCCACCCCACGCGGGGCCGCGCCGCCGCCTGGGCCGCTTCCTGCTCGGCGACCAGGGCCTGCCCCTTCTCCAGGACACCTTCCGGAAGGCGGACCGTGCCGGTGTTCCTCGCCACCAGATCGACGCGGGCGCCGATCTCCTCGGCGAACTCGGTGAGCCGGCCACGGTCGGCCGGTGAGCGCATGTCGACCAGGGCCACGATGACGTACCGCTTGCGGGGGTAGCGCTCGTGCAGGGCACGGATGGTGTTGAGGACGGTGTTGCCGGTGGAGAACTCGTCGTCGACGAGGACGAGGGTCGTGTCCGCCTCTCCGCCCCGTTCGGCTGCCAGCAGGTCCGGGTCCTCCGGCAGCAGCAGGTGCGAGGTGGCGTGCGAGTGCGACTCCTCGAAGCCGCCCGCCCGTGCCACTCCCTCGACGGGGCGTCGCGTCGAGTGGAGGTAGGGCGCCTGTCCGAGCCCGTCGGCGACGGCGTGACCGAGGCCGGTGGCCGTCTCCGCGTAGCCCAGCACGACCGCGTGCTGTGCGCCGTCCTCGCCGAGCAGATCGCGCACCCGGCGGCCGAGCTCCACGCCTGCGCCGTATACGACCGAGGGGCGCTGCGGCACGTGCTTGCCGAGGACGTTGGACACGAGCAGGTGTGCCCGCTTGGGGTTGCGCCGCAGGGCGAGGCCCAGCAGCTCACGGAGCTCCCCGTCGCCCACCAGCTCGACGCCCAGTCGTTCCGCGACCCAGCTACCCGACCACACCACGTTCGCCGTTTCCTTCCGTTGGCCTGTCACGCGCGCCCCGCTCGCCCGGGCCCGTCGTCTGTCACGCGCGCCCGCTCAGCCGGGCCCGTCGTCCGTCATACGCGCCCGCTCACCGGGCCCCGTCCATCAAGCATCGCCCGCGCACCCGTGCGCACGCGCACCGCTCATTCCGCGAGGCTCGCCGCCAGCAGTTCCACGAAGCCGACGTCCGCCTTGGCCACGCCGAAGACCTCGGCGCGCCGCAGAGTGCGTTCGGCCCAGGCCCGGTGCGGTTTCACCTCGTTCATCTTGTTCGTGTACGAGGAGCGCAGCACCCCGCCGCCGTCGCGCTCCGGCCGCAGGATGTCCTGTGCGTCGCTGAACTCCTCGTGGCTGACCACGGACAGTGCGTGCACGGGCGCGACATGCGACGGGTGGATGCAGGTCTTGCCGAGCAGGCCGTTGGCCCGGTCCAGCTCGATCTCCCGCAGCAGTCCGTCCAGGTCGTGCTCGATCAGGGCGGTACGAAGCTCCTCCGCCCGGCCCTCCAGGAAGGGGCTGCGGCGCAGCTGTGGCTTGAACATGCGCTCCTGGAGCCGGAAGTACTCCCAGACGGGACCGGTGATGGTGAAGCCCGTCCCGTCCGCCCGGCCCAGCACGTTGACGACGTCGGCGATGACGTCGCCGACGATCCGGACGTCGTACGCCGTCATGTCGGGCGCGCGGCGCAGTCCGTACGCCGAGCAGAAGTCGGTGACGCCGAGGCGCAGCGCGAGCACCCGGTCACGGTAGGTGTCGACCGTGCCGGCGATCTTCTGGAGGGACTCGCGGCGGGTCTCCAGGTGCAGCAGCTCGGGGGATTCGAGAACGGGCATGGCGAAGAGCCGCTGTCCGGCCGCGGACTCCGCCTTGGTGAGCGCTTCCATGAACGGGACGCCACGCTCCTGCGTGAACTTGGGAAGTACGAAACCGGACAACAATCGGACGGATGCGCCGAGCCGGCGCACGAGGTCCGTGATCTGGTGCGGTTCGCGGACGCGGATGAACAGCAGCGGGAGCTCGCCGCCACGTTCCGCGAGGTCGGCGAACTGCCTGACCAGGTTCTCCTCGGCGCCCGGCACCTCGGAGTCGTCGATCGAATCCTCCAGGCACAACACCATGGAGACGACTCCTCGGCGGGCCTGCTTGATGACGTCGTCGGCGAGCCGGGGACGGGTGGCGGGGCTGTAGAGCGTGGCCCCCAGGGCCGCCGCGAGGACGGGGGCCGGGGAGCCGGCGTCGAAGTCGCACGGCTCACGGAAGAACAGATCGCCTCTCGCAGCAGGTGCGATATGCCCGAAATGACGCATGTGATTCCCCCCGTACTACCTGACCGACCGGACAACGTGTGGCCGGTAATAGTACGTACGGACGGGTGTCGGCAGTTCCCGGCCCACATGAATTCCGGGTAACTCGTCCATTTAGCGGTGGTTCCCCAGAGCGCGGACCGGCTCGTTCCGATGTTCCCGCACGACACGGCTTGCGACCCCCGCGTTGTCCGCACGGGCAGCCAGCAGGCAGGATGACCGGCATGACGCACGCGATGGTGAAAGGTTCGAACGTCCCTCTCGACGCCATGGCCGTACGGGCCGTGCTGTGCTGGACCCCGGGCACCGGGGTCCCCGATGTGGACGCCTCGGCCCTGCTGCTCGGTTCCGGCGGCCGCGTGCGCTCCGACGAGGACTTCGTCTTCTACAACCAGCCCCGTCACCCGTCCGGCCTGGTACGACGGCTGCCGAAGCGAAGTCTGCCCGAAGGTCTGACGGACACCATCGAGGCCGACCTGAACGCGCTCGACCCCTCGGTCGATCAGGTCGTCATCGCGGCATCCTCCGACGGGGCCGCCTTCGAGCGCGTGCGCGATCTGCGCATCCTGCTCTACGACGCCGCGGCGTCGGGCGGCGAGCCGCTCGCCGTCTTCGACGTGCGGCCGGAGACGGGCGAGGAAACCGCGATCATCTGCGGCGAGCTGTACCGGCGCGGCGATGGCTGGAAATTCCGGGCCGTGGGGCAGGGGTACCCGACCGGCCTCATCGGTCTCGCGACCGCCTTCGGCATCTCGGTGGACGAGTCCGAGGCCGCCGCCGGACCCGGCCCCACACCGCCGCCCGCCCCCGCGTTCCCGCCGGCGCCCGGACCCGACGCACAGGTCACGGTCCAGCACCAGCAGCCCGCGTACGGCTACCCGCAGCCCGCTGTGGCTCCTGCGGCACCCGCCCCCGGCCCGGCCTACGGCTACCCCCAGCCGGCGTCCGCACAGCCCGCCTACGGCTACCCGCAGCCCGCGGCGGCGGCAGCGCACGCGCCGGACCCGAACTTCGTCCTGCCACCGCAGGGGCCGCAGTTCATACGGCCCTGAACGACGCAACCGCCGCACGGCCTACGCCCGGGTCTTGTAGCCGCGCCCCCACTGCATGCCGTACCCGTACAGCCGGTCCAGTTCCGACTGGAAGCCGTACACGAACTTCACCTCGCGCCGCACGGTCAGCTCACCCTTCTCGTTCTCCACGGTGAACACGGCGCACGAGCGGGCCTGCGGGGCCCGTTCGTCCAGCTCGATCTCGATGCGCGGCCCGTTGCCCGGGTAGAGCGTCACCTTCGCGTGCGTACGGTCGAAGGCGGGGGTCTGGTCGTAGATGTAGACGAAGAACAGCATCCGCTTGATCTGGTCGCGCTGGTCGAGGTTGACGTAGACGGTCTCCCCCGACGGCGCCCCGAAGCGGTCGTCGCCGCTGAGCCTGATGTACGGCGGCCCGTTGAGATCACCGATCAGGTTGCCGAGCGGCTGCACCACGCCCTTGGTGCCGTCCGTCAGCTCGTACATGCAGCCCAGGTCCAGGTCCACGTTGACCACTCCCTGGGTGTGCGCCTGGACCACATCGGGCTGGAAGAGCTTCAGCGGCCGCAGCAGCCGGCCGCTCTGCCGTGACCGGCCCTCGATGTCGGACGAACGCATCCGCCAGGAGAGGTTGACCCGGAGGTTGCCGGTCAGCGCGCCCTGCTTGGTCAGCGAGACCGTGGCGTGCCGCCTGGAGAGCACGATGGAGTTGCTGGCCGCGCTGCCCGACTCGAACTGAGCTTCCCGCCCCGGCCACAGGCTGTTCCAGAACGCCATCCCGAACCCCCACACATATCGGCCCCACCTGTCGCACGCGGCACATGCGACGCACGCACCGCTACGGGGCGGCTCCGGGCCGGATCCGGGTGTTCCCGGAACCGTTGCCGTACGAGCCGCCCCGCAGAGAGCGTTCCTCATTCCCTACCGGGTCACACCCCGGCGGAGACTTCCGTACTTTCTTCGCCTCCCGCGGCCTCGATCGCCTTGTTGCGCCGGA
The DNA here is from genome assembly GCF_035917155.1 of Streptomyces sp. NBC_00385. Lineage (NCBI taxonomy): Bacteria > Bacillati > Actinomycetota > Actinomycetes > Kitasatosporales > Streptomycetaceae > Streptomyces > Streptomyces sp. NBC_00385. The sequence continues at coordinate 6,079,652 of NZ_CP107951.1, read as the reverse complement.
CCGAGGACCAGAAGGACCAGCCGATCAGGATGACGCCGACGGAGCCGGTGATGAGCTCGTTGATCTCGTACTGGATCGTGACGAGCAGGATGACGGCCAGGGCGCCGATCGCGTAGTGCGCGCCGTGCTCCAGGTAGACGTAGTCGTCCAGGGTGCCCTGGCGGACCAGGTAGACCGTGAGCGAACGGACGTACATGGCGCCGATACCGAGGCCCAGGGCCATCAGCACGATCTCGTTGGTGATGGCGAAGGCGCCGATGACACCGTCGAACGAGAAGGACGCGTCAAGCACTTCCAGGTAGAGGAACATGAAGAACGCGGCCTTGCCGGAGAGGGCGATCGCGGAGACCTTCTTGCCCGCGCGCTTGGCCTCTTCCTCCGCCTCGTGCTCGCGTTCCTCCTCCTCTTCGAGCTTGTTCTCGAAGTAGCCGGAGAGACCGCCGACGACGAGGTACGTGATCAGACCCGCGATGCCGGCGAGCATGACCGTCTCCGCCTTGTCCGCGTGTCCGCCGCCGTGCTGGTGCGCGTGGGTCGCGAAGGTCATGGCCGAGATCAGCAGGACGATCAGCGCGATGCAGACCGACAGCATGTCGACCTTGCCGAGCTTGGCGAGCGGGCGCTCGATCCAGCGCAGCCACTGGATGTCACGGTCCTCGAAGATGAAGTCGAGGAAGATCATGAGCAGGAACATGCCACCGAACGCGGCGATCGCCGGGTGGGCGTCGGTGACGAGTTCCTTGTACTGGTCCGGGTCGTTGAAGGAGAGATCGATCGCCTCGATCGGTCCCAGCCCTGCGGTGACGGCCACGATCACGACGGGGAACACCAGCCGCATACCGAAGACCGCGATGAGCACACCGATCGTGAGGAAGATCTTCTGCCAGAAGGCACTCATCTTCTTCAGGATTCCGGCGTTGATCACCGCATTGTCGAAGGACAGCGAGATCTCCAGGACGGAAAGGATCGCCACCACTCCGAAGGCTTCCCACCCCCCGTAGAACCACGCTGCGACCAGACCGATCACGGTAATCGCGAACGACCAGCCGAAGGTTTTCAGAACCACTGGCTACCCCATCATGTATGTAACGGGTCTCCCCCGAAGAGCACGGGGCTCCCCCGCGCCGTGCGCGGCTTTACGAAACGTTGACCCCGAAGTCTAGAGCGATGCCCCGCAGCCCCGACGCGTACCCCTGTCCTACTGCACGGAACTTCCACTCACCGTTGTAGCGGTACAGCTCGCCGAAGATCATCGCGGTCTCCGTGGAAGCGTCCTCGCTGAGGTCGTAACGCGCGAGTTCCTGGCCGTCGGCCTGGTTGACCACGCGAATGAACGCATTGCTGACCTGGCCGAACGTCTGCCCGCGATTGTCGGCCTCATGGATGGAGACCGGAAATACGATCTTGTCGCAGTGGGCCGGCACCTCGTTGAGATTCACGATGACCGACTCGTCGTCGCCCTCGCCCTCACCCGTGAGGTTGTCACCGGTGTGCTCGACGGAGCCATCGGGGCTCTTGAGGTTGTTGTAGAACACGAACCATTCGTCGCCGAGCACGCGGCCCGACTGGCACAGCAGTGCGCTGGCGTCGAGGTCGAAGTCCGCCCCCGTCGTGGATCGTGCGTCCCAGCCGAGTCCGATGAGCACCTGGGTGAGATTGGGTGCGGCCTTGGAGAGGGAGACATTGCCTCCCTTGGCGAGCGTGACGCCCATGGTGTGTCCTCCCCGAGTCGATGAACCGGTTGATGAACCGGTGAATCCGTCTGTTGAGCGCGTCCGGCGCCGCACAGGGTGCGGCGCCGGACGGGACGTGCTGAAGGCGCGCCCGGGGCCACGGCCCCGGACTGCCTGCCAGGACCTCTAGACGTTGACGCCGAAGTCCTGCGCGATGCCGCGCAGACCCGAGGCGTAGCCCTGGCCGATGGCGCGGAACTTCCACTCCGCACCGTTGCGGTACAGCTCGCCGAAGACCATGGCGGTCTCCGTCGAGGCGTCCTCGCTGAGGTCGTAGCGCGCGAGCTCGGTGTTGTCGGCCTGGTTGACCACGCGGATGTACGCGTTGCGCACCTGGCCGAAGCTCTGCTGGCGGGACTCGGCCTCGTAGATCGAGACCGGGAAGACGATCTTGTCGACGTCGGCCGGGACACCGGCCAGGTTCACCTTGATGACCTCGTCGTCGCCCTCGCCCTCACCGGTGAGGTTGTCACCGGTGTGCTCGACGGAGCCGTCGGGGCTCTTGAGGTTGTTGAAGAAGACGAAGTTGCCGTCGTTGCCGACCTTGCCCTCTGCGTTCGTCAACAGGGCGCTGGCGTCGAGGTCGAAGTCTCCGCCGGTGGTGGTACGAGCGTCCCAGCCCAGACCCACGATGACCGCGGTCAGGTTGGGCGCGGCCTTGGTCAGCGAGACGTTGCCGCCCTTGCTGAGGCTGACTCCCACGAGTCCTCCCATTGGTTTCTTTGGGGGCCGGCCGGTGCCGGCGCCTCCACGTCGTGTTGGCATCCGATCAACGAGTGGATCCTAGTGACCGGTTCCCTGCCAAAACAGGCTTTTGGCCGGGGGTCGCCGCGAGATCCACCGGATCTCGGATCAGAGGGCGCCGAGCGCCTTGATGTACTCGTTGAGGTCGCGCGCGTCGGGCAGGCCGTTGACGACCGTCCAGCGCACCACGCCCTCCCTGTCGATGATGAAGGTCCCCCGCACCGCGCAGCCCTTGTCCTCGTCGAAGACGCCGTACGCGCGCGAGGTCTCGCCGTGCGGCCAGAAGTCCGAGACGAGCGGGTACTCGAGACCCTCCTGCTCGGCGAAGACGCGCAGCGTGTGGATGGAGTCGTTGGAGACGGCGATCAGCTGGGTGTCGTCGTTCTCGAAGGTGGGCAGCTCGTCGCGGAGCGCGCAGAGCTCGCCCGTGCACACGCCGGTGAAGGCGAACGGGTAGAACAGCAGCACCACGTTCTTCTCGCCGCGGAAGTCGGAGAGCTTCACGGTCCGGCCGTGATTGTCCTTCAGCTCGAAATCCGGGGCCTTGGTGCCGACCTCGATCGCCATGAAACGCGTCCCTTCGCTACGTCACCGGGCTGGGCTGTCCGGGTGACTCCCACCCTACGCAGAGCCGCCGGGCGGCCGTGCGGCACCCGGGAAAGCTTCCTGCGGACGTGCCGCGAACGTCCGGGGGAACGGACGTGCCGGGAATGGACGTGCGGGGAATGTACGAAGGCCCCGGACGGCGTGATGCCGTCGGGGGCCTTCAGGGGCGAGTGCGGTTCAGCGCTTGGCCTTGGCCGCCTTCGGCGTGACCAGACGGCTGCCCGTCCAGTCCTTGCCCGCACTGATGCTCTTGGTCTGGGCGAGACCGGCTGTCTGGGCAGCCTCGTTGATGTCGCTCGGCTCGACGTATCCGTCACGGCCGGTCTTCGGCGTCATCAGCCAGACCGTACCGCCGTCCTCGAGCAGACCAATGGCATCCACCAGCGCGTCCGTAAGGTCGCCGTCCTCGTCGCGGAACCAGAGCAGGACGACGTCTGCGACGTCGTCGTACTCCTCATCGACGAGATCCTGGCCGGTAGTGGCCTCAATGCCCTCACGGAGCTCCAGCTCGACGTCGTCGTCGTAGCCGATCTCCTGGACCACCTGTCCGGGCTCGAACCCCAGGCGTGCTGCCGGGTTGGTCCGCTCCTCCGCGTGGTCCGCGGTCGCGCTCACGGGTTGCCTCCTGATCATGTTTCGGAAAATGCTGCAGCCACGCGCGTGCGCGGGGCGTTGGCCGTAGTCCACACGGGAGCGGCGGATCGCGCAAGTACCCAGCGTACGAGACCGCCTAAACGGTGACGTTCCCTGCCACGTCGCCGCACTGTCGGCGGGTCCCCTGCGGGAGCCGGCGCTGCCGTCCACACCCTTTACGTCCTTGAACAGCTTATGCCGTATCGGTCCGGCAAACAGATTCGAACAGCATTCGGGAACGTTGGGAACCCTTGGGCGTATGGTTGCGGTTTGGCCCGACCCATCCTGCCCGATGGCTCCCGACCGGCCGTATACCCGCTCCGGCGCGGCCCGTGCACCCGTCCGGGAGACGGCTGGCGCGACGCCTGCGGTTACCTCCCGGTAGAGATGACGTTTGCGTCCTCGCGGTACACGATGGGATGGCGTACGCGCAGACACAGCGGGGGGACGCCTCCGTGACCAGGCCCCGTAGAGCAGCACCGAACAGCGAAGGAACAGCGTGGCTTCCGGATCCGATCGCAACCCGATCATCATTGGCGGCCTTCCGAGTCAGGTCCCGGATTTCGATCCCGAAGAGACCCAGGAATGGCTCGACTCCCTCGACGCCGCCGTCGACGAGCGAGGCCGTGAGCGGGCCCGCTACCTCATGCTCCGGCTCATCGAGCGCGCGCGCGAGAAGCGTGTCGCCGTGCCGGAGATGCGCAGTACGGACTACGTGAACACGATCGCCACGAAGGACGAGCCGTTCTTCCCCGGCGACGAGGAGATCGAGCGCAAGGTCCTCAACGCGACCCGCTGGAACGCGGCCGTGATGGTGTCGAGGGCGCAGCGTCCGGGGATCGGCGTGGGCGGTCACATCGCCACGTTCGCGTCCTCCGCCTCGCTTTACGACGTGGGTTTCAACCACTTCTTCCGCGGCAAGGACGACGGCCGGGGCGGCGACCAGATCTTCTTCCAGGGGCACGCCTCCCCCGGGATCTACGCCCGCGCCTTCCTGCTGGACCGGCTGAGCGAGGCGCAGCTCGACGCGTTCCGCCAGGAGAAGTCGAAGGCGCCGAACGGGCTGTCCAGCTATCCGCACCCGCGGCTGATGCCGGACTTCTGGGAGTTCCCGACCGTGTCGATGGGTCTCGGCCCGCTCGGTGCGATCTACCAGGCACGGATGAACCGCTACATGGAGGCGCGCGGCATCGCCGACACCTCCGATTCGCACGTGTGGGCGTATCTCGGTGACGGCGAGATGGACGAGCCGGAGTCGCTCGGCCAGCTCTCCATCGCCGCCCGCGAGGGCCTCGACAACCTGACCTTCGTCGTCAACTGCAACCTGCAGCGCCTCGACGGGCCGGTTCGCGGCAACGGCAAGGTCATCCAGGAGCTGGAGTCGCAGTTCCGCGGTGCCGGATGGAACGTCATCAAGCTGGTCTGGGACCGCTCCTGGGACCCGCTGCTCGCGCAGGACCGCACGGGCATCCTGGTCAACAAGCTGAACACGACGCCGGACGGCCAGTTCCAGACGTACGCCACCGAAACGGGTGCGTACATCCGTGACCACTTCTTCGGTGACGACCCGCGGCTGCGCGACATGGTCAAGGACATGTCCGACCAGCAGATCCTGCACCTCGGGCGTGGCGGGCACGACCACAAGAAGGTCTACGCGGCGTACGCGGCGGCCAAGGCCCACAAGGGTCAGCCCACCGTGATCCTGGCGCAGACGGTCAAGGGCTGGACGCTGGGGCCCAACTTCGAGGGCCGCAACGCGACCCACCAGATGAAGAAGCTCACGGCCGAGGACCTCAAGCGTTTCCGGGACCGGCTGCACATCCCGATCGCGGACAAGGATCTGGAGGACGGCAACCCGCCGTACTACCACCCGGGCCGCGAATCGGAGGAGATCCAGTACATGCACGACCGCCGCAAGGGTCTGGGCGGATACGTCCCGACCCGTGTGGTGCGGGCGAAGCCCCTGTTGCTGCCCGAGGACAAGGCGTACGCGACCGCGAAGAAGGGTTCGGGTCAGCAGTCGATCGCCACCACCATGGCGTTCGTCCGCATCCTGAAGGAACTCATGCGGGACAAGGAGATCGGCAAGCGTTTCGTGCTGATCGCGCCCGACGAGTACCGCACCTTCGGCATGGACGCGTTCTTCCCGAGCGCGAAGATCTACAACCCGCTCGGCCAGCAGTACGAGTCGGTGGACCGCGACCTGCTGCTCGCGTACAAGGAGTCGCCGACCGGGCAGATGCTCCACGACGGCATCTCCGAGGCGGGCTGCACGGCCTCCCTGATCGCCGCGGGTTCGGCGTACGCCACGCACGGCGAGCCGCTGATCCCGGTGTACGTCTTCTACTCGATGTTCGGTTTCCAGCGCACCGGTGACCAGTTCTGGCAGATGGCCGACCAGCTCGCGCGCGGCTTCGTGCTGGGCGCGACCGCCGGCCGTACGACGCTGACGGGCGAGGGCCTCCAGCACGCGGACGGCCACTCGCAGCTGCTCGCCTCGACGAACCCGGGCTGTGTCGCGTACGACCCGGCGTTCGGGTTCGAGATCGCGCACATCGTCAAGGACGGTCTGCGCAGGATGTACGGCGGGACGCCCGACGAGAACGAGGACGTCTTCTACTACCTCACCGTGTACAACGAGCCGATCCAGCACCCGGCCGAGCCCGCGGACGTGGACGTGGAGGGCATCCTGGCGGGCGTCCACCGCTACAGCCGGGGCGAGAAGGGCGAGATCCCGGCCCAGATCATGGCGTCCGGCGTGGCGGTCCCCTGGGCGGTCGAGGCGCAGCGCATCCTCGCCGACGAGTGGAACGTGAAGGCGGACGTCTGGTCGGCGACCTCCTGGAACGAGCTGCGGCGCGAGGCCGTGGACGTGGAGCGGTACAACCTGCTGCACCCGGAGGAGGAGCAGCGCGTTCCGTACGTGACGCGCAAGCTCTCCGGAGCGCAGGGGCCGTTCGTGGCGGTCTCGGACTGGATGCGGTCCGTGCCGGACCAGATCGCGCGCTGGGTGCCCGGTGCGTACCAGTCGCTGGGCGCGGACGGGTTCGGCTTCGCGGACACGCGCGGAGCCGCTCGCCGGTTCTTCCACATCGACGCGCAGTCGATCGTCCTGGCGGTGCTCACGGAGCTCGCGAAGGAGGGGAAGGTCGACCGTTCGGCGCTGAAGACCGCGGTCGACCGTTACGACCTCCTGGACGTGACCGCCGCCGATCCCGGTGCGGCCGGCGGCGACGCGTAGGGACGCTGACGCACGACGCGGGGCGGCAGGACCTGAAGGGTCCGGCCGCCCCGCGGTGCTGTGCGGGGTGCCGCGCGGGTCAGTTCTCCCAGATCTTGAAGGCGCGTACCTGATACGGGGTGCGCGGGGTCCAGGTGCCGCCGCCCGGGTAGGTCTCGAACTCGCCGGTCTCCTCGCACTCCGCCGACTGGTAGGTGGTGACGGGCCTGCCGGTGCGGTTGGCCAGCGACTGGACGGTGGCACCCGGTTTCAGCGGTACGCAGCTCTCGATGTCGATGGTGGACAGCTCGTGGACCTGCCGGGTGCCGGTGAAGTCGGGCTTGGCCCAGAGGCAGAGCTGGCCGGCCCGGCAGTCCCCGAGCCGGCCGGACACGGCCTGGACCGGGGCCTGTGGGACCAGGGCGGTGGCGGCCAGGGCGGCCGCGACAACGGTCGTACGCATATGAATCAACCCCCGTGCTGATGTGGATCTTCCGCCACCCACCCTGAGCCGCTCGGCAGCGGCACGGGAAGGGGCCGGGGGCCGGACCACCCTGATAGGCGACAGCCCCGCCGGAACGTTCCGGCGGGGCTGTTGGACGCGCTGTGTTGACGCCGTGAGGCGCCCACGAGGACCGGTCAGATGTGACCGGCGCCCGCGCCCGCCTCGGCGTTCTCGCCGCGCTTGGTCAGGGTGGCGACCAGTGCGGCGATGACCGCGACGATGCCGGCGACCATGAACGCCGTGCTCATGCCCGAGACGAAGGTGTCGTGGGCGACGTTCACGATCTTGCCCGCGACCTCCGGCGGGGTTCCCTCGGCGACCGGCGGCATGCCGACCTTGATCGCGGAGGACGCCTGGTCGAGCTGCTCGGGCGACAGTGGCGGAAGCTTCGCTTCCGTCCAGTTGCCGGGGAGCTCGGAGTCGACCCGGGCGGCCATGATCGCGCCCAGAACGGCGGTGCCGAGGCTGCCGCCGACCTGCATGGCGGCCTGCTGCAGTCCACCGGCGACACCGGAGAGCTCCATCGGGGCGTTGCCCACGATGACCTCGGTGGCGCCGACCATGACCGGCGCGAGGCCGAGGCCGAGCAGGGCGAACCAGATCGACATGGTGAGGGTGGCGGTGCCGACGGTCAGCTGGGACATGCCGAACATCGCGACCGCGGTGCACACCATGCCGCCGACGAGCGGAACCCGCGGACCGAACTTGGTGATCATGGCGCCCGCGATCGGCGAGGCGACGATCATCATCGCGGTCAGCGGCAGCAGGTGGAGACCGCTGTCGACGGGGCTCAGTCCGTGCACGTTCTGGAGGTAGAAGGTGACGAAGAACAGGCCGCCCATGAACCCGAAGGCCATCAGCACCATCAGGACCGTGCCCGCGGACAGCGGTACGGAGCGGAACATCGCCAGCGGGATCAGCGGTTCCCTGACGCGCTGCTGGACGAGGGCGAAGGCGACGAACAGAGCGACGGCGGCCACCAGGAAGCCGACCGTCTTCGGGTCGCCCCAGCCCCACTCCGCGCCCTTGATGAGCGCCCAGATCAGGCAGAACATCGCCGTCGACAGCAGCACGATGCCGCCGATGTCGAAGGAACGGGGCGCGTTCTCGGCGCGGTGGTCCTTGAGGATCACGACGCCCATGACGAGGGCGATCACACCGACCGGCACGTTGATGAAGAAGACGGACTGCCAGCTGACGTGCTCGACGAGCACGCCGCCCAGGATCGGACCGCCCGCGGTCGAGGCGCCGATCACCATGCCCCAGATGCCGATCGCCATGTTCAGCTTCTCGGCCGGGAAGGTGGCGCGCAGCAGGCCGAGCGCGGCCGGCATCAGCAGGGCGCCGAAGAGGCCCTGCAGCACGCGGAACGTGATCACCAGGACCACGCTGCTGGAGAAGCCGATGGCTCCCGACGCCGCGGCGAAGCCGACGACGCCTATGAGGAAGGTCTGCCGGTGGCCGAACCGGTCACCGAGCTTGCCCGCGGTGATCAGGGAGACGGCGAGGGCGAGCATGTAGCCGTTGGTGATCCACTGGACGTCGGCGAGCGAGGCGCCGAGGTCCTGCTGGATCGCGGGGTTGGCGATCGCGACGATCGTGCCGTCGAGCGCGACCATCATCACGCCGATGGCCACGGAGAAGAGCGTCAGCCAGGGGTGGCCGCGCAGCCCCTTGACCGGTGCGGGGCCGAGAGGGTCCTGGGGTTCCTGCGACGCCTTTTCGACGGTGGTCTGACTAGTCATACGCGGGAGATTAGTGTCAGTCACTGACAGTTGACAAACCAATTCACAAGTCGGTAACTGTCACGTAGCTCACACGTAGCCCGCAGGTAGGCTGAGCTGGACAAAGCAGGGAAAAGAGGACCACTTCAGTGATCGACGGGCAGCAAGCCGCAGGCAGGCCGGCCGGGCTGCGCGAACGCAAGAAGCGACGCACCCGGGACGCCCTGCTCCGTGCCGCCCTCGGCCTCTTCACCACTCGGGGTTACGAGGAGACCACCGTCGACGAGATCGTCGACGCGGTCGAGGTCTCCCAGCGCACCTTCTTCCGCTACTTCGCGGGCAAGGAAGCGGTCGTCTTCGCCGTCCAGGACATGGTGGAGTCGCGCTTCATCCTCGAACTGCGTCAACGTCCCGCCACCGAAACCCCTTTCGAGGCCATGCGCCGCGCCGTCCTGTGCGCCTGGAACAGTATCGGAGAGGCCATTGAGGCCATCATCCCGGTCGAACTCCACATGCGGACCTATCAGATGATCGAATCGACGCCCTCCCTGCTCGCCGCGCACATGCGGCGCAGCGTCGCCCTGGAGGAGCAGATCGCCGCGCTGATCGCCGAGCGCGAGGGCCTGGACATGACGCGGGACCCTCGGCCGCGCGTGGCCGTCGCCGCGTTCTCCGGGGTGATGCGGGTGACGGGGCAGCTGTGGGGGCGGGGCTGCGACGGCAGCATGGACTCGCTGCGGACGCTGACCGAGACCTACCTGGACCAGTTGGGACCGGCTCTGGCCGGAGACTGGCGTGCGCATCCCGCCGGAACGGCGCACCTCAGCTGAGGTGGTGTGCCGCACGCCTCAGATACCGGACATGACCGACCTCACAACAGGCGGGCAGCGACGCCCCGATGGGGCGCTCCGACGGCACCCGGCGCGGCGCAGTGTCACGCAAGGCCGTACACAGCGTGAGGAAAACGGGGTTTCATTCCCCCTGCCCAGGTGATGTGCGTCACCCGCTTAACGACTCCTTACGCGCGTCTCCTAATGTGTGGCGCAGTGACTTCCTTCGACTCCTCCCCCACGCTCACCGCCTGGCGCGCTCTTCTCGCCGTCGCGGTCGTGTTCGTGATGCTGGCGACCACCGGTTGGACCGCCGTGCGTCATCAGCACTCCGACGCCCCACGCACCGTCGCACTCGCCTCCTGGGCCAAGGGGTCGATAGCGGGGCGCGCGCTCCCCGCGGCGGATGCGCCTCCGTACAAGCTGGCGCACTTCTTCGCCGCTCTCACGGACGCGCAGCAGGCCGGTCTGGCCCGCAAGTACCCCCTCGTGGTGGGAAATCTGAACGGCGCCCCCGTCACCCTGCGCTACCGGGCGAACCGGCTGGCGCTGGAACAGGCGCGCACGGCCGAGCAGACCCGGGTGCACGACTCCAGGCTCTCCCCCGACGGCCGCGCCGACGCGCAGCACCGGGTGGACCGCTTCCGGTCGATGCTGGCCGAGGGCCGCCACTTCCTCGCGTTCGACCCGTCGGGCCGCGGCCACGCCGCCGAGGTGTTCGGCGATCTGGACCGGGCCGAGCGGGTCTCGGTGGTCGTCCCGGGCGTCGACACGAACCTGCTGACGCTGGAGCGCACCGGGTCCAAGACGAACGCCGCCCCCGTCGGCATGGCCAAGTCCCTGTACGCGGCCGAGCACTCAGCGCATCCCGGCGTGCGGACCGCGGTGATCGCCTGGGCCGACTACACCGCACCGGCCGGCATCGGCATGGACGCGGCCCTGGGCAACCTCGCCGAGCGCGGGGCCGTCCGGCTCGACGCACTCGTGAAGTCGCTTCCGGGAGCCGCTCCCGTCTCGCTGTTCTGCCACAGCTACGGCTCCGTCCTGTGCGGCGTCGCCGCGGACGAACTGCCCGGCCGGGTGACGGACATCGCGGTCGCGGGAAGCCCCGGCATGCGCGTCGACAACGCCGGTCAGCTGCACACCCGGGCCAACGTCTGGGCGATGCGGGACCACGACGACTGGATCGAGGACGTGCCGAACCTGGAGGTCGGGGGCCTGGGCCACGGGGCCGACCCGGTCGATCCGGACTTCGGCGCACGGATCGCGTCGGCGGGCGACGCGGTCGGTCACAGCGGCTATTTCGAGCCGGGAACCGAGAGCCTCGGCAACTTCGCCGCGATCGGCGCGGGCGCCTACGCCTCCGTGACCTGTGCCCCGTCCGACAGCAGCTGCCACGAACAGATTTCCGGCCACGCGACGGTCTGACGCGCACAAATATCCGTGGATACGGCTCCGACGCGCGTAGAGAACCGCGACCGGCCACGAATTGCGAGGGCCTCCGAGGGGGGACGAGCGGGCAAGTGCCGCATACGATGAGGCACATGGGTGATGTGCTGGCCGGAATTCATGCCACCTGGGAGTTCGACACCGACTCCGTGCTCATCCGCTTCGAACGGGGTATCCGCACGCCGAGGCTCTTCCAGAGCCTCCGTGAGCGCCGCGTCCCGCACGCGGCGCTGTCGTCGGTGACGCTCACCCCGGGCAAGCGGGGCACGGTGGTGCTGCGTGCGGTCCCGAGACCCGGTGCCGATCCGCTCCTGGAGGCGGCGGCCGGGCAGCTGAAGGACGGCTGCGATCCGTACCGCCTGGTGCTCCCCGCCGAACGGGAGACGCTCGCCGAGTACTACGCGGACGAGCTGCGCGCGCGGCTGGGCCCCGAGGCGGACGAACCCGCCGACCGGTTCCTGGTCGCGGCCCCCGAGGCGCCGATGCGCTTCAAGGCGTACGACGGCAGGGCCAGCTTCGACGGCGACCGGATCTCGTTCCGGTGGTTCTGGACGGGTGCCTCCTCGGAGAAGTGGAAGGCGGGCGACCAGACGTTCCCGGTCACGGAACTGAGCGGGGTCGAGTGGCGTTCGCCCGAGGCCTTCGAGGGCTATCTGCGGCTCGTACCGCGGGGAGCGGTGCCCGTGGCACCGGCCGCCGGCCCGGCAGTCACCGGCCCGGGCGCGGGCCTGCTGACGAGCGCCGCCCCGAGTGCGGAGCCGATGGCGGGGCGCCCGACCCGGGCCGATCAGGACCCGGCCGCGGTGATCTTCGGCCTCGGCTACGGCCCGGTGCACGAGTCGCTGCCGTTCGCCGCGGCCGTCCTGGAATCCGTCCGCAGGAAGCAGTCCACGCCGGCCGCGGCCGCGTTGTCGAGTGCGGGACGCCGGGACCCGGCGGACATCGCGGAGCGGATCCGCCATCTCGGCGAGCTGCACCAGGCGGGTCTGGTGACGGACGACGAGTTCAGCGCGAAGAAGGCCCAGCTGCTCGCCGAGCTGTAGCGCGTACCGGCGGGTCATACCCCCGTACGAGAACGGCGGCGGCGGATCGGAACCCCGGTATGACGCCGACGGCCGGCTTCGCTGCCTACCCTGATCAGGCCATGCCCACTTCCTCCCCGCCCCCGCCGTCATCGCCGCCGCCCGCTCCCCCGCACCCGCCGGCGGACGGTCTGCTGAGCGCCGCCCGCCGCAATCTGCGCGAGACCGGCCACGCGCTGTCCCACCCCTCCCACCCCCCGACACCGCTCCTGGCCGGTGCGCCGAAGCGGTGGCAGCGCCTGCTGCCGTACGTCGTCGTCCTGGCACTCGCCGCGATCTTCATCCCGGTCACGATCAACGTCCTGACCGCCCAGTACGAATTGGACGCCGGCATCGCGGGAGCGCTCGCGGTCGCGCAGGCCGCACCTCTGCTGATGCTGGCGCACCGCCCGCTGCAGGCCTGGTGGATCATCTTCCCGGCCCAGATCCTGGGTGCGGTCGTGCTGCTCGGGCAGGACGGCAAGCAGGACCATGCCTGGCCGTGGACACCGCCCGGCCTCGTCGGCTACCTCTTCCTGCTCCTGGCGCTGGGGCTGCGCGAGCGTCGGCGGACCCTGGTCGCCGTCTGGCTGGCGACCGGTGCCTCCGGGCTCGTCCTGTATGTCATCTCGTCGCACCGCGGCACCGACAACTCGCTCCTGATGTTCATCCTCGGCGCCGTCGTGCTGGTGGTCGGCGCGACGGTACGGGAACGGGGTGACGCCCAGCGCCGGCTCGCCGAGCAGGAGACCATCAGCGAGGCCGAGCGGGCCCAGCGGACGCTGCTGGAGGAACGGACCAGGATCGCCCGCGAGCTGCACGACGTGGTCGCGCACCACATGTCGGTGATCACGGTCCAGGCCGACTCCGCCCCGTACCGGCTGCAGGGGCTGTCCGACGAGGCGCGTGAGGAGTTCGGCTCGATCGCCGCGAGTGCGCGGGAGTCCCTCACGGAGATGCGGCGGCTGCTGGTGGTGCTGCGCAGCGAGGGTACGGAGGGCGAGCGGGCGCCCCAGCCTGGGCTCGACCGGGTGCAGCAGCTGGTGGAGGCGACGGTACGGGCCGGGCTGCCGGCCGAACTGTCGCTGCCCGCCGGGCTGTCGCTGCCCGCCGGGCTGGAGGGTGTTCCGCCGGCGGTGGACCTGTCCGCGTACCGGATCGTTCAGGAGGCCCTGGCGAACGTGGTCCGGCACGCGCCGGGTGCCCGGACCCGGGTGTCGGTCAGCTCCGACGGTGCGCATCTGACGGTGCTGGTCGTCAACGACCCGCCGCCGCAGACGGGTTCGTCGCTCGCTCCGCGTACTCCCGTGGAGACGACGGGGACGGGACACGGGCTGGTCGGCATGCGCGAACGCGTACGGTTGACCGGCGGAACGCTGGACACCGGGCCGCTGCCGGACGGCGGCTTCCGCGTCGCCGCACGGCTCCCGCTGCCACCGGCTTCGGCTCCTTCTTCCTCTTCCGCCCCGCCCCCGACTCCGGAGGACTCGTGACCATCCGTGTGATCATCGTCGACGACCAGGCCATGGTGCGGGCGGGATTCGCGGCACTGCTCGCGGCGCAGGCCGACATCGACGTGGTCGGTGAGGCGCCGGACGGGCGCCAGGGCGTCGACGTCAGCCGCCACACCCATCCGGACGTGGTCCTGATGGATGTGCGGATGCCCGAGATGGACGGCCTGGCGGCGGCCCGTGAGCTGCTGAACCCGCCGGTGGGCGTGGTGCACGTGCCGAAGGTGCTGATGCTCACCACCTTCGACGTGGACGACTACGTGTACGAGGCGCTGCGCGCCGGCGCGTCCGGATTCCTGCTGAAGGACGCCCCGCCGGCGGACCTGATCTCGGCGGTCCGGGTGGTGGCGGCCGGCGACGCGCTGCTGGCGCCGTCCGTGACGCGGCGTCTGATCGCGGACTTCGCCCGGCAGCGGCCGTCCGGGACCTCCCGCAGCGGGCCCGCGCTGCGGCTGAACGGGCTGACCCCGCGCGAGACGGAGGTGCTGGAGCTGATCGCGCGGGGGCTGTCGAACCAGGAGATCGCGGGACAGCTGGTGCTCGCGGAGCAGACCGTGAAGACCCACATCGGGCGAGTGCTGGCCAAGCTGGACCTGCGCGACCGCGCCCAGGCGGTGATCTTCGCGTACGAGGCGGGGCTGGTGGTGCCGGGCGCACCCGGACCGTCCGGCGGCTGAGGACACCTCCCAGCCCGTGGCGCCTCACCCCGTACACCCCCTACCCGGGTATCACCCCGCGGTTGGCCCTCCGGTGTGACGCCCCCGCACCCACCCTCTTCCTACCTTCCTCTCCGACGCGCCGAACGGCGTGCAGGAGCCGGTTCAGCCGGAGAGGGAGGGTCGGATGCGCCGCTATGCGAGGACCTTGGTCGCGGTCGCCCTGGCGACCACCGTCGTGTCAGGGACCGCCGGCTGGGCGTCGGGAAACGCCCAGCAGGCACTGACGGGGCCGCCTCCCGGCACCGCCGCCTGGCGGTCGGATCACGTACTGGGGCGGGAGCTGCCCGATCCGGCGCGGGACACGCCCGCCGAAGTGGCGGGGTTCTTCGCCGGGTTGGGCGAGAGGGACCAGGAGTCCCTGGTCGCACGGCATCCGCTCGTCGTCGGAAACCTCGACGGCGCACCCGTCGAACTCCGCTACCGGGCCAACGCCCTGGCCCTGAAGTCCGATCCCGACCCCCGTTACGCAAGTCTGGCCGCGGACCCGCACCGCCGGATCCTCGCGTTCGATCCGCGCGGCCGCGGCCAGGTCGCCGAGGTCTTCGGGGACCTGGCCGCGGCGGACCACGTGTCGGTCGTGGTGCCGGGTTCGGACATCGACGCCGGGACCTTCGACCGTACGAGCGATGTGTACGGAACCCCGGCCGGCATGGCCAGGTCGCTGTACGCGCAGACCGGTCCGGGCAGTGCGGTGATCGCCTGGGCCGGGTACACCACGCCCGTCGGCGTCGGCGTGGACGCCGCGACCGGCTCGCTCGCCGAGGCCGGCGCGGACCGCCTGACCCGGTTCACGGACGGGCTCGCCGCCACCGGCGTGCCCGAGCCCACGGTGTTCTGCCACAGCTACGGCTCCGTCGTCTGCGGCCTCGCCGCGCCCCGGCTGCACGCCGGCGACCTGGTCGTCCTCGGCTCGCCCGGGATGCGCGCGGACGACGTCGGCGATCTGCACACCGATGCCCGGGTGTGGGCCGCCAAGGATCCCGACGACTGGATCGACAACGTCCCGAACGTCGAGTTCGCGGGGCTCGGCCACGGTGCCGACCCGACCTCCCCGGAGTTCGGCGCCCGTCGGGTGCCCGCCGGTGACGCCCATGGCCACACGGGCTACTTCGCCCCCGGCACCGAGTCCCTCCACGCCTTCGCCGCGATCGCAGAAGGCACCTTCACGGACGGGGATGTCCGATGAGCCTGCCCGCCCTCGCCTCCCGTATCGAGGCCCGCACCCCGGACCACCGCGACCGCGCCCTCGACGGTCTGCGCGCCCTGGCCCTGCTCGCCGTCCCCACCGGCCACTGGCTGCTCGGCGGATTCCGGCTCGACGGCGGTGGCGCCCTGCACAACGCCAGTCCGCTCTCGGCCTTCGGCGCACTCGCCCCGATCAGCTGGGTGCTCCAGATGCTGGGCGTCTTCTTCCTGGTCGGCGGGTACGCCTCGGTGCTCTCCTACCGACGGAGGAAGTCGACGACGGGCGCCTGGCTGCGCGGGCGGATGGCCCGTCTCGGCCGGCCGGTGCTCGGGGTGACGGCCGTCTGGGCGGTGCTGATCCCGGTGCTGCACGCGTTCGGGGTGCCGGGCGACACGCTGCGGACCGGGTCGACGCTGGTGATCCAGCCGCTCTGGTTCGTCGGCGTGTACGCGGTGGTCACCGCGCTGACGCCGTACTGCGTCCGCACGTCGAGAAGGCTCGGCGGCTGGGCCGCGGCCCCGTTGCTCGGCGCGGTCGCCGCCGTCGACCTGCTGCGTTACGGGCCGCTCGGTGACTCCATGCCCTCCTGGCTGAGCCTGCTCAACATCGTTCCCGGCTGGCTCTTCGCGTACCAGCTCGGTGTCTCCTGGGCCGAGGGGCGAATCGGGAAGCGGGGCGCCCGGTTGCTGCTCGTCGGCGGTGGCGTGCTGTTCGCCGCCCTGCTGCTGCTCTTCCACTACCCGGCGTCGATGGTCGGGGTACCGGGCGAGGCGCGTACCAACTCGCATCCCCCGTCGCTGCTGGTCCTCGCGCTGGGCGCCGCGCAGAGCGGTGCCGCGATCCTGCTGCACGGCCGGATCGGCCGGCTACTGCGCAGGCCGCTGGTGTGGGCGCCGGTCGTCGTCGTCAACCTGTCGGCGATGACGATTCTGTGCTGGCACCAGACGGCGATGCTGGCCGCTGCGGTCCCGGTGTCCTTCGCGGGGTCGGTGCCGGGGCTGACGACCGGTCCGGACACGGTCGGCTGGATCCTGGCCCGGCTGGCCTGGATGCCGGTGTTCGCGGGGCTGCTGGTGCTGATCGCCCGGTACGCGCGGAGGTTCGAGGCACCGTGGAAGGCGGGGACGCGGGCCGCGAACGCCCGCCGCGCGATGGCGGGGGTGCTCGCGGCGGGGTTCGCGGTGTTCGCGCTGGGGCTGGCGTGAGGGCGGGCGCGCCAAGCCCGGAGCGCTCCAAACATGTGGCGCGCGCACTCCATCAGATGTGGTGAACCCCGCAGCTCAGAGGGGGTGTTCGGGCAAATCGCCGCGCATGATGGCGTCGTTCCACCCCCCTTCCTCCGAGGAGTACACGCATGTCCGAGACGACCGAGCCCGACGTCGGTTCGTTCACCGTCAGCGCTCACCCGGCCGCCGAGCCGGTCGAGGTGCCCGAGCACGCCGAATGGCCTCTGCCGAACGGCTTCGCCTGGGTCTTCCCCGGGGAGGGAAACAACGGCAGCCTCGTTCGGCCCGTCATCATGGCCGACGGGTTCAACCTCGGCCGGAGCAAGCTCGACACGCTCTACCAGGGGCTGGAGGGCGGCGACTTCGCACTCGTCAGCGAGCTGCGCCGCCGCGGCAGGGACGTCATCCTCCTCGGCTTCGAGGAGCGCAGCGCGTCGATCCTGGACAACGCGGAGACGGCCATCGCCGCCATCCTGCGGACCAGGGCCGAGCAGGCGGGCGACACCCCGCTGGTCGTCGGCGGTTTCAGCATGGGCGGCATCGTCACCCGCTACGCGCTCGCCAAGCTCGAGATGCGGCGGATGGACCACCGGACCGCCCTGTACTTCTCCTACGACAGCCCGCACCGTGGCGCTTCCATCCCGGTCGGGGTGCAGGCGTTCTCGCACTTCATCCCGTTCGCGAACGACTTCGCGAAGCAGATGGACAGCCCGGCCGCGCGCCAGATGCTGTGGCGCCACTACGACAAGGACAGCGGCACGATCGGGGTCGCCCCGGAGCGCACGGAGTTCCTGGCCGCGCTGGACCGGGTCGGCGGCTGGCCGCGCATCCCGAGGACGCTGGCCCTGGCGAACGGCCGCGCCGACGGGGTCGGCCTGCCGGAGGTGACGCCCGGCGACATCGCGCTGAAGATCGACCGGATCTACCCGGGCACCACCTTCTACGCCCAGGCCCAGGGCAACGACGTGACGGCCGCCCAGCTGAACCGCAGGTTCCCCAAGGACGAGCAGACCGTCACCACCAACGGCTTCCCGGAGATCGACGGCGCGCCGGGCGGAACGCTGCACACGTACAAGATCCTCGCCGACACCATCAAGAAGCTCGGCGGCACGACGGACCTCCGGTACGAGAACGTGTGCTTCGTCCCCTCGGTCAGCGCGGTCGCGATCCGCGATGTCGAGAAGCAGGACGACCTGTACGTGAACATCGACAAGCTCGAAGCTCAGGAGAGCGAGGTGGACGAGTTCCTCTGCTCGTCCACGACGACCGGGCACACGATCATCACCGAGGAGCTGTGCACCTGGCTCCTGGACCGCCTGCCCGGCTGATCCCGCTCACGCGCCTGTCCGGTGCGGCCGCCCGCCGCACCGGACAGGCGCTGCGCGCTACTCGCGGGCGGTGGCCGTCGAGCTCATGTCCGGGTAGCGGTCCCCCGCCACCTGGCCCGCGATGGGCTCCAGGAGCGCCAGTTCGCCGGCCGTCAGGGTGAGCCGGGTCGCGCCGACGTTCTCCAGCAGGCGGCTGCTCTTGCGCGTACCGGGGATCGGCACCACGGCGAGCCCGTGCACCTGGGCCCTCTGCTGCACCCAGGCGAGCGCCACCTGGGCGGCGGTCGCCCCGTGCGCGGCGGCGATCTTGTGGACCGGCTCCAGGAGCGCGGCGTTCGTCTTCGCGTTGTCGCCGGTGAAGCGCGGCTGGAACTGCCGGAAGTCGTTCTTCGCCAGGTCCTTGCCCGCGTCCGCGAACGCCCCGGTCAGGAACCCCCGGCCGAGCGGCGAGTACGGCACGAACGTCACGCCCAGCTCCACGGCGGCGGGCACGGCGCTGTGCTCGACGTCCCGGCTGAAGAGCGACCACTCCGACTGGAGGGCGGCGATGGGGTGCACGGCGTGCGCCTCGCGCAGCTCCGCGCCCGTCACCTCACTCAGCCCGAGTTGCTTGACCTTGCCCTGCTGCACCAGCTCGGCCATCGCACCGACGGACTCCGCCAGCGGTACGGACGGGTCGCGGCGGTGCATGTAGTAGAGGTCGATGACGTCGGTGTTCAGCCGGCGAAGGCTGTTCTCGACGGCCTGACGGATGTAGGCGGGGTCGTTGCGCACACCCCGGTAGTGCGGGTCGTCGTCGCGCCGCTCGATGGCGAACTTGGTGGCGAGGGTGATCTCGTCCCGGTGCGCGCCGACGAAGGGCGCGATGAACGTCTCGTTGGCGCCGCTTCCGTAGATGTCGGCGGTGTCGAAGAGCGTGACGCCGGCCGCGAGAGCCGTCTCCAGCGTTTCGTGGGCGGCGGCCTCGTCGGTGTCGCCGTAGAACTCGCTCATGCCCATGCAGCCGAGGCCCTGGACGCCGACCTGCGGGCCGTTCTTGCCGAGTTCCGCGGTCTCGATCTTCTTGTCACTCATCAGGCACTGGGCCTTTCCGGCGCCCGCTGGGCGCCTGCGTAGAACTCGATCTTGTAGTCGAGGACGGCGAGGGTGTCCTGGAGCTCCGCGATCCGCGTCCTCACGTCGCGGCGGGTCGCCTCCAGCAGTTCCTTGCGCTCGTCGAAGGTGTGGTCGCCCTCGCGCAGCAGCTCCGCGTACCGGACCATGTCGGCGACCGGCATGCCGGTCAGCCGCAGCTTGCCCACGAAGCCGAGCCAGTCCAGGTCGGCGTTGGTGAAGCGGCGCTGTCCCGTGTGCGAGCGGTCGACGTGCGACATCAGCCCGATCCGCTCGTACCAGCGCAGCGTGTGGGCGCTCAGCCCGGTGAAGGCGGCCACCTCGCTGATGGTGTAGCGGTCCTGTCCTTCGGGTCGCGGGTGGGGCCGGGGGCCCGACGCGCAGGTGTCCACCCCTGCCGAAGTGGTCTCCGTCGCCGTCACCGTCTCCGTCACCGTCATGCCCTCCACGCTAGAACCCTGGAGTGCACTCTAAGCAAGTGTCGCCGGATGCGAGTTTCGGCCATTGACTCCGACGGCTAACACCGATAGCTTTTAGCTAACAACATTAGCTCCGACCCTGGAGGACGTCATGACCGAACACCTTGCTGTCGACGGTGGCACGATCGCTTACGAGGTGGCGGGGTCCGGTCCGCTGATCGTCCTCGCGCACGGCATGGGTGACAGCCGCGCCGCGTACCGCACGGTGGTCCCTTCGCTCGTGGCGGCGGGCTACCGGGTCGCCTCGGTCGACCTGCGCGGCTGCGGCGAGTCCAGCACCGTCTGGCCGGACTGGAGCCGCACCGCCATCGCCGGTGATCTGCTCGCGGTGATCCGCCACCTGGGCGGCCCGGCCGTGCTCGTCGGACACTCGATCTCCGGCGGTGCCGCCACGATCGCCGCGGCGCGGGAACCCTCGCTGGTCACCGCGGTCGTCGAGTTGGCACCGTTCACGCGCAAGCAGTCGGTCCGCCTCGGCGACCTGCGGGTGAAGCGCTTCCGGCAGGGCATGCTGCGCCTGCTCGGCGCGGGCGTGCTCGGCAGCGTGCCGCTGTGGCGCGCGTACCTCGACGTGGCCTACCCCGGGGTGAAGCCGGCCGACTGGGACGAGCGGCTCGACCGCGTCGGCTCACTGCTGCGCGAGCCCGGCCGGATGAAGGCGCTGCAGGGCATGGGCCGCTCCGCCCCGACCGACGCCGGCGCGCAACTCGGCAACGTCCGCTGCCCGGTCCTGGTCGTGATGGGCACGCTCGACCCCGACTGGACCGACCCGCACGCCGAGGGCTCGGCGGTCATCGGCGACCTGCCGTCCGGTCTCGGCCGCCTGGAGATGATCGAGGGTGCCGGGCACTACCCGCACGACCAGTTCCCCGACCAGGTGGTCTCCCTCATGCTCTCCTTCCTCGGCTCGGACGCCTCCCGTGCCTAGGGCGGGCCTGGACCCGACGGCCGTGGTCGCGGCCGGTGCGGCCCTCGCCGACGAGGTGGGCCTCGGCAACCTGACGATGGGAGCGCTGGCCCAGCGCGTGGGCGTGCGCACCCCCTCCCTGTACAAACACGTGAGCGGCCAGGAAGACCTCAACCGCCGCATCGCGGTACTGGCGTTGAGCGAGGCGGCCGATGCCGTCGGCGGGGCGATCCAGGGGTATGCGGGCCGCGACGCCCTGGCGGCCGCCGCGCGCGCCTTCCGCGCCTTCGTGGTGGAGCACCCCGGCCGGTACGCCGCGACGATCGGCGTGGAGGCGTCCGGCGTGGAGGCGTCCGGCCCGGACGATCCGCTGGCCGGCGCCGGACGACGGCTGCTCGACGCGTTCTCGGCGGTGCTGCGCGGCTACGGGATCGCGGAACCGGACACGGACCACGCCCTGCGCATGCTCCGCAGCTTCTTCCACGGATTCGCCACGCTGGAAGCGGGGGGCGGCTTCCGGTGGAGCACCGACATCGACGAAAGCCTGGAGTGGCTGATCGCCTTCACCGACCGGGGCCTGCGCACTCTGTGAGCAGGCGGAAGGGCACTAACCTCTCAGGTATGCAGAGCCTGGCGATGATCGAGAACTGGCCCGTCCCCACCGCGGCGGCGGCCGTCGTACGAGCGGACGGGACGGTGGCCGGTACGCACGGTCCGACCGCGCACCGCTTCCCGCTCGCCTCCGTCACCAAGCCGCTTGCGGCGTACGCGGCACTGGTGGCGTACGAGGAGGGCGCGGTCGAGCTCGACGAACCGGCCGGCCCCGAGGGTTCCACGGTCCGGCACCTGCTCGCCCACACCAGCGGCCTCGCCTTCGACGAGCACCGGGTCACGGCCCCGCCCGGCACCCGGCGGCTGTACTCCAACGCGGGCTTCGAGGTTCTCGGCGACCACATCGCGAAGGCCACCGACATCCCGTTCGCGGAGTACCTGCGCCAGGCGGTACTGGAGCCGCTGGGCATGACCGCGACCACGCTGGACGGCTCCCCGGCCCGCGACGGAGTCTCGACGGTCGGGGACCTCGCGCGTTTCGCCGCCGAGGTCCAGACCCCGCGCCTGCTCGACCCGCGCACGGTGCTGGAGGCGCAGAGCGTCGTCCACCCCGGCCTGAAGGGCGTCCTGCCGGGATACGGCCACCAGAACCCCAACGACTGGGGCCTCGGCTTCGAGATCCGGGACCACAAGTCGCCTCACTGGACCGGTGGTTCGTCCTCCCCCGCGACCTTCGGACACTTCGGCCAGTCGGGCACGTTCCTGTGGATCGACCCGGCGGCGGGCGCGGCCTGCGTGGCACTCACCGACCGCGCGTTCGGCCCGTGGGCGGCCGAGGTGTGGCCGCCGTTCACGGACGCGGTGCTGGCGGAGCTGGCGGCGTAACCGGGTCGGCCGCGGGTCTCGGCGAGCCGGCCAGGCACTCGAACCACACCGCCTTGCCGCCGTCGCGGCGCACCTCCACACCTCACTTGTCGACGACGGCGCCTCATCGTCATCGGGGCCGGTGCGCGGCGCGACTTCGTGGAGGACCTCCGCGCGAAGTGACCATGTCCGGCCCCGCAGAGGACCACGCACTCAGAAAGCCGCCCCGCGCTCCAGTGCCTCGGCAACGTCACGGCGTGCCTGCATTGCAGGCCTTCGCTGGCTACGGTGCGACCACCAGGCATCGACGCGCGCTCGCCCGGTCGACGTATCCTGATCCGCTCGCAGTCGGTTGATCATGGGGGATGTATGTCGAAGTTCAGAGTGACGGTATGTCTGCCTGCGACTGCCACGGCCGATCCCGTTGCCGCCATTGCGGCTTCGATGCGTCCCTTCGACATGAACTTCGACCCCGCCACCGGGGATGACGGCTTCAACCCGCACGGCGAGTGGGACTCGTACCACATGTCGAGCTACGAAAACCTCGTCGCCCGCCCGGAGTACGACGGAGATACGCGCCTGCTGCATCAGCCGGTCTCACCGAATGGCGAGACACGTCCGCGAGGATCATTGCGCTGCGACGGGGGGCCACGCGGGCTCCTCGATCTGGAGGGCATGCGTGCGATCAGCGCTGCGGAAGCAGCAGCAACCTGGGCGGTCTGGGCCCGCTTCAGCGCCGAGTACCCGCCCGCCGAGCCTCTGTCGGCGTTTCTCGACCGCTACGGTGCATCCCTCGACGCCCCCTCCCCCGACCTGGACCGGGCCAAGCACGAGCACCTGGCCCAACCCTTGGTGCAGGCCCTTGCCCAGTACGCGGTCACCGCGGGGGACAGGCACTATCCGAACAGTCTCGTCATGCGGGACCCTGTCGACTTGTTCGCCTGTGGCAAGCACGACTACGTGGAGGGCGTGGCTGCTCTGGCTGTGCCCACTTTCGCACTGCTGACTCTCGACGGGCAGTGGACCGATTCCTGGAACGCGGGTCCGCTGGGGCGGTTCCGGCCGCGCGAGTCCGAGGCCGAGGCGTACTGGCGCCTTGCCGACACCTACCTGCGGAACCTGCCCGAGGACGCTCTGATCGTCCAACTCCTCTGCCATTCCTGAATGGTTGTGGCGCCAGAAAGGCGTGCCGACGGAAGGCGACCACGCTGCAGCCACGCAACTATTGAACGCGTTCAGTACCGAGCGTAGGGTGTCGTCAGTGGACGCCCTCACGGCGCGTGGAGGCATGTGCCCGGGGGCCGGGGGCGAGATGGCGCAACTGCGGGACAGGCGTGCGGCGAACCGGCAGGGCGCGGCACCGTCGTCGGTGTCGATGGCCGTCATGTGTGTGGTCATCGCCGCACTCGTGCCGGCATGGACCGCACGGTCCGGCGACGGCCCCTCGCCCGGAGTCGCCACGCTCCCCCTCGCACTGGCGCTCGGACTGCCGGCCCTGCTGGGTGCGAGCGCGTTGCTGACAGCCGTGTACGTTCTGCCGACCGTGGCCCTGGGGCATTGGTTCGGGCGGCTCGCAGGCCAGGGAAGACGGTGGTGGTGGGTGGCGGCGAGCACCGCACTGGGGATGCTGCCCGCGGCCGCCCTGACCGTGATGGTCCGTGTGCTGCAGAGCGGAAGCCTCGCTTGGCAGCAACTCGCCCTGGACGGTCGGCTGTTCGCCGGCGCAGTCGGGGCGGCTTCGACACCGGCCTCCGTCGCCGTCCACATGACCATGCTGCGTGAAGACGCAGGAAGCCCGGTCCGGCCGGTCGGCGGCATCCTCCTCTGGGGGACCCTTGCGCTGTCCGCCGAGGTCACGGTGTGCCTGGCGTACCTATGAGCTGCCACCTACCCGTCAGCGACTCGAACCCGACGAGGACGGCGAGCCATGAACATTACTCACGATGACTGGCGCCAGGGGGGCCCGTGGTGGCTCATGCGATGTCTGGGCAGGTACCTCCTGGCGTTCCTCCTCCTGGCGCCGGCGCTCAGCCTGCTGTTTCCGGCCAAGGACTCCACGGGACCGGACGGCGCCCCGCCGTATAGACAAGGCGTCGCCGCTGCGATCTTCGTGACCTGGATCATGCTGACAGTGGTGGGTATCTGGACAGTGATCGTCCTGCTGGTCCTCGTCGGCCTCAGGCGTCGCATGGAACCGCCCCCGTTCCGTGGCCTGGCCGGCTTCCTGCTCTGTCTGCCGCTGTTCCTGATGCCGCTGCTCGGAGGGCCCTCGGTCACGCTGATCTATTTCACCGTGCATGTACTGTTTGCCGCCCTGTTCATGCCGACTGCCGGCGCGGTCCGGTCGTGAATTCGTCGTGCCCGAGCCGGGTCGAACCCGCATCCGCGCAAGGGGAGCCGGGCAGGCCCCAGGGCCAACGGTGCCGGCTCTTGCAGTCGGTTCCGGGTGGGAGATACTTCCGATCCACCGCCTGATCACCGGACGGCGGCGGGTCCTGAAAGGCTCATCATGCGACTCACCAAGCGGCACCGCGCCGCGCTTGCGGCAGCCCTGCTCGGCACCGCTCTCGGCGTCACCCCGCTGACCACGGCCAACGCCGCCGCTGTCGCGATGACTCTGCGCACCTCGGACACCATCGACACGGTCGGCACCGCCGAGGACATCGACATCACCCTCACCACGCCGCCCACCGCCGACAGCTTCGTAGAACTCACTCTTGGCACCGAGAACGCGGCCCACCTGACCGTCACCGACGACGACGGGACCGTCCTGGCCCATGAGCCCGTGTACGCCTCCGACTCCCTGGCCACCTTCCGCTTCGGCGAGGAGGACA
Organism: Streptomyces sp. NBC_00385; assembly: GCF_035917155.1. Lineage (NCBI taxonomy): Bacteria > Bacillati > Actinomycetota > Actinomycetes > Kitasatosporales > Streptomycetaceae > Streptomyces > Streptomyces sp. NBC_00385. The sequence continues at coordinate 6,054,428 of NZ_CP107951.1, read as the reverse complement.
GCGACCACGACGGCATACCCGGTGCCGCCCTCGCTCCGGGCACCCTCCATGTGCGGGTCACGGCGGACGGGCATGTGGGGCCCAGCCTCAATATCAACGCCAATTACATCGACGGCGCCAAGGGCAATCGACTGCCGATCAATCCCGCCCATGCCCTGATCAACATCAAGCAGCCGTATCTCGGTGCGTTCTGGAGCAGGCCCCGCGGGTCCACGGTCTCCGTCGGGATGGCCGATCCCGCTGAGTGCCGCCTGGACACGCGGATGGATCTGAGTGCCCCACCGGCTTCCACGCGCACCCGGCTGACGTTCACCGCACAGCAGATCGCCAAGACCGGGTACACCGCCGCCCAGCTGGCCCGGGACGTGCACGTTCAGGGCTCCGGCGACGGAGTCACCTACACCGATCGCCCTTGGACCATCGGCAGCGACGGCTCCCTCAGCCTGGACGTCTCCGAGCACACCTGGGCGGCAGACACCGTCAAGACGAGCGACTACCTGCGTGTCACGGCGGTCCGGGGACTGCCCATCGGATATCTCAAGGGCGCCTTCCAGGCCTTCGCCCCGGACGGAACCCAGGTCAGCCAGAGCCCGGAGACCCTCGAGTTCATCGACCAGGCGGCGTTCTACGGCCGGGACAGTTCCGGCGTCCTCTGGCAGTACCAGTCCGACGACTCCCGCTACTCCGCCTACCCCACCGCACGTGCCCGAGTCGGGGGCGGCTGGAACGCCTACGACGCGCTCACCAAGCTCTCCACTCTCAAGGCCGACGGCACCGGCGATCTCGTCGCCCGTGACAAGGCCGGCGTCCTCTGGCTCTACAAGGCCACCGGCAGGACCAGCGTGCCCTTCGCCTCTCGCAGCAGGGTCGGTGACGGCTGGAACGCCTACACCCGGCTCGCCGGGCCCGGCGACCTCACCGGCGACGGCAAGGCCGACTTGCTCGCCCGCGACAAGACCGGCGTCCTCTGGCTCTACCGCGGCACCGGCACGACCAGCACCCCCTTCGCCCACCGCACCCGTGTGGGTGGGGGCTGGAACACGTACACCCAGCTCGTGGGCGGGACCGACCTCACCGGTGACGACAGGGCCGATCTGGTCGCCCGCGACAGCGGTGGCGTGCTGTGGCTCTACCCCGGCACCGGCGGCGCAGGCGCCCCCTTCGCCGCCCGCACCCGCATCGGCGGGGGCTGGAACGCGTACACGCACCTCGTCAGCACCGGCGACCTCACCGCGGACGGCGTCAACGACCTGATCGCCACCGATCCCGACGGCGCCCTGTGGCTCTACACGGGCACCGGCGACGCCAAGGCACCGTTCACTGCCCGGACCCGGATCGGCAGGGGCTGGACCATCTACAACACCCTTACCTGATCCGGGCCCGGCGACCTCAGACCGTCGCCACCCGCCCCGCGTACCGCTGGGTCCAGCCGGTGCCGGTGTCGGCGGTGAGCACCACGTCGTAGTAGCCGTGCTCGGTCGGCCAGTGAACGACCCTGGAGGCGCCGCCGGGGACGGTGTACTTGCGGGTGCCGCCGGCGTAGTCGTTGGCCTTCAGGGTGTAGCGGACGGGGTGCTTGCCGTCGTTGCGCAGGCGGAGCGCGACCACCGCGCGCCTGCCCCTGACCAGTTGCGCCTCGACGCGCGGAACGCCGATGTGCTTCGTGCTCGCGCTCTCGGGAATGACCTGCCCGGCGAACGAGCGCAGGAAGCCGTCGGGCCCGTAGACGGAGAAGGCGTACTTGCCGTCGGTCGTGTTCGTGTCCCAGGCGTACGAGCGGGGGGACGACTCGCTGACCGTGTACGGGGTGTTGGCGAACGGGAGGTACTGGTCGGGGAAGACCTGGAGGCTCACCGCCTTGCCCTCGGGGCCGCCGGCCAGCGTCATGGACGCGGTCACCGTGCCGGTGGCGCGGTCCTCGGTGAACGTGGCGTGCGGGTGGAAGGAGAGGCCTCGGGGTTCCATCCGGTCACGCGGCGGCTTCGGCGGGGTGCCGGTCACCGGGTCGGCGATGACGACCGGGCCCGGGCGCGGGTGCGCGAAGTCGATCGCGCTGGTCAGGTCGCCGGCGATCGAGCGGCGCCACTCCGTGATGTTCGGGCAGGTGAACGGCTTGCCCAGGTGGGCGGCCCAGGTCTCCAGGAACTTCACCGTCGAGGTGTGGTCGAACACCTCCGACGCGACGTAACCGCCCCGGGTCCACGGCGAGACCAGCAGCATCGGTACGCGGGGGCCGAACCCGTACGGAGTGGCGCCGGAGAACTCGCCAGGTGTGCCCTCCTCCGGGCGCGGGGGCAGGACGTGGTCGAACTTTCCGTCGTTCTCGTCGTAGGTGATGATCACCAGGGTGTGGTTCCAGATGTCCTCGTTGCTCTGGAGCGTCTTGAGGATCTTGTTCATGTAGCGCTCGCCGTGCACCGTGTCGAAGCCCGGGTGCTCGCTCCACGCGGCGGGCATCACCACCCAGGAGACCTCGGGGAGAGGGTGCTCGGCGCCCGGTTCGCAGGCGGCGATCAGGTCGCGGAGCACCGCGTCCAGGTTCGCCTCGGAGTCGTCGTTGGGCGTCGTGGCGCCTTCGTAGACGAAGGAGTTGGCCTTCCAGATCTTGCCGGTGCCGGGTTCGAGGTCGGCCTCGTCCGCCGTGCGGGGGTCGAACGCGGCGAAGCTGTTGGTGACGTTGCAGCCGTACTCGCCGACGTAACCGTTCTGGAGACTGCCGCCGACGCCGTTGCCGCTGTTGTCGGAGTAGACCCGCCAGTCGATGCCTGCCTGCTGGAGCTGCGCGGGGACCGTGGCCCAGGTACGGGAGTAGTTGTTCTGGCCGGCGTTGGTGACCTCGCCGCCGCCCGAACCGGTCATCAGGTAGTAGCGGTTCGGGATGGTCGGCCCGTGCATGGAGCAGAAGTTCATGTCGCAGACGGTGTAGTGGGAGGCCAGCGAGTACATCCACGGCATGTAGTCGGGGGTGTAGTACCACATGCAGTGGTCGCCCTTGTCCTTCACCCAGGTGTCCCACCGACCGCCGTTGGCACCGTAGAAGTTGTGCTTGTCGCTCCAGGTGGCGGTCGACACGGCGGGCGTCACGATGGCGCCGGTGGCGTCGCGTTGCTGGAAGACGGTGGTGCCGTCCTGGAACTTCAGGACCTGCTTGTCGTCGTGTCCGCGCACACCGCGCAGCTGACCGAGGTAGTGGTCGAAGGACCGGTTCTCCTGCATCAGGATCACGACGTGCTTCAGATCGGATATGTCGCCTTTGAAGCCCTTGGGAAGGTGGTACTCGGCCGCACTGGCCTGCGCCCCGCCGACCGCCTCGGCGACCGGGCCGGCGGCGATCGCACCGAGGCCGACGGCGGCCGTCTGGAGCATCCGGCGCCGCGTGATGCGGAATTCGCCTGTGTTCTCGCCGGTGGCACTGTTCTCGGTGTCGGGACTCGGGGACTCGGCGGTGTGGAGGATCATCAGGGGCACCTCTGGGGGAGAGTGATTCGGGGGGGAACTTCGGCGCGTGCCTGCGAAAACTAGGCCGCCGGAGAGAACGGCGGGCGAACCGTGGACGTATTCCTGAGGCACCGGCAGATTTCCACGGCCCTCGGCGCCGGGTCGAGACGCTGCACGGTGATAGCCGAAACTCGCGCCCTGTTGGCTTGTTGATCCGCCATGCCGCACCGGTAGTCGCTGATCACCGATGACCGCTACGCTGCCCGGCCATGGCCGACACAGTCCGCGCAACCACCTCCGACGTCCCGGCGCTCGCCGACGTCCTCGCCAGTGCGTACGCCGAGGACCCCGTCTGGTCCTGGCTGATGCCGCACGACCGGGACCGGAGGCTACGGCTGCTGTTCACCGCGCACCTCGCCCAGCAGGTCCCGGCGGGCCGGGTGTGGACGGACGAGGACCGCACGGTGGCGGCGGTGTGGGCGGAGCCCGGGCAGTGGAAGCTGCCGGTGAGCTACCTGCTGCGCAACGCGGGGACGCTGCTGCGGGCATCCCGCTCCCAACTCCCCAGGACCGGGATGCGATTGCTCGCGATGGAGCACCGCCACCCGGCCGGTCCCGCGCACTGGTACGTCGAGTACGTCGGCACCCACGCGGACGCGCGCGGCACGGGGCGTGGCTCGCAGGTGCTGGGCGCGCTGCTGGAACAGGCCGACGCGGACGGGCGGCCGGTGTTCCTGGAGTCGAGCAACCGGCGCAATCTGACGTTCTACGAGCGGCACGGGTTCGCCCTGCACGAGGAGATGACGTTCCGGTCAGGGCCGCCGATGTGGTCGATGTGGCGACGGGAGCCCGGACGGTAAATGCTTTTGCGCCGGCGCCGACTTCGCGCACCCTGAGGAATGCATCCCGGTCGCGCTCAGGTCAGGGACCGGTTCGGAGCAGAAGGGTCCCATCCATGGGTGTGTACGACCGGCTGTTCGTGCCGGCACCGTCTCCGTGTTGCCAGTGCGGTGCGCAGGGGGACCTGGTCATCCAGTTCCACTTCGGGGACGTGTACCTGCACAGGTTCCGCGTCGGCGACACGATCGCCTGGTCGGACAGGGCCAAGGGGTCCCCTCGGACCGGCCGTTTCGAGATGCCCGGCTATCCGGAATGGTGCACGCGGTGCGGGTTCGACCCCGAGGAGCACTACCTCGTGCAGTTCGACGGTAACGTGATCGTCGGCTACCGCGAAGCGACCGAGGAGGACATGGAGAGATTCGACTGGTGACGGCGGCGAAGGACGGCGCGCCTCAGTCCGGCAGCTCCCACATCAGCACCTCCACCGCCCCGCCTCCGCCGACCAGTTCCAGCCCCGCCTCTCCACTGATCCGGGCCGCGTCGCCCGCCGCCAGTTCCTCCTCGCCGAGCGCGACCCCGCCTCGCACCACGTGCACGTACACCCGTGGCGCGTCCGGCACCGCCGTGCGCTCGCCCTCGGCCAGCCGGCGCACATGGAGCATCGCGCCGGCCTCAGGCAGGGCGTACGGGGTGGAGTCGGCGATGCCGGGGACGGTCGTGTACGAGGGGTCGCCGCCCGGCTCCAGGGGCGCGAGCCACATCTGGAGGAACGTCAACGGGCCTTCGCCGTCGTTGCGTTCGACGTGGCGGACGCCGGAGGCCGCGCTGAGGTGCTGGACGTCCCCGGGCCGTACCACGGTGGCGTGACCGGCCGAGTCCCGGTGGGTCAGCTCGCCCTCCACGACCCAGGTGACGATCTCGGTATGGCTGTGCGGGTGCTCCTCGAAACCGGCACCGGGGGCGAGGAGCTCCTCGTTGCAGGCCAGGATCGGGCCGAAGCGCAGGTTGTCGGGGTCGTAGAACGTGCCGAAGGAGAAGGAGTGCCGGGACTCGATGCCGGCCGCCCCGTCCCCGCCCCTGAAGCGGTCGCCCGAGCGACGTACGGAAATCACCCGTCCCACGGTAGCCCGGACGGGCGGGACGGGCGCCCGGCTCCCGTCTGCTACCCGGCGGTACGACCCGCCACCCGCCCCGCCCCTTCGGGCACGCGTCCGGATAGGGCAGTCTTGTCCCCGTGCCCCGACCCGATCCTGAGCAGCCCGCTGCGAACGCCGCCCATCTCCATGCCGCGACCCTGAAACGGCTGGAGCAGTCCTCCGGCCGGCTGGCCGCGAACGCGATCGCCCGCATGGACGAGTCGCTGCCTTGGTACCGGGCGATGCCACCGGAGAACCGGTCCTGGATCGGCCTGGTGGCCCAGGCCGGTATCGCCGCCTTCACCGAGTGGTTCCGGCATCCGGAGACCCCGCAGGCCATCTCGACCGATGTCTTCGGTACGGCTCCGCGTGAGCTGACCCGGGCGATCACGCTGCGGCAGACCGTCGAGATGGTGCGGACGACCATCGAGGTCATGGAGGCGGCGATCGACGAAGTCGCCGCGCCCGGCGACGAGTCGGTGCTGCGTGAGGCGCTGCTCGTCTACGCGCGGGAGATCGCCTTCGCGACCGCACAGGTGTACGCGCAGGCCGCCGAGGCCCGTGGCGCGTGGGACGCCCGGCTGGAATCGCTCGTCGTCAACGCGGTGCTGTCCGGCGAGGCCGACGAGGGCGCCGTGTCCCGGGCCGCCGCGCTCGGCTGGAACTCCCCCGAGCATGTGTGCGTGCTCCTCGGCACCGCCCCCGACGGGGACAGCGAGCTCACGGTGGAGGCGATCCGCCGCGCCGCCCGGCACGCCAAGCTCCAGGTCCTGACCGGGGTGCTGGGCAACCGCCTGGTCGTGATCGCCGGCGGCAGCGACAACCCGCTCCAGGTCGCGAAGGCGCTGATCGGCCCGTACGCGGCGGGCCCGGTCGTCGCCGGGCCCGTGGTGCCGGACCTGCTGGCCGCCACCCGGTCCGCGCAGGCGGCGGCCGCCGGGCTCAAGGCGTGCGGTGCCTGGCAGGACGCCCCGCGGCCGGTCCTCGCGGACGATCTGCTGCCGGAGCGCGCGATGGCGGGCGACCCGGCGGCACGGGATCAGTTGGTGGAGGAGATCTACAGACCGCTGGAAGAAGCAGGTTCTGCCCTCCTGGAGACGCTGAGTGTGTATCTGGAACAGGCGAGCAGCCTCGAAGGCGCCGCCAGGATGCTCTTCGTGCATCCCAACACCGTGCGCTACCGGCTCCGACGTGTGACAGACGTCACCGGCTGGTCCCCGTCCGATGTCCGTTCGGCGTTCACTCTGCGGATCGCCCTGATTCTGGGGCGTCTGGCCGACAGGGATCTCCAGTCCTAGACTTTTGTCGGTAATCAACAATTCCCCCTACGGTTCTTCGTCCCTGTCCCCACGGGCGTTCCGTACCGTTCACAAGAGAGAGTGTGAGGGTGCTCGTACTCGTCGCTCCCGGCCAAGGCGCTCAGACGCCCGGCTTCCTGACTCCCTGGCTCGACCTCCCCGGTGCCACCGACCGCATCGCGGCCTGGTCCGACGCCATCGGGCTCGACCTTGCCCACTACGGCACCAAGGCTGACGCGGACGAGATCCGCGACACCGCGGTGGCTCAGCCGCTGCTGGTGGCCGCAGGTCTGCTGTCCGCCGCCGCGCTGAACGCTTCACCGGCTGTCGTCGCAGGTCACAGCGTGGGTGAAATCACCGCAGCCGCTCTCGCCGGGGTCATCGGCGACGAGGCGGCGCTGCGTTTCGTCCGCACCCGTGGGCTCGGCATGGCCGAGGCCGCCGCGGTCACCGAGACCGGCATGGCGGCACTGCTCGGCGGTGACCCCGAGGTCACCGTCCCGCACCTGGAGAAGCTCGGCCTGACACCCGCGAACGTCAACGGGGCCGGTCAGATCGTCGCCGCCGGCACCGCCGCGCAGATCGCCGCGCTCGCCGAGGACAAGCCCGAGGGTGTGCGCCGGGTGGTCCCGCTCAAGGTCGCCGGCGCGTTCCACACGCACCACATGGCTCCCGCGGTCGAGCGTCTCCGTGAGGCCGCCGCGGCTCTGGAGGTCTCCGACCCGGCCGTGACATATGTCTCGAACGCCGACGGGCAGACCGTCGCCACCGGCGCGGAGGTCATCTCCCGGCTGGTCGGCCAGGTCGCCAACCCGGTCCGCTGGGACCTGTGCATGGAGACGTTCAAGGCCCTGGGCGTCACGGCGATCGTCGAGGCCTGCCCCGGCGGCACGCTGACCGGTCTGGCCAAGCGCGCGCTGCCCGGCGTGCAGACCCTCGCGCTCAAGACCCCCGACGACCTCGACGCGGCCCGCGCGCTCATCGCTGAGCACGCAGGCGCCTAAGGAGCCCGAGAGCATGTCGAAGATCAAGCCCAGCCAGGGCGCCCCGTACGCACGGATCATGGGTGTCGGCGGCTACCGCCCGACCCGTGTCGTGCCCAACGAGGTGATCCTCGAGACGATCGACTCGTCCGACGAGTGGATCCGCTCCCGGTCCGGCATCGCCACCCGCCACTGGGCCTCCGAGCAGGAGACCGTGGCCGCGATGTCCGTCGAGGCGTCCGGCAAGGCCATCGCCGACGCCGGGATCACGCCGGAGCAGATCGGCGCGGTCATCGTCTCCACCGTCTCGCACTTCAAGCAGACCCCGGCCATCGCGACCGAGATCGCCCACAAGGTCGGTGCGGGCAAGCCCGCCGCCTTCGACATCTCGGCCGGCTGCGCGGGCTTCGGCTACGGCCTGACGCTCGCCAAGGGCATGATCGTCGAGGGCTCGGCCGAGTACGTACTCGTCATCGGCGTGGAGCGGCTGAGCGACCTCACCGACCTGAGCGACCGCGCGACGGCGTTCCTGTTCGGTGACGGCGCCGGTGCGGTCATCGTCGGCCCCTCCAAGGTGCCCGCCATAGGCCCGACGGTCTGGGGCTCCGAGGGCGACAAGTCCGACACGATCAAGCAGACCGTGGCGTGGGACACCTTCCACGCCGACCGTCCGGAGAAGTTCCCGGCCATCACGCAGGAGGGCCAGGCGGTCTTCCGCTGGGCCGTCTTCGAGATGGCGAAGGTCGCCCAGCAGGCGCTGGACGCGGCCGGGATCTCCCCGGAAGACCTGGACGTCTTCATTCCGCACCAGGCCAACATGCGGATCATCGACTCGATGGTGAAGACACTGAAGCTGCCCGAGCACGTCACGGTCGCCCGTGACGTGGAAACCACCGGCAACACCTCCGCCGCCTCGATCCCGCTCGCAATGGAGCGGCTCCTGGCGACCGGTCAGGCGAAGAGCGGCGACACCGCGCTCGTCATCGGCTTCGGGGCGGGTCTCGTCTACGCCGCGACGGTCGTTACCCTCCCCTAGGCACACCGGGTCTTTTCGCCCGGTCGCCCGAACCCAGCAGATATACACCGAAGGAGCGCCGACATGGCCGCCACGCAGGAAGAGATCGTCAAGGGTCTCGCCGAGATCGTCAACGAGATCGCCGGTATCCCGGTCGAGGACGTCGAGCTGGACAAGTCCTTCACCGATGACCTGGACGTCGACTCGCTGTCCATGGTCGAGGTCGTCGTCGCCGCCGAGGAGCGCTTCGACGTCAAGATCCCCGACGAGGACGTCAAGAACCTCAAGACGGTCGGCGACGCCGCCGAGTACATCCTCAAGCACCAGGGCTGATCCCAGCCGAGCTGTGTCGCCACCCGGCGGTGGCGCCGCTGATTCACGACCCTCTACACGTGGAGAAGATTTTCCAGTGAGCTCGACCAATCGCACCGTGGTCGTCACCGGTATCGGCGCAACCACTCCGCTGGGTGGCGATTCCGCATCGACCTGGGAAGGTCTGATGGCCGGCCGTTCCGGCGTCAAGCCTCTTGAGGGCGAACGTTTCGCCGAACTGCCTGTCCGGATCGCGGCCCTCGCGGCCGTGGACCCGGGCGACGTCCTGCCCCGCCCGCTCGCCCGCAAGCTGGACCGCTCGGCGCAGTTCGCGCTGATCGCGTCCCGTGAGGCGTGGGCGGACGCGGGCTTCACCGGCCCTGCCGGCGAGGACGAGAAGATCCGCCCCGAGCGGCTGGGGTCGGTCATCGCCTCCGGCATCGGTGGCGTGATCACCCTGCTCGACCAGTACGACGTGCTGAAGGAGAAGGGCGTACGCCGCGTCTCCCCGCACACCGTGCCCATGCTCATGCCCAACGGCCCGGCCGCCAACGTGGGTATCGAGGTGAACGCCCAGGCGGGCGTCCACACCCCGGTCTCCGCCTGTGCGTCGGGTGCCGAGGCCATCGGGTACGCCGTCGAGATGATCCGCACCGGCCGTGCCGACGTGGTCCTCGCCGGTGGCACCGAGGCGGCGATCCACCCGCTGCCGATCGCCGCGTTCGCCAACATGATGGCGATGTCCAAGAGCAACGACGAGCCCGAGAAGGCCTCGCGTCCGTACGACACGGGCCGTGACGGCTTCGTCCTCGGCGAGGGTGCCGGTGTCGTCGTCCTGGAGTCCGCGGAGCACGCCGCCGCGCGCGGCGCCCGGGTCTACTGCGAGGTCCTCGGCCAGGGACTGTCCGCGGACGCCCACCACATCGCCCAGCCCGAACCGACCGGGCGCGGTATCGCCACGGCGATGCAGAACCTGCTGGACCAGACGGACCTCAAGCCGTCCGAGGTCGTGCACCTCAACGCGCACGCCACGTCCACGCCGCAGGGTGACATTGCGGAGCTGAAGGCACTGCGCAAGGTCCTGGGCGATGACCTGGACCACGTCGCGATCTCGGCGACGAAGTCGATGACGGGGCACCTGCTCGGTGGCGCGGGCGGTATCGAGACCGTGGCGACCGTGCTGGCCCTGCACCACCGGATGGCTCCGCCGACCATCAACGTCGAGCACCTCGACGAGGCGGTCGAGGCGGACATCGTGCGGGACAGTCCGCGGGCGCTGCCGGAGGGGCCGATCGCGGCGATCAACAACTCGTTCGGCTTCGGCGGCCACAACGTGGTGCTGGCGTTCCGTAGCGTGTGACGTCGCGCACCTGAGGCCCGCTTCCCCGCGTGCGGGGAGGCGGGCTTCACGCTTGCTTTCAAGCCCCTCAGGCGATTGAGGAGCGAGGTCCGGGGCGGAGCCCCGGAACAGTCACACCACCTGGTGCAGCCACCGCACCGGCGCGCCCTCGCCCGCGTGGCGGAAGGACTCCAGTTCGTCGTCCCACGGCTTGCCCAGGAGCTTGGCGATCTCGCCCTCCAGGTCGCTCTCGCCGCTCAACGACCGTGCCAGCGCGGCGCGCAGCCGGTCCTCGGGGACCAGGATGTCGCCGTGCATGCCGGTGACGGCGTGGAAGATGCCGAGCTCGGGCGTGGAGCTGTAGCGCTCGCCCTCCGCGGTCGGCGAGGGTTCCGCCGTCACCTCGAAGCGCAGCAGATCCCAGCCGCGCAGCGCGGAGGCCAGTTTCGACGCCGTGCCCGGGCTGGCCTGCCAGGAGAATTCGGAGCGCCAGGTGCCGGGTGCGGCCGGCTGTCTGATCCAGTCGAGCTGGACCCGCACGCCGAGTACGCCCCCCACCGCCCATTCGACATGGGGGCAGAGCGCGCGCGGGGCTGAGTGGACGTACAGGACTCCACGTGTCGTCACCGGGACCTCCAGTGTGGGACGAGGTTCGCCTTCCCCAGCGGCCTCGCGCCCGTACTGCCTCTTTTCGGCCGACTTCCCGAAGCTGTCATCAGTAAACAGTATCGGGAGTTAATGTCCGGAGAAGGGAGGGTATGTGACGTGATGTGATGTTCGAGGGTCACCCGAGTGGAGCCGGGCGGCCGAAGGAACCACTGGTTCGACGTGGAAAAGCTACCGTGCGGCGGCGTCCGAGGTGTGACGTACCGTCGGTCCCGGGCCCATGATTCGCTCAGCATTCACCCTGCGGAGCGCGCGGGCCCGCCGACCGGTGCCGCACGGGTGTGCCGGAGGCATGGGACAGGAACAGGAGGGGACGAGGGCAATGCCGGATCGCTCCGTACGGCACCGTTCGCGCACCGCACTGGCCGCACTGGCCGCCATGTCGTTCCTCGGCACGGCCGTCCTGACGGGCTGTGACTCCGGGCCCGACAGGACGACGAAGGGCGCGAAGGCGGACGCGGGCCGGAAACCGGCCGCCGCGCCGCTCTGGGACCGCAGTCCGGAGTCGGTCGCCGCGGTCGGGGACTCCATCACCCGCGGCTTCGACGCCTGTTCGGTGCTGGCCGACTGCCCCGAGGCCTCCTGGGCCACCGGTACGGACAGCTCGGTGCGCAGCCTGGCGGTACGCCTCCTCGGCGCCTCGGGTGCCGCCGACCGCAGCTGGAACCACGCCGAGACGGGGGCCAGGATCGCCCAGTTGCCGGAGCAGATGGCGCTGGCCGCGCAGGAGGACCCCGATCTGGTGACGGTGATGATCGGTGCGAACGACGCCTGCCGGGACTCGGTGCGGACGATGACTCCGGTGGCGGACTTCCGGGCGTCGTTCGAGGCGTCACTGCGTCAGCTGCGCAGCGCGGCGCCGAAGACACAGGTGTACGTGTCGAGCGTGCCGGACCTCAAGCGGCTCTGGTCGACGGGCCGGGTCAATCAGCTGGGCAAGCAGATCTGGAAGCTGGGCATCTGCAAGTCGATGCTGGGTGACGCGGACAACATGGGGGCCTCCGCGGTGGCCCGGCGCACGGCGGTGCAGGACCGCGTCATCGCGTACAACGAGGTGCTGCGCGAGGTGTGCGCGAAGGACCGGCGCTGCCGCTACGACGGCGGGGCGGTGTTCGACTACCGGTTCACCGGCAAGCAGCTCAGCCAGTGGGACTGGTTCCATCCGGGGCGCAACGGGCAGGCCCGGCTCGCCGAGATCGCCTACCGCAATGTCACGGCGGCACGGCCTCCGGGCTAAAGTCCGTGATCATGGACACGGGTTCGAACACGGTGATGCGTACGGAACACTTCGGCACCCTCGGGGACGGCACCGCCGTGGACCGCTGGACGCTGGAACGCGGTGGCACGCGGGTTCGGGTGCTGACGTACGGCGCCGTCGTGCAGTCGGTCGAGGTGCCGGACCGGGACGGTACGCGGGCCGGGGTGGCGCTCGGGCTGCCGGATCTCGCCTCGTACCAGCAGTACACCGGGCCCTACTTCGGCGCCCTGGTCGGGCGGTACGCGAACCGGATCGGCGGGGCGGCGTTCGTTCTCGACGGGCGGACGTACGACGTCACGCGCAACGAGGGCCGCAACCATGTGCACGGCGGGACCGTCGGCTTCGACAAGCGCGTGTGGGACGCCCGCGAGATCGCCGGCGGGGTGGAGTTGTCCCTGGTCGCGGCGGACGGCGAGGAGGGCTTCCCGGGGCGGCTGGAGGTCTCGGTGGCGTACACCCTGGACGAGGACGGGGCGCTGCGGATCGCGTACCGGGCGACGACGGACGCGCCGACCGTGCTGAACCTGACCAACCACACGTACTGGAACCTGGCGGGCGCCGACTCCGGCAGCGCGCTCGGCCAGCGGCTGCGGATCGCGGCCGGGCGGATCACCCCGGCCGACGCGGAGTCCCTGCCGACGGGCGAGTTCCTGCCGGTGGACGGGACACGGTTCGACTTCCGGGAGCCGCAGCCGGTCTCCAAGGAGTACGACCACAACTTCGTGCTGGACGAGGGCGTGACGGGCCCGGTGGCCGAGCTGTACGACGACGCGTCGGGACGGGTCCTGACCGTGACGACGACGGAGCCGGGCCTGCAGCTGTACACGGCGGACCACTTCGAGGGACGGCCGTTCGGCCCCTGTGCCGGAATCGCCCTGGAGACGCAGCACTTCCCGGACTCGCCGAACCGGCCGGAGTTCCCGAGCACGGTGCTGCGGCCGGGCGAGGAGTTCGTGTCGACGACGGTGTACGGCTTCTCGGTCCGCTGAGGCGGGGGGCGGGTGCGGGGCAGGGGCCGCGAAGACCGAGCTGACCTGCGGGGATACCGATATTACAAGATCGTTAAGCGGCACCTGCGGGTGATTCCGGATGATCTACGCGCGTCCGCGTAATGCGCCCCGTCCCACGCCCCCCAGGGTGACCGCATGACTTCCAAGCCTGCCGAACCGACCTCCGGCCTGCCCTCCAGGCGCACCATGATCGCGGGTGCCGCCGCAGGTGCAGCCACTCTTGCCACCACCGCCGCGACCAGGGCCGACGCCGCCTCACCCGGCTCCCTCACGGCCCCGGCCGCGGCCCCCGGCTCCGACTGGGACGCCTGCCTGACCGTCGCCCGCGCCATCCTCGTCTACGACGAGCAGGACAAGTCGCTGGTGCCGCACTATCGTGACGTCCTGCTCTCCAAGGGGCTGCCGCGCAGCCGCAAGGCCCCGAAGAAGGTGCTGGTCATCGGCGCGGGCCCGGCCGGGCTCACCGCCGCCCATCTGCTCCGCGAGGCCGGTCACACCGTCACCGTGATCGAGGCCAACGGCAACCGCGTCGGCGGCCGGATCAAGACCTTCCGCAACGGCGGCCACGAGAACGCCAAGTCGCCCTTCGCCGACCCCGAGCAGTACGCCGAGGCCGGGGCGATGCGCATCCCCGACAGCCACCCGCTCGTCACCGGGCTCATGGACGGCTTCGAGCTGAAGCGCCGCCGCTTCTTCCTCGTCGACGTCGACGCCGAGGGCAAGCCCGTCAACCACACCTGGATCCACGTCAACGGCATCCGGGTCCGCAAGGCGGACTACGCGCAGAAGCCGCAGGCCGTCAACCGGTCCTTCGGCGTTCCCGCCGCGTTCGAGGACAAGACCGCCTCGACCATCGTGCGGGAGGCCTTCGCCCCCGTACGCAAGGAGTTCGAGGGCAAGGAGGGCTCGGAGCTCGTCCAGGGCTGGGCCCGGGTCATCGAGCGGTACGGCCACTGGTCGATGTTCCGCTTCCTGACCGAGGCCGCCAAGCTGGACGAGCGCACCATCGACCTCATCGGCACGGTCGAGAACCTCACCTCGCGGCTCCCTCTCGCCTTTGTGCACAGCTTCATCGGGGCTTCCCTGATCAGCCCGGACACCGCGTTCTACGAGCTGCCCGACGGTACGGCGACGCTGGCCGATGCCATGTACGCGCGGGTGAAGGACCTGGTGCGGCTGGACCGCCGGGCCGCCAGGATCAGTTACGGGGAGGACGGCGTCCGGGTCGAGACGGTGTCGGAGGGCCGTGACGGCAAGGTCGTGCGGGAGACCTTCACCGGGGACCGGGCGATCGTCACCGTGCCGTTCTCCGGCCTGCGGCACGTCCCGGTCACGCCGCCGCTCTCGTACGGCAAGCGGCGGGCCATCACCGAGGTCCACTACGACTCGGCCACCAAGGTGCTGCTCGAATTCAGCCGCCGCTGGTGGGAGTTCGAGGAGAAGGACTGGAAGGAGGAGCTGGAGAAGGTCCGGCCCGGTCTGTACGACGCGTACCGGCTCGGCAAGGCGCCGGCCGACGGATCGCTGCTGGGCGCGCACCCCTCCGTACCGTCCGGACACATTCCGCCCAACCAGCGCGTGCACTACGCGGCGTACCGCGCGACCGCCCGCAACCAGCCCGAGGCGGCCCATGTGATCGGCGGCGGATCGGTCACCGACAACGCCAACCGCTTCATGTACCAGCCCTCCCACCCGGTCGAGGGCAGCAGGGGCGGGGTCCTGCTCGCCTCGTACAGCTGGGCCGACGACGCCCTGAAGTGGGACTCCCTGGACGACGACGAGCGCTACCCGCACGCCCTGGGCGGGGTCCAGGACGTGTACGGGCAGCGCGTCGAGGTCTTCTACACGGGGGCCGGCGCCACCCAGTCGTGGATGCGCGACCCGTACGCGTACGGGGAGGCGTCCGTCCTGCTGCCCGGCCAGCACACCGAACTGCTCGCCGACGTGCGGTCGGTCGAGGGGCCGTTGCACTTCGCGGGCTGCCACACGTCCGTCAAGCCCGCCTGGATCGAGGGGGCGTTGGAGTCCGCCGTCCGCACCGCGCTCGAGGTGCACGGGAGCTGACCGGCAGGTCCTAGGGGCGTGGGGGCGGCGTCGCCGTCCCCACGCGCTCGTCCCCCACCAGGTCGCGCGCCAGCAGCGTCGCCCCCGCGACGGCCCCCGGCATCAGGAACACGGCGACGAACGGGACGAGGAACGCGAGCCCGAGCGGGACGCCGAAGCCGAGGATCAGCAGCCGGCGGCCGCGCAGCAGGACGAGCCGGTCCTTCAGCACCATGCCTCGGCGCTGGAGCGCGACGGCGGTCAGTTCCTCGGCGAGGAAGTACCCCGTGACGCAGAACCCGAGGAGCGGGACGACGGTCTGGCCCGCGACCGGGACGAAGCCGAGGGCGAAGAGCAGGACGGCGTACAGCGCGACGCGCGCCAGGATGCGCACGCTGTCACGGGCGGAGATCCACAGCTCCCGCCACAGCGGCAGTCCCGACTCGGGGGCCTTGCCACCCTCGGCGCGGTCCACCTCCTCGGAGAGCGACTCGTAGAAGGGCTGTCCGACGAGGAGGGTCACCGCCGTGAACGTGATGACGGCGAGGAGGAGGCCGAGGGCGAAGACCAGCACGGTCAGGGTGTTGCGGAGCAGGCCGAGCCAGGGCGAGGACCAGTCGTCGGCGAACGGGGTCGCCCACTGCGCCAGGTCGTCGGCCCCGTAGCCGAGGCCGACGAGGGCGCCCGCGTACAGGACGAGGGTGATCAGGCCGGGCAGCAGCCCGAGGCCGAACCATCTGCCGTGCCGGACGACCCAGCGCTGTCCTTTGATCAGATGGCCGAGGCCCGCCCCGAGATCACGCATGGCGTCAGCGTAACGGGACCGGGGGCGGGCCCTCGTGCGGAGGTCAGACGAGGCGGATCATGTTCCAGGACATCGGCTCCAGCGTGGCCCGCAGGATTCCCCCGTCGAGCACCGTGCCCTCGGCCGCGTGCGGGGCGACCCGGCCCGGTTCGGTGAGGGTGTTGCGGGCGTCCGGGTCCGCGTCGGCGAGGACCTGGTGCTCGGCGATCCCCGTCAGGTCGAGGCCGTGCAGGGCGACTTCGAGCGGGAGGGGGTCGGACTGGCCGCGGTTGACCGCGAAGACGGTGACCGCGCCGGTCTCCGGGTCGCGGACGGCGGTGGCGTGCAGCAGGTCCGTCTCGCCGTACCTGGCCGTCCCGTACGTGGGCGAGTCGACCCGTACGTCCAGGACCTGGCCCCGTCCGTGCCGTGCGGCCTGGGCGAACGGGAAGAAGGTGGTCTGCCGCCAGGCGGGTCCGCCGGGCTCGGTCATGATCGGGGCGATCACGTTGACCAGCTGGGCCAGGCAGGCCACGGTCACCCGGTCGGCGTGGCGCAGCAGGGCGATGAGCAGGGTGCCGAAGACGACGGCGTCGGTGACGGAGTAGTTGTCCTCCAGCAGGCGGGGCGCCTCGGGCCAGTCGAGAGGGTTCGCCTCGGCCTCCTGCTGGCTGCGGGCCATGTACCAGACGTTCCACTCGTCGAAGGAGAGGTTGATCTTCTTGGTGGACTTCAGCCGTGCCCCGACGTGGTCGCAGGTGGCGACGACGTCCTCGATGAAGGACTCCATGTCGACGGCGGATGCCAGAAACGAGTCGCGGTCGCCGCCGAGTTCCTCGTAGTAGGCGTGCAGCGAGACGTAGTCGACGAGGTCGTAGGTCTCGGCGAGGACCGTGGCCTCCCAGGCGGCGAACGTGGACATGGACCGGCCCGACGACCCGCAGGCGACGAGTTCGACGGAGGGGTCGATCTGCCGCATCGCGCGGGCGGTCTCGGCGGCGATCCGGCCGTACTCCTCGGCGGTCTTGTGCCCGGTCTGCCAGGGACCGTCCATCTCGTTGCCCAGGCACCACAGCTTGATGCCGAAGGGGTCCTTGTCCCCGTGGGAGATGCGGCATTCGGAGAGTTCGGTGCCGGCCGGGTGGTTGGCGTACTCCTGGAGTTCGATGGCTTCCTGGACGCCCCGGGTGCCGAGGTTCACGGCCATCATGGGCTCGGCCTGCGGGCCGATCTTCTTGCAGAAGGCGATGAACTCGGAGAGCCCGAAGCGGTTCGTCTCGGTGGAGCGCCAGGCGAGGTCGAGGCGGCGCGGCCGCTCGTCGGCGGGGCCGACGCTGTCCTCCCAGCGGTAGCCGGAGACGAAGTTGCCGCCGGGGTAGCGGATGGCGGTGACGCCGAGTTCGCGGATCAGTTCCAGGACGTCGGTCCGCAGGCCGGCTTCGTCGGCCGAGGGGTGGCCGGGCTCGTATATGCCGTCGTAGACGCAGCGGCCGAGGTGTTCCACGAACGAGCCGAAGAGGCGGGGGTCGACATCGCCGACGGTGAAGGCCGGGTCGAGGGTGAAGCGGGCGGTGCGGGTCATGACTTCCTTCGGGGTGGTGTCGGTACGTGTCTCGGTACGGGTCACTGGCCTGCGAGGCCGGTGTGGGCGACGCCGCTGACGATCTGGCGCTGGAAGAAGACGAAGACGATGATCAGCGGCAGCCCCGCCATCAGCCCGCCGGCCATGAGCTGGGCCCACTGGATGCCGTAGGAGTTCATGACGGTCGCGATGCCGTTCGGCATGGTCATCAGGTCGGGGTTGTTGGTCACCATGTACGGCCACAGGAAGTTGTTCCAGGACGCGATGAAGGTGAAGATGCCGACCGCGGAGAGGGAGGGGCGGGACAGCGGCACGATGATGGTGAAGAACACCCGCCAGCGGCCGGCGCCGTCGATGTACGCGGCCTCCTCCAGCTCCTTCGGGATGCTCTGGAAGAACTTGTAGAGGATGTAGACCATCGCGGCGGGCGCGCACTGCGGCAGGATCATGCCCCAGTAGGTGTCGACCATGCCCATCTGCTGGACGGTGGTGAACAGGGGGACGCCGAGGACGGCGGGCGAGACCATCAGGCCCGCCATCACCACGCCCATCAGGACGGTCTTGCCCCTGAACTCGGTGCGGGCGAAGCCGTATCCGGCGAGCGCGCTCACGAGCAGCACGACGGCTGTGACGCAGACGGAGACGACGAGCGAGTTCACGAACCAGTTGGTGATGTTGCCGGTCTCGAAGAGGGCCTTCCACGCCTGGCCCGTCCAGTCCTCCGGCAGCCAGTGCGTCGGCACCTCGACGGCCTCGGTCTCCGACTTGAGGGAGGTGAACAGGGCCCAGGCGAGCGGCGCCAGGAAGACGGCGGAGACGGCGGTGCCGATGAGGGTGAGCACGATCTGGCTCGGCGTCCAGGGCGTGCGGGTACGGGACTTGATACGTGTCTGTGCGGCGTCGGTGGTCATCGGCCGCCCTCCTCACGGTTGCGCAGCAGCCACATCCGCGCGAGGGCGACGGCCGCGATGATCACGAAGAAGATGATGGAGATGGCGGAGGCGTATCCCACGCGGTAGCTGGTGAAGCCCTCTTCGAGCGTGTACTGCACGAAGGTGCGGGTCGATCCCTCCGGTCCCGGGCCGAAGTCCTGCATCACGACGGCCTGGTCGAAGACCTGGAGCGAGGCGAGGATCTGCAGCGCGATCACGAGGCCCGTGATGTTGCGCAGCAGGGGCAGGGTGATGTGGACCATGCGGTGCCAGGCGTTCGCTCCGTCCAGCTTCGCGGCCTCGTAGAGGTGCGCGGGGATGCCCTGGAGCGCGGCGAGGTAGAGCAGGAAACTGAAGCCGACCGTCCACCACAGGGTGGTGAGGACGACGGCGAGCATCGCGTACGACTTGTCGGTCAGCCATGGCGTGTCGAGGCCGAAGACGTGGTTGACCATGCCCGTACCGGGGTTGAACAGCCACTGCCACAGGTTGCCCGCGACGGTCGACGGCAGCAGGAACGGGATGAAGAAGCACAGCCGCCACAGCCACTGGGCGCGCTGGATGTGGTGGGCGAGCATCGCGAGGAGGAAGGCGAGGACCGTGATGCACGGCACGACGAGCAGCGTGAAGTAGGCGCTGTGGCCGAGCGCGTCCCACATCAGCTGGTCGTGGAGGGCCTCGCGGTAGTTGTCGAGGCCGATGAAGCCCGCGCCGTCGCCGGAGATGTTGGCGTCCGTGAAGCTGAGGTAGATGCCGCGCAGCAGCGGCCAGATCACGAAGAGGGCGAACAGGACGAGGAACGGGGCGACGAACCATCCCCCGTGCTGGAGGCCCTGCTTGCGGCGGGCCGTGGCGCTGTCGGTGGCGGTCCTCGCGCGGGTGGGTGCGAGGACGGTCTGCGGTGTGGTCGTCGTCATGCGGCCGCACCTGCCTGCGCCGCGGTCCGGCCGTCCATGGGGTTCTTCATGGCGAGGAGCTCGGCGAGTGTGCTCTTCATGCGGCGGGCGGCGGCCTCCGGCTTGGCGGAGCCCAGCATCGAGGACGCGGCGATCGGTCCGACGCGCTGGGCGAGGATGCCGGTGGATCCCGCGAACCACACCTTCGGCTCGGTGGCCTGGTGGTCCATCGCGCCGGCGTACTCGTTCTGCGGTTCGAGGTGCTGGTACGCGGCCGTGGAAAGCGTCGGGGTGTAGGCGGGGATGTGGCCGCCGGCGGCCCACTGCTGTGCGTGCTTGACGACGTAGGCGGCGAGTTCGTGGGCGGCCTCGTTGGCGTCGCCGCCGCGGCCGGACTGGTGCGGCAGGACGAAGGAGTGCGATTCGGCGTGGGTTGCCTGCTTGCCGAAGACGGGCGGCAGCGGAGTCGCGCCGTACTCGATCTTCGCCCCGGAGAACACCGGCACCGACCAGTTGCCCTCCCAGCAGAACGGGGAGCCGTTGAGGAACTGTTCGGCGCCGGCGGCGCCCGCGAAGCCCGGGTCGGAGTACCCGTCGGTGATGTGCCGGCGCATGAACTCCAGGACCTGGGTGGCCTTGTCGGTGTCGAAGGTGACGTCGGAGTCGACGGCGTCGAACCAGGTGCCGCCGAGCTGGGTGTAGAAGGCGACGAAGAACCACCACTGGAAGTTCTGGTCGTTGGCCCACAGGCCGATGGTCTGCAGCCCCTTCTTCGTGGCCTTCTTCGCCTCCTTGAGCACGTCGAACCACTCGTCGGTGGACGTGACCGGCACGATCCGCCCGTCGTCGCCGAGCAGTCCGGCCTTGCCCAGTACGTCCTTGCGGTAGAAGCAGAGCTGGACGTGGATGTCGAGCGGGAGGGCGTACAGCTTGCCGTCGATGGCGGCGCGCTTCCACAGCGCGGGGTTGAAGTCGGCTTCCTTCACGCCGTACTTGGCGAGCAGGCCGACGTCCCAGGGGTCCAGGAGGCGGCCGGGCGAGAACCCGGTGACGCGGCCCAGGTGCATGACACCGAGGTCGGGTGCGCGGTTGCCCGCCGCCGCCATGGCGAGCTTGGTGTAGAAGGGGCTGCCCCACTGGAGGGTGGAGTCCTTCACGTCGATGTCGGGGTGCTCCTTACGGAACGCGTCCAGCATCGCGATCATGTTGTAGCCGTCACCGCCGCTGAAGAGGTTCCAGTAGCGGACGCGGGTGGCCGCGCTCGACGCGAGGGCGTCCGCACCGCTTCCCAGCGCTGCGAAGCCGAAGCTGCCGGCGACGGCCGCACCGCCCAGCCCCGTGATCAGTTGCCTGCGATTCAGGCCAGGTCGTCCCATGACCGCCCTCACTATTCGAAATATCGAATGCTGCCCGTAACTTCGAACGGACCGTAAAATCGAAGCGCTTGCGCGTCAATGGGTCGCGCAAGAATTCCGAACAATGTCCGGAATACCGAACAGCAGAGGTCGGGCGGGAGTGCCGAAACGGCCGAGGGCCGCACCCTCACGGGGTGCGGCCCTCGGCTGCGTACGGGCGGTGCGGACGGTCAGACGACCGAGAGCGCCACCTTGATGTTGCCGCGCGTGGCGTTCGAGTACGGGCAGACCTGGTGGGCCTTCTCGATGAGCGCCTGCGCGGTCGCCGTGTCGACGTTCGGGATGGTCGCGGTGATCGCGACCTCCAGACCGAAGCCACCGGCCTCGGTCTTGCCGATGGAGACCGCGGCGGTGACCGTGGATCCGGAGATGTCGGCCTTCTCCTGGCGCGCCACGACACCCAGCGCGCCCTGGAAGCAGGCACTGTAACCGGCTGCGAAGAGCTGCTCCGGGTTGGTGCCCGCGCCGCTGCCGCCCATCTCCTTCGGCGGGTTGACGACTACGTCGAGCTTGCCGTCGTCCGAGGCGACCCGGCCGTCACGACCGTTCTCTGCGGTGGCGACGGCGGTGTAAGCGACGGCTATGTCCTGAATGGTCATGCTTGAGGATTCCTCCTGCTGATGCGCCGCGACTCGCGCCCACGATCGCGACGGCCTGGGACGAGCCTAACGGGTGCCCGGAGCGGCGGTTCAGCCGAGGGAGACGATCATCTTTCCGGTGTTCTCGCCGCGGAGCAGACCGAGGAACGCGTCGAAGCCGTTCTCGATGCCCTCGACGACCGTCTCGCGGTACTTCAGCTCACCCGAGGCCAGCCAGCCGGCCACTTCCTGGACGAACTGCCCCTGAAGATCGGTGTGATCGTTGACGAGCATGCCCTGCAGGCGCAGCCGCTTGCCGATGACGAGGGCGAGGTTGCGCGGGCCGGGGGTCGGCTCCGTCGCGTTGTACTGGGCGATCATGCCGCAGATCGTCGCGCGGCCGTGCACGTTGAACGAGGAGATCGCGGCTTCGAGGTGCTCGCCGCCGACGTTGTCGAAGTAGACGTCGATGCCGTCGGGTGCGGCCTCGCGCAGCTGCTCCGCGACGGGGCCGTTCTTGTAGTTGAACGCGGCGTCGAAGCCGTACTCCTCGACGAGCAGCTTGACCTTCTCGTCGGAGCCGGCGGAGCCGATGACGCGCGAGGCGCCCTTGAGCTTGGCCATCTGGCCGACCTGGCTGCCGACCGCACCGGCGGCGCCGGACACGAAGACCGCGTCGCCCTCCTTGAAGGAGGCCACGTCGAACAGGCCCGCGTAGGCGGTGAGTCCGGTCATGCCCAGC
The DNA here is from genome assembly GCF_035917155.1 of Streptomyces sp. NBC_00385. NCBI lineage: Bacteria > Bacillati > Actinomycetota > Actinomycetes > Kitasatosporales > Streptomycetaceae > Streptomyces > Streptomyces sp. NBC_00385. The sequence goes on along the minus strand of NZ_CP107951.1, from coordinate 6,032,161 downwards.
ACGCCGAGGTAGGCGGAGAGCGGGGCGAGGGAGGCGTCGACCTTCACCGCGTGCTTGGCGGGGACGTCGGCGTACTCGCGCCAGCCGAGGCCGTGCAGCACGTGGTCGCCGACCGCGAAGCCCTCGGCGCCGGACGCGACGACCTCGCCGACCGCGCCGCCCTCCATGGGGTGGTCCAGCTTGAACGGCGGGGTGTACGACTTCACGTCGTTCATGCGGCCGCGCATGTACGGGTCGACCGAGAAGTGCAGGTTGCGGACGAGGACCCGGCCCTCGGCGGGGGCGCTGACCGGAGCCTCACGCAGCGCGAAGTCCTCGGCCTTCGGCCAGCCGTGCGGACGGGCTACGAGGTGCCATTCACGGCTGGACGTGGGAAGGGCTGCAGACATGGGCTCGGATCTCCTCGATGCCTAGAGGGTGCGGGAAGGGTGGTGCGGAAGCCGTTCCACCGGTTCGTACTGAGCCGGTTCGTGCTGAGCGAAAAGCTTCATGATGTGAAACAACCATGCGCCTGGATATTTCATGTTGTCAAGTAACCGGCTATCCTGAGCCGCATGGCCACCACTCGTACGGACCCGCTGACCCTCGAAGTCGTCGAGCTGATCGGCGCGGTCGTGGCGCGCTATTACGAGGAGTACGAGCAGGCCGCGGCCGCCCACAGCCTCACCGGTGCCCAGGCGCGGGTCCTCGGCCTGCTCTCGCTGGACCCGCTGCCGATGCGCCGGATCGCGCAGAAGCTGAAGTGCGAGCCGTCCAACGTGACCGGCATAGTCGACCGGCTGGAGGCGCGGGGCCTGGTCGAGCGGCGGCCCGACCCGGCCGACCGCCGGGTGAAGCTGGCCGCCCCCACGGAGAAGGGGGCACGCACGGCCCGCGAGCTCCGCGCATCCCTCGACTTCGCCCGCGAGCCCCTGGCCGGGCTCTCCGACTCGGACCGCGCGGTGCTGCGGGACCTGCTGCGCCGGATGCTGGGCATGGACCCGGCCGGCCTGTCCTGAAGGTCCTGGCTCCTCAGCAGAACCAGGGGAACCAGCAGTCGTCGTCCGAAGGGGTCGGCGACGGTGTGGGTGTCGGCGTGGGGGTGGGCCGCGGCGGGCTCGCGGACGGCGACGGGGCGTCGCCCGTACCGCCCGGCTCCGACGGCCCGCCGGTGGTGGGCGACGCGGCCGGCGAAGGCGGTACGGAGGAGACCGGAGCCGGGGCCGCCGGCGCGGAGGTGGCTCCACCCGGACGCGCCTCGTCCGTGGCCCGGGAGGACCGGGTGGCGCCCGGGGAGCGCGTCACGGTGGCCGGGACGGCCGAGGGGGTGCCCGAGGGACTCCTCACCGGCCCGGGCGGCTCCGCCGTGTCGCTCACCGTCGGCTCCGGTGCGGGAGCGGTGGTGACGGACGTCGATTCGCGTACGTAGTCCGAGGCTCCGTCGCCACCGTCCGGTTCTGTCGCGAGCTCGGCCAGACTCAGCGCGCCGGCCGCCAGGACCACCCCGAGCAGCGCCAGCAACACCGTACGGCCCCGGCGGCTGCGGCCGCGGCGGCCCCGGCGCGGCCGCTCGGCGGGTGCCGTACGCCGGCGGCCCGGACCGCGTCCGCCGTGCGTCCCGCCCCGCGTCCGGGCAGCATCGCGCTCCCGGCGGCGATGCCCCCCGTACTGGGGCGGCGCGGCCTGTTCGTCCCCCGCTTCCGGCTCGTGGCCGAGGGGCGGGGACGCGGCGTAGGGGCTCAGCGCCTGAGCGGGGGTTCCGCATCCGGCACAGGCCAGGGCGCCGTTCAGATGCCGCTGACAGGGCTGGCAGTAATCCATGGCGCCCGCAGGTTAGACGCCCACCGGACAACGGAGAAAGCCGCTCAGGTGAGGATCCTGTGTGGAACCGTTGGTTCCATGACCACTGCCGCCCCCTTCGGCCCCCGTGAGTTCCAGCTCGTCCTGCTGCGCCGGATGGCAGACCACCAGCCCGGCCTCGTCGAGGACGCCCGGCACGAGCTGAGTGCCACCCTCGCCGAGATGCGTGAGGCCAACCGCCGCTGGCAGGCCATGTCGCGGGCGCCGCGCGGACGGGGGGCGCTGCGCCGCTACCGGTCCGTGCTCGGGGAGCCCGAGTCGTCCCTGCGCCGCGCGGTCGGCGATCTGGAGTGCGACGCGCTGTTCTGGCCGGTCCCGCTCTGGCCCGACCTGCGGTTCGAGGTGATGGTGGCGCCGGGCGGCGCGGTGTGGAACGAGTGGCTGGTCCGGGCGCCGGGAGCGACCGCCCCCGTGCTCGGGCCGGCCGGGGAACTGCGCCCCTGGTCGTGCACCGTGAACGAGGTGGCCCGGGCCTTCGCGCCGGCCCGCCCGATGGAGGGCAGCGCGCCGACCCGCTGGGCGCTCGCGATCACGGACGCGGCCACCGGCACCCCGTACGTCGCCGAGTTCACCTGGGGCCTGTTCCAGCGGCTGCTCCCCGGCGTGCCGGGCGCCTGAGAGCCGCGCCGACGAGCCGTCAGCTCCGTACCCCCTACGGCGTATCCCAGCGGGCGCCACGCCCCCGAACGGCGCACGATTCGAAGAGAACCGGCTGCCCGTCGGTCCCCGCCATCAGCGCTCTCGGGAGAACCTGCCGTGACCGTCAGCCTTGAGCAGTTGCGCCGTTGCCATGTCGCCGTCGACCTCGGGGCCGCCCGGACCCGGGTGTACATCAAGGGGCTCGGGCTCGTCGTGGACGAGCCGAGCGTCGCCGCCGTCAACACCCGTACGGGCTCGCTCATCGCCGTCGGCGCGCTCGCCGAACAGATGACGGGCCGCACCCCCGACTACATCCGGGTGGTCCGCCCCGTCTCCGGCGGAACCGTCGTCGACATCGAGATGGCCCAGCGCATGCTGCGCCATCTGCTCGGCGAGAAGCTCCGCCGCCAGCTGCGCCGCAAGCCGCGCCTGCGCGCCGCCGCCTGCATCCCGCACGAGAGCGATCCGCTCGCCCAGCGTGCCGCCGTGGAGACCCTGGTCGGACTCGGTGCGCGCCGCGTCGAGCTCGTCGACACCCTGATCGCGGCGGCCGTCGGCTGCGGGCTGCCGGTCGAACAGCCGACCGCCACCATGATCATGGTGTGCGGGGCCGCGACCACCCAGATCGCGGTCCTCTCGCTCGGCTCGATCGTGACCGCCGTACGCATCCCGATCGGCGGCGACGCCATCGACCACGCGGTGATCCAGCATCTGCGCCAGTACCACGAGCTGGTGCTGCCCAGCCAGTCCGTGCGCCCGCTCCAGCTGGCCCTCAGCGGCGCCGGACTGACCCCGCACGGGCCCTCCGTGACCGAGATCCACGGCCGGGACGTGGCGACCGGTCTCGCCCGCTCCGTCCAGGTCGACACCGCAGCCGTCCGGCAGGCGATCCACACCCCGCTGACCGCGGTCCTCGACGGGCTCGGCAAGATCCTGCGGGACTGCCCGCCCGACCTCGTCGCCGACCTCGCCGACTGCGGGATCATGATGGTCGGCGGCAGCGCCCTGCTGCCCGGGCTCGACCAGATGCTCCGCGACGCCACGGGCATGCCGGTGCACATCGCCGAGCGGCCCGACGTCTGCTCCGTCCTCGGGCTCGGCGCCATGCTGGACGGGAAGATCAGCCCCATGGTCCTCGACCCGCTCGCCGGCTGAGTCCCGCGGGCACGGCGGATGACCGACGAGCCGAGCGAACGGGCGCCCAGCCGCGGGGTCCCCCGGTCACCGCGGCTGCCGATGCTGCTGGAGGCGGTGCTGCGCGTCGGCACCGACCTCGAACTCCGGGCCACCCTGCAGCAGATCGTCGACACCGCGACCGCGCTCACCGGAGCCCGCTACGGCGCGCTCGGGGTCCTGGACGCCGGGACCGGCACGATCAGCGAGCTGTTCGTCACCGGGCTGAGCGAGAGCGAGCAGGCGGCCATCGGCGACTTCCCCGACGGGCACACGGGCCTGCTCGGCGCGCTCATCCAACAGGCGGAGCCGCTGCGCTCCGACGACCTGGCCGACGATCCGCGCTCCTGCGGTGTGCCGCCCGGCCACCCCGTGATGCACACGTTCCTCGGCGCCCCGATCCGCGTCCACCGCAAGGTGTTCGGGAACATCTACCTCGCGGAGAAGGAGACCGGGCACTTCACCGACACCGATACGACGCTGCTCCGCGTCCTCGCCGCGCAGGCCGGCATCGCGATCGGCAACGCCCGGCTGTACGAGAGCGCCCGGCAGCGCGAGCGCTGGATCGAGGGCGCGGCCGCGGTCACCAACACGCTGCTGACCGGCGAGAACGCCTCCGACGCCCTGATGACCGTGGCCGAACGGGCCAGGATGCTCAGCGACGCGGCGGCCGGGGTGATCCTCCAGCCCAACGAGGAGGGTGGGATGGAGATCGTCGTCGCCTCCACCCTGGAGGACCCGGCCGGTCTGGTGGGCACGGCGATCGCCCCCGGCTCCCCCGTCCTCGTCCAGCTGCTGGGCGGCGAGGCCGTCTTCATCGACGACTCGGCGACCGATCCGCGGATGACCACCCCGGTGCGCTCCCGCTTCGGCCCGAGCATGATGCTGCCCCTGCAGAGCGGCGGGCGGCTCATCGGCACCCTCGCCCTGCCCCGGCGGCGCGGCGCCCGCCCCTACACCGACGTGGACCGGCTGCTGGCCTCCCAGTTCGCCTCGCAGGCCGCGCTCGCCCTGGTCCTGGCGGACTCCCAGCACGACCGCGAGCAGCTCGCGGTGTACGAGGACCGTGACCGGATCGCCCGTGACCTGCACGATCTCGTCGTCCAGCGGCTGTTCGCCACCGAGATGATGCTGGAGTCGACCCGCCGCCGGGCCGGTGCCGAGGACACGGACGAGCTGCTCGGCCGCGCCGTGGACGAGCTGGACTCCACGATCCAGGAGGTGCGGACCGCCATCTTCGCCCTCCAGCAGCCGCCCGCCGAGGCGCCCACCACCTTCCGCGGCCGGGTGCTGCGGGAGATCAGTGGCGCGGCCGCGGTGCTCGGGTTCCAGCCCTCGGTGCACTTCACCGGTGCGGTGGACGCGCTGGTGCGGGACCCGGTGGACGGGCAACTGCTCGCCGCGCTGCGCGGTGCGCTGGCGGCCGCGCACCGGCGGGCCGGGGTCTCGGCGATCGAGGTGGAGGTGGACGCGACGGCCGTGCTGCCCGACGGCAGGTCCGGGGTCCGGCTGGCGGTCGCCGACGACGGGCGCGAACCGGACGGCTCGCGCGCGCCGACCGTCATCTGGCAGGAGCCGCTCTGAGCGCGATCCTGGTGCTGGAGTGGGCGACGCCCGCCTCGCGCTTGAGCCTGCGCAGCAGGCCGTCCAGCGCCGCGGTGTCGGCGGCCGTGGCCCGTACGAGGTAGTCGTGCGCGCCCGTCACATGCACCACTTCGGTGATTCCGGGCAGGGTCAACACTGCCCGCTCGAACACCTCGTTGGTGGTGTCCGAGCGCAGGGACACGTCGATGAAGACGACGAGCCCGGTCCGGGTGTCGGCGGCGGGGTCGATGATCACGGTGAAGCCGCGGATGACGCCGTCCCTGCGCAGCCGGCGCACCCGGTCGGCGGCCGCGTTGGCGCTGAGGCCGACCCGTGTCCCCAGATCCCGGTACGAGATCCGCGCATCCTCCTGGAGGACGCCGAGGATTTCTCTGTCCAGACGGTCCATGCAGCGATTGTCCCAGCTCCGGGCCGATCGCGACTGCGGAGACGGCGGACCCCCCGTGCGCGCCCGGGCGGACGGGGTCCCGTTCGGAGTAGTCCGACGGGCTCGCAGCCCACTCCCGCCCTTGACTGGCTGTGTGGATACCGCAGCGAAGCAGTCACCGGCCCCGGCCGCCGAGAAGCCCTCCGGCGCCGCCTACCGCAACCTCGTGATGGCCACGATCGGCTTCGCGCTCACCTTCTGGGCCTGGAACCTGATCGCGCCCATGTCCGCGGACTACAAGGACCGGCTCGGCCTGAGTTCGTTCCAGCAGTCCCTGCTGGTGGCCGTGCCGGTGCTCGTCGGCTCGCTGGGCCGCATCCCGGTGGGCGCGCTCACCGACAAGTACGGTGCGCGGCTGATGTTCCCGCTGATCTCGGCGCTCACCATCGTGCCGGTGCTGCTGCTGATCCCGGCGAAGGACTCCTACGGCGCGATGCTGGCCGTGGGCTTTCTGCTGGGGCTCGGCGGAACGACGTTCGCGATCGGTATCCCCCTGGTCAACTCGTGGTTCCCGCCCGCGGACCGCGGCCTCGCACTCGGTGTGTTCGGCATGGGCATGGGCGGCGTCGCCCTGTCCGGATACTTCACCCCGCGGATCGCCAAGCACGGCGACAACCTGCCGTTCCTCGTGGTCGCGGGCGCCCTCGTGGTGTACGCGGCGCTCGCGGCGGTGCTGGTCAACGACCGCCCGGGCCGCCAGGTGCCCACCGACACGCTGGCCCACCGGCTCGGCGCGGCGGGCAGGCTGCGGGTCACCTGGGAGCTGTCCGCGCTGTACGCGATCGGCTTCGGCGGCATCGTCGCGTTCGGCGTCTACCTGCCGACGTACCTGAAGACCTGGTACGAGCTCTCGCCGACCGACGCCGGCACGAAGGCGGCCGGATTCGCCCTGGTCACGGTCATCTTCCGGCCGATCGGCGGCTGGCTCTCGGACCGCATGCATCCGGCGGTCGTGACCTCCTTCGCACTCGGCGTCGCCGCCCTGATGGCCATCGTCCAGGCCTTCGACCCGAAGCTGGTGCCCGGCGGCACGATCGCCCTGCTCGTCATGGCGGCCGGGCTCGGCACCGCGAGCGGCAGCGTCTTCGCCCTGGTCTCACAGGTGACGCCGCAGGCGAAGGTGGGCAGTGTCACCGGCATCGTCGGCGCGATGGGCGGCCTCGGCGGCTTCGTGCCGCCGCTGGTGATGGGGGCGATCTACAGCGCGAAGGACTCGTACTCGATCGGCTTCATGCTGCTGTCCGACCTGGCGCTGGCGGGCTGTGTGTACGCGTACGGGCGGATGCGGACCATCCAGCGCGACACCTGAGAGACCCCTGCGCCACGAGAGGAACGGCAGCGTCCCCGCCGGGACGCTGCCGTTCGCCGTGGGCCGGGTCAGCGTCGGGCCGCAGCCTCCGCGCGCTGCTGCTCGAACCGGTTCACCCAGTACGCCGTCCGGTCGAGGTAGGCCGTCTCGGCGGCCGCCCCGGTCTTCCCGTAGGCCCCTTCGTAGGTCTGGTAACCGTGCCCTGCGGGCGGGGTGCTGGACGCGGGTTCGATCGGGCTGCCCTCGTGCCATTCGTTGAAGGAGGTGACGGAGACCCAGCTGGGTGATCCGCCGATGGCCGGGTCGAGTGCGTTGCTCCACTCCAGGTCGTAGGAGGCGCCGTCGTCCCGGCCCAGGGTGGGCGTGGTGTTGCCGGGTACGGCACGGTCGTCGATGTATCCGGGGGCCACCGAGGGCGCCCAGACCAGGCCGTTGGCCTTCGCGTACGCCCCTGCCTGCTGCCAGCCGGGGGCGGTGGCGCCGGCGATGCCGTCGTAGGTGTAGATGCCGCCGAAGTGCGCGACCTTGGTGGTGTCGGTGGTCTGCGCGAGGACGATGGCGCTGTCCCGCACGGCGTCCAGGGCCGACCAGTCCTGAATCCTCAGGCTCTCGAAGACGTAGAACGCGGGGCGGTTTCCGTGCTCCGCGTCCCGGTAGTAGGCGGGGCTGTCGCCGTACGTGCTGTTCAGGTAGGCGATGTCGTCGACCACGGACGCCGCGGTCCTGCCGCTGTACGGCTCGATGTGCCAGGCGACCTTGATCCCGTGCCGGGCGGCGGCGTCCAGGACCTGGCCGGCGAGGGAGTCCTCGTAACCGCCCTGCCCCCACCAGCTGTAGACGATGACGCCCGCACCCGACCGCTCGATCCACTTCATGTGCTGCTCGACGGCCCCGGCGATGTCACCGGAGTCGTACGGGCCCAGCTTCGGGTAGAGGTCGGCGCCGATGTCGTCCGGCGGGGTGTGGCCGCCCTGTTCCCAGTGGCGCCAGCTGCCGTTCGTCTCCGGCGTTCCGTACCACGGGTAGTAGAAGAGGTGGACGTCGGAGGAACCCTCCGCCACGGCCGGCGACTCCCGGGACAGGGTGAAGCTGTCGATGTCGAAGAGGGAGCCCGCTCCCCCGGTGAACTTCAGGAACAGCGGGCCCGAACCGGCAGTGAGGGCTCCGGTCACCTCCGTGAAGGTCTCCCAGCCGCCGGTGGGTGCGACGTCCACCGATCCGAGCAGCGGTCCGGTGGCCGATCCCGCGTGCACCTCGACGGTGCCGCCCGCCCCGGCCGAGGAGACCCTGGCGGTGAAGGAGGTGGCCCCGGCCGTCTCGGCGGAGGCGTAGCCCGCCCAGTCACCGTTGTCGATGTAGCCGAGCGTGGCCCCGCCGCCCGCTCCCGCGTGTGCGGCGCTCTGCACGCCGGACGAGGAGGTGTACGACTCCGCCTCCACGGCCGTGTCACCGGGGTCCGGGTCTGTGGCGCCGCAGTCGGCCTGTACCGCTCCGGCGGCGTACTGGATGCCGCCGAGCAGGAGTTGGCGGAAGTCCGGATCGCCGTAGGACTCGATGGTGTGGCCGAGGCCGGTGTAGAACGACCGGCCCTGCTGCTGCGGATGGCACCAGGTGATGGGGTGGTCGCCGCCCATCTCCCCGCCCGTGTAGCTGCTTTCGTCGAGGCTCTGCAGCACATGGACGTCGTCGCGGGGATCGGTGCGGTAGTTGTACCACTCGTCGGTCCGGGTCCAGGCGTCGTCGAGGTGTACGGTCGCCGGATGGGCGTGGTCCTCGGTGACGACCTTCGCCTGCTGGATCGCCGGGTGGCTCTTGAACCAGGCGCCGACGAGGTGTTCGTACGCCGGCCAGTCGTACTCGGTGTCGGCGGCCGCGTGGACGCCGACGAATCCGCCGCCCCCGTCGACGTACGCCGACAGCGCGTCCTGCTGCGCGGTGTCCAGGACGTCGCCGGTGGTGCTGAGGAAGACCACGGCCTCGTATCCGGCGAGGTTCTGCGGGGTGAAGGCCCCCGCGTCCTCGGTGGCCGTGACGGTGAAGCCGTCCGACCCGCCGAGCTCCTGGATCGCGGTGATGCCGGCCGGGATGGAGTCGTGCCGGAATCCGGCGGTCCTGGAGAAGACCAGCACGTCGTACGGGTCGGCGGCAGCAGCGGCGGCTCCCGCGGGGGCGGGGGCCAGCAGGGCCGTGCCGAGGGTCAGCGCGGCGGCGCACGCGATATGGCGTGCGCGCCGGGCCAGTTGGCGTCTCATCCGTCGGTCACCCTTCCGTCTCGAAGGTGAAGGCGTCGATGTCGAACAGATTCCCCTGGCCCGTGGGGCCCTTGAAGACGAGGAAGAGTTCGGTGGAGCCCGCGGGTGCGTTGCTCACGTCGGCGGACACGTCCGTGAAGGTCTCCCAGCCGCCGGTGGGTGCGACGGTCAGGGTGGAGAGCAGCGTGCCCGTGGTGGAGCCGGCGCGGAGTTCGATCGTGCCGCCGGGGCCGGCGGAGGAGACCCGGGCCGAGACGTGGGAGGCGTTGCCGAGTGCGTACGGCTCGAAGGAGACCCAGTCACCGTCGTCGGTGAAGCCGACCGTGGCACCGCCCTCGGCGGTGCCGTGCTGGGCGGGTTCGATACCGGACTGGGCGGCGAAGTGCTCGGCCTGCCGGTGGCGGGGCTGCAGGACGCTGTCGCTGTGCGTGGTCAGTCCGCCCGCGTCGGTGTACTCGGCGTCGAAGACCCCGTAGATGTTGGCCGCGCTGTCGTGCTCACCGTCGACGGGGACGTCGAGGGTGCCGGAGCAGCCGTTCTTCGAGGTGATCTGGTGGCGGTGGCTGTCGTGACCGAGGAGATAGGTGACCTTCACCTTCGAGCAGTCGACCGTGCCGTCCTCCGGGTCGGTGACGGTGACGGTGAAGGGCATGGAGTCGCCGAAGGAGAAGAGCGCCCCGTCGACCGGGGTCGTCAGGGTGACGGTGGGGGCGGTGTTGCCCGCCGTCACGACGAGGCTGGCCGTGCCCGTGAGCCCGTCGGGGTCGGTGACCGTCAGGGTCGGGCGGAAGGTCCCGGCGGTGGTGTAGGTGTGGTGCGGGTCGGCCTCGGTGGAGGTGGCTCCGTCACCGAAGTCCCACGAGTAGCTCAGCGCCCCGCCCTCGGGGTCCGCGCTGCCGGCCGACGAGAAGGCCACGGCGAGCGGGGCGGGGCCCGAGACGCGGTCCGCGGCGGCCGCGGCGACCGGTGAGCGGTTGCTGCCCGCCAGGTACTCGACGCGGTAGAGCGCCTGGTTGCCGGAGCCCGTGCCGTAGTCCAGGACGTACAGCGCACCGTCCGGGCCGAACGCGGAGTCCATGACCTGGGTCCCGGTCCAGGGGAAGGTGTCGATCGTTCCGGGTGAGCCGTCGGCCTCCACCTCGACCGGCTTGATCCACTTGCGGCCGTACTCGGTGGCGAAGAAGCGGCCGTCGAGCGAGGCGGGGAACTTCACCGCCGATTCGAGGCCGGCGTCGTAGTGGTAGACGGGACCCGCCATCGGTGATTCGGAGCCGCCGCCGAACTCGGGCGGGGAGCCCGCGTCACCCGCGTACCTGATCCAGGCGGGCTGCACGGCGGGGAGCTTCGGCTGACCGGTGTTGCGGAAGGAGTTGTTGGCCGGGCCGCCCGCGCAGTCGTACTTCGCGCCGGACGGGCCGGCCGGGAAGGTGTACTCGTTGTACGTCTCCGAGGCGGTGTTCGTGCCCGTGCAGTACGGCCAGCCGAAGTTGCCGGGACCGGTCACGCGGTCGAACTCCACCTGGCCGCTGGGGCCGCGGCCGGCGTCGGTGGTGCCGGCGTCGGGGCCGTAGTCGCCGATGTAGACGGTGCCGGTCGGCTTGTCGACGGACATCCGGAACGGGTTGCGGAAGCCCATGGCGTAGATCTCCGGGCGGGTGCCGGAGGTGCCGGGGGCGAAGAGGTTGCCGGACGGGACGGTGTAGCCGCCGTCGGCCGTCGGCCTGATCCGCAGGAGCTTCCCGCGCAGGTCGTTGGTGTTCCCGGAGGAGCGCTGGGCGTCGAACTGCGGGTTGCGGTCGGTCCGTTCGTCGATCGGCGCGTAACCGCCCGACTCGAAGGGGTTGGTGTCGTCGCCGGTGGTCAGATAGAGGTTCCCGGCCGCGTCGAAGTCGATGTCACCGCCGACGTGGCAGCACTGGCCCCGGTCGTTGGCGACTTCGAGCAGCACCTTCTCACTCGCGGCGTCCAGGGTCCCATCGGCCTTCAGCGTGAACCTGGAGAGGTTGAGGTGCCCCTTCCATGCCTCGAAGTCGGCGGCGGAACCGGTGACGGGGGCGTCACCGGCCGGGGTGTTCAGTGCGGGCGAGTAATAGAGGTAAATATGGCGGTTGTTCGCGAAGTCCGGGTCTGCCGCGACCCCTTGGAGCCCTTCCTCGTCGTGCGTGTAGACATTGAGCTTGCCCGCCGTCTTCGTCGCCCCGGAGGCGTCGGTGAGCCGGACCGTGCCGTCGCGGGCGGTGTGGACGACCGAGCGGTCCGGGAGGACGGCGAGGGACATGGCCTCGCCCAGTTCGGCGGCGCCGAGGGCCAGTTGGACCTGCTGGTAGTCGGCTGCGGGAATGTCGGCCGGGGCGTGGACCGCGGTGGGGGCGGCGGGCGCGGCGGCCGCGGTGCCGGAGGCGAGGCCGCCGGTGGCCACCAGGGTGAGGGCGGTGACGGCTCTGGCCCACAGTGGGGGCGATAAGGACATGAACGCTTTCCTTCCTGACGGTGCGTGGGGTTGTCAGGACAAGGCGCTGTCGCGCTTTGCGACGTGCATGTGCGGCCGGACGAGAAGAGCGGCGTGACCAGGTTTTTTCTCTTCGATCACGTCAGAATGCTCGACCGGAGTGAACTTTTTGCATGCTGGCAACGCAAAATTAATTTGTCAAGGTCACAACCAAATCCCCTCGATTGCCCCGTACAGCCACCCGCACCGCGGCTCGGGTAAAGCTCTGAGGCCGGAAGCGCTTCACCGAATTAGGCTTCGGAGAGTGATGCCACTCTTGCCTGCACTCCAGGACACGGCCGGCCCGACAGCTTCCCGCGAAGCCGTCCGTTTCGGCGAACAAACCCTGAACTACGCGCAGTTGGGCGCAGCGGCGGATGCACTCGCTGCCCGCATCGCCGACGCCGGGCGGGTCGCGGTCTGGGCCGCCCCGGCCCCGGAGACCGTGGTCGCGGTGGTCGCCGCACTACGGGCGGGCGTGCCCGCCGTACCGCTGAACCCGAAGACGGGCGAACAGGAACTGGCGCACATCGTCGCCGACAGCGCGCCCTCGACCGTGCTGGCCGCGGCCGGTGACGTGCTGCCGCCCGCGCTGGCCGGGCTGCGACGGCTGGACGTGTCCGTGGCGGCCCCGGCCCGCACGGACGCGGAGTTCCCCGAGCCCTCCCCCGAGTCCCCCGCCCTGGTCGTGTACACCTCCGGCACCACCGGCCCGCCCAAGGGCGCCGTCCTGCCGCGCCGGGCGATCGCCGCCTCGCTGGACGCCCTGGAGGACGCCTGGCAGTGGACCGGGGACGACGTCCTCGTCCACGCCCTGCCCCTGTTCCATGTACACGGTCTGATCCTGGGCATCCTCGGCCCGCTGCGCCGGGGCGGTTCCGTACGCCACCTCGGCCGGTTCTCCACCGAGGGCGCGGCCCGGGAACTGAGCTCCGGCGGGACGATGCTGTTCGGCGTGCCGACGATGTACCACCGGCTCGCGGAAGCGCTTGCGGACCCCTCGGCGTCGGACGGCCTCGCGAAGGCCCTCGCGGGCGCACGGCTGCTGGTCTCCGGGTCGGCCGCGCTGCCGGTCCACGACCACGAGAGGATCGCGGCCGCGACCGGCCGCCGGGTCATCGAGCGGTACGGCATGACGGAGACGCTGATGAACACGGGCGTCCGGGCCGACGGCGAACCGCGTCCCGGCACGGTCGGCCCGCCCCTGCACGGCGTCGAGCTCCGCCTGGTGGAGGAGGACGGCACCCCGCTCGCCGACCCCGCGTCCATCGGCGAGATCCAGGTGCGCGGCCCGAACCTGTTCACCGAGTACCTGAACCGCCCCGATGCCACCGCCGCGGCCCTCACCGCCGACGGCTGGTTCCGCACCGGCGACATGGCCACGCTCGACCCCGACGGATACGTACGGATCGTGGGCCGCAAGGCCACCGACCTGATCAAGAGCGGCGGCTACAAGATCGGCGCCGGTGAGATCGAGAACGCGCTGCTGGACCACCCGGGCGTCCGGGAGGCCGCCGTCACCGGTGAGCCGGACCCGGACCTGGGCGAGCGCGTCGTCGCCTGGGTGGTGCCGGCCGACCCTGCCGCCCCGCCCTCGGCCGCCGAGCTGGCGGACCACGTCGCGGCCCGGCTGTCGCCGCACAAGCGCCCGCGCACGGTCCGCTACCTGGACGCGCTGCCGCGCAACGACCTGGGCAAGATCATGAAGCGGTCCCTCCATGGCTGACCGCCCGACGGCCCGCGAGGCGATCGCCGCCCTCACCGCCGACTTCACCGAGTCCGCCGTACCCGCCGGGGACAGCGCGGGCGACGGGCCGCTCGACTGGTCCGGGTACGCCGAGTCCCGGGCCCGGGCCACCGCCCGGACCGGCGAGCAGGAGTCCGTCGTCCACGGCACCGCCACGGTCGGCGGCCGGCCCTGCGTGCTGATCTCCTTCGAGTTCGGCTTCCTCGGCGGCTCGCTCGGACAGCGCACCGGCGACCGGCTGGAGGCGGCGTACGAGGAGGCCATGACCCGGCGGCTGCCCCTCGTCTCGCTCATCGCGACGGGTGGCAGCCGGATGCAGGAGGGCATGATCGCGCTCACCCAGCTGCACCGGGTGGCCCGCGCCTCGGCCCGGCTGCGCGCGGCCGGACCGGCGCAGCTCGCGGTCCTGCGCGACCCGACGACCGGCGGCGGCTGGGCGACCCTGGGGGCGGGCGCCGACGTGATCCTGGCACTCCCGGGCGCCCAGGTCGGGTTCGCCGGCTCCCGGGTGCGGCCGGCGGACGCGGACCCGGGCGCCTACACCGCCGAGGGCCAGCTGGCGGCCGGCCAGACCGACGCGGTCGTCCCGCCGGGCGAGCTGCCGGACACGGTGGGCCACTGGCTCCGGCTGCTCGCCCACCGCGACACCCCGCCCGCCCCCGCCCCGGTCCCGGCCGCGCTCTCCTCGGCCGGACTCCCCCGGACCGGCTGGGACGCGGTGGTCCGGGCCCGGTCCACGTCCCGGCCGCACGCCGAGGCGTATCTGGACGCGTACTTCACCGTGCGGCTGCCGCTGAGCGGCGACCGCTGCGGGGGCACGGATCCGGGGCTGCTGTGCGGGTTCGGGCTGCACGACGGTCAGCCCGTCGCCTACGTGGCGCAGTGCGGTACCGCGACCCGCCCGGCCGGCTACCGCACCGCGGCCCGGGTGATCCGGCTGGCCGACCGGCTCGGGGTCCCGGTCCTCACCCTGGTCGACACCCCGGGCGCGGCCAACGACGCGGCGGCGGAGCGCGCCGGTGCGGGCGCGGCCATCGCCGACGCCTTCGCGGCGGTAGCGGCCGCACGGGTCCCCGTCACGACGCTGGTGATCGGCGAGGGCGGCTCGGGCGGAGCGCTGGCCCTGACGGCGCCGGACAACACCCACGTCACCGCGGACAGCTACTTCTCCGTCATCGCTCCGGAGCTCGCCGCGGCGATCCTCAAGCGCTCCCCGGACCAGGTGCACGCCACGGCCGGCCAGCTGCGGCTGCGCCCGCAGGACCTGGTGGACCTCGGCGTCGCCCGCTCGGTCGTACGACGGGGCCCGCCGGGACGGTGACCCGTGTCCGGCGCGCAGGAGGGGCGAGGGATGGCTAGCGTGGCAAAGGGGCCCGTTCCCACGTGAGGAGATGACCGGCCATGGCCGCAGAACCACAGGGCACACCGTGCTGGGCCGACGCGACGTTCGGCGACCTGGAAGGCGCGAAGCGCTTCTACGGCGAGGTGCTGGGCTGGACGTACGGCGAGTCGCTGCCCGAGTACGGCAACTACACGCAGGCCTACGTGGACGGCAAGGCGGTCGCCGCCCTGTCCCCGCCCATGCCCGGCCAGGACGTACCCCCCGCCTGGTGTCTGTACCTCGCCTCGCCGGACGCGGCGGCCACCGCCGCCAAGATCCGCGAGAACGGCGGCACGGTCCTGGTGGAGCCGATGCAGGTCGGTGAGTTCGGGACGATGGTGCTGGCGAGCGACCCGGGCGGTGCGGCCTTCGGGGTGTGGCAGGCGGGCACCCACGAGGGCTTCGAGGCGCGGACGGTGCCCGGTGCGTACGCCTGGGCCGAGATCTTCACCCGGGAGCCGGACAAGGCGGACGCCTTCTTCCCGGCGGTCTTCGGGTACGGGGTGAAGCGCATGGTCGACGACGCGGTCGACTTCACGCTGTACGACCTGGGCTCGGACGCCGTCCTCGGCCGGATGAAGATGACCGAGGAGTTCCCGCCCGAGGTGCCGGCGCATCTGAACGTCTACTTCGGCGTCGCCGACTGCGACGCCGCGGTGGAGAAGGCGAAGGCACTCGGGGCGGAACTCCGGTTCGGCCCGATGACCATGCCGTTCGGCCGGTTCGCCGCGCTGACCGATCCGCAGGGCGCCGCGTTCTCGCTGATCGACGGGACGACGACCGGGGGCGACATGCCCGAGATCGAGGACGTCTCCTGACCGGTGGCACGGACCGGCCGCCGGATCAGAGCCTGTCGGGTGCGCGCGCGTCGTAGCGCGCGAACCGGGGACCGCAGCGCCAACAGCACCACCGCGACCACACACGCGATCCCGCCACAAGTCACGGCGACGCATCGGCCGTTTCCGGGAGTTCGGTCAGGGATTCGATCGCGGAGCATGGTAGCGACCGGCCGTGATGCACCGGCCGGAAGAAGCTCTGGACAACTGCGTCCGGACTCTGGAGATGCGTGGGGGTAAACCTCCTCGGGCGCTCGCAACCGGCCCACGGAGGTCGGCAACCCGCCGCCTTGTGCCCCACCCGGTCGTGGACGTTGCCGTCAACCACTGCCGTCAGACGCACCAGAGGCCCCACCGGGATCCGTTCCGGTGGGGCCTCTGTTTTCAGTCCGGACGCTCAGATCATCAGCGATCGCAGCAGCCAGGACCTCAGTGAAACACTAGCGACGACGGAAAGTGACTAGTACTCCCACCAGAAGTCCACTTCCTCATGCATCCGGGATCGGAAGCATTTCGAGTGCGCATAGAGAATCTGACGGACCTCCTCAGAAAGTGGGCCCACTTTGATTCGCATCGCAAATGGATCTTCGCTTTCTCGGATGACGAGATAGCAGAAGCAGCACATTGGATCCGCGCCCGTCTCAGCCATCTTGATCGAACCACCTTCCGCTGGCGATACGCCCTCTCAGGGACGACTCCGTCAGGTTTCTGAAGCTAGTAATCGCTCCCCCGCCGGGGAAGCTGCGGATGGCAACGTCATGTGTTCCACCGGCAGCCTGCCTCAGGTACACCCGAGCCAGATTGTCCCCACTCCCTTGCCAGAGAACCCGGTCTGCATTCGCGACAAGGTCTTGGATGTCAGCTTCACTCATTCCGTCATCCGCGGCCGCCAATGCTCCGTGGAGGCCCCGGTCTGCACCCGAAGGCTGCTCACCGCCGCCGCCCCACATGTCGTCACTCATGGCGTCTGCGCGCGGCTTGGGAGTGTCTCCCATATCGCAATAGCAATCGTCCGCGTGCCCGGGATCGTCACAGTTATGGACGAGAGCCGATGCAGCATCCGCCACCACATAGTACGTATGCAGATCGGACACGGTCAGGTTGTGCACCGTGGCGTCCTGCGCGGTCCATCGGTGGATCGCGGTGATCTGGACGTAGGTACCTGCGCTGGTCCGGAGCCGTTCACCGGACTTGAGGTCGGTGGCGTCGATCCACTCGCCGAGCTCGGGGACCCAGAACGGGTGGCCGTCGGTCGCAGTGATCCGGGCCGTCTTCGAACCGCTCCGGCCGTCGAGGTCGATCGTGACCTCGACCAGGTGCTTGAGCCCTTGGCCCTTGATCTCGGCGGTGACCGTCTCGACGACGCTCTCACCGGTCTTCGGGTCGGTCGCGACGACCTTGTCTCCGACCTTGACCTTCTCGATCGGCTTGGCGGAACCGTCGGCCATCAGCACCTTCGTGCCGGGCACGAAGCTGTTACAGGAACCGCCGCCGTCGGCCTTGCCCGAGCCGCCGCCACCGCTGGTGCCGCCCTTGCTGCGGGAGGAGCCGCCGGACTTGCCGCCGCCACCGCCCCCGGAACTCTTACTACCGCCGCTCTTGCCCGCGCCCGGGTGGGAGGAGGACTTGGGTGCGGCCTTGGCCTGGGACTGCTTCTGGACGGCGTTACCCGTCTTCCGCTTGGCAGCGGCAGCCTCGTCGGCTTTTCTCTTGGCGGCTTCGGCGGCCTTCTTCTTGGCCCTCTGCGCGGCCTCCTTCTTGGCCTTCTCGATGGCCAGCTTCTTGGCCTTCAGCGCCGCGGACTCGGCGGCCTTGGCGGCCTTGAGAACCAGCTCGGCGGCCCGCTTCGCCACCTTGAACGCCTTGATGGCCTCGATGGTGCGGTTGACCGCCTTGATCACCGAGGGGATCTTCCCGAGCTTGGACCACGGGATGGCATCAACCACAATGCTGACGCAGGACCACATGTCGCCGCCGAAGCAGGCCATGGCGTCGTTGATGCCGATGAAGTCCTTCAGCGTCTCCCACGCGACCGCCAGGATGACGGAGGTGAGGGACTTGCCCTGCATCGCCTGCGCCTGCGCGACCTGGGCCGCGGACAGACCCGCGCCGGCGAGGGCCGCAGCCTTCTCCGAGGCGCTCAGGACGATCGACTCACCGGTCGGGTCGGAGTACGTGACCGGGTTGTTCTGCGCGTACGCGTACCCGTTGGACTGCAACGGGTCGTTCACGTCGAGCATCGGGTCGACGGACAGGAAGCGTCCGACCACCGGGTCGTACAGCCGGACACCCAGCGGCTGGAAGCCGGAGGAGTCGTCCCGGGTCTGGCCGAGGAATCCCTTGTGGTTCTTGAGGTCCGTGCCGGCGGTACCGCGCTCGTTGCCGAAGGGGTCCTGCTTGCGGATGCGGACCGGCATGCCGCCGTAGAGACCGACCTCCGCGTACGCACTTCCCTGCTGGTCCGTGGTCTGGGCGACCAGCGTCTCCGCGCCGGTGCCGTAGGCGTAGCGCATCACCGCGCCACCCGGAACCGCGTAGGTGCGCTGGGTGTTGACCAGAGCGCCGCCCTGCTGGACGGTCACCTCGGCCTCGCCCAGGTGGAGGGTCGCCTGCTTGCCCTTGATGGTGAGCAGCCGGGCGCCGTCGGGGCCGTAGATGTGACGGGTGTCGTTCTGCGGCAGCCACTGCTGGGCGGCCTGGGCCGCGGCACAGGTGGCGAGCACGATCGGCGTCGCGTTCACGTTCGCCGAGCCCTGCACCGCGAGGCACAGACCGTCGGAGGCCGGGTGGATCAGCTGCCCGGAGGCGTTGCGCTTCAGCTCCTGCGCGGCCGAGCCGTTGCACTTCTGGATCTGGAGCGCCGACCCGGCCGTGTTGGCGGCGGGCTGGAGGCACCAGGTGCCGTACACCGAGAGCGTGCCCTTGTCGGGATCGGTCTGCGGCGCCGAAGCCGTGCCCGGGGTGGGGGTGAACTTGAAGCTCTGCGCTGCCGAGGCGTTGCAGGCGGAGAGCTGGATCGGCTGGCCGGCTGCGGCCGTGCCCGACTTCAGGTCCAGGCACTTCTGGCCGAGCCCCACATACGGGGTCTTGCCGCCGGAGCCTGCGCCGGTGATCCGGTCGACCTGGCCGTCGTAGGTCCAGGTCAGGTCCTGCTTGTCACCGTTCTCGACCGAGGTGACCGACTTGGTCTCGCCGGTGAGCTCGTACAGCCGCGTGGCCTCGGCCGTGACCTGTGCCCCCGCGGGGGTCTTGTAGGTCTTCGACACCTTGGTCAGCGTGTGCGGCTGGTCCTTGGCGGCGTTCTTGCCGTACGCGTACGTGGAGACCGCGTTCTTGGTGGTGTCGCCGGAGAGGTCGTTCTCGGTCAGCTTCGTACGGTTGCCGAACAGGTCGTACTCGTACTCCTGCCAGTAGCCGGAGCTGTCCGCGCCGGCAGCGGCCCGGAGCGTGCCGTCCGTGTTCTTGTTGAGCGAGCCGTCCGGGTTCCGCGGGTTGACGCAGCCCGTCCGGTCCTTCGCAGTCCAGGCAGACTTCAGCTGGCCCACAGGGTCGTAGACGAAGCACTGCCGCTCCGCGATCCCCTCGGACTTCTCCTCGATCGAGGTGACGTTGCCGGCCGGGTCGTAGGTGTACCCCCGGTTCGAGACGAGGGTGCCGCCGACGACGCTCTTGTCCGCGCCGGCGTCACCCTTCTCACGGTAGACCGACTGCTCGGTGAGCTCGCCGCTTCCCTCGTCGACGGCGTTCTGCGTCCACACGCGGTACGGCTGGGCGCCGAGCGTGGAGCGGAGCACCTGGCCGTAGGCGTCGTAGGTGGTCTCGGAGCCGTACCAGTCCTTGCCGGAGATGGAGAGCGGCTTGCCGTCCTTGTTGTAGCGGATGACCAGCTTCTCGGCGTCGAGACTGCCCACTGCCGGAACGGTGGTCTCGTCCAGCATCCCGCGGTCGTTGTACGTGTAGTCGTACCTGTAGTCCTTCTTCAGACCCCAGGTGTCGGCGATGGACTGCGGCAGCGACAGCGTGGTCGAGGTCGGCTGGTACTCCTTGGTGTAGCCGTTGACCGTCTGGGTGTACGCCTGGAGATCGGTGTAGCGGGTGGCGGTGGCGGGCATGCCCTTGCCGCCCGGGGCCGTGTCGTACGTGAACGAGGACAGCACCTTGCCGGCGGAGCTGTTCTCGCGCACCTCCTTCGGACGCGACAGCTCGTCGTAGCCGTTCCAGACCGTGATGCCGCGGGCGTTCGTGCTCGTCTCGACCCGGCCGAAGGCGTCGTAGGTCGTGCGGGACGTACCCGAGTCGGGGTCGGTCGCCGTCTCCACCTGGCCGTTGTGGTTGTACGTCCAGGACCACGGGTGCGCCGTGTCCGCCGAGGCGGTCGCCGTCCGGAGCCGGCCGTGCGCGTCGGGCTGGTAGCGCGTCGACGTGAACCCGCCGGGGGCGGCCGGGTTGAACGTGTCCGTGCGAGTGGTGCGGCCGGTCGCGTCGGTCCAGACGCGGTAGGACGAGTCGCCCTCCGGCTGGATGACCTTCGACCAGTCCTCACCGTACTCGTAGCGGATCGCCCGGTCCTCGTACGGCTTGGAGAAGGACTCCTTGGTGTCCGGGTCGATCCACTTGAGGTACGGAGTCTCCTTCAGCACGCGGCCCAGGCCGTCGTAGGTGTAGCGCGTGATGTTGGGGACGGTCGTATCGGCGAGCGGGCTGAACAGCTCGCCCGGCTTCGCCTCGTCGGTCAGGTAGGCGTTGTTGGTCTGGTAGACCTCACCGGAGTTGTTGTACAGCGTGTCGGTGATCAGCCAGCCGGCGTCGCCGTCGGCCTCCTCCTGCGTCTGCCGCTCGCGGCCAAGACCGTCGTAGAGGGTGACCGAGGTCTCTATCCGGTCCTCGTAGCCACGCGCGTACGTGGTGACGTAGGGAGGCTTGCGGATCTTGATCTTGGAGTCGGTGGGGTCGGTCTCCTCCTTCGGGACCGTGTAGACCGCCCGGAAGTCCGCCACGCCGCTGCCGGCGGTACGGCCCGGGGCCCAGGCCTCGGCGAGCCGGCCGAGCGGGTCGTACACGGCCTCGCTGACCAGGTCGTTGGCATCCGTCGTCCTGACGGTGACCGAGCGGCCCGGCTCCAGCTCCTGGATCTGGCGCTGCCCGAGGACGTTGGTCGTGGTGACCTTGAAGACCTGGCCCGTGGCCGGCCCGATGGAGTCGTAGGCGATCGTGGAGGACTTCGGAATCAGCTGCTTCAGCTGCTCCGCCGAGGTCTCCTTGACCACGCGTCCGACCTCGTCGAACGCACTGGTACCGGTGGTCTGGAAGCCGGTGCCGGCGCCGTTGAGCGTCCACGACTCGGTGGCCAGGCCACGGGTCGAGGAGCCGAGGGCGGTGCCGTAGGCCGTGCCGTCGTAGGAAGTGCGGGTGGCGCCGCTCAGCGAGCCGAGGTCGGCCCAGTCGGCGTTCGCACAGGTCGTCGGCGAGACCAGGACCTGCTTGGACAGACCGATGAGGTTCTTGTCGGTCCGGTGCAGGTACTCCAGCTTGGTGCAGGACTCGTCACCGGTCTTGGTGGCGTCGGCGTCGCCCAGCGACTCGACCTCGGTCGGCAGACCGTAGGTCGCGTCGTACTTCGAGGTCGTTCTGACCGTGCGCAGGGGGCGCGGGTCGTCCGTGTTGTCGCCGGACGACTTGGTGTACGCGATCTCTTCGGGCTCCGTGACCCGCCAGGCCCGCAGTGGGCTCAGGCCGTCGTCGCGGTCCCGCTTGGCGAGCTCGGTGGCCTCCGGCTTGGTGATCGAGCGGGACAGCCAGTCGGAGTCCGCCTTGGTGGAGTCGGCGTACGTGAGCTCCTCGGCGATCCGGCCGGCGAACGGCTCCCGGTCCTTGGCTATCTCGGCGCCGGTGATGTCCTTGACAGACACGGTGTCGCCGAGGCCCCGGAAGTAGCGGGTGACGGATTTGGAGCGCTGGTCGGCGGTGTCCGCGGTGTCTTCGACGACCGGACCCGTCAGGACCGTGGTCTGCTCGAAGCCCGCGAACTGGGAGTAGGTGCGCTGGGACTTCTTGGAGAACTCGGCCTCGGCGAGCTTCCAGGCCGGGCTCTTGTACCGGTACTCCGTCCTGGTGGTGAAGTTGCCGTCGATGTTGGGCAGTTCTTCGATGGTGTCCACGGCGTACTTGTGGAACCAGTCGATGTCCTCGACCTCGGGGTCGGGGTTCCAGAACGACGGGTAGCAGAGCCGGTCGTTCCCCTTGAGCTCGGCCTGCAGCCGGGCCATGGCCGTGGCACGGTCCTCGCCGGGCCGCTGGTCGAGCAGGGGAAGGTTGCCGGTGAGGCAGTCACCCTCGACCGGCTTGTACGTGACGATGGTCTCGCCGCCGTACTCGTTGACGACGCGGCCGATGCGCAGCCGGGAGAAGCCGGGGCGCGACGCGTGGACCGCCTTGACGCGGTTCGGCATGTCCTCGGTGTTGGGCTCGAACCGCACCGTGTTGAGCTGCACGCTCGCGTCGGTGGAGCCCTTGCGGGCGTAGCCGGTGCGCTGGACCGACTCCAGCCACAGCGCCGTGTTCGGGCCGGTCAGCAGCTTGGCGAAGCTCTGCTTCAGCTGGTACTCGTCGACGACCTGGCGCGCCGCGGTGTCGGTGCGACGCTGGGCCGAGGTCGTGATCGTGTCGAGGCGCTTGCGGGACCAGAAGGACGGGCCGGCGTTCCAGCACTTCTTGCCGGACTCGCAGCGCATGTCGACCGGGGTGTCGAACCAGGGCCGGTAGTTGCGCGGGTCCTTGGAGGCGAAGTTGGCGTCGGAGCAGGTGACGTCGTCGACGGTGTAGCAGCGCTCCTTCACCGCGAAGCCGACCCGGGCCGGGGCGGTCGCGGTGAAGATGGTGTTGCTGCGCTGGCCGTAGTCGATGTGGTCGAGCCAGCCGTCACGGTCGTAGGCGACCGGGTCCTTGAAGTTGAAGTTGCGGGCGTAGTAGTTCGGGACGTCCTTCTTCCACCACATCGACATGGCGTTGCCGTGGATGTCCTCGATGTAGTCGAGGCCCCAGCGCCAGCCCTGTGTGCACCAGGACTTCGTCCAGTCGGTGGTCGTGGGGCCCTTGTAGCAGTCCTCGTCCGCGTGGTTGCCGTAGACCGGGACCGTGAGCACCGAGTCGGTGGTCGGGTCGTCGGCGGCGTCGCCGTGGTTGGACCAGCCCGGGAGCTTGTTCTTGCCGAAGTGGTACTTCGTGCCGTCCTTGGTGGTGACGATCCAGTACTCACCGTCCTTGGCGCCGTTGCCGGTGTCCTCGCCCTTGATCACCTGGATGGTGGAGCCGTCGCCGTTGGCCGTGAACCACTTGCCCTTGGTCGTGTCCCAGACCAGCTCGGTGGTCATGCCGCCGAGGGAGAGGGTGGCGTTCTCCGAGCCCCAGCACAGGTCCGCGGTGCGGTGGGTGGCGTTGTTGGATCCGGCCTTCTTGGAGTCCTGGCGGCAGTTGGCGTACGTACGGGTGATGGAACCCGCGTTGTAGTCCCAGCCGTCACCGATCCAGGAGGCCTGGTTGTTCGACGAGGACGTGCGGCCGTCGACCGACTGCGAGGAGTACGCCAGGTTGACCTTCGGCATCAGGCCGCCGGCGGTCTCCGGGACCTGGATGTCGTACGAGTAGGTGAAGGCGCCCGAGGAGGAGCCCGACGCCCAGGAGCCCGACGACAGCAGCGGCGAGGCCGTGAAGTCACCGGAGACCGACGAGCCGGTGTCGAGGCCGCCCACGGCGGCGCCACCGTTCGCGGAGACCGCGGGCTGGACGCCGTCCCGGTAGGAGGCCTTGGTCGCCCCGGAGGGAACGAAGCCCTCGCCAACCAGGCTGGAGACCGGGATGCTGCCGCTGAGGACCTTGCGGGTGGCGGCGCTCTTGGCCGTCTTCGTCCTGGTCGGCGCGTCCTTGGCGGCCACGGTCTTCACCGTGCTGCGCAGGCGCTGGAAGTTCTTCTTGCCGTTCTTGACGTCCTTGTCCCCGTCGGAGAGGGACATCGTGCTCGTACCACCGCCGTCGGCGCAGTCGCCCTCGGTCGGGGAGGAGTAGACGCACTCGGGCAGCAGCATCAGACCGAAGCGGTCGGCGGCCTGCGGTCCGTAGAGGTCGGCGAAGCCCGTGGTGTCGATGCTGATCGCCACTTCGGCGGCCGGGTCGACCGTGGCCGGCGGGGTCAGCTTCATGACGATGCCGGAGACGCCCGCGTCCTGCGAGGTCGTCTGCGGGGCCACGCCCACGGTCCAGTCGCCGGCCAGAGCGGCGGCGTCGCCACCCTCGGGGACGCCGATGGCGACCGGCAGGTTGTTGCTGACCGGCTCGGTGGTCCCGGGCGCGCTGGTCGCGTCGAGCGTGGCCTGACCGGTACCGGAGGTCCACGCGGCGGTGGCGGTGGGGGTGTACGGCGCGACCGGATTCTCCGGAGCCAGGGTCAGGGTCTTGTCGGCGGCCGCGTCGCCCTCGACCGTGGTGGCCTCCGGCAGGTCCGGGAGGCCGACCTGGGCGATCGACTCCTCGCGGCTCATGCCGGGGCCGGGAACGGCGAGTGCCTGGCTGCCCAGGCTGGTCACGGTCAGTACCGAGGACAACAGCAGGACGATCGCCGTGCGGCTTCGCCGCCGGTGCCGTCGTTGTGACTCCGTCATGGCCAGGCGTCCCCGCCCCAACCATGACAGCGGACCTGAAGCACGCATGCGCGTCGACTCCCACCCTGACAATTCAGACAATGGACGAGGTGCGGAAAACACCGGATGGCACACCTCTGCCTCAGACGCGTGCGTGCGCACTCTCTGGCATGTCCGCCACATATTCAAGATCGGCGAGGGGCACCGAGGGGCCGCGCATGTGATCTGCAGCACGGGGTGAAACGGGTCAGACCACGCCACTGACGAATGATCAGCAAGATGGCGACATTCCCGCGCCCATCATCGATATCGACCCATAAAAGCCGCCAACCGGACCTGATTGACGGTCGGTCAAGTCGACCCCATGGGTGTGTAACGGATTCATAAAACCTTCACACCTGGACGTCAATGCTTCACATGTGTGACTGTGTGCCCGCCTTCTGCCCCCGTGGCCTGCCGACTGGGGCTGTCTGTGCTGTCCTCAATCCGCTTGGTTCCCACCGGAGTAGACCGCCGTGACCGCGCCGCCTCGTTTTCTCAGCCCCTTCGTGCGCACGCGCACGCGGCTGGCCCTGACCCTCGGCCTCGTGCTGGCCGCCCTGACCGCCGCCCTGCTGCCGTGGTGGCAGCCCGGCGGCTCATCCCCGACCACCGCCGACGGTGGAGCCGGAGCCACCGACGCCGCCCCCGCCTCCACCGGCCCGCGCGACGAGGCCACGGCGATGGCCCAGGCCCTGCGCACCCATGCGCAGGTACTCGTCGACACCGCGACCAGCGCCACCACGCTGACCTGGGCACTGCCCAACGGCCGCTACAAGACCCGGATCACGGCCGCACCGACCCGGGCGAAGAACGCCAAGGGCGAGTGGGCCCCGATCGACAACACCCTGAAGCGAACGGCCAAGGCCCCCAAGGGCCTTGGCATCGCTCCCGCGAACCCGGCCGTTCCCGTCCGCTTCGCGAGCGGTACCGCCCGCAAGGCGCGCGCCGACCGCTCGTTCGTCCGCACCGAAGCGCCGGGTGAGACGGTGCTCGCCGAGGTCGAACTCGACGGCCACACCGTGGCGTACACCTGGCCGGGCACCCTGCCCGAGCCGGTCCTCGACGGGCCGCGTGCCCTGTACTCCGAGGTCCTTCCGGGCGTCGACCTGCTGCTCGTCGCCCGGGAGGAAGGCGGCATGGCACAGGTCCTGATCGTCAAGACCGCCGAGGCCGCGCGGCAGGAAGCGCTCAGCACCGTGTCGTACGGGCTGCGCTCCGCCACCGCTGTGTTCCGGCAGGACCGCAAGGCCAGCAGGGTCCAGGTCCTGGACAAGGCCGGCAAGGAGGTCGGCTCGGTCCCGACGCCGTTCGCGTGGGACTCCAGCGGCCGTGACCCCGAACTGCCCGAGGGCGCTTCGAACCGTACGTCGGTCGCCACCGCGGCCGACGTGCTGAAGCTGTCGGGCCTGACCGGCATCGAGCCCGGCGCGCGGTCCGCGCCGCTGCCGATCACCCTGGACGGCGCGAACACCCACGCCGCCCGGCTCGGTCTCGGCTTCGCCGCCACCGGTCTGGCGGCGCGCAAGGACGTCACGTACCCCCTGTTCGTCGACCCGCCGCTGAACCCCGGCTGGGACGCGTGGACGGTGGCCTACAAGCCGTACCCGAGCACCAGCTTCTTCAACGGCACCAACTTCTCCTCCGGCACGTCCGACGCCCGCGTGGGCCACGAGTCCGACACCGGCGGCACCGCCCGCTCCTTCTGGCGGATGGACTGGTCGAAGAGCATCAAGGGCGCGAAGATCACCAGCGCGACCTTCAAGGTGCTCAACAACCACTCCTGGTCCTGTACGAAGCGCGAGTTCCAGCTGTGGCGTACCGGCGCGATCTCGTCCGGCACGACGTGGAACGCGCAGCCGAGCTGGTCCGACGAGATCGAGCGCAAGTCCTTCGCGCACGGCTGGTCGTCGACCTCCTGCAAGGACGAATACGAGGACTTCGACGTCAAGGACGCAGCCCAGTACGCCACCGACAGGGGCGATGCGTCCGTGACCCTGGGCATGCGGGCCACGACCGAGTCGGACACCCAGACCTGGCGCAAGTTCAGGGCGACCTCCGCGACCATCGAGGCCGTCTACAACCGCAACCCGTCCGAGCCCACGAGCGGTTCCTCGAAGCCCGGCGGTTCCTGCACCCCCGCCCCCGGCGCGGGCGTGACGGTCGGCAAGACCAACATCACGCTGTCGGTGAAGGCCACGGACCCCGACAACAACATGAGCAAGGTCCGCTTCCGGTTCTGGAAGACCGGCGGCACGATCCCGGCCGGTGTCGAGGTCCCGATCGGCGGCTCCGGCGGCACCGCCACGTACACCATCCCCTCCAGCGACC
This sequence comes from Streptomyces sp. NBC_00385, assembly GCF_035917155.1. Classification (NCBI taxonomy): domain Bacteria; kingdom Bacillati; phylum Actinomycetota; class Actinomycetes; order Kitasatosporales; family Streptomycetaceae; genus Streptomyces; species Streptomyces sp. NBC_00385. The sequence goes on along the minus strand of NZ_CP107951.1, from coordinate 6,005,462 downwards.
CGCTGCTGAAGGACATCACCACCAACACCACCTTCTCCTGGGACGCCATGGGTAAGGACTCGGCGGGTGCGACGTCCAGCACCTATCCGCCGGGCACCGAGCCCTGCCGCATCACGGTGGACCCGAGCGGCCCGTCCCAGCCCGTCGTCACCAGCGACGTGTTCCTCGCAGCCACCGCGGACGGCGCCACCTGGGCGACGGTGGCCTTCGGCCAGACCGGGCCGATCACCTTCGAATCGCCGGGGGCCGTGAGGTTCACCTACGCGTGGGGCGGGGTCAGCCCGGTCCCGGTCAACGCCAACGCCGACGGCCTCGCCACCGTCCCCGCCCTGCGGCCGCCGAACGCCGGCCCCAACACGCTCCAGGTCTACGCCTACGACAGCCTCGGCAACGCGAGCGCGCGGACGGACCACACGACCTACGTTCCCCCCAGGGACAACGCCGACGCCCCGGGTGACACGGGCGGCGACGGTACCCCGGACCTGCTCCTCATCGACAAGTCCGGTGTGCTGCGGACGTATCCGGGCCAGCCCGGCGGCGAGTTGTACGGCCAGCTGACCTCCTCGTACACCATGGGTGCCGACGGCAATCCGGTGCCGGCCCCGGCCGGTCAGTGGTACGACGCGGCAACCGGCAAGGCCGCGCTGATCGCGCACTACCAGGACGCCTACCCGGGCGACGGCACCACGGACCTCTTCGCCGTCGATCCGAAGGGCGGGTTCTGGCTCTACCCGGGCGACGGCTACGGCTCGTTCGACATCGGCACGCGGCTGAAGATCCGCCTCCCCTCGAACGCTCCCGCGCCGTCCACCTGGACCCAGCTCAAGGCCATCGGCGACATCAACGGTGACAAGCTGCCCGACCTGGTCCTGCGCACTGACATGGCCCTCTGGGTGCTCTCCGGCTACAGCGGGGCCACTTTCCAGGCCGCGACCCTGATGAACTCCGACGCATGGGCGCGCCGCGACGTCGTCAACCTCGCCGACATGAACAAGGACGGCACGCCCGACCTGCTCTGGCGCAACCTGGACAACGGCAACATGTACGTCCGGCACGGCAAGCCGGGCTCCGTCGCCGGCAGCGTCGACCTCAACTCCCTGAAGCTGGCGGCCAACTCGCTCAACGGCGACGTCCCGTTCGGCACCAGCTGGACCGAGGCCAACGTCAACACGGCGATCGGCATCCCGGACATCAACAACGACGGCATCCCGGACATCTGGGCCCGGTTCGCGTCGGACGGCCACATGGCCATCTACAACCCGTCCACCACCAACACCAACCCGGCGGTCAAGACGGTCATCGGGTCCGGCTGGAACGACAAGCTGGCCTTCGGGTGACCCGCCCCGTCCGAGCCCCGGAGCCTGCCTGCACGCTGTAAGTCAAGGCGCGGGCCGACCGACGAGAAGGGCTTCGCCCCGCCGAGCACGTGCTCGGCGGGGCGAAGCCCTTCTCCTGGGTCAATCCGGTCAGTAGGTGCATGTTGCCGCATGCCTCGGGAATCGGATCAGGCCTCCGGTTCGCGCGCGTCGTAGCGCGCGAACCCGGGCCACCGCAGCGCCAGCAGTGCCACCGCGGCCACACACGCGATCCCGCCGCCGGTCACGGCGAGCCCCGGTGACGCCAGATCGGCGACGGATCCGGCCAGGAAGTCCCCGAGCCGCGGGCCGCCCGCCACCACGACGATGAAGACGCCCTGGAGCCGGCCCCGCATCTCGTCGGGCACGGCGGCCTGGAGCATGGTGTTGCGGAAGACCATGGACGTGGTGTCGGCAGCGCCCGCGAGGGCCAGGAAGACCAGCCCGAGCCAGAGTTGGCGGGTCAGTCCGAACATGGCGATGGCGGTGCCCCAGCCCGCGACGGCGAACAGCACCGTGAGTCCCTGCCGCCGGATCCGGCCCAGCCAGCCGGAGAACACCCCGCCCAGCAGCGCCCCCATCGCCGGGGCGGCGACCAGCAGTCCGGTGGTCTTGGCGTCACCCCCGTACCAGAGCCCGGCGACGACGGGGAACAGCGCGCGCGGCTGGGCGAGCACCATGGCGCACAGGTCGGTGAAGAAGGTCATCCGCAGGTTGGGCCGGGTCCCGAGGAACCGCAGCCCGTCCATGACGGAGGCACGTTTCGTCTCCCCGGCCTTCTCCTCGCGCCGGTCCGGCAGCATCGAGGGCAGCCGCCACATCGCGTACAGCGAGGCCGTGAAGGTGATCGCGTCGACTCCGTACGCGGCCCGGTACCCCCACCAGCCGACGATGAGCCCACCGAGCATCGGTCCGACGAGCATGCCCGTGGTGCTGGTCATCGAGGTCAGCGCGTTCGCCGCCGGCAACTGCTCGGCCGGCAGCAGCCGGGCGATCATCGAGCTGCGGGCGGGCGAGTTGAGCGCGAAGCAGACGGCCTGGAGGGCGACGATCCCGTACAGCAGCCCGACCTGCTCGATCCCGGCCACGGTGACCGCCACGAGCCCCGCCGAGAGCAGGAACGACCCGAAGGCGCTGGCCAGTCCCAGCTTGCGCCGGTCGACGGTGTCGGCGACGGCTCCGCCGTACAGCCCGAAGACGACCAGCGGCACGAGCGAGCAGAACCCGATGAGTCCGACGGAGAAGGCGGAGCCGGTGAGGTCGTACACCTGGAGCGAGACGGCGAGCGATGTCATGCCCTGCCCGACCCAGGAGACCATGTTCCCGAACCAGAGCCGCCGGTAGTCGGGAGAGGTGCGCAGCGGGGTCAGGTCGGCGAATATTCGGGTGCGGGATACATCGGGTTCGGTCGTTTCGGTCACGGCGCATCGTAACGACCTCGCCAGTCCTGGCCGTCCTGGCCCGTCCTCGCCAGTGCCCGCCAGTCCTTGCTAGTCCTCGCTCAGGAGGGTGCCCCGGAGCAGGTCGATCAGAGCGCCGGGATCGGCGGCGGCCAGCTCGTCGAAGGCTCCGGAGTGCCGGCCCAGCAGGACCCCGGCCATCGCGGCCGCCACCAGTTCGGCACGCAGCAGCGGCCGGTCCGTCCCTTCACGGACGAAGCGCTCGTGGAGAGGCTCGACGAGCCGACTGTGCAGCGCGGCCCGTGTGGCCTCCTGCGCCGCCGGGTCGTCCAGGGGCCGCACCGCGACCTGGAGCAGGGGGACGGGGCCACGCCGGTCGGCCCGGTCGAAGATCTCGCGCAGCCGCTCGTCCTCGTACAGGTCGGCCAAGGCCACCTCGCCCGCTTCCGCCCGGAGCGCGGCGATGTACAGGAGGGTCTTGCTGCCGAAGTAGCGGGCGATCAGCGTCGGGTCCACGCCCGCCCGTCTGCCGATGTCCCGGATGGTGGTGCGGTCGAAGCCCCGCTCCCCGAACAGTTCGCTCGCCGCTGTCAGCAGGCGTTCACGGCTGCGCGCCGCGTCCCGCCGGCGCCCCGGCGCCTCGCCGCTCACCGCGGTGTCCCGGCTCCGGGAACGAGGCCCTCGCTCTCCGCGCTCATGTCGGCCGCCGCGGGGCGCGTGTCCCCTACCCGCGTCCCGCTCCGTAGCCCGGTGCGGATCAGTACGTAGCCGATCACGGCCGTGGCGGCCCAGACCGCGCAGCCCGTCAGCCCGGCCGTGCGGTATCCGCTCTCGGGGGGAAACCCCTGTCCGGGAGAGGTGGCGGCCTGGAGGATCACCGCGCTCAGCGCGCTGCCGGCCGAGTAACCGATGTATTTCACCACCTGATTGAAACTCATGGCGCTCCCCGTCTCATGCGCGGGGACGCTCGCCACGACGAGTCCCGGTGTCACCGAGAAGTTCATACCGACACCGAGCCCGGCCAGGGTCATCGTGACGAAGATCTGCCACAGATGGCCATGGGCGAACACGAAGGTCAGCAGTGCCGCGAGGGACAGCAGGCAGCTCACCGGCAGCAGTCGCACGGGCGTCTGGGCCCGGACCAGGATCCGCACCACACGGCCGGCCGCCAGGCTGCCCACCGAGAACGGCACCAGGATCAGACCGGTGACCACCACGGAAGCCCCCAGTCCGTAGCCGGCGCTCGACGGGGTCTGCACGTACCGGGTCACGAGGGAGATCAGCAGGTACATGCCGATTCCGCCCATCATCGTGGTCAGGTGCGCGGCGAAGACCGTACGGTCCCGGATCAGCCGGAGATCCACCAGCGGATGAGCGGTACGCAGCCCGTGCAGCGCCCAGCCGAGCAGCACCAGGAGGGAAACCGCCCCGAGCACCAGGAGCCGGGGCGATCCCCAGCCCCAGTTCTCTCCCTCGGTGAGGGCGAACAGCAGCCCGCCCATGCCGAGGGCCAGGAGCAGCGCCCCCGGCACGTCCATGGGGTGTGCCGGACGCTGCGGCGTCTTCGGCAGGACGAGCGCGGCGGCGACGAAGGCCAGGACGGTGGCGATGACGGCGAACCAGAAGCCCGCGTACATCCCGAGGGTCTGGGCGAGCAGTCCGGTGACCGGGTAGCCGATTCCGACGCCTGCCGCCGTGGTCAGCGACAGTGTCGACAGCGCCGACCGGGCCCGCTGCGGCGGCACGGAATCGCGTGCGGTGGCGATGGCCAGCGGCACCAGTCCCATGCCCACACCCTGCAGCGCCCGCCCCACGATGAGGCAGGCGAACCCCAGCGGAAGGGCGGCCAGCAGGCTTCCGACGCTCACCACGCCCAGACCCGTCAGGATCACCTTCTTGCGATGGGGGCCGTCCCCCAGGCGCCCCATGGTCGGAGTCGCGACGGCCCCGACGAGCATCGTGACCGTGAGCGACCACTGCGCGTCGGACACCGATACGTGGTCCACGGCGGCGATCGTCGGAATCAGCGGCGCCCCGAGGCTGCTGATGATCGCGACCAGCATGCAGAGGGAGACCAGCACGGGGACGAGTGCCCGCTGTCGCCAGGGAGAGGAAGCGGGGGAACCTGTCGGACGCACGGGGCGGATCTCCTGTCACCAGTTGATGTCATCACCCGATGACTTCCCTCCCGATGATATAGGTGCCCCACTCACGTATCTGCCCCCATGTCGCTACCGCCCGACGAAGTGACCGCCGCCGCACCGGCTGAAGACGTCGAGGATCCCGCAGGCGTCACACCGCGCCCCTTTTGGCCGGTCCTGCAGCCATGGCGATGCCGCACGAACACCCGTGAGGGCTCGGGGAGTCGGAGCCGGGAAACGACACCCGGTGCGCGGCTCGTGGGCGCGGATCCGCGCGGTGCCGGCTCGGCGCACTCGGCGCCGTCAACGGCCTCAGGACCGCGGCGGACTTCCTCGCACGCGGGGCTCCAGGCGTCCACCCATGCGGAACGCCACCGAAGAACGCGTTCCCCCAGGTCAAAACGATTCTGCCCGGGGACGCTCGGTGGGGCGGGTGGGACTCGAACCCACGGCCGACGGATTATGAGTCCGCTGCTCTAACCGGCTGAGCTACCGCCCCTTTTCGGCGTGGCGCGTACATGTGTGCGCGCCGTCTGCCGCAGCATAGCCGGTCATACGATCTCTCGCTCCGGTTGCCCGGCTACTCATGACCATGAAGACCGTGCTGCTCGACGCCCGGTTCCGGTTGACGCGAAGTTGACGCGAAAGAGTCACTCGAGCCCCACCGGCATCACTGCGGCGGGCCCCTCGCGGACCGGACCCGGACACACGAAAAAGGACCCCGCGGGGCCCTCTTCCGTTCCGCTCCCCCGACTGGACTCGAACCAGTAACCCTCCGGTTAACAGCCGAATGCTCTGCCAATTGAGCTACAGGGGATCGCGCTCCCCCGACTGGACTCGAACCAGTAACCTGCCGGTTAACAGCCGGCTGCTCTGCCAATTGAGCTACAGGGGATTGCTGCGTTGCCTCGAACGTACCTGCCTGGCTGCTGCCGGGCGGCGCGCGTTCGCTGCGACACATACATTAGCGCAAGCAGGGGGGTGCTTTGCCAATCGGTATCGCCCGGGGTGATCTCGGGCGCCTGCGGGTAGGCGAGCAGCACACGTCGCACGGAGCGAAGGAAGGGTGGCAGCCATGCGGTACCGGCTCACGTTCATCGCCGGAGTGGCCCTCGGTTACGTGCTCGGCACGCGTGCCGGGCGCGAGCGTTACGAGCAGCTGAAGAAGTCCGCACGTCAGTTCGCCCAGAACCCGGCCGTGCGCAACACCTGCGAGACGGCGGCCCAGAGCGGCCGTCAGTTCGCGGGGAAGGCGTACCACGCGGTCGAGGAGAAGGTCGGCGACAAGATGCCGGCGTCGGTGTCGGACCGGGTGCGGTCGATGCGCGGGCGCGGGGCGAACGGCGAGGACGACTGGGGAACGACGAACACCTGAGTCCCCGGCGTCACGTCTGCCGCACCACCGGTCGGGAAACCGCCGGGGGTGCGGCAGAATCCATGTATGGGCATAGTCGCCGGCTTGGACAGTTCATCCGCCTTCACGCACATCGTGGTCTGCGATACGGACACGGGTGCCGTACTGCGTCAGGGATACGCCGCACATCCCGTCGACGCGAAGGCCACCGAGGTCGACCCTCAGGCATGGCTGCTCTCACTCGGTGAGGCCGCCGCCGGCGGCCTGCTCGAAGGGGTGCAGGCCATCGGGGTGTCGGCGCAGCAGCACGGGCTCGTGCCGCTGGACCACCAGGGCAATCTCGTACGCCCGGCACTGCTCGGCAACGACCGGCGGGCGCAGGTCGCCGCGGCCGATCTGATCGACGGGCTGGGCGGGCGGCAGGCCTGGGCCGAGGCGGTCGGGGCGGTGCCGCAGGCGGCGCAGCCCGTGTCGAAGCTGCGGTGGCTGGCTCGGACCGAGCCGGACCTGGCGCAGCGGGTCGCCGCGGTGCTCCAGCCGCACGACTGGCTGGTGTGGCAGCTGCTGGGCCGGCCGGCCCGGCGGACCACCGACCGGGGCGCCGCGTCGGGTACGGGTTACTGGTCGGCGGGCAGCGAGTCGTACCGGCCGGATCTCGTCGAGCTCGCGCTCGGGCGCCAGGCGGCGCTGCCGGAGGTGCTCGGTCCGTCCGACGCGGCGGGGACGACGCCCGAGGGGCTGCTGATCTCGGCGGGTACGGGCGAGACGATGGCGGCGGCGTTCGGGCTCGGGGTCGCGGTCGGTGACGCGGTGGTGTCGCTGGGGGCGTCGGGTTCGGTGATGGCGGTGCACCACGAGGCGCTCGCGGACCCGACCGGGATGATCACATCCTTCGCCGATGCCACCGGGATGCATCTGCCGGTGGTCCACACCTCGAACGCTGTACGCGCGCTGCGCGGCACCGCCGAGATGCTGGGGCTCGACGGGCTGGAGGAGCTGTCGGCGCTGGCGCTGAAGTCGACGCCGGGCGCCTCGGGGCTCGTACTCCTGCCCTATCTGGAGGGTGAGCGCACCCCGAATCTGCCGCACACCGCCGGGACGCTGAGCGGGCTGCGGCGTGAGTCGATGAAGCCGGAGCATCTGGCGCGGGCGGCGTTCGAGGGGATGCTGTGCTCGCTGGCCGACGCGCTGGACGTGCTGCGCGGCCGCGGGGTGGAGGTGCGGCGGGTGTTCCTGCTGGGCGCCGCCGCCGAGCTGCCGGCCGTACAGGGTCTGGCACCCTCGCTGCTGGGCACCCAGGTGGTCGTGCCGCAGCCCGCTCAGTACGCGGCGCTGGGTGCGGCCCGGCAGGCGGCCTGGGCGCTGGGCGTCTCGCAGGGGACGCTGGACGGGCGCACTCCCCCGGCGTGGCAGGGTGCCGCGGCGCAGGTGCTGGAGCCCGGCGATGAGCTGCCGGTCGGACAGGCGGTACGCCAGCAGTACGTGGCGACGCGGGACCAGATCCACCCGGGGGCGTTCGACGCCGCGCGTTGAGGCGAGCGCTCTCGGTGACGTGTCCGGGCCGTCGGCGTGGTCCGGGCCAAAGAATTATGGACCCGGTCCGTTTTTTGACCTGGACTTGAATAAAAACGTTCGCTGTCCCGGTGGCCGGTACCCGAAAATGGGTCGACTCCCGACCTCGCCGACTCCGAGAGACACGCGTGCTCATAAAACTCCTGCGGGCCTATCTCGGCCCGTACAAGAAACCGATCGCACTGCTGGTCGTCTTCCAGCTGCTGCAGACCTGCGCCACGCTCTATCTGCCCACCCTCAACGCGGACATCATTGACAACGGTGTCGTCCAGGGGGACACGGGCTACATCGTCCAGTACGGCGGCGTCATGATCGTCGTCAGCATCGCCCAGGTGGTCTGCAACATCGGGGCCGTCTACATCGGAGCCCGTACCGCGTCCGCACTCGGCCGCGACGTACGGGCCTCGGTCTTCGACCGGGTGCAGTCGTTCTCCGCGCGCGAGCTCGGCCGGTTCGGCGCGCCCTCGCTGATCACCCGTACGACCAATGACGTGCAGCAGGTCCAGATGCTGGTCCTGATGACGTTCACGCTGATGGTGTCGGCGCCGATCATGTGTGTCGGCGGCATCATCATGGCGCTCGGCCAGGACGTCCCGCTGTCCGCGGTGCTGCTCGCGGTGGTGCCGGTCCTCGGCGTCGCGGTGAGCCTGATCGTGCGGAAGATGCGTCCGCTGTTCCGGACGATGCAGGAGCGGCTCGACACGGTGAACCGGGTGCTGCGCGAGCAGATCACCGGCAACCGGGTCATCCGCGCGTTCGTGCGCGACGGCTACGAGGAGGAGCGCTTCCGGGGCGCCAACACCGAGCTGACGGACGTGGCGCTGTCCACGGGCCGTCTGATGGCACTGATGTTCCCGACCGTGATGACGGTCGTGAACGTGTCGTCGATCGCCGTCGTCTGGTTCGGTGCGCACCGGATCGACAGCGGCGGGATGGAGATCGGCGCGCTGACCGCGTTCCTCTCCTATCTGATGCAGATCGTCATGTCGGTGATGATGGCCACCTTCATGTTCATGATGGTGCCGCGTGCCGAGGTGTGCGCCGAGCGCATCCAGGAGGTCCTGGAGACCGATTCCTCCGTGGTGCCGCCGGTGAACCCGGTGCGGGAGCTCACGGTCCACGGGCATCTGGAGGTACGCGGTGCGGACTTCCGCTACCCCGGCGCCGAGGAGCCGGTGCTGCGCGCGGTGGACCTGGTGGCGCGGGCCGGCGAGACGACCGCGATCATCGGGTCGACGGGCAGCGGGAAGTCGACGCTGCTCGGACTCGTACCGCGGCTGTTCGACGTGACGGACGGCCAGGTGCTGGTCGACGGGACGGACGTGCGGACGCTGGACCCGGTCCTGCTGGCCAAGACCGTGAGCCTGGTCCCGCAGAAGCCTTACCTGTTCTCCGGGACGGTCGCGACGAATCTGCGGTACGGCAACCCGGACGCGACCGACGAGGAGCTGTGGCACGCGCTGGAGATCGCGCAGGCCAAGGAGTTCGTCGAGGCACTGGAGCACGGCCTGGACGCACCGATCGCACAGGGCGGCACCAATGTCTCCGGGGGGCAGCGACAGCGGCTCTCGATCGCCCGGACGCTGGTGCAGCGGCCGGAGATCTACCTCTTCGACGACTCCTTCTCCGCGCTGGACTACGCCACGGACGCGGCACTGCGTGCGGCGCTGCTGCGGGAGACCCGGGGGGCGACGGTGGTGATCGTCGCGCAGCGGGTGTCGACCATCCGTGACGCCGACCGGATCCTGGTGCTGGACGAGGGCCGCGTCGTCGGTTCCGGCAGCCACCACGAACTGATGGACGGCAATGAGACATACCGGGAGATCGTTCTCTCCCAGCTGACGGAAGCGGAGGCCGCGTAATGGCCGGGCCTGGCGGACGCATGATGGCGGGCGGGGCTCCGACCGACCGGTCCATGGACTTCAAGGGCTCGTCGAAGCGGCTGCTGAAGCGCTTCGCGGCGGAGAAGGCCACCCTGTACGTGATGCTGGTGGCCGTCGCGCTGAGCGTGGCGCTGTCGGTGGTCGGCCCGAAGATCCTCGGCAAGGCCACCGACCTGGTGTTCGCCGGTGTCGTCGGCCGGGGAATGGACGCGGGGACGACGAAGGAACAGGCCGTCGAGGGCCTGCGCAGGAGCAACAGCGGTCTGGCCGACATGCTCTCCAAGGTGGACTTCACCCCGGGGCAGGGCATGGACTTCGACGCGATCGGCCGGGTGCTGCTCGTGGCGCTGGCCGTGTACGTCGGTGCGGGGCTGCTGATGCTGGTGTCGACGCGGCTGTCGATCCGGGTGATCAACCGGGTCGTGTTCCAGCTGCGTGAGGACATCCAGACGAAGCTGTCGCGGCTGCCGCTGTCGTACTTCGACCGGGCCAAGCGCGGCGAGGTGCTGAGCCGGGCGACGAACGACATCGACAACATCTCGCAGACGATGCAGCAGACGATGGGGCAGCTGATCAACTCGCTGCTGACCATCATCGGCGTGCTCGTGATGATGTTCTGGATCTCGCCGCTGCTGGCACTGGTCGCACTGGTGACGGTGCCGCTGTCCGTAGTCGTGGCGGCGAAGGTCGGCAAGCGCTCGCAGCCCCAGTTCGTCCAGCAGTGGAAGGTGACGGGCAAGCTCAACGCCCACATCGAGGAGATGTACACCGGGCACACCCTGGTGAAGGTCTTCGGGCGGCAGGACGAGTCGGCGCGAGACTTCGCCGAGCAGAACGAAGCGCTGTACGAGGCCGGGTTCAAGGCACAGTTCAACAGCGGGATCATGCAGCCGCTGATGATGTTCGTGTCGAACCTGAACTATGTGCTCATCGCCGTCGTCGGCGGGCTGCGGGTCGCCTCGGGCGCGCTGTCGATCGGTGATGTGCAGGCCTTCATCCAGTACTCGCGGCAGTTCTCCATGCCGCTGACCCAGGTCGCCTCGATGGCGAACCTGGTCCAGTCCGGGATCGCCTCGGCGGAGCGGATCTTCGAGCTGCTGGACGCCGAGGAGCAGGACGCCGACCCGTCGAAGGGCGAGGGCGAGTTCCCCGGGGAGCTGCGCGGCAGCGTGTCCCTGGAGAACGTGTCGTTCCGCTACGACCCGGAGAAGCCGCTCATCGAGGATCTCTCGCTGAGCGTCGAGCCGGGTCACACGGTCGCGATCGTCGGCCCGACCGGTGCCGGCAAGACGACGCTGGTCAATCTCCTGATGCGGTTCTACGAGGTGACCGGGGGCCGGATCGCCCTCGACGGGGTCGACATCGCGAAGATGTCGCGCGACGACCTGCGCTCGGGCATCGGCATGGTCCTCCAGGACACCTGGCTGTTCGGCGGGACCATCGCGGAGAACATCGCCTACGGCGCGTCCGGCGACGTCACCCGGGAACAGATCGAGGAGGCGGCCCGGGCGGCCCACGCCGACCGTTTCATCCGTACCCTGCCCGACGGGTACGACACGGTGATCGACGACGAGGGCTCCGGTGTCAGCGCCGGCGAGAAGCAGCTGATCACCATCGCGCGGGCGTTCCTGTCCGACCCGGTGATACTGGTGCTCGACGAGGCGACCAGCTCCGTCGACACCCGTACCGAGGTGCTGATCCAGAAGGCGATGGCCGGTCTCGCGCACGGCCGTACGAGCTTCGTGATCGCGCACCGGCTCTCCACCATCCGGGACGCCGACGTCATCCTGGTGATGGAGAACGGGTCGATCGTCGAGCAGGGCACGCACGACGGGCTGCTGGAGGCGCACGGCGCGTACGCCCGGCTGTACGCGGCACAGTTCGCGCAGGCGGTCGCCGAGGTCGACTAGTCGGTCGGCGTTGTCTCCGCGGCTCCCCGGGCCGGCGCGTCTGCGCGTCAGTCCAGGTAGCCGCGGAGCTGGTCGGCGAAGGCGTGGTCCCGCAGTTTGTTGAGGGTCTTGGACTCGATCTGCCGGATGCGTTCGCGGGTCACGCCGAAGATCCGCCCTATCTCCTCCAGGGTGCGCGGGCGTCCGTCGGCCAGCCCGTAGCGCAGTTGGACCACCTTGCGTTCGCGCTCGTTGAGGGTGGAGAGCACCGCCTCCAGGTGTTCGCGCAGCAGCAGGAAGGCCGCGGACTCCACCGGGGACGCGGCGTCCCCGTCCTCGATGAGGTCGCCGAGCGAGACGTCGTCCTCCTCGCCCACGGGGGCGTGCAGGGACACGGGCTCCTGGGCGAGGCGCAGGACCTCGCTGACGCGTTCCGGTGTCAGGTCGAGCTGGGCGGCGACCTCCTCGGGCGTCGGCTCGTAGCCGCGCTCCTGGAGCATCCGGCGCTGGACCCGGACGACGCGGTTGATGAGTTCGACGACGTGGACCGGGACCCTGATGGTCCGCGCCTGGTCGGCGAGGGCGCGGGACATGGCCTGACGGATCCACCAGGTCGCGTACGTCGAGAACTTGTAGCCCCGCGCGTAGTCGAACTTCTCGACCGCCCGGATCAGTCCGAGGTTTCCCTCCTGGACCAGGTCCAGCATCGTCAGCCCGCGGCCGATGTAGCGCTTGGCCACGGAGACGACGAGGCGGAGATTGGCCTCGATGAGACGGCGTTTGGCCATCCGCCCCATCACGACCAGCCGGTCCAGGTCGACGGCGAGGCGGGTGTCGGGGTCCGGGGTGCGGGCCAGGCGTTCCTCGGCGAACAGGCCGGCTTCGACGCGGCGGGCGAGTTCCACCTCGTCGGCGGCGGTGAGGAGCGGGATGCGGCCGATTTCGCGCAGATACTGGCGGAAGAGGTCGGACGACGGTCCGCCCGTCTCCGGGCGGCTGCGCGGCTCGGGTGGTTCGGGGAGCTCCGACTCCTCCATGACGGCCTCGGGCGGGTCCGGTATCGCTTCGGGCGGGTTCTGCGCGGCGGGCAGGGGTGTCGGCGGCTCCGCCGCGGCCTCGGGGTGATGCACGGCCCGGGTTTGCGCGGGGATGGCCGGGACACGCTCGGTTTCGGTCACGGTCCGGGTCTGCACGGGGGCGACCTCCAGGTGATCGCTGCCGGATCGCGGGGATGGAGGACCACCGATCGGTGGGGACCGCGCTCCGATGACTCAGGCACCGCCACCCAGTGTGGGGTACGACACACAGCCGCCACGAGGGGCGTGCGGGGACTTTCTGAGTTCGTTCCGTGACCGGCCGGTTACCGGCGCGAGGTCCGGTGCGGCGGCGTCAGAGCGCGTCGGCGCCGTTGTTGCGGAGGGACTGGGCGTACTGCTGGAGGACCCAGACCTCGTTCTGCGCGGCGGCCAGGTGGTCCGGGGCGACGTTGCTGCCGAGGCGGGTGAGGCTGCCCTGGACGTCGTTGATCCGGCGGTCGACGGCGCGCAGACGGACCTTGACCAGGTGCTCGCCCGCGTACGCCTCGTCGATGGACTTGCCGTGGAAGACCTCGACCGCGAGTTCCGTGACAAGCTTGCGCACCGTGTCGTTGGGCGTCGCGTCGAGCACCTGGACGAGGTACTCGCGGGTCTCGGGGACGCCGAGCTCCGCACCGCCGGCCTCCGCGATGCACTGGCGGACCGCGGCGTACGGCGGGGCGGTGAACTCGTCGACCCCGTAGGCGTCGAACGCCGGGGAGACCAGGGCGGGCTTCTGGAGGGCGAGCTTGAGCAGCTCGCGCTCGGTGCGGTGGGCCGGGCTGCGAAGGTTGAGCGCGGGGCCCGAGGGGGCGACGGGTGCCTGGATCTCCTGGCGCCGTGAGCCGCCGCGCGCGCCGGGTGCGGGTCCCCGCTCGCCGCGGCCCCTGGCCCACTGGGCGAGCTGGTTGACCCGGTGGACGACGTACTCCTGGTCCAGGATGCCGACGAAGCCGGCGAGCTGCACGGCGACCTCGCGCTGCACGCTTCCGGTCTTGATCTTGGCGACGACCTGGGCCGCCTCGTCGAGCGCGGCGGCGCGGCCCGCCGGGGTCTCCAGGTCGTAGCGGGCGACGATCTGGCGGAGTGCGAACTCGAAGAGCGGGGTGCGGGGTTCGACCAGGTCGCGAACGGCCTCGTCGCCCTTGGCGAGACGCAGGTCGCACGGGTCCATGTTGTCCGGGGCGATGGCGATGTAGGTCTCGGCGGCGAACTTCTGGTCGTCCTCGAAGGCGCGCAGGGCTGCCTTCTGGCCGGCCGCGTCCCCGTCGAAGGTGAAGATCACCCGGGCGCTGCCGTTGTCCATCAGGAGGCGGCGAAGGATCTTGATGTGGTCGCCGCCGAACGCCGTGCCGCACGTGGCGATGGCGGTGGTGACCCCGGCGAGATGGCAGGCCATCACGTCCGTGTAGCCCTCGACGACGACGGCCCGGCTGGACTTCGCGATGTCCTTCTTGGCCAGGTCGATGCCGTACAGCACCTGGGACTTCTTGTAGATCGGCGTCTCGGGGGTGTTGAGGTACTTCGGGCCGTTGTCGTCGTCGCGCAGCTTGCGGGCGCCGAAGCCGACGATGTCGCCGGAGGTGTCGCTGATCGGCCACATCAGCCGGCCGCGGAAGCGGTCGATGGGGCCGCGCCTGCCGTCCTGGGAGAGGCCGGAGGTGATCAGTTCCTTGTCGCTGAAGCCCTTGCCGCGCAGGTAGCGGGTGAGGTGGTCCCAGCCGGCGGGGCTGTATCCGACGCCGAAGTGCTCGGCCGCCGCCTGGTCGAAGCCGCGCTCGGCGAGGAACTTGCGGCCGATCTCGGCCTCGGGGCCGTCCAGCTGTTCGACGTAGAACTGGGCGGCCACCTTGTGGGCCTCGACCAGCCTGATCCGCTCGCCCCGCTGGTGGGAGGGGTTGTACCCGCCCTCCTCGTACCGCAGGGTGATGCCGGCCTTGGCGGCGAGCCGCTCGACGACCTCCGCGAACGTCAGATGGTCGATCTTCTGGACGAAGGCGATCGTGTCGCCGCCCTCCTGGCATCCGAAGCAGTGGAAGAGGCCCTTGCTCGGACTGACCTGGAACGAGGGCGACTTCTCGTCGTGGAAGGGGCACAGGCCCTTGAGGTTTCCACCGCCCGCGTTGCGCAGCTGGAGGTACTCGGAAACGACGGCGTCGATCGGGACCGCGTCCCGGACCGCCTTCACGTCGTCGTCATTGATCCTGCCTGCCACGAGTGAAGTCTACGGGTGAGCTACGACAACCCACGCCCGGAGCGGTTGCTCGGGTGCGGGGTGCGGGTCCCCTGCGGGGTGCGGGTTCCCTGCGGGGTGCGGGTCCCCTGCGGGGTGCGGGTCCTGCGGGGTGCGGGTTCCCCGCGGGGTGCGGGTTCCCCGCGGGGTGCGGGTCCCCCGCGGGGTGCGGGTCCCCCGCGGGGTGCGGGTCCCCCGCGGGGTGCGGGTCCCCCGCGGGGTGCGGGTCCCCCGCGGGGTGCGGGTTCCCCGCGGGGTTCCCCGCAGGTGCGGGGTTCCGTCCTCAAGCGCCGGACGGGCTTGAGATGCGCGGGTGCCCCGTGGGGTGCGCCCTGTTCGGTGGGTGGGGGTGGGGCCCCTCCGGGGAGATCTCCTCGGAACTGGCGTGTTCACCCGGGTACGCGATCGACCCGGGTCGTACGCCATTTCCTGCGGGGACTCCCCTGCACGCCCCCACCCGGTCGCCGTGCGTCTGGACGCCGGTGACACCGCTGCCGCAGACGCGAGGCGGCCGGTCCGGGCGGGCCCCCCACCACCGGAGCAGGCGTGCCGCACCCAGCGGGGAGACCCGCTCCACCGCCCGCCCAAGGGCTCCTCAGATCAGGGACTCCAACGGCACCGACGGGTCGGCGAGGGCGTCCGGGTCGACCGGCTGTCCGGCCCTGATCAGTTCCTGCACGGTCTCCGTGACGTCCCACACGTTCACGTTCATCCCGGCGAGGACCTTGTGGTCCTTCAGCCAGAACGCGATGAACTCGCGCTTGCCCGCGTCGCCGCGGATCACGACCTGGTCGTAGCTGCCGGGCGGCGCCCAGCCCGAGTACTCGAGGCCGAGGTCGTACTGGTCGGAGAAGAAGTACGGCACCCGGTCGTAGGCCACGTCCTGGCCGAGCATGGCGCGGGCGGCGGCCGGTCCGCTGTTCAGCGCGTTGGCCCAGTGCTCCACCCGCAGCCGCGTGCCGAGCAGCGGATGGGCCACGTTGGCGACGTCCCCGGCCGCGAAGATGTGCGGGTCGCTGGTGCGCAATGAGGCGTCCACGGCGATGCCGCCGCCCTGCTCGCGCGGGGCGATCTCCAGCCCGGCGGCCTCGGCGAGGGCGGCGCGCGGGGCGGCGCCGATCGCGGCGAGGACGTCGTGGGCGGGGTGCTCCTCGCCGTCGTCGGTGCGGACGGCGAGGACCATGCCGTCCTGGCCGACGATCTCGGTGAGCCGGCCGCCGAAGTGGAAGCGGACGCCGTGGTCGCTGTGCAGGTCGGTGAAGAGCTGGCCGAGCTCGGGGCCGATGACCTTGAGCAGCGGGGTCGCCTCCGGTTCGACGACGGTGACCTCGGCGCCGTATCCACGGGCCGCCGCGGCGACCTCCAGGCCGATCCAGCCGGCCCCGGCGATCACCAGATGGCCGTTGTCGCGGCCGAGTGCGGCCAGCACGTTGCGCAGCCGGTCGGCGTGGGCGAGGCGGCGCAGATGGTGGACGCCCGCCAGGTCGGTGCCCGGGATGTCGAGGCGGCGCGGTTCGGCGCCGGTGGCCAGGAGCAGCTTGTCGTAGTGGATGACGGTGCCGTCGCCGAGCTCGACGGAGCGGGCTTCGCGGTTCAGCGCGGTGACGGGCTGGCCGAGGTGGAGCTCGATGTCGGCCCCCGCGTACCAGGCCGTCTCGTGGACGAAGACGCTGTCGCGGTCCTCCTTCCCGCCCAGGTAGCCCTTGGAGAGTGGCGGGCGTTCGTACGGATGGTCGCGCTCATCGCCGATCATGATGACCCGGCCGCTGAAACCCTCCGCCCGGAGCGTCTCCGCTGCCTTCGCTCCGGCCAGTCCTCCGCCGACAATGACGAACGTCCGATGTGCGTCGACCACTTGATGCCTCCTCGGTGCTTGCTGCGCGGCGCCAACTGCGAGCGTCCCGCACGCAGCGTGATGGCGAAAGAGGGTGTGACCCGATCAGGTCACGCCCAGTGGTCATATGCCAGTGTGCCGACCGGGGCCCGCACACCGGGAGCAGGGGTGCTCTCAGCCGCGGCGTGCGGTGAGCGAGTGGTGCAGGGAGCGGGCCGAGGCGTCGGTCAGGGCGGCGATCTGGTCGACCAGGACCCGCTTGCGGGCGCGGTCGTCGGGGGCCGCCTCGTACAGCGCCCGCAACTGCGGCTCCAGCCCCTCGGGGGCGCGGGCGGTCAGCGCGGCGGCCAGTTCGGCGATGACGATCCGCTGGCCGGCGCGGATCTCCTCCTGCTCGGCTCGCTGCATGACGTAACGGTCGGCGACGGCCTTGAGGACCGCGCACTCGTGGCGCGCCTCATGGGGGACGACGAGTTCGGCACCGTATCTGCCGAGGCGTCCGGTGCCGTACGCCTGCCGGGTGGCGCTCTCGGCGGCGAGGCAGAACCGGCCGATCAGCTGGCTCGTGGCGTCCTTGAGCCGGGCCTGGGCGACGGCCGATCCGTCGTAGCCGTGCGGCCACCAGTCCTGGCCGATGAGCCGGTCGAGTGCGTCGGACAGCTCCTGCGGGTCGGTGCCGGCGGGGACGTAGCGTCCGATGGCGACGGCCCAGATCTCGCGCCGCTCCGGCTCGGCGTCGAGGCAGTTGGGGTCGATGTGCCCGGCGTGCAGCCCGTCCTCGAAGTCGTGGACCGAGTACGCCACGTCGTCGGACCAGTCCATGACCTGGGCCTCGAAGCACTTGCGGCCTTCCGGGGCGCCCCTGCGGAACCAGTGGAAGACCGGCAGGTCGTCCTCGTACACCCCGAATTTCGGGGAGCCGGGGTCGGTGGGGTGGACGCCTCGGGGCCAGGGGTACTTGGTGGCGGCGTCGAGCGCGGCGCGGGTGAGGTTGAGCCCGACGCTGACCAGTTCGCCGGTGCGGGTGTCGGGCACGAACCGTTTGGGTTCGAGGCGGGTCAGCAGCCTCAGCGACTGGGCGTTGCCCTCGAAGCCGCCGCAGTCGGAGGCGAAGTCGTTGAGCGCCTGTTCGCCGTTGTGCCCGAAGGGCGGGTGGCCCATGTCGTGGGAGAGGCAGGCCGTCTCGACCAGGTCGGGGTCGCAGCCGAGCGCGGCGCCGAGTTCCCGGCCGACCTGCGCGCACTCCAGCGAGTGCGTGAGCCGGGTCCGCGGGCTGGCGTCCCAGACGTGACTGCGGGTGCCCGGGGTGACGACCTGGGTCTTCCCGGCGAGCCTGCGCAGGGCCGCGGAGTGCAGCACCCGGGCGCGGTCGCGCTGGAAGGCGGTGCGGCCGGGCCGTTTGTCCGGTTCGGTGTCCCAGCGCTCGGCGTCGGCGGCGCCGTAGGGAGCCGTGCCGGGGTCCTGGGTGCCGTACGCGGTGTCCGTGCCGTGCGCGTTACCCGTGCCGTGCGCGTGGTCCGTGCCGTACGTACCGTCGGTGCCGTCCGTGCCGTTCATGGGAACGACAGTAATCGGCCGCACCGACAGGAGGGCTCAGGCGGAGGCCAGGAAACGTGTGTTCATCAGGGTTTCGCGCGCCGGCGCGCCGGCCGCCCGTGCCTGGTCGTAGCGGTGGAGGAGCAGGCGTGCCATGGCCGGGTGGGCGCCGAGCGGGGCGGCGGCGATCCAGGTGGCCTCCGCCGCCGCGGCCGAGGCGAAGCGTCCGGGGGCGGTGAAGTACGAGGCGACGGCGACCCTCCGGCGGCCGCGGGCGGCCAGCGCGCGCAGGGCGGCCGGGACGGTGGGCGTCGCCGCGGAGGCGTACGCGGGCACGACGGGCACCCCGCCGAGCCGTTCGCTGAGCAGCTGCGCGGTGCGGCGGGTACCGGCGGCCGACTCGGGGTCGCGCGAACCGGCGGCGGCCAGCACCACGGCGCTGTTGCGGTTCCCGTCGTCCGAGGGACGCCAGCCCGCCTCGGTGAGCCGGCCGTGGAGCGCCTCGACCAGCAGCGGGTGCGGGCCGAGGGGGCCGGCGGTGCGGGTGCGCAGGGCCGCGGCGCCGGCGACGGCCTCCGGGATGTCCTGCTTCACGTGGTAGCCACGGCCCAGCAGCAGCGGCACGAGGACCGCCTCACCGCTGCCGAGGTCGTCCAGGGTCCGCGGGAGGAGGGGTTCGTTGAGCTCGATGTGGCCGAGCCGGACGTCGAGCCCCGGCCGCAGCTCCCGCACCCGGTCCAGGAGCTCCGTCACCGTCTGCAGCGCCCGCGGGTCCCGGCTGCCGTGCGCGACGGCGACGAGTGCGGGCGCGGCGGGTATCAGCGGGCTCACGTTGCTGTGCGGGGGCTGCTGCGGGGTGCGGTGCATGGGCCGTCGGGTTCCGTTCAGGGAGACGAGGCTGAGCTGGGTGCCGAGCTGTGCGGTGATACGGGTCAGCAGTTGCGCCGTGCTGTCGAGGGGCGGGGACTCCTGGGGACGTTCCGGTGCCGGCTCCGTCATGGACCGATGGTGCCGGGCGCAGGTTGCCGCCTCGTTGCGCGCCGGTCACAGCCGTTTTCCGCCACCTCACCGAGAGCCCCTGCCCGTTGTCAGACGGCCGCCGCGGCCCGGACCTGCCCGGCGAACAGCCGCTCGATGACGTCGGCGACCCCGTCCTCCTCATTGGTGGCGGTGTGCGTCGCCACGGCGGCCAGTACGGCCGGGTGGGCGTTGGCCATGGCGTAGCCGGTGCCGGCCCAGGTGAGGACGGTGAGGTCGTTGGGCATGTCGCCGAAGGCGATGACCTCGGTGGCGTCGATGCCCCGTGCGGCGCAGAGCACCTCCAGGGTGCCGGCCTTCGTGACGCCGGGCGCGCTGATCTCCAGCAGGCCGCGCCCGCCCGAGTGGGTGAGCTGCACCTCGTCGCCCGCGCCCGGGCGGGCGGCGGCCAGCAGGGTGTCGGCGTCCAGCCGGTCCGACCAGACGAGCAGTTTGGTGACGGGGGCCTCGGTCAGCCAGAGGTCGGCGAGGGTCGGTACGGGGAGTTCGGCGCCGACGTCCTCGGACATGCGCAGCCGGTAGGCCGGTTCGTACAGCACCTGGTTGCCGGTCTCCAGGGCGAAGCCCACCTCGGGCACCGCGGCGGCGAGTGCCGTGGCGACCCGCTGGGCGGTGGTCAGGGGCAGGACGCGGGAGGAGACGACGGTGCGGGTCCCGATGTCGTACACGAGCGCCCCGTTGCTGCAGACCGCCGTGCCCAGGAGGCCGGTTGCCTCGGCGAGCCGGTCGACGAACCTGGGCGGCCGGGCGGTGACGATGACGATCTCCGTTCCGGCGTCCACGGCCGTGCGCAGGGCGCGCAGGGTGCGGGGCGAGAGGGTGCCGTCGTTACGGAGCAGGGTGCCGTCGAGATCTGAGGCGATCAGCCGTGGAAGCAACATCGGCCGATGCTACCGACGGGTGCTCACGGAGAACCGATTCGGCCGTCCGTTCGTCAAGCGGTAGGGGGCGGTTCGGCACGACGACAGGGAAGTGGGGGCTCCGATGCGGCTGAGGCCATGGGGAGGACGGGCGGTCCGGGCGCTGCGGAGGACCGCCCCCCGGTTGCGGCCCCGGCTGCCGCGGACCCGGCGGGGGCGGCGTCTGGCCGTGCAGGGGGTGATGGTGGCCTGTGTGCTGGCGCTGGCCCCGGCCACCTGGATGCACACGGTCGCCGATGCCCGGGTCAGGACGGTGGCGGACGTGCCCGCGCGGCAGGTCGCGGTGGTGTTCGGCGCGGGGTTGTGGGACGGCAGGCCGTCCCCGTATCTCGCGAACCGGCTGCGGACCGCCGCCGAACTGTACCGGGACGAGAAGGTGAAGGTCGTGCTGGTGACCGGTGACAACAGCCGGGTGGAGTACGACGAGCCGGACGCGATGCGCACGTTCCTGGTCGCGCACGGGGTGCCGGACAGCAAAATCGTGAGCGACTTCGCCGGCTTCGACACCTGGGACTCCTGCGTGCGGGCCAGGAAGATCTTCGGGGTCGAGCGGGCCGTGCTGGTGAGCCAGGGGTTCCACATCCGGCGGGCGATCGCGCTGTGCCGGGCGGCGGGAATCGACGCGTACGGCGTCGGGGTCGAGGCCGTACACGATGTGACCTGGTACTACGGCGGCACGCGGGAGCTGTTCGCGGCGGGAAAGGCGGCCCTGGACGCCCTGTTCGAGCCGGATCCGCACTTCCTGGGCCCCAGGGAACCGGGCGTGGCCAAGGCCCTCGCAGCGGACGAAGGGTGACCGCGCCCCGCACCTCACCGCCGGGTGCCGGGCGTGCTGAGGTGGGCGTACCGGCGGTGTAACCGGGAGCGGGCGCCCGTGTAACACCCGGATTCCAGTCTGGGTCCATGACCAGCACCGCGACTGCCGCCACCGCGACCCACTGCCCGTACTGCGCGCTGCAGTGCGGCATGAATCTGCGCCCGGTCGCCGGTGACGCGGTCGTCGAGGTGGAGGAGCGTACCGCCTTCCCCGTGAACCGGGGCGCGCTGTGCGGCAAGGGCCGGTCGGCGCCCGCCGTGCTCTCCTCCGCGGTGCGGCTGACCGGGCCGCTCGTACGCGATCCGGCGAGCGGGCAGCTGGAGCCGGCCGGCTGGGACGAGGCGCTGGCCCGTATCGCCGAGGGGCTGCGGGGAACGCGCGCGAAGCACGGGGCCGACGCGGTGGGGGTGTTCGGCGGCGGTGGGCTCACCAACGAGAAGGCGTACGCGCTCGGGAAGTTCGCCCGGGTGGTGCTCGGCACCTCGCAGATCGACTACAACGGGCGGTTCTGCATGTCGTCGGCGGCCGCCGCGCACCAGCGGGCCTTCGGGCTCGACCGCGGGCTGCCGTTCCCGCTGGAGGACATCCCGCGCACCGGGTGCGTGATCCTCGTGGGGTCGAACCTCGCGGAGACGATGCCGCCCGCCCTGCGCTATCTGACCGAGCTGCGGGAGAACGGCGGCCGGCTGATCGTCATCGATCCGCGCCGCACCAGGACCGCCGAGCAGGCCGACCTTCATCTGGCCCCCCGGCCCGGCACCGATCTGGCGCTGGCGCTCGGCATGTCGCACCTGGTGGTGTCGCAGGGGCGGGTGGACGAGGACTTCGTACGGGAGCGCACGAGCGGCTGGGACGAGGCGCGGGCCGGGGTGATGGCCCACTGGCCCGAGCTGGTGGAGCGGCTGACCGGGGTTCCGGTGCCGCAACTGCGCGCGGCCGTCGAGATGTTCTGCGACGCGGAGAGCGGCATGGTGCTGACCGCGCGCGGCCCGGAGCAGCAGTCGAAGGGCACGGACACGGTCGGCGCCTGGATCAACTTCGCGCTGGCCACCGGCCGTGCGGGCCGCCCACGGTCCGGTTACGGCTGCCTGACCGGCCAGGGCAACGGCCAGGGTGGTCGTGAACACGGCCAGAAGGCCGATCAGTTGCCGGGTTACCGCAAGCTCACCGATCCGTCGGCGCGCCGCCATGTCGCAGGGGTGTGGGGCGTCGATCCCGACTCGCTGCCGGGGCCGGGGCGCAGCGCCTACGAACTGCTGGACGCGCTGGGCACCGAGGTGAGGTCGCTGCTGGTGATGGGGTCGAACCCGGTGGTGTCCGCGCCGCACGCGGGGCATGTGGAGGAGCGGCTGCGGTCGCTGGACTTCCTCGCGGTCGCCGATGTGGTGCTGTCGGAGACGGCCGCGCTGGCCGATGTGGTGCTGCCGGTGACGCAGTGGGCCGAGGAGACCGGGACCACCACGAACCTGGAGGGCCGGGTGCTGCTGCGCCGGCGTGCGGTCTCCGCGCCCGCGGGGGTCCGCAGCGATCTGGACGTGCTGCACGGGCTGGCCGGCCTCCTCGGGCACGGGAAGGGGTTCCCGGCCGACCCGGAGGAGGTGTTCGACGAGCTGCGCCGGGCTTCGGCGGGCGGCCCGGCGGACTACGCGGGCATCACGTACGAACGGATCGCCGCCGAGGACGGGGTCTTCTGGCCGTGCCCGGACACGGAGCACGCCGGAACGCCGCGGCTGTTCCTGGACCGGTTCGCGACGGAGGACGGGCGGGCCCGGTTCGTGCCGGTCACGCACCGGCCGTCCGCCGAGGAGACGGACGCGGAGTATCCGGTGGTGCTGACCACGGGCCGGGTCGTCGCCCAGTACCAGTCGGGGGCGCAGACCCGCCGGGTGGCGGAGCTGAACGCAGCGGCCCCGGGCCCCTTCGTGGAGTTGCATCCGCGGCTCGCCGAGCGGATCGGGGTGGCCGAGGGCGAGCCGGTCGCGGTGACCTCGCGGCGCGGGCGGGCGGTGGCGCCCGCCCGGATCACCGTGGCGATCCGGGCGGACACCGTGTTCATGCCGTTCCACTGGGCCGGCGAGGGCCGGGCCAACACGCTGACCAACCCCGCCCTGGACCCGGTCTCGAAGATGCCGGAGTTCAAGGTGTGCGCGGTACGGGTGGAGGCGCTCCCCCGGCCTCAGGGCGCCTCTCAGAGCGAGGTGACCGGGGCCGTCTCCGCGGAGACCCAGCCCAGGTAGCGGGCGCTGCCCCGGAGCACGGGCAGGGCGATGATCTCCGGGGTGTCGTAGTCGTGCGCCTCCTGGAGGTACGCCTCCAGGTCGTCGTACCGATCGGCGGACGTCTTGAAGAAGAGCTGCCACTCCTCGGTCGACTCGATGGCGTTCTGCCACCGGTAGACGGAGGTGACGGGCGCGGAGATCTGGACGCAGGCGGCGAGCCTGCCTTCCACCGCGCCCTGCGCCAGGAGCTGGGCCTTCTCCTCGCTGTCCGTCGTGGTCAGCACGGTCAGCCATGCGGGCGGTGTCACCTTCGGTCTCCTCGGATCGGCAGCGGGGTCCTGTTCCTGATTGTCGGCCAGGTCAGGGCGGTGCGCAGTCAGCCGCCGTACGGATGGGCGGCCCTGGCACCCCTCAGCGCCCGTCCCCACCAGACCAGTTGGTCCAGGAGGGACTTCGCCGCCGCGTCGGGGCCGACCGGGTCGCGGTGCCTGCCCTCGTCGTCGAAGAGGGCGCCGGCGTTGTGGAACGAGACGGTGTCGCGGATGGAGACGGCGTGCAGCTCGGCGAAGACCTGCCGCAGGTGCTCGACCGCGCGCAGACCGCCGGAGATCCCGCCGTAGGAGACGAAGGCGACGGGCTTGGCCTGCCATTCGGTGAAGTGCCAGTCGATGAGGTTCTTGAGCGGGGCGGGGTAGGAGTGGTTGTACTCCGGCGTGATGACGACGAAGGCGTCGGCGGCGGCCAGCCGGCCGGCGACCTCGGCCAGCACGGCCTGGTCCTCCGGGCCGGGACGGCGGGAGAGGGCGGTCGGAAGGTCGAGTGCGGCGACGTCGAGCAGGTCGGTCTCGATGCCCGGGTGGCCGTCGGTGCGGGAGCGGAACCAGTCGGCGACGACGGGGGCGAACCGGCCCTCGCGGTTGCTGGCGAGGATGACGGCGACCTTCAGGGGTGCGGTGTCGGTCGGAGCGGTGGCCGTGTTTCCGGCTGTGGTGAGGTCCATGCGAAGAGGTTCGTACGTCAACCATGGTTGAGGTCAAGCGCTCACCGCCGGTCCGCCCGCGGCACGTGTCGGCATACGGTGGAGGGCATGACGACTCCAGCGGCCGCACCCCTCCCCTACGCCGAGTTCGACGGACATCCGGCCACCGAGGACGAC
Organism: Streptomyces sp. NBC_00385; assembly: GCF_035917155.1. Lineage (NCBI taxonomy): Bacteria > Bacillati > Actinomycetota > Actinomycetes > Kitasatosporales > Streptomycetaceae > Streptomyces > Streptomyces sp. NBC_00385. The sequence continues at coordinate 5,981,039 of NZ_CP107951.1, read as the reverse complement.
CTGCGCACGGCCGCCTTCTTCGGCTACGGCCATTTCACGGCCATGCAGGTCAGGGGCGGCCGGGTACGGGGGCTGGAGCTGCATCTGGAGCGGCTGGACTCGGCGAACCGGGAGCTGTTCGAACTCCCCCTGGACGGCGGCCGGGTACGGGAACTGATCCGGCACGCGCTGCGGAGCGCGGGGGCTTCCGACGCCTCGGTGCGGGTGCAGGGGCTGCGGCCGCCGGGCGCCGCCGCGACGACCGTCATGGTCACGGTGCGCGGGCCCGCCCGGATGGACCCGCGTCCGGTCGGCCTGAAGTCCGCTCCGTACGCGCGCACCGCGCCGCACCTCAAGCGCCCCGGCGAGTTCGGCCAGACGTACTACGGGGAGCTCGCCCGCAGGAGCGGCTTCGACGACGCGCTGCTGACCCTGCCGGACGGCGCGGTGACCGAGGGCGCGATCACCAACATCGGTTTCTGGGACGGCACTTCGGTCATCTGGCCGCAGGCGCCGGCCCTGCTGGGCATCACCATGGCACTGCTGGAACAGGAGTTGCCCGGCGCGGGGGTGCCGTCGCTGCGCCGGCCGGTGAACCTGAACGGGCTGGGGGCCTACCGGTCGGCGTTCGTCACCAACTCGCAGGGCATGGCACCGGTGGCCCGGATCGACGGCACGGAGTTCACGGTCGACGAGGAGCTGATGAAGCGGCTGGCGGCGGCGTACGAGGCCGCGCCCCGGGACACCCTCTGACGCTGCGGGCCCCTGGCGGCCCGGCCGCGAGAATGAACCATGGAACCCGCACAGCACCCCCCGACCGAAGGGCCTCCGTCGCGCATGCAGATCCACATCGAGGGCTCCCGCCTGCCCGGCCGCGACTGCGGGCCCGGCGGTGACTTCGCCGGGCGCGAGAACATCCACGTGGGCGTCCAGGGCAGGGACCGGCCCGGCGAACTCCTCGGGCTGCACCCCGGCGACGCCCCCGCCGCCCACTGGACCCTGGACTGCACCACCGCCACCGGCCCGGACGGCATCGAGGTGCGCGGGCCGTACGTGCAGAACCGGCTCGGCGGACGGTTCGTCTACCTGTCGTGGGGCACGGTCGACGGGGACGGGCTGTTCTCCATGTTCCGGCGGGCCAAGCTGATGTTCGCCGACATCGACGCGGACATCCTCGAAGCGGCCGTGCGCTCCGGGCACCTCACCGCACGGCTGCCACTGTCCGACGCCAAGGGGCAGCCGCTCTGCGCGAGGGTCCGGCCGCCCGTCATCACCTGGTCCGCCGCCGCGCCCGGCTGAGGGGCGCCCGGCCGCACAGGAGACGCCGGGCCACACAGGAAACCGCCTCCACCGGGCCCAGGGGGGGTGGGCCCGGTGAAGGCGGTGGCCGGGGCGGTCGTGCACAACCGTCCCGTGGGGGGGTGTGCATCATGTGCCCGCGGACACCCGGGTCATGCATGTGACGTACGCCACTTTCGTCTCGGCGGGCATCACCCGATCGGCACCGGTCACCGAAGGGCGGACTTCCCGCCCCACCATCACCGCTGTGACCTGCACGCTTGGGCAGTGACAAGGAGGCGGCGCCGGTCCGAACGGGTGAATGCTGACTCGGTGTCAGCAGGCATGGGTGGCGGGACGGCCGTTAGCTCGGACCCAGGACACACCAGCCCGCGCCGTCCCCGCTCGGAGGAACCCCCCATGCGCAGTCCTGCTCGCCTCGTGACCGGCACCGCCGCCGCGGCTCTCGCCGCTGCCGCGCTCGGCCTCAGCGCCGCCGCCCCGTCCGCGTACGGGGATGAGCTCGGGCCATTGGAGATCACTCCGGCGAGTGCCGCCCCGGGGTCCACGGTCACCGTGAACACCACCGCCTGCGGCGGCGACACCGGCGCCACCGGTGACGCGAGCGCCCTGGACGTCTCCGAGTTCGCGCTGGCACCGGCCACCCTCAAGGAGGTCCTGGCCGGTTCGTTCCAGGTGCCGGGCACGATCGAGCCGGGGCCGTACAGCATCGACGTGGCCTGCGAGAACGGCAAGCGGGCCACCGGGGAGATCGAGGTGAAGGCCGCGGGCACCACGGGCACCACGGGCAAGGAAAGTGCCGCGGTGTCCTCCGACGAGGACTCCCCCGCCGGTGCCGGTCTGCCCTCGGACCTGTACGACTCCGAGGAGTACGACACCACCGGGCTCGACGAGGCCGAGGCCTCCGGGTCGGCCCTCGTGCCGGACGCCCCCGCACTCCCCGGACGCGGCACGCCCACCCCGCGCCCGACCCCCTCGGGACACGAGAGTTCCGGCGGACACGAGCCCCCCTCCGGCCACCGCACCTCGGCCGCGCCCACCGCCCCCACGGGGCATGTGAAGACCGGTGTCGGCGGCAGCGTCGGACCGGACACCACCCAGATCGCGGCGGGAGCCGGCGTACTCGCCGCGACCGCCGTAGGCGGAGCCTGGCTCCTGCGTCGCCGGGCGAGCGGCACGCAGGACGGCAGCTGACGGAGACTTCCACCTCTCCGTACCGCCCGGTTTCCGTCCCGGTGGCCCCGCGCCACCGGGACGGGACCCTTCTCTCTCCCCGGAGGACGACCGTGTCCCAGAAGGCCAAGGGCTGGCTGCTCGTCGTCGCGGCGCTGGCCGGCCTCTGGCTGATCCGGAACGGCGCCGACACCCGGCTGACCCCGCCGGCCCCGGCCTCCGCGGACGCCTTCGCCGCCGGTCCCGGGCTGCTGCCCGGATCACCGGTCGCCGACCCGCTGCGGCCCTCCGCGCCCGTCCGCATCACGATTCCGGGCATCCGGGTGGACGCCCCGATGATGCGGCTCGGACTCGGTCCGGACGGCAGCCTCGACGTACCTCCGGCCGGGAACACCGACATCGTCGGCTGGTACGAGGACGGCCCGCCGCCCGGCGCCAAGGGCACCGCGATCGTCGCCGGGCACGTCGACAACGACCGGGGACCGTCCGTCTTCTACGACCTGGGGTCGATGAAGAAGGGCAGTACCGTCGAGGTACTCCGCCAGGACGGCCGCACCGCCGTCTTCTCGGTCGACGCGATCGAGGTCTACGACAACGAGGACTTCCCCGACCGGCGGGTGTACGGAGCCTCGGAGCACGCCTCGCTGCGCCTGATCACCTGCGGCGGCGGGTTCTCCCCGTCGACCGGCTACGAGGGCAACGTGGTGGCGTACGCGCATCTCACCGGCGTGCGCTGAGGCCCGGCCCGGACCCGGCGCCGCCCCGTACCGTCACGCCTGCCACTGGTCGAAGGCGAGCTTCGCGACCAGCGAGAAGACCACCACCAGCAGCACCCCGCGGACGAACTCGCTGCCCTTGCGCAGCGCCATCCGCGCCCCGAACAGGCCGCCCGCCAGGTTGAACACCGCCATCAGCGCTGCCAGCTGCCACATCACGTTGCCCTGGTACGCGAACATCGCCAGGGCCCCGCCGTTGGTGCAGACGTTGACGATCTTGGCGGTGGCGGAGGCCGTCACCAGGTCGAGGTGGAGCACCGCGGTGAGCGCCAGCACGAGGAAGGTGCCGGTACCCGGTCCGAACAGCCCGTCGTACAGGCCGATGCCGCCGCCCACCAGGACGATCGCGGTGACGGTGCGGGCCCGGGTGACCCCGGGCGCCGTGCCGTCCTCGGCGGACCGGCCGAACTGCGGGCGCAGCATCACGAACGCGGCGACGGCCACCAGCACCACCATGATCACCGGGCGCAGCACCTCGCTGCTGATCCCGGCGGCGAAGAAGGCACCGGTCATCGATCCGGCGAGCGCCGCCAGCCCGATCCGCAGCGCCGTGCCGACCTTCACGGGCGCCTTGCGCGCATAGGTGACGGCGGCTCCCGAGGTGCCGACGATCGCGACGGCCTTGTTCGTGCCGAGGATTTGGGCGGCCGGGACATGGGGCAGTCCGAGCAGCAGGGCGGGCAGGAGGAGGAGTCCGCCGCCCCCGACCACGGCGTCGATCCAGCCGGCCGCGGCTGCGGCGAGGCAGAGCACGACGAGGGTGGTCAGGGTGATGTCAGGCATGATCGCGACTTTAAGGAGAAGGTACGTGCCCCGTCCAACCGTCCCGGAATTCTTGAGCCACTTCTGAGCTCGGGGCCCTCAGCGGCCCTCACAGGCACGTTCCGCGGACGCTGAGCGCAAGGTTCCTCCCGGGAAACAGAGGGGATCCGGACGGGTAACACCCTCCGGTCACGCTTCCTGTCATGAGGACACGGACGGAGAACACGGCGCGGGTGGTGGTGATCGGCGCCGGGATGGCGGGCGCACGCCTGGCCGCCCGGGTGCCCGATGTCACCGTCATCGGCGAGGAGCCGCACGCCCCCTACAACCGGGTGCTGCTGGCCGAGGTGCTGGCCGGGCGCTATCCGGCGGACGTGATCGCCCTTCCCCCGGCCGAGGTCAGGCGCGGGGTGCGGGTGGTGCGGATCGACCGGGACGACCGGCTGGTGCACTGCGACGACGGAAGCGTCGTGCACTACGGGCGGCTGGTGCTGGCGACCGGCTCCAACCCGGTACTCCCGCCGCTGCGCGGGCTCGGGAACACGATGCCGGACGGGGTGCACGCCTTCCGCACGCTCGACGACTGCATGGCGCTGCGCGCCTCGGTGCGGCCGGGGGTGGGCGCGGTCGTCATCGGCGGCGGCCTCCTGGGCGTGTCGGCGGCCCGGGCGCTGGCCGAGTGCGGCGCCCAGGTGGTGCTGGCCCACCAGGGCGAGCACCTCATGGAGCGGCAGCTGGACGCGGAGTCGGCCGGGCTGCTCCGGAGCCATCTGGAGTCCCTCGGCGTCGAGGTGCACACCGAGTGCCGGGTCCGCGGGCTGCGCTGCGCCGACGGTGCGGTCCGGGCGGTGGAGCTCGCCGACGGTTACGAGCTGGCGGCCGAGATCACCGTGCTGGCCTGCGGGGTGCGTCCCCGGACGGGCCTCGCGCAGGCGGCCGGTCTCCAGGTCCGCAAGGGCGTCGTCGTCGACGACGAGCTGCGCACCTCCGATCCGTACATCCACGCCGTCGGGGACTGCGCCGAGCACCGCTCCACCGTGTACGGGCTCGCGGGCCCGGCGCTGGAGCAGGCCGATGTGCTCGCCGAGGTCCTGGCGGGCCGGCCGGCTCGTTACGAAGGCACCCGGGCCCTGACCCGGCTGACGCTCAACGGCCCGGCCGATCCCGGTACGGCATCGCTCGATCTCGCCGCCTTCGGCGACTCCCGGCCGCTGCCCGGCGACGACGTGATCCGGCTGGCGGACGCCACCCGGGGCGCGTACCGCACGGTCGTCGTCCGCGGCGACCGGCTGGCGGGCGGTGTGCTGCTCGGCGATCTCGCCGCGGTCGGCACCCTGGCCCGCACCTGGCAGGACGACGCACCGCTCCCCGCCGAAACGTCCCTGCTCCACCTGCTCACCAACGACGGAGGCTTCTGAGATGCCGGTGTCCACTTTCCCGACCGCCCACACCTCCACCGCAGCAGCCGTGCCGACCATCGTGGTCGTCGGGCACGGAATGGTCGGCCAGCGGTTCCTGGAGGCCCTCGCCGACCGCGGACTGACGGCCACCGCCGGCACCGCCCGCGTCGTCGTCCTGTGCGAGGAGCCCCGCCCCGCCTACGACCGGGTGCAGCTGACCTCGTACTTCTCGGGGAAGACCCCCGAGGACCTGTCACTGGTCGAGCAGGGCTTCATGGAGCAGCACGGCATCGAACTGCGGATCGGTGACCCCGCCGAGTCCCTGGACCGCGAGGCGCGCACGGTCACCGCCCGCTCCGGCGAGACCTTCCGTTACGACACGCTGGTGCTGGCCACCGGCTCCTACCCGTTCGTCCCGCCCGTCCCGGGCAAGGACACCGAGGGCTGTTTCGTCTACCGCACGATCGAGGACCTGCTCGCGATCGAGGAGTACGCGAAGACGGCGACGACCGGCGCGGTCGTCGGCGGCGGGCTCCTCGGGCTGGAGGCGGCGGGCGCGCTGAAGGGGCTCGGACTCGACACCCACGTGGTGGAGTTCGCGCCCCGGCTGATGCCCGTCCAGGTCGACGAGGGCGGCGGCGCGGCGCTGCTGCGCACCATCGAGAACATGGGCCTGACCGTCCACACGGGCGTCGGCACCCAGGAGGTCACCGCGGGCGAGGACGGCTCGGTGAACGGGATGTCGCTCTCCGACGGCTCGTCGCTCGCCACGGATCTGGTGGTCTTCTCGGCCGGCGTCAGGCCCCGCGACCAGCTGGCCCGGGACTGCGGTCTCGCGGTCGGCCAGCGCGGCGGCATCATCGTCGACGAGGAGTGCCGCACCTCCGACCCGGCGGTCTTCGCGATCGGCGAGTGCGCGCTCGCCTCCGACGGCCGGGTGTACGGCCTGGTGGCACCCGGCTACGAGATGGCGCAGACGGCAGCCGAGGTGATCGCGGGCAAGGAGGCGTCGTTCACCGGCGCCGACCTGTCGACGAAGCTGAAGCTGCTCGGTGTGGACGTGGCGTCCTTCGGCGACGCCCACGGCACCTCCGAGGGATGCCTGGACGTCGTGTACGCGGACTCCCGCTCCGGCGTCTACAAGAAGCTGGTGATCGGCCAGGACGGCACGCTGCTCGGCGGGGTGCTCGTCGGGGACGCCGACCAGTACGGCACGCTGCGCCCGATGACGGGCACGGTCCTGCCGGTCGCCCCCGAGCAGCTGGTCCTGCCGGCCGGCGCGGGCGGCCCGGTCACCCTCGGCCCCTCCTCGCTGCCCGACGAGGCCGTGATCTGCTCCTGTCACAACGTCACCAAGGGCGCGATCTGCGAGCACACCACGCTGCCCGAGGTGAAGAAGTGCACCAAGGCCGGTACCGGATGCGGCAGTTGCGTCAAGGTCATCGGCCAGCTGCTCCCGCAGAGCCAGGACGAGGGCCTGTGCGGCTGCTTCTCGTACACCCGCAGCGAGCTGTACGAGATCGTCCGCACCCTGGAGATCACGTCGTACGCCGAGCTGCTCGACTCGCACGGCCGTGAGACGGCGCGCGGGGGCGAGGGCTGCGAGGTCTGCAAGCCCACGGTCGGTTCGATCATCGCCTCGCTGGCGCCCACGGTCGGCGCGAGCGGCTATGTCCTGGACGGCGAACAGGCGGCCCTCCAGGACACCAACGACCACTTCCTGGCCAACCTCCAGCGCAACGGTTCGTACTCGATCGTGCCGCGCATCCCCGGCGGCGAGATCACCCCGGAGAAACTGATCGTGATCGGTGAGGTGGCCCGGGACTTCGGCCTCTACACCAAGATCACCGGTGGTCAGCGGATCGACCTGTTCGGCGCCCGCGTCGACCAGCTGCCGCTGATCTGGACCCGGCTGGTCGACGCGGGCTTCGAGTCGGGGCACGCGTACGGGAAGTCGCTGCGGACGGTCAAGTCCTGTGTGGGGCAGACCTGGTGCCGCTACGGCGTGCAGGACTCCGTGAAGATGGCGATCGACCTGGAGCTGCGCTACCGGGGCCTGCGCTCCCCGCACAAGCTGAAGTCGGCGGTCTCCGGATGCGCCCGCGAATGCGCCGAGGCGCGCGGCAAGGACTTCGGGATCATCGCCACGGCCGGCGGCTGGAACCTCTACGTGGGCGGCAACGGCGGCGCCACCCCGCGCCACGCGGACCTGCTCGCCCAGGACATGTCCGACGCCGAACTGGTCCGCCTCATCGACCGGTTCCTGATGTTCTACATCCGCACGGCGGACCGGCTGGAGCGCACCTCGACCTGGCTGGACCGGATCGAGGGCGGCCTGGAGCACGTAAGGGACGTCGTCGTCCACGACTCGCTGGGGCTCTGCGACGAGCTGGAGCGGCTGATGGCCGACCACGTCCGCGGCTACCGCGACGAGTGGGCCGAGACCATCAACGACCCGGAGCGGCTGCGCCGCTTCGTCACCTTCGTCAACGCACCCGACGCACCCGACCCGTCGGTGAAGTTCGTCCCGGAACGCGACCAGGTCAAGCCCGACCTGGACATCCTCGCGGGCCCGGTTCTCGCCATCCGCACTCTTGAAGGGACCGCCTCCTGATGACGACCCAGACGATGAACGGGACGATGGAGACCGCGCGCGACACCGGGGTCATCCGGCTCGCCGACGGGGACGACTGGTTCACGGTCTGCGACCGCTCGCTGCTGACGCCGGGCCGCGGAGTCGCCGCGCTCCTCCCGGACGGCCGGCAGGTCGCCCTGTTCGTGGACCGGGCGGGACGCACGTACGCGATCGACAACCGCGACCCGTTCACCGGCGCGTACGTCCTGTCGCGCGGGCTGATCGGTTCGGAGGGCGGGCAGCCGTTCGTCGCCTCCCCGCTCCTGAAGCAGCGTTTCGACCTGGCGACGGGTGCCTGCCTGGACGACGACGAGGTCTCGGTGCCGGTCTTCGAGGTCCGCGCGGACTGACGGGCCCGGGACGAGACCGGGACCGGCCCGTACGGACTGATCCCGGTCCGTTCACCGACTGTTGACGCTCCGTCAACTGCGTCCCTCTACTGTCCTGACGTTCGACCCGCCGGGCCGACCGGACCGGCGGGCCCTCACGTCACCCGTGGAGTGATCGTGGAACGTCGGACCTTCTTGCGCACAGCGGTGATCGGCGGCTCGGCGGCGGCCTTCGGCGGCACCCTGTGGCGGGGTGCCGCCTTCGCCGGACCCGCCCAGCCGGCCACCGGCCCGTACGGCGCGCTGCAGGCCGCCAACGGCAACGGCATCCTGCTGCCGAGCGGCTTCAGCAGCAGAATCATCGCCCGCTCGGGGCAGACCGTCCCCGGTACCTCGTACGCCTGGCACAGCGCGCCCGACGGGGGCGCCACGTTCGCCGACGGCAGCGGCTGGATCTACGTCTCCAACGCCGAGGTCTCCTCCGGCAGCGGCGGCGGGGCGAGCGCGGTGCGCTTCAACTCCTCCGGAACCGTCACCTCCGCCTCCCGGATCCTGTCCGGCACCAACAACAACTGCGCGGGCGGGCGCACCCCGTGGAACACCTGGCTGTCCTGCGAGGAGGTCACCCGCGGGTTCGTCTACGAGACGGACCCCTGGGGCGTGAACGCCGCCGTGCAGCGCCCGGCGCTGGGCCGCTTCAAGCACGAGGCCGCGGCGGCCGACCCGGACCACGGGTACATCTACCTCACCGAGGACGAGACGGACGGCCGCTTCTACCGCTTCCGCCCCACCACCTGGGGCAACCTGTCCTCCGGCACCCTCCAGGTCCTGGTGGCGGGCACCGGCACCTCCGGCCCGGTGACCTGGGCGACGGTCCCCGACCCGGACGGCTCGCCCACCCAGACCCGCTACCAGGTCTCCGGCGCGAAGGTGTTCAACGGCGGCGAGGGCTGCTTCTACGCGGCGGGCACGTGCTGGTTCACCACGAAGGGCGACAACCGGGTCTGGGCGTACGACGCGAACACGGCCGCCATCTCGCTCGCCTACGACGACTCCCTGGTCACCGGCGGCGGCGCCCCGCTGACGGGCGTCGACAACGTCACCCGGTCCGCGTCGGGTGACCTGTACGTCGCCGAGGACGGCGGGAACATGGAGATCTGCCTGATCACCCCGGACGACACCGTCGCCCCGTTCCTGCGGATCAGCGGCCAGTCCGGCTCGGAGATCACCGGCCCGGCGTTCTCCCCGGACGGCACCCGGCTCTACTTCTCCTCGCAGCGCGGGACGAGCGGAAGCTCCTCCGGCGGCATCACGTACGAGGTCACGGGGCCGTTCCGCGGCTGAGCCACAGGACTCCGGCCGCGCGGTGCCCGTACCGGCGCCGCGCGGCTGTCTCCCCGGCCATCAGGCGGGCTGGCCACCGGCCTCGACGGCCGCCGGGTCCATCCAGATGACCTCCCAGATGTGGTGGTCCGGGTCCTGGAAGGAGCGGCCGTACATGAAGCCGAGGTCCTGGGTCTCGTTGGCGGGCGATCCGCCGGAGGCGAGCGCGGTGTCCGCCAGCTCGTCCACCTTCTCGCGGCTCTCGGCGCTCAGCGCCAGGATCACCTCGGTGTGCGTCGAGGCGTCCGTGATCTCCTTCTTGGTGAAGTCCTTGAAGCGCGGCTCCTCCAGGAGCATGGCGAAGATCGTGTCGCTGATGACGAGACAGGCGGTGTGCTCGTCGCTGAACTGGGGGTTGAAGGAGTAACCCAGCTTGCCGAAGAACCCCTTGGTCGTCTCCAGGTCCTTGACCGGCAGGTTCACGAAGATCATCTGAGGCATGGCCGTCTCGCTCTCTCGGGCTGTTTCCCGTGCGCTGTTTCCGAACCGCTCTACGACAGGTAGACGCCGGGTCCGCCGGGAACTCATCGGCGCCGGACGAAAAATCCTTCCCGCGCGGCGCCGGACGGAAAACCTCCCCCGCCGCACGGGAGGCCGGAGGCGGGGCAGGCTCAGGAGACGGCGACCGGCGCGCCGCCCCGCAGCAGCGAGCCGCCCAGCGGGGTGAGCGTGTGCAGGACCGAGCTGCCGTGGCGCAGGGTGTGGACCAGGCCCGCCTCGCGCAGCACACAGGCGTGCTGGCTGGCCGAGGCGAGGGACACTCCGGCCCGGCGGGCGAGTTCACTGGTCGTGCAGCCGTCGCCTATGACCCGCAGGACCGTCGAGCGGGTGTTCCCGAGCAGCCGGCCGAGCCAGGGGCCCGGTTCGGCGAAGACCGGGGCTGCGGCATGGGTGACGGGGTAGACGAGCACCGGCGGCAGCAGCGGGTCACGGTAGACGACCGGGGTGCCGCGACAGAAGAACGACGGCTGGAGGAGCAGGCCGCGGCCGTCCAGGTGGAGTTCCCGGTCGACCGGGTAGTCCGCCTCCAGTACGGGTGCCCGCCAGCGGATCACCGGCGGGAGCGAGGCGAGCAGCTCTTCGGCGCCGCCGTCCAGGAGTGCGCGGCCGCGGAGAGCACGGTCGGCCTCGACGCTGGCCTGGATGTGCGGCCAGTACGGCTCGACGGCGGCCCGGTGGTAGGCGCGCAGCACGCCGATGAGCCGGCCCAGGGGCTCCGCCCGGCCCTCGCCCAGCGCGTCCAGTGCCACGGGCCGGACCGCCTGCCGGGCCGCACCGCGGCCGCCGGCCGCCGCCTGGGCGCCCAGGACCGCCAGTTCGGCCCGCAGCCGCTCGGGCGGGGTGTCGCGCAGGGCCTCCATTCCGGTGGTGAAGTCCATCGGTTCGGCGCCTTCCCGAGAAGGCGTCAGGAAGTCCGGGAAATAGCCGCGCGGTGGAACCACGGCGGACAGCAAACGTACTTCACCATTCAACCGCGGTCGCGCTTCCGAGCGCCATTTCCCGAACACCGTGGAAGCCCGCCGGTCCCTCAGCCGGTGAAAGCTGAGAATGGTCTCCCATAACGCGTCCGGCCCGGTGGCCATCCGCACCTTGGAAAGGTCCCACCCGGAGACATGGATACGCAGCACCGAACCCCCACCCCTTGCACCTGCAATTGCCCCCGCGCCAGAGTATGCGAAGAGTTACTACCCGTCACCACGGGGTTTCGGCCAGAGGTGAAACGTCTCGCCCCGACCCACCGTCACCCGAAAGGCTGTACGACGTCGGGTGCGATTCCGAAGCCACCGGAAGAGCGAGTGAAGGCCGTGGGGGGTTTTGCTCGTTCGGCGGCGGTTGGCGACGGTGCGGCTCCGCACTCGACGGGGGTAAGCCGGGTGCGGTCCATGGGTGGGGATCCATGGACCGCACCCCGGTCCCGTTCCGACCCATCTCTTTGCGCATTAAACGAAGCAATGAAGTGACGCGGGCATTGCAGAAAGCGCTCACATTCACGGGAGCGCGCGCATGACAAGGCGGCGGCACCCCCGCACAGGGTGCCGCCGCCTCAGGGAATTCCGCGGCCGCCGCCCGACCGATGAGGGTCGTCCGGTCCTGCGGCGGGCCGCGGAATCAGTGGCTCCGCCGCCTCAGCGGCTGTCGCTGCCGCGCGACTCCGCAGCCGCCCGGCCCGCCTCCAGACGGGCCACCGGAATACGGAAGGGGGAGCAGGAGACGTAGTCCAGGCCCACCTCGTGGAAGAAGTGCACCGATTCGGGGTCACCGCCGTGCTCGCCGCAGACGCCGAGCTTCAGGTCGGGGCGGGTGGCCTTGCCGGCCGCGACCGCGCTGCGTACCAGCGATCCCACGCCGTCCTTGTCGATCGTCTCGAACGGCGACACCCCGAAGATGCCCTTCTCCAGGTACGCGGTGAAGAACGAGGCCTCCACGTCGTCGCGGGAGAAGCCCCACACCGTCTGCGTCAGGTCGTTGGTGCCGAAGGAGAAGAACTCCGCGGCCTCGGCGATCTGACCCGCGGTGAGCGCGGCACGCGGCAGCTCGATCATCGTGCCGATCTTCAGCTTGAGGTTCGTGCCCGTGGCGGCCTGGACCTCGGCGATGACCCGGTCGGCCTCCTCGCGGACGATCTCCAGCTCCTGGACCGTACCGACGAGCGGGATCATGATCTCCGGGCGCGGGTCACCCTTGGCGTTCTTGCGCTCGGCGGCGGCCTCGGCGATCGCCCGCACCTGCATGGCGAACAGACCGGGGATGACCAGACCGAGCCGGACCCCGCGCAGACCGAGCATCGGGTTCTGCTCGTGCAGCTTGTGCACGGCCTGCAGCAGGCGCAGATCGTTCTCGTTGGCGTCCTTGCGGGACTCCGCGAGCGCCACCCGGACCGAGAGCTCCGTGATGTCGGGCAGGAACTCGTGCAGCGGCGGGTCCAGCAGCCGTACGGTGACGGGCAGTCCGTCCATCGCCTCGAAGAGCTCGATGAAGTCGGCCTTCTGGAGCGGCAGCAGCTGCTCCAGGGCCGTCTCCCGCTCCTGGTCGGTGTCGGCCAGGATCAGCTTCTCGACCATCTCGCGGCGCTCACCGAGGAACATGTGCTCGGTGCGGCACAGCCCGATGCCCTGGGCGCCGAAGCGACGGGCCCGCAGGGCGTCCTCCGCGTTGTCCGCGTTGGCCCGCACCCGCAGCCGGCGCACCCGGTCCGCGTACGCCATGATCCGGTGCACGGCGGCGACCAGCTCGTCGGCGTCGTCGGCGCCCGCGTGCATCCGGCCCTCGAAGTACTCGACGACCGGAGACGGTACGACGGGTACCTCACCGAGGTACACCTTGCCGGTCGAGCCGTCGATGGAGACGACGTCGCCCTCCTCGATGATCCGCCCGCCCACCGTCATGCGGCGGCGCTTGGTGTCGACCTCCAGGTCCTCGGCGCCGCAGACGCAGGTCTTGCCCATGCCGCGGGCGACGACGGCCGCGTGCGAGGTCTTGCCGCCGCGCGAGGTCAGGATGCCCTCGGCGGCGATCATGCCGTCGAGGTCGTCCGGGTTGGTCTCACGGCGGATGAGGATGACCTTCTCGCCGGAGCGGGACCACTTGACCGCGGTGTACGAGTCGAAGACGGCCTTGCCGACCGCCGCGCCCGGCGACGCGGCGATGCCGCGCCCCAGTCGCTCGGTTTTCGCCTCGTCGTCGAAGCGCGGGAACATCAGCTGAGCCAACTGCGCGCCGTTGACGCGCTGGAGCGCCTCGGCCTCGTCGATGAGCCCCTGGTCGACGAGCTGGGTGGCGATCCGGAACGCGGCACCGGCGGTGCGCTTGCCGACCCGGGTCTGGAGCATCCACAGCTGGCCGCGCTCGATGGTGAACTCGATGTCGCAGAGGTCCTTGTAGTGGGTCTCCAGCGTCTCCATGATCTGCATCAGCTGGTCGTACGACTTCTTGTCGATGGACTCCAGCTCGGCGAGCGGCACGGTGTTGCGGATGCCCGCGACGACGTCCTCGCCCTGCGCGTTCTGCAGGTAGTCGCCGTACACGCCCTGGTGGCCGCTGGCCGGGTCACGGGTGAACGCGACACCGGTGCCGGAGTCCGGGCCGAGGTTGCCGAAGACCATGGAGCAGACGTTGACCGCGGTGCCGAGGTCGCCCGGGATGCGCTCCTGGCGGCGGTAGAGCTTCGCCCGGTCGGTGTTCCACGAGTCGAAGACCGCCTTTATGGCCAGGTCCATCTGCTCCCGCGGGTCCTGCGGGAAGTCGCGCCCGGCGTCCCGCGTGACGATCTTCTTGAACTGCTTGACCAGCTTCTTCAGGTCGGCCGCGTCGAGGTCCACGTCGACGGTGACGCCCTTGGCCTCCTTGGCGGCCTCCAGCGCCTCCTCGAAGAGGTCGCCGTCGACCCCGAGGACGGTCTTGCCGAACATCTGGATCAGGCGGCGGTAGGAGTCCCACGCGAACCGCTCGTCGCCGGACTGGGCGACGAGGCCGACGACGGAGGCGTCGGAGAGGCCGATGTTGAGGACCGTGTCCATCATGCCGGGCATCGAGAACTTGGCACCGGAGCGGACGGACACCAGCAGCGGGTCGTCGGCCTGGCCGAGCTTCTTGCCCATCCGCGCCTCAAGCGCGTCGAGGTGCGCACTCACCTCGTCGCGGAGCGCGGCCGGCTCGTCGCCGCTGTCGAGGTAGACCTTGCAGGCCTCGGTGGTGATGGTGAAACCCGGAGGGACGGGAAGCCCGAGGTTGGTCATCTCGGCGAGGTTGGCACCCTTCCCGCCGAGAAGGTCCTTCAGTTCCTTGTTGCCCTCGGTGAAGTCGTAGACGAACTTCTGAAGGTCTTCGTTTTCCGACACGGGTCTCGACTCCTCGACGACGCGGTGGCTGCCCTGACGGCGAGGAACATACCCAGATCGAAGGTGTCTGGGTACGTGCGCTTGCGCGTCGTGCGGCCTCAACCACCCGTCCGCCAGCAGATCGAAAGTGGAGCACCCTCTAGCCCGATCGAGCGAAGTCATTCACTTCTTGAATGAATGAGCACGCACGGAGACTGTTTTCACCCCCTTCCGCCACGCTGCGTGAAAGAAGGGTCGATCGATCAAAGTAGAGCCCCCTGGCACCCAGTGCCATCATTTGAGAAGTGCAACCCTCGCAAAGTCGCTCATCTGAGCGATGCACCCATCAGGCGTGGCGAGGATCACGCCGGGGATGCCGCTCAGATGTCACCATGCGGACGCCCCCATGGAAGCCCTGGGTGATCTCTCGGTCACTCGACGCCACGCAAGCGCGACGAAAGTGACCCATGAGACACCCCCGGCCGACGGATCCGGCCTGATCTCTTCGATTCCCGCCCGATCCAACGCTCAAATGAGCAGTGGGGGTGGTGGGGCACCCGGTGCCCCACCACCCCCACGAGGTGTCACTCCGCCCGCGGGGCGGATCTCAGCCGCCCGACGTGTCCAGTTCCGCGTCCGCGCTGACGCCCGAGCAGTCGTACGGGTCCTTCAGCCAGCCGTCCGGGAGCACGACCCGGTTGTTGCCCGAGGTACGCCCCCGCGGGCCGTCGGCGCCGTCCGGCCAGGGCTGGTCCAGCTCCAGTTCCTGCAGCTGCGAGCCGAGCTCCTCCAGCGACGAGGTGATCGCCAGCTTCTTGCGCATCTCGGAGCCGACCGCGAAGCCCTTCAGGTACCAGGCCACGTGCTTGCGGAAGTCGATCACACCGCGTGCCTCGTCGCCGATCCACTCCCCCAGCAGCGTCGCGTGCCGCAGCATCACGTCCGCGACGGTGCGCAGGGAGGGCGCCTGCCGGGTCTCCGTGCCCTCGAACGCGCTCACCAGGTCGCCGAAGAGCCAGGGGCGGCCCAGGCAGCCGCGGCCCACGACCACGCCGTCGCAGCCGGTCTCGCGCATCATCCGCAGCGCGTCGTCCGCGCACCAGATGTCGCCGTTGCCGAGGACGGGGATCTCGGGGACGTGCTCCTTGAGCCGGGCGATGGCGTCCCAGTCGGCGGTGCCGCCGTAGTGCTGGGCGGCCGTCCTGCCGTGCAGGGCGACGGCCGTGACGCCTTCCTCGACGGCGATCCGGCCGGCGTCGAGGAAGGTGATGTGGTCGTCGTCGATACCCTTGCGCATCTTGATGGTGACCGGCAGGTCGCCCGCGTGGGAGACGGCCTGGTTGAGGATCGCGCGCAGCAGCGGCCGCTTGTACGGGAGCGCCGAGCCGCCGCCCTTGCGGGTCACCTTGGGGACCGGGCAGCCGAAGTTCAGGTCGATGTGGTCGGCGAGGTCCTCGTCGACGATCATGCGGACGGCCTTGCCGACCGTGACCGGGTCCACTCCGTACAGCTGGATCGAGCGCGGGGTCTCGGTCGCGTCGAAGCGGATGAGCTGCATGGTCTTCTCGTTGCGCTCGACCAGCGCCCGCGTCGTGATCATCTCGCTGACGAACAGCCCCTTGCCGCCCGAGAACTCCCGGCACAGGGTGCGGAAGGGGGCGTTGGTGATGCCGGCCATGGGGGCCAGGACCACCGGCGGCTGCACGGTGTGCGGGCCGATGCGGAGCAGCTGGGGCGAGGGGGCGAGCGTGGTCATTCCCCCATTGTCGCGTACGCCGGGAACTGCTCCGGCGGCCCGGGCGGCCGGGTGGCGCGGACCCGCTGTCAGTGCGGACACGTAGCGTGAGGGTGTTGTTACGGAACCAGTGAACGAGGGACACGATGACCATGAATCCCACCCGCCGCTTAGGCCCGCCCGCGTCCACGGCCGGGTCGGCCGGAGCGGTCCCCACCCGCCGCGCCCTGCTCTCCCTGGGCACCGCGGGCGCGGCCGGAGCGCTGCTCGCCGCCGCCGGCCCCTCCCGGGCCGCCACGCGGACCCGGGCGCCCGGCTCCGCCACCGCCCGGCTGCGCGAGCTGGAGCGCGTCCACGGCGCCCGGGTCGGCGCGTTCGCGTACAACCTGGCCACCGGGGCCGCCGTCCGCCACCGGGCCGATGAGCGGTTTCCCGTGCTCTCCACGTTCAAGACGCTCGCCGCGGCGGCCGTGCTGCGGGATCTGGACCGGGACGGCGAGGTGCTCGGCCGGCTCGTCCGCTACACGAAGGAGGACTGCGTCTCCGATTCCGCGGTCACGGACACCCCGGAATGCCTCGCGAGCGGGCTGACCATCGAGCGGCTCTGCGAAGCGGCGGTCTGCGACAGCGACAACACCGCGGCCAACCTGCTGCTGCGCGAGCTCGGCGGCCCGCGTGCGGTGACCCGTTTCAGCCGCTCGATCGGTGATGCGGTGACGCGCCTCGACCGCTGGGAGCCCGACCTCAATTCGGCCGAACCCGGGCGGCGCAGGGACACCACCACCCCGGCCGCCATCGCGCGCGACTACGCCCGGCTCGTGCTCGGGGACGCATTGGAATTCCGCGACCGCGAGCGGCTGACCGGCTGGCTGCTGAACTGCCGGACGAGCGGGACGCGTTTCCGGGCCGGGCTGCCGCCGGAATGGACGGTGGCGGACAAGACCGGCGGCGGCTCGTACGGCAGCTGCAACGACGTGGGCATCGCCTGGACACCGGACGGGACCCCGGTCGTGCTGGCCGTGCTGACGACCAAGCCGGACGGGGACGCGGGAGCGGCCGGGGACCATCCGCTGGTGGCCCTGGCGGCCGAGGCCCTGGCAGCGGAGGTCGTTAGTTAGCCGTACTATCCATGCATGCCTGAGCTCAGCCACCGGCGGCGGATGCTCGTACTGGCGATCTGCTGCATGAGCCTCCTGATCGTCAGCCTCGACAACACCGTCCTGAACGTCGCCCTGCCCGCCATGCGCCATGACCTGGACGCGAGCGTCGCAGGGATGCAGTGGACGATCGACGCGTACACGCTCGTCCTTGCCTCCCTGCTGATGCTCGCGGGTTCCACCGCCGACCGGATCGGCAGACGCAAGGTCTTCATGGCCGGGCTCGTCCTGTTCACCGTGGGCTCGGCGCTCTGCTCGCTGGCGCCCAGCCTGGAGACGCTGATCGCGTTCCGGATGGTGCAGGCCGTCGGTGGCTC
Organism: Streptomyces sp. NBC_00385; assembly: GCF_035917155.1. Classification (NCBI taxonomy): domain Bacteria; kingdom Bacillati; phylum Actinomycetota; class Actinomycetes; order Kitasatosporales; family Streptomycetaceae; genus Streptomyces; species Streptomyces sp. NBC_00385. The sequence goes on along the minus strand of NZ_CP107951.1, from coordinate 5,963,277 downwards.
CATGCTCAACCCGGTGGCGATGTCGATCATCACCAACACCTTCACCGACCCCCGCGAACGCGCCCGGGCGATCGGTGTCTGGGGCGCTGTCGTCGGCATCTCCATGGCGGCGGGACCGGTGGTCGGCGGCCTCCTGGTCGATTCGGTCGGCTGGCGGTCGATCTTCTGGGTCAACCTGCCGATCGGCATCGCCGCACTGCTGCTGACCTCGCGGTACGTCCCGGAGTCCCGCGCCCCGAAGGCGCGCCGCCCGGATCCGGTGGGCCAGCTGCTGGTGATCACGCTGCTGGGCTCGCTGACGTACGCGATCATTGAGGCGCCGCAGAAGGGCTGGACCTCGGTGGAGATCCTGTTCTTCGCCGCCCTCGCGGCGGCCTCCCTGGCCGGCCTGCTGCTGTACGAGCCCCGGCGCACCGACCCGCTGATCGATCTGCGCTTCTTCCGCAGCGTCCCCTTCAGCGGGGCCACCGTCATCGCGGTCAGCGCCTTCGCCGCCCTCGGTGGCTTCCTCTTCCTCAACACCCTCTATCTGCAGGACGTACGGGGGCTCAGCGCACTCGACGCCGGCCTCTACATGCTGCCGATGGCGGCCGTGGTCTGTGTCCTGTCACCGCTCTCGGGCCGGCTCGTCGCCAGCCGCGGACCGCGCATCCCGCTGCTGGTCGCGGGCGTCGCGATCGCGGCGAGCGGGCTGATGTTCGCGGCGTTCGACGCGGAGACCGGCACAGCCTCGATGTTCACCGCCTATGTGCTGTTCGGCCTGGGCTTCGGCGCCGTGAACGCGCCCATCACCAACACCGCCGTCTCCGGCATGCCCCGCTCCCAGGCGGGCGTCGCCGCGGCGGTCGCCTCGACCAGCCGCCAGATCGGCCAGACGCTGGGCGTCGCCGTGATCGGCGCGGTCCTCGCGGCAGGGGTGGCCGACGCCGGATCCTCGTACGGCACCGGGGCGGCGGGCGACTTCGTCGCGGCGAGCAGGACCGCCTGGTGGATCATCACCGGCTGCGGGGTGTGCGTCCTGCTGGTCGGCACGGTGAGCAGCGGGCGCTGGGCCCGGGGCACCGCCCGCCGGACCGCGGAACGGCTGGAGGAACCTGCGGTCGCGGCCTCGTCCGGTGCGCCCGCGGGTCGGTCCTCGGGGTCGAGCACCAGGACCTGAGGCCGCTCCCCCCACTCACGCGCCCGCGGGCCGGCCCTCGGCCTCGACCACGAGGGCCTGAAGCCGCTCCAGCCGCTCGCGGGTCTCCTCGTCGCGTGGTGCGTAGGTGACGAGCCTCGGTCCGGACGACGGGCCGAGCCAGAGGTCGGTGGTCTCCAGGCGCAGCAGCCCCACGTGGGCGTTGCGGAAGATCTTGGACCGGGGTCCGGGGCCGAGGACCTCGTGTCGCGCCCAGGCCTCCCGGAATTCCGGTGATGCCGTCTCCAGCCGCTTGAGCAACGCCTTCCAGGCGGGCTCGGCGAGGTGTCCGGCCATCGACGCACGGAATTTCGCGGTCATGAGACGGGTCACCGCGGCCACGTCCATGACGGAGGTCCGCCACTCCTCGTTCGTGAAGGCCAGCAGCATGACGTTGCGGTCCGCGACGGCGACGGCGTCCATGTCGCACAGCATCCGGCCGTAGGTGCGGTTGTGGGCGAGGACGTCGTACCGGCTGTTCTGCACGCAGGCGGGGATCGGCTCCAGCTGCCGCAGCAGGGTGCGCAGCGCCGGGGTGATGCTCGGGCACTCGGTGTCGGGCGCCGGGTCCACCGCTCCCGCGAGGGAGAACAGATGGGTGCGCTCGCTGCGATCCAGCAGCAGGGCGCGGGCGAGCGCGTCGAGGACCTGGGGCGAGACCTGGATGTCGCGCGCCTGTTCGAGCCAGGTGTACCAGGTGACGCCGACGGCGGAGAGCTGGGCGACCTCCTCTCGGCGCAGCCCCGGGGTGCGCCTGCGGCCGCCCCGGACCAGCCCTACCTGCTCGGGGGTGATCCGCTCCCGACGGCTGCGCAGGAAGTCCGCGAGCTCGTGCCGCCGGATCTCGGTCTCGGTCCCCGTCGCGTCCGGGACATCGGCCGCCGGATTCCGCGGCGCTTCCGGGCCCCTGCGGGCTGCCGTCACCATCGTCGTCATTCCTCCAGCATGCGGGACCGGCCGAAGCCATGGCAGGTGCTTCTGGTACCAGGATAAAGACACTCTGGTACCAGGCTCAGGGAAGAGCGATCGTCGGTGTCGTGAGTGAATCCTCTGTACGGCCGAAGACATACGCCACCGCCGCCCCCGTGGTGCGGCACGACCACCCCGCCCCGGTGCTCGGCGCGTTGGGGCTGTTCACCGTGCTGCTGGGTGCGGCCCTTCCTCTGATCGACTTCTTCATCGTCAACGTCGCCCTGCCCACCATCGACCACGACCTCGCCGCGGGTCCCGCGCTGCTGGAACTGGTCGTCGCCGGGTACGGGCTCTCGTACGCCGTCCTGCTCGTCCTCGGCGGCCGGCTCGGCGACATGGCCGGCCGGCGCCGGCTCTTCCTGCTGGGCATGGCCGCGTTCGGGCTCACCTCACTGGCCTGCGGACTGGCGCCGAACGCCTGGACGCTGGTCGGGGCGCGGGTGGCCCAGGGCGCCGCGGCGGCGCTGATGCTGCCGCAGGTGCTCGCCACCATCCAGGCGGCCACCTCGGGCCACCGGCGGGCCCGGGCGATGAGCCTGTACGGGGCCACGGCCGGGCTCTCCATGGTCGCGGGCCAGATCCTGGGCGGGGTGCTCGTCGCCGCCGCGCCGCTGTCGTCGGTGTTCGGCGGGAGCGCGGGCTGGCGCTCGGTGTTCCTGGTCAACGTTCCGGTGGCGGCCGTCGGGCTGATCCTGGCGGCCCGCGCGGTCCCGGAGACGCGATCGGAGCGCCCGGCGCCCGTCGACGTACCGGGCACGCTGCTGCTCGCCGTGTCACTGGTGACGCTGCTGGCCCCGCTCACCGAGGGGCGGGCGGCGGGCTGGCCGCTGTGGACCTGGGTCTCGCTGGCGCTGTTCCCGTTCGCCGCCGTCGCCTTCTACCGGGTGGAGCGGCGGGCGGACCGGCGCGGACTGGTCCCGCTGATCCCGCCGAGCCTGTTGCGGCTCGATTCGCTGCGGCGCGGGCTGGCGCTGGTGGTGCCGTTCTCGATCGGCTTCGGCGGGTTCATGTTCGTCATCGCCGTCGCACTCCAGCAGGGGCTGAGGCTGGGCCCGGCGGAGTCGGGACTGTCGATGGCCCCGATGGCGGTGGCCTTCTTCGCGGCCTCGCTGGCCGGTCCGCGGCTGGTACGGCGCTACGGCAGCCGCGTGGTGACGGCCGGCGGGCTGATCCAGGCGGTGGGCGTCGTCGTGCTCGCCCTCACGGTGTGGCGCGAGTGGTCGGGCCTGGGGCTGCTCGGCCTGATGCCGGGGCTGGCGGTCGCCGGCTTCGGCCAGGGCCTCCAACTGCCCGTCCTGTTCCGCATCGTCCTGTCGGACGTGCCGCCGGAGCGGGCCGGGGTGGGCGGCGGCGTCATGACGACGACCCAGCAGGCGGCGCTGGCGCTGGGCGTGGCGACGCTCGGTTCGCTGTTCCTGGCACTGGCGCCGGGCTCGGGCATGCGGGACGCGCTGATCGTGACCCTGCTGGTCCAGCTGGCGGCGGTCGCCCTGACGGCGCTGCTGAGCCTGCGGCTGCCGCGCACGGTGGCATGAGAGCGGGACGCCGGTACGGGCGTGGGCCCGGAACACCTCAGGTGTTCCGGGCCCACGGTCGTACGGGTGAGGCGAACCGCCCTCCGCGAAGGAGGCGTCAGCTCTGGGCGGGCGCGTCCTGTTCCGGGGCGTCCTGCCCGGCGGGTGCGGCGGCGTCCGACGGCTCCGCCTCGGTACCGGCGGTGCGCTCGCGCATCTTGCGCAGCAGCTCCGCCTTCTGCTCGGCGGCCGACTTCCGGTCGGCGTTGCGCTCGGGGCCGGCGCCCTGCTGCTCGGCGCGGGACACCTTCTTGCGCTGTCCGCCGACGCCGAGAAGGTTGTTACGGCTCTTGGCCACGGGGTTCTCCCATTCGTGGTGAAAGTGAGGTCTGAGAAGACCCTGGATCGGTCCGGTGGGCGGCGGGTGGTCGGACCCGCCGCACTCTCACTCGTAGATCTGGAAGAACGAAGACATGCGGCAAAGGTACCCGGCCCCATCGGCCGCGGCACCGCCTTTTCTCCGCACCGGACGCGGTCCCCTACGTCGCCGTCGGGTCGACCGTCGCCTGGTGGGCCTCGGCGAGGTGTTCCTCGGCCTTGAGCCAGGGCAGGAACTGCACCCGCCGGCGCCAGTCGCAGGTGTCACAGCTCAGCTGCCGCTGCACTCCCGACTTCCGCACGTGAACGACGTGTTCACGGCCGTGCTGGTCCCATCTGCTGACCTTGCTCGTGGTCATGGACGGCATCCGAGCCTCCTGAGGGCGAGTGTGCCCAGTCTGCACGAAGCCCCCGGTTCCGTACGGGGAACCGGGGGCTTCGTCCAGCGGGTGAAGCGGGTGCGAGGTGTCAGCAGCCGAGCAGACGGGCGCCGAGGTACGCCTGGATCTGGTCCAGCGAGACGCGCTCCTGCTTCATGGTGTCGCGCTCGCGCACGGTCACCGCGTTGTCGTCGAGGGTGTCGAAGTCGACGGTGACGCAGAACGGCGTGCCGATCTCGTCCTGGCGACGGTAGCGGCGGCCGATGGCGCCGGCGTCGTCGAACTCGATGTTCCAGTTCTGCCGCAGGTCGGCCGCGAGGCCCTTGGCCTTCGGCGAGAGCTGCGGGTTGCGGGACAGCGGCAGGACCGCGACCTTGACCGGCGCCAGGCGCGGGTCGAGGCGCATCACGGTGCGCTTCTCCATGACGCCCTTGGCGTTGGGCGCCTCGTCCTCGACGTAGGCGTCCAGGAGGAAGGCCAGCATCGCGCGGCCGACACCGGCCGCGGGCTCGATGACGTAGGGGGTCCAGCGCTCGCCGGCCTCCTGGTCGTAGAACTGCAGGTCGGTGCCGGACGCCTTGGAGTGCGCCTTGAGGTCGTAGTCCGTGCGGTTGGCGACGCCCTCCAGCTCGCCCCACTCGCTGCCGCCGAAGCGGAAGCGGTACTCGATGTCAGCGGTGCGCTTGGAGTAGTGCGAGAGCTTCTCCGCGGGGTGCTCGAACCACCGCATGTTCTCCTCGCGCATGCCGAGGCCGGTGTACCAGTTCCAGCGCTGCTGCATCCAGTACTCCTGCCACTGCTCGTCCTCGCCCGGCTTGACGAAGAACTCCATCTCCATCTGCTCGAACTCGCGGGTGCGGAAGATGAAGTTGCCCGGAGTGATCTCGTTCCGGAAGGACTTGCCCATCTGCGCGATGCCGAACGGCGGCTTCTTACGGGAAGTCTGCTGCACCTGGCCGAAGTTGGTGAAGATGCCCTGGGCGGTCTCGGGGCGCAGGTAGGCCACCGAGCCGGAGTCCTGGGTCGGGCCGAGGTGCGTGGAGAGCAGGCCGGAGAACTGCTTGGGCTCCGTGAAGGTGCCCTTGTTGCCGCAGTTGGGGCAGTTGAGGTCGGCGAGGCCGTTGACGGGCGGCTTGCCGTGCTTCTCCTCGTACGCCTCCTCCAGGTGGTCCGCGCGGTAGCGCTTGTGGCAGGAGGTGCACTCGGTCAGCGGGTCGGAGAACGTGGCGACGTGACCGGAGGCCACCCACACCTCGGGCGCCAGGATGACCGACGAGTCGAGTCCGACCACGTCCTCGCGCGAGGTGACCATGTAGCGCCACCACTGGCGCTTGAGGTTCTCCTTGAGCTCGACACCCAGCGGCCCGTAGTCCCAGGCGGCCTTCTGGCCACCGTAGATCTCACTGCAGGGGTAGACGAAGCCACGGCGCTTGCTCAGGCTGACGATGGTGTCGATCTTGTCGGCGGCCACGGTGCTCTCTTCATTACGACGACGGAACTGGACAGGGCTGACGCGAAGCGCCTCGGTGGGGGGTGGTGGTCGGGAGACGGGTGCGCGGATGCCTCAGATTACCGGCGGGCACGCCCCTTCGATCAAATCGGTATCGGACCGGTCCGCCGAGCGGCCCGTCCCGGGGCATCTCATCGGCCTTGTTGACAATCGTTTCCACTTTTGTTGAAAATGACTGTCATGAACGTACGCCGCCTCATACCCACGACCGCCGTCGCCGGAGCAGTCGTCCTCGGCCTCACCGCCCTCTCCGCCTGCTCCACCTCCGACGCCGCCGACCGCAGGAGCGGCGACAAGCTGAACGTGGTGGCGTCCTTCTACCCGATGCAGTTCCTGGCCGAGCAGATCGGCGGGAACCACGTCTCCGTCTCCACCCTGACCAAGCCGGGCGTGGAGCCGCACGACCTGGAGCTCAGCCCGCGGGAGGTCGGCGGCCTGAGCGACGCGGACTACATCCTCTACCTCAAGGGCCTCCAGCCCGCCGTCGACGACGCGATCAAGCTCTCCGAGTCCGAGCACACCGTCGACGCCGCGACGCTCACCACGCTGGAGGACCACGGCGCCGAGGTCGGCGGCGAGGAGCACGCCCACGAGCACGAGGGCGAGGAGGCCGGCGCCGACCCGCACATCTGGCTGGACCCGGTGAAGTACGCCCAGGTCGCCAAGGGGGTGGGGGCCTCCCTGGAGAAGACCGACCCGGACCACGCCGCGGACTACCGCAAGAACACCACCGCCCTGGTCACCGAGCTCGGCGCGCTCGATGCCGCGTACGAGAAGGGGCTGAAGAACACCGCGACGAAGACGTTCATCACCACCCACTCCGCCTTCGGGTACCTGGCCGAGCGCTACGGCCTCACCCAGGAGGGCATCGCCGGCATCGACCCCGAGGCCGAGCCCAGCCCCGCCCGGATCAGCGCCCTGCACGCGATCGCCCAGGAGAAGAAGGTCACCACCGTCTTCTTCGAGACGCTCGCCAGTGACAAGACGGCGAAGACCGTCGCCCGGGACACCGGCCTGAAGACCGACGTCCTGGACCCGCTGGAGGGAATCACCGGCAAGTCCAAGGGCGATGACTACATCGAGGTCATGGAGTCCAACCTCGCCGCCCTGCAGAAGGCGCTCGGCGCGAAGTGAGCGACCCCGCAGACCCCTCAGACCGCGCAGACCCCGCAGACCCGGTCGGCCCGAACCGCACAGCAGCACCGGAGGCGCTCATGCCCGAGCCCCAGAGCACCACAGTGAGCACCACGCCCGCCCCCGTGATCGTCGTGCGCGACGCCACGGCCACCCTCGGCGCACGCCCCGTGCTGCGCGGCATCGACCTGACCGTGCGCCGCGGCGAGGTCGTCGCCCTGCTCGGTGCCAACGGTTCCGGAAAGTCGACCGCCGTACGCTCCGTCATCGGCCAGGTCCCGCTCACCGGCGGCACCGTCGAGCTCTTCGGCACGCCGCTGCGCCGTTTCCGTGACTGGGCCCGGGTCGGTTACGTACCGCAGCGGACCACGGCGGCCGGCGGGGTGCCCGCCACGATCCGCGAGGTCGTCTCCTCCGGGCGGCTCTCGCGCACCCGGCTGGGGCTGCCGCGCAGGGCCGACCGGGCCGCCGTCGACCGCGCCATCGCGCTCGTCGGCCTCGCCGACCGCGCCAGGGACTCCGTGGACGCCCTCTCCGGCGGTCAGCACCAGCGCGTACTGATCGCCCGCGCGCTCGCCTCCGAACCCGAGCTGCTGATCATGGACGAGCCGATGGCCGGCGTCGACCTGGCCAGCCAGGAGATCCTCGCCGAGACCCTGCGCGAGCAGGTCGCGCTCGGCACCACCGTGCTGCTCGTCCTGCACGAGCTCGGCCCGCTGGAGCCCCTGATCGACCGGGCGGTCGTCCTGCGCGACGGCTGCGTGATGCACGACGGCCCACCCCCGAAGGCCCTCGGGCAGCACGCCCTGCCCGGCCACGACCACGTACACCCCCACGCGGCCTCCGAGCCCGTCCGGACGGGACTGCTGAGCTGATCATGGAATTCCTCACCCCTCCCTTCATGCAGCGGGCACTGATCGCCGCCGTGCTGGTCGGCGTCATCGCCCCCGCCGTCGGCATCTACCTGGTGCAGCGCCGGCAGGCCCTGATGGGCGACGGCATCGGCCACATCGCGATGACCGGCGTCGGCCTCGGCTTCCTGCTCTCCACCAGCCCCGTCTGGATGGCCACGGCCGTCGCCGTCGTCGGCGCGGTCACGATGGAACTGATCCGCTGGTACGGACGCACCCGCGGCGACATCGCCCTGGCGATGCTCTTCTACGGCGGCATGGCGGGCGGTGTCCTGCTGATCAACCTCTCCGACACCGGCTCCAACGCCAACCTCACCTCGTACCTGTTCGGCTCGCTGTCCACGGTCTCCTCCGAGGACATCACCGCGATCGCCCTGCTGGCCGCGTTCGTGCTGCTGGTGACGGTGGGGCTGCGGCGGCAGCTGTTCGCCGTCAGCCAGGACGAGGAGTTCGCCCGGGTCACCGGCCTCCCGGTGCGCGTGCTGAACCTGCTGATCGCGGTCACCGCCGCCGTCACCGTCACCGTCGCGATGCGGGTCGTCGGGCTGCTGCTGGTCAGCGCCCTGATGGTGGTCCCGGTCGCCGCCGCGCAGCAGATCACCCGCTCGTTCAAGGTGACGTTCGTGCTCTCGGTCGTCACCGGGGTCGCGGTGACGCTGGCCGGCACCATCACGTCGTACTACCAGGACGTCCCGCCCGGCGCGACGATCGTGCTGCTGGCCATCGGGGTGTTCATCGCCCTGACCCTGCTCGCCGCCCCGCTGGCCCGGATCCGCGCCCGACGGCGCGAAACGGCGGACGAGCGGTGCACCCTGGAAGTACCGGCCACCCGCCCGGCCGCGGACGACGCACCTGTGCGGTCGGCCTGACCCCGCCGCCGGTGCGGACTGGCACAATGGCCCGACACACGTACGGGCGACACGAGGAGGCTCCTGTGGCGACGGCGCCGATCAGTGGAACGAACGCTGCACCGGTACGCGGCCGGTCGACCCGGCAGCGGGCAGCGGTGGCCGCTGCGCTCGACGAGGTGGACGAGTTCCGCAGCGCCCAGGACCTGCACGACGTGCTCAAGCACCGCGGTGACTCGGTGGGGCTGACCACGGTCTACCGCACCCTGCAGTCCCTCGCGGACGCGGGCGAGGTCGATGTGCTGCGCACCACCGAGGGCGAGTCCGTCTACCGCCGGTGCTCGACCGGCGACCACCACCACCATCTGGTGTGCCGGATGTGCGGCAAGGCCGTCGAGGTCGAGGGCCCGGCGGTGGAGACGTGGGCCGAGACCATCGCGGCGCAGCACGGCTTCGTGAACGTGGCGCACACGGTCGAGGTCTTCGGTACGTGCGTGGAGTGCGCGAACGCCGAGAAGTGACGCCCCGGCTCCGTCCCTCGCCGCAGCGGCCGGGACGTGCCGGTCTCCGGGGCGTCAGACCTTTGTCAGGTGCCGGTCGAAGATCTCGCGCAGGCGGTCCACGTCGGACGCGGCCCGGGCGCCGCGCTTGGCTATCACGGTCAGCGCGGTGGCGTTCTTGTCGTCGCTGAGCATCACGAAGAGATCCGCCGTCTCCACGTACCGCGGCTGCGCCTGCCACCGGATGACCGTGCTGGAGTTGCGCGTGTCGACGCCGACGCCGGACTCGTCGACCCGCACCCGGAACTCCCCCTGCCGCCGCACGAACCGGAACAGCTGGCGCGCCATCAGCCACGGGCTCAGGAACAGCACCGAGCCGCAGAGCAGCAACGCCACCGGCAGCGGCGCCGGCACGTCGGCGCCTCTCGCCAGGGACAGCGCGGTGGCCACGACGAGACACCCCGTCGCGGCCCCCACCAGCTTCCGCTGCCGCCGGCCCGCCACGCCGACCCGGTCGCGCACGCGGAGCGCCGCCGTGTAGTCCCGCAGCTCCGGGTCGTAGCTCAGCTCGACCGCACCGTGCGCGGCCTCCTGCTGCTCACTCATGGCCCCCCCTGAAGTGTGAAGAGCCGTGATGGTACCGACAACGGCTCAGGCCGTGGGTTCCGCTTTCTGTGCCGCTTCCACCGCACCGCCGAAGCGCCGGTCGCGCTGGGCGAACTCCAGACAGGCGCGCCACAGGTCGCGGCGGTCGAAGTCCGGCCACAGCACGTCCTGGAAGACCATCTCGGCGTACGCGCTCTGCCAGATCAGGTAGTTGGACGTGCGCTGTTCGCCGCTGGGGCGGACGAAGAGGTCGACGTCCGGCATGTCCGGGTAGTAGATGTACTTCGCGAAGGTCTTCTCGTTGACCTTCGACGGGTCGAGCCTCCCGGCCGCCACGTCCTGGGCGATCCGCTGCGCGGCGTCCGCGATCTCGGCCCGGCCTCCGTAGTTGACACAGAAGTACAGCGTCATCCTGTCGTTGTCCTTGGTCTGCTCCTGGGCGACCTGGAGCTCCTGGACGACGGACTTCCACAGCTTCGGCATGCGGCCGACCCAGCGGATCCGGATGCCGAGTTCGTCCATCTCGTCACGGCGGCGGCGGATGACGTCCCGGTTGAAGTTCATGAGGAACTTCACCTCCTCCGGGGACCGCTTCCAGTTCTCGGTGGAGAAGGCGTACAGCGAGAGGTTCTTGACGCCCATCTCGATGCAGCCCTTGAGCACGTCCATGACGACGCCCTCGCCGACCTTGTGGCCCTCGGTGCGCGGCAGGCCCCGCTCCTTGGCCCAGCGGCCGTTGCCGTCCATGACGACGGCGACGTGCTTGGGCACCAGCTCGCCGGGGATCTTCGGGGGCACGGCACCGGACGGGTGCGGCTCCGGGGTCTTGTAGTCCCGCCGGTTGCGGCCGCCGAGGATTCCGCGTACTGCCATGAGCTTTTCCGTCTCCCTGTGTCTACTTTTCCACGTACCGCAGCGAACGCAGGCCGCGCTCCAGATGCCAGTGCAGATAGGCGGACACCAGCCCGCTCCCCTCCCTGACATGACGCGCCTCGCACGCGTCCGCCGTCTCCCAGTCGCCGGAGAGCAGTGCGCTCAGCAGGGTGACGGCCTCCGCCGAGGGTACGACGCTGCCGGGTACCCGGCAGTCGCCGCAGATGACGCCGCCCGCCGCGACGGAGAAGAACCGGTTCGGACCGGGCATTCCGCACCGGGCGCAGTCGACGAAGCTGGGGGCGTAGCCGTTGACCGCGAGGGAGCGCAGCAGGAAGGCGTCGAGGATGAGGTTCGGCTCGTGCTCCGCGCGGGACAGGGTGCGCAGGCCGCCCACCAGCAGCAGGTACTGCTGGACCGCGGGCTCGCCCTCGTGGTCCGTGAAGCGTTCGGCGGTCTCCAGCATCGCGGTGCCGGCGGTGTAGCGCCCGTAGTCGGTGACGATCCCGCCGCCGTACGGGGCGATGGTCTCGCTCTGGGTACAGAGCGGCAGTCCGCGCCCGACCAGCTCGCTGCCACGGGCGAAGAACTGCACGTCCACGTGGGAGAACGGCTCCAGCCTGGCCCCGAACTTCGACTTCGTGCGCCGTACGCCGCGCGCGACGGCCCGTACCCGGCCGTGGCCGCGGGTCAGGATCGTGATGATCCGGTCGGCCTCGCCCAGCTTCTGCGTGCGGAGCACCACGCCGTCGTCCCGGAACAAGCTCATGGCTCCATTGTCCGGTACGCGGGTGGCCCGGCGGGCCCGGCCCCGCAACCCGGTCCGGTCAGTTCACCTCCGCGCTGCCGCCGGCGGGCACGACGAGCCCGGATTCGTAGGCGACGATCACCAGCTGGGCCCGGTCCCGGGCGGCCAGCTTGCCCATGATCCGGCTGACGTGGGTCTTGGCGGTGAGCGGGCTGAGGCCGAGGGCCTCGGCGATCTCGGTGTTGTTGAGGCCGCGTGCGACGAGGGCGAGGACCTGGCGTTCCCGGTCGGAGAGCATCGCGGGGCCGCCCGGCCCTGCTCCGGTCGGGGGCTGCGGTGCGCTGAGGACCCGGGCGATCAGCCGGGCGGTCGGGCCGGGCGAGAGCAGGGCCTCGCCCGCGGCCACCGTCCTGATCGCGGCGAGCAGGTCGGCGGGCCGGGTGTCCTTGACCAGGAAGCCGGAGGCACCGGCGCGCAGCGCGTCGAGGATGTGGTCGTCGGTGTCGTACGTGGTCAGGACCAGGACCTTCACTCCGGCCAGGTCCTCGTCGGCGGCGATGCGGCGGGTCGCCTCGATGCCGTCGAGTTCGGGCATCCTGATGTCCATCACGACGAGGTCGGCGCGGGCGGAGCGGGCGAGCGCGACGGCTTCGAGACCGGTGGCGGCCTCTCCCACGACCTCCATGCCGGGGTCGGAGCCGACGAGCATCGCGAACGCCGCCCGGACGAGGGTCTGGTCGTCGGCGAGCAGTACGCGGATCATGAGGCGGTCTCCGTTGCCTGGGTCAGGTGCGGCGATGCGCCGGGCCGGTCCTCGCCCTGTTTCCGGAACGGCGCGGACGCGTTGGGCCGGTCCTCGCCCGGTTTCCGGAACGGCAGCAGCGCGGAGACCTCGAAGCCGCCGCCGGGGCGGGGTCCGGCGTCCAGGGTGCCGCCCGTGCTGCGGGCCCTCTCCCGCATCCCGAGGATGCCGAAGCCGGGCGCGGAGCCGTCGTCCACCGGGCCGGTGCCGTCGTCGGTGACCGTGACCCGCAGGCCGCCCGTGCCGGCGGGCGCGACGGCGACGACGATGCGGACGCCGGGGCCCGCGTGCCGTACCGCGTTCGTCAGGGACTCCTGCACGATGCGGTACGCGGCCGCTCCGGTCGCCGGGGCGAGGCGGCCGTCGGGTACCCGCACCTGGAGGTCGACCCGGGCCCCGGCCGCCTCGGCGGCCCGTACGAGGCCGGGCAGGGCGGCCAGATCGGGCAGCGGGCCGTCTGCGTCGCGCCGGCAGCCCTGCCGGTCGTCCCGCCCGTCGCCCTGCCCGGTGTCGCGCAGCACCTGGAGGGTGGTCCGGAGTTCCGCCCTGGCTTCGCGGCAGGTGTCCGCGATGTCGTCCAGCGAGGCCGCGATCGCTTGGCGGTCCAGCCGTTCCGGGTCGACGGTCAGGATGTGCGAGGCGACCGAGGTCTGCACGCCGATGAGGGTGATGCTGTGGGCCAGCAGGTCGTGCAGGTCGCGGGCGATCCGCAGCCGTTCCTCGGCGACCCGGCGCCGGGCCTCCTCCTCGCGGGTCTGTTCGGCGCGTTCAGCGCGCTCCAGCACCGAGGCGACGTACTGGCGGTAGACGCGTACGTCGACCCCGCAGAACAGGATGGCGATGATCCACCCGGAGATGCGCAGCAGTTCGAGCCCCTGATGGGCGTCGATGCTCAGCACCACCGTCACCATCACGGAGGTCACGCCGATGCCGGTGAGCAGCGTGCGCAGCGGGCGTCCGGTCACGGCCACGGTGTAGAGCACGATCCAGGTCTGCGGCATCGGAGCCGTATGGGCGTTGTCGAGGCCGTGGTAGAGCATCAGCAGCGGGACCATGGCGAGCAGCACGAGGACGGGGTTCCGTCGCCGCCACACGAGCGGTGCGGCGCTGGCCATCAGCAGGAGCCAGCCGAGCGCGTCGGGCGCGACGGCGTCGTCGGCGAACAGGGCGAGGGCGGCGGAGAGCGCACCGGCGCCCACGGCTACGAGGGCGTCGGTGCGCGTCTTGTGCGGCGCCTGCATCGGGTCGCGGTTGACGACGGCCAGGATGCGGTCGCGGCGGCGTGCGGTGGTGGACACGCCGCCATCCTCCGGTACGGGGCGGGGCACTGTCAGGGCGTCCCGACGAGTTCCGGTTCCCGGGAGGCCGGTGCGGCGGGGGTCCGGCTGAGCGCGCCGGGCCACCACATCCTCCTCTGCAGGGCCACGCTCGCCGAGGTCACCAGGTAGGTGCGGACCAGGAAGGTGTCGAGCAGGACGCCCACGGCGATGACGAAGCCCATCTCGACCAGGGAGGTCAGCGGCATGTTCGTCAGGACCGCGAAGGTGGCGGCGAGGACCAGTCCCGCCGAGGCGATCACGCCGCCGGTGGTGCGCAGGGCGGTGAGCGCTGCCTCGGTGGGTTCGGCGCCGCGCCGGGCCTCCTCGCGGACCCGGTGCATCAGGAAGATGCCGTAGTCGACGCCGAGGGCCACCAGGAAGACGAAGGTGAGCAGCGGCAGCCCGGGGTCGGTGCCCTTGAGCCCGAGGACCGGTTCGAAGAGCAGTCCGCCGATGCCGAGCGCGGCGCCCCAGACCGCGACGACCGCGGCGACGAGCAGCAGCGGGGCGACGAGGCTGCGGAGCAGGACGATCAGGATCAGCAGGACGGAGAGCAGGACGAGCGGGACGACGATCCCCAGGTCCCGGGAGCTGGCCGTCTCCAGGTCCATCTGCTGGGCGCCGGGCCCGCCGACATGGCTGCCGTCCAGGCCCTCGCGCAGGGCGTGGATGGTGTCCCGCTCCCCCGCGGACTCGGGCCGGTCCTCGGCGACGACGGACAGTTCGGTCCAGCCGCCGCCGCTGCGTCCGCGTTCGGCGGAGGCGACGCCCTCGGTCGTACGGGCCTTCGCCAGCGCGGCGCCGGCCCGGTCGGTGGGGGCGAGCACGGTGATCGGCTGGCTGGAGCGGCCGGGGTAGGCGTCGGCGAGGGTCGCCATGGCGGCGACCGAGTCCGGCTTGCTGGTGAAGGAGTCCTCCTGCTTGAGGTCGCCGGGCAGGTTGAACGCCCCGAGCGACAGCGCGCCGAGCAGTACCCCGCCGGTCACGAGGACCGCGACGGGCCGGCGTCCGGCCGAGCCGCCCATGGCGGCGAAGAGCGAGCGACGCTTCTTCGGCTCGGAGCCGTACACGGGAACGAGCGGCCAGAACACCCGGCGGCCCAGGAGCACCAGGACGGCGGGAAGCAGCGTCAGCATCGCCAGGAGCGCGCACAGCACCCCGACGGCGGCGATGGGTCCCATACCGCGGCTGCTGGTGAGATCGGCCGCCAGGAGGCACAGGAGGCCCGCCGCGACGGTGGCGGAGGAGGCGACGACGGCGGGACCGCAGCCGCGCAGCGCCGCCGCCATCGCCTCGTGCGGCCGGGCGACGCGGGTGAGTTCCTCGCGGTAGCGGGAGACGAGCAGGAGCGCGTAGTCGGTGCCCGCGCCGAAGACGAGGATGGTCATCACGGCGGAGCTCTGGCCGGTGACGGTGACGTCGAAGCCGCGGTTGAGGCCGTAAACGACCGCCATCGACAGGGCGTCGGCGACGCCCGCGACGACGAGCGGCACCAGCCACAGCAGCGGGCTGCGGTAGATGAGGATCAGCAGGATCGCGACGACGGCGACGGTCGTGTAGAGCAGCGGTCCGCCGAGCGAGCCGTACACCTTCTGCGCGTCGACGTTCAGCGCCCCGGGCCCGCCGACCTCGACGCCCAGTCCGCCGTCGCCCTTCACGGTCTCGCGCACGTCGTCGACGAACGCGGTCCGCGCCTCGTCGTCCTGGCCGGGCTCGGTCGTGGAGACCGGGTACATCAGGGTGGTGCCGTCCGAGGAGGGCACGGCTCGCGGCGGTGCGGTGAGGGTGTGGGCGCCCGCGACCTCGGCGGTCTGCCGGGCGGCCGTGGCCCGGTCGGCGGCGGTCAGTCCGCCGTCGCGGTGGTAGACGAGGACGAGGTCGGTCGACTCGCCGCCGGGCAGCGTGTCCTGGATCTCCGCCACCTGGGTGGAGTCGGCGCTCGCCGGCAGATAGTCGACGGCACGGTTGACCTGTACGTCCCCGAGCTTGCCGGCCAGCGGGCCGGCAACGGCGATCACGGCGACCCAGAGTGCGACGACCGCCCAGGGCAGCATCCGCCACCTGCTGCGTGGCCGTGTCCGCTCGTCCTCGTCCTGTGCTGCGGCCCTCATGGGAGGCCCCCCTTCCGTACGGGTGTCCGGTCATGTCCAGACTCCCGTCGGGCCGGGGGCGATACGTCGCACCGGGGGCCGACTTCCCGGCTACTGCCGGGGAGGGTGCTGCGGCCCGGGTACTCCCGCGGGAGTACCGGGCCGGTGCGGAAAGGGGCTCAGGAGGGCGTACGGGCCGCGGCCGCGAGAAGGCGTGCGGTGTCCTCGCCGCGCAGCCGCAGCGCGCCGCCGACCGTGGTCAGCACCTCGCGCTCGGCGGGGCTGTACGGGCCGTCGGCGAGGGCGATCCGGGCGCCCTGGAGCAGAATCGATTCGCGTCCTGCGGGGGCGAGATGCGGGGCGAGGGGCTCCAGCGCCTCGTGGAGTTCGATGGCGAGGGCCGCCCCGCAGGCCTCGGCGGCGGGGTCGAACGCGGAGCCGTGGCCGATGTCGGCGGCGAGGATCTCGACGACGGTGGCCAGCTGTTCCTGGGTGCAGTCGTCGAAGCCGGCGCCCCGCACGGTCTCGACGGCCGTGTCCAGGACCGTACGGGAGGTGCTGCCGCCGGCCGCGAGGACCCCGAGGGTCACGGTGTGGACGGCGTCCCTGAGCATCGCGGAGAACCGTGTGGTGGTGGGGTGGTCGAGCGCCTCGGGGTCGAAGTGGGCGTGGCAGGCGGCGCATTCGACGACCGGTCCCACGGTGCCGCGCCGCAGCAGCGGTACGCCGAGGACCGCGAAGCGGCGGCGGCCGGTGAGGCGGCGGTAGTTGCGGTCGCCCCCGCAGCCGGGGCAGAAGAACTCGCCGTCACCGACGGTGTCCCACAGGGTGCGGGTGCCGCAGATACGCAGCTTTGTGGCGCTTCGTCCCAGGGCTGACCGCACGTCGCACACCTCCGTAACGCTCCGGCAACATTGCCGTGTTGGACGTGATGTTAACCACATCCGTGAAGCGGCGTCAGCATCTCGCCCGTCACAACCGTCCGGAGATGGCCGAACCCCGCCCCCCGGGTGCGGGTGGGCGGGGTTCACGGACCGTACGACTTCATGCCCTTTCGGGCGCCGGGTCAGCGGGTGGCGCGGTTGACCGCCGAGACGACCGCCTTCAGGGAGGCCCGCGTGGTGTTGGCGTCGATGCCGATGCCCCACAGGACCTTTCCGTCGATGGCGCACTCGATGTACGAGGCGGCCTGCGCGCTCGCGCCCTCGCTCATCGTGTGCTCGGTGTAGTCCAGCAGCCGCGCGTCGATACCGATGGCCTGCAGCGCTTCGAAGAACGCGGAGATCGGGCCGTTGCCGGTGCCGGTGAGCACGGTGTCCGAGCCGTCGACGTTCGCCTCGACGGTGATCGTGTCCCGGCCGTCCGAGCCGGTCGTGGTCTGGCCGGAGCGGATCTGTACGCGACCCCATTGAGCCGCAGCGTTCTCGGGGTTGGGCAGGTACTCGTCCTGGAACGTGGTCCAGATCTGCGTCGGCGTGACCTCGCCGCCCTCGGCGTCGGTCTTGGCCTGAATGATCCGGGAGAACTCGATCTGCATCCGGCGCGGCAGGTCCAGCTTGTGGTCGTTCTTCAGGACGTACGCGATGCCACCCTTGCCGGACTGCGAGTTGACCCGGATGACGGCCTCGTAGGAACGGCCGACGTCCTTCGGGTCGATCGGCAGGTACGGGACCGCCCACTCGATGTCATCGACGGTCTTGCCCTGGGCGGCCGCGTCGGCCTCCATGGCGTCGAAGCCCTTCTTGATGGCGTCCTGGTGGGAGCCGGAGAAGGCGGTGTAGACCAGGTCGCCCGCGTAGGGGTGGCGCGGGTGGACCTCCATCTGGTTGCAGTACTCGCTGGTGCGCCGGATCTCGTCGATCTGCGAGAAGTCGATCTGCGGGTCCACGCCCTGCGAGAACAGGTTCATGCCCAGCGTCACCAGGTCGACGTTGCCGGTGCGCTCGCCCTGGCCGAACAGGCAGCCCTCGATCCGGTCCGCACCGGCCATCAGGGCCAGTTCGGCGGCGGCGACGGCGGTGCCGCGGTCGTTGTGCGGGTGGACGGACAGACAGACGTACTCACGGCGCGACAGGTTGCGCGACATCCACTCGAACCGGTCCGCGTGCGTGGACGGCGTCGAACGCTCCACGGTGGCGGGCAGGTTGAGGATGATCTCGCGGCCCTCCTCGGGCTGCCATACGTCACAGACCGCCTCGCAGACCTCCAGGGCGAAGTCCAGCTCGGTGTCGGTGAAGATCTCGGGGCTGTACTGGTAGCCGAAGATCGTCTCGTCGCCCAGGATCTTCTCGGCGTACTCCATGACCAGCCGGGTGCCGTCCACGGCGATCTGCTTGACCTGCTCCTTGGAGCCGCGGAAGACCACGCGGCGGAAGGTGGGGGCGGTCGCGTTGTACAGGTGCACGGTGGCGCGGTGGGCGCCGCGCAGGGATTCGACGGTCCGCTCGATCAGTTCCTCGCGGGCCTGCGTCAGGACGGAGATCGTCACGTCCTCGGGGATCGCGCCCTCTTCGATGATGGAGCGGACGAAGGCGAAGTCGGTCTCGCCCGAGGACGGGAAGCCGACCTCGATCTCCTTGTAGCCCATGCGGACCAGCAGGTCGAACATCTCGCGCTTGCGGGCCGGCGACATCGGGTCGATCAGAGCCTGGTTGCCGTCGCGCAGGTCGGTGGAGAGCCAGCGGGGCGCCTTGGTGACCCGCTTCTCGGGCCAGGTGCGGTCGGGGATCTCGACGGCCTCGTAGCGGCCGTACTTGTGGACCGGCATCCCGGACGGCTTCTGCAGACCCGTGGCGTTGGTGATCGGCGTGGGGCGGCCCACGGCGTTCTCGGCGGGGGTCTGCGCGGGGTTCACTGCGGTCATGGCGTAGGGCTCCTCGGGTGTCCTGCAAGGGGACGGCCGACTGTGTTCCTGCAACACCAGACTCCGCGGGGAGGGGGTCGGCCTACGACTACAGGCCCTCGCCGCGGCAGCTAAGAAGAAGCAGCCCGAAACGCATGATGCGAAGAGACTAGCCGAGGGGCGCCCGGGACGTCGGTGCCGTATCAGTATGCGGGATCGGGCCCGCTAACCGGCAAACAGTGAGGGATCACTCTATTTCGTCAATCCTGGTGGCAACCAGTGACATGACGATCACGCACTGCCACAGTCGTGTGTATGCAGCCTCGATCTCAGCACGAACACCGTCCTGTCTTCTGCACCATCGTGCCGCCCCACGTCCTCGACAAGCTGTCGCAGTCCGACGACCCCGTCCTCGCGGGCCCCGCCCGCCGCACCCTGGAGGCCGACGCCGCCCGGCGCACCCGGCGCCAGGTCACCACCGTCGTCCGGCCCACGATCAACCCGGCGCCGGAGGACGACCGCTCCGGCAAACCCGACCGCACGCTCTACGACTGCCGCCACGGCACGGATCTGCCCGGTACGAAGGTCCGCGCCGAGGGCGAGGACCCCACGTCCGACGCCAGTGTCAACCGCGCCTACGCGGGCCTCGGCGCCACCTTCGACCTGCTGCTCAGCGCCTACGGCCGCCGTTCGATCGACGGCAACGGGCTGCCGCTGATCGGTTCCGTGCACTACGACGAGAAGTACAACAACGCCTTCTTCGACGGCGAGCAGATGGTCTTCGGTGACGGGGACGGCGAGATCTTCCTCGACTTCACCGTCGCCATCGACGTCATCGCGCACGAACTGGCGCACGGGCTGACCCAGTACACGGCCAACCTGAACTACTACGGCCAGTCCGGCGCGCTCAACGAGTCCGTGTCCGACGTGTTCGGCTCCCTGGTCAAGCAGTACTCGCTCGGCCAGACCGCCGGGCAGGCCGACTGGCTGATCGGCGCGGGGCTGCTGGCGCCCCGCGTCCAGGGTGTGGCACTGCGCTCGATGAAGGCGCCCGGCACCGCGTACGACGACGACGTGCTCGGCAAGGACCCGCAGCCCGCCTCGATGGACGACTACATCCACACGGGCGAGGACAACGGCGGGGTCCACCTCAACTCCGGCATCCCGAACCGCGCGTTCTACCTGCTGGCCACCGCGCTCGGCGGCAGTTCCTGGGAGCGGGCGGGCCAGCTCTGGTTCGATGTGCTCACCGGTGGTGAACTGGCGGTGGACGCGGACTTCGCGTCCTTCGCCCGGCTGACCGTGGCGGCGGCCCGCAGCCGCTTCGGCGAGGGCGACGAGGCCGAGGCGGTCCTCAAGGCCTGGTCGGAGGTGGGTGTGCCGACCGCGTAGCCGGCCGGGCCCGTCGAGGAAGGGACACCGCATGCGGATCCAGGTGAGCAGGACCGGCGGCTTCGCCGGCATCGCGCGCCATCGCGAGATCGACACCTCGGGACGGGCCGACGCCCACGAGTGGGAGGCCCTGGCCGCATCGGCGCTCACCGGCGGCCGGGAGGCTTCCGCGACGGGCGTCCCTGACGGCTTCAGCTACCGGATCACGGTCGACGGCCGGACCGTGCACTGCGCGGACCCGCGGCTGACCGACGCCCAGCGCGCCCTGGTCTCACGCGTCCTGAAGGAGGGCGCGTGAGGCCACGGGCGTACGTCTGACGGGGCCCGGGACGTGGTCCCGCTCAGAACCCCAGCTTGCGCAGCTGCTTGGGATCGCGCTGCCAGTCCTTGGCGACCTTCACATGCAGGTCGAGGAAGACCGGGGTGCCCAGCAGTGCCTCGATGTGCTTGCGCGACTTCGTCCCGACTTCCTTCAGCCGCTTGCCCTTCGGGCCGATGATGATGCCCTTCTGACTGGGCCGCTCGATGTAGACGTTGGCGTGGATGTCGAGCAGCGGCTTGTCCGCCGGACGGTCCTCGCGCGGCAGCATCTCCTCGACGACGACCGCGATGGAGTGCGGCAGTTCGTCCCGTACGCCTTCGAGCGCGGCCTCCCGGATCAGCTCCGCGACCATGACCATCTCGGGCTCGTCGGTGAGGTCGCCCTCCGGGTAGAGCGGCGGGCTCTCCGGGAGCAGCGGGGCGATCAGGTCGGCCAGCAGGCCGACCTGGTCGTCCGTGACCGCGGAGACCGGGATGATCTCCGCCCACTCGAAGCCGAGCTCCTCGCCTAGGCGGGAGACGGCCAGCAGCTGTTCGGCGAGCTGCTTGGACTCGACCAGGTCGGACTTGGTGATGATCGCGATCTTGGGCGTCTTCTTGATGCCCGCGAGTTCCTTGACGATGTACTTGTCGCCGGGGCCCAGCTTCTGGTCGGCGGGCAGGCAGAAGCCGATGACGTCGACCTCGGCCCAGGTGGTGCGTACGACGTCGTTGAGACGCTCGCCCAGCAGGGTGCGCGGCTTGTGGAGGCCGGGGGTGTCGACCAGGATCAGCTGTGCGTCCGGCCGGTGCACGATGCCGCGCACGGTGTGCCGGGTCGTCTGGGGCCGGTTGGACGTGATCGCCACCTTCTGGCCGACCAGAGCGTTCGTAAGGGTGGACTTGCCCGCGTTGGGACGGCCCACGAAGCAGGCGAAACCGGCCCGGTGGGGGGCGGTGTTCTCAGCCTGCTGCGCAGCAGCTTCTGGGTTAGGTCGAGCGCTCATGGCGCCCATTGTCCCCGATCCCGGCGGCCGCGGGGCACCAAGGCGCCCGCCGCGGCCGCCGGACCCGCTTCTCAGGCCGGGCGGCGGCGGCTGCGGCGTGACCGGATCCACAGCGCCGCACCCCCGGCGAGCGCTGCCAGCAGCACTCCGGCGACCAGCCAGGGCAGGGCGAAGTACGACACGGACGCGGACTCACGCGTGTCGCGGGCGCTCGCGGTCAGCTCGATCTCGCCCCACTCCACCTGCGGCGCGCCCGCCCACTCCTCGGTGAGCCGGACCTCCTGGCGGGGCAGCAGCTCGGAGGGGATGCGCTTGAGGTCGCGGGCCAGCAGGGTGCGGCCGAAGAGGCCCTCGGCCTTCAGGGCGACCTTGGGACTGAGGGTGACGTTGCCCCGGTTGTGGAGCGTGTACGAGATGACGGCCCGGGACTTGCCCGTGCCCGGGACCAGGGGCGCGGTGTGCTCGACCTCGACGTCCTCGACGGAGAGCGCGGGCATCGTCGGTCCGTTGACCCGGAGATAGATCCGGGCGCCGACCGCCTTCTGGATGCCGACGGCGACGGCGCCCTCGTCGGCGGGGTCGATGCGCTCGTCGAGGGCGACGAGCGCGCCGGGGTGGTCACCCGGTTCGGCGTCCTCGGGAACCTTGATGGCGACGGGCACGGTGACCGAGCCGTGCGGATTCACGGTGACCCGGTCGCGCCCGGCCTTGGCCCAGGCTCCGACGGAGCGCTGTTTCTCGCTCTGCGTACGGACCGCGAATCCGCCGTCGCGTGCGGTGTTGTAGGCGTCGGCGGCGTACAGCCGGAACGTCAGCGGTTCACCGGTCTTGTTGGTGACGGTGACCTTGTCGGTGAGGGTGGCGCCGGGGTCGGCGGAGAGGTAGAAGTACGGCCGCGTGCCCGCGTCGGCGGTGGCGGGGAAGACCGACCAGCTGCCGTTGTCTGCGGCGCCGGCCGTGGGCGCGCCGAGCGGGATGAGGACTCCGGCCAGGAGGGCCGGCAGGAGTACGGAGAGTTTGCGCACGGTGCGGGCTCCCAGGTGCACGCTCGGGCGGGGTGGTCCGGGCGGGTGCGCGCCCGGTCCACCGGTTGATCAGTGGTGCTCGCTCACGGGATGGGTGGTGCTCAGGTGAGGGTGAGCGTGAGGACCCCGGTGTAGGCGCCTGCGGCGGTGAACGCCGGTACGTCCAGCGACAGCTGGGCGTCGACGGTGAACTCGCCTCCGGTGAACGCGCCGTCCGGCGTGGACGCCAGGGTGGCCCCCGCGCTGCCGACCGTTCCCTCGGACCCGGCCGCGCAGGTGCTCGGGCTGCCGGGCTTCGTCGCGCAGGCCGGGCTCCAGCCGAGCGCGGACGCGCCGATCGTCGCCCCTCCCGGCCCCGTGAAGTCGGTGACCTTGCCGGTCAGGGACCAGCCCGCGGGTCCGCCGCGGAAGTCCTGGACCGTCACGGTCTGCAGGGCGCCGGTGGAGGCGCCGCCCTGCCCGAAGTCGACCGCCGACAGTGCGACGGAGTCCCCGGCCTGGGCCATGGTGAGCGTTCCCGGCTTGACGGTGGACGTCAGCTTCTGGCTGCCGTCCGGGATCTCGCCGCCGCCTGTGGTGACGGTGTAGGCCTGGGGGCCCGCGCCCTTGGCCGGATCCCAGCTCGCGCCTTCGAACGCGACGATGCCGGTGGTGGCCGGATCGGTGATCTCGGGCCGGAAGGTGAAGGAACCCGAGTCGGCCGCCTTGGAGGTGATGCTGTCGGCGGTGATCGCGGTGCCGTTCCAGCCGGCCACGGTGACGTCGGCGCCCGGGGTGAACCCGGCGCCGGTGACGGTCACCCGCTCGCCCGGTGCCCCGGAGGACGTGCCGAGCGTGATCGTGCGCTCGTTCACCTCGCCGCCGCCGTCCGTGGCGATGATCGTCTGGGAGACGGGAGCGGGCGGATCGGTGACCGTGCAGGGTGTGTCCAGCTCCATGATGTAGCTGGTGTGGATGTTGTAGTCGCCGGGCGAGAGGGTGATCTCACCGGGCGCGGTGACGGTGAAGGTGCCGGTCATGGAGAACGACGGGAAATCGCCCTTTCCGGGCACCGGCTCGTTCTTCTTCGGGCCCGCCACCGTGACGGCGGCGGACTGCGCTCCGCCGACGGTGACCTTGCCGGTCGGCGTCATGATGTCGGCGGGCAGCGCCAGGTCGACCGGGTTGCTCGCGGCCGGTTTGACGACGGTGTACGTCACCGTGACCGTGTCGCCGACCTTCGGCGCGGCGTTGTCGACGGTGATCTGGGCCGACGTCGTTCCGTCGATCGGCGGGATGCCCGCGATGGCGGGCGGGATGCAGTGGGTCGGGAAGTCCACGGCGACCGAGGCCGTCGCACTGGCCTGCGCGGGTCCGGCGAGCAGCCCTCCCCCGGTGACGACGAGCGCGCCGACACCCAGCGCGGCGGCCCATCGGCGGCCGCGGACCGGTCGGCCCGGGCGACGGGATCTTCGGCTGTCGGATCTTCGAATGGCTTGGCGCATGGAGCCCCCTCCTGCGGGATCCGGCGCGGCGGCTCTTCCGCGTCGGCAGGGAGCCATTGATGACTTCGGCCGGAAAGAAGTCAATGGGATCGAAATGCGCTGACTGATGGGCCATCAGATGGTGTCAAGATCCATGGTTCCCGCACATCCCGTACGAACGCCCCGCGCCGGTGGGCGCGGGGCGTTCGTACACACGATGGTGGTCCGGCGGAGGTTCAGCCAGCCGTCACCGTGAGGCGCAGCACCCCGTCGGGCCCGGCGAGCAGCACGGGCGTGTCGGCCCCGCCCAGGTCCCGTACCGCGGCCCGGTCCTCGTCGGACGGGGTCTGCGACTCGGAGACGACCGCGGCCGCCTCCAGGGACGTGGCCCCGCTGGCCACGGCCATCGCGACGGCCGTCCGGAGCGCGCTGAGGCGCAGCGACTCCAGCTCCACCGTGCCCGCCACATACGTACGTCCGGTCTCGTCCCGCACGGCCGCGCCCTCCGGCACACCGTTGCGGGCGCGGGCGCTGCGCGCCAGCGTGACGATCTTGCGGTCCTCGGCGCCGAGGTCGGTGCTATCGGTCATGTGCCGAGCATACGAAGTGCGGAGACGGGCGCGGCACGCGGGCGCCCGGACCGCTCACGCCCGTACCTGGTGCATCGAGCCCCGCCGGCCCTCCGGCGAGGCCAGCCACAACAGCTTCTCCTCCGTGCCGGTGCCCGGCCACGGGTGGTGCACCACGACCGCGAGATCCGGGCGGGCCGGGATACGCAGCTGGGTCGCCTCCATGACCAGCGCGCCCACCTCCGGATGCGACAGCTCCTTGCGCATCTGCCCGCCCGGCGCGACATCCCGCCGCGCCCACAGTTCGGCGAACTCGGGGCTCCGCTCGGCCGCTTCGGCGACGATCGCCCGGAAACCCTCGTCGTCCGGGCACTCCGCGCACGCGGCCCGGAACTGGGCGACGACCCGGGCAGCGGTCTCCCACCACTCCTGGTCCCGGCCCCGGTGGACGGGATCGGTGAAGAAGGCGATCACACAGTTCTGCGGCCGGTCCGGCCGCAGTCCCATCACCATCGAGGCCGCGTCGTTGTACAGGATGACGTTCCAGTACGCGTCCATGATGTGCGCCGGGAACGGCATCCAGCCGTCGAGCAGCCGCTGCAGCCCCGCGCACATGTCCGTGTGCGCCGGATCGACCTCGGGTGCGGGCGGGTTGAGCCCCGCCAGTACGTAGAGGTGTCGGCGTTCGGCGCTGCTGAGCCGCAGTACCCGGGCCACGGAGTCCAGCACCTGGGGCGACACGGTGATGTCGCGGCCCTGCTCCAGCCACTGGTACCAGGAGACGCCCACTCCCGCGAGGACGGCGACCTCCTCGCGCCGCAGTCCCGGGGTGCGCCGCCGGGCCCCGCCGTCCGGGAGGCCCGCCTCGGCCGGGCTGACCCGCGCCCGCCTGCTCCTCAGGAACTCCCGCAGCTCGCCGAGGCGATGCGACTTGCCCGCCTCCGCGGCGGTCCGGGCCGGTGTGCCCACGTAACTCCCCCTGGTGTCCGGGCCCGCGCCTGCCTGGTGGTGCGGCCAACAGGATAAGTTCCGTCTCCCCACGGATATTCCGGCGGCCACAGGCTCGGACCCATGGCGATCGAATCCCCCTCCCCAGCGGCTGTCACCGCTCCCGTCCCCGCACCTCCCGCCCCTGACCGGCTCTCCGGCCGGGCCCGGCTGGTGCTCCTCGTCCTGTGCGCCGCGCAGTTCATGGTGTCGCTCGACTTCTCCGTACTGAACGTGGCGCTGCCCGTCCTCGGTGACGACCTCGGGCTGAGCCGGTCAGGCCTTCAGTGGGCGATCACCGCGTTCGCCCTGCCGTCCGGCGGCTTCCTGCTGCTCTTCGGCCGGATCGCTGATCTCTACGGCCGCCGCCGGCTGTTCCTCACCGGACTCGTGGTCTTCGGCGCGGCCTCGCTGCTCGCCACGTTCGCCTGGAACCCGGCCGCCTTCCTCGCCGGACGGGCGCTCCAGGGACTCGGTGCCGCGGCCATCGTGCCGACCGGCATGTCCCTGCTCACCACCACGTTCCCGGAGGGGCCGCAGCGGGACCGTGCCCTCGGCATCAGCGGCACCCTGCTCTCCCTCGGGTTCACCGTCGGCATGGTGGCCGGCGGCACCCTCACCGACACCCTCGGCTGGCGCTCCACGATGGGGCTGCTGACGCTGGCCGCGGTGGCCGTCCTCGCGGCGGCGCCCGCGCTGCTCACCGAGTCCCGTACGCCCGACCGGCCGCGGCTGGACGTACCCGGAGCCGTGACTGTCACCGGTGGGCTCCTGGCCCTGATCTACGCCCTGTCCACCGCGGCCGAGCACGGCTTCGGCCGCGTGGACGTCCAGGTCTCGCTGGCCGCCGGGGCCGTCCTGCTCGGCGCCTTCGTGGCCGTCGAGTCCCGGGCGTCCGCCCCGCTGGTCTCGCTGCCGATGCTCCGCCGGCGCACGGTCGCGTTCGGCAATCTGGGCGGACTGCTCACCTTCTCGATGATGAGCACCATCGTCTTCGTCCTGACCCTGTACCTCCAGGAGGTCCTGGACCTGTCGGCCTTCGGTACCGGGCTGGTCTTCGGCGTACAGGGCGTCGCCTCGGTGGTGGCGGGCGTGTACGCCCCGAGGGTCATCGGCCGGTTCGGGGCCCGGCGCATCCTGGCCCTGTCCCTGCTGGGCCAGGGGCTGTTCATCGCGGCCCTGCTGGGACTCGGTACGGATTCGGGCGTCTGGCTGGCCACGGTCGCGGTCTCGCTCGCCAGCATGTGCCACCTCGGCGCGATCATCGCGTACGGCCTCACCGTCACGTCGGGGGTGCCGAACGCGGAACAGGGGCTGGCGACGGGGCTGGTCACCACGACCCAGCAGGTCGGGCTGACGATCGGGATCCCGCTGCTCGGCGTGCTGGCGACGACCCAGGGCTCGCTGTTCGACGGCGTACGGACCGTGGTCGCGGTGGCCGCGGGGCTGCTCGTCGTCGCCGCGGGCGTGGTGGGCGCGGGCCTCCGGCGGGCCTAGGGAGTGCGGATCTCCCGGGCGGCACAGGGAGTGCGGGTCTCCCGGGCGGCTCAGGGAGTGCGGGTCTCCCGGGCGGCCGCTGCCTCGTAGGCGGCCGTCAGTTCCGCCAGCACGCCGTCCGTGCGGGCCGGCGCCCCGGTCAGATGGGTCGCCCGGAGCTCGGCCATGAACCGCTCCCACATCGGGGGGCCTCCGGCGGCCAGCAGTTCGGCCCGCACCGTGAGCTCCGGCGCCGTGTCCAGCCAGCGGGCACCCCAGGCGCCGAGCTGGGCCATCACCGGGACGAGCTGAACGGACGCCTCGGTGAGGTGGTACGCGACCTTCTGGCGGTGGCTCGGGTCGTCGTCGCGGGTGAGCAGCCCCGCCTCGACGAGTTTCGCCAGCCGGTTGGCCAGGATGTTCGACGCGATGCCTTCCATGGAGGCGTTGAGCAGCTCCCTGAAGTGGGTGAGGCCGCCGAACATGATGTCGCGCAGCACGATCAGGCTCCAGCGGTCCCCGAGGAGCTCGACCGTCATGTTGATCGGGCAGCCGGACCGGCCCGGTGACACGGGCAGCTTTCCGGAGGGAACTGGTTGCAACATGGGATCAGTCTAGATAGCTTCGAACCGGTTGCAGATCGCAACCGGAAGGGGATCCGATGAAACAGCTGGTCCGCGTCCAGAACTTCTGTGTCTCCCGGGACGGCTACGGCGCCGGGGAGAACCAAACGCTCGACCGCCCGTTCGGCAACGTCGACCCCGGCGAGCTCGTCTCCTGGGCCGGTGCCACCGCCCACTGGCCCAACCGGACGGACCCCGGGGGCAGCCTCGGCCTGGACGACTACTTCACCCGCGACTTCTCCAACAACATCGGCGCCGAGATCATGGGCCGCAACAAGTTCGGCCCGCAGCGCGGTCCGTGGGAGAACCACGACTGGGAGGGCTGGTGGGGCGAAGAGCCCCCGTTCCACACCCCGGTGTTCGTCCTCACCCACCACGAGCGCCCGTCGATCACCCTCGGGGAGACCACGTTCCACTTCCTCGACGCGTCCCCGAAGGACGCGCTCACCCGGGCCTTCGAGGCCTCCGAGGGCAAGGACGTGCGCATCGGCGGCGGTGTCGCCACGGTCCGGGAGTTCCTGGACGCCGACCTCATCGACTCGCTGCACGTCGCTGTCTCGCCGCTCGACATCGGTGCGGGCGAACGGCTGTGGGAGAGCCCCGAGGCGCTGACCGACCGTTTCCACCTGGAGAAGGTCCCGAGCCCGAGCAGCAAAGTGGTGCACCACCTGCTCTGGCGGAAGTGAGAGGCCCGGTCCCGGCCTACGCCCGGTCGAGCCGCAGCCGCTCCGCCCGCGGCAGCTTCGCCACCACGAGGTCGTAGCTGTCCTCGATCAGCTCGCGCAGCTTCGCGTCCGGCAGACCGGACACCGTCACGGTGTTCCAGTGCCGCTTGTTCATGTGCCACCCCGGCGCCACGGCCTCGTACCCCTCCCGGAGCCGCACCGCGTCGTCGGGGTCGCACTTGAGGTTCACCGTCAGCGGCCGTGCGTCCAGGGCGCTCAGCGCGAACATCTTGCCGAGCACCTTGAAGACGGATGTCTCCGGCCCGAACGGGAACTCCTCCGCGCTCGCGTTGAACCCCAGGCAGAACGACCTGAGCTGCTGCGGTGTCATACCGTCGCCTCCTCCTCGGGAGCCACCGGCTCCACCAGCACCGTGACGATCTTGTTCCGTCGGCCCGCGGGCGACTCCGCGGTCAGCCGCAGCCGGCGCCCGTCGGGGAGCTCGACCTCGGACGAGGCACCCGCGATCGGCACCCGTCCCAGCGCCTTCGCGAGCAGCCCGCCGACGGTCTCCACGTCCTCGTCGTCGTACTCGTCGAGGCCGAACAGCTCACCGAGGTCGCCGATGTCCAGCCGGGCGGTCACCCGGAAGCAGCCGTCGACCAGCGGCTCGACCGGCGGGAGCTCCCGGTCGTACTCGTCGGTGATCTCGCCGACGATCTCCTCCAGGATGTCCTCGATGGTGACGATGCCCGCCGTGCCGCCGTACTCGTCGATGACGACGGCGACGTGGCTGCGGTCCTGCTGCATCTCCCGCAGCAGGTCACCGGCGTTCTTCGTGTCGGGCACGAACGCCGCCGGGCGCATCGCCGTGGAGACCAGGTCGGCCTCCGAGTCCCGGTTGATGTGCGTCTTGCGGACCAGGTCCTTGAGGTAGACGATCCCGACGATGTCGTCCTCGTTCTCCCCGGTGACGGGGATCCGCGAGAAACCGGAACGCAGCGCCAGGGTCAGCGCCTGCCGGATCGTCTTGTAGCGCTCGATGCAGACCAGGTCGGTGCGCGGCACCATCACCTCGCGCACGAGCGTGTCACCGAGCTCGAAGACGGAGTGCACCATGCGGCGCTCCTCGTCCTCGATCAGCGACTCCTGCTCGGCGAGGTCGACCATCGCCCGCAGTTCGGCCTCACTGGCGAACGGCCCCTTGCGGAACCCCTTGCCCGGCGTCAGCGCGTTGCCGATGAGGATCAGCAGCTGCGGGATCGGCCCCATGATCCTGGCCAGCGGCAGCAGCACGTACGCCGCCGCCGTGGCCGTGTTCAGCGGGTGCTGGCGGCCGATGGTGCGCGGCGAGACACCGATGGCGACGTAGGAGACGAGGACCATCACGCCCATGGCGACGGCCAGTGCCTCCCAGGTCTCCGGGAACTCCCTGAGGCAGGCGTACGTGACGAGCACCCCGGCCGCCATCTCACAGGCGACCCGCACCAGCAGGGCGACGTTGAGATAGCGCGTCGGATCGGCCGCGACCTGTTCCAGCTTGTCGCTGCCGCGCCGCCCCGAGCGGACCGCCTCGGCGGCCCGGAAGCTCGACGTACGCGCGATCCCGGCCTCGGCGCAGGCCGCCAGCCAGCCGACGACGACCAGCAGGACGACCCCGAAGACGAGAGGCAGGCTCACGAGACGGTGGGTGCGGGCGACGGACCGGTCATGCCGTGCTCGCCGCGCCAGCCGTCCACGATCGCCGCCTGGAGACCGAACATCTCGGCCTTCTCGTCGGGCTCCTCGTGGTCGTAGCCGAGCAGGTGCAGCACCCCGTGGACGGTGAGGAGCTGGAGCTCCTCGTCCATGGAGTGCTGCGTCTCGGCGTCCTCGCCCTGCTTCTTGGCGACCTCCGGACAGAGCACGATGTCACCGAGGAGCCCCTGCGGGGGCTCCTCGTCGTCCTTGGCCGGCGGACGCAGCTCATCCATCGGGAAGGACATGACGTCCGTCGGGCCCGGCAGGTCCATCCACTGGATGTGGAGCTGTTCCATGGCGGCGGAGTCCACCACGATCACCGAGAGTTCGGAGAGCGGGTGGATCCTCATCCGCGCGAGCGCGTAGCGGGCGATGTCGAGGATCGCCTGCTCGTCGACCTCGGTTCCGGACTCGTTGTTGACGTCGATCGACATGGTGCGCTGCTACTGCTTCCCGTTGCGTCGGCCCTGGCCCTTGCCGGCCTGGCCGTCCTGGTCGCTGTCGTACTTCTCGTACGCGTCGACGATACGGCCGACCAGCTTGTGCCGGACGACATCCTGGGACGTCAGCCGGGAGAAGTGCACGTCGTCGATGCCTTCGAGGATGTCCTGCACCTGACGCAGACCGCTCTTGGTGCCGTTCGGCAGGTCGACCTGGGTGACGTCACCCGTGACGACGATCTTCGAGTCGAAGCCGAGCCGGGTCAGGAACATCTTCATCTGCTCGGCGCTGGTGTTCTGCGCCTCGTCCAGGATGATAAAAGCATCATTAAGGGTGCGGCCCCTCATGTATGCCAGCGGCGCGACCTCGATCGTGCCCGCCGCCATCAGCCGCGGGATCGAGTCGGGGTCGAGCATGTCGTGCAGGGCGTCGTAGAGCGGGCGCAGATACGGGTCGATCTTGTCGAAGAGCGTGCCGGGCAGGAAGCCGAGCCGCTCTCCGGCCTCGACCGCCGGGCGGGTGAGGATGATCCGGCTGACCTGCTTGGACTGCAGGGCCTGGACGGCCTTGGCCATGGCGAGGTACGTCTTGCCGGTACCGGCGGGGCCGATGCCGAAGACGATCGTGTGCTTGTCGATCGCGTCGACGTACCGCTTCTGGTTGAGCGTCTTGGGGCGGATCGTGCGGCCGCGGCTGGAGAGGATGTTCTGCGTGAGCACCTCGGCCGGGGTCTCGGTGCCGTCCGCCTTGCCGTTCTCGGTGGCCTTGAGCATCGCGATCGACCGTTCCACAGCGTCCTCCGTCATCGGCTGCCCGGTGCGGAGCACCAGCACCATCTCGTCGAACAGGCGCTGGATCAGGGCGATGTCCGCCGTGGTGCCCGTCGCACTTATGTCATTGCCCCGGACGTGGATGTCGGCCGCCGGGAACGCCGCTTCGATCACGCGCAGCAGCGAGTCGCCCGCTCCCAGGAGCATCACCATGGGGTGAGCGGCCGGGATGCTGATGTGGGCACGCGCCTGCGGCTGTGTGGGTGTCTGAGTCATGGGCCGGCCCTCGGGCCTGCACATACCTCCCGTTGCGGGGTTCTCGCTGCTCGAAAACCTCAGGTGTACCCAGCCTACGACTTGGTACTGACAACACCAGGGGTTTTACCTGCCGGGAGCAGCCGTCCGGTCACGGACGGAAGCCGATCGTCGGGACGGCCCGGCGCAGCGGCCAGGGGCGGGCCGCTGCGGGGAGCAGGTCCTGGAGGAAGGCGTACCGCTGGAGCGCGGCCGGGTCCTGACCGCTGACGGTGCGGATCCGCTGCCACCAGGCGGCGATCTCCGCCCAGCCGGGGGCCGAGAGCGAGCCGCCGAACTCCTGGACGGAGAGGGCCGCGGTGAGTCCGGCGAAGGCGAGGCGGTCGGCGAGGGGCCAGTTGGCGAGGGTTCCGGTGACGAAGCCGGCGACGAAGACATCGCCCGCACCGGTCGGGTCCAGCGCCTCGACGGCGATCGCGGGGACCTCGGCGGTGGTCCCGGTGGCCGCGTCGA
The DNA here is from genome assembly GCF_035917155.1 of Streptomyces sp. NBC_00385. NCBI lineage: Bacteria > Bacillati > Actinomycetota > Actinomycetes > Kitasatosporales > Streptomycetaceae > Streptomyces > Streptomyces sp. NBC_00385. The sequence continues at coordinate 5,931,447 of NZ_CP107951.1, read as the reverse complement.
CCGCGTACGCGCCCTCGGCGCCGAGGGTGACGACGGCGAGCGGGACCCGTTCGGCGAGGGCGTGTGCGGCGGCGCGGGGGCAGTCGGTGCGGGTGTAGCGCATGGCCTCCTCGGCGTTGGGGAGGAAGGCCTGGCAGTGCTCCAGGTCGGTCAGGCCGTCGAGGTCCCAGCGGCCGGTCTCGTCCCAGCCGACGTCGGCGAAGACGAGGGCGCCCCGGCGGGCCGCCGTGGCGACCCAGGGTTCGCTGCGGCCGGGCGCGAGCGAGGCGATGGCGGCGCGGGACCGGGGCGGGCACCGAGGTGAGGCGGCGGGGGCCCCGGGGGGCGCGAACGCGGGCGGGGGCGGGGCCTCGTGGCCGTGCGAGACCATCGTCCGCTCGCCTTCGTACGCCATCGAGACGGTCACCGGCGAGTGCCAGCCGCGCACGGTGTGCGAGAGGGACAGGTCGATGCCCTCGCCCTGCTCGAGGGCGTCCCAGCAGTACTCGCCGTAGTGGTCGTCGCCGAACGCCGCGGCGAGTGAGGTGTGGAGGCCGAGACGGGCGAGCGCGGTGGCCATGTTGGCGACCCCGCCGGGGCTGGACCCCATGCCGCGGGCCCAGGACTCGGTGCCGCGCACCGGGGCGCTGTCGAGGCCGGTGAAGATGATGTCGAGGAAGACCGTGCCGGTGAGGAAGACGTCGCAGTCGGGGTCCTGCGGGGCACGCAGCCCGTCCAGCGGGTCGATGTCCGGCATGTCAGCGCTCACCTTGCACTCCCCGGTCGTGGCGGTTGCGGCCAGTGTGCCCGATTCCCGTCCGTGGGTGCGGGGCCCGCGCCGGGGCCTGCGTGGGCTCTGCGCACACAGAGGCTGACCTGCATAAACATGCGCTGTTACCCGCATAGAATCACGACAAACGCATAAGTGACTCAGATCACAGCGAGGCGACTTTCGGTCGACCCGGAGCACTTGATACAAATTGGCCCGCGACCACCGTTGGCGACATGACCGACGAGTGTGCCGATTCCCCGCATTTCTCGCATTCCCGCATTGCTCCCTCTGTCTTTCTCTCCGCCTCCTCTGGCATGTCTTCAGGAACGCCCATGTCCTCGCGCCCTCGCGCCGCGTGGCCTCTGGTTGCCGTGTTCACCGCCGGTTACCTCGCCGCCTATCTGCTCCCCACCATCGTGGGACGGCTCTCCGTCTATCTGGGTCTCAGCACGGCCGAGGCCGGTCTGGTCGGCAGCGCCCTGCTGCTGAGTTCGGCCTCGGCCGGCTTCAGCCTGGCGGGCCGCGTCGAGACGTACGGGCCGCGCAGACCGGCGCGGACCGGGCTGGTGCTGGCCGTGCTGGGGTACGGCTGCGCCGCGCTCGCGGGCTCCGTGCCGCTGGTGGTCCTGGGTGCCGTGGTCGGCGGCTTCGGTTCCGGTACGGCGACCGCGGTGGCCGCGGCGGGCATCGCCGCCCAGCGCGATCCGCACCGGACGTCGTCCCTGGGGCTGCTGAGCGTCTCGGCGACCGCGGGCGCCCTGTATCTGACGATCCCTCACCTGGGCGGTGGCCACCGGCTGCCGTTCGCGTCGATCGCCCTGGTCGCGCTGCTCGTCTGGCCGGCCACCTCCCGGCTGGGCAGCCCGGCCCCGGCTGGTCCGGTCGTCCCCGCGTCGGGACGGCTGCCGCACCGCCGCTCGGGCCTGGTGCTGGCGGGCGGCATGCTCGTCTGGTCGATGGCGCAGAACGCGCTGTGGGGGGTCAGCAGCCGCATCGGCGTGGACCAGGTCGGGCTCTCCGAGGTCACCATCGGCGCGGTGTTCGCGGCCGCGCTCGGCGCCGGTCTGCTCGGCGTCATGGGCGCCGGGGTGCTGGGGGCCCGGCTCGGGCGGGCGGTGCCGATCGGTCTGGGCACCGTGATCATCGCGGCGAGCATCGTGCTCAGCTCGTCGGCCGGGGACCTCGGTTCGTTCGCGACCGGCGAGATCCTGTGGAACACCGTCTACCCGGTGGTCCTGTCGTATCTGATCGGGCTGGCCGCGTCCCTGGATGTGCGCGGCCGCTGGGCGGTCCTGGCGGGCTCGGCCTCGTCGGTCGGCGTGGCCTGCGGTCCGGTGCTCGGCAGTGTGCTGTCCGAGGGGGCCGGCTTCCCGGTCATGGGGATGGTCCTGGGCGCCGTGACCCTGCTCGTCGCGGTTCCGGTGACGGCGGTGGCCCTGCACACCGGTGGCCGTCCGCTGGTGCCGGGCTCGGTGCGCCGCAGGGGCGGCGCTCCGGCGGCCCTGCTCGCGGTCACCACCGGTGCGGTGCCCGGGGCGGTGCCGAAGCTGGGCGCGCCCGAGCAGGCCGTCACGGAGATCAGCCTGCCCGCGCTGCGCCGCCGACGCCTGGTCAGGAGTGCGTTCCGGACGGCCGGCCCGTCGGGCGGCGGTCAGTCGAACGCGTACGCCTCGACCTCCGACAGGTAGCGCGCCCTGCGCTCCTCGTCATGGTCGAGGAAGGCCGCCTCGAAGGAGTTGCGGGCCAGGGTGCGCAGTTGTTCGCGCTCCAGGCCGAGTGCCTCGTGGACGGCGTGGAAGGTGTCCCCGACGTACCCGCCGAAGTAGGCGGGGTCGTCGGAGTTCACCGTGCAGAGCAGCCCGGCGTCCATCATGGCCCGCAGCGGGTGCTCCTCCAGGGTGTCGATGGCGCGCAGCCGTACGTTGGACAGCGGGCAGAGGGTGAGCGGCACCCGGTCGGCGACCAGCCGCTTCACCAGCTCCGGGTCCTCCATGCAGCGCAGTCCGTGGTCGATGCGCTCCACGCCGAGCACGTCGAGCGCCTCCGTGATGTACGCGGGCGGGCCCTCCTCGCCCGCGTGGGCGACCTTGCGCAGTCCGAGAGCCTCGGCCGCCGCGTACACCTCGCGGAACTTGGCGGGCGGGTGGCCGACCTCGGCGGAGTCCAGGCCGACGGCACTGATCCGGTGCAGGTACGGCTTGGCCGCCTCCAGGGTCTCCAGCGCCGATTCGGCGGACTGGTCGCGCAGGAAGCACATGATCAGCTGGGTGGAGACGCCGTGCTTCTCCTCGCTGCGCTCCAGCGCCCGGCCGAGTCCCTCGACGACGGTGCCGATGGCCACACCGCGGGCGGTGTGCGCCTGCGGGTCGAAGAAGATCTCCGCATGGCGGACGCCCTGGGCGGCGGCGCGCGTGAGGTAGGCGTCGGCGAGTTCGGTGAAGTCGTCCTCGGTCCGCAGCACCGCCATCAGCGCGTAGTAGAGGTCGAGGAAGCTCTGCAGATCGTCGAAGAGGTAGGCGGTGCGCAGCTCCTCGGTGTCCGCGTAGGGCAGCGGCACGCCGTTGCGTGCGGCGAGCGCGAAGGCCAGCTCGGGTTCGAGGGTTCCTTCGATGTGGAGGTGGAGTTCGGCTTTGGGGAGGTGCACGGGTTTCTCACTTACGCAGGGTGGTGCTGTTGTCTCTTACGGGTGCCGGCTCGGTACCGGGACCCGCATCAGGTCCTGGGCGACGGTCAGTTCGCCCTCGAATCCGGCCGCCCGGGCCTGGGACCCGAAGGCCTCCGGGTCCGGGTAGCGCTGGGAGAAGTGCGTGAGCACGAGGTGCCGTACGCCTGCTTCCCGCGCGGCCCGGGCCGCCTGGCCGGCGGTCAGGTGGCCGTGGTCGGTGGCCAGTTTCTCGTCCTCGTCGAGGAAGGTCGACTCGATGACCAGCATGTCGCACCCCTCGGCGAGCGCGTACACACCGTCGCAGAGCCTGGTGTCCATGATGAACGCGAACCGCTGTCCGCGCCTGCGCTCGGAGACGTCGTCGAGGGTGACGCCGTCGAGGGTGCCCTCGCGCTGGAGCCGGCCGACGTCCGGTCCGGCGATGCCGTGCTCGGCGAGCTTCGCGGGCAGCATGCGCCGCCCGTCCGGCTCGACCAGCCGGTAGCCGAACGACTCGACGGGGTGCGAGAGCTTGTGGCTGCTGAGCGTGTACGTGTCCGTGGTGGCCAGCGGCCCGTCGGCGGCGACCGGCGCCTCGGTCAGCTCGACGGACTCGCGGTAGGCGGTGGCGTACCGCAGCCGGTCGAAGAAGTGCTGCCCGCTCGCCGGGTAGTGGGCGGTGACGGGGTGCGGGACCTGGTCGAGGTTGATCCGCTGGATCACCCCGGCCAGGCCGAGCGAGTGGTCGCCGTGGAAGTGCGTGACGCAGATCCGGTCGATGTCGTGCGCGGCGACGCCGGCCCGCAGCATCTGGCGCTGGGTGCCCTCACCGGGGTCGAAGAGGATGCCCTCGCCGTCCCAGCGCAGCAGGTAGCCGTTGTGGTTGCGGTGCCGGGTCGGGACCTGGCTGGCGGTGCCGAGGACCACGAGCTCGCGTACGGACACGACCTGGGACTCCTAGCCGGGGGGCCACTGGAGGCCGCGGCCGGCCAGGACGTGGGCGTGGGCGTGGAAGACGGTCTGCCCGGCTCCGGCGCCGGTGTTGAACACGACCCGGTACCCGGTCCCGTCGACCTTCTCGTCGGCGGCGACCTGTCCCGCCTCGCGCAGCACGTCGGCGAGGATCTGCGGCTCGGCGGCGGCGAGGGACGCGGCGTCCGGGTGGTGGACGCGGGGGATGACCAGGACGTGGGTGGGGGCCTGGGGGTTGATGTCGCGGAAGGCGACGGTGGTGTCGGTCTCCCGGACGATGGTGGCCGGGATCTCACCCGAGACGATCTTGCAGAACAGGCAGTCGGGCTGCGGTTCTCCTGCCATGGGAGCTCCTTGGGTCTCGGGTGATCCGTTACGGGGGCAGCCTAGCGGGCGGGCCCGGGTGTTTCGGGGGCGCTGCCCCCGTACCCCCGCTCCTCAATCGCCGGCGGGGCTTGATTCTGCCCGGCTGGGCCCGAAGCCCTGCGGCTGCATATCCAGCCCCGCCGGCGTTTGAGGCGCGGGGTCCGGGGCGGAGCCCCGGATACGGGAAGGGGCGGGCAGGGGAACAGGCCCGCCGCCCCCGACCGCCCCGCACCCCGCCCCTCGGCTCACTCCGGCAGCGGCGGCGCCGCCTTCGCCGGCGTCCGCGTCAGCGACTCCAGCGCGATCCGGATCGCCTCGTCCAGCTGCGGGTCCCGGCCCGCCGCATGGTCCTGCGGGGCCATGACGACCTCGACGTCGGGGTCGACGCCGTGGTTCTCGACGCCCCATCCGTACCCCTCCAGCCAGAAGGCGTACTTGGGCTGGGTGACCAGCGTGCCGTCGACGAGCCGGTACCGGCTGTCGATGCCCACCACACCGCCCCAGGTGCGTACGCCGACCACGGGGCCGATGTCCAGCGCCTTGATCGCCGCGCTCACGATGTCGCCGTCCGAGCCGGAGAACTCGTTCGCTACGGCCACGACGGGGCCGCGCGGCGCGTCGCCCGGGTAGCTGGAGGGCTGCATCCCGCGGGGCAGGTCCCAGCCGACGATGCGGCGGGCCAGCTTCTCCACCACCAGCTGCGAGGTGTGGCCGCCGCGGTTCTCCCGTACGTCCACGACCAGGCCCTCGCGGGCGACCTCGGTACGCAGGTCGCGGTGGATCTGCGCCCAGCCCGAGCCGACCATGTCGGGGACATGGAGGTAGCCGAGGCGGCCGCCGGACCGCTCGTGGACATGGGCGCGACGGCCGGCGACCCACGCGTGGTAGCGCAGCGCCTCCTCGTCGGCGATCGGGACGACGACGACGTGGCGCGGGTCGCCGCCGTCGACCGGCGAGACGGTCAGCTCGACGGGTTTGCCGGCCGAGCCGGTGAGCAGCGGCGCGGGGCCGGTGAGCGGGTCGACGGGGTGACCGTCGACGGCCGTGATCGCGTCACCCGCACGGACGGCGACGCCGGGTGCGGCGAGCGGGGCCCGGGCGGCGGGATCGGAGGTCTCGGACGGCAGGATGCGGTCGATGCGCCATTTCCCGTCGCCGGCGCGGGAGAGGTCGGCGCCGAGCAGTCCCTGCCGGGCGGAGTCGTCGCGCCAGCCGCCGGGCGGGGTCACATAGGCGTGCGAGGTGCCGAGTTCGCCCTGGACCTCCCACAGGAGGTCGATGAGGTCGTCGTGGGTGGCGACGCGCTCCAGGACGGGCCGGTAGCGGTCCAGGACGCCGTCCCAGTCGATGCCGGCCATGTCGGGGCGCCAGAAGTTGTCCCGCATGATGCGGCCGGCCTCGTCGTACATCTGGCGCCATTCGGCGGCCGGGTCGAGGGTACGGCGGACGCGGGAGAGGTCGACGGTGACGTTGCCGTCGTCGCTGTCGTCGTCGGAGGCGCCGGACACGCGGCTGTCGGACGGGACGACGCGCAGTTTGCCGTGGCTGTGCAGGACCAGGCGCTTGCCGTCGCCGCTGACGGCGAACCGGCTGACGTCGGAGGCCAGTTCCTCGCAGCGCAGCTTCTCCAGGTCGTACCGCTCCAGGGCGGTCTCGGGGCCGTGGGCGTCGGGGGTGGCGGCGCTCGTGCCGAGCACTCCGGTCACCGGGTGGCGCAGCCACAGCAGTCCGTCCTTCGCGGCCCGCAGCGAGGAGTAGCTGGCGGCCTCGACGGGCAGCGGCACGATCCGGTCGGCGAGGCCGTCCAGGTCGATGCGGGTGACGGGGAGCGCCGTGGGGTTGTCCTCGCCGTCGCCGCCCCTCTCCTTCTCGGTCGGGCGGCCGTGGAGCTGTGGTCCGAACGGGGAGGGGGTGGTCGCGGCGAGCGTCAGCAGGTGCGGCCGGCAGGCTCCGACGAACGCCATGTCGAAGACGTGGGTGTCGTAGATCGGGTCGAAGGCCCGCTCCGAGAGGAAGGCCAGGTGCTTTCCGTCGGTCGTGAAGGCGGGTGCGAAGTCCCGGAAGCGCAGCGGAGTGGCCTCGGACACCGACAGGTCGGCGAGGTGCGCGAGCCTGAGCTGGCTGAGCGGTTGGGGGCCGGGGTGCGACCAGGCGAGCCAGGCGGAGTCGGGCGAGAAGACGAGGCCGGAGGCGTCGCCGTGCTCGCTGCGGTCGACCTCGTGGACCTCGCCGCTCTCCCGCTCGACGACGAGGACGCGCCCGTCGTGCGCGGCGACGGCGAAGCGGCTGCCGTCGGGCGCGGGGACCAGGTCGAGGACCCGGCCGAGCCGGCCAGCGGCGAGGCGGCGCGGTACGGCGCCGGGGCTGGTCCCGGTGGCCGGTGCGCACTCCAGCGCGTCGTCGCCCTCGGCGTCGGTTACCCAGACGACGTGCTGGTCGCCGTCGGCCTGGAAGGCGTGCGGCAGCCTGGCCCGTACGCCGGGTTCGACGGCCAGCGCGCGGGCCGGGCCCTCGCGGTGGGTGACCCAGTGGACGGCGCCCCGGGACCCGACGGCGCTGCCGCGGCCGGTGCGGTCGGGGGACGCGGTGTGCAGATGACTGCCGGCGTGCACGGGGTGCGGCTGGAGGTCGGCGCGCTGGCCGCCGAGCCGGATGTCGAGGCGGCGGGGTGCGTCGCTCTCCAGGCTGTCCAGGAGCCACAGTTCACCGGCGGACGCGTAGGCGACGCGGGTGCCGTCGGTGGCGGCGTGCCGGGCGTAGAAGCCTTCGACGCCGGTGTGCCGGCGCAGGCCGGTGCCGTCGGGGAGTGAGGAGTACAGCGCGCCGACGCCTTCGTGGTCGGAGAGGAAGGCGATGCGGTCACCGACCCACATCGGGCACTCGATGTTGCCGTCGAGCTCCTCGTGGACACGTACGAACTCCGCCGCGTCGTCCTCCGCCGCGATCCAGAGCTTGCCGGCCGTACCGCCCCGGTAGCGCTTCCAGGTGGCGGCCTCGCGCCCCATCGTGGCCGAGAGCAGCAGGACCCGGCCGCCGGGACCGTACGCGAGGGAGCCGACCGGTCCGTACGGCAGGGTCCGTGCGGGACCGCCGTCGACCGGGACGGCGCGGGCCCATGAACGCCGTAGCGAGACCTGGCCCTGGGTGCTGGTGACCAGCACGTCACCGTCGGGCGTCCAGCCCCGTACGGCGGTCCGCGCGTCGCCCCAGTGGGTCAGCCGCCGGGAGGGGCCGCCGTCGGCGGGGGCGAGATGCACCTCGGGTGCCCCGTCCCGGGTGGACGTCCAGGCGACGAGGGTGCCGTCGGGAGATATCCGGGGCTGGGTGACGGGACGGTTGTCCGCGCTGACACGCCAGGCTCGACCGCCGTCGAGCGGCGCGAGCCAGACATCGTCCTCGGCGGTGAAGGCGATCGAATCGCCCTGGACATGGGGGTACCGGAGGTAGGAAGGCTGTGTCACACCGATCAGCCTAGGGCGCGGCTGTGGCCTGCGGAACGAAGTTGGCCGGAGTCCGCCGTACGGTCGGTGCCCGGCACACGCGAAGGGTCCGTCAAGAGGCGGACGGGGCCGCCCGGTTGCCGGCGGGCGCGCTCATTTTCCGCGGGGCTGTTCGGTGACCGTCACGGTCACCGTGACCGTGGGCCGGGCCCCTCCCCCGCCGCTGTCCGGTGCCGGGGTCGAGGGCGGCGCGTCGCAGTTGCCGAGCAGGCTGGCCCGGAACACCGTCCGGCCGTCGGCCTTCGCGGTCAGGTCGCCCCGCACGCACCGGCCGTCGACCGCCTGCCGGACCTCGCCGGCGACCGTGATGTCCCGGCCGTCCTTCGTCCGGCCGTTGCAGTCGACGTCGGCGACGCGGCGCGTGGAGGCGGTCGCCGAAACAGCTCGTGCGGACGACGACTTCGCACCGTCCCCGCCGACTTTCGCCGTGCAGGTCAGCCACTGCACGTCGACGCCCTCGTGTTCCAGGGCGCGGGTGGCGGTGCGGTCCGTGGTCACGGCGATGGACGCGGTGTTCAGCCCGTCCGCGGGTTCGCAGGCGGTGAGGCCCGCGACAGCGGCGACCGCGAGGCAGACCGCGGCCGGAAAGCGACGGGTCGCCCGGCGACCCCATGCCCTTGATGTCCCCATAAGGGCAGCTTCCCACCGCTCCTCGCGGAGCGGTAGACCGCTTGTGGCCACAACTGCCCCGGAGCGAAGGTCCTAGGACCAGCGGCCCGTGCGCCCCAGCAGCAACGCTGTCGCCGCGGTGCCCGCCGTCGAGGTGCGCAGTACGGTCGGTCCGAGCCGGCAGGTGCGGGCACCGGCGGCGGCGAAGACGGCCAACTCGTCCGGCGACACGCCTCCTTCGGGACCTACGACCAGCACGATCTCGCCCTTCTCGGGCAGGGCGACGGTGGCCAGCGGCTCACTGTCGTAGTCCTGGTCCTCGTGCAGCACGGCCGCGAAGTCGGCGGTGGCCAGAAGCGCGGCCACCTGTTTGGTCGTCATCGCGCCCGCCACGTCCGGGAAGCGGACCCGGCGCGACTGCTTTCCGGCCTCGCGGACCGTACTGCGCCACTTCGCCAGGGACTTGAGGCCGCGGTCGCCCTTCCACTGCGTGATGCAGCGCGCGGCCTGCCACGGCACGATCGCGTCGACGCCGGTCTCCGTCATCGTCTCGACGGCGAGTTCGCCGCGGTCTCCCTTGGGCAGCGCCTGGACGACGGTGATGCGGACGTCGGGACGGGGTTCCTCGTGGACGGACTCCAGGTCGGTGATCACCAACCGGTCCTTGCCCTCGGCGGCCATCACGACGCCCTCCGCCCAGAACCCCTGGCCGTCCGTCAGGACGACGTCCTCCCCGGCGTGCAGGCGTTTCACCGAGACGGCGTGCCGGCCTTCGGGGCCTTCCAGGACGAACCCGGGCCCCTGCGGCATCCGGTCGACGACGAAGACGGGTGCCGTCACTGTGTGCTCCTCGTGCTCAGTGCCGTCCGTGCGGCGTCCAGTTCCTCGGCGAGCAGCCCGACCAGCCGGCCCGCGGGCAGTTCGCGTGCCATCCGGTGTCCCTGCCCCGCCCACAGTGCCATGCCCTGCGCGTCCCCGGCCTTGGCCGCCGCCTTGCGCAGCACGGACGTCAGATGGTGCACCTGCGGGTAGGCGGCGGGGGCGTACGGTCCGTGCTCGCGCACGAAGCGGTTGACCAGGCCGCGGGCCGGACGGCCGGAGAAGGCCCGGGTCAGGGTGGTGCGGACGAAGAGCGGGTTGGTCAGTGCCTGCTTGTGCAGCAGATGGGCGCCCGATTCGGGGCAGACCAGGAAGGCGGTGCCGAGCTGGGCGGCATCGGCGCCCGCCGCCAGTACCGCGGCGATCTGGGAGCCGCGCATCAGGCCGCCCGCGGCGATGACCGGTATCTGCACGGTCTCGCGGACCTGGGCCACCAGGCAGAGCAGCCCGGTTCCGGAGCCGTCGGCCTGCGGGTCGTCGCGGAACGTGGACTGGTGGCCGCCCGCCTCGACGCCCTGGGCGCAGACGGCGTCGGCGCCCGCCCACTGGGCGGCCTGGGCCTCCTCGGGCGAGGTGACCGTGACGACGGTGTACGTGCCCGCCGCGGCGAACGCGTCGAGGGTGTCGCGGGAGGGGCAGCCGAAGGTGAAGGAGACGACCGGGACCGGGTCCTCCAGCAGGATGGCGAGCTTGGCCTCGTAGCCGTCGTCGCCGCAGCCGTCGGTGTCACCGAGCGGGGTCTCGTACCAGGAGGTCTCGCCCGCGAGCTGGTGCCGGTACACCTCGATGGCGGCCGGGTCGGCGAGGTTCGGCTGCGGCATGAAGAGGTTGACGCCGAAGGGCTGACCGGTGAGCCCGCGGACCTGTTTGATCTCGTTGTACATGCCGTCCGCGGTCTTGTACCCGGCGGCCAGGAAGCCGAGCCCGCCGGCCTCGGCGACGGCCGCGACGAGCTGCGGACAGGAGGGTCCGCCCGCCATCGGGGCCTGCACGATCGGAAACCGGCAGAGATCGGTCAACGCGGATGACATGACCGCATCGTGTCATGTCGCCCCTGCCCCGTGATGCGCACCCCGCTGCAACGTTTTGTCCGCAATGCGGTACGGGCCCGGAAACCGGGCCCGTACCGCATCGTCGCATGGATCTAGCGGCCGTTGAACGCGTCCTTCAGCCGCGAGAACAGACCCTGCTGCCCGGGCTGGAACTGCCCGGTGGGCCGCTCCTCGCCGCGCAGCTTCGACAGCTCGCGCAGCAGGCGCTCCTGCTCCGGGTCCATCTTGGTCGGGGTCATCACCTCGACGTGCACGATGAGGTCGCCGCGACCGCCGCCGCGCAGGTGCGTGATGCCGCGCCCGTGCAGCGGGACGGACTGGCCGGACTGGGTGCCCGGCCGGATGTCGACCTCCTCCAGTCCGTCGAGCGTCTCCAGCGGCACCTTGGTGCCGAGGGCCGCCGCCGTCATGGGGATGGTGACCGTGCAGTGCAGATCGTCGCCGCGCCGCTGGAACACGGCGTGCGGCAGCTCGTGGATCTCGACGTAGAGATCGCCGGCGGGGCCGCCACCGGGGCCGACCTCGCCCTCGCCCGCGAGCTGGATGCGGGTGCCGTTGTCGACACCGGCGGGGATCTTCACGGTGAGCGTGCGCCTTGAGCGGATCCGGCCGTCACCGGCGCACTCCGGGCACGGCGTCGGCACGACCGTACCGAAGCCCTGGCACTGGGGGCAGGGCCGCGAGGTCATGACCTGGCCGAGGAACGACCGGGTGACCTGGGAGACCTCGCCGCGGCCGCGGCACATGTCACAGGTCTGGGCGGAGGTGCCGGGTGCGGCACCCTCGCCACTACAGGTCGTACAGACGACGGCCGTGTCGACCTGGATGTCCTTGGTCGTACCGAAGGCCGACTCGGAGAGGTCGATCTCCAGCCGGATCATGGCGTCCTGCCCGCGGCGGGTGCGCGAACGGGGTCCGCGCTGCGACGCCGTGCCGAAGAACGCGTCCATGATGTCGGAGAAGTTGCCGAAGCCGCCTTGTCCGAATCCGCCCGCGCCACCGCCTCCGGAGGCGGACAGCGGGTCGCCGCCGAGGTCGTAGACCTGCTTCTTCTGAGCGTCCGACAACACCTCGTAAGCGGCGTTGATCTCCTTGAACCGCTCCTGGGTCTTCGGATCGGGGTTCACATCCGGGTGCAGCTCGCGGGCGAGCCTCCGGAAAGCCTTCTTGATCTCGTCCTGCGAAGCGTCGCGGCGCACGCCGAGTACGGCGTAGTAGTCCGTGGCCACTTACGACTCCGCCAGGATCTGTCCGACGTAACGTGCCACTGCGCGTACCGCTCCCATCGTTCCGGGGTAGTCCATGCGGGTCGGTCCGACCACGCCGAGTTTGGCGACTGCCTCGTCGCCCGAACCGTAGCCGACCGCGACGACGGACGTGGAGTTGAGCCCCTCGTGGGCGTTCTCGTGCCCGATACGTACGGTCATGCCCGAGTCCTTGGCCTCACCGAGCAGCTTCAGCAGCACGACCTGCTCCTCCAATGCCTCCAGCACCGGCCGGATCATCACAGGGAAGTCGTGCCCGAAACGGGTGAGGTTGGAGGTGCCGCCGATCATCAGCCGCTCCTCCGTCTCCTCGACGAGGCATTCGAGGAGGATCGAGAGCACGGTGGACACGGTTCCCCGGTCCTCGCTCTCGAAGGATTCCGGCAGGTCCTGCACCAGTTGCGGAACGTCCGCGAAACGGCGTCCCACGACCCGGCTGTTGAGCCGGGCCCGCAGATCGGCGAGAGAGGTCTCACCGAACGGCGCGGGGCAGTCGACCAGCCGCTGTTCGACCCGGCCGGTGTCCGTGATCAGCACGAGCATCAGCCGGGCGGGGGCCAGGGACAGCAGTTCCACGTGCCGCACCGTCGAGCGGGTCAGCGAGGGGTACTGCACGACGGCGACCTGCCGGGTCAGCTGCGCGAGCAGCCGTACGGTACGTCCCACGACATCGTCGAGGTCGACCGCGCCGTCGAGGAAATTCTGAATGGCACGGCGCTCCGGCGACGACAGGGGCTTGACGCCCGCGAGCTTGTCGACGAAGAGCCGGTAACCCTTGTCCGTCGGGATGCGTCCCGCGCTGGTGTGCGGCTGGGCGATGAAGCCCTCGTCCTCCAGCACCGCCATGTCGTTACGGACGGTGGCCGGGGAGACCCCCAGCTTGTGCCGCTCCGTGAGCGCCTTGGAGCCGACGGGCTCCTCGGTGCCGACATAGTCCTGGACGATGGCGCGCAGCACTTCGAGTCTGCGTTCGCTGAGCATCGCGCACACCTCCAGCTGTGTACCTCGGTGGTTCTCGGGCCGTTCCCGGGTCTGTCCCTGGCACTCTGTGCGTACGAGTGCCAGCAATCCCCCGGCCAGTGTACGGCGACGGGGTAGCCCCCTAGCAAGGGCGACCGGCCACGCTACCGCGAGACTGCGCAGGTCGTTGCCGATAGCGTCGCTGTATGGACGCCTCTTGGGAAGAGTTCGGCTGGGAGCGACTCGGACACGGAATGGGCCGGCGACGCCTTCCGGTGTGGGATGCAACGGTCGCCCTGGTGGCGGGGACGGACGGCGTGCTGCTCTGCGACACCGGGTCGTCACTCCGTGAAGCGGCCGAAGTCCGCGGCCAGGCGCAGGCCCTGCTGGGCCGGAGGGTGACGCATATCGCACTCAGCCACCCCCATTTCGATCATGTGCTGGGCACGGCGGCCTTCGCCGGGGCGCAGGTGTACGGCGCCGGGGGCATGGCAGGACTGCTGGGGCGCGGGGCGGACGAGCTGCATGCCGACGCGGTGCGGCACGGTCTGCCCGAGCACGACGCGGCCGAGTCCGCCGACGTGCTGGTGGCGCCGCATCACGAGGTGCGCGCCGAATGGACGCTCGACCTGGGCGGCGGGCGTGAGGTGCTGCTCGTGAACGCGGGCCCGGGGCACAGCGGCCACGATCTCGCGGTGCTGGTCCCCGGTCTCTCCGGCTCGCACGCGGTGGTGTTCTGCGGCGACCTGGTCGAGGAGTCCGGTGAACCGCAGGCGGGCCCGGACGCGTTCCCGGCGCGCTGGCCGGCGGCGCTGGACCGGCTGCTGGAGCTGGGCGGCGAGGACGCGCTGTACGTGCCGGGGCACGGGGCCGTGGTGGACGCCGCGTTCGTACGGGAACAGCGCGATCAGCTGGCTGCCCGGTTCGGCGTGTCGTGAGCCGCTCCCGCCTTATCGTCGTCCGATGCGCAGCTACCAGCCGGACCTGACCCCGCCGTGGAAGAAGTCCGCCCCCGCTCCCGAGGTGCCCGCCGATCCGGATCTGGTCGTCGAGGAGGCCGTCACGGGCTTCTGCGGTGCGGTGATCCGGTGCGAGAAGACGGCCGAGGGCCCGACGGTGACCCTGGAGGACCGCTTCGGCAAGCACCGGGTCTTCCCGATGACACCACGCGGCTTCCTGCTGGAGGGCCGGGTCGTCACGCTGGTGCGCCCTTCGGCGGGCGGCCCGGCCCGGCCCGCCCGTACGGCCTCCGGCTCGGTGGCCGTACCCGGCGCGCGGGCCCGGGTGGCGCGGGCCGGACGCATCTACGTGGAGGGCCGGCACGACGCCGAGCTGGTGGAGCGGGTCTGGGGCGACGACCTGCGCATCGAGGGCGTGGTCGTGGAGTACCTGGAGGGCATCGACGACCTGCCCGCGATCGTGCGCGAGTTCTCACCGGGCCCGGACGCGCGGCTCGGGGTGCTGGTCGACCATCTCGTACCGGGTTCCAAGGAGTCCCGGATCGCGGCACAGATCTCGGACGGGAACGTACTGGTGGTCGGCCACCCGTACATCGACGTGTGGGAGGCCGTGAAGCCGTCGTCCGTCGGGATCCCCGGCTGGCCGGTGGTGCCGCGCGGCCAGGACTGGAAGACGGGCGTGTGCCGGTCGCTGGGATGGCCGGAGAACACGGGGGCGGCCTGGCAGCGGATCCTGTCCACGGTCCGCTCCTACCGGGACCTGGAGCCGGAGCTGCTGGGCCGGGTGGAGGAACTGATCGACTTCGTGACGGCCCCCGCCACCACCTGAGGAACGTGGCCCGGGTCCTCCAGCCCCTCCGACCCTCTCCAGCCCCTCCGAGCCTCTCCAGCCCCTCCGGCGTTTGAGGAGCGGGGTCCGGGGCGGAGCCCCGGTTACGGGAAGGGGCGGGGAGGGGAACAGGCCCGCCGCAGGCGCCACCCCGCCACGCGACACGCGGCCCCGCACCCCCTCCCCCCTCAGTCCACCAGGTCCCGCACCACCGCATCCGCCAACAACCGCCCCCGCAGGGTCAGCACCGCCCGCCCCTCCCCGTACGGCCCCCGCTCCAGCAGCCCGTCCGACACCGCTCGCCCCGCCGCCGCAAGCCCCGCCGGGGCGAGCAGCGACAGCGGGCAGCCGTCGACGAGGCGCAGCTCCAGCAGGATGCGCTCGACGCGCCGGTCCTCCGCGGAGAGGATCTCGCGGCCCGCGCCGGGCGAGCGCCCCTCGGCCAGCGCCTGCGCGTACGCCCCCGGGTGCTTCACGTTCCACCAGCGCACGCCACCGACGTGACTGTGCGCGCCGGGCCCTGCACCCCACCAGTCGGCTCCGCGCCAGTACAGCTCGTTGTGCAGGCAGCGTCCCTCCGGTGTCCGGGCCCAGTTCGACACCTCGTACCAGGAGAAGCCGGCCGCGGCCATCGCCTCGTCCGCGATGAGGTACCGGTCGGCGTGCGCGTCGTCGTCCGTCATCGGGATCTCGCCGCGCTTGATCCGGCGGGCCAGCTGGGTGCCCTCCTCGACGATCAGGGCGTACGCCGACACATGGTCGGGCCCGGCGCCGATCGCCGCGTCGAGGGAGGCGCGCCAGTCGTCGTCGGACTCGCCCGGGGTGCCGTAGATCAGGTCGAGGTTGACGTGCTCGAAGCCGGCCGCCCTCGCCTCGGCGACACACGCCTCGGGCCGGCCGGGGGTGTGGGTGCGGTCGAGGATCTTCAGAACGTGCTGCCGGGCGCTCTGCATCCCGAAGGAGATCCGGTTGAAGCCGCCCTCGCGCAGCTCGGCCAGGTAGTCCGGGCCGACCGACTCCGGGTTGGCCTCGGTGGTGATCTCGGCGTCGTCCGCGAGGCCGAACTCCTCCCGGATCGCGGCCAGCATCCGGACCAGGTCGGCGGCGGCCAGCAGCGTCGGCGTGCCGCCTCCGACGAAGACCGTGCGGACCTGGCGCGGGTCGTCGCCGAGGACCTTGCGGGCCTGGCGGACCTCGCCGATGAGGTGCGAGGCGTAGTTGTCGCGGGAGGCCAGCGCACCGCCGGAGCCGCGCAGCTCGGTCGCGGTGTAGGTGTTGAAGTCGCAGTAGCCGCAGCGGGTCGCGCAGTACGGCACGTGGAGGTAGAAGCCGAGCGGGCGTTCTGCGGCGCCTTCCAGGGCATGGCGGGGCAGCGCCCCGTCGTCGGGCACGGGCTCACCATCGGGCAGTACGGAAGGCATACCGTCCATTGTCGCGCGCCGCCCGGCAGCCGGACGCCACACGCGTGCGTGCCTACTCGGCCTGGAGGACCAGCAGCGCCAGGTCGTCGTCCGGCGGGCGCTCCGCGAAGGCGTGCACGGCGTGCTTGATGCGGTCCGCGATCCCTTCGGCACTCAGCCCGGCGCACCCGGAGAGCGCCTGTGCCAGCCCGTCCTCGTCGTCGAACATCAGCGGCCCCGAGCGCCGCTCCGTCACCCCGTCGGTGACGCAGAGCAGGCTGTCGCCGGGCGCCAGGTCGAAGCTCTGGGTCTCGTAGACGGCGTCGTCCATGACGCCGAGGAGCAGTTGCGGTTCGGCGGCCGGCCGCACCGTGCCGTCGGGGCGCAGCAGCAGCGGCAGCGGGTGCCCGGCGCTGACCAGGGTGCAGCGGGCGCCGCCGCCGGGCAGCGGGACGAGCTCCCCGTACAGCAGGGAGAGGAACCGGGACTGTCCGCTGTCCGCCGAGTGCTGGCCGCCGGCGGCGGCGACCATGAGCGCGGCCGCCTCGGCGGCCTCCATCGCGTCGTCGAGGAGCAGCCGGTTGAGGCGGACCAGGACCTCGTCGGCCTGGAACCCCTCCCGGGCCAGCAGCCGCAGCCAGGGGCGGGCGAGCCCGGTGACGACGGCGGCCTCGGGGCCGCTGCCCTGGACGTCGCCGAGGACGAAGCACCAGCGATCGTTGGGGCACGGGAAGATGTCGTAGAAGTCACCCCCGACCACCCCGTCGTCGCTGGGCTCGTAGACGAGGGAGCTGACGACGCCCGGTATGTCGGCGACCTTGCTGGGCAGCAGTCCGCGCTGGAGGATGCGGCTGATGGTGGCCTGCCGGGTGTAGGCGCGGGCCGCGCCGACGGCGAGGCCGACCCTGCGTACGAAGTCCTCGATCAGGGCGGTGACCTCGTCGGGGACGCGGGCGATGCCCTCGCGGCCGAGGAGTACGGCTCCGAGGGTGCGGCCGCCCGAGGTGATCCGGTAGGCGAGCGCGACGCCTTCGAGCCCGTCCGGCTGCCCGCCGTCCTCCGCGCTGCCGGGCCACGGGATCGACACGGGTCCGGTGCCGACCCGCTCGGGGAGGCGGAGCGGGTCGCCCTCCAGCAGGGTGCGCAGCGGCTGGATGCGGGTCTCGTCGACGTGCCAGACCTTGGCGAGGCGGGGGACGGCCGCGCGGCCCGGGGTTTCGGGCTCCAGCCAGATCGCGCACCAGTCGGCGAGCCGGGGCACGAGTAACTGTCCGGCGAGCGCGGCCACGATGTCCTCGTCCAGCTGACCGGCCAGCAGGTCGGAGGCCTCGGCGAGGAACGACAGTGCGCCGCGGCCCGCCCAGTCGGCGTCGTCGCGCAGGGCGCGGCGTGCGGTGGGGGCGAGCAGTTCGGCAGCGCGCAGCCCCTCCTGGAATCCGGGCTCCGGGCGGGCGTCGGGGAACGGGTTCCAGTCGTCGACGGGGAGCCGGGCCCAGACGGTCTTGAGGCCGGTGCGGTAGGTGATGCCCCAGCGTTCGGCGAGGGTGGCGACGAGTTCCAGGCCACGCCCGTACTCGGCCGGCTCGCCGGGTCCGGCCGCGCCCGCGAAGCCGCCCTCGGAGCCGTCGCTGCGTACGGCACGGGCCGGGTGGTGGTCCGAGATCTCCAGGACCAGCGCGGCGGCCTCGTCCTCGGTGGCCTCCTCCAGCCGGAAGAGGAGTTCGACGTTGGTCCCGGCGTGCACGACGGCGTTGGTGACGAGTTCGCTGACGACGACCGCCGCGTCGTCGGCCAGCCGCTCGCTGAATCCGACGGCCGCGGGGAGCCCGAGCCCGCTCCACTCGGCGAGTGCCGCCGCGACGAACCGCCGGCCCGCGGCGGGCGCCAGCAGGTTGCCGGGCAGGCTCGTCCGGGCGGCGGGCTGTGCGCCCGTGGACGCGCCGTTGGTTCCGGGACGTTGCACGATGTCCCGCTGCAAGGGAATGGACCCCACAGGGCGGCTCCTGACCTGTTCTCGCTCTGCCTGTTCTCCGTTGGGACGAACCCTCTTGGACCGACCGGCCCAGCGCCGCTGACGACACGGACAGAGTGACAGATCGACCCCCCGCATACGCGTCGAGTTACCGAAGTGCCCGGAGAAACAGGGCCCGGCCCCCTGCGTGGTGCGCGGGGGGCCGGGGTGTCAGGCGGCTGTCACGCCTCGCGGGAGCCCGCGTACATGTCGTCGATCAGGTCCTTGTACGCGCGCTCGACGACCGGCCGCTTCAGCTTGAGGCTGGGCGTGACCTCGCCGTGCTCGATGTCGAGGTCACGCGGGAGCAGCCGGAACTTCTTGATGGTCTGCCAGCGCTGCAGGCCCTCGTTGAGGCGCCTGACGTAGCCGTCGATGAGCTCGACGGTCCTCGGGGACGCCACGACGTCCGCGTACGACTTGCCCTCCATGCCGTTGTCGGCGGCCCAGCCGAGGATGGTCGGCTCGTCGAGGGCGATGAGCGCGGTGCAGAAGTTACGGTCCGCGCCGTGCACCAGGATGTTGGAGACGAACGGGCAGACCGCCTTGAACTGGCCCTCGACCTCGGCCGGTGCGATGTACTTGCCGCCGGACGTCTTGATCAGGTCCTTCTTGCGGTCGGTGATCCGCAGATAGCCGTCCACGGACAGCTCACCGATGTCGCCGGTGTGGAACCAGCCGTCGGCCTCCAGCACCTCGGCCGTCTTGTCCGGGAGTCCCTGGTAGCCCTCCATCAGGCCGGGGCCGCGCAGGAGGATCTCGCCGTCGTCGGCGATGCGGACCTCGGTGCCGGGGAGCGGCTTGCCGACCGTACCCGTGCGGTAGGCCTCGCCCGGGTTGACGAAGGAGGCGGCGCTCGACTCGGTGAGGCCGTAGCCCTCCAGGATGTGGATGCCGGCACCGGCGAAGAAGAAGCCGATCTCGGGGGCGAGCGCGGCGGAGCCGGAGACGCAGGCGCGGAGCCGGCCGCCGAACGCCTCGCGGATCTTGGCGAAGACGAGGGTGTCGGCGACCTTGTGCTTGGCGCCGAGCCCGAAGGGCACGGAGGCGGTGCCGGTGCGCCGGAAGTTGTCCTGGGAGACCTTCGCGTACTCGCGGGCGACCCCGGCCGCCCAGAGGAAGATCTTGTACTTGGCCCCGCCACCGGCGCGGGCCTTGGCCGCGACGCCGTTGTAGACCTTCTCGAAGATCCGGGGGACGGCGGCCATGTACGTCGGCTGGACGATCGGCAGGTTCTCGATGATCTTGTCTACCCGGCCGTCGACGGCGGTGACGTGTCCGACCTCGATCTGTCCGGAGGTGAGCACCTTGCCGAAGACGTGGGCGAGCGGCAGCCAGAGGTACTGGACGTCGTCCTTGGTGATCAGGCCGGTGGAGACGGTGGCCTTGGCCATGTACGACCAGTTGTCGTGCGGCAGTCTCACACCCTTGGGACGGCCGGTGGTGCCCGAGGTGTAGATGAGGGTCGCGAGCTGCCCGGGGGTGATCGCTTCGACCCGCTCGGTGATCGCGGCCGGGTGCTTGGCCAGGTGCTCGGCGCCCAGGGCCTCCAGGTCGGCCAGCGAGAGCACCCAGCCCTCGGGGTCGCCCTCGTCCGGTACGAGGCCCTCGGTGTCGATGACGACGACGTGCGCGAGGTGCGGCAGTCCGGACCGGGACGCGCGGGCCTTGGCCAGTTGTGCGGCGTCCTCGGCGATCAGGACCCGGCTGTCGGAGTCGGACAGGATGAACGCCGACTCCTCGGTGTTCGTCGAGGGGTAGATCGTGGTGGTCGCGGCGCCTGCGCACATCACCCCCAGGTCGGCCAGGATCCATTCGACCCGGGTGCTCGCGGCGAGCGCCACGCGCTCCTCCGGCTGCACGCCCAGGGCGATCAGCCCGGCCGCCACGGCGTAGACCCGCTCGGCTGCCTGCGCCCAGCTGAGGGACTTCCACTCGTCGGGACCCTGGCCGGTGGCCGCGGGGACGGGATAGCGGTAGGCCTCCCCGTCCGGGGTGGCCGCCACCCGGTCGATGAAGAGGGTCGCCACGGAGGGCGGACGGTTCTCGATCATGGTCTGTGTGTCGCTCACGACATCCTCCGGGCCTGCGGCAGTGCTTCACGACGGGCTGCTGGTTGGGGTGTGCTCTCCGCTTGCTTCTGCGTGCTTGACGGTGCTTGTTTAACTGGCGAGTAACTACGAAGCCGTGATCAGAGTAAAGCGCCCGCGCGCCCGGCGTAAGAGGCAACGGGACCCCGCTTCATAACGAACGGGCCCCCGCGGCGCAGCGTTCTGCGATGCGGGGACCCGTTCGTCTACCGGCCAGTAGAAGTGCGGGGCGGGGCTGCGTGCCGCCGCTCCTCACTCCTTCTCTGCGTGCTACTTCTTGGCCTTGGTCTCCCCGGCGGACTCGTCGGTCGACAGCACGGAGATGAACGCGTCCTGCGGCACCTCCACGTTGCCGACCATCTTCATCCGCTTCTTGCCTTCCTTCTGCTTCTCCAGCAGCTTCCGCTTACGGGAGATGTCACCGCCGTAGCACTTGGCGAGGACGTCCTTGCGGATGGCGCGGACGGTCTCACGGGCGATGACCCGGGAGCCGATGGCCGCCTGGATCGGCACCTCGAAGTTCTGCCGCGGGATGAGCTTCTGCAGCTTGGCGACGAGTCGTACGCCGTACGCGTAGGCCTTGTCCTTGTGCGTGACCGCGGAGAACGCGTCGACCTTGTCGCCGTGCAGCAGGATGTCGACCTTGACGAGTTCGGCGGACTGCTCGCCGGTGGGCTCGTAGTCGAGCGAGGCGTAACCGCGTGTCTTGGACTTCAGCTGGTCGAAGAAGTCGAAGACGATCTCGGCGAGCGGCAGGGTGTAGCGGATCTCGACCCGGTCCTCGGAGAGGTAGTCCATGCCGAGAAGCGTGCCGCGGCGCTGCTGGCAGAGCTCCATGATCGCGCCGATGAACTCGCTGGGCGCCAGGACCGTGGCCCGGACGACCGGCTCGTGCACCTTGTCGATCTTGCCTTCGGGGAATTCACTCGGGTTGGTGACGGTGTGCTCGCTGCCGTCCTCCATCTCGACGCGGTAGACCACGTTGGGCGCGGTGGCGATGAGCTCGAGGCCGAACTCGCGCTCCAGCCGCTCGCGGACCACGTCGAGGTGGAGCAGGCCGAGGAAGCCGACGCGGAAACCGAAGCCGAGCGCGGCGGAGGTCTCCGGCTCGTACACCAGGGCGGCGTCGTTGAGCTGGAGCTTGTCCAGGGCCTCGCGCAGGTCCGGGTAGTCCGACCCGTCCAGCGGGTACAGACCCGAGAAGACCATCGGCTTGGGGTCCTTGTAGCCGCCCAGCGCCTCGGTCGCGCCCTTGTTCAGGGAGGTGATCGTGTCACCGACCTTGGACTGCCGGACGTCCTTCACCCCGGTGATGATGTAGCCGACCTCGCCGACACCGATGCCGTCGGACGGGGTCATCTCCGGGGAGGAGACACCGATCTCCAGCAGCTCGTGGGTGGCTCCGGTCGACATCATCCGGATGCGCTCGCGCTTGTTCAGCTGGCCGTCGACGACTCGGACGTACGTGACGACACCGCGGTACGCGTCGTAGACGGAGTCGAAGATCATCGCGCGGGCGGGTGCGTCCGCCTTGCCGACGGGCGCCGGGACGTCCCGGACCACCCGGTCGAGCAGCGCGTCCACGCCGACACCGGTCTTCGCGGAGACCTTGAGGACGTCCTCGGGCTGGCAGCCGATGAGGTTGGCCAGCTCCTCGGAGAACTTCTCGGGCTGGGCGGCCGGCAGGTCGATCTTGTTGAGCACCGGGACGATGGTGAGGTCGTTCTCCATCGCCAGGTAGAGGTTGGCCAGCGTCTGGGCCTCGATGCCCTGCGCGGCGTCGACCAGCAGGACCGTCCCCTCACAGGCGGCCAGCGACCGGGAGACCTCGTAGGTGAAGTCGACGTGTCCCGGGGTGTCGATCATGTTGAGGACATGGGTGCTGCCCTGGCCCTCACCGGTCGTGGGCGCCCAGGGCAGTCGCACCGCCTGGGACTTGATGGTGATGCCACGCTCGCGCTCGATGTCCATCCGGTCGAGGTACTGAGCGCGCATCTGCCGCTGGTCGACCACACCGGTCAGCTGGAGCATCCGGTCGGCAAGGGTCGACTTGCCGTGGTCGATGTGCGCGATGATGCAGAAATTGCGGATCAGCGCCGGGTCGGTACGGCTCGGCTCGGGCACGTGGAGAGGAGTCGCGGGCACGCAGGGTCCTGATTCTTGAGACGCCGAACGCCGTGTCTCGGGTCGATGTCGGGTCGGTCGGATCTGTACGTAGCCTCCATCGTCCCACGCCTGCGGCGCGAAGACCGGTTTGGGCCGGTCGGAGTGCGGCTGGTACCGTGGACAGCTGTGCCTCGTGGCTCTCGGGCCGCAAGGACACACATCGAAGATCCAACGAACCTGAAAAGGCTCTTTCGTGGCGAACATCAAGTCCCAGATCAAGCGGAACAAGACGAACGAGAAGGCGCGCCTGCGCAACAAGGCCGTCAAGTCGTCGCTCAAGACCTCGATCCGCAAGGCCCGCGAGGCCGTCGTGGCGGGCGACGTCGAGAAGGCCACCGTGGCCGTTCGCGACGCTTCGCGCGCCCTCGACAAGGCTGTCTCGAAGGGTGTCATCCACAAGAACGCCGCCGCCAACAAGAAGTCGGCGCTGGCCACCAAGGTTGCCACCCTCCAGGGCTGAGCATTCTGATGTGATCGCCGGTACGGATCCAGCGGGCCCTCTCTCCCGCTCCTGACCGGCACCCCGCGCCGCACACCGAACCTGCGTTCGCCACGCGGGTGCGGCGCACCAAGCGCACGTCGAAGGCCCCCGCTGCTCCCCTCCCCAGGGAAGCAGCGGGGGCCTTCGTCATGTCCGGCCGGAACAGTGCGGGCACTGCGTCAGGCTCGGGCTTCACGGCCGGGCCCGACCGCGTCCACCCCCCGCCGGGGCGCCTACCGCCCCGCCCGCGCGGCCCGCGCCACCGCGACCACGGCCTTCTCCAGCGCGTACTCCGGGTCGTCCCCGCCGCCCTTGACCCCCGCGTCCGCGTCCGCGACCGCCCGGAGCGCCACCGCCACTCCGTCCGGCGTCCAGCCCCGCATCTGCTGACGCACCCGGTCGATCTTCCAGGGCGGCATGCCCAGCTCCCGGGCCAGATCGGCCGGACGGCCGCCCCGCGCCGACGAGAGCTTGCCGATCGCCCGTACGCCCTGCGCGAGCGCGCTGGTGATCAGGACGGGAGCGACCCCCGTCGACAGGGACCAGCGCAGCGCCTCCAGGGCCTCCGCCGCCCGCCCCTCGACCGCCCGGTCGGCGACCGTGAAGCTCGACGCCTCCGCACGCCCCGTGTAGTAGCGCCCGACTACGGCCTCGTCGATCGTGCCCTCGACGTCCGCGACGAGCTGCGACACCGCGCTGGCCAGCTCCCGCAGATCGCTGCCGATGGAGTCGACCAGCGCCTGGCACGCCTCGGGGGTGGCGGAGCGGCCCAGCGTCCGGAACTCGCCCCGCACGAAGGAGAGGCGCTCGGCCGGCTTGGTGGTCTTCGGACACGCGACCTCCCGCGCCCCGGCCTTGCGCGCCGCGTCGAGCAGTCCCTTGCCCTTGGCGCCGCCCGCGTGGAGCAGCATGAGGGTGATCTCCTCGACCGGGTCGTCGAGATACTTCTTGACGTCCTTGATCGTGTCGGCGGAGAGATCCTGCGCGTTGCGCACGATCACCACCTTGCGCTCGGCGAAGAGCGAAGGGCTCGTCAGCTCGGCGAGTGTGCCCGGCTGGAGCTGGTCGGAAGCGAGGTCCCGGACATCCGTGTCGGCGTCGGAGGCGCGGGCCGCCGCCACCACCTGCTGCACGGCGCGGTCCAGGAGCAGGTCCTCCTGCCCCACGGCGAGCGTGAGGGGAGCGAGCGGGTCGTCGGTGGAATTCCTTCTGGTGGCCATCGCCGTCCAGCATCCCACGGGCCACTGACAGCCCGGCTGCGACCGGGGCACTCCGGCACGTACCGGAGAATGGGCGGGTGAGCGATGTGAGACATGTACTGGTGCTGCCCGACCGCGACGCCGCGGACGAGGCGGCCGGAGAGCTGGCCGACCGGTTCGGGGTAGCGGAGGAGCCGCAGCTCGTACGCGACGCGCTGGCCGGCGAGGACGACGCCGAGGACGCCCAGTGGCTGCTGGTCGTGGAGGACCCTGACCGGCGCCTGGACTCCGCGGCGCTCGATGCGTTCGCCGCGGAGTACGAGGGCTGGCTGGAGGCCCCGTAAGGGGCGCCCCGCGCCGGCCCGTCAGCTCTTCGGAACGATCTGGATGTCCATGTCGATCGAGATGCTGGAGCCGACCGCGGCGATGCCACGGGCCAGCATCGTCTGCCAGGTGAGGGTGAAGTCCTCACGGTGCAGCTCGGTGGTGGCGCGGCAGGCTGCGCGGGTCTCGCCCTCCAGGCCGTTGCCGAGGCCGAGGTACTGGGTGTCCAGCGTCACCGTACGGCTCACTCCGTGCAGGGTGAGCGCACCGCTGACACCCCAGCGGGTGCCGCCCCGGTGGACGAAGCGCTCGCTGTAGAACTCCAGCGTCGGATAGCGGCCGACGTCGAGGAAGTCGCCCGAACGCAGGTGGTCGTCACGCATCTGGACGTTCGTGTCGATCGACGCGGCATCGATGATCACGTGCATGGCCGAGTCCTCCATGCGGTCCGCGATCCGGACCGCACCGGCGAAGGTGTTGAACCGGCCGTGGATGCGGGCCATGCCGATGTGCCGGGCCGTGAAACCGATCTGCGAGTGCATCGGCTCGATCTCCCACTCGCCCGGGGCGGGCAGTTGCGGAGGAGCGGAGACCTGCAGGGTGACATCGCCCAGGCCCGCGTGGGCACCCTCGGTGACCGCGGCCGAACCGTGGAACGGGGTGAACCCCTCCGCCGTGACAGCCAGCCGGTACTCCCCCGCCGGCACCGTGGCGAGGACATTGCCGAAGGGGTCCGTCTCCCCGCCGACGACCTTGCGTCCCGCGGCGTCCGTGACGACGAACTCGGCCTGCTGCACCGCCTCGTTGACCGGGTCGAGCACCCGGCAGCTGAGGACACCCGCGGAGTCCGGTACGGCAAGTCCGGCGAGGGCGTTGCCGCGTACGGCACCCGTCGCTCCCTTGTTTCCGAGCCAACGGCCGAACATCTCCACGCACTCCCGGGGGCGGTTTCACCTCGGGCCGAAGGACTGGACGTCGTTGTCGGAACAGCGGCCCGCCGACGAGCATGCATTCGATCACCCTTGGGGTGTTCGAGGCAAACAGAGCGGCTCGCCAGGGCTTGGGTGGAGGTGTTACCGAAGGTCCGAATTGATAATTCCGTTTGTGTGTGTCACCCATTCGACGCAGAAACACCCACCCCTCCCTCGGGAGGAAGCCGGTCGAGGCGCACTCCGAAGTGCTCGCGGTAGGCGGCGAGAACCTCCTCGTCGCTCCCCAGCGGCGTCTCGTGGCGCTCCGTCCCCACCGTCGTAAGGAGCTTGTGGCCCTTGAGCGTGATCCGCCCGGTGGCGGTGAAGCGCGAGCAGACCGGCGACCGGGTGAAGCCGGATTCGGGTGAGGTCCGGTGGTACCAGGCCCCGGCCCGGAAGTCGGCGAGTGCCCGGGGCCGCAGGTCCAGACGGAACTCGGGCGTACCGTCCCGCAGCAGATCGAGGTCCCCGTACGCGCAGGGCGTCCCGTCGACGCCGCCCTCGGCAGGAGCCTGCGCGATCCGGAAGGTGCCGCGCGGGTCCCGCTGGTCCGAGCGGTCGCCGAGTGCGAGCGGTCCCTCGGCATGGTCACCGAAGCCGACATCGGCGAGCCACGGCCCCGTGCCGTCGTCCGTCTCCACCCGCAGCGCCATGTGGTCGTACGGGATGCCGAGCCGCCCCGACCCACCGTGGACGCGCGCCTGGAGCAGCGTGACGCGGAAGCCGAGGGCCCGCAGCAACACCGCGAAGGCGCCGTTGAGTTCGTAGCAGAACCCGCCCCGGCGGTCCGCCACGATCTTGTCGAGGAGCAGCTTCTCCTCCAGCACGATGTCCTCGCCGAGGTGGATCGAGAGGTTCTCGAACGGCACGGTGGTGAGGTGGCGCAGTTGCAGCTCGCGCAGCGCCGCCGCGTCGGGGCGGGCCGGCCGGGCGGCGCCGATGCGCTCCAGGTAGGCGTCGGTGGTCTGCGGCAGTTGTGGGTCCATGAGGGCAGTCTGTCCCGGCGGACGGCTCCGCGTCCTGTGCCCGTGATCAATACATCCAGGGCCTCTCGTCCGGCCGTGGTCCGGACGAGAGGGTGCGGGCACTCCCCGGCCTCGCGGACACCGCGGCCGCCGGCGCAGGCGCGGTGTCATGACCGGCCCACCGCCCGCAGCCCCGCCCCGGCGCCGGTCACCGCGATCGCGCCGTCCCGGTCCGTACGGAGCACCACCGCTCCCCCGGAGCGGAGCGCCTCGACCGTCCGCGCGGCAGGATGCCCGTACGGGTTGTCCCGCCCCACGCTCACCAGCGCGACCCTCGGACGCGTGCTGCGCACCAGGGCCGCGTCCTGATGCGCGGAACCGTGATGGGCGACCTTGAGGACATCCACCCGCGGCAGCGCCGGATGGCTGCGCAACAGCCCCTGCTGAGCCGGGGGTTCGAGGTCGCCGAGGAGTAACAGCGTGAGCCCGCCGGTCCGTACGAGCAGGGTGACGCTCGCGTCGTTCGGCTCCTGGGGTACGGGGCCGGCGGCCGGACCCGTCGCGGTCGTCGCGCCGCCGGGCGGCCACAGCACCTGCCAGGCCAGCGCGCCGGTCCTGCGCCGCTCACCGGGGGCGGTGCGCACCAGCGGGATGCCGGCCGCAGCGGCGGTTCTCCTGACGAACGCGGCTTGTTCCGGGGGTTCGTCCAGGCTCGTCGTCTGGATCGCCCCCACCGCTCTGCCCCGCAGTACCCCGGTCAGGCCGCGCACGTGGTCGGCGTGGAAGTGGGTGAGCAACAGCAGCGGGACGCGGGTGACGTCCAGGTCGCGCAGGCACCGGTCGACCAGCCGGGGATCGGGTCCGGCGTCGACGACCACGCCTGTCCCGGGGCCCGCCGCGAGCACCAGGGCGTCTCCCTGGCCTACATCGCACATCGCGAACGCCCAGCCCGGCGGCGGCCATCCCGTCAGCACCCGGGTCAGCGGCACCGGCCGGAGCACCGCGAGAACGAGCAGCAGCGCGGCGGCCGAACAGATCCAGGGGCGGCGTCCGACGCGCCGGGCGAACAG
The DNA here is from genome assembly GCF_035917155.1 of Streptomyces sp. NBC_00385. Taxonomy (NCBI): domain Bacteria; kingdom Bacillati; phylum Actinomycetota; class Actinomycetes; order Kitasatosporales; family Streptomycetaceae; genus Streptomyces; species Streptomyces sp. NBC_00385. The sequence continues at coordinate 5,903,984 of NZ_CP107951.1, read as the reverse complement.
CACCAGCAGCACCGTCAGCGCCGCCAGCAACAGCGCCCCCGAGCGGCCGTCGGGCCAGTCGGCCTCCGCCCCGGGGAGCCCGGCCCCGGTACGGGCCACGGCCGCGATCCACGCCGCCGGCCATCCCGCCACCCGGGCGAGCAGCTCGGCCACCGGCATGGCCACCGGGGCCAGGGCCAGCACGGCGAACCCGAGCACCGTGGCGGGCGCCACCGCGAACTCGGCCAGCAGATTGCACGGGATGCCCACCAGACTCACGCGCGAGGCGAGCAGCACCACGACGGGCGAGCACACCGCCTGCGCCGCGGCAGCGGCCGCCAGCGCCTCCGCCAACCGCGGCGGCACCCGGCGCCGTTGCAGCGCTTCGCTCCACCGCGGAGCCAGGGTGAGAAGGGATCCCGTGGCCAGCGCCGACAGCACGAAGCCGTAACTGCGCGCCAGCCACGGGTCGTAGAGCACCAGCAGCAGGACGGCGGCGGCCAGTGCCGGAATCAGTGCTCTGCGCCGCCCGGTGCCGATGGCCAGCAGCGTGATCAGACCGCAGGCGGCGGCCCGCAGCACGCTCGGCTCCGGCCGGCAGACGAGCACGAAGCCGAGGGTGAGTCCGCCGCCGAGCAGAGCGGTGCCGCGCAGGGAGATCCCCAGCACGGGCGCCAGACCGCGGCGTTCGGCGCGCAGGGCACGCCCGGGCGGCCCGATGAGCAGCACGAGCAGGATCGCCAGGTTGGCCCCCGACACCGCCATGAGATGCGTGAGGTCGGTCGCCCGGAAGGCCTCGTACAGTTCGGGCGTGACCCGCGTGGTGTCGCCGACCACCAGCCCGGGCAGAAGCGCCCGCGCATCGGGGCCGAGGCCGTCCGTCGCCGTGCGCAGTCCGGCGCGCAGCCCGCCCGCGGTGCGCTGGAGCCGGGTGGGCGGGCCGATGACGCGGGGCAGGCCCTTTCCCCCGGCGCGCAGCACGGCGGTGGCGCGCTCCCCGCCGCGCAGCGGCGGTGCCAGCCTGCCGCTGACGCGCAGCCGGGTGGACGGAAGCAGTCGCTGCCACTGCGCCGCCGCGGTCCCGGGCGTGACGATGACCAGGACCGGCGTACGCAGCCTGACGGCCGTCCCGCCGGGCCTCGCCAGCCGGACGATCTCGGCGTCCAGGAGCAGGGAAACAGGAGTGCTGTGGTCGCCACGGACCCGGGGTGCCGTGCGGCGGGCGTCGGAGGTCAGGATGATCTCCGCGTCGATGCCGGCGAACTGCGCGGCCAGCCCGGGCACGGGCCCCTGCCGCGCATCGGCCCTGTGCAGCCCTGCTGAGGCCGCCCCGGCCGCCGCGCACAGCAGCGCCGCCGCGGCGGCCGTGGTGTGCAGCCTGGTGGCCGGCCGCCATCGGCTCCCCGCGCCGTTCCCCCCATGGCCCGTTGCTGACGGGTGTGCCGTGCGGAAGGGCCGTAAGCAGGGCAGGGAGAGGAGGATCATGGCCGCGCCGAGGCAGAGCCCCACTCCCACGGTCGCCCAGCGGCCGGGAACATCCAGAGCCGTCGCGGCACCGGCCCAGGCCGCCAGGGCCGGCGGAACCAGCCGCAGATCGACGGGACCCTCCTGCCGGGGGTCGGAGGCCCCCAGCCGGCTGCCCGCCGCCGTGTGGACGTCCTGGGCGCTCACGGACGCACCAGTGGGCGTAGGTCGGCGAACCTGCGGTCACCGATGCCGTTGACCTCGCGGAGCTCGTCGACGGACCGGAATCCGCCGTGCCGGGTGCGGTAGTCGACGATGTGCTGGGCAAGGACGGGGCCGACGCCGGGCAGGGTGTCGAGCTGTTCCACCGTCGCGGTGTTGAGGCCCACCGGGCCGGCCGCCCCGCCCGGCCCGGCCGCCGCCGCGGGACCGCCGACAGCTCCTGCCGTACCGCCTGAGGCAGCCGGGCCCGGCGGGGCACCAACGATGATCTGTTCCCCGTCGATGAGGACGCGGGCCCGGTTGAGGCTGTCGAGGCTCACGCCCGGCCGGGCCCCTCCCGCCACGCGCAGCGCGTCGGCGACCCTGGCACCGGACGGCAGTCGATGGATCCCGGGCCGCCTCACCTTCCCGCTCACGTCCACCACGACCTGCCCACCCGGCCCGGCGGCGGGTGGCGTGCCCGGCGAGGGCTCCGGCGTCCCGGCCCCGCCGCCCGTATCCGCGTGCGCGTCACCGTTCGCGTCCGTCTCCGCCACAGGCATGCGCACGGCCTCGCCCACCCGCTCCGGAGCGGGTACGGAACCGGGGCGCGCGGACCAGAAGTGCATCGCCGCGAACACCGCTGCCGCGACCAGAACGACGCTGAGCGCGGCCAGCGTCCTCGGCTCCAGGCCGCACCTGAGCTGGAGCCACACCGGGAGCCGCTCCCGCAGCGCGGGAACGGCCCGCCCCCACCGGTCCCCGGCTACCGGACCCGGCGAAGGCCGCGCCGACGGACCCGGCGAAGGTCCCGGGGCAGAGCCCGGGGCAGGGCCCGGCGCAGAGCCCGGGGCAGGGCCCGGCGCAGAGCCCGGGGCAGGGCCCGGCGCAGAGCCCGGCGCAGAGCCCGGCGCAGAGCCCGGCGCAGAGCCCGGCGCAGAGCCCGGGGGTGAAGTGCCGTGCGGGGGCGGCGGCCCGGACGGCGGCGGGACCGTCGTCGCAGGGCGAGAGGCGGTCGCCGCCGCAGAGAAGGAGGCCGCCCCCGCGCGGATCGGCGCCGGCACATGAGGCGCTGTCACGGCAGACGGCAGGTCCGGGGCCGGCCGCGCGGGCGACGACGGGCGCCCCGCCGGCGCGGTATCCACGCCCACCCCCAGCACCGGCCGCGCGACCCGCCCCCCGTAACCGCCCGCCATCAGCGCGTCCGCGCGGCTGCGCGAGGCCGCAGCCGCGGCGGTACGCCCCCGCGCCCGCCGGCGGCCCGGCCCGGTCCCGGCCCCTCCCCGGATACGGCCCGGCCCGGACCCTCCGCTTCCGGCGCCGGCGAAACGACTGAGGCCGGTAACACGCCCGACGCGTCCCACGCCTACGCCTACGCCTACGCCACGGTCGGCACGACTGCTTGCACGCCTGCCTGAAGAACGGGTTGCAGAACTGGTTGCACGACTGGTTGCACGGTGTGATCGGGAAGCCATGCCACGTGACGCTAGGCGCATCCGCGGGATCGCCGCTGAGCACACCCAATTCCGGTGGAAAACCGGCCCGTTGTGTATAACCACGCCACTCCGGAGAGTGACGTCAGCGAGGCGAAATCACCGCTCCCAGCAGCCCAGGACCGGTGTGCGCGCCGATCACCGCGCCCACCTCGCTGACATGCAGGTCGGCCAGGCCCGGAATCCGCTCACGCAGCCGCTCGGCGAGGCGCTCGGCCCGCTCCGGGGCCGCGAGGTGATGCACCGCGATGTCCACCGGTCCGCTGCCCGCCCGCTCCGCGACGATCTCCTCCAGCCGGGCGATGGCCTTCGAGGCCGTCCGTACCTTCTCCAGCAGTTCGATCCGGCCGCCGTCCAACTGCAGGAGCGGCTTCACTGCGAGGGCCGAACCGAGCAGGGCCTGCGCGGCGCCGATCCGGCCGCCACGGCGCAGATAGTCCAGGGTGTCGACGTAGAAGTAGGCCGACGTACCCGCCGCCCTCTTCTCGGCGGCGGCCACCGCGTCGTCCTGGCTGCCGCCCGCCTCGGCCGCCTCCGCCGCGGCCAGGGCACAGAATCCGAGGGCCATGGCGACCATGCCGGTGTCCACCACGCGCACCGGCACCGGGGCGTCCTTCGCCGCGAGAAGAGCGGCGTCGTACGTGCCGGAGAACTCCGCCGACAGGTGCAGCGAGACGATGGCGCTCGCCCCCGCGTCGGCAGCCGCGCGGTAGGCGGCGGCGAAGACCTCGGGACTGGGCCGTGAAGTCGTCACGGAACGGCGCTTCTGCAGGGCCAGGGCGAGGGAGCGGGCCGAGATCTCGGTGCCCTCCTCCAGCGCCTGGTCGCCGAGAACGACGGTCAGCGGCACTGCGGTGATGCCATGCCGTTCCATCGCCTGGGGCGGCAGGTAGGCCGTGGAATCGGTGACGATCGCGACATGGCGGGACATGAGCGGGAGGTTACCTGCCGGGGAGGGGGCTCGGCAGTCCGACCCCGACCGAATGATCAGTTCCGGTCGCTTCGGGCCGCATCCCGCCATCCTCGTTCACCTGCTGCCGGCCGCCGCCACCCGCTCCTGCCAACCGTGGCCACGACCACAACCGCCGACCCTGGCCACGACCACAACCACAACCACAACCAACAAGATCAGTTCGTGGTCTCCGGCCGTGCCGCCTTCTGCCACGGATATCCCGTCCCCAGCCGGGGGTCCGGGGCCGTGATGGCCTGCGGGGCCCCCTCACTGCCCGCCGGGTCCGTCCCGGACCGCTCCTGACCGCGGGCCGCCGGAGACTCCGGAGCCGCCGCCCGAGCCTCCGCGGCCGGCTCCTCCGTCGTCCAGTGCCGCAGCGCCCCGGCCTCCACGTCGATCTGCACGTTCAGCGCCTCCAGGTCGTCGTCGGCGAACTGCCGGGCCCGGTCCCTGGCGGCCCACCGCAGGGACTCCGCGGCGCGCGTGATCCGCTCGGTGCGCTTCTTCAGGTCCGGCAGCAGCGAGGTGACCGTCGCCTTGTCGGGCTCGCGCTCCAGCCGCTTCAGGTCCTCGTCCAGCTCGCGGCCGTGCACCCCGAGGCGCTGGAACAGGCCCAGCGACTCCGAGAGCGAGGCGTCCTCGACCGCGCCCGACTGCAGCGCCTCCTGAGTGGCCCGCATCGAGGTGCGCAGCGAGAGGCGGAGCTGCGCCAGTTCGCCGCCGACGCCCAGCTGCCCGTAGCTCTTGGCCCGCAGCGTGGTGTCCTCCACCGTGCGGCGGGCCTGCGTGATCGTGCGGTCCACGCCGCGCTTGGCGGCGCCGACGACCTTGACGGTCGCGTAGACGCCCAGGGCCATGAAGGCGACGACGAGCAGCCCCAGAATCAGGATCACGGCTTCCATGAGCGCCCCTCGGATGGTGTGACGGCTTGCGGCACGGTTTCACCCGCCCCTCCACCGTAAACGGAACGGGCAGGCGGAGGGTTCCATCGGAACCCCCAACCTGCCCGTAGGGGAAAGCCCTCACACCCGGAGAGCGGCCCCACACCGTCACGACGACGAGCGCCGCGGCCGCCGACTAGGCCGGAACGATGTTCACCAGCTTCGGTGCCCGGACGATCACCTTGCGGATGCCCGCTCCGTCCAGTGCCGCGACGACGGCCGGGTCGGCCAGGGCCAGGGCCTCCAGCTCGGTGTCCGTGATCGACGGGGAGATCTCCAGGCGAGCCCGGACCTTGCCCTTGATCTGGACGACGCAGGTCACGGTCTCGTCCACGACGTACGCCGGGTCGGCGACCGGGAAGTCCTGGTGCACGACCGACTCGGTGTGACCCAGCCGGCGCCACAGCTCCTCGGCGATGTGCGGCGCCAGCGGCGCCACCAGCAGCACCAGTGCCTCGGCGACGGGGCGCGGCAGCGGGCCACCGGCCTTGGTCAGGTGGTTGTTCAGCTCGGTGACCTTGGCGATGGCCGTGTTGAAGCGCATCCCGGCCATGTCGCCGCCGACGCCGTCGATCGCCTTGTGCAGCGCGCGCAGCGTGTCCTCACCGGGCTCGGTGTCGACGACGGTGACCTCGCCGCTCTCCTCGTCGACGATGTTGCGCCACAGCCGCTGCAGCAGCCGGTACTGGCCGACGACCGCACGCGTGTCCCAGGGACGCGACACGTCCAGGGGGCCCATGGCCATCTCGTACAGGCGCAGCGTGTCCGCGCCGTACTCGCCGCAGATCTCGTCGGGCGTCACGGCGTTCTTCAGGGACTTGCCCATCTTGCCCAGGACGCGGGAGACCTTCTCGCCCTCGTAGTAGTACGCCCCGTCGCGCTCCTCGACCTCGGCTGCCGGGACCGCGATGCCGCGGCTGTCCCGGTAGACGAACGCCTGGATCATGCCCTGGTTGTACAGCTTGTGGAAGGGCTCGGCGGACGAGACGTGGCCCAGGTCGTGCAGCACCTTGGACCAGAAGCGGGCGTACAGCAGGTGCAGTACGGCGTGCTCGGCACCGCCCACGTACAGGTCGACACCACCGGTCGGCTGCCCCTCGCGCGGGCCCATCCAGTACTGCTCGATCTCCGGGTCGACCAGCTTGTCGCTGTTGTTCGGGTCCAGGTAGCGCAGCTCGTACCAGCAGGAACCGGCCCAGTTGGGCATCGTGTTGGTCTCGCGGCGGTACTTCCGCGGACCGGCGCCGTCGCCCAGGTCCAGCGTGACGTTGACCCAGTCGGCGTTGCGCGACAGCGGCGTCTCCGGCTGGGTGTCGGCGTCGTCCGGGTCGAAGGTGCGCGGCGAGTAGTCGTCGACCTCCGGCAGCTCCAGCGGCAGCATCGACTCGGGCAGCGGGTGGGCGATGCCCTCCTCGTCGTACACGATCGGGAAGGGCTCGCCCCAGTAGCGCTGGCGGCTGAACAGCCAGTCGCGCAGCCGGAAGTTGACGGTGCCCTCGCCGACCCCGTGCTCCTTCAGCCACTCGGTGATCCGGATCTTGGCATCGACGACGCCCAGGCCGTCCAGCGAGATCTCGCCGTTCGCGGAGTTGACCAGCTTCGCGTCGTACGAGCCGAAGGCGTCCTCCCACGTGGAGGCGTCCGTGCCGCGGTCGTCCGACGGCTCGACGACACAGCGCATCGGCAGCTCGAAGGCGCGTGCGAAGGCGAAGTCGCGCGCGTCGTGCGCCGGTACGGCCATGATCGCGCCGGTGCCGTAGCCCATCAGGACGTAGTCGGCGATGAAGACGGGTACCTGCTCGCCGCTGACCGGGTTGGTCGCGTACGCGCCGGTGAAGACGCCGGTCTTGTCCTTGGCCTCGGCCTGGCGCTCCACGTCGGACTTGGCGGCGGCCTGCTTGCGGTACGCGGTGACGGCCTCGGCCGGGGTCGCGTGGCCGCCGGTCCAGACCGCGTGGGTGCCGTCGGGCCAGGCGGTGGGAGTGATCCGTTCGACCAGCTCGTGCTCGGGCGCCAGCACCATGTAGGTGGCGCCGAACAGGGTGTCCTGGCGGGTGGTGAAGACGGTGATGCTGCCGGCTCCGTCGACCGGGAAGTCGACGCGCGCGCCCTCGGAGCGGCCGATCCAGTTGCGCTGCTGCAGCTTGATGGCCTCGGGCCAGTCCAGCCCGTCCAGGTCGTTCAGCAGCCGGTCCGCGTAGGCCGTGATGCGCATGTTCCACTGGCGCAGCTTGGCCTTGAACACGGGGAAGTTGCCGCGCTCGGAGCGACCGTCGGCCGTGACCTCCTCGTTGGCCAGGACGGTGCCCAGGCCCGGCGACCAGTTGACGGGCGCGTCGGAGGCGTAGGCCAGCCGGTGGTCACTCAGGACGTCGGCGCGCTCGGCGGCGCTCAGGGCGCTCCAGTCACGGCCGTCCGGAGTCGGGCGCTCGCCGCTCTCGAACTGGGCGACCAGCTCGGCGATCGGCCGGGCGCGGTCCGCGTCGGTGTCGTACCAGGAGTTGAAGATCTGCAGGAAGATCCACTGGGTCCACTTGTAGTACTCGGACTCGATCGTGGCGAACGAGCGGCGCTTGTCGTGGCCCAGGCCCAGCCGGCGCAGCTGCGCCGTCATGTTCTCGATGTTGGCCTCGGTCGAGATCCGCGGGTGCGTGCCGGTCTGGACGGCGTACTGCTCCGCGGGCAGGCCGAAGGCGTCGAAGCCCAGGGTGTGCAGGACGTTGTGGCCGCTCATCCGCTGGTGACGGGCGAAGACATCGGTGGCGATGTAGCCCAGCGGGTGGCCCACGTGCAGCCCCGCCCCCGAGGGGTACGGGAACATGTCCATGATGAACTTCTTCGGCTTGGCGGCCAGCTCCGGGTCGCCCGCCAGGTCACCGGTCGGGTTCGGTGCCTCGTACGTGCCCTCGGCGTCCCAGAAGTCCTGCCAGCGTGCCTCGATGTCGGCGGCCATCGCTGCCGTATAGCGGTGCGGCGCAGCAACGTCGGCTGCGGAATTCGTCTCGCTCATGATCCTCAAAGCTCCATCGATCGTCATCTGCCGGCGCCCACGTCTACGGACACGCGTCTACGGAAACGAAAAAGCCCCTCGCACAGGAGGGGACGCCGCGCTGATGCCGACCAGGCATTCTCACCGGTCGGGACTGATCAGCGCGGCTCGCTAAGCAGAAGGCGTACGGCACGCATGGCGTCAGGGTACCGCACGGGCCCGGCTCTCATCCGGGCGCCGCCGATCCGTGGACACGAGGGGCGGTGGACCACGCGTCAGAACGTCCGGGAAGCGGGGGTTACTCCGCGTAATGCCCTCTATCGGGGCAACCATCCAAACCTCGTACCGGCCGGTATGGGGCGACTTAGCATGCGGCAACGGGACCGCTTTGCCGAGCCATTCGGAGTCGCCCCCCATGAACCCTCATCGCAAGATCCGCTCATCGGCCGCCCCTTTCCAGGGGCCGAGCCGTCAGGTGCAGGGCGGGCTGACCGTCACTGTGCTGGTTCTGCTGCCGCTGCTCGCCGTGGCGGGCAGTGACGGTGTACGCGCCACGCTCGACTTCACGACCGGTGTCCTCTCGCTGGTCTCGCTCACCGCCGCGGTGGGCTGGGGCCTCCTCGCGACCGACCGGCTGTTCCTCTCCTCGCGTCAGCGGCTGATCGGCCAGGCCGTCCACCGCACCGCCGCGGCCGCCTCGCTTGGCTTCCTGCTGCTCCATGTCACGGTGAAGGTCTCGCTGGGGCACGTGGCGCTGCTCGGCGCCGTCGTCCCCTTCGGTCTCGGTGTCGGGGGTACGGCGGGGCTCATCGGCTTCGGCGCGCTGGCCGGACTGCTGATGGTGGTGGCCGCCGCCACGGGTGCGCTGCGCAGCGCCTTCGCCAGCCCCAGCAAGGTCGCCGGGCGCTGGCGTGCGCTGCACGCGCTGTCCTACCCGGCCTGGTGCGCCGCGCTGGTGCACGGCCTGTACGCGGGCAGGCCGCCCGCGGTCTGGGTCGTCGTGATGTACAGCCTGTGTCTCGTCGCGGTGGCGGCCGTGCTGTGCCTGCGCATGCTGCCACCGCCGGTGAAACGGCGGATCGCCGGACTGATCACCGCTCTGGTCAAGCCGGACGCCCTGCCCGACGATCCGGAGCCGGTGGCCCGCGCGGCCCCGCTGCCCGGTGCGGACACCACGGCCCTGCCGGGGGCGTACGGTGCGGACGCCGTCAGCACCGGCACCGGCCGCAGCGGCCTCGGCGGTCAGTTGCGCGGCACCCCGCTGCCCTCGTCCTTCGAGCACCCCCGGACCACGCTCCCGGCACCCGCCCCGCCGTTGTACGAGGCCCCGCCCCGCAGCTCCGACCGCCTCACCGGCCCTCCCCCGAGCAGGCCCGGCGGCCTCAAGGGGCCCGGGCCGGGGATAGCCGCCGGGTACCGCGCGGTCTCGCCGGCCGCCGGAACGGCCACGCGGCGGGAGCCGTCCGGACGCTGGCCGGCGCCTTCGCCCGCCCCGCCGGTCCAGGCGCTGCGCCCGCCGCCCGGGCCCGCGGCAGCGGCGGACCCTCCGTACACGGCGTACGAGCCCCCCGCGCCCTACGCACCCGCCCAGGAACCTCCGTACGTCTCCGGAGCCGCGACCGCCCCACTGCCCGCCGTCGGCGACACCGCACCGCTTCCGGGGCCGTTCTACCCGCCCCCGGCCGGAGAGCCCTGGACCGCACCCGCAGGAGACCGACCGTGAACATCCCCCTCCCCGACGTACCGGAAGTGCGCGTCGTCGGCCTCCCCCAACTGACCAGCGGATTCGACCTGGTGGAGCGGCTCGACCTCGGTATGCACCTGAAGGTGCACGGACCACTGGAGCCGATGACCGGCGAACGTCTGGCGGAGCTCGCCGAGTCCATCTCGCTGAACGGCCGCGGCGGAGCCGGATTCCCCTTCGGCAGAAAACTGCGGGCCGTCGCCAAGGCGTCGATCCGGCGAGGGGTGCGGCCGGTCGTCGTGATCAACGGCAGCGAGGGCGAGCCCGCCTGCCGCAAGGACACGGTGCTCCTCAACCGCGCCCCCCACCTCATCCTGGACGGCGCCCTGCTGGCCGCGGAGGCGCTCGGCGCCCGCACCCTGATCGTCGCCGTCACCCGCAACTCCACGGAGATCTCGGTACGGTCCGCCCTCGCCGAGCGGGGTCTGTCCGACCGGCGCGGGCAGCCCTTGCGGGCCCGGGTGGTGCGTACGCCGGAACGCATGGTCTCCGGTGAGGCCTCGGCCGTCATCCGGGCCGCGTCCGGTGGCCCCGCACTGCCGCCGGGGCGCCGCGAACGGGCTGCCGAGTCGGGGGTCGGGGGCGCCCCGACCCTGCTGTCGAATGCGGAGACGTACGCGCAACTCGCCGTCGCCGCCCGCATGGGCGCGCGTCGCTACGGGAACACCGGGCTGCCCGACGAGCCGGGAACGGTGCTCCTCACGCTCTCCGGCGCGGTCGCGCGGCCGATGGTCGTCGAGGTGCCCACGGGGGTGCCGCTGCGGTACGTGCTCCAGCTGGCCGGCGCGCCCCCACTGCCGCAGGGCGTGCTGACGGGCGGTTATCACGGCAATTGGATCAGTGCGAACGCCCTGCATGACGCCGTCGTCTCCCGTCAGTCGCTGGCCGCGGTGGGCGGCGCGCTGGGAGCGGGCGCGATCCTGCCGATCGGGCCGGAGACCTGTCCGCTCGGCGAGTCCCTGCGCGTGGCGAACTGGCTGGCCGCCGAGACCGCGGGCCAGTGCGGCCCGTGCAAGCTCGGGCTGCCGGCCGCCGCGGGCGGGCTCTCCGACGTGCTGAACGGGGGCGGGCCGGCGGCACTGGAGGCGCTGCGTGAGGTGACCCTGGCGGTGAAGGGGCGGGGCGCCTGCAAGCACCCGGACGGTTCGGCGCGCTTCCTGTCCTCCACACTCTCCACGTTCACCGACGATCTGGCCGCGCATGTGCTGGACGGCGGCTGCGGCCGCGAGACGCTCGGCGTCCTGCCGCTTCCGGCACCCGGTTACCAAGATGTGGAGGAGTCCATTCCCAGCGGCGAGAAGCTGGCCGTGGACTGGACGCTCTGCCGGGGCCACGGCCTGTGCGCCGACATCGTCCCGGAGTTGATCAGACTGGGCGCCGACGGCTACCCCGCCCTCGCGGACGCCGCGGTCCCGATGCATCTGCGGGGACGCGCACAGCGTGCCGTACGCCGTTGTCCCGCCCTGGCGCTCCGGATCGAGCAACCGGCTCCCGAGCGGCCCGTCCTGCCTCCGGGCAGCGGCCGGAAGGCCCTCGGCAGCGGCCGGAGTTGACCTGACACAAACGACTGGCGGGCCATCCGAATCGGATGGCCCGCCAGTCGTTCTTCACTGTGGAGCTAAGGAGAATTGAACTCCTGACCTCCTGCATGCCATGCAGGCGCTCTACCAACTGAGCTATAGCCCCGTGCTGTGTTGCCCGGTCTCCCGTGGCGACATCGAGAACATTACCGGTCACCCCGGCCGTCCACCAAATCGTTTCCGATCGGCCCCTCTCCGGCCGATCACCGAGGCGGGTCAGGCGGTGGCGAAGGAGTAGAACCGCTTCAGCGTGCAGTGCTCCTCCAGCAGCCGTCCGTAGATCGGCTCCCCCTCGAGCTCCCGATAGGTCTCGATGGGGTCCCCCTTTATGACCAGCGCCCGTGCGCATTCCTCGCACCAGTACTGGTAGTCCACGTTGACCGGGTCCATGTCCCTGACGATGGGCGTACCGCTGCCGCACCAGTCGCATTTCCGCCTGTGTGCACCCATGCATCAGCTCCGGGTGCGGCCGCGGGCCGTGCACAGGGGGAGGATTCCGGTGTGACCACCGGGCGTTCGGATCACCGGGGGACGCATCGGGACGGGCTCCGGGGGCAGGTCCGGGAGCTCGTGGCGGCTCGCAGGCATCGCACGCTCCTCCCCGTTCGGTCCGTCTCCCCCTCCGGCGGTCCGATTCTGCCATGAGCCCGCAAGGGGGGCAGCCCGCCGGAGATCCTCGGAGACCAGACCCGGGAACAAGCAAGGATCCCGCCCCCTGACGGGGACGGGATCCTGATTGTGGAGCTAAGGAGAATTGAACTCCTGACCTCCTGCATGCCATGCAGGCGCTCTACCAACTGAGCTATAGCCCCGCTGTCCGCTGTGTTTCCCTGCGTTTCCGCGCTGCGAACAAGAAGAACTTTAGCCTGTGACCAGCCAGAAAGTGAAATCCGGCCCGTGCTGCCCGAAGACGCCCCGCGGGCGCCGCCCGGGCACCCGGTCAGGCGTCGTCGCCGAGCACAGGTTCGGGCAGGGTGCCGGCGTTGTGCTCCAGCAGGCGCCAGCCGCGGGCGCCCTCGCCCAGCACCGACCAGCAGCAGTTGGAGAGTCCGCCGAGCCCTTCCCAGTGGTGCGCTTCCAGACCCAGCAGCCGGCCGATGGTGGTCCGGATGGTGCCACCGTGGCTGACGACGACGAGCGTGCCGTCGTCGGGCAGCTTGTCGGCGTGCGCGAGCACGACGGGGGCAGCCCTGTCGGCGACCTCGGTCTCCAGCTCACCGCCGCCGCGCCGTACGGGCTCGCCGCGCTTCCACGCCGCGTACTGCTCGCCGTACAGCCCCACGATCTCCTCGTGGGTGAGGCCCTGCCAGGCACCCGCATAGGTCTCACGCAGACCCGGGTCGTGCGCGATGGCGTGCCCGGTGATCGCGGCGAGCTCGGCCGCCGTGGCCGCGGCCCGCCGCAGATCGGATGCGACGATCGCGTCCGGCTTCAGCGAGGCGAGCAGCCGGGCGGCCCGCCGGGCCTGCCCGACGCCCTCTTCGGTGAGGTCGATGTCCGTGGTGCCCTGGAACCGGCGCTCCAGGTTCCACGCCGTCTGGCCGTGTCGCCAGAGGACGATCCTGCGGCCCCTGCCGCCTCCGCTGCCGGTCAGCTCTGTTCACCTTCCGTGCCGCCGGTGAGCTGTGCGTGCTCCTCGGCCTTGCCGCGGGTCTTCACGGCGTCCTCGGGAAGGGGGATCTCGGGGCAGTCCTTCCACAGGCGCTCCAGCGCGTAGAAGACGCGCTCCTCGCTGTGCTGGACGTGGATGACGATGTCGACGTAGTCGAGGAGGATCCAGCGGGCGTCGCGGTCGCCCTCACGGCGGACCGGCTTGGCGCCGAGCTTCTTCTGAAGCTGCTCCTCGATCTCGTCGACGATCGACTTGACCTGGCGGTCGTTGGGGGCCGAAGCCAGCAGGAAGGCGTCCGTGATCGACAGCACGTCGCTGACGTCGTACGCAATGATGTCGTGCGCGAGCCGGTCGGCGGCCGCCTGAGCGGCGGCGTTGATGAGCTCGATGGAGCGGTCCGTGGCGGTCACATGCAGGCTTTCGTCGGCGGTCAGATCAACCTCTAGGGTCTCACGGACCGCCGACAGCCCACGCAGTCATCTTTCGAAGCCGTTCAGAAGTCGTCGGGCGGCGCCCCGGAGCAGGACCGGAGCAGGTCCGGGAACGGCTGCGGGGCGGCTCCGGAAAGGACTCCGGAGCCGCCCCGAACCTGACCGGTGCCCCGGCCCGGCCGCGCCGCCGAGCTACTTGATCTTGTAGTCCTTGCCGAGGACGACGGACACGTCAGCGTTACCGGCCGGCTTGCCCGGCTTGGCCGCGCTCGCCGGCAGCCCGAGGGTCGTGGCGACCTCGGCCGCCTTCTTCTTGTCCGCCGCGTCCTTGTAGACGACCTCGGAGGAGGTCACGGCGTCGGACTTCCCGCTGTTGACGAAGGTGTAGCCGCCGTTGACCAGCTCGATCCGGGCGGACTCCGTACCTCGGTCGCTGCCCGTGGCGTTCTTGACGCCGACCCGCACCGCCGCGTCCGCGGCCGGGGCCTTGAACGAGCCGCCCAGGATGTCCTTGACCACGCTCTCCGTGGCGGCCTCGGTCAGGGTGCCGTCGTCCTGGACGGGCAGCAGCGCGGTCTTGTAGTCGCCGATCTTGGCGTGCTCGGCAAGCTTGGCCAGGGAGGCGCCCAGGTCCTGCTCGGGCAGGGACGGGTCGAGGATCTGGGCCAGCGTCTGGACGGTGACCGTGGCGGCCTTCGGGTCGTCGGAGATCTTCCGCAGCACGCCGCGCATGACCTGCCCGAACCGCATCAGCTGCTTGGCCTCGGCCTCGTCGGGACCGCGGTACGTGGCGTACGCGACGGCCATCGGGCCACTGAGGGTCTGCGCCTCGCCCTTCTTCACCAGCGGCGCGGCGCCCTTCTTGGCGTCGGGAACATCGGTGTCCGTGTCGACCTCGATGTTGCCGACCAGGTCGACGAGGTTCTCCAAATACGGGGTGTCGAGCCGCCACGTGCCGCTGATCTCGGTGCCGAGCAGGGAGTCGATGGACTCGCGGGTTCCGGACGTCCCGTCGTCGTCGACCGACTTGCCGAGCGTGGTGGTGGCACCGTCCTCGTCGGAGACGGCCAGCGAGTTGGGCAGCAGGACGGTCGTGCCCTGCTTGGTGGTGACGTTGTCGACGAGCAGGGCCGTGGACGTGCCGCCTGCCTTGGTGTTGTGGAGGTGGACCACGATGACGTCCCGCCGCTGCGGGCCGGTCGCCGCGGTGCTCTTCTCCTCCGACGCGGAGAGGCCGGGAAGCTTGTCCGCCGACCACAGGTAGCCGACGCCGCCGACCACGACGAGGGCGGCGACGACGATCAGCGCGACCATCCGGTTGTGACCGCGCCGGCGCGCTTCCTCCCGGCGTTCACTGCGGCTCTCGGTGAACTTCAGCCAGTCGATGACGTCTTCGGAGTCCTCGTCGGGCTCCTCGATGAAGGAGAACTGCTCCGTGCGGTAGTCGCGGTCGCCTCTGCGCGGCCCCGGGACACCCGTCTCGGGCTCCGTGGCCTGCTCCGGTTCCGGGGCCTGCCGAGGCGGGGCCGGCGCGGCTTCGGGCGCCGGGGCCTGCTGCGGGATGCTCCACTGCTGGGTGGTGTCGACCGCGGCGGGCTGCTGGCCCGTGTCGTAGCCGTAGCCACCGTCGTAGCCGTAGCCCTGCTGCGGAGGCTGCTGCTGCGGGTGGTGCTGGGTGCCGTACGGGTCGTACCGCTGCGGGGGCGCGGTGGGCTGCTGCTGTTGCTGCTGGGCGTACGGGTCGTAGCCGTACCCCTGACCGGCCTGCGGCGCCTGCTGCTGGGGCTGCTGGGCCTGGTGCGGCGCCTGGGGCTGCTGCTGGGCGTACGGGTCGTACGGCTGCTGTCCGGGCTGCTGGTACACCGGCTGCCCGTACTCGTCGTAGCCGACGATCTGCGGCTGCTGGTAGTACGGGTCGTACGGATTCTGTCGGTCGTTCACCGGTGCCCCTCTCCGTGGCTCATTCGCCGCGGTACAGCTGGCGCTTGTCGATGTAGCGGACCACACCGTCCGGCACCAGGTACCAGACCGGCTCCCCCTGGGCGACCCTCGCACGGCAGTCCGTGGAGGAGATGGCCAGTGCGGGAACCTCCACCAGGGAGACGCCCCCCTCCGGCAGCCCGTCGTCCGTGAGCACGTGCCCCGGCCGCGTCACACCGATGAAGTGGGACAACGAGAAGAGCTCGTCGGCGTCCCGCCAGGTGAGGATCTGGGAGAGGGCGTCGGCGCCCGTGATGAAGAAGAGGTCCGCGTCGCCGTGGACCTCGCGCAGGTCCCGCAGGGTGTCGATCGTGTACGTCGGACCCTTGCGGTCGATGTCGCTCCGGCTGACGGAGAACTGCGGGTTGGACGCCGTCGCGATGACGGTCATCAGATAGCGGTCCTCGGCCGGGGAGACCTCCTTGTGGCTCTTCTGCCACGGCTGCCCGGTCGGAACGAAGATCACCTCGTCGAGGTGGAACTGGGCGGCCACTTCACTGGCCGCCACCAGGTGTCCATGATGAATCGGGTCAAACGTCCCGCCCATCACGCCGAGTCGGCGCTTTCCGCGGCCGGTAGGCACTTCCTGCTCTCCCATGCGTGCAGAGCCTACTGGCACAGCTGTACGCCTCGGCCTCAGCGGTCGCGGTTGAAGCGCGTGGTGATCCACAGAAGGAGGAGAAGCGCGACAAACGCACCGCCACCGGTGAGGAGCGGGCTGAGACTTTCGTGGTTTCCACCGTGCTCGCCCTCGGCGGCGACGGTGACCAACTGGTGTGCGGTGCTCGTGAGGCTCATCTTCGGCAGGACCTATCGATCGGGAGTCGGAGGGAAGACGTCGCGGACATCGTATGCGGGCGCCCCGGGCACGCTCACGCCGACTCAGTCGTTGTTGTCGTCGTTGCGGTATCCGCGCAGCAGGAACCAGGCGAGCAGGGCCGCTCCGACGAGCGAGGCGATCAGCACGATGCGGATCGTGTTGCCCGGCCCCTGGTCCTCGGATGCGGCAGCGAGCAGAGCAACGGTGTGCGGCATGTCGGGCGTCTCCTTGGTTATCCACAGCCCCCCGCACACCGTAGCCCCAGCACCTACGCTGGGATTTGTCAGGGGGCGAGCAGCGTCTCGTACGAACAGGGGGCCCATTCATGACCGACGGCAGCCACGAGAGCCAAGGCCAGGTGCCGAGCAGGCAGCGCAGGCGATTCCCCGGGATCTCCTCCCGGGCGTACGAACACCCGGCGGACCGCTCGGCCCTGGTGGCGCTGCGCAGGCTGAGCGGTTTCGACACCGTCTTCAAGGCGCTGAGCGGACTGCTGCCGGAGCGCAGCCTGCGACTGCTCTTCCTGTCGGACTCCGTCCGGGTGAGCGACGCACAGTTCAGCCATCTCAACGACATGCTGCGGGACGCCTGTTACATCCTGGACCTGGAGAAGGTCCCGCCGATGTACGTCAGCCAGAACCCGCAGCCGAACGCCATGTGCATCGGTCTGGACGAGCCGATCATCGTGGTGACGACGGGCCTGGTCGAGCTGCTCGACGAGGAGGAGATGCGGGCGGTCGTCGGCCACGAGGTGGGGCACGCCCTCTCCGGTCACGCCGTGTACCGCACGATCCTGCTCTTCCTCACCAACCTCGCCCTCAAGGTGGCCTGGATCCCCCTCGGCAACGTCGCGATCATGGCGATCGTCACTGCGCTGCGCGAGTGGTTCCGCAAGTCCGAGCTGTCCGCCGACCGGGCCGGGCTGCTGGTCGGCCAGGATCTGCGGGCCTCGATGCGCGGGCTGATGAAGATCGCCGGCGGCAACCATCTCCACGAGATGAACGTGGACGCGTTCCTCGCCCAGGCCGACGAGTACGAGAAGGCCGGCGATCTGCGCGATTCCGTCCTCAAGATCCTTAACGTGCTCCCCCGTTCTCACCCGTTCACCACGGTGCGCGCGGCCGAGCTGAAGAAGTGGTCCGAGACCCGCGACTACCAGCGGATCATGGACGGCCACTACCCGCGGCGCGACGAGGACAAGGACACCTCGGTGACGGACGCGTTCAAGGAGTCCGCCTCGCACTACGCCGATTCGGTGCGCAGCAGCAAGGACCCGCTGATGAAGCTGGTCGGCGACATAGCGGGCGGCGCCGGCGACCTGGGCGGCAAGCTCCGCGACAAGTTCACCGGCGCGGGCGGCGGCAGCGGCAAGGGCGCCGGGGCGGCCGGGGGCGACGCTACGGACGGCTCGCAGGAGTCCCGGAGGCCTGAGGACCCTGAGGATCCGTCCGGTCCCGGGGCGGCGGGGAGCTGATCTCCAGGGTCCCGCACAGCGCTCCGGTGGGCCGGCCCGTCGCGTACGGGTCGGTTCCCGCCGGGCCGCGGGCCACCGCCCGCTCGCCCGCGAGCAGCGGCCGCAGGGCACCGGTGGTGTCGTCCGGGCAGGACTGCGGGCCGGCCTGGACGTAGCTGGTCTGCACCTCCAGCCGGTGCAGCCGCAGATCGTCCCGGTCGAACCGGAAGCGCATCTCCCTCCGCACGGTGAACAGCGAGGCGCCGCCCGCCTTTTGGGGTCCGGAGACGGCCGGGTGGAGCACATAGGCGAAGGTGTGGTCCGACACCACCTCCAGGGCGTCGGCCCCCGTCTCGGCGTACCGCAGGGTGCCCCGGACGCGGATCTCCGGATCGGGGGTGACCTCGTCCGGGTCGAAGCGCACCAGCCAGCCGGCCGCCGCGTGCCGGCCGTCGTCGTGCGGGGTGTCCATGCTCCGTTCGAACTGCTCCATCTGGTCCGGATCGAGGAGTGACTCCACGGGCCGTACCGCGTTCCCGCCGAGGACGTCGAGGTCGAGCGAGGAGGCCATCAGATAGTCCTTGGCCGTGGCCAGGGCGGTGTAGACCTGGCTGTCGGAGAAGTTGTCCGTCCGCCGGGTCACCGGAAGGCTGATGCCCGCGGCCCCCTTCGGGAACGAGGCGGCGGGGCTGCTCGCGAAGAGGCCCGCCGGAGTGCCGGCGGGCACGGCCCCGCGCGGGGCCAGCGGGACGACGGTCATCCGCATCGGCTCGGCCCGCCTGGTGACGGGGTTCTGGTAGGGGTGCCGGAAGCCCATGAAGACGGCGGCACCGAAGGCCAGGGCGATCAGGACGACCAGGGCGAGCGCGGCCCGTGAGCCGTTGCGGACGGACCGGCCCGGCAGGCTCCGGACGGCACGGGCGTGCTCCCCCATGCGCTCCTGGGCGGAGAACTCCTGCAGCCGGGCAGCCCGGACGAAGGACTCGTCGAAGACGAGTGAGCGGTACTCGTCCTCGCTGCCGCTCGCCCCGTTCTCCGACGGGCCTTCGGGTGGATCTCCGCGGTCTGCCATGACTTCTCCCGACTCCACGCCACCGACCGGGGCCGAAACGGTGCACCCCTTCCGGCCGGAAGGCTCCGGGCAGGGTCTGCCCGCCATGCGTGGGCATGCACGGACAAGTGAGAAGCCCCCTCTTCGAACGGGTGAGGGGTCATATCTTCAGAGTAGGTCGATTACGACGGAGGTAAACGCGGTGACGGGCGGGAACTGCCGCGGGGTTCCCCCGGTCGGGCGGATCCGGGCCGGGGAATCGTCAGCGGCCCGGGAGACGTCAGCGGCGGGAGCGGGCACCTCGGCGGCCGGGCCCGGCGGGCGCTTCGGCGGTGTCAGGGGGTGCGCGGGACGGCGGAGACCATCGGGCGGGAGTAGCCGTCCGCGGCGGACGGGGCCGCTGTGGGCCCGGGCGCGCTGTCCACGCCACTCGTCGCCGGGGGCGGCACCTGGTCCTGGCGGTCGCCCGAGGTGTTGCGGAAGACGGCGCTGAAGGCCAGCGCGACCATGCCGACGCCCATCAGCAGTGCGAGCAGCCAGGCCACCGGCCGGTGCCAGCGGGCGGCGCCCCGGTAGGGGCGCAGAGCGCCGCCGTGACGCCCGTAGGGGCCGCTGACGTGGTATTCGTCGTCCTCGTCGAGCGGGTCGTAGTCGGGCCCGTAGGTGCCGCCCGGCCCGTAGCCGTCGTCGTAGAGGTCGTCGTCCAGCGGGCCACCGCCGGCCCGGGCCCGGAACGCGTCGGCCTCGGCGCGCGCCTCGGCGGCGGCCAACAACCGCTCGACCGCGGTCGGTTCGTGGAACTCGGCTGCCTGGACGAAGTCCTCGTCGAACACCACGGAGGCGAAGTCCTCGTCCGCGCCCCCGCGGTCGTCGTCGGGCTCCCAGCCGTTCGGGAACGGCCTGCCCCCCACGTCGTCCGGCACAGCTTCAGCCTAGACCCGCGGGGTGGTTTTGGGCAGGGAGACGGCACATTCGCCGCGTCACACCGGTCACCTCACATGGCCGTCGCCGGTCACGATGTACTTCGTGGACGTCAGCTCCGGGAGCCCCATCGGGCCCCTGGCGTGCAGCTTCTGGGTGGAGATACCGATCTCCGCGCCGAAGCCGAACTGGCCGCCGTCCGTGAACCTCGTCGAGGCGTTCACGGCCACCGTCGTCGAATCCACCAACTGGGTGAAACGGCGTGCCGCGGCCTGCGAGGTCGTCACGATCGCCTCGGTGTGGCCGGAGGACCAGAGCCGGATGTGCGCCACGGCCGCGTCCAGCGACTCCACGACGGCCGCCGCGATGTCGTACGAGAGGTACTCGGTCTCCCAGTCCTCCGCTGTCGCCGCCACCACGGTGGCCTTGGTGCCCTCGGCGTACTCCAGGACCCGCTCGTCACCGTGCACCGTCACACCGGCCTCGGCGAGGGCGTCCAGGGCCCGGGGCAGGAACGCGTCGGCGACGTCCTTGTGGACCAGGAGCGTCTCCGCGGCGTTGCAGACGCTCGGGCGCTGCGCCTTGGAGTTGACCAGGATGGCGACGGCCATGTCGAGGTCGGTCTGCGCGTCCACGTACACGTGGCAGTTGCCGGTACCGGTCTCGATCACCGGAACGGTGGACTCCTCGACGACGGTGCGGATCAGCGAGGCGCCGCCGCGCGGGATGAGCACGTCGACGAGGCCGCGCGCCCGCATGAGCTCGCGTACTGAGTCACGGTTCTCGCCCGGCACCAGCTGGACCGCGTCGGCCGGCAGACCGGAGCCGCCGACCGCGTCACGCAGCACCCGTACGAGTGCGCTGTTGGAGGCGTAGGCGGATGACGAACCCCGCAGCAGCACGGCGTTGCCCGACTTCAGGCAGAGGGCCGCGGCGTCCACCGTGACGTTGGGCCGTGCCTCGTAGATGATCCCGACGACGCCGAGGGGCACCCGGACCTGGCGCAGGTCGATGCCGTTGGGCAGGGTCGAACCGCGCACCACCTCGCCGACCGGGTCGGGCAGCGCCGCCACGTCCCGCACGTCGGCCGCGATGGCACGGATCCGCTCGGGGGTGAGGGTGAGCCGGTCGACGACCGACTCGCTGGTCCCGGCCTCGCGGGCGCGCGCCACGTCCTCGGCGTTGGCCGTGAGGATGTCGCTGGTCCGCACTTCGAGCGCGTCCGCGATCGCCAGCAGCGCGTCGTCCTTCGCCGCGCGCGGAAGTGGCGCGATGTCGGCGGCGGCGGAGCGGGCCCGGTAGGCGGCCTGGGCGACCGGGGACATGTTGTCGTACGGCGAAAGCGTGGTCATGCCCGCAGGGTAATGCGCACGCTGCGGGCATCTGTCACGTATCCCGTGATGCGAGACGGCCGTCCGGGGACGGCCGTCTCAGTACGGGTGCACGCCGACCGGGGCGGCCGGGGGTGGCCCGTACCCCTCGGCGACGCGCTGGTGGTACGTCTCGCGGTCGATGACCTCCAGGCCGACGATCTCCCAGGGCGGCAGCCCCGCGCTGGAGCGGTGCTCACCCCACAGCCTCAGGGCCACCGCCGCCGCGTCGTGCAGGTCGCGGGCCTCTTCCCAGTAGCGGACTTCCGCGTGGTCGTTGGCGTAGCGGCTGGTCAGCAGGAAGGGGTGGTCGTGCGCGAGCTGTTCCAGGCCGCGTCTGACCTCCTTCAGCGGAATCTCGGTGCCGGAGACGCAGAGCGTGATGTGCCACAGCTTCGACTGCGTGCGTTCCTGGCCCGCTGACGCCGGTTCGGGCCCGGGCCGTTCGTCTCTCCGGTCCGCGGACCTGCTTCCGTCGAAGCCGATCCCTGCTCCGACGCTGGTCAGGGCGCGGCCACCCGTTCCTCGGGGCGGCGCCCCCGGGCGCGCTCGTCTCACCGGCGGCCTCCTGTGAATGTGTTGCTGTGCTGAACCCCGCAGTGTCCCTGCTACAAAGTGGACCAGTCCGCGGCCCGGCTTGGGGCGGTTTTCGTGAAGGTCTCTGCCCGGAGGCTGGACTTTCAGCCGTTTCAGGGGTTCGTCAGGTGTCGAGAACGACAAGATCGTCCCTGTGTACGACCTCGCGTTCGTAGGCGGGACCGAGTTCGCGGGCCAGGTCACGGGTGGAGCGTCCGAGGAGCTGCGGGATCTCCTTGGCGTCGAAGTTGACGAGGCCGCGGGCGACCGGCCGGCCCCGCAGATCGCGGAGCTCCACCGGGTCCCCCGCGGTGAACTCGCCCTCGACCGCGGCGATCCCGGCCGGCAGCAGCGAGCTGTGGCGCTCCACGACCGCCTGCACGGCCCCGTCGTCCAGGGTCAGCGAACCCTGCGGGGTGGAGGCGTGGGCGAGCCACAGCAGCCGGTCCGCCGAGCGGCGTCCGGTGCGGTGGAAGTAGGTACCCGTGTCGCGGCCGGCCAGCGCGTCGGCCGCGTGGCTCGCGGAGGTCAGGACGACCGGGACGCCGGCCGCTGTGGCGATCCGGGCGGCCTCGACCTTGGTGACCATGCCGCCGGTGCCGACGCCCGCCTTGCCGGCGCTCCCGATGCTGACCCCGGCCAGATCGGCGGGGCCGGTGACCTCGGCGATGCGGGTGGTGCCGGGGATGCTCGGGTCGCCGTCGTAGAGGCCGTCCACGTCGGAGAGCAGGATCAGCAGGTCGGCGCGGACCAGGTGCGCGACGAGCGCGGCGAGCCGGTCGTTGTCGCCGAAGCGGATCTCGTCGGTGGCGACGGTGTCGTTCTCGTTGACGATCGGCAGCGCGCCCATGTCCAGGAGCTGGTCCAGGGTGCGGTAGGCGTTGCGGTAGTGGGCGCGGCGGCTGGTGTCGTTGCTGGTGAGGAGGACCTGGCCGACACGGACGCCGTAGCGGGCGAAGGAGGCGGTGTAGCGGGCGACGAGCAGCCCCTGGCCGACGCTGGCGGCGGCCTGCTGCCTGGCCAGGTCCTTGGGCCTGCGGTGCAGGCCCAGCGGGGCGAGTCCGGCAGCGATGGCGCCGCTGGAGACGAGGACGACCTCGCGCTCGCCGCCGCTGCGCACCTTGGCGAGTACGTCGACGAGTGCGTCGACCCGGTCGGCGTCGAGGCCTCCCGCGGCGGTGGTGAGAGAGGAGGAACCGACCTTGACGACGATCCTGCGGGCCTCCGTGACGCCCTGCCTGGCCCCTGACACGTGCATCCCCCATGGTTCGCCTCGCTGGACCCTGCAATCTACGCGAGCACGGGAATCGGCGCCTTCACGTTCCGCACCGTGGACCCCGCTTCGTCCGCATCCGTACCGTTCCGTATCCGTTCCGCCCCGCGACTCGTTGCAGGGGGTGGCGGCTCCACCGCCGAAGACCCGGCGAATTCCAGGAACAGGACGTGATCGCATGCGCCAGCTCTCCATCCCCGGGGCCTGGGTGCACGAGCCCGAGGTCATCCCCGACTCCCGCGGGAGCTTCCACGAGTGGTTCAGGGCCTCGGATCTCGGGGAGGCCGCGGGCCATGGGCTGGGGCTCGCGCAGGCCAACTTCTCCACGTCCCGCCGGGGCACGCTGCGTGGGATCCACTTCGCCGATGTGCCGCCGGGTCAGGCGAAGTACGTGAAGTGCGTACGGGGCGCGGTTCTCGACGTGATCGTGGACGTCCGGGCCGGCTCGCGCACGTACGGACGGTGGGAGGCGGTCCGTCTCGACGACACCGATCACCGGGCGGTCTACATCGCCGAGGGGCTCGGTCACGCCTTCATGGCGCTGACGGACGACGCGGGCGTCCTCTACCTCTGTTCCGAGGGCTACGCGCCCGGGCGCGAGCGCGGCATCGATCCGCTCGATCCGGAGCTGGGCATCGAGTGGCCCGCGGACATCGTGCCGCTGCTGTCCGGGAAGGACGCCGCGGCGCCGTCGCTCGCCGAGGCGGGGCAGCTGGGGCTGCTTCCCTCGTACGCGGAGTGCGAGGCGTACTACGCGCGGCTCCGGGCGGGGGAACCCGCGCTCAGCCCGGCCGGCCGCTGATCAGGGGGCGTTCCGCGGCGAGCAGCGCCGGGAACGCCTCGCCGAGGGCGGCGCGCCAGTCCCGGATGGGCTCGATCCCGGCGGCGGCGAACCGGTGGTGGGCGAGCACGCTGTACGCGGGCCGGGGGGCCGGGCGGGGGTACGCGCCGCTGGTGGTGGGCCGGACCCGGGCGGGGTCCGCGCCGAGCAGCCGGAAGATCTCCCGGGTGAAGCCGCACCAGGTCGTCTCGCCTGCGCTGGTGCCGTGGTAGATGCCCGCCGGGGCGGTGCCGTCGAGCGCGGCCTGTCCGAGCCGGACCAGCCGCGCGGCCAGGTCGACGGTCCAGGTGGGCTGTCCGCGCTGGTCGTCCACCACGTCGAGGGTGTCCTTGGCGCCCTCCAGCCGGATCATCGTGCGGACGAAGTTGGCGCCGCCCGCGCCGTAGAGCCAGGCGGTGCGCACGACGTAGCCGGTGTCGGGGAGGGTCTCCAGCACGGCGCGTTCGCCGGCGAGTTTGGTGCGGCCGTAGGCGCTGCGCGGGTCGGTGGGGGCGTCCTCGGGGTACGGGCGGGCGGCGTCCCCGGCGAACACGTAGTCGGTGGAGACATGGAGCAGGACGGCGCCGTGCTCACGGCAGGCCGCCGCCAGGACGGCGGGGCCGGTGCCGTTGATCCGCAGGGCGGCGTCCTCCTGGCTCTCGGCGTCGTCGACGGCGGTCCAGGCCGCGCAGTTGACGACGACGGCGGGCCGGTGGGCGGCGAACATCTCACGGACGCGGCCGGGATCGGCGATGTCCAGGGCCGTGCGGTCAGCGGCGACGGCGGTGACGTCCTGGTGGGCGAGCGCGGCCACGAGGTCCTGCCCGAGCATGCCCGCGGCCCCGGTGACCAGCCAGCGCGCGCTCACAGGGCGGCCCTCTCCTTGAGCGGCTCCCACCAGGAGCGGTTCTCGCGGTACCACCGCACGGTCTCGGCGAGCCCGGTGCGGAAGTCTTTGCGGGGCTCGTAGCCGAGTTCCTCGCGGATTCTGGTGCAGTCGACGGAGTAGCGCCGGTCGTGGCCCTTGCGGTCCTCGACGTGGACGACGTCGGTGTCCCATGCGGCGTCGCACGCCTCCAGGAGCAGTCCGGTGAGCTCCTTGTTGGAGAGCTCGGTGCCGCCGCCGATGTTGTAGACCTCGCCCGCGCGGCCCTTGGTGCGGACGAGTTCGATGCCCTGGACGTGGTCGTCGATGTGCAGCCAGTCGCGGACGTGGGCGCCGTCGCCGTACAGCGGGACCGGCCGGCCGTCCAGCAGGTGGGTGACGAAGAGCGGGATGACCTTCTCGGGGAAGTGGTGGTGCCCGTAGTTGTTGGAGCAGCGGGTCACCCGCACGTCGAGTCCGTGGGTGCGGTGGTAGGACAGCGCGATCAGGTCGCTCGACGCCTTGGAGGCGGAGTACGGGGAGTTGGGCGCGAGCGGTTCGCTCTCGGTCCAGGAGCCCTCGTCGATCGATCCGTAGACCTCGTCGGTGGAGATGTGCACGAAGGTCCGGACGCCCGCCAGGTGCGCGGCATGGACGAGGGTGTGGGTGCCCAGGACGTTCGTACGCACGAACTCGGCGCCGCCGTCGATGGAGCGGTCCACATGGGATTCGGCGGCGAAGTGCACCACCTGGTCGTGTCCGGCCATCAGGCCTCCGACCAGCTCCGCGTCACAGATGTCGCCCTGGACGAACGAGAATCCGGGGTGGCCGCGCACGGCGTCGAGGTTGGCCGGATTGCCCGCGTAGGTGAGCTTGTCGAGCACGGTCACGGCGATGTCGCCGGGGCCGTCGGGGCCCAGCAGCGTACGGACGTAGTGGGAGCCGATGAAGCCGGCACCGCCGGTCACCAGGAGGTGGTTCGTCATGAGGAGATCTGCACCTTGCTGTGGTCGCCGAGGACGAGTCGGTGGGCGGAGGGGCTCCGGGGTGCGGGGGTCACCTCGACCTCGTGGCCGATGAGGGAGGCCTCGACGCGGCGGACGCCGTCGATCGAGGCGCCCCGCAGGACGATGGAGTACTCGATCTCGCTGTCCTCGATCCGGCAGTCGTGGGCGACCGAGGTGAACGGTCCGACGTAGGCGTCGCTGATCACCGAGCGGGCGCCGATGATGGCGGGGCCGACGATCCGGCTGCGGGTGACGCGGGCACCCGGCTCGATCCGGACCCGGCCGATGATCTCGCTCTCGTCGTCGACGTGGGCGCCGCGGGTGCAGGGCTCGACGGTCTCCAGCACGGTGCGGTTGACCTCCAGCATGTCGGTGACGTTGCCGGTGTCCTTCCAGTATCCGCGGATCGTGGTGGAGCGGACGTCGCGCTCCTGGTCGATCAGCCACTGGATGGCGTGGGTGATCTCCAGCTCGCCGCGCCAGGACGGGCGGATGGAACGGACGGCCTCGTGGATGACCTTGGTGAAGAGGTAGACGCCGACGAGCGCCATGTCGCTCTTGGGCTCCTTGGGCTTCTCCTCCAGGGCCACGACCCTGCCGTCCCCGTCGAGTTCGGCGACGCCGAAGGAGGTCGGGTCGGGCACCTGGGTCAGCAGGATCTGGGCGTCGGGCCGGTCCGCGCAGAATCCCTCGACCAGTCCGGCGATCCCGCCGACGATGAAGTTGTCGCCGAGGTACATGACGAAGTCGTCGTCGCCGAGGAAGCGCTGGGCGATCAGGACCGCGTGGGCGAGGCCGAGCGGTTCGGACTGCGGGATATAGGTGACGTCGATGCCGAACCGGGATCCGTCGCCGACCGCCGCACGGATCTCCTCCTCGGTTTCGCCCACGATGATGCCGACCTCGGTGATACCGGCTTCCGCGATGGCTTCGAGCCCGTAGAACAGCACCGGTTTGTTCGCCACCGGGACCAGTTGTTTGGCCGAGGTATGAGTGATGGGACGAAGCCGGGTGCCTGCCCCACCGGAAAGTACGAGAGCCTTCACTGATCTGCCCCACGATGAGTCGGCGGTCCTGTCGCAGCTGCGACCTACCGGGTGACCTTAGTCAGGTCCGTCCGCTCATCCGCGGCGAAACAGCTGCGCCGACCCGCTTACCGACTCGTCCGGAGGAAAAGCGACGGCCCCCCGTAACCATTCCGCCTCTTTCCGCTCCCGTCGGTTCACGAAATGCGTCACACCGGCGCGTGATGTCGAACTCGATATCGAATTCTCCGCATTTCGCTTATCTCTCGGCCAGAGGCCCCAGGGTCTTCCGTTTGGATCAGGCCGGACCCCGCGAGCCCGGCCTGATCCAAACGAGAGGCCTCAGGGGTGGCGCAGCCGCCAGCCCTGCCAGGCGGACTCGATCATCTCGTCGACGCCGTACCGGGCCGACCAGCCAAGCTCCGCGCGGATCCGGTCCGCGCCCGCGACCACGCGAGCCGGGTCACCGGCACGGCGGGGGGCCACCTCTGGCGTGATGTCCCCGTGGTCCGTCGCCTTGAGGATGCGGTCGACCATCTCGCGCACCGAGCTGCCCTCGCCGCGGCCGATGTTCAGCGTGAGGTCCGTGCCGGGCTCGGCCCCCTCCAGCCGGCGTGCGGCGGCGAGGTGGGCGGACGCGATGTCCTCCACATGGATGTAGTCGCGGACGCAGGTGCCGTCGGGCGTCGCGTAGTCGTCGCCGAAGATCCGCGGGCCCTCGCCGGCCTCCAGGCGCTCGAAGACCATCGGGATGAGGTTGAACACGCCGGCGTCGGCGAGCTCGGGCGAGGCCGCACCGGCGACGTTGAAGTAGCGCAGGGACGCGCAGCGCAGTCCGTGGGCCCGGGCGGCGGCGTGGATCAGCCATTCGCCGACGAGCTTGGTCTCCCCGTACGGGCTCATCGGCGCGCAGGGGGTGTCCTCCGTGACGAGGTCCACGTCGGGCATGCCGTAGACGGCGGCCGACGAGGAGAACACCAGCCGGTCGACTCCCGCCGCGACCATGCTCTCCAGCAGCACCTCCAGACCGGTGACGTTCTCCCGGTAGTAATGGAGGGGGCGCTCGACGGACTCGCCGACCTGCTTCTTGCCTGCGACATGCACCACACCCGTCACGGTGTGGTCACGGATCGCGGCGTCCAGGGCCGGCCGGTCCAGCACGCTGCCGGTGACCAGGGGCACACCGTCGGGCACGCTCGCGGCGTTCCCCGTGGAGAGGTCGTCGTACACGACCACCCGCAGTCCGCCGGCGAGCATCGCCCGCACGACGTGCGCACCTATGTATCCGGCCCCGCCCGTAACCATCCAGGTCATTCTGTGCGTCTCTCCCTCTGTACGTGGTGCTGCCGTGCGCGCTCCGTCGACAGGTTCACCTTACGTGCACGCGAAATCGAATCAGACAAATAGCCGTCAACCGTATTATCGTGCGACATGAAGCCGTGCATGGAGTGACACCCGGGGAACACCGCGGGTGAAGCCGGACAGTCATGGATGAAGCCGGGGCAAACACAAGGCCACGGCGGGTGGATGTCGATCAATTACGCTGTTCAGGTGCTCAGGCCCTCCCCCACGATTCCGCGGTGCGAATCGGTGCCTGCGCACAGACCCTGCAGACAGCTCTCTGGACTGGTGAAGGATGCCTCGACTGACACTCATCGTGCCTGCGTACAACGTGCAGGGGTATGTTCGGGAGTGCCTCGACTCCGTGCTGCAGCAGGACTTCACCGACTTCGAGGTCGTCGCCGTGGACGACTGCTCGCCGGACGGCTCCGGCGCCATCCTCGACGAGTACGCGGAGCGCGACCCCCGGGTGCGCGTACTCCACCTGAGCGAGAACGTGGGGCCGGGCCACGCCCGTAACGCCGGGATGGATCTGGCGACCGGCGACTACCTGCTCTTCCTCGACAGTGACGACACCCTGGCGCCCGGCTCGCTGAGCGGCATCGCCGGACGCCTCGACGCGACCGACGACCCCGACATCCTGGTCCACGACTACGCGCGCAGCTTCTGGGACGGCCGGCTGCTGCCCGGCCGGCGGGCGGATCTCCTCGGCGGCGCCGAGCCCGCGGTGTTCCCCCTGTCGGAGCGGCCCGCGCTGCTCGACCTGCTGCAGATCGTCTGGAACAAGGCCTACCGGCGCGATTTCGTCGAGGCGCACGGGTTCCGCTTCCCGTCCGGGTACTACGAGGACGCGCCCTGGACGTACACCACCCTGGTCACGGCGGAAAGCATCGCGCTGCTCGACCGTGTCTGCGTGCTCCACCGGCAGCGACGCGAGGGCGGAAACATCCTCGACACCGTCAGCCGCAGGCATTTCGATGTATTCGACCAGTACGACCGCGTCTTCACCTATCTGGACGAGCATCCGGAATTCGATTCCTGGCGCCCCGTCCTTTTCCGTAAAATGGTCGACCACTACCTCACGGTGCTGGAGAAGCCGGGCCGCCTCCCCAGGAATGCGCGGGCAGAATTCTTCCACCGTGCGGCCGCCGACTACAACCGCCGGCTGCCCGAGGGATTCGAACGTCCGGGCGGCGCCCTCGGTTACCAGTACGCGATGCTCGGCAGGGACTCCTATCCGGCACTGACCGGTGTCACCCGGGCGAACCAGGTGCGCACCCGGGCCCGGGCGCGCAACACCCGGAGCATCAGCCGGGCCAAGCGGGCCGCGATGCGGATGATCTACCAGTCGCAGCTGCGGCTGCCCCTGGACGAGAACCTCGCGGTCTTCTCCGCCTACTGGGGCCGCGGCTACGCGTGCAACCCCGCGGCCATCGACGCCGAACTGGCCCGGCTGGCCCCGCACATCCGCCGGGTCTGGACCGTGCGCGCCGAGCATGTGAGCCGGGTCCCCAAGGGTGTGGAGGTGGCCGTCGTCGGCTCCCGCGAGTACTGGACGGCGCTGGCCCGCGGCACGTACTTCATCAACAACGTGAACTTCGCGGACTCGCTGATCAAGCGCCCGGGCCAGATCCACCTGCAGACCCATCACGGCACCCCGCTGAAGACGATGGGCCTCGACCAGGCCGACTACCCGGCGTCCACGAACATGGACATGGCGGATCTGCTCCGGCGCTGCGACCGCTGGGACTACAGCATCACGTCCAACCGCCACTCCACCACCGTGTGGGAGCGGGTCTATCCGTGTTCCTACACCTCGCTGGAGACCGGCTACCCGCGCAACGACGTCCTGATCAACGCCGGGGCCGAGGAGGTGGCACGGGCCCGCCGCGAGCTCGGTGCGGCGGACGGTTCCAAGGTCTTCCTGTACACGCCGACCCACCGCGAGTACCAGAAGGAGTTCTCGCCCCGGATCGACCTCGCGAAGCTGGCCGAGGAGCTGGGCCCGGACGTCACCCTGCTGGTGCGCGGCCACTACTTCTACAAGCCCACGGGCAGGCTCGCCGAGCTCCAGGCCAGCGGCCGGGTGATCGACGTCTCCGCACACCCGTGCGTGGAGGAGCTCTACCTCGCAGCCGACGCCATGATCACCGACTACTCGTCGGCCATGTTCGACTACGCCAACCTCGACCGGCCGATCGTGATCTTCGCCGACGACTGGGACACGTACAAGGTCGTCCGGGGCAGCTACTTCGACCTGATGGCCGAGCCTCCCGGGGCCGTGGCCACCACCCAGGCGCAGCTCACCGATATCCTCCGCTCCGACGAGTGGCGGAGCGAGAGGTCCGCGGCCTTCCGGGCCGCGTTCCGTCAGCGCTTCTGCGACTTCGACGACGGCCGTGCGGCCGAGCGCGTCGTACGCACCGTGTTCCTCCGCGAAGAGGAACCACTCCCTGTCACACCGCTTGCCGAGCGCACTCCGGCACCGTCCCCTACCCAGGCGCTCGAACTGGTCGAGCGGGTCTGACCCGAAAGGAATGCCGAAAAACATGACCCCCCGGCTCAGTGTCATCGTGCCCGTGTACAACGTCGAGGAGTACCTCGAGGCCTGCCTCGACTCGGTGGAGGCACAGACCTTCACCGACCTGGAAGTCGTCATGGTCGACGACGGCTCCACCGACGGCTCGGCTGCGATAGCCGCCGCCTTTGCCGAGCGCGACCCGCGCTTCCGGCTGGTGACGAAGGAGAACGGCGGCCTCGGCTCGGCCCGCAACGCGGGCCTGGCCGACATGGCGCCGGAGAGCGAGTACTTCGCCTTCCTCGACAGCGATGACGTCATCCCGCCGGACGCCTACCGCATGATGGTCGCCAGCCTCGACGACACCGGTTCGGACTTCGCCACCGGCAACGTGTTCCACGTCAAGGGCGAGCGGTCCTGGCAGGTGCCGCTCCTCAAGATGCTGGCCGGCGAGGCCCGCAAGCGCACGCACATCTCCGAGTACCCCAAGCTCGTCGCGGACCGCATCTCCTGCAACAAGGTCTGGCGCCGCACCTTCTGGGAGAAGAACGGCTTCGCGTTCCCCGAGGGCGTGCTCTACGAGGACAGCGCCGTGGTGCTGCGTGCCCACTACCTGGCCGACGCCATCGACCTGATCGGCGAGCCCGTCTACTACTGGCGGCAGCGCGAGGGCGAGGCCGCCCCGTCCATCACCCAGCGCCGCACCGACCCGCAGGGCGTCCGCGACCGCGTCGCCGCCTGTGAGTCCGTGACCCAGTTCCTCGCCGACCGCCCCGGCCCCCAGTGGGCCCAGTTCAAGCGGGAGTACGACGCCCGCGTGCTCCGGGACGACCTGCGCATCTTCCTCAACGTCGTGCCGGACGGCGACGTTGAGTACCGCGAGGCCTTCCTCGTGGCCGCCAACCGCTACCTCGACCAGGTCGATCCGCAGGTCCTGGACGAGCTGCCGGCCGTGCTGCGCGTGCAGTACGCGCTGGTGCGCCGCGGCGCGATCTCCGAGCTGATCGACCTCCTCGCCGACCAGCGGCGCCGTGAGCCGGTCGAGGTCAGCGGCTTCCTGCGCAAGTACGCCGGGTTCAAGGCCCTGGACCGCAGCGGTGTCACGCTCTCCCGCAAGACCCTGCGCATCGACAAGGACCTGGAGCTCAGGACCCCGCTGGTCGGTGTGGAGTGGCAGAAGGGCAAGCTGCTGCTGAGCGGCGACGCCTGGATAGACAAGATCGACATCCCGAACCGGCGCAGCACCGCCAAGTTCATCCAGATCAAGAAGGGCGGCTCCCGCCGCCGTCTGATCTTCCCCGCGAAGAACGTCTTCCGCCCGGGACGCACGTCGGACACGTGGCAGAAGCGCTACAACTACGACTGGTCCGGCTGGGAGTTCTCCTTCGATCCCGCCAAGCTCCGCCACAACGGGCAGTGGGAGGAGGGCATCTGGCACATCGGCGTGATCGTCATGAGCTCCGGTCTCCTGCGCCGCCGGGGCATCCAGTCGAACGGCGGCAGCGCCGCCAACTTCCCGCCCTATCAGTGGCTCGACAAGAACTACCGGATGCTGCCGAGCGTCGAGGGTGCCGCGCTCAAGCTGCGCATCGAACGGGTCGACGCGCTGGTGACCGGCCGTGAGCTGGACGGCGACCGGGTCGTGATCCGAGGTGAGATCCGCACCCCGCTGGAGAGCGGCGCGTCCGTCGCCCTGCACGTCTCCAACCAGTCCAGCGGCGAGATCCGGCGCTACCCGGTCACCGTCGGGGCCGAGCAGAACGGCACCAGCGCCTTCGACGTCGAGGTGCCGCTCACCGACATCGCGCTGGTCACCGCCGAGAGCACCGAAGGTCACGCCCAGCCGCGGGTGCGCAACTGGTCCACCGCCCTGATGGTCTCCGGCCCCGACGAGACCGCGGAGCCGCGCCGGCTGAGCCCCGTCGTCCAGGAGGGCATCGAGGACGCGCGCTTCCAGCTGCCCGCGAGCATGGGCCGGCAGGCGGGCCGTCACGAGCTGGCGGTCATCGCCGGCCACAACGGCTACCTCAAGTTCCGCGGCCAGACCGAGCGTGCCGTCATGACGCGGGCGAGCGAGCGGGACGGCAAGCTCGTCCTGTCCGGTCACGCACCGCTGCACCTCGTGGGTTCCGAGCTGCTGCTGAAGGCCAAGGGCCGGTTCGACGAGCGCCTGGTTCCGGTCAACTGGGCCGCCGACGGGACGTACGAGACGGCCTTCGACCCGTCGACCCTGGGCGGTGGCGCCCAGGGCACCGTTCCGCTCAAGGCCGGCCGGTGGAACTTCTTCCTCCGCCAGGCCGATGGTCCGGACGTCGAGTTCGTCATTGACCGGCTCGCCTCGGACCAGTTCCCGCTGCACACCACGCTGAAGGGCCGCCGGTACTGGCTCGAGGCCCGCTGGCACGACTTCCCGCAGCTCAACTGCCGCTCCGAGCTGGCCGATGTGGAGCGCGGCCCGTTCCGCCAGGCCCAGTTGCGCCGTGAGGTGTACGACGCCAAGTGCCTGGAGCCGCTGCGCGACCAGGTGTTCTACCTGAGCTACAACGGCAAGCAGTACTCGGACAGCCCGCGTGCCATGCACGAGGAGCTGGTGCGCCGGGGTGCCGACCTCAAGCACCTGTGGGCGGTCCGCGACGGCCAGGTGGAGCTTCCGCCGACGGCCGAGAAGGTCCGGATGTGGGGCACCGAGTGGTTCGACGCGCTGGCCTCCAGCAAGTACATCGTGACCAACGCGCACCTTCCCGAGTGGGTGGTCCGGCGTCCGGGACAGGTCATCGTCCAGACCTGGCACGGCACGATGCTGAAGAAGATCGGTCATGACATCGACACGCTCCACTTCGACAAGGAGTACCAGAAGCGTCTGGAGCTCGAGGCGAAGAACTGGAGCATGCTCGTCTCCTCCAACCGCTTCAGCACGCCGATCCTGAAGCGTGCCTTCTCCTACGACGGGGAGATCCTCGAGGCCGGTTACCCGCGCAACGACTACCTGTACTCCGACGAGCGGGTCAAGCTCGCCGAGGAGATCAGGAAGCGGATCGGGCTGCCCGAGGGCAAGAAGGTGGTGCTCTACGCGCCGACGTGGCGCGACGACCAGTCGCACCGGGCCGGGCAGTACTCCTTCGACCTCCGCCTCGACCTGGAGGATGCCCGGCGCCGCCTCGGCGACGAGTACGTCCTGCTGATCCGGCGCCATTCCAACGTCGTGGACCAGGTGCCCGGCGCCGGCAACGGCTTCGTCTGGGACGTCTCCGAGTACCCGGACATCGCCGACCTGTATCTGGCGTCCGACATCATGATCACCGACTACTCGTCCGTGATGTTCGACTACGCCCACCTCAAGCGGCCGATGCTCTTCTTCGCGTACGACCTGGAGCACTACCGCGACACGCTGCGCGGGTTCTACTTCGACTTCGAGAAGGACTCGCCCGGCCCGCTGGTCCGTACGTCCTCCGAGCTCATCGACTCGATCATCAACATCGACACGGTGTGGCCCGAGTACGGCGAGCGGTTCGACCGCTTCCACCACCTGTTCTGCGACCTGGACGACGGCCGGGCCTCGCAGCGCGTCGTGGACCGCATGATCGAGCAGGCCACGGAACTCACCGAGGAGAAGTAGCCGCACACGCCGAAGGGGCGGGCCCGGAGATCAGATCTCCGGGCCCGCCCCTTCGTTCTGTCCACGCCGCCCTACGGCGCGACGTCCACCGTCTTGAAGGCGAGCTGCGACAGAGCCGTGTAGTACGGCCGGATCTCGACCTTCGTGACCGGGCGCGGCGCCGGCTTGCCGCCGTTCAGCGTCCGGGTCACCCGGCGCCCCACCTTCGCCAGCAACGTCCTGCTGGGATCGGGCAGGATCCGGATCACCGGGCGCGGGAAGGTGAACACTCCTATGGGCGCCAGGACGTCGGTGGCGAGCTTGCCGACCTGGACGCGGTCCGCGCCCGCGGCCGGGCGCAGCCACACGTCCCAGATCTGCTCGGGCCCCTCGTGCTCGGCCACCAGCGCGGCGCAGTCGACCGAGGCGGTGATCCGTCGGTCTTCCAGTGCCGCTGCCGGGAACGACAGCACCCTGTCCTTGTCCTTGCGGTGCACGGCCTCCAGGACCGCGCCGGGGCCCAGGGTCACGCCCCAGGCGGCGGCCTCCAACTGGATGGTCCCGGTGTCGACCGCGAGCGCGTCTATCTCCAGGTGGGCGTCGCGCACCACACTGCGAATCCGCAGACGGTCCATCTCACCCCGGTGCGGGAGCAGCAACTCCAGCGCGGGGGCGCCGTTCTCCCGGGGCAGCTGGACGTTGAGCAGATCCCGTACGTCGCAGCCGTAGCCGTCGACCGTGAGCGGAACCTCGTTGCCGTCCGGGGTGCGCACGGACAGCTCCCAGGTCCCCTCGGGCAGCCCGTCGTGCCAGGGCACCACGGCGCTGCCGTCGGGCGCGATCGCGAACCGCTCCTCGGCCGGGTTCCGCCCGACCCTGCGGCAGGCGATCTCGGCGCCGTGGGCCTCCGCGGGCAGCGTGCCGACGTCGATGCGGACCGATCCCAGGGTATCCACCTGCGCCGTCGCGGTCGTGGGCAACGCCCGGCGGGCGGCCGCGTCGCGCAGGATCGCCTCGAAGCGCGCACAGCTGGCCGGCTCCTGGAAGCGGACCGCGTTGCGCACGGCTGCCTCCCCCATGCGCTTGCGCCGCTCGTCGTCCTCGACCAGTTCGAGGAGGGCCTCGGCCATGGCGGCGGTGTCGCCGCGCGGGACGATGAGTCCGTCCTCGCCGTGGGTGAGGATGTTGCGCGGGCCGTGGTTGGCGTCGGTGCTGACGACGGGAAGTCCGGCCGCCATCGCCTCGACGATCACGTTGCCGAACGCCTCCCGCTTGGAGGGGAGCACGAAGATCGAGCCCTTGCTGAACTCCGGCGCCACCGGGGCGGCCGGTCCCATCAGCGTCACGGTGTTGTGCAGGCCGAGGCTCTCGATCTGCTTGCGGAGGTTGGCCTTCTCGGTACCGCCGCCGTAGATCCGCAGGCGCCAGTCGGGACGCTTGGCCACGACGGTGGCGAACGCCTCGACGACCGCCGCGAAGTTCTTGTTCTCCTTGAGGAGACCGGCCGCGATGATGACCTTGTTGGTGGTCTTGGACTGCACGGGGGCCGGGGGCACACAGTTCGGCATGACGGCCAGCCGGTTGCGTACGCCCGGCACCAGCTTGCCGATGCTCTCGACCTCTTCGGGCGTCAGCGCGGTGAGCGCGTCCAGCGAGTGGTACGCCTTGAACAGCCGTCCCTGGTAGTACTTCGCGTAGATCGAGGGCATCGAGTGCTCCTGCGTGACCCGCAGATAGTCGCCCTCGGCGTACGACAGCATGATCGTGTTCCGCGGGCTGGAGCTGACCACGACGTCGGAGTCCGTGGTCGCGAGGAACTCGAGGAGCCGCAGCTCGGCCAGCCGGCTGACGACCGGCTTCTTCTCGGCCGGGTCGACCGGGTAGACCTTGGGGAAGACCTCGATCAGCGGGTCGTCCAGATCCGACATCGGCGAGTGCTTGCGCAGATCGGTCAGCGCGCGCACGGAAACCCGCGGGTCGAGTGGGAAGTAGGACTCGTCCCGCACCTTGCGGAGAGCGATGATCTCCACCTCGTGCCGGGCCGCCAGCGCGCCCGCCAGGTTCTGTGTGGCACTGACCACTCCGCCCATGTGGCAGAGGTCGCGCACCAGAAATGAAATCTTCACTTGCGTCTTTCGGCTGGGCCGCGGCTCGCGGCAGTCCCCGGGCGGCCTCGCGTGAATAACACCTTCACGCTTCCCCTACCCCCTCGGCGTTGCGAGGGCAGGCGCTGCCCTCGCACAAGGAAGACGGACAGGAGGTGCACAGGGTTGTGTGGGAAGTCAGAGTTTATCGAACCTTGAACTGAACGGACGGACAACGACGGCATACCGAATCCACTTCTCAGCCGCCCCGATCGCCCGGCCGGCGAAAGAGGCGTGTCCCCGCACCGGGAAGCCGGTACGGGGACACGCCTCCCACACATCCGTCCTACGCGAACGGATCGAACTCCTGGTACTCCTTGCTGACGTCGTCGCGCTCCGTCTCACGGTCACGACGGCGCTGCGCCGCCGGACGCGGCTCCTCCAGACGGTGGTCCTCACCGCGGCGGCCGAGCATCTCCGCACCGGCCGTCACCGTGGGCTCCCAGTCGAAGACCACGGCGTTGTCCTCGGCGCCGATGGCCACGCCGTCGCCGGCCCTGGCACCTGCCTTGCGCAGCTGGTCCTCGACGCCCAGCCGGTTCAGCCGGTCCGCGAGGTAGCCGACGGCCTCGTCGTTGTTGAAGTCGGTCTGGCGCACCCAGCGCTCCGGCTTCTCGCCGCGCACCCGGTAGATGCCGTCGTCCTCCAGGACCACGGTGAACCCGGCATCGTCCACGGCCTTGGGCCGGATGACGATGCGGGTGGCCTCCTCCACGGGCTTGGCGGCACGCGCCTCGGCGGTGACGCCGGCCAGCGCGAAGGAGAGCTCCTTGAGCCCCGTGCGCGCGACGGCGGACGCCTCGAAGACGCGGTAGCCGCGGGCTTCCAGCTCGGGACGGATCATGTCCGCGAGGTCCTGGCCGTCCGGAATGTCGATCTTGTTGAGGACGACGATACGGGGCCGGTCCTCCAGTCCCCCGTACAGCTTCAGCTCCTCCTCGATCATGTCGAGGTCGGAGACCGGGTCGCGGTCGGACTCCAGCGTCGCCGTGTCCAGGACGTGGACGAGTACCGAGCAGCGCTCGACGTGCCGCAGGAACTCCAGGCCGAGGCCCTTGCCCTGGCTGGCGCCCGGGATCAGACCCGGTACGTCGGCGATGGTGTAGACGGTGCTGCCCGCGGTGACCACGCCCAGGTTCGGGACGAGGGTCGTGAACGGGTAGTCGGCGATCTTCGGCTTGGCGGCCGACAGGACCGAGATCAGCGAGGACTTGCCCGCACTCGGGTAGCCGACGAGCGCCACGTCGGCGACGGTCTTCAGCTCCAGGACGACGTCCCGGGCCTCACCGGGCTCGCCGAGCAGCGCGAAGCCGGGGGCCTTGCGGCGGGCGGAGGCCAGCGCGCCGTTGCCGAGGCCGCCGCGGCCGCCCTGGCCGGCGATGAACATCGTGCCCTGGCCGACGAGGTCGGCCAGCACGTTGCCCGCGCCGTCGAGGACGACGGTGCCGTCCGGCACGGGCAGGACCAGGTCCTGGCCCTCCTTGCCGGTGCGGTTGTCGCCCGCGCCGGGCTGGCCGTTGGTGGCCTTGCGGTGGGGGTGGTGGTGGTAGTCGAGGAGCGTGGTGACAGCCTGATCGACGATCAGGGTCACGTCGCCGCCACGGCCGCCGTTGCCGCCGTCCGGGCCGCCGAGCGGCTTGAACTTCTCACGGTGAACGGAGGCACAGCCGTGGCCTCCGTTACCCGCGGCGACATGCAGTTCGACGCGGTCCACGAAGGTGGTCATGGGTGGAACCTCCAGTTACATACGTGCAGAAATGTCTCGCTCGTGCGCCCCTGTAGGAGCAACACGCGAAAGGCGGACCCACTTCCCGTATCAGGAAGTGAGGTCCGCCTCCACGTCATACCGCTCGACGAGCGCCGAAAATCAGCCGGCGATCGGAACGATGTTCACGACCTTGCGGCCACGGTGCGTGCCGAACTCGACCGCACCGGCGGCGAGGGCGAACAGCGTGTCGTCGCCGCCACGGCCGACGCCCGTGCCCGGGTGGAAGTGGGTGCCGCGCTGGCGGACCAGGATCTCACCGGCGTTGACGGCCTGACCGCCGAAGCGCTTCACGCCGAGCCGCTGAGCATTGGAATCGCGCCCGTTCCGGGTGGACGATGCGCCCTTCTTGTGTGCCATGTCTCCTCAGTCCCTTACTTCGCAGCCGCGGGGATACCGGTGACCTTGATCGCCGTGTACTGCTGGCGGTGACCCTGGCGACGGCGGTAGCCGGTCTTGTTCTTGTAGCGAAGGATGTCGATCTTCGCGCCCTTGTGGTGGTCCACAATCTCGGCCTGGACCTTGATGCCGTCAAGCACCCACGGGTCGCTGGTCACGGCGTCGCCGTCGACAACGAGCAGGGTAGAGAGCTCTACCGTGTCGCCAACCTTGGCGGTGGGAATCTTGTCAACCTCAACGATGTCGCCGACAGCAACCTTGTGCTGGCGACCACCGCTGCGCACGATGGCGTACACGCGGATCTCACTCTCACTCGAAGACGAAACCCCTGAAGCCAGCCGCTCACACGGGTCCGGGGACCCGTGATGATCCGGATTGGACGAGCGGCCTCTCCCGAACGAGCGGGAGGTCAGTGCTCAGAGGTGTGGCGAAACAAACGCCGACGGTCAAGATTACGGGGACCTGTACAGCCCGGTCAAACCGGGCCCCCTTCCGGGGCCCGGCCTCAGACCTCGATGGCCCCGACGTACTCCGCGTAGGCGTCCCGGATCCCGTCCGGGGACAGGTCCAGATGCTCCAGGATCGTGTAGCGGCCCGGCCTGGTCCGGGGGGCGAAGCCGACCACCTGGACGAACTCCTCCGCACTGAACCCCATCTCCTCCGCCGTGACCGGCAGGCCGTGGCGCCGCAGCGCCCCGGCCATCCGTACCGACTCCTGGCGCGCGCCCCGCAGGTACATCGCGAACGCCGCGCCCAGGCCGCACTGCTCACCGTGGCTCGCGGCCCGCTGGGGGAAGAGCAGGTCGAAGGCGTGGTTGATCTCGTGGCAGGCGCCCGAGGCGGGACGGCTGTCCCCCGCCACCGACATCGAGATGCCGGTCAGCACCAGCCCCTCGGCCAGCACCTGGAGGAAGCCGTCGTCACCCAGGGATCCGGGATGGCGCAACACGGCCTCGCCGGCCTGCCGGGCCATCGCGGCGGCCAGTCCGTCGATGTCCTCCCCGTTGACCCGGTGGGCGAGCTCCCAGTCCGCGACGGCGGAGATGTTCGAGAGCGCGTCACCGATCCCGGACCGCACGAAGCGGACCGGTGCCTCACGGATGATGTCGAGGTCGATGACGACGGCGATCGGGTTCGGGACACCGTACGAGCCGCGGCCCGCGTCGTTGTCCAGCGTGGCCACCGGTGAGCACAGACCGTCGTGGGACAGGTTCGTCGCCACGGCGACCAGCGGCAGCCCGACCCGCGCCGCGGCGAACTTCGCACAGTCGATGATCTTGCCGCCGCCGAGCCCGACGACGGCGTCGTACCGGCCGGACTTCATGGCCTCGGCGAGCTTGACGGCGTCATCCAGCGTGCCGCCGCCCACCTCGAACCAGGAAGCACCCGGCAGGCTGTCCGAGAGCCGCTCGCGCAGCGCCCGTCCGGAACCCCCGCTGATCGCGATCGCCAGTTTGCCCGAGCCGGAGATCCGCTGATCGGCGAGGACACCCGCCAGATCGGACAGAGCGCCGGCCCGGATGTCGACGACGACCGGTGCGGGGATCAGCCGGGTCAGTACTGGCACGCGATGGTCCTGCCCTTGGCCAGGTCCTCGTGGTTGTCGATCTCGACCCACTTGACGTCGCCGATCGGCTCCACGTCGACCTTGAAGCCGCGGTTGACGAGCTCCTGGTAGCCGTCCTCGTAGTAGAGGTCCGGGTCACGCTCGAAGGTCGTCTTCAGCGCGTCGGCCAGCTCCTCGGCCGCGTCGCCCTCGATGAGGGTGACACCGATGTACTCACCGGTGGCCTCGGCGGGGTCCATCAGCTTGGTGATCCGCTGAACGCCCTTGCCGGGGTCGACGACGACCTTCATCTCCTCGTCCGCCAGCTGCTTCACCGTGTCGAGGGCGAGGATGATCTTCTTGCCCTCGCCGCGGGCGGCGAGCAGCGTCTTCTCGACGGAGACGGGGTGCACGGTGTCGCCGTTGGCGAGGATCACGCCGTCCTTGAGGGCGTCACGGCCGCACCAGAGGGAGTAGGCGTTGTTCCACTCCTCGGCCTTGTCGTTGTCGATCAGCGTGAGGGTCACGCCGTACTTCGCCTCGAGGGCGGCCTTGCGCTCGTACAGGGCCTCCTTGCGGTAGCCCACGATGATGGCGACGTCGGTCAGGCCGACCTCGGCGAAGTTGCCGAGCGTCAGGTCGACGACGGTCAGGCTCTCCTCGTCCCCCTCGGGACCGACCGGCACCAGGGCCTTGGGAAGCGTGTCGGTGTAGGGGCGCAGACGACGGCCTGCGCCGGCCGCCAGAATCATGCCGATCATGAGGGTTCTCCTTGGTCCTTGGTGCGGTGCGGGTGTCTGGGATGGGGTGTGTGGGGCAGCCGTGGCTCAGAGGCTGCCGGGTGACCTGCGATCGGAAAGCGGACGCGGTCCGGTGCGTGCGATTCCAAGGCGCCGGGATGTCCTAGTAGCGGAGCTACTCGGGCATTTCGGCAACGCGGGAAGCGTGCGTGCCAGGGCGTGGCCGCCCGATCGCAGGTCACCCGACAGCCTCTCAGAGCTCGGTGGCCACGAAGTCGCGCAGCCAGGTCCGGAAGTCGGGCCCCAGGTCCTCGCGCTCGCAGGCGAGCCTGACAATGGCCCGCAGATAGTCGCCCCGGTCACCGGTGTCGTACCGGCGGCCCCGGAAGACGACACCGTGCACCGGACCGCCGAGCTTCTCGTCGGCGGCCAGCTGCTGCAGTGCGTCGGTCAGCTGGATCTCGCCGCCCCGGCCCGGCTCCGTGTCCCGCAGCACGCCGAAGACGGCCGGGTCCAGGACATAGCGTCCGATCACGGCGAGATTGCTCGGGGCATCGCCCGCCTCCGGCTTCTCGACCAGTCCGGTGACCCGGACGACGTCGCCCTCGGGCGTGGCCTCCACGGCGGCGCATCCGTACAGATGGATCTGCTCGGGAGCGACCTCCATCAGCGCGACGACGCTGCCGCCCTCACGCTCCTGGATCTCGGTCATGCGGGCCAGCAGCGGATCGCGCGGGTCGATCAGGTCGTCGCCGAGCAGGACGGCGAAGGGCTCGGAACCGACGTGCGGCTCCGCGCACAGGACGGCGTGGCCGAGGCCCTTCGGGTCGCCCTGCCGGACGTAGTGCATGGTCGCCAGTTCGCTGGACTCCTGGACCCGGACCAGCCGTTCGTCGTCGCCCTTGCGGGTCAGCGCCGACTCCAGCTCGTAGTTCCGGTCGAAGTGGTCCTCCAGGGCACGCTTGTTGCGCCCGGTGATCATGAGCACGTCGTTGAGCCCCGCGGCAGCGGCCTCCTCCACGACGTACTGGATCGCCGGCTTGTCGACGACCGGAAGCATCTCCTTGGGAGTCGCCTTCGTCGCCGGCAGGAACCGGGTACCGAGCCCGGCGGCAGGTATGACGGCCTTCTGGATCTTGTGCATGTGGGAAGAGCTTCCGTGTGGGGTTACGGGGACCGGCCGGGCGCCGGAACGCAGCCGGCCGGCCCCGTGGAGGGACCGGCCCGACTGCGTCGCGCGCGGTGCCGGGGCCCGTGCCGGTCAGGCACGGGCCCCGGGTGGGTCAGGCCTCGTCGGCCGCAGCCGTGACGGTGGTCGACGACTGCTCGGCCG
This sequence comes from Streptomyces sp. NBC_00385, assembly GCF_035917155.1. Lineage (NCBI taxonomy): Bacteria > Bacillati > Actinomycetota > Actinomycetes > Kitasatosporales > Streptomycetaceae > Streptomyces > Streptomyces sp. NBC_00385. The sequence goes on along the minus strand of NZ_CP107951.1, from coordinate 5,862,056 downwards.
CCACCGTCTTCTTGGCCGCCTTCTTGGCCGTCGTCTTCTTGGCGACGGTCTTCTTGGCCGCCGTCTTCTTGACGGCCGCCTTCTTGGCCGTGGCCTTCTTCGCGGTCTTGCGGGCCGCCTTCTTGGCCGGTGCCGGTTCGGCGTCGGCCTCGGGGGCGGACTCCGGCTCGGCGCCCGTCACCACGACGACCGCGGCCTCCTCGGCACCTGCGGGGGAACCCGCGGGTGCGGTGACCTTACGGGTCACCCGGCGCCGGGCACGCGGCGGTGCGGCCGGCTCCTCGGCGGGGGCCTCGACGTGCGGCGCCTCGACGACCGGGTCCTCCGCGGCGACCGGGTCGGCGTCGGACACCGGCTCCTCGGCGACAGCGGCGGGCTCGGCGGCCGGGGCCGGCTCGACGACCGGGACGGGCTCGGCGGCCGGGGCCGGCGAACCCGCCGGGGCGGTCGCCTTACGGGTCGCCCGACGGCGCGTACGGCCCTGCGGCGCCTCGGCCGGAGCCTCGGCAACGGGGGCCTCGGCGACCGGCTCCGGCTCCACCACGGGCTCCGGCGTCACGACCGGCTCGGCCACCGGGGCCGGGGCGGACGCGGACCGGGGGGCGCCGGCCGGGGCCGTCGCCTTACGCGTGGCCCGGCGACGGCCACGGCCGCGCCCGGCTGCCGCCTCGGCCTCGGCCGGACTGCTGTACAGCTCCTCGTCCGGGACGAACTCCGGCTCGGGAAGCGCCAGCGGAGCGGCGATCTCCGCGGCCACCTCCGCCTCGGTCTCGACGTCGGTGTCCGTCTCGGAGACGTGCTCGTGGTCGTGCTCGTGGTCCTGGCCCGAGCCGCCGCGGCGCTTCTTCGAACGCTTGCCGCTGCCGCCGCCACCGATCGAGGTGGGCTGCTCCATGTGCACGATCACGCCGCGCCCGTTGCAGTGGACACAGGTCTCGGAGAAGGACTCCAGCAGACCCTGGCCGACCCGCTTACGGGTCATCTGCACCAGGCCGAGCGAGGTGACCTCGGCGACCTGGTGCTTCGTACGGTCGCGTCCCAGGCACTCCAGCAGGCGCCGCAGCACCAGGTCCCGGTTGGACTCCAGCACCATGTCGATGAAGTCGACGACGACGATGCCGCCGAGGTCGCGCAGCCGCAGCTGGCGCACGATCTCCTCGGCCGCCTCCAGGTTGTTCTTGGTGACGGTCTCCTCGAGGTTGCCGCCCTGACCGGTGAACTTGCCGGTGTTGACGTCGACGACGACCATCGCCTCGGTCTTGTCGATCACCAGTGAGCCGCCGCTCGGCAGGTAGACCTTGCGGTCCAGCGCCTTCATGAGCTGCTCGTCGATCCGGTACGTCGCGAAGATGTCGACCTCGGAGGTCCACCGCGACAGCCGGTCCGTCAGGTCGGGCGCCACGTGCGAGACGTAGCCGTAGATCGTCTCCCACGCGTCGTCACCGCTGACGATGACCTTGGAGAAGTCCTCGTTGAAGATGTCGCGGACGACCCGGACGGTCATGTCCGGCTCGCCGTAGAGAAGCGTCGGCGCGTTGGAGCTGCCGCTGCTCTTCGACTTCTTCTGGATGTCCTCCCACTGCTGCTGCAGCCGCTCCACGTCACGGCGCAGCTCGTCCTCGCTCGCGCCCTCCGCGGCGGTGCGGACGATGACGCCCGCGTCCTCGGGAACGATCTTCTTGAGGATGGTCTTGAGCCGGGCGCGCTCGGTGTCGGGCAGCTTGCGGCTGATCCCCGTCATCGAGCCCTCGGGCACGTAGACCAGGTAGCGGCCGGGCAGCGAGACCTGGCTGGTCAGGCGGGCGCCCTTGTGGCCGATCGGGTCCTTCGTCACCTGGACGAGGACGGACTGGCCGGACTTGAGCGCGGTCTCGATACGGCGCGGCCCGTGGGCCATGCCGAGCGCCTCGAAGTTGACCTCACCGGCGTACAGGACGGCGTTGCGGCCCTTGCCGATGTCGACGAAGGCGGCCTCCATCGACGGCAGGACGTTCTGGACCTTGCCCAGGTAGACGTTGCCGACGTAGCTGGTGGCCTGCTCCTTGTTGACGTAGTGCTCGACGAGCACGTTGTCCTCGAGGACGCCGATCTGGGTGCGCTCACCGTTCTGGCGGACGACCATGACGCGCTCGACGGCCTCGCGACGGGCGAGGAACTCCGCCTCGGTGATGATCGGCACCCGGCGGCGGCCCTGCTCGCGTCCCTCACGGCGGCGCTGCTTCTTCGCCTCCATACGGGTCGAGCCCTTGATGGACTGGACCTCGTCGAAGCCGGTGCCGGGCTCGCGCTCGGCCTCCTTCTTGCGGGGCTCACGGACCTTGACGACCGTACGCTCCGGGTCGTCCGTGCCGTTCTCGGCGTCGGACGAGGAGTCACCGCTGCGGCGACGCCGGCGCCGGCGACGGCGGCTGCTGCTCGATCCGGAGGCACCGGAGTCGTTGTCGTCCTGCTCGTCGTCGCCCTCGTCCTCGGACTCCTGAGCAGGCTCGTGCTCGTCCTCGGCGTGGTCGGCGGAGTCGTCGGCGTGCTGCTCGGCGGCGTCGTCCTCGGCGGACTCGCCACGGCGGCGGCGGCGGCCTCCGCGACGACGGCGGCGCGACGGGCGGTCGCCGTACTCGTCGGTCTCCTCCCCGTCCTGCTCGGCGTCGCTCTCGTTCGACGGCTCGTGCTCGTCCTCGGTCTGCTCCTGGACCGGAGCGGCGGCCGGGGCGGACGCGGCGACGGGCTCGGCCTCGGCGGCCTCACCGCGGCGACGGCGACGGCGGCGCGAACCGCCCTGCGGCGCGGCCTCGGCGGGGGCGGCCGGCTCGGCGGGGGCGGTGGTCTGCTCCTCCGTCGTCACGGTCTCGTCCTCGAGCTCCTCGTCGTGCGCGACGGGGGGCTGGGCGGCGGCTGCGGCGGCAGCGGTCTCCGGGGTCTGGAACATCGGCTCGGCGAAGACCGGCGCCTGGAACACGGCGACGGCGGGGCGCTCCGCCCGGCGGCTCCTGCGCGCGGGCTCCTCGACCTTGCCGGTGAACTCGGGCCGGCCCGCGGCCGCGGTGGCGCGGCGACGCTGACGGCCGCGCGGGGCGGCCTCCTCGACCTCGGCGGTCTCGGCGGCCAGTTCCTCCACGGCTGCCTCGGGCAGGCTCTCGCCCGTCTGGTTCCCGTTGCGCTCCTCGACGGCTTCCGTGACCTGCGGGGCACCCGCGGGAGAGGTCGCCTTGCGGGAGGCACGGCGGCGGCCACGCGGGGCCTCGACCGGCTCCGCGGCCTCTTCCTCGACGGGCTCGGCCGGCTCTGCAGCCGCGACAACCGGCTCCACGACGGCTTCGGTCCGGGCGGCCTGCGGCGCACCGGCGGGGGCGGAGGCCCTGCGCCGGGTACGGCCACGCGGCGCCTCGGTCACGGCGGGCTCGGTCACGGCGGGCTCGACGGCCTCGGCCGCGACGGCCTCCTCGACGATCTCGGCCACCTCGGCGGCCTGCGGCGCACCGGCAGGCGCGGTCGCCTTACGGGACGCACGACGACGCGCACGCGGGGCCTCGACCTGCTCCACGACCTCTTCCTCGACCGGCTCGGCAGCCGCGACAACCGGCTCCACGACCTCCACGGTCTCGGCGGCCTGCGGCGCACCGGCAGGCGCGGTCGCCTTACGGGACGCACGACGACGCGCACGCGGCGCCTCGACCTGCTCCACGACCTCTTCCTCGACCGGCTCGGCAGCCGCGACAACCGGCTCCACGACCTCCACGGTCTCGGCGGCCTGCGGCGCACCGGCAGGCGCGGTCGCCTTACGGACGGCGCGGCGGCGCGCGCGGACGGGCGGCGCGGCCTCGGCGGCGCTCTCGGTGCTGGTCTCCGACACTCCGGCGTCAACGGCCGGTATGGCCGAAGCCTCGGCTCCGGCCTGTACGCCCGCGGTCGGCGGGCCCGCCGGGCGGGATGCCGCGCGGCGCCTGCGGCGCGGCGGCAGCTTGTCCCCGGGGGTGTTGCTGTCTTCTGCGTTCCCGGCCGTGCCGGGTTCGGTGGGCTGAGGCATGCGGGCGGTTCTCCCGTCGGGCTCCCGGGCGCCGCGTCTGATTCCGGTCCGGCACGGTCCGCATGAGGTACGCGGTACCGCCGTCCGGGGCGCGGGCGCCGCACGGGGGCTGAATGTCTGGCTCGCCGGTTCCCTGCGCGGTGTGCGCACGGCCTGGCGAAAGTCTTATGGGTCAGCGCGCGGCCCGGCCCAGGTGGCTCCCGAGTCCGAGGGCTGCGCTACAACGACCGCCTTACGCGGAACCTGCACCTTCAGGCGCCGTCGCGACGGCGGTCCCGGTGGCCGTGGGTAGAACGGCCGGGGCTGCCTCGCGGTCGGGCGCGAGCGGGTCGGTCACCGTGCCGGACTCCTCGTCGAAGAGCCCCTGCGCCAGCCTGGTCACCGCTGCGGGGACCGGCGGCGCCAGGTCGGCCACAACGCGAAGACCGGACAGGACGTCGTCAGGCCGAACGGCAGGTGTCACGTGCCGAACAACCAGCCGCAGTATCGCACAGGCCTTGTCCCCGGGCCTATCAGGCTGATGATCAAGGGCCTGCAGGTCGACGACGGCGGACCGGGCGTCGAAGCTGCGGATGCCGTTCTTCGTACGGCGCTCGACCTCGACGGTCTCGGCCGCGTTGAACGCGGCGACGGCCTTTTCGGCGTCCTCAACGGCGACCCCGTTCAGCCGCATCTCCCAGATGGAGGCGGTGAGCCGGTCGGCGAGACCCGAGGTGCGGGCCTCGACGGCGTCGGTGATGTCCAGGCCGTCCGGCAGCGAGTCGTTGAGGAGCTCGCGCAGCGTGCCCGGATCACGGGCCTCGGTGAGAGCGATCTCCAGGAACTCGGCCTCGCTGCCCGTGCCGGTGGGTGCGGCGTTGGCGTACGACACCTTGGGGTGCGGGGTGAAGCCCGCCGAGTAGGCCATGGGCACCTCGGAGCGGCGCAGCGCCCGCTCGAAGGCACGCTGGAAGTCTCGATGACTGGTGAACCGGAGGCGGCCGCGCTTGGTGTAGCGCAGTCGGATGCGCTGCACTGCCGGTGCGGGCGGCGGGCCTTCGGGCTGTCGCTTGCCCAGTGGTTCTTCTCCTCGGTGCGGAGCGGACGCGGTGGCACGCCGCCCTCGAAATACGGGTGGCCCGGGGGTGTCCGGTCCGGCTCACCCCTGCTGGACGGATTTCTCGTTCCGCAGGGAGATCTCTGGTTCGGGCGCCGCGCTGGGCACAGTCGTTGTACTACCCAGAGTACGCGCAAGGACGCTTCCACGTTCCCGGGGCTCGGGTTCACGGGTCCCGCCGACCAGCGCCCGCCAGGCATCGCGCCTGGCCTGCCGGACGGTCTCGCGGGCCGTGCGCAACGTCAGCCGGGCCGTCCGCCCCACCGCCAGGGCAGCGCGCCCCGCCGGTGCGAAGACCGCGTCGCGCAGGAAGTGCCCGACCGGGGTGCACACCGTGCGGTAGGCCCAGGCCACCGGCGCCCCGACCAGGTGCCATGCCAGCCACGCCAGCGCCCGGCCGACGGCCCGCGAGACAAACCCGGCGACCCGCCAGGCGACGCCGAACGCGGCAGCGATCTCCCGGCCGACGGGGGCCAGGATCCGCCGGTACACCCAGACCACCGGGATGACGAGCAGCACCATGACCAGCCACCGGACCCCGGCCCACAGCCCCTGGCAGCCGGCCCCGATGCCGCGGACCAGCAGATCGAGGAGCCAGGCGATGCCGTGGCCCAGCGGGGTGAGCAGTTCCCGGTACGTCCACGCCAGCGGGAGCACGATCAGGTGCTCCACCAGCCAGGCGGCGGCCAGCCCCAGCGGCTTGAGGACGTAGCGCCACAGCAGGACCACGGGCATGACGAGCACGGCGGTGAGCAGCCACTTCACCGCGGTGGCGATCCCCCGTCCGGCCGGGTTCAGAAGCGCCCGCCGCACCCACCGCAGCCCGTGCCCGACCGGGGTGAGCACGTGCGCGTACAGCCAGGTGACCGGCACCACGATCCCGTACCGCGCACCAGGCACCACCACGTACCGCCACAGCGCGACCCACGGCCACACGAACACCGCCATGGCCAGCCACCGCAGTCCATGTCCGAGTGGCGTCAGCACCTGGGCGTACAGCCAACGGGCAGGAATCACGACCAGCACCTCGAGGAGCCACGCCAGCGCGCGCCCCAGCGGGCGCAGCAGAATCCGGTCGGCGGCACGGGCACCCGCGACGAGGGCGTCCCAGACCATCCGCACCGGCAGGACGAGAACGAGGACGACGATCCTCACCGGAATCCTGACGAGCGTGGTGAGGCAGCCGTCGCCGCTCTCGTACCGCGCGGGTGCCTGGTGCTTTCCGTATTCCATGCACGTCATGACGCGAAGGTCCGGTCGGGGGTTTCCCCGACCGGACCTTCGTCACCGAGCTGTCACCCGTCAGAAGCCGGGCGGTGTCACCTCACTGACGGCCGCTCACTTCACGACCGTCAGAGGCAGGAGCTTCTTGCCCGTCGGGCCGATCTGGATGCTCGTGTCCATCTGAGGGCACACCCCGCAGTCGAAGCACGGCGTCCAGCGGCAGTCCTCGACCTCGGTCTCGTCGAGCGAGTCCTGCCAGTCCTCCCAGAGCCAGTCCTTGTCGAGACCGGAGTCCAGGTGGTCCCAGGGCAGGACCTCCTCGTACGTCCTCTCGCGGGTGGTGTACCAGTCGACGTCCACACCGAAGTCGGGCAGCGTCTTCTCGGCGCTCTTCATCCACAGGTCGTAGCTGAAGTACTCGCGCCAGCCGTCGAAGCGGCCGCCGGCCTCGTAGACGGCGCGGATGACGGAGCCGACGCGGCGGTCGCCGCGGGAGAGCAGGCCCTCGACGATGCCGGGCTTGCCGTCGTGGTAGCGGAAGCCGATCGAGCGGCCGTACTTCTTGTCACCGCGGATCTTGTCGCGGAGCTTGGTCAGCCGGGCGTCGGTCTCCTCGGCGCTGAGCTGCGGCGCCCACTGGAACGGCGTGTGCGGCTTGGGGACGAAGCCGCCGATGGAGACGGTGCAGCGGATGTCGTTCTGCCCGGACACCTCACGGCCCTTGGCGATCACCTTGACCGCCATGTCGCCGATCTGGAGGACGTCCTCGTCGGTCTCGGTGGGCAGGCCGCACATGAAGTACAGCTTCACCTGTCGCCAGCCGTTGCCGTACGCGGTGGAGACCGTACGGATCAGGTCCTCCTCCGAGACCATCTTGTTGATGACCTTGCGCATGCGCTCGGAGCCGCCCTCGGGGGCGAAGGTGAGACCGGAGCGGCGGCCGTTGCGGGTCAGCTCGTTGGCCAGGTCCACGTTGAACGCGTCGACGCGGGTGGAGGGCAGCGAGAGGCCGATCTTGTCCTCGGTGTACCGGTCCGCGAGGCCCTTGGCGATCTCACCGATCTCGGTGTGGTCCGCGGAGGAGAGCGAGAGCAGGCCCACCTCCTCGAAGCCCGTCGCCTTGAGGCCCTTCTCCACCATGTCGCCGATGCCGGTGATGCTTCGCTCCCGCACGGGGCGCGTGATCATGCCGGCCTGGCAGAAACGGCAGCCGCGGGTGCAACCGCGGAAGATCTCCACGGACATCCGCTCGTGGACGGTCTCGGCGAGCGGGACGAGGGGCTGCTTGGGGTAGGGCCACTCGTCGAGGTCCATGACGGTGTGCTTCGACACCCGCCACGGCACGCCCGACTTGTTCGGTACGACGCGGCCGATGCGGCCGTCCGGGAGGTACTCGACGTCGTAGAAGCCGGGGACGTAGACGCCACCGGTCCTCGCGAGACGGAACAGCACCTCCTCGCGGCCTCCGGGGCGACCCTCGGCCTTCCAGGCGCGGATGATCTCGGTGATCTCCAGGACCGCCTGCTCGCCGTCGCCGATGACCGCGCAGTCGATGAACTCCGCGATCGGTTCGGGGTTGAACGCGGCGTGGCCGCCGGCGAGCACGATCGGGTCGTCGAGGCCGCGGTCCTTGGCGGAGAGCGGGATGCCGGCCAGGTCCAGGGCGGTGAGCATGTTGGTGTAGCCGAGCTCGGTGGAGAAGCTCAGCCCGAAGACGTCGAACGCCTTGACCGGGCGGTGGCCGTCCACGGTGAACTGCGGCACCTTGTGCTCGCGCATCAGCGCTTCGAGGTCCGGCCAGACGCTGTAGGTGCGCTCGGCGAGGACGCCCTGGCGCTCGTTGAGTACCTCGTAAAGGATCATGACGCCCTGGTTGGGGAGCCCGACCTCGTAGGCGTCCGGGTACATGAGGGCCCAGCGGACGTCGCATTCGTCCCACGGTTTGACGGTGGAGTTCAGCTCACCGCCGACGTACTGGATGGGCTTCTGCACATGCGGGAGCAGAGCTTCGAGCTGTGGGAAGACCGAATCGACAGACATCGCGAACTTTCGAGAGCTGGCAGGGGTGACCATCCAGCGTACCGCGCCGCTCAGCCTCCGGACGCCGACCGGATCTCCGCCTTGCGGGCCCTGGCCCAGACCCCGGGAAGTTCCCGCTCCCGTGCCGCGGCCGTCGCCTCCTCCTGTCCGTGCAGCAGGCCCCAGGTGAACGAGGACTCCCCCGCCGCGTGGGCCTGGACGGCGAGGGTGCGCAGGGCGTCGCGGGCGACGACGCTGTCCTGGTGGTCGCCGAGGACGCTCTGGACGGCCTTCAGCCGCTTGGCGGACTTCCGGGCCGGTTTCCCGAGCGCGGGGCGGGCCGCCTCCGCCGCGTACCGTGCGCGTTTCGCCGCTTTGCGGGCGTCGTGCAGGGCGGAGTCGCGGTCCGGGCCCGGCGGGTGTTCCAGGGCGTGTGCGATACGGGCGGCGAGGCGTTCGTGGTTCTTGTGCGCGGCACGGGTGAACGCCTTGCCCGGCGGGCCGGCGGCCGCGGGCAGCAGGGGCGGGTCGGCGAGGAGCGCGTGCAGGGTCCCCAGCAGTGCGAGGTAGCGGGCGCCGTCCAGCATGGCGACGGTGCGGCGGCGGGAGCCGCTGCGGCGGGCCGTGGACCAGATCCGCAGCCGGGCCCGGACCGGACCGAGGACCAGGGTGCGGGGCAGTGCGTCGAGGCGGGTACGCAGCCGGGTGTCGAGGACCTCCTGGTCGCGGTCGACGCCGAGTTCCGCCGCCAGCCACTTCAGCTCGGCGCCGACGGGGTCGGTGACCGCGCGGTCGAGGACCTTGCGGTAGGTGCGGAAGGTGCTGCGGAGCCTGCGGGTGGCGACCCGCATCCGGTGCACGGAGTCGGGCAGGCCCCGGCGCACGGCAGGGTCGAGGGCGACGATGTCGGTGATCTGTTCGCGTACGTAGGCGAGGACGTGGTCGCCCGCGGTGCGCGGGGGCGCGGCGTGTTCCCGCTGCCGTTTCCTCTTCGGGGACGTCTCGGCCAGGGCCCGGGCGAGTTTGGAGTGGGACGCGGAGGGCCGTATCCCTGCCTTGTGCAGCCGGCGCTCGACGGCGTCGAGGAACGCGGGGTCTCCGTCGTCGGCGAGTTCGGCCTCGATCTCGGTCCAGGCGGTGGCGCGGTCGCCGCCGTGCAGCCGCTGGGCCCGGACCGCGTCGACAGTGAGCTCGGCGAGCGGTTCACCGTCCGGGCCGTTCAGCACGTGGACGTCGCGGGCCGACCGGAGCCGGACCACGGGGACGAGGGCGGTGTCGCGGACCCGGGAGCGGACGAGGCCGGCCAGGTCCTCGGGCAGGGTGTCGGAGAGCGGGGCCCTGATCTCGTCACGGATGCCGGAGGCGACCGGGAACTTGAGGTGCCAGCCGGCGTCGGCGCCGCCGGCGCGGCGGCGCAGGGTGATGCTGTCGGCGGCGAGCCGGAGGTCATCGGTGTCGTAGTAGACGGCGTCGAGTTCGATGACACCCCGGTGGTCCACGGCGGCGACTCCGGCCACCCGCGTCAGGTCGGGCAGCCGGGCGTCACCAGTGGCTTCGTACTTCCGCTCGATCTCGCGCTTCACGTCCGCCATGCATCGAATCTAGACGTGATGGACGCGGATGGGCAGTGGTCCCACAACGGCTCAGGCCGTTATCGGCCGTTGGACCCTGATCGACTGGAGCAGTCCGATGGCTACCCAGACGGCGAACATCGAGGAGCCTCCGTAGGAGACGAACGGCAGGGGCAGTCCGGCGACCGGCATGATGCCGAGCGTCATGCCGATGTTCTCGAAGGCCTGGAAGGCGAACCAGGCGATGATGCCCGCGGCGACGACCGTGCCGTACAGCTCGGTGGTCTCGCGGGCGATGCGGCAGGCGCGCCACAGGACGACGCCGAGCAGGACCAGGATCAGTCCGGCGCCGAGGAAGCCGAGTTCCTCACCGGCGACCGTGAAGACGAAGTCGGTCTGCTGCTCGGGGACGAACTGACCCGTGGTCTGGGTGCCCTGGAAGAGGCCGGTGCCGGAGAGGCCGCCGGAGCCGATCGCGATCCGGGCCTGGTTGGTGTTGTAGCCGACGCCGGCGGGGTCGAGGGCGGGGTTGGCGAAGGCGGCGAACCGGGCGATCTGGTAGTCGTCGAGGAGTCCGAGCTGCCAGATGGCGACGGCTCCGGCGGCGCCTGCCCCGAGGATCCCGAAGACCCAGCGGTTCGAGGCGCCCGAGGCCAGCAGCACGCCGAGCACGATGACGACCATGACCATCACGGAGCCGAGGTCCGGCATGCCCATGACGACGGCCATCGGGAGCGCGGCCAGCCCGAGGGCCTTGGCGACGGTCCGGTGGTCGGGGTGCAGCTGGTCGCCGGCGTCGACGCGGGCGGCGAGCAGCATCGCCATGCCGAGGATGATGGTGATCTTGGTGAATTCGGAGGGCTGGAGGGAGAAGCCGCCGGGCAGCAGGATCCAGGCGTGGGCGCCGTTGACGGTGGCGCCCAGCGGGGTGAGCACCGCCATCACGAGGAGCACGGACAACCCGTACAGGATCGGCACCGCACCGCGCAGGGTCCGGTGGCCGAGCCAGATGGTGCCGATCATCAGGGCGAAGCCGATGCCGGTGTTGAGGGCGTGGCGGAAGAGGAAGTAGTACGGGTCGCCGTGGGTGAGCGAGTCACGTCCGCGGGTCGCCGACCAGACGAGCAGCGAGCCGATGAACGAGAGGGCGATGGCCGAGCCGAGCAGGGGCCAGTCGAGGCGGCGCACGACCGAGTCGCGGGCCATGAGCCGGCCCCAGCCGGACCGCTCGGGGCCGTAGCGCGGGACGGAGAAGCCTGCCATCAGTCACGCCTCCCCAGGACCGCGGCGAGCGTCTGCTCGGTCGCCGGCTTCTGCGAGTTCGGGTCGTACGGCTTGATCTTCGGGGAGTCGATGGTGCCGTCCGTCTGGATCTTCGGCAGCGACTTCTGCGGGGTCGGCAGCAGGGCCTTCTTGAGGTCCTGCTTGCCCGAGGCGTCGAGGCCGTAGAGGGCGTTGTAGATGTTGCGGACGGCGGGCCCGGATGCTCCGGAGCCCGTACCGCCCTGGGAGATCGTCATGACGATCGAGTAGTCCTTGGTGTACGTGGCGAACCAGGAGGTCGTCTGCTTGCCGTAGACCTCGGCCGTACCCGTCTTGGCGTGCATCGGGATCTCGTCCTGCGGCCAGCCGCCGAATCGCCAGGCGGCGGAGCCGCGGGTCGCGACACCCGCGAGGGCTTCGTCTATTTCGTTGCGCGTCTTCTTGGTGAAGGGGAGCTTGCCGTGCGACTTCGGCTCGATCTCCTGGACGGTCTTGCCGTCGCCGCTGACGATCGCCTTGCCGACGGTGGGGTCGTAGAGGGTGCCGCCGTTGGAGATGGCCGCGTAGATGGTGGCCATCTGGATCGGGGTGACGAGGGTGTCGCCCTGGCCGATCGAGTAGTTGACGGAGTCACCGGCGCGCATCTTGTCGCCTTCGAGGCAGTTCTCGTACGCGATCTGCTCGACGTACGTGCCGCCCTTCTTGCCCTGCTTGCACCAGGCGTCGTGGTTGGCCTTGGCGAAGTTCTTCTTCCACTCACGGTCCGGGACGCGGCCGCTGACCTCGTTGGGGAGGTCGATGCCGGTCTCCTTGCCGAGGCCGAACTGGTGGGCGGTCTTGTAGAACCAGTCGTTGGCGTTCTTCTTGGGGTTGTTCCCGCCGTCCTTCTGCCACTCCTTGTGCGCGAGGCCGTAGTACACGGTGTCGCAGGAGACTTCGAGGGCGCGGCCGATGGTGATGCTGCCGTAGCCCTGGGACTCGAAGTTCTTGAAGGTCTGGCCGCCGATGGAGTACGAGCTGGGGCAGGGGTAGTTGCCGTCGAAGGGGTATCCGGCGTTGACCGCTGCGGTGGAGGAGATGACCTTGAAGATGGAGCCGGGGGCGGCCTGGCCCTGGATGGCCCGGTTCAGCAGCGGGAAGTTGGAGTTCTTTCCGGTGAGCTTGGCGTAGTCCTTGGCGGAGATGCCGCCGACCCAGGCGTTGGGGTCGTAGTTGGGCAGGGAGGCCATGGAGACGACCCGGCCGGTCTTGGCCTCCATGACGACGACGGCGCCGGAGTCGGCCTTGTAGTTCTCGCCGGTGTTGGTGTCGAACTCGGTACGGGCCACCTTCATGGCCTGGTTGAGCTCGTACTCGGCGACGGCCTGGACGCGGGCGTCGATGGAGGTGACGACGCTGGCACCGGGCTCCGCCTCGTCGTTCTTCGCCTGGCCGATGACCCGGCCGAGGTTGTCGACCTCGTAGCGGGTGACGCCCGCCTTGCCGCGCAGCTCCTTGTCGTACGTGCGCTCCAGGCCGGAGCGGCCGACCTGGTCGGAGCGGAGGTAGGGCGAGTCGCTGTCCTGGGCCTTGGTGATCTCGTCGTCGGTGACGGGTGAGAGGTAGCCGAGGACCTGGGCGGTGTTGGCCTTGCCCGGTGCGGCGTAGCGGCGGACGGCGGTGGGCTCGGCGGTGATGCCGGGGAAGTCCTCCGCGCGTTCACGGATCTGGAGGGCCTGCTGGGTGGTGGCCTCGTCGGTGACCGGGATCGGCTGGTAGGGCGAGCCGTTCCAGCAGGGCTGGGGGGTCTTCGCGTCGCAGAGCCGGACCTTGTCGATGACGTCCTTGGGCTTCATGCCGAGGACGCCGGCGAGCCGGGTCAGGACGCTTTCGCCGTCGTCGTCCATCTTCAGCAGTTCGGTGCGGCTGGCGGAGACGACGAGGCGGGTCTCGTTGTCGGCGAGGGGTACGCCGCGGGCGTCGAGGATGGAGCCGCGGGCGGCGGGCTGGACGACCTGCTGGACGTGGTTGTTCTTCGCCTCGTCGGAGTACTCCTGGCCGTTGCGGATCTGGAGGTACCAGAGGCGGCCGCCGAGGGTGAGCAGCAGGGAGAAGACGAGGACCTGGATGACGATGAGGCGGATCTGGACCCGCTGGGTCCGTCCCGTCTCGGGGATGTTGGTCACGGGGCGCCCCCGGTGGTGGTCGGGCCGGTGGTACGGGGGCTGCCCCCGGAGGATTGCGGCCTCACAGTCGCTTGACTCCCTTGATCCGTCCGGCGCGCGCGGCCCGGTTGCGGGCGGCCTTGACGCGCAGTCCGCCGCGCTGGCTGCCGATCCGCAGCCCGGTGCCCGCGGCGAGCCAGCCGGCCGCGACGTCGCCGCGGCCGGAGGAGGACTCGGTCAGCGGGTCGTTCACGGTGCGTCTGGCGAGGGCCATGATCAGCGGGACGGTGAACGGCGCGAGGAGCAGGTCGTAGACGGCCGCGGTGAACAGCAGGCTGCCGAGGCCCACATGGCGGGCCGCCGTGTCGCCGACGAGGGCGCCGACGCCCGCGTAGAGCAGCGTCGATCCGATCGCCGCCGCGACGACCACGGCCATCGGGAGGAAGGCGGACTTGAGCTGGCCGTTCTCGGGCCTGGCCAGTCCGGCGAGGTAGCCGATGACGCAGAGCACCAGGGCGTAGCGTCCGGCGGCGTGGTCGGCCGGGGGTGCCAGGTCGGCGAGGAGACCCGCGCCGAAGCCGATGAGGGCCCCGCTGACGTGCCCGTACACGAAGGCCAGTCCGAGGACGACCATGAGCAGCAGGTCGGGTACGGCGCCGGGGAGCTGGAGCCGGGCGAGTACGGATACCTGGACGACGAGGGCGATCACGACCAGAACGATGGAGAGCAGAGTCCGGTTGACGCGCATGGGGATCAGCTCTACCTCTGTTCGTTTACCGCGTTGTCGGCGTTCGGTGTGGCGTTCCCGCTGGGGTTCGGGTCCGGGCTGCCGCTGGGACTCGTGCTCTGGTGGATGTTCCCGACCACGTTGCCGCTGGTGTCGACGATGTCGCCGTTGGGCGAGATGGTGACGGTGACGGTCGGGGTGGGCTTCGGCTTGGCCGGTTTGACGGCCTTCTTCGGCAGGACCGCGTCGCGCGGGTCCTCGCGCGGTGCCTGGACGACGATGCCGACGATGTCGAGCTTGGTGAAGCCGACGAACGGGCGGACGTAGACGGTACGGGTCAGGTCGCCGCCGGACGGGTCGACGCGGACGACCTCGCCGACCGGGACGCCGGGCACGAACGGCTTGTCCTTGCTGGAGCCGAACGTGACGAGGCGGTCGCCCTTCTTGACCTTGGCCTTGCCGTTCAGGAACTGGACGGACAGCGGGCGCGAGCCCTGGCCGGTGGCGAAACCGAGTTCGTCGGTGGACTCCATCCGGGTGCCGACGGTGAAGTCGGGGTCGTTGGCCAGGAGCACCGTGGCGGTGTCCGGGCCGACGGTGGTGACGCGGCCGACGAGTCCGTCGCCGTTGAGGACGGTCATGTCGCGCTTGAGGCCGTCCTTGGATCCGGCGTCGATGGTGACCGTCCAGGAGAAGCCCTGCGCCGCTCCTATGGCGATGACCTCGGCGGCCTTGATGCCGTACTGGCCGGCGTCCGACTTCTTGAGCATCTTGTCGAGCTCGCGGACCCGGCTGCGGTTGCGGTCGTCGCTGCCCAGCCTCACCTTGAGCGCGGCGTTCTCCTGCTCCAGCGCCGTGATCTTGTCGTGGCGGGTGCCGGAGGCGCGTACGGCCCCTATGGCGTTGCCCACCGGATCGACCGCTGCCGCCACGCCGTTCTCCACCGGTCCGAAGACGGTGGCGGCGGCCTGCCGGGCGCCGTCCACCGGTGACTCCTCGCCGCCGCGGATGTCCACCGTGATCAGTGCGAATGCGATGGCGATCAGCAGCACCAGGAGCAGCCGGCTCTCTCGTGTGTCCCTCACGTGCGGCGGCCGTGCCTTCCTCGTAGGAATGTTCGTGCCTGTATATCAACGATCCTCCGCGCGGAGCGGCAGCGTCCGCGCGGAGGGCCGTGGAATTTCTACCGTCGGGGCTGGGCGTCCAGCACCTGCTGGAGCGCCTCGAACTCCTCGACGCACTTGCCGGAGCCGAGCGCCACGGAGTCCAGCGGGTCCTCGGCGATGTGGATCGGCATGCCCGTCTCGTGGCGCAGCCGCTCGTCGAGGCCGCGCAGCAGCGCGCCGCCGCCGGTGAGGACGATGCCGCGGTCCATGACGTCGCCGGAGAGCTCCGGCGGGCACTTGTCCAGCGTCGTCTTGACCGCGTCGACGATCGCGTTGACCGGCTCCTCGATCGCCTTGCGGACCTCGGCGGCGGAGATGACCACGGTCTTGGGCAGGCCCGAGACGAGGTCGCGGCCGCGGATCTCGGTGTGCTCGTCCTTCTCCAGGTCGAACGCCGAACCGATGGTGATCTTGATCTGTTCGGCGGTGCGCTCACCGAGCAGGAGCGAGTACTCCTTCTTGATGTGCTGGATGATCGCGTTGTCCAGTTCGTCACCGGCGACCCGGATCGACTGGGCAGTGACGATTCCGCCGAGCGAGATGACCGCGACCTCGGTGGTGCCGCCACCGATGTCGACGACCATGTTGCCGGTGGCCTCGTGGACCGGCAGGCCGGAGCCGATGGCCGCCGCCATGGGCTCCTCGATGATGTGCACCTGGCGCGCGCCGGCCTGCGTCGACGCCTCGATCACGGCGCGTCGCTCGACCCCGGTGATGCCGGAGGGCACGCAGACGACGACCCGCGGGCGGGCCAGGTAGCGGCGCTTGTGGATCTTCAGGATGAAGTAGCGGAGCATCCGCTCCGTGATCTCGAAGTCGGCGATCACGCCGTCCTTCAGGGGCCGTACGGCAACGATGTTGCCCGGCGTACGGCCGATCATCTTCTTGGCCTCGGAGCCGACCGCGAGGATGCCGCCGGTGTTGGTGTTGATGGCCACGACGGACGGCTCGTTCAGAACGATGCCGCGCCCCCTGACGTACACCAGCGTGTTGGCAGTCCCGAGGTCGATAGCCATGTCACGGCCGATGAACGACATTGAGTTCCCCTTGTTCCCCATGAGGATGCGTCGGGCCTTCCCAGTCGAAAGCGATGGCTTGTTCTGGTAGGCGAGGTGAGCGCTGCGGGCGTGGAAGCTTCCATCGTAGTGCCGGACACGCCGACACAGCGCGAGGGTCCTTCGCCATGCTGAGCAGAACGGGTGGCCGTTCCACTCATGGTGACGTTACGTCGGAGGGATGCGTTCCCGCGATCGGGGACCCTATGCCGAAGGGCGACCGAATTACTTCGGTCGCCCCAGGTCATCAGCGCTGTTCGGCTGATCGCGGATCAGGAAAGACCCGGGAAGAAGAGCTTCATTTCTCGCTCTGCGGACTCCTCGGAGTCCGAGGCGTGGATGAGGTTCTCCCGGGTGATCGTGCCGAAGTCGCCACGGATCGATCCGGGCGCGGCGGCGATCGGGTCGGTGGGACCGGCCAGGGCGCGGACGCCCTCGATGACCCGCTCGCCTTCGGCCACCAGGGCGACGATCGGACCGGACTGCATGAACTCGACGAGCGGCTCGTAGAACGGGCGGCCGACGTGCTCGGCGTAGTGCTGTTCCAGCGTGGCGCGGTCGAGGGTGCGGAGCTCCAGCGCCGTGATCTTCCAGCCGGCCTTGCGCTCGATGCGGCCGACGATCTCGCCGACCAGACCGCGACGGACGGCGTCGGGCTTGAGAAGAACGAGGGTGCGCTGGGTCATGTGCGGCTCCTTGCAGGCATACGGGTGCGGTGAGGCGAGGTTACAGGGGGACGGTGACGGGCCGGCGGCCGGGTTTGGCCGCCCGGCGGCTCCTCAGCTGCCGGCAGGCGCCTGTGCCGCCTCCTGTGCGGCCCACCGGGCCTTCACCTCGTCGATCCTGCGGCCGTAGTGCACGGAGGCCCACCACAGGCCGCCGAAGACCACGCCGAGGACGAACATCATCGGGACGACGAAGCCACTGGCGACCAGCGCGATCTGGAGCGCCCAGCCGAGCTGTATGCCGCCCGGACGGGTGAGCATCCCGCAGAGCAGCACGGAGAGCAGCATGCCGATGCCGCAGACCGTCCAGACCGTGGCCGATGTCAGGTCGTCGGACTTCATCGCGACGAGTCCGGCGAACCCGATCACGAAGAACTCACCGATCAGCGTCGATGCACAGAGCGTACGCACGTCGGGTCAGCGCCTTCCCAGAAGCAGCCGGGCCTCGCCGACCGTGATCACGGATCCGGTCACCAGTACCCCGGCGCCCGCGTACTCGTCCTCTTCCTCGGCGAGGGTGATCGCCGCCTCCAGCGCGTCGTCCAGCCGGGGTTCGACCTGGACGCGGTCGTTGCCGAAGACCTCGACGGCGACCGCCGCGAGCTCGTCGGCGTCCATCGCGCGTCCGCTGGAGTTCTGGGTGACGACGACCTCGGCGAAGATCGGCTCGAAGGCTTCCAGGAGCCCCCGCACGTCCTTGTCGCCGCTGGCCCCGACCACACCGATCAGCCGGGAGAAGCCGAACGCCTCGGAGAGCCCCTCGGCGGTGGCCAGGGCGCCTGCCGGGTTGTGCGCGGCGTCCAGGACGACGGTCGGGCTGGAGCGGACCACTTCGAGGCGGCCCGGCGAGATCACCGAGGCGAAGGCCTTGCGGATGATGTCGGCGTCGAGCGATCCGGTCTGCTCGGCACCGATACCGAAGAACGCCTCGACCGCGCAGAGCGCCACCACCGCGTTGCGCGCCTGGTGGGCGCCGTACAGCGGAAGGAAGATGTTCTCGTACTCGCCGCCGAGGCCGCGCAGCGTCAGGAGCTGGCCGCCGACCGCGATCTCGCGGGAGACGACGCCGAACTCCATGCCCTCGCGGGCCACGGTGGCATCGACCTCGACGGCCTTCTTCAGCATCACCTGGGCGGCGTCGACGGGCTGCTGGGCGAGGATGACCGTCGCGCCCTGCTTGATGATCCCGGCCTTCTCCACCGCGATCTCGCCCGGTGTGGAGCCCAGCCGGTCGGTGTGGTCCAGCGAGATGGGGGTGACGACGGCGACCGTGGAGTCGATCACGTTGGTCGCGTCCCAGCTGCCGCCCATGCCGACCTCGACGACGGCGACATCGACCGGCGCGTCGGCGAAGGCCGCGTACGCCATGCCGGTGAGGACCTCGAAGAAGGAGAGCCGGTAGGGCTGCTGTGCGTCGACCATCTCGACGTACGGCTTGATGTCCTCATAGGTGGAGATGAACCGCTCGGGGTCCATCGGGGAGCCGTCCAGGCTGATCCGCTCGGTGATCGACTGGACGTGCGGCGAGGTGTAGCGGCCGGTACGCAGGTCGAAGGCGCCGAGCAGGGCCTCGATCATGCGGGCGGTGCTCGTCTTGCCGTTGGTCCCCGTGATGTGGATGGAGGGGTAGGCGCGCTGCGGGTCACCGAGCACGTCCATCAGCGCGGCGATGCGCGCCACGGACGGCTCCAGCTTGGTCTCGCCCCAGCGCCCGGCGAGCTCCTGCTCCACCGCGCGCAGTGCCTTGTCCACCTCCGGATCGGCGGGGCGGGCGGGGACCTCGTCGCCCTGGGGCGGTCCGGAGGCGGCGCGCAGCGTGCGGCTCCCGGCCTCGATCACCGCCAGGTCGGGGTCGCGCTGGGTCGCTTCGTCGACGATCTCCGCGAAGGTCTCGTCGGAGTCGGACGCGTCGTGCCGGTCGGAAGGGCGGGGCTCACTCACGGGGCCAGTCTACGGACCGGCACGGACATCGCGCGCAGCGCCCGGCGGCGCGGGTACGGGGAAGCCCCCGTACCCCTCGCGGGAGGGGTACGGGGGCTTCGTCGCGGTGTCAGGCCTGCGGCAGGGACGCCAGCTGGCCGGTGATCCGCTCGATGTCGGACTCGGCCTTGGAGAGCCGGCCGCGGATCTTGTCGACCACGTTGTCCGGGGCCTTGGCCAGGAACGCCTCGTTGCCGAGCTTGCCGGTGGCCTGCGCCTTCTCCTTCTGCGCGGCCTCCAGGTCCTTCGTGAGGCGCTTGCGCTCGGCGCCGACGTCGATCGTGCCGGACAGGTCGAGGGCAACGGTGGCTCCGGCGACCGGCAGCGACGCGGTGGCGTGGAAGCCGTCGCCGGCCGGCTGGAGCCGTGCGAGCTGGCGGATGGCCGCCTCGTGCGGGGCGAGCGGCGTGCCGGTGAGGGTCAGCTCGGCCGGGACCTTCTGGCCGGGCTGGAGACCCTGGTCGTTGCGGAAGCGGCGGACCTCGGTGACGACCTGCTGGACGAGCTCGATCTCCTTCTCGGCCGCGTCGTCGCGGAAGCCGCTGTCCTTGGGCCAGTCGGCGATGACGACGGACTCGCGGCCGGTGAGGGCGGTCCAGAGGGCCTCCGTGACGAACGGGACGACGGGGTGCAGCAGGCGCAGCATCACGTCGAGGACCTCGCCCAGGACCCGGCCGGAAACCTCGGCCGGGCGGCCGCCGCCGAAGAACGTGGTCTTGGACAGCTCGAGGTACCAGTCGAAGACCTCGTCCCAGGCGAAGTGCCGGAGCGATTCGCTGAGCTTGGAGAACTGGTAGTCGTCGTAGTACGCGTCGACTTCGGCGACCGTCTTGTTGAGCCGGGACAGGATCCAGCGGTCGGTCACCGACATCTCGTCGGCGGACGGCAGTTCGCCCTCGATCGTCGCGCCGTTCATCAGGGCGAAGCGGGTGGCGTTCCAGATCTTGTTGGAGAACTTGGCGGAACCCTGGACCCACTCCTCGCCGATCGGGACGTCGACGCCGGGGTTGGCACCGCGCGCCAGGGTGAAACGGAGCGCGTCGGAGCCGTACTTGTCCATCCAGTCCAGCGGGTTGACCACGTTGCCGAAGGACTTCGACATCTTCTTGCCGTGCTCGTCGCGGACCATGCCGTGCAGGACGATCGTCCCGAACGGCGGGACGCCGTCGTTGACGTACAGGCCGAACATCATCATCCGGGCGACCCAGAAGAACAGGATGTCGTAGCCGGTGACCATGACGGAGTTCGGGTAGAACTTCGCGAGGCTGTCGGTCCGTTCGGGCCAGCCGAGCGTGGAGAAGGGCCACAGGCCGGAGGAGAACCAGGTGTCCAGGACATCGCTGTCCTGGGTCCAGCCGTCCCCGGTGGGCGCCTCGTCGTCCGGTCCGACGCAGACGACCTCGCCGTTCGGGCCGTACCAGACGGGGATGCGGTGGCCCCACCAGAGCTGGCGCGAGATGCACCAGTCGTGGAGGTTGTCGACCCAGTCGAAGTACCGCTTCTCCATCTCCTGCGGGTGGATCTTGACCTTGCCGTCACGGACGGCGTCACCGGCCGCCTTGGCGAGCGGGGCGACCTTGACCCACCACTGGAGGGAGAGGCGCGGCTCGATGGTGGTCTTGCAGCGCGAGCAGTGGCCGACGGAGTGGACGTACGGCCGCTTCTCGGCGACGATCCGGCCCTCGGCGCGCAGGGCGGCGACGATGGCGGAACGGGCCTCCAGGCGGTCCAGGCCCTGGAAGGGGCCGGGGGCCGTGATGACGGCGCGCTCGTCGAGGACCGTGAGGAACGGCAGGTCGTGGCGCTTGCCGATCTCGAAGTCGTTCGGGTCGTGCGCCGGGGTCACCTTGACGGCGCCGGTGCCGAACGCGGGGTCGACGTGGTGGTCGGCGACGACCGGGATGGTGCGGTCGGTCAGCGGCAGCTTGATCTGCTTGCCGACCAGGTGCTTGTAGCGCTCGTCGTCGGGGTGGACGGCGACCGCGGTGTCACCGAGCATCGTCTCGGCGCGGGTGGTGGCGACGACGATCGTCTCGTCGCCCTCGCCGTACTGCATGGAGACGAGCTCGCCGTCGTCCTCCTGGTACTCGACCTCGATGTCCGAGATCGCGGTGAGACAGCGCGGGCACCAGTTGATGATGCGCTCGGCACGGTAGATCAGCTCGTCGTCGTACATCTGCTTGAAGACGGTCTGGACGGCCTTGGACAGGCCCTCGTCCATGGTGAAGCGCTCACGGGACCAGTCGACGCCCTCGCCGAGACGGCGCATCTGGCCGGAGATCTGGCCGCCGGACTCGTTCTTCCACTGCCAGACGCGCTCGACGAAGGCCTCACGGCCCAGGTCGTGGCGGGACTTGCCCTCCTTGGCGAGCTCGCGCTCGACGACGTTCTGGGTGGCGATGCCGGCATGGTCCATGCCCGGCTGGTAGAGCGCCTCGAACCCCTGCATCCGCTTGCGGCGGACCAGGGCGTCGATCAGCGTGTGCTCGAAGGCGTGTCCCAGGTGCAGGGATCCGGTGACGTTGGGCGGCGGGATGACGATGGAGTACGGCGGCTTGTCGCTGTTCTCGTCCGCCTCGAAGTAACCGCGTTCTACCCAGCGCTCGTACAGCTTCCCCTCTACCTCGGCCGGCGTGTACTGGGTCGGCAGTTCGGGGATGCTGGCTGGCTGCTGCGCTGCGTTCTCGGTCACGCCCCACAGTTTAGGGCCGTCACAAGCGTGCACTGAAACCGGTTTGTTCAGTAACGGTCTCCCTCCCGGTGCCCCACGCCCGCGGGCCGTCCGTCAGGATGTTCGGAACGCATAAGCATCACGAACAGGGGACACCGCAGATGAGCTACAACCAGCCGGGCCCGTACGGTGGCCAGCCGCCGCAGGGCCAGCCCGGACCGTACGGCCAGCAGCCGGGCCCCTACGGCGGTCAGCCGCCGCAGGGCCCGCCGCAGGGGCAGCCCGGTTATGGCTACCCGCAGCAGGCCCCCCAGGGCGTCCCGCCCCAGCAGCAGCCCCCGCAGCCGGGCTACGGCTACCCGCAGGCCCAGCAGCCCGGCCCCTACGGCCAGCAGCCCCCCACTCCCCCGTACGGCGGCCAGCCGGCCTACGGCGGCCAGCCCCCGTTCCCGCCGGCCGCTCCGCCGAAGAAGAAGACCGGCCTGATCGTCGGCGGCGTGATCGTGGCGCTGGCGGTCATCGGGGGCGGGGTGTACATGCTGACGTCGGGCGGTGCCAGCAACAGCGACGTCTCGGACTCCACCAAGGGGTACAAGCTGACGCCGGCGGCGACGCTGGACGGGTACAAGAAGCAGGCCGGCTCCGGGGAGTCGGGAGCACCGACCGGTTCCGAGAAGACCAAGCTCGAAGGTCTCGGCATCAAGAACCCGCAGAAGGCGGGTGCCACGTATCAGTCCGGCTCCGAGGACAACCCGCTCGCGCTGAAGTCGGTCACGCTCTCGGGTTACTGGGGTGACGTCACCGACCCGGCGAAGGTCATCGACAACGCGTTCAACAACGCGGAGTCGGAGTTCACGAAGGGCGAGGACGGGATGGATGTCCAGCGTGTCGGCAGCCCCGAGGCCGTCACGCCGGACGGCTTCAAGGGCGCCCTCATGAAGTGCCAGGAACTCAAGGTGCTGAACAAGGAGGGCGACGGCACCGCCGCCAAGGGGCCGAAGGAATTCACCATTCCCGTCTGTGTCTGGGCCGACTACGGCACCGTGGGCACCGTGATGGGCGTGGACGTGGGCCTCTCCATGACCGGCAAGGGAATGGCACAGGACGAGGTGGCGGACGTGACCGCCAAGCTCTACAACACCTCCCGCACCAAGATCTGACCCACGCAACGCGAAGGGGCGCCCCTCCGGCCGAACCGGCGGGGCGCCCCTTCGCGTACGTCTCTACGACACCGCTACGCGGACTTCTCGTGCCGCCCGTCGTCGCCCTTGCCGATCGTCCGCGGCTCGCGCGGGACCAGCGTCGGGTTGACGTTGTTGCGGACCACGTCCGAGGTGATGACGACCCGGGCGACGTCCTTGCGGGACGGCACCTCGTACATCACCGACTGGAGGACCTCCTCCATGATGGCGCGCAGTCCGCGCGCGCCGGTCTGGCGCAGGATCGCCTGGTCGGCGATGGCCTCCAGCGCCTCGCGCTCGAACTCCAGCTCCACACCGTCGAGTTCGAACAGCCGCTGGTACTGCTTCACCAGGGCGTTGCGCGGCTCGATGAGGATCTGGAGCAGCGCCTCGCGGTCCAGGTTGTGGACCGAGGTCAGGACCGGGAGGCGGCCGATGAATTCGGGGATCATGCCGAACTTCACCAGGTCCTCCGGCATGACCTCCTGGAACTGGTCGCTCGCCTGGATCTCCCGCTTGGAGCGGATCGTGGCGCCGAAGCCGATGCCCTTGGCGCCGGCCCGGGACTCGATGATCTTCTCCAGACCGGAGAAGGCGCCGCCCACGATGAACAGCACGTTCGTCGTGTCGATCTGGATGAACTCCTGGTGCGGGTGCTTCCGGCCGCCCTGCGGCGGCACGGAGGCGGTGGTGCCCTCCAGGATCTTCAGCAGGGCCTGCTGGACGCCCTCGCCGGAGACATCGCGGGTGATCGACGGGTTCTCGCTCTTACGGGCGACCTTGTCGATCTCGTCGATGTAGATGATCCCGGTCTCGGCCTTCTTGACGTCGTAGTCCGCGGCCTGGATCAGCTTCAGCAGGATGTTCTCGACGTCCTCGCCGACGTAGCCGGCCTCCGTCAGCGCCGTCGCGTCGGCGATGGCGAACGGGACGTTGAGCATGCGGGCCAGCGTCTGCGCGAGGAGGGTCTTGCCCGAGCCCGTGGGGCCGAGCAGCAGGATGTTGGACTTGGCGAGTTCGATCGCGTCGTCGCGGTTCGCGCCGCCGCCGTTCTCGCCTGCCTGGACCCGCTTGTAGTGGTTGTACACAGCGACCGAGAGGGCCTTCTTCGCGGGCTCCTGCCCGACGACGTATCCCTCGAGGAACTCGTAGATCTCGCGGGGCTTGGGAAGTTCCTCCCAGCGGACCTCGCTCGTCTCCGCGAGCTCCTCCTCGATGATCTCGTTGCAGAGATCGATGCACTCGTCGCAGATGTACACACCGGGTCCCGCGATGAGCTTCTTCACCTGCTTCTGGCTCTTTCCGCAGAACGAGCACTTGAGCAGGTCGCCGCCATCACCGATGCGTGCCACGAGGTGCTTCCCCTTCGCCTGGGATCCGCCTGGTTCAGCGGCTCCTGGTGCCTCTATCCGACGGTACCTTGCCTGGGCCCCCGTTCGGGCCCCCCTTGGCACGGTTCACACGGCCGGGGCCGGGTGACCCTGCCGTACCAAGGGGTAAAGGCCGACGTCAGGCGGCCGCTCCGGCCGCGCTCTTACGGGTCGAGACGATCTGGTCGACCAGGCCGTAGGCGAGGGCGTCATCGGCGGTCAGGATCTTGTCGCGCTCGATGTCGTCACGGATCTTCTCGATCGGCGTGGTGGAGTGCTTGGCCAGCATCTCCTCCAGCTGGCTCCGCATCCGCAGGATCTCGTTGGCCGCGATCTCCAGGTCGGAGAGCTGCTCACGGCCGGTCTGCGACGACGGCTGGTGGATCAGGACACGGGCGTTCGGCAGCGCCATGCGCTTGCCCGGTGTGCCGGCGGCCAGCAGCACCGCGGCGGCGGAGGCCGCCTGGCCCATGCAGACCGTCTGGATGTCCGGCTTCACGAACTGCATCGTGTCGTAGATCGCGGTGAGCGCGGTGAACGAGCCGCCGGGGCTGTTGATGTAGATGGAGATGTCCCGGTCCGGGTCCATCGACTCCAGGCACAGCAGCTGCGCCATGACGTCGTTGGCGGACGCGTCGTCGATCTGCACACCGAGGAAGATCACGCGCTCCTCGAAGAGCTTCGCGTACGGGTCGTACTCACGCACGCCCTGCGAGGTGCGCTCCACGAAGCGCGGGACGATGTAGCGGTTGTCCACCTGCGGGCCGGTGTAGAGGCCGCTCGCGGACGCGCCGGGGAAGTTGTTCATGTGGGTGTTCACCATCCTGGTGGCGTTCTGTGGGCTGGGTGTCTCGGCGTACGAGAGATGCGGTGCGGTACGGCGCGATCCGGTGGGACCCGGATCAGGCGCCGGTGCCGCCGCCGCCCGGAACGCCCGACGCGATCGTGATGATCTCGTCGATGAGGCCGTACTCCTTGGCCTCGTCCGCGGTGTACCAGCGGTCGCGGTCGCCGTCGCGGATGATCGTCTCCACGGTCTGGCCGGAGTGGCGGGCGGTGATCTCCGCCATCCGCTGCTTGGTGCGCAGCAGGTACTGGGCCTGGATCTTGATGTCCGAGGCGGTACCGCCGATACCGGCCGAACCCTGGTGCATGAGGATGTCGGTGTTCGGGAGCGCGAAGCGCTTGCCGGCGGTGCCACCGGTGAGCAGGAACTGGCCCATCGAGGCCGCCATGCCCATACCGATGGTGACCACGTCGTTCGGGATGTACTGCATGGTGTCGTAGACCGCCATGCCGGCTGTCACCGAACCGCCGGGGCTGTTGATGTAGAGGTAGATGTCCTTCTCCGGCTCGGCGGCAAGGAGGAGGAGCTGCGCGGTGATCTTGTTGGCGATGTCATCGTCTACGGCCTGGCCGAGGAAGATGATGCGTTCGCCGAGCAGTCGGCTGTAGACCTGGTCACCGAGGCCTCCACCGAGGGACGGCTCTCCGGCGGCGTAGGGCATCAGATTCGTCACGTATCCACCTGCTCGTCTCTGACGGCTCCGGCCGTCTCAGCGTCTTCGTACCGGGTGGGCCGGGACTCCCCGACCCTTCCTCTTCATGGACCCTAACGCGCAGGTGGGACAACGCCATCCCGCTTCCGCAACTGTTCGCTGGGAGCGCAAGCTCCGCAGTCCGCCCAAGGGTTGTGGGGGGCGGCCGCCGAAACGACGACGGGCTCCGGACGCGGTGGCGTCCGGAGCCCGTCGTGCGGGTTCAGCGCGAGGCTCAGGCCTCGGTCTTCTCCTCGGCGGCGTCGGCGGTGCCCTCGGCGGCCTCGACCACCTCGGCTGCCTCCTCCGTCGCCTCTTCGTCGTCCTCCAGCTCGACGACCTCACCGTTGGTGTCGATGACCTTGGCGGCCTCGACGACCACGGCCAGCGCCTTGCCGCGGGCGACCTCGCCGACGAGCATCGGAACCTGGCCGCCCTCGACGACGGCCTGGGCGAACTGGTCGGGGCTCATGCCGGAGGACTGCGCGCGCCGCAGGAGGTGCTCGGTGAGCTCCTCCTGGTTGACGTTCAGCTTCTCCTTGTTGACGAGCTCGTCCAGGATGAACTGGGTCTTGATGCCCTTGACGGCCTGCTCGGACGTCTCGGCCTCGAACTCCTCGAGGGTCTTGCCCTGGATCTCCAGGTACTTCTCGAGGTCGAGACCCATCTGGCCGAGCTGGTGGTGCTCCAGGTTGTGCTTGCGGGTCTGGACCTCGTCCGCGAGCAGCTTCTCCGGGATCGGGACCTCGGCGAGCTTCAGCAGCTCCTCGAGGACGCGCTCCTGGGCCTGGGTGGCCTGCTCGTACTGCTTGGTGTCCTCCAGGCGCTTGCGGCTGTCCGCCTTCAGCTCCTCCAGCGTGTCGAACTCGCTGGCCATCTGGGCGAAATCGTCGTCCAGCTCGGGGAGCTCACGGGCGGCGACGGCGGTGACCTTGACGGTGACCTCCGCGTCCTTGCCCTCGGCGGAGCCGCCCTTCAGCGCGGAGGTGAAGGTGGCCTCGCCACCCGCCTCCAGGCCGGTGACGGCGTCGTCGATGCCTTCGAGGAGCTCGCCGGAACCGATGGTGTACGAGACACCCTCGGCCACGCCGTCCTCGAGGACCTCGCCCTCGACCTTGGCCTGCAGGTCGATGGTGACGACGTCACCCTCGACGGCGGCGCGCTCGACCGGGTTGGTCGAGGCGAAGCGCTCGCGGAGCTGCTCCACGGCCTTCTCGACGTCCTCGTCGCTGACCTCAAGGGCGTCGACGGTGACCTCGATGCCGGAGTAGTCCGGGATCTCGATCTCGGGGCGTACGTCAACCTCGGCGGTGAAGGAGAGCAGTTCGCCGTCCTTCAGCTCCGTGATGTCGACCTCCGGCTGGCCGAGGACGTTGAGCTCACCCTCGTTGACGGCCTCGGTGTAGAACTTCGGGAGCGCGTCGTTGACGGCCTCCTCCAGCACTGCGCCACGGCCGAACCGCTGGTCGATGACCCGGTTGGGGATCTTGCCCTTGCGGAACCCCTTCACCGTGACCTGCTGGTTGATCTTCTTGTACGCCGCGTCGAGGCTGTCCTTGAGCTCCTCGAAGGGCACCTCAATGCTGAGCCGAACCCGGGTCGGGTTCAGGGTCTCCACGGCGCTCTTCACGGTTCGGTCTCCTTGGTGGCTGACTTCTTGGGGTTCTGCTCCACCGCACAGGAGGCGGCTTCGCGGACCGAGCCCGGTACATCAGACACACGGGCACGCATTTTGCATAGTAACGGCAAGGGGGAGAACTCCCACAATGCGATCTTGCCGGTGGTCGGGGTGGCCGGATTCGAACCGACGACCTTCCGCTCCCAAAGCGGACGCGCTACCAAGCTGCGCCACACCCCGTCGGTGCGACACGTAGGGTACATGCAGACAGGCGGTGCATCGGACGCTTTACGCGGGCTTCGCCGGACTCGGCGCCTCGCGTCGTCATCGGGTGTGCGCTCAGCGCCCACGACCCGCTACGATGCTTCTCGTGCCGCGGTCCCCGTGACCTGCGGTGCGCTGCATGCGGGCGTAGCTCAATGGTAGAGCCCTAGTCTTCCAAACTAGCTACGCGGGTTCGATTCCCGTCGCCCGCTCCATGCTTCGGGCCCGGCCCGGCGGATCCCTTCGGGGATGTCCGCCGGACCGGGCCCTTCGCGTGTCCCGGGTGCGTCCGCCGGGGCGGTCGCACCGCCCCGGGGCCGGAGGCCTCAGAAGCTGATCTCGTTGATGCTCTGCGCTATCGAGTCCATGAACCTCTGGATCGACGGCGCCATGCCGGTCGATGCCAGGAAGAAGCCGAAAAGCACCGCGACGATCGCGGGTCCGGCCTTGATGGAGCCACCTCGGATCAGGACCACCAGGATGATCGCCAAAAGAAGCACCACGGACAGTGAAATGGCCACGACTGCTCACACCCTCGGTCGGTCCGCCTTGCCGGCCCGGAGGTGTGCGGCCGCGCACCCCTCCGTTGCCGTCCATCGTGCCACCAACTCCCCTGTGGTCGCTGCCAGGTGACGAATCGACCTGGCGATATCGCGCCAACTTGCGCCCCCTGCGCCCCCTGTGCGCCGGTCACTTGACGAGGTCCGGGCACGCCCCCGGCCGGGCTGCCGCACGGACGGCGCCGGGGCGCTCAGCAGCGGAAATCCGGGACGGCGCGGCAATTGCAACGGGTGTCGTTTCCGTACCCACACAGTTTATTCACAGGCATTACCCGTGTCCGGTCGAGACATAATTCACCCACCCCAACTGCCTGGCGATATGCACGATTTAAGCGGGATTAACACGTCCATATCGGACAGATTTCGATGGTTTGGCATTTGATCCGATGGGAACACGCGATATCCGACGGCCGTTTTACGAATTGCAATCGAGACGTCTAGGGTGCCTGAGATGTTCCAAGCTCCGAACGTATTTCAGAGGGCCACGCTCCCACCGGCGACCCGGGAGTCGGAGCCCAGACGCCCAGCACCGACGGCGACGGACAACGGTCACGCACCGGCCCCCGCCCGGCCTGCCCAGCCGGCCGGTGCCGACCGGACGGCCGGCACGAAGAGGCGTGACGCCTACTTCGACAACGCCAAGTACCTGGCCATCGTGCTGGTCGCGGTGGCCCACTCGTGGGTGCCGGTCATGGACGGGAGCAGGGCCGCGCGTGCGCTGTACATGGTGACGTACACGTTCCACATGCCGGCTTTCATCATCATCTCCGGTTATTTCTCACGCTCGTTCGACATGAGCCCGGCCAAGGTGAAGCGTCTGGTCACCGGAGTCGCCGTGCCGTATGTGGTGTTCGAGACGGCGTACTCGCTGTTCCGGCGGTACGCGGACGATCCCGACGCCGCGATCACCCTGACCGAGCCCTGGTACCTGACCTGGTTCCTGGCCGCCTTGTTCATCTGGCGGCTCACCACGCCCCTGTGGCGCAGCCTGCGTCACCCGGTGGCGGTCTCGCTCGTCATCGCGTCCCTTGCCTCGCTCGCCCCCGGCATCGGTGACGATCTCGACCTGCCGCGCGTCCTGCAGTTCCTGCCGTACTTCGTGTTCGGGCTCCAACTCAAGCCCGAACATTTCCAGTTGGTCCGTCGCCGTGAAGTACGGCTGCTCGCCCTGCCGCTGTTCGCCATCGCGCTGGTCTTCGCCTACTGGGCGGCGCCCCGGATGGAGCTGGGCTGGTTCCTGCGCAACTCGGCCGCCCAGGACATGGGCAATCCGTGGTGGAGCGGCGTGGTGATGACGTTCGCGCTGTTCGGCTGCGCGACGCTGCTCACCGCCGCCTTCCTGTCCCTGGTCCCACGGCGCCACATGTGGTTCACGGTCCTCGGGGCCGGCACGATCTGCGGCTATCTGCTGCACGGGTTCATGGTGAAGGGCGCCACGTACGCCGGTGTCTTCGACCGGAACGAGTGGCTGATCTCCCCGACCGGTCTGGTCCTGGTCAGCGTCGTCGCCGCGGCCGGGGTGACGCTGCTGTGCACGCCGCCGGTGCGACGCGCCCTGCGCTGCGTGACCGAACCGGACATGAACTGGGCCTTCCGGCGGGAGTCCGCGAAGCTCTGAGCGCGGGACATCACACACCCGGAACACCCCCGGACATCCGCATACGTCGGAGCCCGGCCCGCTCATGGGCCGGGCTCCGACGTGTTGGCTCAATCCTGCCGCTCGGCGGGCGGTTGCGGTGCGGTGAGCCCGAGCAGCCCCCGTACCAGCGCATACTTCTCGGTCAGCCGGGTACGGGTCGCCGGTTCCAGCACCGCGAGGCGGGCCGGGTCGGCGTTGTGTGCGAGGTCGGCCTCCTTGATCAGCAGGGCGCCGGGCGTCGCCAGGATGCGCCGGGTGTACGCCGCCGGCTCCTCGCCGTCCCGCTTGGTGACGGCCAGCACCATGTCCTTGACCTGCTGCGGAAGTGCGGCATCGGCCAGCCACCGCTCCGTCAGGGCATCGTCCTCGACCGCGTCGTGCAGCCAGGCCGCGGCGATCTGGTCGTCGCTGCCGCCCCGCGCCCGCACCCCCTCGGCGACGGCCGCGAGGTGCTCGCTGTAGGGCCGGCCCGCCTTGTCCCGCTGTGCGGCATGGGCCTCGCGGGCGATCGCCTCTACTTCGGCCAGGGTCAGCTGTGCTCGGGGTGCGGTCATGGCACGAGCGTAGGAGAGGTCGCACCGCCGATGCCCACCCTTCGCCGCGAGGCCATCGGGACCGTCATAGTTGCAGCGTCAATCGTTCGGTAAACTAATTACTGACGATTCCTTGACGCTCTCTTGACCCGACGACCCGACGAAGGATCAAGCTCATCGGACACGCAGACACGCTCATCGCCATGGGCGGCGCCTTCCTCGCCGCCGCAGTCCTCGCCCGCGTCGGCAGCCGCATCGGGCTTCCGACCATCCCCCTGTTCATCCTGGCCGGGATCCTCCTCGGCCCGCACACCCCCGGCATCGTTCTCGTCGCCGACCCGCACGACCTGGAGATGCTCTCCGCACTCGGTCTGGTGCTGCTGCTCTTCTACCTCGGCCTGGAGTTCCACCTCGACGACCTCAAAGCGGGCGGCCGCAAGATGGCGGTCGCGGGCGGCGCCTATCTCGCCCTGAACGTCGGTGCCGGACTCGGCTTCGGCTTCGCGCTGGGCTGGGGCACGTCGGAGGCACTGGTCCTCGCCGGGGTGCTCGGCATCTCCTCGTCGGCCATCGTCACCAAGGTGCTCGTGGACCTCGGCCGCATCGGCAACCCGGAGACCAAGCCGATCCTCGGCATCATCGTCGTCGAGGACGTGTTCCTCGCCCTGTACCTGGCGGCCCTCCAGCCCATCCTCTCGGGCGCCGACAGCCTCGCGTCGGCCGCGGTCGACGGCGGCAAGGCCTTCGGATTCCTTCTGCTCCTCGCGCTGGCCGCCCGGTTCGGCACCAAGGTCATCGGCAAGCTCATCAACACCCGGGACGACGAGCTCCTCGTCATCTCCTTCCTCGGCGCCGCCGTCCTCGTGGCCGGGGTCTCGGAGTGGTTCGGGGTGGCGGACGCCATCGGCGCCTTCATGGTGGGCCTGATGCTCGGCAGCACCACCTCGGGGGAACGCATCCTCAAGCTGGTCCACCCGCTGCGCGACGCCTTCGGAGCGATCTTCTTCTTCGCGTTCGGCCTGTCCATCAACCCCGGCGACCTGCCGACCGTGCTGTGGCCGGTGCTGGCCGCCGTGGCGGTGACCCTCGCCATGAACGTCGTCGCGGGACTCGCCGCCGCCAAGGTGTACGCGTTCGGCCCGCAAGCCACGGCGAACATCTCCACGACCCTGGTGGCGCGCGGCGAGTTCGCCCTGATCCTCGCCACGATGGCGGCGGGCGCGGGGCTGGACGAACGGCTCTCCCCGTTCATCGCGGGCTATGTGCTCGTCCTCGCGGTCCTGGCTCCCCTGGCCGCCGGGCGCTCGCACTGGCTGGCCCGGTTGCTGCCCGGCGGGCGCGAGGCGGTTCCGCTCCCGATCCGGTGAGGGAGCGGTCCGCGTTGACGTACGTCCGGTTCGGGCCGGTTCTGTACGGTTCCGGATTCAGGACCGGCGAGACAGCAGCAGCAGCGCCCGGTCGTCGTTGACGTCCTTGGCGCAGGCCTCGATGAGATGCCAGGCCGCGCCCTCGAAGCCCGTGGTGACATAGCGGTCGGCCTCGCCCGTCAGCCGGTCGATGCCTTCCGCGATGTCCCGGTCGGATGCCTCCACCAGACCGTCGGTGAACAGCATCAGGACGTCGCCGGGCGCCAGATGGCCCTTCACGGTGTCGAACTCCGCCCCGTCGTAGACCCCGAGCAGCGGGCCCTCCGCCGCCATCTCCTCCCACTGGCCGCTGCCGGCGTGGAGCTGGAGGGCCGGCGGGTGGCCTGCCGAGAGGAGTTCGTAGTCGCCCGACTCCAGGTCCAGCACCAGATGGATGGAGGTGGCGAAGCCCTCGTCCCAGTCCTGGCGCAGCAGATAGCCGTTGGCCGCGGGCAGGAAGCCGTGCGGCGGCAGCGATCCGAGCAGACCGCCGAAGGCACCGGAGAGCAGCAGCGCCCGGGAGCCGGCGTCCATGCCCTTGCCGGAGACGTCGGTGAGCACGGCCTCCAGGGTGCGGCCGCCGTTGGTGCGGGCCGCCACGACGAAGTCCCCGGAGAAGGACTGGCCGCCGGCCGGACGCAGCGACATCTCGCGGTGCCAGCCCTGCGGGAGCCGGGGCAGCGCGCTCTGGATCCGGATGCGTTCGCGCAGGTCGAAGAGCATGGTGCCGCCGCGTCGCCACGGCACGCCGACCCGTGCGCGGAACTGGGCGAGGATCAGGCCGAGGAACCCGCAGGCGGCGACCGTCAGCACGGTGCCCGGGGTGACCCTGGCCGGGCCGTCCTCGTAGGGGCCGAGCCAGAGGGACTCCACGATCAGGGCCGCGGCGGCGGTCGCGTACAGGCCGAGCAGGCTGGCGGGCCGCAGCAGCAGGCCGCCGGCGACGATCGGCAGGACGAGCACGGTCGGCGAGCACCACACGGGGTTCAGCAGGGTCGCGCAGGTGATCGCGGGAATGGTCAGCAGCAGCGCGACCAGGGCGATCCAGTCCGAGCCGTCCCCGCGGAAGTAGTCGACTCCGGACCGGCGCAGCGTGGTGCGTACCCGGTGCGCCGATTTCCTCAATCGGGCCGGATATGTCTCTGCTCCTGCGCGTCGGGCCATTGCGGGGACCTTATCCACCCGGCGGGCTCCGGTGCAGGGGGACCCCTGTGACAATGTGTTCGAAAACGACTCGCCTCGCTGAGAAAGCCCTGGTAGGGATGGCATATGACAACTGAGCTCCGTGTTTTGCAGCCTTCCGAATGGAACCAGTGGTTCTCGTCCCTGGAGCTCGCGTTCGGCGGGTCCCAGGAGCCCGCTGAGCAGCGCGAGCAGTACCGGTCCGTGACCGAGTACGAGCGGTCGATCGGGATCTGGGACGGCGACGACGTGGTCGCGACGACGGGCGCGTTCACCTTCCGGCTGGCCGTGCCCGGCGGAGCGCTGGTCCCCGCGGCAGGGGTCACGATGGTGAGCGTCGCGTCCACGCACCGCAGGCGCGGTCTGCTGACCTCGATGATGCGCCGCCAGCTCGACGACGTACGGGCCCTGGGTGAGCCGATCGCGGTGCTGACGGCGTCGGAGCCGGAGATCTACGGCCGCTTCGGGTACGGGGCGGCGACCCGCCAGATGTCCCTGGCGATCGATACGGACCGGGTGCGGCTGAGCGTGCCCGAGGGCACGGACGAGGTCCGGCTGCGGTACGCGCGCAAGGACGAGGCGGTCGACGCGTGCGAGAGCGTGTACGCGCGGCTGGTTCCGGGCCGGCCGGGCACCCCGGCCCATGGCCCCGGCTGGGAGCGCAAGTCACTGATGGATCCGGAGAGTTCACGCGCGGGCGGCTCGGCGCTGCAGTGTCTGCTGGCGGAACGTGACGGCGAACTCGTCGGCTACACGAACTACCACATCAAGCCGGACTGGGACGATGCGGGCCCCAAGGGACGCATCGTGGTGAGCGATCTGGCGGCGCTCGACCCGGCGGCCTACGCGGCGCTGTGGCGGTTCCTCTTCGCGATCGACCTGACGTCGACGGTCGAGGCACGGAACCGGCCGACGGACGACGCGGTGCTGCATCTGGTGTCGGACGTGCGGCGGTGCGACATCCGGCAGCGGGACTCGCTCCATCTGCGGCTGGTGGACGTGGGCGCCGCGCTGGAGGCGCGGACCTACCGGGGGCCGCTGGACGTGGTGTTCGAGGTCGAGGACGCGTTCTGCCCCTGGAACGCCGGACGTTGGCGGCTGACCGCCGACGCGAAGGGCGGCGCGTCGTGCAAGCGCACCGAGGACGCGGCTGATCTGGCGCTCTCCGTACGGGAGTTGGGCACCGCGTACCTGGGCGGCGAGTCACTGGGTTCACTGGCCCTGGCCGGGCGGGTCCGGGAGCTGCGGGCCGGAGCGGTGGCGGAGGCGTCGTCGGCGTTCCTGTCCGACGTGGCGCCGTGGCTGCCGCGGGGGTTCTAGACGGGGGGCGGTAGCTGCCGCGAGGGGTCCGGGAGGATGCGGGTTCGTCCGGCGACGGGCTCTGTCCTCAATCGCCGGACGGGCTTGATCTGCCGGACGGGCGTCGCCGCTACGCGGACTGGCAGTCCGGGCACCAGAACAGGTTCCGGGCCGCCAGGTCCGCGGTGCGGATCTCCGTGCCGCAGATGTGGCAGGCCTGCCGGGCTCGCCGGTAGACGTACACCTCGCCGCCGTGGTCGTCCACGCGCGGCGGGCGGCCCATCGCCTCGGGCAGGTGCTCGGGGCGCACGGTGTCGATGCGGTTGTTCCGTACGCCCTCACGCATCAGCGCGCCCAGGTCCGACCAGATCGCGTCCCACTCGCGGCGGGTGAGGTCCCTGCCGGCCCGGTACGGGTCGATGCCGTGCCGGAACAGCACCTCCGCCCGGTACACGTTGCCCACGCCCGCGACGACCTTCTGGTCCATCAGCAGGGCGGCCACGGTGATCCGGCTGCGGGAGATCCGCTGCCAGGCCCGCTCGCCGTCGTCGCCGGGGCGCAGCGGGTCGGGGCCCAGCCGGTCGTGTATCGCGCGCTTCTCGGCGTCGGTGATCAGCGCGCAGGCGGTGGGGCCGCGCAGGTCCGCGTGGTGCGCGTCGTTCAGGAGGCGCAGCCGGACCGTGTCGGTGGGCGGCGGGGCCGGGACCGTACCGAATCCGAGCTTGCCGAACAGGCCGAGGTGGATGTGGACCCAGCCGGTGTCCTCGAAGCCGAGGAACAGGTGCTTGCCGTGGGCTTCCGCGCCGGACAGGACCCGGCCGTCGAGCAGGGCGGCGCTGTCGGAGAACTTTCCCTGCGGGCTGCTCACCCGCGCGGGCCGTCCGGCGAACCGGTCCCGGTGGTCGTCCGCGAGGCGGTGGATGGTGTGTCCCTCGGGCACGGCTGCGGGTCTCCTCGGTGAGGCGGGGGCGGACATGGCTGTGCCGCCGGGGGTACCGGCGGCACAGTTCAGGATATGGGGTGGTCAGCCCTGCTGCGGGTGGTGGGCCGGGATCGGGGGGAGCTCGCCGGTGTTCTCGTACGCGGTGAGCATCTCGATGCGGCGGGTGTGCCGCTCCTCGCCCGAGTACGGGGTCGTCAGGAAGATCTCGACGAACTTGGTGGACTCCTCGGCCGTGTGCATCCGGCCGCCGATGGAGATCACGTTGGCGTTGTTGTGCTCGCGGCCCAGCGCGGCGGTCTGCTCGCTCCAGGCGAGTGCGGCGCGGACGCCCTTCACCTTGTTCGCGGCCATCTGCTCGCCGTTGCCCGAGCCGCCGATCACGATGCCGAGGCTGTCCGGGTCCGCGGCCGTCTTCTCGGCGGCGCGCAGGCAGAACGGCGGGTAGTCGTCCTGGGCGTCATAGATGTGAGGACCGCAGTCGACGACTTCGTGGCCCTGGGCCTCGAGCCACTCGACGAGGTGGTTCTTGAGTTCGTAACCGGCATGGTCGGATCCGAGGTACACGCGCATGGGAGGAGTGTGGCACGAGCGACGCCGGGTAACCGACGACGGGGTGCCGTGTGGCCCCGATGTGCGGGCCCTGTGTGCGCAACGCCACTGAGGCAACGATCCGGTCAACGAATCGGAGTGAGGGGTTCCGCTTTCGGGGTTCGCCGGGCTTCAATGCATCGCTCGCCGCTCCACCACCGTGGGTGCGGCGAGTCACGCAACCGAGTGATCCGAAAACGTAAGGATTCGATCCATGACGTCGCAGACGACTCTGGCAGGGCCGGGCCACCAGCCCGACGGGCCGGACCGTTCGGACCGGACGGAGTCCCAGGACGGACTCCAGGCCGGTCTCAAGAACCGTCACCTCTCGATGATCGCGATCGGCGGTGTGATCGGCGCGGGCCTGTTCGTGGGCTCCGGGGCCGGCATCGCCGCCGCCGGACCGGCGATCCTGCTGTCGTACGCACTGGTCGGCCTGATGGTCGTCTTCGTGATGCGGATGCTCGGCGAGATGGCGGCCGCCCGCCCCGCATCGGGCTCCTTCTCCACCTACGCCGACCAGGCGCTGGGCCGCTGGGCCGGGTTCTCGATCGGCTGGCTGTACTGGTTCTTCTGGGTCGTGGTGCTCGCCGTCGAGGCCACGGCGGGTGCCAAGATCCTGGAGAGCTGGGTGCCGGGGGTGCCGCAGTGGGGCTGGGCACTGATCGTGATGCTGGTGCTGACCGCGACGAACCTGGTCTCCGTCGGTTCGTACGGAGAGTTCGAGTTCTGGTTCGCCGGGATCAAGGTGGTGGCGATCGGCGCGTTCGTGATCGTCGGCCTGCTCGCCGTCTTCGGGGTGCTGCCCGGGTCGGACCACGCCGGATCCGGACTGGCCCATCTCACCGACACCGGCGGCTTCTTCCCCGAGGGTCCGGGAGCGATCCTCACCGGGGTGCTGATGGTCGTCTTCTCGTTCATGGGCAGCGAGATCGTGACCCTGGCGGCCGGCGAGTCGGAGAACCCGCAGCGCGCCGTCCAGAAGGCCACCAACAGCGTCATCTGGCGGATCGCCGTCTTCTACCTCGGCTCGATCTTCGTCGTGCTGACCCTGCTGCCGTGGAACGACCCGTCGATCCTGGACAAGGGCAGCTATGTCGCGGCGCTCGACGTCATCGGCATCCCGCACGCCGGCCAGGTGATGGACGTCATCGTGCTGACGGCCGTGCTGTCCTGCCTGAACTCCGGTCTCTACACGGCTTCCCGGATGGCCTTCTCGCTCGGCGGCCGCGGTGACGCCCCCAAGGCGTTCGCCCGGACCAACAAGCGGGGCGTGCCGCAGGCGGCGATCCTCTCCTCCGTCGTCTTCGGGTTCGTGGCCGTCTTCTTCAACTACCAGTGGCCCGACACCGTCTTCGCGTTCCTGCTGAACTCCTCCGGCGCGGTCGCGCTGTTCGTCTGGCTGGTCATCTGCTTCACCCAGCTGCGGATGCGCGGCATCATCCTGCGCGAGTCGCCCGAGAAGCTCGTCGTACGGATGTGGCTCTTCCCGTATCTGACCTGGGCGACCATCGCCATGATCTCGTTCGTGCTGGTCTACATGCTGACCGACGACGCGGGACGCGAGCAGGTACTGCTCTCGCTGCTGGTCGCGGTGCTGGTGGTGGCCGTCTCCCTGGTCCGTGAGGCGCGCAGGCGCCGGAACGGCGAGCCGGCCGTGACCGTCGAGAAGTGATCATCCATACCTGACGGACGTTGTCAGGTAGAGCGGGGAGGCTCTCCGTCGTCAGCGCATCGAGCGAGCGACTGGAGAGCCTCCGCCATGACTGCCGCCCCCACCGGGTACCAGACCGGTTTCACGATCCGCCCGGACCTCGTCGTCGAGGCCGCCGAAGCCGAGGACGTACGCACCGCCGTGACCCGGGCCGCCCGGGACGGGCTCCGGGTGGGCGTCCACGCCACCGGCCACGGGCTGGCCGGACCCGTCGAGGGCGGCGTCCTGATCGTCACCCGCGCCATGGACTCGGTCCTGGTCGACCCTGTGCGCCGTACCGCCCGGATCGGCGCGGGTGTCACCTGGGGTCAGGTGATCGAGGCCGCCGCCCCGCACGGGCTCGCCCCGCTGAACGGCTCCTCCCCCGGGGTCGGCGCGGTCTCGTACACGCTCGGCGGCGGGCTGGGCGTGCTGGCCCGGGAGTTCGGCTACGCCGCCGACCTGGTCCGCTCGTTCGACGTGGTGACGGGGGACGGGATGCTGCG
Source organism: Streptomyces sp. NBC_00385 (assembly GCF_035917155.1). NCBI lineage: Bacteria > Bacillati > Actinomycetota > Actinomycetes > Kitasatosporales > Streptomycetaceae > Streptomyces > Streptomyces sp. NBC_00385. The sequence goes on along the minus strand of NZ_CP107951.1, from coordinate 5,824,071 downwards.
TCATGTCACCGCCGCGGACGAGCCCGAGCTGTTCTGGGGGCTGCGCGGCGGAGGACACCGGCTGGGTGTAGTGACCGGGATGGAGACCGGGCTGGTCCCGGTGGCCCGGCTGTACGGCGGCTCGATCGCCTTCGACGGGGACGGGGAAGCCGGCGCGCGGGTGCTCCGGCGCTACCTGGAGTGGTCCCGGTCCGTGCCCCCGGCGCTGACCTCCTCGGTCGGCGCGCTCGTGTACCCGGACCTCCCGCAGGTGCCGCAGGAGTTGCGCGGCCGGTACGTGATCTCGGTGCGGGTGGCGTACACGGGCACCGCGGACGAGGGCGAACGCCTCGTCGCACCGCTGCGGAGGATCGGACCCGCACGGGCGGACTCGCTGCGGGAGATGCCGTACGCCGACAGCCACACCATCCACAGCGATCCGCCGTTCCCGCACGCCTACTACGGGGACGGGCTGATGCTGAGCGGGATCGATCCCGGCCGTGCGGCAAGGGTGCTGGAGCTGACCGGGCGGAAGGCGCCGATGATGACCGTGGTGCAGCTCAACCACCTGGGCGGCGCCCTGGCCGCCGCCCCGGACCCCGGCAACGCGGTCCCGTACCGGGACGCCGGTTACCTCCTGCGGCTGCTGTCACCGCTCGACGGCACGGACGTGGCGTCGGTCCGGTCGCTGTACGAGGAGGTGGCCGCGGCCCTGGGGCCGCTGGTCGTCGGCCGTTCGCTGAACTTCTCCTTCGGCGGCGGGGACCGCACGGAGGGGTTCCACGACCTCCGGACACGCGAGAGGCTCGCCGGTCTGGTGTCGCGTCACGACCCGGCGAACCTCTTCGGAGGGAGTTACGGCATCAGCCGCGACGGCCGATGAGCTTCCAGGACGCCGGCAGCGCGCCCATCGCGAGCGCCGCCTTCAGCGCGTCGCCGAGGAGGAACGGCGTCAGGCCGGCCGCGATGGCGGCGCTCGCCGACATGCCGGTGGACAGCGCCAGGTAGGGCACGCCGACCGCGTAGATGATCGCCGAGCCGAGCACCATCGTGCCCGCGGTACGCAGCACGGAGCGGTCGCCGCCGCGGCGGGCCAGGCCGCCGACCACGGTGGCGGCGAGCAGCATGCCGAGCACGTAGCCGAAGGAGGCACCGCCCGCGCCGGAGCTGCCGGCGGAGAACCACGGCATGCCGGCCATGCCGACGAGCGCGTACACGGCGAGCGCGAGGAAGCCGCGGCGGGCGCCGAGCGCGGTGCCGACCAGGAGCGCGGCGAAGGTCTGGCCGGTGACCGGGACCGGGGAACCGGGGACCGGGACGGCGATCTGGGCCGCTATGCCGGTCAGCGCGGCGCCACCGAGCACCAGGGCGGTGTCCACGGCGTAGCGGTGCCGGGCGGCGGGCAGCAGATCGGCGAGGACCGCTCCGGTACGGACGGGGGCGGCGGCAGCAGTGCTCATCGGGACTCCGCGGGGTGAGGGCAGGTGGGGACAGACTGAGGCTGACGTTAGCCGACGGAGCATGGCTGGATCACCATCAGCGGCCCACAAAGGGACGGTTGAGGGATTGGTGGGGTTCGCACAAAGGTCGGCATGCAATCACGTCGGGGCGTGATGCTCGTCACGGAGGTGGGGACGGATGCGGCAGGCGCCGAGCGGGCAGGCCTCGGGCGTGCCGACTGTGAATTCCCTCTAAAACGACGGTCCATGGCCGCGGACGGCTCCACGCGGCCGGGTGTGCGCGGCGTGTGAGCCTGGTGACCGTATAGCGGACAGCTGTTCCTCGTGAACGGGGCGCGTGTTCAGACTGTGTACACGTCGTACACGCCCCCCACTCGCCGACCGAACAGAGCTCGTCCATGCCTCGGACCTCCGCGCCTCCCCCCACAGGCTCCCCGGCCGTCGCCTCCGACCCCGGAAGCGACTCGGCCCTCACCCACGGACTCAAGCAGCGCCATCTGTCGATGATCGCCCTCGGCGGTGTCATCGGCGCCGGACTCTTCGTCGGCTCCGGCGCGGGCATCGCCGCCGCCGGGCCCTCGATCGTCATCGCCTACGCGGTCTCCGGACTGCTGGTCATGCTCGTGATGCGCATGCTCGGCGAGATGTCGGCGGCCAACCCGGCCTCCGGCTCCTTCTCCGTCCACGCCGAGCGGGCGATCGGCCCCTGGGCGGGATTCACGGCCGGCTGGGCGTTCTGGGTACTGCTCTGTGTCGCCGTCGGCCTGGAGGGCATCGGTGCCGCGCAGATCATCGGCGGCTGGTTGCCCGGGACCCCGGAGTGGGCCTGGGTGGCGCTGTTCATGGTGGTGTTCCTGGGGACGAACCTGGCCTCGGTGACGAAGTTCGGCGAGTTCGAGTTCTGGTTCGCGGCGCTCAAGGTCGCCGCGATCACGCTGTTCCTGGTGCTGGGCGTGCTGGCGATCCTCGGGGTACTGCCGGGCACGGACGCCCCGGGCACGGCCAACCTCAGCGGTGAGGGCGGCTTCATGCCGAACGGCTCCGAGGGCCTGGTCATCGGGCTGCTGGCCTCCGTCTTCGCGTACGGCGGCCTGGAGACGGTCACCATCGCCGCGGCGGAGTCCGAGAACCCGGTGCAGGGTGTCGCGAAGGCCGTGCGGACGGCGATGTGGCGGATCGCGCTGTTCTACGTCGGCTCGATGGCGGTCATCGTCACGCTGGTCCCGTGGGACGACGCGAAGGTCGTGGAGGTCGGGCCGTTCTACGCGGCCCTGGACCACCTCGGCATCGGCGGCGCGGCGGAGATCATGAACGTGGTCATCCTGGTGGCGCTGCTCTCGGCGATGAACGCGAACATCTACGGCGCCTCCCGCATGGCCTGCTCGCTGGTCGCCCGCGGTCAGGGCCCGAAGCGGCTCGGCCGGGTCACCTCCGGCGTCCCGCGCACGGCGGTCCTGGTCTCGTCCGTGTTCGGCTTCCTGTGCGTGCTGCTGAGCTACTGGCGCCCGGACGACGTGTTCCCGTGGCTGCTCAACATGATCGGCGCGGTGATCCTGGTCGTCTGGATCTTCATCGCGGTCTCCCAGCTGATCCTGCGCGCCCGGCTGGAGCGCGAGGCGCCCGAGAAGCTGGTGGTGCGGATGTGGCTCTTCCCGGGCCTGACGGTGGTGGCGCTCCTCGCCATGGCCGGCATCTTCCTCCTGATGCTCCGCCAGCCCGACACCCGCGACCAGCTGCTGGCGACGGGTGCGCTGACGGCGGTCCTGATCGCGATCGGGGTCGTACGGCAGCGGCGCGCCGCGGCCACCACGGACCAGTAGCCCCGGTACACGACACGCCGGGCGGGCCCGATCACTCGGGCCCGCCCGGCTTTTCCGTGCGCCCACGGACACGTGGTCCTACGCCGAAGGGCTGATGACCCCTCACCCACTCCTACTGTTAGCCTGCTCTTGCACATAGGTTGCAATAACAACTATTCAGCAGCTGGAGGGTTCGATCATGGCCACGTACACGCTCCCGGAACTCCCGTACGACTACGCGGCGCTCGAACCGGTCATCAATCCGCAGATCATCGAGCTCCACCACGACAAGCACCACGCCGCGTACGTGAAGGGCGCCAACGACACCCTGGAGCAGCTGGCGGAGGCACGGGACAAGGAGGCGTGGGGCGCGATCAACGGGCTCCAGAAGAACCTCGCGTTCCATCTCTCCGGCCACATCCTCCACTCGATCTACTGGCACAACATGACCGGCGACGGCGGCGGCGAGCCCCTGGCCGCGGACGGGGTCGGCGACCTCGCGGACGCGATCACCGACTCGTTCGGCTCCTTCGCGGGCTTCAAGTCCCAGCTGACGAAGGCCGCGGCCACCACACAGGGCTCCGGCTGGGGCGTCCTCGCGTACGAGCCGCTCAGCGGCAGGCTGATCGTCGAGCAGGTCTACGACCACCAGGGCAACGTGGGCCAGGGCTCGGTCCCGGTCCTGGTCTTCGACGCCTGGGAGCACGCCTTCTATCTCCAGTACAAGAACCAGAAGGTCGACTTCATCGAGGCGATGTGGCGCGTCGTCAACTGGCAGGACGTGGCGAAGCGCTACGCCGCCGCCAAGGAGCGCGCGGACGTGCTGCTGCTCGCGCCCTGAACTCCGGCGCACCGAGAACGTCCTGCCTCGTGATCGTCTTCTCAACCTTCACCGGGCAGGCGGATGAAGGAAGGCCCCCGCGAGGACGTGACTCGCGGGGGCCTTCTGTGTGCGGGCGGGGGCGCCTTCACTGTCAGACCCCTGCCGCATGCTTCGTCCCATGGACACCAAGGACTTCTGGAAGCTGATCGACGACGCGCGCACCCTGGTCGTCGACCCCGCCGACGCCGAGGCCGTGGCCGGGCGGGCGACGGCGCTGCTCGCCGAGCGGCCGGCCGACGAGATCCTCACCGCGCAGCAGTTGCTGTGGGACCTGATGGCGGCTTCCTACCGGGCCCCGCTCTGGGCCGCGGCGTACACGATCAACGGCGGCTGCTCGGACGACGGTTTCGACTACTTCCGGGGCTGGCTGATAGCGCAGGGCCGGGAGGTGTTCGAGCGGGTGGTGACCGCCCCGGACACGCTGGCCGGGCTGCCGGTGGTCAGGGCGGCGGCGGCCGAGGAGGTGGATCTGGAGTGCGAGGCGGTGCTCGGGGTGGCGTGGGACGCGTACCTGGAGGCGACGGGCGAGAAGTTGCCGCAGGACGCGTTCACCATCGACTACCCCGAGCTGGATCCGGAGTGGGACTTCGACTTCGACGACGCCGAGCGGGTGGCGCTGCGGCTGCCGCAGCTGGACGCGCTGTACGGGTGAGGGGCGCGGTCTGCGGGGCCGGCCGACGACCGGCCCCGCAGCGCGACACGGTCAGTCGAAGACGGGGCCCTGCGTACGGGTCCGCTTGATCTCGTAGAAGCCGGGGATCGACGCCACCAGCAGCGTGCCGTCCCACAGTTTCGCCGCGTCCTCGCCCTTCGGGGCGGGGGTGACGACCGGGCCGAAGAAGGCGATCTGCTCGCCGTCCGCGCCGGGCACCGCGATGACCGGGGTGCCGACGTCCTGGCCGACCTTGTCGATGCCCTCCTGGTGGGAGGCGCGCAGTTCGGTGTCGTACGTGTCGGAGTCGGCGTACTCCGCGAGCTCGGCCGGCAGGCCGACGTCCTTCAGCGCACCCACGATCGCCTCGCGGGTGGGGCCTTCGCCCTGGTTGTGGAAACGGGTGCCGAGGGCGGTGTACAGCGGGCCGACGATGTCGTCGCCGTGCTTCTGCTGGGCGGCGATCACCACGCGGACCGGGCCCCAGGCCTTGTTCTCCAGCATGTCGCGGTACTCGTCGGGCAGCTCGTCCAGCCGGTTCTCGTTGAGCACGGCCAGGCTCATCACGTGCCAGCGGACCTCGACGTCGCGGACCTTCTCCACCTCCAGCATCCAGCGGGAGGTCATCCAGGCCCAGGGGCAGAGCGGGTCGAACCAGAAATCGGCGGGGGTCTTGCCGGTCACCGTGCTGTTGTCAGACATCTCTCTCCTCATGAGGACCTATCGCATCCTGTGGCCGAGAACACCGCCGGACGGTTCCGCCATTCCCGAATGCCGGGCCGGAAGACGGCATGGGAGGATCAAAGTATTCGAACGTGACACAAAGGAGTGTGCTCGTGCCCGGTGAGAACCTGTCCCGCGACGAGGCCCATGAGCGGGCCGAGCTGCTGACCGTCGACGGTTACGACGTCGTGCTCGACGTCCGTTCCGCGGTCGGTGGCCCCGACGGGGAGGGCGAGCAGACCTCCGGTCCGCGGACCTTCCGTTCGGTGACGACGATCCGGTTCCGCTCGGCGCGTGCCGGTGCGACGACGTTCGCCGACCTGATCGCCCCGTCCGTGAACGCGGTGACCCTGGACGGTACGGTGCTCGACCCGGCCACCGTCTTCGACGGGGTCCGCGTGACCCTGGCGGACCTGTCGGAGGGCGAACACGTCCTGGTGGTCGACGCGCAGTGCGCGTACAGCAGGACCGGCGAGGGCATGCACCGCTTCGTCGACCCGGAGGACGGCGAGGTCTACCTCTATACGCAGTACGAGCCGGCGGACGCGCGGCGCGTCTTCGCCAACTTCGAGCAGCCCGACCTCAAGGCCCCCTTCCGCTTCCGGGTGACGGCCCCCGAGGAGTGGACGGTCTGGAGCAACGGGGCCGAGGAGTCCCGCGACGGCGGCGTGTGGCGGTTCGCCGAGACGAAGCCGATCTCGACGTACATCACGGCGGTCGTCGCCGGTCCGTACCACTACGTGACCGACTCCTACAGCCGTACGTTCGATGACGGCACGACGCTGGAGATCCCGCTCGGCGCGCTGTGCCGCAAGGGGCTCGCCCGGCACTTCGACGCGGACGACGTCTTCCTGATCACCAAGCAGGGTCTGGACTTCTTCCACGACAACTTCGACTACCCGTACCCGTTCGGCAAGTACGACCAGGCGTTCGTGCCCGAGTACAACCTCGGCGCGATGGAGAACCCGGGCTGTGTCACGTTCCGCGAGGAGTACATCTTCCGCGGGAAGGTGACGCGGGCGGCGTACGAGAGCCGGGCCAACGTCATCCTGCACGAGATGGCCCACATGTGGTTCGGCGACCTCGTCACCATGCAGTGGTGGGACGACCTGTGGCTGAAGGAGTCGTTCGCCGACTTCATGGGCGTCTTCGCGATGGTGGAGTCCACCCGGTTCGAGGACGGCTGGATCACCTTCGCCAACAACCGCAAGTCCTGGGCCTACCGCGCCGACCAGCTGCCGTCCACCCACCCGATCACGGCCGACATCCGTGACCTGGAGGACGCCAAGCTGAACTTCGACGGCATCACGTACGCCAAGGGCGCCTCGGTGCTCAAGCAGCTGGTGGCCTACGTGGGACGGGACGCCTTCCTGGAAGGCGCGCGGCGCTACTTCAAGAAGCACGCCTACGGCAACACACAGCTGGGCGACCTGCTGTCGGTGCTGGCCGAGACGTCCGGCCGGGACATGACCTCGTGGTCGCGCTCCTGGCTGCAGACCGCCGGCGTCAACTCGCTGACCCCGGTGGCGACCTACGACGCCGCGGGCCGGATCACCGAGCTGGCCGTCCTCCAGGAGGCGGCCGAGTCCCACCCGGAACTGCGGCCGCACCGGGTCGCGGTCGGCCTGTACCGGCGTACGCCCGACGGTGAACTGGCGCGTTACGCGCGGGCCGAGGCTGATGTGGCGGGTCCGCGCACCGTGATCACTGAGCTGGCCGGGGCCGAGCGGCCCGAGCTGATCCTCGTCAACGACGACGACCTGACGTACTGCAAGGTCCGCTTCGACGAGGTGTCGCTGGCCACGCTCCGGGAGCACCTGGGCGACATCACGGACCCGCTCGCGCGGGCCCTGTGCTGGTCCGCGCTGTGGAGCCTCACCCGGGACGGGCTGATGCCGGCCCGCGACTTCGTCTCGCTCGTCCTGGCCTTCTCCGGCCGGGAGACCGACATCGGCGTGCTCCAGATGCTGCACACCTGGACCCGGACGGCGCTGACGCACTACGCGGCCCCGTCGTGGCGCGAGGAGGGCGGCCGCGCGCCGGCCGAAGGCGCGCTGCGCGAGCTGCGGCTCGCGGCGCCGGGCAGCGAACCCCAGCTGGCCTGGGCCCGCTTCTTCGCCGCGGTCGCCTCCTCGGAAACGGACTTCCAGCTGCTGTCCGGGATGCTCGACGGCACGGCCCGGATCGACGGGCTCGACGTCGACCAGGAACTCCGCTGGGCGTTCCTGTCCCCGCTGGTCTCGCACGGCGCGGCCGACGAGGCGGCCGTCGACGCCGAACTGGCCCGCGACGACACGGCATCCGGGAAGCGGCATCACGTGCGCTGCCTGGCCTCGCGGCCGTCGGCCGCGGTGAAGGCTCAGGCGTGGGCGGGCGTCGTGGAGTCGGACGCCCTGTCCAACGCGCTGGTGGAGGCCACGATCCTGGGCTTCTCGCAGTCCTCGCAGCGGGAGTTGCTGGCGCCGTACGCGGCCCGGTACTTCGAGGTGATCGAACGGGTGTGGGCCGAGCGGTCCATCCAGATCGGGATGGCCGTGGTCAAGGGCCTGTTCCCGGACCTTCAGGACGACCCCGCCACCCTGGCGGCGACGGACGCGTGGCTGGCGGAGCACGCGGATGCGGCGCCGGCGCTGCGGCGGCTGGTGCTGGAGGCCCGGGACGACCTGGCACGGGCGCTGCGGGCCCAGGCGTGTGACGGCAAAGCCGTTGACGGCGAAGCCGTCTGAGGGCGATTCGAGCCTTCCGGAGTGACGTCCTCGTCGGGGTGCCGGTCACCTCGGCGAGGGTTCCGTCCTCAAACGCCGGACGGCTGGAACGGGGCCCCGAGGGCGTGCGCGTGTGGCGCCCGGCCGGCGCGATGCGCCCCCGGTGACCGGCTCATAATCCCTGGCGGGTCCACCCTTTTCGGCAGTCGAACGTCCGTACTTTAGGACGGCGTTGTCCTGGAATGTCGACGGGCCTGTAACAGGGGTTAAGGTCCCGGCCCCGAGCGGGATACACCGGAGCATGAACTCGAACACCCCGCTCTCCCCCTGCCACCTCCGCATCACCTCCGCTGCCCGTCAACGCGTGCTGTCCGCAGCCCAGTTGAAGACCCACGGGGTGTCCCCCGCACAGGCCGCCGAGCAGTGCCGGACCGGCGGGCCGTGGCAGCAGCCGCTGCCCGGTGTCTTCGTCCTGCACCCCGGACCGCTCAGCGGCCGGGAGCGGCTGCGGTCGGCGCTGCTGTACGCGGGACGGCCGCCGGCCTCCGGGCGGCGGACCGTACCGGCGCAGTCCGGGGGTGCGGATCCCGGTTACGGCGAGGCGATGATCACCGGGCTGGCCGCGCTCTCGCTGTACGGCTTCGCCGCCGCGCCGCCCACCCTGTCCACGGACCGCATCGACGTACTGGTGCCCCGCATCCGGCGGCTGCGCTCGGCCCGGTACGTCCGCCTGGTGCGCAGTTCCGATCTGCCGCGGCCGGAGCAACTGGACGGCCTGCCGGTGGCACCGGTGGCCCGCGCCCTCGCGGACGCCGTCGCCGGGCTCGGGGACGCCCATGCCGTACGCCGGCTGCTCACCGAGGCGGTCCGCGGCGGCCACTGCGAACCCGCCGTCGTGGTCGGCGAGTTGAATCGCGCCAAGGTGCTCGACCGCCCCCAGGTGGTGAACGCCGTGGACTCGCTGCTCGCCGAGGGCCGGGCGCTGGCGGAGGAGCGGCTGTACGACATGGTGCGGACCCACGGACTCCCGGAGCCCCTGTGGAACGTGGACCTGCGGCTGCCCGGCGGCCCGCACCTGGGCGCGGTCGACGCCTACTGGCCCGAGGAGGCGGTCGCCGTGGAGCTGGACACCAGGGCCCCGCGCCACAGCCGGCTCGACGACGACCACCGCCGGCAGGAGCACGAGGCCGAGTGGTCCGCGTACGCCGCGCGGCGCGAGCACCTGGAGCGGCTGGGCGTCACCGTCGTCCACCTCAGCCCGAGGAAGCTGCGGGACGCACGGGAGCAGCAGGCGACCGTGGTGCGGACGGCGTTGATGGCCGCGGCCGACCGTGAGCCTGCCGCGTACGTGATGATCCTGCCCCGGTGAGCCCCCTCCACCCACCCCGTATGCACTGTTTCGTCCCGCATGACGCTTCGGCCCCACTGGCGGAAGTCCGCCATGTCCGCAACTCGCCCCTCACAACTCTCCACAAACCCCTGTCATTTACGAAAGGGTGAGCGGTCATCCGGTACCGATTTCCGGACTCTCTCTTTCACATACAGGGATGCTGATGACCTCCGAATCCCCCAGCTCCATACCCGGGGCGAGACGCGTGGCCCGCGTCGCGGCCGCCGCCGGACTGGTGGCCGCCCTGGCCGCCACCGGCGCCGCCCCCGTCTTCGCGGCCGACGACCCGGCCCCCGCGCCCGTCAAGACCGCCGCCGGCGGCAGCACGGCGGACAAGCTCGGCACGGCCGACGCCGACGTTCTCACCAAGGCGAAGGCCAAGGGCGAGAAGAACATCACGATGATGGTCGCCACCGCTCCCGGTGCGACCGAGCAGGTAACCGAGCAACTGGACGCCGTCAAGGGCTCCGTGCTCGGGCAGGCCTACGACAAGCTCGGCTATGTGCGGGCCACCGTGCCCACCGCGGCCGCCGAGGCCACCATCAAGGCGGCCTCGAAGCTGTCCTCCGTCCACGGCATCGACCTCAAGCAGGAGATCGTGCTGGACGACCCGACGCCGTCGGCCGACCGGGCGACCGGCAGCCGGGCCTCGGTGAAGTCGACGGGGACCTACCCGGCGCCCGGGAAGAACACCCCGGCGAAGAACCCGTACAACCCCTCCTTCGAGACGGGCGCGGTGGACTTCGTCAAGCAGCACCCGAAGGCCGACGGCCGCGGCGTGACCATCGGCATCCTCGACTCCGGTGTCGACCTCGGCCACCCGGCGCTGCAGAAGACCAGCACCGGTGAGCGCAAGATCACCGACTGGGTGACGGCCACCGACCCGGTCAGCGACGGCGACGGCACCTGGCTGCGGATGACGGACGCCGTGTCCGGCCCGACGTTCACCTATGACGGCCGCACCTACGCGGCCCCGGCGGGTTCGTACCGGATCAAGGTGTTCAAGGAGGCCGCCACCCAGGGTGGCGACATGGCGGGCGACCTCAACCGCGACGGTGACACCACCGACACGTGGGGCGTCCTGTACGACCCGGTCACCGGCACCACCCGAGTGGACCTGAACGGCAACGCGGACTTCTCCGACGACGCCGTCCTGAAGCCGTACAAGGAGAAGCACCAGGTCTCCTACTTCGGTACGGACGACCCGCGGACCGATGTCGTCGAGCGCATCCCGTTCGTCGTCGAAACCCGCAGTGACGTCGTGTACAACGCGGCCGGCGACACGTCCGACTTCGTCAACATCGGTGTCATCGAGTCGGAGCACGGCACGCACGTCGCCGGCATCACCGCCGCGAACGGCCTGTTCGGCGGCAAGATGAACGGCGCCGCGCCCGGCGCGAAGATCGTCTCCTCGCGCGCCTGCACCTGGTCCGGCGGCTGCACCAACATCGCGCTCACCGAGGGCATGATCGACCTCGTCGTGAACCGCGGCGTCGACGTCGTCAACATGTCGATCGGCGGACTGCCGCCGCTCAACGACGGCAACAACGCCCGCTCGGAGCTCTACAAGCGCCTCATCGACATCTACGGCGTCCAGCTGGTCATCTCGGCCGGCAACGACGGCCCGGGCGTCAACACCATCGGTGATCCCGGCCTCGCCGACCACGTCATCTCGGTCGGCGCGTCCATCTCCAAGGAGACCTGGGCCGCGAACTACGGCTCCGGCGTCACCAAGAAGTACGACATGCTCCCCTTCTCCTCGCGCGGTCCGCGTGAGGACGGCGGCTTCACGCCGACCCTGACGGCTCCCGGCGCGGCGATCAACTCGACGCAGACCTGGCTGCCCGGCGGACCGGTCAAGGAGGCGGGCTACTCCCTCCCGGCCGGCTACTCCATGCTCCAGGGCACGTCGATGGCCTCCCCGCAGGCCGCCGGCGCGACCGCGCTGCTGCTGTCCGCCGCGAAGCAGAAGCACATCGAGCTGCCCCCGGCCGATCTGCGCACCGCGCTGACCAGCACCGCCACCCAGATCAAGGGAGTGCCCGCGCACGCCCAGGGCGCCGGTCTGATCAACATCGTCGGCGCCTGGAAGCAGATCGAGAAGAAGGGCGCCCCGGCGCACGAGTACACGGTCAAGGCCCCGGTCGACACCGCGATCGACTTCGCGCTGAAGACCCCCGGCTTCGGCACCGGTCTCTACGACCGCGAGGGCGGCCTCAAGGCCGGCCAGAAGAAGTCGTACGACGTCACGGTCACCCGCACCACGGGCCCGGACAAGGACGTCAGGCACAAGCTGTCCTGGAAGTACAACGACGGCACCTTCACGGTGACCGGCCCGAGCACCGTCTCGCTGCCGCTCGGCAAGCCGGTGACGGTGAAGGTCCAGGCGAAGCCGGGCAGCGCGGGCGTGCACAGCGCGATCCTGCAGCTCGACGACACGAAGACCTCCGGTGTGGACCAGCAGGTCCTCGCCACGGTCGTCGTCTCCAAGGAGCTCGTGAAGCCGGGCTACGCGTACACGGCGTCCGGCTCGGTGCAGCGCAACGGCACCACGTCGTACTTCGTGACCGTGCCGGAGGGCTCCAAGACCCTTGAGGTCGCCATGAGCGCCCTGCGCTCGGGCAGCCAGACCCGCTTCATCTCCATCCACCCGTACGGGGTCGCGGTGGAGGACAGCGGAACGCCGTTCTGCTACCCGAACTACGAGAACCCGGCCAACACCTGCCGCCCCGACGTGCGCTCGTACGCCGACCCGCAGGCCGGTGTCTGGGAGATCGAGGTCGAGGCCCGGCGTACGTCGCCGCTGCTGGACAACCCGTACAAGCTGGACGTCTCGCTGCTCGGCGCGACCTTCGACCCGGCGGTGCAGACCATCGCCGAGGCGAAGATCGGCACCCCGGCCGCGGTGGACTGGACGGTCACCAACAACGCCGGTGACCTGGCGGGCAAGCTCAAGGGCGGCTCGCTGGGATCGGCCGACGTCGAGCGTCCGTCGATGTCCACGGGCGACGAGTACGTCAAGGAGGTGACCATCGGTGCGGGCGTCGAGAAGCTGGACGTCGCCATCGGCGGCACCTCGGACGCCAACGCCGACCTGGACCTGTACGTCTACAAGGGGACGACCGAGGTGGGTGCCTCCACCACGGCCGGTTCCGAGGAGTCCGTCAGTCTGGTGAAGCCCGCCGCGGGCACGTACACGGTCGTCATCCAGGGCTACGACGTCCCGGCCGGCACCACCGAGTACGACTACCGCGACGTGTACTACGCGCCGTCGCTCGGCACGATCAACGTCGACGAGACGAAGGCCGTCGACCTGGCCTCCGGCGCGTCGGCCCAGGTCGGTGCCGAGGTCGCGGTCGCCGGGGCGGCCCCCGAGGGCCGGCAGTTCTTCGGCGAGGTCCAGCTGGTGAACGCGCGCGGCACCGCCGCGGGCACCGGCAGCGTCGTGATCGAGAAGGTCACGCCGTAACCGCACCGCGGTGACCATGTGATCCGTACGACAGTGGGGCGGGCGCTCAACGGGCGCCCGCCCCGCTGCGCTGTCCGCACCCCGTCCGCAGGCCGGACAATGGATTGGACAAGGAAGCCGTGGACATACGCATCATGGAGCGGCAACCGTGCCCGTTCGTACGTTTGAAGGAGTCCCCGTGAAGGTCGGAATCGTCGGCGCCACCGGTCAGGTCGGCACAGTCATGCGCAGCATCCTGGCCGAGCGGAAGTTCCCGGTCGCCGAACTGCGGCTCTTCGCCTCCGCGCGCTCCGCGGGCTCCACGATCGCCTACGAGGGCATCGACATCACCGTCGAGGACGCCTCCACGGCCGACTACACGGGCCTGGACATCGTGCTGTTCTCGGCCGGTGGCGCGACGTCGAAGGCGCTCGCCGAGAAGGTGGCCTCGCAGGGCGCCGTCGTCATCGACAACTCCTCCGCCTGGCGCAAGGACCCCGAGGTTCCGCTGGTCGTCTCCGAGGTCAACGCGCACGCGATCGCGAACCGCCCCAAGGGCATCATCGCCAACCCGAACTGCACCACGATGGCCGCCATGCCCGTGCTGCGCCCGCTGCACGACGAGGCGGGCCTGGCGGCGCTGACCGTCGCCACGTACCAGGCGGTGTCCGGTTCCGGCGTGGCCGGTGTCGCCGAGCTGCACGGCCAGGCGTCCAAGGTCGTCGCCGACGCCGACAAGCTGACCCACGACGGCGGCGCCGTCGACTTCCCCGAGCCGGCCGTCTACAAGCGCCCCATCGCCTTCAACGTGCTGCCGCTGGCCGGCTCCATCGTCGACGACGGGTCCTTCGAGACGGACGAGGAGCAGAAGCTCCGCAACGAGTCCCGCAAGATCCTGGAGATCCCGGAGCTGAAGGTGTCCGGCACCTGCGTCCGCGTCCCGGTCTTCTCCGGCCACTCGCTCCAGGTCAACGCCCGTTTCGCCCGCCCGATCAGCGTGGAGCGCGCGTACGAGCTGCTGAAGGACGCGCCGGGCGTCGAGCTCTCGGACATCCCCACCCCGCTCCAGGCGGCCGGGCAGGACGCCTCCTTCGTCGGGCGGATCCGGGTCGACGAGACCGTGGAGCACGGTCTCGCGCTGTTCGTCTCCAACGACAACCTGCGCAAGGGCGCCGCGCTGAACGCGGTGCAGATCGCGGAGCTGGTCGCGGCGGAGCTTGCCGGCTGACGCCGGGGGGGCGGGTGCGGGTGCGGGTGCGGTGCCGCTGCGCGGAGCCGTCCCCTCCCCGCCCCTTCCCGAAACCGGGGGCAGGCCCCGGGCCCCGTTGTCCTCAATCGCCGGACGGGCTTGAATTTCCGCCGCGTCCGGCGTGCAAGCCCCCTCGCCGTACCTCGAAGTGCCAGCAGCCGTACTCCACGGCCCTGACGTGCACCAGCGCCACCTCCGGATCGGCGAACGCCTCCGCGAAGGCCTCGTCGTAGCCCCGCGCCTCGTCCGCCGGGATCTCCATCAGACGGCCGCCGACGATATGCCCGTCCGCGTCGTACCGCCGCACCGTGCGCAGCGCGCCCGCCCGGGAGAACGGATAGCCGGGCCGGTCCGCCGCCGGCCCCTCGCACTCCTCGGCGTGGATGAAGACCGGGCCCTGCTCGTCGTACGCCCCGGGGCGGGCCCAGGTGGCCGCCGCCCAGCGCCGCAGCGGCGCGTACGACACGAGGGCGATCCTCTCCCCCACCTCGTTGCCCCGCAGGCAGCAGCGCAGCGGGCTGCCCGCGTCCGTGGCGGTGTAAGGGACGCAGGGGCGCCCCGCGTCGTCCGTCTCCCGGAGTTCCTTCAGCGCGGCCGGGTCGATCGCGCGTGCCTCGTAACTGGTCATATGACGAGAATGGCCCGCCCCACCGGCGCGGTCCGGCGGAAAATGGACATCGCCCTGGGTACGGGTCACGTGGAAGGATGACCGGAAACATCACATATCAAGGAGATGACCGCGTGCCTGGCACGAATCTGACCCGCGAAGAGGCACAGGAGCGGGCGCGCCTGCTGACCGTGGACGCGTACGAGATCGATCTCGACCTCTCCGGAGCGCAGGAGGGTGGGACCTACCGGTCCGTCACCACCGTGCGCTTCGACTCCGCCGAAGCCGGTGCGGAGACCTTCATCGACCTGGTCGCCCCGGCGGTCCACGAGGTCGAGCTGAACGGCAGGGCCCTGGACGTCGCGGTCGTGTTCCGTGACTCCCGGATCGCGCTGCCGCATCTGGTGGCGGGTTCCAACGAGCTGAAGGTCGTCGCCGACTGCTCGTACACCAACACGGGCGAGGGCCTGCACCGCTTCGTCGACCCGGTCGACGAGCAGGCCTACCTGTACACCCAGTTCGAGGTCCCGGACGCGCGCCGCGTCTTCGCGAGCTTCGAGCAGCCGGACCTGAAGGCGACCTTCCGGTTCACCGTGAAGGCCCCGTCCGGCTGGACCGTGATCTCCAACTCGCCGACGCCGGAGCCCAAGGACGACGTCTGGTCGTTCGAGCCGACGCCGCGCATCTCCACGTACATCACGGCCCTGATCGTGGGTCCGTACCACTCGGTGCACAGCAGTTACGAGAAGGACGGCCAGTCCGTTCCGCTCGGCATCTACTGCCGCCCCTCGCTCGCCGAGTACCTCGACGCGGACGCGATCTTCGACGTGACGCGGCTGGGCTTCGACTGGTTCCAGGAGAAGTTCGACTACGCCTACCCCTTCGCCAAGTACGACCAGCTCTTCGTCCCGGAGTTCAACGCGGGGGCGATGGAGAACGCGGGCGCGGTCACCATCCGCGACCAGTACGTCTTCCGGTCCAAGGTGACGGACGCGGCGTACGAGACGCGGGCCGAGACGATCCTGCACGAGCTGGCCCACATGTGGTTCGGCGACCTCGTGACCATGGAGTGGTGGAACGACCTGTGGCTGAACGAGTCGTTCGCCACGTACACGTCGATCGCCTGCCTGGCGTACGCCGACGGTTCGCAGTGGCCGCACTCCTGGACGACGTTCGCCAACTCCATGAAGACGTGGGCGTACCGCCAGGACCAGCTGCCCTCGACGCACCCGATCATGGCGGACATCCGTGACCTGGACGACGTCCTGGTCAACTTCGACGGCATCACGTACGCCAAGGGCGCCTCGGTCCTGAAGCAGCTGGTGGCATACGTCGGCATGGACGCGTTCTTCCAGGGCGTCCAGGCGTACTTCAAGGCGCACGCGTTCGGCAACACGCGCCTGTCCGACCTGCTGGGCGCGCTGGAGGAGACCTCCGGGCGCGACCTGAAGACCTGGTCGAAGGCGTGGCTGGAGACGGCCGGCATCAACATCCTTCGCCCGGAGATCGAGACGGACGGAAACGGTCACGTCACTTCGTTCACCGTCCTCCAGGAGGCACCCGCGCTGCCCGCCGGCGCGAAGGGCGAGCCGACGCTGCGTCCGCACCGGATCGCGATCGGCTGCTACGACCTCGACGCCGCGTCCGGCAAGCTGGTCCGGACGGACCGGATCGAGCTGGACGTCGACGGCGAGCGCTCCACCGTGCCGTTCCCGGCCGGCACCGCGCGCCCGGCCGTCATCCTCCTCAACGACGACGACCTCTCGTACGCGAAGGTCCGCCTCGACGAGGAGTCGCTGCGGGTCGTCACGGAGCACCTGGGCGACTTCACCGAGTCGCTGCCGCGCGCCCTGTGCTGGGCGTCGGCGTGGGACATGACGCGCGACGGCGAACTGGCCACGCGCGACTACCTCTCGCTCGTCCTGTCCGGGGTGGGCAAGGAGTCGGACATCGGCGTCGTCCAGTCGCTGCACCGTCAGGTGAAGATGGCGCTGGACATGTACGCGGCGCCGGAGTGGCGCGAAGCGGGTCTGACCCAGTGGACCGAGGCGACGCTCGCGCACCTGCGTGCGGCGGAGCCGGGCAGTGACCACCAGCTGGCATGGGCCCGCGCGTTCGCGGCCACGGCCCGCAACCCGCAGCAGCTCGACCTGCTGCAGGCGCTGCTCGACGGCACCGAGGCGATCGAGGGCCTGGCCGTCGACACCGAGCTCCGCTGGGCCTTCGTGGAGCGGCTGGCCGCCACCGGGCTGCTCGACGACGAGGAGATCGACGCCGAGTACGCGCGCGACCGGACCGCGGCGGGCGAACGCCACGCGGCGGCCGCCCGGGCGGCGCGGCCCTCCCAGGAGGCGAAGGCGGAGGCGTGGGCCTCGGTCGTCGAGTCCGACAAGCTGCCGAACTCCCTCCAGGAGGCGGTCATCGGCGGGTTCGTCCAGACCGACCAGCGTGAGCTGCTGGCCCCGTACACCGAGAAGTTCTTCGCCGCGGTGAAGGACGTCTGGGACTCGCGGAGCCACGAGATGGCGCAGCAGGTCGCCATCGGCCTCTACCCTGCGCTCCACGTCTCGCAGGAGACCCTGGACGCCACGGACGCCTGGCTGGCCTCGGCGGAGCCGGGCGCGGCGCTGCGCCGGCTGATGTCGGAGTCGCGGTCGGGTGTGGAGCGGGCCCTGAGGGCCCGGGCCGCGGACGCCGCGGCGGCGACCGCCTGAGCGTGATCCGAAGGCGGGGGCGGGTGTCACGGACACCCGCCCCCGCTGTGCGTGGGGCGGACGAGACCCCGGTGAAGGCAGTGTGACCTTGTGGTGTAGGTTCCGGGCACGCCATGGGGGTACCTGGCGTTTCGCGGCAGCTGGGCTGCCGCCTTCATCCGGGGGGATACCGCATGCGAAGAATCCTTGCCGTTTCGGGCTCGGTGGCGCTTCTTGCCACCGGCGCTCTCGCGGGGGCCCTGCCTGCCGCCGCGGCCAACTATTTCGCCTTCGAGATGGGCCGCGACTGGACGCTCATGCCCGGCGAGGGCCGGGCCGAGCTTCGTCCGGACGCCTGGTACGACGAGGCCGACGGGACCCTGGTCTACGCCCTGAGCAAGAAGCAGCTGAACGACCCGGCGTGGGCCGCCGGGGGTGTGCCGGCGGGCCTCGCGGTCTCGCTGGACTCGGGCTGCAAGGCGGCCGCCACCGCCGGTGTCTACCTCTGTGACGCCCACGGCGACATCTCCTATCCGGAGGTCTCGGCCACTGCCACGGCCGCACACGGAACCACGGCCTATCTGGGGCTGGCGTACGCGCCGAGCGGCACGAACGTCGACAAGGCGGTCAAGGAGGCCCAGACCGCGGCGACGTTCTCCGAGGACGGTCTGCACGCCGCACGCACCATCACCGTCAAGTCGGCCGAGCACGTCGCGCAGAACACGCTCACACTGAACACGCCGACGCTGAAGGCGGGGGACTCGGTCACCCAGTCGATCACCGTGCACGCTGTGGACACGGGGCATCTCTCGATCACGTTCGCCCCCTCGGAGGGCCAGCGCGGCTGGGAGGAGTCCGAGGCCGACATCACGATCGACTCGGTCTCGCGCGGCGACAACGCGACCTGCGACCACAGCCTGGGATCGGTGGCCTACGGCGGCGATGTCCGTTGCGACATCACGCCCGGCGACGTCACGATCGACTACACACTGACCGCCGGAGCGAACATGGCGGCGTGGAAGGTCGATGCCGCCGCGGTGTACGAGGTCTACAACTACGGCACCCACAACCCCGAGACGTCGAGCCGCTTCGTGATCGACAGCCCGTACCCGGTCAGGCCGCACCACCTGCTCCTGGCCCGCGGCAAGGACGGGCTGCTCCGCTCCCACTACGGGACCGGCAGCGCCTCGGTGCCCTTCCGGGACTTCGAGGAGGTCATCGGCCACGGCTGGAACATCTACGACCAGCTCACGAAGCTCTCCCCGGTCACCGTGCAGGCGGCCGGCGGTGGCCTGGTGGGCCGCGACACGTCCGGTGTGCTGTGGCACTACCGCACGACCGGCGACTGGAACACCCTCGCGGGGCGGACCAAGGTCGGTGGCGGCTGGAACGCCTACAACAAGCTGGCGGGTGTCACGGACGTGACGACCGACGGCAAGGCTGACCTGCTGGCCCGCGACACGTCGGGCGTCCTGTGGCTCTACCAGGGCACGGGCAGCACGGCCCCGTTCACCGCGCGGACGAAGGTCGGCGGCGGCTGGGGCGTCTACAACGAGCTGACCGGCGCGGGTGACGTGACGGGCGACGGCAGGGCGGATCTGCTGGCCCGCGACGGGTCGGGGGTGCTGTGGCTCTACCGGGGCACCGGCAAGGCGGCATCGCCGTTCACGGCACGGACCAGGGTCGGCGGCGGCTGGAGCGCGTACCGCTCCCTGTCCTCACCCGGTGACCTGACCGACGACGGCCGGGCCGACCTGGTCGTCCAGGACAAGTCCGGTGTGCTGTGGCTGTACCGGGCGACCGGCAGCGCGACCACCCCGTACGCGGCGCGCGTCAAGGTCACCGGCGCGGGCGAGACGTCGACGATCAGCGGGTACAACACCCTGCTCTGACCGTCCCGCAGGACACCGCTGAGGGCCCGGACCGGCGTGCGCAGCCGGTCCGGGCCCTCTCACGTGACGGGGTGCCTGGTGAACCACCCGGCGAACGGGGCGCGGGGCTCAGCCGTTCGCCGGGCGGCGGTCGTGAGGGCTGTTACGCGCCCGACTCCTCGCAGCGGCGGGCCAGTCCGGCCGCGCCGGACTCCGTAAGCGAGCCGTGCAGGCGCATCCTGGCCACTCCGCCGTCGGGGAAGGCGTCGAGGCGTACATGGGTGACGACGGCCTGGGCGCGGAGCGGGAAGCGGTGCAGGGTGTCGGGCTGGAGCCTGGTGCGCGGGATGACCTCGAACCACTCGCCCGTCTCGCCGTTGCGGCCCTGGAGGGCGATCCAGCCGGCCGCGTTGCCCTTGAGGTAGGCCGTGTCGATCTCGACCGCGCGGACCGCGCCCTGGGCGGGCAGCCGGAAGCGTACCCAGTCGTTGGTGTCGCGGACGCGGCGGCGGCGGTTCTCCCACCCGTCATCCATCTTGCGGGACGTGCCGGGCAGGATGATCTGGGTCGGCGAGGAGTAGAAGCGGTCCGAGGCGTCCTCGTAACTGCCGCCGTTCAGGACCGAGATCAGGTCGAAGGTGCCGAGCGTCGCGAGCCAGGACGGGTCGGGGAGCACCTCGCCGTGCACCCGCAGGCGGGCGATGCCGCCGTCGGGGTGCTGGCAGAGACGCAGGTGCGTGTAACGGCGGCCGCCGGTGATCTCGAAGCCGTTGGCGGCGTGGCCGCGTACGGGGGTCGGCGGGACGATCTCCTCCCACTTCACGTCGTCGGCGAGGAGTTCGGCAGGGCCGGGCGAGCCTGCGACGGAGGTCGCCTGGACCGAGACGCGCTGCGGGTAGTTGCCGCGGAAGTGGGCGGTGTCGACGACGATGCCGCGGATGATGCCGGGGGCGCCGAGCCGGATAAGGGCCCAGTCGTGCTCGTCCGGGGCGGGGAACGGGTGGGCGGCGTCCGCGCCGCGTCGGCGGCGGGTCTCCCAGCCGTCCATGATCTTGCCCTTGTGGCCGAAGTGCTCGGGGTCGAAGACGGCGCGCTCGCGGACCAGGAGGTTCTCGCGCTGGGCGAAGAACTCGTCGTTGGCGGCGATCACGCCCGCGCCGAGACGGCGGTCGGCGAGGTCGACGAGCTCGGTGAAGGGGAGGTCGGTGGTGCGGTAGTCGGCGTACGGGTCACCACCGCCGTACGGGGCCGCGTCGTTGGCGTGGGGGTCGTCGTGGTGGTTCTCATTCTGTTCGAAGGTCATGCGTTCACTGTCGTACGCGTGAAGCCATTAGGTCCATCGAAAGTTTTCGCATGAATCGTTAAGGGTGACTGAATGGTTTCGCCGCCTCCCGCAGCGCCGTGAGTACCCGGGCCACCGCCGGGCCCTGCTCGGCCCCCTGCCGGACCGCGGCCACCACATGGCGCCGGGGCCGGTCCGCTTCGAGGACTCGCATCACCACACCGTCCCGGCTCTGGCGCTCCGCCGACGCCATGCGGGGGATCAGCGCGACGCCCATTCCCCCCTCGACCATGGCGAGGATCGCGGTCCAGCCGGAGGCGCTGTGCGCCTGCTCCGGGACGAAGCCCGCGGCCTCGCACGCGGCCGTGGTGATCTCGGACCAGGGCCCCGAGCCGCCGAAGATCCATGGCTCGGCGGACAGGTCCGCCAGCCGCAGCCCGGACGCGCCCGCGAGCCGGTGGCCGGCCGGCAGCGCCACGTCCAGCGGGTCCGCCAGCAGCGGCAGCACGGCGAAGCGGGGGTCGCGCGCGGTCGGGGCGTGGGCGGCCAGGGAGAGCGCCAGGTCCACGTCGCCGGCGACCAGGAGTTCGTAGGCCTGCGCCGCCTCGGCCTCCCGGACCCGTACGTCCGGCCCCGGCCGTTCCTCGTCCCGCAGCGCCTGCACGGCGGGCACGACGAGGGCGGGGACGGCGGTGGCGAAGGCGGCGATCCGCACCTCGCCCGCCTCGCCGTGCAGATAGCCGGTCAGTTCGGCGTCGGCGCGCTCCAGTTGGGCGAAGACCGCCTCGGCGTGGCGGAGCACCAGATGGGCGGCATCGGTCAGGCGCACGCGCCGGCCCTGTGCCTCCAGCAGGGGTACGCCGAGCTGCCTGGACAGGTTGGAGAGCTGCTGGGAGACGGCCGACGGGGTCATCAGCAGCGCCTCGGCAGCCGCGGTGACGGTGCCCCGGTCGCGCAGGGTGCGCAGGATGCGGAGCTTCTTGACGTCCCACTCGATCATGGCCGCAACCTACCGGGCGTGCCGCGCTCCGCCCCGGGTCCGGCTCCCGTTCCCGCTCCGGACATGCGAATGCGCCGCTCGGTACGTGAGTACCGGCGGCGCACCCGGAGTGTCCTGGGTGTCCGGTGGGGGACTAGGCCTGCTTCTTCGACTTGTCGAGGACCATGACCAGGCCCGCGATGACCGCGAACAGGGCCAGGGGGGCCACGACGAACAGACCGATCGTGTCGATCACGCTCAGGCCCGGTCCCGGGTCGTCGCCGTCGTCGCGGGTGAGCGCGAGCGCGGGGGACGACATCAGCAGCATCATCAGCGTCGTTCCGGCAGCGACCGCGCCGGCGCGCATAGCGTTCTTCTTGTCCACGGTGCAAACGTAGCGAACGCCTACGACGGCCGCGCGCCCGGGGGTGCCGTACGGGTTCTCGGAGGCTCCTGACGGGGTCGGAGTACTTCCATCAGCCGGTGCAGCCGGGGTGAGGCGGCCAGTTCCTCCAGGGTGACCGGGCGGCCCTCGGCATCGGCGATGGGCAGCCGCCAGTTGGGGTACTGGTCCCAGGTGCCCGGCAGGTTCTGCGGGCGGCGGTCACCGATGGTGTCGGGGAGCCAGACGCCGGCCATGCGGGCGGGGGTGCGCAGCAGGAAGCGGTGGACGGCGCGGACGGCGGCCTCCTCGTCGCCGCCGCCCTCGGGGAGCAGGCCGAGGCGGGAGAGGAGGCCGAGCCACTCCGCGGTGTCGGTGCCGTCCTCGGTGCGCTCCTCGTCCAGCGGGCGGGTGAGCAGGCCGAGGCGGTGGCGCAGCGTCACATGGTCGCCGGTCAGCCGGGCGGCGGTGGACGGCAGGTCGTGGGTGGTGGCGGTGGCCAGGCAGTCCTCGCGCCATTCCTCCGGGGCGAGCGGGCGGCCGGTGCCCGACCAGTCGCGCTCGAACCAGAGCACGGAGGTGCCGAGGACACCGCGGCGGGCGAGCGCCTCGCGGACGCCCGGTTCCACGGTGCCGAGGTCCTCCCCTATGACGACGGTGCCGGCGCGGTGGGCCTCCAGGACGAGGACGGCGAGCATCGCCTCCGCGTCGTGGCTGACGTAGGTGCCCTCGGTGGGCGGGCGCCCCTCGGGCACCCACCAGAGCCGGAAGAGGCCCATGACGTGGTCGATGCGCAGGGCCCCGGCGTGCGCGAGAAGGCCGCGCAGGAGTCCTCGGTACGGGGCGTAGCCGGACGCGGCGAGGGCGTCGGGTCTCCAGGGCGGCAGCCCCCAGTCCTGGCCGCGGGCGTTGAAGGCGTCCGGGGGTGCGCCGACGGACATGCCGTGCGCGAAGGCGTCCTGCTGGGCCCAGGTGTCGGCGCCGCCGGGGTGCACGCCCACGGCGAGGTCGTGGACGATCCCGACGGCCATGCCCGCGTCCTTCGCGGCGCGCTGGGCGGCGGCGAGCTGAGTGCCGGTCAGCCAGGCGAGCCGGCAGTGGAAGTCGACCCGGTCCAGCAGTTCGCCGCGGGCGCGGGCCGTCTCCGGGGAGCGGGGGTCGCGCAGGCCGGCCGGCCAGGTGTGCCAGTCGGAGCCGTGCACCTCGGCGAGGGCGCACCACAGGGCGTGGTCCTCCAGGGCCTGCCCCTGCTCGGCGAGGAAGTCGCAGTAGGCGGCGCGGCGGCCGGGTGTGAGGGGGACGGCGACGAGGATGTCGAGGGCCTGCCGCTTGAGCTCCCAGACGGCGTCCCGGTCGATCAGGGCACCCTTGTTCAGCACGGCCTCGCTGAGTTCGGCGGCCCGGCGGCGCAGGTCGTCGAGGGCGGCGGGGTCGGGCGCGTGCCCGTACTCCGGGACGGACTCGATGCGCAGGTGCACGGGGTCGGGGAACCGCCGCGAGGACGGGCGGTAGGGCGAGGGGTCGGTGGGGTTGCCGAGGACCGCGGCGTGCAGCGGGTTGACCTGGACGAAGCCGGCTCCGAGGCAGCGCCCGGACCAGGAGGCGAGATCGGCGAGGTCGCCGAGGTCGCCCATGCCCCAGGAGCGGGCGGAGAGCAGGGAGTAGAGCTGGACGAGGAAGCCGTGGCTGCGCCCGGGCGGCTGCGGCACGCGCGCCGGGGCGACCACGAGCGTGCAGGTCTCCGTCACCGGCCCGTCCGGGCCGCTCCCCCGGTCCTGCGCACCCGGCACCCGGACGGTCAGCCGGTGCACCCCCGACGGCGGCTCGGTCCACCAGCCGGGCGCGGCCGGGGTCCGCGAGGTCCCTCGCCCGGGTGCCGCGGGGTCCACCACCGCGGCCCGGGCGTCGGCCGGGCGGGATTCGGCCGGAACCGTACCCCCGGCGGGGACGCGCATCGGGGCCGGCGGGGCCTCG
The DNA here is from genome assembly GCF_035917155.1 of Streptomyces sp. NBC_00385. Taxonomy (NCBI): domain Bacteria; kingdom Bacillati; phylum Actinomycetota; class Actinomycetes; order Kitasatosporales; family Streptomycetaceae; genus Streptomyces; species Streptomyces sp. NBC_00385. The sequence goes on along the minus strand of NZ_CP107951.1, from coordinate 5,799,995 downwards.
GCGGGCTCCTCCGGGCGGACCGTCAGCTCCGTGCCGGGCGGCAGCGCGGTCAGGGCCGGGGGCAGCGGCTCTCCGGCCCAGACCACCAGCGTGGCCGGGAGCAGCCGGGAGCCGGCCGCGGACTCGGCGGCGGCGAGCGCCTCCCGTACCGCTTCGGGCGTGGTGGCGTCGACGCCGAGCGCGGCGAGCACCGCGACGACCGTGCCCTCGGGGACGGGCACCGTGACATCGGCGGACGGGGAGAAGGAGGTGGCGACGCCGTGCAGTGCGGCGAGCCGGGACAGGCCCATTCAGACTCCTGGGGACTCCATGCCCCGAGCGCTGCCGGAAGAAGCCGGCTCGCTGGTCAGCGGGGCGAGGACGGCGAGCGGGGGTTCGCTGGTCAGAGGTGTGGCGTCGGCGAGCGGAGGCTCGCTGGTCAGGGGTATGGCGTCGGCCAGCGGCGCCTCGCTCGTGAGCGGGCCGGGCGTGCTCGGGGTGGCCGGGGGTGCGCTGATGTACGGGGCGGGACCCGGTACCTGTTTGGACAGGGCGGAGAGCAGAAGCTGCGCAGCGGCGGGCATGGTGGCCTCCTGGCCGTGGAGAACAGGACACAGCAGACCTACCCAGCGGACGCGGCCGCAGACGTAGGCGTTATGACAACGAGTTCAACGTGCTCCGGGTCACATTCCGTTCCCCCGGGGCGGGTTCTCCGTAAAACGTCCGCTTGTTTCGGCCATTCGGCGTGGTCTTTCGCGTGTGCCGCCGCGCGTGGAGAACCCTTCACCGCGACCGTCATATCGGGCATTTACCCCACGGCGCCCATGCGCATTGACACTCTCGCGCGCGGGTGGTGGGCTCGGATCCCACCGGTGGGCGCGTAGGGAGACAGGCATGCAGCTCAGGCGCAGGAAGCACGCGGCGGCCGTCGCCGTGGCCGTGCTCGGCGGGCTGCTCTCCGCGGGGGCCCCGGCCGCCGTCGCCGCCCCCTCCCCGCCCGGCACCCATCCCGTCACCACACCGGACCGCACCGACGACGCGGCGCCGCCCGCCGTGTGGCCGCGGCCGCAGAGCATCAAGGTGTCCGGGTCCTCGGTCCCGCTCTCCGGCGAGGTGACACTCGTCGCCGGCGACGGGGCGGATCCGTACGCCGTCGAGGCGCTCCGCCGGGTACTGCGCGACGCGGGTGTGCGGTCCGTCCACGAGTCGCTGCCCGGCGGCGGGCCCGTCATCCGGTTCGGCGGGGACGGTGCCGTGGACGCGCTGCGTACGCTGCGCGCGCCCGACCGTGCCGATCTGCCGTCCGGCGGCTACCGCATCGCGGTCGGCCGGGTCGCGGGCCGGGACACCGTCGCCGTGGACGGCGTCGGCGACGACGGCCTGTTCCACGCGGTGCAGACGCTGCGTCAGCTGGCCGGGGACGGCCGGATCGCCGGTGTCACCGTCCGGGACTGGCCGGCCGGTGCCGTACGCGGGATGACCGAGGGCTTCTACGGTCAGCCGTGGTCCCAGGAGGAACGGCTCGCCCAGCTCGGCTTCATGGGGCGCACCAAGCAGAACCGCTACCTCTACGCGGCCGGCGACGACCCGTACCGGCAGGCCCGCTGGCGCGATCCGTACCCCGCCGAGCGGCGCGCCGAGTTCCGTGCGCTGGCCGCGCGGGCCGCCGCCGAGCATGTGACGCTCGGCTGGGCCGTTGCTCCGGGTCAGTCCATGTGCCTGTCGTCGGACCGCGACGTGAAGGCGCTGACGAAGAAGATCGACGCGATGTGGGCCCTGGGCGTGCGGGTCTTCCAGGTGCAGTTCCAGGACGTCAGCTACAGCGAGTGGCACTGCTCGGCCGACGCCGACACGTTCGGCAGCGGCCCGGAGGCGGCCGCCAGGGCGCAGGCCCGGGTCGTGAGCGCGGTGGCGCGGCACCTCGCGGAGCGGCATCCGGGCTCGGAGCCGCTGTCCATGATGCCGACGGAGTTCTACCAGGACGGGGCGACGGCCTACCGCACCGCGCTCGCCGGGGAGCTCGACGAGCGGGTGCAGGTCGCCTGGACCGGCGTCGGGGTCGTGCCGAGGACCATCACCGGCGGCGAACTGGCCGGTGCCCGCACCACGTTCCGCCATCCGCTGGTCACCATGGACAACTACCCGGTCAACGACTACGCCCAGGACCGGATCTTCCTGGGCCCGTACACCGGCCGGGACCCGGCGGTCGCCATCGGTTCGGCGGCGCTGCTGGCCAATGCGATGGAGCAGCCGTCCGCGTCCCGGATCCCGCTGTTCACCGCCGCCGACTTCGCCTGGAACCCGAAGGCGTACGAGGCGCAGGAGTCCTGGCAGGCGGCCCTGGACGATCTCGCGGGCGGCGACGCCCGCAGCCGGGACGCGCTGCGCGCCCTGGCGGGCAACAGCGCGGGGTCCGTGCTGGGCGGTGACGAATCGGCGTATCTGCAGCCGCTGTTCGCCGCGTTCTGGAAGTCCCGTACGGCCGACGGAGCCCCGGCCCGCGACGAGGCGGCGCGCCGGCTGCGGGCCGCGTTCACGGTGATGCGCGAGACCCCGCAGCGGCTGACCGGACTGGCCGACGGGCGCCTCGACGACGAAGTGCGTCCGTGGAGCGAGCAGTTGGCGCGTTACGGCCGGGCGGGCGAGCTGGCCGTCGATCTGCTCCAGGCGCAGGCGCGCGACGACGGGGCGGCCGCCTGGGAGGCCTCGCTGGCCCTGGAGCCGGCGGTCAAGGCCGTGAGGACGGGCGGCGCAACGGTCGGCAAGGGGGTGCTCGGCCCGTTCCTCGACCGGGTACGCAAGGAGTCCGCCGCCTGGACGGGTTCGGACCGCGACAACGGCACGGTGGCCGAGGCTCCGGGCAGCTACACCCTGGACTTCGACCGGGCGCGCCCGCTGGAGGCCGTCACCGCGATGACGGTGCCCGGCGACGACTCGACGGTGTCGGGCGCGACGGTCCAGGCCCATGTGCCGGGCGAGGGCTGGCGGAGCCTCGGTGCCCTGTCGGCGCGGGGCTGGACCCAGTCGCCGGGCCAGGGCGTGCGCGCGGACGCGGTCCGGATCAGCTGGCCGACCGCCACCCCGGCGCTCACCGGCGCACCGCCTCTCATCATCCCGCCGCTCGCGGGTGCGGCCCCGTCCGCCGGCACGGCCCCCCGGGTGCGCTCCCTGGTGCCGTGGTTCGGCGACGAGCCCGCCGCCCGGCTCGATCTCGCACGCGGGGAGACGGACGCCGAGATCGGCGGCAAGCCGCTGCGGGTCGAGGCCCGGCTCTCCGCGCGCCGTCCGGCCGAGGTACGCGGCGTGCTCACCGCGAAGGCACCCAAGGGCATCAAGGTGCGGGTGCCGAAGCAGACGACCGTGCCGCGCGGCTCCCGTACCGAGGTACCCGTGGAGATCACCGTCCCCGCGGACACGCCCGCGGGTGAGTACGCGGTGCCGTTCTCCTTCGGCACCGAGGAGACCACCCTGACCGTCCGGGCCTTCCCCCGCACGGCGGGCCCCGATCTGCTGCGTACGGCCACCGCCTCCTCGTCCGGGGACGAGACCGCGGACTTCCCGGCGGCCGCCGCCTCGGACGGCGACCTGAAGACCCGCTGGTCCTCGCCGCCCGAGGACGGCGCCTGGTGGCAGGCCGAACTGCCGGCCCCGGCCCGGGTCGGCCAGGTGGTGCTGGACTGGCAGGACGCCTACGCCTCCCGCTACCGCATACAGGTCTCCGCCGACGGGCGCACCTGGCGCACGGCGGCCACCGTCCGCAACGGCGGGGGCGGGCACGAGTCCGTCCGGATGGACGCGAAGGACACCCGTTTCATCCGGGTCCAGGGCGACGGACGGGCGACCGAGTACGGCTACTCGCTCTGGTCGGTCCAGGCGTACGCCGTAGCGGAGTAGCCCGCCCGGCGGGCCGTCGCACCGCACCCGCTCCACCGCTCCGCCACCACCTCGCGCCCTCATGTACGCCGAAGTATTCACTCAGTACATATACCGAGTATATAGTCACGCCCCATGAGCACCCGTCACATTCTTCTGGGCCTGCTTGCCGGAAGCCCCTGCCATGGCTACGACCTCAAACGGCGCTACGACGAACTCTTCCCCCAGGCCCGCCCGCTGGCCTACGGGCAGGTCTACACGACCCTGCAACGCCTGGTGCGGGACGACCTGGCCGCCGTGGAGGGCACCGACTCCGACGGCGGCCCCGAGCGCACCCTGTACCGCTCCACGGACCGGGGGGCGGACGAACTCGCCACCTGGGCCCAAGGGGTCACCCCGCCCGCTCCCTTCGTCACGAACGAGATCTTCGCCAAGGTCGTCATCTCGCTCCTGGTAGCGGGGGCCGAGGGCGGCGACCGGACGGCGGAGGCGGCCACGTACCTCCGGGCCCAGCGTGCCGCCCACATGGTGCGCATGCACGAACTGACCGGTCTCAAGACCACACCGGGCGCCGATCTGAGCACCGTCCTCTCGGCCGACTACGCCCTGGCCCATCTGGACGCCGACGTGCGGTGGATGGCCACGACGGCCACCCGTCTCACCACCCTGACCGCGGAGGTCGACGCAGTATGAACACACAGACCGAGCAGCCCTCCGGGGCCGCGGAACCGATGATCAGCGCCACCGGCCTGACGAAACAGTACGGAAGGTCGCAGGCCCTGCGCGGTGCCTCGGTCACCCTCCGGGCGGGCGAGATCCTCGCCGTCACCGGGGCCAGCGGCAGTGGGAAGTCGACGCTGCTGCACTGCCTGGCGGGCATCGTCCGCCCCGACGAGGGCGAGGTGTCGTACGGCAGGGAGCGGCTCGACCGGGCGTCGGAGAACCGGCTCAGCGAGCTGCGGCGCACCGATTTCGGTGTGGTCTTCCAGTTCGGACAGCTGATCCCCGAACTCACCGTGCACGACAACGTGATGCTGCCGCTGCTCCTCGCGGGGACCGCCCGCGCCGCGGCGCGGGACCGGGCGGACGAGTGGCTGGAGCGCTTCGGTGTGCGCGGCCAGGCCGCGCTGCGGCCCGGGGAGCTGAGTGGCGGCCAGGGTCAGCGGGTGGCGCTGGCACGGGCGTGGGTGACGGGTCCGAAGGCCGTCTTCGCGGACGAGCCGACCGGGGCCCTGGACTCGCTCGCCGGGGAGCAGGTGATGACGGCGCTGGTGCACGCCGCCCGCGAGTCCGGCGCCGCGGTGCTGCTCATCACGCACGACGCCCAGATCGCGGCGTACGCGGACCGGGAGGTGTGGCTGCGGGACGGGGCCGTCCACTCCGGTGCCACGCCCTTCGTCGTCCAGGAGGCCGCCCACCATGAGGGCTGACGCACGCATCGCCTGGAACCTGGCCCGCGGCTCGGACCGCCGTGAGTGGTGGCGGATCGCGCTCACCGCGGTGGGCGCCCTGCTCGCCACGGTGTTCGCGCTCGCCGCGATCACGGTCGCCGCCGTCCGGGGACAGGTGTCCATCCCGTTCGGACACGGCTTGCTGAACCAGCCGGGCGAGCGCGCCGGCGTGGTGGTCGCCCTGTTGCTCCTGCTCATCCCCGTACTCGGCCTCCTCGGCCAGTGCGCCCGGATCGGCGCCGTGCACCGCGACCGGCGGATGGCCGGGCTGCGGCTCGCCGGGGCGTCGCCCGCGCAGGTGCGCCGCATCAGCGCGCTGGAGTCCGCGCCGGTCTGCCTGGCGGGGTCGGCCGGCGGGCTCGGCGTCGTCGGCGTGGCTCTCGCCGCGCAGAGCCACACACCTCCCGCGGCGGCCTGGGTGGCCTTCGTGCTGGTCGTCATCGGCGTGCCGGTGGCCGGCACGCTGGTGAGCGTGCTGGCCCTGCGCCGGGTGATGGCGTCGCCGCTCGGCGAGGTGCGCCGGGTGCGGCCGGAGCGCGGGTCCCGGCCGCTGCTGGTCCTGTCCGTCGCGGCACTGCCGATCGCCGTCGGGGCGTACGCCCTCGTGGTGCGGGGCAGCGACCCGGCCGCCGCGTCCCTCCCGATGCTGGTGTTCGGCCTGGTGTTCCTCACCGGGGCGGGCGCGGTCTGGGCGGCCGGTGCGTCGGCGGCCCACATCGGCCGGCGGCTGGCACAGAGCGCGAAGAGCCCGGCGGTCATGATCGCCGCGGGCAGGCTCAGGGACGACCCGTGGGCCGCCGCGCGCACCCATGCCGCACTGCTCCTGGTGACCGTCGTCGGGATCGCCTTCGTGGGGGTGCGGGAGGTGGTGCTCGCCGACCTGCGGGGGAAGGGCATCCGGACACCGGAGGGCCTCGCCTTCTACACGACCGGCATAGACCTCACGGGGGTCGCGATCCTGGTGGCCCTCGCCATCAGCCTCTTCGGCCTCGCCGTGGGCACGGCGGAGTCCCTCGCCACCCGGCGCAGGGGCCTCGCCGCCCAGACCGCGGCCGGGGTGCCGCACACGGTGCTGGCCCGGGCCACGCTCCTGGAGACCGCGCTCCCGCTGGCCCCCGCGGTGCTGCTCGCAACCATCGGCGGCATGGCGGTCCACCTCGCGTACACCGCCGTGGCCGCGCCCGGCACGGTTCCGTCCATGCTGCCGCTGCTCGTCCCCGTGACGGTGTACGCCGCGTGTCTGCTGGCCGCCGCGACCTCGCTGCCGCTGCTGCGCCGCATGGCTCACCCGGCGGAGCTGCGCTTCGCCTGAGGCCCGGCGCGAGGCGGAGACACGGAAGCCCGGATCGTCAGGCTGAGATGCCGTCGATCCGGGCCATCGCGTCGTCCGCGCCGAACGGTTGCAAGTAGGGCAGCCAGCGCGGGTCGCGGTGCCCCGTGCCGATGATCCGCCAGGCCAGTCCGGTCGGCGGCGCGGGTTGCTGGTGCAGCCGCCAGCCGAGCTCGGGCAGATGACGGTCGGCCTTGACGTGGTTGCAGCGGCGGCAGGCGGCCACCACGTTGTCCCAGGCGTGCTGTCCGCCGCGGCTGCGCGGGATGACGTGGTCGACGCTGGTCGCGGCGGCGCCGCAGTACATGCAGCGCCCGCCGTCCCTGGCGAAGAGCGCCCGGCGGGTCAGCGGGACGGGCCCCCGGTAGGGAACGCGTACGAACCGCTTCAGCCGGACGACGCTCGGGGCCGGAACGGCACGGGTGGCACTGTGCATGAAGGCGCCGGACTCCTCAAGGCAAATGGCCTTGTTCTCGAGGACGAGGACGAGCGCGCGGCGGAGCGGTACGACGCCGAGCGGCTCGTACGACGCGTTGAGAACCAGGACATGCGGCACGTGGACGCCTCCTTGTACGCCGGCGGCGCGTGGCTCGCGCCGGGACGATCCGGTCTCAGTCTCCCCTCCTGCCTGGTCGAAGCGCCACCACGTGCGGGTAACGGGCCGGAAGGATTTTCTTCCGGGACCCTGCCGCCCGTACGACGGGACGCGCCGGAACAGGCGCTTCGGGGGCCTGCCCGCCGCGAGCGCGCCCGGTGTGCGATCGGCCACAGGCCGCACACACACACTGCCTCGCGGGACACGTCCCTTACCTCTTCCCTATCCCCGGGTGAGACGCGTCTCTCCCCTCCGTCACGGCAACGGAGCATTCCGGATGCCCCGTTAGTGTGGTTGTTCAGCGCTCGCCCAACTGGAGGTTTCGCCGTGTCCCTGTCCGCCCTGTTGGCCGCAGCCCCGTCTCCCGAGCCCGGCGGCTCGCTGGACGAAGCCGCGAAGCAGGCCGGCAACGCCGCGAGCTGGGTGGAGGAGAACTGGTCCACCTGGCTGAACACCGGCCTGCGGATCATGCTCATCGCCGCGATCGCGATCGCGTTGCGCATCGCCGTCCGCCGCACGCTGACCAAGCTCATCGAGCGCATGAACCGCAGCGCCCAGGCAGTGGAGGGCACCGCGCTCGGCGGCCTGCTGGTCAACGCGGAACGGCGCCGGCAGCGCTCGGAGGCGATCGGTTCCGTACTCCGTTCGGTGGCCTCGTTCCTGATCCTCGGCACGGCCGCCCTGATGATCCTGGGCGCGTTCGAGATCAATCTGGCGCCGCTGCTGGCCTCCGCGGGCGTCGCCGGTGTGGCCCTCGGCTTCGGTGCGCGCAACCTGGTCACCGACTTCCTGTCCGGCGTCTTCATGATCCTTGAGGACCAGTACGGCGTCGGGGACACCATCGACGCGGGCGTGGCCTCCGGCGAGGTCATCGAGGTCGGTCTGCGGGTCACCAAGCTCCGCGGTGACAACGGCGAGATCTGGTACGTCCGCAACGGCGAGGTGAAGCGGATAGGCAACCTCAGCCAGGGCTGGTCCACCGCCGGGGTCGACGTACAGGTGCGCCCCACGGAGGATCTGGACCGGATCCGTACCGTGATCACCGAGGCCGCCCAGCTGATGGCCAAGGACGACCCGTGGACCGAGCGCCTGTGGGGTCCGGTGGAGATCCTGGGCCTGGACAGCGTGCTGCTGGACTCGATGACGGTCCGGGTCACCGCGAAGACGATGCCGGGCAAGGCGCTGGGTGTGGAGCGCGAGCTGCGCTGGCGCATCAAGCGCGCCTTCGACGAGGCCGGCATCCGCATGGTCGGCGGCATCCCGGCCCAGCCGGACGAGCCCTCGGCCGCCGACCCCACGGCAGCGATGGCCGCCCCTTCGGCGTACGCCTCGGCCACCTCGCCCCAGTCCCTGGCGGCGACCCCGATCCCCCCGGCGACGCCGAACATCACGAAGTAGCGCGCGGCCGTACGCCGCACGGCCGAGGGGCACCCCGCGAAGTCCGCGGGGTGCCCCTCGGCCGTGTTTCCCGGGCAACTCGGTTCTTCATGAGCGGCGTTGGGTATCCGGGCCTCCGTGACGCCGCGCCGTCCCGGGCCGCACCGGCCCCGCGCAGGTAACGCTTTGGTTGCCACCGCGGTGCGGACCATTGACGCCCCGGTGACGTGCGGCCTACGGTCCTCCCACCGAATAGGAAACTTTCCTAACAGAGGGCAGGTGCAGTGACCATGGCCGGAACCACGCCGGGTACCCCCCGCGTCCTGCGCGCCATGAACGACCGCGCCGCCCTGGATCTGCTGCTGGAGCACGGGCCCCTGTCGCGGACCCGGATCGGGAAGCTGACCGGGCTCTCCAAGCCCACCGCCTCCCAGCTGCTGGCCCGGCTGGAGGCGGCCGGCCTGGTCGTCGCGACCGGGACCGCGGCCGGGCGGCCCGGGCCCAACGCGCAGCTGTACGCCGTCAACGCGTCGGCCGCGCATGTCGCGGGGCTCGATGTGAACGCCCAGCGGATCGTCGCAGCCGTCGCCGATGTGACGGGCGAGACGGTCGGCGAGTTCGAACTGCGGACCCCCGGGCGTCGCGCCGACAGTGTGGTCCGGCAGGTCGCGGAAGCGCTGGACGGGGCCGTCAAGGAGGCCGGGCTGACCCGGTCCGACGTGCACCGGGTCGTCATCGGCACGCCGGGCGCGTTCGACCCGGGCACGGGCCGGCTGCGGTACGCCTCGCACCTGCCCGGCTGGCACTCCCCCACCCTGCTGGACGAGCTGGCGGCCTTCCTGCCGATGCCGGTGGAGTACGAGAACGACGTGAACCTCGTCGCGGTGGCCGAACAGCGGCTGGGCGCGGCGCGGGGGCACGAGGACTTCGTGCTGCTGTGGAACGAGGAGGGCCTCGGCGCGGCCCTCGTCATCAACGGCCGGCTGCACCGCGGCTTCACCGGCGGCGCCGGCGAGGTCGGCTTCCTGCCGGTGCCGGGCGCTCCGCTGGTCCGCCAGGTCACCAAGGCGAACGCGGGCGGCTTCCAGGAACTGGCGGGCGCCCAGGTGCTCGCCCGGCTGGCCCGTGAGCTCGGAATCGACGACGAGGCGGTGCGCGGCCCGGGCACCCATCACGAGATCGCGGCCCGCCTGGTGGGCCGGGCGGCCGAGGCCGTGGAGCAGGGCGGGGGCGGGCCGTACGGCCGGCTCCTCGACCTGTTCGCCACCGGCCTGGCCACCGGTCTCGCCTCCATGGTCGCCGTCCTGGACCCCGAGGTCGTCGTGCTGTCCGGTGAGCTGATCGCGCGCGGCGGCGAACCGCTGCGCGCCCGGGTGGCCGCCGAACTCGCCGAACTGGCGGCGTCCCGCCCCAAGCTGATCACCGGCGAGGTGACCCACCGCCCCGTCCTGCGTGGCGCGCTGGAGAGCGCGCTCGCCACCACTCGCGACGAAGTGTTCGACACCTCGCGCTGACCCCGCACCTCCACGTACACCTTCCTTCCCCCTGTCCCAACCCTTCATCGGGAGACATCACCATGTCCGGAAACCGCCGGAAGCCGGCCGTCGCGCTCGCCGCGACCGCCGCGATAGCCCTGTTCGCCTCCGCCTGTACCGGTCAGAGCAGCTCCGGTGCCAGTGATGACGCGTCCAAGGAGACGACCATCAACTTCTGGCACGGCTGGAGCGCCCCGAACGAGGTCAAGGGCATCCAGGACACGGTCGCCGCCTTCGAGAAGGCGCACCCCAACATCCATGTGAAGGTCGTCGGCAACATGACCGACGACAAGATCAACCAGGCACTCCGTGCGGGCGGTTCCAAGGCTCCGGACGTCGTCTCGTCGTTCACCACGAACAACGTGGGCAAGTTCTGCTCGTCGAAGGCGTTCGTCGACCTCAACCCGTTCCTGAAGAAGGACGGGATCGACGCGGACGCGACCTTCCCGAAGGCGATGAACGAGTACACGCAGTTCGACGGCGTGCGCTGCACGGTGCCGCTGCTGGGCGACGCGTACGGGCTGTACTACAACAAGGACGCGTTCGAGGACGCCGGGATCGCGAGCCCGCCGAAGACCTGGTCCGAGTTCGCCGCCGACGCCAAGAAGCTGACGAAGACCAAGGGCGACTCGTACGAGCAGCTCGGCTTCATGCCGAACTACCACGGCTACGAGTCGACGACCGAGCACTACCTCGGCAGCTGGAACCCGTCGTACTTCGACGCGGACGGCAAGTCCAACATCGCCAAGGACCCGGCGTTCACGTCGATGCTCACCAACCAGAAGAAGCTGGTCGACTCGCTCGGCGGCTACCAGAAGCTGGAGAAGTTCCGTACCGGCTTCGGTGACGAGTGGGGCGCGAAGCACCCGTTCCACACCGGCCAGGTGGCCATGCAGCTGGACGGCGAGTGGCGGCTCGGCATGGCCGAGGACACCAAGCCGGAGTTCGAGATCGGCGTGGCCCCGATGCCCGTCGCCGACGACGAGGCCGACACGTACGGCAAGGGCTATCTGACCGGTACCATCGCCGGGATCGCCGCCACCTCCAGCAAGCAGAACGCCGCCTGGGAGCTGGTGAAGTTCATGACGACCGACACCGACGCGGTGGTGAACTTCGCCAACGCCATCCACAACGTGCCCTCCACGCTCGCCGCGCTCAAGTCGCCGAAGCTGAAGTACGACCCGCGCTTCAAGACCTTCCTGGACATCGCGGCCAACCCGAAGTCCACCACCACCCCGCCCTCGGTGAACGGCGGCGCGTACCTGACGTCCCTGCAGAACCTCGGCTTCGAGGTCGAGAAGGGCACCCAGAAGGACATCAGGGCGGGCCTGGAGAAGACCGCGAAGGAAATCGACGCGGCGATCGCACAGGCGAAGTAGAGCCGACGCGATGAGCACGTACACACTCCGTTCGAAGCGCCGTCGCTCGGCGCTTCGGACGGCGGCCTTCATGTCGCCGTGGCTGATCGGGTTCTGCGTCTTCTTCGCCTACCCGCTGATCTCCACGCTCTATTTCTCCTTCACCAGCTACGACGGTTTCTCCGCCCCCGAGTTCAGCGGGCTGCAGAACTGGTCGTTCGTCTTCAACGACTACCCGTTGTTCTGGCCCGCCCTGCGCAACACGCTGTGGCTGGTCCTGGTCATGGTGACCTGCCGGGTGGTCTTCGGTCTCGGCGTCGGCCTGCTGATCACCAAGATCAAGACGGGTACCGGCGTCTTCCGGACCCTCTTCTACCTGCCCTACCTGGCACCGCCGGTCGCCGCCACGCTGGGCTTCGTCTTCCTCCTCAACCCGGGTACGGGACCGGTCAACTCGATCCTCGGCGAGCTCGGACTGCCGACCCCCGGCTGGTTCACCGACGCCACCTGGTCCAAGCCGGCGCTGACCGCCCTCGCGGTGTGGGGGGTGGGCGACCTGATGGTGATCTTCATGGCCGCGCTCCTCGACGTACCGAAGGAGCAGTACGAGGCGGCGGAGCTGGACGGGGCGTCCTCGTACCAGCGGTTCCGCTTCGTCACGCTGCCGAACATCTCGCCGATCATCATGTTCGCCGTGGTCACCGGCATCATCCAGACGATGCAGTACTACACCCAGCCGCTCGTGGCCGGGAAGGTCGCGTCCGGTGTCATGGGCGGCTCGGGGCAGCAGTTCGAGCCCGGCTATCCCGACAAGTCGACACTGACGCTTCCGCAGCTGGTCTACAACCTCGGTTTCCAGCGCTTCGACTACGGCTCCGCCTGTGTGGTCGCGCTCGTTCTCTTCGTCCTCGCCATGGCGTTCACCGCACTGCTGATGCGGCGCCGCAGCGGACTGATCCAGGCAGGTGAGTGACGTGGCGCAGGTACTCGACACCCCGAAGGCCGCCGGCCCGGCGAGCGACCCCGTCACCCCGGCCGAGCGGGTAGCGCGCCGCAAGGCGCTGCTGCACTGGATCGGTGTGCACTCGCTCGGCGTCGCGGCCGCGCTCTTCTTCGTGCTGCCGTTCGTCTTCCTCTTCCTCACCTCGCTGATGAGCGACCAGCAGGCACTGACCCGTGACCTGTGGCCGCGCCCCTTCGAGTGGAGCAACTACAAGGAGGTGTTCGACACTCCGGGGTTCCTGACCTGGTGGAAGAACACCCTGCTGTACGCGGGTCTGGGCACCGTCCTCACGGTCGTGTCCTCGCTGCCCGTGGCGTACGCGCTCGCCAAGTTCCGCTTCCGCGGCCGGCATCTGTCGCTGATGCTCGTCATCTCGATGATGATGCTGCCGCCGCAGGTCGTCGTCATCCCGATGTACCTGTTCTGGGCCAAGCAGCTGGACATGTCCGGCACGCTCTGGCCGCTGATCATCCCGATGGCGTTCGGTGACGCGTTCTCCATCTTCCTGCTGCGGCAGTTCCTGCTGACCATCCCCAACGAGTACCTGGACGCGGCGAAGGTCGACGGCTGCGGCGAGTTCCGCACCCTGCTGCGCGTCGTGATCCCGATGGCCAAGCCGGGCATCGCCGCCGTCGCCCTCTTCCAGTTCTTCTACGCCTGGAACGACTACTTCGGCCCCCAGATCTACGCCTCCGAGAACCCGGCTGCGTGGACGCTGAGTTACGGACTGGAGTCCTTCAAGGGCGCACACCACACCGACTGGAACCTGACCATGGCCGCGACCGTTCTGGTCATGGCCCCTGTGATCGTCGTCTTCTTCTTCGCACAGAAGGCATTTGTCGAGGGCGTCACACTGACCGGAGTAAAGGGCTGATTCATGAAGCTCGCAGTAGTGGGTGGCGGGTCCACCTACACACCTGAACTGATCGACGGATTCGCACGGCTGCGGGACACCCTGCCGGTCGAGGAACTCGTGCTCGTCGACCCGGACGCCCACCGGCTCGAACTCGTCGGCGGCCTCGCCCGGCGGATCTTCGCCAAGCAGGGCCACCCGGGGAGGATCGTCACCACCTCGGACATCGACGCGGGCGTCGCCGACGCCGACGCGGTCCTGCTCCAGCTGCGCGTGGGCGGCCAGGCCGCCCGCAACCAGGACGAGACATGGCCGCTGGAGTGCGGCTGCGTCGGTCAGGAGACCACCGGGGCCGGCGGCCTCGCCAAGGCCCTGCGCACCGTCCCCGTCGTCCTGGACATCGCCGAACGCGTCCGGCGCACCAACCCGAACGCGTGGATCATCGACTTCACCAACCCGGTCGGCATCGTCACCCGGGCGCTGCTCCAGGCCGGGCACAAGGCCGTCGGCCTGTGCAACGTGGCCATCGGCTTCCAGCGCAAGTTCGCAGCTCTGCTCGACGTGACCCCAGGTGAGGTGCACCTCGACCACGTCGGGCTGAACCACCTGAGCTGGGAGCTCGGGGTGCGCCTCGGCGGCCCGGAGGGCGAGAACGTGCTGCCGCGGCTGATCGCCGAGCACGGCGACGCGATCGCGGACGACCTGCACATGCCGCGGGCGATCGTGGACCGGCTCGGCGTCGTCCCCTCGTACTACCTGCGCTACTTCTACGCGCACGACGAGGTCGTGCGGGAGCTCGGGACCAAGCCCTCGCGGGCGGCCGAGGTCGCCGCGATGGAGAAGGAACTCCTCGCCATGTACGGGGACCCGGCGCTGGACGAGAAGCCCGCGCTGCTCGCCAAGCGCGGCGGCGCCTTCTACTCGGAGGCGGCCGTGGACCTGGCGGCCTCGCTGCTCGGCGGCGGCGGCTCCGCGGTGCAGGTGGTCAACACCTACAACAAGGGGACGCTGCCCTTCCTGCCGGACGACGCGGTGATCGAGGTGCAGGCGAAGGTCGACGGGACCGGCGCGACGCCGCTCGCCGTGCCGGAACTGGACCCGCTGCACTCCGGCCTGATCGCCAACGTGACGGCGTACGAGGACCTGGCGCTTCAGGCCGCGCTGCGCGGTGGCCGCGACCGGGTGTTCAAGGCGCTGCTCGCGCACCCCCTGATCGGCCAGTTCGAGTACGCCGAGGCGCTCACCGACAAGCTGATCGCGCACAACCGGGAGCACCTGGCGTGGGCGTGAACGGTTCGGTCCTCGCGATCGACGCGGGGAACAGCAAGACCGATGTGGCACTCATCGGTGAGGACGGCACCGTGCTGTCCACGGCCCGCGGCGGCGGGTTCCAGCCGCCTGTGGTCGGCATCGGCACGGCCGTGGACGTGCTCGGCGCGGCGGTGGAGCGGGTGCTGGACTCCGCCGGTGCGGACGCCGGGTCCGTCGCCCATGTGTCCGCCTGCCTCGCCAACGCCGATCTTCCGGTCGAGGAGGAGCAGTTGACCGAGGCGCTGCTCGCCCGTGGCTGGGGTCGCACGGTGGAGGTGCGCAACGACACCTTCGCGATCCTGCGGGCCGGGGCCGACGAGCCGCGCGGGGTGGCCGTCGTCTGCGGAGCGGGGATCAACTGTGTCGGCATGGTGCCGGACGGGCGGACCGCGCGCTTCCCCGCGATCGGCCGGATATCCGGTGACTGGGGCGGCGGTTCGGGACTCTCCGAGGAGGCGATGTGGTTCGCCTCGCGTGCCGAGGACGGCCGCGGTGAGCCGACCGAGCTGGCCCGTACGCTGCCCGCGCACTTCGGGCTCGGCTCGATGTACGCGCTGATCGAGGCCCTGCACCTGGGCCGGATCGCGTCGGAGCGGCGGCATGAGCTGTCGCCGGTGCTGTTCACGACCGCGGCGGCCGGCGACGCGGTGGCGCGCGGGCTGGTGGACCGGCTGGCCGAGGAGGTCGTGGCGCTGTCCTCGGTCGCGCTGTCCCGGCTCGGCCTGCTCGACGAGGCGGTGCCGGTCGTCCTGGGCGGCAGTGTGCTGGCCGCCCGTCACCCTCAGTTGGACGCCCGGATCGGTGAACTCCTCGCCGTGCGCGCCCCCAAGGCGGTGGTGCGGGTGGTGAAGGAGTCCCCCGTACTGGGTGCCGGGCTGCTGGGCCTGGACCACACGGGCGCGGCACCGGAGGTGCACGCCAGACTCCGGACGCAGTACGTCTGACGGGACGGACGCGCCGGGTGTCGGAGGCGTCCCGTAGCCTTCGGGTTACGGGGCGTCTTCTTCGCATGGGAACCGATCAGTTGCCCCGGACGTGTTCATGAGTGGGGAGATCGATTCGCTGCGGGGATTGCTCAGGGGATCGCTTCGGGAATGCTCGGGGATTGCTCCGCCGATCGTCTTGATCGGCGGCGTCGGCCTTGATCGAATGCTGTGTGACCGCGGCTGATCACAGTCGGCTGCTTCGTGGACCGGTGCAGGATCCGTGCGTTCGCCTGTGGACGCCGGTCCCTGCGGCCATACTTCTGGCCGGGTACCAGTCCCCCCGATCGGCCGGGGGGCGGGCCGCCGTCAGTGACCGAGGGGGAGGTCAAGTGACATACCCGCCGAATGTACGCCCGGCGCCGCACCACGCGCCGGAGCAGCAGCCTGGGCCGGCGGCCGTGCCCGCGCCGCCGCCGCACAGTGTCCGGGCGGTCGTGACGGAGCGGCTGCGTGCCGCGGCGACCACCGAGCCGGGCCGGCTCCAGATCATCGGGGCCGTGCTGGCGCTGCTCGTCGTGGCGTTCGGGGCGGTGACGGCGTTCGAGATCAGCGACCGCGCGGCTGCGGCGAACGACGTGGTGGAACGCAGTCAGCCGCTCAGCGCGGACGCGGCGGGCATCTACCGCTCGCTGGCCGACGCGGACGCGGCGGCCGCGAGCGGCTTCCTGGCCGGACCGCAGGAGCCGCGCGCGGTGCACGACCAGTACGTGAAGGACATCGACGACGCCTCCCGGCTGCTGGTGAAGGCCGCGGCCAACACGGACGCGTCCACGGAGTCCGGCCACGAGATCACCACGCTCAACAAGGAACTGCCGCGCTACACCGGGCTGATCGAGCGCGCCCGTGCCAACAACCGGCAGGGACTGCCGCTGGGCGGCGCCTACCTCCGCTACGCCAACCAGAAGATGGCGAACGAGCTGCTGCCGGCCGCCGAGCGCCTGTACACGGCGGAGACGGACCGGCTCGACCAGGACTACCACTCCACACGGACATGGCCGTTCTTCTCCCTGGGCATCGGCGTCATCGCGCTGGCCGTGCTGTTCTGGGCCCAGCGGCGCAACTACCGCAGGACGAACCGTGTGTTCAACCACGGCCTGCTCGCGGCGACCGCGGCGGCGACCGTGGTCCTGCTGTGGCTGGCGGTGGGGCACACGGTGGCCAGGTCCGATCTGGCCGAGGCCAACACGCACGGCCAGCAGTCCCTGGACGTGCTCAACCGGGCGCGCATCGACTCGCTGAAGGCGCGCTCCAGCGAGAACCTCACCGTGGTCGCCCGCGGTGCGGTGCTCACCGCGGACGGCAAGAACGACAAGTACGAGACCGACTACGGCACAAGCATGAAGGCACTCGTCGAAGAGCTGAACCGGGCCGCGAAGCTCGCCGGCGACACCGACGACGCCGAGGGCGCCAAGCCCGTGGCGGATGCCATCGGGGCTGTCACCGAGTGGCAGGGCCGCCACCGGACCGCCCGCAAGACCG
This sequence comes from Streptomyces sp. NBC_00385, assembly GCF_035917155.1. Taxonomy (NCBI): domain Bacteria; kingdom Bacillati; phylum Actinomycetota; class Actinomycetes; order Kitasatosporales; family Streptomycetaceae; genus Streptomyces; species Streptomyces sp. NBC_00385. The sequence goes on along the minus strand of NZ_CP107951.1, from coordinate 5,782,865 downwards.
ACGACGCCGGCGACTACGACACCGCACTGGAGCAGATCATCGGGTCGGAGAACTCGACGGGTCAGTCCTTCAGCCGGGTGGACGAAGCGCTGCGCAAGGCAATCGCCCACGAGCAGAGTGAGTTCACCCAGGCCGCCAAGGACGGGCGCGGGGCCCTGGGCGGACTGCCGATCGGCGCCGCGGCCCTCGCGGTGCTGGGCGCGGTGGCGGCGATCGTCGGCGTCAACCGCAGGCTCTCGGAGTTCCGGTGACAGGGGGAGCGATGACAGCGAAGGACCCGAGGACGGGCCCGGGGACGGCCCGCGGGGGCCGTCCGCACCGGCTGCGCGGCTGGGGCGGGGTGACCGCCATGGCCGCGGCCTGCGCGGTGACGGCATCGCTGACCCTGCTGCCGCTCTCCCACAGCGGCAAGGACGCCTTCGACGCGCAGGGCACGGGATCGGGGACGGCCCACGCCGTCCAGGCCCGGGCCGACGACTGCACGGACCCGGAGGCCAGCCTGCCGCCCGGCCGGGCGGAGGGCGACGCGATCAAGCGGATCAAGGACCGCGGCAAGCTGATCGCCGGCGTCGACCAGAACAGCTTCCAGTGGGGCTTCCGCAACCCGGAGTCCGGGAATCTCGAAGGCTTCGACATCGATCTGGTGCGAGCCATCGCCAAGGACATCCTCGGCAGCCCGGACAAGGTGATCTTCCGGGCGATCCCCACCAACCAGCGGATCGCCGCCCTGCAGAACGACAAGGTCGACGTCGTCGTCCGGACGATGACGATCAACTGTGCCCGGCTGGACCAGGTGTCGTTCTCCACGGCCTACTTCCAGGCCGGTCAGCAGGTCCTCGCACCGAAGGAGGACCCGAAGAAGGGTCCGGAGGAGGACAAGCCGATCACCGGCTTCAACTCCTCGCTGGCCGGAAAGCGGGTCTGCACCGCCGAGGGCTCCACCGCGTACGAGGCGCTGGAGAAGGAGTCGTTCGGCTCCGTGTTCAAGGACGAGCACGACGGCAGCGCGGCCGACGAGGACAAGCTCACCGTCCCCAACCAGCTGGACTGCCTGGTGCGGCTCCAGATGGGCGAGGTCGACGCGGTCGTCACGGACAACGCCCTCGCGGCCGGCCAGGCCGCGCAGGACCCCGCCGTGGAGCTCAAGGGCGCCCCCTTCACCACCGAGTACTACGGCGTGGCCACGAAGAAGGGCGCCGACGACCTGGTGTCCCGGGTCAACAAGGTGCTGGTCGACTACCGCGCCGGTGGTATGGAAAGCCTGTGGATGCAGTCGTACCGGAACTGGCTGAAGGACGGTCTGCCCGGGATAACGGCGCCGCCGGCGCCCAAGTACCGGAACTAGGACCTGGTTCCCGGCCGGCGAGCAACTGACGACCGGCCGGCGGTCGACAGCACTGATCCTGCCGGGCCCCCGCCCGGCAGGAAGAGCGGAGAGGTGATCGATGGGCGTCGCGGGCCCCTTCCCCAGCTACGCGGCCCGGCCTCCCGGCCCGGTCATGGACCGGGACGAGGCCGACCGAGCGCTGGCCCGTCTCGGCGCGGAGCACGAGGCGATCGAGACCTCGCTCCTCGCCCTTCAGGACCACGCCGGGCGCCGGCTGCTGGAGGGCGCCGACCTCACCGGTGTCACCAGGGAACGCTGGAGCGCCACCGAGCAGTCGATCACCCTGCTGTGGAGCTATTTCGACGCGTACGCGGGCGCCCTGAACCGGGCGCGCGAGGTGCGGGCCCGGCGCCGTCAGCCCAACCGCGAGGACCTGGTGGCGCTCACCGAACTGCTGCGCGGCCAGGGGGTCACGGTGGCGCACGCCGCCGCCGGCCACGATCCGTCGATCACCGGCCCGGCCCGGCTCTCGGAACGCTTCACGCTGGAGGACCTGGTCCACCGGATGAACGAGCTGTACGCGCGCTCGCTCGACATGGTCGTCGCCTCCGACTCCGTGTGGTCGGCGATGCCCGCCCGGATAGATCTGCTCGCCGCCGAGCTGCGCCGCACCCACTCGCTGGCGCACTCGGTCGGCGTCCGTCCCGGGGAGCACCCGGCGGGCGACGACCTGGAGTCGATCGTCCAGGAGCTGACCACGCTGCGGGTGCAGGTGATCTCGGACCCGCTGGCGTTCTGGCTGCCGGGGCCCGGCAGTTCGGCGCCGGGCGGCGGACGCCCGGACACGACGCGCTACGACCGGGCGGCCCGGGCGCTGGACGAGGTACGCCGGGAGGTCGAGGCAGTGCTCGCGGTCCGGCAGGACGCCGAACAGCGCCTCGTCCAGCTGCGCGACGTCCTGTCCCGGGCCGATCGCACCCTGGCCGAGGCCAGGGCGGCGCGCGGTGAGGTCCTGGCGAAGATCGCCGCCTCCGAGGTGCCCGCGGTCAACGGCCCGCCGACGGCGCTCCAGGAGCGGCTGGCCGCCGCGTCGGAGTACCGCAGGCACGCCCAGTGGCACCGGCTCTCACCGCTGCTGGAGTCCTTGGAGCAGCAGGCCGACGAGGAGTTGCTGCGGGCCCGGGAGCAGCTGACGGCGGTCACGGCCCCGCTGGCCGTGCGGGCGGAGCTGCGTGGCCGGCTCGACGCGTACAAGGCGAAGGTGGCCCGGCACGGGCTGGCGGAGGACCCGGTCCTCATCGAGCGGTACGACGCGGCGCGCCGGATGCTGTGGAGCGCCCCGTGCGATCTGCGGGTCGCCGCGCTGACGGTGCAGCGCTATCAGGACGCGGCACTGGACATGCTGGCCGGACGCGGGCCGTCCGGCCCCGAGGACCGGCGGGGGCACCCATGACAGGTGCGGGGACTTCGGGGCACATGGTGTGCGGGACGGGTAGTGACGGAGCGTCGTGGCCGCCGCGGCGGCGGGGCGAACAGGGGGAATGACCATGAGTACGCAGTGCCAGCGCCCCGCGTGCGAGGGCAGTTACGAGGACATGGGCGGCGGTGAGCTGTACTGCGACACCTGCGGTCTGGCGCCGGTCGTGTCGCCAATGGGGTCTCCCCTGTTCGAGCGAAGCCGAGAACTCGGGGATGGGATGGTGAGCTCGCCGCCCACCGGTATCGCGGGCGGCGGGCGGGGCAGCAGGGGCAGTAACAGCTCTTCGGCCCGCAGCGGTTCGCAGGCCTCGTCGAGGGCGTCCTCGCGGTCCTCCTCGCGCTCGTCGACGTCGCGGCGTTCGGTGTCGGGGCGGCTTTCGCGCGCGCTGTCCGGGAGCGCCACCTCGCGTTCGGTCTCGGTGCGTTCCTCGGCCAAGTCCACCGGCACCTCGGGACGCAACCGGCTGGGTGCCGGGCTGGTGCTCGTACCGGATGTGCCGCGCCCCGATCCGCGTACCGCGGTGATGGAGAACCCGGAGGTGCCGGAGCGCAAGCGGTTCTGTTCGCGTTCGGACTGCGGAGCGCCGGTGGGGCGGGCCAGGGGCGAGCGGCCGGGGCGCACGGAGGGGTTCTGCACCAAGTGCGGCCATCCGTACTCCTTCGTGCCCAAGCTCCAGGGCGGCGACATCGTCCACGGCCAGTACGAGGTCGCGGGCTGTCTGGCACACGGCGGGCTCGGCTGGGTCTACCTCGCCGTGGACCGCGCGGTCTCGGACCGCTGGGTGGTGCTCAAGGGCCTGCTCGACACCGGTGACCAGGACGCGATGGCGGCGGCCATCTCCGAGCGCCGGTTCCTCGCCGAGATCGAGCACTCCAACATCGTCCGGATCTACAACTTCGTCGAGCACCTCGACCAGCGGACCGGTTCGCTCGACGGTTACATCGTCATGGAGTACGTCGGCGGCAAGGCGCTCAAGGAGATCGCCAACGAGCGCCGCACCCCGGCCGGGAAGCGGGATCCGCTGCCGGTCGAGCAGGCGTGCGCGTTCGGCATCGAGGCCCTGGAGGCGCTGGGCCATCTGCACAGCCGCAACCTGCTCTACTGCGACTTCAAGGTCGACAACGCGATCCAGACCGAGGACCAGCTGAAGCTGATCGACATGGGCGCGGTGCGCAGGATGGACGACGAGGAGTCGGCCATCTACGGCACGGTGGGGTACCAGGCGCCGGAGGTCGCGGAGGCGGGCCCTTCGGTGGCCTCCGACCTGTACACGGTCGCGCGGACGCTCGCCGTGCTCACCTTCGACTTCCAGGGGTACACGAACGTCTTCGTGGACTCGCTGCCCGACCCGGACAACATCGAGGTGTTCCGCACCTACGAGTCGTTCTACCGGCTGCTGGTACGGGCCACCGACCCCGATCCGGCGCGGCGGTTCGCCTCCGCGGCGGAGATGGCGGAGCAGCTGACGGGTGTGCTGCGGGAGGTGGTGTCGTTGCAGACGGGGCGTCCGCGTCCGGCGCTGTCCACGCTGTTCGGTGCGGAGCTGCGGGTCACCGACACGGAGCTCTTCACGATCCGGACCGGTGATGTCTCGCGTCTGGGGGCCAGGGCGGCGGAGCCCGGCCGGGCCGGGCTCTTCGGCCGGCGGCGGGGGGGCCGAGCGCCGCTGGCACCGCCCGTGTCCCCGCCGGTGGCGGTGGCGCCGCCCGGCGGTGTTCCGGGCGCCCTGCCCGCCGGCCCGCCCGCCGGGTTCGCCGCGGGAGCCGGGCCCCTGCCGTCCACCACCACACATGTCCGTGGCGGCGTCCCGGGCGGCCAGGGAGGCGGGACACCGCTCCCGTACGCGCAGAACCAGGCGGCCATTCCGGCGCCCCGGGTGCCGCTCGCGGATCCGGGCTCCGTTCCGGGGCCGTACAGCGCGAACGGGCCCCGGCTGGCCGGGCTCGATGTGCGCGGGACCTCGCTCGCCCTGCCGGTGCCCCGGGTCGACGCGAGCGACCCCAACGCGGGCTTCCTCGCCGGGCTGATGGCCTCGGCACCCGCCGAACTGATCGCCGCGCTCCAGGCCGTACCGGCCGCCTCGCTGGAGACCCGGCTGCGTGAGCTGCGGGCCGCCCTGGAGATGAACGACCTCGCCGGTGCGACGGAGACCCTGGCCTCGCTGGAGGCGAAGCACCCGGACGACTGGCGGGTCGTCTGGTACCGCGGGCTCACCTCCCTGGTGTCCGGCGACAAGGAGAACGCGGCCCTGTCCTTCGACGCGGTCTATGACGCCTTCCCCGGGGAGCCGGCGCCGAAGCTGGCCCTCGGCATCTGCGCCGAGGTCCTGGGCCAGCTGGACAACGCCGCCGAGTACTACCGGCTGGTGTGGATGACCGATCCGAGCTTCGTGAGCGCGGCGTTCGGCCTGGCCCGGGTGCAGATCGCGGCCGGGGACCGGGGCGGGGCCGTCCGGACCCTGGAGTCGGTGCCGGAGGCGTCGATCCACTTCACGGCGGCCCGGGTCGCCGCGGTGCGGGCCCGGTTGCGCGAACGGGCCCCGGACGACCCGCTGATCAACGATCTGATGGCCGCGTCGGCGCAGGTCTCGGGGCTGGCCGGGCTCGGTCTGGACGCGGTGCGCCGCGAGCAGTTGTCGACCGAGGTGCTGGGGACGGCGCTCGACTGGGTACTCTCCGGTAGTCCCACGGCTCGGTCCTCGGACCCGCAGTCGGCCCCGTACTCCGGGGCGCAGGGGCCGAAGACGCTGCTCGGCAGTGACTTGGACGAGCGCGGCCTGCGTTTCGGGCTGGAGCGGTCGTACCGGATGCTCGCCCGGCTGGCGGAGCCCGGTGACGAGAGGATCGAACTGGTGGAGCGGGCCAACCGTTTCCGCCCCCGAACGTGGGTGTGAACATGTCGCAGAAGCCACAGGAGACTGCCTTGTCGAGGTGTCCCGGCTGCGAGGAGCCGCTGGAGCCGGGAGACCTGTTCTGCGGTGCGTGCGGGTACGACCTGTCGGCCGTGCCCGAGCCGCCGCAGGACCGTCCGACGATCGCCATCGCCACCCCTGCCGGGGAGCCCTCGCCGGGCGCCGGCTCCGGACCGGCCCCGGAGGCGGTGGAGCCCGCCCCGTGGCAGGCTCCCGGTTCCACGCCGGGTGCGGAGCGTTCGGTGCCTCCGGGGACCCGTGTCGACGGGCCCGGCGCATCGGGCGACTTCGAGCTGGCCGCGCCCGGAGCCGCGGGGGCGGCGCCGGATCCCCGTACCTCCCCCGACCCGGCTCTGGCCCCGTCGGCCGGCACCAAGGTGTGTGTGGCCTGCCGGGCGGGCCGGGTCGACAGCGACGGCTACTGCGAGAACTGCGGCCACGCCCAGCCGCGCGAGCGCGACCACATGGAGCAGGAGCTCGAATCGGTCGCCGCGGTCAGCGACCGCGGGCTGCGTCATCACCGCAACGAGGACGCGTTCGCCGTGTCGACCACCGCGTTGCCGGACGGTTCGCCGGCCGTCGTCGCGATCGTGTGCGACGGGGTGTCGTCGGCCAGCCGTCCCGACGAGGCCTCGGCCGCCGCCGCGTACGCCGCCAACGAGGCGCTGCTGGAGTCGCTGCCGCGCGGCACGCATCCGCAGCAGGCGATGCACGAGGCGATCGTCGCCGCCGCCGAGTCGGTCAACCGGCTGGCGCAGGACCCCGGTCAGGCGCAGGAGCACGATCCGCACCGCCATCAGAACGCCCCGGCCTGCACCCTGGTCGGCGCGATCATGGCGAGCGGCCTGCTGGTCGTCGGCTGGGTCGGCGACAGCCGCGTGTACTGGGTTCCGGAGGACCGCACCACCGCACCGGCCCGGCTCACCGAGGACGACTCCTGGGCCGCGCAGATGGTCGCGGCCGGCCTGATGAACGAGGCGGAGGCGTACGCCGACGAGCGCGCCCACGCCATCACGGGCTGGCTCGGCGCGGACGCCTACGAACTGGAGCCGCACACCGCGTCGTTCAAACCGGACCGGCCGGGACTCGTGGTGGTCTGCACGGACGGCCTGTGGAACTACGCGGAGTCCGCGGCCGAGATGGCCGCCGCCGTGCCCGAGGACGCGTACGAACGGCCGCTGCACGGCGCCCAGGTGCTGGTGGGCCATGCGCTCGACGGCGGGGGCCACGACAACGTAACAGTGGCCCTGCTGCCGTTCGCCGTACCACCGCAAGGGGCAGGATCCGCCTGAAGCAGCGGGTGAGTCCCGCTCCGTCCGCCCCCGCACCTCCGATGCCGTTGCCCGCACATCTGTCTTCATCTGACATGTGGAGCCTCAAGGAGCCGATCAGATGGCCAACTTCTCCAAGTCGAACGTGCCGCAGTTCTCCGTCGAGGTGTACCAGAACGAATACCTGCCCGAGGGCGGCCGTGAGGTCAACGGCATCATCACGGTCACCTCGACCGGGGGCGGCACCACCGGCGGCGTTCCGCTGACGGGTTCGACGACCCCGCGCCTGCCCGGCGGGGCCACCGACGCGGCGGTGGTGATCATGGTGGACTGCTCGGGATCGATGGACTACCCGCCGACCAAGATGCGCAACGCCCGCGACGCGACGGCGGCGGCCGTCGACACCCTGCGCGACGGCACGTCCTTCGCCGTGGTGGCCGGGACCCACGTCGCCAAGGACGTGTACCCGGGCAACGGGCGGCTCGCGGTCGCGGACGCGCAGACGAAGGCCCAGGCGAAGGAGGCCCTGCGCCGGCTCAGCGCGGGCGGCGGTACGGCGATCGGGACCTGGCTGCGGCTGGCCGACCGGCTGCTCGGCGCCGCCGATGTGGAGATCCGGCACGGAATCCTGCTGACGGACGGGCGCAACGAGCACGAGGCACCCGAGGATCTGCGGGCCGCGCTCGACGCGTGTGCCGGCCGGTTCACGTGTGACGCCCGCGGTGTCGGGACCGACTGGGAAGTGAAAGAGGTCACAGCGATCGCCTCGGCGCTGCTCGGTACGGCCGACATCGTCGCCGACCCGGCCGGGCTGGCCGCGGACTTCACGCAGATGATGGAGAACGTGATGGGCAAGGAGGTCGCGGACGTGGCGCTGCGGCTCTGGACCCCGGTCGGCGTGCAGATCAAGTTCGTGAAGCAGGTCGCGCCGACGGTGGCCGAGCTGACCGACCGCAGGACCGAGGCCGGTCCGCGCGCGGGCGACTACCCCACCGGTTCCTGGGGCGACGAGTCCCGCGACTACCACGTGTGCGTGCAGGTGCCGGAGGCCGGAATCGGGCAGGAGATGCTGGCGGCGCGCGTCTCACTGATCCTTCCCGACCCGGCCGGCGGCGCGCCCCGGACGCTCTCGCAGGGTCTGGTACGGGCGGTGTGGACGGACGACATGGTGGCGTCGACCTCGATCAATCCGCAGGTCGCGCACTACACGGGTCAGGCCGAACTGGCACAAGTCATCCAGCAGGGGCTCGATGCACGCAAGTCGGGAGACTTCGACGGCGCGACGGCCAAGCTGGGCCGTGCGGTGCAGTTGGCATCGGCGTCCGGGAACGAGGACACTGCGAAACTGCTTTCGAAGGTGGTAGACGTCGTCGACGCGGCGACCGGTACTGTGCGACTGAAGGCGAAGGTCGCGGAAGCGGACGAGATGACACTCGAAACGCGCTCCACGAAGACAGTTCGCGTCAAGAAATAGTCACATATCCGCACTGATGAGCCGCCCGACCGGTCAGGTCCGCCGGGCGGCGACGCAAGAAGAATGACGGCCCACGGGCCGGACGAGGAGAGGGGGAAGCGCCGACATGCCGACCTGCCCGAACGGACACCAGTCGGGTTCCGAGGACTGGTGCGAGGTCTGCGGCCACCGCATGGCCGGGGCGGGCGCGCCTGCGGGCGCCGTTCCCCCGCCGCCTCCCCCGCCACCCGCGCCCGGCTACGGATATCCGCAGGGTTCCGGCCCCGATGCGACCCAGCATGCCGAGCTCTGCCCCCAGTGCCGCACCCCGCGCGAGGCCATGGCCCCGTTCTGCGAGGAGTGCCGCTGGAACTTCCTCACGAACACGGCCACGTCGTACACGCCGCTGGCTCCGCAGCACGGCGCGCCGGCCGGTCCGGTCCCCGGGCTCAATCTGCCGCCCGGCTTCCAGGCCCAGCAGCCGCCCGGCCCGCCGCAGCCGCGTGAGCCCCGCGATCCGTTCGAGTACCAGAGCTCGCGCCCCTCACAGATCAACCGGTCGGCCGAGCCGCTCTCCTCGGGCCCGGGCCGGCCCGGCCCTCCGGGACCGGGTCAGCAGCCCCCTCACCCGTTCCAGCAGCAGGGACAGCAGCAGGGGCAGCACCCAGGACAGCAGCAGGGTGGCCCGCCGCCTCCGCCGCCGTTCCAGCAGCAGGGGCAGCAGGGCGGCCCGCAGGGGTTCCCCCAGGGCCAGCAGCACGCCCAGCAGCAGAACTCACCGCAGGGTTCACCCCCGCCGCCGTTCCAGCAGCAGAACTCACCGCAGGGCTCGCCCCCGCCGCCGTTCCAGCAGCAGCAGAGCGCGCCGCCGGCCTTCCAGCAGACGGCTCCCCCGGTCTTCGAGCAGCCCGGACCGCCGGCCCCGCCGCAGACCGGCGGTGACGACTGGCTGCTGTCCCCGCCCTCGCAGGCCCAGGGTCCGCAGACGCCGATGCAGCAGCCGCCGTACCCGGGGCAGCAGAACCAGGGACCGGGCCAGAACCAGGGCCCTGGCCAGGGTCAGGGTCAGGGTCAAAACCCCGGCCAGGGTCCCGGCCAAGGTCAGGGTCAGGCTCCTCTGTCCATGAACTGGACCGCGGTCATCGCGCCCGACCGTGAGTACTTCCTGGCGATGATGCAGCGCAGCGGCCCCGAGGCCACCGGGCTCAACCTCCCGGCGTACTCCCCGGAGCAGCAGCTGCCGCTCACCGGCAACCAGATCACCATCGGCCGCCGCCGGCACAGCACGGGCGAGTCCCCGGACATCGATCTGTCCGTGCCTCCGGAGGACCCGGGCGTCTCGCACCAGCACGCGGTGCTGGTGCAGCAGCCGGACAGCAGCTGGGCCGTCGTCGACCAGAACTCGACGAACGGCACGACGCTGAACGGCGCCGAGGACCCGATCCAGCCCTACGTCCCCGTACCGCTCCAGGACGGCGACCAGGTGCACGTCGGAGCGTGGACGACGATCACGATCCGCCGGGACTGACCGCTCGGACGCACACGACGGCCGGCGAGGGGGTGACCACCCCGTCGCCGGCCGTGGTGCTGTCCCCTGCCGGCCGTTGTGCTGTCCGCACCGGCCGTCACTCTCAGGGCGGCCGCGCACATAGTTCGCACCACGAATGTCAGGGCTCCCGGCGAGGCCCCGCCACCAGCACCTGCCGTATTCTGAGGGAATGCGAAAGGCAGAGCACGGACAGATGGGGATCGTCACCGCATTGGTGCGCTCCTCGTTCCTGGTGAATGCCGTGTACGCCGATTCCGGCCGCGAACACGGAATCACCGCACAGCAGGGCCAACTGCTGTGCGTGCTGATGGTGCAGCCGTACGGGATGAGGGAGCTCGGCGCGATGCTGGGGCTGGCGAAGTCCAGCCTCACCGGCCTGGTGGACCGCAGCGTCCAGCGCGGTCTGGTGCGCCGCGAACCCGACCCCGAGGACGGCCGCGCCGTCCGGGTCGCCCTGACCCCGGCGGGCGACGCGCTGGCTGACGCGTTCTACGCCGAGACCTGCCGGCGGGTGGACACCCTGTCGGCGGGTCTCGACGAGGCCGACCGCGAGCAACTCGCGGCGCTGCTCGGCCGGCTGGTGCTGAGCAACAAGGTGCCGGTGGTCTTCATGGAGTCGGACGAGAGCACCCCGCCCGCCCCCCTCAGCCCTTAGCCGCGCGTCACCCCGAACAGTTCGGCGAACCGGCCGACGAACAGATCCGCGCCCTTGTACTCGCTGACCGCCGCCGCCGGCAGGATGACCGGCCCGTCGGGTGACGGCACCTGCCCCACCCCGCCGCCGGGGCCGAGCGGGAGCAGGGCCGAGGGAACGGGGGACGGCCGGTAGGTGGCCGTGGGCCGCTCGCCGCGCAGCCGGGCGAGGACGTTCGCCGCGACCACCTCGGCGTGCTTCATCGCGTAGCCGGCCATCTTGGCCTCGGCCACGTCCGTGATGTCCCCGAGGGCGTAGATGTGGTAGTGGCCCTCGACGTTGAGCGCCTCGGTGACCCGGACCCGGCCCTGCGGGGTGCGGACGGCGACCCGGCCGTCGGCGAGGTAGTCGCCGTTGGTGCGCACGCCGTAGCAGCGGAACCAGATGTCGGCGGAGATCTCGCCGCCGTCGGCCGTGGCCACGGTGAAGGCCTTGGCCCGGCCGGGTTCGGCCGGCGGCTGCTCGGCCAGCGCGGTGCCCAGCCGCAGCTCCACACCGAGCGCGTCCAGCTGGCGGTGCAGTTCCTCGCGGAACTCCGGCAGGAAGCCCGGCACCAGTTGGCCGGCGGGGTCGGTGACGGTCACGTGCTTGTCCGGCCAGACCGCCTTGATCTCACCGGACAGCTCCAGCCCGACCGGGCCGGCCCCGGCGATCAGGACCCGCCCGGCGGCGGCGAGTTCGGCGTGCGCCTCGTGGATACGCCGCAGCGCCTCGCCGGAGAGGTCGGTGTCCATCTTGGCGGGGAACGGGTAGTCGGAACCGGTGGCGAGCACCAGATAGGCGGCCGCTATCCGCTCCCCGGAGGCAAGGGTGACCCCGCCGGGATCCACTGCGGCGGCACGCTCGCGGCGGACGGTGCCGCGACTCAGGAGGGTGTCGTAGGGGAAGAAGATGTTGTCCGCCCAGTCGGGCCGGACCAGCGCGCGGAGTGACCCCGCCGCATGCACGAACGCGTCCTTGGGATCGATGAGGACGACGTCGGCCTCCTCGTCGAGCGCCTTCGCGACCGCCGCACCGCCGTACCCGCCGCCGATGACCACGACCGTACGATTCACGTTCCCGCCCCCCGCATTTTCGCTCATCATTTACCCCACTCCCGATGGCCACATTAATCATTCGCTACACGAACCATAGTAGTTCGTGTAGCGAACTTCAACGAAAGGATCTGGCCATCACCGCCACCGCCTCCCGACGGGGCCACGGCTGGCGTGATCCATGCCCCGGGGGCCCCTGCCCGGCCGACGCGTCTGCGACCATGGACGGGTGACTGAGAATCCGCGCGACACGCTGCAGGAGCTGACCTTCTACGAGGCGGTCGGCGGCGAGGACACCTTCCGGCGCCTGGTCCACCGCTTCTACCAGGGCGTGGCCGGTGACCCGCTGCTGCGGCCGATGTACCCGGAGGAGGATCTGGGTCCGGCCGAGGAGCGGTTCACGCTCTTCCTGATGCAGTACTGGGGCGGTCCCCGCACCTACAGCGAGGAGCGCGGGCACCCCCGGCTGCGGATGCGGCACGTGCCGTTCCGGGTGGACCGCGCCGCGCACGACGCCTGGCTGAGCCACATGCGGGTGGCGCTGGACGAACTCGGCCTGGCCCCGGAGCACGAGCGCCAGCTGTGGGACTACCTCACGTACGCGGCCGCGTCGATGGTGAACACCGAGGGCTGACCGCGGCCGAAGGCGAGCCGAATCCGGCGCTCCAGCTCACCGGCCCGCCCGGCCGAGCCCCTTATAGGATCCGCGCATGACGACGTCCGAACGCGAGATCACCGAGCCGGTCGACCTCTGCCTGCCCCATGGAGGCCTGAACCCGGCTGCGGTCGGCTGGTCCCGGACGCCTCTTCATCGCGCCAATCTGCGCGGCTGGGGCCGGACGAAGCGGTGGGAGTACTGGTGCGTGACGACGCCCACCCACCTGGTGGCGCTGACCGTCAGCGATCTCGACTTCCTCGCCCTGAACACCGTCTACCTGCTCGAATACGCACCGGGCGGACTCGAACTGGAACGTACGGCGATCATCCCCGGCGGCTTCGGCGTCGAGCTCCCCGACACCGTCGCGGGTGCCCCGGGCTCCCGGGACGTGGTGGTGGGGCCCGGGCGGCCGTCCGGCGGCAAGGTGCGGGTCGAGATCCGCGACGAGAACGCCGGCACCCGGCTGAGGGCCCGCTGCCTGACCCCGGACCGGCTTCCGCTGGAGGTCGACCTCCTGGTCGCCCGGCCTCCGGAGCACGAGTCGCTCTCCGTCGTCGTGCCGTGGAGCGAGCGCCGCTTCCAGTACACCTCCAAGCACACCGCCCTCCCCGCGTCGGGCCGGGTCCGGATCGGCACCGAGTACCTGGAGTTCGACGGGGACGACACCTGGGCCGTCCTGGACCACGGCCGCGGCCGCTGGCCGCGCACGGTCGACTGGAACTGGGGAGCCGCGTCCGGACGCACCGGCGGCCACACGGTGGGCCTGCAGTTCGGCGGGCGCTGGACGGCGGGCACGGGCTCCACCGAGAACGGGCTCTGCGTGGACGGCCGGCTGACCAAGATCGGTGAGGAGCTGGACTGGCGGTGGTCGCCGGCCGACCGCCTCGCGCCCTGGACCATCCGTACGCCGTCGTCCGGCCAGGTGGACCTGACGTTCACCCCGTTCCACAACCGGTCGACGCGCACGGAGACCGGCCTGATCGACAACCGCACCGACCAGTGCTTCGGCCACTACGACGGCCGTATCCGCACCGACGACGGCACCGACATCACGGTGGAACGCCTGCTGGGCTGGGCCGAGGACGTCCACATGCGCTGGTGAAGCGCGTTCCTGCGGGGTCCCTACCGCCCTACCCGCCTACGGAGACGGCGAGCGTCCCCAGGCCCCCCGCCGCGCCCGCCCGCCGCAGGGCGACGGACCCGTAAGGGGTACGCAGCCGCAGCCAGGCGCCCGTCGCCAGCAGGGCCACGGGGAAGTCCGGGGCGGCACGCAGGAAACCGAGTGCCTGTGCCGCGTGCACGGCGCGCAGCGGAAGCTCCGTGCCGCCGACGGTCCGCGACCAGATGTCCCGCCCGATGAGGTCCCGCTCCGTCCGCGTGCGCCGTTCCTCGGGCAGTGCCCCGTCCCGCGTACGGAACTCGGCGACGGCCTCGCTCACTGCCGCACCCAGAGCGACGGGACCTGGCAGCCCCGGCTGCTCCTGCCAGCCGCCGCGCGGAGGCAGCACACCGGTCCAGGGCGGCCCCGTCACCGGTGGGGGCAGCGCGCCGGAGCGGGTCGACTCCTCCAGCGATTCGAGGAGCTCACCGGCGGACACGGTCACGTCGAAGTCGTACGAGTCCATCAGCCGCACGGCCCGGATCGCCAGAACCTCGAACGAAGGCGGCCGGCCGAACACCGCCAGCGCGCCGCCGCCCGCCTGCAGTCGTACGGCCGCGGCACGGTCGTAGTGGAGCAGCCGGCCGAGGAAGGCCGCGAGATCCGCGGCCTCCCTCGTATCGGCGAACTGCAACGACTGCACGGACACGGTCATGCCGCCGCGGGCTCCTCGGCCAGGTACTCCTGGAGGAAGAGCTTCTCCTCCGCGGAGATCCGCCGGGGCCGCTCCTCGGCCAGGTTGTACGGGACGACGATGGTCGACGCCCGTACGTACACCTGCTCCGGGTCCTTGATCTCGTACGCGATCGTGAGCGAGGCGGCACCTATCTTCGTGACCCACGACTCGACGGTCACCGGCGCGTGCCGGTGGACCAGCGGGCGCACGTAGTCGATCTCGTGCCGGGCCACGACGGAGCCCCCGGCGAAGGACGGCGAGCCGTCCCCCGGCGCCAGCCGGAACATGAAGTCGATGCGCGCCTCCTCCAGGTAGCGGAGGAAGACCACGTTGTTGACGTGCCCGAAGGCATCCATGTCCGACCAGCGCAGCGGGCAGCTGTAGATATGACGAGCCAAGACGATCAGCCTCGCGTGAGCTTCTTGTACGTGGCACGGTGCGGACGGGCCGCGTCGGCACCGAGACGCTCGACCTTGTTCTTCTCGTACGACTCGAAGTTGCCCTCGAACCAGTACCACTTGGACTCGCCCTCGTAGGCGAGGATGTGGGTGGCGACCCGGTCCAGGAACCAACGGTCGTGGGAGATGACCACGGCCGCACCCGGGAACTCCAGCAGCGCGTTCTCGAGCGAGGACAGGGTCTCGACGTCGAGGTCGTTGGTGGGCTCGTCGAGGAGCAGCAGGTTGCCGCCCTCCTTGAGCGTCAGCGCCAGGTTGAGGCGGTTGCGCTCACCACCGGAGAGCACACCGGCCGGCTTCTGCTGGTCCGGACCCTTGAAGCCGAAGGCGCTGACGTACGCGCGCGAGGGCATCTCGACCTGACCGACATTGATGTAGTCCAGCTCGTCCGAGACGACCGCCCACAGCGTCTTCTTCGGATCGATGTTGGCGCGGCTCTGGTCGACGTAACTGATCTTGACCGTGTCGCCGACCTTGATGGAACCGGTGTCCGGCGCCTCCAGGCCCTGGATCATCTTGAACAGCGTGGTCTTGCCCGCACCGTTCGGACCGATGATGCCGACGATGCCGTTGCGCGGCAGCGTGAACGACAGGTCGTCGATGAGGACCTTGTCGCCGAAGGCCTTCGAGAGGTTCTCGACCTCGACGACGATGGAACCGAGCCGCGGGCCCGGCGGAATCTGGATCTCCTCGAAGTCCAGCTTCCGCATCTTGTCCGCCTCGGCCGCCATCTCCTCGTACCGGGCGAGACGGGCCTTGGACTTGGTCTGGCGCCCCTTGGCGTTCGACCGCACCCACTCCAGCTCTTCCTTGAGCCGCTTCTGCCGCTTCTCGTCCTTGCGGCCCTCGACCTTGAGGCGGGTGGCCTTCTTCTCCAGGTACGTGGAGTAGTTGCCCTCGTACGGGATGGCGCGGCCGCGGTCGAGCTCGAGGATCCACTCGGCGACGTTGTTCAGGAAGTACCGGTCGTGGGTGACGGCGACCACGGCGCCCGCGTACTTCGAGAGGTGCTGCTCCAGCCAGTTCACCGACTCGGCGTCGAGGTGGTTGGTGGGCTCGTCGAGCAGCAGGAGGTCGGGCGCCTCGATGAGGAGCTTGCAGAGCGCGACGCGGCGCTTCTCACCACCGGACAGGTTCGTGACGGGCCAGTCACCGGGCGGGCAGCCCAGCGCGTCCATGGCCTGCTCCAGCTGGGCGTCCAGGTCCCACGCGTTGGCGTGGTCCAGGTCCTCCTGCAGCTTGCCCATCTCGTCCATGAGCGCGTCGGAGTAGTCCGTCGCCATGAGCTCGGCGACCTCGTTGAACCGCTTCAGCTTGCCCATGATCTCGGCGGCGCCGTCCTGGACGTTCTCCAGCACGGTCTTCGACTCGTCGAGGTGGGGCTCCTGCATGAGGATGCCCACGCTGAACCCGGGCGACAGGAAGGCATCACCGTTCGACGGCTGCTCCAGCCCCGCCATGATCTTCAGCACCGTGGACTTACCGGCACCGTTGGGACCCACCACACCGATCTTCGCGCCGGGCAGGAAGCTCAGCGTCACGTCGTCAAGGATGACCTTGTCGCCGTGCGCCTTGCGTGTCTTGCGCATCGTGTAGATGTACTCAGCCAAGAGAAACCGTCCGGCAATCGATGAGTGGGCAGATACACCCCATCTTGCCTGACTGCTACCTCTTGACGGAAACCCGTATCGGTGGGTGGGCCTGACCTGGCCGTATGTCTGCCCGCGCTTGTAGGTGATCTGTCACTGACTGTCGCCGCCAACCGCTGTTGAGCACCGTCGCGCAGCCCAGGGACGGCCCGGGAACGATCACTCGGTGGCCGTAGACCATTCACCGAGCCTGGTCTCACCAGCAGACGGCATCAGGAGTCACGGTCGGCCCGACAGTCCTCGTGGAGACACTGGTCGTCCCGAAGGTGCAGCCGCCGAAGATCATGTAGAGCTGCGACAGGGAACGGGTGCTGGACCCACTTCTCTCGATAGGCGACTTCGCCGTGAAGCCCCAGCACCCCCGCGGCAGCCTCCGTCACTGCGTGGGCGAACACTCGGCGGGGTTGCGTGGAGGTCCAGGAGAGGGCGCCCTCCGCGTCAGGCGCGTCCCAGCTCTGGTTCAGGTCCGGGAACCGATAGATGGCGATGTGTACGTCCATCCCCCGACGCCGGAGCCGCCACCTCTCCTCGGCCGGTTCGAGGTCGAAGGAGACGCGCTGGTCGGTTGCGGTTCCGTAGAGGCCTGCCACCGCGTGCAGCAGGTCGGACAGAGCGTCGGTGCAGTAGCTGACGGAGCACTTCTGCTCCGAACCGCCGTCGGCAATTCGGCATGTGGCCCACCCCGAGCCGCCCAGCTCCCAGCTGAACTGGAGAACACCCGTCATCCTGCCCCTCCGCCGTGTCTGCCTGCCGGACGACAGGGCCAAGACCGTCGGGCGCGGCACGCGGTCACCCAGTTCGACCGTCGGCGGCGCGTGGCACCACGAACAACCCACCTCATGGGCGCCGGAGCCAGGGAGCGAGCACATCCACGAGCACGTCGTATGCGGGGTCTGCGCACGGCCAGAGCAACTTGTGATGCGCCCCGTCCTTCATACGCAGGCTGACTCGGGCGGAGGCAAAACCACGGTGAATGCGGGCGGAGGCGATGTCGGCCAGAGGCAGCACCGTGTTGGTCCGGTGCTCCGCCCGAATCCGCGCGACGGCGGCCTCGGTCACGTCGGCTTCCGGCAACGGCCAGACCACCGTCGGCCCCTTGCCGTTCGCCACGGTGGCCATGAACCCGAGCCGCCGACGGACCAAGGAGGACGGCAGCAGCCACAACTCCCCGTGGATCCAGTCGCCCCAGCCAGTGGTGCAGGCCCGCGAAAGCAGTCGCGCCCGTCCGTTCATCGGGCCACCGTAGTGGGCGTGTCATACCTGCGCCACGAAGTATTGGAGCCGCTGAGGTGGAGATGCCCCGGCCGCACCGACGGATGCAGCCGACCGGGCGCGGGGCGACTGAGGTCTCACTCGACGACAGCCGGCTCCCCCTTGCGCGGGCGCCGGGACGCGGCACCCGAGGGAACGCGCTCGGAGAGCGTCGCAAGTAGCCCTTCACACACACCTGCTACGCACGAGCCATATGCGGGCATTTAGTTACCAAACGGCTAGGGTCGAGCGGTGAGTCGAATCGAGAGGACCGCCGAGGGTGCGGGGCCGTTCACGACGCGGCTGACATGGCGCCTCGGTGACGGCGGCACCGCGGTCTGGGAGTCGCGGCGGGCGCGCAAGCGCGGGCTGCTCACCGTGCGGGCGGCCGGCGATCGCGAACCCCGCTCCCGTAGGGCGGACAGCGCGTCGGTCAGTCGTCTCCGCAGGCTGAATGCCATCGCGGCGAGTGCGTTCGCGGTGGGTGGGGGCCTCTTCGCCTTCGGGGCCGCTGTCGCGCAGTTCGGCGCAGGTGATGCGACGGGAGCCTGGATCTACTTCGCCGGCGGCCTGTTCTTCAACACGGGCGGCTACGCGTCGCTTCTCCAGGCGGTCAACGCCCCTCGCCAGGACAACGGAGCCGGGGCACTTGCCGCGCGGCGATGGAGTTGGTGGAGCTACGAGCCCGGCCGGATCGACTGGCTGAGTACCTTCCTGCTGTTCGTGGGCACGCTTGTGTTCGGCATCAACTTGCTGAGCTCCCTGTTGCAAGGCCTCTCGGTGCAGCAAGTGAACCGGCTGATCTGGGCCCCTGACCTGGTCGGGTGCACCCTGTTCCTCGTCTCGGGGCATCTGGCCCTGGTGGAGGTCTGCCACGGCCGGCCGGGAATCCGGCCCCGCGATCTCGGCTGGTGGATCGTCGCGGTCAACCAACTCGGGTCCGTGCTCTTCATGGTCGCGGCACTGGCCGACTTCACCCGCCCTGCCACGGCGAGCGTCTTGAACGGCGACATCGCCAACTGGGGCACCCTCACGGGAGCACTGTGTTTCTCCGCCGGAGGGGTGCTCCAGTATTTCGAGCGTCCGTGAGCTCCCGTTCACGAACGCGCTCGACGGACGCCGGTGAGGCCCGAGGGAGTGTCCAGGGGCCGAGCGAGCCGCCCCCTCAGTGGTCCTGAGAATCGTCGTGGCGAGAGTCAGCGCGGGTCCGGAGCCGCCACCCGGTCGGTAGACCCGAATGCAGGGAACGCCCCCGGGCAGGATGGCAGCGGAGTCCGGGCCGTCTTCTGGGGGGACATCATGGGCAGCACCACGCTTGCGCTCGTCGTTGCGACAGTCGGCGTAACCGGCACCCTGCTCTCGCCGCTTCTCGCACAACGAGTGGTCGCACGCGTCCAGGCGGAACAGTTCGATCGTGAGCAACGAGCGGCTCACGCCCAATGGCTTCGCGAGCAGCAGGTTTCGGAGCTCATCCGCCGACGTGACTGCTACGTGACGGTCAACGCGGCCTTCCGTCTCTACCGGACACGTCTGATGGACTTCCTCTGGGACTTCGACAGGGGGCAGGCGACCCCGGAGGGACGAGAGGCTGTCGAGCAGGCGAGACGCGACCATCATTCGACGTTCGCCGAGGCCCAGCTGATCGTGTCCGGGACGGTACTGGGCGAGCTGGACGGCATGACCGCGGCGCTGTCGGAGGTGTACCGCCGGATCATGTCTCTGGCGGAAGGACACCCGGACGCCGATGGCTCCTTCGAGGAGATCCGGGCAACCGACTTCCCGCTGCTCTGGGAACGGTGGGACCGCATGCGCAATGTCATGCGAGCGGATCTGGGAGTGGGGCCGGGCCCGGAGGGTCGTCCTCCGGCCGGCTCCTAGCGACCTCGTACCGCGCGGGCCGCGGCCCCGCTCGCGCACCGCGGGACTCCGGCCCGAACACGCCACGGCCCCGGCCGGCCGAAGCCGTACCGGGGCCGTGGTCAGGGCATGGTGCCGTGCGCCTGGCGGGTGTGCTCGTTACTCGCCGGCGGACTGGTCCTTCGGCGGGTGCTCGTTACTCGCCGGCGGACTGGTCCTTGCGGCGGCGCAGGAAGAAGACCGAGCCGCCGCCGATGACCACCAGGGCGATCGCGATGCCCGCGATGACCGGGGTGGCGTTGGAGCTGCCGGTCTCGGCCAGGTTGCCTTCGGCGGCCGCCGTGCTGCCGCCGGCGGTGGCGGTGGTCGTGGTGGGCTGTTCGGCGGTCTGGGTGGTGAGGCCGTCGGTGCCGCTGCCGGTGGTCTTGCAGTCCAGGACGCCCTTGAACGTGCGGCTGAACCCACCCGGTCCGGTGACCGTGACGTCGTACGCCTGGTCCTCGGCGACCGGCACGGTCACCGTCTCGGACTTGCCGGGCTCGACGGTGTGCTGTGCCCCGGCCAGTTCGTACGTGAAGGCTTCGTCGCCCGTGTTGCTCGTGGTGACGTCCACGCCGCCCTTGGCGCAGTTCTTCTTCGCGGTGACCGCGGGGATCGCGCCCTTGCCGGCCCAGGTCGCGGTGGCGCTCGCGGAGACCGTGGACTCGCTGGAGCCGGCCAGGATCTGCGTCTGGCTCTTGGTGGCGCCGGCGAAGGCCCGGCCGACGGGGACCGACGTGGTGGCCTGGACCGTCAGGGAGGCGGAGCCGTCGGAGGCGCCTGCCGGGATGTCGAAGTAGAGCTGGGAGCCGTTGGTGGCCGTGGTGACGGCCTTCCCCTTCTTGTCCGTGATCCTGACGCCGCTGGCGGAGTCCGCGGGCGGTGTCACCGAGACCTGCCCGGCGTTGGTACGGACGGTGACGGGGCCGACGCGCCTGCCGGAGTTACCGGACACCGCGGCCGGGTCCAGGGCGAGAGACGCCTTGGGCTCGGCGGTGTCGGTGGCGGAGCCCTGCAGCCAGTCGGCGAGCTTCTCCGCCTGGACATCGGATGCCGTCACGTCGGCGTTGTCCGAGTAGCGCCAGATGGCGACCTGGGTGCCGGCCGCCGCGGTCCGCTCGGTGAGCGGGCCCGTGCCGGCCTCCTTGGCGAGTGCCTGGAGGTCGTCGATCTTCGGGTAGGAGTGCTCCAGGATCCAGCGGATCCTGCCGGCGTTCTTGTTCGTGCCGAGCGAGGTCTGGTTCCAGGGGGTCTCCAGGTACTTCGCCTGGTCCTGGGTGGGGTTGTGGATGTCGATGCAGTACGTCTTGAACTTGCCGCCGCCGTCGACCGTCATCTCGAAGAGCCCTGCGGGCAGCTTCTGATTCTTGCCGTCGGCGTGGAGGACCGCGCTGTCGAACGTCTTCAGCCCGTCCAGGGTCGCGGTCGCACCGCCCTGGTGCGGGGGTGCCTCGTCGGCGACCGCGCTACCCGCACCGGTGAGTGCGCCCGCCACGACCAGGCCGGTCGCCACCACGGAGGCGGCCAGCCGGGCTATGCCCCGGGTCCGTCGGGGTTCGGCCGTCGTCATGGATGACGAGGCGGTCGCTGAAGAAGCAGAAAACACAGAATTCCCCTCCGGGCGAGACCCTCGCGTCCGTTACGCGTGTGGGGAATGTCCCGCCAGCCGACTCAAGTGCCCTGTGAGTACTGAGGAATCCTAAAGACCGCGCGAAGCGCAGTCCCCCGTCATACCGTCTGACAACCATTCCGAATCGGAATCGTTATGCCGGGTAACGTCCCGCCCCGGGAGAGGACCTGGGAGGAGACCGAGAGGGAACCGGCGAGAGGACAGGCGAGAGAGGCCGGGCCGGAATGCGGTCCTCGTCGCCTGAACCAGGTGGCGGGTCAGGGCGCCGACACCAGTTCCGGAGCGGCCTTCTGACGTGTCGTCCGGCGCCTGGTGACCGGGCGTTCCGCCCGGACGGCCTCGGCCGGCTCATGCTCCGTATCCCCCGGCTCCGCCCGGTCCGCTGGCTGTTCGCGCTCCGCCGGACGGTCCCGCACGGCCCACTGGTCCGGCTCGTCGGCTCTCCGCGCCCCGTTCCGCGCCGTCAGCCCCGGCTCGCCCCTGACCACACGCCGGAAGGCCGACGTCCCCCGGGTCAGATCGTGTCCCACCGCCACCGCCTCGATGTCCACGAAGGTCCGGCGCTGCCCCTCCCGTTCCTCCTCGCGCACCTTCAGCCTGCCGTGCACCACCAGCGGTTCCCCCACGGCCACGGAACCCGTCAGATTCGTCGCCAGGGTGCGCCAGGCCCATACCGTGTAGAAGCTGGTGTGCCCGTCCGTCCAGAGCTCCTTCTCCCGGTCCCACCGCCGCGGCGTCACCGCGAACCGGAATCGCGCCATTCCTCCACTCGCCGTTTCCCGGAACTCCACACCGGTCGCCGCGTTCCCCACCAGCGTCACCAAGGTCTCGTTCATGACTCCGCCTCCCCTTCGGTCCGGATATCGGTGACCGCGCTCCTGCGTCCGGTCACTGATCCCATGGTGAAGGGGAGGCGAAATTCCCGCTGAAGCCTGTGGACTAACGGCCCATTGTGGAAAACTCCGTCACCGCCACGAAGCGCTCGCGGACCTCCCGATAGCGCACCAGTTCCGCCGACACGGGATCGAGCACCCGCGCCCGCCCGCAGGCCGCCGCTGCTTCGCGCAGCCTTCGTTCGGCCTCCTGGCCGTACCGACGCGCGGGCCCCCGGGCAGCCGCCGCGCACGACCACTCCACCAACGGACCGCCGATGATGCCCGCCAGCATCACCAGAGCGGGCGTCAGCAGCCCCGGCTGCAGGACGCCGATGATCTGGCCGGCCAGCCACAGACCGCCGAAGATCTGCAGCAGCGTCATCACCACCTGGGCCAGGACGGCCGCGGGCCACCAGGCCGGCCGCGGGGGCTTCGTGCCACGCCCCGGCTGAGCCTGGGCAGAACCTCCTCGGGCATCCGTCGCCACACCGGTCGCCCCCGCGGTCGTACCGCCGCCGTCCGCGCCCCGGCCCTCCGTCCCCGCTGCCCGCCCTGCCAGTTCGTCGAGTGCCTCCGGCAGCCCCCGCGCCCCGTGCACGGCGGCCTCGCGCACTGCCTGCGCCCACGGCCCGGGCAGTCCGTCGGCCGCGTCGTCGGCCACCGTGCGCACGGCCTGTTCGACGCGTTGGCGTGCGGTGAGCTGTTCCTCGGGCGGGGCGCCGAGTGCGCCGCGGTCCGGGCCGCCGGGCTGCCGGGCCGACTCGTACCAGCGCCACAGCCGCAGCCACGGCGTTCCGCACGCCCGTCCGGCGTTGCGGCGCCACTCGCGTTCGGCGGCCTGTCCGGCGGCGGCGGCGCCGACGGCCTCCGCGAGACGGTCGGCGAACTCCTCCCGGGCCCGCTCCCCCAGTCCCGGCCGCCCCTCGGCGACGTACACCGGACGGAGTCGGTCCGCGGCGGCGTCCACGTCCGCGGAGAGCCGGCGCGTAGCTGCCGTACGGTCCTGGACGAACCGGCCCAGCAGTTCGCGCAGTTCGCCGACTCCGTCGCCGGTGAGCGCGGACAGGGACAGGACGGTGGCGCCGGGTTCGCCGTGTTCGCCCAGCGCCATGCCGTCCTCGTCGAGGAGCCGGCGCAGGTCGTCCAGGACCTGGTCGGCGGCCTCGCCGGGCAGCCGGTCGATCTGGTTGAGGACGACGAAGGTGACCTCCGCGTGCCCGGCGAGCGGCCGCAGGTAGCGCTCGTGGAGGGCGGCGTCCGCGTACTTCTCCGGGTCCACCACCCAGATCACCGCGTCGACGAGCGCCAGCACCCGGTCCACCTGGTCGCGGTGTCCGCGCGCCGCCGAGTCGTGGTCGGGCAGGTCGACCAGGACGAGGCCCTGGAGCGCCTCGTCGGCCGCCGCGCTGCCTGGCTGCGGCCTGCGCCTGAGCCGCCCGGGGATCGCGAGCCGGTCCAGCAGCCCCGCGGCACCGTCCGTCCAGGAGCAGGCGAGGGGCGAGGCGGTGGTGGGCCTGCGGAGTCCGGTCTCGGAGATCTGGGCGCCCGCGAGGGAGTTGAAGAGGGTCGACTTGCCGCTGCCGCTCGCTCCGGCGATGGCGACGACGGTGTGGCGGGAGGAGAGCCGCCGGCGGGCCGCGGCCTCGTCGAGGACCCGCCCCGCCTCCGCGAGGTCGGCCCTCTCCAGCCGGGCCCTGGAGAGGCCGACGAGTTCGCGCAGCGCGTCCAGACGCGAGCTGAGCGGGCTGTCGGAGGGCACGTACGCCTCGACCTGGGGCCGTACGTCGTCCTCCGGGACGGCTGCGGGGGCCTCGTCGGGCGCCGTCTCCTCGGTGACGGCCGCGGCCCTGCGGGCGATGAGTCCGTCGTCCCAGCCTCCGGGCGGCCTGCCGTCGTCGTGCCCGGAATGCTCGCCGGGTCCGGAACCATCCGGACCGGAACCATCCGCTCCGGAACTGTCCGGGCCGGAACCGTCCGGGCCACGCCCGGGTACCGGTCCACGCCCGGGTACCGATCCACGCCCGGGTACCGATCCCCGGCTCTGTCCCGGACCTTCGTCAGTGACGGCAGTCATCGCTGCCACCTCTCCTTCTGCAGTACGGACAGCGCGGCGATCAGTTCGGCCTGCGGCTCGGGGGCCACGTCGAGTGCGTCCAGCGGGGCGAGCCGGCGGTCGCGTTCGCCGCCGAGCACCTGGTCGAGATAGGTGGTGAGCAGCGCGCCGCCCTTGTCGCGCAGCCGCAGGGCGCCCTGGACGCCGATGCGTTCGGCCAGTTGTTCTCCGGCGGTACGGGCCCGGCGTCCGCCGAGGAGGGCGGCGGCGAGGAGGGCGGCGACGGTCTCGGTGTCGGGTGCGGTGTTGCGTTCCATGAGCCGCACCTCTTCCTCGGCCAGTTCCTCCAGGACCCGGCGCCACCTCCGTACGGTCATGGCGATCCGGCCTCGGATGTCCTCGGGCGGTCCCCAGCCGCCGGCTTCCCGGCCCGTCGTCTCGAAGCCGAGGACGGCGGCCGCGGGTTCCCGCCGCCAGGTCGTGCGGATCGTTTCGTCGGCGGCGGCCACCGCGCACTCCAGGAGCGCGGCGAGCGATTCCACGAGTGCGTCGAGCACTTCCTCCGAAGTGCTGTAGAGCGGGTAGCCGCGCCACCGGGTCCGCGCGTCCCCGGCGAGCGCCCCGCCGCTCTGGAGCCGCTTCCGGACGCGTGCGCCCTCCTTGCGGTACGCCTCCTCCACCACCCCGGTCAGCCGTACGGCGGCCGCGTACTGCGCCGCGACGGCTCCGGCCAGGGCCGGCATCCGGACGTCGAGGGAGTCGATGACCCCGGCCGCCGTCCGCCCGACCGCCTGCTGACGGGCCGCCGGGTCCTGCGCGCGGTGGGTGAGCCAGGCGCGCAGCGGGGCGACGGCCGTGGTGGGGAGCAGCCCGCTGCCGCCACCGGCGGACTCGGGCAGTTCCGGGATGGTGAACCGCGGCACCTCGCCGAGTCCGGCCTTGGTGAGCAGCGCGCCGTACTGCCGTGAGACCTCGGCGATGACCTGGTGCGGTACCCGGTCGAGGACGGTGACGAGGGAGGCGTCGTACTCCTTGGCCGTTCGCAGCAGATGCCACGGCACGGCGTCGGCGTAGCGGGAGGCGGTGGTCACCATGACCCAGACGTCCGCCGCGCAGATGAGTTCGGCGGCCAGGACACGGTTGCGTACGACGAGCGAGTCGATGTCGGGGGCGTCCAGCAGGGCGAGGCCGCGCGGCAGCCCGGCGGCGGTCTCGACGCGCAGTGCGGTCCCTTCCTCGGCCGCGTTCCCGTCGGGTCCGTCGAGGTCGTCGCACTGGCCGGGGTCGGCGGACTCCTCGGGCGGCAGCCATACGCGGGTGAGCTGGGGCAGGACGCGGATGTCGGCGAACCAGTGATGATCATCCGGATGGCAGACGAGAACCGGCGTCCGCGTGGTCGGCCGCAGCACTCCGGCTTCGCTGACGCGGCGTCCGACGAGTGAGTTGACGAGCGTCGACTTGCCCGCGCCGGTGGATCCGCCGATGACCGCGAGGAGGGGAGCCTCGGGGTCCTTGAGCCTGGGCAGCAGGTAGTCGTCGAGCTGGGCGAGCAGTTCGATCCTGGTCTGCCGGGCGCGTGGAGCTCCTGGGAGCGGGAGTGGAAGACGCACGGCAGCGACACGGTCGCGCAGGGCGGAAAGTGCGTCGATGAGCTGAGGCCGTACGTCCAAGGTCACCACATGCGAAGAATGCCCAATTTTGGCGCCTTTTTGAAGCGTATAGACACCTCTGCGCGCCGGTTCCTCCGTCCGGACAGAGGGGACGAGTGGGGCGCAGGCATAACGAGTGCACAACACCCGGGGCGTCAGGCGTCAAAAGCGATGCATGAATCGCACCCACCTGCGATTATCGTCTCGCTTCACTGAACCTCCACATCGTGCCACGCAGGTGAAGCAACCGGGCCGAGTCAATCGGAGCCCTATCCTTGTCCCGGCAAGGTCACGGACCGCCCGGGTCCAGGGCTTCAGGCCACCGAGGCCACCCGGCCCCCGTAGCTCAGTGGATAGAGCAGGCGCCTTCTAAGCGCTTGGCCGCAGGTTCGAGTCCTGCCGGGGGCGCATCAGCCCAGCCCATGACAGGCCCTCCCTCGGGAGGGCCTTTCCAGCAGGTCACAGCACGGTAGCGAGGGCTGTGTAGCGAGCGCGTAAACGCCGGGCCGCGACCCTCCGGTCGCGCGGCCCGGCAATCCGGCGGCCCGAAAGTCCGGCGGTCTCGCGGGCGACGGCGTAAACCGCTGGCGGGCCGCATCGCCCCGGGGAGACGCTGTGCCCCATGACGACAACCTTGATCACCGGGGCCAACAAGGGCCTCGGCCACGAGACCGCCCGCCGCCTCACCGCCGCGGGCCACACCGTCTACGTGGGAGCGCGCAACATCGAGCGGGGCTCGGCGGCCGCGGCCGCGCTCGGTGCGCGGTTCGTCCAACTCGACGTCACCGACGACGCGTCGGTCGCCGCCGCCGCGGCCACCATCGAGTCCGACGGCGGCCTGGACGTCCTGATCAACAACGCCGGAATCGAGGTGCGGTCGCCGGAGGGCGGCATCATCGGAGCCGCGGAGCTGACCGCCGACGTGATGCGAGAGGTCTTCGAGACCAACGTCTTCGGCCTGGTCCGGGTGACCCACGCCTTCCTGCCCCTGCTGGAACGTTCCGCCGCCCCCGTCGTGGTCAACGTCAGCAGCAGCCTCGCCTCGCTGTCCCAGGCCGGAAAGGGCTACCCGGGTGCCGCCTACCCCGCCTCCAAGACCACGGTCAACATGCTCACCGCGCAGTTCGCCAAGGCGTTCCCGCGCATGCGGATCAACGCCGTGGAGCCCGGCTACACCGCGACGGACCTGAACCGGCACGAGGGTGCGCAGACCGTCGAGCAGGGTGCCGAGATCATCGTGCGAATGGCCCAGCCGGGGCCGGACGGCCCGACCGGCGGCTACTTCGACGCGGCGGGTCCGCTGCCCTGGTAGACGCCGCGAACCGCGGCCGTCGCGCTGGCAGGACTGCGAGACGGCGGGACGACGGGACGACTGCACGCCGGGACGACGGGACTACAGGGCGCCGGGACTGCTGCGCCATTGACCCGGCGCCCGTCGCCCGTCTAACTTTCGACGAGCTCGATTGAAACCTTTCAGACCGTGCGCCCTGCGGCCCAGCGCCGGCGCGCCCCTCGCCCGGGAGTCCCGATCATGCAGCGCGTCTGCTTTCTGCTGAACGTCCGCAAGGACCGCATCGCCGCCTACCGCGAGCGTCACGCCGCCGTCTGGCCGGACATGCTCGCAGCGCTCTCCGAGGCGGGCTGGCGCAACTACTCGCTCTTCCTCCGCGAGGACGGGCTGCTCGTCGGCTATCTGGAGACGGAGGACTTCGACGCGGCCCGTGAAGCGATGGCCACGACCGAGGTGAACGAGCGGTGGCAGCGTGACATGGCGGGCTTCTTCGAGCAGTCGGAGGCGGCGGACGAGGCGATGGTGCCGCTCACCGAGGTCTTCCACCTGGCCTGATGCGGTGCCCGCGCCCCGTCAGATGTCAGCAGCGGCCAGCAGGACGAACGCGGCCAGCGAGAGCGCGGTACGGACGCGGTGGAGGGCGTTCCAGCGGGCTTCGAACGCGGTACGGGCCGCGCCGTCGTCGCCTCCCTCGGACTCGGCCAGTGCCGTGTTCAGCGGGATGTTGCCGGCGATCGTCACCAGATGGGAGACGACGGCGCAGACCAGTGCCGCGGCGACCAGCGGCCACCCGTCCTCTCCGTACTCGGTGAAGGCCGCGACCGCCGGGAAGGCGATCACGCCGAGGAAGAGGACCAGGAAGACGGGCCCGGGGACCTTCTCGTTGAAGCGGCGCATCGCCGCGGTGAAGCCCGCGTCGGGCAGCGCGGCCAGACCGGGCATGATCGCGACGAGGAAGGTCAGCATGAAGCCGGCGTAGAGGCCGGTCGTGATCACGGCGAGAGTCAGGAACAGGGAGGCCATGGGCCCATCATGGCCTGGCCGGACCGGCCGAACGGGCCGAATTCGCAAGCCCGTACGACCATCCCCGCCGCGGCGCAGTGCGCCGGTCAGTCCATCTCGCCCTCGCCCGCACCCGTTCCCGTTTCGGTACGGCCGCCCTTGAGGCGGTCCGCCTCGGCGATTGCGGTGGCCAGCTTCGCCACCGAGGCGTCCTCGGTCGTCCGCGCCAGTTCGTCGGCCCTGGTGGCGAGTTCACCCAGCCCGGGTGCGCCAGGGAGCGCGCCGCCTCGCAGGTTGTCTGCGAAGTAGGCGGCAGCCGCGGTCACTTGCAGCCGGGTGCTGCTTCCGCCCCACAGCTTGCCGTCGATCGCGCCGGTCTCGACCGAGCCCGTCTCCTCGTGCGCCGCCCGGGACTTGGGGTCCAGCCAGCGCACGGTCGCGGTGGCGACATGGCCGGAGGCTCCGTCCCGCAGGAGTACGGCGTAGAGCGCGGTGACCGTGTGGCCGGGGCCGACCTCGCCACCGTCCACACGGTCGTTGCGGAAGTCGTCGTCGGCGACCTCGCGGTCCTCGTAGCCGATCAGTTTGAACTTCTCCACGGTCTTCGGGTCGAACGCGACCTGCGCCTTGGCGTCGCGCGCCGTCAGTTCGATGTGGGCGGGCAGCTGGTCGACGAAGACCTTGCGGGCCTGTTCCTCGTCGGCGATGTACGTGGTGTGGCCGTCGCCCTTGTTGGTGAGGCGTTCCATCAGGGCGTCGCCGTAGTCGCTGCCGACGCCGACCCCGAAGAGGGTGATGCCGTAGTCGCGGCGGGCCGAGTCGACGCGTTCGAGGATCGCGTCGGCGTCGGTGTCACCGGTGTTGGCCAGCGCGTCGGAGAGCAGGACGACGCGGTTGTTGGCGCCCTTGCGGTGGCCGTCGACGGCCTCCTCGTAACCGCGCCGGACACCTGCCCCCACATTGGTGGAGTCGGCGGGCTCCATGGAGTCCACGGCGTCGTGGATCTCCCCGCGGTGGTCCTTCAGCCGGGTCATCGGCAGGACGGTCTTCGCCTCGTCGCTGAAGGTGACCAGGGAGACCGAGTCGTCGTCGCGCAGCTCGTCGGTGAGGATGCCGAGCGAGGTCTTCACCAGGCCGAGCCGGTCGGACGAGGCCATCGAGCCGGAGATGTCGACGACGAACGTGAGGGCGGCGGGCGGGCGTTCGGCGCTGCTGGGCGCGGCCTTGGTGGCGAGGCCGACCCGTACCAGCGACCAGTCTCCGTCCTCGGCGCCGGCCCGTGCCCCGTCGACGGAGACCGTGAAGCCGTTCCCGTCCGGGCGGTGGTAGCCCTGGCGGAAGCTGTTGACGAACTCCTCCGGCCGTACGGTCTCCGGGCCCGGCAGCCTGCCGTCGGCGAGGGTGCGGCGCGCGTAGCCGTAGGAGGCGGTGTCCACGTCCAGCGCGAAGGTGGACAGGTAGTCGGGCGCGGCGGGCTCCCTCAGTCCCTCCGACTTCTCCGCGCCGTCCGCCGGCTTCGCCGCGTCCGCCGCCGATCCGCCCGTCGAGGACCCCCCGCCGGTGGCGGCCGGCGCGCGACCGACCGCCCGCTTACCGTTGTCGGCGGAACTCGTGTCGCTCGTCCCGCCGCCCGAGCAGCCGGTGAGAAGTACGCCCCCTGCGAGGAACAGCCCTGCCGTTCCTCGGTACATCCGTGTCCTGCGTCCCATCGTTCGGCCCCCAGTGTCGTCGTGTCACCACTTGTGAATGTGACGTGCCGACGGGGGCGCCGGAGCCGTCGAAGACGTTGCGGAACGATCTCGATGCGGCAACGACGGACGGTGATCCGGCGGAATGTCAAGGTCAGGACACGATGTCCTTACGACTGAACCCCCGGAAGGCGAAGGCGAACAGGATCAGGGCATATGTCACCGAGATCGCCGCGCCCTTCGCCATGCCGGCCCACTCCAGATCGGGCTGGAGTGCGTCGGCCCACGCGAACTGCCAGTGGGCGGGCAGGAAGTCGCGCCAGGAGCCGAGCGCGGTGACCGCGTCCAGCACATTGCCGACGATGGTCAGTCCGACCGCGCCGCCGACCGCGCCGAGCGGGGCGTCCGTCTTGGTCGACAGCCAGAACGCCAGCCCGGCGGTGACGAGTTGGGACACGAAGATGAAGGCGACGACGAGCGCGATCCTGGGCACCGTGTCCCCGGTCGCGAGCGCACCGCCGGTGGGCAGTTCGAGCGGCCCCCAGCCGTACGCGGCGGCCCCGGCCGCCAGCGCGACCAGCGGCAGCAGCACCATCGCGGCGAGGCTGAAGCCGAGCGCCACGACGAGCTTGCTCCACAGCAGCCGGGCCCGGGGCACGGGTGCCGCCAGCAGGTAGCGCAGCGAGGACCAACTGGCCTCGGAGGCCACGGTGTCGCCGCAGAACAGGGCGACCGGGACCACGAGCAGGAAGCCGGCCGAGACGAACAGGCACGTCGCCGCGAAGTTCGCCGCAGAAGCGGTCGCGGTGTCCATCAGGGTGACCCGTTCGCCGCCCCCGGGGCCGCCGTCCGGGGTGCCGCCGATGGCGAACGCGACGATCAGGATGAACGGCAGCGCGCCCAGCACCCCGCCCATCAGCAGGGTGCGCCGCCTGCGCAGCTGGCGTACGGCCTCCACGCGCAGGGGAAGGGTGCGCCGGGCGCGGTATCCGGGCGCCTCGGGGGCCTCGGCGACTTCGGCTGCGGTACTCATGCGGAGCCTCCGGAGATCAGGGTGAGGAACGCGTCCTCCAGGCGGCGGTGCGGCCCGACACCGGTCAACGGCAAGTCCAGGCGCACCAGTTCGGTGACGAGCTGCGGCGAGGTGGCGCCGTCGAGCCGGACGAGCAGCCCGTGCGCGTCGTCGGTGCGGACGGCGGAGCCGATGCCCGCGAGTGCGGCGATCTTCTCGACGAGCGGTTCGGTGATCTCCTCGGCGGAGGTGACCAGCACCATGTCGCCGGAGCCGGTGATCTCGGCGACGGGTCCGGCCTGGACGAGCCGGCCGCGGTCCATGACCACCAGATGGGTGCAGGACTGCTCGACCTCGGACAGGAGGTGGCTGGAGACGATGACGGTGCGGCCACCGGCCGCGTACCGGATCATCACGTCGCGCATCTCGCGGATCTGGGGCGGGTCGAGCCCGTTGGTCGGCTCGTCGAGGATGAGGAGGTCCGGCATCCCCAGCATGGCCTGGGCGATGGCGAGGCGTTGCCGCATGCCCTGCGAGTACGTGCGGACGGCCCTGGCCAGCGCGTCGCCGAGCCCGGCGATCTCCAGGGCCTCCTCGATGTGCGAGTCCCCGGCGGGGCGTCCGGTGGCCTGCCAGTACAGCTCCAGGTTGGCGCGGCCCGACAGGTGCGGCAGGAAGCCGGCGCCTTCGACGAACGACCCGACGCGGGACAGCACGGGAGCGCCGGGCCGGATGGCCCGTCCGAAGACGCGGATCTCGCCGTCGTCGGGCGTGATGAGCCCCATGAGCATGCGCAGCGTCGTGGTCTTGCCCGCACCGTTCGGCCCGAGGAGCCCGAGCACCTGCCCCTTCTCGACGCGGAACGACAGTTCCCTGACGGCGTACCGGTCGGCGGACTTGGCGTACTTCTTCGACAGGCCGGTGATCTGCAGCGGTACGTCGGTGAGTGCGGGGTCCGGGGCGGGGGTGGCGGTACGGCGGCGGGTGGAGAGCAGCAGGACCGCCGCGATCACGACGGCGGCGGCCGGGAGGCCCCAGGTCCACCAGGGCAGGGCGGCCGCGGCGGTCGTCAGGCCGGGTGCGGTGGGCAGGGTGAGCGGGCCGTCGAGGGAGACGGTGTACGTGGTCGGCGCGGCCGGGGACGCGTAGCCGAGGTCGGTGGCGGCCAGCACGAGGCGAAGGCGGTGTCCCGAGTCGATTTCGTGGTCGACGGCGGGCAGCGTCAGCTCGATGGGCTTGCCCTGTTGCGCGGGGGTGATCCGGTAGGGGGCGACGAGCTGGGAGGGCAGCACCTGCTGCTTCCCGTCCGGCGACACGTCGTACACCTTGCCGAACAGCACGGCGTCGCCCGCTCCCGCCTTCACGTTCACGCGGACGGTCGGTGAGCCGGTGATGCGGCGCGAGGTGGTGAGGGGGGCGGAGTCGAAGCGGGCGTACTGCCCGGGGAAGTCGATGGAGAGCCCGACGCCGAGCGTGGACAGCTGGGCGAGGCCGCCGCCGACGCCGGGGACGGCGGAGATGGCGGGCGGGTTGGCTCCGGCGGGATTGCTGAACTTCTGTGTGCCCCCGCGCAGCTCGACGCTCTCGGCGCCGCTGCGCAGCCCTGGGTAGGTGTCGCCGCTCGCGCCGCGGGTGAGGGCGGCCCCGTCGGTGGAGTCGATGCCTCCGGTACGGGTGACGCGGAAGGCGGGGCCGGTGGCGGCGCCCTCGTCCTCCTTCAGGTAGCGGTCGAACCAGTCGCCGACACGCTTCTGCACCCGGCCGGTCTCCATGTCGCCGCCGTCGTGCCCGCCGGCGATCCAGTCGACGGAGACGGGTGCGCCGTTGGCCTCGATGGCCCGGGCCATGGCGTCGGCCTGGCCGAGCGGGAAGAGGGAGTCGGTCTGCCCCTGCACGATGAGCGCGGGCACCTTGATGCGGTCGGCGACGGCGCTCGGGGACCGTTCGGTGAGCAGGGCGCGCGCGGCGGCGTCCGGCTTGCCGCTGACGGCGACCCGCTCGTACATGTCGCAGAGCTGCTTCTCGAAGTTCCCGCAGCCCCCGCCGGTGGTGACGAAGATGCCGGCCCAGAGCTTCTTGAACACCCCGTCGGGGAAGAGCGCGTCCGCGAGGTTCCAGTACGTGATCTCCGGGGCGATGGCGTCGACGCGCTTGTCGTACCCGGCGGCGAGGAGCGAGACGGCGCCGCCGTAGGAGGCGCCGGTGATGCCGACGCGGGGGTCGCCCTTGGCGTCGAGCTGTACCTCGGGGCGGGCGGCGAGCCAGTCGATCAGCCGGGAGACGTCCTTGACCTCGCGGTCGGGCGCGTTGAGCGAGATCCTGCCCCCGGACTTCCCGAAGCCGCGCGCGGACCACGTCATGACGGCGTACCCGTCGGCGGCCAGCTGTTCGGCCTGCGCCCGCGTATCGGCCTTGCTGCCGCCGAATCCGTGGCCGATGAGCACGGCGGGCCGGCGCTGTGTGCCGCCGGTGGTGAAGTACGAGGTGTCGACGGACACCCCGTCGACGCGCATCATCCGGTCCTGCCGGTGGACGGCCGGCGCGCTGTCGTCGGCCACGGCGGTCCAGGTGCCCGCACCGGCCAGCACGACGAGCGCGGCGACACCCGCCGCCCACCGGCCTCGGGAGCGGGGCAGCAGACGCCGCCACCTGGACGTACGCGCAATAGGGGTCTCCATGATGTCGAGCCTAAGCGGACCGCCGCCCCGCCTACGCTGCCGTCAGGCGGAAGTGCCCGGCCTCCTCAAGGCGTACGGCGCTCCCCCGGCGTACTCCGCTCGCGGTATGCCCGCCGCGCGGCCCGGCCCGACCTCCGAAAGGCGTTCCATGGACAACCCGGTGGAAATCCGGCGCGCCACGACCGTCGCCGAACTCGAAGCGGCCCAGCACCTCTACGACGGCCCGGCCCGCACGGAGTGGGCGGCCCGCTTTCTCGCCGCGGACGGCCATCTGATGGTGATCGCGTACGTGGCCGGCGTCCCGGCGGGCTTCGTGTCCGGCATCGAGATGCTGCACCCGGACAAGGGCGCGGAGATGTGCCTGTACGAACTCTGCGTCGACGCGCCCTACCGCCGGCGCGGCATCGGCCGCGCACTGACGCGGGCGCTGGCGGCGGTGGCCGAGGACCGGGGCTGCTACGACATGTGGGTCGGCGTGGACCTCGACAACGAGGCCGCGCAGGCGACGTACCGCTCGGCGGGGGCGGCGCAGGACGGGCGCTTCGCGATGCTGACGTGGAGGTTCGGGGCGGCGGAGTGAGCGGGGGCTTCAGCCCTTCAGGTCGGTCATGAGGTCGCGCATGTCGCTGATCATGGCGGCCTTGTGGGGGGTCAGGTCCGGCAGTTCCACCGCGTCGTCGGGTGGCATCCCGCCACCTTCGAACGCGGTGTAGGACCCCAGGCGCAGCGAGAGAACGGCCCCGCCCTCCAGCACCCGAAGCTCCAGCTCCCCGCTCTCCAGGGAGAGCAGGTACGCCTTGTCGCCGAGCTCCGGAACCGCCTCCACCTCGGTGCCGGGCTCGACGCCGAGATCGGTCTCGTTCCGCTCGGCCTCGAACTCGGCGGCCGGGTCGGTCTGCTTGTGCAGGGCGATCTCGACCCTGACGGTGTAGCCGACGGTCCAGGCCTTGTCCGACCGCTTCTGTCCGCTCTCGGACCGGAGCGGGATGGAGCACTGGGCCCGGTCGAGGGCGGCGTGCCGCAGCATCTCCGCTTCGAACCGGTCCGCCGGCTCTCTCGGCGAGATCGCCGCCCCGATCGACTTCAGCCGCACGTCCGCACAGGGGTCCTGGCCCAGCCGGTACCCGTGCAGGTCGGGCGCCCCGTCACGCGATCCGTCCGTGAACAGCACCGCCCCCCACACGGCCGACGCCACCACGGCCCCGCCGAGCGCCCACAGCCACCTGCCCCGGGGCCCAGGAACGCGCGGCGGGCGGTCGACCGCTGGCCGCATGCCCGCACCGGCCAGCACTTCGCGTTCGGCGGAAGCTGCGAACTCCCCCGCCATCTCCGGCTCGGAAATCATCCCGCTCCCCCTCGGTCGGCCGTGCCACCTGCTGCTCCGCACCATGATTCACCACCAGTCGCCCGCCCGGGGCCGTTCGGCGGCGCCCGCCCGGGAGCCTCCGGTGTGCGCACGGTGGCGCCAGATCCGGTCAACTCACAGTGCGCTGCCGGCTCGGCCCCCGAGTTCGGCCGGCAGCACCGGCGGATTGCCCTGGGTCCACGTGATGTGCAGGTCGGCGCGGTGCAGTCGCCAGCCGTCGGCGGTTCGCACCAGCTCGTTGTCCGTACGGCCCCCGGAAAGGAACAGACCCCCGTCGCCGGCGAGCACATGGGTGCTGAGCTGGTTGCCGCGCAGAGTGGCACGGTCGCCGGCCACCTCGATGACGTAGTTCGAACCGAAGTGCACGGTGCCGTCGAAGAGGCGCATGGCCGTGCGCACGTTCTCCAGGACGGCACGGCGCCCTCGTACGTGCCCCGCGGGTGTCGCGGTACCGGCCTGCTCGGTGAAGAACGAGGCAGCCCACTCCTCGTCGAACGCACGGTCGTCCAGGGACCGCAGATAGCGGTCGAACAGATCGGTGATCTCGGCCCGGTCGGTCAGGGTCCGGATCTCGGTACGCAGTGTCTGGCTGTCCATGCCGACGACCTTGGCCCCTCAATTGCGGTTGAGGTCAAGGCTTCTCATCCGGACGACCAGGGAGCGGCGGGACGTACCGCCACACCTGACGGCCTATCATCGATGCCATGTCGGCCCCTGATCTGATCCGCATCGTGTCCCGTGACTCGCCCATGGCCCTCGCTCAGGTGGAGCGGGTGCGCGCCGAACTGGCCGCGCTTCACCCCGGCACCCGCACCGAGGTCGTCCCGGTGAAGACGACCGGCGACAAGTGGATGGGCGACCTGAGCGCCGTCGAGGGCAAGGGCGCGTTCACCAAGGAGGTCGACCAGGCGCTGCTCGCCGGTGACGCCGACCTCGCGGTGCACTGCGTCAAGGACATCCCCGCCGACCGGCCCCTGCCCGCCGGGACCACCTTCGCGGCGTTCCTCAAGCGCGACGACATCCGGGACGCCCTGGTCCACCCGGCCGGAGTCCGCCTGGACCAACTCCCGCCCGGCACCCGGATCGGCACGTCCTCCGTGCGGCGCTCCGCCCAACTGGCCGCGTCGCACCCGCATCTGGACTGCGTACCGATGCGCGGGAACGCGAACCGCCGCATGGAGAAGCTGGCCGCCGGAGAGGCCGACGCGCTGCTCCTGGCGGTGTCCGGCCTGGAGCGCATCGCCCGTACCGACGTGATCACCGAGGTTCTGTCGCCGGAGGTCATGTGCCCGCCGATCGGAGCAGGGGTGCTGGCCCTCCAGTGCCGCGAGGGCGACGCCGAACTCATCGACCTGGTGAGCGCCCTCGGCGACCCCGCCACCCACCGCGAGACCACCGCCGAGCGGATGTTCCTCCACGTCCTGCAGGGCCACTGCAACTCGCCGATCGCCGGCTACGCGCAGGTGGAGGGCAACGGCGAACTCTCGCTGCGGGCCAAGGTCTTCACCCCCGACGGCAAGACGGTCCTCAACGCCCACGAGTGGGCCGGCCGTCTCGACCCCGCCACCCTCGGCACCTCCGTGGCCGTGGCCCTCCTGCGTCAGGGGGCGCGCGAACTGATCGACGGCATCGCTCACTGAGTGAGCCGGAGCCTATTCATCCCGTCCCCGGGGCCGCCTCCGGGGTAGGGCCGCTCCTCCGGCAGCAGCCGGGCCGCCTCATCCGCCTGGCCCGCCCTCACCAGTTCGTGGATCTCCCGGGCGAGCGGGGTGACATCGCGGATCGCCACCGTCCACGCGTCCGCGTACCGCCGCGCCGCCTCTCCCGCGAGTCCGAGCTGGAGGGAGCGGTACGCGAGCCGGTTCAGGTGCAGGTCGCGCTCGGGGTCCCACTGGACGCGGGCCGGGGCCTGGCGGAGGCTGCGCTGCCAGGTGGCGAGGTCCGGGTGCACGCCCCTTTCGTAGTGCGACAGTTCAGCGTTGGCGAGCGCCCAGTCGAAGCCCTCGCGGGTGATCTCGACGGCCAGGACCGTCTCCTGGCCCTCCTTCGCCGCCCAGCCGCAGCGGTACATCATCCACAGGAAGCTCGGCTTGATCCATGTCATCCGGTCACGCTTCCAGGCGGGCGGGAAGCGGCCGTCGCGGGCGGCGGGGAGGCCGAGGGCCGGGGTGTACGCCTGGTAGACGGTGACGGTCGTGTCGGTGTGCAGCGCGCGGATCTCGTGCTGTGGCGGGGCGGGTGCGGTCATGTCCTTATCCCAGCATCCGCCGTGGCCCTTCGGCGACCGCGTTTCGTCCCTGCTCCGGTACTGACATTCGTCATACGGAGATCGGTACACCCGGCTCTGCCGGGGACCGGGGTCCGGCGGCCAGTCTTTACGTATCGAGAGCGGGAGCCGCGAGGGCCCCGCCGATACGGGAGGAACCCGTCATGAGCAGCCCGGTCGCCACAGCCACCGCACCTGTCGCCGGCGTTCCGGCCGGTGTCGCTCCGTTCTCGCCGCGCAAGGCGCTGCTGGACGGCATGATGCCGCTGCTCGTGGATGTGGCGGTGCCGCTCGCCTCGTACTACCTGCTGAAGGCGGCGGGGATGGGCACGTTCGGTGCGCTGGCCTGGAGCAGCGTGGTGCCGGCGGTGCGGACGGCGTGGGGTGTGGTGCGCGACCGGCGGCTCAACGGGCTCGCCGCGCTGATGGTGACCGTCAACGCGGTGGGGCTGGCGCTGAGTCTGGTGGCCGGGGACCCGCGGCTGATGCTGTTGAAGGACAGCGGCGTCAGCAGCACCATCGGCCTGGTGTTCCTGGTGTCCGCACTGCGCGGGCGGCCGATGCTGTCGGCGGGGCTGCGGCCGTGGCTGACACGGGGCGAGGCCGCCAAGTCCGCTGCGTACCAGCGGCTTTCGACGGGGTCGGACGCGTTCCGGCGCGCGGAGATGCGGTTCTCGGCCGTGTGGGGCGTCGCGCTGCTCGCCGAGTGCGTGGTGCGGGCCGTGGGGGCGTACACCGTGCCGGTCGAGACGATGGTGTGGGCCGGGACCGTGGTCATGGTGGCCGCGATGGTGCTGGCGTTCGTCGTCTCGGGGCGGGTCGCGGTCGTCCCGATGGAGCGGATGATCGAGGAGGCGGCCGGCGCGGAGCGCGAAGCCGGTCGCTGACCTCGTCAGGAACCGCTGAAGGGCCACTCCGGGGGAGTGGCCCTTCAGCTCTGTGCGTGTCCGGGTCAGTGGTTGCTGGGGAAGCCCAGGTCGACGCCGGCGGGGGCGTCGGCCGGGTCGGGCCAGCGGGTGGTGGTGACCTTGCCGCGGGTGTAGAAGTGCACGCCGTCGTTGCCGTAGATGTGGTGGTCGCCGAAGAGCGAGTCCTTCCAGCCACCGAAGGAGTGGTAGCCCACCGGCACCGGGATCGGGACGTTGATGCCGACCATGCCGGCCTCGATCTCCAGCTGGAAGCGGCGGGCGGCGCCGCCGTCGCGGGTGAAGATCGCGGTGCCGTTGCCGTACGGCGAGGCGTTCATCAGCGCCACGCCCTCCTCGTACGTGTCGACGCGCAGCACGCACAGGACCGGGCCGAAGATCTCGTCCTTGTACGCGTCCGAGTCGGTGGAGACGTTGTCGAGGAGGGAGAGGCCGATCCAGTGGCCGTCCTCGAAGCCCTCGACCGTGTGACCGGTGCCGTCGAGGACGACGTCGGCGCCCTGGGCGGCCGCGCCCGTGACGTAGGAGGCGACCTTGTCGCGGTGCGTGGCGGTGATCAGCGGGCCCATCTCGGACGTGGGGTCGTTGCCGGGGCCGATCTTGATCTTCTCGGCGCGGTCCTTGATCCGGGCGACCAGGTCGTCGGCGACGGAGGAGACCGCGACGACGGCGGAGATCGCCATGCAGCGCTCACCGGCGGAGCCGTAGGCGGCGGAGACGGCGGCGTCGGCGGCGGCGTCGAGGTCCGCGTCCGGCAGGACCAGCATGTGGTTCTTCGCACCGCCGAGCGCCTGGACGCGCTTGCCGTTCGCGGACGCGGTGGCGTGGATGTAGCGGGCGATCGGGGTCGAGCCCACGAAGGAGACGACGGAGACGTCCGGGTGGTTCAGCAGGCCGTCGACAGCGACCTTGTCCCCGTGCAGCACGTTCAGGACACCGTCCGGCAGACCGGCCTCGGAGGCCAGCTCGGCAAGGAGGTTGGCGGCCGACGGGTCCTTCTCGCTCGGCTTGAGGACGAACGTGTTGCCGCAGGCGATGGCCAGCGGGAACATCCACATCGGGACCATGGCGGGGAAGTTGAACGGCGTGATGCCGGCGACGACACCGATCGACTGGCGGATCGAGGAGACGTCGACCCGGGTGGAGACCTGGGTGGACAGTTCGCCCTTGAGCTGCGTGGTGATCCCGCACGCCAGCTCGACGATCTCCAGACCACGGGCGACCTCACCGAGCGCGTCCGAGTGCACCTTGCCGTGCTCGGCGGTGATCAGCGCGGCGATCTCGTCGCGGTGGGCGTCCAGCAGCGCGCGGTAGCGGAAGAGGATAGCGGTGCGGGTGGACAGCGACGAGGTGCCCCACGTCGCGTACGCGTCCTTCGCCGCGGCCACCGCGGCGTCGACCTCGTCCGGGGACGCGAGTGCGACCTGGGTGGTGACGGCTCCGGTGGCCGGGTCCGTGACCGGGCCGTAGTTGCCCGACGCGCCCTCGACGGTCTTGCCACCGATCCAGTGGTTGACGGTCTTCATACTGTGTCTCCTTCAGAGGTGGCGGCGTCGGTGGGTGAGGTGCCGCTCCCTGATCCGGCCAGGATCTTCAGCACCCTCCTACGTGAACATCCCACCACGCCCGTGCCGGAGGGGGGCCCGACACTGTGTCTGCCGTTTCGGTACCCGCGTAGACAGAAGGAGGGCGGCCCGGAGGCGTCCCGGAGGCCGCACCGGCCCGCCGCCCGGGCCGGGGGCGGGGCCCGACGGGATACCTCCGGCGCGGGGCCGTAGCGAGCGGGGAGCTTCGCTCGCACTTCGCTCCTGCCAGGGCGAAGCGGCCGCCTGCGCCGGAGGCGATCTGTGCATGGGCGTCACGCGGTACGTACGCGAAAGGCGGGCCCCCCGCTGAACACGCTCATCCGGCCCAGCAGTTCAAAGATCTCATCTGAGGTGTGCACCGTACAGCCACCGGTCAACGGCAGTACGGTCCACTCGCCCTCCCCGGTGACAAGTGCGTGAACTCCTCCCCGCTTCAGTTCCCGGCGGCCGTCGGGGAGTGACGTGACGGCGGTACGCGGTGTTGTCCCCGAAGAGAGGACGGGGCACGCCACCCGGCCACCGTCACCGCATCGTTCGAGGAGTACCCCACCGTGATCCGTACGACTCCGTCGTTCCGCCGCTCGGCCCGGGGCTCGGCCCTGGCCGCGCTCGTCCTGGCCGCCGCTCTCGCCGCGGCACCCGGCGCCGCCGCCGACGAGAGCAACGCGACCCCGCCCGGCTCCAGCCCCGTCTGCGCCTTCTACGACGGGGACGGGCTGACCGCCTTCGGCGAACAGGGCGAGCGCGTCTCCCAGGTGCAGTGCATGCTCGCCAACCGGCGCTACCTGCCGTGGGAGGCGGTCGACGGCGTGTTCGGAGCCCGGACCCTCGCCGCCGTCCAGCGCTTCCAGGCCGACCACCCGCCGCTCGTCCCGGACGGCCTCGTCGGCCCGCGCACCTGGTCGGCGCTCTGGCACGCCTGACGGCCGGGGTGCGCCCGGGCCTCTCGGGCGCACCCACGGGGCCGTCCAGGCGTTCGGGGCCTGTTCCCTGTGCTCCTTCTGTCTCAGTGGTGACCCCTTCGTCACGCATGTCTCCGTTACGCGGGTTTTCCGTCACAGGCGGTCGACAGGCCCACCCCACCTCCCGTCGCCCTCGTTCACCGGCCAGAGGCTGAGTGATCAACAGCGTCCGTGCCGCAGCTCCCCCGACGGCCCCCAGGCCACCGCTGCGGCGCAGCGCAGAGAGGTGGCACGTATGACGGACAGAAGGCTCTGGTCCTACAAGGACATCGCCGCGCACATCCGGGTGCAGCCGGACACCGTCCGCTCCTACCGCAAGCACGGTCTCCTGCCGGCACCGGACCACGTGGAGGGCGGAAAGCCCTACTG
Source organism: Streptomyces sp. NBC_00385 (assembly GCF_035917155.1). Classification (NCBI taxonomy): domain Bacteria; kingdom Bacillati; phylum Actinomycetota; class Actinomycetes; order Kitasatosporales; family Streptomycetaceae; genus Streptomyces; species Streptomyces sp. NBC_00385. The sequence goes on along the minus strand of NZ_CP107951.1, from coordinate 5,742,046 downwards.
GTACGCGGACACCGTCCGCGCCTGGGTCGCCGCCCGCCCGGGCAATCGGGGCCGGCGGGAGTGACCACCCGCTCACCCGGTTGGCCCACAGCTCCCGGGGACCACTCGCCTTCATACCCCCTAGGGGTATATAGTCGGTGAGTGTGGAAGCGCACCGGCCTTCCCGGAGTCCCCTTGGGCCCCTTCCGCCACTTCCATTTGTGCTCGTCGAAGAGGAGAACACGATGACCGCCGAGACCCAGCTCCCCCAGGCGACCGGCTCCTGCTGCTCGCCCACCGGTTCCTGCCACGACAGCGCGGACACGGGCGCCGAGCAGGGCGGCGTGACCACCGTCTACCAGGTGACCGGCATGACCTGCGGGCACTGCGAGGGCGCGGTCTCCGAGGAGATCTCCGCCATCGAGGGTGTCACCTCGGTGAAGGCCGTGGCGTCCACCGGGCAGGTGACGGTGGTCTCCCAGTCCCTGCTGGACGACGAAGCCGTGCGCGCCGCGGTCGACGAGGCGGGTTACGAGCTCACCGGCCGGGCCTGACCGCATCGGGATCCACGGCACCCGCATCACCCCTTCGCCGCCGGGCCGGGCCGACCAGCAGATACTGGTGGGGCACGGCCCGGTCGGCGTTTCAGGAGTTCGGACATGCACAGCGCAACAGATGTCGAGGTCGCGGCGGCGGAGAGCTCGCGGGCCGAGCTCACGATCGGCGGGATGACCTGCGCGTCCTGCGCGGCCCGCGTCGAGAAGAAGCTGAACCGGATGGACGGGGTCAGCGCCACCGTCAACTACGCGACGGAGAAGGCCCGGGTCTCCTTCGGCCCGGGAACCGGCCTCGCGGACCTGATCGCCACGGTCGAGAAGACCGGCTACACGGCGAAACCGGTCCCCCGCCCGGCACCGACGCCCCCGCCCCGATTCCCTCCGCCCCGGCTCCGCCCGCCACGGCAACCGCACCCCCGGCACCGGCACCGGCTACAGACGAGGACACCGAGACCCGTGCCGGCGCCGGCACCGGCGACGGCCCCGCCTCCGCTCTCGCCGCTCTGCGCCAACGGCTCATCGTCTCGGCCGTCCTCGCCGCCCCCGTGGTGCTGCTCGCGATGGTCCCGGCCCTCCAGTTCGACAACTGGCAGTGGCTCTCCCTCACACTCGCCGCCCCCGTCGTCATCTGGGGCGGGCTGCCCTTCCACCGCGCCACCTGGACCAACCTCCGGCACGGCGCGGCCACCATGGACACCCTGGTCTCGGTCGGGACCCTCGCCGCCTTCGGCTGGTCACTCTGGGCCCTGTTCCTCGGCGACGCCGGAATGCCCGGCATGCGGCACGGCTTCGACTTCACGGTCTCCCGCGCCGACGGGGCCTCCACCATCTATCTGGAGGTCGCGGCCGGGGTCGTCACCTTCATCCTGCTGGGCCGCTACCTGGAGGCGAAGTCCAAGCGGAAGGCCGGTTCCGCCCTGCGGGCGCTGATGCACCTGGGTGCCAGGGACGTCGCGGTCCTGCGGGACGGTACGGAGGTACGCGTCCCTGTGGGCCGGCTCGCCGTCGGCGACCGGTTCGTCGTCCGTCCCGGCGAGAAGGTCGCCACCGACGGCACCGTCGCCGAGGGGGCGTCGGCGGTGGACGCGTCGATGCTCACCGGCGAGTCCGTCCCCGTCGACGTGCGCCCCGGGGACTCCGTCACCGGCGCCACCGTGAACGTCTCCGGACGGCTTGTCGTCGAGGCCACCCGGGTCGGCGCCGACACCCAGCTGGCCCGGATGGCCCGGCTCGTCGAGGACGCGCAGAACGGCAAGGCCGAGGTGCAGCGGCTGGCCGACCGGATCTCGGCGGTGTTCGTCCCCGTGGTCCTGATGATCGCCCTGGCCACCCTGGTCGCCTGGCTGCTGGTGACGGACGACGTGACGGCCGCGTTCACGGCCGCCGTCGCCGTACTGATCATCGCCTGCCCGTGCGCCCTGGGCCTCGCCACCCCGACCGCCCTCATGGTCGGCACCGGACGCGGCGCCCAGCTCGGCATCCTCATCAAGGGCCCCGAAGTCCTGGAGACCACCCGCCGCGTCGACACCATCGTCCTCGACAAGACCGGCACCGTCACCACCGGAAAGATGACCCTCCAGGCCGTCCACACCGCACACGGCGTCGACGAGACCGACGTCCTGCGCCTGGCCGGAGCCCTGGAACACGCCTCCGAACACCCCATCGCCCAAGCCGTCGCCACCGGAGCCACCGACCGCACCGGCACCGCACTCCCCACCCCCGAGGACTTCACCAACATCCCCGGACTCGGCGTCCAGGGCATCGTCGAGGGCCACACCGTCCTCGTCGGCCGTCCCCGGCTGCTCGCCGACGCCGGAATCGACCTGCCCGAGGCGCTGGCCGCCGCGATGACGGAGGCCGCCGCTCAGGGCCGTACCGCGATCGCGGTCGCCTGGGACGGCGAGGCACGCGGTGCCCTCGAAGTCGCCGACGCGGTCAAGGAGACCAGCGCGGAGGCGGTCGCCGACCTCCGCGCGCTCGGCCTGACACCGATCCTGCTGACCGGCGACAACCGGGCGGTCGCGGAATCCGTGGCCCGCGCCGTCGGGATCGACGAGGTCCGCGCCGAGGTGCTCCCCGAGGAGAAAGCGCACGTCATCGAGCGTCTCCAGGCCGAGGGGCGTTCGGTCGCCATGGTCGGCGACGGGGTCAACGACGCCGCGGCACTGGCCACCGCTGACCTCGGCCTGGCGATGGGCACGGGTACGGACGCCGCGATCGAGGCGAGCGATCTGACGCTCGTTCGTGGAGATCTCAAGGTGGCAGCCGATGCCATCCGGCTCTCCCGGCGCACCCTGGCCACCATCAGGGGCAACCTTTTCTGGGCATTCGGCTACAACGTTGCTGCTCTACCCCTTGCGGCATTTGGCCTGCTCAACCCTATGATTGCGGGAGCGGCGATGGCCTTCTCCTCGGTCTTCGTCGTGACGAACAGCCTGCGCCTGCGGTCCTTCACGTAATTTCCACAAAGAGACTTAGATCACACCGGTTCAGGGGTAACCATTCGGCGGGTTCGCGAGTCTAAGAGTGCGATGCCAAAGGATGTCTTGGGGGACGTCCGACGGAGGGTCTTGGGGGACGCTCCGGGCAAGCGTTGGCCGGGGCACGTGCACCGGGGAGCTTTGAGCGGCCCTCCCGTCGGTACGTACCCCGGCAGACCGCAGGCGGCACGCGCCGGCGGCACGAGGAAAAGCGCAGGACCAGCAGGACCAGTACGACCCAGCAGTACCGAGGAACCCAGGAGCTTCGGCTCCCACTGAACGCCCGGCCGGATCCCGTGGGGGGAATCCGCTCCGGGAAATGGGAAGCGCCTCGTTGTCGGCCCGTGGGGGGATCGACGGCGGGGCGCTTCTCGCTTTCCGGCGGGAGCGCTCCCGCCGGACACGCGGGACCGCGTAGAGGTACCCGGGCAAGCAAATCGCCCCGGACACCGCGCTCTGTGCGAAAGCGCGGCAGTCGGGGCGAAGGCAACCGGCCCACGGGGCCGGGGTGGTGCGGGGGTCGTCCTGAGGTCAGCGGCCCTCGACCGGGACGAAGTCGCGCAGGACCTCGCCGGTGTAGATCTGGCGCGGGCGGCCGATACGGGAACCCGGCTCCTTGATCATCTCGTGCCACTGGGCGATCCAGCCCGGAAGGCGGCCGATCGCGAAGAGCACGGTGAACATCTCGCTCGGGAAGCCCATGGCCCGGTAGATCAGACCGGTGTAGAAGTCCACGTTGGGGTAGAGGTTGCGCGAGACGAAGTACTCGTCGGAGAGCGCGTGCTCCTCCAGCTTGAGCGCGATGTCGAGCAGCTCGTCGGACTTGCCGAGCGAGGACAGCACGTCGTGGGCCGCGGCCTTGATGATCTTGGCGCGCGGGTCGAAGGACTTGTACACCCGGTGGCCGAAGCCCATCAGGCGGACGCCGTCCTCCTTGTTCTTCACCTTCTGGATGAAGCTGTCGACGTCGCCGCCGTTGGCCTGGATGCCTTCCAGCATCTCCAGCACCGACTGGTTGGCGCCACCGTGCAGGGGGCCCCACAGCGCCGAGATGCCGGCGGAGATCGAGGCGAACATGTTCGCCTGCGAGGAGCCGACCAGACGCACGGTGGAGGTCGAACAGTTCTGCTCGTGGTCCGCGTGCAGGATGAGCAGCTTCTCCAGCGCCGAGACGACGACCGGGTCCGGCACGTACTCCTGGGCGGGGACCGAGAAGGTCATGCGCAGGAAGTTCTCGACGTAGCCGAGGTCGTTGCGCGGGTAGACGAACGGGTGACCGATCGACTTCTTGTACGCGTACGCCGCGATGGTCGGCAGCTTGGCCAGCAGCCGGATCGTCGAGAGGTGACGCTGCTCCTCGTCGAACGGGTTGTGGCTGTCCTGGTAGAACGTGGACAGCGCGCTGACGACCGAGGACAGCATGGCCATCGGGTGGGCGTCGCGCGGGAAGCCGTCGAAGAACCGCTTGACGTCCTCGTGCAGCAGCGTGTGCTGGGTGATCTCGTTCTTGAAGGCCGACAGTTCGTCGACCTTCGGGAGCTCACCGTTGATGAGCGTGTACGCGACCTCAAGGAACGTCGACTGCTCGGCGAGCTGCTCGATGGGGTAGCCGCGGTAGCGCAGGATGCCCTGCTCGCCATCGAGGTAGGTGATGGCCGATTTATAGGCAGCGGTGTTGCCGTATCCGCTGTCCAGCGTCACCAGACCGGTGTTCGCCCGGAGCTTCCCGATGTCGAAGCCCTTGTCGCCGACGGTGCTGTCGATCACCGGGTAGGTGTACTCGTCATCGCCGTACCGCAGTACTACAGCGTTGCTGGTGTGCTCGCTCACGTCATCCCTCACCGACGTAGTGCCTCTTCTTCGAGGTTCCCTGACTGTCTCCACCCTCCCCCATTTGGCTCAGGAGAGTGCACTCGGGGTCGTCCATTGGACCTACTCGCGGCACTGAGTGCCGCGAACTTATTCATCCTGCCCCCTTGACTGCGGTTGCGGAAGACCTCCGTGATGTTTCCCACCGATTTGATCGATCATTTTTCGGAGCGTCCGGCAATCGGGGGGTGGAAGAAGGAGCGGGGCTGGGTGCGTGCAGCTGCGAGGCGGAGGATTGAGGCATGGCGGAGCCATGGAGATTGACGACAACGCGGCAGATGCGCGTGCCCAGCCCCGCGACGCCACCCCCCGATTGCCGGACGCTCCTCAGGAGGATCCTCCTTCCGCGCCTCCGCGCAGCCGGTGATCCAGCGCCGTACAGCGCCTGCCTGCGGAAACCGTGCGGACCGCCTGGCCGATCGCCTGCCGGGAGCCGACCAGCACGACGAGCTTCTTCGCCCTCGTCACGGCGGTGTACAGCAGGTTCCGCTGGAGCATCATCCAGGCGCTCTTCGTCACGGGGATGACGACGGCCGGGTACTCGCTGCCCTGGGAGCGATGGATCGTCATGGCGTACGCGTGGGACAGCTCGTCGAGCTCGTCGAAGTCGTAGCTGATCTCCTCGTCCTCGTCCGTCAGCACGCTCAGCTTCTGTTCGTCCAGGTCGAGAGCGGTGACGACGCCGACGGTGCCGTTGAAGACACCGTTCTCCCCCTTGTCGTAGTTGTTGCGGATCTGGGTGACCTTGTCGCCGACGCGGAACACCCGGCCGCCGAACCGCTTCTCGGGCAGATCGGGGCGGCCCGGGGTGATGGCCTGCTGGAGCAGCCCGTTGAGATGGCCGGCTCCGGCCGGGCCCCGGTGCATCGGCGCGAGCACCTGCACGTCCCGGCGCGGGTCGAGCCCGAACTTGGCCGGGATACGACGGGCCGCCACGTCCACGGCCAGCACCCCGGCGTCCTCCGTCTCGTCCTCCACGAAGAGGAAGAAGTCGCTGAGCCCCTGGGTGAGGGGCGGTACGCCGGAGTTGATGCGGTGGGCGTTGGTGACGACGCCGGACTGCTGGGCCTGGCGGAAGATCGTGGTCAGCCGGACCGCCGGGACGGGGCTGCCGTCGGCGAGCAGATCCCGCAGCACCTCCCCCGCACCGACCGAGGGCAGCTGGTCCACATCGCCGACCAGCAGCAGATGGGCGCCGGGCGCCACGGCCTTGACCAGCTTGTTGGCGAGCAGCAGGTCGAGCATGGACGCCTCGTCGACGACGACGAGGTCGGCGTCGAGCGGACGGTCCCGGTCGTACGCCGCGTCTCCGCCCGGCTTCAGTTCCAGCAGCCGGTGCACGGTGGACGCCTCGGCACCCGTCAGCTCGGAAAGCCGTTTGGCCGCCCGCCCGGTGGGAGCCGCCAGCACCACCTTGGCCTTCTTCGCGCGGGCCAGCTCCACGATCGACCGGACGGTGAACGACTTCCCGCAGCCGGGCCCCCCGGTCAGCACGGCCACCTTCCGGCTGAGCGCGAGCCGTACGGCGGCCTCCTGCTCGGGCGCCAGTGTCGCCCCCGTGCGCCCGGCGAGCCACTTCAGCGCCGCGTCCCAGTCCACGTCCCCGAAGGCCGGCATCCGCTCCTCCGGCGTCCGCAACAGCCGCCGCACCTGGGCGGCCAGGGCGATCTCGGCCCGGTGGAAGGGCACCAGATAGACGGCCGTGACCGGCTCACCGCCCTCGGGCGACGGCACCTTCTCCCGTACGACGCCCTCCGGCTCCGCGGCGAGTTCGGCCAGGCACTCGATGACGAGTCCGGTGTCGACCTGGAGGAGCTTGACCGCGTCCGCGATGAGCCGCTCCTCGGGCAGGAAGCAGTGCCCCTGATCGCTGGACTGCGACAGCGCGTACTGCAGCCCGGCCTTCACCCGCTCCGGGCTGTCGTGCGGAATGCCGACGGCCTGGGCGATCCGGTCCGCGGTCAGGAAGCCGATGCCCCAGACGTCGGCGGCCAGCCGGTAGGGCTGGTTCTTCACGACGGAGATCGAGGCGTCCTCGTACTTCTTGTAGATACGGACGGCGATGGAGGTCGAGACGCCGACGCTCTGGAGGAAGACCATGACCTCCTTGATCGCCTTCTGCTCCTCCCACGCGGCGGCGATCATCTTCGTCCGCTTCGGCCCGAGCCCGGGGACCTCGACCAGGCGCTTGGGCTGCTGCTCGATGATGTCGAGGGTGTCCACGCCGAAGTGGGTGGTGATCCGGTCCGCCATCACCGGCCCGATGCCCTTGATCAGTCCGGAGCCGAGGTAGCGGCGGATGCCCTGGATCGTGGCCGGGAGGATCGTCGTGTAGTTCTCGACGGTGAACTGCTTGCCGTACTGCGAGTGGGAACTCCAGCGCCCCTCCATCCGCAGCGACTCACCGGGCTGCGCGCCGAGCAGCGACCCGACGACGGTGAGCAGGTCGTTGCTCCCCCGGCCGGTGTCGACGCGCGCGACCGTGTACCCGTTCTCCTCGTTGGCGTACGTGATGCGCTCGAGTACGCCTTCAAGGACGGCCATGTTCGGCGTGGCCGATGCCGTGGGTGACGTCGTGGAGGGCCTGGTGAACATGGTCGTGACGGTACCGGGCGGGGCTGACAGCGCGAGAGCGTAACACTCAGTGTTACGGTGGTGTCATGGCAACCGAGCGCTTTTCCATCAGCATGTCGGCCGAGGTCCGCGACCGGATCAGGGAGCATGCTGCGGCTGCCGGACTCGATGTCTCCACGTTCCTGACGATCGCCGCCCAGGCGCAGATGGACCAGCAGGACCGCGTCAGGAGAGTCTTCAAGCCCTTCGAGGAAGCTCGCGAGGAGGCCGAGGAACAGGCAGGAACCGGCACTTGGGCCGGCGACGAGATCGAGCCGACCAGGGAAGAACGAGCGGAGGTCGAAGCGATCCTCGGCCGGTCCTCCCACGATGAGGCCGCGGCATGACTCTCGTTGTCTACGACACCGGCATGCTGATGGCGCTGGTGAGCCAGGACCGCCGGGCGCACATCCTGCACAAGGGCTTCGTCGCAGCCGGTGGACACCAGCCGGTCGTTCCTGGCCCCGCCCTCTCCCAGGCCTGGCGAACAAGCCCGAAGACCGCCTACGCGTGGAAGCGTCTTCTCGCCGATGTCGTCGTATTTCCCGGGACCAGGGCCCGCTTCCCCCTTGAGCAGGTACCCCGCTGCCTCCCCTGTGCAGGGGGAATGACCGTCGAGGACTGGAAGACGATCGGCGACATGATCGGTACCGCCGCGCTGCCTCCCAAGAAACGTCCCGACCCGGTGGACGCGCTGGCCGTCTTCGTCGCTGCCGCACACGGCGGGGGCGCCGTGCTGACCTCCGACGCCGACGACATCAAAGCGTACGCCGCCACCCTGCCGAGGGCCGACGTCTCGGCCGTGGCCGTCTGAGCAACGGGGCCCAGAGCCCCAGAGCAGTCCGTATCGACCTTGTCAGAGGCCGTGGTTACGCTGCGGGCATGAGCAACAAGACATGGGATGCCCTGGCGGCCACCCCCCTTCCGGAAGTGCGGCGCCGCGCGACCGTCATGGACAAGCTCGCCGAGGTCGAACCGGTGACGGTGCCCGGCGCACACCGTCTGGCGTGGAACGACCGCGGCGGCCAGTCGGCCGTCTGGTACTTCGCGGAGGACGGCCGCGCGCTGCTGCTGACGTTCGACCACGAGTCGGACCTGAATCTGTTCGCCGAGGACGATTTCGCCCTCCAGGAGTCCTTCTACGAGGGCGTTCCCGACTCCCTCGTCGCCCTGGTCCGCGGCCGTCCCGAGAACTACGAGTCGCTGAACCTCACCGACCCCGCGACGGGCCGGACGATCCACTACGCGGGCGGCGTCTTCTGGTACGACGGCGCGCGCTGGCACGTGGCCGACGGCGTGGCAGAGCACTGCCGCCGCGAGGACATCGACCTCTTCAACGAATCCGGCTTCGACTACTGCCTGCGCGGCTACCTCTTCGGCCAGGAGTTCACCCCGGAGGCTCCGTAGCCACGGGCTGCCGTCAGCCCGCCACCGCGGTGAGCGAGCGGTGGTGCTTCGGCGTCTCGATCTCGTCGATCAGCGCGACCGCCAGGTCCGCGTACGAGAAGGACGGAGCGCCGTCGGCGATCACCTGCTCGCCGCCCGTCCGGTACCGACCGGTCCTTGGGACCTCGTTGTCCAGCATCACCGGCGGCGGGGCGACGACGAGCCAGTCGATGTCCGTCTCGGCGGCTCGGAGCGCGTCGAGTTCCGCGGTGTGGCCGAGCGAGAAGGCTCTGGCCTCCTCCGGGAAACCGGGGGCGTCGTGGACCGCCACGCCGGGAGCGGTCTCCAGCGTGCTCCCGATCCCGATCAGGACCAACCGTCCGACCCCCGCACGGGCCAGGCCGTCCAGCAGGGCGTGGGCGGCGCTCACGTAGAACTCGTCCGAAGGCATGTCGAGCCGGCCTGCCGCGCTGATCACCGCGTCATGACCCGCCGCGACTTCGGCGACGCTGTCGGCCCGGGTGACGTCGCCCGCGACGATCGTCACGCCGGCACCGGCCAGGTCCGTGTACCCGGCCGGGTCCCGCACGACCGCGGTGACCCGGTGACCTCGGGCCACCGCTTCGGCGACCGTATGCCGACCCGCACGTCCGCCCGCTCCGAAAACGACGATGCTGCTGCTGCTCATGGGGATCCCCTCACCAAGGCCCGCCGACCGCCGGCCGATGCAGCGGACGCTAGCCCCGCACCCCATGGTTTCCGCAACGATAGTTACGTACGCTCGTCAGGGTGAGCCAACCACTTGATCCCGAAATGTTCACGGGCTGCTCCCACACCACCTCGCCGTTCCGGATCGGTGGCAAATGGACCCCGAAGATCATCCGGTGCCTGGAGGCAGGCCCCCGGCGCTTCTCGGAACTCGAGGTCCCGCTGCACGGCATCACGCCGAAGGTGCTGACCGAGACGCTGCGGTCGATGGAGCGGGACGGCCTGGTAACCCGTACCGTCGGCGGCGGAGTCCCGCCCCGCGTGGACTACGAACTGAGTTCGCTCGGGCGGACGTTGCTCGGGCCGATGGCGGCCTGCTGCGCGTGGGCGGCGGCGCATCTGCCGGAGCTGGAGGACGCCCGCGAGGCGCACGCGGGTCCGGCGCACAGCACCGCTCCCTGAGGGACTCCTCAGGGAGCGACCCGGGTGTCAGGCGTCGGCCCGTCACCACCGCTGGGCGCGTGACTCAGGTCCACCACACAGAAGATGTTGCCGTCCGGGTCGGCGAGAACGACGAAGTCGGGATCGGGAGGGTAGTGGTCCCAGTCGACGGCTCGCGCGCCGAGACCGACCAGTCGGCGGACTTCGGCCTGCTGTTCCTCGACCGTGTCCGTGAAGAGGTCCAGATGGATCCGGGGGTGCGGCTCGGCCGGGGAAGCGCTGCGCAGCAGGCCGAGGGCTCGGCCGGAGCCATCGGGATGAATGAGCGTCCGCCACGTCTCGCTCTTCCACTCCTCGGCAGCCACGAGGTTCAACGCCGCGGTCCAGAAGGCCACTGCGCGGGGAATGTCCGTGACACCGATGACGGGGATTCCTAGTCTCAGCATGGACGCGAGCCTAAGAGCTGTCCCGTAATGCAGGTCGCAGATCGACCGCTGGATACTGGTCGCAGGTGTTGGGCTGGTTGCGAAGGGGGTTCTGGTGGTTGGCCTGCGGGTTGAGGCGGTCCGGTGGGTGGATGACGCGTTTCCGGGCTGGGTAGAGGTGCAGTTCAGTGACGCGAGGGGCAAGCGTTGGTCCTTGGTCGACAAGGCCCCGGCCTTCGGTACAGCAGAGGAGCTCGGGCCGTGCTCTGACTATCCGCTGGCAGTGAGCGTCGCCTGCGCGATGGTCGAGACCGCGACAGCAGACTTGGAGGACGACGCCGTCGTCACTGTTTCCACCTCCGGGCATGGCATCACCGCCCCCACCGGGGAAGACGAGTTCAGCGTCAGACGGAGCCAGCTCGTTCCGTGACGGCGAGGTTGTGCAGCCGGGCGATGCCGAGCATGGCGGTGTGAACGCCATTGCCCTTCAGACGGCAGTCACGGAGGATCTTCCAGGCCTTCATCCGGGCAAAGACATGCTCGACGCGGGCGCGGACCTGCTTGTGGGACTTGTTGTGGGCCTGTTTCCAGTCGGGTAGATCCTCTGCCTTGCGGCGGCGGTGCGGCATCACCAGCCCAGTCCCCGGGTAGCCGCCGTCGGCGATGGTCATCGTGTTGCCGACGGCGGCCTTCGCGCCGGACTCTGCCCAGGCCCAGCAGTCGTTGCGATTGCCTGGTAGTCGTCGGCCGACCACCACGACCAGGCGGCTGTCGGCGTCGATGACCACCTGATGGTTGGTGGAATAGCGATAGTTCTTCAACTGCTCAGCGACCTTGTGGTCCCGCGTGGGCACCAGGGTGCCGTCCAGGATCAGCACCGCGTCCTTGGCGAACCGCCGGCGGGGATGCAGCGCAAGCCTCGGGCCGAGGTCATCGATCACCCGGTCCGCAGCCGACTTCGACACACCGAACAGCGGGGCCAGTTGCCTCATCGTGAGGTTCGTCCGCCAATACGCGGTGACCAGCAGCACCCGGTCCTCCAACGACAGTTTCCATGGCCGGCCCCGGCCTGAGGAGCCAGCACCCTCACGACGCAGCGCGGTCAGCAACTTGCCGAAGGCGCGCGGGCCCAGCCCGGTGAACGGGGCTATCCAGAGCGACTCGGAGGCCGTGATCACACCTGACACGGGCGAGATCATCGCAGAGCAAGATCACTTACGGGACAGCCCTTAGGCGGTGCCCCGGCCTGATCACCGGCCCACGCTACGACCGCCCGAGCGCGCTCCGGGGCGTAGGCCGGGCGCCGACGCCCGAAGATCGACACTCGGAGCTCGGAGCTCGGAGCTCTCCAGCTTCGAACAGCGTGCGAACCTGCTCACTCCTTCAGGGGTACGAGAAGAAGCGCGGGCCCGACGCTTGAGCTCCGAGATTCGAGGGTCGAGACGCGGGCTCCGAGATTCGAGCGGTGCAGTTATCCGGAAGGAAAAGAAGGGGATTGGGCAAACCCTCCCCACCTCCCCGACCCGTAACGCTCAGCAAGTGTGACTATTCGTGATCAGGTTGCGGCGCGCTGTCACGAATGCATACGTTGCCCTCAACAAGTCGACCCCGACACGGTGTTGTTCGCACCGGCCGGGGTCTCACCCAAAGATCGATCGGAGCTCGACCTCGTGGCTATCGAGAACCTTAGCCCTGCCCCGCGCACACCCGCAGCTTCGCACCCGTACGGCAAAGCCAACCCCAGCTACGGCAAGCGCACGGTCTCCGAGCAACGTCCTCCCAGCGCCGCTGACTTCGCACCGCTGCCGGAACGCGAGCGCTACGTCGCCGGGTATATCGACCGGCTTCCCGACGGAAGCGCCATGGACGTCAAGTCACTGGCCAAGGCGCTCCCCTTGTATGGGCAGATGGCCGTCGGCAGCGCCCTCCGCGCCCTGAGCACGGCCGGTCACCTGCGTCGCGTGCGGTGCCAGGTCGTCGACGCGGAGAGCCAGAGCCGCTGGGTCACCCGAACCTTCTGGTCCCGTACCTCACGCGACAGCGAGTGGTGGAACGCCTTCGCCCAGGCCGGGTCCGCCCCACTGCTCCGGCCTGCTGCACCATCGGACGAGCCCGCGGCTGAGGAGTTTCGAACAGCTCAAGCCGAGCCGGTGCGGCAACCCGAGCGCCCGCACCCCGCTCCCGCGCCTCCCACACCTGCCGCGCCGCTCGTGCCCCGGCAGCGGTCCGTGGCCGAGGGGAACCCGGCCGCCCCCTCGCCCGCGTACCTCGCCCTGGCCCAACTCGGCCGCAGGGAGCCCCGGCTGACCCTGTCGGCCACCGACTGCGCGGTGCTCGAGGAGCTGGCCTCCGCATGGCTGGACCGCGGCGTGAACACGGACTACCTCACCCGGGCCCTCACCGCCGGCCTCCCCGCGCAGGTCGACTCCCCCGTCGGCTTCGTGCGCCGTCGACTCATCGATAAGGTCCCGCCCGGGCTGCCGGCCACGGCGTCACATCAGGCACCGGACGGCCCTGTTCGCCGCATCATGATGGAGTGCACCGAATGCGGCATGCCCGGCCGGTCCGAAGCCCTTCCCGACGGCCTCTGCCGCGCCTGCCGGGCGCCTGCCCAGGCCCCCGGCGACGCCCCGGAGACCCTCACCGAAGCGCCCGTCGAACGCGACATCAACGCACTGGTCGGCAACCTCCGCAATCTGATGCGGACACCCTGACCTAAGCTTGTTCTTTTTCTTCTGGCCTCGAACGGCGTCTCGTACTGAGTCGCTCACCTGGGGATTCACAGGACACAGGGGCGGCCTTCGCCTGATCCTGTGCTCCGACCAGGGTGCACATGACCACGACGAAGGCCGTAAGGGTGAGTCTGCTGTCAGTTGCTGTCCGGAGGGAGGCGTTCGCGGAAGCGTCACGCTTCCGGGGAGAGTTCTACGAGTGTCTGACCGCCCGGCGCGACGAGTTGTTCGAGCTGACCGATGCGGTGCTGTGTGCGGATGGTGCTGTGAAGTCCCCGGTGGACCTGACGCTGTTGCCCGAGCATCGTCGCGGTCACGGAGCGATGTGCGGTGGCTTGAACCACGGCCGGATCGACGTCGACCGGCTGCGGACGGTGCTGGCCGGCCTGCCGCTGCCGCGCTTCGACGGCGGGCGCCTGGTCCTGGCAGTCGATGTGTCGCCATGGCTTCGCTCAGACGCGCCCTGCTCGGCGGAACGCCTTTTCTGCCACGTCTACGGCCGGGCGAAGACGGCCTCGCAGTTCATCCCGGGCTGGCCCTACTCCTTCGTGGCCGTTCTGGAGCCGGGTGCCACCTCCTGGACCGCGATCCTGGACGCGGTCCGGCTCGGCCCTACCGACGATGCGACCGCGGTCACCGCCGCCCAGCTCCGAGGAGTGGTCGAGCGGCTCATTGCCGGGGGCCAGTGGCAGACCGGAGACCCGCACATTGTGATCGTGAGCGACGCCGGCTATGACGTCACCCGCCTGGCCTGGGTCCTGCGCGATCTGCCAGTCGAATTAGTCGGCCGGGTCCGCTCCGACCGTGTCATGCGTCTGCCGAAGCCACCGAGAGGGCCAGGTGTCAGCGGCCGGCCGCCCAAGCACGGGCCGGAATTCCGCTTCAGTAAGCCGGAGACCTGGTCCGAGCCCGCGATCACCACCGTCACCGACACCACCAACTACGGAAAGGCCGAGACCCAGGCATGGGATCGGGTCCACCCAAGGCTTACCCACCGTTCCTCATGGCTTGACCACGACGGCGAACTCCCCGTGGTGGAAGGCACGTTGATCCGACTGAAGGTCGAACATTTGTTGAAGGACCGGGACGCCCCGCCCGTGTGGTTATGGTCCTCCAAGACCGGGGCCACTGCGGACGACGTGGACCGCTTCTGGCAGGCATTCCTCCGCCGCTTCGACCTGGAGCACACCTTCCGCTTCGCGAAGCAGACCCTCGGATGGACCACCCCAAAACTCCGCACTCCCGAGGCTGCGGACCGCTGGACCTGGATCCTGATCGTCGCTCACACCCAGCTCCGGCTCGCACGTCCCCTCGCCGAAGACCTCCGCCGGCCGTGGGAGAAACCGACCACCTCCGACCGGCTCACCCCGGCCCGGGTCCGCCGGGGGTTCAGGAACATCCGCGCTCACCTCGCCTGTCCGGCCCGTGTTCCCAAACCTCGAGGCACCGGACCCGGACGGCCACCCGGCGTTAAGAACAAGCACCGAGCGCCCCGCTACGACGTCGGCAAGACCGTCAAACGCCCCGAGACCCTCAAAGCCATCGGCAGAGCCGGTAGATCCTGGTAGATGCCGACCTCGCGACGCTCGAGGGTCAAGATCAATCTCACCAGACGATGACACCGCCGCCCTCGGCTTTGGCGCGTACGGAGGCGGCAACGATGTTGTCGAAGCATTCGGTGACGTACTCCGTGCCGTAGCCGCTGACCACCCCAAGATGATCCAAGTACGGGCGTACCGCTCCGCACTCGGCCAGGAAGGCATCGATCTCCCTCGGCTCGACCTGGAGGTTGTCGCCATCGAGCCGGGGAAAGAAGTGAGCCCCAAGCACCCGAACCGCCTCAGAGCCCCATAGCTTCTGGCGAGCGCTCTCGAATCCAGCCCTGGTCTTGTTGTAGTCGTCGTCAGGATCTTCCAGAAGGGTCCACTTGCCGTTGGCTTCGTATATGAAGGTGTCCACATTGAGGCTCATGCGCTGATTCTCCGCAGCAAGTCCGTGCCGAGTCGACTGGATTGCAGCTACCGCGCCACGGCTGGCACACAGGGCAGGCATTTCGACACTCTGGTAGCTCTGCGTGACGCCCGTAGATAAAGAACAAGCTAAGGGCTGTCCCGCAATTCCTGGTGGATCAGCGCGCGGCGTCAGATGCGGTGCATCGCAAGGCGGAGAGGCGCCCGCATACTGGATGTATTCGGGCGTTTCGACAACGCGGCGAGGTGCCGTAGCTGTCGTCGTGCGCCCGCCAGGAATTGCGGGACAGCCCATAGCCTCCCCCTGGACTACTCGTCGAGTGCGTGCGCCACGGCAGGCGCGGCCTCGACCCGTGCAAGCCGCGCACCACGGCTCTCCGCAACCCGCTTGACCTCCCGCAGGGACTCGGTCAACCGGCGGGCGAGAAAGTGGATTTCCGGCCCGGTGACCTTCCGGTCCGCCAGGAGGCCGGCGGCGTGGCCGAGCAGGTCGCCTGCCATGCCGAGCTGGATGCCCTCGATGTCGTCCGCCATGCGCGACACGTAGCCGTTGCCGTCCCCGAGGACATAACACGGCTTGCCCTCCGGCCCGGTCCATGGCAGCAGCCTGATCGTGTCGGGGCCATCTTCCTTGTGTCGCTCGCTGTTCATGCGGCGACCTCGACTCCGTGCACGGCGAGCCGAAGCGTGCGCCGGCGGGCGCACCGGCGCTGCTCCTTGACGGCCACCCGAGCCGCCTCCGCGGCCAGTTGCCGCTCGTGCGCGATCAGGTACGGCCGGACGAGCGGGCTGTCCTCGCCGCGCGGCGGCCTCTCGCCGGTTTGGTGCGTGGTCGGCCCGGCTACGTAGTCGCAGGAGTACGGGTACATGTACGTGTACGGGGAGGCGTCCCGCTCCTGCGGATTCCGCCGCCTGGAGCGGATGTCCAGGAACCGCAGCAACGGCTCGAAGAGTCGGGCGATAGCGTGCTTCACGTCAGCCTGCTTTCTCAGGGTGGCCACGCCCCCGGGCCGTTCATGGCGGTCGCGGGGGCTTCTGCGGCGCACGTCCGCTGCTTTCTGTAGCGAACTCATCACAGGTTGGGGTCGCGGATCGCTACGCTGCCAGGGGGTCGGGGATGACAGCACGTTTGTCAAGACGGGGAGTTGGATCGCATGGGGACGAAGCGAAGGCCGCGTACGCCTCGGGAGAAGTACGGCGAGGAGCTGAAGTTACGGCGGATCGCGGCGGGGCTGACGCAGGAGGCGCTGGGCGAGGTGGTGGTCTGCTCTCCCACGCTGATCAGTCATTGGGAGGCGGGGCGGCGGCTCCCCAAGCCGGATGACGCCCGACGCATTGATGTCGCACTGGGCACAGACGGCTTCTTCGCCCGGTGGCTGGAGGACCTGGATTCGAAGTTCGCCCAGTTCTTCACGCCGGTAGCCGAGTTGGAGTGCGAAGCCACGGAAGTACGTCTATACGGCCTGTCTCTCATCCCCGGCCTTCTCCAGACCAGCGCATACGCTCGCGCTGTGTTCCAGGCGTATCGCCCCAACTACCGGGCGGATGAGCTTGACGAACTCATTGTCAACCGCATGGAACGCGGCCGGACACTCAGAGAGTCCGCAACCCCGATCGCATGGGCACTTCTCGACGAGGCATCGCTTCGACGGCGCATCGGAGGCCCGCAGGTCATGGCGGAGCAACTACGTCAGGTCGCAGATATGACGGAATCCGGCCGTCTGAGTCTACACGTGCTGCCCTTCGCGACAGGAGCACACGCGCTTCTGGAAAGCGCCCTCTATCTGCTGGACTTCGCGGATGCCGCTCCACTTGCGTACGTCGAGGGGCTTCGCACAGGGAATCTGATGGACGATCCGGCGTTGGTGGCTGCCTGCCAGGCGTCCTACACTCTCGCCCTGAGCGAGGCGGCCTCCCAACGGAATTCGGTGGACCTCGTCAGGGCCATCGCAGAGGAGCACGAACATGCACAGGATCAACCACACCGCCGCTGAGGCAAGTGCACTGACCGGTTGGGTCAAATCCAGCTACAGCGGAGGGTCCAATGGCGATTGCCTTGAAGTCGCCTCCGGCCACACCGGCGTCCCCGTCCGCGACAGCAAGGCCCCCACCGGACCCGCCGTCGTCTTCTCCCCCGCCGGCTGGTCAGCGTTCGTCCAGGCAGTCAAGGGTGACCACTTCACAGCCTGACTCCTACTGCGCCTCGCAGCCAGTACCGTGCGCAGATGAACAGTGCTTCCCCATCACTCGCGCCTTCCGTCTGATCGTCACAGGCGGTGGAACCGGCGGCCACACATATCCCGCCCTGACTGCTGTCCGTACGTTGCAGGAGCAGCTGGCCGGTGAGGGCCGGACGCTCGATGTGTTGTGGATCGGGACACCTGAGGGTCTGGAGGCCCGGATTGCACCGGCAGAAGGCATCGCCTTCGCCACCGTCGCGACCGGCAAGATTCGGCGCTCCAGCAATCCGTTGAAGATGCTGAGCCTGGCCAACGCGAAGGACATGGCGCGCGTGCCGCTCGGCGTGATCCAAGCCCGCAGGATCATCTCGAAGTTCCGGCCCGACGTCGTTCTCGCCACGGGCGGCTACGTGGCCGTTCCCGCTGGGCTGGGCGCCCGCCTGTGCCGACGCCCCCTGGTCCTTCATGAGCAGACCGTTCGCCTGGGGCTCGCGAACCGCAAGCTGGCGGGCTCGGCCACAAGGATCGCGGTCTCTTCGGAGTCGACGGTGCCGCTACTGCCGGAGGCGGTCCGGGGCGCTGCGGTCGTGACGGGTAACCCGGTGCGTCCTGAGGTGTTCTCGGGGCACCCGGACAAGGCAGTGGAGGCTCTGGGTCTCACGGCCTTCGACCGGCGGCTTCCCACCATGTACGTCACTGGCGGTGCGCAGGGATCGCAGCAGATCAACGACGTCGTACGGGAGTCCCTGCCCTGGCTACTGGAGCGGGCGAACGTGATCCACCAGTGCGGGCCCGCGAACGTGGAGAAGCTGCGCCATCACGCGGCGGGCCTCTCGCTGGAACTTTCGGGCCGCTACCACCTCACCGGATTCATGGGCCCGGAGCTCCCTGACGTACTGGCGCTCGCTGACGTCGTGGTCTCCCGCAGCGGCGCCGGCACGCTTGCTGAGCTCACGGCGCTGGGCAAACCCGCCGTTTTCATCCCGCTCGCCTCTTCGGCCGGGAACGAACAGGCCCACAACGCCCGGCACCTGGCGGAGTCCGGCGCTGCTGTCGCGCTGCTGGGAGAGGTGACGGTGGCGAGCCTCGCCGACGCGGTGGGCCCGCTCCTCACGGATCCTGGTCGTCGGGATGCGATGGCGAATCGGGCCCGGGCGCACGGGAGGCCGGACGCTGCGGCCAGGCTCGTGGATGTGATCCTGTCCGCTGCGTTCGGCTGACGCGAGCCCGGGACGAACCTCAGCCGCCTTGCCGTGCTGTCACTGACTTCGGTCCGTGACAGTCGCCGGGCCGCCAGCCATAGGGTGTGCGTCATGGAATCGAACATACTCGTGGTTGCCGATGTGACATGCAGTCCGGAGAACGCCGTTGAGTTCAGCCAGGTATTGCACGAATTCGCTGCCGCGTGCCGCGAGGAGCCGGGTTGTCTCTCCTATGACGTGTTCCGCTCCGAGGACACACCTGAGCGGTACGTGAGCATCGAGAAGTACGCCGACTCTGTGGCATTCGCGGCTCACCGCGATTCCGACCACTTCCGCGAGATCGGCCTCGCCCGTCTGATGCCGCTGGCGACCGCACGCGACGTGCGGATGTACGACCAGCCTCGCGAGGTCCCGCCCGCGGAACGTTAGCGGGCCGTAGACTAGTTGGCGCCGGTCTCCTACCCCGGACGGCGAAACGGGGCCCGGTCTCTCGACCGGGCCCCTCTCGCTCTCCCCCTGTCAGGCGCCTCCCGATCCCCCCGGACCCCTCCCCGGAAGCTCCTGACTACACATACGACACGGCAGGGCACGGAAGGGTTGCACGCCGGGGCAATCTTTTTGCCTCCGGAGTCGGAGGCGGCGGAAACCGCCCGGTCAGGGCGTCAGCAGGCATGCTCCACATACCGGGCGGCGACCTCGGCCAGGACCTCGGCGCCGTCGCGTGCCCACAGGTCCTCGTTGAAGATCTCCACCTCGATCGGACCGTCGAAGCCGGTGGCCTCCACCGCCGTGCGGAAGGCGCGGAAGTCCACGCTGCCGTCGCCGAGTTGGCCGCGGCCCAGCAGGACGCCCGCAGGGAGCGGGGTGATCCAGTCGGCGAGCTGGAAGGAGTGGATCCGGCCTGCCGCTCCCGCCCGGGCGATCTGGGCGGGAGCCTGGTCGTCCCACCAGAGGTGGTACGTGTCGACGACCACGCCGACCTGTTCGGCCGGGAAGCGTTCCGCGATGTCCAGGGCCTGGGAGAGGGTGGAGACCACGCAGCGGTCCGAGGCGAACATCGGGTGCAGCGGTTCGATGGCCAGGCGTACGCCTCGTTCGGCCGCGTAGGGGGCCAGTTCGGCGAGCGCGTCCGCGATGCGTTCGCGGGCGCCGTACAGGTCCTTGCTGCCCTCCGGGAGGCCGCCGGAGACCAGGACCAGGGTATCCGTGGACAGGCCCGCCGCCTCGTCGAGCGCCGCGCGGTTGTCGTCCAGGGCGCGGGCCCGCTCGGCCGGGTCGAGGGCGGTGAAGAAGCCGCCCCGGCACAGGCTGGTGACGGACAGGCCGGAGTCGGAGAGGAGACGGGCCGTCGCCTCCACGCCGTACTCCTGGACGGGGGCCCGCCACAGGCCGACCTTGCCGATGCCCGCCTTCACGCAGCCCTCGGCGAGTTCGGGCAGCGACCACTGCTTGATGGTCTCCTGGTTGATGGAGAGCCGGCCGTCGCTCATCGGGTACCTCCGTTGACCGTCACAAGCGCGCGCATCCGGGACTCGGCCAGTTCCGGATCGGGGAACAGGCCCAGCTGGTCGGCCAGTTCGTACGCCTTCGCCAGATGCGGCAGCGAGCGGGCCGACTGGAGGCCACCCACCATCGTGAAGTGGTCCTGGTGGCCGGCCAGCCAGGCGAGGAACACCACGCCCGTCTTGTAGTAGCGGGTGGGTGACTGGAAGAGGTGGCGGGACAACTCGACGGTCGGGTCGAGGAGTTCGCGGAATCCCTTGGTGTCGCCCGTGTCCAGGACCCGTACCGCGTGCGCGGCCAGCGGACCGAGCGGGTCGAAGATGCCGAGCAGGGCGTGGCTGAAGCCCCGGTCGTCGCCGGCGATCAGCTCGGGGTAGTTGAAGTCGTCCCCGGTGTAGCAGCGCACCCCGCTCGGGAGACGGCGGCGGACGTCGATCTCGCGCTCCGCGTCGAGGAGGGAGATCTTGATGCCGTCGACCTTGTCGGGGTGTTCGGCGATGACCTGGAGGAACGTGTCGGTGGCCGCGTCCAGGTCGGTGGAGCCCCAGTAGCCGTCGAGCGCGGGGTCGAACATCGGGCCCAGCCAGTGCAGGACGACCGGTTCGGTGGCCTGACGCAGGAGATGCGCGTACGTGTCCAGGTAGTCCTGCGGGCCCTTCGCCGCGGCGGCGAGTGCGCGCGAGGCCATCAGGATGGCCTGGGCGCCGCTCTCCTCGACGAGGGCGAGCTGCTCCTCGTACGCGGAGCGCACCTCGGCGAGCGTGGCCGGGCCGGCGGGGAGCTGGTCGGTGCCGACGCCGCAGGCGATGGCGCCGCCGACGGACTTGGCCTCGGCGGACGAGCGCCGGATGAGCTCGGCCGCGCCGGCCCAGTCCAGGCCCATGCCGCGCTGGGCGGTGTCCATCGCCTCGGCGACACCCAGACCGTGCGACCAGAGGTGGCGGCGGAAGGCGAGGGTGGCGTCCCAGTCGACGGCGGCCGGTGAGTCGGGGCTGATGTCGGCGTACGGGTCCGCGACGACGTGGGCCGCGGAGAAGACCGTACGGGAGGCCAGCGGCGCTCCGCCGGGGGCGAGGTCGAGCGGAGTGGCGCGGGGCTCGTACGGGCCCTGCGGGAGGTGAATCGTCATGCCGTCAACTCCGGTGGTTCCTGCGGGAAATGGAAGGTCACAGGGTCAGCTCCGGCACGTCGAAGCGGCGGCCCTCGGCGGAGGACTTGAGGCCGAGCTCGGCGAGCTGGACGCCGCGGGCGCCGGCCATCAGGTCCCAGGCGTACGGCTCGTCGAGCACGATGTGGCGGAGGAACAGCTCCCACTGGGCCTTGAACCCGTTGTCGAAGACGGCGTTGTCGGGGACTTCCTGCCACTGGTCGCGGAAGGACTCGGTGACCGGGAGGTCCGGGTTCCAGACCGGCTTGGGGGTCGCCGAGCGGTGCTGGACCCGGCAGTTGCGCAGGCCCGCGACGGCGGAGCCGTGGGTGCCGTCGACCTGGAACTCGACGAGCTCGTCGCGGTTGACCCGGACCGTCCAGGAGGAGTTGATCTGGGCGACCGCGCCGCCCTCCAACTGGAAGATGCCGTACGCGGCGTCGTCCGCGGTCGCGGCGTACGGCTTGCCGTGCTCGTCCCAGCGCTCGGGGACGTGCGTCTGGACGTGCGCCTGGACGGTGGTGACCCGGCCGAACAGCTCGTGGAGCACGTACTCCCAGTGCGGGAACATGTCGACGACGATGCCGCCGCCGTCCTCCGCGCGGTAGTTCCAGGAGGGGCGCTGGGCCTCCTGCCAGTCGCCTTCGAAGACCCAGTAGCCGAACTCGCCGCGCACGGAGAGGATCTCGCCGAAGAAGCCGCCGTCGATGAGGCGCTTCAGCTTCAGCAGGCCCGGCAGGAAGATCTTGTCCTGGACGACGCCGTGCTTGATGCCGGCGTCGCGGGCGAGGCGGGCGAGGTCGAGGGCGCCCTCGACGTCCGTGGCGGTGGGCTTCTCGGTGTAGATGTGCTTGCCCGCCGCGATGGCCTTCTTGATCGCCTCGACGCGCGCCGAGGTGACCTGCGCGTCGAAGTAGATGTCGATGGTGTCGTCGGCGAGGACCGCGTCCAGGTCGGTCGACCACTCGGTCAGGCCGTGCTGCTCGGCGAGTGCCTCCAGCGCGTGGGCGCGGCGGCCGACGAGGACCGGCTCGGGCCACAGCACGTCGCCGTTGCCGAGATCGAGGCCGCCCTGCTCGCGGATCGCGAGGACCGAGCGCACCAGGTGCTGCCGGTATCCCATGCGACCCGTGACGCCGTTCATGGCGATGCGCACTGTCCTGCGTGTCACGAAAGTTCCTCCATACAGCCGTAGCAAGCGCTTTCTATGCGGTATGACGCTAGCCTGCCGACAGCGGCCTGGACAAGAGGGGGCGCGCTGATTGGTTTGGTCCACTCCTGCTTCGGTCCCATCCCCCTCATCACTCCTCGGAGGAATGCGATGACAGTCACCCTGGCGGACGTGGCGGCTCGCGCCCGGGTGTCCCCGGCCACCGTCTCCCGTGTGCTGAACGGCAACTACCCGGTGGCGGCGTCCACCCGGGAGCGGGTCCTGCGTGCGGTGGACGACCTGGACTACGTGCTCAACGGGCCCGCGAGTTCGCTCGCCGCGGCCACGTCCGACCTGATCGGGATCCTCGTCAACGACATCGCCGACCCGTTCTTCGGGATCATGGCGGGCGCGGCCCAGACGGAGATCGGCGGTCCGGGCGACGGTTCGGGCCGGGCGGGCGGCGAGAAGCTCGCGATCGTCTGCAACACCGGTGGCACCCCGGAGCGCGAGCTCACCTACCTGACCCTGCTCCAGCGCCAGCGCGCCGCCGCGGTCGTCCTCACCGGCGGCGCGGTCGAGGACCCGGCCCACCAGGCCGCGGTCTCCGCGAAACTGGCGAAACTCGCGGACGCGGGCACCCGGGTGGTGCTCTGCGGGCGCCCCCCGCTGGCCGACAACACCTCCGTGGTGGCCGCGCTGGCCTTCGACAACCGCGGCGGCGGCCGGCGTCTCACCGAGCACCTGCTCTCGCTGGGCCACCGGAGCATCGGCTATGTCGCGGGCCCGGTGGAGCGGACCACGACCCGCCACCGGCTGGAGGGCCACCGCGACGCGATGAAGACCGTGGGGCTCGTGGGCGACGAGGAGCGGCTCACCGTGCACGGCTCCTACGACCGGCGCTCCGGCTACGACGCCACGGTCGAACTCCTGCGCCGCGAACCGGAGATCACCGCGGTGGTCGCGGCGAACGACACGGTCGCCCTGGGCGCCGCCGCGGCGATCCGCGACCGCGGTCTGCGCATCCCCGAGGACATCTCGGTGGCGGGTTTCGACGACCTGCCGTTCTCCGTGGACGTGGTCCCGGCCCTGACGACCGTACGGCTGCCGCTGTTCGAGGCGGGAGCCCGGGCGGGCCGGCTGGCGACGGGCAAGGACGCTCCGCCGCCGGGCGGCATCGCGACGATCGCCGCGGAGCTGATGGTGCGCGGGTCGACGGCCGCGCCCCGGGGATGAGTCGGGCGGCGGGGAGCGGGGTACGCGCCGGACGCGCCCCGGTCCGTACGGTGCAGGGGCACAGACCGACGGAAGGAACACGCACGTGAAGCTCGCCTTCTCCACCCTCGGGGTTCCGGGACTGCCGATGGCCGAGGTCATCCGGCTGGCCGCCGAGCACGGCTACCAGGGGGTGGAGCTGCGCGCCCACCCCGAGGAGCCGGTGCACCCCGGCCTCACGAAGGCCGAACGGGCCGCTGTCGCCGATGAGTTCAAGCGGGGCGGGGTCGAGATCCTGACCGTGGCCGGTTACGTACGGGCGGCCGCCGAGGGCGACGACCAGCCGGTGCTGGACGAGCTCGCCGGGCTGATCGAGCTGGCCCACGACCTGGGCGCGTCGAACGTCCGCGTCTTCCCGGGCGCCGGCGACCAGGACCCCGACGCCGCCGACGCCACGGCCGCTCGCCGGCTGGCCGCCGCCGCGCCGTACGCCGCCGACCTGGGCGTACGCGTCCTGCTGGAGACCCACGACTCGCACCGTGCGGGGCTCGACGTGGCCCGGGTGGTCGGCGCGGTGGGGCACGGGAGCATCGGCGCGCTGTGGGACGTCATGCACACCTGGCTGGCGGGCGAGGAGCCGGTGGCGAGCCATGCAGTGCTGGCCCCGCACCTGGGATACGTACAGGTGAAGGACATCGCCTCGGCCGAGGACACCACCCCGGTGGCCCTGGGCGCGGGGGTGCTGCCGCTGCGGGCGTGCCTGGACACGCTCGACGCGGGCAGCTGGGTCTGCTGGGAGTACGAGAAGCGCTGGCACCCGGGGGCGGCGGAGCTGCCGGGGATGCTCGCCGCGGGGCGCGAGCACCTGTTGCGGCTGGGGGCTCCGAAGGGCTGAAGCGGGTGCGGGGAGAGTCCCCGTCCACGAGCAGCAGGTCGTCCCCCCGCAGGCCCTCGGCGGCCCTGGGCGACCTCAGCGACCTCAGCGACCTCAGCGACCTCAGCGACCTCAGCGCGCGAACTTCTCGATGGCGGACGGGGTGACGGGGGTGAAGAAGTTGACGAGGTTGCCGTCAGGGTCGCGGAACAAGAGCGCGCGGTTGCCCCAGGGCATGGTGGTGGGCTCGTTGACGAAGTCCTCAACGAAGCCGGTCAGGTTCTTGTGCACGCTGTCCACGTCGTCGACAAGGAATTCGAGGATGACGCTGTGGTTCTCGGCCGGGCGGGCGGAGCCGGGCGCGAACAGAGGGACGGTGCGGGTGCTGCCGATCGCGAGGGTGGCGGAGGTGGTCCTGAGCTCGGCGAAGTCCTCGTTGGACCAGTCGGCAGGTACTCCGGTGGCGCGCTCGTAGAAGTCGACGAGGCGGGCGACGTCGCCCGTGATGATGCGGACAGAGACGAAGTCCATGGGTTCTCTCCCTGGTCGGCCGGTGTTTCCGATCGCACGCTACGTCGGATACCGGGCGGAATCCGCCCGGTATATGCGGGAGACTTCTGGCCATGCCTCGACCCATTGCTCGCGTGCTCGCCCTGCTGGAACTCCTGCAGTCGGGCGGCATCCGGACCGTGGCCGAACTCGCCGATCGGCTCGACGTCGACGAGCGCACCGTGCGGCGCTATGCCGGCCACCTCGTCGACCTCGATGTGCCCGTCGAGTCGGTACGCGGCCGCTACGGCGGCTACCGGCTCGCCCCCGGTTACCGCATGCCTCCGCTCATGCTGAGCGACGACGAAGCGCTCGCCGTACTGCTCGGCCTGGTCGCGGGGCGGCGGGCAGGCCTGACCACGGCGACGGGCACGGCAAACGAGACGGCGGCGGCCAAGATCAGGCGCGTGCTGCCCGAGCGGCTGAGCCACAGACTCGACGCCGTGCTCGGGTCCCTTGCCTTCACGGCTCCGCCCGGCGAGGCAATCGCCCCGGAATCCACGGTCCTGCTCTCGATCGCCGACGCGGTGAACCATCACCGGCCGATCTCGATCGGGTACACCGCCGCCGACGGCCGGCGCAGCGAACGCACACTCCACCCGCACGGGGTCGTCGCCCACTCGGGCAGGTGGTACGTAACGGCTGCGGATCTCACGACGGGCGAGGACCGGACGTTCCGGCTGGATCGCATCACCGGCGTGAGAACCGTGCCCGGCTCGTTCGAACCGCCTGCCGGACTCGACCCGGCGAAGCGCGTTCTGACAGGGCTCGCGACGGCTCCGTACCGGCATGAGGTGACCCTGCGGGTCCAGGGGACGGCCGAGCAGATCCACACCCGGCTTCCCGCCGGCGTCGCGATCGTGGAGGAGCTGCCGTCCCCGAGCAGCGCGGATCCGGAGACCGAGGGCTGGTCGCGTGTAGAGCTGCGGGTGGACCGGCTCGGCTGGCTGCCTGCCGTACTCGCCTCGCTGGACCGGCCCTTCGTCATCGAACGTCCGGATGAGCTCCGCGGCCTCGTCGAGGCTCTCGCCGAACGCCTCACGCACTCTGCCCGGCGAAGCCCACCTCGCGTATGACGGATCGGTGAGCCCCTGTGCCGGTCAGCCCTGAGCCCCTCGGCGACGTGGGCTGTTGGGTACCGACGGCCTACGGCACGTTTCCGACGTACTCCGGCTGCCCGGCTACGGGGGCCGGCTCGGGCGTCTCCGGCGCGGCGGCCCGCGTCCGCCGCGCCCCCGCGAGCGAGGTCAGCGCCACCCCGCCGACCAGCAGCGCCGCCGCGCACCACCGCAGCGGGCTCACCGATTCGCCGAGCAGCAGCGCGGCCGACGACATCCCGAACACCGGCACGAGCAGGGTGAACGGGGCCACGGACGAGGCCTGGTAGCGGCTGAGCAGGAAGCCCCAGGCCCCGAAGCCGAAGATCGTGACGACCCAGGCGACGTAGACGATGATTCCGGCGCCGCTCCAGTCCAGCGCGGCGAGCGCGCCCCGGTCGCGGTCCCAGCCCTCGAAGAGCAGGGACAGGCCGAGCAGCGGCAGGACGGGCACGGTCGAGACCCACACCATGAAGTTGAGGGAGTCGGGCGGAGCGGCCCGGCGGGTCAGGACGTTCGACACGCCCCAGCAGGCCGCCGCGGCGATCACCAGGACGAAGGCGAGCACGGGCCCGCTCGCCCCCTCGTCGACGGCGGCCACCCCGATGCCGGAGAGCGCCACCGCCATCCCCAACAGCTTCACCTTTCCCGGCCGTTCACCCAGCGCGAGTGCCGCGAAGAGCGCGGTGAAGACCGCCTGGACCTGAAGGACCAGGGAGGAGAGCCCGGCGCCCATCCCCCGGTCCATCCCGATGAAGAGCAGACCGAACTTGGCCACGCCCAGGGCCAGCCCCACCCCCACGATCCACTTCCACGCGACCTTCGGCCTGCCGACGAAGAACACGGCGGGCAGGGCGGCGACGAGAAAGCGCAGGGCCGAGAAGAGCAGCGGCGGGAAGTGGTCGAGCCCGAGCTCGATGACGACGAAGTTGACGCCCCAGAGGGCGGCCACCAGGGCGGCCAGGGCGATGTGGAGGGGACGCATGTTCCGAGGATCGCGTGCGCTGACCATGTAGCACCAGCACGGATTTCTTCATGGTGAAATTGAGCGTTGCTAATGAATGAATCGATGGGCCCCTCTGGGACCCCGGAGGCTACGGTGCTCGATCTCGCCCGGCTGCGTGCCCTGCACGCCATCTCCGTCCACGGCTCCGTCGCGCGTGCGGCGGCCGCGCTCGGCTACACCCCGTCGGCGGTCTCGCAGCAGATCACCAAGCTGGAGCGGGAGACCCGTACGACGTTGCTTGAGCGGCGCGGACGCGGGGTCGCGCTGACCGAGGAGGCCGTCCATCTGGCCGCGACCGCCCAGGAGTTGCTGGCGATCGTGGAGCGCGCCGAGACCTCGCTGGAGGAGCGCCGGGGGCTGCCGACGGGCCGGCTGTCGATCGGCGCGTTCGCCTCGGCGGCCCGCGGGCTGCTGCCCGGGGTGCTGGCGGAGCTGGACCGCGAGCACCCCGATCTCGACGTGCGGCTGACGGAGGTCGACCCGCATCTCTCGGTGGACCTGGTGGCCAAGGGCGTGATCGACCTGGCCGTCGCGCACGACTGGGACATCGCCCCGCTGCCCGCCCCGGAGGGCGTGGCGCAGGCGGACATCGGGGACGACCGGTGCGATCTTCTGGTGCCCGCGGGCCACCGGCTGGCGGGCCGGGACGGGGTGCGGCGCGAGGAGCTGGCGAAGGAGCGGTGGATCTGCCAGCCGCCGGGGACGGTCTGCCACGACTGGCTCGTCCGGACGCTGCGTACGGCGGGCTACGAACCCGATATCCGCCACCAGGCCGAGGAGAACCACACCCAACTCGCCCTGCTCGCCGCCGGACTCGGGGTGGCGATGATCCCCCGGCTGGGGCGCGGGCCGCTGCCGGACGGGGTGGTGGCGGTGCGGATCGATCCCGTACCGGTGCGGCGGCTGTACGCGCTGTGGCGTACGGAGGCGGCCCGCCGTCCGGCGATCACGGCGGCCGTCTCGGCGCTTCAGGCGCATGGGGCGGACGTGGGGCTGCGGTGACGGGTCCGCTCAGATCGCTCCCGCCTCCTTGAGACGACGCAGCGCAGCCACGCTGCGCGGGTCGATATCCCCGGAGAGGGCCAGGAAGCGCTCCGCGTCCTCGGCGGCGAACCCGCGGAGCACGTACTGCTCCGCGAGGTCCACGGCCCATGGAGCGAGGTCGACCGGCTCCCGCCGCGCGTCGCAGAGCCAGGAGAACATCGAGCCGGCGAGCCATGCGCCGATGCGTGTCGTCCACCGCTCGGCGAAGTCACCGTCGGCCTCCAGAGCCATGCGTGCGGCCTCACGGCGGACTTCGGCCATGCGCTCCCGGGTGACGGTCCGCGGGTGCGGCATGAGATCCCGCAACAGCATCCTCACGCGGACCCAGTCGGGCGCCGCCTCCGGCTCCTCATCCCCCAGGGTCACCATCTCGGGCGGCGGCTCGGGGGCAGCCGGCCGCCGGGCCGGGAGGAGTGCTTGCAGGGCGGCGCGGACAGCGGTGGCGTTCTCCCGGTTCATCGCGACCTGGGGCCATCGGCCGTCCATCCCCCAGGCATCGGCCGGGCTGCGTACCTCTGGCGGCAGCAGGGGGGTCTCGCCCTCCTGGGGCTGTCGGCCCAGCGCGTGGTTGCGCGGCTTGCGTAGTTTCATGAGCCATTCGCGGACGGTCTGCCGGTCCTCACGGTCCAGCGTGTCATCGGCTACGAGGCGCAGCAGTGCCGCCTCACCGTGCGGTGTGCCCAGCCCATGCAGCAATCTCGCCGCAGGGGACGCGTACAGGTTCAGCCCGAGCCAACGCTCAGCCAGCGCGGCAGCCCACTCGGTTTCCCGTAGCCCGGTCGCCCCCAGGCGCTCGTTCAGGGACTCCAGCAGATGCTGCACTGCGGAGATCCGGCGCTCCCGGTCACGCTCCTGCGCGAAGAGATGTTCCTGCTCCTGCGTGAGCGGCGGATGCGGTTCGGGGACCTCCGTGCTCCGGTACTGCTCCCACAGATCGTCCGACCAGTCGTCCGGTTTGGCGCGCAGCACACGCTCTTCGGCGTCTGCGTGCTCGTACAGCTCCCACAGCTCGTCCGTCCACTCGGCCGTCGGCGGCTCGTACGCGTCGAGCGCTGCCGCCAAGGCCTCCAGATACGGCCGCTCACTTCCGCCGCTTTGTCCCACGAAGCTCCCGGGTACTCCATCGCTGTCTTGGGGTCCTTCGGCTCACCGGTCATGCGCGCGTGGCCCAGCTCCCTGATCCCGCCCCGCCTCCGCCCGCCGAATCCACTCCTCGGCCTCCTGAGCAATCCAGGTGGCGATCCACCCCACCCACCGCTCGATGAACTCCTCCTCCCCTGCTTCCTCCCCTGCCTCCGGCACGCCCGGCACTCCGACGAAACGGCACTCCGCGACGGCCCGTGTCATCCGCTCACGGGTCACATGACGTGCGTACGGCACCAGAGGCCGCAGCACCGCACGGATCTCCAGCCACTGCGGCTCGTCCTCGTCGCTCTCCTCGTTCCAGTCCGACTCGGGCCCCGGGGTGTCGGCCCGGCGCAGTGGCTCGCATGCCGCAACGATCCGTGCCGCGCGGTCCAGACGCCACTGGTCCGGTTCGGTGTCCGGCCAGACGAATCCCTCGGCCCACCCGTAGGGCAGTTCTCGCACGACCGCCGGCAGCAACGGCTCCTCGCTCTCGCCCGGTTCGGCAGCAGCCCACTCCTCGGCCCGCGGCAGCCGCAGGCTCCGCAGCCATCGCCGCGCCCAGGCCCGGTCGTCATCACCCAGGCTCTGCGTCCGGGCGATCCGGAACAGAGCTCCTTCCGCTGCCTCCGGAGTCCTGGCCCCCAGCGTATGCAGCAGCGTCACCGCCGTGTCGGTCTCGACCCGACCCCGCGCGCTGCGCTCGGCCGTCGCCACCGCTCGCTCCGGATCCAACAACTGCGCCGCCTGCCGTTCCAGCCAGCCGAGCGCATCGTGCGCAAGCCCTCCGATGACGGACACCGCCCACCACCTCGCCATCTCCGCCACGACGCCGTCGCCCGGCCACGCATCGGTACCGGGCGCCTGCCAGGAACGGAACGCGTCCTCGAAGGTGTCCGTACACAGCTCACCGAACGTGGGCATGAGGACATTGAGCCGGGTGCCGAGAGCGTCCTCGAAGTCCCAGTAGAGCTCCCAGACCGAGTCCGGCCATTCCGGCGGCGGCCCCAGAGCCGACCGGGACACGGCCGCCACCTCAAGTACTCCGTATACGTCCCGCTCCGTCTCGGCGGTGTGCGCCAGCTCACCAACAGCACTGGTACGGCGGTGCGTCGTATCGCACCACGGGGAGGGCAGACCACTCGCGGCAGGGGTCAGCAGGTGTCCAGTCAACGGCCGTCGGTCCTTCGCTGATGCGGCGTCGTATCGGTCATGCGACACCTAGTTCCCTCATCACATCATTCGGGTGCTTCTTACCCAGGCCGCGGAGATAGCCGTCCTTCGCGGCCTGGTCCATTCCCCGAGTCCGCTCCTGCACCGCGTTGTCCATGGCCTTGAGCTGCTGCGGGGTGAAGTCCGTTCCCGCGATCCTTGCCCCGACGTCGCTTTGAGCCATCTGCGAAGCCGGTGTGCCGGGCGGTCGAATCCTGCCTTCGGGCTTCTTGCTCTTCGCCTTCTGGAACCGGTCGAATATCTTGGCCCAGCCGTCCCGGGTCTCGATCTGATAGCGGGCCCGACGGCCGGCGCCGTCTCCCGCTTCCCGCTGCCACTTCCCCAGCGCCTCGATCTGCCTGGACGTCGATGCCTGCGTCGTGGCGTTCCCGGTGTTCTTGACCTCGACGACGTGAGTACGGCCGTCCTTTCCCCGGTAGATCACGTCGGCGTCCGCAATACTCCGTGCGTCCAGTTCGCCGCCCTTGCCGTCCGGCTCCTTCAACCGCTTGGCCCCGGTGCCCAGGGCGGAGTAGACGATGGCTCCGTCAGCGACCTCTTCCTGCGCGACCCTTCGCGCAGCGTTCGCCTCCGCCAGCCCTTCGGCAAGTTTGTCCTTGTTCGGGGCATTGAGGACTTTGTAGGCCAGCATTTCTCGGCTGAGGCCCTGGACGTTCTTCTGCCCCATCAGCTCAGTGACGTGCGCGAGCGCGTCCGCGGCTTCCTTCTTGCTGTATCCCTTCGAGTCCCAAGCCGGATCATCCTCGGCCCGAGCCAGGAAGTCGTCCAGAGCCTTGGGCTGAACCTTCGGCCCCTCCTTGCCTTCGCCCTTGGCTTGGCGCATCGCCTCGCGCAGCACTGCCTCCTGCGCATCGAGGGCCTCCTGCTGGGCCTCGCGGGCGGACTTGACGGCCTCGTCGCCCGGGCCGCACTCCGCGGCACTCGTACGGACGACGGTTCCCGTCACACCGCCACGGAACACGGCCGGTGCGGCGTGCACCCCTTGGGGGCCGGGGCGGACGGCTCCGCCGGCGGTCCCGGTGACAACGACGCGTCCCGGGGCCATCGCGATGTTCTTGCAGGCCTTCTTCTGGCTCTCACGCGCCTTCTCGGCCGCGTCGTCCGCGTGCTTCTGCGCCTCGTCGGCGAACTTCTGAGCCTCGCTCAGATCGCCGCGTTTCGCCGCTTCGTCAGCCTTGCCGGCCGCTTCGGCGGCTCGTCCCACCGCCGTGTCCGGGAACTTCGGCTTCTTGATCTTGCCCAGCTTGGTGAACTTCTTGAAGGTCTTGGGGGAGAGAATGCCCACGACCCCGAGAATCGTGTTCCCGCCGGCTGCCCCGTAGTTGCCCTTCTTCCAGTTCTCCTTGTCGACGAACATGTCGACACCCAGGTCCTTGGCGAAGCCCAGCCCCTTCTTCGTGCCCTCCCAGGCGGCCCCGAGCTTGTCCCCCTTCTTCCACTTCTCGGAGACGCTGCCGCCCTTCTTCTTCCACCAGTCCTTGGTGTAGCCCGTCAGGCCGTTCCAGCTGTCCGTGACGACCTTCTTGGGATTGGTGATCACCGCGAACGTGTCATTGACGAGCCCGGTGAACGGGGACACGAAGAAGCCCCGGGTGTGGTCCCACCAACTGCGGTCGTGCCGCTCGTCAGGTATCAACGGCTCATCGGGGTCCTCCTTGAAGTCGTCGTTGTCGACCTCACGCTCCAGCGGTCCGGGCGCGATCGGGCGCGTGCCACCGTCCCCGCTCACGACCACTACATCGCCCGCATCACCCGAACCGCCGGTGCCACCGGTGCCGCCCGAACCGCCACCGGAGCCGGTCCCGCCGGCATCTCCGGCCTCCGCCGGATCCCCCGCTTCCACATCCGCGCCACCACTACCGCCACCACTGCCACCACCGCAGTCGCCGCCCCCGCCGATCCGGCACACCTGGGCGCCGATCTTCCCCGTCAACTCCTGGCCGATCCCCGTCGCCACGAGCCCTCCGACGACCGCCACGACCACCAGGACCAGGCCCAGGTACTCCATCGCCGTCTGGCCAAGATCACGCCGCCACAGAATCATCCGCTCGATACGGAAAGCCCTCGGCATCTCACGCTGCCCGACCGGCAACGCGAACCAGTCACGCACCTCCGGCCGGCGCAACAGCACCAGCACCGCGATCGGAATCGCGGTCTGGGTGACCCCGCGATAGTCCATGTGCAGCAGCGACACGAACGACAGCCACAACAGCCAGCACTGCACAGCCACCAGCCCGCGGGCCACCCACTCGCCACCCCGCACCGCACGCCGGGCCAGCACCACACCGACCACGCTCGGCAGCGAGTCGTACACCAGCACGCCCAGCAGCTCGCCGTTGACGTAGGACACCATCGACAGCACGGTCATCACGTACAGCAGGGTCAGCCCGGCCTGGACCCACTGCAGGCCCTGAACCCACAGCAAAGACCTCGGCAACGGGACGCGCCCGGCCGCCGGTTGACCGCCGGATCCGCTCCACGCACCGCGATCGCCCTGACCAGCGCTCGCAGGCCTCGACCCCGCATTCACCGCGCGTTCGACGGACTCCGCCCAACCCCCACCCGCACCATTCATGCTCGTACACTAATGCGAATATCGCTGGCCCCGCATGGGCCCCTGGGCCCAACGGCCGCCAACTGTGCCCGAGTTCGCACTGGAGACCACCCCCGCGCCCGGATGCCGCCCCGCACGGGCACGCCCCCGGCCCCTCAGGACGCGCTCAAAACGGTCCGGACCCTTGACCGGAAGTTATTTTCTGTATATCCGTGATCCTTGGCAGTTTCTTTCAACCCCCTCGTCATCGAGTACGGCCGAAGGAGCTCACGTGCACGACCGCACCTCCAGACGCACCCTCCTCACCGCCACCGCGGCAACCGCCGTCGCGGCGGCTGCGGGCATGGCAGCCGCCCCCGGCGCCCTCGCCGCCCAGAAGTCCGCCAGCAGCAGCCACACCTCCGCCGCCACCACGCAGCGGCTGAAGCGGCTCATCTCCCGGATGAGCCTGGAGGAGAAGGTCGGCCAGCTCTTCGTCATGCGGGTCTACGGGCACTCCGCGACCGAGCCCGACCAGGCCGACATCGACTCCAACCTCGCCGAGATCGGGGTGCGTACCGCCGCCGAGATGATCGCCAAGTACCACGTGGGCGGCATCATCTACTTCGCGTGGGCGCACAACACCCGCGACCCGCACCAGATCGCCGATCTCTCCAACGGCATCCAGCGGGCCGGGCTGGCGGGGCCCAACTCCGTGCCGCTCCTCATCTCCACCGACCAGGAGCACGGCATCGTCTGCCGGGTCGGCGAGCCCGCCACGCTGATGCCGGGCGCGATGGCGCTGGGCGCGGGCGGTTCGCGGTCCGACGCCCGCCGGGCCGGGCAGATCGCCGGCGCCGAGCTGGCCGCGATCGGGATCTGCCAGAACTACGCACCGGACGCGGACGTCAACGTCAACCCGGCCAACCCCGTGATCGGCGTACGGTCCTTCGGCTCCGACCCGCAGTCCGTGGCCGGCCTGGTGGCGGCCCAGGTGAAGGGGTACCAGAGCGCCGGGATCGCCTCCACGGCCAAGCACTTCCCCGGCCACGGCGACACCAGCACCGACAGCCACACCGGGCTTCCGGTCATCACCCACACCCGCGAGCAGTGGGCCGAGCTGGACGAGCCGCCGTTCCGGGCGGCGATCGCCGCGGGCATCGACTCGATCATGACGGCGCACATCGTGGTCCCCGCGCTCGACCCGGCCGAGGACCCGGCGACGCTGTCCAGGCCGATCCTCACGGGGATCCTCCGAGAGGAACTCGGCTACGACGGCGTCGTGGTCACCGACTCGCTCGGCATGGAGGGCGTGCGGACGAAGTACGGCGACGAGCGGGTCCCGGTGCTGGCGCTGCAGGCCGGCGTCGACCAGCTGCTCAACCCGCCGAGCCTGGAGGTGTCGTGGAACGCCCTCCTGGCGGCCGTCAAGAACGGTGAGGTCAGCGAGGCCAGGCTCGACGAATCGATCCTGCGCATCCTGCGGCTGAAGACGAAGCTGGGGCTGTTCGACGACCCGTTCGTCAGTCGGCGGGGTGTGGACCGTACCGTCGGCACCCGGTCGCACCTCGCCGCCGCCGACCGGATCGCGGAGCACACCACCACGCTGCTGGCCAACGACGGCGCGCTGCTGCCGCTGTCGCGTCGCTCGCACCGGAACCTGCTGGTGGTGGGGGCCGATCCCGCCTCCCCGTCCGGCACGACGGGGCCGCCGACCACCACCCTCGCGGAGGCGTTCGACGAGCTGGGGTACACGGCCACGGCCCTGCCCACCGGTACCACCCCGACCAGGGCGGCCATCGACGCGGCGGTGGCGGCCGCGCAGGGCAAGGACGCGGTGGTCGTGGGGACGTACAACGTCTCGGCGACGAGTGCGCAGAGGACCCTGGTGCGCGAGCTGGCGGCGACCGGTGTCCCGGTGATCACGGTCGCGATCCGCAATCCGTACGACATCGCCCAGCTGGCCGGGACCGGATACGCGGCGAGTCTGGCCTCGTACTCGTGGACCGACGTCGAACTGCGGGCTGCCGTCCGGGTGATCGCGGGCCGGGCCGAGCCGGAGGGCCGGCTCCCCGTGCCGGTACAGCGCGCGGACGATCCGGCACAGGTGCTGTATCCGGTGGGCTACGGGCTGACGTACTAGCGGGGCGCGGCCGGTGGCGATCGTGTGCAGTGTGCACGATCGCCACCGTTGTCCTGTCCGCCCGGTCTCCCTACACTCGAAGGCATGAAGCCACAGCGGCTCGGGAGGCTCAGCCTCCGGCTCGATGCTCTGTACTGTCTGGTCCTGGGGTCCGTCGTGGCTCTGACCGCACCCGCGACCGTGTCCGCCGTCCCGCTGCCCCTGCCGCTGATCGTCGCGGTCGGGGCCGCGGTCGTCGTGTGGGCGGGTCTGGTGGAGTGGATGCGGGCGAAGCTGCCTCAGCCGCTCGCCCTGCGGATCGTGTTGACCGCCAACATCGCGGCGACCGTGCTCGTCGCCGCGCTGGCCGTGGCCGCCGTCCCCGTACTCGCGGCGCTGGTGATCCTGACCGTCGCCGTGGACATCGCGCTGTTCGCCGGCAGCCAGGCGGTCGCGCTCACCAGGCTGCGTACCGCGGCCTGACCCGCGCCGGCTGCCACCGGCGCGGGTCACGTCACGCGTTACGGGCGCCTGGTGCCGAGCCGGTGCTCGGTCGTCAGGTCCTTCTTGTCGAGCCGCGCGTCGAACTTCGCGAGCGGCTTCGCCTTCGCCGGGTCCGCCTGGACGGCGGCCGGGGCGACGCCCGCCCAGCGCAGGATGGCCGCGGTGGCCGTGGCGTTCTGCTCCGGGGACAGACCGGCGACGTTCGAGCCGTGGTTGCCGCCGGGCACCGTGAAGACGTAGCTGTCACGGGCGCCCTTGCCGAGCCGGAAGCGCTCGGCGCCCCACGGGTCGTTCTCCCCGTACACGTACAGCATGTGGCTGGCGTGGTTCTTCACCCAGGTGTCGACGTCGCGCATCACCGAGGGCTGGAACTTCATCGGGATGGAGCTCGGCACGAAGGTGCGCGGCGGCTGGTAGCCGTAGCGGCTCAGCTTGCCGGTCCAGGGCTGCTTGATGTCGGGCGAGCCGAGCTGGGTGCCGGCCTGGTAGTAGTACGGCGTGTAGTTCGCCAGGCCCTGGTCCGTGTAGAACGAGAAGCCGGAGATCGAGTCGATCGAGTCCCAGATGGCCTGGTCGGTGGCGCTCTTCGCGTCGGCCGGGATGGTGTCGCAGTCGGCGAGCAGGCTGTACTGCCAGTACGCCCAGACGTAGTCCATGACCACGGCCTCGTAGGCCTTGTCCAGATTGCCGACGGTGGTGAAGGTGTAGCCGTTGTCGGCGGCGTACTGCTGGTACTTCTTCTCCAGCGGGGTACGGCGGACCAGCGCCTCGCGCTGCACGCCCTGGAGCCGGTCGCGGCACTCCTTGGTGCCGACGTTGGCGAAGAACCGGTCGTACGCCGAATCCTCCTTGTTGACCACGTCGTTGGGCGCGACGTAGGCGACGACGCCGTCCATGTCCTTCGGGTAGAAACGCTCGAAGTACGTGGCGGTCATGCCGCCCTTGGAACCGCCGGTGGTCAGCCAGTTCTTGGAGTAGATCCGCTTCAGCGCGGTGAAGACCCGGTGCTGGTCACTGGCGGCCTGCCAGATGTCGAGCTTCGACCAGTCGGCGGGCGACGGACGCGACGGGGTGAAGAACCGGTACTCCAGCGAGACCTGGTTCCCGTCGATGATCCGGGTCGGCTCCGAGCGGCTGGGGCTGGTGGAGACGTTGTAGCCGCCTGTGTAGAAGACCGTCGGGCGGGACGTGTCCTTGTGCAGCACCGTGACGCGCTGCTGGAACGTGCCCTTGGACGGGTGCCGGTGGTCGATCGGCTGGGTGTAGTTGAGGACGAAGTAGCGGTATCCCGCGTACGGCTTCTCCTCGATGAGACTCATGCCCGGGATGGCCAGGATGCGGTCCTTGATGTCCGTGCTCGTACCGCTGTCACTGACGGCGGAACGGACCGCGGCCGGTTCTGCGGCGGTGGCCGCCCCGGCCGAAGCACCCGTCGCACTCACTGTGCCGATGAGCACCGCGAGCGACAGGAACCCTCTGAGCGCCTTGCGCATACACCCTCCCCTTGATTCACAACAGACGTCGTGAACCTAGCGGGGCAATACCCGTACCACCAGACCCTGTTGCCCGGGCATGCACACGCGTCACCCGGTCAGCACAGGATCCAGCCCGTGGTTCCGGTCTTTCCGGCGACCGTGCCCGAGGCCCGGACGCAGCGGTTCAGGGCGTGCACGGTCACCGGTCCGGCCCGCTGGGTGAAGGAGCCGCTGTCGACGACGGGCCGGCCGCCGCGGGGCTGGATCTGTACGGACATCGGGCGCCGCGTGCCGGGCTTGGCCGCCACGGCGACGGCGCAGGCGTAGGAGCGGGTCCGGTAGACGCGCAGCTCCCCCGTCGCGAACTTCACCGTCTTCGCGGGCCGTCCGGCGCACACCGAGGCGGCGTCGGCACTGCTTGCCTCCACACCGCCGACGACGAGCCCGAGAGCGGTCGTCAGAGCCAGAGCGAGCAGGCGGAACGCGCCCCCGCGTCCCCTGCGCCCGCCGTGTCTTTCGGTCCCTCTGGTCACCAGCAGCCCCATCGCCTCGTCGAACGCACAAGCCCCTACCCCACACCTGTACGCACACACGTGTATCTGCCTACGACGCGGGAGGCCATCCGGAGGTTGCACCCGGCGCGCTCCGCGTTCCTCCCGGCCGGACCGGCACACGATGGGCCCACCGGACAGAGCCGTACGAAAGGCAGGAACCGCAATGACCCGACTCCGCACCTCCGGGCGTCCTCGTGGCCGGCGCGTCATCGGCCGCACGCTGCTCGCCGCCGCTCTCCTGACCGCCGTGGCCGCCGTCCCGGCCGCCGCCGTCGTGCCGCAGGCCGCACAGGCCGCCGCCACGGTCCGCGCCGCGGCCCCGGCGTACCAGCAGGTCGTCCACTTCTACGGCGCCTACATCGACGCGGTCGCCATCGAGGGCGGCGGTGAACTGTCCGCCTCGTTGCGGGACTTCTACCTCACGCCCGGTCTCCGCGCCGAGCTGGGCGACTGGGAGGCGGCCCACGGCGCCGACGGTGTGCTGCACGCCCAGAACGCCCCGGCCGGCTTCCGCGTCAGCGGGGGCGACAGCGGCGCCGGGCACACCTGGTCGACGGTCCGGCTCACCTGGGGGCCGGCGGACGACCCCACGTACACGTATCTGAAGGTGCGGTCGGACCTGGCGACCGGGAAGATCTCCGGCATCCGTGAGTAGGGCGGAAGTCCGGTCTCAGACGCCCGCGGGCTCGTCCTCCCCTATGAAGGTGCGCCACAGCACCGCGTAGTGCCCGTTGCGGGCGAGGAGTTCGTCGTGGGTGCCGTCCTCGACGACGCGGCCGTGGTCCATCACCACGACCCGGTCGGCGCGGGCGGCGGTGGTGAGGCGGTGGGCGACGACGAGGGTGGTGCGCCGGCCCGCGAGGCGGTCGGTCGCCTGGTTGACGAGGGCCTCGCTGGCGAGGTCCAGGGAAGCGGTGGCCTCGTCGAGCAGCAGGATGTCCGGGTCGACGAGCTCGGCGCGGGCGAGCGCGATCAGCTGGCGCTGGCCGGCCGAGAGGTTGCGGCCCCGCTCGGCGACCTCGTGGAGGTAGCCGTCCTCCAGGGTGGCGATCATGTCGTGCGCGCCGACCGCCCGGGCCGACGCCTCCACCTCGGCGTCGGTGGCCTCCGGCCGCCCGTACGCGATGGCGTCACGCACCGTGCCGGCGAAGAGGTACGCCTCCTGGGGGACGACCCCGAGCCGGTGCCGGTAGGCCGTCATGTTCAGCGCGCGCAGATCGGTGCCGTCCACCGTGACCCGGCCGCCCGTCGGGTCGTAGAAGCGGGCGACGAGCTTGACCAGGGTGGACTTTCCGGCGCCGGTCTCGCCGACGAACGCGACCGTCTGGCCGGCCGGGATGCGCAGGCCGATTCCGGTGAGCGCGGCCTCCTCGCCGCCGTACGCGAAGGACACGTCCTCGAAGGCGATGTCGCCGCGCAGCGACTTCACGTCCTGCGGTTCGTCCCGGTCGGCGGTGGACGTCGGCTCCTGGAGGAGTTCCTGGATGCGGCCGAGGGAGACGGTGGCCTGCTGGTAGCCGTCGAAGACCTGTGAGAGCTGCTGCACGGGGGCGAAGAACAGGTCGATGTAGAGCAGGTAGGCGACCAGCGCACCCGTGGTGAGCGTGCCGTTGTCGACCCGGCCCGCGCCGACGATCAGTACGGCGGCGGCGGCCACCGACGACAGCAGCTGGACGAACGGGAAGTACACCGAGATCAGCCACTGGCCGCGGACCCGGGCCTCGCGGTAGTGGTCGCTGCGGGCGGCGAACCGGTCGGCGCCGTCCCGCTCGCGGCGGAAGGCCTGGACGATCCGGAGGCCGGAGACGGACTCCTGGAGGTCGGCGTTGACGACGCTGATCCGCTCACGGGCCAGCTCGTACGCCTTGACGCTCTTGCGGCGGAAGAAGAACGTGCCGATGACCAGCACCGGCAGTGTCGCGAAGACGACCAGGGCGAGCTCCACGTCCAGGACCAGCAGCGCGACCATGATCCCGAAGAACGTGACGACGGAGACGAAGGCCGTGACGAGACCGGTCTGGAGGAACGTGGACAGGGCGTCCACGTCCGTCGTCATCCGGGTCATGATCCGGCCGGTGAGCTCGCGCTCGTAGTAGTCCAGGCCGAGGCGCTGGAGCTGCGCGAAGATCTTCAGCCGCAGCGAGTAGAGCACGCGCTCGCCGGTGCGGCCGGTCATCCGGGTCTCGCCGGTCTGGGCCGCCCACTGCACCAGGACGACGAGGAGGCCGAAGGCGGAGGCCGTCCAGACCGCGCCGAGTGCCAGCTGGGTGACTCCGTCGTCGATGCCGTTCCTGATCAGTACGGGCAGCAGCAGGCCCGCCCCGGCGTCCACGGCCACCAGCGCCAGGCTGACCAGCAGCGGCAGCCCGAAGCCGCGCAGCAGCCGACGGAGCCCGTAGGACTCCTCGGCGTGCACGGCGCGGGCCTCGTCGATGTCCGGGGTGTCGGTCGCCGGGGGCAGGGCCTCGACCTGGGCGAGGAGCTCGGGCGTGGCGGGGGTGCCGGCCGCGTCGGTCTCGCGCTCCTCCTCCTTGCGGACCCACAGCTCGGGCGTGATGCCCCGTTCGGCGTCGAACTCGGCGTCGATCTCCTCCTGGAGCGCCCGGTCGTCGGCGGGGTCGGTGGCCGCTGCCCTGGAGAGGTGGCCGGGCGAGGAGCCGCCCAGTTCGTCCGGGTCGGTGAGCAGGCGCCGGTAGAGCGCGGAGCGGAGCTCCAGCTCCTCATGGGTGCCGATGTCGGCGAGCCGGCCGTCCTCCAGGACGGCGATCCGGTCCGCGAGGCCCAGCGTGGAGCAGCGGTGGGCGATCAGCAGGGTGGTGCGGCCGGCCATGACCTGGCGCAGCGCGTCGTGGATCTCGTGCTCGACGCGGGCGTCGACGGCGGAGGTGGCGTCGTCGAGGAGGAGCAGCCGGGGGTCGGTGATGATGGCGCGGGCGAGCGCGACGCGCTGGCGCTGGCCGCCGGAGAGGGTGAGTCCGTGCTCGCCGACCTTGGTGTCGTAGCCGTCGGGCAGATCGGCGATGAACCGGTCGGCACGGGCGGAGCGGGCGGCCTGTTCGATCTGTTCGTCGGTGGCGTCGGGAAGCCCGTAGGCGATGTTGGCGCGGATGGTGTCGGAGAAGAGGAAGCTGTCCTCCGGTACGAGGCCGATGGCGGCCCGCAGCGAGTCGAGGGTCAGTTCGCGCACGTCGTGGCCGCCGACGAGGACGGCACCGTGCGTGACGTCGTAGAAGCGCGGCAGCAGCAGCGAGACGGTCGACTTGCCGCTGCCGGACGCGCCGACGACGGCGACGGTCTCGCCGGGTTCGATGGTGAGCGAGAAGCCGTCGAGGACGGGGCGGTCCTCGGTGTAGCCGAAGCGCACGTCGTCGAACTCGACGCCTGCGGGGATACCGGCCGGCAGTTCCTTGGTGCCGTCCTGGAGGGACGGTTCGGTGTCGATCAGTTCCAGTACGCGCTCCACACCGGCGCGGGCCTGCTGGCCGACGGTGAGGACCATGGCGAGCATCCGGACCGGGCCGACGAGCTGGGCGAGGTAGGTGGAGAAGGCGACGAACGTACCGAGGGTGATCTCGCCGCGGGTGGCGAGCCAGCCGCCGAGGGCGAGCATCGCGACCTGGCCGAGCGCGGGCACGGCCTGGAGCGCGGGGGTGTAGCGGGAGTTCAGCCGGATGGTGCGCAGCCGGCCGGCGAAGAGCCTGCGCCCGACCTCGCGCAGCTTGCCGGTCTCCTGGTCCTCCTGCCCGAAGCCCTTGACGACGCGGACACCGGAGACGGCCCCGTCGACGACTCCGGCGACGGCGGCGGCCTGCGACTGGGCGTACCAGGTGGCGGGGAAGAGGCGGGTGCGGGAGCGGCGGGCGATGTACCAGAGGGCGGGGGCGACGGCGACGGCGATGAGGGTCAGCAGCGGCGAGAGCCACGCCATGATCACCAGGGAGATGAGGAAGAGCAGGACGTTCCCGATGGTCATCGGGAGCATGAAGAGCAGGCTCTGGATCAGCTGGAGGTCACTGGTGGCGCGGCCGACGACCTGTCCGGTGGAGAGCTCGTCCTGGCGTCTGCCGTCGAGGCGGGTGATCGTCCCGTACATCTCGGTCCGCAGGTCGTGCTGGACGTCGAGGGCGAGCCGGCCGCCGTAGTAGCGGCGGATGTACGTGGAGACGTACACGAGCACGGCCGCGACGATCAGCAGTCCGGTCCAGACGGCCAGGGACCGGGTGTGGCCGACGACCACGTCGTCGATGATCACCTTGGTGACGAGGGGGACGAGAGCCATCACCGCCATGCCGGCGAGCGACGAGCCGAGCGCCAGCAGCACGTTGCGCCGGTAGCGCCAGGCGTAACCGCTCAGCCTCCGTGCCCAGCCGCGGGGCTGCCCGCCGCTTCCTTGCTCGCCTGCGTCCGACACGCGGTGCCTCCCGATCGACCTGCTCTACCGGAAGGCACCAACGCGGTGTGCTGCGGATTTCATCCCGCTGCAACAAATACGGGACCTTCGACGTAGGTCCTCTCGTTCGGATCCGGCCGGGCCGGAGGAGACGCGGTCCGCTACGTCCGGGCCGGTTCGGTGGCCGCCGGCACCGGGCGGGCCGTGAGCCGCCCCAGATGGTGGAAGAACAGATTGAGCAGGACGGCCGACAGCGTGCCGAGCATGATGCCGCTCTCGAAGAGCACCTGGAGCTGCCGCGTGGGCATGTGCTCCGCGAACTGGGGATAGGCGGTGGGCAGGAAGCCGATGCCCAGGCTCGCCGCGACCAGCACGGTGTTGCGGCCATCGGAGAGGTCGGCCTTGACGAGGATCTGCACGCCGACGACGGCGATCGTGGAGAACAGGACGATGGTCGCGCCGCCCAGCACGGCGGCCGGCATGGCGGCGACCACCGCACCCACCTTGGGCATCAGGCCGAGGACCAGCATGAGCACGCCGGCCGCCGCGACGATCCAGCGGGAGGTGACACGGGTCAGCCGCAGCAGTCCGACGTTCTGCGAGTAGACCGTGGTCGGGAAGGAGTTGACCAGCCCGGCCAGGACGGTCGCCAGTCCGTCGGCGCGCAGGGCTCGGGTGATGTCCCGTTCGTCGACCTCCCGTCCGGCTATCTCTCCGACAGCGAAGAACTGACCGATGGACTCCACCGCGATGATCACGAGGACGAGGACGATCGCGAGGACGGCCATGACGTCGAAGCGCGGTGCCCCGTAGTGCAGGGGGGCCTGCATGCCGACCCAGTCGGCCTCGCCTATGCCGGAGAAGTCCGTACGCCCCACGGTCGCGGCCAGTGCCGTTCCGGCGGCGAGGCCCACGAGCACGGCGACGGAGGCGAGGAAACCCTTGGCGAACCGGGACAGCACCACGATCACCGCCAGAGTGGCCCCGGCCAGGCCGAGATGCGCGGGGGTGCCGAAGTCCGCTGCGGAGGAGTCGCCGCCGCCGACCTGCCGCGCCGC
The DNA here is from genome assembly GCF_035917155.1 of Streptomyces sp. NBC_00385. Classification (NCBI taxonomy): domain Bacteria; kingdom Bacillati; phylum Actinomycetota; class Actinomycetes; order Kitasatosporales; family Streptomycetaceae; genus Streptomyces; species Streptomyces sp. NBC_00385. The sequence goes on along the minus strand of NZ_CP107951.1, from coordinate 5,698,925 downwards.
GACTCCCATCAGGGTCACGCCGACGATGATCACGATGGTGCCCGTGACCAGCGGAGGGAAGAAGCGGATGAGCCGGCCGAACACGGGTGCGACGAGGAAGAGGACCACCCCTGCCACGATCACCGCCCCGAAGACCGTGGGCAGTCCCGCCTTCCCACCGCCCGCCGCGACACCGACCGATACCAGGGAGGGCACGGCCGCGGTCGACATGCCCTGGACGACGGGCAGCCGGATGCCGATGCCCGGCAGGCCGACCGCCTGCAGCAGGGTCGCGGCCCCGCAGGCCACCAGCGCGGTGTTGATCAGGGCCGCCGTGTCGGCAGCGGACAGCCCCATGCCCTGAGCCACCAGAAGCGGCATGACCACGGCACCCGCGTAGAACGCGAGGACGTGCTGCAGGCCCAGCACACCGAGTCGCCACCACTGCGGCACCGCCTCGACCGGGTCGGCGGCACTCGTCCCGTCCCGCACGTGTCCTCGGCCCTGCTCCCGCGCCGGTTGCGTGTGTGTGTCGGTCACGATGTCGCCACCCTTCTCCGCCGGTCCTGGTTCCCGTCACGCCACGGCTCGGTCAGAGCCCCGAAATCCGCCCGCCGCACCAGGCGCTCCGCCCGCTCCCGGGCGTGCGCGGCCAGAGCCTCCTCGTCGACGCCCGGGCAGTGGCCGTTCTCGTACACGACGCGCCCGTCCACGAACGTCATCACCACGTCCGACGCACGGGCGGAGTAGACGAGCGCGGACACCGCCCGGTGTACGGGCTGCACCGCTGTTCCCGTCAGGTCCACGACCACCAGGTCGGCCGGCGCGCCCGGCCGGATCACCCCGCCGCCTTCGGTACCCGCGTACCGGGCACCGTCGCGTGTCGCGGCCTCAATGGCCTCCTCGCACCGCACGGCCGAGGGATCGAGCCTGCTCAGGCGCTGCCCGAACAGGGTCTGCTTCATCACCTCGAACATGTCCTGGCGGCCGCCTGCGCCGGGGCCGTCCGTGCCGAGGGCCACCACAGCGCCCGCGTCGCGCAGGCTGCGCCACGGCATCGCGCCGGAGGCCAGATAGGCGTTGGAGCAGGGGCAGTGAGCCACGCCCGTCCCGTACGCGCCGACCGCCTCGGTCTCCTCCTCGTCGAGCCACACCGCGTGGGCCAGTGTGGCGTGCTCGTCCAGCAGGTTCTCCCCCGCCAGCCAGGCCACCGGCCGTTCCCCGTACCGGTCCAGGAAGCTCTGCGGGTCCTTGGCCCCCTCACTGCAGTGGGTGTGCCAGCGGACCCCGTGCTCACGGGCGAGGGCAGCGGCTCCCCGCACGAGGTCCCGGTCGCCGTAGGAAAGGTTCAGGGGGGCGGGCCAGACGCGCACCCTGGACGCGGCGCCACGGGCGGCCATGCACTGCCGGGTGAGGTCGAGTTCCCGGTCGGTGCTGTAGCGGTAGAGAGCGGTCGGCAGGCCGCGTGCCTCCGCGACGGCCGTACGGTCGCCGAGCATGCCGCGGGCGACCGCCCCGCGCAGTCCTATCTCCTCGATCGCGTCGGCGACGGCCAGAACGGTCTCGGGGTCGCTGGGCGCGTAGTGGTGGTCGACGACCGTGGTGATGCCGGCCCGGGCGGCCTCCACGGCACCCAGTCGGGCGGCGATCCGGGCGTCCTCGGAGTCGAGGTGAATGGCGTACGGCCACATGAACTCGTTCAGCCACCGCCCGATGGCCAGGCCGTCACCGATGCCCCGGGCCAGACTCTGGAACAGGTGCGTGTGAGCGTCGGTGAAACCGGGCAGGACGGCGCTGCCACGGCAGTCGACGGTGCGGTGCGGCCGCCAGCGGGCGACCAGATCGGTGGTCGGGCCGACGTCGACGATGCGGTGGCCGTCGACGGCCACCGCCCCGTCGGGGTGAACGGTGCGCGCGTCGTCGACGGTGACCACCTGGGCGCCGGACAGCAGCAGCGTGCACGGACGTGGTGCGGACATGCGGGACCCCGCTTTCGTGCGTGGGTGTCGGAAAGGGCCGCCGCGGCCGCTCGCGTGAGCGGCCACGGCGGCGGAAGCCGCCTCTGCGGGCGGCCGTCCGTCAGCCGGCGAAGTTGGCGGCGATGCGCTGCCGCAGGTACTCCTCGGCGGTGATCGGCGCGTGGCGCCCGTCCGGCGCGGCGATCACCGCGTCCCGGTCGGCCTGCGCGAAGTAGGCGATGGAGTACCGCGGACCCTGGTCGTCCTGTGGACCGGGCGTGGCGACCCGGTGGAAATTGGACGGCAGGAGATCGCCGCTCCACCGCATGAGCATGTCGCCGATGTTGCAGGTGATGAGGTCGCCGCGAGCCGGTACGGGCGTCCAGGCGCGGCCGTCGGCCTCCTTGCCGGGGCACACCTGGAGACCGTCCTGCCCGTCGCGCTGGAAGAGGAGGGTCAGACAGTCGAAGTCGGTGTGAGCTCCGGCGCGCCACCCGCCGTCCGCCCGGCCGCGCGCCTGCTCGGGGACGGCGTAGTAGTGCAGCAGCCGCAGAGTGCTCTGGTGCAGGGGGCTGGCCGGATCATGCCGCCGGGCGAAGAAGTCACGCGCGAATCCGAGGCGTTCCGCGAAACAGGACAGCACCTGGTGGGCGACGGTGTGACAGCGGCGCTCGAATTCGAGCAGGGTCTCGCGGAATCCCGGCAGTTCGGCCTCGTCCGGCCACAGCCCGTCCATGTGCGGCCGGGTGAGCTGGTAGGACTCCTTCTCGTCCGGGGTACCGGTGGAGGGGCGTACCTGACTGCGGTACTCCCAGCCCGTGTTCAGACCCTTCTTGAGCGCGTTGCGGCTCTTGACGCCGACGGGCAGGTCGAAGTACGCCTCGGCCGCGGCGAACGCCGCGTCGGTCTCGGCCGGGTCGAGGCCGTGCCCCGAGAGCTGGAAGAAGCCGATCTCGGTGGCGGCCTGCCACAACTCCGCGGTGATATCGGCGCGGCGGGCTTCGAAGTCGGTCAGATCGACGACCCGGATGTCCCGGGCAGCGGTCGCGGTCCCGGTCGCGGCGCCCATCCGGCGCTCCCGGTCGAGCTCCTGCTCGGCCCCGGTCTCCCGCTCGGCGGGCATGCGGTACGGCTCTGTGGTCAACGTGGTTCTCCCTCTTCGCGGCGTACGCGGCCGTCGAGCCGGTACGCGGGGGAACGAAGCGCGGTCACCGCCCCCGGCGCTTCCACCGGCCCGCACGTGGCGGACCGGGCACGCACGCACCGGCCTTGCTGCCGGACGCGTCGTGAGCTTGCAGCCCCGGCGGGCGGATGAGCCCGTCGATCCCGGGAGCTGCGCGATGCCGAGAGTCTTGCGCCCGGGTGTTACGGGAGAGCTACGGAAGGTGTCCCCTGCGTTAAAGCGAAGGACCGGGAACCGGGCCGCATCGCCTCACCGATGCGGCCCGGCAAGGCGCACGGCCGGGCCGGCCTCGACGCGGCGTCCACTGCCGTGGGCCGAGGACACGGCCTGGGTCCCGGACGGACTACCGCGGGGACACGGTGAGCATCCGGCCGGCCGGCGCCTCGGGCACCGGCGGGATCGCCTCCTGGAGGAGGGGCGCCACGGTGGGGGCGTCCGCCCGGTGGAGGGTGCGGGCGGACAGGTCGTGCATGATGCGCGGTTTCGCGGGCGGCAGGTTCAGGTCCTTGTGGACGGCCTTGGCGACGGCCTGGATGGTGTTGACGCCGTCCGTCATCGTCTTGTTGTCCTGGGTGAGCACCGTGAGCACGTAGTCGTGGCCCTTGCCCGTGAAGGCACCGATGCTGTGGACCCGCCAGCCGTGGGTGGCACGCTGCAGCCAGCCGTTCTTGACCTGGACGGTGACGCCCGCCGGGGCCCCGGCGGGCGTGCCCCAGCGCTGACCGGAGACGACCTTGCGCATCAGGCCGAGCTCGTAGGAGCGGGCGCTGTCGGTGAGCACGGAGTTCTTCGCGGTGAGGAGGATCAGCAGCCGTTGCTCGTCCTGGGCGGTGATCTGGGTCAGCCCCCAGTAGCCGCCGGACCCGGGCACGGTGTGGGTCATCCCGGCCGCCTTGAGGAACGCGTTGACCTTGGTGACACCGAGCTGCTTCCACAGGGCGGTGGTCGCGTTGTTGTCGGACTTGGTGATCATCGCGGTGCTGAGGTCGGCCTCGCGCTGCGTGAGGTGGCGGCCCTGCTTGGCGTTGTCCCAGAGCAGCGTGGCCAGCACCGTCGCCTTCACGACGCTGGCGGAGTCGTACTTCGACGTGGCCCGGAGCGTGCACGTGGTCTTCGTGGTCCGGTCGTAGAGGGCCACCGCGGTGGTCGACGTGCGCCCCTTGAGCGCGGCGGTGATGTCCTTCGACAGCTTGGCTGCGAGGCCGGCCCGCGCCGAGGTGCAGCTCGCCGCCGGTGCGGCGGCCGCGGCAGGTGCCGCGGTGACCGCCACGGGTGCGAGCACTCCGACGGCGAGCGCGGCAGACAGTGCGCCGCGGGCACGTCGGGATATGCGGGGTGTCTTCATGTGTGTGGCTTCCCGTCCCCTGAGGTTCGTGGGCACGCCCCCGGCGTGCCCACTGGGTTGACTCGCGGGCGGGCGGAAAGTTGTACGCGCCGGGTGTCCGGCGTTCCCCGGCGGCCCGGGACGGGTAGGGATGGCCTCCGCCGGTGGAATCGGGGAGGGACCATGTCGGACGCTCAGCCCACGGATGCCTATCGTTGTGGGCAGTTGTACGCGGCGTTGGCCGCGCTGGAGCGGCTCGGCGCGCCGAACGCGAAGGCGTCGCTGGACCGGCCCGGTGCCCGGGCCACAGCGTCGAAGAACCCCCGGGGCGCGCTGAAGGACCACCTGGACCGAGTGGTGACGTACCTCATGCGCGCGCGGAACCAGCGCAAGGGGGAGGCGTCGGTGGCCATCTTCCGGTCCATACCCGACCTGCTGCCCCGGACCAGGGAGTTGCCCGGGTCACTGACGTCGGCGCAGCAGGAGGAGTTCTGCGACGGGTGGCACGCTCAGGTCCAGGCGCTGGAGACGGCCCCGCGCTGAGACGCACCCGTGCCCCTGGGCCACCGCCCCGGGGCACGGCAGGCTCTCTACAGGTGCGTCGGCGCGAACATCCGCAGCAGCGCCGGGAGTACGACGACCGAGGGGCCGGGCTGTGCGAGGGCCTTGGCCAGGTCGTCGGTGAGCGCCTGGGGGTTCGTACGGACCGCGGGGACGCCGAAGGACTCGGCGAGGGCGACGAAGTCCGGGCGGGACAGCTCCGTCGCGCTGGTCTCGCCGAACGCGTCCGTCATGTACTCGCGCAGGATGCCGTAGCCGCCGTCGTCGACGATCAGCCAGGTGACGGGCAGGTCGTACTGGCGGGCGGTGGCGAGTTCCGCGATCGAGTACATCGCGCCGCCGTCTCCGGACACCGCGAGGACGGGCTTCGTCCGGTCGGCGGCGGCCGCGCCGATGGCGGCCGGGAAGGCGTAGCCGAGGCCGCCCGAGCCCTGGGCGGAGTGCATGGTGTTGGGGTGACGGGCGTCGAAGGCGGCCCAGGCCCAGTAGCCGAGGATCGTCATGTCCCAGAAGCTGGGTGACGCGTCGGGCAGGGCGGTCCTGATCCCGGCGACGAGGCGCTGTTCCAGGGTGAGTTCCTGGCCGTCGAGCCGGTCCCGCACCCGGCCGAGCACCGCCGCGACGCGCTCGGCGGCGGCCGGGTCCCGGCGCGGGGTGACCGCTTCGAGGAGGTCGGCCAGCGCGTCGCGGGCGTCGGCGTGGATGCCGAGGGCCGGGTGGTTGGACTCCAGCTTCCCTGCGTCGGCCTCGATCTGCACGACGCGGCCGCGGGGCGCGAACGTGTGGTAGTTCGAGGAGAGTTCACCGAGTCCGGAGCCGACGACGAGCAGGACGTCGGCGTCCTCCAGGAAGTCCGTCGTGTGCCGGTCCTCGATCCAGGACTGGAGGGAGAGCGGGTGCTCCCACGGGAAGGCGCCCTTGCCGCCGTACGTGGTGACGACCGGGGCGCCGACCTTCTCCGCGAGGGCGCGCAGCTTGCCGGACGCGTCGGAGCGTACGACTCCGCCGCCCGCGATGATCGCCGGACGCTCCGCGTCCGACAGCAGGCGCGCCGCCACCGCGATGAGTTCGGGGCGTGCGTGCACCTCGCGCGGGGTGGCGTCCATCGCCGTGACGACGGGCAGGGTCGTCTCGGCGATGAGCACGTCCTCGGGGATCTCGATCCAGACCGGGCCGTGCGGGGCCGTGAGCGCGGACTCCCAGGCGGCGGCGATCGCGGAGGGGATCTGCGAGGCGGTACGGACGGTGTGCACGGACTTCACGATGTCGCGGAACGACGCCTTCTGGTCGCGCAGTTCGTGCAGATAACCGTGCCGGCCGCCGCCGAGGCCCGCGGTCGGGATCTGGCTGGAGATCGCCAGTACGGGGGCGGAGGCGGCCGCAGCCTCCTGGAGTGCGGCGAGCGAGGTGAGCGCGCCGGGTCCGGTGGACAGGAGGAGCGGGGCGACCTCGCCGGTGATGCGCCCGTAGGCGTCGGCGGCGAAGCCCGCGTTGTTCTCGACGCGCAGGCCGACGTAGCCGAGGGACGAGCGGCGCAGCGCGTCGAACATGCCGAGCGCGTGCTGCCCGGGCAGGCCGAAGACGGTGGTGGCGCCGAGGCCCTGGAGCGTCTCGACGACGAGGTCGCCGCCGTTGCGTCCGGGCGGCGGGTTCAGCGCGGCGGCGATCTGGGCGGGGGTGAGCTCGGGTCGCTCGTCGTGGTGGTCGTGGCTCACTTCTGTCGTGCCTCCGTGGTCCGGTCCTGGGCGTCCGCGATCGGGTTCCGGGCGTCCGCGATCTGGCGGGTCATGATCGTCGTCAGTTCGTACGCGGTGTGCGAGGCCGCGACGGAGGTGATCTCGGCGTGGTCGTACGCGGGGGCGACCTCGACCAGGTCGGCGGAGACCAGGTTGCAGGAGGACAGTCCGCGCACGATCTCCAGCAGCTCCCGGGAGGTGAGGCCGCCGGCCTCGGGGGTGCCCGTGCCGGGGGCGTGGGCCGGGTCCAGGACGTCGATGTCGATGGAGATGTAGAGCGGCCGGTCGCCGATGCGCTGACGCAGCTGGTCGGCGACCTCGTCGACGCCGCGCCGCATGACGTCGGCGGAGGTGACGATGCCGAAGCCCATCTTGGCGTCGTCGGTGAGGTCCTGCTTCCCGTACAGCGGGCCGCGGGTGCCGACGTGGGAGAGCGCGGACGTGTCGAGGACGCCTTCCTCGACGGCGCGGCGGAACGGGGTGCCGTGGGTGTACGCGGCGCCGAAGTAGGTGTCCCAGGTGTCGAGGTGCGCGTCGAAGTGGAGCAGCGCGACGGGGCCGTGCTTCTTGGCGACGGAGCGCAGCAGCGGCAGCGCGATGGTGTGGTCGCCGCCGAGCGTCATCAGCCGGGCGCCGGTGGAGAGGAGGTCGTCGGCGGCGGCCTCGATCGTCTCGACGGCCTCGTTGATGTTGAAGGGGTTGGCGGCGATGTCCCCGGCGTCGGCGACCTGGGCGAGGGCGAACGGCGAGGCGTCCTGCGCCGGGTTGTACGGGCGCAGGAGCCGGGATGCCTCCCGGATCGCGTTGCCGCCGAAGCGGGCGCCGGGCCGGTAGGAGACGCCCGAGTCGAAGGGCACCCCGACGACGGCGACCTCCGTGGTGCCGACCTCGTCGAGACGGGGCAGCCGCGCGAACGTCGCGGGTCCGGCGTACCGCGGGACGCGGGACGAGTCGACGGGGCCGCGCGGCGCTGCGTTGCTGCTCATGGGGTGGAGGGCCTTTCCTTCGTTCCTCAGGTGACGCGCTGGTTCGAGTGTGCCGGATCCCCCGGAGGGGCACGGAGGCGCGCGTACGGGTCAGCCCCGACGCTAAGCGGCCGGGGGGCCGCCCTAAAGTGTATGTTTCATCCATTGTGACCGTTTAGAACGGACGAACCATCCATGCCCGACTCCCCCGCCGGACCGCCCACCCCGCCCGTTCCGCTGGCCGGACTGCTGGCCCTGGAGGAGCTCGGGCTCCGCCTGATCGCGGGGCCGGCCGACGCCGAGCTGCTGTGGGTGCACACCTCGGAGATGGCGGACCCGTACCCGTATCTGCTCGGCGGCGAGCTGCTGCTGAGCGCCGGGGTGCTGCTCACGGACCCGGACACGTATGTGGCCCGGCTGGTGGAGGCGGGGGCGGCGGCGCTCGGTTTCGGGGTGCGGCCGGTGCACGAGGCGGTGCCGCCGGCTCTGGTCGCCGCCTGTGACCGGTACGGGCTGCCGCTGGTGGAGGTGCCGCCGGGAACCCCGTTCACCGCGATCGCGCGGGCGGTGTGGGGGCTGATGGCCGCGGCACGCCACCGTGAGCTGCGCCGGGTGACGCGGGCCCAGCAGGCCCTGGCTTCGGCGGCGGCGCGGCCGGACCCGGTCCCCGCGGTGCTGCACCAGCTGGCGGTCCGGCTGTCGGGGCGGGCGGCCCTGCTGGCGGCCGGCGGCGAGGAGCTGCACGCGGCGGGCCGGCCTCCGGACCCGGAGGTGCGGGCGGCCCTGACCCGGCTCGCCCGGGTGGTCGCCCCGGGAGCCCGCCCCGCGCCCGCCTCGGCCACCGACACCGTGGGCGGGGCGCATCTGTCGGCGTACGCGCTGGGCGGCGGGCAGGGGCTCGCCCTGACCCTGGCCACGGACCACCGCGAGGCGGGCGACCACACCGTCGCCGGGATCGCGGTCGTCCTGCTCTCCCTGCTGGCCGCCCCGCACCAGGGCGCCGGCGCGGCGGCACGCTCGGCGGCGCTCGTCCGGCTGCTGCTCGGCGCGGACCCGGTGGACGTCGCGCCGCTGCTGGACGGGGACGGGCGGTGGACGGTGGTGCACGCGCGCCGCAGCGACGGCGGTGCGGCGGCCCCTCTCACCGCGGGCGCGCTCGGTGCGGCCCTGGGCTCGGCGCTCGTGGACGCGGACCGGGGCGACGAGACGGTACGGGTCCTGGTCCCGGGCGGCGACCGGATCACCCCGCAGCCGGGCTGGACGCTCGGCGCGTCGGCACCCGTCCCGGCCGACGCGCTGGAGACCGCCGGCACCCGGGCCGCGCGCGCCCTCGGCCGGGCGGCGGCGACCCGCGCCCCGCTGGTGGTGGACGCGCCGGCGTCCGGCCTCGCCGCGCTGCTCCCGCCCGGCCCGGCGGCCGACCGCGCCCGCGAGCTCCTCGCCCCGCTCACCGGGCCGCTCGCCGAGACCCTGCGCTGCTGGCTCTCCCTGCACGGCAGTTGGGACCGCACGGCGGTGGCCCTGTCCGTCCACCGCAACACGGTCCGCCAACGCATCGCACGGTGCGGGGTGTTGCTGGGAGCGGACCTGGACGACATGGATGTGCGAACGGAGTTGTGGCTCGCCCTGCGGCAGGAGTGATCCCGCACCCTGGCCCGTACAGCAGATACCCGTTGCCCGCCGTGGGGCCCCGTGAGAGCATCGGGATTCTCGGCGGTCCGACTCCTTTCTTCCGCGCTTCTCCTCTGCGCCTCGCACGCGAAGGAAGTGAGTGCGGACCATTGCCATGTCCACGGGGGGTTTGAGCGATCTGCCGGGATCCGCGAAGGACAGGTACGGGTTGATGGACACCACAGAACGGACAGAGGCATGCCTCCACGCCGCGGGCAACGTCCTGGTCGCGCCCGCGGAACTGCATGGCCATGACGCGATCAGGGACTTCTTCGGGGAGACCGTCACGCCGGAGGACCTGGCTTCCGGTCCGCCCGAGCTCGCGCGTCGGACGGTCTACCTGTGTGGCGACATCTCCGGGATCAGCGGCGGCCAACTGCGAGCGGCCGCCCGGGTACGCGTCATCCGGGAGCTGTCACACGGCTACGACGGGAGCGTCGGCGAACCCTGGACGCCCGTCGGACTCGGCCGGGTTCCCCTCCGCGTACAAGGCGCCGGCGTGTACTACCGCCGGTTCTTCGATCTCGATGACGATCACTTCGGACGGATCCGCACGGAGCACTCGTTCCAGTCCCTGACGGAGTCCACCAAGACGGGAACGGCCCATCGCAGCGGAATCTATCTGACACCGGTCACGCGCCACGGTGACGCACTGCGTTTCCGTCTGCTCCGGTGCTCCACGAAACTCTCGGGTCCGACCGAGGACTTCGGCCCGACCGACACGCGCATCGTCGCGGCCCTGAACGAGGAGGCCGCCGCCCTGTTCCGGGATCAGGCGGCGCTGAATCACGTCCTCGCGCAGATCTACCACAACACCCCGGCCACGGAAGGGCGCAAGCAGTCCAAGGCCAGGATCTCGGCCCATGCGGACAAGACCAAGGACATGCCCGCCAACGGCATCATGGCCTTCTGCACCTTCTATGACGGACTCGACAAGCTGCGGCCTCTGGCCGAGGACACCTTCGACTACGGCGTGAAGGGTGCCAGCGGACTGACCCGGCTCCACTTCCGCCTCAAGGAGCCGGCCGGGAGCCACCAGAACCACGACGGGGCCGTGCTCCCCTCGCAGTTCACCGTGACGCTCCACCCGGGCTCCGTCTTCTTCATGCCGCTGTCCACCAACCGCCTGTACACGCACGAGATCCGGCCCTCGGCTCTGGACGCCGGACTGGTCCCGACCCGCCTGGGATACGTGGTGCGCTGTTCGAACGCCGAAGCCGTTCACCGGGGCGGCCGGACGTTCCTCGAAGCGGCCGGAGACCTGGTGGAGCTGGGGCCGCCCACACCGGCCGGCATGGACGAACTGCGCAGGCTCTACGCCGAGGAGAACCGGACCTCGTCCCACATCGACTACGGCGGCCCATTCGACTTCAGCATGAACACGGGAGATTATCTTGCCCCCGGAGTCCGGGATCTCGGATGAGATCCTCTCGTTCGCTGTGCCGAGCGAGGAGAACCTCTTTGCGGAGCTGGCCGCGTCGGCCCGTTGGGAAGACGCCGGAAAGGGCCGGCAAGGCGCCACGCTCACCAGGACCGACGAGGCGGGCGGGGTGCCTCTCGTGCGTACCACCACCCAGTACAGCAACCCGCCGCAGGGGTTCGGCGCGGTGCACGAACGGCTGGCGCGACGGATACAGGAACATGCGGCGCTTCCGGTCGGCTTCAACAACGCCCTCATCGAGAGCTACACGAACGACTGCACCACCATGGGCAGCCATTCCGACCAGGCCCTCGACCTGGCCGACGGTTCGTTCATCGCCGTCTTCTCCTGCTACCGGCAGGGCGAAGCGAGCCCGCCCAGGAAGCTGATCTTCGAATCAAAGGGTTCCGGTGCCGAGAAGTTCGAGATCCCCCTCACCCACCACGGTGTCGTGGCGTTCTCCGTCGACACGAATCGCCGGCTCCGGCACAGAATCGTGCTGGCCGCGCCCGACCGCGCGACGGACAACCAGTGGCTGGGCCTGACCTTCCGGACGTCGAAGACCTTCGTCCGGTTTCGCGAGGGACTGCCGTATCTCCCGCAGGGTGCGCGCCTCTTGTCGGCCGACGAGGACCAGAGGCGCGAGTTCTACCGACTGCGGCGGCGCGAGAACAAGGAAACGGACTTCGTCTATCCCCCGCTGACGTACACCGTCAGCGAGAGCGATCTGGTGCCGCCCGTCTGACCTGATGGCACACGCGAGGAGCCGCAACCAGGGCCCCTCCGCGTGGGTCAGGGCCCTGACCCACGCCGGCCGGCCACCCGACCGGAGTCTCCAGGATTCCGGCGGCGACGCCCCGTCACTCCTCCCGCAACGGCACCTCCCGCATCAGCCAGGCCACCACGAAGATCACACCCCCGAGCAGCGCCGCCCCCGCCAGTACCCCGTGCAGGCCGTCGGTGACCGCTGTCCGTACCGCGTCCCGGACCACGTCCGGCATGGCGCGTACCGCCTCCGGTGTCCAGGCCGTGCCGCCGTCCGGCATCCCGGACGAGTGGAGCCGGCTCGTGTAGACGGCGCCGAGCACCGCGATGCCGAGGGAGCTGCCGATCGTGCGGACGAGGGTGACGGTTCCCGTGGCGGCGCCCATGTCGCGGGGCGTCGCGCTGTTGATGGTGACGAGGAGCGTGCTCTGCATCAACAGGCCCATGCCCACGCCCAGTACGAGTGTCAGCGCCGAGGTCACCGCCGTGGGCGTGCCGGTGTCCACCGTCAGCAGGACGAGCGCGCCCACGGCCGTCAGCGCACCGCCGATGATGGGGTACGGGCGGATGCGGCCGCCGCCCGCGAGGAGCTTGCCGACCAGGAGTTGGGCGCCGAACATCCCCGCCATCAGCGGGAGCAGCAGCATGCCGCTGGCCGTCGAGGACGCGCCGCGTACGAACTGCATGTACTGCGGCAGGTAGGTGGCCGCCCCGAGCATGGCGGCGCCCACCAGGAACGTCAGCACCTGGGCGAGCGTGAAGTTGCGGTCGGCGAACAGGCGGGGCGGGATGATCGGTTCGGCGGCCCGTCGCTCGACCCGGGCGAACCAGGCCAGGGCGAGGGCGCCGGTCAGCCCGAGGCCGATGATCTGCGGCGACGACCAGGCGTACCGCGTACCGCCCCAGCTGCCCACCAGGGTGAGGGCCAGGATCGCGGCGCTGAGCAGGCCGGCGCCCGCGTAGTCGATCCGTGCCGTGACCGGCTCGGTGCGCAGGTGCAGACGCAGCCCGACAACGAGGAGGGCGAGGGCGCCGATCGGGATGTTGACGTAGAAGACCCAGCGCCAGTTCAGCTGGTCGGTGAGGAAGCCGCCGAGCAGCGGTCCGCCGACCAGGGCGACCGGCATCATCGCCCCGATCATCGCCTGCGAGCGGCCCGCCTGGGAGGGCGGCAGCATGACGCCGATGATGGAGATGGCACCGACCATGAGGCCGCCCGCACCGAGCCCCTGGACGGCGCGGAAGGCGATGAGCTGGCCCATGTCCTGGGCGAGTCCGGAGAGTACGGATCCGGCGAGGAACACCGCGACCGACCAGACGAAGCTGCCTTTGCGCCCGTACAGGTCGCCGAGCTTGCCCCAGATGGGCGTGGAGAAGGAGGCGGTGAGCAGGTAGGCGGTCACCACCCAGGACAGGTGGTCGAGGCCGCCCAGGTCGCCGACGATCGTGGGCAGGGCGGTGCCGACGATCGTGCCGTCGAGCAGGCCGAGCATCAGGCCCAGCAGGAGGCCGAAGAGGACGAGCTTCGACGGGCCTCCGCCCTCGTCGGCGGATGGCCGGGCCACCTCGGGTTCCGGCCGGTCGTGCGTGTCCTTCGTGTACTGGCTCATGATTGCCCCCGGTGCGTGAGGTGCCGTCAGGCGGCGTACGGGTGGGCGGCCCTGGCGTTCCGCAGCGCGTGCGCCCACCAGGCCAGCTGGTCCAGCAGCGCCTTGGCGGCCGTGTCGACCTGGTCGTCGTCGACGGTGCCGTCCGGGCCGAACACGCCGTAGGCGTTGTGGAAGCTGACCGTGTTGCGGATGGTCGTGGCGTTCAGCTCGGCCATGACGACCCGGAGCTGCTCCACGGCGCGCAGACCGCCGGAGAGACCTCCGTAGGACACGAAGGCGACCGGCTTGGCGTGCCACTGCTCGTTGTGCCAGTCGATGGCGTTCTTCAGGGACGCGGGAAAGCTGTGGTTGTACTCCGGCGTGACGAACACGAACGCGTCGGCTGCCGCCAGGCGCGGCGACACGAGGGCGAGGGCCTCCTCCGTGCCCGGTGCCGGCGGCTGACCGAACGCGGGGAAGACGGTGGGCAGCGGGGTCTCGGCGAGGTCGACGACGTCCGTGGCCATGTCGTCGCGCTGGGAGAGGTGGCCCTTCAGCCACTGGGTGACGACGGGTGCGAACCGGCCCTCGCGGGTGCTGCCGACGACGACGGCGACGCGGAGCTGCGGACGGGTGCTGGACATGGGATCCCCCTGGAACCACTGGATGTGTACAACGTATTTCCGTGCGTACAACGTATCCATCAATGTGTACGTTGTCCACTGCTGGATACGCTGTACGCTGACCGCTTACCCGAGAGGAGCCCGCCCGTGGCCGGTCAGAAGAAGGACAGCAGCGAGGACGGTGGCGGCAAGGGGCCCGACCTGTCCCTCTGGCAGCGCCTGGAACAGCCGGCGACCGCACCCCGCGCCTCGCTGACCCTGGAGCGGATCGGGACCGTCGCCGTGGAGATCGCCGACGCGGAGGGGTTCACCGCGGTCACGATGCGCAGGCTCGCCACGGAACTGGGGGTCGCCCCCATGGCCGCCTACCGCCACGTCTCCGGCAAGGACGACCTGTGGGCCCTGATGGCCGAGCGCGTGACCACGGAGATGCGGATCCCCGAAGAGGTGACCGGATGGCGCGAGGTGCTGCGCGCCTTCGGCGTGCTGACCCGGGACATGATGCTGCGGCACCCCTGGGTGGGGCAGCTGCCCACCCATCTCTTCGTGCTCACGCCCGGCCGGCTGGCCATCGCCGAACGGCAGCTGGCGGCGCTCGACGGCCTCGGCCTCGACGAGGACGCGATGATGGTCGCGTTCCGTACCGTCAGCGCCTTCGCCCATGGCGCCGCACAGTCGGAAGTGGCCCTGAAGGAGTGGACGGAGTCCGCGGGCTGGTCCTCCGGCGACGAGACCCGGCTGGGCCTGGCCCCGCAGATGATGTACCTGATGGAGACCGGCCGCTATCCCACGTACCAGCGCTACGGACGGCGCGCGACCCGCAAGGACGACGCGACCTGGGCGTTCGAGACGGGCCTGGACTGCGTACTGGACGGGATCGCCGCCCGCTTCGGCATCTGAGCCGGGCCGCGGGAACAGCGCCCGGCACCCTGCCCCACCGGCGTGCTCAGCATCACCCTGGACAGCCCCGGTGACCGCCGGGTAACTTTTAACCAAGGCTGAGCAAGCGCTTAGCCAAGCCGAGCGAAGCCGACCAGGGAGGCACCCCGTGCGCCGTACGGTATTCAACGAGGACCACGAGGCGTTCCGGGAGACCATCCGCGCCTTCATCGCGGCCGAGGTCGTGCCCGTGTACGACGAGTGGTTCGCGGCCGGCCAGGCCCCGCGCGACTTCTACCTGAAGCTCGGCGAGCTGGGTGTCTTCGGCATCACGGTGGACGAGGAGTACGACGGCGCGGGCATCGACTCGCACAAGTACGAAGCCCTCATCTACGAGGAGACCGCCCGCGCGGGCGTCTCCTTCGGCGGCTCCGGCGTGCACACGCTGCTCGGCCTGCCCTACATCAAGATGCTCGCCACCGACGAGCAGAAGAAGCGCTGGCTGCCGAAGTTCACCACCGGCGAGGAGATGTGGGCCCTCGCGATGACCGAGCCGGGCACCGGCTCGGACGTCGCGGGCATGAAGACCACCGCCAAGCTCTCCAAGGACGGCACGCACTACGTCCTCAACGGCTCCAAGACCTTCATCACCGGCGGCGTGCACGCCGACCGTGTGATCGTCTGCGCCCGCACCTCCGCCCCGCGCGAGGACGACCGCCGCTTCGGCATCTCCCTGTTCGCCGTCGACACGAAGTCCGCGGGCTACTCGATCGGCCGCAAGCTCGACAAGCTCGGCCTGCGGGTCTCCGACACCGCCGAGCTGGCGTTCGTCGACGTGAAGGTCCCGGTCGAGGACCTCCTCGGCGAGGAGAACAAGGGCTTCGGCTACCTCGGCACGAACCTGGCCTCCGAGCGCTGGGGCATCGCCTTCGGCGCGTACGCCCAGGCCGCCGCCGCCGTCCGGTTCGCCAAGGAGTACGTGCAGGACCGCACGGTCTTCGGCAAGACCGTCGCCTCGTTCCAGAACACCAAGTTCGAGCTGGCCGCCTGCCAGGCCGAGGTCGACGCGGCCCAGGCCGTCGCCGACCGCGCGCTGGAGGCGCTGGACGCCGGTGAGCTGACCGCCGCCGAGGCCGCCTCCGCGAAGCTGTTCTGCACCGAGGTCGCGCACCGCGTGATCGACCGCTGCCTCCAGCTGCACGGCGGGTACGGCTTCATGAACGAGTACCCGATCGCCCGCCTGTACGCGGACAACCGGGTCAACCGCATCTACGGCGGCACCAGCGAGGTCATGAAGTCGATCATCGCCAAGTCCATGGGCCTGTAGAGCGGCTACGTTCTCTCCATGAGCTCAGCACCAGACGCCCTGCTCGATCTGCTCGACCTGCTCGACCTGGAGCAGATCGAGCAGGACATCTTCCGGGGCACCAGCCGCTCGGCGATCGTGCCCCGGGTCTTCGGCGGACAGGTCGCGGCCCAGGCGCTCGTCGCCGCGGGCCGCACCGTCCCCGCCGACCGGCCCGCCCACTCCCTCCACTCGTACTTCCTGCGGGCGGGGGACCCGGGCGCGCCGATCGTCTACAGCGTCGACCGCATCCGGGACGGCCGCTCCTTCACCACCCGGCGGGTCGTCGCCGTGCAGCACGGGCAGCCGATCTTCCACCTCTCGGCGTCCTTCCAGACGGACGAGGAAGGGCTGGAGCACCAGGCGGACATGCCGGCCGCACCCGACCCCGAGACGCTGCCCACGGCCGCCGAGATGCTGCCTCGGTACGCGGACCGGTTCAGCGACCCCACCGTCGTGGACCGGCTGATCGAGGCCCGCGCCGCGGTCGACCTCCGGTACGTGGACGCCCCGCCGTTCGGCACCGTCGGCGAACCGCGCGAGCCCCGCTCACAGGTGTGGTTCCGTACCAACGGCAAGCTGGCGGACGACCCGCTGCTGCACGTCTGCATGGCCACGTACGTCTCCGACATGACGCTGCTCGACTCGGTGCTCCTCGCCCACGGGCGCGGCGGCTGGGCGGTCGGCGACGTGGTGGGGGCGAGCCTGGACCACGCGATGTGGTTCCACCGGCCGTTCCGGGCCGACGAATGGCTGCTGTACGACCAGGAGTCACCGTCCGCGTCCGGCGGGCGCGGCCTCGGCCAGGCCCGCATCTACACCCAGGACGGCCGGCTGGCGATCACCGTCATCCAGGAGGGCGTCGTCCGGGTCCCGCGCGGGAACTGAACGGGCCGCGGCCCGCCGATTCCGACATACTCCCCACCATGAGTGACGAGAAGTCTGCTGGTGGGGAGTCCACGTTCACCGTCATCGTCGCGGCGGCGGCCAACCTCGGCATCGCCGTGGCGAAGGCCGTCGCCGGGCTGATCAGCGGATCGAGCGCGATGCTCTCCGAGGCGGCCCACTCCGTCGCCGACACGGTCACCGAGGTGCTGCTGCTCACCGCCCTCAAGCGCAGCGAGAAGCCCGCCGACGAGGAGCATCCGCTGGGTTACGGGCCCGAGCGGTACATCTGGGCGATGCTGGCCTCCGTCGCCACGTTCGTCGGCGGCGCGGTCTTCTCGATCTACGACGGCATCCACACCCTGGTCGCGGGCGAGGAGCTCGGCGACCCGCTCATCTCGTACATCGTGCTCGCCGTCGCCTTCCTGCTGGAGGGCTTCTCGCTGCGCACCGGGCTCCGGCAGGTCCGCGGCGAGGCCGACCGGCTGGGCACTCCCGCCAAGCGCTACTTCCGGCTCACCCCGGACACCGCGGTCAAGGCCGTCGTGATGGAGGACTCGGCCGCGCTGGCGGGTCTGCTGCTGGCCGCGGGCGGGCTGCTCGGCGGCCAGCTCTCGGGTTCCGGGGTCTGGGACGGCATCGCGTCCATCCTGATCGGCGCGCTGCTCGTGTACGTCGCCTGGGTGCTCGGCCGGTCCAACGCGCAGCTGCTGATCGGGCGGCCGGTTTCGCAGTCGATGCGGGCAGGTGTGCGCGAGGAACTGCTCTCGGTGCCGCACATCATCGACGTACTGGAACTGACCACGCTCATCCAGGGACCGACCGAGATCCTGATCGCCGCGAAGGTCGACTTCCGGGACGTGGCCAGTGCCGAACAGGTCGAGTGGGCCTGCGAGGAGGCGGAGCAGCAGCTGCGGGAGCGCTATCCGTCGATCCGCCGGGTGTACCTGGACCCGACACCGGGTCTGGAACAGCGGCGCCGGGCCCGGGCCGCCGGGGGACATCCGGCGGCCGGGCCCGGCGAGGAACCGCCCGAGTTCTAACCGAGGCCGGCGAAGAACTCCCGGATGTCCTTGGTCAGCGGCTCGGGCTGTTCCATCGCGAGGAAGTTGCCGCCGCGGTCGAACTCGGTCCAGCGCACCACGTGGTGGTCGCGCTCGGCGAACCGGCGGATCGCGACGTCGGCCGGCAGGGCGACGGCCACGGCGGTCGGGACGGTGCCGCGGTCCTTCGGCGCCCAGGCGGAGGGGTCGTGGGCCATCTCGTAGTAGAGGTGCGCCGATGAGCCGGCCGTGCCGGTGAACCAGTACACGCTGATGTTGGTCAGCAGCTGGTCGCGGTCGACGGCGTCCTCGGGGAGCTCGTTCGCGGGGTCGGTCCACTCCTTGAACTTCTCGGTGATCCAGGCCAGCTGCCCCACCGGGGAGTCGTGCAGGCCGAACGCCAGGGTCTCGGGGCGGGTCGACTGGATGGCGTTGAAGCCCATCTTGTCGTCGCGGAAGTCCTGCAGGCGCTCCAGCCGGCTCTGTTCGGACTCGGTGAGGCCTGCGAAGTCCGCCGGGTCGTCCGAGGGGAAGGTGACCAGGCCGTTCACATGGATGCCCGTGACCGCCTCGGGGGCGAGACGGCCCATCTCCGCGGCGATCCAGGCGCCGCCGCCGTTGCCCTGGACGCCGTAGTGCGCGTAGCCGAGCCGGTCCATGAGAGTGGTGAACGCCGCGGCGATCCGGCCGGTGGTCCAGCCGGTCGAGGTGAGCGGGCCGGAGAAGCCGACGCCGGGGGTGGAGGTGACGATGACGTCGAAGTCGCGTGAGAGCGGTTCGATGACGTCGGTGAACTGGACGAACGAGCCGGGCCAGTCGTGGATCAGCAGCAGGGCGGGGGCGTCGGCCTTCGCCGAGCGGACGTGGGCGAAGTGGATGTCCTGCCCGTCGATCTCGGTGAGGAACTGCGGGAACTCGTTCAGCCGGGCCTCGGCCGCACGCCAGTCGAAACCGTCGGCCCAGTACGCGGCCAGGCCCGTCAGGTAGTCGGCGGGCACACCCCGTGTCCAGCCCTCGACGCCGGGCAGGCCGGTGTTCCAGCGGGTGCGGGCGAGGCGGTTGCGCAGGTCGTCGACGTCGGCCTGCGGGATCTCGATCCGGAAGGGGCGGATCTCCGTGGCGGCGGTGTCCTGGGCGGTGCGGGCTGCGGTGGCGCTGCTGTTCTCCATGACCAGAACTCTAGGATGGCATCAGGAAAGCTTCGTTCCTAATGAAGGAGCAGTGTTCGGGCCATGCTGGAAACCTCCGCACGCCTGCTCAGACTGCTGTCCCTGCTCCAGTCGCCGCGCGAGTGGCCGGGCACCGAACTCGCCGAACGGCTGGGGGTGAGCGGCCGCACCGTACGCAACGACATCGAGCGGCTGCGCACCCTCGGCTACCCGGTGGACGCCACCCGGGGATCGGCCGGCGGCTACCGGCTGGCCGCCGGGGCGGCGATGCCGCCGCTGCTGCTGGAGGACGACGAGGCGGTCGCGGTGACGATCGCCGTGCGCACGGTCGCGCGGAGCGCGATGCCGGGCATGGAGGAGACCTCGCTCCAGGCGTTGGCCAAGCTGGAGCAGGTGCTGCCGTCGCGGCTGCGCCGGCGGGTGCGGGCCCTTCAGGACTACACCGTGCCGGTCCCCGCCGACCGCGCCGATCCGGGCATCGGCACCGAACTCCTGATGACGCTGACAGCGGCCTGCCGGGACCGCGAACGGCTCCGGCTGGACTACCGGGACCATGCGGGGACGCCGACCCGTCGGCTGGTCGAGCCGCAGCGCGTCGTCAACTGGGGGCGCCGCTGGTACCTCGTCGCGTGGGACGTGGATCGCGACGACTGGCGGATGTTCCGGGTCGACCGGATCACGCCGCGCACACCTTCCGGCCCGCGCTTCACGCCGCGCGAGGACCCTGAGGGGGACGCCGCCGCCTACGTCGCGGGCAAGGCGTCGGCGGCGGCCTGGCGCCACCGGGCACGGGTCACGGTGCACGCGCCCGCGGCAGCCGTACTGGAGCGGATCAACCCGGCGGTGGGCGTGGTGGAGGCCGTCGACGAGCACACCTGTGTGCTGGCCACGGGAGCGGACTCGCTGGACGGCCTCGCCGTCCATCTCGGGCTGCTCGGTCACGACTTCACGGTGACGGAGCCCGCCGAGCTGGTGGACCACCTGCGCGGGCTCGCCGCGCGGTACGCCCGCGCCACCCCCGTACCGCCGGACGGGTCCTGATCCCCGGCATCCGGGGTCAGCGCAGCCCCGCCGCGTCCAGCAGGTACTCCGTCATCGGGTCGTAGAACCTCGGGTCCAGCACGTGGTCGTCCAGCGGGACGGCCACCTGGAGGGTGCCCTCGGCCTCCCCGAGGAACAGGGCCGGGTCGTTGCAGTCCGCGTAGCCGATGGCGTCCAGTCCGCGCTGCGCCGCGCACCCGGCCCAGCCGTGGTCGGCGACGACCAGGTCGGGCATGGGGCGCCCCTCCCGTTCCAGGGCGTCCAGGATCGCGGCCATCGGGGCCGGGGAGTGGGTGTGCCAGAGGGTCGCGCCCCGCTCCTGCACGGCGACGTCCGCGAACTGGAAGACCATGCCCTCGTCGGCCGTGAGCCCGGACGGGATGACCATGATCTCGCAGCCGGCCGCCCGCAGTGCGGCGGCGGTCTGCCGGTGGACGTCCAGGAGCCCGCCCGGGTGACCGGTGGCGAAGAGCACCCGCTCCGTCCCGTCGGCCGCCTTCCGCAGCCGGGCGGCGGCCCGGTCCAGGGCGGCGACGGTGAGCTCGGGGTCGATGGTGTCCTGGCCGAACCGGTGCTCCGGGTCGTCGCTGACGCCGCATCTCTCGGCCATGACCGCCAGGACGTCCTGCTCGTCGCGCCACCGGTCGCCGAGCTCGAGACCCAGCCAGAAGTGGCGGTCGCCGTTGGCGAGCTTGCGGTAGTGGGAGAGGTTGTTGTCGCGCGGGGTCGCGACGTCTCCCGCTATGCGCGTACGGACGAGGTGGTCGACGAGGGCGGCGCGGCTGGGTATCGGCATGAACCCATTGTGCCGTGGGATGTGCGCAGCGTGCCGGGCGTATTGAGGGGTGGGCGGCGGGTCCGGCCGCCGCTCAGACGGCCTTCGGCTCCCCCGCCGCGCCGAAGGCCCCCCGCGCCAGGCGGTGCAGCAGCGCCGCCGTGTCGGTGCGGCCGGGCAGCGCGCCGGGCCGGCCGAGGTGCGGGGTGGAGTTGAGCAGGCCGAACACGGCGTGGACGGTGGCACGGGCCTCGTGCTCGGGGAGTGCGGGGTAGAGGTCGCGGACGACGGCGACCCAGACCTCGACGTACTCGCGCTGGAGCCGGCGGACCCTCTTGCGGTCGGTGTCCCGCAGGCGGTCCAGCTCGCGGTCGTGCAGGGTGATCAGTGGGCGGTCGTCGAGGGCGAAGTCGATGTGGCCCTCGATGAGCGCGTCCAGGAGCGCCTCGGGGGACCTGTCACCGGAGGCGTCCTCGGAGACCCTCAGCTGCCCGCCGGCCAGCAGCCGCTCGCTGATGCCGACGAGCAGTTCGGCGAGCATCGCGTCCTTGCCCGGGAAGTGCCGGTAGAGGCCGGGGCCGCTGATGCCGACGGCGGCACCTATCTCGTCGACGCCGACCCCGTGGAAGCCGCGCTCGGCAAAGAGGCGGGCGGCCTCCTTGAGGATCTGCTCGCGGCGGGTGGGAGCCGCGACGCGGGCGGCGGCATGGGTGCTCATGAACAGTCATTCTAGACAGGTGCGTTAGCGGTCGTTAACCTATGGGATACGTTAACGCTCACTAACAACCTCCCCCCGCTACGGACGGGGCCGAGGTCGTCACACTGCGGTACGGGCAAGGGGGCTCGACAGGATGCAGCAGGCACCGGTGCTGGCGAGCGCGGCCGATCCCGCCTCGGAGGCCTGGCAGGCCAACGAGGCGGCGCATCACGCGCTCACCGACGAGCTGCGCAAGCGGCTCGCCACGGCCAGGCTCGGCGGGGGTGAGAAGGCCCGCGCCCGGCATGTGGCGCGCGGCAAGCTGCTGCCCCGGGAACGGGTGGACACCCTGCTCGACGCGGGCTCCCCCTTCCTGGAGCTGGCCCCGCTGGCGGCCGAGGGGCTGTACGGGGGCGCCGCGCCGGCCGCCGGGGTGATCGCCGGGATCGGCCGGGTCAGCGGCCGCGAGTGCGTGATCGTCGCCAATGACGCGACCGTCAAGGGCGGCACGTACTACCCGATGACCGTGAAGAAGCACCTGCGGGCCCAGGAGGTGGCGCTGGAGAACCGGCTGCCGTGTCTGTACCTGGTGGACTCGGGCGGTGCCTTCCTGCCGATGCAGGACGAGGTGTTCCCCGACCGGGAGCACTTCGGGCGGATCTTCTACAACCAGGCCCGGATGTCCGGGGCCGGGATCCCGCAGATCGCGGCGGTGCTGGGGTCGTGTACCGCCGGTGGGGCGTACGTCCCCGCGATGAGCGACGAGGCCGTGATCGTCCGGAACCAGGGGACGATCTTCCTCGGCGGTCCGCCGCTGGTGAAGGCGGCGACCGGTGAGGTCGTGACCGCCGAGGAACTGGGCGGCGGCGAGGTCCACTCCCGTACGTCGGGGGTCACCGACCATCTCGCGGAGGACGACGCGCACGCGCTGCGCATCGTGCGGAACATCGTGGCCACGCTGCCGGACCGGGGCGCGCTGCCGTGGTCCGTACAGCCGGCCGACGAGCCGAAGGTGGACCCCGCCGGTCTGTACGGCGCCGTCCCGGTCGACTCGCGCACGCCCTACGACGTACGGGAGGTGATCGCCCGGGTCGTCGACGGTTCGCGCTTCGCCGAGTTCAAGGCGGAGTACGGCACGACGCTGATCACCGGTTTCGCGCACATCCACGGCCACCCGGTCGGCATCGTCGCGAACAACGGCATCCTGTTCTCCGAGTCCGCCCAGAAGGGCGCGCACTTCATCGAGCTGTGCGACCAGCGCGGCATCCCGCTGGTCTTCCTGCAGAACATCTCGGGATTCATGGTCGGCCGCGACTACGAGGCGGGCGGCATCGCCAAGCACGGCGCCAAGATGGTCACCGCCGTCGCCTGCACGCGCGTCCCGAAGCTGACCGTGGTGGTCGGCGGCTCCTACGGCGCGGGCAACTACTCCATGTGCGGCCGGGCCTACTCACCCCGCTTCCTGTGGATGTGGCCCAACGCGAAGATCTCCGTCATGGGCGGCGAACAGGCCGCGTCCGTCCTCGCCACGGTCAAGCGCGACCAGCTGGGCGACGACTGGAGCGCCGAGGACGAGGAGTCCTTCAAGGCCCCGATCCGCGAGCAGTACGAGACCCAGGGCAACGCGTACTACGCCACCGCCAGGCTCTGGGACGACGGCGTGATCGATCCCATGGAGACCCGGCAGGTACTGGGGCTCGCCCTGACCGCGTGCGCCAACGCCCCGTTGGGCGACGCCGGCTTCGGCGTCTTCCGGATGTGAGGAACTGATGACGATGTTCGACACGGTTCTCGTCGCCAACCGCGGCGAGATCGCGGTCCGGGTCATCCGGACCCTGCGGGAGCTGGGCGTGCGTTCCGTCGCCGTCTTCAGCGACGCGGACGCGGACGCCCGGCATGTACGGGAGGCCGATACGGCGGTACGGATCGGCCCCGCACCGGCGGCCGAGAGCTACCTCTCCGTGGACCGGCTCCTGGAGGCCGCCCGCCGCACGGGCGCCCAGGCCGTCCACCCCGGTTACGGGTTCCTCGCCGAGAACGCGGGCTTCGCGCGGGCGTGCGCGGACGCGGGACTGGTCTTCATCGGGCCGCCCGCCGCCGCCATCGCCCTGATGGGCGACAAGATCCGGGCCAAGGAGACCGTCGCCGCCGCCGGCGTCCCGGTGGTGCCCGGCTCCTCCGGGAGCGAGCTGACCGACGGCCAACTGGCCGAAGCGGCGCATGAGATCGGCATGCCGGTCCTGCTCAAGCCCTCCGCGGGCGGCGGCGGCAAGGGCATGCGGCTGGTACGCGACGCGGCGCTGCTCGCGGACGAGATCGCCGCCGCCCGGCGCGAGGCGCGCGCCTCCTTCGGCGACGACACCCTCCTCGTGGAGCGGTGGATCGACCGGCCGCGCCACATCGAGATCCAGGTGCTGGCGGACGGCCACGGCAACGTGGTGCACCTCGGCGAACGCGAGTGCTCGCTCCAGCGCCGCCACCAGAAGATCATCGAGGAGGCGCCCTCGGTCCTGCTCGACGAGAAGACCCGCGCGTCGATGGGCGAGGCGGCCGTCCAGGCCGCCCGCTCCTGCGGCTATGTCGGCGCGGGGACGGTGGAGTTCATCGTCCCGGGCAACGACCCGGCCTCGTACTACTTCATGGAGATGAACACCCGCCTCCAGGTCGAGCACCCGGTGACGGAGCTGATCACGGGCCTCGACCTGGTCGAGTGGCAGCTGCGCGTCGCATCCGGCGAACGACTCCCGTACGCCCAGCCAGACATCACCCTCACCGGTCACGCGGTCGAGGCCCGGATCTGCGCCGAGGACCCGGCCCGCGGCTTCCTGCCCTCGGGCGGCACCGTGCTGGCGCTGCACGAACCACAGGGCGGCGGGGTGCGCACGGACTCGGGGCTCGCCGGGGGCGGCGAGGTCGGCAGCCTGTACGACCCGATGCTGTCGAAGGTGATCGCGTACGGCCCCGACCGGGCGACGGCACTGCGCCGGCTGCGGGCGGCGCTCGCGGACACGGTGGTCCTCGGCGTCCCGACCAACGCGGGCTTCCTGCGCCGGCTGCTCGGCCACCCGGCCGTGGTGGCGGGCGAGCTGGACACCGGCCTGGTGGAGCGCGAGGTGGACGCGCTGGTCCCGGACGGGGTACCGGAGGAGGTGTACGCGACC
This sequence comes from Streptomyces sp. NBC_00385, assembly GCF_035917155.1. NCBI lineage: Bacteria > Bacillati > Actinomycetota > Actinomycetes > Kitasatosporales > Streptomycetaceae > Streptomyces > Streptomyces sp. NBC_00385. Next base: position 5,674,156 of record NZ_CP107951.1, on the reverse strand, counting down.
GCGGCGCTGCTGCGGCAGCACTCCCCCGGACCGGCCCGCACGGATGTCTGGACCGACCCCTTCTCGGCCGGTGACGGCTGGCGCCTGGGCGGCACCCCGGCGCGTACGGTGCGGCACTTCCGGATCCCCGGCCACGACCCGGTCCAGGTGGGCCTGCGGCCGTGCGGCGCGGGCGCTGAGCTGACCTTCGGCCACGTCGGGGAGGGCGCCCGGCCACCGCTCCCCGCCTCCGGCACCTGCGGCCCCCTCGGCCCGCTGCCCGGCAGCGCGGAGTCGGCCAGGACCCTGTCCGTCGACGGGGGCCGGATCACGCTCGAACTCGCCGGTGTCACCCACTCGTTCGCGTACGCCACCTCCCCGGATGGCCACTGGCTCGGCCGGGACGGCGACGCCTGGCACGTCCGGGATCACGACCCGGTGGAGGCGTCGCTGTCCGGCGCCGCCCGCTCCGGTGCGGACACGCTCGCCGCGCCCATGCCCGGGACGGTCACCGTGGTGAAGGTGGCCGTCGGGGACGAGGTCGCGGCCGGGCAGAGCCTCCTCGTCGTGGAGGCGATGAAGATGGAGCACGTCATCTCCGCCCCGCACGCCGGCACCGTGACCGAACTCGACGTGACCGCCGGGACCACGGTGGCCATGGACCAGGTACTGGCCGTGGTCGTGCCGCTGGCCACCACCACCGGGGAGGAAGCATGACGCGCACCGACCGCACCCTGCCGATGACCGTGGCCGCACCGGACCTGCCCGCACGGGTCCGTATCCACGAGGTCGGCGCCCGTGACGGGCTGCAGAACGAGAAGGCGGTCGTGCCGACCGAGGTGAAGGCGGAGTTCATCCGCCGGCTCGCGGTCGCCGGCCTCGGCACGATCGAGGCGACGAGCTTCGTCCATCCCAAGTGGGTTCCCCAACTGGCCGACGCGGAGCAGCTGTTCCCGATGCTCGGCGACATAGGGGATGTGGGCGACGTGGCGTTGCCGGTCCTCGTGCCGAACGAGCGGGGACTGGACCGGGCCCTGGCGCTCGGCGCCCGCCGGATCGCCGTCTTCGGCTCCGCGACGGAGACCTTCGCCGCGCGCAACCTCAACCGCACGATCGACGAGTCGCTCGCCATGTTCGAGCCCGTGGTGGCCCGGGCCAAGGCGGACAAGGTGCATGTGCGCGGCTACCTGTCGATGTGCTTCGGCGACCCGTGGGAGGGCCCCGTCCCGGTCCACCAGGTCGTCCGGGTCGCCAGGGCGCTGATGGACCTCGGCTGCGACGAGCTGTCGCTCGGCGACACGATCGGGGTCGCGACGCCCGGCCACGTACAGACCCTGCTGTCGTCGCTGAACGAGTCGGGGGTGCACACCGACACGATCGGGGTGCACTTCCACGACACGTACGGCCAGGCCCTGTCCAACACGCTGGCCGCGCTCCAGCACGGCGTGTCCACCGTGGACGCCTCCGCGGGGGGCCTCGGCGGCTGCCCGTACGCGAAGAGCGCGACCGGAAACCTCGCCACGGAGGACCTGGTCTGGATGCTCGACGGCCTCGGCATCGAGACCGGGGTCGACCTCGACGAGCTCACCGCCACGAGCGTGTGGCTCGCCGGACACCTGGGCCGACCGAGCCCGTCCCGTACCGTCCGCGCGCTCTCGGTGCAACAAACACAGTCCCACAAGGAGCAGTGATCCCCCGATGTCCCTGGACCACCGGCTGACCGCCGAGCACGAGGAACTCCGCCGCACCGTCGAGGAGTTCGCCCACGACGTGGTCGCGCCGAAGATCGGCGACTTCTACGAGCGCCATGAGTTCCCGTACGAGATCGTGCGCGAGATGGGACGGATGGGCCTGTTCGGGCTGCCGTTCCCGGAGGAGTACGGCGGGATGGGCGGCGACTATCTCGCCCTCGGTATCGCCCTGGAGGAGCTGGCCCGGGTCGACTCGTCGGTGGCGATCACCCTGGAGGCCGGGGTCTCGCTCGGCGCGATGCCGGTGTTCCGCTTCGGCACGGAGGAACAGAAGCGGCAGTGGCTGCCGAAGCTCTGCGCGGGCGAGGCGCTCGGCGCGTTCGGCCTGACGGAGCCGGACGGCGGCTCGGACGCGGGCGGCACCCGGACGACGGCGGTGCGCGACGAGGCGACGGGCGAGTGGGTGATCAACGGCTCCAAGTGCTTCATCACCAACTCGGGCACCGACATCACCGAATTGGTCACGGTCACGGCGGTGACCGGCCGCAAGGAGAACGGCGCCCCGCTCATCTCGTCGATCATCGTGCCGTCCGGCACCCCCGGCTTCACGGTCGCCGCCCCCTACTCCAAGGTCGGCTGGAACGCCTCGGACACCCGCGAGCTCTCCTTCTCGGACGTCCGCGTCCCGCTGGAGAACCTGCTGGGCGAGGAGGGCCGCGGCTACGCGCAGTTCCTGCGGATCCTGGACGAGGGCCGGATCGCCATCTCGGCGCTGTCGACGGGCCTGGCGCAGGGCTGTGTGGACGAGTCGGTGAAGTACGCCGCCGAGCGGCACGCGTTCGGGAAGCCGATCGGCTCCAACCAGGCGATCCAGTTCAAGATCGCGGACATGGAGATGCGGGCCCACATGGCCCGGATCGGCTGGCGCGACGCGGCGTCCCGCCTGCTGGCGGGCGAGCCGTTCAAGAAGGAGGCGGCCATCGCCAAGCTGTACTCCTCGACCGTGGCGGTGGACAACGCCCGCGAGGCGACCCAGATCCACGGCGGCTACGGCTTCATGAACGAGTACCCGGTGGCGCGGATGTGGCGCGACTCCAAGATCCTGGAGATCGGCGAGGGCACGAGCGAGGTGCAGCGGATGCTGATCGCGCGGGAGTTGGGCATGTCGGCCTGACGGATCACGGGGCGGAGCCGGTGACGGGACCGGCTCCGCCCCGTCCGCGCCCCGGCAGACCCTTGTGCTGCTGCTTCCAGAGCGCGGTGATCGCCCGCAGTTGCCGATGCTCGTACGCCGTACCGGGCCGAACCGATGCCCATCGACTCTGCCAGGAGACACCGGTGGGGCGCGACAGCGTGACTATCTGACCCACGAACGCGTCAACGACGCCGACCATGTCATGCGCCCGGTCGAACACGACCATCCCGATCCGGATTTCCGTCGGACCGGACGGCATGCTCACGCCTCACCCTCCAAATCCACATAGTCGAGGCAGAGCGAGTGCCCGCACTCGCACGGCGGCCAGCGAAGCGCTGCACCGGGCACCATGTCGGCACCCTCCGCTCCGGGGTCGGCCTTGGGAACGATGAGGACACCATCTGTCCCGAATCTCCCTGTCAGCTGCGACAGCCTCTGCCGCGCCCTACCGGCGTCCGTCATGCCACGACACCTCTCAGTCGACCCGCACCGACCATTGAGTAATCCCTTCAGTCCTAGGACTGCGACCCCAAAACTTGATGGTGGACCATAGTCCCGAGACTGTCAACAGTCTTGGGACTGTGCTTGACTGCCTCTCGAGAGCTGGCGAGAGGAGTTGCGCATGGCACCCAAGTGGCGAGAGCTGGCGGACAGGCTGGCCGACCAGATCCGAAACGGCGCCTACGCACCGGGGCAGCGGCTGCCGCACATCAGAGACCTGGTCGAGGCGGGCGAAGGTTCCAAGTCCACGGTTCACGCGGCATACAAGGCCCTGGAGGCAGAAGGGCTGGTCACCTCGTCGCGCGGGCACGGCACCGTCGTACGGCAGACGCCCCCGCTCAAGCGCCTCGGCATCGACCGGTACGACAAGGTCAAGTGGCGCGACGGCGACGAGGTGGCCTTCATCGCGGACCGCGTGGCCTCCGGGCGCACCCACAACCGCGACGACCAAACACAGACCGTGGCACGTGTCGAGGCCCCACCCGCCGCCGCTGTCGCGCACGGACTGGCCCCCGGCTCCTTCGTGTACGCCCGCGCACGGCTCGTGAAGGAGGCCGGGCAGCCGACGCATGCACTGACCAGCTACTACCGTCCCGAGCATGTAGAAGGGACCCGCATCGTCGATCCCGCTCCGGGCCCCGCGGGCCGCGGCGGCGGCTTTCGCGTGCTGTACGACGCGGGTTACGAGATCGACCGCATGCGAGAGGAGCTCTTCGCGCGCATCCCGACCCCCGAGGAGTCCAAGCTGCTCATGCTGCCCAGCGGTGAACCGGTCGTCGAACTGCACAGGACCGCGTACACGGCCGACGGAACCGTCGTGGAGTTCGCGATAGGCGTGCACGCGGCCTCACGTTTCAGATGGTCGTACGACTTCGAGGTTCCGGACTCGTCCCACGGCGAGGGTGAGCCACGTTGATCTCCACTCAGTCCCGTTCGGATGCCCAACTCGTCTGGGACCACCACCTGATGCACCACGATCCACGCCCCTGCTCGGTCGCGATCGGGCTCGGAAGCCATGACCTCGGGGTCGCGGATGCGGCCGTGGATCTCTACCAACGGGGCATGACGCCCCTCATCGTCTTCACCGGCGCCACCAGCTGCACCACGCGTGCACGCATGCCCCGTGGCGAAGCCGTGCACTACCGGGAACGGGCTCTCGAACTCGGCGTCCCCGACAGCGCCCTCCTCACCGAACCGCGTGCCCGCAACACGGGCGAGAACATCAGCTTCTCCCGTGCGTTGCTCGACGAGGCCGGTGTCGTGGTCTCTTCCGTGCTGCTCGTCAGCAAGCCGTACGAGGAACGGCGCGTCCACGCCACCGCGCGCAAACTGTGGCCGGGAGTCGAGTTCGTGAGTGCGTCGGCCCCTGTCACGTTCAAGGAGTACCTGGCGTCCATCCAGGACGACCGCATGGTCATCGACATGCTGGTCGGCGCATTGCAGCGCCTGATGATCTACCCGGCTCAGGGCTTCATGGCCGCCGACCCCGTTCCCGACGAGGTGACCGCCGCGTACGAGCGGCTGCGCCGAGCGGGCTTCACGAGCCGGCTGGTCGCGGACGGCACCGGTACGCCTTTCTGAGGCGTCCGTACACCTCGTCAGGATTCGACGGCTGCGGGCCCGGCGTGGCAGAAGCGGGAGACGCCGCGAGGCTCGGCGGAACTCGGAATCCCGGTAGACGGCCGCGTCGCGGCGTCCACCCCGCGCCGTGGCGTCGTTACGGCATCCTACGAGCACGCACGTTGCCGGAGTCCGGCATGTCGCGAGCTGACGAACCCGGCATAGCGTGACGGCCGTGCCCGCCGCCAGCACCGGCCGGGCAAAAGGGCGTCATGAAGGAGGACCGTGATGTTCCCCATCGCTTGGGGGGTGGTCGCGACGGCCTTCGGCTGGATCATCGCGACCGATTTCCGGGGAGCCGCCCATCGCTTTCACGCGTATTCCCACGCCGCCACGCCGTTCAGCGGTGCCGGGGAGCCGCCGCTGGGCGTCGGCTTCCTCCGCATGCTGGCAGGCGTGTTCGCCCTGATCGGCCCGGTCGTCCTGGTCAGCGGACTCATGGACGTGTGGCGCGGCAGGGCGGGGCCGGGCGATCTGCCACCGGCTCCCGCCTGGTTCGTCGTGGCGGAGGCGGCGGTCGTCGGTGCCGTCCTGCTGAGAACCTGGCGGCGTTCCGGAGTGCTGCGCCGCGAGTGGGATGCCGGCAACGTCCTGGGGCGTACGGCTCTTGCCGTTCTCACGGCATCGGCGGTCGCCTTCACAGTGACCTTGGGCTTCGGCTGGGACATGTGGATGATGGCCAGTTGGCTGGTAGGTGGCTTGTGCGGGCTGATCCTGTTGTCGAGCGGCCGGCCGGGCACCCCGCCGGAGACCGGATTCACCTCTGCGGACTCGTCGGATTCCTGAACACGCGACACCGCTGCGTCGGCACCTCGAGCGGATACCGACGGCGTCGGCGCAACGGCGCGGAAATCGGGCCCCCTACGGCCGGACCGGCCCCGCAACTCGTTCGACAGCCGTCCGCCGTCCCCGGCAGAGTCGGCCCATGAAGCCTCACGCCTGGCCCCTGTACGGCCTCCGCATCCGCACCCCGCGCCTCGAACTGCGCCTTCCGACACTGGAATTGCTGGACGAGCTGGCCTCTGTCGCCACCGACGGGGTGCACGCGCCGGACGCGATGCCCTTCACCGTTCCCTGGACCGACTGCCCGCCCGCCGAGCGCGGCCGGGCGGTGTTCCAGCATGTGCTGGGCACGGTCGCCAACTGGTCGGACGGGGAATGGGTGTTGAGCCTCGCGGTGGTGCACGAGGGCCGGGTCGTGGGACGGCAGGACCTGACGGCGAAGAACTTCGCGGTGACCGGGGAGGTCAGCACCGGTTCCTGGCTGGGGCTGGCACACCAGGGCCGGGGCATCGGCACCGAGATGCGGGCCGCCGTCCTGCACCTCGCCTTCGCCGGCCTGGGCGCCGGTGTGGCCGTCTCGTCCGCGATGACCGACAACCCGCGCTCGCTGGGCGTCTCGCGCCGGCTCGGCTACCTCCCGGACGGGCTGACGGTCGCGGCGCTGCGGGACGAGCGGGTCACGCTCCAGCGGCTGCGCCTGGAGCGCGCGCGGTGGGAGGAGCAACGCTCGGTCGAGGTCACGGTCGAGGGGCTCGACGGCTGCCGGGAGATGTTCGGCGTATGCGGGCCCCCCAGGGATAGTCGGCGCGTCTGGCAAGGCACGCCACGCGATATATACTGAGTCGAGCCATATATACAACCCGCCGTCCGGGAGGCCCCCGTGTCCAAGACCCTCGTGGACGTCGACGATCAGATGCTCGCCTTCGCCCAGCAGCAGCTCGGCACGTCCACCAAGCGGGAGACGATCAACCGCGCGCTGACGATAGCCGCAGCCGTCAGCGCGGACGACCGCGCGCGAGCGCTGCGATGGCTGCAGGACAACGCGGACCAGTTCCTGGACTTCGACGTCCTCGAAGAGCGGGAGCGGTCCGGCCTGTGACGTACCTCGCCGACACGTCCGCAGTCTGGCGCCTGCTCCGCAAGCAGGTCGGGGACCCATGGCCGCAACGCGTTTCCCAGGGGCTCGTATCCCTGTGCCCACCCGTCGAGGCCGAACTCATGCCGGCTCTTCGGGCGGACCGCGATCACGAACCCTTCTTCACGATGCTCGGCCAGACCTTCGGCTGGGTACCGGCCCTCGAGGACCCCTGGCCGAGGATCATCGACGTCCAGCGCGAGCTGGTGCGGATCGGCCACCACCGGGGCCCCTCGCCCATCGACATCCTGATCGCCCTGACAGCGCGGCATCATCGGCTCGCCGTGCTCCACGTGGATGACGACTTCGGCTCCATCGCCAAGGTCTGCCCCGACATCGTGACGGTGCGGCTCCAGCCCCTGGACGGCGGGGCCTCCGGCGCATGACCCTCCTCGTGCACACCTACGTCCGCGGCAGGAGCGGCAAGGACCACTTCCTGGAGGACCCCGAGCACGGCCTCACCCTCGCCGGTTTCGAGAGCAGCCGGACCAAGCTGTGGGGCTCGCGGCCGGTGCGCGAGCTCGGGGCCCGGTTCTTCCCGGAGCTGGCCACCGCCAACCTCTGCGTGGACCCGGAGGACGTCCCGGCCTTCCTCGCCGAGTGCGGGCTGCTGCGCGACCACATCGCGGAGCTCGCCGCCCACAGCGGCTACGCCGACGACTACGTGGCGGCACGGCTGGCCAACATCACGGCCGCCGCCGAACGGGCCCGGGACGTGGACGGCGGCGTCATCGTCTGGTGAGCCCGGGGGTACGGGACCGGGGCACAGGCTCGACAGTTCGTGAGGTTAGGCTAACCTTCGCTCGAACTTGTCACCGGCCGGCCTCCGGCTCGTACGAAAGCGGACCCCGTCATGCGCACTGCCCGAGTGTCCCGTCCCACCCGCCGCGGCCTGCTGGCCATGGGCGGCGCCGTCGGCCTGGGCGCCGTGCTGGCGGCCTGTGGTGACAGCGACTCCAAGGACTCCGGTTCCACCGGCTCCAAGAGCGCCGACGCCGGACCGTGGAGCTTCAAGGACGACCGCGGGCAGACCGCCGAGGCCAAGTCCGTCCCGAAGAACATCGTCGCCTTCACGGGTGTCGCCGCCGCGCTCCACGACTACGGCGTCGAGGTCAAGGCCGTCTTCGGCCCCACGAAGGCCGCCAACGGCAAGGCCGACGTGCAGGCCGGCGACCTGGACATCAGCAAGGTCGAGATCCTCGGCAACGTCTGGGGCGAGTTCAATGTCGAGAAGTACGCCGCGCTCGGCCCGGACCTGCTGGTCACCGCGATGTGGGAGAAGGACGCCCTCTGGTACGTGCCGGACGCGTCCAAGGACAAGATCCTCAAGCTCGCCCCGAGCGTCGCCCTGTGGGCCGCCCAGACCACGATCCCCAAGGCGATCCAGCGCCACGAGGACCTCGCCGCCTCGCTCGGCGCCGACGTCAAGGCCAAGACGGTCACCGACGCCAAGGCCCGCTTCGAGAAGGCCGCGGCCCGGCTGCGCGCCGCCGCGAAGTCCAAGCCGAACCTCAAGGTCATGATCGGCTCGGCCAGCCAGGACCTCTTCTACGTCTCGCTCGCCAAGATGTCCGCCGACACCCTGTACTTCCAGGAGCTGGGCGTGAAGTTCGTCGAGCCGAAGGTGGACGCGGCGGGCTTCTTCGAGAGCCTGAGCTGGGAGAACGTCGACAAGTACGGGGCCGACATCATCATGATGGACAACCGCTCCTCGGCCCTGCAGCCGGACGCCCTCACGTCCAAGCCGACCTGGGCGCAGCTGCCCGCGGTCAAGGCCGGCCAGGTCATCCCGCGCACCACCGAGCCGATCTACAGCTACGACAAGTGCGCGCCGATCCTCGAGGACCTCGCGAAGGCCATCGAGGACGCGAAGAAGACCGCCTGACCATGACGACCGCCGCGCCCGCCACGCCGCCCGTCGACCCCTTCCGGCTCTTCGGCCTGACCGTCCTGCGCACGGAGCGGCTGAGCCCGTCCATGCTCCGGGTCACGTTCGGCGGACCGGGGCTCGACGGGTTCGCCTCCGGGGGCCGCGATCAGAGCCTGTCGCTGTTCCTGCCGCACCCCGGACAGCCGGAACCAGTCGTTCCGGTCGATAACGAGGGCAACTGGTTCGGCCCCTGGCGAGCGCTTCCGGCCGAGGAGCGGGCGGTGCTGCGCTCGTACACGGTCCGCGCACAACGTCGTACCGGCGGCGGTTCGGCCACCGAGATCGACATCGATTTCGCGCTCCACGAGGACGGCGGTCCGGCCTGCCGCTGGGCCGCCGCCGCCTCCCCCGGTGACGTGCTGAAGGCGCTCGGACCGGCCGTCGAGGACAACACGGCCGTCCGCTTCCGCCCGCCCGAGGACACCGACTGGGTGCTGATCTGGGCCGACGAGACGGCGCTGCCCGCCGCGACGGCCGCCCTGGAGTGGCTGCCGGCCCATCTGCGCGCGCGGGTCTGGCTGGAGGTCACGCACACCGAGGACCGCCTGGCGATCGACACCGCGGCCGACGCCCGGATCAGCTGGCTGGTGCGGGACGAGGACGCGCCGGACGCCGTGGAGGCCGTGCGCGCGGCCGAACTGCCCGAGGGAAACCCGTACGTCTGGATCGCGGGCGAGGCGTCCTCGGTACGCACACTGCGACGCCACCTGGTGCGCGAGCGCGGCATCGACCGCAAGCGGGTGACGTTCGTCGGCTACTGGCGCCGCGGCCTGAGCGAGGAACAGCTCCGCGAGGAAGCCGCCTCAAGCCCGTCCGGCGGCCGGGGGCCTCACGCCCCCGGCCGCCGGACGGCCCCGCTCACCCAGCCGCAGCCGGCTCCGCCGGCCACGGCACCTGGGGCGACCGGTAGTAGTCGATCCCCAGCGCGGTGAACCGCGGCCCGAGCGCCGCGAGGCGCTCCTTGTACGTGTCCCAGTCGTGCGTCTCGGCCGGGGACCAGCCCAGCTCCGCAGCCCCGGGCAGCCGCGGGAACGCCATCACGTCGATGTCGTCGCTGTCGGTCAGCGTCTCGGCCCAGATCGGCGCCTCGACCCCGAGCACCGCGTCCGCCGGGGTGTCGGCGAGGTAGGTCGCCGGGTCCCAGTCGTAACTGCGCTGCACCTCGACCAGACCGGCCCACTTCAGGCCCAGCACGGTGTCCTCGTTGTACTTCATGTCGAGGTACACCCGGTCCGCCGGCGACAGCACGAGCTTGGTGCCGTTCTTCGCCGCGTCCGCCACCTGCTGCCGGTCCGCGGCACTCGTCTTGTCGTAGCCCCAGTACTGGGCGACCGCGCCCTTGACCGGCGTCGCGCCGGTGAGCTGGTGCCAGCCCATCACGGTCTTGCCGTGCTTGCCGACAGCGGCCTGCGCCCTCTCCATGATCTTGGCGTAGTCCTCGTGGCTGGTGGAGTGCGCCTCGTCACCGCCGATGTGGATGTACCGGCCGGGGGTCAGCGCGGCCACTTCCCCGATGACGTCGTCGATGAACCGGTACGTGACGTCCTTGCCCGCGCACAGCGAGCTGAACCCGACCTTGATCCCGGTGTAGAGCGGCGGCGCGATGCCGTCGCAGTTCAGCTCCGCGTACGAGGCGAGAGCGGCGTTGGTGTGGCCGGGCATGTCGATCTCCGGCACCAGTTCCATGTAGCGGGAGGCCGCGTACCGCACGATCTCCTTGTACTGGCTCTTGGTGTAGTAGCCGCCGGGCCCGCCGCCGACCTCCGTGGAGCCGCCGTACGTGGCCAGGTTCGGCCAGGAGTCGATGGCGATGCGCCAGCCCTGGTCGTCGGAGAGGTGCAGGTGGAAGGTGTTCATCTTGTACAGCGCGATCTGGTCGATGTAGCGCTTGACCTCGTCGACGGAGAAGAAGTGCCGCGAGACGTCGAGCATCGCGCCCCGGTAGGCGTAGCGCGGCGTGTCGGTGATGCTGCCTCCCGCGACCTTCCAGGGCCCCTTCTGGCGGCTGTCGCTCTCGACCTGGGCCGGCAGGAGCTGACGCAGCGTCTGGACGCCGTGGAAGAGCCCTGCGGGCTTCCGGGCGGTGATGGTGACGGAGCCGTGCCCCGCCGTCAGCGTGTAGCCCTCGGCGCCCAGTTCGCTGTCGCGGGAGCCGAGCCGGAGCCGGATGCCGTCGGAGCCCGCCCGTTCGGTGACCGGCAGGGCGTATCCGGTGGAGGGGCGCAGCACCCCCGCCAGGTACTCGCCGATCTTGCGGGCCTCGCCGGACGAGCCGTCGACGCGGATCCTTGTCGCGCCGGTGATGGAGTACGGGGACCCCCCCGGCCTCACCTCGGCGGGGGCGGGCACGACCTGGCCCAGCGGACGGGGCGCCGACGCGGCGGAGCCGCCGCCCGCCGCAGATGCCGAGGGGGTCGCGCAGGCGGCGGAGATTCCGGCCGCCGTGACGAGGAGCAGCGAGCCGAGAAGACGGGGTAGAGCACGGGGAAGAGCACTGCGCTGCGTCGTGTGCAGTCTCACAGCCGGGTCCCTTTCTGCTGGATCACACCTGGATCTCCTGACCATTCGCACCGTCGCCATGCGTACCCCCTGCCTCACGGATGGTCAAGGTGTAGACCACTCCCCCTTGTCGCCCGCACATGAACGTGGCCGACCGTCCGGGGCGTGTGGCCGAATTCATCCCGTCGGCCCCCACAGCCGCTCCGCGCTCGGCCGTTCCGGGGCACACGCGTCGCCCGCAGACGCTCCGGAATCACCCAGAACGGAAAAACGAGCGCCACTCGACCGCATATCTGCCCGATATCGGGCAGGATTGTTGCGCTGGAGCTCCGCCGGAAGCAATATCGACGGGTGCTCGAACGCCGCTCGTCGCATGACGACCTCATTGACCACCTGGTACGCAGCACCGCGCTCCCACGCGGTGAGGCAGCCCGGGTGATCCTCGACGTACTGGCCTATTTCGACGAGACGACCGACGTCTTCGTCCGCCGCCGCCATCGTGAGCTGCAGTCCGGCGGCCTGGTCAACACGGAGATCTTCGAACGGATCTCGGCCGAGCTGCCGCACCGGGCGGTGGCGCCGCCGGAGCTCTCGCTCCGCCAGCTGCGCCGCATCGTCTACGGCTGAGACCGGCGGACCCGACCGGACCGGCGGACCCGACCGGACCGGACCGGACCCGCGGCCGGGCACCCACTTACTTGCTTGTACCTGTACGTCGATGGAGGGCAGAGGCTCTATGTGCGGAATCGTCGGTTATATCGGAAAGCGTGATGTGGCCCCGCTGTTGCTGGAGGGTCTGCAGCGGCTGGAGTACCGGGGTTACGACTCCGCGGGCATCGTCATCACCGGGAAGCCGGCCGCCGGCAAGCCCGCCGCGCTGAAGATGGTCAAGGCCAAGGGCCGCGTCCGTGAGCTGGAGTCGCGGGTACCCAAGCGCTTCACCGGCACCACCGGCATCGCCCACACCCGCTGGGCCACGCACGGCGCCCCGAGCGACGAGAACGCCCACCCCCACATGGACGCCGACAACAAGGTCGCCGTCGTCCACAACGGCATCATCGACAATGCCTCCGAGCTCCGCGCCAAGCTCGTCGCCGACGGCATCGTCTTCCTCTCCGAGACCGACACCGAGGTGCTGGTCCATCTGATCGCCCGCTCCCAGGCCGTCACCCTGGAGGAGAAGGTCCGCGAGGCGCTGAAGTCCGTCGAGGGCACGTACGGCATCGCCGTCATGCACGCCGACTTCAACGACCGCATCGTCGTCGCCCGCAACGGCTCCCCGGTCGTGCTCGGCATCGGCGAGAAGGAGATGTTCGTCGCCTCCGACGTCGCGGCCCTGGTCGCGCACACCCGCCAGATCGTCACCCTGGACGACGGCGAGATGGCCACCCTCAAGGCCGACGACTTCCGTACGTACACGACCGAGGGCTCGACCACGACGGCCACGCCCACCACGGTGGAGTGGGAGGCCGAGTCGTACGACATGGGCGGCCACGACACGTACATGCACAAGGAGATCTCCGAGCAGGCCGACGCCGTGGACCGCGTGCTGCGCGGCCGTATCGACGACCGCTTCTCCACCGTGCACCTGGGCGGCCTGAACCTGGACGCCCGCGAGGCCCGCGGGGTCCGCCGGATCAAGATCCTTGGCTGCGGCACCTCGTACCACGCGGGCATGATCGGCGCCGGCCTCATCGAGGAGCTGGCCCGCATCCCCGCGGACGCCGAGCCCGCGTCCGAGTTCCGCTACCGCAACCCGGTCGTGGACCCCGACACCCTGTACGTCGCGGTCTCCCAGTCCGGTGAGACGTACGACGTGCTGGCCGCGGTCCAGGAGCTCAAGCGCAAGGGCGCCCGGGTCCTCGGCGTCGTGAACGTCGTCGGCTCGGCGATCGCCCGCGAGGCCGACGGCGGCATGTACGTCCACGCGGGCCCCGAGGTCTGCGTCGTCTCCACCAAGTGCTTCACCAACACCGTGGTCGCCTTCGCGCTGCTCGCCCTGCACCTGGGCCGCATCCGCGACCTGTCGGTCGCCGACGGGAAGCGGATCATCGAGGGGCTGCGCAAGCTGCCCGAGCAGATCGGTCAGATCCTCGAGTCGGAGGGCGAGATCAAGAAGCTCGCCGAGGAGTACGCGGGCGCGCAGTCGATGATGTTCATCGGCCGTGTCCGGGGCTACCCCGTCGCACTGGAGGCCTCCCTGAAGCTCAAGGAGATCTCGTACATCCACGCCGAGGCCTACCCCGCCTCGGAGCTGAAGCACGGCCCGCTCGCGCTCATCGAGCCGGCGCTCCCCACGGTCGCGATCGTCCCGGACGACGACCTGCTGGAGAAGAACCGTGCGGCCCTGGAGGAGATCAAGGCCCGCAGCGGCCGTATCCTCGCCGTGGCCCACCGTGAGCAGGAGAAGGCCGACCACACGATCATCGTCCCGAAGAACGAGAACGAGCTGGACCCGATCCTGATGGGCATCCCGCTGCAACTCCTGGCCTACCACACGGCGCTGGCCATGGGCCGGGACATCGACAAGCCGCGCAACCTGGCGAAGTCCGTCACGGTGGAGTAGCCACGTCCCCGCATACGCGCCGCGAGCGGCCCGGCACCCACGTCCTGTGGGTGCCGGGCCGCTCCCGCGTGCGGGCGGGCGATCCCGCATGCCAACAGCGGCAATCCCGGGGCGAGACGGCCGGGGCGCGGTCGCCGGTGTTTGCCGCAGCGACGCCGTGGGCCACGGCGGACCCTCTTCGAAATCCGGGCGGAACAGAGGGTCGCCGCCGACCCCGGATGCATGCGATCGTGCTGTTCCCCGTGACGCTTATGCATCCTTCACACACGCGCAATAGGCATCTACGGACCGGTAGCTTCGTTTTTTCCGCTGTTTCCGTAGTCGAGTTGACGCCATGTCGGCCCTCTCCGGACGGAAAGAGACCGGCGGTTGACCGAGGTCGGATCACGACGGACGCACAGCGGACCCAAAACAGACCACCCGCTCCCGGCTGACGTGGGAACGGGCGGAACAGGCCCCGAAGCCAGGGCGACTGCGGGCATCCGGAACCGGGCCTACGGGACGGTCCACGGGGCAACGTCGTGGGACAGCCTTGCGGGACGGTCACGGGACGGCCGTACGAGCGGCCTCACGAGACGGCTTACGGGATGACGACGACCGGGCGCTGCGCGCGGCGCGCCAGCCGGCCCGCCACCGAGCCGAAGATCCGGCCGACGATCCCGTGTGTGGAGCCGACGACGATCGCGTCGGCCGAGTACTCCCGGCCGACCTCCTCCAGCTCGTGGCAGATGTCCCCGCCGCGCTCGACGAGCACCCACGGCACCTCGGAGAGGTAGTCCGCGCAGGCGAGCTCCAGACCGAGGACCTCGGTGCGGTGATCGGGGACGTCCACGAAGACGGGTGGCTCGCAGCCCGCCCAGACCGTGGTCGGCAGCCGGTTGGCGACATGGACGATGATCAGGCCGGAGCCCGTCCTCCGGGCCATGCCGATGGCATAGGCGAGGGCCCGCTCACTGGAGGTCGAGCCGTCGAAACCGACGACGACACCGTGCCGGAAGGCGGGATCGCAGGAGTGGCGTGCGTCTTCGGCCGCCTGCTGGTCCGACCGGGGGTCGGCTACCTGCTTGCGGTCCGCGGGTTCGGGGATTTCGTGACCGGCCATCGGTGTCTCGGCGAAGAGAGTCCTCGTGAGGAGAGCGACGTGGGGAAGCTGCGTCAGCGGGCGGTGTTGCGGTGTCCGGGAATCATCTTCCCAACCCCTTACCCCCAAGGGTACGGCGCCACTCCTCCACTGCCCAGACCCGCGCAAAGCGCGTGCGACGTTCCACGGAGCATGCCCGAGACCTGCCCTGTATGGCAATGCCGGTTGCGCGGTACACCGACGTCGCGGGCCCCGGACGGCCGCAATCGGTGACGGGCCGGTGACCGCGTGGTGCCCGGTCCGTTAGCCACGTGTCCATGCCCCCGCAGGCCTGCCGCGGGGGTCCGCCGGCATTCCGTACCGACCGGAACGCCGACCGAACCCCCGGGGAGCATCACGTGCCCGCACCCGTCCCGCCCACGCATCCGGAACCCGCCGCGCAGCCGGCGACCGATGTGGTCCGCTGGGCGGTGTTCGGCTGCCCGCTGGTACCGGCCGTCCTCCTGGCCCACGGCGACTCCGCCGGCGGCGCCGCGGCCGTCGCCCTCGGCCTGGCCGCGATCACCGTGGCCTGCCGGGTCCTGCTCCGCCGGTCCGCCCGGACGGCCGCCCGCGAAGGGTCCGGTCCGGCCCTCCGCCCGACCGAGGGGGCGCACAGGAGTGAGCGCACTCCGCGGGTCGTGCGCCGGTAGAACGACTGATTTCCGCACACGCGACCGTATATTTTCAGCCAACTTCAGGACTCAGTCGAATCCTTGTCGAAATGGCCGATCAACCCCCTTGCCAGCAGGCAGGAAGAGACCAAGCGGTACGCTTCCACCCCATGGGGACGGGCCATGAACGCCAGGCGCACTTCCCTGCACGACTCACGAGTGAAACGCTTCGTGATCGAATGCTTCCCGCCAGGTTGCCTTGTCGACATAAAGCCGGTTGGTGAACTTGTCACGACGGCACCACGGGACGCAGTAGATTCGATCTTGGGTGTCGAAGGCTGGGGACTCGTGCACGACCGAGGGGACATGTGCAGGTGCGACAGGCCCGTAAGGACCAGGAAGACGCGAACACCGAGGGGGGCTTAGCGTCATGAGCCAGGACTCCGCCACCGCAACGGAGGCTGTACGGAAGCTGAGCGGGCGTCGACGCCGTGAGGTCGTCGCCGTGCTGCTGTTCAGCGGTGGCCCCATCTTCGAGAGCTCCATTCCGCTCTCGGTGTTCGGGATCGACCGCCAGGACGCGGGAGTTCCGCGTTATCGGTTGCTCGTGTGCAGCGGCGAAGAGGGACCGCTGCGCACCACGGGGGGACTCGAACTGACCGCGCCCTACGGGCTGGAGGCGATCAGCAGGGCAGGCACCGTCGTGGTGCCCGCCTGGCGCTCGATCACCTCACCGCCGCCCGTGGAGGCGCTCGACGCACTGCGCCGCGCCCACGAAGAGGGCGCACGCATCGTGGGGCTGTGCACGGGAGCCTTCGTGCTCGCCGCCGCCGGTCTGCTGGACGGCCGGCCGGCCACCACGCACTGGATGTACGCGCCGACGCTGGCCAAGCGCTACCCGTCGGTGCACGTCGATCCGCGCGAGCTCTTCGTCGACGACGGCGATGTGCTCACCTCCGCCGGTACGGCGGCCGGGATCGACCTCTGTCTCCACATAGTCCGCTCGGACCACGGCACGGAGGCCGCCGGGGCACTGGCCCGCCGGCTCGTCGTGCCACCGCGGCGCAGTGGCGGCCAGGAGCGCTACCTCGACAGATCTTTACCGGAGGAAATCGGCTCCGACCCGCTCGCGGAGGTCGTGGCCTGGGCGCTGGAGCATCTGCACGAGCAGTTCGACGTGGAGACGCTGGCCGCGCGCGCCTATATGAGCAGACGGACCTTCGACCGGAGGTTCCGCTCACTCACGGGCAGCGCACCGCTCCAGTGGCTGATCACCCAGCGGGTGCTGCAGGCGCAGCGGCTGCTGGAGACGTCCGACTACTCGGTCGACGAGGTCGCGGGCCGCTGCGGCTTCCGCTCGCCGGTCGCGCTGCGCGGACACTTCCGGCGCCAGCTGGGGTCCTCCCCCGCCGCGTACCGGGCCGCGTACCGGGCCCGTCGTCCGCAGGGCGGCGGTCCGGAGCAGGTCGTCACGGCAGCCGAATCGGTGGTGCCCTCCCAGGGCAGCGCCGTGAGCCGTCGCGCCCCGCTGCCGGCCCAGGCGGGTCCGTCCACGGCCGGTCCGTCGGGTCCGTCCACGGCCGTCGCGGACGCGGGGCGCGGGGAGCACGGGAAACCGGGCTCCGAGGCGTACGCCGCGGGCCGCCCGGCCCTGCCGGGACAGCGGAGCGCCCCGTAGGGTGGGGCGCATGAACGACCGCATGGTGTGGATCGACTGCGAGATGACCGGGCTCTCGTTGACGGAAGACGCACTCATCGAGGTGGCCGCACTGGTCACCGACTCGGAGTTGAACGTGCTCGGCGAAGGGGTGGACATCGTGATCCGCCCGCCGGACGCGGCGCTGGAGACCATGCCCGAGGTGGTGCGGCAGATGCACACCGCCTCGGGCCTCCTCGACGAGCTGGCCGCGGGCACCACCCTGGCCGACGCCGAGGAACGGGTCCTGGCCTACATCCGCGAGCATGTGAAGGAGCCCGGCAAGGCCCCGCTCTGCGGGAACACGGTCGGCACGGACCGCGGCTTCCTGTCGCGGGACATGCCGTCGCTGGAGGGCTACCTCCACTACCGGATCGTCGATGTCTCCTCGGTCAAGGAGCTGGCCCGCCGCTGGTACCCGAGGGCGTACTTCAACAGTCCGCCCAAGAACGGCAACCATCGGGCGCTCGCCGACATCCGCGACTCGATCACGGAGATGCGGTACTACCGCGAGGCGGTCTTCGTCCCGCAGCCGGGCCCCGACTCGGAGCGTGCGAAGTCGATCGCTGCGCGCCTGTCGCAGCCCTCGGCCTAGGTCCTTCCTGAAGCCGCTGGTCACGGCCCTTTCCGGGGCCGGGATCAGCGGCGGGGAAACGGGGGCGCGAGCACCCTCTCGGACCCTGTACACTTTTTCTCGGCCGGTCGGAAACGCCCGGACATGGTGGGTATAGCTCAGACGGTAGAGCACCTGGTTGTGGTCCAGGATGTCGCGGGTTCGAGTCCCGTTACTCACCCTGAATGATGAAGGGCCGATCCGCTCAAGCGGATCGGCCCTTCATCATGTGCGGGGCGTATCCCTCCGCGTCCGCCCTCCGCCCGCCGCGCAGCGGTGGTGTCGGGTATCGAGCAGTCGACGAGAGGAACGTTTCATGCGCGCTCGGAGCATCGGTGCGGCCGCCGCCGCGGCATTGGCCCTGGTGGCTGCCCGCGACCTCGTCCAGAAGAAGCACGCACTGCTCAGGAACTTCCCCGTGGTCGGACACGCCCGGTACCTGCTGGAGACGATCGGGCCGGAGCTGCGGCAGTACGTCGTGACGTCCAACGAGGAAGAGCGCCCGTTCAGCCGTGACCAGCGCACCTGGATCTACGCGTCGGCGAAGGAGGAGAACAACTACTTCGGGTTCGGAACCGACGTGGACGTCGAGCATGTGCAAGGGCACGCGTACGTGAAACAGCGGACGTTCGCCGGTGCGCTGCCCGATCTGCACGACCCGCAGAGCCCACTGCCCTCGGCCAAGGTGCTGGGCGGCCCGCGCGGGCGCGCCAAGGCGTTCCGGCCTGCGAGCGTCGTGAACATCTCGGCGATGAGCTTCGGATCGCTGTCCGGCCCGGCCATCACGGCGCTCAACAAGGGCGCGGCGCTGGCCGGCGCGATGCAGAACACGGGCGAGGGCGGCCTCTCGCCGTATCACCGCAACGGCGGGGACCTCATCCTCCAGATCGGGACGTCGTACTTCGGCTGCCGCAACGAGGACGGCACCTTCAGCCTCGACAAGCTCAAGGACGTGGTCGCGGGCGCCCCGGTCAAGGCGATAGAGATCAAGCTCTCGCAGGGCGCGAAGCCGGGGCTCGGTGGGCTGCTGCCGGGCGCGAAGGTGACCCCCGAGATCGCCGGGATCCGCGGCATCCCGGTCGGCGAGGACTGCGCCTCACCTTCTCGGCACACCGCGTTCCACGACGTCGACTCGATGCTCGACTTCGTCGAGCTGCTCGCCACCACTACCGGTCTGCCGGTCGGGATCAAGAGCGCTGTCGGGGAGATGAGCTTCTGGGAGGAGCTGGCCACTCTGATGGCGCGGGGTGATCGCGGGGTCGACTTCGTGACCGTCGACGGAGGCGAGGGCGGCACCGGGGCGGCACCTCTCATCTTCTCCGACTCGGTGTCGCTGCCGTTCCGGATGGGCTTCTCCCGCGTCTACGGTGCGTTCGCGGAGCGGGGTCTGACGGACGACATCACCTTCATCGGTTCCGGCAAGCTCGGCCTGCCGGAGAACGCCGTCGTCGCGTTCGCCTTGGGCGTCGACATGATCAACGTCGCCCGCGAGGCGATGCTGTCCATCGGCTGCATCCAGGCGCAGAAATGCCACACCGACAAGTGCCCCACCGGCATCGCCACCCAGGACCCGTGGCTGGTGCGCGGCGTCGACGCGCCCTCGAAGGCCACGCGCGCCGCCGTTTACCTCCGCACCCTGCGCAAGGAGCTGCTGAAGATCTCGGGCGCTGTCGGCGTCGCCCACCCGGCACTCATCACGACCGCCGACATCGAGATCATGAACGGCGACTACGAAGCCCGCACCCTGGCGAGCGTCTACGGCTACAAGGACGGCTGGGGCGAGCTCGGCCCGGAGCTCGCCCAGGAGATCACCGCGCTCCTCACCACCGAACCTGCCCCTGTCCGTGAGGCCGGTACTGACGTGTGACGAGTTACCGGTGGCCGGTGCCTGACCCGGGGCTCACGCCCGTCCGGCGGCGCCGGGTAAGCGCCGAGCGGAGCTTGTGGGCCAGGCCCCGGGCCATCAGACGGAGCTGGTCGACCGGGCGGGGCTCGTTGTAGAGGACGAAGTCGTCGAAGCGGTGGATGCCGCGCCGGCCGGCAACGGCCTCGGCGGCATCCCGGACGGCCGCGAGATCAGCCGCGGTGAGCTGGAGCGCGCGCTCGTCGGGCTGGTAGGTGGCGCCGAGGGGGTAGTCGCGGCCCGGCTCGCTCGTCATCTCGATGTGGCAGCCGAGCACGTGGACCACCGTGTGCGCCTCGGCGAAGACGACCAGGCGGGCCAGAGTGGCGCGGAAAGCGGTGAAGTCGAATGCGTACAACCGGCCGGGCAGGACCGTGTCGCCGGTGAACATGATGCCGGTCCACGGGTCGTGGACGGTGATGGCGCTCCTGTGGTGGCCGGGCGAACCGAGGACGCCCAGTGCCCGCCCGCCGAGGTCGAAGGTGACGGCCCCGGTCGGCCAGCGGTCTCCGAAGCCGAAGAAGGAGCGGACAGCCTCCTCCTCCCGGGCGACCACGGTGGTCTCGGGACGGTCGGCGAACTGGGCGTCGGCGGCCACGTGATCGCCATGCCCATGGGTGTGCGCGACTACCAGGCCGTACCGTTCGCGCGGATGCCCGTCCAGCCACTCGGTGATCAGCCGGTCGACGGTCGTGCGCAGCGGGAACAGTTCCGGGTCGGCGGTGGCACCGGTGTCCAAGAGCAGGGCGCGTTCGTTGCCGAACAACAGGAAGAGAAACGGGGCCTCGTAGTTGGTCCGCTTGCTCTGGCGGAGGATCACCGTGTGCTCGTCGTAGTGATGGACTTGGATCCTTGGTTCGTCCGCCGTGCCGTGGATCCAGGCGACATCGAGGGATCCCTTGGCCGGTGTCCCGGAGGTGAAGTCGATCAATCCGTCAGTGCTCCGATTCATGCTCACTGTCCCCCGATTCGAATGCTGGTAGCGGCGTGGCCGCCATGAAGTACCGGACGTGACGCTGCCCGGGCAAACGGTCCGCACTGTCCTTCTCGGTCCGCGCGACGTACGGCGCGAGAAGGGCCTTCCACTGTTCTCTGAGCTCGGCGGCCTCGTCGGCGGAGAGCAGGGCCACCGCCGTGACCATGACGCCTGCCTTCTGCCGCCAGCTCACACTCCCGGCGTCCCGGCGTCCCACGTGGTCGAGGATTGCCTGGGCCTCCCGTTCGACGACGATCCGCTCCAGCGCCGGCCCGACGTCCGGACTGTCATCGGCAGCGATCCGCATCTCCCGCCTCGGGTCGGGCACCTGCCAGGCCCGTTCCCGCCGGTCGCGGCCCGGACCGGCATCCTCCACGAAGCCGTACTTGGCGAGTTGGCGCAGATGGAAAGAGCAGCTGGCCTGCGAGACCTCCAACACCCGGCCGCAGTGGGCGGCTGTCGCGGGCCCAGCCGCGGTCAGTAGCTCCAGCAGATCGAGCCGGAGCGGGTGGGCCAACGCCCTGATTGCCTTCGGGTCACTGATCCTCATATCCCAAAGAATACTTTGGGATTCACTGATGCCAAAGGGTTCTTTGGTATCTCGCGATCGGCGCATCGCCGTGGCGCGCCCCGCAGTGGCCCGTCACTCCTTGCCGGACGCAGCCTGAACGATCGGCCGACGGCAGCCCTGGACCTGGCGACCGACTGCCGAATCCGGAGGGACCGACCGCTCAGGAGACACACGACCCGCCCTCACGTACACGCACCCACGCCCGTGCCCGTGCCCGTGCCGGGAGACGACGCTCCACCCCACTCGGCCAGCACCCGGTCGACGAGCCGGTTCGTGTACAGGCGGCGAGTGTCCCTCTCGCCGAGGTTCTCAAGGGCGACAAGGATCAGGCCCCGATCGGCAACGGCGGCCGAGCGGAGTTCGATGACCTCTTCTCGCGTCAGCCCGTCGACACCCGGCGACGGGCCGTCAGCACCCGCCAGGGCGACGACCTCAGCCGCCTCGGCCGACGATTCCCGTACGTCCGCAACAGCCCGGGAGAACGCCGCCGACGGGGGCGCAACGGCGTGCCCCTGCACCACCCGCCGATCGGGCCCGTCGGTCCGCCCGTCATGGTTCAGGGCCGCCGTGATGTACGCCGCCGGACGGGCCGGCCTCCAGTCGAGGGCGAGGCCGTGCAACTCGGCCGCGATGTCGTGGGCGCCGAGGCCACGGTCGATCAGCGGGCGCAGCGCGAACGCCAACCGGCGCAACCCCTCCGGCTGCGTCCAGGCAACCAGCGGGCGCACCTGCCGGGCGAGGGCGATGTCCCTGGCGACCTGGAGGGGGTGTCGTGGCGGCGGGCGGTTGCCGCTCTTCGAGGGCCTGGGGCTCCGGTCTCTCCAACCGCGCCCGGCCGCCGGGCCCCTCCCGCCACCCCTGCCCCTCGGACCCTGGGGAGTTGACGCGGTCGCGGACGTCGCGCGCTCGCGCGAGGTGTAGTTCAACCTCCCACTCGGATCAACCTTGGGCACGTCGTGGCGGGACCCGGGAGAATGGGGTGCACGCCCGCCTGAACTGGGCCTATCCACATCCGAGTTATCCACAGGGTGGCCTGCCGTTCGGAAGGCGTCCACGGCACGAGCCCGACCCGGGTCCGTCACCCCGACCACCCGCGCCCCGTACCCGACCCCCTCCAGCCGGTATCCCATCGCCTCGTCGTACACGGGCGGGATCGTCGCCGCGTAGATCGTCGCCGTACCCGCGTACGACCGGCCGGGTAACCGCAGGTTCCGCTTCGATCCGTGCCTCCGCCACACCAGCACGCCCAGCTCTCGCAGGACCCGGACATGCCGCTTCACCGTCGCCACCGACACCCCGCACCGGACAGCGGTGCGCTCCAGGTCGTACAGCACGAAGCCCAGCCGGTAATCCATCCGCCCGGCCAGATCCCGCGCGACAACCAGCGTCGTCGCCCCTGCCCCTCGGTGCAGGCGCGCCTCGACGAGCCACTCCACAGCACGCAGCCACACCCGCGGCTGCGCATGCCGGGACGCCGTGGCCTCAAGTTCCTGGAGAGCGCGGGGTACGGGGGTCCATGCCGGGTCCGGGCAGGCCGGAGAAGCGCAGCACGAAGCCGCGCCGGTGGGGTGGCGCATCACAGTCCGTGGGGTGAGGGGGCGGCCGCGCGGGCCGCAGAGTCAGCGGGGAGCGATCAGCAGACTTGCGCTACGAGGGCCGCCCTGACCGCAGCATCGGCGGGGCCCAGGGGAGCCCGGCCGGGCGGGAGGGGCCTCATTCGATAGCGCAGGAGTGGTCACCGCGTGGGCGATGGCCGAGCGATCCGCGACGAATCCCTCTCGCAGCTGGGAGTCGGTTCACCGATCAGCGGGGTGACGATCCGACGGTCACCGTAAGCGGGCATGTTCGATACGCTCATCGGAGCGCCTTTCTCTCTCAGGGATCTTGTGCGCTTCGGCCGGGCGGTGGTCAAGACCGCTCGGCCGTCTTCCTACTGCGCCGGGGACTCGTCGCCGACTGAACCCTCGGTGACAGCCTTTTTGCGTGCCTTCGTCCCCCACGCCCCGCCGTGACCTCGCTCGATGTCCTGCACCGTGCCGAGCGAGACCCCCAGCCGAGCGGCGATCTTTCGGTAGGACACCTTCTCGGCACGCAACGCGAGAACTGCTTCACGGCGCATCTCCCGCAGACGGGGCGCTCGCGCGCTGTGGTCCGCGAGGACTTGACTGATGGCTGCCGCCCTTTCGGTCGGATCCTCGATTCCCTCCAGCTCCGACAAGGCGTCAAATACCCGCTTCGCCACTTTGCTCACGTCGTCGGTCACGCCCGCATCCCTTCATGGGCGCGTCCCGGTTGACCAAGCGTATGCCATGCCATACGTTGGCGCCAAGACAGCCCGCTCTGTCGTGCAACAAAGCCCCGACCTGGTGGCGACACACCGAGTCGGGGCCATAGGAACCGGGCCGGTGACGACACACCGGGCCCGACACCCCGACAAGGCAATGACACGCCAAGCCGGGACCAGCCAGACCCCTGCTCCCAGCAGAAGACTCGCCATGCACCATCCTTCCACCCGTCGGACCCGCCGCGCGGCCGGGAGCAACAGCGCATGGCCCAACCGCAAGGGTGCGCGTGACACCCGGCATCCAGCTCTCTACGCACTGTTGCACCCAGGGCTTGTCTGGGTACGGTGCGCGGCACCCCTACCCAGGAGGCTTCAATGACCCGTTACCTGCGCAAGGTCGGCACCAACTCTGGCAACGACGGCTGCCCGACCTTGTACGAGGTCCCCGGAACAGACGGGTACGTGGTCCAGGGCGACCGCGTCACCGACCCCGGCGAACTCACCCAGCTGGACAACCTCACCTCCGACGAGGGCGCGGTTACCGTGCCCCGCGAATTGCTCGCCAACTTCGGGCCGAAGGAGCCGGTGCACGTGCCGCAGCTGATCAGCTTCGAAGAATTCGGCGCAATGTTCGCCAAGGTGAAGCATTCCGCTTGGCGTCTGGAGACCCGTCGTCGGTACGCCTCCGACGAGGCGACCGACACCTACCGTGAGTTCACTGCGGGCCGGACCGTGAGCTGGGACCTGGACGACGAATGGTGCACCAACCGCCGGGAGCGGTCGGAACTCGGGGTCAGGTTCGAGAGGGTGAGGATCCTGGACGAGCCACCCACGCCGGGGCAGCTGTACCTCCTCGACAACGCGCGGCGGAACACGGCGGTCGGAGAGGACATCCGCACGCTGTCCCGGTCCACGGCAGAGGAGTTGAGGTTGCCGGCCGAGGACTTCTGGGTCTTCGACAGCCGAGTCGTGGCTCTGCTGGTCTTCGACGACGAGGACCGGATGACCGGCGTCGAACTGATCACCAACCCGGTGGAGGTCCTGCGTTATGCGCAGGTCCGCGAGGCCGCTTGGCACCATGCCTCCCCGTACGACCAGCCGCGGAGGTAGCTTCGATACGTGAGCACGGACTATCAGCAGGCCAGGGTGTCTCTCGGTGCGCGGCTACGGGAACTGCGCGCCGAGGTCACCGGCCGGGACCTCGCGGCCCGCCTGGGCTGGCCGCAGTCGAAGGTGTCCAAGCTGGAGACGGGCCGGCAGACGGCCACGCCGACGGACCTCAAGGACTGGGCGGTGGCGACCGGGCACCCGGCAGTCGCCGGGGAGCTTCAGGCTCGACTGGAAGGGCTGGAGTCCCATACACGCTCGTGGCGCAGGCAGTTGCGGGCCGGACACAAACCGGTGCAGGACGCCCTCATGGTCGAGTACGAGCGGTCGACCGAGCTGCGCGCCTGGCAGAGCTCCATGGTCGTCGGGTTGCTCCAGACCCCGGACTACGCCCGTGCCCTGTTCGCGCGGTTCGCTGAACTCCACCGCGCACCCCGGGACATAGACGAGGCGGTGCGGTCCCGGATGCGTCGGCAGGATCTGCTGTACCAGCCGGGCCGGACGTTCCACATCCTGATGTGGGAGGCCGCACTCCACGCTGGAGTGTGTCCGCCCGCAGTCCTTGCCGCGCAGCTCGACCGGCTGGCCGGTGTGATCGGGCTGGACACGGTGAGGCTCGGCATCGTCCCGTTCGGCGCCCAGGTCGCGGTGCCGCCCGGCCCCGGATTCTGGATGTACGACGACCGGCTGGCCATCGTCGAGGACTGGCACGCGGAGCTGTGGCTGGACGACGAGCCGACGCTGACCGTGTATCAGCGGGTGTGGGACGCACTCAACGCGTCGGCGGTGTACGGGTCAACGGCACATCGACTGATCAGCAGGGCGCGGGCCCAGATCGTGCACCCGTGAGCATTGCCGGGAATCACCAAGGTGTGCCGGAGAATTTTCGAGAATCAGCGGAGACTCATATTCGCGTGACTCCCTAACGTGCAGGTCATGGCCTCACGGACACGTACTCCGGGATCGGAATGGCTGGCGCTCTCCTCCCCCGACCCGGTGAGAACACACCGGGCATGGGCTGCCGGAGAACTCGCCCGACTGCACTCGGGCCGACTGTGGACGGCCGTTGAAGCAGACGTGCGCCGATCGGTCGACGCGATGCAGCGCATCGGCCCGGACCGGCTCGGTCCGGTGCTCGTCCATCCGTCGGCGGACCTCGCATGGTGGCTCGTCCCGTGCGGGTCCGAGGAGGAGCTGGCGAGCGTTGACTTCCTGAGCGTTCACGCGGCCGGCCGGCCGCTCCGCTGCCCACCGGCCGAACGATATGTGGACGGCCTGGGATGGCTGGAGAAGCCGGACGGCTCCGGACGGCTCACCGACCCCGCCGTGCTGGGCGCCGCGTTCCGACCGGGTCGCCGGCTGCGGGCGGGGGCGTTCTGTTGAGCCCGCCCCTGACGGAACCGCTGCCGCCCGTCGCATCACTGTCTGCCCAGCAGCTGCGTGGCACCAACTGCGTTTGGTGTTCAGCCGAACTGACAGCGAAGACAGCCGTCAATCTCGGGGCCCGACCGGAGTACGAGGGCGCGTCCGTATTCATCTTTCCCCGACGCTGTCGGCCCTGCCCGAAAGAGGTACCCGGTGACTCACACCTCAGCAGGACGATGCAGCCCCGGCACCGGAGTGAGGACACATACAAGAAGTGGGTGGGCCACACGTACGTGTGTGAACTTTGCGGCCTTGGACTGTGCCCGGAGGGTCTGCGTCTGGGGCGGCAGTGGAGGCACGACCGTCGGCAGGAGGCGCGGCCGTGATCTGCGTCGACTGCGATCGGGTGATCACGGGAGCGTACGTCGTGGTTGCCGTCGGCGACTCGATGTCAGCGGCCCGGCAGGACTTCCACGCCCACCCGCCGCAGGCTCCGGACTGCCTGCCCCGCACCGAGCACAGGCGGAGGTTCCGTCGAGAGCTCGACGCCAAGCACTCCCCTCCGGAGCGGCCTTGAGCCGCGCAGACCGGGCCCCGGACTCGGCCACCGGGGCCGCGGTCATGGACCTGATCGTGCGGCTCGGGCGCGGCCACGGGACCACGGTCCTGATTGCCACGCACGAGGGGCAGGTGGCCGAGGCCTGTGACCGGGTGATCGGACTGCGGGACGGGCGGACGGTCACCGACTCGGGCTGACGAGGCCGCCCGGGGAAGGACGGGACCGGAACAGGGCCGGTGTACGGGGCGCGGGTGCGCCCCGTCCGGCCTCGCCCCCTGTGGACGAGCCGTCGGCCCGGCCGGGGTTGCCGGCTGCCACGGTCCCGGTGCCCGGGTCGAGAACCGCCGGACAGCGTCGCGGTGCCCCCTCCGGTCGGGCCCCCGTCGGCCGGCCGCGGAACGGCGAGCGCGAGGAGCCGTTCCCTCGGCGCCGACCGGTCAGCGGAACGCGGCGACGTGGCGGGCGGCCCAGTCGGCGAAGGAACCCGCGGGGCGGCCGAGGATCCGCTCGACGTCCGGGCTGATGCGCAGCTCGGCCGGGCTCGGGGAACCGATGATGTCCAGGGTGTCGTCGGCGAGCTCCCCCGGCATGCTCCGGCTCATGGCGGCCTTGGCCTCGGCGCGGGTGAGTTCGTGGAACGTCACCGGTGTGCCCAGCGCGGCGGCGATGGCCTCCGTCTGCCCGCGCGGAGTGATCACCTCCGGACCGGTCAGCTCGTAGGCGCCGCCGATGTGCCGGTCGTCCAGCAGGCAGGCCGCCGCGACAGCGGCGATGTCCGCAGGGTCGATGACCGGCACCCCGATCTCACCGAACGGCGCGGCGACGAGCCGTCGCGTGCGGACGGACTCGGCCCACCACAGGGCGTTGGAGGCGAAGCCGCCCGGCCGCAGGATGGACCACTCCGGGCCGGACTCGCGCAGCACGTCCTCCAGCTCGCGCATCGCGATCCGCGTCGAGCCGAAGGGCCTGGTCACCACGCCCAGCGTGGAGAGCAGGACGACCCGCCGGACCCCGGCGGCCACGGCTTCGCCGATGATGTCGGCGGGGCCGGCTCCGGCGGCGTGCAGGTCGCCCGAGAGCAGCAGGAACAGTGCCTCCGCCCCGTCCAGCGCGGGCTTGAGGCCGGCCGGCTCGGCCAGGTCGGCCACCACGTGACGGACGCCGTTCGGCACCGGCGCCGTGTGCCGTGACACGGCCGTCACCTCTCGGCCCGCCTCGGCCAGCGCCTGCGTCAACGGCCGGCCGATGTTTCCCGTAGCCCCGGTCACCACGATCATGATCTGCTCCCTGTCGGTTGCCCTTTGTCGCCTGCACGCTAGGAGCAAGGACTAACTTTTGGTAAGGGCATACCTTTGGGTAAGCTCATGCCATGACGGGAAGCGTGCAGGACAGGCAGGCCGGGGCGGGGAAGCCGTATGACGTGTTTCACACCGACTGCCCCGCCCGGAACGTGATCGACCACGTGACCAGCAGGTGGGGCGTCTGGGTGCTGATCTCGCTGCGCGGCAACGGCCTCCGGTTCTACGAGCTGCGCGAGAGCATCCAGGGCATCAGCGAGAAGATGCTCGCCCAGACGCTGCGCGCGCTGGTCCAGGACGGCCTGGTCTGGAGAGAGGTCGAGCCGACGACGCCACCCCAGGTCACCTACGGGCTGACCGCGTTCGGCCGGGAGGTCCGCGAGCCGCTGACGGACCTGTTCGACCTGGTCACGCAGCGGCTGTCACCGAGCAGCGCGGGATAGCGCGGTACGCACAGAGCACGCTCATGCCGCCGATCGCGGAACGACCCGACGGCATCCCCGCGGCTTCCCCCGCCGCCACCCTCACGACGAGTCCCGGACCACCAGCTCGGTCGGCAGCACGATCTGCGGGCGCTCGGCGCTCTCGCCCGCGATCTGCTCCAGCAGCACCCGGGTCATCGCCCGGCCCATCTCCTCGATCGGCTGGCGCACGCTCGTCAGCGCCGGGTCCATGTGACGGGCCACGGCCGAGTCGTCGAAGCCGATGAGGGCCACGTCGTCCGGGATGCGCCGGCCGGCCTCGCGCAGCACCTGGCGGGCGCCCGCGGCCATCAGGTCGGACGCGGCGAAGACCGCGTCCACGTCCGGGCGGCGGGCGAGCAGTTCACGCATGGCACGGACGCCGCCCTCCTCGGAGAAGTCGGCCGGGGCGATCAGCCGCTCATCGGGTTCGTGGCCCGCGTCGGCGAGGGCCTTGCGGTAGCCGTCGAGGCGCCGCTGGGAGGCGTAGACGTCCAGCCGGCCGGTGATGGTCGCGATGGAGCGGCGGCCCCGGGAGACGAGGTGCTCGACGGCTCCGCGGGCGCCCTCGAAGTTGTCCGAGTCGACCGAGGGCAGCGGCTCGGTGGCGGACCTGCGGCCGTTCATGACGGCGGGCATGCCGAGCTGTTCCAGCAGATCGGGCAGCGGGTCGTCGGCGTGCACGGAGACCAACAGGACGCCGTCCACGCGGTGCGCGGTCAGGTACTGAGCGAGTCTTCGGCGTTCCCGGTCGCTGCCGACGAGGGTGAGCAGCAGCTGCATCTCGGTGTCGGCGAGGGCCGCTCCCACGCCGCGGACGATGTCGGAGAAGTAGGGCTCCGCGAAGAAGCGGCTCTCCGACTCGGGAACGACGAGCGCGATGGCGTCCGTCCGGTTCCCGGCCAGGGCGCGGGCCGCCCGGTTGGGTACGTACCCGAGCTCGGCGACGGCCGCCTCCACCGCCTCGCGCGTGTGCGCGCTGACCCGTGGTGAACCGTTGATGACCCGCGAGGCGGTGCCGCGCCCCACCCCTGCCCGTGCCGCGACCTCTTCGAGCGTGGGCCGGCCCCCGCTCCGTACTCGCGCTGCCGTCATGGCTGCCTCCCGTTCGCGGTCAATTTCTCACAGTCGGATAACCAAACCAAGTCCTGGCGTTGGCTCCCTTGACACTCGACGGGACCGGCCCGCCCTTCCACGGGCCAGATCGTGGGAGCGCTCCCACTCTACGCGCGTGGCCAACGGGGCCGCGCAGGTGGCGGGGGTGGACGGAGAAAACGGCCGCGAACACGACGGAGACCCGGCACGGGGCCGGGTCTCAGAAGTGGCGCAGGGATCGGAAAAGGATCAGGAAAGGCCCGCCGACGGCAGGGCGTGGCGCCGGATCACATCGGAGTACCAGTGGGCACTCGCCTTGGGGATGCGGCGCTGGGAGGCGTAGTCGACGTACACGGTGCCGAAGCGCTTCGAATAGCCGTACGCCCACTCGAAGTTGTCCATCAGCGACCACAGGAAGTAGCCGCGGACGTCCGCACCGTCCGCCACCGCACGCTGCACGGCGTCGAGGTGGCCGTGCAGGTAGGCGATCCGCTCGGGGTCCTCCACCCGGCCCTCGGGCGAGACGTAGTCGTCGAAGGCGGCGCCGTTCTCCGTGACCATCAGCGGCAGGCCGGGGTGGTCGCGGGTGACGTCCATCAGCAGGTGGTAGAGGCCGTCGGGGTCGATCGACCAGTTCATCGCGGTGCGCTCCTTCCCCTCGGCGAGGTGGAAGGCGACGTGCTCGGAACCGGGCCACGGGGAGAACGCGCTGGCGCCGTGGACATCGTTGCCAGAACCGCTCTCGCCCTTCTCCGGCAAGGAGACCAGCGTCGGCGTGTAGTAGTTCACGCCGAGGACGTCGACGGGGCGCGAGATCGCGGCCAGGTCGCCGTCCTGGACCAGCTTCGACCAGTCCACCAGGTGCGCGGTGTCGGCGAGCAGGTCCTCGGGGTACTCGCCGCGCAGCATCGGGCCGGTGAAGATCCGGTTGCCGACCGCGTCGATCCGGCGGGCGGCGTCCGCGTCGGCCGCGCTCGCGGTCAGCGGGCGGACCTGGTGGAGGTTGAGGGTGACCGAGGTCTGCGCGCCAGCGGGGAGTTGATCGCGCAGAACCTCGATCGCCCGGCCATGGGCGAGGTTGAGGTGATGGGCCGCCCGCAGAGCGGCGGCGGGCTCGGTGCGGCCGGGGGCGTGCACACCGGATCCGTATCCGAGGAAGGCCGAGCACCACGGCTCGTTGAAGGTGGTCCAGGTCGCGACCCGGTCGCCGAGCGCGCCCGCCATGATGGCGGCGTAGTCGGCGAACCGGTCGGTGGTGACCCGCTGGGGCCAGCCGCCGGCGTCCTCCAACTCCTGGGGCAGGTCCCAGTGGTAGAGGGTCGCGACGGGGGCGATGTCCGCTTCGAGCAGTTCGTCGACGAGCTTGCGGTAGAAGTCCAGACCGCGCTCGACGGCGGGACCGCGGCCGGTGGGCTGCACCCGGGACCAGGAGATCGAGAAGCGGTACGCCTTCAGCCCCAGCTGCTTCATCAGCGCCACGTCGTCGCGGAAGCGGTGGTAGTGATCGGCGGCGATGTCGCCGGTGTCACCGTTGTGGACCTTGCCGGGGGTATGGCTGAAGGTGTCCCAGATGGAAGGGGTGCGGCCGTCCTCGGCAGCGGCGCCCTCGACCTGGTAGGCGGCGGTGGCCGCTCCCCAGACGAAGCCCGTCGGGAATCGCGTTGCCTCGGGCGCCTGCTTCGGGGCGATGTCGGGTCGTACGGCAGTCATGCGGGAGCGCTCCCAGGGGTGGACGGACAGGGGCGGGAAGTGGAACTCCGGAGCCCGTACGGTCCGCGGGGCGGGCGCGGGCCGTGCGGGGCATCCGGGGAAAGAGGCGGGCCGACGCGAGGTCAGCCCTTGACGGCACCGGACATGATGCCGCCGACGATCTGCTTGCCGAAGACGACGAACACCACGAGCAGCGGCAGCGTGCTGATCAGCCCGCCGGCCATCACGATGCTCTCGTCGGGGGTGTAGGAGGCCTTCAGCTGGCCGAGGGCGACCTGAAGGGTGGGGTTCTGCTGGTTCAGCGCGAGGTAGGGCCAGAAGAAGTCGTTCCACGCCTGGACGAAGGTGAGCATGCCCAGCACCATCATGGCGGGGCGGGCCACCGGAAGCACGACGCTGCGCACGATGCGGAAGTTGCTCGCACCGTCGATCTTGGCGGCCTCGATCAGCTCGTACGGCAGCGCCTCGGTCAGGTACTGCCGCATGAAGAACACGCCGAACGCGCTGACCAGGGTCGGGAAGATCACCGACTCCAGGCTTCCGCTCCAGCCGAGGTCGGACATCATCATGAACAGCGGGACAACGCTGAGCTGCGGCGGGATGGTCAGCGTCGCGATGACGCCGGTCATCAGGGCGCCGCGGCCGCGGAAGCGCATCTTGGCGAAGGCGTAGCCGGCCAGGGTGCAGAAGAAGAGCGTCGCCAGCGTGATGCAGCTGGAGACGATGAAGCTGTTGAGGATCGCCTTGCCCAGGTGGGCCTGGTTCCAGGCGGCGTCGAGGTTGTGGAACAACCGGTCGCCGGGCAGGAACGGCGGCGTGGAGGCCAGTACTTCGTCCTGGGTGTGGGACGCGGCCACCAGGGTCCAGTACAGCGGCAGCAGCGAGCCGATGCCGACGACGGTCAGCGCGATGTAAGCGAAGGGACCGCCCTTCAGCTGCTGCCCGGCACCGGGCTTGAAACGGCTCGCGCGCTTCGGCGCACGGTGCGCGGTGCGCGCCGGGAGGACGGGGGCCGGGACTTTGGTGGGGCTGGTGATGGTCATGGATATCGCTCCCGGTCAGACCGCGGATTTGCGTACGAAGCGGCCGATGAGCCAGTTGACCGCGGCGATGATCAGCAGGAGGGCGAGCATCGCCCAGGCCACTGCGGCGGCCGGACCGAGATGCCCCAGGTTCCAGCCGTAGTTGTAGAGGTAGATGCTGAGGGTCTCGTACTGGTTCTCGTTGCCGCCGATCGCGCCGAGGGTGCCGCCCTCCAGCAGCAGGGGCTCGCCGAACAGCTGCATGGAACCGATCGTCGAGATCACGATCGTGAACAGGATCGTGGGCCGCAGCGAGGGAATCGTCACCTTGAGGAACTGCTGCCAGCGCGAGGCTCCGTCGAGCGAGGCGGCCTCGTACAGATCGGACGGCACGGCCTGCATCGCGGCGAGGTAGATCAGGGTGTTGTAGCCGGTCCAGCGCCAGATCACGATGACGGAGATGGCGATCTTGGACGTCCAGTGGCCGTTGGCCCAGTTGGTGTCACCCAGGCCGACGAACTCCAGCGCCCAGTTCAGCAGACCGCCGTCGGCCCGGAAGACCAGGGCGAAGACGAGGGCCGCGGAGGCCACCGAAGTGGCGTACGGGGTGAGGATGACCGTCCGCCAGAAGGTGCTGGCACGGAGCTTGTAGTTCAGCAGGTGGGCCAGGCCGAGCGCGACGAGCAGCTGCGGGACCGTCGACATGACACCGATCAGGAAGGTGTTGCTGACGGCCGTCCAGAACTCCGAGTCGTGCAGGATCTTGTCGAAGTTCTCCCAGCCGACCCACTCCATCTGGTCCAGGCCGGTCATCTCGACCCGGTGCAGGGCGATCCAGCCGGTGTAGATCAGCGGGTAGAGGCCAAAGGCGCCGAATACGAGGAAGAACGGGGCTATGTAGGCGTACGGCGATGCCTTGTCGTCGAACCGCCAGAGGCGGCTGCGCCAGGTCTGCCGGCGGGCGCTCACCGGCTTCTTCGGGGGTGGCGGGGCGTATGCGTCCCGGGTGGGAGTCGAGGTGGCCACGGGCGGGAGTCCTTCCCTGGATTGCTTGGTACCCGGGTACGGGGCCGGGCGGGATGGGCCGGGGCCGTCGGCGACACGCGGGTGCGGTGGGCT
Organism: Streptomyces sp. NBC_00385; assembly: GCF_035917155.1. NCBI lineage: Bacteria > Bacillati > Actinomycetota > Actinomycetes > Kitasatosporales > Streptomycetaceae > Streptomyces > Streptomyces sp. NBC_00385. Next base: position 5,640,744 of record NZ_CP107951.1, on the reverse strand, counting down.
TCCACGGGGCGGCCGGGAGGTACCCGGTCGCCCCGTGCAAGCCCTCCGCGGGGCTTACCGCTCCTCGGCCCCGGTGCCCCATGGAGTGGGGACACGCAGGTGCGGGCGGCCCGGGGGCCGCCCGCTTCTACGACCGTCAGCCGATCGCCTTGTCGATCGCGTTGGTCGCTGCCTTCCACGCGTCGTCGGGCTTGGTGCCGCGCTGCTCCATGTTGTTGATCTGGGTGGAGATGGTGTCCTTGATGATGCCGTCCTTCGGGCCGAGAACGGTCTCGGGGATGGACTTGGCCTCGTCGGCGTACAGCTCACCGATCGGCGCGTTGTTGAAGTACTCGAGCTTTGCGGTCTTCACGTCGGGCAGGTCGTACGCGCCCTTGTTGGACGGGAAGCTGCCGATCGCCTTGAAGACGGCGGCCTGCTGCTCGGGGGCGGTCAGCCACTTGACGAGCTCACCGGCCTCCTTGACGTGCTTGCCGGCCTTCGGGACTCCGAGGAAGGAGCCACCCCAGTTGGCGGCGGTCGCACCCGGGGCGGTGGTGATGTCCCACTTGCCCTTGTTGGCGTCACCGGCGTTCACCGAGATCTGACCGGCCATCCAGGCGGGGCAGGCGACGGTGGCCATGGTGCTCTTGCGCAGGGCGGCCTTCCACGGGTCGCTGAACTGGGCGAGGCCCTGGGTCAGCTTCTTGTCCGCGGCCTCGGCCGCCAGGTCCCAGCCCTGCTTGACGCTGGGGCTGTCCTTGTAGATCGCCTCGCCGCTCTCGTCGTAGTACTGCTTCGCGTTCGAGCTGACGACGGCGTTGTACATGGCGCTCGCGGAGTCCATGAAGTACGTGCCCTCGGGCGCGTTCTTCTTGTACTCCTCACCGAGCTTGAGGTAGTCCTCCCAGCCCCCGGCGATCTTGGCGGCGACTTCCTTGCGGTCGGTCGGCAGACCGGCCTTCTTGAAGAGCTCGGTGTTGTAGCAGAGCGACATCGGGCCGATGTCGGTGCCCGCGCCGATCACCTTGCCGTCCTTGGTGGTGGCCTGCTTCTCCTTCCAGGACACCCACTCGTTGACGTCGATGACCTTGCTCAGGTCGGCGAACTGGTCCGCCTTCGTGTCGACGAGCTCCTTGATGCGCCCGACCTCGAGGCCCTGGACGTCGGCCAGCCCGCTGCCCGAGTTCAGCTGCTGGAGCAGCTTGGGGTAGTAGACCTTCTCATCGGCGGTGGTGTCTTCCTTCACCGTGATGTTCGGGTGCAGCTCGTGGTACTTCTCGAAGAGGCCGGCTTCCTTGTAGCCGAACTGCCCGAAGTCGGCGACGGTCAGCGTGATCTTCCCGTTCGCGTCGGAGGACGTGTCGTCCGACGAGTCGGAGTCACTGCCGCAGCCGGTCAGCAGCAAGGCCGAAGCGGTCAGGCCCGTGGTGGCCAGAACCGCGACTCTGCGGCTGCGACCGGCAACGGTGCGGGTGATACGCATTCCACTACTCCTTGTTCCAGGGTGGGACTGGCTCACTGCGTGGCATACGCGCTGGTGAGTGCGGGTGCCAGTTGGTTCAGGGGGGAGGACACGGGCAGTGCCGTTCGCACGAGATTTCCTCATGCGATGTGGGAGCGCTCCCATGCGCCGATGTCGGAAGGTTGCTGCCTGGGAGGGGTGGGTGTCAAGAGTTGAAGACGCTTCCGTTGCGCGAGCGTGTCCTGCAAGTCACGAGACCGTGTCCGGCCGAAGGCTTGCCAAAGCGCACACTTAAGGGAAGCGGATGGAGTGATTCCTGAATTCCCGCAGGTGAAAGCCCTGTTGAGAGTGGATCTTGCAGCCATGGCCGGGAAGCGGCCCTGATCGCACCAGTTTTCCGGCACGCCCCCGAAACACCCCTCCCCACCCCCGATTCCCTGGGCGGCGCCCGCCGGAAGGTGAACGGGGTGCCGCACCCAGGGGCCACCCAGAGGCACCTCAGCGTTCTTTCCCCGAAGCCGATCACCGAACGGTGGCCGAGAACAGCAGCCGGGCCGATGACCGAACAACGCCCCCCGGGGTCGCCGTTACGGCTCCAGCGACACCAGTGAACCGGACATGCCGGTCATCTCACACTCTGTTAATTTCACCCTTATGTGCCTAATGATCACTTCTGTCACCCAGGATGGGTGACGCCTGATGGGAGTAGTCCGCGACCATCCCGAACTTGCTCTCTTCCTCTGTCTGTCCCTCGGCTACCTCGTGGGCAAGATCCGCGTCGGCCCCATCACGCTCGGCGGTATCTGCGGCACCCTGATCGTCTCGCTGCTGATCGGCACCCGGCACGTCAGCGTGAACGAGGACGTCAAGACGGTCTTCTTCGCGCTGTTCATCTTCTCGCTCGGCTATCTGGCCGGGCCTCAGTTCTTCGCCAACCTCAACCGCAGGAGCCTGCGCTTCTTCGCCCTGTGCCTGATCGAACTGGTCTGTGTGCTCGGCATCGCCTTCGGCCTGGCCAAGGCGTTCGACCTCGATGTGGGAACCGCCTCGGGCATCCTGGCGGGCGCGGCGACCGAGTCCGCCGTGGTCGGTACGGCCACCGAGGCCATCGGCAAGCTCGACGACCTGACCGCCACCCAGATCACCCAGTACCAGGGGCACGTGGCCACCGCGTACACCGTCTGCTACCTCTTCGGCCTGGTCACCATCGTGCTGTACACCAGCCAGATCATGCCGATGCTGCTGCGCATCAACCTGGCGGACGCCTCGCGCGAACTCTGGGAGAAGATGCGCGGCGGCGTCCGCGGTCTGGAGTCCGACGAGCGCGAGGCGCTGCCCAGGACGGTCGGCCGCACCTTTCTGGTGACCGTGGCGGACGGCCGCCGGATCGGCGAGCTGGAGGCCTCGCTCGGCGGCGGCGTCACGGTGGAGGGCGTCAAGCGCGGCAGTGTGCTGCTGGACCCCTCCCCCGACCTGGAGCTGACCCTGAGCGATCTGGTCCAACTGGTGGGCCGGCGGCGCGGGATCATCGCGGCCGGCCGGGCGATCGGCCCGGAGACCCCGGCCGTGCCCGGCCTCGACACCCCGCTGGCCACCCGTCAGGTCGCGGTGACCGAGAAGGCCACCGCCGGGTCGACCATCGCCGAGCTGGAGCGGGACCACCCCGAGTTCCGCCGGGACGGCGTGTACATCACCGACGTGCTGCGCAACGACCAGCATCTGCCCGCGTCGGCCGAGACGCAGGTGGAGCGCGGTGACGTGCTGACCCTGGTGGGTGCGCGCGCGGGCCTCAACAAGCTCGTCGCGAAGATCGGCGCCGTCGTGAAGAACGACGCGACGGACTTCGTCTACCTGGGCCTCGGCATCGTGGCGGGTTCGCTGCTCGGCCAGATCGTCGTCCGGATCGGTGACATCCCCTTGTCCCTCGGCACCGGCGGCGGCTGTCTGGTCTCCGGGTTGCTCTTCGGCTGGTTCCGCTCCCGCAGGCAGACCTTCGGGGCCTTCCCCCCGCAGGCCGCGAACACGCTGAAGGACCTGGGTCTGGCCATCTTCATCGCCTGCACCGGGCTGACCGCCGGGCCCCAGGCATGGCCGCTGCTGAAGGAGTACGGCGCGCTCCTGCCGTTCGCCGGGATCGCCATGGTGCTGATCCCCGCGACCATCTCCCTGATCGTCGGGCTGACGGTCCTGAAGATCGAGAAGCCCCTGCTGATCGGCGCCATCGCGGGCCAGCAGTGCTCGACCCCGGCGATCACCTCCATCACCCAGGTGGCGCAGAGCTCGGTGCCGCTGCTCGGTTACACGATCACGTACGCGCTCTCCAACTTCCTGCTGCCTCTGACCGGTCCCATCCTCGTCGGCGTCCTGGGGGCCTGAATGATCGATTTCCTCAACCGCAACATCTTCACGCCCCATCCCGAACTGCTGGTCTTCCTGGTCGTCGCGCTGGGATTCCTGATCGGGAAGGTCCGCTACAGGGCGATCGCGCTCGGTGCCGTGACGGGCTGTCTGGTCGCGGGCCTGGTCCTGGGGGCACAGTTCAAGATCCAGATCGACGGCACGGTGAAGAACCTCTTCTTCATCATGTTCCTGTTCGCACTCGGCTACCGGGTCGGCCCGCAGTTCTTCCGGGGCCTGAGGAAGGACGGGCTGCCGCAGGTCGTCAACGCCGTCGTGGTCTGTGTGACCGGGCTGCTGGTCTCCTGGCTCTTCGCCGTCCTGCTCGGCTACGGACCCGGCCTCGGCGCCGGGCTCATGAGCGGCGCGCTCACCCAGTCGGCGGCGATCGGTGTCGCCCAGGACGCCATCGGCACCCTGCCCGGTCTCTCCTCCGCCGAAGTGAAGTCGGAGCAGAACCTGGTCGCGGTCGGGTACGCCGTCACGTATCCGCTCGGCACCATCCTCTGCGCGATGCTCCTCGCCAACGTGCTGCCCCGGCTCTACCGCCGGGACCTGGCGAAGGAGAGCGCGGAACTGGCCGCGGAGCTGGACGCCCCGGACGAGGACCCGGACGAGGGCGAGGGCTACTACGAGACCGTGCTGCGCGCCTACGTCGTCGAGCGCCACGACCTCGTCGGCCGCAGCATCGCCGACTTCGAGGCCCAGCAGCAGGCACTCGGCCGCCGCGTGTACATCACCCAGGTCCGGCGCGAAGGAACGATCCTGCCGCAGACCCAGTCCCTCGTCCTGCGGGACGGCGACACCGTCGCGGTCAGCGCGCTGCGGCACGACCTGGTGGACTTCGACGCCCGTACGCACGTGGGCCCGGAGGCGGACGACGTGGCGTTGCTCGGGTACCGGACCGAGACGCTGCACGTGGTGGCGTCCGAGAAGGCGCAGCTGGGCAGGTCGGTGGAGGCGCTGCGCCGGGAGCCGTTCATGGCCGGTGTCTACATCGAGAAGCTGTACCGCGCCGGCGCCGAGTTCCCCTTCCGGCTCTCCACCCCGGTGGAGCGCGGCGACACGCTGGTGCTGACCGGTCCGGAACGGCTGGTCGGCCCGGCGGGCAAGGAGCTCGGCAAGCCCGTGCCGACCAGCTTCGCGACGGACATGGTGTGGGTGGGCCTCGGCATCTTCCTCGGCGGCTGCATCGGCATTCCGGCGCTGACCGCGGGCGGGGTGCCGATCTCGCTGTCCACGTCGGGCGGCGGGCTCATCATGGGTCTGGTCTTCGGCTGGATCCGGGGCAAGTACCCGACGTACGGGAACGTACCGCCGGGCGCCCAGTGGTTCATGGACACCCTGGGCCTGTGCATGTTCGTCGCGGTGGTCGGCATCAACGCCGGCCCCAGCTTCACCAGCGGTCTCTCGTCGGCGGGCTGGGGGCTGCTGCTCCTTGGGGCCGTCGCCACCGTCGTGCCGCTGCTCGTCGGATTCCTGGTGGGTCACTACATCCAGAGGATCAGGTTCCCGATCCTGATGGGGGTGCTGGCCGGCGGCCAGACCACCACGGCGGCGATCGGCGCCGTCAACGAGACGTCCAAGTCCCAGATCCCCACGCTCGGTTACACGATCCCGTACGCCGTCGGCAATGTGCTGCTGACCGTGTGGGGCGCCGTCATCGTCATCCTCAACCACTGAACCGCGGGAGCGCAGACATGCCCAAGGCCAGCCTCAGCCGTGCGGAGATCCGCTCGTTCGCCCAGCTCAGCCCGTTCGAGCTGAAGGACAGATTCATCACCATCGCCCAGTCCGAGCAGAGCGACAAGCCCGGCCAGAAGGGCAAGACGATCCGGGCCATGCTGAACGCGGGCCGCGGCAACCCGAACTGGGTCGCCACCGGCCCCCGGGAGGCGTACCACGCGCTCGGCTACTTCGCGATCGCAGAGTCCCGCCGGGTCTGGACGGCCGACAACCTGGGCGGGATGCCGGAGGAGGCCGGCTGCGCGGACCGCTTCGCGCACTTCGTGCGTACGCATCCGGAGCTGCCCGGGATCGAGCTGCTGCAGGCGGGCATCGACCTGGCGGTCAAGCGCTTCGGTTTCGTGCCCGACGCGTTCGTCCACGAGCTGGCGGACTCGTCGATCGGGGACAACTACCCGGTGCCGGGGCGGATCCTGCCGCATGTCGAGCAGATCGTGCGCGGGTACGTGGCGGACGAGATGTTCGACCACCGGCCGCCGGAGGGGCAGAACCTCAGCCTGTTCGCGACCGAGGGCGGCACCGCCGCGATGTGCTACATCTTCGACTCGCTCCTGAAGAACGGGATCCTGCACAAGGGCGACCGCATCGCCCTGATGGTGCCCGTGTTCACCCCGTACCTGGAGATCCCCGAACTGGACACGTACGGCTTCGACGTCGTGCACGTCGAGGCGAACCTGTTCACCGAGACCGGGGTGCGGCAGTGGCGCTACCCGCCGGAGGAGATCGCCAAGCTGGCCGACCCGTCCGTCCGGATGGTCTGCTGCGTCAACCCGAGCAATCCGCCGTCCCTGGCGCTCGCCCCGAAGGTCGCCGAGCAGATCGTGGGCATCGTCGCCGAGCAGAACCCGAACCTCATCGTCGTGACGGACGACGTCTACGGGACCTTCGTCGAGGGCTTCCGTTCCCTCGCCGCCGACCTGCCGCGCAACTCCCTGCTCGTGTACTCGTACTCCAAGCACTACGGCGCCACCGGCTGGCGGCTCGGCGTCATCGGACTGCACGACGACAACGTGATCGACGACCTGCTGGCCGCGCAGGGTGCCGAGGAGAAGGCACGCCTGGACAAGCGGTACGGGTCGCTGTCCCTGCATCCGGAGGAGATGCGGTTCATCGACCGGCTGGTCGCGGACTCCCGTCAGGTGGCGCTCAACCACACGGCGGGGCTTTCGCTGCCGCAGCAGGTGATGATGACGCTCTTCTCCCTCTTCGACATGCTGGACGAGGGCCAGGAGTACAAGAAGCGGATCCGCGCCATCGTGCGGCAGCGCCTGGAACTCCTGCTGGAGGGCGCGCACATGAAGATTTCCGAGGACCCCAAGCGGGCCTCGTACTACATCGAGCTGGACCTGCTGGCCGAGGCGGAACGCACCCTGGGCAAGGAGTTCGCCGACTACCTGGAGCAGAACTACGAGCCGGTCGACCCGTTGTTCCGGCTGGCCGAGCAGACGTCCGTGGTCCTGCTGAACGGCGGCGGTTTCGACGGACCGGAGTGGTCGGTCCGCGTCTCCCTGGCCAATCTGGACGACCTGGACTACCTGAAGATCGGTCACCAGCTGCGGGCGATCTTCGACGAGTACGCGCAGGAGTGGCGGGCCTCCGGGACCGGGGCGGCGTAGGCCCCTTCGTTCGGATCGGACCGGATCGGGGAGCGGGATCAGGCCGCGCGCAGGCGGTCCAGGGTGTGCTGGAGCTCCGCCTGGGCGGCCCGGCCCGCGGACTCCGCGTCACCCGCCACCACGGCGGTGACCAGCGCCCGGTGCTGCGCGTCACCGTGGTGCGGGTCGCCGCGGCGCAGCCCGAGCAGGTCCACCAGGTCGATCAGGGCCTGCCGCAGCACGGGCGCGAACTCGGCGAAGAGATCGGTGAGTACGGGGTTGTGGGCGGCCGCCACGACCGTCCGGTGCAGGGCGATGTCGGCGTCCACGAACGCGGCGTCGTCCGGGCCCGCGCCCGCCGCCCGCCTGGCCGCGAGCGCCGCGTCCAGGGCGATCAGGTCCTCGTCGGTGCGGCGCCGGGCGGCGAGGCGGGCGGCCTGGACCTCGATGAGCATGCGGACCTCGTAGACGTCGGTGACCGCGGCCCGCCGCAGCCTGACCGGCCACTCCTCCGCCTCGTGGTCGGCGATGACGAAGACACCGGCGCCCTGGCGGGACCGGAGCAGCCCGAGCGTGGCGAGCGTACGCACCGCCTCGCGCACGGTGGAGCGGCCCACGCCCAGCGTCTTGGCGAGTGTGGTCTCGCCGGGGATCTTCGTGCCGACCGGCCAGTGCCCCTCGGTGATCTGCGCGCGCAGATGACGTGTCGCCTGTTCGACCAGGGGGCTGGGGTGGAGCGGGCCGAGCGAGGACACGGGATTCACCTGTCAGGTTGTCTGAGGACTTGGTTTCTGACTACTGTACCGATCATGACGTACGGCGGTCTCCTCCTTCTCGGCTGCCGCGGCGGGGCCTGAAGCGATCGGCACCCCGCCGCGGGGTGCCGTGCTGTGCCGGTCGCATCCGGCGATGCGAAACGAGACCGCGTTCATGTCCGAGCTCACGTCCGAGTCCCTGTCCGACGTCATGTCACCGATGCACAGCTTCCCCACGATCTGCACGCCCCGCGGGCCCGTACCCGAGGCGTCGCCCCGCTGGAACCCGCAACGCTCCAGCTCGATGCCCTCGCACCGCTACCGGCCTGCGTTCGACCGCGTCGACATCCCGCTGACCGGACGGAGCTGGCCGCAGGCCCGTATCGACCGCGCCCCCCTCTGGGTCCCCGTCGACCTGCGCGACGGCAACCAGGCCCTGGCCGAACCGATGGACACCCCGCGCAAGCGACGGATGTTCGACCTGCTCGTCTCGATGGGCTACAAGGAGATCGAGATCGGCTACCCGTCCGCCAGCCGCACCGACTTCGGCTTCGTGCGGCATCTGGCGGAGAGCGGGGCCGTGCCCGACGACGTGACCGTGGTCGTCTTCACCCCGGCCAAGGCCGAGCTGATCGAGCGGACCTTCGAGTCCGTCGCGGGGATGGACCGGGTGGTCGTCCACCTCTACATCCCGACCGCGCCCGTCTGGCGCGACGTCGTCCTCGGCCGCGGCCGGGCCGAGGTGCACGGCGTGGTGCTGGACGCCGCGCGGCAGATGGACCGGCTGGCACGGGCGAGGCCCGGGGCGGACATCCGGTTCGAGTTCTCTCCCGAGGTCTTCATCCTGACCGAGCCCGACTACGTGCTGGAGATCTGCAACAGCCTCACCGAGCTGTGGGACGCCTCGCCGGACCGGCCGGTCATCCACAACCTGCCGGCCACGGTGGAGATCGCGACACCGAACGTGTACGCGGACCAGATCGAGTACATGCACCGCCACCTGGACCGGCGCGGCTCCGTGATCCTCTCCGTCCACCCGCACAACGACCGCGGTACGGGCGTGGCCTGCGCGGAGCTCGCCGTACTGGCGGGGGCGCAGCGGGTGGAGGGCTGCCTGTTCGGCAACGGGGAGCGCACCGGCAACGTCGATCTGGTCAACCTGGCCCTCAACCTCCATGCCCAGGGGGTCGACCCGATGATCGACTTCTCGGACATCGACGAGATCCGCCGCACGGTCGAGCACTGCAACCGGCTGCCGGTGCCGCCGCGCCATCCGTACGGCGGCGACCTGGTGTACACCGCGTTCTCGGGCACCCACCAGGACGCGATCAGCAAGGGCTTCGCCCATCACGCGAGCAGCGGCTCGGAGCTGTGGTCGGTGCCGTACCTGCCGATCGATCCGGCGGACGTGGGGCGGACGTACGAGGCGGTCATCCGGGTCAACAGCCAGTCCGGCAAGGGCGGCATCGCCCACCTGCTGCGGAGCAGCCACGAGGTGGACCTGCCGGCCCGGATGCGGGCGGACTTCTCCCGTACGGTGCAGGACGCGACGGACGACAGCGGTCTGGAGGCCACGCCCAAGGACCTGTGGGACCTGTTCAACGCGACGTATCTGGCCCCCGGCCGGGACGGCTCGGTCGCCCTGACCTCCTGGTCGGCGGAGAGCGGCCCGGCGGGTGAGCACCGCTTCGTCTGCACGCTGCGGGTGGAGGGGCGCGAGGGCGATTACGAGGGCACGGGCGACGGCTCCGTGTCCGCGTTCACGGACGCGCTGGAGGGTGCCGGGGTGAAGGTCACGGTCCTCGACTTCGCGGAGCACGGGACCGCCGGCGGGCTGGTCACGGCGTACGCGGAGTGCCGGGTCGGCAAGCGGGTGTGCTGGGGCGCGGGCCAGGACGCGTCGGGCGTGGCCGCGTCGGTGGCGGCGGTGCTGTCGGCGGTGAACCGGGCACACATCCTTTGAGCCCGTCCGGCGATCGAGGACGCCTTTCAAGCCCGTCCGGCGATTGAGGACGCCCGGGCGGGCCGCGGACAAAGGGGCGCGCACCCCGGCCGGGTGGGGGGAGTGTGGGGGCCGGCCGGGATGCACGGGCGGGGGAAGGTGGCTAGGTGTGGGCGCTCCTTGTGGGCGCTACTTGTACGCGCCGAACGCCTTCGTGAAGGCGAGCGGCTCCTGCGCGATGGAACTGCACGAGGCGTCCGCGGACGGCTTCGGCCCGCCCGCGCACTCCTTGTCCCGCGTGCCCGACCACATCGCCAGCCAGGCGAGGCCCTTCTCCTTGGCGAAGGTCACCAGCTGGGTGGCGTCCTCCACCTTGAAGATCTCCGTGGCCACGTCGTTCACGCCGATCATCGGCGTGACGGCGACGGTCTTCCACGCGTCCGCGTCGGAGAGGCCCAGCACACCCTTGATCTGGGCCTGGGTGGCCGTCGCCGCCTGGATGGCGTAGGTGCCCATGTCGCCGCTGTACGAGGCGCCGTAGTCCATCGCCATGACGTTGACCGCCCCGACGTCCACGCCGTTCTTCTTCGCGTCGGCGATCAGGTCCACGCCGGGCTGGGTCAGGCCCTCGGGCATCACCGGCAGGGTGAAGGAGACGTCCAGGCCGGGGTGGGACTTCTGGAGCTGGGCGATGGCCTGGGAGCGGCGGGAGTTGGCCGCCGTGTCGGGCAGCGCCCCGCCCTCGATGTCGAAGTCGACCTTGGTCAGCTCGTACGTGTCGACGACCTTGCCGTACGCCGTCGCCAGGTCCGCGGCCGAGGCGCAGTTCAGCGCCAGCTCGGACCCGGAGGCACCGCCGAAGGAGACCCGGACATCCCCGCCCGCCGCGCGCAGGGCGCCGATCTGGGAGGCGACGTGGTCGTCACCGAGTCCGGTGACGCCGCCCCAGAGCGGGGCGCAGCTGCCGCCGGAGGTGATGAAGGCGAGGGTGAACTGCTTCACCCCGGTCCTGGTGGCGGTGTCGACCAGGTCGTACGCCGGGTAGAGCGAGGTGTCGACGTACGGGGCGAAGCCCGCGCCGCCGGCCGTACCGCCGCCGGCGGTCCCGGTGGGGGTCGGTGTGGGAGTCCCGGTGGCGGTGGGCTCCTCGGTCGGGGTCGCCGAGGCGGTGGGGGTGGCCGGGGCGGTCGGGGTGGGGGTCGCGGTCTCGGTGGGGCGGCCGCTCGGTTCCGGTGTCGCGCCGGTGTCGACGGAGCACGCGGTGTCGTCGATGAGGCAGCCGGTGGGGTCGGCGGCCGTGCCGTCGGAGCTGGTGACGAAGCCGATGGTGACGGACTTGCCGGCGGCGAGTTCCTTGTCCCAGCTCGCCGGCCTGACGGTGACGTGGCTGCCGCTGACGGTGTGCTCGCCGTTCCACAGGGAGCTGATCCGCGTGCCCGCCGGCAGGTCGAATTCGAGCGTCCAGCCGGACTTGGCCCGGTCGGTGTCGTTGGTGACCACGTACTGCCCGGTGTATCCACCGGTCCAGCCGCTGGTCCTCGTGTACGCGGCGCCGACCGCCGCCGCCTGGGCCGTGCCGGTGAGGGCGAAGACCGTGCCGCCGATCACGGCCGCGGCGACGACCGCGCCGATCGCCTTGGTCCTGGTGCTCGCCTTGCGCCGGTGCGTGCTGGTGCCCATCGCGTTCCTGCCTCGTCATACGGAAGTGGGGGATGCGGGAGCACGCTAGCCGCACCGAATCCGACAAACAGCATGATCCGGACCGGAGTTGATGTTCTTAGGGTTGGCTTAAGGAGCGCATCGGCCGCACTAAAGGTTCGGGCCCGCGCCGGAGCGGAACCGGGGCTTTCCGCCGCGTCCGGTCACGCCGCGCCGCGGCCGTCCCACCCGGTGGCCGCGCCCGCGCCGCTGCGGCCGCTGCCCGTCGAGCCCGATCCAGAGGCGCACCTCCGTGCCGCCGAGCACCGAGCGCCCGATCCGCACGTCGCCGCCGGTGGACTCGGCGACCCGGCGGACGATGTCGAGGCCCAGTCCGGTCGAACCCACCGCCCCCCGCGCTCCGCCGCGCCCACTGCCGCCGCGTACCAGTGCGGCCTTCGGGTCCGCTATGCCGCCACCGGCGTCCGAGACGAGCACGATCACCGCGTCGCCGCTGTGGTGGACGTCGACGGCGAAGGCGGTGCCCTCCGCGGTGTGCCGGAAGACGTTGCCGAGCAACGCGTCGAGCGCGGCTGCCAGTTCGGGCCTGGCGACCGGAATGCGTACCGTGCGGTCGACTCCCGCGAGGCGAACCTCGCGGCCCTCGTCCTCCGCCAGCGCGGACCAGAAGTCCATCCGTTCACGGATCACCTCGGAGGCGTCGCATCCGGCCCCGGGCCCGCCGTTCTGTCCCTGGGTCTGGGGGCGCTGTTCCCGGGCGGTCCTGATGATCGTGTCGACCTCGCGCTCCAGCTGCTGGACGGCCGCCCTGGTCTGCTCGGCCGCCGGTCCCTCGCCGAGCGAGGCGGCGTTGAGCCGGAGCACGGTGAGCGGGGTGCGCAGCCGGTGCGAGAGGTCGGCGGCCAGTTCGCGCTCGTTGGCGAGGAGCTGGACGACCTGGTCGGCCATGGAGTTGAACGCGGTGGCGGCGGACCGCAGTTCGGTCGGCCCCTCCTCCGGCACCCGGGTGCCGAGCCGCCCCTCCCCCAGGTCCTGCGCGGCGCCCGCCAGACGGCGGGCCGGTTCCACCATCCGTACGCCCAGCCGGTCGGCCACCGCGACCGAGCCGACGATCAGCGCGATGCCGACGCCGGCCAGCATCAGCCAGGCGGTGGCGACCCCGTTGGAGACCTCGTCCTCGGGTACGAACACCTCGACGACGGCGATGCCCCCGGAACCGAGCGCGGTCGGCTGGAGCAGCGCGGAGCCGCCCCTCACCTCGGTGATGGAGGCGCGCCCCGACTCCCGTACCGTCTCCAGGTCCTCGCGGGTCGCGCGCCGGCTGCCGATCTCCACCGCCACACCGCCGGCCTCGTCGGACGCCGGGATGTGGACGGCCATCCTGTCCGCGGCCCCGGGTTCGGTGGTGAGCACGGCCCTTTGGAGCTGGGCACGGTCGGTGGTGATGGAGAGCGAGGGGCCGATCGTCGCGGCCTGCCGTTCGGCGTCGGTGAACGCGCGGTCGCGCGCCATCTCCTTGACGACGAGGCCGAGCGGCACGGCGAACGCGACGACGACCATCACGGTGACGGCCAGGCAGACCTTGACCAGGGCCCATCTCATGCGGGCTGCTCCGGGGGTGCGGCGGGCGGCTGGAGCTTCACGCCGACGCCCCGCAGGGTGTGCAGATAGCGGGGCCGGGCGGCGGTCTCGCCCAGTTTCCGGCGCAGCCAGGACAGGTGGACGTCGATGGTCTGGTCGTCCCCGTAGGACTGCTGCCAGACCTCCGCGAGGAGTTCCCTGCGCGGGACGACGACGCCCGGCCGGCCGGCGAGGAAGGTCAGCAGGTCGAACTCGCGCCGGGTGAGGTCGAGTTCCCTGCCGTCGAGTTGGGCCTGGCGCCGCAACGGGTCGATGGAGAGTCCGCCGACCTGGATGACGCGCGGCGGCGGGGCCTCGCCGCCCGCCGCCCGCGAGCGGCGCAGCACGGCGGCCATCCGGGCCGAGAGGTGCTCCACGGAGAACGGCTTCGTCAGGTAGTCGTCGGCACCGTCGTTGAGCAGCCGGACGATCTCGCTCTCGTCGTCGCGCGCGGTCGCGATGATGACCGGCACGTCGGTGATGCCGCGCAGCATCTTCAGCGCCTCGGCGCCGTCGAGATCGGGCAGCCCGAGATCGAGGATGACCACGTCGAACCGGAAGTGGGCGACCTCGCGCAGCGCTTCGAGCGCGGTACCGACGCTCCGCACCGTGTGGGAGGCCTCGGTCAGGTGCCGGATGAGGGCGGAACGTACGAACTGGTCGTCCTCGACCACGAGCACACTTGGCATGGGCGGCACCGTACGCCATCGGGCCCGGTGCGGTCCGCTCGGTGGCGGTAGTGGGGACAGGACGGGGCCCGTGGTGCAGGATGTGCCGGATGCAACGAGGTCTCGTACACGCGCTCGCGTGGTCGCTCGCCACCGGCGCCGCGGTCACGCTGTCGTGGTGGGGTGTGCACACCGTGATGGCGGGCACGGCGTACGACCCGCCGCGCGCGGTGCCGATCGAGGCGGGTGCCCGGAGCGACCGGGACAGCACCGAGAACCTGTCGTCGTCCACGCACCGCCCGGAACCGTCCCCGTCGAGGAGTCCGTCCGCCACCCGCCGGGCCACGGCCGCCCCGAAGCCGTCCGCGACCGTGTCCGGGACGCCGTCACGCACCCCCACCGGCACGCCGCGGCCGACGGCCACGGCGTCGGGCACGGCGAAGAGTTACCAGACGGACGGCGGGCGGATCGTCTTCGAGCTCGGCACGGACTCGGCGAAACTGGTGTCGGCGACTCCGGAGCAGGGCTGGTCGGTGCAGGTGTGGACGAACTCGACCTGGATCCGGGTGAACTTCACCCGGGACGACGGCACGACGGTGTCCGTCTTCTGCACCTGGAACGACCATCCGCCGCAGGTCCAGATCGTGAAGTCGTGAAGTCGTGACGCCGCGCCGGTGAGGGGCAGCCTCCGTCGTGAGGCCTCCGCTCCCCGGTCAGTCGAAGGCGGACGGCGGCGGCGCGGGTGAGGGCCGGGCGTCCGCGTCGTGAACGGCGGCCGCGCCTCCGGTGAAGTCGGCGAGCGCCCGCCCGTGTTCGACCCGGCCCGGATGGGGATCGGTCGCCACCCTGCGGGTCAGCTCCGCGGCCTTCGGTGCCACGTCCGAGGCGAGCAGCACCGCGTTGCCGAAGCGCCGGCCGCGGAAGACGGTCGGGTCGGCGGCGAGCGCCAGCTCGGGGAAGACGGTCGCGGCGGTGGCGATCTGGCCGCGGAGATGGGCCAGCGGCGGCCCGTCGGCGAGGTTGGCCGCGTACGTCCCGCCGGGCTTCAGGACGCGGCGCACCTCGGCGAGGAACTCGGTGCTCGTGAGGTGGGCGGGCGTACGGGCCCCGCTGAAGACGTCGGCGATGACGAGGTCGGCCCAGCCGTCCTGGATCTTCCCGAGCCCGGCGCGGGCGTCGGTGGCGCGGACCCGGATCCTGGCATGCGGGTCCAGCGGCAGCTCCCGGCGCACCAGCTGGACGAGGGCGGCGTCCACCTCGACGATCTGCTGGGTGGAGCGGGGGCGGGTCGCGGCGATGTAGCGGGCGAGGGTGAAGGCCCCGCCGCCGAGGTGCACGACGTGCAGCGGCTGCCCGGGCGGGGCGGCCAGGTCGATGATGTGGCCGATGCGGCGCTGGTACTCGAAGGAGAGGTACGTCGGGTCGTCCAGGTCCACATGGGACTGCGGGGCGCCGTCGATCGTCAGGGTCCAGGCGCGTCGGCGTTCCCGGTCGGGGACGAGCTCGGCGAGGCCGCCGTCCACGGGTTCGGTGACGTTGCCCTCGGGGCGCCCGGAGCCGCGCGCCGCCTTGCGGTCGGTCCTGCGGTCCGCGCGCTGCTTGCGGTCGCCCGCGCCGCCGGCCGCTCCTCGACGTGCCACTGCCCCTCGTCCCTGCTCACTGCTCATCACGTCCGGGGCCGGTCGGGGACCGGCCGTGACGGGCTGATCAAGGCACCCGTCGTCCGGCCATTATGAGCTCAGCGGCAGTTGTCGGCCGCTTCGATCAGGCGGGCCGCCTGGTCGAGCGCGGCCCGCAGCACGGCCGGGTCGGTGACCGGGGTGTCGTGGGCGGGCGGCAGCAGCCATCCGCTGCCCGGGGCCGGCGGCTCGGCGGGGATGCGCAGCCCGCGGCCGTCGGTCTGCGTACAGGCGCTGCCCGGTACGTCCCAGGCCTGCGCGGTGCCGGGGGGCACCAGGAAGCCGAGCGTGGCGCACGCCCCGTCGTGGAGCACCGGCCCGACGGCCTCCTGGTCGGCGCCGCGCCGCAGGATGTCGACGGCCTCCAGACCCTGGCGGGCGGGGACCGTCACGAGGTCGCAGGGTTCGGGTGCCGGGGGCGTGCCGGGGACGCCGGGCTCCTCGGCAGGTGCCGTGGTGCCGGTCGTCGCCGTGGTGGCCACCGTCGTCGCGGTCGTTCGCGAGCCGGTCGCCGTACCGAGGTGCAACAAGGGACCTCTCCTCTCATCGCCGGGCGGAGCCGGACTCCGTCTCCTCATGGACCAACGCGCCGACCGCGTCAAGGGCTACGGTGCAGCACCGCGCCAAAGGGTGGCAGTTCATGGCGGATCGTGGGCGAGATATCCGATTTGTTGGCAAACGCAGTGTGTGCGTCTCGTCACAGCAGGTACGTTCTTGCTCCGCCGGGACACCGGAAACAGGCGCCCGGCTTGCACCAGAGAGGGCCCCGCCATGGTGTCGACACGGGCAGTTCCCAACATCGCCTTCCGGCGGCTGCGCGGACAGCGCTCCGCCGGGGAGTTCGCTGCCGCGGTACGCAGGTCCGCTCGCGAGATCGGTGAGCAGGTCGCGTGCGACGCCCGGTACATCGGACGCGTGGAGTCCGGCGAGATCCGCTGCCCCAACTACGCGTACGAGCGGGTCTTCCTGCACATGTTCCCCGGGGCGAACCTGGCGGACCTGGGCTTCTCACCGCGCGAATCGGTACGCGGCCGGGGGGCCCGGACCGCCTCGGACGCCCCGCGCCCCCCGACTTCCCCGCTGCTCGTGCTCGGCAGCGACACCGATGAGGAGAGCGACGTGCTGCGTCGCGCATTCATGACGAGCGGCACCACCGCGGTGGCGGCCGCCTCCCTGGGCCTGGGTCTCGGCGGCGCGGCCGCTGCCGCCGTGCCCGTACAGCGCCGGGTCGGCGAAGCGGAGGTGGGTGCCGTCGAGAAGGCGGTGCGGCAGATCCGCCTGCTCGACGACCGGCACGGCGGTGACGGCCTCTACCGGCGGGCCTCGCAGCCCCTGCGGGCCGCGTACGCGCTGCTCGACTCCGGCACCGCGACCCGCCGCTCCACCGCGGACCGGCTGCACACGGGCGCCGGTGAACTGGCCATCTCGGTGGGCTGGCTGGCCCACGACTCGGGCCGGTTCGACGACGCCCGCTCGCACTACGCGGAGGCGCTGGCCACCGCACGGCTGGCCGGGGACCCGGCGCTGGAGGCGCACGCGTTCTGCAACGCGTCGTTCCTGGCACGCGATACGGGCCGGCCGCGCGAGTCCGTACGCGCGGCGGAGGCGGGGCAGCGGGCCGCACGGCCGCTCGGCTCGCCGCGGCTGCTGGCGCTGCTCGCGCTGCGGGAGGCGGGGGGCCGGGCCGGGCTCGGGGACCGTACCGGCTGCGAACGGGCGCTGGGCCGGGCGCACACCGCGTTCGGGAAGGGGCCGTCCGCGGCGGACCCGGAGTGGATGACCTTCTTCCGGGAGGCGGAGCTGGAGATGCTGGAGGCGCAGTGCTGGTCGGCGCTGGGCGACTGGTCCAGGGCCGCGCGCCACGCACGGCGCGCGACGCGGCTGCAGGACCCGCACTTCACCCGGAACCTGGCGCTGTACCGCGCCGAGCTGACCACGGACCTGGCGCGGGCGGGCCTCACGGAGGAGGCGGCGGCGACGGGCCACCGGGTGCTGGACCTGCTGGACCAGGTCCAGTCCTCCCGGATCCGGTCGATGCTGGCGGACGCGGTGACGGTCCTGCGCCCCCGGGGCCGGGGCTCGGTGGACGTCAAGGACTTCCTGGACCGCCATGCGATGTCCGCGGGCGTGTAGGGCGGCGACCCCGTCGGGTCCGGCCGCGCGATCCAGCCCGTCCGGCGCTTGAGGACGGAACCGTCAGGCCGGACCGGGGCGCGCGATCCAGCCTGCCCGGCGCTTGAGGGCAAAGACCCGCGCCCCGGACCGGGCGCAGGGTTCCGTCCTCGAACGCCGGACAGGCTGAAACAGCCCCTACCGCTCCAGGTGCCCCGTGTCGTTCCACCGCTCCAGCGCCGGCGCCCCGTAGGCCCAGCCCAGGACCGACAGCGACGTCGGGTCCAGCCGGATGCGCGCCGCGAACGACGCGTCCTCGCCCAGCCACCGCGACCCCAGCACCCGCAGGATGTGGCCGTGGCCGAAGACCAGGACATCGCGGTCGGCCGACCGCGCCCACTCGACGACCTCGTCGGCCCGGGCCGACACCTGGGCCAGGGTCTCGCCCTCCGGCACCCCGTCGCGCCAGATGAACCAGTCCGGGCGGATCGCCTTGATCTCGGCCGGTGTCATCCCCTCGTACGCCCCGTAGTCCCACTCCATCAGCGCGTCCCACGGCTCCGCCCGCTCGCCGAACCCCGCGATCGCGCACGTCTCGGACGCCCGCACGAGCGGGCTGGTGCGGACCTCCAGGCCGGGCAGGTCCGCCCACGGCCCCCGGTGCAGCCGCTCACCGAGCAGCTTGGCCCCCTCGCGTCCGGAGTCGAGCAGCGGAATGTCCGTCCTGCCGGTGTGATTGCCCTTGACGGACCATTCCGTCCGGCCGTGCCGGGCCAGCAGGATGCGCGGTGCCATGTGCGGATCTCCCTGAAAAACTGAGACCTGAGATGCGGGATCTGAGATCTTGGACTTCGACGGGGACGAATCCGTCCGGGTGGGAACGGATGGGGCGAGTACGACGGGCGGAGCGGGGAAACGGATCGTCCGGATTTCCATCATCGCGTACCTTCGCGTGAGGCAACCTGGGGGGCCGCACCGGCGTCCCACAGACCACAGACGAATCCGAGCAGCTGAGGGGCACCGAAAGGGCACCCCGGGCGAACCGCGGCCGCACCGCACCGTACGGTTGAACGCCCGCCGTCGGCCGCATGAACACATGATGGAGAACTTCCGGATGCCGCATGCCACCACCGCGCCCGTGCCGCGCCACCGGCTCCGCTGGTGGACCGAGCTCCCGCTGCTGGCCCTGGTGTACGGGGCGTACTCGGGCGGCAGACTCCTGGTCAGGGGCGACGTGTCCACCGCCGTCGACCACGGGCTGAGCATCCTGGATCTCGAGAAGGCGCTCTTCCTCAACGCCGAGCACCCGCTCAACCGGCTGTTCACCGCGCACCCCTCGATAGGCATACCCGCGGACTTCGCCTACGCCTCCCTGCACTACCTGGTCACCCCGGCCGTCCTGATCTGGATGTTCCGCCGCCACTCGGCCGCCTACCGCCGGGCCAGGACCTGGCTGATGACCTCCACGATGCTCGGCCTCATCGGCTTCACGCTGATGCCGACCTGCCCGCCGCGGCTGCTGGCCGCCGGGCACGGTTTCGTCGACACGATGGCCCAGTACAGCTCGTACGGCTGGTGGGGCACCGAGGCGAGCGCGCCGCGCGGCATGGGCGGCATGACCAACCAGTACGCGGCGATGCCGAGCCTGCACGTCGGCTGGGCGCTCTGGTGCGGCATCCTCCTGTGGCGCCACGGCAGGCACCCGCTCCTGCGGGCCGCCGGTATCGCCTACCCGCTCATCACCGTCATCGTGGTGATGGGCACCGCCAACCACTACTTCCTGGACGCTGTCGCGGGAGCCGCCGTGATGGGCGTCGGGGCGCTGCTGGCCAGGCCCGTGCTGCGCCTCGCCGACCGGGTCAAGGACGCGGTCCAGGCCCGATTCGCACGGGTGTCCCCCGCCATGAAGTCCCCGGATGTCAGTGCCGGATGCAAGACTTCCGCGGGTGAGCGAATCCCCGGCCAGCGGACCTCCTCCGCAGATCCCACCGATGCAGCAGCACCGGCCGGCCCACCTGCCCCGGCCGATGTCCCGGCCTCCGCGGGAAGAGCCGCAGGCGGTGACGCTGCGAAGGCGGCTCGCTGAGCTGAGGGGCCCGGCCGTCGCGCCCCGTCCGCTGGACGCCCGCGCGCTGGCCGCCCTGGCCGCCAACCCCGGCTGCAAGCGGCGCGCCCTGCTCGACGGGGCAGGGGTCGACAAGGGCGCGCTCGCCACCGCGCTCGGTTCACCGGCCGCCTTCGGCCAGTCCCAGTTCGCCTTCATGCGGGGCAACGCCTTCGAGGCCCGCGTCAAGGCCGACGGGGGTACGGAGCTGATGCGCCTGCTGCACCAGGGTTTCGGCGAGTCCGGCGAACCGCCCCGGGACGTCTCCGTACCCGATCTTTCGGCCGCCGGTCCCGAGGGCCGTGCCGCCCGCACCGCGCTCGCGCTGCGCGAGGCGACCGGGTCGGGCGGCTGGGCGCTGCTCGACCATCCGATGCTGGCCCTGGAGGTGGCGGGCTCCCCCGCCTACCTGGAGCCGGACGCCGTGGTGGTCCACCCCGACGGCACCTGGACGGTCGTCGAGATCAAGTCCTTCCCCATGATCGACGGTTCCGCCGACGCGGCGAAGGTGGGCGCGGCCGCCCGCCAGTCCGCCGTGTACGTCCTGGCGCTGGAGCGGGTCGCGGCGGCGACGGACGGCGCGGAGGTCGGCCACCGGGTGCTGCTGGTCTGCCCCAAGGACTTCTCCAACCTGCCGACCGCGTCCGTCGTCGACGTACGCAAGCAGCGCGCGGTCACCCGTCGCCAGCTGACCCGGCTCACCCGCGTCGAGGACATCGCCGCTGCCCTGCCCGAGGGCACCACGTTCGATCCGGAGTGCTCCCCCGAGGAGCTGGACACCGCGGTCGAGTCCGTCACCGCGGCCTACGCACCGGAGTGCCTGGCCGCCTGCGAGCTGGCCTTCCACTGCCGGGCGAAGGCCCGCGCCGCCGGTGCGGTCGAGGCGCTCGGCCGGAGCGTGCGGGGCGAGCTCGGCGGACTGACCACGGTCACCGGGGTACTCGCGGCGGCCGCGGGCAAGGAGGGCGATCCGGCGGACCCGACGGTCGCCGCACTGCTCCGCGCGGCCGCGCTGCGCGCCGAGGCTCTGGAGGGCAGCACCGCATGTCGCTGATCGGCACCCTGGCCCGGCTGGAGGCCGTGGAGAGCGGTCGCGCCCGGCCGATGGCCACCGTCCGCCACCGCCGTCTCGGCGACCGGCCGCTCGTGCTCGTACCGCTCACCACCGCGGGCGAGGCCGGCGCCCCGCTCGGCGCGCTCGTCGGCACGGACCGGGACGCGCCCCGGCTGCTGGCCGTGGCCCAGCCGCGCGACCGGGACCTGCGGTTCGCGTTCCTCGCCGAGCTGGCCGAGGCGGTCCTGCCGTACATCGAGTCGTACGCCGACGTGATCGAGCCCGCCGAGCGCAGCGAGACCGACCCCGGCACGGGCAAGAAGGTCAAGGTCGAGACCGAGCTGTGCACGGACGCGGCGCAGCTGATCGTGCCGAGCCGGGCCGGTATCGAGTTCGTCCGGCTGCTGGGCCGCTCGATGCGGTTCCGGCGCACCGCCGAGGACGATCCGGACACCCCGTATCCGGCGCCCGCCCGGGTTCCGCTGCTGGGCCGCTGGCTGACGCACTACGGGGAGCGGGCCCGGGTGCCGGGCTCCTCACTGCTGCTGGCGGGCACCGATCTGCTGGGCAGGCACTGGGCGACCGGCCAGTCCTCCCTGGAGGACCAGCACCTGGGCGCCCTGCTCGCCTGGATCGACCCGCCGGCGGGTGAGTCCGGTGCCGAGGCCGCGCTCCGTGCCGAGCTGGCCAGGGACGCCGGGGGCCAGCTGCTGTGCCCCCCGGCCGGACCGGCCACCGACCCGGACTTCGACAACCGGCTGCTGGCCCCCGCGATCGAGACGTACGACCGGGCCCGCACCTCGCTGGCCGCCGCCGAGGACGGTCTGGCGGCCGATGCCCGGCTCGCCGAACTGACCGCGGCCGAGCGGGAGATCCGGAAGCTGCTGGCCGGAGTGCTGCGGCCGACCTGGGACGCGGTGTGGCAGGGCCTCGACCTGCTGCGGGAGCTGCCCGAGGGGTCCCGGGTTCAGGACCGCTGGACCCGCGACCGCTGGTCGTTCACCGGCCATCGCGACCGGGTGCGGGCCGGTGAGCCGCCGCAGCCGCGCCGGGACGACGCGGTGACGGCGGCTCGCAAGCTGGCGGCGCGGGAGACGGCGCAGGCGCAGCTGGAGGCCCAGGAGGCGCTGGACGATCCGCTGGTGCTGGCCGGCCGGCGGCTGGCGGGCGAGGCGTTCCTCGGCGAGGTGACCGCGGTGGAGATGGCGTACAGCGAGTCCAAGCGCCCCTCGCCGCGCCCGCTGGTCACGGTCCGCACGGCGGAACAGCCGCATCTGGGCGAGCGTGTGAAGGTCTACCGCTCGCTGGACGGCAAGCCGCAGACCGCCGAGTTCGCGGGCTACGGCCCGGCCGAGGACGACCCGGCCCCCGCGCTGGTGCTGCGGATCACCGACCGGATGGGCCGTGGCAAGGAGCCCGCCCCGGGTTCGGTGCCGGAGCCCGGTGAGGTCATCGCCTGGACGCTCTTCGAGCACGACCAGCGCGGCGGCCCGCAGTTGCCGGACGCGGAGGAGACCCCGTGGACCCACGGCGGTCCGCCGGGCGGCGTGGCGGCTGCCGAGCACCCTGACCCCGTGACCACGGAGGACCTGTTGTGACGGCCGTATTCGACCCGGGCGCCGCAGCGGGCCTCGCCACCTCCCGGATCCTGGACGACACGCTGAACGGTTCGGCCCGCGGCATCGTGGTGGACTCCCCGCCGGGTGCGGGGAAGTCGACCCTGGTGGTGCGTGCCGCGCTGGAGCTCGCCGCGGCCGGGCGCCCGCTGATGGTGGTCGCGCAGACGAACGCCCAGGTCGACGACCTGGTGGTCCGGCTCGCCGAGAAGGACCCCGGCCTGCCGGTCGGCCGGCTGCACAGCAACGACTCCGATCCGTACGACAAGGCGCTGGACGGTCTGGCGAACGTGCGGAAGTCGGCGAAGGCGGGGGATCTGGCCGGCCTCGACGTCGTCATCTCGACGGCGGCGAAGTGGGCCCATGTGAAGAACGTCGAGCCGTGGGGCCATGCGATCGTCGACGAGGCGTACCAGATGCGCTCGGACGCGCTGCTGGCCGTGGCCGGGCTCTTCGAGCGGGCGCTGTTCGTCGGTGATCCGGGCCAGTTGGACCCGTTCTCGATCGTCGGCGCTGACCAGTGGGCCGGGCTGAGCTACGACCCGTCGGCCAGCGCGGTCACCACGCTGCTCGCGCACAACCCGGAGCTGCCGCAGCACCGGCTGCCGGTCTCCTGGCGGCTGCCGGCCTCGGCGGCGCCGCTGGTGTCGGACGCGTTCTACCCGTACACGCCGTTCCGCAGCGGTACGGACCACGGCGACCGGCTGCTGTCGTTCGGCGTCGCGTCCGACGGCTCGGCGGCGGACCGGGTGCTGGACGAGGCGGCGGAGTCGGGCTGGGGTCTGCTGGAGCTCCCGGCCCGGCACACCCCCCGCACCGACCCGGAGGCGGTGCGGGCGGTGGCCCTGGTGGTGCGCCGACTGCTGGACCGGGGCGGCGCGGCGACCAGCGAGCGCTCCCCGGACCCGGCCCCGGTGACGGCGGACCGGGTCGCGGTCGGTACGGCCCATCGCGACCAGGCGGCGGCGGTGCGGGCGGCGCTCGCCGAGCTCGGGGTCACCGGGGTGGCGGTGGACACGGCGAACCGGCTCCAGGGCCGTGAGTTCGACGTCACGGTGGTGCTGCACCCGCTGTCGGGCCGCCCGGACGCCACGGCGTTCCATCTGGAGACGGGGCGGCTGTGCGTGCTGGCCTCCCGCCACCGCCACGCCTGCGTCGTGGTGTGCCGTGCGGGCGTCTCGGACCTGCTGGACGAGCACCCGTCGACGGAGCCGGTCCAGCTGGGCGTGACCGTGAAGTTTCCGGACGGCTGGGAGGCCAACCACGCCGTGCTGGCCCATCTCGCGGAACACCGGGTGCGCTGGGGACGTTGACGGCGGGGGCGCGTGGGGGCACGACGGATCACGGGCGGTCCGGCGCGCACCCCTGAAAGCGCCCTTGCGGCGGGCTGGACAATAGAGGGTGGCCGTCGGGCCCACCGGAGGAGGAAGAACCACATGGCACAACCCGAGCGGAACGAGCAGCAGCGGCTGCGCCCCGCACCCCTGCTCTTCGAGCCGTCGGCGGCGGTCGCCGATCCTGAGCACTTCTTCGACCTGGAGTCGATGGAGGATCCGAAGGAGCTGCTGAGCCGCGCCACCGAGCTGACGCTGGCCTTCCGTGCCGCGACGGACCGGGCGGTCGAGTTCCAGGCGATCGCGGCGGCGCAGCTGGCGGATCCCCGCCGGTTCGACCGGCTGACGACCGCGGACATCGCGCGGCGGGCGGAGTGGACCGAGGACTATGCGGTGAAGATGGTCGAGTTCGGCCGCAGCCTGCTGAACGAGCCGAGGCCCTGACGCCCGAAAGGGCCGGCCCTACGCCCGGACGGGTCTGAGCTCCGAGCCCGTCGCAGTCCGTGCGACGGGCCCCGCGATCACTCCGGGTACAACCGTTGGCATATGCCAGGTGCGCAAGATACTCCTCACCACCCCAACCTGTCCCGATTTCCGACAACTCTCGGAATCCGGGTGATCACTCCGGGTAGACCTGTGCGTATGACCGCATGGCTGCCAGACGAAACGACCCTGCATCACGGCCACGGGCCCCACCACCACGCCGGTGAGGAGGCCGACATCTTCGCCGTCCTGCGCGAGCAGGCCGGTAATCAGGCGGCCCAGGTGACCGCGGCCGGCGCCGCCTGGCTGGCCGGGGCGGCCGCCTATCCGCGCAGCACCCTGGCGCAGTGGGAGTCGCACCCCTCCGCGCCCGGCGTCCTGCCGTGCGGTTCCGCCTTCGACGTGGTGAACGTGCCCACGCTCTTCGGGCGGCGCATGCTGGAGCACCTGTGGGCCGACGGCCCGGGCTCCGGCCCGGTCGCCACGCACCGCGGCCGGATGCTGCTGTTCGCCTCCCCCGGCACGGCCCAGCGGCTGCCCTCGCTGCTGGACTGGGAGGAGTGGGGATCCGGTCCGGGAACGCGGTCCGCCGGGGACCCGCCGGAGCCGCAGGACGGTGGCCCGAGAGTGCCCCCGCTGCTCTGTCACGGCGCCGGGGACGCGGTGACGGTCCCGCCGCTGACCTGCGGCCCGTCCGCTTCCGGGCCTCGTTGGGTGGTCGCCCCCGACACCCGCAATCCGTGGCTCCCGGGGCCGGACGTCCTGCTCTGGGCCTGTGTCCGGGTGGCCCGGTCGGTGCCGTCTCCGGCGCCTCGGATTTCGATTTTTCCTCCCACGGATCAGGGTGCTAAGGTCTACGACGTCAGCAGGCGCCGCTAGCTCAGTTGGTTAGAGCAGCTGACTCTTAATCAGCGGGTCCGGGGTTCGAGTCCCTGGCGGCGCACAGACGGAGGAAGCCCCCTCGCTCTCGCGAGGGGGCTTCTTCGTTGTCACCGCCGTACTCTCACGTTCCCGTGGTGATCCGGATGGTCCACGCGCCCGAAGGCGTCCGGTCGGCGACCTCGATCGTGGTGTGACCGCCGGGGACGGAGTAGGTCTCGCCGACCCTCAGCGGGGCGTCCGCGAGCGGCGGATAGACGGACCGGTCCCAGCAGGCGTCGGTGTCGGGGTGGGTGTCGAGGACGTCGACCGGGCCGCCGCCCGAGGCCGTCTCGTTGCGGATCCGGTAGAGCAGGACGCCCTCGGTGCAGGTGGCCCTGTCGTTGCCGGTGGCGCTGCGGGCCTCGATGGCCACGGCGCTGCCCTCGCCGGTCCTGATCACGGCCAGCCGGGTCCCGATGGACGCGCCGGGCACGGGTACGGCCGCCATCGGTTCCAGGGTGACGACCCGGTCGCTCTGGATGCAGGTCACCTGCCGGTCGTCGAGCCAGCCCAGCTTCCACTTGTGCCAGCCGAAGAGGTCCGGCGAGAGACCGAACTGACTGCCCATGACGTCCCAGTCGCCGACGTACGTGTCCCAGTCACCCTTGCCGTCCGAGGGCCGGTGGTAGAGGTCGGGCAGGTCGAAGACGTGTCCGGTCTCGTGGGCGAGGACGTTGTGGTCGGGCGGGTGCTGTTCGAAGACGGTGACGACGCGCCTGATGTCCTTGCCGTCGGCGTGCAGCGGGCGGTCGAAGTTGACGACCTTGGTGGCATCGGAGTCGACACCCGGGGCGTCGGGGTCGGCGACCAGGTAGACGATGTCGTACTTCGAGAAGTCGACGGTGGGGTCGGCCACGTCGATCGCGTCGCGCAGGTAGGCACTGCGCCGGTCGTTGTCCCAGTCGCGCTGTATCCCGTACCAGACCGACGGCTTGGGCATCCGGATCCACTGTCGCTGGGGGTGCGGGCGCAGGGTGAACTTTCCGTACGAGGCGCGCTGGAAGAACTGGGTGGTGGCGGGGAAGTGGTCGGCGGCGAGTTCGGCCGGGGTGGTGGCGGGCCGGGCGTCCGGGAAGGAAAGAAAGACCATGACCGCGTCGAGGGTGTGGTCGGGGCGCGGATAGGCGCCGTTCCAGCTGTCCACGCCGAGCGAGTGGTGGACGTCGGTCCGGGGCAGCGCACAGGGGGCCGCCTCTCCGGAAGCGGCCACGGCGGGGCCTGCGACAAGAGAAGTGGCTGCGAGTGCGAGGAGGGAGATCAGTCCGGCCGCCACCGCGCGGGGGCTGGGTCTCTCCACCCCTCCGGGCCCTTGCTGACGCGGCACATCTACCTCCGGTGCGGGGTGCGGGCTCCAGGACCCTCCTGACTACCTTGTGGCGTTTCGCGAGGTACGTCCTGTTGGGCTGCACCAGTCGGGTCAGCGGCCGAACCGCGCACAGGTTTCACGGACAGTCACAATCGATCACCGAAGCATCGGGACAGACCAGAACCGCGCAGAAACAATCAGTCGCGGGCAAACCGGGTCACCCCGCGAATGGCTCAAGCACGGCAGACGCGGGGTCCGTAACCGTCGGGGCGCTGGAACGGCCGAGGCGCCAGCCTCTATGCTTCACCTCGCTGTCCTGCGCGGTTCCCGCCCCTGACAACGGCGCTCCACGCGGCGGGCCAGTCCGACCAGAGGCGTCCGGGACAGAACTGCACGGCGGGAGCGAACGGTGAGCGGAACCTCCGAAGGGCCCAGGCCCGCGGCGGGCACAGCAGCCCCTTCCCCACCGCCGACCCTCACGGAGCGTGACGACATGTGGCCGTCCGCCGGGTCGCCGTCCGAGCTGCACGACTACCGGGCCGCGTTCAGGGCCGCGACCCTCCCGATGGCCGTCGTCGACCACGAGGGCCTGATCGTCACCGCCAACGAGGCCCTGGCCGCCCTGACCGGTGTCGGAGCGGCGGCCCTGACCGCCCAGTCCGCATCCGATCTGGTCGATCTCGCCGCGGACGGCCGCACCTGGCACGCGTACCGCGAGGTGCTGCACGGCCGGCGCTCCCGCTTCCGCTGCACCCGCCGGCTCAAGCACCCCGACGGGCGCTCGCTGTGGGCCGAGATCACCGTCGTTCCGATGACCGCGGCCCCCGAGCAGGGCGCCGGCGCCGCGCCCCGCCAGGTGCTGCTCTCCGTCGCCGACGTCAGCGACCGGCGCGAGCTCCAGAAGCGGCTGCGCCACCTCCAGATGCACGACCCGGTGACCCGGCTGCCCAACCGGACGCTGTTCTTCGAGCGGCTCTCGGCGGTCCTGGAGACGACCCCGTACCAGGACGACAGCATGCCCGGACGGGGCCGGATCGGACTCGTCTACCTCGACCTGGACGGCTTCAAGGCCGTCAACGACACCCTGGGCCACCGGGTCGGCGACCGACTGCTGGCCGCCGTCGCCGCCCGGCTCACGGACTGCGCCGAGCAGGAGGGCCCGCATCCCACGGGCGCCCATCTGGTGGCGCGCCTGGGCGGGGACGAGTTCGCGATCCTGGTCGAGGAGTCCACCGGTACGCAGCAGCTGACCGACCTCGCCCGCACGGTGCTCGCCGCGTTGCAGCAGCCCTTCGACCTGGCAGGTCAGCGGCTCTCGGTGTCGGCGTCGATCGGCGTGGTGGAACGGCCCGTCGCGGGCACCTCGGCCACGGGTCTGATGCAGGCGGCGGACACGACGCTGTACTGGGCGAAGGCGGACGGCAAGGCCCGCTGGACCCTCTTCGACCCCGAACGCAACGCGCACCGGATGACCCGGCAGGCCCTGTCGTCCAACCTCCGCCCGGCGGTCGAGCGCGGCGAGTTCACCATCGAGTACCAGCCGCTGGTCTGCATGGCCGACGGAGTCGTACGGGGGGTGGAGGCGCTGGTGCGCTGGAACCACCCGCAGTTCGGCATGCTCTCGCCGAATCGGTTCGTCGCGATCGCCGAGGAGGACGGCTCGATCGTGCAGCTCGGCCGCTGGGTGCTGCGGGCGGCCTGCCGGCAGGCGCGACGGTGGCAGCTGGACCACCCGGACGAGCCGCCGCTGTTCATCAGCGTCAACGTCGCCGTACGCCAGGTCTGGGATTCCGACCTGGTCACCGATGTCGCGGAGATCCTCGCGGAGACCGGCCTGGACCCGGCGCTGCTGCAACTGGAGCTGACGGAGTCCGCGGTGATGGGGTCGGCCGGCCGGCCGCTGCAGGCCCTCCAGTCGCTCAGCGACATGGGCGTCCGGATCGCCATCGACGACTTCGGGACCGGCTACTCCAACCTCGCCTATCTGAGCCGCCTGCCGGTCTCCGTCCTGAAGCTGGACGGCGCCTTCGTGCGCGGTTTCCGGTACGAGGACGGTACGCATCCCAGCCCCGCCGACGAGACGATCGTCGAGGCCATGGTCCAGCTGGCCCACCGCCTGGGCCTGACCGTCACCGCGGAGTGCGTGGAGACGGCCGGCCAGGCGGAGCGGCTGCGCCGGATCGGCTGCGACACCGGGCAGGGCTGGCTCTACTCCCGCGCGGTCGCCCCGGAACGCATCGCGGAACTGCTCGGCGCCCGGTCCTTGAAGGCCTGAGCGCCGGCAGCCTCTCAGGCCCCCGGCAGGCCGTACGCGTCCGCGATGAGGCCGTAGCTGCGCAGCCGGGCCTCGCCGCCGTGGGCGTTGGCGGTGATCATCAGTTCGTCGGCACCGGTGCGCTTGGCCAGGTCGTCGAGGCCGGTGCGGACCTCGTCCGCGGTGCCGTGGACGATGTTGACGAGCCAGCTGTCGACGAACTCCCGCTCCATGGGGCTGAAGGCGTACGCCTCCGCCTCCTCGGGCGTCGGGACCAGGCCGGGGCGGCCGGAGCGCAGGCGGAGCATCGACAGCGCGCCGGTCAGCACCTGGCGGCGGGCCTCCCGCTCGTCGTCGGCGGCCAGGGCGGCGACGCCGATCAGGGCGTACGGGGCGTCCAGCACGGCGGAGGGCTTGAAGGACTCGCGGTACAGCTCCAGGGCCGGAATGGTGTTCTGGGCCGAGAAGTGGTGGGCGAAGGCGAAGGGCAGGCCGAGCATGCCGGCCAGCCGGGCGCTGAAGCCGGAGGAGCCGAGGAGCCACAGCGGCGGGCGGCCCGGGGACTGGACGCCGCCCTCGGAGGTGGCCTGGACGGGGCCGGGGACCGCGTGGATGCGGGCGTAGGGGTGGCCGTCGGGGAAGTCGTCGTCCAGGAAGCGCGTCAGCTCCATGAGCTGCTGCGGGAAGTCGTCCGCGCCCTCGTTGAGCCGCTCGGTGCGACGCAGGGCGGCCGCGGTGGCGCCGTCGGTGCCGGGGGCGCGGCCGAGACCGAGGTCGACGCGGCCGGGGGCCATGGCCTCCAGGGTGCCGAACTGCTCGGCGATGACGAGCGGGGCGTGGTTGGGCAGCATGACGCCGCCGGAGCCGAGCCGGATGCGTTCGGTGTGGGCGGCGGTGTGGGCCAGGATCACGGCCGGCGAGGACGAGGCGACGCCGGGCATCGAGTGGTGCTCGGCGACCCAGTAGCGGTGGAAGCCGCGGCGTTCGGCGAGCTGGGCGATCTCGACACCGGTACGCAGGGCCTGGGTCGCGGTGCGGCCCTGGCCCACGGTGACGAGGTCAAGCACCGAGAGGGGCACGGGTGCCGTCCCCTCCGCCTTGCCACGGATCTCGTCGCCTCGAATCTCGTCCACGTCCTGGCCTCTCCGGTGGTGCGTCTGGTCCGGAGCAGTGCAACAGGAGGTGGTCTCCGCTTATTCCCGGTCCGCTTGTTCCCGGTCCCCTTGTTCCTCCCGCCGGCCGCGAAGCCGGGCTCAGGGCCGCTTGCCGTGGGCGTAGGACCGTCCGCTCCCCCATTCCACCGGGGCGGGCGGCGATTCGCGGGCCTCGAAGAGGGCGCCGAGCCGGGGCGACCAGGCGGGGCGGTCGGCCAGTCGCAGGGCCTCCCGGGTGGCTACCTGGTTCGCGGTGAGGACGGGCTTGCCGAGGAACTCCTCCAGGGCGGGGAGGTGGCTGACCGTGTGCAGGGCCGTGTCGGGCAGCAGGACGGCGTCCGCCTCGGGGCGGTCGGCCGCGGCGGCCAGTTCCTTCAGCCGGTCGAGCCCCCAGCCCGCGGCCTCGGCGGCGCCGGTCACGCCCGCCGCGTGGGTGGCGACCACCTCCATGCC
Organism: Streptomyces sp. NBC_00385; assembly: GCF_035917155.1. NCBI lineage: Bacteria > Bacillati > Actinomycetota > Actinomycetes > Kitasatosporales > Streptomycetaceae > Streptomyces > Streptomyces sp. NBC_00385. The sequence goes on along the minus strand of NZ_CP107951.1, from coordinate 5,610,448 downwards.
CGTGGACCGGAGGAAGGCGCTGAACTGCTCGGCGATGGCCTCGGGATAGGTCGCGGCGACCGCGACCCGGTTGGCACCCAGCTTCTTCACGGCGTGGACGAAGCCGATGGACGTACTGGAGGCCGGCACGCCCGCCGCCCGTGCCACGGCCATGACCTGGTCGTGGGCTCCCTGCGGCCCGTACAGGAAGCTGCCGCCGTCGCACGCCCAGACGACGGACTGGACCCCGGAGCGCTGGAGCTCCTCGACGCCGGCGGCGAGCCGGCCCGGGGTGCCGAGCTCGCGCAGGGCGTCCTCGCGATAGGCGTCGTCGGGGCTCTCGGTGTGGCGGACGACGAGCCTGATGGTGCTGTCGAGCAGGATCTCCATGCGCGGGTAGTCGTCCTCCGCGAAGTGGCCCGGGTAGAGGAATCCGACGGTCGTCATGTCCACCCTTCCTGTTACTGCTCCTGTTACTGCTCCTGTTGCTGCCGGTACTGCGGGTACTGCCTGTACTGCGTTTTACCGCTTCTCATCCCAGTATTCCCCCATCCGCCCCGGTCACCGCTCCGGCCTGTTGACGAGGTGGGGCGCGACTGCGAGCGTGGTGCGTCCGCAGCCTCAGCCGACCCCAGCCGACGCGGAGGAACCGCCCCCATGCCGGAGCCCGTCCTGCTCGTCCTGGACGCCGATCCGCCGCCCCGCCTCGGCGCGCTGACCGGGCGGGTGCACGTCCGGCACACCGACGCCGCGGGCCTGGCCGGGGCGCTCCCCCAGGCCGACGTCCTGCTGGTCTGGGACTTCACCTCGGACGCCGTCCGGGCCGCCTGGCCGGGCGACGGGCCGCGCCCTGCCTGGGTCCACACCGCGAGCGCGGGTGTGGACCGGCTGCTCTGTCCGGAGCTGGCGGAGAGCGACACGGTGGTGACCAACGCGCGGGGCGTCTTCGAACAGCCGATGTCCGAGTACGTGGCGGGCCTCGTACTGGCGTTCGCCAAGGACCTTCCCGGCACCCTGGACCTCCAGCGGCGCCGCCGGTGGCGCCACCGCGAGACGGCCCGGGTCGCGGGGTCGCGTGCGGTGGTCGTCGGTGCCGGTCCGGTCGGGCGGGAGATCACCCGGCTGCTGATGGCGCTCGGCGTCGAGGTGGCGCTGGTGGGCCGCACGGCCCGGCGCACGATCCACGGCGCCGGGGATCTGGACCGGCTGACCGCCCGGGCGGACTGGGTGATCTGCGCGGCACCGCTGACCCCGCGGACGTACGGGATGTTCGACAGCAGGTTCTTCGGGCTGATGCAGCCATCTGCCGTGTTCATCAACGTGGGGCGCGGTCCGATGGTGGTCCAGGACGATCTCGTCGGCGCGCTGCGCAGCCGGTGGATCGCGGGGGCGGCGCTCGACGTGTTCGAGCGGGAGCCGCTCGGCCCGGACAGCCCGTTGTGGGACGTACCCGGCCTGATCGTGTCGCCGCACATGAGCGGCGACGCGGTGGGGTGGCGGGACCGGCTGGGCGAGCAGTTCGTCGCGATGTACGAACGCTGGGAGGCCGGCGAGCCGTTGCCGAACGTGGTGGACAAGCGGCTCGGCCACATCCCGAGCCCGGACACGGAAGGGTGATCCCAACCCGGGCCGTCCGCGCCCCACTTCGCCACCCCATGACGGACATCTCCGGATAACACACCGTCATTCACCTTACCGTGCAAGGAAATACACACCGCGCACGATCCGTCGCACTCCGCCCATGTTCGGACACGGGAAGGTCACCCTCCGGCCACCGTTCGGTTACATGCGACTTCCTCCTGCATAGACGTACGGGATCGGGCAGGCGCCAACCCTGTCCGGACTGTTCGACCCCTCCAGGAGATTGCGAACCATGGCTGACTTCCCGAACCTGTCCCGCCGGGGCTTTCTCAACCGATCGGCAGCCGTGGGCGGTCTGCTCGTCGTCCCCGGCCTGCTCACCGCGTGCAGCAAGACCGGCGCCGACTCGGCGGACGGCGAAGGGGCGCTCGACAAGCTCCGCAAGCAGGGCTTCGTCCGGGTCGCGTACGCCGACGAGGCCCCGTACGGCTACATGGAGGGCAAGCAGCTCAAGGGCGAGGCGCCCACCCTGCACCGGGAGATCTTCAAGGCGCTGGGCGTGGACGAGCTGCGCCCCACACTCACCGAGTTCGACGGACTGATCCCGGGGCTTCAGGCCAGCAAGTACGACGTGGTCAGCGCCGGCATGGCGATCACGCCCGAGCGCTGCGCCAACGCCCTCTTCTCGGAACCCGAGTTCATCTCGCCGACCGCGATGATGGTGAAGAAGGGCAACCCGAAGAAGGTCACCGACCTCGCCTCCGCGAAGGCCGCCGGGATCACCGTCGGCGTGATGGCGGGCGCGGTCGAGTCCTCGTACGCCGAGGGCGCGGGGATAGCCAAGGACAAGATCAAGTCGCTGCAGAAGGCGCAGGACGGCGCGGACGCCGTCAAGGGCGGCCGGGTCGACGCCTTCCTGCTGACCGGCATCTCGCTGCGCTGGCTGGCGAAGACCAACCCGGAGACCGAGGTCACCGAGGCCTTCCTGCCGGAACTCGACGGCGTGAAGCAGTACAGCCCGGGCGGCGCCGTCTTCCGCAAGGGCAACGAGGAGCTGCGGGACGCGTTCAACCGTGAGCTGAAGAAGATCGTCTCCGACAGGTCACGCTATGTGGAGCTGCTGCGGGACTACGGCTTCGGGGCCACCGAGCTCCCGCCTGCCACGCTGAAGACGGCCGATCTGTGCAAGGGCTGACAGGGACGGGACCCGCCGCATGAATGATTTCTTCTCGGCCTTCGCCGACGACCTTCCGCAGCTGCGGTCGGGCCTGTTGGTGACCCTGGAGGCCACCGTCCTGGGCGCCCTGCTGGCGCTGTTCCTGTCGTTCGTCCTCGGCCTGATGTCGATCAGCCGGGAGCTGGTGGTGCGGGGTGTCTCGCGCGTGGTCGTGGAGTTCTTCCGCGGCACCTCGCTGTACGTCCAGCTGTTCTGGCTCTACTACGCGATGCCGCCGCTGACGGGGTACGAACTCACTCCGCTGCTCTGCGGCGTCGTCGCGTTCGGCCTCAACTACGGGGCCTACGGGGCCGAGGTGGTGCGCGGCGCCATCAACTCCGTACCGCGGGCCCAGTACGAGGCGGCGGTCGCGCTGAACATGACGCCGCTGCACCGGATGCGCAAGGTGATCCTGCCCCAGGCGTGGGCGCAGATGATCCCGTCCTTCACCAACCTCTTCATCCAGTTGCTGAAGTGCACACCGCTGCTGTGGCTGATCTCGGCGGCCGACCTCATGACCGTGATCGAGAAGCTGCGCACCCGCACGGGTGAGACCCTCACCGCATATCTGACCCTGCTGGCCTGCTACTTCGTCCTGGCCTACGCGCTGACCCTGCTGATGAACCTGCTGGAGCGCTCCGCCAAGCGGCGGCTCGGTCTGGCGACCGGCGGGGGAAGCCTGCTGAAGTCCCGCAGCGCGGTGACGGCCCCGGCCGCGGGAGGTGCCCGGTGAACGAGGGATTCGACTGGAACGCGGCCGGCGACGCGCTGCCGCTGATCCTTCAGGGATTCAAGGTCACCCTGCTGGCCACGGTGCTGGGGACGCTCGTCGCCGCGGTGCTCGGGCTGGCGATCGCGGTGGCCGGACGGGCCCCGAGCCGGTTCGTGACCGTGCCGGTGAAGGTGGTGATGGAGTTCATCCGCTCCACCCCGCTGCTGGTCCAGCTGGTCGGCGCGGCCGCGCTGTTCACCTCGGTGGAGCCGCTGACCATCGGCATCGTGGTGCTCGGCATCCACTACGCCACGTACACCTCGGAGGTGTACCGCGCCGGGATCGACGGTGTGCCGAAGGGCCAGTGGGAGGCCTGCCGGGCGCTGTCGATGACACCCCGCCGGACCTGGCAGGCCGTGATCCTGCCGCAGGCGGTGCGCAACGTACTGCCCGCACTCGGGAACTACGCGATCTCGATGTTCAAGGAGACCCCGTTCCTCGCCGTGATCACGGTGCAGGAGATGGTCTTCGAAGCCCGTAAGTACGGGGGTGACCACTTCGCGTACACCGAGGTGTTCACACTTGCCGGACTGGTGTTCCTGGTCGCGAGCTACCCCACGTCACTCCTGATGAGGAAGCTGGAGAAGCGCCTTGGCCACTGAACCCCTCCCCCTGCAGAAGACCGCGGCCACGGCCCCCGAGGACGCCGTCGCGGTACCCGCCCCCCGGGACACCGGGCACCCGCTGGTCCGCTTCGACAACGTCGTCAAGCGGTACGGCGACCATGTCGTCCTCGACCAGCTGGACTTCACGGTCGAGCGCGGCGAGCACGTCACCCTGATCGGGCCCAGCGGCTCGGGCAAGACCACGATCCTGCGGCTGCTCATGACGCTGGAGAAGGTCAGCGACGGCGTGATCCGGATCAACGGCGATCCACTGACCCACATGCAGGCGGCGGACGGCTCGCTGAAGCCGGCCTCCGAGAAGCACCTGCGCGAGGCGCGGAAGAAGATCGGGATGGTCTTCCAGCAGTTCAACCTCTTCCCGAACATGAAGGTGCTGCAGAACATCACCGAGGCTCCGGTCAACGTCCTCGGCATGGACCGCGACAAGGCGGAGACCCGGGCCCGGGAGCTGCTCGACCTCGTCGGGCTGTCCGCGAAGGTCGACGCGCATCCGTCCCAGCTCTCCGGTGGCCAGCAGCAGCGGGTCGCGATCGCCCGGGCGCTCGCGATGGAGCCGGAGATCCTGCTCCTGGACGAGGTGACGTCCGCACTGGACCCGGAGCTGGTGGCCGGGGTGCTGGACCTGCTGTGCGACATCGCCAGGAACACCGACATCACCATGCTGTGCGTGACCCACGAGATGAATTTCGCCCGGGACGTGTCGGAGAAGGTACTGATGTTCGACGCGGGACGGGTCGTGGAGTCGGGTTCGCCGGAAAAAATCTTCTCCGATCCCGAACACGAACGTACTCGCGAATTCCTCAACGCGGTGCTGTGACCTCGGCATCCGTCGATCGTCTTTGACTCTGGCATATGCCATGCGGGTGCGCCCCAGCTGACGGGGCCGGGGCGCACCGGCCAGTAGTCAACAGCCGCCCCTGAAAGGCCTCTTGGCGGCTATCGTGGTGGCAGAGCTTGCGGTCACAACCTGGTAGGGGGAAACCGTGGCGTTGAAGCCCGAACCGACCGCACCGTTCCATTCGGTGCAGTACGCCCTGCGTGTTCTCGAAACGGTCTCCAAGCACGGCAACGGTGTGACGGACACCCAGATCGCCCGGGAGACGGGACTGCCCGTCGGGCATCTCGCCTCCCTGCTGCTGACGCTGCGCCGTGAGGGGTACGTCGAGCAGATCACCGACGGTGCGTACGTCACCGGTTCCTCGCTGCTGCTCCTCGGCTCGGGCGCGGCCCGCCGGCAGGCCCTGGAGGCCAAGCTCCAGCAGACGCTGGTCCAGCTGCGGGACTCGGTGGGCGCGGCGGTCTACATCAGCCGGTACGTGGACGGCGAGATCCGGGTCACCCAGTACGCCGACGGCCCGCGGACGCCCGCGGTCAACGAGTGGGTGGACTTCCGCTCGGCGGCGCACGCCTCGGCGATCGGCAAGTGCCTGCTGACGCAGCTCGACCAGAACGGGCGGCGCGACCACCTCTCGCGGCACAAGATCGCCCGGCTGACCTCGCGGACGATCACGAGCGAGCGGGTCCTCTTCTCCAAGCTGGACAGCCAGCCGGCGACGGTGCCCGTGCTCGACCTCCAGGAGTACGCGGTGGGCACGGTGTGCGCCGCGGTGCCGCTGACGGCCGGGGCGTCGGCGGGATGCCTGGCCCTGTCCCTGCCGGTCGAGGACGCGCATCGGCTGCGCGCTGCGGCGGACGCGCTGAACCGGCGGGCGGCGCCGGTGCTTCTGTCGCTGGCGCTCTAGCCGGAACGGGCCCGTCCGGCGCTGTCCTCAAACGCCGGACGGGCTTGAGTTGGCCCGGCAGCCCCGGAGCACCGTCCGTCCTCAAACGCCGGACGGGCTTGAAGAGGCCGGGGCGGTGCCTACCGTTCCAGCCACACCGCCGTGTCGCGCGGCACCACCCCCGGCTCGTCCAGCTCCGCGCTGGCCAGCAGCACCCTCGCATCCGGCGGAAGCGTCACCGGATCCCCCAGGTTCACCAGGCAGCGGAACGAACCGCCGCGGTCGAAGCAGATCGCGTCCGGGCCCGCGTCCACCCAGGTCAGGGTTTCCCCGAGCGCGGTGAGCCGCTCGCGGCGCAGGGCCAGGGCGGCCCGGTAGAGGGTGAGGAAGGAGTCCGGGCCTGCCTCCTGCGCCGCTACGCTCAGCTCCGCCCAGTCCGCCGGCTGCGGCAGCCACGGGGCCTGCGAGCCGGCCGGGGAGAAGCCGAGCGACGGCCCGCCGGACTGCCACGGCAGCGGGATGCGGCACCCGTCGCGGCCCCGGTCCGCACCCCCGGACCGGGCGAAGGTCGGGTCCTGGATCAGCGCGTCCGGCAGGTCCTGCACCTCCGGCAGCCCGAGCTCGTCGCCCTGGTACACGTACACCCCGCCCGGCAGGGACAGGGTCAGCAGCGCCGCCGCCCGCGCACGGCGCCGGCCGAGCACGGCGTCGCTCGGGTCGAGCAGCCGCTTGTCGCCCATGTCGAACGACGTGTCCTCGCGCCCGTACCGCGTGACGTGGCGGATCGTGTCGTGGTTGGACAGCACCCAGGTCGGGGGCGCGCCGACCGGCGCGTGCCCCGCGAACGTGGAGTCGATGACGCCGCGCAGCGCCGCCGCGTCCCACGGGCAGCACAGGAAGTCGAAGTTGAACGCGGAGTGCAGCTCGTCGGGGCGCAGATAGCGGGCCGTCTGCTCTGCGGCCGGGAGCCAGACCTCGCCGACGAACGTCCGGTCGCCGTCGTAGGAGTCGAGGATCTTGCGCCAGGAGCGGTAGATGTCGTGGACGGCGTCGCAGTCCTGGTAGGGCAGGTCGGTGAGGTCGGGGTCGGGGCCGACATCGGGCAGTCCGGGCTTCTTCGCCAGGCCGTGCGCGACGTCGATCCGGAACCCGTCGACGCCCCGGTCCAGCCAGAACCGCAGGACGTCCTCGAACTCGGCCCGCACCTCGGGGTGTTCCCAGTTCAGGTCGGGCTGCTCGGGCGCGAACATGTGGAGGTACCAGGGTCCCGCGCTGCCGTCCGCCTCGGTGATCCGGGTCCAGGCGCTGCCGCCGAAGTAGGAGATCCAGTCGTTGGGCGGCAGTTCGCCGCTCGCGCCCCGGCCGGGGACGAACCAGAAGCGTTCGCGTTCCGGCGATCCGGGGCCCGCGGCCAGTGCGGCGCGGAACCAGACGTGCTGGTCGGAGCAGTGGTTGGGGACCAGGTCGACGAGCACCCGCAGTCCGTGACCGTGCGCCTCCGTGATCAGCCGCTCGGCCTCGGCGAGGGTGCCGAAGAGCGGGTCGATGTCGCGGTAGTCGGCCACGTCGTAACCGCCGTCGGCCATCGGCGAGGTGTACCAGGGGTTGAACCACAGGGCGTCCACGCCGAGTTCCCGCAGATACGGCAGCCGGCTGCGGACCCCGGCGAGGTCGCCGGTGCCGTCCCCGTTGCCGTCCGCGAAGCTGCGTACGTAGATCTGGTAGATCGCGGCGTGCCGCCACCAGTGGGTCACTGAGACTCCTTGTTCGGTAAGGGGGTGGTGCGGGCGGCCGCCGTCAGGGGCGGCCGCCCGCACCGGACGGGCTACCAGCCGGTGTTGCCGGTGCCCCGGGTGATCGCGAAGCCGCCGGCGGCAAAGAGCCCGCCGTCGGTGGCGCCGCTGACGGTGACGCCGGAGAAGGTGCCGGCTCCCGCGGAGTTGATCTCGATGCCGTACGAACCGGCCCGGTCGACCTTCAGGCCGTCGACGGTCAGGGCGGCGACGTTCTTCTGCCAGCTGATGAGCAGACCGCTGTAGGTGCTGTCGAGGACGTCGTTGTCCTGGAGGAGCACGGGGGCGGTGATGTCGGAGGAGTCGGCGTAGATCCAGAGTGCGCCGAGCCTGCTCTGCCAGTTGGGTTCGTAACCACCGGTGCGGGTCAGGGTGTTGCGCAGCACGGACGTGGTGCCGCTGAACGGCACGGGGGCGAACCGGCTGCTGATCGCGATGCCGGCGGAGCCGGTGACCGTGTCGGCGAGGAGGTTGTCCTCGACCCGGTTGGCGTGGCCGCCGTAGATGCCGACCGTGTTGGCGAGCAGCGGGAGCTGCACGGTGTTGAAGCGGAAGACGCAGTCGGTGACGGCCTGGGCCTCGGAGAACATCGCGAGTCCGTCGTCGCCGGTGTTGCGGATGCTCGACTGCGAGACCTCGCTGCCCGCGGTGCCCTTGTGGAGGTTGACGCCGTCCGCGAAGGTGTCGCGGATGCGCAGCCCGGTGGCGAGGAGGCCGGTGGTCGGGGCGTCGATCCAGAGACCGACCTTGGTGTGCTCGATCCAGAGGTTCTGCAGGGTCGAGCCGTCGCCGAAGTCGCCCTCGACCGCGGCGTCGAAGTTGGCGTCGTCCCGGTAGGAGACGTCACCGGCGATCATCAGGTCCTGGACGTTGCTGGTGCCGCCGCGGCCGAAGAGGCCGCCCTTGCCGTTCTTGCCGCGCAGCACGGTGTGCCACTGGCCGGCGCCGCGCAGGTCGGCCCCGATGAGGTCGATGTGGCCGGAGATGTCGTACGTACCGGAGGGCAGCCAGAGGCCCTTGCCCTGGGAGGTGGCGGTGGAGAGGGCCGAGTTGAGGGCGGCGGTGTCGTCCGTGGAGTCGTCCGGTGTGACACCGAGGGTGGTGGCGGAGACGAATCCGGTGGCGGGCATGGTGAGCGCGGCCGGGGCGCTCTCGGTCTCGACGAGGTCCAGGGTGTAGGAGGCGGCGGTGTCGCCCGCGTCCTTCTGGAACGTGAGCACGGTTCCGGCGGGGAGCTCCCTGCCCAGCAGGGTGCGGGTCTCGTCGAAGAAGTGGTGGCCGGAGCCCTGGGACGGGTCGTTGTTGTACGGGTAGCCGCCGTAGACCCAGCTGTACTCGGAGCTGAGCGGCAGGTCCTTGAGCGCGGTGCCGTCGGCGTAGACGCTGAGCGTGGCGTCGGTTCCGGTGCCGGCCGCGTTGTCCGGCAGCGAGTAGCGCAGGGTCAGCGCGTTGGCGGGCTTCGTCAGGGTGAACCGCACGTACTCGCCGGTGCTGTCGAGGACGACGGCCTTGCGGCCGGATGCCTCGGACGGCACGGAGAGGTAGGTGCGGTCGGGGCCGACGGTGGTGGCGTTGGTGCTGCCGTTCTCGGCCTCGTAGGCGGTGTACGGGAGGGTCGCGCCCCTGGTTCCGGAGGGGGTGGAGCCGGTGACGGCGATGCCGTCGAGCTGGTAGTCGCCGTTGTCACCGGTAGCGGTGCGCAGGGTGAGGCTGTTGAGTGCCGCGCGCAGGGGGACGTCGGTGGCTGCGGTGGCCCAGGCGCCGCCGGTGCCGGGCAGGGTGAGCCGGCGGACGGTGGTGCCGTTGGCCTGAAGGGTGGTGGTGGCCGCGGCGCTGCCCGGGGTGCGGTAGCGGACGGACAGCGGGAAGGTGGCGGCCGCGGGTGCGTTGACGGAGAAGACCGCGCGGGCTCCGGTGGCGGTGAGGCCGGAGAGGTAGGCGCTGCCCTCGTAGCCGGTGGCGGTGGTGGCCTTCGCGGCTCCGCCGGAGAAGAAGGCGTCCTCTGCCTGGTGGGTCAGGGTGGTGGGGCCCGGGTCGGTCGGGGTGGTGGGGGTGGCCGGGGTGGCGTTGTCGAGGTTGACGTTGCCGCTGTCGGACGTGGTGAACGTCCAGGTGACGGTGTTGTCGCCGGCCCGGTAGCCGACCGCTTCCTCGTGGGTGGCCCAGGTGTCCCAGTTCGCGGTGGCGGGGAGGCTCACCTGGCGGAGCCGGACGCCGTTGACGTACAGGCTGAGCGTCATGGTGGCGGTGGTGCCGTTGGCGTACCGGAGGGCGATGGACCCGGCGCCGGCCGCTTCGGAGTGCACGGTGAACGCCACGGACGCGGCGCCCTTGTTGGCGTCGGTGAAGCCTCCGACGAAGCCGCTGCCGGTGTAGCCGGGGTGTTCGGTGGAGACGGCGGCTCCGCCGGACAGCTGCGCGGACTCCGCTTCGAGGACGGAACCGGCGGCCTGTGCGGTGGCCGTGGCTCCGTACAGCAGGGCCGCGAGCATCGACAGGAGCAGCGGCAGTACGGTCCGCAGGGCGTGGGAGCGCTTTCTTGGTGCAGGAGACACGGCTGTGTGTCCTTCCTGTGTGGGGGAATCCCGGGGGTGGTGCCCGAGGGCACGCGGCGGGGCCCTGGGTCAGCCCTTGAGGCTGCCCGCGGTGAGGCCCGCGATGATGTGGCGCTGGAAGACCAGGAAGAGGACGAGCAGGGGCACGGCGGCCATGGCCATGCCGGCCAGCAGCTGGTTGGCGGGCATGAACTCCGACAACCGGTTGAGGGCCACGGTGATCGGCTGCTTCGCCTCGTCGGGCAGGACGAGCATCGGCCAGAGGAAGTCCTTCCAGACGCCGACGATCGCAAAGATGGAGACGACGGCGAGCACCGGCCGCGACAGCGGCAGGATCACGGAGACCAGCACCCTGAGCGTGCTGGCGCCGTCGATCCGGGCGGAGTCGAGGAGCTCGGTGGGGATCTGGTCGAAGAACCGTTTCAGGATGAAGATGTTGAAGGCGTTGGCGGCGGCGGGCAGCCAGATCGCGAACGGGGTGTTGATCAGGTTGACGTGGAACAAGGGCACGTCGACGACGGTCAGATATGTCGGGACGAGCAGCGCGGACACGGGCAGCATCAGGGTCGCCAGCATCATCCCGAGGACCACGTTGCCCAGCACCGGCCGCAGTTTGGAGAGCGCGTACGCGGCGGAGACGTCGACGAGCAGCTGGGTGAGCCAGGCGCCGAGCGCGAGGATCAGGGTGTTGAGGAAGTAGTGCCCGAGGCCGACGTTGCTCCAGGCGTCCGCGTAGCTCTCCGGGTGCCAGCTCTGCGGGAGCAGCGTGGGGTTGGGGTCGGCGAGTTCCGCGGACGACTTCATCGCGCCCGTCGCCATCCAGTACAGCGGGAAGACGAAGGTGAGCGTGAAGCCGATCAGGGTGAGGACCAGCACGAAGCGGTAGAGGAACCGGCCGGTGCGGCGGTTCATCTCGGCGGGTGCGATCAGGGTGCGTGCGGGGGTTTCGGCGGCCATGGTGGTTCCTCTCAGCCCTTGGTCCGGGTCAGGCGCAGATAGACGCCCGCGAAGAGTCCGAGCACGACGAACAGCAGGGTGCTCATGGCGCTGGCCAGGCCGAAGTCGTTGTAGACGAAGGCGTAGCGGTAGAGCAGCAGGAGCACGCTGACGGTGGCGTCGTCCGGACCGCCGCCCGTGAGCACGAAGGGCTCGACGAACACCTGCATGGTCCCGATCACCTGGAGCAGCAGCGTGATCATCAGGATGAAGCGCATCTGCGGGACGGTGACGTGCCACAGCCGCTGCCGGATGGTCGCCCCGTCCAGCTCGGCCGCCTCGTACAGCTCTCCGGGGATGCCGCCGAGGGCGGCCAGATAGATCAGCGTGGTGGTGCCCATGTTGGCCCAGGTGGAGACGAGGACCAGGGAGACCATCGCGAGGTTCTCCGACTCCAGCCACTGCTGGGCGGGGAGGTGGAGGACCTCCAGGGCGTTGTTGAAGAGCCCGGGTCCGGGATCGTAGAACCAGCGCCACAACAGCATGGTGACGATGGGCGGCAGCATCACCGGCAGGTAGACGGTCATGCGCAGATACGCGCGCCCGTGCCGCAGTTCGTTGAGGACGACGGCGGTGGCGAACGGGGCCGCGAAGCCGAAGACCAGGGCGAGCAGGGTGAAGTAGCCGGTGTTCTTCCAGGCGGTGAGGAAGAGCGGGTCGTCGAACAGCCGCTGGAAGTTGTCCAGTCCGACCCACTCGGCGGGCTGGGCGAAGGTGACCTGCTGGAATCCGAGGAGCGCGCCCCGCACGATCGGGTACCAGGAGAACAGGGCGAAGCAGAGGATTCCTGCGGCGAGGAAGAGGTACGCGACGAGGTTCTCGCGGACCGCCCGGCGCAGCCGGGAGCTTCCGGGCCGGGGGGCCTCGGCGGTACGGGGCGGGGCCGGGGGCCCGGCCCCGGCCGGGTCCCCCTGTTCCCGTCCGGCGCTCTTCGCCACGGCGGAGGTGAGCGGCGGCACGGTCATCGTCACTTCACCGTGGCGAGGATGGTGTCGGCCTTCTTCGCCGCGTCCTTGAGGAGCTGGTCGATGTCCGCGTCCTTCTTGGTCAGCACGGACTGCATGACGCCGTCGAGCACGGTGTAGAGCTGCTGGGCGTTGGGCGGCTCGACCTTGGTCGCGACCTGGGCGTTGCGGTCGACGAAGGGCTGGTAGTTCTTGACCGGGGTGTTGGCGTACTGCGCGTGGATCCGGTCGACCTCGGCCTGGGTGTCACCGGCGAACAGCCGGGGCTGCGGGAGTCCGATCGGCACGCCGTCCGTCTTGGCCCGCTTGCTGTCCACGGCCTCGCGCTCGGGGCTGCGCAGGTATTTCCACTGCACCCAGGCGAGACCGGCCTTGATCTTCTCCGGGGAGGCCTTCGGGTTGAACATGAACCCGTCGCCGCCGCCGAGCGTCGCCGTGCCGGGCATGGCGGCCAGGCCGTAGTCGTCGTAGCTGCGCTCGAACTGCTTGACGATGGTGGGGATGTTGTCCGGTCCCGCCATGTACATCCCGAGCTTGCCGGAGCCCATCATCTTCTGGACGTCGGCTATCTCCAGGAGCTGGCGGGTGCCCATGCTGTTGTCGGTCCATCGCATGTCGTGCAGCGCCTGGAGGGCCTTGTGCCCTGCGTCGCTGTCGAAGGCGGCCTTCCACGTGCCGCTCTGCCGCGTCGCGACGTCGCCGCCCATGGAGTAGATCCATGAGGTGAGGTGCCAGCCACCCTGGTTGTTCTTGCTGTAGTCGGCGTATCCGACCGTGCCGTCGCCGAGCGCGCTGATCCTCTTGGCGGCGGTGCGGACCTCTTCCCAGGTGGTCGGCGGCTGGTCCGGGTCGAGGCCGGCCTTCTTGAACAGGGCGCGGTTGTAGAGGAGCCCGAGCGAGTAGTTGCCGGTGGGCAGTCCGTACGTCTTGCCGTCGGCGTCCTTGAAGACCTTGAGCAGCGCGGGGTCGATGTCCTTGAAGAAGGGCACGTCGGCTACGTACTTGCTGATGTCGGCGCCCTGACGGCGCTGGATCAGCCCGGCGGGGTCGGTGAAGTAGACGTAGTAGACGTCCTCCAGCTGACCGCCCGCGAGTTTCGCGGCGAAGGTCTTCGGGTCCATCTGGCCCTCGCGGGCGTCGATCCTGATCTTCGGGTGGCTCTTCTCGAAGGCTTTCACGTCCTCCATGAAGTTCTTGCGGTCGACCGGCTGCGTCTTGGCCGGCATGCCGTTGACGCTGATCGTCACCACGCCGTTCTTGTCCACTCCGGAGGACGAGGAGGAGGAACCACCGCAGGCGGTGAGAGCGAGGGACAGGGCGACGGCCGTCGCCGAGCCGAGAAGCTGACGTCTGCTGATGCCGGACGAGCCATCCATGCGAATCGTGCCTTCCTGGGTGCGGGGCTGTCGGACCCCGAGCGCTTTGAGCTGCGCTGAAGGTAGAAGCCGGTTACGCAAGAAGTCAATGCATCAACGCAAGAAAGTAATTTTCTTGACCTCGGGCGGTAACGCCGCCGTGATCAGCGAGGGCGTGCGGCGGTCGAGCCGCGGACGATCAGCTCGGTGTCGAACATCATCAGGTCGTTTGCACTGGCATGGCCGTCGATCTGCGCCATGAGCGCGGCGACCGCGGCCGTCGCCATGGCCTGGATGGGCTGCCTGGCCGTGGTCAGCGGGGGCTCGGTGGCCACCATGAACGGGGAGTCGTCGAAGCCGACGACCGAGAGGTCCTTCGGTACCGAGAGCCCCTGCCTGCGGGCGCCGCGGACCGCTCCGAGCGCCAGCGCGTCGCTTGCGCAAACGATCCCGGTGACCCCTTCGGCCAGCAGCCGGGGCAGCGCGGTGGCGCCGCCCTCCATAGTGAACAGCGCATGCGCCACCAGTCGCCGCCAGTCGTCCGGGGCCACCCCGCGCCGGCTGCAGAAGCCCGCGAACCCGGCGAGCTTCCGGGCCGACGGGACATGCCCGAGCGGCCCGAGGATCATCCCGATCCGCTCGTGCCCCAGCGCGCCCAGGTGCGTCAGCGCCTGCTCGGCGGCCAGGGCGTCGTCCACCCGGACCTGGGCCACGCCCAGGTTCTCGTCCGCCGCGTTGAGCAGCACCATCGGCACCTTGCGCTCCCGCAGCGCCCGCCCGTGCTCGGGGCCCGCGTCGGCGTAGCTCGCTCCGATGAAGACGATGCCGCCGATGTTCTGGTCCAGCAGCATCTCGATGTAGTGCGCCTCGGAGACGCCGTCGGCGGTGCGGGTGCACAGCACGGGTATCAGCCCGCGCTTGTTGAGCAGTCCGCACAGGGCCTCGGCGAACGCGGAGAAGATCGGGTTCTGCAGGTCGGGCACGACCAGGCCGATCAGCGCCGCGCGCGGGGAGCGGTAGCGCAGCGGCCGTTCGATGCCGCACACGTCCAGCGCGCTCAGCACCGCGTCGCGTGTCGTGCTCGCCACGTCCGGGCTGCCGTTGAGGACGCGGCTGACCGTCGCCTGGCTGACACCCGCGTACTCGGCCACCTGGGAGAGTCGTCGTTTCGTCACGGGCCCACCCTACAAAGCTCTGCGCAAAAAGAAAGATCACTTACGAAAGAAAATGACTTTTCTTGAGGCGCGGACCGCTCAGGGGTCAGGCGGCCCGGCAGAAACCCGCGGCGCCGGCCGGGTCCAGGGCCCGGGCTTCCGCCGCGCGCACGGGACGTCCGGCGGCCCCGACCACCGAACGGTTGCGAGCGAAGACGACGAGGCGCAGCACCGCGAACCGCGCGACACCGGCGAGCGCGGAGGCGGACAGGTAGACGGCCTGCTCCAGCACGGCCCCCGGCGCGTCCACCAACCGCTGGAGCGCGAACATCGCCACACAGGTCACCGCGTACGCCGCCGCGGCCGACCCGGCCGACTGCCCGTGCTGCCGCCAGGTCGCACGGCCACCCGCACCGAAGGTGAAGCGGGCGTGCAGCTCGGTGGCCAGAAGCGTGGACACCACGGTGATCAGGGCGTTGGCCAGGGCCCACGGCATCCAGGAGGCCGAGGCCGCCACGGCAAAGCTGGAAGCGACCCCCACTCCACCACCACAGAGCACGAAGCGGGCGAAGGCGGCGAGGGCACCAGGTGCCGCCGACTGCTGCTGCTGCATTGCCTGCATGACGCGTCCCCCTTGACAGTCCACCGCACCTGAAGCGAGAGCCCTTCGCTCCGCACAGCCGAGGGCTCATTTCGCAGTGGTGCCACGATGGCACATGAATGGCGCCACTGCGAGGCCAATATGGCACCCCTCGGCACCCGCATTGACGTCACGATGCGGCCGGGATCACAAACGCGCAGGTCACCAGGGATACGCAGGTGTGTCGTCAGCACCCCTGGAGACCAGGTATTATTTTCGAGTCAGCAAGCGCCGCTAGCTCAGTTGGTTAGAGCAGCTGACTCTTAATCAGCGGGTCCGGGGTTCGAGTCCCTGGCGGCGCACAGACACCACACGAGGCGGTCTCCGTTCCACGGAGACCGCCTCGTGTGTTTTGTGCTGCCCGTCGCCATGTACAAACGTTTTACACATTCGTACTAGACACTTGTTTTAAACGCTCGTATATTCCCTGGCATGACGAACCCTACGAGCACCGAAGCCCGTCCCGGCGATCTCGCCGGCCGTCGGGAGTGGACCGCCTTCGTGGTCCTGCTCCTTCCTCTCCTCCTCGTCTCCATGGACGTGTCCGTCCTCTTCTTCGCGATCCCCTCCATCGACCGGGACCTCGCACCCAGCGCCACCCAGCAGCTCTGGATCTTCGACGTGTACGCCTTCGCGCTCGCCGGTCTCCTCATCACGATGGGCTCGCTCGGTGACCGGATCGGCCGGCGCAAGCTCCTGCTGTTCGGCGCGGTCGCCTTCAGCACGGCATCGGTCGGCGCCGCCTACGCCACCAGCCCGGAGATGCTCATCGCGGCCCGCGCGCTGCTCGGGATCGGCGGGGCGACCCTGATGCCGTCGACCATGGGCCTGGTGCGGAACATGTTCCGCGACGAAAGGCAGCGCGGCCGGGCCATCGGCATCTGGTCCGGCGCCATGGCGGGCGGGATCGCGCTGGGTTCGGTGCTCAGTGGCGTCATGCTGGAGCACTTCTGGTGGGGCTCGGTCTTCCTCATCAACGTGCCCGCGATGGTGCTGCTGCTGATCCTGGTGCCGGTCCTGGTGCCGGAGTTCAAGGACCCGGACCCCGGGCGCTTCGACTTCCTGAGCGTGCCGCTGTCCATGGGCGCCGTGCTGCCGGTCGTCTACGGGGTCAAGGAGACCGCCGCCGAGGGGATGGACCTGCGCAACGGTCTGGTCATCGCCGCCGGTCTCGTCGCCGGCCTGTTCTTCGTCCGGCGTCAGCGCACCCGCACCGACGCCCTGATCAGCCGGGAACTGTTCCGTGACCGGAACTTCGCCGCCGGGATCGGGCTGAACGCGCTGGCCTCGTTCGCCATGATGGGCTCGTCCTTCTTCACCACGCAGTACCTGCAGTCGGTGCTCGGGATGAGCACGATGGAGGCCGCGCTGTGGAGTCTGGCCCCGTCCCTGGCGGTCGGCGCGGCCGCGCCCGCCGCCGCCGCGATCGCCCAGCGGACCGAGCGCGCCCGGGTGATCTGCGCCGGCTTCGTCATCGCCGCCGCCGGATTCGGTGTCCTCGCCCTGTCGGGTACGGACTCCCTGGCGATCCTGCTCATCGGCTCGGCCGTGATGAGCTGCGGGATCGTCACCGTGATGGCGCTCGTCTCCGACCTGGCCATGTCCACCAGCCCGCCGGAGAAGGCCGGCTCGGCGGCTTCGCTGCTGGAGACGGGGCAGGAGTTCGGCGGGGCGATGGGGATGGCACTGCTGGGTGCGGTGGCGACCGCGGTCTACACCGCGGACATGCCGGGCTCCGCCCCGGAGGTGGCCCGCAAGACACTGCCGGGGGCCCTGTCCACCGGTGACGGCTCACTGATCGCGGTCGGGCGGGACGCCTTCGTCCACAGCATGCAGTACGCCGCGGTGGCCGGCGGGCTGCTCCTGCTGGTCGGGGCGGTGCTGGCGGTGACGCACCTGCGACGGGCGGCCTCGCAGCCCGGCGTCCCGGAGGCCTCCGCCTCAGAACCCTCCCCCGTGTGAGGACAGCAGATCATGGCGCCCGTGCTCCTCGTACTCCCGTACCAGCGTGCCGAGTTGTCCCTCCCCGAACGGTTCGTACGCACCGCCGCCCCCGTTCCACCACAGCGGCCCCCCGGACCAGAACCCCTCCCGGCGCAGCCCGACCCGGTGCACCTTGTTCGTCGCCGTCACCGGCATCGACCGGACGACGCGCACGAACCGGGGGGCCATCTTGGTCCCCAGGTCGGGCTGGTCCCGGAGGAAGGCGGCGAACGCCTCCGGGTCGAACCGCGCGCCGTCGCGCAGCGCCAGCGCCGCCATGACCTGGTCCCCCGCGACCGGGTCGGGCACCGCGTAGACCGCGACGGCCACCGCGTCGGTCCAGCGGGCCAGGATGTTCTCGATCATCGCGGCGGCCAGGTTCTCGCTGTCGACCCGCAGCCGGTCCTCGGTGCGGCCCGCGAAGTACAGGAAGCCGTCGGGGTCGCGGAAGAAGAGGTCTCCGGTCCAGTACCAGCCGTCGCGCACCCGGGCGGCGTCCGCCGCCTCGTTGCGCCAGTAGCCCTCGAAGGGGGTGCGGCCCCGGTTGACCAGTTCGCCTATGGCGGCTGCTCCGTTGACCAGGGTGCCGCCGGGGCCGAAGACCGCGGCGACCCGCTCCCGGCCGGTCTCGGGGTCGACGACCGCGAGATCGTCGCGGTCCGACGCCCGGCCGATCGCGCCCGGCGGGGTGTCCGGCGTCCGCTGGATCGCCGCCCCGCCCTCCGAGGAGCCGTACCCCTCGACCAGCCGCACCCCGAACCGTTCCCGGAAGCGGGCCGCGTCCACGGCGCCCGCCTCGGTGCCGAAGCCGAGCCGCAGCGGGTGCTCACGGTCGTCGGGGCGCTCGGGAGTGGCCAGCAGGTACTGCACGGCACGGCCGACGTACGTGAAGTACGTGGCGCCGTGCGCGCGTACGTCGTCGAGGAAGCCGGACGCGGAGAAGCGGCGGCGCAGAGCGACGGAGGCTCCGGCGGACAGGGCGGGGGCCCAGTCGGCGATCACCGCGTTGCCGTGGAACATCGGCATGCAGATGTAGTGGACGTCCTCGCCCCGGATCCCGAAGTGGTCGACGAGCGACCGCCCCGCCGCCGCCAGCCGGCCCTGGGTGCAGATCGCGGCCTTGGGCGCACCGGTGGACCCGGAGGTGAAGTAGAGGAGCATCCGGGTCGCGGGGGCAGGCCGCTTCAGGACGGCGTCGCCCGGCTGCGCCCCGGCGTAGGGGGCGAGGAGCGCGGCGTACGCGTCGGTGTCGGTGACCAGGACGCGTACCCCCGGCAGCACGAGGCCGTCGAGGAGCGGCAGGTGGGCGCGCTCGGTGATCAGCACCCGGCATTCGGTGTGCAGGATGTCGCGGGCCAGTTCGGCGCCGCGGCGGGTGGGGTTGATGCCCGCGACGGCGGCCCCGGCCAGGGCCGCCGCGCTCAACCACAGCGGGAATTCAGGGGTGTTGTCGAGCAGCACCCCGAGGTGCGGTTCGCTGCCCGCCGGCAGCAGTTCCGCCAGGAGCGCGGCCCGCGCGGCAGCACCCGAGGCGACCTGATGATGAGTGAGGACGGTGCCCTCGTGTCTCAACCCGGGCCGGTGGTCGCCCCATTGGCGCTGAACGAGCTCCGCGACGGTGCCTGCGCTCCCCATGGCGCCGCACGGTAACCGACCAGGCGTCAGAACTGAACATCCGAGCACGAGTAGAACGCGTTGGCCGTGTCGGCGACGTTCCACACGCTGAGGATGATGTGCTTGCCGGTCTTCTGGGTGGGGATGGTGCCCTGCTGGGTCAGGGTCGCCGGGGGCTGCTGGTTGTTGTACGGAACCGTCATGAACGGCTGCGCTTCCAGGTCGGAGCGCTTGAGCGGCTTGGTGGGGTCCCAGCCGTTCTTGGTGATGTAGTAACGGAAGTCCGACGTGGCGTGCCGGGCGGTGAACTGCCAGCGGAAGCTGAAGCCCTGGCCCGCGGTGACCTTCGTGGCGGGCCAGTTGCCGCCACGCGGGTCGTCGAGCTGGGCGAACTCGCCGTGTCCGGCGGAGCAGATCGCACCGTCGGCGGGTCCGGCCGCCGGGAAGCCCTTGGGGCCCTCGACACTCTGCGGCTCCCACTGGATGTTGCCGCAGCCCGTCACCGTGCCGTTGGCACACAGCTTCTGGCGGCTGATGGGGTTGTCCGTGTAGCCATGGCTGCTGGCACTGCTGGTCGCGAACATCGAAACGCTCGCTACCGCAAGGCCGACCAGGGCCGCGCCTGTCTTCTTACGCATTGCTGCCGCTCCTCGGAGACGTGGGGGAAGTTCCATGAGCACTGCTACGCGCGTGTCGTGCGGTCTAGACCAAGGCCTAGATTATTGACGCAGCATGAACATGTCCAGACCAATGAGAGCTGGATTCCGGTTGCCTCCGAGGCGCCGGGCAGAAGGGTTCAGGCGCTGTCCC
Organism: Streptomyces sp. NBC_00385; assembly: GCF_035917155.1. Taxonomy (NCBI): domain Bacteria; kingdom Bacillati; phylum Actinomycetota; class Actinomycetes; order Kitasatosporales; family Streptomycetaceae; genus Streptomyces; species Streptomyces sp. NBC_00385. Next base: position 5,590,688 of record NZ_CP107951.1, on the reverse strand, counting down.
CACCACTGCGGCCGGTGTAGAAGGCCACCGTCAAGTCCTTGACCAGGGACTTGCGTTCGTAGTCGTCGAGCTCCACGAGGCCCCGGGCGGTCAGCCGGTTGACGGTGTCGTCCACGGCATCCACCACCGAAGTCAGCACGCTGTCACGGTGCTTGGCGTCGATGGCCGCGATCCGGCGCCGCTGCATGGCCGCCGCCACCTCGGGGGCGTACTCGATCCCGGTCGGCTGCGCGGAGTACACCTCGACGCCGACCGGTTCGCAGTCCGCCTTCAGCATCCGGGTCAGCGCGTCGCCGACCGCCTCCGCGTTGCGCAGGGTGTGCGCGTCCTCGTGGAAGGCGTCGGCGGGCAGCTGGGACAGGACCCGCGCCATGGCCGCCTCGACCTGCTCGCGCAGGTACTCCTCGTGGTCCTCGATCCCCAGCGTCGCCCGCACGGTGTCCTTGACCCGCCACACGACGAGGACGACGACCCGCAACGCGGTGCCGTTGGCGTCCATCGCGGGCAGCGGCTCGCTGCGCCAGTGCCGCAGCCGCACATCGACCCGGCGCCGCAGCAGCAGCGGGCTGACCCACATCAGCCCGGTCCGCCGCACGCTGCCCCGGTACCTGCCGAAGAGCGTGAGCACCCACGTGTATCCGACCCGCCCCCGGCTCAGACCGCCGAACGCGAAGAGCACCACGGTCACCAGCAGCGCGAGCCCCGCCCAGGTACCGATGCCGAGTCCGTCGTACGGGCGTGCTCCGACCCCGATCCGCGACAGCACCCGGGCCGGCAACGCGCCGGTCCACCACAGGACTCCGCCGGTCACGGCGATCCCGCCGAAGCCGGTCAGCACCGCGACCCAGCCGGGCAGCGACGGCCCCGGCCGCTCGTGGAGCCGGGGGTCGGCGTCCGGCGCGGGCCGGGTCGAGGGCCGCACCTGCGAGGTCCTCGGCACCGGCGCCCGCCGGACACCGGCCGGCTGCTCGCCTTCGGGGACCCTGCCCACGACGGTGGCCGGCAGCGCGGCCGCGTCCGCCCCGGCCTCGTGCTCCTCACGGAAGAGCAGGTGCACGGGGATGGAGGCGGTGCGCTCGTTGGCGATGACCGCCTGGTGCCGGCCGGTGTCCGCACGGGCATCGGTACGGAACTCGCCGGTGTCCTCACCGGTGAACATGAGGGAGGGCGAGGCGGGGGCGGGGCCCGGCCGCGATCCGGACCCGGGTCCCGGCCCCGGCACGGACGCGGAGACCTCGGGGGCTGCGAAGACCTCGGGACCTGGGGCGACCTCGACGAGGGCCGCGGAGGGCTCGGGGGCTGCGGCGGCCTCGGGGACTGCGGCGGCCTCGACGGCCACGGCGGGCTCGGGGACCTCCATGACCTCGGGGGCCTCATGCGCCTTGTGGACCTCGGGGTCCTCATACGCCTCGCGGGCCTCGCAGACATCGCGGACCTCATACGCCTCGCGGGCCTCGCAGACATCGCGGACCTCATACGCCTCGCGGGCCTCGCAGACGTCGCGGACCTCATACGCCTCGCGGGCGTCGCGGGCGTCGCGGGCGTCGCGGGCGTCGCGGGCCTCGTGGGCCTCGTGGGTCTCGTGGGCCTCGTGGGCCTCGTGGATCTCGTGAACCTCGTGGGCCTCGCGGGCGTAGTGGATCTCGTGAACCTCGCGGATCTCGCGGGCCTCGCGAACCTCGCGGGCCTCGCGAACCTCGCGGGCCTCGCGAACCTCGCGGGCCTCGCGAACCTCGCGGGCCTCGCGGACGTCCGGAGCCTCATGCGCCTCCGGAACCTCGCGCACCTCGCGCACCTCCGGTGCAGGCGCCGGCAGCAGTTCCGAGACATGCGCCCCGGCATCGCGCAGCAGCGGTGGCCCCGCGGTACCGGCTTCGGCGGCCTTCCGGAACACCGGGCCGCGGTGCGCGGCCTCCGGCTCCGGGGCGCTCCCCGTCGCCTCCATGGCCGGTCCCGCCACCGGCGCCCCCACCGACGCCGGGACCGACACCGATGCCGAGGTCGCCCCGAATCCGGCTCCCCCGGGTTCACGATCACCCTCGCCCGGCACCAGGTCGAGCACGAGGTCGACGACGGAGTCCGGCCCGGACACCGGCACCGTCCCCCCAGGCACCCCGGCCGAACCCGGAACGGGAACGGGCACGCCCGGCCCCGCATCCGGCACACCCGGCCCGCCCGCGTCCGGCGGCTCGTCCTCCATCGCCCAGCCGCCCGAATCGGCGCGCTCCCCCGCCGCCGCCCAGGCATCCGTGACCCGGCCCGCCCCTTCCGGGCCCACCCACTCCCGTACCGGGACCGCCCCGTACCTCTCCTCCCCGTACTCCGGGTTCTCCCGGTTCTCCGGGTTCCCGGAGCTGTCCGACACCGTGGATCGCATTCCCGCCTCCGTCATGTGCGTCGTGTCACGCGAAGAGTCGCCGCCAGGTCTCCGGACCCGGATAGCCGTCGGCTTCCGTGCCCCGCCAGCCCTGGGCCTTCTGGAAGGCCTCGACATTGCGTCGGTCCGCCTCGGTCCACCGAGAGCTGGGGCCCGACAGGTAGTACTTGCCGTATCCCTTCTTCACCAACTGTTTGCCGAGCTTGTCGACATGGCTGTTGGACTGACCCGGCCTGAAATAGCCCCGTCCCGGGAAGGCCGGGACCGCGGTGGAGCCGCCGGGCCCGGCCGAGCCGCCCGCGGCGGGGATGTCGTGGCCGATTCCGTTCACCAGCAGGCGCCAGGTGTCGGGGCCGGGGATGCCGTCGGCCTCCTTGCCCTTCCAGCCCTGGGCCTTCTGGAACGCCTGGGTGGCCAGCCGGTCGGCGCTGCCCCAGGCAGGGCCGGGGCCGACCTTGTAGAAGCGCTTGCCGCCCCGGTCGACGAGCATCTTGCCGAGCCGGGTGACGTAGTCGTTCTTCGTGCCGGCGCCGAACTTCGCGGCACCCGGGAACTGTGTCTTCGAGGAGGCGCTGCCACCGCTTCCGCTCGTCAGCCCCTTGTAGCGGTAGGCGACGTAGCTGCCGGAGTTGGTCCAGTACGCCATGGGCGTCGTCTGCTTGCGGGTGTGCGGTTTGGTCTGCTCGTACGCCGTGTAATGGGTGTGCGTGTAGTCGGTCCAGCCGCCGAAGACGGTGACGTGCGAGCCCTTCCCGGGGTCGGCCGGGTTGTGGAAGAGCAGGATGTCGCCGGGCTGCAGTTCCTCCCGGGCGATGCGCGTCCCGTAGGTGGCGAGGCTGCCGGTCCATTCGTTGCCGGGCAGGTTCCAGGCCATCGACACATAACCGGAGCAGTCCTGGCGGTACCCGTCCGACCAGTACTTCGTCATGCTGTACGGAACCTGCGCGGTGACCCACTTCTTCGCGCGGTTGATGATGTCGGCCCGGGTGGTCGTGCGCAGCGTGGAGGTCGACGTCTGGGACGCCGGTGGTCCCGAGGCTCCCGCACCCTGCAGTGGTCCCGGTCCGCCCTGTGGGCTGTCCGGCCCCGGCTCGTCCGGTCCGTCGACCGCGTCGGCCGCCTGGCCCGGGTCCGTCACCGGAGCCGGGTCGGCCGCCGCGCCGGCGGCTTCCGCGAGACCGGAGCCCAGCACCACTCCGGCGGCGGTGACCAGCACCATCGCGCGCCGCGCGCCGTGCGCGGCCGGGTGCCCTCCGTACCGCGTCGGCAGTCCGGCGGCAGCGGCGCGCCGTTGGACGGCGCATCCCGCACAGGTGCAGTCGATGGCAGGTACGTACTCCTCGAAGGCCGGCACAGTCATGCGATTCCCTCCGCACTCGTCAAGATCTTTGGGCGCATCTGTACGGGCGTCAGTGTCTCAACTCTCCTGACATATCGCATTTTGACGGATAGAAGAGAAAAAACGACCATCCGACAGGCCGTGGCGGAGGGGAAATGGTCAGGAGCACGGCCGCAGATCGGGTAGAGTTCTCCAGGTCAGCAGGCGCCGCTAGCTCAGTTGGTTAGAGCAGCTGACTCTTAATCAGCGGGTCCGGGGTTCGAGTCCCTGGCGGCGCACGCAGAGTCAAGGCCCCCTCACCACGCGTGAGGGGGCCTTTCTCGTTCCCGCGCCCGCCACCCCTCGCGCGAACACCTCCCCCCACCCGCCGCACAGGCGCCACCCGGTGAACACTTTGCTCACGCACAGCTCGCACCCGCCCGACAGGCAGCCACCACCCGGCACCGGGACGGCGCGCGGCGCTCTCGTCCGCACCCTCATACGCCCTCACACCACCTCTTCACAAGAGCCCCACAAATCGCGCGTATGAGCGGGTAATAACCCCTTTCGCCCTTGCGGTGAGGGCTGAGGTCGGCCAGTCTGTCTGGGAGTCGTCGGCGCCAACCACGCCGATGAGACGCATAGTTGGGGGAATCGGAGAGCAGGATTCCGGTTGTGTTCGACGCAAGGGGGAGGCGTCGTGCACAAGCAAACGCCGAGCAGGCATCATGCAACCGGAAGGATGCCGTTCCTTGTCTCACGAACGGTGACCCGCCACTGAGCCGTCGGCCGCGTTCCAGGGGGACACGCGGAGGACGAGACGAAACGACCGAGCGACCACGCAGCCCCGCCTGCGTGCAGGGGGATGACCCATGACGTCGACGCCGCCAGGCGCCCGGCAGGACCACGACCCGTCCCGGACGACACAGCTTCGGATACCCCCGCAGCTGCGGACCGGGGGCCAGCGGCGGCGACAGGGGAAAGCGCTGCCACGGTACGACTACGAGCACTACAGCCGGCTCGCCGGGCCTCTGACCCAGCCCGACCCCACCCGGCCGTACACCGTGAAATACCGCTCGCTCCTCTCCCAGGAGCCCCACCGGATACGCGCGGCCCTCCTGCTGGGGGCCGCCCCGCTCGTCTCGCTCGGCCTCTTCGCCTGGCTGATGCAGCCCGAGCACTGGACACAGCGCGATCCGAACCTCAAGAACGACACGCTGCTGATCCTCGACATCGTGATGCTGGTCTCGATCGGACTGATCGAGCTCTTCCGCACCCTGAACGTCCTCTCCAACGCGCACGCCACGCTGGTGGCGCGCGACCCCGTCCCGGTCGTGCCGGAGACCGGCACCCGGGTCGCCTTCCTCACCTCCTTCGTCCCGGGCAAGGAGCCCCTGGAGATGGTGACGAAGACCCTGGAGGCCGCCGTCCGCATCCGCCACCGCGGGCTGATGCACGTCTGGCTCCTCGACGAGGGCGACGATCCCGCCGTGAAGGACGTCTGCCTGCGGCTCGGGGTGCACCACTTCTCCCGCAAGGGCGTGGCGCACTGGAACCAGGCCAAGGGCCCGCACCGGGCGAAGACCAAGCACGGCAACTACAACGCCTGGCTCGACGCCCACGGTGACGCGTACGACTTCTTCGCATCGGTCGACACCGACCACGTCCCGATGCCCAACTACCTGGAGCGGATGCTCGGCTACTTCCGCGACCCCGACGTCGGCTTCGTCATCGGCCCGCAGGTGTACGGCAACTACGACAGCTTCGTCACCAAGGCCGCCGAGTCGCAGCAGTTCCTCTTCCACGCGCTGATCCAGCGCGCCGGCAACCGCTACGGCGCCCCCATGTTCGTCGGCACCAGCAACGCGGTGCGCATCAGTGCCCTCAAGCAGATCGGCGGCCTGTACGACTCGATCACCGAGGACATGGCGACCGGCTTCGAGATGCACCGCGCCCGCAATCCGCACACCGGCCGCAAGTGGCGCTCGGTGTACACGCCGGACGTGCTGGCCGTGGGCGAGGGCCCGACCGCGTGGACGGACTTCTTCACCCAGCAGCTGCGCTGGTCGCGGGGCACGTACGAGACGATCCTCAAGCAGTACTGGAAGGGCTTCTTCTCGCTGCCCGCGGGCAAGCTCTTCAATTACACGATGATGATCATCTTCTATCCGATGTCCGCGATGAACTGGATCCTCGCGGCCCTCAGTTGCGCACTGTTCCTGGGCATGGGCGCCTCCGGTGTGCAGATCGACCCGACCGTCTGGATGATGCTGTACGGCAACGCCTCGGCGCTCCAGATCGGCCTGTACATCTGGAACCGCCGGCACAACGTCTCGCCGCACGAGCCCGAGGGGTCCGGCGGTCTCGCCGGCATGATGATGTCCGCGCTCTCCGCGCCGATCTACGCACGCTCCCTGATGGACGCCGTACTGCGCCGCAAGAGCTCCTTCGTCGTGACACCCAAGGGCGACTCGTCGAGTCCGGACACCCTCTTCGGGACCTTCCGCATCCACCTCTTCTTCATCCTGGTCTTCGCCGGCTCCATCGCGGCGTCCTTCGTCCTGGGTCACAGCCACCCGGCGATGCTCACCTGGGCCGCGCTGGCGCTGCTGATCACGGCGGCGCCGATCTTCGGCTGGCGGTACACGATGCGGGCCGAGAAGAAGAAGCGCCGCGCGGGCCCGCCGCCGCCGAGCGGACCACCCGCCCACGCCCAGCAGGAGAAGCCCCACTGGGCCGGCAACGAACAGACCATGCAGATCGCCCTTGGGGGACGTAAACAATGAAGTACCGTCCGAGCCGCCGTACCCGCCGCATGGCGATCAGTACGGCGGTGGTTCTCGCGCTCGCGGGAGCGAACGGGCCGTGGCTGTACCGCTTCAGCACCGAGCGCTACCACGCGTACAAGATCAACCAGGCCGACTACAAGGCGGCCAACGGCCACTGGGACTTCCTGGACATCCCCTCCGAGTTCCGGATCAACACGATCCACGCGGCGCTGCTGCACACCGGCAAGGTGCTGCTCGTCGCGGGCTCGGGCAACAACCAGAAGAACTTCGACGCGAAGAGCTTCCGTTCGGTGCTGTGGGACCCGGAGACCAACGCCTTCAAGAACATCCCCACGCCCAAGGACATGTTCTGCGCCGGTCACACCCAACTGCCCGACGGCAAGCTCCTCATAGCCGGCGGCACCAAGCAGTACGAGAAGCTCAAGGGTGACGTCACCAAGGCCGGCGGCCTGATGATCGTGCACAACGAGGACCCGGACAAGCCGATCACACTGCCGGCGGGCACCCGGTTCACCGGCAAGGCCAACGGCAAGACCTTCGTCACCAAGGACCCGGTGCTGGTGGAGAAGGCCAAGAAGGTCTTCGACAAGAACACCGGCGCCTTCCTGCGCAACGACCCCGGTCTCGGCCGCATCTACGTCGAGGCGCAGAAGTCCGGCACGAAGTACGAGACGGGCGCCGAGGACAACTACCGAATAGCGGGTCTGTCCGGCTCCGACACCCGCAACGTCTACGGGATCGCCCAGAAGCTGGCCCTCGACAAGAAGGACTTCCAGGGCATCCGCGAGGCCTTCGAGTTCGACCCGGTGGCGGAGAAGTACATCACCGTCGACCCGATGAACGAGGCACGCTGGTACCCGACGCTCACCACGCTGGAGGACGGCAAGGTCCTCGCCCTGTCCGGCCTCGACGAGATCGGGCAGATCGTCCCCGGCAAGGACGAGATCTACGACCCGGAGACCAAGGAGTGGGAGTACACCGGCATCGTCCGGAAGTTCCCCACCTATCCGGCGATCTTCCTGCTCAATGACGGCAAGCTCTTCTACTCCGGCTCGAACGCGGGCTACGGCCCCGCCACCGTCGGCCGCGACCCCGGCGTCTGGGACCTGGCGACGAACAGGTTCACCAAGATCCCCGGCCTCAGCGATCCGGACAAGATGGAGACCTCGGCGACCGTACGGCTGCCTCCGGCCCAGGACGAGAAGTTCATGGTGATCGGCGGGGGTGGCGTCGGCGAGTCCGACAAGTCCAGCGAGAAGTCCCGGCTGGTCGACCTCAAGGACGCCGATCCGGAGTTCAAGGACGGCGCCTCGCTGGACGAGGGCACCCGCTACCCGAGCGCGTCCCTGCTGCCCGACGACTCCCTGCTGGTCACCGGCGGCTCCAACGACTACCGCGGCCGCGGCGGTTCCGACGTGCTGCAGGCGCGGCTGTACGACGCGAAGTCCGACACGTACCAGCGGGTGGCCGACCCGGCGGTGGGCCGCAACTACCACTCGGGGTCCGTACTGCTGCCCGACGGCCGGGTCATGATCTTCGGATCCGACTCGCTCTACTCCGACAAGGCCAACACCCGGCCGGGCGTCTTCGAGCAGCGCATCGAGATCTACACCCCGCCCTACCTGTACCGCGACTCACGGCCCGAGCTGACCGCCGGACCGAAGAAGATCGAGCGCGGGAAGACGGCGGTGTTCACCACCAACCAGGCCTCGTCCATCAAGTCGGCGAAGCTGATGCGGCCGAGCGCGGTCACCCATGTCACCGACACCGACCAGCGCTCGGTGGCGCTGGACCTGAAGCAGAAGGACGGCGAGATCTCGGTGACGGTGCCGGGGAACCGTGCGCTGGTGCCGTCGGGCTGGTACATGCTGTTCGTCACCGACGACAAGGGCACGCCGTCCGAGGGGACGTGGGTGGAGGTGCCGTAGGCGTCTCCCGCGGCACCGGACCGGACCCTCCTCCTTACTCGGTGCCGCGGGCCAGCCCCAGCGCGTACTCGGGCCACCACGCGCCCGCCTTCGGGCCGCCCCGGCAGTCGCCGTCGGACTCTCCCGGCCGCTTGATCCAGAGGTACGCGTCGACCAGCTCGTCGCCCGTGGACGTCGTCGGCGTCTCGCCGAGCGCCCGGCCCGGCGGGTTGCACCAGTTCTCCTCGGGGGCGCCGCCGGTGTACGGGCCGTTGCCGTTGCGGCTGGTGTCGATCACGAACGGCTTGTTGCCGACCTTCGCCGACAGCTGCTTGCCGAAGTCCTTGCTGACCGCGGTGGTCTGGAAGTTGGAGACGTTGACCGCGAACCCGTCGGCCGCGCCCAGACCCGCCTGCTGGAGCGGCTGGAACAGTGCGTCCGGGGTGTGCCAGCCCGCGTTGCCCGCATCCAGGTAGACCTTGGTGCCCGGCAGCTGCTTGAGCCGCTCCACCGCGCCCTTGAGCAGGTCGTAGCGCTCCTCGTGGAACTCCTGCGGGGTGCACCCGTCGACCAGGTGCAGCACCGCGTCCGGCTCCAGGACCACGGTCGCGCCCCGGTCGCCGATGCCCTTGGCCACGCTGTCCAGCCAGGCGCGGTACGCGTCTCCGTCGGCGGCGCCGCCCTTGGAGAACTGGCCGCAGTCGCGGTGCGGGATGTTGTAGAGGACCAGCAGCGCCTCCCGGTCGGCCTTCTGGGCCGCCTCCGTGAAGCCCTTCGCCTCGGCCTCCGGATTGTCCGTGCCGATCCACTCGCCGACCGGCTGCCGGGCGATCCGGCGGATCAGGGCGGCGTCCTTCTCGTTGCCGTCCTCGGTGTAGCGGCCGACCTGCCGGGCGGCGTTCCCGTCGGGGTTGACCCAGTACGGGTCGGCGCCCTTGGGCTGCTGGCCGATGGCCGCCGGGTTCTTGCCCCCGGATCCGCCGTCACCGTCGTCGTCACCGGAAGAGCCGCATCCCGCGAGCAGCAGCACGGCGCCTGCCGCGGCCACGCACAACCCTCGCATGCCGAACCGGCCGTTGTGACTGCCGTACATCCACTCCCCCTCGGGTGCGACGGCGGTGCACTGTCGCATCGCCGTCCATCCTGGCACAGCGCCCGGGACCGGCCCTGGCCCTCACGGCTTCGTCGAAGAGCTGTTACGGCGGGTTCACCACGCTCTGCCCCGGCGGCCGCGTGCGGAGGGTGACCGGTTATCGACGTAACGTCAGAAACGGGCTGGGTCCGGGAAGTTCGTGCCCCTACAGTGGGGCGTGCGGCGGACCCGGCCGCCACCGACCTCCCGTGTCCGCGCCGGGCCACTCCCGCGGCCCGCGCCCCGCGGTCGAGGAACCGGCCCGGCCGGCGCCCGGAGAACCGGGCAGCCGGCCGGGCCGGATACCAGCCGCTCAGCCGCCGGCCGGCGCACCCGCCTTGCCGACCGCCTCCTTCTCCGCCTCGGCCCGCACCTGCTCCCGGGACTTCTCGCCCGTGAGGTAGGCCGAGACGACGACGTTCGCCGTGTACGACTTCGACGCACGGTCGTACGTGCCGCCGCAGGTGATCAGCCGGAGCTCGGCCCGGCCGTCCTTGCGGGGCCCGTAGGCCTTATGCGCGTTGAAGCGTTCGCGGGTGAAGACCTGGACGTCGTCGATGGTGAACTCGGCGACGCTGCCGTCGGCCCGGGTCACCTCGACCTCGGCGCCGGGGCGGGCCGCGCTGAGCCCGTAGAAGACGGCCGGTTTGGTCTCGGTGTCGACATGGCCGACGAAGAGGGCCGGTCCCTTGGCGCCGGGCTCGGTGCCGGCGCCGTACCAGCCGACGGTCCGGGGCGTGTCGAAGGACGGCGGTTCGATCGCCCCGTCCTCGTCCAGGCCCCGGGAGACGACGGGGGCCCGGATCCCGATCGACGGGATCTCGACACTCCGCGGCGCCACGCCCTCGATCGGGTCGTGGGCCGGTGGCAGCGGGACGCCGAGCGGCCGGCCGACCGCGGCGACGTCGCCGGTGGTCGGCGCGGAGCCGACGCCGGAGCCGCTGGTGATGCCGCGGCCCCAGAGCCACAGACCCAGCAGGAGTACGGCCCAGGCCACTCCGGTGAGCAGCCTGCCGTGCCCCGCCGAGTGGTCCGAGGCGGACACGTCAGTCGATGGCCGGGCGGCGGCGTCGCACGCTGCGGAAGGCTACGGCGACGGCGGCGACGGCGGCCAGGGCGAGGCCGACCACGGCGTGCACGGTGCCGGGGCCGTCCTGTTGGGCGGTGGCCTGGTCGGCGAGCACGGCGGTACCTCCGCCACCCGCGCGGACCGGGGCGACGGGCATGGGCCGGTTGCGGTGGACGACGGTCAGCACGGCGGACGCCTTGAGGTGCTTGTCGCCCTTGCAGACGACCTGGACGTCGTAGTCGCCGGGCTCGGCGTCCGAGCGGACCCGGGCCTCGGCGAACAGCGTCCGGTCGCCGCCGGGCGAGAAGCGCGCCTCGGAGACGAAGGCGTCGGAGCTGCCCTTGGCCTCCTTGCCCTTGCAGCCGTCGACCTCCAGGTCGACCTCGCTGCCCGGGGAGACGGAGGACGGGGAGAGCGTGAGGGTGGCCCGGGACCGCGAGTCCTCGCGGTCCGAGTCGGAATTGGCCAGTGCGACGGAAGCGGGCATCAGGGTCGCCGCGGCCACCGCGGCGGCACAGAACGTGACGGGTATCGAACGCATCGTGAACCTCCTGATGGAAGGTTCACGCGTGCCGGGGCTTTCCGCATCCGCAGGGCCCGGCCGCTGGGCCGGTGGAGTGCGGGGCGGCGGGCCCGCCGCCCCGCTCCCCGCACCCGGCCGGGTCAGGCCACGTCGATGAGTTCGACCAGGTCGGCGATGGAGTCGACGACCGTGGACGGCCGGAACGGGTACTTGTCGATGTCCGCCACCGTAGTGAGTCCGGTCAGCACCAGGAAGGTCTGCATGCCCGCCTCCAGGCCGGCCAGCACATCGGTGTCCATCCGGTCGCCGATCATGGCGCTGGACTCGGAGTGGGCGCCGATCGCGTTGAGGCCGGTGCGCATCATCAGCGGGTTGGGCTTGCCCGCGAAGTAGGGGGCCTTGCCGGTCGCCTTGGTGATGAGGGCGGCGACGGAGCCCGTCGCGGGCAGCGGGCCCTCGGCGGACGGGCCGGTCTCGTCCGGGTTGGTGCAGATGAAGCGCGCCCCGTTGTTGATCAGCCGGATCGCCTTGGTGAGCGCCTCGAAGGAGTACGTACGCGTCTCGCCGAGGACCACGTAGTCGGGCTCGTGGTCGGTGAGGACGTAGCCGATGTCGTGCAGCGCGGTCGTGAGCCCCGCCTCGCCGATGACGTAGGCCGTGCCGCCGGGCCGCTGGTCGTCCAGGAACTGGGCGGTGGCCAGTGCGGAGGTCCAGATGTTCTCCACGGGGACGTCGAGGCCCATACGGCTGAGCCGGGCGTGCAGGTCCCGGGCGGTGTAGATGGAGTTGTTGGTGAGGACCAGGAAGGGCAGCCCCGAGTCCCGCAGCCGCTTGATGAAGGCATCCGCGCCGGGGATCGGCGTCCCCTCGTGGATCAGGACTCCGTCCATGTCGGTGAGCCAGGACGAGATCGGCTTGCGCTCTGCCATGTGGGACTCCAGTTGCCGTACGCCAGGTGCGGGGACGCCGGCGGCACCGCGCTGTGCAGCGCCGACGGCTCCGATTTTAGGCGGTTCGTTCGACGGGAGATACAGCCTGATCATGGTGGAGGCGGGAACGTCGCCGCCGCGGGCGGATCGGTGCCGCCCGTCAGGCCTCGGCCCGCGCGATCAGGCCGGGGAGTTCGGCGACGGAACCGAGGACATGGGTGGCTCCGCTACGGGTCAGCTGATCCTGGTCGTGGGCACCGGTGAGGACTCCCGCGACGATGCCGGCCCCGGAGCGTACGCCGCTGAGCATGTCGTACGAGGTGTCCCCCGCGACGACGGTCCGGCGGACGTCGTCCACCGCGCCGGTGCGCAGGAACGCGGCGAGGACCATGTCCGGGTAGGGGCGGCCCCGGCCGCCCGCGTCGGCCGGGCAGAGGGTCAGGGCGACCAGGTCCTGCCAGCCGAGTGCGGCGAGGATCGCGTCCTGGGTGGGGCGGGCGAAGCCGGTGGACAGGACCACGGTCCGACCCTCGGACGTGAGCCGTTCGATGGCTTCGCGGGCGCCGGGGACGGGTGCGATACGGCCGCCGTCGACCAGTTCTCCGTACGCCTCCTCGAAGGCCGCGTTGGCCTGCTGCGCCAGGGTCTCCTCGCCGAACAGATGGCGGAAGACGGTGATCTTGGACTCGCCCATGGTGGCGCGCACGTACGCGAGCTTCTCCGCGTGGTCGGCGGAGCCGGGCTCCACGCCGAGCCGGGCGGCCGCGGCGGCGAAGGCCTGCTCGACGAGGCCGCCGTCGGCGACGGTGGTGCCCGCCATGTCGAGGACGATCAGATTCAGCGGGGCGTCGTTCAGCGGGGCGTCGTGGTTCAACTTCTTCACCAGTTCAGTTCGTTGGCGGTCGTTTCGGCGATGGCGGGCGAGCAGGTCATGCCGCGGCCGCCGGGCCCGGTGACCAGCCAGACGCCGTCCCGCACCTGCTGGCGGTGGACGACGCGGCCGGTGTCGGTGCACTGGGCGTAGACCCCGGCCCAGCGGTGCCGGATGCGCGGCAGCGGGCGGCCGAGGAAGGACTCGACGACCGCGGTGAGGTGCTCGTACGGCTCCTCGACGGTGTCGAAGGAGAAGGGGTGCTCGTATTCATGGGTGTCGCCGATGGTCAGTCCGCCGTCGCGGCGCTGCACCATCAGGAGCTGCATCCGGTGTGCGGCGGCGGTGGGGTCCTGGGCCTGTCCGGCGTTGAGCGCGTCGAGCGCCTCGCCGCGGTAGGCCGGGTAGTAGCGGAAGCTGTCGGCGTCGGCGACGGACGTGGTGAGCGGCTCGCCGAGCGGGTCGGTCTGCATCATCTGGAGGCGGACCCGCCGCACGGGCAGGTCCGGTCCGGCCAGCTCGCGGACGAGGCCGCCGAGCCAGGCGCCGGTGGCGAGGACGACGGCGTCGCCGGTGTGCACATCGCCGTGGTCGTCACGGACGGATGCCGTTGCGACGACTTCGCGCACCTCGCGGCCGCCCAGGTAGGTGTACCGGCCGGAGGCCAGCAGCGCCTGCTTCAGGGCGAGCTGGGCGGTGCGCGGTTCGACGGCCGCGTCCCGCTCGCACCACAGCGCGGCGGCGAAGTCGCCGCGCAGGGCGGGGTTGACCGCGCGGGCCTCCCCGGCGGTGAGCAGCTGGTAACCGCGGGCCGCCGCGTCGGGCCGGGCGACGGCCGCCTCGGCGACGGCGGTCTCCCGTGCGGTGCGGACCGGGGTGAGCGAGCCGCAGGCCCGGAACCCGAGGTCCGGCACCCGTGCGCCGATGGACTCCCACAGCTCACGGGCGCGGAGTGCGGTCTCCAGCTCCTCGCCACCGGCCCGGCCGCTGACCCATATCTGTCCGAAGTTGCGGAGCGATGCCCCGCGCGCCTCGCTCTCGCGCTCGATCTGGACGACCTCGTGGCCGCGGTTCACTGCGTGCCAGGCGTGCATGGTTCCCACCACGCCGGCTCCTACGACGATGACCCTCACGACGGCAACGCTCCTCGGTGCGGATGGCCCGGATGAATCGGCGGGGCAACGGGAGGATGAACCGAGCCTCAAATCTGGACCAGACCCGTTACCTTCCTGTGATCGTAGGGGGTCGGCGTGCGGCACGCCCGGGCGGGGTGTCCGGCGGGGTGCGACCGCTCAGCCGCGTCCGTCGAGGTGGGTGGTGAAGGAGAACCGGTCGCCGCGGAACAGCGTCCGCACGCGCTCCAGCGGCCGGCCGTCCGCGTCCCGCGAGAGCCGGTGGATCAGCAGCATGGGCAGGGCGGGCGGCGTGCCGACGAGCAGCGCCTCGCGGGGTGTGGCGAGCACCGTCTCGATGCGCTCGTCCGCGTCGCCGAACGAGACGCCGAGCCGGTCGTGCAGATAGGCGTAGAACGAGGAGCCGGCGTCGAACTCCTCCCTGAGGTCCGGCACCCGGGCGACGCTGACGTACGTGCTCTCCAGGCCGACCCGGTCGTCGTCGGCGAGCAGGACCCGCTCCAGGTGCCAGACCGGCTCCCCGGGCTCCGTTCCGGTCTCGGCGGCGAGTGCCTCGGGGCAGGGGAACCGCTCCAGCCCGATGAGGCGGCGGCCCGGTGTGCGGCCCTGGCGGCGGACGCCCTCCGTGTAGCTGGCGAGGGCGAGCGGCTGTTCCATCTTGGGGCCCGCGACCACCGTGCCGCGGCCCTGCCGGGCCAGCCGCCCCTCCAGAATCAGTTCGCGCAGGGCCTGGCGCACGGTCTCGCGCGACACCTCGTAGCGCTGGGCGAGATCACGCTCCGGCGGCAGCGCGTCGCCCTCGCCCAGCTCGTCGACGAGGGTGGAGACTCTCGCCTTGACGGCGTAGTACTTCGGGATGCGGCCGTGCTCCGGGATGCCGGAGCGGATCGGTGCGCCAGGTGCCTGGTCGTACGGGAAGTCCACGGGCCGATGGTGGCAGACGGACATGAACACCGGTGGTCGCGGCGCCGGGACGCGGCCGGAAGCCACCGTCGGTCTCCGGGGACGGCGGGGGTCAGCGGGGGGTGCGGCGCATGCGGCGGGCGCCCAGTACTACGGCGCCGCCGCCGATCAGGAAGCCGGCGACGGTGAGGCCCGGCAGGGGGATCGGGACCTGGATTCCGGTTCTGGCGAGTTCCGGCACCCCGGCCGGATCGCGGCCGGGTGCGACCGGGCGCGGGGTGGGGCTGGAGTCGGGCCGCCCGGTGAGGCCGCCGCCCTCCTCCGCCTCGCCGGGTACGTCGGTCGTGCCGTCGTCCGTCGGGTCCCCGCTGCCGTCGTCCTCGATCACGGTGAACGGGTAGTCCTCGGACTCGCCGACCCACTCCCCGTCGAGGGCCTCGCCCCCGGGGCCGCTGTCGGCGCGCTGTCGCTGGACGATCGCGGCGTTCGCGGTGATCCGGCCGGGGCTGGTGTCGGAGGTGAACGCCAGCCTGACCTGGACGGTGACGGTCCGGCCGGCCGGCACGGTGAAGCCGGCGAAGGAGTCGTCGCCCTCGCCGCCGAAGACGCCGATGTGTTCGTCGCGGTCGGTCGTCTCCCAGCTGACGCGGTGTTCGACGCCGGGGTGGGCGCGCTCGGAGAACTCCAGCTGGATCTGGTCCGAGGTCAGGGCGCGGTCCTCGTCGGTGAGGACCAGGACCGGGTGGATCGCGCGGCAGGACTCCGCGGTGGTGTTGGTCAGGTCCAGGAACCAGGTGCCGTAGCCGCCGCCGGAGGCGTACGTGTCCGGGCCGCCGTGGATCCGGGTGTCGATCGGGAAGTCGGCGGCCCCCGGGTCACCACAGGCCGGCTGCTGGTCGGCGGAGGCGGCGTCCGGGGCGGAGGCGGCTTCGGGCACGGACGCCGGGTTCACGGAGGCGGCGTCGGGGGCGGACGCCGGGTTCAGGTTGGCGGCCGGGGTGGAGGCCGGATGGCGCTGCGGGGCGGCCGCGGCCGGGCCGCCGAGGACGACGGCGGGCACGACGCTCGCCGCGGCCAGCCCGAGCACGAGTCCGTGCCGGGTACGGCCGGCCGCGGGGGGCGGCGGCGACGGCGGGTGCGACGGAGCGGGGTGCTCGGGGGAGGAGGAGGAGGAGGCCGGCGAAGAGGACGGCGAAGGTGTCGCGGGGGGCGGTGTGGGGGGCATGGCGGGGCAGCCTTCACTTCTCGCGGAAACGGTCGGCTCGCCCCGGGCCCGGAGTTCACCGGCAGGAACCGCGACCGTGTCATGGGGACGCGGACGGGCCGCCGCCGACATGCCGGGGAGTCCTCCGCCCGGCCGCCCGGGACCCCTCGATCAGCCCAGTTCCGTACCGTCGGGGACGGGGCCCGCGGAGGGTGCAGCCGGCTCTCCGCCCCCGCCCGCGGTGCCGGCGACCCGGCCGAACAGCGGGGCGAGGATCAGTTGGGCCGCCCCTTCCGCGACCGGCCGCTCCCCGCCGCCCGCGGCGACGACCGGTACGGGCGCCCCGTCGGCCCCGCCCTGCCGGGCCCGCTCGTCGAGCACCGCGCGTACCCCTCTGACGTACGCGTCGGGGTCGGCGGCGACAAGACGTCCGCCCAGTACCACCCGGTCGATGTCGAGCAGCCCGACCAGATTGGCGGCGCCGGTCCCGAGCACCCGTGCGGCCTCGGCGACGTCACCCCGCTCCACGGCGGCCAGGCAGAGCGCCTCGATGCAGCCGCGCCCGCCGCAGCTGCACCGGGCGCCGTCCAGCTGGACGGTCTGGTGGCCGAACTCCCCCGCCCCGGTACGGGCCCCGCGGTGCAGCGCCCCGCCGAGCACCAGCCCGGAGCCGAGGCCGGTGCCCAGGTGGAGGTAGGCGAAGTCGGCGGGGTCCGGCGCCTGGAGGGCGAGCCCGAGAGCGGCGGCGTTGGTGTCCTTGTCGATGACGACGGGCAGCCCGGTCCGCGCGGCGAGCTCGTCCCGGAGCGGGTAGCCGTCCCACTGCGGGAACCCGGTGACGCGGTGCAGGACCCCGCCCCGGTGGTCGAGCGGCCCCGGTACGGCGACGCCCACCCCGAGCACCGACTGCGCACCGTCGCCCCGCACGGCGGCGACGGCCCCGGCCGCCGCCGCGAGCACCTCGTCCGCCGGGGCGCCGAGGTCCAGGGGGGCCGTATGGCTCGCGGCCACCGTGCCCGCGAGGTCGACGAGCACCACGGTCAGCTCGTCGCGGTCCAGGTGCAGCCCCACCGCGTGGGCGGCGTCCGGGACGAGTCTCAGCACGGTGCGCGGCTTGCCGCCCGTCGAGGCGCGGTGCCCGGCCTCGGCGGCCAGGTCCTCGGCGCGCAGCCGGGCGGTGATCTTGCTGACGGCCTGCGGGGTGAGGCCGGTCCGCGCGGCGAGTTCGAGCCGGCTGATGCCGCCCTCGCCCGCCGCCCGCAGCAGGTCGAGCACGAGCGCCGCGTTGTGGCTGCGCAGTGTCGGCAGGTTCGCGCCGCTGTTACTCCTGTTCACGGACCCATTGTCTCCTGCGCTTGCACTTTGGCAACAGCGTTGCCAAAGTGGAAGCATGACTGCCCACGTGACTCACGAGACCTCCGGATCGTCCGGGACCCCCCTGCGCGTCGGACTCGTCGGCTACGGCCTGGCGGGTTCCGTCTTCCACGCCCCCCTGATCACCGCCACCGAGGGCCTCGTCCTGGACACGGTCGTCACGTCGAACGAGGAGCGCCGGGAGCAGGCCCGCGCCGAGTTCCCCGAGGTGCGGTTCGCCGCCTCGCCGGACGAGCTGTGGGCGCGGGCGGACGAGCTCGACCTGATCGTGATCGCGTCGCCGAACAAGACCCACGTCCCGCTCGCGACGGCCGCGCTGAAGGCCGGTCTGCCGGTGGTCGTGGACAAGCCGGTCGCCGGTACGGCCGCCGAGGCCCGGGAGCTGGCGGCGCTGGCCGAGGAGCGCGGGCTGCTGCTCTCGGTCTTCCAGAACCGCCGCTGGGACAACGACTTCCTCACCCTGCGTTCACTCGTCACCAACGGTGAGCTGGGCGAGGTGCAGCGCTTCGAGTCGCGCTTCGAGCGGTGGCGCCCGCAGCCGAAGGGCGGCTGGCGCGAGTCGGGCGATCCGCAGGAGATCGGCGGGCTGCTGTACGACCTGGGCAGCCATGTCGTCGACCAGGCGCTGGTCCTGTTCGGCCCGGCGGACCGGGTGTACGCGGAGTCGGACGTGCGCCGCCCGGGCGCGGCGGCCGACGACGACACGTTCCTGGCCATCACCCACACCAGCGGGGTCCGCTCGCATCTGTACGTCAGCGCGACGACGGCCCAGCTCGGCCCGCGTTTCCGGGTGCTCGGATCGACCGCCGGGTACGTCAAGTACGGCCTCGACCCCCAGGAGGCGGCCCTGCGCGAGGGCACGCGCCCGTCGGCCCGGGTGCCGTGGGGTGTGGAGGACGAGGCGCTGTGGGGCCGGCTCGGTTCGGGCGAGTCCCCGCTCACGGGCGGCGGCACCCCGGTGCGTACGCTGCCGGGCGACTACCCCGCGTACTACGCGGCGGTCGCCGACGCGCTGCGCGGCAAGGGCGAGAATCCGGTGACCGCCCTCCAGGCCGCCGCCGCGCTGGACGTTCTGGAGGCCGCCCGCCGCTCGGCCCGCGACGGCGTCACGGTCGCCCTGCCCCAGGCCTCCGCCTCCGTATCCGCCACCGCTCACGCCACCGAGGAGCAGTCCGCATGAACCCCACCGCTCCGACCATCTCCGAGCTGATCGCCCAGGAGCGCCGGCTGACGCTGCCGCATTTCGGCTACGACGACGCCTACGCGCTCGGCGGCCTGCTCGTAGCCCTGGCCCGGGAACGGCACGCCCCGGTCGCGATCGACATCCGGCGCGGGGCCCAGCAGCTGTTCCATGCCGCGCTGCCCGGTTCGAGCGCGGACAACGACGCGTGGATCGACCGCAAGCGCAAGGTCGTCGAACGGTACGGCGAGAGCTCGTACCTGGTCGGGACGCGGTTCCGGGCCAAGGGGACGACCTTCGACGAGGCCTCGCGCCTGGACCCGGACACGTACGCCGCGCACGGCGGCTCGTTCCCGATCGCGGTCGAGGGCGCGGGCGTCATCGGCTCGGTCACGGTGTCGGGCCTGCCCCAGGCGGAGGACCACGCACTGGTGGTCGAGGCGCTGGAACAGTTCGCGACGCAGATCAGCGACTGATCGGTTTCCCGGCACGCCGGAGGGGTGGGGGCTGCCGCCGGGCAGCCCCCACCCCTCCGATCTTTTCCAGCGCAATCGCGCATCGAGCCGAGCCTGCGACCAAGCCCAGCCGGGCAAAATCAAGCCCGTCCGGCGCTTGAGGACGAAGCGGCTCCCCGGGCGCACCCCGGGCCCGAAGGCCCCCTACGCCCCCTTCAGCTCCTGCCGCTGCCGCCCCAGCCCCGCGATCTCGAGCTCCACGACATCCCCCGCCCGGAGATACGGCTTCGGGTCGGGCTGCCCCATCGCGACCCCCGCCGGCGTACCGGTGTTGATCACGTCGCCCGGGTAGAGCGTCATGAAGTGACTGAGGTAGCGCACGACCTCGCCGACGGGGAAGATCTGGTCGGCCGTCGTGCCGTCCTGCTTCAGCTCACCGTTGACCCAGAGCTTCAGCGGCAGCGCCTGCGGGTCGGCCACCTCGTCCGCCGTCACCAGCCAGGGGCCCAGCGGGTTGAACGTCTCGCAGTTCTTGCCCTTGTCCCACGTGCCGCCGCGCTCGATCTGGAACGCGCGCTCGGAGACGTCGTGCGCCACCGCGTATCCCGCGACGTGCGCGAGCCCTTCCTCCGCGGAGTCCAGGTACCGGGCGGTGCGCCCGATCACGACGGCGAGCTCGACCTCCCAGTCGGTCTTCTCGCTGCCGCGCGGCACGAGCACGGTGTCCTCGGGCCCGACGACCGTGTCCGGCGCCTTGAAGAAGAGGATCGGCTCGCCCGGTATCTGGGCGCCGGTCTCCGTGGCGTGGTCGTGGTAGTTCAGCCCGATGCACACGATCTTGCCGATCCGGCCGAGCGGCGGGCCCACCCGCAGCCCCTCGGCGTCGAGCGCCGGCAGCTCCCCGGGCGCGGCCGCGGCGGCCCGTACCCGGGCGAGCGCGTCCTCGTCGGCGAGCAGCGCGTCGTCGATGTCGGTGACGATGCCCGACAGGTCACGCAGGGTTCCGTCCTCGTCCAGCAGCGCCGGACGTTCCGCACCCGCTGTACCCACACGAAGCAACTTCAACGGTCTGTCTCCCTCGGTCGAGATCGGGCCCGTCGGATGGGTTGCGGCCATCGCAGGCTTGTCCGATCCTCCAAGACATCCGATCACCCCGCAAGACCCTGTTCACACACTGGACCGGCGCACTCGCGTCCGCGATTACGCCGCGGTGGCCATGGCGGCGCCGGCCGCCGGCATGTCGCGGTACAGGTAGGCCCGCTCGATCGCGGTCCAGGTGGTGCTGGTGACGACGTACAGCGCGGCGGCCAGCGGCACGAAGGCCACGGTGAAGAGCGTGAAGAAGGACATCAGCGGCATCACCTTCGTCATCGCACCCATGCCCGGGACCGGCTGTCCGTCGGGGCCCGTGGCCGGGGTGACGGGGTTGGCGGCCATCTGGCGCTTGGTCCGCCCGTAGTTGAACGTGGCGACGGCGGCGACGATCACGAACAGCCCCACGTACACGAGGCCCTGCGCACCGAACATCCCGCCGTCCGCGAGCGCGTCGCGCCAGCGCTCGCCGAGCGGGGCGCCGAAGAGCTGGTGGCCGAGGAGTGCGTTGGCCTCGTCGCCGATCTTCGTACTGGAGAAGAGGTGGTAGAGCAGGAAGAAGGCCGGCATCTGCAGGAGGCTCGGCAGGCAGCCGGAGAGCGGGGAGACCTTCTCCTCCTTGTGCAGCTCCATGAGCGCCTTCTGCATCCGCTCGGGGTTCTTCTTGTGCTTCTTGCGCAGCTCGGCGATCTGCGGCTGGAGCCGCCGCTGCGCCTTCTGCCCACGCGCCGCGGCCCGCGACAGGGGGTGCACGGCGAGTCGTACGAGTGCCGTGAACAGGACGATCGCGGCGGCGGTGGACGCGTTCTGGAAGAGCGGGTGGAGCGCGTCGGCGAGCGCGCCGACCAGGCTGGCGAATGCGGACATGAAGGCGGACATGGATGAGCCCTCCGGGGGTCTCGTCGTGCCGGGAAGTGGATCAGCTTCGGCATGACGATCCGCGCGGGGCGCCCGTGCGTACGCGCACAGGGGCGTACGTACCTGGGGCGGAAAGGAGGAGGCGAGAGCCCTACGCGGCCGTCAGGAGGACGAGGCCGGGGGCTCGGGGGCGGCGGCGCCCCTTGGCGTCGGGGTCCCGTTGCGGGAGGAACGCGGTGCGTTTCTCCCGGTCGCGCATGGCGGTACGGACCCGGGTGCGGGGCACCGGGGCGGCGCAGCGTGCGCTGATGACCGAGCAGGCGACGAGCGCGGTGCCGGCGGCCGCGGTGGCGGCGAGCGCCACGGCGGCGGAGAGGCTGCCGCCCTCGGCGAGCAGGACCTCGGTGAGGAAGAAGAGCAGGATCCCGGCGGGCCTGAGGACCCGGGCGAGGCCGCCACGCATGCGCTGCTCGGCGCTCACGTCCATGGCTCCTCCCCCTTCCGTTCTCCTGCGGCCGCTGTCCTGCGAACGCTCCCGCGCGACGCGCGATACGGGTCCGCACGGCACTTCAACCTTTAACCGTTATACACGATCGGCTTTCAGGGACAGCTCTTCCTCGTCATCGGTCTCGTCCTCGATCCCGTCCCGCGCGAGCACCTCGTCGTCCGGCCGTGCGTCGTGCTCGCGCGGACCGGCGTACGTCACCGCGAGCGCGACGGCCAGGTTGGCGCCGAGCGCGATGATGCCGGCGTTCACCCCCCACACCGGGTCGTTCTCCGTGAACACGAACCCGCAGACCACGCCCACCCCGACGACCAACCCGCTCATCGCCCCGAGCAGCGTCAGCCGCCGCCACATCAGCCCCAGCAGCACCATGGGGAGCAGCTGCGCCATGCCCTCGTACGAGATCAGCGACAGCCGTACGAGGGTGTTCGGCGCGGTGTACGTGAGCAGCAGCGCCAGGCCCCCCGCGACCACGACGACCACCTGGGCCGCGCCCTTCTGCCGCCGTTCCCAGCGCGGGACGAGCGAGAGCACGCTGCGCCCCCACATCGTGCCGATGACCAGCATGAAGACGGCCATCGGCACGATCGAGGAGAGCGCGGCGGCGACGCCGATGATGCCGACCGACCAGGCCGGCAGCGAGTCGACGACCAGCTTGAAGAGCGCCAGGTTCGACTCGGCGCCGACGAGCCCCGGCACGACGAAGAGGGCCGCCATGCCGAGCAGCATCGGGACGAACAGCAGGACGTTGTACGCGGGCAGCCACATCGCGTTGCGCCGCAGCACGTCGGCGTCCTTCGCACCGAGGTAGCCGGCGACGGTCGTCGGGAAGATCACCACGGTCAGCGAGTTGAGGAAGGAGGTCGTGATGAACCAGGCCTGTCCGAGGCCGCTGTCCCCGTGCCCGGGGAAGGTCAGCCACTCGCTCTTCTCGGTGACGAGCCGGTCGAGGAAGGGCCCGTACCCGTCGAAGTAGTGCAGGGGTACATACACGGCGAGGAAGCCGAGCGTGGCGATGACCAGCACGTCCTTCAGCACGGACACCCACGCGCTGCCGCGCAGCCCGCTCACCACGACGAAGCCGGTGGTGACGGCGAAGGCGATGAAGTAGGCCCAGTTCAGACTGATGGCGCCGTAGGAGATCGTCGAGACGACGACGCCCATGCCGGTGATCTGGAGCTGGATGTACGGGAGCAGGAAGACGGTCGCGAGGACGGCGACGAGCGCCCCGAGCCAGGGCCGGCCGAAGCGGTGCGCCACCATGTCGGTGATGCCGACGAGCCCGTGCTTGCGCGCGTACGCCCAGAGCATCGGCCCGACGACGTAGCCGACGGCGTAACCGCAGGACATGTACGCGACCACGTACAGGACGGGCGCCCCGTAGTTGTAGCCCCAGCCGGCGGCGCCGAGGTAGCTGAAGCTGGTGTAGCCCTCGCCCGCCATGAGCACCCAGATGAAGACGGTCCCGAGGCTGCGCCCGCCCACCGACCACTCGGCGAGCCCGCCGCCCTCTCCCCCGCGTCTGCCGCGTACGGCGAACAGCCCGAGGGCGACGGTGGCGACCATGAAGACCCCGAAGACGGAGGTCGCGACGGCGGCGTTCACCGGCGGTCACCCCGCCGGGCCAGCCATACGGCGACGGGCGTGAGCAGCGTCGCCCCGAGCAGCCAGAAGAAGAGGAACGGCAGCCCGAGAACGACGGGATCGACCCGGTTCACGAACGGCAGCGCCCCCAGGTAGAGCACGTAGGGGACCAGCAACCACAACAACTGCGGACGTCGTCTGAGCACGTCAGAGAACCTTACGACCTCTCCCGCGATGCTCAGCGCTCCCGTACGCCGGTCAGCTTGCCCCACACCACCAGCCGGTACCGGGAGGTGAATTCGGGTGTGCACGTCGTCAGCGTCAGATAGGACCCGGCGCTCCGGTAGCCCACGTACGGCTTCACATTGCTGCGCGGCACGGTGGCGATGACCCCGCTGTCGCCGGGCTGGGTCCGGGCGAGGGTCTTGTCGACGGTGTACGTGTACACGGCGTCGCGGGTCTCGACGGTGATCCGGTCGCCGGACCGCAGCCGGTTGATGTAGCGGAAGGGCTCGCCGTGCGTGTTGCGGTGCCCGGCGAGCGCGAAGTTGCCTGAGCCGCCGGGCTGCGCGGTGCCCGGGTAGTGACCTACGTACCCCTTGTCCAGGACGCCCTGCTTGCTGATGCCCTGGGCGACGGGCGCGGTCAGCCCGATGCGCGGGATGCCGAGGACGGCGTACGCCTGGGACCGCCGGGGCGCGGACGGGCCACCGGCCCCGGCGCCCCCTCCTCCCGCGTCCTTCTCCCCCACGACGGGACTGTCCCCGTCCACCGCCTCCTGCGACTGCGGCTGCTCCGCCACCGGCGGATCGGTGGCCTCCTCCGGCTCCCCCCAGTCCCGCTGAAGGGCGTGCACGGTGTCGGCGGCTTCGGCACGCGCCTGCCGGTTGGTCCACCACAGCTGATGGGCGACGAGCAGCAGCAGGACGACGCCGAGCGTCACCACCAGCTCCGCGCCCGTCCACAGCCCGCGCGCGGCCAGCCGCCTCCCGCGCACGTCACGCTGCACCACCACCGGTATCCGCTCACCTGTCCGCTGACGCACGGCCCGCACGATAGGCCCAAGGCCCGCAACTCTCCAGAGCCGTAACAAGGCTCACCCACCGGCGTCGCCTTTCGGAGCCGCAACATCCCTCCGTGCCGCGCCCGGACGGCAGTACCGTGTGGTTCATGCGCCCCGACACGCCTGCCGACCACACCACCGAAGCCGAGCGCCTGCTGCGCACCGCGGCGCAGTACCCGGAGGACCACGAACCGCTGCTCCTCCAGGCAGCGGCCCATCTGGAACTCGCCGGCGACCGCGCCCGTGCCACCACGCTCTACGACTCCCTGCTCAGCGACCCCGACACCGAACACCCCCACCTGGTGAAGGCGCTCAACGCCGCCAACCTGTGGGAGTACGGCCACGAGGCCGAGGCCCGCGCGATCATCGACGGCATCCGCGCGGCCGCCCCGCCGGAGGCGGCGCCCTGGGAGATCGCGGCCGAGACCCTGGAGGCCCACGACGAGCTGGAGTCGGCCCACGACTACTTCTCCACGGCCCTCACCCTGCTCATCGCCCCGGGCGAGGAAGTCCCGTACGCCACCCAGTCGCTGCTGACCGGCCGCCACCGGGTACGCCGCCTGATGGGCGTCACGCACGACGCCTGGGACGAGCTGGCCGACGCCCTCCACACCGCGGCCGTCCCGCTGGACGAGCTCCACGACCCGAAGCGGCTGTGGGCACTGGGCTCCTCGGACCCGGGCGAGCTCCGGGCCGAGATCACCCGCCTCCGCGCCGAACTGGGCACGTACCGCACGGCCCTGTCCCGCCCGTTCCCGGTGGCGGTGCTCCACTGGCCGGAGCCCGAACTGCGCGAGCTCCTCACCGCGTACCCCGGCCTCGGCAGCGAGTACGCCTCGCACCCGGACCACCTGGCCCTCCTGGAGGCGGCCCTGCGCGACCTCCATGCGGCGGGGACCCCGAACCTCGGCATCGTGACGGGCACGGTCCCGTCGTACGAGGCGTTCGCCGCCTCCGAGGCCGCCTCCCCGTCCGACCCGGACCTGCTCCCCCAGTACGCGACGACCCTGGCGGCCCGCGGCCGTGCGGTGCCGTGGCCGCCGGCGAGGAGCGCGGCGTGCTGGTGCGGCTCGGGGCGGTCTTATCGGGACTGCCACGGAGGGGCGTAGGCGAACGCCAGTTCCCCTGTACGGGTACGGGTACGTACCCGTACCCTTTTGGTATGAGAAGGAGTACGACCATGCCCGACGCCAACGTCCGCATCCCCGAAGAAGCCAGGGACCGGCTCGCGGAGATCGCGGCTGCCGAGGGTCTGTCCCTGCGCGCCTACCTGGCCCGTCTGGCCGACACCATGCTGACCCCGGCCGAGCGCGCCGAGCGCGCTGAACGAGCCCGCGCCACTCTCCAGGAGTGGAATGGCTATGCCCCCACCCCTGCCGAACAGAGCGAACTGGACAGTGAGCTGGACCGCAGGCTGGCCCAGGTGACAAATCGGTGACCGATGCCATGCACATCGTCCTGGACGCCACGGCGATGACAGCCGCCGGCCAGGGCAACATCCTCGCGTCCCGCCTCATCCACCGCGCGCATGCCGAACCCGGCTGGTTTCTCTACGCGCCGACCTGCGCGCTGGTCGAAGCCGACCGGGCCCGCCCCGGAACCGCCGAGCACCTGGCAGCCCTGCCCGGCATCACCGTGCTCGACCTGGACCTCCCCGCAGCACTGGCCGTGGCGCAACAGGAGACCTGGTCAACAGCCCACAGCCGACACGCCGCCCAGCCCACCGCCGACCGCCCTGACGGCGCTGTCATCGCGACCACCACCCCTCAGGCATGGCAGAAGGAGCCGGTCCGGGTCCTCGACCTGAACCCGTAATTCCACGAGGCGCCGGCGGCAAGTACCAGGTCGGGGAACCGCCAAGGGCTCTCACCGGGTCGCCGGCTCCGCGACGCCCAGCTCCTGGGTCCCCACGACAGACAGCAGTTCCAGCTGCTCGGCTCCCGGGCTTCCGGGTGGCGCGGTGAACCACAGCAGGCGTTGCCGTCCGTCCTCGCTGAGCAGGTTGTAGCAGTCGAGCTCGATGACGCCGAGCATGGGGTGGACGATCCGCTTGTGGTCCGTGCGGCGCACCGCGACATCGTGCGTGTCCCAGAGGGCCGCGAACTCCGGGCTGCGGCGGCGTAGCGCGGCTACCATCTTCGTCACCTCGGTGTCCCGGCCGCCGCGCCGGCCGGCCGCTGCCCGGAGGTCGGCCACGAACACCCGGGAGTGGCGCGGGTGGTCCTCGGGCGGGTAGATCTCGCGCGCCTGCGGGTCGGTGAACCAGCGGTACACGAAGCTCGCCGCCGGGCCGCGGTGTGCCGGGGACCTGCCGAGCAGGGTCCGGGCGAGGTCGTTCTCCACCAGGGTCTCGTGCAGGTCGGTGATGACACGCGCGGGCGTGTTGGACAGCCGGTCCAGGAGTCCGAGGAGCGCGGGCTGCACGTGTGCCGACGGTCCGTGTGCCGACGGGGGGACCGGCCGTTCGGCCAGGTGGAAGAGGTGGTCGCGCTCGTCGCCGTTCAGACGCAGGGCTCGGGCGAGGGCGGCCACGGTCTGGGCGGAGGGCTGCACGCCGTTCTTAGCGCCGCCGCGTTCCAGCTCGGTGTAGTAGTCGACCGACAGCCCTGCCAGCTGCGCGACTTCCTCGCGGCGCAGCCCGGGGACGCGACGACGCGGGCCGTGCGGGAGACCGACCTCGGCGGGGCGGATGCGGTCGCGTCGTGTCCTGAGGAAGGCGCCGAGTTCTGGAAGGTTCACCCCTCCATGGTCACTCGTATGCCGGAGCACAGCCAGGGGGTGGCGTCCCCTGGGTAGACGCAGCCCTGGCTGGGGACGGGGAACCGGACGATCGTGGAAGACGCAGCAGGGCAACGGCAAGGCCGCGGCCCGAGCCCTCTTCCCCCAGGAGTCAGCCATGCCCACCCCCGCATCCCCCGCCTCCGACCCTTCCGCCGCATCCCCCGCCTCCGACCCTTCCGCCGTTTCCCCCGCCTTCCCCGCCTCCGCCGACGGGACCGCCGCCCCGTCCCAGTCCTCCGCCTCTCCCCGCGTCGCGATCGTCACCGGCGGCTCGCGCGGCATCGGCCGCCGGACCGTCGCCCGGCTGGCCGCCGACGGGTACGCCGTCGTGGTCGGCTACGCCGGCAACCAGGTCGAGGCCGAAGCCGCCGCGAAGGAGGCCGTCACCAACGGCGGCCGGGCGATCACCGTGCGCGCGGACGTAGCCGACGAACACGCGGTCGCGGCCCTGTTCGACGCGGCCGAAGCGGAGTTCGGCGGCGTCGACGTCGTCGTGCACGCGGCAGGGCGGATGCACCTGGCGCCGATCGCCGAGCTGGACCTGGCCGTCCTGGACGACCTGCACCGCACCAACGTCCGCGGCACGTTCGTCGTCGTCCAGCAGGCCGCCCGGCGGGTGCGCCCCGGCGGTGCGGTCGTGACGTTCTCCACGTCCGTGGTGGGGCTGGCCTTCCCGGGCTACGGCGCGTACGCCGCCGGCAAGGGCGCGGTCGAGGCGCTGACGCTGATCCTGGCCCGGGAACTGCGGGGCCGGGACGTCACCGCCAACACCGTCGCGCCCGGCCCCACGGCCACCGACCTGTTCCTGGACGGCAAGGACGAGGAGACCATCGCCCGCCTGGCCGCCCAGCCCCCGCTGGAGCGCCTCGGCACCCCGGCCGACATCGCCGAGGTCGTCGCGTTCCTGGCCTCCCCGGCCGGCCACTGGATCAACGGACAGGTGATCCGCGCCAACGGCGGAATCATCTGAACCACCCGCAGGAAGCTGCCTGCAAGACCCCACTGAGAAAGGAACAACCAGCCATGCCCTTCGCCAACTTCAAGGTGCCCGAGAAGACCCTCACCCCGAAGCAGAAGGAGGAGATCGTCACCCGCACCACCGAGCTGTTCGTCGAGATCTACGGCGAACGCGCCCGCAACACCACCATGGTTCTGGTCGAAGAGGTCGCCGACGGCGGCTGGGGCATCTCCGGCAACGTCCTGACCCTCGCCATGCTCGGCGGGGCGACACCAACCGACACCCGCGACGACGCCTGACCGCACCGGCCGTCATGAGGCGGTTCGCGGCGTGAACCCGGCACCCGGCTCTCCCGCGTCGGACCACGGACACGCATGATCGGCCGGCCAGTTCCCCACCGTCCTCCACCCACCGGCACCCACCGGCACCCACCGGCTCCGCATACGCTGCCACCATGCCCGAGCTGCAGCGCCTGCACCCCGACCACGCCCCGGCCCTCCTCGCGTTCGAGGAGGAGAACCGGGCGTTCTTCGCGGCCTCGGTGCCGGACCGCGGCGACGCCTACTTCCACCGGTTCGCAGCGCACCTCGCGGAACGCCTCGCCGAACAGGCCACGGGCGTCTGCCACTTCCACGTCCTGGTGACACGGGACGGCGAGGTGCTGGGCCGCTTCAACCTGGTGGACGTGGCGGAGGGCGAGGCCGAACTGGGCTTCCGCCTGGCGGAGAAGGCCACGGGCCGCGGCCTGGCGACGGCCACGGTCCGCCAGTTGTTCACGCTCTGCACGACGACGTACGCCCTGACGACGCTCCGCGCGGCGGCCACCCTCACGAACACCGCGTCACGGTCGGTCCTGACCCGGACGGGGTTCGTCCCGACGGGAGAGGAGCCGGTGCTGGGCGGGGAGCGGGGGGTCGGCTACGTACGGGACTTGAGGCCGGCTGACAGCTGACCCGGGCGACTGGGCCCGCCCCTCCTTCCCTCCCTTCAGCGGCCAGAATCGTCAGCGGGCCGGAGCACACGGAAGTCGCCCAGCTGGATCCTCATGTCGAAGTCCCGGTGGCTCAGCCGCCAGCCGGTCCCGGTACGGATCCATCGGTCGTCGTACTCACCCATGCACTCGAAGAACCTGCCCCGCATGGCGCCGGCCCCCACGTGATGAACCCGGGCGTAGCTGAGGCTCCGTGCCCGGTCCCCGTCGATGGTCACCCGGGTGTTACCGAGGAGGTGCTGGGTCGCTCCGCAGCCGCCGAGATGCCCCTGCATCACGGCCACGATCTCGTCGATCCCCGTCCGGTGATAGCCCGTCCCGTCGGCGGTGAAGGTGTTCCGGATGGTGTCCCAGTCGCGGGCGTCGATGGCGGCCTGCAACCGGTGGAGCCGGTCGAGCACGGCCACGCGGTCCTGGGCCTCGCCCTCAGCGGCTGCCGTCCCGTCCTCCAGTTCTCGCAGCCTGCGCTCCAGCAGGGCGAGGCGGTCTTCGAGGCCGCTCATGGGGCCCGCTCCCTTCGGCCGACCCGGCGCGCGATGCCCGCCCGCCGTTCGTCCGCCTTGTGTAGCGTGCGCGCGGCACACCGCGACCGGACCGGTCCCACCCACCGGTCACCGGGACCCGACCGGATCTCTCGCGCATCCCGGGCGGCGGACATGACCGACATACATCTGGCCATATGCACGCCGTCCGCCCACCATGGCTTCCTGAAGCGTGGACCACTGCGGGGGAAGGGCCACCAGATGAGCACGAACGACCCGGGCACACCCGACAGCCCCCGGCCGCCTCAACGCGCCCGAGCCCGCAGCAACCCGGCCCCCGGCAGTCCGCCACCTCTCCCCCCGCACCCGCCAGGCCCTGCCGGACGGGTCAGCGGTGCACCATCCACCGGTGGCCTGGTTCCCCGCCCGGTCAGCCGCCTGCGCACCATGCTGATCATCCTCGGCTGCCTCCAGGCCCTCCCCGGCCTCAGCCTCATCATCAGAAGGGACGACTTCGCCACCAGCATCTGGGACGAGCCCGACGACGCGCACTCGGGCACGGTCGTCCTCGTCGGCGTGCTCGTCCTGGCGGTAGCGGCGTGGGGCATCACCACGGCCTTCAGGTTCGCGACGCGTCGGCCCGGCGTGCTCACATCGGCCAAGGCCTACAGCTGGACAGGAGTGCCCTACGCCCTGCTCATGCTGTTGCTGTCCCCGGTCCTCGGCACGGTCGTGCTGGTCCTGGTGATCCTGGTGATCGTCCTCCCGAACCGCCCTGAGTGCAGGGCTTGGTTCGGCGGCTAGTGGGACCAGGATTGTCAGTCTCCCTTGATACAACTGCGTACATAGGTATCGCGATGAGGGGGAATCGGCCATGCCCAGCCAGGCTTCATCAGGGGACGCGGCACCCGTTGCCGGGCTGCACGAGACGCTGATCACCCGGCGGCTTGCGGAACAGATGAAGCAGCTAGACGAGGCGGGTTGGCACTCGATCGACGGCATCGTGGGAGTCGAGTCCACGCCTCACGTCCTGTCCCGCCACATCGCGAACGCCGTGCGCCAGGTGCTGCAAGGCCTCAAGCCCGCGGAACAGGTTGTAGCCGCGAACCACATCCTCGAATCTCTCAGCACTGTTGAAGGTGCCGCCGAGGGGGCCGATGTCGTCATCGACGGCCCTCGGCAGCTACTCGCTGTCGCAGAGCAGGAAGCGCCGGGCGTCTACGCCATCCGACCTGCCACTCCCCTCGCCGAGACCGCGCTCATCACCAACTCGCCCGAGGATCCGAGTTTGGGCTTTGAGCTCCGGGCGGAGCTGGCCACGGCCGACCGCGTTGACCTGCTCTGCGCGTTCGTAAAGTGGCATGGCCTACGAGTGCTTGAACAGGCGCTGACGTCTGCCCGGGATCGCGGCGTCCCCATCAGAGTTCTCACCACCACGTACATCGGAGCCACTGAACGCCGCGCCCTCGACCGACTGGTCCGCGAGTTCGGTGCTGAAGTGAAGGTGAACTACGAGCTCCGCTCGACTCGCCTGCATGCCAAGGCATGGCTCTTCCGCCGGAACAGTGGCTTCGACACGGCGTACGTCGGCAGCTCCAACCTGTCGAAGGCCGCACTCCTCGATGGGCTCGAATGGAACGTGCGGCTGTCGTCGATAGCCACCCCATCGGTCCTGCGGAAGTTCGAGGCAACCTTCGACGCCTACTGGAGCGAGCGCTCCTTTGAGTCGTACGACCCCGATATCGACGCGCAACGATTGGACGAGGCCCTCTCTCACGCCGGTGGCCCCGCCGGGCAGCAGGGCCGCAATGTCATCACGCTCTCCGGGCTGGAAGTGCGTCCGTACCCCCACCAGCGCGACATGCTAGAACGCCTGGAAGTCGAGCGCACCGTTCACGGGCGGAGCCGTAACCTGCTCGTCGCGGCCACTGGCACGGGGAAGACGGTGATGGCAGCTCTGGACTACAAGCACCTCCGACACAAATTTGGGCGAGATCTCCGCCTGCTCTTCGTTGCCCACCGCAAGGAGATCCTGGAGCAGTCCCTCCGCGTCTACCAGAATGTGCTGGTCGATGCGAACTTCGGCGAGCTCCTCTACAGCGGCGAAGTGCCCGAGGACTGGAATCACGTCTTCGCGAGTGTTCAATCGCTCAATGAACGTGCCTTGGAGCGCCTTGCTCCAGATCACTTTGATGTCATCGTGATCGACGAGTTCCATCACGGCACCTCGACGACCTACCGCAGAATCATGGAGCATTTCGCCCCACAAGAGCTCCTCGGGCTCACGGCCACTCCCGAACGCATGGACGGGCTGGACATCCTGGCTGAGTTCTTTGACGGCCGGATCGCAGCCGAGATGCGGCTCTGGGAGGCCCTTGAGAACGAACTCCTGAGCCCGTTCCACTACTTCGGCGTCACCGACAACACTGACCTGAGTGCCCTCACCTGGAAGCGCGGAGCATACGACACGACCGCTCTCAGCAACCTGTTCACAGGTAACGATGCCCGGGCCAGGCTCGTCGTCAAGGCTGTGAAGGACAAGGTCACTGACCCCGGAACCATGCGGGCGCTGGGCTTCTGTGTCTCCGTGGCACATGCCCAGTTCATGGCTGACTTCTTCGGACGTGCCGGGCTCAGCGCCGTGGCCCTCTCCGGCGAGACACCCAAGCATGAGCGCAAGGCGGCACTCGAAGAGCTCCGCTCGGGGACGCTCCAAGTAATTTTCTCGGTAGACCTGTTCAATGAAGGGCTCGACATCCCCGATGTCGATACCCTCCTTCTTCTGCGGCCGACCTCTAGCGCCACGGTGTTCCTTCAGCAACTTGGACGTGGGCTGCGCCGCACCGAGAACAAGGCAGTCCTCACTGTTCTCGACTTCATCGGTCAGCACCGCAAGGAGTTCCGGTTCGAAGAGCAGTTCCGCGCCCTGACCAACCTGACGCGAAATCGTCTCCTCGCCAACATCGAGGACGACTTCCCCCAATTGCCGTCTGGCTGCCAGATCATCCTTGAAACGAAGGCCAAGGCTCTGATCCTAGACAACATCCGCAACCAGATCAGCGTCAACGTCACCCAGCTCGCCCGCGAGGTCGCGGCGTACGCGAAACCGAAGCTCGCGGACTATCTCAAGGAGAGCGGTCGAGAGCTCAAGGAGCTCTACCGAGGCAACGGAAACTCTTGGACGGGCCTCCTCCGACGCGCCGCACTCCTCGATCCGACCGCCCCCGACGGCGAGGCAGCACTCCTGAAGCGCGTATCGGCGTTCCTCCATGTCGATGACCCTGCACGCGTCGCGGCGTACACCAAGCTCCTCATCGACAACGCCCCCACGTACGACCAACTGACCGCCCAAGAGCAGGCGTACGCCCGCATGTTCTTCTTCTCTCTCTGGCCTTTGGGCGGCGACTTCACGAGCTACCAAGAGGGCTTCGACACCCTGCGCACACAGCGTGCCTTCCGAGACGAAGTCGGCCAGGTCCTGGCTCACGTCCTCGACCTGGCCGACCATCTTCCGCTGCCGCTACTCGGCACACATAGCGATCTTCCCTTGGCAGTTCACGCCTCGTACAGCCGCGAAGAGATTCTCCCCGCACTGGGTCAGTCCGGCGTCGACGGCTTCATGCCCGGGCACTTCCGCGAGGGCGTGAAGTGGTGTGAGAACCTCCAGACGGACGCCCTTCTCATCACTCTGGAGAAGGGCGAGAAGGACTTCTCTCCTGAAACTCGGTACAAGGACTACGCACTGAACGAGTTCGAGTTCCACTGGGAGTCCCAGAACCAAACATCAGATACGTCCGCCACAGGCCTTCGCTACCAAACACACCGAGAGAAGGGGACTCACGTGTTCCTCTTCGTCCGACGCTACAAGAAGACGGACATCGGAGGCCCTCAGCCCTGGATGCTGCTAGGCCCAGCCGATTACGTCACGCACAAGGGCAGCAAGCCCATAGCGATCACTTGGAAGCTGCGCCACGAGATGCCAGCAGACGTCTGGACATACTCAGCAATCGCCGCGGGGTAATCCCCCTTGAGCTGGTCAACAGCCTAGAGACTTCCCTCCGAGGTTTCACGTCATGCAGAGCAAGCTGGGCCCTCACTCACCCCCCACATCCAGCAGCCTCCTCGCTCTTCATCGTGGATTGATCAATCAAAAGAGTCACCCATGCTTCCACTCCTTTAAATTTACTCAAAGGACTCGCAACATATGGCACAGGCCCCCTTTCATCCCGATACCACCTACGGCCTTCCGAGTCATTGAATCTAATTCCTTCCACGTTCCATTGAGTGAACTTTGTATCCGCTTGCGAATCCTTAAAATCCGCTAGCTGGTCGCGAAAGGAGCTCAGAGGGAAACTCAAGCGAGTGCACGGCGGGAGTACTCTTACCATCAGTTCGAGACCTTTGGTGCGAATTCCGGTCACCCCTGCCCCGGTGACATAAAGCCACGGGTTCACTACAGCATCGGGTGATCGATTCTGCATGTATATCACCCCTGCACCGAAGTCCCCATACACCTGCCACACCATGATGCGCGACGCTTGCGCCCTTCCCTCTCTCTCAGCATTCTCTGTTGACTGGGTCAACGCGTCTTCAGACGTTCGTGCCTGATAGTAGGTTGCGATAGCCGTGAACCCAATAGATGCAACTCCCAGGACTACGCCAACAATGGTGGCAATCTTGGCCCAGTCAAAGCGCTTCCACCAATGCACCGAATTCCCCGGGGCGATCGCTTCGCCCGTTGGGACACCCGACTGGCCCTCGTCGCTTGCTGATTGATCGACCGCAGCGCGCTCCGTGCGCACGCCGACTCGCGAATTCGTCACACCAACGCCTTGCACGCCCTCGTCCTGCGCCACCCGCGCACGCGCCTGCTGCGGGCGTGGACGCTGCCGTGCTAATCGGAGCCGCACCCGCCGAACTTCAGGACTCGACACCGCATCCCCTCCATCGGTTGTACTACGTGACGTGCGGAGCTTGCCATCTTCAATTCGGACGCAGTGGGCAAATGCAAGCGCGCTTAGTGTGGCGGATACCGCTCTGGGAGGTGAATGAGATCGGCGCCGGCACACGTTCGGTGGGCAGATCTCGTACATCGAAGGGTACCGATAGCAATTCCGCCAGGCAGGGCCTTCGACAAGATGAGCATGGCAGGCTTGAGCCACAGGGAGGGAGAGACGGTGCCACAGCGGGCCCAACCCTCGGGCGCGCCCTTCCCTAAGGGTGCCCGAAACGCTCTTCACGAGGGGATCGGCATTGCGACTGCCCGCCCGCGACCGGAGGGTGGCACTGGTGTAGCGGTGCGGCTGCGGCTGCGGCTGCCCGGCCACCCACCGAACGCAGCGCTACGTCAGTGCAACTCGCCCTCACGCACCGATCCGACAAAGTGCACCCACGCCTCGGGGCCAACCTGAAAGTGACTGCCGCCCGGACGCTTACTGTCTCGCACGTAGGTGCCGACGGTGGTGAAGGCAGTTTCAACGCACTCCGTGCCACTACCGCCGCTGTAAGACGACTTGAACCACTGGGCACCTTCGTGATCCATCACAGCTCCTCGCACACCTGGTTCAGGAGCGCGGCAGAAGACTGGGGGTCCAGCGCCTGCGCGCGCAAGTACTCGAACGCCAACTTATAGCGTTCGAGTTCCTGCGGCTTCTCCATGAACAGCCCGCCGCCGATGATGTCCACGTAGACCACATCAAGTTCCGGCGTTGCCCCACCCAGGATGACGAAGCTGCCAACTGCGGCGGCGTGCGCGCCCGCCGCGAACGGCAAGATCTGAATGGTGACGTTGGGCTCGGCCGAGACGGTAAGTAGGTGCCGCAACTGGTCGTGCATGACGGAGAGCCCTCCGACCATTCGTCGGATGACGGCCTCATCGATCACTGCCCAGAGGTGCGGAGGCTCGTCGCGCGTAAGAAGCTCCTGGCGCTTCATCCGGATGTCGACCATGTGATTAATCTCTTGGTCCGTGCATCTCATCTCTGAAGCACGGTGAACTGCCTCTGCGTACGCACGCGTCTGAAGCAGCCCAGGGACATACATGCAGGCGTAGTGCCCCTCGCTCACCACCTCGTCTTCGAGCGTGAGCATGAGATTCATAGACTCGGGGATGGGGTCAGCAAGGGAACGCCACCACCCTTGAATGCGAGCTCCCTTAGCCAGGCCGACCAGTGACTCTCGCTCCCGATCAGAGGAGCCGTACTCGCGGCAAAGGGCGTCCACGGCCGGCCACTTAACCGTTCCCTCCTTCGTCTCATACCGACTCAGAGTGGCTTTTGAGATGCCTACGCGGGCGCCTGCCTCCTCCAATGTGAGGCCGCTCGCCTCGCGGAGTCGACGCAGATCGGCTCCCAGTTGACGCCTGCGCGTGGTCGGTCCAACTGGCATGGATTCGGCCCTTCAAGTCGGTATCGGAGAGGGTGCCTGGGAGCGAGTCTTACAGGCAAGGTGGCGCACGCCGGGGGCGTGCGCCAACGGAGCGCGCTCCCGAAAGCGGCTTCCGAGAGTTCCATTTTGAGAGTTTCACCATCACTGTATGAAGAGCAACGGGCGCGCAAGGTAACCGTTGAGCCAGTGAAGGGTGACCGGTATGAGTGGATGTCGCTTTGGTGTCGAGCGTAAGCGGTGGGAACTTCCTTTCCTTGCTGAGGCGGAGGAGCTTGCCGGCCTGCGGCGAGCGACGCGTCGGCACCTTGAGCTTTGGGGGCTCTCATCGATGGTCTACGCGGCTCAGGTCTGCGTAACTGAGCTCACAAGCAACGTCATCAAGCACGTGGGCGCGGGGACCTCGGCCTGCCTGGCGGTGAGCATGAACGGGGGTTGCTTGCGTATTGAGGTGAGCGACTCTGACGGTCAGCAGCTTCCAACGCTTGCCCGAGCAGCCGGCCTGGATGAGGGAGGGCGGGGCATGCAACTGGTGGAGGGAACGTCTTCCCGGTGGGGAGTGATCGTGCGTGGCGTCTCCAAGACGACATGGTGTGAACTCGCCACGGGGTTGCAGTCGGCCGACGGTCATGTCGCTAATGAACAGGTAGCCAAGGCAGAGGCCCTTCTGGGCCTCTGCGGGTTGGCTGAACGCCGGAAGTCCTCGCAGGCCAGGCCAACGAGCGTTCAGGAAGCTGCGGAGGTGGCCACCGACTTGATCGCAGACCTTCTCCTCTGGCTGAGGGCACATGGCTGCGACGCTGACGAGGCCCTTGACCGTGCACAATTCCTCTTCGAGGCCGAGTCCGAGGCAGAAGGGGCGGCGTGAGTCCTGGGCCCCTCGGATCACGGCCTCCGAGCGTGCATGCCCCCGGGATGTTCGGCCTGACCGTCGAACCGGTCGAGCAGCAGTCCGTCGCGGATCACCTACACGCCCGGAGTTGGCCGCCCCCGCCCCGGCCGAACAGCGAGCCAAGCCCTGATCGTGCTCTCCCGCCACGCAGGCGAGCGGCCGAACTGATCGTCAGGGAGAGGGAAGTCGGCTGGCCGCAGGCGGAGTTCGTCGGTCACGCGCCTGCGGGTGCGCTTGAGATACAGGCGGACGGTGGCGGCCGTGATCCCCGCGACCTCCGCGACCCCCCCGGTGTCGAGCAGTCGCTCGGGTGGGCTTTCCATGTCTCTCCTTTGCCTCCACGTCGTGGAGGCAAAGATACCGAGAGGTCGACGGACGGCAGAAGCGTCACCCCTGTCGAATCTCCCTGATCCGCCACATGTTTGACCCTGTCATGGGATCATTCATGTGTCGGAAACCGCCCGTGCCCCGACCTTCTGCCGCACGTCCTGTCATGCGCCCGGTGCTTGCGCCCCGGCCCACCCTCCCTCCCTTCCCTGGACAGTGATGCGTCGTGTTCTCGGCGCGGCCCCGCGCCGCGTCTCTCAGCCATGCCCGGACCCCGACTGGCAACCCGTCACCCGCCCGTTCCAGGAGGTGTCCACGACCGCCGCCCGGCATGCGCAGCCGCGGGCCTGGTTGCGTGCCGTGGTGTGGCTGGTCGAGGAGGCCCGGCTTCATCCGAGGGCGGGCGAGGCGACGTTACGCATCGCGCGGGACCTGGCCGGGCGGATGGATTACACCGCGGGAACCGTGCTGTACGACCTCGACGGAACGGCTGCCCGCTGCGCTCTGTCGCGGGCGACGGTCAAGCGCCATGTCGGATACCTGCGGGAGCTGGGAGCGCTGGTCTGGTTGCGCCACGGGTCGCGACGCAACCTGCGTCTTCCCGGGCGTCCGTACGCGGGTACGGCGACGATCTACGCGGCCACCATCCCGTACGCCTACGACCGGGCGCACGGCAACCGCATCGACGGTCAGGGGTTCGGGGCTCGGGTCGTCGGGGTACCGGTGGTGCCCGTGCAAACCTTGGCGGCGGGCGGTTCCGGCCGTCGGGGGCGTGAGCCCCAATCTCTCGCCGCCCGCCCCCGCAAACCTGTAGTCGAGGTAGACGGGGCGGTTCAAGACACCCCGCGCAGGCGCGAGAGGCCCCGAACCGCCTCCCCTCCCGAGAACTCGACGCCGAGAAGCCCGCTCCAGGTCGCCGCAGACATCCGGACCGCCGCTCAGGTCCGGCCGCACGTCCCCTGGACCCAGGGCGAGGGCTTACGCCGACTCGCCTACGCCCTGCGGCCGTTGATCGACCAGGGCCTCAACGCCCACGACATCGCCGCCGAGCTGACCTCCTGGTGGATCAACTGGCGCCCCGCGCGGCCCGCCGCGTACATCACCGCACAGCTCCGCAACCGGACCGGTGTCGCTCCGCACGAAGACCTGGCGGCCGAAGCTGCCCACCAGCACGCCGCCGGGCCCGCCCATAACCCCGCATGGCAGGCGTGGCTCCGGCAACGCGCCACAGCAACGGAGTGCCACGAACCACAGCGCACCGACGACGACCGCCGCCATGCCCGCCTCTACGGCTGGGACCGATGGGTGGAGATCGCCGAGCACTACGCCGCGGACCCTGACGACGCCCTCGACCTCTACGGCACCCGCCTGTGCGGCTACGCGGTCAAGCGCGCCTCGGAGATAGGGACAGGCGTTCAGACGCACGCGTCGTGACGGCGCAGGGATCTGGGATCAGAGCATTTCCGCTCACACCAACACACGCGGTGCACGGCGTATACCTGTGAACGTCGGGTCGTACTCGGCCCCAGCTGGTCACCGTCCACCCGAAGCGGCAGATCAGCCGCCGCGTGCAAGGTGCAGCTCGACAGGGTGGCGATCGACCGGCCCTCGCTGTCCAGGAGCGCCTGCCGCTCACCGACGTACTCCAGGCCCTCGGTCTCCTCGGCGTACTCGGCGAGCAGGCAGGTCGTGGCCGTCTTCCGGCCGGCCAGGACCAGAGCGTTCAGCGCGGCGCGCATCTCGCCGGGATGGCCCAGCTCCAGTGCGCGCATGCCGTTGACTCGCGGCCACATGATCCCTCCACCACGTTCGGAGCGGTTTGTCGGCCCCCGGAGCCTGGGGCTTTCCCGCAGCATGACCCTTTGGCTCGTGAGTCACCCGCCCTTCCGGAGGGCACCTCCTACCCTTCGTGGTGTCATCCCGGCCCGCGAGAGGATTCATCTGTGTGTGACGAGCGGTTGAAGGAGTTCTCCCGGCAGCGGCTCGGCGGACGTCCCGTGCCGGAGGACGTACGGCTCCTGGCGACCGCGCAGTGGGAGGGACACGGGCACCCGTTCGAGCAGTTCGGCATCAGCATCCTGGAGCCCGGTGCCCCGCACCCGCTGGCCGACTTCAGCTATCTCGGTGAGAAGGAGCGTGCCGACCCCGACATCATGGCCAACTGTGCGGCCTCCGCGCAGATGGCCACGTATCTGCAGGCCGTAGCGCAGGACGAGGACGGCAGCTTCTACGGGTACTGGCTGCACCCGCAGCAGCGGGTGGACCGGCAGCCGCCTCCGGTCGTCAAGGTCGACTCGGAATTGACGTACTGGGAACTGGGCGGGCGCACCTTCTCCGAAGCCTGTCTGTACGACATTGCGTTCGACGATGAAGAGCTGTTCGCGGAGGTGGCCGCAGCGCTCGTGAAGCTGCATGTCTCCGTTTCCGCCGGGTCCGGTGAGGGCCTCGGCGAACTGCCCGCCGATCCCGCCCCGGAAGACGTGCACAGGCGGCTCTACTACGCCGAGCGGGAGCGGCTCGGGCTGCCTGCGGAGAGCTAGTGCCGTGACCGGGATGGTTCACCGTGGCCGGGAGACGGCTCACGGGACGAGCGCGGTCCGCGAGACGACTGGTATTACTGGTGCATGCAGGAACAGCAGGAAGAGACCGCGCGGTCCGCGATCGACACGTTCATCTCCGCGTTCAACGCCTCGGACGACAGCTATGTGACGGCGCTGCTCTCCCAGGCCCTCACCTCGGACGTGGTCTTCTGGGGGCCGTTGGGCCGCAGTGAGGGGATCGAGGCGGTCGAGCGGTTCGTGCTGGACATCCGGCGCCACCCCGCGGGGACCGGCACCATGGTGCGCTGTTCAGCGGTGGACATGCCGGACGAGTGGGCCCGGTACAAGTGGGTCTTCACGACGCCGGATGGAGGCCCCCGCCTGGCGGGAACGGACGTCGTCCATCTGCGGCGGAACCTCATCGACCAGGTCATCGTCTTCGCGGGGGAGATCGAGCCGTCCGCCTCCTGAGTCATTCTCCTCCGGCGCCGTCCTTCTCCTGAACCGGCCCCGTTGGGGGCTCCGCGTCTGCCCGGCCGAGATCATCTTCACAACGCTTCGGCCGTCCGCGCTTGGCCACGAGCGGACCGATGATGCGCTGTGGCTGTGTAAGTTCGCGGTTGGTCAGGCTGCGGTGTTGAGGGGGCGCCCCAAAGGTTGCCGGTTGGGGAACGAGGCATCCACGGAGAATCCGCCGGGCTGATGGACCTGCGGCACGATGTCGAGAAGGTCCGTGGACGGCTCCGACGCGCGGACCGGCAGGTGGCGGCCGGTGGCTGTGGGCCTCTTGCGCTGCTGCGCCGGCACATGTCCGTCGCCCGCCGGTAACTCGGGCCGGCGGCCCCGCCCGGGAACCTCCGGAAACGGCGCACTCGTCAGCTGTTCCCCTCGTCGGCCGCAACACCCGTCGCCCCAGGCAGACATCATCCCGGCTCGCCTCATCCCGGTCGAGGGCTTCCGTGCGATCAGGGCGATCAGGACGAGACAGAGCCGCCCTCCGCCACCGTGCGCTGCCGCCTGTAGTGGCGGGCCGCCCGGGCGCGGTTGCCGCAGGACGGCTTGCACCACTCCTGGCGCCCGTGGCTCTTCACGAAGTAGCG
This sequence comes from Streptomyces sp. NBC_00385, assembly GCF_035917155.1. Classification (NCBI taxonomy): domain Bacteria; kingdom Bacillati; phylum Actinomycetota; class Actinomycetes; order Kitasatosporales; family Streptomycetaceae; genus Streptomyces; species Streptomyces sp. NBC_00385. Next base: position 5,549,967 of record NZ_CP107951.1, on the reverse strand, counting down.
CACGCAGCGGGGCGCGGTGCACGAGCGCAGCTGCTCGCGCTGCGGGCCGCTGAGGAAGTCGATGGCGGATCGGGCCAGGGCCGCGAGGAGCCGTACGTACGGGTCGGTCTCCGCGGACAGCAGTCGGGTGCCGGGAACTCCACCGGCAGGCCAGTCCAGTTGAGGGGCCACCGGTTCGCGCGCGGCGACCGCGTTGAGGTGGGCCACGGCCCGGTCGGCGGGCATCAGGCGGTGGGCGTCCGCGGGGCTGGGCGGAGCGGGGCTGACCGCCTGGGCGAACAGGGCCCGGACCGCCTGCCGGAGCTCGATGACGCGGAGCCTGAGGTCCTCGTCCGCGGTGAGGTCCGCGGCCGGGGCGTGGGCGGCCGGCAGATCCGCCTGCCGCTGGATCCAGTGCGTCGTCCCCTGGACCGTGGCGAGGTCGTCGGCGACGCCGCCGTCGCCGTCGTGGCGAACCGTGCTCGCCAGTTCCAATGCCAGCCAGCGCTCCACGGGGCAGCCCCTTCCGTCTCGGTTCCGGTCGTCGACCACTTGATCACATCCCTGCGCACACCCTAGGGTCTCTAACGGAAAAGACGAAAACTTCCGTTAGAGGCGGGGGCTCAGTGCCTTCCTGCTCCGCCGCGGCAGTGGACGTCGGCCTGGCCCGCCATAGAACCGCCATAGAAGGAGACTGCGGAATGACGCTGCTTGCACAGATCAGCGACCTGCACCTGGACGGCAGCGAGAGGGCGACCCGGCGCGCCACCCTCGTCATGGACTACCTGCGTGCCCTGCCGCACCCGGTGGACGCACTCCTGGTCACCGGGGACATCGCCGATCACGGCACGGAGACCGAGTACGAGGAGGCGGCTCGGATCCTGGCCGCCCCCTTCCCCGTGCTCACCTGCCCCGGGAACCACGACGCCCGGCCGGCGTACCGCAAGGCCCTGCTCGGAATGGCGCCCGAGCAGGGCCCGATCAACCAGGTCCACCACGTCTCCGGCACCGCCGTCCTGATGTGCGACTCCACCATCCCGGGCCGTGACGAGGGGCGGCTCGACACCGAAACGCTCGCCTGGATCGACTCCACCCTCACCGCGCTGCCGCAGGACACCCCGGCCCTGATCGCCTTCCACCAGCCGCCCGTCGCGCTCCACCACCCCCTGCCCGACGCCGGCATGCTCCAGGAGCCCGGGCAGCTGGCCGACCTGCTCGCCGCACATCCGCGGGTCGCCGCCGTCCTCACGGGTCACGCCCACACGGCGGCCGCCTCCACCTTCGCCGGACGTCCGCTGATCGTCGGGCCGGCCATCACGTGGACCCTGCGCATGCCCTGGGAAGGCGACCGGGCCGCGGACCGGGACCAGCCGCCCGGCCTCGCGTTCCACGTCCTGGACGACGAACGGCGACTGACCACCCACTACCGCGTCGTGCTCCCCTGAGCAGTCGCGCGCACGGGGAAGGCTTCGGGATCGGGCGGCTCAGTCGGCTGCACGCATCGCGACCAGGCTCGAACCGTGCGCGTACACAAGGCGGTTGCTGAGGAAGAACGCAGGGCCGCTGGTGGTGCGTCGCCAGGTGATCTTCCCGTAGACGTCGGCCGCGATGATCTCGCCCCTTCGGCCCTTCCCCGGGACGTACCAGATGCCTGGCCCCACCTCCTGCGCGGCGGGGACCAGTTCTGACGGGAGGCGTCGGGGGGCTGTGGCCGGCGCGTGCCGCGGGTCGCGGTGGCTCCCGTCCGCCCGATAGGCGAGCACCTGGCCACCGTAGGCGACGGGGTACTCGCCGGGCTTCAGGCTCAGGTAGAACTTTCCGCTGTCGTCCCCGACCAGGGCGCCCGCCGAGTCCGGCAGGGTCAGCCGGGATTCCTCGATGAGCGGGATCGACGGATCCCTGCGGCAGCCTTCGTGGACGGCCGCCTGGGGCTGGTCCCAGGTGAAGGTGCGTTGCCAGGCCGGGGCGGTCGTCTCGGGTTCGAGGTCGTACGCCGCTGCCTGCGCGCGGCAGCCGGGCCCCTGCGGGGCTGTGACCACGACGATGCTGTAGAGGGTGGGAAGCACCTGCGCGATGTCACCTTCGGGCAACTCGACGGGCCTTGACCGGAGCCGGTCCTCATCGTCCCAGAGGGTCACGAGTCGGCCGTCGGCGACGAACACCAGCGGATCACATCTCCGCCAGTAGTGGTCCGCACGTCCCGCGCGGTCCTGGGCGCAAGGGGTGGCGAAGACGGCCGGGCCGCGGGTTCGGTGCTTCCACCGGACCTGGCCGGTATCGGCGTTCCAGGCTGTCAAGGTGCAGGAGGATTCGGGCAGGCACGTGGCGGCCACCGCCACACGCGTTCCCGATGCCGACGTGACAGTGACGTACCGCAACTCCCCAGGAGGACGAGCCGGAGGGTGGGCGAGCTCCGCGAAGCGGCCGGTCATGGGGTCGAGCGTCGCGATGAACGGCAACCGGCCCGGCACGGCCGCGCCGATGAGCGTCAACCGGCCCTCGGACGGACTGGCGACGGCGTGCACCTGCCCCGGCCGTCCGGTGAGGGCGAACCGAGCCGGCAGCCTCGTACGCCAGAGAACCTCCCCGCTCTCATCGATCCTCGCCACCACTCTGCCCTGCCCGATGACCCCCAGTCGCCAGTTCACCAGCGTCCAGCCGCCCGAGGCATCCGTCGGCACGGGCAACGGCACACGAAAGGCGTCCTCGACACCCTCGTACCACTCGACGCGCGGCGGAGCGTGTACGAAGCAACCGGCGAGCAACGGAAGAAGAACCAGAAGACCGAACAGTCTGCGCATGAAACCCCCTGCACCACCCTGTACGGGCGCACCACTCGTAGGGAGCACGAATGACGACCGATTCGGTCACGGAACGGAGATCGCCCCGCGCTCGCGCCCGTACGCGGCAACCGTTCAACTCCCGCCGCTCAGCGTGCACATGGCGCTAGGGTCGCCGGATGGGACTCTTCAGCCGCCGCAAGGAAAGCAGCAACGGAACGCACCGACTGCTGCTGATGAAAGACGGGCACGTGAAGAACGTGCCGACCTCCCTGTTCGGGATGGAGCTCGTGCAGGAGGTCAGCCGCCTCCTGGGATCCGAGCACATACGGTCGACCAGGATCAGTGACGAACTGACCCTCTGGCACTCCGAGATCGCGCCCGGCCGGCCCCACCCGGGTGCGCCCAACCCGGCGGCGAGCAGCCTCGCAGCCGAGCACGGTTCGCCTCCGGTCACCGGGCCCGCCGTGGTCACCGGCGAGATGCTGTACGGGTCTCCCTACCCGCTGGACCCGGACCGGGCGGCGCAGATGGCGACCCGCCTGGGCGGATAGCGGTCGGCTGCACACGTACGAAGGGTGGTCGGCCGCGCACGCACGAAGGGCGGTCGGCCGGTCCGGCCACGAGCGTCTACCGCCCGTGGCCCTCGTCCTCCTGTCGCGACAGCGCCTCTTCGGCCTTCCGGCGCCACGCCCGCGCCTGCCGGGTGTACCCCGCCCGCTCCGAGAGGTTCGCCAGCCGGACCATCGCACCGACGTGCCCGGCCTCGGCGGCCTTCTCGTACCAGCCCTGCGCCGCGTGCAGATCACGGTCCCGTTCCCTGGAACGCCCCAGCGTGAAGCACGCGTCGGCGTCCCCCTTCCGGGCGCGCCCGGTCAGCCACGCGTCGAGTTCGGCGACCACCTCGGCCCGGCTGAGCAAGGTCGCGAGCAGGCGGGCCCCCTCGTCGTCGCCGGCCCTGGCCGACTTGCGGTACCAGGACTTCGCCGCCTCCCGGTCGCCCTGTTCCAGGGACAGGGCGCCCAGGGCGTTCATCGCTGCGGTGGATCCCTCGTCCGCCGCCCGCCGGGCCCACCGTGCGGACTCGTCCACGTCGCCCCGCAGGTACAGCAACTGCCCCAGGGCGTAGGCCGCGTCGGCAAGCCCCGCCTCGGCGGCCCGGCGGTACCAGCTCTCGGCCTCGGCTTCGGCGCCCCGCTTCTGACACAGTTCGCCGAGGACGGCCATCGCGTTCGCGTTTCCACCCTCTGCCGAACGCCGGTACCAGCGGTCGGACTCGACCTGCTCGCCGCGCAGCCGCAGGAGATACCCGACCATCTCCATCGCGCGCACATGCCCGCCACCGGCGGCCTCCCGCAGCAGCGCCTCGGCCTCGGCCCGCCTCCCCCACTCGTGAAGCAGTACACCGAGGGTGGCGGTCGCATCGGGATGCCTCATCTCGGCCGCCATACGCAGCCAACGTTCGCCGCCGGGCCGGTCGTCGTGCGTGCCGAGATGCAGGCCGTACCGGAACATCGCGGCGGCGTCCCCCGCCTCGGCTGCCTCACGCAGACGACCGTCCTCGTCGCCGGCCGGCCCCTCGTTCCCCGAACTCCCCCGCATGAGACGCCCCCTTGGGATTCCTGGCACTCGACTGGTCCCGTGAGACGGTGGTGGCCGCTCCCGCGGTTCCGGCCCATGCGGAGGGTGCTACGGGGCATGTCGCACTGTCCTCTCGCCGGTCTCCGCCCGTAGCCACTCCCCTGCCGCACGTCCTCGCCCGGGACGGGAACCACGCGGGCTTGTCGCGGCGTCCGTTCAGGTACTCGTACGATCTCCGACAGACTTCCGGAGGATCTCGCCTCCATGACCGGAACAGCCACCCGCTACCTCTACCTCACGCGACACGGTGAGTCCTCACCGGACGAGAGCGAGCTGACGGAGAGCGGGCGACGGCAAGCGGTACTGCTGGGGCAGCGGCTCCGGGGCTGCCCGCTCACGGCCATCCACCACGGTCCCCTTCCGCGGGCCACGCAGACCGCCCGGCTGATCCATGAGCAGCTCGACGGCGTTCCCCTCCAGGTGTCCGAACCGGCCGGGGACTACGTTCCGTACCTGCCGGAACGGCACGAGCTGCCGCCGGAGTCGGCCGACGCCATGGTCGCCCGACTGGCCGAGTTCCCGGCCCAGGAACGCGAACAGGGGCCGGAGCTGGCCCGGCAGGCGCTCGTCCGGTTCACGGGGGCGGTGGACGGGGACCGGCCGCGCCATGAACTGGTCGTCACCCACAACTTCCTCACCAGCTGGCTCGTGCGGGATGCCCTCGACGCCCCGAAGTGGCGGTGGATGGGCCTCTACCACGCCAACGCCGCCCTGACCGTGATCAAGTACGAGCCCGGCCGGCCCGCCGCCGTACTCCTCTACAACGACACCGGGCATCTGCCCACGGAGCTGCGCGCGGCCTGCTTTCCGGCCGAGCTTCGCATCTGAGGGGGCGTCGAGGAGGCGTGTGCGTCGGCGGGGCTGGGTAGCGGTAGCCGCCTGCGCCGATCCGGGCCGGCGAGAGCACGCCGACATCGTCGTCATGGCGCAGGGTCCGGGCGGTCACACCCGGCATCCGGGCGACCTCCGCGATCGGCCACTCCCTTGCCGCTCCCTCACGAACGCGTTACCGGGCCGGTCCTACCGGCCCTGGTCAGGACGGTAGAAGCTGCCGCAGCGGCAACGTCAACCCCGGATCCAGGCTTACCCGAATCCGGCCGGCCGCCGTGTGTGCGGCCCGCCCTCGTTCCCGGGGAGGCCGGCGCGGTCAGGTCGTCGCGTCGTAACCGGCCCGGGCCGCCAGGACCTCGTCCATGTTCTGCTCCGCCCACGCCTTGATCGTCCGCATCACCGGGACGAGGCTCTCGCCGAGCGGGGTCAGGGCGTAGTCCACACGGACCGGCACCGACGGGGTGACGGTGCGGGTGACCAGTCCATCGCGTTCGAGGGCGCGCAGGCTCTGGGTGAGCATCTTCTGGCTGACGCTCACGAGGGTCCGCGACAGGTCGGTGTAGCGCCGCGGTCCGTCGGCCAGCGCGTTGATGATCAGGCTGACCCACTTGTTGCTGATCCGGTCCAGCAGGTTCCGGGCGGGGCACTGGGCGAGATAGGCGTCGTACGCGGCAACGGCCTCGGAGCGGGTGGTCGTCGTCATGGCTCACCTTCCGGTGCGAAAGGCACCTTGAAGTGCCTTCTTCCTGATGGAGAGTAGCTCTCCATAGGGTCGTGAACATCAGCGGATCCGAGCGAGGGGAGTCGCGCATGCGCGCGGTCGTGGTGCGAACGGTAGGTGGCCCCGAGGCCCTGGAGGTGGTGGATGTACCGGTGCCGGTCCCCGGTGTCGGTCAGGTGCGGATACGGGTCGAGGCCGCGGCCGTGAACCCGGTGGATCTCGCGACACGTTCCGGGGACCTGATCACGGCCGGCCTGATGGCGACGCGTGACGTCATCGGCATCGGGTGGGACGTCGCCGGGCGGATCGACGAAGTCGGTCCAGGGGTGACGGCGTTCGCCGAGGAGGACCGGGTGATCGGGGTCCGGGACCGGCTGGACGTCCCGTTGGGCACCTACGCCGAGTACGTGGTGCTGGACGCCGACGCGGTCGCACCGGCCCCCTCCCGGCTGACCGCCGTCGAGGCGTCGACCCTGCCTCTGAACGGGCTCACCGCCCTCCAGTCCCTGGACCTGCTCGCCCCGGATCCGGGCGCGACCCTGCTGGTGACGGGTGCGGCAGGCGCGGTCGGCGGCTACGCGGTGGAGCTGGCCGCGCTGCGCGGGGTGCGGGTGGTGGCGGGTGCCGCGGCGCACGACGAGGTGTTCGTGCGGAAAGCGGGAGCCCGGTGGTTCGTACCGCGGGAGGCCGATCTCGCCGAGGCCGTACGCGAGTTGATCCCCGGCGGTGCGGACTGCGCCCTGGACGCCGCCGTGGTCGGGCTGCCGGCGCTGGGAGCCGTACGCAATCACGGCGCCTTCGTCGCGGTCATCGGGGGTGCCGCGCCCCTTCCGCTCCGGGGGATCAGCGTGCACGAGCAGTGGGTCGCGGCCGACGGCGCCGCGCTCGCCCGGCTCTCCTCCCTCGCCGGCAGCGGGCAGCTCACCCCGCGTGTCGCCGACACGATGCCCCTCCATGAAGCGGGACGGGCCCACCGCCGGCTGGCCGAGGGCGGGCTGCGGGGGCGGCTGGTCCTCGTCCCCTGAACGCAGGGCCGGGGAGACGGCAGGCCGCCGTTCGTCACGGTGTGAAGGAGCTCGACGCGGGCGGTGATCCCCGCGGTGCTGGTCCGGGTCTCGTCGATGCCGAAGCAACCGCCTTGGAAGGACTGGCTGTTCAGGGCCACCAGCTGTGCGGAGGCGCCGGTGCCACGGAGGACCGGGCCGCCCGAGTCACCCATGCACGCGGCGGCGTCCTTGCCGGTGACGGCCGCCGTGGTGGCGGCGGCCGTGGTGGCGGCGGCCGAGTCCACGGTGTAGGTGCCGGTGTGCAGGTTCAGCGGCGCCCATTCGTCCTTGGTGCGTCCGTATCCCGCGAACTTCAGCTCCTCGCCCGCCGCCGGGGCGGCGGTGGCCAGGGTGGCGGGGGCGACGTCGGTGACGGGCCGGTCGAGGAGGGCCAGGACCACGTCACGGTCGGTACGCGGCACCAGCTCGACGACCTTGCGCTGGGCGCCGGAGGCGGAGGTGAGGTCGGTGCGGCCGATCGTCGCGGTCACGCTCGCCGTCGGGACCCCGCCCCGGCGCACTCGCCCCGACCGCACCCCTCCCTCGAAGGAAGGGACGTCCGCGCCGCTCACACAGCCGGGCGTCCGCCCTCGGCCACTTCGACGGAGTTCACGCCGAAGGGGTGCGCTCCCCCCTCGATCGTCCACCCGGCGGCAAGCGGCATGAGGTCCCTGATCCGGACGCTCCGCAGGCCCTCGGGTGTGGGCAGGATGACCCGGATGCCCGGGTGGTAGTCGAAGAGCACCTGGCGGTCCCGGCCGCACGGGTCGAAGACGCCCCGTTCGAAGTTGCCCACCGCGACGATCGTCGTGAGTTCCCGGGCGCCGGACGCGCGGGCATGCCCCAGCGCGACGAGTTCGGCGCACGGGCCGCCGGTGAAGTGGTAGACGTTGATGCCGCCGTAGATCTTCCCGTCGGCTCCACGCACGGCGGCGCCCATGGTGTGTGCGCCCTCCTCGCCGTCGGTGTTGGCGTCGACAAGTCGCTTGGCGAAGGCGATGAGTTCGAGGTCGTCGGGTGTCAGCTCGCGGCAGGGAATGTCCATGCCGTGCATCGTAGAACGCGCCCGCAACCGAATCCGTCCGATGTATTGACGTGCCCCTGACTCAATGGCTTCATAGGAGCGCGCAAATGTGGGAGCGCTCCCACACAGCTTGGAAACGTCTGTCGATGCTCAGCTCTTGATCCCGCTCACCCCCTGGAGCCGCAGTGAGAACAGCAGGAAGTACGCAGCAGAACCCAGCGCGCAAGCATCCCGTCACCGCCCTCCTGACCGCCCTGGTCACCCTCTTCGGGCTCGTCGCCCTCGGCGGCCTCGCCCCGGCACAGGCCGCCACCGCCGCCGCGACCGGGCTGCACATCAGTGACGGCCGCCTGGTCGAGGGCAACGGCAACGACTTCGTCATGCGCGGGGTCAACCACGCCCACACCTGGTACCCCAACGAGACCCAGTCGCTGGCCGACATCAAGGCGACGGGCGCCAACACCGTCCGCGTCGTGCTCTCCGACGGCTTCCGCTGGAGCAAGAACGGGCCCGACGACGTCGCCGCCGTCATCGCACAGTGCAAGGCCAACCGGCTCATCTGCGTACTCGAGGTGCACGACACCACGGGGTACGGGGAGGACACCGCGGCCGGCACGCTCGATCACGCCGCCGACTACTGGATCAGCCTGAAGGACGTCCTCGCCGGCCAGGAGGACTACGTCATCATCAACATCGGCAACGAGCCCTGGGGCAACACGGATCCGGCCGGCTGGACCGCTCCCACGACCGCCGCGATCCAGAAGCTGCGCGCCGCCGGGTTCGCGCACACGATCATGGTGGACGCGCCCAACTGGGGCCAGGACTGGCAGGGCGTCATGCGGGACAACGCCCAGGCCGTGTACGACGCCGACACCACCGGCAACCTGATCTTCTCGATCCACATGTACAGCGTCTACAACACCGCCCAGAAGGTCACCGACTACCTGAACGCCTTCGTGGACGCCGGACTGCCGCTGCTCATAGGGGAGTTCGGGGGCCCTGCCGACCAGTACGGCGACCCGGACGAGGACACGATGATGGCCACCGCCGAGCAGTTGAAGCTCGGCTACATCGCCTGGTCCTGGAGCGGCAACACCGACCCGATCCTCGACCTGACGATCGGCTTCGATCCCACGCAGCTCAGCTCCTGGGGTGAGCGCATCTTCCACGGCGCCAACGGCATCGCCCAGACGTCCCACGAGGCCACCGTCTACGGCGGCGCCACGGAGGACGACACCGAGGCCCCCACCGCTCCGGGCACCCCGGTCGCCTCCGCGGTGACGGACACCTCCGCCGCCCTGACCTGGACCGCGTCCTCCGACAACGTTGCCGTCACCGGCTACGACGTCGTCCGCGTCAACGGAGGCTCGGAGACGACCGTCGCCGCGTCCGCCACCACCGGCGTCTCCGTCACCGGCCTCACCGCCGACACCGCGTACACGTTCGCCGTGTACGCCCGCGACGCCGCCGGAAACCGCTCGGCGCGCTCGGCCACGGTGGCCGTCACCACGGACGAGGGCGGCACCACGCCGGGCGTCGGCTGCTCCGTCGGCTACCGCGTGGTGAACCAGTGGTCGGGTGGCTTCCAGGGGGAGATCACCATCCGCAACACCGGCACCACCACGATCGACGGCTGGACGCTGGGCTTCGCCTTCGCCAACGGCCAGACCGTCACCAACATGTGGGGCGGAACGCCCACCCAGACCGGCGGTTCGGTGAAGGTCGCCCCCGCGTCGTACACCTCCACGATCGCCGCGAACGGCTCGGTCACCGTCGGCTTCACCGGCAGCCAGAGCGGTACGAACGCGGCCCCGGCCGCCTTCACCCTCAGCGGGGCGAGCTGCTCCGCCGCCGCGTAGCACGGCAGGCGCACGACGCCGGCCGGTGGAGGCCATCGCCTCCGCCGGCCGGTCAGTCGCCGACGGTCTTCTTGGCGCTCTCGTACGTGAGGAACGCCGCGCCGCTGTCGAGGATCCTGTGGTGCGTGAGCGTCCAGGCGTTCGGCTCGAACGTGGCCTTGTGGGAGAAGAGCGGGATGCCCGCACCGATCGTCATCGGGCTCAACTTGACGATGAGCGTGTCGATCTCGGTGGACAGGGAAGCGGCCAGCTCACCGCCGCCGACGAGCCAGATGTCCTTGCCGTCCTCCTGCTTCAGCTCCCGCACCCGCGCGACCGGATCGGTGGCGACGATCTCCACGGCGGGGTCGGGGCTCTCGCCCAGCGTGCGGGAGAAGACGAGGTGCCGCAGATGCGGATAGGCGTCCGTGACACCGGCCTTGAGGCCGACCTCGTAGGACCGCCTGCCTTCGACGACCGTGTCGAAGTGCGTGCCCGGCGCCGTGATCGAGAGCGCGGCGCGGGCCGGCCCGGGAAGGGTCTCCGGGTACTCGGCGATCAGGTGCGCGACGTAGTCCTCCGGAATCGGCCAGAACCCGTCCGGGCCGGTGGGGTCGGCGCCGTCCGGACCGGCGATGAAGCCGTCGAGGGTGGAGGCGATGTAGTACACGAGCTTGCGCACGAAGGGCCTTTCGTCCGTCGGCCGGACGCCGCCGGATCGGCACCCGTCGGCAGTCATGATCAAACAGACGTGCCCCGGCGCGCAACGGGAAGGGTGGCTTCCGCACGGGGGTGAGCTCCCGGCCCTCGCAGGTGACCGTTCACGCCGGAGCACTGCGGCCCCCACCGTGTGGCGAGGGCCGGCAGTGTCGTGGGACAAGCGGTCAGGAGGCGCCGACGGACCTGTAGTCGATCATGACCTCTTCGCCGCCCTTGGTCCGGAAGGTGTAGACGAGGAACCTGTCGTCCTCGTCCAGGTCTCCGCCCTTCCAGGGGGTGCAGTAGTTGGCGCTGTGCCCCGCCGTGGTCACGGTTCGGATCCATACGTAATCCGAGTTCATCAACTTCGCCGTGACGCCGTAACCGTCAGCGCTGTTGTCGCAGGCCCTCATCGCGTCGCCGGGCGTGGAACCGGACGGGTTGGGGTTCCACTGGGCGTAGCCGTAGCTGGCCGCCGGGATGGTCGTGGCCGCCGAGGCCGCCGTCGACATCGTGAGGACGAGAACACCGCTCGCCAGGACTGTGCCGATCGCCTTGGTCTTCGCGCCGATACGCATCAGACCGTCTCCCTCCCTATCGGGGCGAGCCGAGCCTGCCGCCCCTCGAACACGCGATCATGCCTCAGCCGGACCGCCGGGTCCATCGGGTAAGTCCGTTGTCCGCAGGGACAGTCGGTCCGCTCTGCCGGGTCGGTGTCAGGCACCGGGACGGACCCGGGCGTGCAGATGTGCGTCGTGCCGGCCGTCCGCCTGCAGCCACGCGGAGCGCCGGATGCCCTCTGCCTCGAAGCCCGCTTTCTGCGCCACCCGGCACGACGCGCGGTTGGCGGTCGCGTGCTCCAGTTCGATCCGGTGGAAGCCCCACTCGTCCATCGCCCAGCGCGTCACCACCCTGACCGCCCGGGTGCACAGCCCCCGCCCGCGCGCCGACGGGACCGTCCAGTAGGCGAGTTCGGTCGTGCCGTCCCGAAGGTCGAAGGACTTCAGGGAGAGCCGCCCCAGCAACGCGTCGCTGCCCGCCTCGACGAGTGCCCAGTGCGCGCCGGTACCTGCCTCCCACTCGCCCCGCCACGCGGCGATCCAGCCTTCCGCCTCGGCCACGGAGTCGGCTCTGCGTACGTGCCACCGCTGGATCTCCGGATCTCGGAACGCCTCTCGCACCGCCGCGGCGTCGGTGAGCAGCCAGGGCCGCAGCCGCGCGTCGTCCCCCACGGGCAGGGTGGGGTGACCGGTCACGGCCAGGGCACCTGAAGGGATCGCGGGGGCAACCAGGGACGGCATGAACGGCATTGTCACAGACCCGCCCGCAGGAACGTACGAACTGCCCGGAACATACGTACTGCGCCCGGCGGGATTTGGATAAGGTTCCGTCTCTACAGCATTGCTCTCCGGGGGAGTTATGAGTTCATGAGCGGTCAGCAGCCACAGCGCGGCAGCGCCTCCCAGGTCTTCCAGCCACTGGCGGGTGACGACCCGGTCACCATCGCCGGATACCGGCTCGCCGCCAAGCTCGGTGCGGGCGGCATGGGCAAGGTGTATCTCTCGTACACGCCCGGCGGGCGGCCCGTCGCCATCAAGGTGATCCGTCCCGAGTTCGGCGAGGACCCCGAGTTCCGGCGCCGGTTCGCGCAGGAGGTGCAGTCCGCACAGCGTGTGCAGGGGCTGTTCACCGCGCCCGTCATCGACGCCGACACCAACGGTGCGCAGCCGTGGCTCGCCACCGCGTACGTGCCGGGGCCCTCGCTCGCCGACGCTGTCGTCGCCCACGGGGCGCTGCCGGTCGAGGCCGTGCTGCTGCTGATCGCCGGTATGGCGGAGGCGCTGCACGTCATCCACGGGGCGGGCATCGTGCACCGCGACCTCAAGCCGTCGAACGTGCTGCTGGCCGCCGACGGTCCGCGCGTCATCGACTTCGGCATCGCGTACGCGGCCGACGCGACCTCGCTCACCGGCAGCGGCGTCACCATCGGCACCCCGTCGTTCATGGCCCCGGAGCAGGCCGCGGGGCGCCGGGTCACTCCGGCCACCGACATCTTCGCGCTGGGGCAGGTCGCGGCGTTCGCGGCCACGGGTTCACCGGCCTTCGGTGAGGGGACCTCGCACGGGGTGCTCTACCGGATCGTCCACGAGGAGCCGGACCTCACCGGTGTCCCGGAGCGGCTGATGGAGCTCGTCAGCCGTTGCCTCGCCAAGGACGCGGAGGCCAGGCCCACGGTCGCCGAGGTCATCGCGCTGTGCCAGACGGCGAACGCGGAGACGGTGCTGCGGCGCCCCGAGGACTGGCTGCCGAGCCCGGTGGCCGCCGACATCACCGTACGGGCGGCGGCCCCGGCCCCCGTCCAGACCCCGCCGCCTCCGGCCGCCGCCCCGGCCGCTGCCCCGTCGGCCGGCCATGCGCCCACGGCCCCGGCGGCTCCGAGCACGCCGCCTCCGGGGTTCGGCCCGCCGGTCACGCCGCCGCCCGGCCACGTGCCGCCGGTTTCGCAGAGCCCGCAGGTTTCGCAGACACCGGCGCCGCAGCACCCGTATCCGGCGCAGACACCGGCCGCGCAGGCGCACACGCCGGCGCCGTTCCCCGCCGCGTACCCGGCACAGGCCCAGACGCACCCCGGGCACCTTCCGCCCCAGGGTCCCGCCGCGCCGCAGCCCGCCAAGCGCCGCGGTGGCCGGGTCGCCGCCATCGCCATCGCCGTCGCGCTCGTCGTCGGCGTCGCGGGCGGCGGAACGGCGTACTTCCTGCTCAAGGACGACGGGAAGTCGTCGCAGAGCAGCGACTCGCCCAAGGGCGGCAGCACCCCCACGAAGAAGAGCGGCTCGACGCCGACCCCCGCCGCGGAGGAGGAGGGCGAGGACGGGAGCTCGGGTGCCGCGACGGATCCGATGCCTTCCACGACGGTGGACCCCGAACCCGCCGACTTCACCGGCATCAACCTCACCCTGGGCTACCACCTGACGCTGGGCGACGACGACGTCCGCCCGCAGGACGGCGAGGATGCCGGGTACGAACTCACCTACGACTCCGGCGGTTACCTCCAGGCGGAGGCCGAAGGCGGGAAGCTCGTCCTGCTCGACCCGGGGCAGCAGGGGTCGTTGGACATCTGCCGGGCGGAGACCCGGTTCGCCGACGAGATCGGTGTGGACAAGCTCACCAAGGGGCGACAGGTCTGCGTCATCACGGGTACGGGGCACCTGGCTCTCTTGACGTACCAGGGCCACTCCTCCGACGACTCGCCCAGTGACTACATGACGATCGACCTGACCGTCTGGCGCAACGCGGCCAGGTGACGGGCGCGTTGCGGGGGCGCCTCGGGACGTAATTCCGAGGCGCCTTCCCGCGCCCGAATGTAGGTTGCCGGGATGTCCTCATCGCTCCGGCTCGTGCCGGTCACCTCCGACAACGTCGAAGCAGCCTGCGCGCTCTCGGTCCGGCCCGACCAGAACGAGCTCGTCGAACCCGTCGCCTGGTCGCTGGCCCAGGCCTACACCACACCCGACATCGCGTGGCCCCGGCTGATCGCCGACGGCGAGACGTTCGTGGGCTTCGTGATGGCCTTCATCGGCGTGCAGTTCGCCCCCGGGACGCCCGACGACCCGTTTCGTTCCGGGCTCTGGCGGCTGAACATCGACGCCGGGCAACAGGGGCGCGGATACGGGCGGTTCGCCGTCGAGGCCGTCAACGACGAGCTGCGGGGGCGGGGAAGCACGCGGACGACCGTGACGTACGTGCCCGGTGCGCACGGGCCCGAGGAGTTCTACCGGAAGCTCGGTTTCCGTCCTACCGGTGAGTTGAGCGGGGACCAGGTGGTCGCGGAGCGTGAGCTGGCGTAACCGAGGTGCAGGGGCGGGGCGCCTGCGGCGGGCTGGGAGGTACGCGGAGACGTGCGCGCCGCAGCTCGTCAGCGGTAGTCCTCCGGGTGGCCCTGCATCCAGGTGTTGATGCGGTCGCGCGTGCCGAGCAGTTGCTTGCGGTGCTCCTCCAGACTGGCCGTGGAGGTGTCACCGGCCAGCGTGGTGCGCAGTGCGCTGATCCAGGCCATCGGCTCCTTGAAGTGGTTCGGCCCGCCGGCGTCGGCCTTCATCGACTTGTCCAGGCCGTTCAGTTCGTCGTTCACCCGGCCGAGGAAGTAGGCGCAGTTGCCGTCCCCGGGTGCGCAGCCGTCCTGGTACGTGGCCTGGAGGCCGGCGAAGGCGTCGCGTACCTCCTGAGGCCTGTTGATGGCCTCCTCCTGTGCCGCGTTCGCCGCGGCCGCCTCCGAGGCCTCCGCGTCGGCCGCCGACGCGGCCTCGTCCTGCTCGATCTCCTTGTTCACCGCCGACGCGTTCGCCGAGGGCGCCACGTACGGGACATCGTCCCCGGGGCCCTGTGACGTACTCGCCTCGGTGCAGCCGGCCAGGGCCCCCACCAGCGCGGCCGTCATCGCCAATGCGGCCGTGGACATACGGATGCGGACGCGAACAGACATGTGAGGCCCCCCTCGTCGGTTGGCCCAGACCATACCGCCCTGCCCTGCCGTGCCGCGCCGGTGATCAGCCCGTGATCAGCTTCTGGAGCGCGGGGGCGTAGAGGTCGGCGATGCGTTCCGGGGTGGCGAGCGCGCCCGCGCCCTCGCGGTGGAGGCTGAGCGTCGCGCCGAGGCCCAGGAGGTGGCCGGCCAGGAGTTCGGCACGCAGGGCGCGGTCGTGGCCGGGGAGGCGGGCGGTCAGGGCGGCGGTGACCTGTTCGTGGAAACGGTCGCGGAGCAGGGAGCGCTCGTCCTGGTTGCCGAGGGAGAACACAACGCGCAGGAGGGGATCCGACTTGAGGGTGCGGCGGTGCGTCACCAGGGTGACGACCATGTGGCGGCCCAGGGAATCCAGCGGCGCGTCGAAGAGTTCCGCGGCCGCCGGGCCGAAGTCGGCCACGGTGTTGAAGAGTTCCTCCTTGCGGCCGAAGTGCTTGACCACGAGGGACGGGCTCACCCCGGCATCCGCGGCGATCTTGCGGATCGTCACCTCGGCGTACGGGCGCTGGGTGAACGCCCGCCGCGCGGCGAGCAGGATCGCGTCCCGGCCGCTGCCCGCCTCCGCGGGGGCGACAGGGGCGACGGAGGCTGCCGCATTGGCCTGGCCGCCGGTCATGCGCCCTCCTGGAGTTCTTCGGTCCGCACACTCCTCCTGCGGGTGTCCGGTGCCTTGCGGCTCTCCTCGACCGTACCCGCCCCGGCCGGCCTCCGGCCCGGCAGGAACAGCGTCACGGCCAGGGCGGCGAGTGCCGCGCCCGCCGCGATGACGAAGACCAGCTGGTACGCGTGGAGCGTCGGAGCCGTCCTGCCGCCCGCCCGGAACGTGATGTTGGCCAGGACCGCGGCGACCGTCGCACTGCAGAAGGCCTGGCCGATCGAGCGCATGAGGGTGTTCAGACCGTTCGCCGCGCCGGTCTCACTGGCCGGGACTCCTCGCATCACGAGGGCGGGCAGGGCCGAGTACGCGATGGCCGTACCCGAGGCGACGACCGTGGCGCCCGCGATGATCAGCCACAGGCTGTGGCTGGTGAAGTACCGCACCCCGTAGCCGACGGCGATGACCCCGGCGGCGAGCGCGAGGCTGACCTTCGGGCCGTGCTTGGCCGATATCCGGGCCGAGACGGGTGACAGCGCGACCATCGCCACGCCGCCCGGCAGCAGGCACAGTCCGCTGACGACGAGCGAGGCGCCGAGCCCGTACCCCGTGGACTTCGGCTCCTGCACCATCTGCGCGGTGACCAGCGAGTTCGCGTAGAACGCGAAGCCGATCAGCAGGGCGGCGACGTTGGTCAGCAGGACGGCCGGGCGCGCCGAGACCCTCAGGTCGACCATGGGTGTCGTCACGCGGAGCTCGTACGCGCCCCAGAGCAGCGCCACGACCACCGCGGTCGCGAGCAGGCCGACCGTGCGGACGGAGCCCCAGCCCCAGTCGGCGCCCTGGGTGACCGCGAGCAGCAGACAGACGAGGGCGGCCGACAGGCCCAGCGCGCCGACCGCGTCGAAGCGGCCGCGGCTGCGCAGCGGGGATTCCGGTACGCAGCGCAGCACCAGAGCGATGTCGATGAGGCCGATCAGGCCGGAGACCCAGAACATCGTGTGCCAGTCGAAGTTCTCCACCACGAGCGCGGCGACGGGCAGACCGATCGCGGCGCCGATGCCGAGCGTCGAGCTCATCAGGGCGACGGCGGACAGGACGCGCTCGGGCGGCAGCTCGTCGCGCAGGATGCTGATGCCCAGCGGCACGACCGCGATCGCGGCCCCTTGCAGGGCACGGCCGGTGATCAGTACCCCGATGTGGGAGCTGACCGCGCACAGCACCGAACCCACGACCAGGACCGCGAGCGAGGCCACCAGCACCCGGCGCTTGCCGTACATGTCACCGACCCGGCCGAGGACCGGGGTGAAGACCGCACCGGTGAGGAGCGTGACGGTGACCAGCCAGCTCGCGGCGGCGGGGGTGGCGCCGGTCAGCTCGGGGATGTGCGGGAGCAGCGGCACGACGATCGTCTGCATGACGGCGACGACGACCCCGCAGAAGGCCAGCACACCGACCGCGAAGCGGGGGTGCGGGGGCCGGACGCCGGAAGGCGCGGGGGTGGCTGGGTCGGGCAGGTCCGCGGGCATGTGTCTCCGTACGGTGCTCGGCTGCCGGAGGGAGGGCAGAGACAGAGGGGTGCACGTTTGTTCACCCTCAGGGTAAACGCTTGTGCACCCCCTCGGCGACGGGATGCCGGAACGCCGCGTTAGCCTCGGATCCGAGAGCCGGTACGGGCGGATACGCCGCAGGTCCGGTGACGATCTACGAGAAGGCTGAGGTGGCTGCGATGGCGAAGGTTCCGGCAGCGGCGGTGGCGGCGGGCGGACTGGTCGGCGGCTACGCCGTCGCCCGGTGGACCAGGAAGCGGCCGCTGGGCGGGGTCGCGCTCGCCGCCGCGGGAGGCGTCGCCGCGTACGAGTGGAACCGACAGGCCGGACCGCGGGCCGCCGTCGCCCTGACCACCGCCTATGTGGCCGCCTTCGCGGGATCGCACCCGCTGGCCAAGAAGGTCGGCGCCTGGCCCGCGGTGTTCACCGTGGCGGGCACCGTGGCCGCCGCGTCCTGGGCCGTCACGCGCCGCGCCGCCTGAGCGGAGACTTTTTCGGCACGGCGTGAACACGGGCGGCCCGGCGCGCGTACTGATGGGCACTCCCCCGCGTAACCCGGGTGCGTATCCGAACGAATCGACAGGGCGGATACGCACCCGGCCCCCGGAGGACCGGTTTCAGGCCAACCTGAGGCGCCCCGCTCCCAGGAACCGCTCACGCGCCTCCCGGGCGCCTCTCACGCGCCGAACGCCCGGGACACCGAATAGATCGCCAGTCCCGCCAGCGCACCCACCACCGTGCCGTTGATCCGGATGAACTGCAGGTCACGCCCGATGTGGGCCTCGATCTTCTTCGACGTCTGGTCCGCGTCCCAGCCGGCCACCGTGTCGCTGATCAGCGACGTGATCTCCGCCCGGTACGTCGTCACGACATACACCGCAGCGTCCTCCAGCCAGCCCTCCACCTTCGCCTGGAGCCGCCCGTCCGTCGCCAGCCTGGCGCCCAGCGACATCAGCGAGGCGCGGGCCCGCAGCCGCAGCTCGCTCCGCTCGTCCTCCGCGGCCGCGATCACCATCTGCCGCACGGACGACCAGGCGGACGCGATGACGTCCTGGACCTCGCCGCGCCCCAGGATCTCCGACTTCAGCCGCTCCACCCGGGCCCTGGTCTCCGAATCCGTCTGGAGGTCGGCCGCGAAGTCCGTCAGGAACGTGCCGATCGAGCCGCGCGCCGGGTGCCCGGGCATGTCACGCATCTCCGTGACGAACCGCAGCAGTTCCTTGTAGACCCGCTCGCCCACCCGCTTGTCCACGAACCGCGGGGTCCAGCCCGGCGCACCGCCCTGCACCGCGTCCATCACCGAGTCGCCGTGCTGCACCAGCCAGTCGTGCGCCCGCACACAGACCAGGTCCACGACCTTGCGGTGGCCCCCGTCCGCGACGACCTTCTCCAGCATCTTGCCGAGACCCGGGCCGACCTCCGCCGCGTTCGCCCTCCGGGTGATCGCCTCACCGACCACCGCCTGCACATCCGCGTCACGGAGCACGGTGAGCGCACCCCGCAGCGCGGTCGCCAGCTCGGCCGTGACCCGGTCCGCGTGCTCCGGCTCCGCGAGCCAGGCACCCACCCGGCCGCCGATGGCGAGGGAGTGGATCCGGTCACGGACGACGCCGCCCGACAGAAAGTTCTCGCCCACAAAGGAACCGAGCGAGGCCCCAAGCTGGTCCTTCTTGCTGGGAATGATGGCGGTGTGCGGAATCGGCAGTCCGAGCGGACGCTTGAAGAGAGCGGTGACCGCGAACCAGTCGGCCAGCGCACCCACCATCCCCGCCTCGGCGGCCGCTGCGACGAAGCCCGGCCAGCCGCCCACCCCCTCGTTCTTCGCCCAGGTGGCGAGGACGTACACCAGCGCGACCAACAGAAGGAGGCCGGTGGCCGTGGTCTTCATACGGCGTACGCCACGACGCTTCTCCTCGTCTGCGGCCGTGTACGCGAACGAGGCGAGGGACGCCGACGGACGGGGCCCCGTCCGTCGCTCCGGCCCCTCCCCGGGGCCGCCCGGGCCCGCGCCCGTGCCGGTGTCCGCCGTGCCGGCCGCCGCGTCCTCGGCCGTGCCTTCGATCCGTTCCATCCGCTCCACCCGTCCGCGTAACCGTCGCCCCCGGCGCCCCGTACGCATTGTGCCTACCTGACCTACTCCCGGGCCGCACGTCGAGTTCCCCGAGCCCTGCCGCATCATGGGTCCGGCACACAAACGAATGAGGAGACACACCGTCCATGCCCAGGCGCCAGGGATCCGCCCTGCTCATAGCCCTCCTGGTGGGCACCGCCGCGCTCGCCGCCCTCGTGGCGTTCACCGGCTCCCTGCTGTTCTCCGAGCCCCGGGCCAAGGCCGTGGCCGCCGCGGGCCCGCAGGGCGTGACCCGCACCCCCGCCGCCCCGGCTCGCTCCACCGGCCTCTGGCTCGCCACCTGGGCGGCGGCGCCCGTCCTCGGCGCGACCGACCCGGAGCAGGGCCCGGACCCGAGCCTGCGCACCATCCGTAACGTCGTGCACACCAGCATCGGCGGCGACGCGGCCCGCATCACCCTCTCCAACCTCTTCGGTACGCAGCCGCTGCTCGTCGACCACGTCACCGTGAACGCGGTCCCGGTGACGTTCCGCAACGCCGCCTACGTGACGATCGCCGCCGGAGGACAGATCATCAGCGACCCCGTCGTCGTCCCGGTCGCGGCCGACGCCGATCTCGTGGTCACCCTGCGCACCCCCACCGCCCGGGGCCCGGTCACCGTCCACCCCAACAGCCACCAGACGTCCTCCACCGAGGGCCCCCAGGGAACCAGGCCCACCACCGACTGGCGCTACCTCACCGCGGTCGACGTGCGGGGCAGGGCCGCCACCGGCACGCTCGTGGCGTTCGGCGACTCGCTCACCGCGGGCAGCGGCTCCACCACCGACGCGAACAGCCGCTGGCCCGACGTCCTCGCCGACCGGCTGGCCGGCCGGTACGCGGTCGTGAACCAGGGCATCGGCGGCAACCGCATTCTCCTCAACGACGTCGGCCCGCGCGCCCTCGACCGGTTCGACCGTGACGTCCTGGCCGTCACCGGGGTGAAGACCGTCGTCATCGCCCTTGGCATCAACGACATCCAGGCCTTCCCGCAGGAAGGCGACCCCGCACGGATCACGGACGCCCTGCGCACCCTGACCGAACGCGCCCACGCCCGCGGGCTACGGGTCATCGGCGCGACCCTGATGCCGTACGAGGGCCAGGGCAACTGGACCCCCGCCCGGAACGCCGTACGCGCACAGGTCAACGCGGCGATCCGGGCCGGCGGAGTCTTCGACGAGGTCCTCGACTTCGACCGCGCGGTCCAGGACCCGTCGCGACCCAACCGGCTGCTGCCCGCGTACGACTCCGGCGACCACCTCCACCTGAACGACGCCGGCTACCAGCGCCTGGGCTCCCTGGCCGACGTGGCCTCCCTGCTGCGCGCCCAGCCGTCGTCGGACGCGCTGTAGGAAAGACCCCCTAAGGCCGGTCTCCGTCACCCTTCTCCAGCCGCGGACGCTCGGCGTCGCTCAGCCGCTGCCTCTCGGCGTCGCGCTCGCGCTGCTTCTCCGCCTTGCTCCGCTTACGCTCCACACCGACGCCGCCCATCAGCGCCAGGCCGGTGACCCGCACCCGGGGAGCATCGGGTGCGGGGAACCCGTCGTCCTTCGTGTGCTCCCCGAAACCGCCCATGATGCCGATCCCGCGGACCTCGACGTTCAGATCCGGCGGCACCGTCACCTGCATGCCACCCATGATCGCGAAGCAACGGACGACCACCTCGCCGTCCTCGAAGTTCGCCTCGCGCAGATCGATCTCTCCGCCGCCCCACATCGCGAACGCGGTGAACACCCGGCTGATCGTCCAGTTCCCCCGGCGGGAGAACCCGCCCCAGAACGCGAAAGCGCCCTTCGACGTGGCTGGCTTGCCGACCCGGTCCGACCAGCGGGCCAGCGAACCCGTCCGGGGCCGCTGCCCCGCGACGACCGGCGCCACGGCCCCGCCGCCGGGAGCGGGCAGATCACGGACGAGCGGTTCGAGCTCACCGTGCGTGCGGGCCTTGTACGTGGCGTCGAGCCGC
This sequence comes from Streptomyces sp. NBC_00385, assembly GCF_035917155.1. NCBI lineage: Bacteria > Bacillati > Actinomycetota > Actinomycetes > Kitasatosporales > Streptomycetaceae > Streptomyces > Streptomyces sp. NBC_00385. The sequence goes on along the minus strand of NZ_CP107951.1, from coordinate 5,528,668 downwards.
TGCTCGAACTCCTCCATCTGCAGACGGCCCTCGGCCACCGCCTCGCGCAGAACCTCGGCGACCCGTTCACGCTCGGCATCGGAGGCACGCATCTCCGGAAGTTCGCTTGTCATACCGAGCAGCCTATTGAACGAGTCCGCTCCCGTCACCGCACTACAGGCCGGAGGCCGACGCGTACATCTTCGCGATCACGGCCTCGATGTCCGGCTCCCGCACGGAAAGATCCATCAACGGGTACTCCGCGGCGATCCGCGCCACCAGCGGCGCCGCCGACGCGGACGCCGGGAACGCCAGCCACTGCCGCACCCCCTCGACCTTCACCGTGCGCACCGAGTGCTCCGACTCCAGCACGATCGGCGGGAGTTCACGCTCCAGATCCACCACGAGCATCCGCTCGCTCTCCCCCACCTCATGCAGCCCGGCAAGCGCGCCGTCATACATCAGACGCCCGTGGTCGATCACCATCACCCGCTTGCACAGCTGCTCGATATCGGTCAGATCGTGAGTGGTGAGCAGCACCGTCGTACCGCGCTCCGCGTTCAAGTCCCGCAGAAAACCACGCACCTTGGCCTTCGACACCACATCGAGACCGATCGTCGGCTCATCCAGGTACAACACCTCCGGATCATGCAGCAGCGCCGCCGCGATATCGCCCCGCATCCGCTGCCCCAAAGACAACTGACGCACCGGCACATCCAACAGCGCCGCCAGATCGAGGAGTTCGATACAACGGTCCATGTTGACCCGGAAGCGGTCATCGGGAATCCGGTACATCCGGTGCATCAGCCGGTACGAGTCACGCAGCGGCAGGTCCCACCACAGCGTGGTGCGCTGCCCGAAGACCACACCGATGCGCTGCGCCAGCCTCGTACGCTCCCGGGACGGATCGATGCCCGCCACCCGCAGCGAACCGGCACTCGGGGTGAGGATCCCGGTCAGCATCTTGATCGTCGTCGACTTCCCCGCCCCGTTCGGGCCGATGTAACCGACCATCTCACCGCGCCCCACCCGGAAACTGATCCCGTCGACGGCCCGCACCTCCCGCCGTTCACTGCGCAGGAAACCCGTCCTGCGACGGACGTCGAAAACCTTCTCGACCCCGTCGAGCTCGATGAAGTCCGTATCCGTGTCCACGCGCACACCCATGTCCGTCGCCTCTTCCCGCTCGCCCCGCGTCAACTTCCCGTACTCCGGTACGCCCGCAGCCCCGCCCGCCACGCCAGGCCCGCGACCGCCCAGCACGCACCCGCCACCAGCGGCGGCAGGAACGCCACCCATTCCGGCAGGCCCAGCGGATAGTCCCGGCCCAGCACATACAGCGCCGGCAGCCAGTTCACGAAGGCCAGCGGGACGACGAACGTCACCCCGCGCACCAAATCCGTCGCGAAGACCGTCGGCGGGTACTGGAGCAGCGTGGCGCCTCCGTACGTGAAGGAGTTCTGCACCTGCGAGGCGTCCTGCGCCACGAACTGGAACGCCGCCCCGGCCACGAACACCGCGGCGAAGATCGCCGCACCGCTCAGCAGCATCAACGGCACCATCAGCACCTTCGCCACCGTCCAGTCGATGTCCAGCGTCACCAGCGCATAACCGAACACCAGCGCCCCCTGCGACACCCGCCCCAGCCTGCGCAGCGCGAACCGGTCCGCCGCCACCTGCGCGAGCACCGGCACCGGCCGCACCAGCAACGTGTCCAGCGTGCCGTCCCGCACCCGCCGGCCCAGCCGGTCCATCGACCCCATCAGCAGATCCGCCAGCCCGAACGCCGTACCCGCGGACCCGTACAACAGGGCGATCTCCGGCAGCGTGTAACCGCCCAGCACGTCGACGTGGGAGAACATCAGCAGGATCGCGACGAAGTCGAACGCCGTCGCCGCGAAGTTCCCGAACGTCGTCAGCACGAACGACGTCCGGTACGCCATCGTCGAGCGCAGCCACATCGCCACGATCAGCCCGTACGCCCGCACTCCCTCGACCACCCGCGACCGCGGGACGAACACCGCCCCGGGCTCCTCCCTCACGGCCACGTCCACCGACTCAGCCACCCTGAACCACCACCCTCCGCGTCGCCACCGACTGCAACAGCCGCCCCGCCAGCAGCAGCACCAGCGCCCAGCTCGCCTGGAACGCGTACACCCGCACCAGACCCCAGCCCGTGTGCTTCCCGAGGAACACGTCCGCCGGCACCTGGAGCAGCGCCGACCACGGCAACGCCCGCGCCACCTCGCCCAGCACCCCCGGGAACACGTTCAGCGGCAGCAGCATCCCCGAGAAGAACATCCCCGCCAGGAACGACATCTGCGCCGCCCCAGCCCCGTCCAGCAGCCAGAACGCCGACAGCGCCACCAGATAGCGGATCGCGAAACTCACCACGACACCCAGCGCCACCGCGACCAGGAAGGCCACCCAGATCCCCGGCGACCCGGGCATCGCCAGATCGAAGGCGAGCGAGCCGAAGATCATCGGCACGATGCCACGCCCCAGCAGATGAAACGCCGCTCGACCCAAATCACCCGCCAGCCACCACAGTTGAAGATCGACCGGCCGGTAGAGATCGACCGCGATATCACCCGTACGGATCCGCTCGATCAGCTCGTCCTCGAAGCCGCCGCCCATCATCACGCACGTCATCAGCAGCGCCTGGCCCAGCCACACATACGTGAGCGCCTGCGACATGTCGTACCCGCCGAGCTGCGGACGCTCGTCCCACAGCGCCGCATACGTGTACGCCAGAATGAAACCGAAGACGGTGTTGGTGAACACCCCCGCGGCCGTCTCGATCCGGTACGTGGCATAGCGCCGGAACCCGCCCGCCGCCACCACGGCATAGAGCCGCACCACAACCACCCCCCACGATCGGGGTGCCCCGCCGTGCGCGGACACCAAAGCGCAGGAGCCTAGTCCAGCCGGGGGAACCGCCGCGACCGCTTTTCCGAGGTCGATCCGATGGTTATTCCGCAGAAAAGTGCAGTATGGGGGAACTGACCGCGGCCGAGGAGTCTGCACCGACATGAGCGACGAGCCACAGCAGCCGAACGGGGACCCGGCAGACCCGGGCTGGACCCCCAGGGACCTGTCTGCCGACGCTGCCGCCCCCGCGGAACAGGGCACCCCGGCCAAGGGCGCGGGCAAGCAGAAGAAGCCCAAGCGCCCCAAACGCACCGGCTGGCGCCGCGCCATCCCCACCTGGCGCATGGTCCTCGGCGCCGTCGTCCTCATCGCACTGGTCCTGATCGGCGGATTCATCGCCGGCTACCAACTCGTCGAGATCCCGCCCGCCAACGCCAGCGCCACCGCCCAGTCCAACGTCTACCTCTACAAGGACGGCAGCGTCATCGCCCGCGACGGCGAGGTGAACCGGGAGAACGTCAGACTCGCCCAGGTCCCCCTCACCGTCCAGCACGCCGTGCTCGCCGCCGAGGACCGCGACTTCTACTCCGAACGCGCCGTCGACATCAAGGCGATGGTCCGGGCCGGCTGGAACACCCTCACCGGCAAGGGCAAACAGGGCGGCTCCACCATCACCCAGCAGTACGTCAAGAACTACTACCTGGGCCAGGAACAGACGATCGTCCGCAAGATCAAGGAATTCTTCATCGCGATCAAGCTCAACCGCGAGGAGACCAAGGACCAGATCTTCGAGGGCTACCTCAACACCAGCTACTTCGGCCGCAACGCCTACGGCATCCAGGCCGCCGCCCAGGCCTACTACAGCAAGGACATCGGCGACATCACCACCGCCGAAGGCGCCTACCTCGCCTCCCTGCTCAACGCCCCCAGCGCCTACGACGTCATCACCCACCCCGAGAACAAGCCCGCGGCCCTCGCCCGCTGGAACTACGTACTCGACGGCATGGTCAAGGAGGAATGGCTCGGCGCCGGCGAACGCGCCGCCCTCACCTTCCCCCTGCCCGGACCCGTCAAGCCCGCCAACAGCCTCTCCGGACAGCGCGGCTACATCGTCCAGGCCGTCGAGGACTACCTGATCCAGAAGGACATCCTCGACGAGAAGACCCTCGCCACCCGCGGCTACCGCATCACCACCACCCTGGAGAAGAAGAAACAGGACGCCCTCGTCGAAGCCGTCGACGACAACGTCATGTCCAAGACCAGCAAGAAGAACAAGGCCGACCGCAACGTCCGCGTCGGCGGCGCCTCCATCGACCCCGCCACCGGCCGCGTCCTCGCCATGTACGGCGGCATCGACTACACCCGGCAGTACGTCAACAACGCGACCCGCCGCGACTATCAGGTCGGCTCCACCTTCAAACCGTTCGTCTTCACCTCCGCCGTCGCCAACCGCTCCACCACCCAGGACGGCCGCCGCATCACACCCAGCACCATCTACGACGGCACCAACAAACGCATGGTCCAGGGACCCGACGGACCCACCGGGTACGACCCGGCCAACGAGGACGACGTCAGCTACGGCCCCATCACCGTCCGCACCGCCACCGACAAGTCCGTCAACGCCGTCTACGCACAGATGGCCGAAGACGTCGGCCCCGAGAAGGTACGCACCACCGCCATCGACCTCGGCATCCCGAAGGACACCCCCGACCTCACCGCATCACCGTCGATCGCCCTCGGCCCCTCCACCGCCAGCGTCCTCGACATGACCGAGGCCTACGCCACCCTCGCCGACCACGGCAGGCACGGCGACCACGTCCTCGTCGACCAGGTCACCAAGGACGGCGAGAGCGTCAAGCTCCCCGACCGCACCACCAAGCAGACCGTCACCCGCGAAGCCGCCGACACCACCACGTCGATCCTCCGGAGCGTCGTCGACGGCGGCACCGGCACCGCCGCCCAGGGCTCCGGCCGCCCCTCCGCCGGAAAGACCGGCACCGCCGAGGAGGACAGGGCCGCCTGGTTCGCCGGCTACACCCCCGACCTCGCCACCGTCATCGCCGTCATGGGCCAGGACCCCGACACCGGCGCCCAGAAATCCCTCTACGGAGCACTCGGCCTGCCCCGCATCAACGGCGGCGGCGCCCCCGCCCAGACCTGGGCCCAGTACACCCGCACCGCCCTGCGCGGCACCCCCGTCGCCAACTTCCGCCTCGACCTGGAACGCGGCACCGACGAGACCGAACTCCCCAGCGACGAGGACACCGCGCCCGGCACCACCGGACAGCCCTCCCGAACCCCCTCCAACACCGCACCCACCACGTCCTCCAGCGCCCCGCCCACCACCCCGTCCGCCCCGGAGACCACCCCCGGCACCACCGACAACCCCATCGGCGGCTTCACGAACGGCGGCACGGACACCGGCGGCCCCGACGGAGGCACCACAGGCGGCGAGGACGACGGCGGCGGGAACAACGGCGGAAACGACAACGGCGGCGCAGACAACAGCGGCGGAGGCCTCCTCGAAGGCGCCCGCGGCACCCGCGCCCCCGCCGCCGTCCGTCCGTGACGTCAGTGACCCGAAGTCGCCTTCAGCCCCACCACAGCCACCAACAGCAGACACACGAAGAAGATCCGGGCCGCCGTCACCGGCTCATGCAGCACCACCATGCCCAGCACCGCCGCACCCGCCGCACCGATACCGACCCACACCCCGTACGCCGTACCGATCGGCAACGTCCGCGCCGCATGCGACAGCAACAGCATGCTCGCCACGATCCCCAGCCCCGTGAACACACTCGGCCACAGCCGGGTGAACCCCTCGGTGTACTTCATCCCGATCGACCAGGCCACTTCCAGCAGACCCGCGACCACCAACAGAACCCACGCCATGACGGCACCTCCGACGACAGAACACACGAACAACACGGGTGCGTCGTCTTTACGGAAACCCGGTACGGCGCGTCTCGTCGGGGTCCCACCACCGTAGCAAAGAACAGGCAAAAGGCCTGGTGACAACGGTCACCAGGCCTCACACGCCACCATCGGGACTACAGATACAGGCCGGTCGAATCCACCGAACCCTCGAACCGGTCCGCGGCCACCGCATGCAGATCCCGCTCCCGCATCAGCACATACGCCACGCCCCGCACCTCCACCTCGGCACGGTCCTCGGGGTCGTACAGCACCCGGTCCCCCGGCTCCACCGTCCGCACGTTCTGCCCCACCGCGACCACCACGGCCCACCCCAGCCGGCGCCCGACCGCAGCCGTCGCCGGAATCAGAATGCCGCCGCCGGAACGCCGCTCACCCTCGGGCGAATCGGACCGGACCAGCACACGGTCGTGCAGCATCCGGATGGGCAGCTTGTCGTCGCTGTTCTCGCTCACGCCCCGCAACCTACCCGGCCGCGAGGCGAGCGCACGCCCTCGGGGGTCGTGAGATGCCGCCGGGAACGGTCAACGCTTCCCGCGCCGCCCCGACACGACGACCAGACCCACCACACCCACCACGAGCAACGCCGCCGGAATCACCCGCTCCAGACGCGGCGCACCGTCCTCCGACACGAACTGCGCCTTCACGTCCGACACCGTCCGGTTCACCGCGACGAACGCCCGCCCGGCCGTCCGGTCCACGGCCTCGGCCGCCTTCGCCTTCGCGTCACCAACGATCGTCTTCGGGTGCACCCGCACCCCGATCTCATCGAGCACCACCGCGAGCTGGTCGCGCCTGCTGATGATGTCCGCCTCGATCTGCGCAGGGGTCCTGGCATCCGACACTGCGCCGCCTCCGTGGTCCTCGTCCGGTAAACCTTCATCGACAGTCTGTCAGCTCGACCGCTCCCGCACCCGGCGGCACCCCTATTACGCTCGGTCCCGTACACCCCACGTACCAACGAGGAGAACCATGAGCGAGCGACTCAAGCCCGGCGACACCGCCCCCGCCTTCACCCTCCCCGACGCCGACGGGAACGACGTCTCGCTCGCGGACCACAAGGGCCGCAAGGTCATCGTCTACTTCTACCCGCGTGCGCTTACCCCCGGCTGCACCAAGCAGGCCTGCGACTTCACCGACAACCTCGACCTCCTCACCGCCGCCGGGTACGACGTCATCGGCGTCTCCCCCGACAAGCCGGAGAAACTCGCGAAATTCCGCGACGAGGAGAACCTCAAGGTCACCCTGGTCGGCGACCCCGCCAAGGAGACCCTGGAGGCCTACGGCGCCTTCGGCGAGAAGCAGAACTACGGCAAAACGGTGATGGGCGTCATCCGCTCCACGATCGTCGTCGACGAGAACGGCAAGGTCGAGCACGCCTTCTACAACGTGCGCGCCACCGGCCACGTCGCCAAGATCATCAAGGACCTCGGCATCTGAGCGAAGGCCAAACTGGCCAAAACCCCCCGCGGATTGGGCCGAACGGCCGAAACATGTGATGGACATCCCAATCCACGGGCGAATCGGTTTGCAACCGCCATGACCGCGCAGAAGCCTTTCCTGGAACACCCACCGAGGAAAGGACCCGGCCATGGCGGCCTCCGACCCCCACCAGGCGGCCGACCCCGAAGCGGTCAAACGCCACCCCGCCCTCTTCCGTGCCATCCGAAAGCGCCAGAACCCCAAGCTGCGCCGGACGGACATCACCATCACGGACGACCAGGCGGTCAAGCGCGCGGTCAAGGCGGCGTCACTCGGTAACGCCATGGAGTGGTTCGACTTCGGTATCTACTCCTACCTGGCAGCCACCCTGGGCCATGTCTTCTTCCCCTCCGGGAACGACACCACCCAGCTCCTCTCCTCCTTCGCCACCTTCGCCGTGGCCTTCCTCGTGCGACCCCTCGGCGGCATGTTCTTCGGCCCCATGGGCGACAAGATCGGCCGCAAGAAGGTCCTCGCCCTCACCATGATCCTGATGGCGGTCGGCACCTTCGCCATCGGCGTCATCCCCTCCCACGACACCATCGGCGTCGGGGCCCCCATCCTCCTCATCCTCTTCCGGATGCTCCAGGGCTTCTCGACCGGCGGCGAGTACGGCGGCGCGTCCACCTTCATCGCCGAGTACGCCCCCGACAAACGACGCGGCTACTTCGGCAGCTTCCTCGAATTCGGCACCCTCGCCGGATACGTCGGCGCCGCCGGCCTCGTCACCGCGCTCTACGCCCTGCTCAACGACACCCAGATGGAAGCCTGGGGCTGGCGCATCCCCTTCCTCGTCGCCGGCCCCCTCGGCCTCGTCGGCCTCTACCTGCGACTGCGCCTCGACGAGACCCCCGCCTTCCAGAAGCTGGAGGGCGGCACCGCACACGCCACCGAGGCGGCGGACGGCGTCGAGACCACCGCCAAGGGCGACCTCGCCAAGATCTTCCGCAACTACTGGCCGACGCTGATCCTCTGCATCTGCCTGGTCGGCGCGTACAACATCACCGACTACATGCTGCTGTCGTACATGCCGACGTACCTCTCCGACGAACTCGGCTACAGCGAGACCCACGGCCTGCTGATCCTGCTCGCCGTCATGGTCTTCCTGATGCTGATCATCAGCCAGGTCGGCAAGCTCTCGGACCACTTCGGCCGCAAGCCCCTCCTCATGACGGGCATGATCGGCTTCCTGGTCCTCTCCCTCCCCGCCTTCCTCCTGATCCGCCAGGGCAGCATCCCGGCCATCACGATCGGCATGCTGATGCTGGGCCTCTCCCTGGTCTGCATGCTCGGCACGATGTCCGCGGCGCTCCCGGCCCTGTTCCCGACGAACGTCCGCTACGGATCCCTGTCGGTGGGCTACAACCTGTCGGCGTCGATCTTCGGCGGTACGACCCCGCTGGTCATCACGGCCCTGATCAGCTGGTCGGGCAGCAACCTGATGCCGGCGTACTACGCGATGGCGGCGGCGCTGGTCGGTGTGATCGCGGTGGCCTGCATGAAGGAGACCGCGAACAAGCCGCTGGCGGGCTCGCCCCCGTCGGTGGAGACGAGCGCGGAGGCGGAGGAACTGGTCGCGGCCCAGACGCCGGACCCGAAGTTCTGACCCGTCCTGTCCCGCATGACGGAATGGCCCGCCCCGCTTCGGTTGCCGCCGAAGCGGGGCGGGCCATTCCGCATCTTGTCGGATATCGGACGTGACTCTCCGATAAACGGTTCGTTACTCCGTACGAGGCCGCGAACGGGCGGCCGGATGCGGAGGGGAACGTGCCAGCCAGCCCTTACACCCGCGAGCGGCTCTCGAAGGCCGTCTCATCGTCACGGACGTTATCTGAGGCATTGCCGAAACTGGGGGTCGACCCGAAGAGCCGCACCCGGGGCTACCTCCGGGAACGGATGCGGAAAATGGGGGTGAATACCGGGCATTTCGAACGCGAGGGGGCTCGCTGGACCAAAGACGTCCTCGAGCCCGTGGTCGCTGCGTCGAGAAGCGTGCATGAGGTAGTACAGCGTCTCGGTCTCGAGATGGTTGGCGGACACCACACCAACATCAGCCGCCGGATCAAGTCGTACGGCCTCGACACCTCCCACTTCGTGAAGCCCTCACGAGCAGGTGTCAAGCAGCGTCGCCGCACACCTCAGGAACTACTGGTCCAGGACAATTCACCTCATGCACGCCGCGTTCCCGGCGCCCGGCTCAAAGTCGCGATGACGGCGCTCGGCGTTGCGGAGCGGTGCGCCGACTGCGGGACGGAACCGATGTGGTGTGGCCATCCGCTGACCTTGGAGGTGGACCACATCAACGGCAGGTGGCGCGACAACCGACTGGAGAACTTGCGACTACTCTGTCCCAATTGCCACTCGACGACGGACACCTACCGCGGCCGCGGCAAGGGGCGCCGAGCAGGTGCTGGACTATGAGCGAGAGGCGTGCGTACACCCGCGAGCGACTGGTCGAGGCGGCCGAGCAATGCGCCGATGTCGACGCGGTCGTAGCGTTCTTCGGGACAACTCCCTACAACAGGCTGAAGAGGTACCTGCTCAACCGCTTTGCCCACTTCGGCATCGACATCTCCCACTTCCAGCGCTGCAACCCTGACGCCCACGTGACGCGTCCTGCGGTATCCGTTGTGCAGGGAGCAGTGGCAGCCTCTCGATCCGTCGCTGAGCTGCTCAGGAGACTCGGCCTTCCGGACAACCGGCGCCAGCGGGCTCTGCTGCGCGAGTGGATCATCGAGATGGGGCTTACGACCTCACACTTTCTCGGCCAGGCGCACCAGCGCGGTCTACCCGGCACCACGCCCCTCAAGCCCGCTGCCGAGGTCTTGGTCAAACACGAACGCAAAGGCCGCACGAAGGCCACGTTGCTACGGCGAGCGCTCGCCGAAATCGGCGTGCCTGAGCGGTGTGCGGGGTGTGGAACTGGCCCGAGCTGGCAAGGCAGGCGCCTGACTCTCGAGGTGGACCACATCAACGGCGACTGGGTCGATGACCGCGCCGAGAACCTTCGACTCCTCTGCCCGAACTGCCATGCCATCACGTCCACGTGGTGCCGCGGGGGCGCGCGCCGAACAGCGGCGGAGTGAGGCGCCTACCACCTCGGCGGCCTGCCCGGTACCATGTCAGGCGGCTAGCGGCGGTGGTGCAGAGGTGACACAGCAGACTTAGGATCTGTGGCCCGTGAAACGGCTTGAGGGTTCGAATCCCTTCCGCCGCACCGAAACGGCCTGTCCGCCGAATCATCGGCGGACAGGCCGTTCGTGGGTTCCGGGCTGCGCTCAGCCCACCAACTCCCGCACCACCGGCACCAGCCCCCGGAACGCCTTCCCCCGGTGGCTGATCGCGTTCTTCTCCGCCGGGGTCAGCTCCGCACAGGTGCGGGTCTCGCCCTCCGGCTGGAGGATCGGGTCGTAGCCGAAGCCGCCCGTGCCGGACGGGGTGGGGCGCAGGGTGCCGAGGAGGCGGCCCTCGACCACGCGTTCCGTGCCGTCGGGGAGGGCGAGCGCGGCGGCGCAGGCGAAGTGGGCCGCGCGGTGCGGGGTGTCGATGTCGGAGAGCTGGGCCAGGAGCAGGTCCAGGTTGGCCCGGTCGTTGCCGTGGGTGCCGGCCCAGCGGGCCGAGAAGATGCCGGGGGCGCCGCCGAGTACGTCGACGCAGAGGCCGGAGTCGTCGGCGATGGCGGGGTGGCCGGTGGCCTGGGCGAGGGCGTGGGCCTTGAGGAGGGCGTTCTCGGCGAAGGTGACGCCGGTTTCCTTGACGTCGGGGATCTCCGGGTACGCGTCCGCGCCGACGAGCTCGTGGGTGAGGCCTGCGTCGGCGAGGATCGCGTGGAGTTCGGTGATCTTCCCGGCGTTGCGGGTGGCGAGGATGAGGCGGGTCATGGGTCGATTATCGCCGCCCGGGTGGCTGTGGCTTACGGGGTGCAGACCTTGCCGATCTCCGTTGCCGCGTCGGTGACGGGGGTGATGTCGGGAGTGGCGTCGCCCTTGTCGATGGAGTCGCGGACGTTGGCGACGCCGGCCTGGAGGTCGTCGACGGCCTTGGTGAGGTCGGCGTCGTCGGTCTTGTCGCCGAGGTTGCCGAGTTCCTTCTCGATCTCGTCGAGTGATTCGGAGGCCTGGGTGGGGTCGCTGGAGGCGTTGGCGACGGCCTGCTGGAGGTTGTCGACGCTGGTGGCGATGGCGTCGGCGGTGCGGACGCAGTCGAGGGTCTTGTCGAGGGCGCTGCAGCCTGCTGCGGCGGTGACGGTGAGCAGCGTGGCGGTGATGGCCAGTGCGGTGCGGCGGTGGCGTCGGTGGCGCGTGGCCATGGTGGGTCCCTCCCCGGGTGCGGATGCGCGGACGGGCGCACGGTTCGACCCGTGCGCCCGTATTCGTATCGACGCTGTGCGTGGGGACTTGGTTGCTTCTTTACTCGCCGAGGGTGCGGGTGAGGGCGTCGTTCTGGAACCGGGTGAGGTCGACGCAGCCTGCGGTGGCGAGGTCGAGGAGGGCGTTCAGTTCCTTGCGGTCGAAGGGCTCGGCCTCGGCGGTGCCCTGGATCTCGACGAAGCGGCCGTCGCCGGTGCAGACGACGTTCATGTCGGTCTCGGCGCGGACGTCTTCCTCGTAGCAGAGGTCGAGGAGGGGGGTGCCGTCGACGATGCCGACGCTGATCGCGGAGACGGTGCCGGTGAGCGGCTTGCGGCCGTGCTTGATGATCTTCTTGCCCTGGGCCCAGGTGATGGCGTCGGCGAGGGCGACGTAGGCGCCGGTGATGGCGGCGGTGCGGGTGCCGCCGTCGGCCTGGAGGACGTCGCAGTCGAGGACGACGGTGTTCTCGCCGAGGGCCTTGTAGTCGATGACGGCGCGCAGCGAGCGGCCGATGAGGCGGCTGATCTCGTGGGTGCGGCCGCCGATCTTGCCGCGTACGGATTCGCGGTCGCCGCGGGTGTTGGTGGAGCGGGGCAGCATGGAGTATTCGGCGGTGACCCAGCCTTCGCCGCTGCCCTTGCGCCAGCGCGGGACGCCTTCGGTGACGGAGGCGGTGCAGAAGACTTTGGTGTCGCCGAAGGAGATGAGTACGGATCCTTCGGCGTGCTTGCTCCATCCGCGTTCGATGGTGACGGGGCGGAGCTGGTCGGGGGTGCGGCCGTCGATACGAGACATGGCGAAAGCCTATCCGGCGGGTGGCGGGACCTTTGGCCCGCTGTCCGGGGACGTTCAGCCTTTCCGCCTTTACTGTGAGATTGCTTAAGCTTTTAGTATCTAAGTCTCTCCTCACAGGAAGTTCCTGATGCCCCTCCCTTCGAGTCAGACAATCCGGCCGCAGCTTGCGGCACCGCGTCTGCCGCTGGCGGACCACCTCGCGTCCGTCCAGGTTCTGGAGGGTGCGCCGCATGGGATCGTCATCGCTTCCGCCGAGCGGGGAGCGACGACGGTGTTCGCGAACGGGCGGCTGGCGGAGCTGTTCGGGGCGCCGGTGCCCCCGGAGCCGGGCGGGCTGGCCCGGGCCGCGACGTCCTTCAGTGACCGCAACGGCGAGCCGTTGCGGTTCGCCGAGTCGCCGCTCGGGGTGGCGCTGGGTCTGCGTCGTCCGGCGCGGGCCGAGGTGCGGTACATGCCGGAGGGCGCGCGGGCGCTGTGGCTGGACATCAGCGCCGTTCCGCTGGACTCCGGGCCGGGTGAGCTGCCGCTGGCGGTCGCGTTCGTCCATGACGTCTCGCAGCAGCGGCGGTCGGCCGATGACCTGGACGAGGTGAACCGCAGGCTGGCGGAGCAGTTGGAGGACGCGACCTGGGTGCACGGTCTGGCGGAGCGGCTGACGGATCACGACAGTGTGGACGGGACGCTGCATCAGGTGCTGGGTGAGGGTGCGCGGCTGCTGCGGGCGGACATGGGGGTGGCGCGGCTGCGGGACGAGGACGGTGCGCTGATGCGGACGCGTGCGTTGTACGGGATGCCGGCGGATGTGCGGTCGGTGCGTGAGGCGGTGGAGGCGTTGCCGCCGGGGCGGTTCCTGGTCGATGAGGCGGAGGCGGCGGGTGGTGCGCTGATCGTGGAGGACGTGGAGACCGATCCGTCGTGTTCGCCGCGGATGCGTGAGCTGGGGCGTGCGGCGGGGTTCCGCCGGGTGTACGCGCTGGCGCTCAGTACGACGTCGGGCCGGCGGCTGGGTGTGGTGGCGTGGGCGTGGCGGGAGCCGGGGCGGCCGACGCTGCGGCAGCGGCAGTTGGTGGGGACGTACTGCCGGTTCGCGGGGCAGATGGTCGAGAACAATCTGTTGTACGAGCGTGAGCGCCGGATCGCGGGGACGCTTCAGCAGTCGATGCTGGCGCAGGAGCTGCCGGAGATCGCGGGGGTGCAGGTCGCGGCGTGCAGTCTGCCGGGGGCGCGGGGGATGCAGGCCGGGGGTGACTGGTACGACGTGATGGCGCTGCCGGGCGGGAAGGCGGGGCTGGCGCTGGGTGACGTGATGGGCAAGGGGTTGCGGGCGGCGACGGCGATGGGGCAGTTGCGGACGGCGTTGCGCAGTTATGCGTTGGTGGAGGGTGAGGATCCGGTGGCGGTGCTGTCGGATCTGAACGCGTTGAGTCAGGACATGGCGCTGACGGATCTGGCGACGGTGTTGTACATGACGGTGGATCCGCGGGAGCGGCGGGCGGTGGTGGCGTCGGCCGGTCATTGTCCGCCGTTGCTGGTGGACCATTCGGGGGCGCGGTTCCTGCGTGCGGGGCAGGGGGTGCCGCTGGGCGTGGTGGATGAGTGGGATGCGGAGGCGGACGAGTTCGAGCTGCCGGCGGGGGCGTTGCTGGTGCTGTACACGGATGGTCTGGTGGAGCGGCGCGGGGAGGAGTTGGGGGTGGGGCTGGAGCGTCTGCGTGCGGCGGCGCTGGCGGCGCCTTCGGATGTGGGTGATCTGTGCGCGTACCTGGTGGAGGCGTGCCTGGACGACGGTGAGACGTCGGATGATGTGGCGATCCTGGCGGTGCGGGTGCGCTGAGGGCGGGCGCCCGTGGGGTGCCGGGGTACGCCGCAGGCCCCGTCCGGGTGGGCGGGGCCTGCGGTGTGCCGGGTGGTTGGCCCGGTCGGGTTCAGCGGTGGGTCACATCATGTCTTCGATGTCGGCGGCGATGGGGTCGGCGTCGGTGCCGATGACGACCTGGATCGCGGTGCCCATCTTGACGACGCCGTGGGCTCCGGCGGCCTTGAGCGCGGCTTCGTCGACCTTGCTCGGGTCGATGACCTCGGTGCGGAGGCGGGTGATGCAGCCTTCGACCTCTTCGATGTTCTCGATTCCGCCGAGCCCGGCGACGATCTTCTCAGCCTTGCTGGCCATGGCCTTCTCCCTGGTTCTTCACGTACATGCGACGGCCCACCCTGGGTCCGTTTCGTCACGGTAACGCACGGTTGGCCCAACTTCGCGAGCGAGTAGCCGATCCATCACCAAAGATGACGATCACCGGCGCCCTGTCTTCCGGGCGGGCTCCGCACCGTACCGCAACTGGTCTACACCAGTCTGCAACACCCGCCAAACGTGGCCTGTTCCGGGAGGACGCCGATGAGCTCAAGCAGCGCAGCGATCCCACAGAAAAAGTGGTGGAACGGCCTCTTCCAGGGCCTGCAGAAGATGGGGCGCAGCCTGCAGCTCCCGATCGCCGTCCTGCCGGCGGCAGGCATCCTGAACCGGCTCGGCCAGCCGGATGTGTTCGGCGACGAAGGTCTCGGCTGGAACAACATCGCCAAGGTGTTCGCGGCGGCCGGTGGTGCGCTGCTGGACTCGGGACTGGGCCTGCCGTTGCTGTTCTGCGTGGGTGTCGCGATCGGCATGGCGAAGAAGGCCGACGGTTCGACGGCGCTGGCCGCGGTGACGGGTTTCCTCGTCTACTACGCGGTGCTGCACGCGTTCCCGGTGGACTGCCCCGGGGGGGCGACGTTCACGTCGGGCGGCACCTGGTTCGGTACGTGCGTCACGGACGACGCGCAGGTGACGGCGGCCGAGTACCAGAACCCGGGGGTGTTCGGCGGCATCGTGATGGGCCTGATGTCGGCCTGGTTCTGGCAGCGGTACCACCGGGTGAAGCTGGTGGACTGGCTGGGCTTCTTCAACGGCCGCCGGCTCGTCCCGATCATCATGGCGTTCGTGGGGCTGCTCTTCGCGGCGCTGTGCGCCTGGTTGTGGCAGCCGGTGGGTGACGCGCTGACCAGCTTCTCGGAGTGGCTGGTGGATCTGAACTGGCTGGGCTCCGGCATCTTCGGCATCGCGAACCGCGCCCTGCTCGTCTTCGGGCTGCACCAGTTCCTGAACACGTTCGTCTGGTTCCAGTTCGGTGACTTCACGAAGCCGGACGGCACGGTCGTGCACGGTGACATCAACCGGTTCCTGGCCGGTGACCCGACGGCCGGTCAGTTCACGACGGGCTTCTTCCCGATCATGATGTTCGCGCTGCCCGCGGCGGCCCTGGCGATCTACCACTGCGCCAAGCCGCATCGCCGCAAGGCGGTGGGCGGCCTGATGGTCTCGGTCGGGCTGACGTCGTTCGTGACGGGAATCACGGAGCCGATCGAGTACTCGTTCCTGTTCGTCGCGCCGGTGCTGTACGCGATCCACGCGGTGCTCACCGGTGTGTCGATGGCGGTGACCTGGGCGCTCGGGGCGAAGGACGGCTTCAGCTTCTCGGCCGGCCTCATCGACTACGTCATCAACTGGAGTCTGGCGACGAAACCCTGGCTGATCATTCCGATCGGGCTGGCGTTCGCCGTTGTGTACTACGTGATCTTCCGGTTCGCGATCACCAGGTTCAACCTCCAGACGCCGGGCCGCGAGCCCGACGAGGTGGAGGAGGAGATCGAGAAGGACCTCACGAAGTAACCCCTCCGACCAGGGCTTATACCCTGGACGGCGAAGGCCCTCGGACTTCCGGTCCGGGGGCCTTCGGCATGTCACTGTGCGTACGTGATGGCTACTGCGAAGTAGTCGGAAATTGCAGGTTCCTTATCTAACCCTCACCGTGCTACAACTGGTCTACACCACTCAGTGGTCCAGACCACGCGCCGCGCAGCGGCGCGTTTCTCGAGTCGTCGCCCACCCCCAGAACACCCTGTCCCTGGCGGCGCCTTGCCTACTGGAGGAAGTTGATGAGTACGGCCACCGCTACGGCGGCCCCCGCGAAGAAGCGGGGCTCCGGCGTGTTCCAGGGCCTGCAGAAGGTGGGGCGCAGCCTCCAGCTGCCGATCGCCGTGCTGCCGGCCGCGGGCATTCTGCTCCGTCTCGGCCAGCCCGACGTCTTCGGTGACGACGGTCTCGGCTGGCACAAGGTCGCCTCCGTGTTCGCCACCGCGGGCGGCGCGGTCTTCGACAACCTCCCGATGCTGTTCTGCATCGGTGTCGCCATCGGGTTCGCCAAGAAGTCGGACGGCTCCACCGCCCTGGCCGCGCTCGTCGGCTTCCTGGTCTACAGCAACGTGCTCAAGGCCTTCCCGGTCACCGAAGCGGTGATCCAGAAGGGCGCGGACACCGCGGCGACGTACAACAACCCCGGTGTCCTCGGCGGCATCCTGATGGGTCTCGTCTCAGCGGTCCTGTGGCAGAAGTTCCACCGCAAGAAGCTGGTCGACTGGCTCGGCTTCTTCAACGGCCGCCGGCTCGTCCCGATCATCATGGCCTTCGTCGGTGTGATCTTCGGTGTGTTCTTCGGCCTGGTCTGGGAGCCCATCGGTGAGGGCATATCCAACTTCGGCGAGTGGATGACGGGCCTCGGTTCCTTCGGTGCCGGACTCTTCGGCCTGATCAACCGCGCTCTGCTGCCCGTCGGCATGCACCAGTTCGTCAACACGGTCTCGTGGTTCCAGCTGGGTGACTTCACCGACGCCACGGGCGCGGTCGTGCACGGCGACCTGAACCGCTTCTTCGCCGGTGACCCGGCCTCGGGTCAGTTCATGTCGGGCTTCTTCCCGATCATGATGTTCGGCCTCCCGGCCGCCGCCATCGCCATCGCCCACGCCGCTCGCCCCGAGCGCCGCAAGGCCGTGATGGGCATGATGATCTCCCTCGCGCTGACCTCGTTCGTCACCGGTGTGACCGAGCCGATCGAGTTCTCGTTCATGTTCATCGCGCCGGTCCTCTACGCGATCCACGCGGTGCTGACCGCCCTGTCGATGGCCATTACCTGGGCACTGGGCGTGCACGCCGGATTCACCTTCTCCGCGGGCTTCATCGACTACGCGCTGAACTGGAACCTGGCGACCAAGCCGTGGCTGATCATCCCGATCGGCCTGGTCTTCGGAGTGGTCTACTACGTGCTCTTCCGCTTCGCGATCACGAAGTTCAACCTCACCACCCCGGGCCGCGAGCCCGAGGAGGAGGTCGAGGACCTGACCAAGGCGTAAGCCGGGTCCGTCCCACGACAGCTCGAAGCCCTCACCTTCCCGGCGGAAGGTGAGGGCTTCGTCGTGCGTGGGGCGCCTGCGCGCTAGATCTCGTAGACCGCGCCCGGGACCGCGAGCTCCGTCGGGCCGTCGAAGACCTCGCGGGCGTCGGCGAGGTTGCGGTCGGCGTCGGTCCACGGGGGGATGTGGGTGAGGACCAGGCGGCCCACCTGTGCCCGGGCGGCGAGCTCGCCCGCCTCGCGGCCGTTGAGGTGGAGGTCCGGGATGTCCTCCTTGCCGTGCACGAACGACGCCTCGCAGAGGAAGAGGTCGGCGCCCTCCGCGAGCTCGTCCAGGGCCTCGCACGTGCCGGTGTCGCCGGAGTACGTGAGCGAGCTGCCGCCGTGCTCGATGCGGATGCCGAACGTGTCGACGGGGTGGCAGAGCTTCTCCGTACGGACCGAGAAGGGGCCGATGTCGAAGGAGCCGGGCTTCAGCGTGTGGAAGTCGAAGACCTCGCTCATCGCGTGGTCGGACGGGGTGTCGGCGTGCGCGGTGGTGAGCCGCTGCTCCGTGCCGTCGGGGCCGTAGACCGGGATGCGGGCCGGGCGTCCGCCGTCGGGCGGGTAGTACCGGACGACGAAGTACGCGCACATGTCGATGCAGTGGTCGGCATGGAGGTGGCTGAGGAAAATGGCGTCGAGGTCGTAGAGACCGACGTGGCGCTGCAGCTCGCCGAGGGCGCCGTTGCCCATGTCGAGTAGCAGCCTGAAGCCGTCGGCCTCTACGAGGTAGCTCGAGCATGCCGATCCCGCGGACGGGAACGAGCCGGAGCAGCCGACGACGGTGAGCTTCATGGAGCGTGAACCTCCGAGACGTGGGAACGGGGAGGGTTCGTGCGGTTCGTTGAGCGGTTTGTTGAGCGTAAGGCGCGAAAGAGGTGGTCGCTCCTTCGGAGTGTGCCGTTGTGGGGGAACTCACCTGTGCTGTCACCGGTTCGATGGAAGCGGGGCGCCCCCGGGGGCGCGGGTGGGGGGTGTGGTGTGACGGGGGGTGGGGTGCGCCTGCGGCGGGCCTGTTCCCCTCCCCGCCCCTTCCCGTAACCGGGGCTCCGCCCCGGACCCCGCACCTCAAACGCCGGCGGGGCTGGGTTTCACGACGGCGGGAGGCAAATTCAAGCCCCTCCGGCGATTGAGGAGCGGGGGTGCGGGGCGGAGCCCCCGAAACGGCGGACGCCGGGGGCCCGGACCGGTGTGGTCCTGGCCCCCGGCGTCGTCCGGGGTGCGTACAGCGCGTGGGACTACGCCCAGAGCTGGCCCTGCAGCGTTTCGATGGCCGCTTCCGTCGTGGGCGCGGTGTAGACGCCCGTCGACAGGTACTTCCAGCCGCCGTCCGCGACGACGAAGACGATGTCGGCGCTCTCCCCCGCCTTGACCGCCTTGTTGCCGACACCGATCGCGGCGTGGAGCGCGGCGCCGGTGGAGACGCCCGCGAAGATGCCCTCCTGCTGAAGGAGTTCGCGGGTGCGGGTGACCGCGTCGGCGGAGCCGACCGAGAAGCGGGTGGTGAGCACCGAGGCGTCGTAGAGCTCGGGGACGAAGCCCTCGTCGAGGTTGCGCAGGCCGTAGACGAGGTCGTCGTAGCGCGGTTCGGCGGCGACGATCTTGATGCCCTTGACGTGTTCGCGCAGGTAGCGGCCGACGCCCATGAGGGTGCCGGTGGTGCCGAGGCCGGCCACGAAGTGGGTGATGGAGGGGAGGTCCGTGAGGATCTCGGGGCCGGTGGTGGCGTAGTGGGCGCCGGCGTTGTCGGGGTTGCCGTACTGGTACAGCATCACCCAGTCCGGGTGCTCCGCCGACAGTTCCTTGGCGACGCGGACGGCGGTGTTGGAGCCGCCCGCCGCCGGGGAGGAGATGATCTCGGCGCCCCACATGGCCAGCAGGTCGCGCCGCTCCTGGGAGGTGTTCTCCGGCATCACGCAGACGATGCGGTAGCCCTTGAGCTTGGCCGCCATGGCCAGCGAGATGCCGGTGTTGCCGCTGGTGGGTTCGAGGATGGTGCAGCCGGGGGTGAGCCGGCCGTCCTTCTCGGCCTGCTCGACCATGTGGAGCGCGGGGCGGTCCTTGATCGAGCCGGTGGGGTTGCGGTCCTCCAGCTTGGCCCAGATGCGGACGTCGTCCGACGGTGACAGCCGCGGCAGGCGGACGAGCGGGGTGTTGCCCACTGCGGCGAGCGGGCTGTCATAGCGCATCAGTTCATGCCGCCGGCGACGGCCGGGAGGATGGTGATGTTGTCGCCGTCGCTGAGCTTGGTGGAGATGCCGTCCAGGAAGCGGACGTCCTCGTCGTTGAGGTAGACGTTCACGAAGCGGCGGAGCTGCTCGCCGTCGACGATGCGCTCCCGGATGCCGGTGTGGCGGGTCTCCAGGTCCGTGAAGAGGTCGGCGAGGGTGTCCCCGTTGCCTTCGACGGCCTTGGCGCCGTCGGTGTAGGTGCGGAGGATGGTCGGGATGCGGACCTCGATGGCCATGGCGTGGGCTCCTGTCGAAGCTGAGTGGTGGCGGTGGGCGTGGGGCGCGCGGCTCTGCCCCCGCGCAGGGGTCGGTACGTGAAGAGTGGCGTCCGGTGGGGCGGCGCGCCGGGCCTCGGTGCGGCTCAGGCCTCGCGGCCGGCGGTCCGGTGGTTCGTACAGATCGCGCTGGCGAGTCGGCACAGGTCGACGTGCAGGCGCGCCACGAGCAGCGTGCCCGGCGTCTTGTCGCTCACGTCATGGGGAACCATGCGCTCATCGTATCGATTCCCGGTCCGGGATCCGGAATGTGATCTCACCTGGTGGATGGTCGGCGTTCGACAGATGGACAGGGCCGGGCGGGCGGCCCTGTCCGGGCGCTGTGGGCGGGGGCCGGTGTCGAGGTCAGGAGGCGGCGTACGCCTCGACGACCTGCACGTCCTCCTCGGTGATCTCGCCGTCCACGATGCGGTACGAGCGGAACTGGAAGGGCCCGGCCTCGTCGGCGTCGGCGGTGGAGACGAGGACGTAGTGGGCGCCGGGCTCGTTGGCGTACGTGACGTCGGTGCGGGAGGGGTAGGCCTCGGTCGCGGTGTGCGAGTGGTAGACGATCACGGGTTCCTCGTCGCGGTCGTCCATGTCGCGGTAGAGCTTGAGGAGGTCGGCCGAGTCGAATTCGTAGAACGTGGGCGAGCGGGCCGCGTTGAGCATGGGGATGAAGCGTTCGGGGCGGCCGGTTCCGGCGGGCCCGGCGACCACGCCGCACGCCTCGTCGGGGTGGTCGGCGCGGGAGTGCGCGACGATCTGGTCGTACAGCGCCTGGGTGATGGTCAGCATGGCGCCCAGGATAGGACGACGGGCCCCCGCGTACCGAGGAGTGGTACGCGGGGGCCCGCATCGTGGACTCGACCTCTGCGGGGCCTGGGGTTCAGCGGCCGGCGAAGGCCTTGTTCTCGGGGTTGCGGGCCTTGAGGACCAGGTAGGAGACGCCCAGGATCAGGGCCCACAGCGGGGCGCAGTAGAGCGAGATCCTGGTGTCCTTGTCGATGCCCATCATGACGATGACGACGCCGATGAAGGCGAGGGCGAAGACACTGGTGTACGGGGCTCCGGGGGCCCGGAAGGTGGACTGCGGGAGGTCGCCCCGGTCGGCGAGGCGGCGGTAGCGGATCTGGCTGATCAGGATCATGATCCAGGCCCACATGCCGGAGATGGTGGCGAAGGAGACGACGTAGGTGAAGGCGTCACCGGGCCACTGGTAGTTGATCCAGACGCCGACGAGCATCAGGGCGGCGGAGAACGTGGTGCCGACCAGCGGGGTGCCGCTCCTGGTCAGCTTGGTGAAGAACTTCGGTCCCTGCCCGTTGAGCGCGAGGTCGCGCAGCATGCGGCCGGTGGAGTACATCCCGGAGTTGCAGGAGGAGAGCGCGGCGGTCAGGACGACGAAGTTGACGATGCCCGCGCCGACGCCGAGGCCCATCTTCTTGAAGGCTTCGACGAACGGGGAGACGTCCGGCGAGAACTCGGTCCAGGGCACGACCGAGAGGATCATGATGAGGGCGCCGACGTAGAAGACGGCGATGCGCCACGGCACGGTGTTGATCGCCTTGGGCAGGACGGTCTTCGGGTCCTTCGACTCGCCCGCGGTGACGCCGACGAGTTCGACGGCGAGGAAGGCGAACATCACGATCTGCAGCGTCATCAGGGTGCCCTTGATGCCGTGCGGGAAGAATCCGCCGTCGGACCAGAGATGGCTGACGGACGCGGTGTCGCCGGCGTCGGAGAAGCCGAGGGTGAGAATTCCGGCGCAGATGAGGATCATGCCGACGATGGCGGTGACCTTGACCATCGAGAACCAGAATTCGAGTTCACCGAACAGCTTTACGGAGATCAGGTTCACGCCGTACAGGATGATCGTGAAGATCAGCGCGGACACCCATTGAGGAATGTCGAACCAGAACGTCATGTACTGGGCTGCCGCGGTGACTTCGGTGATTCCGGTGACGACCCAGAACAGCCAGTAGGTCCAGCCGGTGACGAATCCCGCGAAGGGGCCGATGAATTCGCGGGCGTACTCCGAGAAGGAGCCCGAGACCGGGCGGTACATGAGGAGTTCGCCCAGGGCCCGCATGATGAAGAAGATCACCAGGCCTGCGATGGCGTACGCCAGGATGAGGCTGGGTCCGGCCTTGGCGATGGCTTTGCCCGCGCCGAGGAAGAGGCCGGTGCCGATGGCCCCGCCGATCGCGATCATCTGGATCTGGCGGGCGCCGAGTGCCCGCTGATAGCCCTCGGCGGACGTGGTGGCATCCGCGGCTGCGGCGTGCGGGCCCTGTCCCTTGTCGTCGACCTGCGCCGATGTCATGTGCTGCGCCTTTCTCCACGCTGATCCGAGCCTTGCGACTGCGGATCAGGTCCTGATCCCCCCGGATATG
Organism: Streptomyces sp. NBC_00385; assembly: GCF_035917155.1. Classification (NCBI taxonomy): domain Bacteria; kingdom Bacillati; phylum Actinomycetota; class Actinomycetes; order Kitasatosporales; family Streptomycetaceae; genus Streptomyces; species Streptomyces sp. NBC_00385. The sequence continues at coordinate 5,506,113 of NZ_CP107951.1, read as the reverse complement.
GATGGAGTGCTGCCGGTGGTTGCCGGACTCGTCGCGCCTACCCGGGAACAGGGGTGGCGTCCCCGAGTGGTCGTGAAGATTTATCACGGGCACATCGGTGATCCACCGGACATTATGTGGCGCACACCACAGGAAAAAGCGGACAACGGTGTCCAGGCGCTGCAAAAAAGACCGATCAGGTGACGCGATCGTTATTTGGATTTGAGCGTCCGTTGAGCGAACATCCGAGAGTCCGGTCCCTTACGGCATCAGCGTTTCGACCAGCGTTTCCTGGAGCGCGCCCAGCCAGAGATAGGCCATGACCATGGGCTTGCGCGGATCGCTGTCCGGCAGCCGGTAGAGGGAGCCGTCCTCGCCGCCGTCCTCGTCGGAGACCTCCAGGCGGGTGCCGATGGTGAGGCGGAGGTCGTTGAGGGAGCCCAGCCAGCTGCGGCACTCGTCGGCGGTGAGCGTGAGTACGGCCGCGCTGTCCCCGGCGGGCGTGAGCGCGTCCAGGGTGCGGACGACGACGAGGGCGTCGTCGCGCTTGCGGGTGCGCAGGTCGTTCTCGGTGAAGCGGCGGAACTCGGCGGACGCGGCGCGCAGTTCGGTGTCGTCGTCGCCGTAGGCCTCGGGGAAGAGGCGGGCCAGGGCCGGGTCGGAGGGCGGTTCGCTGGGGCCCTCGGCGAAGAGGGCGGCGAGCGGGTCCTCGCCCTCGGCGGGTTCGTCGCCGGGTCCGATGAGTTCGAGCAGCTGGACGGCGAGGGAGCGCAGGATCGCGATCTCCACCTCGTCGAGCGCGACGGCCGCGCCGCCGCCGGGGGTGGCCTCGAAGTGGCCGGCCATGGGTTGACTCCGATGGTGGTCGGGCGGGCGGGGCGGGGGTGAATCAGGGGGTCAGTTGCGGTCCTGGGTGAGGGTGGCCCACAGTCCGTAGCCGTGCATGGCCTGGACGTCGCGTTCCATCTCTTCGCGGCTGCCGCTGGAGACGACGGCGCGGCCCTTCTGGTGGACGTCCAGCATCAGTTTGTGGGCCTTGTCCTTGGAGTAGCCGAAGTAGGCCTGGAAGACATAGGTCACGTAGCTCATGAGGTTGACCGGGTCGTTGTGGACCAGCGTCACCCAGGGGACGTCGGGCTCGGGGACAACGAGGTTCTCCTCGGCCGATTCGGGACGTTCGATCTCTACGGGGGCGACGCTCACCTACCCCATGCTGCCACTCGGGAGGGTCCATCGCACAAACGGGGCCGGTGGCGCGGCGGGCGCGACACCCCCATCTCGTCACTTTGACGAAATAGGGGTAGCATCCCCGGCATGAACTCAGCGGACCTTGGGCGACGGGTCGGTGTGCCGTCGACCGCACTCTTCACCGACCAGTACGAGCTCACGATGGTGCAGGCCGCACTGAAGGCCGGCACCGCCGGGCGGCGCTCGGTCTTCGAGGCGTTCACCCGCCGGCTGCCCGAGGGGCGGCGCTACGGCGTCGTCGCGGGCATCGGGCGGGTCCTGGACGCGGTGGAGAACTTCCACTTCGACGACGAGATGCTCGCCTTCCTGCGCGACCAGAACGTGGTCGACGGGCCCACCCTCGACTATCTGTCCGACTACCGCTTCAGCGGCGACATCTGGGGCTACCCGGAGGGCGAGGTGTACTTCCCGGGCTCGCCGGTCCTGCGGGTCGAGGGCTCCTTCGCCGAGTGCGTGCTGCTGGAGACGGTGATCCTGTCGATCCTCAACCACGACTCGGCGATCGCCGCGGCGGCCTCGCGGATGTCGGCGGCGGCGGGCGGGCGCGGGCTCATCGAGATGGGTGCCCGGCGCACGCACGAGCTGTCGGCGGTGGCCTCGGCCCGTGCCGCGTACATCGGCGGCTTCGACACCACGTCCGACCTGGCCGCGGGCTTCCGCTACAACATCCCGACCGTGGGCACGAGCGCCCACGCGTTCACCCTGCTGCACGACTCCGAGCGCGACGCGTTCCGGGCACAGGTCGACTCGCTGGGCCGGGACACGACGCTGCTGGTCGACACGTACGACGTCACCGCGGCGGTCCGTACGGCGGTCGAGGTGGCCGGGACGGAGCTGGGGGCGGTCCGGATCGACTCGGGCGACCTGCTGCTCGTCGCGCACCGGGTGCGCCAGCAGCTGGACGAGCTGGGCGCGACGGGCACGAAGATCGTGGTGACGTCGGACCTGGACGAGTACGCCATCGCCTCGCTGGCCGCGGCACCGGTGGACGCGTACGGGGTGGGCACGCAGCTGGTGACCGGCAGCGGGCACCCCACCTGCTCGATGGTCTACAAGCTGGTCGCCCGCGCCTCCTCGGGGGACCCGGCGGACGAGCTGCGGCCGGTGGCGAAGAAGTCGATGGGCGCGAAGTCCTCGAAGGGCGGTCGCAAGTGGGCGGCCCGCCGGCTGGACGAGGACGGGGTGGCCGAGGCCGAGGTGATCGGCACGGGCCCGGTCCCGGCGGAGCTGGCCGGCCGGCAGCTGCTGGTGGAGCTGGTCAGGGATGGCGAGGTCGTGGCGCGCGAGCCGCTGGAGGCGGCCCGGGAGCGGCACATCGCCGCGCGGGCGGGGTTGCCGATGTCGGCGATGCAGTTGTCGCGGGGGGAGCCGGTACTGCCTACGGAGTACGTGTGAGGGTGCGGCTCGGTTCGGTGCGGGGTGCCGGGGGCGCCCGGCTATCGCTTTGTCCTCAATCTCCCCCATAGCCTGAAAGGCATGGGGGGACCCCCTCGACGGGCTTCATTTTGCCCGGACGGGCTTGATTTGCGCGAGCGCCCCCTCCCTAACGCAAGCCTGATTCCCTAGGCTCGGCACCACCCCCGTAGCCGCCCCCTCCCTCCTCCCCCACCGAAGGACACCCGTCATGCACCGCGCCTTGATCGTCGTGGACGTCCAGAACGACTTCTGCGAAGGCGGGAGCCTCGCGGTCGCCGGGGGCGCCGATGTCGCCGCCGCCATCACCGATCTGATCGGTGAGGCCCAGCCGGGATACCGGCACGTGGTGGCCACCCGTGACCACCACGTCGACCCGGGTGACCACTTCTCCTCCGCGCCCGACTTCGAGCACTCCTGGCCCGCGCACTGCGTCGCCGGTACGGAAGGGGTGGGCTTCCACCCCAATTTCGCCCCCGCGGTCGCCTCCGGGGCGATCGACACCGTCTTCGACAAGGGTGCGTACGCCGCCGCGTACAGCGGCTTCGAGGGTCAGGACGAGAACGGGACGGGGCTGGCCGCGTGGCTGCGGGAGCGCGGGGTCACCGAGGTCGACGTGGTCGGTATCGCGACCGACCACTGCGTCCGGGCCACCGCGCTCGACGCCGTCCGCGAGGGCTTCGCCACGCACGTGCTGCTGGAGCTGACCGCGGGCGTGGCCGAGGCGACGACGGACCGGGCGCTGGCCGAGCTGCGGGACGCCGGTGTGGTGCTCTCCGGCAAGCCGACGGTCGGCTGAGGGCTCAGCGGGCTCAGTTCTGCCGGGCCGGCAGGGCGGGCCTCAGGAGGGCGCGTATCGGGTGCCAGAGCTCCTGGGCCCGCTCGGGTCTCGCGCGCCACAGGAGGCCGTCGGGGTGGTGCAGGACGGCGGTGATCTCGTCCGGCGTGGGCGGCTCCGCGTTGCCGCGGAGGTAGACCGCGCGCAGGCCCAGATTGCGCAGCCGGGTCAGGGCCCGGGCCCGGTTCGCCGCGTGTACCAGGACGCGTACCGGAGTGTCCGGTCCCACGCCCTCCGCCGGGCTCGGCAGCGTGATCGCGACGACCACACTGCCGTTCGGCAATTTGCTGAATCCTCCGCCTGCCATGCTCCGCGCTCCCCCGTGAGACGTCGTGTGTCAATAAGAAACTGAACAAGAGGCACCTAAACACGATCGGCCGTCGCCCGCTAGAGGGCGACGGCCGATCATGCTTTGACCTGCAGTTTTACCGAATTACTTGTGCGAGGGACCCACCTTGACGGTGACCGTCGAGCCGCTGAGCGGCTCGCTGACGATCGAGATCCGGGTGTTGGTGTCAGTTACCTGCACGCTTCCGGTCTTGTTCTCCTTGTACCAGTAGGTGCCCTTGTGGTCGTCGAAGACCGGAACGCCGAGCTGCGGCTTGATCTTCGTGGCCACGTCACCGTTGTGCAGCGTGAAGCCGTCGGTGGGGTACCAGCTGAACGGAGCGTCGAAGGGCTGGATCTTGTTGCGGATGACCGTGCCGTCCGACCACTTCAGCGGCTTGGCGTGCGCGTCGATCGGCAGGATCAGGCCCTGACCCGGGTGGGTCGAGACGTTGTTGTCCTTCTGCGAGCCGTCCCACAGCCAGATGAGCAGGCCGTTCTGGTACGGGTAGTGCTCGACCCAGTCCGGACGGGTGTTGGCGAACCCGAAGTTGTACGGGCCGACCTTGAGGGTCTGGTCGTACGAGACGTACTGGCGGTTCTCCGCGATGTAGCGCTGCGGGTAGTCCTTGGTGAAGGACGAGCCCACCCGCGAGAAGCCCTTGACGGTCCAGCCGTTGTCGTCGCCCTCGGCGTTGTCCGTGAAGAGCGCGGCGCCGTCGGCGTTGACCGCGATGGTGTCGGCCGCGAAACCGACGCCGCCCGCGCCACCGTCGGTGGTGTAGCGGAAGCGGATGTCGATCTTCTTGCCCGCGTAGGCGTCCAGCGAGTACGAGAGCTTCTTGTACGCACCGGAGACGTCGGTCAGCGCCGGCTTGTCACTGGCGTCGCGCGGGATGGCCTTGCCGTCGGCGGTGCCGTCGATCGCGGTCCAGCTGGTGCCACCGTTCTCCGACACCTCGGTGTAGAGGTAGTCGTAGTCGGCCTCGATGTCCCACCAGCCCGAAAGGTCCAGGGACGCCTTGGACTTGCCGGTCAGGTCGACCGGACGGGACAGGGTGTTGTTGAGGTTGTCACCCATGTCGCTCCACCACTGCTTGGCGCCCTCGGCGGGCGTCGTGACAGCGGTGGTGACGGCCTTGTCGGGCAGCTCGACGACGAGTGCCTGCTTGTTGCTGGTGTTGTACTCGGACACACCCAGCTTGTGGGTGGACTTCGTCGCGGCCTTGGCCACGTCGTAGTCCAGCCAGCCGAGCTGGAGCTTGTCCCAGGCGGTCATGTCGCCGGGCAGGTCACCGATGCTGTTCTTGCCGGTGCCGAGCCAGGAACCGGCCGACATCAGCGACCAGAAACCGACCGAGTTCTCGGCGGTGTTGGTCGTGTCGTACAGGTCCGGCAGACCGAGGTCGTGGCCGTACTCGTGGGCGAAGACGCCCAGGCCGCCGTTCTCGGGCTGTGCGGTGTAGTCGCCGACCCAGATGCCGGTGTCACCGATCTGGGTGCCGCCGGCCTTGTTCTCGGCCGGGCCGGTCGCGCCGGCGTTGGTGCCGTAGGCGTACCAGCGGTGCGCCCAGATGGCGTTGGTGCCCTCGACGCCGCCGCCCGCGGACTCGTCCTCGCCGGCGTGCACGATCTGGAAGTGATCGATGTAGCCGTCGGGCTCGTTGAAGTTGCCGTCACCGTCGAAGTCGTAACGGTCCCACTGGTCGTACTGGGCGAGATCCGCCTTGATCTGCTCGGGCGTACGGCCCTTGACCTTCTGGTCGGCGGCCCAGGCGTTGACGCCGTCCTTGATCATGTCCCAGGCGTTGGCGCAGTTGGTCGAACCGCAGTAGTTCGAGCCGTAGCGTGCCTCGTTGTACGGGACCTTGACCCAGTCGGAGACCTCGCCCTCGACCGAGTAGCGTCCGGAGGACGTCTTCTCGTAGTACGTCTTGAGCGAGTTCTTCCCGGCACCCTCACCGAAGTACAGGTCCTGGAAGTGGGCCTGGTTGTAATCGGCCTGCCAGGCGGTGCTGTTGTCCTTCTTGGGGTCCGGCTTGGCTATCTTGTTGTGCGCCGGGCCGGGCGTGCCGCCGTACTTCGGGACGGCGGGCTTGGGGCCGGCACCGTCCGGGTCGAACATGGTCGTGTTGTCGACCTGGTCGCCGAACTCCACCAGAACGGTGAAGATCTTGTCGGTCTTCTCGCGGCCGAGCTCGACGTACTTGTTGTCGTCGAGCTTGACGACCTTCGAACCGCTGCGCTCCGACACCTTCTTGTCGCCGGATATGACCTGTTCGAGAGCGGCCTGACGCTGGGCGTCCTGCTGCTTGCTGAACGGGCCTTCCAGGTCGTGCGCGTTGCCCTTGGCCGACCCCGGGTCCCGGCGGTCTACGGCCGTGGCGCTACTTGACGCCTGGTCATCTGCCTGAGCGGTGGCGAAGGCGGATGCGGTGGCGGCGGTTGCGGCCATGGCCACGACAACCGCCCCGGTGCGAAGCGCCCGTCTTTTAATGATCACGTGATGCAGTCCTCCCCGACGCCCGCGGCAGCGGCCTTGGAGGTGTGAAGGGGCCGCGCGCGGAAACGCGTCACAAGTGACGACATTCGACCGGAGTTACGGAAGAAAAGACAGACCTTGACTTGAACAGGCCAAGTGCACTATGCAGGAGTCCATTTCCGCTATCCGGACGATCGCTCCGCGCCGGACCGGCGCGCGAAAGCCCCCCAGGGGCGTGCGGCATGACTCCATGCGCCCCCCGTGCACCGGTACCGTGGGTTAGGTGACGCTTACTACCCGTTCCGCTCGGGCATTCACCGTCGTAGAGTCACTTGACAGCGAAACCGTGTCGAGAGACTGCCCATCCGACGTCCCGAGGACGGATACCGCCATGCCGCGTCCCACTGCTGCACAGCTCTCCTACGGTTCGGTGACCGTCGTCTTCTCCACCCTCGCCATGCTGCTGCTGTCCCGGACCGAATCGGGCATCGGCATCGCCGTCATCGGCACGGCCGCGCTCGCGCTCGGTCTGCTGGTGGCCGTCACCGTTCCGCTTCCGGCGCGCAGGAACACAGCGAAAGCGGCGAGGACGGGTGCCACGGTGTCCGTACACCGTGGCACCGTCCCCGCCGCTGCCGAACCCGAGGGCCGCACCCCCGACCCCGTACAGAGCAGGATCCCGGCCGCACGCGCCGCATCGGAGCGGGTGGGCGAGCACTCGCTGAGGCGCTGACCGTCACCGCCGGGAGGGTGCCGACGCCCTCCCGGCCGTCCGTCAGTTGGTGACCACCACCACGGTCTTGGCCGCCTTGTCCTGGAGCCCCTGCTTGTACGGCTTGTCCGTGAACATCAGCACGATGTTGATCAGCCACCACAGGCACGGGCAGCACAGCAGCGCCGGCAGCCACAGCACCACGGCCCGCAGGAACGCGCTGCCGGTGTCCGGCACCCTGCCGTCGTTGAGCATCGCGACCCGCAGCTTCAGCAGCCGCTTGCCCAGGGTGCGGCCGTCCTTGTGCGTGAAGTACGTGTCGTACGCGACGTAGACCACCAGGGCGATCAGCGACCAGAGCAGCTGATGGCCGCTGTAGGTCTGGGCGAAGACATCGCTGACGTCGTCGTCGTTGCCGTTGTCCGACATCTCGACCGCGCCGCCCCAGGGCAGCGAGATCAGGTAGAGCGGGATCGAGATGATCAGGAAGTCGATCAGCCGGGCAAGGATGCGCTTGCCGGGTTCGGCGAGGGGCGGCATGCCCGCCAGCGGATCCGCTCCGCCGTACTGACCGCCGCCGTAAGGACCCGGACCGTGTGGGGGCGGGGGCGGGGGCGGCGGCGCGCTGCCGTAGGGCGAGCCCGAGGACGGCGGCGGCTGGGACCCGGGCGGCTTCTTGGAGAACGGGTCGTCCTCGGGCGGCTGACCGGACGTCGGCTGATCGTTGCTCATGCGGGCAGTGCACCCCGCCCCACGGGCGCCCGCAACGGCTCAGGTGCGTTCGGGGGAACGCAATCCGTCCGACGGCCCCTCACCCGAAGGGCCGTCAGCCGTGCGGGTCGCTCCCGCCCCGGGGACGCGGGCCCGCTTCTCAGCCCGCGACGAAGGTGCGGGCCGCCTTGTCGTGCCAGCACTGGCGCCACGGCCGGTCGATCAGGCACCAGAGCACGTTGGCCACGCCGATCACCAGGAGACCCAGCACCCCGTAGACCAGCCAGCGGCGCAGGGCGGCGCCGAAGCCGGGGGCGTCGTGGGACTCGATGTCGCGCACGTCGAGACCGCAGAGCTTCTTGCCGAGCGTACGGCCCCACTTCGCGGTCGGCAGCGCCTCCAGGAGGATGCCCAGCACCAGGAAGGCGCCGAGGACCGCGCCGGCCAGGGAGGCCGTGGTGGAGTCCACCAGCCAGACGGTGACCGTCTCGCCCGACAGCCTGGCCGCGTCGATCTTCTCGTTGACGTGGTCCGCGGCCCGGGACACGAGCGGTACGGCGACGGCGCCGACGAGGGCGCCGAGGACCACCGTGTCGATGAGCCGGGCGGCGAACCGCTTGCCGAGCGCCGCCGGGCGGGCCGCCGTCCGGGCCGCGGCGAGCTGCTGGAAGTGGTCGTCAACCGGGGGCTTCCACGGCACGACGGGCTGGTCGGGCTGCGGTGCCTGCGGGGACTGCTGCGGGAACGCGGCCCGTTGCTGCGGTGCGGGCGCCTGCGGCTGCGGCCGGGGGGCGGGTTCGGGCCGGGCCAGTTGGTGGACCTGCTGCGCCCAGGAGGCGGAGCCTCCCCCGGGGCCGGGCGTGAGTGGGCTGTTGAGCTCCGCGGGGGCCGGGGCGGGCTCGGCGGGCCGCGGGGCGGGCGCGGGGGGCTGTACGGCGGGTGTGGAGGGCTGGACGGCGGACTGCGGGGCGGAGGGTGCGGTGCCGGGGGTGACCGCACGGATCGTCATCGTGCCGTCGGCGGGCGGCTGCTGTGCGTCGCGCGGGGCGGGCGGCCTGCCGCCGGATCCCAGGGCGCGCATCGTGACGGTGCCGTCGGAGGGCGCTTCCGGCGTGTCGCCGCTCGTGGCGCCGGGCCGGCCCGGGCGGCCGATCCGGATGGCGACGGTGTGCTCGGGGGTCCGGCCGCCGCCGTCCCGCATGCCCGGCAGCGCGCCGCCGGTGGGGTCCGCGGGTGCGGGGCTGCGGGGGTCGGCGGGGGCCCGGTCCGCCGGAGCGGTCTCCGGGGAACCGGCCGCGGGCGTCCGCGGACCGGCTTCGGCCCTGCCGCCCTGCGGCTCGGGCTGTCCGCCCCAGGAGACCCGCCGGTCGCGCTCGCCGCCGAAGCCGGTCTGCCGGGAGGCGTCGGCCTGCCAGGCGGTGGCGGGTTCGGGGCGGTTCCCCTCGTACGACTCCTCGTCGAAGAAGACCGGGCCGGTCTCGTCCACCGCGGCGGGTCCGGGGGCGGGGGTGTGCGGTGCGCCCTCCTCCCCGGCGGGTGCGGCGGGCATGGGTTCGCCCTGCTGGGGGGCGGGCCGGCTGGTGCCGGGCACCCAGGAAGCGCCGTTCCAGTACCGGACGTATCCGGGAATGGACGGGTCGGGGTAGTACCCCTCGCGGGGTCGGTCGTCACCGGGTGCCGGGGTTGGGGCGCTCATCACCGTGGTCCCGTATCTCTTCGAGGCCTGGGACCGGCCGGCGATGGGGGAACGACCGGTCCTCATACAAGGGTCCACATCTATCAGACAGCCGCCTGTCACCGGGCCGGTCCCGGTGTTTGGACCACTTTCCGGTCTCTCCGAAATATTTTTCCCGAAGTCGCGTAATGAATGGCGGGGAGGGCGCTCTCTCCCTGTGCGGGCGGTCGTGCGACCGGCCCACAGGCATCGAAAGGACGCACCTCATGAACACCACCGTGGAACGAGAGCTGGAGCTCAAGCTCGTCCTGTCGCCCGAGCGCAGCATCCCCGTGCCCGCCCGGCTGACGTATCTCACCGAGGACCCCTACGCCGTGCACATCACCTTCCACGTCGGCTCCGACGCCCCCGTGCACTGGACGTTCGCCCGCGATCTGCTGGTCGAGGGGGTGTTCCGGCCGTGCGGGCACGGGGACGTGCGGATCTGGCCCACCAAGGTCGACGGGCGCAGCGTCATCTGTGTGGCGCTGACCTCGCCGGACGGCAACGCGCTGCTGGAGGTGCCGTCGGCCGCGGTGGCCACCTGGGTGGAGCGGACGCTGCACGCCGTCGCGCCGGGTACGGAGTCCGAGCGGCTCGGCATCGACGAGGCGCTGGCCGAGCTGCTCGCGCCGCTGCCGGCCGACGACCTGTGGATGAGTGACCCGTGGCCGTCGGACGAGTCGCAGGACGGGGAGAGTTGAGAGGGCGGTGGTCTGCCCGGGGGCGTCAGAAGACCTTGCCCGGGTTGAGGAGGCCCAGCGGGTCGAAAGCCTGCTTGATGCCCCGGTGCAGTTCCACGCTCACCTCGCCGAGTTCCCGGGCGAGCCACTCCTTCTTGAGTACGCCCACGCCGTGTTCGCCGGTGATCGTGCCGCCGAGGGCGAGGCCGAGCGCCATGATCTCGTCGAAGGACTCGCGGGCCCGCCGGGACTCGTCGGCGTCGGTGTGGTCGAAGCAGACGACGGGGTGGGTGTTGCCGTCGCCCGCGTGCGCGCAGACGCCGATGGTGAGGTCGTACTTCTCGGCGACGGCCGCGGTGCCTTCGAGCATGGCGCCGAGCTGGGAGCGCGGTACGCACACGTCGTCGATCATGGTCGCCGACTTGACGGTCTCCAGCGCGGTGAGCGACATGCGCCGGGCCTGGAGCAGCATTTCGGACTCGGCGGCGTCCTCGGCCGGGACGACTTCGGTGGCTCCGGCGGCGGTGCACAGCGCGGCGACGGCGGCGAGGTCGGCGGAGGGGTCCGGGGTGTCGAAGGCGGCGAGCAGGAGGGCCTCGGTGGAGTCGGGGAGGCCCATGTTCGCCATCTTGTTGACCGCCCGGACTGTTGTACGGTCCATCAGTTCGAGGAGTGACGGTGTGTGACCGCGTTCCATGATGCGGCAGATGGCGTCGCAGGCGCTCGCCGCACTGGGGAACTCGGCGGCCAGGACGAGCTGCTGGGGCGGTTGCGGTTTGAGCGCGAGCACGGCCTTGACAACGATGCCGAGGCTGCCTTCGGAGCCGACGAAGAGCCGGGTGAGGTCGTATCCGGCGACGCCCTTGGCGGTGCGTCGGCCGGTGGTGAGCAGGCGTCCGTCGGCGAGGACGACGTCGAGGCCCAGGACGTATTCGGCGGTGACCCCGTACTTCACGCAGCACAGGCCGCCGGAGGCGGTGCCGATGTTGCCGCCGATGGTGCACATCTCCCAGCTGGAGGGGTCCGGCGGGTAGTACAGCCCGTGCTCGTTGACCGCGCGGGACAGGACGGCGTTGATGACGCCCGGCTCCACCACCGCGATGCGGTCGACGGGGCTGATCTCCAGGATCCGGTCCATCTTCACCAGGGAGAGCACGATGCAGCCGTCCGAGGCGTTGGCCGCGCCGGACAGGCCCGTGCGGGCCCCCTGGGGGACGACCGGGACGCGCAGCGCGGTGGCGGTGCGCATGATGTGCTGGACCTGCTCGACGGTACGGGGGAGCGTGACGACGGCCGGTGTGCCCGCCTCGCAGAAGCTCGCCATGTCGTTGGCGTAGGAGGCGGTGATGTCCGGGTCGGTGATCAGGGCCTCGGCCGGAAGGCCCGCGCGCAGTAGTTCGAGAAGATCGTCCATGATCCAAGACTGACACCCGGGCCCATTGGTGTGAACCCGTCGGCGGCAGCGTTCGCAAGGCATGGTGTGATCTTCGTACTGACGCAGAGTGATCGGCATGGACGACACGTCACGGCAGACCCCGACGGCCCCCGGGCCGGACCATGACCTTGGGACTCCCCCCATCGCGCCCTACGCGTCCCCGCCGGACCCCGCGTCCCTGGCCGAGCCGCCGCCCGCCTCGTTGCGCACGACGCTGCGCAGGGCCGCGTTCGGTGCGGTGGCGGGGGCGGTACTGGTGACGGGTGCGGTGGTAGCGGTGCCCGATGACGACCAGGACGCGGCGCCGCCGCTGCCGGGCCCGGTCTCGCGGGCGATGAGCGCGACGGCCGCGGGCTCCCCGGCCTCGCTCTCCGATCTGACGGCGCTCATCGTGGACCGGCAGAAGTGGGTCGGCACGCATCCCTCGGACGCGCGGTCGTGGTCGGTGCTCGGGTCGGCGTACGTGGACCGGGGGCGGCGGGCCTCGGACGCGGCGTACTACACCCGGGCCGAGCAGGCGCTGAAACGGTCGCTGAACGTGCAGCCGGGTGAGCGCGGCAACGAGGCTGCCTGGGTCGGTCTCGCCTCGCTCGCCAACGCCCGGCACGACTACGTGACGGCGAAGAAGTGGGGCGAGACCGTACGGGCACGGCAGCCCAAGCAGTGGGCCGTGTACCCGGAGCTGATCGACGCGTACAACGGCCTCGGCGACTACACGTCGGCGACGAAGGCGGTGGAGAAGTACGCGGCGCTGCGGTCCGGTGTCCCGTCGCTGGGTCTGACGGCGGAGATGTACCGGGACCGGGGCTGGCGCGAGGACGCGCTGGCCACCGCGCAGGACGCCGCGAACCGGGCGAGGACACCGGCGGAGAAGGCGGCCTGTCTGGCCCGGCTGGGCGAGCTGGCGTGGGAACGGGGTGAGCCGGAGGAGGCGGTGGCCCAGTACGGGGCCGCGCTGCGCACCGATCCCGCCCATCACGCGTCCCTCGCCGGCCGGGCCCGTGCGCTGGCGGCCCTGGGCCGCACGGACGAGGCGCAGCGCGACTACCAGGCCGCGCTGAAGAAGTCGCCGCGGCCGGCCTATCTGCTGGAGCTGGGCGAGCTGTACGAGTCGCTCGGCCTGGACGGCGACTCGGCCGACCAGTACACGAAGCTGCGCGCGGCCCTGGCCCGCGGCACGGCGCGGGGCGTGGACGAGTCGCTGCTCCTGGGCCGCTTCGAGGCCGCCCACGGGGACGCGGCCGCGGCGGTGGAGCTGCTGCGGGCGGAGTGGGACCGCGGCCACCACAGCGCGGCGGTAGCCGATGCGCTGGGCTGGGCGCTGCACCGCTCGGGCGATCCGGACGCGGCGCTGGAGTACGCGGAGCAGGCGGTCGACTCGGGCGGTCAGAACGCGTCGTACGCGTACCACCTGGGCATGGTCCAGCGGGCGTTGCGGGACTTCGGTCCGGCCCGCCGCCATCTGGAGGAGGCGCTGCGCACCAACCCGCAGTTCTCGCCGCTGGACGCGCCCCGGGCGCAGGAGGCGCTGGACACGCTGGGGCTGCCTCCGGCGGGCGGTCCGCAGGACATGCAGCCGGCCGCGCCGCCGGCGCCCGAGCCGGCGCCCGAGCCGTCACCGGCCACGGATCCGGAGCCCGCTCCGGCGGCGCCCGAGGCACCGGCCGGGGAGGCCGCGCAGGGTCCGGATGAGGCTCCGGCTCCGGCGGCCGGCCCGCCCGGGAAGAAGGCCGCGCCGAGCACGCCCAAGGCCGGGGGCGGCGGTGCGCGCACCCCGGCGAAGCCGTCGGCCCCGCAGTCGCCTGCGGCCCGCTGACGCCCCGTACCGGCAGAGCGGGACGGGGGCGGGCCGGTGATCCGGCCCGCCCCCGTCCCGTGTCCCCCGTGGCTCAGAGGTTGCCGCGCTTCTCCTGCTCGCGCTCGATCGCCTCGAACAGGGCCTTGAAGTTGCCCTTGCCGAAGCCCATCGAGCCGTGGCGCTCGATCATCTCGAAGAAGACGGTCGGCCGGTCCTGGACCGGCTTGGTGAAGATCTGCAGCAGATAGCCGTCCTCGTCGCGGTCGACGAGGATCTTCAGCTCGCGCAGGGTCTCCACGGGCACCCGGGTCTCGCCCGCCCACTCGCCGAGGGTGTCGTAGTACGAGTCCGGGGTGTCGAGGAACTGGACGCCGGCCGCGCGCATCGCCTTCACGGAGGCGACGATGTCGTTCGTGGCGAGCGCGATGTGCTGGACGCCGGCGCCGCCGTAGAACTCCAGGTACTCGTCGATCTGGGACTTCTTCTTGGCGACGGCCGGCTCGTTGATCGGGAACTTGACCTTGAGCGTGCCGTCGGCGACGACCTTGGACATGAGCGCGGAGTACTCGGTGGCGATGTCGTCGCCCACGAACTCCTTCATGTTGGTGAAGCCCATAACCTGGTTGTAGAAGCCGACCCACTCGTTCATCCGGCCGAGCTCGACGTTTCCGACGCAGTGGTCGACGGCCTGGAAGAAGCGCTTGGCCGGGGGCTCGACGATCGGGTCGGCGGCGGCGAAGCCCGGGAGGTAGGGGCCTTCGTAGCCGGTGCGCTCGACGAGGGTGTGGCGGGTCTTGCCGTACGTGGCGATGGCGGCCAGGACGACCGTGCCGTGCTCGTCCTTCACCTCGTGCGGCTCGGTGAGGCCGAGGGCGCCGTGCTCGACCGCGTAGGCGTACGCGGCGCGGGCGTCGGGGACCTCGATGGCCAGGTCGACGACGCCGTCGCCGTGCTCGGCCACGTGGTCGGCGAGGAAGCGGCCGTGGTCCGTGGACGCCTTGATGACGGAGGTGAAGACGAAGCGGGCGGAGCCGTTGGTCAGGACGTAACTGGCGGTCTCGCGGCTGCCGTTCTCCGGTCCGGAGTAGGCGACCAGCTTCATGCCGAAAGCCGTCGAGTAGTAGTGCGCGGCCTGCTTGGCGTTGCCGACGGCGAAGACGACCGCGTCCATTCCCTTGACCGGGAAGGGATCGGCCTGCCGGGCAGTGTCCGGGGTGCTGTGCATCGTCTCAGTCATGTCCGAAGGTTCTCGCCGCTTCGCAAGGTGCGCAACAGTTCGTGAATTCGCTGGGCAATCTGTCCACCACCTGGCCATGATGGGCGGGCGATCTGTACATGATGACCATCACAGGACCCCTCGGAGGCCGGCTGTGGCAATCGATCATCTGGACGGGCGGCTGATCGTGCTGCTGGCCCGCGAACCCCGGATAGGCGTCCTGGAGGCGTCGCGCCGGCTCGGCGTGGCGCGCGGCACGGTGCAGGCGCGGCTGGACCGCCTTCAGTCGAATGGCGTCATCCGCGGCTTCGGCCCGGACGTCGACCCGGCGGCGCTCGGCTATCCGGTGACGGCGTTCGCGACGCTGGAGATCAAGCAGGGCCAAGGCGCCGACGTCCGGGCTCACTTGGGCGGAGTACCGGAGGTTCTGGAGCTGCACACCACCACCGGGCACGGTGACATGTTCTGCCGGCTCGTGGCCCGTTCCAACGCCGATCTCCAGCGGGTGATCGACCGGGTTGTCGGATTTGATGGCATTGTCCGGGCCTCCACGGCCATCGTCATGGAGAACCCCGTACCCCTGCGCATCATCCCGCTCGTCGAACAGGCGGCGCAGGACACCGACTGAGCCGAGGAGTGACGTGTGAGCTTCTGGGAGTACCTCGGAAACCGGCACCAGCAGTTGCTCACCGACGCGTTCCAGCACGCCAGTGCCGTCTTCCAGTGCATGGTCATCGCCACCGTCCTCGGCGTCCTGATCGGAGTGGTCAGCTATCGCAGCGGCTGGGGCTCCTCGGTGGCGATCACCTCGACGGCGACCGTCCTGACCATTCCGTCCCTCGCCGCGATCGGTCTGCTGATCCCCCTGGTCGGACTCGGGGTGGCGCCGACGGTGATCACCCTGACGCTGTACGGGCTGCTGCCCATCGTCCGTAACTCCATCGTCGGACTGCGCGGCGTCGACCCTTCGCTCGTTGACGCGGCGAAGGGCATCGGGATGTCGCGGATCGCCCGGCTCCGCAAGGTGGAACTTCCGCTCGCCTGGCCGCCGATCCTCACCGGCATCCGGGTCTCCACCCAGATGCTGATGGGGATCGCCGCCATCGCCGCGTACGCCTCCGGGCCCGGCCTCGGCAACGAGATCTTCCGCGGAATCGCCTCGCTGGGCAGTGCCAACGCCATCAACTCGGTGCTCGCGGGCACGCTCGGCATCGTCGTCCTCGCCCTGCTCTTCGACGCCGCGTACGTGCTGCTGGGGCGGCTCACCATCCCGAGGGGGATCCGTGTCTGAGACCGTCGAGGCGACCGAGCCGGAGCCGGCCGTCAACGCCACCTCCGGCGCGACCATCCAGCTGGAGGACCTGAGCAAGATCTATCCGGGCAACCCCAGTCCGGCCGTGGACAACGTGTCGATGGACATCAAGGCGGGCGAGACCGTCATCTTCGTGGGCCCGTCCGGCTGCGGGAAGTCGACCACCCTGAAGATGATCAACCGGCTGATCGAGCCGACCTCCGGCCGGATCAGGATCGGCGACGAGGACGTCACCGACATCGATCCGGTGAAGCTGCGCCGGAAGATCGGGTACGCGATCCAGTCGTCCGGGCTCTTCCCGCACATGACGGTCGCCGAGAACATCGCCCTCGTACCGAAGATGGTGGGCTGGTCGAAGTCGAAGGTGAAGGACCGGGTCGAGGAGATGCTCGACCTGGTCGGGCTCGACCCGCGCGAGTTCCACGGCCGCTATCCACGCGCGCTCTCCGGTGGTCAGCAGCAACGCGTGGGCGTGGCAAGGGCGCTGGCCGCCGACCCGCCGGTGCTGCTGATGGACGAACCGTTCGGCGCGGTGGACCCGATCACCCGCGACCACCTCCAGGACGAGCTGATCCGGCTCCAGCACGAACTCCACAAGACGATCGTCTTCGTCACGCACGACTTCGACGAGGCGATCAAGCTGGGCGACCGGATCGCCGTGCTGCGCGAGCACTCGCACATCGCTCAGTTCGACACCCCGGAGGCCATCCTCACCAACCCGACGGACGACTTCGTCTCCGGATTCGTCGGGGCGGGCGCGGCGCTGAAGCGGCTCAACCTCACGCGCGTGCGGGATGTGGAGATCGCCGAGTTCCCGACGGTGACGGTCGACGACCCGCTCCAGTCGATCTTCAACAAGCTGCGCAGCGGCCCGCACAACGAGCTGCTGATGCTGGACCGCAGGAACCGCCCGTACAAGTGGCTGCGGCGCGGCGACCTGATGCGGGCCCGCGGTTCGCTGGCGCGCGCCGGGCAGCTGGTGCACGACACGGTGACCAGGGACGCGACGCTGCACGACGCGCTGGAGGCGGTGCTGACCGACAGCGGCGGGCGGGTCGCGGTGACGGGGCGGCGCGGTGAGTTCATCGGCGTCGTCGACATGCACACCCTGATGAACTCCGTGCACGAGCTCCTGGAGGCCGACCGGCTGACCGCCATCGAGCACCAGCACGACCTGGAGGAGCTGCGTACTCACCAGACCGTCCAGGAGCTGGAGGGCGGTGCGGGCGCATGACTCCCTCCTCCAGGTCCGGCCCCGGCTCCTCGCGGAAGGCCCCCGCGGCCGACCGCGACCGCCCGCCGGGCGAACACGACGTCAACGGTGTCGCCTTCCACGACGAGGAGGAGGAACCGTCCCCGCCACCGGCCGGACCGCCGCGCCGCCTCACCTGGCGCAAGCTGGTGGTCGTGCCGGCCGCGCTCGCGGTGGTGCTGGTCATCACGTACGTGTGGATCACGAACGTGGAGCTCGACTCGATCGCGGAGAACTCCCTGGCCGGTGACACGGTCCAGCTGCGGTGGTGGCAGCACGTCAGGCTGACGGCCATCTCGACGTTCTGGGTGCTGATCATCGCCATTCCGCTGGGCATCGCGCTGACCCGGCGCGGTCTGAGCAAGGCCGCACCGCTGGTCACCGCGCTCGCCAACATCGGGCAGGCGACCCCGGCGATCGGTCTGCTGGCACTGCTGGTGATCTGGCTGGGCATCGGCCCGTCGACCGCCATCACCGGCATGGTGATCTACGCGGTCCTGCCGGTGCTCTCCAACACGGTGGCCGGCCTGAAGGCGATCGAACCGACGCTGGTGGAGGCCTCGCGCGGCATCGGCATGTCCGCGATGGGCACGCTCAGGAAGGTCGAACTCCCTCTCGCCGTCCCGCTGATCCTGGCCGGTGTACGGACCGCGCTGGTGCTGAACGTGGGCACGGCGACCCTGGCGACGTTCGGCGGCGGCGGCGGGCTCGGTGACCTGATCACGTCCGGCATCCAGACCCAGCGCATGCCGGTGCTGGTGCTCGGCTCCGTACTGACGGTGGTGCTGGCCCTGCTGGTGGACTGGCTGGCGTCCCTGGTCGAGGTGGCGCTGACGCCGCGCGGACTCGAGGTGGAGCGATGAGGACGCGACGCGTGCGTACGGCCCTGGCGGGCGCGGCCGCCCTGGCCCTGGTGATGGCGGGCTGCGGGCTGAAGAGCGGCTCCCCGATGGTGGACGACGTGGTGCCCGGGTCGGCCGGGCTGGGGCAGCCGCTGGACGGCGCCTCGCTGACCGTCACCTCGAAGAACTTCAGCGAGAACATCATCCTGGGCCAGATGATCGGGCTGATCTTCAAGGCCGCGGGGGCGGAGGTCCTGGACCGGACGAACCTGCCGGGCTCCATCAGCGCCCGCGAGGCGATCGTGCAGGGCGACGCCGACGCGATGTACGAGTACACGGGCACCGGCTGGATCACGTACCTGGGCCACGCCAAGCCGATCACCGACCCGCTGGAGCAGTGGAAGGCGGTACGCGCCGAGGACCGGAGGAACGGGGTGACGTGGCTGCCGCAGTCCACCCTGAACAACACCTACGCACTCGCCATCAGCAAGAAGAACAACGCGAAGTACCACCTGAAGACGCTCTCCGACGTCGCCGCGCTGGCGAAGAAGAACCCCTCGGCGGTGACGATCTGCGTGGAGAACGAGTTCGCCTCCCGCAATGACGGACTGCCCGGGATGGAGAAGGCGTACGGGATGTCGATCCCGGCCGCCAACATCAAGAAGATGGACGCGGGCATCGTCTACACCCAGGTGTCGAAGTCCAACTCCTGCCTGCTGGGAGAGGTGTTCACCACGGACGGGCGCATCAAGGCGATGAACCTGGACGTGCTGACGGACAACAAGCACTTCTTCCCGAACTACAACGCGGCGCCCGTCATCCACACCGCGACCTTCGACAAGTACCCGGTGATCGCGGCCCTGTTGGACCCGCTCAGCGCCCGGCTGACGACGGAGGTCGCACAGGTGCTGAACGCCAAGGTGGACGTGGAGGGCGAGGACCCGCACGAGGTGGCGAAGGAATGGCTGATCGAGGAGGGGTTCATCAAGGCGGGGTGACGGGCCGGGATCCGGGAAGGACCGTCCCGGGGCCGGCGGCGGAGGTCAGCAGCTCGGGATCTTCCCTCCGTGATCCAGCGCCCGCAGCGAGTCCACCGCGCCCTTGAGGGTCGTGACCGGGATGAGCCGGAGCCCCTTCGGCAGTTCGGACTTCGCCTCCTTGCACTCGGCCTTCGGTACGAGGAAGACGGTCGCCCCGTCCCGTCGGGCCGCCTGCGTCTTGAGCGAGACACCGCCGACCGCGCCGACGTCGCCGTCCGCCTCGATGGTGCCCGTACCGGCGATGTTGCGGCCGCCGGTGAGATCGCCGCCGGAGCCGTCGCCGTCGAGCTTGTCGACGATGCCGAGCGCGAAGAACAGTCCGGCGCTGGGGCCGCCCACGTCGGCCAGGTGCAGGGTCACGTCGACCGAGCCGGGCTTCTTGCCGAGATAGTTCAGGGCGGCGTCGACCGCGGAGTCCTGCGACTGGACCATGTCGTCGAGGTTGTGCTTCTCGATCTCCTTCTCGGAGCCGCCCGACGGGTAGACGGAGTCGCGCGGCATGACCGCCCGGTCCGTGCGGAACCAGCTGTCGATCACGTCACCGACCCCGACATCGGCTTCGGGCCCGGTCGCCACGATCGTCGTCATCCGCAGCTGGCCCTCGGTGGGCCGGGTCGGGGTGCCCTCGATACTGATCACGGGCGTGCCGTGGTCGTCGCCGAGCACGTTCGCCGTCGTCCCCGGCTGCGCCAGCGTGAACGGCAGCGGCGCGAAGGCGGCGACGCCGAAGAGGGCGAGGACCGGGAGGGCGCACAGGGCGAGGGTGCGGGGGCGCGAGTGGCGTGTGAACACCCACCCAATCTAACGGGCCGCGCCGTGCGCCCGGCCGCGGGCACATCGGGACCGGGCTGCCGCACAGGAGCCGGTCTCCCGCACCGGGCCCGCCCGGCCAGGCCAGCCCGCCCGGCGCTTGAGGGCACCTTCCAGCCCGCCGGGCTCTTGAGGCACCTTCCAGCCCGCCCGGCCAACCCAGCCCGCCCGGCGATTGAGGGCGGAACCGTCGCGCCGGGGGCCGGGCACTCCCGGGGAGCAGGGCCCCACCCTCTGACCGGTTCCGTCCTCAAGCGCCGGACGGGCTGGGTATGCCCGCCCGCTGAGGGCGGAACCCGTACACCGAGAGCCCGGCACTCGCAGGAAGCAACGCCCCACCCCGACCGGTTCCGGCCCCCAACGCCGGACGGGCCGGGTCCGCCCGCCCGGCCCATCGAGCCAGGGAACGGGCGCACCGCAGCCCCGCGCTAGCGAAGCGCGTCCGCGACCTCGCGCGCCGCGTCCACCACCCGCGGCCCCACCCGTTCCGGAACCGCGTCCGCGAGCATCACCACGCCGACGCTGCCCTCGACCCCCGTCACCCCCATCAGCGCGGCCGCGGCCCCGCTCGCCCCCGCTTCGAGCTCTCCCTGGGTGAGCGTGAACGCCGTCTCGCCCACCGGCTTCGCCCGGGCGGCGAGGATCGCCCGGCCCGCGGCACCCCGGTCGAGCGGGTGGCGGAAGCCGGCCCGGTAGGCCACGTGGTAGTCCGTCCAGGTCGGTTCGACGACCGCGACGGCGAGCGCGTCCGTGCCGTCGACCAGTGTGAGGTGCGCGGTGGCCCCGATGTCCTCCGCCAGCGAGCGCAGCGCGGGCAGCGCGGCCTCCCGGACGAGCGGATGGACCTGGCGGCCCAGGCGCAGCACGCCCAGCCCGACGCGCGCCCGGCCGCCCAGGTCCCTGCGTATCAGCGTGTGCTGTTCCAGTGTGGCGAGCAGACGGTAGACCACGGTGCGGTTCACGCCGAGTTTGTTGGACAACTCGGTGACCGTCAGGCCGTGGTCGGTGTCGGCGAGCAGTTTGAGGACACGCAGTCCTCGGTCGAGCGTCTGGGAGGTCTCCGCGGTCACGACGCCCTCTCCTCTTTGGTGAGCGGCGGCGGCTGTTCCCACGGGTTGTGCGCCACCGGTCCCAGCGGCGACGCACGGAGAGGCCGCCGGCCTGGCCAAGGCACCGGCTGCGCTCCGCGGCGGCACTGCCACGGGGCGTTCACATTTTTGGGACAGTAGCGAGCCAGTCCGCTCAGCGGAAGACCTCGTCCAGAATCCGGGCGTTCAAGAAGACGTGCTTGTGCCGGAAACACATAAGTGCCGGTCAGCGGGGCGTCGGCCGAACGGCGCGCATCTACGCGCGTCCAGGTCGACCGACTCCCTCGCGACGCTCCGTACACCGGACGTGAACCGGCGTTAACTCACCGTGAACAATTGCTGGACAGTTTTTCCGTTCACGAGCACCTCGCAGGCCCTGATCGCCTTCGTCGCCGGGTCCCGGACGGTGAAGTTGAGCGCGAACGTGCCGTCGAGTCCGATGACCCGGGTGACGTAGGAGTCGGCGGTCTGCCTGCCGTCCGCGGTGCGTCCGGTGACGGAGACCGTGGCGACGGGCGCGAAGCCACGGCCGGTCACCTGGACCACCGTGCCGGGCGGCCCCTCGGGCGGCGAGAGCGCGAAGGAGGCGCCGCCCGGGACCGTGCCGTCCTGGACGGTGAAGGCGGCGGTTTCCGTACGCGGGTTGACGAGGACCTCGCGGACGCGGAGGGCGACGGTGTCGGCCGCGTTGACGGTGAAGGTCTGCGAGAACGCGCCGTCGAGGCCGACCACCTTGGTGCGCACGGCGTCGGAGGTCTTCGAACCGTCCGCCCGCAGCCCGGTGATGGACACGGTCGCCACCTTCGCGAAGCCCTGGCCGAGGACGGTGACCGCGGTGCCCCTGGGGCCGGACGCCGGGGTGAGGACGACGAAGGTCGGGGCGACGGTCAGCTGGGTGAGGGCCTGTTGTCCGCCTGCGGTGACCTGGAGTGCGTAGACGCCCCGGGCGGTGGATCCGGCGGCCGTGACCGTACCGGCGAGGGTGCCGTCCGCGGCGATCCGCAGGGTGGAGCCGCTGATGCCGGCGGCGTTGCAGCCGGTGCCGTCGGCGGCGCACAGGGCGGCGGCGGGGGTGACGCCGGAGGGCCAGCCGTCACCGGAGACGGCGATCGAACCGCCCGGTTTGACCTTGGCGGTGCCCGCGGAGAGTGTCGCGGTGGCCTCGGTGACGGTGAACGGCGTGGTCAGTACGGTCGCCGGGTCGTTGGCCTCGTCCACCTGAATCGAGGCGATCGCCGGGTCCGAGACGGTGAAGTCGACGGAGAACGTGCCGTCGGGCCGGCTCTTCACGTAGACGGCCGTGTCGTCGAGCGTCGCGCCGCTCGCGTCGAGGCCGACGGTGTTGATCCACCGGTCCTGGTAGTAGTCGCTGCCGGTGACGGCGATGACGCTGCCGACGGGTCCGCTGCCGCGGGACAGGGCGATCGCCCGGGGTCCGTCGGGGACGAAGGCCCGGACGGTCAGGGGCGCGGTCGCCTCCTTCGCACCGTCGCCGACCTTCACGAGATACGAGCCGTCCGGCACCGTGCCGGCCGCGGCGAGCACGGCGCCTCCGGTCAGCTGCCCGGAGGCGTTGATCGCGAGGGAGCTGCTCGCGAACTTCCCGGCGTCGCAGCCGCCGCCGTCCGTCGCGCAGAGCGAGGCCACGGGGGTGGCGCCCGCGGTCCAGCGGCTGCCCGACAGGGCGACGGAGGTGGACGGCCTGACCGCTGTGGTGGGGGCGATGAGGGTGGCCGCCTGGCCGGCGCTGCCCTCGGCCGTCACCGTGCCGATGGAGCCGCCGCCCGCGGTGATCTCACAGGTGGTCGTGTAGTTGGAGCCGAGCACCTTCGTGCGGGTGATGTTGCGCAGCGGGGTGAAGGTGATCGGGCCGCTCGCGTTGGCGGGGATGAGGAAGTCCCCTTCGTACGGCGGGATCTCGATCGGCTGCCCGGACGGGACGTCGAGGCTGACCTCGGGTCCGGTGACGGTGACCGTGCCGGTGGCGCCGCCGGACATGGCGAGGTCGACGCTCGGGGTGGTGGGCACGTCGTTGAGACCGATTCCGCTGGTGGCGGGGGACGGGCCGAGCGTCACCTTGGCGTGCACCTTGCCGCCCGGGTCGACGACGTCGGGGGTCAGTTCGATGCCGAACTGCTGCGGCCCGGTCGCCTCGCCCTGGCCGGCCGGCAGGGTGCAGTGGACGGTCGGGGTGATCGTGCCGGCGTGGGCGAGGGGTGCGAGCGCGACGGTTCCGCCGGTCCAGGCGAGTACGGCTCCGGCGCCGAGGGCGACGGCGCGGCGCCATGCCGAGCTGCCCGGTCTTCCGGTGGGTCTGCGATGCGCGAACATGCGGCTCCTCCAAAGGAAACGGAATGCGACTGATCCGAATGCGGAATGGACGACGCCCGCCTGCTCCATTTCCGTACGGAACAGACGGGCGTCCTCGGTGCTTTCTCTCGTGCCTCTTTACAGCAGGGTCAGCGTGAGAGTGGCGCTGTAATCTCCGGGCCGGGTGAATTCGGGAACCGTGAGGGCGAGCCCCGCCTCGGCGTCGAACTTCCCGCCGGTGAACGGACGTGATCCGTCCGGATTCATCCGGCAGAGGCTCGCCGCCTCGCTCCCGAGCACGGTGGGCGATCCGGCGACCGGCGCCCCCGCGCTCCCGTCCTGTGCCGTACAGGCCGGCGCCCACCGCACCGCTCCGGCCGGGATGGTGCTCCCGTCGGCGCTCGTGAAGCCGGTGAGGGTGGCGGTCAGGGACCAGCCGCTGTTGACGCCGCGGGCGTCCTGCACCTCCACCCGGTTGAGGTGGGCCCGCTGCACACCGCTGTCCGCGCCCAGGACCGTCTCACCGAAGTCGACGGTGTCACCGTCCTGGGTCATGGACAGCGTCCCCGCCCTGACCTGGGTGGACAGCTGCTGCTCGGCCGTGCTGCCGCCCCCGCCGCCACCGGTGGTGACGGTGAACGGGGCGGTGCGTACGGTCGCCGGGTCGTTGCCCTCGTCGGCCTGGACGGCGGCGACGGCGTCGGAGATGACGGTGAACTCGACGGCGAAGGTGCCGTCCGTGCCGCTCTTGACGTAGACCGCGCTGTCGTCGAGCGTGCTGCCCGCGGCGTCGAGGCCGATGACGTTGATCCAGCGGTCCGGGTTGTAGTTCCGGCCGCTGACGGTGATCACGCTGCCGACCGGGCCGCTGTCCGCCGACAGGCCTATCTCCCGGTTGCCGGCGGCGACGGCCTGGACGGTGAGGGGGGCGGTGGCCTCCTTCGTCCCGTCGTTGACCTTCACCTCGTAGCTGCCGTCGGGTACCGCTCCGGCCTCGCCGAGGGTCGCGGTGCCGGTGAGCGTGCCGTAGGAGTCGATCCTGAGGGCGTGGGAGACGAACTTCAGCGGGTCGCAGCCCCCACCGCCCACCGCGCACAGCGACGGTACGGGGGAGGCGTCCGGGGTCCATCCCGAACCGCCCAGCTTCACGGCGGTGTGCGGGCGCACCGGGTCGGCGGGCGCGGTCAGGGTGGCGGGCTCCACCGCGGAGCCCTCCGCGGTGACCGTACCGATGGAACCGCCGCCGTCGACGATGTCGCAGGGTGTCTCGAAGACCGATCCGAACACCTTCGTCTGCGTCAGCGTGCGGATCGGAGCCAGCGAGATCTCGCCCGACGCGTCCGCCGGAACCAGGAAGTCACCTTCGAACGGGGGGAACTCCATGGGCGTGTCGACCGGGACGTTCATGCTGAACTCGGCGCCCCGCACCGTGACGGTGCCCGTGGCCCCGCCGGACATCGCCAGGTCGAGGCTGATGGTGGTCGGCACGTCCTCCAGGGCGATTTGGCTGGTGGCCGGGGACGGGCCCAGTGTCACCTTCGCGTGCACCTTGCCGCCCGGTTCGACGACGGCCGGCGACAGCTCGACGGTCATCGCCTGCGGCCCGGTCGCCTCACCCTGCCCCGCGGGCAGGACGCAGTGCACGTTCGGGGTCACGGTTCCGGCCGCGGCTGCGGCCGCTGCCGCCGGAACGTCCGGCGGGGACGGTGCGGCCGTCGCCCCGACGCAGCCCAGTGACAGTACGAAGCAGGCCGCGAGCAGACCGGTCACACCGGGTCTTCGTCGTCGGATCACCTGACACCCTTTCATGGACCATTGATTGCGCACATTGAGGAGGTCACGTGCAGAGAAGTCAAGAGAGAGCCAATTGATCCTTTCAGAAATGCCCTAAAGGGATTTTGGAAGACGTTCCTCACATACCTGTTGACTTCTTCGAAGATCACCGTTTCACTGCTGCCGACATGCCGGGCCCGGCACGCAGATCCGCACGTTCAGCGAAATGCACCGAGTGCAGCGAGACGGCGGATCCACGGAATTCAAACCGGAAGGAGTTCCACCCGTCATGTCGATCTCTTCCACCCGCACGTCGCACCGAAGACGCCTGCCGCTGGTCCTGGCTGCGGCGTGTTCGGCCGGCGCCCTGCTCGCCCTGTCGTCCCCGACCGCGTCCGCGGTGGCCCCGCTCACCGCGACGGCCACCTTCAACTGCGGGTCGTGGGGCAAC
The DNA here is from genome assembly GCF_035917155.1 of Streptomyces sp. NBC_00385. Lineage (NCBI taxonomy): Bacteria > Bacillati > Actinomycetota > Actinomycetes > Kitasatosporales > Streptomycetaceae > Streptomyces > Streptomyces sp. NBC_00385. The sequence goes on along the minus strand of NZ_CP107951.1, from coordinate 5,480,679 downwards.
GGTCTCGCCACCCTGACCGCCGCCGACAACGGCACGACCAAGTCCATCAAGCTCACGTCCTCGGCGATCACGATGCCGGCCGGCTCGAGCGCCGACCCGAACAGCATCACGACGACGCTCAAGGTCTCCAAGACCTCGGGCGGAGTCACCAGCCAGGTCCAGTTCTCCGCCAAGGCCAACCCGGGCATGAGCTATCCGAACCCGATCACCCTGGGGCCGCTGAAACTCAGCTCCGGCACCCTGGCGGCCGGTGACAGCACCAATTCCGTGGTGCTGTCGGCTCCCGCGACCGCCACCAACTGGTCACTGCAGATCGTGACCTCGTCCCCGACGTCCGCCACCGTGTACTGCGTGGCGACGTCCGTACAGTCCGCTCCCTTCGTCTGGTAGCGGCCCCGGCATGACGCCGGCCCGGGGCGGGGAACCGCTGTTCCCCGCCCCGGGCCGGTGCGTCGGCGTGCCGCCGCGGACTCACGTCATGCGGGTGGCCCACTCCTGGACCTTCTTGATCCGCTGCTCGATCTGCCCGGCCGTGGCCTCCGCGCTCGGCGGCCCGCCGCACACCCGGCGCAGCTCGGTGTGGATGACCCCGTGCGGCTTGCCGCTCTGGTGCGTGTAGGCCGACACCATGGTGTTCAGCTGCTTGCGCAGCCCCAGCAGCTGCTTGTGCGTGACCACCGGCCGGTCCTCGGCCGGCTTCTCCAGCAGGTCGGCCTCCGAGGCCGGCTTCTGCCGGCTGTGCGCGATCTGCCGGGTCTGCCGCTTCTGGAGCAGCAGCTGCACCTGGTCGGGTTCGAGCAGCCCGGGGATGCCGAGGTAGTCCTGCTCCTCCTCGCTGCCCGGGTGCGCCTGCATGCCGAACTCGGCACCGTCGTAAAGCACCCGGTCGAAGACCGCGTCGGACTCCAGCGCCTCGAAGGGCAGCTGCTCCTCGGTCTCCTCGTCCTCCAGCTTCTCGGCGTCGGAGAGGAGCTTGTCCTCCTCGGCGAACGGGTTCTCCTCGTCACTGCCCTTCTTGGGCTTGTCGAGGACGTGGTCCCGTTCGACCTCCATCTCGTTGGCGAAGTCGAGGAGCATCGGGATCGTCGGCACGAAGACGGATGCGGTCTCGCCGCGCCTGCGGGAGCGCACGAAACGGCCGACGGCCTGGGCGAAGAAGAGGGGCGTCGAGATGGTGGTGGCGTACACGCCGACGGCCAGGCGCGGCACGTCGACGCCCTCCGACACCATGCGGACGGCGACCATCCAGCGCGATCCGTCCTCGGTGAACGCGTCGATCTTCTTCGACGCGGCCTTCTCGTCGGAGAGGACGACGGTGGGCTTCTCGCCGGTCACCTTCTTGAGGATCTTGGCGTACTCGCGCGCCGACTCCTGGTCGGTCGCGATGACGAGCCCGCCCGCGTCCGGGATGCCCTTGCGGACCTCGGTGAGCCGCTTGTCGGCGGCGCTGAGGACGTTGGGGATCCAGTCGCCGGTGGGCGAGAGCGCGGTGCGCCAGGCCTGCCCGATGGCGTCCTTGGTCATCGGCTCGCCGAGCCGGGCGGCGATCTCGTCACCGGCCTTGGTGCGCCAGCGCATGTTGCCGCTGTAGCTGAGGAAGATGACGGGGCGGACGACGCCGTCGGCGAGCGCGTTGCCGTAGCCGTAGGTGTAGTCGGCCGAGGAACGCCGGATCCCGTCGTTGCCCTCCTCGTACGCGACGAAGGGGATCGGGTTGGTGTCCGAGCGGAACGGCGTGCCGGTGAGGGCGAGCCGGCGGGTCGCCGGGTCGAACGCCTCCTGGCAGGCCTCACCCCAGGACTTCGAGTCACCGGCGTGGTGGATCTCGTCGAGGATCACCAGGGTCTTGCGCTGCTCGCACCGGTTGCGGTGCAGCATCGGGCGGACTCCGACGCCCGCGTACGTGACCGCGACCCCGTGGTACTCCTTGCTCACGGGGCCGGCGCTGTACTCGGGGTCGAGCTTGATCCCTATCCGGGCGGCCGCTTCCGCCCACTGCTTCTTCAGGTGCTCGGTGGGCGCGACGACGGTGATCTGCTGCACGACGTGGTGGTGGAGCAGCCATGAGGCGAGGGTCAGCGCGAAGGTGGTCTTTCCGGCGCCGGGGGTCGCGACGGCGAGGAAGTCGCGCGGCTGCTCCTGGATGTACCTCTCGAGGGCGCCCTGCTGCCAGGCTCGCAGCTTGCCGGCCGTGCCCCAGGGGGCGCGGCCGGGAAAGGCGGGTGAGAGGTGGTGGGAGGCGGTAGTAGTCACGGTCTCCGGTTCGGGTCTCTCGGGTACGTGTGGTGCTGTCCGCACGGACCGGGACGGGCCCGTACGCGATACGACAACCGGGCCACCTTACCGGTGACCCGGCCGTGCCCACGTATGAACGACACCCGCGCGCGACCCCGCGAGACCGGGGTCACATGGCGTCGCGCAGTGCCCGCAAGCGGTCGGCGATCCGGTCCACGTCTTCGAGACTGCCCATCGCCACCTCGATGACGAGCTTGTACGCCTCGTCCTGGTCGACGTCGAGCATTTCGGTCCCGTTGAAGTCGAGAAACACGACTGTGGACATCCAGGCCATGCGCTTGTTGCCGTCCACAAGAGGGTGATTCACCGCGAGCGACTGCAACAGCGCCGCAGCCTTCTGGAAGAGATCCGTGTAGGCCTCGACGCCGAACATGGCCGACTGGGGGCGGTGCGCCGCCGAGCTTAGGAGGCCCAGGTCGCGCACGGCGACCTGCTGCCCTTCGCAGGCCAGTTCCGCCAGGTCCAGAACTTCCTGGACTGTCAGATACTTCACCTACTCCCCCAGCCGCCGCAGCAGGTCGGCGTGACCCCTCGCATACTTGGCCCCGAGTCGCTTCACCGACTCCCGATCCGCTTCAACCTCCAGATACCGGTCGATCGCCTGAAGCACTATGGCGTGCATGCTCCGGCCCTCTTCCTCGGCCCGGAGCTTCAGCGCCTCCTGCTGGTCTTCGCGCATACGCAGATTCATCGCCATACCGAAACGGTACCACTAGTGGGGTCATCTCGGTACTACTTCGCGCTCCGCACCCGCGTAGCCACCCAAGCCCCCACCAGCGCCACCCCCGCCATCGGCAGGAACACCACCGCGAACGCCCCCGGGTGCGAGCCGGACGCGCCCGCGTCCACCGCCTCGTGCACCGCGCCCACCGCTCCCCCGCCGAGGGCCGCGAACGCCGCGCCGCCCGCGGCCAGCAGCAGGACGTTGGAGAGGCCGTCGGAAATCTGGAGCGCCGCGGAGTTCGCCCCCGCCTCCTCCGGCGCCGACAGCTTCAGCAGCAGCACGCTCGTCGATGCGATCACCATGCCCATGCCGAAGCAGCCGAAGGCCCAGGCCACGGCGACCGTCCAGACCGGCACCCCGTCGATCAGCACGGCGGGCGCCGCCGCTATCGCCGCCGCGACGAGCACCATGCTGCCCACCATCAGCCGGTCGCGGTGCGGTTCCATGCGGGGCCGGGACTGTACGTAGGAGCCGAGCGCCCACGTACCGCCGCCGGCGGCGAGGGAGAGTCCGGCCATCGTCGGGGACATCCCGCGCTGGGTGACAAGCATCAGCGGGACGAACGACTCGGCGGCGATGAACGACCCGGCCGCCACCCCGCGCAGCAGCACCACCGCGGGCAGTCCGCGTGCGGCGCGGGCGGTGCCCGGGGGCAGCAGGCCGCGGATCGCCGGGACGAGCAGGGCGGCACCGGCGGCGGCCGGCAGCAGGGAGAACCAGTTCCGCTCCTGCCCGGCGTACTGGAGCAGACCGGCGCCCAGCGAGATGCCCAGCGCGAGCGCGATGCGCCGGCGGTCGTACGGCTCCACGGGCGCCGCCGGGTCCGCCGGACCGGACGCCGTCCGCCGGATCGCGGGCAGCGCGAGCGCCAGCGGGAAGACGACCAGGACCGGGATGCCGACGAAGACCCAGCGCCAGCCCAGGTGCTCGGTCACGCTTCCGGAGGCCAGCGGCCCGACGACGGACGGGATCACCCAGCTCGCGGCGAACGCGGCCAGGATCGACGGCCGCAGGTGCTCCGGGTAGGCCCGGCTGATCACCACGTACAGCGCGACGATCACCAGCCCGCCGCCGAGACCCTGCACGGCCCGGCCCGCGATGAACATCCACATGGTGCCCGCGGTCCCGGACAGCAGGAGCCCCGCCCCGAAGGCGCTGATCCCGGCGGCGAGCGGTGCGAGCGGCCCGCGCCGGTCGGCCCACTGGCCGGACAGCACCATGGCGAAGAGGCTGGTGGTGAAGTACGCCGAGAACGCGAACGCGTACAGCGGGATGCCGTGCAGCTCACGGGCCGCGACCGGCATCGCGGTCCCGACCGCCGTCGCCTCGAACGCGATCAGGAAGACGACGGAGACGATGCCGATGCTGAGTGCCCGGTAGGTCCGTCCGAGGACGCCTTCGGGCGCCGTGGCGACCGCTGTCCCCGGTATGTCGTCGGTGTCTTCGATGCGGGGCGAGACATCGGCGTCACGCGGTTCCAGGGCGGTCATGAGCCCAAGAGTAAGGGGCGAAATCCGGCATGGGACCTGTCGTGGGTCGCTCACGTTCTCGGCCGTTGGTCGTAGGACCGGGACAGGCCGGACCGCCGGCCATCGTGAACGCCGTATGGCGGTCGCGTTGCACGGCGGCACGCGCCCTTGTACGCCACACGGGCCGGGGCCTACGGTCGGGATGTCGCAACAACGCACGACCGTGTGCCCGAGAGGCTCAGGGGCTCGACTGCAACTCGAGTTACACCGGTTCGAATCCGGTCACGGTCTCCACACCGGTCCGCCCGCCCCCACTGCACGGGGGCGGGCGGTCCGTCGTTCAGCCGGGTCAGCGGCCGGACACCGCGTTCGGCTCCCGGTCTCCCTCGTACAGCGCCACGAGGGCGTCCGCGTGGGAGAGGCCGCTCTCCTCGACGACTTCGCGGATGCTCTGGGCCTCGCGGACCACGGCGAGGCGGATCCGCCCGGACCGGTCCGTGCGGTATCCGTACACGGCCGGTCTGGGCAGGGAGTTGTACGAGAAGTGCGAGGAGAAGTAGTACGCGCCGGTGTCGTACAGCGCCACCACGTCACCGGGCTCGATGGCCGGGAGTTCGCGGGCGGTCGCGGTCAGGTCCCCGGCGAAGCAGCACGGTCCCGCGATGTCCACGACCTGGAGCGGGCCGTCCTTGGGGCGGCCTGCGGCGTCGAACACGCCGACGCGCAGGGGCCAGGCGTCCGGCATGAACACGGTGCGGGTGGCCACCTGGGCGCCGGCGTGGGTGACGGCGATCCGCCGGCCGCCGGCGGACTTGGTGTACTCGACGAGTGAGCCGATGGTGCCGCTCTTCGCCAGCAGCGAGCGGCCGAACTCGGTGACCAGGGTGTAGCGGCCGTCGAAGAGCCCGGGAGCCGCGTTGCGCAGTTCGGCGACGTAGTCGGAGTAGGTGGGGCGGTCGTCCTCGGTGTCGAAGTTGACGGGCAGGCCGCCGCCGATGTCCAGGCCGGTGATCCGGGCGTGCCCCAGCTGGTCGTTGATCCGCTCCGCGAGGTCGTACGCGGCGCTGACGCCCTGGGCGATGAGCGGCAGCGGGCAGCCCTGGGAGCCGACGTGTGCGTGCAGGCGGTTGAGCCAGGGGCGCCGGGTGAAGGCGTCGATCACGGCGTCCACGGCGCCCGGGTCGCGCAGCGCGACGCCGAACTTGGAGGTCGCGGTGGCGGTGCTCATCGCCCCGATGGCGCCGGCGCCGACCTGGGGGTTCACCCGCAGTCCGATGGGTCCGGCGGGCTCGCGGCCGGCCAGCAGCCGGTCGACGCGCTCCAGCTCCTGGAAGTTGTCCAGGTTGACAGCGATGCCGTGCTCCAGCGCGAACTCCAGCTCCTCGACCGTCTTCGCGGGGCTGTCGAAGACCAGCCGGTCGGGGGTGAAGCCGGCGGCGAGGGCCTGCTCCAGCTCGCCGGGCGAGGCGACCTCGCAGCCCATGCCGGCATCGGCGAGCAGCCGGAGTACCGGTACCAGTCCGCACGCCTTGGCCGCGAAGGTGTGCTGGACCGTGGCCGGTCCCTCGAACGCCTCGTTCAGTGCGTCCACCGCGGCCAGCACCCCGTCGACGTCGAGGAGGCCGACCAGGGGCGCGCCGGGGCCGAGCAGGCCGTCCTCGATGGCACGGGCCAGCGCCGCCTCGCGGGCGGTCTTGCGCCGATGGGCCGAACCGGATGTCACCTGAACCAACTCCTACGTGATGGCGTGATGGCGTGATGCCGTGACGGGTCGCTCGTGCGCCGCGCCCGTCCGGCCGCGTGCCGTTGTGCCCAGCTTCGGTGCGCGGAGCCCGGCATGTCTTCGTCGGGCACGACCATGCCTGACCGGTCGGCATGTCGCGTATGACAACCAAACGATCATGGGTGCGGGAGCTGTCCCCGAAACCGCCTCAGCCGGTACGCCTGTCCAGGCGCAGTCCCACGTCCGCCAGGAGCCGCACGGCCGGATCGGCCAGGTCGACGCCGAACAGGTCCCTGGCCCGGCGCAGCCGGTACCGCAGCGTGTTGGGGTGCACGTTGAGGCGCCGTGCCGCGGCCGCCGTGTCGCCGAAGGCGTCGAGGTGCGCGGCGACCGATTCGCCGTACCGCGAGCCGTGCGCCCGGTCGTGCGCGGTCATCGCGTGCACCGGTCCCTCCATCGCCCCCCACAGCGGCTCCACCCGGTCCAGCAGCCGCAGCACCGCCGCCTCCGCCGCCACCTCCGCGTACGACGCCACCGCCGACCCGGTCCCGCCTGCGGGCAGGCGTGCGGCCCGCTCCCTCAGCACCCGTACGACCAGCTCCGCCGCGTCACGGGAGCCGGGCAGGTCCGACAGGTCCGCCACCACGGGTCCTGCACCGGCGAAGACCACGCCGCGCGGCACGCCGCGGGCCGTCGCCAGCAGGGTGCGCGCGGGATCCGTCTCGCCGTCCACGGCGGGCACCAGGGCGTAGAGCCGCTGCCCCGACCGCGCGGTCACACACCCGGGGCGGTAGGCGGCGGCCTGCAACGCGAGCACGTCGAGGACCCGCTGCCCCACGTCGCCCGGCGCGGGCTCCGGGCCGTCGTACGCCTCCGCCACCATCACGGCGTACGGCCGGCCCCGTACGATCCCGATGTCGTGCGCCGCCTGCGCGCTGCCCGCCAGGAGTGCGTGCACCGCGCCCTCGCGCGCCCAGGCCGCGGCCCGGCCCCAGGTCCGGTGGTGCGACAGGTGCGGGACGGCGGCGCGGCCCGCCGTCCGCAGCGCGGCGACCGCGTCCTCGGCCAGCGGCCGCCCGTCCGTGGCGGCCCAGATCGAGCCGAGGACCTCGGATCCGTGCCGCACCGCGACGGCCAGCCGCTCGGCGTAGCGGTCGTCGGCGGGGAGCCGCACCACGTCGTCGGTGTTCCACAGGGCCTGGAAGAAGCCGCTCTCCCGCAGTTCGACGACCCGCCAGCGGGGCACTTCCTGGCCCAGGATCGTGAGCCTGCGCATCGGGTCGGGCTCGTGGTCCATGCGTGAGTACGCCAGCACCCGGGACTGCGGGTCCTCGATCGTGATCGCGCCGCCGACGAGGTCCGCCACGGTGTTGGCCAGGCCCGACAGGTCTCCCAGCCGCAGACCGTCCACCCCGGCCGTGCCCGCGGACCGGTCGGGGACGCTGTGCACCAGTGCCGTCCGCAACCGGCCGAGCACCTCGGTCCAGCCCTGTTCCGGCCGCCGGGCCAGCAAGGCCGTACGCCCCCGCTCCGCCGTCTCCAGCAGAGCCGTCCCGGGCCCCCGGGTGCCGCGCCGCATCACCACGGCCGCGGCCCCGGCGCGGTCCGCGGCGCGCAGCACGTCGGCGGCCTCGGGCGAGGCGACCTCCACGCCGACGGCCAGCAGGACCATGCCGGTGGCCGCCCACGTCTCCTCGTCCCGCTCCTCGCCCGGGTCGTGCAGCACCACGTCGCAGACGCGCACACCGGTGCCGTGCGGTGCCACGACGACATCGAGCGTCCCGGCGTCGATCAGTGCGAGGAGCTGCGCCAGAGTGGGGCCGCTTTCGGACCGGTCGGCTTCAAGGGGGTGCATCCGCACATAGTGACCCGGACCGGCCCGGCGCGGCCATGCCCTGGGTCACTGCCGCGCCGGGGCCGGGATCAGGACTTGGGGGCGGCCACAGCCGCCTGCGGTCTGATCGGGAGGCGGTTGACGGGGCGGCCGGTGGCCGAGCGGACCGCCGCGGCCACCGCGGCCGGCGAGGTCACGACCGGGACCGCCGATGCGGGCTTGGCGCCGAAGGGGGCCACCACGTCGCGCTCCTCGACGAGCTTGACGATGCGGATGTCCGGAGCGTCCAGGGCCGTCGGCAGGGCGTAGCCCGTCAGGTCGGGGTGGCGGACGAGACCGCGGGCGCTGCGGAGGTTCTCCGTCAGAGCGGCCCCTATGCCCTGCGTGACGCCCGCCTCGATCCGGGTCGCCAGCTGGGACGGGTTGAGGACCCGGCCGACGTCCTGGGCGACCGCCATCTCCACGACACGGACCGAACCGAGCTCGATGTCGACGTCCACGACCGCGCGGATCGCGCAGAACGCGAGGCCGACGAAGGCGTCGCCCTGGCCGGACTCGTCGAGCGGTTCGGTGGGGTGGGGACGGCACTGGGCGGTGGCCCAGAGCTCCTTGCCGTCCATCGCCTCCGTGACGGTCGTGGAGAGCACGCCGTCGTACGAGGTGATCTTGCCGTCGGCGATCTGGAGCAGCTCGGTGGACATGCCGAACTTGTGGGCCAGCGGCTGGAGCAGCTGGGTGCGGACCATCTTCGCCGCACGTTCGACCGCCCCGGCGGAGACCCAGGTGTGGCGGCCGTGCGTCGCCGGACCGGCCGGGGGCTGGTCGGTGTCGACGGACGCGACGTGCACCTCTTCGATGCCGAGCGTCTCCTGTACGACCTGACGGGCCAGCGTGGTGAAGCCCTGCCCGGTCTCGACGGCGGCGCAGATGACGGTGGCGACGCCGTCGTGGACCCGGACGGTGGCCGTGGAGACCTCGTCGGTGCCCTCGGCGCCGAGCATGTGGACCATGCCCAGCGCGTATCCGACCCCGCGCCGCACGGCTCCGGGTTCGCCCGCGCCCTCGGGGCCGCCGGGCAGCAGCCAGTCGTCCTCCGGGGAGTCCTTGGGCAGCGAGGGCAGCGGGAAGTCCCGTACGGAACGCAGGAGCTCCGCGACCGGGGCGGGGCAGGTGACCGTCTGCCCGGTGGGCAGGATGTCGCCGGTGGACAGCACGTTGCGCATCCGCAGCTCGGCCGGTTCGATGCCGAGCTTGGCCGCGAGCTTGTCCATCTGGCCCTCGTACGCGGCACAGACCTGCATCGCGCCCTCGCCGCGGACATGGCCGGAGGGCGGGTTGTTCGTCCGGACGGCCCAGCCCTCGATGAAGGCGTGCGGCACGACGTACGGACCGCAGGCGAAGGCGACCGCGGCGGCCAGGGACTCCGACGAGGCGTCCGCGTAGGCGCCTGCGTCCAGGAGGATCTGGGCCTCGACCTTGACCAGGCGGCCCTCGGCGTCCGCGTGGTGGCGGTAGCGGAGCAGCGTGGGGTGGCGGTGGGCGTGGCCGAGGAAGGACTCCTCGCGGGTGGCGGCCAGCTTGACCGGGCAGCCGGTGCGCAGGGCGAGGAGGCCGAGGGGGAGCTGGAAGCCGGGGTCCTCGCGGTCGCCGGTGGCGCCGGGCACTCCGGTGACGACGACCTTCACCCGGTCGGGTTCCAGGCCGAAGCAGGCTGCGGCGAGGTCCCGGTCGGTGTGTGGGTCGGTGGAGGCGGTGTAGATCTCCACACCGCCGTCGGGGCGGGGCACGGCGAGTCCGGCCTCGGCGCCGATGGGTGCGGGGTCCTGCCGGCCGATGCGGTACAGGCCCTCGACGACGACCTCGCCGGTGATCTCGGGGTCGCCGTAGCGCAGCGGGATGTGGCGGATCAGGTTGCCGTCGGGGTGCAGCGGCTCGGCGGCGAAGGCCTTCTCCGGGTCGGTGACCGGTTCCAGCACCTCGTACTCGACGGTGATCGCGGCGGCGGCCAGCCGGGCGGTGTCCGGGTGGTCGGCGGCGACGGCGGCGATCGGTTCGCCGTGGTGGCGGACCAGGTCGGACGCGAAGACGGGGCGGTCGACGACGCGGCGGCCGTAGGCGCCGTCGCCGGGGACGTCCTCGTGGGTGACGACCGCGCGCACACCGGGCATCTCGGAGGCGGCCGAGGTGTCGATGGACAGGATGCGGGCGTGCGGGTGCGGGGAGCGGAGCACGGCCGCCCAGAGCAGTCCCTCGGCCCACAGGTCGGCGGCGTACGGGAACGTGCCCTCGGTCTTGGCGCGGGCGTCGGCGGGCGGCAGGGAGGCGCCGAGGCCGAGCAGCGGCTGCTCGGTTCCGGGGCCGCCCGGGCCGTCCAGTGACGGGATGCTGATCGCCGTGTGGGTGGCGCCCGCCGCGGTGGCCGCGTCGTTGCTCACGCCATGCCTCCGTCCTGCAGATGGGCCTGCACACTACCCGCGCCCGGCGCCGCCTGGTGCGGGATGCGGGCCTCGTCCGCCTCGGCGGATTCCCGCGCGGGCGCCGCGGCCGCCTCGGAGGCGGCCTCCCGGCCCGCGATGACCTCGTTCACGGCGTCGAGCACGCCGCGGTAGCCGGAGCAGCGGCAGAGGTTGCCGCAGAGCGCCTGGCGGGTTTCCAGCTCGCTGGGGGCGTGGTTGCCCTCCAGCAGGTCGTGGACGGTCATGGCCATGCCGGGGATGCAGAAGCCGCACTGGACGGCGCCGCACTCGGCCAGGGCGCGCTGGACGTCGGACGGCTCACCGTCGACGGCCAGGCCCTCGACCGTACGGACCTCGCTGCCCGCGGCCGTGGCCGCGGGGACCAGGCAGGAGGCGACGAGCCGGCCGTCCACCTGGACGTTGCAGGCACCGCACTCGCCCTGCGAGCAGCCGTCCTTGGCACCGGCGAGGCCGAGGCGCTCGCGCAGCACGTAGAGCAGCGACTCGCCGATCCAGGCGTCGGTGACGGGCCGGTCGGCACCGTTCACATGCAGCACGTAGGAGGTGGCGGGGTGCTCGCTGGGCAGGTCGAGCGCGGGGGCGGGCGGGGCATCCACGACCGCGTCGTCCGGAGCCGCGTCGTCGGGCAGGGCCTCGTCCGGGGCCGCCGCTCCGGGCTGCTCCGGGCCGGCCGCCTGTCGCGCGTCCTCGGGCCCGGCCGCCGCGTCCGGCGCGTCCGCGTCCGGCGCGTCCGGGGAACCGGCCTCGGCGCCGTCGGCGGCCGGGTCCGTGCCGGTCTCGTCCGCCGGGTCGTCGGCCGGCGCTTCGGCGGCGGGCTCCGGCGGCGGGCCGAGGTCCGTCCCCAGCGCCGGGGTGTCCCCGGCACCGGGGTGCGGCTCCTGCGTCGCCCACGGCGCGGACGCACCGCCCGGCAGCGTGGCCGGCGGGGTGCGGTCCGCGTACCAGCCGGCGGCCAGCGCAGAGGCCGAGAACTCGCCGGACTCCTCCGGGAGCTCACCGTCGGCGACCGGGATCGTCCACTGTCCGGTGTGACCGGCGGCCTCGGCGGGGCCGCCGGACTCGGTGAAGTTCCACTGGCCGGTGGCGGCCGCGGTCCCGGGGTACTGGTCCGGGTACGCCTGGTCCGGGTACTCCTGAGCCCCCTGCGGGCCGGGCTGCGGGTATCCGTACGGCGTCTGCTGCTGGTTCGGGTCCGGCCAGTGCACCGCGGCGGGCGCGGGCTCCGCACCGGGCTCCTGACCGTCCGGCAGGCCGTGCCGGTCGTGCTGGTCCTGCGGGTCCGGCCCCTGCTGGTTCTGCTGGTCCTGCTGGTCCTGCTGGTTCGGTGTCTGGACGACCCAGCTGCCGGTGGCCGCCGGGTCGAGGCCGGCCGCGGGGGTCAGCGGCAGGATCATCGGCGGTACGTACCCCTGACCGGGCGCGGCCAGCGGCACGTTCGCCAGGTCCTCGGGCGGCAGATGGACGAAGGCGGTCGCCTCTGCGTCGTACTCACCGCCCTGCGGGGTCGGTTCCCAGCCCCCGCGCCGGTCGTCGTGGTCCTCGTTGCTCATGACAGTGCCCTCCCCAGCGCTCGTCGGGCCAGCGCGGCGACGGTGCGCCGCAGGTGCAGTACGGCGGGGGGCAGCGGTGGCGCCTCTCCCCCATCGGCAGGTGGTGCCTGGTCCGGGATGCAGGCCGCGGCGACGTACTCGCCGAAGGCGGCCAGCGCGTCGGGGGCCAGGCCGCGTTCGGCGTCCCAGTCGATCAGTGAGGCGATCCAGCGCTCGGCCTCCAGCGGCCGCAGCGGCATCGGGGCGATGGCGCCGACCGCGCAGCGCACTCCCCGCCGGGCCGGGTCGAGCACGATCGCGACGGAGGCGGTGGCACGGCCGGGGCCGGTCCGTCCGGTCGCCTTGAGGAAGACCTGCGGGGCGTGCAGCAGCGGGACGCGGACGAAGCCGATCAGCTCGGCGGGCTCCAGCATCTCGCGGCCCGCCAGCAGGTGCGAGACCGGGATCTCACGGCGTGCGCCGCCGGGGCCGGCGATGACGAGCTCGGCCTCCAGGGCGGCGAGCACCGGCAGGGCGTCGCCGGTCGGCGCGGCGGTCGCGATGTTGCCGCCCAGCGTTCCAGCGTTGCGGATCTGCGGCGGGCCGGCCGCGCGCGCGGACGCGGCGAGCGCGGGGATGAGGGCGGCGAAGTCGGGCCGTCCCATGCGTGCGTGGGTGAGACCGGCGCCCAGCAGGGCGTGGCCGTCCTGGTAGTGCCAGCCGCGGAGCTCGCTGATCCTGCCGAGGCCGACCAGCGCGGAGGGGCGCAGGAGCCCCTTGTTGACGGCCGCCATCAGGTCCGTGCCGCCTGCGACGGGGACTGCGGCGGGCATGGCGCCGAGTGCCGCCACGGCCTCGTCCAGCGAGGCAGGCAGCGTGACGGACTGCGTCGCCTGCGGTGCGTGCGTGGTCAACCCAGCTGCCCCTTCCCGGTGTCCCGGCGTCCGGCCTGTTTCGCCGTACGGTACGTGCTCAGAGCCCGGACGTGGCAACTCTGGCACATCTTCGGACCGGTCCGACGCGAGGGTCCACGAAGGGCATATCCGTCCCCCGTCAAGGGAATGGTCCCTTTTCGTACCTCTTCGACCCAGAGCCTGAATTGCCACTGTTCCACGCGCTTGTACGACTTGTCCGCTCCGGCGGGCGACGGCTCCACCGAGGAGATCTCCCGCCGCGAACGGCGCCGCCATCACGGTCCCAGGGACCGTGATGGCGGCAACCGGACAGCGTCCGGACTCACACGTTCGGGGGTGTTCCCTCGATCGGGCGTCCGAGGATCCCGGGGCGCCGCTGCCACGGCAACGGGCCTTCCTGCGGCCGGTAGTCGACACCGAGCGCGTCAAGTCGCGCGTAGTGCGTGGCCATACGGCGCTCGAAGTCCGCGAAGTCCCGGTCCGCGGGGGCGGGCAGGGCCGACCAGGCGACCTCGGCGAAGGCCGCGAGGCGGGGGAAGACCTGGTAGTCGACACGGGCCCGGTTCTGCATGACCTCGGTCCACACGTTGGCCTGGGTGCCGAGCACGTGCCGGGCCGCCTCCTCGGAGAGGGCCGGCGGTACGGGTTCGAAGCGGTAGACGTCCTCCAGCGTGCGGACGTACCCGATCGGCATCGGCTCGTCGGGGCCGCCGTGCTGACGGTGGTCCAGGTACACCTGCTGCTCCGGGCACATCACCACGTCGTGCCCGGCCTCGGCGGCCGCGATACCGCCCGCGTACCCGCGCCACGAGGAGACGGCCGCGCCTTCGGCGAGACCGCCCTCCAGGATCTCGTCCCAGCCGATGAGCCGCCGGCCGCGCGCGGTGAGCCAGCCGTCGAAGTGCCGGATGAACCAGGACTGCAACTCGTCCTCGTCGGCCAGCCCGAGTTCCCTGATGCGGGCCTGGGCGGCCGGCGACTGCCTCCACTGGTCCTTCGGGCACTCGTCGCCGCCGACGTGGACGAACGGCGAGATGTCCGCCGGGAAGAGCTCCAGCAGTTCCTCGAAGACGCCCTCGAAGAAGCGCAGGGTGTGGTCGGAGGGCGCGAGCACGTTCGGGTTGACGCCCCAGTTGTCCCATACGGTCAGGGCTGCGGTGTCGACGACGTCGGTGTTGCCCAGCTCCGGATAGGCGCTGATGGCGGCCTGCGAGTGGCCCGGGATGTCGATCTCGGGGACGACCCGGATATGCCGCTCGGCGGCGTACGCCACGATCTCGCGGATGTCGTCCTGGGTGTAGTAACCACCGTGCGGGGTCTCGTCCCAGAGCTCGGACGCCCGGTGGCCGTACTTCGTACGCGCACGCCACGCGCCCACCTCGGTCAGGCGCGGGTAGCGCTTGATCTCGACGCGCCAGCCCTGGTCGTCGGTGAGGTGGAAGTGGAAGACGTTCAGCTTGTGGGCGGCGAGGAGGTCGAGGTAGCGCAGGACGTCGTCCTTCGGCAGGAAGTGCCGTGCCACGTCGAGCATCAGGCCGCGCCAGCCGAAGCGGGGCCGGTCCTCGACGTCCGTGAACCCGAACGCGGCCGTGCCGCCGCCGGCGGGCGCCCGGCGGAAGGCCTCGGGACCCAGCAGCTGACGCAGCGTCTGGGCACCCCAGAAGACCCCGGCGGGACCGCCGCCCGTGATCTCGACGCTCTCGTCGGGCGTGGTCGTCAGCCGGTAGCCCTCGGCCGCCAACGACGGGTCGACGCGCAACCGGATGGCGCGCGCCGCCCCCTCGCCGCCCGGCGCGAGCGGCAGGCCGAAGGCCGCGCCGAGCGTGGTGCGCAGCCAGCGCTCGGTGGATTCGGTGCCGGGAGCCGCCGTGACGGTGGTGGACGCATCCAGCACGAATCCGCACCGGCCCTGGTCACCGGCGCGCACGGGGGCCGGGATCAGATCCATGTTCATGACGTCAGTCCTTAACCGCTCCGCCCAGTCCCGAGACCAGGCGTCGCTGTACGAGTACGAAGAAGACCAGCACGGGGACGGTCATCACCGTCGAGGCTGCCATGATCCCGCCCCAGTCGTTCTCATCGGGTTTGAAGAAGACCAGCAGCGCCATCGGGAGCGTCGACTGGGAGGTGTCGCTGATGAGGAAGGACTTCGCGAAGAGGAAGTCGTTCCAGGTGGAGATGAACGAGAAGACGCTGGTCGCCACGAGCCCGGGGAAGACCAGCGGGAAGAGGATCTGCCACAGGAAGCGGGTACGGCTCGCCCCGTCGAGGTACGCGGCCTCCTCCAGGGCCTCGGGGACGGCCTTGACGAAGCCGCGCAGCATCCAGATCGCGAACGGCAGCGAGAAGGCGAGGTGGGGCAGGATCAGCGAGCCGAGCGTGTTCAGCTGGCCGAAGTCCCGCATCAGGAAGAACAACGGGATCGTCAGCGCCTCGACCGGCACCATCTGCGCGACCAGGAACATGATCAGCAGCGTGGTGCGGAAGCGGAATCTGAACCGGGTCACCGCCGTCGCCGCCAGGAAGGCGACCAGCGCGGAGACGACGACGACCGTCCCGGCGACGAGCAGGCTGTTGAGGAAGTAACGCCCGAAGTCCTGCTGCTGGAAGACCCGGCGGAAGGAGTCCAGGGACGGTGACAGGGTCCACGGCCGCGGATGCGCGGACTGGATCTCGCCCGCCGGCTTGAGGGCGGAGAGCACCATCCAGTACAGCGGGAAGGCGACGGCGGCGGCGATCAGCAGGGCCGCGGCCTCGGCGGCGAGCCGGCCCGGCCGGCGGACGCGCAACAGGGACGGCAGGCTCACAGTTCCTCCCCCTGGCGCCGCATCAGGCGCAGATACACGAGCGTGACGGCCAGCAGGATCACCAGCATCACGACGCCGATCGCCGAGCCGAGGCTGTACTGCGAGGACGCGAACGCCTTCTGGTACGCGTACACGTTGAGCACCAGGTTCTGGCCGGCGATGCCGCCGCCGCCCGTCATGACGTAGATCTGGGTGAAGACCTTGAAGTCCCAGATGACCGACTGGATGGTGACGACGACCAGGATCGGCCGCAGCATCGGCGCCATGACCGACCGCCAGATCCGCCACTGCGAGGCACCGTCCAGCGCGGCCGCCTCCAGCACCTCGGTGGGGATCGCCCTGATGCCCGCGTACACGGTCACCATCACGAACGGGAACGAGCACCACAGGACTTCGAGGAGCACCAGCGCGAAGGCGCTGTAGCGCCCGTACGTCCAGGAGAAGTCGCCGAGCCCGAGCACCCGGTTGACCGGTCCGAAGTCGGCGTCGAAGAGGAAGACCCAGACGGTCGATCCGGTGATCGCGGGGGTCGCCCAGGCGCCGAGCGCGGCCATCATCAGCGCGAGCCTGGGCACGGCCCGCACCCGGGTCAGCAGGACGGCCAGCGCGCATCCGGTGAACAGGGTGGCCAGCACGCAGGCCGCGGCGAAGACGACGGTGGCCAGGAGCACCTGCCAGAACTGGCTGTCCCGGAACAGCGCGGCGTAGTTGCCGAAGCCCTGGAAGGTGGCGGGTTCGCCACCGCTGACCTGGGCCTGGGTGTACTCCAGGAAGGAGATCAGGCCCAGTTGGTAGATCGGGTAGACCAGCAGCCCGCCGAGCAGGACGAGTGCGGGCAGCAGATAGAGCCAGGGGGCCCAGCCCGGCCGCCCGGCGGGTGAGGCCGGGCGGCGGCGCCGGGGCGGGCGGAGAGGGGGACCGTCCGTGCCGGGTGCGGTGGGCGCTTCGTACGCCGTGCTGTTCGCCGTCATCGTCAGCCCGCGTCGGCGAACGCCGCGTCCATCTTCTTCGCCGCGTCGTCCGAGGCCTTCGCCACGTCCTTACGACCGCTGACGATCTCCTGGAACATCGTCGGCAGGATCAACGAGGAGTCGATCTGCCCCCAGGCCGGGGAGGCGGGGACGAACTTGGTGCCCGCGCCCAGCGTGGTGACGAACGGTTCGACGAACGGCTCCCGCTTCGCCGCGTCGGCCCGCACGTCCGTGTACGTCGGCAGGAAGCCCATCGCGTCGAACATCTTGGCCTGGGTCTCCTTGCCGGTGAGCGCCTTCATCAGGTCGACGGCCAGGGTGCGGTGCCCGGTGCTCTTCAGCACACCGATGTTGTTCCCGCCCGCGAACGCCGGGGCGACGGAGCCCTCGGCCAAGCCCGGCAGCGGGACGACGGCGTACTTGCCCTTGACCGTGCCGGCCTCGACGGCGGTGTGGCTGAAGTCGCCGCCGACGGCCATGGCGGCCTTGCCGGCGGCGAAGGCGGTGACGGTCGCGTTGCCGCCCATCGCGGCGCACTTGGCGGCCGGGCAGTTGGTTTCGCCGAAGAGCGAGGTGTAGGCCTCGATGCCCTTGCGGGCCTTGTCGCTGTTGATGGCCGCCTTGTACGCCGACCCGCTCCCGTCGGCCAGTTCGCCGCCGTTGGCCCAGATGAACGGCATCGCGCCGTAGGTGTAGGCGCCGCCGACGGCGAGCCCGTACAGGTCCGGCTTCTTCCGGTGGATCTTCTTCGCCGTGGATATCAGCTCGGCCTGGGACTTGGGGGCCTTGATCCCCAGCTCCGCGAAGACGTCGGTGCGGTAGTACAGCGCCCGTACGCCGACGAAGAGCGGGGCTCCGTAGACCTTGCCGTCGACCGTCACGGACTCCTTGGCCGTCGGGTCGGTGTCCGCGGCGTCGTCCCAGGCGGCGAACTCCGCGCTCACATCGGCCAGTCCGCCGTCCTTGACGTAGCCGGCGGTGTCCGTGTTGCCGTACTCGATGAGGTCGGGGGCGCTCTTCGGGTCGTTGAACGCGGCCTTGACGCGCTGGGCGCGGGTCTCGACCGGGATGTACTCGATCTCGACCTTCGCGTCCTTGTGTGTCTTCCCGAAGGCGGCGACGGCGGCGTCGACGACCTTCTCCTTGGGCTTGTTGCCGACCTCCTGGAACAGCCAGACGCGCAGCGTGCCGGTCCTCTCGTCCTTCTTGGCGCCGGTGTCCGAGGTCTGCGGCGCGCCGCAGGCGGTGGCGGTCAGGCCGGCCAGCACGAGGGCCGCGGCCGGGGCGGCAATGCGGGCAGAAAGCTTCATCCGGGAACCCCTACCGGTAGGCGTTGCACCATGCGCAACGCACGTTTCGTTCTGCACAACTGGCAGGAGAGTAGGTCCGGACCAGGGCGCCGACAAGTGGTCTCCACCACTCTGTGACCCGTGGACGCAGCCCGTGCAACGCCGGCGGTCCCGTACGAGGAGGAGCCGCGGCCTCACACGAAGAAGAGCCCCCGGGGCACGCGACTGCGTGCCCCGGGGGCTCCTCCGGGCTGTTCGTGGTGGCGCCGGGACTACTTCTTGTCCTTGCCGCCCTTGCCCTTGTCCTTGTCGCCGCCGGCGCCCATGGACTCGTAGATCTCCTTGCACATGGGGCAGACCGGGTACTTCTTGGGGTCGCGCCCCGGTACCCAGACCTTGCCGCACAGTGCGACCACGGGGGTGCCCTCCAGGGCACTCGCCATGATCTTGTCCTTCTGAACGTAATGGGCGTAGCGCTCGTGGTCGCCGTCGCCGTTCGACACCTGTGGTGTCGGCTCCACGAGGGTTCCGGTGCCTGACCCGCGCTCGGGCTCAAGAGTGCTCATAACCGCCAAGCGTACTGAAAGCCCGGGCATCAGTTCAGCGAAGGGTCGTCCGGATACGTGGCGATCATGGCCAGTTCGCTGCGCTGACGGCGCAGGACCGCCCGCCAGAGACTTTCCGGACGGGGTGAGGAGACGTCGCCGGGTTCCGACTCGACGACGTACCAGGCACCCTCGGACAGCTCCGCCTCCAGCTGGCCGGGGCCCCAGCCCGCGTAACCGGCGAAGATCCGCAGCGAGCCGAGGGCCGCGGCCAGCAGCTCCGGAGGCGTCTCCAGGTCCACCAGGCCGATCGCCCCGTACACCCGGCGCCAGCCCAGAGGGCCCTCGTCGCCCGGGATCACCGCCACACCGAGCGCCGAGTCCAGCGAGACGGGGCCGCCCTGGAAGACGACATCGGGTTCTCCGGTCAGCTCCGCCCAGGACGCGAGGATGTCACCGACGCCGACCGGGGTCGGGCGGTTCAGGACCACGCCGAGCGAGCCCTCCTCGTCGTGGTCGAGGAGCAGCACCACCGCGCGGTCGAAATTCGGGTCCGCCAGGGCGGGTGTGGCCACGAGCAGCCGCCCTGTGAGCGAGGACACCTCGGTCATGGCAGAAATGATCCCGCATCTTCGTCGTTCGCGGGGGCCAAGTGACCCGGTCGTCGCCCTGGGTGCCCGAGCGCAGCTCAGGGCGCACGGATGCACGAGGAGCGCACGGCGGGAGAGGCGATCCGGACGGTAACCCTCCGCAAGATCGGGGGAGCACAGCGTGTTGTGGCGGATTCATGACGTTCGTACACCGCCCGTTCTCTTACGGAAGGGGGGTGCCTGGCCATTACCCTTTCGATTGGCCCCCTGCCCGACCACTCCGGAACGCGAGATTCATGACCGGCACAGACGATGTCCTGCTTGTCCACGGCGGAACCCCGCTGGAGGGCGAGATCCGCGTCCGAGGCGCCAAGAACCTGGTGCCGAAGGCAATGGTCGCCGCGCTGCTCGGCAGCGGGCCCAGCCGGCTGCGCAACGTGCCCGACATCCGCGATGTGCGGGTGGTGCGCGGGCTGCTGCAGCTGCACGGTGTGACGGTCCGTCCGGGTGACGAACCGGGCGAGCTGATCCTCGACCCCACTCATGTCGAGAGTGCGAACGTCGCCGACATCGACGCCCACGCGGGCTCGTCGCGCATTCCGATCCTCTTCTGCGGCCCGCTGCTGCACCGGCTGGGCCACGCGTTCATCCCGGGGCTCGGCGGCTGCGACATCGGCGGCCGGCCGATCGACTTCCACTTCGACGTGCTGCGCCAGTTCGGCGCGACGATCGAGAAGCGGGCGGACGGCCAGTACCTGGAGGCCCCGCAGCGGCTGCGCGGCACCAAGATCCGGCTGCCGTACCCGTCGGTCGGCTCCACCGAGCAGGTGCTGCTGACCGCGGTGCTCGCCGAGGGCGTCACCGAGCTGTCCAACGCGGCCGTGGAGCCGGAGATCGAGGACCTCATCTGCGTACTGCAGAAGATGGGCGCGATCATCTCCATGGACACCGACCGGACCATCCGGATCACCGGTGTCGACCGCCTCGACGGCTACACGCACCGTGCGCTCCCGGACCGTCTGGAGGCCGCCTCCTGGGCGTCCGCCGCGCTGGCGACCGAGGGCAACATCTACGTCCGCGGCGCCCAGCAGCGCTCGATGATGACGTTCCTGAACACCTTCCGCCGGGTCGGCGGGGCCTTCGAGATCGACGACGAGGGCATCCGCTTCTGGCACCCGGGCGGCGCGCTGAACGCCATCGCGCTGGAGACGGACGTGCACCCCGGCTTCCAGACCGACTGGCAGCAGCCGCTGGTCGTGGCGCTGACGCAGGCCGCGGGCCTGTCGATCGTCCACGAGACGGTGTACGAGTCCCGGCTCGGCTTCACCTCGGCGCTGAACCAGATGGGCGCGCACATCCAGCTCTACCGCGAGTGCCTGGGCGGCTCCGACTGCCGCTTCGGCCAGCGCAACTTCCTGCACTCCGCGGTCGTGTCCGGGCCGACGAAGCTGCAGGGCGCGGATCTGGTCATCCCGGACCTGCGCGGCGGTTTCTCGTACCTGATCGCCGCCCTGGCGGCCCAGGGGACGTCCCGGGTGCACGGGATCGACCTGATCAACCGCGGCTACGAGAACTTCATGGACAAGCTGGAGAAGCTCGGCGCGAAGGTGGAGCTGCCGGGCGGCTCGCTGGTCTGACGTGAGGGGTTTCCCGGGGGGCCGACGGCCCCCCGGGAAACCCCTGCGGGCCCCGTAACGGCGTTCTGAGGCCCGTACGCCGAAGGGCGGCCACCCTGGTCGGGGTGACCGCCCTTCGGCGTGCTCAGGGGTGTTACTTACCCTTGGCGGCTTCCTTGAGCTTCGAGCCCGCGGAGACCTTCACGCTGTAGCCGGCCGGGATGTTGATCGGGTCGCCGGTCTGCGGGTTACGAGCGGTGCGAGCGGCACGGTGGGTGCGCTCGAAGGTCAGGAAACCGGGGATGGTGACCTTCTCGTCGCCCTTGGCGACGATCTCACCGACGGTCTCGGCGAGCGCGGCCAGCACGGCGTCGGCGTCCTTGCGAGTCACCTCGGCGCGGTCGGCCAGGGCGGCCACCAGCTCACTGCGGTTCATGTTGTTACTCCCGTGTTCTTCTTGCCTGTGAGGCGTGAGATCGAAGCCGATGCTGCCAGGGCCCTCGGACAGTCCCCGGACCCGGGTCCGTTTTTAGACGTTCGCGCCCCGTGGGGTCTCCCCCGGACGAAGTCCTTGGGAAAGCATCCTGCCCCCACCTGCGGCGGGAAAGCCAATCCGGCACCCTCCGGAGTCACACGAAAAGCACCACTGCCTCGTCGTGGTGACGTTCCGTCGACTCCCCAAAAGCGGTCCGCACCTGATGCGGGGCTCCGCGGGACGCGTCGCCCGCCCACCCTAAAGGGGCGTTTGGGGCGCCGCGACCCGCGACGCGCCGGACATCAGACGGACGTGGGGCCCGTCACAGCCGAGCCGGCGGCCTTCGCGGCGTCCCGGACCGCTCCCGCGACCGCTCCGGCGACCTTGTCGTTGAAGACCGACGGGATGATGTAGTTCGCGTTCACCTCGTCCTCGGCGACGACATCGGCGAGGGCGCGCGCGGCGGCGAGCATCATCTCCGTGTTGACGGTGCGGGACTGAGCGTCCAGCAGGCCGCGGAAGACGCCCGGGAAGACCAGGACGTTGTTGATCTGGTTGGGGAAGTCGGAGCGGCCGGTGGCCACGACGGCCGCCGTCCGGCGCGCGATCGCCGGGTCGACCTCGGGGTCCGGGTTCGCAAGCGCGAACACGATCGCACCCTCGGCCATGGCCGCGACGTCGTCGCCGTCCAGGACGTTCGGGGCGGAGACCCCGATGAAGACGTCGGCGCCCACGACGGCCTGCTTGAGGGTGCCGGTGACGGACTCCGGGTTGGTGTTGTCGGCGATCCAGCGCAGCGGCGAGTCGGCGTGGGCGGAGACCAGGTCCTCGCGGCCGGCGTGCACCACACCGTGGATGTCGGCGACGACGGCGTGCTTGACGCCCGCGGCGATGAGCAGCTTCAGAATGGCCGTACCGGCCGCTCCGGCACCGGACATGACGACCCGTACGTCCCCGATCGCCTTGCCCACCACGCGCAGGGCGTTGGTCAGGGAGGCCAGGACGACGATGGCGGTGCCGTGCTGGTCGTCGTGGAAGACGGGGATGTCGAGCGCCTCCCGCAGCCGGGCCTCGATCTCGAAGCAGCGCGGGGCGGAGATGTCCTCCAGGTTGATGCCCGCGAAGCCGGGGGCGATCGCCTTGACGATCTCGACGATGGCATCGGTGTCCTGGGTGTCCAGGCAGATCGGCCAGGCGTCGATGCCGGCGAAGCGCTTGAAGAGGGCCGCCTTGCCCTCCATGACGGGGAGGGCGGCCATCGGGCCGATGTTGCCGAGACCGAGCACCGCGGAGCCGTCCGTCACGACTGCGACGGAGTTGCGCTTGATGGTGAGGCGCCGGGCGTCCTCGGGGTTCTCGGCGATCGCCATGCAGACCCGGGCCACACCGGGGGTGTAGATCATCGAGAGGTCGTCACGGTTGCGGATGGGATGCTTCGAGGCCATCTCGATCTTGCCGCCGAGGTGCATCAGGAACGTACGGTCGGAGACCTTGCCGAGGATGACGCCCTCGATGTCCCGCAGACCTTCGACGATCTCGTCCGCGTGCGACGTGGAGGAAGCGGCGATCGTGACGTCGATCCGCAGCTTGTCGTGGCCGGAAGCGGTCACGTCGAGGCCGGTGACCGAACCGCCGGAGGACTCCACGGCCGTGGTGAGCTGGGAGACCGCTGTGCCGCTCGCGGGCACCTCCAGCCTGACCGTCATCGAGTACGAGACGCTGGGCGCCGTTGCCATGGCCGAGTCCTTCGCTTTCCTTAGCTTCATTGCTATGCGTGGCCGGAACCACCTCTCTCCGGACACGCCTTCCGATATTCGCACCTACCGACGGGTAGCCGGTAATGACTGCCGCACTTCGGAAAGTGTTTTCCACCATACGAGATATGAGGGGGTCAACGGAACCCCCGTCGGACCTGAATCCGGGCCGTAAACAGAAACAGACCCGCGCCACCGGAGGGTGGCGCGGGTCTGTCTTCTTCAGTTGAGCGGCACCGACCCGCCATGCTCGCCTCGCGGCAAGTGGTCGCTCGTAGCGACGAAGGTTGGGCCCGGGGGCTTGGATCGAGCCGGTGCCGACTCCAGGCTAACAAAGACCCCGGAGAAGTGATTCCCCCAGCGCGGGTTGACCGAAAAAAGGCTCCCGCGCCGGGTCCGTCAGTCCCTGAGCAGGTCCGGCACCCCGTCCTCGTCCGGCAGGTCCCGCTCCCCCGAGACGACCGTGAGCTGCTGGGTCGCCCGTGTCAGCGCCACGTACAGCACCCGCAGCCCCGCCGGGGACTCGTCCGCGATCTCCGCTGGCGAGACGACCACCGTGGCGTCGTACTCCAGGCCCTTCGCCTCCAGGCTGCCGAGCGCCACGACGCGCTCGCCCAGCTCCGCGAGCCAGCCACGGGCCTGCGCCCGCCGGTTCATCGCGACGACGACACCCACCGTGCCGTCCACCTCGCCGAGCAGCCGCCGCGCCTCCTCGCGCACGGTCCCGGCAAGATCGCCGTCCCGTACGGTCTCGAAGCGCGGCTTCACGCCCGTGGAGCGGACCGCCGCCGGGGACTCCATGCCCGGCATGGCGAGCGCCAGGACCTTGGCGGCGAGCTCGGCGATCTCCGCCGGGTTGCGGTAGTTGACGGTCAGCGTGAAGTTCCGGCGCGGGCGGCTGCCCAGCGCCTCGTCACGGGCCGCCGCCGCCTCGTCCGGATCGGACCAGGAGGACTGCGCCGGGTCGCCGACGATCGTCCAGGTGGCGTGCCGGCCGCGGCGGCCGACCATCCGCCACTGCATCGGCGTGAGGTCCTGCGCCTCGTCGACGATGACGTGCGCGTACTCCGTGCGCTCCGCCGCGAGCCGCTCGGCCCGCTCCCACTGGGTCTCCTCGCGCTGCGGCATCAGCTCCTCGAGACCGGTGAGCTGGTCCAGCGGATCGAACTCGCGCTTGCGCTTGGGCCGGTGCGGCGCCCCGAGCAGCGTCTGCAACTCGTCGAGGATCGCCACGTCGTGGACCGAGAGCGGACCGCGGCCCTCCGCGTCCAGCCGCTTCAGGGAGCGCGCGAGCCGGCGCACCTCGCCCTGGTTGAGGGTGCGGCGCGCCCACCGGGCGAGCCTCTTCTCGTCGGCCATGGACGCGAGCACCCCGCGCGGGGTGAGCTCGGGCCACCAGGCGTTCAGGAACTCGATGAACGGCGTCTCGGTGGAGACGTCCTCGTCGAACGACGAACGCAGTTCGGCCGCCAGTTCCTGATCGGTGTAGCGGCCCCGGCCCGACGACCTGTTCCACAGCGCGTCGAGCAGCAGCTTGCGGGCGCGCGGGCGCAGCAGGTTGACCGGCGCGGTGCCGCTGAGCACGTTGTTGCGGATCCGCCGGAGCTCGTCCTCGTGCAGTTCGACCCGGGCGCCGAAGGCGACCACCCTGAGCCGGGTGGGGGTGGCGGCCTCCTGGGGAGCCTCCTCCGCCTCGCCGAAGGTCAGCTGGCCGTCCTGCGACGGGGCAGGGCGTGACACGGGCTGTTCCAGTGCCCCGCGGGCCGCCTTGCGCAGCACGTGGAGCATCCGGGAGGAGCCCTTGATGCGCGCCACGGCCGGTTCGTCGTAGGTGGTGGCGCCCTCGGTGCCGGCCGCCTCGTCGGAGAGCGAGCCGACCGCGCGGATCGCGACCTGGCCCTCCTCGCCGAGCGAGGGCAGCACGCCCTCGGTGTACGCGACGAGCAGCGGCGTCGGCGAGACGACGAGGATGCCGCCCGCGTAGCGCCGCCGGTCCTGGTAGAGCAGGTACGCGGCCCGGTGCAGGGCGACCGCGGTCTTGCCGGTACCGGGGCCTCCGGAGACCTCGGTGACCGAGGCGGCGGGCGCCCTGATCACCAGGTCCTGCTCGGCCTGGATGGAGGAGACGATGTCCCGCATGGTGTGGCTGCGGGCCTGCCCGAGCGCCGCCATCAGCGCGCCGTCCCCGATGACGGGCAGCGTGTCGCCGCCCAGGTACGCGGTCAGCTCGGGCCGCATCAGGTCGTCCTCGACCCCGAGGACCCGGCGGCCCTTGGAGCGGATCACCCGGCGGCGTACGACCCGGCCCGGTTCCTTCGGCGTCGAGCGGTAGAACGGTGCGGCCGCCGGGGCGCGCCAGTCGATGACCAGCGGCGCGTAGTCGGAGTCGAGGACCCCGATCCGGCCGATGTGCAGCGTCTCGGCGATGTCGGCGGTGCTGTCCTCCCGTACGGCGTCGTCGGCCGGTTCGACGGAGGTGAACGCGCCGTCCGGGCCGCGCTCGCCGTCCTTGCCGAGCAGCAGGTCGATCCTTCCGAAGAGGAAGTCCTCGAACTCGCTGTTCAGCCGGTTGAGATGGATTCCGGCACGGAACACCTGGGCGTCACGTTCGGCGAGCGCTCCCGGTGTACCCACCTGGCCGCGCTTGACGGCGTCATTCATGAGAAATTCCGCCTCGTGGATCTTCTCCTCGAGGCGGTGGTAAACACGGTCGAGATGTTCCTGCTCGACACCGATTTCCCGGTCCCGCAACGAATCGACAGCGGCATCCTGCGCGGCCACCGAGGCCCCCTTCTGACGTGCATTGGGCAGCCGTCAACCCTATGCGAAGGGGGGCCGTCGCGCACCTGCCGAAGGCATCGATCTCGCGCGCCGGGATATCGATTGCGTGTCGGTGGCCCCGTGGACCTGTCAGACGCCGACGCTCACCAGCCGTTCGCCGTCGAACGTACGGACGTCGAAGTGGTCGATGTCGGCCCGGTCCATGGCCGCCCCGCCGTGCACGTAGAGCGGATATCTGGCGGTGGGGTGGCTGGAGTCCGTGATGCCGTATCCCCACTTCGGTACGGACCAGGAGGTGACGACCTCCTCCTCGCCGGTCTTCGAGACGGCGACCAGCCGGCACTTCTGCGGGCCCTTCACGTTCTTCAGCTCCAGCACGGTGTGGGTGCCCCAGGCCTTCGGCTCCATGCCGACCGTGGCGTCGACCGCGGTGACGGGGTCGGTGGCCTGTGCCTTCTCCTTCATGTGGTGGAAGAAGGCGTCCTCGGCGGGGCTGGTGGGGTGCGGGTCGGCCGCCTCCACGCTGCTGGTGCCGCCGCCGGTGGCCGTCACCGCGACCACCGGGCCGCCGATGATCAGCGCCGCTGCCGCAGCCACCAGGTACCTTCCGCGCCGCGTGCGCCGGGCGCGCCGGACGGCGACCTCGTCGACCAGGGTGTCGAGGACCCGGGGCGCGGGCGGGGTGGGGACGTGCGGGACCGGGCGCGCGCCGGGCACGGGGGCCGGGGACTCCGCGAGCAGCGCGAGCATGGGCTCCAGGCCGGCGAACTCGTCGAGGTGGGCGGCACAGCGGGCGCAACGGGCCAGATGCGCCTCGAAGGCGGCGGACTCGGCGTCGTCGAGGATGCCGAGGACGTAGGCGCCCGCCGCGTCGTGTCCTGCCTCGTCCACGGGGCCGCCGGCGGGGGCGAAGGGCCCGGCGGGCCGGGAGGGGCCGGAAGGGTCCGCGAGGGGCCCTGTGGGGCCGGAGGGACCGGCCGGCCGGGGCCCGAAGGGCTCCCATTCCTGGTCGCTCATGCCGTGATCCCCCTCTCTTCGAGTGCGAGCTTCATCGAGCGCAGTGCGTAGAAGACCCGGGACCGCACCGTGCCACTGGGGATGCCGAGCACCTCGGCCGCCTCGTTGACCGTGCGGCCCTTGAAGTAGGTCTCGACCAATGCTTCCCGGTGGGCCGGGGTCAAATCGTCGAGCGCGTCGGAGAGCGTCATCAGCCACAGCGCCTTGTCGATCTCGTCCTCCGCGGGAATGACCTCCAGTGGTGACGGGTCGACCTCGTGCGGCCGGGCCTGCCGGCTGCGGTGGCCATCGATGACGATGCGCCGGGCGACCGTCACCAGCCAGGGCCGGACGGAACCGGTGGCCCTGTTGAGCGAACCGGCGTTCTTCCAGGCACGGATGAGCGTTTCCTGCACCACGTCCTCGGCGCGCTGGCGGTCGCCGGCGACGAGGCGGAGTACGTACGCGAGCAGCGGTCCGGCATGTTCGCGGTAGAGCGCCCGCATCAGCTCCTCGTCGGGGACGGCGGAGGGTGACGGGGGCGGCCCACTGCGATGCCGGGCCCTGTGCGGACGGTCATCGGCCACGGCCGCATCCTTGCGCACCCGAACCTCCCGGTCGAGACCCTGTCGAGCTCCTTGGCCATCGATACGGGGATGCGGGGCGAACCATTCAACGCGCGTCCAAGATTCTTTCGGCCGGCCTTAAGGACCCGTGGCTTCCCGGTCCGCGGAGAGAGCGGCCGGCCCGGTGTGGCGCCTGCGGTGCCGGGCGACCCGTTCGCGGTTGCCGCAGACCTCGCTGGAGCACCAGCGGCGGCGCCGGCCGCGGGAGGTGTCCAGGTAGACGCGGCGGCAGTGGTCGCCCTCGCAGCGGCGCAGTCCGGCCAGGGCGGCCGGATCGGTGAGGAGTTCCACCGCGTCCCGCGCCACGGCGGCCAGCAGCGCTTCGCAGCCGGGGGCTGCGCTCAGGCCGCGTACCAGGGCGCCGTTCCCGGCGCGCACGGCGCACAGGCCGGGCGGTGCGCCGGCTGCGAGCGCGTTGACGCGCTCCAGCGCGCCGTCGGCTCCCCGCCCGCCGAGCTGCGCGGTCAGCAGCCGGTCGACGGCGCTCCTCAGCTGCCGGAACCGCACGAGCCAGTGGCCGTCCACGCCGTCGAGCCGGGTGCCCGGGGGTACGGCCCCGGCGGCCACCAGCCAGTCGGCGAGCCCCTCGGTCCGGTCCAGCGGGTCGGCGGTGCCCGGGCTCGCGGCGCCCGTAGCGACCAGGTCGAGGCAGAGCCGTCCGGAGTCGAACCGCCAGTCGTACGAGCCCTTGCGCGTCGCCATGCGCATGCCCCCGCCTCGGGTCCGGTCGCCGTCCCCACCAGAGTGCCCCGCTCGGCTCCCGCCCGTAACCCCTGGCGCGTCGGCCGCGACAACTCCCCTCATACGATGGGCCGATGAGCGACCAGCTGCGCAGCGCCCGTCTCCGGTCCGGTTCCCTGGTGCTCCGCCCGTGGCTGCCGGGCGACCTCCCGGCGCTGCTCGACGCGTACCGCGACCCGGCGATACAGGCGGGGTCGCGCGCCCCGGTGGAGGACGAGGCTGCGGCGGAGCGCTGGCTGCGGGCCCAGGAGGAGGGCCGGGAGTCCGGGCTGCGCCACAGCTTCGCCGTGGTGGACACGGCGCTCGGGACCGGTCCGGTCGGCAACGTCGTCCTCGTGTGCCCCGCGCAGGGCTCGGGCCGGGCCGAGGTCGGCTACTGGACGGCGGCGCCCGCCCGCGGCCGCGGCATCGCCCCGCAGGCCCTCGAAGCGCTGACGGACTGGGCGTTCACGGTGTTCGCCGCCGACGGACTCGTCACGCTGGAACTGCTGCACCAGGTGGACAACGGGGCGTCGTGCCGGGTGGCGGAGAAGGCCGGGTACGGCTTCGCGGAGACGCTGCCCGCACATCTGCGGTGGCCGCGGGAGGGCCACCGCCACGAGCGGCGGGCGGCCTGACCCGGCAGCCTCAGCAGGCTCCGGACCCCGCCGGCACCCCGGTCACCGGGCCGTCGTGCAGGACGCGCTGGAAGAGCCGGTGCTCGCGCCACTCGCCGTCGATGTGGAGATAGCCCGGGGCCAGGCCGATCTGCTCGAAGCCGCACTTGGCGAGCACGCGCTGCGACGCCTCGTTGTACGGCAGCGTGGCGGCCTCGATCCGGTGCAACCGCAGCTCGTCCCGGGCCAGTTCGCAGATCAGCCGCACCGCGGCGGTGGCCAGCCCGCGCCCCGCGAAGTCCACGTCCACCCAGTAGCCGAGGGCGGCGCTGCGGAACGGCCCGAGCACCACGCCGTTGAGCGTGAACGTGCCGATCGCCCGGTCCTGCGCGTCGCAGAGCACCCAGGGCATCGCGCGCCCCGCGGCACGGTCCGCCAGCGCACCGGCCAGCCGCTCGCGCTGCCCCTGCTCGGTGTAGAAGGCGTCGGGACGCACGGGCTCCCAGGGCCGCATGTACGTGCGGCTGCGGCTCAGCGATTCGGCGAGAGGGCCCGCGTCGGCAAGGACCACGGGCCGGAGCCCCGCCTCGGCGTCGATCCTGTGTGCTTCCTCGGTCATCCCCGCACCGTATCCCGGCACTTCGCGGCGCCCGCGCGGAGCCCGGACCCCGTCGGCGGTCCGCCCCGCTGGACGCCCGCGAAGGCAACTGCGCGTCTGAACCATGGAGCGGGCCGGACCGCGCCACTTGACTGGATTCATGACAACCAGCGGGCCCGACCGGCCGACCACCGCCCTCCACCACCTCGTCCTCGGTGCCGCCGCCGTCGCCACCGGCCTGATGGCGGGCACCTTCTACGTCTTCTCGTGCGCGGTCATGCCCGCGCTCGGCCGCAGCGACGACCGGACCTTCGTCGAGGTGATGCAGAACATCAACGACGTCATCGAGAACCCGGTCTTCTTCGCCGGCTTCCTCGGCGCGCTGTTCCTCACCGCGGCCGCCGCCTGGCAGCAGCGCCGTTCCCCCGTTCCGCGCCGGTGGATCCTCGCCGCGCTCGTGGTGTACGCCGTCGCCTTCCTGCTCACCTCGGGCGTCAACGTCCCGCTCAACAACGAGCTCGCGCGGGCCGGGAACCCGGCGCGCATGGCCGACCCGGCCGCCGTGCGCGACCGGTTCGAGGACACGTGGGTCGCCTGGAACGCCGTACGGGCGGTCCTGTGCACCGCCGCCCTCGCGCTCCTGCTGCGGGCCTCGTACCTGATGGCGCGCCGACGCCCTCAGGAGTCCGCGTACTTGGCGTCGGACGCCGGGTCCAGGGCCAGCCGGTA
The DNA here is from genome assembly GCF_035917155.1 of Streptomyces sp. NBC_00385. NCBI lineage: Bacteria > Bacillati > Actinomycetota > Actinomycetes > Kitasatosporales > Streptomycetaceae > Streptomyces > Streptomyces sp. NBC_00385. The sequence continues at coordinate 5,450,600 of NZ_CP107951.1, read as the reverse complement.
GCCGCGCTTGACGACCGTCTGGATCAGCCGGGGCACCCCGAGCGCGGTGCGCAGCCGGGCCATCGCCGTCTCCACCGCGTGCTCGTCCGTCCCGCTTCCGGGCAGGGCGCGCAGCAGGTCGGCGCGGGCAACCACCCAGCCGGGCCTGCGGGCCAGGGTGTGCAGCAGGGCCATCCCGGCGGGCGGTACCGCGCGCAGCTCGTCGTCGACCAGGACGGCGTGGCCGCGGATCTCGACCCGGTGGCCGGCGACCGGCAGGGTCCGCGCCCGGGAGGGGAGTTCGCGGCAGATGAGCTGGACGAGCGGGCCGAGCCGGAAGCGCTCCGGCTGGGCGGTGTCGATCCCGCGGTCCTGCAACGGGAGAGCGGTGACCGGTCCGACGCAGGCCGGGAGGACGTCGCTCTGCAGGACGGCCGTCAGCTCGTCGATCAGGCCGCGCTCCCCGGCCCTGCGCAACAGGGAGACCGCTGCCGGGGCGCTGGTGAAGGTGAGCGCGTCCAGACCGCCCGCCACGGTGATGTCGATGAGCCGGTCGAGGGGGGCGATGTCCTCGGGCGGCATCCAGCGGTAGACGGGCACGCCGACGACCTCGCCGCCGGCCGCGCGCAGCGACTCGACGAAGCCGGGGAGCGGTTCGCCGTGCAGCTGGAGGGCGATGCGGCGGCCCTCGACGCCCTCCTCCAGGAGCCGCTCCAGCACCTCCGCCATGGATTCGGACGCCGGTGACCAGGTCTCGGTCAGCCCGGCGGCGCGGACCGCGCCCTTGACCTTGGGGCCGCGGGCCAGGAGTTCGACGCCGCGCAGGGTGTCCAGCAGCTGTTCGCCGATGCCCCAGCCGTCGGCGGCCTCGATCCAGCCGCGGAAACCGATCGCCGTCGTCGCGAGGACCACGTCGGGAACGGTGTCGATGAGTTGCTTGGTGGCGGCGAGCAGTTCGCTGTCGTCGGCGAGCGGCACGATCCGCAGGGCGGGCGCGTGCACCACGGTGGCACCCCGCCGCCGCAGCAGGGTGCCGAGCTCGTCCGCCCGGCGCGCGGCGGTGACACCGACCGTGAAGCCCGCGAGGGGCCCGTGCTGTTCGTCGTCGTGCATATGGTCTACCCGGCTCTCGTCCCGCTGCTGCTCAATGGTGCGGAGGTCCGAGCCTGCCAACGAAGCGTGACAGGCTCGGTTCACCCGTATTTCCCGCCCGTTACGTCACCCGACATGTCAGGGCCGGCCCAAGGTCATCATCACACTTCGGCGTAGCTGAGCTGGGGCTTCGCCGGGACCGCCGCCGTGCGGCGAAGGTATACCGCCCAGGTGAGCGCGAAACACACTCCGTAGAAGGCGAGGAAGGACCAGAAGGCCGCCGTTCCGGTGCCCGAGGTCTGGAACGACTGCCGGAAGGCGAGGTTGATGGCGAGGCCGCCGAGCGCCCCGACCGCGCCGATGAGTCCCATCGCCGCCCCGGACAGCCGCCGCCCCTGGGCCGCCGCCTCCTCGCCGCGCAGCCCCTGGGCGATCGCCTTGGCGTGGAAGATGCCCGGGATCATCTTGAACGTCGATCCGTTGCCGAGCCCCGTGAGGACGAACAGCGCGGTGAAGCCGATCAGGAACACGGTGAGCGATTCGATGCCGGAGGCGTATACGACGACACCGGTCGCCACGGCCATCGCGGCGTAGTTCGCCAGGGTGATCCGGGCGCCGCCGTACCGGTCGGCCAGCCAGCCGCCTACGGGCCTGATGAGCGAGCCGAGCAGCGGGCCGACGAAGGTGAGGGAGGCGGCCTGCAGCGGGGTCCGGCCGAACTGGGTCTGCAGGACGAGCCCGAAGGCGAAGCTGTAGCCGATGAAGGAGCCGAAGGTGCCGATGTAGAGCACCGCCATGATCCAGGTGTGCGGGTCGCGCGCGGCGTCCTTCGCGGCCCCGGTGTCGTTCTGCACGGGCGCCAGATTGTCCATGAACCTCGCGGCGCACAGCCCGGCGACGACGATCAGCGGGATGTACACACCGAGCACGATCCGCGGGTGCGTGGCGCCCGCGGTCCCGATCACGAGCAGTCCGATGAGCTGTACGACGGGCACGCCGATGTTGCCGCCGCCCGCGTTCAGCCCGAGCGCCCAGCCCTTCTTGCGCAGCGGGAAGAAGGCGTTGATGTTCGTCATCGAGGAGGCGAAGTTGCCGCCGCCGATGCCGGTCAGCGCGGCCACGGCCACGAAGGTGGTGTACGAGGTCCCCGGCTCCATCACCATGAAGGCGGCGACCGTCGGCACCAGCAGGGTGAACGCGCTGAACACGGTCCAGTTCCGGCCTCCGAACCTGGCCACGGCGAAGGTGTACGGAATCCGCACGAGGGCCCCGACCAGCGTCGCGGTGGAGATCAGGAAGAACTTCCCGGCCGGGTCCACCCCGTACTCCGGCCCCATGAACAGGACCATCACCGACCACAGGGTCCAGATGGAGAACCCGATGTGCTCGGAGAGTACGGAGAACCAGAGGTTCCGGCGGGCGATCCGCTCGCCCTTCTCCTTCCAGAACGTCTCGTCCTCGGGTTCCCAGTGCTCGATCCAACGGCCAGCCATCACGCGCCTCCACGGGTGGTCGGGGTGTTGTCCCCGACGCTAGAGAGCGCGCGTTTCGGTGTGGTGCCGCGAGGTGACCGGTGCGCAACCTTGCTCTCACCGGGCCGGGGGCGGCCCGGTGAGACGGTGGCTCAGCGCCGGCGCGTACCACCGGGCACGGCCGCCGCGCGGCTCCCGGCACCAGCCTTGTGCGACTGCCCGTTGGGCCAGAGCCTCGGACGGCGCTTGGCGGCGACGTCCTCGACCCAGCCGACGGAGAGGATCATCAGCCCGATCAGCGGCCAGATGACGATCAGCTCCAGCGCGTTGCCCGAGGCGTCGATGTAGGTGCCGAGGTGGTCGCCGACCCAGGGCACGTTCCACAGCTGGTCGATGAGCAGGAATCCGGCCATCAGCAGCAGGTTGTGCCAGAGGTAGATGGTCACGGCCCGGTTGTTGGCGAGGGTGACCAGGCTGTCCCAGCCGGCCAGCCGGCCCGGCAGCTGCCGCCAGGAGGGCGCGTACTGCAGGAGGATGACGCAGAAGCCGAGCGACCAGGTGGCCTGGGCGAGAGGGATCTCGTCGAGGTTCCAGCCTTCCTCGGTGAGGTGTCCGGAGGCCCACCAGAGCGCGAAGGCCATGAGGAACGTCGCCATCGAGACGGTGAGGTAGCGCGGGACGGTCCGCAGCAGCCCGTCGTTGTGCGCGAAGCCGAGGATCCAGCAGGAGCCGAACACGGCGAAGTCGACCAGCCCCTCGCCCGCGGTGCCCGGCACGGTGACCAGTCCGGTGCCGATCACGGCGGTGAGACCGATGGGGGCGAGCAACGTCACCCAGGGAAGCCTGCGGAAGGCCTTCAGCAGCAGCGGTGAGGCCAGTACGAACCAAAGATAGGCGCGGATGTACCAGAGCGGTCCCATGGCCTGCTCGGCCCAGGAGGTCTCCAGGAAGCCGCCCTCGGAGCCGCTCTCCCACGGGAAGGGGGGCGTGCCGACCGGGAGCAGGTAGCAGCCCAGTTTGAGGAACCACCAGATGCCCTCCTCGCGAACCGGCTTCCAGCCGAGCAGGAAGACCATGGGGACGACGACCGCGAGGAACGCCCACATCGGCGGGAGCAGCCGCCGCAGCCGGCTGCGGACGACACTCCACGCGGGCCTCGCCAGCGACCGGGCCATCAGCGAGCCGGCCAGGGCGAACATGACGCCCATGGAGGGGAAGAGGATGGTCAGCCAGGCCCAGCCAAAGAGGTGGAAGACGACGACGCGGACGAGCGCCACCGCGCGCAGCAGGTCGAGATAGCGGTCCCGGCCCGGTGCCGCCGCCGCGGCGGGCGCGGCTTCGGGCTCCGGTGCGGGCGGCACGGGTACGGGGGCCTGCGTCCAGGGCGCGGGTCCGGCCGGCCGGGCCCACTCCCCCTGGCCGGGAAGCTGCGTCCCGGCCTGCGGCAGGACCGGGAACGGCACCGTGTGCGGCTCCGGCGGCGGCTGCTGCGGGTACGCGGAGGGCTGATGGGTCATGCGACGGGCCTCCGGTCGGTGCTGTGCCGGCCCTGGCTCGGCATCGAACCGGGCGCCTCCACGACTCCCGTGCGGCGGAGTTTCTGCCAGCGCAGCCGGCCGCCGGTGAGAGCGGTGATCCAGGACTGGAGCAGCACCACGTACATGAGCTGCCGGTAGAGGACCTGCTGGAGGGGCAGCGAGAGCAGATGGGTCATGCGCTCCCGGTCGAGCCGGAAGGCGTACGCGGCGCAGACGGCCTGCACCGCGAGGACGCCGAGCCAGGCGACCACCGTCTGCCCGGTCGGGCCGAAGACGAGCCCGTACAGCAGGAAGACGTCGATGAGCGGGGCGAGCAGCGGGGCGACGACCATGAACAGGGCGACGAACGGCAGCCCGACGCGCCCGAAGCGGCCGGACGGGCCGCGCTCGATCACCGCGCGGCGGTGCTTCCAGATGGCCTGCATCGTGCCGTACGACCACCGGTAGCGCTGCGACCAGAGCTGCTGCACGGACTCCGGAGCCTCGGTCCAGGCACGGGCGTTCTCCGCGTACACGACGCGCCAGCCGTCCCGGTGCAGGGCCATCGTGACGTCGGTGTCCTCGGCGAGGGTGTCCTCGCTCATGCCGCCGATCCGGTTCAGCGCCTCACGGCGGAACGCCCCGACCGCGCCGGGGATCGTGGGCATGCAGCCCAGCATGTCGTACATCCGGCGGTCGAGGTTGAAGCCCATCACGTACTCGATGTGCTGCCAGGCGCCGATCAGTGAGTCGCGGTTGCCGACCTTGGCGTTGCCCGCGACGGCCCCGACCCGGGGGTCGGCGAAGGGCTGCACCAGCTCGCGGACGGTGGACGGTTCGAAGACCGTGTCGCCGTCCATCATCACGATGATGTCGTAGCGGGCGTGCGCGATGCCGTTGTTCAGGGCGGCGGGCTTTCCGGCGTTGCGCTGGCGCACCACGCGGACGCCGGGCAGCCGCATCCGGTCGACGAGGTCCGCGGTGCCGTCCGTGGAGCCGTCGTCGATGACGATGACCTCCAGCGGGTAGTCGCTCGCCACCAGGGAACGGACCGTGTTGGCGATGCACTTGCTCTCGTTGTACGCGGGCACCAGGACGGACACCGGGCGGGTGAGCGGTTCGCCCCAGCTGAAGTCCTTCTTGCGGACCCGGCGGGCGTGTGCGAAGGACAGGAGCAGCATCAGGCCGAAGCGGGCCAGGACCAGCACCCCGATGACGGCGAGACCGACGACCAGGACGTCGGTGATGTGCTCCGACACCTCGACGGCGGAGACGAACGCCTTGCCCTTCCAGAGCGCGTACCCGGTGACGGGGGTGTGCGCGCTGGGGGCGCCCAGGGCGTCGGTGAGGTTGTCGAACTCGTAGCCGCGCGCCTGCATCTTCGGCAGGAACCTGCCGAGGGCGGTGACGGTCTGGGACCGGTCGCCTCCGGAGTCGTGCATGAGGATGACGGCGCCCTTGCCGCCCTTGGGGGTGGCCCGGTCGATGATCGCCCGGACACCGGGCCGCTTCCAGTCCTCGCTGTCGGTGTTGTTGACGACGGTGAGGTAGCCGCGGCTGCCGACGTACTGGGTGACCGGCCAGGACTTGTCGTCCATGGCGTCGGCGAACGAGGAGTAGGGCGGCCGGAACAGGGAGGTGCGGATGCCGGCCGCGCCCGCGAGCGCCAACTGGTTCTGCGACAGCTCCCAGTCGATGCGGCCGGTGGACTGGTAGGAGAGGTCGGGGTGGTTGAACGTGTGCAGCCCGACCTCGTGGCCTTCCTCGACCATGCGCTCCACCAGATCGGGGTAGCGGGAGGCCATGGTGCCGGTGACGAAGAAGACGCCGTGTGCGTGGTGCTTCTTCAGCTCGTCCAGTACCCGGGGGGTCCACACCGGGTCGGGGCCGTCGTCGAAGGTCAGCACGATCCGGTGGTCGGGGATCCGCAGCGTCTTCGCGGGTTCGGTGGCGCTGCGCGCGTCGATGACCGGGCCGCCGTCCAGCACCTGCTCGGGCACCCGGTCGGTGGCCGCCGGTGGCTGGATCCGGTGGTCGGCGAGGATTTCGCTGTGCACGTAGCCGCGCAGCATCAACATGGCGAGCAGGGCAACGAGGAACAGGAACGGCAGCATGTAGCGCATGGGAAGTCTGCGCCGCCGGCTCTGCTTCTTACGGTTGTGCCTGACCCGCGGGGCGGGGGTGGTCATCTAGCTGGCGCCTTCTTGCTCTTGCACAGGAGGATCAGGTGTGGTGGCGGGCGGAGTGACCGGGTCAGGGGACGTGACCGGCGGGTCGGCGCTCGGCGTCCCGGACGCGGCGGTCGTCGCGGACGCGGACGTCTCACCGGCCGGCGCACCGCCGGCGGTGCTCGCTCCCGTGGCGGTGCTCCGCGCGGACGGTTCGGTACGGGCCGAGGCGGAGGATCCGGTGCCGGGCGTCGAGGAACCGCCGGCCCCGACGGCGCCGCCCGGGGCGGCCGCGCTCTCTCCGGTCTGCGGGAGGGCGGACGGCGAGACGTCGGGCGTCACGCCGGGTGTGACCTCGGCTCCCGGGGTCACACCCTCGGTGGCCGGCGTCCGTACCTCTTCCGCCTTGCGGTGTTCCTCCTGGCCGGACAGCGGCAGGAAGGGGGCGGTGGAGTTGCCTCCGAGCAGGGCGACGACGAGCGTCACCGCGTAGCCGACACAGATCGCGGCCAGGACCCAGCCGAGCCGTCGGAGCGTCTTGCTGCGCCGGCCGCTCTCGTCGACGAAGACCGGGCCGTCGGAGCCCTCCGGAACGCTGGGTTCCGGGAGCAGCTCGGAGAGCTGCCGTCCCAGTCCGTCGAGCTGAATGGTGACTTCGTTGGGCTCGTGGGTGTGTCCCGCACGGGCACCTTCACGCCAAGTTTCCACTGATGTACGCACTTCCCCCACTCAGGATCGGGTGCGCGCAACTGACCGTCTGTGCGTCGCCGGACCGGGCCCCCACCCTGTCCCACGCGCCCCCTACCACAGTGCACCCGGGCCATGAATGTAGCGCACCCCGACGACACTCCGGCCCCACGGACGGGTGTTGTTCATCATGAGAGATACATCTGTTTTCGAACCGTGGTGCGGGCCCTGCCCCGGACGGGCCGACCCCTCCCACGCGTGGGAGCGCGGTGCATGACGCACGCCGGGGGCGCACGCCCCCCGGGTGCCTGCCGCGGCCCGCGCGGCGTCGGACAGCAAAAAACGAGGACCCCGCTGCCGGTGGCAGCGGGGTCCTCGTTCACATGGGAATTGTGGAGATGGCGGGAATCGAACCCGCGTCCAACGGTGCGGAACCAGGGCTTCTCCGAGTGCAGTTCGCTACGCTTTTCTCGGCCCCGGAGGTCACACGAACAAGCCTCCGACAGGCCCAGCCACTGTTTGATTTCCTTCTAGGCCCCGTGACCGGGCTTAGAAGTTTAGATCCCTTAGTGATGCCAGGATCCGGGTCGGGATCACCCCCGGGCTGACACTCCGCAGAGTCTTCGCTTAGCTGCTAATTAGGCAGCGAGGGCGAAGGCGGAGGAATCGCGCTTGGAATTGGCGATTATTGTTTGCGACATATGGTTTACGAGATCATTGCCGCTTCCTCGACTCGCTTCCCCTGCTTCGACATCCGCTGTCGAAACCGATCATCCCCATGTTGATTTTTCAAAGGTGGTGCACACCCCGTGGGGTGCAGTGCCATCGTACGTGACCAACGCACGACGATGCCAGCGTATTCCTGCCGCACCGGCCGGCAGCCACTGGCGCGGTGCGTTCAGGCGCTCCGCTGACGGCGGCGGGCCGCCGAGATCGCCCGGTTCGTCTCCCTCGTGTCCTGCTTCTCGCGCAGCGTCTGCCGCTTGTCGTACTCCTTCTTGCCCTTCGCCAGCGCGATCTCGACCTTGACCCGGCCGTTGGTGAAGTACAGGGCGAGCGGCACGATCGTGTGCCCGGTCTCCTGCGACTTCGACTCCAGCTTGTCGATCTCGGCCCGGTGCATCAGCAGCTTGCGCTTGCGCTTGGCGGAGTGGTTGGTCCAGGTCCCCTGGACGTACTCCGGGACGTGGATGTTGTGCAGCCACGCCTCGCCGCCGTCGATCTGCACGAAGCCGTCCACCAGGGAGGCCCGGCCCATGCGCAGCGATTTGACCTCGGTCCCCATCAGGACGAGGCCGCACTCGTAGGTGTCGAGGATGGTGTAGTCGTGGCGCGCCTTCTTGTTCTGCGCGACCATCTTGCGCCCGGTGTCTTTTTCCTTAGCCATAGTGCGGCCATTTTCGCACTACGACCCACCCCCGAGGCCACTCAATACTGTCTCGGCCCGCTCCTGGGCCCGCGCGCTCACCGCGAGGTCGGGCGTGATGCCGCGGCCGTCGACGCTACGGCCCGCCGGAGTGCGGTAGTGCCCCACGGTCAGCTCCGCCACGGAGCCGCCCGCGAGCTTGCTCGGCATCTGGACGGATCCCTTGCCGAAGGTCCGCGAACCGACCGTGACGGCCCGCCCTCGGTCCTGCAGGGCGCCGGTCAGGAGCTCGGCCGCGCTCATGGTCCCGCCGTCGACGAGGACGACGACGGGGCGCTCGGTGTCGCCCCCGGCCTCCGCGTACAGCGCACGCTGCTCTCCGTGCACGTCGTACGTGGCGACCAGACCGCCGTCCAGGAAGGCGGAGGCGGCGGTGACGGCCTCGGTGACGAGCCCACCGGAGTTGCCGCGCAGGTCCAGCAGCACACCGGCGCCCGCCGGCGCCTTCCGGATCGCGTCACGGACCGCGGTACCGGATCCCTTGGTGAACGAGTCCACCTCGATCAGCACAGCTGCGGAGGAATCGGAACGGTACGGTCCGAGCCGCCGCACCGAGACGGCCTCGGTGGTGAGCCGGGCCCTACGCAGCGTCTCGGTCCGGGTGACGGACCCCCGCTGGACGCCCAGCACCACGGTGCTCCCGACGGCGGCGCCGGTACGGTCGCCCCGCAGCAGGGCCACGACGTCGGAGACCGCGCGCTTGTCGACCCGGTGGCCGTCGACCGTGCGCAGCAGGTCTCCGGCCCGGATTCCGGCCCGCGCGGCGGGGCCGCCCCGCTGGACCCGGGTGACCGTGACCAGCCCGTCCGCGGAACGCCGGGCGGCGAGCCCGACGCCCGTGTACGAACCGTCGAGGGCCTGCTCGAACTCCTGGTACTCCCGCTCGTCGTAGACCGCGCCCCAGCGGTCCCCGCTGCGGCTGACGGCCTCCTCGGCCGCCTCCGTACCGGACTTGCCGTCGGCCACGGCCTCGGCTGCCGCGTCGGCCACCGCGTCGCGGTCGGCGGAACTGGCCACGGACCGGGTCTCTATCTCGGTGCTCCGCCCGTCCCCGCGCGGCAGTGAACCGGTGGCGGCGGCGGTGGCGAGCACACTCGCGAAGACCAATGTCAGGGCCGCCCCGCGGCGGACGCCGCGGGACCCGAAACGGTTCTCAGGGCCCGGCATGGCGCCGAGTCTAGGACAACGCCCCGTCGGCGCACGGCTCGTTGGCCGCGCGCCCCACGGGGCGCATGTCACACCTTGAGGTACTTGCGCAGCGCGAAGAGCGCGGCAACTGCGGGCATCAGCAGGCCGATCGCCAGGACCAGCGGGAGCTTGGTGAGGACGGCCTCCCAGCCGATGAAGTCGATCAGGTTCAGCTTGTCCTGGAGGGCGAGTCCGCCGTCGATCAGGAAGTAGCGCCCGGCCAGCAGCATCACGCAGGCCAGTACGCCACCGATCAGGCCGGCGAACGCGGCCTCCATGATGAACGGCATCTGGATGTAGAAGCCGGAGGCTCCGACGAGCCGCATGATTCCCGTCTCGCGCCGTCGGCTGAACGCGGACACCCTGACCGTGTTGACGATCAGCATCAGGGCAATGACGAGCATCAGCGCCATCACGAAGAGCGCGGCGACGTTCATGCCGTTCATCAGGCCGAAGAGGTTGTCCAGGATGCTTCTCTGGTCCTGGACGGACTGGACCCCGTCCCGCCCGGCGAAGGCGGTGGCGACGACCTTGTACTTCGTGGGGTCGTCGAGCTTGACGCGGAACGACTCCGGCATCTGGTCGGGCGTGATGTTGCCCGCCATCGGGGAGTCGCCGAACTCCTCCTGGTAGTGCTTGTATGCCTGGTCGGACGACTCGTAGATGACCGTGTCGACGACGTCCATCTTCTTGAGATCGCCCTCGATCTCCTTCTTCTGCTGCGCGGTCACCGCACCCTTGGCGCACTGGACCACCGTCTCCGCGTCCCCCTTGCCGCAGAGGTAGATGGAGACGTTGACCTTGTCGTACCAGTAGTCCTTCATCGTGCTGACCTGCTCGCGCATGAGCAGCGCGCCGCCGAACAGGGCAAGCGAGAGGGCGACGGAGACGATGACGGCGAAGGTCATCGTGAGGTTGCGACGGAGGCCGACGCCGATCTCCGACAGGACGAACTGGGCGCGCATGGCGTCCTTTCAGTGCTGGGTGCTCAGTGCTGGTAGCCGTAGACGCCGCGCGCCTGGTCGCGTACGAGACGGCCCTGCTCGAGCTCGATGACGCGTTTGCGCATCTGGTCGACGATGTTCTGGTCGTGGGTCGCCATGATCACGGTGGTGCCGGTCCGGTTGATCCGGTCCAGCAGCTTCATGATCCCGACCGAGGTCTGCGGGTCGAGGTTTCCGGTCGGCTCGTCCGCGATCAGCAGCATGGGCCGGTTGACGAAGGCCCGCGCGATCGCCACGCGCTGCTGCTCACCACCGGACAGCTCGCCGGGCATCCGGTCCTCCTTGCCGCCGAGACCGACGAGGTCGAGGACCTGCGGGACCGCCTTGCGGATCTCGCCGCGCGGCTTGCCGATCACTTCCTGGGCGAACGCCACGTTCTCCGCGACGGTCTTGTTGGGAAGGAGGCGGAAGTCCTGGAACACCGTGCCCAGCTGGCGGCGCATGTGCGGCACCTTCCAGTTGGACATGCGCGCGAGGTCCTTGCCGAGGACGTGGACCATGCCCTGGCTGGCGCGCTCCTCGCGGAGGATGAGACGCATGAAGGTGGACTTGCCGGAGCCGGAGGAGCCCACCAGGAAGACGAACTCGCCCTTCTCGATATCGAGAGACACATCCCGTAGAGCGGGACGGCTCTGCTTCGGGTAGGTCTTGGAGACGTTGTCGAATCGGATCACGGATGCACCACGGTCGGCCGGGAGTAGGTGTGCGTGACCATACGCGAACCCGGCTCACGCGTGCAGGCGCGCGTACCGGGATGGGTGATTTACGGTAAAACGGCATCGGTCCCGGCTCCGCCGCGAGCGGAACGGACCGGGAGGTATCCGGTGGGCCGAGCCGAAACCCGTGCGAGCTGGCACAGTGGTAGGGGGAACGGTTGCGTTTCCGTGAGCGTTGTGCGGAGAGAAGGCTTGTGCGGCTCCGCCGCGCGGGAGGAGGAATGCGCATGACCTATGACCGACTGGTGTGCGCGAACTGCGCGGCGCCCGTGAACGAGGGGCGCTGCCCCGTATGCCGGGCCAGCCGCGCGCGACTGGAGCAGCAGGAACAGGAGCAGGGTCCGTTCGCCGGGCTCAGCCCGGCGATGCTGGTGGCCCTGATGGTGGTGTTGCTGGCCGCGCTGGCGCTGCTGGCGCACCAGACCGTGTAGCGCACCCCCGCCTGACCGCTCGCTCTCCTCGCCCGCCCTTCGCCGGGCCGGCAGAAACGTTCGTCCTCGTACGCGCAGGCGCATGCACAGGGGCCCCGGATGCCGATCGGCGTCCGGGGCCCCTGTGTGTGACGTGCTCCGCTGCTGCCCGTCAGGCGGCGGTGCGGCCGTTCACCAGGCGCGGCAGGATCCGGAAGCCGATGCCTCCGGCGATCATGGTCGCGGCGCCGATCAGCAGGAACGTGGTCTCGGCCGCACCGGTCTCGGCGAGCTCGTCCTTGCCCTTGCCCTGCTCGGCCGGCTGGTTGCCGACCGAGTCGGTGTCGGTGTTGTCGGCGCACTCGGCACCGTCGAGGTCGACGGTGCAGGTGCCGGTTCCGCCGTCGTTGGAACCGGTGGAACCGGTGGCCTCGCCGGTGGTCTCACCCGTGGTGGTCTCGCCGGTGGTCTCACCCGTGGTGGTGGTCTCACCGGTCGTCTGACCGGTGGTGGTCTCGCCGGTGGTCTCACCGGTGGTGGTGGTCTCGCCGGTGGTCTCACCCGTCGTGGTGGTCTCACCGGTGGTGGTGGTCTCGCCGGTGGTCTCACCCGTGGTGGTGGTCTCGCCGGTCGTCTCACCCGTCGTGGTGGTCTCACCCGTGGTGGTGGTCTCGCCGGTCGTCTCACCCGTCGTGGTGGTCTCACCGGTCGTGGTGGTCTCACCGGTGGTGGTGGTCTCGCCGGTGGTCTCACCCGTGGTGGTGGTCTCGCCGGTGGTCTCACCCGTGCTGGTCTGTCCCTGGTCGACAGCCCCGCCCGCGTCCGTACCACCATCGGTCGTCGTGCCGCCGTCGGCCTCACCCTGCGGGCCGAGGCCCGCCTTGATGCCGAGGCCGTTCTCGTCCGCCTGGGCGTTGACGGACAGTCCGCCGACGCCGACGTCGATACCCACGGCCTGCGCCGCACCCGCGGCGGTGAGCGAGGCACCCGCGGCGATGACCGCGCCCGCGGCTATCCGCGCGACGCGGACTCGCGTCTTCTTCGTCATGTGCTGCTACCCCCAGTAGCTGTTCTCGTCAATGGAGCAGCCATATGCGGGGCACGGCCCAGCGGGGTTTGCTCCGAGCGCCGGCCCACGTCGTGCCGTGGCCATGCCGCCCGCCCCCGATCACACCCGTCCCAGACATACGCATGCTGCTCCAGCACCCTGTCCAGAGTTAAGGACTACGTCAAGGCCGTTCTGTGCAATGCGCACCGGTTTGAAATGAGTTGACCCTCATTCAGCACCATGACTGTGACGCACTCACCACGCCATCTACGCAACTCACCGAGCCAACTCCCTTTTCCCCCACGCCCGTTTCGGACGCCTGGCGGTCGCGCTGCGGCCATATCCGGTTCATCCGGAACGATCACGATGCGGAGGTCCGGCCCACCCGACTCGTCCCGAACCCGGTGAACCCATGCAGAAGAGAACCGCCGCACTCTCCCTCACGCTCGCCGTCTCCGCCCTGCTGCCGGCGGCCCTGCCGGCGCAGGCGACGGCGGGCTCCTCCGGCTCCTACGCCACCAAGACCCCGTACGCGCCGCAGCAGAACATGCGGTCGTACCAGCACGCCCCCAGGGGCTTCGTGCCGGTGTTCACCGAGAACGTCTCGCGTCACGGATCCCGGGCGGCGTCCGACAGCGAGGACGGTGACCTGATCCTGGCCCTGTGGGAGAAGGCGAGGAGCGAGGGGCAGCTGACCCACGACGGCGAGCGGTTCGGCGGCGAGACGAAGTCGCTGCTCGCCGCCATGGACGCGATCGGATACGGACAGCTCACCGGGCGTGGTGTGCGCGAGATCCAGGACACCGCCGCGCGGCTGGAGAAGCGGCTTCCCGGGCTCTTCGAGCAGATCGCGGAGAACTCCGAGCCGATCAACGTCGTCAACTCCGGCAAGGACCGTGCGGTCGACAGCGGCAATCTGTTCGCCGAGGCCCTCGCCGAGAACGACCCGGCCCTGGCGCCCCTCATCACACCGGCCAGGACCGATGCCGACCTGCTCTACTTCCACAAGTCGGCCGGAGGCGCGGAGTACCGGGACTACGTCGAGAACGACGAGCGCCTCGCCACCACCCTCGACACGATCACCGGCCGGCCGGCCTCGCACACGGCGGCCCGCAACGTACTGAAGAAGATCTTCAAGCCGGCCTTCGTCGAGCGGATCGCGGCCGGCGAGTTCGACTCGATCGCCACCGACGTCGAAGCCGCGCAGGCGGTCTACGCCCTCTACAGCATCGCTCCGGCCATGGCCGACGAGGGCGACTGGAACATGGAGCGCTACATCGCACCCCGTGACGCGCGGTGGTTCGCCTACCTCAGCGACGCCGAGGACTTCTACGAGAAGGGCCCCGGCTTCGAGGACAGCGACATCACGTACAGGATGGCGAACGTCCTGCTCGACGACTTCTTCACGAAGATCGACGCCAAGCGGAACGGAACCAGCGACGCGGGCGCGGAGCTGCGCTTCACCCACGCGGAGGAGATCATCCCGCTGGCCGCCCTCATGGGCCTGCCCGGCAGCACGAAGGCCGTGTCGGAGGCCGAGCCGTACACGTACGCCGACAACCCGTGGCGCGGCGAGTCGGTGGCGTCCATGGCCACGAACATCCAGTGGGACCTGTTCCGGAAGGGGAACAAGTACCTGGTGCGGATGCTCTACAACGAGAAGCAGACCGCGTTCAGGAAGGGCTGCGTGCCCGTCGCGAAGGGCAGCTACTTCTACGATGTCGACGAACTGAAGCAGTGCCTGGGCCGCACCGCGTCCTGACCGCACGGCGGATACGCGAGGAGGGGTGCGGGAGCCGTGGCTCCCGCACCCCTCCTCGCGTACGTCCCGACCGGCGGGACTACTTCTCGCTCTGCTTGCGCCAGCGGATGCCGGCCTCGATGAAGCCGTCGATCTCGCCGTTGAAGACCGCTTCCGGGTTGCCCATCTCGAACTCCGTACGCAGGTCCTTGACCATCTGGTACGGGTGCAGGACGTACGAACGCATCTGGTTGCCCCAGGAGTTGCCGCCGTCGCCCTTGAGCGCGTTCATCTTCGCCTGCTCCTCCTGGCGGCGGCGCTCAAGGAGCTTCGCCTGGAGGACGTTCATCGCGGACGCCTTGTTCTGGATCTGCGAGCGCTCGTTCTGACAGGAGACGACGATGCCGGTGGGCAGGTGGGTCAGGCGCACCGCGGAGTCCGTGGTGTTGACGCCCTGGCCGCCGGGGCCCGACGAGCGGTACACGTCGACGCGGAGCTCGGACTCGTCGATCTCGACGTGGTCCGTCTGCTCGACGACGGGCAGCACCTCGACGCCCGCGAAGGACGTCTGCCGACGGCCCTGGTTGTCGAACGGGGAGATCCGGACGAGCCGGTGGGTGCCCTGCTCGACGGAGAGCGTGCCGTAGGCGTACGGCACCTCGACGGCGAAGGTGGTCGACTTGATGCCGGCCTCTTCGGCGTACGCCGTCTCGTAGACCTCGGTCTTGTAGTTGTGCCGCTCGGCCCAGCGGAGGTACATGCGCTGGAGCTTCTCGGCGAAGTCCGCGGCGTCGACGCCGCCGGCCTCGGCGCGGATGGTGACCAGGGCCTCGCGCGCGTCGTACTCGCCGGAGAGGAGCGTGCGGACCTCCATCTCGTCCAGGGCCTTGCGGACGGACTCCAGCTCGGACTCGGCCTCGGCGAGCGCGTCGGCGTCGCCCTCGTCCTCGGCGAGCTCGAAGAGGACTTCGAGGTCGTCGATCCGGCCGCGCAGGGTCTCGGTCTTGCGGACCTCGGCCTGGAGGTGCGAAAGCTTGCTGGTGATCTTCTGCGCCGCCTCCGGGTCGTCCCACAGGGACGGAGCGGCAGCCTGCTCCTCGAGCACGGCAATGTCACCCCTCAGCGCATCCAGGTCCAGGACGGCCTCGATCGACCCCATGGTCGAGGAGAGGGACTTCAGCTCTTCGGAAATATCGACGACTGCCACGGGTCCAGCGTAACGGCTGTCGGCGCGGGCATTCCTCGGACCGCATGATCACGGCTCCACGGCCGCCGCGACCGGGGCGGGTCAGGGGGCGGCCGGGGCCGAGTTCTTCGTGTCCTGCGGGGTCGCTCCCGCGTCGTCGCCGCCCAGTGCCAGCCAGCCGCCCACCCCGGCCCCCACGACCAGTACCAGGGCCGCGGCCCCCAGGGTGAGGCGCCGCTTGCGGATGGCCGCCGACTTGTTGCGGGCCGAGCCGGGCCGGGGCCTGCCCGGGGCGCGCGGGGCGCGGGCGGTGCCCCGGGGGCCGCCGGACAGTTCGTCGGGGGCCGGGACGCGCATGCTCGTGTGGGTGTCCCGGTTGGAGTCGGGCGACGAACCGGGGACCAGCGGCACGGCACCGCGGCGGCGCGGCTCCTCGGCCGCCGGGGTGTACTGCTGCTCGTCGTAAGCCTGGCCGTGCGGCTCCGGCTCGGCCTCGTCGTCCGGTTCGTCCACGTCCAGCGGCGGGATGCCGGCCAGGTGCGGGAGCTGCTCGCGCAGCCGGGCCGCCAGTTCGGAGGCGCGCAGCCGGGAGGCCGGGGCCTTGGCCAGGCACTGGAGCAGCAGCTGCCAGAGCTCCTCGGGGATCCCGGGCAGCGGCACGACGGTCTCGGTGACGTGGCGGCGCAGGACGGCGCCGGGGTGGCCGCCGCCGAAGGGGGTGAAGCCCGCGAGGAGCTCGTACAGCACGGTCGCGAGGGCGTAGATGTCGACGGCGGCGCGCGGCGGCAGGCCCTCCACGATCTCGGGCGCCAGATAGTCCGGCGTACCGATGATCTTGGTGGCCTTCGTGCGGCGCGGGGTGTCGATCAGCTTGGCCACACCGAAGTCGGTGAGCAGCGCGGGGTGGGAGTTGCCGGGGCCGAGCGGGCCCTCCATGTCCAGCAGGATGTTCTCCGGCTTGACGTCGCGGTGGACCACTCCGGCGGCGTGTGCCGCGGCGAGGCCGTCGGCGACGTCGGCGACGATCGCGACGGCGGCCTCGGGGGCCAGCCGGCGCTCGCGGTCGAGCCGGGTCCGCAGGTCCGTGCCGCGGACCAGGTTCATCACCAGGGCCAGGTCGTTGCCGTCCACCACGAGGTCGCGGACGGCGACGACGTGCGGATGGTCGAGCCCGAGCAGGGCGGTGCGCTCCTGGACGAAGCGGCCCACGAGTTCCTGGTCGGACGCGAGGTCCTCGCGGAGCAGCTTGATGGCGACGGGCCCCTCGGGGCCGTCGCCGAGCCACACCGTGCCGGCGCTGCCGCGCCCCAGAATCTGGTGGGCGGTGTACCGGCTGCCGATATTCCGTGCCAAGACTGCTCCCTCAGCGGCTGGCGATGGACCGTCGCACAACAACCCCCGGCCGACAAAGCTACGCGGCGATCGGGGGGTTGCGTGCCCCGGATGGCGCCAACCTTCACTTCTGCGGGCGAATTGCCGCGGAATTGGTCCGCAGAAGTCGATATGGCTACAGAGTCACGTCACCGTCGCGTCAGGTTCCGCTGCCGCCACTGCCGCCGCTGTCGCCGCCCAGCTTCGAGATCCAGTCGGTGACGGTGGAGACGGCGTCGGTGATCGCGTCCCAGTAGCCCTGCCCCTGGCCGATCCAGTCCTTGAGCGGGGTGAGCTCCCAGATCAGCCAGCTCGCGACGACGAGCAGCACCAGCGTGAACAGGCAGCCCTTCAGGCAGCCGAGGCCGGGGATCTTCATCGGGTTGGCGCTGCGCTGCCTCGGCTCGCGGGGCGGGCGCTGGGCCGGCTGCTGGGGTTGTTGCGGCTGCTGCGGCTGCTGCGGCGCGTACTGCTGCCGCTGTGGCTGGTACTGCTGCTGCTGCTGTTGGGGCTGTGGCTGGTACTGCTGCTGCTGGCGGTACTGCTGCGGCTGCTGTTGCTGCTGGGGGTACTGCTGCTGGCGGCGCGGCTGCTGCTGCGGCTGCTGGCGCTGGGGGCGGCGGCGCAGCGGGTCCTGGCTCGGGTCGAGGTACTGGACCTGCGTCTGCTCGTTGCGGTCGCGGGCGGCCTGGAGCTGGGACTGCCAGGGGTGCGGCCCGTCGGGCTGCGGCGCTCCCTCGGGGCGCGGCGGGACGGGCGGCATGACCGCGGTCGGGTCGGCGTGGCCGCCGCCCGGCCCGGCGTTCTGCTGCATGACGCTGGTGGCCGCGTTGGGGTCGTAGCCGTTCGGGTCGTACGAGCCCGCGTTGCTCGGGAGCACCTGCGTGGGGTCGGCCGCCCCCGGCGTCTCCGGGACCGCGGTGGGCGCCGGGTCGGGCGCGAGCAGGGCACCCACGCCGTCGGCTGCCGCGATCTGCGCGGAGTTCGCGTGCACGCCGATGCCGGCGGCGACGGTACGCAGCGCACGGGCGAGGTTCTCGGCGCTGGGCCGGCGGTCCGGGTCCTTGCTCAGGCAGCGCTCTATCACCGTCCACAGCGGGGCGGGGACGGTGCTGGGGCGTCGGGGCTCCTCGCTGAGGTGCCGGTGCAGGACCTCCAGCGCGGTGCCGCCGGCGAACGGCGGGCGGCCGGTGAGCAGCTCGTACAGCAGGATCCCGGCGCCGTAGATGTCGACGGCGGAGGTCTGCGGGCGGCCCTCGGCCGACTCGGGCGCCACGTAGGCCGGTGTCCCGACGAACTCATGGGTCCGGGTCAGGCCCGGGGAGTCGGCGAGACGGGCGATGCCGAAGTCGGTGAGCATCGGGTGCATCTGGCCGTCGCGCTCGTCGAGCAGCACGTTGGCGGGCTTCAGGTCGCGGTGGACGACGCCGTCGGCATGGCTGGCGGCGAGCGCGTCCGCGATCTGCGCGGTGAGCAGCGAGGCGGCGACCGGCGTGAGCGGGCCGTTGTCACGGAGGTAGCGGTGCAGGTCCGGGCCGTCGATCAGGTCCATGACGAGGGCGAGGAGATCGCCCTCCACGACCAGGTCGCGGGTGCGCACGATGTTCTCGTGCCTCAGCCGAAGCAGGACGGAGCGCTCGCGCAGGAACCGCATCACGACATCCGCGTCGTTGGCGAGCTCCTCCTTGAGGACCTTGATCGCCACGGTCTCGCCGGGCTGACCGGCGACGGCCGCCTCGGCGCCCGCGGTCTCACGCTGGCGGGCGCGCCAGACGGTGCCCGTGGCGCCGCGTCCCAGCGGCTCCTCGAGCAGGTACTTGCTGCCTACCGGCCGCACGTCATGCGCTCCCTGCTGATCGTGGTGCTTGCGGTCCCCCGGATCCGTCCCGAGTTCCGGCCCACTCTAGGGCCTCTCGTTTGGAGCACGCCGGGCTCGCGGGATCCGGCCCGGTCCAAACGAAAGACCCCAGTGGGGCGGGCGGAGTGGACGTCCGAGTCGGGCACGTTACCTTTTTGTCTGCATTCCAGGTAATTCCCCGTAATTTCCCGGAGGCGTGCGGTCTGACCGCCGCCCGGTGGCACCATCCATGGAGGAAGACGCCCGTCCCGCTCCGATGGTTGCCGCCGCGGAGTCCGGACGGAACGGCTCCGGGGGCCGGTCCGGATCACACGGAGCGCCGCCCGGACCTGTTGTGAGCGCTGCGGGGAACCGGCCAAGCAGGCACTTTTGGGCGCACAGCAGACCTTTCAAGATCACTTAGCGGTGACCCCCGGGCGTGTTGTCAGTGGCAGGTGCGAGGATGCCTCCAGCACGGAACTGTGGGCGCGGGAGCCCCGCGTTGCGTGACGAACCTGTACCGGACGACGCGTCCGTGCCGGGTGGGGGGAATCACAGGGCGTCTCCCCTGCCGGACAGCGCGCAGAAGGGACCGCTGACGGCGATGCAGATCCGGCTGACCGTCCTCGCGCCGCGCAGCGGCCAGACCCCGGCGCGCGCCTGCGACGTGCTGGTGACCGCCCCCGCGGGGACGGCGCTGGCCGCCGTGGCGTCCCATCTGGCCGCCTCCGTCTCCGGGCCCGACGGCTCCCTCGGCAGCGGTGCGGTGGTGCTGTTCGCCGGACGG
This sequence comes from Streptomyces sp. NBC_00385, assembly GCF_035917155.1. Classification (NCBI taxonomy): domain Bacteria; kingdom Bacillati; phylum Actinomycetota; class Actinomycetes; order Kitasatosporales; family Streptomycetaceae; genus Streptomyces; species Streptomyces sp. NBC_00385. Next base: position 5,430,971 of record NZ_CP107951.1, on the reverse strand, counting down.
GAACGGCTCGACGCCCAGCGGTGCGCGCTCGGTGAGCCGCCCCTGGTCGACGGGGCGGTGCTCTCGCTCCAGGTCCCGGGCGGGGACGAGACACCGGACGACACCGTCCCGGCCCAGCTGCACGTGATCGCGGGGCCGGACGCGGGCGGGGTCCATCTGCTGCACGGCGGGCAGATCCGGATCGGCCGCTCGGCCGACGCCGACGTCCCGCTCGACGACCCCGATGTGTCCCGGCTGCACTGCGCGGTGACGGTCTCCGCGGAGGGCCGGGTCTCCGTCGCCGATCTCGGCTCCACCAACGGCACCTCGCTGGACGGCACGGACGTCCGAGACCACCCGGTCCGGCTGAACCCCGGCGCACTGCTCCGCCTCGGCGAATCGACGCTCCGGCTCACCTCCGGAGCGCGCACCCCGGCCCTGGGGACGGCACCGGACGGCGAGGGCCACCTCCGCGTGGCCAGGGCGCCGTCCGCAGCACCGGCGGCCCCGGACCACGGCTACGGACCCGCGTACGGCGGACCGGAGGAACACGACGGGGCGGACGCCGCCCACGAACACGAGCGCTCCCCGGGCCCCGACGGCTCCGCCCCGGCGCGGCCCCACTCCGGTTCCGGGCGTACCGGCCGGATGCCGGACGACGGGGCACCCCGGCGCGGCATAGGCGCCTGGGCCCGCCGGCTCGCGGGCGGCAGGACCGACCCGGTGCACGAGAGCGTGCCCGACGAGGCCGGTGCCCCGCCCCCCGCCGCGACGTTCACCGCGCGGCCCACCGCCCCCGAGGGCACCTGGCCGGATCCGGCCTCCGTCCTGCTGACCGCGCTGGGCCCCGGCCCCCGGCTGTGGGAGCGCGACATCGCGCACCCGGAGGCGCTGGTGGTCCGCCTCGGCACGACCGACCGGGCCGACCTGCCCGCCGTGCCCGTCACGGTGGGACTGCGGGAGGCCGGTTCCCTCGGGCTCGCCGGGCCGCGGGAACGGCTGGCGGGGCTCGCCCGCTCCACCGTGGCCCAGCTGGCCGCGCTGCACTCCCCCGCGGATCTGGAGATCGTGCTCATCAGCGCGGACCGGGCCCGCGGCGCGGACGAGCGGCGGCGCGAGTGGGCCTGGCTCGGCTGGCTCCCGCATCTGCGGCCGATGCACGGCCAGGACTGCCGGCTGCTGCTCGCGTACGACCGTGAGCAGGCGATCGCCCGGACGACGGAGCTGGTGCGGCGGCTGGACGAGGGCCCGCTCGGCCCCGGCTGGGCGAGCCTCGATCCCGGCACGGTCGCCGAGGCCGCCCGTCACTACGAGGGCCCGTTCACCGTGGTGGTCGTCGACGGCGACCCCGGTTCCGCCGTGCTGCGCGAGAACACCGCCCGGCTGGCCGCGGCGGGTGCGGCGGCGGGCATCCATCTGGTCTGTCTGGCGGAGACCCCGGCCGCCACCCCCACGTCACCGGTCGCCGCGACGTACGAGGCGGCCTGCCAGGCCTCGATCGCCTTCCGCGAGTGCGGGGCCGTGGCCATGCTCAGCGGTGATGTGGCGACGGCCCTGCGGCTGCTGCGCACCTCGGGCGGGCAGGCCGCGGGCCACGGCACGGTGGCCACGGTGGACGCGGTCTCGGCGCACTGGGCGGAGCGGTTCGCACGGGCGCTGGCCCCGCTGCGGGCCGAGGGTTCGACCGCGTTGCCGGGCCACCGCGCGGCCGTGGCGCTCCCGCCGTCCGCCCGGCTCCTGGACGAGCTGGGCCTGGCCCGCGCCACCCCGGCCTCCCTGATGGCCCGCTGGGCTTCGGCGGCGGACGAGCAGCCGGGAGCGACGGTCCGCGGCGCGGGCAGCTGGACGGGCGCCGGGGGAGCCGTGTCCGACGACGGCCGCGGTTCGGCCCGCACCGCACACCCGGGCAGCCCCGGCCCCCGCGTGGGCGCCCAGCGCACCCCCGCCGACCCACCGCGCACCGGTGCCCCCCGGGGCGCGGACGACGACGGCCGCACGCCGTATCCCGAACCCACCGGCTCGGGCCGCACCCCGTACCCCGGCGCCTCGGACGACCGCGCGTCGGGCCGCACCCCGTACCCGGAAGCCACCGGCTCGGGCCGCACCCCGTACCCCGGCGGTAACGACACCCACGCGGGTGTCCCGCGCCGCGCCCCGGGCCGTGGCGACGCGTACGACAGCACCGGCTCCGGCCGCACGCCGTACCCCGACACTTCCGACTCCGGCCGCACCCCGTATCCCGACAGCACCGGCTCCGGATCCGGCCGCACCCCGTACCCCCGCGTCGGGGCGCAGCGCTACGACGGGGGTCCCGGGGACACGCCGAGCTCCCGCACCCTGCCGGGCTCCGACACCCGGTCCTGGGGCGGGGCCGGAGACGTCCAGGGCGCCGACAGCCTGCGGAGCGCGGAGTCGGGGCGCTCCTCGAACCGGGTCAGCGGGCCGCGCCAGGGTGACGCGCCCCAGGTCGCCGCGCGCGGTACCGAAGCCGGGCAGCGGACGCCCGCTGCCCGGCCCCCCTCCGCCGGTGCTCCCACCGGGGCGGCCGGGCGGCCCGTGGTGGTCCTCGGGGCCGGGCCCCGGGGCCCGGTGAGCGTGGATCTCTCCGAGGAGGGGCCGCACCTGCTCGTCGAGGGGCCGGGCGGCAGCGGCCGTACGGAACTGCTGAGGGCGGTCGCCGCGTCGCTGGCCGCCGCCGACCGGCCCGACCGGCTCGGGATCCTCCTGATCGACGGGGCGGGTGGCGAGCGCGGGGAGAGCCTGCGCCCCTGCACCGAACTCCCGCACGCGTTCACGCACTTGGTGGCGTCCGATCCGGTCCGGATGAGGGAGTTCGCCCAGGCGCTGGGCGGTGAGGTGAAGCGGCGGTCCGAGCTCCTCGGCGGGCTCGACTTCACCGACTGGCACAGCCGGCGCGAAGTGGCGCAGCGGATGGTGGGACAGCGTCCCCCCGGCCCGTCCGAGCAGCGCGGTGACGTGGAGTCCGCGGTGAGCGGCACCCTGCGGCTGCGGCCCGCCTCGGCCCGGCCCTCGGACCCGGGGCCCTCGCCGCTGCCCAGGCTCGTCGTGCTGGTCGACGACTTCGACGCGCTGATAGCCCCGGCGCTGGGCAGTCCGGGCCGGCCCGCCGCGGGTTCGGTCGTCCGGGCGCTGGAGGCCGTGGCCAGGGAAGGCGGCAGGCTCGGCATCCATCTGGTCGCGGCGTCCGCCCGCCCGGACCGCACGGAGGACACCGAACTGGCCCGCGGGGCGCGGCTGCGCGTCGTTCTGGATCCGCCCGTCATACCGCCGTCCCCGGACGAACCGGCGCCGGGCCGCGGGCGGCTGGGCCATCCCGACGGGCGGGTCACACCGTTCCAGGGCGGCCGGGTGACCGGCCGCATCCCGCGTACGGCGACGCTGCGGCCCACGGTCGTCCCACTGGAGTGGGAGCGGATGGGCGATCCGCCGACCCGTCGCCCGGTCCGCGAGCTGGGCAACGGGCCGACGGATCTCGCCCTGCTGGCCAGCGCGCTGGAACGGGCGGCCCGTTCGGTGAACGCCGAACCGCTGCCGCCCCTGGCGCCCACGCACCCCTGACGAGCGGCGGGTCCCCCCGGATGGGCCCGCCGTCCTCAATCGCCCCATACCTGCACTGACCTCACGTCACGAGCCCATCACGATCAACGAGTTGGGCCCGATGGCGGTATTGCGGCGCCCCGGTGCCGGGCGTAGGACTGTCCGCACAGGACGACGTGATAAGTGGGCGGCACGACTGGGGACCCGGCCGGTGCCGCCGTGCACGCGCACAGGAGAGACGGGGCAGGAATGCGCACAACGGTTCGGATTCGCAGGGCCGCCTTGGTGTTCACCGCCATCGGCGCGCTGGCCCTCACCGGCTGCGGCGACGACGGTGACGGCGGGAAGGACACGAAGGACGGGGGTGGCTCGGCCAAGGAGACCGGGAGCACGCCGAGCGTCGTATTACCGAAGCTGGACGGCGAGAAGATCTCGGTCGCCGCGGTCTGGACCGGGCCCGAGCAGGCCAACTTCGTCAAGGTCCTCAAGGAGTTCGAGAAGCGCACGGGCGCGACGGTGACGTTCGTCCCGGCGCAGGACCCGATCGTGAACTTCCTCGGTACGAAGATCGCGGGCGGCCAGCCGCCGGACGTCGCGATGATCCCGCAGGTCGGCGCCATCAAGCAGGCCGCCGAGAAGAAGTGGGCCAAGCCGGTCGGCGCCGAGGCGAAGGCCCAGCTCGCCAAGAACTACTCGCAGGTCTGGCAGGACCTGGGCGCGGTCGACGGCACCCAGTACGGCGTGTACTTCAAGGCCGCCAACAAGTCCCTGATCTGGTACAACGCCAAGGTGTTCGAGAACGCGGGCGCATCGGAGCCGAAGACCTGGAAGGACTTCCTGGCGACCGCCGAGACGGTGTCCACCTCGGGGATCACCCCGGTCTCGGTCGGCGGCGCGGACGGCTGGACGCTCACCGACTGGTTCGAGAACATCTACCTCTCCCAGGCGGGCCCGGAGAAGTACGACCAGCTGGCCCAGCACAAGATCAAGTGGACGGATCCGTCCGTCAAGGACGCGCTGACCTCGCTGGGGCAGCTGTTCGGCAAGCCCTCCCTGATCGCGGGCGGTGCCGACGGCGCGCTGCAGACGGAGTTCCCGGCCTCGGTCACCCAGACCTTCACCGGCGGTGACCAGCCCAAGGGGGCCATGGTCTTCGAGGGAGACTTCGTCGGCATCAACATCGCCCAGACGGAGGCCAAGATCGGTACGGACGCCAAGGTGTTCCCGTTCCCCGCGGTCGGTGCCGAGTCGCCCGTGGTGACCGGTGGCGACGCGGCGGTGGCCCTGAAGGACAGCAAGGGCGCCCAGGCCCTGCTGACCTGGCTGGCCTCCACCGACGCCGCGAAGATCTGGGCCGAGCAGGGCGGGTTCATCTCGCCGAACAAGGCCCTGGACGCCGCCTCGTACCCCAACAAGGTGCAGCGCACGATGGCTGAGGCGCTGATCGCGGCCGGTGACGCCGTCCGGTTCGACATGTCCGACCAGGCCCCGCAGTCGTTCGGCGGGACGCCCGGGAAGGGCGAGTGGAAGACCCTCCAGGACTTCCTGAAGAACCCGAAGGACATCGCGGGGACCCAGGCGAAACTGGAGTCCGACGCGGCCAAGGCGTACAAGAGCTGACGCGATGACGACAGCCGCAGCGGGGGGCGCCGACGAGGCGCTCCCCGCCGACAAGCAACCGTCCGGCGGGACTTCGGTGCCCGCCCCCAGGACGTCCGTCCCCGGGCAGCCCGCGCCCGGGGAGCCGCCCCTGCGCAAGGTGCCCAGCCGCAGGAGCGTGACCGGCACCCGCAGGATCATCGCGGCGCTCTTCCTGCTGCCCGCGCTGGTCCTGCTCGGCGCGCTCGTGGTGTATCCGATCGTGTACTCCGTCTACCGGTCGTTCTTCGACCAGGCGGGCACCGGATTCGCCGGCTTCGACAACTACAAGGCGCTGTTCACGGACGACACCATCCGTACGGCGGTCAAGAACAACGCGATCTGGGTGGTCTTCGCACCGACCGTCGCCACCGCGCTCGGACTCATCTTCGCGGTGCTGACCGAGCGGATCCGCTGGGGCACGGCGTTCAAGCTGATCGTCTTCATGCCGATGGCGATCTCGATGCTCGCCGCGGGCATCATCTTCCGGCTGGTGTACGACGCGGCACCGGAGCGCGGGGTCGCCAACGCCGTCTGGGTGGGCGTGCACGACACGTTCGCCGAGTCGGCCGGCTTCCCCAAGGCGCATCCGCTGCCCGTCCATCCACTGAAGGCGGCGGACGGCGGCTCCTTCGTGACGAAGGTGCCCGTGAAGGCCGGGGAGCCTGTCCAGCTGCCGCTGGTCGGGGTGCTGCCCGCGAAGATGCCCACCGACGCGAAGCCGGCCCGCGCCCCGCGGGCGGGCGGGGACGGGAAGATCACGGGCACCGCGTGGCTCGACTTCACCAAGGGCGGCGGCGGCAAGCCCAACGTCATCGACACCAAGGAGCTCGGGCTCAAGGGCATCAAGGTGGAGGCCGTCAAGGACGGCCGGGTGGTCGCCTCCGCCACGGCGGGCGCCGACGGCGTCTTCACCCTGCCCGCCTCAGCGGACGGGGCCGAACTCCGACTCCCGGCCTCGAACTTCAAGGAGCCGTACAACGGGGTCGACTGGCTCGGTCCGTCGTTCGTGACGCCCGGCATCATCGGGAGTTACGTCTGGATGTGGGCGGGCTTCGCCATGGTGCTGATCGCGGCCGGCCTGGCGGGTCTGCCGCGTGAACTCCTGGAAGCGGCCCGGGTGGACGGGGCCAACGAGTGGCAGGTGTTCCGCCGGATCACCGTGCCGATGCTCGCGCCGGTCCTCGCGGTGGTGCTGGTGACGCTGATGATCAACGTCCTGAAGGTCTTCGACCTCGTCTTCATCATCGCGCCGGGCTCCTCGCAGGACGACGCGAACGTCCTGGCGCTCCAGCTCTACCGGTCCTCGTTCGGCACGGACGCGGACCTGGGGATCGGCAGCGCCATCGCCGTACTCCTCCTGCTGCTGGTGGTCCCGGTGATGCTCTTCAACATCAGGCGGATACGGAAGGAGGGGCGCCGATGACGACACCCTCGACCACGGCCCCGCCCGCCGGAGCGGGCGACGATGCCCCGGGCACCTCCGCGGCGAAGACCGGACGGTCCCTCGGGTCACGGATCGCGGCCCTGGCCGGCGGCGGTGTGATGCGGGTCGTGCTGGTCCTGGTGGCCCTGTTCTGGCTGATGCCGACCGTCGGACTGTTCCTGTCCTCGCTGCGCAGCGCGGACCGGATCGCGGCGACCGGCTGGTGGAAGATCTTCACCGTCCCGTCCGAGCTGACCTTCGACAACTACTCTCGGCTGCTCGACAATTCGACGATCACCGACTCGCTGTTCAGCACGGTCATGATCACCGTCCCGTCGACGGTCCTCGTCGTGGTGATCGGCTCGCTCGCCGGATACGCCTTCGCCTGGATGGAGTTCCCGGGCCGTGACTGGTGGTTCCTGGTGGTCGTGGGGCTGCTGGTGGTCCCGGTGCAGGTCGCCCTGATCCCGGTCTCCAAGCTCTTCGGCGCGGTGGGCATCTTCGAGACGACCTTCGGCGTGGTCATCTTCCACACGGCCTTCGGCCTGCCCTTCGCGATCTTCCTGCTGCGCAACTTCTTCGCGGAGATCCCGCGCGAACTGCTGGAGGCGGCGCGGCTCGACGGGGCGGGCGAGATCCGGCTGTTCACCCGGGTCGTGATGCCGCTGGGCGGGCCGGCGATCGCCTCACTCGGGATCTTCCAGTTCCTCTGGGTGTGGAACGACATGCTGGTCGCGCTGATCTTCGCGGGCTCCGACTCCCCGCCGATCACGGTGGCGCTCCAGCAGCAGGTACGGCAGTTCGGCAACAACATCGACGTCCTGGCGCCCGGCGCCTTCGTGTCGATGGTGATCCCGCTCGCGGTGTTCTTCGCCTTCCAGCGCCAGTTCGTCTCCGGCGTGATGGCGGGCGCGGTCAAGTAGCCGCGCCGTACGGAACATCGCACACCGGTACGTCAACCGGGGGCATCCCTGTGTACGCCAACAGGGGTGCCCCCACCTGGCGTTTCGCGTGGCCGGCGGGTTGCGGCGTAACCCTGTCACTCCATCGGGCGTTTATGGAGTACCCGCCTCCGCTGTCGGCGCGCGTACGTCCGTGCGCCGCGCCCCGGCCCTGCCGCTCCGCACGCCCGTGTCCGAGAAAGAGTCCGTATGCCCCGCCTGAGTGTCATCATCCCGGTCCGCCGCGCCCGGGGAAGTCTGCGCGAATGCCTGGAGTCGGTGCTCTCGCAGCCGTTCACGGACATCGAGGTGATCGGTGTCGCCGACGGGGCGCCGGACGGTTCGGGGCTGCTGCTCGACGAGTTCGCCGCCCGGGACGACCGGGTGCAGGCCATCCACCTGCCGGACGGCGCGGGTCCGGAAGGGTGCCGCAACGCCGGGGCGGAGCGGGCCGTCGGGGACTATCTGCTCTTCCTGGACGCGCACTTCGTCCTCCTGCCGGGCGCGCTGGGTGCCGTCGCCGGGCGGCTCGTGGACGCCGGGGAGCCCGATCTGCTGCTGTTCGGCCATCACAAGCGGCCGTTCCGCGGGCGGTCCCGGCCCAGCAGGTCGCTGGAGCGGCTGGGCGAACTCTCCGACGGCCCGCTGGCCGCCCCCGGCCAGTCCGCGCTCCTCGACATCGCCCCGGTGTCCTGGAACCGGGCCGTGCGCCGCACCCTGCACGAGGGCGAGAAGCTGGCCTTCGGGCCCGGGCGGCACGGGGAGCGGGTCTACGCCCTCCAGTCCGTCGCCGCCGCCGAGTCCGTGGCCGTCCTGCCCACCGCCTGTGTCGAACACCGCCAGCAGCGCTATCTGCCGGGCCTCGGCGACGAGACACCGGAAGCGGCGCCCGCCGAACTCGTCGACGCGTACGCCGGGCTGATGGAGTTCCTCCGCGAGCGCCCCCGGCTGCTCGCCGTGCAGCCGCTGCTCTTCGAACGGGCCGTCCAGGAGCTGCTGGCCGGCTATCCGGCCGTGACCCGCCGGCGCAGGAGGTACGTACGCTCCGTCGCCGCGTTCCACCGCACCTACCGGCCCGCCGGCCACCGCCTCCCCGGCGGTGCGCGCGGGCTGCGTCCCCGGCTGATCGGCGGTGGCCGGTACGCCCTGCTCGGCGCCCTCGACACGGCGCTGGCCCTGCGCCGCGGGCTGCGGGCCGCCCCGGACGCGGTGCGGGACCGGGCCAAGCGCAGCCTGAGCAGGCGCTACTACTGGTGCTGGCGCAAGCTCCCGCTGGACCGCGGGCTCGCGGTCTACGCCGCGTACTGGAACCGCGGGGTCAGCTGCAATCCGGAGGCCGTCTTCCGTAAGGCCCAGGAGCTGGCGCCGGGGGTGCGCGGGGTCTGGGTGGTCTCGAAGAACCAGGTGGACTCGGTGCCGGAAGGCATCGACCACGTGGTGCCCGGCACCCGTCGCTACTGGGCGACGATGGCCCGGGCCACGTACTTCTTCAACAACGTCAACTTCCCCGACCACGTGGTCAAGCGGCCCGGCCAGGTGCACGTGATGACGCACCACGGCACCCCGCTGAAGATCATGGGCCTGGACCAGCAGGACTATCCGGCGGCGGCGCAGGGCCTGAACTTCGACCGGCTGCTCAAGCGGGTCGACCGGTGGGACTGGAGCGTCTCCGCCAATCCGCACTCCACCGAGGTCTGGGCCCGCGCCTACCCGGGCGCCGCGCGGAGCCTGGAGACGGGGTACCCGCGCAACGACGTCCTCGCGTCGGCGACCGACGAACAGGTCCGGGCGGCCCGCGAGGGCCTGGGCATCCGGCCCGGGCAGCGTGCCCTGCTGTACGCACCCACCCACCGGGACTACGAGGCGGCCTTCACCAGCCGCCTGGACCTGGAACGGTTCTGCGCGTCCGTCGGCCCGGACACCGTGGTCATGGTGCGCGCGCACTACTTCTACGGAGGCGCGAAGCTGCCCGGGAGCCCGTCGGTCATCGACGTCAGCGAGCACCCGCGGATCGAGGACCTCTGTCTGGCGGCCGACGCGCTGATCACGGACTACTCGTCGGTGATGTTCGACTACGCGCACCTGAACCGCCCGATCGTGGTGCACGCCCCGGACTGGGAGACGTACCGCACGGTCCGCGGCGTCGTGTTCGACCTGCTCTCCGGCCGGCCGGGCGAGACCCCCGGGGCCGTGGCGACGACCACGGAGGAGCTGGCGCGCGTCTTCAACGACGGCGGTTGGGACAGCCCGGCGAACCGGGACCTCCTGGCTGCCTTCCGGGCCCGCTTCTGCCCGTACGACGACGGCCGCGCCGCCGAGCGCGTGGTGCGGCGGGTCCTGCTGGGCGAGGAGCCTGCCACGGTCTGATTCCGCCGTGCATGCCGAAGGGCCCGCCGCGGCGGGCCCTTCGGCATGCACGGGCTCAGCGTTGCTGGCCCGCCATGACCGTGGCGAGGCCGATCACCACGAGCAGCGAACCGCCCCAGGTCCACATCGAGGTCCGCTCGTGCAGCACCGTCGCCCCGGCCCCGACGATCAGCAGATAGCCGAGGGCGTTGAACGGATAGGCGATGGAGAGCGGCACCTTGGCCAGCGTCGACATCCAGGCGAGTGCGGACACCGCGAAGACCACCAGGCCGAGGACGACCCACGGGCTGGTGGCGGCACGCAGCGCGACCGAGCCACCGTCCCGCCCGGCGGTCGCGACGGCGCCCTTCATCCCGTGCTTGAGCATGATCTGGCCACCGGCCGACGAGAACACGGCGAACAGCAGCAGGATCAGACTGGGGAGGGTCAAGGCCTTGCTCCTGACTGCGGCGGCCCGGGACTCGGACGCCGGGGCGGGGGTGGGTTCGGGGATCGTCGCCTCAGACGCCGACCCGGTCGGCGGGGACGTACTGTCGGTTGAGGATGTCCTGTACATCGACGTGCTCTCCAGCGATGATCGTCTCGGCCGCATGCGGGGTGAGCAGTGCGACGTGCTGATAGCCGAACAGCGTCGGCCGGATCCGGGTCAGCAGCCTCGACATCCCGCCGAGTACGGCGGCGAGCGGCCCGCGGCCCAGGAGCGACCAGAACGGCGCCCCGGTCGAGGCGATGTCCAGGACGTCGTAGCCCGCGGCGCGCACGGTGCGGCGCAGGCTGGCCCGGGTGAAGAAGCGCAGATGCGTTTCGTCGAGGATGCCGCGGCGGTCGTAATCGAAGGCCCCGAGCGCGACCCGCAGCCGTGAGTACCAGTGGCTGAAGTTCGGCACGGAGAGCAGCACCTCGCCCCCGGGCCGCAACACGGTGGCGACCTCCGCGAGCACCCGCTCGGGACGGGAGAGGTGTTCGATGACGTCCCCGGCCACGACGTAGTCGAAGCCGGTGCCGATCTCCGCCGGCAGCCCCTCCTCCAGGTTGGCGAGGTGGAAGTGGGTGCACTTCTCGCGCACACCGGGCACCTCGACGTAGTCCACGCCGGTCACCTCGTGGCCGAGGGATTCGAGACGCTGCGCGAACAGCCCGCCGGAACAGCCGAGGTCCAGGACCCGGCCGGGGGGCATCTTCCGCATCTTCTCCAGGATGACCGCGTGCGAGGAGCCGTCGCCCTCCTTGAAGGCGTACTCCACGGGCTTGGGGATCCAGGCGCAGGTGCCGAACCCCTTGACCGCCAGCCGGTATTCGAGGACGTCCTTGACGACGTCCTTCGCGTACTTCATGCCGTTGACGTAGCAGATCTCGTCGCCGTAGTACGTGGGGACCGGGATCTCCTTGATCCGCATTCCCGCGTTCAGCAGCTGGACGATGATCTGGGTGTCGAAGTCGAAGGCGTCCGTGTTCCGGTCGACGGGAAGCTTCTTCAGCGCCTCGACGCTGTAGGCGCGGTAACCGGAGTGGAATTCGGTGAGCTTCGATCCGAGCAGCCCGTTCTCCAGCCGGGTGAGAATACGGTTGCCCAGCCACTTGTACATCGGCATTCCGCCCTTGAGGGCGCCACCGGATTTCATCATCCGCGATCCGAAAACCGCTTCGCATTCGCCGCGTTCGATCGGGGCGACCATTTCGGGGAGCAATTCCGGGGCGTACTGACCGTCACCGTGCAGCAGCACGATGATGTCGAGTCCATGCGCGGCGGCCAGGGCGTACCCGGCTTTCTGGTTGCCGCCGTATCCGAGGTTCTTGGTGTGCCGCATGACCACGGTCCGCGGCATTCCCTCGGCCTGCGACCACCGGCAGCCGGCGGTGAAGGTCGCGTCATGACTCGCGTCGTCGAGAATGAGGATCTCGTCGACCCGGGACCGGAAATCCTCCGGAATCCGGTCGAGGGTCTTCTCCAGCGTGGTCTCCGCGTTGTACGCGACCACCAGGATGCCGATCCTGGGGCTCGGGCTTTCCTTCACGGGGCGTTCTCCAGTTGCGCTCGGTGCACGTGGCGGGGGTCGGGGAGGGGCGAGGACGGTGCCGTTCCGGGGGCGCGGTCAGGTGACGGCGGACCCGGAGGGCTGGGAGGTACGGGGAACGGAGAGCTGCGCCCGCCCGGTGCGGCCGGACGGGTCCTCGCCGGGCCACGTGGCGAGAAGGCGGTGGACACCGGTGGCCAGCCCGGCCGCGAGGACGATCCAGCCGGCGGCGCCCAGGTACAGCACGGGTTCGCTCCAGCGCACGGCGGAGCGTCCGCTGTAGCCGAGGACGGCGGTCAGTCCGAGCACGGCGTTGTACGCGAACCCCTCCCACGCGCCGAGGACGAACATTCCGGCCGCCGCCCAGGTCAGGTACTGCAGACCGGAGGCGGTGGACAGCAGGAGCAGCAGGCCCAGCGTGGCGGCGACGACGCCCGGCAGCTGGGCGGGCCGCAGCCACGCGAGCCGGGCCCCGGCGGCCACGCACAGCAGGACGAAGAGGAAGTGACCGCCGCCCTGCACGAAGGTGATGACGGACTCCGGCAGGCCGGACACGTCGGCGAAGCGGACCAGCCCCCAGAAGCGGTAGCTGCCGCCCGCGTACTCCAGCACGTTCCGCTGGAGGTCCTGCGGAACGGTTGCCAGGACCGGCCCCCACACGAGCGCGAACACGGCGGTGAACCCGGCGGCGAAACGGACCAGCACCGGACGGCCGCCCCGCAGCGCGGCGACCAGCAGCGCCGGGACCACCACGACCGGGATGAACTTGACGCTGATGGAGAGCGCCGCGGCCACTCCCGCGGCGAGCGGGGACTTGCGGTCGGCCAGCAGATGGGCGGCGGCCAGGGCGAACATGACGGCGACCGCGTCGGTGTTGCCGTGGTAGCCGGACGTGGCGATCAGCACCGGGCTGACGGCCACGCCGGTCCCGCACAGCACCGCGGTGCGCAGCGTGGCACGTCTGCGGACGATTTCGAACACGACCAGGGCGCAGAGGAAATCGGCGAGCGAAGCGGGCCATCTGATCAGCGTGGCGAACGAAATTCCGAATTCCGAAATACCGTTCAGTCCGAGCAGCATCCAGCCGGCCAGCGGCGGGTGGTTGTAGACGGGCAGTCCGGGCAGCTGCTGCTCATAGATTCGAATGGGGCCGTGGGCGGCGACGGCCTGGGCGAATCCCTGGAAGAAGCGCACATCGGCGGGTCCCGGCACATTCGCCGCGATGAGCGTGCGAGTGAGAAGACCGATCGCCGCGGCAACAAGTACAGCGGCTCTGGCCCGTCGCACACCCCAGGTTTCGCACCACATTCGGATACCCATGAAAACAGAACGTAGCAACCCGAGGTCGCGATGCAACGCACCGATGAACATACTTATCCGGCCCGCGGCTCGGATTCCCTGCGCATCCGTGCAAACGCCACTTTCCCTGAATCACTCGAACGGTTCACGCAGTTCGGACAGCCCGTGCGTCAATTCGCGTTCACCACCACGTCACCTCGCACTTCACCGCGCGTCCGCGCCCGCCCGGGGCGTCGTCGCGCAGGGGCGCGGACTACAGCAACCGGTCGGCCACCCGCGCCGCCGCCCGGCCGTCGTCGAGGTCGCAGAAGTCCCGCCGGAAGGCCTCGTACGCCCCCGCGTGTCCCGCGGTCGCCCGGACCGGGTCGCGCAGGGCCTCGATGAGATCGGCGGACTCCGGGATCAGCGGGCCGGGTGCCCGCGATTCGAAGTCGAAGGCGAATCCGCGCAGCGTGTCGCGGTAGTGCTCCAGGTCGTAGGTGTGGAAGAGCATCGGGCGCCCGGTGTGCGCGAAGTCGAACATCATCGAGGAGTAGTCGGTCACCAGCGCGTCGCTGATCAGCATCAGCTCGCCGGCCTCCGGGTAGCGCGAGACATCGCGGACGAATCCCGTGCCGCTGTCCGGGAGCCGGTCGGTGACCAGGTAGTGACGGCGCACCAGCAGGACGGTGTCCGCGCCCAGTTCCCGCTCGGCGGCGGCGAGGTCGAGCCGCAGGTCCATGGTGTAGCGGCCGTTGTTCCTCGGCCGGTCCTCGCGCCAGGTCGGCGCGTAGAGCACGACCCGTTTGCCGTCGGGGATCTGGAGGGTCTCCCGCACCGCGGCGGCGACCTTGGTGCGGTCCGGGGCGTGGAAGAGGTCGTTGCGCGGGTAGCCGCACTCCAGGACCTCGCCCTCGAAGCCGAACGAGCGGCGCAGCACCGGGGTCGAGTACGTGTTGGGCGAGACCAGGAGGCTCCACTGCCGGGCGCGCTGTTCGAGGGTGGCGATGTAGGCACGGTTCGCCTGGGCGGTTCCGGCGAGCTCCAGGCCGATGCGCTTGAGCGGGGTTCCGTGCCAGGTCTGGACGACGGTCTGGCCCTCGCGCCGTTCGAACCACTCGGGCAGCTGGGTGTTGGTGACGATGTGGCGGCTGCGGGCCAGCGCCTCGTGCCAGGCGGCCGATCCGTGCTCCACGGCGGTGGCCCCGGCCGGGATGCGTGCCTGGCTGTCGCGTACGACCCACAGATGCTCCGCACCGGTCCCCCGTCGGATCAGCTCCTCGTGAACGGCTCGCGGTGAGTCCGAGTACTGCCGGCCGTCGAAGCTGCTGAACAGCACCGCGTCGCGCAGCGCCGCGGTGCGCTGTGCCGTGTAGGCCACGCCGAGCAGCCGGCGGGCACGGGGGCCGCGCTCCGCGGCGCCGAGCGGAGGCGCGCAGCTCAGCAGCAGCTGGTCGTGGAAGCGCCGCTCGATGACGTACGCACGGCCTGCCAGGGTGCGGGCGGCGGGCAGCGTGTGGTGGACGGCGGCCGGGAGGCGCAGGGCCGTGTCACGGGTCTCGTCGGCGGCGCCCTTCTCACGGAGGAAGAAGTACCAGTTGCCCTCCCCGAGCGGCAGTTCGCCGCCCCCGCACGTCGCGACGGCGTCCGGCCGCAGCTCGGCCGTGAACCGCCGCTCGTCCTGCGGACCGGTGAACGTGACGGGGAAGACCGCCTCCTCGTGATGGCCGCTGTGCCGGGCCACCAGCTCGACCGGGCGCCCGGGATCGTCCGGGAAGGTGCCCTCCAGGAGCAGCTTCCCTTCCTGCGTCCAGGCGGCCAGTTCCACTGCGGGCTGGACGGGGCGGTCGCTGATCAGCAGATTGCCGCGCGCGCTCACGGTGAGGCCCAGTTCGCGGGGCTCGTCACCGGCCGGTGCGAGGGGGTAGCGGCCCGGCGGGACGGGACCCGGCACGTCGATGGGGGTGCGGCTGCCGCCGGGGCCGACGAGATGGACGCTGTACGGGATGCCCGACCGTCCCTGTGCGGACGCCGGCCGGGCGCCCAGGAGCTCGGTGAGCGGGATCGCGGCCGTGAAGCGACGCCATCCCGTCGCCGAGGGCGTGGTGTCCTCCTGCACCGTCACGGGGCACTCGAAGGCGGTGCCGGAGGAGCGGTGGGTGAGGCTCAGCCGCAGGTCCCGTCCGCCGAGCCGGTTGCGGAGCATGCCGTCGACGACGACGGCCGCGGTGCCGTCGGCCTGCTCGCCCGCGCGGTGGGTCTCGAAGCGTGCGTCGATCCGTTCGGCATGCACGACCAGCCGGTCGCCGTCGAAGACCGGCACGATCCGGTGGTCCCCGTCCGGCCGGTACACGGGCGGCGCCACGGGTGCCTCGGCGGTGCTGGGGGCGGAACGGCGCAGCACCCCGTTCCGGGCGACGCCAAGCTCCAGGCGCCAGGCGACGTGGGCGGCCGGGCCGTCCACGGGGATACGGAGTCTGGCGGGGTCGAGCACCGTCTCGAAGCCCGACCGGTCGTAGTCGTGCAGGCTCTGCCGGGAGCGCGCGGTGGCCTCCGGCTCGGCGGTCCTGCGCAGCCGGAGCGGGATCACCTGCCGCCCGCCCGCCCGGAGCCACCCGGCCCGGAATTCGGAGGCGCCCGAGGCGGCGGGCAGATTGCGGATGTACGCGTACCCCTTCAGTCGCAGCTTGCCGTCCTGCCAGCCGGCCTCCCGGAGCCGGGCGACCAGCGGCAGATCACGCTCGCCGACGCGCAGTACCCGGCCCGGAACCGGCCGGGTCAGCGGTGGGTAGACGGCCCTCCGGCGGCGCAGCCCGCGCACGGCGAACGCGCCGGGTTCGCGCTTGTCGAAGGCGAGCACGGCCAGCAGTTCCTCCGTGCGGCGCTCGCGCACCAGGTGCCACATCAGCCGCAGCCGCAGCGGGAGCCCGTCGAGCACCGCCGGTTCGAGCTGGTCGATGAAGGCGTTGGTGTGCGTCAGGAAGGCTTCGCGGTACGCGTCGTCGCCGTCGGGCAGGACCTCCATGAAGTACCAGAGGTCGTTGGCCAGCGCGTGCGCCTCGTAGTGGCTCTTGTCCGCGGCCGTGCGGTTCTCCTCCAGGAAGGCGCAGACACCCTGCACGTGCGCGACCCGGTCGCGGATGCCGCGGACGACGGCCCGGCCTGCGGTGATCGAGCCGGGGCGGTCACGCCAGTGGTAGACGGGGTCCTTCACGATGTCGACGGAGCCGGCCAGGAAGTGCGCGGGCAGCACGACCGGAATGTCCTCGTACAGCGCGCCGACGGGGAAGGCGAACCCGTGCTCGTCCCAGAAGGAGCGGCGGAAGACCTTGTTGCAGGCGATCCGGTCGCCGGTGAGTTCCCGGTCGCGGGAGATGTGGGTGCGCAGCCGCGTGGTCGCCATGGGCACCCGGAACATGGGCGACTGCTGGAGCCTGCCGTCGGTCCGCAGCCGCAGCACGTTGCCGGACGCGAGATCCGAGCCCGTCTCCTCCAGGGCGCCGACCAGCAGTTCGTACGCCCGCGGCGGGACGATGTCGTCGCTGTCGACGAACGCGAGGTAGCGGCTCTCCGGGTCGCAGTGGCGGACGCCGGTGTTGCGGGCGTGCCCCAGCCCGCCGTTCTCCTGGCTGACCAGCCGGAAGCGGTCGTCCTGCTCGGCGAACCCGGCGGCCAGGGCCGCGCTGCCGTCGGTGGACCCGTCGTCGACCATCACCACTTCGAGGTCGGTGACGGTCTGCTCGGCGAGCGACTTCAGGCAGTCCGTGAGGAAGGGTTCCACGTTGTAGACGGGGACAACGACACTGAGCCGTGGCGGCATGGCGAGCACGTCCGTTCATCGGGGGCCTGGCTATCCGTATGGCTCAACCCCGTGAACGGCCGGGGGTCACCGGTTACGGTCCCCAACGAGTGATGGCGCGGTCATGCGTGCTGACGCCGGCCGCCGCCGCGCGCCCGCCCCGCCCCGGTCAGCGGGTGAGGGCGGCCACGGCCGAGGCCGCCAGGTCGTCCAGGTAGCCCGAGGGAAGCTCGCCCCTGACGACCGCGAGCCGCCAGTAGAGGGGCCCGACGATCAGGTCCAGGGCGCGGTCCGGGTCGCTGTCCTGCGGCAGTTCCCCGCGTGCGACGGCGTCCCGTACGACCACGGCGGCGATGCCCTGCTGCGGGTCGAGCAGGGCGGCCTTGATGGTGTCGGAGATCTCCGGGTTGCGGGCCGCCTCGACCAGCAGGTCCGGGATGACCTGGGAGGCGAGCGGATGGCGCAGGGCGTAGGCGGCCAGTTCGAGCACGGCACGGACGTCTCCGTACAGCGAGCCGGTGGCCGGGGCGGGCATGCCCTGCACGGCGACGGCGGACACCAGGTCCAGGACCAGGTGCAGCTTGGACTTCCAGCGGCGGTAGACCGCGGTCTTGCCGACACCCGCCCTCCGGGCGATGCCCTCGATGGACATCCGGGCGAAGCCGACCGCGGCCAGTTCCTCGAAGACCGCGGTACGGATCGCATCGGTCACGTCCTCGCGCAGCACGGCGGCTCCGGCGGGGGCACGGCGGCGGCTTCCCGGGTCGGTGGTCATGGCCGAATCATAGTCCGCGACGACGAAACGGTTGCGTAGCGACGTCTCGGCGTCCTACCCTCGGCGTTGCGACGATACGGTCCCG
Source organism: Streptomyces sp. NBC_00385 (assembly GCF_035917155.1). Classification (NCBI taxonomy): domain Bacteria; kingdom Bacillati; phylum Actinomycetota; class Actinomycetes; order Kitasatosporales; family Streptomycetaceae; genus Streptomyces; species Streptomyces sp. NBC_00385. Next base: position 5,413,110 of record NZ_CP107951.1, on the reverse strand, counting down.
TTCCGTCGCGGCCGTACAGTTCCGCCCTGCCCGCCTTCCCTCGAAAGCGATCGTGGTGAGCCAGACAACAGCCCCGGCCCCGGCGGACACCCCGCCGCCCGCCTCCCCGCCCGTCTCCCCGGCCGCCCACGCGCCCGTCCACGCGCCGGGCGAACTCGCCGCTCTCGCCGCCCGCCACGGACTGACCGTGAGCGGAGCCCGTCCGACGCTGCCGTCGTACGTACGGCAGCTGTGGGGGCGGCGGCACTTCATCACGGCGTTCGCCACGGCCAAGCTCACCGCCCAGTACAGCCAGGCGAAGCTCGGCCAGATCTGGCAGATCATGACGCCGCTGCTGAACGCGGCGGTCTACTACTTCATCTTCGGCGTCCTGATGAAGACGAAGCAGGGCGTCAGCGACTTCGTCCCGTTCCTGGTCACCGGCGTCTTCATCTGGACCTTCACCAGTAGCTCGATCACCGCCGGCACCCGTGCGATCAGCGGCAACATCGGCCTCGTACGGGCCCTGCACTTCCCCCGGGCCTCGCTGCCGATCGCGATGGCCCTGCAACAGCTCCAGCAGCTGCTGTTCTCACTGGCCGCGCTGGTGCTGATCCTGCTGGCCGTCGGCCAGTACCCGCAGCCGTCCTGGCTGCTGGCGGTACCGGCCCTGGCCCTGCAGGCGGTGTTCAACACCGGTGTCTCGATGGTCTTCGCCCGACTGGCCGCCCGGACCCCGGACATCTCCCAGCTGATGCCCTTCATCCTGCGCACCTGGATGTACGCCTCGGGCGTCATGTGGAGCCTCGACACGAGCCTGGCGGGCGACCGGGTCCCGTACCTGGCGAAGCTGGCGCTGGAGATCAATCCGGCCGCCGTCTACATCGACCTGATGCGATTCGCCCTCATCGACAGCTTCCACGGCTCGCAGCTTCCCCCACACGTGTGGGCCGTCGCCACCGGCTGGGCGCTGGTGTGCGGCGTGGGCGGGTTCGTCTACTTCTGGCAGGCCGAGGAGAGTTACGGACGTGGCTGAGAGCACGGATTCAGCGGTACCGACGGTCGTCGTCGACGACGTCCACATCACGTACAAGGTCAACGGCGCCCGTACGGGCAAGGGCAGCGCCACCTCGGCCCTCAGCCGGATCGTCTCGCGCCGGCAGGCCCCCGGAGTGCGCGAGGTGCACGCGGTGAAGGGGGTGAGCTTCGCCGCGTACAAGGGAGAGGCGATCGGACTGATCGGCTCCAACGGCTCGGGGAAGTCGACCCTGCTCAAGGCGATCGCCGGACTGCTGCCCGCCACGAAGGGACGCGTCCACACCCGGGGCCAGCCCTCGCTGCTCGGGGTGAACGCGGCGCTGATGAGCGATCTGACCGGCGAACGCAACGTCGTGCTCGGCGGGCTCGCGATGGGCATGAGCCGCGAGGAGATCCGCGCACGCTACGCCGGCATCGTCGACTTCTCCGGCATCAACGAGAAGGGCGACTTCATCACGCTGCCGATGCGCACGTACTCCTCCGGCATGGGCGCCCGGCTGCGCTTCTCCATCGCGGCCGCCAAGGACCACGACGTCCTCCTGATCGACGAGGCGCTCTCCACGGGCGACGCCCGCTTCCAGCGGCGCAGCAAGGACCGGATCATCGAACTGCGCGAGCAGGCGGGCACGGTCTTCCTGGTCAGCCACCACAACAAGTCGATCACCGAAACCTGCGACCGGGCGATCTGGCTGGAGGCGGGGACCTTGCGGATGGACGGCCCGGCGAAGGAGGTCGTCGCAGCGTACGAGCGGTTCACCGGCAAGAAATAGCCGTTCCACGTTCGCCCGCCACTTCGACCTCAGCCGGCGCATAAAGCCCGTCCATCACACTGGCCTCAGCGGGCATCTCAAGCCCGTCCATCACACCGGCCTCAGCGGGCATCTCAAGCCCGTCCGGCGATTGAGGACAAGCCCGAGCCCCGGCCGAAGCCGCACATCCCGCCCGCCCGGCGCACCGAGCCCGTCCGGCGACTGAGGACAAACCCTCAGCCCCGGACGGGCCGCACCTTCTCCGGCCCGCCCGGCCCGAGGACAAGGCGGCCACCGAAACCGGAACGCACCGGCAGCCACCTCACCCCCGCACGCTAGGCGTGCGTCCGCAGCAGCGTCCGCATCGTCCGCATCGCCACCGACAGGTTCGCCAGGTCGAACGCGTCCGACCCCTGGATCTCTTCCAGCGTGGAGCGCGAGCGCGACAGGATCGCCGCGTTCTGCTCCTCCCACGCCTTGAACCGCTCCTCGGGCGAGGAGGACCCGTTGCCCACGCTCAGCACGTCACCCGTGAGCGCCGCGTGTGCCGCGTACAGGTCCTCGCGGATGGAGGCACGGGCCATCGACTGCCAGCGGTCCGCCCTCGGCAACTCGATGATCCGGTCCATCAGCTGCGTGATGCCCAGCCGGTCCGCGAGGTCGTAGTACACCTCGGCGACGGACAGCGGGTCCTTGCCCGTGCGGTCGGCGATCGCCACGATGTCGAGCGCCGGGAACGCCGACGAGAATCCGGCGACGCGCTGCGCGAGCACGTCCGGGACACCCGCCTCGGTGAGCTCGTCCAGGATTCCCTGGTACCACTCCTGGTCCGCGCCCATCAGCATCTTGGGCAGCTCGGCCCAGACCTGCTCGACCCCGTCACGGAAGAAGTCGATCGTTCCGGCGATCTCCAGCGGCTGCGGCCGGTTGCCGAGCAGCCAGCGCGAGCCGCGCTCGACGAGACGTCGCGAGTGCAGCCGGATCCGGGTCTGCACATCGGCCGCGACCTCGTTGTCGAGCGCCTCGACGGCGTCCCACACCTCACCGAGGCCGAAGATCTCCCGGGCCGCGAACTGGGCCCGCACGATCTCCCCGATCGAGGCACCGGTCTCTTCCCGCAACCGGTGCAGGAACGTCGAACCACCGGTGTTCACCGTGTCGTTCACCAGGACCGTGGTGATGATCTCGCGCCGCAGCGCGTGCCCGTCGACCGCGTCCGGGTAGCGCTCGCGCAGTTGCTGCGGGAAGTAGGCGTGCAGCAGCTTCTGCAGATGCGGGTCGTCCGGCAGGTTCGTCCCGATCAGCTCCTGCGCCGCCGTGATCTTCGTGTAGGCGAGCAGGACGGCCAGCTCGGGCTGGCTGAGCCCCTTGCCCGCGTTCAGCAGTTCACGGATCTGCCGGTCGGTGGGCAGGAACTCCAGGGCCCGGTCGAGGTACCCGTCGCGGCCGAGACGGCGCATGAAGCGCTGCTGGGCGTGGAGCAGGGAGGGCGCCTGGGCGACCGAGTTGGCGAGTGCGGTGTTCTGCGCGTAGTTGTTGCGCAGCACCAGGTGGCCGATCTCGTCGGTCATCTCGGCGAGCAGCTTGTTGCGCTGCTTGACCGTCATGTCGCCGTCCCGCACCAGGCCGTTGAGCAGGATCTTGATGTTCACCTCGTGGTCGGAGGTGTCCACACCGGCGCTGTTGTCGATCGCGTCGGTGTTGATCCGGCCGCCGGTACGGGCGAACTCGATGCGGCCGAGCTGGGTGGCCCCGAGGTTGCCGCCCTCGCCGACGACCTTGGCGCGCAGGTCCTCGCCGTTGACGCGGATCGCGTCGTTGGCCTTGTCCCCGACGTCCGCGTTCGACTCGGCGGAGGACTTGATGTACGTACCGATGCCGCCGTTCCACGCGAGGTCGACGGGGGCCTTGAGGATGGTCTGCATCAGGTCGGCGGGCGTCATCTTGGTGACCCCGGCCTCGATGCCGAGCGCCTCACGCATATGGGCGTTGACCGGGATCGACTTGGCACTGCGCGGGTGGATGCCGCCACCCGCGGAGATCAGCCCCTTGTCGTAGTCGGCCCAGGAGCTGCGCGGCAGGTCGAAGAGGCGGCGGCGCTCGGCGTACGAGGTCGCTGCGTCCGGCTTCGGGTCGATGAAGATGTGCCGGTGGTCGAAGGCCGCGACGAGGCGGATGTGCTCGGAGAGCAGCATCCCGTTACCGAAGACGTCGCCGGACATGTCGCCGACGCCGACGACGGTGAAGTCCTCGGTCTGCGTGTCGTGGCCGAGCTCCCGGAAGTGCCGCTTGACGGACTCCCAGGCGCCGCGGGCGGTAATGCCCATGCCCTTGTGGTCGTAACCGGCCGAACCACCGGAGGCGAACGCGTCACCGAGCCAGAAGCCGTACGCGACGGCGACCTCGTTGGCGATGTCGGAGAACTTCGCGGTGCCCTTGTCGGCGGCGACGACGAGGTAGGTGTCGTCCTCGTCGTGCCGGACGACCTCCTTGGGCGGCACGACCTCGCCGGCGACCATGTTGTCGGTGATGTCGAGCAGCGCCGAGATGAAGGTGCGGTACGAGGCGATGCCCTCGGCCATCCAGGCGTCACGGTCGACGGCCGGGTCCGGCAGCTGCTTGGCGACGAAGCCGCCCTTGGCGCCGACCGGGACGATGACGGTGTTCTTCACCATCTGCGCCTTGACCAGGCCGAGGATCTCCGTACGGAAGTCCTCGCGCCGGTCCGACCAGCGCAGACCACCGCGGGCGACCTTTCCGAAGCGCAGGTGGACGCCCTCGACGCGCGGCGAGTAGACCCAGATCTCGAACGCCGGGCGGGGCGCGGGCAGGTCCGGGATCGACTGCGGGTCGAACTTCATCGACACGTAGTTGTGCGGCTTGCCGCTCTCCGCGCGCTGGAAGAAATTGGTGCGCAGGGTGGCCTTGATGACGGTGAGGAAGGACCTCAGGATCCGGTCCTCGTCGAGCGAGGCGACCTGGTCCAGGGCGCCGTCGAGTTCTTCGAGGAGCCCGTCGGTCAGTTCGGTACCGGCGCTCTGCCGCTCCGGCGACATCCGGGCCTCGAACAGCGAGACCAGCAGCCGGGTGGTGTGGACGTTGTTCTGGAGGGTGCTCTCCATGTAGTCCTGGCTGAAGGTCGATCCGGCCTGGCGCAGGTACTTGGCGTAGGCGCGCAGCACCATGGCCTGCCGCCAGTTCAGACCGGCGCTCAGCACCAGCGCGTTGAAGCCGTCGTTCTCCGCCTCGCCGGTCCACACGGCGGCGAACGCCTCCTGGAACCGTTCCCGGGCGTCGTCGGCCAGGTAGCCGCCGTTGGCCGTGGCCTGCGGCATCCGCAGCCCGAAGTCGTAGATCCAGGCGTGCGTACGGTCCGCGCAGCGCAGCTCGTACGGACGCTCGTCGACGACCTCGACACCGAGCCGCTGGAGCGCCGGCAGGACGGCGGACAGCGAGACCTGCTCACCGGTCCGGTAGATCTTGAACCGGCGCTCGCCGGGTGCGGCGCCGACCGGTTCGTACAGGCTGAGGGCGAAGTCCTTCTCGTCCTCCTTGAGGGCTTCGAGGTGGACCAGGTCGGCCACGGCGGAGCGCGGCGAGTGGTCGGCCTTGTAGCCCTCGGGGAACGAGTGCCCGTAGTGACGGAGCAGCTCGGCGGCGCGCTCCTCACCGCATTCGGCGCCCAGCGCCTCCTGGAATCCGTCGGCCCAGGACCGGGCTGCCTCGACGAGCCGGGCCTCGATGCGGTCGGCCTCGGCGTCGGTGAGGCTGGGCAGCTCGCTGCCGGGGGCGACCCGGACGACAAAGTGGAGCCTGGACAGGATCGACTCGGTGTTCCAGGCGGTGAAGTCGACGCTGGTGCCGTTCAGCTCCTCCTTGAGGATGTCGATCAGCCGCAGGCGCACACCGGTGGTGTAGCGGTCGCGCGGCAGGTAGACGATCGCGGAGTAGTAGCGCCCGTACTCGTCCTGGCGCAGGTAGAGCCGGAGCCGGCGCCGCTCCTGGAGGTAGAGCACCGAGGTGACGATGGAGCGCAGCTGGTCGGGCGGCGTCTGGAAGAGCTCGTCGCGCGGGTACGTCTCCAGGATCTGCAGCAGGTCGCGGCCGTCGTGGCTGTTGTACGAGAAGCCCGCGCCCTCCAGCACCTCGGCGACCTTGCGGCGGATGACGGGCACCCGGCGCACGGACTCGGTGTAGGCGGCGGACGAGAACAGTCCGAGGAAGCGGCGCTCGCCGATGACGTTGCCCTCGGCGTCGAACTTCTTCACGCCGACGTAGTCGAGGTAGCTGGGACGGTGCACGGTCGCCCGGCTGTTGGCCTTGGTCAGGACGAGGAGCTTGTGCTCACGGGCCTTGGCGCGGACATCGGCGGGCAGCCGGTCGAAGGAGGGACTGACCGGGTGCGCCTCGTCCTCGCTGTGCTGCGGGTCGGCGCGCAGGATACCGAGGCCGGTGCCGGGCACGGCGGCCAGCGCGTCGCTGTCCTTCAGCTCGTACTCGCGGTAGCCGAGGAAGGTGAAGTGGTCGGCGGCGAGCCAGCGCAGCAGCTCCCGCGCCTCGTTCACCTCGTCGTCGGCGAGGTCGTCGAGCGGTTCGCCGGGTAGGTCGTCGGCGATGCGCAGCGCGGCGTCCCGCATCTTCTCCCAGTCCTCGACGGTCTCCCGTACGTCGGACAGGACCCGCAGGAGGTCGAGCTGGATCTGCTTGAGGTCGGCGCGGTCGGTCTCGCGGTCGATCTCGACGTGGATCCAGGACTCGACGAGCGCGTCGTGCGGCAGCTCGGCCTTGGCGTCCTTCGCCCCCTTGGCGTTCTTCCGGCCGGCCTGGGGGTCCGTCGAGATGCCTACGCCCTCGGTGAGGACCTCGATCAGCTTGCCGGTCACGTCGCGGCGGACGATGACCTGCGGGTGGATCACGACGTGGATGCCGCGGCCCTGGCGGGACAGCTCGTTGGTGACGGAGTCGACCAGGAACGGCATGTCGTCGGTCACGACCTCGACGACGGAGTGGCTGCAGGTCCAGCCGTTCTCCTCGACGGTCGGGGTGTGGACCCGGACGTTGGCCGTGCCCTGCGGGCGGTCCTCGGCGAGCCGGTAGTGGGAGGAGGCGGCGCCGAAGACGTCGACCGGGTCCCGGCCGGCGATGTCCTCCGGAGCGGTGTGGAGGTAGTAGCGCTGGAGATAGGCGAGCAGTACGTCCTGACGCGAACGCTCCTGCCCGGCCCCGGTGCTGTCGTCGGCGCCGGTCGCCGCGACCTTCACCCGGGGGCTACCGCCCGGGCCACCGACACCACCGCCCGGGCTGTTGTCAGCTACCTCGGCAGCCCGTGCGAGCAGCTCGGCCTTGGCTTCGTCCAGCTTGGTCTGCATGTCCTCTGGCTCCTGTCGCGCGCCGTTGCGTGACGTAGGTGAAAAAGACGACGTACCGCCACGACACGGGGTTTCCGGTCTGAGTCGACGCTATGCCGCTATGAGAGACGCCCGGGACCTTATTGGCCATTTTCGGCGGTCGGGTCGGGCTGAGGGGATCAGTGATGGCCCGGGTGCTGTGGCACTCCGGGCGCAGGCCGGGGGCTTCGCTGCCCCCGAGGCGTATCGCGCTGATCACGGGGTCCAGGCTATCTCGCCCGCCCCCGTCACCGTCACGAGCCGTATGTGTACAAAAGAAGGCCCCGAACTTTGACACTCTGGACAGCGCGCAAGCCCTGACTGCCGCACTCTGGTACCGGTAAACAGAACAGGCCGACGCACCGTGGGGAGCCCCGCCATGGCACCGAAGATCCTGATCGTCACCGGCGACGCCGCCGAGTCCCTCGAAGTCCTCTATCCGTACCAGCGGCTGCGCGAGGAGGGTTACGAGGTCCACATCGCCGCCCCCTCCCGCAAGACGCTCCGCTTCGTGGTCCATGACTTCGAGCCCGGCTTCGACACCTACACCGAGAAGCCCGGCTACACCTGGCCCGCCGACCTGGCCTTCTCCGAGGTCGACCCGGACGACTACGTGGCCCTGGTCGTCCCGGGCGGGCGCGCTCCCGAATACCTGCGCAACGACGCCGGTCTCCGCACGATCCTCTCGGCGTTCTTCGACACGGACCGCCCGGTGGCCCAGATCTGCCACGGCCCGCTGATGACGGCCGCGGCCGGCGCGCTGAAGAACCGCCGGGTCACGGCCTATCCCGCGCTGGAGCCGGACATGGAAACGGCCGGGGCCGCCTTCGAGGACACCGAGGTCGTGGTGGACGGCACCCTGGTCTCGTCCCGCGCCTGGCCGGACCACTCGGCCTGGATGCGTGAGTTCCTGACCGTGCTCCGCACAAAGGCACCGGTGACCTGAGCCCTGTGGGGTGGGCGGCTACTCGCTCAGCTGCTGGGCGAGGGCCGCGGCCTCGGCCAGGGTGTCCACGACGGGCACCCCCGCCGCCTCCAGACTGGTCCGGCTGTGCGAACCGCCGGTGAAGAGCACCGCCTTCGCTCCGACATGGGCCGCGGCCACCGCGTCGTCCACGGCGTCACCGATGACCACCGTGTACGCGGGCGATATCCCGTCCAGTGCCGCGAAATGCCGCTCCATGTGCTGCGCCTTGCTGCCGCCGGACGGTCCGGTGCGCCCGTCGACGCGCACGAAGTGCCGCTCGATGCCGTATCCCCGCACGACGGGGACCAGGTGTTCATGCCCGTACATGCTCAGCAGGGACTGGCTCCGGCCGGCCAGCTGCCACTGCGCGAGCAGTTCCGCGGCCCCCTGGGTCAGCCCGCAGGCCTCGCGCTGCTCGGTGTAGTGACGGTGGAAGACCCCGTCCATCCGCTCCCACTCGACGTCCGTGGGCAGCCGGCCCATCAGGCGCTCGTAGAAGCGGGGTATCGGGATGCAGTACATCTCGCGGTACTGCTCCAGGGTGATCGGCGCCAGGCCGATCTCGGCGAACGCGGCGTTCGTCGCGCCGACGACCGCGATGTTGTCGTCGAGCAGAGTGCCGTTCCAGTCCCAGACCAGATGCGTGCGGTGCTTCCCGTTCGTCCCCATGCGAGAAAAATACCCGCTGCCACCGACAACCGGACGAACAGCCCTTCGCACGGCCCTCCGCGGGCCCCGCTCAGCCGATCAGATTCGGGATCTCCTGGATGCCGAACCACAGGAGCTCGTGGTCCTCGGCGCCGTCGACGGTGAACTGGGCGTCGTCGTCCCCGAGGTCCGCCGCTCCCAGGGCGGCCGCGGCGGCGGTGACGTCCTTGTCGGCCTCGTCCGAGTCGACGTGCACGGCGGCGGCCTCGGCCAGCGCGACCGCGGCGGCGATGGTGACCTCACCGAGTGAGGAGGCGTCCAGGATGTGGTCCGGGTCGGCGACCGCGGCCCCGTCCGGCACGTCGACGGCGACGACGACACGTCGCCGGACGGCTCCCGGGTCCCCCGCGATCAACCGCAGCGACGCGGACGCGGCCCGGTTGAGCGCCGCGTACTCCAGCTCCTCGATGTCGTCGGAGACGTACCACTCGCGCAGCGCGGGGGTCACCGCGTAGGCGGTCAACGGGCCTGGGCCGACCTCGCCGGCCCGGTGCGCCGCTGCGAGCCCGGAGAGGGTCAGGGGGACGTACACGCGCATCACTGGGGTCGCTTTCGTAGTCGGAACGCCCTCAGGATACGTGGGGCGTCCCCCTTTGGGGTTACGTGTCCGGCCCCCGCCCCGTCCACCCGGCAACCGCCCCTCACCCTGCCCGGCCCGCCCCGGGCCCCCTCACCGGACCGGCCCCGCCACCCGGATAGGTGAATCCCGGAACCTCCTCCCTCGGCCTACCGACGCTTGCGGCCGCCTCCGCCGTCCCCGTAGAAGATCCACAGCAGAAGTTACCGCCCGGTACTCGGCCGGGCCTCTGAAGCACGGGGGCGACAGCGATGAGCACGAACAGGACCCGGCCCGCCGGACGGCACGACGCACGCAGGCCCGAAGCCGTACCCGCACAACACCGCCGGACCGACCGGCGGATCCGGCCCCACCACTGGTTCGCGGAACGCCTCCTGGCGGTCCTCAGCGGCCAGCGCCCCGTCCACTGGATGCTCGGCCACACGATCGGCGAGGCCTACGACCAGCTCGCCGAACTGGCCCCCGCCACCCCGCTCAGGAGCCGCGGCGCCCGCCCGGTCATCCGCATGTGCCGAGGCGCCCAGCCGGCTCCCGGCGTCGTGGAGGCCTGCGCGAGCATCGCGGCGGGCGAACAGGTCCGCGCGATGGCCTTCCGCCTGGAACAGGGCCCCGACCTCCGCTGGCGCTGCGCCGCGGTGGAACTGGGCAACACCCCGGTACGCCACCCCTGAAGCCCCACAGCCCCCTCTCCCTTCCCTCTGCCCCCTCCCCACTCCCTTCCCCTGCCCCCTCCTCCCCCTTCCGCTCCCTCCTCTCCCTTCCGTCCCCTCCACTCCCCCTCCGCCCCCTCCGTCCTCCCTCCCCCGTCCCTCCGCCCTCCCTTCCCTCTCCAACCCACCCGGCCCTTCCAGCCCCTCCGGCGTTTGAGGAGCGGGGTCCGGGGCGGAGCCCCGGTTACGGGAAGGGGCGGGGAGGGGAACAGGCCCGCCGCAGGCGCACCACCCGCTCACCCACACACCACAACGCACACGCACAACGGCCGGGGCCGGACACCCAACGGTGCCCGGCCCCGGCCGCAGAACAACAATCAGCGCACGCTACTTCTTGCGGCGACGCCCACCGCCACCACTCTTCTGCGCCTTGCGCCGCTCCGCCCGGGTGAGCCCGTCCGAATCCCCGGAGGCCCCACCGTCACCGTTGGAGAAGTCGCCCTCGACGACACCGCCCTCCCCGTCCACCGTGGGAGCGGAGAAGTGCAGCCGGTCCGGACGCTGCGGAGCGTCGAGCCCCTTGGCCCGGATCTCCGGACGCGCCGCCGGAACGGCGTCCTCCTTGGACAGCGACGTCGCCGCGTCCTGGACGGGAACCTCCTCGACCTGCTGCTCGACCTGGACCTCCAGGTTGAACAGGTAGCCGACGGACTCCTCCTTGATGCCCTCCATCATGGCGTTGAACATGTCGAAGCCCTCACGCTGGTACTCGACCAGCGGGTCCTTCTGCGCCATGGCACGGAGGCCGATGCCCTCCTGGAGATAGTCCATCTCGTAGAGGTGCTCACGCCACTTGCGGTCCAGGACGGACAGGACCACGCGCCGCTCCAGCTCACGCATGATGTCGGAGCCGAGCGTCTTCTCCCGCTCGTCGTACTGCTCGTGGATGTCGTCCTTGACGGACTCGGCGATGAACTCGGCGGTGACACCGGCGAGATCCCCGGCGGCCTCCTCCAGCTCGGCAACCGTGACCTTCACCGGGTAGAGCTGCTTGAACGCGCCCCACAGCCGGTCCAGGTCCCACTCCTCGGCGAACCCCTCCGCCGTCTCCTGGCGGATGTAGTCGTCGATCGTGTCGTCCATGAAGTGACGGATCTGGTCCTGCAGATCCTCGCCCTCCAGGACCCGGCGCCGCTCGCCGTAGATGACCTCACGCTGCCGGTTGAGCACCTCGTCGTACTTCAGGACGTTCTTACGCGTCTCGAAGTTCTGCTGCTCGACCTGCGACTGCGCCGACGCGATGGCCCGCGTCACCATCTTGTTCTCGATCGGCACATCGTCGGGCACATTGGCCATCGACATGACGCGCTCGACCATCTGCGCCTTGAACAGACGCATCAGGTCGTCGCCGAGCGAGAGGTAGAAGCGGGACTCGCCCGGGTCGCCCTGACGGCCGGAACGACCACGGAGCTGGTTGTCGATACGGCGCGACTCGTGCCGCTCGGTGCCCAGGACGTACAGCCCGCCGAGGTCCTTGACCTCGTCGTGCTCGGCCTTCACGGCCTGTTCGGCCTTCTCCAGGGCGGCGGGCAGCGCCGCCGCCCACTCCTCGACGTGCTCGACCGGGTCGAGTCCGCGCTGACGCAGATCCGCCTCGGCCAGGTCGTCGGGGTTGCCGCCCAGCTTGATGTCCGTACCGCGGCCCGCCATGTTCGTCGCGACCGTGACGGCGCCCTTGCGACCGGCCTGCGCGATGATCGGCGCTTCCCGGTCGTGCTGCTTGGCGTTGAGGACCTCGTGCTGGACACCGCGCTTGGAGAGCTGCTGCGAGAGGTACTCGGACTTCTCGACCGAGGTGGTGCCGACCAGGATCGGCTGGCCCTTCTCGTGCTTCTCGGCGATGTCGTCGACGACGGCGGCGAACTTCGCGACCTCGGTGCGGTAGATCAGGTCCGACTGGTCGGCCCGGACCATCGGCCGGTTGGTCGGGATCGGCACCACGCCGAGCTTGTAGATCTGGTGGAACTCGGCGGCCTCGGTCATCGCCGTACCGGTCATGCCCGAGAGCTTGCCGTAGAGGCGGAAGAAGTTCTGCAGGGTGATCGTGGCGAGGGTCTGGTTCTCGTCCTTGATGTCCACCCCTTCCTTCGCCTCGATCGCCTGGTGCATGCCCTCGTTGTAGCGGCGGCCGGCGAGGATACGGCCGGTGTGCTCGTCGACGATCATGACTTCGCCGTCGATGACGACGTAGTCCTTGTCCTTCTTGAAGAGTTCCTTGGCCTTGATCGCGTTGTTGAGGTACCCGACGAGGGGGGTGTTCACCGACTCGTAGAGGTTCTCGATGCCGAGCCAGTCCTCGACCTTCGCGACACCGGGCTCGTGGATCGCGACGGTCCGCTTCTTCTCGTCGACCTCGTAGTCGCCGGTCTCCTCGATGCCCTTGAGCGGGTTGCCCGCTTCGCCCTTGGTCAGACGCGTGACCAGCTTGGCGAAGTCGCCGTACCACTTGGTGGCCTGGTCGGCGGGGCCGGAGATGATCAGCGGCGTACGGGCCTCGTCGACCAGGATCGAGTCGACCTCGTCGACGATCGCGAAGTTGTGACCGCGCTGGACGAGCTCGTCCTGCGCCCAGGCCATGTTGTCGCGGAGGTAGTCGAAACCGAACTCGTTGTTCGTTCCGTACGTGATGTCGCAGCCGTACTGCTCGCGGCGCTGGGCCGGAGTCATGTTGGCGATGATGCAGCCGACGCTCAGTCCGAGGAACTTGTGGACCCGGCCCATCATCTCCGAGTCACGCTCGGCCAGATAGTCGTTGACCGTGATCAGGTGCACGCCCTTGCCCGAGAGTGCGTTGAGATACGCGGGCAGGGTGCCGACGAGGGTCTTGCCCTCGCCGGTCTTCATCTCGGCCACGTAACCGAGGTGCAGGGCTGCGCCGCCCATCATCTGGACGTCGTAGTGGCGCTGTCCGAGGACCCGCTTGGCGGCCTCACGGACGGTCGCGAATGCCTCGGGGAGCAGGTCGTCCAGGCTCTCGCCGTCCGCGTACCGTTCCTTGTACTCGTCGGTGAGCGCCCGCAGCTCGGCGTCGGAGAGGTTGACGAAGTCCTCTTCGATGGAGCTGACCTGGTCCGCGATGCGGTGCAGTTTGCGCAGGATCTTGCCTTCGCCTGCACGCATGAGCTTGTTGAAGACGGACACTGAGGCTGGTCTCCTTGCCGGTCGGGCCTGGCACTGGGTCGTGTTATGGACTCTGGCGCGGGCACGGCAGGTGGGCCCCACCGCAACGGCCATCGTAAGCGAGGACCCCGCCGCGCCGGGAGGGCTGCCACCGCGTTGACCCCGCAGTGCCCTTCCGAATCAACGGCCGAAGGGTGCCGAAGGTGCCGGGAAGACCGAAAAGTACTCGCCACACGACGGTTCCCTCACCAGAATCCGTACATGGAGCCGATCACTCTCACCACCGACCGCCTGCTGCTGCGCCCCTTCGTGCCGGGCGACGCGGACGCGCTGCACACGGCCTGCCAGGACCCCGACATCCAGCGCTGGACGGTCGTCCCCTCGCCGTACGGCCGCGCGGACGCGGAGCTCTTCGCCCGGCAGCTCTCACCGGGCGGCTGGCAGGACGACTCCATGTACAACTTCGCCGTGGTGGTGCGCGACGGCGGCGCCCTGGCCGGTGCGCTCGGCATCAACCGGCGTACCGGGCCGGGGACGTACGAGGTCGGCTTCTGGACCGCCAGGGAGCACCGCGGCCTCGGTTACACGACGGAGGCGGTCCTCTGCGCCGCCCGCTGGACCTTCACCGCGCTCGGCGGGGACCGGCTGGAGTGGCGGGCCGAGACCGGCAACCTTCCCTCGCGAGCGGTCGCGCTGCGTGCCGGCTTCCACATGGAGGGCGGCCAGCGCTCCGGGCTGATCAACAAGGGCGTGCGCCGCGACACGTGGGTCGGCGCCCTGCTCCCGTCCGACCTCGGGCTGCCCGGCACCGACGCGTATCTGCCGGCCGACGCCGTCGGACGGGCATGAGGGGCGCCGGCCCCGTCCGGGATGTCAGTGCCGCCCTCTAGGGTGCGTGGCATGACGTCTGTGCAGCCTCCCGCAGCCGAACTCTCCGCCGACCAGGCCCGCCGGATCGCGCTGCGCGCCCAGGGCTTCCTCGGCGCCCCGGACCGAGGGGCCGGGGTGCCCGGGGTCCTGCGCCACCTGGGCGCCGTACAGCTCGACACGATCTCGGTGCTCGCGCGTTCGCACGAGCTGATTCCGTACGCGCGCCTGGGCATGATCGGCCGCCAGTCGGTCGAGGAGGCGTACTGGTCGGGCGGTCGCGCCTTCGAGTACTGGTCGCACGCGGCCTGCATCCTGCCGGTCGAGGAGTGGCCGCATTTCGCCTTCCGCCGCCGCGCCTACCGTTCCCGCCCGCAGTGGCATCACGATCTGCCCGACGGCGCCTACGAGACCGTCATCAAGCAGCTGCGCACCGAGGGTCCGCTGACCGCGACGGAACTGGGCGGCGCGAAGAACGGCGGGGAGTGGTGGGACTGGTCCGCCTCAAAGGTGGCCGTCGAGCGGGCTCTCATGTACGGCGAGGTCGTGTGCACCCAGCGGCGCGGCTGGAAGCGGGTCTACGACCTCGCGGAGCGCGCCCTTCCCGCCGCCGTGCTGCACGACGATCTGGACGACGCGGAGTGCCTGCGCCGGCTGGTGGCGCTCGCGGGGCGGTCACTGGGTGTCGGCACCCGCATGGACATCGCCGACTACCACCGGATCAAGGGCGAGCAGTTCGATGCCGTGGTGGCGGACTCCGGGCTGGTGCCGGTGACGGTCCAGGGCTGGGCGAAACCGGCCTGGGCGGATCCGGAGGCCCTGGCGGCCGAGCCGCGCGGGCGCCACCGCACGACGCTGCTTTCGCCGTTCGACTCACTGGTCTGGGAGCGCGCGCGGACCGAGCGGATCTTCGGCTTCACCCACCGCCTGGAGGCGTACGTACCCAAGCCCAAGCGGATCCACGGCTACTTCGCGATGCCGCTCCTGGCGGGCGGCAGGCTGCAGGGCCGGGTAGACCCGGCTCGCGAGGGCACGACGCTGGTGGCCCGGCAGGTGTCCCTGGCGGGCGCCAAGGCCGTGGCGCCGATGGCTCAGGCGCTGGTGGAAGCCGCCTCCTGGGTCGGGTGCACGGAAGTCCGGCTGGAACGGGTGGACGCACCGGAGCTGCGCGCGCCGCTCACCAGGGAAATCGCCCGCGCCCTGGCGTGAGCGCCCGCATTTCCGAGGCTTTACCCCCGCCCGGTCACCTGATCTCCAGGATCTTCTCCCTCATGGCGTAGACCACGGCTTCCATCCGGGAGTGCAGCTGGAGCTTCTCCAGAATGTTGCGGACGTGGTTCTTCACCGTGTTCTCGGAAATGAAGAGTTCCTTCGCGATATCGCGATTGTTCATGCCCGTAGCAACCAGTTTGAGAACTTCGAGCTCACGCTCGGTGAGCCTGGGCGCCGGAACCAGCCGGCGCTCGTCGGTCCGCTGGATCATCGACTTGAACTCGGTGAGCAGTTTGGACGCCATGGACGGGCTGATCTGTGACTGTCCGTCGGCGACGGCGCGAATCGCGGTGGCGACCTCGTCCGTGGAGATCTCCTTGAGGAGATAGCCGGTGGCACCCGCCTTGATCGCGTCGTAGAGGTCCGCTTCCTCGTCGCTGATCGTCAGCATGATGATCTTCGCACTGGGGGCCACCTCCTTGATGGAGGTGCAGGCCTCGATGCCGCCCCGCTTGGGCATGCGGACGTCCATCAGGACGATGTCGGGCAGCAGGTCGGCCGCCTTGTCGACCGCCTCCGCCCCGTCTCCCGCCTCGCCGACGACCTGGATGTCCTCCTCCTGGGCGAGGACGATCTCCAGGCCTCTGCGGAACAGGGCATGGTCGTCGACCACAAGGACTCGGATCGGCTCCTTGCGGGAACCGCTGTCGTCGTCCGTACCGGCACGGTCACCGCCGGCATCATCGGCATCATTCGCATCGCGCACGGGCCCGAAGGTGTCCGCCATCGTTCCTCCCCCTGAAGGCCACGGCCTGAAGTTCGCAAACTGTCCGCCAACGGCAGTTCACAGAGCACCGATTGGCTTGGGCCGCCATGATTTCATGCCTGGACGTCGGAGCGGTGATCCCGTGGTCGCACGAGGGTGCCCCTGGGGGCGCACAGGCGCTCCAGGGGCACCACAAAGTGGTGGCGTCAGCCGCCGAGCGCGCCGCCCGCGCCGCCCGCCTCGTCGGCGGCCAGCGGGTCGGTCCTCAAGTGGATGACACCGTAGTCGTAGGCATGCCGCCGGTAGACGACACTGGGTTCCTTCGTCTCGGAGTCGACGAACAGATAGAAGTCGTGACCGACCAGTTCCATCTCGTAGAGCGCCTGGTCGAGCGACATGGGTGCCGCGACGTGCGTCTTCTCGCGCATCACCAGCGGTCCTTCGCCCTGTACCTCGAGCGAGCCGATCCTGGTGGTGGGTACGGGCTGTGCCGTCTCGTCGGCGACCAGTTCGCCGTCGCCGTTGAACGACGCCGCGTCCGGCACCATTTCACCGACCTCAGCAGCGGGGATGCGACCCGTGCCGCGGCGGCTGTAGCGCTTGTCGTGCTGCTTGCGCAGCCGCGCCTCCAGCTTGCCTGTGGCCAGGTCCAGCGCTGCGTACGGGTCGCCTGCGGCCGCTTCTGCCCGGATGACCGGCCCACGCGAGCGGAGCGTGATCTCCACCCGGTCGGAGCGGTCTGCCTGACGAGGATTCGGCTCCTTGGACACCTCCACGTCGAGGCTGATCACCTTGCCGTCGAACTTCTGGATCTTGTCCAGCTTCAGCTTCTCGGCCACGTGCTTGCGGAACCGCTCGGGCACCTCGGTCTTGCGGCCCTTGACGACGATGTCCACGCAGAACTCCGTTCCCGGATCGCTCCGCTCAGTGGCGGAGCATCTCCCTTTTGCACCAGGCCCCGGTGATGACCGGAGCCGCGGACTCGGTGACTTCCACCTCCTCCTCCCCCGTCGGCAAGGTCTCCACCCCACCGAATTCCCGGTTTCCGAACGCCGGTGGGTCGCCTGCCCGAAACCTGGTGGTGCATTCGTCGAGGCCTGGCATTCACCATTCCTCACAACCGAACATAGCCTGCCAGGACGGATGTCGGCACCCGCTACTCGCACGTACCTCCGTTCAGGTCTTTTTACCCACTCACTACCTGCAACGATGCAAGTTCAGTTCCAGTTCCGGTTTATTTCGAAGGCGGACGGAGAAGCTGCGACAACCGCCGCGTGACGCACTCCGGAACCGGCGCTCCCCCACCCGCCGGCCTCGTCGATCGCCCGGGCCGCTTCGGCCAGGGAGGCACCTGTCGTCAACAGGTCGTCCACCAGCACCACCCGTCCGGCGGCAAGCAGCCGCCCACCGCCGGCCACGACAGCCAGCGCGCCCGCCAGGTTCTCCCGGCGCTCACGCGCGCCGAGCCCGGACTGATCGGCCACCGGACGCCGCTGCCGCAGCACACCGGCCACCCGGGCCGACGTGCCCGCACGGCGCAGTTCCGCGGCGGCCGCCAGAGCGATCCGACGGGCCGGATCGTGCCCACGCGCGGCGACGGCCCGGCGCGCCGACGGTACGGGCACCAGCAGCAGGGGGCTCCCGTCGGACGACGACCCCGCCCCGGCCCTCACGGCACCCGCCAGCGCCCTTCCGGCGGCTCCGGCGAGGCCGAGTGCGCCCCGCTCCTTGTGGGCCAGCAGCACCGCGCGTACCGCGTTCCCGTAACCGGCGGCCGCGTGTACGAGGGGCAGACCGAGGGGCTCCGGATCAGGTCTCACCCGGCGGGGCGCCCCGCCGTACAGCTGCGCGGCACACTCCTCGCACAGCTCCGTCCGTGGACTGCCGCAGCCGCCGCAGTCCACCGGCAGGACCAGTCCCGCGATCTCACGCCACCACCCGCGCATGGCTCCACTGTGCCCGCGCCGAGGCGGCCCGACCACCCCTGTGGACAACGGCCGGGCACCGCGGAACACCCGGCTGCGGAGGTCAGCCCGGGTAGACCAGCGCCGAACCTTCCTTCAGCACCGTCTGCCAGTTGTCGCCGGGCAGCAGTTTCACTATTCCGTCGCCGACCGTGTCCGCCATCAGCGGAAGCTGTTCGTCGTCCGCCGCCGCGATGGCCCGCACCTGGTTGACACCGGGCAGCACGCCCGAGGAGGGCGTCGAACCGTCCGCCTGCACGTAGCGGACCTGCTGCACCCCTCCCTCCTCCTTGCCGACCACCACGAGGCGGCTGCCGCCCGACCACGACATCGCGGTCACGTCGGCCAGCTGCGGTGCTGCGTGCCTCAGGTCCACCACGGATACCTGCTCCTTGCCCTGCGGGCCCTGCCGCTCGATCCGGCCGATCTGCAGCGTCGTCCGGTCGCCCAGGGTCATCATCAGTGCGATGCGTACCCCGTCCGAGGACAGGCGCAGTGCCGTGATCCGGCTGCCGTCCAGGATCGGCACGGTGACCTCCTCCGGCTTGCCCGTGCCGTCGGCCAGGCGCAGCAGCCGGGGGTTGTCCGGGTCGCGGTCGGCGACCCAGAGGTCGCCCCGGCTGTCCCAGCTGGGCGCGGTGAGCCGGTCCCCGGCCTTCGTGGCCCTGCTGGTCACCACCGGTGCCCCGAGTTCCCCGCCCGTGGCGAGGGGGGCCACGTAGAGCGCGTCCTTGTTCGGCGAGAGCGCAGCCGCCGACTGCTCGTCCCGGGCCACTCCGACCGCGCTCACCCGCAGGGAACCGCTGCCGAACGGACCGGCCACCGGCTCCGGCTCGCCACTGCCCCGGGTGCTTCCCGGGATGCGCTCCACATGCCCCTTGGCATCGACGAAGTACTGGCTGTCGGAACCGCCCGACGAACCGTCGGGGGCGTACTCCTCGGCCTGGTCCGCTCCCAGCACGCACAGCGCCGACCCGTCGGACCGCTGCAGCTCGACCTGCTCGACCCGTGCGGATGTCAGGTCCCGGAGAGTGAAGAGCACCTGCGAGGCCATCATCCGGCAGGAGCGCTGCCCGACTCCGTCCGCCTTCTTGTTGAGGGGGACCTTCAGCACGTTGCGGTCGTCGGGGGTCAGCGACGTGACGCCCTTGCGCAGTCCGGTACCCGCGGGGAAGCGGGACGCGACCACCGGCCGCAGCCAGTCGGTCGGCCCTCTGAGGAGGCTGCGAACGGCCTGCGTCACCGTGTCCATACCGGTGGCGGGATCGGTCCGGTTACGGATGTAGACGGGGTCGGCGACCAGCGTGGACTGTGCCTCGGTCCGCCCGGTGGCGAAGTAGAACTTGTTGACGGAACGGTAGAGGCGCTTGAAGTCGGACTGCCCGAGAACCAGGCCGTCCGGCACTCTGTCGATGCGCCATTCGCTGCCGTCCGCCCCCTTCTGCCGCACCAGGTTGAGCGTCTGGGAGTAGTCGGTCGGCGCGACCGGCTGGTAGGCGTTCTGGCCGTCGACCGTCGCCACCTCCTCACCGGTCAGGGTGTAGGTGACCTCGTCGGTACTGCGGTCGCTGTCGTGGACCGGCCGGTCGCTCCGGTTCGGCGCGTTGGCCAGCACCGTGGTGAGCGCGCCCGGCTTCCAGTCGCTCGACGCCTTCTTCGTGAGGTACTGGCGGGTCGTCCTGAAATCGGAGTCGTCACTGGTCATCGACTCCAGGAAGCCGTCGACCACCTCGTTCGGAGTGGCTCCGTCACGCGGCGCGACCGCGTACACCTGCACCTGGGAGTCACCGGGCTGCGAGGCGTCCACCGCCTTGACGTCCCCGGTGACGGGCATCGAGCCGCACGCGGACAACAGCACGGCGCCGCATCCGAGCAGCACGGTCGCCCCCACCGCACGTCCACGGCCGCCCTGACGACGGTCAGTGCCCACGAGTCGTGTCCTCCCGCCCCGGATCCTGCCCCGGAGAGTCGTTGTGACGGTCCGGCCGTTCCCCGGCGGGACGCGGCACCACACGTGCGCCGTTGCCCGGGAGGGCCGCCGGATGCACCGAGGCCGGTGTGGTCCGGGCAGGCATGGGCGCCCGGGCCGGTACGGGCAGCGCTGCCCGGTCCGTGCCGACGGGCTGCGAAGGCACCGCCACCAGCCGGTGCTCGCTGCTCCCGGCAGGAGCGGACGCGGCCCGCTCCCGGTTCTCACGGTTGCGCCGCGAGTCCTCGGGCTCCAGCGGTATCGGCGATCCGCGCAGCGGTTCGTCCGCCGTACGCGGCAGCGTCAGCCGGAACTGCGAGCCGCCGCCCGGCTCGCCCCAGGCCTGCAGCCAGCCGCCGTGCAGCCGTGCGTCCTCGACGGCGATGGACAGCCCGAGGCCGGTGCCACCGGTCGTCCTGGCACGGGCCGGGTCGGCCCGCCAGAAACGGTTGAACACCCGGGTCGCCTCTCCGGGCTTCAGCCCCACGCCGTAGTCCCGGACGGCCACGGCGACCGCTCCGCCGGCCACACCCATCCGCACCACGACATCGCGGCCTTCGCCGTGCTCGACGGCGTTGACCACCAGATTGCGCAGGACCCTCTCGACCCGACGCGCATCGGCCTCGGCGATCACGGGCTGCTCGTCGCCGACCACCCGGATCCGGCTGCCCTTGCGCTCGGCCAGCGGTTCGGCCCCACCGATCACCCGCCGCACGACCTGCCGCAGATCTATCGGCTCGGCCTCCAGCGCCGCCGCACCGGCGTCGAAACGGCTGATCTCCAGCAGATCGGAGAGCAGCGACTCGAACCGGTCGAGCTGGTCCCCGAGGAGCTCCGCGGAACGCGCGGTGACCGGGTCGAAGTCGACCCGTGCCTCGTGAATGACGTCCGCGGCCATGCGCACGGTCGTCAGCGGCGTCCGAAGCTCGTGCGAGACGTCGGAGACGAAGCGCCGCTGCATCCGGGAGAGCTCCTCCAACTGCTGGATCTTCAGCTGGAGATTCTGCGCCATCTTGTTGAAGGCTTCACCGAGCCGGGCGATGTCGTCCTCGCCGGTGACCTTCATCCGCTCCTGGAGCCGGCCGGCCGAGAGCCGTTCGGCGATCCCCGCGGCCATGCGTACGGGGGTGACGACCTGGCGCACCACGAACCACGCGATGGCCCCGAGCAACACGACCACGAACAGGCCCGCGGTCGCCAGTGTGCCCTTGATCAGGGTCAGGGACTTCTCCTCCTGCGTCAGCGGGAAGACGTAGTACAGCTGGTACGGATTGCGGTCGATGTCATAGAGCCGCTTGCCCACGATGAGACCGGGCTGCGGATCCTGCCCGTTCGAGTACTTGATCTGGGCGTACGTCTGGAAGGCTCCGGGTCCCTTGTTCACGGACTCGCGCAGTTTCTGCGGAATGCTCTCGGCCTCGACGCTGCCCGAGCCGCGCGGCGCGCGGGACCCCTCGTCGGCGCTGAGCGCCACCACGTTGAAGGCGTACTTCCCACCACTGGCGAGCTGGTCGACGAGCTCGGTCCGCCAGGAGTTGTTGGCCGTCGTGCCGTCTGCGGTGTCACCGCCCTGAGAGGGGGGGACCGGTGCGTTCGCCTTCTCCTGGGCGGCGACGAACCCTCCGGCGGCCTGTGTCTGGGCTGCTTTGCCCTTCGCGTCCAGCAGGCCGTTGCGCACCTGGCCGATCACGACGAGACCGAGCAGCAGCACCACACCGAGCGACATCAGCAGCGTGCCGGCGACGACCCGCAACTGGAGGTTGCGCCGCCACAGCCGTACGGCAGGCAGCAGCGGACGCCTCACCCAGCGCATCAGCAGCCGCGGCACCGGCCCGCCGGGCGCCCGGTCCTGGAACAACCGGCCGCCCTGCAGGAAGCGCCCCACCGGAGATGACATGTGCCCTGAACCGGCAGCCCGCTCCGCACGGACTCCCGGCTCCCCGGGCTTCGGAGCAGTGCTACCCAGGGACATATCAGCTCGGTCCGGCCTTGTAACCGACGCCTCGGACGGTCACGACGATCTCCGGCCGCTCCGGGTCCTTCTCGACCTTGGAGCGAAGTCGCTGCACGTGGACATTCACCAGACGGGTGTCAGCGGCGTGACGGTATCCCCAGACCTGCTCGAGGAGTACCTCACGGGTGAAGACCTGCCACGGCTTGCGGGCGAGCGCGACCAGCAGGTCGAACTCCAGCGGGGTCAGGGCGATGGACTGCCCCTCCCGCTTCACCGAATGCCCGGCCACATCTATGACCAGGTCCCCGATGGTCAGCTGTTCCGGTGCCGGTTCCTCGGACCTCCGCAAACGTGCCCTGATCCGGGCAACCAACTCCTTAGGTTTGAACGGCTTGACGATGTAGTCGTCGGCCCCGGACTCCAGGCCCACCACCACGTCAACCGTGTCGCTCTTGGCAGTGAGCATGACGATCGGCACACCGGACTCGGCCCTGATCAACCTGCAGACCTCGATGCCGTCCCTACCGGGCAGCATGAGATCCAGCAGAACCAGGTCCGGCTTTGCCTCACGAAATGCAGCAAGTGCCTTGTCGCCGTCCGCTACGAACGACGGCTCGAACCCCTCACCACGCAGCACAATCCCGAGCATCTCGGCCAGTGCGGTGTCGTCGTCGACGACAAGGACGCGTCCCTTCATAAACGACATCATCCCATTAGCTAATCGTTACCTGCGATGATCTGGCACACAGCTCTGCCAGTTCGACCCCTGTGACCGGGGAGATTACGCCCTCCTCCGTGACGATCGCCGTGACCAGCTCCGGCGGCGTGATGTCGAAGGCGGGGTTGTACGCCGGGGTTCCCACCGGGGCCACGGGCACTCCGCCCGCACCCCTCCCGTCACCCCCCAGCCGCGATGGTGTGACCTCGGTCACTTCCCGGGCCGGTCGCTGCTCCACGGTGATGGCCGCACCGTCCGCGGTGTGCAGATCCACGGTCGTGGTCGGTGCCACCACGATGAACGGTACGTGGTGATACTTCGCGAGAACCGCCAGCGGATAGCTCCCGACCTTGTTGGCCACCGACCCGTCGGCAGCGATGCGGTCCGCCCCGATGAGCACGGCATCCACTTCGCCCGCGGCAAACAACGACCCCGCGGCGTTGTCCGTGAGCAGGGTGTACGGCATACCGTTGCGTGCGGCCTCGTACGCGGTGAGCCGGGCGCCCTGCAGCAGCGGACGGGTCTCGTCCACCCACAGCCGCCTGAGCCGCCCCGCCCGGTGCGCACCTAGCGCCACCGCGAAGGCCGTTCCCTCGCCCCCGGAGACAAGCGCCCCGGTGTTGCAGTGGGTCAGCAGCCGATGGCCGCCGCCGGGCAGCAGCTCGTTCAGCAGGGCGAGCCCGAACCGGGCCATGTGCCCGCTGGCCACGGCGTCCTCCCGGTGCAGCGCCCGGGCCTCGTCCAGCGCCACCGCCGCCGCCCGCTCCGGACCGGCCCCCTTGTCGACGGCCGCCCAGTACGCCCCGGAGGCACGCCGTACCCCGTACCCGAGGTTCACCGCGGTGGGCCGCGCCTGCTCCAGCAGACCCGCGGCCTCCGCCACGTCATAGCCCCGCGCGGCGGCGAGAGCCACCCCGTAGGCCCCTGCGATGCCCAGCAGAGGGGCCCCGCGTACCGCCAGCGTCCGGATCGCCTCCACCAGCGCGGGGACGTCGGTACAGGCAAGCTCCGCCTCCTCGGCCGGCAGCCTCGTCTGGTCGAGAAGCACCAGGACAGGGCCTTCCGGAGGCTCGTCCCAGCGAAGTACGGGAAGCGCGGCGGGCTCGCTGCCCACCGGCGATTGCGCGTCCTGATCAGCCATCCGTCCAGTCTGCCCCGTGGGACGCCCGCGCAGGAAGGAACGAAGGAGATCCAGCGCCAGGCCCGG
Organism: Streptomyces sp. NBC_00385; assembly: GCF_035917155.1. NCBI lineage: Bacteria > Bacillati > Actinomycetota > Actinomycetes > Kitasatosporales > Streptomycetaceae > Streptomyces > Streptomyces sp. NBC_00385. The sequence continues at coordinate 5,389,218 of NZ_CP107951.1, read as the reverse complement.
ACGGGTGCCACGCGTGGCACGATGGCTGCCAACCTGACGCCCCGATGCGCGGACAGGACCGTGAAGGAGCGAGAATGAACGACACTCCGGGCTGGGCCTCGCCCGGATCTGCCCCCTCCGACGACCAGGAGGCAGGCGTCCCCCGGCCTTCCGAGCCCGTCGACGGCAGCGGACCTGCGGGGAACTGGTCTTCCACGCAGCCGCCCGCAGGGCAGTGGTCCGCGCCGGGCAGTCCCACCACCGGCCCCGGCACACCGCCCCCCTACCCGGGCTGGGGCGTTCCCCCGCAGGGACACGGCTGGGGGCGGCAGCCCGCTGCTGCCAAACCCGGCGTCATCCCCCTGCGGCCCCTGGGCGTCGGTGAGATCCTGGACGGTGCCGTCTCCACCATGCGCGCGCACTGGCGCACGGTCCTCGGCATCACGCTCACCGTCTCCGTGATCGCCCAGGCCGGCATCCTGCTGGTGCAGCGGTACCTTCTGCCGGAACCCCCGTCGATCGACCGGAACGCCACCGGATCGGAGGCCCTGCGCCAGGCCACCGACTCGCTCCGCTCCAGCCTGCTCAACACCGCCCCGCCTCTGCTCATCTCGATGCTCGCCACGATCTTCACCACCGCAGTGCTGACCGTGGTGATCAGCCGCTCGGTGCTGGGCCGCCCCGTCACGCTCTCCGACGCCTGGACCGAGGCCCGGCCCCGGCTGCTCCCGCTCCTGGGCCTGACCCTCCTGCTGGCCCTCATGGCCGCGGTCATCATGACCGCGGGAATCCTCCCGGGTTTCCTGATCGGCGACACGGCAGGGGTCGGCCTCGCCTTCATCGGACTGCTCGCGGCCGGCGGTGTGTTCCTCTGGCTCATGGTCCGCTTCTGCCTCGCCTCCCCGGCGCTGATGCTGGAACGGCAGTCGATCACCGCATCGCTGCGTCGCTCCGCCAAACTGGTCCGCGGCGCCTGGTGGCGGACCTTCGGCATCCTCGCGCTCACCTGGCTGCTGACGCTCATCGTGACGCTCGTGATCGGCATGCCGTTCGGCCTCATCGCGATGGCGGTGGACGACGGCGGTCTGAGCTCCTTCCTCACCGACGGAGCCACCAGTTTCGGCTGGCCGTTCCTGATCGTCTCCGCGATCGGCGACGTGGTCATCGCGACGATCACCTATCCTCTGTCCGCCGGTGTCATGGCCCTTCTCTACGTGGACCAGCGCATCCGGCGAGAAGCGCTCGACCTCGACCTCGCCAGGGCAGCCGGCCTGCCCGGCTACGACAACAGGAGCTGACACCGTGTCGGGGGCGGGTGGCACAGCGGCAGCAGAGCTACTGATCCGCGCGAGCGGCGACATACCCGTGGACACTCCACGGGTGCCCGCCCGCGAAGCCGCGCGGCACGAACTGTCCAAGCCGATGTACCACGAGAACGATCCGAACCCGCTCCAGCGTGCTCTGGAACATCTCTGGGACTGGATCGGTGACCTCCTTTCGACCGCCTCGGGCGCTGCCCCGGGCGGACCTGTGGGGCTGGTCGTACTCGTACTGATCGTGATCGCCCTGATCGCCGGGCTCCTATGGCGTCTGGGCGCGCCGCAGCGCACCTCGCGTGGGGCAGCGGACGCCCTCTTCGAGAGCGGCCTCCGCGGCGCACCGGAACACCGCGCCGCCGCCGAGGCCCACGCCGCTGCCGGCCACTGGAGCCAGGCGGTCCAGGAGCGGATGCGCGCCATCGTCCGCTCGCTGGAGGAACGCGCTCTGCTCGACGCCCGCCCCGGACGCACCGCCGACGAGGCCGCCGCGGAGGCGGGCCGCGCACTTCCCGCACACGCCACACGGCTCCGGGCGGCAGCCCGGACCTTCGACGACGTGACATACGGCGGGCGATCGGCCGACCAGCAGACGTACCTGACCGTGCTCACCCTCGATCTCGACATCGAGTCCGCGACACCGCACCTCTCCGGCACCCTCCTGGAGGCTGCCGAATGACCGCGACGGCCGCTCCCTCCACCTCCGCCTCCCTCACGCCGCGTCAGGTCTGGATCCGCGCTCGCGGGCTCCTGCTTGCCCTTCTCGTGCTCGTCGCCGCAGGTATCGCCCTGGCAGCCACCCGCTCCGGAGACCAGCACGGCCGGCTCGACCCCCGCTCCGCAGACGGATACGGCAGCAGGGCCGTCGCCGAACTCCTCAAAGACCGAGGCATATCCGTCCGCGTCGTCACCACGCTTCGGGACGCCACGGCCGCAGCCGGCTCCGACACCACTCTGCTGGTCGCCGCCCCCAATCTGCTGACGCCGTCTCAGCAGGACGCGCTCCGTGCGGAAACCGCCGATACGGGCGGCCGGACCGTCCTCCTCGCTGCCGGTCCGCCCTCCGTGGGCGCACTGGCACCCGGTGTCCGCGCGCGGTCCACCGTGCCGGTTTCCACACGTGCCCCACAGTGCTCGCTGGCCGCCGCACGCCATGCCGGCGAGGCCGAGACAGGGGGATTCCGCTACACGTCGAGCGGTGTCGGCGCCCGCGCCTGCTACCCGGCCGCCGGCCTTCCCTCCCTGCTGATCCTGGAACAGCCCGCCTCGGGCGACACCGTCCTGCTCGGATCCCCCGACCTCCTCTACAACGACCGTCTGGACAACGAGGGCAATGCCTCGCTGGCCCTTCAACTCCTCGGCTCGCGCCCCCATCTGGTCTGGTACCTCCCCTCGCTCGGTGATCCCTCGGCCGCGGGCAGCAACGGAGACAACGACAGCGGCACGGACGGCGACGGCGCGGAGGACGAAAGCAGCTTCATCGACCTGATGCCGTCAGGCTGGCTCTGGGGAACCCTCCAACTCGCCCTCGCAGCCGTACTCGCCGCGATCTGGCGGGCACGGCGCCTGGGCCCCGTGGTCGCCGAGCGGCTGCCCGTGGCCATCCGCGCCTCCGAGTCCACCGAGGGCCGTGCCCGCCTCCAGCGCAAGGCCAAGGCCCGCGACCGGGCTGCCGCCGCCCTGCGCCACGCCGCCCGTACCCGCCTCGCCCCCCTGGTCGGCGTCTCCCCGCGCGACGCACACGCCCCCGCGACGCTCCTCCCCGCCGTGTCCGTACGCCGCGGTGCCGATGGCACCCGCCTCCACGAACTGCTCTTCGGCTCGGTCCCTTCGGACGACGCCGCTCTCGTCCTTCTGGCAGAACAACTCGACACCCTCGAAAGGGAGGTCCGTACCTCATGAGCGCCCCGCCCCCCATTCCCGCCGGGACAACCGGGACCGTCAGCGGCGACGCCGCGGCCCGCGCCTCCCTGGAAGCGCTGCGCTCCGAGATCGCGAAGGCCGTGGTCGGCCAGGACCCGGCGGTCACCGGTCTCGTGGTCGCGCTGCTGTGCCGCGGCCATGTCCTGCTGGAAGGTGTCCCCGGCGTGGCCAAGACCCTCCTGGTCCGGGCCCTCGCAGCGTCGCTCCAACTCGACACCAAACGCGTCCAGTTCACCCCCGACCTGATGCCGAGTGACGTCACGGGCTCACTCGTCTACGACGCCCGCACCGCCGAGTTCTCCTTCCAGCCGGGACCGGTGTTCACGAACCTTCTGCTCGCCGACGAGATCAACCGGACGCCTCCCAAGACCCAGTCCTCCCTTTTGGAAGCGATGGAGGAACGCCAGGTCACCGTCGACGGCACTCCTCGCCCCCTGCCGGACCCGTTCCTCGTGGCGGCAACGCAGAACCCCGTGGAGTACGAGGGCACCTATCCCCTCCCCGAAGCCCAGTTGGACCGGTTTCTCCTCAAGCTGACGGTCCCACTGCCGTCCCGCGACGACGAGATCAACGTCCTGACCCGCCATGCCGACGGCTTCAACCCCCGCGACCTGCACGCAGCCGGCATACGACCGGTCGCCGGGCCCGCCGACCTGGAGGCCGCACGCATCGCTGTCGCCAGGACCACCGTCTCCCCCGAAATCGCCGGCTATGTCGTGGATATCTGTCGTGCCACGCGTGAATCCCCCTCGCTCTCCCTGGGTGTCTCACCCCGGGGCGCCACCGCTCTGCTCTCCACTGCCCGTGCCTGGGCCTGGCTGACCGGCCGCGACTACGTCACCCCCGACGACGTGAAAGCCCTCGCACTCCCCACGCTCCGGCACCGCATTCAGTTGCGGCCCGAGGCGGAGATGGAGGGAGTCACCCCGGACTCCGTCATCACCGCGGTTCTCGCCCATGTCCCCGTACCCCGTTGAGGCGGTGAATGGTGGCCCTTACCGGACGCACCTCTCTGCTCGCCGCCCTTGGGTCACTCCCTGTAGGCATACTGGCCCCGAGCTGGACGGGTATGCTCGCGGTCAACGCCCCGCTTCTTCTAGCAATTCTGTGCGACTACGCCCTGGCAGCACCAGTCCGCCAGCTCCATTTCACTCGATCCGGTGATACAACCGTTCGACTCGGTGACAGCGCCGAAGTGCTACTCACCGTAGTCAATCCTTCCCGTCGTCGCCTGCGGGCACACCTCCGCGACGCATGGCCTCCCAGCAGTTGGTTCCCGGGCACGGACCAGGCAGCGTCTCGCCACAGACTGGATGTCCCGCCCGGTGAACGCCGCCGTGTCACCACGGTGCTGCGCCCCACCCGTCGCGGTGACCGCCGGGCGGAACAGATCACCGTCCGCTCCTACGGCCCGCTGGGACTCGCGGCCCGCCAGGGCAGCCATCACGCCCCGTGGAAGGTACGCGTCCTGCCACCCTTCACGAGCCGCAAGCACCTGCCGTCCCGCCTGGCCAGGCTGCGCGAGCTGGACGGCCGTACAAGTGTCCTCACCCGGGGCGAGGGCACGGAGTTCGACAGTCTGCGCGCCTACGTCCCCGGTGACGACACCCGCTCGATCGACTGGCGGGCCACCGCGCGCCAGTCGGCGGTCGCCGTACGGACCTGGCGCCCCGAGCGCGACCGTCACATCCTCATCGTCCTCGACACCGGCCGTACGTCGGCGGGCCGGGTCGGTGATGTGCCCCGCCTCGACGCGTCGATGGACGCGGCTCTCCTTCTCACCGCCCTGGCGACCCGAGCCGGCGATCGCGTGGACCTTCTCGCCCACGACCGCCGTGTGCGCGCCCAGGTCCGGGGCCGGGGCGCCGGCGACGTCCTGTCGGCCATGGTCGACGCCCTGGCCCCGCTGGAGCCGGAACTCGTGGAAACCGACGCCCGGGGTCTGAGCGCCGCCGCGCTGACGCATGCCCCTCGGCGCTCCCTCATCGTGCTGCTGACCAGCCTTGACGCAGCCCCTGTCGAGGAAGGGCTGCTGCCCGTGCTGCCCCGTCTTACTCAGCGCCATACCGTGCTGCTGGCAGCCGTGCGGGACCCTCACATCGAGGAGATGGCGGCAGCGAGGGGAACAGTGGACGCGATCTACGACGCTGCCGCGGGAGCCCAGGCGCAGGCAGAACGGCGTCGGACTGCGGACCGGCTCCAGCGTCACGGCGTGGTCGTCGTGGACGCCACCCCGGACAGCCTCGCGCCGTCCCTCGCGGACGCCTACCTGGCCCTCAAGGCCGCCGGCCGGCTGTAAGGCCCGTCCCCTCCCCCCGCCCCGGGCCCCGAGCGGGGGCAGGGGCAGGGGACGAATTGCGAGGAGAGTCAGCCTCGGATCCCTGCCGTATCCGGCTCGTGGTGTGACTCGCGGTCGGACCAGGGAAGCAGGAACGGCGTGAACAGCATGAGAAGACCGGCGATGGCGATCGCGGCGCGAGGACCGGTGACGGCGGCCAGCAGACCCCATAGCCCGGTCATGGCCGCGACCGTCAGCTTGCTGGTGACCGACCACGCCGACAGGGTGCGGACGATCCGGTCCGTCGCCGTCTGCTCGAGCCGATAGGTGGCGAACACCGGGTTGAACACACCCATACAGGTGATCAGCCCGAACTCGACCACGATGACGAGCACGAGTCCGCCCGCACCGGGCCGGACGAAGGCCAGCCCGAGCGACCAGCACGCGCGCAGCGCCCCGGCGGCGAGCAGGGCCCTCTGGCGTCCGACCCGTGCGACGAGCCCGCGGGCCAGCCGTGAGCCGATGATCCCGCCGACACAGGGCAGGCCGAACGCAAGGCCGTACTGCCAGGGGGCGAACCCGAGGTCCCCGAGCATGAGGACGGCGAGCAGCGGCGAGGTTGCCATGATCAGACCGCTGACCAGGACCGTGTTGAAGAACAGAGGACGCAGGGCCGGGTGGCTCAGGATGTGCCGCCACCCTTCGAGCAGGTCGCGGGGCCGGAGCCGCGACCTGGGCATACCCGTTCGCGCGGGGTACGGCTCGCTGCCACCGATGGCACGGATGCCTGCGGCTGAGAGCAGATAGCTGACCGCATCGGCCACCACCGTCGTCACCGGTCCGAAGAATCCGATCGCCGCCGTGCCGGCCGGCGGTCCGAGCACCGTGACGGTCCAAGCCGTGGACTCGAACCGTCCGTTCGCGACGAGCAGGTCCTCAGGCCGCACGAGCGTCTTCAGATACGCGCCGCTGGCCGCGGTGAACGCGATATCCGCCGCGCCGACGACAACGGACACGAGCAGAAGCTGCGCGAAGCCGAGCAGACCGAGCGCATACGCGGCAGGTACGCTCATCAGCGCTGCGAACCGGGTCAGGTCCATCGCGACCATCACCGGCCGCTTGCGCCGGAACTCCAGCCACGGCCCCAGCGGCACGGCTACGGCGGCTCCCACAGCAAGCCCTGCCGCGGCCAGTACGGACACCTGGGTCGGCCCAGCGTGGAGTGCGAGGATCGCGATCAGAGCGAACGCGTCGAACGCCAGCCGGGTGCCGAACCCACTGACGGCATACGCCGCCCACAGCCACCCGAACTGCCGCCCCAACGGTCTCCTGCCCACCATGCTCAGCCACCCTTGATGTCCTACCGAACAAACAGACATTGCCCGGGGAGAGCTAATCGAGCAGGACAACAGCAGGTCAAACAACAGAGTTGGCGCCACTGCACAACGATCCGTTGTGAATTACCGTGGATCTCCATGGATCTCGAAGCCGTACGCACCTTCGCAGCCGTCGCCGACACGGGCCAGTTCCAGGAAGCCGCCGCTGAGCTCTCGATCACCCAGCAGGCCGTCTCCAGACGCATCTCCGTGCTGGAGAAAAGCCTCGGGGTGCGGCTGTTCACCCGCACGCCACGGGGCGCCGAGCTCACCATCGACGGGCAGGCACTTCTGCCTCACGCCCGTGAGCTGTTGCGCGTCGCGGAGCGCGCGGTCGCGTCCGTGCACGCCGGCCGTCGCCCGCTGCGTGTCGACGTGCTCGCGTCGCGCGGCGCGCAGGCGGGCCTGATGCGCGGATTCCACCGCGCTCACCCCGAAATCGAGCTCGACGTGTTGATGCTGTTCGAGATCGACACGGCCGTCGCCGCTATCCGGTCCGGTGCGATCGATGCGTCGTTCCGCGCCGTCACGGCGCCCGGCCGGCCACTTCCCAAGGACATCGAATCCGCCCGAGTGCTCGATGAGCCGTTGCAACTCCTCACAGGCCCTGCCCACGCACTGGCGGGCGCCAGGTCCGTGACCCTCGCGCAGCTCGCCGGGCACCGGATCTGGATGCCCGGCATCGTCCCCGGTACCGAGTGGGGCGCTTACTACGACGACCTCGTCGCCGAATTCGGCCTCACCATCGAGGCGACCGGCCCCAACTTCGGTTCCGACGCCCTTCTGGACACCATCGCCGACACTCCGGCCCTGGCCACCTTCATGGGCGAGCACACCCGCCTGATCTGGCCCGCCGGCCATGGACTGCGGCGCATCCCGGTGACCGACCCCACTCCTGTCTACCCGCACTCACTGATCTGGCGTCGCGACAACCCACACCCCGCCCTCATCGCTCTCCGCGACTATCTCGGATCCACACGGCCTCACCAGGCCGACGGCGAGACGTGGAAGCCCGCATGGACCGAGGACTCCGACGTGCCGCGAACCTGATGCGATCATTCCTGGCCGGGAACGCAGAAAAGCCCCGTGCCACAAGGGCACGGGGCTTAACTATCAAAAGGAGTTCGGCGGCGTCCTACTCTCCCACAGGGTCCCCCCTGCAGTACCATCGGCGCTGAAAGGCTTAGCTTCCGGGTTCGGAATGTAACCGGGCGTTTCCCTAACGCAATGACCACCGAAACACTATGAAATTAACCAACACCGGAACAAAACACGGCCGTTCGTTATTTCAGAACTAACACAGTGGACGCGAGCAACTGAGGACAAGCCCTCGGCCTATTAGTACCAGTCAGCTCCACCCGTTACCGGGCTTCCACATCTGGCCTATCAACCCAGTCGTCTACTGGGAGCCTTAACCCTTCAAGAGGGTGGGAATACTCATCTCGAAGCAGGCTTCCCGCTTAGATGCTTTCAGCGGTTATCCTTTCCGAACGTAGCCAACCAGCCATGCCCTTGGCAGGACAACTGGCACACCAGAGGTTCGTCCGTCCCGGTCCTCTCGTACTAGGGACAGCCCTTCTCAATATTCCTACGCGCACAGCGGATAGGGACCGAACTGTCTCACGACGTTCTAAACCCAGCTCGCGTACCGCTTTAATGGGCGAACAGCCCAACCCTTGGGACCGACTCCAGCCCCAGGATGCGACGAGCCGACATCGAGGTGCCAAACCATCCCGTCGATATGGACTCTTGGGGAAGATCAGCCTGTTATCCCCGGGGTACCTTTTATCCGTTGAGCGACAGCGCTTCCACAAGCCACTGCCGGATCACTAGTCCCGACTTTCGTCCCTGCTCGACCCGTCGGTCTCACAGTCAAGCTCCCTTGTGCACTTACACTCAACACCTGATTGCCAACCAGGCTGAGGGAACCTTTGGGCGCCTCCGTTACTCTTTAGGAGGCAACCGCCCCAGTTAAACTACCCATCAGACACTGTCCCTGATCCGGATCACGGACCCAGGTTAGACATCCAGCACGACCAGAGTGGTATTTCAACGACGACTCCACAACCACTGGCGTGGCCGCTTCAAAGTCTCCCACCTATCCTACACAAGCCGAACCGAACACCAATATCAAACTATAGTAAAGGTCCCGGGGTCTTTCCGTCCTGCTGCGCGAAACGAGCATCTTTACTCGTAGTGCAATTTCACCGGGCCTATGGTTGAGACAGTCGAGAAGTCGTTACGCCATTCGTGCAGGTCGGAACTTACCCGACAAGGAATTTCGCTACCTTAGGATGGTTATAGTTACCACCGCCGTTTACTGGCGCTTAAGTTCTCAGCTTCGCCGACCCGAAAGTCAGCTAACCGGTCCCCTTAACGTTCCAGCACCGGGCAGGCGTCAGTCCGTATACATCGCCTTACGGCTTCGCACGGACCTGTGTTTTTAGTAAACAGTCGCTTCTCGCTGGTCTCTGCGGCCACCCCCAGCTCAGGAAGCAAGTTCCCTCACCAGTGATGGCCCCCTTCTCCCGAAGTTACGGGGGCATTTTGCCGAGTTCCTTAACCATAGTTCACCCGAACGCCTCGGTATTCTCTACCTGACCACCTGAGTCGGTTTAGGGTACGGGCCGCCATGAAACTCGCTAGAGGCTTTTCTCGACAGCATAGGATCATCCACTTCACCACAATCGGCTCGGCATCAGGTCTCAGCCTTAATGTGTGACGGATTTACCTACCACACGGCCTACACCCTTACCCCGGGACTACCACCGCCCGGGCTGGACTACCTTCCTGCGTCACCCCATCGCTTACCTAGTACAAGTCTGGTTCGTCGGCTCCACCACTACCCTCAACTCCGAAGAGATCGGGCCGGCTTCACGGACTTAGCATCGCCTGATTCAGTATTGGGCGTTTCAAAGCGGGTACCGGAATATCAACCGGTTGTCCATCGACTACGCCTGTCGGCCTCGCCTTAGGTCCCGACTTACCCTGGGCAGATCAGCTTGACCCAGGAACCCTTAGTCAATCGGCGCACACGTTTCTCACGTGTGTATCGCTACTCATGCCTGCATTCTCACTCGTGAACCGTCCACAACTCGCTTCCGCGGCTGCTTCACCCGGCACACGACGCTCCCCTACCCATCCCAGCCCCCGTTGGGGGTACATGCTGGAATGACACGACTTCGGCGGTACGCTTGAGCCCCGCTACATTGTCGGCGCGGAATCACTTGACCAGTGAGCTATTACGCACTCTTTCAAGGGTGGCTGCTTCTAAGCCAACCTCCTGGTTGTCTCTGCGACTCCACATCCTTTCCCACTTAGCGTACGCTTAGGGGCCTTAGTCGATGCTCTGGGCTGTTTCCCTCTCGACCATGGAGCTTATCCCCCACAGTCTCACTGCCGTGCTCTCACTTACCGGCATTCGGAGTTTGGCTAAGGTCAGTAACCCGGTAGGGCCCATCGCCTATCCAGTGCTCTACCTCCGGCAAGAAACACACGACGCTGCACCTAAATGCATTTCGGGGAGAACCAGCTATCACGGAGTTTGATTGGCCTTTCACCCCTAACCACAGGTCATCCCCCAGGTTTTCAACCCTGGTGGGTTCGGTCCTCCACGAAGTCTTACCTCCGCTTCAACCTGCCCATGGCTAGATCACTCCGCTTCGGGTCTTGAGCGCGCTACTAAATCGCCCTATTCGGACTCGCTTTCGCTACGGCTTCCCCACACGGGTTAACCTCGCAACACACCGCAAACTCGCAGGCTCATTCTTCAAAAGGCACGCAGTCACGACTGCATGTGCAAGCACATACAGCGACGCTCCCACGGCTTGTAGGCACACGGTTTCAGGTACTATTTCACTCCGCTCCCGCGGTACTTTTCACCATTCCCTCACGGTACTATCCGCTATCGGTCACCAGGGAATATTTAGGCTTAACGGGTGGTCCCGCCAGATTCACACGGGATTTCTCGGGCCCCGTGCTACTTGGGTGTCTCTTAAACGAGCCGTTAATGTTTCAGCTACGGGGGTCTTACCCTCTACGCCGGACCTTTCGCATGTCCTTCGCCTACATCAACGGTTTCTGACTCGTCTCACGGCCGGCAGACCATGAAAAAGAGATCCCACAACCCCGCATGCGCAACCCCTGCCGGGTATCACACGCATACGGTTTGGCCTGATCCAGTTTCGCTCGCCACTACTCCCGGAATCACGGTTGTTTTCTCTTCCTGAGGGTACTGAGATGTTTCACTTCCCCTCGTTCCCTCCACACTGCCTATGTGTTCAGCAGCGGGTGACAGCCCATGACGACTGCCGGGTTTCCCCATTCGGAAACCCCCGGATCAAAGCTTGGTTGACAGCTCCCCGGGGACTATCGTGGCCTCCCACGTCCTTCATCGGTTCCTGGTGCCAAGGCATCCACCGTGCGCCCTTAAAAACTTGGCCACAGATGCTCGCGTCCACTGTGCAGTTCTCAAACAACGACCAGCCACCCATCACCCCGCTCCGAAGAACGAGTTCACTGGGGCCGGCAACCGAAGGACAGACTCAAATGAGCCCGTACCTTCAGATACCCAACAGCGTGCCCGACCCGATCAACCCGTTCCCGTTTTCCACGCCGAAGCAGTACTAACGAAACCGTGCTCATCGTGCCGAATAGTCAACGTTCCACCCTTGAGCAACCACCGTCGAACATTTGCCGACGAAATGGTCTCTGGATTCCTTGCGGAATCTAGATGCTCCTTAGAAAGGAGGTGATCCAGCCGCACCTTCCGGTACGGCTACCTTGTTACGACTTCGTCCCAATCGCCAGTCCCACCTTCGACAGCTCCCTCCCACAAGGGGTTGGGCCACCGGCTTCGGGTGTTACCGACTTTCGTGACGTGACGGGCGGTGTGTACAAGGCCCGGGAACGTATTCACCGCAGCAATGCTGATCTGCGATTACTAGCAACTCCGACTTCATGGGGTCGAGTTGCAGACCCCAATCCGAACTGAGACCGGCTTTTTGAGATTCGCTCCGCCTCGCGGCATCGCAGCTCATTGTACCGGCCATTGTAGCACGTGTGCAGCCCAAGACATAAGGGGCATGATGACTTGACGTCGTCCCCACCTTCCTCCGAGTTGACCCCGGCAGTCTCCTGTGAGTCCCCATCACCCCGAAGGGCATGCTGGCAACACAGAACAAGGGTTGCGCTCGTTGCGGGACTTAACCCAACATCTCACGACACGAGCTGACGACAGCCATGCACCACCTGTCACCCGACCACAAGGGGGGCCGTATCTCTACGGCTTTCCGGGCGATGTCAAGCCTTGGTAAGGTTCTTCGCGTTGCGTCGAATTAAGCCACATGCTCCGCTGCTTGTGCGGGCCCCCGTCAATTCCTTTGAGTTTTAGCCTTGCGGCCGTACTCCCCAGGCGGGGAACTTAATGCGTTAGCTGCGGCACCGACGACGTGGAATGTCGCCAACACCTAGTTCCCAACGTTTACGGCGTGGACTACCAGGGTATCTAATCCTGTTCGCTCCCCACGCTTTCGCTCCTCAGCGTCAGTAATGGCCCAGAGATCCGCCTTCGCCACCGGTGTTCCTCCTGATATCTGCGCATTTCACCGCTACACCAGGAATTCCGATCTCCCCTACCACACTCTAGCCTGCCCGTATCGACTGCAGACCCGGGGTTAAGCCCCGGGCTTTCACAACCGACGCAACAAGCCGCCTACGAGCTCTTTACGCCCAATAATTCCGGACAACGCTTGCGCCCTACGTATTACCGCGGCTGCTGGCACGTAGTTAGCCGGCGCTTCTTCTGCAGGTACCGTCACTTTCGCTTCTTCCCTGCTGAAAGAGGTTTACAACCCGAAGGCCGTCATCCCTCACGCGGCGTCGCTGCATCAGGCTTTCGCCCATTGTGCAATATTCCCCACTGCTGCCTCCCGTAGGAGTCTGGGCCGTGTCTCAGTCCCAGTGTGGCCGGTCGCCCTCTCAGGCCGACTACCCGTCGTCGCCTTGGTAGGCCATTACCCCACCAACTAGCTGATAGGCCGCGGGCTCATCCTTCACCGCCGGAGCTTTTAACCTTCCCCCATGAGAGAGAAAGTATTATCCGGTATTAGACCCCGTTTCCAGGGCTTGTCCCAGAGTGAAGGGCAGATTGCCCACGTGTTACTCACCCGTTCGCCACTAATCCACCCCGAAAGGCTTCATCGTTCGACTTGCATGTGTTAAGCACGCCGCCAGCGTTCGTCCTGAGCCAGGATCAAACTCTCCGTGAATGTTTTCCCGTAATCGGGTAGACACCACGAGAGCGGAACAACCGAGTCGGAATAGGACCGGTCGTTCGCTATGTCCTCGCTGTGTGCATTGCCTACCAAGCCGGTAAAGGCCTGACAGGACTTTCAAAGGAACCTCGAACCTGCCGAAACAGGTCGGGTTATCAACATATCTGGCGTTGACTTTTGGCACGCTGTTGAGTTCTCAAGGAACGGACGCTTCCTTCGTACTCACCCTTTCGGGTTTTCCTCCGGGCGCTTCCCTTCGGTCTTGCGTTTCCGACTCTATCAGACTCTTTCGTGTCCGATTCCCGGTCGAAGCGGGTTTTACATTTTCGCTTTCCAGTTCTTCGCTTTCGCGCTTTCCCTTTCCAGCGGTTTCAACCTTACCAGAACCCGTGCGTACCGTTTCCGGTCCGAATTTGAATTCCAGTGGCCGTTGAAGTGGCCTTGCCTTTCGGCTGATTCGACTTTATCAGAAGCAATAACGCCGAACTAATCGGCTTCATGTTCTGGAGAGTGGGAATCAAATGGCTCCGCGGAAATTACATTTCCGTCGAGAGCGAGGTAAACCTAACCGTTGAGCCCGAACTTTTCCAGTTCGAGGCAACCGTTCTAATCTACCTCCCCCAATCCGCCGTGTCAACGGTTCTTTTGGGGCTTGAGGAGACTAGCAGGTCAGCGGGGCCGCTCGCACATCAGGCGGCCACCGGCAGCTCGGCGCTCCGTTCGCCTGCCGCGATGTCGCCTGCGTCGCCCGCTCGGGCCGCCCGGCCGCCCAGGATGTAGACGTAGGCGAGGAAGCCCAGCTCAGCGGCGATGCCGATGGCGATGCGTGCCCAGGTCGGAAGGCCTGAAGGAGTGACGAAGCCTTCGATGACGCCCGAGACGAAGAGGACGAGGGCAAGTCCGATCGCCATGCCGAGGGCGGCCCGGCCCTGTTGTGCCAGGGCTGTACGCCGGGTGTGCGGGCCGGGATCGATGACCGTCCAGCCCAGGCGGAGGCCGGTGCCGGCCGCGACGAAGACCGCCGTGAGTTCCAGCAGCCCGTGGGGAAGGATCAGGCCGAGGAAGGTGTCCAGCCGGCCCGCCGAGGACATCAGGCCGATACCCACCGCAAGGTTGAGCACGTTGACGAAGAGGACCCAGATCACCGGGACGCAGAGGAACGCGCCGAGCACCAGGCACATGGCGGCGGCCTGGGCGTTGTTCGTCCAGACCTGGGCGGCGAAGGAGGCCGCCGGGTGGCTGGAGTAGTACGTCTCGTACTCGCCTCCCGGACTGGTCAGGCGGCGGAGGTCCTCCGGGGCGGCGATGGCCGCCTGGACCTCCGGGTGGGTGCCGATCCACCAGCCCATCAGTGCGGCGAGGAGCGCTGAGAGGACGGCGGTGGGTATCCACCAGTGCCTGGAGCGGTAGACCGCCGCGGGAAATCCTGCCGTCAGGAAGTGGACGGCATCGCGCCAGGAGGCACGCCGGGCGCCGGTCACCGTGGAGCGGGCCCGGGCCACCAGCTGCGTCAGGCGCGCGGTGAGCAGGGGGTCGGGCGCGCTGGACTGGATCAGGGACAGATGGGTGGCCGTGCGCTGGTAGAGGTCGACGAGTTCATCGGCCTCCGCTCCCGTGAGTTTGCGCCCGCGGTGCAGGAGGTGGTCCAGGCGGTCCCACTCGATGCGGTGGCTGTGGACGAAGACGTCGAGGTCCATGGTCGGCTGCTGCTCCTGGCATGGGTGTGTACGGGTCCGTACAACTGCGGCGCGTTGCGGGTCAGCTTGGCAGACTGTGGCCCCGAGGGGCAGGGATGGTCGGCGGAAGGGTGGGCGGCAATGAGTGAGCTGGTGACCGGGGACGCGGTCGTGCTGGGGTTGCGGCCGGCGAAACTGCCGAGCCGGGCACTGGCTCTCGTCATCGATCTGGTGGCAGTGGGGACGGTGTTCGTCCTGGTGTCGATCGGGTTGGCCATCGCGACGGTCGCACTCGACGAAGCGGCGGTGGCGGCGGTGGGCGTCGCCACCTTTCTGCTTGTGCTGGTGGGGGTACCCATCGCGGTGGAGACACTCAGCCATGGCCGTTCGCTGGGGAAGCTCGCGTGCGGGCTTCGGGTGGTGCGGGACGACGGCGGGCCCATCCGGTTCCGGCATGCGCTGGTCCGCGGGGCGATGGGCGTGGTGGAGATCCTCGCGACGCTCGGTGCGGTCGCCGCCATCGCCTCGCTCGTTTCGGCGCGTGGGCGGCGGCTCGGAGACGTCTTCGCAGGAACGCTCGTCGTACGGGAGCGGGTGCCGGCGGGCAGGGCCGCAGCCGTTCCGCCGCCGCCTCCCTGGCTCGTCGGGCGGTTCGCCGGCCTGGACCTGTCGGCGGTTCCGGACGACCTGTGGCTTGCCGTGCGGCAGTATCTGACGCGGATGCACCAACTGGACGCCGCCGTGGGGCGCGCCATGTCGGAGCGGCTGGCCGGGGAGCTCGCTGCCAGGACCGGGGTACCGGCCCCGGCGGGGGTGCCTGCCGCCGCGTTCCTGGCCGCCGTGGTGAACGAACGTCAGACGCGTGATGCACGCCGGGCGTTCGCGGCAGCACCTGCCGCCGCGGCGCCTCCGCCCCACCTCGCTCCTCTGCCCCACCCTGCCGGCCTTCCTCTGCCCCACCCCGTTCCGCTGCCGCAGTACGCTCCCCCGGCTCATCCCGTTCCGGCACCCCACCCCGCTCCCGCGCAGGCCGCCCCCGTCCGGCCCGTCGGGCGGGACGGTGCGGCAGAGGATCCCGGGGCGGACGCGGTGCGGCCGTCCACGGGCGGCTTCGCTCCGCCCGCCTAAGGGCTGTCCCGCAATTCCTGGTGGATCAGCGCGCGGCGTCAGATGCGGTGCATCGCAAGGCGGAGAGGCGCCCGCATACTGGATGTATTCGGGCGTTTCGACAACGGAGGGGGTCCCCCCGTGCCCTTGAGGCTACGGGGGAGAGGTGCCGTAGCTGTCGTCGTGCGCCCGCCAGGAATTGCGGGACAGCCCTTAGGTGTATCGCCCTGTCCGGTGTCTTTGATCCGGTCGGCAGGCACTACCGGTCCGAGGGCGGGGACTCCAGCTCTTCGAGCTCGATGCCCGGGGCCGAGAGGACGACGTCACCGGCGATGTGAACGGTGTGCTGCTCACCGGTGTCCAGGGCGCTGACCTGGTACGCGTCCACAGTCAGCGGCCCGTTGTCAGTGGGGTGCGCTTCACTGTTCACCAGGGCCCAGGACTGGTCGACGGTACGGGGGGCGAGGACCGGGTCCGTGAAGGTGACGACGCGGACCCGGGTGGCAGGAGAAGTGGGGGTGAGACGCAGCAGCCGTGCGGTGGCGACGAGGAATGCGGCGGACGTGCCGCTGAAGGCGTGGGCGCGGACATTGCCTTCGGTGGCATGGGTGCCGCTCGGGTCGGTGCGCACCCAGGTGACGCCTTCGAGGGCGGCGCCGCGGACCTGCCAGCTCGCGGCGTGGAGTTCGAGACGAATGGGGCGGCCGAGCTCGTCGAGGGTGAGGTCGACGGATCCGAGGTGATCGCCGGACGGGGCGGTCGTCTGGGAGACGTAGCGCCAGCCCGAGGGGCCGGGTGCGCAGTGGAAGTGTTCTTCGCCGAGGGGGGTGTGGTCGTGGAGATCGTGGAGCGAATATCGGCCGCGTGGCATGGGGTCCTTCGGGTTCCTCGGGCTGTGCGGGTGCGGTACGGCGCAGGCCCCCGGCACGGGGGTGCGGGGGCCTGCGTTCGTAACTGCTGCTGAGTCACCGGGTCTGCGGACGCGCGCGCGTCCGCAGACGATGCGGGGTCTGCCGGTGGCCGGTCTTCACCGACCGGTGGTGAGGGGCCAGGTCACCGGCAGGCCGTCGCAGGTGGTGACGGTGTCAGTAGCGGTAGTGGTCGGACTTGTACGGACCCTCGACCTCGACGCCGATGTACGCGGCCTGCTCGGGGCGGAGCGTCGTGAGCTTCACGCCGAGCGCGGCGAGGTGGAGACGGGCGACCTTCTCGTCGAGGTGCTTGGGCAGCACGTAGACGTCGGTCGGGTACTCCTCGGGCTTGGTGAACAGCTCGATCTGGGCCAAGGTCTGGTCCGCGAACGAGTTGGACATCACGAACGACGGGTGGCCGGTCGCGTTGCCCAGGTTCAGCAGGCGGCCCTCGGACAGCACGATGAGGACCTTGCCGTCGGCGAACGTCCAGGTGTGGACCTGCGGCTTGACCTCGTCCTTGACGATGCCGTCGATCTTCGCCAGGCCGGCCATGTCGATCTCGTTGTCGAAGTGGCCGATGTTCCCGACGATGGCCTGGTGCTTCATCCGGGCCATGTCGGCGGCCATGATGATGTCCTTGTTGCCCGTCGTGGTGACGAAGATGTCGGCCTGCTCGACGACGTCGTCGAGGGTGGCGACCTGGTAGCCGTCCATCGCCGCCTGCAGCGCGCAGATCGGGTCGATCTCCGTGATGATCACTCGGGCGCCCTGGCCCCGCAGGGACTCCGCGCAGCCCTTGCCCACGTCGCCGTAGCCGCAGACGACGGCGGTCTTGCCGCCGATCAGGACGTCGGTGGCGCGGTTGATGCCGTCGATCAGCGAGTGGCGGCAGCCGTACTTGTTGTCGAACTTCGACTTGGTGACCGCGTCGTTGACGTTGATCGCCGGGAACAGGAGGGTGCCGTCACGGTGCATCTCGTACAGCCGGTGCACACCGGTCGTGGTCTCCTCCGTGACACCACGGATCTCGGAGGCCAGCTGGGTCCACTTCTGCGGCGACTCGCCCAGCGTGCGGTTCAGCAGGGTGAGGATGTACGCGTACTCCTCGCTGTCCGCGGTGGACGGGTCCGGAGCGGCGCCGGCCTTCTCGAACTCCACGCCCTTGTGGACGAGGAGCGTGGCGTCGCCACCGTCGTCGAGGATCATGTTCGGACCACCGGTGGGGGTGTTCGGCCAGGTCAGCGCCTGCTCCGTGCACCACCAGTACTCCTCCAGCGACTCGCCCTTCCAGGCGAAGACCGGGACGCCTGCGGGGGCGTCCGGGGTGCCGTTGGGGCCCACCGCGATCGCCGCGGCGGCGTGGTCCTGCGTGGAGAAGATGTTGCAGGAGGCCCAGCGGACCTCGGCGCCGAGGGCGACCAGGGTCTCGATCAGCACGGCCGTCTGCACGGTCATGTGCAGCGAACCGGTGATGCGGGCGCCGGCCAGCGGCTGCGCGGCGGCGTACTCCTTGCGGATCGACATCAGGCCGGGCATCTCGTGCTCGGCGAGGGTGATCTCCTTGCGGCCGAAGGCTGCGAGGGAGAGGTCGGCGACCTTGAAGTCCTGTCGATTGGCGACCGTCGTCATAACGGGCTGCTCCTCGTGATGGGTCGAGGGTGGGTAGGGCGGCTCTGCGGCACGCCGTGGGCACACGAATGCCCGGGCGGTTCCGCAGCGCAGTCCGTCGGAGGCCCTCTCTCCCTCGGCCGGTCCGGCGTACGGACCGATCGACCGCCATCAGCAGCGACGTCTGACACTGCCGACGAATCTACACCGAACGGCCCAGCCGCTCCCAGTCCACCGGGTCCGGAAGCGGCCTCATCGGCGTATCGAAGGCGGTCAGTGACCGGATTCAGTCGGGTCGGCCGGGGTGTCGGGGGCATCGCCGGGGTTGTCGTCGGCCGTCGGGCCGGCCGGGGTCGCGCCGGATTTCCCGCCCAGTGCCTTGGCCGGGTTGACGCCGGCCGCGGCCGCCGCCGCGTTGTAGATGTCCGGCTCCAGGTAGATGACGCGCGCGATCGGCACGGCCTCGCGGATGCGGGACTCCGCGGCGTTGATGGCGTTGGCGACCTCGGCGGCGGTGTCGTCGTGCTGAACCGCGATCTTGGCGGCGACCAGCAGTTCCTCGGGGCCGAGGTGGAGCGTACGCATGTGGATGACGCCCGTGACGGTGTGGCCGTCGACGACCGCGGCCTTGATCTTGTCGACCTGGTCGGTTCCGGCGGCCTCACCGAGCAGCAGGGACTTGGTCTCGGCCGCCAGGACGATCGCGATGACGATCAGCAGGATGCCGATGCACAGCGTGCCGATGCCGTCCCACACACCGTTGCCGGTGCCGAGGGCCAGGCCGACACCGGCGAGCGCGAGGACGAGGCCGATGAGCGCGCCGAGGTCCTCGAGCAGGACGACGGGCAGTTCCGGGGCCTTCGCGCGGCGGACGAACTGGGTCCAGGAGAGCGAGCCGCGGGTCTCGTTGGACTCCCTGATCGCCGTACGGAAGGAGAAGCCCTCGGCGATGATCGCGAAGACCAGGACGCCGACCGGCCAGTACCAGGCCTCGATCTCGTGCGGGTGCTTGATCTTCTCGTAGCCCTCGTACACCGCGAACATGCCACCGACCGAGAACAGGACGATGGAGACGAGGAAGGCGTAGATGTAGCGCTCGCGCCCGTATCCGAAGGGGTGCTGGGGGGTGGCCTCGCGCTGGGCCTTCTTGCCGCCGAGCAGCAGCAGTCCCTGATTGCCCGAGTCGGCGAGCGAGTGGACGCTCTCCGCGAGCATCGACGACGAGCCACTGAACAGGAACGCCACGAATTTGGCCACTGCGATCGCGAGGTTGGCGGCGAGCGCCGCCACGATCGCCTTGGTTCCGCCTGACGCACTCATGGGTGCCTGGTGTCCCTTCGTCGGTGCTGCGGCTCCGGCGGCCGCGGTACGGCCGGACATTGTTGCAGTCGCTGGTGCGGACGGTACGTCAGGCCACCACAGTGGCACGGAACACTGTGCCCGTACCGGACACTTCGGCCTTCTCCCCGGCCGGTACGAAGACCGATTCGCCCGGCCCGAGGCCGAGCTCGCCGGCCTTCGGCGTGCCCGCCGTGCAGAGCAGGATCTGGGGTGTGGCCGCGGTGAGGTCCACGGGGGCCGCGCCCGGTGAGAGGTCGAAGCGGGAGAGCCTGAACTCGTCGACCGGCGTCTCGTACAGCTCCTCGCCGGACGGGGAGGCCTCGGGCCGCAGGATCCCCGGTTCGGTGGCCTCGAAGCGGACGATGCGCAGGAGTTCGGGTACGTCGATGTGCTTGGGCGTCAGCCCGCAGCGCAGCACGTTGTCCGAGTTGGCCATGATCTCGACGCCGAGGCCTTCGAGGTAGGCGTGCGGAACACCGGCGCCGAGGTACAGCGCCTCTCCGGGCTGGAGTCGTACGTAGTTCAGCAGCATGGCCGCGAGGACGCCGGCGTCACCGGGGAAGTGGTGGGCGATGCGGGCGTACGGGGCGTAGGCACCGCCG
This sequence comes from Streptomyces sp. NBC_00385, assembly GCF_035917155.1. Taxonomy (NCBI): domain Bacteria; kingdom Bacillati; phylum Actinomycetota; class Actinomycetes; order Kitasatosporales; family Streptomycetaceae; genus Streptomyces; species Streptomyces sp. NBC_00385. The sequence goes on along the minus strand of NZ_CP107951.1, from coordinate 5,368,823 downwards.
ATCCGTTCGGCGGCGGCGGCCGTGGCCGCGACCGTCTCCGCCAACTGCGCCGGGTCCGCGGTGAGGATGGCGGTGAGGACCTCGCGCAGGGCGGCCTCTTCCGGGTGGGCGCGCAGCAGATCGGCGTACGGCTTGAGGGAGTCGACGCCCAGGCCCTCCATCGCCTCGGCCGCCTCGACGGGCCGGCGGAAGCCGCACAGGCCGTCGAAGGGGGTGAGGGCGCAGATCAGTTCGGGCTTGTGGTTGGCGTCCTTGTACGTGCGGTGCGGGGCGTCGATCGGAACGGACCGGCGCTCCTCGTCCGCGTAACCCTCCTGTGCCTGGGCGAGGTCGGGGTGGACCTGGAGGGAGAGCGGGGCTCCGGCGGCGAGCAGCTTGAGGAGGAAGGGAAGGCGGGGGCCGAACTTGTCGACGGCGGGCTGACCGAGCTCTCCGGCCGGGTCGGCGGCGATGACGTCGGTGAGCGCATGTTCGGCGGGGGGCGACGACGGGGCGGCCGGTGCTTCGGACTGGGAGCCGGCGCGGGTTATCCGGGACGGGGCTCCGGGATGGGCGCCCATCCACATCTCCGCCTGCGGCTCGCCGGTGGGGGCGACCCCCCGCAGGGCCGGAATGAGTGTGGTGGAGCCCCAGGCGTACGGGCGGACGGTGTTGGAGAGCCGGTCCATGGAATTCGTCCTCGTGTGGGATGCGTGCTGTGTGGAATGCGCGGTCATGCGGTCTGTGTGGGAGCCCGGCCGTACGTGGGGGCGTCGTGGGGCGGCGCAGCCCGGGGGCCGGGTGTCACATGGTTCAGCCGCGTCCCGAGGCGAGGGCCACGTAGACGGCGGCGAAGTCGGTGACCGCGAGGAGCTCGGCGAGGGCTTCGAGCCTGCTGCCCTCCTCCGGTTCCAGTTCGCTGATCGCGGTGTCGTGGCCCAGGGCGAGCTCGCGGGCCGCGGGGGCCGCGCTCAGACCGCCGGTGGGCCGGTCGCGGAGCAGGACGACCCGGGCGTGGAGGGGTTCGGACTCCTCGACCCGGTCGCGGAAGAAGTCGTCGGGGTCGGCCCCGGCCGCGAAGGCCCCGGCCAGCAGGCCTCCATGGGCGGGGAGCGCCTCGGGGAGTTCGGCCGCCAGGGCCGGCCGGCCGGAGAGCTCGGCCAGGACCGCGGCGAAGCGGCGTCCGACCGGGCCCGCGGCGTCGCCCTCCGTCCAGATGAGGGGCAGGCTGTCCGCGAGTTCGGCTGCCAGGGTCTTGGCCGGGTTGCTGTACGTGGCGATCGCCGGTCCGCAGCGCTCCGCCGTACGGTCCAGGCGGTCCGCGACGCCCTGCAGCGCATCGGCGGGCGCGGTGACCAGGCCGACGCGGTCGAGCAGGGCGAGCAGCGGGGTGAACAGGGCCCACAGGGTGCCGGGGCCCGCGGCCGAGGTCTCGGCGTCGTACTCGCCGTGCGGGGCGGAGGCCATCGGCACGACCAGGCCGTGCACGCCGTCGACCGCTTCGCGCAGGGGTGACTGCCGGGGCGCCACGGCCACGACGGTGCAGCCGCGGCGGTACGCCTGCTCGGCGAGGAGGGCGAGGCCCGGTTCGGAGCCGTCCGCCGTGACGACGAGGAGCAGGTCGACGGAGCCGGCCCAGCCGGGCAGCGTCCATCGCATCGCGCCCGCGGCGGGTGCGACGCCGGTCGGGTGGATACGTGTGACCGGGGCGGAGGCGCCGGCCAGGGCGCCGATCAGGTCGGCGACGCCGGATGCGGCGGTGCCGGAGCCCGCGACCAGGACGGCGCGCGGACGGCCCTCCGGGTTCAGCCCGGTGATCCCGGCCTCCGTCGCGTGCCGGGCGGCGGTACGGACCCGGGCCCCGGCCTCGGCGGCGCCGCGGAGCAGACCGCGGCGGTCGGCTCGGGCCAGGGCTTCCGGGGCGTCGAGCAACGACTCGTCGAGCATGGGGACGGTCCTCCGATCACGTGCCGATCACCGTGCGGGGTGTGGGGCCCTGTTACGCGGGGCGGCGGGCCTCGTCGACGAGGAGGACGGGGATGCCGTCCCGTACGGGGTAGGCCAGGCCGCAGTCCGCGCCGGTGCAGATCAGTTCGGGGCTGTCGGCCGCCGACCGGTCGTCGAGGGGGGAGTGGCAGGCCGGGCAGGCCAGGATCTCCAGGAGGCCGGCTTCGAGCGGCATGGGTGGGTGTCCCTTCGGGCGAGCGAGCGAGCGGGTGGGGCGGGCGGGCGTGGAGTGCGGTGCGGTGCGGTGCAGCGCAGGGGGTGGTGCGTGTTTCCGGGTGTTCAGTTGATCTTGTTCGTGCCTCGTGGAACGGGCGAGGTCAGCCTACCGCCGGGGTGACGGGGGCGCGGCCCGGCCGGGCCGGGGTGGGCGGTGGGTTCGGAGGGGGTGGGCGGTGGGGGTGGGCGGTGGGGGTGGGCGGTGGGGGTGGGCGGTGGGGGTGGGCGGTGGGGGTGGGGTGCGCCTGCGGCGGGCCTTGTCCCCTCCCCGCCCCTTCCCGTAACCGTGGCTCCGCCCCGGACCCCGCTCCTCAAACGCCGGAGGGGCTGGAGAGTACGCGGGGAGAGGCTGGAGGGTACGCGGGACGGGCCGGGGAGTACGCGCAGAGGCGCTGGACGGCGCGCAGAGAGGAACGGGAGAGCACGCGCGGAGACGCTGGAAGGCGCGCGGGACGGGCCGGGGAGTACGCGCAGAGGCGCTGGACGGCGCGCAGAGAGGAACGGGAGAGCACGCGCGGAGACGCTGGAAGGCGCGCGGGACGGGCCGGGGAGTACGCGCGGAGGCGCTGGAGGGCACGCGGGACGGGCCGGAAGGTTAGGGGGACGGTTTGCGGATGAGGGTCAGGACCTCGTCGCGTACCGCCGTCATCGTCTCCTCGTCGCCCGCCTCTACGTTCAGGCGCAGCAACGGCTCCGTGTTCGAGGGGCGGAGGTTGAACCACCAGTCCGGGGACGTGACCGTGAGGCCGTCCAGGTCGTCGGTGGTCACGTTCTCGCGGGTGGCGAAGGCGGTCCGGACGTCTTCCGTGCGGGCCTGCTGGTCGTCGACCGTGGAGTTGATCTCGCCCGAGCCGGTGTAGCGGTCGTACTGGGCCACCAGCGCCGAGAGGGGCTCCTCCTGGCCGCCGAGGGCGGCCAGGACGTGGAGGGCGGCGAGCATGCCCGTGTCGGCGTTCCAGAAGTCGCGGAAGTAGTAGTGCGCCGAGTGCTCGCCGCCGAAGATCGCGCCGTGTGCGGCCATCTCCGCCTTGATGAAGGAGTGGCCGACCCGGGTGCGGACCGGGGTGCCGCCGTGTTCGCGTACGACCTCCGGGACGGAGAGGGAGGAGATCAGGTTGTGGATGACCGTGCCCCGGCCGCCGTTGCGGGCCAGTTCCCGGGCCGCGACCAGGGCGGTGATCGCCGAGGGGGAGACGCCCGCGCCGCGCTCGTCCACGACGAAGCAGCGGTCCGCGTCGCCGTCGAAGGCCAGGCCGAGGTCGGCGCCCTCGGCCACCACCCGGGCCTGGAGGTCGACGATGTTCGCGGGGTCGAGCGGGTTGGCCTCGTGGTTCGGGAACGTGCCGTCCAGCTCGAAGTACATCGGAACGAGTTCGAGCCGCAGGCCTGCGAAGACCGTCGGGACCGTGTGGCCGCCCATGCCGTTGCCCGCGTCCACGACCACCTTGAGGGGGCGGATCCCGGCCAGGTCGACGAGGGAGAGCAGGTGGGCCGCGTAGTCGGTGAGCGTCTCGCGTGCGGTGACCGTGCCGGGGGTGGCGGCCGGCTCCGGTGCGCCGGTCCCGGACCACTTCTCGACCAGGGTGCGAATCTCGGCGAGACCGGTGTCCTGGCCCACGGGGGCCGCGCCGGCCCGGCACATCTTGATGCCGTTGTACCGCGCCGGGTTGTGGGAGGCCGTGAACATCGCGCCCGGCAGGTCCAGTGCCCCCGACGCGTAGTACAGCTGGTCGGTCGAGCAGAGCCCGATCATGGTGACGTCGGCTCCGCGGGCGGCCGCGCCCCGGGCGAAGGCTCCTGACAGGGCGGGGGACGTGGGGCGCATGTCATGGCCGATGACGATCGCGTCCGCGGCGGTCACCTCGACGAACGCCGCCCCGAACAGCTCGGCCAGCGCCTCGTCCCACTGATCGGGCACGACTCCGCGCACGTCGTAGGCCTTCACGAGCTGCGACAGATCTGCGGTCACGGGCCGGTCCTCCTGAGGTTTCTTCGGACCGCCAAACTACCCGGCGGCCCGGAACGCCTCACGCTCCGGGCGGCAGCCGCTCAGGAGTCGGGGGAGCGCAGCACCCGCAGGTGGCCTCTGCGGCCGACCTCCATCGGGTCGGCGGTGCGCGGGCCGCCGCCCCTGGTGCCGTCGGTGCGGTCCTGGGGACGCGCGGCCTCCCGTACGGCGTTGGCCAGCGCTTCGAGGTCGTCGCCGCTGGGGCGGGCGGGCGCGGAGGGGTCGGAGAGCCGGACGACCTCCCAGCCACGGGGCGCGGTCAGGCGCTCACTGTGCTCGGCACAGAGGTCGTAGCAATGGGGCTCGGCGTAGGTGGCGAGCGGGCCGAGGACCGCAGTCGAGTCGGCATAGACGTACGTCAGTGTCGCGACGGCAGGGCGGCCGCACGCGGTGCGCGAACAGCGACGTACAGGGCTCACGATGTTGGACGGTACCGCACTCTTGAGCGGGCTGCGACGACTCTCCCCCGGCTCACCCCACCGTGTCGCCCTGTGAGCTCGGGCACAGGCTCTTCCCGGGCAACTCCCCTGACCTGCACGGGAGGAAAGGGGCCCAGGTCATGACGGCAACGATTCCGGTCACCACTCGGCGCAAAACCTGTCATTCAGCAGGGAATCGACGATCACGAGCGGGGCCTGAAACGGGTTGCCCCATGGCTGAATCGGTCAGGAACGATCAGGCCGGTTCCTGCCCGGTCAGCCTCGGGCCCCTCGTCCGCCGGAGGGTTACGCTGCGTCAGTGATGGACAGTCCCGTACCTCCCCACCCGTCCGAGCCCCGGCCTCGGCGCCGAGACCGACACGGCCGCGGCATGCGCGGCCCCGTCGCCCCTCCCCAGGTGCCGCTGTCGGCCAGCAGGGCGGACAGTTTCCGCGATCTGGTGCAGGACTCGGTGGAGCGGCTGGAGCGACGCTGGCCGCAGCTGGCCGAGGTCGACTTCGTGGTCCTCGACGTGCCGGGGACGTCGGAGGAGACCGTGCCGCTGGGGAACGCGTTGTCCGCGGAGAAGGAGCGGCCGGCGCAGATCGTCATCTACCGGCGCCCCGTCGAGATCCGCACCAAGAATCGTGACGAGCGTGCGCTGCTGGTGCACGAGGTCGTGGTCGAGCAGGTCGCGGAGCTGCTCGGGCTCTCGCCCGAGTCGGTCGATCCCCGGTACGGGCAGGAGTAGGCGGCCGCACAAGCGGGGGGCGGGCCGGTTTCCGGCCCGCCCCCCGCTTCGTTCGTCGATGCCCCTCAGTCGTCCAGGACCGACAGGTCCTGCTCGGCGGCCGGCACCTCGACCGTCCCGCGGTCGTCGGGCAGCGTCTGCACCGTGAACATCGGGATGCCGTCCATCGGGACCGTCAGCGTGCGGGCGGCGTGGACCGGGCCGCCCGACTGCGTCTCGACGGTCAGCGCGTACGTGCCCTTGAGCCCCGCAGGTACGGGCGGGATGACCGCGAGGGTCGTACCGGCGGCGACCTTGTACGTCTTGCTGACCGGGGTGCCGCCCTTGCTGCCCGCGGACGCCGTGACCTTCACGGTGCCGGCGGCGCCGGGGGCGGTGAGCGAGAGGACGGATCCCTTCGCCCGGTTGTCGGCGGCGGTCGCCTGCGCGCCCACCGGACCCGTCGCCGGGATGTAGCCGACCTCCTGCTTGTCGCCCTTGCCACGGACCACCCGCAGGGCGGCCACCACCGGGGTTGCCTTGCCCTCCTGGGGGGTCAGGAGCAGGGAGCCCGGCTCGCCCCGGGTCAGGGCCTTCAGGTCGACGCCGGCGGTCATCTGCGACTTGACGTGGAGTTCCTCGTGACCGGCCGGTGAGATCGCGCCCGTCTTGCCGAGCAGTTTCACCGTGAGGTCGGCGTCGTCCTCTCCGGGGGCGAAGGCCACCAGCCGCACCGAGGTCGCGTCCGCCGGGATGCCGGGCAGGACGAGGGTGCCCGCCGGCTCGGTGGAGGCGGCGAGCCAGTCGCTGCCGCTCTTGTCGTCCGCGGTCCTGACGACCGCCCCGACGCGTCCGTTCCGGGTGGTGACATGGACGGTCACATCGTCCTCGGCCTTGTTGGTCAGCGTCGAGATGAGGACGCGGATACCGGACCGGGCGGGCACCGTGATGTCTTCGCCCACCTCGGACTTGAGCGGGCCTTCCGGACCGTACAGCTCGATGTCGGCGACGGCGGCGGTGTCGTCCGGGTTGGTGAGGTGGACGTAGTCCTCGCGGGACTTCGCCGTACTCGCGGCCGGGAACCAGAAGTCGGTGTCGGGCACGGTGCAGCCGACCCCGAGCAGTCCACGGGAGTCACCCGCCTCGACGGTGGTGGTCTGCTGGGCGGTCCAGCCGGGGGCCAGCCGGCCCGTGGCGGTGCCGACGAGGGCCGGGGCGTCCGCGCCGGACACCTCGGCGGTGGCCGGCTTGCCGGGCTCCTTGAGGAGGACGACCGGCTTGTCCGGGTCCGCTTTCCCGGTCTTCTTGTCCTTGTCCTTCGCGGTGTCCTTGGCCACGCCCTTGACGGCCGTGGACAGGAGTTCGGCCGTACCGGCCGGTCCCGCGGCGGCACCGCTCTTCGCCGCCGGGGTGAAGGAGGTGTACTCCGTCTCCGCGAGGTCGGACAGGCCGGGGGCCGGGCAGAGCAGGCTGGAGCGTTCGACGGGCAGCCGGGTGGCCGCCTTCGCCGTCGTCGTACCTCCACCGTCCGGCGCGGTGACCGCGGCGAATCCGGTGACGGCCGCGAGGGCGACGGCCCCGGCGATGAGGGACAGGCTGGTGGACTTCACTCGGACTCGCCTCGCGATGCGTTACGGGTCGGCCACGGGTTCTGGCCCGGGGCCGGGTTCCCGTCGGGGTTCTCGTCGGGGTTCTGCGGGTCGTACGCGCCCTGCTGTTCGCCGTAGGCGCCCTGGGTGCCGTACTGGCCCGTGCCGTACTGGCCGGCGTCGTACGGGGCGTTGCCGTACTGGCCGTCGGGGTCGTACTGACCGCTGTTGTCCTGCGGGAGGCCGCCGTACTGCCCCTGGGCGTACGGGGGGTACTCGCCCTGCTGCTGCGGATAGCCGTACGCGTCATAGCCTGCGGCGCCGTCGGGCTGCTGCTGCGGCACGGCCCCGTACTGGCCCTCCTGGTACTGGCCCTCCTGGTACTGGCCTTCCTGGTACTGGCCTTCCTGGTACTGCGGGTAGCCGGTGCCCTGGTACTGCTGGGCGTCCCAGTCCCCGTACTGCTGCTGCGGCACGGCCGCGTACTGGCCGGTGTCGCCTTCGGCCTGCTGGGGGACGAAGACGTCCTGGCCGGCCTCGGCGTCGGTGTCGAGCGGCTCCTGCCCGGTGGGCAGTCCGGTTTGCTGGGCGGGGAAGTGTTCCGCCCGCTCCCCCTCGGCCGCGGGCTCGCCGGCGTCGAAGCTCTCGCCGTCGTCGCCCTCGCCCTCCGCCAGCGCGGCCGCTCGCAGCCTGCGGGCCCGGCGCCCCTCACCGGCGACCGGCTCGGCGGGGACCGTTGCGTCCTCCTCGGGCAGGTCGTCGTCGATCTCCCGGCGGCGGCCCGGCAGGGCCAGGACCAGCAGGACCACGGTGAGCGCGGCCTGGATCCAGATCCACACGGAGTGCGTGAAGGGCGTCTCGTACGTGAGGTCGAGCCTGCCGCCCTCGGTGGGGAGTTCGAAGCCCTGCGCCCAGCCGTCGACGGTCTTGCGGGTCAGCGGCCGCCCGTCGAGCGTGGCCTGCCAGCCGGGGTCGGCGGCGTCGGCGATCCGCAGCACGCGGCCCGCACCGCCCGGCTCGATCTCGGTGTGCGCCTCGACGGGCTCGGAGCCCACCGGGAGCTGCTCGTCGGCGGCTGCCGCCGGAACGATCATGATCCGGGCGACCTGGCGGTCCACCTGCCAGAGCGCGCTGCCGTCCAGCTGGCTGAGGCGCCTGAGGCCGGGGGTCGCGTCGAGGACCCGGCTCATCTGCTTCGGCGCCCCGTCCCGGACGAGGACGTAACGGATCGCGAAGCCGCGGAGCTGGCTGCCCTGGTCGGCGCCGGAGCCCGCGACCAGGTTGGCGACGACCTTGTCGAGGTGGCTGTTGCCCTCGCCTGCCGCGGCCAGTTCGGCATCGCCAAGCCGCGCGCCGGAGCCGCGGACCAGGGTGTACGCGACGGAGCTGGGCGAGGTGCCGCCGAGGACCAGGGTGCGCGGCTGGTCCCGGGTGATGCTCTCCTCGGCGACGAACGCGGGCACCTGCACCGGGTCGCGGCGCTCCAGGGGCCCCGCGGCGCCGCCGATCATCCAGCCGGCGGCGGCCAGTACGGGGGCCACCCCGGCGGCCAGCGCGATCAGGACGGCGACCGGCTGGCGCCAGCCGAAGTTGAGCTCGGCGACGCGGATGCGGGCGCCGTCCGCGCCGACCAGCGCGGCCGCGATGAGCGCGGCGCCGTAGACGAGGGTGGCGGGTCCGGCCCAGCCGGAGCCGTTGGCGAGCCCGGCGAAGGCCAGGGCCACCAGGGCGACGGCCCAGGCGGTCCGGGCGGCGAACTGCCGCTCCCCGCGCAGCAGCGCGGCCAGGGCCGCGAGCACGATGCCGAGGAGCAGGACACCACCGGCCGCCTTGGGGCCGCCGGGACTGATCCCGAGGAGGTCCAGCGCGGAGGCCGAGCCCGAACCGGTCTCCAGTCCCGCTTCCTTCAGGAAGGACGAGGGGCTCGTCAGGAGCGAGAGCGACCAGGGCGCGAGAACCAGCAGCGGGGTGCCGACCGCCGCGAGGAAGCGGAGGCCGTAGGCCGCGATGTCGTTGCGGCGCAGTGCCAGCACACCGATGCCGAGGACCACGGCCAGCGGCCAGACGATGGGGGTGAACGCCATCGCGAGGGTGAGCAGCAGGGTGTACGCCCAGGTGGCGCGCCAGCTGCCGCGGCTGTCACCGCCGCCGCTCCGCATGCCGTGCGCGGAGACGGCAGCGCGGGCGATCAGCGGGAGCAGGACGGCGAGGACTGCGGTGCCCAGGCGGCCGGTCGCCAGGGCGCCGGTCGCGGCGGGCAGGAAGGCGTACGCGACGCTGGCCCAGGCCCGCAGCAGCCGGGAGGGAAGCAGCGGGCGGGAGACGAAGTACGCGGTGAGTCCGGCGAGCGGGACCGAGCAGACCAGCAGCAGGGTGAGCGCGAAGCCGGTGGAGCCGAGGAACAGCGCGGACAGGGCCGAGATGACGGCCAGGTAGGGCGGTGCGGTCTGGGTACCGCCGGTGCCTACGGTGTGCCACCCGTCCGCGTAGCGGCCCCACAGGTCGGAGACGTCGCCGGGTGCGGGCAGCAGGACGCCGCCGGCCAGGGCTCCGCCGCCCAGGAGGCTGCGGCAGGCGACGAGGGAGACGAGGAGCAGGAGGGCGAAGAGCACCGGGCCCGGCTTGCGCCCGACGCGCTTCAGCCTGGCGAACTGGTCGATCTCCAGGAAGTCGGCGTCGTCGCCGCCCGGGCCGGACTCGACGGCGCCGTGCCGCGAGCCGCCGGACTCGGTCTCCGCGCCGCCGCCGAAGTTCCCGGCGACCTGTTCGACGGTCGCGCGGACGGTGGCGCCGGGTGCGGGGAAGAGCCCGCGCAGTTCGGCCGGGTCGACGGCCCCCTTGCCGCGGTGGCGCCGGGCGGCGAGGATCCGGCCGGGGCGCAGCAGGGTGCCGAGGAGGCCGGTGACCTCGTCGAGCGCCTGGCCGGGCACCTTGCCGACGAGATAGGCGAGCGTACGCAGCAGCGTGCCGAGCACGAGTCTGAGCAGCACCCAGGGCAGCCGTTTGCCGGGGGCGTTGACGAGCATGGTGTAGACGGCGCCGGCCTTGTCGACGCGGTGCGGGCTGGAGACCGAGCGGCCGGCGCAGTCGATGGGGCGGCGTTCGCGGGCGGATGCCTCGGCGTGCCGCAGGACGGCGTCGGGGGCGACCAGCACCCGGTGTCCTGCCATGTGGGCGCGCCAGCACAGGTCGACGTCGTCGCGCATCAGGGGCAGTCTGCGGTCGAAGCCGCCGAGCTCCTCCCAGACGTCCCGGCGGATCAGCATGCCCGCGGTGGAGACGGACAGGACGGTACGGACCTGGTCGTGCTGGCCCTGGTCCTGCTCGCGCCGGTCGAGGCCGGTCCAGCGGCGGCCGCTGTTGGCGATCGAGACGCCGACTTCGAGGAGTTGCCGGCGGTCGTACCAGCCGCGGAGTTTGGGGCCGACGATCGCGGCGTGCCGGTCGTCGTCGACGACGCGCAGCATCTCGGCGAGGGCGTCGGGTTCGGGGGCGCAGTCGTCGTGGAGCAGCCAGAGCCACTGCACCGGTTCGCCGTGCGGCAGGTCCGGCAGGTCGTAGGCGTCGTCGCGCCAGGACCTGGTGACGGGGTCCCAGCCGCTCGGGCGCTTCAGGTACGGCAGGTCGTCCGGAGTCAGGACGCCGGCGGTGCGGCTCGCCTCGTCGACGGCCGTGCCGAAGCCCGTACGCCGCGCGAGGTGCAGGACGCGGTCGGCGCCGAGCGCCTCGGTGACCAGGCGCGCGGAGTCGTCGGCGCTGCCGGTGTCGGCGGCGACGACGTTCTGTACGGGGCGTTCCTGCCCGAGCAGCCCGGCGAGCACGTCGGGCAGCCAGCGTGCGCCGTCGTGGGAGACGAGCACGGCGGTGACGACGTGCCGGGGGAACTCTGGGGCGGCGGCGGCCGCGTACGGCGCCGTTGCTTGGCTGTGCACGGACATCGAGGTACGGGCCCTCCGGCCGGGTCCGGGGGACGTCCCCCGGGGGCTGCATCGGTGTACACGCGCGCCCTGTCGGGTCGTTGGCGCGTCTCGGACGGGGCCCCACACTAACGGTACGGATAACCGGGGTGGCGCGGAGCGGCTGAACGAGAGCGGCGGAGGGGCCGGGGGTACGGCAATGGCCCGCCGCCTGCGGGCAGGGTGCAGGCGGCGGGCCATGGGCGTCGTGGGTCCGGGGAGAGCCCGTCCCCGGGGTCCGGTTTCTCGCGGGCGGCCTTACGGGCCGGGGCGTTCGCGGAGGGGGCCGGGTCAGACCGCGGCCTTCTTGAGGCGCCGTCGCTCCCGCTCGGAAAGGCCGCCCCAGATGCCGAACCGCTCGTCCTTGGAAAGCGCGTACTCCAGGCATTCGGACCGGACTTCACAGGCGAGGCAGACCTTCTTGGCCTCGCGGGTGGATCCACCCTTCTCGGGGAAGAAGGACTCGGGATCGGTCTGGGCGCACAGTGCGCGCTCCTGCCAGCCGAGTTCCTCGTCCGCGTCCTCGACCAGCAGTTGCTGGAACAGCTCGGTCATGTGCGCCCCTCGTCTGTCTCTTGCGTCCCCGTGATGCGGCCGTTATCGAATCGGCCGAACGACACGAGTGAAATTACAAGTGTGTAGCTTCGGGCCAGTCAAGCTCAGATCTGCTATTGGGCCCGGTATTCACTCTGCGGAACCAAGCGTATGCGTAAAGTGTGCAAATCACCAAAAACCTGACATATGCCAGGGGTTTCGCCACACCCTCGCCCGCCACAGGGAAGAACTCCCGGAAGGGCGCACACGTTGCGATTCGATCACCGAAGCGATCAAGATCACAGTCGGGTCACAGGGGCTCGACCGCGTTTGCCGCGGCGGTTGTTGCGCCATGTCTCCGGCGCGGGGGGTGCATAAACCTTTCTCCGCATGGAGTAACCGGATGAGGTGAAACATTAGCCCCAAATCGGTCATTGGGTTGACAGTCGGCGATTCTCCGGTTCTCCTTGATGTCATGCCAGCGACCTCAGCCATGCGCACCACCCGCATCCGTGGGTTCCGCAGCGCTGTCCAGGCCCGCTGTTGCTGTTCCAGCTGTCTCAGCTGTTGAAGCCCCCGCGCTCCAGCTCGACACGGCTCTTCCCGGACCCCCGGACCCTCCCCCACGCGGCTTCCCGCCTCTGCGGTCACCCGGTCCCCCAGGTCCTGCGACACCCCTGCATCCGCACAGCACCACTTGCACCCCTGCCGAGGAACCACCGCACCCATGAACAGCGACAGCGACCTCCAGATCGCAGGCGACCTCCTTGAGGTCCAGCACCTCCTGCGCCCCGCTCGCGAGCACCCCTCCACCGTCGCGGAATTCGTCGGGCTCGCCCGCACCATCGCCGCCGACCGCTCCCAGTGGGCCCACCTCGTCCGGTACGACGCCACCACCCGCTGGTACCACCGGCTCCGCACCGGACCCGGCTACGAGATCTGGCTGCTCAGCTGGGTCCCCGGCCAGGGCAGCGGCCTGCACGACCACGGGCCGTCCTCCGGCGTACTCACCGTGCTGGAAGGCGAACTGACCGAGCGTACGGACCGGGGCCTGCGGACGCTGGACGCCGGCGCCCAGCGTGTCTTCGCCCCGGGCTACGCCCACGAGGTGGCCAACGACTCCCTCGAACCGGCCGTCAGCCTGCACGTCTACTACCCGGGCCTGACCGACATGCCGATGCACGCCACCCAGTGCGCGGCGGCCGTGGCCCTCTGAGCCGCCCGGCCTCCGAAGGGCCGCCTGCACCCAGCACGTCTCGCCTGACAGACTGTTTGCATGCGCATTGTGGTTCTGGCCGGCGGTATCGGTGGTGCTCGTTTCCTGCGTGGCCTCAAGGAGGCCGCGCCCGACGCGGACATCACGGTGATCGGCAACACCGGTGACGACATCCATCTGTTCGGCCTCAAGGTCTGCCCCGACCTCGACACCGTGATGTACACCCTCGGCGGTGGCATCAACGAGGAGCAGGGCTGGGGCCGTACCGACGAGACCTTCCACGTCAAGGAGGAACTCGCGGCGTACGGTGTCGGCCCCGAGTGGTTCGGGCTCGGCGACCGTGACTTCGCCACCCACATCGTCCGTACGCAGATGCTCGGCGCGGGCTATCCGCTGAGCGCCGTCACCGAGGCGCTGTGTGCGCGCTGGAAGCCGGGGGTCCGGCTGCTGCCGATGTCCGACGACCGGATCGAGACGCATGTGGCGGTCGACGTCGACGGCGAGAGCAGGGCCATTCACTTCCAGGAGTACTGGGTGAAGCTGCGCGCCTCCGTCCCCGCGCAGGCGATCGTGCCCGTCGGCGCCGAGCAGGCCAAGCCGGCACCGGGCGTCCTGGAGGCGATCTCCGGGGCCGACGTCATCCTCTTCCCGCCGTCAAACCCTGTGGTGTCCGTCGGGACCATCCTCGCCGTGCCCGGGATCCGGGAGGCCATCGCCGAGGCCGGGGTGCCGGTCGTCGGTCTCTCCCCCATCGTCGGTGACGCACCGGTGCGCGGGATGGCGGACAAGGTCCTGGCCGCGGTGGGCGTCGAGTCGACGGCAGCGGCGGTCGCCCAGCACTACGGTTCCGGGCTGCTCGACGGCTGGCTCGTCGACACCGTGGACGCGGGTGCGGTGGACGAGGTGGAGGCGGCGGGCATCCGCTGCCGCTCCGTCCCGCTGATGATGACCGATGTCGCCACGACCGCCGAGATGGCACGGCAGGCGCTGGCGCTCGCCGAAGAGGTACGGGCATGAGCGCGGCCGAGCCGGACGCCGCGCCCTCGTACCGCGTGTGGGCACTGCCCGGGATGCCCGAGGTGCGGGCCGGGGACGACCTCGCGAAGCTGATCGCCGCCACCGAGCCGGGTCTTGCCGACGGTGACGTGCTGCTCGTCACCTCGAAGATCGTCTCCAAGGCCGAGGGCCGGATCGTCGAGGCCACCGACCGGGAGGCGGCGATCGACGCCGAGACGGTACGGGTGGTGGCGCGGCGCGGCACGCTGCGCATCGTGGAGAACCGGCAGGGTCTGGTGATGGCCGCCGCCGGGGTCGACGCGTCGAACACCCCCGCCGGCACGGTCCTGCTGCTGCCCGAGGACCCGGACGCCTCGGCGCGGACGATCAGGCAGGGGCTGCGGGACACGCTCGGTGTCGACGTCGGCGTCGTCGTCACGGACACCTTCGGGCGACCGTGGCGCAACGGGCTGACCGATGTCGCGATCGGGGCGGCCGGAGTGCGGGTGCTCGACGATCTGCGGGGTGGCAGCGACGCGTACGGCAATCCGCTGAGCGCGACCGTCGTCGCCACCGCGGACGAGCTGGCCTCGGCCGGTGACCTGGTCAAGGGCAAGGCGGACGGGCTGCCCGTCGCGGTCGTGCGGGGGCTCGGCCATGTCATGGATCCGGCCGATGCCGAGGGGGCCCGCGCGATGGTGCGGGTCGCGGCCGACGACATGTTCCGGCTGGGGACGTCCGAGGCGGTGCGGGAGGCGGTGACCCAGCGGCGTACGGTCCGCGAGTTCACCGACGAACCGGTGGACCCGGGGGCGGTGCGGCGTGCGGTGGCCGCGGCCGTGACGGCGCCCGCGCCGCACCACACGACCCCGTGGCGGTTCGTGCTGCTGGAGTCGCCGGAGTCCCGGACCCGGCTGCTGGACGCGATGCGGGACGCGTGGATCGCGGACCTGCGGCGGGACGGCAAGAGCGAGGAGTCGATCGCGCGGCGGGTGAAGCGGGGCGATGTGCTGCGCAGGGCGCCGTATCTGGTGGTGCCGTGCATGGTGATGGACGGCTCCCACACGTACGGGGACGCGCGGCGGGACGGGGCGGAGCGCGAGATGTTCGTGGTCGCCGCGGGTGCCGGCATCCAGAACTTCCTGGTGGCCCTGGCGGGCGAGCGGCTGGGCTCGGCGTGGGTGTCCTCGACGATGTTCTGCCGGGAGGTCGTGCGGGAGGTGCTGTCGTTGCCCGCGTCGTGGGATCCGTTGGGGGCGGTGGCCGTGGGACGGGCCGCGGTGGCGCCTTCGGTTCGCGCGGGGCGCGACGCGGAGGGGTTCGTCGCGGTGCGGTGAGGCGGTGGCCGGGGCGGGGGTGGTTTCGGGGCGCTGCCCCGGACCCCGGTCCTCAATCGCCGGACGGGCTTGAGCTGGCCGCCCCGGTCCGCGAAAAGAGCCAGGCTGGAGAGGCCCCGGAACCGTGTCACAGCCGGGCGATGTTGCGCGGCTGCATGCGTGGGGCCCGGCGGGGCGGGGTGTTGT
Source organism: Streptomyces sp. NBC_00385 (assembly GCF_035917155.1). Classification (NCBI taxonomy): domain Bacteria; kingdom Bacillati; phylum Actinomycetota; class Actinomycetes; order Kitasatosporales; family Streptomycetaceae; genus Streptomyces; species Streptomyces sp. NBC_00385. The sequence continues at coordinate 5,353,650 of NZ_CP107951.1, read as the reverse complement.
CCGAGAGCATGATCAGACGGGTGGCCCGGTGGCGTTGGCCCTCGTACGGGGCGAGGAGGGCCAGCATCTCCTCGTCGTCGGCGTTCCGGTTGCCGGCCAGTGCGTGGCCGACGATGCCGGGCAGGTGGAGGTCGCCGACCGTCACCGCGTCCGCCGCGCCGTTAGACCGCTGCAGGGTCTCGGCGGCCGTCCAGGGGCCGATGCCGGGGATCGCCTGGAGGCGGGTCATGGCCTCGGGCAGGTCCATGGCGGACGCCTCCTCCATGCGGCGGGCCACCCGCACCGCGCGCAGGATCGTCGCCGAGCGCTTGCTGTCCACGCCCGCGCGGTGCCACTCCCAGGACGGGATCAGCGACCAGGTGCGGGCGTCCGGCATGACGTAGAGGCCGTACTCCTGCGGGCCCGGCGCCGGTTCTCCGTACGTACGGACCAGCAGCCGCCAGGCGCGGTACGCCTCGTCCGTGGTGACCTTCTGCTCCAGCACCGACGGGATCAGGGACTCCAGCACCAAGCCGGTGCGCAGCAGTCGCAGGCCCGGGCGGCGGTGGTGGGTCAGGGCGAGCAGGCGGTGACGCGGGGTGAAGGCCGTCGGGTCGTCCGCCTCGCCGAGCAGGGTGGGGAGCTGTTCCAGCAGCCAGGACGCGCCCGGGCCCCAGGCCGCGGCCTGGATCCGGCCGTCGCGGGCCACGACGTGGAGCGTGCCGGGGCCCGCGGGGGTGCGGCTGGCCCGGCGGACGGAGCCGTCCGCGGACATCCGGAACGTGGGGTCGGCGGGGCCCCGGCGCAGCGGGCCGAGGACGAGCCGCAGGTCGAGCGGGCCCGCCGGGGTCCAGTCGCGCGTCAGTGGCGCCGGGACGGGCGTCGCCGCCGCCTGGTGCGGGACGGCCGCGCGCGGGGCGCTGCGGGGAGCGAATCGTCCTGCCACGGATGAGGTCCTCGGTAGTCGGGGGTGCCTGTCGAGGGTACGGCGGATTCCGGCCACTCGGGGAGTCCACGAGGCAGTGGCCGGTCCGGTCATTCGTCCGAGGAGAACCTCACCGAGGCGGCGGGGAGGTGTGCCCCGCACCAGATGCGGACGCCGTCGCGCAGTTCGTTGTCGGCGCCGACCTTGGCCCCGTCGCCGACGACCGCGCCCGCCAGCACGGTACGGCTGCCGATTCTGGCCCCCGCTCCGACCATGGAGTCCGTGATCACGGCGCCCGGTTCGACGACGGCGCCCGCGAGCACGGTGGAGCCGTCGATCCTGGCGCCCGCGCCGATGACGGCGTCGGCGCCGATGACCGTACCGCCGGAGAGTTTCGCGTCGGGGGCGACGGAGGCGGTCGGCAGGACGAGGCGGTCGCCGCACCGGCCGGGGACGGCCGGGGAGGGTGCGCGGCCGAGGACCAGGTCGGCGGAGCCGCGTATGAACGCCTGCGGAGTGCCGAGATCCAGCCAGTACGTGGAGTCGACCATGCCCTGGAGGTGGGCGCCGTCGGCGAGGAGTCCGGGGAAGGTCTCGCGTTCCACGGAGACCGGGCGGCCTGCCGGGATGGTGTCGATGACCGACCTGCGGAAGATGTACGCCCCCGCGTTGATCTGGTCGGTGACGATCTCCTCGGGTGTCTGCGGCTTCTCCAGGAACGCGGTGACCCGGCCGGTGTCGTCCGTCGGCACGAGGCCGAAGGCGCGCGGGTCGTCGACCCGGGTCAGGTGGAGGGAGACGTCCGCTCCGGAGTCGGTGTGCGTGGTGACCAGGGCGCGGATGTCGAGGCCGGTGAGGATGTCGCCGTTGAAGATGAGGACCGGTTCGTCCGGGCCCGAGGTGAGCCGCCGGGCGACGTTGCGGATGGCGCCGCCGGTGCCGAGCGGTTCACGTTCGGTGACGTACTCGATGTGCAGGCCGAGGGACGAACCGTCACCGAAGTACGGCTCGAAGACCTCCGCCAGGTACGACGTCGCGAGGACGATGTGCTCGACCCCGGCGGCCCGGGCACGCGCCAGCTGGTGCGTGAGGAAGGGGACGCCCGCTGCCGGAACCATGGGTTTCGGAGTGTGCACCGTGAGCGGGCGCAGCCGGGTTCCCTTGCCGCCGACCAGGAGGATCGCTTCTTTTGCCTCTGTCACAGCACTGTCTCTGCTTCCTGCTGGGGCCGGGCCGGCGAACAACCGCTTCTTTCGGCTGGCCAGTGTATGCAGACCAAAGGGGGGTCCTTCGGTCAGCAGCCCGCAGCAGGTCTCCGGCGCGTCCGGCGCCGGTTCACGGCTCCTTGCGCGTCAGCGGCCCTGCAGCTTGGCCGAACTGGTCCGGGCCGTGCCGAGCTTCTTGTAGAGACGCGCTCCAGGGCATTCGGTTGCGAATCCGTCCCGATGGCCGGAGATGACGTTGAGTTTGACCTTCTTGCCCTTCTTGTACTTGTTGCTGCCGCCCGAGGTCAGGGTGACCTTGCCCTTCGGGTTGGCTCCGAACAGGCCGAGCTTCCAGGCGGTGAGCTTGGAGACGGCGTTGACGGCGGCGGCCGGCGGGTTCGACTTGGTGAAGGTCCCGAGCACGGCGATGCCCATGGTGTTGGTGTTGAAGCCGAGCGTGTGCGCGCCCATGACGGCCTTCGTCACGCCTCCGGCGCGGCCCTCGTAGATGTTTCCGCACTTGTCGACGGCGAAGTTGTAGCCGATGTCGCGCCAGCCGCTGCTCTTGACGTGGTAGCGGTAAATGCCGCGCAGGACGGAGGGCGCCTGGGAGCACTTGTAGTTGTTGCCGGTGGCGCTGTGGTGGATGAAGGCGGCCTTGACGCTCTTCGTGTACGCGAAGCCGCTCTCGCGGAGCTTCTCGTCGGCGCCCCAGCCCTTACGGGTGACGATGCGCGGCCGGGGGCCGATGTACGGCTTGGCGGCGGGCACGAGGCCGGCGGCCTCCTCGGTCTCGGCCCTGCTCAGGGCGGGGAGCACGGCGGCTCCGAGCGAGGTGGCGCGGTCGGCGCCCGCCGCGCCGGTGGCGGGGAGTTCCTGCGGGTCCTTGCCGGGGTCGACGAGTTCCAGGTGCAGGCCGGCGGGCAGCGGTACGGGGGCCTCGGCGCTCTCGCCGGGTCCGGGGGTCTCGGGGCGTACCCGGACCTCGACGCCGTCGGAGTCGCCGACCCAGAGCGGGGCGGTGGAGCCGCGGGCGGCGCCCGAGTCGCGCTCGGCGGTCCCGGCGTCGGCGGAGTGCTCGGCGTTGTGCGTCTCCAGGTCCTGCCAGTCGGACCAGCGGTCGGTACCGGTGGCCCGGGTGCGGACCTGGGCGGTGCCGTGGAGTTCGGTGTCCACGTCGTCCCAGACGACGCCGACCAGGGAGAACGGCTGGACGTCACGCTCGGGCAGTCCTTGTTCGGCTGCCGCGGCGGCGGGTGCGCCGGTGGCCCTTACGGAGGGTGAGGCCAGCGGGTTCAGGGCCAGGGACTGCGTCGAACCGGGCACTTCGGCCGGTCCGGACGCCTCGGCGGGAACGGATCCCGCGGTGGCCGGGTGGGCGGGGGTGTCGGGGGCGGCGCCCGCGGGCGCGGCGAGCGGCAGTACGAGAGCTGCCGCGCAGGTGACACCAATGGAGGATGCAAGGAAGGCACGCATACAAATGATCCTGGGCACAAGCGCACCACTCCGGCGACCCGGACTTTTCCGGCCAATTGACGGCTCGTCTGCCGAACCGGTGTACGCGGCACCCGCCGTACCCGGCCCCTCCCGGCACCGCCGCGTACCCTTCTGCGAATGAACGCCAGCGACCGCACCCCTGCCGACCTGCTGCGTTCCGCGCTTGCCGCGGACCCGGCCCGCCCCATGGTCACTTTCTACGACGACGCCACCGGAGAGCGCGTCGAACTGTCGGTGGCCACCTTCGCCAATTGGGTGGCCAAGACGGCGAACCTGTTGCAGGGCGACCTCGCCGCCGAGCCCGGCGACCGGCTCGCGCTGCTGCTGCCCGCGCACTGGCAGTCCGCGGTCTGGCTGCTCGCCTGCGCCTCGGTCGGCGTGGTCGCCGATGTCCAGGGGGATCCCGCCGCCGCCGATCTCGTCGTCTCCGGGCCGGACAGCCTGGACGCCGCGCGGGCCTGCCGCGGTGAGCGGATCGCGCTGGCGCTGCGCCCGCTGGGCGGGAGGTTCCCGCAGGCTCCGGAGGGCTTCGCGGACTACGCCGTCGAGGTGCCGGGCCAGGGCGACCGGTTCGCCCCGTTCGCGCCCGTCGACCCCGATGCTCCGGCGCTGACCGTGGGCGGGGCCGGGTTCACCGGGGCGGAACTGGTCGCGCGGAGCCGCGCGGACGGTGCGGCGCTGGGCCTGGGCGCCGGATCGCGGCTGCTGTCGGGGCGTACGTACGACACCTGGGACGGTCTCAGCGCGGGGCTCTTCGCGCCGCTCGCCACCGGGGGTTCCGTGGTCCTGTGCCGGCATCTCGGGCAGCTGGGCGAGGACGGGCTGGCGCAGCGCGTCGAGAGCGAGCGGGTCACGCTGAGTGTGTGACGGCCGACGGGCGGATGGTCTCCGTCAACACCGCGGTATGACAAGCGGTCCGAGGGCCACCCGTCCGGCCCAGCGTGGGCCGAGCCCTCCCGTCGATGCGTCAACTCCGGTACATGATCTGCGGTACAGACCACTCAAGGCACAACCAAGCGTGAGGTTCAGCCGTCTACTTCTGCGACCGGCGGCCCTCCGCGCTGCCGAATGTGAAGGATGGACGCAGACGTGACCGAAAGCGCCGGCACGCCGGCCGACCCCGACGACTCGGCCACGGGCGGGGACCGGAAGCCCGACAACCCGGATGCGGGCGAGGAGCGGGCGCCGGACGGGTCGCCCGGTGCGCTGCCCGGCGGCAACGACGCCCCGGGCAGCGGCCCGAAGGACGGTCCGGGCGGTGAGACGCGCAGCGGATCCGGCAGCGGACCTTCGCACGGAGCGCCGTCGGAGGGCTCCGACGGATCCGGCCCGCCCGTCGACATCGTCGTCAAGCGCAAGCGTCACTGGGTGCGTTGGACCGCGCTCGGCGCCTCGTTCGTGGTGCTCGTCGCCGCGGGCGCCGGATGGTGGCTGTACAAGAAGCTGGACGGCAACATCCGGACGGACACCTCCGCGGCCGCCGAACTCAGGGCGTACGAGAAGGAGCGTCCCTCCACCGTCGTCCACAACGCGCAGAACATCCTGCTCATCGGCTCGGACAGCCGCGCCGGGGACAACCGCAAGTACGGACGTGACGACGGCGGCAGCCAGCGCTCGGACACCACGATCCTGTTGCACCTGGCCGCGAACCGGAAGAGCGCCACGGCCATGTCCATCCCGCGCGACCTGATGGTGAACATCCCGGAGTGCCACAAGTCGGACAAAACCGTCAGCAAGCCGCAGTTCGCGCAGTTCAACTGGGCCTTCGAGTCCGGCGGAACCGCCTGCACCATCCGCACGGTCGAGAAGATGACCGGCATCCGCATCGACCATCACATGGTCGTGGACTTCAGCGGCTTCAAGAACATGGTCAACGCGGTGGACGGGGTCGAGATCTGCCTCAAGGAGCCGATCGACGACAGCGCCGCCCACCTCAAGCTCGCGGCGGGCCGCCAGAAGCTCAACGGCGAGCAGGCGCTGGGGTACGTACGCGCCCGCAAGTCCATCGGCAACGGCAGCGACACCGAACGGATGGACCGCCAGCAGCAGTTCCTGGGCGCCCTGGTGAACAAGGTGCAGAGCAACGGGGTCCTGCTCAACCCCACCCGGCTCTACCCGGTGCTGGACGCGGCCACCAAGGCGCTGACGACGGACCCGGGCCTGGACAGCCTCAAGGACCTCTACGACCTGGTGCGCGGCATGCGCAACGTACCGACGGACAAGGTCCAGTTCCTGACCGTCCCGCGGCAGCCGTACTCCGCCAACCGAAACCGGGACGAACTGGTGCAGCCTGATGCGGACAAGCTCTTCAAGCAACTGCGCGACGACAAGCCCGTCGCCGTCGTGCCCGCAGATCAGCTGAAGGATGACGACGGAAAAAACACTGACGACACCGACGCCTCCGGTCCGACCCCCACACCCACCTACTCGGGGAACAATGCGGCAACGGACCTGTGTAAGCAGTAAAGCAATGACCAAGCGGACATCAACGTTCGGCGTGCAATGGGAAGAATGCCCGGTTGTAAGGGCCGTGGAATATGTCACGCCCGTCGCTCGGCGGCGAACGGGACGGATAGTGTGACGCGATCCGGTGCTTCCGGCCATCCGGCCGCGCACTTCCGGAGCGAAAGACTGAGCGCCTTATCGGGGGAGGCGCCTCGCGTGGCACCGACGGAGGACTCAAGCGACCGTGGATGCACAAGGCCGTGGGCGGGCGGAAGAAATCGATCCCGCAGACCAATGGGTTCTCAACCCGGACACCGGCGACTACGAACTGCGACTGAACAATTCCGGAGGGGATTCAGCCAGGGCGTCAGGAGTTTCGGCTCCGCGGGGTTCCGGGCGCAGAGGTGCTCCCCGTGAAGGCGGCGGCGAGAGTGCACGCCGCGGCCGTGAGGTGCCGCGGCAGGGTGGCCGACGTTCGTCCTCCGGCCCCCGTGGCCAGGAGGCTGCCGCTTCCACCGAGAACACCGCGGGCCGGCGCAAGCGCAAGGCCCCCAAGGCCCGCCGCAAGAAGGTGCTGCTCTGGACGGGCGGCGTGATGGCCTTCCTGCTCGTCGCCACCACCGCCGGCGGGTACTGGCTGTACCAGCACTTCAACGGCAACCTGAGCTCCGTGGACATCGGCGACCGCGGCAACAAGGACGTCGTCACCGCCAACGCGCCTCTCAACATATTGATCATCGGTACCGACAAACGGACCGGCGCGGGCAACGAGGGCTACGGCGACAAGGGCAGTGCCGGGCACGCGGACACGAACATCCTGTTCCACGTGTCCGAGGACCGCACCAACGCCACGGCCATGAGCATCCCCCGCGACCTCATGACCAACATTCCGGACTGCAAGGCGAAGCAGGAGGACGGTTCCGAGAAGACCATCCCGGGAACCCAGAACGTCCGGTTCAACACCAGCCTCGGCCAGGACGGCCGCGACCCGGGCTGCACGATGGACACCGTCAAGGAGCTCACCGGCCTGACCGTCGACCACTTCATGATGGTCGACTTCAACGCGGTGAAGACCCTGTCCACGGCGGTCGGCGGCGTCGACATCTGCCTGGCCCACGCGGTCAAGGACGACAAGTCGCACCTCGACCTGTCGGCGGGCCCGCACAACGTTCAGGGCGAGGAGGCGCTGGCGTTCGTACGGACCCGGCACGCCTACGCCAACGGGAGCGACCTCGACCGGATCAAGGGCCAGCAGCAGTTCCTCGGCTCGATGGTCCGGAAGATGAAGTCGAACGACACGCTGACGAGCCCGAAGAAGCTGTTCAAGCTGGCAGACGCGGCGACCAAGGCGCTGACGGTCGACTCGGCCATCGACTCGGTGCCGAAGCTCACCACGCTCGCCAAGGAACTCACCAAGATCGACACGAAGAACATCACCTTCGTCACGCTGCCGGTGATCGACAACCCGGCGGAGCCCACACCGATCACGGTGGTCGTGGACCCGGTGAAGGCGCCCCAGCTGCTGTCGATGATGCAGGAGGACACCTCGCTGACCGAGGTGGCCGCACAGAAGAAGGCCGCCAAGAGCAAGCAGGACGCGCTGCTCAAGGGGACGAAGGCGGCGGCGGCCGATGTGCGCGTCGACGTCTACAACGGCGGCGAGATCCCCGGCGGCGCCCAGCAGACCGTCACCTGGCTGCAGAACGACAAGGGCGTCCTGAAGTCCACGAACAAGGCCAACGCCCCGGCGAAGGCCGCAAAGACGACACTCGAGTACGCGCCGAACCAGGCAGATCAGGCCCGGGCGCTCGCCGAGATGATGGGCCTTCCTGCGACGGCGATGAAGCCGGGCGCCAAGGATGCCGTGGGACTGCAGGCGATGGTGCTGACACTGGGGGCGGACTTCAAGGGCGCGGGCACCCCCATCACCGGGCCGACGAAGATCGACATTCCGAAGGCCAGTGCCGACAAGGAAGTGTGCGCCAAGTGACACCAGGTCACCGCGCGATACAGCGAGTCTGAACAGCAGGGGGGTCCTGGTGGGACGAAGCAGCACGCCCGGGGAGGGGACGCGACCACGCGTCCGTCATGCCGGCCAACTCGGCTGGGACGACGATCTCTACGAGGACGGTGACGGGGACGGCGGCAAGGATGCCGCGAAACCCGAGACCGGTGAGAGCAGAGACGGCGGCGGCCGGCGAGCGGCGAGCCACGGCCGACGCCGCGGCCGGCCCCGCCGTGCCGCCAAGAAGAAGAAGCACCGCGTCCTGCGCTGGATAGCCTTCTCTCTCGCGTTCCTCATACTCGGCACCGGCGCGGCCGGTTATCTCTGGTACGAGCACCTGAACAGCAACCTCCGCAAGGGGGAACGCAGCGCGGGCAACAGCGCGGCGAAGAAGAAGGCGCCCAACGCCGCGGGCCAGACCCCGCTGAACATCCTGCTGATCGGCTCCGACAGCCGTAACAGCAAGGAGAACCTCAAGCTCGGCGGGTCCAAGAAGAGCGTCGGCGGGACCCCGCTCGCCGATGTGCAGATGCTGCTGCATGTGTCGGCCGACCGGAAGAACGCCTCGGTCGTCAGCATCCCGCGTGACACCCGGGTGGACATCCCGGCCTGCGAGAACCCCGACACCCACCAGAAGTACCCCGCCAGCAACGGCATCATCAACGAGACGCTCCGCGGCGGCCCCGGCTGCACGCTGGACACCTGGGAGCAGCTCACCAACGTCTACATCGACCACTGGATGATGGTCGACTTCGCCGGTGTGGTGGACATGGCCGACGCCGTGGGCGGCGCCTGGGTGTGTGTGAAGCAGGACGTCAACGACGTGCCCAAGCCGAACGTGCCCGGCGGCTCCCATCTGCGGCTGACGAAGGGCAGGCACAAGATCCAGGGCGAGACCGCCCTGAAGTGGCTGCGCACCCGGCATGCCTTCGAGAGCGACTTCGGCCGGTCCAAGGCCCAGCACATGTACCTGAACTCCGTGCTGCGCGAACTGAAGAGCCAGAACGCGTTCACGGACACCGGGCGCCTGATGAACCTCGCCGAGACCGCGACCAAGTCGCTCCAGGTCTCGGAGGAGATCGGCACGGTGAAGAAGCTGTTCGACCTCGGCATGCAGCTCAAGGACGTGCCGCTGGAGAAGATGAACATGCTGACGATGCCGCGGATCCCCGACCCGAAGAACCCTGATGCCCACGTGCTGCCGAAGCCCGGCGCCTCCGACAAGCTCTGGGCGCTGCTGCGCGACGACCAGTCGCTCGACCCCAAGGACCGTGCCAAGGCGGCGAAGAAGGTCGCGGCCGGCCCGAAGGCCGGCGCTCCCGCCTCGCTCGGTGTGACCGTCGTGAACGGCACCTCCGCCGACGGCCTGGCACCGACGGAGGGCCGGGCCGGGGACATCCGGGACCTGCTGAAGGCCAAGGGCTTCACCGAGGCGGACACCTCGACCGAGCCCGGAAAGGCGCTGACGACCGAGGTGACCTATCCGCACAGCGCCGGCGCCCAGGGCAAGGCGGACGCGCTGTCCGTCGCCAAGGCACTGGGGATGCCGGCCGGCACGGTGTCGGAGACGCCGGACGGGGCCGGGCTGACGCTCACGGTCGGCTCGGACTGGCGGTCCGGCTCCATGTTCCCGAAGGTCGTGGAGGACGACAGCGACCCGCTGGAGGGCACCGAGTCGGTCAACGGCGCCAAGACGGACGACTGCATGGACGTGTACTGGCCGTACCGCCAGATGTAGGGGACGCGCCGCACATACGAGAGGGGGCGCCCGGTTCTCACCGGGCGCCCCCTCTCGTATGTCTGCCTGCGTGGTGCCGGCCGCTCAGGCCACCGGCGTGCCCGGCTCGGTGAGGGCCGGCCGCCGGCTGGCGATGACGCGCTTCGCCAGCGAGCGCGGGCTCGTCAGGAAGCCGTAGCCCCACGACATGTGCATGGTCGCCAGCGCCACCGGGATCTGCGCCCGCGCCTTCAGCGACAGGCCCTTGCCCGCCGGGAGCGAGCCCGCGACGATCGCCGCGACGTATCCGGCCGGGACGACCAGCGCCCACGGGGTCACCGCCGCGCCCACCACGAGGCCCGCCGCGATCGCGACGACTGCGGTCGGCGGGGCGAGGTAGCGCAGGTTGATCGAGCCCGGGTGGTAGCGGGCGACGACGTGGCGCCAGCGGCCGTAGTCCTTGTACTGCTTGGCGAGCGCCCGGACGGAGGGGCGCGGGCGGTACTGCACCCGCAGCTCGGGGGAGAACCAGATCAGGCCGCCGGCCTCGCGGATGCGGAAGTTCAGCTCCCAGTCCTGGGCACGGATGAACTCGATGTTGTACCCGTCCGCCCGCTCCAGGGCCTCCCGGCGGAAGACGCCCAGGAACACCGTCTCGGCCGGTCCCGCCTCGCCACCGGTGTGAAAGGCCGCGTTGCCGACGCCGATCTTCGACGTCATGGCCGCGGCGACGGCGTCCTCCCAGGCGTTCTCGCCCTCGGCGTGCATGATGCCGCCGACGTTCTGCGCGCCCGTCTCCTCCAGGAGGCGTACGGCCGTCGCGATGTAGTTCGGCGACAGCATCCCGTGGCCGTCGACGCGCACGACCACCGGGTGGCGGGAGGCCTTGATCGCGGCGTTCAGCGCGGCGGGGGTGCGGCCGGTGGGGTTCGGCACGGTCTGGACCCGGGCGTCCTCCGCGACCAGCTCGGCGGCGATCTCGTCCGTGCGGTCCGTGGACGGGCCGAGCGCGATCACCACCTCCATCTCACCGGCGTACTCCTGCTCCAGGATGTGCCGGACGGAGTTCCGGAGATGCCGCTCCTCGTTGAGTACCGGCATGATCACGGAGACGGCGGGGTGCTGCGCGGCAGACATGTGGTCCTCGGGGGGTCCTCGGGAGCGCCGGGGGTCTCGCACCCCACCAGGCGGCGTTATTCGGCCGCCACGTTACCGCGAATGGGGGACAGCGGCGCGCGCCGCCGGCCTGCTGCCCGGGATGGAGATCGTATGGGCCTACCGTGCGAACGGTCCCCCTTGCACCGCGGAGGTGTCCCCCCGTGCCCACGCCGCACCGCTCCCCCCGTCCGCCGAGGCCCCGCGCCGCTCCCCCGCAGCCCAGACGGGCCAGGAGGAGGCAGGACGAGAGACCGCGCTGGGGCATGCGGGTGGCGACCACGCTCTCCGTCCTCGTGCTGGGCGCGGGCGGCATCGGCCACGCCGTGGTGACCAACCTGGAGTCCGGGATCGACCGGATCGACCCGTTCAAGGACATGAAGAACCGGCCCGCGGGCGGCAACGGCATGAATCTGCTGCTGGTCGGCACCGACGGCCGCGACAAGATCACCGCGGCCGAGAAGAAGAAGTACCGGCTGGGCGGCGCACCCTGCCACTGCACCGACACGATCATGCTGGTGCACCTGTCCGCGGACAAGGAGCGTGCCAGCGTCGTCAGCCTGCCGCGCGACAGCTACGCCGAGATTCCCGGGCACCGGGACGCGACGACGGGCAAGGAGCACGCGGCCCACCCGGTGAAGCTGAACGCCGCGTACGCCGAGGGCGGGCCGAATCTGACCGTGCGGACGGTCGAGCACATGACGAGCGTCAAGATCGACCACTATCTGGAGGTCGACTTCACCAGCTTCATGACGACGGTCGACACCCTCGGCGGCGTGAAGATCTGCACCGCCCGGCCGATGAAGGACTCCTACACCGGTCTCGATCTCGCGGCCGGCACCCATGAGCTGGACGGCGGCCAGGCGCTCCAGTACGTACGCTCCCGGCACATCGACGGCGCCGCCGACCTGGGCCGGATGCAGCGCCAGCAGAAGTTCATGGCCTCGCTGATCAAGCAGGCGACGAGCAGCGGGGTGCTGCTGAACCCGGTGAAGTTCCGTGAGGTCGCCTCGACGATGCTGAAGTCGGTCCGGGCCGACAAGGGCTTCGGTACGGAGCAGATGCTGGAGCTGGGCCAGGCGATGCGGGGCTTCTCCGCCGCCTCGTCGGAGTTCACCTCGGTACCGATGGGGGACGTCGCTTACCAGGTCAAGGGCATCGGCTCGACGGTCAAGTGGGATCCGAAGAAGTCGAAGCAGCTGTTCCAGGCGCTGCGGGACGACAAGCCGCTGACCGTCGCACGGCCCAAGCAGGCGCCGGCGAAGAAGGTCGACGTCCCGCCGAAGCAGATCCGGGTCCAGGTCTACAACGGGACCCTCAAGGACGGTCTCGGCTCCACGGTCGACGCCGCTCTGCACGCCACGGGCTTCAACACCACCCGCGCCCCGCTCACCGCACCGCAGCGCGACGTGAAGCACACCCTGGTCACGTACGACCCGCGCTGGGACCGGTCCGCGAAGTCCCTGGCGGCGGCGCTGCCGGGGGCCGAGCTGAAGGCCGTGAAGGGGCAGGGCGGCACGATGAAGGTGACGGCGGGCGCGGATTACGGGAAGGTCGAGCGGGTCCGGGCCGAGGAGCCCGATCCGGGCAGGTTCGGCGCGGTGAAGGGCGACGAGGTGGTCTGCCCGTAAGGGCCTGCCCGGTTCCGTTCAGTCCTCGATGCCGTCGGCCGCGCGCTTCTCGCGCAGTTCCTTGATCGCGCGGCGGCGGGCGAGGCGGTGGGTGCGCCGGATCTGCGCCTCCTGGTAGCGCCGGTTGTCGCGCTCCGTCTCCGGGATCACGGGCGGTACCCGGCGCGGCCTGCCGTCCGCGTCGACCGCGGCGAACACCAGGTACGCGCTGCCGACCTGCGAGGCCGGGGTCGACTCGTTCCACCGCTCGGCCATGACGCGGACGCCGACCTCCATGGAGGAGCGGCCGGTCCAGTTCACCTGGGCGCGGACGTGAACAAGGTCACCGACGCGGACCGGCTCAAGGAAGACCATCTCGTCCATCGAGGCGGTCACCGCGGGCCCGCCGGAGTGCCGGCCGGCCACCGCGCCCGCCGCGTCGTCGACCAGTTTCATGATCACGCCGCCGTGCACCGTACCCAGCAGATTCGTGTCACTGCCGGTCATGATGTGGCTGAGGGTGGTCCGGGAGGCCGCGGTGGGCTTGCCCGGAATGTCGCCCTCCGGGCGCAGGGCCTGATCTGTCATGCCCTCCACCTTATGCGGGCACCATGGGGTCATATGCGGGGGCCGGGAGCGCGTCGCAATGCATCAGCTTCGCAACAGCCCTGGTCCGATTTCTCTCACACCCTGTAAGAGCGGTGGCCCGGACCTGCACACTGGATCGTATGAACGATTGGCCCGAGGGCTGGACCGACGACGACCGCAGCGGAAACCGCTACGGGCAGGGAAGCGCGAGCAACCGGCCCGAGAGCGCCCGCTCGATGCCGCATGTCCAGCGCCGCCCCGCCCCGCCCCAGCAGCGCCCCGCGCCGTCGAGGCAGCCGCAGGTACCGCAGCAGCCCGGCGGCTACGGCGACGCCCCCGAGTACGACAGCGGCTACAACACGGGACAGGTCTACGGCGGCGGCCAGGGTGGCCGCGGCGGTGGCGGTCACGGCGGTGGGCCCGGCGACGGCGGATACGTCCAGGGCCGCCCGGGGGCGGCGCCCGACTGGCGCCGCCGGATCAAGATCGGCGCACTGAGTCTGGTGGTCGTGATCCTCGCCGTCTCGGTCGGCACGTACTTCTGGGCCGACTCCAAGCTGAAGCGCGAGGTCGACCTCTCCAAGGTCATCGAGCGGCCGGAGGCGGGCGACGGCACGAACTACCTGATCGTCGGGTCGGACAGCCGCGAGGGCATGACGTCCGAGGACAAGAAGCGGCTCCACACCGGTTCCGCCGAGGGCAAGCGGACCGACTCGATGATGATCCTGCACGACGGCTCCAACGGCCCGACGCTGGTCTCGCTGCCCCGTGACTCGAACGTCGAGATCCCCTCGTTCGTCGGATCGGAGTCCGGCAAGAAGTTCGCCGGCACGGGCCGCACGACGAAGCTGAACGCCGCGTACGCCGAGGACGGCCCCGAGCTCCTCGTCCGTACCGTCGAGTTCAACACCGGGCTGCACATCGACCACTACGTCGAGATCGGCTTCGGCGGCTTCGCGAAGATCGTGGACGCGATCGGCGGCGTGGAGCTGGACATCCCCAAGGCGTTCAAGGACAAGTACTCCGGCGCCGACTTCGAAGCCGGCAAGCAGACGCTCGACGGCCAGCAGGCCCTCGCCTTCGTCCGGACCCGGCACGCCTTCACCTCGGACCTGGACCGTACGAAGAACCAGCAGAAGTTCCTCGCGGCGCTGGCGAGCCAGACGGCGACGCCGTCGACGATCCTCAACCCGTTCAAGCTGTACCCGACGATGGGTGCCGGTCTCGACACCCTCATCGTGGACAAGGACATGTCGCTGTGGTCCCTGAGCCAGATGTTCTTCGCCATGAAGGGCGTCACGGGCGGTGACGGGGCGTCGCTGAACATCCCGATCTCCGGCTCCAGCGGCGGCAACCTGGTCTGGGACAAGGCCAAGGTCAAGCAGCTGGTCGAGCAGCTCAACAACGACGAGAAGGTCACGGTCACCGGCAGCTGACCGCGTACATCGCGCAGGGAAGGGCCCGGACGGTGCGACCGTCCGGGCCCTTCGCCGTGCCTGCCCCTACACCTTCCCGTGGGCGAGCACCGCCACGTGCGGCAGTGCCAACAGCCCGTCCTCGCCCTCGAATTCCTTGCACATCGCGTCGTACTCCCGCTTCGCGGCGGCCACCCCCTCGGGCCCGCGGCTGTTGACCAGTTGTCCGATCGCGGCGACCCCGGAGGCGGGTCCGGCCCACCAGTCCTCGGCGCCGGTCCGGTGGTCCCAGGACAGCGATGCGCCCTGTACGTCCCCGAGTCCGGCCGCCGTCAGCAGGGCGCCCAGCCCCGCCGGGGTGCGCGGGAAGTCGTGTTCCTCGTCGACCGTGGCCAGCCAGCCGGGCCGGGTCAGACCGGCGGCCGCTGCGGCCCGGCCGATCAGCGCCTGGCCCGGAGCGTTCGGCGTCTGCCAGACCGTGACGGCGATCCGGCCGCCGGGGCGGGTGATCCGGCGCAGTTCGACCAGGGCGTCCAGCGGGCGCCCGACGTGGTTGAGCACGAAGTTCGCCACGACTGCGTCGAACTCGCTGTCGGGGTAAGGAAGCTGGGGCAGCGAGCCGATGCGTACGTCGACTCCGGGCGCCGCCCGCCGGGTGGCCGCGACCATGCCGGGTTCGGCGTCCACGGCCCGTACGACGGCGCCCCGCCCCACTCCTGCCACCGTCACGCTGCCGCTGCCGCACCCCACGTCGAGCAGACGGGTTCCGGCCGCGGTGGACGCCGCGTCCAGCAGGGCGGGCACCGTGTGGGCACAGAGCCGGCCGAAGGTCCGGGCGTAACTGTCGGCGCGCCCGTCCCAGATCCGCCGCTCACTCACGTCGAACGCGGTCATGCGACACCTCCGGCCGGGCCCTGCGGCTCGACTTCGTCCAGGTCCTCGTGGAGCGCGTCCAGGATCCGTCCCGTCGGCTCTCCTTCCGGCGACAGTTCGGCCAGACACCAGCCGGGCAACTGCGCCTCGTCCTCGGGCGGAAGATCGCCGTCAGCCGGGTCCGCCAGCCCGTAGAGCAGGCCGAACGCGGTCTCCTTCGCCACCTCCCGGGCTATCTCACCCAGTTCACCGGGCGTCAGCCCGAGCCGCACCGCCCGCTCGACGGCTCCGCTCGCCAGACCTTCCTTGCGGTAGGCCGCAATCCAGTCGGGAGCCGCCGAGCTCCATGCGTCGATGTCCTGCCAGACCATGCGCAGGAAGCGGTACCGGGCCAGCTGAGGGATGTTCTCCTCGGCCTCCGACTCGGCCCAGCCCGAGGCGTCGTCGGCGCCCAGCGCCTCGAACAGGCCGGTGAGCTTGTCGATGTCCGTCATGGACAGGCAAGGTACGCCACGGGGGCGGGAAGCCCTCGTCCGGACCGGGCGGTCGTCCACGCCGCCCGTCGCCCGGTTCAGCCGAACACGGAGGCGGCGATCAGCCCCACGACGACGGCGGCGGCACACACCAGGACGGTCGCACCCCGCCTGCGCCCGGCCTTCCGGGCGCCCTGCCGCGGCCGGGCGTTCCGCGTAGGTGGGGGCGCCGGCGTCTCCGTGGCCCTCGCGCCGGCCGTCTCGGCCAGCAGGCCCCGGCAGCAGGCCGCCAGACGGGCGATGTCGCCGTCCAGGGGAACCGTGGTCTCGGCGCGCGCCGGGGCGGTCGTACCGCCGTCCAGGATGCGTCCGGCCCGGACCCTCACCCGGCCGCGCCCGTGGGACGCGAGGCTGATCCAACGGCCGGCGTCCTCGCCCCTGATCACCACGGTGCCGTCGCGTTCGCGGTAGACGGTGTGCTGCCGCCAGAGCAGTTTCGCCAGCGGTACGGGGATGTCGGCCACCGTCGCGACCCGTCGTCTGTCGTCGCTCAACGGCACGGTGCCGCCCGACGGTTGTACCGCGCAGGCCGTCTTCGGGCCTCCACGGGCACATGAGCGGGTCGGTGGTCCGGCCGGGGTCTGTGCCCCGGTATGTACGTGGTCAACTCGCCGGTCCTTTCGGCTCACGCCGTTCGGCGTGATCACCGCAGGATTGTAGGGGTGCGTCAACCGTTCATGCACAGAGGAGAACTGACTGCCCGTGAGTTTCTACGGCAGCGACTCAGCCGAGGGGGTCGGTGGTGTCGCGCAGGGTGGCCAGGGCCGGCGCGTACATGCGGGCCTTGATGGTGCCGACGGTGTCACCGGCCTTGTTCACCTGCGCCTGCGCGAACTCGATCGCCGTGGAGCGCACGGCGTCCTCGCTGACCGCCCGGTCGACGATGCCGGCCGCCGCGGCCTCGGACCCGCCGTAGCGGTGGGCGGTGAGCATGGCCTGGTGCGCGGCCTGCGGGGCCAGCCGGGCCTGGATGAGGGCGGCCATGCCGGGGGTGAAGGGGATGTTGATGTCCGCTTCGGGCAGGCACCAGTAGCCACGGTCGGCCCGCATGACGCGGAAGTCGTGAGCGAGGGAGAACATCGCGCCGGCGGCGAAGGTGTGACCCTGCAGTGCGGCCACCGTGATGACGGGCAGCGACAGCATCCGGGCGAGGAGCTCGTGGACCGAGACTACGTAGTCCTGGTGCTGGTCGGCGTGGGCGAACAGCCAGTCCAGGTCGAGCCCGTTGGAGTAGAACTTGCCGGTCGCGGCGGTGACCAGAGCACGGGGGCCCTCCGTCTTCTCCACCTCGTCGAGCGCGGCGCCGACGGCGGTGAGCCAGTCGGGGTGGAAACGGTTCTCCCCGTCCCCGAGATCGAGGACGAAAACGTTGTCGTGGCGGTCGAGCGAGGGCATGGGGACTCCTTCGAGCCGGCTGGCGGGTGAAGTGGCTGCGGGCTGCGACCGGGGCGAGAGGCCGGTCCGCCCCCGGTGGACTACCTGTCGGTAACTTATGGGTTGGGGCATAGCCCGGCAAGAGGGACAGCCGTGATCGTTTACCCGCCGAAGTCCTCGGAGCGCCGCGCTCAGCCGCGGAAGTTGCGGGCCAGCCAGGGGCTGAGCATCGCGCGCGGGACGAGTTCCTTGTACGTCTCGTCTCCGGGCAGCGGGACGACGAGCCACTGGCCGGGCGGGAAGAACCTCCCCTTCACGTACGCGATGCCGCCGTACACGGACCGGAGGAACGCGGGCACGGAGTCCCGGGGGACGTCCTCGAACTCCACCCCGTCGACGGTGATCTTCGCGTCGTCCTCGGGAAAGACCTGAACGGTGACGGCGGGCGCCCCGCCCAGCTCGATGAAGGCCTCGTGCGGCAGCGAGCCGTCGGCGTCGAGCACGGCGAACGCCCCGGCGGAGGTGCGGCGGGAGGTCTGGTCGGCACCGATGTCGTCGGTGACGGTCATCTCCAGGCTGTACGCGCCCGCGACCTCACGGACCGCGGCGACGGCGGTCTCGGTGCTGGGCAGATGAGGATGCCCCATGCGGCGGCTCAGCCCTGCGCCGCGTATGCGACGAAGGCCGCCCAGGCGGCCGGGTCGCAGGCTAGGCGGGGGCCTTGGGAGCGCTTGGAGTCGCGGACGTGGACGGTGTGAGCGGCGGCGGCGACCTCGACGCAGTCGTTGCCGTCACCGCTACTGCTGTAGCTGCTCCTGAACCACGACGGCTCGGCCGCGTCCACGGCAGAGGGCTTGTCGATCATGACTCTCCCAGCAGTTGCTCGATGAAGGCCAGTGACTCCCTGGGCGAGAGGGCCTGGGCCCGGATCATCCCATAGCGCAACTCAAGGATCCTGAGCTGCCTCGGATCGGAGACCGGCCGGCCACTGAACGCGCCCTCGGAACGGCCCACCGCACTGCCGTCGGGGAACTTCAGCACCTCGATCAGCCCGCCCGTGCCCGGATGTTCCTCACGGTGGGTCGGCATCACCTGGATCGACACGTTACGCAACCGCCCTACCTCCAGGAGGCGTTCGAGCTGCGCACGCCGCGCCGCCGCGCCGCCGACGGGACGGCGCAGCGTCACCTCCTCCTGGACGAAGCTGAGCGACGGGAGCGGGTCGCGGTCGAAGATGGACCGCCGGGCCATGCGTGCGGCCATCACGCGCTCCATCTCTTCCAGCGTGTACGCCGGAAGCCAAGACGCGAACAGGGCCCGCATATGGTCCTCGGTCTGCAGGAGTCCGTTGATGTTGTGGTGGTGATACGCCTCCACCTGAACGGCTTTGGCTTCCAGCTTCGCCAGCTCCCGCACCTTCTTCGGGTACCGGACCTCCGCCACATCCCGCTTCATCGCGGCCAGCTTGCCGCCCGCGCCAACCACCTCGTCCGTCCGGTCCAGGAACTCCGGCCGAGGAATCCGCCGCCCGCCCTCCACCTTGTAGACCAGGTCCTCCCCGTACCCGATCGCGGCCCCGAGCTCCCCGGCCCGCAGGCCCGCCGACTCACGCCACGCTCTGATCTGGCGTCCCACCGCGGCGACCACTGCGGCGCCCGACTCGTCATCGGGGTCGACCTCCCAGCCGGGCTCGTCCGCCCCGCCGTCGCCCTGCTCCGTACCGTCGCCAACCACGGTCATGCGTGCCCCACTTCCGACGTGCGTGCCGTTCTTTCCTCAACGGAATCCGTTGCCCGCGCGTCACTCCGGACAACCGGGACAGCGCCGGACACGTCCCGGACAACTGCCACCGGGTCGCGGATGCCCACGACCTACGCGGCCACGACCCGGTTGCCCGCGACCCGGCTGCCCACGACGTCTAAAGGCTTTTAAAGAACTCAGGGAAATAACCCCACCAAACCCAACCCCACCCCCGTCCTGACCTGCGTCACTCGCGCGAGTGAACCTGCGCAACTGGGCTGGATTCGAGGCGGGTTGGCTGGCATATGCTCGCCGCGACAACCACAGAACTGAGACGGCCCCGGCCGGGACTGAGAATCCCGAGCAGGGGCCTGACCACGAGGAAGAAGAAGCTTCCCGATGGCTATCCCGCAGGTTATCGCGCCCCCGTGCGCCCAGCCCGGTTCCCCCGGCACCCTTCCCGACGTCACGCCGACCTCCGGCGTCATCCACGTCAACACCCGCCACGTCTCCGGCTTCGTGATCATCGGCAACCACCTCGCCCAGCACCACGAGCTCTCCCTCATCGCGATCGGGCTAGCCGTCCACATCCAGTCCCTGCCCGCCGGGGCCAAGGTCGGCATCAAGGTCCTCACCGACCGCTTCCCCGAGAGCGAAGCCCGCATCACCGCCGCCCTCCACGAACTCGAAGCCGAGGGCTACCTCCACCGCAGCCGCGTACGCCTCCCCAGCGGCCGCGTCGTCACCCGCACGGTCTCGTACAACCGCCCGGGAGCCGACGCACCCCCGGTCACCACGCCCCAGCGAAAGCCGCAGCGGCCGACCAGGCCCGCACCCGAGCAGACGACGGCCCCAGAGCCCGCACCGGCACCCGCACCAGCGCCCGCCGCCCCCATCCGCGTACCCGCACCCACCGCCCCCAGGACACCGCCCCCACCCCTCCCCCGACCGCACGCACCCACCGCGCAGCTGATGCAGGCGGCGGCAGCCGTCCTCGCCGACCTACGCCGCCACGCACCCCAACTCACCCTCAAAGAAGAGGACATCCCAGCGCTCGCCCCCGGCGTAGCCGCCTGGCTCGAACGCGACACCCACCCCGACACCATCCGCCACGCCCTCACCGACCAACTCCCCCTCCCCGTCAAACACCCGGCAAGGTTCGTCCGCCACCGCATCACCACACTCATCCCGCCCCCACTCCCCGGCACCGCAGACCTCGCGCCCCCACCCCGCCGCAAGGTCATCGTCATCCCGCTCCAGAACTGCGACACCTGCGACCGCGCCTTCCGCGCCACCGACCCCGGCCACTGCGGCGACTGCCGAACCGATCTCCGACAGGCCGCCTAGCATGAACGTGACGACCCCCCTTGCCTCCGGGCACAGACGAGGAGCGCACGCCATGCCCATCGCCTCGGACGATGCACCGCGGGACTCCGCCCGCTACAGGGCCATGCGCGAGATCGTCGAGCAGATGCAGGACAGCGTTCCCGGAAAGCTTGAGATCACCAAGGAAGGGATCGTGCACGACATGATGGCCCCGGGGCGCCCCCACGAGCTGACCACGGCCCGGGTGAGCCGTCGCCTGGAGAAGCTCATGCCGGACGACATCGTCGCGCACACGGGGACGCCGGACGTCGAGGAGGAACCGGCGGGCATCATGCGCCATCCGGACGTCATGGTGATCGCCGAGGCCGACATGGAGGGACAGGGCTCCTTCGATCCCCGCACACTCATCGCCGCCGTCGAGGTCGTCTCGCAGTCGAACCCGGACAACGACTGGGTGAGCAAGATGCGTGACTACCCGCTGCTCGGCATCCCCGTCTACGCCGTCTTCGACCCACGCACGGGTACGGGTGCCGTCCTGTCCGACATTCACCCGACGCCGCAGGGTCCTCGCTATGCCACCCGCAAGGACTTCGTCTACGGCGAGGACGTCACCATCGCCGAGTGGACGATCCCGACGACCGACCTGCCCCGTTACGCATAACGCCGGGTGTCCGACCCGCGTCGTACGCTGAATCCCGTACGCGAGGAACGGGAGGCTCCGGTGGCCGGAACGACAGTGGCCGAGGTGAGGGCCGAGCTGGCCGCGCTCGATGACCCCAAGGCGCGCGCGGTCAACGAGAAGCACGGCGACGACCACGGGGCGAACCTCGGCAAGCTGCGCGCGCTCGCGAAGCGGCTGAAGACCCAGCAGGAGCTCGCGGTCGAGCTCTGGGCGACGGGCGACACCGCGGCGCGGCTGCTGGCGCTCCTGATCTGCCGCCCGAAGGCGTTCGGGCGTGACGAGCTGGACGCCATGCTGCGCGAGGCCCGGGCACCCAAGGTGCACGACTGGCTCGTGAACTACGTCGTGAAGAAGAGCCCGCACGCCGAGGAGTTGCGCCTCTCCTGGTCCGCCGATCCGGATCCGGTCGTCGCCAGTGCCGGCTGGGCGCTGACCACCGAGCGCGTGGCGAAGAAGCCCGAGGGCCTCGATCTCGCGGGGCTGCTGAATGTCATCGAGGCGCAGATGAAGGACGCCCCGGACCGCCTGCAGTGGGCGATGAACCACTGCCTGGCCCAGATCGGGATCGAGCACCCCGAGCACCGCGCCCGGGCGATCGGCATCGGCGAGCGGCTGGAAGTGCTCAAGGACTACCCGACGTCCCCGGGCTGCACGTCTCCGTTCGCGCCCGTCTGGATCGCGGAGCTGGTACGGCGGCGCGAGGGCGCGTAGGGCGGCACGGGACAGAACGGGAGCGGGTCCGCGCACCCGTCTCCGTGAGCCCCGTCAGTCCCGTCAGTCCCGTCAGTCCCGGAAGTTGATCGTGCCCCGTCGGCGCTCGCCGTCGAACTTCGAGCGGTCGATCGCCGGGCGCGGGGCCGGACGGGCGGCGATCAGTCTGATCACGTCGCGGCCGGCCAGCGCGGTGCGCCACTGCCCCATGTCGGGACGGGTGCCGCAGGGCCCGTTCGCCTGCTGCCAGAGCCGCCCCACCGCCGACTCCCGCCGGTCGTCCAGCACACCCGGCACCGGGATCAGCGGTTTGCCGGGCGAGACATAGGCGTTCTGGGCCAGTACGCGGCCGATGACCAGGGCCGCCTTGTAGCGGTCGCTGTCGACCGAGACGGTCCCCGGCGGGGCGAGGGGGTCGTGCCAGTCGGGTGTGTCCGCCTGCTCCAGCACCGGGCGCTGCCCGGAGAGCCGGATGCCGTCGCAGTCCAGGAGGTATGCGGCAGGGGCAGGGCGTACGGTCCACAGGATGTTGGCCTGGGAGAGGTCCCCGATCACCAGGCCCATCGCGTGCAGCCACTCGAAGTGGGTCACCAACGCCACGGCCAGCGCGTACCGTTCGGCCGGCGAGGGCTGCTGGACCGCCTGCCACGCGGCCTTCGGGGGCCGCAGCGCGTAGGAGAGCTCGACGAGCTTGCTCTCGCCCTTCACCGTCGTCCAGGTCATGGCCTCGGGCGCCCGGTGCATGAGGAAGCCGGTGACCCCGGCGCCGTCCACCACCCTGCACAGCGGCCATGCCGCCTCGCGGTCGAGCCGGTCGCGGTCGGCCGGGCCCAGGGCCTGCCGCAGCGAGACGAGCGCGGCCAGAGCCGCACCGTCGACCTTGCGCGGCTCCCGGTAGCTCTTGTAGAGGAGCGCGCCGGGGCCGCCGATCGCGTGGACCTCCCCCTGTCCGCCGTCGCCGATCTTGTCGAACACCTTCAGGGAGTCGTACGGGACGTCCAGGCCGTCGTGCACGCTCACGCGGGGCACTCCCACAGCACGACGACGCTCCGGTCGTCGTCGTACGACTTGACCCGGAACTGGCTCTGCCACAGGAAGTCGGCGGGTCCCGGCACCGTGCCGGCCCCCCACGCCCCGCTCAGGAAGTCGCGCATGCCCTGGTCCCCCGACAGCGGTGTGGACAGTCCGTCCGTACTGAGCACGAGGACATCGCCCGGCGCCGCGGGACCGAGAAGCCGCGTGACCGCGGTACGGGCGAGCGGCAACGCGGCGGTACGGGTGTCGATCATGCCCGACGCCTCCGGGTCCTCCTCCTGCGTGACGTCGAGCTGCCATGCCCCGGACCGCAGCAGGGCCGTTCCGCCGTCACCCACGGCCATGTACCCGCGGGTGCGGACAGCGGGATCGAGCGGCACCAGCAGGATCCGCAGCGTGGTCGCGTACGCCTCCGGCCGGTGCTGCCCCTCCCGATGGGCCAGATCGGCGAGGAGCACGGCGATGCTGCCGACCGCCTCGTTCGCCAGTGCGGTGAAGGCGGGCAGGTCGTCGGAGCGCAGGGCGCCGAGCAGGTCCCCCGCCACCCGGTCCAGGTACACGGCCGCGTGCCGGCACACCTCGTTGGAGCCGACGTGGGAGCGGGCGGCCGACCCGACGCCGTCGGCGACCGCGAGCAGCAGGAGTTCCCCGCTGTCCGGCCCGCCGATCCGGGTGACGCACAGCGCGTCCTGACGGGGCTCGCCCAGATAGCGGTGGGAGTCCCCGCGCACGGAGGCGGCCCGGACGGTCAGCGGGCCGTAGGCCGCACCGTCCACCACGATGTCGGGCAGGACCGCCGCGGCCGGGTCCTCGCCCGCGCTGCGCAGACCTTGCGGGACCGGGGCGTAGCTGGGAGGCCGCTTCCCGCTGTGCGGCGGGTCCCCGAGCTGCGGAACCGGCTGCGGAGTCGCGTGCGATGCCACCGGACCGGGCTCCGGCGCGGGAGCCGGAAGGGGGGCGGGGGCGAGCGCGGCGCTCGGAGGGGCCGCGGCATGGGGCTGCTGGGGCGGCAGCGGACCGGGCAGGTGCTGCGGTGGCTGCTGCGGCGGCTGCTGGTGCCCCGTCGACACCACCGCCTCGACCGAACTCCACGTGTCCCGCAACGGGTCGTCGCTGCCCCCGGCCTCGCCGGACCCGGTCGCCGCCCCGCCCATCCCCTGCTGCTGCATCATCCCGTCCTCAGAGCTTGTCGAGGGACACGGTCGAGAAGCCCGGCACCGTCTCGTCGACCGCCAGCGTGAACCCGGACCCGCCGTCGACGGAGATGCTGCTCGCCGACCGCACGATGGAACGGGTGAGGCTGGAGGCGAACTCGCGCAGCGCCTGGGCCGGTGACACCATCGCGTCCTTCTGCATGAAGGCCCGGAAGTTGGCCACCTGACCGATCGTGGCCTCCTCGGCGTCACCGATGCCGAACGCGATGATCTTCGGGCAGAAGCGGGACTGTTCCAGTTCCTTGTGCGCCTGCTCCCAGCCGTGGTCCGTGGGGATCCCGTCGGAGAGGAAGAAGGCCACCGGGCGGTAGACCTCGTGCCCCTGGCCCTTGAGGGCGGCCACGTCGGACTCGATGCACCGCAGCAGTGTGCGGAAGGCGTCGCCGTACGACGTCAGGCCGCCGGCCGCCAGCGCCGGGACCTGGTCGATGTCGCTCAGGTCGACGAGCGGCTGCAGCACGGTGGCGTTGTCCGAGAACCCGATCAGGCAGAACCGGGTCTTGTCGGCGACCGTCGGATTGGTGCTGATCTCGTGGTGCAGCTCGGGGAGCGCGTTGTTGATGGCGTCTATCGGTCCGCCGGACATCGAGCCCGACTCGTCACAGAGCAGGTAGAACGGAAGGATCTGCACGGTCTCGTACCTCCGGTGGTGCCGGTCAGTAGGTGTAGAAGTAGATCTCGATGTCGGCGTGGCCCGAAGAGGACCCGCCCTTCCAGAAGTCGCGCGTGGTGGCTCCCTCGAACATGTCCGGACGTGCCTTCGCCAGAAGGGAGTTGACCTCGTGGGCGTACGCTCCGCCGGCCCCCGGATCCGCATGGCGTCCGAAGGTGAGGACGAACGCGGCCTGACGGCCCCGGTAGGCGGCCGTCGCGGCGCGCAGCCGCTGCTCGATGCGCCGGCGGTCCCCCGGAGCGGCGTCGATGGACACCGTCACCGGCTTGTTCCGCACCGCGCGCGGGCCCTTGGGTTTCGGTGTCGCCGAGGGTTTCGGCTTGGCCGAGGCCGCGGGCTTCGCCGCCGCCTCGGCGGCCAGCGGGTCACCCCGGTCTCCCATCGCCACCAGGGCGAGCACCAGCAGCATGTCGGCGAAGAGCCATCCCGCCAGGTGCAGCGGGTTGAAGCGGGGCGCCCTCATCGTGCGCTTCCGCGCGGCGGGACGGCGTCCTCGGGCTGGGGTGCCTTCTCCAGCCGGACCGCGGTCCGGCCCCGCCGGTCGGCCGGCGCCGGCACGGTCCGCAGCGCGTCCACGAGTCCGCCGAACCGCTCCGCCACGTCGTGCAGCGCTCCCGCCTGGTCCGCCAGTCTGCGTACGACGTCCTGCGACGCCGCGACACCACGGGCCGACTCCTCGGCGACGTCACCGAGCCGGGTCAGCACCTGCGCGGAGACATCGGACGCCACCTCGATGCCGGTGGTGAACGAACGCTGGGACGCGGCCAGCGTGTTGACCGAGTCCTCGACGCGGTCACCGGCCGAGTCGAGGACGTCCCGCACGGCGCCGCTGACATCCCGGACGTCCTCCAGCGCCTTGCGCACCATGACGCCGCTGCCGCTCACCGCGGACTCGACCTGCTTGCCACCGTCCCGGACGGCCTCCGCGATGCGGTCCGCCGCGTCCTCCAGCGGACGTACCGAGCTGTCGATCCCGGCGAGGCGGCCCTCGGCCTTCTCCACCGCACCGCCCACCACGACCGCCGCGGCCGAGAGGTCCTTCTGCGCCTTGGCCGCGCGATTGCCGAGACGGGTCAGCGTGGCGGCTGCCTCGGTGAGCTCGGCGGCGAACCGTACCGGCGACGACAGACGGTGGGTGTTCAGCACGAGTTGAGCGCGCGTCAGTACGGGAACGAGGCGCCTGCGCAGCTGCTCCGCGTCGCGCTGGGCGCTCTCCTCGCGGCGGGTGACGGAGGACTTGCGCAGGCCGTGGACCAGCACGAGCGCGAAGAGCAGCGCGATCGCGGACGTCGCCCCCATCGCGACATGGCCGAAGGTGAACGCACCGGTGAGATGGCCCTCGAAGCCAGACTGCCACAGCTGGAGGAAGGGCCTGGAAGCGGCCTTCGGGTCGGCACCCGTCAGGGCCTGGTAGGCGCTGGACGCCTGCGTCAGGCCGTACCACGTCATCATGAGCGGCACGAAGACCAGCGCCCCGAGCAGCGCCTCCAGCCAGGACCACGCCCGGTGCTCCTCGGCGCCGGCGCCCACGGGGCCGACGCTCTCCGGCCGGGCGTACGCGTGCAGCAGGTCCAGGTCGGCCCACGGGTCCAGATCCTGCGTGGTGCCGGTGAACGCATCGGCCAGTGCGGAGAGTTCGGATTTCCTGGGAGCGAGCCCGGGCTCGGAGACGAGCTCCCGGATCTTCCGCGCAATATCCTGACGGTCCATCAACGCGCTTACGGACATGCCCATCCCTCTGAGAGAAACTCAGGGGACTCCCCACTTCGCGTCTCTCGCTCCCCAGCGATCACGAAACGCCCGCCCCCCGCACAGCGGCACTCACGTGCAGTACCTCCGTGGGCGCAGAGCGTACCGCAGGGCTCGTGGGCTCAGACATACAATCCAGAGCCTCGTCCCGACGGAACACCTGGCACTGGGGGGCCTCATGGGTACCGATGACAGACCGCGTGGCGTGATCCGGCTGGGTGGCCCGGCCGGTGGTTCCCGGACAGGGCCCGTACCGGCGCCCACGACCGGCGGCGATCGACGTCCGGCCGAGCTGACGCGGGCCGCGCCGGACGGCCGGTTCGGCGGAAGGGGTGCGCTTCAGGCCAATCTCAACTGGCTCCCGGGCCCGGGCGCCGATGTGAACCTGTGCTGCCTCGTCGCGTTCCGGGACGGCAGGGTCCAGGTGGTGCAGGCCCTGGGCGACGACTACGGGTCGCTCACCGCCTGGCCGTACGTCGCCCTCGACCAGGACGACCGGACGGGGGAATCGTCCGACGGCGAGACGCTCCGGGTGAACCCGCAGCACCGCGCGCTCTTCGACCGGCTGCTGTTCTTCGTGTACCTCTACGAGGGCGCCGCCGACTTCCGCCGCCTCGGCGCGACGGCGACGGTCACCGCGCCGGGCGACCCGGGCCGCCGGATCCTGCTCGACGAGTCCCCCGCGGGGTCGATCGCCTGCGCCATCGCCCTCGTCACCCCGGACCCGACCGGCTTCCGGGTCCGCCGGGAGGTCCGCTGGTTCCCCGGCCATCCGGAGGTGTCACCCCACGAGCAGATCGACCGGGCGTACGGCTTCGGGGTCGAGTGGACCATGGGGGAAAAGCCACCCCGTCGGCCGGTGGACCCGCGGCGCGGAGGTCCGGGCCGGGCGCGCTGACGGCCGTACGGACAGCAATGCGCCCCGCCACCGGAAAGGTCCGGGTGCGGGGCGCCGTGCCGTGTCGGTGCGCGGGTGCGGGGCGCCGTTACGGCAGGTTGCGGGCCATCACGATCCGCTGGACCTGGTTCGTGCCCTCGTAGATCTGGGTGATCTTCGCGTCGCGCATCATGCGCTCCACCGGGTAGTCCCGCGTGTAGCCGTAGCCGCCGAGCAGCTGGACCGCGTCCGTGGTGATCTCCATCGCGACGTCGGAGGCGAAGCACTTGGCCGCGGCGCCGAAGAACGTGAGGTCGGAGTCGAGGCGCTCGGACTTGGCGGCGGCCGAGTAGGTGAGCTGGCGGGCCGCCTCCAGCTTCATGGCCATGTCGGCGAGCATGAACTGCACGCCCTGGAAGTCGCCGATCGGCTTGCCGAACTGCTTGCGCTCCTGGACGTAGCCCTTGGCGTAGTCGAGGGCGCCCTGGGCGACGCCGAGCGCCTGGGCCGCGATCGTGATGCGGGTGTGGTCCAGGGTCTTCATCGCGGTGGCGAAGCCGGTTCCCTCCTCGCCGATCATGCGGTCGGCGGGGATGCGGACGTTGTCGAAGTAGACCTCACGGGTCGGGGAGCCCTTGATGCCGAGCTTCTTCTCCGGGGCGCCGAAGGAGACGCCCTCGTCCGACTTCTCGACGACGAAGGCGGAGATGCCCTTGGAGCGCTTGGCCGGGTCGGTGACCGCCATGACCGTGTAGTACTCGGAGACGCCCGCGTTGGTGATCCAGCGCTTCACGCCGTTGAGGACCCAGAAGTCGCCGTCGCGGACGGCCTTGGTCTTCATGCCGGCGGCGTCGGAGCCCGCGTCCGGCTCGGAGAGGGCGTACGAGAACATCGCGTCGCCCTTGGCGAGCGGGCCCAGGTACTTCTTCTTGAGGTCCTCGGAGCCGGAGAGGATCACCGGGAGCGAGCCGAGCTTGTTCACGGCCGGGATGAGGGAGGAGGAGACGCAGGCGCGGGCCACCTCCTCGATCACGATGACCGTGGCGAGCGCGTCGGCGCCGGCGCCGCCGTACTCCTCCGGGACGTGGACCGCGTGCAGGTCGGCGGCGGTGAGGGCGTCCAGCGCCTCCTGCGGGAAGCGGGCCTCCTCGTCGACCGCGGCCGCGAACGGGGCGATCTTCGCCTCGGCGAGCGCACGCACCGTCTCACGGAGCATGTCGTGCTCCTCGGCCGGACGGTACAGGTCGAAATCGGTCGAACCCGCCAAGACGCTCACTCCCCATGATGCTAACTACCGTTAAGTAACCCAATTTTAGGCGCCTTCCCCGGCACAGGCATACGTGCTGGGGCCGTGAGCTTCACGACAGCCGGAATGGGACGTTTCAAAGGCAGGACTATGCTCGTTCACCGCACGTCTGTCCGCATCTCACAGGAGCACTACATGGCCCTCAGGATCACTGTGATCGGCACCGGCTATCTCGGCGCCACCCACGCCGCGGCCATGGCGGAACTGGGCTTCGAGGTCCTGGGGCTCGATATCGTGCCCGAGAAGATCGAGATGCTGTCCGCCGGCCGGGTCCCGATGTACGAGCCGGGGCTGGAAGAGATCCTGAAGAAGCACGTCGCGGGTATCGACGGATCCAGCGGGCGGCTGCGCTTCACCACCTCGTGGGAAGAGGTGGCGGAATTCGGCGATGTGCATTTCGTCTGCACCAATACGCCGCAGAAGCACGGCGAGTACGCGTGCGACATGAGCTACGTCGAGAGCGCCTTCGACTCGCTGGCCCCGCTGCTGACCCGGCCCGCCCTGGTCGTCGGCAAGTCCACCGTGCCGGTCGGTTCCGCGGCCCGGCTCGCGGCCCGGCTCGCCGAGCTCGCGCCCGTGGGCGAGGGGGCCGAGCTGGCCTGGAACCCGGAGTTCCTGCGCGAGGGCTTCGCCGTCAACGACACGCTGCACCCGGACCGGATCGTCGTCGGCGTGGAGAGCGAGCGCGCCGAGAAGCTGCTGCGCGAGGTGTACGCCGGGCCGCTCGCGGAGGGGTCGCCGTTCGTGGTGACGGACTTCCCGACCGCCGAGCTGGTGAAGACCTCCGCCAACTCCTTCCTCGCCACCAAGATCTCGTTCATCAACGCCATGGCCGAGGTCTGCGAGGCCGCCGACGGCGACGTGGTGAAGCTGGCCGAGGCGATCGGCCACGACGAGCGCATCGGGAAGAAGTTCCTGCGGGCCGGCATCGGCTTCGGCGGCGGCTGCCTCCCCAAGGACATCCGCGCCTTCATGGCACGCGCCGGTGAGCTGGGTGCCGACCAGGCGCTGACCTTCCTCCGCGAGGTCGACTCCATCAACATGCGCCGTCGCGGCCACATGGTGGAGCTGGCCCGGGAGGCCGTCGGCGGGGACTCGTTCCTCGGCAAGCGGGTCGCCGTCCTGGGCGCGACGTTCAAGCCGGACTCGGACGACGTACGCGACTCACCGGCGCTGAACGTGGCCGGACAGATCCACCTCCAGGGCGGCCAGGTCACGGTCTTCGACCCCAAGGGCATGGACAACGCCCGGCGGCTCTTCCCCACCCTTGCGTACGCCGACACCGCGCTCGACGCCGTGCGCGGCGCGGATGTCGTGCTGCACCTCACCGAGTGGCGCGAGTTCCGCGAGCTGGACCCGGAGACGCTGGGCGAGGCCGTCGGCCGCCGCATCATCCTGGACGGGCGCAACGCCCTGGACCCGGCGGTGTGGCGCGGGGCCGGGTGGACGTACCGGGCGATGGGACGGCCGAAGGCCTGAGGGCCCGCAGTTCTTTCAGCCGCGCCTCGCGCGGTACGTGCGCATCTTCGCGCGGGCGCCGCACACCGACATCGAGCACCAGCGGCGGCGCCCCGCCGGGCTGCGGTCGTAGTACGCCCAGCGGCAGTCCGCCGCCTCGCACACCTTGAGCCGGGCCCAGGTGCCGTCGGCCGACGCGGCGGCGACGGCCACGGCGACCCGGGCGGTCAGCCCGGGCGGCTCCTCCACGGGGCGCAGCGAAGCCGCGCCGTCCGCGTCCACGGTGACGCGCAGGGGCGCGTCCGCGAGCAGAGCGTCGAGCAGCGACGCCGAGGCGGCTTCGGGCGGGCGGTGGCCCGCGTGGGCGAGACAGAGGGTGCGCAGGGCCTCGCGGAGGGTGCGGGCCGCCGGGACGTCCGGCTCGGCGATCACGAGTGCGGCACACCCGGCGGCCGTGTCGAGGGTGTCCGCGCCGGTCTCGACGTTCAGGGTGTTGACCAGGGCTTCGACCAGCGCGAGTCCGCCGGGCGCCGAGTCCCTCTCATTCATGGTTGCGACGTTACCTCTCTTGCGGGAGCATGCAGTAACGGTGACCGGTTGAGCCTCTTTACCGGTAACGCGTGTCCGCATCTGCCCGAGGAGGAAACGTCATGGCTGTAGCCAAGCTGGGTTCCGTCGTCCTGGACTGCCCGGATCCCGTCGCCCTGGCCGGTTTCTACGCCGCGCTGCTCGGCGGAAAGGCCGAGCAGCAGGAGGACTGGGTGGACCTCACCGGTGTCACCGGCGCGCCGCTCGCCTTCCAGGCCGCGCCCGGTTTCGTAGCGCCTCGGTGGCCGCGCCCGGACGCCTCGCAGCAGTTCCATCTGGATCTGACCGTGGAGGATCTGGACGCGGCGGAGAAGGAGGTGCTGGCGCTGGGTGCGACGGTGCTCGACGCGGAGGACCGGCAGCGGACCTTCCGGGTGTACGCCGATCCGGCGGGGCACCCGTTCTGTCTCTGCGCCTGCTGAGGGCTGTCCCGCGGTCCCGGTGGCTCAGGCCGCCGGGGCGTCCAGCTGCTCGATGGTGGCGTGGGACGGGCCGCGGCGGGTGCGCAGGTCCCGGGCCACGTCCTCGGCGGCGCGCAGCACCCGTACCGCGTTCTGCCAGGTGAGCCTGGCGAGGTCGGCGGTGGACCAGCCGCGGCCCAGGAGCTCCGCGATCAGGTTCGGGTAGCCGGCGACGTCCTCGAGGCCCCGCGGGAGGAACGCGGTGCCGTCGTAGTCGCCGCCGATGCCGATGTGGTCGATCCCGGCGACCTCGCGCATGTGGTCGAGGTGGTCGGCGATCGTGGCCACGGTCGCCATCGGGCGGGGGTTCGCCGCCTCGAACGCGGCATGGATCTTCATCCCGCGCTCGGTGGTGTCCAGGTGGTGCAGACCCTTGGCGCGCATGTTCTCGTCGGCGGACTTCGTCCAGGCGACGGCCTCCGGCAGCACGAACTTCGGTACGAAGGTCGCCATGGCGATGCCCCCGTTGGCCGGGAGCTGCGCGAGGACGTCGTCGGGGATGTTGCGCGGGTGGTCGCAGATCGCCCGCGCCGAGGAGTGCGAGAAGATCACCGGCGCGGTCGAGGTGCCGAGCGCGTCGCGCATGGTCGTCGCCGCGACGTGCGAGAGGTCCACCAGCATGCCGGTGCGGTTCATCTCCCGTACGACCTCATGGCCGAAGGGCGAGAGGCCGCCGACTCCCGGGGTGTCCGTCGCCGAGTCCGCCCAGGCGATGTTGTCGTTGTGGGTCAGCGTCATGTAGCGGACGCCGAGGGTGTGCAGGGCGCGCAGGGTGCCCAGCGAGTTGTGGATGGAGTGGCCGCCCTCGGCCCCCATCAGCGACGCGATCCGGCCCTCGGAGCGGGCCGTCTCCATGTCGTCGGCCGTCAGGGCGCGGCGCAGGTCGGCGGGGTGGCGCTCCAGCAGTTCGGCGACGGCGTCGATCTGTTCCAGGGTGGCGCTGACGGCGTCGTCGCCCGCCATGTCGGACCGTACGTAGACGGACCAGAACTGGGCTCCGACTCCCCCGGCGCGCAGCCGGGGGATGTCGGTGTGCAGGTGGGCCGACTGGTCGGTGGCGATGTCGCGGGCGTCCAGGTCGTAGCCGACCTGTTCGCGCAGCGCCCACGGCAGGTCGTTGTGGCCGTCGACGACGGGGTACTCGGCGAGGAGTTCCCGTGCTCGGTCCAGTCGGTCCGTCACGGTTCCTACTTTCCGAAACCGAAGGTGTCGGGGTTCCCGACCTTGCTGCGCAGACGCTTGCCCTTCTCGGTGGCCTGGTCGTTCAGGTCCGAGAGGAACTCGGTCATGCGGGCCTGCAGCTCGGCGTCGTGCGCGGCGAGGATGCGGACGGCCAGCAGGCCGGCGTTGCGCGCACCCGCGATGGAGACGGTGGCGACCGGGATGCCGGCGGGCATCTGCACGATGGACATGAGGCTGTCCATGCCGTCCAGGTACTTCAGCGGGACCGGCACGCCGATGACGGGCAGCGGGGTGACGGAGGCGAGCATGCCGGGCAGGTGGGCCGCGCCGCCCGCTCCGGCGATGATCGCCCGGAGGCCGCGGCCGGCGGCCTCCTCGCCGTACGCGATCATCTCGCGCGGCATGCGGTGGGCGGAGACGACGTCGACCTCGTACGGGATCTCGAACTCGTCGAGCGCCTTGGCCGCCGCTTCCATGACGGGCCAGTCGGAGTCCGAGCCCATGACGATGCCGACGACCGGCGCGGTGGAGGCGGGGGAAGTCATTCGGTGATCGTTCCTCGCAGGTAGTCGGCCGCGTGCCGGGCGCGCTCGCGCACGTCCGCCAGATCGTCGCCGTAGGTGTTGACGTGTCCGACCTTGCGGCCGGGCTTCACGTCCTTGCCGTACATGTGGATCTTGAGCTGCGGGTCGCGGGCCATGCAGTGCAGGTACGCCTGGTACATGTCCGGGAAGTCGCCGCCCAGCACGTTGGACATGACCGTCCAGGTGGCGCGGGGGCGCGGGTCGCCGAGCGGAAGGTCCAGGACGGCCCGGACGTGGTTGGCGAACTGCGAGGTGATCGCGCCGTCCTGGGTCCAGTGCCCGGAGTTGTGCGGGCGCATCGCCAGTTCGTTGACGAGGATCTGCCCGTCGCGGGTCTCGAAGAGCTCGACGGCGAGGTGACCGACGACACCGAGCTCGGCGGCGATGCGCAGGGCGAGCTGCTGAGCCTCTCCGGCGAGCCGCTCGTCCAGCTCGGGGGCCGGGGCGATGACCGTGTCGCAGACGCCGTCGACCTGGACCGACTCGACGACCGGGTAGGCGACGGCCTGGCCGTGCGGCGAGCGGACGATGTTGGCCGCCAGCTCCCGTACGAAGTCGACCTTCTCCTCGGCGAGGACCGGGACACCGGCCCGGAAGGGGTCGGCCGCGTCCGCCTCGGAGCGGACCACCCAGACGCCCTTGCCGTCGTAGCCGCCGCGCACGGTCTTGAGGATGACCGGGAAGCCGCCCACCTCTTCGGCGAAGGCCGCGGCGTCGGCCGGGTCCTTCACGATGCGGTGGCGGGGGCAGGGCGCGCCGATCTCGGTGAGCTTCGCGCGCATCACCCCCTTGTCCTGGGCGTGCACCAGCGCGTCGGGGCCGGGGCGCACGGGGATGCCGTCTGCCTCCAGGGCCCGCAGATGCTCGGTGGGCACGTGCTCGTGATCGAAGGTGATCACGTCACAGCCGCGCGCGAAGGCGCGCAGCGTCTCCAGGTCGCGATAGTCGCCGACGACGACCTCGCTGACCACCTGGGCCGCCGAGTCCTGAGCGGTGTCACT
Organism: Streptomyces sp. NBC_00385; assembly: GCF_035917155.1. NCBI lineage: Bacteria > Bacillati > Actinomycetota > Actinomycetes > Kitasatosporales > Streptomycetaceae > Streptomyces > Streptomyces sp. NBC_00385. The sequence continues at coordinate 5,319,742 of NZ_CP107951.1, read as the reverse complement.
GAGGAGCTTGAACTTGATGCCGAGGGGGATGCCCGCCTCGTGGGTCATACGGGCGAGCTGACCGCCACCGACCATGCCGACTACCGGGAACGTCACTCCTCCAGGGTATCCGCACCCTCCGGGAGCACCGGACGATGCCCCCGGGCGGCGGCTCCCACCGGACCGGGGAGGAGACTCCGGGTGTCGCGGCGTGCCACACCTGTCCCCGTACTCACAGGCGGCCGACGGGCCACCTGGTTAGCATGGCTGGGTTGACGGAACCTGAAGACGAACCGACAGACGGGCTGAGCGATCACATGAGCGAACGGGGCGCACTGCGGGCCCGGCTGGATCTGCTGGCCCGGGAGGTCGCCAAATTCGGCGTGGTCGGCGCGGTCGGCCTGGTCGTCAATATCGGCGTATCGAACCTGCTGTGGCGCTACACGGACATTCCCACGGTGCGGGCCGGCCTGATGGCGACGTTCGTCGCGATCCTCTGCAACTACGTCGGCTTCCGCTACTGGACGTACCGGGACCGCGACAAGAGCGGCCGGACCCGGGAGCTGACGCTGTTCCTGCTGTTCAGCGCGGTGGGCGCGGTCATCGAGACGGGTGTGCTGTACGCGGCGACGTACGGGTTCGGCTGGAACACCCCGGTCCAGAGCAATGTCTTCAAGATCCTCGGAATCGGCATCGCGACGATGTTCCGCTTCTGGTCCTACCGGACGTGGGTCTTCAGGGCGCTGCCTGACAAAGACGTGGTCGTGAATGACGTGGTCGTGAAGGGTGCGGTCGTGCAGGACTCGGTCGTGAGCGCGGAGGATGCCGCGCTGCCGGGGCCGGCCGTTTCCGTACCCGCACCGGCACCCGCGCCGGCCGCCGCCGTGCGGGTCGAGGCGGATTCCGCGCGGCGGTAGCCGGTCATCGCACCGGGCGTTCCGGTTCGTCCCGGTCCAGGGCCACCTGGCTGAGGAAGAGCGCGAAGACCGGGGGCTGCTGCTGGAGCAGTTCCAGACGGCCGCCGTCCGCTTCCGCGAGGTCGCGGGCCACCGCGAGGCCGATGCCCGTGGAGTTGCGCCCGCTGATGGTCCGCTCGAAGATCCGGGATCCCAGGTCGACCGGCACGCCCGCGCCCTCGTCCGTCACCTCGATGACCGCCTGGTTGCCGGTGACCCGGGTCCGCAGCGCGACCGTGCCGCCGCCGTGCATGAGTGAGTTCTCGATCAGCGCGGCGAGCACCTGGGCGACCGCGCCCGGTGTGCCGACGGCCCGCAGCCCCTTCTTGCCGGAGCGGACGACGGCCCGGCCCTCGCTCCGGTAGGCCGGGCGCCATTCCTCGATCTGCTGCTTGACGATCTCGTCGAGGTCGAAGACGACGGCGGAGCCGGTCCGCGGGTCCCGGGCGTTGGTCAGCAGTCGCTGGACCACGTCCGTGAGCCGCTCGACCTGGGTGAGGGCGATGTTCGCCTCCTCCTTCACCGTCTCGATGTCGTCCGTGACGGAGATCTCCTCGATCCGCATGGAGAGCGCGGTGAGCGGTGTGCGGAGCTGGTGGGAGGCGTCGGCGGCGAGCCGGCGCTCGGCGGTGAGCATCCGGGCGATGCGTTCCGCCGAGGAGTCCAGGACGTCGGCGACGCGGTCCAGTTCCGGCACCCCGTACCTCTTGTGGCGCGGGCGCGGGTCGCCCGATCCCAGGCGTTCCGCGGTCTCGGCGAGGTCGGTGAGCGGCGAGGTCAGCTTGTTGGCCTGGCGTACGGCCAGGAGCACGGCGGAGACGATGGCCAGCAGCGCCACCGCACCGATGATCATCAGGGTGCGGCCGACCTCGCGGGTGACGGAGGAGCGGGACTCCTCGACGGTGACCCTCTCGCCGTGCTCACCCACCTCCGTGGCACTGATCACACTGCCGCTGGGGCGGTCACCGACCTCGATGGGGGCACGGCCGGGCATCTTGACCAGGGCGTAGCGCGTGTCGTCGATCTGTTCGGCCAGCACGCCGGGGTTGATCCGCTCGGCGCCCAGGAGCCGGCTCTCGATCACGCTGATCAGCCGCAGCGCCTCGGAGTCGACGCTCTCCTGGGCGCTGCTGCTGATGGTGCGGGTCTCGACGATGACGAGGGAGACGCCGAAGACGGCGATCACCACGAGCACCACGGCGAGGGTGGAGTTGATCAGGCGTCGGCGCATGACTGCTTCTGTACGTCAGCTCTTCTCGAAGCGGAAGCCGACGCCCCGGACGGTGGCGATGTAGCGGGGATTGGCGGCGTCGTCCCCGAGCTTCTTGCGGAGCCAGGAGATGTGCATGTCGAGGGTCTTGGTGGACGACCACCAGGTGGTGTCCCAGACCTCGCGCATCAGCTGGTCCCGCGTGACGACGCGGCCCGCGTCCCGGACCAGGACCCGCAGCAGGTCGAACTCCTTCGCGGTGAGCTGGAGTTCCTCGTCGCCCATCCAGGCGCGGTGCGACTCGACGTCGATCCTGACGCCGTGGGTGGCGGGCTGCGGGGCGGGCTCGGTGGCGCCGCGGCGCAGCAGGGCCCGGACCCGGGCCAGGAGCTCGGCGAGCCGGAAGGGCTTGGTGACGTAGTCGTCGGCGCCGGCGTCGAGGCCGACGACCGTGTCGACCTCGTCGGCCCGGGCGGTGAGTACCAGGACCGGCACGGTGTGGCCCTCGGCGCGGAGCCTGCGGGCGACTTCGAGGCCGTCCATCCCGGGCAGCCCCAGGTCGAGCACGACCAGGTCGATGCCGCCCTGGAGGCCGGCGTCGAGCGCGGTCGGGCCGTCTTCGCGGACCTCGACCTCGTAACCCTCCCGACGCAGGGCGCGGGCCAGCGGCTCCGAGATGGATGCGTCGTCCTCGGCGAGCAGTACACGGGTCATGGAGTGATGGTAGTCCGCGCGGACGACAAGGCGTGAGGTGATCCGGAAGCCCTGCGGGTCTACGAGCCGTTCGCGCCCAGACCTTCGAATGTGGGAGCGTGGTTGCACCTGGACCTGTGATCCATCTCTCAAGTCCTTCCATATGCCGCTCAGTCGTGTCGTATGGTGTTTCAACGCCTGTTGCACTACTCAAGGACCTTTGGGCAGCTCGACACTCCCCGGGGTCCTTCTGCATGTGCGGGACTGGTACCCGCCAGTCCGGAATCCCAGTGAATGACCTGTGGGCCGGGCCCGTACGCCGACGAAGGCGCTCCGGGCGTGGATCCCGACGCGGTGGGCGTACCCGTGTCGGTGCCGGCCTCCCCCCACCGGGCGCGTACGGCTCACGAGCGACGCGTCCCGAGCAAGCAAGGATCGATCATGGCGTCCAGCCTGACGAAGGACCCGGCGAGCACCGCGGGTGGCGAGAAGACCTTCTTCGGCCACCCTCGCGGCCTGGCCACGCTCTTCATGACCGAGATGTGGGAGCGCTACAGCTTCTACGGCATGAAGGCACTGCTCCCGCTGTACCTGATCGCGCCCGGCGGCATGCACATGAGCGCCACCACGGCGACGGCGATCTACTCCGTCTACATGGCGATGGTCTACCTGCTCGCCATGCCCGGCGGCTGGATGGCCGACCGCTTCTGGGGGCCGCGCAAGACGGTCGCCATCGGTGGCGCTGTCGTCATCCTCGGCCACATCACGCTCGCCGTGCCCAACTCCGCGTCCTTCTTCGCCGGCCTCGTACTCGTGGCGCTGGGCTCCGGCCTGCTGAAGGCGAACATCTCCACGATGGTCGGCCACCTCTACAACGGCCCGGACGATCCGCGCCGTGACGGTGGCTTCACGCTCTTCTACATCGGCATCAACCTCGGTGCCTTCCTCGCCCCGCTGAGCATCGGCACGATCGGCGAGAACGTCAACTGGCACTTCGGCTTCGCGCTCGCCGCGATCGGCATGGCCCTGGGTCTCGCCCAGTTCATGCTCGGCACCCGCCACCTGAGCCCGGAGAGCGACGTCGTCTCCACTCCGGCCACGGAGCAGGAGAAGCGCTCGGTCCTGCGCAAGGGCCTGGTCTGGCTGATCGTCGCGGCGGTGTTCTACAGCCTGCTCGCGATCACCGGCAACTTCGCCGACTGGGCACTGCTGCCCATCACCATCGCGGGGCTGATCATCCCGGTCGCCGTCCTGGTCCGCATGAAGCGCGACAAGGAGCTGACGGACACCGAGCAGTCCAAGCTGTCGGGTTACATCTGGTTCTTCGTCGTCGCCGCCGTCTTCTGGATGATCTACGACCAGAACGGCTCGACCCTGTCGATCTTCGGTGAGAACTCGACGACGAACAGCCTGTTCGGCATCGACTTCCCGACGTCCTGGTACCAGTCGCTGAACCCCATCTTCATCATGGCGATCGCCCCCGTGGTCGCCTCGGGCTGGCTGTGGCTGAACAAGCGCGGCAAGGAGCCGAGCACCGCCGTCAAGTTCGCCTCGAGCCTCGTGCTGATCGGCATCTCCTTCGTCGTCTTCATGATCCCGCTGATCGACACCGCCGCCAACGGCGGCCGGGTCAGTCCGATGTGGCTGGTGGCGATCTACTTCATCCAGACCGTCGCCGAGCTCTGCCTGTCCCCGGTCGGTCTGTCGGTCACCACGAAGATGGCTCCGGCGAAGTACAGCTCCCAGATGATGGGTGTCTGGTTCCTCGCGGTCACCGCGGGCGACTCCGTGACCGGCCTCCTCACGTCCCCGCAGCTCGGGGTCGATCTGAACACCACGGGCGCCGTCGCGTTCGAGGCGGTCCTCGCGGTCATCGCCGGTGTCGGCATCTGGATGTACCGCAAGAAGGTCACGCAGCACATGAGTGACGCGAGCTGACCTTCCGGTTCCACGCGCAGGGGCCGCCGCACCGTTTCCACGGTGCGGCGGCCCCTTCCGTATGCGTACGGGGTCCGGTGTCAGCTCCGGCCCGAGCGCAGCCGGCGCCACGGGGTGAACGTGAACACGGCGCCGCCCAGCAGGATCGCCGTACCGGCCACCAGGCCGAGTGCGCGCAGGGCGCCGTTGTCCTCGGCACCCGTCGCCGCGAGCCCGCCGCCGGACGCCGTGCCGCCGCCCGCCGCCGCCGCCGCTCCGCCGGAGCCCCCGGTGTCACCGCCGGAAGCACCGCCTTCCTGGGCGGTGGTGTCGAGTTCGAGGGACGCCTGCGGGGTGCCCTTGACCGTGCACGGAATGGTGATCTTCGAGCCTCCCAGCATGACGTCGATCGTCAGGGCTCCGGGGGTGAGGGTGGACTTGCCGGAGGCGCCCGGCTTGTACGTGCCGGTCATGTCGGTGAGGCTGACCGGCTTGTCCTTCTCCAGGGCCTTGGGGTTCCCGGGTCCGGTGACGGTCACGGAGCCCTTGTCGGCGCCGCCGATGACGATGTTCATGGACGGCTTGAGCGCACCGGCGGGCAGCGGAGCCGGGCTGTTCATCACGTCCTTGGCTGTCTTGACCGTGAGCGCGTAGCTCCCGCCGTTCTTCTTGGCGTTGATCGTCACCTTGGAGGCGATGCCCTCCTCCGGACCGGGCGACTTGCAGGCGAAGTCGACGACGACTTCCTTGCCCGGGAAGTCGGTGGCGCCGCCGCTGCCGCCGGAGGCCGAACCGCCCGAGTCCGAACCGCCGGCGGTCGTACCACCGGAGGTCGTGCCGCCGCTGGTGGTGCCGCCCGAGGTCGTGCCACCCGCCGTCGTGCCGCCGCTGGTGGTGCCGCCCGCCGTCGTGCCACCCGCCGTCGTGCCGCCGGTGGTGGATCCGCCGCCGTCCGTGACCTTGATCGTCGCGCCCGGCTGGACCGTCTCCTTCGGGGAGCACTTGGTGTCCGTGGAGATCGGCTTGGAGACGTTGATGTTGTACCCGTCGGGCGTCAGCGTCAGGTCGCCCGCCTTCTCCAGCTTCAGCGAACCCTTCATGTCCGGCAGGAGCATCGGGCTGTTCTTGGGGATCGCCGGGTTCTGCCGCGGCCCCTCCATCTTCAGGTCGCCCGTGGCGGCGCCGCCCAGCTTGATCGTGCCGGTCGGCTTGACCGTGTCCTTGTCGAGGTCGAGGACGTCGGGGTTGTTGGAGGCGGCCTGGACCGTCTTCCACACGACCTCGACGGTGTCCCCGACCTTGGCCGAGGCGGGTGCGGTCAGCTGCACCTCGGTGGTGCCCTGGACGGGCGGCAGTCCGGAGATGGCCGGGGGTATGCACTCCGTCTTGTACGAGATGTCGGCGGCCTGGGCCGGGCTCGCGGCCAGCAGCATGCCCGCCCCGCCGATCATCATCGCGACTCCCGCCGCGACCGTCCTGCGTTGCGTACTCACGAATGTCCCTTCGTCGTCGGTCTGTGCTCTGACGGTGCGGAATCAGGGGTGAACCACGGCAGCGCGGCCGTGGTGGTGCTCGGGGGCGGCGCGGGGCCCACGGCCGGGGCCGGGGCGCGCCGCAGCTTCGGAAGTCTCGCGGTCACCGGGCCGCGCGGGGACGGGCCGCCTGCCCGGCGACGGCCGGCGGCGTGTCCGGTGCGCGGCCGTACCTTGTCGACGATCGCCATGCCGATGCGGAACACGGCCGCGGGCACGACGAGGCAGAGCAGGATCCAGAAGAGCGTCACGCCCCACGGGCGGCCGACCCCCCAGGGCTGCTCGGCCAGCACCTTCGTGCCGTACTTCAGCGAGATCTGGTAGTCGCCGTGGGCACCGGCCGTCAGCTCGACGGGCAGTTCGATACGGGCCTTGCGGCCGGGCTCGACGGTCCCGCGCCACTGCCGCTCCTCCCACTGCGCGGCGTAGACGCCGTGCGCGGTGCCGACCTGGAAGACCGGGTCCTTCACCGGTGCGGAGCCCAGGTTGCCGACGGTGAACACGAGCCGGCGCGACGGCGGGGCGCCGAACCAGGTCAGCAGCCCGCTGTCACCCTCCAGCCTGGTGGCCGCGAGGACGGCGAGCTTCCCGTCACCGGTCTCCTTGGGGAGCGCGGCGACCGGGTGCCCGGCGACCACGAACACCGCGTCGGCCAGGGCCTGTTCGCCGGTGACCGTGGCGACGTGGACCACGCAGGGGCACGGCGCGGGCGGCTCGGTGACGGGCATCTCCTTGGTGAAGGCGCCCTTCTTGTCGGTGGTGACGGCCCGGCCTTCCGCGTTGGCGCAGGAGTTGGTGCCGCCGATCACGCCCCGGGCCGGGGTGGACTGCCCGCAGATCAGCATCATGAGCAGGGTGTCGGGCCGCCAGCCCTTGCCCTTGACGGTGATCTCGCCACCCTTGCCCGCCTGCTTCTGCGAGAGCGTGACCGCGGGTTTCGGGTCCGCCGCGCTGCGCTCCTCGGCCCCGGCCCCGGTCGCGGTCAGCAGCAGGGCGGGCAGTATCGCGGCCAGCAGTACGGCGAGCAGCGCGGCCGCCCGCCCGCGGCCGTCGCTCCGGAATGCCGCCGGTCCGGTCCGTCCAGTCACGATTCCGCTCCCGCCTTCACCAAGTGCCTCTCGTCGGAGTGCTGTCGATGGTCCGGGGCCGGCGCGGCCCCGTCGTCGTGGGTGCTCCGCCGTGTCGCCCGCCTGCGCCGGAGGCCGTACACACCGGCGGCGACGGCGCCCAGGAGGAGCAGTGCGCCGCCGGTCACCGGCGCCCAGGGCACGAAGGCCGCAGAGGCGGTCGCCTCGCCGTGCGCGCCGCCCGCCGCCGTGACGCGCAGCCGTACGGTGACGGAGTCGAGGGCGGGGGCGTCCCGCCACGGTTCGGTGAGCCGCACCCGCTGACCGGGCAGGAGTTCCACCGGAAGGGTGCGGGCGTCGCGCCGCAGCAGGGACCCGAACACGCCGTCCGCGCTGACGGACAGGCGCGGCACCAGGACGGCGTTGCCCCGGTTGACCAGCGTGTAGTGGATGGTCCCGCCGCCCACCGTGACGTCCTCCACCGTGAGGGCGGCCAGCGTGGGCCCGCCGACCCGCAGTTGGACCCGTACGCCCACCGAGCGGCCGCCGCTCTCGGCGACGATCGCGCCCGGGTGGTCACCGGGCAGCGCGTCCTCGGGCACGGTGAAGGAGACCGGCACGTCGGCCCTGGTCCGGCCGGGCACCGTCACCTCGGTGCTCGCGGTCCGCAGCCAGGCCCCGGTCCCGGTGGAGCCGTGCGCCCCGCGCACCGCGAAGCCGCCGTCGCCCGTGTTGTAGGCGTCGGCGCCGCGCAGCCGTACCGTGACCGGGTCCGGCCCCGGGTTGGTGACCGAGAGCCGGTCCTCCAGGACGCTGCCGGGCAGGCCCTCCAGGTAGAAGTACGGTCTGGCCTCGTCCCGCCCGGAACCGCTCCCCGCCGGCTGCGCCGTCCACGCCGGTTGGGCCGGGTGCTCGGTGGCACCGGCCACCGCCACCGTGGTGAAGGTGCACCACAGGACGGCGAGCAGCGGCAGGGCACGGGCCAGCCGCCGTGCGGCGGACGGCTGTCCGACGACGGGCGCCGGAGCGGGGCGGGTGCGGTGACCGGTCAACGGCGGCATGGGCGGCTCCCTGGTGCGTGACGGCGGCGGCGGGTCGCGCGGGGGTCAGCCCGTGGCCCGCTGCCCCCGCCTGGTCAGCCACAGCACACCCGCCGCACCGGTCAGCAGCACCGTGCCGCCGAGGGTGCCGAGCGCCACGGCCGAGTCCAGCGGGCCGGTCTTGGGCAGCGATGTGTCGGTGTCGGGGGTGGTCGCGCTGCCGCCGCTCGCGCCGCCGCCCGCAGCGGTGACGTCCAGGGAGAGCGAGGGGCCCGGGTTGTTCGACGGGGTGCAGGTCGTCGTCGTACCGAGCGCCTTGATGGTGAGCACCCCGGCGGTGAAGTCGACCTTGCCGCTCTTCTTCGGGGTGTAGGTACCCGACAGGTCGTTGATCTTGATGGGGCTGTTGGCGGGAATGGCCGCGGAGTTGGCGGGGCCGGAGACCTGGACCTGTCCCGGGTCGGCGCCGCCCACCTTGATCACCGCACTGGGGTTCATCGCGCCCTTGCCCAGTTCGACCGGGCTGGAGGAGACGCCCTTCTGGAAGGACATGGTGAGCTTGTAGCCGCTGCCGCTCTTGACGCTCTTGATGTCGATCGGCGAGACGGCGGCCTTGTCACCGATCGGGGTCTTGCACTTGTAGTTGACGTCGACGACCGTCGCGTGGGCGGCGGGCGCGGCCAGCAGCACCACCGCGCCGGCCAGCCCGGACGCCAGCGCGAGAGCTGTTCGCTTCTGGTTCGACACCTCGAGTTCCCCTCATGCCGGGAGTCGCCGCGCGCCGCTCGGGTGCGGCACAAGAAACTGACGACACATCAGATTGGCCGTCAAGGTACGCCCGGGGCCTTGTGGAGGGAAGACAAAGAGCGCGCCGATCCGGCGCGCTCTTCGAGGGGCGTACGAGCCCAGGGGGACGAGCAGGGAAAACCTGCGCGGGACTACACGGGGGCGGCCAGCTCCGCCCAGACGGTCTTGCCGGGCTCACCCGGAACCCGTACGACTCCCCAGTCCAGGCAGAGCCGCTGCACGATGAACATGCCGTGACCACCGGGCCGTCCGGCGCGGTGCGGGGTTCGGGGAGCGGGCTGTCCGGCACCGCCGTCGGCGACCTCCACCCGCAGCGCCTTCGGCGTGCGGGCGATGCGGAGCTCGTCGGGGCCGTCCGCGTGCAGACAGGCGTTGGTGACCAGCTCGGAGACGACCAGCAGGACATCTTCGGCGGCGGCACGACGGTCGGCGGTCGAGGCGGGGAGCCAGCCCCAGTCATGGAGTGCCTGGCGGGCGAAATCGCGGGCCGTCGGCACGATGCCGGTGGCCTCCCGCAGCGACAGCGTGCGCCACTGCCGCCCCGCGGGCTCTGCGTGCGCGGCGGAGGGGACGCCGGTATCCGCGTCCGCGCGGATGCCCGCGTCGGCGCGTGCACCCACGCCTGCGCCCTCCGGCTCGCGGCCGAGGTCGCCCGGCGGATGCTGCCGGGTGGTGCTCATCAGCGCTTCACCTCACCGATTCACCATGTCGCCATTGATACAGATACAGATACAGAAACGAATAGTGGTACGGACACCGATACAGCTACCGCACCGACACGAAACGTGCAGGTCTCCCACGGCTCGCCGAGGTGTCTCCTGCCCTGCCGATTCATGACAACACCCACTTCGCCTATGCGGAACGCGTGACACGGGCAACAGATGGGGCGCCCGTGGTGTCGAACCGCGGCACTATCAGGTGTCCAGGGCCGCTTCGAGGGAGTCGTGGACGGTGAATACCGCCTCGGCCCCGGTGATCTCGAAGACCCGTGCCACCACCGGCAGCATTCCGGCCAAATGGACCCCTCCCCCGGCCGCCTCCGCCTTGAGGCGGGCACCGAGCAGCACATTGAGCCCGGTGGAATCACAGAATTCGAGTCGCGAGCAGTCGACCACCAGGCGCGCACGCCCCTGCTCGACCGCGTGCTCCAAGGGCTCGCGCAGCAGGTCCGCCGTGTGGTGATCGAGCTCACCCACCGGCGTGACAACCTCACTGCGGCCCTCGGTCCGGGCCTCGACCTGAAGCCGACCCCGGTTCGCGCTGCCGACCGTCCCGCGGTCCATGCCCGTCCCTCTTCGTCTCGTCACTGTCCGCGTCAATACGCATGCAGATGAGTTGCAGCTCTCGCTGACGTTCTTAAAACACTACGCGTTCCGTGCGCCACGCGGTAGCCGAAGAACTCAACAAACCGGACATATAGCGTCAATTGGCGCTTGTAACGACCCGCAGGAACCGGGTAAGGGTAGGGGGACACCCAAAACACGGCCGGCTTTGGAGGCGCCGCTTCACCGCAGGAACACGTATGGGCATCGGCAGCCATATGCCGAGAACGATGGAGGAGACCATGTCACCCCGGCTCGACGAACCGCGTACCCACAACGCGACGTCAGCATGTCCTCAGGGACTGACCGAATCAGACTCCCCTGCTGCGGCCGTTTTGGACGGCACGCGCAACAGCACCACCAGCAGTGGCAGTGACACCAGCAGTACCGAAGACAACAGCACCGAAGGCGTGACCGGTCTCGAAGGACTTCCCGAGATCCCCCCCTACGCCGAAGTGGGGCCGCTGGACGCCAGGGCCCTGTCCAAGACGCTCTTCGCCCGGCTGGAATCCCTCGAAGAGGGCACGCACGAGTACTCCTACGTACGCAACACGCTCGTCGAACTGAATCTGGCCCTGGTCAAGTTCGCCGCCTCCCGGTTCCGCTCGCGCAGCGAACCGATGGAGGACATCATCCAGGTCGGCACCATCGGCCTGATCAAGGCGATCGACCGGTTCGAGCTCAGCCGTGGCGTCGAGTTCCCGACCTTCGCGATGCCGACCATCATCGGCGAGATCAAGCGCTTCTTCCGCGACACCAGCTGGTCCGTGCGCGTACCGCGCCGCCTGCAGGAACTGCGGCTCGACCTGGCCAAGGCGGGCGACGAGCTCGCCCAGCAACTGGACCGCGCGCCCACCGTGGGCGAGCTCGCCGACCGCCTCGGCATCACCCATGACGAGGTCGTCGAGGGCATGGCCGCGAGCAACGCGTACACCGCGAGCTCGCTGGACGCCAAGCCCGAGGAGGACGAGAACGAGGGCGCGCTGGCCGACCGGATCGGCTACGAGGACCACGGTCTCGAAGGCATCGAGTACGTGGAGTCCCTGAAGCCGCTGATCGCCTCGCTGGCGAGCCGCGACCGGACGATCCTCTCGCTCCGGTTCGTCGCCAACATGACGCAGTCGGAGATCGGCGAGGAGCTCGGCATCTCGCAGATGCACGTGTCGCGCCTGCTCTCCCGCACCCTGGTCAAGCTCCGCAAGGGACTGACCCTGGAGGAATGAGCGAGCACCCGCGACGCGCTTGCGGGACTGCTGGATCGCCTGCCGGATCAAGGACCTGCCCCGCCGAGGGGCAGGTCCTTCCGCGTTCCACCGTCTCCGGAACCCGGTCAGGCGCCGCTTCCTCCGCGTGGGTGAGCCGTGACGCCGCTTCTCCGCGTGGATGAGCCCTGACGCCGGTTCCTCCGCGTGGGCGGCGCCCGCTCAGACGCCGCGCGGTGCCACGGCGCGCTCGCCGCGCCGCCAGACCTCGTGGACCAGCGGGACGCCCGGCCGATAGGCGAGGTGGACGTGGCTGGGGGCGTCGAGGACCACCAGGTCGGCGCGCGTGCCGGGGGCGATCCGGCCGATGTCGTCGCGGCGCAGGGCCGCCGCGCCGCCCGCCGTGGCGGACCAGAGCGCCTCGTCCGGGGTCATGCCCATGTCCCGGACGGCGAGGGCGATGCAGAACGGCACGGACGAGGTGAACGAGGAGCCCGGGTTGCAGTCGGTGGAGAGCGCGACGGTGGCTCCCGCGTCGAGGAGGCGGCGGGCGTCGGGCCAGGCGGCCCGGGTGGAGAACTCGGCGCCGGGGAGCAGCGTGGCGACGGTCTCCGACTGGGCCAGGGCGTCGACGTCGGCGTCGGTGAGGTGGGTGCAGTGGTCGGCCGACGCGGCGTCGAGCTCGACGGCGAGCTGGACGCCGGGGCCGTGTCCGAGCTGGTTGGCGTGGACCCGGGGATGGAGGCCCTTCGCCCGGCCCGCGGTCAGGATCGCCCGGGCCTGGTCACCGTCGAAAGCGCCCTTCTCGCAGAAGACGTCGATCCAACGGGCGTACGGGGCGCAGGCGTCGAGCATCGGGCCGGTGACCAGCTCGACGTACCCGGCCGGATCGTCCGCGTAGTCCGGGGAGACGATGTGGGCGCCGAGGAAGGTGACCTCGTCGGTGTGACGGGCGGCGATGCGCAGGGCGCGGGCCTCGTCCTCGACGGTGAGGCCGTAGCCGGACTTGGTCTCGAACGTCGTGGTGCCCTGGCGCAGCGCCTCGGCGAGGTAGCGGGCGACGTTGGCGGAGAGCTCCTCGTCGGTCGCGGCGCGGGTGGCGGCGACGGTGGTCCTGATGCCGCCCGCGCTGTAGGCGCGGCCGGACATCCGGGCGTTGAACTCCTGGGTGCGGTCGCCCGCGAAGACGAGGTGGGAGTGGGAGTCGACGAAGCCCGGGATCACGGCCCGGCCGCCCGCGTCGACGGCGTTGTCAGTGGCGGGTGCTTTGCTTGATTCACCGGTCCAGACGACCCGGTCGCCCTCGATGACGACGGCCGCGTCCTGGATCAGTCCGAGGGGGGAACTGTCGCCGAGGGAGGGGTCGTTGGTGACCAGTGCGGAGATGTGGGTGATCGCGGTCGTCGTCATCGGGGGGCTGCTCTCCTTGCGTGGGGACGGCGGAGTGGCCACCGCCTGGGTGCTCAGTGGTGCAGGGCCGCGATGGCTCGCGCGAGCGCTCCGGGGACGTCGTCGACCGACGCGTGATGTCCGTCGCGGACGAGGTGCCGGCCCGCGACCACGGTGTGGCGCACATCAGCGGCGGAGGCGGCGAATACCGCTGTTTCGGCTGCCAGCCTGGGCACCGGTCCCGCTGTTCTGACGGAGTCGAGGGCGACGGTCACGAGGTCGGCGGGGGCGCCGGGTTCGAGGACGCCCGCGTCCGGCCGGCCGAGTGCGGCGTGGCCGTCGGCGGAGGCGGCGCGCAGCAGTGCGGCGGCCGTCCAGTGGCCTCGGGTGCGGGTGCGCAGGCGCTCGTTGAGCTCCATCGCGCGGGCCTCCTCGAAGAGGTCGATCACGGCGTGGCTGTCGCTGCCCAGCGAGAGCGGCGATCCGGCGCGCTGGAGGGCGACGGCCGGGCCGATGCCGTCGGCCAGGTCGCGTTCGGTGGTCGGGCACATGCAGGTGCCGGTGGCCGTCGAGCCGATGAGCTCGATGTCCTCGCCGGTGAGGTGGGTGTTGTGGACGCCGGTGGTGCGGGGGCCGAGGACCCCGTGGTCGGCGAGGAGCCGGGTGGGTGTGCGGCCGTGGGCGGCGAGGCAGGCGTCGTTCTCCGCGGTCTGCTCGGAGAGGTGGACGTGCAGCGGGGCGTGCCGCTGCTCGGCCCACTGGGCGACGGTGGCCAGCTGGTCCGCGGGGACGGCCCGCACGGAGTGGACGGCGGCGCCGATCAGGGTGTTCTCGTCGCCCTTGAGGAGACCGGCGCGCTCCGCCCAGGCGTCGGCGGTCGTGTCGGAGAAGCGCAGCTGGTGCCGGTCGGGCTGCTGGTACTGGGAGGGCCTGCGGCCGAACCCTGCGGCGAGGTAGGCGGTGTCCAGCAGGGTGATCCGGATTCCGGCCTCGCGGGCGGCCGCGATCAGGGCCTCACCCATCGCGTTCGGGTTGTCGTACGGGACGCCGCCCGGCGCGTGGTGCAGATAGTGGAATTCGCCGACCGCGGTGATGCCGGCCAGCGCCATCTCGGCGTACACGGCACGGGCCAGGTCGTAGTACGTGTCGGGGGTGAGCCGGGACGCGACCTGGTACATGGTCTCGCGCCAGGTCCAGAAGGTGCCGGAACCGACCTGGACGGTGGAGCGCAGAGCACGGTGGAAGGCGTGCGAATGGGCGTTGGCGAGGCCGGGCAGGGTGAGCCCGCGCAGCACGGTCGCCCCGGGTGGCGGGGCGTCGACGCCGGTCCGCACCCCGGCGATCCGCCCGCCGGACACCTCCAGGACGACGTCCGGCTCGACATGGGTGCCGAGCCAGGCGTGGGAGAGCCAGTACGTCACGGCGGCGGGCCTGCCCACGGGCTCCGTGGCGAGCTCCGTGGGCTCCGTCGTCGGCCCCGTCGTCGGCTCCGTCGTCGGCTCCGTCGTCGGCTCGGTCGTCGGCTCGGTTGTCGGCTCGGTTGTCGGCTCGGTTGTCATCGGCACGCGAGACCTTCCAGTACGTCGGCGAGTGCGATCACCCCGGCCACGCAGTCGTCCTCGGCGGCGTACTCGGCCGGCGAGTGCGAGATCCCGGTGGGGTTCCGTACGAACAGCATGGCGGTAGGGACCGAAGCGGACAAAATACCCGCGTCGTGTCCGGCTCCGGTGCCGAGTACGGGGACGTCGCGCCCGGTGTCGCGGAGGGCCGCCCCCTTCAGGAGCGCGCCCAGCTCGTCACGCAGGGCGTGCTCGAACTCCACGACGGGCGTGAAGGACTCCCTTACGACGTCGAGGTCGATCCCGGCCCGCTCGGCGTGTTCCCGGGCGGCCCGCTCGATGCCGGCGACGACGGTGTCCAGGGCGTCCTGGTCGGCGGCGCGGGAGTCGAGCCAGCCGCGCACGAGCGAGGGGATGGCGTTGACACCGTTCGGCTCGACGGCGATCTTGCCGAAGGTGGCCAGCGCTCCGGCCAGTTCCGCCTCCCGGCGGGCCGCGAGCACCGTCTCGGCGTACGTGAGCATCGGGTCGCGCCGGTCGGCGAGCCGGGTGGTGCCCGCGTGGTTGGCCTCGCCCCGGAAGTCGAAGCGCCAGCGTCCGTGCGGCCAGATCGCGGACGCGATGCCGACCGGGTCGCCGCTCAGGTCGAGGGCGCGGCCCTGCTCGACGTGGAGTTCGACGAACGCGCCGATACGGGCGAGCCGTTCGGGGTCCGGGCCGATGGCGTCGGGGTCGTACCCGGCCGCCTCCATGGCCTGCGGCAGGGTGATGCCGTCACCGTCGCGCAGCCGGTGCGCGGCCTCGACCGTCAGCTGCCCGGCGGCGAGCCGGGAGCCGACGCAGGCGAGGCCGAAGCGGGCCCCTTCCTCGTCACCGAAGTTGGTGATCGCCAGCGGCCGGGTGAACTCCACTCCCCTGTGGCGGAGTTCATCGAGCGCGGCGAAGGAGGAGACGACCCCGAGCGGCCCGTCGAAGGCTCCGCCGTCCGGCACGGAGTCGAGGTGCGAGCCGGTGACGACGGCGTCCCCCGCGAGGGGGTCGCCGAGCCAGGCCCACTGGTTGCCGTTGCGGTCCACCTCGCAGTCGAGGCCGCGGGCCTCGGCCTGCATCCGGAACCAGAGGCGGCAGTCGGCGTCGGCCCCGGTCCACGCGTAGCGCCGGTAGCCGCCGGACTCGGCGTTGCGGCCGATGTTCCTCAGCGACGCCCACATCGCGTGGAAGGTGGGGCTCACGCGGCGGTCCCGTCCGTGCCGGACACGGTGCTCGTGCGGGATGCGGCGGTCCCGTCCGCGTCCGCCGCGGTACTCGTGCCGGACGGGTCGCCCTCGCGCATCGGGACCCTGACCCCGCGCTCCGCGGCGACCGACTCCGCGATGTCGTAGCCGGCGTCGACGTGCCGGATGACGCCCATGCCCGGGTCGTTGGTGAGCACCCGGCGGATCTTCTCGCCCGCCAGCTTCGTACCGTCGGCGACCGTGACCTGTCCGGCGTGGATGGAGCGGCCCATGCCGACCCCGCCCCCGTGGTGGATGGAGACCCAGGAGGCACCGGAGGCCACGTTGACCATCGCGTTCAGCAGCGGCCAGTCGGCGATCGCGTCGGATCCGTCGAGCATGGCCTCGGTCTCGCGGTACGGCGAGGCGACCGAGCCGCAGTCCAGGTGGTCACGGCCGATGGCCAGCGGTGCGACCAGTTCGCCACTGGCGACCATGTCGTTGAAGCGCTCACCGGCCTTGTCCCGCTCGCCCTGGCCGAGCCAGCAGATGCGGGCGGGCAGGCCCTGGAAGTGGACGCGCTCGCCGGCCATCTTGATCCAGCGGTGCAGCGACTCGTTCTCCGGGAAGAGCTCCAGCATCGCCTTGTCGGTCCTGTGGATGTCGGAGGCCTCACCGGAGAGCGCCGCCCAGCGGAACGGGCCCTTGCCCTCGCAGAACAGCGGCCGGATGTACGCGGGCACGAAACCGGGGAAGTCGAAGGCCCGCCCGTATCCGGCGAGCTGGGCCTCGCCGCGGATCGAGTTGCCGTAGTCGAAGACCTCCGCACCGGCGTCCATGAAGCCGACCATCGCCTCGACGTGCTTCGCCATCGACTCACGGGCGCGCCGGGTGAAGTCGGCGGGCTTCTCGGTGGCGTAGTCGGCCATGTCGTCGAAGTCGACGCCGAGCGGGAGGTAGGCCAGCGGGTCGTGCGCGCTGGTCTGGTCGGTGACGATGTCGACCGGGGCGCCCTCGGCGAGCATCCGGGGCAGCAGCTCCGCCGCGTTGCCGAGCAGTCCGATGGAGAGCGGCCTGCGCGCGTCCCTCGCCTCGGTGGCCAGCTGGAGCGCGTGCTCCAGGCTGTCCGCCTTCACATCCAGGAAGCGGTGCTCGATACGGCGCTCGATGGCGCGCGGGTCGCAGTCGATACAGATCGCGACGCCGTCGTTCATCGTCACGGCGAGCGGCTGGGCACCGCCCATCCCGCCGAGCCCGGCGGTCAGCGTGATCGTCCCGGCCAGCGTGCCGCCGAACTTCTTCGCGGCGACGGCGGCGAACGTCTCGTACGTGCCCTGGAGGATGCCCTGCGTACCGATGTAGATCCACGAACCGGCGGTCATCTGGCCGTACATGGTGAGCCCGAGCGCTTCGAGGCGGCGGAACTCCTCCCAGTTCGCCCAGTCGCCCACCAGGTTGGAGTTGGCGATCAGGACCCGCGGGGCCCACTCGTGCGTCTGCATGACACCGACCGGCCGCCCCGACTGGACGAGCATCGTCTCGTCCTGCTTGAGCGTCCGCAGCGTGCGGACCATCGCGTCGAACGAGCGCCAGTCGCGGGCCGCCTTGCCCGTGCCGCCGTAGACGACGAGCTTGTCGGGGTGCTCGGCGACCTCGGGGTCGAGGTTGTTCTGCAGCATGCGCAGCGCGGCTTCCTGCTGCCATCCCAGGGCGCTCAGTTCGGTACCGCGCGGTGCCCGTACGGGGCGGGGTCCTGACATGGCAATGCCTCCTCGCGACTGTGAATTTTCTATTCACATCTTGAGCGGCTGAATAGCTCCAGTCAACAGGGCGTGGCGGGACGACGGGTCCGCACACCCCGGCACACCCCAAAGCGGGCCACAGCAGCCCGCGGCGGGGCATTTTCCCGAACCTCTCGCATGTACCTATGGAAAATGCCAGAACCTCCACCTGGAGCGAGCACGTTGCGTAACCTCTGGGTCACAGCCGCACGCAGCGTCGGAGGGGAGTCCGCGTGCCCGGAATCGACGAGTGCCTGCTCGACGTCATGAGACTGCCCGGTGCCCGTGGCGCCTCCGTGGTCGACTGGACGAGCGGTCTCGCTCTCGGCACCATCGGTGACTCGCCCAACGGCGATCACGAGGCCACCGCCGCGGAGACGGCGGAGGTGGCGCGGATGGCAGCCGAACAGCCCGCCTTCGCGGCCGGCTTACCGGAGGTACCGGTCGCCGGGGACGGCACGGGAGCCGCGGGGACACCGCCGCCCGTCGAGGATGTCATCGTCACCACCCGCGCCGGGTACCACATCCTCAGATTCGTCGAGACGGACTTCGACAGCAGCGTCTTCCTCCACCTGTGGCTGGACCGCGCGGAGGGCAATCTGGCCCTGGCCCGGATACGGCTGGGCGAGATGGCCGAGCGGCTGGTCCTGGCATGAGAACCCCCGCCCCCTCGACCGCCCGGGCCCCGGGCGCCCCGGCCCCCGTCCTCTCGCCCATGCTCCAGCGCCTCGCCGCCGAACGGGCCACCGGCGCCCTCATGCGCGACCGCGGCACCCTCTACCTGGCCGACGGCAAGGTGGTGCACGCCGAGAGCCCCTCCACCCCCGGCATCGACGTCCTGCTCACCCGGGGCGGCGCGCTGCGCCGCGAGGGCTGGTGGGACGCGGTCGCCCAGGCCGGTGCCGGGCAGCGGGTGGGCCGCTACCTCGTGGACAGCGGCCGGGTGCCGGGCGGCGCCCTGGAGCTGTGCCACCTGGGGGCGCTGTACGACGCGGCGTTCTTCGCCCTCGCCCCGACCCGGGCCCCGGCCCGCTTCCGCTACGGGGTCGCCCACTGGATCGGCCCGGTCCGCCCCGTCCCCGTGGACGCCGTGCAGCGCGAGACGCTCCGGCGCAGGGAGCTGCTGGACCGGATCTGGCCGGAGTCGGTGACCGACAGTGCCCCGCTCGTGGGCACCGGCCGGCCCGCCGACTCCCCCGTGCCCCCGTACCGGCGCCGCGTACTGGAGCGCGTGGACGGGGTGCGTACGGCGACGGACATCGCGCAGGAACTGGGCAGGTCGGCGTTCCACACCCTGGTCGACCTGCGGCGGCTGGCGGCCGCCGGACTCGTCGCCGCGGCACGGGAGACGGCGGACCCGGCCGGCCGCATCGCGCTCCCCGAGGTCACGGCCGACCCCGACGTCGCCCTGTTGCGCCGGCTCCGAGACGCATTGGAGGCCCTGTGATACGCGCGCTCAGACAGCGTGCCGGGAGGAGACAGCTGATGGTGCCCGAGGCCGAAGTGCAGGACGTCCTGGCCGAGCTCCAGCGGTTACGGGCCCGCGTTCCGCTGCTCTCCGGGGCCCTGGCGGCCAGCACCGACGGACTCGTCCTGGCCCATGACACCCCGGGCGTGGAGGCGGAGGGCGTCGCGGCGCTGACCGCGGCCGCGCTCGGCGTCTCGATCCGGATGACGGACGCGACCGGCCGCGGCGGCTTCCGCGAACTCCTCGTCCGCGGCGAGACCGGCTACATCGCGACGTACGCCGCCGGCTCCTCGGCCGTACTGACGCTGCTCGCCGAGGACCGGATCAACGTCGGAAGGCTCCATCTGGAGGGCCGCAGGTCCGGCTCCCGGATCGGCGAACTCGTCGACGCCGCCCTGGAACGCACCCCCCAGCCCGCGCCGGGCCCCCGGGCCCCGGTGCCCCGCACCCCGCCCCAGGCCGGACCCCTGCCGCACCGCCCGACATGACCCCGCACGACATGACCTGCACGACATGACCCCGCACGAGCCCGGCACGACCCAGAAACGGAACCGGTCCTCCCGACCGGTCAGGGAAAGGAAACGAGCACTCATGGCGAACACCGAAGCGTCACTGAAGGAAGCGATGTCGTCCATCGAGGGCACCACCGGTGTCGCCCTCGTCGACTACACGAGCGGCATGGCGCTGGGCACCCTCGGCGGCGGCAAGGACTTCAACCTGGAAGTCGCGGCCGCGGGCAACACCGACGTCGTACGCGCCAAGCTCCGCACCATGGAACACCTCGGCATCCAGGACGAGATCGAGGACATCCTGATCACGCTGGGCACCCAGTACCACCTGATCCGGCTGCTCAAGACCCGTGGCAACAACGGCCTGTTCCTGTACCTCGTACTGGACGCCGGCCGGGCGAACCTGGCCATGGCCCGCCACCAGCTGAAGAAGATCGAGGCCGACCTGGAGATCTGAGGCGCCGCGTCTCTCGAACCCCGGCGTCAGCGGGAGCGCCGCGCCCCACCGGGCGCCGCGTCGCCCGCCGCGGGCCCCGTCGTCCGGTAGGCCTCGACCTGCTTGCCGGCGGGGCGCCCGCGCCCCACCCTGTCCGTACGGACCCAGTACAGGACGTCGTCCCGGCGCTCCCGCTGCCCGATCCGGACGGCCTTGGCCCAGAGCCCGGCACCGGCCCCGGCGAGCAGCAGCCCGCCCGCCCCGGGCACGGCGAACGCACTGGCGACCGCCGCGAGGAACGCCCCGAGCAGCCACCAGCGGTGCCCCCGGCGCCAGTTGCGTACGGTCACGGCCCGGTCCTGGAGGAAGTCGGTGCGGCCGGCCCGGGTGGCGCCCCTGGCGAGCGAGGCGTACCGGCCCCCGCGCGACAGTGCGACGACGGCCATGGTGACCAGGAACAGCGCCGCCCCCGCCGGCAGGCCGATGCGGCGGCCGGTGAGTCCCGGTACCAGTGCCCCGATGGCTGCCGCGACCAGGCCCGGCCACCACAGGGGCGCCGCTCCGGCCCGTACGATCACGGCCACTCTCGCCAACGACTGCGCTCCGCGCCCCACGTCCGTGCCCCTCTCGACGGCTCCCGTGCTCCATTCCGTGGGCGCAGATTAAGGGCCGTACATGAGCGATGTCTGAGAAACGGCGGGGGCGGCCACGGACCAGGTGATGCGGGGTTCCGTCACTCGACGAACAGGCCCCGCGCCGCCGCCCGCGCGTCGAACTCCTCCAGCCTCGCCTGTGCGTCGGGCAGGTCGTCGCACATGGCTTCCAGCAGCACCCGCCCCAGCAGCATCGGCGCGCAGGCGGTGTCGAAGGCGAGCCCCGTTCCCACGGCGGCGGGGATCAGCAGATCACTGTGCGCGGCCACCGGCGCGAAGGCGGAGTCGGCGACCGAGACCACGGCCAGTCCCTGGTCCCTCGCGTGAGCGAGGGCGTCCACGACCTCGCGGGGGTGGCGCGGCAGCGCGAAGCAGATCAACGCACTGGCACCGGCCCGCCGGGCCGCGTCGATCCGGTCGTGCAGCATGCTGCCGCCCTCGTCGAGGACCCGGACGTCCGGGTGCACCTTGGCGGCGAAGTATCCGAAGCCCCGGGCCTGCGAGGAAGCGGCGCGCAGCCCGAGCACCAGCAGGGGCCGCGAGGCGGCGAGGAGCCGCCCGGCCCGCTCGACGGGCCCCGGGTCGGCGAGCAGTTCGGCGAGGTGGCGCAGGTTCTCGATCTCGCCGAGCACCGCCTGCTGGTACTCGTTGTACGTGTCCTCCCCGTCGCCCTCGCCGGGGCCGGCCGGGGCGACCTCGCGCAGGTGCTTGCGCAGCGCGGGATAGCCGTCGAACCCGAGGGCGACGGCGAACCGGGTGACGGAGGGCTGGCTGACCCCGGCCAGTTCGGCCAGTTCCACGCTGGAGAGGAACGGAGCGTCGCCGGCCCTGCGCACCATCGAGTGCGCGATGCGCCGCTGCGTGGGCGTGAGCCTGCGCCCCTCGAACAGCTGCTGCACACGCGCGGCCGGGCTGCTCCCGCTCATGCTGTCCCCTCGGTAGATCGGCCGTGCCGGGATCCGGCACCGACGAATCCATTCAGCCAGCAAGCCGTCTGCATGTCCATATGCAGCCGCTCCGTGGACGGCCGGCCCCGCTGTTCCCCCTACGGGAAACAGGGGGGCTAGCCCCACTGACCGGGCCGTCCCCGCTTCGTACCGTGGAACCATGGACGCACCCGACACCGAGCTCAAGAAGGAGCTCAAGGCCACCCTGCAGGCCCGCAGCGAGCTGGGGGCCGAGTACGAGTCCGCGCTCGTCGAGTCGTTTCTCGAGAAGGTCGAACAGCGCCTCGACGGCACGCTCGACCGCCGGGTCCGGCGCCATCTCGCCGAGCAGCAGATCAGCGTCGCCCGCGGGGCGCGCACTCCGCAGCTGCCGCTCGGGAACTTCGGTGAGCGCTTCGGGTTCGGGATCATCTCCATGATCCTGGCGATCCCGCTGTCCGCCATCGGTGTCGCGAACGCGGGGATCGAGGGGCTCGTCGTGGCCTGGCTCGGCATCGTCGGCGTCAACATCGTCCAGGCCGCCCACAGCGGGCGGGTGTTCAGGCGCCGGGAGAGCGAACGGCGGACGACGTCCGACTGGGAGGACTGAGCGCCTCAGGCCTGGCGGGTCGGCAGCACGACGACCTGGCGCAGGTTGATGTGGCGTGCGCGGCTGGTCGTGTACGCGATCAGGTCGGCGATCTCGTCACCGGAGAGCCCGCCGAGCGCGTCGAACATGCCGTCCAGCTGCCCGCTGAGTTCCGCGTTGTCGACATGGCCGGCCAGTTCGGAGTCGGTGAGGCCGGGCTCGATGTTCGTGACGCGGACGTCGCGCGGGCCGAGTTCGGTGCGCAGCGAGGCCGACAGGTACGTGAGCGCGGCCTTCGTGGCCCCGTACACGGCGTAGTTGGGGAACGTGACGTGCGCGCCGATCGACGAGATGTTGACCAGATCGGCGGTGCGGCCCCCGGCGGCGGCCGCCACCAGGTCGGCCGTGAAGGCCCGGATGATGCGCAGGACACCCGTCACGTTCGTGTCGAGCATCCGCTGCCACTCGTCGGCGCGGCCCGCTTCCACCGGGTTCGGCAGCATCACACCGGCCGCGTTGACCACCAGGTCCACCGGGCCGAACTCCGTACGCACGCGCTCGGCGGCGGCGTCCACGGACGCCTGGTCGGTGACGTCGGTGACCACGACGAGTGCCTGGCCGCCGTCGGCGGTGATCTTCCCGGCGAGCTCCGTCAGCCGGTCCTCGCGGCGGGCCAGCAGCGCCACCCGTACCCCTTGGGCGGCGAGCAGCCGTGCCGTCGCGTTCCCCATGCCGCTGGCGGCTCCGGTGATGACGGCGGTGCGGCCGGCGAGCGTTGCGTACGCCATGTCGGTACTCCTCGGTGCTGGTGCTCCGGGGCGCTTCCCCGGGCCGGTCCCCACTCTGTGACGGCGCGCGGCGGCTACCCAGGGGTGCGTCCTTCCTGGGTCCGGCAGTACCAGGCTGGGATGCGGCCGGTCTTCTACGATCGGCCGCATGGACGGCGACCTCGGAGACTTCCTCCGCTCACGACGTGCCCGCATCCGGCCCGAGGACGTGGGGCTGAACTCCTACGGCCGCAGGCGCGTCCCCGGGCTCCGGCGCGAGGAGGTCGCCCAGCTCGCCGGGGTCAGCGTCGACTACTACATCCGGCTGGAACAGGGCCGCGGCCCCAGCGTCTCGGACGCCGTGCTCGACGCGATAGCCCGGGTGCTCCGGCTGGACGGGACGGAGCACGCCTATCTGCGCACGGTGGCCCGCCCCGCACCGCGCAAGGCCGCTCAGCCCGCCTCGCAGCGGGTACGGCCGGGGCTGCGGCTGCTCCTGGACACGCTCGACCCGGCGCCCGCCTTCGTCCTGGGCCGCCGGATGGACGTCCTGGCGTGGAACGCGCTGGGTGACGCGGTCGTCGGCTTCTCCCGGATGGCCGCCGCCGAACGGAACATGCCGCGGCAGACGTTCCTGGAACCGGCGGCTCGGGAGCTGTATCCGGACTGGCCGGCCGTGGCGGCGGAGACGGTCGCGTATCTGCGCCTGGACGCGGGACTTCACCCCGACGACAGGCAGCTCGCCACCCTGGTCGGCGAACTGTCCATGAAGAGCGAGGACTTCCGCCGGCTGTGGGCGGACCACCAGGTGAAGGCGAAGACGTACGGCGTGAAGCGGATCGACCACCCGGTCGTGGGCGGGCTGACGCTTCCGTACGAGACGCTCGGCGTGCCCGGCGACCCGGACCAGTCCCTGGTGGTCTACACCCCGGAGCCCGGTTCGGAGACGGCGGAGCGCATCGCCCTGCTGGCGAGCTGGGCCGCCGCGCCACAGGCGCTGGGCGGGGATGAGGAGGGTGCGCGCGGTCTCCGCGCATAGATGTGTCGCGGGGACCGCCGCACCCCCGGTTTCCCAGGGGGCGGGACGACGGCGGTCCCCGCGAAGGACGCGATCCGGGTCAGGGCCGGATCTCGCATCCGGGCGACGGTGGAGGTCCGGGAGCCGCTCCGTAGTCCGTGTCGCCGTTTCGGTGCCGGCGGGTTTCCCTGCCGACACCCACTAATCTGCCCGAGCCGTGTTAAGCCGGTGCTGCGGCCACGTGTCGCGCTCGTACCGTTTTCACGAAGTGCGCGTTCCGGCCCCGGGCCGCGCGTTCCGCTCCACGGCCGCGCGTTCCGCTCTACGGCTGGGCGGGCGTGGCCGACGCGTCCTTGGCGAGGAACGCCAGCAGGTCCTGCCGGCTGACGACGCCCTTCGGCTTGCCCTCGACGAGCACGATCGCCGCGTCGGCCGCGCCCGTGCCGCCGAGCACCGCCATCAGGTCCTCGACCGGTTCGCCGGAGCCGACCTGCGGCAGCGGCGGCGACATGTGCTTCTCCAGCGGGTCGGTGAGCGAGGCCTGCTGGGCGAAGAGCGCGTTCAGCAGCTCCCGCTCGACGACCGAGCCGATGACCTCGGCGGCCATCACGTCCGGGTGTCCGGCACCGGGCTTCACGATCGGCATCTGCGAGACGCCGTACTCGCGCAGCACGTCGATCGCCTCGCCGACGGTCTCCTCCGGGTGCATGTGGACGAGCGTCGGGATCGGACCCGCCTTGTAGTCGAGGACGTCGGCGACACGGGCGGACGGGCCGGTGTCCTCCAGGAAGCCGTAGTCGGCCATCCACTCGTCGTTGAAGATCTTGCTGAGATAGCCGCGGCCGCTGTCCGGCAGCAGGACGACGACCACGTCGTCGGGTCCGAGCCGCTTCGCGACCTCCAGGGCGCCCACGACCGCCATGCCGCAGGAACCGCCGACCAGCAGCCCCTCCTCCTTGGCGAGGCGGCGGGTCATCTGGAAGGAGTCCTTGTCGGACACGGCGACGATCTCGTCGGTGACCGTCCGGTCGTACGCCGACGGCCAGAAGTCCTCGCCCACGCCCTCGACCAGATACGGCCGGCCGGAGCCGCCGGAGTAGACCGAGCCCTCCGGGTCCGCGCCGACGACCTTGACGGCGCCGCCGCTCGCTTCCTTCAGGTAGCGGCCGGTGCCGCTGATCGTGCCGCCGGTGCCGACCCCCGCCACGAAGTGGGTGATCCGCCCGTCCGTCTGCTCCCACAGTTCGGGACCGGTGGTCTCGTAGTGGGAGCGCGGGTTGTTCGGGTTGGAGTACTGGTCGGGCTTCCAGGCTCCCGGCGTCTCACGGACCAGCCGGTCCGAGACGTTGTAGTACGAGTCCGGGTGCTCCGGGTCGACCGCCGTCGGGCAGACGACGACCTCCGCACCGTAGGCGCGCAGCACGTTGATCTTGTCCGTGGACACCTTGTCCGGGCAGACGAAGATGCACTTGTAGCCCTTCTGCTGCGCGACGATCGCCAGGCCCACGCCCGTGTTGCCGCTGGTCGGCTCGACGATCGTGCCGCCGGGCTGCAGCTCGCCACTCTGTTCGGCGGCCTCGATCATGCGCAGGGCGATCCGGTCCTTGACCGATCCGCCGGGGTTGAAGTACTCGACCTTGGCCAGGACCGTCGCCTGGATGCCGGCCGTCACACTGCGCAGCCTCACCAGCGGGGTATTGCCTACGAGACTGATCATCGAATCGTGGAATTGCACCGTGTACTCCGGGGTCTCCGAGATGGTGCCGCAAGAGTATGCGTACGGGCACGAGATTGGGCGAAGCGATTGAACGACGGCCACTTGGGGGCAGTTAGCTCTGTGTACGGCGGTAGGGCAGTACGGCAAGGAGGAGGTGGACCGGACTGTGTCGAGGGCAAGGGTGGCACGGCGGATCGCGGCGGGCGCGGCGTACGGCGGTGGCAGCATCGGGCTGCTGGGCGCCGCGGCGGTGGGCGTCCTGCTGGCGGAGGTCCAGCTGGCGAAGCGGCAGGTGGGAGGCGGCACCGCACCGGTACCGCCGAGCGCGGACGGGCGGTACGGGGTGGCGTTCGCCGGCCCCGCCGACCCGCTGAAGTTCGGGCTGCTCGGGGACTCCACGGCGGCCGGGCAGGGGGTGCGCCGGGCCGGGCAGACTCCGGGGGCGCTGCTCGCCTCGGGGCTCGCGGCGGTGTCGGAGCGGCCGGTGGATCTGCGGAACGTCGCGCAGCCGGGGGCCAGGTCGGACGATCTGGAGCGGCAGGTCTCGCTGCTGCTCGCGGACCCGGCCCGGGTGCCGGACGTCTGCGTGATCATGATCGGCGCCAATGACGTGACACATCGGATGCCCGCCACCCAGTCGGTGCGCTGTCTGACGACGGCGGTGCGCAGGCTGCGTACGGCGGGCGCCGAGGTCGTCGTGGGCACCTGCCCGGACCTGGGCACGATCGAGCCGGTCTACCAGCCGCTGCGGTGGATGGCCCGCCGGGTGAGCCGGCAGCTGGCGGCGGCGCAGACGATCGGTTCGGTGGAACAGGGCGGGCGCACGGTGTCACTGGGCGACCTGCTGGGCCCGGAGTTCGAGGCGAACCCGCGGGAACTGTTCGGCCCGGACAACTACCACCCGTCGGCGGAGGGGTACGCGACGGCGGCGATGGCGCTCCTGCCGACACTGTGCGCGGTGCTCGGCCTGTGGCCGGAGACCGACCGGCTGGACGGGGCGCGGCGCGAGGACATGCTGCCGGTGGCCAAGGCGGCCTCCCAGGCGGCCAAGGAGGCCGGTACGGAGGTCACGGGGGCCCGGGCGCCCTGGGCGCTCCTCAAGCACCGCAGGCGGCGGCGTCTGCCCGCGGCGACGGAGCCGCACCCGCACCCGCACCCGGAGATGCACGGGGAGGCGGGCGGCTCGACGCGGGTGGAACGGCGCCCCGGCACCGGCACGGACACCTCGCCGCGGCACGCCTGAGGATGCGCCGTGCGGGGCCCCGCAGGACGTGCCGTGCGGGGCCCCGCACGATGTTCCGCGCGGGGCCCCGCACCCCCTCGCGTCCGACCCACCGTCAACGAACTGAGCGGTTGCTTAGAAAAGAGGCCCGCATCACACGCCCTGTCGGGTGACCTCAGCAGTACGTCCGGGTAACTTCCAGAGCAGTCCTGCCAGACAGCCTTCCAGCCCTCATGGAGCCGCGTGATGCCCGAAGCCGTGATCGTCTCTGCTGCCCGTTCGCCCATCGGCCGGGCCTTCAAGGGTTCGCTGAAGGACCTGCGCTCGGACGACCTGACCGCCACGATCATCCAGACCGCCCTCGCCAAGGTCCCCGAGCTGGACCCGAGGGACATCGACGACCTGATGCTCGGCTGCGGCCTCCCCGGCGGCGAGCAGGGCAACAACCTGGGCCGCATCATCGCCGTACAGATGGGGATGGACCACCTTCCCGGCTGTACGGTTACGCGCTACTGCTCGTCCTCCCTGCAGACCAGCCGCATGGCGCTGCACGCCATCAAGGCCGGCGAGGGCGACGTCTTCATCTCCGCCGGCGTGGAGATGGTGTCCCGCTTCGCGAAGGGCAACTCCGACAGCCTGCCGGACACCCGCAACCCGCTCTTCGCCGACGCCGAGGCCCGCACCGCGGCCCGCGCCGAGGAGTCCGGTGCGAGCTGGCACGACCCGCGCGAGGACGGCCTGGTCCCGGACGCGTACATCGCGATGGGGCAGACGGCCGAGAACCTGGCCCGGATCAAGGGCGTCACCCGTCAGGACATGGACGAGTTCGGCGTCCGCTCGCAGAACCTGGCCGAGGAAGCCCTCAAGAACGGCTTCTGGGAGCGCGAGATCACCCCGGTGACGACCCCGGACGGCACGGTGGTCTCCAAGGACGACGGCCCGCGTGCGGGTGTCTCGCTGGAAGGCGTGCAGGGCCTGAAGCCGGTCTTCCGCCCCGACGGCCTGGTCACCGCGGCCAACTGCTGCCCGCTCAACGACGGCGCCGCGGCGCTCGTGATCATGTCCGACACCAAGGCGCGCGAGCTCGGCCTGACCCCGCTGGCGCGGATCGTCTCCACCGGCGTCTCCGGCCTCTCCCCCGAGATCATGGGCTACGGACCGGTCGAGGCGAGCAAGCAGGCCCTGAAGCGGGCCGGGCTGACGATCGACGACATCGACCTGGCCGAGATCAACGAGGCGTTCGCCGCCCAGGTGATCCCGTCCTACCGCGACCTGGGCCTGCCGCTGGACAAGGTCAACGTCAACGGTGGCGCCATCGCCGTCGGCCACCCCTTCGGCATGACCGGCGCCCGGATCACCGGCACGCTGATCAACAGCCTGCAGTTCCACGACAAGCAGTTCGGCCTGGAGACCATGTGCGTGGGCGGCGGCCAGGGCATGGCGATGGTCATCGAGCGCCTGAGCTGAGCCGGTCCGGGCCGGGTCCGGGCTGCACCGAGCCGCTCCGGGCCCGGACCGGGTCCGGTCGCCGCGGGGGGCGGCAAGTGCGGGCCGGCCCAGGTCGGCGCACCGCGGGCCCGCCCCCGCAACCGCGCACGTTTTCGTGACGCTCCGGATGCGCCGGATCACCGGCCATCGGCGCCCGCCGGGCCCACACCGCCCTCCGGGCCCTTCGGCCGGACAAAGTGGCCGGTTCCGAGCCCCGACCGTGACCGAATCTCCCCCAGGATGTGACCTATCTCCTGGGGGAGAGCCATTCCCGCAGGTCACACCCACATCAGGGCTAAACCCCGGGCACAAAGACCTGTCCAATTCGTGACGTAATGCACTGACACAGGGTGCCGGTACAGGACAAGCTGATGTAGGAAGTCGGGGGATCGATTGAAACCGGGAGTATGTCAGTGAGCGCCATGCCTCTTGCCTTGTTGCTGACCACCGCCGCTGCCACGGCCGTGGGCGCTGCCGCTCTGCACGCCGCTCACGGGCTGCGTCAGCAGGTAGCCGCCCTGCGGAGGGAGCTGGCCGACGGCCGCGCCCACAGTGCGGCCGTACCCGCTCAGAGCCGTGGCGAAGCCACCCCTGCCGCCGAAATACGTGCGGCGGTCGCCGAGGCGCTGGCCGAGGAGCGGGAGCGCGAGCTCGCCGAGGCCCGGGCCTTCTGGGCCACGCAGGAGGCGCGCGACGCCGCCGACGCCCCGTCCCTGCTGGGCGGTCTGGCCGGGCTGGGCGAGGACGCCCCGTTCTTCATGCCGCGCCAGAGCGACTTCGCCGGGCTGGAGTCGATGGACCTCGACGCCACGGAGGCGTTCGAGGAACTGACGGAGCTGGCCGAGCTGACGGAACTGGCCGACATGGCCGAGCTCCCGGAGACCGCGGAGTTCGCCGAGGACTCCCCCGAGCTGGCCGCGGCACGCCGCCGCCACCCCTCGCACCCCGACTTCGTGCCGGTGCAGACGCCCGTCGTCACCGACCACGAGCGCACGGTGAACCGCCTGGAGGAGCTGGCCGACAGCCGGACCGAGCTCTCCGACGTGCGCCCCGGCCCGCTGGGCACGCTCGATGTGTACGTCTTCGCCGACGGCACCACGCTCTGTATGACCCCCGGCCACCGCGAGACGGCCGAGCAGCTGGCCGCGTCGCTGCGGGCCGGTGAGCACCCCGTGCTCCTGGGCGGTTCCGGTGTCTCCGGCGCGTACGCGCTGACGTTCTCGTGCGGCAAGGACAACGTCTACATACTGGCCGACCGCGTCATCGCGAGCTTCTAGCCCGCGGACCGGTCTCCGGCCCCACCCCGGTCCAGCGGCTCTCGCCGGCCGCTGCCCGGACAGTGCGCGCACGCATCGCTGTGCGCACCGCCCGAACCCCGGCGCGCGCTCCCCTAGGAGAACGCCCGCGCCGCCGCTTCCCCGACGAACTGCACGGCCTCGTCCAGCTCCACGGACGGGGCCATTTCCAGTGCCACGGCCAGATCCCGCCCCGCGACGGCGAGTTGATCGCCGATGGCGAAGATCCCTGCGTCCGGCATGATCCGCGGCTCCCGGCCCGGCGCCTCGACGCGCTGGGCCCGCACCGCGAGTTCCCTGGCCGCGGCCAGCCCCTCGGCCGCCGCTCCCCGCTGCAGCCTGCTCTGCGGGGCGGCGCGCAGCCGGTCGGCGAATCGGTCCACGGCGGTGATCAGGGGCGTCGTATCGAGCACCCCGCGACCCTACGCGCCCCTCCCGGATGGTTGCCAACGGGCTGTCGCTCGGGCACGGTGTCGGGAAGGACCAGCAACGCGCACAACGCGTCGGAGGCGCCGATGTCACAAGTGTTGTCCGAAGAGACCCATCGCAATCTGCTCTCCAGAATTCCGCACTGCACCGGTCGTGAGATCTCCGACTGGCTCCGCACCGTCGAGGACGGCCCCGCTCTCCGCTTCGAGGAGAAGGTCAGCTGGCTGCGGAGTGAACACGACCTCGCCTACGGACACGCGAAGGCACTCGTCCACGAGTGCGACCTGAGAAGAGCGGCCCGCAAGCTGCTGTAGATCTCCGCCCCGTCCCCGTCCCCGCACAACGAGAAACGGCCCGCAGCCTCCGTGAAGGAGCCTGCGGGCCGTTCCCGTGATCACATCAGCGTGCGGTCACGACCTAGTCGTCGCCGCTGAGGATGGAGAGCAGACGCAGCATCTCCAGGTAGATCCACACCAGGGTCATGGTGAGGCCGAAGGCCGCCAGCCAGGACTCCTCGCGCGGTGCGCCGTACGCGATGCCGTCCTCGACCTGCTTGAAGTCCAGGGCCAGGAAGCACGCGCCGAGGATGATGCCGATGACACCGAAGAGGATGCCGAGACCGCCGCTGCGGAAGCCCAGGCCGTCACCGCCACCGAACGCGGCGAACAGCAGGTTGACCACCATCAGGAGCATGAAGCCCATGGCGGCGGCCATCACGAAGCCGTAGAACCGGCGGGTGACGCGGATCCAGCGCATCTTGTACGCGAGCAGCACACCGGCGAAGACACACATGGTGCCCATCACGGCCTGCATCACGACGCCCGGTCCGATGTACGTGCTCACCGCGCTGGAGATGACCCCGAGGAACACGCCCTCGAAGGCCGCGTACGAGATGATCAGCGCGGGGACGGGCTTGCGCTTGAAGGACTGGACGAGCGACAGCACGAAGGCGATGATCGCGGCGCCGATGGCGATGCCGTACGACTTGCCCAGGTTGGCCTCGTCGACCGGCAGCAGGGCCCAGGCGAGCGCGGCACCGAGCACGACCGTGCCCAGCGTCAGCGCCGTACGGGTGACGACGTCGTCGATCGTCATCACACCGGAGCGCGCCGGCGCCTGCGGGGCGCCGTACTGGGTGTCCTGCTGGGCGTACGGGTTGGTGGCGTACGGGTTCGGGGCGGTGCCCTGTGCGTACGGGTTGGCACCCGCTACGGGGGCCCCGGCCTGCGGTGACGCGTTGAAGCCCGCGTGACCGTTGTCGCGGCTGAAGCCCCGTCGCGAGAAGACCGGGTTGCTGCTCCTCATCTCACTCCTCCATGGCCACCCAGCGTGGCCTTGGAACAAGAGTAATGGGTAGGCAAAACAAACTCCCTAGTGCCAGGGGAGGATCTTTCCGCGACCGCGACCGCGACCCGGCCCGTAACCCACCCCTTGTCGCCCGCTGCCTGCGACACAGCCACGGGCCTGAGAAATCCCTGTGCGTTCCCGGGCGCAGCTGAGTATCGCCTATAAAGTTGATGAAATCGTTGACGATCTCGTCGCGCGCTCACTAGGTTCGAAATCCGGAAGAGCGGAGTGGTGCCGCCCTCTGATCAGAGGGTGCGCAGGCCAGGGGCCGTCGCCGTAGTGACGAGTTCGTCGTCCCACAGCGGGCCACCACCGCAAGCGTGTCCGGCGCATGTGACCGGCACAGAGGCGGCGGGGAAACCTGCCGCGACGAGGAGACCACCGTGCAGCACAGGGCAGTGAAGCGAAGGACTGTCGTCATGGGAATCGGCGCGACGGCAGGGGTGGTCGCGGCCGGCGGGATCGCTGTGACCTCGCAGGCGTCCGCCTCCGAGGACGACTCCACGGCGCCCTCGGCAGCCCTGGTCTTCGACACGGACGACTTCACGGAGCTGACCGAAACGATCGCCGATGCCGCCGGCGTCGATCACGTGGTCACGTACCACTTCTACAAGCCGCGCAACTACGTCACCGCACCGAGCGACGACACCCACCAGAGCCTGGTGGTCAGCGTCCCCATGACGATCGACGGCAAGGCCGTCGACGCCTCCCACGCCCCCATCGTCCTGGCGAACGCGGTGGGCGGCTACATGCCGTCCAGCGTCGCAAAGGCCACCGGTGTGGGCCAGGCCGCGCTGGAGATGGGCTCCATGGGCGGCGGAACCGGCGGCGCCCCTTCAGGGGCGCCCAGCGGGATGCCGTCCGGCATGCCGTCGGACGGCCCGGGCGGGGGCGGCACGGGGGCCATCAACGGGATGGTCAACCTGGCGAAACTCGCGCTGGCCGCGGGTTACGTCGCCGTGGAGCCCGGCACCCGCGGCCGCAGCCTGACCGCCTCGGACGGCACCGTGTACGGCACGGCTCCGGCGGTCATCGTGGACCTCAAGGCCGCAGTGCGCTACGTACGCTTCAACAAGAACCGCATCCCGGGCAACACCAACCGGATCGTCTCCACCGGAACCAGCGCCGGCGGTGCCACTTCGGCGCTGCTGGGTGCGTCCGGTGACAGCCCCCTCTACGACAGGTACCTGAAGGAGGCGGGCGCGGCCCACGCCTCGGACGCGATCTTCGCGACCGGCGCCTGGTGCCCGATCACCGACCTGGAGCACGCCGACGGCGCCTACGAATGGAACTGGGGCTCCTCACTCACCCAGTCCACCGGCACTGTCGTCGACCAGTCCGTCTCGAAGGCGCTGCAGGCGCAGTTCGCCGAGTACCAGGCCTCCTTGAAGCTGCGCGGCCTGAACCGCTACGGATCCCTGACGGCTCGCAACTACGACGACTACCTGCTCACGACCTACATGCAACCGTCCGCCACGAAGTACCTGGCGGCACTGCCGGACTCCGAGCGCACCGCCTACCTGGCCAAGAACACGTTCATCACGTGGTCCGGCGGAAAGGCCACCTTCACCTGGGCCGACTACGTCACCCACGTCGGCACCCGGAAGAAGGCCACCCCCGCCTTCGACGCCTTCGACCTGTCCGCCGGCGAGAACAACGAGTTCGGCGAGGGCACCGTCGAGTCCCGCCACTTCACCGCGTACAGCCTCAAGAACGACACCACCGGAATCACCGGCAGGAGGCTCGACAGTGATGTCCCCGAGAAGCTCGACCTGATGAATCCGATGTACCACCTCGTCAAGAAGCGCAACCCGAGCCGGTCGAAGCACTGGTGGATCCGCGTGGGCACCAACGACAGCGACACCTCGCACGTCATTTCCGCCAACCTCGCCGCCGCGTTGGACAACCTCGGCGACGACGTCAACCACTCCTTCTACTGGGACCAGGGCCACGCCACCAATGCCGACCCCGGCGACTTCATCGCATGGGTCGCCAAGGTGACCGGCCACAAGAAATAGCCCGCTCACCCCACCGCGACGCCGCCGAACGCCACCGGAGCCCCGGGGCGAGAACGGCCGGGCCCCGGGGCCTCAGTCGCTCGCCCTCACCGCCGCCTCCCGCGCCGCACGCTCCACCCGGTCCCGGTGGCCCGCCCACCACGCGGAGTCGCCGGGGGCCATGTTGCGGCCCTTCTCCCGCTGCCCCGTGGCCCCGTCGACCAGCTCCCGTACGAGGTCGGCGTGCCCCGCGTGGCGCTGGGTCTCGGCGACCATGTGGACGAGGACCCGGTGGAGGGTCAGTTCCTTGCCCTCTCCGCCGGGGAGCAGGCCCGTCGCGTCGAGGTCCAGCGCGCCGATCGTCGCGTCGGAGTGGGCCCACACCCGGCGGTAGCGCGTGACGATCCCGTCACGGGTCTCGTCGGCCGTCGCCCACAGGTCCGCGTTCGGCTCGGCGTCACCGGCGATCCAGAGCTCCGGCGCGTCGGCCGGACGTCCGAAGACGTCGCCGAAGTAGAAGCCCTCGGCTCCGGTGACGTGCTTGACCAGGCCCAGCAGGTTGGTGCCCGTGGAGGTCATGGGGCGCCTGACGTCGTACTCCGACAGCCCTTCCAGCTTCCACAGGAACGCGTCGCGGGCGTCCTGCAGATACAGGTGCAGGTCCTTCTTGTAGCCGGTCTTGTAGCCGGTCCCTCGGTCTGCCTCGCGGCCTGTCCTGGTCATGACGCCACTCTGCCCGGGCGCCCGGGCCGCGCCCAAGGAGTTTTCTCCCCTGCCCCCGGGTACGGGGAGAACCGCTCGTCACGCTCACTTGACCTGGAGCGCGCTCCAGATCCGAGGATGGGCCGCATGGATACCAAAGACCCCCGGATCGTCCTCGGCACCATGGACTTCGGCACCCGCGTCGCCCCGGACCGGGCCTTCGCCATCCTCGATTCCTTCGTCGCCGGTGGCGGCGTCTGGCTCGATACCGCGAACTGCTACTCCTTCTGGACCGACCCCGCCGGTGTCGGAGGCGCCTCCGAGCGCGTCATCGGCGCCTGGCTCCGGGCCCGCCCGGGCGTGCGCGACACGGTGCGGATCGCGACGAAGGTCCGCCACAACCCGCTCGTCCCGCACGCGCCGGAAAGCGCCGAAGGACTCTCGGCACGCGCCGTTCACGCCGCTGCGAAGGAGAGCCTGGGGCGTCTCGGGGTCGACCACGTCGATCTGCTCTGGGCCCACGCCGAGGACCGCGCCGTGCCGCTGGAGGAAACGGTCGGAGCCTTCGGTGAACTGGTCGCGAAGGGAGTGGCCCTGCGGGTCGGGGCGGCGAACCATGCCGCCTGGCGCGTCGAGCGCGCCCGGTCGCTGGCCCGGGAACAGGGCGTCGAACCGTGGACGTGCCTGCAACTGCGCCACTCGCTCGTCCAGCCGCGCCCGCTCACCCCCGTCGCGGAGGGCGGCCACCGCATGCTGACCACCGAGGATCTCGACCTCGCGCGCGCGGAAGGGCTCGCCGTGTGGTCGTACAGCTCGCTGCTGTGGGGTTCCTACGTGCGCCCGGACAAGCCCCTTCCGACCACCTACGATCATCCCGGGACCACTCGGGTGCTCGCGGTCCTGGACGACATCGCCGGTGAACTCGCGGCCACGAAGAACCAGGTCGTCCTCGCGTGGCTGATGCTGCAGGGGATCGACCCCATCGTCGGCGCAAGCCGGGTGGAGCAGATCGAGGAGGCACTCGCCGCACGCCGTGTGCGGCTCGGCGCCGAGCACCTGGCACGCCTCACCGAAGCCCGCTAGCGGCGGCAGAAGGAGTTCGTTGATGAGCCTCACCCCGGCCGCCGCCGCCGGCCGCACCGGCGTCTCCATCGACACCCTGCGCTACTACGAGCGCGAAGGGCTCATCGGCCCGATCCGGCGCTCAGGAGGCGGACGCAGGGAGTACACCGAGGACGACGTCTTCTGGATCGGTCTCGTCACGTGCTTCCGCGATGCCGGTCTCGGCATCGCGGACCTGCGGGAGTTCGTCACCATCCTGCGCGCCGAACACGCTCCTCAGGAGCGCGTCGCCTTCCTGCGCGAGCGCCGTACCGCCCTGGAGCAGCGGGTGGCGGCGCTGCACCGGGCCATGGGGGTCCTTGACGACAAGATCGCCTACTACAGCTGAGCACGACGGGCAGCCGCTACACAACCGCCGCCTCTGCCAGGCGCTCGAACGTCTCGTTGAGCACCGCTCTGCGTTCGTCCTTGTACTCCGGCTTCGGCTCCAGGCCGTCGATCGTCGCCTCCCACACCGCCAGGAACGTCCTCTGCCAGCCCCGGATCACCTCGGGCGACGGGAGCGTCACTCCCACCCAGCCCTGCCGGTTCAGGACGAGCAGAAGTTCCAGGTTGCAGGGGACGGTGACGCCCCAGTACTCGTCCGGTTCGAGCTCCACGGGGTCACCGGCCATCGCCTCCGTCACCTCGGCCACCAGCCGGCCGGCCAGGTCCCCGAGGTGGTCCGCCGCCGTGTCGCTGTCGAAGTTGCCCGCGCCCCACGTGCCCACTGTTCCGCCTCCGCGCTGTGCGTCGTCGTCGCTTCCGTACGTCATCACAGCAGAGGGCACTGACACCCGGGGAAGCGTTTGGACATATCCGCTATGACCGATCAATGCCACTCTCATGCTCTATTGTTCGATTGTTCGAAAACCGCAGAAACGAGTGCGAGGCGGGCCATGGCGCAGCAAGTGGACGACGGTCCGGTCGCTTCCCGGAAGAGGTTCTTCGACCGGCCGACCACAGGCAAGGCCGTCCTGGTGGTCGCCGTCTATCTGGCGTACTACCTGCTGGTCAGCCTGGCCATCGGCGCTGTCTTCGGTGACGAGATCGA
Source organism: Streptomyces sp. NBC_00385 (assembly GCF_035917155.1). Classification (NCBI taxonomy): domain Bacteria; kingdom Bacillati; phylum Actinomycetota; class Actinomycetes; order Kitasatosporales; family Streptomycetaceae; genus Streptomyces; species Streptomyces sp. NBC_00385. The sequence continues at coordinate 5,283,356 of NZ_CP107951.1, read as the reverse complement.
CCCGGACGACCCGCTGGCGACCGGCGCCGGCATCTTCTTCGGCCTCGTGCTGCCGGTCGCGATCGGCGCCGTGACCGTGCTCGGCTTCACCGCCTTCACCGGTCGGCTCCGCTCCGTCTTCGGCGCGCAGCCGGTCCGCGGCCGGGGCTGGATGTGGATCGGTCCCGCCCTCGTGATCATCGCGGTCGTCAGCCATACCGCGGCCATCGAGTGGAACGGCTGGCAGCCGGGGCAGATCGCCCTCATCGCCCTGCTCGGCGTCTGCGTGGGCCTCGCCGAGGAACTCGCGTCCCGCGGCCTGCCGGTTCTGATGCTGCGCGGCGCCGGTCATTCGGAGCGGTTCGTGATGGTGGCGACCTCGCTCCTGTTCGCCCTCATGCACCTGGTCAACGTGCTGTCCGGGATGAAGCCGAGCACCGTGCTCGTCACCGTCGTCTACACGTTCGGCTTCGGCGTGTGCATGTACCTGACGATGCGCGTCACCGGCACGATCTGGGCGGCCATCGCCCTCCACGCCGTCACGGACCCGACGACCATCCTCGCGAGCGGCGGCATCGACGAAGCCGTCACGGACCACACCGGGGGCTGGTCCCTGCTGGGCTCAGCGGTGACGATCCTCATGATCGTCTTCTCGTTCGTGGCCGTGTTCCTGGTCCGCGGTGACCGCCGCGCCCCGGCGGCCGGCTGATCGCCCGGCCGGTCCCGATCGCTCCTCAGGAGAACAGGTTCTCCGGGAAGTCCGTGAGGAACATCAGCAGCACCAGCGCCATGAGGAGCAGCGAGACGGCTCCCTCGCCCAGCGCGGCACGCGGGCTGCCCGCCAGGGTGGCCGTGCGGTGCGGGTCGGCGGGGTCGTAGCGGACCGTGACCCGCGCCCCTTCGTGGAATCGCTTGTTGCCGGTGTTCCGGAACTCGACCCATTCCCCGTTCTGCGCGGTGAACGCGAACACGTGCGAGGACCGCCGGTCGCCCGACGAGCCCGTCGCCGTGTCCCGCTCGTCCACGCGGACGCAGCGCGCCGGGGCGGACACGCCGGAGCGTGCGCCGCGCAGCTGCTGGAAGGTCCGGCCCAGGGATCTGAGCGCCACCAGCGCGACCACACCTGTGAGTACGAGCGTCGTGTCCATGCAGTCCTTCTAACCGTTGCGCAGCCTGTCGACGAGGAAGCCCACCGCACAGCCAACCACCAGGACCACCAGCTGCACCAGGAACGTGATGACGGTGAGGTCACTTCCCTGGGAGAGGAAGATCATCAGCTGGAGGACGACGGCGGGTGTGAACGCCGCGATGAAGTGCCGTACCTGCGACTCCCGTGACGCGCCCTGGTGCACGGCCGCCGCGGCCCACACGCCCAGTGCGACGCAGGCCGCGGACGGCAGGTGCAGCAGCAGAACGGTGCGGACCGGTGAGGCCATGGTGGAGACGTCGTCGCCCGTGATGACGTCCCAGACGAGCATGGCGAGGACCAGCTGCGTCACCAGCGTCACCACGATGCCGGCGGCCCAGGGCAGCATCAGGTTCATCAGCCGCGGCCGGTCGTGGGCGGGTGCGGCGTACCCGCGGTGTGCGTCGTATCTGGACATTCGGCTGCCTCTTCGTCGTCGCCCGGCGTTCGGGCGCTACTTCACCTGGATGCTGTCGACGATCTTCGTCCGGTCCGCGTCACTGAGCTTGCCCTCCTGGGCGTCGATGCGGACGGAGTAGATCTTTCCCTTGGAGTCGACGCCCGTGATGACCACGCCGTCGACCGTCGCGCCCTTCGGGGGCGACTGCGGCACGCCCGTACCGGTGTAGGTGAAGTCGATGCGCTTGGCATCCTTCGCACCCTCGATGCCCGCGTCCTTCGTGCCCTTCACCTCGGTGGTCGCCATGAGGAGCGCCCGGCCCACCGAGGCGGCGTCGTCGCCGGTCGAGGCGTCGGCGAAGCCGCTCTGGATCGACACCTTCACCGTCGGCCGGTCCCCCTCGCTCTGCAGGGCCGCGGCGTCGTTGAGGTTGCCGCGCTCCGCCTTGCTCTGCTCGGTGAGACCCGGCGGGTAGGCGAGCGACACCGTGGGCCCCGCGAGCTTCTTCCAGCCGCTGGGCGCGGCGGGTGCGGCCGTGTCCGATCCCTTCTCCCCGCCGCAGGCGGCGAGCATCAGACCGGCGGTGAGGACGGCGGTCGTGACGGCGGCAGTCCGCACCGTCCGCCGGACGGAAAGCTTGGTCATGATCAGGTCTCCTTGTACCGGTGAATCACTTGGCACAGTAGCTGTACGGGAAGAACGAGCGCTGGCCTCCGGAGGGAGCCCCGAGGAACTCGGCCTTCGTCAGGCTCTTCTCCGACTCGGAGGTGGTGTAGGCGCCGTTGATGCCGGCGATCTCCAGGTTGATGTCGAGGCCGATCTCCTCGGACGAGGACGATCCGTCGTACTCCTGCTTGCTGACCTGGCCGTGGTTGAACGCGTAGTGGCCGAACGGGTCGCCCGCGCCGGGGTCCTTGGTCGGCACCGGCGTCCCGGTGAACAGGTAGTTGAAGGCGCTGTTCATGCCCTGGCCGGAGAACATCTGGGCCTTGATGGCGTCCGACTCGGCCTGGGACATGTTCTTGTCGTCGAGGGGAACGGTGGTGGTGATGACCTGGGTGGTCGTCCCGCCGCCCTTCGCGTTGCCGTTCACGTCGCCCTTGAGACCGGCGCTGGCCTCCGCCTTGCCCTCCAGGGTGCGCGTCATCGTGATGCTCTTCACCTTGCCGGTCTTGCTGTCGACCGTGACGGTGATGGCGCCCGCCGCCGAACCGGCGGCCTCCGCGCCCGCCTTCGCCGGACCGGCCTCGCCCTTCGCGTACGCACCGCCGGTGGCCTTGGCCTGGTACGTGTACGCGTCGGTGTTGTTGATGTGGTTCTGCGTCAGCGTGACTTCGTGCGATCCGGAGATCTTGAGGCCGGCCTCGACGGTGGCACCGGGCTTCGGGGCCGGGGTGGTCGTGCCGTCCGGGTTGGTCGTGTCGGGGGCGTTCATCCCCGCGCCGAACTGGAAGCCGGCCTGGGCGGCGACTTCGAGGCTGATCTTCTGCGTGGTGATGTGCTTGTTGCCGAGCTTGTCCTCGATGTTGTCCTTGAGGCGGCTCTCCTTGGCCTTCGGCCCCTTGCCGAACCAGCTGGCGATCTCGGTGGAGCCGCCGACGATCGGGCTGAGGTTGGAGAGCTTGTTCAGCCGGCTGAGCTTCTTGTACTCCTCCAGGTCCTTGCGGAACTGGTCCGCCTCCTCCTGGCTGTCGAAGACCCAGGTGTCGCCCGTGGTGACGGTGAGGCCGGCGCCGATCTCGACCTTGTCCTTGCCCACGTCACCGATCTTGATGCGGGCCTTGGGCTTCTCCGTGCCCTTGATCGAGCCGGCGTCCGTGAAGGTGAGGGAGACCTGCTCGTCGTTGTCGTCGATCTTGCCGTCTTTGTTGACGTCCGTCTTGGCCTTGGTCGTCGTCTCCTCGAAACCGAACTCGCCGCCGAACTCGATCCCGAGCGTCTCGAACGAGACCCCGAACTTGCCGCCCTGCGTGCCGGACTTGGTCACGGTGGCGCAGGTGAGGGGCTCGAACTCGGCGTTGGGATCGCCGCTCGCCTCGCCTTCCTTGCCGCCGCCGCAGCCCGCGCTGCCGCCGCCTATCGACGAGACGAGGCACTGGATCCGGTCGGTTATCCGCCCACCGACGCCGGCCGCCGCCATACCGCCGATCAGGGCGACGACGACCAGAATCGTGCCGAGGTACTCGAACGCGGTGGCCCCCCGGTCACCCCATCTGCTGCTGGGTATGGGCTCCCGGTACCTCGTCCGCGGCATGGCTTGTCCTCCCGTATGGCCTTAGGGCAGGGAGGCTATGAGAGGTGCGGGTGTTCAGGCACGGGCCCGTGGGCCCAAATGCGGGGCCTCATTCCGGACGTACCGCCGAACACCCGTGGGCCCAGTGGGTCCGGGCGGGGCCCCGCGGCGATTCCGCGGAGACGAGCCGCGGCAGGACGCCCTCCTACGGTGCCCGGTGCGGTGCACGGCGTACGGCGAGGACGGCCAGGTCGTCCTGTTGCACCCCGGCGGTGAAGTCCCGCACATCGTCGACGAGTGAAGCGATCAGCCGGCCCGCGGTGATGTCGACGCGGCCGCCGAGACGCGCCTCGAGCGGATAGAAGTCGCCCTCGCGCGAACGGGCCTCGGTCAGGCCGTCGGTGCACAGCAGCAGCGTGGACCCGGCGGGGAAGGGGAACCAGGCCACCGTGCGCGGTGCGTCGACCAGACTCGCCAGGCCCAGCGGCACGTGTTCGTCCCCCTCGCCGACGACGGTGACGGCACCCTCGTGGAGCAGGTAGGGCGGAATGTGGCCGCACCCCACGACCTGCGTGTCGGTGCCCGCGTCCACCCCCAGGGCCAGCGCGGTGACGAACCGTTCGGGCTCGCCCCGCTGTCCGGCGTAGTCGTTGTGCCGCACGACCGCCGCTTCCAGCGCGTCGACGAGTGCGGTCACCGTCGGCTCGCGGTGGGCGGCTTCCCGGAAGGCGCCCACCACGTCGATGGCCATCCCGATGGCCGCCAGGCCCTTGCCCTGGACATCACCGATCAGGATCCGGGTGCCCCAGGGAGTGGCCACCACGTCGTAGATGTCGCCGCCGACGAGCTTGTCCTCCTGCAAGGGCTCGTACACGCCGTCCACCAGAACGTCGTCGGTGAGCAGCGGCAACGGCCGCAGGATCTGCCTCTGCATCGCCGCGGCGGTGGACCGCAGCCGCACCAGGGCGCCCTCACGTGTGATGCGCACCCGGGCTCCGTAGACGGCCAGCGTGCCGAAACCGACGGCGAACACCGCCAGAATCACCCGGTCGACGATCCGCTCCCCGGGCTGGAGGACCACCGGCTCGATGACGACGAGGATCACCCAGGCGGAGACCATCGCCGTCTGGCGCGGGCTGCACAGGGCGGCGGCGAACGCCGGGAGGAACACCAGCAGCCCGAGGAGGATCACCGCGGTCCCGGTCAGCAGACCGAGGACGACGACCACGGCCGTCGTCGCCAGGGTCGCCAGGACGACGCCGCGGGTGGAGGGCGTACGGATGGCGGTGTCGTCGCCACTGTCCGACGCGATCTGTGCCGATGACCTCGCCGCGCGCAACGGACCGGACATGCGGGCATCCTCCAGCGGCGACGGGGGCGCGCATGCGTGTGCCGCACGCGGAAAGGACCGGGGGGCCTCGATCATCCATTCCCGTCACGGGGCCGCGGGGAGGCTGGCCGCCGCCCGGCCGAACTGCGCCCGTACGGGTGGCGCCCCGCGCTCCTCGCGCGTACGCGGAAGGCCGGGCGGCCCCCTTGTCGTGGGAGACCACCCGGCCGGGGCGCGGTGCCCGCTACCGCACGTCGTAGGCGCGGGTGATGGTCTGCGTGACCGCGTTGTCGCGGGAATCGGTGAGGCCGACCTTCAGCATGACCTGCGCACCGGTGGCGCCGGTGTGGTCGACGACGGCCGTCCACCGGCCGTCCTTGTGCCGGGTCGGTGCCTGGGTCCAGGTGGCACCGCCGTCGTAGGAGTAGGACAGCGAGGCCGCGGTGATCGTGCCCGGGGTGTATCCGTCGTGGCCCTCTGCCGACAGGCCGACCTTGATGCCGTCGCGCGCGGGCAGCGTGTTCATGCCGTCCGCCGGCAGGTCGTACGCCGGGAAGAGGATCGGCAGGCCGCGGGAGTACACCTCCGGCTCCAGGCGGGAGCGGAAGCTCCAGGTGGTGGTGACCGCGGTGGAGCGCAGCCAGGGCCTGTCCGAGGTGGGGATCTTCTCCAGGTTCTGGGTGAGCTCGTACGCGGAGTCCTCGGCCGGGACCTCGAAGGCGTCGTACGGATAGGTGCTGGTGGCGATCTGTTCACCGTTGCGCTTCAGCGCGAGGTTGCCCAGGTCGCCGAACGATCCGCCGTAGGACCAGTGGTCACCCGAGGCGTCGACCCACAGGGCCGTCTGGATGCCGATCAGGTCGCCCTGCCGCTCGGCGGCCAGCGCCAGGTCACCGGCGGTGTCCCGGGCCGCGCCCGGCCGCAGGGGGCCGCCGTACCACTCCTCCGAACGCCGCTCCCCGGCCCGGTAGGTACGGTCCTTGTCTCCCATGAACGCGGCGAACGGGAAGCTGGTCAGCGCACCGTGCAGCCAGACGTCGTCACCGGTCGTGTAGTAGGCGGTACGGGTGCCGGGCACCGGGACCGGGTCGAGCAGGTTGACCGTGATGGAGGTGTTGGGGTTCCAGGAGGGGACGATGAACAGCCCGTCGAGGTAGTCGGTCTCCTTGCCGAGGGCGTTCCACTTCTCGGTGACCCGGGCCAGCTTGGAGTCCTCGACCCGGTAGGTCCGGTCGGAGAGCAGCGGGCCCTGGGTCGGGAACGTGAGGTTGTAGACGTAGGGCGAGCCGTCCTCGGTGCCGGTCGCGCGCCAGGTGGGGCGGAACTCGAAGAAGCCGTTCCTGGCGCGTCCGTCGACGGAGGCGTAGAACTTCTGCACGGCGCCGCCCGCCATGAGCGAGCCGCTCAGCTGCCATGTGTCGTCCCAGGTGCGGGCGTAGCTGAACGTGGTGTGGCTGATCTTCGAGGGGCGGTCGGTGCGCGCGCCCAGCCGGTGGGCCTTGCGGGCGTCGAGTACGACGGTGGTGTCACCGGTGATGCTGAGCTGCGGGCGTCCGAGGTAGCTGATGGAGTCGGCCACGTTGTCCGCGTTGTCGGTGGCCACGAACCCGGAGAGGGCGTAGTCGCCCGGGCGCACGCTGAACGTCTGGTCGGCCGCGCCCTGGTTGCTGCGGCGCTCGCCCTTGTCCGTGTCGAGGCTGACCAGGTCCAGGGAGGAGGCACCGGCCGCGGGCTTGCCGTTGCGGTCGATGACCTTCACCCGGAGCGTGACCGTCTCGGGCTGGACGTAGAGCGTGACCGGCACGGAGATGTGGGCACCGCCGCCGGACGCCATGATCCGGCCGGTGACGGCACCGTACTGGGAGGCCTTGAGACGGGCCGCGGGGTCGATCCGCACCGGTACCCGGACCGTGGTGCCCGCGGGAACGGTCACCTTGCCCGGCGCCGGCCTGATGACGGCGGAGCTGACAGCACTGCCGTCGTTGCCGTGCACACCGCTCACCTTGAGACCCAGGGTGAGGTCGTCGGTGCCGGCGTTGGTGAAGGGCACCTGGACGGTGCTGCGGTCCGACGCGTCCTGCGGCCAGTTGTAGCTGCCGCCCTGGACCGCGGGTGCCGAGAGCACCTTCTGGTGGACCGCCGCGTACACGTCGAGGACGCCGGCGCCTGTCTGGTCGGCGCCCGCGACCTTGCCGCCGGTGCGGGCGGAGGAGACCAGGGCGGACTTGATCTGCTGCGCGGTCCAGCCGGGGTGGGCCTGCCGGACGACCGCTGCCGCGCCCGCGACGTGCGGGGTGGCCATGGAGGTACCCGACATCGACCGGTAGGCGTAGACGCCACGCCCGCCCGCCGCGGCCGCCGAGATGTCGACGCCGGGTGCGGCGATCTCGGGCTTGAGGGTGTGCGTGACGGCGACCGGACCGCGGCTGGAGAACCAGGCGGTGGTGTCGTCTCGGTCGACGGCGCCGACGGTCAGCACGCCGGGCGCGCAGCCCGGCGAGGAGACCGTCTCGGTGCCGGAGCCCGAGTTGCCCGCGGCGATGACGAACAGGCTGTGCGTGTTCTGCGAGAGCTCCTGCGCGGCCAGGGCCAGCGGGTCGGCGCAGTCACCGATCTCGGGGTTGCCCAGGCTCATGGAGACGACATCGGCCTTCTGGTCGACGGCCCACTGCATGCCGGCGATGATCCAGGAGGTCAGGCCGGAGCCGCCGTCGTGTCGGGACGGACCGGCTCAGAGCCAGCCGACGCGCGCCGCGTGCCAGCCCAGCTGGAGGCGTGACTCCACGCCGGAGAGATCCATCAGACGCCGCACCCGTCGCTCCACCGTGCGGATGGACAGTCCCAGTTCGGAGGCTCTCTCCCCCTCCCCGAGGCCGGACTGCAGCGCGACATCTCGGACGGAGGCGGACGGCCGGGCCAACAGCACCGTGTAGACGGCCTCTTCGGACGGGCTCAGCCCCAGCGCCTGCAGCATCCCGCTCCTCCCTGGGCGGCGCCCGCGTCCGGCCCCGGCGCGGCTCGCACGCACCGGGCGGGTTCCTCCCGCCGGAACCCTATCCCTCGCCCCCCGGACCCGGACCGTGGCCGCTCACCCGTCGGACTCCGGCAGGAACCGGCTTCCCGCGACGGCCTCCGGGCGGATCTCGTGAAGGCTGCCGACGGGAACCCGGGGGCTTGGCATGCTGGGAGAAGGAGGTGGCCGACGGAACGCCCCCACTCCGCCGCCGGTGGCCGCGCCCCGGCATCCGACAGGCACCCCCGAGCACGTGCCGTCCCTCTCCGTCGAGGAGTACGACACCCGAACCACTGAGGAGTGACTATGCGCGAAGGTGACATCTCGGCCCACTCGGGAGACGGGGCGCTGCTCCGGTCCCGCGAGCTCCTCGGGCAAGCCCGTCACGCACTGGACGGCTTCATCGCCTCCCGGTCGAAGCCGCCGCAGGAGACCGGTGCGACCAGGGCGCGTCCGACGAATGAGCAACTCGCGACCCTCTTCTCGGGCCCGGGCGATCCGGCGTCGCGGTTGCAGGCCATCGAGAACGCGCCCGAGGCCTTTGTGGACCACCTCATCGAGCAGTACCGCCGGCGGACGACACCAGGACACCTGCGGCCCGTCTGGCGTGACGACTGGGACGCTTCCGGGGGCACTCCGGGGCAGATGATCTACACCTCGTGGTGGGGCGCCCCCCGCCTCTACGAACGGGAGATCTTCATCTGGCGGGACATGGACCGGGACACCGAGATGTCCCTCCAGAGGCAGACCGTCAGCTACCACTGGCGCTACGACCACGGGGAGAACCAGGGCGGCGCCTCGACCTACATCGACATGACCGTGAACGCGGAAGGCGAGGTCGAGGTGTCGTCCGCGTCGTCCCAGCCCTACTACCCGGCCACGTCCGACGGGTTTGCGGCACTGCTCGAAACGTGCCTGCGCTGACCTCGCGACGAGCGCGACCGGTGCCGTCGGCAGGCCGGGAGCGGCCGCTCCGGCCGGCCAGAGGTGGTGCGCGCGATGGTGCCCGGAACCGGACTCGAACCGGTACGCCCCCGAGGGGCAGCGAGGTTTAAGCTCGCCGTGTCTGCATTCCACCATCCGGGCTTGGCGCGCGGCTCCGCGTTGGCACATGACCCTATCCGGGGGCTCCCCCCGGCCGGACGGACAGTGGCTCGATGTTGTCTTATTTTATTGATCGCTTGAGGGTCCGTCAGCACACGTGGGAGGCATAGTCACATGGCTGGGCGGGGTGGCGGGTGCGGCGGACGCGTATCCGAATTGACGGAAAGTCGCCGCACCCACACAGCCGATTCGCCAGGGGCGCGCCACGGATCGCCAGGGGCGCGCCACCCCTACCGGGTGAGGCCGTCGTTGACGCACCGCAGCACCGGGTGCGCGCCCAGTGCCTCCGGGTCTGCCAGGACCGCTCCTGTGATCATGAACACCGTGCTCTCCCCGGGCAGCAGCGTGACGAGCATCTCGTCCACCTCGGCCGCCGGGTCGAGCCGGTCGGGGAAGAGCGCGAGGTCCCGCAGAAGGGTGCGGGCCGTCACCTCGACGCGGTAGCCGGGCGCCTCGCCCCCGCTCTCCGTCACCGTGACGTCGTACCTGGCCGGCGGCAGCGCGAGGCGGGTGTCCTCCTCGTAGAACTCCACTGCCCGGGTGGCGCCGAGGCGTGCGACCAGGAGCTCGCGGGTCCGGTCGGCCGGCTCGGCGACCGACGGCGGCAGCGGGACCCGGGTGACCGCGCGGGCGGCCGTGCTCACGACCACCTCCTCCTCGGCCAGCACCGCCCCGTCCAGGCCGTGCCGGGTCAGCCGCAGCGCGCCGGTCCAGGGCTCCGGGGCGTCGTTGACGAGATGGACGGCGCCGTCGCGCACGGCGATCAGGCGGTCCGCGTACACGGCCCGCAGGGCGTACCAGAGGGGCTTGCGGCGGCCGTCGCCGTCGACGGCCGACCAGGAGACGACCGGCCAGCAGTCGTTGAGCTGCCACACGATCGTGCCCATGCAGTACGGGGTGTGGGAGCGGAAGTGGCGGATGCCGAAGGCGACCGCGCGGGCCTGGTTGAGCTGGGTGAGCCAGTACCAGTCGTCGAAGTCCGCACCGGGCTGCGGCAGGTGGTCGCCCAGGCCCCGGAGCAGCTTGGCGTTGCCGTCCTCGGCCTTCTGGTGGTGGGCCAGGAGCGGGGCGTCGGGGCTCAGCGGGCCGCTGATCGCGCGGCGCAGGGTGGCGTACGCGGGCGGGCCCTGGAAGCCGAACTCGGCGACGAAGCGCGGCACCCGGTCGGCGTAGGCCCGGTAGTCGGCCCGGTTCCACACGTCCCAGATGTGGATGGTGCCGTGCGCCGGGTCCTGCGGGTGGATGTCCTCGGTGCCGGAGTAGGGCGAGCCGGGCCAGTACGGACGGGTCGGGTCGGTCTCGGCGACGATCGCGGGGAGCAGCTCGTGGTAGTAGCCGTGGCCCCAGGTGCGGTCACCCAGTTCCTTCCGCCAGCCCCAGTCGGCGTGACCCTCCAGGTTCTCGTTGTTGCCGCACCACAGGACGAGGGCGGGGTGCGGGGAGAGGCGGGTGACGTTCTCCCGGGCCTCGGCCGCCACCTCGTCCCACAGCGGCTGCTCCTCCGGGTATGCGGCGCAGGCGAAGGGGAAGTCCTGCCAGACCAGCAGGCCCTTCTCGTCGGCCAGTTCGTAGAAGTCGTCGCTCTCGTAGAGGCCGCCGCCCCAGATCCTGATCAGGTTGACCCCGGCCGCGACCGCCTGGTCGAGACGGTCGGAGATCCGCTGCCGGGTGACGCGGGTGGGGAAGCAGTCCTCGGGGATCCAGTTGACGCCGCGTACGAAGACGGGCTCGCCGTTCACCGCGATGCGGAACGCGTCGCGGTCCAGCGTGACGCCGCGGAAGCCGGTCCTGAACTGCCGGACCTGTTCGCCGAGGCGGACGGTGACGTCGTACAGGGGCTGATCGCCGTGGCTGTGGGGCCACCAGAGCTCCGCTCCGGGGACGGTGAGCGTGGCGGTGGCCCGGTCCTCACCGGCGAGGACGGTGAACGCGACACGCTCGCCCGCGGCCTCCACGACGGCTTCGAGGGCCTCCTGGCCGGCCCGGTCGACGTCGAGGGTGACGGTGAGGCGCGGCACCCCCGCGTCGTCGAGATCGGGCAGCAGGGTGACCGACGCGATCCGCGGACCGCTCCAGGTCTCCAGCGCGGCCGGCCGCCAGATGCCGGACGTGACCAGGGTGGGCCCCCAGTCCCAGCCGAAGTTGCACGCCATCTTCCGGATGAAGGCGTACGGCTCCGCATAGGCACCGGGCCGGTCGCCGAGCCGGTCGCGCAGCTCCTCGGCGTAGGTGTACGGGGCGGTGAACCGTACGTCGAGGGTGTTTGCGCCCTCGGCCAGCAGGGCGCGGACGGGGAAGCGGTGGCTGCGGTGCTGGTTGGCGGCGCGGCCCACCTCGATGCCGTTGAGCAGGACGGTGGCGACGGTGTCGAGGCCGTCGAAGCACAGGTCGGCGTGGTCGTGCCCGTCCGGCGTCCAGTCGAACGTGGTGCGGTACGTCCAGTCGGTGCGGCCTGTCCAGCCGAGCCGGTTCTCGTTGTCGTCCAGGTACGGGTCGTCGATCAGCCCCGCCGCGATCAGGTCCGTGTGGACGCAGCCGGGCACGGTGGCGGGGACGCCCCCTGTGGGGAGCCCCACGGGCACGGGGCTGTCCGCGCTGAGCGTCCAGCCGTCGTGCAGGGGCAGGTGGCGAAGGGTCACGCGGAGGTCCTTCCGCAGTCGGGGAGCTGGGCGCATGCGACGAAGTGGTCCGGCTCGGTCTCGTACAGGTCGGTGTCCGGCGAACCCGCCTCGTGGAAGGCGCAGCTCTCCAGCGGCTCGGGCGGGTCCCACGGGGTGTTGAGCCGGGGCACGGCGGCCAGCAGGGTCCGGGTGTAGGGGTGGAGCGGGTTGCCGAACACCTTCTGGGTGTCGCCGCGTTCGACGACTCTGCCACGGCGCAGCACCACGGTCTTCTCCGCCAGGTAGGTGCCGAGCGCGAGGTCGTGGGTGATGTAGAGGACGCCGAGGCCGCGCTCCTTGAGGACGGCCAGGAGGTTGAGGACGTCGATGCGGGTGGAGGCGTCGAGCATGCTGGTGATCTCGTCGGCGACCAGGAAGCTCAGGTCGAGCAGGAGGGCGCGGGCGATGAGGAGGCGTTGCAGCTGGCCGCCGCTGAGCTGGTGCGGGTAGCGGCCGAGCACCTGCCCGGGGTCCAGACGGACGTCCCGTACGGCCTTCTCGACGCGGGCGGCCCACTCCTTGTCGGAGACGCCCGGGTGGTAGGCGCGCCGGATCATGTCGAAGACGCGGTCGGCCCGGAAGACCGGGTTGTAGCAGGAGAAGGGGTCCTGGAAGACGCCCTGGACGCGGCGGTAGAAGTCCTTTCCGGGACGGACCTGCCGGCCGTCCAGGGTGAGGCTGCCGGAGCTGACTCCGGTCAGGCCGAGGATCATCCGGCCGATGGTGGACTTCCCGCTGCCGCTCTCGCCGATGAGGGAGACGACCTCGCCGGGTTCGGCGGTGAAGGACACCCGGTCCACCGCGGTGACGGAACCGCCGCCGAACGCTCCGGCGCGGTAGGTCTTGGTGACGTGGTCGAGGGTCAGCATCAGGCCTTCCAGCATGCGACGGAGTGACGGGGGGCGATCTCCACGACCGGGGGTTCCTCGGCGCACTGCTCGTCGGCGAGCGGGCAGCGGTCGCGGAAGCGGCAGCCGGCCGGAGGGTTCAGGAGGGAGGGCGGGGCGCCCGCGATGCCCTTGAGGGGCTTGTCGGCGTACCGGGCGCCGACCTCGGGGAGCGAGCCGAGCAGGAGTTTGGTGTACGGGTGGCGGGGCGCGGTCGTCAGGACCTTCGTGGGTGCCTTCTCGGCGAGCTTGCCCGCGTACATCACCATGATCGAGTCGGCGATGTGCGAGGTGAGCCCGAGGTCGTGCGTCACGAAGATCATGCTGGTGACCAGGCCCTTGTCGCGCAGCCCGGTGAGGGCGCCGACGACGGCCCGCTGGGTGGAGACGTCCAGCGCCGAGGTGACCTCGTCGGCGATGAGGACGGACGGGTCGAGGAGGGTGGAGATCACCATGACGGTGCGCTGCTTCATGCCGCCGGACAGCTCGATCGGGTAGCGGTTCAGGACGTCGTGGTCCAGGCCCACCAGGTCGAGGCGGCGGTGCAGTTCGGGTGTGTCCACGCTGACGCCGCGGGAGGCGAGCAGTTCGCGGATCATGCGTCCGATGCGCCGGGTCGGGTTGAGGGCGCTCATGGAGTACTGCGGTACGAGCGATATCCGGTGGAAGCGGAAGGCGTTCATCGCGCGGTCGTCGGCGACCGGCACGTCGTCCCCGTCGAGGGTGACGGTGCCGCCCGCGTGCCGCATCCGGCCGTCGAGGCGGATCAGCGACTTGCCGAGCGTCGTCTTGCCGCAGCCGGACTCGCCCGCCAGGCCCAGGATCTCCCCGTCGGCCAGGTCGAACGAGACGCCGTCCAGGGCCCGGACCTCGCCGCGCAGGGTGCGGTAGTGGACCCGCAGGTCGGTCACGGTCAGGGTCATGTGCTCAGGGCCTCTCCGGGATCGGTCACGGTGGAAGTCATGTCTCAGGCCTCCCGGAGCTTCGGGTTGAAGACCTCGTCGAGGCCGACGTTGGCGACGTAGAGCGCGCCGACGATCGCGGTGATCCCGGCGCCCGGCGGGACGAACCACCACCACATGCCGAGTTGGAGCGCGCTCCACTGCTGGGCGCTCTGCAGCATCATCCCGAGCGAGACGCCCTCGGTGGGACCGAGCCCGATGAAGTCGAGGGAGGAGGCGATCAGGACGGAGCCGCCGAAGAGCAGGATGAACATCATGAAGAGGTACGAGCTCATGTTGGGCGCGATCTCGCGGAAGACGATCCGCCAGGTTCCGCTGCCGCTGAGCCGGGCCAGGTCCACGAACTCCCGGGTGCGCAGCGAGAAGGTCTGCGCACGGATCGCGCGCGCCGCCCAGGGCCAGGACGTGAGCCCGATGAACAGGCCCTGCACGGGGACCGAGCGGACGCCGAGGTAGGCGTTGATGATCAGCAGCACGGCGAGCGCGGGCAGCACCAGGACCACGTTGGTGAGCATGTTGAGGATCTCGTCGACCGCTCCGCCGCGGTAGCCGGCCAGGAAGCCGACGAGCATGGCGATGACGGCGGCGATGGCCCCGCCGACGACGCCGACCAGGAAGGTGGCGCGCAGCCCGTGCACGAACTGGGCGTACACGTCCTGGCCGAAGGTGGTGGTGCCCATCCAGTACGTGCCGTCCGGCGGCGCGGCCTGCGGGCCCACGTACTCGTTCGGGTCGGGGTTGTCGAGCAGCGGCGGTCCGAAGACGCCGGTGAGCAGGAGCAGCACGACGACGGTGAACCCGATGATGAGCTTCGGGTTGCGCACGGCGTAGTGGAGCGTCTCGCGGCCGGGGCGGGCGGCAGCGGCGGTGGGTGCGGCGGTCTCGGCGGCCGGTTCGGGCACGGTGCTCATGACTGGCCTCCTGCCATGCCGGTACGGGTCCGGGGGTCGACGACGACGTACACGATGTCGATGAGGAAGTTGGCGATCAGTACGCCGATCACGATGAACAGGAACGCGCCCTGGAGCAGGAAGAAGTCCTGGTTCTGGATCGCGGCCAGGATCAGCGAGCCGAGCCCGGGATAAGCGAACACGATCTCGGTGACGAGGGCCCCGGCCACCAGGACGCCCAGCTGGAGGGCGAGTCCGGTGATCTGGGGCAGGACGGCGTTGCGGAAGGCGTAGCGGCGGATGAGCCGCTGCGGTGCGCCCAGGGCCGACAGATAGGAGGAGTAGTCGGACTCCAGCTCGTAGATGATCATGTTGCGCATGCCGATGGCCCAGCCGCCGAGCGCGACCAGGAAGAGCGAGAGGAACGGCAGCACCCAGTGCTCGAGCAGGTCCACGGCGAAGGCGGTGGACCAGGTCGGCTGGATGTCGAGGCTGTAGCCGCCGGAGAGCGGGAACCAGCCCGCCTTGGAGCCGAGCGCCCAGGCGAGGATGACGGCGATCCACATGTACGGCATCGCGGTCAGCAGGTAGCCGGCCGGCAGCACGGTGTTGTCGAGCACCTTGCGGCGGGCGGCCAGCGCCCCGGCCCAGTTGCCGACGAACCAGCTGAGCAGGACCGACGGGATCATCAGCCCCAGCGTGTACGGGAGTGCGTCGAGCAGCACGTCGGCGACGGGCTTGGGGAACACCCAGATGGACAGCCCGAAGTCGCCCTGCAACAGGGCACCCCAGAAGTGCAGGTACTGCTGCCAGACGGGCTCGTCGAAGCCGAACAGGTCGTTGTAGTAGGCGCGCATGGCCTCGACGGCCTCGGGCTGCGAGACCCGGGCCCTGGCCACCATGGCGGCGACGGGGTCGCCGGGCATGAAGCGCGGGATCATCCAGTTGACGGTGACGGCGACGACGAACGTCAGCGCGTAGATCAGAAGTTTGCGGGCGAAGTAGCGGCGCAAGGGAGCTCCCCGGAGAGAGCCCCGCCGTACGGGCGGCGGTCAGGGCGGCGTGCGCACGGCGGGGCGGTCATGGAATCGAGAACGGGCGGCACACGGCCGGCCGCCCCCTCGGAACGGCCGGCACGGAGCCGGTCCTTCTCGGAGCGGCCGGCACGGGGCCGGTCCTTCTCAGAACGGCCGTGTCACTTGACGGGCTTGATCTGGGTAAGGGCTTCAAAGCCGCCCATCTCCAGCCAGTTGCGCCACAGCGCCGGTGCGTACTTGGGCGCACCCGCGGCGTCCGACGGCCAGTTCGTCCAGCTTTTGGTGGTGGACTGGGCCCAGAGGCCGTTGTACCAGAGGGGGATGACCGGCATCTCCTTGAGCTGGATCGCCTGGATCTTCGAGATGACCTTCTTCATGCCCTCGGTGTCGTCCGTCTTCACCCCGCCGAGTTCCTGGACGAGCTTCCAGGCCTCCTCGTTCTCGTACCGGCCGAAGTTGACGGTGTTCTGCTGCTTCTGGACGGGCAGCTGGAACATGTACTCGTAGTACGTCCACGGGGTGCTGGAGAGCTGGCGCTCGTTGTTGACGACGAGGTCGAAGTTGCCCTTGCCGCGCGTCTCGTTGAGGGCGTTCGCGTCGGGGAACTCGGTGGTGATGCTGATGCCCGCGTACTTGGCGGACGAGGCGATGACCTTGGCGGCCTCCATCCAGTCGGTCCAGCCGGTGGGCACGGCCAGCTTCAGACTGATCTTGGAGCCGTCCTTGTTCTCCACGAGGCCGTCGCCGTCGGTGTCCTTGTAGCCGGCGTCCGCGAGGATCTGCTTGGCCTTGTCGGTGTCGAACGAGAAGCCCTCACGGGAGACCAGGTCCTGGTCGACGAACTTGTCCCACTGCGGGAGCAGACCCGTCGGGTTGGCGGGCTTGACCAGCTCCCCGTACACGCCCTTGACGATCTTCTCCGTGTCGACCGAGGCGGCGAGCGCCCGGCGGAAGGCCGCGTCGTTCATCGGCTTCTTCGTGGTGTTCGGCACCAGCCAGGCCGTGTTGGCGGAGAGCATGTAGGGCGGCTTGTCGTAGTACGAGACGACCTTCTGGCTCTTGATCAGCGAGGAGGCGCCGGGCAGGAAGTTGTTGCTGAGGTCCAGCTGGCCCTGACCCAGCTGACCGATGACCACCTCGTTGCTCGGGTTGGACACGTCGACGATGTAGCGGGGCGCGGGCTTCATGGAGAGCGCCTTGACGCCCCACCAGTCGTCGCGCCGCTGCCACACGACCCGGTCCTGGGAGTGGCTCTTGAGCGTGTACGCACCGGTGCCGACCGGCTTGTCGTTGACGCCGTCGAGGATCTCCTTCTCGGAGCGCTTGCTCCAGATGTGCTCCGGGACGATCGGCTGCCCGTAGAGGGTGAAGTCCCACTCCTGGTAGCGGGCCTCCTTGAAGGTGAAGCGGACCGTCGTGGCGTCCACCGCCTTCGCGTCCGACAGCCAGCTCCACAGGGTGTGGAAGGACGAGGCCTCGATCTTGCCGAGCCCGTAGGAGTACGCGACGTCCTTGGCGGTCAGCGGCTTGCCGTCCGACCAGGTGATGCCCGGGCGGAGCTTCATCTCGTACGTCTTGTCGGCGGTCCAGCTGCCCGACTCCGCGAGCCAGGGCGTCAGCTTGCCCTCGTTGGGGTCGAAGTGGAACAGCGTCTCGTAGACCAGCCCCTTGGTGCCCGTGGCGTGGTCCCAGTTGTGCAGCGGGTTGTAGTTGGCAGGAGGCCCCCACTGGGTACCGGTGGTGTAGAGCGTCTCGTTGCGCGGGAGCGCGCCGCCCCCTCCGCCGCCCGTGCCGCCGGCGCCGCCCGCCGAGGAGCCGCCCCCCGTGCACGCGGTGGCGGCGAGTGCGATCACGGCGAGCGTGGCCGCGGTCCGTCCCCGGAATCCCGTGCCCATCGTCCCTCCTTCTCCCCGCCGTCATTGCCGAGCGGAGTTACTGAACCGGGTAAGTGCCGTGAAGCTAAGGCCGCCCGGAGGGCATGTCAAGGGTGCGGGAGCGCTCCCATCCCTTTATTTTCAGGGGCAGTTGAGGGATCATTACTTTCGCTACAAGAATCGCACGCAAGAGAACACGCCAACAGGTTGACGTTATGCATAAACCGGTTAAGCCAGGTCGTTATGCCCAGGCAACGTTCCACGCAGCACGGGCCCGCGCCCTGTGCTGGCCCGTCCGACTCCTCGGCGTCTCGGCATGGAACCCTTCTTCGTGACTCCTCCCCGCCCTGAGGGGCGGGGCTTCTCGCTATGCCGTGTCGGCGTTGCGACGGACCAGCCCGGCCCGTAGAACATTGAGTGCCCCGACCTCGTCGGCGTGAGCCTGGTGGCCGCAGTCGACGCAGTGGAACTTCTCCTGTGTGGGCCGGTTCTCCTTGGCGGTGTGCCCGCATGCGGGACACGTGCGGGAGGTGTTGCGGGGGTCCACGGCCATCACTTCCCGCCCGGCACTCTCAGCCTTTGCGTTCAGGATCGTCAGGAACACCCCCCAACCGGCATCAGCGATCGAACGGTTCAACCCGGCCTTGGCCCCAGCCCCGTTGGGCAGGAACACGCCCGGCCTATCGGGATCGGGCTTCGGTGCGGGGGCCTTGCTCATGTTGCGGATCTTGAGGTCTTCGTGCGCGATGAAGTCGTGCGCACGGACCAGGGTGAGCGCGGTCTTGTGTGCGTGGTCGAGCCGCCGGCGCCGCACCTTTCCGTGCAGGGCTCCGACCTTCTCCACCGCCCGCTGATGGTTACGGGTGCGGTCCTTGGCCCTGCACCGAGGGAACCGGGACAGGGCCCGCTGCGCGCCCTCCAGCCTGGCGGCGGCCTTCCGGGCGTGGCGCGGGTTGGGAATGTGGACGCCGTTGGAGTCGGTGAGGAACGAGGCGATCCCGAGATCGATGCCGATGTCGGAACCGGTCGCGGGCAGCGGTTCGGGCAGGGCCTGGTCGGCGGTGATCACGACGAACCATTTACGGCCCTCACGCTTCACGCTGACGGTCTTGACCGTGCCCGGCACCGCGCGGTGCTGGTTGACCCTGACGTGCCCCACACCCTGGAGACGGACCCGGGTGACCGGGGTGTGCGGGGTGGAGTCCCAGCGGCAGCCGTCCCCGTCCCGGGGGAAGTCCACCGTGTCAAACCAGTTCACCCCGCGAAAGCGGGGGTAGCCGGGCTTGTCCCCGGCCTTGATCCGGCGGAAGAACGCGGCGAATGCTTTATCGAGTCGCCGCAGCGTGGCCTGCTGGGAGCTGAACGACCAGCGGCCCTGGCGTTCGGGGTCGAAGGTCCGGATGTCCTTGAGCTGCTCGGACTGCATCCCGTACTTGACGCTCGTCCTCGAGGGGTGCCGGTAGGCGTCACGGCGTTCCTGCAACGCACCGTTGTAGAGCGAGCAGTGATCGCGCAGCATTTCACCGAGCGCGATCGCCTGACCCACGGTGGGCCGTAAGAGGAACTTGTACGCACGAATCACCCGGCCCACCCCCTTCGCCCGACTCCACGAACCAACGTACCGCTGACAAACATCAGCACGATGCGAACCAACCCGCTTCACTCGCCGGAGTGACAACGTCTGCCAGTCCTTCGAGGCCGACGCGTCCGTTCTGGCCATCACGCCGGGACAGCCGCGTCGAAGGCAACAAAACGGCTTTGAGTGTCATACCGCAGGAGGACGCAGGACCCCCCGCGATGCGACTCAAGGCGGCCCCCGGAACGGGCACCGGGAGTGACGACCGGCGGCCGATCGGCGGAGACGATGGAGATGTGCCCCTCCCCCGGGCCCCCGCCGCCCGGCGGGGCCGTCGGGCAGGCTGCCCGTCCCGTACGAACCCGACCCTGGAGTCTCCCGTGACCACCATGTCCACCGCTCACCGCGCCACCGCGGTGGCCGCCCGCGCCACGGAACTGTCGAAGGTCTACGGGGAGGGCGAGACCAAGGTGACCGCCCTGGACCGGGTCACCGTGGACTTCCCGCAGGGCGAGTTCACCGCGATCATGGGCCCGTCGGGCTCCGGCAAGTCCACGCTGATGCACTGCGTCGCCGGTCTCGACAGCTTCACCGGCGGTTCCGTGCGCATCGGCGAGACGGAGCTGGGGTCCCTCAAGGACAAGCAGCTCACCCAGCTGCGCCGGGACAAGATCGGTTTCATCTTCCAGGCGTTCAACCTGCTGCCGACGCTCTCCGCACTGGAGAACATCACGCTGCCGATGGACATCGCCGGCCGCAAGCCCGACCAGGACTGGCTGCGCAAGGTCATCGACATGGTGGGCCTCGCCGACCGGCTGAAGCACCGCCCGACCGAACTCTCCGGCGGCCAGCAGCAGCGCGTCGCTGTCGCCCGCGCACTGGCCTCGCAGCCCGAGATCATCTTCGGCGACGAGCCCACCGGAAACCTGGACTCCCGCTCCGGCGCCGAGGTCCTCGGCTTCCTCCGCAACTCGGTGCGCGAACTGGGCCAGACCGTGGTGATGGTGACCCACGACCCGGCCGCCGCCTCCTACGCGGACCGGGTGATCTTCCTCGCGGACGGGGCGATCGTGGACCAGATGATGCACCCCACCGCGGACGGGGTGCTGGACCGGATGAAGGCGTTCGACACCAAGGGCCGCACCAGCTGAGCCCCGCCCCTCCCCGGGCCCCCGGGCCCTGTCCGGAGTTCCCCGACAGGACCTCGTCGCCACCCCATCCGGAACCCCTCCCCCCCCTCCAGGACTGACAGACATGTTCCGTACCGCCCTGCGCAATGTGCTCTCGCACAAGGCCAGGCTGCTGATGACCGTCCTCGCCGTGATGCTCGGCGTGGCCTTCGTCTCCGGCACCCTGGTCTTCACCGACACCCTCGGCAACGCCTTCCGCAACCAGTCGGCGAAGAGCTACGACGACATCGCCGTCGCCGTCACCACCCACGCCGACCAGCGCGACGAGAAGACCGCCGCCATCGACGCCGCCACCCTGAAGAAGATCCAGGACCTGGACGGCGTCGCCTCCGCCACCGGCCGCGTCGACGGCTTCGCCGGAGTGGCCGACCCCGACGGCAAACTGATCGGCAACGGCTGGTCCAACACCGGGTCCAACTTCGCCCCGGGCAAGGACGGCCAGGACGCCCAGTACACCTTCACCGACGGCTCCGGACCGACCGCCGCCGGCAGCGTCGCCCTGGACAAGGACACCGCGAAGAAGGGCGAGTACCAGGTCGGCGACAAGGTACGGGTCGCCACCAACGGACCGGTGAAGGAGTACACCCTCTCCGGGGTCTTCACCACCGAGGACGGCGCGGTCAACGCCGGCGGCAGCCTGGTCCTGTTCGACACCCCCGTCGCCCAGCAGCTGTTCCTGCGGCCGGGCGAGTTCAAGGACGTCGCCGTCTCCGCCGCACCCGGCGCCTCCGACCAGCAGCTGCTGGCCGCCGTCAAGCCGCTGCTGCCCGAGGACGCCGAGGCCAAGACCGGCCAGGTCCGCGCGGACGAGCAGGCCGACCAGACCGAATCCGCCCTGAGCAGCCTCAACAAGCTGCTGCTCGCCTTCGCGGGCATCGCCCTCTTCGTCGGCATCTTCCTGATCGCCAACACCTTCAGCATGCTGGTCGCCCAGCGCACCAAGGAGCTCGCGCTGCTGCGCGCCGTCGGCGCCTCCCGCCGCCAGGTCAAGCGCTCCGTCCTGCTCGAAGCGGCCGTCGTCGGCCTGATCGCGTCCGTCGTCGGCTTCGCGCTGGGCCTCGGACTCGCCACCGGGCTGCGCTCCGCGATGAGCCTGATCGGCGGGAAGATCCCGGCCGGACCGCTGGTCATCGCACCGGCCACCGTCATCGCAGCCTTCGGCGTCGGCGTCCTGATCACCGTGCTGGCCGCCTGGCTGCCCGCCCGCCGGGCCGCGAAGATCCCGCCCGTCGCGGCGATGAACAGCCAGTACGCCGTGGCCACGGTGAAGTCCCTGGTGCTGCGCAACTCGATCGGTGCCGTCATCACCCTGCTCGGCGGGGCGGCGGTCGTGGGCGGCGCGGCACAGGCCGGATCGAACGGCCAGCTCCTCATCGCGGGCGGCTCCTTCCTGGCCCTGATCGGCATCATCATCCTGATCCCGCTGCTGTCCCGGCCGGTGATCGCCCTGATGCGCCCGCTGCTGCAGCGGATGTTCGGGGTCTCCGGCAAGCTGGCCGCGCAGAACGCGGTCCGCAACCCGCGGCGCACCGGCGCCACCGCCTCCGCGCTCGCGATCGGCCTCACCCTCGTCACCGGCATCTCGGTGCTCGGCGTCACCCTCGGCCAGGCGGTCGACAAGATGACGACGGACAACATCAGGGCCGACTACATGATCTCGATGGCCAGCGGCGACTCGCTCGACGAGTCGGCACTCACCGCCGTGGAGAAGGCCGCCGGCGTCACCGCGGTCTCGCCGCAGCAGGCGGTCTGGATGGACATCGGCGACACCTCGCTGTCGGTGTCCGGCGTCACCCCGGGCGACGTGGAGAAGGTCCTCACCGTCGACACCCGCTCGGGCTCCCTGGACTCCCTGGCCAAGGGCCAGATCGCCGTCTCGGACAAGACCGCGAAGTCGCACGGCTGGAAGACCGGGGACACCGTCCCGGTCACGTACGAGGACGACAGGAAGGGCAGCCTGAAGATCGGCGCCCTGTACAAGGACAACGAGTTCCTCTCGCCGGTCCTGATCCCCCGTGACCTCGTGGCCCCGCACCAGGCCCGCGCGGACATCCGCGAGATCTGGGTGAAGACGGACGGCGGCGCGAGTGCGGCCCACGAGCAGGCGCTGGTGGACGCGCTGGGCGACAACCCCGGCATGAGCGTCATGGACCGCAAGGACATCCGCGACATGTTCGGCGGCTCCATCAACCTCGCGATGAACATCATGTACGGCCTGCTGGCCATGGCGCTGATCATCGCGGTGCTCGGGGTCGTCAACACCCTGGCCATGTCGGTGTTCGAGCGTCAGCAGGAGATCGGCATGCTGCGGGCCATCGGCCTGGACCGGCGCAAGGTCAAGCGCATGATCCGGCTGGAGGCGGTGGTCATCTCGCTCTTCGGCGCGGTGGTCGGCATCGGGCTCGGCATGTTCCTCGGCTGGGCGATCGGGCAGACCGTGGCGTCCCAGATCCCGCAGTACGTCCTGGTCGTACCGTGGGGCCGGATCGCGGTCTTCCTGCTGCTGGCCGGGCTGGTGGGGGTGCTGGCCGCCCTGTGGCCGGCCCGCAGCGCCGCGAAGCTGAACATGCTCACGGCGATCAAGACGGAGTAGCCCGGAACGGGACACGGAAGAGGGCCGGTACCCGCGGTGGCGGGTACCGGCCCTCGGCCGTCTCCAGGGATCGGGCGGTCGCTTACGTCTCCGGGGTCAGACGGTCGCGTACGTCTGCGGAGTCAGACGGTCGTGTAGGTCTCCACGATCAGGCGGTCGCGTCGGCCTTCCAGTCGCGGGCTCGCAGCGGCATGCGGGCGCCCCCGCCGTCGGCCGGGCGGACCGCGAGGATCTGGTTCACACCGATCTTGTTGTGCTCGAAGGAGAGGGCGGAGGCGGCCATGTAGAGGCGCCAGACCCTGGCCCGGCCGGGCGAGGTCATCTTCACCGCGCGCGGCCACTCCTTCTCCAGGTTGGCGACCCAGCGGCGCAGGGTCAGGGCGTAGTGCTCGCGGAGCGACTCGACGTCGCGGGCCTCGAAACCGGCTTCTTCGAGGGTCGCGACGGTCCGGCCCACCGGGGCCAGTTCGCCGTCCGGGAAGACGTAGGCGTCGATGAACTCGTCCACGTGGTACGCGGACTCGTCCTTCTCCGGGCGGCGGGCGATCTGGTGGTTGAGGAGGCGCCCGCCGGGCTTGAGGAGTGCGTAGAGGTCGTCGGCGTACTCGCGGTAGCGGACCGAGCCGACGTGTTCGGCCATGCCGATCGAGGAGATGGCGTCGTACGGGCCGTCCCTGACGTCCCGGTAGTCCTGGACCCGGATCTCGATCCGGTCGGTCAGGCCCTCCTCGGCGATGCGCTTCCTGGCGAAGGCGGCCTGTTCCACGGAGAGGGTCACTCCGGTGACGCGGGCGCCGTACTCACGGGCGGCGTGGATGGCCATGGAGCCCCAGCCGCAGCCGACGTCCAGGAGGCGGTCGTCCTCCTTCAGGGCGAGCTTGCGGCAGACCAGGTCGAGCTTGTCGCGCTGGGCGTCCTCGAGGTTCCCGCCGTCCTCCCAGTAGGCGCAGGAGTAGACCATGGACGGGCCGAGGACCAGTGCGTAGAAGTCATTGCCCACGTCGTAGTGGTGGCTGATGGCCTCCTTGTCACGGCGCTTGGTGTGCAGCGTGCCGCTGCGCCGGCGTACCTCCTCGGGCGGCGGCGGGGGCGGGGGCCACGGGCCGGCCAGTTGCAGCAGCCCCTTGGCCGCGGCGCGCAGCTTCGGGTCGCGGACCGGGTGGACGCTGTCCTTCGCCTCGCCGCCGCGCTCCCAGATCAGCCCGGCCATCAGGTCCAGGGCCGCGTACAGGTCGCCTTCGATGTCGAGTTCCCCGGCCACCCAGGCCCGGGCGAGGCCCAGTTCGCCCGGCTTCCACAGCAGGCGGCGCAGGGCACGGCGGTTCCTGATGACGAGGACGGGGGCGCCGGGGGGGCCGGATTCGCTGCCGTCCCAGGCCCGGATGCGGACCGGTAGGGGTTCTCCCAGCAACTCCTGGGCGAGAGCGGTCAGCCGCAATGCGGCGTCTGCCATGGCGCACACCTCCGTGATGGTGTTTCCCAACGTGCCCAGACATGCCCACGCATGCCTCGGACCACGCCCCGGCACCCTTGGCGCCACGGCGAGGTACACCCCTTCAACAGTTTCCGGCGGCCGGGCCATCCCGCTACCGCGCAATGGAACGGCAAAATACCTGTACCGCACATGCATCCGCCGGGGCGCTGGCCCCCGCACTCCCGCACCGGCTGCCGCGCCGACCTGCACCGATACGCCGAAGGGGCCGTCCGCACCACGGATGGCGGACGGCCCCTTCGGGCGTCGTGCGACTGTCTGTCGCGGATCCGGAGATCCGCGTACCGGACGGGAGGGCCGGGGCCCTCCCGTCCGGGCCGGAACCTAGGCCTTGGCCTTCTCGCTCACGGGCTTGGCGGCGGCGGGGGCCGGCGCCGGCTTGGCGGCCTCGTAGAACTCCTCGCGGGGAGTCTCCATGGCACCGAGCGAGACGACCTCGCGCTTGAGGAACATCGCCAGGGTCCAGTCGGCGAAGATCCGGATCTTACGGTTCCAGGTCGGCATCGCCATGCCGTGGTAGCCACGGTGCATGTACCAGGCGAGACGGCCCTTGAGCTTGATCTTCACCTTGCCCATGACGATCATCGCGACGCCCTTGTGCAGGCCCAGACCGGCGACCGCACCCTTGTTGGCGTGGCTGTAGTCGCCCTGCGGGAAGCCGCGCATCCCGGAGATGACGTTGTCCCCGAGGACCTTGGCCTGGCGCAGCGCGTGCTGGGCGTTCGGCGGGCACCAGGCGTTCGGGTTACCGGCCTTGCGGCCGACCATGTCCGGCACCTGGGCGTTGTCGCCCGCAGCCCAGATGTAGTCGGTGCCCTGCACCTGGAGCTTCTCGGTGGTGTCGACGTGGCCACGCGGGCCGAGCGGCAGGCCGAAACGGGCCAGCGCCGGGTTCGGCTTCACACCGGCGGTCCACACGATGGTGTTGGAGTCGACCTCCAGGCCGTTCTTCAGCACCACGTGACCGTCGACGCAGGAGTCCATGGAGGTCGAGAGGAAGACCTCGACACCGCGGGACTCCAGGTGCTCCCGGCCCCAGGTGCCCAGCTTCGGGCCGACCTCGGGAAGGATCTTGTCGGCGGCGTCGACGAGGATGAAGCGCATGTCCTCGCGCTTCACGTTCGTGTAGTACTTCGCCGCGTCGCGGGCCATGTCCTCGACCTCGCCGATGGTCTCCGCGCCGGCGAAACCGCCGCCCACGAAGACGAACGTCAGCGCCCTGCGGCGGACGTCCTCGTCGGTCGTCGAGTCAGCCTTGTCCAGCTGCTCGAGGACGTGGTTGCGCAGGCCGATGGCCTCCTCGATGCCCTTCATACCGATGCCCTGTTCGGCCAGGCCGGGGATCGGGAAGGTACGGGAGACGGCGCCCATCGCGATGACCAGGTAGTCGAAGGGCAGCTCGTAGGCCTCGCCGACGAGCGGCGCAACCGTGGCGACCTTGCGGTCCTGGTCGATGGTCGTGACGCGGCCGGTGAGGACCTCGGCCTTGGGCAGCACGCGTCGCAGCGGGACGACGACATGCCGAGGCGAGATGCTGCCGGCAGCAGCTTCGGGGAGGAAGGGCTGGTAGGTCATGTACGACCGGGGGTCGACGACCGTGACGGTCGCCTCGCCGTAGCGCATCTTCTTCAGAATGCGCCGAGCTGCGTACAGGCCTACGTACCCACCGCCTACTACGAGGATCCTGGGACGCTCCGTGGTGCTCATGCCATCGAGTATCCACCCCCCTCGGGGGGCACGCTCGTGAGCCCCTTCACAAGGTATGGCCCACCCTCTGCTACACTTCGCCGCCCACGTGACCCAGGTCATGGGCCGACAGGGGAACCACGACACCCTGGCGAACGTTGTTCACCGCTTGTGAGCTGGCCCTTGAGCCGCCGAGCGGGGTGAACCACCCCTCCGATTCACACACCCGCAACACAGCCGGAACCGCCCCGTATGCGGGGCGGGCGACCCCGCACACCCTCCCGCGGGCCCGTTCGGAGCAGAAGTCCGCCCCAGGGGGCCCAATTCCTTGTGAAGAAGTTCACGAACTTCGTGGCGGCGTGTCGCCGAAGGCGCCCGCAGAGGTGTCCGGAGGGGCTCAGAAGTGCAGGCCGGAGTGCTGATGAGCAGGGTCCGCGGCGCTCCGCGGGCCTGCTCTAACGGGCCGCGTAGAAGGCGATGCCGTCGAGGATGTCGTGCTCGCTGACGACCACCTCGCGCGCCCCGGTCCGCTCCATCACGCCCAGCAGGATCAGCGCCCCGGAGGTGATCACGTCGACCCGGCCCGGGTGCATCGCGCCGATCGCCGCACGCTCGGCGTGGGTGGAGGCGAGGAGCCGCCCGGAGATCTCCCGGACCTGCTCCAGGGAGATCCGGGAGTGGTGGATCGCCTCGGAGTCGTACTCCTCGAGCCCCAGCGCGACGGCGGCCACGGTGGTGACCGTTCCGGCGAGACCGACGAGCGTGCCCGCCGAGGTGAGCGGCACGGTCTCCTCGGCCAGGTCCAGCGCGGCGGCGACATCGGCGCGGACCGCGTCCACCTGCTCCGGCGCGGGCGGATCGCTGACCACCCCGTCCCGCGTGAGGTGGCGCTCGGTCATCCGGACGCAGCCGATGTCCACGGACCGGGCCGCCCGGACCCGGTCGTCGCCGACGACGAACTCGGTGGACCCGCCGCCGATGTCCACGACGAGGTACGGCTTCGCGAGGTCGTCCCGCCCGACCAGCTCCTTGGTGGCCCCGTCGAACGAGAACTCGGCCTCCTGGTCACCGGTGATCACCTCGGGCTCGACGCCCAGGATGTCCAGGACGCCACGGACGAAGTCGTCCCTGTTCTCCGCGTCCCGGGAGGCGGAGGTCGCGACGAAGCGGACCTTCTCCGCGCCGTGCTCCTTGATCACCGCGGCGTACTGCCGGCAGGCGGCGAACGTCCGCTCCAGCGCCTCCGGGGCAAGCCGCCCGGTCCGGTCGACGCCCTGCCCCAGCCGGACGATCTCCATCCGCCGGTCGAGCTCGACGAGCTCACCGGTGGCGGGGTCGGCGTCCGCCACGAGCAGACGGATCGAGTTGGTACCGCAGTCGATGGCGGCCACGCGTGTCATCTCTTCAGCCTCTCCGGCACATCATGTCTTGAGACTCACCGGCGGCAGATCAAGCCCCTCCGGCGATTGAGGAGCGGGGGTCCGGGGGCGGAGCCCCCGAGAGGGACCTCAGCCCTCGTCCCCGTCCGGCGCACCGCACGGCGACACGCACGGCCCCTTGCGCCACCACTCCGGCAGCATCGCGATCGCCTCGTCCCCTAGCGGGTTCACGCCCGGCCCCGCGGCCAGCGAGTGCCCGACGAGCACATGCAGGCACTTCACCCGGTCCGGCATGCCCCCCGCGCTCGGGAAGCCCTCCAGCACCTCGATGGCGTCACGCCGCGCGATGTAGTCCTCGTGCGCGGCCCGGTACGCCGCGGCCAGCTCGGGGTCCGTACCGAGGCGCTCGGTCATCTCCTTCATGACCCCGTTGGCCTCCAGCGTGCCGATCGCGGACGCCGCACGCGGGCACGTCAGGTAGAACGTCGTCGGGAACGGCGTACCGTCCTCCAGCCGGGGCTGCGTCTCGACCACGTCCGGGTTGCCGCACGGGCAGCGGTGCGCGATCGCGCGCAGCCCCCGCGGCGGGCGCCCCAGCTGCTGCTGGAACGCGGCGATGTCCGCGTCGGTGGGCGCGGTGGACTCGGTCTGGGGAGGGGGCGTTTCCATGCCTGCCTAGGGGTTCTGATCGGACTGCTCGAACTGCGGTTCTGCAGATGGGGAAGGAAGTGCTGCGGCTCAGCCGCGGTCGGCGCTGTCGACGCCGTCCCACAGGTTGGAGTGCCAGGGCCGGTCGGTCTCCTCCGACGTCCCGTTGCGCTCCTTGACCGCGTCGGGGTCGACCACGGTGTAGCCGGTCTCCCCGGGAAGAAGGTAGTGCAGGTGCTGGCGGGCCAGCCGCTTGATGTACGCGTCGTCCTGGAGCCGCGCCTTCTCGTCGCGCAGCTCCTCGGTGCGGGCCTCGGCCTCCTGTGCCAGCCGCTCCTGGTCGGCGATCTCGTCGCGCTGCGACACGTACTGCCGCATCGGATACGCGAGGGCGACGATCAGCGAGCAGACCACCAGGGCCAGGAAGGCGGCCCGGCCGGTGAGCCGGGAGCGGCGGGCCTGACGGCGGTTCTGGGAACGGTAGACGCGGGCGGCGGTCTGCTCACCGAGCAACCGCAGCCGGGTCGCGGTGGAGAACCGGTCCCGGTCCTTCGCGGCCATGTCTCCGCCTCCCCATTACGCACGTCCGTCCCCGCACACGGTACGGGACCGAGTGCGGGGACGGACGGAGGCCGGGGCACTTGACCCCGCCGGGCTTGGTGAGCCCGTGCTGTACGTGTCAGCCCTTGAAGCGCGGGAACGCCGAGCGGCCGGCGTACACGGCGGCGTCGTCGAGGATCTCCTCGATGCGCAGCAGCTGGTTGTACTTGGCGACGCGGTCCGAGCGGGCCGGGGCGCCGGTCTTGATCTGACCGCAGTTCACGGCGACCGCGAGGTCGGCGATGGTGACGTCCTCGGTCTCGCCGGAACGGTGCGACATCATGCACTTGAAGCCGTTGCGCTGGGCCAGCTCGACGGCGTCCAGGGTCTCGGTCAGCGAACCGATCTGGTTGACCTTGACGAGCAGGGCGTTGGCCGAGCCCTCCTCGATGCCGCGGGACAGCCGCTCCGGGTTGGTGACGAAGAGGTCGTCGCCGACGATCTGCACCTTGGCGCCGATCTTGTCGGTGATGACCTTCCAACCGGCCCAGTCGTCCTCGTACAGCGGGTCCTCGATGGAGACCAGCGGGTACGCGGAGACGAGCTCCTCGTAGTACTCGGTCATCTCGGCGGCCGAGCGGGACTTGCCCTCGAACTCGTACTTGCCGTCCTTGTAGAACTCCGAGGCGGCGACGTCGAGCGCGAGCGCGATGTCCTTGCCCGGGGCGTAGCCGGCTTCCTTGATGGCCTCGACGATGAGGTCCAGGGCGGCGCGGTTCGACTCCAGGTTCGGCGCGAAGCCGCCCTCGTCACCGAGACCCGTGGACAGGCCCTTGGTCTTCAGGACCTTCTTCAGCGTGTGGTAGACCTCGGCGCCCCAGCGCAGGGCCTCGGAGAAGGACTCCGCGCCGATCGGCGCGATCATGAACTCCTGGATGTCCACGTTGGAGTCGGCGTGCGACCCACCGTTGAGGATGTTCATCATCGGGACGGGCAGCAGGTGCGCGTTCGGGCCACCGAGGTAGCGGAACAGCGGCAGGTCCGAGGCCTCGGAGGCGGCGTGGGCCACGGCGAGCGAGACGCCGAGGATGGCGTTGGCGCCGAGCGAGCCCTTGTTCTCCGTGGCGTCCAGGTCGAACATCGCCTGGTCGATCAGCCGCTGCTCGGTCGCGTCGTAGCCGACGAGCTCCGGGCCGATCTGCTCGATCACGGCGAGGACGGCCTTCTCGACGCCCTTGCCGTGGTAGCGGTTGGGGTCGCCGTCGCGAAGCTCAATGGCCTCGAACGCGCCGGTGGAGGCGCCGGACGGAACAGCAGCACGGCCCGTGCTGCCGTCGTCGAGGCCGACCTCGACCTCGACCGTGGGGTTTCCGCGGGAGTCGAGGATTTCCCTGGCTACGACGACGTCGATGGACGGCACGAGGCATCTCCTTCTGGGATGTGACGCTTGTGGTGCAGGGTCGCTTTGGCCTTGCGACAAGAGCCTAACCGGCCCGGCCGCCCCAACCGGCCGACCGCCCGTCCCCTGGGACGAAAAAGGACCCAAGGGCAGGCACAGCGGGGCAAAAGGCCAGAAATTTACTGGCTAGTAACTACAACAGTTGAACGATCAACGCAGAAACCGGCTCACCCCGGACCGGAACGCACGGGGGGAAGGTGCGCACCGGGCCGGGGCGGCCGGGGTCATCAGCGAGGAGAGATCGCGACTACTTCGTCAGGTGCAGCTGCTGACCGGGGTAGATCAGGTCGGCGTCCGTGACGATGTCCTTGTTCAGCTTGAAGAGCTGCTCCCAGCCGCCCTCGACCTCGTGGTCGGCGGCGATCTTGCTCAGGGAGTCGCCGGTGACGACCTTGTACTCGCCGTCACCCTTCTCGACCTTCTTGCCGGTCGGGGTCGTGACGGTCTTCGACTCGGCCTTGGGGGCGGCCGAGCGCTCGGAGCGGTTGGTGGAGGGGGCCTCGGCGCGCTCGGCCTTCTTCGGCTCGGCCTTCTGGACCGGCGCGGACTCCTGCTTCGGGGCGGTCTCGGTCTTGGCGGCGGAGGAGCCGGTGTCGACGCCCGGGTCGACACCGTCGTTGCTCAGGTTGCCGGCGCCGGCGCAGGCCCAGGCGCCCGGGCCCTGCAGGGCGAGGAGCTTCTCGGCGGTGGCGATCTGCTGAGCCTTGGTGGCCAGGTCGGCACGGGCCGCGTACTGGGTGCCGCCTGCGGCCGCCCAGCTGGACTGCGAGAACTGCAGGCCACCGTAGTAACCGTTGCCGGTGTTGATGGACCAGTTGCCGCCGGACTCGCACTGGGCGACGGCGTCCCACGTGGAGACGGAGGCGGCGGAGGCGCCGGTCGCACCCATCAGGGGCACGGCGATGGCGGCACCGGTGACACCGGCGAGCGTGGCGATACGGACGGCCTTGGACGGGCGACGGTGCTTGTTGCCCTTGCTGTTGAGCAGCATCGAGACTTCTCCTCACCGACGCCTACGAGGTGAGCTGTCGGGTTCGGGCCAAGTGAGTTGCCCGGTCGCACGTCCTAGCACGCGACTTCACCCCAAGCCGGTCCTGATGCGTCTTGCGACGATCGGGCCCGGCGCCTACCTGGGTCCCCCGCTCCTGCCTACGGCGCTTTACGCGTCTGTTCCCTTCGACCGACGGCAGGATTCGGCGTGACGATCGACGGGGCCCGCGGTGCGAGCGGTTCCGACCGTAAACACACCAACCCTCATATCCAAAGATGGACATACCGGATAAACAGCCCTTACTTGCACCCGAAGAAGCACTGTTTGCGCAGGTGGGAACGGATGCGGCGGTACCTCCCGGACAAGACACGCCAGTTCACGCAAAGAGACCCATGTCTCACTTGGTCAAAAGTGGGACATAGGCCTCTTAACTACCCCAATATTTGGGGTGTTTTCAGCTGATCATCAGACCGCGCTCATTCGGCCTTCACGCCGAGATCGAGGCTCTGGCCAGGCAGGATGAGGTCGGGGTCGGAGCCCACCTCGGCCTTGTTGGCCTCGTACAGAGCCGTCCACCCGCCGGGCAGCTGCTGTGCATCAGCAATCGCCCACAGGTTGTCGCCCGCACGGACGGTGTACGCACCGTCAGCAGCCGGGGCGCCGGTGTCGCGTGCGTCACCGGCACCACGCGAAGCATGCCGCCCCGCGTCCCGGTCACCACTGCGGCCGCTCTCCCGGGTCTCCTCGGGGGCCGGCGTGCCGCGGTGCTTGCCGCCCTTCTCCTGCCCCGAGGTGCCCTTCTCGGCGCCCGAGGCATCACCCGAGGGCGTCGTGGAGGGGGTGGCGGAGGGCGTGGCCGACGCGTCCGGCTTCGCGTCGTCCTTCGCGTCGCCCGACGGCGCCTTCGCCCCCGACGACGCGTCGTCCGACGAGGTCGCGCCCTCGGACGGGTCGGTACTCGCGGACGGATCGGCGCTCGCGGACGGATCCACGCTCTCCGTCGGGTCGGCGGACGGAGTGCTGCCCGGGTCCACCCCCGGCAGGCCGCTGTCCACGACGAGACCGGAGATGACCGCACAGCTGGGCCATGCCTTCGGCCCCTGGTCCTCCAGGACCTTCTCCGCCACGGCGATCTGCTGCGAGCGGCTGGCGAGGTCGGCGCGCTCGGCGTACGACTCGCCGCCGTACGACTTCCAGACCTCCTGCGAGAACTGCAGGCCGCCGTAGTAGCCGTTGCCGAGGTCGGCGCTCCACATGCCGCCGCTCTCGCACTCGGCCACGCGGTCCCAGGTCGAGGCGTCGGCGGCGTGCGCACCTGCCGCGCCGAGCAGCGGGATGGCGATGGCCGAACCGGTCACGCCTGCGGCGACGATGATCGCGGGTGCCTGCCGAGGGCGACGGTGTCTGCCGTTCGCGGAGCCCATGGGGATGCCTTCCGTGTGACTGACGAGTGACTGGTGAGTCGAACGGTGAACCTAGCGGGACTCGAACGTGTGTCACAAGTCGATGCAGCAGAGATCACGTGAAAGTCACAGAGTTGACAGAGTGTCACCTTCACCGCGCACCGGCCCCGGCGTGAACTCCACCGGCAGGGTGCGCAGTCCGCGCATGATGAGCCCGCCACGCCACCGCAAATCGGCAGGTTCTCCCGCAAGTCGCAGGCCAGGAAGGCGCTCCAGAAGCGTGGCGAGCGCGGCCTGCCCCTCCAGCCGGGCGAGCGGCGCTCCCAGGCAGTAGTGGATTCCGTGACCGTAACCGAGGTGTTGGTTGTCACGCCGCGCGAGGTCCAGGGTGTCCGGCCCGTCGATGCGCCCGGGGTCCCGTTCGGCGGCTGCGAGCACGACGGGGACGGGTTGGTTTCACCCGGGCAAGGAAGGAGCCTCCGGGAAGGTTCCTGACGCCCCTTTGACCTTGGGAGCCTCGCTTCGTACTGACAGCAGGCTGCCACGGAGCACTCCTGTGACCGTGAGCTGCGGCGGAGTCGGACGCTGATATGCCTCTACCCCCCTGCGGTCCGCGCCCAGAACCGCCATGACCTCGGGCCAGGCACCCTTCTTCCACCAGACGAGTTGCCGTTCCCGCATGGGATGGACGGGTCCCCACGTAAGAGGCATGTCGACCCAGGACAGCCCTTGCCGAAGCCGGTGGAGCATGCCGGAGAACTGCGCGCGGATGTCGGCTACTGGTGTTCGACAGGGAGCCGACCGGGCACCTCGGAAGCGAAGTCCGGAACACCGACGGCGGCCGCTCGCCGACAGACGCCCGATACCGTCGTCACGTGAACCACACCCCGCCGCCCGAACTCTTCACCTGGGAGTTCGCCACCGACCCGTACCCCGCCTACGCCTGGCTGAGGGAGCACAGCCCCGTACACCAGACGACACTGCCCAGCGGCGTCGAGGCATGGCTCGTCACCCGGTACGCGGACGCACGGCAGGCCCTCGCCGACAGCCGCCTTTCGAAGAACCCGGCGCACCACGCCGAGGACGCCCAGGGCAAGACCAAGACCGGCATCCCTGGCGAGCGCAGTGCCAACCTGATGACGCATCTCCTGAACATCGACCCGCCCGACCACACACGGCTGCGCCGGCTGGTGTCCAAGGCGTTCACGCCCCGGACGATCGCCGCCTTCGGACCGCGCGTGCAGGAGCTGGCGGACCGGCTCATCGACGATTTCGCGGAGAAGGGGGATGCCGACCTCATCCATGACTTCGCCTTCCCGCTCCCCATCTACGCCATCTGCGATCTGCTCGGTGTACCCGAAGAGGATCAGGACGACTTCCGCGACTGGGCGGGCATGATGATCCGGCACGGCGGCGGGCCGCGCGGCGGGGTCGCCCGGTCCGTGAAGAAGATCCGCGCCTACCTCGCCGAGCTGATTCACCGAAAGCGGGAAAACCCCGGCGATGACCTGATCTCCGGCCTGATCCGGGCAAGCGACCACGGAGAGCACCTCACCGAGAACGAGGCTGCCGCGATGTGCTTCGTGATCCTCTTCGCGGGTTTCGAGACGACCATCAACCTGATCGGCAACAGCGCCCACGCGTTCTTCCGTAACTCCCCGCAGCGTGCGGTGTTCCAGAGTGCGATCCAACAAGGCGACAACCGCCTCTTGGACACCGCCATCGAGGAGCTGCTTCGTTTCGACGGCCCGGTGGAACTGGCCACTTGGCGCTACGCCACGGACGCTCTCGAAATCGGAGGAGAACTGATCCGCGAGGGCGATCCCGTACTCGTCGTACTCGCGGCGGCTGACCGTGATCCGGACCGATTCACGGAGCCCGACACACTCGATCTTTCTCGCCGGGACAACCAGCATCTGGGGTACGGGCACGGCATCCACTATTGCCTGGGCGCTCCCCTCGCACGCCTGGAGGGACGCATCGCCCTGGAGACCCTGTTCCGCCGCCTGCCGGACCTTCAACTCTCGGTTGAACCAGCCGACCTACGGTGGCGGGGCGGTCTCATCATGCGTGGGCTGCGGACACTCCCGGTGGGGTTCACGCCTCAACGACGGCTGGCCGATCGCGAGGGCGGCACGGCGGGCTCGTCCGAGGACGGATGAAGTCACGCAGTCACCACGGGTACGCCGTCCGATCGGCCGGCGAGCAGGGCTGCGATGTGGTCGGCGCAGCAGAGGGCCGCCGTGGCCATGGCGCTCCTGGTCATCCCGGCGATGTGCGGGGTCAGCCGCGCATACGGCAGGCCGAAGAGTGGCGAGGCGAAGACTGCGTGCTCGTGCCTCGTGGACACAGACTCCTCCCTGCCGCTACCCGACGCCCTCCGCAGCCCTGATGGCGTCCCGGTACGCGCGCCCCGCGGCCCTCAGCGCCGCCTCCGGGTCGATGCCGTCCTCCTGGGCGCGCACGGCCAGGGCGAGGAGGCGGTAGCCGATGTCGTCGCCCTGGGGGAGCGCCACGTCGAGCCCTGCCGTACGGACCCGGCTCGCGAGCTTCGCGGCGAGTGCCAGACCGGGCTGACCGAGCGGCACCCCGTCGGTGACCGACTCGCGCTGCTTCTCGATCGCCTTCGTCCGCAGCCAGTGTGCGTGGACGTCCTCCGGTGTCTCGGCGGTCTCGTCGCCGAAGACGTGCGGGTGGCGGTGGATCAGCTTCTCGACGAGGGTGGCCGCGACGTCGTCGACGGAGAAGGGCTCCTCCTCGTCCTCTTCCGCGATGCGCGCGTGGAAGACGACCTGGAGCAGTACGTCCCCGAGCTCCTCGCGGAGCTCCTCGCGGTCGCCGTCCTCGATCGCCTCGACGAGTTCGTACGCCTCCTCGATGGCGTACTTGGCGAGGCCCTTGTGGGTCTTCTGCGAGGTCCAGGGGCATTCGAGGCGGATCCGGTCCATGACCTGGACCAGATCGAGGAGCCGGGCGCCGGGAAGATCGTACGAACCCGGCAGCAGCTCCAGGTTCGGCATGCGCACCCGCCCCGAACCGGCCAGGCGGGCCAGTCCGTCGGTCAGCGGCTGGTTGCCCTCACCGCCGGTGAGGACGACGACGGTCCGGCCGCCGGCGCACGCGTCGACGAGTTCCTGCGCGTCGGGCACGCCGGGCGTGACGGTGACGCCCGCCTCACGGAGGTACGGCAGCTGCGGCTGGTCCTGTTCCCCGCAGTGCACACGGTCGGCGGCGTGCAGTGTCTGCCAGGCGGGCCAGGACAGGAGTCCGGGCGCGACGCGGTGGCTGGCGGTGAGCAGGACGATGCGGCCGGGGTCTTCAGCGTTCACACCGCGAATCTACCCCGGCCGTCGGACGGTCCTCAGGCCCCGGCCTCCGCGGCCGACTGGGCCGGCTTGGTGACCTGGTTGATCCAGGGGGCCTTGTAGTCGGCGAGCTGGATCTGCTGGTTGTTCCAGGTGCCGAAGCGCGGGTTGACGTCGACCTTCAGCGCCTTGGACGCCTTCGTCAGGGCATCGCCGAGGGTCTTCGTGCCGGCCGGGGTCGTCGGGTCGGCCCCGAGCGCCTGGCCGAGCTTGGTCAGCTGGATCTGCTCCCGCAGGAAGGCGTCGATCTGGTCCGGGGCGATCCAGCGCTCCTGGAGGACCGCGGCGCGCAGCCCGGCCTCCCCCTTGTACTGTGCGACGGCCTGCTGCCGCATCTGCTGGATCTCGGCACGGGTGACGGTCACCCCCGCGTCGGCGGACGCCTTGTCCAGGACGCGGTCCAGGATCAGCCCGTGGAGCTTGGCGCGGCCGAGCTGGCCGGACTGGTTGGTGATCTGGGCGGCCTGCTTCGAGGTGTCCTGCGCCCGGCGGACCTCCGCGACCTGGCCCTGCACGGCGGCCACCGTGATCCGGTCCCCGCCCACGACGGCCGCGGCGCCCGGGTGGGCCTGGCTGCCGCAGGCGGCGAGGAGCGGCGCTGCGGTGAGCAGTGCGGCGGAGACGGTGAGCGCGGTGCGACGGCGGCGGTGCAAAGGAGCCTCCCGAGGAGATTGTGCGGCGGTGCACAAAGCCTTGCGGTGATCGATGTTAGGGAGTGGAACGGGTCCGGGCCACTGATTCGACCAACGATTCGGGAGGAGTTGGGGATGTGGGGTGGTGGCGGCGCGGCTCAGCCCACCCGTTCGACCGGTTTCGGCGGGGTGTCGGGGCGCAGCATGATCGTGCGCGAGACGACGAACGTGATGGGGATGGCGGCCGCGGCCGCCACCAGCGGTGCGTAGCGGCTGCTGAATCCGGCCAGGTCGACCAGCAGGTAGACGCCGCCGGTGGTGATGACGAAGTTGGCCGCGTTGGTGAGCGGGAAGAGCAGGAACTTCCGCCAGGTGGGCCGGGTGCGGTAGGTGAAGTAGGAGTTGAGGAAGAACGAGCCGGTCATGCTGAGCGCGAAGGCGATCACATGCGCGGCTATGTACGGCAGCCAGTGGAGCAGGACGAGGTAGCAGCCGTAGTACGTGCCGGTGTTCACGGCGCCCACGAGGGCGAACCGGGCCAGTTGTGCCTTGACCGTCATCGGCGTACGAACTCCAGGGGTGCCGGCTCCTGAGCAGGCCGGTGTGTCTGGGTGTTGGTGGCCTTGACCAGGAAGTGCGGGCGGCGCTTGACCTCGTAGTAGATCCGGCCGACGTACTCCCCCACCACTCCGACCATCACCATCTGGACGCCGGCGAGGGCGGTGAGCACCACGAGCAGGGTGACGTATCCGGGGGTGTCGACGCCCTTGACCAGGGCGACCCCGACGATCCAGGCGGCGTAGACGAAGGCGAGGGACATCAGGAGCATGCCCAGGTAGAGCGCGGCGCGCAGCGGCTTGTTGTTGAAGGAGAGGAGTCCGTCGAGGCCGTAGTTCAGCAGTTTGCCGAAGGTCCAGGCGGAGCGGCCCTGTTCCCGGACGGCGTTCTCGTAGCTGAAGGTCGTGGTGGGGAAGCCGACCCAGGCGAAGAGGCCCTTGGAGAAGCGGTTGTACTCGGTGAGTTCGAGTACGGCGTCGGCGGCCCGCCGCGAGAGGAGCCGGAAGTCGCCTACTCCGTCGACGAGCTCGACGTCGACGAGGCGGTTGATCAGCCAGTAGTAGGCGCGGGCGGTGAGGGTACGGGTGACGCGGTCGCCCTTGCGGGTGCGGCGGGCGATCACCTGGTCGTAGCCCTGTGCGTGTTCCTGGAGCATGCGGCCGACGAGTTCCGGCGGGTGCTGGAGGTCGGCGTCCATGATGACGACGGCGTCGCCCTCGGCGTGCTGGAGGCCGGCGAGCATGGCGGCTTCCTTGCCGAAGTTGCGGCTGAAGGAGACGTAGCGGGCCCGGGGGTCGGCGGCTGCCAGTTCCTGGAGGATCGGCAGGGTCCGGTCCGTACTCCCGTCGTCCACGTAGACGAGCTGGAAGGCATGGCCCAGGCGGGTCATCTCATCCGTCACACGTTCATGGAAGCGTTCGAGGATGTCTTCCTCGTTGAAGCAGGGCACCACCAGCGAGATCAGCACGAAAGTACATCAGCCGGTCAACGTGACGGGCGCGGATGGCGGGTGTGGCCCGGGGGCGACGATTGGGTGAACTGGCCCGTGGCGGGGGCCCGCGGCGGAGGTCTGTGGCGGTTCAGCCGCCTCTGACCTTCAGCTGGCGTTCCAGTTGCCGGCGCAGCTCGATGGGCAGGGGGTGGTGCGGTCCGTACATCCGCTCGGTGTCGTACAGGAGTGACTGGAGCTGGCCGCGGGCGCCGGCGTGGTCGCCGAGGGCGAGGAGCAGCTGGCCGATGCGCTGGCGGATCTCGTAGGAGCGTGCCGGGTCGTTGTTCGTCGCGTACTGGTTCTCGTAGTACGGGAGGACCGCGCGGTACTCGGCGAGGGCGGCGGCCGGTTCGCCGAGTTGTTCCAGGCACTGTGCGGCGTCGTAGCGGAACTGCAGGGTCTGGAGGT
Organism: Streptomyces sp. NBC_00385; assembly: GCF_035917155.1. Lineage (NCBI taxonomy): Bacteria > Bacillati > Actinomycetota > Actinomycetes > Kitasatosporales > Streptomycetaceae > Streptomyces > Streptomyces sp. NBC_00385. The sequence goes on along the minus strand of NZ_CP107951.1, from coordinate 5,244,890 downwards.
CGGCCGGTCCGGCCTCGGCGGCGCGGTCGTCGGCGAGGCGGCGCAGTTCGGGCAGGGCGCGGCGGTACTGGCCGTCGTCCATCAGGGTCGCCGCGTACTGCTTGCGCAGGATGCGGACGACCGGGGAGCCTTCTCCGTGCTGTTCGGCGGCGGCCGGGAGGATGCCGCCGAGCATGTCGACGGCCTGGGTGATGCGGCCTTCGCCGAGCAGCCTCTTGACCTCGTCGACGGCGGCGGCGACGTCCGGCCGGGCGGGCATCGGCGCGGGCTGGGCGGCCGGCGGGGTCGCGGCGCGGTCGGGCCACGGGGCGTGCGGGCGCAGGAAGGGGCGGGTGGGGTCGAGCGGTCCGGAGGGCTGTCCGGAGTTCCGGGTGGGCAGCAGCGGGGCGAGGTGTTCGTACACCTCCTGGGCGCTGGCCGGGCGGTGCTGCGGGTCCTTGGCGAGCAGTCGCAGGACGAGCGTTTCGAGGGGTTCGGGGATGTCGGGCCGGATCTGGCGGACGGGGGCCGGCGGTTCGTAGAGGTGGCGGTGGAGTACGCCGAGGGCGGTGGATCCGGCGAACGGTACGTCTCCGCTGAGGAGTTCGTGCAGGAGCACGCCGAGGGCGTACAGGTCGGTGTACGGGCCGACGGCGCCGCCCATGGCCTGCTCGGGGGCCATGTAGGCCGGGGAGCCGATGGGTGATCCGGTGTGGGTGAGGCGGGTGGTGTCGGTGTCCAGGACGGAGGCGACGCCGAGGTCGAGGACGAGGACGGTGCCGTCCGGGCGCACCATCAGGTTGCGGGGCTTGAGGTCGCGGTGGACGATCGGCACGGCGTGCACGGCGCACAGGACGGCGCAGAGCTGGGCGGCGACGGCGACGGACCACTGCCAGGGGTACGGATCGTGCTCGGCGAGGTGGTCGCCGAGGTCGGCGCCCTCGACGTACTGCATGACGAGGAACAGTTCGTCGCCGTCGCTGCCGGCGTCGTGGACGGTGACGAGGCCCGGGTGGTCGACCTGGGCGGTGACCCGGCACTCGCGGACGAAGCGGCGGCGCAGTTCCTCCGCCGCGTTGCTGCCGATGGGGCCGGTGACACGGTCGGGGCGCAGCAGTTTGACGGCGACCCGGCGGTCGAGGCGCTGGTCGTAGGCCGTCCAGACCTGGCCCATGCCGCCCTGTCCGAGGATCGTCGCCAGCTCGTACCGTCCGCCGATGAGGCGACCGCTCACCGGCCCTCCTCCTTACGGAGGTAGTCGCTGAGCTCGTCGAGTTCGGCGCGGACCTGGTCGATGCGCTGGGGGTGGGGCGTCGAGTGGGGCTGCTGGGAGGGGGGTTGCGGCTGTTGCGCGGGGGGCGTGGGGGCGGGGTTGGGGTTGGGCTGGTACGGCTGCTGGTAGTGCTGCGGCGGGTACGCCTGCGGGGGCAGGGGTTGCCCGAGCGGGGGCGGCATGGGCGTCTGCATGGGCGTTGTGGGTGCGTACGCGTAGCCCGGTCCCGGCGGCAGGTGGCCGCCCAGGGTGTTCTGCCGTGTCAGCTCCGCGTAGTGGCGGATGTCGGCGACGAGGTAGTGGGCGGCGGCGGCTGCCATCGCGAGGAACAGCATCGGTATGAAGACGAAGTCGACGCCGTGGGCGTCCTCGCCGTCCCTGCCGATGATGAGCAGCAGCGTGAGGGCGAGGACGAAGCCGGCCGCGGCCACCCACCAGTCGGCGGTTCTGCGGCGCACGATCGCCAGTCGCAGCAGGGGTGCCCACAGGAGCATGCCGCAGGAGCACACCGCGAGCGCGGTGAACAGCACGCGCATCGACACGATCCAGGCCCTGGAGGGGACTCTGCGCGGCGCCTTCGGCGGTTGACCCGGGGCGTACATGGCTGCTCCTGGATACCTGGTCATGGGACGTCCGCGCGCACTTGGGCGTGCGCGCAGAACCGAGCGTAAAGGGCGACACCGACAAGGGGCCCCGGGTTGTACGGAACCGTTGTGGTTCCGCTCACTCCGGCGTGACCGTACCGTCCGTCAGTCCGTCGTACATCCCCTGGACGAGCCGGCCGCCGAGTTGGCCGGCGAGGCGCAGTGCGTCCTCGAACGCGGCCAGGGTACGGAACCGTTCGCCGTACCGCTGTTGCTCGGCCAGGGGCAGCCGGGGCAGTTGGAGGCGGCGGGCGTCGAGCCGGGTGGCGGTGGACGCGTAGCTGCTGGCCCGGCGGTTGGTGGCGGTGCCGCGCAAAAAGCCGGCGAGGAACCAGGGGTCGAGGGCGGCCGGGTCGGGGCGCAGCAGCTGGAGGTTGCGGCCGAGCGCGGCGCCCGCGGTGGCGTCGTCGACGACGCGGGCGACGGAGCCGCCGCCGAGTACGGGGACGACGACGTCGCCGGGTTCGACGAGCACGGGCTCCTCGTGGGGCCCGTCGGCGGGGAGGTTTCCCGAGGGTGCGGTGGAGCCGAGGACGTCGTGCTCGGTGAGTACGGGGCCGGTGCCGGTCCCGGTGCCGCCGGTGCGGAGCTGGAGGGCGCCGGCGCGGGCGAGTTCACCGATGGTGGTGAGGGGCCAGCGCGCCGGGTCGGAGACCTCCACGGGCGGTGGGGTGAGGCTGTCCGCGAGCCCCAGGGTCCTGGTCAGCCGGTCCCGTACGTCGATCAGCTCGGCGGGTCCGTCGGCCGCGGCCGGGGACGGCAGGTGGCGGGCGGGGGCCAGGTCGACGTCGTCGTCGAGGAGCTCGATGACGGGGACGACGCGGCTGACGCCGGGCCGGGGACTGTGGCTCTCGGCGTTCGGGAGGGGCGGGGCGGTTGTCGGGCCGGTCTCCGCCTCGCCGCTGAACGGCCGCCAGGCGTCGAGCACGGCGGTGTGCAGGGCCGGCCAGTCGAGGCGGTCGCGGCCGCTCCGGTCGGAGGCGGGTTCGGCGGGTTCCGCGGTGTCGACGAGGAGGAGTTCGGGCGAGGGGTGCGGCCCTGCGTCCGGCTTGCGCAGGACCCAGAGGTGGAGCGGGATGCCGTACGGGGGTGCGGCACCGGCCGGGAGCGCGATGACGGCCCGCAGGGCGCCCCGGCGCAGCAGATCGGCGCGGATGCGTCGGCCCGAGCGGCGCGACGCGGCGGCGGGCGGCATCAGCAGGACCGCGGTGCCGCCCTCGCGCAGACGGGCCAGCGCGTGCTGCACCCAGGCGAGTTCGGACTCGGTGCGGGCGGGGAAGCCGTACTCCCAGCGCGGGTCGTAGGCGAGTTCGTCGTGGCCCCAGTTGCGTTCGTTGAACGGCGGGTGGCAGAGCACGGCGTCCGCGGTGAGCCCGGGAAAGCCATCGGCGCGCAGGGCGTCGCCGGTCCGCACGGCGAGCGTGCACTCGGCGGGGCCGGTGTGCAGGGCGAGCGTGCACTCGGCGGGGCCGGTGTGCAGGGCGAGACGGAGTGCGGTGAGGGCCGCGAGGTCCGGGTCGCTCTCCTGTGCGTACAGCGCGGTGGGCCGCGGGACCGCGCCGAGCAGGGTGCCGGTGCCCGCCGCCGGGTCGAGGACCGTGCGCGGGGGGCCGCCGCCGGTGTCCGCCAGTGCGGCCATCAGTTCCGCCAGGCCGGGCGGGGTGAGCGTGTACTGGCGCGGGTTGGCGTCGAGCTGACGTCCGAGCAGGAACTCGAAGGCCTCCCGGGTCCCGGACCCGGCGGCGAGCTCCGCGGCGCCCCGCAGGAGCGGTACGGACGGCAGGAGTTCGGAGCGGTCGGGGCTGTGAACCGCGCGTCCGGTCCCGGAGGCCGGTCCGAACCGGGCGGTGAGCACCTCGTTCAGGGCGAGGGAGAGCACTCCGGCCATGCGCGCGTCGGACACCGCCGTGATCTCCCGCCAGGCGGTGGGCCGCTCCTGCACCAGGAGCAGGGCGCATCCGACGTGGAACAGGGCGGGGACGGCGCCTGCGGGATGTCCGGACAGTTGCTGCCAGACGCGCTCGCGGAGCGGGACCTCGGCGAGTTTGCCCTGGTCGCGCAGCCACTGCTCGACCTCGGGCAGGGCGAACGACGGGCTCGTCTCGGTGCCGCCGACGGGCTTGGGGAAGTCGGCGTGCCGACGGCGCCAGTTGCTGACGGCGGCGCGTCCCACCCCTGCCAGCCGGGCGATACCGGCGGCGGTCACCTCTGTCGCGTTCTCCGGCACTTGCTGTCTCCCTGGTGCTCGTACCGCTGCTGCCCGTCCGTGCTCACTGCTGTGACGGCGAGCATAGCGACCTGTTCACAGCACACGGTTCACGGCGTGCACCGCCCCATTCCTTGTGAACGGTGTTGACTCGGTTCACAAGGAATGGTGTCATTGACCTGTCGCTGCACGAGGCGGCATGTGGAACCGCTCACCACTCATCTACGCACCTGCCGAAGGGCACAGCCATGTCCCAGTTCACCCAGCCGCCGCAGTCCCCGCAGTACGGGCAGCCCCAGCCGCAGCAGCCGTACAGCCCCGCCCACACCCCCGGCCTGCGCCCCGCGCGCAACGGACTCGGCGTGGCGGCCCTGATCCTCGGCCTCATCGGCGCGGTCTCGGGCCTGGTCCCGTTCTTCTTCTGGCTGGCGGGCATCCTCGGCCTGATCGCGCTGATCCTGGGGCTGGTGGGCCGGGGCCGCGCCAAGAGGGGCGAGGCGACGAACAAGAACATGGCGACGTTCGGCGCGGTCCTCGGCCTGATCGCGCTGATCCTCTCGGTGGTCGGCGCCGTGATCACGTTCAAGGCGGTCGACGACGCGGTGAGCGACCTGAACAAGGCGGTGTCGGACACGACCGCCTCCGCGAAGCCGAAGGCCGGCGGGGAGGCCGACGCCAAGAACACGGACGACACGAGCGCCAAGGAGGAAGGGAAGAAGGAGGACACCGCCGAGGCCCTGGAGGCCGGCGACTCGGCGGTCTACGACGACGACGTCACGATCACGGTCGGCGACGCGACCTCGTACACCCCGGACTCGTTCGCGGCCGGCCACACCAAGGGCAACAAGGCCTACCAGGTGGCCGTCGTCATCGAGAACGCGGGCAAGGAGAAGTTCGACGCCCTGCTCGTCAGCGTCGAGGCGCGCGCCGGCCAGGACGGAGTCGACGCCGAGCAGATCTACGACAACAAGGTCGGCGAGGGCTTCAGCGGCACGGTCCTGCCCGGCAAGAAGGTCACGGTCCTCTACGCCTTCGACGCCCCCGCGGACGCCGGGAACCTGACGGTCGAGGTCAACCCCGGCTTCACGTACGAGGCCACCCAGTGGGACCTGAAGCTCTGACCCGCACCCACGCGCGAACGGAACCCGCCCGTGGGCGGGTTCCGTTCGCGCGTCCACCCCGTCACGGGGACCGGCCCGTGCGGCCGAGGAGGCCGGCAGCCGCCCTCAGCCGCCGCACAGCTCCAGCATGACCTTCTTGTCCGCGGTGGTGACCGGGAGTTCGTACTTCAGCGACACCTGGGCGAACCGCAGGGCGTACGAGCAGCGCACCGGCTTGTACGGCGGCAGCCAGGACGCGGGGCCGGAGTCGCGCTTGGCGTTGTTGGCCGGGCCGTCCACGGGCAGGAGGTTCAGCGGGTCGTTGGCGATCTGCTGCCGCTTGGCCTCGTTCCAGCGGGCGGCGCCCATCTGCCAGTCGTACGACAGCGGCATGACGTGGTCGATCTGGACCTTGGTGGCCTGCTGCTTGCGCCACTCGATGGCCGAGCCGGTGTACGGGTCCATGAGGGTCATGGCGACGACCACGCAGTCCGATCCCGACCGGAGTGCGACCTTCTTGCCGTCGCGGGCCAGCAGGTCGTTCCGGGTGTCACAGCCGTTCCGCGAGAGCGGGATGCCGTCGACCGAGTCCTTCCAGGCATACCCGAACTTGTCCCGCTCGTAGCCGGTCTTGGGGCCCCGGCCCTTGGTCGCCACCTTCTCGATGACCTTCCGGGCCGCCGCCCGGTCCGCGTCCGAGGTGAGAGGGGCGAGACCCGGCTTCGTACCGTCCGGGTTGTCCAGCGGGCTGGCGCCGAACCCGGTGACGGACCGGCCGCCGCCGTTCGCGCTGCTGCTCGCCCCGCCACCTCCGGAGGACACCTGCTCGGGGTCGCAGCCGGTCAGGGCCAGCACCGTCAGCACACCCAGGGCGGGCACGAACACTCGACAATCGCGGGGAGATATCACTCGAAGCCGTCCTGACGGGGAGAAAGCCGAACCAACCCGGGAATCCTACGGACGTCTGCCCCGCCAGGGAGTGTTCATGGCATCCACTGCCTCCGGATGCGGCCCGGATCACACCTTTCCGATGCCCAGCGTCGTCTCCGACGGCAGCAGCCCGGAGCCGAGTGCCGCCACCCACAACGGGCCCAGCAGATCGACGAGCCGCTCCCGCTCCTCGTCCCCCAGTGCCCGCCACGGCGCGGCCGCCGCCTCGTCCGTGCGCCGCTCGACCTCGGCGCGCAGCGCCCTGCCCGCCTCCGTCGCCGTACCGTCGTCCGCCAACAGGTCGCGCTTCGCCAGGCGTTCGCGGGCCTGCGTCCACTCCTCGTCGCTCCAGCGCCGGCTCGCGAACACCTCCGGGCGCGCCGCACCGATGGCGGCGAACGAGACCAGGGCCTCGGCCGGGTCGAGCTCCGCGTCGGCGAGCGCCGCCAGATGGCCGTCACCGCGGTGTTCGCGCAGGACGGTCGCCGCGTGCCAGAGGACCAGGTGCGGTTCGTCCGGCCAGGGCAGCGCGGCGTTGGCGGCGGCGAGCGGGCGGCCCGTCGTGTCGGCGGCCTCCGCGACACGGCGCACCAGCGCGGCGGCCTCGGCCGTGTCCGGCGCGGCGGCCGCCTCCCCCAGGACCGTCCGGTACGCGCGGTCGACGGCACGGCCCCGGGCGGCGAGCACGGCGCCGGGCGAGGCGACGGACCAGACGGCGGGGACGTAGGCGTCCACCATCGCCGGGCTGAAGCTGTAGAAGGTCTCCGCGACCCGGCCGGCCCCGGCCCCTTCCTCCCCGAGGGGCGCCGCCCGCCACGCGAAGTAGCTCGGCCAGCGCTCGTCGACCGCGTACCCGAGTGCCGCGGCCTCCTCGAAGGCCTCCGGCGCGTAGTAGAGAACAGCGTGCAGGGGCTCCAGCAGGTGCCACATCTGCCGTACGCGACCCAGCTCGTCGGACATGTCTCCGCCTTCCGCAGCAGCTTCCATCTTGCCAGTGACTAGATGTCCCTCGGGAGCCAGAGTGCGCCTCGCCCCGCGAACTTGTCAATGACTAGATTCCGCGTAGGGTTCCTTCCATGAGCAGCGACCGCACCTACCACCACGGCGACCTGCGGCGGGCCGTCCTCACCGCCGCCCTCGGCGTCGTCCGCACCGAGGGCCCGGCCGCGCTCAGCCTCCGGGACCTGGCCCGCCGGGCCGGCGTCTCCCACGCCGCGCCCGCCCACCACTTCAAGGACCGCACCGGCCTGCTCACCGCCATCGCCGCCGAGGGCTACGGGCTGTTCGCCGACGCCCTGGCCGCCGCACCGGACCTGCGGGAGCGGGGCGTGCGGTACGTACGGTTCGCCGCGGGACATCCGGCCCACTTCCAGGTGATGTTCCAGCCGGACCTCTACCGCGCCGACGACCCGGACCTCCTCGCGGCGAAGGAACGGGCGTCGGTGGAGCTGCGGGCGGGCGTCACCGGTCTCCCCTCCGGCGGCGGGGAGGACGCCCGGCTCACCGGTGTGGCCGCCTGGTCCCTGGCCCACGGCTTCGCCACCCTGCTGCTCAGCGGCAACCTGAGCGGGGCGGTGGGCGACCGGGATCCGGAAGAGGTGTTCCGGAGGATCGCGTACCTGCTGTTCGACCCGAAACCTCCTGGCGGCGAGTGACCGGCCGGGACGAAGAAGCGCGTTCACGCGGGCAGCTGGTGTGATGCGGCAGGCAACGTTCGCCCCGTCGCGACGCCTGCCCTACGCGCTCGGCCCCGCCGGGCCGAAGCCTGGCGGGGCCGAGAAGAGCCTGTCCCCCGAATGACCAGCAGCGAATGACCAGCAGCGTCGTGTCGCGGTCTCCGAGGGCTCAGGCGGTACGGCGACAGTCGTTACCGTACCGAGTACCCGAAGTAGGTGCCGTTGGCCGGGAGCCCGCCCTGGCCCGGCTGGTACGTGGTCGCGGGCCTGCTCGTACCGCCCGATACGGCGTTCGGGAACGGCAGGACGTGCAGGGCTCCGGTGGCGGCGGGACCGTAGGGCATACCGGCGTAGAGGTTCCGCGGGGTGAAGTGGATGCTCGTGCCCAGCTTGTCGCTCTCACCCGGGGCCCCGGGGATACCGTCGCCGTCGCCGGCCTCGATCCACAGGTCGTTGGCGCCTGCCGCATCCAACAGCGAGAAGGTGTGGATGGCGCCGGCGTCGGTGACACCCGCGAGGTCCTCACCGGGGGCACCCACGGCGACCTTCAGGGTGGCGGCTGAACCGACCTGGCGGGGCGCGGTGTTGACCGCACTGAGGGACGAGCCCTCGTAGTCACCGGCCTCGATCGTGCCGGAGCGGTCGTCGGTCGCGGAGCCCTGGTTGAGCGCGTGCATGTAGTCCCAGGTTCCGTCGGCCCCGATGTGTATGAGCATGACATTGCCCGCACCGGCCTGCTGCGCGCCGCCGGTCTCGGCGGCCATCGACTCGCCGGGCGAGCCGACCGCGAGGATCGAGTCGGTGGCCGTGGCCGCACCGGACGGGCGGTAGGCGACCAACGCGAGGGCCTGGCCGAACTTGTCACCGGCCTCGGCGCCGCCGCCGATCCTCTCGTCGTCCTGGTCCATGCCCGTGATCACGGTGGGCCGCCCGTCGGCGTCCAGCTTGTGGCTGAGCACCGCCAGGTTGCCGGCGTTCGCGTCGCCGCCGATGGCGTCACCGGGAGCGCCGATGGCGATGAAGTTGGAGTCGCCCGTGACGGACGTGCCGAAAGCGTCGCCGGCCTCGGCCGCGCCGGGGACGTTCGAGGTGTCCTGGCTGATGCTGATGTTGGTGTCGTCGTGCACGTAGAAGGCAACGCCCGCCTCGGCGAGCGAGCCGGCCGACTCACCCGGCGTGCCGATCAGGATCCACGGCCTGCCTTCGGCGCTGGTGCCCGCGGTGAGGGAGGCGCCCATCCGGTCGCCGGTCTCGGGCGCGGAGCCGCCGATGGAGCCGTTGCCGTAGCCCTGTTCGAAGTGGCGGCTGGCCGGGCCACTGCCGAGGCCGTCCTTGCCCCCGAACAGGATGTCGACGAAGCCGGCGTCGACCGCAGTGCCGACGTTCTCCTCGGACGCGGAGACGACCAGGTCGGTGTAGCCGTCCTCGTTGTAGTCGACGGTCGCGAGATGGTTGCCGAAGTGGTCCCCGGCCTCGGCGCCGCCGGCTACCCAGTCGAGGTCCTGGGTGATCTCGGCAATGCCCTTGCCGCCGCCGCGGATGACATGGACGAGGCCCGCGGTGGTGTGGCCCCCGACCGTGGCCATCGGGTCGCCGATGGCGATGTCCTCGATGGCGTCGCCGTTGAAGTCGACGATGCGGGTGGCCCCGGCCTTCTCGTCGATCCAGGAGGCGAGGTCGTCGACGCGCGCGATGACGCCCGCGGTGGAGGTCTGGGCCTCGTCGATGCCGAGGCAGCCGCCCTGGAAGGACTGGCTGTTGAGCCCGACGAGCTTGCCGCCGGAGATGACCGGGCCGCCGGCGTCGCCCATGCAGGCGGCCGAGCCGTCCTTGCCGGTGACGCCCGCGGAGGTGGCCGCGGTGGAGTCGACGCCGTAGGTGCCGGTGTGCAGCTGGAGCGGTGCCCATTCGGCCTTCGTGCGGCCGTATCCGGCGAAGGTCAGCTCCGTACCGGCCGCGGGCGCGGTGGTGGCGAGCTGGGCCGGCGTCACGTTGGTGACGGGCCGGCTGAGGCGGGCCAGGACCACATCGCGGTCCGTGCGCGGCACAATCTCGACGACGCGGCGCTCGGCGCCCTGGGTGCCGGAGAGGTCGGAGCGGCCGATGACGGCGGTGGTCGTCCGGGTGGGGGCGCCGGCCGGGACGGCGAGCGGAGCGGCCGGGTCCTCGGCGAAGCAACTGGCCGCGGTGAGCAGCCATTCGGCGTCGACGAGGACGGCGGAGCAGCCGCGGTCGTGGGCGCCGATGGTGATCTGTGCGGTGTAGGCGTAGGTGGCGTCCGAGTCGGCGACCTGTGTGCCGCCGGTGATGGCGACCGCGGGTGTCGCACTCAGCGCAAGCGACCCGGCGGCCAGTACGGCGCCGAGCGCGGCCAGACGAGAACGTCTCAGGGAAGACATACGAGTGGTTTCCTCAATCACGGGGCGAAGCGGACTAGTTGGTGACGCGGATCTCGACGAGGACGTGCTCGCGGCCGTCGACGGACTCGCCGACGCCCTTCCACGTGTCCGCGGGAATGTCGTACTCGACCTGGTCGCCCTCGGCGGTCATCTCCAGGTGCGTGTTGACGGAGTCGTCCGTCTTCACCCCGTGCACCGCGGGCAGTTCGAGGGTCAGGAAGCCCTCGTCGGCGGTGACCTTGAAGCAGACGTCCGCATGGTCGCGCGCGAGGAACTGCAGGAGGTTGCCCCCGGCGGCGCAGTCGGCGAGCACGACGTGGCCGTCGCCGCGCTTGAGGACGATGTTCTGCTCGGCCTGGATCTTGTCGGCGTTCGGGTAGTTGTAGTCCTCGACGGCGTAGCCGGGCGCGGCCTCGGCGACGGTCTCGGTGGAGGACTGGGAGGCGGCCCCCGCGCCGCCCTGGGCGAGCACGGCCCATGCCAGAGCACCGGCGGCGGTCGCGGCGCCGAGAATGCGCACGAATGCGCTGCGTGTCTTCATTACAGTCCTTGAAGCTAGAAGGGAGACAGTCTCATTTGAATTCAAGCCCCGTTCCAAAAAGGGCACTTGGCGAGCACGTCCAATTCCTGACGCGGACGGAGAACAGCCCGAAATCAGCCGGAAACCGGACAACGATCGGACAACCGGCGAGTTCGCACGAAAGAGAATGGGTGGTACGGCCGCGGAATAGACTCCGCGGCCGTACCGCCCGGCACCATCAGGTCACTCAGTCCGTCTTGCTGAGCTCCTGCGTGATCGGACCGTCCGGATCGGACTGGAAGTGCAGCGTGTCCTGATCGTCCACGTAGAGCTGGATTCCGCCGATCTTGCCGAGCCCGCCGTCTTCGATACCCAGGTAGACGAAATCGTCCGAACTGCCCGGATCCTCATAGTCCCAGGTGCCGCTGAAGTCGGTCGGATCCGAGCCGTCGCTCGTCGTCACCCGGGTGGCCGAGAACGTGCCGTCCGCCGAGAGCTCGATCTGCCCGCCCTCGTCGTTGCGGTACACGCCGGGCAGCTTCTCCGGCTCGACCGCGCCCGAGCACCCCGAGACGAGCACCGCCGAAGCGCCGAGCGCGGCCAAGAGCCACCGCTCACTGGTCCTCATGCAGCTCACGGGCCCAGCGTAACGTCGAACTCGATCACCTGGGTCTTGGGCGACAACGGCCCCTCGTCACCGACGACCTTGTCGACGAACGCGCCCACGGTGTCGCTCCACCAGTCCGTGTACCCGATGACCGGCGGGTGCGTCGCCGACTCGATGTCCGATTCGTTGTACGCGGTGTAGCGCCAGGTGACCGACCCGTCCGCGTTCTTCCGGATGGGAGTCATACGGACCTGGTGCGAGCCCAGGAACGTGTACGCGAGGTTGCCGGTGAGCCCGGCCGTGCTGAGCGTGCCGTAGTCCGTGAGGTACTTGCCGGCGCCATCGAAGCCGCTGAGCATGTAGTCGTCCATGTAGGTGTGACCCAGCTCGTACTTCCCGGTCCGCTGCCAATTTTTGAGGAAGTAGTCGAGGACCCCCTGCGTGTGCTCGTGCTCACGGTAGAGGCGGGTGAACTCGTCGTCCGGGCCGAAACACTGCGAACCGGGGCCGGAGCCGGTGAGCCAGCTCCACCCCAGCTCCCACGGGTTGGTGTTGTTCCGGTGCGTGATCGGGTCGCCGAACGGCGTCAGGCAGCTCTCGGCGCCGTCGGGAAGGGAGCCCTCGCCGTCGATCGGCACCTTCGAGTTGTTGATCGCGTCCTGGATCGCCTGCCGGATCGCGGCCTGGATGACCAGGACCCGCGCCTGGGTGGCGGCGATGGCCGCCTCGGCGTACGACTTGCCCGCCGCGAGCTCGGCCTGCCGGGCCTGCGTCGCGGAGGCCTGCGCGTCGGCGGCGTAGGACGCCGCGGTCTCGGCGGAGTTCACGGCCCGGCTCGCCGCGTCCCGCGCCACACTGCTCGCCTTGCGGGCCTCCGCGGCCGCGTTCGCCGCGGTCCGCGCGGACTGGGCGGCGGCGGCCGCGGAGGCTTCGGCGGCCTCCGCGTTCTCGCGGGCCTCCTCGGCGGAGGCCTTGGCGTCGGCCGCCCAGCCGTCGGCCTTGTCGGCCCACTCGGTGGCTTCCTTGGCGGCCTGCCGGGCGATGGCCGCGGCCTCGGAGGCGCGTGCCGCGTCCTCGAGCGCGTCCTCGGCGATCTTGGCCGCCCGCGCGATCGCCGCACGGATCGCGCTGATGTGTGTGGCGTGATCATGGTCGATGCGCGCGAACTCGTGCTGCGTCGTGCCGATGAACTGGCGCAGCATGTGCGTATCGCCTTCAAGGGCGACCTTCGCCGCGGCCTGTATGTACGGGCCACCGCTCGCCAGGAGCGTGGTGGCCGCCACCTTGTCGTCCTCGTGGACGGCCGCGGCGCGCTCCACGTGCAGGAAGGTGTGCAGCGCCTCGGCGGAGCCGTCCGTCAGGGCGGCCTCGGCGGCGCGCCGTACGGCGGTACCGGTGGAGGAGTCCGCGAGGAGCGTGGTGACCTCGACCTCGTTGTCATCCCGTGCCGCCTGGACCGCGCCCTTCTCCAGGAAGGTCCTGATGGCGGCGGCGTCCTCGGTCTGCAGCGCGGCGACGGCGGCCTCGGCCACGTTCTGCGTGGAGATCGCGGCGGTGGCCGCGGTGTTCTCCGCGTTGTCCTGCTGCAGCGCGATGACCCGGTCGGCCTCGATCCAGCGCAGTACGTCCTCGTCCGAGCCGGCAAGCGCGAACTCGGCGGCCTCGCGGGTCCACGTACCGGACCGGTCGATCAGCCCGACGGCGGCCTGCCGCCCCTTGCTCACGGCCTCCCCGGTCCGCCCGTCGGCGAGCGCCGCGTCCATTGCGGTGATCAGCGCGACGAGTTCGTCGGACAGCCGCGCCTCCTGCGTACGCTCACGGTTGGCGCGCTCCAGACGGTCGGTCTCCGCGCTCCGCTGCTGCTTGGCGACCTCGATCGCTTCCGCGGCCTCCTCGTTCAGCCGGGCGATCTCGGCCTCCCGGGCCTCCTCCTCGACCTCCCGAGCCTCGGTGACGGCGTCGTACGCCTTGTTCGCGGCTTCCACTGCGGCGTTGGCGGCGGTGGTGGAGCGGTTGGCGTAGTCCACGGCCTCGCCGGCGTGCCGGGCCGCTTCCTCGGCGGCATCGGCCGCCTTCTCCGCGTGGTCGGCCGCGCTGTCGGCGGCGGCGGACGCGGAACGCGCGGCGGTGGCCGCCCTGCGGGACAGGGCCGAGGCCCGGCTCGCGGCCGTCGTGGCCCGGCCGGCGGCGGCCTCCGCGATGGCGGCCTGGCGCTGCGCTTCGGCGGCCTCGGACCGCGCCGCACCGGCGGACACCGCGGCGTCGGCCGAAGCACGCGCGGCGGAGGCCGAGTCCACCGCGGCACCCGCGGCGGCGTGGCCCGCGGCCTCGGCCGCGTCGGAGGCGAGGGCCGCGAGCTTGGCCTTCGCGGCCACGGTGCGCACCCAGTCGACCATGACCCGCGCGGCCTGCGCCGCCTGGTTGGCCGCGTCCGCCGTGTTCGCGTTCTTGGAAGCGCTGATCGCGGCGCGGTAGGCGCGCGACGCGGCGCGTCCCGCAGAGGCGGCGGCGGCCGCGGCGGCGTTCGCGGCGGCCACGGTGCGCCGGGCCGCGACCTGCGCGGTACGCGAGGCGGACACCGCGGTCGACGCGGCGGCCGCGGCACCCTGGGCGGCCCGCGCCGCCTTGTTCGCGGCCCTGGCCGAGCGCTGCACGTCCTGCTCGGCGGCCTGCGCCTCCGCCTTCGCCTCCAGCGCGGCCGCCTTGGCCTTGCCGGCGGCCTCGACCGCCTGCGCGGACAGTTCGACCGCTTCGTCGGTCTTGCGCTCGGCGCGCAGTCCCTCCGACTCCACGATCTTGACGAGCTGCTGGATCTCCGCCGACTCCTCGTCCCGCGCCCGGGCGATGTACTGCCCCGTCGTCAGGAACCACTGGATCGCCCGCGGCGATCCGTCGTCGAGCGCCCGCTCCGCGTACTCCCGCACCTGTGGCGAGGCGGTCACGAGGATGGAGGTCACCTGGACGCGCTGGTCCTCGTCGTGTGCGTCGTACTGCCCAGTGCTGAGGAAGTCCCGCAGCGCGAAGTCCGTACCGTTCGCGAGTGCCTCGGAGGACTCACGTTTCACGGCCTTGCCGCCATGTGCGTTGACCGTGGTCACGGCCACTTCGAGGTCCTCGTGCACCGCCGACTCGAAGCCGCCCTGCAGGTAGGTGGCGACCGCCGCGTCCCCGCCGGACAGCGCCTGCCCGATCCCGGCACGCGTCGCCTTGCCCGCGCTGACCAGGGCCTCGGTGAGCGTGAACCGGTTGTCCTCGGCCGTGGCCGCCGGCAGCCTCTCGGCGAGGAACGTGGCCACGTCGTCCGCGCTGCCCACGAGCGCCACCGCCGCGGAGGTGCGCACCGCGCGGCCGCCGGTCCGGTACGCCTGCACGATCTTGCCGCGGTCGGTGTCGGGCAGCCGTGTATCGCCGTCGGCCGCCGCGTCCGCCGCGTACGCGGGCCGGGACCCGAACACCCCCAGGGGCAGCGCGGTTCCTGCCGCGATCCCGCCGAAAATGGCCAGTGACTGGCGTCTGCTGAATATCCGCGGTGATTGCGCCATAAAGACTTCCTTCTCGGTTACGAGGGGAAATCTCGCCGCCCCCCTGCGGTTCAAGACCCCTATGGAAACCATGTTTTGAGGGCTCGTCCACTGCAGAAATCGGGCAGAACTCGAAGAATCATCGAGTATCCCTCGAGTGATCGTCGTGATGTGCGTCACGGCCTGAAACGGTTGTAGTGATCCTGGTAACGAATCGATGGAGACTGCGAATTGGTACGAATCCGCTGATCACCGATCGGCTGCAATGGCGGCCCGATCACGGACCTGGTCCGGCTGGCCAAGGTCCGCCCGCTCCGTCGCACGCGGAGCGAAGCGGAGCCGGTCCGCGCCCCTGATCCGGATGTGTCGCCTGCGCTCCGCCATGGCGATCAGGAGCAGCTGGTAGTGCTGGGTCATGTTGGTGCGGGGTCTGGCATGTCGCGGTGACAGGTGGGGGCAGGGATGGCGCACTTGTCACCGCGGGCCACCTTGGCCGGGTCGGCCTTCGGTGAGGCGGGATCCCGGCTCCCGGGCAGGAACAGACGCCAGTTCACCGCCGCGGATGCGCCGTTGGAAGCCAGGTGCAGCGCGCGCGACGCGGTCAACGACTGGATCCGCACCCCGGGCGCGTACGACGACGTGGTCGACCTGGACCGCGCCATGGCCGACTCCGAGGACCCGGACAGCATCGCCCCGGCCTACGACTCGGGCGACCACCTGCACCCGAGTGACGCGGGCTACCGGGCGATGGCGGGGGCGCTGGACCCGGGCGGGATCTGACCCCACTGCGGTGCGCCCGGCGTCGCCGTCGGCTGCGGCGAGGCCGGGCGCGGAGACCCTGTCCACGCTGAGCCGTGGCGGGTAGCCGAGTTCCGCAAGGAGAGTCGGGTGCCGCCCCGGATCTTCCGGCGGGCCGTCATCGGCGTACCGTCGACGATCTCCAGCGGGTAGCAGGACGCCACGAGCTCGACCGGTTCGTCGTCGGCCATGAGGAGTTGGCGCCACAGGAGCACACGGCCCGACGTCGGCAGCCTGAGCGCCTCGGCGACATCCGCGGGCGGATCGCTCTCGGTCACTTCAATGAGCGTGCTGTGTGCGCGGGCACCGCCGCCGGGGTCTTCGGTCAGCCAGCGATACGGCGCACCCGAGCCCACCGGAGCCATGTACGAGTCCGGGCGGACGGTTCGCTGCCGGTGGTCCCGGACCGTCACGGACGCACCACCCGCCCTGCCGATCACGAGCCGTTCGTCCGAGGCCCGCCACGCCCCCAGCCACGTAAAGAGCATGGCCCCGCCGGATTTCCGGCGGGGCCACCGTCTGTAGATCCGGGTGCTACGACCCCAGAATCGTGGTCAGGAACTCCCCCGTCCACGCCAGCAGTTCACGCCCCACGACCGGCTTGCCGCCGATCTTGCCCGCGGTGGGGCGCGGTACCAGGATCTGGTGCAGGGCCGGCTTGATGATCGTCTTCGGGTAGAGGCGCTTCAGCCGCAGCTCCTGCGACTCGCGCAGCTCCACCGGCGCGAAGCGGATGTTCGACCCCTGGAGCAGGATGTCGCCGACGCCGCAGGCGCGGGCCAGCATCCGCAGTCCGGCGACCAGGAGAAGGTTCTCGACCGGCTCCGGGAGCTTGCCGTAGCGGTCGGTGAGCTCCTCGCGCACCGCCCTGATGTCGTCCTCCGAGGAGGCCGAGGCGATCGAGCGGTAGGCCTGGAGGCGCAGCCGCTCGCCGGGGGCGTAGTCGTGCGGGACGTGCGCGTCGACCGGGAGCTCGATCTTGACCTCCAGCGGCGGCTCCTCCTCCACTCCGCCTTCGAGAGAGGCCCGGTAGCCGGCGACCGCCTCGCCGACCATGCGGATGTACAGGTCGAAGCCGACCCCCGCGATGTGGCCGGACTGCTCGCCACCCAGCAGGTTGCCCGCGCCGCGGATCTCGAGGTCCTTCATGGCCACGTACATGCCCGCGCCCATCTCGGTGTGCTGGGCGATCGTGGCGAGGCGCTCGTGGGCCGTCTCGGTGAGCGGCTTCTCCGGCGGATAGAGGAAGTAGGCGTAGCCGCGGTCGCGGCCACGGCCGACGCGGCCGCGCAGCTGGTGGAGCTGGGAGAGGCCGAAGTTGTCGCCGCGTTCCACGATCAGGGTGTTGGCGTTGGAGATGTCGATGCCGGACTCGACGATCGTCGTGGAGACCAGGACGTCGAACCTCTTCTCCCAGAAGTCCACCACCACTTGTTCCAGGGCCTGTTCGGACATCTGGCCGTGGGCGGTGGCGATCCGCGCCTCGGGCACGATCTCGCGGAGGCGGGCAGCTGCCCGGTCGATGGACTCGACCCGGTTGTGGATGTAGAACGCCTGGCCCTCGCGGAGCAGTTCGCGGCGGATGGCCGCGCCGATCTGCTTCTCCTCGTACGGGCCCACGAAGGTGAGGACCGGGTGGCGCTCCTCGGGCGGGGTGGTGATCGTCGACATCTCGCGGATGCCGGTGACGGCCATTTCCAGGGTACGGGGAATGGGCGTCGCTGACATCGTGAGGACGTCCACGTTGGCGCGGAGCTTCTTCAGCTGCTCCTTGTGCTCGACGCCGAAGCGCTGCTCCTCGTCGACGATGACCAGGCCCAGGTCCTTGAACTTGGTCTCGGAGGAGAAGAGGCGGTGCGTGCCGATGACGAGGTCGACCGAGCCCTCGCGGAGCCCTTCGAGCGTCGCCTTGGAATCGGTCTCGGACTGGAAGCGGCTCAGCGCCCGTACGTTGACGGGGAACTGGGCGTACCGCTCGGTGAAGGTGTTGTAGTGCTGTTGGACCAGGAGGGTCGTGGGGACGAGGACGGCGACCTGCTTGCCGTCCTGGACCGCCTTGAAGGCCGCCCGTACGGCGATCTCCGTCTTGCCGTAGCCGACGTCGCCGCAGATCAGGCGGTCCATGGGGACGGACTTCTCCATGTCCTCCTTGACCTCGGCGATGGTGCTGAGCTGGTCGGGCGTCTCCGCGTACGGGAAGGCGTCCTCCAGTTCGCGTTGCCAGGGGGTGTCCGGGCCGAAGACATGGCCGGGGGCCGCCATCCGGGCCGCGTAGAGCTTGATCAGGTCGCCCGCGATCTCCTTGACGGCCTTCTTGGCGCGCGCCTTCGTCTTCGTCCAGTCGGCGCCGCCCAGCCGGTGCAGGGTCGGGGCCTCGCCGCCGACGTACTTGGTGACCTGCTCCAGCTGGTCGGTCGGGATGTAGAGGCGGTCGCCCGGCTGGCCGCGCTTGGCGGGGGCGTACTCGACGAGGAGGTACTCGCGGGTGGCGCCCTGCACCGTGCGCTGCACCATCTCGATGTAGCGGCCCACACCGTGCTGCTCGTGGACGATGTAGTCGCCCGTCTCCAGCGTCAGCGGGTCGATGGACTTCCTGCGGCGGGCCGGCATCCGGCCGAGGTCCTTGGTGGCGGTGCGCTGGCCGGTCAGGTCCGTCTCGGTGAGGACGGCGATCCTGAGCTCCGCGTCGACGAAGCCGTGGTCGATGGCGCCGCAGGAGACGTGGACGAGGGACGGGGTGATCTCGGCGAGGTCAGCGTCGAGGCGGGCCGGGATGCCTTCGCCGCTCAGCACCTCGACGGTACGGGAGGCGAGGCCCTGGCCCTCGGTGACGTACACCGTGCGCCAGCCTTCGGCCAGCCAGCCCTTGGTGTCGGCGAGCGCGCGGGCGGTGTCGCCGCGGTACGCCTCCGGAGCGTGCATCCGCAGCTTGAGGGTGTCGTCGTCCAGTTCCTCGTCGGCGGCGAACGGGGAGATCGACCACCACATCATCTCCAGCTCGCGGGCGCGGTCGCGGACGTCCGCGATGCCGCGCAGCGAGGCCGCGCCGACGTCGATGGGGGCCTCGCCGCCGCCCGCCGTGGCCGCCCAGGACGCCTCCAGGAACTCCTGGCTGGTGGCGACCAGGTCCGCGGCCCGGGTACGGACCCGCTCGGGGTCGCACACGACGGCCATGGAGCCCTTGGGCAGGACGTCGATCAGCAGTTCCATGTCGTCGACGAGGACGGGGGCCAGGGACTCCATGCCCTCGACCGCGATGCCCTCGGCGATCTTGTTGAGGAGTTCGCCCAGCTCGGGGTGGGCCTCGGCGAGCGCGGCAGCCCGCTCGCGGACGTCGTCGGTCAGCAGGAGCTCCCGGCAGGGCGGCGCCCACAGCCCGTGCTCGGCGATCTCGAGGGACCGCTGGTCGGCGATCTTGAAGTAGCGGATCTCCTCGACGTCGTCACCCCAGAACTCCACCCGGAGCGGGTGCTCCTCGGTCGGCGGGAAGACGTCCAGAATGCCGCCTCGCACGGCGAACTCGCCGCGCTTCTCGACCAGTTCGACCCGGGAGTACGCGGCTGCCGCGAGCGCCTCGACGGTCCTGCCGAGATCCGCGCTCTGCCCGATCCGCAGCGCCACGGGCTCCAGGTCGCCGAGCCCCTTGACCTGCGGCTGGAGCACGGAACGGATGGGTGCGACGACGACGGAGACGGGCCCGGTCTCCGGGTCGTCCTGCCTCGGGTGCGCGAGGCGCCGCAGCACGGCCAGCCGGCGGCCCACGGTGTCGGAGCGGGGCGACAGGCGCTCGTGCGGCAGGGTCTCCCAGGACGGGTACTCCGCGATCGTGTCCGGCGGCAGCAGGGTGCGCAGCGCGGCCGCCAGGTCCTCGGCCTCGCGCCCGGTCGCGGTGACGGCGAGCACGGTCCGCTTCGAGTCCCGGGCGAGGGCCGCCACGGCGAAGGGCCGGACGGCGGGCGGGCCCACCAGGTCGATGTGCATCCGGTGCCCGTCCCCGGCGGCCTTCACCGCTTCGTCGAGCGCCGGATCACGTACGACGACATCCAGCAGACCGTGCAGGCTCATGAAGGGCTTCCGTCCGGGTAACGAGGGTGAGGTCCGACAGCCGGCTGCTGTCGGGGGCAGCGCTGCCGTCGGGGGCAACGCGAAGGGCCCGACACGTCAGACGGGCCGGGGGTTCCACCAGCGTACGACTCCGAGGGGACAGCCGCGCCCGCAACCGGGCAGCGCGCCGCGCCCCACGGGTCCGCGCGTACGGAATCCGGAAAGGCCCCCACGGACGAAATCCGGCCCCGGGCGCTTGGAGGAGCGCCCGGGGCCGGAATCTTCAGTCTATGCGGACCGCCCGGATCAGCCGTCCGTGGCGATGGCGTTCAGGACGTTCATCCGTCCTGCCCGGAACGCCGGGACCAGTGCCGCGAAGAGTCCGACGAAGGCCGAGGCGACGAACACCGTGATGATGGTCGGCCACGGGATCTCCAGGACGCCGAGACCCTCCAGGGCCAGCAGCTTCTGGGCGGAGGTGCCCCAGCCCATGCCCAGGCCGAGGCCGAGCAGGGCGCCGAACAGGGCGATGACGACCGACTCCAGCCGGATCATCCGGCGCAGCTGGCGGCGGGAGAGGCCGATGGCGCGCATCAGGCCGATCTCGCGGGTCCGCTCGACGACGGAGAGGGCCAGGGTGTTCACGACCCCGAGGACCGCGACGATGATCGCGAGGGCGAGCAGGCCGTAGACGATGTTCAGCAGCTGGCTGATCTGGTCCTTCAGATCCTGCTTGAAGTCGGCCTGATTCTGCACCTTGTACTGGGGGTACTCGGCGAGCGAGCTCTTCAGGGCGGCGTAGGCCTCCTTCTCCTTGCCGTCCTGCGCCTTGGCGAACATGATCACGTTCTTGGGCATCTTGTCGGCGGGGACGTACCGCTCGGCGGTCGCGGTGCTCATGTACATCGCGCCCTGGTCCACGGTCGTGTCGTCCGAGGTGATCGCGGCGACCTTCAGCTTCGCCGTGTCGCCCGCCTTGAACGCGACGGTGATCGTGTCACCGACCTTGATGCCGTGCTCGGTGGCGTACTCGTCGCCGACCGACATGGCGTTCTCCCCGTACGCCGCGGACAGGTCACCGGCGACGGTCTCGCGATGCAGGTCCTGCGGATACGTCGGGTCGGCGGCGGTGACGTCCTCGTCCGTCGTCGAACCGTCGGGGTCGGTGAGCTTCGCGCCGATGGCCTTGTAGTTCGTGATGTGCTCGATGCCGGGCGCGGTCTCCAGCGCCTTAGCGGCCTGCGGCACGATCAGCTGGCCGGTCGACGACTGCACGATGAAGTCCGCGCCCACCGACCTGTCCAGCTCGTCGGTGGCCGAGGCGACCATGGAGGAGCCCACCACCGACAGGCAGGCCACCAGGGCCAGGCCGATCATGAGGGCCGCACCGGTCGCTCCGGTCCGGCGCGGGTTGCGCAGCGCGTTGCGCTCGGCGAGCCGGCCGACCGGGCCGAACAGCCGCAGGACGACGACGCTGAGTGCCCGTACGACGACTCCGGCGAGCAGCGGGCCGATGACGATGAAGCCGATGAGGGTGAGGACGACGCCCAGGCCGAGGAAGAGCGAGCCGTCGCTCGCCTTGTCCGCCTGCGTCGTCGCCCACAGGGCCGCCGCACCGGCGCCGGTGAGGACCAGGCCGATGCCGGCCCGGATCCAGCCGGACTTGGCGTCGGCCGGTGTTCCGGCGTCGCGCAGGGCGGCCATCGGGGAGACCTTGCCGGCCCGTCGGGCCGGGATGTAGGCGGCGAGGACGGTCACGATAATGCCGAGCGCGAGGCCGATCACCGGGGTCGTCCAGGCGACGGTGAGGTCGCCGGTGGACAGTTCCATGCCGATGGCGCCCATGAGCTTCATCAGCCCGACGGCCAGGCCGACGCCGGCGGCGACGCCGAGGATCGATCCGACGATGCCCAGGAGCACCGCTTCGAGCAGGACGGACCTGTTGACCTGCTTGCGGCTGGAGCCGATGGCCCGCATCAGGCCGATCTCGCGGGTCCGCTGGGCGACCAGCATCGAGAAGGTGTTGACGATCAGGAAGATCCCGACGAGGAAGGCGATCCCGGCGAAGCCGAGCATCGCGTACTTCATCACGTCGAGGAAGTCGCCCATGGAGTCCTTGTTGGACTCCGCGGCTTCCTTCTGGGTCTGCACCTTGTACGCGGCCGAGCCGTCCAGTGCGGCGGCGACGCTCTGCTTCAACTGTGCGTCGCTGACGCCGGGTTCGGCGGTGATGGAGATCTGCGTGAAGACGTCGGGGCCGCCGAGCAGCTTCTGCTGAGCGGTGGCCGTGTCGAGGTAGACGACGGCCGCGCCCGGGTTGGTGACCTTGAAGGTGGCGATGCCGCTGATGCGCGCCCTGACGTCACCGGTGACCGCGATGGTGCGCAGTTCGTCACCGATCTTCAGGTCGTGCTTGTCCGCGGTGTCGGCGTCGACCATGACCTCGGTCGGGCCGCGCGGTGCGTGGCCGGAGGTGATCTCCATGGACCGCAGGTCGTTGGAGGTCCAGTTGCCGGCCAGCGTCGGGGCGCCGGTGTCGGAGCCCATGTTCTTGTTGTGGCTGTCGACGACGGTGACCGACGAGCTGGAGATGGCGCCCTCGGCCTTCTTCACCCCGTCGGCCTTCTCGACCTGAGCGATCACGGAGGCGGGCAGCGACTGGGGCTTGCCGTTCTCCGGGGTGTCGTCGACCTTCGCCGTCTTCGGGCTGACGGTGACGTCGGCCGACGTGGCGGCGAAGAGCTTGTCGAACGTGGTGTTCATCGTGTCGGTGAAGACGAGCGTGCCGCACACGAACGCCACCGACAGCAGGACGGCGACGGCGGAGAGCGCCATGCGTCCCTTGTGCGCGAAGAAGTTGCGCATCGAGGTCTTCCAGACGGTCATGACGTCCGCCCGCGCGCGTCGAAGTCCTTCATGCGGTCCAGCACCTGGTCGGCGGTCGGGTTGAGCATCTCGTCGACGATGCGCCCGTCCGCGAGGTACAGCACACGGTCGGCGTAGGAGGCGGCGACCGGGTCGTGCGTGACCATGACGATGGTCTGACCGAGCTCGTCGACGGACTTGCGCAGGAAGTTCAGCACCTCGGCGCCGGCCCGTGAGTCCAGGTTCCCGGTCGGCTCGTCGCCGAAGATGATCTCCGGCTGGGCGGCGAGCGCCCGGGCCACCGCGACGCGCTGCTGCTGGCCTCCGGAGAGCTCGGTCGGCCGGTGCTTGAGCCGCTCGGCGAGACCGACGGTCTCCACGACCTGGCGCAGCCAGGCGGCGTCGGGCTTACGGCCCGCGATGTCCATCGGCAGCGTGATGTTCTCCAGCGCGTTGAGCGTCGGCAGGAGGTTGAACGCCTGGAAGATGAAGCCGATGCGGTCGCGCCGCAGTTGGGTGAGCTTCTTGTCCTTGAGCCCGGTGATCTCGGTCTCCGCGAGGTGGATCTGCCCCGAGGTCACGGTGTCCAGACCGGCGAGGCAGTGCATCAGCGTCGACTTGCCGGAGCCGGACGGGCCCATGATGGCCGTGAACTGGCCGCGGGCGATGTCGACGTCGACGTGGTCGAGCGCGACGACCCGGGTCTCACCGACCCCGTACGCCTTGACGACCTGCCGCGCTCGCGCAGCCACGGCCGTACGCCCTCCAGTGCCCCCGTGCCTGGGAATGGTTACAGCCGTTGTCACGGTTTATCTCCTATGTCGGTCGGCGACAGCTCGTCGCTGTCTGCTGTGAAGTCTGGTCGTAGGAGGGGGTCCGGCGCGCTGGTGCCCAGCGCAGTCTTCGGGTGGGGTTTTCCCCACCCCGCCCCCTGTGGTCTGCCGCAATCCCCGTGCAAGACCACGCTACGGAGCGGGTGGGGCGGGGCACGTCCTCCGCCGGGAGGAACGGCCCCTGCCCAGATGTAGGGAGCTCCCCCTAGGGGTCTGATCCTGCGGGTGGACACGTCTCTCAGGGACTGCGCCCACGGGTCCACACCGCTGGGTGGAGCGGCAGGGCCCGGCCGTACGGAAAAGCCCTGCTGAGGGGCTTCAGCCGCGGCGGCCCGTGTCCGGGGCCGTCGCGGTGCGGGGCCTCGGGGCCAGCGCCGCGGCCAGGGCCGGGGTGAGGACGGTGCGCGCCTGGGCCGGGGTAAGGGAGGCGGGGGTGGCGAGCGGGTTGAGGTAGCGGGTGTAGATGAGTCCGCCGAGGACCGTCACGACGGCGGTGGCGCGGGCGGTCGCGTCCCGGCCGCCGAGGAATTCAACAAGACGGGCCAGGAGCTCGCGTTCCAGGTATTCGCGGATCACGCTGGCGGCCTCGTCGCCCTGCGCGGTCAGCCGGCGGAAGTCGGCGTCCTCCCACAGGTCCGTGACCGCGTCGATCAGCCGGCCGGGAAGGGTGGCCTGGTCACCGCCCAGGACCTCTTCCACCGCCAGCGCGTTGGCGCACTGGAACTGCATCACGTCCGCGAACAGGCCCTTCTTCGAGCCGAAGTGGTACGCGATCAAGGCCGGGTCGACCCCGGCGGCCCCGGCCACCGCGCGCAGGGTCGTGGCCCGGTAGCCGCGCTCCAGGAACAGCGCACGCGCCACCGGGACGATCGACTCGCGGGTCGGCGGGTTCCCTCGGGGCCGGCCTCGGGAGCGGCCGGGGGCGGGTGCGGCGTTATTCATCAGCGTTGAGCCTGCGTTTCGTGATCGGCACAGTCAAGGGCGTTCCGGCCACCACACGAAGGAATGACCGACACCATGCGTATCGCAGTCTTCGGCGCCAACGGACCGACCGGCCGCCATCTCACCGAACAGGCCCTCGCCGCAGGCCACGAGGTCGTCGCCGTGACCCGCCGCCCCGGCTCCCTACGGGAACGCCCCGGCCTCACCGTGGCCGTCGCCGACGCCACCGATCCGGCGGCCGTCGACGCGGCGGTCGCCGGCACGGACGCCGTCCTCTCGGCGCTCGGCGCCCGCTTCAGCAAGCAGGCCGTCACCCTGTACTCGGCGAGCGCCGCGGCCCTCACCGACGCCATGGCCCGCCACGGCGTCAAGCGGCTCCTCGCCATCAGCTCCAGCATCGCCGACCCCGACTGGCGTCCCACCGGCGCGCACTTCTTCAACCATGTCCTCGACCCGCTGGTGAACCGTCGCCTGGGCCGCACCCTCCACGCGGACATGCGCCGCATGGAGGACGTGATCCGCGGAACCGGCCTCGACTGGACCCTCGTACGGCCCTCGGGCCTCTTCGAGCACCCGGTCGTCACGGACTACCGCACCGCGCCGGTCAGCGCCGACGGCGTCTTCACCGCCCGGGCCGACCTCGCCGCGAGCATGCTGCGCGAGCTGGAGGAGCGGCGCTACGTCCGTACGGCGATGGGCGTCATCACCACCGCGGTGAAGCCGAACATCGCCAGGATGATCTGGAACGAGGGCGTGAAGAAGAAATGAGCCCGGCGACCGTCGAACTCCCCACCGCAGCGCTGGAGTTCCTCACCCTCCCCCTCACGGCCACGCTCACCACACTGCGCCCGGACCGCACCCCGCACGTCGCTCCGGTCCGCTTCACCTTCGACGCGTCCACCGGCCTGGCCCGGGTGACCACCAGGGCGCGGGCCCGCAAGGCCCGCAACGTGGCGGCGGGCGGCGCGGCGGCCCGGGTCGCGCTCTGCCAGGCGGACGGCTTCCGCTGGCTCACCCTGGAGGGCCGGGCCACGGTCGGCGACGATCCCGTACGCCTGGCCGACGCGGTCGGCCGCTACACGGCCCGCTACCGGACGGCCCCACCCGCCCCGCCGGACCTGGTCGTCGTCGAGATCGCCGTCGACCGCGTACTGAGCCTCGGCCTCTGACCCGTACGCCCCATCACCCCGCCCCCGAAAGCGATGTGACACCGCGATGCCCACTGCTCCCGTTCTCGGCACCACGCTCCACTACCGCGAGTCCGGCGACCCCGACGGCCTGCCGTTCGTCTTCCTGCACGGCAATCCGACCTCCTCCCACCTGTGGCGCAACGTCACTCCCGGTGTCGCCGCGCCCGGCCGCCGGCTGCTGGCCCCCGACCTGATCGGTATGGGCGAGTCCGGGAAACCACGCCTCGACTACTCCTTCGACGACCACGCCCGCCACCTCGACGCCTGGTTCGACGCGCTCGGCCTGACGGAGGCGGTGCTGATCGGCCACGACTGGGGCGGCGCGCTCGCCTTCGACCGGGCCGCACGCCTCCCGGGCGCCGTCCGCGCCGTCGCCTTCACCGAGACGATCGTCAAGCCGCTGGTCGGTAATGAATTCCCGGCGGCTGGGCGAGAGTTGTTCACCCTGCTGCGTACTCCCGGGGTGGGCGAGAGCATGATCCTGGAGCAGTCGTTGCTCATCGAAGGGCTCCCGGCCACGCTCGCCACCCCGCTCGCCCCCGCCGATCTCGACGTCTACCGGCGCCCCTTCCCGACCCCGGACAGCCGTCGCCCGGTGCTGGCCTGGACGCGCATGATGCCGCTGGACGGCGAGCCCGCGGACGTCGTGGCGCGCATCGAGCGCTACGACGCCTGGCTGGTCGCCAGCCCCGAAATCCCCAAGCTGCTGGCCGCGTTCGAGCCGGGGCCGGGTGCGATGACCGACCGCGGCGCCGTCGCCTGGTGCGAGGAGAACATCGCGGGCCTGGAGGTCTCCCGGCACGGGGTGGCCGGCCACCACTCCCCGGAGGACCGGCCCGAGGAGCTGGCCGCGGCGATCGACGCCTGGGCCCGGCGCCACGGGCTGGCGCGCCCGCCGGCCGCCCGATGAGGTGTTGCGCTACCCGGGTACGGCTTCGAGCCGCGCCAGCTCCGCCTCACTGAGCTCGGTCTCCGCGGCCCGGGCCGAGTCCTGGACCGACGTCGGCCGGCTGGCCCCCGGCACCGGGACGACCGCCGGGGAGCGGGCCAACAGCCAGGCCAGAGCGATTCTTTGGGGGCTGACTCCCCGCTCGGCCGCGATGCGGTGGAAGGCGGATCCCGTACCGGCCGGGCCCGGCGGGCCGTCGAGTGCGCTGCGGGAGATGCCTCCCAGCGGGCTCCACGGCAGGAAGGCGAGGCCCAGGCTCTCGCTCAGCCGGAGCTCAGACTCGCCGGTGCGCACCGCGGGCGAGTACCGGTTCTGTACGGAGACCAGGCCGGCGCCGAGGATGGCGTGCGCTTCCCGGATCTGGGCGGTGGTCACGTTGGAGATCCCGGCGGCCCGGATCGTGCCGGCGTCGAGCAGGTCGCGCAGCGCGCCCACGGACTCCGCCCAGGGCACGGCCGGGTCGGGCTTGTGCAGCTGGTAGAGGCCGATCGCCTCGACGCCCAGGCGCCCGGCGGAGGCCCCGGCGGCACGCTTGAGGTGTTCGGGGGTGCCGGTGACCGTCCAGCTGCCGTCGCCGGGCCGCCCGCGCCCGCCCTTGGTGGCGACCAGGACGCCGGAGGTGTCGCCGCCGTAACTCCGCAGCGCGCGGGCGAGAAGGAGTTCGTTGTGGCCCCTCTCGCCGGCGTGCCAGTGGTAGCTGTCCGCGGTGTCGATGAGCGTGACGCCCGCGTCGAGGGCCGCGTGGACGGTGGCGACGGCCCGCCGCTCGTCCGGGCGCCCCTCGATGGAGAGCGCCATGGCGCCCAGCCCGATGGCGCCGACCGTGATCTTGCCGATGGTGCGCTGTCGCATGGCGGGTGCTCCTCAGGCAGCGGGGACGGTGGACGCGGTGATGGATTCGGCGGCGGCGCCGCGCAGCCACTCGGCGGTGCGTGAGAAGACGAAACCCAGTTCCCCGGCCCGGGTGTTGCTCATGGCGTAGTACCGGTCGAAGGAGAACGGACCGGCCGGCTCGCCCGCGGCCACGGTCCGGTACGCGGGCTCCCGGCCCGTCTCCACGGCAAGGGCGGAAGCGAGGTCGCGCACGTCGAGCAGACCGTCGGAGCAGGCGTTCAGCGGGCCGGTGAACGCGGTGGCCGTCGCCGCCCACAGGAGCAGGTCCGCCAGCTCCTCGTAGTGGATGAAGACCGTGGGCAGCTCCCGCGCGTGCACGGCGATCTCCGCCCCCCGGACGAGACGGTCGGTGTAGTAGGCGAGCCGGCCGGTGAACTCCCGGGCGCCGCCGCCCAGCACGTGGGCGCTGCGCACGGAGGCGAACGCGAACCGGCCGTCGCGGGTGAAGACGGCCTCGGCCTGCCGCTTGCCCTCGGCGTAGCGGGCCTCGCGGTAGGCCGCGTCGTGCCAGGGCAGGTCAGTCCGTACCGGCCAGGCGGCCGGGTCGACGCGCTCCTCCGGCACGGGGGTGTGCTGCGCGGCGTCCGGCAGGGCGGCGGTCGCCGGGTCGTAGACCTCGATGGTGGACGTCATGACGTAGCGCCGGGTGCGTCCGGCGAAGGCGCGGACGGCGGTCTCGGCCTGTACCGGTGTGTAGCAGACCTGGTCGACGACCACGTCGAACGCACGCGACCCGAGCGCGGCGACGAGGGCGGCCTCGTCGTCGCGGTCGGCGACGAGGTGCTCGGCACCTGGCGGCGGCGGGGCCGAGCCGCGGTTGATGACCGTGACCTGGTGCCCGGCCGCCAACAGCCGCTGGACCAGGAGCTTTCCGAAGTACCGGCTACCGCCGATGACGCAGATCCTTTGCATGCCTCCATCCTGGAGACGTACCGTCATCAGCAGAAGTGCCCACTTGCTGGATGCGTCGTAAGGGAAACTGTTGATCGATGTGCAGCGGCTCCGCGTCCTGCGGGCGGTGGCGGAGCACGGGAGTTTCAACCGGGCGGCCGCGGCTCTGCGTCTCACTCCCTCGGCCGTCTCGCAGCATGTGGCCGCTCTGGAGCGCGGCCTCGGCTCCCAGGTCGTCACCCGCAGCACCCGCGGGGTCAGCCTCACCTCGGCCGGCCGGATCATGGTCGGTGCGGCCGAGTCGGTGGCCGCCGAGATCGAGCACGCGCGGCAGCAGGTGACCGAGCTGGGCTCGGGCCGGGTCCGGCTCACCGTCGCGACGTTCACCAGCGGGGGCAGGCTGCTGCTCCCCGGCGCCCTCGCCGAGCTCACGGCGGCCCATCCCGGCACCGTCCTGCATGTCCGGGAGTACGAGCCCGAGGACAGTCTGCCCCTGGTCCGCCAGGGTGCCGTGGACCTCGCGCTCGCCTACCACTTCGACGGCCCGCTCCCCGGCCGGACGGGCGGCGGCGGCAGCCCCGCCCCGGAGTGGACCGCGCTCATGGACGACCCGCTGCACGTGGTCCTGCCCGAAGCGCATCGCCTGGCCGGGCGCGAGGCGCTCGACCTGGCGGAGCTGGCGGGCGAACCGTGGGTGCTCGGCTGCCTCAAGACGGAGGCGTACCTGCGCCGTTACGCCGAGCAGGCGGGCTTCGATCCCGAGGTGCGCGGCACGACGACCGACTACTTCTTCGCCCGTTCGCTCGTCGCCGCGCGCATGGGCGTCTCGCTGATCCCGTCCATCGCGCTGACACCACAGGTGCCGGGGCTGCGCACCGTCCCGCTCAGGGCCCCGGCCCCGGCCCGGCACATCGGCGTGGCCACGGGCGGCCACCGCCGCGCCCGTACGGAGGTCGCGGCGCTGGTGCGGGCGCTGCGGAAGCAGGCGGCGGGGCACGCCGGACCGCACTGACGGCGAGGCTGCGCCGGCCGGGCGGGTTCGCCGGCCGCCGGAGGACTGGACAACTGGCAGGTTACCGAGGGTAGTTCGGCGCATCCACTCCCCAGCGGGCATACCCGCGAGTAACGTACGCGCTCCTACAGCGCACCGCGCGCTTCCGCCTTGCAGTCCGTCCCCGGGCCCGAGCCATGCAAGGAGCGGCACCGCCATGTCGTACGAACCTCCGCACTCCCCCGGCCACGGACGCCCGCCCCGGCCCGCCCGGCCGCGCCACCGCCCGTCCTGTCCACCCCCGCAACAGCCCGACTACCTGCTGCCCTGGCAGCGTTCGGCCCCCGCGCCCCCGCCGCGCGGAGCCGTCCCGCGCACCACCCCCGTGCCCCCGCCGGGACGCCACGGCGACCTGCGCCGGCTGCGCACCGCTTACCGGCTGCTGCGGCGCACCGCCACCCTGACCGCGCTCGGCTACTTCACCCTCTTCCTGCTGCTGTCCGGCTACGCCCCCGACCTCATGGGCCGTCCTCTCGGCGGCGGCCTCACCGCCGGACTGGCCCTGGGCCTGTGCCAGTTGCCCGTGACCCTCCTCGCGATCGTCCTGTACGAGCGGATCGCGCGCCGGACCGTCGACCCGCTCGCCGCGCAACTGCGCAGGACAGGAGCCCGCCGATGACCGGATTCGACGAGTCCGCCCAGACGATGTCCCTCGTCGCCTTCATCGCGGTGGCCACCGTCACCCTGCTGCTCTGCGTCATGACCGGACCGGACCACGACGACCTCGACGAGTTCTACACCGGCTACCGCACCCTCTCGCCCGTCCGCGGCGGCCTCGCCATCGCCGGTGACTACCTCTCCGCCGCCACCGTCCTCGGCACCACCGGCGTCATCGCCCTCACCGGCTACGACGGCCTCGTCCTCGCTCTGAGCACGGCGCTCTCCCTCGTCCTGCTGATGTTCCTGCTGGCCGAACCGCTGCGCAACGCGGGCCGGTTCACCATGGGCGACATCCTCACCCGCCGCGCCCCCGGCCGTGCGGTCCGCATCGCCGCCTGCGCGGTCACGCTCACCGCCCTCGTCCCGCTCATGGTCGTCCAGCTCGCAGGCAGCGGCGATCTGCTCGCCTTCATCCTCGGGTTCGACAGCTCGGGCTTCCGCACCGGATGCATCGTCACGCTCGGGATCGTGATGATCGGCTACGCGGCGATCGGCGGGATGAAGGGCACCGCGTTCATCCACATCGTCAAGACCGTGGTCCTCCTCGGCGCCTGCCTCACGGTCTCCGTACTGATCATGAGCCGGTTCCACTGGGACACCGGCGCCCTCCTCGACGCGGCCCGGCACGGCAGCGGCGCCGGCGACGCCTTCCTGCGCTCCGGCGTCCAGTTCGGCGGCAACGGCACCGACATGGTCAGCTCCGAACTCACCGTCGTCCTCGGCGGCGCGTGCCTGCCCCACATCACGATGCGGATGACCAGCGCCCGCAGCGCCCCGGCCATCCGCCGCTCGATGTCCTGGGCCGTCTCCGTCGTCGTCGCCCTGTGCCTGCTGCTCACCGTGATCGGCGTCGGCGCGGCCGCGCTCGTGGGACGCAGTGCCATCACCGCCGCCGGCCCCCAGGGCAACAGCGCGATCCTCCAGGTCAGCGGCGCGGTCGCCTCGGCGGGCGAGGCCGGTGCGCTCGTCGTCACGGCGATGACCACGGCCATCTTCCTGACGCTGCTCGCCTCCGTCGCCGGAATGATCCTGGCCTGCGCGAACTCCCTCGCCCACGACCTGTTCGCCCACGGACTGCACGGGATGCGCACCCCGGGCAGGGCGCCCGTCGCCGGCCCCGTCGAAATGGGCACCGCCCGGGCCGCGGCGGCCGGCGTGGGACTGCTCACCATCGCGCTCGCCGTACCGGCCCGGCACTGGAACCTCCAGGCGCTGGTCATGCTCTCGTTCTGCGTCGGGGCGTCCGCCCTGGCCCCGGCGCTCGTCTACAGCATGTTCTGGCGGCGCTTCACCCGTACCGGACTGCTCTGCACGCTCGTCGGCGGCACCGTGTCCGTACTCGTCCTGATCACCGGCACCGACCTGGTCTCCGGGTCGCCCGGCGCCGTCTTCCCCGCCCACGACTTCAACTGGTTCCCGTTCACGACCACCGGGCTCGTCTCCATCCCGGCCGGCTTCCTCGCGGGCTGGCTGGGCACGGTACTCGGACAGCGCACGGCCGTGGAGGAGCGGCGGATGTACGAGGCGGAGGAACCGTGGATCCTCGCGGGGGCGCCGCCGACGGACCGTAACTGACCGCCGCGGCCGCTCCGGCTACTCCGGCAGCCTGGCCCAGAAGTGGTCGACGATCTCCTCCACGTAGCGTCGCCCGTCCTCACCGGAGGCCGTGCTGCCGCTGGCCCGGCTGAGGGTGGCCGCCATGAGGGCCTGGTACTCCTGGTACATGGAGTCCAGCGGCCCGTGCAGCTGTTTACGCTCCACCGAGATGAGCTTGGCGATGGCGCGGACATGCGCCTGCCACCGGGTGCTGACGGCTTCGGTGAGCAGGCGGGCGAGCTCGTCCTCCAGCCCGGTGATCGCGATGTGGTCGCGCGGCGGGAGGCCGAGCAGGCTGCCGAGTTTCGCGGACTGCCGCTGGTCGCCGGTCCACCGGCCGGTCTCCTCCATGTGGACGTAGGAGTCCAGGGACAGGCCCGTGGCGCGGGCGACGTCCTCGGCCGGTATCCCGCGGGCGACGCGATGCTCCCGCAAGGTGCGCGGGTGCCCCATGACCTCGCTGGGATGACACCACAACGCGCCTGCGAGCGCGGCGAGTTCATGGGGATCGGGCAGGGCGGATCCGCGTTCCCACGCCGCGATGTGGTCGGCGGTGACATGAGCCGTCCCGAAGGACGTCCTCATCGCGTACGCGACGTGGCCGTGGGCCATCCCGAGCTTTTCACGCAGGGCTCGGGCAGCACGCGCATTGAAGGGGGGTGGAGGATGCACGCACAGAACGTATGGGCATCGTCACCGGAAAAGCCATGACCGCTGTCGACTGAATCACGCTTTGGCTCCATAGATCACTGGCGATTCCGTAGGAACCGACAGTCGGATTCGAGTCATCAACAACGTTATGGGGCAAGGCACTTGAGGGTTCGGCAGTGGCACGTATGATCCGCTCGCAAGAAGCCGTATGTGTGTTCGCACAACCGCCTGTCACCCGTGCCGGGCAGTAGCGGCTTCTCCCTTTCCCTTCCCCCTGTCCGTTGCAGGCCCAGGAGACGTCCCCATGCACCCCAACAAGACCGCCCCGGCCGACATACCGCCGACCAGATCCGGTGGCAGCGCCCTCGACCGGTTCTTCCGCATCACCGAACGCGGATCGACCTACGGCCGGGAAGTTCGCGGTGGCTTCGCCACCTTCTTCACCATGGCGTACATCCTCGTGCTCAACCCGATCATCCTCGGTGGCGCGAAGGACAAGTTCGGCGACCAGCTGGACACCGTCCAGCTGGTGACCGCCACCGCTCTCGTGGCCGCGGTGATGACGCTCATCATGGGCGTGGGCGGCAATCTGCCGCTCGCTCTGGCCGCGGGTCTGGGCATCAACGCCGTTGTCGCGTACCAGGTCGCCCCGCTCATGGCCTGGGACGACGCGATGGGCCTCATCGTGCTCGAAGGCCTGCTGATCTGCGTGTTCGTGGCGACGGGCCTACGCGAAGCGATCATGCACGCCATCCCGCAGGCGCTCAAACAGGCCATCAGCGTCGGCATCGGCCTGTTCATCGCCTTCATCGGCTTCGTCGACGCCGGCTTCGTCACCCGCATCCCGGACGCCGCGAACACCACCGTTCCCGTCCAGCTCGGCAGCGGCACCCTCACGGGCTGGCCGATGCTGGTCTTCTGCCTCGGCGTGATCATGACGATCGTGCTCCTCGCCCGCAAGGTCAAGGGCGCCATTCTCATCAGCATCGTCGTGATGACCGCCGTCTCCGTCGTCATCAACTCGCTCGCCGACGTGAAGTCCTGGGGTCTGACCGTCCCCTCGATGCCCGACAAGCCTTTCGCCGCACCGGACTTCGGGCTGCTCGGCCAGTTCGACCTGTTCGGCTCGTTCGGCCGGATCAGCGTCCTGACCGTCATCCTGCTCATCTTCACGCTCATCCTGTCGGACTTCTTCGACACGATGGGCACCGTCGTCGGCGTCACCGCCGAAGCCGGACTCCTCGACGAAAGAGGACAGGTGCCGGGCCTGGGACGGGTCCTGCTCATCGACGGCGCGGCCGCGGTCGCCGGCGGTGCCGCCTCCTCGTCGTCCGCCACCACCTACGTCGAGTCCGCCGCAGGTGTCGGCGAGGGCGCCCGTACCGGTTTCGCCAACCTCGTCACGGGCGGCATGTTCGCCCTGGCCCTCTTCTTCTCGCCCGTCCTGACCATCGTGCCCATGCAGGCCGCGTCACCGGCCCTGGTCGCGGTCGGATTCCTGATGATGACCCAGGTCAAGCACATCGACTGGGACCGTTACGACCTCGCCATCCCGGCGTTCCTCACGATCACCGTCATGCCGTTCACGTACTCCATCACCAACGGCATCGGCGCCGGCTTCGTCAGCTACGTCATCATCAAGGCGTGCCTGGGCAAGGCCCGTGAGGTCCACTGGCTGCTCTGGGGCACCGCGGCACTCTTCCTCGTCTACTTCGCGATCGACCCGCTGGAACAGATCCTCGATCTCAAGTAGCCCGCCGGGAAACGCCGAGGCGGTCCTCCGGGTGCGCATCGCGCCACCCCGGGGGACCGCCTCGGCGGGATCGGTGTCCGGGTCAGTTCTTGGCCGCGGCAACCTCGGGCGACGCGGTCGCCTCGGCCTTCTCACCGGCGGCGGACGCGCGCACGGCAGGAATGAACGACGAGATCACCACGGCGACGAGGGCGACCCCGCAGCCGAACATCAGGCCGGTACGGAACCCGGCCTCCGAGGTGAAGCTGTAGCCGGCCGTCTCCGTGGTCATCTGTCCGAGGACCGCGCCGATGACCGCGGCGCCGATCGAGGTGCCGAGTGCGCGCATGAGGGTGTTGAACGCGTTGGCGGCGGCGGTTTCGGACGCCGGGACCGCGCTCATGATCAGGGCCGGCATCGCACCGTAGGCGAGGCCGACACCACTGCTGCTGACCATGAGGAACAGCATCAGGCCCCAGGCGGAGCCCATCAGGAGCATGCCCAGACCGTAGGCCGCCGCGATGACCAGCACGCCGCTGATCAGCGTGAACTTCGGACCGCGGGCGTCGGTGAGCTTTCCGCCCAGCGGGGAGACGATCATCATCATGATGCCGCCGGGGGCCATCCACAGACCCGCCTGGAGCATCGACTGGCCCAGGCCGTAGCCGGTGGCCTCGGGGAACTGCAGCAATTGCGGCGCGATCAGCATGCCGGCGTACATACCGAAGCCGACGAAGAGCGACGCGAGGTTGGTGATGAGCACCCGCGGGCGGGCCGTGGTGCGCAGGTCGACCAGCGGGTCCTTGGTGCGCAGCTCCCAGAAGCCCCAGGCGACGAGCACCACGACGGCGGCGGCGAACAGGCCGACCGTCGTCGCGGAGCCCCAGCCCCACTCGGCGCCCTTGGAGACGGCGAGGAGCAGGCAGACCAGACCGACGGCCAGACCGAGGGCGCCGGGCATGTCGAAGCGCTGCCCCTTGGCCGCGGCCGGGACGTCCGGGATCAGGAACCAGACCAGGGCGAAGATGGCGAGGGCAAGCACGGCGGAACCCCAGAACAGCACCCGCCAGTTGGCGTACTGGGCGACCGCCGACGCGATCGGCAGGCCGAGGGCGCCGCCGATACCGAGGGAAGCGCTGACCAGGGCGATGGAGGAGCTCAGCTTCTCCCTCGGCACCACGTCACGCAGCAGGGCGATGCCGAGCGGCACCATGCCCATGCCCATGCCCTGCAGACCACGTCCGACGATCATGGGGACGACGGTCGACGAGAGCGCACAGACCACCGAGCCGGCGAACAGCGGCACCGCGCACACGAGCAGCATCCGGCGCTTGCCCAGCAGGTCGCCCAGCCGTCCGGAGACCGGAACGCACACCGCCGAGACCAGCAGGGTGGCCGTGATCACCCAGGCGGCGTTGGAGGAGGTCGTGTCGAGGATCTTCGGCAGCTCCGCGATGAGCGGTGTGACCAGGGTCTGCATGACCGCCGCCACGGTGCCGGCGAAGGCGAGCGTGGCGATCACACCGCCTGATCTGGCTGTCGGCTGGGGGGCATCCATGAGGGAGGAACTCCTTGGGTCGTGGTCCCGGCTACCGGGACAGCGACGTGCATCGTACATGCCTAATGTGTCATACACATTCCATGCCCCGTGCACATCGCATGAGAGCATGGAGCGTCGCCCGGAGCCCGACGTGCGACCGATCCCGGCGCAGAAGCAGCAGAAGCAGGAGGCCGCAGACATGCCGAGGCCCACAGAAGAGGTGGAGTACGAGCAGATGCTGCTCGGGCGTCACAGCCTCGCCGACCACCGGGGCGGACGGCACAAGAACGCCCTTCTGGACCGGAGCGCCTACACCCTGCTGAGCCGCCTCCGGGTCCAGGGCCCCATGTCCAACGGCGAACTGAGCGACGCCTTCGGCCTCGACGCCTCCACCCTCAACCGCCAGACCGCCGCCGTGACCCGCGCCGGACTGGCCGAGCGCATCGCCGACCCCGACGGCGGCATGGCCCGCAAGTTCCGCATCACCGCCCGGGGCACGGAACTGCTCGACGCGGAACGCGAACGCGTCGTCCAGTCCCTGGGCCAGGTCATGAAGGACTGGCCGGACGACGACATCGCCGCCTTCGCCGGCTACCTCAAGCGTTTCAACACCGGGATCGAGCAGCTCTCCCAGCGCCCCTGGCCGCGCCCCTGACCCGGGCACGGCCGCCCCTCCCCGACCCGGGGCGGGGCGGCTCCCGTCAGTCGTCCGCCGGAGCCACCCGTCCGGTCAGCGCCGCCAGCGAGTTGCGTACGTGCGCCATGTGCGCCTGCACGTCCTCGCGCCCCTCCTCGTGCTCGCGCAGGATCCGCTCCGTCTCCCGCACGACCCGCTCCTCACGGACCCGGGCCCCCGCGATCAGCTCGGCCCCCTGCGCCGCCGCGTCCTCCTGACCGTGGCGCGCGGCCTCCTCCGCCTCGGCCAGCGCACGCCGCGCCGCGGCGAGACCGGCCTCCGCCCGCTCCGTCAGCTCCGCGTGCTCCGCCGACTGCGCCGCCGCGGCCTCCGTCAGCTCCTCCCCCAGAGCCTTCCGGCGCTCACTGTGCTCCTGCTCCTGATGGGCCAGCACACTGTCCGTACGGCTCACGGTCGCCGCCATCGCGGCCTCCGCCTCCTCGCGGACCTGCGCCGCCTCCAGCCGGGCAGCGGCCAGTTCCTCACCCGCGGCGCCCTCGGCAGCGGACAGCGCCTGCTCCGCGCGGGCCGTCGCCGCCGCACGCATCGCCTCCGCATCGGCCCTCGCCGACTCGCGCAAAGTCCGCGCCGCCGCGTCCACCTCGTCCCGCAGCGCCTGGGTCTCCTCCGCGGCGGCAGCCCGGACAGCCTCCGCCTCGCCCTCGGCCAGCGCCAGGATCTGCTGAGCCCGCTCCCCCAACGACGCGTAGTCCTGCGGTGCCAGCGCGGCGACGGCCTCGTCCAGCCGCGCCGACTCGGTCACCAGGCGCTCCGCCAGCGCCGTCAGCCGCGCCACCTGATCCCGCGCCCCGTCCCGTTCCGCCGACAGCGCGGCCACGGTCCGGTCCACCTGCTCCGGGCGGTAACCACGGCCGCGTACGCCGACGAAGCCGTGCGCGGACACCGGTGCAGAACTCATCCTTGACGCCTCTTTCCGACTCTCCGACCACTGAGCAATACGTCAAGGATGCGGCAATTGGTCAAGAAGTCGGAATCGTTTCGATGCTTTCAGGACGGAAGCGACAGGCATCACAGCCCACGGAACAGAGTGGCGCCCCTCCCCCGAAGGGAAGAGGCGCCACACCCCGCACTACCGCGACGGCCGGGCCGTCAGATCAGCCCGTCCCACATCTGCTCCAGCAGGACCGACCACCAGCTCTCCGGCGACGCCAGGGCCGCCGGGTCGACCGCCACCAGCTGCGCCTGGAAATCGACCGTCCAGCGGCCCGCCTGCTCGGGGTTCAGCCCGTACCGCAGCCGCCACATCCGGCCGAGCAGCGCCATGGAACGCGTGAACTCCGGCAGCCCGGTGTTCACGAACTGCGGCGCCACCGACTGCCCGCCGGGGCCCGCCTCCACCGGCACGGCCACGATGTTCGCCGTCCCGTACTGCACACAGATCGCCCGGCCGAAGTCCGAGCCCATCACCAGGTACGACCCCGCGTCGGGGGCCGCCTGCACCTGCCGCTGCGCCGCCAGCTCCGCCAGCGTCGGCACCACCGGCTGCCCCGGCTGCGCCCAGAAGAACGGCCCGAAGTCGGCGGGCAGCCCCGCCCACACCAGGGTCCGCGCCACGATCTCCGGCACACCCTGGCGGGACACCGCGCGCTGGTCGAAGCGCAGCACCCCCTGCGGGCCGAACGTCTGCAGCATCTCCTCCGCGATCGCCTCCGGCGGCACCTGCACCGGCGGCGGCGCCTGCGGCAGCGGAGCCCGCACCGGCGCCGGCCGTGCCGGACCGTCCGCGACCTGGTGCAGCTCGCCCTGATGGGTCAGCAGATGCTGCATGCCCTGCTGCCGGCTCGCGTGGTCCGTCCCGTACGGAGCGACGCTCGTGATCCGCACCTGCGGCCACGTCTCACGGATCATCCGGGCGCAGTACCCACCCGGCAGCTCGCAGGACTCCAGCTCGGTGTGCAGCTCGATGACCTGCTGCGGCGGCACGTTCATCGCCCGCAGCTCGTGCAGCATCTGCCACTCGGGGTGCGGAGTGCCCGGCGCCGAACGGCGGATCAGCTGCTGCTCGCTGCCGTCCGGCCCGCGGTACCGCAGCACGGCCTGGTAGCCGGGGCCGACGGTCGGCTGCCCCGCCGGCGCCTGCGGATACCCGTACGCGGGAGGCGGTACGGGGCCGGGGGCCCCGCCCAGCGACCCGCCCTGGCCCATCGGCGCACCGGGCGGACCCGGCGGACCGGGCGGCTGCGGAGCCGACGGCCCGACCGGGCCCGGACCCGCCAGCATCGTCGCCGCATGGTGGACGTTGCCACCGGCGGGCGGCGGCGTGGAACCGGGCGGCGCGGGCGGCTGCGGCGCACCGGGCGCCCCTGGAGCGCCGGGCGGCTGCGGCGCACCGGGCGGACCCGGCGGCCGCGGCGCGGACGGACCGGCCGCGTTCGGGTCCGCGAACATCGTCGCCGCATGGTGGACGTTGCCCCCGCCGGGCGGCGGCGTCGAACCGGGCGGCGCGGGC
Organism: Streptomyces sp. NBC_00385; assembly: GCF_035917155.1. Taxonomy (NCBI): domain Bacteria; kingdom Bacillati; phylum Actinomycetota; class Actinomycetes; order Kitasatosporales; family Streptomycetaceae; genus Streptomyces; species Streptomyces sp. NBC_00385. Next base: position 5,206,253 of record NZ_CP107951.1, on the reverse strand, counting down.
GGCTGCGGTGCGCCGGGCGGACCGGGCGGCTGCGGTGCGCCGGGCGGGCCCAGCTGCGACACGAGCTGCGTCGGGACGTACCCGCCGGCCGGAGCACCCGGCGTGCCCGGTCCCGAAGGAGGCGGCAGCGGGGCACCGGGCCGGGCGCCCGGCGTACCGGGGGCGCCGGGCGGCGGCGGGGTCGTCGAACCACCGCCACGCGCACCGCGCGGCGGCACGACCGCCTTGCTGGTCGCCTCGTCGGAAATGTCACCGGAACCGGAACCCGGCCCGGGGCGGGGCCCCGGAGCGGCCGGGCGGCTCGGCACGGGGCCGCCCGGCACGGGAGCCGGCGGAGCACCGGGGCCGCCCTGCGGCGGCAGGCCCGGCACGATCGCCGTCGGCGGCAACTGGCTGCCGCCCGACATCAGCGCCGTCGGAGCGTCGGCGGACACCACGCGGGGCGGGCTGCCCTCGTCGTCGGCGCCCGAGAGCGGCGGCGCGAACACGGTGGCCGGCAGGCCCACCTCGCCCTCGTCGGACCCGGCGTTGGTGTCGGTCCCGGCCCACGGGGTGGCCCCGACGGGCGGCTGCGGCGCGGACGTCTGAACGCCCGGGGAAGCCGTCGGCTCGTACGGGACCGGCCCGCCCTGCGAGGAGGGGGAAGGCGTTGCGGGCGCGGACGGAGGTGTCTGCCCCGCCGCTTCGGCCCGCCGGTCCGGGATACCCAGCTTGTCGGCCGCCTCCTGGAGCCACTCCGGCGGGCTCAACAGGAACGACGTCTGGTTCAGATCGATACGCTGCGGCGGCTCGGGGGCCGCGGGCGCGCCGGCCGTCGACCCGTACTCCTCCTCGTACCGCCGGATCACCTCACCCACCGGCAGCCCCGGCCACAACGTCGCCTCGCCGCTGTCCCGGGCGATCACCAGCCGCTGCCGCCCGCCGTCCGACACCGGGCCCTCGGCACGGTCCTCGGCCCACACGACGAAGCCCAGCTCGAACTCGCGTACTCGCACCTCCCGGTGCTGGTACGCCGCAACGTCGCCGTTGACCCACTCGTCCGCGCGCTCCTGCGCCTGCGCAAAGGTCACCATCGCGCTCACCCCTCCACCGGGACAGCACGCGCGAAGCCGCCGTCCACCATCAGGTTCGCCACCGTCTCCAGCTCCGGCGGATTGCCCGCGAGCCGCTGGAGGAACGCGTCGAAGTCGGCGCCGCAGGGCAGCAGCAGCCGGTCCACCCGCTCCTGCACGCTCCAGCCGTCCCGGTCACGGGCGTCGTCGTACGCGCAGAACCAGACCGAACCGACGCCGTCGCCGCGGACCTTCACCGCGACAATGCCGCCCTGGACGAAAGCGACGCCCAGATAGTCCTTGGTCAGATGGTCCCGCAGGCACTTGTTCACATAGACCAGGTCGTTCACGCCGGCTTCCTCGCGCACCGTGAAGAACGGCTGGTCGACCAGCAGGCCGAGCTCCGCGTCGAGCGCCGCGCCGACCGGAGCCGAACCGCCCGCCGCCTTCAGGAACGAGCGGTACGCACCCGGCAGCCGGTAGCCGAGGTCCTCCTCGACGCCCTGGATCTGCTGCTCGCTGACCGCCACGGCGCCCTTCGGCAACCGGAAGTGCGCCGGCCGGGTCTCCTGCAGCGGACGCGTGCCCCGCTTGTTCTGGTCCACGGCGGTCGTCGCCAGTCCACCGTGGTGCCGGAGCAACGCCTTCACCTCGACCGGGACCAGCTCCATCCGCCGGCCGCCCGGCACGTGGTGCCAGGTCCAGCCGTGCGGGGTGGCCACAGCGGGAATCGTGTCCCACAGATCGTGGCCGCTCGCCGCCAGCGCCGCGTTCGCCGACACGTAGTCCGTGAGCCGCAGCTCGTCCACGCCGAACCCCTGCGGGGGCTCGGCGATCTCGGCGGCGGCGCGCGCGTAGGGCGCGAAGTCCGGACAGCCGTTCCCGTCCATACGCACACCTCTGGGGTGGCGGGACGCCCGGACCGGATCCGGGAAGTGCACGAGCTGCCCGGCGTAGGCCGCGTTCGGTGGCGCGGCTTGCTGCCCGAGCCGACCTGTCGTCATGGCGGTTGCCCCCTGCTGCGTCTGGCTGATGAGGACCGACCTGCCCATGGGGGCGGTCCAGGCACAGCCTATGCGGTGAGCCCGGGACAGGCCCCGCCCCTCCGCCCCACGGCCACTTCCGTCACCAACCGTCACAACCGGGTGACGGACGAGCGACGATCGGGCCACTGAAGCGCGACACGCAGACACGTTTCATCGACCCCGCTTTCACAGGACCCGACACATTTGGCAGGCTGTCACCCGCATACACGGGGGCGTGCACATTCGGCAGCAGCCGCTGCGGGCACGGGAGGGACACAGCACCATGCACACCGCACACTCTGCACAGACCGTCACCACCGGGGACCCCCGACTCAGCTGGAGCAGCAACGAGACCGGCCACACACCGCGCCTGATCCACCGCCGCGACGGCATCCTGCCCGCGGTGGCCGCAGCGCTGTCCGTGCGCGGGGAAACGCTCACCTGCACCGCCGGCAAGGGCGACCAGCCGCCCGTTCTGCACCACCTCGTCCAGGACTTCCTGGACACCCTCCCCAGCGGGCAGCGCGAACGCTTCACCGGCCGCTGCCCCGAAGCCATACTGCTCTCCCGGCACCTCACGGCCGCCGAGTCCGGCCGCTCCAAGCGGGCCCAGCGCAAGCCCCTCACCAACGGCGAGGCCCGGCGCGCCCTCAAGCACGCCCGGCTCACCGCACGCCGCATCCGCGAGGACGGCGACCCGCTCCACGGCAGCTACGCGGCGCCCTGCCGCTCCTGCTCCGTGATGCTCGCCCACTTCGGCGTACGTCCCGTCGACCTCACCACGACCGGAGCGGCGACGACCGCCGAGAAGGGCTGACAGCGCCCCCATGCAGGACCGAACCGACCTTCCCGACCTGCCTGCGCAATCAGGACCGGCCCACCACGACCGTCACAGCTCCACCCGCTTCCCCGTCGCCGTCGACGCCGCCCTGCGCGCCGCCGGCTGGGAACCCGGACGCTGGGACATCCGGCAGGCCGAGGAGTGGGCCGACGCCCTGCGCTCCCACGCCTCACCCGCCGGGCACCAGCACGCCGTCTTCCCCGCCGCGGTGGAGGCCTGGGCCGAATTCGGCGGGCTCCTCATCACCGCCACCGCACCCGGGCGGCAGATCGCGCCGCCGTCCGTACGGATCGACCCGCTGAGCGGACTCCACCTCGCCCGGACCCTGGGAGACCTCGGCCGCGCCCTGGAGACCGAGGTCGCCCCCCTGGGCGAGGAGGGGGACGCGCAGGCCGTTCTCGCGATCGACGCGGAGGGGCGGATCTACAGCATCGACCACACCGGCGACTGGTACCTGGGACCCGACATCGACAGCGCCCTGGCCGCACTCGTCGCCGGTATCCAGCCGGAGCGCCTGGTCTCGGCCGAGAGCCCGGCCCCCGGGGCCTGATCCGGACGGACCGGGGCCGGCCCCACCCGGCCGGAAGGCGCTACGCCGCGTCGACGTCCGGCAGGACGGCCGACACCCGGAAACCGCCCGCGTCCGTCGGGCCGGACACGAAGACGCCCCCCAGCCCGAGCACCCGCTCCCGCATGCCGACGAGCCCGTTGCCTCCGCTGGGCAGCCCCGCGTCCGCCGTCGCCGCGTCCGAGGGCCCGTTCTCCACCTGCATGGCGACCTCGGCGTCCCGGTGGGCCAGGCGCACCCAGGTCTTCGCGCCCGCCGCGTGCTTGTGCACGTTCGTCAGGGCCTCCTGGACCACCCGGTACGCCGTCTGCTCGACCTCGGGCGCGTACGGACGCGCGTCGCCCTCCACCGAGAGCTCCACCGTCATCCCGGCCGCCCGTGACTCCCCCACCAGGGTCTCCACCTCGTCCAGCCGCGGTCCGTCCTCCGCCGCGACCGGGACCGCACGCCCCACGGACGCCAGCGGGACCTTCGTCACCCGCGCCACCATCGGCTCCCCGGTCCGCAGCACCCCGAGCATCTCGCGCAGCTCCGTCAGGGCCTGCCGCCCCATGTCACCCACCAGCGCCGCGTTCCGCACCGCCTTCGCCGGGTCCTTGGGCGCCACCGCCTGCAGGGCCGCCGCATGGACCACCATCAGGCTCACCCGGTGCGCCACGACGTCGTGCATCTCCCGGGCGATCCGGTTCCGCTCCTCCGTGCGCGCCCACTCCGCCCGCTCCTCCGCCCGGTCCGCGAGCAGTGACAGCTCCCGCTCCAGCGAGTCCGCCCGCTCCCGCAGGCTCTCCATCAGCCGGCGCCGCGCCCCTATGTAGAGGCCGAACAGGACCGGCGGCGCGGTCAGGCCGACCGCCATGAAGAGGGACAGCATCGGCACGTACCAGTCGCCGGGGCCGAAGTCCGCGTCTGCGTCGACACCCTGCCGCAGCCGTACATAGGTGACGATGAACGTCCCCACCAGCTGCATGCTCATCAGCACCGCGGTGATCCGGCGCGGCACATCGGACGCGGCCAGCGTGTACAGGCCGACCAGGCCCATCAGGAAGCCCATCTCGGCCGGCGTCGTCGCGATCGACACGAGCACCACGGCGATCGGCCACTTCCGGCGTACCAGCAGCACGGACCCCGCGATCAGTCCGAACACCACTCCCAGCGGCACCGGCAGTCCGGTGTCCCCCGCGAACGCCACCCCTTCCAACGCACACTCCAGCGCCGAAACCAGCGCCAGTCCCCCGTCCAGTGCGACACTCCGTCGCCGTTCCCACCACCAGTAGCCGCGGGTGGTCGATCCCGCCGCCTCCCGGTCTGCCCCCGTTGCGGTCATGGCATCCAGCGTACGGGCGGGCGCACCTCATTTTCGGGTGACCTGCGCAGCACGTCGGGGCGTCGAACGGATTCGAATGGGCGGAGGTTCGCGTGAAGGAGAGCGCGGACCTATACCGTCGCGTCGAGGGCCGCTGGTACGGCATAGTGTTGGGTGCCAATCCGGCGGCCTGACGCAATGTCCGGTTAGTTCGCCTTTATTCCCCCATGGTGTAATTGGCAGCACAGTAGCTTTTGGTGCTATTTGTCCGGGTTCGAGTCCTGGTGGGGGAGCATCTGCCCGCGGGCCCCGACCGAACCGGTCGGGGCCCGCGCCCATGTCCGCCCGAACGCCCCCCGGTATCCTGCGGATGTCCATCACCCGAAGCCGAAGGGCCTATCCGTGAGCTCCGTACGCCCGGCAGCCGTCGTCGTCCTCGCAGCGGGTGAGGGCACCCGCATGAAGTCGAAGACCCCCAAGGTCCTGCACGAGATCTCCGGGCGTTCGCTCGTCGGTCATGTCGTCGCCGCCTCCCGCGAGCTGGACCCGCAGCACCTCGTCGTGGTCGTCGGCCACGCGAGCGAGCAGGTCACCGCGCACCTCACCGCCGCGGACGCCCAGGTGCGCACCGCCTACCAGGCCGAGCAGAAGGGCACCGGGAACGCGGTGCGCGTCGGGCTCGACGAGCTGGGCGGCACCGTCGAGGGCACCGTGATCGTCGTCTGCGGCGACACCCCGCTGCTGTCCGGTGAGACGCTCGCCGCGCTCGCCGCCACCCACACCGCCGACGCCAACGCCGTCACCGTGCTCAGCGCCGAGGTCCCCGACTCCACCGGCTACGGCCGGATCGTGCGCGACGCGGCGACCGGCGCGGTCACCGAGATCGTCGAGCACAAGGACGCCACCGACGCCCAGCGGGCGATCCGGGAGATCAACTCCGGGGTGTTCGCGTTCGACGGGCAGCTGCTCACGGACGCGCTCGGCAAGGTCCGCACCGACAACAGCCAGGGCGAGGAGTACCTCACCGACGTGCTGTCCATCCTGCGTGAGGCGGGGCACCGGGTCGGCGCCTCGGTCGCCGGCGACCACCGGGAGATCCTCGGGATCAACAACCGGGTGCAGCTCGCGGAGGCCCGCCGACTGCTGAACCAGCGGCTGCTGGAGCGGGCGATGACCGCGGGCGTCACGGTGGTGGATCCGGCGTCGACGCTGATCGACGCGACCGTGACGTTCGAGCGGGACGCGATCGTGCACCCCGGTACGCAGCTGCTCGGCGCCACGCATCTCGCGGAGGACGCCGAGGTCGGCCCGAACTCGCGGCTGAAGGACACCGTCGTCGAGGCGGGTGCGCGGGTGGACAACACGGTCGCGGACGGGGCCGAGGTCGGCGCCGGCGCGACGGTCGGTCCGTTCGCGTATCTGCGTCCGGGGACGCGGATGGGGGTCAAGTCCAAGGCCGGCGCTTACGTGGAGCTCAAGAACACCACGATCGGCGAGGGGACGAAGGTCCCGCACCTGTCGTACGTGGGCGACGCGACCATCGGCGACCACACGAACATCGGTGCGGCGAGCGTCTTCGTGAACTACGACGGCGTGAACAAGCACCACTCGACGATCGGCTCGCACTGCCGGACCGGTGCGGACAATATGTTTGTGGCGCCTGTCACGGTCGGGGACGGCGTCTACACCGCGGCCGGCTCGGTCATCACGAAGGACGTGCCCTCCGGTTCGCTGGCCGTGGCCCGTGGCCAGCAAAGGAATATCGAGGGCTGGGTGGCCCGTAAGCGTCCGGGCAGCGCGGCCGCCCAGGCGGCCCAGGCCGCGGCGGAGGACACCGGCAGCGAAAGCTGACCGGAAACAGGTGCGTCGCGCACGGCGTACCGTGATAGATGCTCACCCCATTTCGGCTGGCTCGTTGCACATCGGGACATCTGCGTGCAGCGCCAGATACACGTCTGAGGAGACTGTGCTGTGACCGGGATCAAGACGACCGGCGAGAAGAAACTGATGTTCTTCTCCGGCCGCGCCCACCCCGAGCTGGCCGAGGAGGTTGCGCACCAACTCGGTGTGGGCCTCGTGCCGACGAAGGCCTTCGATTTCGCCAACGGTGAGATCTACGTCCGCTTCCAGGAGTCCGCCCGCGGCGCCGACTGCTTCCTGATCCAGAGCCACACGGCTCCGATCAACAAGTGGATCATGGAGCAGCTGATCATGCTGGACGCGCTGAAGCGCGCGTCGGCCCGCTCCATCACGGTCATCGTGCCGTTCTACGGCTACGCCCGTCAGGACAAGAAGCACCGCGGCCGCGAGCCGATCTCGGCGCGTCTGATCGCGGACCTGATGAAGACGGCGGGTGCGGACCGCATCCTCACCGTCGACCTGCACACCGACCAGATCCAGGGCTTCTTCGACGGCCCGGTCGACCACCTCTTCGCGCTGCCGATCCTGGCCGACTACGTCGGTGCCAAGGTCGACCGCTCGAAGCTGACGATCGTCTCGCCGGACGCCGGCCGGGTCCGCGTCGCCGACCGCTGGTGCGACCGTCTGGACGCCCCGCTGGCGATCGTGCACAAGCGCCGCGACAAGGACGTGCCCAACCAGGTCAGCGTCCACGAGGTCGTGGGCAACGTGAAGGGCCGGGTCTGTGTCCTGGTCGACGACATGATCGACACCGGCGGCACGATCTGCGCCGCCGCGGACGCCCTGTTCGCGCACGGTGCCGAGGACGTCATAGTGACGGCGACGCACGGTGTGCTCTCGGGTCCGGCCGCCGACCGGCTGAAGAACTCGAAGGTCAGCGAGTTCGTCTTCACGGACAGCCTGCCGACCCCGGGCGAGCTGGAGCTCGACAAGATCACGGTCCTCTCCATCGCGCCGACGATCGCGCGCGCGGTGCGCGAGGTCTTCGAGGACGGTTCGGTCACGAGCCTCTTCGAGGAGCAGTAGGCGGACAGCGGGCGCGCAGGCGTCACAGAAGATCCACTTTGGGTGCGGCCTCCCCGCCGGGTAGACTCAGCGAGTTGCTCGGCGAGGGAGGCCGTACTCATAGGTACGGCGGTCCGTTATCGACGCGCTCTTCGTAGCAGGCCTGTCGTGGGCCGGGTGACCATCCGTAGCTTTGTCACCTTACGAGGAGTGCAGTCATGGCCGAGATCAAGCTCAACGCCGCGGTCCGTTCGGAGTTCGGCAAGGGCGCTGCCCGCCGTACCCGTCGCGCCAACCTGGTCCCCGCGGTCGTCTACGGCCACGGCGCCGACGCGGTCCACATCACGCTTCCGGCCCACGAGCTGCACCTCGCGCTCCGTACGGCCAACGTCCTCATCGGTCTCGAGATCGACGGCAAGGACGCCCTGGTCATCCCGAAGGCCGTGCAGCGCAACGCCCTCAAGGGCAACATCGAGCACGTCGACCTGCTGACCGTGAAGCGCGGCGAAAAGGTCGAGGTCGAGATCGCGGTGCACGTCGAGGGCGAGCTGGCCCCGGGCGGCAACCTGCTCGAGTACGTGCAGAACACCCTGCTCGTCGAGGCCGAGGCCACCCACATCCCCGAGTCCGTCACGGTCTCCATCGCGGGCCTGGACGCCGGTGACTCGATCCTCGCCAAGGACGTCCCGCTGCCCAAGGGTTCCGTGCTGGCCGGCGACGAGGACGCCGTCGTGCTCCAGGTCGTCTCCGCGCAGGCCGAGGAGCCGGCCGCCGAGGGCACCGAGGCCGCGACCACCGAGGCCTGATTCCTGCCCCACCTGCTTGACTGACGGGGTGGCGGATCTCCGCGAGGAGGCCGCCGCCCCGTTTCCCTGTCTGCCACCCGCCCGTACGCGAGGAGACCCAGCGCGATGTCCGACGCCAATGACCCCTGGCTGATCGTGGGCCTGGGCAATCCCGGTCCCGAGTACGCGGCGAACCGGCACAACGTCGGCTTCATGGTCGCCGACCTGCTCGCGGAGCGCATCGGCGGCAAGTTCAAGCGCGCCCCCAAGGCCCAGGCGCAGGTGCTGGAGGGCCGGATCGGCCCGCCCGGACCGCTGAGCCGCCGGGTGGTCGTGGCCAAGCCGATGTCGTACATGAACCTGTCGGGCGGCCCGGTCACGGCGCTGCGTGACTTCTACAAGGTGCCGCTCGACCATGTCGTGGCCGTGCACGACGAGCTGGACATCGACTACGGGACGCTGCGGCTGAAACTGGGCGGCGGCGACAACGGGCACAACGGCCTGAAGTCGATGACGAAGTCGATGGGTCCCGGCTATCACCGGATCCGGTTCGGGATCGGGCGTCCGCCGGGCCGGATGCAGGTCGCGGACTTCGTACTGAAGGACTTCTCGTCCACGGAGCGCAAGGAGCTCGCGTTCCTGGTGGACCGGGCGGCGGACTCGGTGGAGTGCCTGCTGGCGGAGGGGCTGGAGCGCGCGCAGGGCGCGTACAACTCCTGAGCCGCGCGGGCGGGCGCGAATTCCGACATACCCGCCGGTAAGTGGGCTGTTTTCGGCCACAGCTTGACCGACCGCAGGGCCCTGGCCAAGGATCGGCCCCCATGAAGCGCAGCTCCTCCCACCGTGCCCTGCAGTACGGCCGCAGCGCGGCGCTCGGCTGTGTCGTCCTGCTGCTGCTCGTCGCGGGCGTGCTGTCCTCGTGGGACTCGGCCCATCACATCGTGCTGGCGAAGGGCCGCGAGCACGGGACGATGACGGTCACGGGGTGCGGCAGCGAGGTCTGCACGGGTCCCTACACGCCGACCGACGGCGGGGCCGCCCGCTCCCGGGTGTCGGTCGAGAAGTCCGTCGCGGCCAAGAAGGGGGATCGTTTCCCCGTCGTCGTGAAGCCCGACACCTTCGAGGTCGTACGCACCGGGACACCCGGTTTCCTGCATGCGTGGATGCCGCTGGGCGGGGCGCTGGTACTGGCCGGGCTGGTGATCGGCGGCGGTCTGCGACTGCCCCGGGTGGGCTGGGGCGCGGGGATCGCGGGCGGGGCCCTGCTCGTGGCGACGTTCATCGCCCTGTGAGAGGCGTTGCACCTATAAGAGTCGCGTTCATCCCCGAACGTGCGAAACGGGTTTGATCCTCGCCAGTACTCATCCAACGGTCACGGAGGCGATCTGGGTCGCTTCACCGAGAACCGACGCCGCAGTTCCAAGATCGGCCAAGCGGGCGGATAGAGTCGCGACAGCGAGCACCTCGGGCAAAGCGACTCCAAACTTGAGGCCCCGCACCGCGCCAGGATCCACAAAAGGCAGCGTGAGGCCCTGTGCCGCGTTCGATTTAGCCAGGGTCCATTCCTGCCTGGATAGGCCTTCACGAAGCCGGACGTACCCGTCCGTGGGGCGTTGGATAGGGTCCGCGATGTCCCCTAGCGTGGCGGCCAGAGTGGCATTCGCCTTGTGGCCCGCCCACGTCCACCACCGAACGTCAGTATGGCGTCCGCTTCTGAGAATGACCGTGGCCTCAGAGTGCACCTTGTCGCCGTGGACCACACGTGCCTCACTGAGACCTTGTTCTGCGCGGCGGGTCAAGGCGACCGGTGGTGTAGCTCCGATCAGCACTTCCCGGACAGCACGAGTGAGCTCGTATGAGACACCACGGCTGAACCCGACGCCACTCCAGCGCGCTTTGCCACCTCCGTCCACCGGTTCGACGAAACAGCGGCGCCTGGACCAGTCGATGTAGGTGACCTGCCAACTGCGCCCAGCCAGGAGAAGACGCCGGGGGCCCATGACCCGTTCAGTGAGGAGCGCGGGGTCCGTGGTGCCAATCTCCTTACGTCCGAAGAGAACGGTGAATTCGGGTGCCGCAATGAACACTGCTGTCAGATCCATGAAGTGCCGGTAGCCGAAGCGCTGTTCGGCTTCGGGACCGATGAACAGCATGCCGCCGTCCCGGTCGAGGTACTTCTGGGCGATGAGGTGGCGGATGATCGGTTCGGCTTCGGGACCGAAGGGCCCGATACCGCCCCACCACTCCTGCCACAGGTTTTCTCCCACACGGTGTTCCTGCAGACAGAGCGCCAGAATCTGCTGGGCTGCGATATGGCGGGGTTCGGGGGGCGGTACTACGGGTTCGACCCAGCCCCGTGACCACTGGAGCAACAGTGCGGCAGCGGAGAGGAGGCCGCCTTCATCGAGAGCGAGGAACAGGCAGTTACGACGGGCGCCTGGGCGGCGGCCGGTGCGGCCAAGTCGTTGCAGGAAGGCGGCGACCGTGGTGGGGGCGTCGATCTGGATGACGCGGTCCAGGTCACCTACATCAATACCGAGTTCGAGGGTGCTGGTGGAAACGATGACGCAGTCGCGAGACTCGGCAAAGGCATCTTCTGCGCGTCTGCGCTCCGCGGTGGCAAGAGAAGCGTGAGAGAGGAAGGTGGTGATGCCTTTGGCTCGGAGTCTCTCGCCGAGTTGTTCCACCTGGCGGCGCGATTCGCAGAAGACAAGGCGCTTCTCGCCACGGTGGAGGGCCGCGATCACGGTGGCAGCATTATCGAGGGAGCCGACGTAGTCGAGCTGAATGTCGCCGGCGGGCGGGGCTGCGGTGGCTGTGGGTTCCTGTCGGGCTGTGGTGGGGGCCACGACGTGGGCAGGTCGGAGTCCTGCGCCGGATCCCTGTAGCCAGGTAAGGAGCTCGTGAGGGTTGCCGACGGTGGCGGAGAGTCCGATGCGTTGCAGCGGCCTGCTTGTGACGCGTTGGAGGCGTTCGAGAACCGCAAGCAGGTGCCAGCCGCGGTCGTCCCCGGCAAAGGCGTGGACTTCGTCGACGACGACGGTCTCGAGGTCGGAGAAGAAGGAGCGGTGGTCGACATGGGTGCTGACGAGCATCGACTCGAGGGATTCCGGCGTCGTCAGCAGGATGTCGGGTCGTTCGCGAAGGATTCTGCGGCGGCGGCTGGTGGCGATGTCTCCGTGCCAGAGGGCTGCTGTGCGGCCAAGCCAGGAGGTGTAGTTCTCCAGTCGTGGCAGGAGATTGTTGAGCAGCGCCTTGAGAGGGCAGACATACAGAACGGATGTTCCAGGCCACGGGGTTTGCGCCATTGCCGAGAGCAGCGGGAAGGTTGCCGCCTCTGTCTTGCCCCCTGCTGTGGGGGCAAGGAGAAGGACGTCGTGGCCGTCCATGACCGGATTGATTGCCTCCCGCTGCAACGGACGCAGGTCGGGCCAGTTCAGGGTGTTGGCGATGTGGTGCAGGACCACGGGATGGAGTCGGTCCGCTGCGTCGGAAGGCAGATCGGTGGCACTCATAGTTCGAGCACGATGTCGTCAGCCTGTTCGGCAGCAGCATTGCGTTCCACGTCGGTGAGCTCGGCACTGGTCAGCGTGAGGGTGTAGTGGGTGCGGGGGTCGAAGTCAGGGAATTGGTCGACCCGGTCCAGTACATCTCCCACGAGTTTTTTGAGGAAGAGGCGGGGGGCGATACCCGTCTTCCCGCCCAGGCCGCCCGCGACCGCGCGTGCGAGGTCGCCGAGGTAGGCGTCGTCGACGATCATACGGATGCGGTCGGAGCCGGTGCTGTCGGCGGCGTAGATGTCCCGTACCCGGCCGCCCAGTTCGGTGAGTGCGTCGAAGCTGAATCCGGGGAGTCGCAGCTGAACGGCGCGCGGGTTGTCGAAGCGGGCGTCAGTGGTGAAGTCGGCAGCGAGACGCTGAGCGAGTGGTGCCAGGCGCTGGACGCCTTGGGGGCCTTCGAAGAAGGCAGGGGTGCCGGTGATCAGGAGGTAGAGGCCGGGGAAGCGTCCGGAATGTACCTCATCGATAAGCTGGCGGAGCGCGTTGAGCGCTTTATCGCGTGCATCGGAGCGAACGCGCTGGAGTGTTTCGACTTCGTCGAGGACAAGGAGCAGTCCGGGGTGCCCGGAGTCCCGTAGGACGGTGAGCAGGCCTTGGAGAAAACCGAGCGCCCCGAAGTGGTCGAGGTCGCCACGGACCCCTGCAGCACGGCGGGCGGAGGCTGCCACGTGGGGCTGGCCGCCGAGCCAGGCGATGATGGCATCGGCAGCAGTGTCGTCACCGGCTTCCTGGGCTGCTCGGTAGCCGCGAAGGGCGGCGGCGAACATCGGAGCGTTCCGGGACACTTCTGTGAGCCGGACGGCGAGGAGGCCCGCTGTGGCCTCCGTCAGAGTGTCTTCAGTGGCGCCGGCTGCGAGGGCGTCCTCTTCGAGGGCGTAGAACCAGGCGTCCAGGACTGGGCGGAAGGCGCTGGGCGGGAAGCTGGCAGTAGCGAGACGTTCGGTGAGGCGCCGGTAGACGGTTTCCAGCTTGTGCAGAGGGGTTTCGCTCTCGGAGATCTGCACTTCGGCGACGGCGAAGTCACGCTGCTTGGCGCGCTCGGCGAGCCAGCGGGTGAAAAAGGTCTTGCCAGAACCGTATTCCCCGCGGACGGCCTTGAAGACGGCGGAGCCGGTGGCCGTTGCGTCGAGTTCGGCGTCGACAGCTTCCTCGAAGCGGCCGAGTCCCACGGCGAGGAGCCCCAGGCCTGTTTCCGGCACGGCTCCGCGGCGCAGGGCGTCGATGAGGCGCCGACGGCGGTCGGGACTGAGCGTTTCGGGGTTCACTTCGCTGCCTCTTCGATGCCGAACTGCCGCTTGAGGAGGGCGATGTCGAGACGCAGTGAACGCCCATTGTCGGTGAGGATGAGAACGTCGGCCTGGTCGTAGTTGAGGGCGCGCTGCAGGGTGGCGGCGAAGCCCGCCGCACGTGGTGCGCGCTTTCCGGCACGTTCGGCGAGAACAGTGACAGGGAGCACTCCGTGGGCATCGACGAGAGCACCGACAGCAGCTGCGATGGTGTCGAATTGTTCGGGACGGGGCAGAGCCTCAATCTGGGCAGCCATGATGTCGGAGGCGCGTAGAGCTTCCACGAGACGCCCGGCCCGGGAGATGGCGATGGGCGCGGGTGCTGCGGTCGTCTCGGCGGTGTCCGGCGCGGCGTCAAGGGCGTCGAAGGACAACAGTGCGCCCTGGCCGGTTTTTTGCTCGGTGGTGAGCTGCTTCTCGACCGCCTTCTGTGCTGCTTTCCTCGCTGTCTTGCGCGGACCCCGCATTGCCGCGGACGGCGCGTTCGGGCGCGCGCTGTTGGTGCCATCTCCGGGGGCCTCGGAATCCCACCAGTGAGGGCGCTGCGGCCCGAGTTCCCGCCATCCCTTGGGTGCGGGGGCGCCATGCGGGACGAAGGCGAGGACAGGAATGGCGACTTCGGCGAGCGCGATACCCCCGTGGTATCCGGCCTGCCGATTGCCGTAGCGCTGCGAGGTGTCCCACAGGGCGGTGATGCGGTTGTCGTCGGCGACGACGCGGCGTCCGGTGAGGACCAGCTCGCCGGGCCCGGCAGCGGTGGTGCCGGTGCGGTGGCGGGCGGAGAGTGCGTCGGGGACGGGCTGCTTGGCTGTTCCGTGGTCGAGGATGTGGCCGTGGTCGGAGGTGATGACGAGGGCACGGCCGCCGGTGCGGGCCAGCGAGAGGAGGTCCGTCACCCCGAGCAGTTCTTCGAGTTTCCAGTGGGCCACGGCACGGTCCTCGCCGAGCCGGTCGTCGATGGTGTTGACGACGACGGCGACGTGTACGGCCGGGTCCACGAGCGCTTCGGCGAGTTCGCTGCCGAGTCCGTGTCCGGACGGGCCTCGCAGGTCCGCCTTGTGGAAGAGCCGTACGTCGGCGCCACGCCAGAAGGCGTGGGCGCCAAAACGCCGGCGCTCCTCCTGCTGCTCAATCTCAAGGAGCTCCCCGGCGAACAGGGATCCCCGGGACACCTTGGTGAGGGTGGGCAGGGCGGCGAGCATGGAGCGACGATGCTGAACGCCGTCGCTGTCGGTGACCGGGTCGTATTCCGCCCAGGACTGTCGGCGCAGTTCGTCCGCAAGTCCCGCGGTGACGGCTGCGCTGGCTCCGTCGAGGACGACGAAGAGCAGGGGCGCCGTGCCTGTCTTGGCACGTGACGGCTTGACCACCGGGGCCAGCACGCGACGGGCGAAATCCTCCACGACCAGGAACTTCTCGGGGACGCTGCCTGAGCGGGTTTCTTCGGCAAGGCGGACGGCGAAGCGCTCGTCGACGATGTGCCGACGCGCCCGTACTGCGGCGCTCAGTGTGCCGAAAGCTGCGGGTAGTTCGGGGTGGGCATGGTCCCCGTCGTCTATCCATCCGACGGCCAGGTCGGCCCAGCTGTGGTCATCGATGTGCTGCTGCACGGCCTCGGCGGCGGTGCCGAAGGGGCCGGGGGCCGGGGTGGCGAGCCAACTCAGCAGGCGCCTGGCCATCCGGATACGGGTCCGGGTGTTCCTGTGCCTGTCCTGGGAAGCCAGGACGTGGCCGAAGAGCGCGTCCGCGGCACGGTCAAGCTCCCGAACCCTCCGCGGGTCCGGGACAGCTGTTGGGGAACCGGGGACGCTGCGGGCCAGCGCGCGGGCCACCTCGGCGTACCGCGCCTGGAGTCCGGCTTCCAGCAGATAGCTCTGTGCGGCGGCCTTTTCGGCGCCGAGGGTCTGAGCGAGGGTGTCGGCACGTGCCAGGAGGGCGAGTGGGTCAGGGCCGGCTCGGGTGGGCTCGTCCTCCGCCGCGACGGTACGGGACCAGCCGGCGAGGAGAACACGCAGATACGCCTCGGCCTCGGCACCGAAGGCGGCAAGGGTGTCGTCGTCGAGACGGTGCGGACCGAAGAGCAGCTCGGCACGTCCGCGGGCGCGGTCGGCGCTTGCGGGAGCGTTCGGCGCCCATAGTGCGGCACACACCAGGCCCACGGGTACGGCGTCGGCGCCGCTGCCGCCGTCGAAGAGGGCCAGCAGGGCGGTGAGTGTCTGTGCGGCACGCGTGCCGACCCGCTCCGGGTCGGTCAGCCATGCGGTGATGCCCTGCCGTTCCTGGGCGCGCAGTGAGGCGAGGCGTTCCGCGGCACCCGAGGCGAGCGACCAAGTGAATAGGGCGTGGGCATCAAGGCTGTCCGCGCCGAGCCGATGGTCGGTGGTGGACAGCCTGGCGGCGCTGAGCCGGGACAGTGCGGTGTCGCGGGCGAGGACCGTTCCGGGGCTCTTGGGCCAGTTCTCCTGTCCGGCTGCGTCGATGAGGGCTTCCGCTGCCCAGGCTTCGGCGGTCAGCCGGGGGTCGATGTCACGGGCGCCGAAGATACGGCGTACGACGGCCCAGGGCTCTATGGGATAGACACGGTTGCGGTAGACACGGGCGAGGAGGCCGGGGCCGAGGTCCGCTTCCTCGGCGTCCGTCAGGACGGCCAGGATCTCGGTTCTGTCGCTACCCTCTTCGTCACCGCCAGCTGTGGCACGGCCGGTAGTGATGACATCGAGCAGGGCGAGTGGGGAGACCGCTGCTGCCACCCGTGCGGTCCTGCCCCGGCTGAGCTGGAGCCGTTCGGGGCCACTCCATCGTGGTTCGGCCCGGATCAGAACGGTGCGCGGCTCGCCCTCGGTGAAAGAGCGGGCCTCCAGGACCTGGGCGACGGCGGCCGGGTGGGCGGGCCTGGGCCGGGGCTGCCTCTCGGGGGTCGTACGGATGTCGTGCGTGCTCACGTGGGATCAACCATCTGCCAGGTCACTTGGACACGGGCATCGGGGTCGCGCTCGGCGAGGGTGGACAGTTCGGCACGGAGCATGTCCGCGGCCTCGGCAGCCGTCGTCTCACACCGGCCGAAGACCGAGAGTTCCTCGGACGTGGACCCGGAGGTCGTCGCTGTGCGCGAGCCGCCAGTCGCCGGGTCGACGAAGGGGCCACCGGCGGCAGGGGTGGTCGGCTTCGCCGGGGCGGGGGCCTGTGCCGTGTTGGCCCGGCGGATGATTCGGGCAAGCTCGTCCTCCACCTTGGTCAGGGCAGAGGGGAGCGACGCGGTGAGCTCGTCGGCGTGAGCGGTCCCGCGCAGAGACCCCAGGGCGGCCTCGGCCTCGGCGCCGTACGGCTCGCGCACGGTGCCGGCCATGCCGACGATGGACCACGGGCCCCCCACCAGGGCCGCGGCAACGTCCTTGGCCGTGGTAAGCGATTTACCGACACGGTCCTGCCCGGCGGATTCCCCGACATCCGCGGCGGCAAGAACCGTGACGACGGCCAGCGGGTCGTGGATGTCGGCGCCGTCCAGGTCCCTCACCAGGTCGGCAGCTCGGCGTGCTGTGGCGAGGCGCCCACCGTCGTCGGTGGTATCGAGACCGAGCTTGCCGGCGTGGTCCTGAAGGGTGTCGACAAGAGTCTCGGCCGGTGTCAGCCACCTCTTCGCCTTGGCACGCACTCGTTCGCTGAACTCGGCGATGATCCGGGCACGCCTCAGCGGCGTCATCGGGCTCTCCCCGAAGATCCGCCCGGCCCGCTCGACGGCCCTCTCCCACTCCGTCTCGCCAGGCAGCCGTTGGGCTCTCAGGTCATAGGTGGCCTTGAGGGCTGTGGGGTCGGCTACGGGAACCGGCCCGCGGCGCAGGGCCCACACCCGGTCGGTGCGTTCGGCGTAGGCGCACAGCACCAGGTTGGCGACGATCGGGTCCAGGCCGTAGGCGACGGGTTCGTCGATCCAATCCAGCAGCTGCCGTACGGGGATGTCCTTGCCGTCCCAGGCCGTGCCGGCCTTCTGGCCGAAGTGCTCCTCCCAGTGGCGGCCGACCTGGAAGCGGGCTTCGTGCATGGTGCCGAGCCTGAGGCCCTTCTGTCCGGCTACCCGGCCCATCAGCTCGCGGTCCTTGGGCTTGATCTCGACGACGTCGGTGCCTTCGTCGGCGGCGGTCCGCAGATAACCGAAGACGGTCTTGATCTCGGCAGCCCGCACCGAGAGGCCGTCCTTCTTCGGGTCGAAGTCGGGGTGGGCGGGGTACTGGTGGGCGAGCACCCGGTCGGCGATGAGCCGGACCGCGTCGTACATGGACATGTTGTACTGCGGCAGAATCTGTGCCATGTCGGGCACGGTCAGCACGTGCTCGTCGTATGCACCGACCTTCGCGGGTTCTTTCGGCGACAGTCCGTACGCCTGCTTGAGCGCACCGCGGACGGTGGAGGTCAGGGAGCGCTGCTGGTTCTGCAGAGCGCCCTTGGCGCGTTCCCTGTCGTCCGGGTTGAGGTGGCCGGCGTACGAGTCGAAGCGCTGCCCGTTGAGGACATGGTCGACGATGACGAGCCGCTGGAACTTGGCGTACATGTCGTGGGTGAAGTGCGCGGGGATCCAGCAGACGGTGCGGATCTCGTCGTGGTCGGGCCGGTTCTTGAACCGCATCACACGGTCGCGGTCCTCGGCCTCGCCGTACACGTCGTCGAAGGGCATGTCGACGATGAGCCGCCAGCTGTCGTCCTGGCGCGGGTGCACATGGTCGTCAGGCAGGGTGTTCTCGTCGGCGAGGTTACCGAAGAGAACTTCCAGGGAGCGGGAGGATCCGCGCCACACCAGGCTGAGCCGCTCGTCGAGCTGCCCGTCGGTGATCGTCATCTCGTCGCGGAGCAGCCGCTTGATGAGGTTACGGCGGTTGCCGGGGTTGTTGTTGTTCTCGGCGCGGCGGATGACCGACTCGTAGTCGACGCCGACGAGTTCCAGACTGATGCCCGCGTCGGGCCCTTCCACGTACTTGATCTCGGGAAACTCTTCGCTCCACTCCTTGACCCGCCGGGTGACCTCCCGGGCCTCCATACCGCTCACCCGGGACGTGACGATCCCGTGGTTGAGAGCGGTGAGTCGCTTGACGGTGAGGTTCTGAAACGCGGGGACGGAGGGTACGACCGCGGACAGCAAGAGGGTGCCGATCAGCCGGTCGTCGGTGACGAACGCCTCGACCCTGCGGCGCCGCACGTCCTCGACGGATGCGGGATCCCGCCGGTAGGCCTCGATATCCGTGTCGACGATGTCGTGCTGGGCGAGCAGGTAGGGGCGCAGCTTGTTCTTGTACAGCTGGGTAGCGGACTGGAACTGGTCGGTCAGGGTGCGGGTGAAGGGGTCACTGCCTCCACGGTGCAGCACCTCGTACAGGTCACCCAGGGGGACAAGCTGGCCGAGCCTCAAGGTCTTGCGCTGGTCGTAGAGCATCTGCCCCATGAGCTTGAGGCCGGTGCGGGAGCGGGACAGCGCCTCGGCGACTCGGACGAGGGTGTCCATGAAGGCCGGAGAGAAGGGGTAGGCCTTGCGGAAGGTCTCTTCGTCGGCCGCGGTGATCTTGGTGCTGCTGCCGAGCAGCGCGTCCCACACTTCGGGCTTGACCCGCTTGATGTTGTTGAACGCCTGGTCGATGAGTGCTTCGGAGTCCGGCACGTCCTCGCGGGCCCGCAGCAGCCGCTGGTGGGCAATGGTCGGCAGGTCGCTGTCCGGAAGCGGGATGGTGCGGAAACGGTCGTCGGCGAAGGAGAGCGTGTCCTGGATGGACACCTCGGCGGAGCCCTTGACGGCCTCCTCACCGACCAACTCGCGCAGGTCGCGCTGACGGGCGATGAAGGACACGACCGGAATCGCGCGGCGCGCGTCGCTGCCCTCGACGAGGTTCGTGATCTTCGAGGACTCCTCGGAGACGAACTTCTCGTCCCGGATGTGACTGGCCAGCCACAGGATCAGTTCGTCGAGGAAGAGCACGAGCGCGTCATAGCCGAGCGATTTGGCGTGCGCGGCGATGATGCCGAGCCCCCGGTCGAGGGACACGTAGCCGTGCCGGTCCTCGGCCGCGTCCTTGAAGAGGCCTTCGAACCAGCTGCTCAGAGAGTCGGACACCAGCTTGGCACGCAGTCCGCCCGGTGTGACGGGCTCCCGGTGCCACAGAGGGTCCTCGTCGTTCAGAACCTCTTCGTCGACCTGCTCCGAACCGAGCGCGGTCTCCAGCTTCTCGCTGGTCCAGAAGACCGCGTCACCCCACTTGTCCTCCCCGTCCCCGCCGGGCAGCCCGGCGATGAACGCCTCGTCACCCACCCGTTCCCGGTGACTGCGGATGTTCTCGAAGAGCGCGTCCGTCCGGTAGACCTGCGGGATCGGCGCCTCGGGGTGCAGGATGCGGATCTGCTGGACGTAACCGCCCAGCACCTTCTGCTCCAGCGACTTGCCGTCGAGCATGTGGAACGGCAGCAGCAGGAACTTACGGTCCTGAAGCCAGCTGTGCTCCCTCATCAGCCCGGCGAAGTCCTCGTGCCCGCGGACCCTGAGCGACGCCTGCTCCCGGATACCGAGGAGGGCGGCGAGCACCGCCATGAAGTGGGACTTACCGGAACCGAAGGAACCGTGCAGGTGGGCCGCCTTGGAGCTGCCGCTGTCCAGCGCCGATTGGATCAGCGACAGTGCGTCGCCGTAGGCCTCCACCAGACCTGGGGTGAGGACGTACGCATCCAGCGCTTGCTTGAGTCCCTCGTCGCTGCCCAGCGCCTCAGTCAGCTTCAGAACGTAGCTTTCGTGAGTGATGTTCTCCGGGATGCCGATGACCTCACGCAGCAGTGGCTGGGTGGGCTGTGCCATCGCGTACTCCTCGTGTCCCGGCGGGCCGGCCACGTCGTCGCAGCCATCCCGCTCGCCCCTGTGCCGGTGTGACACGTACGGACCCTACGTCCGTCCACTCCGTAATCACCCGAATGCTCCAGCGTAACGTGCCAGGGGCACGTAGTGGATGTGATCCACGCGTACTGCCCGCCGTGGCCGCGCGGGCAGTACGCACTCACTCCCTATGGCTGCTCGGCGGTCTCCGTATCGACTGGCACCTTCGGGGCTTTTGCCTTCTTCACCGCTGCCTTGCGAGTCCGCTTGACGGCTGTCGGGCGCCACGCGCGCAGCTCCGCGTCGGTGACGCCGAACTCCTCCTCGCTCTGCCAGGCCAGCAGGACCTCCTCGAAGAATCCTGCATCCTCCGGATGCCACTGGCGTACCCAGGGCAGCAGCTCCAGCAGTCCGGCCAGATAGGGGAGGAAGTCGGGCTTGTCCCAGTTCCCGGACTCCCGGCGGTCCTCGATGGCCTGGGTCAGCGCGGTGGCCTGCTCGGCATGGTCCCAGCCGCCCCAGCCCAAGACCTCGATGGCAGGGGTGAGAGTGCGGCTGTAGGAGATGAACCGCTCACGCGGCACGTCGAGGGAGCCGCGCTGGGCGCCGTAGGAGTCCTTGCGGAAATCCTTCGTCGTGTACTTCGGAGGTACGGGTGTGCCGTCCCGGATCTCCTTGGCCTTGAAGTGGTCCGCGGCGGCCGTGGCTGCGTCCTCGGCGCGCTGCATGTCCCAGACGTCCTCCCAGACCGCGCGCTTCTTCTCCATGATCGGCTCCTGGTAGCGCAAGGCCGCCAGGAACGGCACGTGCTGGTCCTCGACCAGCTCGGGCACAACCTCGGACAGCTCCTTGCCGGGGGCGTAGAGCGCGGCGACGTCCGTGAAGTCGGAGTCGGCCGCCAGAGCCTCGACGAGTTCCCGGATCGACCGGGTCCGCGGGTACTCGATGCCCTGATAATCGGGCTGATACCAAAGCTCGCGCCGTTCCATGCGGGCCAGCAGCCACTCGCGCAGGGCGGCGTGCTGCTGCTTGTCCCAGCCTTCGGTCAGCCAGCGACGCTTGTACTCGGGGCGCTCGATGAGCCCGATGACGTTGGAGTTCTGCATGGCGTCGAGGCGTCGGCGGACCGTGTCCTTATATGCCTCGGGCCATTCGGCCGGGATCTCGTCGATCATGGTGGAGTTGTGCCGCCGGAACCACTCGGTCTTCGCCTCGCCGGCGTTGACGCGCTTGCCGAGGTCGATCTCGAAGGCACGCTGGCCGAGGGCGAGGCCCTCCGGAGGGAGCGACTCTTCGGGAGCGGTCAGGTCCTTGTGCAGCCCGTAGAGGGTGTACACCTCCCAGTCGAGCTCCTCCTGGACGGCGATCATTTGGGCACGAATGCGGTGCCATTCCTCGCGGGCCTCGGCTAGGGCGTCCGCTGTCGGCGGATTTTCCGGGTCGGCGGCAAGCGCGGCGGGGCTCACTGCGGTGAGCCGCTGGGCGAGGGCGTCGAGTTCGGCGGCGCAGGCAATAGGGTAGGCGGCCGGAAGGGGAAATTCCTGAACGTTGGTGGAGTTGAACTGGTAGAAATCATCAAATGGAGCCTTTGATTGCCGGGCACCCTTTTTATCCACCGCACTCCCCTTGTTATGGCACATTTGCTTGAGCCAAAAACACGCGACGGAAGAGTTGAGGGCTCCGAGGAGCTTGAGGTGATCCTCCTCTGTTGCACCTTCAGGGAGTTTAATAATGGGAGCAGTCTGCTTAAACACCTTCCCTTCGCGATCCAGCACGAAATGATTATGAGTAGAGACCTCCCCGTAAGTAATGGTCCACGGATGACAGAAGGGTGCCGGAGTAACCTGATGCCACGAATACCACGGCACATTATCGGCGAAGTAAGTCTTCCCTGAAAAAGTTGCTCGCGATCCAAGAGTGGTGCGAAAACCCCAAAGGTCCCTCAAGGCAACAGGCTCGTCCGCCACCTTCAGCAGCTTTCGCGCCTCGCTGTAGGGATAAAAAACGCTTGCAGTTCCCGAGAATCCCCACTCCCGAACCTGATCACCGAGCGTTAGTTCATGAATCATCGCCCCCTCGACGGACATGCGCTGCCAACTATTCTTTTTAGCAATCATGACGTCGTCGGCATTTGTCATTCCATAGACGCCCACCCTCCCACTCCTTTCGGACAATCGACTGGGAGCTACGCTCTCCAGCGCATCCAGTACTTCCCGACCTCCATCAGAGAGAACCCAGGGATGCTTACCGAAGTATTTCTTCCGGGGAAGATTGTCCACCGCAACCCAATCCCCTACACTCTTTCCCAAATCATTAATGCGCACAACGATATCCCGCCAAACGAGCCCAAGCGCGGGATCTGACGGCACATCAGGCTCGCCCTGAATGCCACGAACTGTGCGGATCGTCTCGGCACCCATCCTGGCTGGCCTGTTCCTACCGATGACGATGACCGTAGGAGTTCCGTGGTGCGGGATATAAGCCCCTGATGAGTCGATCACATCAGTTAGGTCTACTGTCGTGGCAAGGTATCCAGTGACCAAATTTTCACCGAATTCCCGTTTCATGAACGAGTTCGACGTAATCTGACCCACAAAACCAGGCTCACACTCCCCTCGTTCATCACGCACGGCAAGTTCGAAGAATCTCTGCATAAAAGGAACTGACAGTGCATACCTACCATGACAAACGTTCCTATACAGGGAACGATACTTATCCCTCAGCTTGGCGTCTTTGACTGCAACATACGGCGGGTTGCCTACGACAACATGATATTTCCCCGGCTTCAACAAGTCGAGATGCTCGTCAATATCCTCCGTCTCGAACGAGAATCGCTCCTCAGTCGACTCGACCCCAATCTCGGCCATTTCAAACATGGCCTTCTGGTGCGACTTGAGCAACGCATCACCTACAGCCAGATGTAGCGGCCATTCATAGCTGCCCGCTTCTTGAAATGTAAGAATACCTGCCGCCTTCAGCGCTGCAACAATAAGCCGGAAGCGGGCGATCGCAACGGCATGCGGGTTCAGGTCAACACCATGAATAGCCTTCAGCACCCCCTCTACGCGATCCTGAGCATTAAGACTTGGCGCCTTCTCTGCACTACACGCCAGAATCCGATGGAAGGCCCCAAGCAAAAAGTGTCCTGATCCGCACGTCGGGTCAATGATTTGAACCGCATCATGACCGAACTTGTCTATCGCCTTGTCAAGCGTAAGATCCAGAATAAATTCCTCAACAAATTCAGGGGTTTGAAATAGAGCATATTTATCTCTGACGCTGGCATCCAAGTCCTGATAGAGGTCACCCAGGAAGCGCGTGCCCCACTCAGAGTCCGTGAAATCGTGTACGAGACGCATGCCCCGCTCGGCCGACTCCTCCTGCAGACGCCAGAAGTCAACGAGACCCTTCGCCCCTTCGTTGGACAAAGGGATTTGGTAGATCGGGTTGCGCCGTCGGTCAAAAAGAGAGCGACCGGCTGACGTGGAGCCGATCTCACCGAAAGACTCCAGCAACCAGCCCCGGTGAGTATGCGCTGCGTTATCAATCATGAACTGACCGTGCCTCTCCTGCGCAAGAGTCCGACTCTCAGTAGTCGGACCTGCCAAGTAGGGCAGGACGATCAGTGAGTTATCCTCGCAAAAGCGGACGAAAACGGTCCCCAGCACCCAGGCAACTGCCGCCTGTGTCACACGCTCCGCGATCCAGGGCGGTGCCGCCATCGAAGTCCGTCCAGCCCTAAAAGCACTGCAGTGCTCGTCGCTCAACCGTTGGACGACCTCGGGGAGCCTCTCCAGCTGAGCCGTAAGGTCCCTCTCGACAAACGTCACCTGCTTCTGCAGATCCTTGAGCAGTCGTTCGCGATCAATCACTGAATCCACCAACAGTCGAGTTGTTGTGTCACGGAAAGCATGCGCTGCGTATCCGCCTCCATTGGACCACGTGCAGGCCCTGCCACTCAGGCGAGTGGCAGGGCCTGCACTCACAGCAACGGGCGTGTTTAGTTCCGGCTGATCGATCCCGCCTTAACTGCTTCCACGAAGGACCCCCATGCTCGGTCTGGAACGAGCAGGACTGGGCCATCCCGCAGCTTGCTGTCCCGGACTGGGTTCACGCCAGGAGCGTCCGCAACCTCAAGGCAAGCGCCGCCGTCGCCATTGCTGTACGACGACTTACGCCACACAGCGGCTGTCAGATCAGGTACAGAGGTCATCGTGTCGCGTAGTCCTTGGCCACCGATTCGATCAATTGGAGGGATGCTTCCGGCGGCAACGAAGCGGCCCTCCTCAGATCGTAGGCCCTCTGGTACCGGGCAACTAGAGCTGGCTCCTCAATTAGTTGGCCAGTGTAGGCGCTCTCTGCATACACGGCTGGGAGAGCCTCGTCGAAGGTCATGTGGATGGTCATGCCGTTCAGGAAGGCGGCAGCTCCGGCCTCGAAGGGGAGTACTTGTACCAACAAACGCCGGCTTGTGCGCGCTGCCCTTGCAAGACTGACGAGCTGCTCCTCCATGACGGTGCGATCCCCAACCCGGCTTCGTAGCACGGCCTCATATAGGACGACCCACAATTGCGGCGCTGTTGCACTGTCGAGGATGCCCTGTCGTTCTCGGCGAGCCCTCACGAACCCCTCAACAACCTCCTGTGCCTCGAACTGCTGAGCAGCTTCGATCAAGGCCCGCGCGTACCTTTCCGTCTGCAACAAGCCCGGTACGAGCGTCGGCGCATACTCACTGATCGTTCGCGCCTGCTGCTCCAGCTCCGCAGCATCCGCGAAGTACTCCGCGTGCTTGGACTTGCGCGCAAGGTGACACAGCCGCTGGAAGTGCTCCCCCGTGTCGAACACCTCGTCCAACGGCCGCGACACATCCGGCTGCGGCAGCCGCTTCGCCGACTCGAACTGGCCGATGTACGTGCCGGAGCAGAAGATCCGCTCCCCCAGCTGGTCCTGCGAGTAGCCGCCGGCCTCGCGGTGGCGGCGCAGTTCGGAGCCGTAGAAAGTTCTCGGTGAGGCGTACGGGTCCAGTTGGTTCTGCGTGGTCATCGGCCACGTCTCCTCGGTGGTTCTCGGTGGTCCGCGCGTGCCCACGCATCGCATCGCCGTGTCGGTCCAGGGCCGACAGCCGCCCGCAATGCGATTGTTGGCACGCGCCCCCTACTGAGCGTAGCCCCCACCCGTCACGCTGTGAGCATGAACCCGAACATCCACCGCACCCCGTCCTCTCCCACGCCCTCACTGGCAGCCATCGCAACCGCCCAGGCCGAGTTCGCTGCGAACCCCCTCGCTGTCGCGCTCGTCACCGCCGACGAGCTCGCCGACGTGCTCCATCGGCTCGGCATCACGCTGCCGTCGCTCGGCCCCGACCTCGCCTCGTGCACAACGACCACAGCGCCCCGTCCACTCATCGAGCTGGGCCGGGTGAACCTAACGACGGCGGCACGGCTGACCGACGTACTGCGGCGCACCGCGCAGGCAGACGCGGAGTGAGCGGGGCCGCCCCTCGCGTCGCAATCGGCACGGTGGCCGTGGACCATCGCACCATAGGAATCGGCGAGGTCATGGGCTTCGTGGGACCGTACGTCCAGCTTCGGCCGCTCGGTGGCGGCAAGGAGTGGGACGCGGCTCCTGGCGCCGTACGCCCGGCCTCTCCGCAGGAGCGGTTGCGGGCGTCGCTCGCCGTGACTAATGCCCGCAGCAGCCGGGCCGCACCGGGGTCCGATCCGGCCCGGCTACGGAGCGCTATGCCGCCGGAGCATCCTCCGGATCGTTGACAACCCAGCTGTGGTTGAGGCGGATCCACTCCTCACGGTCTTCGAGTGCCACCGTCCAGTCCTCCAGCCGGGGCACGGCGGTGGCATCGTTCAGCGGGCTGAGGAGCCACAGGCCTCGTCCGCCCGCGCCGGCGCCGCGCCGTGCATGCTCAGCAAGACGCTGGAGGATGCCTGTGCCTCCGTACCGGGCCATGACGGAGGCGTCATGCAGGAGCAGGGCCCGGGAGTTCGGCAGGCCCGGCCCGGGGCCGGTTCCTGCACCGGGCTGGGACGCGTCCCCCTCCGGTGCCTCGTCCAGCCGACGCAGCAGTTCCCTCTCCACCTCGCCCCACGCAGCCGCCGTGTACTCGCCGAACTTCATCGCGTCCCGCGATCCCGGTACGGCGTTGTCGGCTTCCAGGATGGTGTCCCAGGTAGGGCGGGGACGGGCTTCGACCAGGCGGCGCAGCGAGGTGAGGAAGAGGATGCTGACGTCGACCGGTTCGGCACGCCATTCGCGGCCGGGTTCGGTCAGGGTGAGCAGAGCGAGGCGCTGGTCGTCGTAGCGGACGGTGAGGAGCCGGAAACCGGGACGGGCGGCGGATTCGAGGAGCTGGGCGTTGGCCCGGTAGCGCAGCTTCTGTTCCGGGGTGCTGGCTGTCCAATGGTCGGTGATCGTCGCACGGGTCATCCGGCGCTGCGTGACGGCCGAGGTGCGGTCCGCATTGGTTTCGTCGTGTTCGGGCAGGAACACTCCGCGGCCGGTCCTGCCTCGGATGCGCCATTTCAGGGCGAAGCCCGCCTGGCTGAGCAGCCGGCTCAGGGGTGCAGGCTGGTCCGGGAGCCGGGTCAAGAGGTCAGGGAAACGGTTATGGACCCGCTGGTGGATGGTCTCGATGGTGAGACCGTCCTGCTCGTTCTGGTTTTTTCCGGCGAGAGGAAGGAACAGGCCGGCCTGGGTCAGGCGCAGGGCGCGGACGGGCTGGAGGCTGCGGCTGTAGATCTCCAGGCGGGCGTTGGCCGCGGCGGTCCCGGATGCGGCGGCGGCCAGGGTGACCATGCGGCCCTCGTCGAGAGAGATGCGGGTGCCCGGATAGCGCTCGTGAAACGCGGCGTCTGCGGCGACGATCTGTTCCAGCACGGTCGTGGGGCTGGCGAGCACGTCACGGGCGGCCAGCAGGTCAGCGGCCTTGCCCAGGCGGTCGGCGTAGTTGAGGAGGGCCGGGGCGGAGGGGGTGTCCGGGGTGTCGGTGTCCTCGTCCACCTCCAGGGCGAAGAGCATGAGATTGCTGCCTGTGTCGCCGTGTCGGCGGCTGCGCATCCGGCGTGGGCTGCGCGTCCAGTCCACCTCGTACGCGGCGCGGGCGGCGGCAAAACCGAGAGCTCGGCGAATCTGAGGGTCGCGCTGGGTGACGCCTCGGCGGCCGACGAGCGCTTCACCGAGTTCGGCGACGGAGGCGACCCGTCCGAGGGTGGCCAGGATTTCCACGGCTTCGTCGCGCAGGGCGAGCAGGACGGGGTTCCTTGCCCAGCGCTTGCGCTGGGTGCCGAGGATCTGGGCGATCCGCCCCTCGGTGACCTGCTCGCTGGTGAGGGGGGCCACGGATGTGTTCAGCGGCCAGGTGGGCAGGTCCTTGGGCAGGGGGGTGCCCTGTTCGTCCGGTAGGCGCAGCAGAAGCCGTACCGCTTCGACCTCGGTGGCATTGCGGCCCTTGGGGGCCGGCTTGGGCACGAGGAGGGAGACGAGGGCGTCCAGGGTGACGCGGCGCAGGGCACGGGGGTCGCCCTCGGTCTCCTGTTCTGCGAGGGCTTCGGCGATCTCCTCGGCGGAGTCGGAGCGCTCGCCCGCGGAGAGGGGGGAGGGTTCGGGGGTGTCGAGAGCCAGTCGCCACTGCTTGATGCGGCGGTTGATCTCGTCCCGGGTGCGGTGTCCGAGCCCGGGCTGGTTGACGAGGCGGCGGGTGGAGTAGTTGAGGAGGTCACCGACCGTGTTGAGGTCGATTCCGTTGAGGAAGGACACCGCGCGGGGGGTGAGCCCGGCTACGAGCAGCTGCGTGCCACGGTCCGCTTTCGCGGCGTCCGCGTCGAGGCGCGAGGTGTCGTCGGCCGAGTCCTCCGGTGGCAGAACCCCCACGGGCAGCACGGCCTTTTCCTTGCCGTCCTCCGGGTGGCCGGTGGAGCGGGCAGGTACCGGCTGGTCGGCGAGGGCGAAAACGCGCTGCCAGGCGCGCTGCATCTCCTGGAGGTCGGCGAACCTGCGCCGGGCGTCGCGGTGGAGCGCGCAATGGAAGAAGTCTGTGAGGCCTTCGCGTACAGCGGAGTCGAACGCCTCGGAGGGGATCTTGGGGTGCGGCCACTTCTTCGGGTCCGTCTGGTCGGGCAGCACCGAGCCGTCCCCCCACTGGGGCAGCTCACCGGATGCCATCTCGTGCAGGGTGACGGCCAGGGCGTACAGCTCGGCGTGGACGTCGTACCGGCCGCGGGTGATGTCCTTGGCGACGAACGGGTCGAGATAGCCCTCGGTGCCCGCTCCGGTGGCGCGGACGTCGATACCGGCGAGGGAGAAGTCGAAGAGAACGAGCTGACGGGTGCCGTTGGGGCGGACCCGGATGGCGATGTTGTCGGGCTTGAGGTCGCGGTGCCAGATGCCCTCGCCGTCGAGAAAGTCAACAGCGGCGAACAGGTAGGTGGAGTACGTCTCCAGCTGGTCGGTGAGGAGGCGGCCCCGCTCACGCAGCTGGCGCGCGACAGTGGAGTCACCCGCGTGGTCGAGGACCAGGACGGTACGCGGGCCGATACGGACCGGCTCGTCCTCGGCAAGGTGGATGACCTTGGAGTCGTTGCTCAGCTTGGACAGTACGTCCGCCTCGCGGCGCAGCGCTTCGGCGTACTTGTCCGCGCGGGCGACCTTGAGGACGACCTGTCGCTTCTCGCCGTCCTTGTCCTCACGGGTGAGGTCGCGGGCGAGCAGGGCGCGCGAGGTGGAGCCCTGACCGAGGCTGCGCAGGACTTCGAAGCGGCCCCCGCCGATGACGCTTCCCGGAGTGGCGTCGAGCGGGTCGCCATCCTCAGCGGCAATGTCGCCGAGCGGGTGCTGCCCGGCGTGCGGGGCGAGGTCGAGATCGACAGCGTCGAGTGCTTCCAGGAATTCGGCGGCCGTGCGGGGGCGGTGCAGGGGGTTGTACGTCGTGGCGTTCCGGATGAGCTCGTCGACGTATCCGGACAGGCCGTCGATCAGGACGGAGGGGATCAGGCCCTGGTCCAGCTGGATCCGGGCACCCAGTTCAGCCTGGCTGGAGGCGGGCGGGCGTCCTGTGAAGATCAGATAGCCGAGCACGCCGAGGCCGAACATGTCCAGAGCAACGGGGTCCGGGGTCTTGGCCGACAGCTCCGGGGCGAGGTAGGGGCCGGCGACGTCGGAGACGTATGCGGCCAGATCGTGCGAGGGTGCGATCTCGTGGCCGCTGCTGAGCGTGCCGCCGGAGCCCCCCTGGGCTCCGGTCGTCCACGGGCGGCGCACAGCCGTCTGCCATTCGGCGATCTGCAGGACGGGGTGCAGCCAGCGGTCTTCCTCGGCGATGTCGCGGGTACGCGGGCCAGGCAGGACATGGACGGCACGAGCGTGCAGGGCGCGATGGTAAAGGCGGTGCCGGTGCGCGTAATGCACGGTCTCGGCGAGTCGGCGCAGCAAGCCGGAGCGGGCCTGGGCGTCGAGCCGGTCACCGTACTGGAGGAGGTAGTCGTCCAGGCGCAGGGTTTTCGGGTCGTACTTGTAGAGCAGAGCGGGCCCGGCGCTGTGGCCGTTCTCGTCGAAGTTCTCCAGGGCGACCAGGCCCGGGTGGCCGAGGCCGTCGAGAGCCTTTGCCTCCCGCTCGGCGGTGTGGCTGATGGACAAGCGGCTCTGCCGGTCGGCGCCGCGTTCGCGCAGGTAGATGCGGACGCGTCGAGTCCGGCGCAGGGAATCGTGGTGGGCCAGGTAGTCGGCCCAGTTGGGCCCGGTGTCGAAGGGAGATGGGTCGAGCTTGTACGGACCCAGGTGGTACTCGGCGTCGGAGCGGCCGATGCCGACGCTTTCCAGGACCTTGCCGAGCTGACGGGACAGCTGTAGGTCGATGCCACCGTGGACGTCACGGGGCTGGCGGGTCAGCTCGGGAAGAATATCGGGGAGCCCTGAATGCCCCGCCTTGCCGAAGACGCCGGACAGATCGTTGGGTGCGAGACGCATCCGCAGGCCGGGGTTGGTGAAGTAAACGATCTCCTGGACGTAAGGCACGGGCAGCCGGATGTCGGCCCGGTCCATGGCGTCCTTGATCAGCCCTTTGAGTTCCTTCGCCTTCTGGTTCGCGAGATGGCGTGGATTGCGGTGCATGCGTGTGCGGCCGTCGGACAGCGTCTGTACCCAGCTGGATCCCGCGGAGGTGAGCGTGCCCTGCCAGCTCTTCAGCTCGATGAGGAAGAGCCCGGAGGGCGCGGCGACCAGCAGGTCGACCTCGCGTACATGGCCGCTGTGCGCGGTGAAGGTGAAGTTCGACCAAGCACGGTAGGGCTCGTTGTCGGGCAGCAGTTCCTTGAGATGCAGCAGTCCGCTGCGCTCGTGCTGGAACTGCGACTCGGTGACAGTGGTCCACCGGCCGTCTCTCATGACCTCGATCGTCCCTTCCGCGCATCGGCTCCGTGGCTGGATCTCAGCCGACGTTCCAGCGTATCGGCAGGGACGGACACGTCTGCGTGCGGCCGGGCTCTGTGCGGGACACAGCGAGCCAACAGTTCGCCTGTTGGCAGCGTGCCCAGGCTGGGCGGGCGGGCCTGGCCTAGGGTTGGGCCATGTCGTCCTACAAGCTCTCCGAGGTGTCCGTCGAGGGGTACGCCTCCATTCGCGCCGGCACACTGGAGCTGGGCGAGGGCGTGACCGTGCTCGTGGGTGCCAACGGGGCGGGCAAGAGTAATGTCGTCGGGGCGCTGGAATTGCTCGGGCGGATGGCGGACGGGGACCTGGCGCTCGAGGTGGGTCTGCGCGGTGGAGCGCAGGCTCTGCAGTTCGCGGGGACTGAGTCGGGAAAAGGGATCCGACTTCGGGTCAACGCGTCTCCCTACCGCTACGAAGCCCACCTGATACCAGCGGCGAACGACACTCTTATCTTCTCGGAGGAGAAGGGGCACTTCAATGAGTGGGGCCGCCCCCTGGTCGAGGACTTCGGGCGGGGGCACCGGGAATCGCTCCTTCGCCAGAAGGAGGAGGAACAGCTGTCGCGGCTCGCGGGGCCCGTGCGCGCCATCCTCGCCGGCTGCCGGGTGTTCCACTTCCAGGACACCGGCCGTGAGGCACCGGTCAAACGCTTCGGCTATGCCGCGGACAATGAAGCGCTGAGACCCGATGCGGAAAATCTCGCGGCTTTCCTGCTGCGGCTACGGGACGGAGAGCCGAGGTCGTACAGGCGCATCGTTCGCGCGGTGCAGTCCGTCGCGCCGTTCTTCCGGGACTTCCTGTTGGCCGAGGAACCCGGCGGCCGGATCCGACTGCGCTGGACCCAGGAGGGTGTGGACGCGGTCTTCCCCGCCGAGGCTCTGTCCGATGGCACATTGCGGTACATCTGCCTGTGTGTGCTGCTCCTCCAACCTGATCCGCCGGCGCTGCTCACTCTGGACGAGCCTGAGCTCGGCCTGCACCCCTACGCAGTGGTTCAGCTCGCGGACATGCTTCGCTCGACCGCGGTGCGGAGCCAGATCGTCATCGCCACCCAGTCCGTCACCCTTCTCAACCAGTTCTCGCTGGACGAGATCGTGGTGGTGGAAAGGGAGAACGGTGCAACCGTGCTCAGACGTCCGGACCGCGAAGCGCTCCAGGGCTGGCTGGAGGACTACTCGCTCGGTGAGCTGTGGGAGAAGAACGTCCTGGGCGGACGACCTGCGGCGGAGCTTCCTTTCCGGGGCCGCCCGGAATGATCACGGTGGGGGTGCTGTGTGAGGGGCAGACCGAAGAGAATATGGTCAGGGAATTCCTCTACCCCGAGCTGTTGCAGTTGGGCATCGTCCTGGTGCCGACCATCCTCTTGACTCGGACTGCGGCAGGCGGGCCTACGGGGCGCGGGGGTGTCAGTAAGTGGTCGAAGATCGAGAAGGATCTGCAGAATCGCCTCAGGAGCAGTCCGCACTGGGCTGCGGTCACGACGTTGATCGACTACTACGGACTCCCGCAAGACAGTCCGGGGATGGCTGACCGACCTTCGGCGGCCGCACGGCAGAAGGCCGAGCATGTGGAGAAACGCATGGCCGAGCACATCGGCAATCCGCGTTTCATCCCGTACCTCGTTCTTCACGAAACCGAGGCATGGGTTTTCGCGGCGGCGGAACAGCTTGCCTATTGGACAGACGACCCTGCGCTCGCACAGAAAGTGCGGAGCATGGCCGCTGCTGCCGGAGGTCCGGAGGAGGTCAACGAGAAACCGGAGACAGCTCCGT
Source organism: Streptomyces sp. NBC_00385 (assembly GCF_035917155.1). Taxonomy (NCBI): domain Bacteria; kingdom Bacillati; phylum Actinomycetota; class Actinomycetes; order Kitasatosporales; family Streptomycetaceae; genus Streptomyces; species Streptomyces sp. NBC_00385. The sequence continues at coordinate 5,173,858 of NZ_CP107951.1, read as the reverse complement.
CGAAGCGCCTGTTGAAACTGCACCCGGAGTACATCAAAACCTTTCACGGACCTGCGGCCGTAACCGATCTCGGCCTCGCAGGTCTGCGGGCTGCCTGCCCTCACTTCAGCGCATGGATCGGCAAACTGACTGCGCTGGCTGACGAGTAGCCGGCCAGCAGTCCTGCTCTGATACCACGCATAGCTGGGCCTCTGCCCCAGGAAGGACAGAGACCCAGCTATGCGTATGGATCAGCCGGTGTTACGCAGCCCGGCCGCGACACCGTTGACGGTGAGCAGCAGGGCCCGGGCGAGCAGCGGGTCGGCTTCCTCGCCGCGCTCGGCCGCCTGGCGCTGGCGGGCCAGCAGGGACACCTGGAGGTAGGAGATCGGGTCCAGGTAGGCGTCGCGGATGGCGAAGGTCTGCTGGAGCACCGGGCTGGTGCCGAGCAGTTCCGTGTTGCCGGTGATCTTGAGGACTTCCCGCACGGTCAGCGCGTGCTCGGCCTCGATGGCGTCGAAGACGTGCTTCAGCTCGTCGGGGACGAGCGTGTCGACGTAGTGCCGGGCGATGCGCAGGTCGGTCTTGGCCAGGGTCATCTCGACGTTCGAGAGGAAGTTCTGGAAGAAGTGCCACTGCTCGTGCATCTCTTCCAGGACGGTGTCCAGACCGGCCTCGCGCAGTGCCTTGAGGCCGGAGCCGACGCCGTACCAGCCGGGCACGATCTGCCGCGACTGGGTCCAGCCGAAGACCCACGGGATGGCGCGCAGGCCGTCGAGCGAGACGCCCGAGCCGGGGCGGCGGGAGGGCCGCGAGCCCAGGTGCAGGTCGGCGAGCTGGTCCACCGGGGTGGAGGCGAGGAAGTACGTCGGCAGGTCGGGGTCCTCGACCAGCTTGCGGTACGCGGCGTGGGCGGCGTCCGAGACGGTGTCCATGGCCGCGTCCCAGCGGGCCAGTGCCTCGTCGGACTGGCGGGGTGCGGTGTGCAGCGCGGAGGCCTGGAGGGTGGCCGCGACGGTCAGCTCCAGGTTCTCGCGGGCGAGCGCCGGGATGAGGTACTTGTCGGAGATGACCTCGCCCTGCTCGGTCACCTTGATCTCGCCCTCCAGCGTGCCCCAGGGCTGCGCGAGGATCGCGTCGTGCGAGGGGCCGCCACCGCGGCCGACGGTGCCGCCGCGGCCGTGGAAGAGGCGCAGCCGCACGCCGTAGCGGTGGGCGACGTCGCGGAGGCGGCGCTGGGCGCGGTGGATCTCCCACTGCGAGGTGGTGATGCCGCCGAACTTGGAGGAGTCGGAGTACCCGAGCATGACCTCCTGGACGTCGCCGCGGAGCGAGACGAGCCGGCGGTAGGACGGGTCGGCGAGCATCTCGTCGAGGATGACGTCGGCGGCCTTGAGCTCGTCGGTCGTCTCCAGGAGCGGCACGATGCCGATCTTGGCCCAGCCGCCGTGCAGGTCGAGGAGTCCGGCCTCACGGGCGAGGACGGCCGCGGCGAAGACGTCGTCGGCGCCCTGGCACATCGAGATGATGTAGGACTCGATGACCTCGGGGCCGAAGCGCTCGAAGGCCTGGCTGATGGTGTGGAAGACGCCGAGGGTCTTCTCGCCCGCGGCGTCCAGCGGGGCCGGGGTCGGGGCGAGCGGGCGACGGGAGCGGAGCTCCTTGGCGAGGAGCTTCTGCCGGTAGTCGCGCGGCATGTCGGCGTAGCGCCAGGACTCCTCGCCGAGGCGGTCGAAGAGCTGGCCGAGCGCGTGGTGGTGGGCGTCGGCGTGTTCGCGTACGTCCATGGTGGCGAGCTGGAGGCCGAACGCGGAGAGCGTGCGGATGGTGCGGTCCATCCGGCCGTCGGCGACGATGCCGCCCTTGTGCTCGCGCAGCGAGGTCTGGATGAGGGCCAGGTCGGCGATGAGCTCGGCGGTGCCGAGGTAGTCGCAGCCGGGACGGTGCGGGGTGCCGGAGGCGAGGCGCTCGCGGGTGTTGACGAGCTTCTGCCGGATGCAGGTGGCCTTGAGCCGGTAGGGCTCCTCCGCGTTCAGCCGCTTGTAGCGCGGGCTGATCTCGGGGAGGGCCTCCAGGTCGGCCTGGAGGGAGGCGAGGAGCTCGTCGGTGGCTCCGGTGTAGCGGATGGAGTTGGAGAGCAGTCCGCGCAACTGGTCGACGAGTTCGAGGGCGTCGGTGATGCCGTGCTCGTGCTGGAGGATCAGCACGTCCCAGGTGACGGTGGGCGTCACGTTGGGGTTGCCGTCGCGGTCGCCGCCGATCCAGGTGCCGAAGGTGAGGGGGCGGGTGCCGGCGGGCAGTTCGACGCCCACGCGCTCCAGTTCGGCGGCCAGGTCCTCCAGGACGTCGCCCACGGCGTTGGCGTGGAGCTCGTCGAGGTAGTAGATGGCGTTGCGGGCCTCGTCGGCGGGCTCCGGGCGGACCACGCGCAGCTCGTCGGTCTGCCAGATGAGGTCGATGTTCTCGGCGAGCCGGATGTCCTGGCGCCGCCGGTCGGCCTCGATGACCGGGGTCTCCAGGAGTGCGGCGATGCGGCGGAGCTTGTTCAGTACGGAGCGCCGGGCGGCCTCGGTCGGGTGCGCGGTGAAGACCGGCCGGACGTTGAGGTTCTTGACGGTCTCGCGCAGGTGCTCGGGGTCCGCGTCCTTGAGCCGGTCGGCGGTGCGGGCGAGCAGACCGCCCTCGGCGGCGCGCCGGTCGCGCATCTCGTGGGCGCGGTGGACCTGCTCGGTGACGTTCGCGAGGTGGAAGTAGGTGGAGAAGGCGCGCACGAGCTGTGCGGCGGTCTCCAGGTCCGTGTCGCCGAGAAGCTCGGCCGCGGCCTCGCCGTCGGTGCGGGTCAGGGCGCGTACTCGCTCGACGAGGTCGAGGAGCTCCTGCCCCTCCTGGCGTACGAGGGTCTCGCCCAGCAGGTCGCCGAGGCGGCGGATGTCGGCGCGCAGCTCGGGGCTGGCGGCAGGGGTCTGGTCGGCACTGCTCACAGTGTGCGGCTCCTTGCAGTGGTTGAGCACGGGATCCGGGGCCCGCGGCCGGCGCGGTGCCGACGCGACCCCCCGGGTGGCAGGGTGCGGACCGCGCTGTCCGACCTCTCCAGGATAGGTGTCCGTGCTGTCGGCGCTGTTCGCGCCCCGAGGCGTGCCCGCTGTTCATGGCGGGTACGTGCGGGGTGCGTCCTCTGTCCCCTACCCCGTACGGCACCGTCCGTGCCCGGTCCGTCGTCCTCTCGTGTGGCGGGCCTTCGCGCTGCCATACTTACGACGCCGTAGGTTACGGGTGCGTAGCCCCGCCTGTCCGCTGCATTCCTACCCACAGGGGACTCCCCATGAAGTCCAGCCCCGATGTGATCGAGGCCGCCGAGGCGGCTGACGGTCAGGTTCTTCCCCCCGCCACGCTCGGCGGGGACAACAAGCGGTCGATCGAGCAGATCGCGCTCCTGCTGTTCATCGTCGTGCCGTTCGTGGCTCTGGTCGCGGCGGTGCCGCTGGCCTGGGGCCGCGGTGTGAGCTGGCTCGATCTGGGCCTGCTGGTGGCGATGTACTTCATCGGCTGCCATGGCATCACGATCGGCTTCCACCGCTACTTCACCCATGGTTCGTTCAAGGCGAAGCGTCCGCTCCGCATCGCCCTGGCCGTGGCCGGTTCGCTGGCCGTGGAGGGACCGGTGGTCCGCTGGGTGGCCGATCACCGCAAGCATCACCGCTTCTCGGACGCGGAGGGTGACCCGCACTCCCCGTGGCGCTTCGGTGAGACCCTGCCGGCCCTGATGAAGGGCCTGTGGTGGGCGCACATCGCCTGGATGTTCGACGAGGAGCGGACGCCTCAGCAGAAGTACGCCCCCGATCTGATCAAGGACCCGGCGATCCGCGGGATCTCCCGTCACTTCCTCTCCTTCACCATCGTCTCGCTGGCCATTCCGCCGCTGGTCGGCGGCCTGGTCACGATGTCGTGGTGGGGTGCGGCGACCGCGTTCTTCTGGGGCTCGCTGGTCCGGGTGGCGCTGCTGCACCATGTGACCTGGTCGATCAACTCGATCTGTCACGCGGTCGGCAAGCGCCCGTTCAAGTCCCGTGACAAGTCCGGCAACGTGTGGTGGCTGGCGGTCCTGTCGTGCGGTGAGTCCTGGCACAACCTGCACCACGCCGACCCGACGAGTGCGCGGCACGGGGTGATGCGGGGTCAGATCGACTCGAGTGCCCGGCTGATCCGCTGGTTCGAGAAGCTGGGCTGGGCGACCGACGTGCGCTGGCCCGACTCCGAGCGTATCGAGTCCCGGCGCCACCCCGCGCAGGCCGACGCGGCATGATTGACGACGTGGCGACCGATGGAAGCACGAGCAGCGAGAACACCCGCGCACCCTCCGCCCGGCGTACCCGCCGGGTGCGGATGACCGGGAAGGAACGCCGCGAGCAGCTGCTGGACATCGGTCGCACCCTCTTCGCCGACAAGGGGTTCGAGGGCACGTCGGTGGAGGAGATCGCGGCGCGTGCCGGGGTCTCCAAGCCGGTCGTGTACGAGCACTTCGGCGGCAAGGAGGGGCTGTACGCCGTGGTGGTGGACCGGGAGATGCGTCAGCTCCTGGACATGGTGACCAGTGCGCTGACCGCCGGACATCCGCGTGAACTGCTGGAGCAGGCGGCGTTCGCGCTGCTGGACTACATCGAGACGTACACGGACGGCTTCCGCATCCTGGTCCGTGACTCGCCGGTGGCCCAGTCGACGGGCACGTTCGCCTCTCTCATCAGTGATATCGCCACGCAGGTGGAGGACATCCTGGGGCTGGAGTTCAAGGCCCGGGGCTTCGACGCGAAGCTGGCTCCCCTGTACGCGCAGGCGCTGGTCGGCATGGTGGCGCTGACCGGTCAGTGGTGGGTGAACGCCCGGAAGCCGAAGAAGGCGGAGGTCGCCGCCCATCTGGTGAACCTGGCCTGGCACGGTCTGGAGAACCTGGAGTCGAAGCCTCGGCTGATCGGACACCGCAAGAGTTGAGCGGGGTGTCCCGATTGCTTCCCGCCGCCCCGCCGCGTGTCCGATCCGAGACGTCGTTCACCGCTAAAGCACTTCAGTCCCGCTGGTCACGGTTGTAGAGTCTGTGACCATCCCGGGAATGCTTCACCCTGCATGTAATGCACCTGTGAAGGCGTTTCTCCCGGTTCCACCATTTACCCCTGGGGGGGCTTTGTCTTCTGTGGAACCCGGCCGTCGTGCCATGCCCGCGCGCTCGAAGCGCGCGGGCCGGATCGCGGCCTGCACCGCTCTCGTTCTCTCGGCCGGCATGCTGCTGGCCGCCCCGGCCTCGGCCGATGACACCGCACCGCACCGCACCGCGGTCGAGCAGTCCACGCCGGCCATCGGCGCACTGCCGTCCCTCTCACTCCCGAAGCACCCGGCGAAGAAGTCGCGTGCGGCGGGTGTCGAGGGTGCCGCTGCCGCGGTCGTGCCCGCCAAGCCGCGTCTCGATGTCGACGGCGACGGTTACAGCGACACGGTCTACCGCGGTATCGACGGCGTCGTGTACGTCTCGACCAGCACCGCCGAGCACGAGTACACGATCAACGGCGACCCCTACGAGCAGTACAAGGATCTCGTCGCGCCCGGCGACCTGAACGGGGACGGCACTCCCGAGATCCTGAGCCTGACCGCCACCGGCACTCTCTCGCTCCACCCGGGCGAGAGCGAGAACGGCGCCGGTTTCGCCACCTGGTCCGGCAACGGCTGGGCCATGTACAACAAGCTGGTCGCCGCCGGTGATCTGACCGGCGACGGCCGCGGCGACGTGCTGGCCCGCACGCCCTCGGGCGAGCTGTATCTGTACGCCACCACCGGCGCGGTCGCCTCCAACCCGTTCAGGTCCCGGGTCAAGGTCGGCAGCGGGTGGGGCGTCTACGACCAACTGGTCGGCGCCAACGACGTGACCGGCGACGGCATCGGCGACCTGTTCGCCCGTACGACCGCCGGTGAGCTGTACTTCTACGCCGGCACCGGCAACGCCGCCAAGCCGTTCGCGGGGCGGGTGAAGGTCGGCAACGGCTGGAACGGCTACAACCAGATCGTCAGCGTCGACGACGCCAACGGTGACGGCCTCGGCGACATCGTCGCGCGGACCACGGCCGGCGCCGTCTACTACTACGAGTCGACGGGCGTGGGCAGCTTCCTCACCCGTTCGGGCGGCGGCACCGGCTGGAACGTGGCGTCGCTGTTCGTCGGAGCGGGCGGCAACCCCGACTTCGGCAAGAACGAGATGCTCGGTCTCGACACCCAGGGCGACCTGTACTGGTACTACCCGAAGAACAACGGCCTGCTCGCCGCCCGGCAGCTGGTCGGTGACAACTGGGGCGGTGCCAACATCACGTTCGCGTCGTCCTTCGACTACGACGGCCGCGCCGAGCTGATGGAGCTGTACGCCGGCACGCTGTACAACGGCGGCAACGTCATCGGCAACGGCTGGGGCGTCTACAACAGCCTCGTCGGTCCCGGTGACCTCAGCGGCGACGGCAAGGGCGACCTGCTGGCCCGCACCTCCGGCGGCACGCTCTACCTGTACCGGGGCAACGGCACGGGCACCGGGTTCGCCTCCCGGATCAACGTCGGGGGCGGCTGGGACACGTACAACAAGCTGCTCGGCGCCGGTGACTACAACGGTGACGGCCTCACCGACCTGCTCGCCCGCAGCAAGAGCGGCTACCTCTACCTGTACCCGGGTACGGGCGTCGCCTCGAAGCCGTTCAAGTCGCGCCTGAACATCGGCGGCGGCTGGAACACCTACAAGAAGCTGGCCGCGCCCGGCGACATCAACGGGGACGGCAAGGCCGACCTCGTCGGTGTGGACGCCAAGGGCGACCTGTACCGCTACACCTCGACCGGCACCGGCAAGTTCGGCGCCCGGGCCAGGGTCGGCGGCGGCTGGGGTTCGTACGTCAACCTGTACTGAGCCGTCGCACGACCGCGCCATCACGTTCCGACGGGCCCCGTCACCGGCACTCCGGTGACGGGGCCCCGGACGCTTCACCACCACCCCTGGGGGGGGTCATGCTTTCCGTGAAATCCGGCCGTCGCGCCATGCCCGCACGCTCCACGCGTGCGCGCCGCCTCGCGGCCTGCACCGCACTCGTTCTCTCGGCCGGCATGCTGCTGGCCGCCCCGGCCTCGGCCGATGACACCGCACCGCACCGCACGGCGACCGAGCGGCTCGCGCTCCCGGCGGACCTGCGGCCGTCCCTGGACCTGCCGGAGCACGCCGACCGGCTCGGGGCGGCCCTGAAGCCCCGTGCGGACTTCGACGACGACGGCTCGTTCGACCTGGTCCTGCGGACGTACGAAGGCGGACTCGGCATCATGCCGAGCAGCTCGGAAGGGGTGTACGGGTTCGAGATCCCCGGCATCGACGGGACCGCGCACAAGGACATCATTCCGGTCGGCGACCAGACGGGGGACGGGTTCTCGGACCTGCTGACGCTGTCGCCGTACGGCGCGCTGTCGTTCCGCTCGGGCATGTCCGGGGCGGGCACCGGCAACACCGAATGGACCGGCAAGGGCTGGCAGATCTACAACAAGGTCCTCTCGCCCGGCGACCTGACCGGGGACGGGCGGTCCGACCTCCTGGCCCGCACACCCGCGGGCGAGCTGTACCTGTACCCGGCCACCGGCAACACCTCCACCGCACCGTTCGGCGCACGGGTCCTCGTCGGCAAGGGCTGGGAATGGTACGACCAGCTCATCGGGGCCAACGACGTCACCGGGGACGGCGTCGCCGATCTCTACGCGCGGACCGTCTCCGGCGAGCTGTACTTCTACGCGGGCACCGGATCGGCGCGGACCCCCTTCACGGAGCGGGCCCAGGCCGGGCGCGGCTGGCACATCTACAACCAGGTGATCGGCGCCGACGACCTGGACGGCGACGGCCGCGGCGACCTGATCGCCCGCGCGGTGAACGGCGACGTCTTCGTCTACACCTCCACCGGCGACAGCGGCAAGCTCTCGGTCCGGGTCGCAGGCGGCTCCGCTCTGAACACGGCGACGCTCCTCGCCGGCGCGGGCGGCGCCCCCGACTACGGCAGGAGCGACCTTCTCGGGCTCGACACCACCGGCAGGCTCTGGGCCTACCGGTCCCTGAACAACGGCGAGCTGGACCGGCGTGCGGCGATCAGCGGCAACTGGAAGGGCAAGCCCTTCCTCGCCTCCTCGCTCAACGAGAACACCCTCGTCGACCTGATGAACGTGTCCGGCGGCGAGCTCTCCAACCACAGCTTCGGCCCGCAGGACATCCGCCGTGTCAGCAGCGGCTGGGGCGGCTACGACCTCACGATCGGCCCCGGCGACCTGACCGGCGATGGCAGGGCCGACCTGCTGACCCGTGACACCAAGGGCTACCTGTACCTCCACCCCGGCAACGGCACGGGCACCGGTCTCGCCGCCCGGATCAGGGTCGGCGGTGGCTGGAACGCGTACAACGTGATCATCGGCGCCGGTGACTTCACCGGGGACGGCCGTGCGGACGTGGTGACCCGTGACCCGGCAGGGGTGCTCAAGATGTACCGGGGCACCGGTGACAAGTACCGGCCGTTCCTCTCCCCCTTTCCCGTCGGCGGGGGCTGGAACACCTACACGAAGCTGGCCGCGCCCGGTGACCTCACCGGGGACGGCAAGGCCGACCTCCTCGGGGTCGACCGCAACGGCAGCCTCTACCTGTACGTCTCGAACGGCCGCGGTCAGTTCCCCCTCCCGGTCAGGATCGGCGGCGGCTGGAACACGTACGGCGTCCTGAACTGATCCACCGCACGACCGCACCATCACGCAGGGCGGGGCCCCGTCACCGGTCTTCCGGTGCCGGGGCCCCGTCCGGTTCCAGGAACTCCAGCCGGTTGCCCACCGGGTCGTGGCTGAAGAAACGGCGGTGGCCCGGCAGGTCCCCGTCCCAGCGGACCTCGGCGCCGCGTTCCGTCAGCCGGGCCGCGAAGGCCTCGATGTCCCGGACGCGCAGGCCGGGATGTGCCTTGCGGGCCGGGCGGAAGTCCGCCTCGATGCCCAGGTGGAGCTGGACCGGGCCGGCCTGGAACCAGCAGCCGCCGCGGGCGGCCAGGACCGGCGGCTTGGCCGTCTCCGTCATGCCGAGGGTGTGCACGTAGTACGTGCGCAGCGCCTCCTCGGAGCCCTCGGGGGCGGCCAGCTGGACATGGTCGAGGGCGGCGATCATGACTTCTCCCGGTGGGCGACGGCGAAGATGCGGCGGAACGGGAAGACCGTGCCGTGCGGGCCCGCGGGGTAGGCGGCGCGCAGCAGGTCGCGGTACTCGGCGAGGAAGGCGTCCCGGGCCTCCTCGTCGTCGGCGAGGGCGGTGAGGACCGGGCGCAGTCCCGTGCCCTTCACCCAGTCGAGGACGGCATCCCGGCCGTGCAGGAGGTGGAGGTAGGTGGTCTCCCAGACGTCTGCGGTGATGCCGGGGGCCGTGAGGTGTTCCAGGTAGCCGGCCGGGCTCAGGACCGCGTCCGCGTGGCGCAGGCTCCCTCCCAGGCGGGAGCGCCAGCGCGGGGACTCGGCGAGTTCGCGCATCAGGGCGTGCGAGGGCTGGTCGAAGTTGCCCGGGACCTGGAGGGCGAACGTGCCGCCGGGGGTGAGCGCGTCCAGCCAGTCCGGGAAGCGGCCGGCGTGGCCGGGGACCCACTGGAGCAGGGCGTTGGAAACGATCAGGTCGTGCGGGCGGCCGGGGGTCCAGGTCGTGGCGTCGGCCTCGGCGAAGTCCAGCAGGGCGGTGGCGTGGGCGCGGGCCCGTTCCAGCATCTGCGGGGAGTTGTCGTAGCCGGTGATACGGGCCCGGGGCCAGCGCTCGGCGAGCAGCGCGGTGACGTTGCCCGCGCCGCAGCCGAGGTCGGCGATGCGGGGGGCGGAGCCGTCCGGCAGCTCGGGTACGCGGGCCAGCAGGTCGTGGAAGGGACGGGTGCGATGGTCCGCGTGGCGCAGGTACTGCTGCGGATCCCAGAGGGGTGCGGTCATGCCGTCCAGGATCGACCCGAAGTATCTTGATGTCAAGACACTTGAATTCAAGAGACTTCATGTCGACAGACCCTCTACACTGATCCACATGGAGGACGAGGTCGACCGACTGGTCGCTGCATGGCGCCGAGAGCGCCCCGACCTCGACGTGGAACCGCTCGAGGTCCTCAGCCGCGTCTCCCGCCTGGCCCGCCATCTCGACCGGGCCCGCAGAATCGCCTTCGCCGAGCACCACCTGGAGCCGTGGGAGTTCGACGTCCTCACGTCGCTGCGCCGCGCCGGCTCCCCGTACCAGCTCTCGCCCGGCCAGCTCCTCACCCAGACGCTGGTCACGTCGGGCACGATGACCAACCGCATCGACCGGCTGACCAAGAAGAACCTCGTCGAGCGGCTCCCCGACCCCAGCGACCGCCGCGGTGTACTGGTCCGGCTCACCGCGGAGGGCCGCGACAAGGCCGACCAGTCACTGGCCGGCCTGCTCGCCCAGGAGCGCGCCATCCTGGGCGAACTCTCCCGTCAGCAGCGGGGCGAACTGGCGGGACTGCTACGCCAGTTGACCGCCCCGTTCGACAACGTCCCCGGCTAGGACCGGCGCCTCCAGGTCGGCGGGACCGACACCCGCCCTCCGGGCCAGCGCGACCGCCGCCAGCGTCGAGTGCACGCCCAGTTTCCCCAGCACGTTCTGCATGTGCGTACGCACCGTGTGCGGGGAGAGGAAGAGCCGCTCCGCCACCGCCTTGCGGCCCAGGCCCGCCACCATGCAGCGCAGCACCTCGCGCTCGCGCGGGGTCAGGGACTCGACGAGCTGTTCGCTCTCGGTGCGGTGCTTGCGGTCCGCCATCAGCTCCCGCAGTACGCCCGTGAGCAGCGCGGGCGGCAGATGCGTCTCGTCGCGCAGCACGCCCCGGATCACCGCGAGCAGCCGTTGCAGCGAGCTGTCCTTGGCCACCCAGCCGCAGGCGCCCGCCTGGAGCGCGAGCGCGGCCCGGCGCGGGTCGTCCTTCTCGGCGAGCACCACCGTACGCACCCGGCACCGCAGCGAGCGGATGCCGGCGACCAGGGAGATGCCGTCGACCAGGCCGTTCTCCCCCGCGTTCGGAGCGGGCACCGGGACCGGGCCTGCGGCCGGGCGGCCGGGCGGGCGCAGGATGCCCAGTTCGGCGTCGACGAGTATCACGTCGTAACCGCGGCCCTCGGACGCCGCGCGTTCCAGGCAGCGCAGAGCGGCCGGGCCGTTGCCCGCCGCGGCCACGTCGACATCGGGCTCGGCGGCCAGCGCCGCGGCGAGCGACTCGGCGAAAATGCGGTGGTCGTCGACGACGAGAACCCGGATACGGGCCACAGGCACCCCCATGCTGTGTGTTCTGGGGCACGCGAAGGATGCGGCCCCCGGCAGGGACGGACCGGCGCGGGTGCGACGCCCGGAGCGGGAAGTTGAACCGCAGTCCACGGCCGCCGCCGTGCACCGACTGCCCTCCCGCCCGGGCGTCGCACCCGGCTGTCTCGTACCCCTGAATCAGCACCGGCCCCCACCGGTGCTGTGCATCAGGGTACGGGCGGCGGCTCCGGGGGGAAGGAAATTCGCAGAACTGACGGACAGTCGGGTCCTAGGGTGTTGTTCATGTTCCGTCTTGAGACAGAAGTGGACAAAGAGCGACGTCAGCTGCTGAACAAGTGGCTGCGCGACGACAACACCGCTCGCTCACCGCGGCTGCGCGCCCTGCGCGATACGCCGGCAGCGCTCGAAGTCCCGCTGGAGGTATGGGCGCTGGACGCCGATGACCGGCTCGCCGCGGGACTGACCGGCCGCACCTGGGCGACCTGGCTCCATGTGGACCTGCTCTGGGTCGACGCCCGCCATCGCGGTTCCGGCCTCGGCTCGCGGCTGCTCGCCGAGGCGGAACGGGTGGCCCGGACCGAGCGGTCCTGCGTCCGCTCGCGGGTGGAGACCTGGGACTTCCAGGCCCCGGACTTCTACCGGAGGCGGGGTTACGAGGTGCGGGGGCGGATCGAGAACTACCCGCCGGGCATCACCGAGTTCACCCTCGTCAAGGAGCTCGGACCGGTCCGGCCGGGGGCGCGCCCCTGACCGGACCGGCGGGCTCAGACGAGCCGGCGGGCTCCCGCGGACGGCACCGCGGGGAACACGCCCGGGGCCGCGTAACCGGCTGCGGCGAACGCCTCCCGCACGGACTTGGTGACGGTGTCCTCCTGCGACTCCTCGACGAGCACGATCGCCGAGCCGCCGAAACCGCCGCCGGTCATCCGCGCACCGAGCGCGCCGGCCGCGTTCGCCGTCTCGACGACCAGGTCCAACTCCACGCAGGAGACCCGCAGATCGTCACGGAGCGAGACGTGCCCGGCGGTGAGGACCGGACCCGCCGCGCGCACCTCGCCGGAGTCGAGCAGCGCGATGACCTGCTCGACGCGCTGGTTGTCGCCGACCACATGGCGCACGTAGCGCACGACGGACTCGTCGGCGCCGGAGGCGGCCAGTGTGTCGAGCGCGGTGCCCAGCTCCGCGTACGGGAGTTCGCGCAGGGTGCGGATGCCGAGCAGCCGGGCGCCCTCCTCGCAGCCGGCCCGCCGCTCCGCGTAGGCGCCGTCGCCCAGCGCGTGCTTGACGCGGGTGTCGACCACCAGGAGCCGCAGACCGTGGGCGGCCAGGTCGAAGGGGACCTGGCGCTGGGTGAGGTCACGGGTGTCCAGGTGCAGGGCGTGGCCCTCGGTGCAGCAGGCCGACGCCATCTGGTCCATGACGCCGCAGGGGACGCCGACGAACGCGTTCTCGGCGCGCTGGGCGAGGACCGCGAGCTCGGCGGCGGTGAGGCCGAGCCCGAAGAGGTCGCTCAAAGCCAGTCCGGTCACCACTTCGAGGGCGGCGGACGAGGAGAGGCCGGCGCCGGTGGGGACGGTGGAGGACAGCTGGATGTCGGCACCGGTGATCGCGTGGCCGGCCTCGCGCAGCGCCCAGACGACACCGGCCGGGTAGGCGGCCCAGCCGTGGCCGGAGTGCGGGGCCAGCTCGTCGACGCGGAGCTGGACGACGCCGCCCGGCACATCGGTGGAGTGCAGCCGCAGCTCGCCGTCGCCGCGGCGGGCGACGGCGGCCCGTGCGGTGTGCGGCAGGGCGAGCGGCATCACGAAGCCGTCGTTGAAGTCGGTGTACTCGCCGATCAGGTTGACCCGGCCGGGGGCGGCCCAGACTCCCTCGGGCTCGGTCCCGTAGAGCTCGGTGAACGAGGCGGTCAGCTCAGCGTGGTCGGTCATGGTGCGGTGGGCTCCTCTCGGCGGGCGAACGTCCAGGCGTCGGTGACGATTCCGGCCAGGTCGGCGCGGGACGGCTGCCAGCCGAGGCGCTCCCTGGCGGTGGCGGCGGAGGCGACGAGCACGGCCGGGTCGCCGCCGCGGCGCGGGGCCGCGGTCTCGGGGACCGGGTGGCCGGTGACCCGGCGGACCGTCTCGATGACCTCGCGGACCGAGAAGCCGTTGCCGTTGCCGAGGTTGCAGACCAGGTGCTCGCCCGCGGTGGCGGCGTCGAGGGCCAGCAGGTGGGCCTCGGCGAGGTCGGCGACGTGGATGTAGTCGCGGACGCAGGTGCCGTCGGGGGTGGGGTAGTCGTCGCCGTAGACGGAGATCGACGCGCGCTGCCCGAGCGCGACCTGGAGGACCAGCGGGATGAGGTGGGACTCGGGGCTGTGCCGCTCGCCGCAGTCGCCGTACGCCCCCGCCACGTTGAAGTAGCGCAGCGAGACGGCGGCCAGGCCGTGGGCGGCCGCCTCACCGGTGATCATGTGGTCGACGGCGAGCTTGGTGGCGCCGTACGGGCTGGTCGGGGCGGTGGGGTCGGCCTCGGTGATGGGGCTGGAGACCGGTTCGCCGTAGGTGGCCGCGGTGGAGGAGAAGACCAGGGTGCGCACCCCGGCGTCGCGCATCGCGGCGAGCAGGGCGGTGGAGCCGCCGACGTTGTTGACCCAGTACTTCTCCGGGTCGGCGACGGACTCGCCGACCTGGGAGTACGCGGCGAAGTGCAGCACCCCGTCGTAGGAGGAGTCCAGCCATTTGGCGGCGTCCTGGATGCGGCCCTCGATGAACTCGGCGCCGGCCGGGACGCCCTCGCGGAACCCGGTGGAGAGGTCGTCGAGGACGGTGACGGTGTGCCCCGCCTCCAGCAGGTGCTGGGCGACCACACTGCCCACGTATCCCGCGCCGCCGGTCACCAGGTACTTCTTCGGGGACTTGCTCACTCGCTCGCTACCTCTCGCAGTCGCTGGGCCGCGGTCTCCGGCGGCACGTCGTTGATGAACACGCTCATGCCGGATTCGGAACCCGCGAGGAACTTCAGCTTGCCGGAGGTACGTCGGATGGTGAAAAGCTCCAGATGGAGCGCGAAGTCCTCCCGCCCCTCGACACCGAACGGTGCCTGGTGCCAGGCGGAGATGTACGGGGTCGGCGGCTCGCCGGGGCCGAAGATCCGGTCGAATCGCCTCAAGAGTTCCAGATAGACCTGTGGGAATTCCGTGCGGGCCGCCTCGTCGAGCTGCCGCAGGTCGGCGACGCGCCGGCGCGGGTACAGATGGACCTCGTACGGCCAGTGCGCGGCGTACGGCACGAAGGCCACCCAGTGCTCGCCGGCCAGCACGATCCGTGAACCGTCGGCCTCCTCGCGGGCGACGATGTCGTCGAAGAGGTTGCCGCCGGTCTCCGCGCGGTGGGCCGCCGCGGAGCGGAGCATCAGCTCGGTGCGCGGGGTGACGAAGGGGTAGCCGTAGATCTGGCCGTGCGGGTGGCCGAGAGTGACGCCGATCTCGGCGCCCCGGTTCTCGAAGCAGAACACCTGGCGGACCTGGGGGAGCTCGGCGAGCTCGGCGGTGCGGTCGGTCCACGCCTCCAGGACGAGTCCGGCCTGCTCCTCGGTGAGGTCGGCGAAGGAGGCGTCGTGGTCGGAGGTGAAGCAGACGACCTCGCAGCGGCCGGAGTCACCGGCGAGCGAGGGGAAGCGGTTCTCGAAGACGGCGACGTCGTAGTCCGGCTCCGGGATCTCGCTCTGCCGGCCCTCCTGCGAGGGGCAGAGCGGGCACTCGTCGGCCGGGGGGTGGTAGATGCGGCCCTGGCGGTGCGAGGCGATGGCGACGCTGTCGCCGAGGAGCGGGTCGCGGCGGACCTCGGAGGAGGTCGAGACGGGATCCAGCGGGCGCCGGTCGACCGCGTCGCGCACGACGTCGTCACGGCTGTCGTAGTAGATCAGCTCCCGGCCGTCGGCGAGCGTCGTAACCGTCTTCTTCACCAGACTCCTCCCAAACAGAACCGAACACAATGAACCACAAATCAACAGACTCGTCAATGATTCGGCATCCGCGACGTGACAGGGAATCTCGGGGGCCACGCGAGGGTTGGGACTGGCTTTTTCGGCAATACGATCACAATCCAACAAAGAACCTCATCGGAAGTGTTCAGTTTCTGAACACAAGAGCGTAGTTTCCTTCGGGTTCAGTTCGCGCAACGAAGCGAGTACCCCCACATGCAATATCTGGCTGCAGGGCTCCGGCTCCCCACGAACGGGCTCGACTACACGATCCTGGCGATCTACTTCGTCGTCGTTCTCGGCATCGGCTTCGCCGCTCGGTCGAGCGTGAAGACGAGCCTCGACTTCTTCCTGTCCGGACGGTCACTGCCCGCATGGGTGACCGGTCTGGCCTTCGTCGCGGCGAATCTCGGCGCCACGGAGATCCTCGGCATGGCGGCGACCGGCGCGCAGTACGGCGTCGCGGTCGTCCACTGGTACTGGATCGGCGCCATCCCGGCCATGGTCTTCCTGGGCCTCGTGATGATGCCCTTCTACTACCGGTCGAAGGTGCGCTCCGTACCGGAGTTCCTCCTCCAGCGCTTCGACAAGTCGGCTCACCTGCTGAGCTCCATACTCTTCGCCTTCTCGGCGGTCCTGATCGCGGGCGTGAACCTGTACGCCCTGTCGATCGTCGTGGAGGCGCTCCTCGGCTGGCCGCAGTGGGTCGCCATCGTGGTCGCGGGCCTCTTCGTCCTGATCTACATCACCATCGGCGGGCTCTCCTCCGCGATCTACAACGAGGTGCTGCAGTTCTTCGTCATCCTCGCCGCGCTGATCCCGCTGACCGTGCTGGGCCTCAAGCGCGTCGGCGGCTGGGACGGACTGAGCGACTCGCTGGAATCGAGCCACGGCGCGAACTTCATGACCGCCTGGGGCGGCACCGGCATCGGTGACGCCAACCCCCTCGGGGCCAACTGGCTGACGATCATCCTCGGCCTGGGCTTCGTGCTCTCGTTCGGCTACTGGACGACCAACTTCGCCGAGGTGCAGCGCGCCCTGTCCGCGAAGAACCTCTCGGCCGCCCAGCGCACCCCGCTGATCGCCGCGTTCCCGAAGATGTTCATCGTCTTCCTGGTGATGATCCCCGGCCTGGTCGCCGCCGTGGTCGTGCCCAACATCGGCGCCGCCGGCTCGGACACGACCTACAACGACGCCATCCCGCTGCTGATGCGGGAGTTGCTGCCCAACGGTGTGCTCGGCATCGCGGTGACCGGCCTGCTGGCCGCGTTCATGGCCGGCATGGCCGCCAACGTCTCCTCGTTCAACACCGTGTTCACCACGGACATCTGGGCGCGGTACGTGAAGAAGGACCAGCCGGACGCGTACTACCTGGGCTTCGGTCGCAAGATCACGGTGCTCGGGGTGCTGGCCTCCATCGGCACGGCGTTCATCGCCTCCAGCTTCTCCAACATCATGAGCTACCTCCAGACGCTGTTCTCCTTCTTCAACGTCCCGCTCTTCGTCGTCTTCATCATCGGCATGTTCTGGAAGCGCGCCTCGATGAAGTCGGGTGTCTGGGGCCTGCTGGCGGGCACCACGGCCGCGATGGTCAACTACTTCGTGATCTACAAGCAGGGTGTCATCGACATCCCGAGCGACCAGGGCGCCAACTTCGTCTCCGCGATCGTCGGATTCGTCGCCGGTGCGGTCGTCATGGTCGTCGTCACGCTGTTCACGGCTCCCAAGCCCGAGGCCGAACTGGCAGGTCTCGTCTACGGAACCGAGTCCCCGGACGCCGACGAGGTGCCCGCGGAGGGCGACGACGCCTGGTACCGCAGGCCCGCACTGCTGGGCTGGAGCGCGATCGTGATCGCCGCCCTGTGCTACGTCCCCTACTCGTTCTGATCGGAGTCACCCACCATGTCCGACCTGCACAAGGAAGTCTCCGATCTGGAGAAGAAGTCCGCCACGGCGGCCCGGCTGTTCGACATCCGGACGATCATCGGCGGTCTCTTCGTGGTCTACGGGGTCATCGTCACCATCGCCGGGATCAGCCCGTCCGACGCGGATCTGAAGAAGGCCGAGGGCGTCCACATCAACCTGTGGACCGGTCTCGCCATGCTGGTCCTGGGGCTGTTCTTCCTGGGCTGGATGAAGCTGCTCCCGGTCCAGCCGCCGGCCGCCGCGCCGGACACCACGGACACGCCCGGTAACTGACGCCAAATCAGCACCGCGGGCAGGGTCCTTCGTCCGGGCCCCGCTGGCCCGGCGTGATCCGAACGAGAGACCCAAGGGCCGGACACCGTCAGCCGACGGTGTCCGGCCCTTGCGGCGCCTCCAGCACCGCCCGGTCCAGCAGTCCGGTACGGGCGGCGAGCGCCGCGGCCTCCAGCCGGGAGCCGACACCCAGCTTCATCAGCACGCGCTGCACATGGGTACGGGCCGTGCTGGGCGCGATCCGCATGCCGGCCGCGATCAGCCGGGTGTCCTCGCCCTCGGCGACCCGGACCAGGACCTCGACCTCGCGCGGGGTGAGCATCCGCAGCAGCCGCCGGCCCTCGTCGTCCGGCTGCGCCGCCGGGTTGAGCAGTTCGGCGAAGGCGCCCTGGAGCAGTTGCGGCGCGATCGCCGCCTCGCCGGCGCGCACCTTGGCCATCGCCCGCTCGACGCCTTCGATGCGTTCGTCGTGCCGGACGTACCCCGCGGCGCCGGCCGCGAAGGCCGCGGCGATGCCGCGGGGGCTGGGCACCGGACCGAGGACCACCACGGCCGTCTGCGGGCGCTCGCGCCTGATCCTGACGACCGGGTCGAAGGTGCCCGGTTCGGCAGGTGCCGCCGTGCCGAACAGACAGATCTCCGGAGCCCTGCTGACGACCAGTTCCGCCGCCCCGGAGGTGGGCGCGGCGGCGGCGAGCACGCGGTGTCCGCGCAGTTTCAGTGCCGAGGCGAGCGCCTCGGCGAGCAGTCGGTGGTCATCGATCACCATGAGCCGCACACCCATCGGGCACTCCCCCCTCGCAGCGGCAGGCCCCCCGGCCCCCTACAGACCCGGCAAGTTACACGCTTGTTCGAGGCAGCGGGCCCATTGGCGGACAGAAGGATCGAGATAGCCGACTTCGGGTGCTTTGGGAGCGAGTTGATAACCCATCATGGTCGGATACTGCCTGTTGTAGTCAGCGTGCTGACCTATCCGGACCACCTTCTGGGGGAATCGCGCGCCTCAAGAACGCTCTGCTCGTCTCGGCGGACACGTGTGCGGTGCTCGCAGGGCCCGCGTTCACAGGGACGGCCGCCGCCTCCAACGCCACCGGCGGCGCCGGCACCCACTACTTTCCGATCCACCGGGTCTCCACCGGCGCCGGCACCGCATGGGGCGCGACCAGCTACGCAAACCCCGGTGGCTGGATCAGCACCGCGGATCGAGCTGTGCCAGGTGACTCCTCCCCGCCGTGAAGGGCGGGGCTTCTCGCTATGCCTGGTTGGCGTGGCGACGGACCAGCCCGGCCCGTAGGACGTTAAGTGCCCCGACCTCGTCGGCGTGGGCCTGGTGGCCGCAGTCGACGCAGTGGAACTTCTCCTGTGTGGGCCGGTTCACCTTGGCGGTGTGCCCGCATTGGGGACACGTGCGGGAGGTGTTGCGGGGGTCCACGGCCATCACTTCCCGCCCGGCACTCTCAGCCTTCGCGTTCAGGATCGTCAGGAACACCCCCCATCCGGCATCAGCGATCGAGTAGTTGAGTCCCGCCTTGGCTGCTGCCCCGTTGGGCAGGAACGCGCCCGCAGTTTCGGGGTTGGGCTTCGGAGCGGGGGCTTTGCTCATGTTGCGGATCTTGAGGTCTTCGTGCGCGATGAAGTCGTGCTCACGGACCAGGGTGAGTGCGGTCTTGTGTGACCGGAACGTCGCTTCACTCGCAGGAGTGACCATGCAAGTCAGCTCTCCGCGGCAGAGTTGCGCGAGCTCAACGGTGAGGACGACCACGTCCACCTTCCGGTGCACTACCCACCAGAGGTCCAGCTGCCCAAACCGGTCAACTTCCTCAAAGGGGTCTTCTCCCGACACCTGTGCAAGGAGTTCACCGGCCGCACCGACCGGGCAATCACGCACGGCCGTTTCTGGTCCCCGTCCTCCTTCGCAGGGTCCTGCGGCGGAGCACCACTGAGCAGCGTCAAGCAGTACATCGAGCAGCAGAAACGTCCGCTCTGAGCGTCACGTCGGAGCAGCCACGAGATCGCATTCCCGCCCGGCCTGAAGGCCGGGATTCCCTGCGAAGATCAGGGATGGTTCGTCCCGGGCCCGGTCGAGACCCACGGATACACCGAAGCGGTCTTGCGGGCGGGACGGGACATGCGTGAGGGGGTGGAGCCGGCCGGCTCCACCCCCTCACGCATGCTCTGGGGTCAGTTCGTACTGAACGAGACGACGAGGTACTCCTTGTCGTTCAGCGAACTCTCCCGCGGCTTGCTGACCATCGTCTCGGAGATGAACAGCTTGCCGCCGCCGTAGACGTACTCGGCGTAGTCCGAGGAGAAACTGGTCTCCGCGTCCCGGACGGACTCGTCGCCCGGGTTGTCCATCAGCACGGTCTGCTTGAAGGTCGCGCCGTCGATGGAGACGATCTGGCCGCCCTTGTCGTAGGGGGGCTCCTTGTACGCGATGAGGTTGCCGCCGTCCATGCGGACCGGGAACATCGAGTAACGGTCGCCCGCGTCGGCCCGGTCACTGGTCGGCTTGCCGGTCGTCAGGTCGAACGACACGATCTCGTTGGTGTTGCCGTACTCCCCGGTGCCCTCGTGCTCCTCGGTGGGCACGTAGACGCGGTTGTTGCCGACGGCGAGGTGCTGGCAGCTCTCGACCTTCGTGGCGCGGCAGCTCGCCGCGTACTTCTCGCCGTCCGCCGCGATCCGGGTGAGCAGCTTGCCGCTGGCCGCGTCGATCGAGAAGAAGTCCGAGATGCCGCTGCCGTCACCCGCGGTGTCGCCGACGTCGGCGGCGACGACCAGGGGCTTGGTGGAGACGATGCTCGCGTAGTCGACGCCGGCCGGCATCTTGTACGAGGAGAGCGGGGCGCCCGACGTCGGGTTCAGGGCCTGGATGATGAGCTGCGGGTCGTCGTAGGTACCGCACTTGCGGACCACGGCGAGTGCCTCGCCGCCGCCGTACCCCTTGTCGTAGCAGCCGTCGGTGCTGACCTTGGGCTTCCAGCGCTCGGCGCCGGTGTTCAGGTCGAAGGCCGCGCCGCCTTCGGTGCCGCCGGCGGCGACCGTGCTGCCGCTGAGCGTGACCTCGTCGAAGCGGACCGGGCGGTCGCCGCCGGTGGAGGCGGTGACCGACTTGTTCCACATGAGCTTGCCGGTGTTCAGGTCGAGGGCGCCGACCTGGTTGCAGCTGGGGTACTTGTTGGCCGTGGTCCGCTTGCCCTCCTCGAAGGCGATGGCCGTCTTGAAGTCCTTGCTCATGTGCCGGGAGGCGGCACACACCTGGCCGTCCAGCGGGATCGACCAGAGCTTGGTGCCCTTGGCCGGGTCGTAGGCGACGATCTCGTTGACGCCCGTCTTCACGTACGCCTTGTCGGTCAGCCAGGAGCCGACGACCGTCGTGACGTCGGTGACCTTGGGCTGCGGGAGCTGGAAGCCGACGTGCGCCTTGACGTCGGCCGGGGCCTTCTCCTTGCCGTCACCGCCGAGGCTGCTGCCCGAACCGCCCTTGTTCTCACCGGTGGTGCCGGCGGAGCTGACCGCCTCGTCCTTCTTGTCGTCGTCGCCGCCGCTGGACGCGAACCAGACACCCGCGCCGACGATCAGCGCAACGGCGACCGCCGCGGCGACGATGATCTGGGCCTGTGTGGAGAACTTCTTCGGCCCGTTGCCGCCGGGCTGCTGCGGCTGGTACGGCTGCTGCATCGGGGCGGTCGGGTAGCCGTAGCCCTGCTGCGGCGCCTGGCCCGGCGGGAATCCGTACCCCTGCTGCGGCTGGCCCTGCGGGGGCGTCTGCGGGAATCCGTACCCGGGCTGCGGCGGCCGGCCCTGCGGGTAGCCGTAGCCGGGCTGCTGCGGCGGCGGGCCCGCGGGCGGCGGGGTGCCGTAGCCGCCGGGGGCCGGGGGCGGCGGCGTGGCCGGCGGCTTGCCGAACGGGTCGGCGGGCGGCGGCGTCGGGGCGCCGAAACCACCGGGGGGCGGGTCCTGCGGAGCGCCGAAACCACCGGGCGGCTGGTCCTGGGGGGCGCCGAACCCGCCCTGGGGCGGGTCGTTGGGCGGCGGCTGGGGCGGCTGCGTCATGGCGTTGCGTACCTCTGGAGAAGGGGAGTCGGTCGGTGGGCGGGAACCGGTCGCGGACGGGTCTGCCGCCGTCCGCGACCGGTGGTGTTCCTGCGGGTGCCGTGGGGAGCTGTTACTTGCCGAAGGCCATCATGGTCTTCGTCTCCAGTTCCTTTTCGTCGTTGCTCGCACTGATCCGCCCGCTCGTGATGAACGAACGGCCGCCCGCGTAGAGCACCTCCTCGTCCCAGAAGGAGCTCTCGATCTGTGCCGTCGACGCCGGGTGCTGGAGCACCATCTTCGGACTGCCGCCGGAGGGGGACAGGGTGGCGATCCCGCCGCCCTTGTTGTACCCGGCGTCCACGTAGAGGAGCACGTCGGCGCCCTCCATCCGCAGCGGCTTCATGGTCTGCTCGGCCGGGGCCTTCGCCTTCCACTTCGTCCTGCCGGTGTTCAGGTTGAACGCGACGACCTGGTTGGTGCGGCCGGTGCCGCTGGTGTCGTCCTGCGTCGCCATGTAGAAGGTGTTGGCGTCGGCCGCGACACCGGTGCAGCCGTCGAGGCGCTGGCCGAAGACGGCGAACGCGCCACCGCAGTCAGGGGCGAACTTGTCGCCCTTGTCGCTGGTGATCTGGGAGCGGAGCGTGCCGTTCTCCCGGAACGCGACGATGCTCCACTTCTTGCTGTCGCCGCTGCCCTTGTTCAACGACACGACAAGCGGGCTCACCGAGTAGACCTTGTCGACCTCCACACCGCGTGCAAGCTTGTAGGTCCACTTGGGCTTGCCGGTGTTCGGATCGATCTCCTCGATCTCGTGCTGCGGATTCTCGACGTCGTCGGTACGGCAGCTGGTGGCGGCGATCAGCTTGGAGCCGCCCGCGAAGGCGAACGGCTGGCAGATGCCGGAGCGCTTGCCGAACAGTTCCTTGCCGTCACTCACCCGGAACGCGTTGGAGGCGCCGGTGCGGCCGACCGTCACGGTGTCGCCGCTGATGGCGAGGGAGATGTCCGACATCAGGTCGAAGAGCCCGCTGCTCTTGACCGGCTTCTTCCAGCCCGTCTTGCCCGTGTTGAGGTCGATCAGCTGGAGGTCGGAGCAGTCGGCCTTGTCGGACGTGCCGTTCTTGACCCCGATGACGATCCTGCCGTCCGTGGTGGTCTGCGCCGGTGCGGCGCAGATGTCCGCGGGCAGCTTCAGCGTCCACTTCTGCTTGCCGTCGGCCACCGAGTAGCCGGAGACCGTGCGGTACATGCCCTTGACGATGGTGTCGCCTACGATCCACGGCCCGTACACGTCCGCGCCGTTGCGCGGCAGGT
Source organism: Streptomyces sp. NBC_00385 (assembly GCF_035917155.1). Taxonomy (NCBI): domain Bacteria; kingdom Bacillati; phylum Actinomycetota; class Actinomycetes; order Kitasatosporales; family Streptomycetaceae; genus Streptomyces; species Streptomyces sp. NBC_00385. The sequence continues at coordinate 5,151,033 of NZ_CP107951.1, read as the reverse complement.
CGACGTCGTTCTTCTGGAGCCAGAGGACCTTCGCCTCGCCGGGCTTGCGCCCGCCGTTCAGGTCGTCGCTGCCCTCACGACCGGTTCCGTCGCCGTCGCCCTCGTCGACGGTGGGCGACGTGGTCGGCTTCTGGACCTCGCCGCTCTTCTTCGCCACGGGCTTCTTCTCGTCGTCGTCCTTGCCCGCCAGCAGGAAGATGCCGCTGCCGATGACCAGGAGCGCGGCGACCGCGGCCCCGATGATCATGGCGGGCTTGCCCTTGAAGGGGTTGCCGCCGCCGGGTCCGGCCGGACCGGCGGGGGCCGGCGCGCCGGGGTACTGCTGCTGCGGATAGCCGTAACCGGGCTGCTGCGGCTGGCCGTACGGGCCGGGCTGCTGCTGCGCGTACGGGCCCGGCTGCTGCGGCTGACCGTAGGGCCCGGGCTGCTGGGCGTACGGTCCGGGCTGCTGGGGGTAGCCGTAACCGGCCTGCGGCGGCTGGCCCGGTGCCTGGGGCGGCTGCTGCGGGTAGCCGTAACCCGGCTGGCCGGCCGGTGCCTGGGGCGGCTGCGCGGGCGGCGGTGTCTGCGGCGGGCCCTGGGGCGGCTGAGGAACTCCCTGCGGCGGATCCTGCGGAGCGCCGAAGCCTCCCTGCGGCGGTTGCTGGCTGGGCGGCTGGGTCATCAGCGCGTCCCCCTTCATGCGGTCCGGTGCCCGGTCCGGACTCCCCCGCGATCGCGCCGGAGCCCCCGGAAGTCGGCGAGGACTCCGCGGATTACCAGCGAAATGGAGCGAATCGGGCATGGATCCCGCAGTGTTACGTCAGTCGAGCGGGGCTTCTTTGTACCACCCGGCCCGGCACCGGCTCCGGTTCGGTCCACCCCTGTTCCCAAGGGAGAACCGCCCCGTGATGCCGCCGTTACGCCTGAACGGCTGTCAGTTGCCGAAGGCCGCGATGGACCGCGTCTCGATCTCCTCGTCGTCCGAGCCGCTGATCCTCGAATACGTGAGGAAGCTTCGCCCGCCCACGTAGGAGACGGTCGGTTCGAAGAAGGCGCGTTCGACGAGGGTGGCCGCCGCCGGATGCCGCAGCACCATCTGCCAGTTACCGCCGGTGGACGGGACGGAGGCGATACCGCCGCCCTTGTTCTTGGCCGGCGCGAGGTACATCAGCAGCTTGCCGCCGTCCGTCCGCACGGGCGAGAGGGGCTGGTCGACCGGAGAGGTGACCGCCCACTTGAACTTGCCGGTGGACAGGTCGAAGGCGGCGACCTTGTTGCCCTCGCCGGCCTTGATGTCGACGGCCCCGGTCGCCATGTAGAACGTGTTCGCCCCGGCGGCGACCCCGACGCAGCTGTCGAGGTTGGACCCCTGGACGTGCCGGTCCTTGTCGCACTTGCGCGCGAAGTTGCCCGGTCCGCCGGAGAGCTGGGTGCGGTAGGTGCCGTCGGCGTTGAGCACGAGGACACCCCACTTGTCCTTCGTCTCCCCCTGCGTGAGCGAGACCACGATGGGGTCGGCGGAGTAGATCTGCTCGACCTGCCAGCCCTTCTTCACCTTGTACGTCCACTGCACCTTGCCGGTGGCGGGGTCGATCCGCTGCACCAGGTGTTCCTTGTGGTCGTCCGCGGCGGTCTGGCAGCTCGCCGCGGCGATCGCCACGGGGCCGCTGGCGAAGCCGAACGGCTGGCAGTTGCCGGGCAGCTTCCCGAACAGCACCTTGCCGTCGCTGACGCGGAAGGCGTCGGTCCTGCTGGTGCGTCCCACGGTCACGGTGTCGCCGTTGACCGACATCGCGAGGTCGGAGAGCCCGTCCCAGGCACCGTCGCGCACGTACGCCTTGCGCCAGCCGAGCTTGCCCGTCGTGAGGTCGACCATCTGGAGGTTGTCGCAGGACGCGTCGCTCGCGGTGCTGTGCTCGATGCCCAGGACGATCTTGCCGTCGGCGGTGGGCTGTGTGGGCGCCGCGCAGGCGTTGGCGGGCAGCCTCAGGGTCCACTTGCGCGTGCCGTCGGCGATCGAATAGCCCGTGACGGAGTGGTACATCGCCGTGACGACGGTGTCGCCGGCGAACCAGGGGCCGTAGACGTCCTCGCCGCCCTCCGGGAGGTCGATGCCGCTCTTCTGGAGCCAGAGGAGCTTCGCCTCGCCGGGCTTGCGCTCCGCGTTGATCTCGGCGGTCTCCTCGCGGGGGGTGCGCGTGCCGTCGTCGTCGCCGTCACCCTTGCCGTCGCCCTGGTCCAGGGTCGGCGAGGGCGAGGGGTCAGGCTGCCCCGAGTCGTGGCCGCCGGCCGTGGGCTTCTTGTCCGTGCCGTCCCCGTCGGAGGCGAACCAGATGCCGCCGCCGGCCAGGAGCACCACCCCGAGCACCGCGGCGACGATCACTCCGGTCCTGCCGCGGAGACGCCCGCCGCCCCGGGGGCCGCCTCCGCCGGAACGCGGCGGCTGCGGTGCCGGCTGCGGCGGGTACCCGTACCCCTGCGGCGGCTGGTGGTACGGGCCGGGCTGGTGGTACGGGCCGGGCTGGGCGCCGTACGGACCGGCCGGCTGCTGCGGGGCGGCCGGTGGCGGGTACGACCCGGGCGGCGGGTCGTAAGGAGCTCCGAACCCACCCTGCGGCGGCTGCTGTCCGGGCGGCTGGCTCATCGGCCCGTCCCCCTGTTCCGTTGTCGTTCCGTCGGTGCCTGCGCTGCGAAGTGGTCCGGCAGGTGCGCCGGGCAAGGTTTCTTTCTACCACCCGCCCCACCGGCCTCATCGGCCACACCAGTCACGGCAGTTGCACCGGCCACGCAGCAAGGCGCCCCGGAACGACGGCCGGTCAGGCGTCCTCGGCCAGTTCCAGCCAGCGCATCTCCAGCACATCGCGTTCCGCGACGAGTTCGCGCAGTTCGGCGTCGAGCTTCGCGACCTTCTCGAAGTCCGTGGCGTTGTCGGCGATCTGGGCGTGCAGCGTCGTCTCGCGGGTCGACATCTTGTCGAGCTGCCGCTCGACCTTCTGCAGTTCCTTCTTCGCCGCGCGCGCCTCCTGCGGCGAGACGCCCGGCGCCGGGGCGGCGGCGGTCCGGGAGGCCGGGGAGGGCGCGGCGGGGGCGGCGGACCCGGCCATCTGGAGCCTGCGTTCCAGGTACTCGTCGATGCCGCGCGGCAGCATCCGCAACGACTTGTCGCCGAGGAGCGCCAGCACCTTGTCCGTGGTCCGCTCGATGAAGAACCGGTCGTGCGAGATCACGATCATCGACCCGGGCCAGCCGTCGAGGAGATCCTCCAGCTGGGTCAGGGTCTCGATGTCGAGGTCGTTGGTGGGCTCGTCGAGGAAGAGGACGTTCGGCTCGTCCATCAGCAGCCGCAGGATCTGCAGCCTGCGCCGCTCACCGCCCGACAGGTCGCCGACCGGCGTCCACTGCTTCTCCTTCGAGAAGCCGAACTGCTCACAGAGCTGGCCCGCGGTCATCTCCCGGCCCTTGCCGAGGTCGACCCGGTCGCGCACCTGCTGCACGGCCTCCAGCACCCGCAGGTTCGGGTTGAGCTCCGCGACCTCCTGGGAGAGGTAGGCCAGCTTGACGGTCTTGCCGACGACGATCTTCCCGTCCGCGGGCTGTGCCTCGCCCTGGGTGCGGGCGGCCTGTTCCAGCGCCCGCAGCAGCGAGGTCTTCCCGGCGCCGTTGACCCCGACCAGGCCGATCCGGTCGCCGGGGCCGAGCTGCCAGGTGAGGTGGGTCAGCAGCGTCTTGGGGCCGGCCTGGACGGTGACGTCCTCCAGCTCGAAGACGGTCTTGCCGAGCCGGGCGTTGGCGAACTTCATCAGCGCGCTGGTGTCGCGCGGCGGCGGCACATCGGCGATCAGTTCGTTGGCGGCCTCGATGCGGTAGCGCGGCTTGGACGTACGGGCGGGGGCGCCGCGCCGCAGCCAGGCCAGCTCCTTGCGCATCAGGTTCTGCCGCTTGCCCTCCTCGGTGGCGGCGATCCGCTCGCGTTCGGCCCGGGCGAAGACGTAGTCGCTGTAGCCCCCCTCGTACTCGTGGACCGTGCCGCGCTGGACGTCCCACATGCGGGTGCAGACCTGGTCGAGGAACCACCGGTCGTGGGTGACGCAGACCAGTGCCGAGCGGCGGGCGCGCAGATGCCCGGCCAGCCAGGAGATGCCCTCGACGTCGAGGTGGTTGGTCGGCTCGTCGAGGACGATCAGGTCCTGCTCGGCGATGAGGAGCTTGGCCAGCGCGATCCGCCGGCGCTCACCGCCGGAGAGCGGGGCGATGACGGTGTCCAGGCCCTGCTCGAAGCCGGCCAGGTCGAGGCCGCCGAAGAGCCCGGTCAGGACGTCACGGATCTTGGCGCTGCCCGCCCACTCGTGGTCGGCGAGATCGCCGATGACCTCGTGGCGGATCGTGGCCTTCGGGTCGAGCGAATCGTGCTGGGTCAGGACGCCGAGGCGCAGTCCGCCGTTGTGGGTGACCCGGCCGGTGTCCGCCTCCTCCAGCTTGGCGAGCATCCGGATAAGGGTCGTCTTTCCGTCTCCGTTACGGCCGACGACACCGATCCGGTCCCCTTCGGACACGCCGAGGGACACACCGTCGAGCAGCGCACGGGTGCCGTACACCTTGCTGACCTGCTCGACATTGACGAGGTTGACGGCCACGAACGCTCCAGCTCGAAGGAGAAACACTGACCTTCAGCGTAGTCGCCATGGCGCCGGGCTCCTTACGAGCGCCCGCTCACCTGTGCGGGACGGTGCCGGGCACGGTGTCCTCGCGGACACCCCTGTGCGGTACCTTGCCCGCATTGATCAAGCCCGGGGCCGGTCCCCGGGTGTCACCCGGGGTGGGGAACTTCATGACACGACGTACGGTTCGCGGGCTGGCGCCCGTCCTGCTGGCAGCCGTGGCGCTGACCGGCTGCTCGTCGGGGTCCGACGGCGCGACGACGGTGGACACGAAGCCGGGCGGCGCCCCGGCGAAGACGACGGCGAAGGCGACGGCGGAGACGTCCGCGACCAAGGGCGGCACGGTCGGGGGCTCCGGCTCCGTGTGCAAGCTGCCCGTCGTCCTCGACACGGCACAGCACTGGACGGCGGAGGCCGTGGTCGCCGGCAAGCCCGGCTCGGACTTCGCCGAGCTCGGCATCCAGGGCCCGGTCACCCTGGCCTGCGAGATCGACGCGAAGCCCGCCGGGCACATCGGGTTCCTCCGGGTGTGGAAGGGCGACGACAAGGGGAGCACGGCGCGCCAGGCCCTGGAGGGCTTCGTGAAGGCGGACACCAATCCCTCGAAGATCACGTACACGCAGACCACGGTCGGGAAGCTGTCCGTGACCGAGGCCCGCTACACCATCTACAGCGAGCTCCTGGACGAGTCGCGCCCGAACCGGGCCTTCGCCGTCGCCACCCCGGACGGGCCGGTCGTGGTCCACCTGGGCGGGCTGGACGCGGACGAGCACAAGTCGATGCTGCCGGCCTTCGAGCTGGCGAAGCGGAGCGTGCGGCTCGGCTGAGGCCGTACACGTATCGCCGTGGCCCTCCCGGGAGTGCTGTACGTACACCTATCTGTACGTACAGCATCCTGTACAGCACTGAGGAGGCAGCCGTGCGCACGATGACCTACACCGAATCGCGGGCCAAGTACGCGGAGACCCTCAGCGCGGTCGTCGACGACCGCGAAGAGGTCATAGTGACGCGTGCCGGGCATGAGCCCGTGGTGATCGTGGCGCTCGACGAGTACGAGGCCATGAAGGAGACGGCCTACCTGTACCGGAGCCCCGAGAACGCGCGTCGCGTGCTGGCGGCGATCGATGATCTCGAGAACGGTGGCGGCTCGGTTCGGGACCTCGTCGAATGAAGCTTGTCCGGCATGAGACCGCATGGGCCGACTACGTCTGGTGGCAGGCCCAGGACCGGAAGGTCCTCAAGCGGATCAACGCCTTGCTCCAGGACGTCGTCCGCAACGGGAACGAAGGCATCGGTAAGCCGGAACCTCTGCGGCACGGATTCCACGGGTACTGGTCCCGAAGGATCAGCGACGAACACCGCCTCGTCCACCGCGTGGCCGAGGACGAGGTACGCATCGCCTCCTGCCGCTACCACTACGGCCGCTGAACCGTCGCCCCCGGCGCCGGGGACGACGCGATCCGGGCGGTGCGACAGGACCCCGAGGCGGTCAGCGCGTCGGCGATGGCGCGGGCCGACGCCTCGTCCTCGGTGAGGAACGCGGTGGTAGGCCCGGAGCCCGAGACCAGCGCGGCCCGTGCGCCCGCGACGGTGCCCGCGGCCAGGGTGCGGGCCAGCGAGGGCCGCAGCGACAGCGCCGGGGCCTGGAGGTCGTTGCTGAGGACTCCGGCGAGGGCGGCGGTGTCGCCGGACCGCAGGGCGCCCAGGAGCGCGGGCGACACGACGGGCTCGGGCACCCGGGTGCCCGCCGTGAGCCGGTCGAACTCGCGGTAGACGGCCGGGGTGGAGAGCCCGCCGTCGGCGACCGCGAAGACCCAGTGGAAGGTGCCGCCGACCTCGACCGGGGTGAGCTGCTCGCCGCGGCCGACCCCGAGGGCCGCCCCGCCGACCAGGCTGAACGGCACGTCGCTGCCCAGCTCCGCGCAGATCTCCAGGAGCTCCTCGCGGGAGGCGCCGGTGGACCAGAGCGCGTCGCACGCGAGCAGCGCGCCGGCCGCGTCCGCGCTGCCGCCGGCCATGCCGCCCGCGACGGGGATGTCCTTGGCGATGTGGAGGTGGACGTCGGGTGCGATGCCGTACCGCTCGGCCAGCGCGGTCGCGGCGCGGGCGGCGAGGTTGGAGGCGTCCAGCGGCACCTGGTCGGCGTCCGGGCCCGAGCAGGTGACGCGCAGCGCGTCGGCCGGGGTGACGGTGACCTCGTCGTACAGGCCGACGGCGAGGAAGACGTTGGCGAGGTCGTGGAAGCCGTCGGGGCGCGCGGCGCCGACCGCGAGCTGGACGTTGACCTTGGCCGGCACCCGGACGGTGACGCTCGCGCTCATGCGGACAGCTCCGGCTTGTTCTCGGCGATGGCGGCGAACTCCTCGACGGTGAGGGCCTCGCCGCGGGCCTGCGGCGAGACGCCGGCCGCGACCAGGGCCGCTTCGGCGGCGGGCGCGGAGCCCGCCCACCCGGCCAGGGCGGCGCGCAGTGTCTTGCGGCGCTGGGCGAAGGCGGCGTCGACGACCGCGAAGACCTCGGCCTTGCTCGCCGTGGTGGCGACGGGCTCGGTGCGGCGGACCAGCGACACCAGGCCCGAGTCGACGTTGGGCGCGGGCCAGAAGACCTTGCGGCCGATGGAGCCGGCGCGCTTCACGTCGGTGTACCAGTTGGCCTTCACCGACGGCACTCCGTAGACCTTGTTGCCGGGCCTGGCGGCCAGCCGGTCGGCGACCTCGGCCTGCACCATGACCAGGGTCCGCTCGATGCTGGGGAAGCGGTCGAGCATGGTGAGCAGCACGGGCACGGCGACGTTGTACGGAAGATTGGCGACCAGCGCGGTCGGCGGCGGGCCCGGCAGCTCCCGGACGAGCATCGCGTCCGAGTGGACGAGGGTGAAGCGGCCTGCGCGCTCCGGCATCCGGGCGGCGACCGTGGCCGGCAGGGCGGACGCCAGCACGTCGTCGATCTCGACGGCGACGACCCGGTCGGCCGCCTCCAGCAGAGCCAGGGTCAGCGAGCCCAGACCGGGGCCGACCTCCACCACCACGTCGTCCGGGCGGACCTCCGCGGTGCGCACGATCCGGCGGACCGTGTTGGCGTCGATGACGAAGTTCTGACCGCGCTGCTTCGTGGGACGTACGCCCAGCGTCGCGGCCAGCTCGCGGATGTCTGCGGGGCCCAGGAGGGCGTCGGGCTCTGTGGTGCTCACCTGTTAAGCGTACGGGCTGTCGCCAGGGCCTCTCGTTTGGAACAGGCGAGCCCCGCACGGCAGGGACAGCCCTCAGCCTGCCGTCCCTGCCGTGCGGGGCCCGGTACCGGCCTTCACGACCTGGCTGACCGGTTCCCGTACGACCTCGGTGGCCAGCACCCTGGGCTTCTGCCGGACGCCGTTGACGGTCCGCAGGGCGTACATGACCCGGCGCGACCCGTCCCGGCCCTCCCGTACGACCACTTCGGTGCCGGCGGCCAGGGCCCCGTCCCCGGACCGTTCCACGGCGTACGGCAGCAGTTCCTCGCGCACCACCCGGGTCGTCGCGATCCGGAGCACGGAGACGGTCTGGCCCTCGCGGGGGAAGCTCTCCGGGGCCACGGACGTGGTGTCCTCGCCGTGCAGGACGATTCCGGCCCGGGCGACGGCCTCGCGGACGGTGGCGGCGTTGGTGCGGACGGTGTGCTCGCGGCCGTCGGCCATCACGGTGACGGTGCGCTCGGTGCGCACGTCCAGCGTCAGTCCGGTGCGCCCGATCGGTGCGGCCCGGGAGACGGAGAGGTAGGCCCCGTCGGCCCGCACGCCGAGGCGGCGCAGCGCGGCGCCGACGGTGGGCTCGGAGGTCCAGACGCGGCGCCGCACCCCGTCGAGCGTGAGCGTCACCGGGCGCGGGCCGCCGACGGTGATCACGTCGCCGTCGCCGAGGCGGGTCCCGGGGGCCGGGGACACCGCCGTGCCGTCGTCCGCGGCGATGCCCTGTTCGGCGAGGAGTTCGCCGACGTCGTCCGCGAAGGTGTGCAGGGTGCGGGGCTGCCCGTCGACGTCCAGCGTCACCGCCTTGTCCTCGGCGACGAACGCGGTCGTCCCGCCCGCCAGGAACGCGACCACGAGGGCCTGCGGCACCAGGCGGCGCAGCTGCTCGGGCCGGACGGTCACCCGACGCCGCCGGGTGCCCCGCCGCGCCCCGGACCTGCCGCCGGGGGCCGGCACGGTGAGCGCGGTGACGGTGGGGGCCTGCGCGGTGCGGCCCGGGGCGTGCGGGCCCCCACCACCGGCCTGCGCGGTGCGGCCCGGGGCGCCGGTCGCGGCCGCGGTGCGCCCGGTCGGCATGTCCACGACGGTCGGGGCGCGCCGGGGCCAGGCGGCGAGCGTGAGCTCCTCGTGCGGCGGGACGGGGGACGGGCCCGGCACGACGACGGTGGCGGGCCCGCGCTTCCCGGCCGGCGACGTACGCCCTCTGCCGCGTGCTGCACGGTGACTGCCCTGCGAATTGCTCACGACGCTCGCTCCAGAAGGTCCGTACCGCCCGGCTCACTCTTGGCGCCCGGGACGATAGCCGAGGGGACGTGACTCTCCAAAGCGGCGCGACTACGCAGGGTCGCGAGAGGCGGGTCAGTAGTCGAACGCGCGCGCCGTGTTGTCGGCGATCGCCGACGCCAGGGTGTCCTCGTCCATGCCCTTGACCGCCGCCATGGCGCGCAGCGTGACCGGAATCAGATACGGCGCGTTAGGCCGTCCGCGGTACGGGGCGGGCGTGAGGAAGGGCGCGTCGGTCTCGACGAGGACCAGTTCGACCGGCGCCACGGCCAGCGCGTCACGCAGCGGCTGGGCGTTCTTGAACGTCATGTTGCCCGCGAAGGACATGAAGTACCCGGCGTCCGCGCAGATCCGGGCCATGTCGGCGTCGCCGGAGTAGCAGTGGAAGACGGTCCGCTCGGGGGCGCCCGCGTCGGCCAGGATGCGCAGCACATCGGCGTGCGCCTCGCGATCGTGGATGACGAGTGCCTTGCCGTGCCGTTTGGCGATCTCGATGTGGGCGCGGAACGACTCCTCCTGGGCCGCCATGCCCTCGGGCCCGGTCCGGAAGTAGTCGAGTCCGGTCTCGCCGACGCCACGTACGTGGTCCAGTGCGGCCAGCGCGTCGATCTCGGCGAGCGCCTCGTGGAGCGCGGCGGTCCCGCCGCCCTCGCGCGCCCCCTGCCGCGACCAGCCATCCGGATCTCCGTGCACGATCCGCGGCGCCTCGTTGGGGTGCAGTGCGACGGCGGCGTACACGGACGCGTGCGCCGCCGCGGTCTCGGCCGCCCAGCGCGAGCCCTTCACGTCACAGCCCACCTGGATCACGGTCGTCACGTTCACCGCGGCGGCCCTGGCCAGGCCCTCCTCGACGGTGCCGTCCTGCATGTCCAGGTGAGTGTGCGAATCGGCGACCGGCACCCGGAGGGGCTCGGGCAGCGGCGGGGCTTCGGTACGGCTCATGGCCACGATCGTACGAGGACCGTGGCCGGGACCCTCACTTGCGGTGGAAGGGGTGGAGCAGGTCGGAAAGGTGCCAGTGGTGGTCACCCGCGGGAGCAGCCGTGGCGGCCACGGGCTCCCGCACCTCGGCGGCCGGCCGGCGGTTCTGCAGCAGCTGCTGCACCGTGGAGACCCGGCCGGCCCGCATGATCCTCACGACGTGGCCGCCGCAGTTCGTGCAGGTCGGCGTGGAAAGCGGCGACGGCACACGTTCGCCGTCCGCCTTGTAGACCACGAATGCGTGGTTCGAGGCGTCGACGTGGTGCTCTATTTCGTAGGCCTGTTCCCAGCCGTATCCACACCTCATGCAGGCGAAGGCATACGCCTCGTGCACGGTGGTTGCTGCGATCTCGCTCATGCCTGCTCCTCTTGTCCGCCGGACAAGCACTCCGGAGAATGCGTCCTGGATCCAGTGGACGCCTTTACCGGCGGGAGCGCACCAGGCCCTGTCGAGTGTTGGAGCGGATTTGGCCTTCTCGTGGCAAAAAGGCCCGGAACGCGACTCGCGCTTTGCTTTTCACGATAGTCCTTTACCCTCCGCCGGGCCGGTCCGAGCCGCATTCTTTGCTGCGACGACCGCGTCGAACACCTCGCGTTTGGGCAGCCCCGCCGCGGCGGCGACGGCGGCGATCGCCTCCTTGCGCCGCTCCCCCGCCTCCTCGCGCACCTGCACCCTGCGTACCAGTTCCTCGGCGTCCAGTTCCTCGGCCCCGGAGTCGGCCGCGCCCTCGACGACGACGGTGATCTCGCCGCGTACGCCTTCGGCCGCCCAGACGGCGAGCTCGCCCAGCGGGCCGCGCTTCACTTCCTCGTACGTCTTGGTCAGCTCGCGGCACACCGCGGCGCGCCGGTCGGCGCCGAAGATCTCGGCCATGGCCACGAGGGTGTCGTCGAGCCGGTGCGGGGCCTCGAAGAACACCATGGTGCGGCGCTCGTCGGCGACCTCGCGGAGCTTGCCGAGGCGCTCACCGGCCTTGCGCGGCAGGAAGCCCTCGAAGCAGAACCGGTCCACCGGCAGCGCGGACAGCGCGAGCGCGGTGAGAACCGCCGACGGGCCCGGCACCGCCGTGACCTTGATGTCCTTCTCCACGGCCGCGGCGACCAGCCGGTAGCCGGGGTCGGACACGGACGGCATCCCCGCGTCCGTCACCAGCAGCACCCGGGCACCGCCCAGCAGCGCCTCGACGAGTTCGGGCGTACGGGCGGTCTCGTTGCCCTCGAAATAGGAGACGACACGCCCCGTCGTGTGGATGCCCAGCGCCTGGGTCAGCCGGCGGAGCCGGCGGGTGTCCTCCGCGGCGACGACATCGGCCGTCTCCAGTTCTGCGGCGAGGCGTGGCGGGGCGTCCGCCACATCACCGATGGGGGTCCCTGCGAGTACCAGCGTTCCAGTCGTTCCAGTCACAACGTCCATCCTCCCAGCACGGGCGACAGCACTCGCACAGATGCGTTCCCTACGATGGCGCGGTGACGAGTACTGCGCCCGAAGCCCGGCAGGGCCAAGACGCCGGGGAACTGCACGGCCCGGAGCCGACTTCCTGGCAGCAGCGGCTGCGCCGCTTCGGCCATTTCCCGCGCCCCGGTATCGGGCTGCGGGAGCGGCTGGTTCCGCCGTACACCCGCCCGGGGGGCCAGGTGTGGGCGGTGCTCGCGGTGCCCCCGCCGGTCGCGGAGCGGCTGGTGCGCTGGTCGGCCTGGGGCGGTCCGCTGCTGGTCGCGGCGGTCGCCGGGGTGCTGCGGTTCTGGAACCTGGGCAGCCCGCACGCGGTGATATTCGATGAGACGTACTACGCCAAGGACTCCTGGGCGCTCATCAAGCAGGGGTACGAGGGGTCGTGGCCCAAGGACGTCGACAAGCTGATCCTCAACGACCCGTCGCAGGTGCCGGTCCCGACCGATCCCGGTTATGTGGTGCACCCGCCGGTCGGCAAGTGGATCATCGGGATCGGTGAGCAGCTCTTCGGGTTCACGCCATTCGGCTGGCGGTTCATGGTCGCCGTGCTCGGCACGCTGTCGGTGCTGATGCTGTGCCGGATCGGCCGCAGGCTGTTCCGCTCGACGTTCCTGGGCTGTCTGGCGGGCGCGCTGCTCGCGGTGGACGGACTGCACTTCGTGATGAGCCGCACGGCGCTGCTCGACCTGGTGCTGATGTTCTTCGTACTGGCCTCGTTCGGCTGTCTGCTGATCGACCGGGACTGGGCCAGGCGCAAGCTCGCCGCCGCGCTGCCCGTCGACGAGGACGGCGTGCTGAGGCCGGACGCCGGGATCGCGGAGGGGTTGCGGCTCGGCTGGCGTCCGTGGCGGATCGCGGCCGGGATCTCGCTGGGACTGGCCTTCGCCACCAAGTGGAACGGGCTGTACATCATGGTCGCGTTCGGCCTGATGACGGTCTTGTGGGACGTGGGCGCGCGGCGGACGGCAGGCGCCGTGCAGCCGTACAAGGCGGTGCTGAAGCGGGACCTGATGCCGGCGTTCGTCTCCACGGTGCCGGTCGCGGTGCTCACGTACCTCGCCTCGTGGACCGGCTGGATCATCCACAACGACCCCGACCGGCACGGCTACTACCGGGACTGGGCGGCGACCGACGGCAAGGGCGGCAACTGGACCTGGCTGCCGGACTGGCTGCGCAGCCTGTGGCACTACGAGAACCAGGTGTACGAGTTCCATGTGAACCTGACGTCCGGTCACACCTACCAGTCCAATCCGTGGAGCTGGATCGTGCTGGGCCGGCCCGTCTCGTACTTCTACGAGGAGCAGAACGGCTGCGTCCAGTCGTCGACCGGCAAGTGCGCGCGCGAGGTGCTGGCCCTCGGTACGCCCCTGCTCTGGTGGGCCGCTTGCTTCGCCCTGCTGTACGTGCTGTGGCGCTGGTTCTTCCGCCGCGACTGGCGGGCGGGCGCGATCGCCTGTGGCGTGGCGGCGGGGTGGGTGCCGTGGTTCCTGTACCAGGAACGCACCATTTTCCTTTTCTACGCGGTCGTGTTCGTGCCGTTCCTCTGCCTGGCGGTCGCGATGATGATCGGCGCGATGCTGGGCCCGGCTGCCGGCACCGGGGAGAAACACGAACTGGGCCTGGCGAAGGGTGATCCGTCAGGTGAACGACGCCGGACCGTGGGGGCCGTCGCGGCCGGCGTCCTGGTCCTCCTGATCGTCTGGAATTTCATTTACTTCTGGCCGCTCTATACGGGGACCCCGATTCCGGAGGATTCCTGGCGGGATCGCATGTGGCTGGATACCTGGATTTGACCGGTCTGTGCATGCTGCATCGGATCGCATTCCGATAACAACCTGCTCCCCCGTCACGGCAGTCCCGTAAAGTGCCGGGAAAAGCCCCCTTGAACATGTTCAAGGGGGCCTCCTGGGGAGGGGGACTGCAGGGATGCGCAGTGGAGCGAAGGTAGCCGTGGTCGGCGGGGTGTTCGCCGTCGTGGTCGGTGGGGTGGGGTACGGGGCGTACAACGTCCTGGACGGCCTCGGCGACAGCGGGGTCGGGGGCGGTTCGGACACCAAAGCCACTTCGTCCGAGGTGAAGACGGGCCCGGTCACCGAGGACGAGATAGCCGAGACGTCGAAGGCGTTCCTCGCCGCTTGGGCGAAGGGCGAGGCGACCGTCGCGGCCGAACTGACCAACAACAAGGGCGACGCCGAGCCCGCACTGGCCGGCTACAGCGAATCGGCCCATGTCACGAAGGCCGTGATCACACCGGGCCCGGCGACCGGCTCGAAGGTGCCGTACACGGTCAAGGCGACGGTCTCCTACGAGGGCAGGACGAAGCCCTGGACGTACGCCTCCGAGCTCACCGTCGTACGCGGCCTGACCACGGGCCGCCCGCTCGTCGACTGGGTCCCGTCCGTGATCCATCCGGAGCTGGGCAAGGGCGAGTCGCTGGAGACCGGCGAGTCGAAGACCGCGTCGATCGAGGCCGTGGACCGCAACGGCAATGTGCTCACCAAGGAGAAGTACCCGTCGCTGGGCGCCATCCTGGACGACCTGCGCAAGCGGTACGGCGCGAAGGCCGGCGGCACCGTCGGCATCGAGACCTGGATCAACAGCGCGAACGCCGACGGTGCGGACAAGACGCTGCTGACCCTGGTCAAGGGGAAGCCGGGCAAGGTGCCGACCACCCTGGACGCGAACGCCCAGGCGGCGGCCGAGACCGCGGTCAAGCAGTACAGCGGGGCCTCGGTGGTGGCGGTGAAGCCGTCCACCGGCGAGATCCGCGCGGTGGCCAACAACCCGGCGACCGGCTTCAACACGGCGATGAAGGGCGAACAGGCGCCGGGCTCCACGATGAAGATCGTGACCGCCGCGCTGCTCATCGAGAAGGGGCTCGCGTCCGCGAACAGCCCCGTCGAGTGCCCCAGGGAAGTGCTCTACCAGGGCAGGACGTTCCACAACCTGAACTACTTCTCGCTCCCGTCCACGGACACGTTCACGTCCAGCTTCGCCCAGTCCTGCAACACGGCCTTCATCAAGCTGATCGACGACACGAAGGACGACGCGGCGCTCGGCAAGGAGGCCCGGGACGTCTTCGGGATCGGCCTGGAGTGGAAGACCGGTACCGTCTCCGTCGACGGCAGCGTGCCGGAGGCGACCGGTGGCGAGGCGGCGGCCCAGTACATCGGCCAGGGCACGGTGACGATGAACGCGCTCAACATGGCGTCGATCACCGCGACGGCCCGCACCGGCACCTTCCGTCAGCCGGTCCTCGTACCGCGCAGTCTGGACGGCCGTCAGCTCGCCACCGCGTCCCGGTCGCTGTCGCCAAACGTCACCGGGCAGCTGACCGCCATGATGCGGGCCACCGCCTCCTGGGGCACCGGCAAAGCGGCCATGTCCTCGGTTCGCGGCGACAAGGGGGCCAAGACCGGCTCGGCGGAGGTGGACGGGCAGTCCACGTCCAACAGCTGGTTCACCGGGTTCAGCAACGACCTCGCGGCAGCGGCGGTCGTCCAGTCCGGCGGCCACGGCGGGGACGCGGCCGGCCCGGTCGTCGCCGCGGTCCTGCGCGCGGGGCAGTGAACGTAACGACCGACACGCTGGGAGAAGAAGCACCATGATCGCCGGACTGCCCCTGCTGCTCGTCCTGGCCGCCCTCGTCGCCGCAGGCGCGGCCGGCCGGCAGCTCCACCGCTACCCGGGAGGCTGGAAGTTCGCGTTCGGCGGCGCGTACGCCGCCGCACGCCACGACCTCGACACCGCGCGCAACACACTGCGCACCCTGGAACGGGCGGCGCAGTGGGAGTTGTCCGGCGCGCAGAACGCCGTCCGGAAGGCCGACTCCACCCACCGGCGCGAGGTGCGCAGAGCCGAGGAGGAACTCGCGTATCTGCGCGAGCCCGGCCGCGGCGGGTACCGGGACGAGATCAGGGACCTCAGCCTCTACGAGCACGTCCTCGTGGCGAGCGGCACCGACGACTGGAGCGGCGACCTCCATCTGCCGCTGCACGAGATGTCCATCCGCGCCGACTACTCCGCGGGGGAGTCCCACGTCTACCTGACCGGCCCGGACGGACGCCGGCACCTGCTGACCTACCCGCACACGGAGCTCGCCGAGGAGTACGTCCGCAGGTTCGTCCTCGACGTCCAGAACGCCATCGCCACCGACAAGGCCTTCCAGCGGGACCGGCCGAGGCTCATCCGTGAGGCCGGGGCCGAGCTGCGGCGCCTGCGCAGCAGCGCCACCGGACCGACCGAGGAAGGGCGCAGGCTCGAAGAGGTCACCGCCCGTCAGAGCGGCGACCCCCGTATCCCCCGGGCCCGCCAGGAACTCGACGCGGCCCACGCACGCTGGCAGGCTCTCACCGGCCGCCGCCCCCGCTGAACGGAATCCCGGGTACCACGTGACACCGCTCGTCGCCATGGCCGTCCTGACGGCCGCCTTCACCCACGCCGGCTGGAACGCCATCGCTCATGCGATCAAGGACCAGCTGCTCTCCTTCACCCTGATCGCCGGGGGCGGTGTGCTGATCGGCGCGGCCGCCGCCTGCTTCGTCCCGTTCCCGGCCGCGGAGGCCTGGCCGTACCTGCTGGTGTCCGCCGCCCTGCACGTGGCGTACATGCTGTTGCTGATGCGGTCGTTCACGCTCGGCGACTTCGGCCAGATGTACCCGATCGCACGCGGCACGGCACCGCTCGTGGTCACCGTCCTCGCCGCCGTCTTCGTGGGCGAGCGCCCGGACGGCTGGGCGACGGCGGGCGTCGCGGTCGCCTCGGCGGGGCTGGTCGGGCTGGCCCTCTGGGGCATCCGAGGCGCCGGTAAACGCCCCCAGTGGCCCGCGATCCTGGCCGCGCTCGCCACGGGTCTGGCCATCGCCGGATACACCACGGTCGACGGCGTCGGCGTGCGCGCCTCGGGCAGTTCGCTCGGCTACATCGCCTGGCTGATGATCCTCGAAGGCCTCGCCATCCCCCTCTACGCCCTCCACCGGCGCCGCTCCGCCCTCCCGGCCCAGCTCCGCCCCCACGCGGTACGCGGCCTCCTGGGCGCCGCCCTGTCGGTGACGGCGTACGGACTCGTCCTGTGGGCGCAGACCCGCGCGGCACTCGCCCCGGTGGCGGCGCTGCGCGAGTCGTCGATCATCGTCGGCGCGGCGATCGGCGCGGTGTTCTTCAAGGAACGCTTCGGCGCCCCGCGCATCGCGGCGGCCGGGCTGATGGTGGTCGGCATCGGGCTGATGCTGCATACGAGTTGAGAGCGGTGGTGACGGCGTGGGACGGCTCACTCACGTCGCCGGCCGTCACATGGCGGGCTCCGTCAGCGCAGGACGACCCACCGGATTCCGGAGCGACTCCGGAGATCGAAGGTGGCATATGATTTTTGATATACTCGGGCCATGGTCCTGGACTATGCGTGGATGCGGAAGGTAGCCGACGAGCTGTCCGAGTATGCCGAGCATCTGGAGGGCTCCTGGAGCGTGGAGATCGGCGCCGGCGGTCCCGTCATGGCGATGATGAGGCCCGTCAACCGGCACGAGCGGATCGCGGGCCGGATCAGGGATCAGATCAATCAGCAGATCGCCTCGACGCATCCGGGGTGGATCGCCGAGACCGGGCCGGAGGTCGAGGATCCACAGATAGGCCGCATGCGCCGCCCGGACGTACTGGTATGCGAGGAGAGCGCGCTGGATTCCGACCGGGACTCACTCGTCCCGGACGAGGTACTGGCCTGCGTCGAGGTGGTCTCGAAGTCGAACCCGAGCAGCGACTACGTCGAGAAGATGGCCGACTACCCGGCCATGGGAATCGGCCTGTACCTGATCGTGGACCCGCGGGACGGCACGATCACGGTGCATGACGAGCCCTGCCACGGCACGTACCGGCACAGCGAGCCGTACATCTTCGGAGACACCGTCACCTTCGGAGCATGGAGCATCGATACCAGCACCTTTCGCCGGTACGGGAAGATCGGTGACGCATGAGGCTCGCCGAGTTGCGTGAGCAGGCCGGCCTGACCCAGGCCGAGGTCGCGACACGGATGGGTACGGCCCAGCCCAACGTCTCCCGACTGGAGCGCCTCCCGGTCGAGCAGATCAGCCAGCGACAGCTCCGCCGCTACCTTCGCGCCCTGGAGGCCGACCTCGTCCTGCTGGCCACGACGTCCACGGGCGACCGGATTCCGCTGACCGCTCCCTGACCGGCCCGCCCTCGCAGCGGCCTTCAGCGGCCACGCCGCACCCGCGCACACACACGCCCCGCCCGCCTCCGGCCGGTGCGCGCCCGCCCGTCCGGCGCAAAGGTTCACCCACCACGCGGGGTGCACACCTCGCGAACCTCCTCGCAGGTCACCGGGCAACTCCACCGCCGGCACGCCGCGTTCCGCCCCGTCCGCGCACGGCGGTCGTCGTTAACCAACTATTGACACGCTCTTGTCAGGAGCGGAACACTCCGAGTTGGGAGAGCGCTCTCCCAACTCCATGCACGCCCCCACGACGCAGCAGGAGGTCTCCATGCCCCGGAGGTCGAGAACCCTCACCGGACTGCTCTTGTTCACCTCGCTGACCCTGACCACGGCAGGGATCGCCGGCATCGCGGCGACAGCGAACGCTTCCCCCGAGAAGCCGGCCGCGGCAGCGGGCACGCACGCGGAACACGCCGCGTACTCCATGCCGGGCATGCCCGGCATGCCCGCGTCCACCCAGGCCTCCGGCGACGATCCGGACGGGGACGGCTACATCATGGCCGACCCGCCCGTCACCGGGGTCACCCCCTCGATGGAGGTCCCGCCACCGGCGTACTTCCACGAGTTCCAGGCCAAGTGCGCCCCGACCCACACCGCCCCGGACGACCCGATCGTCTACCCGGGGCAGCCCGGCAAGTCCCACGACCACACGTTCATGGGCAACACCACCACGAACGCGAACACCACCACCGCCTCGCTGGAGACGGGTGACACCACCTGCCTGGCACCCGGCGACAAGTCCGGCTACTGGATGCCGAGCCTGTTCAACGGTGACACGAAGATCCTCCCCGAGGGCGTCCAGACGATTTACTACAAGTCGGGCGTCACCGACTACACCAGCGTGCGGCCCTTCCCGCGCGGGCTGCGGTACGTCGTCGGCAGCCCGATGCAGACCGAGGACGAGTTCAAGAACCTCAAGGGCACCGTCGAGGGCTGGGAGTGCGGTGAGGCGTACAAGAACTACGACTTCCCGGCGAGCTGCCCGACCAGCCAGGACACCCAGCTCAACCTGCGCCTCCAGGCGCCCAGCTGCTGGGACGGCATCCACCTCGACACGCCGGACCACAAGAGCCACATGGCCTACCCGGTGGCGTCGGGCAACAACTACAACTCCTGCCCGGCCGACCACCCCGTCGCACTGCCGATGATCGAGTTCAAGATGGCCTGGCCGGTCAAGGGCGACATGTCCCAGGTGAAACTGGCGAGTGGCGCCGGCTTCTCCTTCCACTACGACTTCATGAACGGCTGGGACGCCGCCACGCTCGACGCGATGGCCACGCACTGCATCAAGGGCGGCCTGCAGTGCGACCCGCACGGCTACGACGAGAACCACCCCGACCAGGGTGCCGTGCTCGACGAGAACTACGAACTTCCGTAGCCCGCACCACCACACTTCCCCCCACGGAACGAGGGGCCTTTTTTCCGGCCCCGACGGAGAGCGCTCTCCAAGATCATCACGCCAACCTCCCCCACTCGCAAGGAGCAGGAAAATGCACCATCCCCCCACCCGCCGGGCCAGGCGCCTTGTGGCACCCCTCGCAGCGGCAGCCGTGCTCGGCGGCGGCCTGCTCGCCGTCCAGGCACCCGCCGCCCAGGCCGCCGGCAGCGTCGTCAAGGTCACCGGATCCCAGGGGAACTGGGCGCTGAGCGTGGACGGTTCGCCGTATACGGTCAAGGGCCTGACCTGGGGCCCGTCGGTCGCCGACGCCGAGAAGTACATGCCCGACGTGAAGTCGATGGGCGTCAACACCATCCGCACCTGGGGCACCGACGCCACCAGCAAGCCGCTCTTCGACACGGCGGCGGCCAACGGCATCAAGGTGATCGCCGGCTTCTGGCTCCAGCCGGGCGGCGGCCCCGGCGCGGGCGGCTGCGTCAACTACCTGACGGACACGCAGTACAAGAACGACATGCTCGCCGAGTTCCCCAAGTGGGTCGACACCTACAAGGACAACCCCGGTGTGCTCATGTGGAACGTCGGCAACGAGTCGACGCTCGGCCTGCAGAACTGCTACGGCGGTGACGAACTGGAGGCCCAGCGCAACGCGTACACGACCTTCGTCAACGACGTCGCGAAGAAGATCCACGAGGTCGACCCCAACCACCCGGTGACCTCGACCGACGCCTGGACCGGCGCCTGGCCGTACTACAAGAAGAACGCCCCGGACCTCGACCTGTACGCGGTCAACTCCTACCAGGCGACCTGCAACATCAAGGCCGACTGGGAGCAGGGAGGTTACGACAAGCCCTACATCGTCACCGAGAGCGGCCCCGCCGGTGAGTGGGAGGTCGACGACGACGCGAACGGTGTCCCGGCCGAGCCGACCGATGTGGCCAAGGCCGAGGGATACGAGAAGGCCTGGGGCTGCATCACCGGGCACACCGGTGTGGCGCTCGGTGCCACGATGTTCCACTACGGCGTCGAGGACGACTTCGGCGGCGTCTGGTTCAACCTGCTGCCGGGCGGCGAGAAGCGCCTTTCGTACTACGCCGTGAAGAAGGCGTACGGCGCCGACACCTCGGGTGACAACACCCCGCCGGTCATCACGGACATGGCGGTGGAAGGTGCCACTACCGGTATCCCCACCGGCAGCGACGTGAAGATCAGCACGCACACCAGTGACCCGGACGGCGACGCGATCACCTACCAGGTCCTCTTCAGCAGCAACTACATCGACGAGAACAAGGCACTGGTCCCCGCCGACACCAAGGACAACGGCGACGGCACGCTGACCGCGAACGCGCCGAGCAAGACCGGTGTCTACAAGGCCTATGTGAAGGCCACGGACGGCAAGGGCAACGTGGGCATCGAGACCACGTCCGTGAAGGTCATCCCCCCGAAGGTGGACGGGACGAACATATCCCAGGGCAAGACCGCCACGGCGTCCTCCGCCCAGACCGACCCCACGGGCGGCTGCCCGTGCGGTGCGGCCAACGCGGTGGACGGCAAGTTCGACACCCGCTGGGCCAGTGACTGGAGCGACCCGCAGTGGGTCCAGGTCGACCTCGGCGCCTCGACGAGCTTCAAGCACGTGCAGCTCGCCTGGGACCCGGCGTTCGGCAAGGCGTACGACATCCAGACGTCCGAGGACGGGCAGAGCTGGACGACGGTGAAGTCGGTGACGAACGGCAACGGCGACATCGACGACATCGACGTCAACGGTACGGGCCGCTACGTGCGGATCAACGGCACGGCCCGCGGCTCCGGTTACGGCTACTCGCTGTACGAGTTCGGCGTCTACAACTGACGGGAGGCGGACACCCATGATGGTCACTCGCCTCGGCCGGGCTCAGCCGTATGCGCTCAGCACGTTCCGGTTCGTCGTCGGGCTGCTCTTCACCTGTCACGGAGTCGCGTCGCTCTTCGGCGTGCTCGGCAGGCCGATGCTCTCCGCCGGCACCTGGCCGGGGTGGTACGCGGCCGTCATCCAACTGGCCGGCGGCATCCTGGTGGCGCTCGGCCTCGGTACGAGAACGGCCGCGTTCGTGGGCTCCGGCTCCATGGCGTTCGCGTACTTCGACGTACACCAGCAGACAGGCCTGCTGCCGATGCAGAACGGCGGCGAGGCGGCGGTCTTCTTCTGCTGGACGCTGCTCCTGCTCGTGTTCACCGGTCCGGGTGCGGTGGCCGCGGACCGGCTGTTCACCACCCCCCGGGGCGCCGCCCGCCGGGACACGGGGACACGGCGGGAGCACCGCCTGGGCGTACCCGTTTGAGGGGACGGGTACCCGCGCACCGGCCTTCCGGGACTGCCCCGGGAGGCCGGTGCCGTGTGCGGCACCCAGCAGCCGTCACACCGTGGTGTGCTCCCCCGCCCCCGCGAACTCCTCGCCCTCGGGCCGCGCCTTCTTCGGCAGCAGGCTGGACGCCTCGACGGCGGCGACGACCCTGGTGATCGACCGGCTGGTCGCGGGCGGTCACGCCCTCCGCGAGCCGCACCCCACCGATCGCCGCAAGGTGATCGTCACCCCGGCCGAGCACTGGGGCGCCACGGCGTACGAGCACGTGGCGCCGGTCATCGGCGGTGTCACCGACGCCGCCGCGGAGCTCTCGTCGGACGAACAGGCCGTCGTGGCAGCCTTCCTGGAACGGATCGTGGCCGTCTACGACGACGCGACCCCTCGCTGAACCGGTCCGAGGCCCTCCGGCAGGAACCCGGCCGGAGGGCCTATTCCGGTGCGAGCGCCTGCCGGAAACCCGTGTTCACCGCGGTCAGCCCGCCGTCCACGCACAGCGTCGTGCCGGTGACCCACGCCGCGTCGGACGAGGCGAGGAAGGCGACGGCCGCCGCGATGTCCTCCGGTTCGCCGACCCGGCCGAGCGGGTAGAGGCCGCTCACCCGGGCCAGTTCGGCCTCGCGGCCCGCCCAGCCACCGGTGCGGACCGTGCCGGGCGCGACCAGGTTGACCCGAACCCCGCGCGGTCCTGCGTGGCCCGCGAGGGTACGGGTGAGGCTCGCCAGGCCCGCCTTGGCGGCGCTGTAGGCGTGGTTACCGAAGTCCTGCACCCCGTTGACCGAGCCGATGCTCACGATCGCGCCCCGGCCGGAGGCGGCGAGATGCGGTAGCGCGGCCCGCGCGCACCGGTAGGCGCCGCTGAGCGTGACGTCCAGGTCGCGCTGCCAGACCTCGTCCGGCTCGTCCTCGAACAGCGCGGCGTCCGGGGTGCACGCGTAGGCGTTGTTGACCAGCACGTCGAGGCCGCCGAACAGGGAGACGGCATGCTCCACCGCTGCTTCGACGGCCGCCCGGTCGGCGACGTCGCAGGTCAGCGGGTCGGCCGCGCCGCCGCTCTCCCGGATTTCCGCCGCCACCGCCCGTGCCCGGTCGCCGTCCAGGTCGGTGACCAGGACACGGGCCCCCTCGGCCGCCAGCCTGCGGGCGGTGGCGGCGCCGATGCCCTGGCCGGCGCCGGTGATGAGGACGCGGTATCCGTCGAATCGCGAGAGAGCGGCAGAAGTCATAGCGCCGAACGTACTGCGCGCACCAGTGCCTGGGCACGGGGGTCGGCGGTGACTCCCTTCTGCAGACCGTTCGTCACATAGCCGAAGGCGATGCCGGATTCGGGGTCCGCGAACCCCAGCGAGCCGCCCCGGCCGGGGTGTCCGAAGGAGCCCGGGGCGAGCAGCGGGGCCGCCGGTCCGTGCAGCATGTAGCCGAGGCCGAAGCGGGTGCCCACGACCAGGACCCGGTCCGGTCCCGCCGACTCCTCGGTGCGGGCCAGGGTGAGGGTGGCGGGGGCGAACAGCCGGTGGCCGTCCACCGTGCCGATCATCGCGGCGTAGCAGCGGGCCAGGCCACGGGCGGTGGCGATGCCGTTGGACGCGGGGAGTTCGGCGGCCCGGTAGCCGGGGTCGTTCTCGTCGGGGAACGGGTCGATGGCGCCGAACGCCCGCCGGGTCAGCGAGTCCGGGTCACGGTAGGCGTCGACGACCGAGCGCTTGGGGCGTATCCGCAGCGCGCCCGTGCCGTCGCCCGCGGGCGGTTCGACCGGGCCGATCCGGCCCACCCGGTGCGCCTCGTCCGCCGGGATCCCGAACCAGAAGTCCAGGCCGAGCGGGCGGGCGATCTCCTCGGCGACCCAGCGGCCGACGGTCCGGCCGGTGACCCGCCGCACCAGTTCGCCGACGAGCCAACTGTAGGTCTGCGCGTGGTAGCCGTGGTCGGTACCGGGCTCCCACACGGGGCGCTGCGCGGCGACCGCGCGGGGCCCGCTCACCCCGTCGGCCGCCTCGTCCGGCGTCAGGGGGTGGTCCAGCGCCGGGATTCCGGCCCGGTGGGCGAGGAGGTGGCGGACGAGGACGCGTTCCTTGCCGTTCGCCTTGAACTCCGGCCAGTACGTGCCGACCGGGGCGTGCAGGTCGATCTGGCCGCGCTGGTGCAGCAGCAGCGGGACGGCGGCGGCGATGCCCTTGCCGGCCGACCGGACGACCTGCACGGTGTCGACGGCCCAGGGTTCGGCCCCGTCGACATCTCTGGTGCCGGCCCACAGGTCGACGACCTTCTGCCCGTGCCGGTAGACGGTGACCGCTGCCCCGCGGTCGCCGCGCTGTTCGAAGTTACGGATGAAAGCATCCCGGACCGGTTCGAATCCGGGCGCTGCCGTGCCCCGTACGTCCACGCCTGCTCCTGCGCTCCCGCTCATCCCCCCATGGTGCATTGCGCCGCAGGTCGCGGGTGGGGCGGGTCACCTCATGTTCACCGTCACGGAACGCGAACCGTCACCGGACCACGGACGCGAACCTCACGGAACCCGAACCGTCACGGACCGCGGGTCGAACCCGAAGGGGAGCTCCAGCCGGTGTGCGCGCATCAGTTCCTCGTCGCACAGGAGGTCCTGGGTCCGGTCGTCGGCGGCGATGACGCCCTCGCTGAGGATGACCGCGCGGCCGCAGAGCTCCAGGGCGTACGGCAGGTCGTGCGTCACCATCAGCACGGTGACGTCCAAGGACCGCAGGATGTCGGCGAGTTCGCGGCGGGAGGCCGGGTCCAGGTTGGAGGAGGGTTCGTCCAGGACGAGGATCTCGGGCCGCATGGCGAGGACCGTGGCGACGGCGACGCGGCGGCGCTGGCCGAAGGAGAGGTGGTGAGGCGGCCGGCTCGCGTACTCCTCCATGCCGACCTGCTTCAGGGCCTCGGTGACGCGCTCCTCCAGTTCGGGGCCGCGCAGCCCGCCGGAAGCCGGTCCGAAGGCGACGTCCTCGCGGACGGTGGGCATGAAGAGCTGGTCGTCGGGGTCCTGGAAGACGATGCCGACGCGGCGGCGGATCTCGGCGAGGTTGCGCTTCTCCACGGGCAGTCCGGCGACGCGGACGGTACCGGCGCCTGCGTCGAGGATGCCGTTGAGGTGGAGGACGAGGGTGGTCTTGCCGGCGCCGTTCGGGCCGAGCAGGGCGACGCGCTCACCGCGGGCGACGGTCAGGTCGACGCCGAAGAGCGCCTGGTGGCCGTCGGGGTAGGCGTAGGCGAGACCGCTGACCTCCAGGGAGGGCGGCGGAACGGGTGTGGCGGGGGGCTGGCTCATGCGGTCCATCCCAGCAGACACACGACGAGGGCGAGCACGGGGAGTGCCGCGGCGTACGCCCACTGGGTGCGCGAGGCCGTCACCTCGTCGATCACGGGCATGGAACCGGTGTAGCCGCGGCTGACCATCGCGAGGTGGACGCGTTCGCCTCGCTCGTACGACCGGATGAACAGGGCGCCCGCCGACTTGCCGAGGACACCCCACTGCCGTATGCCGCGTGCCTCGAATCCGCGCGAGCGGCGGGCGATGGACATCCGGCGCATCTCGTCGGTGATCACGTCGCCGTACCGGATCATGAAGGAGGCGATCTGGACGAGGAGCGGCGGCAGCCGCAGACGCTGGAGGCCGAGCAGCAGCGAGCGCAGTTCGGTGGTGGAGGCCAGGAGCACGGAGGCGGCGACGCCGAGGGTGCCCTTGGCGAGGACGTTCCAGGCGCCCCAGAGTCCGGGAACGCTGACGGAGAGCCCGAGGACCTGCGTCTGCTCGCCGGGGACGACGAACGGCATGAGCAGGGCGAACGCGACGAACGGCACCTCGATCAGCAGCCGCTTGAGGAGGAAGCCGGCCGGGACGCGGGCCACGGCGGCGGCGCCCGCGATCAGCAGCGCGTAGAGGCCGAAGGCCCACACCGCCTCGCGCGGGGTGGTGACGACGACCACGACGAAGGCGAAGACCGCGGCGAGTTTGCAGTGCGGCGGCAGGTCGTGGACCGGCGAGTGCCCGTGCCGGTAGAGCTTGTGGGCGTGTCCGGCGCCCATCAGACCTTCTCGTCGGTACGGGTGGTGGCAGCGGGTTCCTCGCCGGCCCGGCGGCGACGGCTGACCACGTAGAACGCACCGCTGCCGACGACGAGGGTGGCCCCGACGCCGATGATGCCGGCCAGTCCACCGGAGAGCCGGGCGTCGGACACGTCCTTGACGCCGTAGTCGGCGAGCGGGGAGTCCTTGGCGGCGTGGTCCTTGGCCTCCTTGTCGATGCCCTGGTCGGTGGCGACCTTCTCCAGGCCGTCCGGGTTCGCCGAGGCGTAGAAGGAGACGAAGCCGGCGAGGACCAGGGCGGTGACCAGGCCGGTGACCCACAGGCCCTTGGTCGGGCGGTGGGCGGGGGCGGGCGTGGGCGCGGCGGTGGGGGCGTCGACGAGTTCGCCGTCGATGCGGAGCTTGAGCGGGGCGGTGAGGCCGCGGGCGCCGTGGACCAGGTCGGGGCGGACGGCGATGACGGCGCCGACGGTCAGCGCGGTGATGGCGGCCTCACCGAGGCCGATCAGGACGTGGACCCCGACCATCGCGGTGAAGACCTTGCCGATCGGGATGTCGGTGGTGCCGCCGATCCAGTACATCAGCGTGAAGGCGGCGGCCGCGGCCGGTACGGAGACCAGGGCGGCGACGAAGGACGCGGCGGTCATGGAGCGGCGGGTGCGCGGCAGCACGCCGAGCAGACCGCGGAACAGCGCGTACGCGACGACGGTGGTCACGACGCCCATGTCGAGGATGTTCACGCCGAGCGCGGTGAGCCCGCCGTCGGCGAAGAGGATGCCCTGCATCAGCAGGACGACGGATATACAGAGCACTCCGGTGTACGGACCGACCAGGATCGCGGCCAGCGCCCCGCCGAGCAGGTGCCCGCTGGTGCCGGCCGCGACGGGGAAGTTCAGCATCTGCACGGCGAAGATGAAGGCGGCGACCAGCCCGGCCAGTGGCGCGGTGCGCTCGTCCAGCTCGCGCCGGGCCCCCTTCAGGCTGACGGCGACGGCGCCGGCGGCCACGACTCCGGCGACGGCGGACACGGGGGCGTTGATGAATCCGTCGGGTACATGCATGGGGGAGGCTCCGCTTCCTGCGTTCCTGCATTGCTGCGCGGGGTCGTGAACCTCTCAATGATAGAGCCTTGTTGCGAACCGTTCGCAAGAGCGGGGTTGTTACAACTGCCCAGAGTTCTCACAGTGCTCTTTTAGGAAAATATGGGACATTGGATGACGAAGACGCATACACAGGAGGAGCCGGCCCATGTCCCCCGTGATCAAAGAACATGCCCGAGCCCGGCTCGTCACCGACGCCCGCGACCTGCCCGTGGTGCCCGTCGAGCTGCGCTACGACACCGCCACCACCCCCGACACGATCCAGGTCGCCTTCCCCGGCGGCGCGCAGTGGGCCGTCCCACGCGATCTGCTGGAGCGCGGCCTGCGCGCCCCCGTCGGACACGACAGCTTCCGGATCTGGCCCTGCGGCCGGGCCCAGCTGGTCGTCGAGTGCCATACCGCGGACGGCGTCGAGGTGGTGCAGTTCGACTGCGCGCCGCTGATCCGTTTCCTGCGGCGCACCCACAGCCGGACGGCGACCGGGGCCAGGCCCGAGGCCGCGCCCGCCTGATCCACGACGGCATGACGCCTGATCCCACGACGGCATGACGAGAGCCCCCGTGCGCATGCGCACGGGGGCTCTCGTCGCCCCGGTCCCCCGTCCCCACAGGTAACCGGTGCTGTCCGGGGCCGCGCTCCGCTCAGACGCGGCCCCGGAGGTCAGCGGCTCGTCAAGCAGCCCAGGGGCGGCTCACCGGCCTGCTCAGACCCGGGTCAGCTCACGCGCGTCCCCGGCGTCCGGACCGGCGTCGCCGGCGGTGTCGGCCAGCTCCTTGCGCAGGCCCTCACCCTCGACGTCCACGTTGGGCAGCACCCGGTCCAGCCAGCGCGGCAGCCACCAGGCACGCTTCCCGAGCAGTGCGAGGACCGCGGGCACGATGGCCATGCGGACGACGAACGCGTCGAAGAAGACGGCGATCGCGAGCGAGAAGCCGATCATCTTGATCATCGACTCGCTGGATCCGATGAATCCGGAGAAGACCGCCATCATGATCACGGCCGCGGCCGTGACGACCCGGGCACCGTGCTTGAAGCCGGTGACGATGGCCTGCCCGGGCTTCTCGCCGTGGACGTACGCCTCACGCATCCGGGTCACGAGGAAGACCTCGTAGTCCATCGCGAGACCGAAGACCACACCCACCATGAAGATCGGCATCATCGACATGATCGGACCGGTCTGCTCGACCCCGAACAGTCCGCCGAGCCAGCCCCACTGGAAGACCGCGACGACCGCGCCCAGGGCCGCGACGACCGAGAGCAGGAAGCCGAGCGCCGCCTTCAGCGGCACCAGGATCGAGCGGAAGACCACCATCAGCAGCAGGAAGGCGAGGCCGACGACGAGCGCCAGGTACGGCAGCAGCGCGTCGTTCATCTTCTGCGAGAAGTCGATGTTCATCGCGGTGGCACCGGTGACCAGCACCTCGGCGCCGGTGTCGGACTTGATGTCCTTGCCCGCGTCGCGGATCGCGTGGACCACGTTCTCCGTGTCGACGGAGCTCGGCCGGTCCTTCGGGACGACGGTGATCATCGCCGCGTCGCCGGCCTTGTTGAAGGTGGCCGGGGTGACGGCGACGACCCCCTTCATGCCGGAGATCTCGTCACCGACCTGCTTCGCGGCGGTCTTGCCGTCGGAGCTGTTCGCCGTGTCGACGACGACCAGCAGCGGGCCGTTGAAGCCGGGGCCGAAGCCCTCGGAGAGCGCGTCGTAGGCGCGGCGCTGGGTGGTGCTGGTGGGCTGGGAGCCGTCGTCCGGCAGGCCCATCTCCAGCGAGGCCGCCGGTACGGCGATGGTGCCCAGGCCGATGACACCGACCAGCAGCACCCACACCGGCTTGCGCAGCACGAACCGCGCCCAGCGGGTGCCCATGTTCGGCTTGGCGTCGGGCTTGTTCTCGGCCTCGGCGGCCTTGCGCGCCTTGCGTCCCATGATCCGCTTGCCCACGAAGCCCAGCATGGCCGGGACGAGGGTGAGGGCGATGAGGACGGCGATCGCGACCGTGCCGGCCGCGGCGAAGCCCATCTTCGACAGCATCGGGATGTTGACGACCGCGAGGCCGACCAGGGCGATGACGACGGTGAGCCCGGCGAAGACGACCGCGGAACCCGCCGTGCCGACCGCACGGCCGGCCGCTTCCTCGCGTTCCCGGCCCTCGGCCAGTTCGGCGCGGTAGCGGGAGACGATGAAGAGCGCGTAGTCGATGCCGACCGCGAGGCCGATCATCATCGCGAGGGTGGAGGTGGTCGAGCCCAGGTCCAGCACGTTGGCCAGCGCGGTGATCGACGAGACGCCGATCCCGACCCCGATCAGGGCGGTGAGCAGGGGCAGCCCCGCCGCGATCAGCGAGCCGAAGGTGATGACGAGCACCACCGCGGCCAGCGCGATGCCGATGATCTCGGTGGCTCCGGTCTCCGGCATCACCTGGAGCGCGTCACCGCCGATCTCCACGGTCATCCCGCTCTTCTGCGCCGCCGTGCCCGAGTCCTCCAGGGCATCCCGGGTCGCGTCGGTCAGCTCCATCGAGTTGACCTTGTACGTCACCGAGATGTACGCGGTCGAGCCGTTCTTGGAGACGGCCTTCCCTGCGTACGGGTCGACGACCGAGGCGATCTGGTCGGAGCCGGACTTCAGCTCTCCGGTGATCTTGTTGACCTCGGCCTTGTTGGCCGGGTCCGTCATCTTCTCGCCCTCGGGGGCCTTGAAGACGATGCGCGCGGTCGCGCCGTCGGCGCTGGACGCGGGGAATCGCTGTTCCAGCAGGTCGAAGGCCTTCTGCGCCTCCGTACCCGGAATCGAGAAGGAGCTGGAGGTGGCGGTGGACGCGGTGGCCGCGCCGAATCCGGCGAGCGCCAGCAGTGCCACCCAGATCAGGGCGACATAGCGGCGGCGCCGGAAGGCGAGCCGTCCGAGCTTGTAGAGGAATGTGGCCACGGAGGCGTACTCCCGGTCAGGTCGAGTGGAAATGGGCGTGAGGAACCAGCCCGACGACGAGAGCGGCGTGTCAGGTGGGGCTTGGGGAGAGGGCCGTGCGGGTGCCGTGGGGACGGCGGGTCAGGCTCCGAGAGCGGGGAGAATCACGGAGTCGACGTAGTCGGAGAGGAACGCCTGGTCCACCGGGCGGTCCTCGACCATCTGCCGGGCGGCGAACGCACCGATCAGCATGTGGGGCAGGTACTTCAGCGCCGGATTGTCCGGACGCACTTCCCCCCGGTCCACGGCTCGGCGCAACAGCATGTCGAGACCGGTCATCTCCGGCTCGATCAGCAGCTCGCGCAGGGCCTGCAGAAGATCGGGGTTGTCATGGACGGCATGGCTCAGGCCCCGCATCAGCGCGGAGTCCTTCTCCATCTGACAGTCGTCACTACGGCCCAGGACGGCATGGAAGTCACCGCGCAGCGAGCCGGTGTCGACATCGCTGAGGGAAACGGGCTTGTTGTGCCGCATGGCCGTGACGACGAGCTCGGGCTTGCTCCCCCACTGGCGGTAGAGGGTGGCCTTGCTGGAACGGGTACGAGCGGCGACGGCGTCCATCGTGAGGGCGTCGTAGCCGACCTCGCGGAGCAGGTCGAGCACGGCGGCGTACAGCTCGCTCTCACGCTCGGGCGTGAGCCGTGTGCGTGCCATGGTCGACCTCCTGTTCCCTGAGCTCGGGTGTTCCGTACGTCAGCACGTCAATCAATCGAACGAAACTGTTTCGTACACATCGACGGTACCCCGCGCACCCAGCGAAACGAAATCGTTTCGCTTGTGTTCCGCACCACAAGTTGCCGCGGCCCACGCGCACCGAAAGCATTGGGGGGTGAGTGACGACGTCTCGTATCTCCGGTTCCCGCACCTCCACGAGGATCTGCTCTGCTTCGCCGCGGAGGACGATCTCTGGGTGGCCCCCCTCGTCCCCGAGGGCGAGGTGCCCGGGCGCGCCTGGCGTGTCACCGTCGACCGCACCAGAGTGAGCCATCCCCGCTTCTCCCCCGACGGGACCCGGATCGCCTACACGACCTGGCGCAGCCTGGACCCCGAGATCCACCTCGCGCCTGTCGCCGGCGGACCGTCCCGCCGGCTCACCTACTGGGGCTCGACGGACGCCCGGGTCTGCGGCTGGACCCCCGACCCCGGGGACAGCGCCCAGATCCTCGCCGTCTCCTCGCACCGGCAGCCGTTCTCGTACTTCTCCTGGGCCTACAGCGTGCCCACGGACGGCAGCCCCGGCGGCCGGCTGCCCTGGGGCCCGGTCTCCGACATCGCCGTCGCGGACATCGACGGCGAGCGCCGCACCCTGCTGCTCACCGGGAAGCCGCCGCACGAGCCGGCCGCCTGGAAGCGGTACCGGGGCGGCGCCACCGGACGGCTGTGGCTGCACGGCGAGCGGCTGCTCCCGGACATCGGCGGGCACCTCGACTCACCGATGTTCGTCGGCGGCCGGATCGCGTTCCTCTCCGACCACGAAGGCGTCGGCAACCTGTACTCCTGCCTCCCCGACGGCACCGGCCTGCGCCGCCACACGGACCACGACGCGTTCTACGCCCGGCACGCCTCCAGCGACGGACGGCGGGTCGTCTACCAGTGCGCGGGCGAGGTGTGGCTGGTCGACGACCTCCAGTCGCCCGACGCCGTGCCCCGCAAGCTGGAGGTCCGGCTCGGCGGCCAGCGCACCGGCCGTCGTACGTACCAGGTGCCGGCCGCCAGCAACGTCGACTCGCTCTCCGTGGACGAGACCGGCCGCGCCAGCGCCGTGTCGGTGCGCGGCAGCCTGTACTGGCTCACCCACCGCGACGGTCCCGCCCGCACCATCTCGGACACCCCGGGCGTCCGCGTCCGGCTGCCGGAGATGCTGGGCAGCGGCGGTCAGGTCGCGTACGTCACCGACGCGGACGGCGAGGACGCGATCGAGATCGCCTATTTGCCGCGTGCCAGCGGCGACCGCGCACCGCGCCGGCTCGCCTCGGGCCTGCTGGGCCGGGTCCAGGAACTGATCGCCGACCCGGACGGCGAACGGCTCGCCATCGCCTCGCACGACGGCAGGCTGCTCCTCCTGGACACCGACGAGGAGACGTCCACCGGCGAGCCCACGGAACTGATCCGCTCCGTCAACGGCCCGGTCCGCGATCTGGCGTTCTCCCCGGACGGTGCCTGGCTGACCTGGTCGCACCCGGGCATCGGCCGCTCGCTGCGCAAGATCAAGCTCGCCCGCATCCAGGGCCCCGGCGCCCCCACGATCGTCGATGTCACCAACGGCCGCTTCGAGGACGAGAACCCCGTCTTCACCGGCGACGGCCGCTATCTCGCCTTCCTCTCCTGGCGCGGCTTCGACCCGGTCTACGACGTACACACCGGCGACCTCTCCTTCCCCCTCGGCTGCCGCCCCTACCTCGTCCCGCTCTCCTCGGCGACGCCCTCCCCCTTCGCCCTCTCCCCCGACGGCCGGCCCGCTGCGGGCGGCCTCGACCCGGTGGACTCCGACGAGGCGGGTACGGCGGAGGGCTCCACGGTCTCCGTCGAGTTCGAGGGCCTGGAGAGCCGGGTCACGCCGTTCCCGGTCTCCGCCTCCAAGTACTCGGCGCTGTACCCGGTCAGCGGCGGCGGCCTCGTGTGGCTGCGCTGGCCGATCTCCGGAGCGCTCGGCGAGACGTTCGCCAACCCGGCGGACATGTCGGGGCGGCCGACCCTGGAGTACTTCAACATCGCCAAGGCGAAGAAGACCGAACTCGTCGACCACCTCGACTGGTTCGCCGTCAGCGGCGACGCCTCCCGCCTCGTCGTCATGGACGACGGCGAACTGCGCGCCGTACCCGCGACCGAGCCCGGCGACAACGACTCCACGGTCTACATCGACCTGCGCCGCATTCTGCACGAGGCCGACCCGCCGGCGGAGTGGCGGCAGGCGTACGGCGAGGCGGGCCGCATCATCCGCTCCTACTTCTGGGAGCCGGACATGTGTGGCATCGACTGGCCGGCCATCCTCGACCAGTACCGCCCGCTGGTCGAACGGGTTGCCACACCGGACGAGTTCGCCGACCTCCTGCGCGAAGTCCTGGGCGAACTGGGCACGTCCCACGCCTACGTCTCCCCCGCCCGCCGCAACGAGGGCCCCCCGCACTACCAGCGGGCGATCGGCCTGCTCGGCGTCAACTTCGTGTGCCGCGACGGCGCCTGGACCCTCGCCCGCATCCTGCCCGGCGACTCCTCGGACTCCAAGGCCCGCTCCCCGCTGGCCGGTACGGGCATCCGCGAGGGCGCGGTCCTCACCCACGTCGACGGCCGCCCCGTCGACCCGGTCACCGGCCCCTACCCCCTCCTCTCCGCCGCGGGCGGCACCACGGTGGAACTCACCTTCCGCCCCGCCGAGGGCGAGGGCCGCGCCCGCCGCGTCGCGATCGTCCCGCTCGTCGACGAACGCCCGCTGCGCTACCAGGACTGGGTCGCCAAACGCCGCGAGGTCGTCCGCGAACTGAGCGGCGGCCGCTGCGGATACCTCCACATCCCCGACATGGGCGGCTCCGGCTGGGCCCAGTTCAACCGCGATCTGCGCCTGGAGGTCTCCCGCCCGGCGCTGATCGTCGACGTACGCGGCAACGCGGGCGGTCACATCAGCGAACTGGTCGTCGAGACACTCACCCGCACGATCCTCGGCTGGGACCTCACCCGCGACGCCCAGCCCGTCTCGTACGCCTCCAACGCCCCCCGCGGCCCGGTGGTCGCCCTGGCCGACGAGGCGACGTCCTCGGACGGCGACATGATCACCGCCGCGTTCC
Source organism: Streptomyces sp. NBC_00385 (assembly GCF_035917155.1). NCBI lineage: Bacteria > Bacillati > Actinomycetota > Actinomycetes > Kitasatosporales > Streptomycetaceae > Streptomyces > Streptomyces sp. NBC_00385. The sequence goes on along the minus strand of NZ_CP107951.1, from coordinate 5,117,591 downwards.
GCCTGCTGAAGCTGGGCCCGGTGGTGGGCCAGCGCACCTGGGGCGGGGTCGTCGGCATGACCGGCCGCCACCGCCTGGGCGACGGCACGGTGATCACGGTGCCGATGAACGCGGCCTGGTTCGACACATACGGCTGGTCCGTCGAGAACCACGGCGTCGAACCGGACGTGGAGGCCCTGCGCACCCCCCTCGACTGGGCGGAGGGCCGCCACGCGGTGCTCGACGACGGAGTCTGGGCCGCCCTGGACCTCCTGGCCGCGCACCCGCCGGCGACGCCTCCGACGTACGACACGGCCCCGGACCGGCGAAGGCCGCCACTGCCGCCGCGGTAGGGGTCGGAGCGGTGAGCTCCGAGATCCGAGCCCCGAGATCCCGGATCCGAGCTCCGATCCCCGAGCTCCGAAAGGCCCTGTTCACTCTTTCGTGGGTACGTGACGGGAGCTCCGCCCGAGTCTCGAACCTCGGGATCCGGGCGCCGAGTTCCGGGCTCCGAGATTCGAGCGATGCCTGACAACCGGTAGGTAAAAGAAGGAGGTTGGGAAAATCCTCCCCACCTCCCCACCCCGTAGCGGCGAGCGGATGTGACAATTTGTGACCGACTTGCGGCGCAGCGTCGCGACTGCTTACGGTGCCCACGACGTAGCGACCCCGACGCGGTGTTGAAGCACCGGCCGGGGTCTCACCCCAAGATCGAAAAGCAAGGAAACACGATCTCGTGGCTACCCCGAACTTTAGCTCCGCCCTGCCGACGCCCGCAGTCACGGCTCCGTGCCCGAAGGCCAGTCCCGGCTACGGCAAGCGTTCCGTCCCGGACCAGTGCCCGCCGCGCGCCGACGACTTCGCGTTCCTGCCGGAGCGGGAGCGGTACATCGCCGATTACGTCGACACGCTCCCTGAAGGCGCCGCGATGAACATCAAGTCGCTCGCCAAGCAGCAACCCCTGTACGGGCAGATGGCCGTCGGCAGCGCGCTGCGGGCCCTGGGCGTGGCCGGTCACCTGCGCCAGGCGCGGTGCGCAGTCGGTGACGGCGACAGCCTCCGCTGGGTCACCCGCACCTTCTGGTCCCGCACGGCCCGCGACAACGAGTGGTGGACCACCTTCCTGGCCGCCGAAGCGACCCACCGCCTGCCGCAACCGGTGGCCGCATCGCCCACACCCCCACCGCCGTGGGTTCCGGCCGCGCCCGACGAGCCCGCCCCCGTCCCGCCCGTACCGCAGCAGCGCACCATCTCGCAGGACGGGTCACCGGACTATCTCGCGTTGACCCAACTGGGCGCCGCCGACAAGCGCCTGGGACTCTCCGAGGACGACTGCCGGGCGCTGGAGGAGCTGGCCGCCGAGTGGTTCGCACGCGGCGCGGACGCCGACTACCTCGTCCACACCCTCACCGCCGGGCTGCCCGGAACCGTCGACTCGCCCCGCGGCTTCGTCAGGAAGCGCCTCGTCACCAAGGTCCCGCCCCAGCGACCCGCCACCCCGGCCCCCGCACCGCCGGGCACGTCGGCACCCCGTCTGATGGTCGAGTGCACCGACTGCGGGGCGCCCGGCAGGTCCGAAGCGTTCCGCGACGGCCTGTGCGGGCCCTGCCGCCAGCCTGCCGGTGCCCCTGCCGGTGCCCCTGCCGCGGAACCGGTCCCGGACATCGAGCGCAACGTCCAGGCTCACGTGACGCGGCTTCGCGAACAACTCAAGCTGCGCTGACGGTCTCACACCCCGAACCAGCGGTCGCTGACGCACGCAACTCCACTTCAGCCACGCGGCGTCGGCTGCCATACTGCCGTCGTGGATCCCACCCCCGAGCACATGAGCTCCAGGACAGCCGCCGCATGGACGGCCGCGCTTGCTGCCCTCGGCGGGATGACCGGCTTCGTCTGGGGAGGCGGGTTCCTCGCTGTCACCTGTGGCCTTTCTCTGGCGGGCGGTGGTGCGCTGGGGGCGGTTCTGTCCCACCGTCGTATGGTCGCGGCCGCTCAGGGAGACCGGGCGGCCGGGACGGCCGCCCCTGGGCACGGCGACAGTGCCGCGGACACGATGATGCTGGGCATACACGCTTACAAGCACTCCGTGTTTCCGCTCTCCGGCCCTGGCGCTGTGGACCCTGTGGAGCGCAGGGCTTGCCGTGAGGAGGCCTACCGGCTCACGGCCGCCGAGGGGCTTCCCCACCACATCCGTGAGGCCGCGGCCGCCACTCTGGAAGCAATCGACGGCGGCTGTGAACGTGCTGCCCTGGCCGCCGTCGAAGACCTCAGGGGAGTCATCCGGAAGCGGCACTGCGACCTGTAGACACCTCCGGAAAGGGTTTCCGGGCCCGCGGTCGCCCTCCGGAGAGAGCGACCACGGTCCCGCATCGCGGCCCCGTCGCTGAAGGTCACGCCGACAGGGCCGCCTCCACCTCCTCCAGCACCTTCTTCGGACGGACCATGCGGGACAGGAGGTCGAGGTCGTCGCGGTCGTAGCGGGACCTCACGTCCTCCTCCCACCGGTCCACGGCTTCCTCCAGCGGTTCGACGGCCTCCTCCGAGCGGCCGAGCCGGTGCAGGACGAGGCCGTAGTATCCGGCGGCCTCCGTCCAGTACGCGGAGCCTTCGCCCTCCTCCCAGGCGGTGCGCAGGAACGGCTCCGCCTCGGCGTACGCGCCCCGCTGGGCCTTCAGCTTGCCCGCGAGCATGGAGTTCAGCAGGGGCCCGCCGTCGGCCGCGCGCACGTACCAGCGCTCGGCCTCCTGGTAGTCGCGGTGCTGCTCGGAGAGCCAGCCCATGTGGTGGCAGGAGTGGTGGTCCCCGCCCTCGGCGGCCCTGCGGTGCCACGCGTCGCGCAGCGGGAAGCGGCGCAGCGCCGCGTAGAGCTCCGCCACGTCGTACGCCGCTTCCGAGTCCCCCGCCCCGGCGGCGGGCTCCATCCAGCGCAGCAGGTAGCGGGCGTTCTTGCCGCGCCAGTCGTTGAGCATCGCCGCGTACTCGTACCCGGCCCGCGCGTCCCCGGCCTCGGCCCGCTCGCGCAGCCCCGGAAGGAGGCGGAAGTCCACCTCGCCGGAGGTGGGGGCGCCGCCCTCGCGGAGCGCGGTGATCCGGGCGAGTTGCTGGACGGCGTCCTTGTCGTCGTCGCCGAACTCCGCGAACCAGCGCTCGGCCTCCTCGTACCGGGCCTGCCGCATGTACAGCATCCCGAGGTTCCACATGGGCGGTTCCTCACCCGCGTCGACGGCGAGCAGGTGGCTGCGTTCGGCCTCTTCGAGCTCGCCGCGCTGCTCGTGCTTGATCCCGAGCTGGGCCGCAGCCTGCTCGCACCCGGCCTCGTGTGCCCGGAGCAGCAGGTCACGGGCCCGGGGCCAGGACTCGTCGCCACCGGTCTCGGTGAGGAACAGTGCGTAGTAGAGGCCCGCCCGGGCGCTGAGCGCGGAGCCCCGGCGGTAGAGGGCGTCGGCTTCGGTGATCAGCCCCGGGTAGTCCGCGAAGTGCTTGTCGAGTGCGAAGAGGGACTTGACCGCCGTCGCGGCGGCCTCCCCGTCCTCGTCGGCCTCAGCCGCTTCGAGGCCCGTGGCCGTGGCGTCGAACGCCGCCTTGAACGAGTCGAAGAGCTGGGACCAGCGGAAGACCGCGATGTCGCCCAGCTCGGTGTCGCTCATCAGGAACGCGGACGCTTCCTCGACCCGCCCCTCGGCCGCCATCAGCTTGCCGAGCTCGATCTTGCAGTCCAGATTCCGCCCGTTCTCCCAGCCCCGCCGCAGCCACTCGGCGGCCTCCGGGTCCCCGTCCTCCTTCAGCAGCACGCCGAGCCCGTACGCACTCCCCGAGTGCCGTTCGGCGACGGCCCGGTAGAGCGCGTCCGCCGCCGGCCGGTCGCCGCGGATCTTCCGGTACCGGGCCAGCGTGTAGTGCGCGAAGGCGTCCCCGGCCGCCGCTGCCTGTTCCCAGTAGGGGATGCCTTCGTCGATGTGATTCCCGAATACGAAGAAGTCCGTACCCCGTCGCACGCCTTCGTTGTCACCGGCATGAGCGGCGGCGACGAGCGCCTCACCGCGAGCCTGTATGTCCTCCGTCATCCCGGCATCGTGCCAGGGGCCACCATGTACCGGCCAATCGAGGGCTGTTGGCCACCCGGCCACCGTTCCCCGGGGATCCATCCTCGCTACGCGGACTCCACCAGCACCTGAAGCCGCGCTGACGACCTCCCCCGCCCGTCACTCTGTTCCGCGGCGTGTCGTGCCAGACAGTGGCGCCCTGACCGGCGGCTACGCGAAATCCGCGCCACTGCACCCACCCGCCCGACAAGGCTGCTGAGTTGTAGCCGGATCGACCAAGGCCATGCACAGGGCGAGGCAACCCCGCCGAGGATGATCCGTCCAGCAACTCGGCATCGACGTCCACAAGGGACCAATAGGGGCTCAATCCACATCATCTCAGCCCGCTGGCCGACCAGTTGTGTCCGTATACCCACTTGCTGACCACCGAGCCACACACCTACCATGACGTTCGCTTGTGCAAATTGCAGTTGCGCTTCAATGCCGGGGGTGGGCATGACATTGGTGATGGCAGTTGCTGCAGTCTGGGGCGTGCTGCAACTGTTCGCGCTGTCGTGGCCTACACGCTCGGTACGGCTCTCAACGGTGCTGTTGGCGTTCGCGGCAGGGGTGTACGGGTGCGGCGTGGCGACGGCTCTGCTGCAGCTCACCTACACCCGCCTGTATGCGGACCAGTCCGGACAGCCACTGTCCGAGGTGGTGGGGTCCTCCAGCTACACGGTGGCACCCTGGCTGGAGGAACTGGTCAAGGTCTCGCCCCTGTTGCTGGCCGGCCTCTACGCCAAGGTCCGCAGGCAGTGGGGGCTCACCGACTTCGTCGTGCTGGGCGCCGGGCTGGGAGCCGGGTTCGGCCTGCTGGAGGCGGTGCTCCGATACGGCTTGGACACGAGCCGGGCGATCCCGCGCGAAGGCGGCGGGTGGGTCATCCCGGACAGCCTCTTCCCGCCGTACATTCCGGGTCCGGAGCAGGTGCTCACTGCCTGGCTGCCCGGCCCCACCGGCCAGTCGGCGATCATCGGGCCACAGGTCGCCGAGACCTTCTCGCATCTCGTGTGGACAGCCTTGGCAGGGCTGGGCGTCGGATTGCTGTGGCGAACCCGGGGCTGGGTGCGCGTGCTGGCGGCACTACCGGTAGCAGCCGCGTCCGCGCACCACGCGGTGAACAACTACGCCGCCGAGAAAGCCACGGAACAGGCCGAGCAATGGCTGGAGACTCTGAACGAGCATGCCTGGGCCGTCCCCCTGGTGTGCCTGGCCATCGCCATGGCCATCGACGTGTACCAACTGCACAGCGGGAAACGCACCGTTCCGGGGGTACTGACGGCCGCCGAGCGCGCCGACGGCGACACTGCGGCCGCAATGCTCCGCTACGCGTCCTGGCGCCCGCAATGGACTCTGCTCATCGCGCTTCGCTACATCCGGCTGCGCCGCTCCCTGCTGTACGCCACCGCTCTCTCACCTCCACGCGAAACCGAGCCGCTACGCCAGGCAGTCGCCCGGATCACCGAACAAATAGACGCCACCGACCGGCAGAGCGCCTGGGACCCCGAAGAGATACGGACGCGTCTCAAAGCCGCCCGGGCCGGCACTTCCGGGCACAGATGGCTGCTCCTCATCCCGTGCGTGCTCATGCTCCCCGGGGTGCTCTTCCTGGGCGTCGGCTCGTTCAAGTCCACCGCCGAACTCCAGAAGTACTTCACCACCGGAAACGGCCCAAAGATTCTGATGGGCTTCGGAATCGCGGCCCTGGCCTGGATCGCCTGGCAACTGATCACCCTGCTCCGCACCTGGCAGCCGACCTCGATCCAGCCTCACGGTGAGCCCCTGGCCGCGCACCGCTTCCGCATCGCCACCGCCCTCGGAGGGGCCACCACCGGCCTCCTGCTCCTCTACCGAGGGCTCGGCGACGCCGGCCCCGACGGCAAGGCCGTCCCCACGCTCCACCTGATCGACGCCCTCGACAACTTCCTGGTCTACCTCGGTTTCGCCCTCGTCCTGCTCTCCCTCCTCGCCCTCTTCCCGCCCGGCGGCCTCGCATTCGCCGGCATCGGGGCAGCCGGTGCCGGAACAGCCGGCGCCGTCACGGCCCAAGCCGCCATCAATGCCGCTCTACTCGGAACAGTCGGCGTCGTTCTCATGGCCGCGGGAGCTCAGGGAGGGACGGGTGATTCGAGCGGCGGGAACCGCAGCACTACGCCACAGTGGCTTAAAGACAAATGGAAAAAAGGACGTCAGTTCAACAGTGACAATTGGCCCCGCTACCCCGCCAATGAGATCTATCTGGAGAATGGAAAATATCTTGACTCATACCGCCCGGGCAAAGAAATTGTATCGCGTAAAGATACACAGATAGCCAAGATCAAGCAAAACACGTTCCGAAAGAATCTGAGTGAACTGATAGGCAAATACAAAGAAGGTACCAAGATCCCGGATACGGCAAAGGCCAGAATGGAGTATCCACACCTCATAGGCAAGAGACTGGAAGGTGACTACTATCTCGAAGTCCCCGTTCAAACTTCTCCGGTTCCAAAATGGGCACTTAAGGACGCAGAGAAGAGCGGCGTGATCATCCGAGACATCAAGGGTTTCATCTATAAACTCCCGAAGGGATAGGATCAGGAACTATGAACTGGACATACAGCGAACGATGGAACAAGTTGACCGAACGCCCCATGACACCGATGACCGAAAGAAAGGCCCGCTCCCGGCACTCGACCGGTCAGCTGTACACCGCCGTACCTGCCTCCGACACGCAAGGCTCTCCGGCCTTGCGTGTCGAGATCCGCTGGGAGACCGAATACGCCGGGGTCATCTTCATGGACCACTACGGGCGCGACGAGTTGCGATATTCGTTCTCCGTGATTAACGGACGACTCTTTCTTGACGGAGTAAGGCGATACGAATACGGCAATTCGCTAGTACGCGGAGGGTATGCGAATGCCACCTACATGGAATCGTACGACTTCACCCCCGACGGCGTTGCCCATCGGACCGTTGAGTCCGGGGCCGACTCCTCCAGGGAGAGCCGGGAAATGGACGTCACCCTCAACTGGGAGAGGATCCCAGAATTTGGGGAGTACGACTCCCTTATGCGACGTGATCGCGAACACCCCTGACCAACATCGCACTCCGACGACATTTCTACTGCAGTTCTTGGTGTCGCAGAGAAATCCATTGAGGGATGCCCGCCGCCCACCCGCCGGGGTACGACACGGCCCCTGACTTCCAGGATCGCAGCTGAGGTGTGCGTTCGAGCCAGCCCCTCGCATCCTGCAGCGGCAGTGCCCCCGAGCCGGTTGCCCAACCCGGAGTCGAAAGCGATCCGTGCGTCTACGCACGCGCGCAAGGCCGCCCCTGCCACATCCACCACAGCCACCTCGCTCTCAACTCCCCACCGGCTTCCGGACCGGGACGCGAAGCGGACCCGAGCGGCAGTTGGGCGCGGCCCACGGGGCGTCGGCGCGCCGGACGGGCGCCCGCAGTTCGCACCACACCGTCTTGCCGTGCAGCCCCCGCTCCACGCCCCACCGCAGCGCCAGCGCGTCCACGAGCAACAGTCCCCGCCCGGACTCGTCACCGGCGTCAGCTGACCGGAGCGCCGGCCAGACGCCGGGTGAGGGGTCGCTCAGCTCGGCGCGGACGCGGCCGGTGTGCGTGCCGCTCACCCGGAGCGTGACAGGGACCCCCTCACCGAGATGCACGATCACGTTCGTCAGCAACTCGCTGACGCAGAGCGTCAGATCGGTCGTATCCGCGCCCGCGAACCGCGCCCGCAGCGTCCGCCGCACCTCCGGCACCGCCTTCGGCACGGCGAGGAGGTCCACCGTGAACGGCAGCACTGTCATCCTCCGGCCGCCGGGCGCAGCACCTCGGCCAGCCGACGTGCCGTCTCCACGTTGCAGTTGCCGAGTGCGATCAGCGGTGGCCGGGTCGTGCGGGCGGCGAAAGTCAGGGGGTCGACGCCCAGGGACGGGAGGGTGATGCCGTGCGCGGTGAGTGCGGCGCGCAGGGCGTCGATGGCCGCGCCGACGTCGTACGTCTCGTACTGCGAGTCGTTCATGAGGGGCCGTACACCTTTCGTTGCTGTCTGTGACGAACGCCTCACACGCTGCCGTAGGGACCTCTACCGTGAAAAGGGATTCCCGCTCCACAGAGCACAGCGCGAAAGGCGGTCGGCAGAGTGGCCACACGCAAGGAGATCGACGGATCTGCGGGAGTCCCGCAGTTCTACGGGAAGGAGCTGCGCTTCAAGAGGGAGGAAGCGGGCCTGACCCTGGAGAAGCTGGCGGACGGCAGCTTCTTCGGCATCACGTACTTGAGCGAGATCGAGCACGGGCATCGGCGGATGCCGAGGGAACTGGCGCAGCATGTGGACCGGGTGCTGGGGACGGACGGGTTCTTCCAACGGCGTTGTGAAGACGTGCGGAAGGCCAGGCGTAGGGGGCACGCGGAGTACTTCGAACGCGTGCTGGAGGCGGAGAAGCACGCCGAGTCCATCGAGCAGTGGTCACCGACCGTCTTCCCCGGCCTGCTCCAGACAGCTCAGTACGCCCGGGCCGTGATCTGCGCAGAGCGCACGCCTGAACTCCCCTCGGAGATCGACGAGAAGGTCAGCGCACGGCTGGAGCGGGCACAGATCTTCGATGCGAGTCACAGGACCCCGCAGTACTGGGTGGTCCTGCACGAGTCGCTGCTGCGCCTGCCGATCCTGCCGTCGGCACACCTTGCGGACCAGCTGGACCACGTCGCCGCCCTCATCAGGCGCGGCCGGATCTTTACGCAGATCCTTCCGTGGAACACGGGAGCACACGCCCTGATGCTGGGCAACGCCATGGTCCTGGACTTTACGGACGCACCGCCACTGGTCTACATGGAAGGCCAGCACCACGGAAACACCGTCGACGATCCGGCCCTCGTGAAGCAGTATCGGAGGTCGTACGATCTCCTCAGGGCCGCCGCTTTGCCGCCGGAGGCGTCCCTCGCCATGATCGAGGACGCGGCAGAGGAATACCGAAATGGTGCGCAACCAGACCGACTTGAGCGACGCCCGCTGGCGTAGGAGCAGCTACAGCAATAGCAGCGGCGGCGACTGCCTCGAAGTCGCCGACGGCCACCCCGGCCTCGTCCCCGTCCGCGACTCCAAGCGCCCCCACGGCCCCGTGCTCATCGTGAACGCGGCCGCCTGGGCGCCCTTCGTCGAGGCCGTCAAGGCGTCCTGAACCGCCGGACGAGCGTGTTCAGGCGTAATACGGCTCCATCGCCGCCCGCACCTCCTCCAGCAGCGCAGGTCCCTCCTGCGGCACGGGCGGGCGGCCGTTGCCCGGCCTGAGGGTCAGGAGCTGTTCGCCGGAGAGGGCGAACACCACGCGACGCAACCCCGCTTGCTGGACGGCCGCCGCGCACCTCGAGCAGGGCTCGCAGCTGGTGTACATCGTGGTGGCGGCCGCCGTGGGCGCGTCCAGTTCTCTCGCCGCCCATCGCGCCAGCTTCAGTTCCGGGTGCGCGGTGATGTCCCGGTCGGTGAGCGTCGTGTTGCGGTCCTCCGCCAGGACCGTTCCGTCCGGGGCCGCCAGCAGCGAGCCGAACGGCGGGTTGCCGCTCTCGATCGCCTCAGCCGCGAGGGCGATGGCGCGCCGGAGGAGGGTGTGGTCGTCGGGCGTGGTCATGACTGCTCCTTCAGGTTCAGGTGTGCCGCCACCGTGGCGAGTGCCTGCTGGGCCGGTTGTGGATTACTCGTCTCTCGGGGGTCGCCGTTGTACGGGTCGAGGACGACCGTGTCGGCGCCCAACAGCCGTAGTTGGTCGAGGTCGTCCATGATCTGGTCGATCGTGCCCTCACCGGCGAGGCGTTCCGGGCCGGTGACCGGGGTCGAGGTGGGCCGGAGCGCGATCCGGGGAGCGAAGGCGGGAACCGGGAGGCTCTGTTCGTACGCGGCCGAACGAAGCCGGTCCGCGGCCTCCCGCAGCCAGGGCATCGTGCAGCGCAACGGGTGCCAGGCGTCACCGAGGCGCACGGCACGGCGGACGCCCGCATCGCTGTTGCCGCCGACCCACAGCGGGATCTGCCCACTTCCGTACGCGGCCGTGTCGGACCAGGCCTCCCGCAGGTCCCGCAGGGCGGCATCGGTCAGCCGTCCCCGCTGCTGGAAAGGGATGCCGAGGGCGGCGAACTCCTGCCGCGCCCAGCCGATCCCGACGCCGAGGACGAGACGGCCGCCGCTGAGTGCGTTCAGGTTGGCCGCCATCCGGGCGGTCAGCAGCGGGTGCCGGTAGGGGGCGATGAGGACCGTCGTGCCGAGGCGGACCCGGGTGGTGAGGCCGGCCAGCCAGGACAGGGTGGTGAAGGGCTCGTAGAAGGGCGCCGGATACCGCTCGGCGACGTCCGGTGTGATGGCGATGTGGTCGGAAAGCATCAGCAGGTCGAAGCCCAGGCCTTCCACGGTCCGGGCCCAGTCGTGCAGGACGCCGGGGTCGGTGCCGGGTCCGAAGTTGGGGACGTTCACTCCGATCTTCACCCGGTCGAGCCTAGCCACGTCGCACGGCCCACCAGAAGAGATTCCTGCCGGTCCAGGCGGAGTTCACCCGTGGATAACCCGGTAATCTGCGCGAATGGCCGAGAATCTTGACGCGACCGACTGGGCGATCCTCGACGAGCTCCAGCGGGACGGCAGGATCGCGTTCACGGAGCTGGCCCGGCGGGTGAACCTGAGCGCGTCGGCGACGACGGAGCGGGTGCGGCGGCTGGAGGCGGCCGGAGTCGTCACGGGGTACCGGGCCGAGGTGGATCTGGAGCGGGCCGGGTATGTGGCGCTGGCGATCGTGCGGCTGAAGTACCCCGGGAGCCGGCACGAGCCCCTTGCACCGGATGCTCGGGGAGCGGGCGGAGATCCTGGAGTGTCTGCGTACCACCGGGGACGACTGCTACGTCCTGAAGGTGGCGGCCACATCGATGGCGCACCTGGAGGAAATCGTCGACGCGCTGGCCGAGTTCGGGAGCACGACCACCAATCTCGTCTTCAGCCGGACCCTGCCGTCGCGCGGCCCGCGGGAACCCCACGCTCGGCCTTCGAAGGCATCGGCACAGCAGTGACCTGAGGGCGCGGTGCCGGAGGTCGCTCAAGGTAAGGCACCCGCACCGCGCGGAAGGGGCGCACCCGGAACGAACCGGGTGCGCCCCTCAGCGCGCGACGCTCAGAGACGCGACGTCAACGGTCGAAGCGCTCCTGCACGCCGTCCGCCGCACCCTGGGCGCGGTCACGACCCTGCTCGGACGCCTGACGGGCCCGGTCGTTCGCCTGCTGGCGACGGTCCTGGCCCTGGCCCTGGCGCTGGCCCTGGTTCTGGCCCTGGTTCTGGCCCTTGCCGTCCTTCATCTTCTTCTGACCCTGGTCGGCAAGCTCCTGCGCCTTGTCCTTGAACTGGTCGGCGATGCCCATGCTGTTCACTCCTATGTGGGGGTGCGTGGGGATGGCCCCGTGGGGGCCTCGACCAGACTTACACGCTGGGACATTCAACGCATTTCGATCACTTACGCTGCGTATCCGCCGCCGCCCGCGACGCCCGTTCGTCCTGGTCAGCCGCACCTCCGGCACCCACGAGCCCCTTGCCGACCCCCTCCAGTCGGGGGCCGAAGCGCTTCATCTCCCGTTGGCCGACCGCACCGATCAGGCTCGGCAGGTAGCCGCGTACGGACTGCATGCCGCGCAGCCACCACTGGGCGTACACATGCGGGGAGCGCCGCTCGATGCCGGCCACGATGCGGTCGACGGCCGGGCCCAGCGGGTACGTGCGGTTGGACGGCCACGGCAGCCGCTGGCGCAGCTCGCGCATCACGTCGTCCTCGTCCGCGCCGCGCACCATGTCGGTGTCCGTCCAGGAGAGGTAGCCGACGCCGACCTTCACGCCCCGGTAGCCGACCTCCGCCCGCAGGCTGTGTGCGAACGCCTCGACGCCCGACTTGGAGGCGCAGTACGCGGTCATCATGGGCGCCGGGGTGATCGCGGCGAGCGAGGCGATCTGGAGGAAGTAGCCGCGGCTCTCCATCAGGACCGGCAGGAACGCCCGGCCGGTCACCGCGCCGCCGATCAGGTTGACCTCGATCACCCGCCGCCAGGCCACAGGATCGGAGTCGACGAACGGTCCGCCCGAGGCGACGCCCGCGTTGGCGACGACGATGTCGACCTTCCCGAAGCGCTCCTTGACCTCCTGCGCGACCCGCGCCATCGCCTCGTGGTCGGTGACGTCCGCGTGCCAGTGGTCGCTGTCCCCGTGCAGCCGCTCGGAGACCTTCTTCAGCTCGTCCGGCTCCAGGCCCACCAGTGCCAGTGTCGCGCCGCGCGCCGAGAGCTTGCGCGCGAGCAGCTCACCCACACCGCGCGCCGCGCCCGTGACGACGACGACCTGTCCGTCGAGACCGCGCCTGCCGCTGCCGCTCATACGACCTCCTCCTTGCCGTCGATGTGGGTCGTACCCCGTACCGGGAGGTACGTGGTCACCAGTTCCCGGATCTTCGCCGTGACGGTCTCCGGCGCCTCGACCGGCGTCATGTGGCCCATGCCTGTCAGTTCGGTGAGGCCGAGGCAGTCGGGCAGCGCCGCCGCGAGCGCCCGGGCGTGGACGGGCGGGGTCAGCCGGTCGTCCGTACCCGCGATCACCGCGGTGGGCACCCGCAACTCCCGTACGCCCTCGTCGAGATCGAGGTCCGCGAGCACGTGCCCCCAGGCGACCCGGGCCGCCCGCGGGCAGGCGTGCACGATCCGTGCGCAGGCGTCGACCCGGTCCGGGGCCGAACCCGCCCCCATGGTCCCGTACTTGAGTATGCGGCGGGAGACCGGTGTGACCGGTCCGAGCGGCGCCCGCGCCCCGAGGATCGCACGCGTCATCCGGGTCCGCACGGCGCCGGGCCGCATCGGCACGACGAGGGACTCCGCGATCAGCCGGGAGCTGCCCGTGCTGCACAGCAGGGCGGCGGCCGCGTGCTCGCGCAGCCCGGCCCGGCGCGAGGCCGACATGATCGTCATGCCGCCCATCGAGTGCCCGGCCAGGACGGCCTTCTCCCCGGGCGCGAGGGTGGCGGCGAGGACGGCTTCGAGGTCGTCGGCCAGCGCCTCGGTGGTGTATCCCCCGCGCCCCGCCGACGGCGAGGTGCCGTGGCCGCGCTGGTCGTAGGCGATGACTCGGTGGTCGACGGCGAGGTCCCGGATCTGGGCGTCCCAGAAACGGGTGTTGCAGGTCCAGCCGTGGGAGAGGACCACGGCCGGGGCGCCGTCCTGGCCGTGCACCTCGACGTGGATGCGGGAGCCGTCGGCGGAGACGGCCATCAGTTCCCGTACGGGCAGCGGCCGGCTCATCCCGCCGCTTTCTCGGCGACTGCTCATCCCGCCACCTCCTCGGTGACGGCGGTGACGGTGGCGGTGGTGGCGGCCTTCTGCACGTCCTGCGGTGCCTTGGCCCGTACGACCTGGTACTCCGTGATGTCGACCTCCCGCGTCACCTTGCGGAACTCGGCGGTGGTGCCCGGCCAGACCGTGGTGTTGCGCCCACTGGCGTCCAGGTACCAGCTGTCGCAGCCGCCGGTGCTCCAGACCGTGCGCTTCATCCGCTCCTGGACGCGACGGGTCCAGGACGCGACGGACGAGGGGCGCGCGTCGAGGGCGACGCGGCCGCCCAGCACGTTCAACTGCCGCATGTAGTCGGCCATGTAGTTCAGCTGGGCCTCGATGATCAGGATCATGGAGGAGTTGCCGAGCCCGGTGTTGGGACCGATGACCGTCATCCAGTTGGGGAAGCCGGCCGCGCTCGTCCCGCGCAGCGCCTCCATGCCGTCCTTCCAGGCCTCGGCGAGCGTGATGCCGTCCGCGCCCACCACCCGCTCGGCTATCGGCATGTCGGTGACGTGGAAGCCGGTACCGAAGATGATCGCGTCGACCTCGGCCTCCGTACCGTCCGACGCCACGACCGTGGAGCCGCGGACCTCGCTCAGACCGGAGGCGACCACGTCCACGTTGGGCTGGGCGAGTGCCGGGTAGTAGGCGCTGGAGAGCAGGATGCGCTTGCAGCCGATGCGGTACGAGGGGGTCAGCTTGGCCCGCAGCGCCGGGTCCTTGACCGAGCGCGCCATGTTGGACTTGGCTATCCGCTCGATCATGCCCAGCTGGTTCGGGTGCTTGGTGAAGGCGCCGACCTGCAACTCCCGTATCCCCCACAGCAGTCCGCGGCGCGCGGTGCCGGTGAAGGGGAGCGTGCGGTGCAGCCAGCGCTCGGCGCCGCTGATCTGCCGGTCCATCCGGGGCATGACCCAGGGGGCGGTGCGCTGGAAGAGCGTCAGCTTGCCGACCTCGGGCTGGATCGACGGAACGATCTGGATGGCGGAGGCGCCGGTGCCGATCATCGCGACGCGCTTGCCGGCCAGGTCGGCGTCGTGGTCCCAGCGGGCGGAGTGGAAGACCTTGCCGGGGAAGTCGGCGAGCCCCGGTATGTCGGGCATCTTCGGGTCGGAGAGCGGGCCGGTCGCGGAGACGACGACGTCGGCGACGATCGTGGCGCCGTTCGCGGTCTCGATGACCCAGTTCAGCTCGTCGTTGTCCCAGCGCATCAGGCTCACTTCGTGGTTCAGCCTGAGGTGCGGCCGGAGCCCGAAGGTGTCCGCGACGTGCTCCAGATAGGCGCGGATGTGCTGCTGCCCGGAAAAGGTGCGCGGCCACTCGGGGTTGGGCGCGAAGGAGAACGAGTAGAGGTGGGACGGTACGTCGCAGGCGCATCCCGGATAGGTGTTGTCGCGCCAGGTGCCACCGACCGATCCGGCCCGTTCCAGGATCACGAAATCGGTGATGCCCTCACGGCGCAGCCGGACGGCGGCCCCCAGACCTCCGAACCCGGATCCGATCACCGCCACGCGTACATGTTCGTGCTCGGCCATACTGCCGCCTCCTGCGGTACGTCCCACGACTCTGCCAGCAATCACTGGCATTGTTGGGAGAGTAGAGCAGCTTCGTACCGATGGGTAGGGGTGCGGCGAGGGAAAGTTACCGGCGGTACAACAAGCGGCCCGCGCGCGGGGGAGGCCGATAGGGTGCGGAGGTGGCAGAAGGACGCGAGCACCGCGAATACCGCATGGAGGAGCTGGCCAAGGAGGCCGGCATCCCCGTCCGCACCCTGCGCTTCTACCGGGAGCGCGGCCTGATCTCGCCACCCCGGCGCGAGGGCCGCATCGCCTGGTACGACGACCATCACCTGGCCCGCCTGCGCACCATCGCCGGGCTGCTGGAGCGCGGCCACACCCTCACCGGCATCGCCGACCTGGCCCGCACCTTCGAGAGCGGCCGGGATGTCGCCGAGGTGCTGGGCCTGGGCGAACCGACCGAGGAGACCCCGGTCCGGCTCACGCCCGAGCAGCTGGCGGACTACTTCAAGGACGACTCGACGCCGGAGAACCTGGCGACAGCCATGGAGCTGGGCTACCTCGGCACGGACGGCGACGAGATCGTGCACATCAGCCGCCGCCTGCTGGAGGTGTCGGCCGAGCTCGTACGCGAAGGGGTCCCGCTCGCCGAGGTGCTCGCCTCCGGCCGCCGGGTCCGCGAGCACGCGGACGCCCTGGCCGACCTCTTCGTCGCGACCCTGCGCGCCCACAGCACGGAGGCCGAACCACCCCAACTCCGCCCGCTGGCCCGCGCGGTGGTGGACGCGGAACTCTCCATGGCCCTGGACCGGCGACTGCGCCGCGACGCGAAGCCGCCCCAGCCGCCGGCGTAGGCCGTACCGCGTCCTACCGCTCGTACACCACCGTCACCGGCGCGTGGTCGCTCCACCGCTCGCCGTGCGTCGCGGCCCGCTCGACCAGGGCCTTCACGGCGCGCCCGGCCAGACCGGGCGTCGCCACCTGGTAGTCGATGCGCCAGCCCGTGTCGTTGTCGAAGGCGCGCCCGCGGTAGGACCACCACGAGTAGGGCCCCTCCACGTCCGGGTGCAGGGCGCGTACGACGTCGACGTACGCGGCCTCGTCGAAGACCCGGGTCAGCCACTCCCGCTCCTCGGGGAGGAAGCCGGAGCTCTTCTTGTTGGCCTTCCAGTTCTTCAGGTCGGCCTCCCGGTGCGCGATGTTCCAGTCGCCGCACACCACGACCTCCCGGCCCTCCGCGGCGGCCCGCGCCTTCAGGCCGGTGAGGTAGGGCAGGAAGGCCGCCATGAAGCGCTCCTTCTCGTCCTGCTTCTCCGTACCGACCTCGCCGGAGGGCAGGTACAGGCTCGCGACCGTGACGCCCGGCAGGTCGATCTCGACGTACCGGCCGCTCGCGTCGAACTCCTCGCTGCCCGCGTCACCGAATCCGCCGAAGCCGGTCTGTACGCGCTCGGGCGCCCGGCGGGAGTAGAGCGAGACCCCGGCCCGGCCCTTGGCGGCAGCCGGTGCGTGGACGGTGTGCCAGCCCTCGGGCTCACGCACCTCCTCGGGCAGCTGCTGCGGCTCGGCCCGCACTTCCTGGAGGCAGATCACATCGGCATCGGTCTGCGCCAGCCACTCGACGAAGCCCTTCTTGGCGGCGGCACGGAGTCCGTTCACATTTACGCTGGTAACGGTGAGCATTCCGGCACGATACCGACCCAGCCGGTCGCATACATGTACCATAATTCGCATGAATATCCAGCAGCGGCCTTACGATCACCCCGACGCCGTCAAACTCAACGACCAGGTGCAGCTCGAATACGCCGAGCGCTACGGGGACGAGGGCGACATCACACCGCTGGACGCCACGATGTTCGACCCTCCGCACGGGCTGTACCTGCTCGCGTACGACGCGTCGGACCGCCCGGTCGCCACCGGCGGCTGGCGCTCGCAGGAGCGCAACGACGAGGGCTACTCGGACGGTGATGCCGAGCTCAAGCGGATGTTCGTGATACCCGAGGGACGCGGGCATGGCCTGGCCCGCCGCATCCTGGCCGCCCTGGAGGCCGACGCCCGTGCGGCGGGCCGCACCCGCATGGTGCTGGAGACCGGCGACCAGCAGCCCGAGGCGATCGCGCTCTACCTCTCCAGCGGCTACGCGCCCTGCGAGAAGTTCGGGCACTACCGGACGTACGACAGCAGCCGCTGCTTCGCGAAGCCGCTCCGGCCCTAAGGCCTGTCCCGCGCCAGGAACCGCACCACCGCGTCGTTGAACGCCTCGGGCCGCTCCAGACCGGGCAGGTGCCCGGCCCCCTCGACCACGACCAGTTCCGCGCCCGGAATCAGCCCGTGCAGGATCCGGGCCTCCGCGACGGGCGTGTAGACGTCGTCCGCCCCCACGACGACGAGGACCGGCACATCCGCAACGGCGAGCGAGTCGCGGTAGTCGGGCCGCTCGGCCCGGCCCCGCAGCGCGGCCGCCGCCCCCTCGGGAGCGGTACCGCGCATCATCCCCAGCACCTGCGCGGCGACATCCGGCAGCCCGGTGACGTTGTACGGCGCCAGCATCTTGTCGATCACCTCGTCCGCGTACCCGCCCATCCCCTCCGCGAGCAGCCGGTCGGCGAGACGGTTGCGGAACGCCTTGCCGTCCTCGGTCTCGGGGACCGGTGAGGTGTCGGCCAGGACCAGCGCCGCCACCCGGTCCGGGTGCGAGCGATGGAACTCCATGGCGATCTGCCCGCCCATGGACACCCCGCCGACGACCGCCCGCGCGATGCCCAGGTGGTCCAGCAGCTCGGCGATGTCCGCGGCGAAGACAGCGAACAGGGTGCGTCCCGGGACGACGCCGCTGTCCCCGTACCCCCGCAGGTCGGCCACGACCACCCGGTACCCGGCCGCGACCAGCGCGTCGGTCTGCGGCTGCCACATGGTCCGGTTGAACGGATGCCCGTGCACGAGGACGACGGGCGGCGGCTCGGCGTCCGCCGCTCCCAGGTCGTCGTACGCGATCAGTGTGCCGTCCTGCGCCGTGAACCGGCCGCTCACCGGACCACCCGCCCGACTCCCACATAGAAGCCACTGCGCTCGACGACCGGCGCCGGCTCCTCGCGGTACCACTCGGTCGCGGGAACGAGCCCGGGCTCGACGAGCTCCAGCCCCTCGAAGAACGGTTCGACCTCGGCACGCGTACGCATCTGCAACGCGATGGCGCCCTTCTTGTACGCCTTCTCGGTCTCCTGCCTCAGCTCCGGGTGCTGATCGGCGGTGCCGTGCGTAAGAGCCAGGTAGCTGCCGGTGGGCAGGGCGCCGACGAGGGTGCGGGTGATGCCGTACGGATCCTGGTCGTCCGGCAGGAAGTGCATCAGCGCGTTCAGCGAGAGCGCGATGGGCCGGTCGAAGTCCAGTAACCGCGCTGCCCGTTCCAGGATCACCTCCGGTTCCCGCACATCGGCGTGGAGGTAGTGGGTGGCCCCTTCGGGGGCGCTGACGAGGAGTGACTCCGCGTGCCGCAGAACGACCGGGTCGTTGTCCGCGTAGACGACGCGGGCCGTCGGCGTGATCGCCTGGACGATCTGGTGGAGGTTGGGTTCGGTGGGGATGCCGGTCCCGATGTCCAGGAACTGGTCGATCCCGTCGCGCGCCAGCCAGGCGGAGGACCGGTGCATGAACGCCCGGTTCCGCGCGGCGTTCCCACGCGTCTCCTCCGGCAGCGTCCGCGCGAACTCCTGGTCCGCCGGGTAGTTTTCCTTGCCGCCCAGGAACCAGTCGTAGACCCGGGCGGGATGAGGCCTGCTGGTGTCGATCGGGGGCTGGGGTTCGGGTATGTCCGCCGTCACTGGTCGCTCCTCGGTGCGGAGAATCTCACGATCGGGTAAACGCTTTCAGCGTAGGCGACGGCTGCCGCCCCCGCGGCTGATCCCCTTCGACTTCCTTTCGACTCCCTTGCGTTGAAGTGCACTTCAACAAGCACACTCCCTTTCGCGGCCACCCGAAGACGGTGACCGGAACCGGAGGGGAACGTCATGAAGTACCGCACCATCGGCACAGATCCCGCCACCCGCCGTGAGGTGAGCGTCCTCGCACTCGGCGCCATGCTCTTCGGGTCGGTCACCGACGAGAAGACCTCGTTCGCGATCCTGGACCACTTCGTCGAGTCCGGCGGCACGTTCATCGACACCTCCGACAACTACGCGTACTGGGTCGAGGGCGGCCTCGGCGGCCAGAGCGAGCGCCTGCTCGGCAAGTGGCGGCGCAGCCGCGGTATCGGGGACGAGATCGTCATCGCCACCAAGCTGGGCGCCGAACCTCTCGCTCCCGGAACCGGGTTCGTCGACAACCCGGAGGGCCTGTCGGCGAAGGCGGTCCGTGAGGCCGCGGAGCGCAGCCGCGAACGCCTCGGGGTGGAACGGCTCGACGTCCTCTACGCCCACATCGAGGACCGCTCCGTCCCGCTCGCCGAAACGGTCGAGGCGCTCGGGGAGCTGAGCGCGGCCGGCACGGTGGGGCTGCTGGGGGCCAGCAACCACGCCGTCTGGCGGGTGGAGCGCGCCCGGGCGCTCGCGGCCTCCGCCGGCCTGCCCGGCTACGAGGTGCTGCAGTACCAGCACAGCCATCTGCGCCCCCGCTTCGACGTCCCCAGCCCTCTCTTCGAGGACGGCAGCCTGGGCCATGCCGGGCCCGAACTGCTCAGCTACCTGCGCGCCGAGCCGGACCTGACCCTCGTCGCCTACTCGCCGCTGCTCGCCGGCGCGTACACCCGCCCGGACAAGCCGCTCCCCCAGGACTACGACCACCCCGGCACGCCCGCCCGCCTCCGGGTCCTGCGCGAGGTCGCCGCGGAGACGGGGGCCGGAATCAACCAGGTCGTCCTGGCCTGGCAGATCGGCGGCCGACTGCCCGTGATCCCGCTGGCCGGGGCGTCGTCGGTGGCGCAGCTGAAGGAGAACCTGGCGGCGGTGGATCTGGAACTGACCCACGAGCAGCGGGGGCGGCTGGACGGGGCGCACTGAGAGCGCGGGCTCCGCATTCGTCCGGCCTCCCTCAATTCTTCCTCAGAGATTCCGGCAGACTCCCGATAAACGCTTCCGGGGCCCGTAGGTTCTCCCCTGACCTCGTTGACCTGACCAGTCAACCGAGCATCCATCAAGGGGGAATTGAATGCACAACACCGTACTGAGGCGTGTCCTCGTTCCGACTGCCGCGGTGGCGTTCGCCATGGCGGCGACCACCACGGCCGACGCCGCGACGGGCAGCGGGGCACTCGTCGTGCCCCGCTGCGACAACCCGGTCAAGCAGTGGGTCCAGGTGAGCGGCAAGAAGAGCTACCACGTTCCGTCCTGGTGGCACGGCACCAGCTTCAAGGACGGCCCGGGCGGATCCATCAGGGTCAGCGTCGAGAAGGCGGGCAAGATCGGCGTCGAGGTCAGTGGCACCGCGGGAGTGAGCGCCGGTGTCCTGCTCGCCGAGGTGAAGGCCGAGTACAGCGTCAAGGTGGTGGGAGAGGTGGGGGTGACCGTCGGACACCACTACACCCACGCCGTGCCGGCGAAGAAGTACGGGCACCTTCAGTACGGTTCCTGGGGCTACAAGGTGAACTGGACGAAGTACAAGACCAGTGCCGACCGTTGCGGCAAGGTGAAGATCGGGTCGGGCACCGCGAAGCTCCCCACCAAGGAGACGGGCTGGCGCTACTGGACGACCAACTCATGACGCCGCACCCGCTCCTCGCACGACGCGGCTCCGTGCTCGGCTGCGTCTCCGCGGCGGTCCTCTCCCTCGCCGTGGGATGCACGAGCGTCTCCGACGGTCCGGGCCTGCCGAGCGCCTCGTCGAGCGGTCGGGCGACGTCACCGGAGTCCCCGTCCGCACCGCGGGCCGACGCCGAGAAGCGACTCGGCAGACAGGTTCGGGAAACCCTCGGCACGGCGGATCTCGGCGCGAACGAGCCACGATTCGTCGAGGCGGGCCTGGAGCGGGTCGGTGACGGTTCCCACAGCGAACCGGAGCTGAACCGGGGGAGCTCGTACGAGGTGGCGGTCGTCTGCGCCGGATCGGGGAGGATCACGCTGTCCATCGCCCTGAAGAGCCCCGTCCGCCGAACGGTGTCCTGCGACGGCGTCCCGTTCAGCCAGGAACTCGCCGCCTCGTCCGGCAAGGTCCGCATCGATACGGCGGCACTGCCGGGGGCCACGGGCATGGTGGGCTGGCGCGTGGACCGGGCCGAGGGCTGACCACCCCGCCGGCAACGTCCGAGCCGGGCCCGTGCCCGGGGCCCGGCTCGGACTCGGCCCGGTTCAGTGCCCCGGCCCGATGACGCTCAGGCCTGCTGCTAAGGGCTGTCGATCCTTCCGGTGAACTCCAGGAGGGCGGCAGCGAGTGCTTCGGGGGCTTCCTGCGCGATGAGGTGGCCGACCCCTTCAAGGTGCACCGCGGTGACCTCACCGGCGGCCACCTGCCGGAAGGTCCTCTCGGTGATCCGTCCATGGCCCGCCGCCTCAACGGTGAGCACCGGTACGGCGATCGGGTGCGACTCGGCAAGCGCCTGGGTCGCACCTCCGTCGGAAAGGACGCCCCGGTAGAGCCCCTCCGTACCCCGCCAGGCGTTCGGGCGCGCGTAGGTCCGGACGAACTCGTCGATATCGCCCTCCCCGAGGGCGCCCTCCGTCCCGTTCATCAACGGGAAGGCCCAGTCGGCCAGGAGCTCTCGTTCGTGGCCCGGAAGGAGCATTCCGGGTATGCCCGGGGCGCCGAGGAATCCGACGTGCCAGGAACCGCGGTTGTTCACATCGGCAAGAGCCTCGAATCCGTAGCCGGCCAGGGCGGTCTCGATCCCGGTGAAACTGATGACGTCCTCGGGGTGAGTCGCCGCGAAGCGGAAGCCCGTGCCGCCGCTGATGTCCTGGCACACGAGGTGAACGGGACCCGCGCCGACCTGTCCGACGAGATGGTGCAGATCCTCGGCGGAAACCGCCTCGCCGTACTCGGTGTCGGCGTTGCCCGAGTCGCCGAACCCGCGAAGGTCGAGGGCGAGGACCCGGTGGGTCCGGGCGAGGAGCGGAATCAGCTTGCGGAACGCCCACCACGTCTCCGGCCACCCGTGAACCAGCAGGATCGGGGAGCCGCCGCAGCCGGCGGAGACGTAGTGCAGTTGCGTGCCGTTGACGTCGGCGAGGTGGTGGGTGGCGCCCGGAAGGGTCGCACCGGAGGGCATGGTGAGGGTCACAAGCAGCTCCCACATAGGCAACCTGGTTGCCAATCAAGATAGGCAACCAGGTTACCCATGTCAACGGTGACCGTATGCTGGCCGCATGTCCAGATCAGGCGCCGATCTCGCGCTGCTCCTGCTCGCCGGCTTCCGCACCCTGGCGGACCGAGCCACCGCCGAGCTCGCCGAGCGCGGGCACGAGGACGTGCGGACGGTGCACGATTTCGCCCTCCACTCGATCCTGTCCGGCGCGGACAGCGTGTCCGAGCTGGCCCGCAGGATGTCGGTGACGAGGCAGGCCGCCGCGAAGACGCTCGCCGTACTGGAGGAACGCGACTACGTGGCGCGCCGGCCCGACCCGGCCGACGGCCGACGGACACGACTTCGCGTCACCGATCACGGACTCGCACTGCTGGCACAAGGCGAAGCGATCTTCGACGAGCTGCGTGAGCAATGGGAGGAGCAGGTGGGCGCCTCGTCGGTCTCCGCACTCGAGGAGGCGCTCCGATCGCTCGTGGGCGACCATGCGATCCGGCTCGACGCACCGGGCTGGAGCGCACGCGACCCCGACGTGCCGTAGTCCCCTCCGCAGTCCCCTCCGCGTGCATGTCCATGAGGGCAGACCCTCTACGAACGCACTACACGGGCAACGCCCCTGCGGGATGGCCGTGTTCCCGGCCGCACGCGGTGAGAGCAAGGGCCCCCTGGCCCGAAGTCCTCGTATGCGTCCCCAGAGCCCTGGGGTCGACCGACAGCCGCGCCGCGATGTCGTCGGCGTAACAGGTGTCGGGTATCCGCAGGTCCTCCTTCACCTGGCGGTACCGGGCGACGACCGCATCGGCGTCTGCGGCGTTCACGCCGTCGAAGGCGCCTCGGGGAAAGCCGTTCTCCTGGTGCGGCAGGAGGTAGCCGGTTTCGGCCGGATGCGCGGGACCGCCATCGCCGTTCTCCTCGGCGTCGAAGGCGTCGTAGTGACGGACGACTTCTCCGTCTTCGGCAATGCACCAGGCGGTCCAGCCGTCACCGCCGCTCACCCCGTACCAATGGGCCGATCCGAAACGGCGGCTGAGCTCGGCACACCGCTCCCTCACGACGAGGCCGAACACCTCTTCCCGGTCGTCCGCGTCCTGAATGCGGTGGGTGTCCTGGGAGGAGTGGCCGAAGACGAGCGTCCAGCCGTCCAGAGCGGGACTGACGAAGACGCGGGAGCAGGCGGAGTGCGGACGGTTCTGCTCCCAGCTGTGGTAGACGCGGTGCCAGACCGCCTCGCCGGTCCGGAGCGTGGCCGGCTGCGGGTTGCCGAGATCGAACGCTGCCAGCACCGCGTCCTGGTCTGCGGTCGGCACCGCGTACCAGGCCCCGCACAGCCGCATGCCGACCGGCGTCTCGGCCAGTAGCTTGATCCGTGACAGACGGCGCCAGGCCTCCTGGTCCCTGGAGTCGAGGCCGTCCGGCCCCGCGATGTCGGCGAGCACCTCCAGCGCCCCCGCTCGCACCCCGGGGCCGGGTGCCGGCCGACTGCGCACGCGCCGCAGGTGGGGCACGGCCGCGGTGCCGATCTCCCGAAGTGCCCGGACCGTGTTCTGCCGGACCTCGGGGTCCGGGTCCCCCAGCAAAGGGATCAGCCGCTCGATGTGACCCCGGGAAAGCAGTCCCTCGTCCATGGGAGGCACCCTAATCGGGGGTACTGACAGGGGCGTCGGACGTGAGGCCGGTCAGGTACGCAGAAGCCCCGTGCCGCGCACCCATGGGCCGAGGCAGAATGATGACCCCAACAGGAAGCCGGGGATGGGATGTGACGGTGTATCTGTCCGAGGGTGATTCCCGCTGGGCCGAGCATTCCGGTGGCACGGGGCACTCCGGTGCCCCGGAATGGGGACCACAGGACCTGGAGCGTGCCGCGGCGTTCCTGGCCGAGCTCACGCCACAGGCCCAGCAGGTGTTCGACTACCTGCTGCGCAACCCCGGCCGGATGGTCCACTGCACGGAACTGGTGGACAAGGCCCTGGGCGGGCCGGTTGAGGGCAATCCGGCCCGCCGCGTGGCAGGTGTGCTGTCCGGGATGAGCAAGGGTTACGGCAACAGTGGGCGGCGGTACCCCTTCTACTGGTGGGAAGCCCCTGACGGAAGCGCGGGGGCGACGTACGCCGTCCGCCCCTCGGTGGCGGCGGTGTTCCTGGCCGCTCGGCTCGGCCGGTGACTTCCCCCCTCCCCCGCTCCTCCACCGCCATCGTGTCCGGCCTCTGAAGGCTGACGGACGGCCCACGGACCCTGCCACCGGACCCGCCCCGCCGCCCTCAGGCTGCGGCGCGCTCGGCGAGCGGGCGGCGGCGCAGCGCGGTCTCGGTCAGCGTGCGCGGCGGGAACGAGGCGGCGGGGTTGTACAGGTTCGTCCCGGGCGGCACGATGGCGTCGATCCGGTCGAGCGTCGCATCGTCCAGGGTGAGCGCGGCACCCTTGAGCAGGTCTTCCAACTGCTGCATCGTCCGCGGTCCGATGATGGCCGAGGTGACGGCCGGGTGGGCCACGGTGAAGGCCACCGCGAGCTGTGGCAGGGTGCAGCCGATGCTTTCCGCCAGTTCGACAAGCTGTTCCACGGCGTCGAACTTCGCGGCGTTCGCGGCGACCGCGGGATCGAAGTTCGCCGGCCGGATCGCGGCCCGGCCGGTCCCCAGGTCCGATGGCCTGCCCTTGCGGTGCTTGCCGGTGAGGAACCCGAAGGCCAGGGGACTCCAGACCAGTACGCCCATGCCGTAGCGCTCGCAGACCGGCAGCAGCGAGGACTCGATGCCGCGGGCCAGGATCGAGTAGGGCGGCTGGTCGGTACGGAAGCGGCCCAGGCCGCGGCGCTCGGACACGTGGTGCGCCTCGACGATCTCCTCGGCCTGGTAGTTCGAGCAGCCGAACGAGCGGATCTTCCCCTGGCGCACGAGGTCGTCGAGGGCGGAGAGGGTCTCCTCGATGTCGGTCGTGTGGTCGGGGAAATGGATCTGGTAGAGGTCGATCCAGTCGGTGTTCAGGCGCCGGAGGCTGCCCTCGACCGCCTTGAGGATCCACCGCCGGGAATTTCCACCGCGGTTGGGACCCTCACCCATCGGAAAGTGGACCTTGGTGGCGAGCACGACGTCGTCACGACGCCCCCGCAACGCCTTGCCCACGATCTCCTCGGACTCGCCCCGCCCGTACATGTCGGCGGTGTCGACGAAGTTGACGCCCTGGTCGAGGGCGGTGTGGATGATGCGGGCGCAGTCGTCGTGGTCGGAGTTGCATCCTTCCTGGAACATCATGGTGCCGAGGCAGTGGACGCTGACCTCGATGCCCGTTCTGCCGAGCGTGCGATAGCGCATGGCGGTGCTCCCCTACTGGCCGATCACGCAGGACGACGGAAGCGTCGGCCGCACGAGGCACCCTAGGAACTAGAGTCCCCTCTAGATCAACCCCGTTACCCTGAGCGGCATGGTCGAGGTCCCCACGAGTCTGAGCATCGGACAGGTCGCCGAGAGCACCGGTCTGAGCGTGCACGCCCTGCGCTTCTACGAGCAGGAGGGCCTCTTCGTCAACGCAGTGCGGCGCGGCCCCGGCGGACGCCGTGTCTACGGCCAGGACGACGTGGACTGGCTGACGGTCTGCATCATTCTCCGCGCCTCAGGCATGCCCCTGACCGTGCTTCGCCGCTACACCGACCTGGTCCGAGAAGGCGCCGGCAACGCGGAAGAGCGGCTCGCGCTCATGCGTGAGCACCAGGAGAGGGTCACGGCCCAGATCGGCCGGCTCACCGAGTCCCTGGACCTGATCAGGTTCAAGGTCGGGGTGTACGAGGACCTTGTCGACCAGGGCGATGCCGCCGTCGAGCAATGCTACGGACCCGCCTGAAGAACCTGGAAACGTGGGCCGGCCGGAACGCTCCTCATGCGCGTCCCCAGGACCATCTGGGACCCCAGCAGCACAGGCCGGGATCAAGCACGCCCGCCCACAGCCCGGAAACGCCTCACGCACCCGAACCACCCCGAAACATCAGGCCGACGACCGCCAGGCAACCGCCTCCGGCACCGATCGCGCTCGGATCACTCCTCGAACCGACCCCGGAAACGCCAAGATCCCGCCCGATCAATCAGATCGGACGGGATCTTGTGAACTCTTCCTGAGTTGACTCAGGAACAGTCGTGCAGGTGGACCTGTGGGGATTTGAACCCCAGACCCCCTCGATGCGAACGAGGTGCGCTACCAGACTGCGCCACAGGCCCTTGCAACGAGTGAAACTTTAGCACCCCGACCGGGGTGCTCGGAAATCCATTCCGCGCTGGTCAGCCGAGCCGGTGTCGCAGCGGGCGGGGTGGCCGTCTCACTCGTTGGCCGCGCGGGGGCGGTCGTCCTCGTCGTACTGGTCGAAGAGCGGGGTCCGGCCGCGGTCGCGGGCGCGGCGGGACTGGGCGGAGCGCTGGCGGGGCGCCGGGTCCACCGGGGGTGCCGCGGGCTGCGGGGTGGCGGGCTGGGCGGGTTCGGCGGAGGAGGAGCGGGCCGCGCTCCAGGTCTCCGGGTTGCCGACCTCGATGCCGCCCGTGGCACGCGGGGCGACCGGGGCCGTGACGTAGGTGGGCAGCGGGACCGGGACGGGCTCCCAGCTGTCGCCCTGGACCCGGCCGCGCTCACGCTGCTGGTCGACCCATTCCGCGTGGTCCGTCTGCTCGACCAGGGCGCGGCGGCCCGCCTCCTGCGGGGAGACCGTGGGGGTGGGCTCGGGTGCGGGGTGGCGGGCTTCGGGGTCCTCGTCGGCGTCGGCGGGGGCCGTCGCGGCCGGCTGGTGGCGGCGCGGGCGGCTCTCGCGGAGCCGCTGCGCGGCGACCTCCGCCCGGCGCCGGTCCATGGTGAAGGCGAACCTGCGACGCTCCTGCGCGCGCAGATGCACGATGTACGTGCTCAGCAGCACGGCGGGGACCGCCGGTGCCCAGAGGAAGCGAAGGCCTCCGACCGCCGCGACGACCGCGCCGAGCGTGAAGCCGAGGAAGAGGACCACGGTGGTGCGCCGGCGGCGCGCGAGGACCTGGAGGCGCTGTGCACGCCGGGCGCGCTCCGCGTCGATTCCACCGGGGCGCGGACGCCGGGTGGAGGCGGGTGCGGGGGCGGAGGAATCGAGGGAGGGATCGGGGCGGTCGCGCGCCGGGCGTTTCTGCGCCGCGCGCTCCTGGGCGGAGTGCTCCGGCGTACGAGCCGGGTCGTGGACCCGGGCCTCGGTGTGCGCCGGAGGCGCGGAAAAGGCCCGGACGTCGACGGAATCCATTCGGTCCGTGACTACATCCGGGTCGGCGTCGGGCGCCGCCTCCTCGTCGGTGCGCTCCCGCAGCTCCTTGGCGTACCGGCGCTCCATCGCCGCCCGTCCGGACAGCAGCCGGATGGCGGTGCTGAAGCGTTCCGTCGGACGGGCTTCGTTGAGCTCGTCCTGCCTGCGGAGCCACATCGGTACCAAGTAGGCGGCCCAGGCCCCGACAATGACTGCGTAGATGAGGCCGCTGCTGCTCACATCTCACACCGTAGAGGGGTTTGCCTGGAGGCATCCGCCAATTGGCGCGGTGTGTCGCACGATCCGGCTGATATCACGGACTTTTTTTGTGATTGTTCGGATCAACAGTCGGCGTTTGCGCGTCCGTTAGCGGTCATCGCCCGATCAATTTCGAACAGATATTTCATTCTTAGCGGTACTCCGGCCGCTCGGGGCGCTCCGGACGCGCCCGGCGCCACCTCCGGAGCAGGCCGTCGGGCACCTCCTCCGCGGTGAGCGCGTAGATCAGGTGGTCCCGCCAGGCGCCGTCGATGTGCAGATAGCGGGGCCGGATCCCCTCCTCGCGGAATCCGAGTTTCTCCACGACCCGTCGGCTGGGCCCGTTCTCGGGGCGAATGCACACCTCGATGCGGTGCAGTCCGACCGCGCGGAAACAATGGTCGACGGCGAGGGCGACCGCGGTCGGCATCACGCCCCGGCCCGCCACCTCCTGGTCCACCCAGTAGCCGACGTGGCCCGAGCACATCGAACCCCAGGTGATCCCGGCCACCGTCAACTGACCGACCAGACGGCCCTCGTACTCGATGGCGAACGGCAGCATCCGGCCGGCGTTGGCCTCGGATCGCAGATGGCGGACCATCTGGCGGTACGTGGGGCGCTGGGCGACCGGTCCGCCGGGGGCGGGCGGGGGCACGGTCGCCTCCCAGGGGCGCAGCCAGTCCCGGTTGCGCCGGTTGACCTCGCGCCACATGCGCTGGTCGCGCATCTTTATCGGCCGGAGGGCGACGTCGCCGTCCACCAGGATCACCGGCCAGGTCGGGACGTTCAGCTCGGGCTCCCCGGTCGGGGGTGATCGCCGCCGCGGAGTTGGTCGACGGCGTGCACCAGGAGTCGGCTCAGGACCGCGAGCCCGTCGCGCACCCCGCCGGTGGAGCCTGGCAGGTTGACGACGAGCGTACGTTCTGCCACCCCGGCCACACCGCGTGAGAGCGCGGCCGTGGGGACCTTGTCCCGGCCCTCCGCGCGGATCGCCTCGGGGATGCCGGGGACCTCGTAGTCCAAAACGTTGGCCGTGGCCTCGGGAGTCTGGTCGGTGGGCGAGACACCCGTACCACCGGTGGTCACGATGACGTCGTACGCGGCGGCCACCCCGTCCCGCAGCGCCCGCTCGACCGGTTCGCCGTCGGGCACGACCCGCGGCCCGTCGACGGTGAAGCCCAGCCCGGCCAGCGCCTCGACGATCAGCGGGCCGCCCTTGTCCTCGTAGACCCCGGCGGAGGCCCGGTTCGACGCGGTCACCACGAGGGCGCGGTAGCCGGAATCCGTCACCCGGGCGCTCATGCGTCCGCCCCGGCCTGCGCGGTGCGGCGGTAGTCGCCGGACTTGCCGCCCGACTTCGCCTCGACCCGGACGTCGGTGATGACCGCGGCCTTGTCGACCGCCTTGATCATGTCGACGACCGTGAGCGCGGCGACGGACACCGCGGTCAGCGCCTCCATCTCCACGCCCGTGCGGTCCGTGGTCTTCACGGTCGCCGTGATCTCCACCGCGTCGTCGGCCACGGCGAGGTCGACCGTGACGCCGGAGACGGCGAGGGGGTGACAGAGCGGGATCAGGTCCGGGGTGCGCTTGGCCCCCATGATCCCGGCGATGCGCGCGGTGGCGAGGGCGTCGCCCTTGGGAACCCCCTCGCCCCGGAGCAGCTCGATGACACGCGGGGAGACGAGGACCCGGCCGCTGGCCCGGGCGACGCGCGCGGTGACGTCCTTCGCGGAGACGTCGACCATGCGGGCGGCCCCCGCCTCGTCGATGTGCGTCAGCCTGTTCTGCGTACTCAACTAACTCCGCCTAGCGGTAGGGCGCCGGTTGCCCCGGGTGCTGCACCGGGGTGCAGGTCCGGGGTCCGGGGGGTGTCCCCCGGAAGGCACAGCGGCAGATACCGTACCGCCACCGGGCGCCGGTCAGCGGAGCAGGATCACCTCGGTGTCCGCGCCGGGCTCCGCGGAAGTGACGTCCTCGGGCAGCACGATCAGCGCGTCCGCCTGGGCGAGAGCCGCGATGAGATGCGATCCGGAGCCGCCGACGGGGGTCACGGTGCCCGCTTCCGCGTCGTACGTCCCGCGCAGGAACTGCCGCCTGCCGGCCGGCGAGGACAGGGCCTTGTCGGTGACCAGCGAGGCCCTGGCGGTCGGGCGGTTCACGTCGGGCAGGCCCATCAGGGTGCGGATCGCCGGTCGTACGAAGAGTTCGAAGGAGACGTAGCTGGAGACC
Source organism: Streptomyces sp. NBC_00385 (assembly GCF_035917155.1). Lineage (NCBI taxonomy): Bacteria > Bacillati > Actinomycetota > Actinomycetes > Kitasatosporales > Streptomycetaceae > Streptomyces > Streptomyces sp. NBC_00385. Next base: position 5,087,713 of record NZ_CP107951.1, on the reverse strand, counting down.
GGGTTGCCCGGGAGCGCCAGGAGCGGGGTGTGGTCCGGGCCGATGGAGCCGAAGCCCTGCGGCTTGCCCGGCTGCATGGCGAGCTTGCGGAAGTCGACGCCGCCGCCGGGCTCGTCCTCGTCGCCCACGGAGGACAGGGCCTCCTTGACGACGTCGTACGCGCCCACGCTGACGCCGCCGGTGGTGACGACGATGTCCGCGCGGATCAGCTGGTCCTCGATCGTGGCCCGGAGTGTCTCGGCGTCGTCGGAGACGGCGCCGACCCGGTAGGCGATCGCTCCGGCCTCACGCGCGGCGGCCGTCAGCGCGAAGCTGTTCGAGTCGTAGATCTGGCCGCCGGTCAGCTCCTCGCCGGGCTGCACCAGTTCGCTGCCGGTGGAGATGACGACGACGCGGGGGCGGGGCCGTACCTTGACCGTCGAGCGGCCGATCGCGGCGAGCAGGCCGATCTGGGGCGGCCCGATCACCGACCCCGCGCGCAGCGCGAGGTCGCCCGGCCGTACGTCGCTGCCGCGGGCCCTGACGTGGGCGCGGGCCTCCGCCGGGCGGTGGACGCGGACCTCGCCGGCCGCGCCCTCGGGGGCGTCGCTGTGGGCACGCATCGTGGCGGCGGGACCTTCGCCCGTGCCGCCGTCGGTCCACTCCACGGGGACCACGGCCTCGGCGCCGGCCGGGAGCGGGGCGCCCGTCATGATGCGGGCGGCCTCCCCCGGCCCCACGCGCTGGTCGTCGCTCAGTCCGGCGTCGCCCGCCGCGACGTCCCCGATGACGGTGAGGACGGCGGGGAACTCCTCGGTGGCGCCCTCCACATCGGCGACGCGGACCGCGTACCCGTCCATCGAGCTGTTGTCGAAGGGCGGCAGGGCGATCTCCACCACGACGTCCTCGACCAGGACGCAGCCCTGGGCCTCGGGCAGTTGCAGCTCGATGGGTTCGAGCGGCCTCACCGCGGCAAGGATGTCTTCCAGGTGCTCGTCCACCGACCAGATCGTGCTGCTCAAGGTGCTACATCTCCTCGGTGACGTAACTGCGGAGCCAGGTCCGGAAGTCCGGGCCCAGGTCTTCACGTTCGCACGCGAGTCTGACAATGGCACGGAGGTAATCGCTCCGGTCACCGGTGTCATAGCGGCGGCCCTTGAAGACGACGCCGTGCACCGGGCCGCCCGCCTTCTCGTCCTCGGCGAGGAGCTGGAGGGCGTCGGTCAGCTGGATCTCGTCGCCGCGGCCCGGCTCGGTCCTGCGCAGTATGCCGAAGACCGCGGGGTCCAGGACGTAGCGGCCGATGATGGCGAGATTGCTGGGCGCGTCGGCCGGTTCGGGCTTCTCGACCAGGCCGGTGATCCGCATCACGTCGGCCTCGGCGGTCGGTTCCACGGCCGCGCAGCCGTACTGGTGGATCAGTTCGGGCGGGACCTCCATGAGCGCGATGACGCTGCCGCCCTCGCGCTCCTGGATCTCCACCATGCGGGAGAGCAGCGGGTCGCGCGGGTCGATCAGGTCGTCGCCCAGAAGGACCGCGAACGGCTCGTCGCCGACGTGCGGCTCCGCGCACAGCACCGCGTGGCCGAGGCCTCTCGGGTCGCCCTGGCGGACGTAGTGCATGGTGGCGAGATCGCTCGACTCCTGGACCTTGCGCAGCCGTTCCGCGTCGCCCTTGCGGGTCAGCGCGGACTCCAGCTCGTAATTACGGTCGAAGTGGTCTTCCAGGGGGCGCTTGTTGCGACCGGTGATCATCAGCACGTCGGAGAGTCCGGCGGCGACCGCCTCTTCGACGACGTACTGGATGGCAGGCTTGTCGACGACAGGCAGCATCTCTTTGGGAGTGGCTTTGGTGGCCGGCAGGAAGCGGGTGCCGAGGCCCGCCGCCGGGATGACAGCCTTGCTGATCCCGTGGTTCGACTGAGTCATGCGCAGAACCTTAACGGTCACGCATGGGCGGAAGATGAGGCTCCGGTTAACTTTGTACTCAAATATGCCGGTAAGAGAGATCTATGGGTGCCCCGTTGAACACCGACATGTCCGCAAAGACACTACTGAGGCGTGAACTGCTCGCCGCGCGACGCCTTCTGACCGGCGAGGACGTCGAGCGGGCCGCCACGGTTCTGGCTCGTCGCGCGCTGGAACTCCCGGAGGTCGCGGGGGCCCGCACCGTCGCCGCGTATGTCTCGGTGGGGAGCGAACCGGGGACCCGCGCCCTGCTGGACGCGCTGCGCGCGCGGGGCGTACGCGTCCTGCTGCCGGTGCTCCTGGCGGACAACGACCTGGACTGGGCGCCGTACGAAGGCGCGGAGGGCCTCAGGAAGGCCGGGCGCGGACTGCTGGAGCCCGCCGGGGCGCCGCTCGGCCCCGACGCCGTCCTGGAGGCCGACGCGGTGCTGCTGCCGGGCCTCGCCGTGGACGGGCGCGGGATGCGGCTCGGCCGCGGCGGCGGCAGCTACGACCGGGTGCTGGCCCGCCTCGCGGCGGCCGGGGCGCGCCCCGCGCTGATCGTCCTGCTGTACGACGACGAGGTGACCGCGCGGGTCCCGGAGGAACCGCACGACCACCCCGTGGACGCCGTGGTGACACCGGCCGGCCCGCGGCGCTTCGGCGACGGCCCCTGAAAGGTCCGTCGAAGCGCCGCGGCCCGCCCCTACGGCTTCAGCGTTAGCGTGTCCTTCGTCGCCCCGGCCACCGCGTTCGTCCCGAAGGACCAGTCGAGCAGTTCGCCGTTGACCCACTTGTCGGTCTGGTCGGTGTAGTGCGCGCTGAACGCGTGCCCGGAGGCGCCGGTGAGGTTGATCCAGCGGGACTTGTCCCAGTCCCCCACGTTGACGACCATCCGCATCGAGGGGACCCAGACGACCTCGTAGCCGCCGGCCGCGTTCCAGCCGGTGGCGTTCACCGCGGCCTCGCCGCCGCCGAGGTTCCAGGGGCCGCGGTTGAGCACCCGCTGAAGCAATCCGGGGCCTTCCGTGCCGAGGGTCTGGTTCTTCAGGGTCAGCTGGTGCAGCCGGCCCCAGCTCCACGTGGTGATGTCCTTGCCGAGCTTGGCGGTCAGCTCCCAGCGGGCGTCCTCCATGGCGCGGGCGAAGAGCTCCTCGCGGTTGTCGGTCGCCCGGTCCTTGCGGTTCGCCGGCGCCTTCCACCAGGCGCTGTCCGGCTTGTCCATGAGGTTCGCGACCACCTGGTACCAGCGGTCACCGCCGTCCGGCTGCGCCGAGTCGGCGTCGCGCTGGCCGCATTCGCGTACCAGCCGGTCCTGCTCGTCGACCGGACCCGAGCTCTTGGCCGGGGGCACGTTCAGGCACTCGCCCTCGACGCGCATCTCCTTGGGCAGCTTGTCGCCGAAGGCCAGCTTGAGGATGTTGCGCCAGACCGCGTTGAAGTACGCGGCGGCCGCGGAGTCGGCCTCCTGGGTGTAGTCCCAGCCCTCCAGCAGCTTCTGCGCCTCGCGGATGTCCTTGTCCGAGATGTTGATCTTCATCAGCTCGGGCACCAGCAGCGCGGCGATCTCGCTGGTGTTGTCCATCTGCATCTTCTGCATGTCTTCGGTCGAGATCTTCCCGCCGCCCTTGATCTTCGACTCGATGAGGTCGTTGATCCGCTGACTGCGGCTGCCGTAGCCCCAGTCCTTGGTGAGCATGTTCGGGTACGTGTCCTCGTCGATCACGGCCTGGTTGGCGGTGACGATGAAGCCGCGCGCCGGGTCGTACTCGTAGGGCAGCTCGTCGAACGGGATCGGGTCCTTCTTCCAGCCGTACGACGAGGACCAGCCGGGGCTGGGCATCGTGCCGTCACCGGCCTTGCGGACCGGGATCTTCCCCGGCGCCTGGTAGCCGATGTGGCCCTTGGTGTCGGCGTAGATGAGGTTCTGCGAGGGAACCTCGAAGTGCTCGGCCGCGGCGCGGAAGGAGGTGAAGTCCTTGGCCCGGTTCAGCTCGAAGACGGCGTCCATGGAGTGACCCGGCTCCAGCGCGGTCCACTTCAGCGCCACCCCGTAGCCGTCCGCCCGGTCGGGGGCGGCATTGCTGACGGGGGCCTTCTGGCCGACCTTCTCCAGCTCGCCGCTGCGGTCGGAGACCAGCGGGCCGTTGTTGGTCTCGCGGACGGTGATGTGCCGGCTGTCGCCGCCCGCGACCTTGATGGTCTCCTCGCGGACGGTGAACGGCTTCACCTTGCCGTCGTACAGGTAGCCGTCGCCCGAGACCTTCTCCAGGAAGAGGTCGGTGACGTCGGCACCGAGGTTGGTGAAGCCCCAGGCGATGTCCTGGTTGTGACCGATGATCACACCGGGCATGCCGGAGAACGTGTAGCCGGCGGTGTCGTACTTGCAGGTCGCCGAGACGGCGCGGCAGTGCAGCCCCATCTGGTACCAGAGCGAGGGAAGCTGCGGCGCCAGGTGCGGGTCGTTGGCGAGCAGCGGCTTGCCGGTGGTCGTGTACTTGCCCGCGACGACCCAGGAGTTCGACCCGATGCCGGTGCCGTTGGGGCCCAGCAGCGCGGGGATCTCGTCAAGGGTGTCGGAGAGCGCGCCGAGCTGGGAGGTGAGGCCCTCGGTGGCACCCTCGGCGGTCGCCGAACCGATGCCGTCGGACGGTGTCGCCTCCGGGTCGAACTTCCCGGTGGCCGGGGAGATCCCGCCCTCACCGACGATCGGCTTGTGCTTGTCGTACGGGTAGGCCGGGTACAGGTCCTCGATCTGGTCCGCGTCGAGCCGGCTCGTCATCAGCGAACGGTCGATCTCGTCCTGCATGTTGCCGCGCAGGTCCCAGGCCATGGCCTTCAGCCAGGCGACCGAGTCGACCGGGGTCCACTCGGTGGGCTTGTAGTCGTTGGTGAAGCCGAGGGCCGCGTACTCGACGGAGATGTCCTTGCCGTCGCGGTCCTTGAGGTAGGCGTTCACGCCGTCCGCGTACGACTGGAGGTTCTTCTTCGTCTCGTCCGACAGGACGGTGTCGTACTCCTCCTGCGCGACCTTGCGCCAGCCCAGCGTGCGCAGGAAGGCGTCCGTCTCGACCTGGCCGGAGCCGAACATCTCGGAGAGCCGGCCGGCCGTCATGTGGCGGCGGACGTCCATCTCCCAGAAGCGGTCCTGCGCCTGGACGAAGCCCTGGGCGCGGAACAGGTCGGCGTCGGAGTCCGCGTAGATCTGCGGGATTCCGTAGCTGTCGCGCTTGACCTCGACGTTGCTGTCGAGTCCGGTGAGCTGGATCGTCCCGTTGGTCTGCGGGTACGAGGCGCGCACAGTGGATACGGACCAGTACGTTCCGTAACCGATACCCGCGACAAGCGCCAGCACCAGGACGATCACGATCAGGCGGGCGCGTCGCCCCTTCTTCTTGCGCGGCCCGCCGCCGGCGGAACCGGTGGAGCCGGAAGAGGCGGTTGTGTTGGCGGGCATCGCTGTCCTTCGAGGGGCAGGGTGGTCCTGGGAGTGCAGGAGCAACCATAGGCGCAGCGTCGAGGCCACTCGGACGCGGTATCGGGATGGCTCGAATTGCGTAGCGATCGTACGAATACTCGAACGCATCAAGAAAACGTTAAAGATTAGGTAAGGTAACGAAGTACCGGCCACCGGAAGTCGATCCGGCAGGCGTACGCAGGGAAGGACCGGCCACTGACTGTCCACGCGCTCAACGAACTCCTGCTCGTCTGCTCGCTTGTCCTGCTCGTCGCGGTGGCGGCGGTACGCATCTCGTCGCGCAGCGGGCTCCCCAGCCTGCTCCTGTATCTCGGCATCGGGATCGCCATGGGGCAGGACGGGTTCTTCGACGTCAAGTTCGACAACGCCGAACTGACGCAGGTGATCGGCTACGCGGCCCTGGTCGTGATCCTCGCCGAGGGCGGCCTCGGCACGAAGTGGAAGGAGATCAAACCCGCGCTGCCCGCGGCCGTCGTCCTCTCCCTCGTCGGCGTCGGCGTGAGCGTGGGCGTGACCGCGGCCGGAGCGCACTACCTGGTCGGTCTCGAATGGCGGCAGGCGCTGATCATCGGCGCGGTCGTCTCCTCCACGGACGCCGCCGCGGTCTTCTCCGTGCTGCGCAAGGTGCCGCTGCCCGCCCGGATCACCGGCGTCCTGGAGGCCGAGTCCGGCTTCAACGACGCCCCCGTGGTGATCCTCGTCGTGGCCTTCTCGACCGTGGGACCGGTCGACAGCTGGTACGTGCTGGTCGGCGAGATAGCCCTGGAGCTGGCGATCGGCGCCGCGCTCGGCATCGCGGTCGGCTGGCTCGGCTCGTACGGACTGAGGCATGTGGCGCTGCCCGCCTCGGGTCTCTACCCGATCGCCGTGATGGCCATCGCGGTGTCCGCGTACGCGGCGGGCGCGATGCTCCACGGAAGCGGATTCCTCGCCGTCTACCTCGCCGCGATGATCCTCGGCAACGCCAAACTCCCGCACTGGCCCGCCACCCGCGGCTTCGCAGACGGACTCGGCTGGCTGGCCCAGATCGGCATGTTCGTCCTGCTCGGACTGCTGGTCACCCCGCACGACCTGGTCGACGACTTCTGGCCCGCCGTCGTGGTGGGACTGGTGCTGACCGTGGTGGCCCGTCCGCTGGAGGTCTTCATCTCGCTGGCGCCCTTCCGGCTGCCCTGGCAGGAGAAGGCCCTCATGTCCTGGGCCGGGCTGCGCGGCGCGGTGCCCATCATCCTGGCGACCATTCCCATGGTGTCCGGAATCGAGGGCTCCACCCGGGTCTTCAACATCGTCTTCGTCCTCGTCGTCGTCTACACCCTCATCCAGGGACCGACGCTGCCCTGGCTCGCGAAGGCCCTCAAGATCGCCGACGATCCCTCCGAGACGGCCGACCTGGGCATCGAGTCGGCGCCCCTGGAACGACTGCGCGGCCATCTGCTCTCGGTCGCCATCCCCGCCAAGTCGAAGATGCACGGCGTCGAGGTCGGCGAACTGCGGCTGCCCGCCGGAGCGGCGGTGACGCTGATCGTCCGGGACGGCAAGAGCTTCGTACCCGCGCCCTCGACCGTGCTGCGCCGCGGCGACGAACTGCTGGTCGTGACGACCGACCCCGTACGCGACGCGACCGAGGTCCGGCTGCGCGCTATCGGTGAGGGCGGCAAGCTGGCCGGCTGGCTGGGGACCGGCGGGAACACCGCCGACGAGACCCTCGCCGGACCGAACGTGGCCAACGCGCTCAAGGCGGTCAAGAAGCTGGGCAGGACGGACGACCACCGAAAGCACGACGGCCGGGCCGCCCGGGATGCCAAGGCGCACCACTGAGGACACAACCGTGTTCACAGGCCAAAAGGGTCGAGTTGGACACAATCACAGGTACTTGAGGGCTCTTGCCTGTAGCATGAAGAAAACCTAGATCGACCTATTTGATCCACCAACTCTGCCTGACGCAGAGCTGGCGCGACCGTATGGCGGTCGTGGCGTCCTCCGCCTCTGCTGCGAGCGCCCGGCATCTACCGCAGTTCCGCGCGAAGAGGACAGCTCTCGGCAGCTCCTGACCGGGTCCGCACCCACGTGCCGGCCGGGTACCGCAGGGGCACGGCCACCAGGCGGCAGAAAGGCAAGGACCGTGGCGTCCACGGTCTCCGACCGCCCCGGATACGGGCAGTTGCTGCGCACCCCCGGTGCGTGGACCTTCCTCCTGCCGGGCTTCGCCGCACGGCAGCCCTTCGCGATGCTGACCATCGGCATCGTCCTGCTCGTCCAGCACACCACCGGTTCGTACGGCAGCGCCGGCGCCGTCGCCGCCGTGACCGGGGTCTCCATGGCCCTGTTCGCTCCGCAGACCGGCAAGCTCGCCGACCGCTTCGGCCAGCGCGCCGTGCTGCTGCCCGGCGTCCTCGTGCACACGGCCTCCGTCTCGTGCCTGACCGCGCTCGCGCTGGCGGACGCCCCCATGTGGGCGCTGTTCGCCGCGGCCGTTCCGGCAGGTGCGTCCGTCCCGCAGATCGGACCGATGGTCCGGGCCCGCTGGGCGGCCGTGCTCGGGGCTGCACCGGGCCGGGAGGCCTCGCCGCTCATGTCGACCGCGGCGGCCTTCGAATCGGTGACGGACGAGTTCACCTTCGTCATCGGTCCGGTCCTCGCCACCGCGCTGTGCACCGGAGTGCACCCGGCGGCGGGACTGATCGCCGAAGCCGCCCTCACTCTGTTCGGCGGCCTGTTCTTCGCCGCGCAGCGTGCCACCCAGCCCGCGGTACGCACCACCGGCACCGCCGGATCACAGCGGCACGTCTCCGCACTGTCCATCCCCGGCGTACGTGTCCTCGCCGTGGCCTTCCTCGGGATCGGCGCGGTCTTCGGCGGGATGCAGGTCTCGCTGACCGCCTTCGCCGAGGAGATCGGCAGCCCCGGAGCCAACGGTCTGCTGTACGGGATCTTCGCGGCCGGCAACATGCTGGCCGGGATCGCCTGCGGCGCCATCGCCTGGAAGACCGGCCCGCGCCGCCGGCTGATCGCCGGGTACGCGGCCCTGACCCTCACCGCGTCGGGCCTGTGGGCAGTGCACTCCGTGCCGCTGCTGGCCGGGCTCGGACTGCTGGTCGGCCTTTCCATCGCACCCGCCCTGATCAGCGGCTACACCCTGGTCGAGGCCCTCGTCCCGGGCTCCGCACGGACCGAGGCGTTCACCTGGCTGACGGGCGCCGTCGCACTCGGCCAGGCGGGCGCGGTGACGGTGGCCGGGAGGCTCGCGGACGCCCACGGCGCGAGCACCGGATTCCTGGTGCCGCTGGTGGGCACCGTGCTGGCTCTGGTGACGTTGGTGGCGCTGCGTTCGCGGCTGGCACCGGCCCGCGCGACCATCACAGCCGCACGCGGCACGGTTCACCGCGACCGTATCGCGGCCAGAGAATGACGTCGTTCCCGAGGAATACGTCACTGTGACTCCTCCGCCACGAAAGGAGGCGGCTTCCCACTCGGGCCGAAGACCCTCATGACGGCCAAGCCCTGACCGCTGCCTTCCGGCAGGTGACAGACATTACTGCAAGCAACAGCCTGCAGGAGCTACTATGGACGACTGTTAGCACTCATCCAGTGAGAGTGCCAGGAGGAAGACAAGTGCCGACCTATCAGTACCAGTGCACCGAGTGTGGCGAGGGCCTCGAAGCGGTGCAGAAGTTCACCGATGACGCCCTCACGGTGTGCCCGAGCTGCGATGGACGCCTGAAGAAGGTGTTCTCGGCGGTCGGCATCGTGTTCAAGGGTTCCGGTTTCTACCGGAACGACAGTCGCGGATCCTCGTCGAGCAGCACGCCGGCCCCGGCCGCTGCGAAGGCCTCGGGTTCCGGATCGTCGTCCTCGACAGGATCGGACGCGAAGTCGTCGTCCTCGTCGTCGACGTCCTCTTCCGGTTCGTCCGGCTCCTCGACGGCGTCTTCCTCGTCGTCCTCTTCTTCTTCGTCGTCCTCGTCGAGCGGTTCGTCGGCCGCCTGAGGCGCCTGCCCGACCGTTTCACCTGGCTTCACCGGGACCCCGCCGATTCACTCGGCGGGGTCCTCGGCGTTTCCCGCCCGGCTGCGTCGCGCGCCGGGCGAACGCCTACTGTGACCGCATGGTGAACGCAGAGATCGGTGTGATCGGCGGTTCGGGGCTGTACTCCTTCCTGGAGGACGTCACCGAGGTACGCGTGGAGACCCCTTACGGAGCGCCGAGCGACTCCGTCTTCCTCGGCGAGATCGGCGGCCGCCGGGTCGCCTTCCTCCCCCGTCACGGGCGCGGCCACCATGTGCCGCCGCACCGCATCAACTACCGCGCCAACCTGTGGGCGCTGCGCTCGGTCGGCGTACGCCAGGTGCTCGGCCCGTGCGCGGTGGGCGGACTGCGGCCGGAGTACGGGCCGGGGACGCTGCTCGTGCCGGACCAGCTGGTCGACCGCACGAAGACCCGTGTCCAGACGTTCTACGACGGGGAGACCCGGGCGGACGGAGTGGCGCCGAAGGTGGTGCACCTGGGCTTCGCGGACCCGTACTGCCCCGAGGGGCGCAAGGCCGCCCTCGCGGCGGCTCGCGGACGGGACTGGGAAGCGGTGGACGGCGGGACGCTCGTGGTCGTCGAGGGGCCGCGGTTCTCGACCCGGGCGGAGTCGCGCTGGCATGCGGCGATGGGCTGGTCGGTGGTCGGGATGACCGGACACCCCGAGGCCGTGCTCGCCCGTGAGCTGGGTCTCTGCTACACGACGATGACGCTGGTGACGGACCTGGACGCGGGCGCGGAGGCCGGCGAGGGCGTCTCCCACGAGGAGGTCCTCAAGGTGTTCGCGGCCAATGTCGACCGGCTGCGTTCGGTGCTCTTCGACGCGGTGGCCGCGCTGCCGGCGGAGGCGGACCGGGGCTGTCCGTGCGCGCATGCGCTGGACGGGATCGAGACGGGGATCGAGCTGCCGTAGGCGCTCACACCTGGGGGCCCACGAGCGGATGAGGTCTCGCAAGCAGGTGGGATCCCGCAAGCGGATGAGGTCCCACAAGCGGGTGGGGCCTCAAACAGGTGGAGCCCCTCAAACAGGTGGAGCCCCTCAAGCGGGTGGAGCCCCTCAAGCAGGTGGAGCCCTTCAAGCGGGTGACGGAGTTTTCCACATCGTGTGGGCCGTCCACAGGGCTCAGCGGGAATCTGGCGGGTGGTGAATCGTGGGTGCTGTCCGGCCGGTCGTCTCCGGCCGCCGGGCCGCTCGATCCGATTCATCCGCACTCGTCCCCCTGTCCTCTGAACTCCCCTACCGCAGGCGGTGTTTGGCATGTCCTCGTACGGATCCCCCTCCCCCCTCTCCGCGCCTCCGTCCGCTCCGCCACCCGGCGGGGTGCCGCCGTTCCCCCCGCTGCGGGTGCGCGGGGGCAGCGGCCACCGGCTGCGGCGGGCGGTGTGGCGGCAGCGGCGGGCGATGGCCGCGGGGCTGGCGCTGACGGCTGCCGCGCTGGCCGCTTCGGGGCTCGGCGGCGGTGAGGCCGGGAGCGGGGACGGGGGCGGGCCGGGCGGCGGGCGCGGTGCGGCCGAAGCAGCCGGAACCGCCTCGCGCCGGGTGCCGCCGCCGGTCCGCCTGGTATCCGCGCCCGTCCGGATCGCCGATGCGGAAACCGTCCGGCTGCTGCGCCCGGGAGACCGGGTCGACGTGATCGCGTCCGAGGGCGCCGGAGCCGGCTCGCGGGTGCTGGCGAAGGGTGCGCGGGTGACCCGGGTGCCGGCGGCGTCCACCGAGGGCTCCACGGAGAACGGGGCGCTGATCGTGCTCTCCGTGCCACGGGCGACGGCCACGACGCTGGCCGGTGCGGGAATCTCGGCCGGGTTTGCGGTGATCCTGTGTTGATTCGCACTGACGAGCCATCACGTCACCTGCCATCAGCCGCGGATGAGGTGAATCTCCCTTGTACTGCCGTAAGTTGCGGAACAGTTGGCTCCTCTTACGGCACAGACGAAGGACGGCTCGGGCGTGAGCGAGAAGAAGAAAGTCAGTCTGCTGGAGGGCTTCAAAGCCTTCCTGACGCGCGGCAACGTGATCGACCTGGCGGTTGCCGTCGTCATCGGCGCCGCGTTCACCAACATCGTGAACGCCGTCGTCAAGGGTGTCATCAACCCGCTCGTCGGTGCGTTCGGAACCCAGGATCTGGAGAACTACAGCTCCTGCCTCAAGGGCCCCTGCGTGACGGACCCGAAGACGGGCGAGGCGACCGAGGGCATCCGGATCCTGTGGGGTTCGGTACTCAGCGCCACTCTCAGCTTCCTGATCACCGCTGCCGTCGTCTACTTCCTGATGGTGCTCCCGATGGCGAAGTACCTCGCCAGGCGGGCCGCCATGCAGGCGGCGAAGGAAGGCGTGCAGGAGACGATGGAGGTGAGCGAGCTGGAGGTCCTGAAGGAGATCCGCGACGCTCTGGTCGCACAGCGCAGCGGCGGCAGCAGTTCGGCGGAGGGGAACCGCGGCGAGGAGCCGGGGCGGGGCGACCTGAAGTAGAACCGCGGTCCGGGCGGAGGCGGGCTCAGACGTGGTGGGGCGGCTTCTCGTCGAGGAAGCGGGCCAGGTCGGCGGCGCTGCCACCGGAGGGGGCCCGCTCACCCCACCCCCGGTCCGTATCGTCCGCGGACTGCTGGTCCAGCGGATCGTCGAAGATCAGTGCCGGCTTGGGCTTCGGCCGGTCCGGCTCGCTCGGCTTCGAATCGCGCGGTCCGGGGGCGGGGGCGGTACTCATACCTCCCAGGGTACGGCCGCTCCGGGGCGGCGGGGACGCCCTGCGCCCGCCTCCGGGCGGGGGCGCCGGCCCGGGCCCTGACACTGACCGGGCGGGGCAGGGGGTCCCCGCCCGGACCGGCGGCCTCGCTCAGCGGTCCTTGGGGTCGAGCCACCACAGGCCGAGCACGACGAGGAACGACAGGCAGAGGAATCCGGCCCCCCACCAGGCGGTACCGGTGTTGCCCTCCATGTACTCGTCGATGATGACCGTGAGCCCCCAGAGCTGCCCGATGACGACGGTCATGGCCAGGGTCAGCCGTGCCGTGAGTTTCGAGGACCGCTCCGGTTCCTGGTCGCTGCCCGCTCCCGGGCCGGGCCCGGTGTGGCGGACGCGCGGGTCGCCGTAACCGCTGGTGGACCGGATCTGCGGGTAGCGCTCGTGGACCGGCCGGTTGAGTTCGGGCCGTGCGCTGCCCGGGTGGTACTCCGGGTAGTGCGGGCCGGGAGGCTGCTGGGCGTCGCTCATGTCCGCCTGCCGGGGGTCTCGGGCTCGGTGGCCCTGGTACGGGAGCTGCCGGCGGCCTCCGGGGCTTCGGCGCCCCCGCGGACTCCGGGGCAGCCGATCCGGGAGGCGAGGTCCGGGCGGTCGTCGCCGAGCTGGCGGCACAGCCCCTTCTCGATGCTCTCGCCGGAGCGGGTGGTGCCGACGGCCCAGATGCTGCCGTCCGTCTGCTCGGTGAGGACGACCTTGGGCAGTCCGCGGGGCGGCGGTCCGGCGGTGACCTCGCCGCTACGGGCATCGAAGACGCCCTCGTGGCAGGGGCAGTACAGCTCCCCCTCGGAGCCCCGGTCCTTCCGCCACAGCACGGCGCAGGCCAGGTGGGTGCAGATCGCCGAGTAGCCGACGAGGGTGCCGTCGTCGAGCCGGACGGCGACGGCCTTGTCCTCCTCCTCCGGGTAGCTGAAGGCGAGGGACTCCCCGGGCAGCAGCTGGGAGCTGATCCGCTTCGGTGCCGGGGCCTTGTCGTCATCGGGGTCGCCGTGGCGCGGCAGCATGCCACCCGCCACGCCGAGTCCGCCGACCGCTAGGCCGCCGGAGACCGTGGCGACGATGCGGAGGTAGTCCCGGCGGGTGGTGAGGGAGTCCGCGGCGATCCGGTCGTGCAGGGCCTCGCGCGGGTCCCCGGAGGACGGTTGCCGCGGGTCCCCGGGGGACGGCTGTTCGGTCACGGTCATCGGCGGACGTCCTTCCCGTTGATCTCCACGACGGGCAGGCCGCCGGGCACCGGCCACTGGACCCGGTCGGCGGGCACGACCATCGCGACTCCGGTGCGGACCTCGGTCTCGCCGAAGACGAAGGTGTCGGCGACCTGGACGCCGGGACGCTCGGCCTGGAGTTCCTCGACGGTTCCGTAGAAGAGCGCCCCGGTCGGGCAGACGGTGGCGCACATGGGGGCGAGACCGTAGGCGGTGCGGTCGTAGCAGAGGTTGCACTTCATCTGCAGCTTCGCCTGGAGGTCGATCTTCGGTACGCCGAAGGGGCAGGCGTTGACGCAGTTGGCGCAGCCGATGCAGCGGGTGGTGTCCGCCTGCTGCACCACCCCGTCCGCGGTCACCAGGATCGCGTCGGCGGGACAGACCTCGGCGCAGGGGGCGACAGGGTCCTCGCAGTGCATGCAGACGGTGGGAAGGGAGGCGACGGACTGGCCCTCGTCGGTGTAGTCGAGGTGGATCATCGACTTGCCGCGGTGGGAGTCGCATTCCCGGCAGGCGGAGACACAGGCCTGGCAGCCGATGCAGCGCCCCGGGTCGATAAAGATCGTTCTGCCCATCATGCGGGCATCAGCTCCTCTCCGAGGTGCCACGGCCCTGCGGGGACGTGGGGGGCAGCGGGTCGGTGCGGGAGACCTGGGTCTCCGGGTAGGCGACGTGGCCCGGCGCGACCGGGGGCGCGGGTACCTCGTCGATCTTCTCGGCGTGCTCGATGCGGCAGGCGCACACCTTGTACTCGGGGATCTTGGAGCGGGGGTCCAGGGCGTCGATGGTCAGCGCGTTGGCGGCGGTGGGGACCGGCCAGTGGTACGGAATGAAGACGGTGTCGGGGCGGATCGCCTCGGTGACCAGGGCGGGGAAGACCTCGCTGCCGCGCCGGGTGACGACGCGGACCGGTTCGCCGTTGCGGAAGCCGTGGGAGGGGTGGACCTCGGCCCAGGGGCGCGGGGTCTGTTCGACGAGGGCGCCCAGGCGGCGTGTCTGGTTGCCGGAGAGGAAGTGCGCGACGGTGCGGCCGGTGGTGAGGGACATGGGGTGGTCGTCGTCGTACGGGTCCATGGGCAGGTGCCAATCGACGACCTGCATATGGATCTTGCCGTCGGGGTGGTAGGTCCTGCCGTCCTCGAAGAGCCGGGGGGTTCCGGGGTGATCGGTGGAGGGGCAGGGCCAGGCGATTCCGCCGGTCTCCTCCAGCCGTTCGTAGGTGATGCCGTAGTAGTCGTTGACGGTGCCGGCGGAGGCGATCCGCAGTTCGTCGAAGACCTCGCGGGAGTCGGCGAAGGCGAATTTGTCACCCGCGCCGAGCCGCTTGGCGAGTTCGCACATCACCCAGGTGTCGGTCCGTACGCCGGGGGGCGGGTCCTGGGCCTTGTTGTGCTTGACCACCCGGGCCTCTGCGTTGGCCATCACTCCTTCGTCCTCGGCCCAGGTGGTGACGGGGAAGACCACATGCGCGTTGGCCGCGGTCTCGGAAAGGAAGAAGTCGAATTGAGCATGGAACTCCGCTGTGTCGTATCCCTCCTTGACCACCTTGTAGTTGGGCAGGGAGACGAAGGGGTTGTTGCAGATGCCGATCAGTCCGCGGATCTCGCGGCGTTGCATCTGCCAGACCATTTCCATCATCGAGGTCCCGGCGCGGGGGAGTTCGGACTCCTCGATGCCCCAGATCTCGCAGATCTGCCGACGGTGCTCGTCGTTCATGATCGAGCGGCCGCCGGGCAGCAGGTCGGACTTCTGGCCGTGTTCGCGGCCGCCCTGCCCGTTGCCCTGTCCGGTGATGGTGCCGTAGCCGGAGCCGGGCTTGCCGATGTGTCCGGTGGCGGTGCAGAGGTTGATCACGGTGAGGCAGTTCTCGACGCCCTGCGAGTGGTGCTCGATGCCGCGGGCGTGCCAGGCCATGGCCTTGGGCGCGCGGGCGAAGGTGCGGGCGACCTGCACGACCTGTTCGGCGGGGATTCCGCAGATCTCGGCGGCCCGGGACGGCGGGTACTCCGCGGCCTTGGCCTTCACCTCTTCCCAGCCGGTGGCGTGGTCGGCGAGGTACGCCTCGTCGGCGAGGCCCTCCTCGATGATCACGTGGAGCACGGAGTTGAAGAACGCCGCGTCGGTCCCGGGCTTGAGGGCGACATGGATGTCGGCGGTCCGCGCGATGGCTGTCTCGCGTGGGTCGATGACGATCAGACTGGCGCCGCGGTCCCGGGCGCCCCACACGTACTGGGTCATCACGGGGAAGCACTCGCCGACGTTGGAGCCCGCGATGAGCAGGCAGTCGGTGAGGAGGATGTCGGAGAAGGGGTTGCCGGCCCGGTCGATGCCGAAGGCGAGCTTGTTGGCGCCCGCCGCGCTGACCATGCAGAGCCGGCCGTTGTAGTCGACGTGCCGGGTCTTGAGGGCGACCCGGGCGAACTTGCCGACCAGATAGGTCTTCTCGGAGAAGAGGCTCGCCCCGCCGAGCAGGCCGAAGGCGTCGTTGCCGTAGGTCTGCTGGATGCGCTTGATCTCGGCGACGGTGTAGTCGAGCGCCTCGTCCCAGGAGACCTCCCGGAACTCCTCGTCGCGGGAGCGGCGCATGAGCGGGGCGGTGAGCCGGTCGGGGTGGTTGACCTGCTGGTACGCGTTGATGCCCTTGGGGCACAGGCGCATCCGGTTGATGTCGTGGTTGCGGGGTTCGACGCCGAAGACCTTGCCGCCTCGGTCGACGCGCAGATACATCCCGCACTGCACCCCGCAGAAGCAGCAGTGGGTGGGGACGAGCGTCTCGCCGTTCTGGTCGGCGTGCCACTGGTCGGCGGGGATGCCGCCGGCGTCGCGGAAGGCGCGGGTGCCGGGCGGGGCGAGGGAGGGGTCGAGGGGGACGACCGCACGGGTGTCGGCTGCTCGCGGGTCCGCGGTCACTTGAAGCCCTTCTTCACCTGGGAGAGATAGGCGCTGCCGCGCAGCACCCGCTTGCAGCGCGGGCAGTACTCGGCCCACTCGTCGAAGTCGAGGCTGAGGTCGCGCATGGTCCCGCGGAGGTTCTCGACGTACGGGGTGGTGTCGATGGGTTCCTCGCACCGGCGGCAGCTGAAGACCTCCTGGTCCTGCCGGCCGGTGTACTTGAACAGCTGCATGCCCACGGCGGCGGGGCGCTGGACGATGTGGAAGAACTTGCCGAACGGGATGTAGATGAGGGTGAAGACCACGGAGACCATGTGGAGGATCGCCAGGAACTCGTATCCGCCGCCGTGCAGGAAGATCGACGAGAAGGTGAGGAGCAGGCCCGTCACGGAGATGACGATCAGCGCGATGAGCGGCACGAGGTCGTAGCCGAACCGCTGGCCGGTGATGGCGCCGCGGTCCTTCATCCGGCGCCACAGGAAGTAGGAGGCGCCGGGGATGACGAGGACGGCGGCGATGTCCAGGCCGTGGAACATCAGCCAGCCGAGGATGTCCAGGGAGTCGAAGCCGACGATCTTGAAGCCCCAGATACGCATCTCGTAGCCGGGCCCGGATCCGGTACCCGAGGTGAAGGTGAACCAGCCCCAGGTCAGCGGAAAGGTGATCAGGGACGCGAGGATGCAGCCCCAGAAGATCAGCTGGTGGGCGGCCCAGCGGGCGTGGGAGCGGGCGCCGAGGAACTTCTGGAAGCCGAGGTAGGTGGCGATCATCTTCGGCAGGGCGGTGGGTGCCTTACGGAAGTTCTCGACCGAGAAGAGGCTCCCCCAGCCCTTCTTGAAGAGCCGTCGGGCGCCGGGTGCGGAGACCCAGACCGTGTAGCGGTAGGCGACGCCGAAGGCGAGGAAGACCGTGGCCACGGCGTACGGCAGCAGCGCGGAGTCGAAGTTCTCCAGGAACCTGCTGCCCAGCACGATGGCCACGATCAGCAGGAGGGAGACGATCACACCGGCCGCCGTCGCGCGGGCGGTGACGGACCGGGGGACGGCGGCGCCGGAGCGGGCGGATCCGCCGGAGGCCGGCGGGTCGACGGCCGCACCGGCGGAACCGGTGGGGTCACCGGGGGCGGGCTGCGCTGCTGCGGCAGAGGCTTCTGGTGGCTCGGTCACGCCGTCAGCGTAGGGCTGTATGGGGATATTAGTCCTGTTTTATGGCCTTCCGGGGTGAGCGCGTCGCGACTGCTCCGCGGCACCGGACAGCCAGTCGGACGTACGGATCGCACGGAGGGCGGCCGTGCGCCGCCGCGGGGGGGGGCGTCGCACGGCTCACGTACCGCCGACGCCCACACGGTGATCGCCGCTCCTGGATCCTCGGCAGGCTCCGTGGGTACGTTCACCGGACACGGCCCCCGCCGTCAGCCGCCCGCGTCACGAGGAGCACCGGATGACCCGCCAGGACACCACGCCCCCGACGCCACCGAACGTGCCGCCGGCGGCGCCGCACCGGAGGGACGCGCTGACCGATGTCGCCGGGATCCGCGTCGGACATGCGCGGGTCGCGGGCGCGGGGGCACTGAGCGGCACCACCGTGGTCCTGGCACCAGAAGGCGGAGCGGTCGCGGCCGTCGACGTACGCGGCGGCGGACCGGGAACCCGCGAGACGGACGCGCTGGATCCGCGCAATCTGGTGCAGCGCATCGACGCCGTGGTCCTCACCGGCGGCAGTGCGTACGGCCTGGACGCGGCGTCCGGGGTGATGGCCTGGCTGGAGGAGCGGGGGCGCGGCGTGCGGGTCGGAGCCGATCCGTCCCAGGTGGTTCCGGTGGTCCCCGCGGCCTGTGTCTTCGACCTGGGAAGGGGCGGCGACTGGCGGGCCAGGCCGGACGCCTCGACCGGCCGGGCCGCGGCGGAGGACGCGGCGCGGGCGGCGTCCGGGGGCGCGGTCGCGGAGGGCTGCGTCGGCGCCGGCACGGGTGCGGTCGCCGGGCAGCTGAAGGGCGGGGTGGGCACGGCGAGCGTCCTGCTGCCGTCCGGGATCACGGTGGCCGCCCTGGCGGTGGTGAACGCGGCGGGCTCCGTGCTCGACCCGCGTACCGGGGTGCTGTACGGGGAGTACGGGGGCGCCGAGCCGGCCGTCGCACCCGCGCCGGAGATCCACCAGGAGGCGCAACGGCGCCTGGCGCAGGCGCACGAAGCGAACACGCGCCCCCCGCTCAACACCACGCTCGCCGTCGTCGCCACGGACGCCGGCCTCGGCCGCGCGCAGGCGCAGAAGCTCGCGGGGACGGCGCACGACGGGCTGGCGCGCGCCATCCGGCCCGTCCACCTGATGAGTGACGGGGACACCGTCTTCGCCCTGGCCACCGGTGCCCGCACACTGGATCCGGCGAACCCGCTCGCACTCAACGACCTGCTGGCAGCGGGTGCGGAGGCCGTGACCCGGGCCATCGTGAAGGCGGTACGGGCGGCCACGGGCGTCAACGGCCGCGCCGGCGGCGGCACATACCTCGCGTACGGCGACCTCTACGGCACACCGCGGCAATCGGCTCAGCAGCCGGACCATACGGGGCGCGAAGCCGACTCGCCGTCCACGTAGGGAAGTTCGGGCGAACAGCGGGAACCTTCTGCGTGCACCGTACGTTTTTCCCAACCCCGGTCACGATGTCAGACCCAGGGACTACGTTGAGCACGCACCAAGTCACACGCGGCGACGGCCTGGAGACAGCACCTTGAGCGATCCGTACGAGACAACCGAGCAGCACCTCGAGCGAATCCTGCGACGGGCTCTCAACTCGTTCGACCTGCCCGACAGTACGGTCGAGCGGCTCGGCACCGCGCTCGCCCACAGCAGTTCCCTGCACTCCTCGCACCACAGCCCCTCCCTGCACCGCGAGACCTACCGGCACACGTACCTGCTGGCCGACGGCACGCCGCTCACCCTGTGGGAGCTGGTGCACTGCGGCCCGCGCCAGACCACCGCCCCGGTGAACCCGGGGTACGGCGCGGAGCCGGGCCCTCGGCAGCACGAGCTGTACGACGACGAGGCGGACGCCCACGTCGCGGCGGCCCGGCTGACCGGCGGCTTCTGCGACGGCCCGGTCTTCGGGAACGACGGGCCGCAGGCCGACCTGGAGATCATCGACGCCCTGATGGCGGCGCCCCCGGCCCCGCTGCCCCGGATGTACGCCCCGGACAATTCCGCGGACCACGCCCGCCGGGTGCTGCGCCGGGCGGAGAACCGGAACGGGCCGGGCGAGGAGACGGCCCTCCTGCTGCGGGCCGCCTTCGCTCACCACATCACCCAGATCTTCGGCCGGCAGTGCCAGGTGGGCGGTCGGGACGCGGGGTTCACGCTGTACGAGCACGCCTTCCTGCTGCTCGACGGCAGCGAGAGAAGCCTGTGGGAGGTCGAGCACACGGCGACGCCGGACGGCCGTCACATGTGTGAGGTGTACGGCGACGAGGAGGCCGCCCGCGGGGCGATGGAGAGCCGTACGCGCATCTGCTGACGCGCGGCCCGGCCCGTACGTACGTGACGGTGCCCGCACCCCCGGTCGGGGGTGCGGGCACCGTCGGTTCTTCCGTCTTCCGCTTCCGCTCCGCCTGCTCAGTGCGTCAGCACCGGCTCCTGGACGGGCTCGTCGAACGGCTCGGCGCTCTCGTCGCCGCCCTCCACGTGCTGCTTCGGACGGGCCGGCAGTGCGAACATCACCAGGAAGATCACCGCGAGCACACCGGCCACCCACCACAGCGAGTGCTCGAAGGCGTCGGCGAACGCCGGACCGATCTCCGGCGGCGTCAGCCTGTCACCCATCGCCCCGAAGAAGACGACCGAGACCAGGGCGAGCCCCAGCGCGTTGCCCATCTGCTGCACCGTGTTGAACAGCCCGGAGGCCGATCCCGCGTGCTCCTTGGGCACCTCGGACAGCACCGCGTCGGCCAGCGGGGCAACGATCAGCCCCATGCCGACGCCCATGACCACCAGCGGCAGCGCCATCTGCCAGGACGTGATCGCCATGCCGTAGCGGCCCGACTCCCAGATGTAGAGCAGCAGACCGGCGATCATGAGCAGCGCCCCCGCCTGGAGCACCTTGCGGCCGAAGCGCGGCACCAGCTTCTGCACGGAGATACCGGCGGCGAACGAGACGGCGATCGAGAACGGGATACCGGTCGTGCCGGCCCGCAGCGCGCTCCAGCCGAGCCCCTCCTGCATGTACAGCGTCCAGACCAGGAAGAAGATCCCGAGGCCGATACCGAAGGTCAGCTGCACGGCGATGCCCGCGGCGAAGCTCTTGACCCGGAACAGCGACAGCTCGACCAGTGGCGAACCGTCCCGGCGTGCCTTCACCCGCTCGAACAGCACGAGGCCGGCGAAGACCACGATGCTGCCGGCCATCGACAGGTAGCCCCAGAGCGGCCAGCCGAGCTCCTCGCCGCGGGTCAGCGGGTAGATGAGCATGAGCATCCCCAGCGTCACCAGCACCACACCGACGAGGTCGAGGCGGAGCGCCTGCGGCGCCTTGGACTCGGTGATGAACTTCCGGCCCAGGATCAGACCCGCGATGCCGACCGGCAGGTTGATCAGGAAGATCGGGCGCCACTCGAGACCGGCGATGTTCCACTCGGTGAGCAGTGCGCCGAGCAGCGGGCCGGACACGGCGCCGAGGCCGACGATCGCGCCGAAGAGGCCGAAGACCTTGCCGCGCTCGTGCGCCGGGAAGGTGGCGTGCACGATGGACAGCACCTGCGGCACCATCAGCGCGGCCGTACCGCCCTGGAGGATGCGCGAGGCGACGAGCATCTCCGGGTTGGCGGCGAATCCGCAGAGCGCGGAGGCCACGGTGAAGCCGCCGATTCCGATGAGGAAGAGCCGCTTGCGGCCGTAGATGTCACCGAGCCGGCCACCGGTGATCAGACCGGCGGCGAAGGCCAGGGCGTATCCGGCGGTGATCCACTGGATGGAGCTGAACGAGGCTCCGGTGTCCGCCTTGATGCTCGGGATGGCGATGTTGACGATCGTGACGTCGACCAGGTCCATGAAGGCGGCGGTCATCACGATGGCCAGCGCGAACCACCGTCGGCGGTCCGACGGGTCCGGGGACACCGTGGGAACGGCCGCCGGCGACGGCTGGGATACGGAAGAAGTCATAGGAAGAAGTTAAACGCCCATTAGGTCAGGTCATGACCCAATGGGCGGGCATCCTGGGTGACATGACCGACACCCCGGCACGACTGCTGAATCTGCTGTCACTGCTCCAGACGCCGCGCGAGTGGCCGGGCAGTGAACTCGCCGACCGGCTCGACGTCAGCGCGCGCACCATCCGCCGCGACATCGACCGCCTCCGCGACCTGGGCTATCCCGTCGAGGCGTCGCGCGGCTCGGTCGGCGGCTACCGCCTCGTGGCCGGTACGGCGATGCCACCGCTGCTGCTGGACGACGAGGAGGCGGTGGCCATCGCGGTGGGGCTGCGGGCCGGGGCCGGCCACGCCATCGAGGGCGTCGACGAGGCCTCCGTACGGGCGCTGGCCAAGCTGGAACAGGTGCTGCCCTCACGGCTGCGCCACCGGGTCTCCACCCTGCAGAACGCGACGATGCCGCTGGCCAGGGGCGACGGCTCGACGATCGACCCGCAGACGCTGACCGTGATGGCGTCGGCGGTCACCGGGCGGGAGCGGCTGCGGTTCGCGTACCGGGCCGGGGACGGCGCCGAGACACGGCGGCAGGTCGAGCCGTACCGCCTCGTCAGCACGGGGTGGCGCTGGTATCTCGTCGCGTACGACCTGGAGCGGGAGGACTGGCGCACCTTCCGGGTCGACCGGGTCAGTGACCCGTTCGCGACGGGTGCCCGTTTCACGCCACGCGCGCTGCCGACCGGCGATGCGGCGGAGTTCCTCAGCAGCTCCATGGCGCGCCGACAGCCGGAGCTGGAGGTCGACGTGAGCTTCGCGGCCCCCGCCGAGTTCGTCGCCTCACGGCTGCCCGCCTCGATCGGCCCGCTGGAGCAGCACGGCGAGCACGGCTGCCGGCTGCGGGCGGTGCTGACCGACTCGCTGGAATGGGTGGCGCTGCGCCTCGCACTGGTGGACTGCGAGTTCACCGCGCACCGGCCGCCGCAGCTGGTGTCGTACCTGAACGACCTGGGCGGCAGGCTCACCCGGGCAGCGGCGCCCGGCTCATAGGGGCTCTCGTCGTCCGGAAAAAGGGATGAGCCCCGGCGCCAGGGGGGGGGTGGGCGCCGGGACTCAGCTCTAGGGGGCCGCCGATGTGAAGCGGCCCAATTCGGAGGTTACTGGACTCGGGCTCACGCCGCAGCGTCAAAGCCCGTGTCGTGAGCCATTCGCTTCAGTTCGAGGAGCGCGTGCTTCTCGATCTGGCGGATCCGCTCGCGGGTGAGCCCGTGCTGCTTCCCCACCTCGGTCAGGGTCCGCTCACGGCCGTCCTCGATGCCGTACCGCATACGGATGATCGACGCGGTGCGGTGGTCGAGCTTGCCGATCAGCTCCTCCAGCTCCTCACTGCGCAGCAGGGTCATCACGGACTGCTCGGGCGACACCGCGGAGGTGTCCTCCAGGAGGTCGCCGAACTGCGTGTCGCCGTCGTCGTCCACCGACATGTTCAGACTGACCGGGTCGCGGGCCCAGTCCAGGACGTCGCTGACGCGCGATGTGGTCGAGTCCAGCTCGGCGGCGATCTCCGAGTGCTCCGGGTCGCGCCCGTTCTCACGGTTGAACTCGCGCTGGACACGGCGGATCCGGCCGAGCTCCTCCACCAGGTGGACGGGGAGCCGGATCGTGCGCGACTGGTCGGCTATGGAACGGGTGATGGCCTGGCGGATCCACCACGTCGCATACGTGGAGAACTTGAAGCCCTTGGCGTAGTCGAACTTCTCGACCGCGCGCACCAGGCCCGCGTTGCCCTCCTGGATCAGGTCGAGCAGGGGCAGCCCGGCCCGCGGATAGCGGCGGGCGACGGCAACGACGAGCCGGAGGTTGGAACGGATGAATATGTCCTTGGCGCGCTCGCCCTCGGCGACCAGCGCCTCCAGCTCCTCGCGCGAGGCCCCGCCGGCTTCGCTCTCCACCGCACCGTCGAGGACCTGCTGGGCGAAAACGCCTGCTTCCAGGGTCTGCGACAGCTCGACCTCCTTGGCGGCATCGAGCAACGGCGTGCGCGCGATCTCGTCCAGGTACATGCCGACCAGGTCGCGATCGGCGATCTCCCCGCCCACGGCGCGAACACTGCTTGCCCGGTTGGTCCCGCCGGTGGCGGACGAACGACGGGCGACGGCACGGGTTGCCATGCGTGCTCCCTTGCTGAGTAGGTCGCGACACCCTCTCGGGTGCCCTGCATCCGATGGAAACAACGACTGGAATCCGGACAGAATTCCCATGACCGGCATTCATTTTCGCGATCATGCAGTACCCTGTCGCGCCAAAAGGGGAGGGCACATGCCACAGCTGGGCACGGAAGTGCAGGTCAGGGCGGGCGACGAGCGTGATCTGGGCGCTCTGACGGACATCTACAACCACTACGTACGTGAGACCGCCCTCACATTCGACGTAACCCCCTTCACCCCCGAGCAGCGCCTGCCCTGGCTGCGCTCCCATCCTGAAGACGGCCCGCACCGGCTTCTGGTTGCTCAGGACGTCCGTCACACGGACGGAGGGAGCGGGGCCGGCCCCCGGATCCTGGGCTACGCGACCAGCAGCGCGTTCCGCCCCAAGGCGGCGTACTCCACCTCCGTCGAGGTGAGCGTCTACTGCTCCCCCGACGCCACGGGGCGCGGCATCGGCACCCTGCTCTACGCGGCGCTCTTCGAGGCCCTCGCCGGTGAGGACCTGCGTCGCGCGTACGCGGGCATCACCCAGCCCAACGACTCCTCGGTCCGGCTGCACGAACGGTTCGGGTTCCGCCCCATCGGCACGTACACGGAGGTCGGCCGGAAGTTCGACCGGTACTGGGACGTCGCCTGGTACGAGAAACAACTCGGACCGCGGACCTAGGGTCCCACCCCGACCGGGACCGCAGCCCGTTACCGGGGCTCAGCCGAACTGCACCGAGCGCTTGGCCAGCCCCATCCAGAACCCTTCGATCACGCTGCGCCCCTGCCCCAGCTCCTGCTCCGCGGCCCCGAGCGTGACGAAGAGCGGGGCGAAGTGCTCGGTGCGCGGGTGGGCGAGGCGGCCGGCCGGGGACTTGTGCTCGAAGTCCAGCAGCGCGTCGACGTCCTGCGCCTGGAGCGCGCGGTGCCCCCAGTCGTCGAACTCCGCGGACCAGCCGGGCACGCCGCCGCCCGTATGCCGCAGCGCGGCCAGGTTGTGCGTGAAGAAGCCGCTGCCGACGATCAGGACGCCCTCGTCGCGCAGCGGCGCGAGCTTGCGCCCGATGTCCATCAGCTTCTGCGGGTCCAGCGTCGGCATGGAGATCTGCAGGACCGGGATGTCGGCCCCGGGGAACATCTCCACCAGCGGGACGTACGCCCCGTGGTCGAGGCCGCGGTCCGGGATGTCCTGGACCGGCGTACCGGCACCGCGCAGCAGCTTGCGGACGTTCTCGGCCAGTGCGGGGGCGCCCGGCGCGGCGTACCGCACCTGGTAGTAGTGCTCGGGGAAGCCCCAGAAGTCGTAGACCAGCGGGACCGTCTCGGTGGCTCCCAGAGCGAGCGGCGCCTCCTCCCAGTGGGCGGAGACCATGAGGATGGCGGCGGGGCGCGGCAGACCGGCAGACCAGGCGGCCAGTTCGCCGGGCCAGACCGGGTCGTCGGCCAGCGGCGGGGCGCCGTGGGAGAGATAGAGGGCGGGCATGCGCTCCGCGGTGACTGTCATGACACTCCCCATCCACTGCTACTCAAGGTAAGTCTTCTACCGGGACCTTCGACAGGAACTTTTCTTTAATATTCAAGTTCCTATCCCTGGAGACCTTAGCTCTATCTTGTTCAACTTTCAAGAAAAGGTCGTACAGTGGAGTACATGACCACGGCATCCACCGGTGGGCCGCGCTGGCTCACCGACGAAGAACAGAGCGTCTGGCGTGCGTATCTGCACGCCACCACGCTCCTGGAGGATCACCTCGACCGCCAGTTGCAACGCGATGCCGGCATGCCGCACATCTACTACGGGCTGCTCGTCCAGCTCGCCCAGGCGCCCCGCCGCCAGCTGCGGATGACCGAACTGGCCAAGAACGCCAAGATCACCCGCTCCCGGCTCTCGCACGCCGTCGCCCGGCTGGAGAAGAGCGGCTGGGTGCGCCGCGAGGACTGCCCGTCCGACAAGCGCGGCCAGAACGCGGTCCTCACCCAGGAGGGCTACGAGATGCTCCGCCGCTCGGCCCCCGGCCACGTCAGCGCCGTACGCCAGGCGATGTTCGACCGGCTCACCCCGGAGCAGGTACGCACGCTCGGCGAGATCATGCAGGTCATGGCGGCCGGGCTCCAGCCGGAGGGCACCGACGCGGACCTCCCCTGGCTCCGCTGACCCCACCCGCGCACTCCCCCGCACACGCGACCACACCCCCGCACTCCCCCGCACACGCCTCTGCCCCGGCTCCGTGGATACGGAACCGGGGCAGAACTCGCTTCACGCCCCGTCACGGGAGTGACGGAACCTCACGGACGGGCGCTCAGTGCGCGACGACCGGGATCTTGAACTCGTCCTCGACGGCCTCGGCGTCACCGGAGCCGGTGCCCCCGGACGTCGTGGTGGCCGACGGACGGCCGGCGTTGATGAAGGTCCCCGCGATCGCGGCGGCCACCACCAGGATGCCGACGGCCCACCAGATGGCGCCGGTGAAGCCGTGCACCATCGACTGGAGCTTCAGCTGCTCCGGGTCGGTGGCGCCGAGAGCGGCGTGCGAGGTGGCGTACGCCGTGGCGGCCGAGGCGGCGATGGTGTTGAGCAGCGCGGTGCCGATCGCGCCGCCGACCTGCTGCGAGGTGTTGACCATCGCGGAGGCGACACCGGCGTCACGCGGCTCGATGCCGTGCGTGGCCAGCGACATGGCGGGCATGAACGCCGTACCCATGCCGAGACCCAGCAGGAGCTGACCGGGCAGGATGACCGCCGCGTAGGACGAGTCGATCTCCAGCTGCGTCAGCAGCAGCATGCCGACGCCCGCGAGCAGGAAGCCGGGGGCCATCAGCAGACGGGCCGGGACCCGCGTCATGAGCCGGGCGCCGATCTGCGTCGAGCCGGTGATCATGCCGACGATCATCGGCATGAAGGCGAAGCCCGTCTTGATCGGCGAGTAGCCCTTGACGACCTGGAGGTAGTACGTGAGGAACAGGAACAGGCCGAACATCGCGATGACGGCCAGGCCCAGCGAGAGGTACACGCCGCCGCGGTTGCGGTCCATCACGACGCGCAGCGGGAGCAGCGGCGACTTGACCTTGGACTCGACCAGGACGAAGGCGAGCAGCAGCACGGCGGAGGCGACGAACGTGCCGATGGTCAGCGTGTCCGACCAGCTACTGGACTCGGCGCGGGTGAACCCGTAGACCAGCGAGACCAGACCCAGCGCGGACAGGACGACGCCGGGGATGTCGAGCGACGAGCGGTTGCGGCTGCCGGCCGGCTCGCGGATCACGAAGTACGCGCCGGCCGCGGCGACGATCGCGAACGGGATGTTGACGAAGAACGTCCAGCGCCAGTTCAGCGTCTGGGTGAGGAAACCGCCGAGGATCAGGCCGACGGCGCCACCGCCACCGGCGATCGCCCCGTAGATGCCGAACGCCTTGGCGCGCTCCTTGGCATCGGTGAACATCACCGCGAGCAGCGAGAGTGCCGCCGGGGCGAGCAGCGCGCCGAACACACCCTGAAGGGCGCGGGAGCCGAACAGCATCCCCTGGTTCTGCGCCGCGCCACCGAGGGCGGACGCCAGCGCGAAGCCGATCAGACCGACGACGAAGGTGCGCTTGCGGCCCCAGAGGTCGGCGATCCGGCCCCCGAAGAGCAGCAGTCCGCCGAAGGCGAGGGCGTAGGCCGTGATGACCCACTGCTTGTTGGCATCGGTGATGCCGAGGTCCGTCTGGGCGTGCGGCAGCGCGATGTTCACGATGGTGGCGTCGAGGACGACCATCAACTGCGCGAGCGCGATGAACGCCAGCGCTTTCCAGCGACTGGGGTCCGGGAGTCGGATATCAGCTGTTTTTGACATGGGAGTAGCCACCTAAGGACGCGCGAGAGCGCGCGAGGTCGTGAACCGTGCGTTCGGTGAAGGCCGGGCGAAAGCGAGGGCCGGACTGGCTGGACTGTGGTCAGGAAGAAGAGGGAGAAGGGGGTCGCGGTGTCGCGGACACGCGGCCGGGCGTCCGGTTCAGGAGCCCGGGGCGCCGGTCAGGTCCGGCGCCGCAGGTCCTCCAGGGTCGCCGCCGTTCCGGGGAGTACGGACCGGGCCGGGGTCTCCAGTCCGTCCAGGAACAGCTGGATGTGGCGGTGGGTGAACCGGTCGATGTTCAGGCAGGCGATGCCCGGCAGCGGCCGGGTGAGCTGGGAGAGGGCGACCAGTACGTCGCCGACGGCGATGTCGGTACGCAGGCGCCCCGCGGACATGGCGCGCTCGACGAGTCCTTCGACGGCCTCTTCGAGGCGCCGGCGCTCGGCGAGCAGTTCGGGGTGGTCCTTGTCGAAGCCGCCGGACAGCATGGGGCACAGGGCCCCGATCCGTTCGTCGGCCGCCGCGTGCACGAAGCGGCTGAGCGCGACGAAGGGATCCTGCTCCTCGTTCGCGGCCTCCTCGGCGCGGTCGGTGGTACGGGAGGTGACCGCGAGGACGACCTCATGGGTCAGTGCGGCCCGGTCGGGAAAGTTCCGGTAGAGGGTGGCGTTGCCGACGCCGGCGCGGCGGGCGACCTCGTCGAGCGGCACATCGGGGCCGAACTCGACGAACATCTCGCGCGCCGCCGTCACGATCCGCTCCCGGTTGCGCAGTGCGTCGGCCCTCGGTCGGGGCGTACGCGGCTGCGCGGTTCCGGCTGCGGTGCGGGTGACGGTGTCCACGGCGGCGCTCCTTCTCTTCCGGTGTTCGTAACTCCGGCGACCCCTCCGTGTAACCGGGGACCGCCTCCCCGTTTCGCGGGGACACCGGTGCAAACGGGGAAACGATCCCCGGTTATTTCCCGGGCCGATGTGACCTGTGCCACACGCCTCGAACAGGGAAAAACCAACCGATCGGCGCACCCAACGCGCGGCCCCGCATCGCCCGGCCAATGCTGATCGACAGAGCGCAGTCAGGGTCGGCCGGCTGCCGCGGACCCGAAGGCGCCTCTATGCAGCAGCCCCGCCACCGGATACGCAAGCACCGCCACCCGGTCGCACTCGGCGCGGCAACAGCCCTGGTCATCGCCTCCCTCGCCTCGGCGAGCAGCACCCTCCCCCTGCCCAGCCGGGCCTCCGCCGGTCCGATGACCACCAGCCAGGCGGCGGGTCTCGGCCCGTGCCGGATATCGGCGACCATGGGGGTGCAGATGTCGGAGGGCATGCCCACGCAGCCGGGCTACGCCCGTTCCACCGGCCAGGTCCACGCGCTCAACCTGATGATCGACTTCCCCGACGCGCAAGGGAAGGAGCCGGCCATGGACCGGCTCGCGGAGTTCTTCCCGCAGACCACGGACTGGTTCCGCACCAGCTCCTACGGGCGGCTCACCTACGTACCCGAAGCGCCGGTGAAGACCTGGCTGCGGATGCCGCTGCCGTTCGCGGAGTACGGAATCGAGCGCGGGTCACCGTACGAGCCGGGCTACCGCCACCTCGTCCAGGACATCGTCGCCGCCGCCGACCCGAAGGTGGACTTCACCGCATACGACCTGGTCAACATCCTGGTCACGCCGAACGCCGGCCCCTCGGCCCTGGACACGGTGCTGTCCGTGACCTTCTCCGGCAACGACGACGCCCCGTACGCGGACGGCGTCCCGCTCTCCAACACGTCCTTCGTCTACAGCCGCCAGGACGACGGCTCGGGCTCGTACCCCCAGACCGGCTACCGCGTCCTGCCGCACGAGAACGGCCATGTGTTCGGCCTGCCCGACCTCTACACGATGGAGGGCGGCGGCTCGGTCGGTCACTGGGACATCATGTCCGAGGACTGGGGCGCCAACAACGACCTGCTGGGCTGGCACAAGTGGAAGCTCGGCTGGCTGGACAACAACCAGATCAGCTGCGCCTCCCGGACCGGCACCAGCGACCACGTCCTGGAGCCGCTGGCCACCCACGGCGGCACCAAGCTGGCGTTCGTACCGCTGACCGCGGAGTCCGGCTACGCGGTGGAGGTGCGGACCCAGGCCGGCAACGACCAGGAGGTGTGCCGGCCCGGCGTGCTGATCTACAAGGTGAGCTCGGACGTCGACACCGGCCAGGGGCCCGTGTCGGTCACGGACAGCACGAAGGACAGCAGCGGCTGCACCCGGCTGCCCAACGTCCACGCCGAACTCTCCGACGCCCCGTTCCAGCCCGGCCAGTCCTTCACCGACCGGGCCAACGGGATCAGCATCTCGGTGCTCGACAAGGACTCCCAGGGCGACTACCGGGTACGCATCACTCGCCTCTGAGCGTCTCCCCCGCCGTCTCGGCCTCCTCTGCGCTCTCTGCTCCCCCTGCCTTCCGGCCGACGACGTCGACCCGCCCGTCACGGATCACCGCCAGGTCGCCGGTACGGAACCAGCCGCCGGTGAACGCCTGCGCCGTGGCCTCCTCGTCCTGCCAGTACCCACGGGCCAGCGCCTGGCCACGGAGCCACAGCTCGCCGGCCTCCCCCTCGGGCAGCGCCTCGCCCGCCGGACCGGTGATCCGCACCTCGGTGCTCGGCGCCGGCCGCCCCGCGCTGCCCGGATGGAGCCGGTACTCGGCGCCGGTGTTCGCCAGGACCGCGCCGCCGGTCTCGGCCGGCCCGTACCCGCTGTACGGCTCGATCCGCTCCCCGCAGCGGGCGGCCAGCCGCGCGACCAGGGCGTGCGGCGGCGCGGACCCGCCGGTGTCGAGCATCCGGAGGCTCTCCGGCCGGTCTCCCGTCCGGTCGGCCTCGGCGAGCAGGTCAAGGGCGGTTTCCGGCGTCCCGGCGTAGCTCGTGACGCCGTGTTCCCGGATCAGCCGCAGCGCCTCCTCCGGGTCCCACTCGCCCATCAGGACGACGGCGCCTCCTGCCGACATCGCGGCACAGAGGCCGCTGAGCGCGGCGACGTGGAAGAACGGGAACGTCAGCAGCGTGACGGGCGCGGGCTCCAGCCCCGGGATGCCTCCCCGGCCGAGCGCGGAGGCCGCCGCGTGGAACCGCGGGTCGCGCGCGGCGCCCGCCCGGGCGAGCTGGGTGGCGACGACCCCCTGGAGCCTGCCGGTGGCGCCCGGGGCGTAGAGGATCGTCGCGTCGTCCTCGGGCCGGACCTCGACGTCGGGCGGCGCGGCGAGCGGATCGGGCGCCGGCAGGTCCTCGTACCGCTCGACGCGGTCCTCCTGAGCGCGGAGGTGGTCCTCGCCGTGGAAGACGATCACGCGCGCCCCGGCCTTCCGCGCCCAGTCCGCGACCGGCGGCAGGCGTTCGCCGTCGACCAGCAGCACCCGGGGCCCGGAGTCGTCGAGCGCGTACGTGAACTCGGCCTCCGTCCACCGCGGGTCCAGCGGAACGGCGACCAGCCCGGCCAACTGGGCGGCCCAGAAAGCGATCTGCCACTCCGGGCGGCTGCGCATCGCCACCACGGCCCGGTCGCCCGGACGGAGCCCGTACGTATCGCTCAGCCGGCACGCCAGCGCGGACGCCGCGGCGAAGAACTCCCCGTACGCGTAGCCGCGTTCCCCCGCGGTCCCCGCGATCAGGAACGGCCGGTCCCCGAAGGCCCACGTGGTCTCCACGAACTCACGGAGCGTCCTGGGCCCGTCCGCGTACATCAGTGACCCGGCCTGCGGTCCGTCCTCGGCCCGCACCACGGCGAACGGACCGCCGGGACCGGCCAGCGCGGCGTGCACACGGGCCGCTGCCGTGGCCGCGGCCACGGACTCGGATTCGGCGGGCGAGGGAGGTGAGGCGGGCGAGGGAGGTGTGACCGGGGTCCGACCGGGATGGGGCACGAACGGCCTTTCTGGGCGCATGCTCACGATCTTGGCGACGCTAAGGGCTGTCCCGCAATTCCTGGTGGATCAGCGCGCGGCGTCAGATGCGGTGCATCGCAAGGCGGAGAGGCGCCCGCATACTGGATGTATTCGGGCGTTTCGACAACGGAGGGGGTCCCCCCGTGCCGTTGAGGCTACGGGGGAGAGGTGCCGTAGCTGTCGTCGTGCGCCCGCCAGGAATTGCGGGACAGCCCTTAGGCCCGCCCTCACAACCCGTCAAGGACGCCCTCCGTACCCCGCCGCCCGGCACCCGACGGGCGCCGCGTCGAGGTCAGCCGTCTCTGTACCCGAAAAGTGCGAAAATGCCCCGGGGCGGCCAAGGCCGAAAGCCGCGCAACGAGGCGCGCGCCCAGATGTTCGAGGCACACAGCGAGCGGACGCTGACATCGTTTTCCTTCACCGTCACCGGCTGACGCCCGGGGGCCGTACGCGGTGCCCGCGAGGCCGGCGGCCAACCGGTCAGGAATCGAGAAGCACCGGTGCCGGAGCCGCACTTAGCGTGAAGCACATGACCTTCATCGAAGCCCTCACCCTTGAGGTGGCCGACACCGCCGCCGCCCACCGCTTCTACACCGCCCTCGGCCTGGACACCCGGGTGGGCCTGCGCGCCTCGGACGCGCCCACCACCGGATTCCGCGGATTCTCGCTGTCGCTCACGGTCTCCCAGCCGGCCGACGTCCGGGGCCTCGTCGACGCCGCCCTCAACGCCGGCGCCACGGCGCTGAAGCCCGCCTCGAAGTCCTTCTGGGGCTACGGCGGCGTCGTCCAAGCCCCGGACGGAACGATCTGGAAGATCGCGACCACCGCGAAGAAGGACACCGCCCCGGCCACCGGACGGATCGACCAACTGGTCCTCCTGCTGGGCGTCGACAGCGTGACCGCGACCAAGCGTTTCTACGTCGGGCGCGGCCTCGCCGTGGCCAAGAGCTTCGGCAGCAAGTACGTGGAGTTCGACACCCAGGACAGCCCCGTCAAGCTGGCTCTGTACGGGCGCCGCGCCCTGGCCAAGGACGTCGGCGTCCCCGTCGACGGCACGGGCTCGCACCGCCTGGCCCTCGTGGGCGACTCCGGCGCCTTCACCGACCCGGACGGATTCGGCTGGGAGGCCGCCACCCTGACGACCGCGCCCTGATCGCACCGAGCGGGCGCGCGGGACGCCGGGCCCAGGTGTCAGGCGGGCCACGCGGACCGGCCGGAGAGCAGGGCCCGGGCGGCTTCCTGGGTGGCGTCCATGTCGAAGCCGTCGGTCTGCCAGGTGGTCGCGCGCATGCTGCCCCGGTCGCGGTAGGAGCGCACGATCCTCATGTGGTCGCGGCGGGCCACGAAGGCCCGCAGATCCGGCTCCGTACGCCACACGGAGACCGAACCCGACCTCGGCCGGAACGGATCGGGATCCACCCACAGCCACAGGCCGACCGCACCCTCCAGGTCCTGCCAGATCCGCCGCAGGGCGATCCCCTCGACGGTGACGCCGACCGCGGTCAACGGCCGGTGCGGGATGAACTCGGTGACGCTGACGACGGCCGCACCGTCCGCGCTCCCGTCGCTCCCTCCGGGCGCGACGTCCGCCGCGGGACCGGGCTTCCACGGTGTGAACCAGAGGGTGGCCGACATGGTGTTCTCCTCGTGAGAGCGGGGCTGCGGACTTCCCCCCACCGGACTTCCCAGCTATAAAAGCACGGTCGTTCGTGCTAACTTATCATGCTCCGGATACCTATCGAGGAGTACTGGGCATGGTCCACACCGAGACACTCGCCAGCGCCGCGCTCAACACCGTGTCCCGGGTCTCGGGCGGACTCGCCGGGGCGGGGACCTACACCCTGTTCCACATGCCACTGGCCCGGAGCAGAATGCGGAACTCGGAACGGGAGCTGTTCGGCAAGGCGGACATCAGGCGGCTGAAGGTCAACGGCAAACTCGCGGTGACCTACCGCTGGGGCAACGGCGAACGGCCCGTCCTCCTGGTGCACGGCTGGCAGTCGCGCGGCTCGCGCCTCGCGGACTTCGTCCCCGGCCTCCTCGACCGCGGCTACAGCGTCATCACCTTCGACGCGCCCGGCCACGGCGACGCCACCGGCCGCAGCACCACGATCCTCGAGTACCGCGACATCATCACCGGACTCCAGAACGAGTACGGCGAGTTCGAGGCCGTGGTCGCCCACTCGCTGGGCGCCCTGGGCTCGTTCTTCGCCCTGCAGGGCGGGGTGACGGCGAAGAGGGTCGTCACCATCAGCGGAGTCTGCGACTACGACTATCTGATCGAGGAGTTCTCCTCCGCCCTCAAGCTGCGCCGGCCGCTGAAGGCGCAGCTCCACCAGCGCGTCGCGAAGAACCTCTTCCCCGGCATGCCGGCCGAGCTGACGCCGTTCTCCGCCGTGAACACGGTGGCGGACCTGGAGCCCCCGCTCCTGGTCATCCATGACGAGGACGACACGAGGATCAGCGTGAAGCAGGGGCGCCGGCTCGCCGCCGCGTTCGGCGGTCAGGCGCGGCTGATCATCACGAGCGGACTCGGGCACCGCCGGATCCTGGGCGATCCGGACGTCGTGCGCACCGTCCTGGACTTCGTCGAGCACGGGCCGGACCGTTCCACGGACACGGCCACCGAAGCGGACGCGGACAGCGAAGCGGCCGCGACCCAGTGATCGCGGCCGTGCGGGCCGGCGCCTGACGCCGCCGCCCGCACGGCCGCCCCGGCCCTCGCGCACCGTCAGACGTGCGCGTCGAGGAACTCCAGGATGTGCCCGAACACGTCCAGTGCGGCGCCCCGGCCGACGAACGTGTCGAAGTGGCCGTAGCCCGGGATCTCCTCGTACCGCACGTCCAGTTGCGGCTGCCGGGCGGCGAGCACCTCGTGGCAGAGCTTCTGGGAGTCCAGCCACATGCCGTTCTCGCTGCCGGAGACCAGCAGCACGGGGCAGTCGATCCGGCCGGCCTGATCCAGGGCGTTCTCGGGCAGCGCCCGGTACCGGTCGTCGCCCTGATTCCAGCGCACCACGCTGCGGGCCAGCGCGACCCGCCGCAGATGCGGCAGGATCCAGAGCGGTGCCGGGCCGAGGAGCTGCGCCAGGCGTTCATGGGTGGCGTCCGACAGGTTCTCGTGCACGAACAGTGAAGCACCCACACACCAGGCCGAGTTGGACAGGATCTGGCAGGTGGGATCGGGGCAGCTCGCCCCCTTCGACGCCAGGGCGAACAGCGGGGTGTAGCGCGACCAGAATCCGACCTTGCGGAAGTCCACCGGGATGTGGTCGAAGCGGGACCGGAAGAGTTCGCCGGCCATCGTCATCTTCAGCGAGGTCCGGGCCGCCAGCTTGGGCGTCAGGAACACCCCCTGCGCGACCACGCCCGCGAGGCCCGGCACCAGCCCCGCGGTCATGCTCATCGACAGCGAGAGCGCGCCGATGCAGTGCGCCACGGCGAACAGCGGCCGGTCGCCGATCCGCCGGCGTATGTGCGTGACCGCGGCGGGGATGTCGTACAGCGCGACGTCGTCGTAGGTGTAGCGGCGGCCGGTCTCGTTGTACGGCAGCCGGCAGCTGCCGCGCCAGTCGAGCAGCCACGGCTCGTACCCCTCGTCGAGGAGCACGTCGACGAGATTGCGGGTCTCCGGTTGCAGGAACATGTCCGACGAGGCCGTGTGGCCGTGCAGGAGCAGCACCGCGGGCCGGTCCCCGCGGCCGGTCCCGATCCGGGTGAGCCCCAGCCGGGTGCCGTCGCCCGCCCGGAAGGGGATCTCCTCGACGACGGTCTCGTCGAGCCGTGTGTACAGGGGCCGGAGGATCATCGCTTGCGCTCCGTGAGGGTCGGGTGCCGGCGTAGGTCGAGGAGGTCCGCGCCGACCCGGGCGAACGGGCCGAGCAGGCCGCGTCCGATCTCCAGGCCGAACCAGGCGAGCCAGCTCAGCTTGGCGAGCCGCTTCTCCTGGCTGGACAGGCGTGGATCGACCCGGATGCCGTCGACCTGGTCCCGTACGTAACTGTCGGAGGGCACGACGATCTCGCCCTCCAGCGTCGCCGGTCCGTCCTCGCGCCCGAGCTCGATCGTCAACGCGCGCGTCTGGCGCCACAGGTCACGTCGCGCGTGGGCGGACTTCCTGCCCTCCAGCCACCACACCCCGCCCTCGGCGTCACGCAGCCGCAACCGGTAGCGGAGCAGCGGATGGTGCACACCGTGCTCCAGCGGGATGCCTTCCTCGGGACGGACCCACAGATCGCCCTGCTCGACCACGAGGGGTTCGGGGTGCAGGAGGGAGCAGGAGAGCTCGCCCCGGACGTCCACCCGGCGCTCCTTGACCAGTTGGTACATGCTCACGATGGACAGGGTGAACGCCGCGGCGCACGGGGTGTCCGCGGGGCCGCCGGCCGGGCCCAGACTGCCCCGCATCGTCTCGGGGAACCACAGATAGGGCTGGTCGGTACGTTGCGGGAGCCGGGCGAGGCCGTCCCCGGCCAGCCGTTCGAAGGTCTTCAGCTGCTCCTGCATGCCGTACCGGGTCGAGGCGGGCAGGTTCCGCGCGGCGACGAACGCGTCGGTGCGCTCACCGGTGGCCGCCGGCCCCATCAGGGTCGCCTCGCACAGTTTCACGGCGGTGGGACTCGCCAGCACCCGTGCCAGGAAGTCGAGTTCGGTGATCGGCTCGTCCCGCAGCCGGGCCAGGACGTCGAGCCGCCATGCGTCCCAGTCCTGGACGCGCACGTTCATGCCGCCGAGCTTCATGTCATGGACCACGTCCGGCAGGGAGTTCGGCGTGCCGCTGAGGTGGTAGTTGTAGCCCCAGGCGTCGGGCTCGCAGATCGTGGCCACCGCCACCCGGCTCACCCAGTCCACCGGCGCGGCGTTGAGATGGCGGAACGCGGGCACCGTACGGAACCGGCTGAACACCGACATCATGCCGCTGCTGAGGTCCTGGGGGTTACTGGCCCCCGTCCTGGTGTGCCCGCCGATGCCACCCGGCCGCAGGAGTGTGACCACCAGACCGTGTTCGCGGGCCCGCCGGAGCGCGGCCTCCGCGGCCCACTTCGACTTGTCGTACCCGGCGACCAGGCCGTCGATGTGCGCGACGGGGTCGTCCTCGCCCATGGACTCGATGCCGATCTCGTTGAAGACCGCGATCGAGGAGATGTGGTGCAGCGGCTTCGGCCGTCCGGTGGCCGCCAGTTCCGCGAGCGTCAGCGGCCCGATCACATTGCTCTGCCGCAACGACGGATAGCCGCGCAGGAAGTCGACCGCCGCGGCCACGCTCACGACGGAGTCCAGTTCCCCGGCCAGCTCCTCCCAGCGTTCGTCCGCCAGACCGAGGCGCGGCAGGCGCAGGTCGCCCGGCAGGACCGTCACCCGTCGGCGGATCTCACCGGACCAGGGCAGGTGGAACCGCTTGAGCGCCGCGCCGAGCCGTTCGGTGCCTTCGGCCTCGTCGGTCGCGCGCACCAGGCAGAAGACATGCGCGTCGCTGTGGCGCAGCAGGTCGAGGAGCATATGGCCGCCGAGGAAGCCGGTCGCCCCGGTCAGCAGGACCTTGCGGGGCGGGGCGGGCTCCGGGCGGCGGGCCCAGGGCAGGCCGTCGGCGCGGGCGAGGTCGGCCAGGACCAGTTCGAGGTCGGCATCGGTGCCGGGGCCGGTCTCGGTCCCGGCTCGGGCCCCGTGCGGCGGGGCCGGCGACGCCTGCGGGGCGGACCCGTCCGCCGGAAGCACGCGTGCGGCGAGGCGGCGCGGTCTGGCGTCGGCGAACACGTCGTCGAGGCTGAGTTCCAGGCCGAAGTCCCGGGCCAGGCCGGCGACGAGCGCCACCGCGTCGACCGACGTTCCTCCGGCGTCGAAGAAGTCGGTGTCGGGCCCCATCGACCCGCCCGGCAGCAGGCGGGCCGCCTCGGACGCGATGATCTCGGCAAGCCGCGCCGAGTCCCCGCCGGTTTCCGGACCCGCCTCCGTCGGTGCCGGGACCGCCGGGGCCGTCGCCGGCCGGACCCT
The DNA here is from genome assembly GCF_035917155.1 of Streptomyces sp. NBC_00385. Classification (NCBI taxonomy): domain Bacteria; kingdom Bacillati; phylum Actinomycetota; class Actinomycetes; order Kitasatosporales; family Streptomycetaceae; genus Streptomyces; species Streptomyces sp. NBC_00385. The sequence continues at coordinate 5,050,389 of NZ_CP107951.1, read as the reverse complement.
GGCCAGCAGACCGGACACCGTCAGCCGGCCTCCGCCCCCTTCGACCGCCTCACCGGCCCGCTGCTGCCCGGTACTTGGGCGGCGTCGCGGCACGTCCTCGTTCACTTCCCCCATGGTGCGCCTCTCAGGTGTGCACTGCCTGGTGTCATCACTGCCGCCACGACCGGAAAGCCCGCAGCCGCTCCGGGGTGGTCCCGGCCTCCGGGCGGCCTTCCGGGTCGCCTCCGCCGAGCGCCGCGACCAGGCGGCGCGCCGGTACGTTGCGCGGGGTGCGGTCCGCCGTCATGCGGACGGTGGTGCAGCCGAGCCCCTCGGCGCGGCCGGCCAGCCACTGGAGCACCCGCTCCTCCACTCCGCGGCCCAGCACCCGGCAGCTGAGCAGCCAGGCCAGGACCTCCAGCCGGTCGCCGTCCGGACGCAGGGCCAGCAGACCGATCTGGCCGTAGTCGCCGAACCGGTCGCGGGCGGCGACGGTCCAGACCTCGCCCTGCTCCTGCCACCGCCCGAGGTCGCCCCCGTCCGCCGACCGCGCGCGCAGGGTGAACTGGTTGGTACGACGGATGAGCTGGGCGGCCCGCAGGCTGTCGGGCTCTTCCAGGGGCCGGATGTCGAGGTCCAGCTCCAGCTGGTCGAGGAACTCCTCGAAGCCCGCTTGCTCCCGGGCGGCGTCCCGGGCCCGCTCCTGCTCGTAGAAACCCGCGCGCAACGCGTCCTCCGCCGTAGCCGCTGCGGGAACCAGGGGCCACAACTCGGCGAGGAACGACTCCAGTTCGCCGGCCGCGGGACAGGGGACACAGAGCACCTCGGGCAGGGCGGACCGCATGGCGGCGATCTCGGCCGGGTTGTCGTCGAGGTAGAGGAAGCTGTCGAGACCGAGGTTCAGCGCCTGTGCCGCCGCCTCCAGACGGTCTGCCTTGCGGCCCCATCCGGCGTCGAGCACGCTGAAGTGCTCCGCTCGCAGCACGCTGTCCGGCCGTTCGAGCACGGCGCGCACGGTGTCCTCGTCGTTGTTGCTGAGCAGGACGAGCAGGACCCCGGCTGCCCGCCACTGGAGCAGCCTGCGGGCCAGGAGTGCGCGGGCGCCGCCGAGATCCACGCGCTCCGGTCCGCTCTCCCCGGCCACCCCGCCCCACAGCGTCTCGTCACCGTCCACCGCGATCACCTTGGGCGGTGGACGACGGACCGCGGTGGCGACGTCGGCCACGGTGAGGGCCACGGCTGCCTGGAACTCGGGGCTGAACGGCAGGTGCGCCAGCTCGTCCGTCCTGTCGTCGAACCGGTCCTCGACGGCATGGTGGCGGGTCCAGTCATCGGGGTGCAGGACCGCGATGCCGGGCAGGTCCGACAGCAGGGAGGCGACCTCGCGCCGCCACCGCTCGTGGCGGTCGTCCGGCCGGGCGGACGGCAGGAACCCGACGATCAACGGCAGTCGCGTCCGCGCGGACAGCGCTGTCAGGGCCGCCGCGTACTCAGTGCGGAGCTCGTCGAGCAGCGCGTCGTCCACCGGGCCGAACCGTTCCAGGTCCGATGCCCGCAGCAGGACGACACCGATCCCGGTCGAGGCCTCCGTGAAGACGCCGGACGGGTCCTTGAGGGCTGCCAGCACATGGTGGTAAGGCGCCTCGGCGACCCGGGGCGCGGTGGCGCGCGGATCGTCGGACACGCTGTCGGCCAGGGCCGCTTCGCACAGCAGCGGCAGGTCACCCAGGGCGAAGGTGGCCGCGACGGCGAGCGAGCCGGGCCGCACCGGCGGCGGGCCCCCGGGCACGGTCCCGGCCGCGTTCCCGGCCAGGTCCCCGGCGACGTCCCCGGCCCCGGGCGGTGCTGCCGGGTGGGGTGCCAAGGCGGCCGGCGCCGGGAGCGCCGCCCGGGCCGGGGCGGCAGGATCGTCGGCCGCCTCGTCGAGCAGCCGGAGGAGACCGGCGGCGAGCTCGGCGCAGTCCGCCCCGTCGATGATGTCCAGGTTGTGGTCGAAGCGGAGCCGGCCGGCGTCCGGCATCATGATGATCATGAGGTCGAGGTCGGAGTGGCCGGTTCCGGCCGGGAGCACTTCGAGACGGCCGAGTTCCGCCGTGGACCGTACGTAGTTGAAGTAGACCTCGACCATCGGGGCGTTCTCCCGGTGCAGTCCCTGGGCGGCGAGCACCGGCAGGGTGTCGGAGAACATGGCGCCCTTCGCGAGGACCCGTTCGAGGCGGCCGTCGGTGCGGCGGAGCACCTCGTCGATCCGCTCGCCCGGCAGTGCCTCGGCCGGGAACGGCACCGGCACGCCGAAGAAGCCGACCGCGCCTGCCGCGTCGGCCACGTCGGCATGGATGCGGGTGTCGACCGGGACGGCCAGCACGAACCGGTCCCGCTGCCGCTCGCGGGCGAGGAGCACCGTCAGGGCGCCCAGGCAGAAGGCGGCAGGAGTGATCCCGAGCCGTCGCGCCCGGGATGCCACCCGGTCCATGAGGCCCTCGGGGATCGCCAGGGTCAGGCTGCCCGCCCGGAACGAGCGCACATCCGGCCGGGCCCGGGTGAGCGTCAGGTCGAGCCGGCGGCTGCCGGTGAACGCGTCCCGCCAGGCGGCCGCCGCAGCGTCCGGTCCTTCGGCGGACCGCGATGCGTCCGAGGGTGCCGGCTGCGCCGCGAGCAGCAGGTCGACATCGCGGTTGGAGACCGCGTCGCCGAGCGGCGTACCGGACAGTTCGGCATCGATCTCGGCGGCCACGAGCAGCAGCGACTGCAGATCGCTCACCGCGTGGTGGGCCCCGATCAGCAGGGTCTGCTCGGCGCCGGCGCGATCGATCAGCTCGAACCGCCACAGGGGCGCGGCCGTCAGGTCGAACGGAGGAGCGAGCAGCTCGTTCAGCCGGTCCCCGGCTTCCCCGTCCTCGTCGGGCGCCTGCTCCGACCATCGCAGCAGGGGACGGTCCGGGGCCCGCTCCACCCGCAGCTGCCGCTCCGGGCCCCGGCCGTTGACGATGCCGGTACGCAGCGCGGCGTGACGTCCCGCGAGGCGTGTGAGGATGTCCGTGAGCTGCGGGCGCGTGGTCGGCCCGGAGAGCCGGAACGCGAGACCGATGGAGTGCGCCGCGCTCGGGGTGCCGTGCTGGGCCGCGCGCAGCAGCCGGACCACATCACGGGTGACCGGCTTCAGTTCGGCCTCGGGCACCGCCCGGTCGATGCCTGCCGGCGTCCGCCCGGCGGGCTCCGGGGAGGCGGCCCGCCCCGCCAGCGCCGCGTACAACTCCTTGGCGAGACCGTGACTGTCGGCCGCGGAGAACACCGCCGAGGCGGACAGTTCGACACCGGCCTCACGGCTCAGCGTGTTGCGCAACCGGACGATCATGAGGGAGTCGAGCCCGAGTTCCTTCAGGCCTTCGGCCGGGACGTCCACGGCGGAGTGACCGGTCAACTCGCCGATCCTGGAGCGCACATGGGCTTCGAGGACGGCAATCCGCTCCTCCTCCGTCCCGGCGGCGCGCACCTGGCCGAGCAACAACAGCCCGGAGGCGTCGCGCGGGCCGGTGGGAGGCGCGACAACGCCGTGCAGGAGCGGCCGCGAGCGGGCCAGGTCCGGATCGCGGGCGAACGCCTCCCGGTCGAGCGAGAGCGGCACGAGCTGACGCCGGGCCGTGGGCAGCACCCGGTCGAAGAGCTCGCCGCCCTGCTGCGAGGAGAAGGCGACGAGCCCCGACCCGCCGGCCGCGGCCGTGCGCGTCGCCGATCCGGCGACCAGGCCGGCCTCCGCCCAGATGCCCCAGTCGAGGCTCAGGGCCGTCCGGCCGGCGAGCGCGAGATGGTGCGCCCAGGCGTCCATGAACGCGTTCGCCGCGGAGTACGGGCCCTGCCCGGCCGAGCCGAGCAGGCCGGCGGCCGACGAGAACAGGACCAGCGACTCCGCTTCGGGCACCAGCTCGGTCAGCAGCGCGGTGCCGAGCACCTTGGGGGCCAGCACGCGCCCGATGCGCTCCGGAGTCAGGCCGGGCAGGGTCGCGTCGTCGAGCACACCGGCGGCGTGGATGACACCGGCGACCGGACCGCAGGCCGCGCGCAGCGCGTCGAGGGCCGCCCGCAGGCCCTCCCGGTCGGCGACATCGGCCCGGACGAGCCGGACGGTGACCCCGTCCTGCCGCAGCGCGGCGATCCACCGTGCCGCGTCCGCGTCGGGTGCGCCGCGGCTCAACAAGGCCAGCCGGCGGGCCCCTTGACGCACCAGGCGGCCGGCCACGACCCGGCCGAGGCCGCCGAGACCACCGGTGATCAGATACGTGCCGTCGGGCCGGACCGCTCCCGGGCCCGACCGGTCGGGGCTCGTGTGCACCAGCCGCGGCACGAGCCGGCCGGTCTCACGCAGGGCGACGAGACGTTCGTCGTCCGCGTGCCACAGCTGGGCCCACAGCGCGTCCTCGCCCCCGTCGGCCGGCAGGTCGATCAGCGTGGTGGCCAGCTCCGGATGCTCCTGGGCCACCGTGGTGCCGAATCCCCAGCCGAGCGCCTGCTGAGGGCAGGTCACATCCTCGCTGCCGGAGGCGGCCTGGCTGCCGCGGGTCACCAGGAAGAGGCGCGGGGACCGGCCGTGCCCGCGTCCGGCGAGCGCCCGCACCAGGTTCAGGGTGCTGACGCAGCACAGCCGGGCGGCCTCCGCCGCCGTGCCGGCCGAGTCGACCGCCGGGGCGTCCAGCCCGGCCAGATGGACCACCCGCTCCGGCGGGGCCGCGGCGAAGGCCTCGTCGAGCAGCCGTGTCAGCTGCCGCGGGTCCTGTGGGTCGACCGTGTAGCGTCCCGGCGCGTCGGCGGCGTAGGTCCCGCCCGTACGGGCGATCACGTGCGGGGTCGTGCCGAGGCGGCGGGAGAGGTCGTCCGCCACGCCCGATTCGTCGGCCAGGATCAGCCAGCTTCCGCGGACCGGCCGTTCCTGCGCGGCGGTCCGGGGCTGCCAGCACACCTCGAAGAGCGCTCCGTCCAGCGGGGACAGCGCGGCCAGCTCGAACTCCTCTATTTCCACGACGGGTTGCCCGTCCAGGTCGAGGAGGTGCAGATCCAGCGTGACGGTGTCCCCGTCCACGGCACGCAGCCGGCAGGCCGCCCATACGGGCGCGGTACGCCGTCCGGTGAAGCGCAGCCGCCCGGTCCTGCGCGGTACGAAGGCCCGGCCCGAGGGGGCGTCCCCCACCAGGGCGGCGGTGTGGAAGGCCGCGTCGAGGAGCGCGGGGTGCGGCAGATGCCCCGGGCCGGGTGTCCTCGCCAGCCGGCCCAGCGCCCGGTTCCGTCCGCTCCATCCCTCCTCCAGGAGGCGGAAGGACGGCCCGTAGTCGATCCCGAGAGCTGCCAGACCGGCATAGGCGCCGGGCACGTCCGCCGGCTCGGTGCAGTGTTCCCGCAGCTCGGACAGGGTCGTCCCGGCGTCCGAACCGGCGCCGGCGGTCAGGGGGACGGACCGTCCGGCGGCATGCCGCACCCAGGGCGTCCGCCGGTCTCCGGTCCGCCGCGAGGCGATGGTGAAGCCCCGGACGCCGTGTGCGTCGGCGGGCCGCAGGACCAGTTGCAGCCGGACGGGGTGCTCGGCCGCCAACGGGAGCGGCTCCTCGAACACGACGTCAGCCAACTGGACCTCGGCCGTCTCCTGGAGCGAGGACGCCGCTTCGAGCGCCATTCCCAGGAAGGCGGCAGCGGGCAGCCGGACCGTCCCGGCGACCTGGTGACCGGCCAGGTAGGCGAACCGCGGGTCGCGCAGGTCGACCACGGTGTCGAAGAGGTGCCGGTCCGGTTCGTCACTGGACTCGACGTGTACGTCGACGAGTGGCGTCCCGCTCCGGCCGGCCGGGCCGGACGGTGCCGCCTCGGTCCAGTGGCGCCGCGCGTCCCATGCGTACGTGGGCACGTCCACCGGCGCTCCGCCCGGCACCAGGCGCCGCCAGTTGATCTCCCCGCCCGCGACGTGCAGTTCGGCCGCGGACCGGTCCAGGCAGGCGGGCCCGTCCTCGTCCCGCAGCAGGGAGCCCACGGCGAGCAGATCGCGTCCGGTCTCCTCGACGACGGCCCGGGTGGCGGTGATCAGCGCCGGGTGCGGGCTCAGCTCGACGAAGTGGCGGTATCCGTCGGCCGCCATGCGCGCGACGGTGCGGGCGTAACGGACGGGCTCGCGCAGGTTGCGGTACCAGTAGTCGGCTTCCAGCGGCTCGTCGGGGACAGGTCCGGCCAGAACCGTGGAGTACCAGGCGACGGTCGTGGGATGGGTGGTGATGCCTTCCAGGTCGGCGAGGAGGGACGTGCGCACGGGCTCGACCTGCGCGCTGTGCGAGGCGTAGTCGACGGCCAGCCGGCGGACGAACACCCGCTCCCGTTCCAGCCCCGCGAGGAGGGCGTCCAGCGGCTCCGTGTCACCGGCCACCACCGTCGACGTACCGCTGTTGACCGCGGCCACGGACAGCCGTCCGTCCCACTCCGCCAGGCGCGCCTCGACGTCCGCCTGCGGCAGGGTCACCACGGCCATCCCGCCGGTCCCCGCGAGCGAGGTCAGGGCCCGGGCGCGCAGCGCCACCACGGCCGCCGCGTCGTTCAGGCCGATCGCTCCGGCGACGCAGGCCGCGGCGGCCTCGCCCTGGCTGTGGCCCACGACGGCGTCCGGCCGTACCCCCCGGGCCCGCCACACCGCCGCGAGCGACACCATGACGGCGAACAGCGCCGGCTGGACGACATCGACCCGGTCCAGGGACGGCGCCCCGGCGTCACCGCGCAGCACCGCGAGGACGGACCACCCGGTGTGGGGGCGCAGCGCCGCGTCGCAGCGGTCGATCTCGTCGGCGAACAGCGGGTTCCGGTCGAGCAGATCGCGCGCCATCCCGGTCCACTGGCTGCCCTGACCGGGGAAGACGAAGGCCACCTTGCCCCGGGCGAGCTCTTGCCGGGGCAAGCTGACCAGTTCCGGCGCGGGCTCTCCGGCGGCCAGGGCGCGCAGCCCGCTCAGCAGCTCCTCCCGCCGGCGTGCGACGACGACCGCGCGCTGCTCGAAGTGTGTGCGGTGGTGCGCGAGGGTCCGGGCGAGGGCGGGCAACGGCAGTGCCGGATCGGCCGCCAGGGCGTCGAGGAGCCGCTCGGCCTGTCCGCGCAGCGCGGGCGTCGTGCGGGCCGACAGCGGGAACAGCGCGACGGACGGCTCGGGCGCCGGCGGGCCGTCGCCGGACAGGGCCGGGGCGTCCGGGTCGTCGCCGGACGGGGCCGGGGCCCGCGGTGCCTCTTCGAGGATCACGTGGGCGTTGGTGCCGCTGATCCCGAAGGCGCTGACCCCCGCGCGGCGGGTCCGGGCGCCGCGCGGCCACGGCCGTGGACCGCCGCACAGTTCGAGGCCGCCGGCCGCCCAGTCGATCTGCTCGGTCGGGGTCTCGGCGTGCAGCGTGGCCGGCAGCCGTTCGTGCTCCAGCGACAGCACCGCCTTGATGACGCCGCCGATGCCCGCGGCCGCCTGCGCGTGCCCGATGTGGGACTTAAGCGACCCCATGAGGAGCGGCCGGTCCGCGGGGCGGCCGGTACCGAAGACCCGGGCCAGCGCCCGGCCCTCGATGGGGTCGCCCAGCGCGGTGCCCGTGCCGTGCGTCTCGACGTAGTCCAGGTCGCCGGGGAGCAGCCCTGCGGCGTCGAGCGCGGCCCGGACGACGCGCTCCTGCGCCGGGCCGCTGGGGGCGCTCAGCCCCTGGCTGCGGCCGTCCTGGTTGACGGCGGAGCCCCTGATGACCGCGAGCACCCGGTCGCCGTCGCGTCGCGCGTCGCCGAGCCGCTTCAGCAGCACCAGGCCGCAGCCCTCGCCCCACACGACGCCGTCTGCGTCCTGGGCGAACGGCCGGCACTGCCCGGACGCCGACAGCCCGCCGAGCCGGCTGAACTCGACGTGGCCACGCGGGCTGACCATCAGCGTCGCACCGCCGGCCAGGGCCAGGTCGCACGAGTCGTCGAGCAGCGCCCGCGCCGCCAGATGCAGGGCCACCAGCGAGGAGGAGCAGGCGGTGTCGACCGTGAGGGCAGGCCCCTGGAGGCCGAGTTGGTACGCGATCCGGCCGGAGGCCACGGCGGACGACGTACCGGTGCCGACGTACCCGTCCAGTTGTTCCATCCGGGCCGCACCCAGATAGCCGCTCCCGTAGAGGCCGACGTAGACGCCGGTGGAGCTGCCGTTCAGGGACGCGGGCAGTATCCCGGCCCGTTCGAGCGTCTCCCAGGCGGTCTGCAGCAGCAGCCGCTGCTGGGGGTCCATCGCGGCCGCCTCCTGCGGCGGGATACCGAAGAACTCCGCGTCGAAGCGGTCGATTCCGCCGAGGAACCCGCCCCGCAGTGAGTACGCCTTGCCCGCGGCCTCCGGATCCGGGTCGTGGAGCGCCTCGGCGTCCCAGCGGCCGGCCGGGGCGTCCGAGAGGGCGTCCACGCCGGAGTCCAGCAGCCGCCAGAGTGCCTGCGGATCCTCGGCGCCGGGAAAGCGGCAGGCCATCGAGACGACCGCCACCGCTTCGGTCTCCGGGGGCGCCTGTCCGGCAGGCTCGCGCGCGGCGGCCGGCCCGGCTGCGGGCGGCAGGCCGGGGCCGGCGTGCGACACCGCCCGGGCGATCGACGTGATGGTGGGGTGGTCGTAGACGAGTGTCGGGTCCAGTGTTCGGCCGAGAGCCCGGGCGAGGCGCACGCCCAGCGTCATCAACTCGCGCGACCCGAGGCCGAAGTCGGCCATGGGCCGGTCGAGCCCGACCTGTGCCGGCTCGATGCCGGCCGTACGGGAGACGGCCTCCGCCAGCCATGCCTCGACGTCCGCGGGCGTGGGGTCGGTGAGGGGACGTACGTCCGTGTCGGCCGAGGTGTCGGTCGCGGCGTCGGACACGCTGTCCACCGAGGTGTCGGACCGTTCCCTCCGCGTTGCTCCGGCCGGGGATTCATCGGACTCGTTCGCAGGCATCTGGGCACCCGTCTTCGCAGGCTCGGTCTCGGGACTTCTTCCGTGCGGGCCGGCGCCGCGGGCCGGACGGGACCTCACGGACACCGCTCAGGACATCGGGCCGGCCGGACCGGCGGCCGGCAGCGGCTCACCGACGGTGTCCAGGGTTCCGTCGAGGTAGGCCGCCCTGCAGGCCTTGCGCTGGATCTTCCCGCTGGACGTCTTGGGGATCGTGCCGGGACGGATCAGGACGGCCTGCCGGAGCGAGAGCCCGTGGGCCTCACCGATGGCGCCGCGAACCGCCGCTTCGATCTCGGCGCACCCGGACCCTGTCGTCGCCGTCGTCTCCGCCACGACGACGGGACGTTCGCCGCCCGTCCCGTCCTCGACGGAGAACGCCGCGATGCAGCCCGGCCGGATCGCGGGATGGGCCGTCTCCACCGAGAGCTCCAGGTCCTGCGGGTAGTGATTGCGCCCGTCGATCACCAGCAGGTCCTTGAGCCGCCCGGTGACGTACAGCTCCCCGTCCCGCATGAAGCCCAGATCACCGGTGCGCAGGAAGCCCTCCCTGCCGTCCTTCAGGGTGGCCCCGAACACCTCTCGCGTCGCCCGCGCGTTGCGCCAGTAGCCGCCCGTGACGCTCTCCCCCGCGACCCAGATCTCTCCGATCCCGCCCTCGGGGCACTCCCGTTGCCGCTCACCGTCGGCGATGACCACCGTCAGGCCCGCCCCCGGCGGGCCGCAGCTCACCAGGTCCCCGCCCGTCGCACCGCCCGAGGCAGCTTCGGACCCGGGCCGCCCGGCCGTCCTCGGCACCCGCCCCACCGGCCCGCCGCTCACCATCAGGGTCGCCTCGGCGAGCCCGTAGCCCGGGTGCAGCGCCTCACGGCGGAACCCGGCCGCGGCGAAGGTGCCGGCGAACCGCGTGAGTGTCGCGGCCCGCACGGGCTCGGCCGCGTTGAGCGCCACCCGCCACCGGCTCAGATCGAGGCGGTCGAGGAGCTCGGGGGTGGCCTCGCGCAGACACAGTTCGTACGCGAAGTTGGGGCCTCCGCTGGTGTGCGCCCGGTACCGCGATACCGCGGTCAGCCAGCGCTCGGGCTGCTGAAGGAAGTGCAGCGGGGAGAAGAGCGTGGAAGTCCCGCCCATGTAGAGGTTGTTCAGCACGGGAGCGATGAGCCCGAGGTCGTGGTAGACGGGCAGCCAGCTGACATAGAGCTCGCCGCCCCACTCCTCGACCGTCTCGGGGGTGTGCCCCATGCCCCGGGAGAGGACGCGCTGGTTGTCCATCAGGTTCCGGTGGGTCACCATCACCCCGCGCGGAGCGGAGGTGGAGCCCGAGGTGTACTGCAGGAAGGCCACCGAGTCCGGTGCGATGCCGCACTCCCGCCAGGAGGTCTCGGCCTCGTCCGGGATGTCCTCCGTCGCGATGCGGAACGCGGAGTCGAGTTCCGGAAGTTGCTCGGCCATGGCGCCGAGCGCGGAGAGGATCTGTCCGGTGCCCAGGATCACCTTGGCGTCCGCGTCGGCGACCAGGCGCCGTATCCGCCCGAGGGCACGCCGGCTCTGCGACCGGCCCTGCGGCGGCAGCCCCGGCACCGCGACGACCCCGGCCGACAGACAGCCCAGGTAGGCGGCGATGAACTCGAGGCCCGGCGGGTAGAGCAGAACGGCCCGGGACCCGGCGAGGCCACGCTCCTGCAGGTGGCCGCCGATGGCCCGGGAGCGCCGGGCCAGCCGGCCATAGGTCCATTCCTCGGTCCCGCCGTCGCAGTCCCCGTCGGTCAGGAAGCGGAAGGCGGCCCTCTCGGGCTGCGACGACGCCTGCGCCAGCAGCACGTCGACCATGGAACGGAACGGCCCGGCCATCCTTTGTCCTTCCACCCGGCACGACACATGAACAGCGGACAGCGAACTGACAGCACGATCGTTCGTCCATCTACACCCTTACATACTGTCCGCACGGTCGTCTACTTAATCGGTACAATGGACTCTCGGCGGCGGCACCAAGAGGGTCTGGCCCAGGGGATTGGCAGAGGGCATGGCAGAGACACACACCGACGGGCGGATCGCGCGCGGGAACCAGACGCGTCAGCTGGTCCTCAAGCGTGCTGTGGAGATCGCCTCCGTCGAAGGCCTGGAGGGCCTCTCGCTGGGACGGCTCTCGACCGAACTGAAGCTCAGCAAGAGCGGCGTGTTCGCCCTGTTCGGCTCCAAGGAGGACCTGCAGCTCGCCACGGTCCGGGCAGCCATCAAGGTCTACCTGGAGCACGTCGTGCAGCCGGCCCGCGACCTGCCCCCGGGGCTGGACCGCCTGTGGCAGGTGTGCACCGGCTGGCTCGACTACTCACGGCGGCGGGTCTTCCCCGGCGGCTGCTTCTTCTACTCGGTCACGGCCGAGTACGACGCCCGCGAGGGCAAGGTCCACGACACGCTCGCCTCGGCCCGCGCCAACTGGTTCACCTTCGTCGAACAGACCGTGCGCGAAGCGCAGCAGTCGGGCGAGGTCGAGGAGGGGGCCGACGCGGCCCAGCTCACGTTCGAGCTCGTCGCGCTGATGGAGATGGCGAACGCCGAATCCGTCCTGCACAACGAGTTCACCTGCTACGACAAGGCGTCCAAGGGCATCCTGAACCGCCTGCGCGTCGTGGCCACCGACGCATCGGTGCTCCCCGCCTCCTGATGCCGCGGCGGCCCTCCTGCCCCCACCTCGGCGGCAGCGGGGAGCGGAGGGGCCGCCGTGGACGGCCTCATGCCCCGATGGCGTGCACCCCGCCGTCGACATGCACGATCTCGCCCGTCGTCCGGGGGAACCAGTCCGAGAGCAGCGCGACGACCCCACGGGCCGCCGGCTCCGGGTCGGACAGGTCCCAGCCGATGGGCGAGCGTGTGTTCCACACCTCGCGGAACGTCTCGAACCCCGGGATGGACTTGGCCGCCATCGTCTTGACCGGCCCCGCCGCGACCAGGTTGCAGCGGATGCCGCGTGGCCCGAGATCCCGGGCCACATAGCGCGAGGTGGACTCCAGGGCCGCCTTGGCCACGCCCATCCAGTCGTACGCCGGCCAGGCGGTCTGCGCGTCGAAGTCCAGCCCCACGATCGACCCGCCCCGCTCCTCCATGAGGGGCAGACAGGCCACGGCCAGGGCCTTCAGCGAGTACGCGGACACCTCGACGGCGGTCGCGACGGAATCCCAGCCGGTCTCCAGGAAGTTGCCCCCGAGCGCGTCCTGCGGCGCGAAGGCGATGGAGTGCACCACGCCGTCGAGGCGGGCGTCCTGGCCGACGCTCTCCCCGATCCGGTCCGCGAGGCTGTCGAGGTGCCCCTTGTCCTGGACGTCGAGCTCGATCAGGGGCGCCGGCCGGGGCAGCCGCTTGGCGATGCGCTCGACCAGGCTGAGCCGGCCGTACCCGGTGAGGACCACCTCGGCGCCCTGCTCCTGGGCGAGCCGGGCGGTGTGAAAGGCGATCGAGGACTCCATCAGGACCCCGGTCACCAGAACGCGCTTGCCCGCGAGTATGCCGCTCATCCCGTTGCCACCTCGGTCTTCCGTCCGGCCTCCGTGACATCGGAGGTCATGAAGTTCGCTATTTCGTCGATGACTTGGGGCGAGCCGAGAATGCGCCGGTGCCCGAACCTGCGGGTGGTGACCAGGCGGGCACCGAAAGCCTCGGCGACCCGCCTCCCCTGACCCGCGTCGACCATGCCGTCCTCCTCGTCATGGATGACGAGGAGCGGGATCCGCACGCTCGCGGACTCGTGGAAGACCGAGAAGCGGGTCCACATGTCCGCCTCGCCCGGGTACACATCCCGTTCGATACGCCCCCGGAGCTCCTCCTTGAGATGCGGCTCCAGCCCCATCCCGGCGCTGAACGCGTCGACGAGGTACGTGAAGTCGGGGACCGCGCTGATCGCCACGATCCGGCCCGCGCCCACCCCGTACCGCAGGGAGAAGAAGGTCGCGGTGACACCGAAGGAGTGCGCCACGACAGCCTCGAAATCCCCGTGCGCACGGTGGAGTTCGGTGATGATGTCGCGGTACTCCAGCAGGGTCGTGGAGTCTCCGGTGGCCTCTCCGTGGCCCGGCGCGTCGAAGGACACCGGGCTGTAGCCCAGCTCCAGCAGCCGGGCGACGGCCTTCGCGTAGCGCGATGCACGCGACTCCCAGCCGTGCACGAGGAGCACCGGGCGCTCGCCGCTGCCCCAGCGGTAGACGACCGCCACCTTGCCGTTGACGGTCAGCTCGCTCGTCCGCGCGCTCTCGATGGCCGCGCGCTCGTCGGGCCGGGTCCTGCTGCGCCCTTTCGGCCGCCGGAAGAGGTCGAAGACCTCCTCGCCCCTGTCCCTCGGGGCCGCGCCTACGACTGCCGTAGCGGGATCCATTCCACGCCCTCCAGATCGATCATCATGCGGCGAGATGTTAGCACGATCGTTCGCTCACATTTAACAACCGGCGCATGCGCGGGACTAGAAAACTGCACGGACGGTCGTGCTAACGTCTGCTCAGTCCACTCTCCCCCTTGGAGGTCGGTATGACGCTCCCGCACCCCTCTCCCCGCACGGGCGAAGTGATCGACACGGGCCCCGGCCCGAACCAGTGGATCAAGGACCATCTGGACGGCCTGATCGACGCGCAGCTCCTGACGGACTGCCCCGCGCCCGTCCCCGCCACCACACCGGAGCTCGAGAAGGGGCTGCTGCCATGACCGACGCGGACACCACGGAGCGCATCGGCATCGCCGTCGCCTCGGGCATGCTCAAGGGCGTGTACAGCCACGGAGTGCTGTCCGCCTTCGAGGCACGCGGGCTGCGCGCGGACGTGTACGGCACCGCCTCGTCCTCCGGCCTGTCCGGTGGTCTCGCCGCGACCGGCCGGGCGGTTGAGGTCGGCGTGGACTACTGGCTCGGCGCCGCCGCGGCCGCCACGGAGAAGGGCATGAGCAGCGTCGCGCTCGACAGCATCAAGGAGCACGGCCCCGCGATGCGCGAGGGGCTCTTCCGGCCCGGGGCGCCCGAGTTCCTCCTCGCCACCAGCAAGGTCACCAACGCGGAGGCGGCGGAGGTCACCCAGGGCCCGGAGGCCAAGGCGCTGGGCAAGCAGCTCCTGCGCAACATCTTCACCGGGGACCGGAGCTGGGTCGAGAAGAACCTGGCCGCCACCGTGTTCTCCTCCCACGCCGCGGCCGGCGGCGCGGAGCCCCGGCTGACGGCGGACAACTACGAAGCGGTCTCCTACGCCTCGACGCGCATGCTGCACGCCTGGGCCGTGCCCGCCGAGGTCGACGGGGAGGCCTACGTCGACGCGTCGTACACCTGCGCCTGTCCGGCACGGGAGGTCGCGGCCAAGGGCGTCGACGTGCTCATCGCGATCGGCAGCGACCCCTTCCCGCTCTTCCGCGACCTCTACGCCTCCGAGGAGATCGCCGACGGCTCCGTCCTGGACGAGGCCCGGGTCCTGGTGATCAAACCGGACGACGACCTCAAGCTGCTGGGCGTCGACTACGCCGCGGCGACCCCGGAGGGCCTGGTCAAGGCCTATGAACTCGGTCTCGACGCCGGGCACCTCTTCCTGGACCGGCACGCCGGGCTGCTCACCGCGGCCGCCCCGGGGCAGACCGGCATACCGGACGCGACCGTGAAGGACCTGCCGTGACACACGTGGTCACCGAGCAGTGCGTCCACTGCAAGTTCACCGAGTGCATCACCTACTGTCCCGTCGCCTGCTTCCGTGAGGGCGGGACGTTCCTCGTCATCGATCCCGAGGAGTGCATCGACTGCGGGAACTGTGTGGAGGCGTGCCCCGCCGACGCGATCTACCCGGAGGGCGAACTGCCCCCCGAGCTCATGCCGGCCCTGGAGTGGAACGCCCGGCTCTCGGCCGAACTCCCCCTGGCCACCACGCGCGTGGAACCGCTGCCCGATGGCGAGGAGTGGCTGGGGATGCCCGGCAAGTGGGCATCGCTCCCGGCGGAACAGGCTCCCGGTGTTCCCAGCCGGTGACCACAGCCTCGCCTCGCTGCTGCGCGAACGGGCACAGCAACAGCCCGATGCAGTCGCCTACCGTTTCGTCGGCGAGGACGAATCGGCCGAGGAGATCACCTACGGCGAGCTCCATCGGCGGGCCCTGGCGGTCTCGGCGAGCCTCCTGGAGGCCACCCGGGGGCGGCCCGACCCGGCGCTGCTGCTCTTCGCGCCGGGCCTCGACTACCTCGCGGGCCTGTTCGGCTGCTTCTGCGCGGGCGTGCCCGCGGTGCCCGCGTTCCCGCCGGACCCGTCCCGCCTGGCGCGTACGCTGCCGCGGCTCGCCGCGATCATCCGGGACACCGGCTCCGACGTCGTCCTGACCACCTCGGACATCGCGCCGCTGATGACGGACTGGCTCGCGACGACACTCGACGGCCGCGCCCCCCGCCTGATCACGACCGACGCACCGGCCGGAGCGGACGCCGGGGCCGGCGCCGAAGGGCCGTCTCCGGTGATTCATCCGGACCGCCTCGCGCTGCTCCAGTACACCTCCGGCTCGACGGCGCTCCCGCGTGGCGTCATGCTCAGCCACGAGCGGCTGCTCGCCAACTGCCGTGACATCGAGCGCGGGTTCGGGATCCACCCGGGCAGCTCGGGAGGCCTCTGGCTGCCGCCGTACCACGACATGGGCCTGATCGGCGGCCTCCTCACCCCGCTGTACGCCGGGATACCCGTGACGCTCATGTCGCCGGTGACCTTTCTGCGCCGCCCGCTGGCCTGGCTGCGCATGCTGTCCCGGTACGGCGCGACGATCACCGGTGCTCCGAACTTCGCGTACGACCTCTGTGTCCGCCGGGCGACGGACGCCGATGTGGCGGGCCTCGACCTGTCCGGCGTCGAGCTCTCCTTCACGGGTGCCGAACCGGTGCGCCCCGAGACGATGGCACGGTTCACGGAGCGTTTCGGACCGAGCGGCTTCCGGGGCGAGTCCTTCTGTCCCTGCTACGGCCTCGCCGAGGCGACCCTGTTCGTGACCGGCGGCAAACCACTGGACGGCTGGCGCTCGGTGGAGGTCGGCCGGGACGCGCTGGAGACACGCGGCACGGCCGCACCCGCCGGACCGGAACAGCGCTCCCGTTCGCTGGTCGGCTGCGGTCACCCCGGCCCCGACACCCGGCTGCTGATCGCCGACCCGGCCACCCGTGAGCCGCTGGCGGACGGCACGGTCGGCGAGATCTGGGTCGACTCACCCGGCGTGGCCGACGGCTACTGGCGGCGCCCGCGGGAGAGCGCCGAGACGTTCGGCGCGACGACGGTGACCGGGGACGGCCCGTATCTGCGCACCGGCGACCTCGGGTTCGTCCGCGGCGGCGAGCTCTTCGTGGCGGGGCGGCTGAAGGACCTGGTCATCGTCAACGGCCGCAACCTCGACCCGGTCGACATCGAGCGGGTCTGCGAGGCCGAGGTCCCCGGAATCCGCCGCAACTGCGGAGCCGCGTTCGCGGTGGAGGACACCGCTGGAGGCACCGAGCGCCTGGTGGTGGTCTACGAGGCCGACGCCGGCGACGAGGAACGGTACCGCGCGGCCGTCGACAGCATCCGGCGGGCGGTGTCACGGGAGTTGAGCGTTCCGCCGCACGCCGTCGTCCTGACGACGCTGCGGAGCATCCCCAAGACCTCCAGCGGCAAGGTGCAGCGCTGGCTGGCGCGCCGGGCCTACCTCGCCGGTGAACTCCGGGAACTCGCCCGCTGGCAGGCACCCACCCGCAGCAGCGACAGCAACCACACCGACGAAGGGACCGGCCGGTGATCATCAAGGTCAGGGGCGTCCTGCTCCGCTTCACGGAGTACGACAACGAGATCGAGGTCGGCGGCGGGACCGTGCGGGCCGGTCTGACCGCGCTGACCGAGCGCTATCCCCGCCTGGGCGAGGTGCTGCTCGACCGGACGGGAGAGGTGCGCCCGACGCATCTCATCGCGCTCAACGGCGAACGGCTCACGAAGAACGAGCTGGAGCGCATCGCCACCGAGGACGACCGGGTCGACATCGTCACCGCGGTCTCCGGAGGCTAGGGCCTTGCCACGCAGCTCCACGTACGAGGCCGTACTCGACGCGAGCCTCTTCACCCCGGCCCAGTTGCAGCCCACCGCCGTCGGACGGATCGCCTTCCAGGCAGGCACCCGCTGGATGCGCGACCACGTGTGCAGCCACCGCACCCTGGTGCACGAGCACCGGGTGGGATTCGTCCTGTGGTCCTGGCAGTTGGAGTACGTCCACCCGCTGCGGTTCCTCGACGCCGACGAGGCACGCGTCGAGGTGACCGCGCGCGTCCGCGGCCCGCGCGCCTCGCAGCTGGAGGTGGAGATGACTCTCGAAGGCCCGGCCGGTGTCGCGGTGCGCACCCGGGCCGCGTCGGTGCCGCTGCGGCTCAGCGGCGACGAGGCTCTCTCCGGCGCGCCCCGGCCGCTGCCCGACGCGCTCGCCGGCGCCTTCCACGACGACGAGACCGAGCGCACCCCGCACCGTTCGCGGATCCGCGCCCTGCGCGCCGGGTTCGCCCGGGACGGCGAGCAACTCGCCTCGGGGCTCACACACTTCCGCGTGCACCGCCACCACTGCGAGGTCGCCGACCAGTGGTACTGGGCCGAGACGCTCGGGTTCGCCGCCGGTGCCCGCGAGGAGCTCGTGATGCGGCACGGCAAGGCGCTTCCCGTACTGCGCCGCGCGCTGGCGGCGCCGCTCCGCCGGGTGGACGTGACATGGCTGCGCGCCGGCCAGTTCCGGGACCTGTTCGAGGTCCGCACCACCGCCCATCAGGTCGGCGACGAGCTCGCGTTCGTCCATGAGCTGTGGCTCGCCGGGAACGAGGGCGAGAACGGAATCGAGGACGGCGGACCGTACGCCGTCGTGGTGGAGCGCATATGACCTCCCCGGCCGGACCCACGGGCGCACGGTCCACGTTCGACGCCGCGGAGCGCCTGGAGCAGGCGCTCGGCTGCCCCTTCGACCCGGGCAGCGGCATATCGCTCGCCGAGGGTGTACGGGCCGACGAGCTGGAGGCGGAGCCCACCGCGGCCTACGAGGCCGCCTGGTCGGCCGGCCTGCACGAGCAGCTGGTTCCCGTGTCCGAAGGCGGCCGGCTCGGCTCGTTCGAGTCGCTGACGGGCGTGGTGCGCGCGGCCTCGCGGCGCGATCTGGCGGTCTCCGTCGGTCTCGGCTCGACGCTCCTCGCCGCGACCCCGGTATGGACGTGGGGCGACGACACCCAGCGGAGCAGGGTCGCCGAGCTCGTCCTCGGCCGCGCCTGGGGCACCGCCGGCATCAGCGAGGAGGCGGCGGGCAGCGACCTGCTCGCCACCGGCACGCGCGCCGTCCCGGCCCCCGGCGGGTATCTGCTCGACGGAGAGAAGTGGCTGGTCGGCAACGGCCGGCGCTCCTCGTTCGCCACGGTCCTCGCCGCATCCGACCCGTCGTACGGGCTGTTCCTGCTCGACTTCGACGCCCTCGACGGCACCACCGTGAAACGGCTCGACAAGGTGCGCACCCACGGTCTGCGCGGCCATGATCTGAGCGGCTTCGCCCTCAGCGGCTGCCAGGTCGGCGCCGAGGCCGTGCTCGGCCGGCCCGGCCGCGGCATCGAGATGGTCTCCGGCATGCTGCAGTTCACCCGGACCCTGGTCGGCGCGAGCAGCCTCGGCGCCGCCGACACGGCACTGCGGATCGCGCTGCGCCACGCCCGTGGGCGCATGCTCTACGGCCGGCCGGCCCTCGCCATGGCCCCGGTCCGCTCCCTGCTCGCCCGGGGGTTCGCCGATCTGCTGGTCGCCGAGTGCACCGAGCTGTCCGCCGCACGCGGGCTCGATGTCGCGCGGCAGCGCATGGCGCTCTGGTCCGCGGTGGCCAAGTACGTGGTGCCGCGACTGTCCGTGGACACCGTGACCGCCTGTGCGGAGGTGCTCAGCGCACGCGCCCACCTGCGCCAGGGAGTCGCGGGCGGCGCCTTCCAGAAACTGCTGCGGGATGTCGCCGTCACCCCCGTCTTCGAGGGCACCGAACTGGTCCAGCTGGACACGGTCCGGGCCCAGTTGAGCGGTGCGGCCCGACGCCGCCGGGCGCCCGCGACGCTGCCGCTCCCGTTGCTCTTCGGGTTCGGCGAGCCGGTGGTGTCGCCCGCGCCGCGGGAGCTGCGCCCCTCGCTCACCTTCGGCGGCGCCGACGAGGTCGTCGACCTCCTGGACGACGCGGTCGAGGAGCTGGCCGACGACCCCCGGCTCGCGGCCCTGGCCCGCACGCTCCTGCGGGTCCGTGACGAGACCCGGACTGCGTTCGCCGGGCTCGGCACCCTGCGGACCGCCGAGGCCTACGAGGCCGCCCGCCGGCACTGCCTGGTCCACGCGGCGGCCTGCTGCATCCACACCTGGCTCCGGCGCCGGGCGGCGCTCGGGGGCCTGGCCACCGAGCGGGCCTGGCTCTCGCTCGCGCTGCGCCGCGTCGTGGCGCGGCTCGGCCTGCCGGTCCCGCCCGACCCGGAGGCCGAGGACGTGCTGGTGCGCCGGCTCGAAGAACTCGACGACGAGGACCGGGCGTTCTCCCTCGTACCGACGCGGCTCGCACCGCAGCACCGTGATCCCTCGCCCGAGCGAAGCTAAGGGCTGTCCCGCACTTCCTGGTGCGCCCGCCAGGAAGTGCGGGACAGCCCTTGGGGCCTGTCGTTTGGGTCATGCCGGGCTCGCGGACCCCGGCACGCGCTCCCCCGAGGTCTCGGCTTCGCTCGACCAGGGGGGACCCCCTCCCGCGTTCTCGTCGGTCGCCCATGCTCCGCACTGACTCCCTCCTCCGCCTTGCAGCCGCACGCACCGGACCCCGCTCCCTGATCCGGCCCGACCCAGACGAAAGACCCTAGGAGTACGCCATCACCACCTCGCGCACCGACCCTGCGGACCCCGCCACCGAGCCCCTCTCCACCTGGCTGTCGTCGCTGATCGCCGACCTGCTGGGCCTCGACGAACCGTTCCCGGCCGGTCTGCCGCTGGGCGAGCTGGGCATCGACTCCCTCACCGCGGCCCAGCTCTCCGTGGAGGCCGAGGAACACACCGGTGTCCATGTGCCGCTGACCCGGTTCCTCGGCGACGAGACCCTCGACGACATCGTCCGGGCCATGGCGGACGCCCCGGTCCCCGGCCCGGCGGCCGGGGCGACCGCGTGACGGCCCGGGCCCGCGCCGCCGATGTCATGAACCGGGGCGGCGGGGACCGCCACGGGCCGCACCGCACGCTCGACGCACAGGTGGAGGAGGTCCGGTCCGAGGCGCGTCGCAGGTTCGCCGGTTTCGTTCTGGACACCGCCAACCCCGGCTCGCACTTTCGCAACCACGCCCGCCGGCCGCTCGACAGCCGCGTGTTCGAGCAGGCGGGCGCGCTCGGGCTGATGCGGTTCTCGCTGCCGGCCGAGGCCGGGGGCGACGGGCGGGACAAACTGGCCTGGGGTGTGGTGGTCGAGGAGATCGCCCGTCTCTCGCGCGATCCGGGATTCGCCGTCCTGCTCGACATCACCGTCGAGATCACCGAACTGATCCTGTCCAGCGGAACCCCGGAGCTGATCGAGCGCTATGTGCCCGACCTGATGGCCGGCCGGCGCTTCGGCGTACAGGGCGCCTACGAGAACCGGGACCCGTACGACTACACGTCCACCGCACGCCTCGAAGGCGACACCTGGGTGCTCAACGGCGCCAAGCGGTTCCTCGCCGGTGCCGCGTTCGCCGACCTGTTCATCCTGTTCCTGCGCGACGAGGCGTCCAACGACATGCTCGCCTTCGTGGTCGAGAAGGACGATCCGGGTGTCACCCCGGTTCCGCTCGACACCATGGGCCTGCACACGATGGGCCTGGGCCAGGTGCTCCTGCACGACGTACGTCTGCCGCCGTGGCGGCTCGTGTGGCGGGCCGACGCGCTCAGCGAACTCAACACGTACGCGCGCATCCGCCGCACGATGAGCGCGTGCGGGGTGCTCGGCGCACTGGACGCGGTGGTGGAGAACTGTGTGGAGTCACTGGCCGCGCGCAGGCGCGGCGGGCGCCCGGTCCTCGACTACACCAATGTGGAGCGCTCGGTCGGCGAGATGCACATGCTGCTGCAGAGCGCCCGGGCGAGCGTCTACCGGGCGCTCGACGGAACCCGCTCGGCCGACCGCGACCCGCACTTCGACGAGCTCGCCACCGTCGCCAAACACCGGACCGCCGAAAGCGCCCTGCGCGTGGGCCAGTTGGTGATGGGACTTCAGGGCGGCGAGGCGTACATGGCCACGTTCCCCTGGGAACGCTTCATGCGTGACGTCCTGGGCCTGGTCTCCGGTCAGGGTTCCCAGGAGACGCTCCTCATCCAGCTGGGCCAGCGTTCGATCGTCGGCCTGGAGGGAAAGCGGGTGCGTCAGGAGGCCGCCGAGCGCGTCGTCGCCCGGCTGACGGACTCCTGGTGGGCGCTGCACGCCGCGGTCGCGTACGACAGCCCCGGCGAACCGGCCGGCCCCGTGCGCGAGGTGCTGTCGGCGGCCGGCCTCGCATCCATCGGTCCGGCCCCCCGTGCCGAGGCGGCCGCGCTGCTCGGCCGCGCCCACACGCTGTGGGCAGCCGTGTGTTCCGGGGCTGCGCCCGACGCCCTGCCGCAGGGGCCGCGGGGTCTCCTCGACGGGCGGCTCGCGGAGCCGGCCACGCAGGCGTGGGCGCTGCTGGCGTGCGCCGTCGCGGAACGGACCGGGCTGCTGGCCCGGCTGCTCAGGCCGTGCACGGCGAAGGAGGCCGCCGCAGGACTTCCCCCGGACCTTGCCGAGGGTCTGCTGGAGGTTCTCACGGACGCCGCGCTGGTTCGGCGGGACGACGAGGGCCGCTATGCGGCCGCCGAGGGCCTGGAGCGCGTCCTCATCGGTGGCCCGCGCGCCTCCGCGTTCGCCGCACGGCTGCGGCGCGCGGTGACCGGGGGCGCCCGGCTGCGGTCCGGGGCGGGAGCCCCGGAGGGCGAGCCGGCGCCCGGATGCGGCGGCGAGGCACCGGCGCTCGCGGAGGCGCTGGTCGACTCCCTTCTGGGCGGGCTGGAAGGACTGCCCGCGATGCTGGATCTGCCCGGTGCGCGGGTCGGCTGTGCGGCCGGTGACGGAGGCCGGTCCGCCGTCGAGCTGTCGCGCCAGATCCCCGGACTGCCGGTACTCGCCCTGGAACCGCGGCAGTTGCCCGCGCCCGCGGCCGACGGGCGGGTACGGGTACGGGTCGGTGACCCGGCCGGCTTCGAGGAGGACGACCGGCTCGCGCTCGTCTGGCTGCCCGTCGCCGGGCTGCCGGGCGGCGGTCTGCGCCGGGCCGTTGCCGCCGGCGCCGCCGCACTGCTGCCCGGCGGGTGGATCGTCCTGCCGTGCCCGCTCCTTCCGAAGCGCCCTCTCGGGGTCGCCACGGCACGCCTCTGCCTGGCCGTCACGGGCGGGACGGCACCTGCGGACGGTGAGGTGGAGGGCCTGCTCCGGGCTGCGGGCCTGGGCCATGTCCGTACGGCGTGGGAGGACCGCTCCCTCGGCATCCGGCTGATCGCGGCCCGCCGCCCCTGACCGGGCCTAGGCGGTCAGCTCCGGCCCCGGACCAGGCGGTCCGGGGCCGGAGCGGGTCCGTCTCAGGCCTGGCCGAAGAGGGTCCGGCCGAAGTACTCGGTGTCGAAGTACTCCCGCATGCTCCGGATCTTCCCCTCCCTGACGGTGAACTGCGCGCTGATGTCCAGGACGTACGGGGCACCGTCGCGGGTGGTGGCCCGGGTGACGCACTCGACCGAGACCTCGTCGCCCTCTGCGATCACGTGGAGGATGTCGACCGCGTACTCGGCCTCCGGGTCGAAGCGCTCTCCCATGGGGATCAGGAACCTCTCGGCGATCTCGCCCAGCCCGGTCCAGGTCCCCGCCACCGGATGGCTGCCGGGTATGCGGTAGACGGCGTCGGCGGCGACGACGCCGGAGATCACCGCCGCGTCGCGCTCCCGCAGGCCCTGGAGGTAGCGGTGCACCACGCTCTTCGCGTCGAGGTCTTCCTGGGTTCGTTCGGCGGCCTGGGTCATCGGTTCTCCTCGGGTTGTCGCTGATCGGTCGTGCGGGCGGCGAGCGCTTCGTCAGTTCGCCGGGGCGTCATCCAGCAACTGGGGCGTCAGGGCCCGCTGGAAGGGCTTGAACAGCACGGACTGGGGTGCGTGGCGCAGATACAGATCGCGCACGACGCGCAGGGCGGGGTTCTCCAGCTGCTCGAAGCCGCCGAACCTGCGGGAGACCTCGACCATTTCCCGGGTGCGCTCGCGCCGCAGGTTCTCGTACCTGCGCAGCGAGGCGACGGTGTCCGTGCCCGCGGCCAGGCACTGGGCGAGCACCACGGCGTCCTCGATGGCCGTGCTGCCGCCCTGGCCCAGGCTGGGGAGCATCGGGTGTGCGGCATCGCCCAGGAGGGTCACCGGGCCCTCGCCCCAGTTCTCCAGGAACGGGCGGTCCTGCGCCGGTACGGCGACGATGTCCTCGGCCGGGGTGGTCGAGATGGCCTCGCACACCTCGTCCGCCCATCCGGCGTAGGCGCGCACGATGGGGTCCTTGTCCCCGTCCCAGCGGCCGGCCGCCTCGGCCGACATGTTCAGGGTGCCCCACCAGTAGGCCCGCCCCTGGCCCACGTCGTGGATGCCGAAGCGCTTGCCGAGGCCCCAGTAGTGGGCGTTGAACCCCTTGGTGATCTTCGGGTGGGCGAAGGGGGTGACGGAGAGCCAGCAGAGGAATCCGCCGTACCGAGGGCCGCTGTCGTCGCCGGTACGCAGGCGGCGGACCGCGGAGTTGATGCCGTCGGCCCCGATCAACAGGTCGCCGGTGGCTTCCCTGCCGTCCTCGAAGCGGACGCGTACGCCGTCCCCGTTGATCTCGTAGCCGGTGGCGGTCGCGCCCACCGCGATGGGCATTCCTCCGAGGGCGTCGAGCAGGGCGGCCTGCAGGTCGCCCCGGTACATCGCGACGCTGGGGGCGCCGAGCCGGTCACCGGCGGTCTCGACCGGCAGGGACCGCAGGGTCCGGCCCTTGTCCGTCATGATCCCGGTGTGCAGGATCGTCTGTCCGTGCTTCTCCAGACCGAGATCGATCCCGAGGGCGCGCAGGGCCGCCACGGCGTTGCTCATCACGGAGATGCCGAATCCGGCGGGGCGCAGATCGGGTGCGCGCTCGTACACCTCCACGTCGACGCCGACCCGGCGCAGGGCCACGGCGGTCGCGAGCCCTCCGATGCCGGCTCCGATCACGATGGCCCGGGGGCTGGTTCGCTGTGCCACGTCAGTGTCCCTTCTCTGCGGTACGGGGAGCGGGCGCCGGGCCCGCGGGGTGCGGATCGCCGCCACCTTCGGCCCGCGCCAACTCGCCTACGATGCGGGCGACTTCCGCCACGTGCGGCTCTTCCATGAGGGAGAGGTGGTCGCCCGGCACCTGAATGACCTCGACCCGGCCGGTGGTCATGGTGTGCCACCCGTTGGCGGGGTCCTTGTGCTGCGTACTGCCCGCGCCGTGCATCGCGTGCAGGACCTGCGGCAGCGGCTCGACGGCCCGGATCAGGGTGACGTCGTCCGCCACCGGTCCGGGCCGGTAGTGCTGGGTCGCGCGCCAGTTGGCCTCGTACACCCCGAAGAGGCGCCCGACGAGCGAGCCCTTGCTGTCGGCGGGCAGGACGCCCTCGTCGGCGGCGACTGAGGCGATGAAGTCGAACTTCTCCTCAAGGGTCGTGAGTTCGGCGGGAATGGCCTCCAGGGGTGAGTCGCCGCCACGGCCCAGCAGCAGGAGTTCCCAGAAGAACCAGCCGAGCAGCGCCTCGTCGGTGAACGCCCTGTGCTGGTCCGCCGGTCCCAGGGCCACGGTGTCCAGGAGGATCACCCTGCCGACCTCCTGTCCGGCGGCCCGCAGCTGCCGCGCCATCTCGAAGGCCACGAAGCCGCCGAAGGACCAGCCGCCGATGACGTACGGGCCCTCGGGCTGGACCCGGCGCATGGCGGCGACATAGTGCGCCGCGATGGCCCGCATCGTGCGCAGGGGCTCGGTGCCCGGGTCGCCACCGGGCGCCTGGAAGGCGTACAGCGGCTGGTCGTCCGGAAGATGGCGGGCGAAGGGCACGTAGCAGAGCACGTTGCCGCCCATGGGGTGGACCAGGAAGACCGGCGGTCTGCTGCCGGCCCGGCGGATCGGCACGAGCGGGTCGAAGCCGGGCGTGGCGCCGCCCTTGCGCAGCAGTGCCGCCACGGCGGCCACCGTCGGCGCCGTGATGAAGGCGGATATCGGGACCGGGACCCCGTACCGCTGCTCGATCAGCACGACGAGCCGCATCGTGGTGAGGGAGGTGGCGCCCAGCGTGAAGATGTCGTCATGGACACCGATCCGTTCGAGGCCGAGGAGTTCACCGAGCATCTCCACCAGGGTTCGTTCGTACGCGTCCCGGGGTTCGTCGCCGTCCCCGGCGGCCGGCCGGGTCAGCGGCCGGGCCCGCAGCGCCTTGTCGTCACGCTTGCCGCTCGGGGTCAGCGGCAGCACGTCCAGCCACTCGAAGTGCTGCGGGACCATGAACTCGGGCAGCAAGGCGCGCAGTTCGGTGCGCAGGACGTTCAGGTCGGTCCGCTCGGCGTCGCCGGCCAGGAAGGCCACCAGTCCGGTGCGTCCGTCCGCACCGCTCCGGGCGACCACCGCGGCCTGCTGGACGTCGAGGGCCGGATGGCGTGCCGCGAGGCCGATGAGAGCGACCTCCGCCTCGGCGGGCTCGACCCGGTAGCCGCGGATCTTCACCTGGGTGTCGGCCCGGCCCGCGTAGGCGAGGACTCCGCCGGGCAGGACGCGGCCCAGGTCTCCGGTCCGGTAGGCGGTGACCTCGCCGTCGGGCCCGGCGATGCGCACGAACCGCTCGGCAGTCAGTGCGGAGGCCCCGAGATAGCCGTCGGCGAGGGCCGGTCCGGACAGGTACAGCTCGCCCTTCACACCTGTCGGGACGGGGCGGCCCAGCGGGTCGAGGACCCGTACCCCGGCGCCGGGGACGGGGGTGCCGATCGGGACGAGTGCCGGAAAGCCGGCCGGGTCCCCGGTCATGGTGTGGCGGGTCACGACATGCGACTCGGTGGGCCCGTACTGGTTCTCCAGGATCGCTCCCGGCAGCGCGGCGACGAAGGCCCGGATCTCGTCGGTGACCCTCAGCTGCTCACCGGAGGACACGATCACACGCAGCGCTCGCGGGACGATGCCGAGGGCCCCGGAGGCCTCGGCGAGCTGCTGCAGCGCCACGTACGGCAGGAAGATCCTTTCGACGCCGGCGTCGTCGAGCAGGCGCAGCAGCGCCGGCATGTCGCGCCGTTCCTCCTCCGTGACCAGGCGCAGTGTGCCGCCCGCGCAGAGCGTGGAGTAGATCTCCTGGAAGGAGACGTCGAAGCTGAGCGGCGCGTACTGCACGGTGGTCCGGCCGGCGGACGCGCTCTCGGCCCGGATCTGCCAGCCGGTCAGGGCGGCCAGGGAGCGGTGGGGCATCACCACGCCCTTGGGCCGGCCCGTGGAGCCCGAGGTGAACAGGATGTACGCGGTGCTGTCGGGGGCGATGGTGTCCGGCAGCGGCCCCGGCTGCCCAACGGCCGTGACTGCCGGCTCCGGGCCGAAGAGCGACTCCGCGGCCAGCAGCAGGTCCGGGTCCGGCAGGAGTGCGGCGTCCGCCGTGCGGGCGATGATCCGGAACGGCTCGGCCTGCTCGACCATGGCGGCGATCCGCGCCTCGGGGTAGGCGGTGTCCAGCGGCACACAGGCGGCGCCGGCCATGGCGGTGCCGAGGATGGCGGCGACGGTCTCCGGTGAGCGGTCCATCGCGATGCCGATCCGGGCGCCGGGGCGGGCACCCAGGGCGGTCAGCCGGTGGGCCACCCGCTCGGCGGACGCACGCAGTTCGCGGTAGGTCCAGGTGCGGTCGCCCGTGGTGACGGCGGGTGCGTCGGGGTTCCGGCCGGCCTGCCGGCCGAAGAGCCGTACGACGTCATCGGTGAACGCGTCGGCGGTGGGGGTGGCGCTCTGCCGCGTACCGGCCGGGAAGGCGAGGCCGGGCGGCTCCCCGGGACCGGTGACGAGGCTGCGCAGCACCTCGGTGTAGGTGTCCCCGAACAGTTCGGCCTGTGCCGGGGTGATGGTGTGGCCGTCGCCGTCGATGCGCAGCCCGATCGTGCCGTCCTGCGGGTGCAGGAAGGCGTTGACCAGGAGCTGGAAGTCGGTCTCCTCCCACGTCGTGAACTCCTCCAGGCGCACGTCGGGAAGACGCAGCACGTCGGAGAGCACATGGAAGTGCACGTAGTTGAACGCGGTGTGCAGGACCGGGCTTCCGCCGTGGTCCGCCTGCATGGCGCTCAGCGGGTAGCGCTGATGGGCCTGGCCCTCCGACTCCTGCCGGTGGAGCTCCCGGACCACGTCGAGCAGGCTGCCCCCGGCCCCGTCGGCTCCGAGGCGTACCGGGACGGTGTTGAGGAAGAGGCCCACCATGCGTTCGGCGTCCGCGTACTCCGGACGCCCGTGTGTGATCACGCCGGTGGTGAAGTCGTCGAGCCCGGAGAACAGCCGCAGCGTCAGGCAGTGGGCGGCCAGCAGCACGGACTTCAGCGGCAGTGCGTGCTCCCTGGCCAGGGAGCGGGCCTGCCGGGTCAGCCCGTCGGGCAGCACGAGCTGGTGCACCACCTGCGCCGCGCCGCGCGGTGCTTCGGACGGTGCGAAGCCGTCGAGCCGGAGCACCTCCGCTCCCGCCAGGCGCCGCTGCCAGTGCGCGCGGGCTGCGGGGTCCGCCTGCGTCTCGCGTTCGCCCCGCACATGGTGGGCCGGGGTGGGCAGTTCGCTGTCGGGCACCGGGGCGATGTCGGCGCCGAGCGTGTGCAGGTAGTCCTGGAGGAGTTCCCGCAGCAGGTTCGCGACGCTGCCTCCGTCGAGCAGCGCATGGTGGAAGCTGAGGACCAGGTCGACGGCGTCGTCGTGCACATGGGCACGGAAGAGGTAGAGCAGCGGCCGGTTGAACACGTACGGGTGGAAGCGCCGTTCCTCGATGTGCCGGCGGATCTCCGCCTCGGCGTCGGCGTCCTCGCGCCCCCGCAGGTCGGAGATCTCCAGGCCGCCCGGCGCGCTCGTGTGCACGATCTGCAGCGGCTCGGTGAGCCCGCCGAGGTCGAACGAGGAACGCAGCGCGGGATGGCGGGCGACCAGACGCGCGAAGGCGTCCTGGAAGCGTGCCTCGTCCCACTCCATGGCGAGGCGGTACCGGAAGACGTCGTGGTAGACGGCGGAGCGCTCGTCCCGGCGGCTGTGGTAGACGAGCCCCAGCTGCAGCCGGGTCAGCGGCCAGGCGTCGGCCGCGTCCCCGAGGCGCGCCCGGTCCACGTGCGGGACGAGCGCGAAGGGGGCCAGGCCGGCCGCGGGTCCGGACTCCTCGGTGGAGTGCGCCGCGAGGGCGGCCACCGTCGGGTTCCGCACCAGGTCGATCAGGGAGAAGTGGATGCCCTGGCGCTCGGCCAGCGCGCGGATGCGGAGCATCAGCAGGGAGTCGCCGCCGAGGGCGTAGTAGTCGTCGTGGATCCCGACCTGCCGCACCCCGAGCACATCGGCCCAGACCGCGGCGAGCGCCGCCTCGGTCCCGTTGCGGGGCTCCGCGCCCGGCTCCCCGGCCGGCTCGGCTTCCGGGGCGACGAGCCTGCGCCGGTCCAGCTTCCCGTTGGGGGTCAGGGGGATCGCGTCGATCCGCCTGAACCGCCCCGGGATCATGACCTCGGGGAGTTCCTCGGCCAGTCGACCGCGCAGGAACGCCGTCTCCAGGTCGTGCTCGGACACGTAGTGGCCGACCAGGAACGTGCCGCGCCCCGGGGCCGTGTGGTCCGTGACGGCGGCGTACCGCACGCCGGGTATGCGGGACAGGGCGTCCTGGACCTCGCCCGGTTCGATGCGGTTGCCGCGGATCTTCACCTGCCCGTCGATCCGGCCGAGGTACTCCAGGGTGCCGTCGCCCAGCCAGCGGGCGAGGTCGCCGGTGCGGTACATCCGGCCGCCGTCGACGAAGGGCGCGTCGACGAACCTCTCCCGGGTCAGCTCGGGCCGGCCGAGGTATCCGCGGGCCAGGCCGACGCCGCCGACGCACAGCTCACCCGGCACGCCCACGGGCTGCGGCTCGCCGCTCCGGTCCAGGACGTGCAGCTCGATGTTGTCGATGGGCCGCCCGATGGGGACCCGCGGGACGGTGCGCCCGTCCGGCGCGGGGCAGACCTGCGCGGAGACGTCGACGGTGGCTTCGGTGGGCCCGTACAGATTGACCAGGACGGGTGCGCCCTCGCCGCCGAGGACCCGGTGGAACTGCTCCACGTGGCCGGGGGTCAGGGCCTCGCCGCTGCAGAAGACATGGCGCAGCGAACCGGCCCGGGCGCGCAGCCCTTCCGACTCCTCCAGCAGGTCGAGGAAAGGTCCCAGCATCGAGGGCACGAAGTGCACGACGGTGACCCGCTGCCGTTCGACCGTGTGCAGGATCTGCCGCGGGTCCTTCTCGCCGCCCGGCGGCAGCAGCGCCACCGAGGCTCCTTCGAGGGCCCACCAGAACAGCTCCCACACCGATACGTCGAACGAGACGGGCGTCTTCTGCAGCAGGACGTCGTCCGCGCCGAGCGGGAACGCGCGCTGCATCCACGCCAGCCGGTTCACCACCGAACGGTGCTCGACCATCACGCCCTTGGGGCGCCCTGTCGAGCCCGAGGTGTAGATGACGTAGGCCAGATCGCGGGCTCCGGCCTCGGCCCGCACCGCGTCCGCCGGGCCTTGGAGCAGCTCGCCGACCGGGCAGACCTCGGTGCCCCCGGGCACCGGCACCCCGCTGTCCGCGGAGTCCGTCACGACGGCCCTGGCGGCGCTGTCCTCCAGGATGAAGGCGATCCGCCGCGCGGGATGTCCCGGGTCCACCGGGACGTACGCGGCACCCGACTTGAGGATGCCGAGGACGGCGGCGAGCATCCGGGGGCCGCGCTCCATCAGTACGGCGACCCG
The DNA here is from genome assembly GCF_035917155.1 of Streptomyces sp. NBC_00385. Taxonomy (NCBI): domain Bacteria; kingdom Bacillati; phylum Actinomycetota; class Actinomycetes; order Kitasatosporales; family Streptomycetaceae; genus Streptomyces; species Streptomyces sp. NBC_00385. Next base: position 5,020,461 of record NZ_CP107951.1, on the reverse strand, counting down.
GTGGCCGACGCGTACCCCCCGCGCGCGCAGGGACCGGGCCACCTGGTTGGCCCGGGCGTCGAGCTCGGCGTAGCCGAGCGCGTCCTCGCCGTCCGCTCCGTGCACGGCGGCCCTGCCGGGATACCGGGCGGCCTGCTCCTCGAACAGGGTGTGCAGGGTCGTGTCGTCGGCGAACGGGATGCGCGGGCCGCGGGTGAGGCCCTGGATCTCGTCCTGCTCGCGCTCGCTGAGCATCAGCAGTTCAGCGGCCGGCCGTTCGGGCTTGTCGAGCCCATGGGCGATCAGCGAGGTGAAGTGCTCGACGAAGGAGGAGACGGGCAGGTCGGCATCGAACACATCGATGGCGTACCGCAGTTCGACCTGGAGCTCCGACCGGCCGCGGGTGCCCACGACGCTGACGACCAGTGCCTCGTCGTCGTGCGGCGGCGCGGTGAACGCCGCTCCCCCGCGTACCACGCCGTCGAGGTCCAGCGGCTTGCGCAGGGTCATGTAGGTCAGCGTGACGTCGAAGAGCCGGCGTTCCCGGGAGCCGTCGGCCGGCAGCTCCCGCAGGACGTCCCCGATCGGCAGCCGCTGGTGCTGCTGCAGCAGGCCGACCGCCTCCTGGACGCCGGCGGCTATCCGGGCCAGGGGCTTACCGTCGGGGACCTCGATGCGCAGGGGCAGCGTGTTGGCGTACTGCGCGACCGCGGTCAGCTCCGTCCTGCTGCGCCGGTTGAGCAGGGGCACACCGATCACCGCCTGCTCGGTGCGGTGCACCCGGGCGAGCCAGGTGCCGAGCGCGGCGGCGAAGAAGGCGAAGGGGGTGCTGCCGCTCTCCTTGATGCGGTCGGCCACCGCCCCCGGCAGGGTGAACGTGTGGAGTCCGGTGGCGGGCGCACCGCCCTGGGTGCGCCGGGTGAAGAAGCGGGGTTCCGTCGCCGCGAGTTCGGCGCGGTGGAAGGCCCGGTCGTCCTCCTGCTCCCGGGAGCCGAAGTAGGCGTCCCGGCCGGTGACCGCGGTGAGCACCGACGGGGCGGCGCCGCGGTCGCGGGGTGCCTGGCCGCGGGACCGGCGGGCGTAGTCCTCCATCACCTCGGTGTGCAGGATCTCCGCGCCCCGGCCGTCGACGAGCAGATGGTGCCCCATCAGGAACAGATGGAGCGCGTCCGCGCTCTCCCGCAGCAGCACCGCGCGGAAGAGCCTGCGGCGCCGCAGCTCGAACGGGGTGGCCATGGCCTCCTCGCGCCAGGCCCGGCACGCCGCGGCCGGGTCGGGTTCGGCGGAGAGGTCGACCAGGTCGACCGCGGGCGCGGCGTCGTCGGTCAGCGCGTCGGCCATCCACTGCCGTGGAACGCCGTCGAACTCGTCGAATCTGAGCCGGAAGGCGTCGTGCCGCTCCAGGGCGCGGGTGAAGCACGCCCTCAGCAGCTCGCCGTCGACGGCGCCCGTGAACCTCTCGAAGACGGCCCCGTTGAACTGCGGTGTGCCCGGGGTACGGGACTCCGCAAGCCAGATGTCACGCTGATACGGCGACAGCCGCACGTTCTCGGTACTGATGACTTCCCCCTGGTCTTGAGCGGGTGCCGCACTGGGCACGCCGACACCTTCCGGGCGCGACCGGTCCCGGATCTTCTCCGTCAGGCAGCGACGGCCGCCGCTCGCTTGGCCCGTGCGGCACGGATGCCTTCGCGCCGGTCCGTGAAGGACGTGGCCTGGCTGTCCAGCCGGGCCACGAACGCGGCGAGGTCCTCGCGCGCCGCGTCGCCGGCCGGGCCGAGCCCGCCCCGCTCGAACACGCGCAGATTGCGCAGGATCGGCATCACCACGCTGTCGTGGTGCAGCCGCAGGTCGTAGATGCCCGCGATGGCGATCTCCGCCGACTTGCGCCCGAAGTCCTTGATCGTCGAGCCGGGCATCTCGAACCCGGTCACGACATCGCTCACGGCTTCCATCGCCTTGTCGGGAGCGAGTTCGAACGCGGCGTCGACCAGGTTCCGGTAGAAGACCATGTGCAGGTTCTCGTCCGCCGCGATTCGCGCGAGCAGTGCGTCGCACACCGGATCGGCGCTCACATGGCCGGTGTTGCGGTGCGAGATCCGGGTGGCGAGCTCCTGGAAGGAGGCGTACGCGATCGCGTGCAGGGCGCTGAAGCCGTCGGGGCGGTCGTATCCCGCCGACATGTGTGCCATCCGGGCCCTTTCCAGGGCCCTCGGGTCGACGGCCCTGGTGGCGAGGAGGTAGTCGCGCAGGGCGATGCCGTGCCTGGCCTCTTCGGCCGTCCAGCGGTTGACCCAGTTGCCCCAGGCCCCGTCCTTGCCGAACTCGGCCACCGCGAAGTGGTATCCGGGCAGGTTGTCCTCGGTCAGGAGGTTGACCACGAGCGAGGTACGGGCCACCTCCGGGAGCTTCGCCTCGTCCTGGGTCCATGCCTCACCGCCGAGCGGACCCTCGAAGTCCCGGCCTTCGCCCCACGGGATGTACTCGTGCGGGAACCACTCCTTGGCGACGTCGAGGTGGCGGTGGAGATTGCTCTCCACCACGGGCTGGAGCTCGGCCAGCAGGGAGCTCTCGGCCCGTGCTGCGGAACGGTCCGAAGGGTCGGGACGGCCGGAAAGGTCGCTGGATGGCATTGCGCTCTCTGTTCGTCTCGTCAGGAAGGGAAGGGGGGTCGGGCGGGGTGGAGGGGGCAGACGGTGGGCCTGTTCGGGCCCACCGCCGCGGTTCCCCTGCCGTGGTTGCGTGGCGCTGTGCCCTACGGGGCCCGCCGGCCCCTCGCCCGGATCACCGGGGCGACCACCGCGGCCGCGACGGACCCGATGGCACACGCGAGGAACACCTGCAGATAGCCCTGGTCGTCGAGGACGTTGTGGCGTTCGAGGATGGCCGCGAGAGCCGCGATGCCGAGCGCGCCGCCGATCTGGCGGGTCGTCATGAGCAGTCCGGTACCGGAGGCGAAGCGCTGCGGCTCCAGCGAGGCGGTGGCCGCGTTCGAGATGGCGGTCAGGGCCGCGCCGATGCCGACACCGGCCACGACTCCGATGGGCAGCCAGACCGCCGCGTACTGCCGCTCCGTACCGAGCAGCAGATACATCGCGGCGCAGGAGATGCCGAAGAGCCCGGCGCCCACCGCCACCGCGGCCCACTGGGCCCGGGGTGCGACCCGGCGCCCGACCACCAGGGCGCCGACGGCGGCGCTGAAGGCTCCCGGCGTGACGGCCAGGCCGGCCTTCAGCTCCGAGTACCCCCATACGGCGTTGAGGAAGAGCAGCGAGCCGAGGAGATAGGAGTACATGGCCGCGCCGAAGAGCAGCGACGACACGTTGGTGGCGGCGAAGGCGCGGTTGCGCCACAGGTCCCACTCGATGGCGGGCGCGACATGCCGGCGGGAGAGCAGCAGGGCCACCAGCACCAGTACGGCGCCGCCGCCCAGCAGGGCGAGGACCCGTCCGCTGCCCCAGCCCCACTCCGTTCCCTGGGTCACACCGAAGACGACGCCCCCGATCCCCAGGGCGAGCGCGAGGGTGCCCACCGGGTCGGGCAGCCTGCGCCCGCTCGGCGCATCACCCGCGAGCCGGGCCGAGATCGCCACGATGGCCAGCCCGATCGGCAGGTTGATCAGGAAGACGCTGCGCCAGCCCCACACGTCCACCAGCAGACCGCCGAGGCTCGGCCCCACGGCCGCGGCCATGCTGCCGACCGCTCCCCAGACGCCGACGGCGACCTGGCGGCGGGCCGCGGGTGTGTGCTGGAGCACCAGACCGAGCGCCGAGGGAATCATTCCGGCCGCCGCCACACCTTGCAGCGCACGGGCGCCGACCAGCATCGGCACTCCGGTGGCGAAACCGCTCAGCACGGAGGCGAGGGTGAACAGGACCGTGGACCAGAGGAAGAGCCGCTTGCGTCCGATGACGTCGGCGACCCGGCCCGCGACGGCGAGCAGTGCGGCGAACACGACCGTGTACGACGTGACGACCCAGGTCAGCTGGGACAGCGAGGCGTCGGGGAAGTCGACGCGCAGGTCGGAGAACGCGATGTTCACGACCGTGGTGTCGAGGACCGCGAGGAAGGTCGCCCCGGACGCGACGAACAGCGCCAGCTTCGAGGCGGCGGATGCCTCCGGTGAGCCCTGCGGCGCCTGTTCCCCGGCTGACGCCGCGACGTCAGCCCGGCCCGCCCCGGGTGACTGCGGTGAAGCGGTGGTCATGCGTGGTCCCTTCGTCAATGGATCCACGGCATGGGACCCACAGGTAAAACTAAACGACCGTGCGTGCATTTAAAAGGCCGATACGACAGCGGGCGTGGGTCCGAGGCGGTCACTCCCCCGGCACCGGACGGGCGATGAAGTCCATCGCGGAGTCGATGACCGCCGCTTCACCGAGGACCTTGCGGTGCCCGAGCCCCGCCGTGATGACCAGGTCCGCCCGGTCGCCGTACGCCGCCTTGAGCGCGTACGCCTGCTCGACCGGGACCATCTCGTCGTCCTCGTCGTGGATGATCCGCATCGGCACCTTGATCTCGTCGGGCCTGCGGGTGGCGTCGAAGAGCTCCCACGGGCGGGACACCTCCGCGAACAGCTGGTGCTCGATCCGGTCGCGCAGGTCCCGCCGCAACCCCGGCCGGAGCCCCAGGATGTCCGCGAACTTGTCCGGGAAGTGGCCGAAGTCCTTCACCGCGGCGACCGTGACCAGACGGCCCGCCTCGGTGCCGCTCCGCAGCGCGAGGAGCACGCTGGTGGCGCCGAGGGAATGGGCGACCACCGAGTGGAAGGCGCCGTATCCGTCCTGGAGCCGGCGGATGATCTCGCGGTACTCGAGGATCGTCGCGCCCCGGCCTCCCGAATCCCCGTGCCCCGGAGCGTCGAAGGAGACGGGCGTCAGGCCCAGTTCCTGAAGCCGCGGCACGAAGCCGGCGTACCGCGAGGCCCTGGACTGCCACCCGTGGAGCATCAGAACGGGGCGTTCGCCGTTGCCCCAGCGGTAGACCCGCACGCGCTGCCCGCCGACGTCCAGTTCCTCGGTGCCGGCCTGTTCGTGAACGGCCTGCTCACGGGGCAGGACCTTGCCGCGCCGGACCGGATTGCAGAAGAGGGAGAAGACCGCACGGCCCGCGAGACCGGGCGCCGGCCCGGACAGCGCGTTCAGCACGGCGCCCGCGGACGGCGCCCCGCGGGTCATGCCCCGGCTCCGCGGAGCCGGCCCTCGTACCGCCGCAGCGCCTGCTCCGTCAGCTCCTCGGCGGCGCCGGTGTAGCCGGCCGGGTCGAGCAGCAGGCGAAGGTCCTGCGCGTCGAACCGGCCGGCGATGGCCTCCTCCTTGGAGAGGACCTCCGCGAGGGACAGGCCCGAGGCCGCCGCCTCGCGCGAGGCCCGGCTCATGACCTCCTTCGCGGCGGCCTTGCCGAGCACGGGCGCCAGCACGGCCGCCAGCCGCTCCGAGACGATCAGGCCACCGGTCAGGTCCAGATTCGCCCGCATGCGGGCGGGCGCCACCTCCAGACCGGCCACCAGCTCGCGTGCCGTGTGCGCGGCGCCTCCGGCCAGCCGCAGACACTCCCGCAACGGCTGCCACTCGGCGTGCCAGGCACCGGCCGAACGCTCGTCCTCGGACAGCATCGCGTGCGTCAGCACACCGGCGTACGCGGGAACCTGCAGGGCCGCCGAGCGGATCAGCGTGGCCAGTGCGGGGTTCCGCTTCTGCGGCATCGCCGAGGAAACCCCCCGGCCGGCCGCGGCGGGCTCCGCGACCTCCGCGGTCTCGGTCCGGGCCAGCGACTGCACGTCCACCGCGATCTTCCCCAGCACCCCGGTGGTCAGCGCGAGTTCGGCAGCCAGGGCCGCGATCGGGGCCCGGTGACTGTGCCAGGGCAGCACGGGGGCGGACAGACCCGTCTCCGCGGCGAACCGCTCGGTGAGCCGCGCCGCGTACCCTTCGGCCACCGTCTCCTGCTGCGCGGCCCGGTGGAGCTTCTCGTACTCGACATAGCCCGCCAGCGTGCCTGCCGCGCCGCCCAGTTGGACGAAGAGGCCGTCGGCTCTCACCCTGCGCAGCCGGCCGGCCGCCTCGCACACCGCCGCCAGCCAGCCGGCCGCCTTCAGGCCGAAGGTCGTGGGCACGGCGTGCAGCGCGAGCGTGCGGCCGGCCATGAGCGTCCGCGCGTGCTCCCCGGCCAGCGCGCCCAGGCTCTGCGCGATGCCCTCCAGATCCGCCACCAGAAGGTCCAGGGTCCGGCCCGCCACGAGCATCAGCGCGGTGTCGAAGATGTCCTGACTGGTCGAGCCGCGGTGCACATAGTCGGCGGCATCCGGGGCCCTGTCGGCCACCAGCGCGGTGAACGCCTGGACCAGGGCCACCACCGGATTGGCCGCTCCCCGGCTGAGCACGGCGATCTCACGCAGATCCAGCGCGTCGGCCCGGGCCAGCGCGGTGATCGCCTCGGCGGCCTGGGCCGGTACGTTGCCGAGGCTCGCCTGGGCACGTACCAGCGCGGCTTCCGCGTCGAGCAGCGCCTGCAGCCAGGCACCGTCGGAGGTGGCGGCCTCCGCCGGCGTGCCGGCCCGCACCGGACTGAGCAGCCCGGCGTCCAGGACGTCCGGCAGGGGCGAAGGGGGCGGGGTGGTGGTGCTCACCTTGTCAGCTCTCCCATCATCTCGGTGTCCGGCAGAAGGCCCCGGTCCAGGCCGAGTACGGCGTGCGCGATGGCGTCCGAGTCCTGAAGGGTCACCGAGTTCACCCCTGGTCTGATGCCTGCGGCCGTCGCCCAGTGCACGGACTCGGTGGGGACACCGAAGGCGAAGCGCCGCGGATGGGCACGGCCTGCGGCGTCGATCAGGTGGAACGGTGCGTCGGTGACGGCGAGTCCGCCCGTCTCGTACACCGAACCGTCGGGGTCGGTGACCTCGTAGGTACGGCACTGCCCGGAGGCGAGGAGCTGGATCAGCAGCGGATCGGCGGTCACCCGCAGGTCGATCTCCGGCAGGCGTGCCTCGATCAGGGTGGTGGCCCGGGTCAGCGAGCCCGGCACCGAGGCGGACTCGATGGTGAACGCCCGGGCCTCCTCGTCCGTGCCCGACCGGACGTCGGGGCCGAGCACCCGCAGCACCCCGGCCTCGATCAGGGCGATCGCCTCCTCGATCCGCCGGGCGGGCGGACCGATCGAGAGGAACGCGTTGAGAGGCGTGTACCAGCCGTCCAGGTGGCGCCGGTGCGAACTCCCCGTGAGGCCGCCGTGATCGACGATCAGCCGGAGCTCGTTGCGCAGATCGCGCAGGACGTCGAGGGCTGCCTTGAGCGGGCCGTCCACGTTGCCGTCGCGCGCCGCACGAAGGTCCTCGTGCAGGTGGCCGAGCAGCCAGTCCTGGAAGTCCTGCGTCGAGGAGAAGTCCCGGTCCGCGTACGGACGGGCGATGCTGTCCCAGTCCCAGTGGTCGCGCGGGACGATGCCGAACTCGGCGATCACGTCCTGCTCCTGGCGGCTGCCCGGCTCGGCCTCCAGGTAGCGGACCCGCAGCCGTCGCGCGTCGCCGGCCCGTCCTTCGGCGGTGAGCAGGGCCGTGTAGTAGACGGTCTCGACCTCCTTGGAGACCAGCGGCCACAGCGTGGCGTGGAAGTCGATGCCGTCCTGCCGCCGGGACTGCTCCCGCAGCTCCCCGATCACTTCGGCGGTCAGTACGGTCGGCGTATGGCGGCCGTGGGCGCCCTTCTGGTTCTCCCCCCGGGAGTGGAAGGGCAGCCCCCTGCGGGAGCCCGCCACCAGGCGTGGTTCGCGGCCCGAGGGCAGATAGACGAGCCGGTCGGAGCGCCGGACGAAACGGCCGCCGCGGCCGAGCGTCAACAGCGCCATGTAGTCGAAGAAGTTCAGGCCCAGCCCGAGCAGCGCGACGGTCTCACCCGGCTGCACCGGCGACAGGTCCACGTCCGCCGGGTTGGCGGGCACCACGTAGCCGAGACCGTTGGCCCGCGCGAAGCCGCCGAACTCGCGCTGCCGGCGGGACCGTCGTACGGGCAGATGCCCCTGGGCGAGGACGACCGCGTCCAGGCCGTCGATGAGCGTGCCGTCGTCCAGGAGCACGCTCTGCCTGCCGCCCGGACCCCCGCCGTCGGCCGGCTCCTCCTCGATCGACACCGCGCGGGCGCGGTGCACGACGGTGGTCAGCCGGCTCGGCGCCGTCTTCGTGACGCGCTGGAAGACCCATTCCAGGTAGTGGCCGTAGAAGGCACGGGACGGATAGGAGTCGGCTCCGAGAGCACGCGCCTCGGCCAGGACCTGCGCGTCGTACTGCTGGTCGTCCATCGGCCCGATGAGGGTGAGGAAGCGTGCCCATTCGTACAGGCTCGGCCCCGGGGCGAGCACGCCCTCGACGTCGACGCTTTCATCGGTGAACATCGTGACCTGGGACGCCACGGTGTTCATCAGCAGGTGTTCGGACTGGTCGGTGCGCCACACCTGCCCCGCCCCGGGGGGATAGGGATCGACCACGTGCACGGTGATCGGCACCTCCTGGGGCGCCGACCCGGCGTTCGTACACAGCCGTTCAAGGAGCGAGAGCCCGCGGGGCCCGGCACCGATGAGGCAGACGTCGAGCTGTCGGCTGGTCATAGTCAGTCTCTCCACTGAATCGGAAGTCGTTGCCGGGCCCGCGGGGCGGCCGCGGCTCACTTGCCCGCGGCTGCGCCGCTCAGCCGCATCCCGCCCGGCGTCCGCACCGGGATCCGGCCATGGCCCTGCACACCGCGGGCCAGGGCCGTGGTCAGATGGGCCCTGCCGGCGCGGTGCCGCTCCGGAGCGCCCGCGCCCAGATCGCGCAGGGCGTCCACGACCTCGCGGAGATCCAGGGCGATCTCCGCGAGGACATCGGCGACGGCTGTCGCGTTGGAGCCGAGGATGTCGGTCCACAGCTCGGCGTCCCCCGCCGCGATCCGGGTCACGTCGCGCAACCCCTGCCCGGAGAGCTGGAGTTCGGACTCGTCCCCGTGCAGCAGTCGGGCGGCCAGCAGACTCGCCACCATGTGGGGGGTGTGCGAGATGAGCGCCACCGCCCGGTCGTGCTGCGCATGGCTCATCACGACCGGGCGGGCACCGCAGAGTTCGGCGAGCTCCGTCACCCGGTCGACGGCCTGCCGGCGGGCACCCGCCCCCGGCGTGATCACCCACGGCTTGCCCTGGAAGAGGTCGCCCTGGGCCGCGAGCGGCCCCGACCGCTCCCGCCCCGCCATGGGGTGCCCGCCCACATAGCGGCTCAGGTCGCAGCCCAGCTCCGCCGCCTCCTCCTGCGGCCTGGCCTTGACGCTCGCCACATCGGTGAAGTCATGCGCCAGATCACGCAGTTGGTGCTCGCGCAGCGCCGAGGCCACATGCCGCGGAGGTACCGCGAGGATCGCCAGGTCCGCCGGCGCCGGCGGGACGGCCACCAGGCCCGCGCCGAGACCGGCCGCGGTGCGGGCCGCCTCCGGGTCCTGGTCGATGAGATAGGTGGCCACACCCCGGCCCCGCAGGGCCAGGGCTATCGACGTACCGATCAGGCCGGTTCCGACCACTGCGGCACTGCGCATCAGCGGCTGCTCCACAACACCGGCAGATACTCCGGGTCGCTGTAGTCGGGCGTGCCCTCCGCGGTCCTGCGCACCAGCTCGTCGTGGTTGTACGCGACCTGGGTGCCGTCCGAGCGGGAGAAGTCGCGGTAGCGGTTCTCGCCGTCCTGCAGGTGGAACGAGATGGCGCGGCGCGGACGGTCGCTGACGTTCGGACCGCTGCCGTGGTAGGTCCGGCAGTGGTGGAAGTTCACGTGCCCCTTCGGGATGTGCACGGGGATCTTCGCCACCTCGACGCCGTTGTAGTGGGCGTTCTCCTCCAGCATGAGGTCGAGCTCACTGCGGTCGCGCTCGGCGAAGTGCAGCGACGTGGCATCGTTGTCCGCCGTCTCCTTCCAGCGGTGGCTGCCGTCCACCATCGTGATCGTGCCCATCTCCTCACCGCAGTCGTGGAAGGGGATGAACGCGGTCAGCATCCGCTCGGACGTCGACGTGGCCCAGTAGTGACGGTCGAAGTGCCAGGGCACTATGTTCGACTGCTCCTCCGCGACCGGCGGCTTGAAGATCAGGGTGGACTGGAAGACCCGGATCTCCTCGGTCTCGGCCAGCCGCGCGGCCACGGCGCCGAGCAGCGGCTTGCGCAGGATGCGGCCGATCGTGTCGTCCTCGTAGTGGATGTAGTCGTTGTGCCGCTGCACATCGCCGTGCTCCGGCTCCCAGTACGCCAGCTTGGACGGGCGCAGCGGCAGCGTGCGGTCGCGGTGGCCGGCGTAGAAGCGCTCACTGGCCGACTCGAGGAGATCCACTTCCTCGTCGGTGAAGAGCTTCTTCGAGAGGTACCAGCCGTGCTCGGCGTAGAAGGCGACGTCTTCGTCGGAGGGCAGGAGATCCCGCTCCTCCTCGGTCAGGGTGAACAGAGAGGCGTCCTGAACAGTCACGGTCTTCCTTCGGTACAAGTGAGACGAATCGTTCGGGAGTGGCGGCTCCGCACGCGGCGGACCACGCCCTGGGCCTTTCGTTCGGATCAGGGCGGATCAGGGAGCGGGGTCCGGTGCGTGCGGCTGCGAGGCGGAGGAGGGAGTCACCGCGGAGCGTGGGCGACCGCCGGGGCCCGCGAGCCCGGCATGATCCCGACGAGGGCCCCGGGTGGTCAGGCGGTCGCCTTCTCGCGGGCGACCGCTTCGTAGAGGGCCTTGATGTTGCCGCTGCCGAAGGTGCGGGCACCGTGCCGGTCGATGACCTCCCAGAAGAACGTCTTCCGCACGTACACAGACTGCGTGAAGATCTGGAAGACCTGGCCCCAGTGGTCCTGGTCGACCAGGACGTTGGTGCGCCTGAGGTCCTCGATCTCCAGGTCCGGGCTGCCCAGGCGCTCCACCAGCTCGCTGTAGTACGCGTCGGGCGTCCCGAGGAACTTGACCCCCCGGTCCTCCAGCGCCGGCACGGTCGTCACGATGTCGTCGGTGAGCAGGGCGAGGTGCTGCACGCCCGCACCGTTGTGACGTTCCAGGAAGCCGTCGATCTGGCCGGGCTTGCGGTCGGCCACCGGCTCGATGAGGGTGAAGGTGACCTTCCCCGAGGGGCTCTGCACCACCATGGAGTCCATGGCCTGCTCCCCGACCTCGATGAACTCCTCGAAGATCTGGCTGAAGCCGAAGACCTTCTCGTAGAAGGCGACCGTGGGACGCAACTGGCCCACCGGCAGGCAGATCGCCGCATGGTCCACCGTGCTCAGCAGGTGCGCGCCCTCGTCGGGGTCCTCGGCGATGATGTCCATCTCACCGGGCATGAACTGCTCCGGGTCCCCGCTGCGCTGCACGAACCGGTGGGCGACGTCGCCGAAGCCGAGCACGGACGCGGTGACGACCTCCGCACCGTCCTTGCTGTGCGTCCTCGGCTCCTCGACCGCGACGGCGCCCCGCTCGACGGCGAGCGCGAACGCCTTGGCGGCATCGGTCACCTCGAACGCGATGTTGGCCACGCCGTCACCGTGCCGCGCCACATAGGCGGCCGCCGGGTGCTCCGCGCTCAGCGCGGAGGTCAGCACGACCTTGATGCCGCCCTGCTTCAGCAGCAGGGAGCGCCGGCCGGCCTGCCCCGTCTCGGGACCGGCCTGGCCGCACACACGGAATCCGAACGCGGTGCAGAGGTAGAACGCCGACTGCTGGGCGTCCCCCACGTAGAACTCGATATGGTCCACGGCTCCGATGTTCACGCGTTGTTCCCTTTCCTCTAGCGCTTCTTGGGGGTGCTCGCCGCACCGAGCAGGAGGCTGACGTTGTGACCGCCGAAGGCGAACGAGTTGGAGATCGCCGCCTCGATGCGCTGCTGCCTGGCCTCGCCGCGCACATGGTCCAGATCGCAGGCCGGGTCCACCTCGTCGAGGTTGTGCGTCGGAGGCATCCGGCCCTGCGAGATCGCCAGCGCGCAGACGGCCGCCTCCAGCGCGCCGGAACCGCCGAGCAGATGGCCCGTCATCGACTTCGTACTGCTGACGGCCGGCGAGCGGTCCCCGAAGACGGCGTGCACGGCCTTCGTCTCGGCGATGTCGCCCAGCTTGGTCGACGTGCCGTGCGCGTTGATGTAGCCGATGTCCTGGGGGCCGAGCCCGGCCGTGGCGAGTGCCCCGCGCATGCTCATCGCGGCGCCCTCACCGTCGGGGCGCGGTGCCGTGGGCCGGTACGCGTCGGTGGTGGCGCCCCAGCCGAGAAGATCGGCGTAGCCCGCCGCACCGCGGGCCTCCGCGTGCCCGGCCCGCTCGACGACGAGCACGCCCGCGCCCTCGGCCAGCACGAATCCGTTGCGGCGCCGGTCGAAGGGGCGGCTGGCCGCCTCCGGGTCGTCCCAGCCGTGGGACAGCGCCCGGGCGTGGGCGAACGCCAGCGCGGAGGTGGGGTTGAGCGGGGCCTCGGCGCCGCCGCAGACCACCACGTCGGCCTCGCCGTACCGGATCAGCCGCGCCGCCTCCGCCACCGCGTGGGCACCGGCGGCGCAGGCGGTCGCGATGGCCGAACTCCAGCCACGTATGCCGTACTTGATGGCGATCCTGGCGGCCGCCATGTTCGGCAGCATGCCCGGCAGCAGATAGGGACTGACCGCGGTCGGGCCGCGCTCCGCACGGGCCAGCGCCTGCGCCTCGTACGTGGACAGACCGCCCGCCCCGCTGGAGATGATCACCGCGACCCGGTGCGGGTCGGCATCGCGCCCGACGACCAGACCCGCATCGGCCATCGCGTCGTCCGCCGCGGCCAGGGCCATCAGGGCGTAGCGGTCGACGAGGCGGCCCTCGCTCGGCGGCAGCACCTCACCGGCCGCGATGTCCGGCGCGATGCCGGCCACGTCCACGCTTCCGTCGAGGAGGTGCCCCGCCGGCGGCCTGACCAGGCCGGACTTGCCGTGGCACAGCGCGTCGAAGGTGTCCGCCGCGCCGCGGCCCAGCGAGCTGAAGGTGCCGATCCCCGTGATGACGGCGCCCGACTCCGTGATGCGCCCGGTCATACGCCCACCTGCTGAGCGGTCTTCTCGGTACCGAGAAGCTCACCGTCGAGGAAGCGCTGGCGCAGCAGGATCTTGCGGACCTTGCCGGTGGTCCCGAGCGGAATGCTCTCCGGGCTGACGACGACCACACGTTCGACGGTGCCGACGACATGGGGATCGAGGGCGGCGAGGACCTCCTCGGTCCGGTCGGCCTCCTGGTCCGCCGCCGGGTCGAGGACCAGCAGGACGGAGGTGACGACCCGGCCCCCGGTCCGCAGGGCGACGACGGTGCACTCACGCACGTCCTCGCACTGCGCGAGGACCTGCTCCTCGCAGAGCATCGTGAAGAGCTTCCTGCCCTCACCGAGGTCCACGGCGTCCACGGCGCGGTCGACGTGGTAGTAGTACCCCTCCTGGTCCCGGAAGACGAGGTCGCCGGTGAGGAAGTAGCCGTCCCGGCGGGTGCGGTAGGTGGTCACCGAGTCGTTCCAGTAACCGGGCGACAGCGTGGGCGCGTTGATGGCGAGCTGACCGACCTGCCCGGTGCCGACCCTCTCGCCGTCGTCGTCGATGACCGCCACGTCCGAGAAGGCGTGCGGCTTGCCGATGCACCGTCCGTACCGCGCGGTGTCGGAGGTGTGGGTGATGAAGAACTGGGAGTGCCCCATCTCCGACGAGCCGAGACCGTCCACGAAGAACGAACCGGGGCGGCGGACACGGCCCTGCGAGGTGACGGACTCCCGGCTGCCCACGGCGATGAGCTTGCGGATGTGCGCCTCGTGCGCGCAGTCACCGGTGTTCCACCAGGTGCTGACGGAGTCCAGCTTGCGCGCCGACAGGTCGATGCCGGCCAGTTCGGACCAGGTGGTGGCGAAGCCCAGCACGCTGTGCGGCTGCCAGGACTCGATGGCGTCGAGCACCGGGCCGGCGGTCTGCTGCGACAGGATGGCCAGCTGGGCGCGGTTGGTCAGCGCCAGGTTCACGGCGATGACCGTGGCCGCGTGCGCGGACGGGAGGACGCCCAGCATGCGGTCGACACCCTGGCCCTTGGGCAGCGTCAGCCGGTGCCGGATGGCCGCGAAGAGGCTGTGGTGCGTGTGGGTCACCGCCTTGGGCAGGCCGGTGGTTCCGGAGGAGTGGGTGATGACGGCGGGCTCGCTGCCGTGGTGCCGGTAGGGCTTGGGGGCCGCGGCCGGATCGCCCTTGCCGAGGTCGGCCGGGTCCGCGAGCAGCGGCGTCGTGGACCCGGCCGACGACAGCGCTTCACCGTGCGCGGCATCGGCGATGACGCCGACCGCCCGCAGCCGCTTGATGTACTCGACGGCGAGCTCGGCGGGGACCCTGCCGTTGACGAGGGCGGGGATCGCGCCGAGGCGCGTCAGAGCCAGATAGCTGAGCACCTGGTCGGCGCCGGTCGTCACGAAGACCGCGACCGGGTCCCTGGGCCTGACGCCGAGCGCGTGCAGCGCGGCAGCCCGGGCCGCCACCCGGTCGCCCAGCTCGGCCAGCGACAGGGCCTGCCAGGCCGGGTGCCCGTCCACGTCGGTGTCGAAGGTCAGGGTCGGCGTGTCGAGACCGGTGCCCCGATCGAGGAGGGTCGTCACCACGTTGCCGACGCCCAGCCCCTGATCGGCCGCGAATTCCACGCGCTCGTTCTTCGGATTCATTCCTCGGTGTCTCCACTTTCTGAATCGGACTCTTCGCGTACGACGCGCTGCGGGCGAGGTGTGCAAGGGGCGCGCCTTCTTGCCGCGCCTACCGATCCCGTGCCGCCCCCTCCCACCCGTGCCCGGAGGCGAGCGGGCAGGGAGGGGCACTGGACTCCCGGGCCGGGACCGGCCGTGGACTCACTTGGCCGCGGCGGCGGCGGACACCCGGTCGACGATCTCCTTGACCAGGCCGGCGACCGTCAGCAGCGCGACGGTCTCCATCTCGTCCTCTTCGAACTTCACGCCGTACGTGTCCTCGACCTGGATGGCGACCTCGGCGACGGAGAGCGACTCCAGGTCCAGTCCGGCCGGGCCCAGCGGGGTGTCGCCGGTGACATCGGAAACGTCGTAGTTCATGTTCGCCAGGGCCTCGATGATGAACTTCTCGACCTCAGTGGACATTTGATTGACTCCTCTTCATGGACATGCACCCGGGACTGGCCCCGGACACGGTGACGGTGCTGTGGTGCACCACGGATGGGGACGAGCGTCGGAAGGCGCACACCCTGCTGGTGCGGACCGCAGCCGACATGCTCGATGTCCCGCTATCCGAGCTCTGGTTGACGCACAGGGAGGACGGCCGCCCGGTTCTCGGCGGCGCCGGTGAGGCGCTGCGGGTCAGCGTCACTCATGCGCGCGGGGCACTGGCCGTCGCACTGACCGGCGGGGCCCCTGTGGGGGTGGATGTGGAAGTCGTACGCCGGCTGAGGGCCGAGGCGATGGCGCGGGCCTGGCTCGCCCCGGTCGAGGCGGCCTGGGTGGCGGGTCTGCCCGAGGAGGACCGGTCAGCCGCCTTCCTGTGGTTGTGGACGCAGAAGGAGTCGGTCGGCAAGGCGCTCGGCCGGGGGCTGCGCCGGGGAGGCATGAGCCGCCGGGTTCCGCTGCCGGAGCCCTGGCCTCCCGTCGAGGGTGCCCCGCCGGTCCTGCGGCCGCTGCCCGGCGATCCGGAGACCGCTTCCGCGGCCGCCGTCGTCGGGGGCGGAAGCCTTGTCGTCGGTGTCGCCCTGCACGGTGGCACCGGGAGCGGGCCGCGCCCCGGTGCCGTACATCTCAGGGTTCATCAGGTCTCCCCCGTCGCGTACAGCTGACCTGGTCACACAGCGGCCGCCGACCGTACGGCGGCTCGTAGGATCTCGGTGTTCCGCACCGGCTTCCCCGTCGCGGTGCGCGGGAGTTCCGGCAGCAGGTTGAGCGAGCGCGGCCGCTTGTACGGCGCCAGGCGGGTCGCGAGACAGGCGGCGAGGCCGTCGAACGCGGCCTGCTCGGTGACCGTCACGAACGCCTCGATCCCGGTGCCGTGCACGACCACGGCCTCGGTGACGCCGGGGAGCGCGGAGATGGACGCCTCGATCTCGGAGAGGTCCACCTTGAGTCCGCCGATGGACACCTGGGAGTCGAGCCGGCCGTGGACCGTCAGCAGGCCCGTCGCCTCGTCGAAGCTGCCCGCGTCCTTCGTACGCAGCCAGCCGTCCACGTACCGGCTCGGGTCGGTCAGTCCGACGTACGGTGTGGCCGGCAGGCCGAGCAGGATCTCGCCGTCCTCGACCCGCACCCGCACGCCGGGGGCCGGCGTCAGGCCGGGACGGGTCGCTCCGGTGAGGTCCGTGGCGATCACGCCGACCTCGGTCATGCCGTACATGACGCCCAGTTCGGCGCCGTAGCCCTGGGTGAACCGGTCCCGGACGGCCGTCTTGACCAGCTCGCCGCCGGTGATCATGCGCCGCAGCTGGGGGAGTCGTGGCGGCGTCTGCGCCGCGGCGAGCACGGCCGCCTGGGACGGGACGCCGAGGACGGTCGTCGGCTCGCTGCCCGCCGCGACGGCCTTCAGGATGCCGTCGACGGTCTGCCGCCTGGGCAGGACCACCTGTGTTCCGCTGGCGAGTCCGTAGAGCAACCCCCCGACCAGGCCGAGCACATGGACGATCGAGGCCAGCACCACGGTGCGTTCGCCCCGGCGCGGGAATCCCTCGAGCCGTCCGTACCGGTCGATCTCCGCGAGGAGACTTCCGGCGGTACGGCCGATGACCTTGGACGGGCCCGTGGAGCCCGAACTCAGTTGCAGCAGTACGTGCTCCGTGGAGGCCGGCCGGCCACCGCGCAACGGGGTGACACGGGTGTCGACCTCGAAGAATCCGCGGAGTGTTCCACTGACGTCGGCAACCGGCTCGACGACCAGCTGCGGTGCCAGCCGCGCGACCGCCTTGCCGACCTCATGGGTCGTCAACCGATAGTCGAGCAGCACCACTTGCGCGCCGGCACGCCACCCGGAAAGCATCGCGACGATACAACCGAGCGAGGGCGGCAGCCGTACGGCGACGGTGCCTCCGGCGACCAGGCCGGCCGCTTCGAGGCGCTGTTGCTGCTCCTCGACCAGCCGCCGAAGCTCCGCCCGGCTCACGGGTTCACCCAGATGGAGGGCGATATCCCGCCCTTCCCCCTGAAGTAATATCTCGTCGACCCAGGCGCCCTCGGCGCAAACGGGCCCGCTGGGCACCGTTCCCCCCACAGGAATCCCCACCTATCACAGATTGCGGAACGACCCGACTCGCGATCGGACGACTCTGTCCATCGGCTAAGCGGACGTGCAGTGCCACCACATTTCCCTCGGCGACACATTCATGCTTGCGGACTACCAGTGAGTAATCAAGCAAAGCTTGAGGTGAATTAATACTCATCGGTAGCCCTGACCGCAGCCCCGGAAAGCCCTTTCCGGGCACGCCAAAAGCCCCCATTCATTGATGAACAATAAATGAATAGGGTCCGACGTGATCGCCTTATGCGCGTGATTCGACCCGGCTCGGCCGGTTCAGTGACGAACAATTCCCGAAGGCTGGAAATCGCTGATGCGGGGAGCACCCATCAGCGCCATGACCTCGGAGAACTCGTCCATCAGAGTCCGAAGAACGGACTCGACCCCGTCACTTCCGGAATGCGCAAGACCCCAGAGCGCCGGCCGCCCGACAAATACGGCGTCCGCACCCAGACACAGCCCTTTCGCGATATCGGCACCATGCCGAACCGCCCCGTCCAGGACAATCCGACAGCGGCCCCCGACGGCTTCGGCGATCTCCGGGAGGGCATCGGCTGCAGGTTGCGCAAAATCCAACTGCCGTCCACCGTGGTTCGAGACGACAAGCCCTTCGATTCCGCACTCGACGGCCCGGGCGGCGTCCTCGCCCGAGAGGACACCCTTCAATACCAGGGGCAGCGAGGTGTGCCCACGAAGCCACTCAAGATCCGCCCAGGTAATAGAAGGATCAAATTGTTCCTTCGAATGCCGCGCGATAGCGGACTCCCCCGCCTCCGCCTCGTACGAGACGGACATGACGGAGGAGTCGACGTTCACCGCACGAATTCCCGCCGGCACGGCGAAGCCGTTCCGCGCGTCCCGCGGGCGGTGCGCCACCAGCGGAGCGTCGACCGTCAGAACCAGCGCCCGGTAGCCCGCGTCCTCCGCGCGCCGGATCAGGTCGATCATCAACTCGCGCCGCTTCAGCCAGTAGAGCTGCAACCAGAGCGGGCCGGTCGCCGCCGCCGCGATGTCCTCGATGCTGCGACTGGCGAACATGCTGACCGTGAAGAGGGCACCCGCGGCGCCGGCGGCACGTGCGGTCGCCACCTCGCCCTCGGGGTGGGCGAGTTGGTGGTAGGCCACGGGCGCGATTCCCAGCGGAGCCGCCAGCCGCGCTCCGAGCAGCGTCGTACCGGGCTCGCACGCCGAGACGTCGACGAGACACCGGGGGCGCAGCCGGAGCCGGTCGAGCGCGTCACGGCCCGCGGTCAGCATCGACTCGGTGCCGCTGCCGCCCTCCAGGAAGTCCCATACCGGGCCGGACAGTTGCTCCCTGGCCGAAGCCTCGTAGTCACGTAACGCCAACGCCGCCACTCTGCATCCCCCCGTTACAACTAACCGCACGGCCGTACGGTAAATGTACTCTTGCACAATGACCGCACGGTCGTCCACTTAGTACAGTGGGCGGGCCCGCCGCACGGGGATGTGACCCCCGCAGGGGAGATGAGGAGGTGTCGCGTGACTCTGGCGCGCCCCGATGGACGGATCGAACGCGGCAACCAGACCAGGCAGTTGATCCTGCAGCACGCAGTCGGCATCGCATCGGTCGAAGGCCTCGAAGGGCTGTCTCTGGGACGACTGGCCAATGAACTCAAGCTGAGCAAGAGCGGGGTGTTCGCCCTGTTCGGCTCGAAGGAGGAGCTGCAGGTCGCCACCGTGCACGCCGCCATCAAGGTCCTCATCGAGCACGTGGTGCAGCCGACCCGTGAACTGCCCGCCGGTCTCGGCCGGATCCTGCTGCTGTGCCGCAGGTGGCTCACCTACTCGGAGCAGCGCGTCTTCCCCGGAGGCTGCTTCTTCTACTCGGTCTCGGCCGAGTACGACGCCCGCGAGGGCAGGGTGCACGACACGGTCGCCGCGGCGCACAGCAACTGGTTCTCCTTCGTCGAGCAGACGATCGACGACGCCCGGCAGGTGGGAGAGGTCCGGGACGACACGGACATCCCCCAGCTCGCCTTCGAGCTCGTCGCCCTCCTGGAGATGGCCAACGCCGAATCGGTACTGCACGACAACTTCACCTGTTACAGCAGGGCAGCCAACGGCATCCTGACCCGCCTGCGCGGCGTGACGACGGACCCCTCACTGCTGCCCGACAGACCCTGACACCGTCCGCGGTCCCGCGGACCGTGAACCATGTCCCGGAGGCACCATGCCATTCGACCCACAGCTCCAGGCCCTGTACGACCAGCGCGCGGCGCAGGGCGTCCGGCCGCTCTACACGATGACACTCGACGAGGCCCGGGCGGCCGACCTCGCCGCCATCCAGGCCGACGCGGGAACCCCCGAGCCGGTGCGGGAGGTGATCGACGAGTCGATACCCGGTCCGGGCGGACCGCTCCCCGTCCGGATCTACCGCCCCGCCGGTGAGGGCCCGCTGCCCATCCTCGTCTACTTCTTCGGCGGCGGCTGGACGCTGGGATCCATCGAGACCAGCGACGCGATCTGCCGGAGCCTGGCCAACGCCGCCGGCTGCCTCACCATCGCGGTGGGCTACCGGCTCGCACCGGAACACAAGTTCCCCGCCGCCCCCGACGACTGCTTCGCCGGCGTGCGCTGGGCCGTCGAGCACGGCGGCCGCTTCGGCGGCGACACCACCCGCGTAGCCGTCGGCGGCGACAGCGCGGGAGGCAACCTCGCCGCCGCGGTGTCCCTGATGGCCAAGGACGCGCAGGGCCCGGACCTGCTGGCCCAGCTGCTCGTCTACCCCAACACGGACCACCTCGCGGACACCCTCTCGCGCCGGGAGAACACCGACCCGCTGCTCTTCAACGACAAGTCGGTGCAGTGGTACTGGGACAACTACCTGGCATCCCCCGAGGACGGCGGCCACCCCCTCGTCTCGCCGCTGCGGGCGCCCGACCACTCAGGTCTGCCGCCCGCTCTGGTGATCACCGCCGAGTACGACCCGCTGCGCGACGAGGGCGAGCAGTACGCCGAGCGGCTGCGCGACTCCGGCGTCCTCGTCGAGTCGACCCGCTACCCGGGCGTGGCCCACGGCTTCTTCGCCATGGCCGGCAGCCTGGACGCGGGACGCCGCGCCGTCGGGCAGGCCGCCGCCTACCTGCGGAGGACCTTCGCCGACGCCCCGACGAGAGGCTGACCCATGGGCGACAACACTGCCCCGGCCACCCGGGCCGCCCGGGCCCTCGACCTCACCGAACTGCACGCGTCCCTCACCGACCCGGTGCTCGACGCGATGAACTTCCTGAACGAGGTCGTCTCCCGCTTCCCCGAAGCCCTTTCCTTCGCCCCCGGCAGACCGTCCGAGGGCACGTTCGCCACGGACGATCCGGCGCGCTACCTCCGGGCCTACACCGACCACCTGACGTACGGACTCGGCTGGTCCGAGGACCGGGTACGCACCCAGCTGTTCCAGTACGGCCGGACCAACGGCATCATCCACGACCTCATCGCCCGCACCCTGGCCAACGACGAGGGAATCCACGTCGGTCCGGAGTCGGTCGTCGTGACGACCGGCTGCCAGGAGGCGATGCTGCTCACGCTGCGCGCCCTGTTCGCCCGGCCCGAGGACACCCTGCTCGTCAGCTCGCCCTGTTACGTCGGGGTCACCGGCGCGGCCCGGCTGCTGGACATCGCGCTGTGCCCCGTCCAGGAAGGAGCCGCCGGGCCGGACCCGGAGGCGATCCTGGCCGCCGTGCGGCAGACACGGGCGGCAGGCGGACGGCCCCGCGCCCTGTACGTGGTGCCGGACTTCGCCAACCCGTCGGGCGCGAGCATGACCGTCGCCGCCCGCGAACAGCTCCTGGAGATCGCCGCGCAGGAGGATCTGCTGATCCTGGAGGACGATCCCTACGGGTTCTTCGTACGCGAGGGGTCCTCCCGGCCCACGCTCAAGGCCCTGGATCGCGAGAGGCGGGTCCTGCACCTCGGATCGTTCGCGAAGACCGCGCTGCCCGGGGCACGCGTCGGCTATGTCGTCGCCGATCAGGAGGTCATCGGACCGGCCGGTGAACGCACGCTGCTCGCCGACCAGTTGTCCAAGATCAAGAGCATGACGACGGTCAACACCTCGGCGATCAGCCAGGCCGTCATCGGCGGGCTGCTCATCGAGTCGGACTGCCGGCTCCGCGCGGCGAACGCCGATGCCATCGCCTTCTACCGCACCAATCTGAACACCCTCCTGGACGAGCTGGAGCGGCACTTCCCGGCCGCGCGCCGGAGCGGGCTCGGTGTCGACTGGAACCGGCCGGACGGCGGGTTCTTCCTCGTCGTCACCGTCCCGTTCCTCGCCGACACCAAGGCCCTCGAACACTCGGCACGGAACTTCGGGGTGCTCTGGACGCCGATGAGCGACTTCTACCTCGACGGCGGCGGGAGCACCCAGCTCCGGCTGTCGTGCAGCGCCCTGACTCCGGACCAGATCTCGGAAGGCGTGAGCAGGCTGGCCGCGTTCATCACCGCACAGGCGGCCCGAGCGGGCCGGTAGGGGCCGGCAGGTACGCGCGAAGAAGGGGGCCCGGTCCGCCGCGCCCTCATGAGCCGGCCGGCCCCCTCCCTTCGCCGTCCCGGCCACGGCAGAGACAGTGCCGGCGCCGGAACCGGGGCCGGCGACGCAACCACCCGCGACAAGGAGCCGAATCGGTATGAGACAACGACAGCATTCCGACGCGTCGGACGCCCGTCCTCGCCCGGAACCTCCCAGGGCGCCCGAGCCGCCCACCGGCGCCGGCGCGGACATCCCCGCGGGCATACCCCAGCTCGCCGGGGTCCCGCTGCTCGGCTCGCTCTTCGACATGAAGTCGGACTCGCTCGGCACGTACTTACGCGCGATGCACGCGCACGGCGACGTCGTCCGGATCATCGCGGGCCCGCCCGGCCTCCGCGCCGAGATGCACTGTGTGTTCTCCGCGGAAGGCGTCCACCAGGTACTGGGATCCGAGGCGGCCAACTTCCGCAAGGACAACCACTTCTACCAGGAGATCCGCGACTCCTTCGGCAACGGCCTGCTGACCAGCCAGGACGACGACTATCTGCGCCAACGACGCCTGGTGCAACCGCTGTTCACCAAGCGCCGGGTCGACGGGTACGCGGGCGCCGTCGTCACCGAGACCGAGGCGACGCTCGCCTCCTGGGAGCAGGCACCGGACGGCGTCGTCGAGCTCTCCCACGAGATGATGCGCCTAGCGCTGCGTGCAGTGGCCCGGATCCTGTTCGGCACCGACGTGGAGGCCACCATCGACGTGGTGGACCGGTGCTTCCCGGTCATCACCGAATACACGATGCGCCGCGGCTACTCGCCCGCGAACCTCCCCCGCGACTGGCCCACCCCGGGCAACCGGCGTGCCGCCGCCGCGGTGAACGAGCTGTACGGGGTGTGCGACCGGATCGTCGCCGAGCGGCGCAGCACCGAGGCCCCCAGGGGTGAGGATCTGCTCTCGCTGCTCGCCGCCGCCACGAGCGAGGAGGACGGGGAGCTCGACGCCACCGAACTGCGCGACCAGATGCTGATCTTCCTGCTCGCCGGGCACGAGTCGACCGCCACCTCGATGGCGTTCGCCCTGCATCTGCTGGCCACCCACCCGGAGATCCAGAGCCGGGCCCGCGACGAGATCGGCCGCGTCCTCGGCGACCGCACGCCGGAAGCGGCCGACTTCGACCGCCTCCCGTACCTCATGCGCGTGCTCAAGGAGGCGATGCGGCTCTACCCGGCGGCTCCCGTCACCGGCCGGCGCGCGGTCGCCGCGAGCGAGATCGACGGCCACGCCATCCCGGCGGGCGCCGACATCATGCTGGTCCCCTGGGCCACCCACCGCCACCCCCGGTACTGGCCGGACCCGGAGCGCTTCGACCCCGACCGGTTCACCCCGGACGCGGAGGCGGCCCGCCCGCGCTACGCCTACTTCCCCTTCGGTGGGGGCCCGCGCGCCTGCATCGGGCAGCACTTCTCGATGCTGGAGGCGGTGATCGCGCTGGCGATGTTCCTGCGGGCGTACGAGTTCGAGGCCGTGGACACCGACCTCGCGGTCGCCGCGGGGATCAGCCTCCGCGTAGCCGGTACGGCGCGCTGCAGGATCCGCCCCGTGGCCTCCTGACCTCTTCCGGCCGGCCTCCACCGGCATCGCACCCGGGAGTGGCCGGCACCCGGCACCGGCCGCTTCCTTCCCCGGCCGGAAGCCCTCCCCCCGGCACCACGGCACACGTTCTCCCCTCCCCTCCCCCGGACACACTAACTAAACGTACGGTCGTGCTATTGTTTTTCTGCTCGCGCACTCCACCGGGGGAGGCGGCTGCGTGTGCCCACACTCGCCGAAAGGACCCGTATGGACATCCGGAAGCTGGACCGAGCGGCCGTGCTGGAGACCCTGCGCATCCTGGAGCAGGCGGAGCCCGAGGACTGGGACCGGCCCACCCCGTGCACCGGCTGGACACTGCATCAGCTGGTGGCCCACATGACGGCCCAGCACCACGGCTTCGCGGCCGCCGCCGCGGGAATCAGGACCGGCCTCGCCGCCTGGCACCCCGGCGCACTCGGCGACGATCCGCTGAAGACCTACCGCACCGCGGCCGAGGCAGCCCTCGCGGCCTTCGCCGAACAGGCCGTACTCACAAGGGAGTTCAGCCTCCCAGAGATCAGCGACACCCGGCGCTTCCCCGCCACGGTCGCGATCGGGTTCCACTTCCTCGACCACGTGGTCCACGGCTGGGACCTGGCCCGGACCCTCGGCGTGAGTCTCGACCTGGACGAGGCGACCACCGAGGCCGCCCTGGTGATCGCCCTGCGCGTGCCGGACGACGAACGACGCCTCGGCCCGGACGCCCAGTTCCGCCCGGCCCTGCCCACCGCGCCCGGCGCGCACTCGCTCGACCTGGTCCTGACCACGCTCGGGCGCTCGCCCGACTGGTCCGCTCCGGCCCCCCGCTAGCCGCCCGCGCCCTTCGCGCGGACGGCGGATCGAGCCCGGTTCGAGCCCCGCCCCGCACCCACACCCCGACATCCACAGGGAGACACGCATGCTCGCCGACCTCAGAACGCATGTCGCACGCCGGCTCGGCCTGACCGAGGAAGAGGTGTTCGCCGGCCAGCCGCTCTCCGCCGTCCTGGTGGCCTCGCCGAGCGCCATCAACTCCATCGACCTGCTCGACGCGTTCGCCGGGGCGCTCGCCGACGTCGGTGTCGACGACGACGTCGAACTGCCGACGATGACCCTCGATCACACCGCCGAGGAAGTCGTGTCGGCCCTCGGTAAGCAGCTCGCCACCACCTCCTCCTGAACCGGAAGGCGCGAACCGTGCTGATCATGACCGACATAGTCAAGGAGCTCCGCGCCGGGGCCACCATCACCGATGTGCTGCGCGTGCAGCAGAGCTACCACGAACAGCGCCGCTGGGGAACGGACAGCCTCTTCGACGGCCGCCGCCTCGACCGGCCGCGCGCCGGCGACAAGGCCGCCCTGTGGCACGCCTCCCGCGCCGAACTGACCACCCAGCCGGCCGGCCTCCGGCTGGCGGTCGACGGCGTCAAACTGGCCAACGAGATCCGCGAGTCCAACCCGCTCGGCGCCGACGTCCTGCACATCGCCGCGGCCTGGTCGGCCCGCTACTGGCTGGAGGAGGAGGCCCACCACGAGATCGCCTTCGGCCGGCTGATGGAGATGGCGGGCATCGACCCCATCGACGAGGACGAAGTCATCGAGTGCCGGGGCGAGCTCCCGATGGACAACTACGTGCGCGTCTGCATGCTCCAGGCGTGCGTGGAGATCGAAGCCTGTGTGTCGTACGGCTGGCAGTCCCGCGCCACCGAGGACGCCCTGGTGCGCGACGTCTTCCACACGGTCATGAAGGACGAGGTGCAGCACCGGCAGTACTTCGCGTCCTTCGCCAAGGCCCTGGTGGACACCGGCGTCTACCCCGTGAAGGACGTCCTGTCGATGGCGTACACCTGGGTCCGCCCCGACGGGGGCGAGACCTTCGGCGCGGCACGTGAGGCCCAGACCGAGCGCCAGGGCCACGTCAACTGGTGGGAGCGGACCCGCTCCGGCGACGAGGAGTTCGCGCTCGCCGACGACGCACTGCACGAGGGGTCGGTGCACGCGAAGAAGCTGACCAGCGTGTTCGCCCTGGTCCGCGAGGTGACAGGCGTCCAGACCCAATCGTATGAGGACTTGAAGCGTGCCTACTTCGCCAGTCTCCGCACGAACGATGTCGACCGGATTCGATCTGCAGTCCGTAACGGAGCTGCGCGCGAAGCGGCACTTGCTCAGTAGCGGCGCGCTGTTCACCGCCGGCGAGCTGGCGCACTGCCACTCCCGGCCCGACCCGTACGCCTCCTTGGCCGGGCTCTTCTCGGCCAAGGAGGCCTTCGTCAAGGCCCTCAGCTCCCTGGGTGGCGCACCGGCCCACACCTTTCCCGAGGTCGAGGTGGTGCACGGCCCCGCGGGGCAGCCACGGATCCAGCTGCACGGGCCGATCGCCCAGTGGCGCCTACAGCAGGGCCTCGCCGTGGAAGTGTCGATCAGCCACACCGGTGATCTCGCCGGTGCGGTGGTCGTCCTCCTGGCCGGGCCGGCACGGAGCGGAGTCCAGACCCCATGACCGCCGTCACACCGCAGGAGTTCGAGCACACCTGCGAAGTCGCCCTGCGTCCCAACGACTTCGACTGGGCCGGGCACCTGAACAACAGCGTGCACGTCCAGCTCCTGGAGTCGGGCCGCTGGCAGTGGGGGCTCGCCCTGGGCGCCGACCTGCGGGACAGCTCCCTGGTGGCCGTCGTGCTCCAGCTCCAGCTGGACTATCTGAAGACGGTCGACTGGGACCCGGTGGGACGCCTCGTCGTCCGTACGTCCCTGGCGGGCCGGTCCTCGTACAGCTTCACGCTCAGCCAGGACATCGAACGGACCGACGGCACGGTGGTCGCCCGGGGAAAGGTCCGGCTGGGGCTCGTCGACCGCGACACCAAGCAGATCCACCGGGCGGACCTTCAGGCGCTGTTGAACACGCCCGGGAGGGTGGCATGACCGGGAACACACTGCAGGAGGCCGTCGCCGGACAGGCCCACCGGCACGACGCGACCGTCACCTTCGGCACCTCCGCCAAACGGGAGTCCCTGACCTACCCCGCGTTCGCCGAACAGATCGCGGCCGCCGCCGGCGGCTTCGTCCAGCAGGGGGTACGCCCCGGGGACCGGGTGATGATCCGCATCGGCAGCTCCCGTGAGGGGGTGCTCGCCCTCCTGGGTCTCATGCACATGGGCGCGATCCCCGTCTCCGTGAAACCGCGCGTCCCGGGCGCG
This sequence comes from Streptomyces sp. NBC_00385, assembly GCF_035917155.1. Classification (NCBI taxonomy): domain Bacteria; kingdom Bacillati; phylum Actinomycetota; class Actinomycetes; order Kitasatosporales; family Streptomycetaceae; genus Streptomyces; species Streptomyces sp. NBC_00385. The sequence continues at coordinate 4,993,944 of NZ_CP107951.1, read as the reverse complement.
ATCACCGCCCAGTACTTCGCGCGGGTGACGCACCAGCAGCACGTACGCCACGCCTTCCGGATCGCCGGACACGGGCTGAACGAACTCCAGTTGGTACTCCGCCCCGGCGCCACGCCCGAACCCGCCCCCGGGGACCGTGACGGCCTCGCGTTCATCCAGTACACCAGCGGCTCCACCGGAATGCCCCGCCCCATCCCGCTCAGCCACCGGGCCGTGCTCGGCAACATCCAGGCCATCCGCGTCGTCGCCGGCATGAAGCCGGGCCACGCCGGCCTGATCGCCCTGCCGCTCCACCACGACATGGGCCTGATCGGCGTACTGACCTCCCTGGTCCAGGGCATCGACCTCGTGGTCGAGGACCCGGGCACCTTCCTGCGCAGACCCATGGCGGCTCTGCGGCTGATGCGCGACGCGGAAAGCGTGCACAGCGCCCTGCCCGACTTCATGCTGCGCTACCTCGCGGCCCGGATCGACGAGGCGGCCGCGGCACAGGAAGCCCCCGACCCGCGGCTGCTCAGCGTCTGGCGCACCGTGTTCTGCGGAGCCGAACCCATCCGCCCGCACTCCGTGCGTACCTTCCTGAACGCCGCCGGCCCCTGGGGATTCGACTCCACGGCCCTGGTGTTCTGCTACGGACTCGCCGAGGCGGCGCTGATGGCCACCTCACACCGCTACGTGGACGCCGCCACCAGTTTCCGGACGGACGGCCCCACCACATCCGCCTGCCTCGGCCGCACCATGCCCGGCCTGGACCTGCGCATCGTGGACGAGCAGGGCCTCGACTGCGCGGAGGCGGAGGTCGGCTCGGTACAACTGCGCGGCGCCACCCTGTTCGACGGCTACGACGGAACGACCGACCACCGCACCACCTGGTTCGACACGGGCGACCTGGGACACCTGCGCTCGGGCCGCCTCCACCTGAGCGGCCGCAGAGGCGACCGCATCTCGGTCAGCGGCGTGAACATCTTCGCCACCGACATCGAACAGGTCGCGGCAACGGTCCCCGGCGTCGCCGAATGCGTGGTCCTGCCGTCCGCCGAATCGTTCGCCGTCGTCGTCGTACCGGAACGTTCCCAGCACATCGACACGGCCCAGGTCGCCACCCGCATCGCCGCCGACTTCGGCATGGCCCCGGAGCGCGTGATGGAGGTGACGCACAGCGCGGTCGCCCGTACGGCGAGCGGCAAGCCCGCCCGCACCCACATGGCCGCACAGCTGGAACAGGGCACGCTGGGATGACCTACTTCGCCGCGCCCCGTGCGGCCGTCCAGTCCGTCAGCGCCTGCGAACGGCAGACATGAACGAATCCGGCCCGGTCCGACACCACCCGCCTCCCCGCGCATACACCGACACCTTGATCGAACCGGCTCGACCACACACTCACCCATGGGGAACATCCCAGGTCAGAAGGCGTACCACGAGCCGACGGCGGCGCACAGCGACAACGGGGGCGACCTCCGCAACCCCCATCCGCTAGGCTGTCAGCGGTCAGTCGACCTCGAGTGCGCCTGCCCGGGAAAGTGTCCTACCGGACCCTGCCCAGGCACCGCCGCAAGGCCGCATGACCAGGGCGTTTGCCTCACTCCGCCCCGGCATTCCCCCCAGGGGTTTCCGGCAAGGTTTTCGGCAAGCCCCCGCCTTCGTAGCTCAGGGGATAGAGCACCGCTCTCCTAAAGCGGGTGTCGCAGGTTCGAATCCTGCCGGGGGCACAGCACAACAAGCCGCTGACCTGGGGTTTCACCCCCAGGAAGGCGCTCTACTCGGCCCCGGACTCATCGTCCGGGGCCGTTTGCGTGAGCGGTGCGTGAGCGGACGGGGCAGCGCCTTCCCTAATCCGCCCCCACGGATCAGCACCGTCCGGCACGGAGACGTCGGCCTCTGCGGGCTCGGTGCCCACCCCGGGCCGAACGTCCTCGGCGGTGGTGCGCGCTCGCGGCACCAGCCGGGCCGCAGCCTCCGCGATCGCCAGATCCGCCTCGGGGAGCAGGCTCGTGTACGTGTCCGACGTGATGGTGATCGAGGAGTGGCCGAGCATCTCCTGGATGTCCTTCAGGCCGGCACCTGCTGCGTGAGCCAGAGTCGCGGCGCCGTGACGGAGGTCGTGGAGCCGGACCGGCGGGAGGCCGACCTCCTCGTACAGCTCGATGAATCGCCGCGTGACGTTGGCAGGGTGGAGCAGTTCTCCGTTCTCACGGGTGAAGACCCTTCCGGTCTCCACCCAGGCGCTCCCCCACTTCTCGCGGTCCTTGTCCTGCTGGGTGCGGTGCTGCTTGAGGGCCTGGACCGTGTCGGAGTCGAGGGCGATGGTGCGCGCTCCGGCGTCGGTCTTGGGGTCGTCCTCGTACACCTCCCAGCCGTTCACCACCAGTTGCTTGGCGACGGTAAGGAGGCCGGCGCTCAGGTTGGTGTCGGTCCACCTCTGACCGCATGCCTCGCCTCGCCGTAGCCCACGGAAGGCGACCAGGTGAAACAGCGCGTACAGCCGGTCCTCGGCTACATGGTCGAGGAAGAGCCCGGTGTGTTCCGGCGTCCAGACCATCACCGGCGAGGGCGTCTCTCCGGTGCGCCTCCAGTGGAGGATGCGCTCCTCGGTCCACACGAGCGCCTTGGGACGCCTGCCCGCCTCCAACTCGACGTGGGAGGCCGGGTTGAAGGTGATCAGCTGTTGAGCGATCGCGGTGTTCAACGCAGCACGCAGTGTGGAGCGAACGCGTTGGCGCGTTGCCGGACCGACGATCCGGCGGTAGGGCTCCATCTCAGCGATGGCCGCTTTCATCGCCTTACGGCGGGCGCGCGGCTCGCGCCCCTTCCAAGGGATCTGCGCGAGATCCTCGACCGCTTTGCGCCGAGCGGCGTTTCCCTCGGCGATCTCGACGTTGGCCTCGGCTATGGCCTCGAACATCTCCGACAGATGGGTGACCCGAAGGCGGTCGAGTCGCAGGTGTCCAATGCGCGGCTGAAGATGGACACGAATGTTGCTCTCGTCGCGGCTGATCGCGCTCTGCCGCCCCTTCTTGCCCGCCAGCCAGATATTCAGCCAGTTGCCGACCGTGAGGCGGCTGGTGAGGTCCAAGCCGTGGCTCAGCCGCCGACGGGTCGACTCGATGTCCGGCAGCGGGGCCTTCTCGTCCCCCACCTTCTCCAGCAACTCTGCGATCTGATCCAGACCTTCGGAGTCATCGGCGTCGGCAAGGCCGAGGAGTGCGCGTATGTGGTCGAGGTCGGCTTGCGCGGCTTTGAGGCTCTCGTAGCCGGCACGGCTGAACGAGCGGCGGGTTCCGTCGGCACGGGGCGGGAGTTCCTGGCGTACGGAGTAGGAGCCGTGCTTGCGGCCGGCGAGCTTGGGGCACTTCTTGCCGAGCGGCTTTCCGGTCTTGGGGTCGCGGCAGTAGCAGCGGCGGTGGGTGGAGCCCTTCAAGGGCGTTCCTCCTGGGTGGTCTCAGGGGCCCATTTGGGCGGGTCTACGTCGTGAAGTGCGGGTGGGAGGTCGGGCGGGGTGGCTCCGTCTTCGCGGAGCTCGCGACGGAGGTAGCGGAGCTTGTACTTGGCGGAGATGGCCTGGTCGGCGTACGCGCTCTGCTTGCGTTCGGCCTCTTCCTGCTGGGCGCGGCTCGTTGCCGTCCTGGCCGCGAACCGTGCCTGCTCTTCCTCGTCGAGCGCGGCCAGTGCGGTGCGCACGAGACTGGTGTGGGCTTCGAAATCGGGCACGAGGCCCGAGTCATAACCGAGCACTTCCTCTTCGCCGGTGAAGCGCCGCAGGGCATCCCAGGTCGGCACGAGGCCCTGAAAGGGGAGTTCCTGCGTCCGGTCGACGTAACCGACCGGGAAGATCAGGCAGGCCGGATACGTCTCCAACGCGGCGGCCAGGACGATGACGTCCACCAGCGGGAGGCCGGCCCGACGGCCCGACTCCATGTTGGCAATCACGTTGCGGGGAATGGGGTGCCCGAGCTCCTCGCACCGATCGGCCAGATCCTGCGCGCTCCACCCCATCTCCTTCCTTCTCCGGCGGACCTCACCGGCCACGTTTGCCTGGACCCGGTCCACCCACTCCGGGAAGTCATCCTCTTCATCATCCGAACGACGTTGTGTCATGTAGACACATTAGCTTGAGGATGCTGATTGGTAGACGCCTGGAGCCGGACGGGATGACCACGTTCGCCGAGGGCTGTACCGAAAGGGATGCCGCATGCGCGATAACACCACAGGGGGACAGCCCAAGGGCATGAGCCGGGAAGACCTGTTGGCCTTGCCGGTAGCCGTTGACCTGGAAACAAGCAATCGAGCCCTGGGCCTCGGCCGAAGCAAGGGGTATGAGCTGGCGAAGCGGGGCGCGTACCCGTGCAAGGTCCTGCGGCTCGGCAACGCCTACCGCGTCGTGACCGCAGATCTGCTGGATCTGCTCGGGCTGGCGGCATGAAGGGACGGCAGCGTAGCAAAGCATTCTGCGTTGAGCTGACACAGAATCGCTGGACTGTCGGCAGGAGTGGACGTACGGTCCGTGTTCCCTCGGGGTACGAAGTGGGCCTCCGGCGAGGCAACGCCGGAGGCCCGAGCAGCCCCGAACGGCCCTGGAAGAACCAACCCGGCGGCAAGGGCAGGCAAGCCCACCACCGCCAGACGAGGAGCTGCCCCGTGGAACACGCGGCAACCGAGCCCTATTCCACCCCTGACAAGCCTTCGTGGCCGCCGGTGGCCATACCCGGCCAGTCGACGGGCCACCCTGCTTCACCGGGAGAGCCGCCCGCAGCCGTCTCCGAGACTGCCCCGGTATCCGAGGGGGATGAGGTGCTGACGGAGCTGCTGGAGCAGATCCGCCGTTACGTCGTACTGCCGAGCGAGGAAGCGTTCACGGCCGTGACGTTGTGGGTGGCGGCGACTCATCTGCAGACGGCATGGCAGCACGCCCCGCGCCTGGCTGTGGTCGGGCCGGCGAAGCGGTGCGGCAAGTCGCGGCTGCTGGACGTGATCACCGAGAGCGTCCACGATCCGCTAATCACGGTCAACGCGTCAGCCGCCGCGGTGTTCCGGTCGATCACCGCCACACCGCCCACCCTGCTGGTCGACGAGGCCGACACTCTCTTCGGCTCCGTGAAGGTCGCGGAGAAGAACGAGGAGATGCGCGGCCTGCTCAACGCGGGGCACCAGCGTAACCGCCCCACCCTGCGGGTTTCCGGACCCAACCACGAGGTCTCGAAGTTCCCCACGTTCGCCATGGCGGCCCTCGCCGGCATCGGCGACCTGCCGGACACGATCATGGACCGGTCGATCGTCATCCGGATGCGGCGCCGCAGGCCGGGCGAGAAGGTGGCGGAGTTCCGTACCTTCCGTGACACCCCGCCCCTCCACGCGCTGCGCGACCGGCTCGTCGCCTGGCTGGCCCCGCTGCACGCCGAGGCGATGGAGCTGACACCGGCCATGCCGGTCGAAGACCGCGCGGCCGACACCTGGCAGCCGCTGATGACCGTTGCCGACCTTGCCGGCGGGACGTGGCCCGACCTTGCCCGCACAGCCTGCCGGGTCATGGCCAAGCACGAGGCCGAGCAGGACCAGGACAGCAGTAGCCTCGGCATCCGCCTCCTGGCCGACATCCGCCGCGCCTTCGCCACCGAAGGCAATCCGCCGGCTCTCCGCACCAGCCGGCTCCTCGACATCCTCAACCAGGACGCCGAGACCCCCTGGCCGGAGTACACCACCAACGGCCTGACTCCTCGGGGCCTGCAGATCCTGCTCAAGGAGTACGGCATCAGCTCCGCACCCCGCCGCTTCCACGGCAACGTCCAGGCCCGGGGCTATGCCCTCCTGCATTTCACCGACTCCTGGGCACGCTACTGCCCCGAGCCCGCACCGGAAGCCACGACCGGGGCCTGACCCGGCACGACCCGTCACGACTCGTCTCCGCGCAGGTCAGCGCGGTGACGAGTCGGGACCCGGTGACGAGTCGACTCGATGTCACCTCCGCACCCGTACCTGCCCTGACCAGGCACGCGACGAGTTGCGACGGGTCTCTCCCACCCGCCACCGGGCCACACCAGTCTCATCTCCGTACCCCTGGAGCGCTCCCCCTTGCCTTCTCCCACTTCCACCGCGGCACCTTCCCCTGCCCCGGTGCCCTTGACCGCAGCGATCCGCACAGGCGTGGCGCTGCTGGCCGTGGCAGCCTTCGCGCTTTCCTACGACGCCCTGCGTCAGATGGCCGCCGCCAGCCACATCCACCCGGCGCTCACCTACGCCTTCCCGCTCGTCATCGACGGGTTCATCGCCATCGGGATCGGCGCCCTGCTCGTCCTGCGGACCGCGCCCCTGTCCGCCCGCCTCTACGTCTCGGCGCTAGTCGGCACCGCCACCGCCACAAGCATCTGGGCCAACGTCCTGCACGCCATCCGCCTCAACCAGCAGACCCGCCACGACGGACTCTCTCTCGACGACCTCACCGTCGGGGCCATCTCCGCCATCGCGCCACTCGCCTTGGCCGGAGCCGTCCACTTCTACCTCCTCGTCGCCCGGCGCCCCGCTGCCCCTGACCGCCACAGCCCCGAAGCCCGCCACGAACCCGCCAAGGAACACCAGACCGGCCCGCTCGCTCCGCCAGCCCTCACGGGTACCGACGACGAGGTGCCGGGGCCCATCGCGAAGCAAGAGACGGAGACGCCACAGCAGCCTGGGAAGCCGGTAAGCAAACGGTTGAGCGTTTCCCGAGAGCAGGCCGTAGCCATCGGCCGCACGGCTCCGCTCGGGCGGGCCGGCCGTGCCTCGCGCCGCAGCATCGAGAAGGCAGTCAGGGACGAGGGTTTCGGGATCTCCCGAAGCCGTCTGGATGAGGTCAAGGACCTACTTCAGGCCGAGCTCGACGCTGCCACCACAAGCACCGGCTGAGGCACGCAGCCCACGTTCCCCAGCCCGTTCCTCCCTCGACCAGGAGTGGAGGAACGGGCCCTCTCCCTCCACCACCGCTTGCAGGAGCCCACATGCACAGCCCCGACCACGAACCCTCGTCACCCAAGCAGCAGCTGATGTCATCCCCAGCACCAGGCGGAGCAAGGTATGGCGTTGGACCGTCCAAGGGCCGGTCCAACGCGATCCCCGCCCCAGGGGTGGCGGAGATACCTGGGAGCGAGGGCGCTCCCAGGACAGAGACCGGCGTGGTGCGAGCTGCCGATGAAGCCGCGCTCTATCGGGTGGCCAGCCGCCGTGCACGCCAGGACGTGCAGCGCACCGAGCGCGTCGACGTCCGGTACAGCGTGGACGAGAAGAGCGAAATCATGGCCGAAGCCCGGCGGCTCGGGCTTGCCGGCGCCCACTTCGTCGGTGCCGTCGTCATGGCCCATCTCCACGGCGACCATGTGTTGCCTGCCCACCGCACACGGATCGACGACCTGATCGACGAACTTGCCGCCCTGCGCACCCAGGTCGCCCGGATCGGGACCAATGTCAACCAGATCGCCCACCGTCTCAACGCTGGTGGCAATCCACACCCTGGGGACAAAGACACGCTCGCGACGGCTGGCCAGGTCCTGGTCCACGCCCGCCAGGCGGCGACTGCGATCGATACCGTCGCGGTCGCGGCCGCCACAACGCACCGGGATGCTTAATTGATCGCGAACATCGTCAAGCCCGGCCGCAAAACCCGCGGTGTTCTCAATTACCTCTATGGTCCAGGCCGCGCCAACGAGCATGCGGATCCCCACCTTGTGGCCTCCTTCGACGGCTTCGCCCCCGACCCCGGCCGACACCCCGACGCCACCCTCGCCCAACTGACAGCCGTCCTCGACCTGCGCGTGCTGCAGGCCGGCGAACGGGCTCCGAAGGAGCATGTGTGGCACTGCTCGATCAGGGCCGCGCCTGAGGACCGGCCCCTGTCCGACCGGGAGTGGGCCACAATCGCCCGGCGCGTGCTGAACGCCACAGGCATTGCCCCGGCCGGTGACCCCGATGCCTGCCGCTGGATCGCCGTCCGCCACGCCAACGACCACATCCACATCGTGGCCACCAAAGTCCGCGGCGATCTCCGACCGCCACGGAACTGGAACGACTACCTGCATGCCGACAACGAACTCGTCGCCATCGAGAAGGAGTACGGACTACGCCAGGTCCCGCGAGGAGACCGAACCGCCGCGAAACGATCCACGCGCGCCGAGCGGGAGAAAGCCCACCGCACCGGTCGGCCCCAGACCGCCCGCGAGCGCCTGCGGATCACCGCCCGCACTGCACTTGCCGCAGCCACCACGCCGCAGGATCTTTTCACCATCCTCGGCGGCTCTGGGGTGCTCGTGGAGATCCAGCGCTTCCCCTCAGGAGACATCCGCGGTTACAAGATCGCCCTCGACGGCGACACCAACAAGGAAGGCCAACCCGTCTGGTTCTCCGGATCCACTCTCGCCCCTGACCTTTCCTATCCCAAGATCAGCGAGCGTTTGGCACCTGCGGAAGCGTCCTTGGCAATGCCGCCCCAACCCGACGCCTGGCGACGACTCGCACAGGCCACGGACCGCGTGCCCGATCTGCTCTCATGCAGCGATGGCAGGACCGGGCAGGCGCACATCGCGGCCCTCGCCGAGACCCTCGACGCACTGCCCCTGCGCGCTCCGGCCGAGCTGCGCCCCCAGCTCATGCGGGCAGCCACCGCCTTCGAGCACGCCGGCCGATCACGCATTCGCGCCCACCATCAGCAAGCTCGTGCCACCCGGAGCGCCGTCAAGGCAATCCTGCGTGAACCCGCTCCAAAGGACGGGGCGGCCCTCGCAATCCTTCTCGACGCCCTCGTCCTGGCCGTCATCGCTGCACGTCACTGGCACCAGACCCACCACCACGATCAACAGGCCGAAGCCGCACGACAGGCAGCCGAGCACCTCCGTGCCGCATACCAGGCGGCCACAGTCCAGCCGATTGTTGTGATTCACCAGCGGGGCCGCCACCTCGCCCTCTTCCTGCAGGAACAACAAGCCGCAGTCGCCCGCCAGGCCCTGCCAGACCTGGCCGAGCAGATCCTTGCCGAACCCGGCTGGCCCGCTCTCGCGGCCACACTCGTCGCCACGAAGAAGGCCGGACACGATCCAGCCGCTCTCCTCACTCAGGCTGCCCGGCACCGCGAACTGGACACGGCCACCAGCTACAGCGAGGTCCTCACCTGGCGCCTGAACCGCCTCGCCGACCTCCCGCAGCACACCCAACCCACTGCGACCGAAACACCGTCCCCGCCCCGAGCCGTCCGACCCACTCAACAGCGCCGTACACGCTGAGTCTCCGCATGCCCAGGAGAACTCCGACGGATTTGGCCCCCACGCCCGCGCGCCCGTCACCTGTCTGACTACGCGGGCATGACCCCGTGATGCCACCGGGGCCCATGTGCGCAGCGCTGGCCCCGGTGACATGCTCACATTCGTCTCTCAGGCCGTAGCAACACCTGAGAGAGTTCCGTCACGAAGCGCACCTCGGAGGACGTGGGCGATCTCCTCGGGCTTGAGATCGATGCCGTCGATCCCCTCCACGGTCAGTGGAACCTCCTCCAGTGCGTATTCGCCCCGGCCCTGGGCACTGAACTCGGGCCCGGTGCGGTCATCGAAGGACCAGGTCGCAATGCGGGTGAGGTAGAACAGCTGACGCTCGTCGTCGGACTCCATCGTGTGAAGGAGGCGGACGATGTCCGCCTTCCCTGCGATCTCCTCGTGGATCTCCCGGTGAAGGGCAGCCTCCCGGGATTCGTCTTCGGCTTCGACACCTCCACCGGGAAGCACCCAGTACACGGGAACTCCAGGCTTGGTACGGCGGATGACCAGCATCGTGTCGTGCTCGGTGACGAGGACGGCGCGGACTCGTTCGATCATTCGGCTCTGTCTCCTTGCTTATTGACGGTCTCAGTGCATCAGCCAGCCGCCATCGACGTGGACTGATTGCCCAGTGATGAACGATGCGGAGGGCCCGACGAGGAACGCCACGAGCGCCGCCACATCTTCGGGCCGCCCCCGGCGGGGAACACACTGGCGCCTGATCTGGTCCTCCGGACTGGCGCGATGGCGGGCGGGGATCGCGGTCTCGGCCTCGACCTGGATGGCGCCGGGTAGGACCGTGTTGACGCAGACTCCGTACGGGCCCAGTTCACGAGCGAGGGATCGGGTGAGGCCCAGGAGCCCTGCCTTCGCGGTGCTGTAGGCGACGAGGTTGGTCCGGCCGGCGCGGGCGTTGACGCTGCTGATGTTCACGATGCGGCCCCAGCGCCTTTCGACCATGCCGGGGGTCACCGCGTGGCAGGCGCGGTAGTGCGCTGTGAGGTTCACGTCGAGGGAGTAGTTCCAGGCAGCCTCGTCGGTGTCCTGCCACGGGACACGTGGGTAGGCCCCGGCGTTGTTCACGAGGATGTCGATGGGGCCGGCCTCTGCACGGACCCGGTCGGTCATCGTCTGGACTGCGTCAGGGTCGGTCAGGTCGGCGTCCATGGCCACGCCAGGACTTCCGCCGCGGTCGAGGGCGGCGAGAAGTGCCTGCGCCTCCCTCTCCTGACCAAGGTGGTTGATGGCCACGGTCGCTCCTGACATGGAGAGTGCGCGGCCGATCTCGGCACCGATGCCGGTGGCCCCGCCGGTAACGAGGGCCGTTCGGCCTTGCAGCGGCCGGGCCTGGAGATGGGCCTCAAGCAGGGGCAGGGACATTGCGGCTCCGTTCGGCGGGGTCGGGGTGCAGGGCCGGTGCGGTGGAGAGGAAGGCATCGAGGTCAGTGCCGGGGTGCTGGCTCTCAGCAAGCTTGACCAGGACGAGCAGGAGGTCGTGGCCGGTCAGCCGGGCCGCCGGAATGACTCCGAGGATGCGCAGGGCGAAGAAGGCGCGGAGTGCCTCCATACCGATGCCGCCAGGGCCACAGAGCCCGCGCAGTGCCCCCACTAGGGCAGCGTGGCGGCCGGCGCCGGTGTTCCAGCTGTACCGAATGTCGATGTGCCGTGTGGCGGCGTCCAGTTCCAGGTGGTCGATGCGAGGGCTGGTGTGGGAGGGCAGTGCCAGACGGAGAGTCCGTGCGTACACGTCGGGCTGGTAACAGGGGACGAGCCAGCCGCCCAGGGCCATGAGGTACCAGAGCAGGTTCGCGGCCTCACCCGCGACGGTGTTGCGACCGGCTAACTCGAAGTCGAGCCAGCACAGCGGGTCAGCGATGTTGGGCTCGGTGGGATCGCCCTGCGTCAGCCCGGTTGGCCAGAGCCGGTCGGGGCTCAAGACATGGCGGACACGGTCGATGGATGCGGCGACGTTCAACGTGAGCGGGCGGCCGTTGGCGGTAACTGTGTAGCCGGCCAACTCCTGGACGGTGAGCGTCACAGCTGTGTAAGGCAGGGTGATCGGCAGGTCCCGCCGCGTGTACCAGCGGTCGAGCCGGCCGCCGGGCCGGATCCGGTCGAGGTAGAGATCCGGCACGCACTCGGCGAGTCGAACCACCTTTCCGGTCTCGTCGGCCGCCGCCCGCAGGTCGTGGCAGACGCCGCCCACGAGTCGGGCCAGGCGCGGCAACACCTCCGGATCGCGATCGGCCAAGGCGATCACATCGCCGAGCAGTAGCTCGCACCGTCCGCTCGCGAAGACATCCTCGTACGCCAGTAGATGGCGGCCCGGCAACGCCGGACACCTCTCCAGGGCCGGGACCCGGATGCGGGAGGCAAGCTGCGACCAGCCCCGTACTTCGGCTTCGGCGGCCTCCCGGGTCGCGACTTCTTTACGGAAGGTGGCCGCGGTTGAAGCCCTCGGCCCGCCGCTCGCGCTCACCCCGCTTCTCCGGGAAGGGTGGCCAGCCAACTGCGCAGGACGACCTGCGCCAACTCCTCGGCGGCAGACCGCTCGGTGCGGGCCGCCGCGACCATGCTCGTGTCCGGCCAATCCGCCTCTACAAGGGTCTGCAGGGCGTCGCTGTCGGAGGGGCACTCGATCCCGCTGAACCGCAGCTGGATCTTCGCCAGGAGTGCGGTGACCTTGTAGAGGTCGCGAAGGTCGGGCGCCCCCTTGAGGAGCTGGCGCCGGATCTCGACGGCAGCCTGGATCCCGTCACGCAGGCTCACGTCAACGTCGGTGGCCGCGTCCGGGGCAGGCAGAGCCAACCCCTGGTCACACCACAGGGGGACGAGGCTGCCGCTGCCGATGAGCGCAAGGATGTGCAGGAGTCTGGAAGTGACGGCTCCGGCCAGGCACTCAGCACGGGTCAGCACGGTCAGACCGAGTTTGACTCCGCCGAGTTCGGTTTCCAGGTCTGCCAGGACGCGGCGCATCCCCTCCAGGGACTCGGCGTCGGCAACAACGAACACGTCGAGGTCGCTCCAGCCGTGCTGGTACTTGCCCCGGGCCCCGCTGCCGGTGACGGCCAGAAGGTCGATCAGGGGCTGCGGTCCGGTCAGGCGGTCGAGGAGTGTGGAGAGGTAGGACTCCAGGTGTACCGGCAGGCCCAGGGCGTTGACCGGCATGGTGCTCGGCTGGTGCTCGGGCCACTGGCGGGCCAGGACCAAGTGGTCCAGACGGCGTTCCAGCGCCAGGCGCGGCCCGTCGTTGCTGATGACCTCCTGGGCAATGGAGGCGATCTTGTCGGCACCCCTGGCGCTCTTGACGCGGTCCCGGTCTGCCACGTCTTGTGCACCCGCAGTCCCACGCTGCGCGCGAACGGCTGCGGAGGTGTCCAGGTAGGTGACGGTGAGCTGGGATCCGAGCATCCTGGCGAGCTCGACCGCCGAGTCGAAGTCGTGCAACGACTCCACGCTGACACAGTCGAGGAAGTGGTGGGCCTCGCAGTACCGATCGAGGCCGTCCACGATCAGTTCGGCCTGGACAACCGGCGGCACCCGGTACGGGTCCTCGATGCCTGCCCGCTCGGCGGCGTCCTCGATCAGGTAACCGATCTTGAGGCGGGCATGCCTGTGGTGGGTTCGTAGGTACTCGCCGGCCGTGCTCTTGCCGCTCTCCGACATCCCGCCGAGGGCGGTGATGTGCACGTCTGCCAGCGCTCGGCTGGGAATGGCGGGGTGCAATGGCGCAAGGTGCCTGCGGACCTCGTCCTGGATGGTGATGGTCGGTCGGTCGCCGATGCGGATCAGCATGGCGAAGCGGCCTTCCGCGATAAGCCGGTTGATCTGCATGTGGAGGTGGCGCTGGTAGGCCGCGTAGATGTCCGTGACGGTTGCCTCGTGGGACAGGCTCCGGCGGGTACCTTCCTCGGCGTCCTCACAGTGCAGGAGCAGGAGGGCGCGTTCGTCTCGTTCTGCTGCGCGAAGATCGGACTCGTACGGCGCCAGGAGGGAGCGGGCGCGGTCGGCGGCCCGCCAGGCATTCAGGTTCTCCCGTACGGCGGCGGTGGCCGCGACGGACGCCTCCAGCATCGGGATCCCGCGGTCCAGAAACCGCACGGGCGCGGAGTACGGATACCGGGAGCGCTCCAGGTAGGAATGGGCGAGGACATCGGCGACCTCCTCGACCGGCCCCGTCTCGAACCACCAGCGGGCCATGCCGTCGGCCTTGATGGCCGCCCAGCGCCCGTCGTAGTAGTCAAGAGGACCTGCCGAGGTGGCTGCGGAGCCCATGCGGCGGGCGAGGATTCCGATCTGTTTGGTCTTGCCGGTGTTGTCTGGACCGCTGAACGCGACTGACACAGGCAGGGGCTGCGTATCGCTGCTGAGCTGGCTGATCATCGGCTTCCCTTCGCAGGTGGTGCAGAGCAGGGAGGACATGGCGGGAAGGCGGTGGCCCTATCCGGCGGCGTCATCCGGACCCGGGTCGTCGAGCGATGTGTGTGCCAGGAAGTCCTGATCAGCCGAGTACTCGCCTTGGGCGAGCGTGCCGATCATGGCGAGTCCTGCGGCTGTGCCGAGCGCCCACACCCAGGTCAGGGCAGTTCCGAGCGGATCGGATAACGCGAGCCGGATCACGTGGCCGCTGCTTCCTGGGCCTTCGCGCGCAGGGCGACGGCCCGCTCCAGCTGGGCGCTCAGCAGGAGGACTCTGCCCGGGTCCATTTCGAGGGTTGTGGTGGTCTTCGTACCGTCGAGGAAGCAGACCTCGATCGCCAGGGCAGCGTGCCCGGTCCGTCGGTCGTAACGGGGGTCCTTGTCCAGGAGGGCGAGGCTGCGGACGATCGCAGTCGTCTGCCGGGAGTCACGTTCGGCCACCTTGTAGGGCGGCGGATTCTGCGTCGTCTCGCCCGCCGCCGAGGGCGGGATCGTGCGGCTGCGGTGGTCATGGCCCGTCGTCGTCACCGATGTTCCTCTCACGCGTCCGAGCAGGCATCAATAGGCCCTGAGCAGGGCCTGTTCGAGCCAATCGGAGATCCAGGGGGTGATGTTCAGTCAACGACGATCCGCGCTCCCGGGGCAGGGCCCAGGATGTAGTCCTGCGTAATCCCGCGTAATCCAGGTGGGGAGGGTGACGGGGTGCCGAAGAACCCGGCTGTCGCGGAGCTGATCAAGCAGGCTTGCCAGGAACGCGGCTGGGGCCCGTCAGAGTTGGCACGCGCGCTCGGACTGGCAGAGAGCGGCGACCCCCGTCGTCTGCAGCGCCAGCACGCTCGGCGCTGGATCGCGGGGGAGCGGACCCCCGACCACTGGTGGCCCTACATCGCGCAGGTATTGGGACTGGACCCGGAAGCGATCAACCTTCCAGAGATCGCGCCGACGGCACTCCACGCCGATACCGTGGCATCAGTCCTCCAGCTGGGAAGGAACGACGTGGACCGCCGGAACTTCATCCTCGCCTCCAGCGGATACGCCCTGTCTGCCCTCGGCCTGCCCGACATGGACAGCATCACCCGCCGGACCACAACCGTCTCGCCAGGGGCCGTCCGCGTCGGCAGGGGTGAAGTGGCAGCTGTGCGCCACATGGTGAAGGCCCTCGGCGACTCGGCGTCCGAACTAGGCGGCGGCCACGCGCGCCATCTCGCAGTCCGCTACCTGACCCAGGACGTCGCTCCCTGGCTGGAAGGCCGCTTCACCGAAGCCACCGGGCGCGAGCTGTTCGCCGCGACCTCCCAGCTGGTCCACCTCGCCGGCTGGATGGCCCAGGACGAAGGCGACACCCCAGAACTGCGTGGGCTCGCCCAGGGCTACTACGCCCACTCCTTCCGCCTGGCAGCCGAGGCCGGCGACGCGGAACTGTCCGCCACCGCCCTGCGGGGGCTCGCCGTCCAGTGCGTCGACCTGGGCTACCGAGCCGAGGCCGTCCAGCTCGGCGAAGCCTGCGTAGAGTACGGCCGCCACCTGGACAACCCGCGAGCCGTCGCCTACTACGAAGCCACCCTCGCCAACGCCGCCGCCCAGGACGACGACCGCAACATGGCGACCAAGCACCTCGCCATGTCCGAGACCGCCATCGGCAAAACCGCTACCGCAGGCAGCGACTCCTGGGCCGCCCACTACTCCCCCGGCCGCTGGGCCCACGAATCCGGCATGATCCTCTCCCGCCTCGGCGACCTCGACGCCGCCGAAGAACACCTCCACCTCGCCCTCGACATCCACGGCCTCGACCGCCGCCGCACCCGCGCCATCGTCCTCGCCGACCTCGGCGGCGTCCGCCTACGCCAAGGCGACGTCGACGGCGCCATGGCCACCTGGCGCGACTTCCTCGACTGCGCCGACGGCATCCGTTCGGTCAAGGTCCAGGCCGCGCTGCGGGACATGCACGTACGCCTGCGGCGGTACAGCGGAGTTCCTGAGGCGCAGGAACTCCGCGAACGAGCAGCACGCGTCACTGCCTGATTTGACGAGGGCCGGAGAGCAGCGCGGCCGGTCACCGCTGGGCATCGTCAGCTAGTGGCCGCCTGTCCGCACTCCGCACCGCACCTGCGACCACTGCCTCGGCACTCGTCCCCACGCTCGCCAATCGTCACGACGACGATCGGCAACGTCTGCATGGCGGGATACGCGCTTCTCCACCTGCGCTGGAATGGGGACACCCCCGGCTCATGTGGCCGCCACCGCTCCGCCGCCCGACCGACGACGAGCGACGGAGGCTGGCGTTGGGCGTTGTGCGGGGCCGTGGGGGGCACGGCCACGACCTGGCGCTGAGGGCGCAGGCACTGAAACCGAGGCAGGGGGCACTGTCGCTGTCGCCGCGAGATCGTTCAGCGTGGCGTTCACAACCGGCCAGCACATGTCGAGCGTGTCGCGGTTCGGACTGTGTCCGGTCTTCTTCTCCGCCAAGGGATGGACGAGATTCCTGTAGTGCCGGACAAGCTCGGAGGCCAGCTTGGCATCGTGCTCGATCCATCTGTTCTTGAATGCGAACTCCACGAAGTCATTTAGCCCCATGCTTCGCAACGGCTTTGGCATGCGCTCGCCCGTCGTGCGGACCTGTGCCGCATGGGCGAGCACTCCCTCGAGAAGGCTGCCCAGCATGATGATCGCCGACGTGTAGGCGCCGTGCTCGTAGCAGGTGCGTGCCTCGTCCAGCCTAAGCTGCACAGCTGTAGCGAGATCCGGGTCGCTCACCACATCCTTCACAGCGACCTTCAGCTCGACACGCGGCAGCTGCAGTACCTCGTCTTCGAAACCGGCTTCGCAGCGGACGAGGGCCGGCTGACCTCCGTCCTCGCCGATCCGGCGCCCGTCGAGCACGAGTACCTCGTTAAGGCGCTTTAGCGTGGCGCGGTACTCATGCTGTTGGTTGTAGTACTCAAGGCGGTTCGCGAGGCGCAGGATTGCGCGCTTGGCGTCGTCCGTGCCGTCCTCCTGCCGCTCCTTGAGGAGTTCCCGGGCCCACTTGTGTCTAGGTGTGCCGTCGTAATCCGGAACGTCGTCCCAGCCCGCCCGCTGAAAGAACGCAGCAATCTCGTACCCCTTCCGGTAGAGAAGCGGCGTCTCGTCCCCGCAGATCAGGTGGGCGATCTCTGTCAGCGTGCTGTCGTCAAAAATCTCTTTCACATCAGACTCCTTCGAGATAGACGGACGCATCCTCATCGAGCATGGCGTCGAGTTCATGGGCGGTGAGGTCGGCATCATCCGCCTCGACCGGGACCCATGTGCTCGCCGATACGCCCTGGGTCTGCTCGATGACCCCGGGCCGGATGCCCAGAGCGTCAAGGCGCTTCCACAGCGGCGCTAGCGAATCCTCCGGGGACAGAGCGAACTCGCTACTCCGGACACGCCAAAACTGCCAGCCTGCCCGGCGCAGTTCCCGCTCTCGCTCGTAGTCGTCACGGATCTGGTCAGGGGAGGAGTGATACGGGCTGCCGTCGCACTCCACGGCGAGGCGCCCCGTCTCTCCGACGACGACGAGGTCGATACGTTTGCCGCTGGCCTTCCACTGCGGGACGACGTGATAGCCGTTTTCTTTGATTCTGCGAAATACCCGCTGCTCAAACAGAGAGTCGAACGGTTCGCATCGATCGTCGGGTGACACCGTGGATAGGCCGGGAGAGGTTCCCTGGAGTTCCGGCGGCGCCTGCATATAGGTAAGCAGAGAGTGGCGCAGGTCCTTGCTGCGCAGCTGGTCCGGCGTGACGGAGGTGAACAGCCACATCTGGTCACGGGCCCGGCTGGCGGCCACGTTAAATCGCCTTCCGTCGCCCTGGCCAGTCAGGGCCCGAGTGTTGTCAGCATCGACTACCAGAGAGAGCAGGATGACATCCCGTTCATCCCCCTGAAACTGTTCGGCCGTGCCCACTCGCATGTTGTGCCGCTCCTGGACCGCGGAGTCGATCCGTGTGTCGATGAGATTTTCAAGCAGCCGCGTCTGGTGTCCGGAACGGAGCACGATCACTCCGAGACTCTTTTTCGCGTACGCCTTATCCTCTGCGAGTTCCTGCAACTTGGCGACGATGCGCTCAGCCTCTGGCCGGTTGATCAGCGTCTCTCGCCGTCCTTCGCAGTGGCCTTCATGGACGTGGACGACTTCGAGGGGCCGTAGCCGGTCCGCTCCGTACTGCCGCAGGGGTACTAGTTCGTTATCGGGATAGAACTGAGCGGAGGACCACTTGATGATCTCTGGCATGCATCGGAAGTGCTCGGTGAGTCGGATCGTCTCGCTGAATCGCGCGGACAGCAGATCGTAGAGGTTCGACTTGGGACTGAGCCCGTCCCGCTGCCAGTCGGTGAGATGGGGCAGGAGTGAGTCGAGGAGTTCGTTGAAGCGCTCGTGCTTACCGCCCGTGTAGAACGGAACACACTGCTTGTCGTCACCCACGACGATGACCCTCGGAGCGAGCCACAGCAGCATCAGGCCATCCAAACCGACCTGGCTTGCCTCGTCCACGATGACGACATCGAAGGCGTCCGGTTCGGGATCGATCATTTCGGCTACTTGCTTTATCGGCATAACCCACGCCGGCACCGCTTCACGTGCGTCACGCATCGCGGAACGAGCCGCTTTAAGATGCCGTTTGCCGAGTGCCGTCATTCCCCTGCCGGCGTTCGCCGTGGCCGACGCGTAGGCACTCAGTGCCTGCTTCTGGCCGGCCGTCATCCGGTCCAAGCAGTGGTACAGCGCTCTGTCGGCCGCC
Source organism: Streptomyces sp. NBC_00385 (assembly GCF_035917155.1). Lineage (NCBI taxonomy): Bacteria > Bacillati > Actinomycetota > Actinomycetes > Kitasatosporales > Streptomycetaceae > Streptomyces > Streptomyces sp. NBC_00385. The sequence goes on along the minus strand of NZ_CP107951.1, from coordinate 4,975,497 downwards.
AGTTGGGTCACCGTGCTCTTCAACTGCGCCTCGACCGCTTCCAGCTCCCCTTCCAGCTTGGGTTCCCTGCCAGGTGTCAGCATCGTGTCCTGGAAGGTACGCGCACGCCGCCACGCCCAGGCACCGTCCAAGTGCACGAGGCGGCTCTCCCAAGCCTCATCGGTCGGGGACTCGGCAAAGCGACGGGACAGTTCGGGGTGATCCCCGGACAGTCGGTCCAGGAGTTTGCGGGCCTCCCGGCGATCGGCCTCGCGATGGAACGCCTCGGTCAGTGACTCGATCGCGGCCCCGTACGCTTGCGGATCACGGGTGGTGACGGCTCGGTGCACCTCCGTCAGCTCAGCCACTCCGTTGGCATCGGGTCGCGGCAGCTGCTCGCCGATCGACCGGAGCCTCTCCTCCGCCGCTCGGGCCTGCAGCAGCAGTCCCGCACAGTTCGCCGATGTACGGACGTCGTCCCACTGCTGCGCCGTCCGCACTGTGGCCTTGATGCGGGCCTTGAGTAGAACGTCGTGCAGCGTACGCACGGACTGAGTGAACCCGTCCACCGCACGGAGGGTCGGCACCCGGTCCAGCAGCTCCGACAGAGCGACCTCCGTGGAACCCTCGGCGGCAGGTGCGCCGACACTCTGCCAGCGCTCGTTCAGCTGCCGAACGCACTGGCGTGCGGCCAGGTGAGCCACGAGTGCGGAGATCTCCTCCGGCGTACTGGGCAGTCGCCCGTCTACACGGCAACCTTGAAGCAGGACTTGGGCTTCCTTCTGGACCGGCTTCGGCACCAATTTCCGCAGCTTGCCGCCACCTCGCAGGAACTGTTCGAGGTCCCTCCCAGCGGCGATGAGGCGCGACTCCTCGGCGAGCGCCACGTCAGGTACGTCGAGCACGGCAAAGGGATTTCGCTGAAGCGCGCTTTGCGCCTCCTCAGCGCGTGCGGCCGACCGGCGCACTGCGTCCCACAACTGGCTACGCTGGCCGGCCATACCGTCTCCCAGGGCACGCGTGGTCCATTCGCCCGGCAACCACGCCGCTGGCTCACCTGGTAGCCCTTCACTCTGGAGCGCGTGCTCAGCTGCATCCAGAAGCTCTACCAACGTCGTGATCAGATCGGGCCCCTGATTCGCGAGTTCGACGGACAGCGTGTCGGATGATGCTTCGGCGCAGGAGCGCACCGCTGCGTCCAAGGTGCTGACCGCCTCTTCGAACAACACGGGTGACACAAAGTCTGCGGGGTCCGGGCAGCGAGCAGCATGCTCTTCCAGCACCCCAGCCCCATGCCGGGCCACTAGACCTAGTAAGCGCTGGGCCTCGTTCTCGCTGAACGAGGGTTCACGCGGTGCCGATGTGGGCAAGGCGGGCATCCAGTCATACTTCGGCGCACTGGCAGCGACGGTCTCCACGATCTCCGCGAGCCGCCCCTCGTAACCCGGTGCCACATCGAGGTGTTCGTACCACTCCGCCTCACGAACAGTGCGGAGTTCGTCCCGAAGCCGCGCGCGGGTGTCAGACAGCTTCGAGCGCAGCGCCTCATGACCCTTGATCCGAATGTCCAGACGCTCCGTCGACTGGGTGGCACTGAGCTGGGAGAGTGCGCGCACGGACTGCTCAAGGTCACCGCTGCCGTCCTCGCGCCGGCCGCCCTGGAGGACACATAGGCTGCGCAGCTCGGCGGGCAGCTGTTGCCTCAAGACCTTTAGTGCCTGGCTCTTCTCGCTCGTCACGAGCACCCTCTTGCCATCCGCCAACAAGGCACACACGAGATTGGCGATGGTGTGCGTCTTTCCCGTGCCGGGCGGCCCCTGAACGACGACGCCGGTATCGGTCTGCAGGCGCCTAAGCACCTCCCGCTGGGCTTCGTTCGACAGCAGCGGAAACAGCGGGTCGGGGCCGAGGGCGGGAGGCACATCCCGGCCACCCGCCGTGCCCCACACCCTGCGGTCCTCCGCTTCCAGCTTGTACAACAACTGAGCCAGCCCTAGGGGGGCTATGGCGCCAGGCTTGGAAAGGCGGTTCGCGATGCCATCGTAGAAGTTCACGAGGGCGCCCTGGCCCCGCTGACGGAGAATGATCGCCGGCGTGAACCCGAGTGTGGGCACCGGCAGCGCCGGGTCGGCAGGCGGGCGGCCCCAGCCGTGGTGGAAACCCACCGCGCGATCGGTACCAAATGCCCTCTCCGCCCAAGCAGCCAGCGCATCCTGGGAGTCACGGGACAGCGGATGGAATCCTTCCGCGTCGACACGGTCCCGCAGCGCGCCCAGTAGTCGTGTGCTGTATCCCTCGTCCGCGTCGAGGAACTCGCTGTCCTCCAGCCGCGCAGGGTCGCCGGGCGTGAGAGCGACGGTGATGGTCATATTGACGGAATTCATGGTGAGCATCAGCGGCGCCGTCAGGATATGCCGGGCTATCCGCGCCGACGGACGCACAGATCCGATATTCAGCAATCCGGCCCCCAGCACAGCCTCGTATTCCTCGCCGTCCTGCTGAATCCTGGTCACCATTCGGTATAGCTGCTGATGAAGTTCCCGATACGGCCGGTCAACACGCTCCTTTTCCGACCACTTACGCCACACGTCGAGCCATCGCGAGTAGGCCCGCAACACTTCGTGTGCTTCCTCCCGGAGGATTTCGGAAACCTCGAACAGGTCTCCGTTCTCGTCCTCCTGCCACCCCTGCCCCGGCCCCGACTCGGCTAGCGGTGGCGCTTCGGGCGTCGCGGTAGCGGCGGCCTCGGGGTCGACCCATCCCACCAGCACCTCGGGCAGTGCGGGAGCCGGCCTTGGCGGGCGGTGTGGCACCTTGAGCAGCAGCCGGTCACCGTCCGGGTGCCGCTGCAGCCTGTCGTCCGGCAGGCTGGAGAGCCAGAGGACCTCCGGATACTTCTGCCAATCCCGCACCGGCTTGTGCGAGCCGCGAACAATTTCGCGCATATATTCGATAAGTTGGCGCGTGCGGTGGACCGCCTCTGGATTGTTCGCACGAAGTGCAGCGTGAAGAGACACCTATCCCCCAGGTCATGGCTCGATGGAAAGCCTTCCAGGATGCGAGAAAGGAGCGGTTTCATCAACAGGGACCGGCGAGTAACGACGCGAACAAGCCGCATCCCGCGAAAGTTGGCTGTAACCCGGCCAATCGTTAGGTTCGATCGTTCAGCGGCGATTGCTCCTGGGTCAGGTGATTGGTTCGCCCCATTGGCGGTCGAGACCTGCTCGGGTCGCTCCGGCTGGCGCCGGGGTTCCACGACTCCCCGGGGTGATTTAGATCGATCTAGAGGATCGCGTAACCGGTGAGGCAGCTGCTGCGTTGCTCGGGCATGAGTCTGGCGCTTCAGCGGATGATCCGAAGTGGATCGAACCGTTCTCCGGGTTGACCGAGGTGCAGTTCGCCAGGCTGGTGGCTCTGGTTCGACGCTTCAGCGCGGTCGGCCGTTGTGGCTGCCGCTGGCGACGTGTTGGCGCACGGATTTAACGTTGTGGCGGGTGGGCCCGCTGTCCGGGGTGAGCGAGGGCGGCCCAGCACTGGTCGAGGGTGGTGCCGCCACGTAGCTCGGCCTGCCCTGCTCTGCTAATCCGTACTCCTGTCCGGTCGGAGGAAGTTTCCCGTACGGCAGGAGCGCGTTCGGTAATGTGACGCGGTGTACTTCACTACGGCGCCCAACGCGCGGGAAGCAGCGCGTACTCGTCCAGGCATAGCCTGGATCGGAGACGACAACTGGGATGACTACGGGTTCAAGACGGTCTTCCATCTGCGTTGCTACAACGGTAGCCGCGGCGTCAACGTCGGCGCATTGAAGATCGGCTCCTTCGGTATGGAGGCCGGCCGGACTCCCCTACCTAGGCGCTTCGAAGCTCTCGAGCCAGGCTTTTTCTCCCTGGGGATCGATGAGAACTACTACGCAACGCTCCGTGACGAGTTCGATGACGAAACGCGCCTGGCCATCTTCTCCGGTCTGCGCGATGTTGCCTACGACGCTGAGCTCTTTGAACAAGCACGCAACGAACCCGTCATGCGGGAATCGCTGCTGCGCGGCACCGATGCCGATACGGTCCGTACGCAGTACCGCAGGATCGTCCAGGGCGGGCCCACACTCTCACGCTTCCAGGTCCGCTACCGGCAGGAGGCGCTGGCCGGGAGCGCCCCGACACTCACAATCGAGCTGACGGTAGACCCCGACAAGAACCCTCCCAGCAACATCCATGCGGTCACCGGAAGCAACGGCGTAGGCAAGACCCGCCTCCTACACAACATCGCCCAGACCACACTCGCACCACGCGGCAAGTGGCGCCGTAACTCGCTAGAGGACCGGCTCGACCACCGTCAGCATCCCTTCACCAATGTCGTGTACGTATCGTTCAGCGCATTCGACTCTCGAGGCCCGCACCAGGTCAGCAGATCGGTCACCCGGGTCGGTGACCGCGTCGACTACCAGTACGTTGGCCTGAAAACAGCTGATGGTGCGGGAGTGAAGAGCTATGTCGCTCTGGGCTCCGAGTTCGCTGAGTGCGTACAGAGGTGCGTGGAAGACCACCCTGCGAAGGCTCGCCGTTGGAGGGACGTCCTGGCCAAGCTCGAAGAGACTGATCCTCTCTTCGAGGACCTGGAGATCACGCGCCTCGCGCGCGCCCAGGACCGGCCGGACCCCGAGCAGGTCTTCGACGGACTCAGCTCGGGACACAAAATCGTTCTACTGACCCTGGCCCGGCTGGTGCAGCACACCACCGAACGCACCCTCGTCCTGATCGACGAACCGGAGGCCCATCTCCACCCCCCGCTGCTGTCGACGTTCGTGCGAACCCTGTCCGAGCTGCTGGGAGACCGTAACGGCATCGCGATCATCGCCACCCACTCGCCCGTAGTACTCCAGGAGACGCCCCGTGAGGCAGTCTGGACCCTACGCAGGGCGGGCGATGATCTACGTGTCGATCACCCGGAAATCGAAACGTTCGGCGAGAACGTCGGAGTGATCACCCGGGAGATCTTCGGATTGGAGGTGCGCCGCACAGGGTTCAACCGACTGATCCAGTCGCTCGCCGATGACGGCATGTCGTTTGAGGACATTCTGGAAGAATTCGATGACCAGCTGGGTGCCGAAGGGCGGGCACTGGCCCGCTCCGCGACCCGCCGCCGCGAAAGCGGGCACTGATGCGCCGACTCGACCCTCCTCAGATCGGAACGCCAGAAGCGTTCCGTATGTGCATCAGTACGAAGATCAGCCTGCCGATGTGGACTCTACTCAACAGTTATGAGTTGAGAGTTGTGATCGCCGCCGGTGCGTATGAGCAGGCATGCCGCACTTCCACGCTTCACCTGCTGCAGCCTGCCTCGTTCGCCCCCCTTCCGTCTAAGAAGCGCGATAGAGACGCGTTGATCGCCATGTACGAACGGCGGATGGGGCCACATCATCCTGGCCGCCCCGTGTACGAAGAGGCCCGCAATCGCAGAACAAAGTGCCCCATGTGCGGTGTCGGTGCGGTGCGTCAGGTTGATCACCATATGCCCAAGTCGATCTATCCCTACCTTGCCGCCGTACCGATCAACTTGCTGCCCATCTGCTCAGACTGCAACTTCGAGAAGAGGGACCGCGCACCGACCTGCTACGAGGAACAGACCCTCCACCCCTATTTTGATGACATCGACGACAACCGCTGGCTAAGGGCACGGTTGATAACTCGCTCGGCTGATGGCCGGGCCTATCAAGCGAATCACCTGGATAGCCCGGCGAGCTGGGCCATCGATTTCTATGTGGATCCGCCCGCATCATGGAACATGCAACTTGCGAAGCGCGTCAGATACCACTTCGAGACCTTCAAACTGGCCCAGCTGTATGAGGAACAGGTCGCTGACGACCTGCCGGGTATCGAGCTGTCGATCGAGGAAGCTTTCCAGGTCGGCGGAGCACCAGATGTCCGTGTGCACTTGGAAGGACTCGCACGCTCACGTGCCCGCCGGAACAAGAATTCCTGGATGGTGGCCCTGTATGAAGCGCTCGCCGCCCACGACTGGTTCTGCAGCGGGGGCTTCCGCCAGGTAGCAGCCGGATAAAGGCTGTCCGTATGGGCATGCATAACCCGCTAAGGGCCATGCTGTGCAATTGAGTGATGCCCAGCATGGCTTGTAAACGCCGCGGCTCCTGAGCGGGCTGTCACGCGGGATCTTCCCGTTCCTCAGTCGAGGCAGCGCACGCTCGACCCGTGCTCGGGCCGCGCGATGGACGGTGTTCTCCGACTCCTGCCACAGGCCAGGCGCCTCTGGCCGCGTCTTTGCGGTGCGGGATGAGCAGGCCGGCGCCCAGATATGAGTGCTGCCGTACGTCCGAGAAGGGCAGGCAACCGGGCTTCAGCCCCAGTCCGGCCTCAGTCCCGGCCCCTCAATCGTCGTTGCCGCGGCTGATGCGTTCGCGCAATCTCAGTAGACCCGTACGTTCGGTGGAGTAGCCCACTGCCTTCAGTGCCTTAGTGCCACGTGGCGCGAGGCTACTCCATTTCGTGCCACTTGCTTCGACGGCCTCGCGTACGGCCTTCCCCATCCCCGTGGGGACCGACTGCATCACTTGCGGCAGGTAGAGGATGGCGAACTCGGCCGCTCCCTGGTTCGCCTCAAGCATGGGTAGGAGGATCTGCTGAATCAGATCGCGTCGTGCAGCAACAGATGTGACGTTCGCAGCCTTCCACAGGTCGAGGATGGCTCGGCGGTCGGGATTTCTTGATGCGCCGGTATACCTGTCGATTAGCAGCTCGGCTGTGAAGGTGTCTGGGAGTGATGGCCATCCGGCTGCGGTCAGCGTCTGCTCCGGCAGGCGAGTGCCCGGGCCTCCAAGCAGATCCCTCCAGAAGGCGGCCCGGTACTGCGCGGGCAGATCGGCCAGCCGTGAGGCCACTGCTTGGAGCAGCGTCGCGTTAGTCTGCAGCGACGGCTGTTGCCGCAAGCCTGCCGAAACGGCTGTGAGCAGATCTGTAGCCGAGGGCCTTTCGAGAGCGATCCAGGCAGCCAACGTTTCGCCGACATGGTTGGGGCGCCTACGGACGTGGGCGGCCATTTCCGCCGCCGACGGCAATGCCTGAAGGCCGTCCCTGTCGACGCCGCCAGTCAAGAGCGAATGGCTCGCGCGGATACGTAGGCGGGTGTGCTCAAGTTCTGGGAGCCAGTTGCAGTTATCCAGGGCCTCCACCAGAGCGCGGGCCCTCTCGGTACTCAGCGGTGGCGATCCGGGAGAGTCCAGGTCACGAAGGCAGTCGATCAGTAGCGCCTCAACGTAGGACAAGATCGCACCATCCTCCGAAACGACGAGGTCGTCACCATCGGCGAGCAACTCGGCAAGTGCTGACGCCTGGTGAGAAACAAGGTCTGCGCGCCTCAACAATCCGCCGTTCTCCAACGGCTCAAGCGCGCCGAGCAACCGTAGCTGCTCTGTAGCTTCCTCGTCGGTCGAGGGCCGGAACAGCGACGGCAGGACGAAGGCCGTGATGTGCGGATAGCGGTCGGGGGGCTGAGTGTCGAAGAGCCGCATAAACCCGTCCGCAGCGCTAGCGACCACTTCTGGCTCTAGGGCGTTCTTACGATTGCTGACTCTTCCCCACAGCACCTCCAACAGCTTTTCGAACTCCTCCGTCATATTGTCGATGGAGGAGCGGGGATCCAACATCCCCAGCCAATCTGGCCACTGGTCGGTCGAACGTCGCGAGGCGCTGGAGAGAATCGCCCGAGCCAGAGCCTCTTCCCTGACTGCGGGGATAGCATCCGCTTTCTTCTCAACGATGGACCGGCAGAGTTGGTTGTCGGACGCCAGCAGCAATTCCACGACGACATGTGCCGCATCGGGACTTTCCTCGCACCAATGCTCGAGAAGCCGTTCCAGTCTCTGCAGCGCCTCGTCAGGAGATCTTGGCTCTGTTGAGGCATCCGTTGCTGCGGCTCCCGGCTGAGCTTCTGCTTCTCTCCACGCTTCGTGCTGCTCGATCAGCGCTCGCAGGTCCTTCGCGACAACGGGACCGACCTGCGTCATAAGAGTCGCGGCTTCCGAGGAGGGAAGTTCGGCAAGCATGTCCACCAGGTGTTCCTCCTCACCCAGAAGGTGCCCGGACACCAACTCCTCGACGAGGCTAGGGTCTGCTGCCAAGGCCGGCTCGACATGACGAATCACCATGGCGGCTACCAGAGCGCTCTTTCTGACCAACGAGTGTCGTAGGACCGTCGTGCGCATCTCAAGAGCGGCCGGGCGGTCACTCGCCAAAGCTAGCCGCCAGCAACCCTCCAGCACCTCGTCCGGAAGTGCATGGGCAGAGTTGGTCAGGATCGGTGTCAGCGTCTCGACCGCGATGTCCGCAGCGCCGTTCAGTGGGATAGTTGTGTCACCACAGACCGCTAGAACGGCATAGGCAACGTTCTCCTCCTCCAGCCCGATCGCGTCCCGGGCCTGCTGAGTCAGAAGGGCCAGCGCGGCGGGACGGTCCTCGACGGCGAGGCCACCGATGGACGCAAGCACCTCGTCCAACTCGGCGTTCTGGGCATGCTGCTCCAGCGTCTCAGCCACGACGGCCGGCAGCCCGAACACGCTGCCGCTGGTCTCCAGGAAGATCAGGTCACGGCCCGGGCCCGGAAACTTCCGTGTCCGCTTGAGATAGGCCACGAGCTGCTGGCCATGTCGCTTTCGGACGTCAACTGCTTTCTCATCCCCCTCCTCGTTGGGGTCTTCAGGGTCACTAAGTCGCCGATCGACGTCGGCATCGAGATTCGCGTACCTGCCCGCCGCCTGCCTGACCTCTTCTCCCACGTGGCCCAGGTCGGCCCGGGGATTGGCGTCCAGGGCAAGTACGTACTCGCACAGCCTGTGGTCGAGCAGCAGATCCCTGGCGAAAAGCGGGAATTCCACCCGAAGACAGGTCAGTTTGGCTATCTCCTCGACCCGCGTAGCCGGGTCGGTCTCTAGCAGCCCATCCGCTGCCCTCCGCTGGGCCAGCCGGTAGGTCAGGGCGAACGTGTTCAGAAGTGCCTTCACCCGGCGGGGACTGCGCACATGCGACGGCACGAGGACACTCACCACCAGGTTGACATCTATGGCCGCCCACAAACCGTCCCGTCCACGGACCAGATCAGCGGCGAAGCTGGTCACCTTGGGCACCAGCAGGGGCGGGAGGCTGAGCTGGTACTGGAATACCTTGTCCAGATAGCCGCTTCCGCTGCTGTAGTACGGATTGACGGAGTCGTTAGGAGTGGCCTGTTGCAGAGCGCGTGTGAGTGCCTCCTCCAGAACCTGCTGGTCGGCGGCAACGATGAAGACGCAACCGCCGACGCCTAGAAAGGTGCGCAGAGCGTCGAGCGTGGCCACAACGTCGGAGGGTTTACACCTGTCCAACTCGTCAACGAACACGACGATGCGCTCCACGCCGGCACGCGCGACGAGATCGGCGAAGATCCGCTCGAACTGCTCGTCGCTGTCAGCAGCTTCCGTCTTGTGCTCGCGTGTGAGGGTCCGAGAGACCAGCACCATCAGGGAGGTCAACAGGACCGCAGGCGCCATCCCCGCCCTCAGCGCTCCTGCGGCCATGTCAGCGAACGTGGGCCGGAACGCTCCTCCATGCAGCCAGGCGAACAGCGCCATCGCGACGCCAAATAGAGCAATGACAGCTCCGAAAGACAAGCCGAACATCCTCAGAAGACGCCCTACGTCGTTCCGCCCAAATTGAAGCTTCACGGCGACCCGTCCGCCATACAGCTCCTCGTGGAACTTTGCGTCCTTGATTCCCAGGGCGGTCGCGGCCGCGATGATGAAGTTCCTGCGCAGCGGATTTTCCGCATACTTGAAGGCGTCGAAGCGGACGAACCGCACACCCTCCTGCTTATCGAGCAAGCCCTTCAGGAGGTTGGCCACACCAGACTTGCCGGAGCCCCAAGGGCCCCAGACCGCAATGTTGGTCGGCGTGGGCACCGACAGGACCACGTCTAGGAGTTGATCGGCGATGTGACCGTGAGCAAGCCGGTCACTCCGCGCACTCTCCACCTCGCGGTCCCGGATGAGGTCGTCCGGCGCCATACGGCCACTGTCCCCATGTACCACTGCTGCCCCACTCTCGACCTCTGCGCCCACATCCCCTTGAAGTGCACGGCCTTCACCGCTACTTCACCAGGGCTCCACAATATGTGGCAGCACTGACAATGGGATGCCCCCTGTGCTCACGGTGTTCTGCCTGGGCGCACGACGGAAGCGAGCATTGCTGCCACGATCCCGGGTATGTGTCGGCGAGAAGCCAGCAACTGATACCTCGATCAGCTGTCCACGCCTCCCACACCCCTAACGAGGGGCGGGATCACAAACGCCCCGCCCAGCGGGATGAGATGCGTGCGCGATGCGTGAGCGGACAGTCCGGCACAGTGCCTCAGGAGCCGGATGGGGTACAACGCCAGAGGGCGCTGATCAGGCAGAACAACACCCTGCGGCACGCTAGAGCACCCTCCGGCAAGGATTCGATCCCACTCCTCAAGCGGGTGTCGCAGGTTCGAATCCTGCCGGGGTGCAAGCGAAGGCCCCGGAGCAGGCCATTACCGACTCCCCTGGGCGATCTCATATCCAAGATCCGAAGGTACGAAATGCCTCCACCCTGAGTGCCGGTCGCAGTTGTCCGGTACTCGTTCATCGGCGGGGCAAAGCACATGCGATGAGCGTCCGGCGCTGTCAGGCTGCGCGCCATGAACCGCGAAAAGATCTCTCAGTCGGCACACGCTGATCACCCCATCAACAGCCCTCTTGACGATGATTCGGTGCGTCGGCTGCTTCACCGAACCGTGGATCGAGGAGATGCACGCGTGCTCGACCTCGGCTGCGGCGAGGCGGCTTGGCTCCACCCACCGCTCGCAGTGGCTGCACAGCTATCGCGACAGCTTCGGCTTCATCACCCTTGTACTTCGCCGAACCTCCGAGTGACCACCGCGGGCGGCAGGCTCTGAATCCGGCTCTGACCAGACTTGCGTGAAGCTCGGCCCGGTGACCAGGTCCGGCGGCCGCCCAGGGACCGTGGCTCTAATCTGGCGAGGTGATGAATCCGGAGGGGAGCCTGGTGCCGCGCCCGGGCGCGCGCGTGGTGTTGCTGGACGACGCCAGTCGACTACTGCTGTTCTCTGCCCTGAACAAGGAGGACGGTTCCGTTCGGTGGTTCACCCCTGGAGGCGGACTCAAGCCGGGCGAAAGCCACGAGCAGGCAGCCCTGCGGGAGTTGCGAGAAGAAACCGGGCTGACGAACCTCTCGCTGGGTCCGGAGATCTGGCGAGGGCGTCCGTGGACAACGGTCCGGAGCGGCGTCGCTTATGAGGTTCGCCAGCGCTACTACATGGCCCGGACGCCTGCGTTCCAGGTCGATACCTCGGCATTCGAGGAGATCGAGAAGGCCGCGATCACCGGGCACCGCTGGTGGACCATAGCGGAACTGGCCGCGACCTCGGACGTGCTGCGCCCGGCTGAGCTGCCGAACCTGTTGGCGTCCCTGCTGACCGACGGCCCACCGGACCGGCCGATCCCCGTCGACGGCTGAGCCGACGTCCCTAAGGCCACCGCCGGCCCATAGCCGGTCCTGCCGCTGGTGCACCCAAACGACCAACACAGCGGCAACGCGCAGTGCCGGAGGCCCTCGGTGGTCCGTCCGACCTCGGACCGGTCGGCAAACGGGCCGAGGATGCGTTGCTGTGTGCGGTAGTCCCACTGCCCGATGATCTCACCGCGCGCGCCGAGTCCGACCCCGTCCCGGTTATTGACGTGTCATCGCCAATCGTGGCTTGATGAACGATACGCAGCGTGGGAGCGCTCCCACGTCGCGTGTACCCGCACCCCCCGCCTCCGCCCCACTTCGGGAAGGAACCCCGTGCGCAGCAGACACCGCCCCCTCCTCGCCACTCTCCTGGCCGCCCTCCTCGCCTGCGTTGCAGGTTTAGGCCTGGCAGGCGCCCCGTCCGCCACCGCCGCCGCGAACGCCGCCGCCCCGGTGCGGATCATGCCGCTCGGCGACTCCATCACCGGGTCCCCGGGCTGCTGGCGTTCCCTCCTCTGGGACCAACTGCAGAAGGCCGGATACACCGACATCGACTTCGTCGGCACCCTGAACGCCCAGAGCTGCGCCCTCACGCACGACGCCGACAACGAGGGCCACGGCGGCTACCTGGCCACCACCACCGCCGACCAGAACCTGCTGCCCGGGTGGCTGGCGGCGACCGCGCCGGACATCGTGGTGATGCACTTCGGGACCAACGACGTCTGGAGCAGCATCGCACCGGACACCATTCTTGCCGCGTACACCAAGCTCGTCGGCCAGATGCGGGCCGCCAACCCGGCGATGAAGGTGCTGGTCGCCCAGATCATTCCGATCAATCCGAGCAGCTGCGCCGAGTGCGCCGCGCGTACGGTCGCCTTCAACGAGCGCATTCCGGCCTGGGTCCAGGGCATCACCACCGCGGAGTCGCCGGTCACCGTCGTCGACCAGTGGACCGGCTTCGACACGGCCACCGACACCTACGACGGCGTCCACCCCAACGCCTCCGGCGACGCCAAGATGGCGGCCCGTTGGTACCCGGCGCTGTCGGCCCTGCTCACCCCGGGAGGCCCGGTGGACCCCGAGGAGCCCGGAAGCGGGGGCTGTTCGGCGGCCTTCCGAACGGTGTCGGCGTGGCAGGGCGGGTACCAGGGTGAGGTGACGGTCACCAACACGTCTGCCACGAAGCAGACTTCCTCCTGGGCGGTGACCCTCGGACTCCCGGCGGGCAGCCGGCTCACCCAGGTCTGGAACGGCGCGCTGACCGGGACCACCGTGCGCGACGCCGGGTGGAACGGCACGCTGGCGGCGGGGGCGAGCACCACGTTCGGCTTCCTCGCGAGTACGCCGGAGGCGGCGGGCACGCCCTCTCTGGCGGCCTCGTGTACCGCCTCCTGATCCCCGGCCCCTGGTAGGGGGCCGGGTGCCCTGCCGTCCGGGTGGGCGGCAGGGCACCCGGCCGGCAGGGCGGCGCCCGTACGGCGGTGTCTACGGTTTGTGGGTCACCCAGAGCATTTCTGCCGGCCAGCGGTGTGCCCAGTCGGGCGGATCGGTCCGGTTGTAGCCGTTGGCCGTTCCGGGTTCCGGCCGCGGCTCGATGAGGTCGTCGATGACGAGCCCCGCGCCGCGCAGGACCTTGATCCAGTCGCCGTAGGTGAGCTGATAGCTGACCGCGCTCTGGCCTTCGGCGATGGCGTCCAGCCCGAAGTAGTCCTGCTGCAGCGTCGCCGTTGCGCGGCCGGCGGCTTCGTCGTAGCAGGCTTCGAACCAGGGGCTGGCGGTGTTGAACACCAGACGCCCACCGCGGCGCAGGACGCGTGCGGCCTGCGGGACGGCCAGGCTCGGGGGCGCCCAGCTGAGTCCGCCGTAGTCGCAGAACACCACGTCGAAGCTGTCGTCGGCGAACGGCAGCTGTTCGGCGGCGCCTTGCACCAACGGGTAGCGGGCCGCTCCCATCGCGCGAGCTGCCGCGGCGAGCTGGGCTTCGGACAGGTCGATCCCGACCACGGTGGCGCCTTCCGCGGCGAGCGCCCTGGACCACTGACCCGCGCCGCAGCCGAGTTCGAGGACGCGCTTGCCGGTCACGTCGCCCAGGGCGTGCAGGTGCGCGTCAGGGATGGCGTACGTGCCCCACAGCCGGGGCGTCGCGCCGATCTGCGGGTCGTGCTTCCGCTGGTAGGCGCCGCTGATCCGGTTCCAGAACCGCCGGTTGGCAGGAATGCTGTCCACGCGCCGACCCAAGCACTGCCTGCCGGGGCGGTCAACACGATTGCGCTGCGGCCGGGAGGGCTCACCGGTTCACGGGCGTCCTGTCCGTGAACCGGAAACCCGAGGAAGGATCCTTACCCCGAACGACCCCGGACACGGTCAACGACCTTTGTTTCTGGGGTGGTTGCGAGCCATCCGCTCGTTGCCGAACTTGTACGCGCCCGTCCAGCGGGCCATCACGGCCTGGGCGTCGCCGGACTCCGCCTCGGCCACGAACTTGGCCGCCCGGTCGCCGCGCAGTGTGGTGGCCTTGCGGTCGCGGTGGGTGATGACGACGGTGCCGTCGGCATGGGATACGTAGCTGAACCCGGAGGGTGCCGGCATGGGCGGACCTGCCTTCTTTCGTCGCCGTAGCTGCTCGGCGTTAGCTGCTCGTGCGTTCTGTTCGTTCTGTTCGTTCCGTTCCGTTCCGGGAAGTATTCGCGCCGGCCGGACGCCGGTCACCTCAGCGGCAGGAAGCCTTCAGCTGCGCCGCCGCATGGTGCGCGCCCACCAACCGCGTGCTGCCCCAGTCCCGGCCCCGGTCGATCAGCTGGACCGCGAAGGTGTCGCCCTTGACCGGGTAGCTTTTCACGTCGACCGCGCTGCCCCGGTGCGCGGTCTGGCCCACGGCGAAGCCCGTGTACGCCGAGTCGGCGTCGAAGGGGTCGGAGAGCACCCGGTACACCGTGGGGTTTCCGGCGACGTCCTGGTCCCGGTCCGAGCGCGGGACGAAGACGGTCAGGGCGCACTCCCGGAACCCGGCCCCCAGGTGCCAGGACCAGGTGGCGGTGGACCCCCGGTCCTCGTCGGGGCTGCCGGACATCGGGACGGCGCTGAACCGGCCGTCGCACGAGCTGCCCCGGAACCCGCCCGAGTCGACCGTGTACCAGCCCGCGTCCCCGTTCTCGAAGCGCCCGTACTCGCGGTACTCCCCCGTCGAGCAGCCGGGGCCCGCCCACGCCGTGTAGCGGTAGCCGGGCCGGGCCGACGCTGCGGGAGGCGTGGCCGGGGAGGAAGGGGAGGAGGCGCCGGGGGCCGAGGGGCTGATGCGGGTGGGAGCGCCGCCGGCCCGGTCGCCGGCACCGGGGCCCGGGCGGCCGACCGCCCCGGTCCGGGTCTCGCCGCCCGCCGACGCGAGGAACGACACCGCCGTCACCAGCGCGCCCGTCAGTACCACCACCCCCGCCGCCAGCCAGGCCTTACGGCTCGCCGGCAGGGTGGACATCCGGCCCGCGAGCGTCTCCCGGGCGATCCACGCACCGTCACCGCCGCCGGCCCGCGTCACCGAGTCGCAGTCGGGACAGCTCATACCGGGCAGCGCACCACGTCGTTGACCGCCGCACTGTTGGCACCTCATGGCAGCACACCATGCCAGTGCCGCGTCCCCGCTGGGAGGGATCGTGCGGAATTGGCCCGGCGCCGGTCCCGCACCGCTGCGCGGGGCCGGCGGCGGGCGTCAGCGCAGTTCGTCCGGGCACGGAGTCCCGGGCTGCAGCTGATAGGGGGCGCCGAGCCGGTACACGCCGGGGCGCGGGGCGAGCAGTTCCGTCCACTCGTCGCCGTACTCGTCCTCGTCCATCTTGATCAGGCAGCCGTTCGTGTTGGCGAAGGACTTCGGGGTGTCCTTGTCCGCACGCTGCTTGGACGCCTCGGTCTCCTGCGGCCGCTCCAGGCTCTTGCCCTTCTCGTCCACGACGGCGAGCCAGGGTGAGTACGGGATACGGATCAGCACCCGGCCCGCCTCCTTCACATGGATGGTCAGCTCCCCGGCCTCGGCCTTGTCCACCGTCGCCGGCGGATCGGCCATCGGCACGGGGCCGTCGACCGCGAAGAGCCGCCAGTTCTCGTCGGACCAGATCGCCTTGAGGTACGGCAGCCCCTTGTCGACCAGCTCCGTCTCCTGGGCGGCACCGCTGGAGTCCGGGTCGCCCTTCGGCAGCACCACGTAGTGGACGGCCCAGCGGTCGAGCCACTGGCGGTAGTTGACGGGGTTCAGGGTGTCGTCGTAGAAGAGCGGGTTGCGCTCCATGTCGGCCTGCCGGTTCCAGCCGCGGGCCAGGTTGACGTGCTGCAGCATCGCGGCCGACTCCCGGTGGCTGCTCGGCGGCACCACCTCGACCCTGCCCCGGTCGGCCCCGACCTGCTGGAGCTGATCGACCAGCGGTGCCAGCGCCCGCGTCCAGGACGCGGTGGGGGCGGTCCGGACGATGTCGTCGACGCCCTTGAACCCGATCCAGAAGTTCAGCCCGACGAACGCGAGGACCAGTGCGTACCACTTACGGGAACGGGGCACGGTGTACGGCAGCGCGGCCAGCAGCACCACGCCGGCGAACAGCATCGCCATCCGCGAGACGTTCGAGCCGATCTGCGAGTCGATCACATACGTCAGCAGCGTCCCGGTGCCGTACACGGCGGCCGCGGTGCGCACCGTCCGCCAGTCGCCCGGCACCAGGAAGAAGACGAGCCAGGCGAAGATGAACGGCCCCGACAGCGTCGCGACCGACATCGGCTGCGTACCGGAGAACGGGAACAGCCACGAGGACAGCGCCACCACCACGACCGGCGCCAGCCCCAGGGCGTACGCGCCGGGGCGCCGCTTGTTCAGGAACAGCGCGGCCGCGATCACTCCGAGGAAGAGCCCGGCCACCGGGCTGCCCGCCGTGGCGAGGGCGGCGAGCGGTGCGGCGACGGCCGCCTTCGCCCAGCGCTTGTACCGCCAGCGGTAGGGCCAGCAGAACACCGCCGCCGTCGCACCGACCGCGAACATCATGCCGAGCCCGAACGTCACCCGGCCCGACAGCGCGTTGCACAGATACGCGAAGACACCCGCCATCGAGCAGGCCAGCGGATTGCGCACCGCCTTCACCCGGTAGAGGATCAGCGAGGTCAGGCCCGCCGAGACCGTTCCGGCGATCATCATCGTCGTGCGTACGCCGACCAGCGACATCAGATACGGCGAGACGACGCTGTACGAGACGGGGTGCATGCCCCCGTACCAGGCCAGGTTGTACGCCGTCCCGGGATGCCGGCCGACGAACTCGGCCCAGGCGTCCTGGGCCGCGATGTCACCGCCGCTGTTGGCGAAGAAGAGGAACCAGAGAATGTGGGCGACGGCCGCGACCGCGGTCGTCAGCAGGACCGGATGCCTCAGGCACCGCTCCTTGAGAGCGTCGAACCTCCCGGTGAACCCACCGGTCGCGTCCGGTCCGCCCGGCCCGTCCGGCCCGCCCGTACTCCTCGCGGAGCTTGCGGAAGCCGTGCTGCTCGCCCGTGTCGGCTCGGCAGTGGTCACTGCGATTCTCCCCGTCCCTCCCCGGACGCGTTGGAACCGCCGGCTTGCCTGCTCGGGTCTCATGCGCGGGAAGACGCGTTCCAGGGTCCACGCGTTGCCCCCGGGACGCTAACACGCACATTCTCGTCACCGCCCGGAAAGGGCCCGGGAAGAGCCGTGAGGTGCCTCGCACCCCAGGTCCTCCCGGGCCCTTCCCCGGCTTTCCCGGCCCTTCCGGGCCGGGTCCGCGGAGCGTCAGCCGATCCGGGTCAGCTTCTGGCCGAAGCCCGGGTCCTTCAGGTCCTCCTGGAGGGCGACCGGGGTGCTGACCCTTCCGGGGCCCGTCCCCACGGTCACCACGCCGACCTTCGTGCCCGCCTTCATGCTGCGCGAGATCTCTTCGCCGTCGCCCTTCACGGACAGCTCGATCTTGAGCCCCGCCCAGCCCTTCGCCTTGAGGTCACCGGTCGCGACCAGCGGAGTGTGGCCGCCGAACCCGTCGTCGACGTATCCGACGACGTCGCCCTTCTTCACGACCGTGGCGGACGTCACGGCCTTCTGCGCGTCCTGGATCAGCTTGAGGCTGTTGTTCAGCGACATCACGAGGCTGTCGTACGGCTGGCCGGTACCCGCCTGCTGCCCCATGACCGCGCCGTAGATCCAGAGCGTCTTGCCGTCCACGACCGTGTTGGCGGACCAGACCAGGTTGCCGCCGGCCGGCGTGGAGGAACCGGTCTTGATGCCGCTCACACCCGGCTCCAGCAGGATCGAGTTGTTGTTGTAGATCGTCCCGTCGATTCCGTCGATCTTGATCTGCGGGGTGTCGACGATCTCCCGGAACACCTCGTTCTGCATCACGGCCCTGGCGAGCTTGAGCTGGTCGGCGGCGGTGGACACCGTCGTCTTCTTCAGCCCGCTCGGGTCCGTGTACGTGGTGCCGGTCATGCCGAGGTCCTTGGCCGCGGCGTTCATCTTCGCGATGAACTCCGTCTCGGACGAGTCCCAGCGGGCGAAGAGGCGCGCGGCGTTGTTGCCCGACGGGATCATCAGGAGCTGCAGCAGCTGCTTCTCGGTGAACTCCTGGCCCTGGCTGATCGGCGCGGTGGACTCGTCGCCCAGCTTGGACTCGTCCTCCGCCTGCTGGTCGACGGTGATCTTCTCGCCCTGCTCCTTGCCGGTGAGCGGGTGCTCCTTGAGCACCACGTACGCCGTCATGATCTTGGCGACGCTGGCGATGGGCGCCGGCTTCTGCGCTCCCGCCGAACCGAGCGAGCCGACACCGTCCACGGTGACCGCCGACTGCCCCTGCTCGGGCCAGGAGAGGTTCAGGTCGCCGCCCTTGAAGGTGTACGCGGACTCCGCCGTCATCGTCAGCGCCGGGGCCGGCAACGGCCGCACCATCTGCACGACTGCAAAGATGATCAGCAGCAGGATGGCCAGCGGGGTCCAGATCTTGACCCGGCGCACGGCGGTGCGGACCGGGGTCTCCGGCGGCGGCGGGGTGTTCGTCAGCTCCGCCAGCAGGTCGAGCGGCGGCCGGGGCGGCATCGGCTGCTGCCGGGTCCGCTCGGCACCGCTGAGCGACACGGCGGGCTGCTGCTGAGCGGCGCCGGGGGTCGCGGGGGCGGCCGCCTCCGGGGTGCGGGGTGCGGGCGCCGGGCGTACGTCGTCCGCACGCAGCTTCACGAACTTGCTGGTCCGCTCGGCAGGGGCCTCCGGCTTCGCCCCGGTCTCCGGACCGGGCTTCGGCTTCTGCTCCGCCGGCGGCGGGGTGATCTTCAGCGCGGTCGTCGGCTGGTCGACGCGGGGCAGCCTCGGCGCCTTGAAGACGGCTGTCGCCTGATCGATTCCTCGCGTGTCCGCGGCGGGCTGCGCCTCGTCGCCGGACTCCTCGCGGGTCCGGGGAACGCGCACGTCGGAAGCGGTGTCGGCAGCGGTTTCGGACGCGTCGTCGGTATCGGCGGCGTCGGTGTCCGCGTCGGTATCGGCAGAGTCGGTATCGGCGGTGTCGGTGGTTTCGGCGGTGTCGGTCGGCGTCCCGTCGTCTTCGGGCGCCGCGTCTTCACCGTCCGACGCCGCAGGCGCCTCGGACTCCGCCGGCGCCTCCGGCTCCGCAGCACCATCGGCCGCGTCGTCGCCCTTGGACACCCACGCGGCAACGGCGGCACGCAGCCGCGCATCGCCCTCCTCGGGCTCGGCGGCCTCGGCCGGCTCTTCGTCGGGCTCGTCCTTCGCGGCCTCCGCAGGCTCGGCGGGCTCGCCCTCCTCGCCCTCCGCGGACTCCGCGGACTCGGAAGGCTCCACAGCCTCCACAGGCTCCTCGGACTCCGCCGGCGCCTCCGCAGCGTCCGCAGCGGCCTCGGGGGCCTCTGCCGGGCTCTCAGTGCCTTCCACGGCCTCCGTGACCCCTTCGGCGCCCTCGGCGCCCTCGGGCTCCTGAGGAGTCACC
This sequence comes from Streptomyces sp. NBC_00385, assembly GCF_035917155.1. Taxonomy (NCBI): domain Bacteria; kingdom Bacillati; phylum Actinomycetota; class Actinomycetes; order Kitasatosporales; family Streptomycetaceae; genus Streptomyces; species Streptomyces sp. NBC_00385. Next base: position 4,956,020 of record NZ_CP107951.1, on the reverse strand, counting down.
GCATCCGACTCCTCGGATTCGTCCGAAGCGGAGCCGTCCGAAGCGGATTCGTCCGGACCGGACCCGCCAACGGACGTGTCAGCGGACTCGTCCGCTCCGCCGTCGCCCTCGGCCACACCCACCTCGCCGCCATCGGAGCCCTCGGCACCCTCGGCGCCGTCCGACTCCTCCGGCCCCTCCGGCTCGGACCGCTGCGTGCGGAAAACCGCCGTCGCCGTGTCCGTACCGCCTCCGGACTCCGCCGGAGAGGCGGGTTCACGGAACACGGCAAGACGCGGATCGGTCTCGCTCCGAGTCGTTCCCGACGACTTCTGCTGCTCCGACTTGTCGGGGGACTCGCCCGCCACCGATGCCTCCTCCATGCGGCGCGGGGACATCCCCGCGCTGTCCGAACCATCTACCAGTGTCCCGTGTGAACCCTTGGCCGGGCTGCTAGACGAGAACGACATACCTACTGGTTCCCGTATAAAGCACCCAGGCACCCTCGACAGACAGATGTGAGAGGGGTCACCCTGTCACTCATCCACGCGGGGAGGCATGGATGGGCAGGAGCCGCAGAACAATTCCGGAGGAGCTTCTGCTGCTCGCTCTGGACCCGACCACGGGTACCACAGCGCAGCCGCAGTCGCTCGACCTCGGCCTGGCCGGGGCACAGCTAGTAGAGCTGGCTCTGGCAGGACGGATAGCCCCTGATGGGGATCGTATCGCCGTGGTGATGCCACGGCCGACAGGAGATCCGACTCTGGACTCCGCACTGGAACTGCTGCGCAGACGCGGCAGCCCGGTCCGGGCCGTCCACTGGATCGGCGGACCCCGGCTGGGGCTCCGCCAGATTTACCTCGCTCATCTGGAGCGGTGCGGCATGGTGCATGCCGTGGCGGGCCAGATGTGCGGAGTGCTGCCGACGACTCGCTACCAGGCGACGGACACGGCAATCAGCCGGGACATCAGAGCCCGGCTGGACAGTGCGATCCGCACCGGCGTACCGCCGGACCCGCGGACCGCGGCGCTCGCCGCACTGGCCCACGCGGTCGGACTCGGCAAGCACCTGTACCCCGGGAACGAGGGGCGCTCATCGCGCTCCCGGCTCCGGGACCTGATCAGACACGACCCCATGGGCGGTCTCGTGGCGCACGCCGTCATGGACGTCCAGAACGGGGCCGTCGCACAACCGCGCCGCAACCAGGCGGCCGGCGTTCCGTTGCAACAGCAAGTGCAGTCGCAGTCACGCCGCGACAGCATGGCGCACACCGTGGCTCACTGAGGCCGCACGGGCGTCGAGGCAGCACATGCACCGCCGAGCACCACAACGCACCACCGCAACAACCGAACACCGCCGCGCCGTCGTCCCCACAGACCCGGTTCGGGAGCCGCACCAAGCGCGGGGCAGCCGGTACCACCGGCTGCCCCGCGTTGCTGCGTGTGGCCGTTTTCCAGCGCGGCCGGGCCCACGGGTGGCAATCTGCTGAGCAGTAGATACGCACAGCTACATAGCCGGAGGTGCCGTTTCCGTGCCGTCCAACGTCAATCCCACCGTCAGGCGACGCCGGTTGGGTCAGGAATTGCGCCGACTGCGCGAGATCAAGGGCATGACGGCCGAGGAGGTGGCGGAGCGGCTGCTGGTCTCGCAGTCAAAGATCAGCCGCCTGGAGAACGGCCGCCGCTCCATCAGCCAGCGCGACGTACGCGACCTCTGCGGGGTGTACGAGGTCGAGGACGTCCGGATCGTCGACTCGCTCATGCAGATGGCCAAGGACTCCCGCCAGCAGGGCTGGTGGCATGCCTTCGGCGACATCCCGTACAGCGTCTACATCGGCCTGGAGACCGACGCCGAGTCGCTGCGGGTGTACGAACCCCAGGTGATCCCCGGCCTGTTGCAGACGCGGCAGTACGCCGAGGCGCTGATCAACGGCGCGCTGCCGGAGGCCCCGCCGACGGACATCGACAAGCGCGTCAGCGTCCGTTCGCGCCGCCAGGACCGGATCACCGCCCCCGAGCACCCACTGCGGCTGTGGGCGGTCATCGACGAGTCCGCGCTGCGCCGGCTGGTCGGCGGCAAGCAGGTGATGATCGAGCAGCTGGAGCGGCTGGTGGAGTTGTCGCACCTGCCGCATGTGACCGTCCAGGTACTGCCGTTCGACATGGGGGCGCACCCGGGCATCAACGGGCAGTACGCCATTCTGGAATTCCCGGACGCCGCGGATTCCAGCGTCGTCTATATCGAGGGCGTCACCAGCGACCTCTATCTGGAGAAGGCGAATGACGTGCAGCGGTACAGCGTCATGTACGAGCACCTGAGGGCACAGGCGCTGAATGTGGAGCAGACCCGGCATTTCATCGACGGGATCGCGAAGGAGTACACCCGCCTGAACACGGGGTGAACTCCAGCTGGACGGGCATGTAAACCAGCCAGCCCACAAAGTCCGGTATGAGAGAAATGAAGTGATGTTACGGGTGAGGCGACGGCACGGTACACCGTCGCCACCTCAGAGCGGAAGACCTGCATGGTATATACCATCCGGTCGAGTGAACGGCCCCTTCACTCGGGGAGCTTGGCGAGTAGCGTCGATCACGCCACCGGGGAATCCGCTGGCGCTCACACAACTCTCTGAACCGGAGTGAACATGGCCATTCGTCAGGGTGCTACGGAAAACTGGACGAAGTCGTCGTATTCCGGGGGCAACGGCGCCTGCGTCGAAGTCAAGTCCCCTCTTGTGCAGGCGATTGCGGTACGTGACTCGAAGGCCCCCGAAGGCCCTTCGCTGACCTTCGTCCCCGGCGCCTGGAACACGTTCGTGCGCGACGTCGCCAAGGGCTCCGTCTCCGCCTGACCGATGTTTCCCTTACGCCGCACCGCCGCACCGACTCAGGTGCAGCCGGTAGCCCTCTCGTCCGGTTCGCCGTCCTGGCCGAGAGGGCTCCTCGCACGACCGCGGGGAGCCCGGCCACCGCACGGCACCACCCGCCGCCCGATTCAGCGCAGCTGATCGACGTACCGGTCCGTTCCCGGCACGGTCGGGATGAACGGCGCCACCAGCTCCACCCGTCCCAGACCCGACTCCGCCACCGTCGCGTCGAGCCCGGCGAAGTGCTCCGCCCAGCAGGCTCGCGGATCCTCCTGGAGGAACCAGAGCAGGGTCAGCCGGGTGTCGACGCCCTCGACCTGCTTCACATAGGTCATCCGGTCCCCCGGCAACGGCGTGGGACGGAACACGGTCACCATCGCCGCGGGCGACCCGCTCAGCCGCTTCGGCAGATGCCGGGAGCGCAGCCACTCCAGCAACTCGGCCCGCTGCCCGGGCCCTTCGGCGTCGATCACCTCAAGGACCAGTCCGCGGTAGGGATGGTCGAGGGCGTGGAAGTCACGGGGCCCCGCGGCCCCGTCCCGGTAGACCGTAGCCTCGTGGTCCTGGAACGCCGTGAAGACGTGGGTGCGGTCCTGGTAGACCCGGCCGTCGCGGTTCAGCCGCTTGTTGATGCCGACGGTCCACTTCATGTGGTCGTCGTAGCGCCCGTCCGTCACCCAGTACGTGGACAGGTAGCACCCGGCGCCGACCGGCTGCGCGATCGCGGACTTGTCCGGGTAGCGCAGCTCCTGGAGCTCCCGGGTGGCCACCCAGCGCCGGCCGGAGAACATCCAGGGCATCGCCATCGCGCCTGCGTAGTAATGATCATCTTCATACCATCGGTTGTACGCGAACTCGTGGCCCGGGTGCGGCTCCACCATGGTGATCAGCGCGTGGCCGGGATGGACTCCATACGGCCCCAGTGCGGCCAGTTCGGCGTACGTTTCACTCCGCGTCCCGCCGCCCCGCTCCTGTTCGGGCTTCGTTCCCTCACCCATGCCGTTCCCCTTCCGTACTCCGCCGGAGGGACCTACTCTGACGCCCCGTCAGAAGAAGTTCCAGAGCCGGGAGGCGCCGATGTTGCTCACGGGGAAGACCGTCATCGTGTCCGGGGTGGGCGCCGGGCTCGGGCATCAGATCGCGGCCACGGTCGTGCGCGACGGGGGCAACGCCGTCCTCGGGGCGCGGACCGCGGCCAATCTCGCCAAGTCGGCCGCGGAGATCGATCCGGAGGGGCTGCACACCGCGCACCTGGCCACCGACATCACCGACGAGGCGCAGTGCGAGGCGCTCGCGGCGCTGGCCGTCGAGCGGTTCGGGCGGATCGACGCGGTGGTCCATGTCGCCGCCTGGGACAGCTATTTCGGCGGGGTCGAGGATGCCGATCTGGACACCTGGAAGGCGGTCGTCGACGTCAATCTGCTCGGCACCCTGCGGATGACGCGCGCCTGCCTGCCCGCCCTCAAGGAGCGCGGCGGCTCGGTCGTCGTCATCGGCACGCAGTCCGCGGTGGCGGCGCCGTCCCAGGTGCGGCAGGCGGCGTACGCGGCCTCCAAGGGTGCGCTGACCTCGGCGATGTACTCCATGGCCCGGGAGTTCGGACCGCACCGGATCCGGGTGAACACCGTGCTGCCGGGCTGGATGTGGGGGCCGCCGGTGCAGGCCTACGTACAGTTCACCGCGCACACCGAGGCGGTGCCCGAGTCCGAGGTGCTGGGGAGGCTCTCGGAACGCATGGCGCTGCCCGAGCTGGCGACGGACGGCGATGTGGCGGAGGCCGCGGTCTTCCTGGCCTCCGACCGGGCACGGGCGATCACCGGGCAGTCCCTGCTGGTCAACGCAGGCGAGCTGATGCGCTGACGGGCGGGCGCGACCCGCACGCTCCGCAGGGAGTTCGGCAAGCTCAGTTCTCCTCCTTCTCGGCCGCACGGGACCCGCATCCCGTGCGGTCTTTCGGCGTTCCTTGACGTTCCTCGGTTCTCTGCACAGCCTGACGAAGTGCCCGCTCATCGTGTGGCCGCCGTCACGTTCACGACAACGCTTTCGTAGGTCAAGAACTAGTAAAATCGTTCGGCTTACTGATCCGCGTTCACATCCCTGACCGTTGAAGACCTTGACCGAGGTACCGAACAGGCGGTTCAATCCCCGAAGTCCCCGTTCCCGCACGGGGACGCCGCTGAACGGCCGTACTGACGAAGTGCGTACCCGTTCACAAGGCGGACCCCAGGAGGGGGCACATGAACAGTCTCGACTGGGTCGTGCTCATCGGCTACTTCGGCGTGATGATCGCGATCGGACTCTGGTCCCACAAGCGTGTCGACAACGTCAGCGACTTCTTCACGGCCGGCGGCAAGATGCCGTGGTGGCTCTCCGGTATCTCGCACCACATGTCCGGCTACAGCGCCGTGATGTTCACCGGCTACGCGGGCATCGCGTACCAGTACGGCGTCACGTCCTTCGTGACCTGGTCGCTCCCCATCGCCATCGGCATCGGGATCGGCGCCAAGCTCTTCGCCCCACGGCTCAACCGGCTGCGCTCGCGGCTGTACGTCGCCTCGCCGCTCGAATACCTGAAGAACCGCTACAACGTCCCGACCCAGCAGGCGCTCGCCTGGTCCGGTCTGCTGCTGAAGATCGTGGACGTCGGCGCCAAGTGGGCGGCCATCGCCACCCTGCTCTCCGTCTTCACGGGCATCACCCTGACCCAGGGCATCTTCATCACCGGGCTCATCACGGCCATCTACTGCACGGTCGGCGGCCTGTGGGCCGACGCGCTCACCGAACTGGGCCAGTTCATCATCCAGTTGTTCGCCGGCATCGCGATGCTCGTGACCGCGATGAGCAAGCTCGACGGTTTCAGCACCCTGTGGACGGTCTGGGACAAGCTGCCCGAGGGCCACACGGACCCGACCGCCGGTCCGTACACGGTGACGTTCCTGCTGGCGTACCTGTTCATCAAGACCTTCGAGTACAACGGCGGCATGTGGAACCAGGCCCAGCGCTACATGGCCACGGACTCCGCCGCCTCCGCCACCCGCTCGGCGCGGCTGTCCGCCGTCCTGTGGCTGGTCTGGCCGACGGTCCTGTTCTTCCCGATGTGGTGCGCCCCGCTGCTCGTCGACGCGCAGAAGCCGGACGCCTCGGACAGCTACGCGCTGATGACCGAGCAGCTGCTGCCGCACGGTCTGCTGGGCCTGGTCGTCGTCGGCTTCTTCTCGCACACGATGGCGATGTGCTCCTCCGACGCCAACGCCATCGCGGCGGTCTTCACCCGCGACATCGCCCCGGTCCTCTCCAAGTCGGCCCGCACCTGGAACGCCCGGGCCGGTCTGCTCGCCGCACGGCTCTCCACGCTCGGCTTCCTGGGCCTGTCCATGGCCCTGGCCACCCAGATCAACTCGCCGACGTTCAAGGACATCATCTCGGTCGTCATCAAGTGGGTCGCCGGTCTGATGGGTCCGATCGCGATCCCGTTCATGCTGGGTCTGCTGCGCAGGTTCCGTAAGTCGGGGCCGACGGCGGCGCTCACCAGCTGGGCGGCGGGTCTGCTGGCGTTCTACTTCACCAACTACAACTTCGACGGTTCGGTGAAGACGGACGTCGCCCTGCAGTACCAGGTGGCGCTGCCGCTGGCGATCTCGCTGGTGCTCTACATCGTCATCGGCTTCATCAAGCCGGAGGACACCCCGGAGCGCGACGCGATCATCGAGCGGATCAACACGGACGGCGACGACCCGGCGGCCGGTGCGACCGTGCCGGCCCAGGGCGGTCCCGAGGACGTTGCGGTCGTGGAGGGCGTGAAGGACTGACGCCTGCGGCTGTACGGGGTGGGGGCGGGTGGTACGTACGGATGCGGCGGCTTCCGTACGTACGGCCCGCCCCTTTTCCCTGTCGGGAGCCTCAGCCGCTCTTCCCTGCCGGGAGCCTCAGCCGCGCGGGTAGCGGGCCAGCCAGCCCGGTGCGGCGGCGGCCGGACCGTGCAGGGCGGGCCCCTGCGTCATCTCCATGGAGAAGTCGTCGGCAAGCTCCAGGAGGGTGGCGCGCCCCTCCAGCTCGGCCAGCCAGGCGGGCGGCAGCGCCGTCTCGCCGTGCAGCGCGCCGAGCAGCGCCCCGCACAGGGCCCCGGTGGCGGCGGACGGCCCGCCGTGGTTCACGGCCAGCCGCAGCCCGTGCCGGATGTCCTCACCGACCAGGGCGCAGTACACGGCCACCGCGAGGACCTCCTCGGCGGAGTCCGTGGCACCCAGCGACTCGATGAGGGCGGGGCCGGGAATGCCCTGGCGCACGGTGCCGAGCGCCTGCTGGAGCGCCTCGGTGACGGGCTCGTGGCCCGGCCGCTCGGCGAGCAGGGCCAGCCCGTGCTGCACGGAGCCGTCCAGCGTCTCGCCGCGCGCCAGCCCGTGCACGATCACGGCCAGCGCGCCGGCGGAGAGCAGGGCGGTCGGATGGCCGTGGGTCTGGGCGGCGCACTCGACGGCCAGCTGGAACACGAGCTGCGGCTCCCAGCCGACGAGCAGCCCGAACGGGGCGGAGCGGGTGAGCGCGGCCGAGTCGTGCGCGGTGGGGTTCTTGGGCCGGTCGAGAGTGCCCATGACGGTGTCACCGAAGCCGCCCAGGCACTCCCGGGTGGGGGCGCGGCGGCTGTAGAGCCACTCCTGCGCGGCGAGCCAGCCGTTGTCCTTGCGCCGCTCGTCGGGCCCCCAGTCGTGCTGGGTGGCGGCCCAGCGCAGATGGGCCTGGTGCACATCGGTGGGCGGGTGCCAGGCGCCGGTGTCGCGGCGGACCTGGGCGCGGATCAGCCCGTCGACGGTGAACAGGGTGAGCTGGGTGACAGCGGTGACGCAGCCGCGCCCGCCGTGCGCGGCGACGAAGTCGGTGACGGCGTCGGCCCCGTGGGCCTCGCGGATCTCCTCCAGCGTGAGCGTGCTGACGCCCGCGCCGAGCGCGTCACCGATGGCGCCGCCGAGCAGTGCGCCGCGTACCCGGCTGCGGAAGTCCTGCTGCTCGGCACGGCCCCAGACAGCTGTGGTCGCTGAGCTCACCGTGCCCCTTCCCGTCGGTCCGTCGGTTTCGTTCCCGTGTGCGACTGTGCGGTGACTGCGCAGCACTGTAATCGAACGGGTACGGGGTCGCCGGGGGCGGAACGGTATGTACGGAGTAGCTGGTTCGGTTCAGTTTTGCGCGGCATTCTCCGGAGATTGCCGCTGCATCCGGTGCCCCCGGCTCTGCGCGATCCGCAGCAGGTCCCCCAGCGACTCCGTCGCCCGGGTGAGCGCGAACCGCACCGCCCGCTCCCCCGCCGCCCGGTCCGCCAGCACGGCCCGCGACCCGGCCCACACCTGCTCGCCGCACTCGATCTGCTCGTCCTCCATGTCGTCCGCCAGCCGTGACATCAGGCTCCCCGGATCGTCGGTGCTGAGCCAGCACGGTTTGCCCTCCGGGGAGGCCCAGGGAAGGAGGCGGGGAGGAAGGTCGGCCATGACTGCTCCTGACGGCCGGCGGGCGCTGTGTCCCACCGACGGGTGACGGTGACGGATCGTGACCCGATGATGACGCGCCCGCCGTACGCTCGGAAAGACAGACACGATTGCCCGCGCGCAGGACAACGGAGGGCCGCCGATGACCGAACTCACCCCCACGGACGACGAGTCGGGCCGTGCCGCGCTCGGCAGGGCCCTTCGGTACTTACGCGAGAAGGCGGGCCTGTCGCTGGGGCAGCTCGCCGAGGAGACCCGTTACGACAAGAGCTACCTCTACCGCCTGGAGGTCAGCCAACGCCTGTCCAAGCTCGCGGTGATGGAGGACCTGGACCGGTTCTACGACTCCGGGGGCCTGCTGGTGCAGCTCTGGAAGGTGGCGCGCAAGGAGGTCTTCAAGGACCGGTACAAGGAGTTCATGCGGCTGGAGCCGACGGCTCGCATCATGCACCTGTTCACGCTCGGCATCCCGGGCCTGCTCCAGACGGAGGAGGTGGCCCGGGTGCTGTTGTCCGGCGCCCAGGAAACCGACGCCGAGGCCGAGTTGGTGGAGGAGCAGGTCATAGCCCGCATGGGACGTCAGCAGCTGCTGCACCGTAAACCGGCTCCGTCCGTACGGATCATCATGGACGAGTACGCGCTCCGCAGGCCGGTCACGGACCCCAAGGCCTGGGACGAACAGCTGACGCATCTGATCGACATGGGCGAGACAGCCTCCGTCGTCCTCCAGGTCCTGCCGTTCGCCGCCGGGGCGCACCATCTGATGGACGGTTCCCTGACGTTGCTCTGGCAGGACGACGCGAGCGCCGTTGCCTATACGGAGGGCAACGGATGCGCGGAGCTGATCGAGGATCCGGCGGCCGTGACGCGCTACCGGCTGTCCTACGATCGGCTCCGGGATCTGGCGCTGCCCCCGCCGGACTCCACCGCGTTCATCAGGGGTGTCCTGGAGGAGCACAGATCATGAGCCGAATCCCCGACCTCTCCACCGCGGCCTGGCGCAAGTCCAGTTACAGCGACGGCGGCGCCAACAACTGCGTCGAGGTCTCGGACACCTTCCCCGCCCTCGTCCCCGTCCGCGACAGCAAGACACCCACCGGACCCGTGCTCGTCTTCGGCCCGGGCGCCTGGTCCGCGTTCGTGGAGTACGCGGCCAGGCGCTGACACCTGCCGGCCGGCTCGGGGCGTCAGTCCAGTGTCTGGGTCAGTTCGCTCCGGTTCGGGGTGTGCACGAGCCTGCCGCGCGCTCCGTTGACGATCGGCAGGTACGGCGGAACGTGGCCGCACTCGACATCGGCGATGATCGGCACGTTGAGCGGGCCCAGCGCGTCGAGAACGGCTTCGTGCTGGGTGAGCGAGGCGGCGTCGGGTGCCGAGGTCCGGCCGACGAGGACGGCGTTCGCCGCGTCGAAGAAGCCGGCCAGCCGCATCCCGTGCAGGTTCCTGCAGATGGTGAGGGCCTCGTCGCCGCCCGCTTCGACATAGACGAGCAGCCCCTCCGGGGCGTGGGCACGCGCGAAGGCGGAGACGTCGAGGTAGCCCGTTCCCGTGAGGTTGCAGAGTGTCTCGATACAGCCCCCGATCAGGCGCCCCTCGACCTCCACGTCACCGTCGGCGTCCAGCCTGGTCCACCTGCCGGGCGTATCGAGCGTGTACTCGCTCACCTCGGGCCGGGCACGGTAGTCGTCCCAGCCCGTGGCGCGGTGGCGGTCGGGCGGGGACTGCGTGAAGGGGTGCCCCTGCGGAGCGGCGGCGATGTCGAGCCAGGACAGGAGTCCCTCGGGCGCCCGGTAGGGCGTGTCCATCAGGTTGTTGCCGTGCAGGGTCGCCGCACCGGTGAGGAGGGTGAGCGGCGTCATGACGGTCGACATGTCGGAGAACCCGACCAGCCAGGTCGGCTCGGCGTCACGCAGCCGGTCCCAGTCGAGCAGGGGCAACAGGTCGATCGACATCTCCCCGCCCCAGGGCGGCACCACCGCTCTGATGTCGGGGTCCGTCAGCATGGCCATCAGTTCGGCGGCGCGGTCGGCGGCAGGAGCACTGACATGACCGGCGCCGTCCATGCAGCGGCCGACGACCGCCTCGTATCCCCGCGCCTCCACATCGCGAATGGCCACGTCGAGGCGTGCGCGAAGGGCGTCCGGGACGCCGCTCGAAGGGGAGGTGATGCCGACGCGGTCACCGGGGCGCAGGGGGCGTGGATATCGAACTGTCATGCGCCGGATCCTGGCACGCCCGACGCGGTGGTTTCCACGCCGTTTCGGGGCAGCGCCGGGCCCGTACCGGCACAGCAGAGCAGCCGCGTCCATGGCCTCCTGGGCCGGAGGCCGTGTGTCCGGCAGGCGCGTTCACCGCTCGGTGAGCCCCGGTCTGTCTGTCCCGGTCGTCGGTCACACTTCTCTGCCGCGATTCGTCAGGGCAGTGAAAGCAACGCGATGACCCGAAGGAGACAGCGATGGAGACACGTTCGATCACGGCAGAGATCCCGATGGTGCCGCGGATGCCCGAGGACCCGGCGGAGCTGGTCCCCGAGCTGGCGGAGGTCTCGGCTGCCCTGTTCAAGGTCACCGGCAACGGTTCCGTACCGCGCTCCACGATCGGCCTCGTCCACCTGCGCGCGGGTCAGATCGTCGGCAGCACCTACCTGACCGTTCTGCATACGGGCTTCCTGCGCAAGGGCGGGCAGTCGGAGGAGCGGATCACGTCGGTGGCGTCCTGGCAGGACTCGCCGTACTTCACGGCTGCCGAGCGTGCCGCGCTGGCGCTGGTGGAGGCAGTGCTTCAGCCGTCCGCGGACGGCGAGCGGGTCTCCGACGCGCTGTACGCGCAGGCGGCCGGGCACTACGAGCCCAAGGCGCTCGCCACGCTGATGTTCGCGATCGGCCAGGTCGGCTTCTTCAGCCCCGTGGCCCTCATCGCCAAGCCGGTGCCGGGCCGGTCGTTCAGCGATCCCTGGAAGTGAGGCCACCGGGGGTGGGGGCGAAATCTCGTTGTGTCGCCCCGCCGTCCGGAGCGATGATCGCGTGATGGCATCCCCCCACCCCGACGGTCGCGCCGGCATCGACGCCGCGCTCGTGAAGCGCCTGATCGACGCCCAGTTCCCTCGGTGGAGCGGGCTTCCCGTGACACCCGTCGAGGTCGACGGCTGGGACAACCGGACCTATCGCCTCGGCGACGCCATGACGGCCCGGCTGCCCACCGCCGCCGGGTACGTCCCCGCCGTGGAGAAGGAGCACCACTGGCTGCCACGCCTCGCCCCGACGCTGCCCGTCGCCGTGCCTCCGGTGCTCGCCCTCGGCGCTCCGGGCGAGGGCTATCCCTATCCGTGGTCGGTCCGGCGCTGGCTGCGGGGCGAGACCGCCGCCCGGGCCCGTATCGACGGTCTTTCACCGTTCGCGGTACAGGTGGCCGAATTCGTCCGCGCCCTCCAGCGCTGCGACGCGACGGGCGGCCCGCTCGCCGGGCAGCACAGCTGGTACCGGGGCGCGTCGCCCGCCCACTACGACGAGGAGACCCGGCGCTGCCTGGCCGCGCTGGAGGACCATGTCGACACCGGCCGGGCGCGCGTGGTCTGGGACGCCGCCCTGGCCGCCGCATGGCGCGGCGAACCCGTGTGGTTCCACGGCGACATCGCCTCCGGCAACCTGCTGGTCCAGGACGGCGAGCTGTCGGCCGTCATCGACTTCGGAACGTCGGGCGTGGGCGACCCGGCCTGCGATCTGGTGATCGCGTGGGGGATGTTCCGGGGCGAGAGCCGGGAGGCGTTCCGTGCGGCCGTCGGCCAGGACGCCGGCACCTGGGCGCGGGCCCGGGGCTGGGCCCTGTGGAAGGCGCTGCTGAACCTGACCGGGTACGTCGGCACGGATCCGGAGCGGGCGGACAACGAACTGCGGGTGATCGAGGCGGTTCTGGCCGATCACGACCGCTTCGGCTGACCGGCCGTCCGGCTCACACAGCGTTGGACGCGCATTCGTCCTCTGTTCACCCGGGGTTGTGTCGCTCCACGTGAGGGCCTTCGAGCATGCAGGCATGACGCAGATGACTCGTGTCAGGGCCTCCTCCTTCGCCCTGGCCGCCGCCCTCCTGGCCGGCCTCGCAGTACCGGCGGCCGCGGCCGCCGCCCCGCACGGCCCCGTCGGGAACGGCACCGTTTCCTCCCACGGACGCATACCGTTCACCGCCGCCACGGTGACCGCGCACGACGACGGTTCGTACACCGTGGAGTGGAAGGCCCCCGGCACCCGGCACGTCGCTGTCCGGGCCAACGGCCGTACCGTCGCCTCCGGTGGTTCCGCCGGCAAGGTCACCGTGCGCGGGCTGCCCGCCGCCGACCGCCAGTGGTTCGACCTGGTCCCCGCGCACGGCGGCTCGCTGCACCTCGCCGACCGGCTGATCCGGCTCCAGGGCGCCGTCAACTTCCGCGATGCGGGCGGCTACCGCACCTCGGACGGCCACTGGGTGAAGATGGGCGAGATCTACCGCTCGGACGCCCTCGACAAGCTGACGTCCGCCGATCTGGCGAAGCTGCGTCGGCTGTCCGTCACCACGGTCTTCGACCTGCGCATGGAGTCGGAGCGCGCCGCCGCCCCGGACCGGGTCCCGGCCGGTGCGACGCATGTCGTCGCGGATGTGCTGGCGGGGTCACCGACGTTCACCGCCATGCCGGCCACGGCTGCCGAGGCCGAGGCCATGATGGTCGACGGCGAGAAGTTCATGGTCAGCGGAACCACCGCCAAGAAGGCCTACCGCACCGTGTTCTCCGGCATCGGTGACGACAGCGCCCGCGCGGTCGTCTTCCACTGCACGGCGGGCAAGGACCGCACGGGCTGGGCGAACGCCGCCCTGCTGACGGCCCTCGGGGTGCCGCGCTCCACCGTGATGGCCGACTACCTGGCCTCCAACGACTACCGTGCCGAGGCGAACGCGGCGGCACTCGCCTCGATGCCGGCGGCGCAGGCCGCGGTCTACAAGCCGCTGCTCGACGTCCGGCCCGCGTACCTGAACTCCGGGTTCCAGGAGATCTCCGAGACGTTCGGCTCGTTCGGCGCGTACGAGAAGCAGGCACTCGGCCTGGACGCCAAGGACGTGCGCGCGCTGAAGCGGGACCTGCTGGTCGGCTGATGCCAAGCGCTCCTCGCACCACGCTGCCCCGTACCGGATCCCTCCCGGTGCGGGGCAGCGCCGTGCCCGTACCGAGCCGCGTGAGGAAACACGAAGAAATAAGACACACGGTGTCCGGTTTCGCGTCGACCATGGGGCCATCGGTTCCCGACTACGACCTGCGTGGGCCGGGGCGGAACAAGCAGATACGAACCCCAAGGAGACGCATGCCCGACACCTCGGCACCGGCACCGGCACTCCACGGAAAGATCGCCCTGGTCGCGGGGGCCACCCGCGGCGCCGGGCGCGGCATCGCCGTCCAGCTCGGCGCGGCGGGTGCGACCGTCTACGTCACCGGCCGCACCACCCGGGAGCGGCGCTCCGAGTACGACCGGCCGGAGACGATCGAGGAGACCGCGGAGCTCGTCACCGCCGCCGGAGGAACCGGCATCGCGGTGCCGGCCGACCACCTCGTGCCGGACGAGGTCCGCGCGCTGGCCGAGCGCATCGACGCCGAGCAGGGGCGGCTCGACGTGCTCGTCAACGACATCTGGGGCGGCGAGCGGCTGTTCGCGTTCGACAGGCCGGTGTGGGAGCACGACCTCGACGACGGGCTGCGGCTGCTCCGGCTGGGCGTGGAGACACACGCGATCACCAGCCACTTCCTGCTGCCGCTGCTGGTGCGGCGGCCGGGCGGGCTCGTGGTCGAGATGACCGACGGGACAGCCGCGTACAACAGCGCGAACTATCGCAACTCCTACTTCTACGACCTGGTCAAGAACAGCGTGCTGCGCATGGCGTTCGTGCAGGCACACGAGTTGAAGCCGCACGGCGGTACGGCGGTGGCGCTCACCCCGGGCTGGCTGCGCTCGGAGATGATGCTGGACGCCTTCGGTGTGGCCGAGGAGAACTGGCGCGACGCGCTGGCCACGGTGCCGCACTTCTGCATTTCGGAGAGCCCGTCGTACGTGGGGCGAGCCGTCGCCGCCCTGGCCGGGGACGCCGGCCTCGCACGCTGGAACGGCCGGTCGTTGTCCAGCGGGCAGCTCGCCCAGGAGTACGGCTTCACCGACCTGGACGGCTCCCGCCCGGACTGCTGGCGCTACCTGGTCGAGGTCGACGCCGCGGGGAAACCGGCGGACGCGGCGGGATACCGGTAACCGTTGGGTCGAGGGGGCGCCACGGGGGCGCCTCCTCCTCGGCGAAGACGCCCTCGACGGACCGGGCGGTGGGTGCCCGCAGGAGCCAGCGGTTCAGGGTGTCGGGATCGACGCGAACATGCGCGCGAAGAGGCCGCTTCCGAAACTCCGGAAGCGGCCTCCACTCCCGCCCTACTGCGGCAACACCGGCAGCAGTTCCGGCAGATGCCCGTCCGAGGCGGCTGCCGCCGTCACCCGCTCCTGCGGCACCTCCCCGTACAGCGTCGTACGCGGCTTCGCCGGCCGGCCGGCCGCCTCGGCCACCGCGACCAGGTCCTGCACCGACTTGTACGAGCCGTAACTCGACCCGGCCATGCGGGAGATGGTCTCCTCCATCAGCGTGCCGCCCAGGTCGTTCGCGCCCGAGCGGAGCATCTCCGCCGCGCCCTCCGTGCCCAGCTTCACCCAGCTGGTCTGGATGTTGGTGATGTGCGGGTGCAGGAGGAGGCGGGCCATCGCCGTGACGGCGCGGTTGTCGCGGTCGGTGGGGCCGGGGCGGGCGATGCCGGCCAGGTAGACGGGCGCGTTCGTGTGGATGAAGGGAAGCGTCACGAACTCGGTGAAGCCGCCCGTCTCCTGCTGGAGGTTGGCGAGGGTGCGCAGGTGGCCCAGCCAGTGGCGGGGCTGGTCGACGTGGCCGTACATCATCGTGGAGGAGGAGCGCAGGCCCACCTCGTGGGCCGTCCTGATGACCTCCAGCCAGTCCGCCGTCGGCAGCTTGCCCTTGGTGAGGATCCAGCGGACCTCGTCGTCCAGGATCTCCGCCGCCGTGCCGGGGATGGAGCCGAGTCCGGCCTCCTTCGCGGCGAGGAGCCAGTCGCGGATCGACATGCCCGTGCGGGTCGCGCCGTTGACGACCTCCATCGGCGAGAAGGCGTGCACGTGCATGCCGGGCACGCGCTCCTTCACCGCCCGCGCGATGTCGAAGTACGCGGTGCCGGGCAGGTCCGGGTGGATGCCGCCCTGCATGCAGACCTCGACCGCGCCGACGTCCCAGGCCTGCGCGGCCCGGTCGGCGACCTGGTCGAGGGAGAGGGTGTACGCGTCGGCGTCGGTGCGGCGCTGGGCGAAGGCGCAGAATCGGCAGCCGGTGTAGCAGACGTTGGTGAAGTTGATGTTGCGCGTGACGATGTACGTGACGTCGTCGCCGACGACGTCACGACGCAGGGTGTCCGCGATGCGGCAGAGCTCGTCCAGGGCCGGTCCGTCCGCGTGCAGCAGGGTGAGCGCCTGGGCGTCGGTCAGCTTCGTCGGGTCGTCGGCGGCCTGGCCGAGGGCGCCCTTCACGTCGGTGTCGATGCGGGACGGGACCATGCCGGGCACCGCCGCCTCGCGGAGCGCCTCCCAGTCCCCGTACACCTCGTCGAAGTCGTCGCGGCGGTCGCCGGTGCGGCCCTCGGTGTCGATGGTGCGGTGCAGGTCGGTGCGGCCGGAGGCGTTGAAGCCCTCGTCGGGCTCCTGCCAGGGCAGGCCGGCCGGGATGGCGCCCTCCTTCG
This sequence comes from Streptomyces sp. NBC_00385, assembly GCF_035917155.1. Lineage (NCBI taxonomy): Bacteria > Bacillati > Actinomycetota > Actinomycetes > Kitasatosporales > Streptomycetaceae > Streptomyces > Streptomyces sp. NBC_00385. The sequence continues at coordinate 4,939,902 of NZ_CP107951.1, read as the reverse complement.
CGAGTCCGGTCTCCGGGTCGGCGAGGGCGCGGACGTGCGGGAGCAGGCGGGGGTCGAGCCAGGGCTCGCCGCGCTGGATGAACTCCGGGTAGATGGTGAGGCGTTCGCGGAGCTCGAAGCCCACCTCCGCGGTCCGTACGGCGAGTTCGTCGATGTGCGGCCAGGGGCGCTCGGGGTTCACATGGTCCGGGGTGAGCGGGGAGACGCCACCCCAGTCGTCGATCCCGGCGCCGACGATCAGCGCGTACTCCGCGTCGACGAGGTTCGGCGGGGCCTGGATGCGGGCGGACGGGCCGAGGATGTGACGGGCGACGGCGATGGCGGCGGCCAGTTCCTCCAGCTCCGCGTCCGGCATGGCGCGCATCGCGGTATCGGGCTTGGCGCGGAAGTTCTGGACGATGACTTCCTGGATGCCGTGGTAGGCGCGGGCGGTCCTGCGCAGCTCGAAGAGGGAGTCGGCGCGCTCCTCGTACGACTCGCCGATGCCGATGAGGATGCCGGTGGTGAAGGGGACGTTGGACCGGCCCGCGTCTTCGAGTACGCGCAGGCGGACGGCCGGTTCCTTGTCCGGGGAGCCGTGGTGGGGGCCGCCGGGCTCGGACCACAGGCGGGTCGCGGTCGTCTCCAGCATCATGCCCATGGACGGGGCGACGGGCTTGAGGCGCTGGAGGTCGGTCCAGGTCATCACGCCCGGGTTGAGGTGCGGAAGGAGACCGGTCTCCTCCAGGACGCGGATCGCCATGGCACGTACGTACGCGAGGGTGTCGTCGTACCCCTCGGCCTCCAGCCACTCCCGGGCCTCGGGCCAGCGGTCCTCCGGCCGGTCGCCCAGTGTGAACAGCGCTTCCTTGCAGCCCATCGCCGCACCCTCACGGGCGATGGTGAGGACCTCGTCCGGGGAGAGGAACATGCCGTGGCCCTCGCGCCGGAGCTTGCCGGGGACGGTGACGAAGGTGCAGTAGTGGCACTTGTCGCGGCAGAGGCGGGTCAGCGGGATGAAGACCTTGCGGGAGTACGTGATGACACCGGGCCGGCCCGCCGCCTCCAGACCCGCGTCCCGCACCCGGGCGGCGGAGGCGGCGAGATCCGTCAGATCGTCGCCGCGCGCCTGGAGCAGGACGGCGGCCTCGGCCACGTCGAGGGCGACACCGTCTCTGGCACGCTTGAGGGCACGTCGCATGGAGTTGGTGGTGGGGCGTCCGCGCTGAGGATCGGTCATGAACCGAGCATACGAGCGAGTAGCCGGCCGGTGACCGGCCGGATCTCCCGCAGGTCACCCACGCCCCTGGCGCCTCGGCCGCACAAGGGCCCTCGACCCGTAGGCTCGGCCCGGTGATGGAAACGATCGTCTTCGACATCGGCGAGACACTCATCCGCGACGACCGCTACTGGGCGTCCTGGGCCAACTGGCTCGGCGTCCCGCCACACACGCTGAGTGCGCTGGTCGGGGCCGCGGTCGTCCAGGGCCGGGACAGCGCGGACGCGCTGAGCATGCTGCGCCCCGACATGGACGTCGCCGAGGCCTCACAGGCACGCGCCGCCGCCGGGCGCGGCGAGCACCTGGACGAGTCGGACCTCTACCCGGACGTCCGCCCGGCGCTGGCCGAACTGCGTGCGCTGGGCGTACGGGTGGTGGTCGCGGGCAACGGGACGGTACGGGCCGGGGAACTGCTGCGGGCGCTGGACCTGCCCGCGGACCTGGTGGTCACCTCGGACGAGTGGGGCGTCGCCAAACCGGACCCGGAGTTCTTCGCCCGCGTCCTGGAGGTGTCCGGCTCGGACCCGCAGAAGACGCTGTACGTGGGCGACCATCCGGCGGGCGACCTGTTCCCGGCCAAGTCCTCCGGGCTGCGGGCGGCGCACATCCGGCGGGGCGCGTGCGGGTACTGGTGGGCGGACCACCCGGACGTGGTGGAGACCGCCGACTTCCGCGTCAACGCGCTGACGGAGCTCCCGGCCCTCCTGAACAGGACCCCGGACGCGCCGGTGCCGCCGCGCCCGCGGGCGTTGCGGGCGCTGTAGCCGCACCTGGCGTACGGACCGGGCCCCGCTACGGGCGGGAGACCCGGCCGCTGACGCAGCCGCTCAGAGGTACGGCAGCTGGGCCGACTTGGCCTTCACGTACGCCTCCCGGGCGGCCCTCGTCTCCGGGGCGTCGGACACCTCCGCGACCGGCACGTCCCACCAGGCCCCGGAGGACGGCGCGGGCACCAGCGGGTCCGTCTCGATGTGGATCACCGTGCACCGGTCGGAGGCCCGGGCCCCGGCGAGGGCCTTGCGGAGCTCGGCGACCGTGGCGACGCGCAGGACGTCCGCGCCCAGGCTCGCCGCGTTGGCCGCCAGGTCGACGGGCAGCCGGTCGCCCTCCAGCGCCCCGCTGTCCGGCTCGCGGTAGCGGTACCAGGTACCGAAGCGCGGGACGCCGACCGTCTCGGAGAGCGCCCCGATCGACGCGTACCCGTGGTTCTGGACCAGGACCACGATGAGCTTGACCCCTTCGGCGACGGCCGTCACCAGTTCCTGCGCCATCATCAGGTAGGAGCCGTCGCCCACCATGACGAAGACCTCGCGCTCCGGGGCGGCGAGTTTCACGCCGAGCCCGCCGGCGATCTCGTAACCCATGCAGGAGTACCCGTATTCGACGTGGTACTGCTTCGGGTCCGCCGCCCGCCAGAGCTTGTGCAGGTCGCCGGGGAGCGATCCGGCCGCGCAGATCACCACACCGTCCTCGCCCGCCGCCTCGTTGACCGCGCCGACCACCTCGGACTGGGCCGGCTTCGGGGTGTGTTCCAGGTGGTACGCGGCGTCCACGGCCGTGTCCCAGTCGCGGGCCAGGGCCGCGGTCCGCGCGCGGTGCTCCGGCGGCACCTGCCAGCCCGCGAGCGCGTCGGTCAGCGCCTCCAGGGCCTCGCGGGCGTCGGCGACCATCGCCAGTCCGGCGTGCTTGACCGCGTCCGTCCGGGCGACGTTGATGTTGAGGAACCGGACGCCGGGGCCGGCGAACTGGGTGTGCGAGGCGGTCGTGAAGTCGCTGTAGCGGGTGCCGATCCCGATCACCAGGTCGGCCTCGCGGGCCAGCGCGTCGGCAGCCGTCGTGCCGGTGTGCCCGATGGCACCGGCCGAGGACGGGTGGCCGTGCCGGAGCGAGCCCTTGCCCGCCTGGGTCTCCGCGACCGGGATTCCGGTGGCGCGGGCGAAGGCGTCCAGCGCCTCGGTGGCCCCCGCGTAGACGACGCCGCCCCCGGCCACGACGAGCGGGCGGCGGGCGTCCCGGATCATCCGGACGGCGTCGGCCAGCACCTCGGCCCGCGGAGCCGGCCGGTCGATGCGCCACACCCGGTGGGCCAGGAACTCCTCGGGCCAGTCGTAGGCCTCCGCCTGCACGTCCTGGGGAAGCGCGAGCGTCACCGCGCCGGTGTCCACCGGGTCGGTGAGCGTGCGTACGGCCGCCAGGGCGGCGCCGATCAGCTGCTCGGGACGCGCGATCCGGTCGAAGTAGCGGGACACCGGCCGGAAGGCGTCGTTGACCGTCACATCGCCCGCCCACGGCATCTCCAGCTGCTGGAGCACCGGTTCGGCGACGCGGGTGGCGAAGGTGTCCCCGGGCAGGAGCAGCACCGGAAGCCGGTTGATGGTGGCTCCGGCCGCTGCGGTGATCATGTTGGTGGCCCCGGGGCCGACCGAGGAGGTACAGGCGAAGGTCGAGAGGCGGTCGGACATCCGGGCGTACGCGGCGGCGGTGTGCACCATCGCCTGTTCGTTGCGGGCCTGGTAGTACGTCAGGTCGCGGTTCTCCCACAGCGCCTGCCCCAGCCCGGCGACGTTGCCGTGACCGAAGATGCCGAAGCAGCCCGCGAACAGGCGCCGGCTCTCCCCGTCCCGTTCGGTGTGCTGGGCGACCAGGAAGCGCACCAGCGCCTGGGCGACGGTCAGCCGGGTCATGATGTCCCTTCCGTGGAGGGTGTGGCCTCAGTGGAGTTCCAGGTGTCGCGGATCCAGGCGTGCGCCGGGTCGTCGGTGATCCGCCAGGCCCGCTCGTCGTGCGGGCCCGCCATCACGTTGAGGTAGTACATCGGGTAGCCGGGCAGGGCAGCGGAGGGGCCGTGCCAGCCGTCCGGGACCAGCACGACGTCACCGGTGCGGACCTCGGCCGTCTCCCCGGCGGGGCCCGGCGGGGAGCCGCCGAGCCGGTGGTGGCCGAAGCCGCCGCGGCCGATCTCGAAGTAGTAGACCTCCTCCAGCTCCGACTCCGCCGCGGTGTGCTCGTCGTGCTTGTGCGGCGGATAGCTGGACCAGTTCCCGTCCGGGGTGAGGACCTCCACCACGATCAGCCGGTCGCAGGCGAAGCCGTCGGCGCTGGCCAGGTTGTGGACCCGGCGCAGACAGGAGCCCGCGCCGCGCGTCTCGACCGGGACTCCCCCGGCCGGTCCGCGGCGGAACGGCAGGTCCCGCACGGCCGTACCGCTCGCCAGCGCGAAGCGGCCGCCGCCCGGGCTGCTGATGACGGCGTCGCTGCGCCGGGGGACGTACGCGAAGTCGCTCACGCCCTCGAAGACGCCGGGGCGCCCTGCCAGTTCGAACTCCTCGGCTCCGCAGCGTACGGAGCAGGAGCCGGACAGCGGCAGCACGATCACCTCGCGGTCCTCCGTACCGAAGGGCCGCGAGCCGCCGGGGCCGAGTTCCAGCACCCGCAGGCCGGTGTGGCGCATGCCGGTGTCCACGGTCCAGGGGCCGTGCGCGGTGCTGCCCGCGGGCTGATGGCCGTCCATGGCGTCTCCTCTCACAGCAGGCCGACGGCGGTGTCCACCGCTGCGGCCACGTCGTCGTCGGGCGGGTAGAGCAGCGACCGGCCGACGACCAGGCCGCGCACGGTGGGGAGCCGGAGGGCCTTCTCCCAGGAGGCGTACGTCTCGTCGGGGGTGCCCGGAGGGTCCCCGCCGAGCAGCAGCGCGGGAAGCGTCGACGCCTCCATCACCGCTTCCATGTGGTCGACCACCGGAACCTTCAGCCAGGTGTAGGCGGAGGTGCGGCCGAGGCCCTGGGCGATGGCCAGCGCGCGCGTCATGGCCTCGGGGCGCAGGTCGTTGACGGCTCGCCCGTCCGGCCCGCGCCTGACCCAGAAGGGTTCGACCAGGGCCGTCAGCCGGCGGTCCGCGAGCGCGGAGACGGCGTCAGCGCAGCCTGCCAGGGTGGAGGCGGTGGCGGCGTCGGCCGGATCGATGCGCAGGAGCATCTTCCCGGCGTTGAAGCCCATCTCCTCGATCGAGGCCGCGTCGTAGGCGGTGAACCGGTCGTCCATCTCGAAGACGGTCTCCGGTACGCCCCCGCGGTTCATCGAGCCGATGACGACCTTGTCCTCCAGGGCGCCGAGCAGCAGCAGGTCCTCCAGAACGTCGGGGGTGCCGAGCACCCCGTCCACGCCCGGGCGTTCCAGCGCGGTCAGCAGGCGGTCGAGGAGTTCCGCGCGGTTCGCCATGGCGTCGGGACGGCCGCGGACGGTCAGGGCGCCGCGGGCCGGATGGTCGGCGGCCACCAGCATCAGCCGGCCGGACGGCTGGACCATCGGACGCCGGCTGCGCCGCTGGGCCGCCTCCAGGATCGCCTCGGGCCGCAGGGCCCGGGTCTCCCTCAGGGTCTGGAGCGCTCCGTCACGCATGCGGTGCGGCTTCGTGGGTGTGCGCGTGTTCCATCATGTCCTCCACCTGGGGGGTAGTCGGCATGTCGGGGGCACAGAAGAGCCGCCCCGCGACGAAGGCCCCTGCGGCGTTGGCGAAGCGGAGGGTCCGCTCGAGTGGCCAGCCCGCGAGCAGGCCGTGGCACAGGGCGCCGCCGAAGGCGTCGCCCGCTCCGAGGCCGTTGACGACCCGGACGGGGTGGGGGGCGACGACGACCCGCTCGGTCGCGGTGCGTGCCAGCACGCCCGCGGGTCCTTGTTTGACCACGGCCAGTTCGATGCCGGTGGCCAGCAGGGCATCGGCCGCGGCGTCCGGATCGCGTACGCCGACGGCCGCCTCGCATTCGTCGAGGTTGCCGACGGCCACGGTGGCCCCCGCGAGAGCGGCCCGCAGCGCGGGCCCGGCCGCTTGCGGGGAGGGCCAGAGGCCAGGCCGGTAGTCGAGGTCGAGCACGGTGATCCCCGACCGGTCGCGGGCGGTCAGCGCGGCAAGGTGCGCGGAGGCGCTGGGTTCGGCGGACAGCCCGGTGCCGGTGACCCAGAGGAGCCCGGCCGCGCGGACCTCGTCCGGGTCCAGTTCCTCGGGGCGGATCTGCAGGTCGGGGGTGCCGGGCGGGCGGTAGAACCAGATGGGGAAGTCGTCGGGCGGGAAGACCTCGCAGAAGGTGACCGGGGTCGGGGGTCCGGCGACGGGGAGGACCCGGGCGTCGTCGACTCCGTAACCGCGCAGCTCGGTCCTGAGGTAGTCGCCGAAGGGGTCCTGCCCGGTGCGGCTGATCAGGGCGGTGCGTCGGCCGTGCCGGGCGGCGGCGACGGAGACGTTGGCGGCGCTGCCGCCCAGGTGCTTGCCGAAGGTCTCGACGTCGGCCAGGCCCACGCCCTGCTGGAGCGGGTAGAGGTCCACGCCGAGCCGTCCCATGACCAGGACCTCGGGCGGAGGCCCGGGGGCGCTCACGACGTCACCTTGCGCAGATGGGCGAGGGAAGCCACGACATCGGCCGACGGGCCCTCACCCGGGGCGGGTTCGGCGTCGAGGACGGTGTCCTGTTCGAGTACGTACCACCCGGTGTAGCCGGCCGCGTCCAGGGCCGTGGTGATCGCGGAGATGTCCACGTCCCCGCGTCCGAGCGGTTGGTAGAGGCCGCCCCGGACGGCGTCCGTGTACGTGACGTCCCCGGCCCGGACGCGGGCGGCCAGCGCCGCGTCGACGTCCTTGAGATGGACGTGGGCGATGCGGTCGGCGGCCCGGCGGGCCAGGGCGACCGGGTCGTTGCCGCCGGCCAGCAGGTGGCCGGTGTCCAGGCAGAGAGGGACGGAGCTGCCGGTGAGGACGCGTTCGACCTCGTCCGGGCCCTCGACCATGGTGCCGATGTGCGGGTGCAGGGTGGCGGTGATGCCTTCGGTACCGGCGTGGGCGGCGATCCGGTCGAGGTTGGCCAGCAGGGCGTCCCATTCCCGGTCCGTGAGTTCCGGGCGGGCGTCGTAGCCGTCGGATCCGGTGGCGGCGGCCAGGACCAGGGTCCGTGCGGAGCCGAACCCGGCCAGCGCGCGCCGCACTTCGGGGAGCGGGTCGCGGCCGGGGTCGTGGAGGACGACGGGGACGAATCCGCCGACGGCGGCCAGGCCGTGCCCGGCGAGCAGTTCCGCGCGAGCCTCCGGGTCCTGCGGCAGGAAGCCGTCGGGCCCGAACTCGGTCGCGGCCAGACCCGCTGCGGCCATCTCGTCGAGCACGCGCTCGGGGGCCATCTGGTGTCCCCAGCCGGGGACTTCGCACACACCCCAGGAGATGGGGGCTCCGGCGACGCGGATCATCGGCCCGCCTCCTCTACGCGTACGGGCCGGCCGGTGCGGCACGACCGGTCGGCGGCCTCGGCGATCAGCAGGGCGGCCAGCGCGTCGTCCCCGGTGCAGGGGCTGGGGCGGGTGCCCGCGGCGACTTCGGTGAAGGCGGTCAGTTCGGCGACGTACGCGTCGTGGAAGCGGCTGAGGAATCCGTCGTGGGAGACGGACCCGGGCTGCGGTCCGCCTGCGGTGAAGCGGAGGGGCGCGTGCGGGTCGAGGCCGGTGGCCAGGGTGCCGGTGGAGCCGGCCACCTCCATCCGCACGTCGTAACCGGCGCCGTTGTACCGGGTGGCGGTGCACGTCACCAGTGTGCCGTCGTCGAGGGTGAGGACGGTGACGGCGGTGTCGACGTCACCGGCGGCGGTGAAGCAGGAGTCGCCGCGGTTGGAGCCGGTGGCGCTGACCTCGACGACCTCACGGCCGGTGACCCAGCGCACGCTGTCGAAGTCGTGCACGGCGCAGTCGCGGAAGATGCCGCCCGACGCGGGCAGGTATCCGGCCGGTGGCGGCGCCGGATCGGCGGTGCAGGCCCGGACGGTGTGCAGCCAGCCCAGCTCGCCGGCGGCCACGGCGTCGCGCAGCGTGGCGTAACCGGCGTCGAAGCGGCGCTGGAAGCCGACCTGGAGCGGGACTCCGGTGCCGTCGAGCTCGGCCAGCAGGGCCTTGGTCCCGGCGAGGCTGTCGGCGATCGGCTTCTCGCAGAAGACGGGCACTCCGGCGCCGGCCGCGGCCCGTACGAGGTCCGCGTGGGCCGCGGTGGGGGCCGCGATCACGACGCCGTCCAGACCGGAGCCCAGCAGGTCGTCGAGGTCGGGGACGTGCTCGGCACCGAGTTTGACGGCCAGTTCGTACGCCTGGTGTCCGACGGCGTCGTGGAGGGCGACCGCCTTGACGGCGGGCAGTCCGATCAGGGTCTCGGCGTGGAACGTGCCGATCCGGCCGGTACCGATGAGTCCGATGCGCATGCGCGAATGCCTCCGGTTCGAGGAGGAGTGGATTCCTGTCTGATCCCTGCCCCTGATTTGTATCCTCAGCACTCACAACGAGTCAAGCATTTGTACTGACATATATACGTACTGAGCTGACGTCGAAGCGTGCGGCATACTGAGCGCCTGGCACTACGCGTCGAGGAGTCCCCATGGAATCGATCACCAGGCTGATAAGCATCGACCGCAGCAGTCCGGTGCCGCTGTACTTCCAGGTCGCGCAGCAGCTCCAACACCTCATCGAATCAGGCACGTTGGCGCCCGGCACCCGGCTGGAGAACGAGATCGCCCTGGCGGACAAGTTCGGACTCTCGCGCCCGACGATGCGTCAGGCCATGCAGTACCTCGTCGACAAGGGGCTCCTCGCACGCAAGCGCGGCGTCGGCACCCAGGTCGTCAACAACCGGGTGAGCAGGCAGATCGAGCTGACGAGCCTCTTCGACGACCTCCAGCGGGACGACCGCCGCCCCCGCACCGAGGTGCTGTCCCTGCAGACCGTGCCCGCCGCGGGCCCCGTGGCGGCCGCGCTCGCACTCGAACCCGGCACCCCCACGGTGGCACTGCGCAGGCTGCGTTACGCGAACGACGAGCCCATAGCCGTCATGCAGAACCATCTGCCCGCCGACCTGCTGACACTGACCGAGGACGACCTCACCGCACACGGCCTCTACGAACTGCTGCGGCGGTCCGGGGTCTCGCTGCGCACCGCCCGCCAGAACATCGGAGCCCGCAGGGCCACCGCGGCGGAGGCCCGCCTGCTGGGCGAGGGCCGCAGCGGCACCCTGCTCACCATGGAACGTACGGTCCAGGGCGACGCGGGCCGTCCGGTGGAGTTCGGGTCCCACCTCTACCGCGCGTCCCGGTACTCCTTCGAGATGACGCTGACCGCGCACTGAACGGCCCGGCGGGCGGCCGACGGACAGCGGCGGGCGGACAGCCGGGACACGTCAGCGCGCGGACAGCCGCCGCACGTCACCCACGCCCCACCGCCTCGACCCGCCGGGCCAGGGCCTCGTTCATCGCATGGAACTGCGGAAGCGTGTCGTCCCTCAACTGCCCCTCCACGAACGGCACCGCGACCCCGGTGAACGACTCGCTCTGTGTGACGCGGACCCGGCCGCCCCCGATCTCCTCGATCACGAACCGGTGCTCCCCGTCCGCGATCCAGCCGGGCCCCATCTTCCCGAGCCACCGCAGCTCCCGGCCCGGCTCCACGGTCAGGACTTCCGGGGTGAAGACGGTGTCCCCGGTCCTGTCGTGCATCACGTTGCGCAGGGTCGCGCCCTCTTCGAGCCGGCCGCCCTCCGACGTCACCCGCGTCGAGGTGAGGAACGGGTTCCACTGCGGATAGGCGGGCAGGTCGGTCAGCACCTGCCAGACCTCGTCGGGCGACGCCTCGATCTCGATGGACGCGGTCAGCCGGACGGGGTGGGTATTGCTCCACACCGTGTACCCGCCGAGCAGGGCGACGAGCGCCGCCCCGGCTCCCAGAAGTACGCGACGCCTGCGGCGCCGGGCGGGAACGGGAGCCTGATCCGGATCCCGGGGTGCCTCGGTCGGCGTGGAAGGTAAGGCGGTGGTCATCGTCGGACTTCCTCTCGTCAGGAGTTACACGGTCCGGGGCCCGGTCCGCCTCAGGCGGCGGCACCCCGCAGCACACTGGTCATGAGCCGGTCGACGTACGCGGTGCCGATGGGGCGTCCGGTGATCAGCAGCCGGTAGTACAGCGCCCCGGCCAACTGGTCGAAGAGCACCTCGGGATCGATGTCCTCACGCAACTCCCCCGCGTCCCGGGCCTGTTCGATGAGCCGGAGCACCAGGGCGTTGCGCCGGACGAACATGTCCTGCACGGCGGAGCCGATGTCGGCGTGGCGCGCGGCGGCGGCGGCGACCTCCGCGACGAGCCCGGCGGACGCGTCACCCGACGCCGCGGGGCGCCCGGCGAGCCGCATCCGGCCGAGGCCGTCGACGATCGCGTTGAGGTAGCGCGTGAGATCGGCGCGTACGTCGCCCCGGTACTCGACGGGGACCTCGTCCTGCATCCGCGCCACGACGGCGACGACGAGGTGGTCCTTGGTGGGCCATCGCCGGTACAGCGTGGTCTTGGCGACCCCGGCCCGCACCGCCACCTCGTCGACCGAGAAGGCGTCATAGCCGCGTTCGAGCAGCAACTCCAGGGCCGCGCCGGTGATGCGGGCATCCGCCGCCTCGCTGCGCGGCCGACCGCGCCGGACTGCCGGTTCCACGGGCCCACCCCTTATCGCTACGACCGTTTCGTAAAACGAAGGTAGCGCCGCCGGAGGCTTTACGCAACGGTGGTAGCGAAAAGCGGGGGATCGACCACCCGCAGGACAGAATGGTGATCAAGTGCACCCTTCATTACCTGAGTGACACACTGCCGATCACAGAGGCCCGCGCACGCTTCTGCTCCCTCGTCCGCAGGCCTCGCACGCGCGGGAGCGCATCACGATCACCGACCACGGCCAGCCCGCGGCCGTACTGATCAATCCGCAGGAGCTCGCCGAACTCGAAGATGCTCTGGCCCTTGCCCAGTACCAGGCACGCCAGGCATCCGGGAGCGTGGAAACGGTTCCCCATGACCAGGTGCGCGCGACTCGGCCTGGAGCAGCGTTGACGTATCTGATCACCTGGGACGAGAACGCCATCGACCAGGGCGGCTAGCCGAGGAAGAGCGGTAGGCGCGTGGCCAGGTCGCCGAGTGCGGCCGTCTCCGCCCCGGTCGGGGTCCGTCGCCCGGTGCCGACGAGAAGGGCGTCCCGGTCGGAGAGCGACGCGGGGAACGCCGCCCCGGCGATCGACTCCAGGAGCGCCCGCGAGCGGGCCATTCCCTCCGGCGGCGGGTCCGCCGCGTCCGGGAGGTGCGCGATGAGGTCGAGGTGGTGCAGCGTCCACTCCAGGACGTACGTGGTGAGGTACTCGTCGACCGTCAACACCTCGTCGCGCGTGCCGACCCGGGCCGCCGGATCCGCGAGAACCGCCGCCCTGCCCGCGGCCGACCCCACGTCGTCGAGGTGGAACCTGAGCAGCCACGGCTCCTCGTACGCCGCCGCGAGACGCACGGTCAGCGCGTCGAGCGGGTCGTCACCGGTGGGCGGCGTGGTGGAGACCTCCCAGTACGTGACCGCGTCCCGCGTCGGCTCCGAAGCGGCGGGCGTGGCGAGCGTGATCAGGACGTCCTGGGCGTCGATGACCAGGTGGCACACCAGATCCCGTACGAGCCAGCCGGTACAGCCGGACGGGCGGGCGAAGGCCTCGTCCGGAAGTTCGGCGACCGCGGTACGGAGCGCTGCCCATGAGTGGGAGAAGAGATCCATCGCCGCAAGCTAGCAGCGCCCGGCGCCGGTGCTCCCTCGCTCCGCCGGGACTCCGCATATCGCGGGCGTATCGAAATCCGCATACGCCCCCGCAACCGCGCCCCGTCTCCAATGGGGGCCATGACCCCCAACGCCACCCTGGCCGCGCCGTCCCGTCGCGTGCGCGGGATCGTGCTCATCGGCCTCGCGGTCCTCGCCCTGACGGTCGCCGTGTTCCCCATGCGGCGGATGCTCTGGATGGCCGCGCCGCGGTGCATGGCGGGGCGGTGGCACGGCTGTTACGACACGTTCAACGGCCTCGTGCTCATGACGCTGGTCGCGCTGCCGTTGTCCTTGCTCGTGGTGTGGGTGCTGGCGCGGATCCGGCGCGCCGCCGACGGAACCTCGCCGTGGCGGATGTCGCTGGCCGAGGTGGGCATGGTCCATGGCACGGCGCCGTTCCTGTGGATGACCCTGATGCCGGGGGCCCAGCCCGGTGCGGCTCCCGCCCGGGTGAGCCTGGTGCCGCTGCGGGACCTGGTCACGATGGGGCCGCTCGGGATCACCGGCAACCTGCTGGTCTTCGCGTCGCTGGGCTTCTTCGCCCCGATGCGGTTCGCGGCACTGGCGTCCGTGCCGCGGATCCTGGCGCTCGGGGCGGGCTGCTCGGCCCTGGTCGAGATCGCGCAGTACGTCTGCCGGCTGGACCGGGTGTCCTCCGTGGACGACATCCTGGTCAACGCCACCGGCGCCGTACTGGCCGGACTGGCGTCGCGCCGCTGGTGGCGTACGGCGGCGCAGGCGCCCACGGACCGGCCCCGGCCCCGGCCCGCAGTGTCCGGCCGGCTCTAGGCTTCGCACATGCGCGTACTGATCGTGGAGGACGAGCCCTATCTGGCCGAGGCCGTCCGTGACGGTCTGCGGCTGGAGGCCATCGCCGCCGACATCGCGGGCGACGGCGACTCGGCCCTGGAGCTCCTCAGCGTCAACTCCTACGACCTCGCGGTCCTCGACCGCGACATCCCCGGCCCCTCCGGCGACGAGGTCGCCCGGCGCATCGTCGCCTCCGGCAGCGGCATCCCGATCCTCATGCTCACCGCCGCCGACCGGATCGACGACAAGGCGTCCGGGTTCGGGCTCGGCGCCGACGACTACCTCACCAAGCCGTTCGAGCTGCGGGAGCTGGTCCTGCGGCTGAGGGCGCTCGACCGCAGGCGCGCGTACGCCCGGCCCCCGGTCCACGAGATCGCGGGCCTGCGGCTGGACCCGTTCCGCCGGGAGGTCTTCCGCGACGGCCGGTACGTCGCGCTGACCCGTAAGCAGTTCGCCGTACTGGAGGTCCTCGTCGCCGCCGAGGGCGGCATCGTCAGCGCGGAGGAGCTGCTGGAACGGGCCTGGGACGAGAACGCGGACCCGTTCACCAACGCCGTACGCATCACGGTCTCGGCCCTGCGCAAACGGCTCGGCGAACCGTGGCTCATCGCCACGGTGCCCGGCGTCGGCTACCGGATCGACACCGGCACGGACAGCGCCACGAACGCCGCCACGGACGCCCCCGCCTCCGGCGGCCCGCATGCGTAGACGCCCGGGGCTCAGCGTCCGGCTGAAGCTGACCCTCAGCTACGCCGCGTTCCTCGCCGTCGCCGGTGCCCTGTTGCTGGCCGTGGTCTGGGTCTACCTGCTGCGCTACGTACCCGACAACACGCAGGGCCTGCTCGGGATCTCACCCAACCGCTACCTCCTCATCCGCACGTTCGCGCCGCCCGCCGCCATCGCGATGGCCGCGCTGCTCGTGTTCGGCCTCGTGGGCGGATGGCTCCTGGCCGGCCGGATGCTCGCCCCGCTCACGCAGATCACGGACGCGGCACGGCTGGCCGGGTCCGGATCGCTGTCGCACCGGATCCGGATGGAGGGCCGTCAGGACGAATTCCGGGAGCTCTCCGACACGTTCGACGCGATGCTCGGACAACTCGAGTCCCACGTCGCCGAGCAGCAGCGGTTCGCCGCGAACGCCTCCCACGAACTGCGCACCCCACTGGCGATCTCGCGCACGCTCCTCGACGTCGCGCGCAAGGACCCCGCACGGGACCGGGACGAACTCGTCGACCGCCTGTACGAGGTGAACACGCGGGCCATCGACCTCACCGAGGCGCTCCTGCTCCTCAGCCGCGGTGACCGCTCCACGTTCAGGAGGGAGAGCGTCGACCTCTCCCTCCTCGCCGAGGAAGCCGCCGAAACGCTGCTGCCGCTCGCCGAACGACGCCGGATCACCCTCGACGTCAGCGGCACGGCGGCCCGGACCTGCGGCTCCGCGGAGCTCCTGCTGCGCATGGTGACGAACCTCGTCCAGAACGCCGTCGTCCACAACCTGCCCACGGGCGGCACGGTGACGGTCCACACGGAGGCGCACGGCGACACCAGCGTGCTGCGGGTCGAGAGCACGGGCCGCCGGCTGCCCCCGGAACTCGTACCGACCCTGACCGAACCCTTCCAGCGCGGCACGGAACGCGTACGCACGGACGAGCACGCGGGCGCCGGGCTCGGCCTGGCCATCGTGCACAGCATCGTCCGCGCCCACGCCGGAACCCTCGACCTCGCCGCCCGCCCCGCCGGCGGCCTCCTCGTCACGGTCCGCCTTCCGGGCACCGGGCGCCGGGCAGCCGGCTGATCACAGCGGAACGGGCGAACGGCGACGTCAGTCCTTGTCCCCGGCGGGCGGCGCGGGTGGCAGGGTCGGGTGGTCGGGGATCGGATAGACACCGACGGCGAATCCGTGGACGGTGTCACCGCTACGCGGGAGCTTGTCGAACTCGTGGACCACCTGCTCGATGCGCTCCCAGAACTCGGCCGCCTGATCTTCGGAGATCCGGGCCCGCCGGATGAACCCGCGCAGTTGCCCGAGCTCGTACGCCGTGGCCGACTCCTTCGCCGCCACCTCGAAGTCGTTGAAGTCGGGCGGCAGTTGTCCGTCGGAGGACTGCCTGCCGAGGCCGACGAAGAACATCCGCGCGGTGCGGCCGTAGTAACGCTCCTCGATCGCCCGGACCCTACGGGTCCGCACCACGCGCAGCAGACCGGCCTTGGTCAGGACCCCGACATGATGCGCGACGGTGCTCTTCGGCCGCTCGACCGCGGCGGCGAGCTCGGTGACCGTCGCGGCGCGCTCGTGCAGCAGACCGAGGAGGGTGGTGCGCAGGGGGTCGCCGATGGCCCGCACCTGCTCGGCGGTGGTGAGCTCGACCGTTTCGTCGAGTTCGTAGTCCGGAGTATTGCTCGACATAATTCGATTAGACTAGCATCGCCGATTGTTCCAAAACTTTGGATCGTTCACCGGGATGAATCAGCGAGATGAAGGCGGGCAGACGATGACCGAGGTTGTGCTGTTCCATCACGCGCAGGGGCTGACCCCCGGCGTCGAGGCCTTCGCGGCCGAACTCCGCCGGGCGGGCCACACCGTCCACGTGCCGGACCTCTATGAGGGGCACACCTTCGAGACCCTGGAGGAGGGCATCGGCTACGCGAGCGGGACGGGATTCGGCACCGTCATGGAGCGCGGGATCACCGCCGCCCGGTCGCTCGGCGAGGACGTCGTCTACATGGGCTTCTCCCTCGGCGTCATGCCGGCCCAGCGCCTGGCCCAGACCCGTCCCGGAGCCAAGGGCGCGCTGCTCGTCGACGCCTGCCTGCCCGTGTCCGAGTTCGGCGAGGCATGGCCGGCCGGCGTCCCGGTGCAGGTGCACGGGATGGACGGTGACCCGTTCTTCGCCGACGAGGGGGACCTCGACGCCGCCAGGGAGCTGACCGCCGCCACCGACCGGGCGGAGCTGTTCCTCTACCCCGGCAAGAATCATCTGTTCGCGGACTCCTCGCTGGCGTCCTACGACCGGGCCGCGGCCGAGCTGCTGACCGGGCGGGCCATCGAGTTCCTCAACGGCCTGCGGTAGCCGGGGCGGGCCCCGAGTCGGCCGGACCTGCCGCGAAGGACCATCGCCTGTCAGACCTGCCTGGGATGCTCCGAGGATGGAGATGACCGTGCAGCTGACGATCGACTGCTCCGATCCGCAGAAAATGGTGACCTTCTGGGCCGAGGCCCTGGGTTACGTTCCCGAGCCTCCGCCGGCCGGGCACGCCACGTGGCGTGCCTACTGGGCGGCGATGGGGGTGCCCGAGGCGGAGTTGCCGGCCGGCGCCGGGGACATCCCGGAGTCGATCATCGATCCCGAGGGACGTGGGCCGAGGGTGTGGTTCCAGCAGGTCCCGGAAGCGAAGTCCGCCAAGAACCGATGGCACTTCGACCTGAAGGTCGGCGGGGGCCGCGACGTCCCGCTGGACGTCCGCGCCCAGCGGGTCGACGCCACGGTACAGCGGCTGGTCACCGCCGGTGCCACCGTGCTGCGGATCAAGGAAGAGCCGGACATGGGGTTCTACGCCGCTGCCCTGCAGGACCCCGAGGGCAACGAATTCGACGTCGTGTGAGGGGCGTTGAGCCGGACCGGGCAGCACGCTCGGACACCGTCATGCAGGCCGGACACGATCGCTCACCGCCTCGGAGGTCCCGCAGAGATGATCACGTTCCTGATCTCCTTCGTCGCCGACCAGCTCCTGACCCCGGGGCTGCCCGGGCGACGGCGCCGGGAGCGGGCGCAGGAGCGCGTCTTCGCGGACGGCGGCGAGGTGACCTTCGAGGCGTACCTCCTGGGCGACCGCCCGTACTGCCGGCCGGTACCCGTCTTCCTCTCCGCCTCCCGGACCGCGCTGCACGTGTCACCCACCGAGTTCAAGGAGCTCCGGCGCCGCGCGTTGCCCGCCGAGCGGATCGCCGTACAGCGGATACGCCGCCGGGCACGGACGGATCCGCGCTCCATCCCCCCGTACTGGCAGCTCGCCGAATGCAGCGACGGACAGGCCGACATCCTGATCGCCTGCGATCCCGCGCACATGCGGTACGTGACCGAGGCGCTCCGCCCTACCTGAAGCAGTCCAGGATCAGCGGCAGGTCCTCCAGCCACTCACGCAGCCGGGCCCGCTTCCGGGCGGCGATCACGCACGGGTAGGCGGCGCCGTTACGGAGGCGGACGGTGACGCCCAGGTGCTTCGGGCTCGTGGCCGCATACTCGACCGTGCTGATATCCGCCCAGGTGAACCGCACTTCACCCAGCGGCGTTCCGAGCTCGACCCCCATGGCATCGACCAGGACGAAGCTGTCCGCGCTGACCGCCATGAACTCCATGTCGGACCCCGTATCGGGCCCCACGTAGTTCGGCGGCCCGAATCCGGTCGGCGCCTGGTGGAACGGGACGGCGGCGGCCGGTGCGTAGGAGGGCGGTGGCGGTACCGCCACCGTCGGGGAGTACGTCGCCCCACCCGGCACGAACAGGTCCAACAGCCGTTCCGGCGTGGGCCGTTCACCGGGCTCCTTGGCCAGGCACGACGCCACGATCGGCCGCAGGCCGTCCGGTACCACCGCCAGATCCGGCGCCTCGTGCACCGACCGGTACATCAGCCCCATCGGCGTCCCCGCCCCGAACGCGGATCCGCCCGCCGCCGCGACGAGCACGGCCCCGAGCGCGAACACATCGGCGGCTCCCCCGACTTCGAGTCCCTGCGCCTGTTCGGGCGCCAGGAACCCCGGCGTCCCGAAGGCGACTCCGGTGGCCGTCAGGCGGGTCGACTCCAGCGCCCGGGCGATGCCGAAGTCCAGGACCCTCGGGCCGTCCGAGGCCATGATGATGTTCCCGGGCTTCAGGTCACGGTGTACCAGCCCGCAGCCGTGGATCGCCGCCAGCGCCTCGGCGAGCGCCGCGCCGAGCTGCCGCAGCCGCGCCTCACCCATCGGCCCCTCGGCCTCGATCAGCGCGCCGAGCGTGGGCCCGGGGATGTACGCCGTGGCCAGCCAGGGCGCCGCCGCTGCCGGGTCCGCGTCCACCACCGGCGCCGTGTGGAAGCCGCCCACCCTGCGCGCGGCCTCGACCTCGGCACGGAACCGCTCCCGGAAGTGCGGGTCGGTCGCGAGCTCTGAGCGCGCCACCTTCACGGCCACCGCACGCCCGCCGCGTGAACGCGCCAGATAGACGACGCCCATCCCGCCGGCGCCCAACTCCCGCTCCACGGCGTACCCGCCGACACTCTCCGGCAGGCCCACACCGTCCGCCCCGTACCCCATGTGCCGCACGCCCCCCTGTGTTCCAGCGGCTCAGTATGACGCAGGCGGGCCGGGCAGCGGGACGGGACCATGCTCGCCGGCCCGGGCACACCACGCCGTCGCGTCGGACAATCGCCGGGTCCCCTCGCGATGATGCCGCGCCGGCCGATGGCGGACCGGCGCGATCCGAACGAGAGGCCCTAGGGGCGCAGGTTGGCCAGCGCCTGCGGAGTCAGGTGCCGGGCGAGCACGGCAAGGGCATCAGCGACTTCCTGGATCCTTTCCGGATCGCCGGCGCCGAGCGCCTTGGCGAGCGTGTCATCGATCGCGGTCGCCCGGACCCGCACCACGCGGTCCGAGAGGTCGGGGGACTTCCGGACCAGGAGGCGGCGACGGTCGGCGGGGTCGGGCGACGTCACGATCGCGCCCGTCTCCTTGAGACGGGCAACGGCCGTGGATACCTGGCTCTGCGGCAGGCCGGTCCGTGCGGCGATCTCACCGACGGCGCTGTCCGGATGGGCGGCGATATCGCTCACCACGATCAGGACGGACCGGACGGAGCCGCGGTGGCGCCCGCTACCGCCCTCCGGCTCCGGCATGGCCTCTTCGCCGATCTTCATCAGGGTCCGCCCCAGGAGGAACAGTTCGACTCCATTCATGGCGCCACAGTACATCGAGATCGATGCATCTCCCTCAATGCATCTATCTTGATGTATCTAGTTCGATGCAATACCGTCGGGGCCAGGTCCTCGGGTCCGCCGGGGTCGGTCGAAGGGGTGGATCCATGCGGAAATGGCACGCGAACCCGTGGGCGGTCCTGGTGACGCTCTCCCTCGGGTTCTTCATGACCCTGCTGGATCTGACGATCGTGAACATCGCGATCCCGGAGATGATCGACGGGCTCGGCGCCTCGCTCGACCAGACGCTCTGGGTCGTCAGCGGCTACGCGCTCGTCCTGGCGGTGCTGCTGATCACCGCCGGCCGCCTCGGCGACCTGCTCGGGCCGCGCAATGTCTTCGCCGCGGGGCTGGTGATCTTCACCCTGGCCAGCGTCGCCTGCGGAACGGCCCCGGACGCCACCCTGTTGATCGCCGCCCGAGTCGTCCAGGGACTCGGCGCCGCCTTGCTGGTGCCCCAGACGATGGCCCTGATCGTCTCGGTCTTCCCCGCCCAGCGGCGTGGCACCGCCATGGGGATCTGGGGCATGGTCGCGGGTCTGGCCACCCTGTCCGGCCCCACCCTGGGCGGCATCCTGGTCTCCACGGTCGGCTGGCGCTGGATCTTCCTGGTGAACGTGCCCATCGGTCTGGCCGCGCTCGCGCTCACCTTCCTGGTCGTCCCCGACATCCGGCACGGCCTCAAGCACCGCTTCGACGTGATGGGCGTACTGATCGCCACAGCGGCACTGGCCTGCCTGGCCTTCGGCCTCCAGGAGGGCACGCGCTACCACTGGGGCCCCGGTATCTGGACGCTGCTGGGCGCCGGCGCCGCACTCGTCGCGGGCTTCCTGCTGCACCAGCGCGGCAAGCAGGACCAGGAGCCGCTGGTGCCGTTCGCACTCTTCCGTGACCGCAACTTCAGCGTCATGACCGTTCTGGTCGCGCTGGTGTCGATGGCCATGATCGGGCTGGTGCTGCCGTTCAACCTCTATCTGCAGTCGGTCCTGCACCTGAGCGCGATCAAGGCCGGCATGGTGCTCGCCCCGTCCTCACTGGTATCGATGGCCGTCGGGCCGTTCGCGGGAAGGCTCTCGGACCGTCTCGGCGGCAAGTACCTGCTGATGACTGGACTGACGCTGTACGCAACCGGGATGCTCGCCATCGTGCTGATCGCGGGGGTGGCCACCCCCTGGTACGCGTTCGTCCCGGCGACCCTGATCACGGGTCTGGGCATCGGCTGCGTGGTCGCACCGATGTCCACCGAGGCCATGCGGAACGTCGATCCCCGACTGGCCGGCGCCGCCTCAGGCGTCAACAACACGATCCGTCAGGTCGGTTCCGTCATCGGCGCGGCGACGGTCGGCGCTGTGCTGCAGGGCCGGCTGACCGCCGAGCTGGCCACCGGCAAGACATACGCCGACGCGTTCATCGCCACGATGCACGTCACCGCGATCCTCCCGATCGCCGTGGTCCTGGCCGGAGCGCTCGCCTGCCTGCTGGTACGCAACCACACCAAGGCCGAGCCCGCGGGCCTCGTACCGGCCGCGGCCCCCTGCGAGACGACGCCCCGTCGCTGACCGAATGGCCCGCTTGTCCGGCCGCCGGCCCCACCGGTCGGTGGCCCGACAGCACTCCGTCCGACTCCGGGGCGCCCCGCCTGAACGCCGGTTCATCCAGGTCCAACAGGTTTGGGCCACAACGGTGCTGGACGCGCCGCCGCCTCGGGTTCGGTTCCCCAGGATCAGCCGGTCGCGGCGTCGTCCACCTTGAAGTCCATGCTGACCTTGCCGTTGACGACCGACTTCGCGGTCACCGTCACGCCGTACTGCTTGCCCTCCGACGCCAGCTGGCAGCGGATGGTGGCACCCACCTCGGCCGGAAGGTCCTCGGCGCAGGAGAAGGCGTCGGGCGCCTTGCCGACCTGGGCCGTCAGTGCGGCCTTGCCCTGACGGGCGACCTCCGCCCTGTTCACGGACTGACCCCCGGCGCCGGTGCCGGTGCTCGCCGCGTCGGTGGGCTCCGGGTCCGCGGAGCTGCCCGCGCCCGTGGCCTCGTCGACCTTGAAGTCCATGTTGACCTTGTCGCCGTCGACCGACTTGGCGGTGACCGTCATGCCCTGCTTCTTGCCGCCGTCGGTGAGCTCGCACCGTATGGTCGCGCCCACCTCGGCCTTGAGGTCGTCCTCGCAGGTGATGTCGTCGGGTTCCCGGCCGACCTGCTTACCGAGCGCAGCCGACGCCTGCTTGGCGACCTCGTCCTTCTTCACTTCCTTCGAGCCCACGCTCGCCGAACAACCCGCCGCGAACGCCACCGCGAGCAGCGCCCCTGCGGCTCGCACGGCGATACGGCTTCCGGTGGACTGCTGCATGGGGTCTCCTCGGTCAAGAACGATTCATGCCAAGCTACGCGACGCGCAAAATCACCGCCCCGGTTCCCGGTCCCGGCCGATCTCGGCCCACACCGTCTTGCCGACCACCCGCTCGGCCACACCCCACTTCGCCGCCAGCGCCTCGACCAGACGGAGCCCGTGCCCCGCCTCCGCACCTGCCCGCTCCTCGCACACCTCCGGCCGCCGTTCCCTCCGCGCGTCGGAGACCTCGATCCGGACCCCGCCCGCGCCGAGGGCCTGCAACCGCAGCTCGAAGTCCCGTCCCGGTACGTACCCGTGCACCACCGCGTTCGCCGCCAGCTCGGCCACGACCACCGCCACGTCGTCGGACAGCTCACTCCCGTACGGAACCCCCCACTCGTCCAGCTGATGCACGGCAAGCCGGCGTGCGAGCCGGGCGCCACGGCGGGTGGCGGTGAAGCGTTGGACGAACTCGGCGCCCGCAAGGGTGATTTCGGCGTTCATGTGACTCAGCGTGTCCGCGTACTCGTACGCTGACCAGGAGTGACACCACGACGCCGTGAAGCTGTACGGGTCCTCCCTGCCGGCTGTACGGGCTGTCGGCCGTGACCGGGTACGGACAGAGGCGGTACGGGACGGATGGCGAACGCGGAACGCGAAGAACGGCCGGAGCGGCCGGCCGAATCGGACGGTACGGCGCACCTGTTCAGGGCGCTGGGCAAACAGATCAAGGTCCTGCGCGAACGCGCGGGCCTGAGCCAGCGGGAGCTGGGCCTTGCGACGCACTGCGGGGAGGACCTGGTGTCGGCGGTGGAACGGGGCGTACGGACGCCCCAGCTGGACTTCCTTGAGCGTGTGGACCAGGTGCTCGGCGGGGGCGGAGTGCTGGCGGCGGCTGCGGATGAGGTGCGGGAGGCGTTGGCGCGGTCGCGGACGCGGCATCCGGACTGGTTCCGGGACTTCGCGCGCACGGAGGCGGATTCGCTGGCCCTTCACGAATACAGCAACCAGGCGGTACCTGGGCTACTACAAACCGAGGACTATGCCCGCGCGGTCTTCACCCGCCGCCGCCCCTTACTGAACGAAGAGACCGTCGAGAAACGGGTCGCGGACCGCCTTGCCCGCCAGTCGATCTTCGAGCGCTGGCCTGCGCCAACGTTCAGTTTCGTACTGGAGGAGGCGGTGCTGCAGCGCCCCATCGGCGGACGGTCCGTCCACATGGATCAGCTACGCCGACTGCGCCATGTGGGGCAGATGCGGACCGTTGAACTTCAAGTGATGCCGACTGAGCGCGAAGAACACCCATCTATGGACGGTCCCTTCACGCTGCTCACGCCGAAGGGACGCGGAGAGGTCGCCTATACCGAAGTGCAGGGCCACGCTCGACTCATCACCGCTCCTGACGAAGTCCGCGTGGTCAACGAGCGCTATGGGATCATGCGGGCGCAGGCTCTCACCCCGAGGGAGTCCCTGACGCTGATCGAGAAGATGCTGGGAGAGCGATGAACACCGAGCAACTGCACTGGTTCAAGAGCAGCTACAGCGGCGGCGAGGGCGGAACCTGCATCGAGGTCGCCTACGACTGGCGCAAGTCCAGCTACAGCACCGGCGAAGGCGGCAACTGCATCGAGGTAGCCACCTCCCCCGCCACCATCCACATCCGCGACTCCAAGAACCTCCAGGCCCCACACGTAGACGTGACCCCCGCCGCCTGGTCCGTCTTCCTCGCCCACGCCCGCCGGGGCTGATCCGGCAACCGACGGGCATTTCGTACGGGTCCGGCTCTCAGCGAGGACGCACTCCGGTAACCACGACGTCGAGCAGGTGGCCGATCCGACTCGCCCGTTCCCGGGCACCCTCGGTGGCCACCGCGATGCCGTTGGTCAGGTTGAGCAGATCCGAGATCGTGAGGTCACTCCGGGCCATGCCTTCCTGCTGCGCCTGACGCAGGAGTTCCCCGCCCGCCGCACGCACCTCGTCGTGGCGGGCCTCCACGTGTGTCCCGGACTCGGCCAACTCCTCGGCGAGCAGCGCGGCCAGGCCGCGGAACGTGCAGTTGTGCTCCACGACTACCCGCATCCACATTTCGAGGGCCTGCCCGGGTGCGAAGTCGTCCGAGAGCCCACGTGCTCGCGCGCAGAGGGCCCCGACCCGCTCGTCCATCACCGCAGCGGCCAGTGCGCGTCTCCCCCGGAAGTGGCGGTGCAGCGTCGCCGAGCCGACGCCCGCATGCCCGGCAATCCGCTCCAGCGAAACCAACACGCCCTCCTGCGCGAAGAGTTGACCGGCCGATGCCACAATCCGCTCGCGGCTGATCCGGGCATCGGCACGCACGTGCCGATCGGCACCCGCGCGCACCTCGTCGTCTGGCTGCATTCTTTCCCGTCTTCTCGCTAAATGGGGTCTGACCCCGTTTACTGTGGCATGGTGAGGCGCCAGGCTCCTGCCGATCGAAAGGTTCGATGCCCGATGCCCGATGCCCTTGGTGATCGCGACAGGCTTGTCGGTGGCTTCGTGAAACGCCCGTCCCTGGATCGGTATGCCACCGCATTCTCCGAACACTTCGCCATCCACCGGGACGCCGGGGTCATCGAGATCCGTATGCACACTGCGGGCGGATCGGCCGTCCTTTCGCGTGCGCTGCTGAACGCCTGGGGGCGCGTGCTCACGGAGGCCGGCGCGGACCCGGACAACGAGGTCGTGATCATCACGGGCACGGACGGACACTGGATGGCCGGGGTGGACCACCGGTCTTTTGCGCAACCGTTGTCGCAGTGGTCCAGCGACATGCTGTACGAGCAGTACGCAGACGGGGTGCGGATGCTTGAGGGCCTGGTTCTCCACGTCGACGTACCGACCATCGGCGTGCTGAACGGGCCCGGTCCGCGACAGGAACTGGCCTTGATGTGCGACATCACCCTGTGCGCCGACGACGTGGTGATCGCGGACGGGAACTTCGCTGCGGGTTCGGTGCCCGGCGACGGCATGTACCTGGCGCTGGAGGAGCTGATCGGCACCAAGCGTGCCGCCCACCTCGCTTACACGGGAGGGGGAATCGACTCCGCTACCGCGCTGCGGTGGGGGCTGGTCAATGAGGTGCTCCCGAGGGAGCAACTAATGGGCCGGGCCCGCCGTATTGCGGAGACGGTCATGACTGCGCCTCGTACATCACGTCGACTCACCCATGCGGTCGTCAGCCGCCCGTGGCGGCGCAGGATCTCCGAGGACCTCCGTGGCGTGTATGCGCGCCAACTCCTGGCGAGCAGTGGCCATTAGCGCCGCCGCGAACACACCCGTCCATCCGGACACCCGGCACACTCCAAGGAGCTACCAGCGACCATGAACATCGACTCCGTGATCGCGCGACAGCGTGTCGACGACCTGGATGCGGCCATCCCCTTCTACGAGAAGTTGACGGGCCTGACGGCCGCACGCTTCGCCTTCGCCGGGGTGACTCTGGCCGCCATTGGCCCCTTCTTGTTGTTCAGCGGGCCCGACGAGGCGGTGCAACAGGTCGCAGGGGTCGCGGCCACGCTCGCGGTCGTCGACCTGAAAGCGGCAGTCGACGAAGCCGTGACGGCCGGGGCCACCGTGCTGAGGCCGGCCCAGCCCACGCCCAACGGCCATCGCGCGGTGCTCCGCCATCCCCACGGAGGCGTGTACGAGTACGTCGGCCCCTGAGCAACCCGTCACATCCTGGCCGCCCAGTACGCGTGCCGGGCCTGCCGGGCCTGCCCCCGGATCGCACGTCACCGGGTCGCGGGAATCCACGATGCGGTGCCCACGACGTGGATTTCCGCGACCCGGTGGCCTACGACGTAAAAGCTTTTAAAGGCTCTTGGAAGAGAACTAAATACCCACCCAACCCGCCCGGCGTCCTCGTCACCCGCACGGGTGAGGTTCGCCAACTGAGCTGGATTTGCACCCGGTTGCGTGGCATATGCTCACCGCACCAAACTTCAGACTCTGACGGCCCCCGCCGGGACGACAATCCCGAGCGGGGGCCTGACCAACACGGAAGTGACACCTTCCTGATGGCTACCTCGCAGGTTATCGCGGCCCCCTACGTCCCGCCCTCTGGCGTCGAACATGTCAACGTTCGCCACACCGAGCGCTTCACCGTCGTGGGCAATCACCTCAGCCAGCACCCCGAACTCTCGCTTGCCGCCCGGGGTCTCGCCCTCCACATCCAGTCGCTGCCGCCCGGCGCCAAGGTCGGCATCAAGGTCCTCGCCGCCCGCCTGCCCGCCGACAGCGAGCACCGCATCGCCGAGGCCCTGCGGGAGCTGGAGCAGCATGGCTACCTGAAGCGCACGCGGGTGCGTTCGCCGGAGGGCAAGGTCTACACGCGCACGGTGTCGTACAACCACCCGGATCCGGCCGCGCTCGACAAGGCGCAGACGCAGACGGCCAAGCCGCGCAGGCCCCGCCCGGCACCGGCACCGGCACCCTCACCGAAGCCGACAGTCGTGCCGCCCCCACCCGCGGCGCAGCCCGAACCCGAGCCTGCGCCCCTCCCCCGCGTCCCCGCGCCCACCGCCAAGAAGCCCCCGCGCCCTCCGTTGCCCCAGCCGGTCAACCCCCGGCCGCAACTGCTCCAGGCTGCCGCGCTCCTGCTCGTCGGTCTCCAGAACCAGGACGCCGAACTCGTCCTGACCGAGGAGCAGATCGACTTCCTCGCTCCCGGTGTGGCGGCATGGTTCGAACGGGACGCCTCGCCCGCCGCCGTACGCAAGGCGCTCACCGAGGACCTGCCCCGGCCCGTACGGTTCCCGGCGCAGCTGGTGCGGCACCGGCTCACGGTCTCGCTGCCGTCCGGACGCTCCCTGCCCGCCGCGTTCCGGCCCGTGCCGATGCAGAACTGCGACGGCTGTGACCGGGCGTTCAGAGCTCCGGAGCCGGGCAACTGCGACGAGTGCGCAGGGGCCACGGACACGTACCCGCTGAACAGCTGCGGTTGAATGGGGCGGTGAACGAGACCGCAGCGCTCCTCCTCCGTCAGGCCGTCCGTCGTACTCAGGAGGCCACCCGTGAGCGTGCCGCCACGGGGCGCGGCCCGGAGGAAGCCGATGACGTTGCGGGCACGTTCTCCACGGACGGGGCGCTCGGCTTCGATCCGCTGCCACTTCTGCGGGCTCTGCACGAGGCCGGGTCCGGCGCGGTGGTCATCGGCCAGGTCGCCGGGATCATGCACGGCTCGACCGAGCTGACGGGCGACCTCGACCTGCTGTGGGACGGCTCCCCCGAACAGGGGCGCGCCCTGCACGCCGCCCTGGCTGCCACAGGCTGCACGGCCCTGCCCGAGCTGGACCGGCCGCAGGTGGAGTACCAGGTGCCCGGTGTCAGCGGCGACTTGTGCACGCCCGCCCTCCCCTGGGGTGACATGGACGTCGTGCCCTGCCTCGCCCGGGCCGTGCGTACCTGTGACCCGGCCGGATTCGCCATCCAGTACGTCGACTTGGACGACCTGATCCGCATGAGGCACGCCCTCGGCCGCCCCAAGGATCTCCGTCGCGCGGCCGAACTCGATGCCTTGCGCGCCTGAGGAGCGCACGCGCAGGGGCTGTTGATCTTCTTCCCCTGCGGAATCCGCGGTGAGAGGCTGGGTGACTTCGGAGGGATTGGGGGGCGGAGATGTCCAAGGAGCAGGTGCGCCGGGCGAAGCTGGAGGGGTTGAA
Source organism: Streptomyces sp. NBC_00385 (assembly GCF_035917155.1). Classification (NCBI taxonomy): domain Bacteria; kingdom Bacillati; phylum Actinomycetota; class Actinomycetes; order Kitasatosporales; family Streptomycetaceae; genus Streptomyces; species Streptomyces sp. NBC_00385. The sequence goes on along the minus strand of NZ_CP107951.1, from coordinate 4,913,257 downwards.
CGCGGGCGATGTTTGCAATGGGGTCGTTTCAGGGATCGAAGCGTTCGGTGTGTTCGTCGACATCGGGGGTTTGGACGGCGTGGTGAACTGCGCCGAGTGGACCTGGGGGACTCATTACGAGGCTTACGAGGCGATATCGGATGTCGTTGAGATCGGTCAGGAGGTGACCGTCGTCGTCCTGGGCGTTGACCTGGATCGAGGACAGTGCGCACTGTCGCTCAAGGCGCTCCATCCCGACCCACTGCCAGAGTTCGCGCGCACGCACTTCGGCCGTGTCGTCACAGGTCGCGTGGAGAAGGTGGTGAACATCGGCGCGTTCGTCCAAGTGGACCAGCACTACGCAGGGCTGGTCCCGTGGCCCGAGCTCGCAGACCACATGTCCGACCCCTCGGATTACGCCCTGCAGGCGGGCGACGAGGTCGCGGTGGAGGTCGTTGCCATCAACCTTGTACACCGTCGGATCCTGTTGTCCCTTCGCCCATGAGATCCCCTGACAACTCCGACCACCGGGAGCCCCTCCGATGACCGCACAACCCGCACGCCCCGATCGCAGCGGCCTCGCGGCCGCCTCGGTCATGGATGTCCCGCCGTTCACGCCTTCCCTCGTCAAGGCGGTATTCAGGGACGTGACCCCGATGCACGTATCCCGGCCGGCCGCGACAGCCGCCGCGTCGGTGACACGGACCGTCCTGGCGGAGATCATCGGCGCCGCGAGGAGAGCGGCGGCGGAGGAGAACCGGAAGAAGCTGCTTCCCAAGGACCTGATCTCGGCGATCGACCGGAACGTCGAACTCGAGGTGGGGGGCGAGTGGTTCGGATACAGCTCGACGTTCAAGGAGCGGATGGGTGTCATGCGCGACGCCGCGGGTGTCATCGTGACCCCTCCCAAGCGCAGCAGATCGCGCAGAGCGAGTGCTGTGGCCGGCTCCCACCGGTTCGAGGCCGGGGTCAGAAAGCTGCTGCGGAGCCAGGGGGTGACGGCCGTCCCTGCGATGGTCCGCGACCTGGACGGGATCGCGAGCACGTTTTTGACGGACCTCGCCCGGGATGCGGTCATGGTCGCCCGCAAGGGAGGGGGCAGGCGGACCGTCGGCCGGGATGACGTCATGGCCGCCACCAGCATGCGGTTGTTCGTCGGCATCAGGCAGCTCGCCCTCGCCGAGGCACGCGAGGCGACACGGGTCACTTCGGCGGGCTGAGCGGGTGCGGTCCACCGCCGGCGTCACCGCTTGGGCGATCCCTACGCCTCGCCCTCTCTGAAATTCCGCCGGTCGGCGGTTCCCCAGTACCACCCCAGAGAAGCCGGGCGCGGCGTAGGGATCCCCCGAACCGTATGTCGGGGCCATTACTGGTGCGTTACACGCCGGCTGGGGGGCGTGGGAACGCGAGAGCCGGCGCCCCCGCAATGGTGCGGGGACGCCGGCTCAGAGCGTGCAGGGGGTCAGGCGTTGTCGATGGTCAGGGTGATCGCCGAACGGATGGCGGTGTAGGAGCCCGACACCTCGTTGCCGACGAGGCCGGCCGTGCGGTCGGTGCCGTACGCGTCGAACGGCAGGGTGACGATCTCGTCCTTGCCGTCGCCGTCGAGGTCGGCCACGAAGTGCTCCCGGGCGCCCCAGGCGTTGAAGCCGGTGACGGCCAACTGGTACGGCTCGACGTCGGCCTTCAGTGCCTCGGGCTTGTAGAGCGCGACGAACGTCTCGCCGCTGCGGACGAGGATGCGGGCGCCGTCGGGGCCGGTGGCGAAGGAGCCGCTGCGGATCTCGGCGATGGCGCGAGCGTGGCCGTCCACGCCGTCGGCGCCGTAGGTGCGGAGCGAGGCGAGGCTGTTCTCCACCAGGCCCTCGGGGCCCGTGGTCCAGTTGGCGAGGGTGGCGTAGCCGCCCGCCTCGGCCTCGTGCAGCAGCTCGCCGGTGCGGCCGTCGCGGATCTGGACCATGTTGGTCAGCTGGTTGGGCGGCAGCTGCTCGGAGTTGCCGCGCACCACGTAGGTGAAGACCACCGCGTGACCGTCGGCGTACGGGATGCCCGACGAGGCGAACGTGCCGGCGCGCAGCGGCATGCCGAGGATGTTGCCCTGGCTGGTGCTGGGTGCCTCCGGGGTGAACGACCAGGCGGCCGAGCCGTCCTTGCCGTTCAGCGCGACGCCGCCCACGGCGACCGGAGCGGTGGGGCCCTGGCCGCGGGACTGGTACTGGGCGTAGATCTTGCCGTCGGCCGCGGACAGGTCGGCGAACGCCGGCGTGCCGATCTCCGCCGGGACCGTGTACTCCCACTTCAGGGAGCCGTTGCCCTCGTAGGCGCGGACCTTGTCGGTCGCCACGGTCACCTCGGCGACGCCGTCGCCGTCGAGGTCGGAGGCGACGACGTTACGGACGTACTCGCCGGCGCCCGCCTCGATGACGGTGCGGACCTTGCCGGTGCGGGCGTCGACGATGGCGGTCGCCGTACTCGCGGCGACGATCAGCTCGTCGCGGCCGTCGCCGGTGGTGTCGGCCTTGATGACCTGGACCACCCGGCCGGGCAGCGTCGTCGACCACAGCCGCTTCGGCTGTCCTGAGACCATCGACGTGCCGTCGTAGGCGAACAGCCCGTTGGACGAGCCGCCGAGGACGACGTCGTTCTTCTTGTCTCCGTTGATGTCCGTGACGGCGGCGGTGGTGGGGACGCCTTCCAGCGGCTGCACGGTCTTCTGCTTGCCGTTGCCGAGGTTGTAGACGCGTACGTTCTGGTCGGTGTCGACGGTCCGGATCCGCCACGAGCCGTCCTTGAACGGCTCGGTGTACAGGGGCGAGCCGATGATGCCGCTCTTCTCCCACTTCACGGCGCCCTTGGTGCCGCTGAGTACGGAGATCTTGGCGTAGTGGGAGCCATAGCGGTTCTCGGCGGTCTGGCGGTCCGCCTCGTTCAGATAGGTGGCCACGATCTTGCCGTCGGCCGCCTTCAGGCCCCAGGCGGCGGCGACGTCACCCTCGTCGCCCGTCCGCTTGACGGTGTGCGCCCAGAGCACGCTCGCGTCGTCGCCGTCGAGTGCGCGGACGCTGTTGGTGTTCATGTCGGGAACCGAGCTGTACGCGGATTCGGAGAGCGTCGACTCGCTGACCGTGTACTCCGGCTTGGAGTTGCCCTGGATGTCGCCGATCTCCAGCACGAGGGGAAGCGCGTTGATCCGCTCGGTGAGGCTGGTACGGGTGCCGTCGGCGATGTCGTAGGCGGCGATCTCGTACTTCACGCCCTCGGTGTAGTCCGACTGCTCCAGCGCCACGACGCGGTCACGCTTGGCGTCCAGGCGCAGCTGCCGTACGTAGAGGCGCCCGGTCTGCTCCCACTTGACGCTGCCGTCCTCGGTGTCGATCACCAGGGTGTGGCCGCTGGGGGTCTGGTCGGTGGCGTAGTCGCGGTCCTGGTTCCAGGAGGCGGCGATCAGTCCGTCGCCCAGCGGCTGGAGCGACCCCCACTGGACGCCGGCGTAGAGCTCGGCGTCGTGCGTCCAGGTCTGCTTCGGGGTGAGCTTGCCGTCGGCGAAGTCGAAGCGGATGCCGGTCAGGGTGGCCTTGGAACCGGCCGGGGAGTTCATGTTGGAGAACGCGGAGTCCGCGATCACGAGCGTCTTGCCGACCAGTTTGACGTTGTAGGCGGCCGCGTAGAGCTTCGACCACAGTGTCTTGCCGGTGGCGCCGTCCAGGACCGTGACGAAGGTGCCGTTGGGCAGCGAGGAGCCGGGGGAGGTGAACGGGCGGTAGGGCAGTACGCCGTTCTCGGCGGTGAAGACGATGTCGTCCACGCCGTCGCCGGTCAGGTCGCCGGTGGTGACACCGTCGTCGCTGGCCATGGCGAACGGGCTGATCGCGTTGAAGCCCATCACCACGGCGGGCGGGTAGGGCTCCTTGCTGCCGCGGGGGGTCGGGGTGATCTGCCAGTCCGTGTCCAGGGACGTGGCGTCGCGCGACCACTTCTGCTTGCCGTCGGCTCCTACGCGCTGGATCGGGCTGAGCCCGTTGACGCTGAAGTAGTCGCCCTTCGAGCCGCCGACCGGGAACGTGGCGGCCATGCCCTGGGCGCCCTCGATGCCGGACTTCTTGGTCAGCTTCCAGTTGCTGGTGGCGTCGGTCGACGTGCCGGTGCCGGCTGCGGTGGCGTCCTCGCCCGCTGCGGCGGCGGTCTTGTCAGCGGTTTCCTTGGCTGCCTCGGCGGCCTGCCGGGCATCGCCCTGGCCGCGCCCGTCGCCGTAGACGTCGGGCATGAGACGGCCGGCCATCTCCGCGGCCTGGCTGTCGGTGAGCTTCAGGATGCCGTTGCTGTCGTCGGCGTGGACCGCCGGGGCGGCGCTCAGGGCGAGGCCGGAGGCAACCAGCATGGAGGCCAGGCGCAGGCCCCGTCGTTGCGGGTTTCTCATCAGATGTCCTTCGGGGAGAAGCGGAGGGCGGTGGCGTCGCTCAGGACGGTCTCGTTGAACGAGCTGCCGAGACCGTCGGTGCCTGCCTGGTTCTCGATGCCGGTGGTGGCCGAACCGCCGCGCTGCGAGGCGGCGCTGCCGATGCCCTTGTACTGGAGGGTGACGGCGCCGGTGGCCTCGTCGAAGAGGGCCTCGAAGGAGACGCGTACCGAGGTGTCGGAGACGAAGGCGGCGTTGTTCCACACGATGGCGAACTGACGGGAGCCGGTCTTGCCGGTGACCGCGGTCTGGACGCTCGACTTCTTGTCCAGGGTCAGGTCGTCCCAGAAGGCGGCGACGACGCCGTTGGGCTGGGCGGACGCCGGCAGCGCGGTGTTGGCGTAGTCGCCCAGGCGCGGCTGGAGGAAGTTGACCAGGCCGTTGGTGGTGACGGAGGCGCTGGTGTAACTCACGCCGTAGTGGCGCACCGGGAACGGCAGGCTGATCTTCGTGGCGTCCTCGTCACCGGTCAGGGCGACGCTCTTCGATCCCTTGACCCAGGAGGAGGCGACGGGGGCACAGGAATAAGTACCGGCCGCGTCCGTGCGGTTGGGCAGCTTGACGTCGGCCGTCTCGTCGCCGTCGACCTTCAGCGCGCCGTTGTAGACGCCGTTGCACACGACCGGAGCGGCCGGGGCGACCGACAGCGTGTAGGCGCCCTCGGCGACCTTCGGCAGGGTGAACAGGCCCCGGCTGTCGGTGGTGACCGCCGCGACGGGGGTGCCGGTCACGGAGACGGTGGCCTTGGCGAGCGGCTTGCCGGTGACGTCGAGGACGGTGCCGGTCACCTGGTGCGCGGGCACGGCGGCGAGCGCGAGGTCCTGCGTCAGGGGCTGCCCCGTGGCCAGTTCGACGCCCGACACCGTGCCGGTCACGTAGCCGTAGGAGCCGGCCGAGAAGCTGTAGGTGCCCGGGAGCAGCGACAGCCGGTAGGAGCCGTCGGGACCGGTGGTCACCGAGCGGTTGGTGGAGTCGTTCGTGGCCTTGACGGTGACGCCCGACAGCGCGGCGCCGCTCGTCTTGTCCGTGATCTTCCCGGACACCGTCACCGCGGTGTGCGGGGCCTTCTCCACGGAGGCGAAGATGTCGAGCTTGCCCTCGCCCCACACGTTGTTCATACCGGCGGTGCCGCCGCAGTGGGTGTCCTCGACGTCGCGTGCGCCCTCGTTGAGGAGCTTGCGGGTCTCGTCGATGTTGCCGATCAGGGACGGGGCCGCCGACCACAGCAGCGCGACCGCGCCCGCGACGTGCGGGGTCGCCATCGACGTACCGCTGATGGTGTTGTACTGCGAACCGGGCCAGGTGGCCGTGACGTCGACGCCGGGTGCCGAGATGTTCGGCTTCGCGAGGCCGTCGATCGGGGAGGGACCGAAACCGGAGAAGTCGGCGATCTTGCCGGCGGAGTCGTACGCGCCCACGCCGTAGGAGACGACCTGCGAGCCCGGCGGGTGCGTGGTGGAGCAGGTGGCGCCGTCACCGTCGTTACCGGCGGCGAATGCCTCGAAGATGCCCGCGGAGTTCCAGGCCTCAATGATCTTCGTGTAGAAGGTGCCGTCGTCACCGCCCCAGGAGTTGTTGACGATGTTCGGGGCGAGGTCCGGGCGCGGGTTCTGCCCGTTGTGGTCGGTCGGGGCGAGGATCCACTGACCGGCCTTGAGGAGGTAGTCGTCCGTGCACTGATCGGACTCGCAGCCCTTGGCCGCGATCCACGTCGCGTCGGGGGCGACACCGATGCCGTGCTTGCCGACCATCGTGCCCATCGTGTGGGTGCCGTGGCCATTGTTGTCGCACGGCGTACCGGACGTGCCGCAGGCCCCGGACGGGTCGTAGAAGTTGTAGTCGTGCGTGAACGAGCCGTCGCCGTTGTTGCCCCGGTACTGCTGCACCAGGTCCGGGTGGTCGTACTGCACACCCGAGTCGACGCTGGCGATGACGATGCCCTCGCCACGGTTGTCGTACTGCGACCAGACCTGGTCGGCCTTGATGTCCTTGACGCCCCACTCCGGGGTGTCGTCGCCCGTGGCGGAGGAGTCGGCCCCTGCCGACACGGTGCGCGATGCGGTGACCTTCGCGTCGGAGGTCTCCATGTCGTCGAGCTTGTACGTCCGCGCCTTGACGATCCTGGCCACGTCGGAACGCTTCGCCAGCTCGTTCACCAGCGCCTGGTCACCGGTCACCTGGACCGTGTTGGCGATCCAGTAGTCCTGGTGCCCCACCTTCTTCTTGTCGAGGAAGGCGGTGAGCGAGCGCTGGCCCTTGTTCGCGGTGTCGCGCAGCGACTTGTAGGCGGCCTGGGCCGCCTGGGCGTGGGTCGTCTTGCGCTTGGCGGCCGTGAGGTCGGCCTGGTCCTTGAGCACGACGAAGAAGTGGGCGTCCGCGCCGTTGCGCACGGCGGACGCGAGTCCGGCGTCGATCTTGCCCGATGCCGGACTCGACGGTGCGGAGTCGGCGGAGTCGGCGGAGTCGGCAAGGGCGGGTACGGGACTGGCCAGCAGCGCGGCAGCCGCGCTGAGCGAGGCCACCGCCCACACGGCACGTCTACGCCTGGGCGATCGGGGCAGGTGCATCGAAGCACTCCTCCGGGGAAGGCAGTCGGGTGCCCGGACCCTAGGAGGCCGCCGTTACTCGTCCATTACAGGCCACTTGATCGCGCCGTGTCCGCGCCGGTGCGAAGCTGCGGGGCAACTTCCGTGGCGCGGTGGGCGGTCGGGGGCCGGGGCCGCCCCTCAGCGCGCGCCGAAGGCCGCCTCGAACGCATCCGCCGTGGGGGCGATGACAAGCGCGCTCCCCCGCAGGTCCTCGGGCAGTTGAGAGCGATCGCCCTCGTCGAAGATGAGCGCGTCTCCGTCCTGGGGCAGGATCGCGGCCCCGAGGGCCGCTGCCAGACCGGCGAGCACGCCGCTCATCGCGCCTCGCGAGAAGTGCGTCGCCGTCACACAGGGCATCCCCTCTTCGCCGTCAACGGCGTGATAGAGGTCCGCCTCGCCCCCGTCCTCCGCGCGGAGTTGGGAGAAGCCCTCCTCCAGGCAGCCCGCCACCGCATACGGCGCTGTGGCCTGCCGGAACCGTTCGGTGTCCAGGGCGACGACTTCGCCCGCCACGAAGCGGAGCAGGAAGATGCTGTAACTCACGGGCCCACTCTGTCATCACCGTGATCCGCCGGACGGGGCCCCGAGCCGTCGGCCGGAACGCCGCGTGGCCGTGCGACCATTCCGCCGTGACTCCTGAGCAGACATCCGAATCCGCCGGTCCGGCCGAGCGCCGGCTGACCGGGGTGGCGCTCAATCCGGCCGCACCCGTCGACGTCCTGCTGCGCCTGCTCGCGAGCGAGTCCGCGGCGGTACGGATGGTGCTGACCCGGGACCGGGCGCTGCCCGATCCCGTGGTGGACGCGGTCGTGGACCACCCGGACCGGTGGACACGTGGCTTCTTCGCCGAGAACCCGTACGCGGATCCGGAGCAGCGGGCACGGCTGGTGGACGATCCGGAGTATCACGTACGGGGGCGTCTGGCGCGGGAGCCGCGGGCCGGCGGCGTGTGCATGCCCCGGCCGTTGCCGGACCGGACCGTCGTACGGATCATCGAGACGTACGAGAGCGACCACCTGTGGGAGCTCAACCGGCTGGTCTCACCCGGTCTGCAGCGTGCGATGACCACTCACCCGTCGCCGAAGGTCCGCTGCATGGGGATCAGCCGCCTCTCCTGGGGGTCCCTGGCACCCGGTGTACAGGACGCCCTGCTGGCGGACCCGGACCCGGAGGTGCGGGGGTCGGCCGACGCGAGCAGGCGCGGTGACGAACGGCTCCGCGACCCGGACGCGGTGCGGAGGGACCTGCCCGCGCGCCCCTGCCACGCGCACACGCACCTGCTGATGTACGGAGCACTCGCACCGGACGTCGTGGCGGCGGCAATGCCCCGGCACGCGCGGCTGATCGCCGGCAATGACAGCGTGCCGCCGGAGACCGTGGCCCTGCTGGCCGCCCACCCCGACCCCGAGGTGCGCACCCGCGTCGCCGAGCGGCCCGACCTGAGGCCGGCCGAGCTCCGCGCGCTCACCGTGGACCCCGACCCGGGGGTGCGCCTCGCGCTCTCCGTGCATCCGGCGCTGACCGAGGCGGAACGGGCCGCGATCGACTACGAGGTGGATCAGGACGGGCCGTACCACCACTGGCCGCCGCACGACCCGGAGTCGCTGCCCGACCCCGAGCGGATCCGCGCGCTCGCCCTGTCCGCCCACCCGCTCCTGCGTCGGCGGGCCGCCGGCGAGCCGCATCTGCCCGCCGACCTGGTCGCGCTCCTCGCGGACGACTCCGACCTCGGCGTCCGGGTCCTGCTCGGCCTGAACCATCCGGACGCCCCGGCCGCGCTGCTGCTCCGCTGCTTCCTGGAGTACACCGGGTGCGACCGGTGGCATCTGACCGGGCACGGCAACTTCCCCCGTGCCGGGCTCGCCCGGTTCGCCGGCGACGAGGATCCGGCGGTCCGGCGGCTGGCGCTGCTCGACCCCGGGTTGCCCGGGGACGTCGCCGACCGCCTCACACGCGACCCCGACCCGCAGGTCCGCGCGGACGCGGCCCGCCACCCGCGGCTGCCCCAGGACCGCATCGCGGCGCTGCTCGACGACCCGGAGCTCGCCCGGCGGGCCGCGGCGAATCCGGAGCTGCCGATCGCGACGATGTACGCGCTGATCGCCGCGGCTCCTGGGGAGGGTGCCGGGGCGGGCTGCTGAGCCGGGACCGGCGGAAGGCCCGGGGCCGGCGGCGCATCCGGGGGCGGTCCGTCCGGGTGGGGTCGGCCACTGGACGGGGCAATGGCACGTGTCGCCTCGGGACCGGCGCGCCGCCGCTGCCCAGGATGCCCGTATGAGACCCATGACCAAGCGCTTTGCCGCGCTGCGCGCCCGCGCCCGCGCCACCGGCGCGGCCTGCGCCGTGCTGGCGACCGTCGTCCCCGCCTTCGCCCTCGGCCTGAGCGCGGCACCCGCCGCCGCCGCGCCTCTGCCCGGCGGCCTGGGCCCATGCGTACCGGGCGACTGCCCTGACCCGTTCCCGCCGATCAACAACGGGGACTTCGCGGGCCGGGACGACGCGATCAACATCTACGTCGGGGACGACTTCCTCGTACGCGGCCGGGCGGCCGAGGCCGAGGGCCGGGTCGTGGTGCTCGACGACTTCGACCAGGACAAGGACCCGGAGGCGGGCGGTTCGTACAACCTCGGGATCGTCGGTGTCGGATCCCGTGTTCCGCCGCCCGTCGACTCCGACTTCCTGACCACCGGCGGAGACGTGACGATCGCCGCCGGCGAGACCCTCGACACGACGGGCGGCATCGTCGACGAGGTGGGCACGGTGCGCTACGCCGGTACGCAGACCGGCACCGTCACCGGGGCCCTCGTCCAGGACCCGGACGCCGCGGCGCCCTACGTGGACCTGCGCGACCAGCTCACCGACGCCAGCCAGTGCTACGCGCGGCCCGGCGGAGAGCTCCGGACCCCGACCGGGACCGCGGTCAACCAGGGCACGCAGACGCTCTTCACGGGTGACGGGACGTCCGCCCTCCAGGTCTTCAACGTCGACTTCGACATGACGGCCGACGGCGGTGGCCAGCAGGGAGTCGTCTTCGCGCCCGACAGCATCCCCGACGAGGCGACGATCCTGGTCAACGTCATCGGGGCCGACCGCGCGATCAACACCTACAGCGGCGGAATCGCGGACACCGACCCGCTGAACGCCTACCGGGAACGCCTCCTGTGGAACTTCCCGGACGCCACCACCGTGGACCTCGCGGGGACCGGCCAGTTCCAGGGCAGCTTCCTGATGGGCGAGCAGTCCTCGATGACCACCGTGTCCCTTCCGGGGGTCAACGGCAGGTTCTTCACCACCGGTTCGGTGACGCACACCAGCTCCGCGACCGGCGGTGGCGGCCAGGAGTTCCACGCGTACCCGTTCGACGGCGATCTCCCGGACTGCGACGGACCGCAGCCGGTCACGGGTGAGGTGCGCGTCCTGAAGACGGACGCGGAGACCGGCGACGCACTGGCCGGTGCCGACTTCGAGCTGTGGCGGGAGACCAACGGCGTCGACGGCCTCCAGACCACCGGCACGGACCCCGACACCCTGGTGGACACCTGCACCACACCGGCGAACGGCGTCTGCGCCGAGACCACCACCGTGGGCACGTACTACTGGCGCGAGACGGCGGCACCTGACGGTTACGAACTGCCCGACCCCAACGTGTTCGGCCCGCTCGTACTGACGGAGGACAACGCCGACGCCGGTGTCCAGGTCGAGGCCACCAACACCGAGGAGTCGGTACCGCCGGTCACGGGCGAGGTACGGGTCCTGAAGACGGACGCCGGGACCGGCGATCCGCTGGCGGGCGCGGAGTTCGAGCTGTGGCGGGAGACCAACGGGGTCGACGGCCTCCAGACCACGGGCGCGGACCCGGACACCCTCGTCACCACGTGCACCACCCCGGCGAACGGTGTCTGCGCCGCGACCACCACGCCCGGCACCTACTACTGGCAGGAGACAGAGGCTCCCGAAGGCTACGAACTGCCGGACCCGGCCGTGTTCGGCCCGCTCGTGCTGACCGAGGACAACGCCGACGCCGGCGTCCAGGTCGAGGCCGCCAACACCGAGGAGCCGGTGCCGCCGGTCACGGGTTCGCTCACCCTGGAGAAGACGGACGCGAAGAACGGGCAGCCGCTCGCCGGAGCCGTCTTCGAGCTGTGGCGCGAGACCAACGACGTGCCCGGCCTGCAGACGGCCGGAACGAACCCCGACACGCTCGCCGACGCGGGGTGCTCGACCGACGACACGGGTGAGTGCACGTTCGACGATCTGCCCCTCGGTGAGTACTACCTGCGCGAGACCGCCGTCCCGGAGGGCTACGTCCTGCCGGCCAACCCCGTCTCGGGGCCGTTCGAGGTGACGGAGGCCAACAGCTCGCAGGGCGTCACCGTCGAGCTGGCCAACGAGCGCGGCGAACCGTGCAAGGGCAAGGACTGCAAGAAGCGCGTCCACGAGGGTGCGCGCGCCTGATCCGGTCACCCGCCCGGCCGCCCATCAATGGGCGGCCGGGCGGGGGCGCTGCTTGGCTGGCAGGACTCGGTTCCCGATCCGCCAGGAGGTCCGGCAGTGCGTCCCAACAGCCTCATCGGTGCCGTGGTCGCCACAGCGGCCACGGCACTGCTGTGTACCGCGGCCCCCTCGGCGGCCGCCCCCTCCGCGTCCGCCGACGACACCGCGTGCACGGCGCCGGCCGGCCCGTACCAGCGCCAGCTGGAGAAGCACCTGGGCCGGCCCGTGGACGGCCGCCAGTCCATGGCCGACTGCCGGGCCATCCGGTCCTTCCAGACCGCGCACGGCCGGCCGCACGCCGACGGCCGCGCCGACCTCGGGACGTACCGCACCGTGCTCGTCGTCGAGGCCACCCCCGACCCGAACGCCGCCGGACACTGCCCGGTCGAGTCCTCCCGCGTCACCTGCGTCGACATGGACCGCCAGCTGCTGTGGGTGCAGAAGGGCAAGCGGGTCGTCTTCGGACCCGCGCCCATCCGCACGGGCCGCGACGCGCAGGAGACCCGGCCGGGGTGGCACTCGATCTACTGGCGCAACCGCGACCACGTCTCCACGATCTACGACAACGCCCCCATGCCGTACGCCCAGTTCTTCGACGGCGGACAGGCACTCCACGGACACCCGGGCGACCTGTACGACGGCGGCGGCTCGGCGGGCTGCGTCAACCTGACCGTGGACGACGCGGCGGCCCTGTGGGACCTCCTCGCGGTGGACGACCGCGTCTACGTGTGGGGCGTCAAGCCCGGTACGGCCGGCTGACGGGCGCGGTCACCTCTCAGAGGTACTCGGCGAACGCGTCCAGCGTCCGCAGGACCTCCGGTTCGGCGGCGGGAGGCAGCTGGAGGACGACCTCCTCGATGCCCAGGTCCGCGTAGTGCGCCAGCTTGCCCGGGCTCGGCAGGACCGCGTACGGGATCACCTGGAGGTCCTTCGGGTCGCGGCCCGCCGCCTCCCACGCCGTACGGAGTGCGGGCACCGACTCCGTGAGGCCCCGGCCGCCGATCGGCAGCCAGCCGTCCGCGTACTCCGCGATGTGCGCGAACAGTTTCGGGCCCGCCGCGCCACCGATCAGGGTGCGCGGGCCCACCACCGGGCCGCGCGGCTGCTGGACCGGCTTCGGGTAGGCGTGGCTCGCCCGCACCGATCCGAACTCGCCCTCGTACGCCGTGGGTTCGGCGGACCACAGGGCACGCATCAGCGCCATCCGGTCACGGCCGAGCTCCCGGCGCGTCGACCAGTTCACCCCGTGGTCCGCCGCCTCCTCCACGTTCCATCCGAAGCCGAGACCCAGCGTGAAGCGGCCGCCCGAGACGTGGTCGAGGGTCGCGATCTGCTTGGCCAGATCGATCGGGTCGTGCTGGGTGACCAGCGTGATCCCGGTGCCCAGCTCCAGCCGCTCGGTCACCGCGGCGGCCTGCGCGAGGGCGACGAACGGGTCCAGGGTGCGGCCGTACTCGGGCGGCAGGTCACCGCCCGCCGGGTAAAGAGTTTCCCGGCTCACCGGGATGTGCGTGTGCTCCGGGAGGTAGAGCCCGGCGAATCCCCGCTGCTCAAGCTGGTGCGCGAGCCGCACCGGTGTGATCGTTTCGTCGGTGAGGAAGATCGTCGTGGCGATCCGCATACGAAAGACACCTCCGTCGTTGTCTGGTGGCGGCTCAAACGTATGCCGTACCGTGCGCAAAGCCGAGACTTCGGCGACTTCGGGGGAGGTCATTCACCATGGTCCGCAAGCGCACCCGCGCCGCTCTCACCGCTCTGTTCCTGACGGGCGTGCTCGTCGGCGGCGCACCCGCCGCGGCGTCCGCCGCCGCGCCCGCCTCCGTGTCCGCCGCCCCCCGTACCGCTTCGGTACAGGCCTCGGGCCATGTGGACGGGGCGGCGTCCGCCCACACCGGTGTGCGCGAGGCCGCGCACACGTACAAGAGCAAGAGCAAAAGCAAGAGCAAGAGCAAGAAGCGGCGGAAGCACAGTTCCGGCGGGTTCGGCGGCGGGCTGATCGTGGGGATCGCGCTGGCCGTGATCGTGGTCGGCATCATCGCGTTCGTGCTCATCGCCCGCGCACGGCGCAACTCCTAGCCGCCGCGCCTCTCGCCACCCCGGTCGGGTGGCGAGGGGCGCGGTCCCTCACCCTGCCGAGACGTCGTGCAGGGGGAGCTTCGCCGCGCTGGAGCGCATGACCAGAGGCCCGAAGGAGACGGTGTCGCCCGCGGACGCGGTCTGCGAGGTGGTGGACGTACCCGGGTAGTACCAGCGCCACGTGCCCGAAGCGGGCGCGGTCACCGTCGTGCTGACCTGGCCCGCGCTGTTCGTCCTCACGGTCTTCACCGTCGTGTACGAGGCGGCGCCGGCCTTCCTGAACTGCAGCTTCACGCTCTGGCCGCCGTAGCCGCGGTACTTCAGCGCCTCCCAGTCGGCGCGCGCCAGCGCGCCGGTGACCTTGACCTGCTTGCTGGTGCCGAACAGGTCGGGCCGCATCGCGGACACCTTCAGCGTCGCGGCTCGCTTCAACGTGAACGGGGCGAGCGCGTCGTAGATCCAGTAGTCCCTGTCGTTGGCGTTGACGACGCCGTAGACGACCCAGTCACCGGCCCCCTCGTTGGCGCTGCGCTCGCTGTACCCGGGGAACCAGGCGGGATCGAAGCGCAGCGTCCCCGTACAGTCCGAGGTGGTGCTGCTCAACTTCTTGCAGGTGACCCCGACCGTCTCGGCCGGAGCGCCGTAGGTGGTGTGGGCGCTGTGCGCGTCGAGATCCCCCACCCCCTTGACGCCCGAATTATCCTTGATCGTCAGCTTGACCGGGATGGTCACCACTCCACGGATGCCGACGACGACGCTCTTGCCGTTGTTCGCCACCGACTTGACGACCCGGATGTCGCCCCGCCCCTCGGCGTGCGCCGGTGACGCCCCCAGCACGGTCATGACCACCGAAGCGGCCACCGTGCCCCACAGCACATGTCTTCGCATGTCCCCTCCTCCTCACCGCCCGCGCCGGATCCGGCGCTGACGCGTGGGCACAGAGTAGAACCGGCCCCACGGGGGGCTCGTATGCGGGGACGGGGCCGCGAGGAGCCTCTCAGCCCGGCCAGACGATCGACTGCAGTTCGCTGTACGCGTGCAGCGCGTACGAGCCGACGTCCCGCCCGACCCCGCTGCGCTTGAACCCGCCGAACGGGGCCTCCATGTTGCGGCCGATGGTGTTCACGCCGACCCCGCCCGCGCGCAGCCGGCGGGCGACGCGGAAGGCGCGGGCCACGTCGCCGGACCAGACGTAGTCGATCAGTCCGTAGTCGCTGTCGTTGGCCAGCGCGATGCCCTCCTCCTCGTCGTCGAAGGGGACGACGACCACGACCGGGCCGAAGATCTCCTCCCGCACCACCCGCATGTCGTTGGTGCAGTCGGCCAGCAGCGTCGGCGCGACGTAGAAGCCGCGGCCGGTCGGGTCCGGGCGTTCGCCGCCCGTGACGACGCGGGCCCCTTCCTTCCGGCCCAGTTCCACGTACGACTCGATGCGGTCGCGGTGAGCCGCCGAGATGACCGGGCCGACGACCGTGCCCTTCGCCGTCGGATCGCCGACCGTCAGATACCCGGCATACGCGGTGAGCTTCTCGATCAGCGCGTCGTGCACGGCCCGTTGGACCAGGACGCGGGTCGGAGCCGTACAGATCTGACCGCTGTAGAACGAGAACGTCGTCCCGATGCCCGCGACCGCCGAGTCGAGGTCCGCGTCGTCGAGGACGACGGCGGCGCCCTTCCCGCCCAGCTCCATCAGCTGCCGTTTCATGCTCCGGCCGCATACCTCGGCGATGCGCTGCCCGACGGACGTGGAGCCGGTGAAGCTGACCATGTCGACGTCGGGCGAGTCGACGGCGGCCTCGCCCACTCCGGGGGCCGAACCGCTGACGACGTTGACGACCCCGGCCGGTACGCCCGCCTCCGCGAGGGCCCCGGCCATCCGGTAGACGGAGAGCGGGTCCTGCGGGGCCGGTTTCACGACGACCGTGTTGCCCATCGCGAGCGCGGGCGCGATCTTGCCGGCCGGATTGGCCCAGGGGTTGTTGTACGAGGTGATGCAGGTGACGACGCCCACCGGCTGGCGGACGGCGAGCGCCCCGAAGATCCCGGCCCGGCCCATCGGGCCCGCCTCGTTGATCTGCGGCGGTATCGCCTCCTCGACCGGTTCCAGCGCGCCCTTCGCGTACCGCCGGAAGCGCGCCGCGCCCACGGCGACCTGCATGCCACGGGCCGTACCGGTGGTGGCGCCGCTCTCCGCCTGGGCGAGGGCGGCGTTGGCGAGGAAGTCGCGCTGCATCACGTCGGCGGCGCGGTCGAGGATCGCGGCGCGCTCCTCGGGGCGGGTGCGGGACCAGGTGGCGAAGGCGTCACGGGCCGCTGAGGCCGCCTCGTACACCTGGGCGCGGCTCGCCTCGGGGGCGAGGCCGACGGTCTCCTCGGTGGCCGGGTCGACCACCTCGTAGTGGCCGTCGGCGGGTTCCGTCCACTCGCCGTTGATGAAGAGGCGCTGCGGGGTCGTGGTCATTGTGTGCTCACCGTCCGGGTGTCGCGGCCGGAACGGAGCACCGTCCCGGGGACCGCACCGGTCACCTTGTCGTCGCGCAGGGTCTCCACCCCGTTGACGCGGACCGACACGATGCCGAGGGCCTTGGAGTCGAGCCGGGGGCTGTCGCCGGGCAGGTCGTGGACGAGGGTGGCGGGGCCCGCGTCGATGCGTTCGGGGTCGAAGAGCACGAGGTCGGCGTGGAAGCCCTCCTCGACGCGCCCGCGGTCGCGGAGGCCGAAGAGGCGGGCCGGGTCGTCGGTCAGCATCTTCACGGCCCGTTCCAGCGGCATGAGCTTGCGGCCCCGCAGGCAGTCGCCCAGGAAGCGCGTCGTGTACGGAGCACCGCACATCCGGTCCAGGTGGGCGCCCGCGTCGGAGCCGCCGAGCATGACGTCCTCGTGCTCCCAGGTGCGCTGCCGCAGCGCCCAGGAGTCGGGGTCGTTGTCGGTGGGCATCGGCCACAGCACCGTACGCAGGTCGTCGGCCGCGCAGATCTCGACCAGGCAGTGGAAGGCGTCCTGGCCGCGCTCGGCCGCGATGTCCTTGACGACGCGCCCGCTGAGTCCCTCGTTCGCCTCGCTGTACGTGTCGCCGATGACGTACCGGCCGAAGTTCGCGAGGCGGCGGAAGACGCCCGCCTCCTTGCTGTCGGCGCGGCGCAGCATCTCGGCGCGGGTGTCCGCGTCCCGGAGCCGCTCGATGCGTTCGGGGACGGGGAGAGCGAGGATGTCACCCCAGCCGGGGATCAGGTTGAGGGCGCAGAACGTGCCGAGCGACATGTTCATCGGGGTGAGGATCGGCATGGTCAGCGCCACGATGCGGCCGCCCGCGCGACGGGCGCGCTCGCTGGGGATCAGCTGGCGCGGTACGCGTTCGGGGACGGCGGCGTCGATGGTGAGGACGTTCCAGTTCAGCGGGCGCCCGGCGGCGGCCGTCATGTCGACGAACAGCTCGATCTCGTCGTCGGAGAACTGGTCGAGGCAGCCGGCGACGATCGCCTCGATCTGTGTGCCCTCGTGCTCGCCGACAGCCCGGGACAGCGCGAGGAGTTCCTCGGGGAGTGCGTGCCGGGAGGCGACCGGCTGTCCGTCGCCGTCGGAGTGGGTGGAGGACTGGGTGGTGGACAGTCCCCATGCCCCGGCGTCCATCGCGTCGTGGAACAGGGCGAGCATGGCGTCGAGTTGGCCGGGCGTGGGCTGGCCGCCGACCGCGTCGGCGCCCATGACGTGGCGGCGCAGGGCGCAGTGTCCGACCATGAACCCGGCGTTCACGGCGATCCGCCCGTCGAGTGCGTCGAGGTACTCGCGGAAGCTGGACCAGCTCCAGTCGACGCCCTCCTCCAGGGCCTTGAGGGCCATGCCCTCGACCCGCGACATCATGCGCCGGGTGTAGTCGGCGTCCTCGGGCCGGTCCGGATGGAGCGGGGCGAGGGTGAACCCGCAGTTGCCGCCGGCGACGGTGGTGACGCCGTGGTTCATCGACGGGGTGGCGTACGGGTCCCAGAAGAGCTGGGCGTCGTAGTGGGTGTGCGGGTCGACGAAGCCGGGCGCGAGGACGAGTCCGGTGGCGTCCTCGGAGGTCACGGCCTCCTCCGCGACGGTCCCGGGCTCCGCGATGACGGCGATGCGGCCGGCCCGGATGCCGAGGTCCGCGCGGTAGGAGGGCCCGCCGGTGCCGTCCACGACGGTCGCTCCGCGGATGAGGTGGTCGAGCATGACGGGGTCCCTTCCGTGGTGTCCAAACGTGGATGTGCGCCGGGGTGCGTACGGCCGCGGTACGCACCCCGGCTCGCGGAGCGACGGTCCGGGAAGACGCCGCCCGCAGATCGAGCCCCTCGGGGCAGAATCAAGCCCCTCCGGCGATTGAGGAGCGGGGGTACGGGGGCGGAGCCCCCGAAGACCCGCGCCCCCGGGGCTCCGCCCCGGACCCCGCGCCTCAAACGCCGGCGAGGCTGGTTTTCACGCCGCGTCGCGGAACCGCGTCGTCCGGTGGACCGGATCCGTGTCGATCTTCGGGATCACGTGCTCACCGATCAGCTTGATCGAGTTCAGCGTGTCCTCGGGGCTGAGCCCGATCGGCAGCCCGAAGCTCAGCTGGTCCGCTCCCGCCTGCTCCCATCGACGGCACTGCCCCAGCACCTCGTCCGGGTCACCGCAGATCATCAGCTCCTCGGCGATCAGGAGCTCGATGATCTCCTCGGAGTACTCCGGCAGCAGCTCGGGCCACTCCGGGATCCCTTCCGGCCGGGGGAACGTGTCGTGGTAGCGGAACAGCAGCGACTGGAGGTAGTTCAGCCCGCCGCCCACCGCGATCTCGACGGCCTTCTTGTGGGTCTCGGCGCAGATCGCGGTCGAGGTCACCATGACGTTGTCGTTGACGAAGTCACCGACCGGCTCGGCGTCCTTGACGGCGTTCTTGTAGGACTCGACGACCCACTCCATGTCGGAGACCTTCTGCACGCTGAAGCCCAGCACGCCGAGGCCCTTCTTCCCGGCCATGGCGTACGAGGGCGGGGAGCCGGCCGCGTACCACATCGCCGGGTGCGACTTCCCGTACGGCTTGGGCAGGATCTTGCGCGGCGGCAGCGACCAGTGCTTGCCCTGGAAGCCGACGTACTCGTCCTGGAGCCACATCTTGGGGAACTCCGCGATGGTCTCCTCCCAGAGTTCCTTGGTGTGGTTCATGTCGGTGATGCCCGGCATGAACCCGAGGATCTCGTGGGTGCCCGCCCCGCGGCCGGAGCCGAACTCGAAGCGGCCCTCCGAGAGGTGGTCCATCATGGCGACCTTCTCGGCCACCTTCACCGGGTGGTTGACCGGGGCGAGCGGGTTGAAGATGCCGGATCCGAGGTGGATGCGGTCCGTGGCGTGTGCGAGATAGCCCAGGTACACGTCGTTGGCCGAGAGATGCGAGTACTCCTCCAGGAAGTGGTGCTCGGAGGCCCAGGCGTACTTGAAGCCGGACTTGTCCGCCTGGATGACGTACTCGGTCTCCTCGATCAGCGCCTTGTGCTCTGCCCCGGGGTCGGCCTTGGCCCGCGCGGCGGGCACGTACCCCTGTACAAAGAGCCCGAATTCCAAGGGGGTTCACCGTCCTCAATCTTTTCTGACACACCGTCAGATTCTGATGCGTCCGACTGTTCCACCGACACTCCGACCCGTCAATACCTGACGCTTCGTCAGACGCGCGGAAGTGGGCGCCCTGCTCAGAAGAGGCTGACTCCCGCCAGCCACCCGCCGTCGATGACGAACGGCTGGCCGGTGATGTACGAGGAGTCGTCCGAGGTCAGGAAGAGCGCGAGCGCCGCCACCTCCTCGGGCCGGCCGATCCGCCCGAGCGGTACGAGCTTCTTGTACAGGGCCCCCACGGCCTCCGCCGTCTCCACCGGATCGGCGTCCGGGTCCAGGGCCGCCGGATTGGTCATCGGGGTGTCCACGGCGCCGGGGCACATGGCGTTGACCCGGATGCCCTTCGCGGCCAGCTCCACGGCCGCCACCTTGGTCAGCCCCAGCACCGCGTGCTTGGTCGCCGCGTACGCGCCGACGAACGCCATGCCGGTGAGACCGGTGTACGAGGACGTGTTGACGATGGTCCCGCCACCGGCCGCCTCGATCTCGGGCGCGACGTTCCTGATCCCCAGGAAGGCCCCCACCTGGTTGACCTGCACCATCTGCTGGAACTCCTCCAGCGGCGTGCTCACCAGCTCGTTGAAGCGCAGGATCCCCGCGTTGTTGACCAGCCCGTCGATCCTCCCGAAGGCGCCCTTGGCGGCGGCGACGGCGGCCTGCCAGTCCTCCTCCCGGCTCACGTCCAGGTGCACGAAGAGCGCGGCGTCCCCCAGCTCCTTGGCGAGGTCCTCGCCCTGTTCGTCGAGCACATCGGCGATCACCACCCGCGCACCCTCGGCGACGAAGAGCCGCGCCTCCTGCTCACCCTGCCCGCGCGCCGCGCCGCTGATCAGTACGGTTCGCCCGTCCAGCTTGCCCATGGCCTGACTCCTACCTGTCGAGGTTGTCGAGGTGAGGTGCGACTTCGGCGGCGAACGCCGCCATCTGATCGGTCAGTTCACTTCTGCTGCGGCTGCGGAAGCGCACCTGGATCTGGTGCACCCCCATCGCGCCGTACTCCCGCAGCGACTCCGCGAGGGCCTCCGGCTTCCCGCTGAGCGTGCGCCGCCCCACGGACCAGTCCGGCTCCCCCACGTACAGCGGCTCGGTGATGGCCCCGATGACGACGGGCTCCGTGACCCCCGCCGCCTCGCGGAGCGCGTACAGCCGCCCGATCTGCGCGGGCAGCTTCTCCCGCGGGTCCCCCTGCGGCAGCCAGCCGTCCCCCCGCACGGCGGCCCGGCGCACCGCCGCGGGCGACGACCCGCCCACCCAGACCGGCACCCGTTCCTGAGCGGGCCGGGGCAGCTGCCCGAGCCCGCTGAAGGAGAACCGCTCCCCGGCGAACTCCGGGTACTCCTCGGGCCCGAGCGCGGCCTTGAGCGCGTCGATGCTCTCGTCGAGCACCCCGCCCCGCCCGTCGAAGTCCGCCCCGAGCGCCTCGAACTCCTCCCGCACGTGCCCGGCCCCGACCCCGAGGATCAGCCGGCCGCCGCTGAGGTGGTCGAGGGTGGCGTACTGCTTGGCGGTGGCCAGCGGATGCCGCAGCCCGACGACGGCGACATGACTCATGAGCAGCACCCGCTCGGTGATCCCCGCGAGGAAGGCGAGCGTGGCGACGGGGTCGTACCAGACGGTGCTCATCGCCCCCGCGAGTCTGCGGGGGATGGCGACATGGTCACAGCTCGCCAGATAGGTGAAGCCGGTACGGTCGGCGGTGCGGGCGATCTCGGCGAGGTCGGCCGGGGTGGCCCCGGCCTCCCACGGCTCTGCGTAGATGGCGCTCTGCGACTGGATCGGGAGCTGCATCCCGTACGACAGCGGTCCGGCGGGCAGTATCGGCACCGAACGGCCTCCTTCCCTGGATGACCTTGACACGAATCTGACGGCTCGTCACATAGCAAGCGGGGTCATCGTCGTGCCTGACGCCTCATCAGGCAAGGGGTGGCAGGGCGGAAGGAGTTCAGGGGATCGTCAGCGGCGGACGGATCTCCAGGTCCGCATCCAGCTTGGCCACGAGATCCGCGGCCTGCGAGGGAACGTAGCGGCCCGCCCACCGGCCGACGAGATCGAGGAACCCCTCCAGATCCGCGCGGACCGCACGCAGAAGGCCGGGCAGGTCCGCCAGGGGCAGCCGGATCGGCCGCCCCTCGGGACGTTCCTCGTCGCCGTCGCCGCCATCGGGCCACATGAGAACGGCCCGGCCCTCGAACTCGGCTCTCGGTGTCGGATCATGCCCGAGGTGTACGTGAACGCCGTCCGGCAGCCGGAGCCACTCACGCCAGTCCTCCAGACCGCAGCAGCACCCCGGGGTCACCGTCACGCCGGTCCGCGCGTCCCGGACGCGCAGACCGCCCGCAGCCACGAGCCGGTCGGTGGCGATCAGTCGCCGCACACGCTCGGCGGCGTCGGGCACGCAGCCGCTGCCGTCGGCTTCGGTCGCGAACCAGTCGGTGAGCAGCGCCATCGCGGCGCCGACCTCGCACTCGCTCATGCGTCCCGTGAGCGTCAGGAAGGTGTGGTGCGGCAGGGCGGCCGCGGGCCAGGACGCCGCGTTCACCGTGGGTACGGCTTCCAGGACGGCCTCGACGGTCAGCACCGCTCCAGTGTCGGCGGCGCGGGGCGGGCGCGCACCCTCTTTCGGCCGCCCCTCCGGGCCGGGCCGGACAGATCGCGTCGCCGCCACGACCTCGCGGGACCGTGTCGCGCACCAGGGTTCCGGTGGTCGCGGCGCACCGGCCACGCGTGCGCGTCGGAGCCCTCAGTCCTCAGTCCAGGGCGAATTTCAGCGCGGGAACCGCGGCCCCGGAGTCGCTCGCGGGGATCTTCCAACGGAAGGCGGTGCCGTCGCCGTCGACGTAGACGAGGGTGCCGCCCCGCTCCGCTGCGGCGATGTCGAAGACAGCCACGTCCTGGTGGCCCACCTCGGGGGGAAGGGCCGCCCCGCCTTCGCTGAATCCGATGGGGGCCACGCCTGTCGCGGCCTTGCTGTTCCTGTCCGTGACCGTGCGGCCGTCCGCGGTCGTCCATCGCAGGCCGCCCTGTCCGGCTGTCGTCGTCACACGCGACGTGGTCCGGTTCCTGGACTGGTAGGTCACGACAGCGAACAGGCCGTGCTCCGGGGCGCCGAAGCCGGTGCGGTCGGCGTAGACGACCGTGTCCGGGGTGATCCGGGCAGCCCCCCGGCCACCGACGCCTGCGGTGTCCGCGCTCTGCCCCAGCCCGAGCGTGGCGCGCGGGCTCGGCTCGGGTGCGCTCCGGTCGCCGCTGTCCGTGCAGGCCGTCAGGCCCAGACAGCAGACGACCGCGAGCGCGGAAGCGGTGACGAGGTGGCGCATGATCCCCCCAACAGGAACAGGCAAAGGAAGCAGAGTCTGCCACAGCCGGCCGGCCTCGCGGGGGAACTCCCCTCTCCACCAAGGGCGTCGACCCGCCCTACTTCCGGTAGAGCTCCTCGATCTCGCCCGCGAAGTCCCGTGCGATCGCGTCCCTCTTCAGCTTCAGGGACGGGGTCAGATGGCCGCCGTCCTCCGTGAAGTCCACCGGCAGGACGGTGAACTTACGGATCGACTCGGCCCGCGAGACCAGGCGGTTGGCCTCGTCCACCGCGCGCTGGAGCGCCGCGCGCAGTTCCTCGTCGTGGACGAGTTCGCGCATCGGGACGTCCCTCTTCTTCTTCATCTGCCGCCAGTGGGACAGGCCGTCCGGCTCCAGGGTGATCAGGGCGGTGATGAACGAGCGGTTGTCGCCGACCACCATGCACTGGCTGACCAGCGGGTGCGCGCGCAGCCAGTCCTCCAACGGGGCCGGGGTGACGTTCTTGCCGCCCGACGTGATGATGATGTCCTTCTTGCGGCCGGTGATCGTGAGGTAGCCGTCCTCGTCGAGCGCGCCCAGGTCGCCGGTGGCGAACCAGCCGCCGTCCAGGACCGGGACGGCCTCGCCGCGTTCGGTGTCCCAGTAGCCCTGGAACACCTGGCCGCCGCTGAGCAGCACCTCGCCGTCCTCCGCGATGCGTACGGCGGTGCCCGGCATCGGCCAGCCCACCGTGCCCAGGCGGGGTTTGAGCGGCGGGGTGACGGTGGCGGCGGCCGTGGTCTCCGTCAGGCCGTAGCCCTCGAAGATCTCGATGCCCGCGCCCGCGTAGAAGGCGGCGAGCCGGCGGCCCAGCGGGGAGCCGCCGCAGATCGCGTAGCGGACGTGACCGCCGAGCGCCGCCCGGATGCGGCGGTAGACCAGCGGGTCGTAGAGCGCGCGGGCCGCCCGCAGGCCGAGGCCGGGACCGGGGCCCGTGCCGTGTTCGGCGGCCTCGACGGCCTGGCCGTAGCGCTGGGCGATCCGGGCGGCCCGGTCGAAGGACGAGGCGCGGCCCATCTTCTCGGCGGTGGCGCGGCCGGTGTTGTAGACCTTCTCCAGGACGTACGGGATCGCCAGCAGGAACGACGGCTTGAAGCCGGCCAGGTCGGCGAGCAGGTCCTCCGTCTGGATCGACGGGGCGTGGCCGAGGCGGACGCGGGCGCGCAGACAGCCGATCGCGACCATGCGGCCGAAGACGTGCGACAGCGGCAGGAACAGCAGGGTGGAGGCGGGGTACTTGCTGACGGACTTGAAGACCGGGTGCAGCAGCTCGATGGCGTTGTCGACCTCGGCGAAGAAGTTGCCGTGCGTCAGGACGCAGCCCTTGGGGCGGCCGGTGGTGCCCGAGGTGTAGATGAGGGTGGCCGGGGTCTCCGGTTCCAGGGTGGCGCGGCGGGCGGCCACGGCGTCGTCGGGAACGTCCTTGCCGAGCTTCTTCAGCCGGCCCAGCGCGCCCGTGTCGAACTGCCAGAGGTGCGTGAGGTCGCCGAGCTGTTTACGTTCCTGGCTGATGATGCGGCCCTGGTCGGCCGTCTCGACGGCGCAGGCGACCGCGCCCGAGTCCTGGAGTATCCAGCGGGCCTGGAACGCGGACGAGGTCGGGTAGATGGGGACGGTGACCAGGCCCGCGGCCCAGGACGCGAAGTCGAGCAGCGTCCACTCGTACGTCGTACGCGCCATGATCGCGATGCGGTCGCCGCCCCGCAGACCCTCCGCGATCAGGCCCTTGGCGACGGCGAGTACCTCGGCCGCGAACTCCGCCGCCGTCACGTCCTGCCAGCTGCCGTCCGGCTGCTTGCGGCTGAGGACGGCCTCCGCGGGCGCCTCGCGGGCGTTGTCGAAGGGGATCTCGGCGAGCGAGCCACGGCGCACCGGCCGGGCGAACGCCGGGACGGACACCTGCTGGACGGTGCCGTCGGCGGCCCTGACCTTCGTCGGCTCGACCAGGACGGGGGTGGACGGGGCGGTGGATGGGGCGGATCGCGTGGACACGTGCGGCTCCTCGGCATCGGGGTCGGGCGGTTCACCTGGTCCGTCCGGCGACAGGCCCTGATGCCTGCGCCGAACCGTGCTCAACTTCTCTACCGTTCAGACGCGTTCGAGGATCGCGGTGACTCCCTGTCCACCTGCCGCGCAGATCGAGATCAGCCCGCGGCCCGGGGCGTCCCGCTCCGCGAGGAGCCCCGCGAGCGTCGCGACGATCCGCGCGCCCGTCGCCGCGAACGGGTGCCCGGTGGCGAGGGAGGACCCCGCCACGTTGAGCTTCTCCCGGTCGACGGGTGCGAGCCCCCGCTTCTCCCAGGCGGCCAGCGTGGCGAGCACCTGGGAGGCGAAGGCCTCGTGGACCTCGAAGAGGTCGAAGTCCTCGATGCCGAGCCCGGCCCGCTCCAGCATCCGCGGCACGGCGTACGCGGGTGCCATCAGCAGCCCGTCCTCGCCGCCCACGTAGTCGACCGCGGCGCTCTCGTACAGGGAGAGATACGCCTGCGGCTCCAGACCGTGGCGCTCGGCCCACTCCTCGCTCGCCAGGAGCACGGTCGCGGCTCCGTCCGTGAGCGGTGTCGAGTTGCCCGCGGTCATCGTCGCGTCCGGGTGGTCCACGCCGAACACCGGTTTCAGCGTGGCGAGTTTCTCCACGGTGGAGCCCGGGCGCAGGTTCTGGTCGCGGTCCAGGCCGAGGTACGGGACGACGAGGTCGTCCAGGAAGCCCCGGTCGTACGCGGCCGCGAGCCGCTGATGGCTGGTCGCGGCGAGGAGGTCCTGCTCCGCGCGGCCGATGTCCCACTGCCGGGCAGTGACCGCCGCGTGGTCGCCCATCGAGAGACCGGTGCGGGGTTCGGCGTTGCGCGGGATGTCCGGGACGAGGTGGCGGGGACGTACGCCCGTAAGGGCCTTCGCCCTGGCGCCCGTCGACTTCGCGCGCCGGGCCGACAGCAGCAGCCGGCGCAGTTCGTCGTTGACGCCGAGCGGCGCGTCGCTCGTGGTGTCCGCGCCCCCCGCGATGGCGGAGTCGACCGCCCCGAGCATGATCTTGTTGGCGGCGGCGATCACCGCCTGGAGGCCGGTGCCGCACGCCTGCTGGAGGTCGTACGCGGGGGTGCGCGGGTCGAGCCGTGAGCCGAGCACGGTCTCCCGGGCCAGGTTGAAGTCCCGGCTGTGCTTGAGGACCGCGCCCGCGGCGAACTCGCCGACCCGCTGTCCCTGGAGCCCGAAGCGCTCGACCAGTCCGTCCAGCGCGGCGGTGAGCATCTGCTGGTTGGAGGCCCGCGCGTACGGCCCGTCGGAGCGTGCGAAGGGGATACGGCTGCCACCGATGACCGCGACCCTGCGGGGCTGCGGGAGTGCGAGGGGGATCAACTCGACCAACTCATCTCGACCAACTCCTGACTCTTGAGTAACCTTACTCCAGAGTAAATCTACGACCGAGCAGGGAGTCTGGACAATGGCCGACCGCTATCTGCACCTCACCAGCACGGCAACCGGCCGATTTCTGACCCGGAGACTCGGCCTGCCCCAGCCCGCCCGGCTGCGCCGCTGGACCCTGGAGACGCCGACGCTGCCCGGCCCGGTCCTCCACCTCACCGCCGGGGACTCCGCCGTCACGGACGAGCTCGGCACCGTCCTCGCCGCCTGCGGCCCCGAGATCGTGGCCCGCGCCGACCGGCCCGCCGGAATCGTCCTGGACGCGACGGCCGTCGACACCGCCGCCGGGCTCGCGGCCGTGCACGCCGCGCTGCACCCCGTCGTCCGCTCGCTCGCACCGGGCGGCCGCGTCGTCGTCCTCGGCACACACCCGTCGCCGGAGGACCACCACCAGGCCGCCGCCCAGCAGGCCCTCGAAGGGTTCGTACGCTCCCTGGGCAAGGAGATCGGCAAGGGCGCCACGGTGCAGCTGGTGCGCATCGCCCCCGGCGCGGTCGCCGGTGCCGGGTCCACCCTGCGCTTCCTGCTCTCGCCCCGGTCCGCGTACATCAGCGGCCAGGTCATCGAGGTGACCGACGCCGCCCCCGGCACCGTCGCCGACTGGGCCGCCCCGCTCGACGGGCGCACCGCACTGGTCACCGGCGCCGCCCGGGGCATCGGCGCCGCGGTCGCCTCCGTCCTCGCCCGGGACGGCGCCCACGTCATCTGCCTGGACATCCCGCAGGCCCAGGAGGACCTGGTCCGCACCGCCGACCGCCTCGGCGCGACCGCCCTGCCGCTGGACATCACCGCCGACGACGCGGCCGAACGGATCGCCGCCGCGGCCCCGGACGGCCTCGACATCCTCGTCCACAACGCCGGCATCACCCGCGACCGCCGCCTCGCCAACATGCCCGCCGACCGCTGGGCCTCGGTCATCGACGTCAACCTCGACAGCGTCCTGCGCACCACCGACGCGCTGCTGAAGGCCGGAACCGTCAACCGCGGCGGCCGGATCGTCGCCACCGCCTCCATCGCGGGCATCGCCGGCAACAACGGCCAGACGAACTACGCGGCCAGCAAGGCCGGCATCATCGGCCTGGTCCGCTCGCTCGCCCCGCGCGCCGCCGCAGACCACGGCGTCACGGTCAACGCGGTGGCCCCCGGCTTCATCGAGACGAAGATGACCGCGGCCGTCCCGCTCCTCATCAGGGAGGCGGGCCGCCGCATGAACTCCCTCTCGCAGGGCGGCCTCCCGGTCGACGTTGCCGAGACGACCGCGTGGTTCGCCCAGCCCGCCTCCGGCGCCGTCAACGGCCAGATCGTCCGGGTCTGCGGCCAGAGCCTGCTGGGAGCGTGACGCGGATGCCGAGCCTGCTGCTCTCCCTGGCGCGCGGCGCCGTCACCTCCCCGTTCAAACGCGCGGGCAGGCCGGGCGCCACCCTGCCGTCCGACCGCCACCACCGCCCGGCCGCACCCGTCGCCCCCGGCCCCCTGGCCGCGTACCGCAGGATCTGCGGCTTCCCGGAGACCGGCCCCCTCCCGGTCACCTACCCGCACGTCCTGGGCTTCCCGCTCGCCATGCGGCTGATGACCGGGCGCCGCTTCCCGCTGCCGGTCACCGGGCTCGTCCACACCTGGATCGAGATCACCGCACTGCGCGAGCTGCACCCCACCGACAGGATCGACCTCACCGTGTACGCCGAGGAGTTGACACCGCACCGGCGCGGCACCGAGGTCACCGTGGTCACGGAGGCGAGGCTCGCGGACGAGCTGGTGTGGGAGTCCCGCAGCGGATACCTGTCCCGCCATGCGACGCGTACGGCCCCGGCCCCGGCTCCCGCCGCCCCCGGACCGGCGCTCCCCGCCGTCACCGAGTGGCGGCTGCCCGCCGATCTCGGACGGCGCTACGGAGCCGCCTCCGGCGACCGCAACCCGATCCACCTGTACCCGCTGACCGCCCGGCTGTTCGGCTTCCCCCGCGCCATCGCCCACGGCATGTGGACCGTCGCGCGCTGCCTCGCCGAAGCCCCGGAGCCCCACCCGGTCCACTCGGTACGGGCCGACTTCAGAGCCCCCGTCCTGCTGCCCGGCACCGTCACCTACGCCTCGGACGGCACCGCCTTCCAGCTGCGCGGCGACGGCGGGCGCGTCCACCTCACCGGGACGACGGCGAGGACTGCCCCTGAGGCTGCCAGGGACGGCCGTTCATAAGGTTCTCCAGACCGGCCCAGGAGAAGTTCATCAAGGTGGCCGCCGCCTCCTTGGCCGAGACACCCGGAGTCTCGTTCGCCCATCCGGCGAGCGCCTCCGCGGCGCCCACCAACGCCTGCGCCAGGCCCGTCACATCGCGGTCGGGAAGCGCCGGATCGTGGTGCGCCTCGCGCGCCGCGGCGCCGATCAGACCCGTCACGAACGCAACGATCTCCTCGCGCATCACGTTCACCTCACCGGCGAACGGCTCCCCGTGCGTCCGCGCCTGCCGGTAGAGCACCGCCCAGCCGTCCGGGTTCTCCGCGGTGTGCGTGAAGAAGGCCCGCAGCCCCTCCCAGAGTTGCCGGTCCGCCGGCAGCCCCGGCTGCACACCCGCCTGCACCGCTGTGACCAGCGCTTTCGACTCGCGCGCGATGCACGCGGAGAAGAGTTCGTCCTTGGAATTCAGGTAGAGATAGACCAACGGCTTGGACACGCCGGCCAGCTCGGCGATCTCGTCCATCGAGGCCGCGCGGAATCCGCGCTGCCCGAAGATCTGCACGGCGGCGTCCATCATCTGCTGCTCACGCACCGCGCGCGGCATCCGTTTGCTCTTCACAGCACCCACGTCGACTTCCTCCCGCCCCCGATGCGCTACTCCGCGGTAAGCGTACGGCGCGGGGCGCCCCGCCGTCGTACGGAGCGGGGTTCACCCGGCCCGGACGGCCGGAAGCCGTTGCCCACGACGCACGGAAGCGCCCCCGGCCCGTCGGGACCGGAGGCGCTCCTGAGCATCGTGCGTGTGCGGTTACGCGGCGACCGGCACGCGCTCCGGCTCGGTGTCGCGCACCTCGGCGTCGTCGACCGGGGAGGCCGAGGCCGAGTTGTACGCGTCGTGGTCGAGGATCTTCTCGCGGGCCGAGACGAGCACCGGGACGAGCGCCTGACCGGCCACGTTCGTGGCGGTCCGCATCATGTCCAGGATCGGGTCGATGGCCATCAGCAGGCCCACGCCCTCCAGCGGGAGGCCCAGCGTCGACAGGGTGAGGGTCAGCATGACCGTGGCACCGGTCAGACCGGCGGTGGCCGCCGAACCGATCACCGAGACGAACGCGATGAGGATGTAGTCACCGACACCCAGCTGCACGTCGAAGATCTGCGCGATGAAGATCGCGGCGAGCGCCGGGTAGATCGCGGCGCAGCCGTCCATCTTGGTCGTCGCGCCGAACGGGACGGCGAAGGAGGCGTACTCCTTCGGGACGCCGAGGCGCTCGGTGACCTTCTGGGTGACCGGCATCGTGCCGACCGAGGAGCGGGAGACGAAGGCCAGCTGGATCGCGGGCCAGGCGCCCTTGAAGAACTGGAGCGGGCTGACCTTGGCGACGGTGGCGAGCAGCAGCGGGTAGACGCCGAACATCACCAGGGCGCAGCCGATGTACACGTCGGCGGTGAACGTCGCGTACTTGCCGATCAGGTCCCAGCCGTAGTCGGCGATGGCGTAGCCGATGAGGCCGACCGTGCCGAGCGGCGCGAGGCGGATGACCCACCACAGGGCCTTCTGGAGGAGCTCCAGGACCGACTCGCTGAGGCTGAGGATCGGCTGGGCCTTCTCGCCCAGCTGAAGGGCGGCGATGCCGGCGACGGCGGCCATGAAGACGATCTGGAGGACGTTCAGCTCGGTGAACGGCGTGATCACGTTGTCCGGGATGATGCCGGTCAGGAAGTCGAGCCAGGAGCCGGAGTGCTCCGGGAGCTTGCCGTCCTTGGGCGTGAGGCCGGTGCCGGAGCCCGGGTTGGTGATCAGGCCGATCGCGAGGCCGATGGCGACCGCGATGAGCGAGGTGATCATGAACCAGAGCAGGGTGCGGGTGGCCAGCCTGGCGGCGTTGTTGACCTTCCGCAGGTTGGTGATCGACACCAGGATCGCGAAGAAGACGAGGGGCGCGACGGCCAGCTTCAGCAGCTGGACGAAGATGTGGCCGACCTTGTCGAGCGTGGTGTAGAGCCAGCCGATGTCCTGGCTGCGGGCGAGCCAGCCGAGCAGGACGCCGAGCACGAGGCCGGCGACGATCTGGGCCCAGAAGGGGACCTTGGGTATGCGGAAACCGGAGCCGGAGGGCTCAGCGGTGGTGGACGCGGGGTTCGCGGACACGGACACACTCCAGATGTGACGCATCGGGACGCACGGGGACGGTGTGCGGGGGACGGGGGTGCGGCGCCCGCGTCAGGGGCGGCGCCGCTGTGATGCCGGTTCAGACGTTGCGGCAACAGACCGCGGACATACAGCGGCAGAGATCGACATGCAGGCGCTCCACGAGCGGGATGCTCGTGGCAGGTCGCAGGCGCACAGCTGTCTTCATGTCGAACACGTTAACACTTGAACTTTGAGAACCTCAAAGGTCTTCTTTGGGCCCGAGGGGTGGGCCCCGGCCCGCCTCCTGACCCCCGGGAACGCGAAAACCCCAGTACAGGAGCGCGCGCTCCGGTGCTGGGGTTTCGAGAAGAAAGGCGAGGGGTGTGAGGAAGCTTACAAAGTCCTTACGCCGCCCTCACTCCGCCCTCACGGGTGATGACGACTACGGGGCGCCCCCTACTGGGTGACGCTGTCCTCGCGGGTGCGGTTCGCCTCAAGACGCGCCTTGGCGCGGTCCACCGAGGACACGATCTGCTCGGACATCTCGTCACGCTGCTTGCGCAGGAGGACGTAGCTGAGCGGCGCGGAGAGCACCAGCGCGAGCAGGACGACCCAGACGATGTTGGATCCCCCGGCGCCGGAGGGGATGAGCCCGAAGTTGACGGCGATGGCGGCGACGACGAGGCAGCCGACGAAGATGCTCAGACGCATCGCGGTGTACCGGACGGTGGCGCTCGGCTTGGCAGCGGACACAGCTGGCCTTCTCTCTACGTACGACAGTCCTGCCCGACCAGTGAAGCATGCCCCACAATCGATCAGTTCGGAGGGCTGCGCCAACCACCCCGCCGGGCGCGCACTCAGCCGAGCGGCAGCAGCATGATGATGTCGTCGCGGTCGTCGCCGTCGGCCACCCGGATCGCCCCCGGCACCCGCCCGACCTCCTTGTATCCGCAGGCACCGTAGAAGCGGTCGGCGCCCGTGCCGCCGCGGCAGGTGAGCCGGATCGCCTCGATGCCGTCGATGGAGCGGGCGGCGTCGGCGGCCGCGGCCATCAGATCGCGGCCGTAGCCGCGGCCCTGATGACGCGGGTGGACCATGACGGTGTAGATCCAGAGCCAGTGCGCCATCAGCCGGTGCGTGTTGTGGGTGAGGAAGGCCGTGGCGGCGATGACACCCTCCTCGTCGTAGCCGACGAGGATCCGGGTGCGGCCCTCGGCCATGGACACGAGGTGCTTGACCAGTGCGGGCCGCACGTCCTCGGCCGTCACGGGCGGCACGAAGCCCACCGCGCCGCCCGCGTTGGACACATCGGACCAGAGCTCGGCTATGCCGTCCCGGACCGACCGGTCGAACTTCGGGTCCAGCTCAAATGTAAGCGTCATAGGAGCAGGTTAACCATTACTCGCCGTCTGCTCAACCACCGTCCGGAACGCGAGAAAGCCCCGGCCGGGGACGGCGGCCGGAGCTTTCGTACTGCACTGCGCGCGCGACGGGGCGCGCGACGGGTCAGACCCGCATCGGCTGCGGCGACTCGCGCCGCCCGGCGTCCGGGCCCGGGTACTCGCGGATGATCTCGTACCGGGTGTTGCGCTCCACGGGCCGGAAGCCGGCGTCGCGGATCAGGTCCAGCAGATCCTCACGGCCCAGCTTGTTCGGCGTGCCGTAGTTGTCCGCGTCGTGCGTGATCTTGTACTCGACGACCGAGCCGTCCATGTCGTCCGCGCCGTGCTGGAGGGCGAGCTGGGCGGTCTGCACGCCGTGCATCACCCAGAAGACCTTGACGTGCGGGACGTTGTCGAACAGCAGCCGGGAGACCGCGAAGGTCTTCAGCGCCTCGGCGCCGGTCGCCATCGTCGTCCGCGCCTGGAGCTTGTTGCGGACCTTGCCGTCCTTCATGTCCACGAAGTCGTGCTGGTAGCGCAGCGGGATGAAGACCTGGAAGCCGCCGGTCTCGTCCTGGAGCTCACGCAGCCGCAGTACGTGGTCGACGCGGTGACGGGGCTCCTCGATGTGCCCGTACAGCATCGTCGCCGGGGTCTTGAGACCCTTCTCGTGCGCGAGCCGGTGGATGCGCGACCAGTCCTCCCAGTGGGTGGCGTGGTCGACGATGTGCTGGCGGACCTCCCAGTCGAAGATCTCCGCGCCGCCGCCGGTCAGCGACTCCAGACCGGCCTCGATGAGCTCGTCGAGGATCTCGGAGGCGGAGAGCCCGGAGATGGTCTCGAAGTGGTGGATCTCGGTGGCGGTGAACGCCTTGAGGGAGACCTCCGGCAGCGCTTCCTTCAGCGCGCTCAGCGAACGCGGGTAGTAGCGCCACGGCAGGGTGGGGTGCAGCCCGTTGACGATGTGGAGCTCGGTGAGGCTCTCGCCCTCCATCGCCTTCGCGAGACGGACGGCCTCCTCGATGCGCATCGTGTACGCGTCCTTCTCCCCCGGCTTGCGCTGGAAGGAGCAGTAGGCGCACGAGGCGGTGCACACGTTGGTCATGTTGAGGTGACGGTTGACGTTGAAGTGGACGACGTCGCCGTTCTTGCGCGTACGCACCTCATGGGCCAGCCCGCCCAGCCAGGCCAGGTCGTCGGACTCGTAGAGCGCGATCCCGTCCTCGCGGGACAGCCGTTCGCCGTCCCGGACCTTCTGCTCCAGCTCGCGCTTGAGTCCCGCGTCCACTAGGGCGCCTCCCATTTCCTCTTCGTAACAGACTCAGATCACCGTACGCCTAGCTCTCCTCGGGGAGGTCTCCGACCCGGTTCTCCCACTTGGTGGAGAGCACGATCGTCGTACGCGTCCGCGAGACGCCCTTGGTTCCGCTCAGGCGGCGGATGGTCTTCTCCAGGCCGTCGACGTCACCGACCCGGACCTTGAGCATGTAGGAGTCGTCACCCGCGATGAACCAGGCGTCCTCGATCTCGGCGAGGTCCTTCAGCCGGTGGGCCACGTCCTCGTGGTCGGCGGCGTCCGAGAGCGAGATGCCGATGAGGGCCGTGACGCCGAGGCCGAGCGAGGCCGCGTCGACGGTGGCGCGGTAACCGGTGATGACACCGGCGGTTTCCAGCCGGTTGATGCGGTCGGTGACGCTGGGCCCGGAGAGCCCGACGAGCCGCCCCAGCTCGGCGTACGAGGCCCTGCCGTTCTCCCTGAGGGCCTGAATGAGCTGCCTGTCCACCGCGTCCATGTGACTGAAACCTTCCATTGTTCAGCAGTTTCGCGAGTCTACGTGTAGAATCTAAGGCATGCAGGCTTCGCGGCCTGCAAATCTTTCCGAACTTCCAAAAAATGCTTTCGAATCTTCAGGAGTGGATACACCGTGTACACGATCGAGATGGCCTACGCCCGGATGCGCGAGCTGCAGGACCAGGCCAACCGCTCGCGTGCCCACCAGCCCGCCACGGCCCACCGGTCCGGCCGGACGCGCAGGCTGCGCGCCCCCAAGAAGCGCTGACCCCACCCGGGTCAGCCGCGAGAGCCGCCACCGAGCTCTCCCTCCCAGCGGCGGTACAGCTGATGCGGCACCCCCGCCGCGTCCAGCACCCGTCCCGCGACGAAATCCACCAGGTCCTGGATGTGCGTCGCCCCCGCGTAGAACGCCGGAGAGGCGGGCAGCACGACCGCGCCCGCCTCGTCCAGGGCCACCATGTGCCGCAGCGTCTGGCCGTTCAGCGGAGTCTCGCGCACCGCGACGACCAGCTTCCGCCGCTCCTTGAGCGTCACGCTCGCGGCCCGCTGCAGCAGGTCCTTCGAGAGCCCGAGCGCCACCCCGGCCACGCAGGCCGTCGACGCGGGCACGATCAGCATCCCCTTCGCCGGGTACGACCCCGAGGACGGCCCCGCGGCCAGATCGCCGGCCGCCCAGTGGCGCACCCCGGACACGTCCACGTCGAAGGTGTGCGGCTTTCCGTCCGCGCCCCGCGCCAGCCAGCCGGCCAGGTCCTCCCGCCAGTGCGCGTCGCGGAACGCGATCCCGGTCTCGTCCAGCAGCGTCAGCCGCGAGGCCCGGCTCACCACCAGATCGACGCTCTCCCCCGCGGCCAGCAGACCGCGCAGCACGGCAGCGGCGAATGGGGTGCCCGAAGCGCCCGAAACCCCGACAATCCAAGGCTTTCGCTGCTGCTGACTCACTGAAGTCCCGGAATCCACACCCCCGAGCCTATCCGGCGCCCTTCTCCGGCGGCGTGTCAGGAGTTCGAGGCCCCGACGGGTACTACACCGTCAGGCCGCGCACCAGCAGGTCCAGCAGCGCGCAGGCGAAGAGCGCGATCCCGATGAACCCGTTGACCTGGAAGAACGCCCGGTTCAGCCGCGACAGATCGTGCGGCCGCACGACCCGGTGCTCGTACACGAAGGCCACGGCGACGATCACCATGCCCACCCAGTAGAAGAGCCCGGCCTCCGTGGCCAGGCCGAACCAGACCAGCAGGCCCGTCGTCACCACGTGGCAGACCCGCGCGCCCCACAGCGCCGCCGGGACACCGAAGCGCGCCGGGACGGACAGCACCCCGTGGGCGCGGTCGGCCTGGACGTCCTGGCAGGCGAAGATCAGGTCGAAGCCGCCGATCCACACACCGACGGCGAGCCCCAGGATCACCGCGTCCCACGACCAGCTGCCCGTCACCGCCAGCCAGGCGCCGACCGGCCCCATGGCCTGGGCGATGCCGAGGATCGCGTGCGGGTAGTTCGTGAACCGCTTGCCGTACGGGTAGACGACCATCGGGATCACGGCGACCGGTGCCAGCGCCAGACAGAGTGGGTTCAGCAGGGCCGCCGCCCCGAGGAACACGACGACGGCGACGAGCGCGCCGGTCCACGCCGACTTCACCGACACCGCGCCGGTCACCAGCTCACGTCCGGCGGTGCGCGGGTTACGGGCGTCGATCTCGCGGTCGATGATCCGGTTCGCGGCCATGGCGAACGTGCGCAGTCCGACCATCGCGACGGTGACCAGCAGCAGCGTCATCCACTGCACGGACCCGTCGTCCAGGAACATCGCGGTCAGCGCGGCGATGAAGGCGAAGGGCAGCGCGAAGACCGAGTGCTCGATCATCACGAGCCGCAGGAACGCCCTGACCTTGCTGCTCGGTTGCGCGGGCCCGGAGCCCAGGGTCGCTTCGGCGGCGCTCACAGTCCGTATTCCTTCCACCGGCGGTCGACCTTCGCCGCCGTGTCCGGGTCGGACTCGACCATGTCCGGCCAGCCCCCGTCCCGGGTGTAGCCCTCCTCGGGCCACTTCTTCGTCGCGTCGATGCCCGCCTTGCCGCCCCAGAACTGCTGGTACGAGGCGTGGTCGAGGTGGTCGACCGGGCCCTCGGCGACGGTGAGGTCACGCGCGTAGTCGGTGTTGCCCAGCGCCCGCCAGGACACCTCGTGCAGATCGTGGACGTCGCAGTCGGAGTCCACGACGACGATCAGCTTCGTCAGCGACATCATGTGCGCACCCCAGATCGCGCTCATCACCTTCTGCGCGTGCTTGGGGTACTTCTTGTCGATCGAGACGATCGCACAGTTGTGGAAACCACCGGACTCGGGCAGGTGGTAGTCCACGATGTCCGGAACGATGATCTTGAGCAGCGGCAGGAAGAACCGCTCGGTGGCCCGCCCCAGCGGACCGTCCTCGGTCGGCGGCCGGCCGACGACGATGGACTGGAGCAGCGGCCGCTTGCGCATGGTCACGCAGTCGATGGTCAGTGCGGGGAACGGCTCCTGCGGCGTGTAGAAGCCCGTGTGGTCGCCGAACGGCCCTTCGGGGAGCATCTGGCCGGGCTCCAGCCATCCCTCGATGACGACCTCGGCGTTGGCCGGGACCTGGAGCGGCACGGTCTTGCAGTCGACCATCTCGATCCGCTTGCCCTGGATGAACCCGGCGAAGAGGTACTCGTCGATGTCCCCGGGCAGCGGGGCGGTGGAGGCGTACGTGACCGCGGGCGGCGCGCCGAAGGCGATGGCGACCGGCAGCCTCTCGCCGCGCTTGGCGGCGACCTGGTAGTGGTTGCGGCTGTCCTTGTGGATCTGCCAGTGCATGCCGATGGTGCGGCGGTCGTGGCGCTGGAGGCGGTAGAGCCCCAGGTTCCGGACGCCGGTCTCGGGGTGCTTGGTGTGGGTGAGCCCCAGGTTGAAGAAGGAGCCGCCGTCCTTGGGCCAGGTGAACAGCGCGGGCAGCTGGTCCAGGTCCACGTCGTCGCCGGTGAGGACGACCTCCTGGACGGGGGCGTTCTCGCTCTTCACCTTCTTCGGCGGTACGTGCACCATCGTGCCGAGCTTGCCGAAGGCCTCCCGGACGCCTACGAAGCCGTGCGGCAGTTCCGGCTTGAGTAGTCCGCCGATCTTGTCGCTGATGTCGGCGTAGGACTTCAGCCCGAGGGCCTTCAGGAGGCGCTTGTCGGTGCCGAAGACGTTCATGGCCAGGGGCATCGAGGAGCCCTTGACGTTCTCGAAGAGCAGCGCGGGTCCGCCGGCCTTGTTCACCCGGTCGACGATCTCACCGACCTCCAGGTAGGGGTCGACCTCGGCCTTGATGCGCTTGAGCTCGCCCTCGCGCTCCAGGGCCCGGAGGAGGGAACGAAGATCGTCGTAAGCCATGCCGTCCAGTCTGACATCCCGCCTCCCGCAGGCTGCCGGGGCTCCCCGTCGTCGGAGGCCGTACCTCTCCGCGGGATGCCGTGTCACGCGGAGAGGCGGCCGCCCCGGTGGGGCCGGAAGCCTCCGACAGCGACGCGCCCACGCCCGGGCATCAGCCGACGGGCGGGGGCGCGCGTACGTACGGGGTCAGCGTCCGGCGGCGTACGGGACGAAACCCGTCCACGCGTCGTCACCGAAGGTGAGCTGCGGGCCGGGCCGGTTCTTCGAGTCGCGGACGTGTACCGCGTCGGGGGCCGTCGCTACCTCGACACAATCGCCTTCGTTGCCGTCGCTGCTGTAACTGCTCTTGAACCAGGCCGGCTCGGAATCGACCTGTGCGGGGGCTCTGCGGATCATGTCTCTCCCAGCATTCGCTCGATGAGGGCCAGAGTCTCTCGGGGCGTGAGAGCCTCGGCCCGGATGATTCCATACCGCAGTTCAAGGATACGGAGCTGCTTCGGCTCGGTCACGCGGCGACCATTGAACGCCCCGTTCGACCATCCCACTGCCGAGCCATCTTTGAACTTCATCACCCTGATGTCCCCGTCCATCCCGGGATGCGCCTCTCGATGCGTGGGCATCACCTGGAGGGTCACATTGCGCAACTGCCCGATCTCCAGTAACCGTTCGAGCTGCCGCCGCCATTCCGGTCTGCCCCCGATGGGGCGCCTGAGAGCCGCCTCCTCCTGAACGAAACCGAGAGCGGGCGCAGGGGACCTCTCGTAGATCGACTGCCGGACCATGCGCGCGGCAACCATGCGTTCCACCTCGTGTTCGGAGTACGGGGGCTGCCTGGCCTCGAACAGAGCCCGGGCATGGCCCGGGGTCTGCAACAGCCCATGCAGGCCGTGCGCCACATAGGCCGAGATCTCAACCGCCTTCGCCTCGACGCCGGCCAGGTCCCGCACCTTCTTCGGGTACCGGACCGCCGCCACATCCCGCTTCATCGTGGCGATCTTGCCGCCCGCGCCCAGTACCTCGTCCGACCGGTCCAGGAACTCCGGCCGGGGAATCCTCTGCCCACCCTCCACCTTGCGGACCAGGTCCTCCCCGTACCCGATCGCGGCCCCGAACTCACAGGCCCGCATACCGGCGGCCTCCCGCCAGGCCCTGATCTGGCGCCCCACGGCGGCGACCACCGCAACGCCCGACTCGTCGTCCGGATCGACGTCCCAACCGGGCTCGTCCGCTTCGGCGTCTCCCTGCTCCGTATCGATCCCGTCCACACTCATCCGTGCCCCACTTCCGACGTGCGTGCCGTTCTTTCCTCAACGGCGTCTGATCCCCAACGTCACTCCGGACAGCCGGGACAGCACGGGACAAACACCGGACAACTGCCACCGGGTCGCGGATGCCCACGACCTACGCGGCCACGACCCGGTGACCCACGACGCGGCTGCCCACGACGTCTAAAGGCTTTTAAAGAACTCAGGGAAATAACCCCACCAAACCCAACCCCACCCCCGTCCTGACCTGCATCACTCGCGCGAGTGAACAATGGCAACTGGGCTGGATTCGAGGTGGGTTGGCTGGCATATGCTCGCCGCGACAACCACAGAACGAGACGGCCCCCGGTGAGACGGACAATCTCAACCGAGGGCCTGACCACGAGGAAGTAGACCCCTTCCCGATGGATACCCCGCAGGTTATCGCGCCTCCGTGCGCCCAGCCCGGCTCCCCCGGCACCCAAGACGTCACGCCGACATCCGGCGTCATCCACGTCAACACCCGCCACGTCTCCGGCTTCGTGATCATCGGCAACCACCTCGCCCAGCACCACGAGCTCTCCCTCATCGCGATCGGACTGGCCGTCCACATCCAGTCCCTGCCCGCCGGGGCGAAGGTCGGCATCAAGGTCCTCACCAACCGCTTCCCCGAGAGCGAAGCCCGCATCACCGCCGCCCTCCACGAACTCGAAGCCGAGGGCTACCTCCACCGCAGCCGCGTACGGCTCGCCACCGGCCGCGTCGTCACCCGCACGATCTCGTACAACAAGCCAGGCGCCACCGCACCCCCGGTCACCACGCCGCAGCGAAAGCCACAGCG
This sequence comes from Streptomyces sp. NBC_00385, assembly GCF_035917155.1. Classification (NCBI taxonomy): domain Bacteria; kingdom Bacillati; phylum Actinomycetota; class Actinomycetes; order Kitasatosporales; family Streptomycetaceae; genus Streptomyces; species Streptomyces sp. NBC_00385. The sequence goes on along the minus strand of NZ_CP107951.1, from coordinate 4,874,331 downwards.
GCCGACCAGGCCCGCGCCCGAGCCGCTGCCCGAGCCGACGCCCGCGCCGACGACGGCCCCGTCACCCGCGCCGGAACTCGCCGCCCCCATCCGCGTACCGGCACCCACGGCCCCGAGGAAGCAGCCCGCGCCACTCCCACAACCGCACGCACCCACGGCGCAGTTGACGCAGGCGGCGGCAGCCCTCCTCGCCGACCTACGCCGCCACGCGCCCCAACTCACCCTCACAGAAGAAGACATCCCCACACTCGCCCCCGGCATCGCCGCCTGGCTCGAACGTGACGTCCACCCCGACACCATCCGCCACGCCCTCACCGACCAACTCCCCCACCCCGTCAAACACCCCGCGAAGTTCGTCCGCAACCGCATCACCACACTCCTGCCACCCCCACTCCCCGGCACCACAGACCTCACACCCCCACCCCGCCGCACACCCCTCACCATCCCGCTCCAGAACTGCGACACCTGCGACCGCGCCTTCCGCGCCACCCACCCCGGACACTGCCGCGACTGCCGCTCCGATCTCCGCGCCGAACCGACAGACCTCACGTGCGGGGCCGCGTGACACACCCGGCCTGGGTCGGACCCACGTCTGTCCACGGCCCCAGCCTGCGGCCGGGCCAGCCGTCGGACACGGCGGGGCCAAGAATGGGCGTTGGCTGCCAGTGCCCCGTCAGAGGGTGTTGGCGTCAGGGAAGGGCCTCTGCGACCCCGTCAGGCCAGTCGCTCTGCCAGCAGGAGGGCGCCGATGGCGATCATCATGGCACCGCTGACGCGGGTGACGTTGCGGGCGGCCGAAGGCCGGGTGCTCAGGAGCGTTCTGGCCAGAACGCCGACGAGGACGTAGACGACGGCGCACGCGGTCAGGTGCACCGTGCTGAGCAGACCGGTCTGCGCGGCGACCGGCCAGCCCGTGGCAGGGTCGATGAACTGCGGGAACAGCGAGAAGTACAGCAGCAGCGCCTTCGGGTTCAGGCCGCTGATCCCGAATCCCTTGAGCAGTACCTGCAACCGGGAGGTGTCCGCGCTCTCGCCCGCGGTCGTCGGAACGGCCGGCTGCCGCAGGACGCCCCAGCCCAGCCACAGCAGGTACCCCGCCCCCACCATGGTCAGGGCGGTGAGCGCGGCCGGGGAACTCGCCACGATCACCGCCAGCCCCGCGACGGCCACCAGCGCATAGGCCGCGTGCCCGGCGACCAGTCCCGTGACGGCCGGGACTACCGAGCGTCCCCGCAGTCCGGCGGAGATCGCGTAGGCCCAGTCCGCGCCCGGTGTGAACACCAGCAACAGGTCCACAGCCAGGAAGGCCGCCAGCGTCGTCGTATCCATCGCTCGCTCCCTCTCGCGTGTCTTGTCTGGAGGGAACGCTAGGCCAGATTCGCCCGAAAGTGTTTGCGTATTTACCTCATGATCGCCCCACGTGCGGAAGAATCTTCTCCATGGATGCCATGGACCGGAAGATTCTTGCTGAACTGCAACTCGACGGCCGCCTGACGGTCACCGAGTTGGCCGCTCGCGTGCAGCTCAGCGTCTCGCCCTGCCACCGCCGGCTGCGCGATCTCGAACGCGAGGGTGCGATCCGCGGCTACCGGGCTGTGGTCGACCCGGCGGCTGTCGGCCTGAACTTCGAGGCTCTCGTCTTCGCCACCCTGCGCTGGGAGACCCCTGACACCGTCACCGCCTTCGAGGAGGCCGTGGCCGCCGTTCCGCACGTGCTGCAAGCCCAGCGCTTGTTCGGCGAGCCCGACTACCTGCTAAGGGTCGCGACCGCCGACCTGGCCACCTTCCAGCAGTTGTACGACCAGCAACTCGCCCGGCTTCCCGGCGTCCAACGCCTGACGTCCACCCTCGTCATGAAGAACGTCGTCCAGGACAGGCCGCTGCCCGAATAGCCGCCCGGTCCCGCCCTTCCCTGCCCGCCGGTGCCCAGGACGCTCACGCTGGGCTCGGCGGTCATGACGGTTCTCATTCTTCGGGGTACGGCAGCGGGGGCAGCGAGGTCAGGTGCGGGCGGCCCTGATCAGCCCGTCCAGCCATGCTTGGTGGCCGTTGAGCATCGGGTTCGGGCGCTCGCCGGCCAGGGCGGCGGCCGGCTGTCCGATCTGCGTCTCCTGGGTGAGGACGCGGACCCGGCCGCCGGGCAGGTCCTCGACCAGCCAGGCGTGCAGCACGTCGAGCTTCTCCTCCGGGGTGCCGTCCTGCTTCGCGGTCCACGACAGGCGGCCGGGAACACCGTCGGCCGGGGCCGGGGCCTGGAACTCGGTAACGAGCGCGGCCAGAGGCGGGAAGCCGAAGGTTCCGAAGCTGAAGACGAGGCCGCCCGCGAGGACCGGGCCGCCGCCTTCGGGGAAGGAGATGTCGGCGACGTTGTCGTAGTAGCCCTCCCACTGGGAGGTGTCGGTCAGCGAGTGCCAGACCCGGGCGGCGGTGAGGCCGGGCACGACAACTTCATTGGAGACGAAGTTGTCGCCGGTTCCGGGAAGGTAGCGCTCAGGCCAGGTGATCGCGTTCTGCGTGGTCATAGGGGGTGCCTTTCACAAGTGGGTCTTCAGCGTCGCCGCCGGTGGGGGTGCCGCCACTCGGCGACGTCCTCGACGGTAGAGCCGCAACCCATCGGTGCACCAATACGTGATCCGATTCCAGGTATCGGCATCCCGATGACGGAAACCACTACCCTTGCCGTCATGAACAACCAGAAGCGCGCCGCGGACCAGGAAGCCCCCGCGCCCGCCACCGCCGGCAAGCAGCTTCCGTCGCACGCGGACCTCAACCTGCTGCGCACCTTCCTGACCGTCCACCGCACCGGCTCCTTCACCGCCGCCGCCCCCCGGCTCGGCCTGTCCCAACCCACGGTGACCGCGCAGATCCGCACCCTGGAACAGCAGACCGGCCGCGAGCTGTTCACCCGCCTCCCGCGCGGCGTCGACCCCACCCCCTACGCCCACGAACTCGCTACACAGATCGCCGCCCCGCTCGACGCCCTCGCCGGCCTGGAGGACACCGCGGCCACGGCCGGACCGGTACACCTGGCCGGACCCTCGGAACTGCTGTGTGTCCGGGTCCTGCCCGCCTTGGCCCCGCTCATCGCCGAAGGCGTCCAGCTGCGGGTGGCCCAGGAACTGCCCGAACCGCTCGTCGAGGAGATGCGCGCCGGCCGCCACGACCTCGTCATCGCCACCCGGCGCCCACGCAGCCGCACGTGGGAATCCGTGCCCCTGACCGACGAGGAATACCTCTTGGTCGCTGCCCCCGCCTGGGCCGAGCGCGTCGGTAGACACCCGGACAGTGGCAACCTGTGCGCCGCCCTGCGCGAGGTCCCGATGGTCACCTACGCCGAGGACCTGCCCATCATCCGACGCTACTGGCGCACGATCTTCGGCAAGCAGTACACCGCCCGCGCCGCCGTCACCGTCCCCAACCTCTACGCCGTCCTCTCTGCGGTCAACGCCGGCGCCGGATACAGCGTCCTGCCCCGATCCCTGTGCCAGGACCACCTCGACACCGGTCGGCTGATCCTTCTGCACGACCCGCAAGAGGCGCCCCTGAACACCCTCTTCCTGCTCCAGCGCCCCGGAGCCGAAGCGAATCCCGACGTGTTGCGCGTCCGCGAACGACTCAGGGAGGCCGCCCGCACCTGGTAACCACCGCCACATAGGCCGCGGCGCCCCGGAGCCGGAGACGCCGGACACCCAGGTCCTCACCTTCGAGTTCGGCGGGTTGACCGGGAGCGAGCACGAGCAGGTCACTCATGCCGTTCAGCGGCTGATCCAACAGGAGTTGGACAGTGATTCAGCGGAACAGGTCGCCGGCCCCGCCCCAGCAAGGGACGGAGCCGGCGACCTGATGTCGCGACTCATCGGGCCAGGGGCGCCGGGCCGAAGGCCACGACGCCCCTGGCCCCCGCCGTTGTCGCAGGTCCGCTCGTGTTCGTGACACTGACCGTCAGGCTCAGCAGGCGCCGAGGTCCTCCCAGACGCCCCATTCGCCGGTGCTGCCGGGCTGCTCGCCCTGCGTCCACCACTTGGCGCGCCAGGTGTGGTCGCCCAGGGACGCGGTGTCGCCGCCGTTGTAGACGCGTCCGGCCTCCCAGGCCGATGCCGCGCAGTCGCCCGGGTCCGGGTCGCCGGGGTCGCCCGGGTCGGTGCCGCCGCCACCGATGTTCACGTCGATGCAGGCGTAGAAGGCGTTTGACGTGTCGGCGACGTTCCAGACCGCGAGGACCTTCTGCTTGCCCGAGAGGGACCCGAAGTTCACGTTGTGGGTCACCGTGGCGCCGGGCTGGGCACCGCCGTCGTTGAACTCGGCCACCTTGGTGCCGCCGACGTAGTACTGCCAGGTGCTCGTGGCATGCCGGGCGGTCAGCGTCCAGGAGAAGTTGGCCGAACCGGCGACCGGGGTGACCTTCCAGCCCTTGCTGTCGTCGTCGAGCTCGGCGAACTGGGAGTTTCCGCCGCTGCAGCTCCGCAGGCCTTTCGGGCCCTCGACGCTCTGCGGTTCGTACTTGATCTGACCGCAGGGGACGGTGCCCGCGGCGCACTGGGCCTGGCGGCTCGGCGGTGAAGAGATGTAGCCGTGCGCACTCGCCGTGGTGGCGGGCAGGGCCACCGCGATGAGGGGGGCGATCCCCGCACCGATCACGAGAGCCAGTCTTCGCTTGGCGTTCATGCCAACTCCTTCGCTGAAGGGGCTGCCGAAGGCAACGGCAGCATCAGGACGCGCCCGCACCGGCGTGGTCCCGTGGCGTGATGCGTACCGGGCACGGGTGAACACACGGGTGCGGCCGGTGGCGAGGGGGGCGCCGCCCCGCAGACCCTTCGCGCGCCACCGGTCACGCACTGTCGACCGGGGCTCACCTTTAGGTCTAGACCATACTCGGGGCGGGGCGTCCGTCAAGAGAGCGCACAGCCGGCGATCACCCCGGCACCGCACGCCGCGTTCTCCTCCAACACCCCCTCCCGGGAAGGGGGTTGGTGTTGAGACGAGAAGCCGGGCCCCGCGCGGGGGGGGCTATGAGGTCTTTCGGGGAGAAGAGTGAGGAATGGGCGATGCCCCGGACAGCCGCCGCCCGGTCACGCCCGGCCGGGCCCCGAACCCCAGGCCGCTCCCCCGAGGACGTAAAGGACACCCGCTACTCTGGGCGCGTCACCGGGGCGGGGCATCGCCCCGCCAACTCTCCTCGGGGGGACCTCTCCACCATGCTCCGGGCCCTGATCTATCTCCTGCCTCTGGCGCTGACGATCTACGCGTTCATCGACTGCCTGAACACCCCGGAGGACGAGGCCAAGCACCTGCCGAAGGTCGCCTGGGTCTTCATCATCCTGCTGTTCTGGATCGTCGGCCCGATCGTGTGGCTGGCCGCGGGCAAGCTGCGCCAGGTGCCCGACGGAGGCCGTACGCCATCCGAATGGCACCGCGGCCACCGCCGGCAGTGGGTGGCGCCCGACGACAACCCCGACTTCCTGAAGTCGCTGAAGGACGAGAACGAGAAGGACGAGGCCGTCCTCAAGGACTGGGAGGCGGACCTGCGCCGCCGCGAGGACGAGCTCAAGCGGCGGGAGAGCGGGCCGGAGTCGACCCCGCCCGCTTCCTGATCCCGAGCGCGCCCGAGCGCCAGATCGCGATCGTTCGAAAATCTTCACCCCCCTCCAACACCCGGCCGATATCCTGGTGTTGACGGAGTGACAGATCAGGGTGGGCGGCGGTGCTGGGGGTGCTGTGGAGCGAGACCTGTACGGGCGCGAGGCAATTTTCGGTGACGACGGACTTGCGGCGCGGCTGACCGGTCTCACTCCACACGGTTCGCGGCGGGTCACCTGCGAACACGGTGACGACCCGCCCGTCGCCGTACTGACCGGCGGCCGGGGCATGGGCAAGACGGCCGTGCTCAAGCAACTGCGCAGCCTGTACCGGGAGATCACGCCGGTCGCCCTCGTGGACTGCGAGGCCGTACGGCCGCCCGCGGACCCGGGCCCCGGCTGGACACCCGTGACGGGAGTGCTGCCCGAACTGGCCACCCAGCTCACGGCGCGGGTGCACGCGGCCCGCCCCGTGCAGTTCCCCCGGCTCAGCCTGGGCCTGGTCGCGGTGGCCTCGGTGTCCTGGCGACGGGAGGACGAGTCCCGGGCCCAGCGCGACCTCCAGTCGCTCGGCCCGGTACTGGCGACGCTCGACACCCGGGCCGACACCGCGACGGGCTGGGTCACCAAGGTCCTGACGAAGCTCGCGGCCGGGGCGTTCGACTCGATGGCGCCGATGGCCGGCATGGTCGCCGAGGCGACCGTGGAGACGGTGCTGGAGGAGACGTTCAGCCGGTTCCAGCGGCGCTCGGCGGACTGGTACGGCACGTATCCGCACGCGGGCGGCAACGGGCGCATCGGCCTGCGGCAGCTCGCGGTCGACTTCGAACGCGGCGGCGATCTGCGCCGCCGGGCCGAGGACCACCTGGTGCTGGCCCTGGTCGAGGACCTGGTCCGGGCCTACCGCGGGATGGCGCGCGGCGCCCGGCGGGGCCGCCCGGTCCTGCTCCTCGACAACGCCCACACCCCGCTGGGCCGGCAGCTCGTCGAACCCCTGCTGCGGCAGCGCGCGGGCGGGGTGCGGGACCAGATCGCGGTGTTCGCGTCCTCGCGCATCCACGACCACGCGGGACTGAGCCACGCGGTGCGCCGGCGGCTGCCCGAGGTGGCGCACGCCTCGCAGTGGGTACGGGGCACCGAGGTGACGTCCGGGATCCTGGCCGTGGGCCTCACCCCGCTGGACGCCGCCCATGTGCGCTCCGCGCTCGACCGGCACGATCCGCACGGCCGCACCCCGGCCGGGCTGGCGCGCGGGATCCACCGGCTGACCGGGGGCCGGCCGCTGGGGGTGGCCCTGCTGGCGCAGGCGGCGGGCGAGTCGCCGGACCCGGGCGACCTGGTGCCGGGGTCGCTGCTGGAGCGCACGGTGGAGCTGCGGGAGGACCGGCCGCCGGTCCGGGTGGCCGACGAACTGCTGGAGCGGCTGCTGCCCGGGCAGCGCCCGGACGTGCTGAGCGTGCTGGCCGCCGCACACGGCGAGGACTCGGCCCGGCTGCTGGCCACGACCCGGCTGCGCGGGGAGTCCCTGGACGGCGATGTGGCACTGCGGGTGCGGGACGCGCTGCGGTCGGAGGACTGGCCGGTGGGGCCGGAGCACTTCGTCGCCGATCCGCTGCTGCGGGCGCTGCTGCTGCACCGGCTGCGGTTCCAGGACGACGACCCGCCGTACTACGCGGTGTGGCGCGCGGTGCACGAGACGCTGCGTTCGGCGTACGCCGCCGGGGGCAGCTGCCCGAGCGAACCGCACCGGCTGCACCAGGAGCTGGTGCTGGGCGCGGCGGAGGACTGCGTGACGCATCTGCGGGTGCAGTTCGCCCGGCCCGACGTGCTGAGCTGGCTCGACGCGCTGCGCTTCATCGCCTCCGCCCCCTGTCCCCGCCCGCCCGGCAGCACGGGCCCCGATCCGCGGCGGGCCGTCGCACTGGGGCGGGCGGCCGCCTCCGACGAGCAACGGGACGCGCTCGCCGGGCTCGACGAGCGGGCCGCCGAACTCCAGTTGCAGCTGCGGCGGCTGCTCCACGCCGTCTGGCTGCTGTCCGATCCGCTGGCCCTGCCCGACGAAGAGGTGATCGACAAGATGGCGCACGAGCTGCGGCAGCTGTCCGGCAGGCATCCCACGGGGCACGCGGTGCTCTGGGACGCGGCGACGCACTGGCCGCGCGACCTGCGGGACTGGCGGGCCCTGTCCATGCCGCCGGGAGCGCCCGTGCCCGCCCGGGCCGGGCAGCCGGGTCCGGGGGACGGTGGCCCGGATGCGTAACCCGCTGCGGTACCGGCTGTGGTGGACCACCCGGCAGAAGATCATCACCTCGGTCGTCGTGGGCGCGCTGCTGGTCACGACCGGCTGGTACGGGGCGGACCGCCTGACGGAGCCCGAGGACCGGTCCTGCGCGACGGGGGTTTCCCGTCCGCAGGGCAGCGACGAGTGCGTCGGGGTGTCCGGGGACGGCTACGACTTCGGGCAGTCGCAGCTGACCGAGGTCGCCGCGGCGATCGGCCGGGAGAACAGGTCACTGAAAGCGGGCGGATACGCGACCGTCGCGCTGCTGCTCCCGCTGACCTCGACCGACACGTCCATGCGGACGAAGGTGCTGCACGAGCTCCAGGGCGCGTTCGCCGCGCAGTACCGGTCCAACCACCGAGCGAACGGGCAGGTCCCGCAGATCCGGGTGGTCCTCGCCAACACCGGGAGCAACAGCCTGCAGTGGCAGCCCGTGGTGGACCGGCTGCTGACGATGACGGGAGCCCCGCACCGGCTGCGCGCGGTGTCCGGGGTCGCGATCAGCAGTACGCAGGCCAAGGAGGCGGTGAAGGAGCTGACGGGGGCCGGGATTCCGGTCGTGGGCTCCACGATCACCGCCGACGACATCGCCAACGGCCCCTCCGGCGACCCGTTCCCGGGCCTCGCCCGGGTGTCCCCCACCAACCGGGACGAGGCCCGCGCCCTCGCCTCGTTCGGCGAGGTCAAGGCGGACAAGGCACTGCTGGTGCAGGACACCCGCAGCGGCGACCACTACACGGACACGCTGAAGTCGGCGTTCAACACGCTGCTGAAGGGCTCGAAGTACGAACCGGAGCTGTTCACCTCGCGGAAGGACCCGTACGACGAGGGGACCACGGCCAACACGTTCGAGCAGATCACCCATCTCATCTGCGACACGGACGCGGACACGGTGTTCTTCGCCGGGCGTCATGTCCAGTTGCGCCAGTTCGTCAACGCGCTGGGCGCGCGCGGCTGTCAGAGCCGCCGGTTCACGGTCCTCACCGGTGACGAGGGCTCCTATCTGGGCAGCGACAAGAAGCTCGACCGCGACGCGCTGCGGCGCAAGGTGACGGTCCGCTACGCCTCACTGGCGCATCCGGACGCCTGGCCCGCGGTGGCGGCCGGGAAGAAGCAGCCGACCGGCGGTTCGGCGGAGGACTACCGGGCGTTCACCGATCTGCTGGCCGAGGTGGGGAAGAAGCCGGTCGGCCCGATCGGGCCGACCGCGCACGACGACCTGACCGACGGCCAGCTGATCATCGCCCATGACGCGATGACGCTGGCGGTGGCGGGGATCCGGCGGGCGACCACGGACGGGAAGGAACTGCCGGACCTGGCGGACGTGGGCGGCCAGTGGCCCCGGGTGAAGGGGTCGCTGCGGGTGCGGGGGGCCAGCGGCTGGATCTGCCTGGACAACCACGGCAACCCGTACAACAAGGCCGTGCCGGTGGTGGAGCTGGCACCGGACCCGCCGCACCAGCGGTTCTCGGCGCTGGCGTGGCCGGAGGGCGCGGCGCCGAAGGAGCAGTGCCTGCCGCCCTCGTCGGCCCCCTGACACGGGACACAGGAACGGCTGCCCGCCCCCGCCGGAGCGGGGACGGGCAGCCGTGGTGTCCGGTCCGCGGTGGGGCTCAGACGCCGGCGTAGGAGTGCTTGCCGGTGACGAAGATGTTGACGCCGTAGTAGTTGAAGATCCAGCAGCCGAAGGCGATCAGCGCCAGGTAGGCGGCCTTGCGGCCCTTCCAGCCGGCCGTCGCGCGGGCGTGCAGGTAGCAGGCGTACGCGACCCAGGTGATGAAGGACCAGACCTCCTTGGGGTCCCAGCCCCAGTAGCGGCCCCAGGCGTCGCCGGCCCAGATCGCGCCCGCGATGATCGTGAACGTCCACAGCGGGAAGACCGCCGCGTTGATCCGGTACGAGAACTTGTCGAGGCTCGACGCGGACGGCATCCGGGAGAGCACGGAGTGGGCGAACGCGCCGGGCTCCTGCCCGTTGGCGAGCTTGCTCTCGTAGTTGTCACGGAAGAGGTAGATGAACGTGCCGATGCCGCCGATGAAGAACACGGCGCCGCAGATGATGGCGGTGGAGACGTGGATCCACAGCCAGTACGAGTGCAGTGCGGGCACCAGCTGGTCGCTGGAGGTGTAGAGCACCGTGGTCGCGAGGCCGAGGTCCAGCAGGACGGCCGTGATCAGGATCAGGCCCATCCAGCGGACGTTCTTCTTCAGGGCCAGCAGGGCCAGGTACGCGCCGACCGCCACCGTGGAGAAGGTGATGGAGAACTCGTACATGTTGCCCCAGGGGGCGCGCTGCACGGACAGGGCGCGGGCGATGACCCCGCCCGCCTGGATCAGGAAGGCGAGCACGGTCATGGAGACCGCGATCCGCCCGTAGAGGTCGCCCTTGAAGGTGCCGCCCGCGGCGCCGGGACCGTCCGGCACGTCGCGCGATCCGGCCGCGGACCGGGTGACGATCTTCGGCCGTTCCAGGACGGCGGTGGCGCCGCCCTTCTGCGCGACCTGGACCTTCACCGTGCCGGCGGCGGCCTGTTCGGTGGTCAGTGAGGCGGCGGTGCGGCCGACCTTGCTGCGGGACCCGAACACCCACTCCGCGATGTGTGCGAAGAAGGCCAGGGTGTAGACGGCCATCGACGAGTAGATCAGCACATTGCTGGTGTGTGCCAGGTTCTCGTTGGTTGCGGCGGCGAGATTCACTTCTCAGCCCCTTCGGAAGGTTCTGCGGAGGACGCGGCGACGACGTGGGTGCCGGAATCCGGATCGGTGTCGGGGTCGGTGTCTGGGCCGGGCGCCGTGGGCGCGACGGCGTTGAGCGTGACCGCGAGATCGGCCAGCTCCTCGGGAAGCTTCGCGGACTCGCTGCGGCCGAGCCCCGCCATTTCGACGACGGTGACGCCGTCGGCGCCGCGTACGGCACGGATCCAGATCCGGCGGCGCTGGATGAACAGCGAGCCGGCCAGTCCGGCGATCGCGCCGATGGCTCCGGTGAGCGCCCAGCCGCTGGCGGGCTGCTCCGAGATCTGGAAGCTCGCCCACTCCTGGAGGCCCTCGAAGGTGATGGAGCCGGCCCCGTCGGGCAGCTTCATCGTCTCGCCGACCAGCAGCCGCTGCTTGAGCTGCTCGCCCTTGGAGTCCTTGAACTCCTTCATCTTCGACTTGTCGAGCTGGTAGACGTTCTGCGCCAGTCCGGAGTCGACGCCGAGCGAGCCGTGGTAACCGTTCAGCGCGAGGACCGGCATGTCGGCGGCCGGGAACTGCGAGAACATCGTGCCCTTGCCGCTGCCCGCGAAGGTCGGCACGAAGAAGGCCTGGAAGCCCAGCTGGTCCTTCTTGCCGTTCTTGTCGCGGTAGCCGTCCATCACCTTGATCGCACCGGACGAGGTGACGTTGTTGTCGAGGGGCAGCAGCGGCACGGCGGCCTTGTAGACCTCCTTGCCCCTGCCGTCCTTGACCGAGACGACGGGCGCGTAGCCGTGGGCGTTGAGATAGACCTTCGTACCGTCGACGACCAGCGGTTCGTTGACCTTGATGACCTTCTTCTTCGGCTTGCCGTAGGCGCCGTCGGAGTACGTCACGTGTGCCTCGTACGTCCGGGGCGTACCGATCTGCGGGCCGCTGCGCTCGTACGTTCCGATGAAGTCGTCGAGGGTGAAGCTGAAGGGCGACAGCGAGTCGTCGTCGAAGAGCGAGCCGGACTTGAAGTCGTCGTACTGCGTGATCGTGTTGGAGAACCCGTCGCCCTCGACGACGAGCTTGGCGCCCTCGGACTTGAAGAGCTGTCCCCAGGCGAAGGCCACCAGCATCACGATGAGCGCGATGTGGAACATCAGGTTCCCGGCCTCGCGCAGATAGCCCTTCTCGGCGGCGACCGCGTTCCCGTCGACGTGGGCCCGGTAACGGCGCTTGCGCATCATCGTGAGCGCGGCCTCATGGACCTGCCCGGGCTCGGCCTCGGTGCGCCATGTGGTGTACGCGGGCAGCCGGGTCAGGCGCTTGGGGGCAAGCGGCGGGCGGCTGCGCAGCTGACCGATAAACGTGCCGGTGCGCGGCACGATGCAGCCGATGAGGGAGATGAACAGCAGGATGTAGATCGCGGAGAACCACACCGAGCTGTAGACGTCGAAGAACTGGAGCTTCTCGTAGATCGGCGTGACGGTGGTGTGGAGCCCCTTGAAGGTCTGCACCTTGAGCTCGTCGACGCTGTTCTGCGGGATCAGCGAGCCGGGGATGGCGCCGAGCGACAGCAGGAAGAGCAGGATCAGCGCGACCCGCATGGAGGTCAGCTGACGCCAGAACCAGCGCACCCAGCCGATGACGCCCATGGCGGGAAGGCTCGCCAGGGTCTCCTCGCGCGGCGCGGTGGAGAGCTGGGAGCCGGCGGCGCCGAGCTCCCGGGCGGTCTCCCGGTCCTGCTCGGCGCGCACCTCCCGCTCATCGGGACGCTCGCGCTCCTGGGACGGGTTGGACTTGGTGTTGCTCATCGGTACTCAGATCCCCACCGTGAAGCCGGCGGACCAGCCCTGTAGTTCCTGCATCATGCTGCCCCACACGCCGGTCAGCAGGAGCAGCCCGGTCACGATCATCATGCCGCCGCCGATGCGCATGACCCATGCGTAGTGGCGTTTGACCCAGCCGAACGCGCCGAGCGCCTTGCGGAAGGCGACGGCCGCGAGCACGAACGGGATGCCGAGGCCGAGGCAGTACGCGACCGTCAGTATCGCCCCGCGTCCGGCGGTTCCCTGGTCCATCGCGAGGATGCTCACCGAACTCAGCGTCGGGCCGAGGCACGGGGTCCAGCCGATCCCGAAGAGCGCTCCGAGCAGCGGGGCACCCACCAGACCGGTCACCGGCTTCTTGTGGATGCGGAACTCGCGCTGGGTCATCCACGGCATCAGGCCCATGAAGAAGACCCCCATGAGGATCATCAGCACGCCGAGGATCTTGGTGAGCGGTCCGCTGTTCTCCTGGAGCGTGTCGCCGAAGTAGCCGAAGAGCGCGCCGCCGGAGACGAACACGGCGGTGAAGCCGGCCACGAACAGCGAGGCGCCCGCGACCATGCGCCCCCGTCGGGCGTCGGCCAGATCGGCTCCGCTGACCCCGGTGACGTAGCTGAGGTAGCCGGGGACGAGCGGCAGGACGCAGGGCGAGAAGAAGGAGACGAGCCCGCCGAGCAGGGCGATGGGCAGGGCGACCAGCAGGGCCCCGCTCAGGACCGTCTCGTTGGGGCCGGCGGCGAGGGCGATCACCTGATCACTTCTCCGCGATCAGGGGGTCGAGCATCTCGCGCAGCCGGGTGTCGTCGAGCGGGCCCACGTAGCGGGCGGCCAGCTTGCCCTGCCGGTCGATGATGACGGTCGACGGGATGGACTGCAGCTTGAACGTTCCCTTGGGGAACCGCAGCAGGAGCTTGCCGGTCGGGTCGTAGAAGCTGGGGTAGGTGACCCCGAAGTCCTTCTCGAAGCTGATGGCCTGGGCCGGTTCCGGGTCGCGGGTGTTGACCCCGATGAACTGGACGCCCTGGTCCTCGGTGGCCTTGGCCACCTTGGTGAAGTACTTGGCTTCCAGTCTGCAGGGAGCGCACCACGAGCCCCAGGCGTTGAGGACGACGACCTTGCCCTTGTAGTCGGCGAGGTCGAGCTTCTTGCCGTCCAGACTCTTGCCGTCGAGCTTCGGCGCGGCGGCCCGGTCACCCTTGGCCGCGGTCGAGATCCCGCCATTGCCGGTGACGAAGTTCGTGTCGCCACCGCCACCGGTCGTGCCGCCCGAACTGCACGCGCTCAGCGTCAGTGCGAGCGCGACGGCCGCCGCGGGTGCGGCGAGCAGGGTGAAGCGGCGTCGGGATGCGCGGCCATAGCTCATGTGAAAAGTTTCGCATGACGGTTTCGGGGATCTTGGGCACCCCCCTCGGTGCCCGTAAAGCCCGTTGTCAGGCCTGTTTAAAGAACGTGTTCCAGCCGCCTTCGGGGGCCTGACCGACCTCCAGCGTACGAAGCTTGGCAAGCACCGCCGGGTCCTGGACGTCGAGCCAGTCGACGAACTGCCGGAAGGAGACGAGGCGCACATCCGGCTTCCCCGCGATGTGCTTGAGCGCGTCCTCGACCGCATCCATATAGATGCCGCCGTTCCACTCCTCGAAGTGGTTTCCGATGTAGAACGGCGCACGGTTCGTCTCGTACGCGCGCTGGAAACCGCTGAGGTACGACTGGGTGGCCTGGTTCCGCCAGCCCGGATACCGGGACGGCATTCCCTTGGTCGAATTCTGCGACTGGTTGGCCAGGATGTTGTAGTCCATGGAGAGGACCTCGAAGCTGTGCCCGGGGAACGGGATGCCCTGGAGCGGCAGGTCCCAGACGTCCATGCGCTTGGTGGGCCACACCTGGGTGCCGCCGGGCGAACTGGCGTCGTAGCGCCAGCCCAGCTTCTTCGCGGTGGGCAGCAGGTTGTCCTGTCCGAGCAGACAGGGGGTGCGGCCGCCGACGAGTTCCTTGCGGTAATCGAAAGGCAGCGGATCGAGGTCGGTCCAGCCGGTGTTGGTACGCCATTCGGTGACGAAGGAGATCGACTGATCGATTTCGCTCTGCCACTGGGAGGGCGACCAGTTGCCCACCGATCCGGAGCCGCCGCAGAAATGCCCGTTGAAGTGCGTGCCGATCTCATGGCCGTCGAGCCAGGCCTGGCGCACGCCCTTCAGCGTCTCCTTGATGTGATCGTCGGTGAGATAACCGATGTCGGAGGCACCGATGGGGTTGTTGGGCGGGCGGTAGAGCGATTTCTTCGATTCGGGCAGCAGATACAGCCCGGAGAGGAAGAAGGTCATCTTCGCGTCGTGTTCCCTGGCGAGTTCCAGGAAACGCGGGAACAGCCCGTTGCCGACCTCGCCGGCGCCGTCCCAGGAAAAGATCACGAACTGCGGGGGCTTCTGCCCGGGTTCGAGCGGCACGGGCGCGGACGGCTGGTGCGGCTGCTTCCCGGTGTCGGCGGTGGAACCGTCACCGATGGCACGGACGTCCTTCTTCGCGGGCCCGTTGCCCTTGACCGCTCCGTCGGCCCCCTTCTCCCCCTTGGCACCCTTCTCCGGGCCCGCCCCACCCGTACCGGACCCGCCGGAGGAACTGCAGCCCGCCATCCCGATGGCGACCGCGGCCCCAAGTCCGGCTCCGAGCAAACCCCTTCGGCTGATGTCGCGCATGTTGTTCCCATCTGCGGTCGTTTTGCCTCAAGTCCATACAAACTGGCAAAGGCTTAGATGGGTGAAGCAACACGGGGGTTCCTCGAATTAGCACACAATTCTTTGCGGAACCAGACCCCAGCCATGACCGAACGCAAGATCGACCCCGAACCGCCTGAAAAACGGCAGGCCGAAACCCCGGACGGCATAATTCCGCCCGGTCGGCCTACAAACGATCAGAACAAGCTGGAAGCTGCCACATTCCGGACCGGGGCAGCCAAATCGAGCCCCGCCGGGATCAACTGCCCCGCCTCGGATCACAGGGGCCGAATTCGAGCCCGTCCGGCGCTTGAGGGCAAACGGCCACCGGGCCGAACCCGGGCCCACCCACCGGCCGGACCGGGGCGGACCCGAACCGAGAGCCCCCCGGCCAACGGCCGGCTACGCGCCGAACCCCTTCGACGCCCCCTTCACCGGCTTCGCCCCCGCCAGCAGATGCGCCGGCACCAGATCCCGGGCCGGCTCCGAGTACCCGACCGAAACGATCTTGTCGCCCTGGTACGTGAAGCTGGTCAGCGAGGCGAGCGTGCACTGGCGCTTGCGCGGGTCGTGCCACAGCCGGCGCCGCTCCACGAAGCTGCGCACGATCCAGATCGGCAGCTGGTGGCTGACGCACACCGCCTCGTGACCGCGCGCCGCGTCGCGCGCCGCGTCCAGGGCGCCCATCATCCGTACGACCTGCTCGATGTACGGCTCACCCCACGACGGCCGGAACGGGTTCGTCAGGTGCTTCCAGTTGTCCGGCTTGCGCAGCGCCCCGTCGCCCACACCGAAGGTCTTGCCCTCGAAGACGTTGGCGGCCTCGATGAGCCGCTCGTCGGTGGCGAGGTCCAGGCCGTGCGTCTTGGCGATCGGCGTCGCCGTCTCCTGGGCCCGCTCCAGCGGGGAGGCGACGACATGCGTGATGTCGCGCTTGTCCAGGTGCTCGGCGACCCGGTCGGCCATCTGCCGGCCGAGCTCGGAGAGGTGGTAGCCGGGGCGGCGCCCGTACAGCACACCCTCCGGGTTGTGCACCTCTCCGTGGCGCATCAGGTGGACGACGGTGATGTCCTTGCGTCCGGCGTTGCTGCTGGTCTCGCTCATGCGGTGGCCTCCGATGCGGCGCGGGCTGCGGCGGGCAGCGCGGCGGCGATCCGCTCGACGGCCCGGCTGTCGTGTGCGGTGGAGACGAACCACGACTCGAACGCGGACGGCGGGAGGTAGACACCCTGCGCCAGCATCGAGTGGAAGAACGCGGTGAAGCGGAAAGCTTCCTGCCGCTTGGCGTCGTCGTAGGTGCGGACCGGACCGTCCGTGAAGAAGACGGAGAACATGTTGCTCGCGGCCTGCACGGTGTGCGCGACCCCCTCCTTGTCGAGGGCCTGGCTCACCAGCCCCCGGATCTCCGCGGAGACCGCGTCGACCTTCGCGTACGCGGCGTCGTCCAGCAGACGCAGCTGGGCGAGACCGGCGGCGGTCGCGACCGGGTTACCGGAGAGGGTGCCCGCCTGGTAGACGGGGCCGACGGGGGCCAGGTGCGCCATCACGTCGGCGCGGCCGCCGAACGCCGCGGCCGGGAAGCCGCCGCCCATGACCTTGCCGAACGTCATCAGGTCGGGCCGCACCCCGTCGACGCCGAACCAGCCGGCCTTCGACGTACGGAACCCGGTCATGACCTCGTCGGAGATGTACAGCGCACCGTTGGCGGCGCAGATCTCCTTGAGCCCCGCGTTGAAACCGTCCAGGGGCGGTACGACGCCCATGTTGCCCGGCGACGCCTCGGTGATCACACAGGCGATCTCGCCGGGCTGCGCGGCGAAGGCGGCCCGCACGGCCTCCAGGTCGTTGTACGGCAGCACGATCGTGTCGCCGGCCTGGGCGCCGGTGACCCCCGGCGTGTCCGGCAGACCGAAGGTCGCGAGACCGGACCCGGCGGCGGCGAGCAGCGCGTCGACGTGACCGTGGTAGCAGCCGGCGAACTTCACGATCTTCGCCCGGCCGGTGAAGCCACGGGCGAGGCGGATCGCGGACATGGTCGCCTCGGTGCCGGACGACACGAGCCGTACCTGCTCCACGGGCTCGACCCGGGCCACGATCTCCTCGGCGAGTGCGACCTCGCCCTCGCCGGGCGTACCGAACGAGGTGCCGCGGGCGACGGCGTCCTGGACGGCGGCGATGACATCGGGGTGGGAATGGCCGAGAATCATCGGCCCCCACGAGCACACGAGGTCGACATACTCGCGACCGTCGGCATCGGTGAGGTACGGACCGGTACCGGAGACCATGAAGCGGGGCGTACCGCCCACGGCTCGGAAGGCACGTACGGGAGAGTTCACGCCACCGGGCGTCACGAGGGCCGCGCGGTCGAAAAGCGTCTGCGAAACTGGGGCGTCATAGGGAAAGCTCACACATGCCATGGTGTCAGAGCCACGGACGGAGTTGCGGACAGGTGTTTCACCGCACGTTCGTGGGGGAGGTCACTGACACGATGATCGGGTTGCGCGGCGGGGGCTGTGTCTCCTAGTTAGTAGTCGGGTGGATGAGATATGCATCGCGGTGGCGAAGTGGGCGAAGGCACCGACGACCTGGGGCCCGAGCCTGCCCGGCGGGGTCGGCACCGGCGCGAGGCTGAGCGCAAGCAGGGCATACAGGCCGGCGGTGCGCAGGTCGGAGCCGGAAGCAGGAGCAGTGGCGGGATGGGGGTGACCTACAAGTACTTCGGGGCCCCGGACGGCGCCACTGCCGCACGTGTGCCCATTTCCATGCGGCCCGAGGAGCTCGGCGGCGACGAGCTGGGCATGGGCGGCATGTTCACCAAGATCAAGCCGGAGACGGTCGCCGCGATGGTCCTCACCGGCATACAGGGCATACCCCTGCACAAGGTCCCGCCGCTGGAGCTGGTCGTGCTTCACCCCGACTACGCGGTGGTCAAGCTCCCCATGACGGTCGTGGACCCGCTGCGCGGCGTGGGCGAGGAGTCCGTGGGTGCCGCGGCCTTCATCTGGTCGACGGTCCCCGACCGCGGCGGCCCGCGTGACGCGTACAACGTCTATCAGCTGCTGCACGAGTGGCAGGACTTCAGCCACCGTCTGCACGATGCGGGGCATCAGGCCTACTGCCTGGTCTGGCCCTGACCCGGCCTTCCGGAGCGACCTCGCGCAAGCGGGCCCGTCGAAGCCACCCCTTCGTCAATCGCCGTTAGTTATAGAATTACGCCGTGAGCAGCGAGGATGCCGCCCTGGAGGCGTTGGTCGCACTGGGGGACCCGGTGCGACGCGGACTGTATCGGCACGTCTCCGGGACGCCGGGCGAAGTGGGGCGGGACGCGGCGGCCGAGGCGGTCGGGGTCTCCCGTTCGCTGGCCGCGTTCCACCTGGACAAGCTGGTCGAGGCCGGCCTGCTGGAGGTGTGCTTCCGGCGGCTTTCGGGGCGCAGCGGCCCGGGGTCCGGGCGGCCCTCGAAGCTGTACCGGCGGGCCGGGGGCGAGCGCACCGTCTCGGTGCCGCCCCGCTCCTACGACACGGCGAGCCGACTGCTGGCCGAGGTCGTGGAGCGGGCCGGGCTCGACGGGGAGCTGCAGGCGGCCGCCAGGGCCGCCGGGGAGGCCTCGGGGGGTGAACAGGGGTGCGCGGCGGATCCGGTCGAGGTCCTGCGGGCGCGCGGTTACGAGCCGTTCTGGGACGAGGGGACGCTACGACTGAACAACTGCCCCTTCCATGCGCTGGCCGACCAGTTCCCCGCCCTGGTCTGCGGGATGAACCTGGCCGGAATCGAGGGCCTGCTCAAGGGGCTGCCCGGCGGCAAGGACTGGAGCGCGGCGATGGACCCCCTTCCGCACGGGTGCTGCGTCGCGCTCGAAACCGCGAAGAGGACGGGGCCGGGCGCCGAACCGGAAGCCGCCGCGGGCGCACCGCCGTCGCGCACGGAACCGTAGCCGAAGTCTAAAAACAGCATTCGTTGACTTTAGAAGGTCCGCCCGGGCATGCTTGCCCCCGTGAGCGACTTCCACCTTGCCCAAGTCAACGTCGGGCGCATGCTTGCCCCACTTGACAGCCCCCAGCTGGCCGGCTTCGTCGCCCAGCTCCAGGAGATCAACGCCGCCGCCGACCAGGCTCCCGGTTTCGTCTGGCGCATGGTCGACGACAGCGGTGCCGACGCGACGAACCTGCGCCCCGAGCACGACGACGACCTGCTCCTGATCAACTGCTCGGTCTGGGAATCGGTCGAGGCACTGCGGAACTACACGTACCGCAGCGACCACCTCAAGGTGCTCGCGCGCCGCCGTGACTGGTTCGAGCGTCTCGCCGACGTCTCCGTCGCACTGTGGTGGGTCCCCGCAGGACACCGCCCGAGCATGGCGGAGGCGATGGGCCGTATCGCCCTGATCCGCGAGCAGGGCGAAGGGCCCGAGGCCTTCACCTTCCGGGCGCCGCACCCGCCACCGTCCGGCTCCCCCGCCGAAGCCGCGCACGCCCGCCGGGGCACCCCGTCCCGCACTGAACACACACCCACTGAACGCACACCCGCCGAACACGCACCCCGCTGAGCGGGCCGCCGCCGAACACACGGCCCAGCCGGCGTCACCCCCGGCGCCGACCTGCACGAAGGGCGTCCGCCAGCCAGCCCTATCCGGCCATTCATTGGCCGAAGAATGATCTTCAGTAGACCTGCCGAACCTGCCGATGCAGGAGGCATCGACACTGAAGGAGGCCTGCCATGGGCGACACTCTGCTGGCTCTGTCCATCCCCGTGCTGGTCTTCGCCTCCGGCATCTACGCGGCATGCGATACCTGGTGGCGGCGCCGGCATCCGGCGCCGCCGTCCCCGTACACCCATCAGGCCGCCCGGCTCGCCGAGCGCGCGATGCTCGTGGACGCCGAGCAGATCGTGGACGGCGCCTACGCGGCTCTCGGCACGCTCTACGACGGCCCGACGGCGGCGGACACGCCCATTCCGGCCACCGGCGTCACGCCCGGGGCGGCTGCCAGCCCGGATCACGACCGGTCAGCGCCAGCACCCGCGCAAAGGGGCTAGCCCCGTCCGGTACGGGGAAGGGCTCGCCGAACACCTTCGCCTCGCGGGCCTTCGGAGCCATCCCCTCCATGACGGGACCGAGCTCGTCCACCACGTCCGCGTCCGGCGCGAACTCCTGACCGGTGGCCCGTGCCAGGTCCCACGCGTGCACCGTCAGATCGCCGAGCACCATGTGCC
This sequence comes from Streptomyces sp. NBC_00385, assembly GCF_035917155.1. Lineage (NCBI taxonomy): Bacteria > Bacillati > Actinomycetota > Actinomycetes > Kitasatosporales > Streptomycetaceae > Streptomyces > Streptomyces sp. NBC_00385. Next base: position 4,854,057 of record NZ_CP107951.1, on the reverse strand, counting down.
CGACCGTCCGCGCGGGGAATCCCATGGCGCCCGTGGTCCCCTCCTCCGCGCCCGGCGCCGCCCACGCCTCGACCAGCGCGGCGGTCTCCTCGCCGAAACGTTCCCGCCAGTCCCCGGCGACCGCGTCCGGGGCCTCGCCGTGCTCCACGTCCCGCCTGGCCGCGAGAGCGGTGAAGTTGGCGACCACCTGGGCGAGATGGCTGACCAGGGCACGCACGTCGTACTCCGCGCACGGCGTGGGGTCGTCCAGCCGGCTGTCGTCGATCCCCCGCACCACGGGCAGCGCGCTGCCGGCCGCCGCATCCAGCAATTCACTGATCTTCTTCATGCTTCGACCATGCATCCGGTGACGGCCGGGGTCTTGAACAAACGCGACAGCCGGGACGCGGAAGCGGACCACGTCATAGGATCGGCAGCCATGCCCGGCTCCCCAGGTCCCCGACGCGACACCCGGGGCATCGTCGACGCCCCCGAGCTGTTCGCACACGTACGCTTCCGGCGCCGGGAGCCGGCCCCCGCGCTGCGCCCGTACCTGGAGCACTACTGGCTGATCGACTGGGATCTGCGCGAGCCGTACGCCTCCCATCTGGTCCCGCACCCCAGCGTCAACCTGGTCTTCGAGCGGTACGCGGGCTGCGGGGACGAGGACGCCGGGTTCGCGGAGGTCTCGGGCATCGGCCTGGAGCTCTTCACGCAGAAGCTGGAGGGGCGGGGACGGGTCTGCGGTGTGCAGTTCCGGCCGGGCGGCTTCCGGCCGTTCGCACCCGACCGGCCGGTGTCGGACTGGACGGGCCGCCGGGTCCCGGCCGCCGAGGTGTTCACGCCGCCCGCCCCGCCGTCGGCCGTACTGGACCCCGGGCGGGAGGACGCGCGGGTCGCGGCGCTCGACGCGTACCTGCTGGCACTCGGCCCGGAACCGGATCCGCAGGCCGAGCGGGCGATGGCCCTGGTCGATCTCGTACGCACCGACCGCTCGGTCCGCCGCGTCGGTGAACTGGCCCGGTCCGAGGGACTGTCGGTGCGGTCGCTGCAACGGCTCTTCGCCACGTACGTGGGCGTCGGCCCCAAGTGGGTCATCCTCCGCTACCGCATCCACGAGGCGCTGGAGCGCGCCGAGTCGGACCCGGCGGTGGACTGGGCGGGACTCGCCGCGGACCTCGGCTACAGCGACCAGGCGCACCTGGTCAGAGACTTCACCGCGACGGTCGGCGTCCCGCCGACCGTGCTGGGTGCCCGCTGAATGTCAGTGACCCGTCCTACAGTTCCGGCATGGAGCGCGCCGAAGCACCATCCGTACGGATCGAGCCCTGGTCGGACAGCGACCTGGAACTGCTCCGCCGTGCCAACGCACCGGAGCTGATGGACCATCTGGGCGGCCCCGAGTCGGAGGAGCAGCTCATAGGGCGTCACGGCCGCTACGTGGCGCTGAGCGCGGACCGGACGGGCCGGGGCAGGATGTACCGCATCGCGCTGCCCGGAGAGGCCGAGGCCGTGGGCACCATCGGCTTCTGGGAGCGCACCTGGCAGGGCCGGGAGGTGTACGAGACGGGGTGGGCCGTCCTCGCGGAGTTCCAGGGCCGGGGCATCGCGTCGGCGGCGACGGCGGCCGTGGCCGGGCAGGCGCGCGCCGCGCGCAAGCACCGCCAACTGCACGCCTACCCGTCCGTGGACAACGCCGCGTCGAACGGGGTGTGCCGCAGGGCGGGGTTCCTGCTGATGGGCGAGTGCGAGATCGAGTACCCACCGGGACACCCGCTGCTGACCAACGACTGGCGGCTGGACCTGCACCCGGACAGCTGACCGCTGCCCGCCGGCCGCCGCCCGCTGCCCGCTGCCCGGATAAGGATTTGACGGGCACGGCCGCCTCTTGGATATTTATCTGCGTCACACAGCTTATGCGTTTCGCAGACAATGCTCGGTCCATGATCCATCGGGACCCCTCACCAAGGAGACCTCTTCATGCTCACCCTCGTCACCGGCTGCCGCGGCCGCGTCGCTTCCGCGCTCCTCTCGCTCCTGCACGGGGGCGGCCACGCCGTGCGCGCCGCCTCCCGCAACCCCGTCGAACTCTCGCTGCCGGCCGGCGTCCCGTCCGTGGCCTGTGATCTCGGCGACCCCAGCACCTTCGCGGCCGCCCTGGAAGGCGTCGACTCCGTCTTCCTCTACGCCGAGCCGTCCCACATCACCGAGTTCCTCGCCGCCGCGCAGACCGCCGGCGTCGCACACATCGCCCTGCTCTCCTCCAGCTCGGTCCTCGACCCGGACGCCGGGTCCAACCCGATCGCCGCCTCCCACCACGCGGTGGAGCAGGCCCTGACCGAATCGCCCCTCACCTCGACCCTCCTGCGCCCCGGCGCCTTCGCCGGCAACGCCTACCAGTGGTCGGAGTCCATCCGGTCGGGCCGCCCCGTCGAACTGCCCTACCCGCACAGCGGGACCAGCCCCATCGACGAGACCGACATCGCCGAGGCGGCACTCGCGGTCCTCACCGACGCGCGGCTCCAGGGCTCGGCCTACCACCTGACCGGCCCCGAATCCCTCACCGCGGCCGAGCAGGTCGAGCTCCTGGCCGCCGCGTCCGGCAGCCCCGTCACCGTCCGTACCGTGACCAGGGCCGACTGGAAGGCCGCCGTCTCCCCCTACATGCCGGAGGAGATCGCCGAGGGGCTGCTCGACCACTGGGCCGCCACGGACGGCTCGGCTGCCGAAGTCACGGACGAAACGGAGGAACTGATTGGCCGTCCGGCCCGCACGTTCGCGGCCTGGGCCGCCGGACACGCCGCCGCCTTCCGCGCCTGACGCCCGCGCGACCCGGTCGAATCCCGTGGCTGCGACCCCCGCCCCGATGGCATCCTGACCAGGTGAACGGACCCGAGATCCACCTCGAAGTCGCTCCCGAGCTGCGCCTCTTCGTCGCGCACGAACGCCGCCGCGGCCGGACGGCCGTGACCACCGACGGCTCGTCCACCCTCGGCCACGTGGTGGAATCGCTCGGCGTCCCGCTCACCGAGGCCGGGCAACTCCTCGTCGACGGCAACCCCGTGCCCGTGTCACACATCCCCGCGGCGGGCGAACAGGTAGAGGTCCGGGCCGTCCAGCGCCCCCAGCACGTACCGGGCGCACCCCTGCGCTTCCTCCTCGACGTCCACCTCGGCACCCTCGCGCGGCGGCTGCGGCTGCTCGGTGTCGACGCGGCGTACGAGAGTGAGGACATCGGCGACCCCGCACTGGCCACCCGCTCGGCCCAGGAGCGGCGGGTCCTGCTCTCCCGGGACCGCGGACTGCTGCACCGGCGGGAGATCTGGGCGGGGGCGTACGTCTACAGCGACCGCCCCGAGGCGCAGTTGCGCGACGTACTGGAACGGTTCGCGCCGGACCTCGCCCCGTGGACGCGGTGCACGGCGTGCAACGGACCGCTGGCGGCAGCCGACAAGGACACCGTCAGCGGGCAGTTGGAGCACGGGACGCAGCGGTCCTACGACGTGTTCGCGCAGTGCACGGAGTGCGACCGGGTGTACTGGCGCGGCGCCCATCACGCCCGCCTGGAGGCGATCGTCAACGAAGCCGTCCGCGACTTCGGGAACGCCCTGGCCGGCCCCGGCCCGTCGGGCGCCTGACTCAGCGCCCCGCGTCAGGGCGCGTCGCCGTCACGCAGCTTCTCGACCTGCGTGGCGCTCAGCTCCACGGTCCGCCGCATATGAGCGATGAGGAAGGCGACCTCGTCGTCGTCATACGTGTCGAACAGCGCCGCCCAGCCGCCGTTCAGCCGCTCCCAGACCGCGCCGAACTCCACCATCCGCTCCGGAACGGTCGTGACCAGCACCCGCCGCCGATCGGCCGTGTCCCGCGCACGGGTCACATACCCGGCCCGCTCCAGCCGGTCGACGAGCCGGGTCGCCGAGCCGGTGGTGAGCCCGGTGAGCTCCGCGACGCGGCCCGTGGTGACGGGCCCGGCCTCCAGACCGAGCAGGTTGAGGCACTGCAGATCGGTGGGATGGAGCCCCAGATGGTCGGCCACGGCCTGGTTGAACAGCGCGTACGAGGCCATGTAGCGGCGCGAGGTGACGGCCAGCTCGGCCAGCAGGGCGCTGCGACGGGGAGCGGATGACTTCTGCGGCATGCAGAGAGTGTACGAAGCAGAGACATCACACCCCTGCGACCGATCGGCGCTGCGGCAGCCCGGCTACGGCCGGTCGGTCGGTGCTGCAGCTGCTGCCCGGCGCTACTGCTGCTCGGCGCCGCGGCCGATCGGCGCTGCGGGCGGTCGGTCGGTGCGGCCGGTCGGTCGGTGCGGCCGCCGCTCGGCACTACGGCCGCTCGGCGGTCAGGTAGCGCTGGACGGTGGGCGCGAGCCAGGCGACCACCTCGTCACGCTCCATCGACACCGCGGGCGGGACGCGCAGGACATAGCGCGCGAGCGCCATGCCCAGGATCTGTGAGGCCACGAGAGCGGCGCGGCGCGGCGCGTCGGCAGGATCGGGACAGACTCCCTCCGCTATCGGTCCGAGCTGCTCGGCGAACACGGCCCGCATCCGCTCGGCACCGGCCTCGTTGGTGACGCCGACCCTGAGCAGTCCGGTGAGCACGTCGTCCTGCTCCCAGCGGTCCAGGAAGTGGCCTACGAGGACGGCTCCGATGTGCTTGCCGGGCATCGCCCCGAGCGCGGGCATCCGCAGGTCGATCACGGACGCGGCGGCGAACAGTCCCTCCTTGTTCCCGTAGTAGCGCATCACCATCGACGGGTCGATGTTCGCGTCGCGGGCGATGGACCGGATGGTGGCGCGCTCGTATCCGTCGGCCGCGAAACGCTCGCGGGCCGCTTCGAGGATCGCGGCCTTGGTGGCATCGGAGCGGCGAGGGGATGCGGGGGCTCTCGTCATGCCAACAAATGTAGGCCAACACCCGTTGACATGCCAGCCCGGCCGGGCTTATGTTTGCCAACAAGCGTTGACCCACAAGCGTTGGCATTCGGCATCAGGGAGACCGCCATGAACAGCAGCTCCGACTCCGGCACCAGCACCACCACCAGCCCGAACCGCGACATCGCCTCCGCCCCGGCACCCACCGTCGACGTACTCGTCGTGGGCGCCGGCCCCACCGGACTGCTGCTCGCGGGCGACCTGGCCGCCCAGGGCCTGTCGGTCACCGTCGTCGAACGCCGCCGCCACGAAGCGGGAAACGTCACCCGGGCCTTCGCCGTCCACGCCCGCACGCTCGAACTGCTCGACACCCGCGGACTCGCCGACGAGCTGATCAAGACCGGCACCACCCTCACCTCGCTCCGCCTCTTCGGCCGGCTCGGCCTCGACCTCTCCCGGCTGCGCACCCGGTTCCCGTTCCTCCTGATCACTCCGCAGTACGAGGTCGAGCGCCTGCTGGAGCGCCGCGCCCGTACCGCCGGGGCCGACCTGCGGTACGGGGCGGAGCTAACGGACCTGGACCGGGCGGCGAGCACGGACACGGTCACCACGCGCATCCGCGAGGCGGACGGCACGCAGACCACGCTCATGGCGCGCTACGTCGTAGGCACCGACGGGGTGCGCAGCTCGGTGCGCCAGGCCCTGGGGCTCCCCTTCCCGGGCGAGTCCGTGATCCGGTCCATCGTCCTGGCCGACGTCCGCCTCACCGAGGAGCCCGCCGCCCTCCTGACCGTCAACGGGGTGGGGGACGCCTTCGCCTTCATCGCACCCTTCGGCGACGGCTGGTACCGCGTCATGGGCTGGGACCGCACCCACCAGGCGGCCGACAGCGACCCGGTCGAGCTCGGCGAGCTCCGCGAGATCGCACGCCGCGCGTTCGGCACCGACTACGGGATGCACGACGCCCGCTGGATCTCCCGCTTCCACAGCGACGAACGCCAGGTGCCCGCGTACCGCACCGGACGGGTCTTCCTCGCCGGGGACGCCGCCCATGTCCACTCACCCGCGGGCGGACAGGGCATGAACACCGGCCTCCAGGACGCCGCCAACCTCTCGTGGAAGCTGGCCGCCGTACTACGGGGGCACACCGCGGCCCCCGAGGCGCTCCTGGACAGCTATCACGCCGAACGGCACCCGGTCGGCACCAAGGTGCTCCGCGCCAGCGGCACGATCGTCCGCCTCGCGATGGCCCACAGCCCGCTCCAGCGGACCGTCAGGGCACTGGTCACCCGGGCGCTGTCCGCCGTCCGCCCCGCCTCCGACCGGGCCATCGGCATGATCTCCGGCATCGGAATCGGCTATGCGGCTCCGCGCGGGGCGCACCGGCTCACCGGGACGCGCGCCCCCGACCTCGGCCTGATGGAGGGACGCCTGCACCAACTGCTGGGCGAGGGCGCGTTCGTGCTCGTCACTCCTGCCGGAGTACCCACACCCGTGTCACCCGCGCCGGTCGTGCACGCCCACTGGTCGGGCGACCGGACCTCAGCACTCCTGGTCCGCCCCGACGGATACGTGGCCTGGGCCGGCGACCGAACCGACCCCGCGGCCCTCACGGCCGCACTGACCCGATGAACCGGCCCGCGCACACAGACCCAGGCGCGGACCGCACAGACCACACAAGCAGCGCAGGCGGCGCAGGCGGCTCAAGCGGCTCAAGCGGCTCAAGCGGCTCAAGCGGCTCAAGCGGCTCAGAACACGTACTCGTCCCCCGTCGCGGGAGCCAGCACCTCGTGCTCGCTGTTCTTCGTGTTCCGGTCCGTCGCCCCGCCGTTCCACACGGTGTCGATCCGGACGATCACCTCGGCCGGCCGCCCGGCGAGCCGCAGTTCGAGAGCGAGCTGCCGCTGCTCGGAGCCGTCCGCGTGCAACGTGCCCGTCCGGCACAGCACGGTCGTCAGATCGGCCCGCAGACACTCCTGCGGCAACTGCTGGCGGCCCGCCAGCGGTACGGAGACCCGCAGCCGCACGGTCGCTCCGTCCAGATCCGCCGGCCCGCGGTTCTCGCTGCGCAGCCAGATCCCGAGCCCGGTACCCCAGAGCGAGACATGCCCGTGGTGCGAAACATCCGCCTCCGGTGCGATGTTCCGCGCCGCCGGCGTACCGAAGGGCGCGCCGACGGCGGCGGCCGTCCCGCCCACACCCAGCGCCACCGTCGACGCCATCGCCGCCGCAGCGGCCACCCCCAGCAGAGCCTTACGCGTCACTACCATGCCCTGAAGATACAGATCATCACGAATTATCCATATTTACCCACTGGTTCGGCGCGTCTCGGATACGCGTCCATGGCACGCTTCCCCCATGTCCGTGCTCCGCTCCATCGCCCTCTTCGTCGTCGCCGCCCTGTTCGAGATCGGCGGCGCCTGGCTCGTGTGGCAAGGGGTCCGGGAGCACCGCGGCTGGGCCTGGATCGGCGGGGGCATCATCGCTCTGGCCACCTACGGTTTCGTCGCCACGCTCCAGCCCGACGGCGAGTTCGGGCGGGTGCTCGCCGCGTACGGCGGGGTCTTCGTCGTGGGGTCGATCGCCTGGGGCATGGCCGCCGACGGCTACCGCCCCGACCGCTGGGACGTGACGGGTGCACTGATCTGTCTGGCCGGCATGGCCGTGATCATGTACGCCCCCCGCAACCACTGACCGCGCCCCTGCCTATCCTGAGCCCGTACCGATCAGCTGTCCGAGGAGCCCGCCATGGCCGCCGCATCCCCCATCGCCGTCATCACAGGAGCGAGCAGCGGCATCGGTGCCGCGACCGCCCGGCAGCTGGCGGCAGCCGGCTTCCGCGTGGTGCTGACCGCACGCCGCAAGGACCGCATCGAGGCGCTCGCCGCCGAGATCACCGAGGCGGGCCACGAGGCCACGGCCTACGCCCTGGACGTCACCGACCGCGCCGCGGTCGACGAGTTCGCCACCGCGTTCCGCACCCTCGCCGTTCTCGTCAACAACGCCGGCGGCGCGCTCGGGGCCGACCCCGTGGCCACCGGCGACCCGGCGGACTGGCGTCAGATGTACGAGACCAACGTCATCGGCACGCTCAACGTCACCCAGGCCCTGCTCCCGGCCCTCACCGCGAGCGGGAACGGCACGGTGGTCATCCTCTCCTCGACCGCCGGCCTCTCCACCTACGAGGGCGGCGGCGGCTACGTGGCCGCCAAGCACGGCGAGCACGTCCTGGCGGAGACCCTCCGCCTGGAGATCGTCGGCACCCCGGTCCGCGTCATCGAGGTCGCCCCCGGCATGGTCAAGACGGAGGAGTTCGCCACCACCCGCTTCCGCGGCGACACCGAGAAGGCCGCCAAGGTCTACGCGGGCGTCGACGCCCCCCTCAGCGCGGACGACGTGGCCGACACGATCACCTGGGCCATCACCCGCCCCAGCCACGTGAACATCGACCTCCTGGTGGTCCGCCCGCGCGCCCAGGCCTCCAACTCGAAGGTGCACCGCACGGTGTGAGGGCTCACCGGCAACGGGTGCGCCCTCACACCGGGGGTCAGAACAGGCGGACGCGCGAGGCGGGGTCCCAGGACATATCCGCGTACGGGCCGCTGATGGAGCCCTTGCCGTTCCCGTAGTGGACGTGAATCTGGCCGTCGATGGGCCGCAGGATGTCCGACAGCCCGTCGCCGGTCACGTCACCGGTCGAGATGACGGGCGCGTCGGAGGGCCAGGCGTACGGCAGTTTCTTGCGTGCGCCGAAGCCGCCCTTGCCGTTGCCCGGGTACAGGTACAGCCCCCGGGACTTGTCGCGGGCCAGCAGGTCGCTCCTGCCGTCCCCGTTGAAGTCGCCGGGTGAGACGAGCCGGTTCACGGCGTTCCAGCCGCCGGTGCCGGACACCTTCCGGTGGCCGAAAGCGCCCTTGCCGTTGCCGGGGTACAGCCACAGCACTCCGGCCTTGTCGCGGGCCAGCAGGTCGCTCCTGCCGTCGCCGTTCAGGTCACCGGCGGCGCTGATCTCGTACATCGTGTTCCAGCCGCCGCCGACCCTGACCCGTGCGCTGAACGTGCCGTCGCCCCGGCCCGGGTAGAACCACAACACGCCGTACTTGTCGCGGGCGTACAGGTCCTCCTTGCCACCACCGTTGTAGTCGCCGTGCCGGACCAGTTGCGTCATGACGTTCCAACCGCCGCCGACGAGACTGGCCTTGGGCCGCCCCTGGGTGTCGGCCAGCCCGGACAGGAACCAGAGCCGGCCGTCGTCCGCGCGCTCCACGCCGTCGGGTACGGAGTCGTTGTTCAGATCACCGAACCGGGCGGCGGCAGGCAGTCCGGCCGGCCTCTTCTGCCTCGGCCCCCAGTCCAGCCACGGGACGCCTGTATTGGCCTCGTACTCCGTCGCCGCCATCATCACGGAGCCGATGTTGTTGTTCCAGGTCTTCCCGAAGGAGCCTCCGGAGAGTTCCAGCTCGCCGAGGTGCGGCGGGAGGATCAGGGTTTCGCCGCCGAAGTTCGACGAGGTGTGGGCCACGACCCACTTGCTGCTGTCGTTGACGAGCGAGGATGTCTTGTCGTTGAAGGTCCCCAGGCTGGACTGGCTGCCCGTGAGCGTCTTCATCTGACCGGTGTAGTAGCTGTACTGGAAGAGGCAGAGCTTCCCCGAGGGACAGCGGGCAGCCCCGTCGGCCGCGGCGGCCTGCGGGGCCGCGGTGACCAGGGCGGCCAGGGAGGCGGCCAGGGCCACGGCCGTGGCGGCCGCACGGCGGCCCGGGATGGTTCCACGCATGCGAGCGGACTCCGTTCGTTGGAGGGGCGGGGCCGGGCGATCGGTCAGAAGACGAAGGTCGCCTTCGCAACACCGGCGAACGTCTTCGCGGACTTGAGGCCGCCGTTCGCCGCACCGGTGCCGGGGTAGACCTGGAGGCCGGTCTGCGACGGGGCGTGCGCGATCAGGTCGGGCCGGCCGTCCCCGGTGACATCGCCCAGTCCGGCGAGCTCCGTGCGCGTGTTCCAGCCCCCGGTCCCGATGAGCTTGCGGGCCCCGAAGGCGCCCTTGCCGTTGCCCGGGTAGAACCAGAGCCGCCCCGCGGTGTCCCGGGCCACCAGGTCGGCCCGCTGGTCGCTGTTCATGTCGCCGGAGCCGACCAGTTCGTTCATGGCCTTCCACCCGCCGCCGACCTTCTTACGGGCCCCGAAGGCGCCCTTGCCATTGCCGGGATACGTCCACAGCGTGCCTGCCCCGTCGGAGGCGAGCAGGTCCCCCTTGCCGTCCCCCGTGAGGTCTCCGGCCGCGACCAGGTCGCGCATGGTGTTCCAGCCGCCGCCGACCCGGGCCCGCACGCCGAAGCTGCCGTCGCCCCGGCCCGGGTAGAACCACAGCACGCCGGACGTGTCACGGGCGAACAGGTCCTCCTTGCCGTCGCCGTTCTGGTCGCCGTGCCGGGTCAGCTTGTTCATGGCGTTCCAGCCGGCGCCGGCCAGCCGGTCCCGGCCCCCCGAATCGTAGGTGTGCGAGGACCACAGCTGTCCGTACTTGTTACGGGACAGCAGATCGGCGAACCCGTCGGAGTTCACGTCCCCGAAGGCGGCGGAGGCCGGCAGCCCCGCAGGGCGGGCCTTGGGCCCGTCCTCCCAGCTGTACGTGGCGTACCGGCTCTCGCCCGCGCAGAAGTAGTCCGCATCCGGCCCGACGTCGAGGGAGCTGACGGCCCCGTCGAGCTGGGGCATCCAGCTCTCGTCGAATGACTGACTGCCCGCGTACCAGTGAGTGGCCTCGCCCCTCGGGTCCAGGTTCGGCAGGCTGTTGAAGCACACGCCCCAGTCGGTGTGGTTGGTGAACGAACGGATGCGGTTGTCCCACGAACCGAGTGTCAGCATGCCCTTCTTGACGATGAGCATCTGGCCCTGGCCCAACGGCGCGCTGAACACACACAACTCGCCCCACTGACATCGGCCGTACCCGCTCGCCGCCTCGGCGGGCACCGTGGTGGCCGCGGCGAACACACCTGCGACAGCAGCGGTCGTGAGCACGCCACGCAGGGCGCGCGAAAGATGGCTACGCACTCGGTTTCCCCCCAGAAATGGTGCAGAGCGGCCACCGCACCACTCACGGATGCGCAGCCGAAGTGCCCGAATAGTAAAGGGTCGGTGAGACACCCGGCCCTCCGGGACTCGGGCACCGCTCCCGCACCACCGCGCTCAGCCCTTCACGCAGATGATCTGCTTCAGCTTCGCGACGACCTCCACCAGGTCGCGCTGCTGGTCGATGACCTTCTCGATCGACTTGTAGGCGCCCGGGATCTCATCGACGACACCGGAGTCCTTGCGGCACTCCACACCCCGCGTCTGGTCCTCCAGGTCCTTCGTGGAGAAGCGCTTCTTGGCGGCGTTCCGGCTCATCTTCCGGCCCGCGCCGTGCGAGGCCGAGTTGAAGGACTTCTCGTTGCCGAGGCCCTTCACGATGTACGAGCCGGTGCCCATGGAGCCCGGGATGATCCCGAAGTCCCCGGAGCCGGCCCGGATGGCACCCTTGCGGGTGACCAGCAGGTCCATGCCGTCGTACCGCTCCTCCGACACGTAGTTGTGGTGACAGGAGATGACCGGTTCGAAGGTCACCTTGGCCTTCTTGAACTCCTTGCGGACCACGTCCTGGAAGAGCGCCATCATGACCGCACGGTTGAGCTTCGCGTACTCCTGCGCCCAGAAGAGGTCGTTGCGGTAGTCCTGCATCTGCGGGGTGTCCGCGAGGAAGACCGCCAGGTCACGGTCTACCAGGTCCTGGTTGTGCGGCAGCTGCTGTGCCCGGCCGATGTGGAAGTCGGCCAGCTCGTTGCCGATGTTCCGGGACCCGGAGTGAAGCATCAGCCAGACCGAACCCGACTCATCGAGACAGACTTCAATGAAGTGATTTCCCCCGCCGAGCGTTCCCATCTGCTTCGTGGCACGTTCCTGACGGAATTTGACCGCATCGGCCACCCCGTCGAACCGTGCCCAGAAGTCGTCCCAGCGGGGCGCCGCGAGGTCGTGCAGCCGGTCCGGGTCCACCGGGTCGCTGTGCATACCCCGGCCCACCGGAATCGCCTGCTCGATCTTCGACCGGAGCGGGGACAGGTCCCCGGGCAGGTCGTTGGCGGTCAGCGATGTCTTGACCGCGGACATTCCGCAGCCGATGTCCACGCCCACCGCCGCCGGGCAGACCGCTCCGTGCATCGCGATCACCGAGCCGACCGTGGCGCCCTTGCCGAAGTGGACGTCCGGCATCACGGCCAGACCCTTGATCCATGGCAGGGTGGCGACGTTGCGCAGCTGCTGCATGGCGACGTCCTCGACCGAAGCCGGATCGGCCCACATACGGATGGGGACCTTCGCGCCCGGCACCTCTACGTACGACATAACCCCTCGATTCCCCCGAAAAGACTGAAAGCGCAAAACCGGTGCCAAGGTCGGCAAATGAGTCGGTCGACCGGCATTCACGGCGGCGCGTGCGATACACATTGTGTCCACCGGCCGCCATCGAGCGGCAACCGTTTTTCGCGCGAAGGGAGCCCAGGACCGTGCGACGAATGGCGTACGTACCCGGCGCCGTGCTGATCGTGGCACTCGTCGCCGGCTGCAGTGCCGGCACCGAGGGCGACGCATCCGCCACCGACAGCAAGCCCGGCACCCTGTCCGCCTCCGCCGCGCCCCCGGGCAAGTACCGCACCCTTCCCGAGGCCTGCCGCGCCATCCCGCTCGCCACGCTGAAGGACCTGCTGCCGGGCGCCGCGCAACTGCCCGAGGTCCAGCAGGAGCAGGTGTACGAGGGCACGCCCGCCGGAACGTTCGACACGGACCGCCGCGTCGGCTGCAGCTGGAAGTCCGAGGCGGCCGACGCCTCCCGCAGCGTCACCATCGACTTCGAGCGTGTCGTCTCGTACGACCCGGCCGTGAGCGACGAGGACCGCGCCCGCGAGGTGTACGCGAAGAAGGAGGAGGCCGCGGACCTCCCCTCGGCCTCCGTGCCGCCCGACGGCGCGGAGAAGGACACGGCCTCGCCCGAGGGCTCCCCGACGGGGAAGGCGGGCGCCGACGGGAAAACGGACGCGACGCCGGGCGCCGGCGCCGACCCGGAGAGCAGCCCGAGCGCCGACGCGGACGGTGGCACGGGCACCGGCGACGCGGACGGTCCTGCGGATGACACCGCGGACGGCGGCACGGCCGGCAGCCCCGCCGAGAACCTCCGGCCCCGAGTCCTCGACACACTCGGAGACAGTGCGTTTCTGGACGATCTGCTCACTCCGGCAGGTTCCGCCGCACAGCAGCGCACGGTGAGCGTGGTATTCCGCACATCGAACGTCATCGTCACCATCCGGTACACCGCGCAGCCGGCCCTCTCCACCGAGGTCCCCGACAGCAAGGAACTGCAGGAGAAGGCCCAGGCACTGGGCGAGAAGCTGGTCGACGGACTCAGCGAGTAGCCCCGCCCCCGGCCGCCACGGGCCGCCCCCGGGACTCCCGGCCGGGGCGGCATCCGGGACCCGTCCGTCGTACCGTGGCCCTCCGGACCACCCGCCCGACCGCCGCGCCACCCGAGTGAAGGAACCATGCACCGATCAGCCCCGCGACTCACCCGCATACTCGCCTGCGCCGCCGTCCCGGTGATGCTCGTCGTCGCCGGCTGCTCGTCGGACTCCGACGGGAAGAAGGACAGCGCCTCCTCGTCGTCCGCCGCACCGGACGCGACGAAGACCGAAGCGGCCGTCGCACCGGCGAAGTTCGCCGAGCTGCCCGACCCGTGCAAGTCGATCACCGCGAAGACGGTCAAGTCCCTGGTCCCCTCGGCCAAGAACAAGAGCGGTACGCGCGGCAGGTCCAGCGACACCGCCGCCCGCGGCGGCTGCTCCTGGAACGGCCTCGACGACAACGGCGTCAAGGGCTCCCAGTACCGCTGGCTCGACGTCGGCTTCACCCGCTTCGCGTCCGACCAGGCCCTCGGCAGCGGCGCGGACCGGGCCCGGGCGGACTACACGAAGCAGGTCGCCAAGGCCCAGGCGGCCGAGGGTGCGAAGAAGCTCGCCACCGCCCCCGCCCCGGCCGGCTCGATCGGCGAAGAGGCCACCAAGGTCACGTACGACCTCACCAAGACGGGTGAGGACTTCAAGTACGCGACGGTCATCGCCCGTACGGGCAACGTCGTCGTCACCGTCAACTACAACGGTGCGGGCTACGCGGGCGCCAAGACCCCGTCCGCCTCGGACATCCTGAAGGGTGCCGAGACGGCCGCCAAGGAGGCCGTCGCCTCGGTGGCCGCCGCCAACGACGCCGGACAGCCGAGCGGCTCGCCGAAGCCCGCCGGGTCAGCCTCGGCCAAGGCTTCCGCCAAGGCCTCCGCCTCCGCCACGAAGACGGGCTGACCGCCCCCGGCCCTCTCCTGCGACGAAGCCCGGTCCTCGCCCGAGAACCGGGCTTCGCCCCTCCCCGCGCAACACCACGCTCCGGCATGTGCCAGGCTGTGCCCGCCGGATCTCGAAGTCGTCCCGCTGGAACGGACGTCGGGGACAAAGAATTGGGGAGGGGTCGCGGGTGGCCGCGATGCAGCTGACACGCACTCACCGGATACTCGTCGGGCTCGTGGTCGCCGGTGCGGTGCTCATCGCGGCGATCGGTTTCGCGGGCTCGTACGCGGCCGTGCGCGAGCTCGCCGAGCAGAAGGGCTTCGGCAGTTTCTCCGTCGTCTTCCCGATCGGCATCGACGCCGGCATCTGTGTCCTGCTCGCGCTGGACCTGCTGCTGACCTGGCTGCGCATCCCGTTCCCGCTGCTGCGCCAGACCGCGTGGCTGCTGACCGCGGCGACGATCGCGTTCAACGGCGCGGCTGCCTGGCCCGACCCGCTGGGCACCGGCATGCACGCCGTGATCCCGGTGCTGTTCGTCGTCTCCGTCGAGGCCGCACGCCACGCCGTGGGCCGGATCGCCGACATCACCGCCGACAAGCACATGGAGGGGGTCCGCCTCACCCGCTGGCTGCTCTCCCCCGTGCCGACGTTCCGGCTGTGGCGGCGGATGAAGCTGTGGGAGCTGCGGTCGTACGAGCAGGTCATCAAGCTGGAACAGGACCGGTTGATCTACCAGGCCCGTCTCCAGGCCCGCTTCGGCCGCAGCTGGCGCCGCAAGGCCCCCGTCGAGTCCCTGATGCCGCTCCGCCTCGCCAAGTACGGCGTCCCGCTCGCCGAGACGGGCCCCGCCGGACTCGCCGCGGCCGGCATCGAACCGGCCCTGCTGCCCCCGGCCCCCGACCGGGCGACAGACCAGGCCCCCGCCGTCGCCGTGGAGACGGCCCCGCAGCCGGAGCTCGCGTACGACCCCCGACAGAACCCGCAGAACCCGCAGCAGCAGCCGGTTCAGCAGGAGCAGTACGCCAAAACGGTTCCCGGCGAGTGGGCCGAGGAGCAGCAGCTCGCGGAGGGGCCCGGCACGCATGACAGCCCGTGGTTCGCGGCGCAGGTGCCGGACGCGGCGTACGAGGGCTCGTACAACCCGACGTACGTCGAGGGCCTGGAGCCCACCCCGGTGATGATCCCGTCGGGTCCCGGGGGCCGCACCCGGCCGCTGGGCAACGTCGGCACGATCGGTGCGGTGCCCGGCCAGCGTACGGAGCAGATGCCGATGGCCCCCGAGGCCGAGGAGGCTTCGGAGCCGGGGCAGGACCAGGGACCCGTGCAGGAGCGGTTCCCGGTGCAGGAGCAGCAGCCGAAGGCCGTCGTCGAAGCCGCCGACGAGTGGGCCGAGGAGTGGGCGCAGGAGGACGCGGAGTTCAGCGAGATCGCGTACGAGGTCTTCGCCGCGTTCGTGACCCAGCACAGCACGTACCCCAGCATCGAGGTCCTCGACATACATCTGTCGGACGGGCACAACGTGCGGCACCCGCGCAGTGCGGCTCTGCTCCGCCAGCTGATCCAGGGCTTCAAGAACCGCTACCACGCCGAACTCGAGGCCGACCACATCGCGTGATCGGGCCATGGATCCGGACACGGAACGACGGCGGCAGGCGAAAAGAACAACAACAGGAACAGCGACGACAACGGCTGAGGGCCGTCACCCGCGTCACCGGGGTGACGGCCCTCAGCCGTGCGCGTTTGCGCAGGTCCACGCGGATCTTCGCGGTCGGGGAATGTCTCGAAAGAGGCATTCCCGGTACGTCCTAGGTCCTCTACATATCGTGCGGCGGCCGACCTAGATTCGATGGTGTGCCGCAGTGGACGCGCCCCCGGTGATTCACGCGGCACGGAAATCAGTCGACCTCGCACCGTCCATCGCGCCGCCGGAATTCGAATGCTCCGTGCACCCGTTTCCCCTCACTTCACGGAGTCCGGATCCCGCCGACCCACCATGAGAGGAACACCGTGTCCCGCGCCCTTCCGCTAAGAGCCGTGCTCGCCTCCGCGGCCGTTCTCACGGCGATCGCGCCGATTGCCCTCCCGGCCCCCGCCCTGGCGAATTCGCCCGCCCCGGCGGCCTCGGCCGCCGGCCGACACACCGGTCCGGACGTGATCAACACCCGGGCGGCCGACGTCTACCCGGAGGGCGTCGCCTGGGACCCCACGCGCCGCGCCTTCCTGGTCGGCTCCGCCCTGAAGGGCACCCTCTCGGTGATCCGGCTGGACGGCACCGTCGAGGAGCTCGCGCCGAGCATCGGGATGGTGTCCACGCTCGGCGTCCGGGTGGACACCGCGCGCAATCGCATCCTCGTCGCGTACAGCGACTTCTGGATCCGCCAGCGCCTGGAGGTCGGGGATCAGCCCCCGACCTCGGGTGTGGCCGTCTTCGCTCTGGACACCGGCAAGCTGCAGCGTCGTATCGACGTCGCGCAGGGGCTCCCCCGGACGTTCGCCAACGACCTGACCTTCGACCCGCAGGGCAACATCTACGTCACGGACTCCGTGTCGCAGACCCTGCAGCGGATCGACCTCGCCGGCCGTGTCACCCCGGTGGTGAGCGACCCCCGCTTCGCCGCGCAGATCGTCGGTCTGAACGGCATCGTCTGGCACCCGGACGGCTATCTGCTGGCCGTGCGCTACGACGACGGCCGGATGTTCCGGATCCGTCCCGACGCCCCGGCCGGCCGCAAGGTGGCCGAGGTGGACCTCGCCGAGCCGCTGGTGGGCACGGACGGGCTCGGGCTGCGTCCCGACGGCTCCCTGGTCGTCGTCACCAACTCGATCGGTGCCGCCGTCGGCGCGCCGGGCGGCGTGGACGCCGTCAAGGTCGTGGGTTCGCGCGACGGCTGGCGCAGCGCGTCGGTCCGCTCGCGGGTGGACCCGTGGCCCGTCGGCGGCCCGACGACCGTGGCGGTGACGCCGTACGGCGACTACGTGCTCAGCGGTGAGGTGGGGACGGTTCTGGTCGGGGAGACCTCGGACCGGATCGTCCTGCGTCGCCTTCCCTGCTCGGGCCCGGTGCGCCACGGGCACTCCACGAGCAGCAACTCCACGAGCAGCAAGGGGATCATCCGATGACGACAACCAAGAGCCGAGGCGTTCTCTGGGCGTTGGTCGCCACCTCTCTGCCCATGTTCATGGTCTCGCTGGACAATCTCGTCGTCACCAACGCGCTGGCGGAGATCAGCCAGGACTTCGACGTGAAGCAGTCGGAGCTGCAGTGGGTGATGAACGGCTATGTGCTGGCCTTCGCCGGTCTGCTGCTGGCCGGTGCGGCGCTGGGTGACCGGTTCGGGCGCCGCCGGGTGTTCCTGGGCGGCATCGCCCTGTTCACCCTGTCCTCGGTGGCGTGTGCGATGGCCGGTTCGGTCGTGACGCTCGTCATCGCCCGGGTGTTCCAGGGTGCGGGCGCGGCGGCCATTCTTCCGGTCTCGCTCACGCTGGCCGTCGGCGCGGTGTCGCGGGCGCAGCGGAACCTGGCCGTCGGCGTGTGGGGCGGTGTCAACGGTCTCGGTATCGCGGCGGGTCCGCTCGCGGGCGGTCTGGTGACCGAGAAGATCGAGTGGAGCTGGATCTTCTGGATCAACGTGCCGGTCGGTGTGATCGCTCTGCCGCTCGCCCTGTGGGCGGTCAGCGAGAGCCGCGGCAAGGAGCGGAGCCTGAACGTCCCGAGCATGGTGCTGGTGACCGCTTCGGTCGTGTCGGCGGTCTGGGGCATCGTGTCGGCGGCCGACCACGGCTGGACGCACGCCACCACGCTGACCGGGCTGTCCCTCACGGTGATTCTGGCGGTGGGGTTCGTCGTGTCCGAGCGGAACAGCAAGTACCCGCTCATCCCGGCCCACATGTACCGCGCGCCGGCCTTCGTGCTGAGCAACGTGGTGTCGATCACGATGTACTTCGGTGTCTTCGGGTCGATCTTCTTCCTCACGCAGTTCCTTCAGGGCCCCATGGGCTACTCCCCGTTCGAGGCGGGTCTGCGCACCATCCCGTGGACGCTGGCGCCGATGTTCGTGGTGCCGGTCGCCAGCCAGTTCGTGGACCGGATCGGCGGCGGCGTGCTGCAGGCGGCGGGCTGCGCCCTCCAGGGGATCGGCCTGGGCTGGATCGCCCTGGTCGTCACGCCGGACGTCGGGTACGCCGCCATGGTGCCGGCGCTGGCACTGGCCGGTATCGGTATGGGTCTGGTCTTCGCGGGCAACCCCGCCACGGTGATCTCGGCGGTGCCGGAGAACGAGCAGAACAAGGCGTCGGGCGCCAACAACACCAGCCGTGAGTTCGGCGGCGCGCTGGGTGTGGCGGCACTGACCACCGTGTTCAGCCGCCAGTTCGCCGACAACACCTCGGGCGATCCGGCCGCGGCGTTCACCGACGGTCTGGAGGCCGCTCTGTGGATCGGTGTGGCGGTCGTGATGATCGGCGCGGTGAGCGGCATGTTCATCCGGCGGAGCGCGGAGCGGGCCGGCGACGAGGCGGCCGAGGACAGCGCGGTGTCGGTCCCGGTCGGCTGACCGGCACGAGGCCCGGCAGACCACCCCGAGAACTGGTTCGGAGGAACCGATGACCACCCAGGTGCTGGAAGACGCCACGACGTCCGTGGCTCCGGCGATCGAGTACGGCCGCACGATCGAGCGCTCGCTCGCCCACCGTTCCGCCATCTCCGAGGTCTTCGTCACGGACGTCAGGAGTCTGCGGCCGATGGCGGTGACCGCGGGGATCCACCTGCCGCTCACCCACCTCTACTACAGCGACCACCGGCAGCAGCCGAAGCTGCACGACTCCCTGCTGCTGCTGGAGGCGGGCCGGCAGTCGGCGATCGCCGGTTCCCACACCAACGCCGGTGTTCCGGCGGGGACCATGGCCATCGTCCACGCCTTCCAGTTCTCTCTGCGGAACCTGCACGCGCTGCGGATCGGCGGCGAGCCGGGGCCTCCGAGGGTCGACACGGACTTCTTCGGCAAGACCGCCCGGCACAGCGGGCGTTACCGCAAGGGCCGGCTGGAGCAGCGGATCTTCATGGGTGACGTGCATGTCGCCGACCACTCCATGGACGTGCTCTTCCTCAAGGGGGACGAGAACGAGATCCTGCGCCACGCGCAGCGCGGCACGCCCGCGCCGCTCAGCTCGGACTTCACAGAGGCGCCGGGTGAGGTCGGGCGTGTGGCGCCGGAACTGGTGGGCCGTGACAACCCGTTGAACGTCGTGCTCACGGAGCCGGAGTTCACCGCGGGGTCCGTCACGGCCCGGGTCGCACCGCGCTTCGACAACCCGGCGCTGTTCGACCACGTCTACGACCATCTGCCGGCCATGACGCTGGTGGAGGCGGCCCGCCAGCTGGCGCTGCTGACGGTGGCGTCCGCCGGGACCGGCCGGGCGGCCGCGTCCGGCTCGGGCTCGCTCTGTGCCATCGGTTACGAGGGCGGGTTCGAGCGTTTCGCGGAGCTGGACATCCCCCTGACGGCGACCGCGACCCCGGCTTCCGCGGGTGCCGGGCAGCACGCGATACGGGTCCGCTTCCACCAGGACGCGCAGGAGATCGCGGAGCTCACCGTCGCCGTGGCCGATGTCTCCCACCTCCACGGATCCTCCAGGAGCCGGCATGCCTGACACCACACCACCGCGTCTGGCCGTCTGGTCGGACTTCGGAGGGGTGCTCACCCCTCCGCTCGCCCACACGATGAAGACGTTCTGCGCCTCGATGGGCCTCGACCAGGAGGTCCTCGGCCGCGCCCTGGCCACGGTCACCGCCCGTTACGGCACCTGCGACATCATGGAGCCGATCGACACCCCGGTGGTGACCGAGGAGGCGTGGCTCCAGGAGATCGGCGATGTGCTGGAGGCCGAGCACGGTGTCACGCTCCGCCTCACCACGATGGCGGACGCCTGGTTCGACGGCCGGGAGACCAACCACGACTGGGTGGCCCAGCTGCGCAAGGCGCGCGAGCGCGGGGCGTTCGTCGGGATGCTCTCCAACATGGTGCCCGCCTGGGACCCGTACTGGCGGCGCATGATCGAGCCCGACGGGCTCTGGGACGACGTGATCCTGTCGTTCGAGGTGGGCCACCGCAAGCCGTCGCCCGGCATGTTCGAACTGGCGGCGCGGCGGGCCGGTGCGCCTCCGGAGCGCTGTGTGCTCGTGGACGACCTCGCGCAGAACTGCGCGGGTGCCGAGGCGGCCGGCTGGCAGTCGGTGCTGTTCACCGACGCCGAGAGCGCCGGTGACCGGCTCGCCTCCCTGTGGGAGGACTTCGCGTGACGCCCCGTCCGCCCGCCCCGTCCCCGACCCCGACCGTGGTCCGGCCTCGTCCGGCCGGCCCGCGGCACCCCACCACGAGGAAGTGCATATGAGCCGCTCCGTACTCGTCACCGGCGGAAACCGGGGCATCGGGCTCGCCACCGCGCGGGCTCTGGCGGCCGAGGGACACAAGGTCGCCGTCACCTACCACAGCACGCCGCCCCCTCCCGGCTTCTTCGCCGTGCGGTGCGATGTGACCGACCCCGCGCAGGTGAAGGCCGCCGTGGAGGAGGTGTCCATCCAGCAGGGCGCCGTCGAGGTCCTGGTCTCCAACGCGGGCATCACCCGCGACCAGTTGCTGATCGGCATGCCGGAGGACGATTTCCGGGCCGTGATGGAGACCAATTTCCAGGCCGCGGTCACCGTCACCCGTGAGGTCGTCCCGGCGATGATCAAGGCCCGCTGGGGCCGGCTGATCTACATGTCGTCGATCAACAGCATGTCCGGCGCGCCGGGCCAGACCAACTACGCGTCCGCGAAGGCCGCGTTGATCGGTTTCGCCCGTTCGCTGGCCATCGAGCTGGGCCGGCGCAACGTCACCGTGAACGTGGTGGCCCCCGGAATGATCGAGACCGACATGGTCGAGCACGTCACCGACGCGCGCCGCCAGGCCGCACTGGCCAGGACCGCGCTGGCCCGCACCGGTACGCCCGAGGAGGTGGCCGCGGCCGTGCGCTTCCTCGCCGGCGAGGACGCCTCGTACGTGACCGCCGGGGTCATTCCGGTCACCGGCGGTCTGGGCGCCGGGCACTGAGCCGGCCCCGCCGGCCGGCGAGCGACAGATTTCCGGGGTATCTCCCCGGGTTCCCTCCCCACCGTTCGAGGAGTAACCAGATGAGCACCGAAGCACTCGACCTCTCCATCAACATGGGCCTGATCTTCAACGACCTGAGCGAAGAGGCCGCCCTCAAGTACGTCGCGGACGACTTCGTCGACTACGAGGCCCAGGCCGGCGTCCCGAACGGCCCGTACGGCTACCTCGGCACCGCACGCTGGGTGCACAGCGCGTTCGAGGGCGCCAAGTGGGAGCACCTGGACAGCTTCTCCGAGGGTGACCGCGCCGTCCTGCGGCTGCGCTTCACCGGCAAGCACACCGGCGACTTCCTCGGCATCGCGCCGACCGGGCGCGACGTGGACGTCGAGCAGACCCACATCTACCGGATCGAGAACGGCAAGGTCGTCGAGCACTGGGGCTTCCGCCAGGACCTGCTGCTGCTGACGCAGATCGGCGCCATCACCCTCGTGCCGCCGACCCCGGCCGCCGTCTGACCCACCCGGCCGTTCCGGCCCGTTTCCTGAGACCTGTCGCGCCACCCCTTCACGTTCGCTCCTTACGAAAGGACCCACCATGACCGTGCAGACCGTGGAACTGGATGCCGAGCTGCGGACCCGCGTCATCGACATCGTCAACGAGGAACTGGAACTGGAAGACGGTGAGCTGACCGAGGACGGTCTGTTCATCGAGGACTACGACAGCGATTCGCTCACGCTGATAACCGTGGTCTCCCGAATAGAGAAGGAACTCGGTTTCGTCCTTCCCAAGGAGGAGCTGGAGTCCCTGACCACGCTCCGCACGCTGCTGCTCGCCGTCGAGGGATGCGCGCGGAATGCCTGAGCCGACCTTGCGCCGAGTCGTCATCACGGGGCTCGGAGCGGTCAGCCCGGTCGGAATCGGCGTGCGGGACTTCGCCGATTCCCTCCGGGCGGGCCGGGTCGGCATCGGGCCGGCCCGCAGCTTCGACGCCACACCGTTCCCCAGCCGCAAGGCCGCCGAGGTCGACGACTTCGACCCGGCCGCCCTCCTCCACCACCTCGACCCGGACCGCTGGGGCCGCAGCGCGCTCCTGGCCGCCGCCGCCTCCCGGCTCGCGGTCGAGGACTCCGGCATCGACCCCCTCCTCCTCTCCGCCGGCCGGTCCGGCTCCATCATGGGCACCACGAGCGGCGAGTCCGCGGTGGCCCAGAGCCTGGGCGGCCAGTGGGTCACCCAGGGCCTGAAGGGCCTGGAGCCCCGCCTCGTCGGGCAGTTGCCCGCCGGCCAGATCGCGGGCGCCGTCAACGCCGAACTCGGCCTGAGCGGTGACGCGCAGACCATCCCGACCGCCTGCTCGGCCAGCAACTACGCGCTGGGGTACGCCTTCGACATGGTGCGTCTGGGCGAGGCCGACTTCATGCTGGCCGGCGGCGCCGACTCCGTGAACCGGCTGACCCATGCCGGGTTCTACGCCCTGGGCGCCATGGCCCAGGACCTGCCGCAGCCGTTCGACGCCAACCGTTCGGGCATCATCACCGGCGAGGGCGGGGCCGCGCTCCTGCTCGAACCGCTGGAGCACGCCCTGGCCCGCGGCGCCCGCATCTACGCCGAGGTGCTCGGATACGCGGCGAACTGCGACGCCTCCCACATGGTGCACCCCGACGCCACGAGCATCGCGGACTGCATCAAGGCGGCGCACCGCAACGCGGGCGTCGTCCCCGACCAGATCGACTACATCTGCGCCCACGGCACCGGCACGCCGACGAACGACGCGACCGAGGTCCGGGCGGTACGCCAGGTCTTCGGTGACCGGCTGCCTCCGATCAGCTCGATCAAGTCGATGCTCGGCCACACCATGGGCGCGGCCAGCGGCTTCGGCGCCATCGCCTGCTGCACCGCTCTGGAGCAGGGCTTCCTGCCGCCGACCGCGAACCTGGTCGAGACGGACCCCGAGCTCGGGCCCGGTGTGGACTGTGTCCCGGGCCGGGGCAGGGACGCCCGGGTGGAGATCGTCCAGAACCACGGCTTCGCCTTCGGCGGCAACAACGTCATCACCATCCTCGGGAGGTACCTGTGACCACGGCCGCGCCCGTGCAGCCCCTGCCGGTCGTCGGCGTCGGAGTGGTCTCCAGCGCGGGCTACGGTCTGGCGCCCCTGGCCGGAGCGCCGGACAGGTACGCCGTGTCCGAGCCGGAGTCCGCCGCCGGGGCGGACACGGCCTACCCGCCGCGTCCGCTGCGGCCCGTCCCCGGCTTCAAGGCCGCCGACCACCTGGGCCGCAAGGGCATCAAGAACCTGGACCGGCTCGCCCAGCTGAGCCTGGTCGCCTGCAAGCAGGCCCTGGAGGCGGCGGGACCGGCCGCGGCCGGTACGGACCCGGCCAGGACCGGCGTGGTGCTGGCCACCAACACCGGCTCCATCGCCGGCTACTCCGACCTGCTGTACGAGACCCTCACCCTCGACAAGCCCTACCTCATCAACCCGGGCAAGTTCGCGGGCAGCGTCATGAACTGCAGCGCCGGCCAGATGGCCATCCGGCACGGGCTCAAGGGCCTGAACGCCACGGTGGCCGGCGGCCGCAGCGCCAGCCTCTACGCCTTCCGGCACGCGAGGCTCGCCATGGCGGCGGGGCGTGCCGAGGAGCTGCTCGTCGGCGGTGCCGAGGAGCTCAGCGCCCCGACGGCCTGGGCCTGGCACCACGCGGGAACGCTGCGGGAGGCCGCTCCGGTCGGCGAGGGCAGCGCCGTCTTCGTCGTCCGGGCCGAGGAGTCCGCCGGTGAACCGGTCCTCGCGGAGCTGCTGGCCTGCGAGGTCGGCTTCTTCGGCTGGACCGGGGTCAACCGGCGGACCGGGCTCGGCCGCGGTCTGACGAACGGCCTGGTCACCGCGATCAACCGGGCCCTGGAGCGCAGCGCGGTGGCTGCGGAGGACGTGGCCGATGTGTCCCTGGGCGCCGGTGACCACATCGGGCTCGACCGGGTGGAGGAGCGTGCTGTGCGGCTCGCCCTCGGCCGTCTGCCGGACCCGGTGCGGGTCACCGAGGTGCTCGGCGAGACGTACAGCGCCGGCGGGGCCATGCAGTTCGCGGCACTCCTCGCCCGCTGGCAGGACTCCCCGGGCAGCGGGAAGCCCCGTATCGGCCTGATCACCTCGGTCGGCCACGACGGAAACGCCGGTGCGCTGGTCGTGCGCGAGCGGGTCTGACCCGCGACAGGAACGTCAGCCCCGCCTTGGTCCTGTCTGGAGTTCCAGCGCGGGAGAAGAAGCGGCGTCCGGTGCCGGACGCCGCGACGCCGCGGGGGAACTCCGGACAGGACCTACAGGAACAGGACGGTTGAGCCGCATGGTGAAGCGGGATGAGTGGGACGCCATCGTCGTCGGAAGCGGCATGGGCGGCCTGGTGTGTGCGGCGTACCTGGCCGTGAGCGGCCGCCGCGTCCTCGTACTGGAGCAGCACGACGTGGCAGGGGGGAACAGTCATGTGTTCCGCCGCCGCCGGGCCTACGAGTTCGACGTGGGCGTCCACTACCTGGGTGACTGCGGTCCGGGAGGGCTGCTGCCGGCGATCTTCTCCGGCCTGGGCCTCGAAGGCCGGGTGACCTACCGGGAGATGGACCGGGGCGGCTTCGACCGGATCGTGCTGCCCGGTCTCACGGTCGACGTGCCCGTGGGCTGGGAGGCGTACACGAAGCGGCTGACCCAGGCACTGCCGGGCCGGCGGGAGGGCATCGAGCGGTTCACCCGGATCTGCGCCGCCGTCGGTGCGGAGACCCGTTCGATGATGCTGTCGGACGGTGAGCCGTCGCTGGCCGGCCTGCTGGCGCGCACCCCGGTCACCGCCGAGTGGGGCCGCCGTACGCTCTCCGAGCTGTTCGACCACTGCGGGCTGGACCCGCGGGCGCGTACCGTGCTCGCCGCCCAGTCGCCCAACTACGGGATGGGGCCGCGCCAGGCCACCGTCTCCACCCACGCCGCCGTCACCGACCACTATCTGCGGGGCGCCTACTACCCCGAGGGCGGCGGCCAGGTGCTCGCCGCGGCGCTCGTCGAGGCGCTGGAGGCGCACGGCGGGGAGCTGCGGACCAAGAGCCGGGTGGAGCGCATCCTCGTCGAGGACGGCAGGGTCACCGGGGTGGGGATGACGGGCGGCGACGTCCACAGCGCTCCCCTGGTGGTGTCGAACGCCGACTACTCCCGGACCGTGTTCGACCTCGTGGGAGAGGAGCACTTCGGCCGCCGGGTGGTGTCGAGGACCCGGCAGGCGAAGATGGCGCTGCCGCTGGCCACGCTCTACATCGCCACCGACAAGGAGCTGCCGGCCCGTCCGAACGCCAACCTGTGGTGGTACCGGGACGACGACATCGAGGCCTACTACGAGCAGGTGGCGAAGGAGACCATCAGTCCGGTGCCCTTCCTCTTCGCGTCGTTCGCCTCGCTGAAGGACCCGGGTACCGCGGCCGTCTGCCCGCCGGGGCACAGCAACTTCCAGGTGATGACGCTGTGTCCGCCCGGATACGAGTACTGGGGGGTGGACAAGGGCCCGGCGGCCGGTGAGCGCTACCGGCGCAACGAGGGCTACCAGCGGCGCAAGGCGGAGCTGACCGAGGCGATGCTGAGCACGGCGGAGGAGGCGCTCGGCCCGTTCCGGGAGAACATCGTGCACCTGGAGACGGCGACCCCCATCACCCACGAGCGCTACACGCTGGCCACCGGCGGTACCCCGTACGGGCTGGCCGAGTGGGGCGGCACGGGCAGCCGCCCCGACACCCGCACCAGCATCGAGGGCCTCCACATGGTGGGGACCAACACCCGCCACGGCACCGGTATCACGGGCTCCGCGGCCGGCGGTATGGCGCTGGCCGGTCAGCTCCTGGGCCGCGGTCTGATGGCCGAGGTCCACCGCGGGGCGCTCCTGGGCGACCCGGACCTTCTCCCGGAGCGTGCGGAGGGCTGGGACCCGCTGGCCGTCTCCCGCGGTTCCGGCAGGCAGGGCGCCCGCGGTCTGGCCCGGATCGGCTGATGGAAGGAGCGCGGGAAGCCCCGGGGAGATGCTCCCCGGGGCTTCCCGCGTTGCCGGGCGGTGGAGCTGGACTACTTCGCCCGGCCGAGGCCGAGCTGGCCGGCCCATCCGCCGTCCACGCGCAGCAGTTCACCGGTGATGTACGTGGAGTCCTCGCCGGCCAGGAAGGACACCGCGCCGGCCACCTGCTCCGGGGTCGCGAACTCGCGCAGCGGCAGCTGCCGTTTGATGGCCTTGCCGCCGTCCTTCTCCAGCAGTCCGCCGATCAGGTCGGTGGTGGTGAACCCGGCGAGGACCGCGTTGACCCGGACCTCGAAACGGGCCAGCTCGACGGCGGCGGCCCGGGTGAAGGCGTTGACGGCGCCCTTGGACGCGGAGTAGTTGGACTGCCCGACCCAGCCTCCCTCGCCCATGACCGACGAGATGTTGATGACGTTGCCGTCGCGCTGGGACATGAAGTGACCCGCGACGGCCCGGGTGCAGTGGTAGACGCCGCCGACGTTGACCTTGAGCACCTCCCACCAGTCCTCGGGCGACTGGTCGAATATGAGCCCGTCCTGCGCCACTCCGGCGTTGTTCACCAGGATGTGCAGCCCGCCGAGCCCGGCCATGGTCTCGTCCACCAGTCGCTGGGCGGCGTCCGGGTCCGACACGTCGGCCTGAAGGGCGATCGCCCGCCCTCCCAGGGCGGTGATCTCCTCGACCGTGCGCTCGGCCTCGTCCTTGCGGGAGCGGTAGTTCACGGCGACCGCGGCACCGTCGGCCGCGAGACGGAGCGCGATGGCCCGTCCGATGCCGCGGGAACCACCGGTGACCAGGGCGGCCCGGCCTTCGAGGCTCATCGATTGACTCCTTCTCCAGGTGAATCTGATGGGTGCCGCAATGCGTGGCGAAATTCCGAGTACGTCGAACAACCGTATCCAGCATGCCTGTTGGGAATACCGCCGACCGATACCACCTCGGCGGCCGCACATGTTCCTTTCGAGGCACGAACAGGCACCACCAGCCGCGGAAAAGCCTTCCAAGTGGTCCGCCAGGGGTCCGGAGAATTGGCCTGGAAGTACCTCCCGGCCCGCTGCGAAGCTCCTTTCACTACGACAGCGAAGGGCGGTAAACAGATGAGGAAGAAAGGCAATTCACCTTCCGTCATCGTCGGATACGGACACGCGGGCCGCGATCTGCACCATCGCGCGCTGCGGGACATCACGGGCGGCCGGTCGACGGTGATCGCCGTCGATCCCCGGCCCGCCGAGGTGGCGGGAGGGGAATGGGTGCCGGACGTCCGCAGCGCCGTGACGGCGCTGTGGGCGGCGGGTCACCGGGTGGCCGACGCCGTCTTCCACGTGGCGGTGCCGCCCGACGCCCACCGGGACTGCCTGGAGCAGCTCCTGCACGTCGGGGCGCAGCGTTTCATCCTGGAGAAGCCGATCGCGCACACCGTGCAGGAGGCCGCCCATCTGGTGGACCTGACGGAGGCCACCGGGGCCGTGGTGCTGCCGATGAGCGTCTGGCCGGCCAGCAGGGTCACCGAGGCCGCCGAGGAGCTCGTCGCCTCGGGGACGATCGGTGAGCCGGTCTCGTACCACATGGAGCAGAGCAAGCCGCGCTTCCGCCGTTCGCTGCAGACCCAGGGGCACGGCAGTGCCTTCGAGGTGGAGCTGCCGCACCAGCTGCTGCTCGCCCTGCATCTCGCCGGGCCCGTCGCGGAGGTCACCGGCTCGCGCGGCTGGGACCTGCCGCTGCCGTCCGGCCGGCTGGCCAGGCTGGGCGGTGCCGAGGTCACGTTGCGGCACGCCTCCGGCGTACGGACCACGTTGTACACCGATCTGGCCTCGCCGGTACGCCGGCGGCGGCTGCACATCCACGGCACCGAGGGCACGCTCGTGGCGGACTACCCCGTCTCCGGCGACGACGACTTCGGTCAGGTCCGCATCGCCGGACGGCCGGTCCGCAAGGTCGTCCAGGACGCCCCGCTGACCCGGTTCATCGAGCAGGCGTACGCCCACTTCCGCGGTGAGGCCCCGGCGCCGCGCAGCAACCTCGCCCTGCACCTGGAGTCCATGGAACTCCTCGACACCGCCCGCGCCGCCGCGTTCGCGGACTCCGGCACCCCGGCCCCGCAGGAAGCAGCATGAGCACCGTTCTGATCATCGAGCCCCGCTCCTCCGGACTGGAACTGGTGACCCGCGCCCATGAACTCGGGCACGCCGCACTCGTACTGACCGCCGGCCTCGGGCCCGGCACCGCCCCGGCGAAGGCCGACCGGGTGATCACCGCGGACACCTCCGACCAGGCCGCCGTACTCGATCTCATCCGCACCCTGCACGCCGAAACGCCGCTGGACGCGGTCCTGCCCGGCTTCGAGCACTTCGTCTCGCTGGCCGCGCACGCCGCCGCCGCGCTCGGCCTGCCCGGCATCGACCCGGCGGGAGTGGAGTTCCTGCGCCACAAGCACCGGATGCGCCGGGCCGTGGACGCGGCGGGGCTCGACCAGCCCCGGTACCGGATCGTCTCCGGCGCACGGTCGGCCGCCGCCGCCTACGCGGAACTCGGACCGGTGTGCGTGGTCAAGCCCGTCGACCAGTCGGGAAGCCTCGACGTCCGCAGGGCCGGCAGCGAGGCGGAGGCCGTGGCCGCGTTCCGCAGGGCGCTGCGCTCCGGCCGGGCCGACGGCTCGCGCGGCGGCCTCGGGCTGGTGCTGGTCGAGGAGTACGTCGAGGGGCCCGAGTACAGCGTCGAGGGGTACGTCGAGGAAGGCCAGGTGCACATCCTCGGCATCACCGAGAAGATCCTCGGGGCCGAACCGCACTTCGTCGAGGTCGGCCACATCGTGCCCGCCCAGCTGAAGACGTCGGCGGCCCGGGAGATCAGGACGTACATCGCCCGCGTCCTGGACGCCGTCGCCCTGGGCATCGGGCCCTTCCACGCCGAGCTGCGGATGTCCGCGCGCGGCCCGCTGCTGATGGAGGTCGCGGCCCGGCTGCCCGGCGACCGCATCCCCGACCTGCTGCGCCTGGCCTGCGGCCACGATCTGTACGAGATCATGCTGCGCTGCTACCTGGGCCTGCCCAACCCCGAACCGGCCGTGTCCCGTACCGGCACCCGGGCCGGCATCCGCTACTTCCTGCGGCCCGGCCTGGACACCTACCGCGAGTTCCGCGTCGACCCGGTGATCGAGTCCGATCCGCGGGTGCGGGAGATAGGTGTCCTCCTGCCGCCGGGCAGCGCCCTGCCGGATCCCGGCAGCTCGGCCGGCCGGCTCGGTTACGTGCTCGCCGCGGGCGCCTCGTACCGGGAGACGGCGAGGGTGCTGCGGCGCGCCGAACGTGCCGTGACCTTCAGCTGAGTTATCCGCAGGACTGTCCACGAACCATCCGGAGACCCGATGAACCGCCATGTCCTCATCATCAACCGCTGGACCAACTCCTTCGCCGAGTACCACCGTTACATCGACCACACCGCCGATCGCGTCGCCTATCTGACCACCGCGGCGGGCCGTCCGCCGCTCGACGGGGAGCTGGCCGAGGACATCCGCGTACTGTCCGATCTCTCCGACACCGCCGACGTCCTGGCGCAGACCGCCCAACTCGTCGAGCTGTACGGCCCGTTCACCCATGTCCTCGCGCTCTCCGAGTTCGACCTGGAGCCCGCGGGCGAGATCCGCCGGCGCTTCGGCATCCCGGGCCGCGGCCCCGAGGAGGTCGCCGCCGTCCGGGACAAGGTCGTGATGAAGGGCCTGGTCGCGGCGGCCGGACTGCGGGTGCCCGCCTTCCGGGAGACGCCCACGGCCGGCCTGGTGCGGGAGTTCGCCGCACGGCACGGCTACCCGTTCGTCCTCAAGCCGCGCGCGGGCGCCGACAGCCAGGGCGTGCACGTGGTGCGTTCCGAGGCACAGCTGGACACCCTGCTGAACGTCGCCGGTCTCGCCGACGCCCAGTGCGAGGAGTTCATCGACGGGGCGCTCTACCAGATCGACGGGGTGGTGCAGGGCGGCAGGCTGCTCACCTCGCGGGCATGGCGCTGCGGCGGCAGCTGCCTCGACTTCGCCACCGGCACGGCCTTCAGCTCGGTCGCCAACGACGACCGGGCCTTCGAGAAGCGGGTGACCGACTTCGCCGAGCGCGTGTGCGCCGCCCTGGACCTCACCGACGACGTCTTCCACCTGGAGGTCTTCCGCGCCCCGCGGCCCTCGGGCGACGGCGACGACCTGGTGTTCCTGGAGATCGGGGCACGGGCCGGCGGCGGTCAGGTCCGGGTCATCTGGGAGGAGGTCTACGGGGTCGACCTGGTCGCCGCCTCCGCACGGGTACAGCTCGGCGACGACATGACGATCGCGCCGATGGACCTGGACGGTCCGGTCGCCGGGTATCTGATGATGCCCGAGCCGCCCGTACGCCCGGCCGTCGTGGACGCGGTGACCTCCCTGGTGGGCCAGGTGCCCGCGCTCTGCTCCGAGACCCTGCCGCCTCCCGGCACGGTGCTCAGCGGCAACGGCGGCGCCGTCCACACCGCCGGCACGTTCCGCTACCGGGCGGAGCGCTCCGAGCAGGTCGAGGAGGCCATCCGGCAGACGCTCGCCGCCTACCGGCTCGACTGGCACCCGCTGGACGAGCAGCCCGCCGACGCCCGGGGCCCGGCGACCCGGGAGGCCGTCCATGTCGTCGGCTGAGCTCCTCGACCGGGCCGGTCCCCCGGCCCCGGAACCACCGCCCCGCGGGCTCTGGCACCACCGGGACTTCCGCAGGCTGTGGGCCGGACAGACGGTCTCCCTGCTCGGCTCCCGGGTCACCGAACTGGCCCTGCCGGTCACCGCGATCGTGCTGCTCGACGCGAGCCCGGCCCAGCTGGGACTGCTGAACAGCGCCCAGTACCTGCCGGTGCTGTGCGTGACCCTGTTCGCCGGGGTGCTGGCCGACCGGGTGCGCCGCCGTCCGCTCCTGATCACCGCCAACCTCGGGCGGGCCGCGATCCTCACCGCGGTGCCGCTGCTCGCCTGGCTGGGCGGGCTCGGCATCTGGGCCCTGTGCGCCGTGGCGTTCGCGACCGGAGTGCTCACCGCCCTGTTCGACGTGGCCTACCAGGCATATGTGCCGTCCCTGGTGGCCAAGGAGCAGCTGGTCGAGGGCAACAGCAAGCTCCAGGCCAGCCGTTCGGTCGCCGAGACCGCCGGGCAGGGGCTCGGCGGGACACTGATCCAGGTGCTCACCGCGCCCGTCGCCATCCTGGTCGACTGCCTGGGCTACCTCTTCGGCGCGGCCATGCTGCTGCGGATCCGTACCCCGGAGACCCGGCCGGTCCGCGCCGCCGGGGCCCGGTCCTCGGTGCGCAAGGACATCGCCGCGGGGCTGCGCATGACGCTGAACAGCCGGCTGCTGCGCGTGATCATGCTGCACGCCTCCCTGTACAACCTGCTCTGGGACGTCGTCCTGGTCGTCTTCCCGCTCTACGCCATCCGCGTGCTGCACCTCGGCCCGGCCGGCCTCGGCATGGTCATCGCGGTCGGCAGCGTCGGCGCGTTCGGCGGCGCACTGTCCGCGGGCCGGCTCGGGAAGCGGCTCGGGGTGGGCCGCGCCATGGTGTTCGGCATGGCGGTCGCCTCCTCGGCGACCCTGCTGCTGCCGCTGGCGGCCGGTACCGGCACCGGGCCCGGATACGCGCTCCTGGGCACCGGTTACGTCCTCAACGGCTTCGGCATCGCGATCTTCAACATCCACTCGATCACGCTGCGCCAGGCCACCGTGCCCCCCGAACTCATCGGCCGGGTCAGCGCCACCTTCCGGTTCCTCACCTGGGCGGTGATCCCGGTGGGCGGCCTGCTCGGCGGGCTGCTCGCGTCCGCGGCCGGCCCGCGGACCGCGCTGGCGCTGACGGCGGGCGGGCTGACCGCGGCGGCCGTGGTCTTCCTGTGCTCCCGCACCGCCGTCCGGTCATGAGCGCCGACCCTGACAGCATGGACGTCCCCGGCAGGGTTCATGCCCCCGTCCCCGTTCCCGTCCCCCCTCACATTCCGGATCCAGGAGAAGACATGTACGTCAAGGTGTGCGGCCTGAGCCGCCCGCAGGATGTGGCGGCCGCGGTCGAGGCCGGGGCCGACGCGATCGGCTTCGTCCTCACGCCGAGCCCCCGCCAGGTCGCCCCCGCCGACGTCCGCGCGCTGGCCGCCCTCGTACCGGAGGGGACCGCCACGGTCGCCGTCTTCCGCGGGGAGCCGCTCGACGAGGTGCGCCGGGCCGCCGCCGAGGCGGGCGTCGACACCGTGCAGCTGCACGGGGCGGAGCCCCCCGAGGCGTTCGCCGCGCTGCGCGCCGACGGGTTCCGGCTGATCCGGGCCACCTCCCCGGAGGGCGGCGCGCCGCTGGAGACCGGAGCGTACGGCGAGGACCTGCTGATCATCGACTCGCCCCGGCCCGGCTCCGGCGAACGCTGGGACCCCGCCGCGCTCGGCGTCTCCCCCACCGGACCGTGGCTCCTCGCCGGCGGTCTCGCCCCGGACAACGTCGCCGGGGCCGTCGCCGGCCTGCGGCCCTGGGGAGTGGACGTCTCCAGCGGCGTCGAGCGCACCCGCGGCGTCAAGGACCCGGAGCTGATCAGGCAGTTCGTGTCCGCGGCCAAGAAGGCAGCCGCATGACCGGAGCACTGCCACCAAGAGCGAAGGGACTGTCTCCTAAGGCTAATTGAGGGCGCATCGGTGCGGACCGCAGTATCGGATAGCCGCTTCCCGGACGCGTACGGGCGCACCCGGCCACATGCCCGGTGCACGGCACTGACGTCCACCGCACCCGCCGAATCACCTGGGGGATCCATGTGGCTGCCCACATCCGGGAAGCACCGCGACTTCATCGAGCGCTATCTGACGCTGCACGACCGGTACACCGCGGGTGAACTGGGTGAGGAGGAGTGGCGTACGTGGGCGCAGCGGCAGCTGCGCGACGTCGTCGCGCTCGCGCAGGACGGCTCGCCCTTCTACGCCCGGCACCTGGCCGGTGTGCCGGCTGCCCGGCTCACCCTCGACGACGTGCGCTCGCTGCCCTTCACCACGAAGGACCATCTGCGCACGGCCATGTCCGACGTCCTGAGCCGCGATCTCGACGAGGCCTGTTTCTTCTACGAGACCACCGGCACCACCGGACCGGCCACCCCCTGCCCCCGTGACCCGCGCGAGGTGATCGCCTCCAACGCCCATGTGACGGAGAGCTGGCGGAACATCTTCACGGACGTCTTCGGCGACCGGGCCCCGCGCGTCGGCGTGATGGGCCCCACCGAGGTGCACTCGCTCGGCGACACCCTGGGTGACGTGGCCCGCAACGTGGGTTCGGCCGTCGCCAAGATCTGGCCGTACTCCCCCGTCATCGGCTTCCCCAAGGCCCTGCAGCTGATGCGGGACCTGGCCCTGGACGTCGTGTTCTGCACGCCGAACGTGGCGCTCTCGCTGGCGCGGGCCGCCCGTGAGCAGGGGCTCGACCCGCGCCGCGACTTCGCGGTGAAGGTCTTCCTGGTCACCGGTGAGATGTGCACCCCCGACCTGGCCCGCCAGATCGACCAGGCCTGGGGCGCCCGGACGTACAACGCGCTCTACGGCTCCCAGGAGACCCTGGTCATCGCCTCGGCCTGCGCCCACGGCCGGCTCCACCTGGCCCGGCCCAACTACATCGCCGAGCTCGTCGATCCGGACACCGGCGCCGCGCTCGGCGACCGGGGCACCGGCGAACTGGTCGTCACGATGCTGATCGACGGCATCAAGCCGCTGATCCGCTACCGGACCGGCGACCTGGTCGAGCTCTCCGACAACGTGTGCGGCTGCGGCATCCGGGGCCCCGTCATGCGGGTCGTCGGCCGCACCCGCGACCGGATCGTGCTCGGCGGGCACAGCTTCCAGGCCTGGCAGATCGAGCAGGCCGTCCTGCGCCGGATCGACCACAGCTACGGCTACCAGGTCGTCATCGACCGGGCCGAGGACGGCGAGGACCTGATCACGGTCCGGCTCGACCTGCCCGACGGGCCCGTGCCGGGGCTGGAGGCCGCCCACGCGGCACGGGTCGCCGACGCGCTCGGTGTGCGCTGCCGGGTGGAACTGCCGAGCGAACTGGACCCGGTCACCACGACCGGCGCCTTCGTCAGCTGGAAGGCGGCGCGCATCCACGACCGGCGTACGCCCATCGACCACGAGACGGCCGCCGCCCGCCGGCTCGCCGGAGCCCGGGGGCACCGCGCATGACCGAGCCACTGCTCCACGCCCAGAGCGCCTTCGGCACCGACTCCGACGCCGACGCCGACACGACACCGTTCCCCATCCTGTGGGAGCCAGCCCGGATACCCCACTCACCGCTGCTGCGGCCCGGCACCCTGCGGGTCGGCACGCTCGGCCCGGACGGCACCACGTCGATGGTCGCCCTCTCCCGCCTCGGGTACCGGCTGGCCCACCTCGGCGGCCCCGTGGTGGAGCCCGTGCCCTACGACTCCTTCGAGGAGCTGCTGGCCGCCGTCGGCAGCCGCGGCGGTCCCGCCTACGCCCTGGTGCCGGGGGCCGCCGAGTGCGCGACCCGCTTCTTCTGGTCGCCCCGGCTGCGGCTGGACGCCACCTTCTCCACGCCGACCCCGGAGTACGGCATCGCCTCCGGTCCTTCGGGGCTGCGCGAGGGCATCCTGCGCCTCGCGACGCTGCACGAGACCCGCCGTCTGGTGGAGCTGCTCGACGGGGCCGAGGGCGGGCGGGGCGGTTACGACATCGCCTGGGTGCCCGCCGAGTCCACGATCCACGCCGCCCAGCTCGTCGCCGAGGGACGCGCGGACGCCGCCGTCACCAACGAACCGGGGCGCGTCGCGCACCGGCTGGAGTTCCAGGTCTCGCGTCCGGGCGTCCCCATGGTGTGGATGGTGTTCGGACCCGCGGTACTCGCCCGTTCCGAGGATGCCCGACCGCCCGTGGGGAGCCGGCCGTGACCACTGACCGCCGACTGCTGCTGCACGACGTCACCGTCCAGGAGGGGCTGGGACGCGCCTCGTCGCCCGCCCGCTCCGTGCTGGTGTCGGGCGAGCGCATTGAAGCCGTGCTGCCGGCCGCTGAGGCCCCCGCCGAGGGTGACTTCGTCCGCTGGGACCTCGCCGGGGCCACCGTGATGCCCGGCATGACGCTGGGCCACACCCACATCGCGTACGTCAATGTCACCACCGGCCGCGAGACTCTGTTCAAGTACCGGGTGCCCGAGGTCGCGCTGCATGCCGCACGGCACGCGGCGGACCTGCTGAGCTGCGGTTACACGGCGTTCGTCGGGGCCGGATCGGTCGCCGGGATCGACATGGCGCTGAAGAACGCCATCGAGGCCGGCGTCATCGCGGGCCCGCGCATCACCCCGTGCAGCCGCGACCTGATGGTGTCCGGCCCGCCGGGACGGCGCTCGCCCGAGCTCAAGGAGCGGATGCCGCGCGAGCTGATGCCGGTCGTGGACGTCCTGGGCGACCTGGTGAAGTACACCGAGGAGGAGATCGACGAGGGCGCCGAGATCATCAAGGTGTTCTCCTCCGGGGACGACACGTTCCCGAACGCCCGCTCCGAGGAACTGCTCTTCACCCGTGAGGAGTTGAGCACCGTCGTGGAGACCGCGCACCGGCGCGGTGCCCGGGTGCGGGCGCACTCCCGGGGCCTGGCCGGCATCCGCAACGCGCTGGCCGCCGGGGTCGACGTCATCGACCACGCCACGTACGCGGACGACCGGGCGCTCGACCAGATCGCCGAGCGGGGCGTGTTCGTGGTGCCGAGCCTGTTCCAGCCGGACCGGCTGCTGGCCCTCGGGGAGCGGTTCGGCAAGGCTCCCGACTATCTGGAGTCGCTGGACTTCCGGGACGAGATCGAGAACACGCTGCGCTTCCTCCCGACGGCCGAGGGCCGCGGCATGAAGATCGTGCCGGGCGACGACTTCGGCTTCGCCTGGACCCCGCACGGTACGTACGCGGACGAGCTGGTGATGTACGTGGAGCGGGCCGGGATCGCGCCCGAGACGGTCATCAAGTGGGCCTGCGCCAACGGGGCCGAGCTGGCCGGGCGCGGTGCGGACGCCGGAGTGGTCGCGGCGGGCCGCCTCGCCGACCTGGTGGTGTGGGACCGCGACCCGGCGGCGGACCTGACGGTGCTCCAGGACAAGGGGGCGCTGCGTTCGGTGCTGGTCGGCGGGCGGCACGCGGCGGGTCCGGTGGCGCCGCCCGCATCCTGAATCCCGGGTCGTGGCCGGGCTGCTCACCCCGTGGGGCTGAGCAGCCCGGCCCTTTCGTTGCGGGGCAGGGACAGCAGCCGCGCGGTGTCGCCGCGGCCGCCGTGCGGCAGGAGCAGGATCCGCATCAGGTCGATCATCCGGTCCATCAGTCCGCGTGCGGCGGCCAGGCCCTCCTGGTCCTCGGCCGGGGCGAACTGGTCGTGCACGAAGGCGGGGAAGCCGCTGCCCGGCACGATCATCCGGTTGAGCAGGACGTTGTCGATGAGCTGCCCGTAGACCCGGTCGTGGCTGTAGCGGCGGCCGGTGACCACGACGCCGGCCACCTTGTTGGCGAGCGGGCGGTCGAAGCGCAGGTGGCCGACCCCGGCCCGCTCGATGAAGTTCTGCATGACACCCGCCAGCCCGAAGCCGTGCACCGGCGCCGCGTACAGCACCCCGTCGGCCCGCACCAGGCGGTCCACCAGGGCCGGTACGTCGTCGTCCAGGGCGCAGGGCAGCGGGCGCACATTGCAGTCGCCGCACGGCCCGCAGGGCGTGATGTCGTACTCGGCGAGCGGGATCACATCGAGGTGCACCCCGTGCTCGGCGGCCTGGGCCGCCAGCATGCGCAGCACCCTTCCGGTGAGTCCGTCGGGCCGTTCGGAGCCGTTCAGGGCGGCTATCGACGCCCAGGGACCGTGGTCGACCATGGCTGTATCCCTTCGAGGAAGTTGGCGATGAACGCGGATCCGGTCTGTGTGGTGATGCTTTCGGGGTGGAACTGCACGCCCTCGACCGCCAGCCGGCGATGGCGCAGCCCCATCACGCAGCCGTCCTCGCGGGCCCGTGCGGTCACCAGGAGATCGGCGGGCAGCGGGTCGGCGACGGCCAGTGAGTGGTAGCGGGTGACCTCGGTGCCGTCGGCGAGACCGGCGAGGATCCCGGAGCCGTCGTGGTCGAGGCGGCTGGTCTTGCCGTGCACGGTGCGCGCCGCCCGTTCGATCCGGCCGCCGAAGGCGAGCCCGATGGCCTGGTGGCCCAGGCAGATCCCGAGGAGCGGCACCCGTCCGGCGAAGTGGCGTACGAGTTCCGGGTGGCCGGAGTCGGCCGGGTGGCCGGGGCCGGGGCCGAGGACCACCGCGTCGGGGCGGCGGGCTTCCAGCTCGGCCGGGGAGTGCGTGAGCGCGGTGACGACGTCCGTGCGGGCGCCCTGCTCGCGCAGATAGTGGTCGATGATGTGGACGAAGCTGTCGCGTGCGTCGACGAGCAGGATCCTCATGCCGTCAGCACCTCGCCCGTCAGGGCGGCGTACACCGCGCTCATCTTGATCAGGGTCTCGCGCCATTCGCCGTCGGCCGAGGAGTCGGCGACGACGCCGGCGGACGCCTGCAGCGCGTACGTCCCGGTGTCGGGGTCGTGGACGGCGGTACGGATGCACAGGGCGAGGGTCGCCGCGTGCCCGCGTACGTCGATCAGGCCCAGCGCGCCCGCGTAGGCGCCGCGCGGCCGGCCCTCGATCTCCTGGATCAGCTCCATGGCGCGGACCTTGGGCGCCCCGGTCATGGTGCCCGCGGGGAAGGTGGCGCGCAGGGCGGACCACACGTCGGCGTCGTCGGCCAGTTCGCCGCGGACCGTGGAGACGAGGTGGTGGACCTGGGCGAAGTGCTCGACGGCCATCATCCGCTCGACGGCGAGGGTGCCCGGCACGGACACCCGGGCCACGTCGTTGCGGCACAGGTCGACGAGCATGATGTGCTCGGCGCGTTCCTTCTCGTCGGCGTGCAGCTCGGCGACCCGGCGGGCGTCCTCGGCGGGGTCGGCGGCCCGGGCGATCGTGCCGGCGATGGGCCGCATCGCCAGGGTCCGGCCCTCGATCCGCAGCAGGAGTTCGGGGCTGGCCCCGACCAGGGTGCGGCCCGCCCACGGCACCAGGTACATGTACGGCGACGGGTTGCTCCGGCGCAGCCGGCGGTAGGCGTCGATGGCCGGCAGCGGGGTCCTCACCTCGATGCGGTGGCCGATCTGGATCTGGTAGACGTCGCCCGCCCTGATGTGCTCCAGGCAGCGGCGGACCCGGTCGGTGAACTCGTCCCGGCGGACGGTGCGGCGCACGCTGTACGCCGGCGGGGCGGGCGGCACGGGGGCCGCCTCCGGCTCGGGCGGCAGGGTGGACACGAGCGCGGAGAGATCGGGGCCCAGGAGACCGGGCCCGCCGAACTCGGGCGCCTCCGCCAGGAGTTCGTGGCTCCGGCCGGTCGCCAGGTTGTAGGTGACGACGTACCGGAAAAGGGTGAGGGTGATCTCCGGGTCGTGGCCGGGGGCGCGCGGCGGCAGCGTCTCCAGGTGCCAGGCGGCCTCGTAGCCGAGCACGGCCAGGAACCCGAAGGCGTAGGTGTCGAGGGGTACGTCGGTCTCCACGACGAAGGCCCCGTTCACCGCCTCCAGGAGGTGCCGGACGTCACCGCGGGCGCGGTCGGTGAGCGGGCGCAGCCGCTCCACGAGCTCCGGGATGCCGTCCAGGCCGATCCGCCCGTCCCGCACGGTGATCCGGGCCAGCGGCTCGGCGCCCACCGCGGCGAAACGGCAGTCCTCGTCGGGGCCGGCCAGACTCTCGAAGAGGAACACCTGGTCCTCACCGAGCAGCCGGCGCAGCTCGGCGCCCAGGGCGAGCGGGGCATGCGGCGGCAACGGGGTGCGCGCCACGGTCACCCGCAGGGGTACGGCGACCGCCCCGGGTGGTGCTGCGGCGGGCTCGACGGCGGTCATGGTCATCGTGGGCGGTCTCTTTTCGGTACGAGGGTCGGTCAGCGGCTCGATCCCAGCCAACCAACAGCGCGTACCTGCCCGGCAGTCCACTGTTCCGGGCCGGCGGCGGACCACTTGACCGCCCTGCCCGGGAGACCCCCGGGACCGCTACCGCGCGGTTCCGCCCAGGAGCGCCGCGGCGGCCAGCAGAGCGTCCCGGCAGGTGTCCTCGTCGACGCCGGGGACCGAACAGGCCAGCAGCAGCACCCGGCGGGTCTGCGCGGTCACCGCCTGGTGGACGCCGTCGCGGTGGGCGAACTGCGACAGCACGCGCTTCTCGTCGGCGAGCACCAGACCGCCCGCCTCCAGGGTCACCGGCCCGTCCGCGCCGAGTGCGGTGAACTCCTCGGTGCCGTCGGTCAGTCGCAACGCCACCTCGCCCTCCAGCATGTCGCGGTCGAACAGGCCGAGCGCCACGAGGTCGCGTACCGCCACCGCGTTGACCGCGTCGACGGCCGGGTTGATCTTCGGCCAGGCGCCGAGCGGCTTGGCCCGCAGCCCCCGGTCGATCAGCGCCTGCACGGAGGGCGGCCGCTTGTCGGGGTGGCTGCCGAGCAGGCGGCTCAACTCCCGGTAGGCGGTGACGTTCGGCGCCGCGCGCACCTCGGCGCGGCTCGCCCCGGTCCACCGCGCGTGCGCCTCGGCCCAGACGTCGTCGGCCGGTGCGGGGCCGGCGGCGGGGATCTGCGCCTCCAGGGTCAGCACCTGGACGCCGGGCACGAGTGCGCGGGCCTCGGGTGTCACGGCGACCTTGCGGAAGGTGGGGGTGGTCATCGGGTTCCTCCGGAGAAGGTGAAGGTGTCCAGCGTATGCAGGTCCAGGTCCTCGGCCGTGAGGACGCGTTCGGTGTCGATGAGGATGTTGTAGTGGTTCGGCGCGTGGCACTCGTCGAATCCGGCCACCCGTCCGATCGGCCCGTGCGGGCCCGACACCACGTCGCCCCGGTCGATGACCGTGCCGGAGGGGAACTCGGCGAAGCCCAGGAATCCCACGTGGTCGACGCGGTCCCCGGTGGTGGAGGGCCGGTCGGTGGTGGTGACCAGCTCGTGGACGTCGCCGGCCCGCACGCAGCGCGACTGCCAGGGCGACAGCCGCATCCCGCGGTCCGTACGCCGGTGGAACAGCAGCTTCACCAAGTGGGCCGAAACCGGCTCCTTGGCGGACATCCGCAGCCGCTGCTCCTTGGTCCGTCCGATGCCGTACGCCTCCTCGACGAGGTCGACGATGTGCGGGCCCCGGTCCGGTCCGCTGCGCCCGTCCCGCACGACCCGGTGGAAGTCCGCCATGATGCCCGCGTACTCGTGGTCGAGAGAGGACTTGAACGCCTCGAAGCCGTCCAGCATGTCGGCGTGCAGCTCCCGGCCGTCCTTGAGGTGCACGGTGATGTCCTTGCGCTCACCGGTCTCCAGGGCCCAGTCCAGGTCCACGTGGACGGGTATGCCGTCGGCGGTGGCCAGGCCGAGTTCGGCGCAGAACTCGACGCCGGACCTGACGTCCCCGATCGTGGCGTCGGTCAGCGTGAGGGGGCCGAGCACGGTCTCCAGGGCGTCCAGGGCGTTGGGGCCGTTGTCGATGATGCAGCCGCCGCCGCAGCGGTCGAGGTCCTGGTACCAGCGGTCGGCGCCGGTGTGCTCCTCGATCTTCTCCTGGTAGCGGCTGGTGACGTGCGAGATGAGCTCGGGCTCCGGCAGCCGGTCAGCCAGGTCCTGGACATGGGTGTTGTAGCGGCGGTGGAAGGCGGTGAACAGGGTCGTGCCGTGCTCGTCGGCCAGCTGGATCAGCCGGTGCGCGTCCGCGGCGTGGACGGTCAGCGGCTTCTCGCAGCAGACGTGCACTCCGGCCCGCAGGGCGTCGGCCACGACCGGGGCGTGCGCGTGGTTGGGCAGGGTGACGACCACACCGTCCACCAGACCGGAGGCGAGGAGGTCGCGGTGGTCCGTGAACATGACGGTCCCCGGCGGGAATCCGGTCAGCTTCGCCTGGTCGAGGTCGCAGACCGCGGTCAGCCGCAGCTCCGGGTCGTCCTCGATGGCCTGCAGGAAGAAGGGCGCGATGACGCCCACTCCGATGACTCCGATACGCATGATGGTTCGGTCCTCTCCGTGTCCGTGGTGGTTTCGGGTGGCGGGGCCGCTAGGCCCCTCGGCGCTTCAGGCGACCGGCTGGAGGCTGCGTCCGGTCAGCGCGGCGGGCGCCCGGACCGTCAGCTGCTCGGCGAGCGCGGCCAGGCCCTCGGCCACCGGTCCCGGCAGCTCGACGCCCTCGCGCTGCGACTGCGCGTACCGCAGGGCCTCGGGGGCCCCCGGGTAGGTGACGCCCCGCGTCGCGTACGCGGCGGCCGGGGAGTTCGCGACCGTGTCGAGCAGGATCCGGTTCTCGGCGGCGATGGCGTGCGCGGAGCCGAACGCCGACGGGTCGATCACGATCGCGGTGTGGCCGACGTTGTCGTCGCCCGCCGGCTCGCCCTTCAGCACGCCGGGCCGGGGGCCGTACGCGGCGCCGGAGAGCGGGCCGCACAGCAGGTCCACCAGGAGGGCGAGCCCGAAGCCCTTGGCGCCACCGGTCGCGGCGGGCCCGCCGAGCCAGGCGACGTCGGCCTCCTCGGCCATGAAGTCGGCCGGGTCGGACGTCGGGGTGCCGTCGTGGCGGACCAGCCACTCCTGCGGGACCTCCTGGCCCTCCCGGTGGGCGGCCTTGATCTTCCCGGTGGCGACCACGGTGGTGCTCATGTCGAGGACAAAGGGCGCGCCCTCGGTCACCGGGACGGCCGCGCTCAGCGGGTTGGTGCCGAGCATCCGGACGGTGCCGCCGAGCGGCGGGGCGACGCCCTGGGCGCCGCAGTTCGTCATCGCCAGGCCGATCAGCCCGGCTGCGGCCGCCTTCTGCGTGTAGTAGCCGGCACTGCCGAAGTGGGTGCTGTTGCGGACGGCGACCATGCCGATGCCGGTCTGCCGCGCCTTGGCCATGGCGATGTCCATGGCCAGGTCCATGGTGACCAGGCCGAGCCCGCGGTCCCCGTCGAGCAGGGCGGCCCCGGCGGTCTCCTGCACGATGCGCGGTGCGGCGCCCGCGTCGATCCGGCCGTCGAGCAGGCGGGGGGCGTAGATGTTCACCAGCCCGTTGGTGCCGTGGGTGGTGAAGCCGTTCGCGTCGGCGTACGTGATGACGTCGGCGGCGGTACGTGCCGATTCGGTGTCCAGGCCGCACTCCGTGAGGACGTTGCGGACGAAGGCGGTGAGCTCGGCGAGGGGAACACGGACGGTCATGGCAAGTCCTCTGATTCGTAAGGGATACGGGGAAGGAAGGGGGGTTCAGGCGGTGTGCGCGGCGAACGCGTGCACCAGGTCCTTGATGCGCAGGGCGTACGTGTCCAGGTCGTCCAGGTGCACGAACTCGTCCGCGGTGTGCGCCCCGTTGGCGTCGAGGCGGCCGGGACCGCAGACGACGACATAGCGGCCGGGGCCCGGCGCCCAGATGGCGTCGCAGGTGAAGGCGGAGCCGTCGGCGAGGCCGTCGTGACGGACGAACCCGGCGTCGTTCAGCAGGAGTTCGGCTTCGGGATCGCGGTTGTTCAGGGTGGGCAGGCCCTGCTTCAGCCAGTCGAGGCGGACGATGCGGCGCCAGTCCTTCACCGTGCGCCGGCTGAACGGGTCATGGGCGTGCAGATGGGCGAACTCGGTACGGGC
Source organism: Streptomyces sp. NBC_00385 (assembly GCF_035917155.1). Lineage (NCBI taxonomy): Bacteria > Bacillati > Actinomycetota > Actinomycetes > Kitasatosporales > Streptomycetaceae > Streptomyces > Streptomyces sp. NBC_00385. The sequence continues at coordinate 4,811,044 of NZ_CP107951.1, read as the reverse complement.
CTCCTCGATCAGCACTTCGAGGGAGGCTGCGAGCAGCTCCGCCTGCTCGGTCGCCGGGTAGGCGATGTTGAGCAGCAACTGCCCCGATCCGTAGACCCGGTTGTGCGCGTTGCCGGTGTGCAGGCCCGAGACGCAGAGCTTGGCTCCCATGCCGTGGGCGAGCGGGCCGAGCCGGCGGGCGAGGAAGTCCGCGAGGAAGCCCAGCAGCACCGTGGCGTTGTGCCCGTCCGCGGGGTGGTCGTCGGTGGAGTCCTGGCCCGCCACCGTGATCCGCGGGGTCATCGCGGCGGTGCACCCGTCCATGAAGGTGTTGCCGGTCGGCTCGGCGAACACCATCAGGCGGCCGGTGTATCCCGCGTCGATGAGCGCACGCGTCCCGTACGTGCCCATCGCACCGCCCTCCTCACCGGGCACGGACGCGATCTGCACCTCGATCCGGCCGTCGAGCCCCGGGTCCTCGGCGAAGGCGGCGGCGATCCCGGCCGCGGCGGCGACACCCGGGCCCTTGTCGTCGACGGCGCCCCGGCCGTGCAGGACCCGGCCCTCCAGGCGCGGCGGGACGTGCGGCCCGACCGTGTCCATGTGGAAGTTCACGACCAGCCGGCGCTCCTGCGGCTGCGGGGATCCGTAGGCGACCACCACGGAGGGCTGCCCCTCCAGGAACGCGGACAGGTCCCGGCCGGCCACCTCCCGTACCGTGGCCGGCACTTCGGGGCGCTCCAGCAGCTCGGCCGCGGGCGGCCCGTGCAGTGCGGTGCGGAAGCCGCGCTCGGCGGCGCCGGCCAGGAACACCCGCTGCGCGCGGGCCGCTCCGTCCAGGGGGCCGCCCTCCAGGGGCGAGACCGAGTCGACGGCCATCAGCTCGGTCAGCCACTGCAGGTCCGCGGCCGCGAGGCCGCCCTCGGTGCGGGTCGTGCGGGCCGTCTCAGCCATGGTGGCTCTCCTCCCAGTACGTACGGCTGTCCGTGATGTCGATGCCGAGCAGCGCGGCGCAGCGCCGGGTGTACGCGCGGTATCCGTCGGCGAGTGCGGCCGGATCGCCCGAAAGGCCGAGGTGCGGGATGTGGGCCAGATGGGGCTCCAGGCTGTAGTAGCCGCGGTAGCCGTGCTCCTCCAGCAGCCGCACGCACGCCGCGACGCGGGCCGTGCCCTCGCCGGGCATCGTGAACTCGGCCTGTCCGCCGGAGCGGATCCCGTCCTTGATGTGCACGTGCTCCACCCACGGCAGCACCCGGCGCAGGAAGTCGAGGGAGTCGTAGCCGTAGGCGAGACCGTTGCCCGTGTCGAACAGCAGCCGCAGGCGGGGGCTCGCGACCTCCTCCAGCATGCGCACGGTGTGCGCGGCGCTCTGCCCGGCCCAGCCCTGGCAGTTCTCGTGCAGCAGCGTCACGCCGAGGCGCTCGGCCTCCCGGGTCAGCGTCCGCATCCGGCGCAGCGACTCGGTGCGCCACTCGCGCTCCGGCCGGCCGTCGTTGGGGTACGACATGACGCGCAGCCGGTCGCAGCCGAGCAGCGCCGCCGCCTTCGCGGAGCGCTCCAGCGCCGCGAGCTCGCCGTCCATGCCCGTGCCGACGGTGGTGGACCAGGAGCCCACCGGGGTGTCCACGACCGGCACCCGCAGACCCGCGACGATGGTGCGCCGGGCCAGGTCGGCGGCGTCACCGGCGGGCAGCTCGTGCAGTCCGAGGCCGTCGACGGTACGCAACTCGATCGCGCCCATGCCCAGTTCGTGGTGGATGGCCAGCTGGCCTGCGAGATCGGGGGCGGCCTCGTCCCCGATGCCGCACAGCCGGTCCGCGGTGACGCCCAGGAGGTTCGGCACAGACACCGCGCTCACCTCCCCGCTGCGTAGAAACGGCTGACGGCTGCCACGACCTGCTCGGCCGCTCCCGGCGCCATGTCCGGGTGCAGGGGCAGTGCGAGCGCCTCACGGGAGAGCTGCTCGGCCACGGGGAAGTCACCGGGCCCGTACCCGAGGTGCGCGAACGCGGGCTGCAGGTGGAGGGGGCGCGGATAGTAGACGGCCGTCTCGATGCCCTGGCCGGCCAGCTGGGCGCGCAGCTCCTCGCGCTGCTGGGCGCGCACCACGTAGGTGTAGACGGAGCGGCCCTCGAACCCGGCCGGCGGGGGAAGCAGCGCCGGAGCGAGCGGGCGCAGGCCCTCCTCGTAGATGGCGGCGATCTCGCGGCGCTTCTCCAGGAGCCCGTCCAGGTGCGGGAGTTTGCGCAGCAGGAAGCCGGCGGTCAGCTCGTCCATCCGGCAGTTGAAGCCGAGCAGCTCGTGGTAGAAGCGCTTGCCGGCCGGCTGGCCGTGGTTGCGCAGCATCCGGGCGGTACGGGCGAGGTCGTCGTCGTCCGTGACGATCATCCCGGCGTCGCCGATGCCGCCGGCGGGCTTCGCCGGGAAGAAGGAGTAGACCCCGGCGTGCCCGTGCCGGCCGGCGGGCTTGCCGTCCACCTCGGCGCCCAGCGCGATCGCGCTGTCCTCGACCAGGTGCAGCGAGTGCCGGGCGGCGATCTCCGCGAAGGCGCCCATCTTCGGGGAGCCGCTGAACAGATAGGCCGGCAGCAGCGCCCGGGTGCGCGCGCTGACGGCGGCCTCGGCGGCGGCCGGGTCGAGCAGGCCCGTCTCGTACTCGACGTCGGCGAAGACGGGGCGGGCTCCGCGCAGGGCGACGGTGGAGGCGGTGGAGACGAACGAGAACGCGGGGGTCACGACCTCGTCCCCGTCGCCCAGGCCGAGCGCGGCCAGGATCACGGTCAGCGCTCCGGTGCCGCTCGCCACGGCGACGGCGTGCGCCGCCCCGGTGCGTGCGGCGATCTCCGCCTCCAGCCGCTCGACGCGGGACTTCAGGATGAACTCGTCGCTCTCGGCGACCTCCTGGAAGACCTCCACGAGGTCGTCGGCCCAGTCGGCCGCGCGGGCGGGCCAGTCGAAGTACGGGATGACGGTGGTCACGATGCGGCTCCGTAGAAGGCGTGGACGAGGGCGGCGACGCGGTCGGCCTGCTCATCGGTGAGGTCGGGGTAGAGAGGCAGCGCCAGGGCGCGTCGCGCGGACGCGTCGGACACCGGGACGGGGTGGCGGGAGCCGGGCAGCGGGGCGAGCAGAGGCTGCTGGGTGAGCGGGCGCGGATAGTACGCCTCGGTCCCGACCCCGTGGGCCTCCAGGTACGCGGCCAGTTCGTCGCGGCGGTCGCACTCGATCAGGTACACGTAATAGACCTGGTTGCTCGGCGTCTTGGCGGGCGCCATCCACGGCGTGGTGACCGTCCCGGCGAGCGGGGCGAGCAGCCGGTCGTAGCGGGCGGCCAGTTCGGAGCGCCGCCCGATCTCCTCGCCGAGGCGCTCCAGGCGGTGCAGCAGGAACGCCGACTGCAGTTCGTCGCAGCGGCTGTTGTAGCCGATGTCCTGGTAGACGTACGCACCGTCGGTGTCGTACGCGCCGTCCGTGCCCTGGCCGTGCAGACGCAGTCGGCGGGCGGACGCGGCGATGTCGTCGTCGTCCGTGAGGAGCATGCCGGCGTCGCCGAGCGAGCCGAGGGTCTTGGTGGGGAAGAAGGAGAGCACCCCGCCGCTGCCCCACAGGCCGGCGTGCACTCCGCCCGCCCGCATGTCGATGCCCTCGGCGCTGTCCTCCAGCAGGAGGAGCCCGTGCCGGTCGGCGAGGTCCTTCAGCACCTCCATGTCGGCCATCTGGGAGAACAGGTGCACCGGCATGATCGCCTTGGTGCGCTCGGTGATCGAGGCCTCGGCGCGCGCCGGGTCCATCGCGTAGCTGCCGGGCAGCACGTCCACGAGCACCGGCTCGGCGCCCACGTGCAGGACGCACGACGCGGTGGCGAAGAAGGTGTACGCGGGGACGATGACCTCGTCGCCGGGGCCGATGCCCGCCGCCCGGAGGAGGATCACGAGGGCGTCGGTCCCGTTGGCGACGGCCACCGCGTGCCGGGCGCCGGCGCGCTCGGCGATCGCGGCCTCCAGTTCGGCGGTGACTGGGCCCGAGGTGAACCGGCCGGAGGCGGCGACCTGGCGGACCATGGCCTCCAGTCGGTCCCGGTCCCGGCGGGCGGACACGGCCCCGCTGAAGAACGGGATGGCGGTGGCGTCACTCATCGCGTGGCCGCCTTGAGGGAGGAGATCAGCCCCGTGACGGCCTGGCGGCGGCCCGCCGCGTCCCGGGCGGCACCGATGGCCTGGAGCAGCGCGCTGCCCACGATCACGCCGTCCGTCTTGCCGTGCAGCGACGCCACGTGCTCCGGGCGGGAGATCCCGAAGCCGACGGCCATCGGGGTGTCGCCGGCCGCGCGCACCCGCTCCAGATAGGAGTCGAGGCCCGGGTCCAGGTCCTTGCGGACTCCGGTGACGCCGTTGGCGGCCAGGACGTACAGGAAGCCGCGGGAGGCGGCGGCGGATGCCGCGATGCGCTCCGCCGAGCTGCCGGGAGCGGTGAAGAACGTCTGGCCCAGCTCGTTCGCCTCGGCGTGCGCCAGCCACTCGGCGCCCTCGCTGACCGGCAGGTCGGGGACGACGAACCCGTCGACGCCGGCCGACCGTGCGTCGTCGTACAGCTGGGTGAGGCCGTAGCGCAGGAACGGGTTGCAGTAGCCCATCAGCACGATCGGCGCCTCGACCCCGGCGGCACGCGCCTCGGCGACCACGTCGAGGGTGGCGGCGGCGGTGGTGCCGGTGTCCAGGGCGGCCTGGCCGGTGGCCTGGATGACCGGGCCGTCGCCCAGCGGGTCGGAGAACGGGACACCGAGTTCGATCACATCGGCGCCGGCCTCCACCGCGGCGGAGATCAGGCCGACGGTCTCGCCGAGCAGCGGGTAGCCGGAGGTGATGTAGGCGACGAGGGTGGTCTCGTCCTTGGTCCGGTTGTCGGTGAAGGTCTGTTCGATGCGCTTCATCGGGCGTTCTCCTCACGCTGCTTGAGGGCGGCCATGGCGGAGGTGAGGTCCTTGTCGCCGCGGCCGGAGAGGTTGACGAGGACGGTGCTGCCGGGGGCGCACTGGCGGGCCACCTTCAGGGCGCCGGCCACCGCGTGCGCGGACTCCAGGGCCGGGAGGATGCCCTCCTGGGAGCTGAGTGCGACGAACGCGTCCAGGGCCTCGTTGTCGGAGGCGGAGATGTACTCGACCTTGCCGGTGTCCTTGTAGTGGGAGTGCTCGGGGCCGACGCCCGCGTAGTCCAGTCCGGGAGCGATGGAGTGGGTGAGCTGGATCTGCCCGTCGTCGTCCTGCAGCAGATAGGTGCGGGTGCCCTGGAGCACGCCCGGGTCCCCGTAGAGCAGCGGGGCCGCGTGCCCTCCCTGGCCGCCCTTGCCCTCGCCGGCCGCCTGGACGCCGACGAGGCGGACCGGGTCGTCGAGGAAGGCGCTGAACATCCCGGCCGCGTTGGAGCCGCCGCCGACACAGGCCACGACCGCGTCGGGCAGCCGGTCGTTCTCCTCCAGGAACTGGGCGCGGGCCTCCCGGCCGATGACCGACTGGAAGTTGCGCACGATCGTCGGGAAGGGGTGCGGGCCGACGACCGAACCGAGCAGGTAGTGCGTGGTGTCGGGGCGTGCGATCCACTCGCGGATCGCCGCGTTGATGGCGTCCTTCAGCGTCGCCGTGCCCAGGTCGACCAGCTCGACGCGGGCCCCGAGCAGCTCCATCCGCTGCACGTTGGGGGCCTGCCGCTCGGCGTCGACCCGGCCCATGTAGACGGTGGCCTCGAGGCCGAGGTAGGCGCAGGCCGCGGCCACGGCCACACCGTGCTGGCCGGCGCCGGTCTCGGCGATGATCTGCTTCTTGCCGAGGCGGCGGGCGAGCAGGGCCTGCCCGATCGAGTTGTTGATCTTGTGCGCGCCGGTGTGGGTGAGGTCCTCGCGCTTGAGCCAGAGCTTGACGCCGTTCTCCGTGGCCCCGAGCCGGTGCAGCTCGGTGATCGGCGTGGGCCGGCCGACGAACATCTTGAGCAGCTTGTCGAGCTCTGCGGTGAACTCCGGATCCAGGAGCGCCTTCTGGTACTCCTCCTCCAGCTCCTGAAGCGGGCCCACCAGGGTCTCCGCGACGAACTGTCCGCCGTACTCGCCGAATCGGCCGTTCACGAGGCCACCTCCAGAATCTGGACCCCGGTGTAGGACCGCAGCTGGGCGGCGGGGTCGGGGCTGCTGAGCAGGGACTCGCCGATGAGCGCGGCGTCGAAGCCGTGCGCGGCGATGCGTTCGATGTCGGGGCGGCCGGACAGGCCGCTCTCGCTGACGGTCAGCACGCCGCGCGGGATGTCGCGGCGCAGCCTGGCCGAGTTGTCCAGGTCGACCGAGAAGGTCTGCAGATCCCGGTTGTTGATGCCGACGATGCGGGCGCCGGCGGTCAGGGCCCGGTCCACCTCGTCCTGGGTGAAGGTCTCCACCAGCGCGTCGAGGCCGAGGCCGTGCGCGGTGCGCACCAGGTCGGTCAGCAGCGCGTCGTCGACGGCGCGGGCGATGATCAGGATGCCGTCGGCGCCGCTGTCGTGGGCCAGCGTCACCTGGCGGACGTCGACCAGGAAGTCCTTGAACATGACGGGGACGGTGATGTCCGGGTGCTCCGCCACCGTGCGGACCAGCTCGGGCGAGCCGCCGAAGTAGGGCGTGTCCGCGAGTACGGAGATGGCCGAGGCGCCTCCCGCGATGTAGCTCCGGGCGGTGGGTACGGCCAGCTCGGGGTCGAGCAGCTGACCCTTGGACGGGGACTTGGGCTTGATCTCGGCGATGACCGAGATCTCGGCGCCGCCGAGTGCGGCGGCGAACCGGCCGGGTACGGCGGGCGTCCTGCGCCCGCGGGCCGCGGCGTCGGCTGCCGCCGGTCCGCTCCAGGCGGCACGTTTGGCGGCGACGATGTCGTCGAGGTGCGTGGCCATCAGCTGTTCTCCGGGGTGATCGGGGTGGTCGCGGCGACCGGGGTGATCGGGCTTCGGGCGAGCCGGCCGGCCAGAGCGGCCGGGGCTCCCTGCTGTACGGCGCTGCGCGCGAGGGCGACGCCGGACGCCATGTCCGCTGCGTGACCGGCCAGTTGGAGCACGGCCGCCGCGTTCAGCAGCACGGTGTCCAGCAGCGGGGCGGGAGCGGTCCCGTCGAGGACCTGGCGGGCGAGCACCGCGTTGCGTGCCGCGTCACCGCCCGCCAGCTCGGCGCGGCCGGCCGCCCGCAGCGGCAGCCCGGCCGGGTCGACGGTGAACTCGGTGAGCTCGCCGCCGTCCACCTGGAGCACCCGGGCGGGGCCCGCCGTGGTCAGCTCGTCCATGCCGTCGAAGCCCTGGATGACCCAGGTCCGCCGGTAGCCGAGCAGCTGGGCGGCCTGCGCCAGGACCTCCTGGTCCTGGCGGGTCGCGGTGCCGATGAGCCGGCCGGTGAGCGGGACCGGGTTGGCGAGCGGGCCGGACAGGTTGAACAGGGTGCGGAAGCCGAGCCGGCGGCGGACCGGGGCCAGCCTCCGCAGCGCCGGATGGAGCGCGGGTGCGAAGAGGAACGCGAACCGGTGCTCGGCCAGCAGCTCCGGGAGACGCTCCCCGGGGTCGAGGTCGATACCGAGGGCCTCCAGCAGGTCGGCGCTCCCGCACTGCGAAGTCGCCGCCCGGTTACCGGCCTTGGCCACGGTCGCCCCGGCGGAGGCGGCGACCAGACCGGCCAGCGTGGAGATGTTGACCGAACCGCTGCCGTCACCGCCGGTGCCGACCACATCGACCGCCGGGCCCGTCCAGGCGACCGGCCTGGCCACCGCCAGCACCGCCTGGACCGCTGCCGCCACCAGGACCGGGCTCGCCCCGCCCACCGCGACCGCGGTCAGGAACGCAGCGGCGTCCACCTCGTCCGTGGTCTCGTCCAGCAGCTCCGCCACCGCCGCCCGGGCCGCCTCGGCCGACACCGTACGACCGGCGACCGCGTCCCGGGTGACGGTGGGGAGCGCACGGCCGGCGAGCAGGGTGGCCGCCATCACAGCACCGCCACATTGCTGGCCGCCGCGAGCTTGTTGTGGGTGTCGAGGACGACCGGCGGGATGCCCCACAACAGGTCCTGCTCCAGGCCGGGTACGGGGGTGACCATCACCGCCGCGTCCAGCTGCGCCAGCTCCACCACCGCCCAGTCGGCCGCGGTGACCGGCTCCCCGTCGACCACGAGGCCCGGGACCAGCGGATCGTGGTACGAGACGACGGCGCCGGCGGCCCGCAGACCGCGGATGACGTCCAGGGCAGGCGCGTTGCGCAGATCGGCGACGCCCGACTTGTAACTGACGCCGACCACCAGCACCTTGGCGCCGCGCAGCGAGGACCCGCGCGCCTCCACCAGCTCCGCGAGCCGCTCCACGACCTGCCACGGCCGCTGCTCCACCCGCTCGAACGCGGCTGCCACCAGCTTCATCTCGGTGCCGGCCCGCTCCGCGGCCTCCCGCAGGAACAGCGGGTCGACCGGGATGCACTCGCCGCCCACGCCGGGCCCGGGGTAGTGCGGGAGGAAGCCGTAGGGCTTGGTGGACGCGGCGTCGATCACCTCGCGCACCGGTATGTCGAGCTGCCGGCACAGGTCGGAGAGTTCCAGCGTGAGGCTGATGTTGACCAGCCGGAAGGTGTTCTCGAAGACCTTGGACAGTTCGGCGACCTCGGTACGGGACACCGGGACCACCGTCTCGCAGACCAGCCCGAACAGGGCCGCCGCGCGGCGGGTGCACTCCTCGGTGAGGCCGCCCACCACCTTCGGGGTGTTCGAGAGGTTCCAGCCGCTCGTGTTGGCGGGGTCGACCCGCTCCGGGGCCATCGCCACGTGGAAGTCGGTGCCCGGCTCCAGGCCGGTGGTGCGGGCCAGGGCGGCCGCCGCGGCCGCCGTGGTGCCCGGCGGGACCGTGGACTGCAGGATCAGCAGCGTCCCGCGGCGCAGCAGCGGAGCCACCGAGTCCATCGCGGCCTGCACGTAGTCCAGGTTGGCCTGCTGGTCGCCGGTGACCGGAGTCGGCACGCAGACGATCAGGACGTCCGAGCCGGCCAGCTCCCCGGACTCGGTGGTCGCCTTCAACCGGGCGGCCACTGCGGCAAGTTCGCTGTCGCTCACATCGGGCAGATACGAACTTCCGCGTGCCACCCGGTCGACCCGCTCGGCGTCGGTGTCCATGCCGAGCACCGGAAGACCGGCCGTGGCGAATCCGAGACCGAGCGGCAGACCGGTGTAACCGAGGCCGACGATTCCCACGCGCAGGGTGCGGCGTTCGATCTTCTCGTCGAAGACGCTTGCGCCGTCCCGCCCATGGATCACGGGAGCGAGTACGCCAGTCATTTCAGCCATGGGGTTCTCCCTCTGAGTGCTATAAATAAAGGCCGTTGGCGTGATCAAGTAGGCCAGTGGGCGAGGGGGACCACCCAGACCACTGCGGGGGAGACGGAGCAGACCAGATGGCCTGGCATCTGTCGGTGCAAGTGGACCGGGACTCGGCGGTGCCACTCACCGCGCAGCTCCAGAACGCCATCAAGACCAGGGTCGAGGACCGGGTGCTGCACCCCGGCTCACGCCTGCCGTCGAGCCGTCAACTCGCCCTGGACCTGGGGCTTTCGCGCAGTGTGGTGGTCGAGGCGTACGAGCAGCTGATCGCCGAGGGCTATCTGGACGCGGTCCGCGGATCGGGCACCCACGTCGCCCGGAAGATGCCCGACAGCGTCGGCGACACCTCCCTGCTGGACTCCCGCCCGGCGACGAGCGCGCGCTGGGATCTGCGGGTCGGCATAGCGAACCTGTCGAACTTCCCGCGTCAGGAGTGGCTCAACTCCTATACGAAGGTGCTCCAGAACGTCGGCCGCGAAGGCATGGACTACCCCCCGGTCGCCGGCATCGCCGAACTGCGCAACGAACTCTCCGGCTATCTCGGCCGGGTGCGCTCGGTACACACCGAACCCGGCCAGGTGATGGTCACCGCCGGGTTCGCCCAGGGCCTGGCCCTGCTCTCCGACTCCCTCCAGCGCCTGGGCATCCATGAACTGGCCATCGAGGAGCCGGGACACGGCGGCCAGCGCCGCTTCATCCTGGACACCGGGCTGACCCCCGTGCCGGTCCCCGTCGATGAGGAGGGCCTGATCGTCGAGGCCCTGGAGCGCTCCGGCGCCCGCGCGGTCCTGGTCACCCCCGCGCACCAGTTCCCGACCGGGGTCATGATGTCGCCGGAGCGCCGCAAGCAGCTCCTGGCCTGGGCGCGGGCCCGGGACGGCTGGATCATCGAGGACGACTACGACGGCGAGTTCTGGTTCGACCGCGGGATCAGGCCGACCGCGCTGCAGGAGGGCGACCCGGAGCGGGTGGTCTACGCGGGCACCACGAGCAAGGTCCTGGTCCCCGGTCTGCGGCTGGGCTGGCTGGCGATACCCCCGAAGCTGTACCCGCTGATGGAGCGGGTCCGCTCCCGCCAGGACCAGGGCTCCGACACCCTCACCCAGCTGGCCTTCGCCGAGCTGATGCGCAGCGGCCTGCTGGACCGGCATCTGCGCCGGGTCCGCTCCCGCTACCGCTCCCGCCGCGAGGCACTGGCCGCGGCCGTCCACGAGTCCCTGCCGGAGGCCCGCATCATCGGCTGCGCGGCCGGTCTGCACAGCTACGCCGTACTGCCCCCGGGCACCGACGAGGCGGCCGTGGTGCACGGCGCCCTGCGCCGCTCGGTCCTGGTCCGCAGCGGCGCGGCGTTCCGCTTCGGCGGGCCGCCCGGGGAGCCGGGCCTGCTCCTGGGGTACGGCTCACTGCCCCTCACCGGCATCTCCGAGGCCGTGGCGGCCATCGGAGCGTCGTACGAGGAAGCGCGCCGCGGCTGAGCCGCTGAGTGCCCCTCAGCGGCCCCCACGGCCCCTCAGCGCATCGAACGGCCCCGGGGCGCCGCGATCAGCTTCTGGGCCAGCGCCTTGTTCACCGCGTCGATGCGCGACACCGCGTCCAGCTTGTCGAAGATGTTGCGCAGGTGACGCTTGACGGTGCCTTCGGTGATCCCGAGCCTGGCCGCGATCTGCCGGTTGCTCATGGCCTCCGCGACACAGGTCAGCACCTCGCGCTCGCGCGGCGACACGGGCCCGGCCTCCTGGTCGTGCGCCTGGTCACCGCCCGCCGTGTAGCCCGAGCGCGGCACCAGGATGGTGATCTGGTCGTCCTCCCGGGCGGCGTTGCGGACCGCGCTCAGCAGGGCCGCCCGGGAGACGCTCTTGTGCAGATAGCCCCGGGCGCCCAGCTGCAGCAGCTCATGGACGAGCGGCTGGTCGTCGTACATGGTGAGGATGATGATCCGCAGGCTGGGGAATCGTTCCAGCAGCCCGCGCACCGCCGCCCTGGGGTGGTGGTCCGGCATCTCCACGTCGAGCAGCACCACATGCGGCTGGTGCCGCTCAACCAGCTCAACGAGCCCCCGCCCGCTGCTCGCCTGGGCGACGACCTGCAAGTCGTCCTCCGCGTTGAGCAGTTCGGCCAGCGCCGTACGCAGCAGCGTGTGGTCGTCGGCCGCCAGGATGCGGATCAGTTCAGGTCGCGCGTTCAACGGAATCACCTGGGAGGTCCATCAGGGGGATCGTGAGCGTGACCCGGGTGCCCTCGGGTGCACTGGCGAACAGGATGGTGCCGCCGAGCAGTTCGACCCGCTCGGTGCACGACGCGATCCCGTTGGCCCGGCCCGCCGTGGCGACCTCCGAGACGTCGAAGCCGCATCCGTCGTCCTCGATCAGCGCCTGCAGTTTGTACGGTGCGATGTCCACCGTCGCGAGCACGTGCTCGGCCTCGGCGTGCGCCAGGGAGTTGCGCAGGCACTCCCGCACCACGAGGAACACCTCGTCGAGCACGTCCTGCGGGGCCCACTCCTCACTGCCGTTGACCTTGATCCGGACCTTGGAGGGAGTGATCTCCATCGATTCCAGGAACGCGGTGAACGCCGACTCCAGCGTGCCTTCGCGGTCGGCCCGGCGCAGCTGGGTCACCAGGTCGCGGATGATGCCGAGGGCCTCGGTGAGGGTGTCCTTGACGGCTCCGATCCGTACGGCGACCTCGTCGGGGCTGGATTCCCAGGTCAGTTCGTGCAGCTCGATACGGCGCAGGGCGAGGCTGACGTGGTTGCCGAGGTGATCGTGTATCTCGCGGGCGAGCTGCCGCTGACTGGCCGCGTTGACCTCCCGCACCGTGTTCAGCAGATAGGTGTCGTGGCCGATCGCGCCGGCCTCCAGCCGTCTGCCGATCCCCTGCTGCAACGTACGCACACCGGCCTGGAAACCGTCGAACGCGGCGGGTGAGTCGACCATCGCCTTCCCGAGCGCGTCGAAGACGATGTCGAAGAGGATCATCCCGGCACGGATGGAGTGGACGGCGTCGATGCCCTGGGTCGCCCGCGCCACCCCCAGGCCCTCGACCTGCTGGATCAGCCGGTCGCGCACATCGGCCCGGCCGCTGCGCAGGCTGTCCGCGCAGTCCCGGATGATCCGCTCGGCCTGCAGGGCGCAGGTGTGCCAGGTCTCTTCGTTTGCGACCAGTGGGCTTTTGATCTTTTCGAGCCGGCCCCGGTAGTCGGACAGTAATTCGTGCGTCCGGCCCAGAAGTTGTTCGGCCGTGTCGGATTCAACAAAACCGGAATGCATCAAAAGAGCCCCCACCCTCATCCGAAACCGACTGTCGGATCATCATCGTACGGTTACAGAATGTCAACACGGGTCCACCCGTCCCACGTTCTGAGACAAGTCTCCTGACGGCCACGAGAAAACGCTTACCGCAGCCCTTGGGATCGCCGTGGCAACGCAACCCACATATCCGTCGGGGCAGTCCACATCGTGAACGTACCAGTCGGCGGAATCACCCGACCGGTGCGCGCGCCGCAGCCCGCCCGCCTCGGGAGCGCCGACGGACACCGGTATACGCAGACCGGTTCCCGCCGCTTTGCCCACCGCCTCGACCGCGGTCCAGGTGCGGAATCCAGCAATCCGGTCTTGCGCCCCCACCGCGGGCACCCGGCCCCAGTCGAAGGTCGCGCGGAGCCGCTCGACGTCCACGCCGACCGCGCCCGGTTCCCCGGCCACACCCACCAGGGCCGCGGCTCCGGAATGAGACAGGCTGAAGCCGAGATCCGGCCACGGCCCGTCCACGAGCACGGGCCGCCCCCGGCCGCAGCCGCCGCACACCTCCGGCTCGGGGCAGCGCCGGGTGAAGCGGGGCTGGCCGGGCGCGACGCCGAGGTAGCCACCGAGCACGGTGCGCAGCGCGAGGTGCGCCCGGCGGTAGCGCCACTGCGCGCGGGGATGACGGATGCGCGCCGCACGGGCGCGTTCGCCGGGATCGAGGACCATGTCCGCGCGCTCGGGCGGCACATGGTCCAGAGGGACGGACCAGACGTGGATCTCCCCCGGTGCGAGAACCGAGATGCTCGGGAAAGGAGACGAAGAGGGCAGGGACGGGGACAGGAGGGTACGCATGATGGCTTCCCGGGGTCGGAAACGGACCAGGGCTGCCAACGGCCCATTACGGGAAGCGGGGTGCCGGAAACGACGGCGCCCGCCTGCTCACCAGCGAAGCGCGGGCGGCAGACGGGCGGGGGGTCCACTTCGGCGGTGGACCGGCGTACCAGAACGGAGGGCGCCGGACTCCGGCGGTGGACCGGCTTACCGGAACGCAGGCACCGGACTCCGGCGGTGGGCCGGCTTACCGGAACACAGGCATAGGACTCCGGCACAGCCGGTTCCCGCACGGCCGGTTCCGGCACAGGGGAATTCGGAATCCGACCCGCCGGTATTCCATGCCTCTTTAGTGGTAGCCATGGCTCATTTGCAGAACAGTCAGGTACCCCTGCCCATGCCTAGGCTCCTGGGCATGCCTATGGCGACGATACGGCCACTGCCTGTGACTGCACCCAGTGGCTCGAAGTACCGGATTCCCAGCATTCTGCGACTCTGCATCGAAGAATCCCGCCCCGCCGTTCTGATGGCCTTCCAGCTCCGCTATTTCGCCGGTCTCGCACTGGCGCTCGCGGCGGATCCGGCCCTCGGCACCCGACCGGTTCTTCAGGCGGTGTTCGGCTCCTTCGCATGGTTCGGCGCCATCTTCTACACCTACCTCTACAACGGATGCACGGATTACCACGAGGACCAGGTCAACGGCTCGACCCGCCCGATAGCGAGCGGCCGGCTGCCCCGTCACACCGCACTGCTCGTCGCCCGCGGTGCGGCCGTCGCCTCGCTGATATCCGCGGCGTGCGCCGGGTTCGGCCCCCTGCTCCTGTGCACGGCCATGCTCCTGCTCGGGCACGCCTACTCCGCACCCCGCACCGTCTGGAAGAACAGCACACCCGCGGCCATGGGCGTCGTGTTCCTCTCCGGACTGCTCACCTACGCCGCCGGGCCCCTCGCCCTCGGCGTCTCGCCCAGCTCACCCGCGCTGTTCCTCACGGCCCTCGCCATGTCCCTGTGGATGGCGCTCGTCGGTGCGGTCGCCAAGGACTTCTCCGACATCGAGGGCGACACCGCGGCCGGCCGCCGCACCTGGGCCGTCACCCTGGGCGAACGGCGCACCCGCGTCCTCGTCGCGGCCGGCGCCGTGGCCGTGGGCACCTCCTTCACCGCCGGAGCGCTGCGCTGGGCACCGGAGCAACTGCCCACCGCCTGCGTGGTCCTGGTGGGCGGCCTGGCCCTCGCAGCCGTGACGCTCGCGGGCCACGCCACCGACGACCGCCATCTGCGCCGCCGCCCGTACCGCTTCTTCATGGTCACGCAGCACTGCGCACATCTGGCCCTGCTCGGCCAGGCCGTCGCCTGATATCCGGACCGACACGCGGAATCAGCCCGGAAACACAAAGGAACACCCCCCCTTCCAAAGGCGCATTCAGCCACCACTCAAGTGCAACGCAGAGTCCTGACAGGGTGGTTGAAGTGGTTTCATCACCGGAGAAAGCAGCGGATCGCAACAATGCGATCCGGACCGCGGAATCCGGGAATGGGAAAGTCACTGACGCCAGTGGCGGGGAACGCGTGTCAGTGGACGGTGACGCGTCACCCACCACGCAGTGACATATCGCCCCCGGCCGCAGGAAGGAGACGGAAGACGATGGCGAGCACCCGACTGGCGCTCATGTTCCCCGGCCAGGGAGCGCAACGTCCTGGCATGGGCCTGCCCTGGCACCGCACCCCCGGCTGGTCCGTGGTGGCGGAGGTCTCCGAGGCCGCCGGCCGGGACATGGAGGCCCTGCTGCTGGACGCCGGCACGGAGACGCTGCGGCGCACCGACAACGCCCAGCTGACCACCTTCACCCTGGCCATGGTGGCGCTGACGGAGCTGCGCCGCCAGCACCCGCTGGCCGCCTTCCCCGGCGCCTGCGCCGGACACAGCCTCGGCGAGTACTCCGCACTCGTGGCCGCCGGGATCCTCGACCCGCAGGACGCGGTCCGGCTGATCGTGGCACGCGGCGCGGCCATGCAGACGGCCTGCGCCCGGGCGGACGGAGCGATGGCCGCGATCCTCGGCCTGGACGCCGCACAGGCACAGGACCTGGTCGACGAGACCCACGCGGACGGCGGCCAGGTGTGGGTGGCGAACCTCAACTCACCGCAGCAGACGGTGATCGCGGGCCACGCGGCCGACGTGGAACGCTGCTCCCGGGCGGCGGAACGGGCGGGAGCGGCCAAAGTGGTGGCCCTGACGGTCGGCGGCGCCTTCCACACCCCGCTGATGGCCGAAGCGGTCGAGCCCTTCGCCGCGGCCCTCGCCACGGCCCGGTTCATGCCGGGCCACTCCGCGGTCGTCTCCAACGTGGACGCCCGCGCGCACCGCGGCGGGCCGCACTGGGCCGAACTGCTCCGTCACCAGCTCACGGCACCGGTGCGCTGGGCGGACACGCTGCACACCCTCACCACGGATCTGGCCTGCGACCGCCTCATGGAGATCGGCCCCGGCAGGACCCTGACGGGCCTAGCCAAGGCCACCGTCCCCCGGGTCCCCCGAGACACGTTCTCCGACCCGCAGACCTCCCTGGCCCCCACGGCCTGAACCCACCACCCCACGCACCGCCGCACCCCCCAAGAACCCCCACACGTGCCTCACCCCCGTGAGGCGCACCCCCCGCGACTTCCCCCGCGCGGGGGGAACACGAAGGGCCGTCACCCGGATCCCCGGGTGACGGCCCTTCGCCCTGTGTGCGTCCGCGGTCAGGCGCCGAGCAGCGTCCGCACCCGGTCCGCACCCACCGCGAGCAGCAGCGTGGGCAGACGCGGACCCGTGTCCCGGCTGACCAGCAGCCGGTACAGCAGCGCGAAGAACGACCGCTGCGCCGCCTTCAGCTCCGGCGTCGGCTTGGCATCCGCCTCCAGCCCCTCCATCACCTTCGGCACGCCGTAGACGAGCGTGGTCAGCCCGTCCAGCGACCAGTGCGAGTCCAGCCCCTCAAGCAGCAGCCGCAGCGACTCGCGGCCCTGCTCGTCCAGCGAACCGAGCAGCTCCTTGTCCGGCTCGCCCCGGACGATGGTGCGGGCCTCGGCCGGGACCTGGGTGGTGATCCAGTTCTCGGCCCGGTCGAGCCGCGGCCGGGCCTCGTCCAGCGACGTCAGCGGGCTCGAAGGGTCCAGCTCGGTGAGGATGCGCAGGGTCTGGTCCTCGGCCCCGGCCGTGATGTCGGCGACCGACGCGAGGGTCCGGTACGGCAGCGGACGCGGCGTGCTCGGCAGCTCACCGGCGGCCGTACCGATGGCCCGGGCGTACGCGGCGGCGTCCGCCGGCAGCACGGAACCGTCGGCGACCTTGCGCCCCAGCGAGTCCCACTCGTCGTAGAGCCGCTGGATCTCCTGGTCGAAGGCGATCTTGAAGGACTGGTTGGGCCTGCGGCGCGCGTACAGCCAGCGCAGCAGCGGCGCCTCCATGATCTCCAGCGCGTCGGCCGGGGTCGGCACGCCGCCCTTGGAGGAGGACATCTTCGCCATGCCGGAGATGCCGACGAACGCGTACATCGGCCCGATCGGCTGCACCCCGTCGAAGATCTCGCGGACGATCTGGCCGCCGACGACGAACGACGACCCGGGCGAGGAGTGGTCCACCCCGCTCGGCTCGAAGATCACGCCCTCGTACGCCCAGCGCATCGGCCAGTCGACCTTCCAGACGAGCTTGCCGCGGTTGAACTCCTTGAGCCGCACGGTCTCCGCGAAGCCGCAGGCCGTGCAGGTGTAGTTCAGCTCGGTGCTCTCGTCGTCGTACGACGTGACCGTCGTCAGGTCCTTCTCGCAGTTGCCGCAGTAGGGCTTGTACGGGAAGTAGCCGGCCGAGCCGCTGCTGCCGTCGTCCTCGCTCGCCGCACCGGAACCCGCCTCGGCCTCCAGCTCGGCCTCGTCGACCTTCTTCTGCTGCTGCGGCTTCTTGCCGCCCTTGGCACCGCCGGCCGCCGGGTCCTTCTTGGTCCGGTAGCGGTCCAGGACAGCGTCGATGTCCGCACGATGGCGCATCGCGTGCAGGATCTGCTCGCGGTACGTCCCCGCCAGGTACTGCTCCGTCTGGCTGATCCCGTCGTACTCGACACCCAGCTCGTCCAGGGCCGCCGTCATGGCGGCCTTGAAGTGCTCGGCCCAGTTCGCGTGCGCGGAGCCGGCCGGGGCGGGCACCGAGGTCAGCGGCTTGCCGATGTGCTCGGCCCAGGACGCGTCGACGCCCTCGACCCCGTTCGGCACCTTGCGGTAGCGGTCGTAGTCGTCCCACGAGATCAGATGCCGGACGGTGTACCCGCGCCGGCGGATCTCGTCGGCGACCAGGTGCGGGGTCATGACCTCGCGCAGGTTGCCCAGGTGGATCGGGCCCGACGGGGAGAGGCCGGACGCGACGACGACCGGTTTGCCAGGCGCACGACGCTCCGATTCGGCGATGACCTCGTCCGCGAAGCGGGAGACCCAGTCGGTCTCGGTGCTGCTCTGACTCTGAGCCACGGTCGGCACGTCCTTCTCTCTTGTAGGACTCATAGGGGCGAGGACCATTCTCCCAGGTACCGCCCACAGCGCGAAAACGGCTTTGCGGGGGCGCGCGGCCGGAGGCGTAAACCGCTTTACAGCCCGTGGGATACTTGGGGTCATCCCTTGTACCCCTACGGAAACGGCAGCCCGTCCCATGCCTGAGCACGGCTCGGTCAATTCCCTCGCTTCCACGCTCCAGCAGCAGCTGGCGGACGCCCTGACGGCAGCTCTGCCGGATGCCGGTACCGCGGACCCGCTGCTGCGCCGAAGCGACCGGGCCGACTTCCAGGCCAACGGCATCCTGGCGCTCGCCAAGAAGCTCAAGGGCAACCCGCGCGAGCTGGCCGCCCAGGTCACCGGCGCCCTCCCGGCGAGCGACCTGATCAAGGACATCGAGGTCTCCGGACCCGGCTTCCTGAACATCACGCTCTCGGACAAGGCGATCATCGAGACCCTCGCCGCCCGTGCCGCGGACGACGAGGACCGGCTCGGCGTGCCGTACAACGCCTCGGCCGGCACGACCGTCATCGACTACGCCCAGCCGAACGTGGCCAAGGAGATGCACGTCGGCCACCTGCGGTCCGCCGTGATCGGCGACGCGATGGTGCAGATCCTGGAGTTCACCGGCGAGTCCGTCGTACCCCGGCACCACATCGGCGACTGGGGCACCCAGTTCGGCATGCTCATCCAGTACCTGATCGAGCACCCCGACGAGCTGGACCACGAGGACGACAAGAAGGCCGACGGCGAAGCCGCCATGTCGTCCCTGAACCGGCTCTACAAGGCGTCGAGGGCCCTCTTCGACTCCGACGAGGAGTTCAAGGACCGCTCACGGAACCGGGTGGTCGCCCTCCAGGCCGGTGACCCGGAGACGCTCGCCCTGTGGCAGCGGTTCGTCGACGAGTCGAAGGTCTACTTCTACTCCGTCTTCGACAAGCTCGACATGGAGATCAACGACCCCGACATCGTCGGCGAGTCCGGTTACAACGACATGCTGGAGGAGACCTGCCGGATCCTGGAGGAGACGGGCGTCGCCGTCCGCTCCGAGGGTGCGCTGTGCGTCTTCTTCGACGACGTGAAGGGCCCGGACGGCAACCCGACCCCGCTGATCGTCAAGAAGACGAACGGCGGCTACGGCTACGCGGCCACCGACCTCTCCGCGGTCCGTGACCGGGTGCAGAACCTCGACGCGACCACCCTGCTGTACGTGGTGGACGTGCGGCAGTCCCTGCACTTCCGGATGGTCTTCGAGACGGCCCGCCGGGCCGGCTGGCTGAAGGACGGCGTCACGACGCACCAGCTGGCCTTCGGCACCGTGCTCGGCAAGGACGGCAAGCCGTTCAAGACCCGTGAGGGCGTCACGGTCCGGCTGGAGGACCTGCTCGACGAGGCGGTCGAGCGGGCGACGGCCGTCGTCCGGGAGAAGGCCGAGAAGATCGGCCTCTCCGAGGAGGAGATCGTCGAGAACGGCCGGTACGTCGGCATCGGCGCCGTGAAGTACGCGGACCTGTCGACCTCCGCCGTACGGGACTACAAGTTCGACCTGGACCAGATGGTGTCGCTGCACGGCGACACGTCGGTGTACCTCCAGTACGCGTACGCGCGTATCCGCTCCATCCTGCGCAAGGCCGGCGACGCGAAGCCGGTCGCGCACCCGGAGCTGGAACTGGCACCGGCCGAGCGGGCGCTCGGCCTGCACCTGGACCAGTTCGGCGAGGTGCTGTCCGAGGTGGCGGCGGGCTACGAGCCGCACAAGCTGGCCGCGTACCTCTACCAGCTCGCCTCGCTCTACACGACGTTCTACGACCAGTGCCACGTCCTGAGCGACGAGAACCCGGCCGAGGTGGTGGAGAACCGCCTCTTCCTCTGCGACCTCACCGCCCGCACCCTGCACAAGGGCATGGCGCTGCTCGGCATCAGGACCCCCGAGCGCCTCTGAGCACGGACAGAGACGGGGCCCGGCACACTTCGGTGTGCCGGGCCCCGCTGTCTTTCCGTCCGTCTCCGGCTACTCGGGCCGCCCGAGCGCCCACCCGGACACGTCCGCCAGCCGGCCCCGCCACAACGGCAGCCCGATCGGGGCCGCGCCTCCGAGGACGAGCGTCGCGTCCCGCAGATGGATCCAGCGGGGCAGCTGCCGCACGCCCTCGTCGGACCGCAGCTCGTCGATCCCCTGGTCCACCGTCTCGGGGAACTCCGCGATGAGGTTGGCGCCCTCACCCTCGACCTGGCGCAGGCTCCTGGCCCATTCGGCCTTCCACGCCTCGTGGCCGATCACATCACCGTGCAGCACCCCGGCCGGAAGGGTGAGCGTGAGCGGCAGCCCGGACCGCATCTCCTTGTCGAGGAGCTGGATCAGCAGCTGGAGCTGGAGATCGGGCACGGGCTCGACGACGACCGCGGTCGAGTCCGGCGCGCGTTCGACGGACTCGTTCATGGTGGAATCCCTTCGCAGCAGATCGGATGTCTCGGGCACACACCTGCCCGGAAACCCGCGGGACACGCATTTCCCTCCTCCTGCTTTCCTCGCACAAAGAATCTCGGATACACCGAAATACCCCGGGTACACGCAACAGGAACCCGCCTCCACGTACGACTCACGGGGTGAGAACAGATGACGAAACAGTGCGCCGCTCCCTTTTCCGCCACCGAAGTCCCCGCCACCGAAGTCCCTTCCGCCGGAATCTCCACCACCGGAATCTCCACCACCGGGAGGGAGATCGCGCGGTGTCCGGCACCTCCACCCCACCGAGCGGCGGAAGCACGCGCGGCAGCCGCCGACTTCGCGGCGCGGCTGCATCCCGCACCGTCGGCCCGCACCGTCCAGAATCTGCTGCTGCTCTCGTCGGAACTGGTCACGAACGCGATCCAGCACGCCGGAGCGGTCACAGCCCTTTCCTTCAAGGCCGACAGCGACACCCTGCACGTCCGGGTCGCCGACCCGAGCCCCGCACATCCGCAGTCCCGCGTCCCTGACATGAGCGGCCGGACGGGCGGCTTCGGCTGGCCGATGATCCTGCGGCTGGCCCATCGCGTGACCATCCGCCCGCTCGGCCAGGAAGGAAAGATCATTCTTGCCGTAATGGCGCGCTGACCGCACCGTGACCACCGCACGGATTCCCTTCCCCGGCATGCGTCAACTCATCAAGGGCACAAGACGATTCCAGCACCGAACCGATAATTCAAAGGGAGAGTGCAATGACGCCTGACAACAGTTCGTACTCCGCCCCCGCCGCCCGGTCCGGAACGAACGGCTTCGCGGTAGCCAGCCTGATCTGCGGAATCATCGGCCTGCTCTTCTTCGGCATCGTCCTCGGACCGGTGGCCATCGTGCTCGGTGTCGTGGGCCTGCGCCAGCTGTCCGCGAAGGGCGGCACGGGCATGGCCAAGGCCGGCCTGGTGCTCGGTGTCATCGACCTGCTGATCGTCGTCGTGCTGGTGATCGCGGCCGCCTCCGGCGGATTCAGCTGGTACGTGGGCGGCTGACGCCACCGCCCCCGCACCCCGCCCGACCTGCGAACCCCTCCCCGACAGCCATTGACCGGCCTTCGGCCGACAGGCGATAGTGACGCGGCCGATCTCTCGTCGGCCGCGTCACCCGGGGTGGGGATCTCATGCAGGACACCGAGCACGGCACGTCGCCCGAAGAGGCACCGGAAGCAGCCGCGGCACAGGAGGCGGCGGCCGCCGCGGAAGCGATCCAGGCAGCCCTCAGCGGCAGGAGACCCGCCGACGCCCGCGCCCGGGCGACCGCCGCACTGGAGCGGTACGGCCCCGATCCCCTCCTCTACACGCTGCTGGGCCGGGCCCACGTCGCCGAGAACGAGGACGACCACGACGACGCGGCCGAACGCGCCTACCGCCGGGGCCTGGACGCCTTCCCCGACGACGTCGGCCTGCTCGCGGCCTACGCCGAACTCTGCCTGGAATCCGACGCGCTCGACCGCCCCGGCCGCCACGCCCGCGGCCCCGGCCTCGTCGCCCGGGTCGGCGAACTGGCCCCCGACTCAACGTACGTGCGCCGTCTGGACCGGATCAGCAAGGGCATCGGCGGCATCATGGCCGCGACGGGTGGCGGCAGGCCCTCCCTCGCCACGCCCATCCCGCTCTCCGCCGCGCACACGCAACGCCACGACGTCCGCACCGCCCTGACCACCGCCCCGAACCTCGCCGAAGCCACCCGCCTCGCCGCGGAGGAGTCCCAGCACTACCTGTACGACCTGCGCCGGATGATCCGCGCCGAAACCCTGGCCGCGCTCGGCCGCCCGGGCCGCCGGCTGCTCGTGGCACAGGTGCGGGCCCCGATCCTGCTCGTGCCCCTCGCCCTCGCGCTGGGGGCCTTGGCCATGATCCCCAGGTCCGCGTCTCCCCTGTCCCTGTGGGCCGGAGCCGCCGCCCTGCTCGTCTTCCTCCCGCACCGCCTGCTCGGTGCCCTGGAAAGCCGTGCCCGCACCCGCGCCGCGTCCCGCCTGCAGCCGCCCCCGGCCGACAGAGACCCTTCGTACAGCCTTCTGCCGCCACCGCCCGCACCCGGCGCACGCGATGCCGTCGCGCTCGTGGCAGCCGTCGCGCTGGGGTTCTTCGCGCTGGTCTCACCTTCGTGGCTCGTGACCTCCTCGGACACCGACGACCCGCACACCACGGCATCGGCACCGGCACCGGCCTCGTTCCGCGGCCAGCCGCTGCTCTCCGCGCAACCGGCCGTCGACGGCCTCGACTCGGAGATGGCCGGGATGTGGACCAATGCCTTCGACACGTCGTTCGCCTACCTCTACGGCTCCATGGAACAGCTGGCGTCCTACGGCGCCCAGCCGGCCGCCTACGTCTTCGGCTCGACCGGTGACGCCCTCGACGCACCGCCAGCCGTGGTCAGTGGCACCCAACTCGGTCTCACCGAGTCCGACGCCGCCATCGACGACACCTGGGAAGCGAGCCCGGGCATCGCGGGCGGCCGGCTGCACTGCGCCTCGTACGCGACCGCCACGGAGGAGAAGGGCGCGCACACCGCCTGCTCATGGACCGACAGCCGCAGCTACGGCACGGTCGTCCTCAACGAAGCGGGCCTGGACCACGAGACCGCTGCGGCGGCCGCGCGCGAAATGCGGGACGCGATCCTCCGACAGGAGACCGTGAGTGATACGCAGGCCCTGGGCGGTCCGGATGTCAGCGGCGACGCCTAGGGTTTCGGCATGGCGACGCTTCCGAACCCACTCAGCTCCCCCGCCGACGCAGACCTGCACCTGCCGCCCGGCACCTTCGTGGACGCCACGATCGACGAGGTGTGGCACGAGCCCCTGCTCTGGTACGCGGACGCGCCCGCGTCCCCCGGCAGTTGGACCGCGCTGCGCACCACCGGGCGGCCCGTCGGTCTGCTGCCCGTACTGATCGACGGCGGCACGCGCGACCAGTGGCCCGAGGCGTGGGACCTCGGCCCGGCCAGGACGTCGTACCCCGGCGATCACGACGCCGAAGAGGTCCTGAGCGAGGCCTGGGAGGCGTACGCCCCCGAGGAGCTCGGCCTCGACGACTCCGAAGCCGACTGGCCGGGCCTCGCCCCCGTACCGGCAGAAGCGGCGAGCGAGGACCCCGACACCTCGGCGGCGGGCCTCGCGGACTTCCTGACCGACCCGAGCGGCCCGATGACCGGACTGCGGGCGGCTCTCGTGCCCGCGCGCCGCAGCGCGGACATAGCGGCGGCGATCGGCTGGTCGGGACCGCTCAACCACGAGAACGACGTGGCACGGCTCTGCGCGGTGCTGCGTTCCTGGGAGGACCGGTTCGGAGCGCGGGTCGTGGTGCTCGGCTTCGACACGATGGTCGTCTCGGTGAGCCGCCCGCCGACCACCATCGCCGAGTCCGAGGCCCTGGCCGCCGAGCACTTCGCCTTCTGCCCGGACAACATCCAGCAGTCCACGCTGAACAGCCTGGACACCTACGCGGAGAAGGCCGTGCTCAACCAGCGGACCTGGGCCTTCTGGTGGGACTGAGCCGTCTCAGGGCGCCTTGAGGAGGTCCCGGAGTCCGGCGACGAGTGCGGTGACGTCCCGCTCGGCGGGCGGGTCGGGCACGGGCTCTGCGGGAGCGGCCTGCCGGCGGCAGGAGCGGCAGAGGCCGTCGGGGAGTGCTTCGGCGGGGCCGGGTGCACCGCAGTCGGTGCACTCCATCATCACGTGGCGGACGGGGGATCCGGCCGATGGCGGTGTGGGGGCGGTGGGCAGCGCGGGCGGCAGCTTGTCCATGAGCCGGCGTCGGACGAAGCCGACGGGCGAGTCGACCTGGGCAGGCAGTCCGGCGGTGAGCGCGCTGGTGAGGTAGTCGGCGTTCACCCCACGTGCGAACCACCGCCCGGCCAGGTCCTCCAGGGCCGTGCAGTCGTCGGCGGAGAGCGTGAGCCGCCTGTCGATGCGCCCCAGACCGGCGAGGGCCAAGTACGCGGGCGAGGAAGCCTCACGAACCGGCGCCGCCACAGGCACTGCCGTGCGCTGCGGGGGCAGGGCACATGAAGCAGGCTCGGAAACGGGAACGGGAACGGGTACGGGAACGGGTACGGGCGCCTGCACCGGCTGCGGCACTCCCGGGGTGAGGTGGTTCGCCCACCACTCGTTGTCGCGTGCCGTACGGGACCAGAACGTGCGGAACACCCACCGCACCTCGTCGCCGACGCCGATCGCACAGCGGACGCGCCGCAGGTGGCCGGCCACGGACAGGGCGGTCAGCGCGGAGGCGATGGCCTGCTGCCCGTAGAGCGGGATCTGCCTGGCGAGGCACTTCACGCTCATCGACGCGCCCTCGGGAAGGTGCTCGATGAACCCGGCGATGTACCGCTCGCGCAGGGGCAGCAGAGCGAAGTCATCCGGCTGGGCGGGGAGTTGGTCCTGTGCGGAGCGCTTGCCGTAACCGGGCTGGGCCATCGGGTACGGGGCCGCCACTGCGGGCGCGGGCAGGGCGGGACTAAAATTCTGGGCAGCCACGGGATCGCCTTTTCCGATCTTGGGGTCAGACCCCGGCTCGGTGGTTCAACACCGCGTCGGGGTCGATGCGTTCTCGCACCGTAAACACTCGCCACGCTCCGTCGCAAGCCGTCACCATTAGTCATACTTGCTCGCCGCTACGGGTCAGGGAGGTCGGGGAGGTTTTACCAACCCCCCTGTATTCAGTGGCCGGTTAAAAGAAGGCGCTCGCATCTCGCGGCTCGCGTCTCGGAGCCCGGGTCCCCAGCCCCGAGCTTCGGGCCGAACCCGGCCCGAGACGGGTCCACCACCCCTCGAACGAGTGACGGTCGCCGCCCGAAGCCCGAGCCCCGAGCCCCGGGCTTCGAGCTTCGGGACCCGAGCTCCGCAGGGGCGGTCAGCTTCCCTGCCCCTCCAGCGACTCCGAGATGTCCTCCCACTCGGCCGTGTCCTGCCGGTATTCGTACACGGGCCGGTCCTTCATGCTGCTCGTACGGAACGGCTTGCCGTTGTCGTCGATGCGCAGCGTCCCGGTCCGGCCCCCGCTGGACCAGTCCAGCTCCAGGTACCAGGTGACGTCGTGGTCCTCGGTGTGGGCGTTGACGTGGAACACCTCCACGTCGGTGGAGCTCACCCGGTACGGGAAGTTCTTCGCCGGGACGACCTTGCCCGCGTCCTCACCGGCGACCGGCCGCGAGACGGGCCGGCTGTCGTCCAGGTCGATGTTGAACGACTGCGGCACGATGCCGCCCCCGCAGCCCTCCCCCATGGAGTACGCGGGCCAGTCGTTGGCCGCCTCCTGCTTCACCACCCGGACATGGAGCGCCTTCAGGACGACCGCCTGCTCCGACGCTCCCTGGAGGGTGAGTTCGATCAGCATCTTCCCCCCGTCCACCCCGCCCAGCTGCGCCGCCCAGTTGCGCCTGGCCCGGTCCTGGACGTCGGGCACCGGCGGCATGCCCTTGGGGTCACGGTCGAGGACGTAGTACTGCCCGCAGGGCCAGTCCCAGTTGTACGAACTCAGGGTGGAGGTCACCGGCACGCCCTGGAACCCGGTGTTCTTCTCGCCCTCGCCGTCCGACCCCAGGGGGCCGGTGGACTTCTTCGCCGTGGCGGAGGGTGAGGCGGAGCCACTGGTCGCGGACGGCGAGGGCTTCGAAGGACTCGGCGACGGAGACGTGCTGCCGCTGCGGCTCGGTGTGACCGGCGCGCTGCTGCGGGGCGTGTCCATGCCCTCCTCACGGGTGCGGTCGCCCGAGTAGTGGTTGATCGCCAGAGCGGTGGGCACGGTGAGCGCCACGACCGCAGTGGTCGCGAGCAGGACCCGCAGCCGCTTGGAGGACAACCGGCCCCGGGCGGGACGCGCGGCACCGACGGGGCGCGCATCCGGCGTCACGTCGTCGGCCGCCGACTCCGACTCCGACTCCGACTCCGGTTCCGCTTCCGGCTCCCGCAGGCCCGCGGGCGGGGGCACGGGCACGGGTTCGGGCCCCGGCTCCGGCTCCGGCGGAGCCGTGAGCTCCGGCGTCACCGCCACCGGCTCGGCCGCCCCGGCGGCCTCCGTCTTCCGGGTGGCCCCTCGCCGCTTCGCCTCGTCGGCCAGGATCCACTGCCGGTGCAGGCGCATCAGCTCGTCCGACGTCGCACGGCACACACGCGCGAAGCGCTCGACCGGCGCGTAGTCGTGCGGGACCGCCTCGCCGTTGCAGTACCGATGAATCGTGGAGGTGCTCATGTGCAGCTTCTGGGCGAGCGCTCCGTAGCTCAGCCCGGAGCGCTCTTTCAGCCCCCTGAGCAATGCCGCGAAGTCCTGGATCTCCGTGCTCACCCTGACCGTTCCCCTCTCCTACCCTCCCGGAACGGCGTCCCAGGCAGGTGATGTCATCGCAGGTCAGAGGCCATTTTCCCGTTCCAGCGTCCCGTACAGGCCGTGATCCGTTGCCACTGGATTCACGGACCGGACACGATGGTGGAACACACCGCAGCGGCACCCCGGCCAGGGCGAGCAGCGCGACTCGTACACCCACCAACTCTGCCCGCCACCGGGAGCCGCCGTGCGTACTCGTCCTCAACTCAGCCTGACCGACGCAGTCGCCACAGGAGTTCTGATCGCCTCTGTCGCGACCGTCATCGCACTCCTGTGGCACCTCTGACCACACGTCATTGTCCAGTACAGCTGTTAGCCGCTGACGCACCAAAGCGGCGCCCCACACTCCGCAACACTCGACGAACGGAAATCCATCTCATGCGTACCCTCAACTTCCGCCGCGCCGCCCGCACCTCCGCCCTCGGCGCTGTCGCTCTCATCGCCTCCCTGTCCCTGACGGCCTGCCAGGGCGACGACCCGGAGCCGTACGACGCCCTCCCCTCCGCTTCGGCCGGCGCGGCTTCGAAGACCCCGGCGGAGAACTCCGGCGCCTCCGGCGACAAGGGCACGGCGGCCCCGGACTCCGACCAGGGCAAGGACTCAACCGGCTCGGGCTCCGGCGGCGGCACGTCCACGACGAAGCCGAAGGGCGACGGCGGCAATGGCGGCAACGGCAACGGCAACGGCGGCAACGACGACAGCGCCGACACGGCCACGGTGACCTGCACCGGAGGGAACACCAAGCTGTCGATCACCGAGGTGAGCCGCCCCGTCAACCACATGCTGCTCACGATGACCAACACCGGTTCGAAGGCCTGCAACGCCTACTACTACCCGTACCTGAAGTTCGGCGAGGCCCAGTCCGTGCCGAACACCTTCGACGAGAGCAAGCCGCAGGCCGTGGTGACCATCAACCCGGGCGAGTCGGCCTACACCGGTGTCATGACCTCGGCGGCCGACGGAAGCGGCTCGAACGGTTACTCCACCCAGGACCTGAGCGTCAGCTTCCAGAACCGCGACGGCAACTCCGACAACACCGGCTCGTCGGTCAGTGTCCCGCTCTCCAAGAGCGTCCACGTCGACAGCAGCCTGACCGTCTCCTACTGGCAGATGAGCATGGACGACGCCCTCACCTACTGATCCACCACAGACCACCACCACTTCACTGCACGACTACACGGGGAGCACCACCATGCGCAGCAACCTCATCCGCACCACCACCCTCGCCGCCACCGCCCTCCTGGCCGCCCTCTCCCTCACCGCGTGCGGCAGTGAGACCGGCAGCAGTGAAAGCGCCAGTGCGGGATCGGCCGCTCCGGCCGCCCACCAGGCCGTCAAGGAGTCCCGGCCCCCGGCGGCGACCGCCGCTCCGGAGGAGAAGACCACCGGCACGGGCAGCACACCCGAGAACACCACTGCCCCCGCCCGGAGCGACGGGAAGAACACCACCGGCTCCACGAAGCGGACGGGCAGCGGCACCAAGCCCGACCGCACCCCCACCACCTGCACCGGCGGAAACACGCGGACCACCGTCACCACGGTGAGCCGCCCCCTCAACCACCTGCTGCTGACCCTGACCAACACGGGTGACGGCCCCTGCTACGCGTACTACGCGCCGGCGCTCCGCTTCGACGACGCGCAGGCCGCCTTCCCGGTCCTGGACGACAGCAAGCCGCAGGCCGTCGTGACGCTCGACCCGGGCCAGTCCGCGTACGCCGCCATCGGTCTGACCGGAGAGCCCGGCGCCGGCCCGGCCCCGCGCAAGGCCACGCGCCTTCAGGTGCACTTCTCCGGCAGGAGCGGCCAGGGATCCACGGGCACCCCGGTCAATCTGACGCTCCCGTCCGACACCTACTGGGACGACAACGGCTTCGTCACCTACTGGCAGACCGAGATGGCGGACGCGCTCGCCTACTGAGCGTCTGCTGCGGGGCCGGCGTCGAAGTCGAAGTCGAACCAGATCCGGTGGGTGCCGTCCTCGTCGACGGCCAGCCCGCCGCCCCCGCGGATCCCGGCCAGCGCGCCGGTTCCGCTGGACGGCGCGATCGCGAAGAACTCGTTGCTGCGGTCGTCGCCGCTCGTCGAGGCCGAGTGCACGAAGTTGAACGTGCCCTCGCGGCCGTCGACCGCCCCTTCGAAGGACTCAATCGCCACGTACGTGCCGGCGCCGGCGGCCTGGTCGAAGGCGGCGGTGAACAGGGTCGTCGAACGCCCCATGATCTCGCCCTCGAAGCTCTTAACGATGGTCGCGACGCCGACGGGGAGTGCGGTGGTCACCTCGGGGTCGGGCTTCAGATCGGCCGGGACGAACGAGGTGACGGTAAAGGTTCCGGAGGCTCTCATGGCGTCGATCGTAAGGACACGGCCGGTGTACGCGGCAGAGAACCCGCAGATACGGTCCATGCCCGCCAACGGCAGGAGGCTCCGGCCGGTCCCTCTACCATCGGCGCCATGGCCATGTTCGTCCACCTGACACCCGCAGCCAACGCGGCCCGTATCCGCAAGTCCGGGATACGGGCCGTCAGTCATGGCCGGGACGACGACAAGGGACTGTTCTGCTTCCCGGTCCTGCCCTCCTACACACTGACCCACCAGTGGCTGCGCGAACTCGCCCGCCACGGCGGCCCGCGCGGCCTCGTCGCCGTCCACCTGCGACTGCCGGACGACGAACCCGTCACGGTTGGCCACTACAGCAACCGCCCGGGCCGGTCCCATACCCCCACCACGGCAAGCGAAGCCGTCCGCCGGCTGGCCGCCCTGGAGGACCCGCGCGGCTGGGAGGTCTTCCTCCCCAGGGCCGCGACCCGGGCCGAGATCCACCGCGTACGCGCCGTCCGCCAGGTGACCGGCTGGCGCTACTTCCCCGGCTCCAACGGCACATCGCCCTGCACCTGTTACGGCTGCCGGGTACGCGGTGAGTACGGTTCCCAGCGCCTGCGCCACCGCAGGCCGCATCCGCTGGACGGGCCCGCACCTGCGCCGTCCGTCCTGCTCGCCCGGATCACCGAAGCAGGCGACGCCGCCCAGCTGTGCGCGACCCTGTACTGGTTCGGCTTCCGCCGACGCGGTCCGATCGACCAACTCGCCCACCTCGCCGACCATCCCGACGCGGACGTACGCGTGGCCCTGGTCGAGGCCGTGGCCCGCTGGCGTACCCCCGGAGTCGACGAGCTCCTCAAACGTCTCTCCGAGGACCCGGACGAGGACGTACGCGAAGCGGTCGACTTCACCGACCGCCTGAACCCGGCCTGAGCCGGCCGCCGAGCCCCCTCAGCCGAACTCGCACCACACGATCTTCCCGGGCGACCGCTCTCCCACCCCCCACCGGTCCGCCAGCGCCTCCACGATCACCAGCCCCCGCCCCGACTCCCCCTCCGGCTCCCGCACCCCGGGCTCCCCGTCACCGCTGTCGTGCACCTCGACCCGGACCTGCCCCTCGCCCCGCAGCCACAGCATCAACCGGTAACCACGCCCGGGCGGCACCCCATGCACGAGCGCGTTGGTGGCCAGTTCGCTCACGCACACCAGCACCTCGTCAGCCCGCACCTCGCCGAACCCCCAGTCGGCCAGCGCACTCCGTACGAACTCCCGGGCCTCCCGGACCGACCGGCGCTCCCGCCGGAAGAACCGCTCGCGCAGCAGCGGGAGTTGCATCGTCTCGTTCATGGAACCAGCGTCACACTCGGTGACTAGGCTGTCGCAGTGTGCGCGCCCGTACAGATTTCTTGTACGGGTCGCGCGCGCGTGAAGCACGAATGCGGGTGGGAAGTGGGGACCGTATGCAACCCAGGAAGCGGCAGCGCAAGAACGCATCGGCGATGAGGCTGGTGGGCGCACTGGTTGCCCAGTTCCGCACCGCCGCCGGAATGACCCAGCGTCAACTGGCCGAACAGACCTGCACCCAGCCGGAGACCATCGCCTCCGTCGAACAGGGCAGACGCGCCCTCCAACTGCCGCTGGCCCGCCGCATGGACACCCTGCTGGAGACGAAGGGGGCGCTAGCCACGGCGGTGGAGAACATGCCGGAGGTGGACCTGATTCCGGCGTGGGCGGAGGAGTACATGGACCTGGAGCGGGAGGCGCTCGCACTGTCCTGGTACGACAACCAGGTCGTTCCCGGGCTCCTCCAGACGGAGGCGTACGCGCGTGCGGTGTTCCGCAACAGGGTCCCTGTCTTCAGCGAGGAGAAGATCGGGGACCAGACCGCAGGGCGCCTGGGGCGACAGGAGATCCTGCGACGCGACCCGCCCCCGACCATCAGCTTCGTGATCTGGGAGCCGGTCGTGAGACTTCAACTCGTCGACGACGAGGAGCATGCGGAGCAACTGCGTCACCTGCGGACGTGCGCCGCACTCCCCGGTATCTGCCTCCAGGTGCTCCCCCTGAACCACCGCACACATGCAGGGCTCGACGGGCCCTTCATCCTGCTGGAGACACCGGACTACCAGCACGTCGCCTACTCGGAAACGCAGCGCGGGAGCCTGCTCGTCTCCGACCCCGACGAGGTCAGCATCCTGTCCCAGAAATATGCGATGCTGCGAGCTCAGGCCCTCAACCCCGAATCCACCGTGGGCCTGTTGGACAGCCTGCTGGGAGAGCAATGAGCACTGCACGCACGTGGTTCAAGTCCAGCTACAGCGGCGACGAGGGCGGCGCCTGCCTCGAAGTCGCCTACGACTGGCAGAAGTCGAGCTACAGCGGCAGCGAGGGCGGCGCCTGCGTCGAAATCGCCGCCCACCCCGCCGCCGTCCACGTCCGCGACTCCAAGAACCCCGAGGGCCCCACGCTCACCCTCGCCCCCACCACGTGGACGGCCTTCGCCGCGCACATCGGCTCCTGAGGCACCCGCGCCAGGCCCCGCCGGACCTCCGTCAGGAACGGCGCAGCTTCTGCGCGACCTCCGTCGCCCAGTACGTCAGGATCATCTGCGCGCCCGCCCGGCGGATCCCGGTCAGGCTCTCCAGGATCGCCGCGTCCCGGTCGATCCAGCCCTTCTCCGCGGCGGCCTCGATCATCGCGTACTCGCCACTGATCTGGTACGCGGCGACCGGCACGTCCACCGAGTCGGCGACCTTCGCCAGGACGTCCAGGTACGGTCCGGCCGGCTTGACCATGACCATGTCCGCGCCCTCGGCGAGGTCGAGCGCCAGCTCGCGCATCGACTCGCGGAGGTTGGCCGGGTCCTGCTGGTACGTCTTGCGGTCGCCCTTGAGCGAGGAGCCGACGGCCTCGCGGAACGGGCCGTAGAACGCGGAGGAGTACTTCGCCGTGTACGCGAGGATCGACACGTCCTCGTACCCGGTCTGGTCCAGCGCGTCGCGGATCACGCCGACCTGGCCGTCCATCATGCCGCTGGGGCCGACCACATGGGCGCCCGCGTCGGCCTGGACCTGGGCCATCTCCGCGTACCGCTCCAGCGTCGCGTCGTTGTCGACCCGGCCGTCCTCGGTCAGCACACCGCAGTGGCCGTGGTCGGTGGTCTCGTCCAGGCAGAGGTCGGACATGACGACGAGGTCGTCACCGACCTCCTCGCGCACCGCGCGCAGACCGAGCTGGAGGATGCCGTCCGGGTCCGTGCCGGCCGTGCCGCGGGCGTCCTTCTTCTCGTCCAGCGGGACGCCGAACAGCATGATGCCGGAGACACCCGCCGAGACCGCGTCGACCGCGGCCTTCCGCAGGGTGTCCAGGGTGTGCTGCTGCACGCCGGGCATGGCCGAGATGGCGACGGGCGCGTCGATGCCCTCGCGCACGAACGCGGGCAGGATCAGGTTCGCCGGGTCGAGCCGGGTCTCGGCGACCATCCGCCGCATCACGGGGGTCGTCCGCAGCCGTCGGGGGCGAGAGCCGGGGAAGTTTCCGTACACAGTCATCCTTCGAGACTAGACCCGTACACATCACGCTCTTACCGACACCTCTGCCGGGAAAACGGGCGGGGCCCGGCCGCTTCACGAAGAAGCGACCGGGCCCCGAACCCGCTCCACCTGATCAGGTCGTCGTACGACGCCGCCGCGCACCCGGACGGCGCTCGCTCGGCCGCGTCACCGGGTCACCGGCCTCCTTCGCCGCGTCCCGGCGCTGCGCGCCGAACTCGGCGAGGGCCTCAGCCAGCTTGTGCACCGAGGGCTCCGGAGAGAGGACGTCGACGCGCAGACCGTGCTCCTCGGCGGTCTTCGCCGTGGCCGGGCCGATACACGCGATGACCGTCACGTTGTGCGGCTTGCCGGCGATGCCGACGAGGTTGCGCACCGTCGAGGACGAGGTGAAGAGCACCGCGTCGAAACCGCCGCCCTTGATGGCCTCACGCGTGTCGGCGGGCGGCGGCGAGGCGCGGACCGTGCGGTACGCGGTGACGTCGTCGACCTCCCAGCCGAGCTCGATGAGACCGGCCACCAGCGTCTCGGTGGCGATGTCGGCACGCGGCAGGAAGACACGGTCGATCGGGTCGAAGACCGGGTCGTAGGGCGGCCAGTCCTCCAGCAGACCCGCGGCGGACTGCTCACCCGAGGGCACCAGGTCCGGCTTCACACCGAAGTCGACGAGCGCGGCGGCGGTCTGCTCGCCGACGGCCGCGACCTTGATCCCGGCGAAGGCACGGGCGTCGAGCCCGTACTCCTCGAACTTCTCGCGGACCGCCTTCACCGCGTTGACCGAGGTGAACGCGATCCACTCGTAGCGGCCCGTGACCAGGCCCTTGACCGCCCGCTCCATCTGCTGCGGCGTACGCGGCGGCTCGACGGCGATCGTCGGGACCTCGTGCGGCACGGCACCGTACGAACGCAGCTGGTCGGAGAGCGACGCCGCCTGCTCCTTCGTACGCGGCACGAGCACCTTCCAGCCGAACATCGGCTTGGACTCGAACCACGCGAGCTGGTCGCGCTGGGCGGCGGAGCTGCGCTCCCCGACCACGGCTATGACGGGCTGGTGCCCGTCCGGCGACGGCAGGATCTTGCCCTGCTTGAAGACCTGGGCGATCGTGCCGAGCGTCGCCGTCCAGGTGCGCTGGCGCGTCGTCGTGCCGGCGACCGTCACGGTCAGCGGGGTGTCGGGCTTGCGGCCCGCCGAGACCAGCTCGCCGGCGGCCGCGGCCACCGCGTCGAGCTGCGTCGAGATCACGCACGTGGAGTCGCTGGCGCCGACCTCGCTCCAGCAGCGGTCCGAGGCGGTACGGGCGTCGACGAACCGGACGTCCGCGCCCTGCGCGTCGCGCAGCGGTACCCCGGCGTACGCGGGCACACCGACGACGTTGGCGACGCCCGGCACGACCTCGAACGGAATGCCCGCGGCGGCGCAGGCCAGCATCTCGCCGCCCGCGTTGCCGTCGAGACCGGGGTCACCGGAGACGGCACGGACGACCCGCCTGCCGCCCTTCGCGGCCTCCATGACAAGATTGACCGCATCCCTGAGAACGGGAACACCGGCGGCTGTTGACTGCGCGTCAACAACCGTCAGCTCAGGCGTGCTTACGCCTGCCCGCGCATGGCAGCGGACGACGCCGAGAACGTCTGGCTCGGCGACAAGAACGTCCGCGCTCGCAAGCGCCTCGACGGCGCGCAGAGTCAGCAGTCCCGGGTCGCCGGGACCGGCGCCGAGGAAGGTGACGTGCCCTGCGGACAGGACCGGGTAATCGGATGCGGCGTGGCCGGTGGGGCTCAAAGTGCTCGCTCCCCCATAAGACCGGCCGCACCCTTGGCGAGCATCTCGGCCGCGAGTTCGCGACCGAGGGCCGCCGCGTCGTCGTGCGACGTGGGGACGGGACCGGTGGTGGACATCTGTACCAGCGAGGAACCGTCGATGGAACCGACGACACCGCGCAGGCGCAGTTCGTTGACAGCCTGGCCGTCGGCCAGGAGGTCGGCCAGCGCACCCACAGGTGCGGAGCAGCCGGCCTCCAGGGCGGCGAGCAGGGATCGCTCGGCGGTCACGGCGGCCCGGGTGTACGGGTCGTCGAGCTCGGCGAGCGCGGCGGCGAGGTCGGCGCTGCTGGCAGCGCACTCGATCGCCAGTGCTCCCTGGCCGGGAGCGGGCAGAACGGTGTCGACCGACAGGAAATCGGTCACCTCACCGCTCCGTCCGAGGCGGCTGAGCCCGGCCGCGGCGAGTACCACCGCGTCGAGTTCACCGCTTCGTACAAATCCGATACGCGTATCGACGTTGCCGCGGATCGGCACGGTCTCGATGTCGAGGCCGTGACTGCGGGCGTACGCGTTGAGCTGCGCCATGCGGCGCGGCGAGCCGGTGCCGACGCGGGCGCCGGACGGCAGCTGCTCGAAGGTCAGCCCGTCGCGCGCCACCAGGGCGTCACGCGGGTCCTCGCGCACCGGCACGGCGGCCAGTACGAGGCCCTCGGGCTGCGCGGTCGGCAGGTCCTTGAGCGAGTGGACGGCGAAGTCCACCTCGCCGCGCAGCAGCGCGTCGCGCAGCGCGGCGACGAAGACGCCGGTGCCGCCGATCTGCGCGAGGTGCTCGCGGGAGGTGTCCCCGTACGTGGTGATCTCGACGAGTTCGACGGCGCGCCCGGTCACCTCGCTGACCGCGTCGGCCACCAGGCCGGACTGCGCCATGGCGAGCTTGCTGCGCCGGGTCCCCAGCCTCAGCGGCTGGGTTGACCCCGCGCCCAGGGGTGAGTTGTCGGTCATGACCGCCCTCGATTCGGGTCGTTCAGGTCTGCCCGGGAGACGGCGGCGACCGTCTGCGGGTCGAGGTCGAAGAGTTCCCGCAGCGCATCGGCGTACCCGGCGCCGCCGGGCTCGCTGGCGAGCTGCTTGACCCGCACGGTGGGCGCGTGCAGGAGCTTGTCGACGACGCGGCGCACGGTCTGCGAGATCTCGGCGCGCTGCTTCTCGTCCAGGTCGGGAAGGCGCCCGTCCAGGCGTGCGATCTCGCCCGCGACCACTCCGGCGGCCATCGTGCGCAGGGCGACGACGGTGGGAGTGATGTGGGCGGCGCGCTGGGCGGCACCGAAGGCGGCGACCTCGTCGGCGACGATGCTGCGCACCTGGTCCACATCGGCGGCCATCGGGGCGTCCGCGGACGCCTCCGCGAGCGACTCGATGTCGACGAGGCGCACACCGTCGAGGCGGGCGGCGCCGCCGTCGATGTCGCGCGGCATGGCCAGGTCCAGCAGGGCGAGCCGGACGGGGCCGGTGGACTGGGCCGGGATCCGGCGGACCGCGCGGGCCTGCGCGGTCGCGGTGGCGGAACCGTTCTCCACCCACGCGGCGTGCTGCTCGTCCGGCTCGACGGGCGGCCCGGCGACGGGTACGGCGGGCGCCTCGTACGCGGGGGCCGGGTCAAGACCGAGCGCTCCGGCGACGGCCTCGGCGCTCAGGACGAGCCCGGTGGCGCCGGTGCAGGAGACGACGACGTCGGCACGTGTCAGTTCGTCGGAGACGGCGGCCATCTCCACGGCGTGGGCGGCCACACCGGTGCCGCCGGCCTGGCCCAGGATCTCGACCAGGCGGTCGGCGCGGGCACGGGTGCGGTTGGCGACGACGATCTCGGCGACACCGGTACGGGCCAGGGTCGCGGCGGCCAGCGAGGACATCGAGCCCGCGCCGATCACCAGGGCGCGCTTGCCCTTCGCCCAGGCCACGGGGTCACGGCCGTCGGCGAGCTGTTCCAGGCCGAAGGTGACGAGCGACTGCCCGGCCCGGTCGATCCCGGTCTCGCTGTGGGCGCGCTTGCCGACCCGCAGGGCCTGCTGGAAGAGGTCGTTCAGCAGCCGGCCGGCGGTGTGGAGCTCCTGCCCCAGCGCCAGCGCGTCCTTGATCTGGCCGAGGATCTGACCCTCGCCCACGACCATCGAGTCCAGTCCGCAGGCCACCGAGAAGAGGTGGTGGACGGCCCGGTCCTCGTAGTGCACATAGAGATAGGGAGTGAGCTCGTCCAGGCCGACGCCGCTGTGCTGGGCGAGCAGCGTGGACAGCTCGGCGACGCCCGCGTGGAACTTGTCCACGTCGGCGTACAGCTCGATGCGGTTGCAGGTGGCGAGGACGGCGGCCTCGACAGCGGGCTCCGCGGCGAGGGTGTCCTGCAGCAGCTTGGCCTGGCTGTCGGCGGACAGCGAGGCCCGCTCCAGCACGGAGACGGGGGCGCTGCGGTGGCTCAGCCCTACGACAAGGAGACTCATGCCGGCATCACGGCGGGCATGTCCCCGTCGGGTCCCTTCCGGCTGCTGGTCGCGGCGCGCACGGGCGGCGCGTCCGGGTCCGGGCCGCTGTCGGAGGAAGCGGCCTCCTCACCGGCCTTGCGCTGCTCGTGGAAGGCGAGGATCTGCAGCTCGATGGAGAGGTCGACCTTGCGCACGTCGACGCCGTCGGGCACCGAGAGCACGGTCGGGGCGAAGTTCAGGATGGAGGTGACGCCCGCGGCGACGAGCCGGTCGCAGACCTGCTGGGCGGCGCCGGGCGGGGTCGTGATCACACCGATCGAGACGCCGTTCTCGCTGATGATGCGGTCCAGGTCGTCGGCGTGCTGGACGGGGATCCCGGCGACCGGCGTTCCGGCCATCGCGGGATCGGCGTCGATCAGCGCGGCGACCCGGAAGCCGCGGGAGGCGAAACCGCCGTAGTTGGCGAGCGCCGCGCCGAGGTTGCCGATGCCGACGATGGCGACCGGCCAGTCCTGGGTGAGGCCGAGCTCGCGCGAGATCTGGTAGACGAGGTACTCGACGTCGTAACCGACTCCGCGGGTCCCGTACGAACCGAGATAGCTGAAGTCCTTGCGCAGCTTCGCGGAGTTGACCCCCGCCGCCGCGGCGAGCTCCTCGGAGGAGACCGTGGGGACCGAACGCTCGGAGAGCGCGGTCAGCGCACGGAGATACAGCGGAAGTCGGGCGACGGTGGCCTCGGGAATTCCTCGGCTACGGGTCGCCGGTCGGTGATTTCGGCCAGTTGCCACGGTGCTCCTGCGGGATGAGCGGGGCTGCAGGCGGCCGTATGTCCCAAGACCGCCCCGTCGAATGCAGGCTATGTCTTTGTGAACGCGTGCACAAAGATAGTGTCCGTTTTGTCCGGTCAAAGTGACCGGGGTCACGCGCACTCGTCGCGCGATCCAGGAACCACGGATCGCATCAGCCCGTTGCAGGCCCGAAGGGGGCAAAGCGGAACACACTCCTCACAGCCACGCCCCCGAGACCACTCAAAACGCCCACGATGGTAACCAGGTTTCTCTCAGGAAAGCAGCGCGCTGCGCAGTCTTACCGGGTCCACCCGCCAGAACGTGTGCTGTTCGTTATCTACGAGCACCACGGGAATCTGCTCCCAGTACTCCTTGTACAGCTCCTCGTCCCGGGTGATGTCCTTCTCCTCCCAGGAGGCGCCGGTCTCCTCGCAGACCGCCCGCACCACCGCCCGGGCGTCGTCACAGAGGTGACACCCCGGCTTCCCGACCAGGGTCACCACGCGGTCGGCGGGCTTCTTCTTCGTACGACGCAGCAGGGCACTCATACCTCTCATTCTGCGCCGCTCCCGGCCCCGTTCCGCCCTTGAACCGGTACGCCCGGGAATCGCCCGTTTAACGCGTCGGTCTCCGAGAGTTCACGCCGCCGCATCCCGGCAGGTCGGGAAGGAGCGGGGTGACTGGCTATGCTCACGGCATGGCCGCTCTTGGATGGCTCACACCGCGTAGGCGTTCCGCGACAGCACGCAGCGTGCTGGCGGGCGAAGCGGCGGCGGAGGCAGCACGGAAGTCCTCGCTCGCCGCCGAACAGTCCGCCGGCGCCGAGGAAGGCACCGCGCAGGACGGGGAACCCGAGTTCCCCGTCGTCGGCGACGACCGGGCCGCCGCCTTCTTCGACCTCGACAACACCGTCATGCAGGGCGCCGCGATCTTCCACTTCGGCCGCGGCCTGTACAAGCGGAAGTTCTTCGAGCGCCGCGAGCTCACCCGGTTCGCCTGGCAGCAGGCCTGGTTCAGGCTGGCCGGCGTCGAGGACCCCGAACACATGCAGGACGCCCGCGACAGCGCCCTGTCCATCGTCAAGGGCCATCGCGTCTCCGAGCTGATGTCGATCGGCGAGGAGATCTACGACGAGTACATGGCCGACCGCATCTGGCCCGGCACCCGCGCGCTCGCCCAGGCCCACCTCGACGCCGGCCAGAAGGTCTGGCTGGTCACCGCCGCCCCGGTGGAGACCGCCACGATCATCGCCCGCAGGCTCGGCCTGACCGGCGCGCTGGGCACCGTCGCCGAATCGGTCGACGGCGTCTACACCGGACGCCTGGTCGGCGAACCCCTGCACGGCCCCGCGAAGGCCGAGGCGGTACGCGCCCTGGCCGCGGCCGAGGGCCTGGACCTGGCCCGCTGCGCGGCGTACAGCGACTCGCACAACGACATCCCGATGCTGTCCCTGGTCGGGCACCCGTACGCGATCAACCCGGACGCCAAGCTCCGCAAGCACGCACGCGCCCGGGACTGGCGGCTGCGCGACTACCGGACCGGCCGCAAGGCCGCCAAGGTCGGCATCCCGGCCGCCGCCGGCGTGGGCGCTCTCGCCGGCGGCACCGCGGCGGCCGTCGCCCTGCACCGCCGCCGCCACTGACCCTGCCGCCGCAGGCCGCCGGGGCCGGGCCACGCCCGGCCCCCGCCGCCAATCGGGACCCCATACCCACCGACCGCTCCGGCCAGTCGGGTTACCCGCACTCGACCACAACCCGTCGCGGCCTGTGACAGATCTCGAAGTAATCCGATCAATAACCGGTCACGATGTGCTACTTGATGCGTCGAATAGTCGCTACAGAAGCGACGTAATCGATGATTTGAGCAACTGGGTGTAGCACTGCCTGTACGAAGCGTTATTCTCCTCAGACGCATTCCGGAACCCACCACTCACTACGACGAGTGACGGTTTCGCACTGCACGTGATGGAAGCTCTGCCTCTGGGAGTCCCGTGTACCCACACGTCGGGGTTGACGCCTCGGGCCTGGCTACGCTGCGCGCAACGGTCGGCGACCGCTTGCGCGGCTTCGTCCCCACCGCGTACGCCGTACCCGCCTTTGCCACCCCTGCACCTGCCGGCCCCTGCTACGCCCTGGCCGAACGCGGCGCGGCGGTCGGAAGACGCAGCAACCGCGGCGCAACGACCACGTCCACCGTTCGTCGGCCGACCGCCGACAGCGACAGCGCGCGCATGATGGATCTCGTCGAGCGCGCACAGGCCGGTGAGGCTGACGCCTTCGGCCGCCTCTATGACCAGTACAGCGACACCGTGTACCGCTACATCTACTACCGGGTGGGCGGCAAGGCGACGGCGGAGGATCTCACGAGTGAGACCTTCCTCCGCGCCCTGCGGCGCATCTCCACCTTCACCTGGCAGGGCCGCGACTTCGGCGCCTGGCTGGTCACCATCGCTCGCAACCTGGTCGCCGACCACTTCAAATCCAGTCGTTTCCGACTGGAAGTGACCACCGGCGAGATGCTCGACGCCAACGAGGTCGAGCGCAGTCCCGAGGACTCCGTCCTGGAGTCCCTCTCCAATGCCGCACTGCTGCAAGCCGTGCGCCGACTCAATCCCCAGCAGCAGGAGTGCGTGACCCTGCGCTTCCTGCAAGGCCTCTCGGTCGCCGAGACCGCCCGGGTGATGGGCAAGAACGAGGGCGCGATCAAGACCCTGCAGTACCGCGCCGTCCGCACCCTCGCCCGGCTCCTTCCGGACGATGCCCGCTGACCCCACCCCCGGACCGAGTCACTCTCGGCGATATGTTCATCACGCACTGGTCCGATCATCTTTCGTGCGTAACCCCAATGCCGCGCCGCTCGTTGTGCCGGTTGCAGGCTCCCTGTCGTCACCCCATGTCCGCAGACACTCACTCAATCGTGTGGATGCGCTCAAGGTGTGCAACCTTCCGGACCCACAGGGGAGTCGACCGTCATGACGAGAGGAGGTGCCGCCAGTGATCGCAAACGTTTCGGCACACCGGCGGGCGAACGCCTTCGCCCAGGCCCTGGAGGAGCAGTCGCTCCGCGGTGCGGCGGCCGTACAGCCCGAGGACCCGGCCGAACAGGCCGACCCCGGACCGCTGTTGGCCCTGGCGAACGGCCTCGGTGAGCTACCGAAGCCGGAGTTGGACCCCGAGGTCAAAGTGGTGCAGCGAGCCCAGCTCGTCGCCGCCATGGAGGCCATGTTCGCCGAGGGCGGCGCGTCCGCGGACCCTACGGTGCCCGAACAACGGGGCAAGGGGGCCCACCGGGCCTCGCCACTCCGGAAACTGCGCCCCAGATCCCGCTGGACGAAGGGCCTCGCGGCCGGCGGGCTCACCGTCGGTGTGGCCGCGGGAGCCTTCGGCGGCGTGGCCGCTGCCAGTTCCGACGCCCTGCCGGGTGACTCCCTCTACGGGCTGAAGCGCGGCATGGAGGACATCCACCTCGGCCTGGCCGACGGTGACACGGACCGCGGCGAGGTCTACCTGGACCAGGCCTCGACCCGGCTCAGCGAAGCCCGCAGGCTGATGGAGCGCGCCCGCTCCGGCGACCTGGACCACGAGCAGCTCGGCGAGGTCAGACGCACGCTGGACCGCATGACCCACGACGCCACGGAGGGCCACCGCCTGCTCCACGCCGCCTACGAACGCGACGGCGGGATCGGGCCCATCCAGACCCTCGACTCCTTCTCCCGCACCCACCGCGACAGCTGGAGCAGCCTCCGCGACCGCCTCCCCGTACAGCTGACCGACATCGGCGACCAGGTGAGCTCGGTCTTCGCAGCCATAGACCAAGAGGTCGAACCGCTGCAGTCGCTGCTCCCCCGCCCCCTGGAGACGGACAGCGGATCCAAGGAGTCCGGCACCACCGGCAACGGCTCGGCACCGTCCTCCCGTTCGCACCCCCCGTCGCCCTCGTCGCCCTCCGGCACCCACGACAGCAGTGCGGGCACCAGCTCCTCGCCCCGCCCGTCGGGCTCGGGCAGCAGCCCCGCGGACGGCCTGATCGGCGGCGGCACGGATGGCCTGCTCGACCCGCCGTCCCCCGACGCCACCACACCGTCGCAGGACACACCGAGCACGACCCCGTCGCCGGACATCACCCTGCCGCCCCTGATCCCCGGCCTGATCGGCGGTCTGGGAATCGACGCCCAGGACGACAAGAACTGACGCACCCGGGGCGGCCTCACCAGGGCCGCCCCGCCCAGCCCTATCAAGCCCGTCCGGCGCTTGAGGACAAAGCCCGCGCCCCGGCGCACCCGCACCCGAGGCCAACCAACCCCAGCCCGTCCGGCGATTGAGGACAAACGCCACGCCCGGGCACCCGGGCAACGTCAGAAGAACACCGACCGCCGCTGCACCAGCAACTTGTACAGCGTGTGCTGAATCTGCTCCCGCACCTGATCCGTCAGGTTGAACATCAGCATCGGATCCTCCGCCGCCTCCACCGGATACCCGTCCGTGGGAATCGGCTCACCGAACTGGATCGTCCACTTCGTCGGCAACGGCAGGGCTCCCAGCGGCCCCAGCCAGGGAAACGTCGGCGTGATCGGGAAGTACGGGAAACCCAGCAGCCGCGCCAGCGTCTTCGCGTTTCCGATCATCGGGTAGATCTCCTCCGCCCCCACGATCGAGCACGGCACGATCGGCACCCCGGCCCGCAACGCCGTGGAGACGAAACCGCCCCGCCCGAAGCGCTGCAGCTTGTACCGCTCGCCGAACGGCTTGCCGATGCCCTTGAACCCCTCCGGCATCACGCCGACGACCTCGCCCTGCCGCAGCAGCCGCTCCGCGTCCTCCGCGCAGGCCAGCGTGTGGCCGGCCTTGCGGGCCAGCTCGTTCACGACCGGCAGCATGAAGACCAGGTCCGCAGCGAGCAGCCGCAGATGCCGCCCCGCCGGATGGTTGTCGTGCACCGCGACCTGGAGCATCAGCCCGTCCAGCGGCAGCGTCCCCGAGTGGTTGGACACGATGAGCGCCCCACCGTCCGACGGGATGTTCTCGATGCCCTTCACCTCGACCCGGAAGTACTTCTCGTACATCGGCCGCAGCATCGACATCAGGACCTGGTCGGTGAGCTCCTCGTCGTAACCGAACTCGTCGACGTCGTACTCGCCCGTGAGCCGCCGCCGCAGGAACGCGAGTCCGCCCGCGATCCGCCGGTCCCAGCCAGCGCCTCCCACGCCCTCAGGGGCCGCCACGGCCTCCTCCTGCCCCTCCGGCGGCAGCGCGGCCGCCGGCTGCCCGGGCAGGGCGCTGACGGACCCCGTGCCGCGTCCCGAGGTTCGCCGGCGCGCAGCACGCGGCACGCCTCCTGACCGCGAACGGTCGTCGTCGAACGGAATGACCTTGGCATCCGCCATCGTCGGTGCGCTCCTCTACCTGACGCTCGGAGTCGGGTGTGTGTCGCCGCTGCTCCCCGGGGCCCCGGCGAACGGCAGCGCGGCCAGCCGGTCGACGGCCCGGCCCACCGCCGCGGGCGGCAGCAGCCCCGGACCCCGGCTGCGCGCGAACTCGGCGAACGTCTCCGCCGTGGAGAACCGCGGGCGGAAGCCCAGCGTCTCGCGCATCTGGACCGTGGAGACCACCCTGCCATGGGTGAGCAGCCGGATCTGTTCCGGCGAGAAGTCCGTCATGCCGACGGTACGCAGCGCCTGCCCGACCCACGTCACCGCGGGCAGCAGCAGCGGCATCGTCGGCCGCCCCAGCCGCCGCGCGCACTGCGAGAGCAGCAGCACCCCGTCCCCCGCGATGTTGAACGTGCCGCTGTTCAGCGTCCCGCGCCGCGGCTCGCCCGAGGCGATACCGAGGACGTCGAGGACGTCGTCCTCGTGGACGAACTGGAGCCTCGGGTCGTACCCGAACACCGTCGGCAGGACCGGCAGCGCCAGATAGTCGGCGAGCGGCGAGTCCGGGTCGGGCCCCAGGATGTTCGCGAACCTCAGCACGCACACGGCCACGTCCGGCCTGCGGCGCGCGAAGCCCCGTACGTACCCCTCGACCTCCGCCGCGTCCTTCGCGAAGCCGCCGCCGGGCAGCGACTTGGGCGGGGTCGTCTCGTGGAAGACCGCCGGATCGCGGGGCGCGGAGCCGTACACGCCCGTACTGGACTTGACCACCATCCGCCGGACCGACGGCGCCTTCTGACAGGCGCCGAGCAACTGCATCGTGCCGATGACGTTGGTCTCCTTGACCGCGGTACGCCCCTGGGCCCCGAGCGCCTTGCCGCTGACGTCCAGGTGCACGACCGTGTCGACCATGTGCTCGGCGAGGACCCTGGCGATGGCGGGCTGGCGGATGTCCGCGCGCACGAAGACGGCGTCGCCCAGCCGGTGCCCGGGCGCGACCGCGTCGACCGCGATCACCCGGTCCACGTCCGGTTCACGCTGGATGCGCCGCACGAACCGGCCGCCCAGCTGCCGGGCCGCTCCCGTGACGAGCACGACCTTCCCCAAGATCAGCGCCTTCCGTCGGTCTCCGTGAGGTGATGGAAGGGGTGCCCGCGAAAAGGCACTCCCCCGGTCGTCACCGTAGCGGGTGGATGGTGCCCTGTGACGTCTGCGCGGCGGCGTTCTCCCGCGTCTTGGCCCGAATGTGCGCACCCGCCGCCCGCACCGCCGCGTACCGGGCCCGCACAGCACCGC
This sequence comes from Streptomyces sp. NBC_00385, assembly GCF_035917155.1. Taxonomy (NCBI): domain Bacteria; kingdom Bacillati; phylum Actinomycetota; class Actinomycetes; order Kitasatosporales; family Streptomycetaceae; genus Streptomyces; species Streptomyces sp. NBC_00385. The sequence continues at coordinate 4,766,731 of NZ_CP107951.1, read as the reverse complement.
AGCCCTCCCGCCTCATCGGCGAAAGGGCTGCGGATTTCACGAACTGCGTTCGCTTACTTCTTGTTGCGACGCTGAACGCGCGTGCGCTTGAGCAGCTTGCGGTGCTTCTTCTTGGCCATCCGCTTACGCCGCTTCTTGATAACAGAGCCCACGACTACCCTCGCTCACTTCTTCTTCACTGGTGCGGGGCGTCTGGGCCCACACGACCTACGTCGGCCTAGCCTACCCGCCACCGCGTGAGGTACGTAATCCGAGGGGAACGTCAGGCCGTCCCCACCCCCACGAAGGACTCGCGGAGATACTCGTGAACCGCTTGCTCCGGCACCCGGAAGGACCTTCCCACCCGGATCGCCGGCAGATGACCACTGTGCACCAAGCGGTACACGGTCATCTTCGACACTCGCATGACCGAGGCGACTTCCGCCACGGTCAGAAACTTGACCTCGTTGAGAGGCCTCTCGCTGTCAGCAGCCATGACCCACCTGTACCTTCCGCACGAGACGCGCACCGGCTTCCCCTCCGGTGACTCTTCGTCGTTGTGCGCTCACTCCCCAGATTAGGGGCGGGTGATGCGAGTGGGGAAGAGGAGAGACGATCGGCCGCCTACTGTGACAGACACGCCCGATTGAGCACATAGCGCGTCAGCGGCAGGTAGTAGGCGGACCGCACGCCGTCGTCGAGCGGAACGGCGACCGCGACCCGGCCCTCCGCCTCCCCGACGAACAGCGCCGGATCGTCCGTATCCGCCAGGCCCATCGCCTCGATGCCCAGCTGACCTGCCCCGCAGACCCAGCCGTGGTCCCCCACGACGAGTTCCGGCAGCGGCCCGCGGGCCTCCGCCGCGGCCTCCAGGGCCACCCTCAGCGGCAGCGGTGAGTGGGTGTGTGCGCCGGTGCCACCACCGGGCACCCGCGCGCCGGGTTCGCGCACCAGCGCGACTCCCCGTACGTAGTCGAGGTTGTACGTGCGTACCCCGAACCGGGTCGTTATGTCGATACGTCGCCCCTGCGCGGGGGTGAGTACGGCACACCCGACCGCCGACAGGGCGTCTGCCAGCGCTGCGTAGAAACCGATCAGCCGATGCGGATGCCCCGTCCCGAACAGCACCGGCGCCCGCCGGACCGCCGCGTCCGACAACCGCTCGGCAAACGCGTCAAGACCCGCCATCGTCCGCTCCGGATCGATCACGTCGGGACCCGACACATGGGACGGGTCGTCCGAGACCCCGCACTTGTCGGCCATGAGCCGCAGCAGGTCCCGCTCCCCCCACCCCCGTCCGGGATCGAGTCCCAGCGTCACCCGAGGGTCCCTGGCCGCGAACAGCCGATAACTCCGCAGGCTCGTCTCCCGCGAGGTGGCCACGGGCCCGGCCAGCCGGGCCGCCAGCAGATGCGCACGCAGCGCTCCGGTGCTCAACACCCTGCCGATGCTCCCCCACCGCCGGCGCCGGGGGGCCAAAACCCGGATTACGCCCCACAGTTGGCGTAACCGGAACGCGCCACCGCTCCAGCCGTCAGGTCAGCAGCCCCCGCAGCGGAAACGCCGCACGCCGGGTCGCGAGGACCGCCTGATCCAGCCGGTCCGCAGGGTCGTAGCCGTCCTCCCACGCCTTCCACGACGGAGTACGCCCGTCCGTCATCCGGGCCGGCCCCAGCTGCCGGGTCCGGGCGTAGACCTCGTCGCGCCAGGACGACGGGATCACCGACTCCGGATCCACGGGCGCGTGCGCGGCGATCCCCACCAGATGGGTCCAGGACCGCGGCACCACGTCCACCACCGCGTACCCGCCCCCGCCGAGCGCCACCCAACGCCCGCCCTCCGCGTACTCATGAGCCAGATCGTGGCAGGCCGCCATCACGGCCCGCTGCGCGTCCAGCGACACGGCGAGATGGGCCAGCGGGTCCTCGAAGTGCGTGTCGGCCCCGTGCTGCGTCACCAGGACCTGCGGCCGGAAGTCCGCCAGCAGCTCCGGCACCACCGCGTGGAACGCCCGCAGCCATCCGGCGTCCCCCGTGCCGGCCGGCAGCGCCACATTGACCGCACCACCCTCGCCCGCCCCGGCACCCGTCTCCTCCGGCCACCCGGTCTGCGGGAAAAGGGTGCGCGGGTGCTCGTGCAGCGAGATGGTCAGTACCCTCGGGTCCTCCCAGAACGCCGCCTGCACCCCGTCACCGTGATGCACGTCCACATCGACGTACGCGACCCGCTCCGCCCCCAGCTCCAGCAGCCGCGCGATGGCGAGCGCCGGATCGTTGTAGATGCAGAAACCCGCCGCCCCGCCTGGCATGGCGTGATGGAGCCCGCCGGAGAAGTTCACGGCGTGCCCGGTCTCGCCCCGCCACACGGCCTCGGCCGCCGCCACCGACTGTCCGGCGATCAGCGCCGACACCTCGTGCATCCCGGCGAACGCCGGATCGTCCGTCGTCCCGATCCCGTACTTCTGGTCCGCGGCCCGCGGATCGGCGGACGCGGCCCGCACCGCCGCCACGTAGTCCGACCGGTGCACGAGCCGCAGCGTCGAGTCCCCGGCCGCCTTCGCCGCCACGACATCCACCGCCCGGTCGAGACCGAACGCCCGTACCAGGCCCATCGTCAGGGCGAGCCTGACCGGATCCATGGGATGACTGTCCCCGAAGTCGTATCCCGTTACTGCGTCATCCCACATCAACTGTGCGCGGCCGCTCATGCCCGCCACCGTATCGGGCAGGCTCCGCGCCGAACGACTTGGCGTACACGAGCGTCGCGAGCACCAGCACCATCGGCACGAGCATCGCGCCCCGGTAGCTCCACGCGTCCCCGAGCGCCCCCACCAGGGGCGAGCCCACCAGGAACCCCACGTAGTTGAAGATGTTCAGCCGCGCGATGGCGGTATCGCTCGCCCCGGGGAACATCCGCCCGGCGGCCGCGAACGTCTGCGGCACGATCACACAGAGCCCGAGCCCCAGCATCGTGAACCCGAGCATCCCCACCCAGGCCCCACCCGCGACGGCCACCACCCCGAAACCGGCAGCGGCCAGCACACTCCCCGACCGCACCACGGCCACGGCACCGAACCGCCGCACCCCGAAGTCCCCGACGGCCCGCCCGAGCAGCGTCGTCACCATGTACACGTTGTACGGGACCGTCGAAAGCTGCTCCGAACTCCCCAGCACATCCTGCAGATACTTCGCGCTCCAGTTCGAGACCGTCGAATCCCCGATGTACGCGAAACACATCACCAGACAGAGCGGCATCAGCAGCTTGAACGAAACCGACCCGGCCGCACCCCGCGCCGCACCCTGCTGCCGCTCGTCCTCCTGCTTCCCCTCGACGTACCACCGGCTCCCGATGAACGCGACAGGCAGCAGCACGACGACCACCGGAAGGTACGAGACCAGCAGCGAGAGATCCCAGTGAGCTCCGGCCCACGCCATGGACGCCCCGGCGATCCCGCCCAGGCTGTACGCGGCGTGGAAGCCGAGCATGATGGAGCGCCCGTACGCCCGCTGGAGACTGACCCCCATCATGTTCATGGAGGCGTCCAGCGCACCTACGGACAGCCCGAACACACCGAGCGCCAGGGCCGCTTCCCACACCTCGCTCCCGGCACCGACGCCGAGCAGCGCAAGCAGCACCACCGGCTGCGCCCACCGCAGGACGACCCTCGGACGTACCCGTGCGACCACCTTCTCGGTGACCACGCTGCCCACACCGGCCAGGATCGGCACGGCGGCGAGGAACACGGGCAGCAGGCCGTCGGATATCCCGTACCGGTCCTGAATGGCGGGGATCCGGGTCACGAGGAGAGCGAAGGTGACGCCCTGCACGAAGAAGCTCAACGCAAGGGAGGCTCTGCCGTGCCGCAAACGTGCATCTGTCATGGGCGCGAGCGTAGGGCCAGTCTCTACCCATGGGTAGAGACGTCAGGCAAGCAATTCCCGCAGCTGTCCCATGTCGGAGAAATGCCCGGTCACACCGGTCAGCCGGTCCGCCGGCATCATCGACGTGAACCCGTACACGTCCATGCCCGCGGCCCTGGCCGCCTCGACGCCCAGCGGGCTGTCCTCGATGACGACGCACCGCTCGGGAGCGACACCCATCCGCTCGGCGGCGAGGAGGAACAGGTCGGGTGCCGGCTTCCCCCGGCCCACGTCCTCGGCCGAGAAGATCCACTCCTCCTCGAACCACTGATCGAGCCCGGTCCGGTGATGGCTGACCCGGATCCGCTCGTGGCTGCTGGAGGAGGCGACGCAGTACGGGATCCCGTCGGCGACGAGCTCCCCCAGCACCTCCTGCACGCCGGGGACGGGTTCCAGCTCCCGCTGGAACGCGGCGAAGATCCGTGAGTGGAGCGTGTCGTCGAAGTCCGCGGGCAGCTTCTCCCCGCCCCGCTCCTCGACGAGGTCGTGCACCCGGTGCACGGCGGACCCCATGTAGTCACGGAGGGACTCCTCGTACGAGGTGGGGTGCCCGAGCTCGGTGAGGTAGCCGGCCAGGATGGTGTTGGAGATCGGCTCGCTGTCCACGAGCACACCGTCGTTGTCGAAGATGACCAGTTCGTAGCGCATGCCACGACCTTAAACGGTCGGAACGCAGAAAAGCCCCGTGCCACAAGGGCACGGGGCTTAACTATCAAAAGGAGTTCGGCGGCGTCCTACTCTCCCACAGGGTCCCCCCTGCAGTACCATCGGCGCTGAAAGGCTTAGCTTCCGGGTTCGGAATGTAACCGGGCGTTTCCCTAACGCAATGACCACCGAAACACTATGAAATTAACCAACACCGGAACAAAACACGGCCGTTCGTTATTTCAGAACTAACACAGTGGACGCGAGCAACTGAGGACAAGCCCTCGGCCTATTAGTACCAGTCAGCTCCACCCGTTACCGGGCTTCCACATCTGGCCTATCAACCCAGTCGTCTACTGGGAGCCTTAACCCTTCAAGAGGGTGGGAATACTCATCTCGAAGCAGGCTTCCCGCTTAGATGCTTTCAGCGGTTATCCTTTCCGAACGTAGCCAACCAGCCATGCCCTTGGCAGGACAACTGGCACACCAGAGGTTCGTCCGTCCCGGTCCTCTCGTACTAGGGACAGCCCTTCTCAATATTCCTACGCGCACAGCGGATAGGGACCGAACTGTCTCACGACGTTCTAAACCCAGCTCGCGTACCGCTTTAATGGGCGAACAGCCCAACCCTTGGGACCGACTCCAGCCCCAGGATGCGACGAGCCGACATCGAGGTGCCAAACCATCCCGTCGATATGGACTCTTGGGGAAGATCAGCCTGTTATCCCCGGGGTACCTTTTATCCGTTGAGCGACAGCGCTTCCACAAGCCACTGCCGGATCACTAGTCCCGACTTTCGTCCCTGCTCGACCCGTCGGTCTCACAGTCAAGCTCCCTTGTGCACTTACACTCAACACCTGATTGCCAACCAGGCTGAGGGAACCTTTGGGCGCCTCCGTTACTCTTTAGGAGGCAACCGCCCCAGTTAAACTACCCATCAGACACTGTCCCTGATCCGGATCACGGACCCAGGTTAGACATCCAGCACGACCAGAGTGGTATTTCAACGACGACTCCACAACCACTGGCGTGGCCGCTTCAAAGTCTCCCACCTATCCTACACAAGCCGAACCGAACACCAATATCAAACTATAGTAAAGGTCCCGGGGTCTTTCCGTCCTGCTGCGCGAAACGAGCATCTTTACTCGTAGTGCAATTTCACCGGGCCTATGGTTGAGACAGTCGAGAAGTCGTTACGCCATTCGTGCAGGTCGGAACTTACCCGACAAGGAATTTCGCTACCTTAGGATGGTTATAGTTACCACCGCCGTTTACTGGCGCTTAAGTTCTCAGCTTCGCCGACCCGAAAGTCAGCTAACCGGTCCCCTTAACGTTCCAGCACCGGGCAGGCGTCAGTCCGTATACATCGCCTTACGGCTTCGCACGGACCTGTGTTTTTAGTAAACAGTCGCTTCTCGCTGGTCTCTGCGGCCACCCCCAGCTCAGGAAGCAAGTTCCCTCACCAGTGATGGCCCCCCTTCTCCCGAAGTTACGGGGGCATTTTGCCGAGTTCCTTAACCATAGTTCACCCGAACGCCTCGGTATTCTCTACCTGACCACCTGAGTCGGTTTAGGGTACGGGCCGCCATGAAACTCGCTAGAGGCTTTTCTCGACAGCATAGGATCATCCACTTCACCACAATCGGCTCGGCATCAGGTCTCAGCCTTAATGTGTGACGGATTTACCTACCACACGGCCTACACCCTTACCCCGGGACTACCACCGCCCGGGCTGGACTACCTTCCTGCGTCACCCCATCGCTTACCTAGTACAAGTCTGGTTCGTCGGCTCCACCACTACCCTCAACTCCGAAGAGATCGGGCCGGCTTCACGGACTTAGCATCGCCTGATTCAGTATTGGGCGTTTCAAAGCGGGTACCGGAATATCAACCGGTTGTCCATCGACTACGCCTGTCGGCCTCGCCTTAGGTCCCGACTTACCCTGGGCAGATCAGCTTGACCCAGGAACCCTTAGTCAATCGGCGCACACGTTTCTCACGTGTGTATCGCTACTCATGCCTGCATTCTCACTCGTGAACCGTCCACAACTCGCTTCCGCGGCTGCTTCACCCGGCACACGACGCTCCCCTACCCATCCCAGCCCCCGTTGGGGGTACATGCTGGAATGACACGACTTCGGCGGTACGCTTGAGCCCCGCTACATTGTCGGCGCGGAATCACTTGACCAGTGAGCTATTACGCACTCTTTCAAGGGTGGCTGCTTCTAAGCCAACCTCCTGGTTGTCTCTGCGACTCCACATCCTTTCCCACTTAGCGTACGCTTAGGGGCCTTAGTCGATGCTCTGGGCTGTTTCCCTCTCGACCATGGAGCTTATCCCCCACAGTCTCACTGCCGTGCTCTCACTTACCGGCATTCGGAGTTTGGCTAAGGTCAGTAACCCGGTAGGGCCCATCGCCTATCCAGTGCTCTACCTCCGGCAAGAAACACACGACGCTGCACCTAAATGCATTTCGGGGAGAACCAGCTATCACGGAGTTTGATTGGCCTTTCACCCCTAACCACAGGTCATCCCCCAGGTTTTCAACCCTGGTGGGTTCGGTCCTCCACGAAGTCTTACCTCCGCTTCAACCTGCCCATGGCTAGATCACTCCGCTTCGGGTCTTGAGCGCGCTACTAAATCGCCCTATTCGGACTCGCTTTCGCTACGGCTTCCCCACACGGGTTAACCTCGCAACACACCGCAAACTCGCAGGCTCATTCTTCAAAAGGCACGCAGTCACGACTGCATGTGCAAGCACACACAGCGACGCTCCCACGGCTTGTAGGCACACGGTTTCAGGTACTATTTCACTCCGCTCCCGCGGTACTTTTCACCATTCCCTCACGGTACTATCCGCTATCGGTCACCAGGGAATATTTAGGCTTAACGGGTGGTCCCGCCAGATTCACACGGGATTTCTCGGGCCCCGTGCTACTTGGGTGTCTCTTAAACGAGCCGTTGATGTTTCAGCTACGGGGGTCTTACCCTCTACGCCGGACCTTTCGCATGTCCTTCGCCTACATCAACGGTTTCTGACTCGTCTCACGGCCGGCAGACCATGAAAAAGAGATCCCACAACCCCGCATGCGCAACCCCTGCCGGGTATCACACGCATACGGTTTGGCCTGATCCAGTTTCGCTCGCCACTACTCCCGGAATCACGGTTGTTTTCTCTTCCTGAGGGTACTGAGATGTTTCACTTCCCCTCGTTCCCTCCACACTGCCTATGTGTTCAGCAGCGGGTGACAGCCCATGACGACTGCCGGGTTTCCCCATTCGGAAACCCCCGGATCAAAGCTTGGTTGACAGCTCCCCGGGGACTATCGTGGCCTCCCACGTCCTTCATCGGTTCCTGGTGCCAAGGCATCCACCGTGCGCCCTTAAAAACTTGGCCACAGATGCTCGCGTCCACTGTGCAGTTCTCAAACAACGACCAGCCACCCATCACCCCGCTCCGAAGAACGAGTTCACTGGGGCCGGCAACCGAAGGACAGACTCAAATGAGCCCGTACCTTCAGATACCCAACAGCGTGCCCGACCCGATCAACCCGTTCCCGTTTTCCACGCCGAAGCAGTACTAACGAAACCGTGCTCATCGTGCCGAATAGTCAACGTTCCACCCTTGAGCAACCACCGTCGAACATTTGCCGACGAAATGGTCTCTGGATTCCTTGCGGAATCTAGATGCTCCTTAGAAAGGAGGTGATCCAGCCGCACCTTCCGGTACGGCTACCTTGTTACGACTTCGTCCCAATCGCCAGTCCCACCTTCGACAGCTCCCTCCCACAAGGGGTTGGGCCACCGGCTTCGGGTGTTACCGACTTTCGTGACGTGACGGGCGGTGTGTACAAGGCCCGGGAACGTATTCACCGCAGCAATGCTGATCTGCGATTACTAGCAACTCCGACTTCATGGGGTCGAGTTGCAGACCCCAATCCGAACTGAGACCGGCTTTTTGAGATTCGCTCCGCCTCGCGGCATCGCAGCTCATTGTACCGGCCATTGTAGCACGTGTGCAGCCCAAGACATAAGGGGCATGATGACTTGACGTCGTCCCCACCTTCCTCCGAGTTGACCCCGGCAGTCTCCTGTGAGTCCCCATCACCCCGAAGGGCATGCTGGCAACACAGAACAAGGGTTGCGCTCGTTGCGGGACTTAACCCAACATCTCACGACACGAGCTGACGACAGCCATGCACCACCTGTCACCCGACCACAAGGGGGGCCGTATCTCTACGGCTTTCCGGGCGATGTCAAGCCTTGGTAAGGTTCTTCGCGTTGCGTCGAATTAAGCCACATGCTCCGCTGCTTGTGCGGGCCCCCGTCAATTCCTTTGAGTTTTAGCCTTGCGGCCGTACTCCCCAGGCGGGGAACTTAATGCGTTAGCTGCGGCACCGACGACGTGGAATGTCGCCAACACCTAGTTCCCAACGTTTACGGCGTGGACTACCAGGGTATCTAATCCTGTTCGCTCCCCACGCTTTCGCTCCTCAGCGTCAGTAATGGCCCAGAGATCCGCCTTCGCCACCGGTGTTCCTCCTGATATCTGCGCATTTCACCGCTACACCAGGAATTCCGATCTCCCCTACCACACTCTAGCCTGCCCGTATCGACTGCAGACCCGGGGTTAAGCCCCGGGCTTTCACAACCGACGCAACAAGCCGCCTACGAGCTCTTTACGCCCAATAATTCCGGACAACGCTTGCGCCCTACGTATTACCGCGGCTGCTGGCACGTAGTTAGCCGGCGCTTCTTCTGCAGGTACCGTCACTTTCGCTTCTTCCCTGCTGAAAGAGGTTTACAACCCGAAGGCCGTCATCCCTCACGCGGCGTCGCTGCATCAGGCTTTCGCCCATTGTGCAATATTCCCCACTGCTGCCTCCCGTAGGAGTCTGGGCCGTGTCTCAGTCCCAGTGTGGCCGGTCGCCCTCTCAGGCCGGCTACCCGTCGTCGCCTTGGTAGGCCATTACCCCACCAACTAGCTGATAGGCCGCGGGCTCATCCTTCACCGCCGGAGCTTTTAACCTTCCCCCATGAGAGAGAAAGTATTATCCGGTATTAGACCCCGTTTCCAGGGCTTGTCCCAGAGTGAAGGGCAGATTGCCCACGTGTTACTCACCCGTTCGCCACTAATCCACCCCGAAAGGCTTCATCGTTCGACTTGCATGTGTTAAGCACGCCGCCAGCGTTCGTCCTGAGCCAGGATCAAACTCTCCGTGAATGTTTTCCCGTAATCGGGTAGACACCACGAGAGCGGAACAACCGAGTCGGAATAGGACCGGCCGTTCGCTATGTCCTCGCTGTGTGCATTGCCTACCAAGCCGGTAAAGGCCTGGCAGGACTTTCAAAGGAACCTCGAACCTGCCGAAACAGGTCGGGGTATCAACATATCTGGCGTTGACTTTTGGCACGCTGTTGAGTTCTCAAGGAACGGACGCTTCCTTCGTACTCACCCTCTCGGGCTTTCCTCCGGGCGCTTCCCTTCGATCTTGCGTTTCCGACTCTATCAGACTCTTTCGTGTCCGGTTCCCGGTCGAAGCGGGTTTCGCATTCTCGCTTTCCAGTTCTTCGCTTTCGCGCTTTCCCTTTCCGGCGAGTCCGACTCTATCAGATCCTTTCGGGCCTGATTCCCAGTCAGCGGGGCTTGTCCTCGCGGCTGTTGGGCCGTTCCGACGAGTGAGACGTTAGCGGAATCCGGGGCCTCGACGCTAATCGGGGTCACGTTCCTTCGAACGTGGATTCCTCATTTCGCGAATGCGCACGCAGAGACAGGCGACAGCTGTCGCTCGCTCGTTGTGGTTACTGCGGAATGGCTGTCCGGGGACCGACCGGGGTCGGCGCTCACGTCGGACAACTCGGAGCACACTACGGATGCGAGGGGGGCGTGTCAACCCCGGTCCTCGTCGGGGTGCGGTGGAAGGCGAGCCGGTAGTCGCGGGGGCTGGTGCCCAGGTGGGTGGCGAAGTGCTGGCGCATGGTGATCTCGCTGCCGAAGCCCGTGCGGCGGGCCACCTCGGGCAGCGGGAGGTCCGTGCGCTCCAGCAGTTTCTGAGCTGCGGCGATGCGCTGGGCGATCAGCCAGCGCAGCGGTGTGGTGCCGGTGCTCGCCTGGAAATGGCGGGCGAAGGAGCGCGGCGACATGCCGGCCCGGTCGGCCAGCTCCGCCACCGTGTGCGGATCCGCCAAGCGGGTCAGGGCGAAGGCACGGACATCGGCGAGCGTGTCGGCGTCGCGGTCGGTGTGCGGCGTGGGGTGCTCGATGAACTGGGCCTGGGTGCCGGTACGGAAGGGCGCCGTGACCATCGACCGTGCGATCGTCGCCGCCGCCTCGGCGCCATGGGCCGTCCGGACGAGGTGGAGGCAGAGGTCGATACCGGCTGCCGTTCCGGCGGACGTCCAGAGATGGTCGTCGTGGACGAACAAAGCGTCCGGTACGACGGTCACGGCGGGATGGCGGGTGCGCAGGAGGTCCGTGAGGTTCCAGTGGGTGACTGCCCGCCGGCCGTCCAGGAGGCCCGCCTGAGCCAGGGTGAAGGCGCCACCGCAGAGGGCCGCGATCGGCGTCGCGCGGGCGTGAGCGCGGCGCAGGGCTGCGAGGACCGGCTCCGGGGCCGGTGTCACATGGTCGTCGAGCCCGGGGACGACGATCAGGTCGGCGCGGGCCAGCCAGCTCAGCGTGCGGTCGGGGGTCAGGGAGAGGCCGCCGCGCAACGGAATGGGGGCATCGGTGACCGCGGTGCGGTGCAGGTCGAACCGCGGCACTCCGCGGTCCGTACGGTCCACGCCCCATACCTCCGTGATGACCGAGACATCGAACGCCCGGACACCGGGGAAGGAGACGAGGGCGATCCGGGTGGGGGCGGAATGAGGAGTCCCAAGCGTCGGCATGCTGGCAGTAAAGCATCGATCGATGACTTTTTGACCTCTGGGCTGCCGGAGTCCCCAGCGGCAGGATCGTAGCCATGGAGATCGCAGGCAACGCAGCGCTGGTCGTGGTGGAAGTGCAGCAGGGATTCGAGGAGGAGGCGTACTGGGGGCCGCGGAACAATCCCGAGGCGGACGAGAACATCGCCGGGCTGATCGATGCCTGGCAGTCGAGCGGCCGGCCCGTCGTCTTCGTACGGCATGACTCGCCCAAGCCCGATTCGCCGTTGCGGGTGGGATATCCCGGGAACGACTTCAAGCCGTACGTGGAGGAGCGGCGGGGAAAGGGCGGCGGGGCGGAACTGTTCGTGGCGAAGAGCGTGAACTCGGCGTTCTACGGGACGCCGGATCTGGGTGCGTGGCTGAACGCCGCAGGAGTGCGGCAGATCGTGGTGGCCGGGATCCAGACCAATATGTGCGCGGAGACGACGGCGCGGATGGCGGGGAACCTGGGTTACGAGGTGTTCTTCGCGCTCGACGCGACGTACACCTTCGACGGGACCGGTCCGTGGGGGTGGACGCTCGGTGCGCAGGAGTTGGCGCGGGCCACCGCCGTGTCGTTGCACGGCGGTGGGTTCGCGAAGGTGGTGCGCAGTGCGGAGCTGATCGCTGCCGCGGAGTAGGACCCGGGTCGGGTCGTCCCGGGAAAGAAGAAGCGGCCGCGCGACGCCGCGGGGCATCCCCACCCGGGCCCTGGCTCAGCCGTTGCCGGAGGCGAGCTCGCGGCTGCGGTCGCGGGCCGCTTCGAGGGCGGCGATGAGAGCGGCGCGTACGCCGTGGTTCTCCAGTTCGCGGATGGCGCTGATCGTGGTGCCGGCCGGGCTGGTGACGGCCTCGCGGAGCTTGACCGGGTGCTCGCCGCTGTCGCGGAGCATCACGGCGGCGCCGATGGCGGCCTGCACGATGAGGTCGTGGGCCTGGGCGCGGGGCAGGCCGAGCAGGATGCCGGCGTCCGTCATCGCCTCGACGAGGAAGTAGAAGTAGGCGGGTCCCGAGCCGGACAGGGCGGTCGCCGCGTCCTGCTGGGACTCGGGGACGCGCAGGGTCTTGCCGACGCCTCCGAAGATCGACTCCGCGGTGGCGAGGTGTCCGGTGGTGGCGTGGCTGCCCGCGGAGATGACGGACATGCCCTCGTCGACCAGGACGGGGGTGTTCGGCATGACGCGGACCACCGGGGTGCCTGCGGTGAGGCGCTCCTCGATGAAGGCGGTCGTGATGCCGGCCGCGGCACTGATGACCAGGCGGTCGGCGGTGAGGTGCGGCGAGAGTTCGTCCAGGAGACGGCCCATGTCCTGGGGCTTGACCGCGAGGATGAGGATGTCGGCGCGCTTGGCGGCCTCCGCGTTGGTGACCGCGTCGACGCCGTAGCGGTCGTGCAGCTCGGCGGCACGCTCGGAGCGGCGGGTGGTGACCAGCAGGTTCGCCGGACGCCAGCCGGCCCGGATCATGCCGCTGAGCAGGGCCTCGCCGATCTTGCCGGTGCCGAGGACTGCAACTGTCTGGGTCATGCGCTTCACCCTCCGGGCGGTGCTCACGGTTCTCGTGGCGCCATCCTCGCACCGGCCCGTCAGGTGGTGCGGCGGCGGAGGGTGGCTGCGCCGAGGCCGAGGACGAGGAGGGCGCAGCCGCCGACGATCACGACGTCGCGGATGAAGTGTCCGGTGATGTCGGTGTGGTGGAGGACCTCGTTCATGCCGTCGACGGCGTACGACATGGGCAGGACGTTCGAGATCGCTTCCAGGACGGGGGCCATCCGGTCCCGGGCGATGAAGAGTCCGCAGAGCAGGAGCTGCGGGAAGATCACGGCCGGCATGAACTGGACGGCCTGGAACTCGGATGCCGCGAAGGCCGAGACGAACAGGCCGAGCGCCGTGCCCAGCAGGGCGTCGAGCAGGGCGACCAGGAGCAGCAGCCACGGTGATCCGGTGACGTCCAGGCCGAGGGCCCAGACCGAGAGGGCCGTGGCCAGGAGGGACTGGACGATGGCGACGGCGCCGAAGGCGAGCGCGTAGCCGGCGATCAGGTCGCCCTTGCCGAGTGGCATGGCGAGGAGGCGCTCCAGGGTGCCCGAGGTGCGTTCGCGCAGGGTGGCGATCGAGGTCACCAGGAACATCGTGATCAGCGGGAAGATGCCCAGGAGCGAGGCGCCGATGGAGTCGAACGTCTGCGGGCTCCCGTCGAACACGTACCGCAGCAGCGTGATCATCAGAACCGGGATCAGCAGCAGGAGCGCGACCGTGCGCGGGTCGTGCGTCAGCTGGCGCAGGACCCGGCCGGCGGTGGCGAGGGTGCGCGCCGCGCTCAGGGGCGGGGTGCCGGTGGTCGTCGTAGTCATCGGGCGTTCTCCTGACGGGTGGCGGCCGCGTCGACCAGGTGGAGGAAGGCTTCTTCGACGGTGTCGGATCCGGCGCCCCGGCGCAGGGCCTCGGGGGTGTCGTCGGCGAGGATCTCGCCTTCGCGCATCAGGAGCAGCCGGTGGCAGCGCTCGGCCTCGTCCATGACGTGGGACGAGACGAGCAGGGTGGTGCCGCGGTCGGCGGCGAGGCGGTGGAAGAGGTTCCAGAGGTCGCGCCTGAGCACCGGGTCGAGGCCGACGGTGGGTTCGTCGAGGACGAGGAGTTCGGGGGTGCCGAGCAGCGCGACGGCGAGGGAGACGCGGGTGCGCTGGCCGCCGGAGAGGGTGCCGGCGAGGTCGCCGGCGTGGCTGCTCAGGTCCACCTCGGTGATCGCGCGGGTGACGGCCGCGCGGCGGTCCTCCCGGTGCCGGCGGCCCGGCTGGAGGATCGCCGCGAAGTAGTCGAGGTTCTGCCGGACGGTGAGGTCGGTGTAGACGGACGGGGCCTGGGTGACGTATCCGATCCGTGGCCGGAGGGCGGGGTGGCCTGCCGGGCTGCCCAGGACTTCGAGGGTGCCGGTGACCTTGGCCTGGGTACCGGCCACGGCCCGCATCAGGGTGGATTTGCCGCAGCCGGAGGGGCCGAGGAGGCCCGTGATCCTGCCGGGTTCGACGGCGAAGCCGAGGCCCTTCAGGACGGTGCGGCTGCCTCGTACGACGGTGAGGCCACGGGCCTCGATGGCGGCACCCGAAGAATTCATCACGTGATGAATTTTGGTCCCGGTGGGCGCCGCCGTCAAGGGACCGGGCAGGGCCGGACTGTCAGCGGACGGCGACGTTCAGGTCGACGACGTATGCCTCCTCGACCGTGCCGTCCGGGAAGAGCCGCGCGAGGTGCTCGCGCTCCTCCGCGAGGAAGCGCCGGGTGGGTTCCTCGCCGAGGACCAGGAACGCGGAGTGGCTGCCGAGGTTGTCGAGGTGTGTGGTGAGGGCGACGCGCCGGGTCCAGGGGATACGGCGGTGCTCGAAGGCGAGCTCGGGCAGCAGACCGCGGGTGCGGGCGGGCGCGCCGTGGGCGCTTTCGTCCTCGGCCCCGACCTCGTCGCGGAAGAAGTGCCGCAGCCGGGTGTCCTGGTCGGCGACCCACGGGACGGTGTGGTCGGAGACGTTCCACCAGAGGGCGAGCGCCCCGCCCGGCCGCAGAACGCGCAGGGCCTCGGGCGTTGAGCGGGCGCGGTCGGTCCAGTGCCAGGACTGCGCGTACGTGATCAGGTCGGCCGAGGCCGGGGCAAAGGGGAGGCTGTTGCCGTCACCCCGCACCAGCGGAACGTGCGGCAGGGACCGGCGCAGTTCGGCCGCCATGCCGGGTCCCGGCTCCACGGCGACGACGCGGGCGCCGCGGTCGTGGAGGCGTCGGGTGGAGATGCCGGTGCCCGCGCCCACGTCGAGCGTGCGGGCACCGTGCAGGGGCAGGCCCGCGAGTTCCTCGACGGCGTCGAAAAGAGCGGCGGGGTAGCCGGGGCGGGCGGCGGCGTACTGGGCGGCCGCCCCCTCGAAGGACAGAGCGCGGGAGGGGCGCGCGGCGGCGTGTTCCGGGGAATCCGTTGCGGTCATGGGGCCATCGTGGCCCCCGGCCGTACGGGACGGGCCGGGTCCCCTACTTGCGCCGCGGCTTCTTCGCCTTGGCCGCCTTGCGGGCCGCCGGGTTGCCGGTCCTGGACGAGCGGCGCTTCGCGAACCGGACCTGGGCCGCCTCGTACTCCGCGCGGCGGAGCTTCTCGCCCGGCGCCTCGGTGAACGTACGGAAGAAGTACGCGAGGAGCGAGCCGACGAAGCCGATGGTCTTGAGGCCGCGCAGCGTGTCCTCGCGGGCCGGGTCGGCCGGGCGGCGGCTGAAGCCCTCCCACGTCTTGCGGAACGCGACCGCGCTGCAGATGGCGAACATCAGGACGACCAGCAGGCCGACGAAGCTGCCGACATCGGCGATCTCCAGGCCCTGGTAGGCGAAGCGGAGCACGAAGCAGGAGGCGACCGCGGCGGCCAGCGACCCGATGGCCGCTCCGGCCCTGCGGAGCCCGTAGTTGCCGTCGTGGGCGACCCAGGTCGTGCCGAAGAAGCGGATGGGCTCGGGCTGCGGGCCGGGGGCGGTCGCGGGGGTGCCGGTGGGCGTCGCGCCGGACTCGGTGGTGCCGGGAGCCGTGCCGTCGGGGGTGTCGCTGTTCTCGGTCACGCGACCGATTATCCCAGGGTCGGGGCGGAGCCCGGGCAGCCGTGCGCGGCGGCGCCGCGCACGGTGCGGGTGCGGGTGCCGTTCAGCCGCAGTGTTCCCAGGAACTCGTGTAGGTGTACGTGCCGACACCTGCCTCGATCATGCCGCCCCACTTCACACAGCGGCTGCCCGCGGCGAGCCTGACGGGTCCCGCGTACGAGGAGTACGCCCCCTGGTCCTTGGCCTGGCCCTTGCCGTCCCCGTCCACGTCGAGCCAGGCGCCGGTGGTCAGCGCGTAGCCGCTGGTGGAGGCGGAGTGGAAGGTGACGACGCAGTTGGACCTGGTGCTCGCGTTGTAGAGGAGATGGACGCGGGCCAGTTCGGTCGACGCGTTCCGGAACGCGTGCGAGTCGATCTGGGTGTACCCGGATCCACAGATCCCCGCCGGGGTGGCGGCCGCCGTGGCCGCGCCGGCCGGGGTGGCGCCGGCCGGGGTGGCGCCGGCCGGGGTGGCGCCGGCCGGGGTGGCGCCGAGTGCCGCGAGGGCGGCGACGGCCGCCGCGATGATCGCCGGGCGGCGTACGGAAGTGCGCATGCTCCCCCAATCATGATCCTTGCATGACAAGGGTGCGAGCCTACTGCGAGCAGACGGTCACGGGGAGTTGGTTTCACGCCACACGCGCTGTGGCGGACCGCGCTTCCGGCCCCTCCGGGGAGGGGCCGGAAGCGGGTGGCTCAGCCCAGCTTGGAGACGTCGCGGACGGCACCGCGGTCCGCGCTCGTCGCCATGGCCGCGTAGGCGCGCAGCGCCGCCGAGACCTTGCGCTCACGGTTCTTCGGCGCGTACACGCCGTTCAGCGCCTCGCGACGGGCGGTCAGCTCGTCGTCGGCCACGAGGAGCTCGATCGAACGGTTCGGAATGTCGATCCGGATCCGGTCGCCGTCCTCGACCAGCGCGATCGTGCCGCCGGACGCCGCCTCGGGCGAGGCGTGGCCGATGGACAGGCCCGACGTACCACCGGAGAAGCGGCCGTCGGTGATCAGCGCGCAGGTCTTGCCGAGGCCCCGGCCCTTGAGGAACGAGGTCGGGTAGAGCATCTCCTGCATGCCGGGTCCGCCGCGCGGGCCCTCGTAACGGATGACGACGACGTCGCCGTGCGTGATCTCCTTGCGGAGGATCTTGTCGACGGCGTCCTCCTGGGACTCGCAGACGACCGCCGGACCCTCGAAGGTCCAGATCGACTCGTCGACGCCGGCCGTCTTCACGACGCAGCCGTCCACGGCGATGTTCCCCTTGAGGACCGCGAGGCCGCCGTCCTTGGAGTACGCGTGCGCCACGTCGCGGATGCAGCCGCCGGCCGCGTCCAGGTCGAGGGTGTCCCAGCGCTCGGACTGCGAGAACGCGGTCGCGGAGCGGACACAGCCCGGGGCCGCGTGCCACAGCTCGACGGCCTCGGGGGACGGCGAGCCGCCGCGGATGTCCCAGTTCTTGAGCCACTCGGCGAGCGTGTCGGAGTGCACCGAGTGCACGTCCTCGTTCAGCAGACCGCCGCGGTGGAGCTCACCGAGGAGGGCGGGGATGCCGCCGGCCCGGTGGACGTCCTCCATGTAGTACGTACCGCCGGGGGCCACGTTGGGCGCGACCTTGGAGAGGCACGGGACCCGGCGGGAGACCTCGTTGATGTCGTCGAGGTTGTACGCCAGCTCGGCCTCCTCGGCGGCGGCCAGCAGGTGCAGGATCGTGTTGGTCGAGCCGCCCATGGCGATGTCCAGCGCCATCGCGTTGTCGAACGCGGCGCGGGTGCCGATGGCGCGCGGCAGGACCGTCTCGTCGTCCTGCTCGTAGTAGCGCTTGGTGATCTCGACGACCGTGCGGCCGGCGTCCTCGTACAGCGCCCTGCGAGCGGTGTGCGTGGCGAGGACGGAGCCGTTGCCGGGGAGGGAGAGACCGAGGACCTCGGTCAGGCAGTTCATCGAGTTGGCGGTGAACATGCCGGAACAGCTGCCGCAGGTGGGGCAGGCGTTCTCCTCGATCCGGAGGATGTCCTCGTCGGAGATGCTCTCGTCGACCGCGTCACTGATGGCGTTGACCAGGTCCAGCTTGCGGACCGTGCCGTCGACGAGGGTGGCCTTGCCGGCCTCCATCGGGCCGCCGGAGACGAAGACCGTGGGGATGTTGAGACGCATCGCGGCCATCAGCATGCCCGGGGTGATCTTGTCGCAGTTCGAGATGCAGATCAGCGCGTCGGCGCAGTGCGCCTCGACCATGTACTCGACGCTGTCGGCGATGAGGTCGCGGGAGGGCAGGCTGTAGAGCATGCCGCCGTGGCCCATGGCGATGCCGTCGTCCACCGCGATGGTGTTGAACTCGCGGGGCACCGCGCCGGCGGCCTTGATCGCCTCGGAGACGATCCGGCCGACGGGGGCGAGGTGGGTGTGGCCGGGGACGAACTCCGTGAAGGAGTTGGCGACCGCGATGATCGGCTTGCCGATGTCCTCGCTCGCTACGCCCGACGCGCGCATAAGGGCGCGGGCGCCCGCCATGTTGCGGCCGTGGGTGACAGTGCGGGACCTCAGCTGGGGCATCGTCTCTCGCTCCTTCGACAGAAAAGACTGGTTCCGAGCGTACGCCTCCGGTGCCAGGATCTGGACAGGGTGTCCGGAATGCGGGATGCGGTGCTCAGGGGGTGGGCGGGGGTGAGTGCAGTGTGGGTGCGGGGTGCGGGCGGACCGTGGGGGCCCCGATCTCAATCGCCGGAGGGGCTTGGATGGCCCGGGCCGTCCGGATCGGTGGAGGGGCTGGGGCTTGAGTTGTCCGTCAGGTAGCGCTGCAGGGTGGGGGCCACCATCTCGATGATCTTTTCCGGGGGCGCCGATGCCAGGGGCTCCGCCTTGAGCACGTACCGCAGCATCGCGATGCCCACCATGTGCGAGGCCGCCAGTTCGGCGCGGAAGGTGGCGTCGGGTACGTCGAGCTGTTCCGCGATCCGTCCGAGCAGGCGGCGCAGGACGAAGCCGCGCAGGACGCTCGCCGCCGCCTCGTTGGTCAGGGCCGACCGCAGGACCGCCAGCAGCGGTGTCCTGGACGCCGGGTTCTCCCAGATCGCGATGAAGTAGCGGGCCAGCCGCTCCCCCAGGCCGTCCTTGTCGCCGCCCAGGATCGTCGGGACCACCAGGGCGGGCTCGAAGGAGAGCTCGATCGCGGCGGCGAAGACCTCGTCCTTCGTCCCGAAGTAGTGATGGACCAGCGCGGGGTCCACGCCCGCCGTCTTCGCGATCCCGCGGACCGACGTCTTGTCGTAGCCGCGTTCGGCGAACTCCGTGCGGGCGGACTCCAGGATCCGGGTACGCGCGTCGGGACCCGCCGTCGCCGTGGTGCGGGCGGGACGGCCGCGGCGCCTGGGGCCCGGGGCTTCGGCACCCGGGGTCACGGGCGCGGCACCTGCGCGGAGGAGGCGAGGTGCAGCCGGGTGAAGGCGAGCGCCTCGGCGAGGTCGGCCTCGCGTTCGGCGGTGGACATCGCGCGGCGCGTGTTGACCTCGATGACGACGTGGCCGTCGAAGCCGGTACGGGCCAGCCGCTCCAGCAGTTCGGCACAGGGCTGGTCGCCCCGGCCGGGCACCAGGTGCTCGTCCTTGCCCGAGCCCTTGCCGTCGGCCAGGTGGACGTGGGCCAGCCGGTCGCCCATCCGGTCGACCATGGCCATGCCGTCCGTCCGTGCCGTCGAGGTGTGCGACAGGTCGACCGTGAAGTGGCGGTAGTCGTCGTTGGCGACGTCCCAGTCGGGGGCGTACGCGAGCATCTCGCGGTCCCGGTAGCGCCACGGGTACATGTTCTCGACGGCGAACCGGACATCGGTCTCGTCCGCCATCCGCCAGATCCCCGTGACGAAGTCGCGGGCGTAATTGCGTTGCCAGCGGAACGGGGGGTGGACGACGACCGTCGACGCACCGAGCTTCTCGGCGGCGGCGCGCGCCCGCTGGAGCTTCACCCAGGGATCGGTGGACCAGACCCGCTGCGTGATCAGGAGACAGGGGGCGTGAACGGCCAGGATCGGCACCTGGTGATAGTCGGAGAGCCGGCGCAGGGCCTCGATGTCCTGGCTGACGGGGTCGGTCCAGACCATGACCTCGACGCCGTCGTATCCCAGGCGCGCGGCGATCTCGAAGGCCGTCGCCGTCGACTCCGGATAGACCGAGGCCGTCGACAGGGCGACCTTCGCATCCGGGATGCGCACCACTGGTTCTGCCACGCAGACAGCGTACGGGCAGCGATGCGCGGCGCCGAGGGCGTCCGGCCGAAAGTGAGAAGGGCCATGACGGCGACACGCCCGGGGGCGGCCCCTTTCAGTTGAGGGCCACGTCCTCGCTCGACGTCAGGTGGTCCAGGCGGCGCAGGATCACTCCCTCGCGCAGCGCCCAGGGGCAGATCTCCAGGTCCTCGACGCCCAGGAGGTCCATCGCCCCCTCCGCGACCAGCGCGCCCGCCAGCAGCTGGGCGGACCGTCCCTCGGAGACGCCGGGCAGGGTCCCGCGCTCCTCCACCGTCATCGCGGCGAGCTTCGGCACCCACTCCTCCAGGGCCTTGCGGCTGAGGGTGCGCTGCACGTACAGCCCTTCGGTGGAGCGTGCGGCACCGGCGATCCTGGCGAGCTGCTTGAAGGTCTTGGACGTGGCCACGACATGGTCGGGGCGGCCGAAGCGGGTGAACTCGCCGACGCTGCGGGCGATCCGCGCCCGTACATGGCGGCGCAGCTCCTTCACCTGTGCCGGATCCGGCGGATCGCCCGCCAGCCAGCCGGCCGTCAGACGTCCGGCGCCCAGCGGCAGCGACACGGCCGCGTCGGGCTCCTCGTCGATGCCGTACGCGATCTCCAGCGAACCGCCGCCGATGTCCAGGACCAGCAGCTTCCCCGCCGACCAGCCGAACCAGCGCCGCGCGGCGAGGAAGGTGAGGCGGGCCTCCTCCGTGCCGCTGAGGACGGCGAGGTCGACACCCGTCTCGTCCCGCACCCGGGCGAGCACCTTGTCGGCGTTGCTCGCCTCCCGCACCGCGGAGGTGGCGAACGCCAGCACGTCCTCGCAGCCCTTGTCCTCGGCGGCCTGGAGCGCACCGGCGATCGTCGTCACCAGCCGGTCCACGCCGAGCGGGCCGATCGCCCCGTCCCCGTCGAGGAGCTCGGCCAGGCGCAGCTCCGCCTTGTGCGAGTGCGCGGGCAGCGGGCGGGCGCCGGGGTGCGCGTCGACCACCAGCAGATGAACCGTGTTCGACCCCACGTCGAGGACTCCGAGTCTCATATGCAGAACGCTACTGCGGCTTCGGGCGGGGGTGGACCGGCGCACTGTCTCCGCCCATGCGCCCCGCGGTCTTACTCTGGGCGCGTGCCAAAGACGAAAAAGGCGAAGCCGGGCAAAGTCACGAAGAAACAGAAGACGAAGCAGGAGATGCAGCAGCCGCAGACAGACGGACCCCAGGGGTCCGACGAGACGGGGATCGACTTCGCGCGGGCGTGGGTGGAGTTCCCGGACCCCGCCGATGACGAGCAGGTCTTCCGATGTGACCTGACCTGGCTGACGTCCAGGTGGACCTGCATCTTCGGCAGTGGCTGCCAGGGCATCCAGGCCGGTCGCGCGGACGACGGGTGCTGCACCCTGGGCGCCCATTTCTCGGACGAGGACGACGAGAAGCGGGTGGCCGGTCATGTCGCCCGGCTCACCCCGGACCTGTGGCAGTTCCACGACGTGGGCACGGAGTCGGGCTGGGTCCAGACCGATGACGACGGGGAGCGCCAGACGCGGCGCTGGGAAGGGTCCTGCATCTTCCAGAACCGTCCCGGATTCGCCGCGGGAGCCGGCTGCTCCCTGCACATCCTGGCGCTGCGGGAGGGCAAGGAGCCCCTGGAGACCAAGCCGGACGTGTGCTGGCAGCTGCCGGTCCGGCGTACGTACGACTGGATCGACCGGCCCGACGACACGCGCATCCTCCAGGTGACGATCGGTGAGTACGACCGCCGGGGCTGGGGACCGGGCGGGCACGACCTGCACTGGTGGTGCACGTCGGCGACATCGGCGCACGGTGCCGGAGAGCCGGTGTACGTGTCGTACCGGCCGGAGCTCACGGAGCTGATGGGCAAGCAGGCGTACGACCGGCTGGTCGAGCTGTGCGAGGAGCGGCTCTCCTCGCTGCTGCCGATGGCCCCCCACCCGGCGGACCCGGTGAACCCGGCGTAGGGCCCCCGGGCCCGTCAGTCCGCCGCCGGCGGGGTGCTCGGGCCCTTGCCCGGGTCCGCCGGGGACGGGGAGTCCGTCGTCGGGTCCGGGGACGGACTCGGTGAACCCGGGTCCGTCGGCGTCGGGGTGTCCGACGGGCCGGGTGTCGGCGTGGGCGTCGGGTCGGGGTCCGGTGAGGACGGCGACGGCTCCTGCGGAACGGGCGGGTGCGGGCGGACCGGGCCGCTCGGCAGGGGCGGCCGCGGTGCGGTGGTCGACGCCGGTCCGCCGTACCCGTGCATCGCCACGACCGACCCCGAGGGGGCGACGGCGATCCGTGCCGTCCAGTACCCGTCCGGTTCGCGCGCGTGGTCCACGAGGACGCGGACCGTGATGCTGTCGCCCGCCGCGAGCGTTCCCGAGGTGCTGCTCATGCGCAGCCAGGACTGGCCCGTGCCGGCCGACCAGACGACCGGGCCCGTCTTCGACGCGGTGAGCGTGATCGTCGTCGTGCCGCCGGAGGACCGGGCCTCGACGGTGAGGCGGCCCGCGGCGGCCCCCGCGCCGCCCCCGTCCGGGTCCGTACCCACGCTGATGACCTCGGCGGAGACGTCCGGGAGGCGGGCGCCGTCCGTGAAGCCGGGGCCGGGCTCGGGGCGGGCGTTGCCCGCGTTCTCGTAGTGGCCGTACGGGTCGTCGCTCTCGTGGTCGCCGTCCGCCTCGGTCGCGGTGACCGCCGAACCGTCGCGCCCCTCGCCGGTGAGCGGCGCGCCCCGGTAGGCGGACCACAGGGCGATCACGGGGGCGGCGACGACCGTGGCGACGACCGTCGTCGTCATGACCCTGGACCGCATCCGGTCCCGGCGCGCGGCGTGGTCCTTCGGGTCCATCGGGAAACCCGTCCGGTCGAACCGCGGAGTGGCGGACCGATTCTTCTGATGTTTCTGCGCGTACATCATCGCCACATAGGCGGAGGGGCGCGGCGCCTCGACGACCGCCAGCGCGGCCACGGGCGTGACCGCTGCGCCCGGCCAGGGGCCCTGGGCGCCGGCCCGCTCGGCGGCGCGGCGACAGCTCGGGCAGTCGTCCACATGCCGTACGAGCTCGCGGCGCAGGGTGGCGGAGAGCAGCACTCGGTGGTCGCCGGTGAGCCGGCCGACCGCGGGGCAGTTGCCCTTGTCGACGATCGCGAGGGCGGCCCTCGTCCGTTCCACTTCGCAGGCGGCTGCGGCCAGGAGCTCCCGGGCCGTCGCGGGTTCCAGCCCGAGGACGGCGGCGACCGCGCGCGGGGTGAGGCGGTGGCGGACCGCGAGCTCCAGCGCCTCGCGCTGTTCGGGGGTGGTGCCCGCCGCCTCGGGCCAGGCCAGCTGGGCCAGCTCCCGGCGGTGCGCCTCGGCGGATGCGGGGCTCTCCATGGGGACGGCGGAGGACAGGGGGACGGCGGGCGGGGCGGACGCCGACGCGGCGGACCGGAGCGCGGAGGACGTCGGGGGCGCGGAAGGCGCGGCGGGTGCTGCGGACGCCGGCTTCGTGGCGTGCGCGCCCCCGGGCGCACGCCGTCCCGCGCGGGCCCCCGGTACGGCGGTGGTGCGGTGGTCGTCCTGCGCCCTGGCCGGCTGCCTGCGCGCCTGCGGCCCGTCGGGCCTGCGGTGCGCCCGGCGGCCCTGCTTCTGCTCGCCGAGCCTGCGCAGGCACATCCACCTGGCCAGGGCGTACAGCCAGGTTCTGCGCTCCTCCTCGCCGGTGGGACACCGGCCGTTCTGCCGCTCGGCCAGCGCCAGTACGCCGCCGAGCGTCTCGGTGGCGGCGTCGTGGTCGCAGAGCACGGAGAGGCAGTACGTGAACAGGCCGTCGAGATGCGGCTCGTAACGGGCGGGAGGCCGCTTCGGCGAGGAGTGGGGCGCGCGGTGCTGCGCCCGGTGTGCGCCGGGGGTGTTCGTGGGGGTCTCCAGCCTGCTGCTCGTCACCTTGCGACCGTAGGCAGCGCGGGGCAGGGCCCTGGCACCCCTTGAGCACATTTAACCCTTACGGGTGAACGTATCGCTCAATAAGGGACAGGAATCCGTGATTCCGCGCCCACGCCCGGGCCCCGCCGCCCGCGCCCGCACCGCTGCGGGCCGCACTGTCCGACCCCACCTATACGGTGGCGCCATGGCTGCCCGTACGAAATCCGCGAAGGACCGGCCGTCCTACCGCTGCACCGAATGCGGCTGGACGACCGCCAAGTGGCTCGGCCGCTGCCCCGAGTGCCAGGCCTGGGGGACGGTCGAGGAGTTCGGCGGCGCCCCCGCGGTGCGCACCACGGCGGCCGGCCGCGTCTCCACCGCCGCGCTCCCCATCGGTCAGGTCGACAGCCGCCAGGCCACCGCCCGCTCGACGGGCGTGGGTGAGCTGGACCGGGTGCTGGGCGGCGGCCTGGTGCCCGGTGCCGTCGTGCTGCTCGCGGGCGAGCCCGGCGTGGGGAAGTCGACGCTGCTGCTGGACGTGGCGGCCAAGGCCGCGAGCGACGAGCACCGCACCTTGTACGTCACGGCGGAGGAGTCCGCCAGCCAGGTCAGGATGCGTGCCGACCGGATCGGGGCGATCAACGACCATCTGTATCTGGCCGCCGAGACGGACCTGTCCGCGGTCCTCGGCCATCTGGACGCCGTCAAGCCGTCCCTGCTCGTCCTGGACTCCGTACAGACCGTCGCCTCCCCCGAGATCGAGGGCGCGCCCGGCGGGATGGCGCAGGTCCGCGAGGTGGCCGGGGCGCTGATCCGGGCCTCCAAGGAGCGCGGTATGTCGACCCTGCTGGTCGGCCATGTCACCAAGGACGGCGCGATCGCCGGGCCCCGGCTGCTGGAGCACCTGGTCGACGTGGTGCTGTCGTTCGAAGGCGACCGGCATGCCCGGCTCCGGCTCGTGCGCGGCGTCAAGAACCGTTACGGGGCGACCGACGAGGTCGGCTGCTTCGAGCTCCACGACGAGGGCATCACCGGCCTCGCCGACCCTTCCGGCCTCTTCCTCACCCGCCGCGACGAGCCCGTGCCCGGCACCTGCCTGACCGTCACCCTGGAGGGCAAGCGCCCGCTGGTCGCCGAGGTGCAGGCCCTCACCGTCGACTCCCAGATCCCGTCGCCCCGGCGCACGACCTCGGGGCTGGAGACGTCCCGGGTCTCGATGATGCTGGCCGTCCTGGAGCAGCGCGGCCGGATCAGCTCGCTGGGCAAACGGGACATCTACAGCGCCACGGTCGGCGGCGTGAAGCTCTCCGAACCGGCCGCGGACCTCGCGATCGCGCTCGCCCTGGCCAGCGCGGCCAGCGACACACCCCTGCCGAAGAACCTGGTGGCGATCGGCGAGGTGGGGCTCGCGGGCGAGGTCAGACGGGTCACCGGGGTCCAGCGCCGACTGGCCGAGGCGTACCGTCTGGGCTTCACGCACGCCCTGGTCCCGACCGATCCGGGAAAGGTCCCGGCCGGTATGAAGGTCACAGAAGTGGCCAACATGGGCGATGCGCTCAGGGTGCTCCCGCGCCGCTCTCGCGCACAGGCCCCACAGGAGGACGGCGCACGCCGGTAGACTTTGCCCTGGTCTCGCCCGTCCGTACGAACGGTATGAGGGACATAGGGTCTTTCAACCGGATCGGGTTCGATCCGGACGAGAGGCCCCGAGGGGCACCGCAAACCTGTGACCGGAGGAGTGCAGTGGCAGCCAGCGACCGGGCAGCATCGCCCGGAAAGTCCGGCCAAGGCACCGGTAACGAGGCGCTGATGCGCGCCTCGTTGACCGCCGTCGCGCCCGGAATGGCCCTGCGGGACGGCCTGGAGCGCATCCTCCGTGGCAACACCGGCGGGCTGATCGTGCTCGGCATGGACAGGACCGTCGAGTCGATGTGCACCGGCGGGTTCGTGCTGGACGTGGAGTTCACCGCGACCCGGCTGCGCGAGCTCGCCAAGCTCGACGGAGCACTGATCCTCGACAAGGACATGACCAAGATCCTGCGGGCCGGCGTCCAGCTGGTCCCGGATGCCTCGATCCCCACCGAGGAGACGGGCACCCGGCACCGCACGGCGGACCGGGTCTCCAAGCAGTGCAACTTCCCGGTCGTCTCGGTCTCGCAGTCGATGCACCTCATCGCGCTGTACGTGGACGGGGAGCGCCGGGTCCTGGAGGAGTCCGCCGCGATCCTCTCCCGCGCCAACCAGGCGCTCGCCACACTGGAGCGGTACAAGCTCCGGCTCGACGAGGTCGCGGGCACGCTCTCCGCCCTGGAGATCGAGGACCTGGTGACGGTCCGGGACGTGACGGCCGTCGCCCAGCGTCTGGAGATGGTCCGCCGGATCGCGACCGAGATCGCCGAGTACGTGGTGGAGCTCGGGACCGACGGCCGGCTCCTCTCGCTCCAGCTCGACGAGTTGATCGCGGGCGTGGAGCCGGAGCGCGAGCTGGTCGTGCGCGACTATGTGCCGGAGCCGACCGCGAAGCGCTCGCGCACGGTGGCGGAGGCGCTCACCGAGCTGGACGCGCTGTCCCACACCGAACTGCTCGAACTCCCGGTCGTGGCAAGGGCGCTGGGCTACAGCGGCTCCCCGGAGACCCTCGACTCGGCGGTGTCGCCGCGCGGTTTCCGGCTGCTGGCGAAGGTGCCGCGGCTGCCCGGGGCGATCATCGACCGGCTGGTGGAGCACTTCGGCGGCCTGCAGAAGCTGCTCGCCGCGAGCGTCGACGATCTCCAGACGGTCGACGGTGTCGGCGAGGCGCGGGCGCGCAGCGTGCGCGAGGGCCTGTCGCGACTGGCCGAGTCGTCGATCCTCGAACGGTACGTGTAGCCGGGGCGGCAGCCCTGCCGGGAGCACCCGCCGCTCCGGCCGCTCCCGGTCGGTCCTCCGCGGCCCCGTCCCTCGCTGCCGTCAGCCGATCTCCGTCGCCAGCCGATCTCCGCTGTCAGCCGATCGCCGTCGTCAGTCCTTCGCGAGGACGAACGAGGCGCGCTGCACGGGCTCGCCCGGGGCCTTCGCCTCGACCAGGTACGTACCGGCGCCCACGGCCCCGGCGGGCGGCGTCGCGCACTTCGGGGCGCTCTTCGCGCGGTCCCACTCCACGGCGTGCTCGACGGTCGCACCGGCCGGCACCTTCAGCAGCACGGCGGCCGCGTCGCGCGGGCAGTCCTTGGAGGACCACACCTCCTCGTCGTCACCGCCGGCTTCCGTGACGGTGAGGACAGCGGACTTCGGGCCGAAGTCGGCCTTGCACGCGGTGGACGAGGTGTTCGTGGCGATCAGCCGGAACTTCGGCTTCTCGCCGGGCCCGTAACGGAGTTCCGTCTTCAGCGCCAGACGCAGCGCGGCGGGCGCGCAGTCCGGGAGCGAGGAGCCGGGTGGGAGCTGCTGCCCCGCGGTCGCGCTGCCTGAGCCACCGCCCGCGCCGGAACCGGCTTCCGTGTCAGCGCCGTTGCCGCTGTCGCCCGTTCCGTCACCGGTTCCGCCGGAGCCCGCGTCCGAACTTCCGCCGCCGCTCCCGCCGCTGCCGCCGGTGTCGCCCGACTCGTCGCGTCCGCCGGGCTGTTCACTGATCGCCGGGCCCGAACCGGAGGGGCCCGGCGTGATCGAGTTCACGGGACCGGAGCCGGGGGCCCGGGAGTCGTCGTGATTCCCCTTGCCGCCACCGTTGGTGACGGCCCATACGACCAGCAACGCGAGCAGCGCAATCAGCGTCGCCGCTACCGCCCTCCGTCGCCAGTAGATGGTGGAGGGAAGCGGCCCGATCGGATTACGCAGAGATCCCACGGCGCAAACTGTACGAGAGAACGGCACCAACTCCCGCCCCACCCGCCGCTACAGGCGTCCAAGTTTTGCGGATCATCATCCCGGGGCGGCCCGTTCCCGCTCCGCCCGCACGATCCGGACACCTCACGTGATCACGTAAACGCTTTGGGTGACCCCGCGCGGGGGCCATGGGCCAGTTGCCGCAACGGCTCGCGGGACGTGCGGCCACTTGCCGGAACGCGGGTACGGCGGGGCACGGAAAGAAGGGGGTCACTATCACTCCAAGGGCTGTCATGAGGGGCGACACCCCCGTGCCCCCGACCTCTCTCCACACTTCCGTGCCAGGATCGAGGGTGCGATGACTGCAACGACTGCGACACAGACGCCCCCCGCCTCCCTCCACACTCCCGTCATCGGGTGGTTCGACCAGCACGCCCGCGATCTGCCCTGGCGCCGCCCCGAAGCGGGGGCCTGGGGTGTGATGGTGAGCGAGTTCATGCTGCAGCAGACCCCCGTCAACCGGGTCCTCCCGGTGTACGAGCAGTGGCTGGCCCGCTGGCCGCGACCCGCCGACCTCGCAGCACAACCGCCGGGCGAGGCGGTCCGCGCCTGGGGCCGGCTCGGCTACCCGCGGCGGGCCCTGCGCCTGCACGGCGCCGCCCAGGCCATAACGGAACGGCACGGCGGCGACGTACCGAGCGAGCACGCCCAGCTGCTCGCACTGCCCGGGATCGGCGAGTACACGGCGGCGGCCGTGGCCTCGTTCGCCTACCGGCAGCGGCACGCCGTCCTCGACACGAACGTCCGCCGGGTGTTCGCCCGGGCCGCGACCGGCATCCAGTACCCGCCGAACGCGACCACCGCCGCCGAACGCAAGCTCGCCCGCGCCCTGCTGCCGGACGAGGACGAACAGGCCGCCCGGTGGGCGGCCGCGACGATGGAGCTCGGCGCCCTCGTCTGCACCGCGAAGAGCGAGGACTGCACGCGCTGCCCGATCTCGGAGCAGTGCGCCTGGCGGCTGGCCGGGAAGCCCCCGCACCAGGGGCCCCCGCGCCGCGGCCAGACCTACGCCGGTACGGACCGGCAGGTACGCGGCAGGCTCCTCGCCGTACTGCGCGAATCGGTGAACCCGGTGACGCAGTCGGCACTCGACGCGGTGTGGGAGGAGCCGGTGCAGCGGGCCCGCGCGCTGGACGGCCTGGTCGCCGACGGCCTGGTCGAACCGCTGGCGGGCGGTCAGTACCGGCTGCCGCTGACCTGACGGACCGGGCGGAGCCGTTCCCGTTCGCCGGGCCCTTTGTCCCTCTCCTCCTGCGCTGTTACACAACCGATGGGCAGCCGTGCGTCCGCGTACGGCTGCTCCGCACAGCCTCGTGACAACAGCTCCGTAGCGTCACCGACGTCAGCCCGACGACCAGGCGGCTGGCGGTGGTCTACGGGGTTTCACGGGGACGGAGGCGGTTGTCATGGCGCAGGGTGAGGTGCTCGGTTTCGAGGAGTACGTACGTACCCGGCAGGACGCGTTGCTGCGCAGCGCGCGCCGGCTGGTCCCCGACCCCGTGGACGCGCAGGACCTGCTGCAGACCGCGCTGGCCCGCACCTACGGCCGCTGGGACGGCATCGCCGACAAGTCCCTGGCCGACGCCTATCTGCGCCGCGTCATGATCAACACCCGCACCGAGTGGTGGCGGGCCCGCAAGCTGGACGAGGTCCCCACCGAACAGCTCCCCGACGCCAGCGTCGAGGACGGCACGGAGCAGCGCGCCGACCGCGCCCTGCTGATGGACGTCCTGGGCGTGCTGGCTCCCAAGCAGCGCAGCGTGGTCGTGCTGCGACACTGGGAACAGATGAGCACGGAGGAGACGGCCGCGGCGCTCGGCATGTCGGCCGGTACGGTGAAGAGCACCCTGCACCGCGCCCTGGCACGACTGCGCCAGGAGCTGGAGAGCAGGGAGGCGGCGAGCCGTGCGGAGCGGATCCGCGAGGACGGGGAGCGCGTGGCGGATGTCCGCGTCGTGGCGCCCCGGACCCCGGTCCGGTCGCGGGCACAGGCAGGGGCGACCCGGGAGGGGCGTCACGACGAGCGGGGGCGGGAGCGGTGCGCGGCCTGACAGGCAGCGGTGAGGGCGGCGGCGGGAGCGGCGGTCCACTCACCGGAGGACCCACGGGGGACGGGACCGGCTTCACCGGCGGACCCACGGGGGACAAAACCGGCGGCGGGCGGAGACCCCGGCTGACCACCTGGGCGGCGAGCAGCACGGCTCTGGCCGGCCTCGCCGCCTTCGGGCTGTTCGCCGTGAGCTGTTCCACCGGTGGCACCGGCACCCGGGACGAGGGCCCGGCGGGCACCCAGCCGGTCGCCCAGGTCACGCCCAGTGCCACGGACCCGTCCGCGGCGAGGCCGACGCCCCGGGTCGACGCGGTGGGGCTGCTCAAGGCGGATTCCGGGGTGAGCGAGCGGGTCAGGAGCGATCTGAGGCCCTGCACCGGTGACGAGTACCCGGTGGACACCTCGTACGGCACCCTGACCGGCGGCCCGTCCGCCGACGTGGTGGTGAACGTGATGACCTGCGGCGACTCGGTCGGCGTGGGCACCTATGTGTACCGGCCGCGGCCCGACGGTACGTACGAGAACGTGTTCACCATCGAGCAGCCCGCGGTCTACGGGACCATCGACCGCGGTGATCTCGTGGTGACGACGCAGGTGTACGGGAAGAAGGACGCGGTCGCCTACCCCTCGGGCGAGGAAGTGATCACGTACCACTGGGCGAACACCCGGTTCAGCGAGCAGGACCGGGTGCACAACGACTTCAACAGAGCCGTCGGTGCCGGGGACGGGGACTTCCCCGCGCCGGCCGAACCGACGAGGAACTGAGAGCAGTCCGATGGCCGAGACCCATGTTCTGTTCGTCGAGGACGACGACGTCATCCGCGAGGCCACCCAGCTGGCGCTGGAACGGGACGGCTTCGTGGTCACCGCGATGCCCGACGGCCTCCTCGGCCTCGAGGCGTTCCGCAGGGACCGGCCCGACATCGCGCTGCTCGATGTGATGGTCCCCGGCTTGGACGGGGTCAGCCTCTGCCGGCGTATCCGGGACGAGTCGACGGTTCCGGTCATCATGCTGTCGGCGCGGGCCGACTCGATCGACGTGGTGCTCGGTCTGGAGGCGGGCGCCGACGACTACGTCACGAAGCCGTTCGACGGAGCGGTCCTGGTCGCCAGGATCCGGGCGGTGCTCCGCCGCTTCGGCCATGCCGCGGGGAGCGGGGCGGGCGGCGGCGAGAGGGCCGAGGGGTCCGAGGGCGGCGTACTCGTCTTCGGTGACCTGGAGGTCGACACCGAGGGCATGGAGGTGCGCAAGGGCGGCGAGCAGGTGGCTCTGACCCCCACGGAGATGCGGCTGCTGCTGGAGTTCTCGTCCGCGCCCGGCACGGTCCTCTCCCGCGACAAGCTGCTGGAGCGGGTCTGGGACTACGGCTGGGGCGGCGACACCCGGGTCGTGGACGTCCATGTCCAGCGACTGCGTACGAAGGTCGGCCAGGACCGGATCGAAACGGTCCGCGGCTTCGGCTACAAGCTCAGGGCATGAGGCGCCCGGCCCTGCGGACGGGCGTCCGCTGGAAGATCAGCATCGCGATCGCGTCGGTCGGCGCCCTGATCGCCGTCGCGCTGAGCCTGGTCGTCCACAACGCCGCCAGGGTCTCCATGCTGGAGAACGCGCGCGAGGTCCAGCTGGAGCGGCTGAACTACGCCCAGCTGCTCTACGAGGCGACGAAGACGAAGAAGGCCGATCCCCGCTTCGGGGCGAAGCTCAACGATCCGACGATGCCGCAGAGCCTGCGCCAGGAGACCCGGCGCAACCGGCGCGCGACGCACGTCGAGGACGGCGGCGGAGTGCCCGACGTCTGGGCGGCCGTACCGCTGCCCGGCGGCGACGTGCTCTCGCTGCACACCCGGTTCGCCGACCGCTCCACCACGATCCTGGGCGATCTCGACCGGGCCCTGATCATCGGCTCGGTCTCGGTGGTCTTCGGCGGCTCCGCGCTGGGCGTGCTGATCGGCGGCCAGCTCTCGCGCCGGCTGCGCAAGGCGGCGGCCGCCGCCGGAAGGGTCGCGCAGGGCCATACCGATGTACGGGTCGGGGACGCCGTCGGCGGGGTCGTACGCGACGAGACCGATGAGCTGGCCGGCGCGGTGGACGCCCTGACGGACGCGCTGAACGAACGGATCGAGGCGGAGCGCCGGGTCACCGCGGACATCGCGCACGAGCTGCGCACCCCCGTGACGGGTCTGCTGACAGCGGCCGAGCTGCTGCCGCCGGGCCGTCCCACGGAGCTCGTACGGGACCGGGCGCAGGCGATGCGCACCCTGGTCGAGGACGTCCTGGAGGTGGCCCGGCTGGACAGCGCGTCCGAGCGGGCCGAGCTGCAGCAGGTCGCGCTGGGCGAGTTCGTCAGCCGCCGGGTGGCGCTGCTGGACCCCGAGGTGCGGGTCCAGGTCGTCCACGAGTCGTGGGTCAGCACCGATCCGCGCCGGCTGGAGCGCATCCTGTTCAATCTGCTGGGCAATGCCGCCAAGCACGGCTCCACCCCGGTGGAAGTGACGGTCGAGGGCCGGGTGGTGCGGGTCCGCGACCACGGCCCCGGGTTCCCGGCGGCGCTGCTGCGGGAGGGGCCGAGCCGGTTCCGTACCGGATCCACCGACCGGGCCGGGCACGGGCACGGGCTGGGGCTGACGATCGCGGCGGGTCAGGCCCGGGTGCTGGGTGCCCGGCTGACCTTCCGCAACGCGGCGCCCGAGGGCGCGGCCGAGGGCGCCGGCGGGGCGATCGCCGTCCTGTGGCTGCCCGAGCACGCGCCCACCGACACCGGCAGCTTCCCCATGCTCCAGCTGGGCGAGCAGCGCGGTCCCGAACCGAGGGCCGGCAGGAAGTCCGCCGGCCGCGGCGTCCACCCCGACCGCTGAGCGGCCGTTCCGCGCGGAGATGCGGGAAGGGCCGCGGGGTACGTACCCCGCGGCCCTTCCCGTATGAGGGGCCTTACACCGCGTCGACCACCGGGGCGGCCTTCTCCGGTCCTGCGCCCCGCAGCGGCACCTCCTTGACGAACAGCGCCGCCACCAGGGCGACCAGTCCGACCGAGGCACCGACCAGGAAGGCGATGTGCGTGCCGGACGCCACCGCGTACTCGTACGCCTCGCGCACCGGCACCGGCAGCTTCGCCAGGCTCGCCGCGTCCAGCTGGGCGCCGTGCATGGTGGCGCCCGCGCCGCCGCGGGCGGACATCTCGTCGCTCACCCGTCCGGTGAACAGCGCGCCCATGATGGCGACACCGAAGGAGCTGCCGAGCGTACGGAACAGGGTGGTGGAGGACGAGGCGACACCCATGTCCTTCATCTCGACGCTGTTCTGCGCGACGAGCATCGTGATCTGCATCAGGAAGCCCATGCCCGCACCGAGCACCGCCATGTAGATGCCCGAGGTGAACCGGGTGGTGTCCGTGTCCATCGTCGAGAGCAGGAAGAGTCCGGTGACCATCAGGATCGATCCCACGATCGGGAAGATCTTGTACCGGCCGCTGCTCGTGGTGATCCGCCCGGCGACCAGCGAGACGATCATCATCGCCAGGAGCATCGGCAGGAGCAGCAGTCCGGAGTTGGTCGCGGACGCGCCCTGGACGGACTGCTGGAACAGCGGCAGATAGAGCACCGCGCCGAACATCACGAAGCCCGCCATGAAGCCGACCACGGACATCAGCGTGAAGTTGGCGTTGCGGAAGATGTGCAGCGGGATGATCGGTTCCGCGGCCTTGGTCTCGACGAAGAGGAAGCCGGCGAGCGCGGCGACGCCGATCGCGATGAGCTCCATGATGACGGCGGAGTTCCAGTCGTACTCCGATCCGCCCCAGGTGGTCACCAGCACGATCGCGGTGATGCCGACGGTCAGCAGTCCGGCGCCGAGGTAGTCGACCTTCGCCTTGGTGCGTTCCCGCTTGGGCAGGTGCAGCACGGTGACGATCATGGCCAGGGCGACGGCGCCCAGCGGCAGGTTGATGTAGAAGCTCCAGCGCCAGCCGAGGTGGTCGGTGATGGTGCCGCCGACCAGCGGTCCGCCGATCATCGCGATCGCCATGACGCCGGCCATCATGCCCTGGTACTTGCCGCGCTCGCGGGGCGGCACGAGGTCACCGATGATCGCCATGACGCCGACCATCAGACCGCCGGCGCCGAGCCCCTGAATCGCCCGGAAGCCGATCAGCTGGCCCATGTCCTGGGACATGCCGCTGAGGACCGAGCCGATCAGGAAGATCACGATGGACGTGAGGAAGATGCCCTTGCGCCCGTACATGTCGCCGAGCTTGCCCCAGATGGGGGTGGAGGCGGCGGTGGCCAGGGTGTAGGCGGTGACGACCCAGGACAGGTGCTCCAGACCGCCGAGGTCACCCACGATGGTCGGCATCGCGGTGCCGACGATCAGGTTGTCGAG
The DNA here is from genome assembly GCF_035917155.1 of Streptomyces sp. NBC_00385. Taxonomy (NCBI): domain Bacteria; kingdom Bacillati; phylum Actinomycetota; class Actinomycetes; order Kitasatosporales; family Streptomycetaceae; genus Streptomyces; species Streptomyces sp. NBC_00385. The sequence continues at coordinate 4,732,272 of NZ_CP107951.1, read as the reverse complement.
CATGGCCAGCAGCATGGCGATCATCAGGGCGAGCACCACCACCCGCACGCTGCGCTCTCTCGGGGCGGGTTTCTCCGCCGGTCCGGGCGGCGCTTCCGCCTTCCCGTCAGCCGCCTTCATCAGGTCCGCCATGTTCCCCAACTCCCCGGTTCCCCTGTACACCGGGCACTTACTTGCCGCCCGGCTAGTTGACTACACTAGGGGAAGGTAGCCCCGTAACTAGCCGGGCGTCAAGTAAGTTTTGGGAGAGCACCATGGGCAGCACGCCGCAGCCGCGCCGGGGCAACACCCGACAGCGCATCCAGGACGTCGCCCTGAACCTCTTCGCCGAGCAGGGCTACGAGAAGACCTCACTGCGTGAGATCGCCGAGCACCTCGACGTCACCAAGGCCGCGTTGTACTACCACTTCAAGACCAAGGAAGACATCCTGGTCAGCATCTTCGAGGACCTCAACCGGCCCGTCGAGGAGCTGATCACCTGGGGCGAGACGCAGCCGCGCACGCTGGAGACGAAGACGGAGATCCTCAGCCGCTACAGCGAGGCACTGGCGGGCGCCACCCCGCTCTTCCGTTTCATGCAGGAGAACCAGGCGACCGTGCGCGACCTGAGCATCGGCGTGACGATCAAGGACCGGGTCCTGGCGCTCGTGGACCTGATCAAGGATCCCCACGCACCGCTCACCGACCAGGTGCGGTGCTTCAGCGCGCTCTTCACCCTGCACGCCGGCATGCTCGCGCTGAAAGACGTCGACGGCGACCCCGAGGACAAGCGGAAGGCCGCCCTCGAAGTCGCCGTCGAACTGGTCACCCGGGCCCACGGCCCGGATTCCGCCCAGTAGCGGGGTGGTGTCGCGGTCGGATCAGACCGAGATGCCGTGCTTGTGCAGGTAGTTGACCGGGTTGACCGCCGAACCGTAGTTCGCGGTGGTCCGGATCTCGAAGTGCAGGTGCGGACCGCTGGAGTTGCCGGTGTTGCCGGAGAGAGCGATCTTCTCGCCCTTCTTCACGTGCTCGCCGATGTGCACCTGGATCTTCGAGAGGTGCGCGTACTGCGAGTACGTGCCGTTGCTGTGCTTGATCACGATGGCGTTGCCGTACGCGGGACCGTCGCCGCCGCCGTTCGGGCCGGCCTTCACGACGGTGCCGTTGTGCGCGGCCTCGACCTTGGTGCCGATCGGCACGGCGAAGTCCTGGCCGGAGTGCTTGTGCGCCCAGCGGGCTCCGTCGTTGCCGAAGGTCGCGCTCAGCTTGTAGTGGTGGACCGGGGTCTCCCAGGCGAGCTTCGCGGCCTTCTTGGCAGCGGCCTTCTTCTTGGCGGCCGCCTTCTTCTTCGCGGCGGCCTTCTTCTTGGACGCCTCGGCCTTCTTCGCCGCGGTGTGCTCGGCCGCCTTGCCCTGCGCGGCCGCCTGCTGGGCCACCGACTCGGCGGTGGTGGCGCTCGCGAGGCTCGCCGTACCGGTGGTGCCCGCCGTGCCGGCCGCGAACGCAGCGCCCGCACCGAGAACCATCGACGTCCCCAGGCCGGCTGCCACCACGGCGCCACGGACACGGGAAGCGGACGGGCGGCGGGTCTGGAACGTAACGCGCTTCGACATAAGCAGAAAACCTCCGGGATGACTGGACCCGGCGTCGTGCCGGGCTGGCCATACCTTGGTAACCCGCACCCCCGGATGCACTCAAACCCCCCATCTACGAAGAAAAGCCGTAGTCGGAGGCCCGGGAATTCGCTGCCACAGGGCCCGCTCCGCACCCCTCGACCGCTGCCGAAAGTCTTCGTCAGGACAGGTTTAACCCCAGTTCCAAACCATCCATACCGGACACAGCCCCGCCATCCAGGCAGTTCACCCCAAACCCCCGAAGGCCCCGCCGCACACCGGGCCGAAGGTCCCGCCCGCGATCAAGGCGTTTCCTCCTAACGCGCCTAGTAGGCCTCGAAAGGGCTGTGCGCCTTGTCACCGGCGGTGGGACCAAGGGCTGTCCGTTTCGGGACCTTCGGCCCGGGGTGTGACGGCGCTACCCGATGGGCAGCGCCGTCACCTTCTTCGCATGCAGAGCCACCAGCTGGTTCGCACCTGCGGCCAGATACCACCGCTGGAGGTCGCCACTGCCGTCGTTGTACGTCCAGTGCAGCTTCCCGCTACTGGGGTCGTAGGCGTGGATGCCGCCGTTCTTGTCGAACTCCGTCGCCCCGTAGAGGACGTCACCCACCTTCGCGAACTGCCAGGGGACGGCTACGTCCAGGCTCCCCTTTTCGTGCCAGTGCGCCTTCCCGGTCGCGGGGTCGGCCGCCCAGAGGCCGTGCGCGCTGTCGGAGACGTAGAGGACTCCGTCCAGGACCGCCGGGTCGTTGAACCGGCTGAACTCCTCGGTCCTGAAGGACCAGCGTTCCCTGCCGTCGGCCAGGTCGAAGGCACGCACCCGCTCCCCGTTGGCGAGGATGGCGAGACCGTCATGGACCACGAAACCGCGGTTGTTGGACCGGCCGATCTTCTTCGTCCAGATCTGGCGGCCCGTCACGGTGTCGCGCACCGTGAGGTTCTCCCGGAAGTCCGTGTAGACGAGACGCCTACCGGCCACCCGGGCGGTGATGCCGTTCTCCTCCGTCCCCTTGTCACGCTTCTCGCGCCAGAGGACCTTGCCCGAGGTGGTGTCGATCGCGGCGATCACGTTCTCCGGCGTCCTGAACTCCTTGTCCAGGATTCCCGCGACGACGTAGAGCCGGTTCGTGTCCACGGCGATGGGCCGGGGCTGGGAGTACTGCTTCCCCATATGGCTGCGCCAGGTGTCCTTGCCCGTCGCGGGGTCCAGCCCGACGACGTTCCCGTCGTAGCGGGCGCTCTGGAGGTAGAGCGTCCCGTCGCCGACCAGCATGGTGGCGCCCGGAGTGGTGACCTCGGCGCGGGACCAGATCTCCTTGCCCGTGGAGATGTCGCGGGCCACCAGCGGATCGCCCGAGACCAGGACGACGTTGCCCACGACCGCGATCGCGTCGATCCAGGCCAGTCCGTCGTATGTCGAGGCGTGCTGCCAGGAGGGCTTCGGCTTGCTCCCCACCGTCGGCGTGCTGGGCCTCGGCACGTCCGGTCCGCCGGCGCCCGGCTCGTCCTCCGGCCCGCAGGCCGATGCCCCGGCCCCCAGCAGTACCAGCCCTGCTCCCGCCAGCTTCACCAGCTGCCTACGTGACACATCGCTTCTGCGCATGATCCGCCCCGTCCCCCTCGCTGTTTCGTCCGCGCCCGGACGACGCGTCCGGAGCCGGGCCAGACTAGCCAGCGATTTTCCGCCCCTGCGCGGCGCGGACCCGACCGGGACATCTCTGTGACACGCCCGTCACTGTGTACGCAACAGCAAAGAGGCGGCCCCGAACCGGTGTGAAACCGGTCGGGGCCGCCTCTTCGTGCGCTCGGGCGCTAGGCGCCTGTCACGCTTCCTTCGTCATGTTCGGGCCGGCGCCGCCTGCCGCCTGCTCGATCGGGGGGACGTCGGGCAGAGCCGACTTCTCCTCGCCGCGGAAGGTGAACTTCTGCTCGTCACCCTCGCCCTCGGTGCCGACGACCACGATGTGACCGGGGCGCAGCTCACCGAAGAGGATCTTCTCGGAGAGGATGTCCTCGATCTCGCGCTGGATCGTCCGGCGCAGCGGCCGGGCGCCCATCACGGGGTCGTAGCCCTTCTTCGCCAGCAGGGACTTGGCGGCCGGGCTCAGCTCGATGCCCATGTCGCGGTCCCGCAGGCGCTCGTCCACCTTGGCGAGCATGAGGTCGACGATCTGGATGATGTCTTCCTCGGTGAGCTGGTGGAAGACCACCGTGTCATCGACACGGTTGAGGAACTCGGGCCGGAAGTGCTGCTTGAGCTCTTCGTTGACCTTCGTCTTCATCCGCTCGTAGTTCGTCTTGACGTCGCCCTGGGCGGCGAAGCCCAGGTTGAAGCCCTTGGAGATGTCCCGGGTCCCGAGGTTGGTCGTCATGATGATGACCGTGTTCTTGAAGTCCACGACCCGGCCCTGGGAGTCGGTCAGGCGACCGTCCTCCAGGATCTGGAGCAGGGAGTTGAAGATGTCGGGGTGGGCCTTCTCGACCTCGTCGAACAGGACGACGGAGAACGGCTTGCGGCGCACCTTCTCGGTGAGCTGGCCACCCTCCTCGTACCCGACGTAGCCGGGGGGAGAGCCGAAGAGCCGCGAGACCGTGTGCTTCTCGCTGAACTCCGACATGTCGAGGGCGATCAGCGCGTCCTCGTCACCGAAGAGGAACTCGGCGAGCGTCTTGGACAGCTCGGTCTTACCGACACCGGACGGACCGGCGAAGATGAACGAGCCACCGGGGCGCTTCGGGTCCTTCAGACCGGCTCGCGTACGGCGGATCGCCTGCGAGAGGGCCTTGATGGCGTCCTTCTGGCCGATGACGCGCTTGTGGAGCTCGTCCTCCATGCGCAGCAGACGGGAGGACTCCTCCTCCGTCAGCTTGAAGACCGGGATGCCGGTGGCGGTGGCGAGGACCTCGGCGATGAGCTCGCCGTCGACCTCGGCCACGACGTCCATGTCGCCGGCCTTCCACTCCTTCTCGCGCTTGGCCTTCGCCGCCAGCAGCTGCTTCTCCTTGTCACGGAGAGACGCCGCCTTCTCGAAGTCCTGGGAGTCGATGGCCGACTCCTTGTCGCGACGCACGCCCGCGATCTTCTCGTCGAACTCGCGGAGGTCCGGCGGCGCGGTCATCCGGCGGATGCGCATCCGGGAACCGGCCTCGTCGATCAGGTCGATCGCCTTGTCCGGCAGGAAGCGGTCCGAGATGTAGCGGTCGGCCAGCGTCGCGGCCTGGACCAGCGCCTCGTCCGTGATGGACACGCGGTGGTGGGCCTCGTAGCGGTCGCGCAGACCCTTGAGGATCTCGATGGTGTGCGGCAGCGACGGCTCCGCGACCTGGATGGGCTGGAAGCGTCGCTCGAGAGCGGCGTCCTTCTCCAGGTGCTTGCGGTACTCGTCGAGCGTGGTGGCACCGATGGTCTGGAGCTCGCCTCGCGCCAGCATGGGCTTGAGGATGCTCGCCGCGTCGATCGCGCCCTCGGCGGCGCCCGCACCCACGAGGGTGTGGAGCTCGTCGATGAACAGGATGATGTCGCCGCGGGTGCGGATCTCCTTGAGGACCTTCTTCAGGCGCTCCTCGAAGTCACCGCGGTAGCGGGAGCCGGCGACCAGCGCACCGAGGTCGAGGGTGTAGAGGTGCTTGTCCTTGAGGGTCTCGGGCACCTCGCCCTTGACGATGGCCTGCGCCAGGCCCTCGACGACCGCCGTCTTGCCGACGCCGGGCTCGCCGATGAGGACCGGGTTGTTCTTCGTACGGCGGGACAGCACCTGCATGACCCGCTCGATCTCCTTCTCGCGCCCGATGACCGGGTCGAGCTTGGATTCACGAGCGGCCTGGGTGAGGTTCCGGCCGAACTGGTCGAGCACCAGCGACGTGGAGGGCGTGCCCTCCGCGGGGCCGCCCGCTGTGGCAGCCTCCTTGCCGCCCGAGTAGCCGGACAGCAGCTGGATGACCTGCTGGCGCACCCGGTTAAGGTCGGCGCCCAGCTTCACGAGGACCTGGGCTGCGACGCCCTCGCCCTCGCGGATCAGGCCGAGCAGGATGTGCTCGGTGCCGATGTAGTTGTGGCCGAGCTGAAGGGCCTCGCGGAGCGACAGCTCCAGGACCTTCTTGGCTCGGGGTGTGAAGGGGATGTGGCCGGACGGGGCCTGCTGGCCCTGACCGATGATCTCCTCCACCTGCTGGCGGACCGCCTCGAGCGAAATCCCGAGGCTCTCCAGGGCCTTAGCGGCGACACCCTCACCCTCATGGATCAGGCCCAGGAGGATGTGCTCGGTGCCGATGTAGTTGTGGTTGAGCATCCGGGCTTCTTCCTGAGCCAGGACGACAACCCGCCGCGCGCGGTCGGTGAACCTCTCGAACATCGTTAATCGCTCCTCAGAGCGGTCAGGCAGTAAGGGGTCGGTCCCCTCCCTGTCCTTCCGCAGCTTAGTCCCGCAAGCGGGGACCGCTCATTTCAACTGCCGACACCCGGCCCTGCTTCCCGGGGGGATCTCCTGCCCCGAACGCCGACAACTGCTCCAACCCGATGGTGCGAGACGATGTTCCCGCAGGCCAGGCAGATACCCCTATCGCCTGTACGCCGATGGCGAACGTGAGACGTCCGTGGCTTGCGTGTCGCCCCTCCCACTAGGGATGTCTTACCCGCAATTACAGACAGTCCATGCGGCGTACGCGGGTTCCCTCCGCTACGGGCGAACATCTTCGTACTCCCGAATGCGCCCGTACGCCCCCAACCCGGACACAGTACGCGTTCGATCAAGGACTCTGCGTAACTCTTGGCGCGGCTCGGGAGTTCTTCCGTCATGACCCTCACCGTCCCGCCTCCCCGCACGGCGCTCCCCGCGGAGCGGAACAGTCGCGCCGGCGGTGTGTCACGGGGCACGTGTGCCCGGTGGTACGAGCAGGAGCTCGGCTGGGCCACGGCCGGCAGTGCGCCGGTGCGGCTGCTGACCGGGCTGCGGTTCGACGCGTTCGTCGTCCCGGCGGCCGCCGGTCATGCCGCGCTGGAACGGGTGGGCCGTACCGGCCCTGTGGCGCTGGCGGGCCGGCGGATGAGTCTGCTGGTGGCGCCCGGGAGCGCCGACGAGCTGCCGGGGCTGCTCGACTGGCTGGAGTGGGGCGGGGTCGCCCTCGAACTGACCGCGCTCGGTGCGGGCGGGCGGATCACCGCGCCGCCGCCGCCGGGCCGGCCGGGTCCGCCGGGGGCCGCCGTATGGCTGCGGCCCCCCAGCCCACCGCACGAGCAGGAGGGGGAGCCGGTGTTCCCGGCCCTCTCCGGCTTCGGGAGCAGGGGTGGGGATGCTCCCGATCTCATCCGGCTCGTGGACGCCGTGGCGACGGAATGCCACCGGGCACGGCTGACGCGTGCCCGGACGGGGTTGCCCCCCAGAAAATCGGCTGCTCAGCCGTTGGCCTTCTCGTAAGCCTCACGGATCTCCGCGGGAACACGGCCGCGGTCATTCACACTGTGGCCGTTCTCGCGCGCCCACTTACGGATCTCGGCGGTGTCCTTGTTGCCGCCGGGAACGGCACGGCCCTTGCCGCGACCGGATGCCGCACGGCCACCGGTGCGCCGGCCGCTCTTCGCGTACGGCTCCAGAAGGGACCGGAGCTTGTCCGCGTTGCTCGTCGTGAGGTCAATCTCGTACGTCTTGCCATCGAGAGCGAACGTCACGGTCTCGTCCGCCTCGCCACCGTCGAGGTCGTCAACAAGAAGGACCTGAACCTTCTGTGCCACCGGGATTTCCTTTCATCGAAAATGGAGTACGCGGAAAGGAAACCGCTTTTCACCGGAAAACACAAACCCCCGGGAGAGGTTCAGGAGCACAAGAAGACGGGAAACGTGCGCGATTCGGACATAGGGATCGGGCTTCTTCCGACGGTCACAGGTGCAGAAGCATCCGGCTGTTGCCCAAGGTGTTCGGCTTCACTCGTTCGAGACCCAGGAACTCCGCGACTCCCTCGTCATAGGAACGCAGCAGCTCGCTGTAGACATCTCCGTCGACCGGCGTCTCTCCGATCTCCACGAAGCCGTGCTTCGCGAAGAAGTCGACTTCGAAGGTGAGGCAGAAAACCCGTCGCACGCCCAGCCAACGGGCGGTCTGCAACAACTTGTCCAGTACTTGATGTCCGACTCCTGCGCCCTTGATGCTGTGATCGACGGCGAGAGTACGCACTTCGGCCAGGTCTTCCCACATCACATGCAGTGCACCGCAGCCGATGACCCGGGCGTCCTCGTCGCGTTCGGCGATCCAGAACTCCTGGATGTCCTCGTAAAGCGTGACCGTCGCTTTGTCGAGCAGGATGCCTTCTCGTACGTAGCCGTCGAGGAGGCGCCGGACCGAGGCGACATCGCTCGTCCTCGCACGGCGGACGGTGATGGCCATGTTTATAACCGACTGAGCGGTCTGGAAATCGGTATGCGGAAGCTCTGAGGACATACCCCGACGCTATCGCCCGGCGTCCGGCCCCGCGTCATCGGCTGCTTCGGTACCTTCACCGGATCCACCCCCGGTGTCTTCACCGGCGTCTTCACCAGTGCCTTCACCGGCACCTTCACGACCGTCTTCACCAGTACCTTCACCGGTCACCGGAACGGAACCCCCGGGAAGTGTGGGCAGAACGATCCGCATGGCGTCCCGGAGGGCATCGTGCTGATCGGCGGACATCATGCCGAAGAAGGCGACCAGTGCGGCGGCGGGGTTGTCGCTCTGCGACCAGGCTTCGTTCATCAGTGCGGCCGAGTACGCGGCACGCGTGGAGACCGCCGTATATCGATATGCGCGGCCGTCCACTTCCCGGCGGACCCAGCCCTTCTGATGGAGATTGTCCATAACCGTCATGACGGTGGTGTAGGCGATGGACCGCTCCTGCTGAAGGTCTTCAAGGACTTCCCGTACGGTTACCGGTCGGTTCCATTGCCAGACCCGCGTCATCACGGCGTCTTCCAGCTCTCCCAATTGGCGGGGCACAGCGTCACCTTAGTGCCAGATGTCTGGAATGGGCGGTTATTTACACAACAAAAGGGCGTACGGCCCCTGGGAGCCGTACGCCCTTCGTATGCGTGGTGCGCGCGCCGGGAGGTCAGACCCCGTCGGTACGCGGCGTGCGCTGCGCCGATTCCGCGCGGCTGATCGCGGCGTCCACGGCCGCGTCCTCCTTGGCCTTGTTCGGCCCGCCCTGGCTCTTGACGATCGTCACGACCAGGCCGATGAAGAAGGCGGCCATCACCACGGGGGGCACAAGCGCGGATACGTAGTCCATGGCGTCCAGAGTAGCGAGCCCGGCCGCCGCCCCCGATGCAGGGCCCTACCCCGCGGCGCGTTGCTGCGGCGGCGGCACAGGGCGGCGGCGGGGCGGGAAGACCTCGGAGGGCTTGGGCGCCGGACGCTCGGACGGCGCGGCCGGACGGGCCGGGGCCTCCGGGGCCTTCGGCTTCTCCGGCTCCGCGGCACGGCCGCCGGGCAGCGCGAGCAGTCGACTGCGTGGCGCGGGCGCCGTGGCGGGGACCGCGCGTCCGGCGAGACGGGCCCGCACCGAACGCTCGGCGAGCACCTGGCAGCGCTGCAGGAGCGCCGCGGCGACCGGTCCGCCGCGCAGGGCGCGCAGCGCGGCGAGATCCTCGGGGCGGGGGTCGTATCCGGCGGCCAGGGCGTCCTGGAGGCGCTCCAGATAGCCGCTGAGGGAGCCGGGGAGGGCGTTCCGGTAGCGGACGAGGTCGGCGAGGAGGAAGGCGCGCAGCCGTCCGGCCTCACCGACCGCCTCGTCGACGGCGCCTGCTAGCCGCAGGCAGTCCTGGACGTCCTCGTCGGGCAGGGGCGCGGGGTGGAGGGCGATGGCGAGGGCACGGCGGAGCACTCGCAGCTCGTCCGCGCTGAACGCCATACCGCCGCGTGATCCGTAGGGCGTGGGCATAGCGCGACAATACGTGCTAAATGGACAAAATCCGTTTAACTGGCCGTCGGCGGCGCGGCGGCTCCGGTGAGCCGCCGCGCCGGGAACCTCCCGGTCAGGGCCGCGTCGCTACAGGCGCGCCACATTGCGCTCGTACACCAGGCGCAGCCCGATGAGCGTGAGCCAGGGCTCGTGCTCGTCGATGACGGAGGACTCGCCCAACACCATCGGAGCAAGGCCGCCCGTCGCGATGACAGTGACGTCGTCGGGGTCGGCGGCCAGCTCCTTCTTCATGCGTCCGACGACACCGTCGACCTGGCCGGCGAAGCCGTAGATGATGCCCGCCTGCATGGCCTCGACGGTGTTCTTCCCGATCACGCTGCGCGGCCGGGCCAGCTCGATCTTGCGCAGCTGCGCGCCCTTGACCCCTAGCGCCTCGACCGAGATCTCGATGCCGGGCGCGATGACGCCACCGGTGTACTCGCCGCGGGCGGAGACCGCGTCGAAGGTGGTGGCGGTGCCGAAGTCGACGACGATCGCCGGACCGCCGTACAGGTCGACGGCGGCGACCGCGTTGATGATGCGGTCCGCGCCGACCTCCTTCGGGTTGTCCATCAGGATCGGCACCCCGGTCTTGATGCCCGGCTCGACGAGGACGGCGGGGACGTCGCCGTAGTAGCGGCGGGTCACCTCGCGCAGTTCGTGCAGGACCGCCGGGACGGTGGAGCAGATCGCGATGCCCTCGATGCCGTCGCCCAGCTCCATGCCCAGCAGCGGGTGCATGCCCATCAGGCCCTGGAGCAGCACCGCGAGCTCGTCCGCGGTGCGGCGGGAGTCGGTGGAGATGCGCCAGTGCTCGACGATCTCCTCACCGTCGAACAGCCCGAGGACCGTGTGGGTGTTGCCGACGTCGATGGTGAGCAGCATCAGACGCCGGCCCCGTCGGTGTCGCGGAAGTCCAGGCCGATGTCGAGGATCGGCGAGGAGTGGGTCAGCGCGCCGACGGCCAGGTAGTCCACGCCGGCCTCCGCGTAGGCGCGGGCGGAGTCCAGGGACAGCCGGCCCGAGGACTCCAGGAACGCGCGGCCGCCGACCAGCTCGACCGCTTCGGCGGTCTGCGACGGGGTGAAGTTGTCCAGCAGGATCAGATCGGCACCGGCGTCCAGAACCTCGGTGACCTGCTGCATCGTGTCGACCTCGACTTCGATCGCGAGGTCCGGGAACTCCTCCCTGACCCGCTTGAACGCCTCGGCGACGCCGCCCGCCGCGATCACGTGGTTGTCCTTGACCAGTGCGGCGTCGGACAGCGACATGCGGTGGTTGACGCCGCCGCCGCAGCGCACCGCGTACTTCTCCAGGGCGCGCAGGCCCGGAGTCGTCTTACGGGTGTCGCGGACCTCCGCCTTCGTGCCCTCCAGCACGTCGGCCCAGGCGCGGGTGGCGGTGGCGATGCCGGAGAGCCGGCACAGCAGGTTGAGCGCGCTGCGCTCGCCGGTGAGCAGGTCACGGGTACGGGTGGTGACGGTCAGCAGCTTCTGGCCGGGCACGACACGGTCGCCGTCCTCGACGTGCCGCTCGACCTCGAACTCGTCCGTGCAGACGATGGAGAGCACGGCCTCGGCGACCCGCAGACCGGCTACGACGCCCGCCTCACGGGCGGTGAAGTCACCGGTGGCCACCGCGTCCTCGGGGACGGTGGCGACGGTCGTGACGTCCACCCCGCCGTCGAGGTCCTCCTCGATGGCGACGTGCGCGACGTCCTCGACGGTGACCGGGTCCAGGCCCGCGTCCGCGAGGAGCTGGGCGAGTGCGGGGTCCAGGCCGCACTCCAGGGCGTCCAGGTCGTAGCCGTCCTCCCCGCCGCAGCCGCAGCCGTCACCGCAGCCGCCCGCGGCGGACGCGGGCGCGCCGATCTGGATCAGCGGTACGTCCACGGGTGTGGGGCGCGGATTCTCTTCGGGCGTGCTCACGGTTACGGCTCCTCGGGAGTGGGGTGGGTGGTGCCTGTCGCTGCGCAGTCTGCTGCCCCGGACGGCTGTACGGGCCCGAACGCCTCGGTATCCGTCCGACGGAGGACCAGCTGCCGGTCCGGGGTGAGCTTCACGACGAGGTGGCGGCGCCAGTCCTCGTCGTCGCGCTCGGGCCGGTCCTCGCGCCAGTGGCAGCCGCGGGTCTCCTCGCGCTGCCGGGCGGCGGCGACCAGGACCCGGGAGACGAGGAGCAGGTTGGTGACCTCCCAGGCCTCGACCCCGGGCACCGCGTCCTTGGGCTCGGCCGCCCCTGCCTTCAGGAACGCGCTGCGGTGCAGGTCCTCCAGCTCCTCGGCGGCCCTGGCGAGGCTGTCGGCGGAACGCACGACGCCGGCGCCGCGGGTCATGATGCGCTGGATCGTGCTCCGGGCCTCGGGGGGCAGGAGCGGGGAGGGCGCGGGGTGGTCGCCGACGGTGGCGGCGGCGGACCGGGGCCGGTCGGCGACGATGTCGGCCGCGATGCGCTCGGCGAAGACGAGGCCTTCCAGGAGCGAGTTGGACGCCAGCCGGTTCGCGCCGTGCACCCCGGTGCAGGCGACCTCGCCGCAGGCGTACAGACCGGGCACGGTCGTACGTCCTTGCAGGTCGGTGCGGATGCCGCCGGAGGCGTGGTGCGCCGCCGGGGCGATCGGGATCGGCTCGGTGACCGGGTCGATGCCATGGGTCCGGCAGGCCGCCAGGATGGTGGGGAAGTGCTGTTCCCACATCGTGGCGCCGAAGTGGCGCGCGTCGAGGTACATGTGCTCGGTGCCGTGCAGCTGCATCTGGCGGGTGATGGCCTTGGCGACGATGTCGCGCGGGGCCAGCTCCGCCAGCTCGTGCTGCCCGAGCATGAAGCGCGTGCCGTGTGCGTCGACGAGATGGGCGCCCTCGCCCCGTACCGCTTCCGAGACGAGCGGCTGCTGGCCCTCGGCACCGGCGCCGAGGAAGAGGACCGTGGGGTGGAACTGGACGAATTCGAGGTCCGAGACCTCCGCGCCCGCCCGCAGCGCGAGCGCCACGCCGTCGCCGGTGGCGACCGGCGGGTTGGTGGTGGCGGAGAAGACCTGGCCCATGCCGCCGGTGGCGAGGACGACCGCGGGGGCGTTGACCGCGCCGACCCCGTCGTGCTGGCCCTCGCCCATGACGTGCAGGGTGACGCCCGCGGTACGGCCTTCGGCGTCGGTGAGCAGGTCGAGCACGAGGGCGTTCTCAACGGTGTGCAGGGCGGCTTCGCGGACCGCTTCGACCAGGGCGCGGGAGATCTCCGCGCCCGTCGCGTCGCCGCCCGCGTGGGCGATGCGGCGGCGGTGGTGGCCGCCCTCGCGGCCCAGCGCGATGGTGCCGTCGTCCGCGGTGTCGAAGTGGGCGCCGGTGCCGATCAGCCGGCGTACGGCGTCGGGGCCCTCGGTGACGAGGGTGCGGACCGCCGTCTCGTCGCACAGGCCCGCGCCGGCGACCAGGGTGTCGTCCAGGTGCTGTTCCGGAGTGTCGCCCTCACCCAGGGCGGCGGCGACGCCGCCCTGGGCCCAGCGGGTGGAGCCGTCGTCGAGGCGGGCCTTGGTGACGACGACGGTGGCGAGGCCCGCGGCGGCGCAGCGCAGCGCGGTGGTGAGGCCGGCCACGCCGGAGCCGACCACCACGACGTCGGCGTCGATGGACCAGCCAGGGGCGGGGGCGGTCAGCCGTATTCCGGTCACGCGGTGGCTCCGAAGGTCAGCGGGATGTTGTCGATGAGGCGGGTGGTGCCCACCCGTGCGGCGACGGCGAGGATCGCGTCGCCCGCGGTGCGGTCGTCGGGGATCTCGGTGAAGTCCGCCGGGTCAACGAGCGCCAGGTAGTCGAGGGCGAGCGGGGGCTGCTCGGCCGCCGCGTCGTCCAGGATCGCGCGGGCCGCCGCACGCACGGCGGCGGGGCCCCCGTCCGGCCTGGCCCGGGCGACGGCCTGGGCGTCGGCCGCGAGCCTCGCCTCGCCGAGCCGGTTGAGTCCGGCGGCCCGGCCCTCCGTCGCGCCCGTCGTCTGCGCGCGGGCGTGCAGCGCCTGCTGGGCGGCGAGCCGGTCACGGGCCGCGAACAGGGCCCTGGACAGGGCGAGCGCGGTGTGGCGCTCGTACGCGTCGAGGAAGCGGTTGCGGCTGGAGAGGGCGAGGCCGTCGGCCTCCCGGGCCGTCTCCACGCCCACGATCTCCACCGGGAAGTTCAGATCGCGCACCATGCGGCGGATCAGCGCCAGCTGCTGGGCGTCCTTCTGCCCGAAGAACGCGACATCGGGGCGGGTCAGGTGGAGCAGCTTGGCGACGACCGTGAGCATGCCGTCGAAGTGTCCGGGGCGGGAGGCGCCTTCGAGCCGCTCGCCCATCGGGCCCGCGGAGATCCGGACCTGGGGTTCGCCGCCGGGGTAGACCTCGTCGACGGACGGCGCGAAGACCACGTCGGCGCCGGCCGCGCCGGCGACGGCGAGATCGGCGTCCAGGGTGCGCGGGTAGCGGTCCAGGTCGGCGCTCTCACCGAACTGGAGCGGGTTGACGAAGACGGTGACGACGACCTGGCCGCCCGGTCCGACAACCGCACGCGCGGTTTGGATCAGGGAGGCGTGCCCCTCGTGCAGGGCGCCCATCGTCATGACGACGGCACGCTCGGCCCGGTCCCCTTGAGGGGCGTACCCCGCCAGTTCGGCGGCGGTACGGAGCAGCGTGGCGGCGGATGCGGTCATCGGGACTCCTCCGGTCCGGTTCCGGCGCTGCCGGGGGCGCCCGAGCCGTCGGCCAGGACGTCGAGCAGGTCCTCGGCCAGCTCCGGCTTGAGCATGCCGTGGGAGAGGGCGCGGTCTGCGGTGGCGCGGGCCATCGCGACGTAACCGGCCACCGTCTGCGGGGCGTGGGTGCGCAGCTCGTGGATGTGCGCGGCGACCGTGCCCGCGTCGCCGCGGGCGACCGGGCCGGTCAGGGCGGCGTCACCGGAGCGCAGGGCGTTGTCCAGGGCGGCGCCGAGCAGCGGACCGAGCATCCGGTCGGGGGCGGCGACCCCCGCCGCGCTCAGCAGTTCCATCGACTGGGCGACCAGGGTGACCAGGTGGTTCGCGCCGAGGGCGAGTGCCGCGTGGTACAGCGGGCGGGACTCCTCGGCGATCCACTCGGGTTCGCCGCCCATCTCGATGACCAGCGCCTCGGCGGCGAGCCGCAGCTGCTCGGGCGCGGTGACCCCGAAGGAGCAGCCGGCCAGCCGCTGGACGTCCACGGAGCTGCCGGTGAACGTCATCGCCGGGTGCAGGGCCAGCGGCAGGGCGCCGGCCCGCAGCGCGGGATCCAGCACCTTCGTCCCGTACCGCCCCGAGGTGTGGACGATCAGCTGGCCGGGGCGGACCGCACCGGTCTCGGCGAGGCCCTCGACGAGCCCCGGCAGGGCGTCGTCGGGCACCGTCAGCAGCACCAGCTCCGCGCGCGCGAGGACCTCGGCGGGCGGTACCAGCGGGACATCGGGAAGAAGGGTGGCGGCGCGGCGCACCGAGGCGTCGGAGACGCCCGACACGGCGACCGGGCGGTGCCCGGCGAGCGCCAGGGAAGCGGCGAGAGCGGGGCCGACGCGGCCCGCGCCCACGACGCCGACGGTGAGCCGGGCGGGACGGTCCCTCGCGTCGAGGGGTTCTTGAGGGGTCATTGCGTTCACGCGGCGGTGGCCTTCCGTTCCAGTCCGCGGGGGGTACCGGACGATTTCTCTGCATGCTACGCCAGCACATCGCCCGGACCCCCGGCTGTCCACAGGCTGTGGACAGTCCCGGCCACGACGGCACCCGGCGTCCATATCCTGTGGGCAGGGGCTGCGTTCTGCGTGATGATCGTCCCATGGCAGACAGAGACGAGCAGGTGCGCGACGAGGCGACGGACGGGCCGCAGGCCCCCCGCGGATACGGGGACGAGGAGCCCGACCCGCAGCGGCTGCGCCGCGTCGCCGCGTGGCGGCAGGCCCGAATGCTCCTGTCCCGGTCGCCGGTGGACCGCCCGCTCGGCGAGCAGCTGGCGTCGCTGGCCGCGGACGCGGCCACGGTCACCGATCTCGACCGGCCCGCCGACATCTACGGCAACGGGATCGTCGCCGAGCTGGAGCGGCGGATCGCCGGACTGCTGGGCACCGAGGCCGCCGCGTTCTTCCCGACCGGGACGATGGCGCAGCAGGTCGCGCTGCGCTGCTGGGCCGGGCGCACCGGCAACCCGACGGTCGCCCTGCACCCGCTCGCCCACCCCGAGGTGCACGAACGCGGCGCCCTGTCCGCGGTCAGCGGGCTGCGTACGGTCCACCCGACGAACGAGCCGCGGCTGCCCACGGCGGACGAGATCCGCGACTTCGCGGAGCCGTTCGGCACCCTGATGCTGGAGCTCCCGCTGCGTGACGCGGGCTTCGTCCTGCCCACGTGGGAGGAGCTGGAGGCCGTGGTGGCGGCGGCCCGTGAGCGCGACGCGGTGGTGCACTTCGACGGGGCGCGGCTGTGGGAGTGCGCCGACCGCTTCGGCCGGGAACTGCCGGAGATCGCGGCGCTCGCCGACAGTGTGTACGTGTCGTTCTACAAGACCCTCGGCGGAATCTCCGGGGCGGCGCTCGCAGGCTCAGCCTCGCTCATCGAGGAGGCCCGTACCTGGCGGCACCGGTACGGCGGCCAGCTCTTCCAGCAGTTCCCGGCGGCGCTCGCCGCGCTGATCGGCCTGGACCGGGAGCTGCCGAAGCTGCCGTCGTACGTGGCCCGGGCGAAGGTGGTCGCGGCCGCGCTGGCCGAGGGGTTCACCGAGGCCGGTGCCGGGTGGTTCCGGGTGCATCCCGAACCTCCGCACACCCACCAGTTCCAGGTCTGGCTGCCCTACCCGGCGGACGTGCTGGAGGAGGCGTCGCTGCTCCAGGCGGAGGAGACGGGCGTGGCCCTCTTCCGCCTGTGGCACCCGGCCGCCACGGGCCCGCCCGGGGTGTCGTTCACCGAGGTCACGGTGTCGGAGGCGGGGCTGGAGTGGACGGCGGCCGACGTCCGCGCGGCGGCGGCGGAGTTCCTGGAGCGGGTGGCGCGGCAGCAGTGAGGCACGCCCGGCGGGCCGCCGATTGACGCCGGCCGTCAATCGGGGTCCGGACCGTCCCGCTCACCCCGCACCATGGACGGGTGAGCGTAACCATCGGCATCGCGGGCCTCGACCCCCGGCACGTCGTCTTCGAGACCTCGCCCCTCGTCGAGCTGGGGGTCGCCCTGCACGCGCTCTCCGAGCCGGGGCACCACCCCGGACTGCACGGCTGGGCGACGGCCACCACCACGTCCCTGGAACCGGACCTGGCCGACCGGCTGCACGAAGCGGACTTCCTGTGGCGGAACACGTTCTCGGACATCTTCATGCCGTTCGCCGGTGTCCTCGGCGGCAACGGCAGGACGGGCGCCGACCTCGCCGAGGACCTGGACATCCTGGACCGGCTGGACGACGAGCGGTTCGTGTCCGCGGCCCTGGAGTTCACCTGCGCGAACCTGTACGGGACCGGCGCGGCCTCCCCGCTCCACGATCCCGGCATGCGGGCCCGGGCCCTGGACATGGCGGCGGCGCGCGGACCGCGGCAGGTGGAGTTCACCCAGCGGCTGCTGGCCGACCCCGCCCCGGTACGCCGCTGGATCCGGCGCCTCTTCGAGGACTGCGACGAGGCGTTCTTCGCGGACACCTGGCAGCGGGTGCGGATCCCGCTGGTGGCCGACGCACGGCACAAGACGGATCTGCTGCGGCACAAGGGGATCGCCGAGGCCGTACGGGCCGTCTCGCCCGCCCTCTCCGTCGACGAGGACGGTGCCCGGATCAGCGTCGACAAACTGACGGAGGGCTCGACCGACGCCACCGACCCCGCCGTCGGCGCCGGACTCACCCTCATCCCGACCAGCCTCGGCTGGCCGCATCTGATGGTGCTGCACGCCCCGGGCTGGCGACCGGTGATCCACTACCCCGTGCACCGGCCCGAGCTGCCCTCGCCCGCCTCGGTGGAACTGCTCCAGCTCCGGATGGAGGCCCTGGCCCACCCGCTGCGGATGCGTCTGTGCCGCAACATCGCCCGCTCGCCCTACACGACCGGCGAGCTCGCCGACACGAACGGGATCACCGCCCCCGAGGTCTCCCGCCATCTCACCGTCCTCAAGAAGGCGGGCCTGGTCACGACGCGACGCCGCGGCCGGTACGTACTGCACCAGCTGGACCTGACGGTGGTGGCGCGGCTCGGCAGCGACTTCCTGGAGGGGATCCTGCGCTGAGCCCGGGGCGGTGCCGGACGCCCGTCTCAGTCGAACCGGATGTGCCGGATCCCCGTCCAGGCCCGCCGCACCCGGTGCCGCAGCGCGCTGTCCGTGTCCGGCAGCAGGGTGAGGCCCGCCGACGCGGCGATCCGGTCGGCGACCTGCGGGACCGTCAGCCGGTCGGTACGGATCTGCTCGGCGAACTCCGGGGCTTCGAGCCGCTCCAGGCAGTGGTCCAGTTTCGCGACGGCGAAGCTCTCACGCTTCAGCCCGCGTCCGAGGCCGCGCTCCCGCAAGCGCCCCAGCACCGTCTCGCGTTCGGCGAGCAGGGCGAAGTGATGCACCGTCCGCCCGTCCTCGCGCAGCCGCCCGACGATCTCCGCGAAGTAGCCGGGGTCGACCAGGGTCATCGGGGCGATGACCGTGCCGGGATGCCCGCTCAGGGCGAGAGCGAGCATGTCGTGCACCCCCTGGCGCCAGGCCGGCAGATCCTGGAAGTCGCCCCGCAGCGCGGGCGGCAGCGTCCGGTGCAGTCCGAAGCCGACGTGCTCCGGATCGCAGACCACGCTTCCCGGCAACCGACGCCGGAGTTCGTACGCCGTCTGTGTCTTACCGCCGCCGAACGGACCGTTGATCCAGAGGAGCGCCCCCATCGGTCAGCCCGCCCCGCCTCCGGCGCGCACCAGCCCGGTCTCGTAGGCGAGGACCACGACCTGCACCCGGTCGCGCAGGCCCAGCTTGGTCAGGATCCGGCCGACATGCGTCTTCACGGTCGCTTCGGAGAGCACCAGCCGCCCCGCGATCTCGCCGTTCGACAGGCCCTGGGCTACCAGCAGCATCACCTCGCGTTCGCGTTCGGTGAGCTTGGCGACGTCCTTGTGCTGCGGCTCGGCCGTGCTGCTGGGCAGCATCGGCGAGAAGCGGTCGAGCAGCCGGCGGGTGGTGGACGGGGCGACGACGGCGTCGCCGCTGTGCACGGAACGGATCGCGGCGAGCAGTTCGCCGGGCGGCACGTCCTTGAGCATGAAGCCGCTGGCCCCTGCCTTCAGCCCCGAGAAGGCGTACTCGTCGAGGTCGAACGTCGTCAGGATGAGCACCTTGGGCGCGTCGGGCTGCGCGCAGATGCGGCGGGTGGCCTCGACCCCGTCCAGCCGGGGCATCCGGACGTCCATGAGCACCACGTCGACGGCGGTGGCGCGGAGGTTCTCGATCGCCTCCGCGCCGTCGCCGGCCTCGGCGACGACCTCCATGTCCGGCTGCGCGGCGAGCACCATCCGGAAGCCCGTACGCAGCAGCGCCTGGTCGTCGACGAGCATCACGCGGATCGCCATGGGTCCCTGTCTCCTGTTCGTCCTGCGGTCGGTTCCGGCGTATCGGCAGGCCCGAAGGCCTCGTAGGACCTGAGGGGCCCCGAAGGCCCCGGAAAGGCCCTAGTTCGCGGCCTTGAGCGGCAGCAGCGCGCTGATCCGGAATCCGCCGCCGGGGCGCGGTCCGGCATCCAGTGTGCCGCCGACCATGCCGACCCGTTCGCGCATACCGATCATGCCGTGGCCCGCGCCGTCGGCGCCGCCGTCCTCGTACAGTTCGTGCGCCGCGCCCCGGCCGTCGTCCTCCACCAGAAGGCCGAGCCCGTCGTCGAAGTAGACCAGCCGCACACTGGCCCCGGCGTTCGGACCGCCGTGCTTGCGGGTGTTGGTCAGCGCCTCCTGCACGATGCGGTACGCCGTCAGCTCGACTCCGCTGGGCAGCGAGCGCGGGGTGCCCTCGATCCTGAAGTCGACGGCCAGACCGGCCGCTCTGACCTGCTCGATCAGATCCTCGATCTGCTCGACGTCGGGCTGCGGGACGTACTCCCCGGTCTCCGGGGCGTCGCCCGTGCGCAGGACTCCCAACAGCCGGCGCATCTCCGCGAGCGCCTGCCGGCCGGTGCTGGAGATCGTCTCCAGCGCCTGCCTGGCCTGGTCGGGGGCCGCGTCCATCACATAGGCGGCACCGTCCGCCTGCACCACCATCACCGAGACGTTGTGCGCGACGACGTCGTGGAGCTCGCGGGCGATACGGGCCCGCTCGGCCGCCACCGCGACCTTCGACTGCGCCTCGCGCTCCCGCTCCAGCCGGGCGGCGCGCTCCTCCAACTGGTCGAAGTAGGCCCGCCGGGTCCGCATCGAGTCGCCGAGCACCCAGGCCAGCACGAACGGCACCGTCATCACGACGACGAGGAAGACCGACTCGGCCCAGCCGCGCGGCATGTCCTCCCGCTCCGGCCAGCGGAGCTGGGAGAGCGTGGCCGCGCACAGACTGCACGCCAGGGCGAGCCGGGAGGCCCAGCGTTCGCCGACGGTGGCCACGGTGAAGGTGATCACCAGCATGGCGAAGTTCGCGACGGTCGGTCTGACCCCGAACGCCAGCTGGGCCACGCCCATCGCGATGGCGAGCAGCAGCATCTTCTCGGGTGCGCGCCGGCGCAGCGCCACGACGACGCAGAGGCCGATGACGATCGGCACGATGGCGACGCGCTCCGCGCGGCCGCCGTGCCCGACGTCGCCGACCACGATCGTCATGCCGGAGATCCCGAGGAGGAAGACAGCCCAGAAGCTGTCGACGCCCGTCGGGTGTCTGCGGATGAAGTCGTAGAGGCGCTGCACGTAACCCAGCGTAGGGAAAGGCGAGGGGGGCACGGGTCAGCCGAAGGACCGATCCGGGTCCGGAGACCGTACTCCCCAAGGTGGAGACTTGGGAACGTGACGGATGAGTGGCGTGGGTGGCAGGAGGCGGCCGAGACCGCTTTGTACGGGGACGGGGGGTTCTACCGGAGCCTGGAGGGGCCCGCGGGGCATTTCCGCACCTCGGTGCACGCGTCCCCGCTGTTCGCCGCGGCCGTCGCCCGGCTGCTGGTCAGGACGGCCGGGGAACTGCGGACCTCGTCCGTGGACCTGGTGGATCTGGGGGCGGGGCGCGGAGAGCTGTTGACGGGAGTGCTCGCCGCGCTGCCGGCCGAGGGCGGGGACGGCCTCACGGTACGGGCGTACGCCGTGGAGCTCGCCGCCCGTCCGCCCGGCCTGGACCCACGGGTCCAGTGGTGCGCGAAGCCGCCGCAAGGGGTGTGCGGGCTGCTCTTCGCCAACGAGTGGCTGGACAACGTGCCGGTGCCGGTCGCCGAGACGGACCCGGACGGGGTCGAGCGGTACGTCCTGGTGCGGACGGCGGACGGTGCGGAGCGGCTGGGCGAACCGGTGAGCGGGGCGGACGCGGAGTGGCTGCGCCGCTGGTGGCCCTCGGCCGGGCCGGGCAGCAGGGCGGAGATCGGCCGCCCGCGCGACGAGGCGTGGGCGGATGCGGTGGCCGCGCTGTCCGGCGGGCTCGCGGTGGCGGTGGACTACTGCCACGTACGGGAGGAGCGGCCGCCGTTCGGCACGCTGACCGGCTTCCGGGCGGGGCGCGAGGTGCGGCCGGTGCCGGACGGCAGCTGCGACCTCACCTCGCACGTGGCCCTGGACGCGTGCGCGGCGGCGGGCGGACCGGGCGCGGAGATCCGCACGCAGCGCGAGGAGCTGCGGCAGCTGGGCGTCACGGGTGAACGCCCGCCGCTGTCGCTCGCCTCCAGCGATCCGGCGGGTTACGTGCGGGCGCTGGCCTCGGCGGGGCAGGCCGCGGAGCTCACGGCCCGGGGCGGACTGGGCGACTTCGGGTGGCTGACGCAACGTGTCCGGGCCCCGTCCAGCCCCTCCGGCGATTGAGGAGCGGGGTCCGGGGCGGAGCCCCGGGAAGCCGGGCCGCAGGCAATACTGTCGGCATGACGGAGACGACAGTCGGCATCGGCGGCGCAGCGGAAAGCACCGACATGGTGCTCAACATCGGCCCCCAGCACCCCTCCACCCATGGCGTGCTCCGTCTGCGCATCGTCCTGGACGGCGAACGCATCCAGCACGCCGAACCGGTCATCGGCTACATGCACCGCGGCGCGGAGAAGCTCTTCGAGGCCCGCGACTACCGGCAGATCGTGATGCTCGCCAACCGCCACGACTGGCTGTCGGCGTTCTCCAACGAACTGGGCGTCGTGATGGCCGTCGAGCGGATGCTCGGCATGGAGGTCCCGGAGCGCGCGGTGTGGACCCGCACCCTGCTCGCCGAGCTGAACCGGGTCCTCAACCACCTGATGTTCCTCGGCTCGTACCCGCTGGAACTCGGCGGGATCACTCCGGTGTTCTACGCGTTCCGGGAACGCGAGGAGCTCCAGGCCGTGATGGAGGAGGTCTCCGGCGGCCGGATGCACTACATGTTCAACCGGGTCGGCGGCCTCAAGGAGGACCTCCCGGCGGGCTGGCTCGGCCGCGCCCGGGACGCCGTCGCGTCGGTCCGTTCCCGGATGGACGTCTACGACAAGCTGGTGCTCGGCAACGAGATCTTCCGGGGCCGTACCCGTGGAGTGGGCGTCCTGTCGGCGGAGGCGGTGCACGCCTACGGGGTGTCCGGGCCGATCGCCCGCGCCTCGGGCGTCGACTTCGACCTGCGGCGCGACGAGCCCTATCTGGCGTACGGGGAGCTCCAGGACACCCTGAAGGTCGTCACCCGTACCGAGGGCGACTGCCTCGCCCGGTTCGAGTGCCTGCTGGAGCAGACGCACAACGCCCTGGACCTGGCGGACGCCTGCCTGGACCGGATGGCGGACCTGGCGCCGGGTCCCATCAACCAGCGGCTGCCCAAGGTGCTGAAGGCCCCCGAGGGCCACACCTACGCCTGGACCGAGAACCCGCTCGGTGTCAACGGCTACTACCTGGTGTCCAAGGGCGAGAAGACCCCGTACCGGCTGAAGCTCCGCTCCGCCTCGTTCAACAACATCCAGGCACTCACCGAACTGCTGCCGGGCACGCTCGTCGCCGACATGGTGGCGATCCTCGGTTCGCTGTTCTTCGTCGTCGGCGACATCGACAAGTAGCCGCCTGCTCCGTCCCGTTCTACGAGATCGCGCTGCGGAGCTCCGCCACGTCCAGCTGCTCGGTCTCGTCGTGCGCGGTGAGGTCGATGACCTTGCCGACGGCCCGGTTCTCGGCCGCGCCCGTACGGTGCGCGGCCAGCGCCTCCTCGCCCACCACGTCGGCGAGGTCCTCGTTCTGCACGGACTCGATCGCGGCGTGCGCCTTCTGCGTACCGAAGAAGTCGAAGCTGCCCTGCGGCACCAGATGGCGGCGCGCCGCCGCGTAGGGAACGACCGCGCTGGCCGCCGGAACCGCGCGCGGAGCGGGCAGGGCCCGGTCCGGGCGGGTCGCGGGCAGGGCGGCCTGCGGACGACGGTGCTCGGCACCCGCCTGCCCGGCTGCTGCCTGCGGGTCCGCGGCCGCCGCGTGCTTCCCCTGCGGCTCCTCCGCCTCCCGGGCCCGCTCCGCGAGATCGCGCTTCCTGGCCTGCTCGGCGGTGCGCCGGGCCTCCTGGAGCGCCCCGTTGCGCGAGAGGTCGTCGAGGGCCTGGGCGGCCCGCAGATACGCGGACGGGGTGGGGGTGCTGCGTGCGGCGGGCAGTTCGCGGGGCGGCGCGGACGCCTCCAGCGCGAGCTGCCGACGGCTCTCCAGGACACTGGCGCGCTCGGTCTCCGCGTTGGCGTACCGCCGCAGCAGCGCGGCGTGCTCGCCCCGCAGCCCGGCGAGCTCCACGCGCTTGCGGCGCAGCTTCGTCTCCAGGCGGGCGCGCAGTTCGCGCGACTCCTCCAGATCGGCTTCCAGCTCCGCCACGCGTTCCTCGGCACGCCATTCGTCACTGGCGCGGGCGCGCGTCAGCTCCGCGACGCGACGGCCCGCCTCCCGGTCCCAGCTGCGCATCAGATACGCGCCGGTGACGGCGGCGGCCGCCGCGGCGGCGACCAGTCCGCGCAGGACCAGCGGCTCGGCGAGCAGCCAGGCCCCCGCGGCGCAGAGAACCGCCGCTCCGGCGACGACCGAAGGCGGAAGGATTCTGTGCAGAGGTGGCGAATGGCGATGGCGTCCACGTGGCATGGCCTGAAATTTACCGTGCGTACGGTCCGCTTGGGAGGCCGCCCGGCAATCTGTTCCCCGGCAGTTACCTGACGGCCCCTGAATCGCTCATTCCGCCCTTGCTACTTCTTGATCAGACCTTTCGTCTCCAGGTATTCCCTGGCGACATCGCCGGGCTTGGCGCGCTCGGCGTCGACCTTGCGGTTCAGTTCGGCCAGATCCTGTGTCGTGAGCGCGTCGGTGAGCTTGCCGAGAGCGTCGGCGATGTCCTGGGCACCGGCGTCCTCGGCATTGAGGACGGGCAGCACGTTGTCCGCGTTCTGCAGCTTCTTGTCGTCCTCCAGGAAGACCAGCCCGAAGGTGTCCAGCACCGCGTCCGTGGTCGTGGTCAGGACCAGCTGGTCCTTGCCGTCCTTGACCGCCTGCTTGGACTGCGGGGTGCCGACTCCCTTGGGGTCGATGCCGGTGACGTCGATGCCGTACGTCTTCTTCAGCCCGGGTGCGCAGAACGGCCGCACCTCGCACTCGTCACCCGCCGCGATCTTCACCTTGATCTTGGAGGCACCGAGATCCGAGAGCGTCTTGAGCTTGTTCTTGTCGGCGAATTCCTTGGTGACCGCGAACGCGTTCTGGTCGACGGCCGCACCGGCCGGCAGCACCTTCAGCCCGCGCGGAGTGGCGAGCTTCTCCAGAGCGGCGACCGTGGCCGCGGTGTCGCCCGAGGCGACCGGCTTCGCCTCGGCCGCCTTCGCCCCGTTCACCTTGGCGTTGAGGAATTCCGCGATCGTCGCCGCGTATTCCGGAACGACGTCGATCTCGCCCTTCTCCAGCGACGGTTCGTAGAGTTCGCGGTTCTTCACCGTGGTGACCGACGTGCTGTATCCGGCCTCCGACAGAACGCCGGCGTACAGCTCCGCGAGCACCTTGGACTCGGTGAAGGCGGCGGCGCCGACGACCAGCGAGCCCTTCTTCCCCGAGCCCTTGTCCGCGTCGGACGCTGCGGATCCGCCCTTGTCCTTCTCCAGGCTGTCGCCGCCGCAGGCGGCGAGCGAGCCCGCGAGCGCGACGATGCCGATGACCGCACCGGCCAGGCGCGAGGTCCTGCTCATACTGTTCTCCGTCCACGGCAACGAGGCCATATGCGATATGCGTTATCGGTTGAGTGGGCCGGCCGGACGCTCATGCCGTCCGGCGGCGGCGCAGCGGCGACAGCAGCCGGTCGATGCCGACCAGTGCCGTCTCCACCAGCAGCGCCAGTCCGGCGACCAGCAGGGCGCCCGCGACCACCTGCGGGGTGTTGTACGTGTTGAAACCGGCGGTGATGATCCGGCCGAGACCGCCCTGGCCGACCATCGCGGCGATCGTCGCGGTGGCCACGACCTGCACCGCCGCCGAACGCAGCCCGGTCATGATCATGGGGTAGGCCAGCGGGAGTTCGACCCGGAGGAAGAGCTGACCGCCGGACATGCCCATCCCCCGCGCGGCCTCCGCCACCGAACGGTCCACCTCCGTCATCCCGACGTAGGCGTTGGTCAGCAGCGGCGGTACGGCGAACAGCACCAGGGCGATGATCGTCGGTATGTATCCCGCGTTGCGCAGCGGCGAGACCATGAAGAGGGCCAGCACCGCGAAGACCGGTATCGCCCGCCCCACGTTGGAGATGTTGACCGCGAGCGCACCGCCCTTCCCGATGTGTCCCAGGTACAGGGCGATGGGCAGGGCGATGGCACAGGACAGGGCGAGCGCCACCCCGCTGACGTACAGATGCTCGCCGAGCCGGTGGGCCACCCCGCTCTCCCCCGACCAGTTGGCACCGGTGGTGAGCCAGGTCCAGGCCTCGCCGAGAACTCCCACGGTCAGACCGCCTTCGCCGGAACGGGTGCGCCCACGGCGTCGCGGGCGGCCGGTATTCGGGTCCAGGGGGTCAGCAGCCGCTGGACACCGAGCAGCAGCAGATCCGCGACCACCGCGAGCAGGACGCAGAGCACCGAGGCGGCCAGCACCTGGGCCTTGAAGAAGCTCGGCAGGGCGTCCTCGATGAGATTGCCCAGGCCGCCGCGGCCGACGATCGATCCGACGGTGGTCAGCGCGATCGTGGACACCGTGGCGATCCGTATCCCGGCCATCAACGCCGGCATGGCCAGCGGGAGTTCCACCTCCCACAGCAGGCGCACCGGCCCGTATCCCATACCCCGGGCGGCTTCCTTCGCCTCCTGCGGCACCGCCTGGAGACCCGCCAGGATGTTGCGTACGAGAATCGTCAGCGAATACAGCACGAGTCCGGTGACGACGAGCGCCGCGGAGAGTCCGAACAACGGCAGCAGGAGCGAGAACATCGCGAGCGACGGCACCGTGTAGAGCACCGTCGTCAGCCCGAGCACGGGTCCGGCGAAGCGCCGGCCGCGACGGGCGAGCAGCGCCAGCGGAAAGGCCACGGCCACCCCGATCGCCACCGAGACGGCGGTGATCCAGATGTGCTGCACCGTCGCGTCCGTCAACTCCTGGCTGCGGGAGCGGAGATACTCACCGCAGATCCAGTCGTTCGTCACCAGGCAGTTCCGTCCGGCCATCCGTCCCCCACCTCCCGATCGCCTCTCGTACTGATGTCCGGCGAGCCTATCCTCGACCACTGACAATCACCGAGGCCGTTGTATTCCAGCAACACGTCCTTCACAGAACACGCGCGACAATGGGGAACCATGATCCGTTTCGAGCACGTCACCAAGCGGTATGCGGACGGCACCACCGCCGTCGACGACCTTTCCTTCGAGGTCGCCGAAGGTGAACTCGTCACGCTCGTCGGGCCGTCGGGCTGTGGCAAGACGACCACCATGAAGATGGTGAACCGGCTGATCGAACCGACCGAGGGCCGGATATTCCTCGACGGGGACGACATATCCGCCATCGACCCCGTCCAGCTGCGGCGCCGTATCGGCTATGTGATCCAGCAGGTCGGTCTGTTTCCGCACCGGACCGTGCTGGAGAACACCGCGACCGTCCCGCATCTCCTCGGCTGGAAGCGAGGAAAGGGCCGGGCCCGCGCCGCGGAACTCCTCGACCTGGTCGGACTCGATCCTTCCGTTTATGGCGACCGCTATCCGGAACAGCTGTCCGGTGGTCAGCGCCAACGCGTCGGCGTGGCCCGGGCATTGGCGGCGGACCCCCCGGTGCTGCTGATGGACGAACCTTTCGGCGCGGTCGACCCGGTCGTCAGGGAACGCCTGCAGAACGAATTCCTGCGGCTTCAGGCCCAGGTCCGCAAAACCGTGCTGTTCGTGACGCACGACATCGAGGAGGCCGTCCGCCTCGGCGACCGTATCGCCGTCTACGGACAGGGCTCGATCGAGCAGTTCGACTCACCTGCCACCGTGCTCGGCGCCCCCGCCACCGACTACGTCGCCGACTTCGTCGGCGCGGACCGCGGACTCAAGCGGCTCTCGGTCACCCCCGTCGAGGAGAGCGACCTCGACCGGCCGCCGGTCGTCCATCTCGACGACCCGCTGGACCGGGCGACCGAGCGGCTGCGCGCGGAAGGGGCACGCTGGGCCGTGGTGCTGGACGGCGACGGCCGGCTGCACGGCTGGATCCCGGCCGATGACGCACTGAGCGGCGCCAAGGGCACGGTCCGCGAGCACGCCCGCCGGATGGAGGCCTGGCTGCCCGTCGGCGCCCCGCTCAAGCAGGCGTTCGCCACCATGCTCCAGCACGACGCCGGCTGGATCGCGGTCATCGACGAGCAGAGCGAGGGCCGGTTCCTCGGAGTGCTCACCCCGGCCCGGCTCCACGAGGCGCTGCGGCGTTCCATCAGCGCCGACGACCGGGCCGTTCCGCGCGCCGAAGTGGCCGTCGAGAGCGTGGCGGTCGTCGCGAAGACCACGGGGGACTGAGGCGGCCCGGCTCAGCGCCTCCGGTCAGCTCTCGCTCAGCCGGCCGCTCATCCACTCCAGCGCCGCGGGGATCTCCCGGCGCCAGGTGTTGAAGTTGTGCCCACCGCTGTCCAGCACGATCGACGAGACCCGCGCGGGCCGCTTCACCTCGGCCACGAACTTCCGCGTCGCGGCGTAGTTCGCCTCACCCCGGCGGGACGTCGTCACCAGGAAGGACGATTCGGGCTGCGGCCGGTGCTCCAGGGACCACAGCAGATCGGCACGCTCGCGCGCCCGCCGGTCGCCGTGGAAGAGGTCACCGGTCGTCGGGTCCTCGGCCGCCTTGTAGTACGCCGAGAGCCCCGCGCTCGCCGTGAAGCGTCCCGGATGGTGCAGGCCGATCTTCAGGGCGCAGTAGCCACCGGTCGAGTTGCCCATGATCCCCCAGTTCCGGGCGTGCCGCCCGACCCGGTACTCCGCCGAGACGGCGGACTGCAGGTCGTCCGAGAAGAACGTCTCGGTCTTCGGGCCGTCCTTTATGTCCACGCACTCGGTGTCCCGCGGCGGCGCCACGGTCGGCCGCAGCATCACCAGGATCATCGGCTGGGAGCGGCCCGCCCGCACCCGTCCGAGTGATGTCTTCGGGTAGTCGAGCCCCTTGATGAGGTTCTCCGCGGTGCCCGGGTAGCCGGTGAGCACCACGACCGCCGGGAACTTCCGCCGGGCGTACGCCTCCTGGAAGTACTCCGGCGGCAGGTACACATAGGCCGAGGTCTCGATTCCCGAGCTCCGCCCGGCGATCACGACCTTGTCGATCCGCCCGGCCGAGGCGGGACGGGAGCCCCCCGGCACATCGGGCCGCCGCGTCCCCACCCGGACGATGTTCTTCTCCGCCAGGGTCCCCTGGGCATGGTCGGTCACCACACCCAGATCCTGCTTCTGACCGAACAGATCGGCCCAGGAGCCGTAGAAGAGGAACGAGTTGTTGGCCATCAGGCCGACGGAGACGAAGACCGCCACCTGGGTCCCCAGCAGCAGCCCCACCCTGCCCAGCACCACGGGGACACTGCGCCGGGCGAGCCTCGGCCAGCACCAGATCGTGACGGCGAACAGCACGACGGCCAGCGTGATCGCCGAAATCAGCACGGCGTTGCCGGTAAGGCCCATGGCGGTAGAACTTTCTTGTCAGGAAATTTCCGGGTGCCGGGTGAACCCACGGCCCGGAAGCCTCGTCCTAGAGGTCGCACATCGTCCGCAGGGCTCCGGCCGACGGACTCCAAGAATCTCTCGCGGAACCACGGGAAGCGATGTCTGTCACGCTAGATGGGGATAAATCGGGATCGGTTCCGAATGGTGTACGCCGGTTCGTACACGGACCGCGACCCGAGACCGTGCCGGCACTCGTCGGCACCGCCAGCACCGCCGTCGGCCTGATCGACGTCGCGGCGGGCGTCTTCCCGCGCTTCCGGCACAGCCGGATGCACACCCTCGCCGAGGTGCTCCCCGGCGCCCTCGGCCCCTTCGCCGCCGCGCTCTCGCTGAGCGCCGGCGTCCTGCTGCTGCTCCTGGCCCACGGGCTGAAGCGGCACAAGCGCCGGGCCTGGCGGGCCGCCGTCGTCCTGCTCCCGGCCGGTGCGGTGGCCCAGTTCACCTACCGGCACTCGGTCCTGGGCGCCGTCGTCTCGCTGACACTGTGCTACCTGCTGGTGCGCCACCGGAGTGAATTCGCCGCGCTCCCCGACCCGCGCAGCCGTTGGAGGGCCCTGGCCAACTTCGTCCTGCTCGGAGCGGGTTCGCTCGGGCTCGGCCTGGTCATCGTGAGCGTCCACCCGGGCCGCCTGGTCGGGAACCCGAGCATCGCCGACCGGCTCCAGCACGTGCTCTACGGGCTGTTCGGCTTCGAGGGCCCGGTCGAGTACTCCGGCGACACCTCCTGGACCGTGGCCTACTCGCTGGGCGCGCTCGGCCTGCTGACCGCCGTCACCACGATCTACCTCGCCTTCCGGCCCGAACACCCGGCGGCCCGTCTCACCGAGGACGACGAGGCACAGCTGCGCGCCCTGCTGGAGCGGCACGGCCGCCGCGACTCGCTGGGCCACTTCGCGCTCCGCCGCGACAAGGCCGTGGTCTTCTCCCCCAGCGGCAAGGCCGCCGTCTGCTACCGCGTGGTGTCCGGGGTGATGCTGGCCAGCGGCGACCCGATCGGCGACGTGGAGGCCTGGCCCGGCGCCATCGAACGCTTCATGGACGAGGCCAGGGCGCACTCCTGGACCCCCGCGGTGATGGGCTGCAGCGAGACCGGCGGCGAGGTCTGGACCCGCGAGACCGGCCTCGACGCGCTGGAACTCGGCGACGAGGCGGTGGTGGATGTCGCGGATTTCTCGCTCGCCGGACGCGCGATGCGCAACGTGCGCCAGATGGTGAAGCGCATTGAGCGCGGTGGGTACGAGACGCGGGTCCGGCGCGTGGCCGACATCGGCGAGGCCGAACTGGCCCGCATCCGGCGGGCCGCCGCCGACTGGCGCGGCACGGACACCGAGCGCGGCTTCTCCATGGCACTCGGCCGGATCGGCGACGGCGCCGACCGGGACTGCTTCGTCGCCACCGCCCACAAGGCCGGGGAGCAGGACGCGGACTCCCCGTACGGCGATCTGAAGGCCGTGCTCCACTTCGTCCCGTGGGGCACCGACGGGATGTCCCTCGACCTGATGCGCCGCGACCGCGCCGCGGACCCGGGGATGAACGAGCTGCTGATCGTCGCCTCCCTGCAGGCCGCGCCCCGGCTCGGCATCACGCGTGTCTCGCTGAACTTCGCGATGTTCCGCTCCGCCCTGGCCCGCGGCGAGAAACTGGGGGCCGGGCCGGTTCTGCGGGTCTGGCGCGGGCTGCTGGTCTTCCTGTCGCGCTGGTTCCAGATCGAGTCCCTGTACAAGTTCAACGCCAAGTTCCGGCCCCGCTGGGAGCCCCGGTTCGTGGTCTACCGCACCGCCCGCGACCTTCCCCGGATCTCCCTGGCGGCGATGCAGGCGGAGGGCTTCGTCAGCTTCGCGCTCCCCCGCCCGCTGGCCCGCCGGCTGCCGGCGGGCGGGCGGCGCCCGTGCCCGCACATGCGGGCCTCCACGGGGGAGCACGGTGTCCGTCCGGCGTGACCGGTCTCCGTACGGGCCTACGCTGGTCGTATGAGTACGTTGCATGGACGAGGCACGGTGCAGGGCCTGCCGGAGTGGGACCGCTGCGCGGTCATGGGTGTCGTGAACGTGACCCCGGACTCCTTCTCCGACGGGGGCCGCTGGTTCGACACCACCGCGGCCGTCAAGCACGGCCTCGACCTGGTCGGCGAGGGCGCCGACCTGGTCGACGTCGGCGGTGAGTCGACCCGCCCCGGTGCGAGCCGGGTGGACGAGTCGGAGGAGCTGCGGCGGGTGGTCCCGGTGGTCCGCGGCCTGGCCTCGGAGGGGGTCACGGTCTCCGTCGACACCATGCGGGCCCGGGTCGCCGAGCAGGCCGTCGCCGCGGGAGCGGTCCTGGTCAACGACGTGAGCGGCGGGCTCGCCGACCCGGACATGGTCCCGGTCGTCGCCGCCGCCTCGGTGCCGTTCGTCGTCATGCACTGGCGCGGCTTCAGCGAGTCCATGAACAGCAGGGCGGTGTACGGGGACGTCGTCGCCGAGGTCGTCGAGGAGCTGCGGGTCCGGATGGACGCCGTGGTCGCCGGGGGTGTCGCCCCCGAACGGGTCGTGATCGACCCGGGCCTCGGCTTCGCCAAGGACGCCTCCCACGACCTGTCGCTCATCGCCCGCCTCGACGCGCTGCACGGCCTCGGCCGCCCGCTGCTGGTCGCCGCGTCGCGGAAGCGGTTCCTGGGGCACGTACTGGCCCGTGAGGGTGGGGCCCCGCCGCCCGCCCGCGAGCGCGACGCGGCCACCGCCGCGGTCTCCGCGCTCTCCGCCCGGGCCGGTGCCTGGGCCGTCCGGGTCCACGAGGTACGGGCCACCGCCGACGCCGTCCGGGTCGCCCGCGCGGTCGAGGGAGCCGCGTGAACGAGCCGCAGGACGAGCAGACCTCCGCCGCCGACGACATCGAGGCGGTCGAGCGGGCCAACACCGCCTTCTACGAGGCCATGGAGCGCGGCGACCTGGACGAGCTGACCGGGCTCTGGCTGCCCGGGGAGGACCTCACCGTCTCCTGCGTCCACCCCGGCTGGCCGGTGCTCACGGGACGCGGCGAGGTGCTGCGCAGCTACGCCCTGATCATGGCGAACACCGAGTACATCCAGTTCTTCCTGACCGACGTCGGGGTCTCCATGACGGGCGACACCGCCCTGGTGACCTGCACCGAGAACATCCTCAGCGGCGGTCCCGCCGAGGAGGGCAGCTCCCTGGGGCCGCTCGTCGGCCAACTGGTCGTCGCGACCAATGTGTTCCGCCGCACTCCGGACGGCTGGAAGCTCTGGTCCCACCACGGCTCGCCCGTACTGGCCGAAACCGGTGAGGAAGAGGACGAAGACTCCTCGTCCTGAATGGGTACAACGCCGTTATGGGCCCGAAAGGCAGCTCGGCGGGGTTGGAACCGGGCACATCGGGGTATCAGCGGCTACCAGTCCCGTACCGCCGTGTCCATAGCCCCCGCGGGGGAGGACTGTCGGCGCTCGCAGGTAGATTCGGAAATGGGTATGCGGCCGCCCGCACGTGGTTCCGTGCCCCTTCGACAACAACAGCAGGAGTGATTCGCGTGGATCGTGTCGCGCTGCGCGGCCTCAAGGCCCGTGGGCACCATGGCGTCTTTCCCCGGGAACGGGAAGAGGGACAGACGTTCATCGTGGACCTGGTGCTCGGCCTCGACACCCGCCCCGCGGCAGCCGCGGACGACCTCACCAGGACCGTGCACTACGGCGTGGTCGCCGAAGAGGTCGTGGCCGTGGTCCAGGGCGAACCGGTCGATCTGATCGAGACGCTCGCGGAGCGCATCGCCCAGCAGTGCCTCAAGCACGAAGGCGTCGAGGAGGTGGAGGTCGTGGTCCACAAGCCGGATGCGCCCATCACCGTCCCCTTCGACGACGTCACCATCACCATCACCCGGAGCCGAGCATGACTGCATTTTCTACCGAGGGGCAGAGCGACCCGACCGTACAGCCGGTTCCCGCCTCCGTGGTCGAGCAGGTGGACGCCGCGGACATCACCCTCTCCAACCCCAAACGCGCCGTGATCTCCCTCGGCTCCAACCTGGGCAACCGCCTGGAGACCCTCCAGGGCGCCATCGACGCTCTGGAGGACACGCCGGGCCTCCGGGTCAAGGCCGTCTCCCCCGTGTACGAGACGGAGCCGTGGGGCGTCGACCCCGGCTCCCAGCCGTCGTACTTCAACGCGGTCGTCGTCGTGAAGACGACGCTCCCCCCGTCCTCCCTCCTTGAGCGCGGCCAGGCCATCGAGGAGGCCTTCGACCGGGTCAGGGAGGAGCGCTGGGGGCCGCGCACCATCGACGTGGACATCGTCGCGTACGCCGACGTCGTCTCCGACGACCCGGAGCTCACCCTCCCCCACCCCCGGGCCCGCGAGCGCGCCTTCGTGCTCGCCCCGTGGCACGACGTGGACCCCGAGGCCCAACTGCCCGGCGCCGGCCCGGTCGCCGCTCTGCTGGCCGGTGTGGGGCGCGACGGCGTACTGCCCCGGGCCGACCTGGAACTCCGGCTGCCCGAGTAGTCGTTAGGCTCGAAGGAGACAGCAGGACATCCACAGGCCAGGCCTCCACGGGCCGGAACACGAACGGGCCTGGACATCCACAGGCGGCGAAGGGCGGCTCACCCGGTGAAGCAACTACGGCTCGGAGTACTGGCCGGCCTCTTCGCCGCGGCCGGGGTGCTGTCCTGGGGCGGCGCCCGCCTCTGGGACTCCCTCGGCACCCTGCCGAGCGTCCCGCTGTTCGCGCCCATCGTGCTCGCGGTGATCGCCGTGGTCCTGCTGGCGACGGCGCTCTCCATCCGCTCCCGGCTGCGCGCCCAGCGCGAGCGCCGGCCGGGCGCGAAGGGCGTCGAGCCCCTGATGGCGGCCCGTGCCGTGGTCTTCGGCCAGGCCAGCGCACTCGTCGTCGCCCTGGTCGCCGGAATGTACGGCGGCGTCGGCGTCTTCCTGCTCGGCTCCCTCGACATCCCGGCCCGCCGCGACCAGGCCATCTACGCGGGCTTCGCGGTCCTGGCGGGCATCGCGGTGATCGCGGCCGCCCTGTTCCTGGAACGCGTCTGCAAGCTCCCCGACGACGAGGACGACAACAAGAACGCGGCGGCGGCGTAGGCCGCCCGTTCCCGTCCCGGCCGGCGCGTCAGCGCGCCATGATCAGGCTCATGGCCTCGGCGCGCGTCGCGGGGTCGCGGAGCTGTCCGCGCACCGCCGAGGTCAGCGTCTTCGCGCCGGGCTTGCGGATCCCTCGCATCGACATGCACATGTGCTCGCACTCCACGACGACGATGACGCCGCGCGGCTCCAGAATCCCCATCAGGGACTCGGCGATCTGCGTGGTGAGCCGTTCCTGGACCTGCGGCCGGCGGGCGTAGACGTCCACGAGGCGGGCCAGCTTCGACAGGCCGGTGATCTTGCCGCTGGTCGCCGGGATGTATCCGACGTGCGCCACTCCGCGGAACGGCACCAGGTGGTGCTCACAGGTGCTGAACACCTCGATGTCCTTGACCAGCACCATCTCGTCGTGGCCCAGGTCGAACGTGGTCGTCAGGACGTCCTCGGGCTCCTGGTACAGACCCGCGAATATCTCCTTGTACGCCCGCGCCACCCGCCCCGGCGTCTCCCGCAGCCCTTCCCGGTCCGGGTCCTCCCCGACGGCGATGAGCAGCTCGCGTACGGCCGCCTCGGCCCGCTTCTCGTCGAACTCGCCAATCGAACCCTGGCCGTCCAGCGTCACCGGGTCGGTCATCTGTGCCTCGTTCCTCAGAGCTGTCACTGCGTGGACATCCGCGCAGGTGTACGGAAAAGCCGCGCCCCCACAGGCTAAAACCTGGGGGGCGCGGCATCCATTCCGGGCCCGGTGAAGCCCCCGTGACAGGGGCCACACCGGGGTCGGTGTCTAGCTCTCGGGACGCTCCTCGGGGATCGCCTCGGTCACCGGAACCGTATCCGTGACCGAGCCGTTCGCCGTGGTGGCGCCGTTGGTGAGGGCGAGCTCCTTCGGGGAGAGCACCGGCGGCCGGGTGGACGGCGTGCGCCGGGCGGAGCCGGTCCACGCCGGACGGGCCGGACGCTTGACGATCGGAGCGAAGATCTCGGCGATCTCCGCCTTGCCGAGGGTCTCCTTCTCAAGGAGCTGGAGAACCAGGGCGTCCAGAACGTCGCGGTTCTCGACCAGGATCTCCCACGCATCGTTGTGCGCGGTCTCGATGAGCTTCTTGACCTCTTCGTCGACCAGCGCGGCGACCTCTTCCGAGTAGTCGCGCTGGTGGCCCATCTCGCGGCCCACGAACGGCTCGGTGTTGTCGCCACCGAACTTGATCGCGCCGAGCCGCTCCGTCATGCCGTACTGCGTGACCATCGCGCGGGCCGTTGCCGTGGCCTTCTCGATGTCGTTCGCAGCACCGGTCGTCGGGTCGTGGAAGACCAGCTCCTCGGCCGCGCGCCCGCCCAGCATGTAAGCCAGCTGGTCGAGCATCTCGTTGCGCGTCGTGGAGTACTTGTCCTCCTCCGGGAGCACCATCGTGTAACCGAGGGCGCGGCCGCGGGAGAGGATCGTGATCTTGTGGACCGGGTCCGCCTGAGGTGAGGCCGCCGCGACCAGGGCGTGTCCGCCCTCGTGGTACGCGGTGATCTTCTTCTCCTTCTCGGACATGATCCGGGTCCGCTTCTGCGGACCCGCCACCACGCGGTCGATGGCCTCGTCGAGCATGTTGTTGTCGATCAGCTTCAGGTTGCCGCGCGCCGTGAGGAGCGCCGCCTCGTTCAGCACGTTCGACAGGTCGGCACCGGTGAAACCGGGCGTACGACGGGCAACGGCGCCGAGATCGACGTCCGGTGCGACCGGCTTGCCCTTCTGGTGGACCTTGAGGATCTCCAGTCGGCCCAGCATGTCCGGCCGGTCGACCGCGATCTGCCGGTCGAAACGGCCCGGGCGCAGCAGCGCCGGGTCGAGGATGTCCGGACGGTTCGTGGCGGCGATCAGGATGACGCCACCCTTCACGTCGAAGCCGTCCATCTCCACGAGCAGCTGGTTCAGCGTCTGCTCGCGCTCGTCGTGGCCGCCGCCCATACCGGCACCGCGGTGCCGGCCGACGGCGTCGATCTCGTCGACGAAGACGATCGCCGGGGCGTTCGCCTTGGCCTGCTCGAAGAGGTCACGGACACGGGAGGCACCGACACCGACGAACATCTCGACGAAGTCGGAACCGGAGATCGAGTAGAACGGGACGCCCGCCTCGCCGGCGACGGCGCGTGCGAGCAGCGTCTTGCCCGTACCGGGAGGTCCGTACAGCAGGACACCCTTGGGGATCTTGGCGCCGACGGCCTGGAACTTCGCCGGCTCCTGCAGGAACTCCTTGATCTCGTGGAGTTCCTCGACCGCCTCGTCCGAGCCCGCCACATCGGCGAACGTCGTCTTCGGGGTGTCCTTGGTGATCAGCTTGGCCTTGGACTTGCCGAACTGCATGACCTTGGAGCCGCCACCCTGCATCTGGTTCATCAGAAACAGGAAGACGACCACGATGAGGACGAACGGCAGCAGCGAGAAGAGGATCGAGACGAACGGGGACTGCTTCGACGGCGAGACGGTGTAACCGTTC
Organism: Streptomyces sp. NBC_00385; assembly: GCF_035917155.1. NCBI lineage: Bacteria > Bacillati > Actinomycetota > Actinomycetes > Kitasatosporales > Streptomycetaceae > Streptomyces > Streptomyces sp. NBC_00385. Next base: position 4,695,935 of record NZ_CP107951.1, on the reverse strand, counting down.
TCGATGTCACCGCTCTCGAACTTCTTCTGCAGCGTATCGGCGAGCTCGACGCCCTGGTTGCCGATGTAGCTCGCCTGGAACTTGCTGCCGGACTCGCCCGAGAGCTTCTGGTCCTTTTTCAGCTCGATCTTGATGATGTGATCGTCACCGGTGGTGAGCTTGGCCTCATCCACCTGGTTCTTACTGATCGCCTGGATCACCTTGCCGGTGTCCACCGTCTTGTAGCCGCCACCCGAGCCGACGACATTCATCAACACGACCACGGCGAGGACGGCCAGCACGATCCACATGACCGGCCCACGGAAGTATCGCTTCACGTCCATCCATACGGAGCGAAGTCGCCCCGTCCCTCCTGCCCGTAGGTAAATGCTGCTGTGAGTAAAGACTGTTCTTCGGACGGTACCCCAGCATTGTCACCGACGACCGTCGGGGACGTCTGTCAAACCCGCCTTCGAAGGCTCAACGGCGGGAAATCGGTGAGGGTTCCCCGCCGCCGGGGCGGGTTCGCCGGTGCCGCCGTCAGCCGCCGTCAGCCGCCGTACACGTGCGGGGCGAGGGTGCCGACGAAGGGCAGGTTGCGGTACTTCTCCGCGTAGTCCAGCCCGTAGCCGACGACGAACTCGTTGGGGATGTCGAACCCGACCCACTTGCAGTCGAGCGCGACCTTCGCCGCGTCCGGCTTGCGCAGCAGGGTGCAGATCTCCAGCGACGCGGGCTCGCGCGAACCCAGGTTCGACATCAGCCAGGACAGCGTCAGGCCCGAGTCGATGATGTCCTCGACGATCAGGACGTGCTTGCCCTTGATGTCGGTGTCGAGGTCCTTGAGGATCCGGACGACACCGGAGGACTGGGTGCCCGCGCCGTACGACGAGACGGCCATCCAGTCCATGGTGACGGGGGTGGACAGCGCGCGCGCCAGGTCCGCCATGACCATCACCGCGCCCTTGAGGACTCCGACGAGGAGCAGGTCCTTGCCCGCGTACTCCGCGTCGATCTTCGCGGCCAGTTCGACGAGCTTCGCGTCGATCTCTTCCTTGGTGAGGAGCACCGACTGAAGGTCGGTGCCCATGTCCTTCTCGTTCACCCGCGTCTCTTTCTTTGCCTGCCGGGTCCGGGACGGTGCCCGGGCCTGCGCGGCCGCTCGCCTGCATGTCAGCCGCTTGTACGTCAGCTCTGCCGAATCACCAGTCTGCCACCCTGGCGCAGGGCTTCGACGCGGCCGGGGAGGTTGATGGCCTGCTGGCCGCGCCAGCCGGTGATGAGGCGGTCGACTTCCTCGATGTGCCGGGCGAAGAGGGACCCGGCCGGGGAGCCCGCCTCTATGGCCGCGCGGCGCAGGACGCGGCGGCGGACGGCGGGAGGCAGCGCGTGCAGCTTGGCGCACTCCAGCCGGCCCGCGTCGTCGCGTACATCACGCCCGGCCTCGGCGGCCCAGGTGTCCAGGGCGTCGGCGTCGTCGCGGGAGAGCTGCGCCGTGCGGGCCAGCGCCTCGACGACTCCTTTGCCCAGCGCCTTCTCCAGGGCGGGCAGGCCCTCGTGGCGCAGCCGGGAGCGGGTGTAGGCGGGGTCGATGTTGTGCGGGTCGTCCCAGACGGGCAGGGACTGGGCCATGCAGGCCGTGCGGGCGGTCTGCCGGTCGAGTTGGAGGAAGGGGCGGCGGTAGCGGCCGGCCGGTCCGGATGCGGCGGCCATGCCGGAGAGGGAGCGGATACCCGAACCGCGGGCGAGGCCCAGCAGTACCGTCTCCGCCTGGTCGTCGCGGGTGTGGCCGAGGAGAACGGCGGCGGCGCCGTGGCGTTCGGCGGCGGCGTCCAGGGCCGCGTAGCGGGCGTCGCGGGCGGCGGCTTCGGGCCCGCCGTCATGGCCGACCCGCACGGCGACGGCCTCGACCGGGTCGAGGTCCATGGCGGTGAGGCGGCCGACGACCTCGGTGGCGCGGGTGTCGGAGCCGTTCTGGAGGCCGTGGTCGACGGTGATGCCACCGGCCCGGACGGCGAGCTTCCGGGCCTCGAAGGCGAGGGCGGAGGCGAGCGCCATGGAATCGGCGCCGCCGGAACATGCGACCAGTACCAGGGGGGTATCGGTGCGTTCGGGAAGTGCGGGGCGCCGCCTGCCCGCCCCGGCCTCGGCGAGCTCGGGATGCGGGGCGCGCGGGACGCGCCCGGTGCGTTCGGTCTGTTCGGCGAATTCGGTGAGTACGTCGTGGAGTACGCGGCGGACCGCCAGGCGTATCGCCGCGACCGCAGGATGGGGACCCATGTCCGGTGCCCTTCGTGAAGTTCTGGAGAGGTGCCTCCGAGTGGCGGGACGGAGAAAAGTGCCGTCACTCAGAGTGCGTCGATGGTGACAGAGCAAACCCGTTCATCGAGCATTGCACGCCTTCCCATGCCCCTACGGTCCCTCGGATGGGTGATTACCGGCGCGTTGCCCTCGGGTCCCGGGCTCGTGCGCGAGCCGTGATCATGACTCTGCCTTACGGTGCACCCTCGCGATCCAGTCCTCCGGCCGGGCGATCTCCGCCTTGGTCGGGAGGGTGTTGGGCGAGGTCCAGACCCGGTTGAAGCCGTCCATCCCGACCTCGTCGACCACGGCGCGCACGAACCGCTCCCCGTCGCGGTACTGGCGCAGCTTGGCGTCGAGCCCCAGGAGCTTGCGCAGCGCCTGGTCGAGGCGGCTCGCGCCGCGCGCCCTGCGCTGCTGGAACTTCTCCCGGATCTCGCCGACGGAGGACACGACCTCGGGGCCGACGCCGTCCATCACGTAGTCGGCGTGCCCCTCCAGCAGGGACATCACCGCGGTGAGCCGGCCGAGGATCTCGCGCTGGGCGGGCGTCTGGACGATCTCGACGAGGCTGCGGCCGCCGTCCTCGCCCTCCTCGCCCTCGGGCCGGCCGCCGGCCAGCGACTGGGCGGCCTCGCGGAGCCGTTCGAGCACCGTCATCGGGTCGACGTCGGTCTCGTCGAGAAATGACTGGATCTCGCCCTGCAGATGGTCGCGGAGCCAGGGCACCGCGGTGAACTGCGTGCGGTGCGTCTCCTCGTGGAGGGCGACCCAGAGGCGGAAGTCGTGCGGATCCACCTCCAGCTCCCGCTCGACGTGGACGATGTTCGGGGCGACCAGCAGGAGCCTGCCGCCGCCGTCGGCCGAGGCCGGGAGCTCACGGGTGGCGGGGGCGAACGTCTCGTACTGGCCGAGAACCCGGGAGGCCAGGAACGACAGCAGCATCCCCACCTCGACACCGGTCACCTTGGAGCCGACCGCGCCGAGCACGGCGCCGCCCGCACCGCCGCCGCGCCGCTCCTCCATCTTCTCCAGGAGGGGGCGCAGCAGTTCCCGGAAGCCCGCGACGTTCGCCTTGATCCAGCCCGCCCGGTCGACGACCAGGACCGGGGTGTCCTCCGGTTCGGTCCCCTCCGGGATCATCCGGGTGAAGGAACGGACGTGCTCCTCCGCCGCCTTGGCATGCCTGCGCAGCTCCGCGACGACCTCTCGGGCCTCCTCGCGGCTGATCTCGGGACCCGGCCGCACAAGCCGGGTCGCTGTCGCGACCGCGAGATTCCAGTCGACCATCCCGGCACCACCGATGCTCGTCATGCGTCAACCGTACGTGCTCGGTCCTTGTTCGGGTGAGGTGTTGACCGGCTCATCGCCTGCCGGCGGCCAGTGCGGTCGCGAGCGCGTCGAGGGCGGACTGGGCCTCGGACGGGGCGGTGGTGCCCGACGCGAGGAAGGCGAAGGCGAGCAGCCGGCCGTGGGGGTCGACGACCGTGCCGGAGAGGCTGTTGACGCCCGTGAGGGTGCCGGTCTTGGCGCGGATCAGGCCGGTGCCGCCGGATTTCGTGGTGTAGCGGTCGCTGAGTGTGCCGCTGAAGCCGGCGACCGGGAGACCGGTGAGGACGGGGCGGAGCTCCGGGTGGTCCTGGTCGGCCGCGCGGGCCAGGAGCCCGGCGAGCAGGGCGGCGGTGACCTTGTCCTTGCGGTTGAGCCCGCTGCCGTCGGCGACGGTCACGCCCTTCAGCGGCAGACCCAGCTTCTTCAGCTGCGCGGTGACGGCCCGTCGGCCGCCGTTGAAGTCGGCCGGTTCGCCCGCGGCGAGCGCGGTCTGCCGGGCGAGTGCCTCGGCGATGTCGTTGTCGCTGTTGGTCAGCGCGCGCTCGACGAGGGCGGACAGCGGGGCAGACAGGTGCTTGGCGACGGGCCGGGACTTCGCGGCCGCCCGGCCGGGGGCGGCGCCGTCCCCGATGCCGATCCCGGCCTCGTCCAGCAGTTCACCGAAGGCGTCGGCGGCGTCGCGGGCGGGGTCCCCGCTGCGCGGCGCGGGGCCACTGGAGGTGTCGTCGAGCCGGCCCTCGTTCATCATCAGGGCGCTCACGGGCGCGATGTTCTCGTTGGGGCCGATCGGGTGGAGTGCGGGTCCCGAGTAGCCGGAGGTGTCGTACCGAAGCCGCACCGAGCGGACCCCGCCGTCCTTGAGGGCGCGGGCCGTGTCGGCGGCCAGGGAGCGCAGGGCCGCCCGGTCGAGGGTGGGGTCGCCGCCGCCGACCAGCGTCACGGTACGCAGATCGGCGGAGGCTCCGACGGTCGTGGGGATGCGGTGGGCCGGGCCGAGCGCGGTCAAGGCCGCGACCGTGGTGGCGATCTTGACGGTGGACGCGGGTGTCATGGGGGTGTCGGCCCCCAGCCCGTACAGCCGCTTGCCGGTGGCCGTGTCGATGACGACGGCACTGCGCCGGGTACCGAGCGCCGCGTTCTTCAGCAGCGGGTCCAGCACGGCACGGAGTCCGGCCGCTGCTCCGTCCGGGGCGGCCGCGGCGTCCGGCGCGGGCTCGTCGGTACCGGTGCCGAGCGCCGCGAGTACGGCCGGGGCGCTGGGCGCCGGGGCGGGCCGGGAGGGAGCGGCGGGCTCGTGATGTGCGCCACCTGTACGGGCCCGGGCGGCCGCCCAGTCCTGCTCGGCCTTACGCTGACCCGAGTCCCAGGGACCGGCGGCGAAGACGGCGCCGGCTGCGAGCGCCAGGCCCAGGGCAGCGGAGACGGCCGTGAACTGCCGGTTACTCAGTCCGCCGCGCACACCCAGGCGGTCCGCGAGAGCCGTCCCGGTCTGTGCGGAGAACGGATTGATCGACCGTCTTTTCACCGGCTCGGCCACCGTTGACCAGCCCCTTTCGCGAGCACACAACTCCGTGGGGGACACTTAACCATCAGTCGTATGTGTTGATCATGGAGGAGCCACCCGTGGAGTTCGACGTCGTTATCGAGATCCCGAAGGGTTCGCGGAACAAGTACGAGGTGGACCACGAGACCGGTCGGATCCGCCTGGACCGTCGACTCTTCACCTCGACCAGCTACCCGGCCGACTACGGCTTCGTCGAGAACACCCTCGGCGAGGACGGCGACCCGCTGGACGCGCTGGTCATCCTGGAGGAGCCGACCTTCCCCGGCTGCCTCATCAAGTGCCGCGCGATCGGCATGTTCCGGATGACGGACGAAGCCGGCGGCGACGACAAGCTGCTGTGCGTGCCGGCCTCCGACCCCCGGGTGGAGCACCTGCGCGACATCCACCACGTGTCGGAGTTCGACCGCCTGGAGATCCAGCACTTCTTCGAGGTCTACAAGGACCTGGAGCCCGGCAAGTCCGTCGAGGGCGCCGACTGGGTCGGCCGGGTCGAGGCCGAGGCCGAGATCGAGAACTCGTACAAGCGCCTCGAGGCGCAGGGCGGCGCGCACTGACGTTCCGCTTGCGGTTCTGAGCACGCTGCCGGGCGGCACACCTTCACGGGTGTGCCGCCCGTTCGCATGACCGCCCATAGGCGTGGCCATACTGGGCAGGAGTGCGGCCGAAGACGCGCAGCCGACGAGGAGCGAGGTCGAGTGGTAGCGGAACCGGGCGGTCCCGAGGACCAGAAGCCCCAGTCCGACGAGGCGCGCAGCGCCTTCTCCCAGCCCGCCGGGGTCGGGAGGTCCGCAGGCCCGCCGGACGACGACCATCCGACGTCGGAGTTCTCCCTGCCCTCGGGGCTGACACCCGAGCCACCGGGTCCGCCGTCCGGCCCGGGAACGGGTTCCGCTTCCGGTTCGGACACGATCGGTTCCGCTTTCGCCCCGCCGCGCACCTACGACGCCCGGAACTCCCCGCCCGCCTTCACGCCGGCGCACGGCATCCCGATGATCCGGCTGACCAAGGAAGCCCCCTGGCAGGACCGGATGCGCACGATGCTGCGGATGCCGGTCCACGACCGTCCGGCACCGGAAACGGTCCAGCGGCACGACGACGACGCGGGCCCCGCGGTGCCGCGCGTGCTCGACCTGACCCTGCGTATCGGGGAGCTGCTGCTCGCCGGCGGTGAGGGGGCCGAGGACGTCGAGGCGGCGATGTTCGCGGTGACCCGCAGCTACGGGCTCGACCGCTGCGAGCCGACGGTCACCTTCACGCTGCTGTCGATCTCGCACCAGCCGTCGCTGGTCGAGGACCCGGTGACGGCGAGCCGGACCGTACGGCGCCGAGGCACCGACTACACCCGGCTGGCCGCGGTCTTCCGGCTGATCGACGACATCACGACCGTGGAGGGCGAGATCTCGCTGGAGGAGGCCTACCGGCGCCTCGCGGAGATCCGTCGTAACCGGCATCCGTACCCCGGCTGGGTGCTCACCCTGGCCGCCGGCGGGCTGGCGGGCGCGGCATCGGTGCTGGTCGGCGGTGGGGCGCTGGTGTTCCTGATCGCCGCGCTCGGGGCGATGCTCGGTGACCGGCTGGCCTGGCTGTGTGCCGGACGCGGGCTGCCGGAGTTCTACCAGTTCGTCGTGGCGGCGATGCCGCCCGCCGCGATGGGCGTGGCGCTGACCCTCACCCACTGGTCGGACGTACGGCCGTCGGCGGTGATCACCGGTGGGCTCTTCGCGCTGCTGCCGGGGCGGGCGCTCGTGGCGGGGGTGCAGGACGGCCTGACCGGGTACTACATCACCGCGTCGGCGCGCCTGCTGGAGGTCATGTACTTCTTCATCGCGATCGTGGCCGGGGTGCTGCTGGCGCTCTACGGGGGTCTTCAGCTGGGTGCCGAGCTGGACCCGGAGGCACGGTTGATCTCCCATGACCGGCCGGTGACGCAGATCCTGGCGTCGATGGTGCTGACGCTGGCCTTCGCGATCCTGCTCCAGCAGGAGCGGTCCACGGTGCTGGCGGTGACCCTCAACGGCGGTGTGGCCTGGGTCATCTACGGGGCGATGGCGCGCACGGGCAATCTGTCCGCGGTGGCGGCGACGGCCGCGGCGGCCGGTCTCGTCGGGCTCTTCGGGCAGTTGTTCTCGCGCTACCGCTACACCTCGTCGCTGCCGTACATCACGGCGGCGATCGGTCCGCTGCTGCCCGGCTCGGCCACGTACTTCGGTCTGCTGGGCGTCGCGCAGAACGAGCTGGACCGTGGGCTCGCCTCCCTGTCGACCGCGGTGGCGACGGCGCTGGCCATCGCGATCGGGGTGAATCTGGGAAGCGAGATCTCCCGGCTGTTCATGCGAGTACCGGGAGCGGTCGGCGGAGCGAACCGCCGCGCGGCCAAGCGGACGCGCGGCTTCTGACGGGGGCCTGCGGGCGGGGCGGTGTCAGCGCTTGGCGTGGCGGCCGCCGCGGCGGCCCGCGGCCGTGCTGCCACCGGCGGCCGGGTCCTGGTGCTCGTCCTCGCCCGACGCGGCTTCCTTCTTCGACTTGCTGCGGGCGCGCAGGAACTCGATGCCGATCGGCACGACCGAGATCAGCACGATCAGGACGAGCATCGCCTCGATGTTCTTGTGGACGAACTCGATCTGGCCGAGCCCCGCGCCGAGGAGCGTCACTCCGACGCCCCACAGGATTCCGCCGATGATGTTGAACGTGATGAACGAGCGGTAGTTCATCCGGCTGACACCGGCGATGATCGGCGTGAACGTCCGCACGATGGGCACGAAGCGGGCCAGGATCAGCGACTTCGGCCCGTACTTCTCGAAGAACTCGTGGGCCTTCTCGACGTTCTCCTGCTTGAAGAGGCGGGAGTCCGGGCGGTTGAAGAGCGAGGGGCCGACCTTGCGGCCGAAGAGGTAGCCCACCTGGTCGCCGATGATCGCCGCCAGGGCGACCAGGACGCAGACCAGCCACAGCGGGGTGTCCAGCTTGTCCGTCGTCACCAGCAGACCCGTGGTGAACAGGAGCGAGTCGCCGGGCAGGAAGAACCCGATCAGCAGCCCGGACTCGGCGAAGACGATGACCAGCACACCGATCAGCCCGAACTGCCCGATGAGGTGGTCCGGGTCCAGCCAGCTCGGTCCGAGCGCAAGCGTATTCAAGGGTCCGGGCTCCAGGATGTGGTCGATGGCGGCTGCGTGGCCGCCCAAAGCTATCAACGCCGCAGCCCCCCTCCCGGTTCCACTGGCCCCCGTGGAGATGCACACAGGATGAACCGGGGCAAAACTCGGTCCCAGGAGGTGCCACACCATGGGCATTGAGGATTACGGCGGCGGTCAGACGGCACAGTCCGATGTGCTGGTCGTCACCACCAATGACGTACCCGGCCACCAGGTGACACAGGTCATCGGCGAGGTCTTCGGCCTGACGGTCAGGTCCCGCCATCTCGGCAGCCAGATCGGTGCCGGACTGAAGTCCATGATCGGCGGCGAGCTGAAGGGGCTGACGAAGACGCTCGTCGAGACCCGCAACCAGGCCATGGAACGGCTGGTGGAACAGGCGCGGGCCCGTGGCGCCAACGCGGTGCTGATGATGCGCTTCGACGTGACCGAGGCGGCGGACGTGGGCACGGAGGTCTGTGCGTACGGCACCGCCGCGGTGATCAGCAGGATCTGAGCGGCGTACGGGGGTGGGGCGCCCCGCCCCCGTACGCGCGGCCCCGGCTATTCCTGGCGCTCCGCGTTGGCGTTGATCGCGTCGCGCAGGTGCTCGGCCAGCCCCGGCCGCATCGAGTCGTAGAACGCCTTGAACTGCGGATCGGCGACATACATCTCGCCCAGTCCCCGGTGGATCTCCGTCGTGCAGTCGTAGAACCAGGTCGTGATGTGGAGCCGGTGCTCCTCGGCGAGGTCCATCGCGCGCTCACCGGTGGCCGGCTCGCCGTCCTCCATGAGCGCGTCGTAGCGCTCGCCCCAGGAGGCGACCTCGGCCTTCATCCGCTGCCAGTCCTCCTTGGTGTAGCGGGCGGCCCGGCGCTGCGACTCGGCGTAGGTGTCGCTGCCGCCCCAGCGGCGCTCGGCCTCCTCCGCATAGCGCTCCGGGTCCTTGTCGCCGAAGACCTCGAACTTCTCCTCGGGCGTGAGGTTGATGCCCATCTTCCGTGCCTCCATGGCTGTCTCGACGGCCGTGGCCATCCGCTGCAGTTCGGCGATCCGGTGCGACAGCAGCGCGTGCTGGCGGCGCAGATGCTCCTGCGGGTCCGCGTCCGGGTCGTCGAGCAGTGCGGCGATCTCGTCGAGCGGGAAGCCGAGCTCCCGGTAGAACAGGACCTGCTGCAGCCGGTCGAGGTCGGCGTCGTTGTAACGCCGGTGGCCCGCGTGACTGCGCCCGCTGGGCGAAAGCAGTCCGATGCCGTCGTAGTGGTGCAGCGTGCGCACCGTGACCCCGGCATACCCGGCGACCTGTCCCACGGAGTGCTCCATGGCTCCCCGCTCCTTCCGTGTGGTCGGTACGTGTCCGAGCCTCGGCCCTGACGTGACGTGAGGTGCAAGCCCGAAATACCGCAGACGCTGACCCATTTGAGGGGTTATAGGTCTTTTGCGTCGCTATGGTGAGCCGATGGCCATCGAATCCGCCGCCGGTTCCCCCGCCTCCACCGAACCGGCCCCCGCGCGCCGCCTGCTGATGCTCATCGTGCCCGCGCTGGCCGTCGGCGTGGTCTCGGCCCTCGTCCTGCTCGGCGTCAGCCTGCTCGCGGAGCAGTTGCAGGACGTTCTGTGGGAGACGCTGCCCGACGCCCTGTCGATCGGCCGGTACTCCTCGCTGTGGATGATCGTGATGCTCACCGCGATCGGCCTGGTGACCGGGCTGACCATCCGGACGGTGCCGGGCCACGCCGGACCCGACCCGGCGACCACGGGGCTGGTCGACCCGCCCCTGCCGCCGGCCGTCCTGCCGGGACTGCTGATCGTGACGGTGCTGGCCCTGGCGGGCGGGGTCAGCCTGGGTCCGGAGAACCCGATCACCGCCGCCAACATCGCGCTGGCCTGCTGGGCGGGCCGCCGGTTCGCGCCGAGCGCCCCGGCCGAGCTGTGGCTCGCGCTCGCCGCCGCGGGCACCATCGGCGCGCTGTTCGGCACCCCGGTCGCCGCCGCGCTGATCCTCACCGAGACGCTCGCCACCACCCCGGGCAAGGGCGCCCTCTGGGACCGCCTCTTCGGCCCGCTCGCGGCCGGCGCCGCAGGAGCGCTCACCATGACACTGGCCGCTCACCCCAGCTTCGACCTGTCGCTGCCCGCGTACACCGGAGCCCACTGGGGCGACCTGCTCTCCGCCGTCGTGATCGCCTGCGCGGGCGCGGCGCTCGGGCTGGCCGCGGTGTACGCCTTCCCCTATGTGCACCGCGCCTTCCGCGCCCTGCGCCACCCGGTCCTGGCCATGACGGCGGGCGGGCTGCTGCTCGGCCTGCTCGGGGCGCTGGGCGGCCACCTCACCCTGTTCAAGGGGCTGGACGAGGTGAAGGTGCTGGCCGCCGATCCGGACGGCTGGTCGGCGGGCGGTTTCGGGGGCATGGCGGTGGTGAAGACCGCGGCCCTGCTGGTCGCGGCCGCCTGCGGCTTCCGGGGCGGCCGGATCTTCCCGGCGGTGTTCTGCGGCGTCGCGCTCGGCCTGTGCGCGCACGCCCTGGTCGACGGGGTGCCGGTGACCCTCGCGGTGACGTGCGGGGTGCTCGGCATCCTGCTCGCCATCACCCGGCAGGGCTGGCTCAGCCTGTTCACCGCGGCCGTCCTGGCCTCCGACATGACCCTGCTCCCCCTGCTCTGCGTCGCCACCCTGCCGGCCTGGCTGCTGGTCACCGGGCGGCCGCTGATGCAACTGCGTGCGGACGGTACGCCGCTGCGCTGAGAACGCGGCGCGGTGCCGTGACACGCCCTGCGACCGGGCGGGCGTCCGTCCGGCGCGCCGGACGCCACCGTCATCCGTATCGTCAGACATTGTCCGTTTCGCCGGATTCATTCCGTCATGCCGGCGACAGCCGAGAAGGGCAGGTCTGCGATGGCTCTCCACAAGGGCTCCGCACACAGCACCGAACCGTCCGACGCGCGACGCCGGCTCGCGCTCAACCCGTTCTTCGGGGAGGCCGACCCGACCGCCGGGATGGCTTCCGCCCCGCCCCGGCACAAGCTGCCGGACGGACCGCTGCCGCCTGCCACCGCCTACGGCCTCGTCCACGACGAGCTGATGCTCGACGGCAACTCACGGCTCAACCTCGCCACCTTCGTCACCACCTGGATGGAACCCCAGGCCGGTGTGCTGATGAGCGAGTGCCGCGACAAGAACATGATCGACAAGGACGAGTACCCGCGCACCGCCGAACTGGAACGGCGCTGCGTGGCGATGCTCGCCGACCTCTGGAACGCCCCCGACCCCGCCACGGCCGTCGGCTGTTCGACGACCGGGTCCAGCGAGGCCTGCATGCTGGCCGCCATGGCGCTCAAACGCCGCTGGGCGGCCAGGAACGCCGACCGCTATCCGGCGACCGCCCGGCCCAACCTGGTCATGGGCGTCAACGTGCAGGTCTGCTGGGACAAGTTCTGCACGTTCTGGGAGGTCGAGCCGCGCCTCGTCCCGATGGAGGGCGACCGCTTCCACCTCGACCCGCAGGCCGCCGCCGACCTCTGCGACGAGAACACCATCGGGGTCGTCGGCATCCTCGGCTCCACCTTCGACGGCAGCTACGAACCCATCGCCGAACTCTGCGCCGCCCTCGACGCCCTCCAGGAGCGGACCGGCCTCGACATCCCCGTCCACGTCGACGGGGCGTCCGGCGCGATGGTGGCGCCGTTCCTGGACGAGGACCTGGTGTGGGACTTCCGCCTCCCCCGGGTCTCCTCGATCAACACCTCCGGGCACAAGTACGGCCTGGTCTACCCGGGCGTCGGCTGGGCCCTGTGGCGCTCGCCCGCCGAACTGCCCGAGGAACTCGTCTTCCGGGTCAACTACCTCGGCGGCGACATGCCCACCTTCGCGCTGAACTTCTCCCGGCCGGGCGCCCAGGTCGTGGCGCAGTACTACACCTTCCTGCGGCTGGGCCGGGAGGGCTACCGGGCCGTACAGCAGGCGTCGCGGGACGTGGCGATGGGACTGGCGAAGAAGATCGAGGAGCTGGGCGACTTCCGCCTGCTCACCCTGGGCGACCAACTGCCCGTCTTCGCGCTGACGACCAAGCCGGAGGTGACGGCGTACGACGTCTTCGACGTGTCGCGCCGGCTCCGTGAACGCGGCTGGCTGGTGCCCGCGTACACCTTCCCGGCCAACCGCGAGGACCTCTCCGTGCTCCGGATCGTGTGCCGCAACGGGTTCTCGTCCGACCTGGCGGAGCTGCTGCTGGAGGACCTGCGGCTGCTGCTGCCGGAGCTGCGCAGCCAGGACCACCCGCTGAGCGCCGAGCACGGCCCGGCGACGTCGTTCCACCACTGAGCGACTGTCACCGGCATGCTCCGGCCCCCGCCCGTGAACGCCGGGCGGGGGCCGGAGCCGTACGCGGCCGTCAGTGGCTGAGCCGCGCGAACCGCCGTACCGCCAGCGGGAAGAACACCGCCAGCAGCGCCAACGGCCACACGACCGCCAGCAGTCCGGCATGGTCGGCGGCCCAGGAGCCCCCGCCCCCGCCCGGGTTGCCGAACAGATCGCGTACCGCCGTGGCCGTCGCCGACATCGGGTTCCATTCGACGACCGCGCCCAGCCATCCCGGCATCGACTCCGGCACCGCGAAGACGTTGGACAGGAAGCCGACCGGCCAGACCAGGATCTGCACCGCCTGCACCATCTCCGGCCGCCCCGCCACCAGCGCCAGCAGGATGCCGAGCCACAGCATCGCGAACCGCAGCAGCAGGAGCAGCCCCAGGGCCCCCAGGGCCGCGAGCGGCCCGTGGTGCCAGCGCCAGCCGATCGCGTACCCCACCCCGGTCATGACGGCCAGCGCGGCCACCGACTGGAGCATGTCCGCGACGGCCCGCCCGACCAGCACCGCGCCGGAGGCCATCGGCATCGAGCGGAACCGGTCGACGACGCCCTTGTTGAGGTCCTGGGTGACCGCCAGCATCGTCGACTCCAGGCCGAAGGCCATGGTGAGGGCGAGCATGCCGGGCACCAGGTACTCGGTGGTGTCACCGTCGACCCCCCGGCCGCCGCCGACCAGGTAGTTGAACATCAGCAGCAGCATCACCGGGAAGACCAGCCCCACGACGACCTGCACCGGCTGCCGCGCCCAGTGCGCCAGTTCGCGCCGGGTCATGGTCCAGGAATCGACTGCCGCCCAGCCCGCCGTACTCATACCGCCACCTCCACGTCGTCCTGCCTGCTCCCTGTCAGGGACAGGAACACCTCGTCCAGCGTGGGCCGGCGCACCGCGATGTCCTCCGCCTCGATGCCCGCCTCCTCCAGGGCCCGTACGGTCCGCGAGAGCGTCGCCATCCGGTCCCCCGCGGGTGCGCCGATCAGGCGCCGGTCCGGGTCCGTCACTGTTCCGCCCGCGAGCAGGGCGGCCGCCCGTTCCAGTTGCGCGCCGTCGCGGACGACGACGTCGATCCGGTCGCCGCCCACCCGGGCCTTCAGTTCGTCGGCCGTGCCCTCGGCGGCGACGCGCCCGCCGTCGATCAGCGAGATCCGGTCCGCGAGCTGGTCGGCCTCCTCCAGGTACTGGGTGGTCAGCAGTACGGTCGTGCCACCCCCCACCAGGGCCCGCACCGCCGCCCACACCTCGGCCCGGCCGCGCGGGTCGAGTCCGGTCGTCGGCTCGTCGAGGAAGAGCACCTCGGGGTCCGTGATCAGCGAGGCGGCCAGGTCGAGCCGCCGCCGCATGCCGCCGCTGTACTCCGCGACCGCCTTGCGGCCGGTGTCCGCGAGACCGAACCGGTCCAGCAGTTCGTCCGCCCTGGCTCCCGCCCGGCGTGCGCCCAGGTGGTACAGCCGCCCGAACATCTCCAGGTTCTGCCGCCCGCCGAGCTGCTCGTCCACCGCCGCGTTCTGGCCGAGCAGCCCGATCCGGCGCCGGACCTCGCCCGGCCGCTGCCGCACATCGTGACCCGCCACCTCGACGCGGCCCTCGTCGTACCGCAACAGCGTCGACAGGATGCGGACCGCCGTGGTCTTCCCCGCCCCGTTGGGACCGAGCACCGCGTGCACGGTGGAGCGGGCGACCGTGAGATCGAGGCCGTCCAGCGCATGCTTCGTGCCGTAGCGCTTGTGCGCTCCTTCGACGACGATCGCGTCGTCGGACATCGCCACACCCCCCATTAGTCAAACTTGACTAGAACGGGAAAGGTAGCGGACCGTCCGGCATTCGTCAAACTTGATTAGTGAGTGTCCCCCGGATCGGCGACCCCGGTCGCGTACGGGTTCGTCTCGCCCTCGGCCAGCACGCCGACGAACGGATCACCCTCACCCGCGAAGGTGTACGCCCCGCCCTCGATGCGCTCGATCAGCCCCCGGGTCCATTCGGCGCCCGAGTCCGCCGAGTGCACCCACATGTTCATGATCTCGCCGATGTGCCCGATCGACTCGGGCCCCTCCTCGGGCGTGTAGTACTCGGTGACCGAGGTCCGCCACCGGGCGAGGCCCGCCACCCGCTCCTTGAGCAGGGCCACCGCCTCGGCCCGTTCCAGGTCGACGATCCCGCCCAGCCCGGCCGACAGCACGTCCAGCTTCTGGTCGTACGAGGTCAGCGCCGCGCGCAGCAGCGTGAAGTACTCCTCGTCGCCCTGCTCGGTGATCTCGTACTCGGTGCGCGGCGGGCCGCCCACCGTGCTCGGTGCGACCTCGTGGGCGAGCAGCACGCCCTGCTTCGCCATCTGCTTCAGTGCGTGGTAGATCGACCCCGGCTTGGCGTTGGACCACTCGTGCGCGCCCCAGTACTCCAGGTCGTTGCGGATCTGATAGCCGTGTGCCCGGCCGTGCTGCCGCACGGCGCAGAGGACCAACAACCGGATCGCTGACATCCCACCCACCTCTCTACTCAACTTTGACGAGAGTATCGGTGCGGTGATCGGGAACGGGGCAGGGCTCCGGGGTCAGAGCGGGAAGTGGCTCCGGCCGTGCTGGATCGATATCCACTTCTGGGTCGTGAAGGCCTCGACCGTCGCCTCGCCGTTCAGCCGTCCGTTCCCGGAGTTCTTCTCGCCGCCGAAGGCGACCAGCGGATCGTCCTGGACGGTGGCGTCGTTGACGTGGAACATGCCGCTGTCGATCCGCTGGGCGAAGCGCACTCCGCGTTCGGCGTCGGCGGTGTGCACGGCGCCGCTGAGGCCGTAGGGGCTGTCGTCGGCGATCCGTACGGCCTCCTCCTCGCCGTCGAACTCGAACAGCAGCGCCACCGGGCCGAAGATCTCCTGGGAGAGCAGCGGCGAGCCCTCCGGGAGCCCGGTGAGCACGGTGGGCTCGACGAGGTTGCCGCGGGTGCGGCCCCGGACCGGCGCCGTGGCTCCGTCCGCGAGCGCCTGGTCGACGAGGGCGGTCAGCGCGTCGGCCTGGAAGGTGTTGATGACCGGGCCGATCTGCGTCTCCGGGTCGCGCGGGTCGCCGGCCCGGAGCGCGGCAACCCGGGCGACGAACTTCTCGGTGAACTCGGGGGCGACGGCGCGGTCCACCAGGATCCGGTTGGCCGCCATGCAGACCTGGCCCTGGTAGACGAAGCGGCTGAAGACGGCGGAGTCGACGGCGTAGTCGATGTCCGCGTCGTCGAGCACCACCAGGGCGCTGTTGCCGCTGAGCTCGAGAATGGTGCGCTTGAAGAGCGCGCCCGCCGTCGCGGCGACGTGACGGCCCACGCGGTCCGACCCGGCGAACGAGATCACCTTGGGGACGGGGTGCTCGATGAACGCGTCGCCTATCTCGGCTATGTCGGTGACGACGACGTTGAGCAGCCCGGCGGGCAGCCCGGCCCGCTCGAAGATCCGGGCGATCAGCCCGCCGCCGGTCACCGGCGCGTTCTGGTTGGGCTTGATGACGACCGCGTTGCCGAGCGCCAGGGCCGGTGCGACGGACTTCATCGTCACCAGGAAGGGGAAGTTGAAGGGGCTGATGACGCCGATGACGCCGACGGGGAGCCGGTAGAGGCGGTTCTCCTTGCCGTCCACCGGGGAGGGCAGGATCCGGCCCTCGGGATGCAGCGCCTGATGGGCCGCCTCGCGCAGGAAGTCCTGGGCGGCGCTCAGCTCGTACAGCGCCTTCGCCCGGGTGCCGCCCAGTTCGTCGATGACCGCGTCGACGATGTCGTCGGCCAGCTCCTCGGTGATCCGCACGGCCCGCTCCAGAACGCCCCGGCGTTCGTACGGACTTGTGGCGGCCCACTCCCGCTGGGCGCGCTCGGCGGCGCGGTAGGCGGCATCGACCTCGTCCGCGGTGGCGACGGTGATGGCGGCGAGCTTCTCCCCGTTGTAGGGATTGAAATCGATGATGTCCCACGAGCCGGTGCCGGTGCGCCATTCACCGTCGATGTACTGGGCAGCCAGCTCGTGGAAGAAGGACATGCGATCCCTTACTGCAGGTGCAGACTCCTGTCGGTACCTCATGGTACTGAAATATCAGGAGAGTTGGAGAAGACCACGGAGCAGATCCCGGCTCTCCTCCGGCCCCGGGCTCTCGTGGTGGAGCCGGACCATCGCCTTTTCGTACTGGGCGACTTCTTCGGCCTTGTCCAGATAGAGCGCACTTGTCAGCTGCTCCAAATAGACAATGTCCGACAGATCGGATTCCGGGAATCGCAGCATCGTAAAGGAACCGCTCTCACCCGCGTGCCCGCCGAAACTGAAAGGCATCACCTGAAGCGTGATGTTCGGCCGTTCCGACATTTCGATCAGATGGCGCAATTGGGTGCGCATCACTTCCCGCCCGCCGTACGGGCGGCGCAGCGCGGCCTCGTCCAGTACGGCGTGGAAGCGGGGCGCCCGTTCGGACACGAGAGCCTTCTGGCGCTCCAGCCGGAGCGCGACGCGGCGGTCGATCTCGGCGGCGGGAGCGCCTCGCATGCCCCGCGAGACGACCGCGTGCGCATAGTCCTCGGTCTGCAACAGGCCGTGAACGAACTGGACTTCATAGATCCGGATGAGCGAGGCGGCGCCTTCCAGGCCGATGTACGTCTGGAACCAGCCGGGCAGCACATCCCCGTAACTGTGCCACCAGCCCGCCACGTTGGCCTCACGCGCCAGGCCGAGCAGGGAGTCGCGCTCCGCCTCGTCCGTGACTCCGTAGAGCGTGAGCAGGTCCTCGACGTCCCTGGCCTTGAAGCTCACCCGTCCCAACTCCATGCGGCTGATCTTCGATTCGGAAGCCCGGATGGAGTAGCCGGCCGCCTCACGCGTGATGCCGCGTGAGTCCCGCAGCCGCCTCAGCTGCGAGCCCAGCAGGATGCGCCGCACCACGGATCCACTCGACTCGCCTGCCGCCACCGGTCCAACCCTCCCCATCGCTTCCTGGGCATCGGGGTCCCCCCGAACCCCAAGAGCCGGATTCTGCCATCAAAACGCTTCAGCCCGTACTCATTCGATTACGGAAATGAGAAGACTTCCCGAAGGTCCCGAAACTGCACACAGGAAGAAATGAGCAAGAACCGGCACGGTATCGGACAGGTCAGGCGCGTGCACGTGCATCTGCCCTTGCATCTGCCCTGCGCATTCGGAACCATGGGCCTCGCGCACCTGCGTGCTCGTTCGTGTTGTGCCGCTGTAGCCGCGTACCCGCAGTACCGATACAGCCGCGATTCTCGGGAGTGCCTCGCATGGGGACGAATGGATCGACGATGCTCGAGCCGTTACGGCAGGGGCTTCCCCCCATCGACCCCTCCGCCGTCTCCGGATCAGCCACCTGCGCCCTGCCCGCTCGCTACGAAGCCGTCGGCGGGGCCCGGCAGTTCACCCGGGCGACCCTGAGCGGCTGGGGTTTGAACGAGCGCTTCGACGACGTCGCCCTGGTCGTGTCCGAGCTGGTCACCAACGCCCTGCGGCACGCCCTGCCCACCGACGGACCGCGCGAGCCCCAGGACCCGCCGGTCCGCCTGCACCTGATGCGCTGGACCTCGCGGCTGGTGTGCGCGGTGCGCGATCCCAGCCAGGCGAGCCCCGTCGCGTCCGAGGCGGAGGACTCCGCCGAGTCGGGCCGCGGGCTCTTCCTGGTGGACTCCTTCAGCGACTGCTGGGGCTGGCACCCTTCACCCGTACTGGCGACCGGGAGCACCGTCACCGGGACGGCGCCGCGCGGAAAGGTCGTCTGGGCACTCTTCCGGCTGTCCGAACGGGCCTGACGCCGCAACAGGTACGACGCACGGGCGAAAGTGCGGCGCGCAGAGGGCGTTCAGACCTCCGCCGCACAGAAAGCGCTCTCACGCCTCCGCTATGAGGTGGTCGAACTCGCCGTCCTTCACGCCGAGCAGCAGAGCCTCTATCTCCGCGGGCGTATAGACCAGCGCCGGACCGTCGGGGTGGCGCGAATTACGCATCGCCACATCGCCGTCGGGCAGCTTCGCGAACTCCACGCAGGATCCCTGGGAGTTGCTGTGCCTGCTCTTCTGCCAGACGACTCCGCGAAGCTCTGTGGCCGCCATGCCGTTGTACACGTGGTGCACAGGACGCTCCCCGAGTTGCAAAGTGCAAGTGTCAACTGTCTCGGATCATAGCTGTGTTCAATTTCTGATGCATGAGCGGATGCATCGGCAGATGCACGTGCACGCGGGGTGTTCCCCCGGTTACAGCTCTCCGCAGAAGAAAGACGAACGAGAGAGCTGTTCCGCTCCCGATTCAGGGAGTTGACCGCTCCGCCCCGATGGTGACCGGCTGGTAGCTTGGACGGTCATTCGTCTACCAGGGGGAATTCAGCATGCACAAACGCGTACGTACCGGCGCCGTCCTCGCCACCGGACTGCTGACCGTTCTCGCGCTGACCGGGTGCAGCAGCGACAGCGACAAGGAGAGCGCGGACAGGAGTTCCGGCTCCACCGCCACCCCCGCACCCGCCGGCAGCGCCGGCGACGACGCCACCTCCGGAACCGACGACGCCACCGGCGGCCTCAAGGCGCTGGAGGGCGCCTGGGCCGGGCAGACCGACGGCAAGGCCGTGGTGCTGTCCGTCGCATCCGGGAAGGCCGTGGTCGTCGCCGACTCCCATGTGTGCTCGGGGACCGCCAAGGACATGGGCAAGCCGATGCTGGCGCTGACGTGCGCCGACGGCGACACCGACCGGACCATGGGAGCCATCGAGTCCAACGACGGCAAGACCGTCGTCGTCTCGTGGGACGGCGGCACCAAGGACACGCTCGCCAAGACCGACGCCGACTCGCTGGAGGGCCTGCCCGACCTGCCGACCCCCTGACCCCGGGCGCCGGCCCGGGTCCTGACGGCCACTCAGTCACGGGAGGCGGCGCGGGAACTCGACGAGCCGCTCTCCAGGCCCTCGGAGAACTCCTCCAGGGCTTCGAGCAGGAGGTCGGCCCCGTTCCGCACCACCGGGTCCGCTCCTCCTTCGCGCAGCCGCTCCTCCTCGTCCCACTGGGCCAGCGCCTCCCGCACCGCCGTCCAGTCCGGTACCCGCCGCTCCCGTACCGCCTTGGCCCCCTGTTCGGTGGCCCGGCGCAGCGCGTCGGCGAGCGGAGCGGCCGCCGGTACGGGAGTGGCGCCGCCTTCCGGGAGATGCGCCTCCATCAGCATCGCGACGCGGCCGAGCTGGGCCAGCGCGTGCTGGGTGTCGTCGGCCGCCGTGTGCGAGAGGCCGCGGTGGCGCACCGGTTCGTGCTGGGCGGTGGCCACCGCCTCCTGCCAGGCGACGCGGGCGTTCCGGGTGGCGAGCAGGGCCTGGCGGACGTCGTCATGGCCGCGGTCGGCCGGATCCGCATACTGGTCGACGACCGAGGCGGCATACCGGCCGTCCTCCTTCAGCCAGTCGCCGAGCCGGCCGCGCAGCCGCGGGGTCTCCCATGCCGGGTAGACGGCGTACGAGATCATCGCCAGGACACCGCCGAGAAGCGTCAGCAGGACCCGTTCGAGCACGGTCTGCGAGAGGTCGTCGCCCGCCATGCCGAGCAGGAAGACCACGTACGCGGCGACGCAGGCCTGGCCGACGGCGTAGCCGGTGCGCATCAGCAGGTACATCAGCAGGGCGCAGACCACGGCGAGCACGGCGGAGAGCCCGGCGCGGGGGTGGGCCGCCTGGACGATGACGCTGGCGACGAAGACCCCCACGACGGTGCCGCCGAAGCGCGCCACGGACCGTTCGTACGTCCGGGAGAACTCAGGCCGCATCACCATGACGGCCGCCATCGGCACCCAGTAGCCGTGGCCGTACGGCAGGACCAGACCCAGCAGGTAGCCGGCCGTGGCGACGACGGAGATCCGGATCGCGTGCCGCAGGATCGGGGAGCCGTGGTGCAGCTCGCGGCGCATCGACGCGATCACGACCGGGATCAGCCGCAGCAGGGTCGGCCGCCGGTGGTGCTCGGCGGGGAGCCGGCCGCCCCGACCGGCCTCGATGGCGTCGGCGGCCTCCGCGGCCCCGGCCCGCTCCTCCCTCGTACCGTCGCCCTCGGCGGCCTCGATGACGTCGGAGAGCAGGGCGGCCAGCCGGTCGGCGGCGCGGAGCGGGGGGCCGGTGAGCAGCGCGCCGGTGTCGGGGGTCTTCAGCGCGGCGACGGCGGGGGCGGGCAGGCGTACCGGGTCGCCGTGGCGGATGGCCCGCGCGGCCGCGTCGAGCAGGGAGGCGGCGGCGGCCAGGAGCTCGCGGACCCGGTCGCGTTCGGGTCCCTCGGACGGGACGCCCATCGCCGGGTCCGCGAGCGAGGCGAGGACGGGCCTGATCCGCTCGGCGGCGCCGCGCGAGCCGTGCAGTTCGGCGGGGCGGCGCCGGGCCTGGCGGGCGGTGACGGCGGCGGCTCTGCGGGCTTCCATCAGGGGGACCGGGTCGAAGTGGGCGACCGGGTCGTGGCGCAGCCTGCGGGCGTAGTCGGCCTCGGCGGCCAGCGCGTCGGCCAGGGCGTCGCGCTGGGCACCCCATCTGCGGACCGGGAACATCACGATGAGCGCCGCCTGGACCACCCCGCCGAAGGTGATCATCAGGGCGTGCAGGGCCGCCTCGGCGACGGAGGTGGGCAGTGTGACCGTCACCAGCATGATCGCGACGTTGGACGCGGCGATGATGCCGCCCGTCGGGCCCGCCGCCCAGGCCAGCCCGGCCAGGAAGGTCCAGAGCACCAGCAGGACCATGAAGAGCGGGAGATGGGAGCCGGTGACGTAGCCGAGGAACGTCGACATGCCGAGGCTGAAGCCGGAGACCAGGGCGAGTACCGGCCGGGGCCGCCAGCTGCGCTGGAAGGTGGCGATCGCCGCCTGGTAGGCGCCGAACGCGGAGCTGGCGGCGACCACCGGTCCGAAGAGCGCGAGGCTCACCCCGATCACCAGGGCGAGACCCGCCGCGCCGCGGATGGCGATCAGCGGTTCGAGACGCGTCCTCTCGATCGTCAGCCCCGAGCGGGCGGTCTCCTTCAGCGCCCGGAGCCAGCTCATGCCCAGAGCCTAACCGGATTTCCCGATATGCCCGAGTTGTCGGGTCTCGATTCCGGTACGCGGACTGCTGCACGGGGAGGCGCCACCGGGGGCGGGGCCGTCCTCAGCCGGAGATCTCCGGCTCGATCCCGCCCATCCGGGCCCGGTCCGCCGCCGCCGTCCCGTGGGTCCACCCGTCCAGGTCCGTGGCGCCGCGGACCCGGGTGGTCGTGGTCTCGGGGAACATCTTCTCGGCGGCGCCGGTGACCGCCACGTCCCGTGCGGCCAGCACCGGCAGCAGCCCGGCCCCGGAGGCCGGCGCACCGGGGACCGCACCCTCGGCTTCGGCCTCGGCGGTGGCGCGGGCGGTGCCGTCGGCCAGCCGGGCACCCAGCCGCTGCGCGTAGGCCATCAGGAAGGACTGCCGGAAGGTCTTGGTCCGTTTGCGGCCGCCGGCTCGCTGCCCCGCTTCGGCCCGCGTCATCGCCGCCGTGCCCTGCACCAGCAGCGAGGTGTGGAGCAGTTCCACGGCCTCCAGGTCCGGCTCGAAGCCGACCACCGTCGAGAAGCCGAGGTCGCTGTTCCACACGGCCCGGCAGCGGTTCGCCGAGGCGACGGCGTCGAGCAGGATCGCCTTGGCCGTCTCGTACGGGGCGTCCACCCCGATCCGGCAGGCACCGGGCACGCTGCCGCTGTGCGTACGGGCCGCCAGCAGGGCCTCGTCGATGCTGTGCCGGGCCATCAGCTCCTGCGCCTTCGTCGTGAGCGCCTCCGCCTCCTCGGGAAAGCCCGTCGCCTCGGCCTTGGCCAGCAGGGCCCGGATCCGGGTCAGCATGCGCGGTTCGTCGTGCGCGGGCGGCAGGTGCAAGGCGTCGCGCAACGCGCCGGGCGGCGGCCCGACGGGTTCGATCGCGGGCAGCCGCAGCAGCAGCCGGTGGAGCGCGAGGAGTGCGGAGGCGTACGAGAAACGGTCCGGCCGCCCCGCCGGCGGCGGGGCGGGCAGCTCGTCCAGCTGGGCCCGCCAGCGGGGCGGGAGCACCTCGTAGCGCCGGACCTCCGAGCGGATCAGCCCGGCGGCAAGGCCGGCCGCGTGCTCGTCCAGTTCGCGGCGGACCAGGCGCACGAGGTCGGCCGGCAGCCAGCCGCGGTCCCAGGCGCGCCGGACGAACTCCTCGCCCCGGCGCAGCAGCTCCGCGTCGGAGGCCGGGTCGGCGGCGAGGAGGGATGCGCCGGTGTCGAGGCCGGAGTCGTCGTCCGAGTACAGGGCAGCCGCGAAGGCCTGGTCGATCACCGGTTCCATGAGGTCAGGGTAGGCATGGCGGGCTCACCGGAATTCATCCACACCCTGTGGACAACTTTGGCCGAGCGCCCTGCCCGCCCTCCCTCACGGCAGCAGCACGACCTTTCCGCGTACGTGCCCCGCCTCGCTCAGCTCCTGCGCCCTGACCGCCTCGTCGAGCGGGAACGTCTTGGCGACGGGCACCCTCAGCTCGCCGTCGGCCGCGCGGCGGGCGTGCTCGGCCAGCTGCTTCCCGGACCGCGAGCCACCGCCGGAGAACGCGACGCCGTGCTTGCCCGCGTCCGGGTCGGCGATGGTGACGATCCGGTCCGTGGTGCCGCCACGCAGCTCGATGGAGTCCGGCAGCGCGCCGCGCCCCGCCGCGTCGAAGACCGCGTCCACACCCTGGGGAGCGAGTGCGCGCACCCGGCCGATCAGCCCGTCCCCGTACTCCACCGGGGTCGCACCGAGCACCCGCAGGTAGTCGTGGTTGCCCGGCGACGCCGTGCCGATCACCGTCGCGCCGCGGGCCGCCGCCAGCTGGACCGCGGCCGATCCGACGGCTCCGGCGGCCCCGTGCAGCAACAGGGTCTCCCCCGCTTCCACGCCGAGTTCGTCCAGGACGCGCTGGGCGGTGTTCGTCGCGATGGTCAGGGCGGCCGCGTCCGGCCAGCTCAGCTCGGGAGGCTTGGGGGCGACGAGAGCGGCGTCGGCCAGGGCGTACTCGGCATAGGAACCGGTGGCGCTCCAGCCCAGCACCTCGTCGCCCACCGCGACGTCGGTGACCCCTTCACCGGTCACGTCGACCACCCCGGCGAACTCGACACCGGGGATCGCCGGGAGCGAGGTCGGGAACACGTCCTCCATCCAGCCCCGCCGGATCTTGTAGTCCATCGGGTTGACCGCCGCGGCCCTGACCTTCACCCGCACCTGCCCGGGACCGGGATGCGGGTCCTCGACCCGGGCGGGGTGCAGTACCTCGGGTCCGCCGAACTCCTCGAAAACGATCGCTTCCATCGTGTCGCCTGCCTCCTCGTCGCAACGGATCCGGACCGGGACGTGTCCCGAAAAGTCCCGCCTGCCCGGGCCCGGCCCATCCTTCCAGCGTCCCCGCCCGCGCGCGCTCCGCCTCGCTGTCAGTGCCGGGTGCCAGACTCGAATCCATGACCGAACGCTGGGCTGTGGCCGTCACGGAGAGCGGTGGCGCGTGCCTCGCCCCGCTGGACCGCACCGGCCGTCCCACCGCCCCGGCCGTCACCGAACCGGACCTCGCCGAGGCCGTCCGCTCGCGGCCAGGTGTCACCCGCTGGGTGTGGCGTTCGTCGGCCGAGGTCTACCCGAAGCTGCTGGCCGCCGGGGTCCCGGTCGCGCGCTGTTACGACATCGAGGTCGCCGAGTCCCTGCTGCTGGGCCACGAGGGCCGGCTCGGCGAACCCCGCTCCGCCGCCGCCGCCCACGCCCGTCTGCTGCGCGGCCCGGTGCCGCCCGATCCGCCGCCGCGCTCCGCCGTGCCGGGCTCCCAGTCCTCCCTGTTCGAGCCGCGGTCGGGGACCGGGCTGCCCTTCGACGCCCTGCTCCAGGTGTACGCGGACCAGCTCGCCCGGCACGACGCCACGGACCGGCCGGGCCGGATGAGTCTGCTGACGGCCGCCGAGTCCGCCGGCACGCTGGTCGCCGCCGAGATGAACCGCTCGGGCCTGCCCTGGCGGGCCGACGTCCACCGCGAGGTGCTGCACGAGCTCCTGGGCGAGAGGTACGCGGGCGGCGGCGAGCCCCGGAAGCTGGCCGAGCTCGCGGACGAGGTGTCCGCCGCGTTCGGCCGCAGGGTCCGCCCGAACCTGCCCGCCGATGTGGTGAAGGCCTTCGCGCAGGCAGGCATCAAGGTGCGGTCGACCCGCCGCTGGGAGCTGGAGGAGCTTGACCATCCGGCGGTACGGCCGCTCGTCCAGTACAAGAAGCTGTACCGGATCTGGACGGCCCACGGCTGGAGCTGGCTCCAGGACTGGGTCCGCGACGGCCGCTTCCGCCCCGAGTACCAGCCCGGTGGCACGGTCAGCGGCCGCTGGACGACCAACGGCGGCGGGGCGCTGCAGATCCCGAAGGTGATCCGGCGGGCCGTGGTGGCCGACGAGGGCTGGCGCCTCGTCGTCGCGGACGCCGACCAGATGGAGCCGAGGGTGCTGGCCGCCATCTCCCGCGACCGGGGCCTGATGGAAGTGGCCGGTCATGACGGCGACCTGTACACCGCGCTGTCCGACCGCGCCTTCCACGGCGACCGCGACCACGCCAAGATCGCGCTGCTCGGCGCGGTCTACGGCCAGACGTCGGGAGACGGGCTGAAGAACCTGGCCGCCCTGCGCCGGAGGTTCCCGCACGCGGTCGCCTATGTGGACGACGCGGCCAAGGCGGGCGAGGAGGGCCGGCTCGTACGGACCTGGCTGGGCCGGACCAGCCCGCCCGCCGCGGGCAGCGGGGACGACGGGGAGGCCGGCATGCCGCAGGAGGGCGACGACCCGCCGCCGGACGGTTCGGAGGCGGCGGACGGCGGATTCACTCCTGGCTACGCCTCCTCCAACGCCCGTGCGCGGGGCCGCTTCACGCGCAACTTCGTGGTGCAGGGCAGTGCGGCCGACTGGGCACTGCTGCTCCTGGCCGCGCTGCGGCAGTCGATCGCGGCGGCCGGGCTCCGGGCGGAGCTGGTCTTCTTCCAGCACGACGAGGTGATCGTGCACTGCCCTCAGGAGGAGGCCGAGACCGTGGTGGAGGCGATCCGGGCGGCCGGTGAACTGGCCGGGCGGACCGCCTTCGGTGACACGCCGGTCCGCTTCCCGTTCACCACGGCGGTGGTGGAACGGTATTCGGACGCGAAGTGAACCGGCCCGCAGCGGGGTTCGCGCGGGACCAGGGGGCCTTTCGTCCGGATCATCCCGGCCCCCGCGAGCCCGGCATGATCCGGACGAGAGGCCCCGGGGAAGCGGCCCGGGCCGGAAGGCTCCGGCCCGGGCCTGGCGCGCCGCACCCCCCGGGAAGAGGCCCGGGGCGTGCGCGCGCGGCGGTGGTACCCCGCCGGTCTGCCCGTCTACCCGCGCTCCCACAACGCGGGGACGTTCGACGGCTCCCAGCCGGTCAGGGCGGTGTGAGCCTGCAGACAGCGGTAGGTGACCCCGCCGTACGTGACGCGGTCGCCCGCGTTGTAGAGCGTCCCGGCCCTCCAGCTGCCGCCCGGACCGGTCGGCGGGTCCGTCGGGTCGGTCGGCGGATCGGTCGGGTCCTGGGCGACGTCGAGGACGAAGTCGAAGGTCCCCTCCTTGCCGGAGCCCACGGACCGGACGTTCATCAGGAGCGCCGGGTCGTACAGGGCGTCGGTGCTGTTGCGCGGTTCGCCCGGGAAGTACAGCTGGGTCGTGAGGATGCCCGAGCCGGGCGCCCGGGCCTTCACATGGATGTGCCGGGTGCGGCCGGGATACAGCCCCGCCACGATCGTCGTGAGCGTGAACGCGCCGGCCTGGTCGGTGAACTGGTGGCCGCGGAAGGCGTATCCGCTCATGTCGTACGCACCGTTGGTGTCGGCCTGCCAGAAGTCCAGCAGCACGCCGGGGACGGGCCGGCACTCACGGCCGAAGACATAGCCGCTGACCGTCAGCGGAACGCCGGGGGTTCCGGCGGTCACCAGGCTTTTGCGCAGCGGGGAGTTGGGCTTGAAGTACGGGCCCTCCATCTGGTCGTGCGTGGGCTCGTCGCCGTCGTCGCAGTCCGGCGTCGGGGCGAGCCGCACTCCGGCGGCACCGGCGTCGCGCGCCAGCGCGACCCCGCCCCCGGCGAGCAGCGGGACGGCGGTGGCGACCAGGGCCGCCTTGAGGAGGGTCTTGCGGCTGATGGGCCGGTCACCGGCGGAGCCGCCGGACGGGCCGGGTGCCGGATCGGGCATCGGGTCGGGGGTCAGGTCGGGGGTCATGGCTGATTCCTCGGGGTGGTGGGGGAGGGCACGTGCGGGGCGGGGCGGGGACCCGAGTTCAGGGCTCGGGCCCCCGCCCCCCGTTCCTCTGTCGCCGGAGGGGTTCGGCCGGGCAGGCGGGACTTTCGGAACACGCCCTACAGGGCCTGCCAGAGCGCGGGGACGTTCGGGGGTGTCCAGCCGGGCTGCGCCTGGTGTCCCTGGAGGCAGCGGTAACTGGCGGAGCCGTACGTCACGACGGCACCGGCCGCGTAGGTCGTACCGGCGGCCCAGCTGCCGCCCGGGTTGGTCGGCGGGTCCGTCGGGTCGGGCGGATCGGTCGGGGTGCCGCTGGTGACCAGGGTGAGTCCGTAGGCCTGGAGCGCCGGGTTCACGGGCTGGAAGTACGTCGTACCGCCCTGGGAGCAGTTGCCGCTCCCGCCCGAGGTGACGCCCTGGGCCTGGCTGCCGGAGATGAACGAGCCGCCGGAGTCGCCCGGTTCGGCGCAGACATTGGTGCGGGTCACGCCGGAGATGGTGCCCTCCGGATAGGTGACGCTGGTGTTGCGCTGCTGAATCGTGCCGCAGTGCCAACCGGTCGTCGAACCCGAGCGGCAGACCGACGCGCCCACCAGTGCGTCGGTGGAACCGGTGACCGTCACATCGCCGTTGCCGTAACCGTTCACCGTCGGACGCGGCGTCCAGTTGGCGTTCGTGGCGACCCAGGCGTAGTCACGGCCGGGGAAGGTGGATCCCTGGAAGGAGCCCTGGGCCTGCTGGTTGTAGCCGCTGGTGCTGACGCCGGGCGTTCCGCAGTGCCCGGCGCTGACGAAGCCGCTCTGGGTGCCGCGCTTGACGGGGAAGCCGATGGAGCAGCGCCCGGAGCCGTTCATGTAGTACGCGTCACCGCCGCGCAGATCCGCGAACGTGCGCGGCTGTTCGGCACTCCGAGTGATCGTCACCAGATCGCGCGCGACACCGGCCGCGGCGAGGAAGGTGTCGGCGGCGGTGGCCCGGCCGGCCTGGACGACGACACGGTTGGTGCGCACGTCGACGTACCAGACGGGCACGTCCTTCGGCGCCTTGCGCAGCGCCACCCGGTCCAGGGCGGCCTTGGCGGAGTCGAGTTCGGCCAGGCTGTGGTCGACGACGACGGCCCGGGCGCCGGCCTCGGCGATCCGGCCGGTGTCCGCGGCATCGGTCGTGGCGACGGTCAGCTCCGCCGCATCACCGCTCACCCGGGCACCGGCGAATCCGGTGCCGAGCGACCGCCGCAGGCCGGCGGCCACGGCGGCCGCACGGGACTCGTTTCCGATCCGTTCCGTCGCCTGGTCGGCGGTGAGTCCCAGGTCGCGCCGCATGGCCTTCAGCAGACCGGGCGAGAGCTGGTCCGTCGCGGCCGGCGACAGGCGGGGGAAAGGGTCGGCGGACGCGGTGCCGGTCAGCCCGGCCAGCCCGAGCGCGCCGACGGCCACGGTGGCGGTACACGCGGCCAGTGCACGTCTGCGGAGCATGGATCTCTCCACGGAACTCTCCTTGACTTCGGGGGAATTGCCGTCAACGTAGCCGCGTACACGTCATCTTCAGGAGATCCCGTCCGCCCCATCGCATCGCGTTATGGGGCAGTTCCGAGGCCGTCCCGACCGGCCCCGATACGGGGACACGCGCGAACGATCTCCCCGTGGGCGCCCGTCACGAGTAGGTTCCCCCCATGCGAATAGGCCAATTGCTGGGCAGCGGACGCGACGCCGACGTATACGAACTGGATGAGGCGTGGGTCCTGCGCCGCTACCGCTACGGGCTGGACGCCACCCCCGAACTGCCCGTCATGTCCTACCTCTCGGCCTCGGGCTACCCGGTCCCCCGGCTCGGCCCGCAGCCTCCGTCGGCCGGTCCCGGCGATCTGGTCCTGCAGCGGCTGACCGGTCCGACGATGCTGGAGTCCCTCCTCAGCGGCGGCATCGACGCCGCCGAGGGCTCCGCCCTGCTCGCCCGGCTGCTCGCCGAACTGCACACCGTCCCGGCCCGGCTCTCACCGGATCCCGAGGACCGGATCCTCCACCTCGACCTGCACCCGGACAACGTGATGCTGACGGCCGACGGCCCGGTGGTGATCGACTGGAGCAACGCCGAGGAGGGCCCGCCGGCCCTGGACCGGGCCATGTCGGCGCTGATCCTCGCCCAGGTGGCGGTCGATCCGGGCAGCCCGGCGGCGGACGGCGGGCGGGAACTGCTGACCGCCCTGATGCCGCATCTCATCGCGGACGGCGGTATCCCGGCCCGCCATCTCGCCGACGCGGCGGCCCGCCGGGACGCCAACCCGACGATGAGCCCGGCCGAACGGGACCTCATCGGCGAGGCGGCGGCCCTGGTCGGCACGCTCTCCCGCTGAGGCCCCGTCCGGCCGGACACCCGGACTACTCCCGCGCGCCCGCCCGTTCGACCGGTCTGACGCGCAGCGCGAGCGAGGCGGGCAGCACCGCGAAGACCACGGCCAGGAGCGCACTCACCGCGACGACCGAGCCGATGGTCCCCCAGGGGACGACCACCGCCGAGCGGACGTCGAGCAGTGCGAGCGCGGTCCGTACGCCGAGCAGGTTCAGCGCGGCCACCGCCCCGCCGAGCACCGCCCCCACCGCCACCACGACCAGCGCCTCCGCGCCCACCATCCGCAGCACCTGCGCCTTCGTCGCCCCCGCGAGCCGGAGCACCGCCAGGTCGCGCACCCGGTCCGAGGTGGCCATCACCTGCGTGTTGGCCAGGGCGATGCCCGTGTACACCACGGCGATGAGAAGGATCATCAGCAGCCCGAGACGGGTGTTCCCACCGGTCCGCCGGTGGTTCTCCGCCAGCCACCCGGCCCTCGTCGCCACCTCCGCCCCCGTCGCCCGTCCGGCCGCCGCCAGCTGCGCCGCCACCGCCGAACGCCCTTCTCCGTCAAGGACCTTGACGTCGAGCCGGTCGACTGCGGCTCCCCCGGCGTTGCGCGGGGTCACATACACCCCGTTGTTCCCGGTGCCGGTGCTCAGCACGGCCGCCACCCGCAGGGTGACCTTGCGGCCGTCGGCCAGCCAGACACCGACGCGCGCGCCGACCGTCGTGGTCATCCACTCCTCGTTGACGACGAGGGAACCGTCGTCGAGCCCGGCGAGGCTGCCCGCCACCACGGGGAGCTCCGACACCGCCGCCGCGTCGTCCGGGTCCACCGCCCGCGCCTCGGAGGTGACGAGTGCCGTGCCCTCCTCCAGCACGGTCACGGAGGTGGACCGCGAGGCGCTGACGACGGCGCCCGGAATCTGCCGGGCCCGCTCCACGAACTCCGGCGGGAGCGCGGCGCCCTCGCTGCCCGCCGTGACCACGAAGTCCGAGGTCACCTGGGTGCGCGCCTCGGTGGCCCGGGCCTCGTCGAGCGTCGCCGTGGTGCCCATCAGCGAGGCGGCCAGCGCCACGGTGACGATCACGGGTGCGGCGACCGCGGACGTCCTGCGCAGCCCGGCGGAGGCGTTCTCCCTGGCCAGCACACCGGTGGCGCCGCGCAGTTGGGCGGGTGCCCAGGCGAGGAAGCGGGTGACGGGACGTACCAGAACGGGGGCGAACTGGGCGCACCCGACGATCAGCAGCATCGGCTGGGTGACGTACGTCTTGCGCTTGAGGAGGCTCCCGGGGTCCTGGACGAGCGCGACACCCAGCAGCACGGCCCCGGTCAGCAGGACTGCCGCGCCCAGCAGCACGCGGCTCAGGGGCATCGAACCGCTGTCGACGGCGGATTCACGCAGCGCCTCGACCGGCCCCACCCTCCCGGCCCGGCGCGAGGCGGCGACCGCTCCGGCCAGCGCCACCGCGAGCCCGGTCCAGAAGGCGGTGTGGAGCGGCCAGTTCTGGTCACCGATCGCGAACCAGGGGGGTGCGATGCGCTCACCGGCCATCCAGGAGGCGAGCCGGGGCGAACCGAGCACGCCCAGCCTGCAGCCCGCCGCCGACGCCAGGACGCCGATGACGGCGGCTTCCGCGTACACCGTCCGCCGCACCTGACCGGGGGTCGCGCCCGCCGTGCGCAGCAGGCCGAACTCGCGGCGGCGCTGGGCGACCGCGAAGGAGAACGTCGAGGCGACCACGAAGACCGAGACGAACACGGTGATGCCGGCGGCCGTGCCCAGCAGCGCGTTCAC
This sequence comes from Streptomyces sp. NBC_00385, assembly GCF_035917155.1. Taxonomy (NCBI): domain Bacteria; kingdom Bacillati; phylum Actinomycetota; class Actinomycetes; order Kitasatosporales; family Streptomycetaceae; genus Streptomyces; species Streptomyces sp. NBC_00385. Next base: position 4,664,878 of record NZ_CP107951.1, on the reverse strand, counting down.
GGAGACCAGCGCCTCGGCGTCCCGGTCCGGGTCGGGATCCGCCCGGCGGCGGTCGTCGCCGGTGAGCACCGCCATCCGGTCCTCGTGGGCCACGACCGCGCGCACCGCCGCCGGATCCGCGTGCACCACCACGGCGTCGACGGCCGGGGAGATCCTGGCCGCCTCGGCCGCGGTGAAGAACACGGCGGTCTCGAACCCGGCGGGGCGCACCGTGCCGACGACGGTCCGGGCGGCGGTCCCCGAGCCGGTGGTGACCGTGATCCGCTCCCCCGTACGCACATCGGTGCCGTTCCCCGCAGTGACGACGACCTCTCCGTCGGCGGCCGGGGCCCTTCCGGTGGCCAGCCGGTAGGGGGTGGCGGCCGCGACGGGCCACGGGTGGCCGACCGTTCCCTCGCCGTCCCCGTCGAGGCGGGCGCCGCCGACCGAGACGGAGAACGTGCGGTCCTCGACCGTACGGCCGAGCTCCGCGAGGGCGGTGACGAGCTCCGCCGGGACCGACCGGGGCGAGGTCAGCTCCTGTGTACGGACCCCGATCGGCGTCCGTACCCGCAGCCGGTCCTCCCCCCGGACCACGACGGGTGCCGCGGCGAACCGCTCCGGCCCGTGCCGGGGGGCGTCGAACGTGGCCGCGAGGGCCAGCCCGGTGGTGGCGACGATCCCCACCCCGAGGGCCAGCGCGAGGAAGGAGCCGACGAAGGTGACCCAGCGGGTCCGCATGCCGCGCAGCACGATGCTCAGCACGGGACGGCCGCCATTCGCGTCATGCGCGCCGCGACCTGCTCGGCGGACGGGGCGGACAGCTCGTCCCGCACCCGGCCGTCGGCCAGGAACAGCACCCGGTCCGCGAAGGAGGCGGCGACCGGGTCGTGCGTCACCATGATCACGGTCTGGCCGCCGTCCACCATGCTCCGCAGCAGCGTCAGCACCTGTCGGCCGGTCTCGGAGTCCAGAGCTCCCGTGGGTTCGTCGCCGAACAGCACATCGGGCCGGGTGACCAGGGCGCGGGCCAGGGCCACGCGCTGCTGCTGACCGCCGGAGAGCTCACCGGGCCGGTGCCCGGCCCGGTCGCGCAGCCCGACGCGCTCCAGGACGTCCAGGACCTCGGCCCGCTTCGGCCTACGGCCTGCCAGCCGGAGGGGGAGGGCGACGTTCTGCTCGGCGCTGAGCGAGGGCAGCAGGTTGAACGCCTGGAAGACGAAACCGATGCGGGTGCGGCGGAGCAGCGTCAGCTTCCGCTCGCTGAGCCCGGTCAGTTCGGTGTCGCCGAGGAACACCTGCCCGCCGGTGGGCCGGTCGAGACCGGCGGTGCACTGGAGCAAGGTCGACTTGCCGGAGCCCGACGGGCCCATGACGGCGGTGAACGTGCCCCGGGGGACGTCGAGGGTGACCCCGTCGAGTGCGGTCACCGCGCCGTTGTTCCTGCCGTAGGACCGGGTGACCGAGCGAAGCCGGACAGCTGCGTGATTCATGGCCACCACTCAACCGGCGCCGCCCCGGCGGCACATCGCAGCGAGAGGGAGTCCCGGGGGTGGAGTTGGCTCCACCCCCGGGCTCCACCTCGCCGGGTGGTCCGCCCCACCGGACCCGGCCTACCGTTCCCCCATGCCCTCCCCCGCCGCCCCCTTTGCCGAACCCCTGCCCTCCCCGGGCCTGTGGCAGGCCGTGCGCCGGCGCCGCTACCTGCGCGGCGCCTGGCCGTGGCGCGCCACGCTCTACCTGCTGACGAGCGTGCCCCTCGGCCTCGCGACCCTCACCGCGCTCCTCCTCCTGGCCATCGTGGGCAGCGCGCTCACCGTGATCCTGATCGGCATCCCGCTCCTCCTCACCCTCGTGCTCGCCGGCATCCCGCTGGCCGCCCTGGAACGGCGCAGGCTGCGGCTGCTCGACCCGCGGCCCCTCGCCCCGGCCCACCGCGAACCCGACGGCACCGGCCTCTCCGCCTGGCTCCGCACCCGCCTCCAGGAGCGGGCCACCTGGCGGGAACTGGGCTACGCGCTGCTGTTCGCCCTGGTCCTGTGGCCGCTGGAGGCGCTGGCCGTGGGCACCGCCCTCGTCGTCTGCGGCGGGCTGATGGCCGCTCCCGTGATGCTGGCGGCGAGCGGCGGCGAGGAGGCGCGCGTACTCAAGATCTGGCTGATCCACAGCTACCCGCCCGCCTTCGCGGCGCTGCTCGCCGGACTGGTGCTGCTCCCGCTGTTCGCGTATCCGCTGGGGGCCCTCGCGGCCGTCCGGGCGGCGCTGACCCGGCAGTTGCTCTCCGCGCCGGAGGCCGGCCTCGACTCCCGGCTGCGGGAGATGGGCCGCTCCCGGATGCGCCTGGTGGACGCCTTCGAGGCGGAACGCCGGCGGATCGAACGCGATCTGCACGACGGCGCGCAGCAACGGCTCGTAGCCCTGTCCATGACGCTCGGTCTGGCCCGGCTGGAGAACCCGGCCGAACCGCTGGCCGGGCTGCTCACCAAGGCCCACGAGGAAGCAGGGGTCGCGCTGGTGGAGATCAGGGAGCTCATCCAGGGCATCCACCCCCAGGTCCTCACCGACCGCGGCCTCCAGGCGGCGGTCGAGGACGTCGCGGACCGTTCGGTGGTCCCGGTGGACACGGACTTCGACCTGCCGGACCGGCTCCCCCGAGCGGTGGAGACGGCGGTCTACTTCGCGGTCTGCGAGGCGCTGGCCAACGTGGCCAAGCACAGCGGAGCGGGGCGCGCCCGGGTGAGCGGCCGGACGGAGCGGGGCCTGCTGGTGGTGGAGGTGTGGGACGACGGGGCGGGCGGCGCCGACACCCGCGGCGGCACGGGCCTCCAGGGCGTGGCCGACCGTATCTCGGTGCTCGACGGCCACCTGCTAGTGTCCAGTCCGCCCGGCGGGCCCACGGTGTTTCGGCTGCAGGTCCCCCTCTCACCTGCGGATACGAGGACGTGAGCGTGCGCATCGTACTGGCCGAGGACAGTGTGCTCCTGCGGGAAGGCCTGATCGGGCTGCTGGAGCGGTTCGGCCATCAGGTGGTGGCGGGCGCCTCCACGGCGGACGAGCTGATCGCGGCCGTGGCCGAACACGGCCCGGACATCGTGGTGACCGATGTGCGCATGCCGCCCGGCTTCTCCGACGAGGGCCTGCGCGCCGCGATCGAACTGCGCACCCGGCAGCCGGAACTGCCCGTCCTCGTGCTCAGCCAGTACGTCCAGCGCGCCTACGCCGAGGACCTCCTGGACTCCGCCGACGGTGCGGGCGTCGGCTATCTGCTCAAGGAACGCATCGGCAACGTAGAGGAGTTCGTCGACGCCCTGCACCGCGTCGCCGCCGGGAACACGGTCGTGGACCCCGAGGTGGTCCGCCAGCTGATCCGTCGCCGCCGGGACCCCCTCTCCCGGCTGACCGCGCGCGAGCAGGAGGTGCTGGCCCTGATGGCGGAGGGCAGGTCCAACGCGTCGATCGCCGCGGCGATGACGGTGAGCGAGGGCACGGTCAGCAAGCACTTCGGCAGCATCCTCGGCAAGCTCGACCTCGCGCTGGACGACACCACGAACCGCCGGGTGCTGGCGGTGCTCGCGTACCTGCGGGGCTGACCGGCGTCGCCGGCGCACCGGCACCCGCACCCGCACCCGCACCCGCACCCGCACCCGCACCCGCACCCAAAAGACATTGCCGGGGCGCGCACCCGTGACGCAGGATTCCACGCTGTGACCACAGCCGAACCACACCCACGTCCGCAGCCCTCCGCCTCGCCCCGCCCCCTCGCTCTGATCACCGGCGTCGGCCGCACGATCGGCATCGGCGCGGGCATCGCCCGCCAACTGGCCGCCTCGGGCTGGGACATCGCCTTCACCTACTGGACGCCGTACGACCGGCGCATGACCTGGGGCGAGGAGCAGGGCGCGCCCACAACCATCACCGAATCCCTCACCGCGCACGGCGCGCGCACGGCCGCGATCGAGGCGGACCTGGTCGACCCCGACGCCCCGTCCCGCATCTTCGACGAGGCAGAACGCCGGATCGGACCGGTCACCGCGCTCGTGCTGAGCCATGCCGAGTCGGTCGACTCCGGTCTCCTCGACACCACCGTCGAGAGCTTCGACCGGCACTTCGCCGTGAACGCCCGCGCCACCTGGCTGCTGATCCGGGAGTACGGACTCCGCTTCCGCGCCGCCCCGGGTTCCGGCCGGATCATCGCCCTCACCAGCGACCACACGGTCGGCAACCTTCCGTACGGCGCCAGCAAGGGGGCCCTGGACCGCATCACCCTGGCCGCCTCCCACGAGCTCGCCCACCTGGGAGTGACCGCCAACGTCATCAACCCGGGCCCCGTGGACACCGGCTGGATGAACGACGAACTCTCCCAAATCCTCGTACGCAACACCCCACTGGGCCGCCTGGGCACCCCGCAGGACACCGCGCACCTGGTGGACTTCCTCTGCTCGCCGCAGGGTCAGTGGGTCAACGGCCAGCTGCTGAAGAGCAACGGCGGGTCGGCATAGTCCTCACCGGCCGCGCAGAGAGCGCGGCCGGCCCCCGGCCCCCGGGAACTCAGGACATGAGCCGTTGCAGGCGAGGCTCGACAAGAGGCCGGAAGATCCGCTGCACCACAGCGGTCATCAGCACGACGGCGACAACGGCGGCCACGGCGGTCAGCGCCACCTTGCCCCACGGCGAATCGAGCCGGGAGTAGACCCCCGCGTCGACAGCCGCACGGTAGAGCAGCGGGTGCAGCAGAAGGGCGTACATGGTGCGCGTGCCCATGACCGTGAACCATGTCCTGCGGTTCGGGACGAGAGAGAAGAACGCCGCCGTCATGACAACTGCGGCAACGAACAGCGCGATCCGCATGAAGAACCAGAAGGAAAGCGATACGTGCAGCTCGGTGTAGTCGTGCCGCCAGCTGAACCATTCCCAGTCGTTCAGGCGCGGCGCCACCAGATAGGAGACGGGCAGAGCCAGGCACATCACCACGGCCGAGGCCACCCTGATATGCCGGGAGCGCAGCCATGCGAAGTGCTCCCGGCGCAGTTGCAGGCCCAGCACGAAGAAGGGAAGGAATTGGAGCACCCGGGCAAACTGCAGGATGTTCCCATTGCTGGTGAGGCCCGAAAGCATCGAGATCACGACAGCGACGGCCACCGGCCACCGCACAGCACGCCAGACAGGCGTGGTGATCCGCCAGATGAACAGAGCGACGAGGAACCAGCACACGAACCAGGGCTGGAGGATCGTGATGTCGATCTCGCCCTCGTCGAGGACGTACTGCCGGACCAGCGCGTAGAGGGTCTCGAAGATGAGGTACGGGACCAGAACCCCGGTGATCAGGCGCTTCACCTGATCCGGACGCCCGGTGTAACTGCGGGAGAGGTAGCCGGAAAGCACGATGAAGGCCGGCATGTGAAAGGAGTAGACCCAGGCTGCCGCGGACCTGACGGCATCGCTGTGGTTGATCCAGTCGGCCCAGAAATGCGCGCAGACCACCAGGACGAGCAGCAGGAACTTGGCATTGTCGAAAAAGGGATCCCTGCCGTCCCGACCGGGCGCGGGCGCAACCGTCCGTTCCGGTACCGGGGGCGCCGTCAGCACGGCTCTCTCGCTTGCCGGCCCCGGTATCTCCCCGCCCATGGGGCTTGTCATCCGCCGTCTCCTCCAGAACACCCTGCTGATCGGCTCCATTGCAGCGGCGCAGAATGCCGGCCGACCGGCCCGGGCGGTGATCATACACATCAGCCCCTGCCGGACGGCACCGTGGAGATCCCGCGCCGACCCACCGTATTCCCCTGCCGGCCACCGCCCGGCCACCGGGATGCGCGGCGCCTCCGGGCGTCCCGCCGACAGGAGCGGGCCGCGGGGTTCGGACATGAAAAAGCCCCAGGTCACGGCGAGTGAGTCCTGGGGCTGATCCGAGCCGCCTTCGGGATTCGAACCCGAGACCTACGCATTACGAGGGCCTGCAAGATCATCCCGAGTGGTGCTGGGCGGTGTCTGTGAATCCCGTTTCCCCAGGTAGGAGACCTGAACCGCCCGCTACGCGTACCACCCGATCCATCCGGTGCCGCCTCGTCCGCTCACGCAGCGCTCACGCACTCCGGGCACGTGATCGTTTATCAGCCAATACGCGCCGACTCGACGACGCCGAGCTGTACCAACACGACGAAGAACTATGAGCTCGGGAATCATCCGGCACACAGGCACTGATCGGTGGCAGATGAGGACTGCGGATATGCCGACGAAGGCAAGGAAGTGCTCGGGTTTGCGTTCGTAGCGGCGGTGCAGGCGTCGGCAGCCGGCCAGCCAGGAAGCGGTTCGTTCGACGACCCAGCGGTGGCGGCCGAGCCGGGCGGAGGCTCAACGCCCCTGTGGGCGCGGCGGTGACGTATGCCGCGCCTGCGGAGCCATCGCCGCAGATGGTCGTAGTCGTAGCCCTTGCCCGCGTGCAGCTTCCCCGGTCGCCTGCGGCGGGGCCCACAAGGGGATCGGATGGGCGGGATCCCGCGCACGAGCGGTTCCAGGCCCTGACGATCGTGCATGTTGGCGCCAGCGATACCCAAAGACAGCGGCAGTCCGTTCCGGTCGGTGACCAGATGGTTTCGATCCCAACTTGCCACGGTCAGTCGGATTCGGTCCCCTCAGAAGCCCCCTTTTGCCGCCCGGACGCTGACGGAGTCGATCGCGCACCGCGACCAGTCCAGCTCACCCCGCGCCCCGAGTTCGTCCAGGACCACACGGTGGAGCCGGGCCCAGACCCGGTCCCCGCTCCACTTGGCGAACCGCCGTTAGACCGTCTGCCAGGCCGGACCGAAAACCGGCGGAAGCTGCCTCCACGTGCAGCCCGACGTCGCCACGAACACGATTGCGGCCAGGGCCTCACGGTCACCAGCCCGACGCCTGCCCCCGCCCTGCGGACGCCTCACCTCTGTGGGCTGTACGACCCGCCGGAACAACACCCACAACGCATCCGGCACCGAACGCTCAACTAGTCCCGTATCAGGCAATGTCCGCCCTGTTCTGATGGGTGGGTTGTCGCCTGGTAGCGTCGCTCTCTTCGGCTGGGGCAGCCTGCTGGAGTCTTGATGGGGTGCACGGTGACTTCTCCAGATGGCGATGTCCTTGCCGCTGCGGTGGCGAGGGTCGCGACGACCTTCGGCGGCATGACGGCCCAAGCGGACGAGACTGTGTGCGGCCGGTGCTTCGATGAGGTCGAGGTCGAGCTCCTGCGGACTCCTGACGTCCGTCTCCCGACGGATCTTGTCGGCCGGGTCGCGCAGAAAGATCCTTTCCACTGGGACGACCAGCCCGCGATCATCCGTCGGGTCCTGCCGCAGCTCGTCGTGGTGCTCGCCGAGGGCGCGGTCGAGTCCACTCTCATGGCTCGTGGACTGGCCGCGGCGGGCTGGTCGCGGTGGCCCCGCGAGCAGGCTGGGGCGGTGGCCGGTTTCCTGGAGGCGTGGTGGACACAGGCCCTGCGGGTGGAGTCGCCACCGACCCCGGCGTGCGAGGTCTTCGAGAGCTGTGTGACCGCGAGTTCCTCAGTCGCCCCGTGGCTCGCCCGCTGGGAGGTGGAGAGGGGCACGGTCGCCCGCCACCATCTGACTGAGAGCGTCGGCTGGTGGCGGGAGGAGTTGACGTCCGACGACTCGCCGTTCACCTGGTGGTGGGGCACCGCGGCGGAGGAACAGGCCGCCTGGCACGAGGTTAAGACATGGCTGGCCGCTCAGACCCAGGCAACCGTGGTGCCGGACGGACTGTGGCCTGACCGGCAGTAGTGACCGCCGACGAGATCGGGTTCAGGCGACATTCGCTCCGGCCACGACCATGCGGAGGCGCTGGTCAGCAGCGTGGTTGTTCCGCCAGATGATGTAGCGGCGGATCATGCTGCCCTGTTCCTTGTGGTCCGCGTGGTCGGTGCCGTCGAGGGTGAAGTAGCGCTGGGCCGTGAACTGGGCCTCGATGCGGTTGAGCCAGGAGCTGTTGGTCGGGGTGTAGGCCATCTCGACGTTGTTCGCCGCAGCCCAGGTGCCGACGCGCTGGCACCTCTTCGTGGTCAGGTGCGGTGAGAAGTTGTCACTCACGATCGCGATCCGGACCTCGGGTCTGCTGCACCTTCAGGTGACAGGTTCAGTCACGCGGCCTGAAGGGCCGGTGTGGTCATGACGGTCTCGTATTCGACGGGTGTGAGTCGGCCGAGTCCTGTTTGTCTGCGGCGTCGGTGGTAGGTCCGTTCGATCCAGGTCACGATCGCGATTCGGAGTTCTTCGCGGGTGGCCCAGGTGCGGCGATCGAGGACGTTCTTTTGCAGCAGGCTGAAGAAGGACTCCATGGCCGCGTTGTCACCGGCTGCTCCGACTCTTCCTATCGAGCCGGCCATCCGGTGGCGGCCGAGGGCCTGGACGAATTTCCTTGATCGAAATTGCGATCCTCTGTCGCTGTGCAGGATGCACCCGGCGACGTCCTGGCGCCGGGCGACTGCGTTGTCCAGGGCGGTCACGGCCAGCCGGGACTTCATCCGTGCGTCGATGGAGTAGCCCACGATCCGGTTGCTGAAGACGTCCTTGACCGCGCAGAGATACAGCTTGCCCTCGCCGGTGGGGTGTTCGGTGATGTCGGTGAGCCAGAGCTGGTTCGGGCCGGTCGCGGTGAAGGCCCGGTTGACCAGGTCGTCGTGGACGGGCGGGCCCGCCTTCTTTGTCCGGCCGCGTTTCTTGCCGAACACGCTCCACCATTGGTTGTTCCTGCAGATCCGCCACGCGGTGCGGTCGGCCATGTCGGTGCCGGCGTCGCGGGCCTCGTCGGCCAGGAAGCGGTAGCCGAACTCCGGGTCGTCGCGGTGGGCGGAGAACAGCGCGTGTGCGCGATGCGCCTCGGCGAGCTCGGCTGGGGTCACCGGGTCGTCGAGCCAGCGATAGTAGGGCTGTCTGGCGAGCTTCAGCACCCGGCACGCGACCGTGACGGGCACTCCGCCTGCGGCCAGCTCTTTCACGAGCGGGTAGATCCTTTTCCCGGCAGGTTCGCCTGCGACAGATAGGCCGCCGCCCGCCGCAGAACCTCGTTCTCCTGCTCCAGCAGCTTGATCCGCCGACGGGCTTCCCGCAGTTCCACGCTCTCCTGACTGGTCGCCCCGGGCTTCGTGCCGTCGTCGATGTCGGCGCGGCGCATCCACTTCCACAACGTCATCGCGTGGACGCCGAAGTCGGCGGCCACCTGCTCGACAGTGACGCCCGGGCCGCGGTTCCTCGCGACCCGCACGACGTCCTCGCGGAACTCCTGGGGATAAGGCTTGGGCACAGCAACATCCTTCCCACCTGCCCTACACGGCAAGCCAGTTCAGATGTCACCCGTTCGTGCGGCAGACCCGGCGAAGGATCTTGTGAAGGACTTGTGACTACCATCCTCCTGTTCTGATCGTCTCCCGCTTGCCGGGAGTACCTGGGGGTGGAGAATGACTGGGCACAGCCTGAAATTCATAGGTAGATCGTTCATAGCCTTCGCGCTCTTAGCTTCGGTATCCGGGGTCGCCGGTAGCGCGCAGGCGACCACTACAGGGACCGACGGGGCGACCGTCTGCCACCTTCCTGAGGAAGGAGCGTTGAGCCCCACTGACCTGCCTGCCGGCGCCTCCGTGATCGACTGCGGGGCAGTCGGCCGCATCGTCACCTACGACGGAACCGGTGTGACTGTTCCCGAACCGGGCACGGCCGTGAGTGTCGACGCACTGACGACGAGCGGCGAGACGCACGGGTTCACGTTGGAGGTCGCAGCCAACGGCAAGGTCTCCTACAACCTGACCGACACAGCTACGGACTCCTCCACTGCGGGTTCCGACATTCCTGATGCCCTGTCAAACCCAGTGATTACTGCCAGGGACCTGTCGCAGGAGTCTGATGGGGCGGACGCAGATGCAGCTGACCCCTCCGCGCCGGAGGATGTCGAGGTGGCAGATGTCGATGCCACGGCCTCTCCAGGGGCTTGCAGCGATGGCGCCTACGCCACAGCAGATCGCAAGGAATACGGCTCCTACGAGTGGTGGATCGGTGACGGAGGAATGCCCGGCGCCCTGTCGCGCACAGACGCAATGTGGGCATTCTACGACGCCATCGACAACATCACCGATAGCTACAACAATTGTGGCTACACCGACCAGGTCCCCGCGAAACACAACTACAGGGCCCCCACAACCTATGAAGCAGACATCAACAGCACAGGCCAGTGCACCGATCGCGACGAACTGAGCACGTGGGACGCAGGGGACCTCAAGTCCGGCGTTGTAGCCTCGAGCTGCTCATGGACCTGGTCCATGCCAGGCGTCAAAAATGACCTCCGCGAGGCCGACGTCCGCTTCAACACCCACGACTACGACTTTACGAACAAGCCGGTCAGCGGCTGCTCAAACAAGTACGACATTCGATCCGTCGGCACGCACGAAGCCGGGCACATCTTCGGATTGAGTCATGTCAAATCCGGACACGAGAACCTCACTATGTACACGAACTCATTCACCTGCACGACAAAGGCAAGGACCCTGGGCAAGGGCGACATCCTCGCTCTTCGCAGCATCTACTGAAGGAGGATGTCCATGAGCTGGGCCGGAAGATCTACAGGTTTGCTACTGGCAGGGCTCTTAGCGATGACAGCGGCCGGATGCGGGGCCGATGCCAGCAGCGACGAAGGGTCGGGATCTTGCGCGCTCGAGTTCACCTACCAAGGGCGTACATACCGGGATGTCGCCAACGTGGACTTCACGGTATCCGACAAACTCGGCACTGCCGTCAAGCCGCCGTGTGACGACATCGGCGGCAAGGACGAAGCAGGGGGGGCGGGCACCACGGAGACTGCCTACAAGGTCAATGGCCTCTCCCCTAGGATGGCCATCGCAGTCGGAGACTCACCTGGTGACGCCGTGCTCGTCGTCTCCTACTCCGGCTCGAAAATTCCGCCAGAGGTACAGAAACTGATCGACGGCTCATAGCGCGCCATGAGGGGTGCCGCTACGTTGACGGTAGCGGCACTCCATGTGGGGTGCCGCTACGTTAACGGCAGCCTCACACGCACCTACACCTCGGCTCGCCTCAACTGGTCACCTGGTCCGGCCCCGCCGTTATCCCGCTGAGGGTGCACCAGGGCATGCCGTGCGGCAGTGATGTGGTCGGCGACGGTATTGGCCATGTAATCTCCGGAAGCACCAAGGCCGCCACGGGCTCTCCAGTGCCGCTGCTTACGTGGTCGGCGAAGCCGATCAGAGAGTAGTAGCGAGCACCCGAGCTGGCAGGCCACTCGACTGACCACCGAGGAGTGTTCCGAGTTGTCAGCGGTGCGCCTTCTCGATGGCTTCGAAGATGTCGGCGTCTGTTTCCTGCTGCCAGGACGGCAGGTCGGGCCAGTCCGCGACATACCCGGGCTTTGGGTCCTCGAAGTGCTTGAACATCTGGGCGGTCCAGCACGTGGCGACGAAACGGCTCTTCTGCTCGCGGGAGAGCTTCGACGTGTGGCCGTTGCTGACCTCGATGAATTGCCGTACCTGGTCGTGGACCGATCCGGCGGCTTCACGTTCCCACTGTGGGGTGTCGTCCCACGGGGTGATGTAGCCGGCCTTCGGCTCTCCGGGGAAGTGCTGGTGCACTCCGGCGATCCAGGTTTCCCGGAACAGTCGTGCACCTTCGGTCTGCGACATGCCTACCCCTCTCGTCACGGCGTGCTCAGCGTGGCGATCTCGGCCCCCAGCTCCGCCACGCGGTGGTCGCGGCTCAGTGGACCGAACTCGTCGCACAGGTCTCGGAGTCTACGGGCGACGTACCCGGATGCTGAGGCTCGGGCGAGGCTGATGGCTTCCCTTCCGTAGGCCACCACCTGTTCGGGGTCTCGCCGCTTAGCGCCGATGGCGGCCAGATCGGTAAGCACTGCTCCGCGCCGCCGGTACGACTGTCCTGACGCCAAGGCCGTCTGCTCCAGGGCATCCTTCAAGGCGTCCTCTGCCAGGTCGAGTCGGCCCAGCTGCACGTAGCGGGAGCCTCGTTCCTCGGCGAGGCGTGCACCGTCGAAACGGAGCCATCCGCCGTTGACGCTCTCCGCAGTGAGTTCGCGGACGGTCTCCGCTTGGTCCATCGCCCGCTCGCACGCGGCCAGATCACCGAGGCCCGCATACGCCTCGGCTTGGACAGAAGCGACCCAATGCCGGGTCGAGAGGTTGCTGTCACCCCGGCTGGCCAGCCTTTCAGCTGCACCCAGCATCTGAGCGGCCTGGCGATAGTGCTGCTCAGACATGTCTACGTAGGCGTGGCGAACGAGTGCGCACGCCCACAGGTCATACGCCTTGGCATCCTTGCTGACGGCAGCCGCTAGCGAATACGAAGCAGCGGCGTCGGAGTAACGGCTTCCGTCGAAGGCCACCTCGCCGGCCAATTGAAAGAGGTCGGCAGCCGCGTTCAGAAGTGGGCGTGTGCCCCCTCGGTTGCCTGCCAGAGCCTCGTTCAATGTGGCCAGTTGGTCGCGGACAACGGGGTAGACGGAGCCCTTTGAGCGCGCCAGTTGGTAGACCTGCCAAAGGTGACTGTTCATTCGTGTGAAGTCGGCTGGCATCCCCCTGCGGACGCCCTCCGTGAGCGCCTCTGCCTCGTCGGTCGGCAGAACGGTCAGCGCACCGCTGACAGTGAGTATGCGGAGGAATTCGCGGCGGATCATTTCGTCAGAGTCTCCCGCGTTCGGGGGGGTCGCTGGAATGGTGCCCGGCAAGCTCCTGGCCAGCGGCTTGTGGCGGTGTCAGAAGGGCTTCCAGCTCTTGAAGGCTGACTTCCAGGGCGATGGCCAAGCCTCGCCGCTGAGGCGGCTGCGGGTCGATCCTGCCGCTTTCCCAGCGCCCGACCGTTGTGCGGTCCACGCCGAGTAACTGGGCCAGTGTTTCTTGACTGTAGCCCAGGGTCTTGCGTCGTTTTGCCAGTCCCATGGCGCCCCCTTCCCGCGGCTTCGGCCCCTTCGGAGCCTGTGCACGGATCTGCGTCAAGAGTGCCGCATCGATGCCGTGGAGACCTCCGACTATGCGCGGTTTCCTGGGTGTTGTCGCAAACGAGGTGGGCCAGGAACTGCGGAAGGGTGCGGACATGGCAAATCGCAGTGATGCTGAGGGGCGCGGATACGAAGGAGCCTCGCGGGCGGCGGACCCGGCGGGCGAGAGCCGCGTTCTGATGACGCTTCGCGTGTCCCGCGACTCCGGACGTTCATGGTCACAGACGACCGCTATGCGGGAGGGCGACCCCTTCGTCATCCTCTCGAACCCGGGCTGCTTCCCTCCGTGCGAGTGTGCGCGTTGCGTGGGCCCGTCCGTGTCGGCTCGCGGGCTTCGCCGGGTGGCGGAGCCGGGGTCGGCTTAGTGGATGCCCTGTCGCGGTGGGTCCAGCGCCGGATCGGCCGGTTTGCAGGGCCGTTGTACGTCGCTTTGATCGTCGGCTCGCTGGGCCTGTTCGCCGCCGGTATCTACAGCACGTCGTAGCGGCTCTCGGCCTACCCGACTCCAGTCGTCCTGCCGGGCCTCCGGTGGGAGTTCCCCAAGTAGAGAGGGAAGTTCGATGATGGTAGAGAACACTGCTTCAGTGGCCGCTGAGGGGGGCTTGCTCGTGGCGAAGCGGAAGATCGTGGCCGCTCGCACCCGAACCGAGCAGGAGTCCGACGTCAGTGGCGGCCGTTCCGACGGCAACGACTGATCGGGCCGCCCACGATGCTTGATGCTGCCTCGTGGGCGGGGCGTCTGGGCGGGGACACGTTCCTCGCCCAGACGTACAACCGCTCCTACGCTCTCTTCCCCGGTGCCGCCGACACGGCGGGCCTCTTCTCCTGGGACGACCTGAACCTGATCATCGCCACTCAGCGCCTGGAGCCGCCCCGGCTAAGGCTCTCGGTGGACGGCGAGATGGTCCCTGTACACAAATACGCGGCCCCGACGACGACCCGCCGCGCGGTGACCTGGTCCCGCATCCTGCCGGCCGAACTGCACGCCCAGCTCAAGGACGGCGCCTCACTCGTCCTGGACTCGGTAGAGAAAATCCACCCGCCCGTCGGGATGGCTGCTGAGGGCCTGGAACGCTTCCTCGGCACCCCCGTGCAGGTCAATGCCTACGCTTCCTGGACGGAGCGGCAGGGCTTCGGGCTCCACTGGGACGACCACGATGTCGTCGTGGTCCAGGTGCATGGCTCCAAGCGATGGCAACTGTACGGATCCACTCGCGAGGCTCCGACGTTCCGCGATGTCGAGTCGCCGGAGAAGCCCGAGGGCGAGCCGGTTGCAGACCTCGTCCTGGCGCCCGGTGACGTGCTCTACCTGCCACGCGGCTGGTGGCACGCGGTCACCGCCGACCAAGGTACGGATTCGCTGCACCTGACGTTCGGCCTCGTCTCCCACACAGGCGCGGACCTGCTCCACTGGGTCGTGGACCAGCTTCGATCCGTCCTCGCGTTGCGCAAGGACATTCCGAGGTTCGCCTCGCTGCCTGACCAGACGGACTATCTCGTCGCGATGCGCCGGGAACTTCTGAATGAGCTGGCCGACCCCCGGCTCGTCGAACGGTGGGCGGAGTCCATCGATACCACCGACCACGGGCACGCGATCCCCTCCCTGCCCTACGTGGACGGGCTTCCCGCACGGCCGGAGATCTCCGTACGCCTGACTGCTCCGCGGAGCCGTGTGGCTGAGAACGACGGGCACAACACCGTCACGTTCTCGGCGGCAGGCACAGCTTGGGACTTTGCCCAGTCGGCCGCGCCGATCCTGCGCCGATTGCTTCTCGGCCGGTCGGCCACGTTGGGCGATCTCGCTGAATGTGCCGGGCTGGAAGTGAAAGACGTGGCCGCGCTCATTTCGGTCCTCGTCGAGGGACAGGCAGTAGCTGTTGTCGGGACTGCCCTGTGACGGCGGCCCTGTCCCTGGGGACCTATCGGGTCCGGGACGTGTGCGAGGCGGCCCGTATCGCTCTGCGGGCCGGTGCTCCCTGGATCGACACCGCACCGAATTACGCGGACGGTATGGCGCAACAGCGCCTCGGACCAGTCCTGCGGGAGCACCCTGGTTCCACGCAGACGGCCACCAAGACTGGCTTCTTCACAAGGAGTCAGGCTCAGACGGCCATGGCGCTCGGCGTCCTCACTGACGAGGATGCCGCCGTCGGGCACAGCCTCGATCCCCGGTTCGTCTGCCAACAGGTGGAGGAGGCCAGGGAACAGCTCGGCCGCGTGGACCTGGTATTCGTCCATAATCCCGAGCGAGCCGCTCGCAACGGACACCGCGCCGCATTGCACGGGCGCCTGAGAGAAGCGTTTGCAGTCCTCGAAGGGCTCGTGCAACTCCGCCGGATCGGCGGCTACGGGGTGGCCACCTGGTCAGGTCTCCGGGAGGGCGCCTTCAGCGTCCCCGAGCTGGTCACCCTTGCCCGGGAGGCATCGGGATCGGAAGGCCACCATCTGATCGGGATCCAGATGCCCGTAAGCCTGATCATGGACGCTCCGATCACCCAAGCACTCGATGGAGGCGGGGCATTGGTCGAGGCACAGGATGCCGGCATGCTCACCTTCGCCTCGGCACCCCTGCACGGCGGCGAACTCCTCGACGCCATGACACCCGAAGTGATCGACCTGATACGCCCCGGCCTCTCGCCTGGTGCCGCCGGCCTCTTGGCTGCCGCTTCCTGCCCGGCATTGGACGTCGTGTTGACCTCGGCCAGCAGCCTTGGTCACTGGGACGATGCCGCAAAGGCCCTGGCCGCGCCCCTCACCCGCGAACAGCTCAGGAGAGTGACCGATGAACTTGCCACCGGATGAGGCCACGCGAGCGCTGATGGAAGCCGCTCACCAAACGGCTGCAGAAGCGGTCGGCCTGACCTGCACGGGGCCGTTGGCGTGGGGCTTCGGGGGCTTCACTCTGGGCCGTCAGTCGGGCGCCTACTGGCTGCGTGTCAGCCGGAGTCTGGTGAAGAACGTCGGGCGCAAGCACGGGGAAGGGATCGTCGGAGCGGACCTCTTGGTACCGCGTGACGTGCCGCGTCCAGCCCTCCATGGAACGTATGACTGGGCTGAAGGGGACTACTCCTTCGAGGCTGAGGTACTCGACCTTGTAGAGGATCCAGTCATCTCACCTCGAAGGCCGGACCTCACCAGTAATCCGGCCTTGCCGGAGCAGTGGTGGGGCCTGCTGAGACAGGCTCTTGACCGCCTGGCGGAAGTGGACGGGAGGAAGGAGACCGTGAGGCAACAGTGGATCGAGCGGGCTTTCCCCCAGTTCCTGGGCATCCCCGCCCCGTCAAAGGTTGAGCGCGTCACTGGTCATGGTGACCTTCACTGGGGCAACCTCACCGGAATGCCGCTGACCCTGCTGGACTGGGAGCGCTGGGGCCACGTGCCGGTCGGGTACGACCCGGGCCTTCTCCACGCGTACAGCCTTCGCGTGCCACTCGTGGCCACTCGAATCCGCAGTCAGTTCGCCCACGTCCTCGACTCCCCCGCCGGCCGCATCGGTGAGCTCGCCGCACTCGCAGAAATGCTCCAGGCTGTGGCTCGGGGGTTCTATCCAGAGCTCGCGCCTCTCCTGCTGAGCCGTGCTGAAGAGCTGACTGGGGTTCGTCCACCGGTCTCGGCCCCGGCTGAGGTGACAGCCTGACCGGAAGTCTCCGCGGTTGGGTTTGGTAGAGCCAGGTGGAGCTCTGGGATCGGGCGCTCCTCTTCGAGATCAGCCAAGGGGACGCCCCGGCCGGCGGGCGGGAGCGGCTGTCGCCTTGAGCGGCCAGGTGTCGGGGGGCGGAGCGCTGACGCCCGTTGCCCTGGTGCTTCGCAGGCAGGCTGCTTCGGCGCGGCGGTTGGGTGCGGGGTTGCGGCTGGTGTGCTGGATGCGGGTGATCAGGACCCGGGCGGGGCTGTGGGCGGTGCCGAGTTCTCGTCGCGCGGCGGCTTCCTTGAGGAGCTGGTGGGGCTGGTGGCCTCCGGCTTCTGCGTCGGCAAGGACGGTGGCGAGGGCGGGCCAGCCGGGATCGGCGAGGATTCGCTCGGCGTGCTCGGGAACGGCCGCGCGTACGTCGCTGGCCAGGGTGTGACGGGCCTCCTCCGTGGGGCGGCGGGCTTCGAGTTCTGTGAGCGTCGGAGCGAGTGCATCGTCGGCGGCTGCCTCGAGGTGCTGCACGGCTTGGCGGGCGGCGTTGGCCTGGTGGGCGTGCCCCTTGGCCTCGTGCCAGCGTCCGGCGAGGATGGCGGCCCAGACGAGTGCGGCGGTCAGGGCTGCGAGGGCGCTGCCGTCGGGGCCGCTGGCTGTGTTGACGATGTCACGGGCTGCGGTCCGTAGAGCGCGGGCGGTGCGGTCTTCGGCCCGGATTTGAGAGCGTTCAGCGCGGGCGAAGGACCGGCTGGCTGAACGCAGTTGGCCACGGAGGTTGGCGTGGGTCTTCTGCGCGGTGGCTTCGATGAGTTCGCCCAGGGCGGTGATGTGCGCCTGAGCCCGCGCGTCCCCGCTGTCCCCGGCGCTCGTGTCGGTGAGCTCTGTGTGGAGCGTGTCGAGGGCGTCGGTGGCCTGATGCCAGGCAGTGGTGTGTCGGTTGCGACGGGCGGTGGGGTGTTCCTCAGGAGTGATGGTCTCCAGGCGGGCTTCCAGCTTGGGCAGAGAAAGGTCGGGGGCGATCTTCCCGCCGGGGTGGTAGATCTGCTGGCCGTCCTTGTTCAGGTCGCCGGGTCGGCCGACGGCGTAGCCGAGGAGATCTCCAGAGGGGCCGCGGCGTGGTTTGACCAGGATGTCGTCGGCTTCGAGGTAGGCGAGGAGCTGTTCGGCGCTGGTGGCGTGTGGGATGGCTGCGCGGATGCGGTCCTGGAGCCACTCACGGCTGGTCTGCTCCCAGCCGAGGCGCTCGGCCTTGTGCATCTCTGCCTGGGTGGGGCGCCGGGTGGCGGTGCGGTCGCCCTTCGTCAAGCGGCGCAGCCCGTAGTCCTTCTCGATCTCCCGGCACGCATCGCCGACCCGGATGCCGCTGTCGTGCAGCTTGGGGCGTCGGCCGTCTTCGCGGACGGTGGTCGCGAGGATGTGGATGTGGTCGTCGGCGTGGCGTACGGCGATCCATCGGCAGGCGAGGTCGTCGCCGTCGGGGGCGATGCCGGCTGCCCGGACGATGCGCTGTGCGATCTCGCCCCACTCGGTGTCGGAGAGGTAGCGGTCTTCGGGTGCGGCGCGGACGGGGCAGTGCCAGACGTGGTCGGTGACGGGCTTGCCGAACTCGCTGTTGCGCAGGAGTACGGGCTCGTCGAGGTAGTGGCCGAGTTGAGTCAGGGTGGTGTTCTCGTCGCGGCCGGGGTCGGGCATGCCGAGCATGGCGAATCCGGTCACGAGGTGTGGGTCGAGGTGTTCATCGTGTCGGCCGGGACCATAGAGGTAGGCGAGCAGACCGCGGGTGTTGGAGCCGGCGGGCTTGATGGCTGCGATCACGCGGATCAGACCACCCTTGCGTGGGTGGGCTCGCGCAGGGCCGCGGCGATGAGGGTGAGCAGGTCGTGGAGTTCGTCGAGACGCTGCCGGATGTCGGGCGGGGTGTAGTCGCTGTTGAGGGCGCGGGCGATCTGGTTGACGTTGACGCCGGTGCGGTTGAGGGCGCGCAGAACCTGGGCTCGGAAGATGTGGGTGCGGCGTCGGTCCTCGGACAGGGGGAGGTTCGCGGTGAAGCGGCCGTCGAGGAAGGCGAGGACGATGTCGGCGGCGAACCCGGATTCGCCCTTGTAGCCGTGCTCGGCTGCGGCCTCGCGCAGGCTGGTGTGCTCGTCATCGGTGAAGCGCATGGGGCCGACGCGCTTGGTGCGTTTGTCGCCGGTGAACCGGCGGATCGTTGGCTGGACGCTCTGCACAGCGGGCTCGCTGACGGCGAGGGCGGCGGCGCGTGTTGGGCGGAGGATCGCTTGCTGGCTGGCGTGAAGAGTGTCCGGGTCGGGGCCGTTCTCGGTCACGACCTTCTGGTCCGGCGCCCCCTGGCGCTGGGCCGTCTCCGCCACCCCTGGGGCGGAGACCCCCGAAGACCGGCCTTGAGTCGGACTCGGGGTACTACTGGCTCCGCCAGGGGCAGCCCGTCCGAACGCCCGACGCAAACGCTCCGTCAGCGTAGGTGACTGCGAAAACGCAGACGGCTCGGTGTGGGTGTCGTCGGGCAGGTGCTGGTTGTGCGTCAAGGAAGATGCTCCAAGTACGTCTGGGCTTACGGGGTGGCGATGCCTACGCGGCACGGCCATCGCGTTGGCCACGGCTGTGGAAGTCTGCGAATCGGTTGGCCAATGCTCGGGTGACCGGAAGGGTTCCGGTCACCCGAGCAGGCCAGGCGTCAGCGCCTGGAGACCTCGATACCGACGGCTTCGAGTTCCGGCCGAAGCCGCTCCATCACCTCGGTCTGCCGCTCACTGCCGATCGTCAGGTCTCGGTCCTTCACAGCCGCTCGGAGCAGGCCGCGCGTGAGTTTGCCGTGCTGATGACCGGTGGCCCGGCCGATATCCGTCAGCTCCGCGATGGTCGCCTTCGGCGGTCGGCCACCGCTCGGTTTGCTATCTGACGTCTGGGACGCAGGTTCCGTCCGCTCGTTATTCGAGGCTTGCGCACCATCGGGAGGGGAATCCGTTCGGTGGCTGTGGCTGATGTCGCCGACCGACCGGTCTTGTGCCTGTGCGGAACCGGTGTCCGAGCCGTCGTCGGACGGTGCGACGAGCTGGTGGATCTGTCGCATCAGGACGCCGAAGGCGACCATCGCGGCGGCCGGAGGAACAGCTGCGACCACGTAGTCGAGGAACGGGACGCTGCGCGCGTTGTCCGTGCCGCTGACCCCGGCGACGTTCAGCGCGATCGAGCCGACTGATCCGGCAGCTGTCACGGCTATCGCCCAGGGGTCGGTTGTCCGGCGCAGCACCGCGCGCAGCATGAGCAGTTCGCCCGCGACGATGAACGCGTCCAGAGTGGCGGGCCAGGCCCAGCGGCGGATGCGGGATGCGCCGAGCCCGTGCTGGCCGGCGACGTCGGCGAGGTGCGCGTAGGAGAGCCAGAACGCTCCGGCTGTCAGCGCGACGATGACGAGGCCGGCCGCACCGAGGACGAGTTGCTCGGCGTCAGCCCGCTTCTTCGGCTTCTCGTCGCTGCGGGCGTCGTCTCGTGGTCGTGTTGGTTGCGTGGTGAGGTGCGGGGCGGTCAAGAGGGAAGCTCCTGGGGGTAGTGGCGTGGGGCGTCTTTGCCGTCTTGGCCGTTGCACGTGCAGGTCAGCGCGGGACGGCAGCGCTCCGGACATACCGTTTCGGCAGGCAGCGCCACCGTCTTGTCCTGACTCGCGACAAGGAGGTGGCAGCTTCCTGCCAGGGCGCAGCCTGCCGCTGCCGGGACGGCTGCTTCGCGGCATCCGTCCCGGCGAGCAGGGCGGCGACCGGCGGCGATACGGCAAGGACGCCTGGGACGGGGCAAGACGGATCCGGGCGGTGTCTCCTGACTGGCGCGCTACCTGCGCGGAGACGCCTGCGTTGCCGTCTTGCCCTCGGCTGCCGTCTTGCCGGTATGTGCTCTGACCTGCGAGATCACGGCAGGGACGGCAAGTACGGCAACCAGGGAGGGTGGGGTTCAGTCCTCGCCGCGGGGGGCGAGGACCGGGTGGACGGTGGGGCAGTACCGCCGCCAGGCGTCGAGGAACTTGTTGCGCGTGTAGCCCTTGCGCTGCGACCGGTCGGCCATACGCACGTTGCCGGGACGGATGTCGTAGTCGCGCAGCATCGCTCCGAGTTCCCGGGAGGTCAGGCCGTAGCGCCCCCGCTCTCCCCACGGAGCTTCGTCGTCCGCGTTCAGGTGGTAGAGGAGATCCGCGGTGGAGAGGCTGTCCGCCTCACGCTGGGCGAAGAAGACCCGGCGGATGTCGGCGAGTATGCGTGCCCCGCTGGGATGGTCCTCCTCGGCCGCCACTTCGGCGGCGACCATCCGCGCGCAGGCAATCCGCGCGAGCCGGGGCCAGCTAGCGCCTGCCAGGTCGGCAACGATCACCAGGGGCTCCCATGTGTCGGCAGCACGGTCCTCAACCGGCATGTCCGGTTCCAGGTCTGCGGCGTCCTCCAACAGTGGGCGGGCCCAGGTGTGGATGCGGTCGCGCAGCTCGTGCAGGGCCGGGATGTCGCGCCGTGAGCGGAAAGGCTTGACCTTCTCGCCATCGGCCCGGCGCCGCATGCGGATGACCACCGACCGGTCCATCACCGTGTCCGGCAGGTCCCCGATACCCGCGATGGCCGCCATCGCGAACGTGGCGAACTTGTGCGGGGTGTGGTCGTTGCCGACGACCCGCGTGACATACCGGCCGCGCTGATGACCGGCGTTGAGCAGGCCACGCGTCTCCTCGTTCTTCTCCGCGACCTTGGGGCCGAAGATGGTGTCGGCCTCGTCCACCAGCAACGTCGGTGGCTCGTCCTCGTTGATCGAGCGGAAGATGGCCGCTGGTGTGGTGTTGATGGTGAGCATCGGCTCGTGAACCGTCTCAGTCAGCACGTCCAGGAGCCGCGACTTGCCGCAGCGCTTCGCCGGCCCCACCACCGCCAGACGTGGGGCGTGCTGCCACGCGGGCTGGAGATGTGTTGCCGCCACCCACAGGGTGATCGCGTCCAACGCCTCCGATGAGGGAGGGATCACGAACTGGGCTATCTGGGAACGCAGTTCGTCAAGCAGCTCCGAGCCCGGTGTCGGCTCCGCGTCGGGGATGGCCTCCAGCCTGTCCGCAGGATCCGCTTCGCTGGCGCTGGCGTCGGCCGTACCGTCGCTCGGGTCCGCCGCGGCACTGTCAACTTGCGAGTGGGCGCTCGGCCGGCCGGGGATGGCTGTGGCGGGCCAGGTCGCTCGGGCGGGGGCGGAATAGGACTCGGGGTCCTCGGGTTGCACTGGGCGACTCCTCGTCTGGCGGCGTTGGGCTAGCACGCCCCTGCCGCCGGGTCGGTTCTCACGGGATTGCTGGGGAGTCTCGGGGCCTCCGGCGTTGCACCGCCGGAGGCTCTCCCCCTTCTCGCGGGGCTTTCGGCACCGCGAGCGACCACGGACAGTACGTCCACGCCGCACCACAGTCCAGCGTTTCTGTGTCAGCTCAGCGCAGAAGCCCCCGACATCCATCTGACGCCTCACGCTGCCAGCCCCAGTAGGGACAGCAGGTCTGCGGTCACCACCCGGTAGGCGTTCCCGAGCCTGAGCACCTTGCACGGGTACTGGCCACGCTTGGCCAGCTCATACCCCTTGCTCCGCCCAAGCCCCAGAGCCCGGTTGCCCGTCTCCAGGTCAACGGACACAGGAAGCTCCAGAAGCTCCTCGCGGCTCATCCCCTTCGCCCGGCCGGCCTCTTCGTTCTCACGCATGCGCGCTCCATCCATGACTGAGCCCACGGCGAACGCGGCTGCCGCGCTCGTCTCCAGGTCTTGGAATCAACGCTAAGCAAGCTAATGTGTCTACATGACACAACGCCGCAGCCATCATGGATCTAAGAAGGCCGACGACGAGGACGACGTCCTGGAGTGGGTGGATCAGGTCATGGCCACCGTGGCCATCGAGGTCCGCAGACGACGGAAGGAACTGGGTTGGAGCGCGCAGGACTTGGCCGACAAGTGCGCGGAGATCGGCCATCCGATCCCCCGCAACGTGATCGCCAACATGGAGTCCGGGCGCCGCTCCAACCTGCCTCTGGTCGACGTCATGGTCCTGGCCCAGGCACTGAACACCCCGCCCATCTGCCTCATCTATCCCGTCGGCTACATCGACGACGTACAGCAGCTCCCGCTCCAGGACTCCACCTCCGCACTGAACGCGCTGCGCTGGTTCACCGGGGAGGAGACCGAACTCGGCGCGGACGACGACATGCTCCGCTACTTCCGGGCTCATCACGCCGCCCAAGAGCGACTGCGAAGCGCGCGACGCGACGAGGAGTACGCCCGCTACCACGCCCAGACCGCACCAAATGCCGACCGGAAGGCCGAGGCCCTCCGCTCCCAGGCCCGTGCCGCCGAGGCGGCCGACGACGCCGAAGACCGCCTGCGCAGGGTTCGCGCCTTCATCGAGGAAGAGGGCGTCACGCCCCCGTTTCTGTGGCCGGACGTGGCCGGCGTAACCGACTCCCCCGAGAGCGATCCCGACACCACCGAGGAGAATGATCTTTGAAGGGCTCCACCTACCGCCGCTGCTCCTGCCGCGACCCCAAGTCCGGCAAGGAACTCGGCACCTCCTGCCCCAAGCGCAACAGCAGGAACCACTGCACCTACTCCGTACGCCAGGAGCTCTCACCCCGCGAGGACGGCAGCCGCCGCTCCTTCGCCCGGGGCGGATACGGCAGCCTCAAGCCCGCCCAGGCCGACCTCGACCACGTACGCGCCCTCCTCGGACTCGCCGACTCGGACGACCCCGAGGGCACCGAACTCATCGCCGAGATGCTGGCCGAGGTCAGCCGCGAACGGTCACCCCTGCCGGAGGTCGAGGAGACGAGGCGGCGGCTCAACGCCGGCCAGGACCTCATCGGCAGCCTCACCGTCGCCGAATGGCTCGACCGCTGGCTGGCCGGCAAGCGCATACGCAAGTCCGGCCTCAACCGCTACGAGACCGACATCCGCATCCACCTGAAGCCGCACATCGGCGGCCGGCGCCTCGACCGGCTGCGCGTCAGCCACCTCAGCGAGATGTTCACCGACATCCGCGACGCCAACGCCCAGATCCTGGAGGACAACACCCAGCGCCGAGCCGCGATCGACGAACTGGCGACCGTCCCGTGGAAGGGCGCGGACAACCGAGCCCGCCGCAAGGCGATGAAGGCCGCCATCGACGAGATGCCGCCCTACCGTCGCATCACCGGACCCGCCACGCGCCAGCACGTCAAGGCCACCCTCCGAGCCGCTCTGAACGACGCGATCGGGCAGCAGATCATCACTTTCAACCCCGCCGCCCACGTCGAGATCGACCCCGTACGCAAGCCGAAGGCGCTCGTATGGACCGACGAGCGGGTCGCCAAGTGGGAGCAGACGGGCGAGAAGCCGTCCCCGGTCATGGTCTGGACACCCCAGCAGACCGGCGCCTTCCTCGACTTCGTCGCCAAAGACCGGCTGTACGCCATGTGGCACCTGATCGCCTTCCGTGGCCTGCGCCGGGGCGAAGCGTGTGGGCAGCCCTGGTCGGAGACCAACCTCGCCACCCACTCCCTCACCGTCTCCGCCCAGCTCGTCCAGGACGGATGGGACGTCGAGACCTCCGAACCCAAGACCGACAGCGGCTTCCGCGTCGTCGCACTCGACAATGACACCGTCGAGGTCCTGGAACACCACCGCGCACAGCAGAACGCGGACCGAGCAGAGTGGGCCGCAGCCTGGGTCGACACCGGCCTCGTCTTCACCCAGGCCGACGGCTCCTGGCTCCACCCCGGCAAAGTCACCGACCTCTTCGAGAGGCTCGTCGCCGCGTCCGGCCTCCCACCCATCCGCCTCCACGACCTCCGGCACGGCGCGGCCACGCTCATGCTCGCCGCCGGCATCGACGTCAAGATCGTCTCCGACACCCTCGGACACAGCGACACCCGGATCACGCGGGACATCTACCAGAGCGTCCTGCCTCACGTCGGAAAGAGCGCGGCCGAGGCCGCGGCCAAGCTGGTCCCCCTCCAGCGGCGGACCGAGGCCGAGCAGGCCGCCCGCAAGGCCGCGAAGGCCGCCAAGAAGGCGAAGACCAAGGAGAAAGCCCAGGCCATGAGCAAGAGGAAGGGCAAGGCCAAGCGGCCCAAGAAGTAGATCGCTGAGCCGCTCCGCTCACGCATCGCTCACGCATGCACTTCCACGACATCCCGTCGTGCGGCTCGTCACGCCCCGGGCATGAAAAAACCCCAGGTCACGGCGAGTGAGTCCTGGGGTAATTCCGAGCCGCCTTCGGGATTCGAACCCGAGACCTACGCATTACGAGTGCGTTGCTCTGGCCAACTGAGCTAAGGCGGCACGCCCTGTCGCACCATGATGCGATCAGCAGCGACGCCAAGTCTACACAGTTTCGAGGGGTGCTCCGTACCGCCCCGATTCCACGCCTCAGCCGCAGGTCAGGAGCACTTCTTGCCGTCGTCCGGCGCGGTGCCCTCCAGGAGATACGTGTTGATCGCCGTGTCGATGCAGTCGCTGCCGCGGCCGTACGCCGTGTGCCCGTCGCCCTCGTAGGTGAGGAGCGTGCCCGACGACAGCTGGCCGGCCAGGGACTGCGCCCACTTGTACGGGGTCGCCGGGTCCCGGGTGGTGCCGACGACCACGATCGGGGCGGCGCCCTCGGCCTTGATGGGGTGCGGGGTGCCGGTGGCGGGGACCGGCCAGTACGCGCAGTTCAGGGAGGCCCAGGCGAAGCCCTTCCCGAAGACCGGCGAGGCCTTCTCGAAGGTGGGCAGGGCCTGGGTGACCGCCTGGGAGGTGGCGAAGGCGGGCGGGAGGTCGAGGCAGTTCACGGCCGCGTTGGCGTACATGAGGTTCGCGTACGTGCCGTTCGGCTCGCGCTCGTAGTAACTGTCCGCCAGGGAGAGCAGCCCTGAGCCGTCGCCCGCCTCGGCACCGGTGAGCGCCTCGCGGAGCTGGGGCCAGGCCGTCTCGTCGTACATGGCGGCGATGACGCCCGTGGTGGCGAGGGACTCGCCGAGCTTGCGGGACTCACCCGTGGCGATCGGCTTCGCGTCGAGGTCGCTGAACAGCTTCTTCAGGTTCGTCGCCGCATCGGCGGCGGACGTCGTGCCGAGCGGGCAGTCCGCCTTCTTCACGCAGTCCGCCGCGAAGGACTGGAACGCGGTCTCGAAGCCCGCGGTCTGGTCCCGGTTCATCTCGGCCGAAGGAAGCGAGGGGTCCATCGCACCGTCGAGCACGAGGCGTCCCGCCCGCGCCGGGAAGAGCTCGGCGTACGTCGCACCCAGGAACGTTCCGTACGAGGCGCCGACGTAGTGCATCTGCTCGTCCCCGAGGAGCTCCCGCAGGATGTCCATGTCGCGGGCCGTCTCCACGGTGGAGACGTGCGGCAGGATCTCGCCCGAGCGCTGCTCGCAGCCGGTGGCGAACTTCTTGAACGAACTGCTCAGCTTCGTGACCTCGACGGCGTCGTCGGGGGTCTGGTCGACCTGGGTGTAGGCGTCCATCTGTGAACCGGTGAGGCACTCGACGGGCTCGCTGCGCGCCACCCCGCGCGGATCGATGGCGACCATGTCGTAGCGGGCGCGCACCTGGGCGGGGTAGCCGATCGCGGCGTATCCCTGGAGATAGCCGATGGCCGATCCGCCGGGACCTCCGGGGTTGACCAGGAGGGAGCCGATCTTCTTGCCGGGACCGGTGGCCTTCTTGCGGGAGACCGCCAGCTTGATCTCGCCGCCGTCCGGCTTCGCGTAGTCGAGCGGCGCCTTCATCGTGGTGCACTGGAATCCGGTGACCCCGCAGTCCCGCCAGCCCAGTTGCTGGGCGTAGAACGGCTTCAGCGCCGCCGGTACGGCGGAGGGTGTGGCCGAGGCCGCCTGCGCGGGCGACGAGGCTCCCGTCGTCGAACCCCCGTCGGTACAGCCGGAGATGAGGAGGCCGGCGGTGCCGAGCGCTAGGGCGAGGGTGCGGAGCGGACGCCTGGTATGCATGTCGGGAGCGTAGCCGCCGGGCGTCGGCTCGTCCGATTCCCTGCTCTTTCGGGTGATTCGGAGATCGGCCGGCCTGTGCGACCGTCGCGCCGTGACCGGCGGTCTCAGCCCGCCCGCAACGCCATCGTCATCGCCTCCACGGCGAGCAGCGGCGCCACATTGCGGTCCAGGGCCCGGCGGCAGGCGGTCACCGCCTCGATCCGGCGCAGGGTGCGCTCCGGTGTGGACGAACGGGCGATGCGGTCGAGGGAGTCCTGGGCGTCCGCGTTGGCGATGGCGATCCGGGAACCCAGCTGCAGGGCGAGCACATCGCGGTAGAACCCGGTCAGTTCGGTGAGCGCCAG
Source organism: Streptomyces sp. NBC_00385 (assembly GCF_035917155.1). Lineage (NCBI taxonomy): Bacteria > Bacillati > Actinomycetota > Actinomycetes > Kitasatosporales > Streptomycetaceae > Streptomyces > Streptomyces sp. NBC_00385. Next base: position 4,637,952 of record NZ_CP107951.1, on the reverse strand, counting down.
GTCGAGGCTGTCTCGCTGGGTGCGGGTCTTACGGCGCTTCTGCCGGTCCTCCAGCTCCTTCATCACCCCTGCGGTACCCCGCGGCATCCGGCCCCCGGCCGAGGCGCCGAGTGCGGCCTTCATGTCTTCCGTCTCCTTGACGTCGACGTCCTCGGCCGCCTGCTTCGCGTCGTCGGTGGCGGTGTCGATCAGTTCCTGGGCGGCCTTGAGGCAGCCGCCGATGTCGTCGACCCGCAGCGGCAGTTTCAGGACGGCCGCCCTGCGGGCACGCGCCCGCTCGTCGGTGGCGAGGCGGCGGGCCCGGCCGATGTGTCCCTGGGTGGCGCGGGCGGCGGACGCGGCCCGCTCCGGATCGATACCGTCGCGCCGGATCAGGACATCGGCGACGGCGTCGACCGACGGCGTGCGCAGCGTGAGGTGGCGGCAACGCGACCGGATCGTGGGCAGCACATCCTCCAGCGAGGGCGCGCAGAGCAGCCACACCGTGCGCGGCGCGGGCTCCTCGACCGCCTTGAGCAGCACATTGCCCGCGCCCTCGGTGAGGCGGTCGGCGTCCTCCATGACGATGACCTGCCAGCGCCCGACGGCCGGCGAGAGCTGGGCACGGCGGACCAGCTCGCGGGTCTCCTTCACGCCGATGGACAGCAGATCGGTGCGGATCACGTCGACATCGGCGTGCGTACCGATGAGGCTCGTGTGACAGCCGTCGCAGAAGCCGCAGCCCGGCGCCCCGCCCAGGGCACGGTCCGGGCTGGTGCACTGCAGGGCGGCGGCGAAGGCCCGGGCGGCGGTGGACCGGCCGGAGCCCGGGGGGCCGGTGAACAGCCAGGCGTGGGTCATCTTCGAGCCGGGCGGCACCGGCTGCCCCGTGGAATGTGCGGTGACCAGCGCGTCGGCGTCCCGGGCGGCGGCGCCGAGCTGCTCCTGAACGCGGTCCTGGCCGACCAGGTCGTCCCATACGGACATGGGTCACCGCCCTTCCGGTGGTGTGCGAGCCGAGCCGCCGTTCCGGTGGAACGGGGTGCGGCCCGTGTGGCTCTCGTCACGGCTGTCACGACTGTCGCCGTGATGTTCGTCGGTCCGGTTTCCCATTGTGGGGGACGGGTCTGACAATCCCGGCAGACTGCCGGCGAAACGAAGCCGGCCCGGACGGCCGGACGCCGATGGCCCCGCGCCTGTTCGCGCGGGGCCATCGGCGTCGTACCCGGTCAGCGACGCGGGCGGCGTCCCCGGCCCCTGGGCCCGGGGTCCTCGTCGTCGTGGTCGCCGAGCAGCTCGTCCGCCAGCGTGGGCAGATCGTCCAGCGGCGTCTCCTCCGCCCAGTCCGGGCGCGGACGCCCCGGCCGGCCGGACGCCCCCTGCCGGTCCCGGTCCGCGGGCGGGTTCGCCTGCGGGTCGGTGATCTGCGGCAGTTCGCGGGTGCGCTCGTTCTCGCCCTCCGGGGCGGAGGCCGCCGGGCGCTCGTCCCGGAAGATGCCGCGCGGTACCCGGTCCGCGGGGTCGGCGTCGCGTGCGGAGTTGTGCCGCCCCTCGTCCCGTACCGGCGGCAGCACCGCCGTCTCGTCCGCCGCACCGGGATGCCCGGGCGCGTCGGAGATCTTCGGGATCATCGCCGTCTCGGCCTCGTCCGAGGGCCAGGGCGCGGACGGCGACGCGCTGCGGGGCCGGCCGGAGCCGGACTGCGGATCCACCGGGGAAGGCACCGGCTGCGTGATCTCGTTCGGATTGACGATCGGGGTCGGCACCGTCAGCTCGCTGTCCGACACGGAGGGCTCGGACGACTCGGACCGCCCGGACGACCCGGGCCGCCCGGACGACCCGGACCTCTCGGTCGCACGCGAAGCCTGCGCGGCCTCGGCGGCCTCCGCGTCGGCTTCCGCCTGCGCGGCCGCCGCCCGGGCGCGGGCGCTCTCCGCGGCGGCAGCGGCCTCCGCCTCTGCCTGCCTCCGGGCCGCCTCGGCCCGGAGCAGGGCCTCCTCCGCCTTGCGCTGCTTTTCGAGCCGCCGGGCCTCGGCTTCCTGGCGCAGCCGGGCCTCTTCCTCGGCCTGGCGGCGCAGCCGGGCCTGCTCGGCCTCGCGGGCCGCGTCCTCGGCCTCGACCCGGGCGCGCTCCTCCTCGGCGATGCGGCGGGCCTCCTCGGCTCGCTGCCTGGCCTCCTCCGCCTGGCGTTCGGCCTCGCGCCTGCGGGCTTCCTCCTCCTCGCGGCGCTTGCGCTCCTCCTCCTCGGCGCGGAGCTTGGCGAGCTGCTCCTGGCGCTCGCGCTCCAGACGCTCCTCCTCCGCCTTGCGCGCGGCCTCCTCCTCGGCGAGGCGCCTGGCCTCTTCCTCGGCGGCCTTGCGGGCCTCTTCCCTGGCCTTGATCTCGGCCTCGGAGAGCGGAAGGAGCTGGTCGAGCCGGTGGCGTACGACCGTGGTGATCGCCTCCGGTTCCTGGCCGGCGTCCACCACCAGGTAACGCGTCGGGTCGGCGGCGGCCAGCGTCAGGAAGCCGGAGCGGACCCGGGCGTGGAACTCCGGCGGCTCGGACTCCAGCCGGTCGGGCGCTTCGGTGAACCGTTCCCTCGCGGTCTGCGGGTCGACGTCCAGAAGCACCGTCAGATGCGGTACGAGTCCGCTCGTCGCCCAGCGCGAGATCCGGGCGATCTCGGTCGGCGCGAGATCACGGCCCGCGCCCTGGTAGGCGACGGACGAGTCGATGTAGCGGTCGGAGATGACGATCGCGCCCCGCTCCAGCGCCGGACGCACGACCGAGTCGACGTGCTCGGCGCGGTCGGCGGCGTACAGCAGTGCCTCGGCCCGGTTGGAAAGCCCTGCCGACGAGACGTCGAGCAGGATCGAGCGCAGCCGTTTGCCGACGGGGGTCGCACCCGGCTCGCGGGTGACGACGACCTCGTGGCCCTTGGCACGGATCCACTCGGCGAGCGCCTCGACCTGGGTGGACTTGCCCGCTCCGTCACCGCCCTCCAGGGCGAGGAAGAAGCCGGTCCCGGCGGGCGCGACCGCCGGGTCGCCCCCACGCAGCGCCTCGCGCAGATCGCGGCGCAGCGGCACTCCGGAACGGTCGTCCGTCTTCGCGAGGACGATCGCGGCGACCGGCAGCAGCAGGGCACCGATCAGCATCAGGGTGAAGGCGGCGCCGCCGTGCGCGAAGACGAAGTCGCCCGCGGTCAGCCGGTGGGTGCCGATGGCGGCGGCCACCAGCGGGCCGCCGACCGCGCCGAGCGCGATCAGGACCCGGACGACGGCCTGGAGGTGCTCGGTGGTCCGGGCCCGGCGGAACTCCTCGGTCTCCTGGTCGACGAGCACGTGGCCGGTGTTCGCGGCGACACCCGCCGCGTATCCGGCGAGTACGGCGAGCAGGAGGACGGTCGCCGTGTCGGGCACCAGGCCCATCGCCAGGAGGGCGACTCCGGTGACGGCGGTGGCCAGGGAGAGCAGCCGCCGCCGCGACAGGGTGGGCAGCACCTTCTGGGCGGTGCGGATGCCGACACCCGTACCGCCGGTCAGGGCGAGGATCAGCAGGGCGAAGGTGGCGGGGCCGCCGCCGAGGTCGGCGGCGTCCAGCACGGCGACGGCGGCCGCGGCCGCGATGGCGCCGGCGACCGCGGCGCAGGTCGCGACGATCAGCGGGACGGCGCCGGTGCGGCCCTTGTCCGGTCCGCTGCCGGCGGACGGCCGGCGCAGCCCCTCCAGGGGCGAGCGCGGACGGGGCGTCGGCGTGCCGGGCAGTTCCAGGAAGTACAGCGTGGAGATCGAGGCGGAGAACAGCCCGGCCGCGACGTACGAGCCGAGGGCCGCCTGGTGGAAGGAGAACCACTCCAGGCCCGAGCCCAGCAGGTTGCCGATCAGCGTGGCGACCAGCAGAACGGCCGCGGCGGCGGGAACGGCGGCGAAGTCCGTACGCAGGGACAGCCGGCGCAGTGAGTCGAGGTGGTCCGGCAACGGGCGCACCGCGGCGCCCTCGATCGGCGGCGCGGGCAGCAGCGCGGGCGCCGCCCCGTCCTTCGCGATCGTCCACAGGCGCTCACCGGCGCCGGTGACGAAGACGGTGATGAGGATCATCATGAGCGCCCTGTCGGGCATCCAGTCGATCCACAGGGGCGCGACGACCAGCAGCGCGAGCCGCAGCCCGTCGGCGCCGATCATCAGCCATCGCCGGTCGAGCGGCCCTCCCGGCGCCGTCAGGGTCGTCAGCGGCCCCAGGAGTACGGCTCCGAAGAGCAGGGTGGAAATAATCCGGGCCCCGAAGACGGCGGCGACGGCGAAGGCCGCCCCGCGGTATCCGGATCCGAATGAGCCCTCAAGGACCGCCGCTTGCAGCGACAGCAACACCAGCACGAGAAGGGCGAGTGCATCGCCGGTACTGCCGACGAGCTGGGCGCTCCACAACCGCTTCAGCGGGGGAACACGCAACAGGGCTCGTACGGCGCGCTCGCGTGAGTCTGCGGCAAGTGTGTCGGAGGTGGGGCTCACGACCGTTGGCTGCTCGGCTCGCGTCATCCGCCCAGCCTATCGGGAGCGGGACGGTGCCCGGGGTCCGCGTCCGAACATACGGCCGTCGACCTCACGATCCGACCCATCCGACAAGCATGCGGACCCGGCTTCGGGAGCCACGGCACCAGTCCTCGCCCCTCACGAGCCCACGGCCTCTCCGCCCCACCATCCAGCCCCTCCGGCGTTTGAGGAGCGGGGGTCCGGGGGCGGAGCCCCCGGTTACGGGAAGGGGCGGGGAGGGAACAAGGCCCGCCGCAGGCGCACCCCACCCCACCGGCCCCGACTCCCGCCCGCCCGGGAAACGGCAACGGCGGAGGGGCTGGACACGCGTCCAGCCCCTCCGCCGTTCAGGCCCCCAGGACCCAGAAAGGTCAGTCCTCCGCGGAAGCCGAGGAAGCAGCCGTCTTCTTGACCGCGGTCTTCTTCGCCGCAGTGGTCGTCTTCTTCGCCGCAGTCGTCTTCTTCGCCGCGGTCTTCTTGGCAGCCGTAGCCGTCTTCTTCGCCGCGGTCGCCTTCTTGGCCGGCGCCTTCTTTGCCGGGGCCTTCTTCGCCGTCTTCTTCTTGGCCGGCCCCTTGGCCCGCTTCTCGGCGAGCAGCTCGTAGCCGCGCTCCGGCGTGATGTCCTCGACGCTGTCGTCGGTCCGCAGCGTCGCGTTCGTCTCGCCGTCCGTGACGTACGCGCCGAAGCGCCCGTCCTTGACGACGACCGGAGCACCGCTCACCGGGTCGGTCCCCAGCTCCTTCAGCGGCGGCTTGGCAGCGGCCCGCCCGCGCTGCTTCGGCTGGGCGTAGATGGCGAGGGCCTCTTCGAGCGTGATGTCGAAGAGCTGGTCCTCGGAGGTCAGCGACCGCGAGTCCGTGCCCTTCTTCAGGTACGGGCCGTAGCGGCCGTTCTGCGCGGTGATCTCGACGCCTTCGGCGTCCTCGCCGACGACACGCGGCAGCGACATCAGCTTCAGCGCGTCGGCCAGCGTCACCGTGTCCAGTGACATCGACTTGAAGAGCGAGGCCGTCCGCGGCTTCACCGCGTTCTTGCCGGTCTTCGGGGTGCCCTCGGGCAGCACCTCGGTGACGTACGGGCCGTAGCGCCCGTCCTTGGCGATGATCTGGTTCCCGCTGACCGGGTCCGCGCCGAGCTCGAAGTCGCCGCTCGGCTTGGCCAGCAGCTCCTCCGCGTACTCGACGGACAGCTCGTCGGGCGCCAGCTCCTCGGGCACGTCCGCGCGCTGGTGGCCCTCGGAGTCCTTCTCGCCGCGCTCGATGTACGGGCCGTACCGGCCGACCCGCAGCTTGATGTCGTTGCCGACGGGGAACGAGGAGATCTCCCGGGCATCGATCGCGCCGAGGTCCGTGACGAGCTCCTTGAGCCCGCCGAGGTGGTCGCCGTCGCCGTTGCCCGCGTCGGAGGCCTTTCCGGCGCCGGCCGCGTCGTCGCCCTCCTGCGCACCGAAGTAGAAGCGCTTCAGCCACGGCACGGACTGGGCCTCGCCCCGCGCGATGCGGTCGAGGTCGTCCTCCATACGGGCCGTGAAGTCGTAGTCGACGAGCCGGCCGAAGTGCTTCTCCAGCAGGTTGACCACGGCGAACGACAGGAACGACGGTACGAGCGCCGTGCCCTTCTTGAACACGTATCCGCGGTCGAGGATCGTCCCGATGATCGAGGCGTACGTCGACGGACGGCCGATCTCGCGCTCTTCGAGCTCCTTGACCAGCGAGGCCTCGGTGTAGCGGGCCGGCGGCTTGGTCGCGTGGCCGTCGACGGTGACCTCGTCGGCGGTCAGCGCGTCGCCCTCGGCGACCTGCGGCAGCCGGCGCTCACGGTCGTCGAGCTCGGCGTTCGGGTCGTCGGCGCCTTCGACGTACGCCTTCATGAACCCGTGGAAGGTGATCGTCTTGCCGGAAGCGGAGAACTCGGCGTCCCGGCCGTCACTCGCCCGGCCACCGATCTTGACGGTGACGGAGTTACCGACCGCGTCCTTCATCTGGGAGGCGACGGTCCGCTTCCAGATCAGCTCGTAGAGCCGGAACTGGTCACCGGTGAGACCGGTCTCGGCAGGGGTGCGGAAGCGGTCGCCGGAGGGGCGGATCGCCTCGTGCGCCTCCTGCGCGTTCTTGACCTTGCCGGCGTACGTGCGCGGCTTGTCCGGCAGGTAATTCGCACCGTAGAGCTGCGTGACCTGCGCACGGGCCGCGGAGATCGCGGTGTCCGAGAGGGTCGTGGAGTCGGTACGCATGTAGGTGATGAAGCCGTTCTCGTACAGCTTCTGGGCGACCTGCATGGTGGCCTTGGCCCCGAAGCCCAGCTTCCGGCTCGCCTCCTGCTGGAGGGTCGTCGTACGGAAGGGGGCGTACGGGGAGCGGCGGTACGGCTTCGACTCGACGGACCGCACGGCGAACGTGGAGTCGGCGAGCGCGGCGGCCAGGGCGCGGGCGTTCGTCTCGTCCAGGTGCAGCGTCTGGGCGGAGCCGGCCTTGAGCTGCCCGTCCGGACCGAAGTCGCGGCCCTGGGCGATGCGGCGCCCGTCGACCGCGCTGAGGCGGGCGGTGAGCGTCGAGGGGTCGGAGGCGTCACCGGTCCGGCCGGTGGCGAACGTGCCGGTCAGGTCCCAGTACTCGGCGGAACGGAAGGCGATGCGCTCGCGCTCCCGCTCGACGACGAGGCGGGTGGCGACGGACTGGACACGGCCCGCCGACAGTCGCGGCATGACCTTCTTCCACAGGACCGGCGAGACCTCGTAGCCGTAGAGGCGGTCGAGGATACGGCGGGTTTCCTGGGCGTCGACCATGCGCTGGTTGAGCTCGCGCGGGTTGGCGACGGCGGCCCGGATCGCGTCCTTGGTGATCTCGTGGAAGACCATCCGGTGGACCGGGACCTTGGGCTTGAGCACTTCCTGCAGGTGCCACGCGATGGCTTCGCCCTCGCGGTCCTCATCGGTGGCGAGGAAGAGTTCGTCGGACTCGGCCAGAAGCTGCTTGAGCTTCCTGACCTGGGCCTTCTTGTCGGCGTTGACGACGTAGATGGGCTGGAAGTCGTTCTCCACGTCGACGCCGAGACGGCGTACCTCGCCGGTGTACTCGTCCGGCACCTCGGCGGCGCCGTTCGGGAGGTCGCGGATGTGCCCGACGCTCGCCTCGACGACGTATCCGGGGCCGAGATAGCCCTTGATCGTCTTCGCCTTGGCAGGCGACTCGACGATGACGAGTCGGCGGCCGCCCTGTGCGGTCTCGCTGGTCGGGGACAACTTCGCTCTTCTCTCCGGTCGACGCTCGGTGGGCATCAGGGCAGCGCGATGGCGCTGCCGACAGTGCTGTCGCTGCGGAGTGTGACGGTACAACCCGCCCCCGTGTCAAACGGCAAAAGCCCGCAACGGCCACTCGAACGGTAACCCGACTTCCGCCATTCCTGCCGCCCGGCCCGCTCCGTCCGCCGTCTGCGCGGCCGCTGCCTGCGGGTTTCGGCGGCGCTGTGGCCGCCCTGCGGACGAGAAGCCCCCGGGGCGGCCGGCCCGGGCGTGTTCCCGGGCGGGCCCGGGCGGCCGGGGGGCCGGAGCGGGTTCAGATGCGAGTGAGGCACCACACCCCGAGGACGAGGAAAAGTACGCCGAACACAGTGGCGAGTGCGGTGGAGGCGACGGGGCTCACCCCGTGCGCCACCGGCGCACGGTGCAGCACACGCGCCCCCGTCCACAGCAGCAATGCGGTGCCGAACAGCGTGAACACCGTTCCGGCGAAGACAGCAGGTCCGCTCTCCATACCCGTACGCCTCCCCGTCCCGGCGCGGCCCGGCACGGTCTGCCCGCCCGGTGCCGCCCGGTTCGGGGGGAGGTTCCCACCGCGGAACGTCGCAGGCACGAACTCCGGGTGAACAGCCGGGCCGTGGTGGACATCTCACGGTTGACGCGCCCCCGATGCATCACCGCAGGCGTGGCAACCATGGCCGAATTCACATCATGGCGCGGTCCGGTCCCCGCGCCGCACGGCGCTGCGTTCGAACTCCGTCGGCCGTACGAAGGGTGAGCAGCGCGGACCCCGCTCCTGTCACACCTTCCCCTGTACCGCCGCCTCGGCCCCGGTGCTCGGCAATGGAGACGTCTTCCGCGGACAACTCAGGTTCGGCTCAGGCCTCGTAGCGCTTCGGCGGAACGTCCCCGACGGCACGCGTCCACGCCCGCAGGTCCGGGCAGTACCCATCCGGAATCCGGTGCCGGAGCAGCAGCCATGCCGCAGCACCGGGGTAAGGCACTGGTGACAAGGCCCTCCGGCACATACGCCAGAGGCACCCGGCCCCGGACCGGAGCCCGCCCCCGGGGCTCAGCGGACCACTGACGAGCAGCCCTGAGCAGGACGCAGCCCGCAGCCCGCAGCCCGCAGCCCGCAGCCCGCAGAGCACCTCCCCCGGCCGCCGCGGTTCACCCGGCCCGGTTCAAGCTCACCCAGCCATCCGCCCGGCCTGGGGCAGGGGCTCCAGGAAGCCCTCCTCGACCAGCAGCCGGATGGCCTGAGGGGTGCGGTCGCGCAGCAGGACCGGGTCCTCGTTCATCAACTGGGCGATCGCGTCCAGGATCCGGCCGGCGGGCAGCGATCCGTCGCACACGCCGGCGAAGCCGGCACCGACCGCGTCGACCTTCGTCGCGCGTCGCATACCGCGGTTCTGACGCAGCACCACATGCTCGGGGTCCTCGGCCCCCGGCAGGCCCACCTGCTCCTGCACGACCTCGGCGGCAAGGGTGAAGTGCGCGGCCAGCAGCGCCGCGTCGTCCTGCTCCCGCAGATAGTCCTGGCGGGCGAAGTGCGCCTCGACGGCCGGCCCGAGCGGCTGCTCCACCGCATGCGGCCACTCCTCGATCACGATCGAGGGCTCCCCGGCCGCTGCCGCGGCGGACTTCCGCAGCGTGATCCAGCCGAAGCCGACCCCCTTCGTGCCATGGGCCTCGAACTCGTCGAGCCAGGCGTCGTACCGCGCGGCGTACTCCGCGGGGTCCGTACGGTGGTCGCCGCTGTCACGCAGCCACAGCTCTGCGTACTGCGTGACGTCCTGCACCTCGCGCTGCACGATCCAGGCATCGCAGCCCTGCGGTACCCAGGAACGCAGCCTGTCCTGCCACTCCTCGTCCTCGGTGTGCTGCCAGTTGGCCAGGAAGTGGGCGTAGCCGCCCTCGTTGAGCCGGTCGCCGGTCTGCTGCACGAGGGTCCGGCACAGGTCGTCGCCCGCCATGCCGCCGTCGCGATAGGTGAGGCGGGCGCCGGGCGAGATGACGAAGGGCGGGTTGGAGACGATGAGGTCGTACGTCTCCGTGCCGACGGGCTCGTACAGCGAGCCCTCGCGCAGGTCGGCCGGGGCCGCGCCGGACAGGGCGAGGGTGAGCCGGGTGAAGTCGAGGGCACGTGGGTTGAGGTCGGTGGCGGTGACCCGGGTGGCGTGCTGTGCCGCGTGCAGCGCCTGGATGCCGGAGCCCGTACCGACGTCCAGGGCGGAGCCGACGGGCCTGCGGACGGTGATCCCGGCGAGGGTGGTGGACGCCCCGCCGATCCCGAGGACGACGCCCTCCTCGTGCGAACCGATTCCGCCGGCGCCGCCCACGGCGCAGCCCAGGTCGGAGACGATGAACCAGTCCTGCTCCTCCGGACCGCTGTACGGCCGCACGTCGACCGTGGCCCGCACCTCGCCGTCCGCCTCGGTCAGCCAGCCGTCCGCCACGCACTCCGCCAGCGGCAGCACGGCGGCTGCCCGTTCGGCGGTGACCGGGCGCTGAAGAAGGAAGAGGCGCACGAGCGTGTCGAGCGGCGCGTCGCCCCGGGTGGCCCGCAGCGCCGGGACCGTCTCGCTGCGGGCGAGCGCGGCGTAGGCGGGTGCGCCGAGCAGTTCGAGGAGCCCGTCTGCGGTGAAGGCGGCGGCGACGAGGGCTTCGCGGAGCCGGGTCGCGTGGTCTGCTGCGGGAAGGCTGGTCTTACTCACATGCCCCATTGTGACGGCTACCGCTGACAACGGCAGCGGCCCGGCGGCCCACCAGGGACGCCGGGCCGTTCGCGGGCCCGGCTACGACTCCTTGCTGGGCGAGGCGGACGCCTCCTTGGACGGCGCAGCCTCCTTCGAGGCACCGGCCGAGGGCGACGCCGAGGCGGTGGGCTTCTGGCAGCCCTTCTGCTTGGCCATCGCTTCACCGACCTCGCCGGACTGAAGCTTCTTCAGCGCCTGGTCGCCGTTGGTGCTGATCTTGTTCAGTTCGTCGGCGATGCCCTTGAGACCGTCGGCGAACTCCGCCTGGTCCTTCGTGTCCAGGGCGTCGACCTTCTTCTGCAGATTCGCGTAGGCCACGGAGGAGGCGTTGAGCTCCTTCACGGCTTCCTTCTGCGTCGTCTCGCCGTCGTCGACCGGCGGCGGACCCGCCGAGTCGACGGCCGAGCCCAGCGCCTTGTACGCCTGCGAGATCTGCTGGAAGGCGGCCGAGTCGGTCTCCTGGACGTCGGCGGGCTTGCTGTTGTCGGCGGTCTGCTGCTGGATCGAGGCGTTGGCGTTCGCGATCTTCTGCAGCTGGGGCTGGACCTGGTCACAGACCTGCTTGGCCCAGTCGTTCACCTTGTTGTCGCTGTCGTCGCTGCAGCCCGACAGCGTAAGTACCAGTACCGCACCGCCGGACAGCGCGGCCGCTAGCTTCTTGTTCACCGGATTGGTCCCTTCCAAGGCTCTCGGCCCCGGAACTTACACGCCGAGCGCCCTCCATCCGGGTGCCGGGCGTCCGGTGGATGGCCTTTTGCAGCCATTTGCACCAAGGGAAATGAGGGAGATACAACTCACCCGCACAGCCCCCGAGCACGGGAACACCCGAACGATCGCCCACTCCTTCGGACACAGAACCGGGCGGACGCGACATCAGGATGCCGCTCCCGCCCGATTGCTGATCCTCCATCATTCAGTGGTCGCGCACGTCACGCCGATTCCGGCTCACTGAGCGGCTGCCGGGTCCGCCGGCCTGGCCGTACCCTCCCCGTCACCGCCCTCGGAACCGCCGTCCTCGCCCACGGTGATCCCCCTCCTCTTGGAGACGTAGACGGCGCCGACGATGACCCCGATGGCCAGCACCGCCACCACCGCCCGCACCCCCGCGCTCGCGTCCTCGCCGTAGCTGAACTGCACCACCGCGGGGGCGATGAGCAGCGCCACCAGGTTCATCACCTTGAGCAGGGGGTTGATCGCCGGCCCGGCCGTGTCCTTGAACGGATCGCCGACCGTGTCACCGATGACGGTCGCGGCATGGGCCTCGCTGCCCTTGCCGCCGTGATGACCGTCCTCGACGAGCTTCTTGGCGTTGTCCCACGCACCACCGGAGTTGGCGAGGAAGACGGCCATCAGCGTTCCCGTGCCGATCGCGCCCGCCAGATACGAGCCGAGCGCCCCGACCCCGAAGGTGAAACCGACCGCGATCGGCGCCAGCACCGCCAGCAGACCGGGGGTGGCCAGCTCGCGCAGCGCGTCCTTGGTGCAGATGTCGACGACACGCCCGTACTCCGGCTTCTCCGTGTAGTCCATGATCCCGGGATGCTCGCGGAACTGCCGTCGCACCTCGTAGACCACGGCGCCCGCCGACCGGGACACCGCGTTGATGGCCAGGCCGGAGAAGAGGAAAACGACCGCGGAACCGAGGATCAGGCCCACCAGGTTGTTGGGCTGCGAGATGTCCAGACTCAGCCCCATCTCCCCGGCCGAGGCGCCGACGTCGTCGACCGCGGTGGCGATCGCGTCCCGGTAGGAGCCGAAGAGCGCCGCTGCCGCCAGAACCGCCGTGGCGATGGCGATGCCCTTGGTGATGGCCTTGGTGGTGTTGCCCACGGCGTCCAGGTCGGTGAGGACCTGCGCGCCTGCACCGGTGACGTCACCGGACATCTCGGCGATGCCCTGCGCGTTGTCGGAGACCGGGCCGAAGGTGTCCATGGCGACGATCACCCCGACGGTGGTGAGCAGCCCGGTACCGGCCAGCGCCACCGCGAAGAGCGCCAGCATGATCGACGTACCGCCCAGCAGGAACGCTCCGTAGACGCCGAGCCCGATCAGCAGCGCGGTGTAGACGGCGGATTCCAGCCCGATGGCGATACCCGCGAGCACCACGGTCGCCGGTCCGGTCAGTGAGGACTTGCCGATGTCCCTGACGGGGCGCCGGCTGGTCTCGGTGAAGTAGCCGGTCAGCTGCTGGATCAGGGCCGCCAGCACGATGCCGATGGCGACGGCGACCAGCGCGAAGACCCGCGGGTCCCCACCGTGCGAGGTGATGGCCGCATCGGTGACTCCGTCCAGTTCCGCGTACGAGGACGGGAGGTAGAGGAAGACCGCGACGGCCACCAGTACCAGCGAGATGACCGCGGAGATGAAGAAGCCGCGGTTGATGGCGGTCATTCCGCTGCGGTCGGTGCGGCGTGGGGCGACCGCGAAGATCCCGATCATCGCGGTGACCACACCGATCGCCGGCACGATGAGGGGGAAGGCGAGGCCCGAGTCGCCGAAGGCGGCTTTGCCCAGGATGAGGGCGGCGACCAGCGTGACGGCGTACGACTCGAAGAGATCGGCCGCCATGCCCGCACAGTCGCCGACGTTGTCACCCACGTTGTCGGCGATGGTGGCGGCGTTGCGCGGGTCGTCCTCGGGGATGCCCTGTTCCACTTTGCCGACCAGGTCGGCACCGACATCGGCCGCCTTGGTGAAGATGCCTCCGCCGACCCTCATGAACATCGCGATCAGCGCCGCACCGAGCCCGAAGCCCTCCAGCACCTTCGGCGCGTCGGCGGCATAGACGAGAACCACGCAGGAGGCGCCCAGGAGCCCCAGTCCCACGGTGATCATGCCGACCACGCCGCCCGTACGGAATGCGATCTTCATCGCTTTGTGCGAAACGGCAGTGAGATCCTTTTCCGGTTCGCCTTCCGCGGGGGTCGCCTCACGCGCGGCGGCCGCCACCCGGACATTACTCCGTACGGCCAGCCTCATGCCGATGTATCCGGTGGCTGCCGAGAAAAGCGCACCGACCAGGAAGAACACCGAACGGCCAGCGCGCTGCGACCAGTTGTCGGCCGGAAGCAGCAGAAGCAGGAAGAAGACCACGACGGCGAATACGCCGACCGTACGCAGCTGCCGCGCCAGATAGGCATTCGCACCCTCCTGGACCGCGGCCGCGATCTCCTTCATGCGCTCGGTGCCCTCACCCGCCGCCAGCACCTGCCGTACCAGCAGCTGGGCGACGATCAGTGCGGCGACGGCGACGACCGCGACGACGATCACGATGATGCGGTTGTCATCGGTGAGTACCGCGGCCGCGAGAGTGGTGGGTGGGTCGGAAAGTGCGGAAAACTGCGTCAGTTCTGCCAGTGGTGTGGTGCCGAACCCCGCCATACGTCCTCCTTGACGCTCAGCGCTCAAGACGTGGACGGATTGTAGGGAGCGGAACACGATCAAAACAGTGCGCGGTAAATGTAATTGACCTTCATCCACCGAACGGCAATTGATCGAGATCTCCACATGGACCGAATGCAGTAATGGGACAGATGCATTTCCGGAAGATCACCGGTGGAGCAGAAACGAAAAAGGCCCTGCTCAGCAGGGCCTCGGAAAACTGGATCAGGAACGGCCGACTACGCCGTCGGGGTGACTGAGCCACCCCGGGACCCGAGCAGCCTCAGGGAAGAGCGATGGCTGGTGTCTTCGGCCAGCTCATGCGGATCACTCCGCCGTCCGTGCCGGACCTGACCTCCACGTCGTCGACCAGACCGCTGATGACCGCCAGGCCCATCTCGTCCTCACCGTCGCCGTCGGCGTCCGGTTCCGGTTCGTCCGGTCCCACGCCGGGCGCGGCGTCGCGGTGTCCCGAGACGCCGGGCACGGAGCCGTCGGCACCCGGGCCGGGGACCTCGTCACCGACCTCGATGGAGAAGGACTTCTCGTCCTCGATCAGGACGACCGTGACGGGAGCCGTGATGCCGTGGCTGCGGTGCAGCCCGACCGCGCGGCTGCAGGCCTCTCCCACGGCGAGTCTGACCTCGTCGAGCACTGCCTCGTCGACCCCGGCCCGGCGCGCCACGGCAGCCGCCACGAGGCGGGCCGTTCTGACGTGTTCGGGCTGGGCGCTGAAGCGGAGTTCAACGGTGGCCATGCGATCCCCCTCGAACGTACGTAAGTGCATACACAGAAGCCGGGCACGCGGCCCGGTACTCCTGAGCTCTGTCTGCTCAGCTCTGCCTGCGTGAGCTCAGCCTGCGAAAGCTGCTGATCGGCCGGCCGCCGGACATCGTCCGACAGCCGTTCAGCGGTCCGACAACAGCCGGACCGCTGATCCGACCGCTGGCCGATCGCGTGACGACCGACCGTCGGCCGACCGATGAATGTCAGCCGGATACCGCCGAACGGGTGACGGAAGGATGCCGAACCACAGTGACCGGGGGTCACCGGTCACCGATGAACGGGCACCGCCACCCAGGTCGCCCTGGTGCGGAAATGCTGTCGCACCGGCCACCGCCGGACCGGCTGCAGAGCCGGCCCGACCGCGGACGGGACGTCAGTCGGTTGCCGCCACGGCCTCATCGACCGTGGTGTGGATGGGGAACACCTTGGTCAGACCGGTGATCCGGAAAATCTTGAGAATGCGCTCCTGGTTGCACACCAGGCGCAACGAGCCCTCATGGGCCCGCACACGCTTCAAACCGCCCACGAGCACGCCGAGGCCGGTGGAGTCGAGGAAGTCGACACCTTCCATGTCGACAACCAAGTGGTAGCTGCCGTCATTCACCAACTCGACCAACTGCTCGCGCAGCTTGGGCGCGGTATACACATCAATCTCGCCACCGACCTCGACGACCGTACGGTCGCCACCAGGGCCGGACACATTGCGAGTCGACAAGGACAGGTCCACGGATCCTCCAGCACCTTGCTATCGAGCGGTCGCCCCTCGGTCTCCCCGGCGGAGCCAGGGGACGGATCGCCAGCCGCCATGGCATTCAATCACTTACGGGCAGCCATGCACGACGCCTTGGGACCATTGTCCGTCCTGCCAGTGACACACTCGGTGCCGATGGCCAAGAATCACCGCCCCAGCGAACCGCCCGGGAGCGGGGGCTCCCGCCCCTCTCCCGACGTGGTCCTCGACCGGCTCGCCGCTGCGGCGGGCCGGTCCTCGCGCATCACTCATACGGAGCACTTGCCCCCGCGCGCGGGAACCCATGCCATCTGGCCCGATCGCATCCGTCCGGAAGTGATCGCCGCCATCCAGAAGGCCGGCATCGATCATCCCTGGACCCATCAGGCCACCGCGGCGGAGCACGCCCTGGACGGCGAGTCGGTCGTGATCGCCACCGGCACGGCGTCCGGAAAGTCGCTGGCCTACCTCGCCCCGGTCCTCAGCGCCCTGCTGGACGGCTCCGAAGCCCCCAACGGCCGCGGGGCGACCGCGCTCTACCTCTCCCCCACCAAGGCTCTGGCGGCCGACCAGCGGCGTTCGGTGAAGGAACTGGCGGCCCCGCTGGGCAACGGGATCCGCCCCGCTGTCTACGACGGCGACACTCCGGTCGAAGAACGCGAATGGGTGCGCCAGTACGCCAACTACGTGCTCACCAATCCCGACATGCTGCACCGCGGGATACTCCCGTCCCACCCCCGCTGGTCCTCCTTCCTGCGTGCCCTGCGCTACGTCGTCATCGACGAGTGCCACACCTACCGGGGGGTCTTCGGCTCGCACGTCGCCCAGGTAGTACGCCGTCTCCGACGTCTGTGCGCCCGCTACGGCGCCGATCCGGTCTTCCTCCTCGCCTCCGCCACCGCCGCCGAGCCCTCGGTCGCGGCCGGCCGTCTCACCGGCCTGACGGTCACCGAGGTCGCCGACGACGCCTCCCCGCGCGGTGAACTGGTCTTCGCCCTGTGGGAGCCGCCCCTGACCGAGCTGTCGGGCGAGAAGGGCGCTCCGGTGCGCCGTACCGCCACGGCCGAGACCGCCGATCTGCTCACCGACCTGACAGTGCAGGGCGTGCGCTCCGTCGCGTTCGTACGCTCGCGGCGTGGCGCCGAGCTCATCTCCGTCATCGCGAAGGAACGCCTCGCCGAGGTCGACCGGTCCCTGCCCTCCCGAGTGGCCGCCTACCGCGGGGGCTACCTTCCCGAGGAACGCCGTGCCCTGGAGCGCGCACTGCACTCGGGCAGCCTGCTCGGCCTCGCCGCCACGACCGCCCTCGAGCTCGGAATCGACGTCTCCGGCCTGGACGCGGTCGTCATCGCCGGGTACCCGGGCACCAGGGCTTCGCTGTGGCAGCAGGCCGGCCGCGCCGGGCGGGCAGGCCAGGGCACCCTCGCCATCCTGGTGGCCCGCGACGACCCGCTGGACACCTTCCTGGTCCACCATCCCGAAGCGCTGTTCCAGCAGCCCGTGGAGTCCACCGTCCTCGACCCGGACAACCCCTACGTCCTGGCTCCCCACCTGTGCGCAGCCGCCGCGGAGCTACCGCTCACCGAATCGGATCTGACCCTCTTCGGACCCGCCGTGACCGGGCTTCTTCCGCAGCTGGAAGCCGCGAAGCTGCTCCGCAGACGGGCCTCGGGCTGGCACTGGACCCGGCGCGAACGGGCCGCCGACCTCACCGACATCCGGGGCGAGGGCGGCCGCCCCGTCCAGATCGTCGAGGGGGGCACCGGCAGGCTGCTGGGCACCGTCGACGAGTCGGCCGCGCACACGGCCGTCCACGAGGGCGCCGTCCACCTCCACCAGGGCCGCACCTACCTGGTCCGGAAACTGGACCTGGAGGACTCGGTCGCCCTGGTCGAGGAGGCCAGTCCGCCGTACTCGACGACCGCACGCGACACCACGGCCATCGCCGTCCTGGACACCGACACCGAGATCCCCTGGGGAGACGGAAGGCTCTGCTACGGCTCCGTCGAAGTGACCAACCAGGTCGTCTCCTTCCTCCGTCGCAAACTGATCACCGGCGAGGTGCTCGGCGAGAGCAAACTGGACCTTCCGCCCCGCACCCTGCGCACCCGGGCCGTGTGGTGGACGGTCACCCAGGACCAGCTCGACGCCGCACGGATCAACCCGGAGATCCTCGGCGGCGCGCTGCACGCCGCCGAGCACGCGTCGATCGGGATGCTGCCGCTCTTCGCCACCTGCGACCGCTGGGACATCGGCGGGGTCTCCGTACCGCTGCATCCGGACACCCTGCTGCCGACCGTCTTCGTGTACGACGGCCACCCCGGCGGCGCCGGCTTCGCCGAACGCGCCTTCCACACCGCCCGGGCCTGGCTGACCGCCACGCGCCAGGCGATCGCTTCCTGCGAGTGCGAAGCGGGCTGCCCGTCGTGCATCCAGTCCCCCAAATGCGGCAACGGCAACGAACCCCTGCACAAACGAGGCGCCGTCCGCCTGCTCACGGAACTCCTCCGATCCGCCCCGCCCGGCCCGGGGGAGCCGGACGGGGCGAGTGGCCGGTGGGCGCCGCCGTCGGCGGACCCGCCCGGGACCTGACCTCGGGCGCGTACGGCCCACGGCGCACCCGGGCCGTCACATCGGCGATCTCCCCCTGGACGGCGCACCGCACCACTTCCGCCCCCTGCGCCGCTGCCACGTCCCGGGCCGACCCGCAGGCGGCAGCGGCTCCCTCCAGAGCCCGGTCCGCCGCAGCCAGCGCGGCCAGGTCTGCCGCGCCTGCGGCCCGGTGCCGGACCACCACCACCTGTCCGAGGGCCAGCACCACGGCGAAGACGACACACAACGTCGCCGTGGTCACCGCCACCCATACGGTCGCCAGCCCCTGATCACGCGGCCTCCCACACATCCGCAGCCGGCTCAGCCCCCGGGCCGTCCTTCGGGAACCGGGCCCCGCCGTCATGGCGCCACCCCCGCATTACCTTCGTCCGCCGCCATGCCCTCGGCACCGGACCCGTCCTCGGCCCAGGCCTCGGCACCGGCCATGTCCTCAGCCCCGGCCTCGTCCTCGGCCGCCGCCGCAGCTTCCGCGCTCAGTGTCACGGCCAGCGGTCCGGGGCCCGGAGCCGGTGCGGTCACCGTGACACGCCACAACTGCCCGGCCCGCTCCACCTCGACCCGGGCCCGCTCGGGCGCCGCCGACAGGGCGGCCTCCCTCACCTGCGTCTCCGGTTCGGAGCGGGCTGCCGCCCTGGCACCGGCCCGTGCCGCGTCCACACACCGGATCTGGCCCGAGGCGGCCATCAACGCCCACAGGAGGACAAGCGCGAAGATCACCATCACCGGAATCACCATGGCCGCCTCCGCCGTCACCGCGCCCCGGTCACGCCACCGTCCGGCCGGCCCGGCTCCGTCCCGGACGCGTCTCTCCGGCCCGGCCGTCTCCCCTGTTCCGACGCCCTGTACCGCTCCGGCTCCGACCTCAGAACTTCGCATCGAGCGCGTCCTTGAGCAGCGATTGCATCTGTGCCATGACCGGCGCGCTGGTGACCACCTTGTAGAGCACGGCGGCAAAGGCGCAGGCCGCAATCGTTCCGACCGCGTATTCCGACGTCGTCATCCCGGTGTCCGCCCGAACTTTGCGCGCCACGGTTCGCACCCAGCACATGATTGTCCGCATCACTTCAAACCCCCGATTAACCGATATATATGAAGAAATTGCTCTTGTACGGACCTTTTGGCCATCAAGGCTGGAGCAGCCCTCCCGCCAACCCGATCACCACAGGCGCCACGCCCACGGTCAGAAAGGCGGGCAGGAAGCAGAGCCCGAGAGGTGCGGTGATCAGTACGGCCACCCGCTGGGCCCGCGCCACCGCCGCGCTCGCCCTCTCGGCCCTCATGGCCTCGGCCAGCCGGGCCACCGACTCCGCCGCGGGAGCGCCGGTCGACCCGGCCCGGTCCAGGCAGCGCGCCAGGGCGGCAGCTCCCGGTATCGCTCCGAACCTCCCCCAGGCGATGGCAGGATCACCGCCGAGCCGGATCTCCGCTGCCGTACGCGCCAGTTGCTCTCCGACCGGCCCGCCCAGCGACTCCCCGACCGCCTCGGCCGCCTCGCGCGGACCGGCGCCCGCAGAGATGCAGGCCGCCAGCAGATCGGCCGCCAGCGGAAGCTGACGCACCGACTCCGCTGCTGTCGCCGCCGCCTCGGCAGCGGCTCGAGGTGCCTGCCGGCGCCGCACCCGCTGCCATCTCCAGGTGCCGCAGGCCACCGCCAGGCCAGCCGCCCACCCCGCGGGGCCACCCACCAGGAACCAGCCAGTCAGAACGGCGCCCAGCACGGCCGCCCACTGTCTGGCGCCGGCGCCGGAGACCGATATCCGCAGCCGCCCTGGATGCACGCCCAGCCGGCCCGCACGCCCGCTCAGGGCCGCCGGAACGGCAGAGCCCACGGCCAGCAGAGTCAGACCGCGCCGGCGCACACGCTGCCCGGTCCGGCGCCGGGCCAGAGCGAGAGCAGGCTGGACGCACACGCCCAGCACCAGCCCCGCCACCCCCACCCTGTGCACAACCTCACCCACCACGGCGCTCATGCCGCTTCTCCCTTGCGGACGATCCGAGTCGCCCAGACGAGCCCGGCCGCTTCCATCGATGTGCCCAACACCAGACAGCCCAGCCCGACGGGACCGTGCAGCAACACCGCCAGCGGGTCCGCCCCGAGTGCCGACCCCAGCCCCACGCCCAGCACCGGCAGCAGTGCCAGCACGACGACCGTCGACCATGGACCGGCCAACTGCGCCCTCAGTTCCTCCCGCTGACGCCGCTCGGCCCGTAACGCACCTTCCAGCCGGTCCAGACCGGCGGCGAGCCCTGCACCACCGTCCGCTGCCACCCGCCAGCAAGCCGCCACTCCCGCGAGGCCCTCCAGGCCCGGCTCACCCGCCGCCTGCCCCAGGGCTCGGGGAACATCGCCGCCGAACCGCGCCGCGGCCGACACCCCGGGCCCCGCCGCGCCCAGTGCCCCAGTGGCATGGACCGCGACAAGCAACGCCTGCCCCGGTTCATGCCCGGCCCTCAACTCGCCCACCACCGCGCCACACAGGTCCACCACCCCATCGGCCCGGCGCTCCCGCTCCTTGCGCAACTCCCTTCTCCTCAGCCATCGCCCCACGACGGGGGCCGCGACCACCCCTGCGATCACAGGCAGCACGGACTCGCCGAGGACGGCCAGAACCAGAGCGACCGGCAGGCACAGCCACTCCCGCCGCCCCCGCAGCCACGTTCCCCACCGGATCCGGCCGTTCGCCCAGCCCTCACAAAGGGGTGACTGCACCATCCCGGGTCCGAACAACACCCGCGCTCTCCGGTGCCCTCGGCTCCGCCCCGCCACCACGAGCCCGGCCGCCGCCCCCGCACACAGCGAGGCCGCATGTACCGCCTCCGGCAGCCCCACCGCCGTACCGCTCACCGTCCGTCCCCGATCAATGCCCGCAGCCGGTCCCAGCCCCGCTCCCGCTCGAAACCGGCGGCTCCCCACCGCAGAGCCGGAACGGTCACCACCAGCCCCGCTCCATCGCGTTCCAACACGTGGATCTCGGAGATCCTCCGCAGGCCGGTCCGGTCCCGTACGAGATGGACCACCACCGACAACGCCGCCGCCAGCTGACTGTGAAGCGCCGTCCGATCCAGTCCCGCGGCGGTCCCCAGCGCCTCCAGCCGGGCCGGTACGTGCTCGGCGGCATTGGCGTGAACAGTTCCGCAGCCACCCGGGTGTCTGACCTAACCGTCCATGGCGGGTAGGTCTCCGACTCCCTTCAGGGAAGACATGAAGACCGTCGTCATCTATGACCGACTCAGCCGCTTGTTCGCTGAGGAAGCGCCGGATCACCGCATAGCCATCTGCCGCGCCTACGCCGAAGCGCGCGGGTGGAAGGTCGTACACGTCGCCTCGGACACGAACGTCAGCGGTGCAAGCAAGCTCGAAGACCGCCCCGGAATGCGCGAAGTGCTGTCGTGGCTTCCGCGCGTTGACTATGTGCTTGCCGCAAAGCTCGACCGGTACGCCCGAAGCGTGCTGGAGTTTCAGCGTCTTCTCGACGCCGCGAAGTCGACTCACTCAACGGTCGTCACGGCGGACGGCGTTGTATCGCCGGAAAACGCGTCCATCATCATCAACGTTCTTGCCGCATTCGCTGAGTACGAGCGCGACATGATTACGGCGCGCATCACTGACAGCAAGAAACACTTCAAGGCACGTGGTAACCACCTGGGCGGATTGGCACCGTACGGCTACAGCGTGACGGGACCAATCAACGACAAGCGGTGGGCAATTGACGAAGACGCCGCAAAGGTCATCCGTGAATGTGCCGACAAGCTCATCAATCACGGTGCCACATTGACGGGCCTTACCCGCGAACTCAATGAACGCGGAACCTTGCCCCCGGCAGACCATGCACGACAGCGCGACGGGCGCAAGCTCAGTCACGAACGCGAAGGGCGCGACGGGCGCAAGAAGAATCCCCAGCGTTGGCACTCCACAACGCTGCGGGATGTTCTCTACACGCCCGCCCTTCGCGGCTGGCTTGTCCAGTCCGTACCCGGAAAGAAACGGGGTGCGCTTACGAATCAACCCGTGCTCGACACCGAAGGGAAGCCCCTTTGCGCCGGACCCGAAATCCTCAACGCTGAAACGTGGTCCGCACTGCGCGCGATTCTCGACGGAAAGGCTAAGGGTCGGGGCGCTGAGCGCACGGGTAAAGCCCTACTTCTTCACGTCGCGCTGTGCTCAGAATGCGACGGACCGATGTACCGGCAGCGCCGAGCGGTCAACGGCAAAGACTACTCGACTTACGTTTGCCGGAACGGAGTTGGCAAGCTCGGAACTCACCGGCCCAACGTCATCACTGCACCAATGCTGGACGACCTTGTCACCGCCGATTACCTGAAGCGTTTCGGCCGCATTGCTCTTCAGCGCTGGACGGAGCCGGACGGCAGCGCGGTACTACAGCTCAGCGAAGTCACAACCCAAATCGAGCGGCTTGCAGGGAACCTTGCCCAGCTCGAACCGAACGGCACGGCGGCACGCATGGCCATTACCCAACTGAACGCGCTGGAAAGGCGACAGGGAGCATTGCGCACGGAAGCCGACCACGCTGAAGGCCGCTGGGTGGACGCTGGGAGCACCATTGCGGCTGAATGGCAGCGGCGTACGGATGAAGGCCGCACAGAGCTTCTGAACGACCTGGGTGCCGTTGTAGTCGTCCGCCCGACAACACCCGGAGCACCCAAGCGGTTCAGCCCGGCGCGAGTCGCGATTGATTACGAGGGTCCGACCTGGGTGCGCAACGATCCGGCGGCAGCGGAGCTAGCGGCCATTGCGCAGACTGAAGCGCTCATCACCGAAGAGCGGCGCGCCGTGCACGCCTAGCCCGCACGCCGCAGGAAGACAAACAGCCCCCGGTTCCCACGATGGAGCCGGGGGCTTCTGTATGCCCGCCTATGGCACTGCGAAGGGCGCGGAGCTATCGGCGGACGGCAAACCGCTCAGCGGTGCTCAGGCGGGCTCGTATGGCTTCGAGCCCCGTTGGTGTGGTGACGCGGGAGTGACGACCGCAGCGGAAGGAGTGGCGCTAGCGTCACGCTTCAAAACGCTCTGACCTGGGACTTTCTTAAATTTCTTCTCTTGAGTGACGCTGTTACGTCATTTCAGGAATCACATAAGAGATCTCATAGGGCAATCCTTGAGTGACGGAACTGCGTCACAGACCAGAGACACACCCGCTGACCTGCTGAAATACCCGCGCCGGCGCATGCCTTGCCGCTGTAGCGCGTCACGACTCCCCGATAAGTCACCGACTCCCTTCACATAGGTGGAGGCGCTTTACGGCGTCGCTACTGCGGACGGGCTGCACCCGTAAAAGAGTCCGCGACACAAGCCCCCTCGCGTGGGAGCGGTAGCAACCTTGCCCCGCACATACGCGAACCTAACGGCCCTAACAGGTCGAGCGGAATTAGTTGGAGTGCAGCCCAACTGATGCCCGCTCCCTGTTAGGGCCGTTTTTCATTTTGGCACACCAAAGGAACTTCCCATGCCCATTGGCGACCCGTATGCCGACGCGCTCAAAGCGGTTGAAGCCGCTTACGGTCCTGCTACGGACTTCGGCTGTATCCACTGCACCAACAACGCTTCCCGCTGGGTGGTGGACAACTCCAGACCCGCAACCCTTGACCCTCGAATGCGTCGGTTCAGCGCACGGCACACGGACTATTGGCCGTTCTGCACCCGCTGTGCGCACGAATACGAAGACAGCGCGTCCGGCTTTCCTCCCGTGGTATTCCGGCGCGTGAACGTCTTCGCTGAGCGCCACTGGTTCACGGCTTGCTTTCAGGTGGACGCTAGCCGCTCTGTTCTGCTGAGCGATGCTTACGCCACTTACTTGGATTTCTCCCGCGAGGAACAGGCACCCGCTCAGGAAGTCATGACGCGGCTTGCCTTCAAGAAGGCGCTACTTCGCCATGGTGCGACTGCCAAGCGCACGAATCGGGGAGTCGCGTTTGTTGGTGTGCAGCTCCGCGCGAACTAAACAGTCAGGGTCCAGCCGGCTGGACCTAATGCCCATTCCGAAAGGCTTTCCATGGTTCCCACTATTGAAGACTTCCTGACTGCTCGTACAGCGCCCGGAGCAAACCGGTCTGTACCCCTTGAGCTTTTGCGCAACGCGTGCGCGACCTGGGCACGTAAGCACAGTGCGCCCTTTCCTGAAATGGGAGCGCTCGAAGATGCCCTAAAGCGGCGCGGCGTGCGAATCGTCATGGTCGGTTGGGCACCTGTCGCAAAGGGCGTCGGGCTGAAGCCTCATAATCCCGCTGCGGAAGCCATGCGCAAGGTAGCTGAGGCGGCGCGCAAGTGAGCGAGATTCGCAATCAGGTGTGGGACTTCCTGCGAAAGGAAACCACCGAAAGCGACAACGCCTGTGTGTGGCTCGACGCCTTCATGCGCTGCCTGGGCGGGTGGTCTGCCAGACATGGACTTCCGCACTTGCAGGGTAACGACGTTGCGCCCTGTATTCGCGCGGCCGGATATCACCTTGCAGTCGCCAATAACGGTGGCGTCGTGATTATCGGACTAACTATGTCAGGGGCGCGACGCCCGAATTTCACAGACAGTCTCGTTCCGCCGGAAGCAATGCCAGTCGGTGCGCTGGACTGAATGAGCCTACTCACGTGAGTAGGCACAGGATGCGCCCGACGAGGAACGAAGCGGGCCAACTAACCATCACAGTAAGGAAATTCCCTCATGACTCTTAACGCCACCCTTGCCGCTGACCACATGGCCAAGCGTGAAGCGGCTACCGTCAAGCTGACTGCTCTTCAGGCGAAGTACGGCAGCAATCTCCCTGCCGGGGCGAAGGAAACCGAAGAGCGCCTTCTCTCCGAAATAGCGCAGCATGACAAGACCGTGCGTGGCCTTGTGGGCAACGCCATCGAGCATGACGCGTACGTTGCTGAGGTTCGCGCGACTGGTGCAATGCAGCGACCCGATGCCGTTCAGCGACGCGCACTTGAAGACGTTCGCGTTCTCGGAATGCCGCTTGTGCGCGCTGAGGGCTTCGTGTTCGCTGAGCGTTCCGCCGACGCCCTTGACGCCCTCGACACCGGTAATTGGAATGACGCGCCGATCATGCTCGCTGAGGCTCCGAACGGTTCTCAGCTTATCGGTCGCATTCAGACCTTCACTCACAACTCGACTCGCGGATACGTTCCGGTCGTTCCCCAGCTCACTGCCGCTATCGCCGGTCGGAATGCACCGATGGGTCCTGGCGATCTCAAGAGCGCCAGGATTGGCACCTTCGAGACGGTGAAGATTGCCGCGTACGTCAAGGCTGATCGTGACGAAATTCAGGACTACCCCCAGCTTGAGACATGCATCGACGCGGCGATTCTCTCCGCTCTCGGTGCGGGGGTTGACGACCTCATTGTGAACGGCGGAACCGACGGAGACGTGACCGTTCCCGGCCTTCTCGCACTGGGCACCGTTACCGCTGCGACTGTCAGCGTGGCAAGCGTGCTGAGCGCCATTGCCCGAGTGAAGACGGCGCGCGTTGCGCCTGACACGATCCTGATGCACCCGGACACGGAAGCGGCCTTCCTGGGCGCGATTGATGGTGCTCTTCTCGGAAAGCTTCCTGAGATCGTGGCCATTCCGTCCGTTGCAGCCGGCGTAGCCATTGTGGCAGCGCTGGGGAACACTGCTGTGGCTATGCGCGAGAACCTGGGCGTGGCTTCCGCCACCGATCACCCGGACCTGTTCAAGCACGATCAGGTTGCCTTTGCCGGTCGCGCCCGGATTAGTGATGTGGTCGTTGCGAATGCTGCCCACGTGCAGATCGTGAAGCCTGCCGCCTAATGCTCCGAGACTGGGAACGATGGGAAGCCGCCCGGGAAAAGCTTGCGTCCGCTGCTGTGGTTGCGGGCTTTCCCGGTCGGCTCCCCTGCGTAATGTGCGGCAAGTGGTACTCGCCGGAAGAAATTCAGTTCGCTGACGCTCAGGTTGTGCACGATCGAACGAAACTCTGGTTCTACGTGGAGCAGTCGACGGAAGGCGAGTCGAAGCGATACCGCAATAGGCGACAGAAAGCGCGAGACATAACGCTATGCCGCCCTCACTACGGCAGGCTTTTGCGCATCGCCTTTTATCGTGACGGGCTGGACGATGAGATGTGATATAGCGACCACGCACACCGGGACAGCTGACTTTGCGGCTGAGGGCTTGTCGCGCTTCTACGTTGCACACCTGAAGGCGCGCTTCGTGAATCCTCCGCTTACCGGCGACGGCATGGTGTGCGCTGAGTGCGAGCAATGGTTGAACCTTCGATCCTGGGGACTGGTAAGCGATGTTTGAGAAGACACGAAAGCGACT
This sequence comes from Streptomyces sp. NBC_00385, assembly GCF_035917155.1. Lineage (NCBI taxonomy): Bacteria > Bacillati > Actinomycetota > Actinomycetes > Kitasatosporales > Streptomycetaceae > Streptomyces > Streptomyces sp. NBC_00385. Next base: position 4,611,655 of record NZ_CP107951.1, on the reverse strand, counting down.
CGCGCAACGACGAATTCGCCGCGACCGAGAACTGATCGGATACGGCGCATCCCGCGCGCGACACTATGAGTTCACGCCTGTTCGCTGCGCCGAGTGCGACACCTTCGGGCCCGTTGCTGGGGCTGTGGCAGTCCGCACCGAAGCGGGCAACTTCATCGTGCTGGATTGGCGCTGTGCACGAGAAAAGAAGCTTCACTTCCTCCCGCTTTCCGAGTGTGTGCAGCGCGCTGCCGAACTGGGTATTGAGCTGAGCGCGCCACGACAGCGCGGATACATCGACGTCGGACCGGTTGAAACCGCCGCCGTGCTTTACAACGCTCAGACAAAGACCTTCACCGCGAGTCACGCGGCAATGGTCGGCAGTGGCGTAAAGCCGGGTGCACCTATCCACTTCAAGGGGTAGGGGGGTGCTCCCGGAATAGGGGGCGCTCACAAGGTAGGGGGGTGCCTGGGAAACCGGGTGCCCCTTCGTCCTGACACGACGATCACCGCGGGCAGTGACACCCGCCGAAGAACAAGGCTGCTGAGTCCATCGAATACCCAGCACAGCGAAGAGCCTGGGTCGCTGAGTACCCGATCAGCCTGAGTCCCAGGCAAGCCACGCTGACACACACGCGCGGCTGATCTCGATTAGTGCGTTGGGGCTGAGCAATGACCGACGCGCCCGACTCCATCCCGCTGATTCCTGACCGTTCGCAGTGTGCGCCTGAAGAAATTTTGGGGCGGCAGCCGGCGGGCTGATGGAAGAGCATTCGACAAGCGCTGAGCGACAGCAAGTCACTGCTTCTCGCTTCACGGGTTCGGGTATCGGGTCCAAAGTTCAGACCGTTTCCTCTCAGCGATCCCGGTCCCAGCTCGGAAAACGCACGCTACGCGCTGCCCCTTGCTTGGGGCGATTGAAGGTGAACCGATGACTAAGAACTGTGCCTTCTGCGGAACGGCATTCACAGCGGGCAAGACTCACGCGGAGTATTGCGGTCGGTCTTGTCGCGATAAGGCGTACCGGTCCCGCAAGGCCGCTGAGTCGCCCCGTAAGCCCCTGGGAACTATGTCGGGTGCTCCACTGCCGGATGACGACCGGGAAGCGCTCAGGGACCTATACCGCGCTGCTATCACGCGCATCATTGCCGATGGGCTTGTTGTTCCCGGACGGCGCGGAGAAGCCGACGTTGCCCACCCGCTAGCACGTTTCGTCGGGCAGTGGTTCAGCGCGTTGGGATACGCCGCGAAGCCTGCCAATGGCGAGGGCGACGACGACCTTGACGCACTCATTGAGTCGCTGCTGAAGAACACGGATGACAAGGGGGCGAAGCTGTGAGCCTGAAGCCGACGACGTCGGAGCTTGCGAACCGGATTGCGCGCGCTTCTGTCTCGCACGCTGAGGCTGAGGCGCACCCGCTGTTCCCAGCGTTCCGATTGGCGTTCGCACGCGACACTCGAACGATCCCGACGGGTGCCGACGTGTTCGCCGCTGTGAGCGACCCGGAAGTGTTCTGAGCGCCCCTGCACCACAACGAAGCCCCGTAGACACCTAGGAACGATCCTGGGCCGTCTACGGGGCTTCTGTGCGTTCCGGCCTGCCCTCTTGCGCTGATCACGCGTACGGGGAACGCTCGTGCACGGACGTGCAACCGACTCGGCGAAGGAGTGCCCAATGGCCCTAAAGTTCCTGGGGATTTGGCCCAACACCCCGGACGACGGATCACCCACCATCTGGCTGGACGACACGACCGGCGACCTGATCATTCAGTCATGGACGGCGGACGCTGACACGGTCCGGCAAGCTCAGGAAGTCGGTTCGGTGCCCGGCCACTCGACCGATGTTCCGGACCACGAAAGCGTGATCCGGCTCCCCGCAAACATGCTCCAGTTCATCCCCCGCCCGGACAGTGAGGCCAACGGTGGCAACAGCGGTACGTGAAGCGCTCGCCAAGGCGCAACGCTCAGCGATGCATCTTGAGATGCGGGACAGCTACATGCGGGATGACCCGGAGTTCATCCGTTGGCAGGAGGGGCACCGCTACAACCCGAACAACCGCGAATCGTGGTGGCGATCATGGCTGGACGTCGTGGTTGAGACGACCGGTCGGGGGGTCCACATGCGCCGCCTACGCGTCATCTCGGAGCCGCTGAGCGACTACGTGCGTTACGAGTACGACGGCACCTTTACGAACGTCGCAGCGGGTGAAGACGTGCGATGGTTGCCCCGCTCGAACGCCCGTGGCCTGTTGCTCCCCGCGCTGGACGGTTGGGTCATGGACGAGGAAACCGTGATCTTGCACCACTTCAGCGGCGAAGGTCAGTGGACCGGTCCGCGCATGGAGGTCCATCACGACTCGGAGCTAGGCGCTCAGTACGCGGCGGCTTACGAAGCAGCGTGGGAGCGAGCCATTCCCCACGCGGAATACCGGCCTGCCTGACGATCACGCACCATGGCTCTTTCTGCGTCTTCCAGTGCCCAGCAGGCCCGGCAGGCTCTCGCGGATCGTCTCGCGGAACTCTGCCGGGATGCTGGGCTGTCCGGGCTCGACCTAGCGGAGCGCTGCGAGTGGAGCCGTTCCAAGTCGTCCCGGATCATGAACGCTCGTACGCCCCCGTCCGCTGACGACATCCGGGCATGGTGCAAGGCGTGCGGGGCCGAGGAATACACCGAAGACTTGATTGCCATGCTGCGGACCGCTGAAGGCATGTGGGTCGGTTGGCGGCGCATGGAGCGGGCTGGGCTCAAACAGGCTCAGGAAGCCCGCTTGCCGCTGTACGAGCGCACCCGGCGGTTCCGGTCCTACTCCTCATGGCTTGTACCCGGAATGATCCAGACACGCCCGTACACGACGGCAGCGCTTCAAGCGATCCAGCGACGGCGTGGCTTGGTGGACGACGTGGCCGAAGCGGTTGCGGCCCGCGTGGAGCGTCAGCGGGTGCTGTACGAAGGAGACCGCACGTTCGCGTTCCTCGTTGAAGAGTCGGTGTTGCGGTCCGGGATCGGTGGCGTTGAGGTCATGGCCGGACAGCTTGGCCATCTCATCTCCGTCGCCTCAACTCCCAACATAAGCCTGGGAGTTGTGCCCATGCGGCCAGATCGTGAGCGTTGGCCGGCTGAGGGGTTCTGGATCTATGACGCGGCACAAGTCAACGTCGAGTTGATCTCCGGCTATCTCACGCTCACACAGCCCAGCGAAGTAGCGATGTACGCCGAGACGTTCGCTGAACTAGCAGCGTTGGCCGTCTATGGTGCCGCCGCTCGAACGCTGATCACATCGGCTATGGATGCCCTGAGCTGACTCGCGTGCAACCTCGTGCAATCCGCTGTGAGTTGGGTTGCCGTTCTTTCTAGCGTTGTCGCGATCGGACCGCGTGAGGGGACGGCGAGCATGGCAGTAGCAGAGTCACGAGAGATCGTTTCAGGTCAGTACCCGGAGATGCGCGCAACCGTGTCCACGGGGTGTGGCGTGTGTGGCGCACTCGCCAAGCAGTGGGACGAGAAGCACGACCGGGACTTGTTGATTGAGATCAACAACCACCCGCACGCCGAACCGAAGCTCTCACGAGTCAAGTCATGGGTGGCACAGGGGACTTCGGTCGGATGACGGCCCCCGTGAAACACGTCAGCGCCCGTGTGAGCGCCTTACCTGAGCCGAAGCTAGTCAGCCTCCTAGACACGCCCGGAAGCCCGTACGCGGACTCTCCGGCCGGTTGGTGGGATGAGTACGGCGGAGCGCTCGACGCCCGGTCGGGGGTTGCCTACCTGCCCCCGGGAAGCCCGAAGCCCCCATACGTCTTTCCGCCGTGCGCAATGTGTGCGCGTAGGGAGGTGGCAGCGTGAGCGTCACCCGGAAGGACATTGGAAAGCGGGTCACGGACGGCGAGCGAACCGGCGTGCTGCGGGACGTTGACCTCAAGTGGATGGACCCGTCTTCGCCAACACACGCGCGTCGCTTCCTGCCGCAAGCCTGGGTGAAGTTCGACGGGCAAGGGGAACGTCAGTTGCACCCGTCCGCTATCGAGCGGGTGTGAAGCGCGTTCTTGCCGTTGTCGCGTGGTTCGCCTGGGTAGCCGTTGTGGCGCTCATAGTGGCCCGTGGCGTGGCTGCATAGGTCTCCGCTGTCCCCGTGCTCGCGGCGGCGCTGCGCGGTAAGAGCGGAAGCCCTCACGTTGGCGGTGGTCCCGCTAGCGTGAGGATGAGAAGCCCCGTCCGTGCGTCTGTCCCCCGTGGCGCGTGGGCGGGGCTTCCTACGCCTGCCAACCCGGGCCATGTCTATGTATGGTTTGGGCAGGCACCCGCCCTCGTGCCCCGTGTTGAGGGCCGCGAGCAGCTCGGTGACCTCGGCACCTCGCACTTCTCCGACGACCAGCCTGTCGGGGCGCATGCGAAGGGCCTGCCGCACCAGGTCCCGAAGGGCCACGCGCCCGGCACCCTCCTGATTCGCAGGGCGCGATTCGAGGCGCACCACGTGTGGGTGGTCCGGCCGGAGCTCGGCCGAGTCCTCGGCGAGCACGATGCGCTCCCGCTCCCCCACCGCACCGAGCATGCTGGACAGGAGCGTCGTCTTCCCCGCCCCCGTCCCGCCACTGATCAGGTACGAGACCCGGGCCTCCACCAGGGCCCGCAACACTCGGTCGCCATCCGGCGGTACCGTCCCCGCCGCGACCAGCTCCCCCAGTGAGAAGGCCTTCGGCCGGACCACCCGGAGCGACAGGCAGGTCGATCCGACCGAGACCGGCGGTAGCACGGCATGCATGCGGGTCCCGTCCGGAAGCCGGGCATCCACCCAGGGCCTGGCATCGTCCAGACGCCGCCCCGCGACGGCCGCCAGCCGCTGAGCCAGCCTGCGGACCGCCGCAGCGTCCACGAAGGTCACCGCGGTGAGTTCGAGCCCGCGGCCCCGGTCCACCCACACCCGGTCGGGCGCTGACACCAGCACATCCGTGACCGCCGGATCGGCGAGCAGCGGCTCCAGCACACCGCTCCCGATCAGCTCCCCACGCAACTCATCAGCGGCTCCAAGGACTTCGGCGTCTCCGAGCAGCCTCCCCTGCGCCCTCAGCGCGGCCGCCACGCCCGCCGGAGTGGGCGCCGCACCGCTCTGCGCCAGCCGCTGCCTCACCGCGTCGAGCAACGCCTCGGTCATGACGCACCCCCCATGACCTGGCCCCCGGCCGCTTCGCCCGCAAGAGCCCGGTCCCAGAAGGCCGTACAGAACCTGGCCAGCGGCCCGCGGGGACTTCCCCCGGGCGGCTCCCCCATGTCCTGCTCGGCCAGCAGCCCCGGCTCCAGGGGCAGTTCACCAACGAGCGGCAACCCCATCGCATGCGCCACCCACTGGTCGTCGAGTCCGGAGGCGTACGGCCCTCTCGCCACCACACGGAGGTCCTCCAGAACCATTCCGGCCATCGATGCCACCCGTTTCGCCGCAGCGACCGCCCGCAGCTCCCCCGGCACCACGAGTAGCCCGAGGTCCAGCTGCGCCAGCGCCTCGGCCACGGCCTCGTCGACCCGCCGCGGCAGATCCACGACCACCACTCCGCCGAGCCGGCGCGCGGCGCCCATCACCGCTTGCATGGCCTGCGGCGGGATGACCACCCAGTCGTCACGGCCCCAGCTGAGCACCCGCAGTCCGTGCAGCGCGGGCAATGACTCCTCCAGCGCGCCGCCACCGACCCGCCCCTTGGAATGAGCGAAATCAGGCCACCTCATCCCCTCGGCCCGCTCACCGCCGAGCAGCACGTCAATGCCGCCACCCAGGGGATCGCCGTCGATCAGCATCGTCCGCCGCCCGGACCTCGCCGCGGTCACCGCCAGCGCACAGGCCAGCGTTGACGCGCCGGAACCACCCCTGCCACCGATCACCCCGACGGTCAGCGCGGGCCGTCCGACCCCCTCAGCCGCGTTGGCGATCTGGTCGACCAGCCAGTTCTCCGAATCGGGGAGGCGCAGCACGTACTCGGCCCCGATCTCCACGGCCCTGCGCCACACGTCGGGAGCATCCTGATCCCGGCCGACGAGCATCACCCCCCGCCTGCGGGCCGCCCCGCGGCAACGTGCGGCCGCGTCGTCCCCCACGAGGACCATGGGAGCCAGCTCCCACCCCCCTCTGCGGTCGGGCATCGTGTGATGAACCTCGGGCTCCGCTCCGGCGGCTGCGCACAGCCTCAGCAGATCGTCGAGCAGTTCCACATCCTCGGTGACAATCAGCGGTCCGCCCCGACGGGCCTCGCCAGCCGGCAGACGATCCCGTGCACTGGATTCAGCCACGATCTCCGCCCCCTTCTTCACTCACCTTCACCGCGGTTCGCGGCGATCTCGAAGCCTTCCGAGACGGTGATTCCGGAACCCGTGGACTTCACGGGTGGAATCACGGTGCAGCGCTTCGGAAAATCATGTGGATCTTGCTCAAGAACTGTGGACAACGCTGCCGTTGTGAATAACTCCGTCGCCCGAACCGGAGACTTCCGAGAGCAGCCCTTCCGTGACGCTCCGTGACGGTGCATGCTGATCGGAGTCGCCCACGGACACAGGCCATGAGGGCCGAAAAGGAGGAGAAGTGTGTGATTCCGAGCGGCAGAACCGCGTCCGGACATGCGACGACCCCCGCCGGGGGGGAGAGCGGGGGTCGTCCCCACGGCCGACTCGGGGGGGGGGAGGAGTCGGACCGGGTTAGCACGGTCGCGAACGATCCGTGACTTCCATGGTGTACCCGAGACCCTTCTCAGGCAAACCCACGCGCCGGGGTTTACGCCGAATGGTGGGCCCCTATGCTCTGCCTTGTGGAAAACCGCTTCTTGCCGCGCACAGCCGCCTTCTTTGACCTGGACAAGACGGTCATTGCGAAGTCATCGACGCTGACCTTCAGTAAGTCCTTCTACCAAGGTGGACTGATCAACCGCCGCGCCGTACTGCGCACCGCGTACGCACAGTTCGTGTTCCTCGCCGGGGGTGCAGATCACGACCAGATGGAGCGGATGCGTGAATATCTCTCATCGCTCTGCAAGGGCTGGAACGTGCAGCAGGTGAAGGAAATTGTCGCCGAGACCCTGCACGACCTGATCGACCCGATCATCTACGACGAAGCAGCGACCCTCATCGAGGAACATCACACCGCCGGACGCGATGTGGTCATCGTGTCGACCTCCGGGGCCGAGGTGGTGGAACCGATCGGTGAACTCCTGGGCGCCGACCGCGTCGTCGCCACCCGCATGGTCGTCGGCGACGACGGATGCTTCACCGGCGAGGTGGAGTACTACGCGTACGGACCGACGAAGGCCGAGGCCATCAGGGCTCTCGCCGCGTCCGAGGGCTACGACCTCGCCCGTTGCTACGCATACAGCGACTCCGCCACCGATGTACCCATGCTGGAATCCGTCGGTCACCCGCACGCCGTCAACCCGGACCGCGCACTGCGACGCGAGGCAACCCTGAGGGAATGGCCGATTCTCGTCTTCGACCGCCCGGTCCGGCTCAAGCAACGCCTGCCCACGCTCTCGATGCCGCCGCGGCCGGCGCTGATGGCCGCCGCGGCAGTGGGCGCGGCGGCCCTCACCGCCGGGATCGTCTGGTACAGCGCCCGGCGTCGCGCCACTACGGTGGCGCGCCTGCCCGTTTGAACCAACTCGTCCGTAATTGAACCTAAAAGTAAAGAAGTGCAGCCAGCACTTCCGCTCACCCGACCCCTGGAGTACAAAGGACTCAACGGCCCGCGAGACCAAGGACATCCGCGAGGATGACCTGTAACGCAGAGAAGGCCCCACGGACCGCGCATGAAAGCCGGGCACCCACGCGACGTCGACCCGTCGATTACGGGCCAGCCGCACCAGGAACGGGCAAAGCACCCGACCTGATGGGCACATATCGAGGACGCTTGGTAACTGGGCGGACATGCCAGCGGCGGTACCGATTCGGTACCGCCGCAACCCTTACCACCGGACGTCAAGACGACCGGACGCCAAGATCACCGGACGCCAGAGCCACCGGAGTCAAGCGACCAGCACCGTGCGAGGCGCGCCGGGCACGAAGCGACCCGCACCGGCCGATCACCATCCCGGCAGCAGAAGCCGGCCGCTGCCCGGGCTCCCCCACCAGCACTCCGCGCAGCCCCGCGCTTACGCGGCTCCCCGTTGAAGCGCCTCGCATACGGCAGTCGATTCCCGGACGCCCAGTTCCACGGACCGCCCGCAGTGAGTGATCCAGGCGGCCATACCTTCCGGCGTGCCCGCCAGGTACCCCTCGAAGGCGGCGACGTAACCGGCCCTCCCCTGCTCGGCGTGACCGACCTCGGCCGGGCAGATCGACTTCGGGTCCAGCCCGCTCCCGATCAGCACGATCCGCTCGGCGGTCCGCGCGACCAGGCCGTTGTACGAGCCGAAGGGGCGCAGCGCCAGCAGCTCGCCGTGCACGACGGCGGCCGTCACCAGAGCGGGCGCCGCACTCCCCGAAAGAATGAGCCCACTGAGCCCTTCGAGCCGCCCCGCGACCTCGCCGGCGCCCGGCAGGGGCGCCTCGATCAGAGGCTCATCCACCGGTTCGTCCGCCAGTCGGGGCCGCCCGACGGCGTCCTCGGGCGTCGCGCCACCCGCAGCCACCAGGTGAAGCCGCGCAAGAACCCGCAGGGGCGACTGCCGCCAGATGGAAAGGAGTTGGCCCGCTTCGGCCGACAGGCGCAGGGCCGCACCGATCACGTGCGCCTCGCCGTCACCACTGAAGTCGGTGCGTCGGCGTACCTCCTCAAGGTTCCAGTCAGCGCCCGAGAGCGCAGCCGAACCCCGGGCGCCCCGCAGGGCCGCCTCGGCGGTCACCTCGTTGCTGCGACGCCGCATGACACGGTGCCCGTAGACCCGGTCGACAGCCTTGCGTACAGAGTCCACCGCATCGGCCACCCCAGGCAGGGAGCCCAGAGCGGCGAGCGGGTCCGAGGAAGTCGTACTCATAAGTAGCGAGGCTACGCGCCCCTTGCACACCTACCGGCCCGGAGTGGCGTTCTTCACGAACTTCGACAGCGGAACGCAATCATTCCGCTACCCTAGGTGAACATGAAGATCGCTTTCGTAGGGAAGGGCGGCAGCGGCAAGACCACGCTGTCCTCGCTCTTCATCCGCCACCTTGCCGCCAATGAAGCTCACGTCGTCGCGGTGGACGCCGACATCAACCAGCATCTCGGGGCCGCGCTCGGCCTCGACGAACAAGAAGCGGCGGCACTGCCCGCCATGGGAGCGCAGCTGCCACTGATCAAGGAGTATCTGCGGGGCAGCAATCCCCGCATCGCCTCCGCCGAGACGATGATCAAGACGACGCCGCCGGGCGAGGGGTCCCGGCTGCTTCGGGTGTGCGAGGACAACCCCGTCTACGACGCCTGCGCCCGCACCGTCGGGCTCGATGACGGGGACATCCGGCTGATGGTCACGGGGCCGTTCACCGAATCGGACCTGGGGGTGGCCTGCTACCACTCGAAGGTCGGTGCGGTCGAGCTCTGCCTCAACCACCTCGTCGACGGCCCCGAGGAGTACGTGGTGGTCGACATGACCGCCGGTTCGGACTCCTTCGCCTCCGGAATGTTCACCCGCTTCGACATGACGTTCCTGGTGGCCGAGCCGACCCGCAAGGGCGTCTCGGTCTACCGCCAGTACAAGGAGTACGCACAGGACTTCGGCGTCGCGCTGAAGGTGGTCGGGAACAAGGTGCAGGGCGAGGACGACCTGGAGTTCCTGCGCGCCGAGGTCGGCGAGGATCTGTTGGTCACCGTCGGCCATTCCAACTGGGTGCGAGCCATGGAGAAGGGCCGCCCTGCCCGCTTCGAGCTGCTGGAGGCGGACAACCGGATGGCCCTGCAGGCCTTGCAGAACGCCGCTGAGGACTCGTACGGGCAGCGCGACTGGGAGCGCTACACGCGTCAGATGGTCCACTTCCACCTGAGGAACGCGGAAAGCTGGGGCAACGAGAAGACGGGCGCCGACCTGGCGGCCCAGGTCGACCCCGCGTTCGTACTCGACGAGCGGTTCGCGCGAGCCGAGGCCGCCCAGCCGGCCTGATCGGCCGCCGCTCCAGGGACCGTCCACTCCCGGCCCGCAGAGCCAGTCCTTGGGCGCCCCTGGAGCGGACCACCCACGACCGTCCCTGAAGCGGACGCGCCCGGGGCGGGCCTTGGAGCGAACGCCACCTGGGGCGGGTCCTGGAGCTGACGCCACCCAGTTCAGGCCCAGTACCCGGGCCGGCCGCCGGGGCGCCCTCAGCGGGTCCGGCGGTCGAACGGCTTCCCGCAGCCGGCCCGACGACGGGCCGACCGCGGGTCGACAGCGGGGCGGCGGCGGTCGGCCCTCCGTGGGCGGTCTAGCGGTCGGCCTGCTTCCCCGCGGCCCCGACAGGCTCCTTCGCCTCAGCCTGGCCCTGCCCCTCACTCTTGACCGGGCTCGCGGCCTCACCGAGGAACGACGCCCAGCCGGTCTTCGGCGCCTTGCCGACCTTCAGCGTGCCGAGCTTGGCGAGCGTGGCCGGGTCCTGCGCGTCCAGCCAGTCCGCAAGCTGCCTGAAGGACACGCAGCGCACACCCTCCTTGGTACACACCGACTCGATCGTCTCCTCGATGGCGCGCATGTACGTGCCACCGTTCCAGGACTCGAAGTGGTTGCCGATGATCAGCGGGGCACGGTTCCCCTCGTAGGAGCGGTCGAAGGCCTGGAGCAGACCGTCGCGCATCTGATCGCCCCAGTACTCGTGCTGGTCCGGATCACCCTGTGTCGTGCCGGACTGGTTGAACATGAAGTTGTAGTCCATCGACAGGGTTTCGAACTCGCGCCCCGGCACCGGTACCAACTGCATCGAGAGGTCCCAGATGCCGTCCTTCTTCTTCGGCCAGACCTGGTCGTTGACTCCACTGGAGTCGTAGCGGAAGCCCATCGAGCGTGCCGCCGCGACCATGTTCTTCTGCCCCTCGAGGCAGGGAGTCCGGCCGCCGATCAGCTCCTGGTCGTAGTCGAAGGGCAATGACTTCTCGCCCTCGAGCTCCGGATCGTTGCTCTTCCAGCCCTTCACGAACGACTTGGCCTGTCGGATCTCGCTCTTCCACTCGTCCACCGACCAGGTGCCGACGCCACCGTCCTTGCCGCAGAAGTGGCCGTTGAAGTGGGTGCCGATCTCGTTGCCGTCCAGCCAGGCGCCGCGGACCTGGGCCAGGGTGTCCCTGATGCCTTCGGTGTCGTTGAAGCCGATGTCGGAGCTGCCCGCGTTGTGCTTGGGCGGGTCGTAGAGCTCACGCTTCGCCTCCGGCAGCAGGTACACGCCGCTGAGGAAGTACGTCATGCTCGCGTGGTACTTCTTCCCCACCTCGCGAAAGTGCGAGAAGAGACGCTGGCTGTCCTCCCCTGCCCCGTCCCAGGAGAACACCACGAACTGCGGCGGCTTCTGACCGGGTGCCAGGCGCTGTACGGCCGGCTGTTTCGGCTGGGCCCCCGTGAAGGCGGTCGACCCGTCACCGATGACACGGACCGCGCTCCGGGGGGCCGCTTCGGCCGCCTTCTTCTTCGCTCCTGCGGCGCCGTTCGCGGCACCGGGTCCGGAGCTGTTCGGGCCGGACCCCGCCCCGGAGCAGCCCGCCACTCCCGCGACCAGCGCGACGGCCATGACACCCAAGGCGAACCTCTTCGCGGCGGCCATCATCCGCCCACCCTCTTCCTTGCAGGTAACTTGCGCTGACGTGCCGAGACGGCGCGGCCAAAGTCGCACGCACTGCACACAAATTCGGGCGACAGGCCGCATGAAAAGCTGCCTATTCACTGGAACGGGTGCTTCAATGGCCCATTTGCCCTTAATCCTGGACACACATCTTTACTCTCCATTACGATCTGTTTACCGAGAGTTGAGATATCCCGCCGCTGCACGCCGTGACCCACGGCCGCGTCCCCACGTTCCGCGACCGCGCTGCCCCGGAGGAGACGGGAAACATGTCTGCCTGCGTCCCCACTCGTCATGACCACTCATCCCGCAGTTCGCGCCCTCCCCGATCCTCGGGAGTCAAGCGACCGCACAGCCCGCCACCGCCGCACCGCGGCGGACGATTCCGCATCGCGGGCGCCGACCTGTCCGCATCGATCACCGTCTTCCTCCTGGCCATCCCCATGTCGCTCGGCCTGGCTGTCGCCATGGACGCTCCACTGGAAGCGGGCCTCATCTCCGCCGCGGTCGGCGGCATCGTCGCCGGCCTGCTCGGCGGAACCCCCCTGCAGGTCTCCGGGCCGTCCGCCGGACTGACCGTGGTGACAGCCGAGTTGATCCAGATCTACGGCTGGCGCACCACCTGCGCGATCACCATCGGTGCAGGTCTTCTTCAGATCGTGCTGGGCTCGCTGCGGACCGCGCGCAGCGCACTGGCCGTCAGCCCCGCCATCGTCCACGGGACGCTCGCCGGCATCGGTGTGGCGATCGCGCTCGCCCAGCTGCACATCGTGCTCGGCGGCTCGCCCCAGAGCTCCGCTGTCTCCAACGCACTGCATCTACCGGCCCAGTTGGAGCGGGCCGGCCCGGCGGCACCGTTGATCGGCGGGCTCACCATCGCCGTCCTCGTGCTCTGGCCTCGGATCCCGGGACGCGCCGGACGGAACATGCGTCGGATCCCCGCAGCCTTGGCCTCGGTCGCCATGGCGACTGCCGTGGCCGCTCTCGCAGCCCCTTCGATCGCCCGGGTCGACCTGCCGTCCTGGCGCTCGCACGCCCTGCCGGAAATGCCTCAGGGGCCGCTGCTCGGCCTTGCCACAGCCGTATTCACGATGATGCTGGTGGCCAGTCTGGAATCCCTGCTCGCCGCCGTCGCAGTGGACAAGCTGGCTGCGGACCGCAGCCGCGAGCAGTCGGCCGGGCCCGTCGCCGGTAGCGACGGCACCCGGGCCGGCGAGCTCTCCACCGGTAGCGACAACGTCCGGACCGGCGAACCCGCAGCCGATGCCCCGGACGGAGCCCCTGCCGCGGCCGCTCCCCCCGTCAGGCGCTCCGATCTCGACCGCGAGCTCCGCGCACAGGGCATCGCCAACACCATCTCCGGTCTGCTCGGCGGCCTGGCGGTCTCCGGTGGCGCGGTGCGCAGTTCGGCGAACGTACGGGCCGGAGCGACCGGGCGCGCGTCCACAGTGCTGCACGGCGTCTGGGTCCTGCTCGCCACCGGGTTCCTGGTCACCGCGCTGGAATGGATCCCGCTCGCCGCTCTTGGTGCGCTCGTGATGGTGGTCGGCATCCAGATGGTGAACTTCGCACACATCCGCAACGTCCACAGGCACCGGGAGTTCCTGGTGTACGGCGCGACGATCACCGGAGTACTGCTCTTCGGTGTGCTCAAGGGGGTGGCGATCGGGATCGCCGTGGCGGTGGCCGTCGCCCTGCACCGGCTGGCCCGGACACGGATTTCCACGTCCGACCACGACGGACAGCATCTGGTGGTGGTGCGGGGACAGTTGACGTTCCTTGCGGTGCCCCGGCTCAGCAGAGCGCTGGGCCAGCTGCCTCAGGACGCGGACGTGGTCGTCGAGTTGGACGGATTCTTCATGGATCACGCGGCGTACGAGCTGATCCATGACTGGAGCAACGCCCATGCCGCCCACGGCGGCCGGGTCGCCTTCACCGGTCGCTCCGGGGGCAGAATCGCCGAGCCCGCCTCTGCGGCGCACTCCTGCTGCCGCCCCTGGACGCCCTGGCGCAACCACCACTGCCACGACGGACCCGAGCACGTGCCCGTCACCGCCACGGGTAGCCCCGCACCCGCCCGCACGAGCACGGAACCGAGCACGCCGGGACCGGCGCCGGCAGCTACGGCTGCGACTGCCGCTGCGACTGCGGTAACGGCTGAGGGCAAGGCTCTGCCCACCCACCCCACGGCCGAAGCACCGGAAGCAGCACCGCCGCCCGCGTGTCCGGATCACCACGCGCCGGACACGAGCGGGACACGGTCCGGTCCCCCACTCGCCCCGGAAGCACTCGGCCACGCAGATGGAGACGCCCGCCCCTCACCTGATCACGCCGACCACTTCGCGCCCGATCATCGGTCCGCACGACCGCTGCCGGCCGGCAGCCAACGGCTGGTCAGCGGCCTCAGCTCGTTCCAGCGCAACACGGCCCCGCTGGTCCGCGAGGAGCTGGCGAGACTGGCCAAGGAGGGGCAGCGCCCCTCTCAGTTGTTCATCACCTGCGCGGATTCCCGACTCGTCACGAGCATGATCACGGCAAGCGGCCCCGGCGATCTGTTCACCGTCCGCAATATCGGCAATCTCGTCCCCCCGTCCGACTCCGAGACCGGCGACCACTCGGTCGGTGCGGCCATCGAGTACGCGGTGGACGTGCTGGGGGTCGAGTCCATCACCATCTGCGGGCACTCCGGCTGCGGTGCGATGAACGCACTGCTCAGCACCAGGCCGGAAGGTTCTGAGACAGCTCTCTGGCGCTGGCTCCGGCACGGAGTCCCCAGCCTGGAGCGGATGGCCTCGCGCGACCGGGCCTGGGCCCGGATCTCCGGCCGGATGCCCGCGGATGCGGTGGAGCAGCTCTGTCTCACCAACATCGTCCAGCAGCTGGACCATCTACGGGCCCACCCGTCCGTGGCACGGCGCCTCGCCGAAGGCACCCTCCAGCTCCACGGCATGTACTTCCACGTGGCCGAGGCACAGTCGTATCTGCTGACCGAGGGCGCGAGTGCCGGCAATGGGCTCGACGAGGTCTTCGACCCGGTCAGCCCGTCTCATCCATCCCCGTCACCATCACCCTCCTCGTCGCCTTCGTCCGCGCCCTCGCCTGCGCATGCACCGACTGATCCGGCCGAGTTGGCACGTACGGGCGCCTGAACCGCACGGCCCCCAGGTCCGTGAGACCTTGTGATCCCGCTTCCGCACCCCCCGCACACCAGCACCTCGCCCACGCACTGCGTGCACCACCACCCCGCCGCGGAAGCGGGATCATGTCTCCATACACGAAGACACAGGTCTAAACCAATTCCCGGCAGGCACTTGTCACCCGGCCCTTGGCCTGATGAGCTAGGCCCCGGGACACAACGGACACCCTGGGACTGGGAGATGTCGTGAGCAACGAAAGCTTGGCCAATCTGCTTCGTGAGGAGCGGCGGTTCGCACCGCCTGCCGATCTGGCCGCGAACGCCAACGTCACAGCAAAGGCGTACGAGCAGGCCGAGGCGGACCGGCTGGGCTTCTGGGCCGAGCAGGCCCGCCGCCTGACCTGGGCCACCGAGCCGACCGAGACGCTCGACTGGAGCAACCCGCCCTTCGCGAAGTGGTTCGCGGACGGCGAGCTCAACGTCGCGTACAACTGCGTGGACCGTCACGTCGAGGCGGGCAACGGCGACCGGGTCGCCATCCACTTCGAGGGCGAGCCCGGCGACAGCCGTGCCATCACCTACGCGGAGCTGAAAGACGAGGTCTCGCGCGCAGCGAACGCGCTGACCGAGCTCGGTGTCGGCAAGGGCGACCGCGTCGCCGTCTACCTGCCGATGATCCCCGAGGCCGCCGTCGCGATGCTGGCCTGCGCCCGTATCGGTGCCGCGCACTCGGTCGTCTTCGGCGGTTTCTCCGCCGACGCCATCGCCGCCCGCATCCAGGACGCTGACGCGAAGGTCGTCATCACCTCCGACGGCGGCTACCGCCGCGGCAAGCCCTCCGCGCTCAAGCCCGCGGTCGACGACGCCGTCTCCCGTATCGAGAGCGTCGAGCACGTCCTCGTCGTCCGCCGCACCGGCCAGGACACCGCGTGGACCGAGGGCCGCGACGTCTGGTGGCACGAGATCACCGCGCGCCAGTCCACCGAGCACACCCCTGAGGCGTTCGAGGCCGAGCAGCCGCTGTTCATCCTCTACACCTCGGGCACGACCGGGAAGCCCAAGGGCATCCTGCACACCTCCGGCGGCTACCTCACCCAGGCCGCCTACACACACCACGCGGTCTTCGACCTCAAGCCCGCAACCGACGTGTACTGGTGCACCGCCGACATCGGCTGGGTCACCGGCCACTCCTACATCGTCTACGGGCCGCTGGCCAACGGCGCGACGCAGGTCATGTACGAGGGCACGCCCGACACCCCGCACCAGGGGCGCTTCTGGGAGATCGTCCAGAAGTACGGGGTCACGATCCTCTACACCGCGCCGACCGCGATCCGCACGTTCATGAAGTGGGGAGACGAGATCCCCGCCAAGTTCGACCTGAGCAGTCTCCGGGTCCTGGGCTCGGTCGGTGAGCCGATCAACCCCGAGGCGTGGATGTGGTATCGCAAGCACATCGGCGCCGACAAGTGCCCCATCGTGGACACCTGGTGGCAGACCGAGACCGGCGCGATGATGATCTCGCCGCTCCCCGGCGTCACCGAGACCAAGCCCGGCAGCGCCCAGCGCGCCCTGCCCGGCATCAGTGCCACCGTCGTCGACGACGAGGCACGTGAGGTCCCGGACGGCGGAGGCGGCTACCTCGTCCTCACCGAGCCGTGGCCCTCCATGCTGCGCACCATCTGGCGCGACGACCAGCGGTTCCTCGACACCTACTGGTCTCGCTTCGAGGGCAAGTACTTCGCGGGCGACGGCGCCAAGAAGGACGAGGACGGCGACATCTGGCTGCTGGGCCGCGTCGACGACGTCATGCTGGTGTCCGGGCACAACATCTCGACCACCGAGGTCGAGTCCGCGCTCGTGTCGCACCCGGCAGTCGCCGAGGCCGCCGTCGTCGGCGCCGCCGACGAGACCACCGGTCAGGCCATCGTCGCGTTCGTCATCCTGCGCTCCACCGCCACCGCCTCCGACGACCTCGTCGCGGAACTGCGCAACCACGTCGGCACCACCCTCGGTCCGATCGCCAAGCCCAAGCGGATCATGCCGGTCGCCGAACTCCCCAAGACCCGCTCCGGCAAGATCATGCGACGCCTCCTCCGCGACGTCGCCGAGAACCGCGCCCTGGGCGACGTCACCACACTGACCGATTCCTCGGTCATGGACCTCATCCAGACCCAGCTGCCGCAGTCCTCCTCCGAGGACTGAGACCGGCCCCAAGGGACCCGCCTCGGCTCCCGAAGGGCCCTGGGGCCATAGGCCCCCAGAAGCAGCGCCCGCCCCGAAGGGCATCCGGCTGACGCG
Organism: Streptomyces sp. NBC_00385; assembly: GCF_035917155.1. NCBI lineage: Bacteria > Bacillati > Actinomycetota > Actinomycetes > Kitasatosporales > Streptomycetaceae > Streptomyces > Streptomyces sp. NBC_00385. Next base: position 4,594,562 of record NZ_CP107951.1, on the reverse strand, counting down.
CCGGATGCCCTTCGGGCATTTAGGGTGACGATCACCGGTCACCGCCCCGCACACCCCGGGTACAGTGGCAGCTGATCAGTAAAACGATAAGAAATCTCCACAGGGTGTGCCGGGAAGTCTGGTCGGCAAGTGCATCAGCCATGCCGTCGCTGCCGTACCGACCCGGAGGTCTCCCCCCGTGGCCACGCCCACCCCCGCACCCCCCTCCCCCCGCCGTACCTTCCTGGGCCGTCTGCCGCTACCCGAGCGGAACTACCTCACCGACGCCCTGCGTACGGAGACGGTCGGCGGAGTCATACTCCTGGTCGCCGCCGTGGCAGCCCTCGTCTGGGCGAACACCTTCGGATCGAGCTACTCGAGCGTCAGCCACTTCCACTTCGGGCCCGGGGTGCTCGGCCTCCACCTGTCCGTCGCGCACTGGGCGGCCGACGGACTGCTCGCCGTCTTCTTCTTCGTCGCGGGAGTCGAGCTCAAGCGCGAACTCGTCGCGGGCGAACTGCGCGACCCCAAGGCGGCCGCGCTCCCGGTCGTCGCCGCACTGTGCGGCATGGCGGTACCGGCGGTCGTCTACACGCTCGTGGCTGTGCTCGGCGACGGCTCCACCGGCGGCTGGGCCGTGCCCACGGCCACCGACATCGCGTTCGCGCTCGCCGTCCTCGCCGTCATCGGCACCTCGCTGCCCGCCGCGCTCCGCGCGTTCCTGCTGACCCTCGCCGTGGTCGACGACCTCTTCGCGATCCTGATCATCGCGGTCTTCTTCACCGAGAACATCGACTTCGTCGCGCTGATCGGCGCCTTCGCCGGCCTCGCCGTCTTCTACCTCCTGCTGCGGTTCAACGTCCGGGGCTGGTACGTCTACGTACCGCTCGCCCTGGTCATCTGGGGGCTGATGTACAACAGCGGCATCCACGCCACCATCGCCGGCGTCGCCATGGGCCTGATGCTGCGCTGCACCCGGCGCGAGGGCGAGGAGCACTCCCCCGGCGAACGCATCGAGCACCTGGTCCGCCCGCTGTCGGCCGGTCTCGCCGTACCGCTGTTCGCGCTCTTCTCCGCCGGTGTCTCCCTCTCCGGCGGTGCACTGGCGGGCGTGTTCACCCGGCCCGAAACGCTCGGTGTCGTCCTGGGGCTCGTCGTCGGCAAGACGATCGGCATCTTCGGCGGTACGTGGCTGGCCACCCGGTTCACCAAGGCGGAGCTGAACAAGGACCTGGCCTGGGCCGATGTCTTCGCGGTCGCCGCACTCGCCGGCATCGGCTTCACCGTCTCGCTGCTCATCGGGGAGCTCGCCTTCGTCGGCGACGACGACATGATCAACGAGATCAAGGCATCGGTTCTCATCGGATCCCTGATTGCCGCCGTACTCTCCGGTGTACTGCTCAAACTGCGGGTACGCAGATACCGGGCGCTGTTCGACGCGGAGGAACTCGACGAGGACGCGTCCGGGATTCCGGACATCTACGAGCAGGACGATCCGGAGTACCACCTGCGAATGGCCGCGCTCTACGAGAAGAAGGCGGCCGAGCACCGCCGCCTTGCCCAAGTGGCGGGGGCAGCGAGCAACAAGCCGGACAGTCCGGCATGATCTGACATCGGATGTGTTGAACAGGAGAGGGAGTCAGGGATGAGCGACCCCGGCAATTACGCGGGCAGCGCCGACCGCAGTCTCGGTCAGCTGGTCGCCTCGGCGACGGCCGAGCTGTCGGCGCTGGTGCACGACGAGATCGCCCTGGCCAAGGCCGAGGTGCGACAGGACGTCAAGCGTGGCGTCATCGGCAGCGTGGCGTTCATCGTCACGGGCGTGCTGATCCTGTTCGCGATCCCGGTGCTGAGCTTCGCGGCCGCGTACGGAATCCACAACCTGGGACTCGGCCTCGCCTGGTCGTTCCTGATCGTGGGCGGTGCGTTCATCCTGCTGGGGATCCTGCTCGCGCTCTTCGGCTACGCCAAGTTCAAGAAGGTCAAGCCGCCGGAGAAGTCCATCGCCTCGGCGAAGCAGACCGCCGCCATCCTCCAGGGGGTCAAGCCGCACCCGCGTGCGAGCGTCGGCGCGGACGCGATCCTGCCGATCGGCGGCAGCACACTTGCGGACAAGGCCATCGAGAACCGTCCGGTCCAGGACAAGGCGTCTGCTGTGGCACGCTCATCCACATGACGGTCCCCGATTCCAGCGCATTTCGCCCCGTGGCCCCCGAAGACCGGGCAGGCCACGAGAAGCCGGCCGTCCCGGCTCCCGGCGGTCCAACGGGTCCCGCGTCCGCGGCGGGCGGTCCCGTCCGTCTCGACGGCCCCTGGACCCATCGGGACGTCGCGGCCAACGGCGCCCGCTTCCACATCGCCGAAATGGGCGAAGGCCCGCTGGTCCTGCTCCTGCACGGTTTCCCGCAGTTCTGGTGGACCTGGCGCCATCAGCTTCCGGCACTCGCCGACGCGGGCTTCCGCGCCGTGGCGATGGACCTGCGGGGGGTCGGTGGCAGCGACCGGACGCCCCGCGGCTACGACCCCGCCAACCTGGCACTCGACATCACCGGCGTGATCCGCTCGCTCGGCGAACCGGACGCCGCGCTGGTCGGCCATGACATGGGCGGCTACCTGGCCTGGACGGCCGCGGTGATGCGTCCCAAGCTGGTGCGCCGGCTGGTGGTCTCCTCGATGCCGCATCCGCGCCGGTGGCGCTCCTCGATGCTCTCCGACTTCGCGCAGTCCCGTGCCGGCTCGTACATCTGGGGCTTTCAGCGGCCCTGGGTGCCTGAGCGTCAGCTCGTGGCGGACGACGCGGCGTTGGTGGGACGGCTGATCCACGAGTGGGCGGGCCCGGGGACCGCGGAGTTCCCTGACGAGGCAGCGGTGGGCGTGTACCGGCGTGCCATGTCCATCCCGTCGACCGCGCACTGCTCGATCGAGCCCTACCGCTGGATGGTGCGCTCGCTGGCGCGGCCGGACGGCATCCAGTTCAACCGGCGCATGAAGCGGCCGGTGCGGGTGCCGACCCTGCATCTGCACGGTTCACTCGATCCGGCGGTCCGCACCCGTAGTTCGGCGGGGTCCGGCGAGTATGTCGAGGCACCGTACCGTTGGCGACTTTTCGACGGTCTCGGTCACTTCCCCCATGAGGAGGATCCGGCCGGGTTCTCGGCCGAACTCATCAACTGGCTCAAGGATTCCGAGCCCGACCGCTAGCCGGCGGGCACACATGTCCGACGAACAGCCACTTGCCTGCCGCATAGGCCAATTGGCTGGCGGATGGGCGGTTACCGACCATGCGTCACGGGCAGACGTCCCGGTATGGGCTGGACGCACGACTTCGGTGACGCAGCACGCAATCGTCGCTCGACCGCCACGGCGGTACCGGGCACTCATGAGGGGGGCGGCCCCCAGGGCCGGGTGCACGCTATGCATGTTCTGCATGATCCCCGGCTCGGCATTCCGCGCATCCTCCGCCGCAGGGCCCGCTGGGTCTCGGCGCGGCTGCGCCACCCGCGCGGATGATCCGCGGTCCCGCCACCCCGCAGGCGGGACCTTCGACCCACGCTCCTAGAGCGCGCACCCCTGGCTGTCGACCTGCTGGTTGGCGGAACGGCCCTGCGTGATGTCCTGACGGATCTCGTCGGCCGTGAGGGCGTAACCGGTGTCGGGGTCGTCGAGCGATTTGGCGAAGACGACTCCGTACACCTTGCCGTCGGGCGTCAGCAGCGGACCGCCGGAGTTGCCCTGACGGACCGTCGTGTAGAGCGAGTAGACATCGCGGCGGACGGTGCCGCGGTGGTAGATGTCGGGCCCGTTCGCGTCGATTCGGGCCCGGACACGCGCGGAGCGCACGTCGTACGAGCCGTTCTCCGGGAACCCCGCGACGATCGCGCTGTTCCCGGTCGCGGCGTCGTGGTCGGTGTCGGTGAACTGCAGCGGCTTCGCGTCGAGGTCCGGCACGTCGAGTACGGCGATGTCGCGCTGCCAGTCGTAGAGGACGACCTTCGCGTCGTACAGACGTCCCTGGCCGCCGATCTGCACGGTCGGTTCGTCGACGCCGCCGACAACGTGGGCGTTGGTCATCACCCGGCGGTCGGAGAAGACGAATCCGGTGCCTTCGAGGACCTTGCCGCAGCTCGGTGCCGTACCGACGACCTTGACGATCGACTCCTTGGCACGGGCCGCCACGGGGCTGCCGGCCAGAGCCGGGTCGGGGGCCCTGACCTCGGTGATGGGCTCGTTGGCGAACGGGCTGAAGACCTGCGGGAAGCCGTTCTGCGCGAGGACCGAGGAGAAGTCCGTGAACCAGGTGGAGGCCTGGGGCGGCATCACCCGGGAGATGCCCAGCAGCACGGAGGAGCTGCGGACCTCCTTGCCCAGGGTCGGCAGGGACGTACCCGCCAGCGCGGAGCCGATCAGCCAGGCCACCAGCAGCATCGCGACGACGTTGACGAGGGAGCCGCCGGTCGCGTCGAGGGCGCGCGCGGGCGACCACGTGATGTACCGGCGGAGTTTGTTCCCCAGGTGGGTGGTGAAGGCCTGGCCCACCGAGGCGCAGACGATCACGATGACGACCGCGACGATGGCCGCCGTCGACGAGACCTCCGAGCCGTCCGTCACCTGGTCCCACAGGATGGGAAGCAGATAGACGGCGACGAGACCGCCGCCCAGGAACCCGATCACCGACAGAATGCCGACGACGAACCCCTGGCGGTAGCCGATGACCGCGAACCACACGGCGCCGGCCAGCAGCAGGATGTCCAGCACGTTCACCGTCTATTGCCTCGCAGATTCGTCACCGGGCCCGTACGTCTCCCCGTGGCCGGGAAGGCCCGGCGGCGGAGCTCGGGAGTCAGCCTGTCATGCGCGCCAGTCGAGCGGCACCTGCTTGGCCCTGTCCCAGGGGCGCTCCCAGCCCGCGAAGTGCAGAATCCGGTCGATCACCCCTGCCGTGAACCCCCATACGAGTGCGGATTCGACCAGAAATGCCGGGCCGCGGTGGCCGCTGGGGTGGCGCGTGGTCACCCGGTTGGCCGGATCCGTGAGATCCGCCACGGGCACCGTGAAGACCCGGGCGGTCTCGGCCGGGTCGACGACCCCGACCGGGCTGGGCGAACGCCACCAGCCAAGGACCGGAGTCACCACGAAGCTGCTGACCGGGATGTAGAGCCGGGGCAGGACGCCGAAGATCTGCACCCCGTGCGGATCGAGGCCGGTCTCCTCCTCCGCCTCGCGCAGCGCGGCCCGCAGCGGCCCCGTCGTCTCCTGGTCGCCGTCGGCCGGATCCAGCGAGCCGCCGGGGAAGGAGGGCTGGCCCGGATGGGAGCGCAGGCTTCCGGCGCGCTCCATCAGAAGCAGTTCCGGCCCGTGTGCGCCCTCGCCGAACAGGACGAGCACCGCGGACTGCCGCCCGGCTCCACTCGCGGGCGGCAGAAAGCGGCTGAGCTGCTGCGGCTGGATGGTTCGCGCGGCTCGGGCGACGGGATCCAGCCAGTCGGGCAGGCCCTCGGTCGTGACGTCGATCGCGGCGCCGTCGGCGATGTCGTCGGCGGCGTCCTGTGCAGCGGCGGCGGCCGCGTCCGTGCTGTGTTCATGCGTCTTCATAGGCACCCCTCGTTTCACAACGCCTGTCCTCACGCATTTCGTTCCGGAGCGCCCCGCCGGGTCAGCCTGCGCCCAGCGCGGGGGCGGGACTGCCCGGGTAGTCCGACGGCGGTTTCAGCCGCTGGCCCGGCTGACCGCCCATCTCGTACTTCAGCAGCTTCCTGGCCTTCTCGGGGTCCGTCTCGCCCTCCCCGTACGAAGGACAGAGCGGGGCGACCGGACAGGCACCGCAGGCGGGACGGCGGGCGTGGCAGACGCGGCGGCCGTGGAAGACGACGCGGTGCGAGAGCATCGTCCATTCACTCCTGGGGAAGATCGTCGCGATCTCCGCCTCGACCTTCTCCGGGTCCTCCTGCTCGGTCCACTTCCAGCGGCGGACCAGTCGGCCGAAGTGCGTGTCGACGGTGATGCCAGGTACGCCGAAGGCATTACCGAGGACGACGTTGGCGGTCTTGCGGCCGACCCCGGGCAGGGTCACGAGATCGGCGAGACGCCCCGGCACCTCGCCGCCGAAACGGTCCCGGAGAGCGACGGAGAGGCCTATGAGCGACTTGGTCTTGGCCCGGAAGAAGCCCGTCGGCCGGATGATCTCTTCCATCTCCTCGGGAACGGCCATCGCCATGTCCTCCGGAGTCGGGTACTTCGCGAACAGCGCCGGCGTCGTCTGGTTCACCCTCAGGTCCGTCGTCTGCGCCGACAGCACGGTGGCCACCAGCAGCTCGAACGGCGACTCGAAGTCCAGCTCCGGATGTGCGTACGGATACGTCTCCGCCAGGACACGGTTGATCTTCCGCGCACGCCGCACCATCGCCAGGCGCGACTCCGGTTTCCCCGGCTTCGCAGCCGCCTTCACCGCGGGTTCGGCCACGGGCTTACGGACCTTGCTCTCTGCCATGCCCGAAGGCTACGCCGAAGGGGCGAGGCGCCGGGGCGGGTTCTCTTCGGGCGCGGACCGGGCCGTGGGCGCTTCAGTGCTGGTGGTCCCCGTCGTGCTCCGCGGAAGCCGAGGCGGACACCGCAGCAGTGGGGGAAGCCTCCGCCGGGCTGTCGGCGGCGGTGACCGTGAAGGCCGCGGTACGGACCACGCCCCCGTGCCGGAAGTCCAGGAAGAGGCGGTAGCCGCCCCGGCTCGGCGCGGTGGTGGTGAAGGTGATGTCCGGGCCGGGCGCGGTGCCGTCGCCGGGCTCTCCGTCGGGGTGGACGTGCAGGTAGGCGAGGTCACCGGCGCGCAGGGCGACCAGGTGGCCGTACGCGCCGAGGTAGGGCTGGAGATCGGTGACGGGTCTGCCGTCCTTGGCCACGGCGAGGCCGATCCGTGTGGAGCGGCCCGGGACGAGGTCGCCGGTCAGGGTGACCTGGTATCCGTCGACGGTGACGGTGCGCCCTGTCCTGGCCGGCGGTACGGGGCGCAGGTCGCCGGCGGCGTGCAGATCGGCGCCGAGGGTGAGGCCCTGCGAGGCGCCGGCCGGGGTGAAGTCGGCGAAGACGCGGTACTCGCCGGCGGTGGGCAGGGCGGCGGAGGTCCGCCAGGTGCCGTCGGCGGCGCGGGTGGGATGCAGGTGCTGGAAGGTGGAGAGGTCGCGCGGGGCGACGATGAGGTGCAACTCCTTGCCGTGCGCGGTCCGGTAGGCGGTGACGGGTCGGCCGTCCGCCCCGAGGATCCGGAAGCGCAGGTCGGCGGGGGCGCCGGCGGTGACGTAGGGGTCGCTGAGGCTGAGCGTGTAGCCGCCTTCGGAGATCTGCAGGCCCCCGGGCAGCAGGCCGGCGCCGTCCGAGGCGGTGTCGCCGCCCGGGGAGGCCGGATCCGAAGACGCGGCCGAGGCGTGACCCGCGTGGGCGGCGGTGGCCGGCTTCGCGGACGGGCCACCGGTGGCGTGGCCGATGCCGTACGAGGCGCCGAAGACGGTGGCGAGACCGGCGGTGAAGGCGGTGATCTTCAGGGTGGTGTTCATGGCGGACTCCTCGGCTGACCGGGCGGGCGGGATACCTGCGGGGGCGGACCCACGCCAGCAGTAGATACCCCCTAGGGGTATGAGGTCAACCCGAATATCGATACTGGGCAGGGGTATGCATTACGGGAGGGAACCCTCCGGCCCACAGCCCCCGCCCCCCACACGGAGGGCCGTTCGCCAGCCACTCCGCGACCGCGGTTCGACAGCCACCCCGCGGCCACTGACGGCATGTTCGCCCACAGCTGAATCGCGCCCCACCGACACCCGGTCAGCCCCTCGGCCGGCACGCTCACCGGCGCCCAAGCCACCCGTCCGGCCCCGGCATCCACCCCGCTCGCGGGAGATCCGCCCCCAATCGGCCCCCTGCCGTACGCTCCGGCACGCGCGTGCGTCAAACTGGTTTGTGATTGATCGCACTGTTTTACCGTCCGGCATGATGGGGACCACGGTTCCCTGAACAGGCCGACAAGGAGAGAACTCGTGGACGACGTTCTGCGGCGCGCCCCGCTTTTCGCGGCGCTCGATGACGAGCAGGCCGCGGAGCTCCGCGCCTCGATGAGTGAGGTGACCCTCGCGCGCGGCGACGCGCTGTTCCACGAGGGTGACCCGGGTGACCGCCTCTATGTGGTGACCGAGGGCAAGGTGAAGCTCCACCGCACCTCCCCCGACGGGCGCGAGAACATGCTGGCGGTCCTCGGCCCCGGCGAACTGATCGGTGAGCTGTCGCTCTTCGACCCGGGCCCGCGTACCGCCACCGCGACCGCGCTGACCGAGGTCAAGCTCCTCGGCCTCGGCCACGGCGACCTTCAGCCCTGGCTGAACGTACGCCCCGAGGTGGCCACGGCCCTGCTGCGCGCCGTCGCCCGGCGCCTGCGCAAGACCAACGACCAGATGTCCGACCTGGTCTTCTCCGACGTGCCGGGCCGAGTCGCCCGCGCCCTCCTCGACCTGTCGCGCCGCTTCGGCGTCCAGTCGGAGGAAGGCATCCACGTCGTGCACGACCTGACGCAGGAGGAGCTGGCCCAGTTGGTCGGCGCGTCCCGCGAGACGGTCAACAAGGCCCTCGCCGACTTCGCCGGCCGCGGCTGGCTGCGGCTGGAGGCCCGTGCGGTGATCCTGCTGGACGTGGAGCGGCTGGCCAAGCGGTCCCGCTGACCCGTCGTCGTACGCAACGCCCGAGGGGCCCCGCCGACACCGGCGGGGCCCCTCGCGTACGTCACGGGGCGGGGCACGCCGGATCCGTACGGGGCAGGGCCGCCCGGATCCTTACGGACGGGCCCGTCAGATCAGTCCGTGCTCCCGCAGATACTCCAGCTGCGCCCGCACCGACAGCTCCGCCGCGGGCCACAGGGAGCGGTCCACGTCCGCGTACACGTGTGCCACCACCTGGGACGACGTCAGATACCCGGCCTCCACGGCCGTCTCCACCTGGGCCAGGCGGTGTGCACGGTGTGCCAGGTAGAACTCGACCGCGCCCTGGGCGTCGTCCAGCACCGGGCCGTGGCCGGGCAGCACGGTGTGCACCCCGTCGTCGACCGTCAGCGAACGCAGCCGCCGCAGCGAGTCGAGGTAGTCCCCCAGCCGCCCGTCCGGGTGCGCCACCAGCGTCGTCCCACGCCCGAGGATCGTGTCGCCCGTCAGCACCGCGCGGTCGGCGGGCAGATGGAAGGAGAGCGAGTCCGCGGTGTGGCCCGGGGTCGGCACCACGTACATCTCGAGCCCACCGGTCGTGATCACGTCACCCGTGCCCAGGCCCTCGTCGCCGAGCCGGAGCTCCGGGTCCAGGGCCCGCACCTTCGTCCGGGTCAGCTCGGCGAAGCGGGCCGCCCCCTCCGCGTGGTCGGGGTGCCCGTGGGTGAGGAGCGTGAGCGCGATCCGCCGGCCCGCGCGCTCGGCCGTGTCGATGACCGCCCGCAGATGGGCGTCGTCCAGCGGGCCCGGGTCGATGACCACCGCGAGGTCCGAGTCGGGCTCGGCGACGATCCAGGTGTTGGTGCCGTCCAGCGTCATGGCCGACGCGTTCGGCGCGAGGACGTTGACCGCACGGGTGGTGGCGGGGCCGGACAGCACCCCGCCGCGCGGCTGTCCGGGCAGCGCGGCCGCGTCACTCATGCGGAACCACCGCCCGCCGGGATGTGCTTGGTGAACTCCTCGTGCCCCGGCCAGCTCAGCACCAGCTCTCCGCCCTCCAGGCGGGCCTGTGCGAGCACGGGGGCGAGATCCTGGCCCGATGCCGCCTCCAGCGCCTGCGCGGCGGTGGCGTACGGCCTGAGCGCACGCAGTGTGGAAACCGTCGGCGGCATCATCAGCAGCTCACCCCGGTCGTATCCGTCGGCCGCGTCGGCCGGCCCCATCCACACCGTGCGGTCGGCCTCCGTCGAGGCGTTGCGCGTGCGCTGACCGGCCGGGAGCGCGGCGACGAAGAACCAGGTGTCGTAGCGGCGCGGTTCGAACTCCGGAGTGATCCAGCGCGCCCAGGCGCCGAGCAGATCGGAGCGGAGCACCAGCCCGCGCCGGTCGAGGAACTCGGCGAACGACAGCTCCCGCGCGACCAGCGCCTCGCGGTCGGCCTCCCAGTCCGCGCCGGTGGTGTCCGTGACGACCGTGCCCGCGGTCGGGCCTGCGAGCAGGACGCCCGCCTCCTCGTACGTCTCGCGGACCGCGGCGCACACGATGGCCTGGGCCTCGGCCGGCGTACCGACACCCAGCCGCTTCGCCCAGTCCTCCAGCGCGGGTCCGGCCCAGCCGACGAGCCGGTCGTCGTCGCGCGGGTCGACCCCGCCACCCGGATAGGCGTACGCACCTCCGGCAAAGGCCATCGAGGTGCGCCGGCGCAGCATGTGGACCGTGGGCCCGTCCCCGGTACCCGCGGCGGAGTCCCGGAGCAGCATCACGGTGGCGGCCCGCCTGGGGGTCGCCGCCGTCAGTTCGCCTGCGGCGAGGGCCCGGATCCGGTCGGGCCATTCCGGTGGGTACCACTGACCATTGGACATGGCCGGAGGCTATCCGGAACCGTGACGATGTTCGAGGGGCGCGGTGATCCGTACATGCCCCGTACACAGATGATCCCGCCCGGTCGTCACGACCGGACGGGACCTCACGGAATCGGGGCGGCGCCCCGGCAGCGGTACGGCTTCGGCTCAGGCTCCGGTCAGCTCGACCTGGACCTCGACCTCGACCGGCGCGTCCAGCGGCAGCACGGCCACGCCGACGGCGCTGCGGGCGTGCACGCCCTTGTCGCCGAGCACCGCGCCGAGCAGCTCGCTCGCACCGTTGATCACGGCGGGCTGGCCGGTGAAGTCCGTGGCCGAGGCGACGAACCCGACGACCTTCACCACACGGGCGATGCGGTCCAGGTCACCCGCGACCGACTTGACGGCGGCCAGCGCGTTGAGCGCGCAGGTCTTCGCCAGTTCCTTCGCCTCGTCGGGCGTGACTTCCGCGCCGACCTTGCCGGTGACGGCGAGCTTGCCGTCCACCATCGGCAGCTGGCCCGAGGTGTACACGTACACCCCGGACTGCACGGCGGGCTGGTACGAGGCGAGCGGCGGTACGACGTCCGGCAGCGCAAGCCCGAGTTCGGCGAGCTTCGCCTCGACGGCGCCCGCCATCAGCCCTTCTCCCGCTTGAGGTAGGCCACGAGCTGCTCGGGGTTGTTCGGGCCGGGAACGACCTGGACCAGCTCCCAGCCGTCCTCGCCCCAGGTGTCCAGAATCTGCTTGGTCGCGTGCACGAGAAGGGGCACGGTCGCGTATTCCCACTTGGTCATGGCCCGACTGTAATGCCTGGCCGGTCCACGGGACGCCCAGCCTCGTGCGTAGCCCGCGGCGCGACTGGTTAGGCTCGAATACGTGAGCAGGTTCCAGGTCGTCAGCGGCAAGGGCGGTACCGGTAAGACCACGGTCGCCGCCGCCCTCGCGCTCGCCCTCGCGACCGAGGGCAGGCGCACCCTCCTCGTCGAGGTCGAGGGCAGACAGGGCATCGCCCAGCTCTTCGAGGCGGACTCCCTCCCCTACGAGGAGCGCAAGATCGCCGTCGCACCCGGCGGCGGCGAGGTGTACGCACTCGCGATCGACGCCGAGCGCGCCCTCCTCGACTACCTCCAGATGTTCTACAAGCTCGGCAGCGCGGGCCGGGCCCTGAAGAAGCTCGGCGCGATCGACTTCGCCACCACCATCGCGCCCGGTGTCCGGGACGTCCTGCTGACGGGCAAGGCGTGCGAGGCGGTGCGCCGCAAGGACAAGCGGAACCGGTTCGTCTACGACCACGTGATCATGGACGCCCCGCCGACCGGCCGGATCACCCGCTTCCTCAACGTGAACGACGAGGTGGCGGGGCTGGCCCGGATCGGCCCGATACACAATCAGGCGCAGGCCGTGATGAGGGTGCTGAAGTCCCCCGAGACGGCGGTGCACCTGGTGACCCTCCTGGAGGAGATGCCGGTCCAGGAGACCGCCGACGGCATCACGGAACTGCGGGCCGCCGAACTTCCGGTGGGCCGGGTCATCGTGAACATGGTGCGCCCGCACCTGCTGGACGAGGACGCGCTGCGCACCGCCGCGGGCGGGCGGCGCAAGGAGATCGCCAAGACCCTCACCCGGGCAGGCGTGACCGGCTCCGCAGGACTCGTACGCCCTCTGGTCGAGCAGGCGGCCGAGCACGCCCAGCGGGTGGAGCTGGAGCGTGAGCAGCGCGCCGTACTGACGGGGCTGGGGCTGCCGTCGTACGAACTCCCGCTGATCGGCGAGGGCGTGGGCCCGGCCGGGCTGTACGAACTGGCGGTGGAGCTGCGCAAGCAGGGCGTGGGCGACGGGGCGGCGGAACAAGGGGTGGGTTCATGACATCGGGCACGGGCACGGAAGCGCGTACCGGGGCGGACACCGGCACCGGTACGGCCCCGGCCCCCTCCCTGGACACCGACGCCCTGCTCGACGACCCGGACATCCGGATCGTCGTGTGCTGCGGTTCGGGCGGCGTCGGCAAGACGACGACCGCGGCGGCCCTCGGCGTACGGGCGGCTGAGCGCGGCCGCAAGGTCGTCGTCCTCACCATCGACCCGGCGCGCCGGCTGGCCCAGTCCATGGGCATCGACTCGCTGGACAACATCCCCCGCCGGGTGGAGGGCGTAGGGGCCGAGGGCGCCGGCGAACTGCACGCCATGATGCTCGACATGAAGCGGACCTTCGACGAGATCGTCGAGGCGCACGCGGACGGGGAGCGGGCCCGGGCGATCCTGGAGAACCCCTTCTACCAGTCCCTGTCGGCCGGTTTCGCCGGCACGCAGGAGTACATGGCGATGGAGAAGCTCGGTCAGCTGCGGGCGCGCGACGAGTGGGACCTGATCGTCGTCGACACCCCGCCGTCACGGTCCGCCCTGGATTTCCTGGACGCGCCGAAGCGGCTGGGCTCGTTCCTGGACGGGAAGTTCATCAAGTTGCTGATGGCCCCGGCGAAGATGGGCGGCCGGGCCGGAATGAAGTTCCTCAACGTGGGCATGTCGATGATGACGGGAACGCTGGGCAAGCTGCTCGGTGGCCAGTTCCTGCGGGACGTGCAGACCTTCGTCGCCGCGATGGACACCATGTTCGGCGGATTCCGCACCCGCGCCGATGCCACGTACAAGCTCCTCCAGGCACCCGGCACGGCGTTCCTCGTCGTGGCGACACCCGAGCGGGACGCGCTCCGCGAGGCCGCGTACTTCGTGGAGAGGCTGGCCGCGGAGGACATGCCGCTGGCCGGTCTGGTGCTCAACCGGGTCCACGGCAGTGACGCCGCCCGGCTCTCCGCGGAGCGGGCGCTGGCCGCCGCAGAAAATCTTGATGCCGACGGCATTGTGGATCAGGGGGCCGGGAAGGCTGGACTTCGTGAGCCCGCCGAATCCCCCGCGGCCGGTTCCGCACCGACCCCGGACACCGCAGGAGCCGCCACCCCCGAACCGTCCGAGCACGCCTCGGAGCACGACCCCGCCGACCTCCCGGACGCGGAAGCGGACACCCGTACCGACGCCGTAACGAACACAGCTGCCCCTGACGCCGTGACCGTCGAACAGCTGACGGCCGGTCTGCTGCGCCTGCATGCCGAACGAATGCAGGTGGTCGCGCGCGAACAGCACACACGCGACCGCTTCACCGCGCTGCATCCCGAGGTGGCCGTGACCGCGGTGGCCGCGCTGCCTGGAGATGTCCATGACCTCGCAGGGCTGCGAGCCATCGGGGACCGGCTCGCGACCGGTTCCGCCTCGGCCGGAGCTGCGTAGTCTCCCCGTCGTCCGTCCTGCCCCCGGGGCTACCCCACGGCGGCGAACGTCTCGTGCAGTTCGTCGTCCTCCAGCCCGATCGCCACGGGCAGGATGCCCGTGGACCGCTCGTACTCGCTGCGTGCGGTCTCCAGCAGCCGGCGCCAGGACGTGACGGTCGGACGCCGGCGCAGCAGTGCGCGGCGCTCCCGCTCGGTCATTCCGCCCCACACGCCGAATTCGACGCGATTGTCGAGCGCATCGGCAAGGCACTCGGTCCGCACCGGGCATCCGGTGCACACCGCCTTGGCCCTGTTCTGCGCTGCCCCTTGTACGAACAGTTCATCCGGATCGGTAGTGCGGCAGGCTGCCTGCGCACTCCAGTCGGTTACCCAGCCCATCCCGGCGCCGTCCTCTCCCGAATCGAGGCTCCCCCACGGCGGCAGCGGCATATTCACCGCTGCCAGTTGAGGACGTTACGGAAGGTGGCGACAGCACAACACCCCCTTCGGGCCCAATCTTGAATGGCCCGAACGGACTATGCGTATGCGGCAGATCACCCAGGGGAGTGAGGTGAGGACATGCGCGACTATCCCGGCAGAATCGGGACAGACCACCTGAGACATAACGGACGGTCGATGACACACGAGGCGATTTCGGGAGCGCCTGAACTCGTGGCCGGGTCATGCACAGGGTCATGCAGGGGGGTTGATACAAAACCGGACTGCTGTGACAGTTGAGAGCAGCTTAGGCCAAGGCATATACGTGTGTCCGGCGAATGAGAACGTAGGCTGCCCCCATGCCAAAGAAGCGCTCGGGCGGGGGTCTCACGACGACCCAGCAGGCCGCCAAGTTCCTCGGTGTCGCCGCACTCTCCGGAGTGGTCCTGGCGGGCATCGCGCTGCCGGCCGCCGGAGCACTGGGTCTCGCCGCCAAGGGAACGGTCGACGGATTCGACGAGATCCCGGCCAATCTGAAGACTCCGCCGCTGAGCCAGCGCACCACGATCCTGGACAACCAGGGCGGCCAGATCGCCACGGTGTACTCGCGGGACCGCACCGTCGTGCCGCTGACGAAGATCTCCCCGTACATGCAGAAAGCGATCATCGCGATCGAGGACGCCCGCTTCTACGAGCACGGCGCGGTCGACCTCAAGGGCATCCTGCGCGCGATGAACCGCAACGTACAGGCGGGCGGGACCGCGCAGGGCGCGTCGACCCTCACCCAGCAGTACGTGAAGAACGTCTTCGTCGAGGAGGCGGGCGACGACCCGACCAAGGTCGCCCAGGCCACCCAGCAGACGCTGGGCCGCAAGGTCCAGGAGCTGAAGTACGCGATCCAGGTCGAGGAAGAACTCGGCAAGAAGAAGATCCTGGAGAACTACCTCAACATCACCTTCTTCGGGCAGCAGGCGTACGGCGTCGAGGCAGCCTCCCAGCGGTACTTCTCGAAGCCGGCGAAGGACCTCAAGCTGGAGGAGGCGGCGATGCTGGCCGGCATCGTGCAGTCGCCCAGCCGCTACGACCCCGTCAATGACAAGGAAGAGGCGACCAAGCGTCGCAACACCGTCATCCAGCGGATGGCCGACGTCAAGGACATCTCGCAGGAGGAGGCGGACAAGGCCAAGTCCACCCCGATCAAGCTGAAGGTGAAGCGGCCGAAGAACGGCTGCATCACCGCGGTCAGCGGATCCGGCTTCTTCTGCGACTACGTGCGCCAGATCGTCACGAGCGACCCGGCCTTCGGCAAGACCGCGAAGGACCGCGCCAAGCTCTGGGCGACCGGCGGACTCACCATCAAGACGACCCTGGACCCGCGCTCCCAGGCCGCCTCCAACGAGGCGGCGACCTCCCGGGTCAACGAGACCGACAAGGTCGCGGCCTCGGTCGTCCAGGTCCAGCCCGGCACCGGCCAGATCCTGGCGATGGCGCAGTCCCGCCCGTACGGACTGGACGCGTCCAAGCACCAGACCGTGCTGAACCTCTCCGTCGACCACGAGATGGGCGGCAGCTACGCCGGCTTCCAGGTCGGATCGACCTTCAAGCCGATCACCGCGGCGGCCGCGCTGGAGAAGGGCATCAGCCCGGCCCAGAGCTTCACCACCCCCCACGAGATCTCCCTGCCCGGCGAGAGCTTCCGCACCTGCGACAACCAGCCCGCGGACGACAAGCCGTGGGAGGTGGGGAACGAGCTCGAGACGGAGAAGGGCATGTTCGACATGACCAGCGCGCTGGGCAAGTCGATCAACACCTACTTCGCGAAGCTGGAACAGAAGACCGGCCTCTGCGAGACGCTCGCGATGGCGAAGAAGGTCGGCTACAACCGCGGCGACAACAAGCCGCTGTGGCAGGTCGCCAACACCACGCTCGGCGGCCAGGAGTCGACGCCGCTGGCGATGGCCTCGGTCTACGCGACGTTCGCCAACCGGGGCACGTACTGCTCCCCGATCGCGGTCCTCTCGGTGACCAAGCCGGACGGCAAGCAGATCGACGTACCGAAGTCGTCGTGCGACCGGGCCATGAGCGAGCACACGGCCGACACCATCAACCAGATGCTCAAGGGCGTCGTCGCGGACGGCACCGGGCAGTCGGCCGGTCTCAGCGACCGCGACAACGCGGGCAAGACCGGTACGACCGACGAGCGCATCAACGCCTGGTTCGTCGGCTACACGCCGAACCTGTCCACGGCGGTGTGGGTCGGCAGCGACGGCGCCAAGCAGATCCCGATGAGCGACATCTACATCGGCGGTCAGTACTACGAGGACGTCTGCGGTGGCTGTCTGCCCGGCCCGATCTGGAAGACGGCGATGACCGGCTCCCTCAACGCCTCCGAGACTCCGGCCTTCAACCCGGTCAACGTACCGCGGGCGAAGCCGAAGGAGGACAAGGAGAAGAAGGAGAAGAAGAAGCCGGGCGAGGAGGACGACAAGCCCGGCGACGACACGCCCTTCCCCGGCATCAGCATCTCGCCGGACCTGATCGGTGGCAACGACGGCAACGGCCGCGGCCAGAACGACGGCGGGATGAACGGCCCCTGACCAGGCCCGTTCCCGCGTAGGTCGGACATGAAGGTGGGGCGCCCCCGGACCGGGGGCGCCCCACCTTCATGTCCGACACCTGCCGGGCCGCGCGGACCTTTCGGCCTCTTGAGCCCTTTCGGCCCGCGGCCCTCAGCCCGCGAGGAGCTTCTTCACCGTGGCGGCCACCCGGCCGCCCTCGGCGCGCCCCGCCACCTTCGGGTTCACGATCTTCATCACGGCCCCCATCGCGCGCGGCCCCTCGGCCCCGGCGGCCTTCGCCTCGTCGACGGCGGACGACACGATCGCGGTCAGCTCCTCGTCGCCCAGCTGCTGCGGAAGATAGGCGTCGAGCAGCTCGCCCTCCCTCTTCTCCCGCTCGGCCTGCTCGGTCCGGCCTCCCTTGGCGAAGGCCTCGGCCGCCTCGCGGCGCTTCTTGGCCTCCTTGGCGATCACCTTCTGCACCTCGTCGTCGGAGAGTTCGCGGGCCGTCTTGCCGCCGACCTCCTCCTTGGTGATCGCGGTGAGGGTCAGCCGGAGCGTGGACGAGGTCAGCTCGTCGCGCGCCTTCATGGCCGTGGTGAGGTCTTCCTTGAGCTTGGACTTGAGCGTGGTCATGGGGTGATTGTGGCAGGTGCGGGGTGCCCGCCGCCCGCCGGTTTTCCCGTGGACACGCACCGTCTGCGACGATGGGCGCATGCGCGCACGCTACGGAGTACCCCTGAAAATCACGGCGGTCACCGCCGCGGCCGGCGCCGCCGGTCTCGCCTACGCGGCAGGATTCGAGGCCCGCTCGTTCCGTCTGCGAAGGGTCACCATCCCGGTACTCCCGCACGGGGCACGCCCGTTGCGCGTCCTCCAGGTCTCCGACGTCCACATGGTCAGCGGCCAGCGCAAGAAGCGCGCCTGGCTGCAGTCCCTGGCCGGGCTGCGCCCGGACTTCGTCGTGAACACCGGCGACAACCTCTCCGACCCGGAGGCCGTGCCCGAACTGCTCGACGCGCTGGGCCCGCTGATGGAGTTCCCGGGTGTGTACGTGTTCGGGTCCAACGACTACTACGGCCCCAAGCTCCGCAACCCCGCCCGCTACCTCTTCGAGAAGACGGCGGGCAAGCACGGCCTCAACGGGAACGCCCCGGCCGTCGGCGTCGTCCACAACCCGTGGGAACCGATGCGCGACGCCTTCGACGACGCGGGCTGGCTGAACCTGTCCAACACCCGCGGACGCCTGAAGCTCGACGGCCTCGAGCTGGCCTTCACGGGCCTCGACGACCCGCACATCAAGCGCGACCGCTACGCGGAGGTCTCGGGCGGCCCCGAGACGGGCGCCGACCTCTCCATCGGCGTGGTCCACGCCCCCTACCTGCGCTCGCTCGACGCCTTCACCGCGGACGGCTACCCGCTGATCCTGGCCGGCCACACCCACGGCGGCCAGCTCTGCATCCCCTTCTACGGAGCCCTGGTCACCAACTGCGACCTGGACACAGACCGCGTGAAGGGCCTCTCCAGCCACACGGCCGACGGCCACCGCGCCTACCTCCACGTCTCGGCGGGCTGCGGCACCAACCGCTACACCCCGGTCCGCTTCGCCTGCCCGCCGGAGGCGACCCTGCTGACCCTCACGGCGCGGGACGTGTGACCGAGGGTGCCCGGCCGCTGACCACTGGCGCCCGCGCGATCGGCACAAAAAGCGGATTTCGTCTCCGGCCGCCGGTGGGCTAAAGTAATCGATGTCGCCGGGAGACCGGCGGCGATCGGGGTGTAGCGCAGCTTGGCAGCGCGCTTCGTTCGGGACGAAGAGGTCGTGGGTTCAAATCCCGCCACCCCGACAGCCGTAAGACCAGGTCAGGGGCCTGATCCACTTAGTGGATCAGGCCCCTGAGTGGTTTCCGGGGGCGTCTTGGGAGCCGTTGGGGAGAAGACCTCCCGCAGCCGTGGGTACGCAGGAGCAAGCCGTCTACAGCTGCCGCAGCGCGCCGCCGTCGATGGCCCATTCCGCGCCCGTGACCTGTGTGGGCGCGCGGGGACAGCAGGTAGGCGATGACCCCGGCCACCTCCTGCGGGGTGCCGATGCGGCCGGTGGGCAGGCGGCGCTCGGTGCGGATGAAGCGGTCCACGGCCTGCTCGCGCGGCAGACCGTAGCGGGTGGCGAGCCGGTCGGCGAATCCGCCGGAGGCGTCGAACAGCGCGGTGCGGGTGGGGCCCGGGGAGACGACGTCGGAGCGCACCCCGCTGGGGCCGAGCGAGGTGGCGAGGGCTTTGGACACCGACAGCAGGGCCGCCTTGGACGCGGCGTAGTCGGCGATCGAGGCGTCCGGCAGGCGGGCCGCCTCACTGGCCACATGGACGACGGCCGCGCCGTCCGGATTGCCGCGCAGGAGGGGCAGCGCGGCGCGGGTGACACGGACCGCGGCGTGCAGGTTCAGTTCGAAGGTGCTGTACCACTGGGCGTCGTCGATGGCCTCGAAGGAGTCACGGGAGATCAGCGAGCCCGCGTTGTTGACCAGGCCGTCGATGCGGCCGTGGCGGGCCAGCACATGGTCCACGGCCCGCTGCGCGGTGGCCGGTTCGGACAGGTCACCGAGGAACAGGTCCACGTCGATGGGCAGTTCGGCGTCGGAGCGGGCGACGGCCACGACCTGGGCCCCCTCGTCGGCCAGCAGTTGGGCGGTGGCGCGCCCGATGCCGCTGGTGGCACCGGTGATCAGGATGGTCTTGCCGGTCAGATGGAGATCCACGAGAGCTCCTCGGGGTGGTGGTGCGGTCGGGACGAGGCAGCGGGTCAGATCAGGGGTGTGCGCTGCACTTCGCGGGCCATGGCCGCATAGCCGGCGTCGTTCGGGTGCTTGCGGTCTCCGCTGTCGTAGGCGGCAGGAGATGGAGGCCTTCCTGGCACTGGCCGAGGAGTTGCACTTCGGTGCCACGGCAAGGGTGCGAACCTTCGTGGAAGCCCTGCGAACGGCGGCCGCCCAGGGAGCCGGTTCCTCGTGAGGGGCGGCTGGGAGCCGGCTGCCCGACCGGCTCCCGCCATGTCGGCCGGCCCGAGGATTTTACTAAACCTTGACCTAAACTAAACGCGTTACTAGACAACGTTGTCAGCACCCGTCAGAGTGTGCTCCGGAGCGAAGGACTCCCGCTTCCTTCACGAAAGGTGTGGTGACGTGACGGTGTACGGATCACTGGACATCGGCGGCACGAAGATCGCCGGCGCGCTCGTGGACGATGCGGGCACGCTGCTCGCACGCGCGCAGAGGCCTACCCCCGCGCAGCGGTCCGCCGGTGAGCTCATGGCGGCGGTGACCTCGGTACTCGACGAACTGGCGCTCCACCCGTTGTGGGACGAGCTGACCTGTCTCGGCATCGCCAGCGCTGGTCCGGTCGACACCGCCGCGGGCACGGTCAGCCCGGTCAACATTCCCGCGTGGCGGCGCTTCCCGCTGACCGAGCGGGTGGCGGCGCACCCGCGGCTGCCCGCAGGGCTGCGGCCCGTGCTGGTCGGGGACGCGGTGGCCATGACCGCCGCGGAGCACTGGCTGGGCGCGGCACGCGGGTTCGACAACGCGCTGTGCATGGTGGTGTCCACCGGGGTCGGGGGCGGCCTGATCCTCGACGGCCGGCTGCACACCGGCAGGACGGGGAACGCGGGCCACATCGGCCACATCACGGTCGATCTGGACGGTTCGCTGTGCCCGTGCGGGGCTCCGGGCTGCGTCGAGGGGTTCGCCAGCGGTACGGCCATCGCCGCGCACGCGCAGGCGGCCGGGTGGTCCGCGCCGGCCGGGGTGGCCCCGACCGCGGCAGCGGTCGCGGACGCGGCGCGGGCGGGGAACCCGCACGCACGGGGGGCCTACGAACGGGCGGCCCGGGCACTCGCCGCCGCCGTCGCGGCGACGGCCGCTCTCGTCGAGCTCGACCTCGTGGTGATCGGCGGAGGCGTGGCCCAGGCCGGCGACACGCTCTTCGCTCCCCTGCGCCGGCACATGGCCGACTACGCCGTCCTCGACTTCACCCGCGGGCTGCCCGTCGTGCCGGCGCTCCTGGCCCTGGATGCCGGGCTGATAGGTGCGGCCGCCGTCGCTTCCTCACAAGCCGGCGCCGCCTCCTCACAAGCCGCCGCCGCCTCCTCGCAGGACGGCGTCCCCGCCCTCGCCTCGGGGCTGCGCCCGTAAGCCGGCCCTCCCCGAGGACACGGCTCCGTTCTCAGTTCCGGACGGGTGCCTGTGCGGTGGAACCGCGCGGAGTGAGGGACGGGGTCGGCACCTGTACGGAACCGGTGTGCTCACCCTCTATGACGGCGAACAGGGTGCGGGCCACCTGCGCCCCGAAGCTGTGCACGTCGTGGCTCATGGCCGACAGCGTGGGATGCGTGATCCGGCACAGCTGCGAGTCGTCCCAGGCGAGCAGCGACACGTCGTCGGGGACCGCGAAGCCCATCTCCGCGGCGACCCCCGCTCCGGCCACGGCCATGATGTCGTTGTCGTAGACGATGGCCGTCGGGCGGTCTGCCGACATCAGGAGGGAGCGGGTGGCCCTGGCTCCCTCGCTCCCGTCGAAGCCGGTCGCTATCTGGCGGCCCTCGTCCAGTCCCAGCTCCCGGATCGTGGCCGCGAAGGCGGTGGCCCGGATGGCGCTGTGGCCGAGCCCGACCGGGCCGCCGACGCGGGCGATGCGCCGGTGGCCGAGCGCCGCCAGATAGCGGACGGCCTCGGCCGCGGCCGTGGCGTCGTCGGTCCACACCGCGGGAAACGAGCCGGTGAGCGACGGGTGCCCGACAGCCACCGCCGGCAGCCCGATGGGCTGCAGCGACGCGACCCTCGGATCGTTCTCGTGGAAGTCGACCAGGATGGCGCCGGCGATCGTCTGGCTGCGCCACCAGGACTTGTACTGCTCGGTCTCCTCGTCGAGATCCCGCACCAGCCTCAGGAGCAGTGAGTACGACCGTTCCGCGAGGACGCTCTCGATGCCGGAGATGAAGTCCATGTAGAACGGTTCGAGGCCGAGCAGCCGGGCGGGACGGCACAGGGCCAGGCCGATGATGTCGACCTTCTGGCTGGAGAGGCTGCGCGCGGTGAGGTTCGGGGCCCAGCCCAGTTCCTTCGCGGCCTCGAAGATCCTCCGGCGGGTGACGTCCGAGACGCCCGGCTTCTGGTTGAACGCCAGTGAGACGGCGCCCTTGGACACGCCTGCGCGGGCAGCGACGTCCTTGATGGTCACACGTGCGGGACTGTTCACCTCGCGTCCGCGCAGATGCGGGCAGTCCGCGCCCTCTTCCCGTCCACGGAACCGCAGCCGGTCACGCGGAACCGGGCCTGCTCGCCGGGCAGTAGCGTCCGCAGGCCCTGCCCGGCCGCGGCGTGCGGGTCGAGGCGGTCGGTCCGAAGGAGGAGGTCTCTCAGCAGAGTGTGCTCACTTACCACGACGCCGACTGTATCTCCCTGGCCCGCCACTGCTTCCACCGTGACGTCGCGCTCCGGCCGCGGGCACGGCGAAGGCCCCCGCGCGTGGGTGCGGGGGCCTTCGCCGTACTGCGGGCCGTCGGGTCAGCGGATGCGCCGGCGGCTGACCGTACGGGCCGTCACTCCTCCCACGAGGGCCAGCGCGGCAGCCAGGATGCCGAGGACGGTCCAGGTCCAGGCGCCGGTGTCGGCCAGGTGGCCGTCGTCGTGCTCCGGTCGGCCGGCTCCGCCGTCCTGGCCCGGGTGGCCCCCACCGTCGTGGTCCCCACCGTCGTTGCCACCGCCTCCGTTGTCCCCGCCTCCGTTGTCCCCGCCGCCGTGGTGGCCGCCGTCCCCGTCCGGGTCCTTCTCGAAGGTGTTGGTCACGTCGACCGACGCCTCACCGGCGACGACGACCGTGCCGTCCGCCCCGTCGTCGGACGCGGTGACGGTGACCGTGTCCCCCTCGGGGACGTTCAGCTCGGTCACGGTGCACTCCGCGCCCTCGGGCACGCTGATCTCGCGCTCGCCGCCGTCCTTCAGGGAGAACGCGCGGTCGTCCGCCGCGAGGGCGACATCGCCCTGGCCGGTGGTGCAGGCGAGACCGAAGTCGTACGGCCCCGAGCCGCCGTTGACCACGTGCTTGCTGACGGTCAGCTTCGCCGCCGGGAAGGTGTTGGTGACGGTGATGACCGCCCCCTCACCCTCCGAGCCGTCCGCCGTGACCACGGCCGGGTTGTCGGGCGAACCGTGGTCGACGACGGCCTTGGCGGCGCCGCCCGTGTCCACTTCCTCGGCCCAGCAACGGCTGTTGGCCGGGAGCGGCTTCACCGTGACGGGCTCCCCCGTCTTCACCTCGTACGTCTTCTGCAGGACCCGGTCACCGGCCGCACCCGAGGCGTCCGGCAACGTGCAGGAGACGTCGACCTTGAACGTGCGGTCCGTGGCATAGTCCGCCGCTTCGCCCTCCAGGTCCTTCCTGAGGGTCAGTTCGCCGAACCGGAACGTGTTGGTGATCTCCGCCGTCTGCACCGGTTCGGTGCCGTTGCCCGGCTCGATGGTCACCACGACGGGGTTGCCGGCGGTGTGGTCGGCGCTGCCGCCGCGGGCGGACGTCTCCCACACGGAGCACTGTGCGCCGGCCGGGAGGCCGCCGACGGTGACGGGCCGGTTCACGGACACCCGGTAGTCCTTGTCGAGGACCGTTCGCGGCTCACCGCCCTGCGGGTCGATGACGCAGGTGACGTGGTACGGGAAGGGCATCCGCTTCAGGGCGCCGTCCAGTTGGCCGGGGTGGTCGCCGAGTTGCTTGACGAGCTTCAGAGCGCCGTAGGAAAGGGCGACCCCGACCCGGATGGGTTCGTTGGCCTGGAGCACGCGGGGTGATCCGGCGCGGTCGGTGGTCTCGTTGTGCGCGTAGGAGTTCCAGGCGATCGTCGGGTCACCGTTCCTGGCGACGTCGAGCGGGGTGTCCATCGCGTACGTGATGTCCACGGTGCCGCCCGGGGCGAGTGCCGGGCTGAAGGTGAGCTCCATCCGGGCGCCGGCCGCCGCGGCACCGTAGGCGTCGTTCCAGGTGGAGGACGGGCACGGGTCGGCGTTCGAGCCGGCGCCGCCCATGTCGAGGTCGTCGGTGCACAGCGGCTCGTCGTTCTCGTAGGCGACGGCCATGGTGCCGGGCCCCTCCAGCTTCGGCTCCGAGGCGAGGGTGGGCCGCTTGTCCCACGCGGTCCCCCGCTGCTCGTCGAGGATGACGCCCTTGTCACCCTGGACGGGGAAGCGGTCCACGATGCGCATGGCGGTGCCGGACTCGGTACCGGCGTTCTGGACGCGCATCAGGTAGTGGTACTGGTCGCCGGGGTTGACCAGGGCGATGCACGGGTTGGCGGTGTAGCGGCGGCCGGTGGCATCGGTGGCGGTCAGACACGAGTCGTCACCGGCCTCGACGATGGCGCCGGAGCGGGTGTTGTACCAGCCCAGCTCGTCGTTGCCGGAGACCCACTTGCGGGCCATGAAGGCGGCGCCGGACTTGGCGGTCAGGGTGGCTTCGGCGACGCAGTACAGGCCGTCCCCGAAGGAGCCGTCGCTCTGCGACGTGCCCGCGCAGGTCGTGTCCGGGTCGGAGGAGGTGGCGCCCATCGTGTTGGTGACGACCTCACCGGCGTCGATGCCGGCCTCCAGCCGCACATGGATCTCGATGGTCAGGGTGGCTCCGGGAGCCAGCACCCATGCCGAGCCGTCCGCGTTCTTCGAGAAGTCCCAGCTGAGCGCGGAGACGCGCCCGTCACCGGTGGTCTCGTCGAACACGGGCGTGGGAACGGGAGGCGTGCCGTCGGGCACCTCGGTGTCGATGACCTTGTACGGCTCGCCGTTGTCGCCCTCGAAGGTGTCGACGAACGCGATGCCCTCGGGAAGCGCGTCCTTCACCACGAGGTTCGGGACGTTCGCCGTCCCGGTGTTGGTGACCTTCAGGTAGAAGGGCGCGTCCTCGCCGGGCGCCAGCGCCGTGTTGGGCGTCTTGCTGACGTCCAGCTCCGGGTCGCCCTTGACCAGGTCGAGGGTGGCACTGACCGGTGCGATGTCCTTGGGGGTGTCCTCGTCCTCGATCTTGGTGAGGAAGCTGCCGCCCAGGGTGTCCTCCAGATGGCTGGGGACGGGGCCGCCGCCGTCACGCAGGGCCGGTCGGGGGCTGACGTCGAGCACCAGCACACCGGAGCAGGCGGTCTCGGCGCACGGGGTGACCGTGTATCCGTCGTTGAATCCGCTGGTCGAGGAGTACGTGGCACGGATACCGGTGACGTCCGCGGCGTTCACGCCCGAGGGCAGGGCCGCGGAGGCCGACGGCGTGCCGTTGGCCCAGGCCCCGTCGACGTACGCGTCGATCCGCACCCGGTCGGCCCCGGCGGGCATGGTGTTCGACTTGACCGACACGAGGTCGACGGCGTCGAAGAAGTCGCTGTCCTGGTCGGTCATCTGCAGGTACTTGGCCGACATGTTGCCGGTGTTGCGCACGGTGAGTGAGGCGTCCGCGTGCTGCCGGGGGAGTCCGGGGACGTACTCCGGGAGTTCACCGGGGCTGATCGACTTGTTGAGGGAGGCCGAGTCGTCGGCGGGACCGGTGGTCAGCTCGGGAGAGCACACCGGGTCGCCGGCCGCGTAGTCGCCGCCCGCGGAGATCGAGTAGCAGTTGGTGAACGTCCCGCCGTCCTCGACGCCTTCGCGGCGCTCGGTGACGAGGTCGACCGTGAAGCTCGACTGGGGCGGCATGTCCCCCTCGTAGGACGCGCGTACGCCCGTGGCCCGGTGCAGCAGCGCGGTGTCGGAGGCGTCGTACGCGACCCAGGCGCCCGTACCGCCGCCCGCTGTCGGGTCCCAGAGTTCGATGGTGACCGGGGCGGACGACGGCGAGACCGACACGGAGTCGATCTGGAGCACGTCGAAGGGGCTCGGGCCGGCGGGCCTGCCGTCCGCGTCGGCGGGCGGGTCGGTGAGGACCGGGTCCACCAGCACCTTGTTGCCGTTGTTGCTGAGCTTGAGGTGCATCGGGATGGGCTGGCCCGGCGGCACGTCGGTCTGGTCGACGGTCTTGGAGCCGGACCCGGAGGTGTTCGGCGACTCGACGACCAGGTCCTGGCAGGCGGTGCCCGCCGCGGTCCCGCTGCCGTCCGTGCGGCCTGCGTCCCCCTTGAAACCGGCGCAGTTGGCGATGCCGGGGCTGGTACCGGAGGGCAGGTCGTCGGCGGTGACGGCGTCGGTCAGGGTGCCGTGGAGGTCCAGGCCCGCATCGGCGCCCGCCTCGATCGTGGGGTTCCCGTCGCCGTCGACGCCGGTGTACACGACCTCCACCCCGGTGACGGAGGTGCCGTCCTTGGCGACATCGACGGCCCGGTTCTCCGTGTACGTCTCCGTGGTGCTGGTGCCGTCGGCGTAGGTGACGGTCAGCTTCGCCTCGGTGGCGCCCGCGGGGAGGCGCAGCCGGACCTGGCTCACCGCGACCTTGCCGAACTCACCGGCCGCACCCGCGTCCGGTTCGGTGACCGTGACCGACTTCACCGGGAACGGTGAGTTGTTCGTGACGTCGACCATCATGCTGACCGGCGAGTTCACACCGAGCACGGCGTGCTCGCCGTTGTCCTGCGTGTAGTCCCCGTCGGTGTCCGGGAAGAACTTCTTGGCCCCGTTGAGTACGAGGACGTCGGGCAGGATGTCGTACGTGTCGCAGGCCTGTGTACCGACAACCTTGCCGTCGGTGGTCTCCTGGGCCGACGGGACCGCGCAGTTGTTGACGGTGATCTTGTCGGTGGGCCGCAGCGGCGAACCGTCCGAGCGCTCGGTCTCACGGAGCTTCAGTCCCACCTCGACGGTGCCGCCGGTCGCGTCGTACGGCAGCGGGTCACCCCCGCTGTCGGTGAAGACGACCTCGAACCCGATGACATCGCCGGCGGCCACCCCGTCGGGCAGCGGCAGCTCGCCCGGCGAGGTGATGGTGTCCCCGGTGTGCGTGACCTCGTCGGCCGTGGTGACGACCAGGTGCGCCCGGTCGGCGCCCTCGGGGAACGCGGTCACGGAGGCTGAGGTGAAGTCGAAGTACTCGAACGTCTCCGCGCTCGTGTCGGAGACGGACAGCTCGGTGACCTCGGCCGACGAGGAGGAGTCGTTGCGGACCCCGAGCGTGATCGTGGACTCCTCGCCGGTGCCGGCGACCGCGGAGCCGTCCTCCCAGGTCTTCGTCGCCACCGGCTTGACGGCCCGCGGGATGGAGACGGTCACATCGGTGTCGGAGGACTTCGGGTCGGCGTTGCCGGCCGAGACCTCCGCGGTGTTGCCGATGGTGGTGCCGTCCGCCGCCCGGGTGTCGGCCGGCAGCCGCATCCCGATCTCGACGGCGCCCGCCTGGCCTGCCCGCAGGCCGGTCTTGCCCTCGGGATTCTGCAGCGGCTGCTTGTAGACGACGGTCAGCTTCCGCGTCGACTCGTCGTACGTGACATCACGGGTGGTGGTGGACTGGGGGAGGCTGGTGACGTCCAGGCCCTCGGGAAGGGTGTCGGTGACGGTGAAGTCCACACAGTCCACGGTCAGTCCCGAGCACTGTCCGTTGAGCGTGTAGACGAACTCGTCCCCGGGCTCCAGCGGGTCACCGCCCGTGCTGTTGGTCTTGGTGATCCCGACGGAGCTCATGGGGTCGTCCGCCGCCGCCTTGAGCGGCATCGCGGCGCCCTGGGAGACGAACAACAGGGTCAGTACTGCCGTGATGCCCACCGGCAGGCGGGCGAACCTATGCCGAAGTCCGGACATGAACCAACCCTCTTCCCTTCACACCGACGCCCGTCCGCGACAGCGCCGCCGGTTCCGACCTCAGACAGTTACCGTGAGCGAACGTAGGCACCGGACACTCGGACGGCCGAGCGGACCGCGCCATTGATCTGATGATCAGTCACGGATTTCAGCCATTCGGGTGCCTCGGACGTCTGTGCGGTGGCTGTCCGCCCAGTGGATAGCCTCGGTCGGGCCCGTACGGCCGCCCCCGCGTCCGCGCGGGGCCGAGAAGGCAGCCACGCGAAGAGAGCGACAGCACTGTGCACCAGTACGAGAAGGACGGACCGGCCATCTATCGCCAGTCCTTCGCCACCATCCGGGCCGAGGCCGATCTGACGGGGCTGCCGGCCGATGTGAGCCAGGTCGCGGTCCGGATGATCCACGCCTGCGGCATGGTCGACCTGGTCCGCGATCTCGCCTTCACCACGGACGTGGTGAGCCGCGCCCGTGCGGCGCTGCGGGGCGGCGCGCCGATTCTGTGCGACGTGGCGATGGTGGCCAGCGGCATCACCCGGCGGCGGCTGCCCGCGGACAACGAGGT
Source organism: Streptomyces sp. NBC_00385 (assembly GCF_035917155.1). NCBI lineage: Bacteria > Bacillati > Actinomycetota > Actinomycetes > Kitasatosporales > Streptomycetaceae > Streptomyces > Streptomyces sp. NBC_00385. The sequence continues at coordinate 4,566,496 of NZ_CP107951.1, read as the reverse complement.
GGTGTGCACCCTGTCCGACCCGGCCGTTCCCGGTCTCGCGGCGGAGCTCGGCACGACCCGCAGCGCCGCCGCGCTGGAGCTGTGGCGGGACCGGCTGGACGGTGCGGTCGTCGCCGTCGGGAACGCGCCCACCGCGCTGTTCCGGCTGCTCGAACTGATCGAGGAGGGGGCGCCGCGACCCGCCGCCGTCATCGGTGTGCCGGTCGGTTTCGTCGGCGCAGCCGAGTCAAAGGACGCCCTGGCCGCGCACCCGTCGGGCCTCGCCCACCTGATCGTGCGGGGCCGGCGGGGCGGCAGCGCGATGGCGGCCTCGGCGGTCAACGCCCTGGCCTCCGAGGAGGAGTGAGCCGGCGGCCGGTCAGCCCGGGTGGCCGAGCTGGGCGCGCAGCCAGATGACGGCCTCTTCCGGCGTGCCGGCCACCGCCACGCCTTCCGGCACAGGTGGCCGGCGCACCACGACCACCGGGATCCGGGCCTCGCGGGCCGCGGCGAGTTTGGGGGCGGTGGCGGCGCCTCCGCTGTCCTTGGTGACGAGGACGTCGATGCGGTGGCGGCGGATCAGCTCGCGCTCGCCGTCGAGGGTGAACGGCCCCCGGTCCCGCAGCGTCTCCATGCGGGCGGGGTACGGCGGTTCGGGGGCGTCCACCGACCGCGACAGGAACCACAGGCCTTCCTGCCCGGCGAAGGCTGCCAGGCCGAGGCGCCCCGTTGTCAGGAACACGCGCCGTCCGAGGGCCGGGAGCACCGCCGCGGCCTCCTCCAGGGAGGCGACCGGGTGCCAGTCGTCGCCCGGGCCGGGCACCCAGCCGGGGCGGCGCAGAGCGAGGAGAGGAACATGGGCGGCAGCGGCACCGGCGGCCGCGTGGAAACTGATCGTCCCGGCGAAAGGATGGGTGGCGTCGATGAGCGCATCCACCCGGTGCGTACGCAGCCATGCGGCCAGGCCCCCGGCTCCGCCGAAGCCCCCGATGCGCACCTCCCCGGGCGGCAGCCTCGGTCCGGCCACGCGGCCGGCCAGCGAACTGGTCACCCCGGCCCCTTCGGGCAGCTCCGCCACCAGCAGCCCGGCCAGCCGACGGGCCTCCGTCGTGCCGCCGAGTACGAGCACGTGCATCGGATCCCTCCGTGGGTGAGGCGTCGGGCGGGCCCCTCAAGGGTGAGGCGTCGGGCGGGCGCAGCGCCCAACTCAAGCACACGGGTCTGCGGCCCGGCTGGACCACCGGCGCCTGCGCGACCGCGGCCACCACGGCCGCGTACACGGCCCTGCTGACCGGCGACTTCCCCGACCCGGTGACCATCACGCTGCCCGGCGGGCAGACCCCTGCCTTCGCGCTCGCGGTCGAGGAGCTGCACGACGGGCGGGCCACGGCCGGCATCGTCAAGGACGCGGGCGATGACCCCGATGTCACGCACGGGGCTCTCGTCCGGGCCACCGTACGGCTGCTGCCGCCCGGCTCGGGCGTGGTGTTCCGGGCCGGTGCCGGCGTGGGCACCGTGACGCTGCCCGGCCTGCCGCTCGATGTCGGCGAGCCCGCGGTCAACCCCGTGCCGCGCCGGATGATGCGCGAGCACGTGGCGCGGGCCGCGGCCACGCACGGGGGCACGGGGGACGTGGAGATCACCCTCTCCGTGGACGACGGCGAGGAGATCGCCCGCTCCACCTGGAATCCGCGTCTGGGCATCCTGGGCGGGCTCTCGATCCTGGGCACGACCGGTGTGGTGGTGCCGTACTCCTGCTCGGCGTGGATCGACTCGATCCGGCGCGGTGTGGACGTGGCGCTGGCCGACGGGCAGACCCATGTGGCTGGCTGCACCGGTTCCACCTCGGAGAAGACCGTGGTGGCCGAGTACGGGCTGCCGGAGATCGCCCTGCTGGACATGGGTGACTTCGCGGGCGCGGTACTCAAGTACGTACGCCGTCATCCGGTGGAGCGGCTCACCGTCTGCGGGGGTTTCGCCAAGCTGTCGAAGCTCGCCGCCGGCCATCTGGACCTGCACTCCGCACGCTCCCAGGTCGATCCGTCGTTCCTGGCCGCACTGGCCCGGCGGGGCGGCGCGGACGAGGCCCTGGCCGCCGAGGTGGCCGCGGCCAACACGGGTCTCGCGGCGCTCCGTTCCTGCCTGGCGCACGGCATCCCGCTCGGGGACCTGGTGGCCTCGGCGGCGCGGGACGAGGCGCTGACGGTGCTGCGGGGCGCGCCGGTCGCCGTCGACGTCATCTGCATCGACCGGGCGGGCGCGGTGGTCGGGCGCAGCACGGTGCGCTGAGGCCTGCCGGGCGTTCCGGCGTCACCCTTCCTTCTCCTCGTGATCTCCTCGCATCTCCTCGCAGGACATTCCACCGCCACCTCCGAAGTGATGAGCGGATGGTCCTCAAACCTTTGTTTCAGGGCTAGTTGGAGGTTTATCTACGCGCGGAGCTATGACTACCGAACGATCATTAGGGCAAATCCGGCACGTTCTCACGAAGCCATTACCGGTGGGTACCCGAAGCTGCTACAACAGGTGACGCTTCATCAATCCCCCACCCACCCCCCACACTTCGGAGGGCTGACAGTTATGTCAGTACGGAGATTCTGGGCTTCCGCATCCACTCTGCTCCTCGCCGCGGCCGCCGCTCTCGGCATGGCCCAGCCGGCCTCGGCCGCCGCCGGCGGGTACGTCGCCCTGGGCGACTCGTACTCGTCCGGCGTCGGCGCCGGAAGCTATATGTCCGACAGCGGCGACTGCCGTCGCAGCACCAAGTCCTACCCCTACCTGTGGGCGGCGGCGAACTCCCCCTCGTCCTTCGCCTTCGTCGCCTGTTCGGGCGCCACAACGAGCTCCGTGGCGAGCAGCCAGCTCGGCTCGCTGAGCTCGTCCACCACGCTCGTCAGCGTCACCGCGGGCGGCAATGACGTCGGCTTCGCCGATGTCATGCAGGACTGCGTGCTGTCCGGTGAGGCCGCCTGCCTCGCGGGTGTCAGCACGGCCGTCGGCCAGATGAACAACACGCTGCCGTCCCGGCTGGGTTCGCTCTACACGTCGATCCACTCCAAGGCCCCGCAGGCGCACGTCGTGGTGCTGGGCTACCCGCGCTTCTACAAGATCGGCGGCAACTGCATCGCCGGTCTCACGGAGAAGGAGCGCACCGCCATCAACAACGCGTCCGACGTGCTGAACGGCGTCATCGCCAAGCAGGCGGCGAACGCCGGATTCACCTTCTCCAGCGTCGTCGACGAGTTCACCGGGCACGAGCTGTGCTCCGGCAGCCCGTGGCTCCACAGCGTCACGATCCCCGTCTACAACTCGTACCACCCCAGGGACTCCGGCCAGCTGGGCGGCTATCTGCCCGCCTTCCGTTCGGTCGCGTAGGGTCGGCACGGTTGTACCGGGCGCGGCATCGCTTCGGAGTTCCCGGCTCCTGAGCGGTGCCGCGTCCGTGCGTACCGGTCGCCTTCCCGCCGCTCAGTACCGCTCCACCAGATGCTCCCGGCCTGCCGGGGGCTCGTACGGCTCGGGCCAGAAGTCGGTGATCCCGCAGATCCGCCCCTGCGCGTCGAAGGTGAAGAAGTGGACGGCGTGCGACTCCTGCCCGCCGTCCGTGAACAGCGTCCGGACGGCGGCCTGCCGCCCGCCGCCGTCGGCCACGACCCGCTCGACACGCACCCGCCAGTCCCCCGGGTACTCCCGGTTGAACTCCATGTACCGCTCCTTGCCGCGAATGCGCTCGCGGGTCTGCGGCAGGTCGTACAGCACCTCGTCGGCGAGTGTTGTCGCGAAGGTGTCCCAGTCACGGACGTCGGCCGCGGTCCAGTACCTCTCGACCGTGGCACGCAGATCAGCCGTCGAATCAGCAGTCGTGGTCATGCTCCGAGTCTGGACCCGACCACTGACAATCGGTCCCGGCCCCGGCGAACGGCCCCGGACGGCCGCCCCGTTGCGCTATCGGCGACTGCCCGGTCCGTCCGGCCGGCTCGCCTTGACCGAGTACATCAGCGGAATCCGCGGCCGCTCCGCCGGGAAACGGTAGTAGCCGTCCGATCCGTGCTCCAGCACCGGGAACCGCGCGAAGAGCGAGGCGTCGTGCTCGTGCAGGAACTCGATCCGCAGACCGGCCGCTGCCAGCGCGGAGACCACACTGCCCACCGGGTGCTGCCATTCGACGCTGCGGTTGTGGACGGTCGGCGCGTCGAAGTCCGCGTACGTGCCCGGTGTCTCGTCCACCCACGCGTCGCGGGAGAAGTAGTCGTGCGCGATGCGCGAACCGGTCGCGTCGTCGAGGCAGTCGGTGAGCGGATGGAACTCCGCCAGATAGAGGAACCCGCCGGGCGCGACGAGGGAGGCCGCCGTCTCGGCCCAGCGGTCGATGTCGGGCAGCCAGTTCAGCGCGCCGATGCCCGTGTAGACGATGTCGTACGCGTCGTCCGGCACCGCCTGTGCCGCGTCGTGGACGTCGGCGGCGACGAACGCGGCCCGGTCCGGGCCCATGCCCAGCTCCCGGGCGAGCGCGCGGGCGGTCTCGACGGCCGGTTCGGAGAAGTCCAGGCCGACGACCTGCGCGGCTCCGTGCCGGGCCCAGGACAGGGTGTCGACACCGATGTGGCACTGCAGGTGCAGCAGCGTCCGGCCGGTCACGTCCCCGACCTCCGCCAGCTCGAAGTCCCGCAGGGCGTCCTTGCCCGCGCGGAAGGAGTCGAGGTCGTAGAAGTCGCTCTCGGCATGGATGGGCACACGCTCATCCCACATCTTGCGGTTGGCCTCGCGCCAGTCGGCGGGTATCGGAGCAGGCATGTCGGCGAGGTTATCCACAGGCTGAGGACGACGCGAACGGATTGTCGGCCGTCCGGCGCAGAATGGGGGCATGACTGAGACCACTGGTTCGAGAGACGATTCCGCCCCGGCGTGGGAGCAGCGCTTCCGGGCTCCCCGGGTGTCGCTGCCCGACTGGGCGGAGGACGCGCCGGACCGCGCGCTGTTCGTCTCCAACGCGACGGGGACGTACGAGCTGTACGCATGGGACCGGTCGACGGGCGGGCAGCGCCAGGTGACCGACCGGCCGAACGGGACGACGGACGGCGTGCTGACGCCGGACGGCGAGGCCGTGTGGTGGTTCAGCGACACCGACGGGGACGAGTTCGGGGTGTGGATGCGCCAGCCGTTCAGCGCCGGGAGTGAGGAAGCGGTGGACGAACCCGCGACTCCCGGTCTCGATCCCTCCTACCCTGCCGGGCTCGCCATCGGACGCGACGGCACCGCGGTGATCGGCCGTTCGACGGACGAGGACGGCACGACGGTCCACGTCGTCAGGCCCGGGGCGGCGCCCGTGGAGATCTACCGCCACCGCGAGTCGGCGGGGGTCGGCGACCTGTCGCACGACGGCTCGCTGATCGCGCTTGAGCACACGGAACACGGCGACGCGATGCACTCGGCGCTGCGCGTGGTGCGGCCCGACGGCACCGCGGTCGCGGAGCTGGACGACACCGAGGGCGGCACGAAGGAGCTCGGCCTCACCGTCCTCGGCTTCGCTCCGGTCGCCGGGGACACCCGGCTGCTGGTCGGGCATCAGCGGCGCGGCCGCTGGGAGCCGATGATCTGGGACCCGGTGGCGGGCACGGAGACGGACCTCGCCATCGATCTGCCCGGCGATGTCGGTGCCGAGTGGTATCCGGACGGTTCCGCGCTGCTGGTCGAGCACGGCTTCGAAGCCCGCAGCGAGCTGTGGCGGTACGGGCCGGCGGCGGCCGACGGGACCCTGGTGCGGGTGGAGACGCCCGCAGGTTCGGTCTCGGGCGCCACGGCCCGGCCGGACGGCACCGTGGAGTACCTCTGGTCGTCGGCCGCCGAGCCGCCCGTCGTCCGCTCCACCACCGGCGCGGTGGTGCTCGATCCGCCCGGCGCGAAGGCCCCGGTGTCCGTCCCGGTCGAGGACGTGTGGGTGGACGGGCCCGGAGGCCGCATCCACGCGCTCGTCCAGCGCCCGGCCGCTCCGGCCGAGGGCCCGTTCCCGACCGTCTTCGAGATCCACGGCGGACCGACCTGGCACGACAGCGACGCCTTCGCGGCCGGACCCGCCGCCTGGGTGGACCACGGCTACGCGGTCGTCCGGGTCAACTACCGCGGATCGACCGGCTACGGGCGGGCCTGGACGGACGCACTCAAGCACCGGGTCGGCCTGATCGAGCTGGAGGACATCGCGGCGGTGCGGGAGTGGGCGGTGAAGTCCGGCCTCGCGGACCCGGCGAAGCTGGTGCTGGCCGGCGGCTCCTGGGGCGGATATCTGACGCTGCTCGGTCTCGGCACCCGGCCCGGCGACTGGGCCGTGGGCCTGGCCGCGGTCCCGGTCGCGGACTACGTCACGGCGTACCACGACGAGATGGAGGCCCTGAAGGCCATGGACCGCACGCTGCTGGGCGGGACTCCGGAGGAGGTGCCCGAGCGGTTCGAGGCCTCCTCGCCCCTCACCTATGTCGACGCCGTGCGGGCCCCCGTCTACATCTCGGCGGGCGTCAACGACCCGCGCTGCCCGATCCGCCAGGTGGAGAACTACGTCGACCGGCTGAAGGGCCGCGACGCCGTGCACGAGGTCTACCGGTACGACGCGGGCCACGGCTCGCTCGTCGTGGAGGAGCGCATCAAGCAGGTGCGCCTGGAACTCGACTTCGCCCGGCGCCACCTGGGAGACCCGGCCGAGGGCGCCCGACGGTGACGTAGGGGCCGGATAAAGGGCGGTGTACGGGGTGCCCCAGCTCCGGGGAGCCGGAGCGGGGACCGTACCGTGGAGGGGTGTACCGGTTCCTGCTGACCCCGCGATGGTGGGGGATCAACCTCTTCGTCGTGCTGGCCATCCCGTTCTGCGTGTTCATGGGCACCTGGCAGCTCGGCCGCTTCGAGGACCGCGTGCAGACGCACGAGGCCGCCGAGAAGCAGCCCGCACCCGGCTCGATGGCCGCCGAGCCGCTCGACGAGCTGCTGCCCGTCGACACGAAGACCTCCGGCCGTCCCGCGACCGCGAGCGGCCGGTACGCCGATCAGTTCCTCGTGCCCGGCCGGAAGCTGGGCGACCGCAGTGGCTTCTACGTGCTGGACATGCTGCGCACCGACAGCGGCAGGGCCCTGCCGGTGGTACGCGGCTGGCTGCCCGGGAAGGCCGGACAGACCCCGGTGCCGGCCGCACCGGCCGGCCGGGTCACCGTGACCGGCGACCTCCAGGCCTCGGAGAACACGGGGACGGACGGCGTCGACGCGAAGGGCGGCCTCCCCGACGGCCAGGTCGGCATGATCAGCGCCGCCTCCCTGGTCAACCTCGTGCGGTACGACGTCTACGACGCCTGGGTGACCCTCCAGGACACCGGCACCCGCACGGGTGCGTCCGGGACCGGTGCGTCCGGGACCGCCGATGCCGCCCTCACCGACGCGCCGGGAAAGGGCGGTGCCGAGCTGCGCCCCGTACCGGCCACCGCACCGGAGGGCAGTGGGCTCGACCTGAAGGCGTTCCAGAACCTCGGCTACACGGGTGAGTGGTTCGTCTTCGCCGCGTTCGTCGTCTTCATGTGGTTCCGGCTGCTCCGGCGCGAGGCCGAAGCAGCCCGGGACCTGAAGCTCGGCCTCGTCGCCGACGAGGACACCCCGGCGAGCTGAGACACGCCCCACGCCTACGACGGGGGTGCGAGCACGCCCGTCCGGTAGATCGTGCCCGCGCAGGCGTTGGCGATCGTCGTCTCGGCGACCGGCGCCCCCGGCTCCGGTGTGTGCATCACGGACACGGTGCCCTTGGCCGCATCGTCGCCCTCGTCGCTGCCGAGCTGCGTCTCCGTACCCGCTTCGCCCTCCCCGGTCCCGCTGCCCGTCGTGGAGCCGGCCGCGACCCCGGTACTGCCGGCCGCGCCGTCCGTGGGCGTCGGTGAGGGTGAGCTGCCGGTGGTCGGACAGGTCTCCTGGGGCACCCAGGCGAACTGCACCTCGTAGACCATGGCCGGCTTCAGGAGCACGCTCGCCTCCTCCTGTGCAGGATCGGGCAGCCCGGACGCCGGATCCCCCTGCGTGTGCCGGACGACCACGATCCTGGCCGGGTCGGCCGCGCCCGCCGCCGCGAAGCCCACCGTGCCGCCGCTGCTCACCGAGCAGTCCTTGCCGGACACGTTGGCGATGCGGAAGGTCCCGTACACCGTGCCGTCGGCACCGACCGCGCCGGTGCTCGCCGAGGCGACCCCGAGCTGGTCCGGGGCGCAGGCCGGCATGACGGCCTGCGCGCTGGCCGCCGGATCGTCCGCGGAGCCGCCGTTCGTCTCCTCGTCCGCGCCCTGACCGCTGCTGTCCGAGGGGGTCGCCGTGCTGTCCGGAAGGCCCTGTGTACCGCTCTGCTGCCCGTCGCTGCCGCCGGTGCCGCCCCCGTTGGCGGACTCCGCGCCGGGCTCCTCGCCGTTGCCGCCCTGTGCCTGCTCACCGTGACCGGCGATGGCGGGGCTGGCGGTGTTGGAGCCCTCGGAGCCGGCCACATGGACGAAGGCGGGGACCGCGGTACCCATGAGCAGGGCGGCCGCGGCCACCCCGACGAGCGCCTGCCGGCGCCGCGCACGGCGGGCGGGCACCGCGCGGTACAGATGGTCGAGGGTGCCGTCGCTCGGTTCGAGGCCCTGCACGGCGCCTTGCATCATCCGGCGCAGCGCGGCCTCGTCGAGGAGGTCGCCGCCGAGGGAGCCGGGGCCCGGACCGAACGGGGCGGAAGCGGCGCCATCGGCACCCGAAGGCGCGCCCTGGCCCGATTCGCCGTCCCTGTGCGGAGTGTTTTCCGGCCCGTGGTTCACAATTCCGTTTCCAGTCCGGTCAGTCCGATGTCCGCGGGCAGGCCGGCGCCGGTCCCCGTTCCCGCGCACGTGATCGTCGTCGTGGCGCCCGCTCATGCCTGCGCCTCCATCACCACACGCAGCGCCGCGATACCGCGGGAGCCGTACGCCTTCACCGAGCCCAGGGATATCCCCAGCGTCTCGGCGACCTGCGCCTCGGTCATGTCCGCGAAGTAGCGCAGCACCAGCACCTCCCGCTGGCGCCGTTGCAGCCCCCGCATCGCCTTGATCAGCGCGTCCCGCTCCAGCTGGTCGTACGCCCCCTCCTCCGCGCTCGCCATGTCCGGCATGGGCTTGGAGAGCAGCTTCAGCCCGAGGATGCGGCGGCGCAGCGCGGAGCGGGAGAGGTTGACGACGGTCTGACGCAGGTACGCGAGCGTCTTCTCGGGCTCGCGTACCCGGTTGCGCGCCGAATGAACGCGGATGAACGCCTCCTGCACGACGTCCTCACAGGATGCCGTGTCGTCCAGCAGCAGGGCGGCGAGGCCGAGCAGCGAACGGTAGTGGGCGCGGTAGGTCTCGGTGAGATGGTCGACGGTGGTTCCGGCTGCCACGCTCTCCTCAGCGCCCTCGCGCTGCGACGGCAGCCCCGCAGCGCGCGTTGCGGGCATGGGCGCGATCACCGGCATACCACCGGACGCGCGGGGCCGTCTGAGCGGTCGCACCGAAGCGCCGCGCAGGGGGCCCACCACTGTGATATCGAGAACCTCTGCCACGCCAGTTGGACACGTTTCCCCCCGTCAGGGTTGTACGCATACGGCACCGCGTTTGGCTCCATGCGATAAGCCCTCATACGTACCCGATCTTCCCCAAATACCCCGAATGTGCGCCCCACCGCGCAAGAAGTGACCGCTGAGACGCCTGCCGGCCGGCCGGCGGTTGCGACGGGCCGAAAGGTCATCGTCGGCCACCGCGATACCCCAGCTCAAGAGGTTCAGACCAGCAACTTGCTCACAGGGCATTCACAGAGCGTACAAAACAGGTTCGATCAGGACCGGGGAAATTCCGCAGCGACCGCTTCGGCGATCTGCGCCACGTTCAGCGCCGCTCCCTTACGGAGGTTGTCGCCGCAGAGGAAGAGTTCCAGCGCCCGGGGGTCGTCCAGCGAGCGGCGGACCCGGCCGACCCAGGTGGGATCGGTGCCCACCACATCGGACGGGGTGGGGAAGTCACCGGCTCCGGGGTTGTCGTAGAGCACCACACCCGGCGCGGTGGCCAGGATCTCATGGGCCCGGTCGACCGCGACCTCGTTCTCGAAGCGGACGTGCACCGACATCGAGTGCGTGGCGATCACGGGCACGTACACACAGGTCGCCGAGACCTTCAGCGAGGGCAGATCGAGGATCTTGCGGCACTCGTCGCGGATCGCCAGTTCCTCGGACGACCAGCCGTCGCCCGCGTCCGTACCGGCCCACGGCACGACGTTGAGGGCCACGGGTGCGGCGAACGGGCCGCCGTCCGTGTCGCCCACGACGCGGCGTACGTCGCCCGGCTTCGTACCGAGTTCGGTGCCGGCCACCATCGAGAGCTGTTCGCGCAGTACGGCCACGCCGTCGCGCCCGGCCCCGCTCACGGCCTGGTACGACGAGACGACCAGCTCCCGCAGCCCGAACTCGGCGTGCAGGGCGCCGACCGCGACGATCAGCGACAGCGTCGTGCAGTTCGGGCTCGCGACGATGCCGCGCGGCCTGATCCGTACGGCATGGGGGTTGATCTCGGGCACGACCAGCGGGACCTCGCCGTCCATCCGGAAGGCCGCGGAGTCGTCGATGACGACCGTGCCCTTGGACGCGGCGAGCGGTGCCCAGCGTGCGGACACCTCGTCGGGCACCAGGAAGAGCGCCACGTCGACGTCGTCGAAGACGTCCTCGGTGAGTCCGAGAACCTCGGCCTCCTCACCGCGCACCACCAGCTTGCGGCCGACGAGACGCGGTGAGGCGATCAGTTTCACCTCGCCCCAGACATCCGCGTGTTCCGAGAGGATCTGGAGCATGACGCCGCCGATCACCCCGGTCGCGCCGACGACCGCGAGCGAAGGGCGGCGTGCCGTCATCGGCCGGTGCCCCCGTACACGACTGCCTCGTCGGAGTCGCTGTCGAGACCGAAGGCGGTGTGCACGGCGCGCACGGCCTCGTTGACGTCATCGGCGCGGGTGACCACCGAGATGCGGATCTCGGATGTCGAGATCAGCTCGATGTTGACGCCGACGTCGGACAGCGCCTCGAAGAAGCCCGCGGTGACCCCCGGGTTCGTCTTCATACCCGCGCCGACCAGAGAGATCTTGGCGATCTGGTCGTCGTAGCGCAGCGACTCGAAGCCGATGCCGGCCCGGCTGCGCTCCAGGGCGTCGATGGCCTTGCGGCCCTCCGCCTTGGGGAGCGTGAAGGTGATGTCGGTCAGACCGGTCGACGCGGCGGAGACGTTCTGCACCACCATGTCCATGTTGATCTCGGCGTCCGCGATGGCGCGGAAGATCGCTGCGGCCTCGCCCGGCTTGTCGGGCACGCCGACGACCGTGACCTTGGCCTCGGAGACGTCGTGGGCGACTCCGGAGATGATGGCGTGCTCCACCTGCTGGTCCCCTTGCGGCTCGTTGCTGACCCAGGTTCCGCGCAGCCCCGAGAAGGACGAGCGGACGTGGATCGGAATGTTGTAGCGGCGTGCGTACTCCACGCAGCGGTGCAGCAGCACCTTGGAACCGGACGCGGCCAGCTCCAGCATGTCCTCGAAGGAGATCCAGTCGATCTTCTGGGCCTTCTTCACGACCCGCGGGTCGGCGGTGAAGACACCGTCCACATCGGTGTAGATCTCACAGACCTCGGCGTCCAGCGCCGCCGCGAGCGCCACCGCGGTGGTGTCCGACCCGCCGCGGCCGAGGGTGGTGATGTTCTTGCCCTCCTGGCTGACGCCCTGGAACCCGGCGACGATGGCGATGTTGCCCTCGTCGATCGAGGTCCGGATGCGGCCGGGCGTGACATCGATGATGCGCGCTTTGTTGTGGACCGAGTCGGTGATGACACCGGCCTGGCTGCCCGTGAAGGACTGGGCCTCGTGGCCCAGGTTTTTGATCGCCATGGCCAACAGGGCCATGGAGATCCGCTCCCCGGCGGTCAGCAGCATGTCGAACTCACGCCCGGCCGGCATCGGAGATACCTGCTCGGCGAGATCGATCAACTCGTCCGTCGTGTCACCCATCGCGGACACCACGACAACCACCTGGTTGCCGTTCTTCTTGGCGTCGACGACTCGCTTGGCGACCCGCTTGATGCCCTCGGCATCGGCTACGGAGGAGCCTCCGTACTTCTGCACGACAAGGCCCACGTGCGCTCCTCGCTCAATCCATTTATCGCGGTCGGCTCAGTTTAACGAGCAGTCCGGAAACGCCCCGTTAATACCACATGCTGAGATGTCCCGCTCACCACGTGATCATCGGCGTGTCGCTCCGAACTGCTCGTACGAGGGCTGCTGCCCGCTGATCACCGCGCCACTCCCCCATGTGGCCCAGCCCACACGCCGGGTGGTCGAAGGGCCTGCCCGGCCCCGCACGGCCGACCAGGTACCCGGTCCCGGGCGCGGGCGCCGCGCCCCGATTTGCGGTTCACGGCCGTCGTCCCAGGATCGGTCAGTGGGGGATCGGAAACCTTGTCGAGTTTCACACGGCGACGCCGGCGCCCGCCCGGCGCCGCCCCCTTCGCCGAAAGGACCGGCCATGCCTGTCTGCACCACCCGCGACGGTGTCGAGATCTTCTACAAGGACTGGGGCCGGGGCCGGCCCGTGGTGTTCATCCACGGCTGGCCGCTCAACGGCGACGCCTGGCACGACCAGCTCAAAGCGGTGGCCGACGCCGGGTTCCGCGGCATCGCGCACGACCGGCGCGGCCACGGACGCTCCACCCCGGTCTGGGACGGCTACGACTTCGACACCTTCGCCGACGACCTCGACGACCTGATCACGGGCCTGGACCTGCGGGACGTCACGCTCGTCGCCCACTCCATGGGCGGCGGCGAGCTCGCCCGCTACATCGGGCGTCACGGCACCGAGCGCATCCGGTCCGCCGTCCTGCTGTCGGCGGTGCCCCCGCTCATGCTCAAGTCCGGCACCAACCCGGAGGGCGTGCCGGAGGAGGTCTTCGACGAGATCAAGGCGGGCATCCTGAAGGAGCGCTCGCAGTTCTGGAAGGACACGGCGGAGGGCTTCTTCTCCGCCGACAGGCCCGGCAACAAGGTGACGCAGGGCAACAAGGACGCGTTCTGGTACATGGCCATGGCACAGACCATCGAGGGCGGCGTCCGCTGCGTCGACGCGTTCGCCTACACCGACTTCACCGGCGATCTGAAGAAGTTCGACGTCCCCACCCTCATCGTCCACGGCGACGACGACCAGGTCGTGCCCCTCGACGCCACCGGCCGCAAGTCGGCGCAGATCATCTCCGACGCCGAGCTGAAGGTCTACGAGGGCGGCTCCCACGGCATCGCGCTGGTCCCCGGCGACAAGGAGAAGTTCAACAAGGACCTCCTGGACTTCCTCAAGAAGTAGCCCGCGGGAGCCCGGGCGCGCCCGGGGAAACCGGCCGGAACGCGGCCCGCGGCGCCCTCAGACCGCCGCGTCCGGCCACTCCTCGCGCAGCATCGCGAACAGCACCGTGTCGTACCGCCTGCCCGCCACCCGTACGGTCTCCCGGCGCCGGCCCTCCTCCCGGAAGCCCGCCCGGGTGAAGGCGCGGACGGCCCGCTCGTTGCCGCTCCAGGTGTCGAGCTCGATCCGGTGCAGCCCGAAGGCCCCGAACAGATGCCCCACCAGCAGCCTCAGCGCCTCGGAGCCGTAACCGCGGCCCCAGTGGTCGTGGCTTCCGACGGTGACGCCCACCGTCACCACCCCGGCGAACGGGTCCAGGTCCCGGTAGTCCGCCATGCCGATCACCGTGCCGTCGGCCAGGTCCTCGACCGTGAGGACGGCCGACTCCCTCGGGGGCAGCCGCAGCATCGTCTCGAAGGCGAGCGCGAGCGCCTCCTGTGTGACCGGCCCGAAGCACGGGTCACCGGCCGTGGCCCAGTGCACGACCTCCGGGTCGTTGCGCCACCGGAGGTGGTGCGCCGCGTCCTCCGCGCGCAACGCGCGGAGCCTTACCGATGCGCCTTCGATCATCCGGTGATCATATTCCCGGCCGGGAACGTGGTGATCTTGGAAAGCGGGCGCCCCGAAGCTACTTCACCGGACGCAGCCCCAGCGGGCCCGCGATCTCCTCGACCATGACGCGGCCGGCCTCCTCGGCCAGGTCGTCGTCGCCGGCGTCCTGGTCGGTGTCCAGGCCGTCGAGCTCCTGGAGCGGCTGGTTCAGCCGGATGTGCGCGATCAGGGACTGGAGCGCGCGCAGGGCGGCGGAGGCGGTGGAGCCCCAGTTGGAGAAGTAGGAGAACTGCCACCACCACAGGGCCTCGGTGGTGCGGTCCTCCTCGTAGTGGGCCAGGCCGTGGCGCAGGTCCGTGACCAGGTCGGCCAGGTCGTCGGAGATACGCGCCGGGACCGGTGCCTTGCGGGGCTCGTACGGGTCGAAGACCTCGGAGTAGACGTCGATCGGCTCCAGCAGGTTCGCGAACCGCTCCCGCAGCCCGTCAGCGTCCGGCTCCGCGCCCAGATCCGGCTCGTAGCGCTCGTCGGGAAGGATGTCCTCGTACGCACCCAGCCGGCCGCCGGCCAGCAGGAGCTGGGAGACCTGGAGGAGCAGGACCGGAACGGCTTCCTCCGGCTCCTCGGCGTGGGACACCTCGGTGACCGCGACGATGAACGTCTTGATCTGGTCGGCGATCTGGACGGCGAAGTCGTCCGGGTCCTGAGTGACAGTGTTCAGCGTGGCGTCAGACATCGAGGAGACCTCCCGTGGGCACGGTCGCAGACGGTGAGAAGAAGATAACGGCGCTGAACGTAAAGCCGTCGTGAGGCCGCCGGTCGACGGCCGGAAAGCGATCAGACATCGAGCAGGCGCCTCCCCTCGAAGGCGCGGCCGAGAGTGACCTCGTCCGCGTACTCCAGGTCGCCGCCCACCGGCAGGCCGCTGGCCAGCCGGGTGACGCGCAGACCCATCGGCTTGACCATCCGCGCCAGGTACGTCGCGGTGGCCTCGCCCTCCAGGTTGGGGTCGGTCGCCAGGATCAGTTCGGTGATGGAGCCGTCGGCGAGCCGGGCCAGCAGCTCGCGGATGCGCAGATCGTCCGGACCGACGCCCTCGATGGGGCTGATCGCCCCGCCCAGAACGTGGTAGCGGCCCCGGAACTCACGGGTCCGCTCGATCGCCACGACGTCCTTCGGCTCCTCGACCACGCAGATGACCGTCCGGTCGCGGCGCGCGTCACGGCAGATACCGCACTCCTCCTGCTGGGCCACGTTGCCGCAGACGGCACAGAAGCGGACCTTGTCCTTGACCTCCAGGAGGGCATGGGCGAGACGGCGCACATCCGTGGGCTCGGCCTGGAGGATGTGGAAGGCGATCCGCTGCGCGCTCTTGGGACCGACGCCGGGCAGCCTGCCCAACTCGTCGATGAGGTCCTGAACCACGCCTTCGTACAACGGAACGCCTTTCGGGCCGGGTCGGCTGCTTCGTGGTACGTACCGTAGGGGGTACGCACCGTCTTGGGTATGTCCGCGGTCGTGTGCGGTATGTGTGCGGTCGCGCGCGGTGCGTCCGCGGCCGTGTGCGGTGTGTCCGGGGTCAGAAGGGGAGGCCGGGCATGCCGCCCAGGCCCTGGGTGAGCGGGCCCAGTTTCTGCTGCTGGAGCTGCTGGGCGTTCTCGTTCGCCGCCTGGACCGCCGCCACGACGAGGTCCGCGAGCGTCTCGGTGTCCTCCGGGTCCACCGCCTTCGGGTCGATCACCAGGCCGCGCAGTTCGCCGGAGCCGTTGACCGTCGCCTTCACCAGGCCACCGCCCGCCTGGCCGTCGACCTCGGTCCTGGCCAGCTCCTCCTGGGCCTGGGCGAGGTCCTGCTGCATCTTCTGAGCCTGCTGCAGCAGCTGCTGCATGTTGGGCTGACCACCACCGGGAATCACGGTCACTCCAGGCATTTCGACGACAAATGTTTCGGTAAGCCGAGCCTACGTGCTCCCCGGGCGGCGCGCCCCACCCACTGGCGAGCAACTCTTTCGAGTGAGTTCTCGCGAACCATGGCGGGGCTCCTATACCTGACCAGAGGCCCTGTGCACCCGGGAATACCGCGATTTCGACCCCACGGCCCACCATTCGGCGGTAGGAAGGGGTGCGTCCCGGTACGCGCACGCGCATCTCCCGTCACGCAAGGTTACGCACGGGGGACTGCGGGTCGCACCGAGGGCCAGTGAGCAGCGAGTGCACAGAGAGCAGAGATCCGCCCATCGTCGAGTACGCGGTCGAGAACACGCGTCGCTATGCAGCATGCAGAGGAGTACCCCGGTGAGTCAGCCGGAGATGCAGCCCGAAGGGCCGCCCCGCAACGAATCCGGTGTGCCCGGTCCGGCCGCTCCTGCCGGTGCGGGCTCCGGCGCTCGGAACCGTGAGGCGCAGGGCAGGGACCTGACCGGGACGCCGTTCCCGCTCGGCGACTGGGGCGAACCCGCCCAGCGGCTCGACGAGCTGTACCGATGGGTCGAGGCCGACGCGCTGCGCACCGCGGACTGGTATCTGGGCGACCGGGTGTGGAAGCGGCGCGGCGCCAGGGCGCTGCGGCTGGGGACCGCGGCCGGCGCGGTCGCGGGAGCCGCGCTGCCGCTGCTGGACCTGACGGGCGCGCTGCACGGCGCGGCGGGCTGGGGGTATCTGTCGCTGCTGCTGGGCGCCGCGTGCATGGCGTGCGACCGGTACTTCGGCCTGACCTCGGGCTGGATAAGGAATCTCGCCACGGCCCAGGCCGTACAGCGCCGGCTCCAGGTGCTCCAGTTCGACTGGGCGTCGGAGTGCGTGCGCGAGGTGCTCGGCCCGGCCGAGGGGACGGCGAGCGAGGCGGCCGAACGGTGCCTGGGGGTGCTGCGGCGCTTCTCGGAGGACATCACGGAACTCGTACGGTCGGAGACCGCGGACTGGATGGTGGAGTTCCGGGCCGGTCCTGCCCCGATGGGCATGCAGGCGCTGGTCTCGGGCGGCTCGGGCGGCGGGCGCGCGGAGCCCGGGGTCCAGCCGGGAAGGTTCCCGCTGCAGTCGATGGGCCGGCCGAACATGCCGCGGCAGCGGCCGCCGGAGTCCCCGCGGTGACCGGTCACCGGTGACCACCGCGGGGAGCGGCCTGGTCCGCACCCTCAGCTGAAGATGATCATCGAGCCCTGGGCGAGGCTGCGGGTGACCGCCGCGTGCAGGCCGAGCCAGACGTGGCGTTCCCGGGCGAACGGGTTGTTGTCGTACGGGACCGGCATCGCCGGTTCCTCCAGCGAGGTGGGCGCTGCGGGCGGCAGCGGGGCGGGCGGCGGGTTGGCCGGGTCGATGCCGATGGACGGGGCGACGAACTGCAGCTCGCGCAGCAGTCCGTGCGCCGAGCCGAGCGGACCGCCACCCTCCAGCAGGGCGTCGGTGGACAGCGGCATGGCGAAGTCCACGGGGACGTACGCGCCCGCGTGGTCGTAGTGCCACACCAGGTGCGACTGCTGGGCGGTCGGCTCGAACATCTCCAGCAACTGCTCGTAGTCCCCGCCCAGTTCGTCGACGGGGGTGACGGCGAGGCCGCTGAGGTGGAGCAGATAGGCACGGCGCAGGAAGTGCAGCGCGTCGTAGTCGAAGCCCGCGACCGGGGCCACGTCACCGGTCAGCCCGGGCATGTACGCGTAGACGGGCACGGGCGGCAGCCCTGCCTCGCCGAGCGCTTTGTCGTAGACGGCTATCTCTTCGGCGAAGGGGTTGTCGGGGCTGTGGCACAGCACATCGACGAGGGGGACCAGCCACAGGTCACAGGCCACGAAGTCTCGCTCTCATGCGGGGATGCGTGCGGTGGTGCGATGGTCGGGACAGCGTAATGCGGTCGGAGCGTCGCGGACAGTGGCCCATCGGAACCGGCTCGTGCCTGCTCCACCCGACGTGTCCGTACGGGTCGCGCCGTCCGCCGGGACTGTTCAGTGCGTCGGGCGTGCGCGGTCCGCGGGCCCGTCCGGCCCGTCCGGCCGCAGCGCGTCTCCCGGACGGGCCGCATCCCCGGCCGCCAGCCGGTCCGCCCAGCTCAGGGCATGGTTGTTGTAGTCCTCGACGGCCCTGCGCAGGGCGTCACGGTCGCGGTGCGAGATCGCGGCGACGAGTTCGGGGTGCCCGTTCCACAGCCAGTTCCGCGCATCGCCGTCGCCCCGCAGGTACGGCACGGCGAACACCCACGCCTGGACGCGCAGCCGGTGGAGGAAGTCGGTGATGTAGGTGTTGCCGACGAGGGCGCCCAGTTCGCGCCAGAAGCGCAGGTCGTAGCCGATCAGGATGTCGAGGTCGCCGCCGCGCGCCGCGCGGGCGGCCTCCTCGGCCCGGCGGCGTACGGAGACGAGCGCGTCCCGGTGGACGGCCTGGCGCGCGGGGGCGGGGAGCGGCCCCGAGAAGACGTCCCGGATGATCCCGTCCATGACCAGGGCGCGGGCCTCCACCATCGCGCGGTAGTCCGCCACGGTGAACTCGTGGACGCGGAAGCCGCGGTGCTGGTCGGATTCGAGCAGGCCCTGCGCGGAGAGGTCGAAGAGCGCCTCGCGGACGGGCGTCGCGGAGACCCCGTACTGCTCGGCGATCTGCTTGACGGTGAACTCGCGTCCCGGCTGCAAACGCCCGGCGAGCACCTCGTCACGCAGCGCGTCCGCGATCTGCTGCCGCAACGTACTGCGTGTGACAGCTCCGCTCGCGCGCATGGCGCCCCTCCCCGTTTCGGCCTCGGGTCACCTTAGACGAGGGCGGCGGGAAGGGGCGCGGCAGCGTTACGCGGTGTGCTCGTCGGCCACGGACAGTGCGGCGTCGAGAGCGGCCAGGCCCTCCTTGGCCTCGGCCTCGGTGACGTTGCAGGCAGGAACGGCGTGCGTGCGGTTCATGTTGATGAAGGGCCACAGGCCGTTCTTCTTCGCAGCGGCGCCGAAGGCCGCCATCGGCGCGTTGGCCTCGCCCGTCGCGTTGTACGGGACCAGCGGCTCGCGGGTCTCCTTGTTACGCACCAGCTCCAGAGCCCAGAACGCCCCGAGGCCCCGGACCTCACCGACCGACGGGTGGTTCTCCGCGAGTTCGCGCAGACCGGGACCGAGGACGTTCTCGCCGATGTGGGCGGCGTTCTCGATGACCTTCTCGTCCTCCATCACCTGGATGGTGGCGACGGCGGCGGCGCAGGCCAGCGGGTGGCCGGAGTAGGTGAGGCCGCCCGGGTAGGGGCGGGTCTCGAAAGTGGCGGCGATCTCGGCGGAGATGGCCACGCCGCCGAGCGGGACGTAACCGGAGTTGACGCCCTTGGCGAAGGTCATCAGGTCGGGCGTGACGTCGAAGTGGTCGGCGGCGAACCACTTGCCGGTGCGGCCGAAGCCGGCCATGACCTCGTCGAGGACGAAGACGATGCCGTACCGGTCGCAGATCTCGCGGACACCGGCGAGGTAGCCGGGCGGCGGCGTCATGATGCCGGCGGTGCCCGGGATGGTCTCCAGGATGATCGCGGCGATGGTCGAGGGGCCCTCGTAGGCGAGGGTGTCCTCCAGGTGCTGGAGCGCGCGGGCGCACTCCTCCGCCTCGGTCTGCGCGTAGAACGGCGAACGGTAGAGGAACGGGGCCCAGAACCGGACGACGCCCGCCGAGCCGTTGTCGGACGCCCAGCGGCGCGGGTCACCGGTCAGGTTGATCGCGGTGGAGGTGGCGCCGTGGTACGAGCGGTAGGCGGAGAGCACCTTCGTGCGGCCGGTGTGCAGCCGGGCCATCCGGACGGCGTTCTCGACGGCCTCGGCACCGCCGTTGGTGAAGAAGATCTTGTCCAGGTCGCCGGGGGTGCGCTCGGCGATGAGACGGGCGGCCTCGGAGCGCGCCTCGACCGCGAAGGCGGGCGCGAAGGTCGTCATCTTCCCCGCCTGCTCCTGGATCGCGGCGACGACGGTGGGGTGCTGGTAACCGATGTTGGTGAAGACGAGGCCGCTGGTGAAGTCCAGGTAGCGGTTGCCGTCGTAGTCCCAGAAATACGACCCCTCGGCGCCGGCGACGGCGAGCGGGTCGATCAGGCCCTGGGCGGACCAGGAGTGGAACACGTGCGCGCGGTCGGCGGCCTTGACGGCCGCGCCGGCAGCGGAGTCGACAGGGAGATGAGGGGTCATGCGACGAGCGTAGGCGGCGGTGGGCGGCGTCCGGTATGGCCACCTTGTATGGCGTGGGCCGCCTGGTTCGGCAGGGTGTCGGGTTGCCGGACACTCCCGAGATATTGACAACATACTGTCGAAGAGACAACATGTTGTCATTAACGTTCTTCCCGTCGAGGAGGCCGTCATGACCCTCAGGACCGCACATCTGGCCGTGTACGACACCTACGCCGACTGGGAGACCGGGCACACGACCGCCCATCTCGCCCAGAACGGCTTCACCGTCCGGACGGTCGGCCCCACCACCGCCCCCGTCACCAGCATGGGCGGACTGACCGTCCGACCCGATCTCCCGCTCGCGGAGCTGAGCCCCGAGGACAGTGCGCTGCTGATCCTGCCGGGCGCCGCGCTGTGGGACTCCGGCGACGCACTCACCCCCTTCGCCCGCACCGCGCGCACCTTCCTGGACGCGGGCGTGCCGGTCGCCGCGATCTGCGGGGCGACGGCGGGGCTGGCCCGCGAGGGACTGCTCGACGAGCGGGCGCACACGAGCGCGGTCTCGTTCTACCTCGCGGCCACCGGGTACGCGGGCGGCGCGCAGTACACCGAAGCCGATGCCGTCACCGACGGCGACCTGATCACCGCCGGACCCACCGAACCGGTCGCGTTCGCCCGCGAGGTCTTCGCCCGTCTCGGGGTGTACGACGAGAAGAAGCTCGACGCCTGGTACCGACTGTTCCACGATTCGGACCCGAGCGCGTACGAGGTGCTGCAGGGATGAGCCACGCGGACCAGGACCGGCTGAGCCGGACCGCCCTCGGGATCTTCCACCTCAACGGCCGGTTCCTCTCCGTGGCGGAGAAGCTGGCCGCTCCGGCCGGCCTGACCGCCGCGTGGTGGCAGGTGCTCGGCGCGGTGATCACGGAGCCGCTGCCGGTCTCCGGGATCGCCCGCTCGATGGGCATCACCCGGCAGGCCGTGCAGCGCATCGCCGATCTGCTGGTGGGCAAGGGGCTCGCGGAGTACCACCCCAACCCGGCCCACCGCCGCGCGAAGCTGCTCCGGCCCACGGAGGAGGGCCGGGCCGCGATGTCCCGGATCAACCCGGGCCATGCGGAGTTCGCGGCGCGCCTGGCGCGGGAGTTGGGGGACGAGGACTTCACGGAGACGGTTCGGGTACTGGAGCGCCTGACCCGGGCATTGGAGACCGTCGGGTCCCCGAACCCACCCGACTCCGCGATCCTGCCCGACTCCCCGCCCCTGGCCGACTCCCCCGGTCCGTCCGGCGATTGAGGGCACGGTCCGCGTCCGCCCCTGACCGACGCCCCCGCGGACAAGCCCCGCCCACCGGCCCCCGCCGGGGCGACCCGCGCCGCTATTCTCGTCCCCGTCCGGCGTGTCGCCGTACGGGGGAGGACTGCACACCATGGAGAAGCTCGGGTCCGCCGATCCGCAACGCATCGGCGCCTACCGGCTGCTGGGCCGGCTCGGCGCAGGCGGTATGGGCCAGGTGTATCTGGCCCGTTCCGACCGCGGGCGCGTGGTCGCGCTCAAACTGGTCCGCGAGGAACTCGCCGCACAGCAGGAGTTCCGCGACCGGTTCCGGCAGGAGGTACGGGCCGCCCGCCGGGTCGGCTCCACCTGGACCGCACCCGTGCTGGACGCCGACACCGAGGCCACCGTTCCCTGGGTCGCCACCGGTTACGTCGCCGGCCCCTCCCTCCAGACCACAGTCACCGGGCGCGCGTACACCGCGGCCGGCCCCGCCCCGGGGGCGTACGGCCCGCTGCCCGACCGCTCCGTCCACATCCTGGGCACCGGTCTCGCCCACGCACTCCGGGCCATCCACGCCGCCGATCTCATCCACCGCGACCTCAAGCCGTCCAACATCCTGCTGACGATCGACGGCCCGCGGGTCATCGACTTCGGCATAGCCCGGGCGCTCGACACCGTCACGGACGGCGGCCTCACCCGCACCGGGGCCCTGGTCGGCTCCCCCGGCTTCATGTCGCCCGAGCAGGTACGCGGCGAGCGCGTGACCCCGGCGTGCGACGTGTTCTGCCTGGGGGCTGTGCTCGCGTACGCCTCGACCGGACGCCTTCCGTTCGGCGCGGCGGCCAGCGGGGTGCACGCGCTGCTGTTCCGGATCGCGCAGGAGGACCCGGACCTGACCGGGGTGCCGGTCGACCTCGTGGAACTGGTCCAGGACTGCCTGCGCAAGGACCCGGCGACCCGCCCGTCGCCGGACGAGATCCTGGAGCGGCTGGACGAGGGAGACACCGCCGAGCCCTGGCTGCCGGGCGCCCTCATCGCCCAACTCGGCCGCCACGCCGTGGGGCTGCTGGACTCGGAGGACCCGACGGGCTCGGTCCCGAAGGACACGTTCCCGGCGGACGGGGGTCCGGAGGACGGGGAACCGGCCGACGCAGTCCCGGCCGACACAGCCATCGTCCCGACTCCCCCACAGGAAGCCCCACAGGAAGCGACACCCGCGGAAACACCGGGTCGAGTACCGGCACCCGAACCGGCACCTCCCGCGCCCCCCGCACCGCCCGCCCCCGCGACCGCCCCCGCCGTCGGCTACGTGCACGCACCGCCCACCATGGTCGAGCCCCCCACGCCCGCTCCCTCCCCGGCCGAACCCCCACGGCCCGGGACGCCCTCCCCCGCGTACGGCTATCCGCAGCTGCCCGCACAGCCGCACCCGGGCCAGGGATACGGCTATCCGCAGCAGCCGAACCCCAACCAGGGCTACGCGTACGGCTATCCGCAGCAGCCGGGGTTCGGGCCCACGCCCCCGTACGGCCCGGGCGGGCCGGCCGGCGTCCAGCCGCCGCCCGCGCGCCGCGGTGCCGGGTCGACCATCGCCCTCGTCGCCGTCGCGGTGCTCGTCGCCATCGGGGCGGGCGGGTCCGTCTACGCGCTCATGAACGACCGCGGCGCGGGCACCACGGCCTCCCCCACCGACTCGGCCGATCCCTCCCCGGTGGACGGCTCCTCCGGCTCCCCTTCCCCGGACGACCCTCAGGACCCGTCGCCCAGCGACGACGGGCAGAACGGCGACGCCGAGGGAGCCGTCCCGGAGGAGTACGTGGGCACCTGGTCCGGCAGCATCGACAACGCCGCCGGACACTCCACCCGCGAACTCGTCATCCAGCAGGGCCAGGTCGGCGACGCCGTGCTCACCCTCACCGCGGAGGGGCCGCTGGACACCGGCGGCACCTACCGCTGTGTCTTCCAGGCGGATCTCGCGACGGAGCCGTCCGAAGGCGAACCGGTCAGCATCGGCCCGTCCGCGGTGACGGAAGGCGAGCCGATGACGTCCTGCACACCGGGCAGCTCCACCACGCTCACCCTGCTCCCGGACGGCACTTTGAGCCGGGTGAACACGGACTCCGGCGAGAAGCTCACGTACACGAAGTCCGGCTGAAGCCGCTCGGGTTGAACCCCACCGGGTCGGCACCGAGCCGCAGCGGCCGGTGCGCGGAGGGCGTATCAGGACCCGGCGCCGCTGGGCGGATCCCTGGGCCGAAGCGCCCTACATCAGCGGCTTGACCGACATCAGCAGATGCTGGTGGGCCCCCTCCGCCGGACCTGCCGCGTCCTCCCGTGTCGCATGCCCGGTGACCATGGCACGCTGCCCCGGCCCCATCAGCCTGAACCGGACGACCGGGGCGTCGAAGGAGGCCAGCGCGTCCATCAGGTAAGAGGGGTTGAAGGCGACCGTCAGCTCGTCCGTGCCCATCAGCTCCGCGGGCAGCCGCTGGGAGGCCACATCGTCCTCGTACCCGGCCTGCAGGAGCACCGAGCCGTCCCGGAAGGCGAGTTGCAGCGGACTGTCCCCGTCCGCCACCACCGAGACCCGCTTGACCGCCTCGACCAGCGGCTCGCGGTCGGTGACGGCCGTGACCGGGTCCTTCATCGCGAACAGCTTGTCGTGGCGCGGCAGCCGGCCGTCCAGGAGCCGCACCGTCGTGCGCATCCCGTCCAGCTCGAAGCCCGCCGAGCCGCCGTCCAGCGCGAGGCTGACCAGGCCGGCCCGGCCGAAGGAGCGGGCGATCTCCGTGAGTCTGCGGGACGGGACGACGACATCGGCCGAGACGTCCGCCACCGCGGGCTTCCACGCGAGCCGGCGGACCGCGAAGCGGTACCGGTCCGTGGCCGCCAGGGTCATCCGGTCCCCGTCGAGCGCCAGCCGGATCCCGGTCAGCGTCGGCAGGGTGTCGTCCCTGCCCGTGGCCACCGCCACATCGGCGACGGCCGCCGCGAACTCCTGTCCGTCCACCGCCCCGAGCACATCGGGCAGCGGTGGCAGGGCCGGGTAGTCGTCGAGCGGCAGGACCGACAGACCGAAGCCGGCGCCGCTGCCCGTCACCGTGAACCGGGACCCCTCGACCGCGCACTCCACCGCCCCCTCGGGCAGCACCCGGCACACGTCCAGCAGTCGGCGGCCCATGACCAGCACCTTGCCGGGCCGTAGGGTCTCGGCCGATACGTCGATGCGGGCGGACGCCTCGTAGTCGAGGCCGGAGATGCGGAGCCTGCCGTCCGCCGCCTCCAGCAGCAGTCCGCCCAGCACGGGGACGGGCGATCTCGTCGGCAGCACCCGGGCCGCCCAGGCCACGGCATCCGCGAGCTCACCGCGTTCGATCCGGAACTCCATGGTGGTGACCTCTTCCTCGCGCGCCGGCCGTCTCCGGTCTCCGACGCTAAGGGTCACCACTGACAACGCGACGAAAAGGCGGCTGCGGCCGACGACAGCGGCCACCCCCGTGAGCCGCTGCCGTCGTCCCCCGTGCCTCTCCCCCGAGAGGCCCGCAACCGCGTTCGGACTCTAGGCCGCGGGGTAGACGAGGGAAAGATTCAGTTCGCACGGTGTGGACGGACCGAGGTATCAGTTCGCACAGCCGAACCGGTACGCTGCACTCCGGTTTCTGGCGGGAGTGCGGGGACGGGAGCGGCGGAAGAGTGCACGCGCGGAGGCGGGCCGACGACGTCATACGGATGCACGGACTTGCCCGGTCGGGCGGCTCCCAGGAACTGCTGCGCTGGGTGTCGGGGCGTGCGGACGGCTGGGCGGGACTGGTCGGCGGCGACGGCACCGTTCTCCATGGCGTCGCCCGGGCCCCCGACTCCTCGGTCGTCGGATCGGCCGCCCTCGCGGCGGAGGGCGCCCGGGAGCTGACCGCGCTCGGCGCCCGCTCCTTCTCGTTCGACAAGGACGCCCACACCGCTCTGCTCTACTCACTGGACGCCCCGCCGGGCGTTCCCGCACCGGTGCTCGCCGTGGTCGGCCGGCGCCCGCTGCCCGAAGGTCTGTCCACGCTCCTCGCCGACGCGGCCCTGCCGCTGGCCCTGTGCTGGGCGGCCGAGACCGTCGAGCGCAAGCGCCGTCGCGTCGACCTGGCGGAGTCCCGGGGCCGGGAAGCGGTGCTGCATCTGCTGATGACCGGCCAGTTGTCGATCGCGCACCAGGTCGCCGGCGCCCTGAAGCCCAGCCTGCCGGACCCGGTCCGCGTCTGCGTCGTCGAGTGCTCGGGCCGCGACCGGGACGAGGTGGCCCGCATCTGTGCGGACCTCTCCGGCGGGCGGTCCTGGATCGTGCGGTGCCCGGTGTACGCACGCCACCTGATCCTCATCGTGCCCGCGCGCCCCGGACAGGCGGACGGGCGGCTAGGCCCGCAGGTCGCCTCGGTGGTGGACGACTGCGTCGTCGGCATCAGCGAGGACGTCACGCTGGCCGACACGGCGACCGCGTACCGCCAGGCGTTCCACGCGCTCGCCGTCGCCCGCGGACTGCCGGAGCGCCACGCCCACTTCGGCTCGGCTCCCGAACTCGCGCTGGTGACCGGCGCGGAGGGCGCCCGGTGGGCCGACGCGCTGCTGGCTCCGCTGCTCACCCATCTGCCGCGCCGGGGCCAGGACCCGGGCAGCCAGGAACTCGCGGCGACCCTCGCCTCCTGGCTGGCGTTCTCCTCGCACGCGACCGAGCATCTGAAGATCCACCGCAACACACTGGCCGCGCGGCTGCGGCTGATCGGCGAACTGCTGGGCATGGACCTGAACAAGGTCGCCGACCAGTCCGCGCTCGACCTGGCCCTGTGCATCCGGGCCACGCCTGCCCTGCCCAGGCCCGCGCCCCGGCAGGCCGGGACCGGCCCGGAGTCCGTGCGCTCGCTGGACGGGATCCTGCGCCTGCCGGCGGTCCGTGCCTGGGCGGCGCAGCAGGTACAGCCGCTCGGCGCCCCAGGAGCCGGCGGGTCCGCCGATCCGCACACCACCTTGCGTACCTGGCTGGAGCACGAGGCCCAACTCGGCCCGGCCGCCGCGGCGCTGTGCATCTCCGTGCCCGGGGTGCGCAAGCGGCTGACCCGGCTGGAGACCGTCCTCCAGCGCTCGCTCCTGCGGACCCCGAGCGCCCGCTACGACCTGTGGCTCGCGTTCCGGGCGCTGGACCTCAGCGGCTCCGGATGACCGGAACGGGGGTGCGCCGGGCCGCCGGGCCCGGCACACCCCCGTTCCCGGGGAGTTCAGCCGGTCAGCAGCTGAGGTTCGATCCGGCCGTGGTGCCGAGGATCTGCACGAAGGCCTGGTACTTGTTGATCCGGCTCTGGACCTGGGCGGGGTTGCCGCCGTTGCATTCCAGGGAGCCGTTGATGGAGCGGATCGTCTCGCCGAAGCCGGCGCCGTTCACCATGGCGTTGTGGGCCGTCATGGTGCCGGGCCCGTTCTGGGTGTTCCAGTACCAGAGGCCGGTCTTCCAGGCCACGGAGGCGTTCTGCTCGACCAGGTAGGGGTTGCCCAGCAGGTCGATGCCGAGTGCGTCCCCGGCGGCCTTGTAGTTGAAGTTCCAGCTGAGCTGGATCGGTCCGCGCCCGTAGTACGCGGCCTGGCCCGCCGGACAGCCGTAGGACTGGCTGGTGTCGCAGTAGTGCGGGTAGTTGGCCGTGTTCTGCTCGACCACGTACACCAGGCCGCCCGTCTCGTGGCTGACGTTGGCGAGGAAGGCGGCGGCCTCCTGCTTCTTCACCGTGTCACTGCCGGTGTTGGCGAAGCCCGGGTAGGCGCTCAGTGCGGCGGTCAGGCCGCTGTACGTGTAGAAGGAATTGCGCCCCGGGAACATCTGGTTGAACTGCGCCTCGCTGACGACGAAGCCGTCGGACGAGCCCGGGTCGCCCGGGTCCGTGCCGCCGCTTCCGCAGCTGCCCTGGTCGGCCCAGACGTCGGAGCTGCCGGGGGTCTCGTTCTGGGTCCACCACTTGGCGGTCCAGTTGTGCCCGTTGTACGAGGCGGCGCCGCCGCCCGTATAGACGGAGGAGGAGTTCCAGGCAGCCGCGCACTCGGCCGCCGAGGCGGTGGTGGCGGGGAGGATGACGACCGTCGCGACGACCGCGACCAGCGCGGCGAGCAGGCCCATGATGCGTTTGATCATGTGATCACTCCTTCGGCGCGGCGCACCGAGCTCATCGGTGCGCCGCCATGGGGGGTGCCGACACTCAAGCGGTGATGGTCTGGACCTGTCAAGGTCTAGACCATCGTTGGGAAACCTTCCATAAACGGCCCCCGGCCATCCGCCGCGACCCGGCCCTCTCGCCGAAACGATCCCTCAACAGCGGTGATTGCGGAGCCAGTCGGTCCGGATCACGGGCCGGAACGCCGGCGCGCCCGAAGGCAAAACCTTCGGGCGCGTCCACCATGCGGGACACCGGACGGACCGGCCGTTCAGCCCCGCTCCACCTGACGCTCCATCAACACGTAAGTCCGGAACCGGGACGGGTGTCGATGATGCCCGTGATCCGCTCGTACTTGGCGACCCGCGCCTGCAC
The DNA here is from genome assembly GCF_035917155.1 of Streptomyces sp. NBC_00385. Taxonomy (NCBI): domain Bacteria; kingdom Bacillati; phylum Actinomycetota; class Actinomycetes; order Kitasatosporales; family Streptomycetaceae; genus Streptomyces; species Streptomyces sp. NBC_00385. Next base: position 4,538,605 of record NZ_CP107951.1, on the reverse strand, counting down.
GGACGCGGGGTTGCCGCCGTCGCATTCCAGCGCCCCGTTGAGCGACCGGATCGTCTCGCCGAAGCCCGCGCCGCCGACCATGGCGTCGTGCGAGGTCATGGTGCCGGGGCCGTTCTGGGTGTTCCAGTACCAGAGCGCGGTCTGCCAGGCGACGGACGGATCCTGCTCCACCAGCCATGGATTGTTCAGCAGGTCGAGGCCGAGCGCGTCGCCCGCCGCCTTGTAGTTGAAGTTCCAGCTGAACATGATCGGTCCGCGCCCGTAGTAGGCGGACTGGCCGGCCGGGCAGCCGAACGGCTGGCTGTAGTCGCACTTGATCCAGTAGTTGGCCTCGTTGATCTCCTTCACGTACTGGAGGCCGACCGATTCGAAGTCGGCGTGCGTCAGGAAGGCGGCGGCCTCCCGGCTCCGCGTCGCCTCGGTCCCGGTGTTCGCGAAGCGCGGGTAGGCGTGCAGGGCGTCGATCAGGCCCTGGTACGTGTAGAAGGGGTCGCGATCCGGGAAGATCTCGTCGAACTCCGCCTCACTGATGACGAAGTCGGAGACCCCGCCCGTACAGGCCCCCCCGTCGGACCAGACGGTGGTGGCGCCCGGGTTCTCGCCCCGCGTCCACCACTTCGCCGTCCAGTTGCGGCCGTGATGGGCGACGGTGCCACCGGCCGTGTAGGCGGTCGAGGAGTTCCAGAGGGGCGCGCACGCGGCCGGATCGGCGGGAACGACGTTCACGGGAACGGCATTCGCGGGGGCGGCGTGCGCGGGAACGGGGAGAAAGACCGCCGTCGCGACGACGGCGCTCAGTGCGGTCAGAAGGCTCTTGATGCGGTTCAAGCGCTGCTCACTCCTTCGGCAGGGCGCCCGAACAGGCTCCGCATGCCGTCCGGGCATCCCGACACCCAACCCCGATTGGTCTGGACCTGTCAAGGTCTGGACCAATCACCTCCTGTCCGAACGGCGGGCGAACACCTGACGACGGGACCCCGTACTCACCGCCACCCGCACCCCACGCCCCATACGGTGACCCGCACTCGTACAGACGTCCGGCAGCCGAGGGGGAACGGGCCGTGGAGTGGTTCAGCGCCGAGAACATCGTGGCCGTGCTCACCGCGGTGCTGGGCGTCCTCGCCTCCGTGGGCGTGCTCTGGTACGAGCGCCGCGTACCCCGCCGCAAACGCATCGGCTACCGCGTCCAGATGGACACGCCGATCGGCAGTGACGTCAGCCAGGCGCGGGCCAACGTGCGGCTCGGCCTGTTCGACGAGACCCCGGACATGGCCGACGCCACCCTCGTCCTGCTCCGCGTCGAGAACGACGGCTCGCAGTCCATCGACCGCGGCGACTACACCGGACCGGACGGGCAACTCCACGGTCTCGTCGTCGAGTTCACCGAGCGGCGCGTACGCGGCATCGCCGTCACCCACTCCCCCGGCGCCGACCACCTCATGGACCACTTCACCCCGTCCGAAGGGCTCCGCGGCAGCGGGTCCCTGATCCGGCTGCCCCGCGTCCCCCTCAACCGGGGCGAACACTTCAAACTCCTGGTCCTGCTCACCGGTTCACGCGTGGGCAGCCCCGTCCGCGTCACCGGCGGCATCCGGGACGGCGAGGTCAGGACGAACACCGCGGCCCGCCCGGACGAGAAACCCCCGCTGTTCGGCCGGGCCGCACGGTTCATCACCGTGGCCCTGACCGTCTGCGTCGTCACGCTGGCCTCCATCATCCTGGTGCGGGACGACACCCCGCCCCCGATCGGCTGCGCCCGCGGCAAACTGACCGTGACCGGCTCCACCGCCTTCGAGCCCGTCCTGGACGAACTGGCGGAGAAGTACGGCAAGGCGTGCGACGGGGCCACCGTCACCGTGGACCCGCACGGCAGCACCGCCGGGATAAGAGAACTGGCCGAACGGGGCGCCGCGGCCGGGAAGTCGGGCTCGCCCGCCCTCGTGGCCCTCTCCGACGGCCCGAAACCGAGCGGCTTCCCGCAGCTGCGCGAGAACCGCGTCGCCGTCTCGCTCTTCCGCCTGGTCGTCAATGACGGGGTCCCGCTGAAGAGCCTCAGCCGCGAGGCGATCCGCTCCCTCTACCGCGGCGACATCCGCAACTGGAAGCAGCTCGGCGGCCCCGACCTGCCCGTCCTGCTGGTCAGCCGGGACGCCAACTCCGGCACCCGCGAGGTCTTCCAGCGCCGCGTCCTGGGCCGCAACGAACCCGCCCAGTCCTCCCGCGACTGCGCCACGAAGGACGACCCGGAGGCCCTCGTCATCCGCTGCGAACTCGACTCCACGGACCAGGTCCTGGCCGAGGTCGGCCGGCTCGACGGCGCGATCGGCTACAGCGAGATGCGGACGGGGACCAAACCGGCCGGGGCGCACCAGATCGCCATCGACGGCGCCGCCCCGTCCGTCGACACGATCGGCACCAGCACGTACCCGTACCGGGAGATCGAGTACGCGTACACGTACGGCAGCCCGCCCGCCGACTCGCTGGCCTCCAGCTTCCTCTCCTACCTCAGCCGGGGCAGCGGCCAGGACGTCATCCGCACCCACGGCCATCTGCCCTGCGCGACTCCGGAGGGGCTGCGGATCTGCGGCGAGGACTGATCCGGACATGCGGGAGGGCCGGGGCGATGGTGCCGCCCCGGCCCTCCTCCGTTCCCGTGCGCCTACAGGAACGAGTTGATCTCGATGGTCTCGGTGCGGCCGGGGCCGACACCGATCGCGGAGATCGGGGCGCCGGACATGTCCTCCAGCGCCTTCACGTACGCCTGGGCGTTCTTCGGCAGGTCGCCGAAGGTCTTCGCCTTGGTGATGTCCTCGGACCAGCCCGGCAGCATCTCGTAGACCGGCTTCGCGTGGTGGAAGTCGGTCTGGTTGTACGGGAGCTCCTCGACGCGCTTGCCGTCGATCTCGTACGCCACACACACCGGGATCTGCTCCCAGCCGGTCAGCACGTCCAGCTTGGTGAGGAAGAAGTCGGTCAGGCCGTTGACCCGGGTCGCGTACCGCGCGATCGGGGCGTCGAACCAGCCGCAGCGGCGGTCACGGCCGGTGGTGACACCGCGCTCGCCACCGATCCGGCGCAGCGCCTCGCCGTCCTCGTCGAGCAGCTCGGTCGGGAACGGACCGGCGCCGACACGCGTCGTATAGGCCTTGAGGATGCCGATGACCCGGCTGATCTTCGTCGGGCCCACGCCGGAACCGGTGCAGGCGCCGCCCGCGGTCGGGTTCGACGAGGTGACGAAGGGGTACGTGCCGTGGTCGACGTCGAGCAGCGTGCCCTGACCGCCCTCGAAGAGGACGACCTTGCCCTCGTCGATGGCGTTGTTCAGGATCAGCGTCGTGTCGGCGACGAAGGGCCTGATCTGCTCCGCGTACTGGAGCATGTCCTCGACGACCTTGCCCGCCTCGATGGCGCGCCGGTTGAAGACCTTGGCCAGAAGCTGGTTCTTCTGCTCCAGGGCCGCCTCGACCTTCTGCTCCAGGATCGACTCGTCGTAGAGGTCCTGGACGCGGATGCCGACCCGGTTGATCTTGTCGGCGTACGTCGGGCCGATACCGCGGCCGGTCGTACCGATCTTGCGCTTGCCGAGGAACCGTTCCGTCACCTTGTCGACGGTGACGTTGTACGGGGTGATCAAATGAGCGTTGCCGCTGATCAGCAGCTTGGACGTGTCCACGCCGCGGTCGTTCAGCCCACTCAGCTCGGAGAGCAGGACCGCAGGGTCGACGACGACACCGTTACCGATGACCGGGGTACACCCCGGTGACAGGATTCCGGAGGGGAGGAGATGAAGTGCGTACTTCTGGTCACCGACGACCACCGTGTGGCCGGCATTGTTGCCGCCTTGGTAGCGCACCACATAGTCCACGGAACCACCGAGGAGGTCGGTGGCCTTTCCCTTGCCCTCGTCACCCCACTGAGCACCGAGCAGCACAAGTGCGGGCACAGGCGTACACCCCTTCCGGGCGGGGCATGTCCAAGGTCAGGGGGCGTACGTAAACGCCGTACATGCCGCACGACGTTGTACGACAAGGCCTGAACCGTCGAACCGGGTGCCCCGGAATAGACGAAGCCCCTGGCGCAATAGCGCAAGGGGCTCTTGCACCAAGATGCTACCCGAGGAAGGACCGAGGTGTCGGCTGCCCAGCCCCCCGGTAACGGTGCGCCCCATCTGCTGGTGGTGATCGATCCGGTCGCCCGCCGCACGGACGGTGAGTCCGTCCGGATCGCAAAAGACGTGTTGAGCGCCGGTTCGCACGCCAAGATCTGCCTCCCGGACGGCCCCGAGGAGTTCGCCCGGGCCCTGGCCCGGCGAGGTACCCGCAGGCCGGTGGTGATCGGCGACGACCGGGCGCTGCGGCGTGCGGTGGCCCTCCTCCACCGGGAGCGAGAACCGGCCATGAGCGCCCTCTCGCTCATCCCCGTCGGGGCCGCGGCGGCGCTGGAACTCGCGCACTCGCTCGGCGTGCCGACGGGTGCGGTGGCGGCGGCGCGCACCGCGCTGGACGGCGCGGTGCGCCGGCTGGACCTGCTGGTCGACGACAGCGACGGCGTCGTCCTCGACGCGCTGCGGATCCCGGCCCTGACCGGCGCACCGGGCACGCAGCCGGACCGTACGGGCGTCACCGCGGTCTGGGACACCTGCCGCTCCCTGGTCCGCACCCTGGTGCGCCCCGCCCCCTCGGCCCCGGCCGGCCCGCCGGCCACCCACCGGCTGCGCGTCGAGGCGGACGGCGTCGTACTGAACGATCTGGGCCGCCCGGTCGAGTCGGTGACGCTGACCTCGGGCTGCGGCGGCGGAATGGCCGAGGTCACGATCCACGCGCCGGGCGGCGACCCGATGACCACGGAGGCCAAGGCCGTCACGGTCTCCGGCGCGGACTTCCGCTACCGGGCGGACATACAGGTGGCCGGGCCGGTGCGGACCCGGACGTGGACGGTACGGGCGGGGGCCTGGGGGCTGATGCTGCCGGTAGCCGAGGGCTGAGCCCGGATCGAGGTGTGCCTGAACGGCGGACGCCTCCGTCTGCCGTTCAGACGTCCCGCGAACCCTCGGCCGTCGGCAGGTCGAGCGTTTTGCGGTGTTCCTCCCAGCGGTCCATCATCGCACCCAGCTCCGACTGCATGAACTCGAAGAACGCCGCCGTCTCGGCGATCCGGGCACCGGCCGGGGTGTGTTCCCCCAGGGTGCGGGCGCCGTCCCTGAGGGTGTTCTCCCAGCGGGTGAGCACGCGGTCGCGGCTGGCGAAGGTGGTGTACCAGATCTCATTGTGCAGCCGGTAGCGGTCGCGGCGCGATCCCGGGTCCCGCTCGCGGCCGACCATGCTGACCTGGGTGAGGTAGTTGATCGCGCCGGACACGGCGGCGGGGCTGATCTGCAGGGCCAGGGCGAGCTCGGCCGAGGTCATGGAGGCGTCGTCGTCGGCGAGCAGTGCGGCGAAGACGCGGGACGCCATCCGCTGCATCCCCGCCTCGGTCATCTCCGACGCGAACCGCTCGACGAACCGCGAGACCGCCTCGGCGTCCCTGTCCTCGCGCCCCCGGGCGGCGCCGTTCGGCTCGCGTGTGTCTGCGGTTTCGCTGCTCATCGACCCCTCGTCCCTCCGACGTCCTCGGGCCCTTGTCACCCGTACTGAGTTTATACGCTTCCTTAACTTCACAAGTTTGTGAAAGTAGCGTACGTTCAAAATCATGACGAAGGCAATCACCGTGGCCGGACTGCACAAGTCGTTCGGCCGGACGCATGCGCTGGACGGGCTCGACCTGGCCGTCGAGTCCGGTGAGGTCCATGGCTTCCTCGGGCCGAACGGATCGGGGAAGTCCACCACCATCCGAGTCCTGCTGGGACTGCTGCGGGCCGATTCCGGCGCCGCCCAACTGCTCGGCCGCGACCCCTGGCGCGACGCGGTGGAGCTGCACCGGCGCGTGGCGTACGTCCCCGGGGACGTCACGCTGTGGCGCAATCTCTCGGGCGGCGAGGTGATCGATCTGTACGGGCGGCTGCGCGGCGGCCTCGACGACACCCGGCGCGCGGACCTCGTCGAGCGGTTCGAGCTCGACCCGACGAAGAAGGGGCGGACGTACTCGAAGGGCAACCGGCAGAAGGTGGCCCTGATCGCCGCGTTCGCCTCCGATGTGGACCTGCTGATCCTGGACGAGCCGACCAGCGGGCTGGACCCCCTGATGGAGGAGGTCTTCCAGAGCTGCGTCACCGAAGCACGCGACCGTGGGCGGACGGTGCTGCTCTCCAGCCACATCCTCAGCGAGGTCGAGTCCCTCTGCGACCGCGTCAGCATCATCCGGGCGGGCAGGACGGTGGAGACCGGCTCACTGGCCGGCATGCGCCATCTGACACGGACGAACATCACCGCCGAGCTGGCGGACTCCCCCAACGACCTGGCGCGGCTGCCAGGGGTCCACGACCTCGATGTCCGGGGGCATCAGGTCTCGCTCCAGGTCGACACGGACAAGCTGGACGCCGTCCTCAAGTCGCTCTCCGCATCCGGGGTCCGGTCCCTGACCAGTACACCGCCCACCCTGGAGGAACTCTTCCTCCGGCACTACACGGCGGACGCGGAGCGGGGCACGCGACAGGGCGCCGATCAGGGCGCGGGGGTGTCAGCACGATGACTGCCGTGACCATGACCGCGACGGGCCGCACGGGGCGCCGGACGGGGACCGGGCAGCTCGCGGGGACCTGGCCCCTGCTGCGGCTCGCTCTGCGGCGCGACCGCATCATCATGCCGGTCTGGGTGCTCGTGCTCGGCGGGTCGTTCTCGTCCGTCGGGCAGTCCATCGCCTCGCTCTACGGGACCGCCGCACAACGCGCCGAGCTCGCCGCTTCGATGAACGGCAACAGCTCGTTGCGCGCGATGTACGGGCCCGTGTTCGGCGACTCCGTGGGCGCGCTCGTCAGCTGGCGCATGATCGCCTTCGGCGCCGCGCTGGCCGCGGTGATGAGCCTGGTCGTCGTCGTGCGCCATACCCGGGAGGAAGAGGAGACCGGTCGTCAGGAGATGCTCTCCTCCGCCATGGTGGGGCGCCGTGCGCCGCTGACCGCCGCGCTGCTCGCCGCCCTGATCGCCAACGCCGGACTGGGGCTGGTGATCGTGGCGGGGATGGCCGCTTCGGGCGCGGGCGGTGCCGGTGCGGTGGCGCTCGCCTCCGCCGTCGCCGGTGTCGGTGCGCTGTTCGCGTGCACCGCCGCGATCGCCGCACAGTTCACCGAGAGCGCGCGGCTGGCGAAGGGGCTGACGGCTGCGGTCATCGGTGCCGCCTTCGTCCTGAAGGCGGCGGGCGACTCCGCGACGGACGACGGCTCGTCGGTCCTCACCTGGCTCTCCCCTCTCGGCTGGGCGGAGAACGTCCGGCCGTACGCGGACGAGCGGTGGTGGGTCCTTCTGGTGATCGCCGGCGCCGTGGCCGTGCAGTGCGCCGTGGCGTACGCGCTGACCGGGCGCCGCGACGTCGGCATGAGCTTCCTCGCCACGCGGCCGGGACCCGCCCGGGGCCGGATCTCCACCGCCCTCGGCCTCGCGGTGCGCCTCCAGCGCGGTGCGCTCCTGGGGTGGACGGTGTCGTTCGCCGTGGTCGGCTTCGTCTTCGGCGGGCTGACCGGAGGCGCGGCGGATCTCGTCGGGGACAACGAGAAGACGAAGGAGATCTTCGAGCGGATGGGCGGCCAGTCCGGCCTGACCGACGCGTTCCTTGCCTCGATGGTCTCCGTGCTCGGCACCGTGGCGGCGCTGTACATCGTCTCCTCGGTGCTGCGGCTGCACGGCGAGGAGACCGCCGGGCGCGCGGAACCGGTGCTCGCGGGCGGGGTCGGCCGGACGGGCTGGGCCGCCGGTCATCTGCTCATCGCCTTCGGCGGCGCTGCCCTGATCATGACGGTCGGCGGCCTCGGCCTGGCAGGGGGCTACGGACACGAACTCCCCGCCGTGCTGGGCGCCTCGCTGGTACAACTGCCCGCCGTCTGGCTGCTGGGCGGGGTGACGGTCCTGCTGTACGGGGCGCTGCCGAAGGCCGCAGCGGCGGGCTGGGGACTGGTCGGTCTCTGCCTGGCGCTGGGCTGGATAGGTCCCGCGCTGGATCTGCCGCAGCCGGTGATGGACGTGTCGCCGTTCACGCACCTGCCCAAGCTGCCGGGAGCGGCGGCCATGGGGTGGGGGCCGGTGGCACTCCTCATCGCGGCCGCGGCGGTGCTGGTGGCGGGCGGCCTGGCGGCGCTGCGCCGGCGCGACATGCTGACTTGAGGGGATGCGGGGGTAGGGGCCCGCGTCCCACCACCGGCCCCCGTCCCGTCCCGGCCCGGCCCGCCGCCCGCGCGTCAGAGCTCGACCCGGAGTTCCTTCACTCCCCGGATCACGTATCCCGGGTTCCACTCCGGTTCCGCGACCAGCCGCATGCCGGGCGCCCGGCGCAGCAACTCGCCGAAGGAGGTGACCAGTTCCACCCGGGCCAGGGGTGCCCCGAGACAGAAGTGGATGCCCGCGCCGAAGGTGATGTGCGGGTTCTCCCGCCGGGCGAGGTCCAATGTGTCAGGGTGCGCGAAACGAGCCGGGTCGCGGTTGGCCGAGCCGAAGAGGAGGGCCACCTCCGAGCCTCGCGGAATGACCGTGCCGTCGATCTCGATGTCGTCGAGCACCCAGCGTTCGAACATCTGCAACGGGGTGTCGTAGCGCATGAGCTCCTCCACCGCGGTGGGCAGCAGGCCATGGTCCGCCCGCAGCGCGGCCAGCTGGTCCGGGTGGCGCAGCAGCGTCCACCAGCCGTTCACGGTGGTGTTGACGGTCGCCTCGTGGCCCGCGTTCAGCAGCAGCACGCAGGTGGAGACCATCTCCTGTTCGGTCAGCCGCTCGCCCTCGTCAAGGGCGGCGATCAGCGCGGAGATCAGGTCGGTCCCCGGGTTACCACGCCGCTCGGCGATCAGCTCCCGCAGATACGCGGAGAAGTCGAGGGAGGCGCGGACGGCGGCCCGGGCGGTCTCCTCGGACGGGTTGAGCTCGAACATTCCGCAGATCGCCGCCGACCAGGGCCGCAGCGGGGCGCGGTCGGACTCCGGAATCCCGAGCATCTCCGCGATCACGGCGACGGGCAGCGGCTCCGCGACCGCCGTCAGCAGATCGCCGCCGCCCTGCGCGACGAAGTCGTCGACGAGTCCGGCGGCCAGCCGCTGAACGGTCGGGACGAGCTGTTCGACGGTGCGCGGGGTGAACGCCTTGGAGACGAGCCGCCGGATCCGCGTGTGGTCCGGCGGTTCGAGGTCCAGGAGCCCCTGCCCGTTCAGCGTCTCGAACGGCTCGTGGGCGGCGGGCGGCGGCGTCCGGCCGAACTCCTCGTGCGTGAACCGGTGCAGATACGTCCGGCCCAGCCGCCGGTCGCGCAGGAGCGCCGACACGTCGGCGTAGTGCGGGACGAGCCACTGGTCCGTCGGCGCGAAGTAGTGCGCCCGGCCGGTGGCGCGCAGCTCTGCATAGGCGGGGTACGGATCGGCGACGAACGCCGGCGACCAGGGATCGAACGGGGCGGCGGGGCCGGAGTCGGCACGCATGGGCTGGTCCATGGACCGACGCTAACCGGCCACCCGCCCCCGGGCCAGACCTGCCCCGGGGGCTGCCCCGGGGGCTGCCCCGGGGGCTGCCCCCTACGACGGCGTGACCAGCCGGGCCTCGTAGGCGAAGACGGCCGCCTGGGTGCGGTCGCGCAGGCCCAGCTTCACCAGGATGCGGCTCACATGCGTCTTGATGGTGGACTCGGCGACCACCAGATGCGAGGCGATCTCCGCATTCGACAGGCCCTGGGCGATCAGGACGAGCACTTCCGTCTCGCGCTCCGTGAGGTCGCCGATCTGGGCCAGGGCCGGCGGCCGCGGGGCCGCCGCGAGCTTGGAGAACTCGGTGATCAGACGACGGGTGACCGTGGGGGCGAGAAGCGCCTCGCCGGACGCCACCACACGTACACCGTCCGCGAGTTGCCGGGCCGAGGCGTCCTTGAGGAGGAAGCCGGACGCACCGGCACGCAGCGCCTGGTAGACGTACTCGTCGAGATCGAAGGTGGTGAGCACCAGCACCTTCGCGTCCGCGTCGGCGGCGACGATCTCGCGGGTCGCCTCGATGCCGTTGAGCTCCGGCATCCGGATGTCCATCAGCACCACGTCGGGACGGAGCGCCGCGACCTGGGCGACGGCCTCCCGCCCGTTGACGGCCTCGCCGACGACCTCGATGCCCGGCATCGCGTTGAGCAGGACCGAGAAGCCCTCGCGGACCATCATCTGGTCGTCGACGATGAGCACCCGGATCGGCGTACCGGCGGCGGCCGTCATGTCTGCTCCCCCACGGCTTCCACGGGCGCGTCGGACGGGGCGGCCTGCACGGGGATGAAGGCGGTGACCTCGTAACCGCCTTCCGCGGTCGTCTCGGCCGTCATCTCACCGTTCAGCATCGCCACCCGCTCCCGCATGCCCGTGATCCCGTGTCCGGCACCGGGGGAGGGCTTCGCCGGGGCGGTCGGCGGACCGTTGACGACGCGCAGCCCCAGACCGCCCAGCACATAGCCGATCTCGACCTTCGCGGTGGCGCCCGGTGCGTGCCGCAGGCTGTTGCTGAGGGCTTCCTGAATGATCCGGTACGCCGAGAGCTCGACGCCCTGCGGCAGCTCGCGCACCGCACCGGTCACGGTCTTCTCCGTCGGCAGTCCGGCCTCGCCGACGTTGGCGAGCAGCCCGTCCAGTTCGGCCAGGGTGGGCTGCGGGGCGTCCGGCGCCTCGTAGTCCTCGGCCCGCACGACGCCGAGGACCCTGCGCAGTTCGGTGAGGGCCGCGACGGCGTTCTCCCGGATCGTGAGGAAGGCCTGCTCCAGCTCGGGCGGCGGGTTCTCCACCCGGTAGGGGGCCGCCTCGGCCTGGATCGCGACGACCGACATGTGGTGGGCGACCACGTCGTGCAGCTCACGGGCGATGGTGGTGCGCTCCTCCAGCAGCGTGCGCCGGTCGCGCTCGACGGCGGTGACCGTGCGCTGCACGGTCACCTCGCGCTCCGCCTCACGGCGGATCTGCACCACGCTCACCAACAGCAGCGCGAACGCCGAGGCCACCGCCATGGCCACGGTCGGCGGTCCGGAGTGCCATCCTCCGGCGTTCTCCAGAAGCGTGCCGAACAGGAGGGTCAGACCCCACATCCAGGCCGCGGTCCGCGGCCTGGTCCGCGCGGCGACGACGGTGAGCACCGTCAGATGCGCGAAGAAGATGCTCGGCGCCCACGGCCCGTCGGAGGAGCCGGTGACCATGGTCACCGGTATGAGCGCCATCGACAGCCAGAACGCCCCGACCGGCCGCACCAGAGTCATCCCGACGCATGCGGCGGGCAACAGCCCCGACACGAGGACTCCGCCGTTGCCACCGCTGGAGAACCCCAGCATGAAGGCGAACAGCGCGGCCGTCAGGACCACCGCGTGCGGGGTCCACTCGGCACGCGCCCGGAGCCGCTCCGGCAGCCTCCGGGTCAGTACCCCGTCGGTCCTCATCGGCCCCAGCGGGCGGTAGGCGAACGCATCGTGGATGAGGTCCTGGCGCAGGCCGCCGATCGCCCCTGCGGCCACCCGGAGCTCCGGGCTTCTGGTCTTGGTCTGTGTCACGCTTCCACGGTAGGGGGCGCGGCGTCCCCGGTCGTCAGCAGTGATACGGATCCTGAGCCGTCCGTCGCAAGTACTACCGGGGTCCGCCGCGGCGCCGCGGCGGACCGGGCGCTACCAGGCGAGCTGGGCGATCTCCTCGGCGACCACGGCGCACGCGTCGGCCGCCGGGTCGATCAGCGGGAAGTGCCCGACGTCCGGCAGCAGCGTCAGCCCCACCATCTCGCCCTCCTTCGCCGCCGCGTCGACGAACGCCTCCGAGACGGCCGACGGCACGGTGAGGTCGGTGGTGCCCTGGACCACCGCCGTGGCGATGCCGGTGGGCAGCAGCAGGGCCGGGTCGGCGTGCGCGGCGCGCTCGGTGAAGTCCTCCGCGCGCCCCAGGAACTGCCCGACCGCACCGGAGCACACACCCAGCGCGACGGCGGAGGCGAAGTCCGCGATCGGGGCGAGCGCGACCACTCCGCGCAGCGCGGGCGCCCGCGGCAGCCGCCACGGCGAGTCCTCCGGCAGAACGTGCCGGGCGGCCGCCCACAGGGCCAGCTGCCCGCCCGCGGAGTGCCCCGTGACGACGATCCGCCGGGCGTCCGCCGTCGGCATGTGGAGCACCAGCAGCTCGGGCAGCGCGTCCATCGCCGCCGCGACGTCGTCGAAGGTCTCCGGCCAGCGCCCGGCGACCGGGCCGGAGCCGCGCTGCTGCGGAAGCTCGCTGCCGCGCCGGTACTCGACGCTGGCGACGGCGAATCCGCGCCGGGCCAGGAAGTCCGCGAACGGCGACAGGTGGAGCCGGTCGTACGGTGCCCGCCAGGCCCCGCCGTGCAGGACGACCACGACGGGGGCGCCGGCCCGCCCGTCGCGCGGGGCGTAGAAGTCGATCACCTGGTCCGGGTGGCTGCCGTAGGCGGCGGAGACATCGGGGGCGACGGCCGGATGCGAGAACGCCGACGCGGTCTCGGCTGCGTCCTGATCACGCGCGGCAGAATCCGACATGCTGCTCCAACCGTCCCTGTGACATGCCCAACTGGCTTGACCTGCGGGGACGGTATCAGTACGGGGGCGTCCTCTTCGCCGCCGGAGGGCAGCGCGGCCGCACGCCCGGCCGGGCCGTCAGTAGTACGTGCCGTACAGCCCGCCCCGGAGGTCACCGAAGAAGGCGGTCCAGGGGCTTTCCCTGGACTCCTCGTCGGAGAAGACCACCGGGTCGACGCGGACGAACTCGTCCTGGATCCCGTCGGCGAAGCGGTCGAGTTCGGCGTGCGGCACGCTCCGGTCGGCGCCGGTCCCCTCGCGGGCCACCTTCAGCACTCGCCGGTGCAGCAGTTCCAGCAGGTGCTGGAGCGAGGAGAGGTCCGTGTGAACCGGGCGCAGGTCCCCTTCGAAGAGCTCCCTCTCGTCGGGGAGGGCGTGCACCGTGCCGTCATCGAGGCCGAGGAAGAGGTACCAGCCCTGAACCGCGCCGAGGAGCAGGATGTTGCCGAACTCCTCCTCGATGATCACCACCTCGTCATCGAGGTCCACGACGGGGCGGCCTTCCCCGATCGCGCAGCCCTCCGCGGCCAGGACCGGGGCCAGGTGGAAGGGGCGCTGCGGAAAGCCGATGTCGCACAGTGCCCGGAGGTCCTCCGGACGGTTCACCACATCGGCGAGGACCTCGCGCGAGGCCCGTATGTAGCGGGAGCGGTCGCTCCCGTTCCCGCCGTCACCGTCGATATCGAAGAGCACCTGGCGCGACTCCCTGCCCGTCGGCTGTCGTTGCACCCCATTCTGCGCCCGCACGACAGCTCCGGGCCCGTCCGGCGACCGGGGCGAGCCGGTCGCCGGACTGACCCGGCAGCCTACGCCGCCGGAGCGGCGGAACCGGTCAACACGTCCGCGAGCACCCGCGCCGCCCGTTCCGCGTCGGCGAACCCCACGTACAGCGGGGTGAAGCCGAACCGGAGCACGTCCGGCCGCCGCAGGTCCCCGACGACTCCGCGCGCGATGAGCGCGGCCATCACGGGTTCGGCGTCCTCGCACCGCAGCGCGACCTGGCTGCCCCGTTCCGCGTGGGCGCCCGGGGTGACGGAGGTGACCCGGCCCGCGGGGGCGTACGCGGCGACGCACTCCAGGAAGAAGTCCGTCAGCGCCAGCGACTTGGCCCGTACCGCGTCGATCCCGACCCCGTCCCAGACGTCGAGGGACGCCTCCAGGGCCAGCATGGACAGGATGTCGGGTGTTCCGACCCGGCCCCGTACGGCACCGTCCGCGGGTGCGTAGGCGGGCGTCATCGCGAACGGGTCGGCATGCGACGTCCACCCCGGCAGGGGCGAGTCGAAGGCCGCCTGATGCCGTGCGGCGACGTACAGGTACGCGGGCGAACCGGGGCCGCCGTTGAGGTACTTGTACGTGCAGCCGACCGCCAGGTCCACCCCGTGGGCGTCCAGCCCGACGGGCAGCGCGCCCGCGCTGTGGCACAGGTCCCAGACGGCGACCGCGCCCGCGGCGTGCGCCGCGGCGGTGAGGCCGGGCAGGTCGTGGAGCCGGCCGGAGCGGTAGTCGACGTGGTTGAGCAGCACGGCGGCGGTACGCGGGCCGAGCGCGCCCGGTACGTCGGCGGGGGCGACCGGCACGATCCGGTGGCCGGTCATGCGGGCCGCCGACTCGGCGATGTAGCCGTCGGTGGGGAACGTGGCGGCGTCGACCAGGATCTCGTCGCGGCCCTCGGGGGCCAGCCGGGTCGCGGCGACGACGGCCTTGAAGACGTTCACGCTCGTCGAGTCGCCGACGACGATCTGGCCGGCGGCCGCGCCGACGATCGGGGCGATGCGGTCGCCGATCCGCTCCGGAGCGGTCCACCAGCCGCTCTCGTCCCAGGACCGGATGCGCAGCTCGCCCCACTCGCGGGTGAGGACCTCCTGCAGCCGGGCGGGCACATGGCGGGGCAGTGCGCCGAGCGAGTTGCCGTCCAGGTAGACGGTGTCGTCGAGGGTGAAGAGCTTGCGCAGCGGTGCCAGGCCGTCCGCGGTGTCGAGCGCCTGCGCGCGCTCCTGGAGATCAGACATGGCTGCGGGCCGTCCAGAGCTCGGGGAACACGTTCTTCGTGGCGCGCTTCTCCAGCCAGGCGACCCCGGCGGAGCCACCGGTCCCGGTCTTGGAGCCCATGGCCCGCCGGGTGGCGACGAGGTGGTCGTTGCGCCAGCGCCACACGAGCTCGCCCACGTCGGTGAGCGCCTCGCCGAGGCGGACCAGTTCGTCGTTCTGGTCGGGGTTGGCGTAGATCTCCGCCCAGACGGCCTCGACCTCGGGCGACGGCTCGTACTTCTGGGTGAGGTCGCGGCCGAGCACGGCCTGGGGCACCGCGTGGCCGCGCCGGGCGAGCAGGGCGAGCGTCTCGTCGTACAGACCCGGCTCGGCGAGCGCCTTCTCCAGCTCGGCGTGGACACGGGGCGCGCCCCGGTGCGGCACGAGCATGGACGCGGACTTGTCGCCGAGCAGGAACTCCATCCGCCGGTACATGGCCGACTGGAAGCCGGAGCCCTCGCCGAGCGCGGACCGGTAGGAGTTGAACTGGGCGGGGGTGAGCTGGGCGAGCGGCGTCCAGGAGGCGTTCAGCGCCTCCAGCTCCCGCAGCGACCGCTTCAGCGCGTCGCGCGCGACGCCCAGCCGGTCCTCGCGCAGGGCGTGCGCGGCCGTCTCCCACTCATGGACGATGACGGTGAACCACAGTTCCATGACCTGGGTGGTGACCAGGAAGACCATCTCGCCGGGATCGTCCGAGCGAAGGTGCTGGAGGTGGGTCAGGACATCCGCCTGGACGTAGTCCTCGTACGGA
Source organism: Streptomyces sp. NBC_00385 (assembly GCF_035917155.1). Classification (NCBI taxonomy): domain Bacteria; kingdom Bacillati; phylum Actinomycetota; class Actinomycetes; order Kitasatosporales; family Streptomycetaceae; genus Streptomyces; species Streptomyces sp. NBC_00385. Next base: position 4,523,166 of record NZ_CP107951.1, on the reverse strand, counting down.
GTCGTTCCCGCGAAGTCGAGGTGCGGGGTCTGCGCACCGGTGGCTTCGGGGTCGGGGTGAATCGTCGACATTGCTGTCTCCTCGACACGAGCTTCCGGGTAGCGGTCCGCCCCCACCGTGAGGTGGTGGAGCTCCGGTCCCCTGCCCGCATCCTAAGCGGAGATCCGCAGGCCGCGACAGCCGCACGGGCCCCGCGGACGGCGATCGTCCACGGGGCCCGCAGGTGGGAGCGTCGGCTGCGCGTGGGCTAGCCGAGGGTCTCGGCGGCGGTCGGCGAGGAGTCGCGGAGGAACGTCGAGCAGCGCTCGTACTCCTCCTGCTCACCGATCGACTGCGCGGCGCGCGCGAGACCGTGCAGGGCGCGCAGGAAGCCGCGGTTCGGCTCGTGCTCGAACGGTACGGGGCCGTGGCCCTTCCAGCCGGCGCGGCGCAGGGCGTCCAGGCCGCGGTGGTAGCCGGTGCGGGCGTAGGCGTACGACTCGATGACCCGGCCGCCCTCGAACGCCTCGTCGGCGAGCTGTGCCCAGGCCAGCGAGGAGGTCGGGTACTTCGCCGCGACATCGGCGGGCGCGGTGCCGGCGGCGAGCAGTTCGCGCGGCTCCGGGTCGTCGGGCAGGTGGGTCGGGGCAGGGCCCCCGAGCAGGTTCTCGTGGATCGACATGGGTCCAAGTGTGCCTGTCACCGGCGCCGCCCGGGGCATCCGGTGCGCACAAGGCCGCGAAACGTCTAGGACCTGTCCGGGGCGGGTTCCAGCGGGGGGCTCGTGACCCCGCAGTGCACCGTGCACTCCGGCTGCGCGGTGTCCTGCACGGCAGCCGGCGGCGTACGCACGGTCGCCCACGCGATGAGGGCGCCGAGGACCAGCAGCCCGGCGCACATCGGCATGGCCCGCCGGAAGGTCGCGGCGAACTCCCCGGCGTCCCGGTAGGCCTCGGGGCCCATCCCGGCGAGCAGCGGCAGGGCGGCGACCGCGATCAGCCCGGCGGCGCGGGCGGCGGCGTTGTTGATGCCGCTGGCGAGGCCGGCCCGGCCGGTGTCCACGGAGGCCAGGACGGTCGCGGTGAGGGGCGCCACGAGGGCCACCAGCCCGATGCCGAGGACGGCGACGGCGGGGAGGACGTCGGCCAGGTATCCGGTCACGGAGGCGGACCCCGGTCCCACGCGCAGCATCAGAAGCATCCCGGCGGCGGCGATCAGCGGACCGGCGGTGAGGGGGATGCGCGGGCCGATGCGCCGGCTCAGTTCGCCGGAGCGGGCCGAGAACAGCAGCATCAGGACGGTCGTCGGCAGCAGGGCGGTGCCCGCGCCGAGCGCGGAGTAGCCCGCCACGACCTGGAGCTGGATGGCGGAGAGGAAGAAGAAGCCGCCGAGGGCCGCGTACACGCAGAGGGTGACGATGTTGACGGCGGTGAACTGCCGGGACGCGAACACCGACGGCGGCAGCATGGGATCCGGCCGCCGCCGCTCGACCTGGACGAACAGGGCGCCGAGCAGCACCCCGCCCACCGCCGCACCGATCACGGCCGGGGAGGCCCCCTGTCCCGGCGCCTCGATCAGCGCGTACGTCACCAGCGCGAGCGCGAAGGCGGCGAGGGCGGCCCCCAGGACGTCGAAGCGGCCGTGCTCGTACGGATCCCGGGACTCCGGTACGTGGCGCAGGGCGACGGGCACGCAGATCGCGGCGAGCGGCAGATTGAGCAGGAACACCCACCGCCAGCCCGGTCCGTCGACGAGCCATCCCCCGACGAACGGCCCGACGGCGGCACCGACCCCGCCGAGCCCCGACCAGAGCCCGACCGCGCGGGCCCGGTCGTCCGGGTGAAAGCTCGCCTGGATCAGGGCCAGCGACCCCGGGGTGAGCAGGGCGCCGCCGACACCCTGGAGGGCACGGGCGGCGATGAGCACCTCCGCGCTCGGCGCGAGGCCGCAGAGCAGCGAGGCGGCGGCAAACCACACCACGCCGACGACGAAGACCCGCCGCCGCCCGTACCGGTCACCGAGCGCTCCCCCGAGGAGGATCAGCCCGGCCAGCGTCAGCATGTAGGCGTTGACGGTCCACTGGAGCGCGGCCAGGCCGGTGCCGAGGTCCTCGCCGATGCGGGGCAGGGCGACGTTGATGACGGTGGAGTCCAGCATGGCCATGCTCGACCCGAGCACGGTGGTGAGGACGACCCAGCGCCCGGCGGTGGAGGCGACGCGGATGCCGCCGGAACCTGCTGAGCTCTCCGCCATGCCCTCAGCATCGCGCAATCCGGCCCCTCCGGCGATCGAGGAGGGGGGTCCGGGGGCAGCGCCGGCGAATCGCCCCGCGCCCCCGCCCGCCCACGCGGCCGCTACGCGGCCCCCCGTACCGCCTCCACCCCCCGGATCAGCGCCTCCAGCCCCGCCACCACCTTGCTCCGCGCGCACCCCACGTTCAGCCGTACGAAGCCCTCCGCCCCGTACACGCTCCCCGGCATCACCGCGACGCGCTCCCGTTCGACCAGCACGCGCTGGAGCGCCTCGTCGTCCTTCACGCCCGCCCGGCGCAGATCGATCCAGGCCAGGTAGCCGGCCTGCGGCGGCTCCCACTCCAGCCCCGGGAACGCCGCGTTCAGCCGTTCGGCGACCAGGGCCAGGTTCCCCGCGACATACGCGCGCACGGCGTCCAGCCACGGCGCGCCGTCCCGGTACGCGGCGATGTGCGCGGTCAGCGAGAGCACCGCCGGTGAGGCGAGGCCCTCCGCGGTCTCCATCCGGCGCAGGAACTCCGTCCGGTCCTCCGCCCGGCCGACGAATCCGTACGAACCGGTCAGCGCCGGGAAGTTGAACGCCTTCGAGGCCGAGGTGATGAGCGCCCAGCGTCCGTCGCCCCCCACCCGCGTCCACGGCACATGGACCCGCCCCTCGTGCACGAAGTCGGCGTGGATCTCGTCGCTGATCACGGCGACCCCGTGCCGCGCCGCGAGGGAGGCCATCTCCGTGAGCTCCGCCTCCGTCCACACGCGCCCCGACGGGTTGTGCGGCGAACAGACCACGAGGACCTTGCTGTCCTGACGCGCGAGCTCCCGCTCCAGCGCCTCCGTGTCCCCGAGACCCACCCCGCGCAGCTCGCGGCCGAGCCCGGTGACGGCCTTGCGGAAGCCGTCGTACGTCGGGGTGTGGACGACCACGCCGTCGCCCTCGGCCGTCCACATCTGGAGCAGCTGCGACAACTGGCTGAGCACGGAAGGGCCGTACACCAGTTGCCCGGTGTCGATCACGGTGCCGTACCGGGTCGCGAACCAGTGGGCCACCGCCGGGCGGAAGTCGCCCAGCCGCCAGTCGGTGTAGCCGAACACCCCGTGGTCGAGCCGGGCCCGCAGGGCGGTCAGCACCTCGGGGGCCGTCTCGAAGTCCATGTCCGAGATGGTGAACGGCAGCAGTCCGTCCACCCCGAACCGGTCCGCGACCCCGTCCCACTGCACGCTCCAGGTGCCGCGGCGGTCGATGACGGTGTCGAAGTCGTAGGACGTGCTCACAGCTGCTCCCTCACATCATTCCTGCCGGGTACGGACATGCCCTGGGCCCGGCACCCCAAGGGGTACCGGGCCCAGGCAGACATCCGTACGGAGTTACTTCAGCTTGGTGCCGGTGGACCGCAGGTTGGCACAGGCCTCCGTGACGCGCTTGGCCATGCCCGCCTCGGCGGACTTGCCCCAGGTGCGCGGGTCGTAGACCTTCTTGTTGCCGACCTCGCCGTCGACCTTCAGCACACCGTCGTAGTTGCGGAACATGTGGTCCGCGACCGGGCGGGTGAAGGCGTACTGGGTGTCGGTGTCGAGGTTCATCTTCACGACGCCGTTCTCCAGCGCGGTGGCGATCTCCTCGGCGGTGGAGCCGGAGCCGCCGTGGAAGACGAAGTCGAACGGGGACGTCTTGCCGTACTTGGCGCCGACGCCCTCCTGGAGGTCCTTGAGGAGCTCGGGGCGCAGGACGACGTTGCCCGGCTTGTAGACGCCGTGCACGTTGCCGAAGGACGCGGCCAGCAGGTAGCGGCCCTTCTCGCCCAGACCGAGCGCCTCGGCGGTACGCAGCGCGTCGTCGACGGTCGTGTAGAGCTCGTCGTTGATCTCGTGCGTGACGCCGTCCTCCTCGCCACCGGTCGGGGTGATCTCGACCTCAAGGATGATCTTGGCGGCGGCGGCCTTGGCCAGCAGCTCCTGGCCGATGGACAGGTTGTCGGCCAGCGTCTCGGCCGAACCGTCCCACATGTGGGACTGGAACAGCGGGTTCAGACCCTTGGCGACGCGCTCCGCGGAGATGTCGATCAGCGGACGGACGTACGTGTCCAGCTTGTCCTTGGGGCAGTGGTCGGTGTGCAGCGCGACCGTGATGTCGTACTTGGCGGCGACGATGTGCGCGAACTCGGCGAGGGCGACGGCGCCCGTGACCATGTCCTTGTTGTACTGGCCGCCCAGGAACTCCGCCCCACCGGTGGAGATCTGGACGATGCCGTCGCTCTCGGCCTCAGCGAAACCACGCAGCGCAGCGTGCAGGGTCTGCGTCGACGTCACATTGATGGCCGGGTAGGCGAACTTGCCTGCCTTCGCCCGGTCGAGCATCTCGGCGTAGACCTCGGGGGTTGCGATGGGCATCTGTCCGCTCCTTGGGATGTGCGGGTGTGCGTTGCTGGTTCCCTGACCTGGGGGCGACGTCATCGTCGCCCCCATCTTCCCAGACTCTCGTCCCGGCTCCACCCCGCCTACTCCCCCAGCGTTCCGGGCGCCCCGCCGCAGACATACGACAAGGGGGGTCGGTTTCACGTGAAACCGACCCCCCTTGAGGGAAACCGCAGGTCAGGCAGGTCAGGACAGGTCCAGGTCCGGCACCGAGTAGACGTGGACATACGGGAGGCCCGCCTCGGCGATGGCCGGAGCCGCGCCCCGCTCCACGATCACGGCGACGGCGACGACCTCGCCGCCCGCCTCACGCACCGCCTCGACGGCGGTCAGCGGCGAACCGCCGGTCGTCGAGGTGTCCTCGACGACCAGGCAGCGGCGGCCCTTGACCTCCGTGCCTTCGATCCGGCGCTGCATGCCGTGGGCCTTCTGCGCCTTGCGCACCACGAACGCGTCCAGTTCCTGCCCGCGGGCGGCGGCGGCGTGCAGCATCGAGGTGGCGACCGGGTCGGCACCCAGCGTCAGCCCGCCCACACAGTCATAGTCCAGCTCCGCGGTCGCGTCGAGCATGACCTGACCGACCATCGGAGCGGCCTTGCCGTCCAGCGTGATGCGGCGCAGATCGATGTACCAGTCGGCCTCGAGACCGGAGGAGAGCGTCACCTTGCCGTGAACCACGGCCTTGTCCTTGATCTGCTGCAACAGCTCAGCGCGTACGTCAGTCATGGCTACGAGGATAAGGCCGACCGGCCCCGCGCCCGCCCCGGACCGTCGCGCTCAGAGCGTGCGCCAGCTCCACGTCGTCGCGATCTCCAGGGGTTCGATCGGCGTGACATAGCGGGGGGCGGTGTTCAGGCCGTTCGGCGGGCCCGACTGCGGCTCCACACAGACCGCCTCGTCCTGCTCGTCGTAGACCACGACCCACTCGGTGCGGCTCTTCACCGTGAGCTCCAGCCGCTCCGGCCAGGTGAGGGTCACATCGACGCCGTCGGGCATGCCGAAGCAGTCGTCCCACGGCCCGGCCAGGGGAGGGATCCGGTGGCCGGTCGGCAGATGGTTCTCCCCCCGCTCCTCCTGCCACGCGGCGTCGAAGTCGATCCGGACGTCCTCACCGCTGCCGAGGTTGCGCCGGAACCACGGGTGCCAGCCGGCCTGGGCCGGGAAGGAGTCCCCGTACGTCTCGACGCCGAAGGCCAACGTCAGCGAGGACTCGGTCAGTTCGAAGGTCTGCGTCACCCGGCCCGGGTATGGCCAGGGGTCCGCCAGGTCGTAGTAGAAAGCGGCCTCCGTCGCGCTCTCCCGCGCCGTGCGCCAGGCCGTGTCACGGCCTGTGCCGTGGATCGCGTGCGGCGGGGCGGTCAGCGGCAGCTGATGCAGCACACCGCCGTTGTGGAACTGCCCGTTCTCGGTCCGGCCGCACCACGGCACCATCGGGAAGCAGCCATAGCGCTCCCCCTGCCGCAGCAGTTCGGTGCCGCCGATGCGCAGGCTGCTGATACGACAGCCGTTGGCGGGGTTCACGGTCAACTCTGCGTCGCCGACGGACAGCCGGACGTCCTTCTCGCTGCTGCTCACACGACGACCCTACTGGCGCGGCTACCTCCGGCGCCGCAGTGCCCGGCCCACCACCACCGCGGAGGCGAGGGCGAGTGCGGCCGCGGGGGCCACCCAGCGGAGCGTGGCGCCCGCACCGCTCGCATCGGGTGACGGGACGGGCGCGTACCGGCCGCGCGGCGGCGCGTGGTCGACCTCCTCCGCACTGCGGCCGATCATGGTGCGCCGGGCATGCGCGGCCTCGGCGGGCGGCCCGTCCGGGACGGTGAACTCGATCCCGGCCACCGGGTCCATCGACGAAGGCGGCACCGGGGTGTCGAACACGGAGGCCTGATCCGGCGGCTCGTCCGCAGCCGCGTCGTGCGGGGCCGGTGCGTCACCGGCCCGCGAGGTGTCCGCCTCCTCGGCGGCCTCCTCCAGCGCCTGCTCCACGGCTTCGCCGACGGCCTGCTCCTCGGCGGTGACAGCTGCGGCGGCCTCGTCGGCACCCGGGACCGCGCCGCCCTCCCCGGCATCCCCCGCATCTCCGGCGAGGGACTCCGTCACCAGCTGCTGCGCGAACCGGTCCAGCAGCCGGTGGGCCGCGGACAGCGCCGCCGCCGGGTCCAGCTCCAGCAGCCGGCCGTCGCCGCTCACCGTGCCCTCGAAGGCGATCGCCGTGCCGCCGTCGCGTGCGGTGAGGCGGACGGTCAGGACCAGCTTCGCCGAACCGCTGCCACGCGCCTCCGCACCCTCGCCCGCCACGGCCACCCCGTGCGCGGCACCCGGCAGCGGGGTGAGCCGCAGCGCGCCCCGGTACGTGATGGTGTGGCCGCCGGCCCGGACCTTGAGCCGGCCGGACAGCGGGCCCGCGGACGCGTCGGCGTCCTGCTGGAGCCCCGGCACACAGCGCGCGACCCGGGCAGGATCGCCCAGCGTCCGCCGAAGGGCCGGGACCGGAACCGGAACGAACACCTCATGCTCCATGGAAACCGAGCCTACTCAGCCCCGGCCACCACGTCAGCGCTTCCGCATCCCCGAAGGCCCCGCCACCGGCCCGAATCGCACCGCTCACCGCTCCTCCCAGTACCGCGGATGCACCAGCGTCGACGGGGCCTGGCCGCGCAGCCGCCCGGCCTCCGCGCGCCGCCCCGCGTCCCGCAGCGCGGGGCCCGTCAGGGACCGCAACCGCGGGGCCCCGCTGTCCAGACCGAGGGCGGGCTCCGCGGCGGGTCCTGCCAGGACGAACCCCCAGCCGTGCACCTCGCCGGTCCGGCCCGTGGCCCGGTCGGGGCCGACCGCGAATCCGGCGTACCGCCCGCTGATCCGATAGGGGCGGGTGTGCAGTCCCGCCGCCCGCATGGACGCCTCGACCGTCCAGTACGTGCGCGGCCGGCTCACCGCCGGCCCCCCGTGCACCACCAGCCGGCCGTCCGGTGCCAGGGCCCGGTCGACCAGTCCGTAGAACTCCGCCGAATAGAGCTTCGTGCTGGCCGAGATCCCCGGGTCCGGCAGGTCCGCGACCACCACGTCGTAGCGGTGCCGCGCCGTCCGCAGCCAGCTGAACGCGTCCCCGGTCACGGCCGTCATCCGCGGATCCCGGTAGGCGTGCGCGTTCAGCTCGGACAGCGCCCGGTCGGTGCGGGCCAAGCGGGTGACGGCGGGGTCCAGCTCCACCACGGTCACGCTCCGCACGTCCGGGTAGCGCAGCACCTCGCGTGCCGCCAGGCCGTCACCGCCTCCCAGGATCAGCACCCGGGCGTGCGGCCCGTTCATCGCCGGGTGCACCAGTGCCTCGTGGTAGCGGTACTCGTCGCGGGAGCTGACCCGCAGCCGCCCGTCCAGGTAGAGGTCGAGGGAACTCCGGTCCGATCCGGTCAGCACCACTTCCTGGACCTCGGTCTGCAGCGCGACCCGCACCTGGTCGCCGTAGACCGCGCGCCGCGCCGCCCGCTCGAAGTCGTCGGCCAGCACGGCGGCCGTCGCGAGCACGGCGATCACCAGCACGTTGGCGGCGATCAGCAGCCACCGGGAGCGGGAGGTGAGATCCCGCCGGAACACCCACAGGACCAGCGCCCCGCCCGCCGCCGCGTTGACCGTCCCGGTGAACAGCGCGCCCGACAGCTGACCGAGCATCGGCAGCAGCAGGAACGGGAACGCCAGCCCGCCGACCAGCGCGCCCACGTAGTCGGCGGCGAAGAGATCGGCGACCGCCCCGCCCGCGTCCTGCCGGTCCACCCGCTGGATCAGCGTCATCAGCAGCGGGATCTCCGCGCCGATCAGAACGCCGATCGCCAGCGAGAACCCGACCAACGCGTACCGCGACTCCCCGATCCAGGCGAACGACGCGTAGAGCACCAGTGCGGAGGAACCGCCGACCAGGGCGAGCGCCGCCTCGATCAGCCCGAAGCCGACCGCCGCTCGGCTGCGCAGCCGTTTCGCGAGCAGCGAGCCGATCCCCATGGCGAACACCATCACGGAGAGCACGACGGACGCCTGGGTGACGGAGTCACCGATCAGATAGGAGGCGAGTGCGACCAGTTCGAGCTCGTACACCAGCCCGCAGGCGGCGCAGATGAAGACAGCGGCCAGCACGAGGTACCTGCCGGTCCTCGGTCGCACGGGAAGGCGCGCCGCGCCCCCACGCAGCGGCACCTGCTGGTCGATCATGCCGCGAACGCTACGTCACTGAAACGTCGCCGCTTGTCACCCACAAGGGTGTAATCGGCGCACTCCCAACGGAGTTGGCGCCGGTCACAGCGCCGCCGCTGCCGGCATCCGCACACCCACGCGGGTCCGCGTCACCACCAGCCTGCCCTCCTGCGGGTACGCGTGCCAGGTGCGCCACCGCACCTGGCCCTCGGTCCGCTGGGCCAGCATCGCGGTGAAGGCGTGCGGGCTCCCCGGGAACGTCCCGGCCAGCCCGTGGGGGTGGTCGGCGACGAGTGCCAGCAACTCCTGCGCGCGCCCCGCGAAGGAGCCCGCGCCGAGCGTCTCGACGCGCGCCGCGAACTCGTACTCCCAGTCCCCCAGCCGCTTGGAGACGCCTAAGGGCAGAGGGGTGCTGCTGCCGGGCATACAGGCGACGGTTTCGGAACAGCTGCCCTGCTCCTCCTCCAGAAGTACCTGGTGGGAGGCGCCGAGCAGCCGCAGCTGCAGTTGCGCGCCGGCGAGTCCGAGATCGAGGACGGCCAGCGCCGGGAGCGGTTCACGCCCCAGCGCCCAGGCCAGATCGGCGGCACGGGTGTCGGAATAGGCCGTATGAAGGGTCGTGAGCATGGGTCGGCTCCGCAAAACACACATGGACACGTGGACAGGGGGCGCCCCGACGTGGTGCACGTGGGAGGTGGGAAGCGCCCGATCAGGTCCAACTGGGGTCCGAGGGCTGAATGTTCTCTCAACCGAGGGAATCACGAACTACGCCGCACTCGCAGCGTTTTTACCCAACTTGGCGTGGTTTCCATCCCCTCGGGGGCCTGCCGGGTCTGGTGTTCACCAGGGATGCGCCGTGCGGCCCAACGAAAAGGCGCCCGGCGGGACTTAGAGAGCTCCTCTCCGTCCCGCCGGGCGCCGCCGGCCGTCCTGCCCGGCCGCGGACCAGCTGCCCCGTGTCAGCTGCCTCCGCCGCATCCACCCCCGCCGCCACCACCGCCGCACGACGAACCGCCGCCGCACGAATGGCCGCCGGAGTGACCACCGGAATGACCACCGGAGTCTCCGCCCCCGTCCCCCGCCCACCAGCTCCCGCTGCCCGAACCGGCGCCCGCACTGCCCGCCCTGCGCCGCCCGGCCGACGACCGGCCGCGGTTGCCCGCGCTCACCAGCGCCGCGACGAGGAGCACGACCAGGGCCACGCACACCGCAATGACCACACTCACCACGGACCTCACGTCCTTCCGTCCCCCGAAGCGAAAGTCCCCCGCTCCGTACCGATTCCTGCGTGTCAGGGGGATGCCCCCGTCCCCGTACGGCCAAAGCAGACTTGAGCAACTCCAGAGCTTCCGCGCAGGATGGCGGTCATGACACAGGGACGACCGCTGCTCAACCGCCGCCTCGCCGAGTTCGGCACGACGATCTTCGCGGAGATGTCCGCGCTGGCCGTCCGCACCGGCGCCATCAACCTCGGCCAGGGCTTCCCCGACACCGACGGCCCCGAGGAGGTCCGCGAGGCCGCGGTCCGTGCCCTGCGCGCCGGGCACGGCAACCAGTACCCACCGGGGCCCGGCGTCCCCGAGCTGCGTACCGCGATCGCGGCCCACCAGCAGCACCGCTACGCCCTGGCGTACGACCCCGACACCGAGGTCCTCGTCACCGCGGGCGCCACCGAGGCCATCGCGGCCACGCTGCTGGCGCTCCTGGAGCCGGGGGACGAGGTCGTCGCCCTGGAGCCGTACTACGACTCGTACGCCGCCTGCATCGCCATGGCGGGCGCGACCCGCGTCCCCGTGACCCTGCACCCCGAGCCGTCCACCGGCACCTACCGGCTGGACCTCGACGAACTGCGCGCGGCCGTCACGCCCCGCACCCGGCTGCTGCTGCTCAACACCCCGCACAACCCCACCGGCACCGTCCTGACCCGCGAGGAACTCGACGCGATCGCCGGGCTGGCGTGCGAACGCGATCTCCTCGTCGTCACGGACGAGGTCTACGAGCACCTGGTCTTCGAGGGCGAACACCTGCCGCTCGCCGGCTTCCCGGGGATGCGCGAGCGGACGGTCACCATCAGCTCGGCCGGCAAGACGTTCTCCTTCACCGGCTGGAAGGTCGGCTGGATCACCGCGAGCCCCGAGCTGGTGTCAGCGGTCCGATCCGCCAAGCAGTTCCTGACCTATGTCTCCGCCGGCCCGTTCCAGTACGCGGTGGCCGAGGCGCTGCGCCTGCCCGACAGCTACTTCGACACGCTGCGCGCGGACCTGCGGGCCAAGCGGGACCTGCTGAGCGGCGGGCTCACCGAGGCCGGGTTCCAGGTCTACCGCCCGGCCGGCACGTACTTCGTCACCACCGACATCCGTCCGCTGGACAGCAGCGGCGACGGCTTCGCGTTCTGCCGGTCGCTGCCGGAGCGGTGCGGGGTCGTGGCCGTGCCGAACGCGGTCTTCTACGACCACCGGGTGCAGGGCGCGCCCTTCGTGCGCTTCGCGTTCTGCAAGCGTACGGAGGTACTGGAGGAGGCCGTCTCCCGGCTCAAGGGCCTGTGACACGGCACGGCGCGGGGAACGGTCCTGTTCCGGACCGTTCCCCGCGCCGTGCCGGCGTCGCGGGTGGCTCAGGCGTCCGGAGCGGCCTGCTCCGTGCCCTCGGCCGGCTTCTCGTCGGCCGGTGCCAGGCCGAGGCGCTCCAGCAGCCACTTGTCGAACTCGATGGAGGCGCGCACCCAGCTGACCGTCGAGGAGACGAAGTGCTCCAGGGAGACGCCGGTGCCGATGAGCATCTGCGCCTCACCGATCAGCCGGACCGAGGTGCCGGTGTCCTCGGAGCCCTCCTCGGGCTCGTGGGTGTGCGTGTAGACCTTGGGCCACAGGGTGCGGCGGTTCCAGTCGTCGATCGCGTCGAGGAGGACCGGGCGCTGGTCCGTGTCGTGCGGGCGGTCGTAGAACGTACGGACCGAGAAGACCTGCTGCTCGCCCTCGCCACGGAACATGAAGTACGTGCGGAAGTCTTCCCACGGCGCCGCGAGGTCGCCCTCGTCGTCGACGACGTACTTCAGCTCCATCTGCTCCAGGAGCTGCTTGACGAGGTCCTGGTCAGGGACGACGGGGCCCTCCGGTCCTGCCGCCTGCGGTTCGGGCTGGCCCCCGAAGTTAGGAATCGAGGACGGATCGATGCTCACCGTAATTTCCCTTCGTGCGGTTGGCTGCCATCCTCTCCCATGCCGGGCGGGGCATGGCAAGCCCGGACGGCCCCGATCCGCCACAAGCTGATATCCAGCCGGTGGGGACCGGGGCCGCAGAGGGGCTGTGGCGCGCCGGTCAGGCCGCCGCGCCGACGGTCAGACCGTCACCGGCCCGGTCGACGCGGACCGTGTCGCCGTCCGTGATCTCGCCCGCGATGATCTTCTTCGCGAGCCGGTCGCCGATCGCCGTCTGGATGAGGCGGCGCAGCGGCCGGGCACCGTAGGCCGGGTCGTTGCCCTCCTCGGCCAGCCAGGCCAAGGCGGCCGGGGTGACGTCGAGGGTGAGCCTCCGGTCCGCCAGCCGCTTGGCGAGGCGGTCGATCTGAAGCCCCGCGATGTGCGCGAGCTCGTCCCCGGACAGAGCTGAGAAGACGACCAGGTCGTCGAGCCGGTTGAGGAACTCCGGCTTGAAGGAGGCCCGCACGACGTCCAGGACCTGGCTCTTCTTCTCCTCGGGCTTGGTCAGCGGGTCGACCAGGTACTGGCTGCCGAGGTTGGACGTCAGGATCAGGATGGTGTTGCGGAAATCCACCGTCCGGCCCTGTCCGTCGGTGAGCCGGCCGTCGTCGAGGACCTGGAGCAGGATGTCGAAGACCTCGGGGTGCGCCTTCTCCACCTCGTCCAGCAGGACGACGCTGTACGGGCGGCGGCGGACCGCCTCCGTGAGCTGGCCGCCCTCCTCGTAGCCGACGTACCCGGGCGGGGCGCCGACCAGCCGGGCCACGCTGTGCTTCTCGCCGTACTCGCTCATGTCGATGCGGACCATGGCCCGCTCGTCGTCGAAGAGGAAGTCGGCGAGCGCCTTCGCCAGCTCGGTCTTGCCGACACCGGTCGGGCCGAGGAAGAGGAACGATCCGGTGGGCCGGTCGGGGTCTGCGATACCGGCCCGGGTGCGGCGTACCGCGTCCGAGACGGCCTGCACGGCCTCGGTCTGCCCGATGAGGCGCCGGCCCAGCTCCTCCTCCATGCGCAGCAGCTTCTGGGTCTCGCCCTCCAGCAGCCGGCCGGCCGGGATGCCGGTCCAGGCGCCTACGACATCGGCGATGTCGTCGGGTCCGACCTCGTCCTTGACCAGGGTCTCCTTGGGCTCCTTCGCGGCCTCCTGCTCGGCCTCGGCCGCCTCGGCCAGCTCCCGCTCCAGGCCCGGGATCTCCCCGTACAGCAGCTTGGAGGCGGTGTCGAAGTCGCCGTCGCGCTGGGCCCGTTCGGCCTGGCCGTGCAGTTCGTCAAGGCGCTCCTTGAGGTCACCGACGCGTTCCAGGCCCTGCTTCTCCTTGTCCCAGCGGGCGTTGAGACCGCGCAGCTCCTCCTCCTTGTCGGCGAGGTCGCGGCGCAGCTTCTCCAGCCGCTGCCTGGACGCGGGGTCGGTCTCGTTCTTGAGGGCCAGCTCCTCCATGTGCAACCGGTCGACGGACCGCTGGAGTTCGTCGATCTCGACGGGTGAGGAGTCGATCTCCATGCGCAGCCGGGAGGCCGCCTCGTCGACGAGGTCGATGGCCTTGTCGGGGAGGAAGCGGGAGGTGATGTAGCGGTCGGAGAGCGTGGCGGCGGCGACCAGGGAGGCGTCCGCGATCTGCACCTTGTGGTGGGCCTCGTAGCGGCCCTTGAGCCCGCGCAGGATCGCGATGGTGTCCTCGACGGACGGTTCGGCCACGAGCACCTGCTGGAAGCGGCGCTCCAGGGCGGGGTCCTTCTCGATCCGCTCGCGGTACTCGTCCAGTGTGGTGGCGCCGACCATCCGCAGCTCGCCGCGGGCCAGCATGGGCTTGAGCATGTTGCCCGCGTCCATGGCGGAGTCGCCTCCGGCGCCCGCGCCGACGACGGTGTGCAGCTCGTCGATGAACGTGATGATCTGGCCGTCGCTCTCCTTGATCTCGGAGAGGACGGTCTTCAGCCGTTCCTCGAACTCGCCGCGGTACTTCGCGCCCGCGACCATGGCGCCCAGGTCCAGCGAGACGAGCCGCTTGTTCTTCAGGGATTCGGGGACGTCGCCCTTGACGATGCGCTGGGCGAGCCCTTCGACGACGGCGGTCTTGCCGACGCCGGGCTCACCGATGAGCACCGGGTTGTTCTTGGTGCGGCGTGACAGCACCTGGACGACGCGGCGGATCTCCTGGTCGCGCCCGATGACCGGGTCGAGCTTGCCGTCACGCGCGGCCGCGGTGAAGTCCGTACCGAATTTCTCCAGGGCCTTGTACTGGCCCTCCGGGTCGGGTGTGCTCACCCGGCGCCCTCCCCTGCTCTTCTCGAATGCGTCCAGCAGCCTCTTCGCACTGGCGCCCTGCCCGTCGAGGATCTCACCGGCGCGGCCGCCCTTCGCCGCGATGCCGATGAGCAGGTGCTCGGTGGAGATGTAGTCGTCGCCGAGCTCCTTCGCCCGCTGGGCGGCGTCGGCGATGACGGCGAGCAGTTCGCGGTTGGGCTGCGGCGGCGCGACGGTCGACCCGGTCACGCTGGGCTGGGCGGCCAGGAGCCGTTCGGTCCCGGTGCGGATGGCGACCTGGTCGGCCTCGACGGCCGCCAGCAGATCGACGAGATTCTCGTTGTCCTCGCCCGAGAGCAGCGCCAGCAGCAGATGCCCCGGGGTCAGATCGGGATGCCCGTCCTTCACGGCCCTGCTGGTGGCCGCGTTGATGGCGTCCCTGCTCCTGTTGGTCAGCTCGGCGTCCACGTGTGCGCTCTCCTCCTTGCGATGACTGGTCCGTCCTCACTACTGACACGATCAACGTGCACAAAGTTGAGTCTATTCCACTCAAGGCAAAAACGGGCACCCTCCCGGCCCCTCTTCCGTTCCGAGTGAACCGGCCGCTCCCCCCGCCCGCCACCCCAGCCGGCCCCTGGACTGCCTACGCTGGCGCCATGGCAGTAGACGTACGCAATCCCGGCCCGGAGTACCTCGCCTTCTGGCGCGAGTCCCATCTGTGCACCCTCACGACGCCCCGCCCGGACGGCACCCCGCACGTGGTCCCGGTGTGCGTGACGTACGACCCCGAGGCCGGCCTCGCCCGCATCATCACCAACAAGAACAGCCGCAAGGTCGCCAACATCCTGGCCGCGGGCCCGGACGGCGCCCGCGTCGCGGCCTGCCAGGTGCACCGGGCCCGCTGGGCGACCCTGGAGGGCGTCGCCAGGGTGCGTACGGAGCAGGACAGGGTCGAGACGGCGGTACGCCGCCACATGGAGCGCTACGCGCGCACGCCCTCGCCCAACCCGGACCGCGTCGCCATCGAGATCAGCCTGGACCGGGCGCTCGGCCACGGCTGACCGCGCACGTCGTCAGCTGCCGCCCCCCGCCCAGGGCCGGCGCGGCGGCACGGGCGGCGGCGCCATGGGCGTGGGTGCCTGCGCCTGGACCGGGAGGGAGGCCGCGGCCTCCTCCTCGATCTGCGGGAGACCGTGCGGGAAGACCGGTCCGACGGCGACCGTGCGTCCGTCGACGGCGGCGTACATGCCCTCCCGGGCGGCGGCGTGCAGCGCCTCCCGCAGGGCGCGCGGCGGCTCGGTCCGCATCATGACCTTCTCCATGTCGGTGCCGCCGAGGCCCCGGACGAAGTCGGAGACGAACTGCCCGACGAGCTCGGTGCCGCGCCGGTTGCGCCACATCACCCAGCCCAGATAGAGGCTGGTGCCGTAGGCGAACACCGAGAGGTACGCGACGTAACTCCCGTCCTGGAGCACCATCCGATGGGTCACCCGGGAGTGCTCGCCCCCGCCGCGGATACGGCGGAACACCGGCACCACCGGCAGCCGGCGCTCCTGCACGACCCTCGCGATCTCGGCGTACGCGGATTCGGCGTGCGTCGCCCGGCCGGCCAGCAGCACCCGCCACTCCCCGACCGGTTCGGCGATCCTCGACGCCAGGAAGACCGCGACGAAGGCGATCATGGCGATCTGCAGGCCGATGCCCATGATCCCGAGGCCGCTCCGCGGATCGCCGGCCAGGGTGATGAGCCCGGCGAAGCCGAAGAGGAGAAGCACGCCGAACGCCACGGCGGCGGCCCTCAGCAGCACCGCCAGAAAAGCCTTCCCGTTCACCGAGTCGTCGAAGGAGACCTCCACCTCGCGGTGGAGCAACGTCTTGTCGAGGTAGGCGGCATCGCCGTCACCTCCGCGCCGGCCGGGCTGTTTGTCGACCTTGTGTCCGCTCATGAATGACCCTTGTGGTGGAAGGGCGGAGCATGGAGGACCGTGTCCCCTACCCACACAGAGGCGAATTTCGACACCTTCTGTGCCGCTCCGACCGGAATGTCTCCGGGAGAAGCACAACGGCGCCACCGTGTTCAGGTCACGGTGGCGCCGTTGTGTGGGGGAGTGTCTGAGCGACGTGGAACGACGGGGGATCGCTCAGGCACTGCGGGGGGTGGCGGAGATGGTTTCGGGCTCGAACAGCTGGTGGTCACGCTGAGCGAGGTTCACAAAGATCATGTCGTACCGGATGGCGCACCGCACGGGCTGCGGCGCTCCGCGCGGCTTGCGGAGGCACCGGTAGGCGCGGAGTTCACCGTCGTCCTCACGGGCGACGACGACCGGGTCACCGAACAGAGTGACCATCAACGAATCACCACGGTGGGGGAGTGCCGTGACGAGGTCGATGAAATGCCACCCTGAGCGATAGGCGGTTGCCATCTCACGCCGGAAGGTCCGGTCGTCCGGCGGCGTGGTCATGTCAGGCGCTCACGCGGTCGGAAACGTGTGCCCAACTGATCTCACCAGCCGCCTTCGGCGTCTGGGCAAACCAGCTGATCTCACCGGGTGAGCTCGCAGCCTCGACGCTCCAGCTGATCTCGCCGGGCCCGGCTGCCGCCTCGGCGCTCCAGCTGATCTCATCGCCGCTCGCCAGGACGGCAAAGCCCATTGCCGCGACGAATGAGACGGCAAGCGCCGAGCGAAGCATTCGCTTATACATAGTCGGCTTCGTCCTCACTTGTGGATTCTTCTCCCCCGCACCTAAGACGATGTCTCACCTGGGCACACGAACACCACCGAGTCGATGCATCATGTTCCTGCATGTTCAGGAACCTGGGGGGTGTAGATATGGCAACAAACGAGGCAGAAGAGACACATCGTCACGGGATCACCGAACTGTGCGCCGACGGAGCACACCTCTACGCCAGCGCGCTGCGTTCAGGGCGCATATCCCGAGCCGAAGTCGCTCCAGCCCCCTGTCTGATGGACTTCGCCCTCCTGCATCCGGATCCTGACGACCCCGACTGGCTGCGCCCTCTTCCGCCATCCGCCGCACTCGCGCAGCGACTCCACCCCATCGAGCGCGAAATCCAGGAACGCCGACGCCGGTCCCTCGAACTGGCCGAATCATTCGAACCGTTCATGGACATCAGCGCACAGGATCCCCCCATCACCCATGCAATCACCGTGCTGGAGGGGAAGCATCGCATCAACGCCGCACTGGACCTGGCCACCGCTGAATGCCGCACCGAGGTCCTCACCGTCCAGCCGGGAGGAGATCGCGGTGAGGACCGCCTGCGGGAAGGCCTGGAGCGCGGACTACTGGTGGTGGACCGGGGAGTCGGGATGCGCACCCTGTACCAGCACACCGTCCGGCACAGCCAGGGCACCCTCGCCTACGCGGAACGCATGGCCGAGGGCAAAGTGGAGATCCGGACGCTCGAAGAACTCATCGCGCGCCTGATCGTCTTCGACCGCACCGTAGCGTTCATTCCTGCCAGCAACGACGACCAGATAGCCCTCGAACTGCGCCATCCCGGACTGGTCGAGTATTTGATCACCGTGTTCGAGCAGCTCTGGAATCGCGCATCGCCCCTGCTGGGCGCGCTGCCGTACAACCCGGCTCCCAAGGGCATCAGCGGCGTCCAGCGCTCCATCGCCCAACTTCTCGTCGAGGGCCATGTGGACGATTCGATAGCCCGCCGGCTCGGCATGAACGTCCGCACCTGCCGAGCTCACGTCGCCAAGCTGTCCGGCGTGCTGGGCAGCACCAGCCGCGCCCAACTCGGCTACCTGATAGCCCGGTCAGGAATCCTTGATCAGGACTCCTGACCGGGAACGGCCCCAGCAGATCCCCACCCCCGGGCCGCAGGCGCGGCCACGCAACGGGGGAGAAGCGTGGCCGCGCCCTTCTGATCCGCCGGGGGAGTTCCCGGCTCCCCCGACAGGTCCACACTGGCCCCAGGGCTACGCTTCCACCACCGTCATCTTGATGCACTGCCAAAAGTGGGGGGGCACGAATGGGCAGGGATGAGGACACACCGGTGCATGCGCACGGGACCCGCCACCTGTGCGACGCGGCCGTCACGGTGTACACCGAAGCCCTCCGCGCAGGCCGAATACCCCGGTCAGCACTGCAGCCCGCACCGTGCCTGCTCGAGTTGGCACTCGTGCACCCGGACCCCCAGGACGACGAATGGATCCGGCCGGTGCCGCCGTCCGCGGCCCTCGCCCACCTGCTGCAGCCCGTCATACGGGAGATTCACGAGCGCATCAGGCTCTCCGCCGCGCTCGCGGACTCGCTGGCTCCCCTGGCTTCTGTCGCCAGCACCGATCCCAACCTCTCCATCACCGTCCTCGAAGGCATCCCGCTGATCGAGACGGCCATCCAGAACGCCCTGGAAGATGCGCAGGAGGAAATCCTCACCCTGCAGCCGGGGAGCAGCCGCCCGGCCGAACAACTCAGGAAGGCGCTGGCACGCGCCTTGTCCACGGTCGACCGCGGCGCCACCCTGCGCCACATATACCAGCACCCGGCGCGCTACAGCCCGGAGCTCAAGACCTATCTGGCCGAGGTGCCACCCGGTCATATCCAGGTCCGCACCATCGAGCAGACCGTCGAACGGCTCTTCATCTTCGACCGCACCGTGGCCTTCATCCCCGCCAACCCCAGGCGCGACGTGGCCCTGGAGATCCGTCACCCGGCGCTCGTCCGATACCTGATCCAGGTGTACGAGGTCCTGTGGGCCGAGGCCACCCCACTCACCGAACCGCTGCAGCCGCCTCCTCCGGGCGCCGCCGTCACCGCGGTCCAGCTCAGCATCGCGCGCCTCCTCGTCGAGGGTCACACCGATCAGGTGGTGGCCCGCAAACTCGGCATCAGCGTCCGCACCTGCCGTACCCACATCGCCAAACTCATGCAGACCTTCAAAGCCA
This sequence comes from Streptomyces sp. NBC_00385, assembly GCF_035917155.1. Classification (NCBI taxonomy): domain Bacteria; kingdom Bacillati; phylum Actinomycetota; class Actinomycetes; order Kitasatosporales; family Streptomycetaceae; genus Streptomyces; species Streptomyces sp. NBC_00385. Next base: position 4,503,978 of record NZ_CP107951.1, on the reverse strand, counting down.
CCAGCCGGACCCAACTGGGTGCCCTCCTCGCCCAGTCCGGATTCGCCGATCGCACTCCGGCATGACGGTGGCGCCTCCGCACGAGCACAGCGACCGCGCCGTGTGCGACGCGGCGATGAGCCTCTACTCCGAGGCATGGGCCACCGGCCGCGTCTCCCGGACCGCCGCCACGCCGCTGCCCTGCCTCAGCGAGAACGCACTCCTCGTACCCGATCCGCTCGACAGCCGCTTTCTGCGCCCCGTGCCGCCGTCAGCAGCCCTCGCGCACCTGCTGCACCCCATCGCCCAAGGGCTCCTGGATCAGGTACGGGCCTCCGACCACCTGGTCAAGGCCCTGGCCCCGCTGGTCTCCTTCGACCACCGCGTACCTCACCTCGCCATCACCGTGCTCAAGGGCCGCTCGACAGTCCAGGCGTCCATCAACGAATCAGCGCGCGACGTGCGTGACGAGATCCTCACCCTTCAGCCCGGCAGCACCCGGTCACGAGAGGATCTTCAACTGGCCCTGTCAGGCACGCTGCCCACAGTGGAGCGAGGCGTTCAGGTGCGGCACATCTACCAGCACTCCGCGCGCTACAGCCCGGCCCTCAAGGCGTACGTGGGACAGCTGCCGAGCGGCCTCCTCCAGGTCCGCACCATGGAACAGGCCATCGAAGTCCTCATGATCTTCGACCGCACGGTCGCCTACCTCCCCGCCGAACCCGACCGCAGCGTCGCCCTGGAGATCCGCCACCCCGCGCTGGTCACCTTCCTCGCCCGGATGTACGAAACACTCTGGGCCCAGGCCACCCCCTTCGCCCAGCAGCTCCCCACCGCCCTGCCCGGCACCCCCGTCACCGCCGTCCAGCACAGCATCGCCCGCCTCCTGACCGAGGGAAACCAGGACGAGGCCGTCGCCCGCACACTCGGCATCAGCGTCCGCACCTGCCGCGCCCACATCTCCAAGCTCATGCAGACCCTCGGCGCCACCAGCCGCACCCACCTCGGCGCGCTCCTCGTCCACTCCGGCATCGCCGAGCCCGCGGCGCCGCGCACGACGGAGGAGCCCGCCACCCCCGGCGTTCCGGGGTGACGGGCTCCTCGTCAAGACTCCGCGTACGGGCTTCCCGGGCAGGGAATCCCGTACGGAAGCGCAGTCCTTCAGTCCTTCGGCCGCTTCGGCCGCCAGACCACCAACGCGCTGGTCTGCTGCACGTCCTGATACGGCACCAGGTCGCGCCGGTACGAGGCGTGCACCTGGGCCTCGCGCTGCTGCATGGCCACCGCCGCCCCGTCCACGGCCGCCGAGAGCTCGGCGACGCGCTGCTGGAGCGCTGCGACCTGGTTCTCCAGTTCGATGATGCGCTTGATGCCGGCCAGGTTGATGCCCTCGTCCTGCGACAGCTGCTGCACGGTGCGCAGCAGCTCGATGTCACGGGCCGAGTAGCGCCGTCCGCGTCCGGCCGTACGGTCGGGCGAGACGAGGCCGAGGCGGTCGTACTGGCGCAGCGTCTGCGGATGCAGGCCCGAGAGCTGGGCCGCGATCGAGATCACGTACACCGGGGATTCATCGGTGAGTTCGTACGGATTGCGTCGTCGGCCGTCCACCTCAAGCTCCCTTCGCTGCCTGGAACAGCTCCGCCCGCGGGTCCTGGTCCGCGGTCGCCTTCCGGTAGGCCTCCAACGCGTCCCGGGCGTCGGTGCCCAGGTCCGTGGGGACCGTCACCTCGACGGTGACCAGCAGGTCGCCGCGGGTGCCGTCCTTACGGACCGCGCCCTTGCCCCGGGCCCGCATGGTGCGCCCGCCCGGCGTACCGGCCGGAAGCTTCAGGGTGACGGGCGGCCCGCCGAGCGTGGGGACCTTCACCTCACCGCCGAGCGCCGCCTCCGTGAAGGTGACGGGCACGGTGACCGTGAGGTTGTCGCCCTTGCGGCCGAAGACCGGGTGGGCGTCGACGTGGACGACGACGTAGAGGTCGCCGGCCGGTCCGCCGCGCTCGCCCGGGGCTCCCTTGCCGCGCAGCCGGATCCGCTGGCCGTCGAGGACGCCCGCCGGGATCCTGACCTGCATGGTGCGGGAGGACTTCGCCCGGCCGCTGCCCTTGCAGACCTCGCAGGGGTCCTGGGCGATGAGGCCCCGGCCCTTGCAGTCCACGCAGGGATCGGTGAGCGAGAAGCCGCCGCCGCTGCCGCGCGAGACCTGGCCGGTGCCGACGCAGGTCGGGCAGACCCTGGGGGTGCCGTTCTTGTCGCCGGTGCCGGAGCACGCCTTGCAGGGCGCCTGGCTGGACATCCGCAGCGGGACCGTGGCCCCGTCGACCGCCTCGGTGAAGCTGAGCGTCACCTCGGACTCGATGTCCTGACCGCGGCGCGGCTGCACCCGGGTGCCGGTGGTGCCGCCCCGGTTGAAGAGGCCGCCGAAGACATCTCCCAGGCCGCCGCCGCCGAAACCGCCGGCGCCGCCCTGCTGGCCCCCGCCCGGGGCACCTCCGAAGAGGTCCCCCAGGTCGAAGTTGAAGTTGCCCTGGGCGCCGCCGGGTCCGGCGCGGAAGCCACCGTTGCCGAAGAGGGCGCGCGCCTCGTCGTACTCCTTGCGCTTCTTGGTGTCACCGAGGATGTCGTTCGCCTCGGAGATCTCCTTGAAGCGCTCCTCCGCCTTGTCGTCGCCCTTGTTGGCGTCCGGATGGAACTCGCGGGCGAGCTTCCGGTACGCCTTCTTGATCTCGGCGTCCGTGGCGTCCTTCGGGACGCCGAGAACCTTGTAGTAGTCCTTCTCGACGAAGTCCTTCGTACTCATCGACGTCCCTCCTTCCGGACGCCCGGCCGGGTGGCCGGGTGGTGTGCTGCCAAGTGGTCGGACGGGATGTCAGACCTCCTCGCCGCCACCGCTCTCCTCGTCGTCTGCCTTCTCTTCCTTCGCGGCCGCGGGGGTCGCCCCCGGCTGGGGTTCGGCCACCGCCACCCGCGCGGGGCGGATGGTGCGCTCGCCGATCCGGTACCCGGGCTGCAGGATCGCCACGCAGGTCGTCTCCGTGACGTCCGGCGCGTACGAGTGCATCAGGGCCTCGTGGATCGTCGGGTCGAAGGGCTCGCCCTCCTTGCCGAACTGCTGAAGTCCGAGCTTGGCGACGACCGTCTCCAGCGATTCGGCCACCGACTTGAACCCGCCCACGAGCTCACCGTGCTCACGGGCCCGGCCGACGTCGTCGAGCACGGGCAGGAGCTCGGACAGGAGACCCGCGACGGCGATCTCCTTGACCGTGACCCGGTCCCGCTCCACGCGGCGGCGGTAGTTCTGGTACTCGGCCTGGAGCCGCTGGAGGTCGCCCGTGCGCTCGGAGAGCGCGGTGCGGACCTGGTCCAGCTGAGCGGTCAGTGCCGTCGTCCGGTTCGCGTCCGTCTGGTTCGCGTCCCCGGCCGGGGCCGCCGCCTCCTCCGAAGAGGGGGTGGCGGCCTTCGGCTCGGCGTCGTCAGGGGTGGCGCCGGAGGGGACGTCGGGCTTCTCCTCGAAGCCCGGAGTCTCCTCGGTCACGCCGCACCGCCCTTGGAGTCCTTCTCGTCGTCGACGATCTCGGCGTCGACGACATCGTCCTGGGCGTCGCCCTGCGCCTGCTCGGCACCCGGCTGCGCGTCGCCCTGCGGGCCGCCCTCGGCCTGGGCGTTGGCGTACATCGCCTGGCCCAGCTTCTGGGAGACGGCCGCAACCTTCTCGGTGGCCGTGCGGATCTCGGCGGTGTCCTCGCCCTTGAGCTTCTCCTTCAGCTCGGTGAGCGCGGTCTCCACCTCCGTCTTCACGTCACCGGGGACCTTGTCCTCGTTGTCCTTGAGGAACTTCTCCGTCTGGTAGACGAGCTGCTCACCCTGGTTGCGGGACTCGGCGGCCTCGCGACGGCGGTGGTCCTCGTCCGCGTACTGCTCGGCCTCTTCGCGCATCCGGTTGACCTCGTCCTTCGGCAGCGAGGAGCCACCGGTGACGGTCATCTTCTGCTCCTTGCCGGTGCCGAGGTCCTTGGCAGCGACGTGCATGATGCCGTTGGCGTCGATGTCGAACGCGACCTCGATCTGCGGCACACCGCGCGGGGCCGGCGGCAGACCGGTCAGCTCGAACATCCCGAGCTTCTTGTTGTACGCCGCGATCTCGCGCTCGCCCTGGTAGACCTGGATCTGCACGGACGGCTGGTTGTCCTCGGCCGTCGTGAAGATCTCGGAACGCTTGGTCGGGATCGTGGTGTTGCGCTCGATGAGCTTGGTCATGATCCCTCCCTTGGTCTCGATACCGAGGGACAGCGGGGTGACGTCGAGGAGCAGGACGTCCTTGACCTCGCCCTTGAGGACACCGGCCTGGAGCGAGGCGCCGATGGCGACGACCTCGTCCGGGTTCACACCCTTGTTGGCGTCCTGGCCGCCCGTGAGCTCCTTGACGAGCTCGGCGACGGCCGGCATACGGGTCGAGCCACCGACGAGAACGACGTGGTCGATCTCGGAGAGCTGGATGCCCGCGTCCTTGATGACGTTCTGGAACGGGTTCTTGCAGCGGTCCAGGAGGTCAGCGGTGAGCTGCTGGAACTGCGAGCGCGTGAGCTTCTCGTCCAGGTGCAGCGGGCCCTCGGCCGACGCCGTGATGTACGGCAGGTTGATCGAGGTCTCCGTCGAGGACGACAGCTCGATCTTCGCCTTCTCCGCGGCCTCGCGGAGACGCTGGAGAGCCATCTTGTCCTTGGACAGGTCCACGCCGTGCCCGTTGGCGAACTGCTTCACCAGGTAGTCGACGACGCGCTGGTCCCAGTCGTCACCACCGAGGTGGTTGTCGCCGTTGGTGGCCTTCACCTCGACGACGCCGTCGCCGATCTCCAGGAGGGACACGTCGAAGGTGCCGCCACCGAGGTCGAAGACGAGGATCGTCTGGTCGTCCTTGTCGAGCCCGTACGCCAGCGCGGCGGCCGTCGGCTCGTTGACGATACGCAGGACGTTCAGGCCCGCGATCTCGCCGGCCTCCTTCGTCGCCTGACGCTCGGAGTCGTTGAAGTACGCCGGGACGGTGATGACCGCGTCGGCCACCTTCTCGCCCAGGTACGCCTCGGCGTCACGCTTGAGCTTCTGCAGGATGAAGGCGCTCATCTGCTGCGGGTTGAAGCTCTTGCCGTCGATCTCGATCTTCCAGTCAGTGCCCATGTGGCGCTTGACCGAACGGATCGTCCTGTCGACGTTCGTCACTGCCTGGCGCTTGGCGACCTCGCCGACCAGAACCTCGCCGTTCTTCGCGAAGGCGACGACGGACGGCGTGGTCCTGGCGCCTTCGGCGTTGGTGATGACGGTGGGCTCGCCGCCTTCGAGAACGCTGACGACGGAGTTAGTCGTGCCCAGGTCGATGCCGACCGCACGTGCCATTTCAATTCCTCCAACTGACTACTTGAGTGGATCTGACTCAAGGATGCATGACACCCGCCCCGGAGTCAACAGACCTGAGTCGAGCCGACTCAACTATCGTGCACACACCTGTCGCCACCAGCGAGAACACCGCCATTCGTGAGGGCGGACACAGTTCGCATACGGTCGATGAGCGGCAAATCGACCCTGCGTACGGGCGACACCTGCCCAGCCCCACGGGTCACACGCCCCTCCTCATCATCGCCTCATGGGATCGTTCTGTCACAAAATGCCGTGAGCCACACAAAACGCGCATGTTCCACCGGCGCATGTTCCACCGGCACACGACCCCCGGCAGACGACCCACCGGCTCCAGTCGGCCGACCCAGGCAGGTGCGCACCATGCAGACGCAATGGCAAGGGCAGACTCACGGACCCCGGCGGCGACCGAGGCCCACGGGCCGCGGCCGGCAGCCGACGCGGCCACCCCGCCTCCCGGCCGCGCGGAGCGCCCTGCGGGCCCTGACCGCGACACCCCTGCCCCGCCCCACCGCGAAACGCGCCCTGGACCTGGCACTCGGCTCGGCCCTCCTGATCCTGGCCGCCCCCCTGCTCGCCGCAGCCGCCCTGACGCTCGCCGCCCAGCGCGGCTCCGGAGGCGTACTGACGCGCTCGACCCGGCTGGGGGCGGACGGCAGGCCCTTCGTCCTGCGGTCGCTGCGCACCCGGCGGCTCCGGCTGCACGTGATCTCCCGGCTCCCCCACGTCGTACGGGGCGAGCTCTCCCTCGTCGGCCCGGCCCCGCTCACGCCGGGCGACGTGCGTGGCCGCCCGGCCGGTGCGAGAGACTGGCGGCGGGAACTGAAGCCCGGCCTGACCGGCCTGGCCCAGATCCGCCACCGCTCGGCCCTGCCGTGGGACGAGCCTGACCTCCTCGACCAGCACTACGCCGAGCACCACCGGCCGGGCCTGGACCTGGCGATCCTCGCGGAGGCCGTCGGTGCACCCCTGTACCGGGCGGCCCGGAGCCTCGCCGGGCGCGGCAAGGCAGACCTGAGCGACACAGATCACCGCCGGCCCGGCTACAGGACGGCGGAATAAGTGGATAGTGTCAGCACAGACTGATTAAGTTACTGCTTAGTAATCGCATAGCCATCACCTGAGTAATCAGCGAACATCGCTGGATCCCACCCTCGCAGGCCCGAGGAGCCCCCAAATGCAACTCGCCGCGATCATCGTGTCGCTGGTGCTGACCGTCGTCGGCGTTGCGCTCATCGCCCGAGCGGTCGCGCAGATCTACCGGTTCGTCCGCCTCGGACAGCCGGTACCGGCAGGCAGCCGCACCGACGACCCCAAGCAGCGCACGATCACCCTGGTCAAGGAGTTCCTCGGCCACACCCGGATGAACCGGTGGGGCATCGTGGGCTTCGCGCACTGGTTCGTCGCGATCGGCTTCCTGACACTGCCGCCGACGCTGCTCCAGGCGTACGGACAGCTCTTCAAGGCCGACTGGGTGCTGCCGATCATCGGTGAATGGCTGCCGTTCGAGCTCTACATCGAGTTCATCGGCCTGATGACGACGGTCGGCATCCTCGTGCTGATCGCCATCCGGCTGCTGAACCTCCCCTCCCGGGCCGGCCGCAAGTCGCGGTTCGCGGGGTCCAAGGCCTGGCAGGCGTACTTCGTCGAGTACGTCATCCTCGTCATCGGCCTGGCGATCCTGACCCTGCGCGGCCTCGAGGGCGCGATCCACCACGTCGACGGCTACGAGGCCGCGTACTTCGTCTCGTACCCGCTGGTCCTCGCCTTCAAGGGACTCGCGCTCGGCACGCTGCAGAACCTCATCTACTTCACCGCGATGGTCAAGATCGGCGTCTCGCTGATCTGGATGATCACGGTCTCGCTCAACACCAACATGGGTGTCGCCTGGCACCGCTTCCTCGGCTTCCCGAACATCTGGTTCAAGCGGAACGCCGACGGCGAGGTCGCGCTGGGAGCACTCCAGCCGATGACCTCTGGCGGCCAGGAGATTGACTGGGAGGACCCGGCCGAGGACGCCGTCTTCGGTGTCTCCCAGGTCGAGCAGTTCTCCTGGAAGGGCATCCTCGACTTCTCCACGTGTACGGAGTGCGGCCGCTGCCAGTCGCAGTGCCCCGCCTGGAACACCGGCAAGCCGCTCTCCCCGAAGCTCCTGATCATGTCCCTGCGCGACCACGCGCACGCCAAGGCCCCGTACCTGCTGGCCGGCGGCGGCAAGGACATGGAGGGCAACGAGAAGGCGACGGAGGAGCAGCTCAAGGACGTCCCCGCGGCCGCTCTCGCCGAGGCCGAGCGCCCGCTGATCGGCACGGTCGAGGAGAACGGCGTCATCGACCCGGACGTCCTCTGGTCCTGCACCACCTGCGGTGCGTGCGTGGAACAGTGCCCGGTCGACATCGAGCACATCGACCACATCGTCGACATGCGCCGCTACCAGGTGATGATCGAGTCCGCGTTCCCGTCCGAGGCGGGCACGATGCTCAAGAACCTGGAGAAGAAGGGCAACCCCTGGGGGCTCGCCAAGAAGCAGCGCGTCGAGTGGACCAAGGAGGTCGACTTCGAGGTCCCCATCGTCGGCAAGGACGTCGAGGACCTCACCGAGGTCGACTACCTCTACTGGGTCGGCTGCGCCGGCGCCCTGGAGGACCGCGCGAAGAAGACCACCAAGGCCTTCGCGGAGCTCCTCCACATCGCGGGCGTCAAGTTCGCGATCATGGGCGGCGACGAGAAGTGCACGGGTGACTCGGCCCGCCGCCTGGGCAACGAGCCGCTGTTCCAGCAGCTCGGCCAGGAGAACGTCGCGATGCTGAACATGGCGTTCGGCGAGGACGACGAGGACGACTCGACGAAGAAGGCGAAGGCGACGAAGAAGATCGTCGCCACCTGCCCGCACTGCTTCAACACCATCGCGAACGAGTACCCGCAGCTCGGCGGCGAGTACGAGGTCATCCACCACACTCAGCTGCTCCAGCACCTGGTGGACGAGGGCAAGCTGATCCCGGTGACGCCGGTCGAGGGTCTGATCACGTACCACGACCCCTGCTACCTGGGCCGTCACAACAAGATCTACACGCCCCCGCGCGAGATCATCGCGAAGGTTCCGGGTCTGCGGAACGAGGAGATGCACCGCCACAAGGAGCGCGGCTTCTGCTGCGGCGCCGGTGGTGCCCGGATGTGGATGGAGGAGCGGATCGGCAAGCGCATCAACAACGAGCGCGTCGACGAAGCCCTCTCCCTCAACCCGGACATCGTCTCCACCGCCTGCCCGTTCTGCCTCGTCATGCTGACCGACTCGGTCAACGGCAAGAAGAACGACGGCAAGGCGAAGGAGTCGATCCAGGTGGTCGACGTGTCGCAGCTGCTGCTCGACTCCGTGAAGACCCCGGCCGACCCCGCGGGCGAGCCGGAAACGGCGGACGCGCCGGAGCCGGAACCGGTGAAGTAACGGGTAACCGTTACCGCGCCACCGCGTTGCACAAGCGGCCGGACCTGCCTCGGGGGCAGGACCGGCCGCTTCTGCTTTACGGCTCCGGTGGCGCATGATGTGGGGCGGCCGGGACGGAAGAGACGGCCCGGACGGCCACGACGTACGAGGTATTCCTGCGGGGATACGTATTCGGAGGTATCCCGTGCGGATACGTATCGCAAGGGCGACAGCGGGAGCGGCGACGCGCACCGGCCGGACAGCCGGCAGCGCGGCAACCACACCACGAACCGCACGGACCACCGGCGCGGCGGCCACCGCGGTCATCGGCTGCGCCTGCGTCCTCCTGCTGACGGCCTGCACGGGCTCCCCCGCCGCCTCGGCCCCCAAGAACGGCGACGCCCCGCCCACCGCCCTGGCCGGCCTGGCGGGCGCCGAGCGCCACGCCGTCCCGCACGGCACCGGCAGCCGCACCCCCGACGACTTCAACGGCGACGGCCACCGCGACCTCGTCCTGGACGACCTGGTGAAACCGGCGGCCGACAGCCACGGCGACGACGCCGGGATCGGCATCGTCTACGGCTCCGCCACCCGCGGCCTCGACCCCTCGGTACGCCAGCTGCTCAGCGCACGTACGAACGCCGCCAAGTCCGGCGACACCCTCCCGGCGGCCTTCGACGCCGAGGCGTCGTGCGATCTGGACAAGGACGGATTCACCGATCTGATCGTGGCCACCGACCCCCCGTACAACGGCATCGGCCGTCCGCCCGTCCCGCTGCAGATCCTGTTCGGCTCGCCCGCCGGCCTCACCGGCAGGGCGGTCACGCTCCGCATCCCGGACCGGGCCCGCTTCGGCAACGAGTGGCCCGACCACCCCGTCTGCGGCGACTTCGACGGCGACGGGAAGGCGGACCTGGCCGTGACGGCGAGCTCGGGCCGGTTCAGCTTCCTCCGGGGTCCGTTCACCCGCGACGGCCGCCCGCACGCCGCCGGCGGCACGATCCCGGGAGCCGGCCCCGCCCTTTCCGCCCCCGAGCCCCGGACGGACACGAACGGCGACGGGTACGACGACCTGGTGTACACCGCCCTCCCCCATGACCCCGGAACCGCCGGCAAGGGCACGCTGCTGCTCGGCAGCCCCGACGGACCGGGCCGCCCGGGCGGCCCGTACCGCTTCGGCGCCCCGGCCTCGGCCCTCCCGACGGCACCACTGCGCCAGACCGCGGGCAGCTCCGGCACACCCCGTGCGGAAACGACCCTTCTCCAGCGGTACGCGGACTTCGACGGCGACAGGAAGCCGGACACGGTGGTCCGCACCCACCGGGGCGAAACGGCGGACCTCATCGCGCTGTACCCGACGGCGACGCCGGACCGCCCGCTGATCACGTTCACCAGCGCCCTGTTCACAGCGGGCTGAGGACAGCCCCCCAGGGTTCCCTTAGGGGATGTCACAGGTAGGCGGCAAAGGCGGCCCAGTTCCCCCGCCCCGCCCACCCGACCCCTGCGGACCAGGTACGTTCGATTACGTGGCTGGATTCAGGATCGGACGCGGCCGGGACAACCGCACCCCGCAGCAAGCGCAGCAGCAACCGCGGCAGCAGCCGTACGGCAATCAGGCACCACCGCCGTACGGGCAGCAGCAATGGCCGCCGACGGGAGGTGGTGGAGCGCCGCACAACGCCGGATACAACAACGGTGGCGGCTACCAGGGCGGCGGGGCCGACGAGCCCGAGTACTTCGCCGACCCCTACCCGCAACCCCATCACCCCCAGCACCCCCACCAGGGCGACCCGTACGCGAACAGCCCCGGTCACACCCAGGCCTTCAGCATCAACGAGGACCCGTACGGCGACGGCAACACCTACCGCGCCGGCCAGGCCCCGGCCCAGCCCGCGGGCCCGCGCCTGCACTGGAAGCAGCTGCTGAGCGGCATCGTGACGCGCCCCGCCGCGACGTTCTGGCAGATGCGCGACTACCCCGTCTGGGGCCCGGCGCTCGTCGTCACGTTCCTCTACGGCCTGCTGGCACTGTTCGGCTTCGACCAGGCCCGCGACGACGCGATCAACGCCCCGGTCGGCAACGCGATCCCCTACGTCATCATCACGGGCGTCGGCTTCGTGCTCGGCGGCCTGGTGCTCGGGGCGGTCACCCACACCCTCGCCCGCCAGCTCGGCGGCGACGGCGCGTGGCAGCCGACCGTGGGCCTCTCCATGCTGATCATGTCGATCACGGACGCCCCGCGCCTGGTCTTCGCGCTCTTCCTGGGCGGCGAGAACTCCCTGGTCCAGATCCTCGGCTGGATCACCTGGCTGGCGGCCGCTGCCCTGCTCACCTCGATGGTGAGCAAGTCGCACGACCTGCCGTGGCCGAAGGCACTGGGCGCGTCGGCGATCCAGCTGCTGGCCCTGGTCTCGATCCTCAAACTGGGCACGATCTAGAAATGACGAGAGCCCCCGCGCCCCTGGAAGGGGGCGCGGGGGCTCTCGTCATTTCCGTCCGTCTGTCCGTCAGGCGTCCAGAACCTGCCCGCTGCGCCGCACGACGGGCTTCTCCACGCTCCAGGGGAAGTTGATCCAGCGATCGGTCTTCTTCCACACGTACTCGCACTTCACGAGCGAATGCGACTTCTCGTAGATCACGGCGGAGCGCACCTCGGCGACGTGGTCGACACAGAAGTCGCGCACCAGCTTCAGCGTCTTCCCGGTATCGGCGACATCGTCGGCGATAAGGACCTTCTTCGCCGAGAAATCGATGGCATTGGGCACGGGCGCCAGCATGACGGGCATGTCCAGCGTGGTGCCCACACCCGTGTAGAACTCCACATTCACCAGGTGAATGTTCTTGCAGTCCAGCGCGTACGCCAGCCCGCCGGCGACGAACACCCCGCCCCGCGCGATGGACAGCACCACATCCGGCTCGTACCCGTCATCGGCCACGGCCTGCGCCAGCTCCCGCACGGCGTGCCCGAAGCCGTCGTACGTCAGGTTCTCCCGCACGTCGTCACTCACCGGGCATCACACCTGCGTCCGGTGGAAGTTCATGAACGAACGCGAAGCCGTCGGCCCCCGCTGTCCCTGGTACCGCGACCCGTACCGCTCGGAGCCGTACGGGAACTCGGACGGAGAGCTCAGCCGGAACATGCACAGCTGACCGATCTTCATCCCCGGCCAGAGCTTTATCGGCAGTGTCGCCAGATTCGACAGCTCCAGGGTCACGTGCCCGGAGAACCCCGGGTCGATGAACCCGGCCGTCGAATGCGTCACCAGCCCGAGCCGGCCCAGCGAACTCTTGCCCTCCAGCCGCGACGCGAGGTCGTCGGGCAGCGAGATGACCTCGTACGTGGACGCGAGCACGAACTCCCCGGGGTGCAGGATGAACGCCTCGTCCCCGTCCGGCTCTACGGTACGGGTCAGATCCGCCTGTTCGACGGCCGGATCGATATGCGGATAGCGGTGGTTCTCGAACACCCGGAAATAGCGGTCGAGCCTCACATCGATGCTCGACGGCTGCACCATCGACGCGTCGAAAGGATCAATACGTACGCGTCCGGCGTCGATCTCGGCCCGGATGTCCTTGTCTGAGAGAAGCACCCACCGAGGATACGCAGAACGCGCGGGCCCGCCCCCATCGGGCCGCCCGCGCGCCTGTCGCCATCTTCCCGGAAGCCCTATCGCTCCTCGAACACCACGGGCACGGCATGCCGCAACCGGGCGCAACGAGGACAGCGGATAAGCCGCCCGGGACCGATCCGCCCGGACCCGAGCTGCTGCATCGGGAACGAGGCGGTAGCGAAAACGTGCCCTTCGGCACAGCGGACGACAGTGCGCTCCATGGAGTCCATCAAGTCCCTTCCCCATCAAGCCGTGGACGAGAAAGCCACATTAGGGGATGAACAGGACGCCACCGCACGCGGCACTCCGACCACCCACGCTACGCCCCCAACTCCCGCACAACACACCCCCGTCCACCACCGACTCGCCCCGCCGGACTCCCGCCGGAGCCTCACGCCAGGGCTCACGCCTCGGAGGGTCCGCCATGGGGTACAGTGTGGGACGATGCGTCGCTGGTCAGCCAGTGCGTTTCGCGGGTGTAGTTTAATGGTAGAACATGAGCTTCCCAAGCTCAGAGCGCGAGTTCGATTCTCGTCACCCGCTCCATGACGAAGGCCCTGGTCGGAGACCAGGGCCTTGTTTGTTGTCTAGACCATTTTTAGGGCTCGTGCCATTCGCGTGCCATAACGACCCTTCTCATCTGCATCGATAGTGGATCCGCCGCGCATGAGGGCGAGCGCTCCGCCACCAGGTCCCGCATCGTGAGATCGCTTCCAAGTCGCCTGCGTCGCGTACGCGGTGCGGACTGTCTACTCCTTTGCGATCAATGCCGCGCAGCCCGTGGGGCGGACGGTCCGGGAGGCCGTGGCACCAGCGGGTGAACGGTCGCGCCGCCGCCCCCTGAACCTATAGCCGCCTGCTGGCGGCGTACATCGAGATCGATGTTGGCAGCGAGCCTGCGCTGATGTTCCTTGGTGGAGTGCTGATAGATCAGCTGCGCGCGCTCAGAGGACTGACCGGCCCGGACCATGAGGTCCTTGAGCTTGGCACCGGTGTCGGCCGCCAGCGTGTTGCCCGTGTGCCGGAGGTCATAGAAGCGGAAGCCTTCGGGCAGCCCCACCTTGTCCCGGGCGCAGCCATTCACACCGGCCAAACGACGACGGGTACGTCTCCTCGATCCATCGGCCGACGGCTGCTGACCGCAGCCCCCGCGACAACAAACAAGTGCGAAAACAGCCCCACCGGGGGCAGAGCCGGACCTACGTGCAGCACGAGGGCTGCCTCGGTTACCGATCGCGGACAATCCTGCAGGCGACCGGCGACAAAGCCGGATGTTCCGCGACGGACGGCGGATGCCGGGGGGCATGCACACCGGCCTGTCCGGCACCCGGATCACCTGTCCGGCAGTCACCTCGCGGAAGGCCGCGCCCAGGCCGGGACATCACCGGTATCTTCTGAACACCCAAGATCGACTCACGGTCGTCCGGTGACGCCGTAGCCACCCACACCGCTCCGGCGCACCGGCCACGGGACCCACACGCTCCAGCACCGGATGAGGACCTCCATGCATCGAAGACTGTGGCGGCGAGCAGCCGCCATGAGCGCAGCCACCGGACTGATCACGGCCGCAGCCCTCATCAACTCGGGCCCGGCCATGGCTGAGGACGGCACGCGCATCACCCTCCGGGACGAGGTTTTGCCGCCCGACGCCGTCTCCTTCACCGATGTGACCATCACCGGCGAGGTACCGGACAAAGGGCACCTGGTGCTGGCCTTCGGGACCGGCCCGCTCGACGGCACGGGAGAGCACGCCGGGTGGCCGTCATCCCTCACCATGAGTTTCACCGAATGCCAGGCGATCGCCGACCACAAGGCCGTCTACACGTGTGACATGGGGCGCAACTACCAACGGCCGCCGCAGTTCGTGGTGTCGAAGGAAGCCACCGACACCGCCCTCTACCGGGGATACGCGTACCTCCCCCCGGGCGGAGACCTCGGCGCGGCCATCGACGCCGCCCGCAGCGCCGGCGTCCGGCCCGCCACCGCGACCTCCGGAATGTCGACGGCCGTGGTCAAGTCACGGAAGCACGCCCTGCTCAACACCGTCGACTTCGACGTGCCGAACGTACCCGCGGGACAGACGGTACGGCAGGGCCTGCGGGTGCACGCCAACGACTCCGGGGTGCTGAACCTCCACTTCGACACCGCACCCGGTCAGGTCGACTGGCGCTCCGAGCACATCCGGTTCGGGAACGTCACCACCGACGCTGGCGCCTCCTGTGCCACGAGGTCCCCCGAACTCATGGCCGATCTCAATTTCATCAACCTCTTCTGCCACCTGGAACCCGGCGACCACACCATCAACTACGACCTCACCCCGGCCCCGGGCACCCACGCATGGCGCCTGCAAGCCGAGACGTCGTACGACATCTACACCCGCAGTGGCATGGGCGACCCGAACGTCTACGAGGCCGGGGCCTTTTCGGTCGAAGGCGCCCCGGTGTTCCCTCGGCACGACCTTCTCGCGCGCAACGCCGCCGGGCAGCTGTTCCTGTACTCCGGAAGGGGCACCTCCGCCGCCCCCTTCCTCTCCCGCAGGCCCATCGGCAGCGGCTGGCAGGCGTACGACAAGCTCACCAGCCTCTCACCGCTGACCGAGAACCTGGACTATCCGCGGGGCGCCACCCCGGCCGGCGCCACACGCGGCCACGGCGAGCTCGTCGCGCGCGACCGCTCCGGCCATCTCTGGTATTACGACCGGCAGTTCGATCCGTACGGCGAGCCGTACGCTGCCCGCGTCAAGGTCGGCAGCGGCTGGAACATCTACGACCAGCTCACCGGCGCGGGCGATGTGAACCACGACGGCCGGCCGGACCTCGTGGCCCGTGACGCCTCCGGGACCCTGTGGCTGTATAAGGGCACCGGCAGCACCGGCGCCGCGCGGTTCGCTCCCCGCGTCAGGATCGGCGGCGGCTGGGGGACCTACCGTCAGTTCGCCTCGGGCGCCGATCTCAGCGGCGACGGCCGGCCCGATCTCGTCGCGCGCGACGCCTCGGGAGTGCTCTGGCTGTACAAGGGCACGGGCAAGGCCACCGTCCCGTACGCGAGGCGCGTCAAAATCGGGCCGGGCTGGCAGGTGTACAACCAGCTGTCCCTCAACGGGGATCTGACCGGTGACGGCAAGGCCGACGCCACCGCCCGTGACGCCTCCGGAGTGCTCTGGCTGTACAAGGGCACGGGCAGCCCCACCGCGCCCTTCGCCTCCCGCAGCAGGATCGGCGGCGGCTGGAACGCGTACAACGCCGTCCTCTGACCGGCTCCCACCACCGCCCCCACAACCGAAGGGCTCACCGGCCGCGTGCCGGTGAGCCCTTCGCCCTCGAGACCGCTTCCCGGTCCTCCCCCGTACGGCATCTCCCGGGAGCGCGCCGGGGAATCGGCCAGGTCGTCACAGGGCCGGTCACCAAGATCGTGCCGTCCGGCGTCTTCGTCCGCATCGAAGACCGGGAGGACGGCTCCGAAGGGCTCGTGCACACCGACGAGCTGGATCAATCGCCGCAGGACGTCATCGAGGTCGGCGACGCCGAGACCACCCTCGCACAATGCGAACAGGTCTTCGGCGACACCCACCCCAACACGCTGATCAGCCAGAAGAACCTCGCTAATGCTCGCAAATACATCGAAGTCACACCTCGAAAAGACACATCAATCTAGTGGGCAGAACCGGCACGGATGCGCCTCTCAGAGAGGGCCTTGTTTATCGTCTAGCCCATCCAAGGGCTCCGCGCCCTCTGCGTTCCCTAAGACGCAACAGAATGCTGTTTCGCGAGCCGTTCGCGACCCACTCCAGGGAACACCTATCCAGGCATCTCGCATCACGAGACGTAGTTCTTATGCCCTGGGTCATCGTTCGGGCGATCAGTGCGAACTCTCCACTCGATGCGGGCAGCAGTTCGAACAGCCGCACATGAGCAGCCAGCGTCAGAGCGGAGGCCCAGGAGAGAAGAACGTGCTGATGCTTCGCGTCAGACGTGACGCCTCATTGAGCCCATACCGCGCCGCCAAAAGCACGTATACGGCCACAGGGAAGGCCAGTATCGCCAATGGCACCATCAGCTCCGCCGGCACACCTAGCCACGCGAGGAGCAGCGAGAAAAGCGTTACACAGAGTACTGACCACGCGCACGCCTTCGCCAAGCGGAGGCCGTCCACCCGATCCGGTGCCAAAGAGCCCTCTCCAGATCCCTCGCTCGGAAGCAACGCCTCCGGAAGGATCTCCTGAAAGCGATCGGCGGCGATGCTGCTCGCGGCAGTCGCGGCAAGCAGACCAAGCTTTCGCGCCGCGCCCTCGCGATCCCGCATAAGTGCGTCTGCCGCCTGCGTAAACGCCGTGTCCACCAGCCTTACGTGGCTTGTGAGTTCCTTTCGGATTGCCCGGCCAGCCCCGAACGCAGATGCAGCATCTCCGGCGACCTCCCGCAGGGGAAGGCCCACTCTTCTGACCTTCTTGCGGAGTCTCCCAGCATCCGTGTAGTGGCTTTCCGCCATACCGACCAGATCCCCACTGCCCGAGAGCAAGCTGAGGAGTGGGTAGAGCGGCTCGTAGCAGCGCGAGATGTGCTCCGCGCGCCATAGCGACCACACGAAGACGAGGACCATCGAGATGCAGACGATGGCCCCAGTCGCCCGCGGGTCGCCCCCAGGTCCGAGAACGTAAGCAGAGTAGGACCCGCACGATATGGGACCAACATCGAGGATCCCGCCAGGTCGACAAGCCGGGCGGTAAGTAGCAGCGCCCGTAACGCCCAGAGCCCCGAAGGCGATCAGCACTCGCCGCAGTCTAAGTAGATAGGGGGCCCACCGAAATGCGAGTGCCTTACGGACACTGTGTGCATCGAAGGCGACACCCAGATCAGCCGCAGCCTTTTCCGCCCGCCCAACGTGCTTCTCGACCTGCCAGTTGTGCACGCCCCGTACTGGATGCCGTCGCTGCGGCGATCCTGCACCACTCACCGTTCCCCCTGTGTCCTCGGTGAGAGGCAGCGTAGATGCAACGTCTGACAGCACGAGCGAAAATGGACATCCCCGAGGCGTATCCGCGTCTCCGCCACTGCGGAAGCGAGCGGCACGTCGACCGGACGAACATCATTCCGCCACGTAACGAGCCCGGCTGCATTCCAACAGCCCCGGGCAAGTCTGCTCGCTACGCTGCGCGAGCACCCTGCGGCGCAACAGCACAGCCGCCCCAGCCCGTTGGGCACGAACCGGGTCATCAATGCCGTCCGCGACCTCCCGCTGTCGCACCCCGTCCGAGTGCTGGTAGATCAGCGCCGCCTTATCCGAGGATTGCCCGGCGCGGACCATCGTGTCCTTGAGCGTGGCAGTTGACTGGGTAGGCAGTGGATACCACCGTCCTCGAACCCGCCGACGCGACCAGTACGGATCAAGCGCTGCGCGTGCTGCGCACGCTGGCCTGGCCGTTCGTCGAGACCCCGCCCAGCCCAGCACTCTGCGGGTTCCTCTTCACCGGCCAGGACACCATGCGCCTCTACCTCGCAGTCGAGAGAGCCGACGGACTGATCGCGGCCGACGTACAGCTCACCGGCGCGTTGACCGCCCTGCTCGCCGCCCTGCCCTCGCTCATCGGCGAAGAGGAACGCTGGGTGACAGACGCATCCGACCCCACTGTGTCCACGCAGTCGACCTGACCACGTGGTAACGACTGGACACACCGCACCAGGGCGCCCCGAGAGCTGGCCTGCTGCGTCCGAACAGCCGCATTCTGCTGGTGCTCACTCGGCAATCATCATCGGCCACGCAGCCCGGATCGGGCAGCGTCGTCCGAGCAGCCGCACGTACGGGAGGCCGTGCCACAGCGTGCCAGAAGCGGCGGTAAACAGCGGTCACCAAGGGTGCCGACGGAGCAGCCTGGACGATGCACCGGTGCGCGTTTCCACAGGTCAGATGCTATAGGCGGGACCAATTGCCGGGTGATTCCCAAGCTCAGAGCGCGAGTTCGATTCTCGTCACCCGCTCCATGAAAAAGCCCCAGGCCAACGGCCGGGGGCTTCTTTGTTGTCTGGACCACTTCAGGCACTTCGTGTCATTCGCATGCCAGACTCTCGCTCATCTCCCCCGCAGGGGCCATTTCCTTTCGAGCTCGATGACTGAGTTCTTGCTGGTCAGGCAGAGGGCCGAGGTATCCGTGGCAGGCAGTCCGCGTCGTGTCGGTGCGGTCGCGGAGGTTCGGGATGCCGTCAGTGATCGGGCTGTTGAAGAAGCGGGAAGGCATCGCCGCTCAGCGCGGAGCGGATCTGGGCTCCGCCATCCGGGTAAGGAGCCTGCGGCACCTGCCCGTTGACGCCGAAGACCGACGGTCGTACCGTCGCCGGACAGAGATGTGACCATCGTTCATAAACAAGAATATGAGGTGGGGTCATGGGGCAGCGCAAGGTCGTGGTGTCGGGTGGCGGTACGGGGATCGGGCGGGCGGTGGCCGAGGTCTTTGCGGCGGACGGCGACCACGTCGTCCTCATCGGGCGGCGCGAGGAGCCCCTGGAGAAGGCCGCCGGAGAGCTCGACGCCGCGCATGGTGCGGGAACGGCCTCCTGGGTCGCCGCCGATCTGAGCGATCCCGGCCAGGCCCGCAGAGCCGTGGAGTTCTGCACCGCGGGCGGCGCGCAGGTCGACGTGATCGTCGCCAACGCCGGCGGCAACGTCGCACCGGCCCACGACGGCACCCTCGAAGGCGTCGCGGACAGCTTCCGCCGCAACTTCGAGGCCAACGTGCTCACCGCCGTGCTGCTCACCGAAGGATTGCTGCCCCACCTCACCCGGCCCGGCGGGCGGATCATCCAGATGTCGTCTATCGCCGCGCTGCGCGGCCCCGGTTCGTACGGCGGCTCCAAGGCCACCGTCAACGCCTACACCGTCGACCTGGCACAGAAGCTCGGCCCGCAGGGCATCACCGTGAACGCGGTCGCTCCAGGCTTTGTCGCCGACACCGAGTTCTTCGGCGACCGGGCCACGCCCGAGTTCGTCGCCGCCCGGACCAAGCAATCGCTGACGGGCCAGGCGGGCCGTCCCTCGGACATCGCCGCCGCGGTGCACTATGTGGCGTCACCTGAAGCGGCGTACATGACGGCGCAGATCGTGCATGTGAACGGGGGTGCATCACTGGGGCGGTGACGGTCCATGACCTGGTCATGAGCGCCCGTGCGGAACTGACCACGGGACTGGACGAAGCGGGCGCAGCACGACTTCCGGAACATGCCCGCCGAAGGCCGTGACCCGGTCATGAGTGCCCGAGCGGAACTGGTCACTGCCGAAGATCCGTACTTCCGGGGAATCGACGCCGCTGCCTCGCTCCCGCACTGGATGACCGTCCGACCGCCGGCCTCCACGAGCCGCGGTGGCCCCCACATCGCGGACTTGGCCGGCGGATCGGTCCCACTCCTGGGCCGCCCCTAGTTTCGCTGGTCCGTCGTCTCGCTCAGGTTCGCCTGGATGCGTGCCAGGGCTTCCAGGGCCGGCAGATGCGTGAGGCCCTCCGAGAGGGGGAGATGGGAGGGGCAGAACCACACGCAGTGAGCAGGGTGACCAGCCCAGTCATCCGGATACGTCTCTGTGGGCCGGAAGCTCACGAGGGTGAAGTCCTTGTACTCGAAGCTTGAATGCCGGGGCGGAACACGGCATATGTCGCAGGACGGCGGCATCATCGGGCGTTCTCACTCTCTGACGGGTCGATCCCTGATCGCCGCTCACGGTAGCGGACCAAAAAGAACGGCAGGCTCGCCGAACGGTCGGCAGGGGTGTTGCTGGTTCTGGCAAGGTCGGAGCGTATGGACTGCGCCTTCTGCCACCTGACCCGGGACGATGCCGCACGGTGGGTGGCGCGGGGGCCCGTGGCCAGCGCGTTCGCTCCGCTGAATCCCCTCGTGCCAGGTCACACCCTGGTGATTCCCACCGCCCACTGGGCGGACATCTTCGACGTTCCCCCGGAGGACTTGGCACACACGATGGCGCTGGTCCAGCAGGGGCCCTTCGGAGCGGATGACAACGGTCAGGGGCGGTTCCCGGAGCCCGTAGCCGGCCATCCACCCCGTCCGACGGGAAGGTACGGTCCGAGCCTCTTGCGTAGAACGACTCGGCAGCCCGGACCCGGTTGATCCGCCGCAGGTCGTTGGTCTGCCACCTGCCGGGCTCGTTCGGCCCGGGGCGGGGGGACCGGCGGTGTCCCGGACCAGCCTCCACCCACCGCGGGTGCCCGTGGCCTCAGTTGAGATCGCGGTACGTGTTCCAGCCACCGCCGATCAAAGCTCGGGCGCGGAAGGTCCCTGGTCCCGGGGCGGTACCGGTCGAGGAGTAGCGGTAGAGGTGGCCGCCGCGGTCGGCGGCGAGGAGGTCGCCTCTGCCGTCACCGTCCACGTCCCCGATGGCTGCGAGCTTGCTGTAGATCTGCCAGCCGGCGCCCACCTTGACGCGGGGCCCGAACGGGGCGGAGGTGCTCCCCGTCCCGGCGTACAGGTACAGGACTCCCGCCGGTGTGCGGGCGACGATGTCGGCTCGCCCGTCACCCGTGTAGTCCCCCGCGCCGACGATCCGGTCGTAGGCGCCCCAGCCCCCGCCGACCTTGACCCGGGAGGCGAAGGACGGGACAGACGGGGGGAACTCGCTGCTGGTGCTTCGGTAGAGGTAGAGATGTCCGGACGTGTCGCGTGCGAGCAGGTCGCCCTTGCCGTCGCCGGTGAGGTCTCCGGGGCCGACCAGGGTGTTGCAGACACCCCACCCTCCGCCGATCGCCCACTGGCCATGGGTTCCGCCGGTCAGCCAGCCGTTCTTGCACACGGCGAGCATTTCGGGGCGGTTGTCGAGAGCGGTGTCGGAGGCGAAGGTGATCAGCCAGGTAGCGCTTCGGGGAGGTGCCGACGGCGCGGCGGAACGCCGCGAGGAACGCGCTCGGTGCCGTTCTCGTCGCCACGCTTCTCACGAAGCGCCGCTCGGGGGTCGCCGTCGAGGCCTGCGGAACCGCGGCGGAGGACGGGTAGCGTCCGCTCGCTCCCGAGATGCCTGGTGTGCGGAGCCGGCGGAACCGGGTAACGTCTTTGTCATGTTCTTCCAGACGCCGATGTACGAGTGAGAGCGTGACGGGCGCCTGCTGATGTCCTTCGACGTCGCCGCCCGTCCCCCCGCCGATGCGTCCGTAGATCACTTCACATCATGACCTGGAGAACCCGTGACCGTGAGCAAGAACATCAACAACCCCGTGGGCATGGGCGGCGGCAAGCGCAAGAGGCTGTCCCGCACCGAACGGCAGAACAACGGCCCGCACCGC
This sequence comes from Streptomyces sp. NBC_00385, assembly GCF_035917155.1. Taxonomy (NCBI): domain Bacteria; kingdom Bacillati; phylum Actinomycetota; class Actinomycetes; order Kitasatosporales; family Streptomycetaceae; genus Streptomyces; species Streptomyces sp. NBC_00385. The sequence goes on along the minus strand of NZ_CP107951.1, from coordinate 4,482,284 downwards.
AACCTCGACCGCCAGGGCGCAGCCGACCGGAAGGCCGAGCTGGTGCGCAAGATGCGCGAGAAGGCCGGCTCGGCCGAGGGCGCCGGGCAGACGGGCGACGACTCCGCCGAGAGCTGACGACCCACCGCCGCAGGGCGGCACGTACCGCACGAGGCAGGGCCCGGACCGCGACGCGCGGTCCGGGCCCTGCTGCCGTACCCGGGTCTCGGCACCGGTGTGCCGTTCAGACGAATGTCAGCATCGGCAGCGACGTCAGGTGCTCCTCCGGGATGCCGAAGGCTTCCGTCAGCGTCGGCAGATGCGGGGCGAGTCCGGATGTCAGCGTGCGCGCCGCATCGGGGAGGGCGCGGACCTGGTCGGTGGTGAGTGCGTTCTCGACCAGCAGGAGTCCGCTGAGCGCGGGCAGCCGGTCGAGCAGGAACAGCGCGCGCAGGTCGTCCAGGGCGGCGCGGGTGCCCGGGTCGGTGACGTCGGCGCAGGCCGTGGCGAAGGCGTCGGCGGCCTGGCCCACCGCGTACGCCTCGACCAGGGCGAGGGCGGCGGCGGACGCGTGGTTCCAGCGGCCGAGGGCGTCGCCGCCGGCACCGTCGCGCAGGTCTTTCCGCGCGGCCAGGTGCCAGTGGCGCTCGGCGGCGGCGAGGGCCCGGCGCAGGAAGGCGGGGTCGGTCAGGGACTCCTGGCCGGTCGCCGGCGGCGGTGCCGGGAGCATCGGGTGACCGAAGATCATCTCGGCCCCGGCCTTGCACCAGATGGCCAGGTTGTCCCCCTCGGCGGTGATGGCTCCGTCCACGTTCGCGGCGAACTCGGCCATCCCGTTCACCGGGAACAGGGCCCTGGCACCGCAGCGCTCCCGGCTCTCGATCGTGATCCGGCGCGCCTGCCAGGTGATCCAGCCCTTGGCCACCGCGACCAGCCGTTCGCTGTCGGCCCGGTCCTCGGGGGCGTGGGTGATCCAGCGGTCGGTGACGGCACGGTGCAGGAAGGTCATGGCGTAGGCGGTGGCCGTGCAGGTGAGCAGCCGGGCGTGATGACTGCGGTGCGCGGCCAGCGGGAGGCGCTGTCCGGCGGAGGGGCCGGAGATGTGCCGGATGCCCGCGTAGCGGACCGCGATCGCCAGGGCCGCGCGGCTGCCTCCGAGGGTGCTCGCGCTCATGCACAGTTTTCCGACCGTCACCCGGCGGATCGCGTGCAGGAACCGCTTGCGCGGGCTGCCCACGGCACTGGTGAAGGTGCCGTCCGGCAGCAGTTGTCCGTGCTCCCCCTGGATCAGGGCGGTGCGGGGCAGACGTACCCGGTCGAAGCCGGTGGCGCAGTGGTCCACGGAGCTGCCGACGCGTTCGGGCAGGAGGGTCACGGTGATGCCCGGCAGCGTTCCGTCGCGGTCGCTCAGCGGGGTGAGGAACAGGAAGACGCCATGGTCCCGGTCGTCGACCAGGAGCCGGGCCGCGACCACCGCCGTCTTCGGCCCGCCGACGGAGCTGGTGTTGGGCATGAACTTCTGCGCGCCCTCGTGCGGGGTGTGCAGCACGAACTCCTCACGTTCGCGGTCGTAGCGGGCGGTGGTCTCCAGTGCGGCCGCGTCGTTGCCGTGCGCGCGCTCGGTGCACAGAAAGGTTCCTGTGCGGTTCAGTGCGGCGAACCCGCTGAGGTCACGCGCCGGTGAGGTGCCGTCGTCGAGCAGGCTGCCGAGGAAGAGGTTGTAGTGGATCCCGGCCACCGTGGCGGTGGCCCCGTCCACCACCGAGGTCCACTCGTGCAGGGCGGCCAGCCCACGGGGGTCCCGGGCCAGGGACTCCGGGCACAGCACCTCTTCGTTCAGCGCGCGCAGCCGGTCGTAGGACAGCTGCCACCGTTCCTCGGCACGCGTATGGACGCGATGGCGGAACCGGTCGGTCGAGATCACCTTGCGCCAGAGACCGTGGGCGTCCGGGCCCTCGTCTCCGTCCCGGAAAAGGATGTCGGTCAACTCGGACAGCCGAGGGGTGAGTTGCTCGTCGGTCTGCACGTGCGCATCGATGTTGATCATCACGTCCGACCCAACGAGCGGGCCGGGTTCGCGGAAACGATCTCTGCGTATCCGCATCGCCTCCCGACCGGGGGCGCCCGGGGCCGTCCGGAGTCCGGCAGGGCCGAATGCCCGGAAGGAACGATTCCGCACACCCCGTTCGGGCGACGCGGCGCTTACCTCGCAGACGGTCCGGGCAGCGCTTGCCCTGATCTCCGTACGCCCGAGAAAAGGTGAACCCCCCATGCGTCTCCGCTCCTCCCTGGCCGCGTCGGCCGGCGCCGTCGTCCTGCTCCTCGCCACCGCCGGTTCGGCCTCGGCCGCCAACGGACAGTTCCGCTACACGTACATGACGTCCGACGGCTACGAGGCCGTCGGCTTCATGAACGACCCCGACAGCGCCACGTGCATCAACATCCAGGGGCCGGGATCCGAGCCGGGATCCGCCGCGTACGCACCCAAGAACCGCACCGACGCGGTGGCGACCGTGTTCCTCGAAGCGGACTGCACGGGTGACGCCTACTTCACCCTGCGCCCGGGCGGCGGCGCCTCGGACCGGCTGCTGGTCCGCTCGGTCGTCTTCTCCTAGCCCGGCGGGGTATCGCTTCCCGCGGTGACCGGCCAGGGGCGGTGGGGCCGTCGGCCCCACCGCCGCAAAGCGCTCCGGCAGGCCACGCCCGGACCGTTGTGCCGGCACCGCCCCGCTGCCGGTGATCCGCCGTGCCGCGGCCTCGCTGCCGCTGCCCGGCCTGGTCCGAACGGCCGGTTTCCCCTGCCTATCGTTGGCCCCATGGACGTGTTCGACGAGCTGTTGCGCGGTGTGCGGGCAAGGGTGCGGTGTTCGGGCGTTCGGTGCTGTGGCCGCCGTGGTCGCTGCGGTTCGCCGACGGCGCGTACCTGACCCTGTGCGTCCCGATGCGCGGCGCCGGATGGATCGTGCCGGAGACCGGGGAGCCGCGGCACGTGGCGCTGGGTGAAGCCGCGATCGTCCGGGGGCCCGCACCGTTCTCGTTCACCGACGACCCGGCGAACGCCACGACGGCGGGCGTACGGGAGGTCCACTGGGGCGAGGACGCGCCCGGCCGCACGGACCGGGACGTCGAACTCAGCGGGTCGACCGTGCTGTTGGCCGCCGCGTACGACGTACGGGAGCAGGTTCCGCAACGGCTCCTGCGTGCTCTGCCACCGGTCCTGGTGGTTCCCGACGAGCAGGACTGCTCGCCGCTGCGGGACTACCTGGAGGCGCAGATCGGCGGCGGCCGGCCGGGGCACCAGACCGTGCTCGACCGGCTGCTGGACTGGCTGCTGGTGTGCACGCTGCGGGACTGGTTCGACCGCCCGGAGGCCGAACCGCCGGGGTGGTACGGCGCACTCGGCAACGAAGTGGCAGGCCCCGCCCTGCGTGCGATCCACGAGGATCCGGCGCACCCGTGGACGACGGCGGAGCTGGCGGGCCGGGCGGGGGTGTCGAGGACGACCCTGGCGAAGCGGTTCACGGATCTGGTCGGGAACGGGCCGGCCGCGTACCTCACCGAGTGGCGGATGACGCTCGCCGCCGATCTGCTGACCCGCCCGGAACTGACGGTGGCGGCGGTGGCCCGGCGGGTCGGTTACGCGGACGCGTTCGGCTTCAGCGCGGCGTTCAAACGGCTCCGGGGCGAGCGCCCGAGCACGTACCGGCAGGAGACCGCCACCGCCCACGTGCCGGACCGCGCCGTACCGGCGGGCTGATCCGGGGACGGCGTCGTGCCGTGCGCCGCCTTCCGGACCCGCGCCCCGGCTCCCCTCAGCCCCAGGCGCCCGCCGCCGACGCGTCACGGACGAAGTCGGCGATGTCGCGCGGAGGGCGGCCGAGTGCTCTGCGGACCCCGTCCGTGACCGCGGCCTCCTGGCTCGTGCGGATCGGCTTCATCGCGTCCGTCCAGTCCGCGGCCTCCTCCTCGGGCAGTCCCTGTGCCACCAGCCCGGCCCGGAAGGCGGACTCCTCCACCGGGACATAGGCGGCCCGCACACCGGTCGCGTTCGCGATCTCGTCGAGTACGCCCGCGATGCCGAGAGCCCGCGGGCCGGAGAGTTCGTACACCTCACCGTCGTGGCCGTCCTCGGTCAGGGCCGCGGCGGCGACCTCCGCGATGTCGTCGGCGTCGACGAACGCGGCGGTCCCGTCACCGGTGGGCAGAGCGAGCTCGCCGGCCCGTACTCCGTCGAGGAAGACGCCCTCGCTGAAGTTCTGGGCGAACCAGCCCGGGCGCAGGATCGTCCAGGCGGCACCGGACGAGCGGACCGCCGCCTCGCCCTCCGCATGCGGGCCGCCGCCCTCGTAGGAGGAGCCGAAGTAGCCGGGGACGTCCACACCGCGGGCCGACAGCAGCACCAGCCGTCGTACCCCGGCGGCGACGGCCTGTTCGACAAAGGCGGGCGTCGGGGAGGGCGAGGTGTCCAGCGGGACGATGTAGACGGCGTCGACCTCGTCGAGGGCCGCCTGCCAGGTCGTCCGGTCGGCCCAGTCGAAGGTGGTCTCCCCCGACCGTGAGGCCGCTCGGGTCTCCACGCCCAGCTCGCGGAGACGCGCCACCGTCCTGCGGCCCGTCTTGCCGGTGCCACCGATCACCAGCACCCGGTTGCGGCGGTTCGTCGTGTCCTTACGCGTTGCTTCGGTCTGTGTCATACCCAGAGCCTGGCCGCACCGCCGCGCCCCGGCCATGGCTCATCGTCCGGGAGGGATGTCCGTGCGTCCGGGCGCGCGACCGGCGGAGAGCATGTCCAGGACGCCTCGGCCGCACGAGGTGAAACATTTCCCGGCGGCCACCGCATCTAAGAGGGTGTAGGCGAGAGGGGGTGACCGTTGAGGCAGTCCAAGGAAGGTGCGTTCCGTGAGTTCGCGGAAGCGCGTATGGGCCATCTGTTCCGTTCGGCGTGCCTGCTGACCGGCGGGGACACACATCTCGCCGAGGATCTCGTGCAGGAGGCACTCGGCCGGATGTATGTGATCTGGGGGCGTACGTCGCGTCTCGGGAACCCTGCGGCGTACGCGCAGACCGTGCTGGTGCGCTGCTATCTCGGACACCGGCGGCGCAGATCGGCGGGGGAACGGCCCAGCGGCGAACTGCCGGACCGGCCGGGCGAGTCGGCGGGCGACGCGTCCTTGCGGATGACGCTCCTCGACGCGCTGCGGGAGCTGCCGCCCAAGGACCGGGCGGTGATCGTGCTGCGTTACTGGGAGGACCGGTCGGTGTCGGAGACCGCGGACGCGCTGCACGTCAGCTCGGCTGCGGTACGTACCCGGAGCACCCGGGCGCTCGCCCGGCTGCGTGAGCAACTCGGTGGCAGCATCGGCGAGCTGGCCGTGCGCTGAGTCTTCTTTTTCTTCTTTCTTGTTCTCTTTTCCACAGGTGTGGGGACGGTGGTGATCGGCATGCTCGAAAACGGTGGCGGGAAGGACCGGGAGTCCTTCGAGGACGGTCTCGGCGCGGCGATGAAGCAGGCGGGGGAGGAGTTCTCCGTCGCAGGACGGCCGCTCCTGGACGGCGGGGTCGCGCGCGGCCGGCGCCGGACGGTGCTGCGCCGCAGCGCCGCGGTGACCGGGAGCGTGGCGGCGCTGGCGGTGATCGGGCTCGGCGGATCGTTCGTCACGGGTGACGTCGGCTCGTCGCAGAACGGTGGCGAGGTCGGGGGAACGTCCGCGGCGCTCTCCCCGGTGGCCGGAACACTCGCGGCTCTGCTGCCGGAAGGGCGGCTCAGTGAACAGCCGGCCGGCGGGGGTGGCGGTACGGACGACCGGAAGCACCCGCGTCCGGAAGGCGCCGCCTCCGTCGTGTACGACGACGGCCACGGGAAGGCCGCCCTGTCGGTGACCCTGGGCCGGGAGAACCCCGCCCGGCTGAACAAGGACGAGCTCTCCTGCCCGGACAGCAACGTGAACACGTTCGAGGACTGCTCCGCCACGAAGCTGAAGGACGGCTCGCGCCTCGTGCTGTTCAAGGGCTGGGAGTACCCGGACCGCCGCGAGGAGACCAAGTGGTGGTACGCGGACCTGCTGACGCCCGAGGGCTACCGGATCTCGATGTCCGAATGGAACGCGCCCGCGGAGAAGGGCGCCCCGGTCAGCCGCTCCACCCCGCCGCTGTCCCTGGACCGGATGAAGCAACTGGTCCGGGCCGAGGAGTGGCGCCCCCTCGTCGCGTCCCTCCCCGAGCCTGAGGAGCAGGCGCCCGCGCCGCCGGCCCCGAAGGGTCTGAGCGGTGCCGTGATCCTGGACCGGCTGACCGCGCAGCTCCCCGACGGTCTGACGGTGAAGGCGTCCGGGAAGCAGGAGGCGGAGTACGCGTACGTGGTGGTGGACGACGGCCGGGGCAAGAGCTTCGTGCAGATCAACGTGCAGCCGAACATGTCCGACGTCGAAGGCGACCTGTTCGGCGCCGGCACGGAGGTCCTGCCGGACGGCACGAAGGTCGTCACCCATGAGGGACCGGGCGAGAAGGGCGGTGAGGGCGTGAAGACGAGGCAGGTCGACACGATCCGCCCCGACGGTTTTCGTGTGGTGATCTCCGCGTTCAACACGGCGAACCAGAACGAGGCCGCCACCCGTGCGGAACCCGCGCTGACCCTCGCCCAGCTGCGGGAGATCGCCACGAGCCAGGTGTGGCGGAAGTAGGTCCGTTCCCCGACGGACGGTCCACCGACGGACGGTCCACCGGCACAAGGCCGGTGGACCGTCCGGGCGTTCGAGCGTCCGGGTCAGTGCATGAAGCGGTCGCAGGTGTCGACCCACTTGTGGGACCGGATGTTGTTGTTCATGTTGGCGCCGTTGCTGAACGTGTTCCGGGACAGGTTGTCGACGAAGAACTCGCTCGCGTCCAGGCAGTTGTAGCCGCCGCCGTAGTTCGCGAGGTAGTAGAACTTCACGATGTCGTAGCTGCCGGTGTAGCCCGCGTTGAGAACGGACGAGGCCTTGTCGCCGGCGTTGTCGAAGCCGCCCCCGGCGGCGTCCCAGTCGGAGTCGTTGCCCGCGGTGCTGCCCAGGTACCCGTTGCAGTACGTGGAGTCGTAGGCGTACACCTTCCCGTTCCGGCCCGGCCAGATGTCGTTGCAGTGGTTGGCGGCGGCGGTCGAGGTGGCCGCCTGGGCCGCGGTGGCGGGGACGGCCAGCCCGGCGGCTGCCAGACCGAGTGCGGCGATGGACATGCCCAGCTTTCGCATGGTTTTCTCCTGAGTGTCCGCCTCGTCAGAGGCATGGTGAACTACCTGGTGGATCCACGGCGTCGCGCCGCGGACGTGTGTGGGACGGGCGGGATCAGGCCCGCGGGCCGGTGCCCCGCCGGCCGGTGATCAGACCCGCGGGCCGGTGATCCGGGCCGCGCGTGTGTACGCCTCGCGTTCCAGCCGCCGGTGGGTGTCGATCAGCTCGCCGTACCGGTCGGGCAGAGTGCCGCGGTAGTACGACTCACGCTCCCGGGCGACGGCGCCCAGCGCGCTCTCGCGGGCGCAGCGCGCCTCGGCCACCGCGACGCGCTTCTCGGCCTCGAAGGCCTCGGACGCCTCGTCCGGGTCGAGGCCGGCGGCCCGCTGAGCCACCGCGTCCTGGGCGGCGGGCGGATCGGCGTACCGGTAACCGGCCTTGGCCATGCAGCGGGCCCATTCCGCGAGGGCGTCGGTGAACTTCTTGTCCCGGGTGATCCGGGGGACGTAAAGCGGCTGGAGGTTGGTGACGGCCTTCTTCGCTCGGAACCAGGCCTCCGGGTCCCCGTACAGCTCCTTCTCGGCCTGCGCCGAACAGCCGCCGAGCCGTCTGCTGATCCTTCCGGTGCCGGCCGGGGTCGGGATCTCGGCGGTGAGGACGGTGGCGTCGCGGCCGCCGTCGAGGGCCTTGTCGTAGGCCTGTCGGCGCTGCGGGGCGAGGCTCGCGCGGTACGTGCCGTTCGGGTTCGCCTGCCGGGCCCGGCCGGCCTTCTCCTGGATGCGGCTGCCGTAGCCGTGCTCGGCGGCCCACTCGACGTCGTCGTTGACGAAGCCGGGTGACCGGCTCTCCTCCAGGCTCAGCCGGGTACTGGGCCAGTACGCGAAGCCCGCGCGGTTCATGCACCGCTCGGTCAGCACCTCCGTGGCGTCGGAGACCCGCAGCCGCTCCGCGCGGGTCAGGTCCCGGCCCTGCCCGGCACGGGCGGGTGCGGTCGTCGGCTCCGCCCCTGCCCCGGTGGTGTTCGTTACGCACCCGGTCGCGGCGGCCGACAAGGCCGCCACGACCGCACACGCGGCGATGAACCTGCGCTTCATGCCCCTGCCCCCCGTTGCCGCACCACCCCCCGGTGGCGCGTCACCACCATCCCGCCGGAGCCGGGCGGGCGGTACCTCGTACGTCAGAGGGAGCAGGTCCTGGCCCAGGTGTGGGACTGCACGAGCGACCGCAGGGCGAGGTCGTGGCGCTGCCCGCGCCCGACGCAGCCGAGGCGTTCGTCCAGTCCCGTCGCCGCGAAGTACGCGACGTCGACGTAGCCGTTGGGGTCGGGCATGCCGTTGTTGAAGATCGAGCCCGGGCGGCCGGTGTCCGCCCAGCCGCAGTCGTTCTCACCGTCGGACCAGTCGGGGTCGTCGCCCTCCCAGGCACACATCTCACCGTGCCCGCCCGCCTCCGAGAAGAAGCAGACGGAGCCCGGTGTGCAGCGGTCGTAGCCCGTGGCCGTGGGCGCCGGCCCGGGATCCCCGCCGGGACTGGCGTCCGCGACAGCCGTGGCGGTCTTCCGGGCGTCCGGCTTCGCGGCCGGGTCCTCGTCCAGGAGCATCCGCGCCCCGAGGCCCGCCACCGCCAGGGCCAGCACACCGGCCGCTGCCGCGAGCAGGGGGCGGCGGCGCACCCGCCTGCGCCGCGACGGCCGGCCGGCGGCCGCGTCCGCGACCCGCGGCAGCAGCGACGCGGCGTCGTGCGGGGCCCGCTCCTCGTGCGTACGGGCAAGGCAGTCCCGCACGATCTCCCGCCAGGGCACGGACAGTTCGGGAGACAGCCGCAGCTCCTCCTCCCCGCGGGAGTAGCGCACCACCGCGTCCCGACGAGCCGTCGGGGTGCCGCCCGGCAGCGGGAACGAACCGGTCAGGACCAGGTGCGCCAGCACGCCGAACGCCCAGATGTCCGCGGTCCGGCGGATGCGTGTGCCCCGCTCGCCGACCTCGGACCACAGCAGCTCGGGCGGGGTGTAGTCGGCCGTCGCGAACGCGGGGGAGTAGGCGTGCGTGCCCTCCAGTTCGGCCGCCATGTTGAAGTCGCCGAGCCGGGCCGTGCCATCCGCCATCAGCAGCACGTTGCCCGGTTTGAGGTCGCCGTGCACCCAGCCCGCCTCGTGCAGCTGGTGCAGGCCCTCGCAGATCTGCGTGAGCAGACCCGGCCCCTCCCGCGGCGAACGGCCCCCGGACAGCAGCGCTTCGAGGGAGCTCCGCGCCTCCTCCAGGACCAGGACGGTGGCACCGTCGAGCTCCGGATGGGCCGGGGCGTCCACCGTCAGCGCGTCGTACATCCGGATCAGCCGCGGCGAACGGAGCCGGCTCAGCAGGGCCACCTCGCGCTCGGCCAGTTCCCGGAGATGGCGCAGCTGACGCGGCGTACGCGTGCCGGTCGGCAGGAACTTCAGGGCGGCGCGGGCCGGTTCCGCGTCGCCGTCCTCGTGGCGGGCCGCGTACACGTTGCCGAAGGCCCCCGCGCCCAGCGGCTCCTCGACGACCCACGGTCCGACGCGGTAGCCGGGCGGAACGGACGCGACGCCGTACGGCTGTTGCCCCGTCACCGGCGCGCACCGCTCGTGGAGAAGGCCTGCGCCGCGAGGTCGTCCTCCCGCACGAGGTCGAACCGGAGCGCGAGCGCGACGAGCATCTCCTTCTTGCCGTTGAGGCGGGGCCCGGGATCGCAGGACTCGGGGCCGGGCTTGAGCCGCAGTTTCACCGCCAGGTAGTCGATGTTCCACTGCACGGTGGCCCGGTTGACCGCCGGCCACCACGGGCGCAGCCGCTCGACGACCTGTTCCACGGTGGGCAGCGGTGCGTACGGCTCGCCGCGCAGCCGCGGTTCGCACAGGGCCGCCAGCACGGTGAAGTACCGCTTGGAGCGGTCGAGGGGGAAGGCGAGCGCGGTCCGCTCCCCGCCGAGGCTCCCGGCGGGTTCGTTCCGGTCGGTACCGTCCGCCGGATCGGCGTAGTCGTGCCGCGGGGCCCATACGTCGAAGCCGATCAGCTCGGTGCCCGCGGGCAGGACCACCCGGGAGAACTCGAACGCCACGGGTGCGCCCAGCCGCCTCGGCGCCACCTTGATGTGTTCCCCGGCCCCCTCCGGGTTCTCGACGGCGTAGGTCGCGGTACGGCTGAAGTTGCTGAGTGACCAGTACGTGTCCGTCGCGGTGATCTCGCCCGCGGAACGCGAGACGCCGTCGTGCGCGATGGTCAGCCGGGGTGGTGCGCCGGTGGATGCTTCCCGGCCGAAGCGGAGGCTCTCTCCCGGTGCCAGCCGGAGCTTCTCGCAGGGAGCCATACCCGGCCCGGGAACCACGACAATGGTGTACATGGACTGATTCCTTCCCCCAAGGTGTGCCGCGAGGGTAGGAAGCGCCGATAAACGTCCGCATGACGCGCAGGCCAGTACGGCGCGCGGTGTGTTCGCGCGCGTGAACCCCGCCTACCGGGTGGCGAGGCGCTCCAGGAGAGCGGCACTGCGGGCCAGCAACGCCCGTTCCTCATCGGTGAGTTCGGCCTCGATGGCCTGCGCGAGCCAGCCGGCCCTGCGGCCGCGCTCCGCTTCGAGCGCGGCCCGGCCCGCGTCCGACAGCTCCACCAGTGACTTGCGTCCGTCCGTGGGGTGCGCCCGGCGGGTGATCAGGTTCTGTTCCATGAGCAGTCCGACCGCCCGGGCCATCGATTGGGGGCGTACGCGCTGGTCGGCGGCGAGGTCGCTGGTGGTCATGGCGCCGTCGCGGTCGAGCGTGCCGAGCACGGCCACCTGCCCCAGCGGGATGCGGTCCTCGTGCTTGACGCGTCGGGTGAGCTTGCCCATCGCCGTACGCAGTTCAGCGGCGACGGCGGCGGCTTCCGGGGTGGGCATAGGGCACTTTACCCCGTTGGTCAGCAAAGCTGCGTAACCGATCTGTACAGCAATACTGCACAGCCAAACTGAGCAGCATTGCTGTAGTGTTTCTGGTGTCGGGCCCAGCGCCAGCGTTGTCGCAGCCGGGGCCACGGCACACCACAACGGCAAGGAACACCCATGCCCGCACAAGCATCCGGACCCGCTGACACCGCCATCCAGTCCGTCACCGCCCGTCGGATCATCGACAGCCGGGGCAATCCCACCGTCGAGGTCGACGTCGTCCTGACCGACGGCTCCCTGGGACGCGCGGCCGTCCCCTCCGGCGCCTCCACCGGCGCCCGGGAGGCGGTGGAACTGCGCGACGGGGACTCCACGCGCTGGCACGGCAAGGGCGTCGACCGCGCGGTCGCCCACGTCAACGGGGAGATCGCCGCAGCCGTGCGCGGCCGGGACGCGGCGGACCAGGCGGGGCTCGACGCCGCACTGATCGCCCTCGACGGCACCGCCACGAAGTCCCGGCTCGGCGCCAACGCGGTCCTCGGCGTCTCCCTCGCCACCGCCAAGGCCGCCGCGACCGCCCACCGCCTGCCGCTCTACCGCTACCTGGGCGGCGCCGGGGCGAACCTCCTGCCGCTGCCGATGATGAACATCGTCAACGGCGGCGCCCACGCCGACAATCCGCTGGACTTCCAGGAGTTCATGATCGCGCCCGTGGGCGCGGACACCTTCGCCGAAGCCGTACGCATGGGCAGCGAGGTCTTCCACACCCTGCGCCGCGATCTGCTGGCCGCCGGGCACTCCACGGGCGTCGGCGACGAGGGCGGATTCGCGCCCGCGCTGCGTACCGCCGAGGAGGCGCTGGACTTCGTGATGGCCGCCATCGAGCGCACCGGCTACCGCCCGGGCACCGACATCGGCCTGCTCATGGACCCGGCGTCGTCGGAGTTCTTCCGCGACGGGGTGTACGACTACGCGGGCGAGGGCGTGCGCCGCACCCCGTCCGAGAACGCGGACTACCTGGCGAAGCTCGTCGACGCCTACCCGGTCGTCTCCATCGAGGACCCGATGGCGGAGGACGACCTGGACGGCTGGCGCGAGCTGACCGCCCGCGTCGGCGGCCGCTGCCAGCTCGTCGGCGACGACGTGTTCTGCACCGACGAGAGCCTCCTGCGCGAAGGCATCCGCACCGGCGTCGGCAACTCGATCCTGGTCAAGGTCAACCAGATCGGGACCCTGACCGAGGCCCTGAGCGCGGTGACCACGGCCCACCGGGCCGGCTGGTCCGCCGTCATGTCGCACCGCTCGGGCGAGACGGAGGACACCACCATCGCGGATCTGGCGGTGGCGACCGGCTGCGGCCAGATCAAGACCGGCTCGCTCTCCCGCTCCGACCGCACGGCGAAGTACAACCAACTGATCCGCATCGAGGAGGAGCTGGGCGACTCGGCGCGCTACGCGGGCCGCTCCGCGCTGCGCCGGGACTGAACAGCCCCGCCGCTCCCCATCCCCCGCCGTTGCAGTGACCGGCGTCGGATGGGGAGGGCGGCCGTGGACTTCGGGGTGCTGGGCCCGCCGAGGGCGGGGCGTCGTCCGTACGAGCCAGGATCCGCCGACCCGTACCCGCCCGGACGCACCTGTGTCCGCCACAGCCCGACAAGCCCGTCACGGGCGCCGAGTTCGACGAGCCCGCCGACCACCGCGTACGCCGCTGCTGATCCTCAGAGCAACGGTCACCGCACGGGGAAGCCGAAGGCGTACCCCTGCTCCCTCAGCCAGGGCAGGACCTGGCGCAGGGCTGCCAGTGTCTGGGAGCGGTCGCCTCCCGCGTCGTGGAAGAGGACGGTCGGTCCGTTGGAGATCTCGCTCTTGACGGTGGCGACCATGGTGTCCACGCCGGGCCGCTCGAAGTCCTTGGTGTCGACGTTCCAGCCCAGCGGCCGCATTCCCCGGGACGCGGCGAGCTTCCGGCTGTACGGGGTGAACGCGCCGCCCGGGGCCCGGTAGTACTGCGGCCGGACACCTCCGGACGCCTTGGTGATCATGCGTTCGGCATCCAGGATCTGCTGGGACTGGTAGGCCTCGGACTTGGTGTCCATCGCGGTGTCGTGCGAGACGGTGTGGTTGCACAGCCGGTGCCCGTCCGCCACGACCTTCTTGACGAGGTCCGGGTACGCCTGGGCCTGCGTGCCCACCATGCAGAACGTGGCCTTCACACCGCTGTCCTTGAGCAGTCGCAGCACCTGCGGCGTCCAGTTCGGATCCGGTCCGTCGTCGATGGTGATGTTGACACCCTTGGCGCCGCGGTCCGAGGCGTGCGCGATGTCCACCGCCACCTCGGTCACCCGCTCCTGCGGCTTGGCCTCCGAGGAGACACCTGCCCGGGGGCCCTCCGCGGTGCCGGCCTGCGCGGTCCACACGGAGGCACCGGCAGCCATCGCGGTCACCCCGAGCGCCGCCGCGAGAAGCCGGACATGCCATGCCCTGCCCTTGTGCTTCGCCATGTCCGCCCGCCCCTTTTGTCCGCTCCACCGATGCCGTGCACCCATCAAGACACAGGAACGTCCCCGCAGGCTGCCTCGGTTACCGTTCGCGGACAAACCTGCAGGCGGGCGGCGACAAAGGCAGGGATTCCGCGACAGGTGCGGGGCGGGGCGGACACGCCCGAGGCCCGGCACCGGGGAAGGTGCCGGGCCTCGGACGGCCGCCGCGCGGTGGGCAGTTCGCGCCTGTGTCAGACGTGGGAGTTGGCCTTGCGACGGCGTACGACGAACATCGCGCCCGCGCCGACCGCCACGGCCGCACCGCTCGCGAGGGCGAGTTGGGACGTCGCGGAGGACGACCCCGTGGCGGCGAGCGTGCCGCTCGCGGGAGTGGCCGAGGTGCCGGTCTGCGTGTTGATGTCCGAGGTGTTCGGACGGGTCTTACCGGGCTTGGCGTCATCGGTCCTGCCGGGCTTGCCGCCCGCGGCGGCGATCATGAACTCGTACCCCTCCAGGTCCGGGTTCCCGCCGCAGGTTCCGTCGTCGTTGACGTAGTCACCGGCAACGAAGGTGACGCCGTTGCCCGCGGGGGCCGAGGCGTCGATGGTCAGGCGCATCTTGACGTCGACGTGGGCACCGGCCTTCAGCGGGCTGATGGCGTCCATGTAGCGCTTGTTGTCGACGGTCTTCCACTTCGAGGAAGAGCCGGACGACCACTGCACACGCACCAGGTCGTCGATGCTGTCGAGGCCGCTCGTGTCGGTCGCGTGGACGTAGGCGAACGGAAGCACCTCGTCCATCGTCCGGTCGGAGCCGTTCGTCACCCGGAGGTTGAAGTTGACCTTCGTACCGGCGACGACGGTGGTCGGCAGGCCCGTGATGACCGTGGTGAGACGGGTCTCGGGGACGGAGACGCACTCCTCGTCCTCCTCGTCCTCCTCGGCCTCCTTCTTCGCCTTGGCCAGCGCCTCGTCGGCCGCGGTCTTGTCGGCGAGCGCCTGCTTGGTGACCTTCTGGGCCTGGCCGATCGCGCGGGCCGCTTCCACCCGGGCGTCGTTGCAGGTGTCCTCGGCCTCCACGAACTCGGCGTCAGCGGCGGACTTGGCCGCAGCGGCCGTCGCGGCGGCACCTTCCGCCTCGGTGAGCGCCGTCGTCGCGGCGGTCCGCTCCGCCTCGGTGGCCGTCTCCGGGAGGCCGTCGAGCACCGCCTGGGCGTCGACGACCGCCTGGTCCGCTTCGGACTTCGCGGTGGCGGCGTCGGCCGCCACCGCCTTGGCGGCCGCCACTGCCATGACCAGGGGGTGGGTGTCGGAATGGAACGCCTTCAGCGCCTCGATCGCGGCGTCCTCGGCCGCCACGGCGTTGTCGTACGCCGCCTGCGCCGCGGCGGCGGCCAGTTCCAGCTCCGCGATGGACGGCTTCTGCTGTGTCTGCGCTGGCGGCTTGGTGTCGGCGAACGCGGGGGTGACCGAGAGCAGAAGGACTGGCGTCGTCACCGCTGCGGCAACAGCTGTGGCAAGAATCCGGCGAATCGTCACAAGGGCCCTTCGGGGTACGGAAGACGGAGAAGAAGGGGTCGCGGCGGAATGGGGCACGCACAGGCGACTTGAGGCGATCGTATGACCAGGTCAGGGGCCAGTCATCACCATTTCTTCACGCGCGCCGGCCGAAGCCGGAGCGGCGGTGGGGACACACGAGACGAATGGGTGCAGTTGCTTTCACCTCCCCGTCTTTCCTCGTGAGGAACGCCACATGATCGTGAAGGGGGGCGCGTGCGTGCGGAGCGCTACGGGGCAGGCGGGTGCCGGTCCGCGGCGGACGGTCTGCGGAACAGACGGGGCAGCCGGTTCAGCGCGTCCCGGTCACCGGATGCGGAGAGGGTCCCCGTCCCGATGGCGTCGCCGAGGTCCGAGCGGCCCTCCGCCAGTGCGGCGAAGGCCACTTCGTCGGCCTCGACCACCGCGCCCGGATGCTGGGCCGGCCCGTGCAGCGCCTCGATGGTGCCCCCGTCGACGCGTACGTGGAACACCTCGTCGCCGACGCGGAACTCGTAGACCGCGCGCACATCCTCGGCGGCCTCCACCTCGAAGTAGGCCTCCATGCCGAGCACAGCCCAGCCGGGGTGGAAGGTCTCGCTCTCCCGCCGCTCCCCCATCGGTGTCACCGGCGCGAACTCATGCGGGCGCGCAGCAGGTTGGGGTCGACGGTGGTGTAGGCGGCGCTGAGCACGTACACGTCGTCGTGGCGCAGCGCGATGGAGGTGGGACCCTGGAGTCCGTCGGCTCCGTCAAGGACGGTGGTGCTGGTGCCGTCGGGGCGGATGCGCACGACCTGGTTCGGGCCGTTGAGTGCGGCGAGGACCTCGTTCCCGCGGCCGGTGAAGGCGAAGTCGTCGATGCCGACGAGGCCGGACGCCCTGACCTGCGGCGCTCCGGCACGGTTGCCGGGGCGGACCGGGATGCGCAGGAGGGTGCCCCGGTCCAGGTTGCTCACCCACAGCGCGCCGTCGTGCAGCTTCGCGCCGTTGGCGCCGAGGAAGCCCGTCGAGGCGAGTTCGGGCGCTGTGGACCATGCGGTGGGCGTGCCGCCGGTGGTGGGGACGGTCCACACGGTGCCGAGGACGGAGTCGGTGATGTAGAGCCGCCTGCTGCGTTCGTCCAGGGCGAGCCCGTTGGGCAGGCCGCCTGCGGGCAGTGCGGAGATGCGGCGGGGCTCCTGCCCGGGGCGCAGCCGCCACAGGCCCGTCAGGTCGGAGGTGCCGGTGGCGTACAGGACGTACACGGTGCCGTCCGCGGCGCGGACGATGCCGGTGGTCAGGGCGAATCCGAGGACGGGCGTGTGGGCTCCGTCGTCGGCGGGCGCGGGCAGCGTCGCCAGGACGCGGGTCGCGCCGCCGCGGGTGATGCGGACGACCTGGTGGGCGCCGGCGAAGGTGACGTACGCCGATCCGTCGGGCAGCAGGGCGACGTTCTCCGGGGCCTGTCCCGCGTTCTGGTCGAAGTGGGCGGCGATCCGGACATCGGTCAGCTGCCCGGCGCTTCCGGGTGAGGCACCGGCCGGTACGGCGGTGGTGAGGGCCGCGGCGGCCGCGAGGAAGACCGACACGGTGGTCATGAGGGCTCGCTTGGACATGGTTCCTTCTCCGTTTTCGGGCATGCGGCAGCCGCGGTGCGGCGCCGGAGATCGAGGGCGTCGGGAGGGGCGGGCCGGATTCAGCCGGTGATGCGCGGCACGGTTTCGTGCTGCGGCCGGGCCGCCGTCTCCTGCGGTGCGACGGTGTGGGCGAGCAGGGCCAGGGCGGTCGCGGACGGCGATCCGGGGACGGCCGTGGCCACGACCAGGGCCGGCCCGTCACCCTGGGGGCTCTGCAGGGTCTGCTGGGTGACGGTGAATGTCCCGACCAGCGGGTGGCGCATCTCGTAGTCGGCGGTGTCGCAGGCCAGGATCCGGTGGTCCGCCCACATGGTGGCGAACTCGCGGCTGTGCATGGTCAGTTCGCCGACCAGCGCGGCCAGCAGCGGATCGTCGGGGTGCCGTCCGGCGGTCAGCCGGAGGTTGCCCACCACCGCCCTGGCCTTCGCGGGCCAGTCGGCGTACAGCTCGCGGGTATGGGCGTCGAGGAACACCGCCCTGGCCATGTTGGGCCGCCGGCCCGGTTCGTCGGGGCCGCTCCGGTCGAGATGGCCGGCGAACAGCGCGTGCCCCTGCCGGTTCCAGGCCAGGACGTCGCTGCGGCGGCCCAGGACGATGGCGGGTGTCCCGTCGATGGCGGCCAGCAGGGCCCGGGTGGCCTCGCTGATCCGTTCGGCCCTCGGCCGGCCGGCGGGCCTGCCCCCTCTCGGGGCGCGGGCCAGGGCGTGCAGGTGGGCGCGTTCCGCATCGTCCAGCCGCAGCGCACCGGCGAGGGCGTCGGGCACTTCGGGCGAGGCGTTGTGCGACTGGCCCTGCTCCAGCCGGGAGTAGTAGGGAGCGCTGATGCCGGCGAGCAGCGCGAGCTCCTCCCGCCGCAGCCCCGGCACCCGGCGCCGCTCACCGTATGTCTTCAGCCCGACGTCCTCGGGCCGCAGTTGGGCCCTGCGCGCCTGGAGGAAGTCGGCGAGTTGCCCGTGCTTCTTCATGTGACCGAGTATGCGCACGCCCGGCGTTCGCCGCCTCACCCTGCTGGGGTGCGGCTCCGCGGGGTGCGTCACGGCAGCCGGAGGGCCGTTCCCGGCTCGTTCAGCCCCGCGGGTCCAGCCACGGCCTGCGCCCGGGGCCGGTCGGGTGGGTTCCCGTCACGCCCATGACCACGGAGTAGAGGCTGGTCTCGGCGGCGATGAAGAGCCGGTTGCGCTTGGCCCCGCCCCAGGAGATGTTGGCCACCGCCTCCGGGACGGCGAGCCGGCCGATCAGCGTGCCGTCCGGGTCGTAGCAGTGCACTCCGTCGTTCATGGCGGCGGCCCACAACCGGCCGCCGTCGTCGAAGCGCAGGTTGTCGAACCGGGCCGCCTCGCGCGCCCCGGCGGCGGCGAAGACCTCGCCGTCCGACAGGGTGCCGTCGTCCCGTACGTCGAAGACACGGATGTAGCCGGCCCGGGTGTCGGAGACGAACAGCCGGCGCTCGTCCGCGGAGAACACCAGCCCGTTCGGCGCTCCGAATCCGTCGGCGACCAGGCGCACTTCACCGGTGGACGGGTCGATGCGGTAGACGTTGTTGGCGCCGATCTCGCTGTCCGCGCGGTAGCCCTCGTAGTCGCTGGTGATACCGAAGTCCGGGTCGGAGAACCAGATCGAGCCGTCGGACTTCACCGTCGCGTCGTTGGGACTGTTCAGCCGCTTGCCCTGCCAGCGGGCGGCCAGCACCGTCACCGTGCCGTCGTGCTCGGTCCGCGTCACCCGCCGATTGCCCTGCTCACAACTGATGAGCCGGCCCTGACGGTCGAGCGTGTTGCCGTTCGGATGCCCCGCGGAACGCCGGAAGACGCTCACCGCACCGGTCTCCTCGTCCCAGCGCAGCAGCCGGTCGTTCGGGATGTCGCTCCACACCAACTGCCGCCAGGCGGGCACGTAGACGGGCCCCTCGGCCCAACGGCAGCCGGTGTACAGGACTTCGAGACCGTCGTCACCGTTCATGCACCGCCCGGCCCGGAACCGGTCGTCGAAGCTCTCGTACAGCTCGGGGCGCTCGATGGTCATGGACGTCCATCCCTTCCGACGAGCCGAACGGTATTCGGCTTCACTCATAGAGTGTCGGATGAGATACGGTCACCTCAAGCAGAAGCTGAATGGAGAGTCGTGGATCACATCGACCGGGCCCTGCTGGAGCAACTCCAGCAGGACGCGACACAGTCCTACGCCGCACTGGGACAGGCAGTGGGCCTCTCCACCGGCGCGGCCCACGAACGGGTCCGCAAACTCCGGGAACACGGCGCGATCCGGCGCACCACGGCCGACGTCGACCCGTCGGCACTGGGATACGGCGTCCTGGCGTACGTGACCGTCGACTCCACCCGCTGGATGGGTGATACGGCCCAGGAGTTCGCGGCTCTCCCCGAGATCGTGGAGGCCCACATCATCGCCGGCAACGCCTCGGTGCTGGTGAAGGTCAGGACCGCGAGCACCGAGCAGCTCCAGGACGTTCTGCGCCGGATCCACGCGATCGACGGCGTCAACGGAACCCGGGCCACGATCGTGCTGGAGTCCCTCTTCGAACGCCCCGCCTCCCCGCACGGGGCCGGGGCGGCGCAGCTGCGCGGCCCCGCGCCCGGCTGATCACCCCGCCCCGGACGGGAGTTCGTCCTGACCGTCCTACGCGCGGCGCCGGTTCCGCCACAGCCACGCCGTGCCCGCCAGCGTCAGCAGGAACACCACGGCGACGAGCGTCCAGCGCACCACGGGTTCCGCCGCGCTGCCGTGGTGAGGGACCGGGGAGAAGTACCAGGCGAGGTGCGCGACGACCGGGACGATGACGGCCGCGGTCAGGCCGGTCCACTTCTGGGACACCGTCCAGCAGCGGGCCCGGCACACGATCACGACGGCGGCGACCCTGGCCGCGAAGCCGATCCAGGCGAGGGCGATCCCTCCGAGGTAGGGGAGCACGTCGCCCGCCACCAGGAGCGCGAGCGGCAGCCAGGCCGGGGAGCGGCGGCGGCCGGGGCCCGGGGGCGGTGCGGCCGGGGTTGCGCCGAGTTCCTGGAAGGCGGTCGCGGCGATGGCGCGCGGGTCTCCCATATCGCGCAGGATCTCGTGCACGCTGCCGGGCCGTTCGGCGCGTGCGACCGCTATGTGTTCGGCGAGGTCGGCGACGAGTTCCTGGCGGGCGGCGGCCGGCAGCGTCGAGGTCTCGCGTTCGACTGCCGCCAGGTACTCGCGCGTCAGCGTTTCATCGGTCCTGGTCTTCAAGGTGGCGCCCTTCCTCATGCGCACCGAGCCCCTTGCCCGGTATGACGACGCGGTCGACGGCGTGCCGGAATCCCGGCCAGACAGCGGTGAACCGGGCGAGGGCGGCATGGCCGGCCCCGGACAGTTCGTAGTAGCGCCGGGGCGGCCCGGAAGCCGACTCCCGCCAGGTCGTGACGACGAGCTCCTCCCGCCGCAGCCGGGCCAGCAGGGGATAGACCGTGCCCTGGCCCGTCGCCAGCGCACCCGTCTCCTGCAACTCACGCAGCAGCTGGACCCCGTACTTCGCCTCGTCCCGCATCAGCGCGAGCACGCAGTACTCCAGCACTCCCTTGAGCAGCTGGCTCTCGATCCTGCCCGGGGTCCGGTCGCCCGGCTGCCCACTTGCCTTACCGGGTTCCATGCAATGCAAGATACCAGTCGGGAGGGGTCGCTTCCGCAGCTGTCCGCGGCCGTGAGACTTCGGCAACTCCCGCGCAATGAAATGCGGCGGAAACATCCGGGTCCCTCCGACGAAACGCGCACCGGTCACGCTCTCAGTCGCCCGCACCGCACGCGCCCCGAGGAGGAAATCCCCGTGACCCCCGTGACCGTGGCCGCGGCCGGCATCGACACAGGTGACACCGCCTGGCTGCTCGCCGCCACCGCACTCGTCCTGCTGATGACGCCCGGGCTCGCGCTCTTCTACGGCGGCATGGTCCGCACGAAGAACGTACTCAACATGCTGATGATGAGCTTCGTGTCGATCGCTCTCGTCACCGTCGTCTGGCTGCTCGCCGGGTATTCGCTGGCCTTCGGCGACGACGCGTTCGGCGGGCTCGTCGGGGATCTGCGGCACGTCGGCATGGCCGGCATCGGGCCCGACAGCGTGACCGGCAGCGTGCCGACCCTGCTGTTCACCACGTTCCAGCTGACCTTCGCCATCGTCACCGCGGCACTCATCAGCGGTGCGATCGCGGACCGTACGAAGTTCGCCGCATGGCTCGTCCTCGTGCCGGTGTGGACGCTGCTCGTCTACGCCCCCGTCGCCCACTGGGTATGGGGCCCCGGCGGCTGGATCAAGGACTCGCTGGGCGCGCTCGACTTCGCCGGCGGGCTGGTCGTGGAGATCGCGTCGGGGGCGTCCGGGCTGGCGCTCGCGCTCGTCGTGGGGCCGCGCATCGGGTTCAGGAAGGACGCGATGCGTCCGCACAACCTGCCCATGGTGATGCTCGGCGCCGGACTGCTCTGGTTCGGCTGGCTCGGTTTCAACGGCGGCTCCGCGCTCGGCGCCAACGGACTGGCGGCCGCCTCGGTGCTCAACACCCTGGTCGCCGGCTGCACCGGTCTGCTCGGCTGGCTCTTCGTCGAGCAGAAGCGCGACGGCCACCCCACCACGTTCGGCGCCGCCTCCGGCGCGGTCGCCGGGCTGGTCGCGATCACCCCCGCCTGCGGCACCGTGGGCATCCTCGGCGGCGCCGCGGTCGGCCTCGCGGCGGGCGTCATCTGCTCGTACGCGGTCGCCTGGAAGTTCCGCTTCGGCTACGACGACTCGCTGGACGTCGTCGGCGTGCACTTCGTCGGCGGCATCGTCGGCACCCTGCTCATCGGCCTGTTCGCGACGTCCGCGATGACCGGCGGCGCGGAAGGGCTGTTGTACGGGGGCGGGTTCGGCCAGCTCGCCCGACAGGCCGTCGCCGTACTGGCCGTGGCCGCGTACACCTTCCTCATGACGTACGGCATCGGCAAGGCCGTCGACCGGTTCATGGGTCTGCGGGCCTCCGCGGACGAGGAGCTCACCGGCCTGGACCAGACACTGCACGCGGAGAGCGCCTACGATCACGGCGCCCTGGGTCACGGCGCTCCGCAGGCCGTGCCCGCCCGGCCGACGCCGCTCTCCAAGGACAGGAACTCCGACTCATGAAGCTCATCACCGCCGTCGTCAGACCGCACCGCCTCGACGAGGTGAAGACCGCGCTGCGGGAACTGGGCGTGCACGGCCTCACCGTCACCGAGGCCAGCGGCTACGGGCGGCAGCACGGCCACACCGAGGTGTACCGGGGCGCCGAGTACCGGGTCGACCTGGTGCCCAAGATCCGCATAGAGGTCGTCGTCGCCGACCCGGAGGCCGAACCGGTCGTGGACGCCATCGTGCGCGCCGCCCGCACCGACCGGATCGGCGACGGCAAGGTGTGGACCCAGCCGGTCGACACGGTGGTGCGGGTCCGCACGGGCGAGCGGGGACCGGACGCGCTGTAGGCGGAGCCGTCAGCGCGGGAGCTTCACCGGGGGACCGCTTCGTGGTCGCCGCTGTCGTACCGCGCCAGGAGACGCTGCGGGCCGGACGGGTCGCACACACCCGGCCCGGGGGGCCGGCCCCTTCGGTGCCGAACCCCGGGCCGGGTCCTCGACTACCGGGCCAGGGCAGCGCCGAGAAGAGGCAGCAGCCGATCCCAGTGATGCCGCAGGGCGCCGGCGTCGAAGGCATCGGTGTCGGACATGGTGAAGCCGTGGACGGAGCCGGGGTAGATCTCGGAGCTGTGGTTCACCCCCGCCGTGTCCAGGGCCTGGTTGAGCTCGGCGAGGGCCTCGGGCGTCAAGTCGCTCGCCGCGTGGCCGAAATGGACGTCGGCGGTCAGCTTCGCGAGGCTGTCCGTCCCGTCGGCGCCCACGGGAGCGTGGAACGCGGCGAGGGCGGCCACCCGGCCGGGATGTGACACGGCGGTGCGCGTCGCCACGAGACCGCCGATGCAGTAGCCGGTCACCGCGACCGGCCCGGCGTCGACTTCGGGCCGGGCAGCGAGAAAGCCGAGGTAGGCGTCGGCGTCGCTCAGGGTACGTTCCGCGGTGTGTGCCTCGATCAAGGGCATCAGCTGGGCGAAGACCGCGGGCCGCTCCGCCGCTCCGATGTGCTCGGGAAGTTCGATCACCGGTGTCGGGCCGTGCCGGTAGAAGATGTTGGGGACGAGCACGTAGTAACCGTGGCCGGCCAGTTCGCAGGCCATGTCCCGCAGGACGGGCCGGATACCGAAGCCGTCCGGGTACATCAGCACCCCCGGGTGCCGCTCGCTGTCGTCGGGAAAGGCCGCGAAGGCGTCCGCCCGGCCGTCCGCGGTGGGAATGTGCAGCGTCTCGGTGCGCATGATCTTTCTCCTGTGGTGGTTGACGAGTCGACGCGGATCCACACGGCGGGAGGCGGATCCCGCGCGGCAGCGCCGGGTCCGCCGTGATGTCCGGCGCCGCTCCGTCGCGAGAGCGGGCCGCAGCCGCGGCCGCGGCCCATCCGTACCTTGGGCCCGCCCCGCAAGCGTCAACGCCCCCGCAGCAGACCCGCGTCCAGCGCGACCACCACCGCCCGCGTGCGGTCGTTGACGTCGAGCTTGGCGAAGATCCGCAGCAGATGGGTCTTCACCGTGGCCTCGCCGATGAACAGCCTGCGGCCGATCTCCCCGTTGGACAGCCCGTCCGCGACCGCCCGGAGCACCTCGGACTCGCGAGCGGTCAGGGTGACGGCTACGGGCCGGCGCATCCTGGCCACCAGGCGCTGTGCCACCCGTGGTGCCAGGACCGTCTCGCCCCGGGACGCCGAGTGGATCGCCTCGACCAACTGCTCGCGGGTGGCGTCCTTGAGGAGGTAGCCGGTGGCGCCCGCCTCGACGCCCCGCTCGATGTCCGCGTCGGTGTCGTACGTGGTCAGGATCAGCACCCGGGTCGGGGCCTCGCCCGCGACGATCTCCAGGGTGGCGCCCACCCCGTCCAGTACCGGCATCCGCAGGTCCAGCAGCGCCACATCGGGGCGGAGCCGCTCGACGAGCCGGACCGCCTCGCGGCCGTTGCCCGCTTCGCCGACGATCTCGACGGTGGGTTCCGAGGAGAGCAGCGCGACGAGTCCGGCGCGCATCACCGTGTGGTCGTCGGCCAGGATGATCCGCAGCGGGGGCGGGGTGTCCGTGTCGGATGTCATGTCACTCCTGGCCGTCGGGGGCGAGCGGGATGGTGGCGAGGATCCGCGTGCCGTCGCCGAGCGAGCTCGTGACGGTGAGGCCGCCGCCGAACTCGGCGAGCCGTTTGCGCATGCCGTCCAGGCCGAAGCCGTGGGAGTCATCGACGACGAACCCGCGGCCGTCGTCGGTGATCTCCAGCTCGACGGTGTCGGGTCCGTGCGCCAGGACCACGCCGACCGTGGTCGCCGCCGCGTGCTTACGGACGTTGGCCAGGGACTCCTGGGTGCAGCGCAGCAGGGCGATCCGGGTCGGCTGGTCGCAGTCGACGTCGGCGAGGTCCGCCGTCACGTCGAGTCCGGTGTCCTCGGTGAAGCGGTCCAGGGTGCGGCGGAGCGTCGCGGCGACCGATCCGGGGGCCACGCCGCTGCGGGGGGCGGCGCCGACCAGGACCCGGGCCTCGGCGAGGTTCTCCCTGGCCGTCTGCTCGATGGACTGCAGTTGCTGGGCGCTGCGGTCGACGTCCACGGCCAGCTGGGACCTGGCCGCTTCGGCGAGCACGATGATGGAGGCGAAACCCTGGGCAAGGGTGTCGTGGATCTCCCGGGCGAGACGTTCGCGTTCCTCGGCCGCGCCCTGGCGCTGGTAGACCTCGGCCAGTTCGAGCCGGGTGTCCTTCAACTCGGCGCGCAGGGCCGCGCGTTCGTCCCGCTGCGCCAGCGCCCGGGGCGTCAGGAGTGCCATCACGACGGCCACCGCCCAGACGCCGAGGGAGGAGATGGTGTTCGTGAGGAACACGTCCGGCTGCCCGCCCTCGCGCAGACTGCCGCCGAGGGTGATCGCCAGGGCGCCGAGGCCGGCGAACACGATGGCGCCCCGGGGGCTGTTCGCGAAGACGATGAACTGGGTGAGCGTCACGGTGTAGAAGACCCCGAAGCCGTCACCGAGGTACGAGAGCAGACCCAGCACGACGACGAGGACGCAGAGGTAGCCGTATCCGGCCGCCGGCCGCCCGGCAGGGCGCGTACGCACCAGGCCGTAGCAGACGGCGAGCACGGCCGTCAGCGCGAGGATCCCGAGTTTGCGGTCCGTCGGGGTGCCGCCCGCCATCGTGATCAGCGTGACCAGGGCGATCAGCCCCCAGGAGAAGACCTCCCACCCGTGGAGCACCCAGATCCAGACGGGATCGCCGCGCTGAGGCCGTTGAAGCATGCCCGTCAGCCTACGTGGGGGACGGGCAGGTCGGCGGGGACGGACGGGACGCTGCCGGGCCTGCGGCGCAGCGGGCGCCAGGCGCGCTCGCCGAGGAGCAGCAGGGCGGACGGCAGGATCATCATCCGGATGACCACGGCGTCCAGCAGGACGGCGACCGCCAGGCAGAAGCCCATCTGCTTCATCTCGGTGAGGTGCAGGAAGACGAAGGCCGCGAAGATCGTGACCATGACCAGGGCGGCGCTCGTCACCACCTTGGCCGAGCGGTCGATGCCGTCGAGCACCGCCTCGCGGGCCGTCATCCCGTGGTCCATGGCCTCCTTGATCCGGCTGACGACGAAGACCTGGTAGTCCATCGACAGGCCGAACAGGAGCACGAAGAGGAAGAGCGGCACCCGGGACGCGATCGCGCCGAGGGAGTCGAAGTCCAGCAGGCCCTCGGCCCACGTGCCCTGGAAGACCAGGACGAGTGCGCCGAGCGCGGCGGCCGCGGAGAGCAGGTTCAGCACGACTCCGAGCAGGCCGACGATCACCGAGCGGAACACCACCGCGGTCGTGACGAAGGTGAGCAGCAGGAGGAATCCGATCACCAGCGGCAGCTTGCTCCGCTCGTGGTGCACGTAGTCCTGGCCGCGGGCCACGTCACCGCTGACCCCCGTGTCCACCGCCGTCAACTCGCCGACGGTCGCGGGGATGTAGCGGTCGCGCAGATGGTCGAGCGACGTGATCGCCTCGTCGGAGGGCGCCGGGTGCGGGACCGCCAGTTCCAGCACGCTGGTCCGGCCGTCGGCGGACGTGCGCACCACCGGCTCGCCGGTGCGGGAGAAGAGCGGGTCCGCCTGGGCGGTCCGGCCGAGTTCGGTCAGGGCCTTCCTGACCTCGGGGGCCTGGTCCGGGGTGCCGCGGGTCACCACTTCGTGCTTGACCAGGAGTTCGGGGAACGCCGTGGTCAGCCGGTCGTAGACCTGCATGGCCGGGATGTCGCGGGAGAAGGTGTCCTTGCCCGGGTCGACGAGCCTGAGGCCCAGCGCGGGCGCGGCCACGGCGAGCATGACCAGGACCGACACGCACAGGGTGATCGCGGGGTGGCGCCGGGCGGGGCGCATGAGGGCGCCGAAGATCCGGCCGTTCTCGGGCTTCGCCGTCTTCGTACGGACCGGCGCACCCCGCTCGGCCCGCCGGGCGGCCTTCTTCGCGGCACGGCGTTCGGTGCGGTGGCCGAGCTTCACGAGGAGCGCGGGCAGCACGGTGAGCGAGCTGAGGACGGCCACGGCGACCACGAGGATGGTGCCGGTCGCCAGCGAGAAGAAGATGACGTCGGTGGCCAGGTAGAGGGTGGCGGTGCAGACGATCACGGCGAGGCCGGAGACCACGACGGCACGGCCCGCGGTCGCCGCGGCGAGTTCCACGAGCGCCTCGGAGCTGAGGCGGCCGGCTGCGCGGGACCGTTCCTCGCGTTCGCGCTTGAGGTAGAAGAGGGTGTAGTCGACGCCGACCGCGAGCCCCATGAGCAGGATCATGTTGGTCCCGACACCGGGGTCGGGCATCAGGTGCGAGGCCAGCATGGCCAGGCCCATCGTCGCGGCGATCGAGGAGAGCGCCAGGAGCAGCGGCACACCGGCCATGACGACCGAGCCGAACACGATCAGCAGGATGACCAGCGTCACCGGCAGGGAGAGGCGCTCGGACAGTGCGAGGTCCTCGCCGCGCTGGTCGTTGACGCCCTTGCTGATGGCGGGCGAGCCGGTCTCCTCCACGATCAGGTCCGGGTGGGCCTCGGCCACCTGCGCGGTCCGGTCGAGGAGCGGGACGACGTTCTTCCTGGCGTCGAGTTCGGCGCCCTTCATGACCACGGTCACGCGCAGGGCCGTGCCGTCCTTCGAGCGGACGGGCGGCGCCACCTCGGCCACCTCGGGCAGTGCGCCCATCCGGGCGGTGAGGTCGCGGGCCGCCGCACCGGCCCGTTCCGTGTCCAGGGGGCCCGACCTGGCGCGGATCAGGACGTGTTCGGTGGGCCGGCGCTGGAGTCCGGCGTCGGTGGCCATCGACTCGGCGTGGCCCGCCTCGCCGACCCAGAAGTCCTTGGTGGTGGCGGGGTTGTTGCCGGCGGCGATGCCCGCGCCGAGGCACAGCAGCACGAAGACGAACCAGCCGACG
Source organism: Streptomyces sp. NBC_00385 (assembly GCF_035917155.1). Taxonomy (NCBI): domain Bacteria; kingdom Bacillati; phylum Actinomycetota; class Actinomycetes; order Kitasatosporales; family Streptomycetaceae; genus Streptomyces; species Streptomyces sp. NBC_00385. The sequence continues at coordinate 4,455,071 of NZ_CP107951.1, read as the reverse complement.
ATCGCGCGCCACGGGTGCCGGGCGCTCCAACGGGCCATACGTACGGGTCGCATTCTCATGCGTCCATGCTGGTTCGCGGCCCCCTTCGCCCGGCAGCCCCGGCCGGTGGACCCCGGGGTCCACCGGCCGGTGGACACGGACCCGGGGGCCCGCCCCCGTACGGGCGTCGGCGGCCGGCCGCGTGCCGGTGAGCGAGAGGTCAGAGGGTGGCTTCCAGACGGGCCTTCGCCTCGGGCCACTCGTCGGCGAGCAGGGAGAAGTAGACGGTGTCGCGCCAGGTGCCGTCGGGGCGGCGGCGGTGGCGCCGCAGCACCCCTTCGCGGTGGGCACCGAGCCGCGCGATCGCGTTCTGGGAGCGGACGTTGAGGTGGTCGGTCTTCAACTGCACGCGCCCCATGCCCAGTTCTTCGAAGGCGTGGCCGATCAGGAGCAGCTTCGTCTCGGTGTTGACCGCCGAGCGCCAGTACGCGCGGCCGTACCACGTCCAGCCGATCTCCAGACGCTCGTTGGCCACGTCGATGTCCAGGTACGTGGTCCAGCCGACCGCCCGTCCGCTCGCGCGGTGGATGACGGCGAACGGGAGGTACGTCCCGGCCGCGAGCAGCGCCGTGAGCTTCTCGCCCAGCTCCTCCCGGGTGTGCGGGGTCGGTCCGCCCTGCCAGCGCCAGACCTCGTCGTCACCGCCGCCTGCGGCGAAGAGGTCGTCGAGGTGGTCGGGGGCGAGCGGTTCGACACGGACGTGGCGGCCGGTCAGGGTCACGGGAAGCGGGGTCGTGGCAGACATGCCGGCATGCTAACCCATTTCGAACTAGGTATAAAAACAATATGCACTAGTGCGAAACAGGCTCCCTTGCGCAACGGGCTCAGCGGGGCGGCTCCGCGTCCGCCGTGCCCGTGCGGGCCTGGCGCAGGGCAGCCGCCGCAGCCCGGATCGCGGGCAGTTTCGCGTACAGCGCCTCGCCCGGGCAGTTGGTCTGGTAGGCGTCGCGGTGGCCCGAGATGACGTGCAGCACGGCCGCCTCGCCCTTCGCGTACCGGCTCGCGCCGTTCGTGGAGACCAGCCGCACTCTGCCCCGCGGATCGACCCCGGGCCGCAGCTTCCACGCGGCCACCTCGGCGAGCGCCCGGACGATGGCCTTCGGCACCTCGGCCCCGCGCCCGTAGTTGCCCAGCACCGCTATGCCCACGCTGTCGGCGTTGAAGCCCGTGGTGTGCGCCCCGCGGACCTGGCGCGTGATGCCTCCGGCCCGGCCCTCGTAGATCGTGCCGCACCGGTCGACGAGGAAGTTGTAACCGATGTCGTCCCAGCCGTTGCCCTTGATGTGGGACTCCTCGACCGCCCGCAGCATGCGCGGCACGTCGGAGCAGTCGTAGGTGTTGGACTCACCCGTGTGATGGATGAAGACCGCCCGCACGGCGCCCGTGTAGACCGCGTGCTCCCGCACCATGCCCTCGTCCGCGTGCCAGGCCGCCCGGGTGACGATCGCAGGCTGCGGCACCCCGCGCGCCCGCTCGTGCGCCTGGGCCCGGGCCTGCGGTGGGGGCGGCGCGAAGCGCACCGGGGCGTCCCGCAGCACCAGAAGGGTGAGCGGGAGGACCGCGGCGGCCGGCCAGAGTCGGTGACGGAGCCACATGGGACCACCCTGCGGCCTCTGTGCCCGGCGCGCAGATACGGTGGCCGATCGGGTGAAACCGCAGGTCCGGCCCGCGCGCCGCTCAGGGCGGACAGCCCGCGCCCCGGCACCGGGCGCCCCGCCTCAGCAGCCCCTGTGGCGCGGCAGCCGGTACGTCGAGTCCAGGCGGTACGTCCCGGCCCTGGGCACGGTCAGCCTCGTCCACTCGCCGTCCTGCCGCAGGCACCCCCGGTGGGCGCCGTCGACGCCGCGCACCCGCAGCCACGGCGAATGCGCCAGGCGGACGGTCACCGAGCCCGCCTCGGGCATCCGCACCACCAGTTCGGCGTCGTCGCCGCGTACGACCCGGGCGGGCGCGTCCACCAGCGGCCTCGCGCCCCGCACCCGGTAGATCGTCCACCCGTCGTCCTGCCACACCTGCTTCAGCCAGGGCTGCCCGCCCCTGACCAGCGCCGCCTCGGCCTCGGCGGGCCCGTCGGGCTGCCCGTGGTGCAGCACCACGTAGCCCACGGCCCACCGGTCCAGCCAGGCCCGGTAGGTGTCGGGGGACAGCGCCCCGTCGTAGAAGAGCCGCCCGCGCTCGACGTCGAGCTGGCGGTTCCAGCCGCGCGCCATGTTCACGTGCGGGGCGAGCGCGGCCGCCTCCCGGTGGTTGCGGGCCGGAACGACCTCCACGCGGCCGAGACCGGCGCCCAGGCGGTCCAGTTCACCGGTCACCCCCTCGGTGCGGGACGCCCAGGACGGCACCTCGGTGGACACCCGGAGGTCGTCCACGGTCTTGTCGACCAGCCAGTTGGCGGACAGCACGAGGGCCACCGCCACCACGGCCGCCCGCGCCCACGCCTTCTCGCCGACGAGGGCGAGGACCGCCATGAACAGCACGGGCACGGCGACGAGGCCGAGCAGCCGCTCCACGTTCGTACCGATCGGGGTGGCGATGAGGTAGGTGAGCAGCACACCGACGGCGTACACCACGGCCCCGTACCGCAGCAGCCGCCACTCCCGCCCCACCGGCGCCGCCACCGCGAGGACGGCACAGACGACGATCGGCATCCACAACCGGTTGGCGTGCATGGGCTGTTCGCCCTCGAACGGGAAGAGCACCGTGGTGACGCCCACGACGGCGAAGAACGGCACCATCAGCACCGCGCCCTTGCGCCACTGACGGTCCAGCAGGTACGCCGCCCCCGCCACCACCAGGAACAGGCCCGCGACCGGACTGGCCATCGTCGCCAGCGCCCCGGCCACCGCGGCGGTCACCGAACGGTGCGCGTACAGGCAGGCGACGAGCCCGACGGCGACCCCGAGCGCGAAGGTCGTACGCCCCGACGCGACGTTGCACCACAGGGCGAGCGCCGCCAGAACCGCCGGAACGACGGCGTGCGGCACACCCCTGCGCGCGAACAGGAGGGCCATGAACCAGGTGCCGGCGATCCCGGCGGCCACGGACACCGTCCGCACGCCGAGGAAGGCCATGACGTACGAGGAGAAGACGCTGTAGTTGGCCGTGTGCATCCCCCCGTACCAGGACAGGTTGTAGGCCGCGCCCGGGTGGCGCGCGGTGAACCCCGACCAGGCCAGCTGGGCGGCGAGGTCACCGCCGCCGGTGGCCAGGAAGGCCGCCCACACGCCGTAGAGCGGAAGGACGACGGCCACGGCGACGACCGGCACACGGTGCCGCCGCCCCCACGACGCGCGGCTCTCCGGCTCCCGGTCCCCCCGCGCCCCGTCCCGCTGCCGGGGAATGCGGCCCCGGTCGACGTCCCCTGCCGCTGCTGTCCGCAACTCCCCGTTGACATACACCCGGGCAACCCTAGGACAACGCTCCCGGGCAGCACACGGGAGATAATCTGGCGGCCGCGCCCGACCGACAGGAGACGTGTGTCCACGAAGTCCCGCAACCCGCAGACCGCAGTCGTCGCGGTGGTCGCGCTCGGCGGCGCGGCGGGCGCCTCCGCCCGCTACGGGGCCGCGCTCCTGTGGCCCACCGAGACGGGCACGTTCCCCTGGACGACCCTCGTCGTGAACGTCGTGGGCTGTGCGGTGATCGGTGTGTTCATGGTGGTGATCAGCGAGGCGTGGACAGCCCATCGCCTGGTGCGGCCGTTCTTCGGCACCGGGGTACTGGGCGGGTTCACCACCTTCTCCACGTACGCCGTGGACATCGAACGCCTCGTCGACGGCGGCCGGGCCCGCACCGGTCTGGCCTACCTGGGCCTGACCCTGCTCGCGGCCCTCGCGGCGGTGTGGAGTGCGGTGTGGCTGACGCGCCGCGCACTGGAGACCCTCCGGCCCGGCCGGAAGGGCGGGGAACGCCCGTGAACTGGCTGCTGGTGATCATCGGTGCGGCGGCCGGTGCCCCGCTGCGGTATCTGACCGACCGGGCGGTGCAGGCCAGGCACGACGCCGTCTTCCCGTGGGGGACCTTCACGGTGAACGTGAGCGGCTGTCTGGTGCTGGGCCTGCTGACCGGCGCGGTGGCGGCCGGCGCCGCGTCCTCGCACCTCCAGCTGCTGGTCGGGACGGGGCTGTGCGGGGCGCTGACCACGTACTCGACGTTCAGTTACGAGACGCTGCGGCTGGCCGAGGGCGGGGCCCGGTTCTACGCGGCGGCCAACGCGCTGGCGAGCGTGGCCGCGGGTCTCGGCGCGGCGTTCGCCGGTGTCGCGCTCGCCGAGGCGCTCTGGAGCTGACACCACCGAAACCGCTGACGCCGCACGCGCCGAGGCCCGGCCTCCCTCTCGGGGAGACCGGGCCTCGGTGTGTGACGGGGTGCGGGCTCAGACGTCCTGGCCGGGCGTCCCCAGCGCGGCGGACGCCGCTTCCAGGGGGCTGAGCACCACGGGCGCGGCGGGCGCCGGGACGGACCGGCAGGTGAAACCGAGGCGCGAGAGCGCCCTGGTCACCTCACCGGCCGAGAAGTCGCGGCGGTCCTGACGGGTGATGACCTCGCCCACCTGCTTGACGGGGTACACACGACGACTGATGATCACCGATTCCCCGGTGACGGGTTCGGGCTTGATGCCCTTCATCGATTCCTCGACCTCGTGCTTGAACAGGTCGAACGGGAAACGGGCGATGACGCAGCGCATAGTGCCTCAACGGGATCGGGGGACGGAACCGGGCGGGAACGCGGATGTCGGTCAGGCGGCGCGGTCGCCGGAGGAGCGGCGCGGTGCGCCACCACCCCGCGGCTGGGAGGACGACGACGCCGACGACGCCGACGAGCGGCGGCCCTGGGCGGGCCGGCTGCGCCGGCCGCGGGAGGACGAGCCGCCCCTGGGGCGCTCGGACGGCGGCGAGGTGATGGTGACGGGGATGCCCGAGGGCGCCTGCGCACCGGTGATCCGGCTCAGCTCGGCCTCGCCGGAGCGGACCTCGGCGACCTGCGGGGTGATCCCGGCGTCGGCCATCAGACGCGTCATCTCGCGGCGCTGGTTGGGCAGCACCAGCGTGACGACGCTGCCGGACTCACCGGCCCGGGCGGTACGGCCGCCGCGGTGCAGGTAGTCCTTGTGGTCGCTCGGCGGGTCGACGTTGACGACCAGGTCGAGGTTGTCGACGTGGATACCGCGGGCCGCGACGTTCGTGGCGACCAGCACCGTGACATGGCCGGTCTTGAACCGCGTCAGGGTCCGGGTCCGCTGCGGCTGGGACTTCCCGCCGTGCAGCGCGGCCGCCCGCACCCCGCTGCTGAGCAGGTGGTCGGTGAGCTTGTCCACGGCGTGCTTGGTGTCGAGGAACATGATCACCCGGCCGTCGCGGGCGGCGATCTCCGTCGTGGTGGCGTACTTGTCGGCGCCGCGGACGTAGAGCACGTGGTGCTCCATCGTCGTGACCGCGCCGGCCGCCGGGTCGACCGAGTGGACGACCGGGTCGTGCAGGTAACGGCGGACCAGCAGGTCGACGTTACGGTCCAGGGTCGCCGAGAACAGCATCCGCTGACCCCCCGGCTGCACCTGGTCGAGCAGCTCGGTGACCTGCGGCATGAAGCCCATGTCGGCCATCTGGTCGGCCTCGTCGAGCACGGTGATGGAGACCCGGTCCAGGGTGCAGTCGCCGCGCTCGATCAGGTCCTTGAGCCGGCCGGGCGTGGCGACGACGACCTCGGAGCCGCCGCGCAGTGCCGCGGACTGCCGGCCGATCGACATGCCGCCGACGACGGTGGCCATCCGCAGCTTCAACGAGCGGGCGTACGGGGTGAGCGCGTCGGTGACCTGCTGGGCGAGCTCGCGGGTGGGCACGAGGACCAGGGCCAGCGGGCGGCGGGATTCGGCGCGCCGTCCCTCGATACGGGCCAGCAGGGCCAGACCGAAGGCGAGGGTCTTGCCGGAGCCGGTGCGGCCGCGGCCGAGCACGTCACGGCCGGCCAGCGAGTTGGGCAGCGTGGCCGCCTGGATCGGGAACGGCACGGTGACGCCCTCGTTGGCGAGCGCCGACAGCAGGGGTGCGGGCATGTCCAGGTCGGCGAAGGCCTCGACGGCGGGCAGTCCCGGGGTGATGGTCTTCGGCAGGGCGAACTCGCCCTGCTTGGCGGCGGGGCGGCGGCCGTAGCCACCACCGGAGCGCTGGGCCGGGGCGCCGAAGCGTCCCTGGCCGCCGCCCTGACGGCTTCCCGGGGCCTGCGAGCGGAAACTGCCGCCACCCGAACGGGAGCCGCCGGAACCGGAGGCTCCACCGCCGCGGGTGGTGCGGGAGAAACGGTCATTGGAACGAGCTGTGCGATCGCGGTTCATACAGAACCTTTCCTCGATATGGCGCGTATCGAGGAATTCATTGCGGCGACGAGCGGCACAAGAATCGCAAGAACGGGCCGTTGGCATACGTGAACGAAGCCCGGCAGCCGGTCTTGAGCCGATACGGGCCCGGCAGAACCGGGTCCGGCGCTTCGCAATGACGGACGAACCGGCCCGGGACGCGGGCCTGAGGGTCTCGTCACGGGGCTCCGGCGGACCGGTGGTCCGGGAGCCATGGCGGATCGTCCGCCGCACGGTGAAGAGTGCGGGTCCTGTGCGCTTCCCCGGCGGCTCGTGGCGGTGGTGCCGGCACGGCGTGCACGGGGGCGGACCCGGGAAAAGCAACGAGCTGGGGCCCGCACCCAAGGTGCGGGCCCCAGCTGTGGATGCTCACTCAGCGCGTAAGCGCCGGTGTCATCGGATTCACGCGGGGGTGATGTTCTCCGCCTGCGGGCCCTTCTGGCCCTGCGTGACGTCGAAGTTCACCTTCTGGCCCTCCTGCAGCTCACGGAAGCCGCTGGCGGCGATGTTCGAGTAGTGGGCGAAGACGTCAGCGCCGCCACCATCCTGCTCGATGAAGCCGAAGCCCTTTTCCGCGTTGAACCACTTGACGGTGCCAGTAGCCATGTTTTATCTCCTTCTGGGGCAGAGCCCGGGGACTGGCACTGTGCCAGTCCCGCGTCGCCGCGATGATTACCCCATCCGGATAATGAACCGGAAAATACAAAAGCGCACCCACCGGCCCATTTAGCCGGGGAGAGCACTTGGAGTCTTTGGGAACCACAACTGCAACTGAGATCCACAGTAGCACAATGAATGCGAGTGGGCGCGGCAAGTAATTTCGCTCCGCCCGGCGCGTCATAAACCTTCACCGGACATTGCGTAAAATTCTGTGCTTGCGGCTATAGATATTCGTCGCTCCGTGCTACGGCTCCCCGACCCGACGCCCGGAGGGGCAGGGGCGGTCCCATCAGGCGGTGTCGCGGCCCGGGGTGGGGCGGCGCAGCTCCTCGTTCAGCCGGAGCGCCTCTTCGAGCTGGTCCTCCAGGATCACGATGCGGCACGCGGCCTCGATCGGCGTCCCGCCGTCGACGAGCTCACGGGCACGGGCCGCGATGCGCAGTTGGTAGCGGGAGTAGCGCCGGTGGCCGCCCTCCGACCGCAGGGGGGTGATCAGCCGCGCCTCACCGATCGCGCGGAGGAATCCGGGCGTGGCGCCGATCATCTCGGCGGCGCGCCCCATGGTGTAAGCGGGGTAGTCGTCGTCATCGAGACGGTCAGTGGCATGCGGAGGGTTTTCGGGGGGCATGTGCACCTGCCGCGTATCGCTGACTTCGTTGACCGAACGAGAAACTCTCATTGTGCGAGCCATCGTGTCTAGCATAGCCGCGGTAGATTTCCGGGGCCGGACGGGGGAAATAACCTGGTCCGGACCGCGCCCGGCCCTGGTCGGCCCGGCACGGCCGGGCTCGGAGCCCGCCGGCCGTGCGCGCCCCGCGCCACTGCGGCGGCGCCCCCTGGAAGCGGGCGGGCGGGGTTCGCCAAGAACACTGACCGGCCGGTCAGTTGATGACTGCCTGACCAGGGGCCATAATGCAGACGTAGCCCTTCACGCATCCCCCGTCGTGAAGGGCTACACCCATGTGCGCGCCGGGCCGTGCCTTACGGGCCGGGTTCGCGCAGGAGTCTTCACGGGCAAGGGACTCCCCTCGTGGTCCCCTGCCCATGTTTTTTCGAGTTAACAGTGACTCAAAGTGTTTGCGCAAGCCTGCTCCGGACACCGGAGCAAGATGCTCCCCTTCATCCCTTTCCGGTGTGCCATCAGGGATCCCGGGCCGTGGACGCCGGGTCGGGGTTCGTTACAGTACGAGCCCGTTGACCGAATCGAGCACCGCGCGGAGCGGACAGACGCCCGTGCGGCGGACGTGAACGTGGGGGCCGGATGGACGACGGCGAAGAACGCGCGCCGGAGCTGCGAACGCTGCGGCAGAAGGTCGAGTACATGGTCGAGAAGACCTTCCCCGGCCGCAAGATCTCGGGACGGGTCTTCGCCGACCTGGTCAAGGAGCGCGGCGGGTCTCTCTCCCACAGCTACTTCTCCAACATCCTGGCCGGCAAGGTCACCCAGCCGTCCGAGGACATCCTCAAGGCGCTCGGCCTCGGCTTCGGCGTGGACTGGCGCTTCTTCAAGGAGGAGTCCGAGGTCGTCGACGACGTCGTCGCGGGACTGCAGTTCCTGGCGAAGCGGCGTACCGGCGAGATCAGCGGGCTGGCCGGGCGCGGGCTGGACGAGGACGGACTGCCCCCCGAGCTCCTGCAGTTCGCGCTCGCCCTGCTGAAGGACGCACAGGACCGGCGGCCACCGGCCGACGGCGGACCACGGGGTCAGTGAGGTGTCCATGCGCGAACTGCGGAAGGAGTGCGAGGCCGGGCTGGCCGGACTCCCGCTGCCCTCCCCCTTCACCGTCGAGGGGCTGGTGGCCAACATGGAGGCGGCCCGCGGCCGCACCATCGTGCTGCACGAGATGCCCGACCGGCTCGCCCGCGTCAACGCGGCCTGCGGACTGCGGCTGAAGGCCGGCGGGACCAGCGTCGTGCTCTACCGCCGGCGCCCCACCGCGTACCAGACCCAGCACGTCATCCTCCACGAGCTGTGCCATGAGTGGTTCGACCACGGCACCTCACTGGACGCGGAGCAACTGCGGCGGCTGCTGCCCGTCTTCGACACCTCCCTGATCGTCCGGGTCGTCGGCCCGGACGCGCTGGGCAGCCCGGACGCCGTGCAGGCACGCGCCCAGTACGACACCCATGACGAACGCATGGCCGAATTGGGTGCCTCGCTCATCCCCCGCATGGCGAGGGACGTGACGAGCGATGACATGGTGGGGCGGCTCGCCAACTCGCTCTCGCGCCCGGTCGCCCACCGCCGCCGGGGCCTGTTCCGCCGTTCGTAGCACCGCGTTTCCCTGATCCCCCCACCACGAGGACTTCTGCCGTGACCCCGCTCGACGTCGCCGGCTATCTGATAGCCGGCCTGATGACAGCCGTCGCCCTGTGGCGCATGCCGGCCGCCCTGTGGGGCGACGAGGAGGACCGGCGCCGCCGGGCCCTGTGGGGCTGTTACGCCGGATTCGCCGCCGCCCTGTGGACCAAGACCCGGGCCGTACGCATCGGGCTCAACGACAGCCCGGTCACCGATCTCTCGGTGCTGATCAAGCACTACACGGCGACGGTCGCGATTCTGGCCATTCTCAGCTACATCGTCGCGATCTACGGCCAGTACGCCGATGCCGGCGCCGTGCCGCGCCACGTACGGTTCGCGCGGAAGATCCAGCAGGTCGCGGCGAAGGCCTCCGTCGCCACGCTTGTCCTGCTGACGGTGCTGTTCTTCACCGTCGTCGACCGGTCGACGCCGTCGGACCGCTTCGTCGCCGACCACGCGGGGCAGTGGGGGGCGACGCTCTACATGAGCGTGTTCTACCTCTACCTCGGTGCCGCCTCCGCCGTCTGCGCCTACCAGTGGGCGCTCGCCACCGCGAGCGCCGGGCGGCGCCATCTGCGGGTGGGCCTGGCGATGATGACGTTCGCCATGTTCATCGGCGTCGGCTACACGGTCAGCCGGACACTGTTCCTCTGGGTCAGCGTCGTCGACCCGCCCGCCGAGGCCTTCGCGCTGCGCTTCGACGAGATCACCGAGGCCTCGCAGGTGGTGCTGTTCGCCTTCTTCGCGATCGGCGCCTCCGTTCCCGCGTGTCACAACATCAGCCGCCGGGCGACGCTCTGGCGCGCCCAGGTGAAGCTGCACGCCCTCTGGTACGAGCTGATGACGGCCTTCCCCGACCAGCCCTTCGACCCCCCGGCCCCGCTGCTGCGCGAGCTGACCCGTTTCGGCACCCCGGCCGACCTGCGTGTCGACCGGTGGGCCGCGGACATCGCCGACGCGGTGGAGAAGCTGCGCCACTACGTGCCCGACGCGCTGCTGCCGGCCGCCGAGGCCGCCGCCGCGGACGGCGGTGCCGCCCGGGAGCGGACCGGGCCACTGGCCGACGCCTACTGGATCAAGGCGGCGCTCGCGGCGCGGAGCGCCGGGGCACCGGCGGGCGACGCCGCCGCCGTCGGCACCCAGCACGCCACCGACCAGGACGGCGAGGTCGCCTGGCTGGTCCGGGTGGCGGCGGCGTACCGCACGGTCACGCCGGAGCGGGCCCGGCAGGTCCTCGCAGCGTCCACAGCGGTCCAGGAGCAGGAGCAGCAGGCATGAGCACGAGCACCACCCACGAGACGGGCACGTCCACCGCGCGCACCGTGACCGACGTCTTCCAGCCCCGCAACGTCCTGCTGACCGGCATGCTCGCCATCGGGCTGGCGGCGGCTGGCCACTGGACGGGGCTGCTGTGGGGATTCCTCGGCGCCCTGTGCGCGGGGCTCGTCCCGGCCGGCTACATCGAGTGGGAGCGCGGGCGCGGCACCTGGGGCGACCGCCATGTCGTCGACCGGACGAAGCGGGCCCCGATCTTCCTCGTCATCCTCGGCTCGATCGGCACCGGTTCGGCGGTCATGGTGCTGGGCGGCGCCCCCTCGGGCATCCTGGCCGCGATGCTCGGGCTCTGGGTGATGACCGTCGTCCTGCTGGCCGTCAACACGGTGTGGAAGATCTCGGTGGACGCCTCGGTCGCCTCGGCCGCGGTCGCGCTGCTCGCCGCGGTGCACTCGCCGTGGTGGCTGTTCGGGTACCTGATGACGGCGGCCGTGTGCTGGTCGCGGGTGGCGCTCGGCTACCACACGGTGGGCCAGGTGACGGCCGGGACGGCGCTGGGCGCGGCGACGGCGGGCGCGTTCCTGTTCGTGTGAGCGGGGCCCGGCGTCATTGAACGGGCCGCGCGCGGGGTCCATGGTGGTGCCGTGCCGACATTCGAGATCACCACAGCAAGCGCGGACGACATCAGGATGATGGCGGACTGGGCCCATGCCGAGGGCTGGAACCCCGGACTGACGGACGGTCAGGCGTTCTTCGCCGCCGATCCGTGCGGCTTCCTGATCGGCCGCCTCGACGGGGTGCCCGCGTCCTGTGTCTCCGTCGTCCGTTACGGCTCCGGCTTCGGCTTCCTGGGCTTCTATCTGACCCGCCCCGAACTGCGCGGCCAGGGGTACGGGAGCCGCATCTGGGCCACCGGGACGGCCCGGCTGGCCGGGCGGAACACCGGCCTCGACGGAGTCGTCGAGCAGCAGCCCAACTACCGGAAGTCCGGCTTCAGTGCGGTCTGGACGAACCTGCGGTACGAAGGACTCGTCCCGCTCGACGTCGCACCGCCGCCCGGCGTCACACTGGCCGACGCCCGCACGCTGCCCTTCGGCCAGGTCACCGCGTACGACCGCCGGTTCTTCCCGGCGGAGCGGGACGGCTTCCTCGCGGCCTGGACGACCACGCCCGGGCGCACCGCGCTGGTCGCGCTGTGCGAGGGCGAGGTACAGGGGCTCGCCGTGCTGCGCGCCTGCCGTACGTCCTCGCGCATCGGCCCGCTGTACGCGGCTACGCCGGAGATCGCCCGTGCCCTGGTGAGCGCGCTCGCGGCCACCGATCCGTCCGCGCCCGTCGCCGTGGACGTACCGGACGTGAATCCGGCGGCGGTGCGGATGGCCGAAGAGCTGGGGCTGACCCCGTCGTTCGAGACGGCCCGCATGTACACCGGGCCGGCGCCGGACGTCGATCACAGCGGACTGTTCGGCATCACCAGCCTCGAACTGGGGTGAGCGCCGGCGGGCCGGGCTCAGTCCGTCACACAGCCGCTGCCCGGGACCTGCCGGGACCGTGAGGCCATCACCGCGATGTCGTCCTCGGCGCCCGGGCCGAACCGTTCGAGCACCGCGTCCAGCAGTTCCTCCAGATCGCCGCTCTCCGGCAGGCTCAGTTCGCCGAGCCTGCCGACGGACACGTCGATGTCCTCGCCCCGCCGCTCCACCAGTCCGTCGGTGTACATGAACAGCACGGTCCCCGGTCCGCACTCCACCCTCGTCGTCCGGTAGCCGCCGAACCCGGTGCCCAGCGGCGGGCCCGCCGGCACGTCACCCAGCCAGGTCCCGGCGGGGCCGGGATCGATGAGGACGGGGGGCAGATGGCCGGCGCTCGACACCTCGCACAGCCCTCCCGACCGGTCGACCACGGCGAGCAGACAGGTCGCCGCCCGGTCGAGTCCGGACCGTTCGACCATCCGGTCGAGCTGCTCCAGGATGCGGTGCGGCGGCAGTTCCTCGTCGGCCAGCAGCCGCAGCAGCGAGCGGTAGTGGCTCATCGCTACGGCCGCCTCGACGCCGTGCCCCATCACATCGCCCATCGCCTTCAGGTGACGGCCGTCGGGCAGCGGGATGACGTCGAACCAGTCGCCGCCGACCAGCACGCTCCGGTCGGCCGGCAGATAGCGGGTGGCGACCTCGATGTGCGGGTGCGGCGGGCGCGGCTCGGAGAGCAGGGAGCGCTGGAGCTCCAGGGCGATGGTGTGCTCATGGGTGAAACGGCGCGCGTGGTCGAGGTCGACGGCGACCCGTCCGGCGAGCTCCCGGGCCACCACCACGTCCTCGTCCGTGAAGACGGGCGAGTCGCCGGCCCTGACCAGGCCGAGGATGCCGATCGGCTCGCTGCGCACGGCGACCGGCACGATGACCGCGGAGTGCATGCCGAGGGCCCGGTAGGCGGCGACCCGTTCGGGGGAGGGCGCGGAGCGGCCGAGCTGCTCGTCGCTGGTGAGGTTCTCGACGACGGGCTGGTTGGCGGCCAGGCAGCGCGGTACGGCCGCGGTCTCCTGGTAGTCGACGTAGTCACCGGGACCGCCGAACCGGGCCACCTGATCGCGCAGCCACGGCACCGCCGTCAGCGCCGCCCGGCGCAGCCGGACCACCCCGGGCGGTGCGGGGCGCACCGGCGGGGCGACGTCCGGCGGGAAGACCTCGACGGTGGCGAGGTCGGCGAGCCCCGGGACGACGAGGTCGACGAGTTCCGCGCAGGTGGTGTCCATGTCGAGGGTGGTGCCGATCCGGGTGCTCGCGGCATCCAGGAGATTCAGGTGGCGCTGCGCCTGGGCGAGCAGACGCTGGTCCTCGTCGGACGCCTTGACCTCCAGTACGATCCCGGCGACGCCCACGACCCGGCCGGACACCTCCAGCCGGTGGTAGGCCCCGTGCCAGTAGCGCATGGCGGTGCCGGACGCGGCGGGGGTCCGGCCGCTGGAGGTGATCTCGCGCGCCCGCCCGTCGGCGAGGACCGCGCGCATCAGGTCCTCCCGCGCGTCGACCTCGGGAAGCACCTCGGAGACCGTACGGCCCAGATGTGCGGCCGCCGGGACGCCGTTGAGCCGTTCGAGGGCCGGGTTGACGTAGAGGTAGCGCAGCCGGGTGTCGAGGACGCCCACCCCGGCCGTGGTGCCGTCGATGAGGGCCGCGAGCGCCACGATGTCGAGCGGCGACGGGATGTCGGCGTGCGCATCGGCCAGCAAGGCAACCTCCTGGGACAGGGCGCGGGCCGCCCGACTGCCCGGCCCTTCATCGTCGGACGGCCGCACCGCCACCGCATCCGCAGACCGCCCGCCCCACCGTCAGTGCAACGGCACCGCACCACCGGGTTCCGGCTTCCCCCGGGGCACCAGCGCCGCGGACACCACCGCACAGCCGCCCGCCGCCACCGCGCACACGAGGAACGCGTCCGCGAAGCCGCCCATCGTGCCCGCCGCGCCGCCGACTCCGGCCACCGTGGACACGACCGCGACGCCGATCGAGCCGCCCACGCGTGGACATGTTCCTGGGCTACTACGCCCCGCCCGTACCGCCCGACGCGTAGGACCCCGGCGTGGTGCCGAACGCGTGCCGGAACGACTGGATGAAGGCGCTCGGCCCGCTGTAGCCGCATGCCGCCGCGACCGCGGTGACCGATCCGCCCGACGCCAGCAGCGTCAGCGCGTGGTGCAGCCGGAGCTGGGTGCGCCACTGCGGGAACGACATCCCGGTCTCCGCGCGGAACAGCCGGCTCAGGGTGCGGGAGGCCGCGCCGACGGCAGCGCCCAGCTCGGTGAGGGTCCGCCCGTCCGCCGGGTCGTCACGCAGGATCCGCGCGATGTCCCGCAGCCGCGCGTCGGCCGGTGACGGCAGACAGCCCCCGAGCGGCTCGACCCGGCGCAGCTGGTCGAGCGCGACCCGTTCCAGGTTCCGCCGCTGCCGCGCTCCGAGGGCCGGTTCCGTGCCGTCGGTCAGACAGGCCACGACCTCCCGCAGCAGCGGGGTGACGGCCAGCACCGCCGGCCGGTCGAGCCGCAGCGGATTGTCCGCGGGGGCGAAGGAGAGCGCCCTGAGCTCCGTGGGCCCGTGGGCCAGGTGGGCGTGGACCACACCGGCCGGGATCCACACCGCCCGGTGCGGCGGCACGGCCCACACCCCGAGCGGGGTGGAGACCTCCAGCACCCCGCGGGACGGGCAGACCAGCTGGTGCTCCAGGTGGCGGTGCCGGCCGATGCGCTCCTGGTGGGCGAGCGGCACCCGGGCCGGGCCGTGGAGCGTGCGGCGGGTTGGCGACATAGGTCGGCAGAGTATCGATAGCCCGCTGGGGTGCGCGCCCGGAATGCTCGGAGGGACCCACAGCGAGGAGCCGCGTTCATGACCGGTCCGACAGCCCGCCCGACCCCGCCCGTCGACCCCTCACCTCCGCCCCGGGCCCCGGCCCCGTCCGCCACCACGTCGACCCGGCCGGCCGCCCCGCCCGTGTCCGCCTGGCGCCGGATGCGGATGTGGGGCGCCGCGCACGCCGTGGACGACCTGTACCAGGGCCTGGTGCCCGCCTGCGTCCCGTACTTCGTGCTGGACCGCGGCTACAGCTATGTCGCCGCCTCCGGGCTCACCCTCGCCGCGGCCCTGGGCAGCTCGGTCCCGCAGCCGTTCATCGGCGTCGCCGTGGACCGCTACCGGCTGGGCCGGCTGGCCCCCGCCGGACTGGCCGTCGCCGGGATCGGACTGGGCCTGTCGGGTCTCGTCCGGCCGTACGCCGCCGTGTGGCTGCTGATCCTGCTGTCCGGTCTGGGCGTGGCGATGTTCCATCCGGCGGCCGGCAAGGCGGCCCGCGAGGCGGCCGGGGACAGCGCGTCCGCGATGAGCGTCTTCGCCGCGGGCGGCAGCGTGGGCTTCTTCCTCGCTCCGGTGCTGGCGACCCCGCTCCTCGTGGCGATGGGGGTCGGTGCGACGGCGTTCTTCATCCCGCCGGCCGTCCTGATGGCGTTCGTCCTGCTCCGGCACCGCCCGGTCGCCGCCGCCACGCGCAAGGCGGCGGGAGCGGGCCGGGACCGGTGGCGGCCGTTCCTCGTGCTCACCGGCGTCGCCGTGGTCCGGTCGGCGGCGTTCTTCGGCGCCGTCACGTTCATCGAGCTGTTCTGGATCCGCCATCTGCACTCCGGCCCGGGCCTCGCGGGCGCGGCGCTCACCTGCTTCCTCGCCGGCGGGGTGGCCGGCACCCTGCTCGGCGGCCGGATCGCCGACCGCCTCGGCATGGTCCGTACGGTCCAGCTCGGCGGACTCCTCGCCGTACCGGCCCTGATCGCCCTGCGGCTGACCCCGGGCACGGTCCTTCCGCTCCTCTTCGCGCTCCTGACCGGCCTCGCCCTCAACATCCCGTTCGCCGTGCTGGTCAAGCTCGGCCAGGACTACCTCCCCGGCCGCCCCGGCACCGCGGCGGGCGTCACGCTCGGACTGGCCGTCAGCATCGGCGGCCTGATCGCGCCCGCACTCGGCGCGGCGGCCCAGGCCTACGGGCCGCAGGGCGTGTTCACGATCCTGTGCGCGGTCCCGGTCCCGGCCCTGGTGCTCGGCCTGTTCCTGACGGAGCCGGACACCGGGGACTGATCACCCCGGCCCACCGGGGCGGAGCACCCGGTCCAGGTCCGCCGTCCCCTCCTCGGCCGTGGCCCCCGGAGGCAGCCGCAACGCCTCGGCGACGGGGCCGGGCAGCGGTGCGCGGTCCAGCAGCCCGGCGACCAGAGCGGCCGTCAGACGGTGCCAGGCTCCGGCGCGCCGGAGCATCGCGTGGTCGCCGCCCGGCACGGTGACCAGGCAGGTCCGGGCGCCGCCCTTCCTGGCCCGTTCGGTGAGCGCGCGGGAGTCCGCAGGGTTCGTGACCCGGTCGTCGGTGCCGTGCACCAGGACGACGTCCCGTCCGGCGAGTTGACCGGTCCGGTCGCCCGGCGGGCACCACGGGGCGAGGCCGACCACGCCCCGTACCAGCGGATGCCCGGCGGCGGCCAGAGCGGCCCGGCCACCCATCGAGTGCCCGAGCAGTACGACCGGGATCTCGCCCGCCGTACGCCGCAGCACGTCCAGGGCGCGTACGGCATCGTGCAGCGGATCCGCCCGGTCCCCGTTCCACCCCCGGTGCCCGTACCGGACCGCCCGCACCAGCACCTCCCGCGGCAGCGCGCCCCGCAGGACGCGCGCGAACGGCCGCATCCGCACCGCGGGCAGGTTGAACGGGCCGGGCGGCGGCACCCCGAGGCCGGTCTCCCGGCCGCCGTGCAGCAGGAGTACCGCGGCCTCCGGCGGGCCTGGTTGCGTCATGCGTACCTCCGGGTGCGGTGATCGGATCCGTACCGAGCATGCTGTACGGGCACGGGCGGCACCCGCACGCAGCGCCGCTCCCCCAATTGCCGGACCCTCAAAGGACATCGCATGGGATCCTCACCCCAGATCGGCCAGCAGATCCAGGACTTCACGCTCCCGGGAGGCGTCCTGGACGGGGACTCCTTCGAACGCCGCGACTACACGCTCTCCGCCGCGCGCGGCCGCGCCCTCGTCCTCGCCTTCTACCCCGGCGACAACACGGCGGTGTGCACCAAGCAGCTCTGCTCGTACTCCTCGGGCATGGAGACCTTCGAGGGGCTCGACGCGGAGGTCTGGGGGATCAGCCCGCAGGACGTGGACAGCCACGAGTCGTTCGCCCGTGCCCACCTGTTGCGGATGCCGCTGCTGGCGGACACCGGCCGCGCGACGGCCCGCGCGTTCGGAGTGGCGGCGCCCGGGATCGGGGTGCGGCGCGCGGTGTTCCTGATCGACGCCGAGGGGGTGCTCCGCTGGAAGCACGTGGCGCTGCTCGGTGCCACGTTCCAGTCGCTGGACACGCTGGCTGAGCATCTGTCCGGCATGGGTAGCAGGTAGAACACTGCCGGGATACGGCAGTGTCGGCGGTCGGGGATGTATGGGACCATCCAGCCAGTTCGACGGAAATCTTCGGGGGATTCCGGCAGCCGGGAGGAGTGACCGCGTGACCTTGTTTCTCGGTCTCGGAATTGCGGGAATCGCCCTTCTCGCCCTGTCGCTGATCTTCGACGGGATCCTCGAAGGACTCTTCGGGGGCCTTCTGGAAGGCCTCTTCAGCGGGCTGGTCTCCCTTCCGGTGATCGCCGGTTTCCTCTCCATGCTCGGTTTCGGCGGCGCCATCGTGCTCGGTACGACCGGCGCCGGCACGATCGCCGCCACCGCGGCCGGGGCGCTCGCCGGTCTGGTCGCGGCCTGGCTGACCTGGAAGTTCAGCCGGGCCCTGATGCGGGATCAGACCGACGCCACCCCGCGGGACGAGGACCTCGTCGGCACGTCGGGGTCCGTGGTCACGGCCATTCCGGCCGACGGCTACGGGGAGGTGCTGGTGCAACTCGGGGGCCAGCCCGTGAAGCTCTCGGCGAAGAGTCCGGTACCGGTCGCACGCGGCGCCGAGATCTGGGTCGAGGCCACGCTCTCGACCACCTCGGTCTCGGTCCGTCCCGTCGAACGCTGAGCCGGCTCACCGGCCCGCACGCCACCGCTCGCCACAGAACTGCCGTCCCCTGTCGGGAGGCAGAGGGGGACATCCTTATGAGTCCAGTCCTGATCGCCATCGTCGGAGTCGTCGTACTCCTCTTCCTGCTCGCCCTCGCCGTCATCACGCGCTACAAGGTCGCGGGCCCCAGCCAGGCGTTCATCATCACCGGACGCCGCGGCAAGAAGTCCGTGGACCCGGTGACCGGACGCTCCAGCATCGACAACAGCGGCCAGAAGGTCGTCGTCGGCGGCGGCGTCTTCGTCGTCCCGTTCGTCCAGCAGAAGTTCACCCTGGACCTCTCCAGCCGGCACATCCCCGTCGCCGTGCGCGGGGCCGTCACCCTGCGCGGGGTCAAGTCCCACCTCGAAGGCGTCGCGATCGTCAAGGTCGGCGGCAGCGAGGACGCCATCCGGGCCGCCGCCCAGCGCTTCCTCCAGCAGCAGGACGGCATCGTCGGCTTCACCCAGGAAGTGCTCTCCGGTGCGCTGCGCGCCATCGTGGGCCGGATGTCGGTCGAGGACATCATCCGCGACCGGGCCGCGTTCGCCGGCCAGGTGGCGGAGGAGGCCGAGGCCAGCCTGTCCGGTCAGGGCCTGATCCTGGACGCCTTCCAGATCCAGGACATCACCACCGAGGGCTCCTACCTGGAGGACCTCGGCCGCCCCGAGGCCGCCCGTGCCAAGCAGGAGGCGGACATCGCGGAGGCGATCGCCCGCCGCGCCTCCGAGCAGGCCCGGCTGAAGGCCGCCGAGGAGATCGCCATCGCCGAGCGGACGTTCTACCTCAAGCAGGCCGAGATCAAGGCCGAGACGGAGGCTGCCGCGGCGATGGCCGCCGCCGCGGGCCCGCTCGCCGAGGCCGCCCGCCAGCAGGAAGTCCTCACCGAGCAGGAGAAGGTGGCCCAGCGCCAGGCCGCCCTGACCGACCGCGAGCTCGACACCAGGGTCCGCAAGCCCGCGGACGCCGCGCGCTACCAGGCCGAGCAGGAGGCGGAGGCCCGCCGCATCGCCCAGGTCAAGGAGGCCGAGGCGGACGCCGAGCGCTCCCGTCTGACCGGTCAGGGCGAGAAGCTGCACCGCTCGGCGCTCGCCGACGCCGTGCGCATCGAGGGTGAGGCCGAGGCCGCCGCCATCGCCGCCAGGGGTTCGGCCGAGGCCGAGGCCATGCAGAAGAAGGCCGACGCCTTCAAGCAGTACGGTGACGCGGCCGTCCTCCAGATGCTCGTCGAGGTGCTCCCGCAGGTCGTCGCCAAGGCGTCCGAGCCGCTGAGCGCCATCGACAAGCTGACCGTCATCTCGACGGACGGCGCGAGCCAGCTGTCGCGCACGGTCACGGACAACGTCGCGCAGGGCATGGAGCTCCTCAGCTCCACCACGGGCGTCGACCTCGCCGCCCTGCTGCGGAACCTCAAGGGCGCGGGCCCCAAGGCGGAGGTCCCGGCCCAGCAGGACACCGCGGCCGAACCGAACGGCAAGATCGAGATCAGCGGCTGACGCCCGGCCCGACCACCGCGTGCCCGGCCGGTTGCGCACCGGCCGGGCACGCGTGTGTGCGGGGCCGGAAGACCGGCCACGGAGGCGGCGGGACCCTCCGGATAGGGTCATGGGCAGCTAAAGAGATCACCAAGTACGTCAGAGGCGCACATCGCGCTCCTCGGGAGGAAGCCATGGGAACCCACCGCACCACGCTGCCCGGAGTCGGTGTGCAGTACGACTACACCACCGAGTCGGGACAGCACATCTCCGTCGTCGTCCACCACGACGGGCGCCGGTTCATCGGCTTCTACGACCAGGACGACCCCGATTCCTGTCAACTCTCCGTACCCCTGACTCCACAGGAGGCGACCGGCCTCGCCCACCTCATCGACGCGGCGCCGATCGACGCCGTGCGGACCGAGGGCATCGACCTGGTCACCGAGCACATCCCGCTCGGGACGCGCTCCCCGTACGGCGGCCGGCTGCTCGGGGACACCCGGGCACGGACCCGGACCGGGGCCTCCATCGTGGCGGTGCTGCGGACCCACAGCGCGCATCCGTCACCCGGGCCGGACTTCCGGCTCGCCATCGGGGACACGCTCGTCGCCGTCGGTACGAGGGAGGGCGTCGACACGCTCTCCGAGATCATTGCGGAGGGCTGACCGTGCACGACACGACCGCACTGCTGGTGGAGCTCGGCTCCGTCATCCTGGGACTGGGCATCATCGGGCGCTTCGCCGGCCGCGTGGGGCTCTCACCCATCCCGCTGTACCTGCTGGCCGGGCTCGCCTTCGGCGAGGGCGGGCTGCTGCCGCTCGGGGCGAGCGAGGAGTTCACCGCCGTGGGCGCCGAGATCGGCGTCATCCTGCTGCTGCTCCTGCTGGGCCTCGAATACAGCGCCTCCGAACTCGTCACCAGTCTGAAGACCCAGTACCCGTCCGGTGCCGTGGACTTCGTCCTCAACGCGACCCCCGGCGCCGTCGCCGCCCTGCTGCTCGGCTGGGGACCGGTGGGTGCCGTGGCCCTGGCCGGGGTCACCTGGATCTCCTCGTCCGGGGTGATCGCCAAGGTCCTCGCCGACCTGGGGCGGCTCGGCAACCGGGAGACGCCCGTCATCCTCGGGGTGCTGGTCATCGAGGACCTGTCGATGGCCGTCTACCTGCCGCTGCTCACCGCGATGCTCGCGGGTGTCGGCTTCGCCGGGGGCAGCATCGCGCTGCTCGTCGCGCTCGGCACCGTCGGCTTCGTGCTCTACCTGGCGCTGCGGCACGGGCGGCTGATCAGCCGGGCCGTGTCCTCCGACAATCCGGAGATGCTGCTGCTCGTCGTGCTCGGCCTGACCGTTCTGGTCGCCGGTGTCGCCCAGCAGTTGCAGGTGTCGGCGGCCGTCGGGGCGTTCCTCGTCGGCATCGCGCTCTCCGGTGAGGTCGCGGAGGGCGCGCGCAAGCTGCTGACTCCGCTGCGGGATCTCTTCGCCGCCGTGTTCTTCGTGTTCTTCGGGCTCTCCACCGATCCCGCGGAGATTCCGCCGGTCCTGCTGCCGGCCGCGCTGCTGGCCGTCGTCACCGTCTTCACGAAGATCGCCACCGGCTGGTACGCGGCCCGGCGGGCCGGCATCGGATCGCGCGGGCGCTGGCGGGCGGGCGGCACGCTCGTGGCCCGCGGCGAGTTCTCCATCGTCATCGCCGGACTGGCCGTGGCCACCGAGCCCCGGATCGGGCCCATCGCCACCGCGTACGTCCTCATCCTCGTCATCGTGGGCCCGCTCACCGCGCGCTGGACCCAGCCGGCGGTCGAGCAGATCCGGAAGTGGCGCGGCAGGGACGACGGCCCGGACGGCAAGACCGCAACGGGACCCGCCGCACCGGTGCCCGCCCCGAAGGAGGAGCCCGAGCCGGAGCTGGCCGCGTCCGCGGACACTCCCTGAGGCCCTAAGCGGTCTCCCCGGGGGCGGGGAGGTCGGGCGCCCAGCCCAGGGGGTAGGCGTCCGCGCCGCCCCCGGGCACGGCCGGTTCGCCGCCCGCCGCGGTGAACGCCGTCAGCGCCTCGATCAGCGCGGTGCACTGCTCCGGCGCGAGGCGTTCGACGATGGCGGCGACCTCCCTGCGGCGGGCGGAGGTGACGTCCTCCACCAGCCGGAAGCCCTCCGGGGTCACCCGCAGTGAGGTCTCCCGGCGGTTGGCCTGGTTGACCTGCCGCTCCGCCAGACCGGCGGCGATCAGCCGGTCCACCATGCGCATCGCGGTCGACGGGTTCACGCCGAGGCGTTCGGCGAGCGAGACCAGTTTGGCGTCCCCGTGCGTGGCGAGCACCACGAGCAGCCGGAACTGGGGCAGCGTCACCCGGTCCTCGACCGTCGCCAGCGAGCGGGCGGACACCGCCACCAGCAGCCGCGACGCCGTGAGCACCGCGCGCGTCACCGCGTCGACGTCGTCCCGGCCCGGGGAGGACGGTCGTTCCTCAGATGACTGTTCGTGCGCGGCCATGCTTCTTTGTACCGTGCGCGACGGCCGTACTCGAATCCGGTGCCACCCGTGCCCCGCGGGCCCGTCAGCCCTTCCGGGCCAGCAGGTACACCTCCCGGAACTGCCGCCGGTCGGCCGGCTGCGGCTCGCGCACCATCCGGGCCGTCTCGGCCAGCCCGGCCGTGCGCAGCGACGCGGCGAGGTGGTCGGGCCACCACCGGTAGGCCGGTGCGACCGCGTGGTCGAAGACCTGCGTCGGGTACGCGGGGCCTTCACTGGCGGAGAAGCCGATCAGCAGATAGCCGCCGGGGGCCAGCACCCGGTGGAACTCCGCCAGGATCCCGGGCAGCTCCCGCGGCGGTGTGTGGATGACGGACCACCGGGAGAGAACGCCGCCCAGCACGCCGTCGGCGATGTCCGGCGCGGCCATGGAGCCGATGTCGAACCGCAGGTCCGGATAGGCGTGCCGCGCCGCTTCGATCATCGCGGAGGACACGTCGACGCCGAACGCGGAAAGGCCCAGGGTGTCCAGATGGGCGGTGACATGGCCGGGTCCGCATCCCAGGTCCGCGACCTGCCCGTCCCCGTTCGCGCGTACGTGCTCGGCGAAGGCGCCCAGCATCGCGCGGTCCAGCGGCCGGTCGCGGAGCTCGTCGCCGAACAGCTCGGCATAGGTGCGGGCGGCGGTGTCGTAGGCCTCGCGGGTCGCCGTGAGGGCATCGTGTTCGACCATGGCCGCGAGACTAAGGGCTGTCCCGCCGTGTGGCCTTCACCCGGTCACTCCCCCGGCACACCGAGGCCGAAACGGTGTCGAACCGTCACCGAATCCTTGACTCAGGACCATGACACCCACCTTTGGACTGTGCAACGTTTGCATAGTGATGCCTGAACCCGTACCTCTGCCCGGACCGCAGCGTCCGCCCCCGCCGACCGGCGTGCGGCGCGCCGCGGCCCGGCTGCCCGTCCACATGTTCCGCGCGGGGCTCGGACCGCTGTTCCGGGGCCGTCTGCTGCTCCTCGTGCACACCGGGCGCGCCTCGGGCCTTTCCCGGCGGACGGTGATCGAGGTCGTCGAGTCCGCGACGGCGGACGGCCGGCGGAGCTGGACGGTGGCCTCCGGCTTCGGCCCGGGCGCCGACTGGTACCGCAATCTGCTCCGTACGCCGCATGCCACCGTCCAGGTCGGGCGCGGCTTCCACGCCGTGACGGCGCACTTCCTGCCGGCCGAGGAGGGCGGCGAACTGATGGCACGGTACGCGCCCCGCCACCCCAGGACCGCCCGCCGGCTCTCCGCGTTCATGGGGTTCACGGTCGACGGCGGCGCGGAGGACTACCGGCGGGTCGGCGAGTCGATCCCGTTCGTCCGGCTGGTGGAGAGCCCGGGGCCCGGCCGCTGAACCCGGGCCGCCGGGGTGTCAGGCCGGTGCCGCCCCGGTCTCCTCGACCAGGTGCGGACGGGGTGCGCCCCGGCGGTAGAGGATCGCCGTGATCAGCAGGCCGAGGGCGAAGAAGCCCGCCGACCACCAGTACGCGGTGGAATAGCTCTCCAGCTGGGCCTGGGCGAGGGCGTCCGGCGTCGGTTTGCGGCCCACCATGTAGTCGGTGGCGGCGCTGGTGGCCAGGGTGTTGAGCAGCGCCGTACCGATGGAGCCGCCCACCTGCTGGCTGGTGTTGACCATCGCCGAGGCCACTCCGGCGTCCCGCGCCCCCACCCCGGCGGTGGCCAGGTTCATCGCCGTGGCGAAGACCATGCCGAGCCCGAGGCCCATGCAGAGCAACGGCGGCAGCACATGGGCGAGATAGCTGCTGCTCAGGTTCAGCGTGGTCAGCCACATCATGGCGGCCGCCGCGAGTCCCATACCGAGCGGAACGATCGGCTTCGCGCCGAACCGCGGCACCAGTGTGTTGGTCGTCGTCACGGACGCCACGATCATGACGGCGACCATCGGCAGGAAGGCGGCACCCGTGGAGACCGGCGAGTACAGCAGGCTCTTCTGGAGGTAGTACGTCAGGAACAGGAAGACGCCGAACATGCCGGCGCCGGAGATGAACATGCCGAGGAACGAGGCCGCACGGTCCCGGTCCAGCACGACGCGCAGGGGCAGCAGCGGGTGCTCCGCCCGGGTCTGCCACCACGCGAACGCGACGAGGAGCACCGCACCGGCCAGCAGGAACCCCCAGGTCTGCACCGAACTCCACGGATGCGTCTCGGCGTTGGAGAACCCGAACACGATGCAGAAGAGCCCGGAGGAGACCAGCACGGTCCCCGGGATGTCGAGCTTCGGCCGGTTCGCCGGCGCACCGGCGGTGAGCAGACGCGCGCCGCCGACGAAGGCGACGAGCGCGAACAGCAGGTTCACGTACAGGCACCAGCGCCAGTCCAGGTACTCGGTGAGCACCCCGCCCAGCAGCAGCCCCACCGCACCGCCCGCACCCGCGATGGCGCCGTAGATCCCGAACGCCTTCGCCCGCTCCTTGGGCACGGTGAACGTCGTCGTGAGGAGCGAGAGCGCGGCCGGGGCGAGGAGCGCCCCGAACATGCCCTGGAGGGCGCGGGCCAGCACCAGGACCTCGAAGCTGGGGGCGGCGCCGCCGATGGCCGAGGCGACCGCGAAGCCGACCAGACCGGTCAGGAACACCACCCGGCGGCCGACCAGGTCGGCGATGCGTCCGCCGAGCAGCAGCAGCGAGCCGAAGGCGAGGGCGTACGCCGTCACGATCCACTGCCGGTTACCGTCGCTGAAGCCGAGGTCCTGCTGGGCGGAGGGCAGTGCGATGTTCACGATCGTCGCGTCGAGGACGACCATCAGCTGGGCCAGCCCGATCACGCCCAGCACCCACCACCGGTGGGAGGGCCCGCGCTCCTGTCCCGGCGCGGGCCGGGACGCGGCTTCGGTGGCCACCCGCCCCCGTCTGCCGTTCTCGGAGGGTTCCCCTGCCTGACGTGAATGACGGGCCATGGTGCGGATCTCCCTCGCTGCACACGACACCGGAACCCCCCGGGTGATCACGCTAGGCGGAGCTCGGCCTCCTCGCATGCGGGGAGGGCCGCCGACGGGAAACGCTGCCGGAACCCGGCAGCGGGAGGGCGCGGGGACGCTGTCGTGCGCAGGACGGCGGGACACCGTCCGCCGGTGGCTGCCCGACAGCGCGGGCTCAGATCTCCTTGGCCGGCCAGTCCAGCAGCCGGGCCCCGATCACCGCGGTCTGCAGGGT
Source organism: Streptomyces sp. NBC_00385 (assembly GCF_035917155.1). NCBI lineage: Bacteria > Bacillati > Actinomycetota > Actinomycetes > Kitasatosporales > Streptomycetaceae > Streptomyces > Streptomyces sp. NBC_00385. The sequence goes on along the minus strand of NZ_CP107951.1, from coordinate 4,429,727 downwards.
GTAACGGTGCATCGGGTCGGACGGGTCGGAGCCGGTGAGCTGGTGGATCCGCTCCAGCCGGTACGTCAGCGCCCGCACGCTCAACGCGAGGCGCCGGGCCGTCTCGGCCGCGACACAGCCGGCGTCGAAGTACACGGCGAGCGTCTTCAGCAGCGGCTCCGCGCCGCCCCGCGCCTGCTGGAGCGGGCCGAGCTCGCTGCGCACCAGATCGGCCATCGCCTGCCGGTCCCGGGTCAGCACGGGATAGACGAGCAGATCCGCGGCGTACAGCACGGGGTCGTCCAGCCCCATCCGGTCCGCCAGGTCGAGCGCGTCCAGCGCCTCGTCGTACGACTGGACCACCCCGCCCGGCCCCCGGTGGGCCCGGCCGACCGCCACCCGGCCGCCGTCCGTCGCCGCATGCGCCTGCTTGGCGAAGTACCGCAGGACATCGGGCTGGTTGCCGGGCGCGATACAGATCATCCGGCCGTCCTTCGTCGTGAGCAGGATCTTGCGGCCGCTGAACCGGGCCAGCAGCGCCGACTCCACCTGCCGCGGCACGGCGTCGGTCTCGGTGTACGCCTCCGGGCCCGCCGCCACCGCGACGGCGTGCGCGCGGGAGAGCCGCAGCCCGAACCGGGTGGCGCGCTCGGCGAGCCGGCCCAGGTCGCTGCGTCCGTACAGCAGGTCGTCGATGAACTCCCGGCGAGCGGCCTCCTCCCGCCGGACGGTGAGGCGCTGGGCCCGCTCGAAACCCTCGGCGAACGCGTCGACCGTCTGCTCCACCGCGGCCAGCACGCTCTCGGTGGACGCGGCGGTGGCGGCCGCCGTCGCTCCGGGGACGGCGGACGGCCAGGTGGCGCGGGCCCCGGCCAGATGCATCCGGACCAGGGCGCGCAGCTGGTACCCGGACTCGGCCGCCTGCCTGCCGAGGGTGCGGCGGGTGTCGAGCTCCTCCCGGGTGAGCCGTCGTCCGGAGACGGCGACCTCGCCCAGGATCTGGGCGTAGCCCTCCAGAAAACTGTCGGGAATCACCGGTTCCGCCACGCCCCGCCTCCACTCCTCATGCGTCACTGATATTTACACAACGCATACGCGCGCATGCCGGTGCCCGGCATCGAGCACGGAGAAAGATTGCCGGATTCCGGCAATGCGGCTGACCGGCTGCGGATGACACGATCCTGTCAGCACCAACCGGGGGACCACGGGGGAAACACGGGGGTGCAGGGGGACGGGGGAAGGCCCGGTTGCCGCGGTGCCGTTGGGACGGCGCCGCGGCTCCGGGGTCATCACCGGCCCCCGTGACACGCACCGGCACAACGCCGGATCAGCGGGCAGGGGGTGGACCGATGCAGGAGTTCCTGACCGCGACGCAGTCCTTCCCGGCCGTGCTCTTCTCCGCCGCCCTGGTCGTCGTCATCGCCTTCTGGCTGCTCGTCCTGGCCGGTGCGGCCGACCACCACTCCTTCGACGCGGACCTCGACACCGATCTCGCCGGAATCGGCGGCGTGCCCGTCACCGTCTCGGTCTCCGTGATGGTGGCCGTCGGCTGGTTCTCCGCGCTGACCGGTTCGGTCCTGCTCCACCGCGGCGACACCACCGGAACCGTCCGGGCCGCGCTCGCCCTCGGCATCCTCGTCGGCGCGCTGCTGGTCGCCTGGGCCGTGGTGCGGCTGCTGGTGCGCCACTTCCGCCGATTCTTCGCGGACCAGCCTCCTCCATCGCGCCAGGACTTCCTGGGCCGGGTCTGCACGATCCGTACCGGCTCGGTCGGCACGGACTTCGGTCAGGCGGAGGTCGCCGCGGCCGACGGATCCACCGCGATCGTGCAGGTACGCCAGCTGGCGCCGGCCGACGACGCGCTGTCGGCCGGGAGTCCGGGACTGCTGTACGCGTACGACGCCGTGGGCGAGTTCTTCTGGGTCTCCCCGTACGACCGTGCGCTCGACCCGGGACCGCCGCCGCCCCTGCCGCGTACGCACCGCCGTACGCCGCCCCGCCGCACCTCCTGATCCGGGCGCGCGCCGTACCGCTCCGTGCTGCCCCGTGCCGCTCCGCGCTGCCCGGACCCGCACGGGGCCGCGCACCACCTCTCCTTCTCCTCCCGTCCGCACCACCAGCCGCCAAGGACTGTCATGGAAGCCATCTCCTTGGGCCTCGGCCTGCTCGTCGCCGTGGTCCTGCTCATCGCGATCGCCCTGCTCCTGGTCGTCACCCGGCTCTTCCGCAAGGTGGAGCAGGGCAAGGCCCTGATCATCTCCAAGACCAAGAAGGTCGACGTGACCTTCACCGGTGCCGTCGTCCTGCCCGTGCTCCACAAGGCCGAGTCCATGGACATCTCGGTGAAGACCATCGAGATCCGCCGTACCGGCCGCGAGGGCCTGATCTGCCAGGACAACATCCGCGCCGACATCCACATCACGTTCTTCGTCCGGGTCAACAAGACGGTCGAGGACGTCATCAAGGTCGCCCAGGCGATCGGCACGGAACGGGCCAGCGACAAGGTGGCGATCCAGGAGTTCTTCGCCGCCAAGTTCTCCGAGGCGCTCAAGACCGTCGGCAAGCAGCTGGACTTCGTCGACCTCTACACCAAGCGCGAGGAGTTCCGGGACCGGATCATCCGGGTCATCGGCACCGACCTCAACGGCTACCACCTCGACGACGCGGCGATCGACTTCCTCGAGCAGACCCCGATGGTGCAGCTGGACGGCGCCAACATCCTTGACGCACAGGGCATTCGGAAGATCACCGAGCTGACGGCGATCGAGCACGTACGGACCAACGAGTTCCAGCGCACCGAGCAGAAGGAGATCACCCGGCAGGACGTCGACGCCCGGGAGACCATCCTGGAACTGGAGCGCCGGCAGGCCGAGGCCGAGATCAAGCAGCGCCGCGAGGTCGAGACGCTGCGCGCCCGCGAGGAGGCCGTCACCGCCCGGGTCCAGGAGGAGGAACGCCTCGGCGCCCAGGCCGCGTTCATCAAGACCGAGGAGCAGCTCGGCATCCAGCGGGAGAACCAGGCCCGAGAGATCGCCGTCGCGCAGAAGAACCGCGAGCGGGTCATCGCCGTGGAGAACGAGCGCATCGAGAAGGACCGCATGATCGAGGTCATCGGGCGCGAGCGGCAGACCGAACTCAACCGCATCGCCGCGACGAAGGAGGTCGAGGCGGAGCGCCGCGAGGTCGCCGACGTGATCCGCGAACGCATCGCGGTGGACCGTACGGTCGCCGAGCAGGAGGAGTCCATCAAGACCCTGCGGTCCGTCGAGGAGTCCGAGCGCACCCGCAAGTCCGTGATCATCGCCGCGGAGGCGGAGGCGCAGGAGCAGCTGGTCAAGGACATCAAGGCGGCGGAGGCGGCCGAGGCGGCGGCCACGCACCGGGCCGCCGAGCAGCTGACGCTCGCGGAGGCCCGGCTGAAGACCGCGGACCTGGACGCCCGGGCCAAGCTGCGGCTGGCCGAGGGGGTCCAGGCGGAGTCCGCGGCGCCCGGACTGGCGGACGTACAGGTGCGGGACGCGGCGGCCGAGGTCATCGAGAAGACCGGCCGGGCCGAGGGCGAGGCGACGTCCGCCCGGCTCAGGGCCGAGGCGGAGGGCTCCCGGCTCAAGGCGCTCGCGACGGCCGAGGGCACCCGCGCCCAGGCGACGGCCGACGCGGCGATGATCGGCGAGAAGCTGAAGGCCGAGGCGGCGGGGCTCACGGACAAGGCGGCCGCGATGGCGGCACTGGACGACGCGTCGCGCGGGCACGAGGAGTACCGGCTGCGGCTGGCCGCGGAGAAGGAGATCCGGCTCGCGGGTCTGGAGGTCCAGCGCCAGGTCGCCGAGGCGCAGGCGACGGTGCTGGCCACGGGTCTGGAGAACGCCGACATCGACATCGTCGGCGGGGAGTCGGTCTTCTTCGACCGGCTGGTCTCGTCCATCTCCCTGGGCAAGAGCCTCGACGGGTTCGTCGAGAACTCCGACACGGCGAAGGCGCTGGGCGGTGCGTGGCTGAACGGCACGTCGTCGTTCACGGACGACGTGACACGGGTGCTGGGGTCGGTGTCGTCGGGTGACGTACAGAACCTGACGGTGTCGGCGCTGCTGATGCGGATGATGGCGGCGCCGGGGGTGGGGGGCGTCGGCGCGGACCAGGTCCGCCAACTCCTGGACCACGCACGGTCCCTGGGCCTGGCGGACACCCCGGTCGGCGCCGTGCCGAGCCCTTCGCCCTCGCGGAACGGTACGCCGGTGGGGTAGCCGGGGCCCTTTGTCCTCAATCGCCGGACGGGCTGAATTGGACCGTGCCCCGTCCACCTGAGGAGCCCCGGGGCACGGTCCGTCCTCAATCGCCGGACGGGCTGGGGATGCCCGGACAGGCGGGGCGCCCGCGGACTCACGACAACGCCGGGCACATCGAGCCCCTCCGGCATTCGAGGACAGCCCGGGCCCGAAATCAAGCCCGTCCCGCGCTTGAGGACAGCCCGCGCCCGAAATCAAGCCCGTCCCGCGCTTGAGGACGGACGGCCACCCGGCCCCACCCGCACCGCACGACCGACGGCCGCCCACCAAGCCCGTCCGCGCTTGAGGACACAGCCCGGCGCACCGGAACCCGAGGCCACGACCAAGCCCGTCCGGCGCTTGAGGACAACGCCGGCCGCAGGCCACACCACCGCCCCGCCCCAAGGAGCCACCCGCATGGACACCGCCACCGCATCACCCCCGCACGGCCCCGAGGACGGGGTCTACGACGTGCTGCGGCGGCGGCTCCGCACCCAGGCCGCCGAGCTCGCCCACCGCGCCGGGGCGCTCAACGCACGGCGGACCGAGGAGTTCGGCTCCACCGGACTCCAGCTGCTCGGCAGCGAGCGGGTCCGGACGGCGCAGCCGTCCACCCCCCGCGACCTCGTGGCCATCGGCGGACAGCTCCTGTTCGGCTTCGAGCGCGGCCCCGGCCGGCGCGACGAGCCCGCGGTCGACGACGTACTCACGGCTTTCGACACCGATTTGACCCCCGCCACCGCCCCGCTCCTCGCCGACGAGCCCTTCGTCCGCGAGTTCGGCGGCCTCCACCGCTACTACCGCGACGCCCGCCTCCTGCGGCTGCGCCGCACCAACGGCCGGCTCCTCGCCGTCTTCCGTACCGGCGAGAACGCCGAGGACATCCGCGTCCTGCGCTGGGCGCTGAACGCCGACGGTTCGCCCGGCGCGTTCCTCGACGCCCGCGGCGAGCGCGACCACGTGTTCCCGCCGTCGCACGGCTTCACCTGGACGGTCGCGGGCCGCGAGGCCCACATCGCCGGCCGTCACCCGCACATCGCCATCGGCGCACGCCGCACCGAAGACGGCGACCGCGCCCCGCTCTACCTCTCCACGCTCGGCGGACACCTCACGCTCAAGACCGCCGACGACACGGAGACCCCCGACGGGATCTACCGCGAACCCGTCGCCGAACCCCTCCAGTCGCTCGCCGACGCCGAGGTCGCGTACGCGGAGTCCGGGCCGCTCGTCCTGCTCCGCGTACGGCCGTACAAGGAGGAGGCCTGGCGCCATCTCGTCTTCAACGGGCTCCTCGGCACCGTGCGGCGGCTGGACGGGATCGGTCCCTCCTGCCATCTGCTCCCCGAGGACCAGGGGATCATCTTCCCCGGCGGCTACTACCTGACCGCCGGCACCGCGAAGACCTTCGACGTCGCCGAACCCCTCACCGACCCCGTCTTCGAGGGTGCCGTCCGCTCCCCCAACGGCGAGGACGTCCTGTACGCGTTCCGTTCGCGGGCGGACGGGCGCAGCCTGCTGCTCCCGTACAACGTGATCCGGCAGGAGGTCGCCACCCCGCTCCAGGGCTGCGGCCACGCGCTGCTCGACGACGGCACGCTGGTGCTCCTGCGCGACCCGGTCGAGGGCCGGGACGCCGGCCCGGCCCGCGTCCACCCGGTGCAGCGCTGGCGGACGCCGTACGTCTCCGACACCTTCGCCGCCTCCCGCCCGCCCGGGACGGGCCCGCTCGCCCGCGTCGGCAACGCCGACCTCGTGCGCGGCATCTCCGACTGCCTCGCACTCGCGCAGAGCGCCGAGGCGACCACCCCCACGGCCGCCGTCTACGGCCGGCTGGTGGCGGACTGCTCCCGTGCCACCGACCGCTACCACTGGCTGGACGACGACGAACTCGGCGCTCTCGGAGCCCCGTTGGCAGCGCTGCGCGACACCGCGCAGCACGTGCTCGCCGAGTTCGACGCCGTGCAGGAGCAGACCCTGAGCGCCGCCGAAGCCCTCACCGAGACGGCGGACCGGATCACCCTCCTCGTCCGCCGGGTCCGCGGCGAAGCACCGCGCTCGGCCGCCGAATGGGTCGACCGGCTGACCGAACTACGGGCCGCTCACGGCCACTTGGCGAGCCTCGCCGAGATGCGGTACGCGGACACCGGACGGATCGCCGAACTCACCGCCGCCACCGCCGACGACATCACCTCGGCGGGCCGGCGCGCGGTCGCGTTCCTGTCCGGCGACGACGCGTTCACGGGCTACCACGAGGACGTCGTCCGGCTCACCGCGCAGGCTTCCGCCCTCGCCACCGTCACCGACGCCACCGCGCTCGGCGAGCGGCTGGCGGGGATGACGGACGGGCTGAGCACGGTGACGGACGTCGTCGCCGGGCTCGACATCGGTGACGGCGTGGTCCGCACCTCGATCCTGGAGCGGATCGCGGGCGTCCTCGGCGGGGTGAACCGGGCCCGCGCCACGCTCGACGCCCGCCGGCGCGCCCTGCTCGACCAGGAGGGCCGGGCCGAGTTCGCCGCCGAGTTCGCACTGCTGGGGCAGGCCGTCACAGCCGCGCTGGCCGCCGCGGACTCCCCGGACGCCTGCGACGACCAGCTCGCGCGGCTTCTCCTCCAACTGGAGAACCTGGAGGCGCGGTTCGCCGAGTTCGACGACTTCCTCGCCGAGCTGGGCGAGCGGCGGACGGAGGTGTACGAGGCGTTCTCGGCCCGAAAGCAGACGCTTCAGGACACCCTCGCCCGCCGGACGGAACGCCTCGCGGCCTCCGCCGCCCGGGTCCTGGAGACCGTCGCCCGCCGCGGTTCCGCGCTGGCCGACGCGGACGCCGTGCACACCTACTTCGCCTCCGACCCGATGGTCGCCAAGGTCCGCCGCACCGCCGATGAGCTGCGCGGGCTCGGCGACACGGTCCGGGCCGAGGAGCTCGACGGGCAGCTGCTGGCCGCCCGCCAGGAGGCGGGCCGGGCCCTGCGCGACCGCAGTGAGCTGTACGCGGACGGCGGGGCGACGATCCGGCTGGGCCGGCACCGGTTCGCGGTGAACACCCAGCCGTTCGAGCTGACGCTGGTGCCGCAGGCGGACGGGCTCGCGTTCGCCGTGACCGGCACCGACTACCGGGCACCGGTCACCGATCCGGGCTTCGCCGACACCCGCCCGTACTGGGACCGGCTGCTGCCCTCCGAGTCACCGGCCGTCTACCGGGGCGAGCATCTGGCAGCCCGGCTCCTGGCCGAACACGGCGCGGACCGGCTGAGTGCGCTGGATGATTCCGAACTGGCCGCACTCGTACGGGAGTCGGCCGCCGCCGCGTACGACGAGGGGTACCAGCGCGGGGTCCACGACGAGGACGCCACGGCGATTCTCACCGTCCTGCTGCGGCTGCACGCGACCGCCGGGCTTCTGCGTTGCCCGCCCGCCGTACGGGCAGCCGCCCAGCTGTTCTGGGCGTACGGGACGGACGAGGCCCGCCGGACGTCCTGGACGCGCCGGGCCCGATCCCTGGCGCGCGCCCGTGAGACGTTCGGTCTCGGCCCGGCCGTCGCCGCGCTCCAGGAGGAGTGGGCGTCGGTCATCACGGGTGACGACTCCCGGGCCGTCGCCGCGTATCTCTTCGAAGAGCTGACCAGCGGCCCCGATGGCTTCGTCACCGCCGCGCACGTCCGTACGTTCCTGGACAAGTTCCGTCGTACGACCGGGACTCCGGCGTACGACGAGGACCTCGACGCCCTCGCCGACGACCTGCCGGCCCGCCGCCAGCTCGTCGAGGGCTGGCTCACCCCGTACGCCCGGGCGAGCGGGGCCGACCTCGACGCGGGCGATCTCGCGGAGGCCGTCGCCGTCGAGCTCTGCCCGGAGCCGGTCCTGGTTCGCTACGAGGACGAGGCCCCGCTCACCGCGACCGTGGACGGCCTCCTCGGCGTGCATCCGCGCATCGAGCGAGGCCGGCTGACCGTTCGGATCGACGAACTCCTCGCCCGTACCGAGGAGTTCCGCACCACGGCGGTCCCCGGCTTCCGCGCCTACCAGCGCCGGCGCACCGCCCTGGTCTCCGCCGAACGCACCCGGCTGCGGCTGGACGACCACCGGCCCCGGGTCATGTCCGCGTTTCTCCGCAACCGGCTGCTCGACGAGGTCTACCTGCCCCTGATCGGCGACAGCCTCGCCAAGCAGCTCGGCACCGCGGACGCCGGCCGGCGTACCGACTCGCAGGGCCTGTTGCTGCTCGTGTCGCCGCCCGGCTACGGCAAGACGACGCTCATGGAGTACGTCGCCGACCGGCTCGGGCTGGTCCTCGTCAAGGTCAGCGGGCCGAACCTCGGCCACGACGTGACCTCGCTGGACCCGGCGCAGGCCCGCAGCGCGACCGCGCGTCAGGAGATCGAGAAGATCAACTTCGCGCTGGAGGCGGGCAACAACACCCTGCTCCACATCGACGACATCCAGCACACCTCACCGGAACTGCTCCAGAAGTTCATCCCGCTCTGCGACGCCACCCGCAGCATCGAGGGCGTACGGGACGGCGAGCCGCGCAGCTACGACCTGCGGGGCAAGCGGTTCGCGGTGTGCATGACGGGCAATCCGTACACCGAGTCCGGGGAGCGCTTCCAGGTCCCGGACATGCTCGCCAACCGGGCCGACGTCTGGAACCTGGGCGAGGTGCTGAGCGGGCGCGAGGACGTCTTCGCGCTGAGCTTCGTCGAGAACGCGCTGACCGCCAACCCGGTGCTGGCGCCGCTCGCCGGCCGGTCCCGCGAGGATCTCGCCCTGCTGCTGCGGCTCGCCTCCGGTACCGACGCCACCGCCCGCGCGGACCGGCTCCAACACCCGTACGCACCGGCCGAAGTGGACCGGATCACCGCCGTGCTCCGCCATCTGCTGCACGCCCGCGACACCGTCCTCGCGGTCAACGCCGCGTACATCGCCTCGGCCGCGCAGACCGACGCGACCCGCACCGAACCGCCGTTCCGCCTCCAGGGCTCGTACCGCAACATGAACCGCATCGCGGAGCGCATCGTGCCCGTGATGAACGACGCCGAACTGTCCGCCGTCATCGACGACCACTACACGGGCGAGGCCCAGACACTCACCAGCGGCGCCGAGGCCGCCCTGCTGAAACTCGCCGCCCTGCGCGGGACGCTCGGCCCCGAGCAGGCGGCGCGGTGGTCCGCCCTCACCGCCTCGTACGTCCGCAGCCAGGCACTCGGTGGTCCCGACGACGATCCGCTGACCCGGGCGGTGTCCGCGCTCGGGCTGCTCGCGGACCGGATCGCGGCCGTCGAAACGGCGATCAGCAGGGCCGCCGACCCACGCCACCTGCTCTCCCGCCCACCGTCCGCACCCCACGCCGGAACGCCCTCCGCGACCCACTCCGGGACACGCGAAGGCCACTGACCGCATGACCCTACGGACCATCAGAAGGGAGCAGGGCATGCTGGGACATGTGCCTCCTCTTCCCCAGCAGCCCCAACGCTCCCCGTTCTCCGGACACATGGTCGTCTGCGGCGACGACGCGCTCGCCCAGCGGCTCGCCGTCGAACTGCGGTACGTCTACGGGGAGCGGGTCACCCTGGTCCTGCCGCCCGAACCCGGCACGAGCGGACCGGAGCTGCCCCTGACCGGGCGCGGCCGGGCGGCGGCCCTGTTCGGGCGGATGTCGTCGGCGATGAGCCGCAACGGGGGCAACGGCGCCGGGAACGGGGACGGCGACACCAATGCCGGAGTGGAGGCGGTCCGTATCCTCCAGGCGGCCGAACCCTCCGACGAGGCCTTCGAGGAGGCCGGCGTCGGCACGGCCGCCGCGCTGGCCCTCGTCTACGACGACGACGAACGCAACATCCGTGCCGCGCTGACCGCCCGCAGGCTCAACCCCCGTGTGCGGCTGGTGATCCGGCTCTACAACCGCAAGCTCGGCCAGCATCTGGAGACCCTCCTGGACCAGGCGGCGGCCGTCGCCTCACCCGGCATCGACCAGACCGTGCTGGACGCCTCCACCACGGTCCTGTCCGACGCCGACACCGCGGCGCCCGCACTCGCGGCGACCGCGCTCTCCGGCTCCAGCAAGGTGATCCAGGCGGAGGGCCTGCTCCTGCGCGCCGCCGAGCGCACCCCGCCCCGGGACGGCCAGGCCGTCCGCCCGGCCCTGTGCACGCTGGCCCTGCTCTCCTCCACCACCCATGACCCGGCCGGCACCGAGGGCTCCGACAGCAGCGGCGACGAGGGACCCCGGCTCCTGCCCGACCAGGCGCAGGTGGCCGCCGCGACCGGACGCGGAACGATCGTCCTGGAGGCCGTCAGCCGGCCGGGCCCCACCGGCCGCGTACGCCGGATGGGGGGCAGGGGCGCCCCGCTGGGCCAGGTCTTCTCGCGGCGGCTGCGCTGGTCCGCGCTGGGCGTCGGCACGGCCGTCCTGGGACTCGCGGTGGCGTCCACGTTCACCACCGGGGACGAGCCGGTGCACGCCGCGTATCTGACGCTGCTCGACCTGTTCGCGATGGGCGACCCGGCGATCGGTGACCCGACCGCCCGCCAGGTCATCCAGATCCTGTCGGGGGTCGCCGGGCTGATGCTGCTGCCCCTGCTGGTGGCCGGGGTTCTGGAGGCGTTCGGGTCGCTGCGCACCGCCTCCGCCCTGCGCCGGCCGCCGCGCGGTCTGTCGGGGCACGTGGTGCTGCTCGGTCTCGGCAAGATCGGTACGCGCGTCCTCGTCCAGCTGCGTGAACTCGGCATCCCCGTGGTGTGCGTGGAGGACGACCCGGACGCCCGCGGCATCCCCGTGGCGCGGCGGCTGCGTGTGCCGGTGGTCCTCGGGGACGTCACGCAGGAGGGCGTCCTTGAGGCGGCGAAGATCCGGCGATCCCGCGCGCTGCTCGCCCTGACCAGCATCGACACCACGAACCTGGAGGCCGCGCTGTACGCCCGCTCGGTCAAGCCTGACCTGCGCGTGACGCTGCGGCTCTTCGACGACGAGTTCGCCACCGCCGTCTACCGCACCCTGCGCACCGCCCACCCGCAGGCGCTGACCCGTTCCCGGTCGGTCTCGCATCTGGCGGCGCCCTCGTTCGCCGTCGCCATGATGGGCCGGCAGATCCTCGGGGCGGTGCCGGTCGAGCGGAAGGTGATGCTGTTCGCCGCGGTCGAGGTGGCCGGGCACCCGCAGCTGGAGGGCCGGACGGTGGAGCAGGCGTTCCGGGCCGGAGCCTGGCGGGTCCTCGCCCTGGACGTGGCCCGGCCCGCCGACCGCCGGCCGGACCTGGCCACGCCGGTCACGGGCGACGGCACCCAGGACCGGCCGGCCGGACTGGTCTGGAACCTGCACCCGGGGTACGTACTCCAGCCCACCGACCGGGTCGTCATCGCCGCGACCCGCCGCGGCCTGGCGGAACTCCTGCGCAGGCGCGCCTCGTTGACCCGGCACTGACACCGCGACCGGCGCCCCGCGATATCCGGATGCCCGGTGCGGCCCCGCCCGCCTACCCTTCCCTCCATGGACAGGGGACCGGAGCCGCGCCGCCTCAACGTCATCGACATCGAGGCGACCTGCTGGGACGGGCAGCCGCCGCCGGGGGCGGTGAGCGAGATCATCGAGATCGGGCTGACGGTCGTCGATCTGCACGCCCGCGAGCGCCTCGCCCGCCACCGCGTCCTGGTCCGCCCGGCCCGCTCCTCGGTCAGCGCCTTCTGCACCGAACTGACGGGCCTCACCCAGGCCGAGGTGGACACCGGGCTTCCCTTCGCCGACGCCTGCCGGCTGCTGGCGGCCGAGCACCGGGCCGGAGCCCGCGCCTGGGCGAGCTGGGGCGACTACGACCGCGACCAGTTCATCCGCCAGTGCCGGGCGACCGGCACCCCGTACCCGTTCGGCCGCCGCCACACGAACGCCAAGATCCCCTTCACCACCGCCCACGGCCTGCGCAAGCGCCCCGGCATGGCGCAGGCCCTCCGGATCGCGGGGCTCCCGCTGGAGGGCCGGCACCACAGCGGCGCGGACGACGCGTGGAACATCGCGGCGCTGATCCTGGACGTGACGGCTCGCGGCTGCTGGCCGCCGTCCGGCAACGCGCCCTAGATCAGGCCCCCCATCGCCTCCCGGACCTCGGCCAGCGTCGCGTCGGCGATGCCGTTGGCGCGCTCGTTGCCGGCCCGCAGCACGGACCTGACGTAGCCCATGTCCCGTGCGTACTCGGCCCGTCGGGCCCGCATCGGCGCCATCCGGCTGTTGACCGCGTCGGTCACGGTCCGCTTGAGGGCCGCCGCACCCCCGCCCCCGATCTCCTCGGCCACGTCATGCGGGTCCCGGTCGAGACAGAGCGCGGCGAGCCGCACCAGACCGGACACCCCGGGCCGGCGCTCGGGGTCGTACGTGATGTGCCGCTCGGCGTCCGTCGTCGCCCCCTTGATCAGCCGGGCCGTGGTGTCCTCGTCGGCGCTCAGGGCAACGGAGTTGGCGCGGCTCTTGCTCATCTTGGTGCCGTCGGTGCCGAGCAGCAGGGGCGCGGCGGAGAGCAGCGCCTCGGGTTCCGGGAAGAGCGGCGCGTAGCGCTCGTTGAACCGCCGGGCGACGGTCCGGGTCACTTCGAGATGGGGCACCTGGTCCTGGCCGACCGGCACCAGGTTGCCCTTGCAGAACAGGATGTCGGCCGCCTGGTGGACCGGGTAGGTGAACATCAGACCGCTGACGGCGGCCTGCCGTGAGTGCGCGATCTCGTCCTTGACCGTGGGGTTGCGGCCCAGCTCCGCGACGGAGACCAGGCTCAGGAACGGCAGCAGCAGCTGGTTGAGCGCGGGTACGGCGCTGTGGTTGAAGATCACCGAACGTTCCGGGTCGATGCCGACGGCCAGGTAGTCCAGCAGCAGCCCCTCCATGACCGGGGTGAGCCGCTCCGCCACGTCCCGGTCGGTGAGTACCTGGTAGTCGGCGACGAGGACGAACACCTCCACCCCGAGGTCCTGGAGCCGCACCCGGTTGTGGAGCGTGCCGAAGTAGTGCCCGAGGTGCAGCGCCCCGGTGGGGCGGTCGCCGGTCAGGACCCGGAAGCCGGCGGGGTCCCGGTGGATCCGCTCGTCGAGCGTGGCGGTGCGGTCCGGGCAGGTCGTGGTCATGGCTGGTCTCTCCTCGCGATGGTGTGTGCGTGGAGGACGGCCCCCGCCGGGCTCGGAGCCCGTACCGGAAGAGGGCAGAGAAAAGGGCCGTCCGTGGCGAACGGCCCTGGTCCCGCGCTGAAGAGGTGGCCGCTCCTAGGAGGAGCGCCACCGGTTGCGGCACGGTACGGGGGTCATGGGGCGAGCTTAGCGGGGCGCGGGTGCGGGGGCACGAGGACTTTCCGCCACCGTCAGGAGTTCGACCATCCGCGCCGGCAGAGCACGAGCCGGTACCCGTCCGGGTCCTCGACGGTGACGCCCCACTCGTTCCAGTACGGATTCGGCGAGGCGACCCGCGTGCCGCCGTGGGCCAGCAGCCGGTCCACCAGCTCCTGGGGCACGGGTCCGTCCAGGTAGAGGACGAGCAGGTCCTCGTCGGTGGGGCGGGGGTCCACGGGGTGGTCGCCGCCGTGCACGAGCTCCAGGTGCCAGGAGGCGTCCGGGTGTCCCAGCATGAGCAGATCGTGCGCGCCGGGCTCCCCGGCCCCCTCGGCGCGGAACAGAACCGTCAGCCCGAGCCCCGCCGCCCAGAACCGTTCGGCGGCCACGAGATCCCGGGACGGGCGGGCCATACGGACATGGGTGTGACCGGTGAACAGCACGGTGTTCCTCTCCGCCGTCGGCCCGCTCTGCGCGCGCCGGAACCGGCAGCGTAGGCGCCCGGCGCGGGTGCCCGCATCGGCTGTTGGTCCTGGTCCCCGGGTCCCGCGGACTACGCCTGTGGGACGGGGCCTGCCGTCGCGGCCAGCACCTCGTTGAACGCCGTGCTCCACCCTTCCTCCGGCCCCCAGTTGTCCTCGGCCCTCGACAGGAGCAGGAGCCTCGCCGGTACGCCGGCCGCGGCGTAGGCGGCGAGCTTGTGGTGCCCGTCCAGGGCGACGGCCACCAGGAATCGCTCGGGGTGCTCGGCCTGGACGTAGATGTCCCGGACCCAGGCGAGGGCGAGGGCGGCGGGACGGCGGCCCGCCGCGATGGCTGCGGTGTACCGGGCCACGGTGTCCGTGTCGAGCGCGACCAGCGGCTGGGACGGGAACAGCACGCCGTACGTCGGGCTCTCACCGGGGATGCGGTCGCGCAGCTGGAAGTGGTCGGTCCCCGGCCAGTCGTCGAGGCCCTCTCCGTCATACGGCTCGTAGTCCTCGCGCAGCGCGCGGCGCCTGGTCAGCCACGAGGCCCCCGGGTCGGTCACCCGCTCGAGCGCGAGGTCGGCCAGGTGGACTCGGTAGTGGCCGGACCGCAGCTGCTCGACGAGGGGAGCGGCCGCGTCGAGGATCCCGGGGGCGAGGCCGGCCACGTCCGCCAGTGCGGAACGCAGGCGTTCCGCCCCCTCCTGTGCGGCTCGGGTCGGCCAGCCGAGGAGGGACAGGGTCGTCTCGCAGGTGTCGCAGTCCGAGCCGACTCGGTAGACCGGCTGCCCGCCGATACGGAGCGACTTGTCCCAGCGGGGCCAGGAGGAGCCGGGGCGGGGAGGGTCGTAGTCGATGCTGATCCCGCCCCGGCCCTCGTCGAGGGTGAAGCGTGCGTGGCGCGGCGAATCGAAGGTGACAGGGCTGGTCGACGGCGCGGCCGGGCGTGCCGGCCGGCGCTTCTGCCAGGCGCGTCGGATGCCCACGCTGTAATCGCCGTCCGGGGGTGTGACGGGCAGCAACGGGTCGCGGCCCGTGAGCGCGACCAGGGCATGGTGCAGGTCGCCCGCCGGGATGCGTTCCGTTTTCAGCGCACTCAGGAGGTGGGGTATCGCCGCGGGGTCGTCCAGCAGTTCCAGGGCCACGGTGAAGGCGACGTGCACCAGTCCGGTCGTGCCGGGCAACCGCCTCGCGACCGGCACCGTCCATTCGCGTGCTCCGAGCCTTCCCAACGCCAGGGCCGCGCGCCCGCCCAGGGTCTTGCTGTCGAGCAGGTCGCCGAGGAACGGTGCGAAGCCGAGGTCACCGGACAGGCCCATCGCGTCCACGAGGGGTTCCACTTCACCGAGGTCCCTGGCAAGCCGACGCAACTCGGCGGCCGGGAGCCGGAGTTTCCGTTGCACCGCCGCGTACAGCAGATCCCGCGCGCTGTCGCCCTCGCTCGCACCCAGCAGCCGAAGGAGCGTCGGGTCGCCCCGCTCGCCGGCACACCGGAGAAGCCACGAAAGATGACGCCGCTCCCCCTCCGCCGCCGGTCCGTAGCGGGCTTCGACCGCGGCCAGCAGGTCGGGCGGCGCCTCCTCGGCCAGCGCGTACAGGGCGCTCCAGATGTCGTCCGCCCCGAGCGCCGCGTCCAGGCGCGTCTGTGTGGTGCCGTCCATGTCCCCGCCCCATCCTGCCTGCCGACTACTTCTTCGCGTGCTCGCCCACGTAGAAGAGGATCCAGACGAAGCCCGCGAACAGATGCGTGGCGAAGACGTAGACGAAGACGCGCAGCGCGACGCCGCGCTCCTTCCAGCCTTCGCTGCCGCCGCCCCCGCCCTCGCGCGCCTGCTCGGGCACGGCCCCGCCGTCACTCCCGGTTCCGGTCACGCTCATACCTGCCTCCGTCCGCCCCGGGGCTCAGGAGGCTCCGTCTACGACCAGGGTACGCAGCGGAGTCCGCGGTGCCGGCCGACGTCCGGGACGGAAGGTGCCGGCCGACGTCCGGGACGGAAGGGGCGGGGGCCGGCGGAATAGGGAAGCGGGGTGCTCCGTTGTAGGGTGTGTCCAGATAGTTCAACGTTCAACCATATGAGCCTGGAGGCGGGCGCCATGCAGTTCGGGATCTTCACCGTCGGGGACCTCACCACCGACCCCACGACCGGCACGACGCCGAGCGAGCACGAGCGGATCAAGGCCACCGTCGCCATCGCACGGAAGGCCGAGGAGGTCGGGCTCGACGTGTTCGCGACCGGCGAGCACCACAACCCGCCGTTCGTCCCCTCCTCGCCGACGACCACCCTCGGCTACATCGCCGCCCGCACCGAGCGCATCATCCTGTCCACCTCGACGACCCTGATCACCACCAACGACCCGGTGAAGATCGCCGAGGACTACGCCACCCTCCAGCACCTCGCCGACGGCCGCGTCGACCTGATGATGGGCCGCGGCAACACCGGGCCGGTCTACCCCTGGTTCGGCAAGGACATCCGCCAGGGCATCCCGCTCGCCATCGAGAACTACGCCCTGCTGCACCGGCTGTGGCGCGAGGACGTCGTCGACTGGGAGGGGAAGTTCCGTACGCCGCTGCAGTCCTTCACCGCGACCCCGCGCCCGCTGGACGGCGTCCCGCCGTTCGTCTGGCACGGCTCCATCCGCTCCCCGGAGATCGCCGAGCAGGCCGCGTACTACGGCGACGGCTTCTTCCACAACAACATCTTCTGGCCGATCGAGCACACGAAGAAGATGGTGAACCTCTACCGGCAGCGCTACGCCCACTACGGCCACGGCACCGCCGAGCAGGCCATCGTGGGCCTGGGCGGCCAGGTGTTCATGCGCAAGAACTCGCAGGACGCGGTACGGGAGTTCCGTCCGTACTTCGACAACGCGCCGGTCTACGGGCACGGGCCCTCGATGGAGGACTTCACCCAGCAGACCCCGCTGACCGTGGGCTCCCCGCAGGAGGTCATCGAGCGGACGCTGTCCTTCCGGGACGCCGTCGGCGACTACCAGCGCCAGCTGTTCCTGATGGACCACGCGGGACTGCCGCTCAAGACGGTCCTGGAGCAGCTCGACATCCTCGGCGAGGAGGTCGTGCCCGTGCTGCGCAAGGAGTTCGCCAGCCTGCGGCCCGCCGGGGTGCCCGAGTCCGCGCCCCTGCACCCGGCCGTCACCGCCGCGAAGGAGAGCTGACACCGTGTTCACCACCGAACCGCTGAGGATCGTCGCCGTCGCGGCCGGCCTCAGCAGCCCCTCCTCGACCCGGCTGCTGGCCGACCGCCTGGCCGCGGCCACCCGGGAACGGCTGGAGACCGAGCAGGACCGCCCGGTCGAGGTCCGCGTGATCGAACTGCGTGACCTGGCCGTCGACATCGCGGGCAACCTGGTGTCCGGCTTCCCGTCGGCCACGCTGGAGGAGGCCATCGGCGCGGTGACGGGGGCCGACGGCCTGATCGCCGTCACCCCGGTCTTCACCGCCTCGTACAGCGGCCTGTTCAAGTCGTTCTTCGACCTGGTCGAGAACACCGCGCTGACCGGCAAGCCCGTCGTCGTCGCGGCGACCGGCGGCACCGCCCGGCACTCGCTGGTGCTGGAGCACGCGATGCGCCCGCTCTTCGCCTATCTGCGGGCCGTCACGCTGCCGACGTCGGTGTACGCGGCGTCGGAGGACTGGGGCTCGTCGGGCGACGACTACACCGAGGGCCTGCCGACCCGGATCCGGCGCGCGGGCGGCGAGCTCGCGCAGGCGGTCACGGGCGGCGCGGCGGCCTCCGGGGCCTCGAAGGCCCTGGGGCTGGACGACGAGGTCATCCCCTTCGAGCGGCAGCTGGCCGGTCTCCGGCCGGCCTGACCGGCCCAGCAGCTGTGCTTTCGTCCGGTTTGACTACAGTTGCACGAGAAGGTGCGTCCTGCGGGCATCCCGCACGACGCACCGGCATGACCGAGCGGAAGCGAGCGGGAGGCAGAGATGGGCAGGATCGTGGTGGGCGTTGACGGCTCGGAGTCGTCGATCAAGGCGCTGCACTGGGCCGTACGCCAGGCGGAGCTGACCGGTGACACGGTGGAGGCCGTCAACAGCTGGGAGTACCCGGCGACCAGTTGGGCGTCCATGATGCCGGGGATGCCGGAGGACTTCGATCCGCAGGCCCTGGCCACGGTGTCCCTCACCGAGGCGCTGGAGGAGGCCGTCGGCGGTACCCGCGCGGCCGGGATCAGCAAGGTCGTGGTGATCGGCAATCCCGCTCAGGCCCTGCTCGACCGGGCCGAGGGCGCGAACCTGCTGGTGGTCGGAGCGCGCGGACGCAGCGCCCTCAAGGCGACCCTGCTCGGCTCGGTCAGCCTGCACGTCACCCAGCACGCCCCGTGCCCGGTGACCGTGGTCCGCGGCTGACGCAGTCTCCGCACACCGGTACGGGCCCGCGCGGTGAAGCGCGGGCCCGTACCGGCTCAACGCCGCGGCGGGCTCAGTCGCCCCGCGTGTAGAAGTAGTAGAACGCGAAGATCAGCATGCCCGCCCCGGTCAGCAGCCCCAGCACCGATGCGGCCAGCACACTCTTGCCGGAGAGGCTGTAGAGGAAGCCGACCGAGCCGCCGAACAGCGCACCGTACGCGGCCGCCGCGAGTTCGGCCGGCAGGCGCATCTGCACCCGGCCCAGACCGAAGCAGAGCGCCGCGAGCACGGCGCCGGAGACCAGTCCGAGCGCGAGCTGCGTGCCGGTGAGCACACCGCCGCCGCGGACGATGGACGTCGCGTACCAGCCGAGGATCACACCGAGCGTGACGGGCACGGCCCAGCTCATCGTGGAATGGCGCTGAGCACGCGCATGCGTTCCGCGTGCCTGCACCGAAGCGTGTGCGGCCATGGCAGGAAGCTCCTTCCGTCGCCCCCGCTGTCTCTTCACGTTCCCTTCCAGAGCACACCCGGCCGTCGCCCCCGGCAACTCGGATGGCCCACGGCCCGGGGCGCGGGCCCGGCATCCGGGGTTCCCTGGTGAGGTGCGGACCTACTTCTCGGCGGCTCTCTCGGTGGCACTCCTGGTGCTGCTCGCCGTCCTGGTGCCGCTGAGCGCGCTGTCCGCCTGGGTCGATCTGGAGATCGACGACACGGACCGCTACGTGGCCGCGGTGGCGCCGCTCGCCTCCGACCCCGATGTGCAGAACACCGTCGCCGACCTGATCACCGACGAGGCGATGAAGCAGATCGACGTCGGCCCGCTCCAGAACACCGTCCGCGACTTCCTCCACGAGGCCGTGCGGTCCTTCACCACCACCGACGCCTTCCAGGCCGCCTGGAACGCCGCCAACCGCACGGCCCACGAGGCCGTCACCGCGGCGCTGGACGGGGACAGCGGCGAGAGCGTCACCATCGACCTGGCCCCCGTGACGGAGAAGGTGAAGCAGAACCTGGTGGACAACGGGGTGCCGTTCGCCGACCAGATCCCCGTCCAGCACACCGACATCCGGATCATCTCCGCCGACCGCGCCGACCAGATGCGCCAGAGCTTCCGGTGGCTGCGCGCCGCCAGCATCTGGCCGGCCGTCGGCACCCTCGTGTTCGCCCTGCTCGCCGTCGTGGTGGCCTGGGTGCGCGGCGGGCCGGGACGCCGCGGCTCCGCCCTGGCCGCGCTCGCCGCCACCGCCGTCGCCGGGGCCGGCTTCGCGCTCGGCGCGCTGGTGCTGCGCGGGGCGATCGCGCTGGCGCGCAACCGGGTGCTGGCCGAGGTGCCCGGCAGCGACACGGACGGGGCGGCGGCGGTGTACGACGCGCTGACCGGGTCGCTGCGCACCACGGTGTGGATCGTCTTCGGTACGGGCCTGGCGGTGGCCGTGTGCGCGGTGGCGGCACGGATCTGGGCCCAGCGGGTGCTGCCGGCCCCGTCGACCGGGGCATGAGCCGGCCGCGCTACGAGCCGGCCGGGGCATGAGGCCGCCGGGGCGTGAGCCGTCCGCCGGCCCCGGGCGCGCCCCGCTCTGCGCGGCCGCCCTCCTCCTGACCGGGGTGAGCGTCGTGATCGGCTTCCGGGCCGCCGGCGCCGACGGCACGACCCCCGTCCCCCAGGCCCTGGCCTTCCTGCCCTGGCTCCTGGTGCCCGGCGCCGCCGCTCTCGGACTGGCCGCGCTGGTCCGGTGGCGCGGCGGCCTGGTGTGGGCGTCGGTGGCGCTCGCGCTGACCGTGTGGTTCGTGCGCCCGTACGGCCCCGGCAGCACGGGCGCCCACGGTCCGGTGGTGGCCCGGCTGGACGTCCTGACCTCCAACGTGGAGTTCGGGGACGCGACGGACGCGCTGATCGGGGCGGTGCGCCGCGAGGGGCCCGATGTGGTCTTCGTCCAGGAGTGCGACCTCGCGTGCGCGGACGCGCTCGCAGCCCGTGTCCCGGCCGCCTCCTACCCGTACCGGGACGTCGTGCGGCTCGACGGTTCGCTCGGCTCGGCGATCCTCAGCCGGTTTCCGCTGCGCCCGGCGGGGCGGGTCGACGGGGCGATGGCCATGCCGGGGGCGGTCACCGAAGTGGCGGGCCGGGACGTACGGCTCCAGCTCGCGCACCCCATGCCGCCGGTCCCCGGCGAGGTGGCCGCCTGGCGCCGCGAGCTCGGCCGGATCCGTGACCTCGCCGCCGCCGTCCGGGCACGGCCCGCCATCGTGGCGGGCGACTTCAACGCCTCCCAGGACCATGCCGCCTTCCGGGCCGTCCTCGACGCGGGCGGCCTCCACGACAGCGCCCGCCTCGCCGGCTCCTCCCGTACGTACACCTGGCCCGCCGACCGCCCCACGCCGCTGCGTGCCCAGATCGACCATGTGCTGGTCAGCGACGAGTTCTCGGTCCGCTCGGCCCGTTTCCTGCGCCTAGCCGCGACCGACCACCGCGCGCTGCTCGTCGCCCTCGAACTGCACGACGGCGGGTGAGTCCCGTGCCGACGTGCGGGCGCCGCCGGGCCGGGCAAGAGTGGAAGAGGTGACCGCGGGGGCTACTGGGAGGTCGTGCGTATGCGAGCCATCGCCGTCAGCTCACTCCGGGCCGATCCTGCCCTCCTCGTCGTCCCCAAGCCGGATCCGGGACCGGGCGAGGTCCGGGTGCGGATCGAGTACGCCTCGCTCAACCCCTGTGACCGGCAGCTCGCGGACGGCACCCTGGACGGCCTCGCGCCCCAGGTGTTCCCCCTGGTCGTCGGCGTGGACTACGCGGGCCGGGTGGACATGATCGGCAGCGGCGACAACCGCTTCCGGGTCGGCGACCACGTCTTCGGCCGGGCCGGCGGTCCGGCGGCCGGTGCGGGGACGTACGGCGACTACGTCTGCGTGCCGCAGGACTCCGCCATCGCCCTCGTCCCGCGCGGGCTGGACGCCCGGATCGCGGCCGCGCTGCCGTCGGCCGGGATGGCCGCCGCGCAGATCCTGGAGGCGGTGTCGCTCCGGGGCCACGAGAGCCTGCTGGTCGTCGGCGCGGCGGGCGGCGTCGGAAGCTGTCTGACCCAGCTCGCCAAGGCCCGGGACGTGCGCGTGATCGCCGCGGTGCGCGGTGACGAGCGTTCCCGCATGGGGTCGTTGGGCGCCGCCGTCACGATCGACGTCACGGAGGGGTCGGCGGCCGACGCGATACGGGCGGCCTGCCCGGACGGCGTCGACGCGCTGGCCGACCTGGCCTCCGCGACCCCCGAGGCCTTCGCCGCGCACGCCGCGACGCTCCGGCCGGGCGCCGTCGCGCTCTCCACCCGCGACGTCGCGGCCGGATCGGCGCTCCCCGCGACGGTGCGGGGCATCGACTTCCGGCTCGATCCGAGCCCGGTCCTGCTGGACGTGCTGGCCGCCGGCGCCGCGGACGCCGTCCTGCGCGTCCCCATCGACATCGAACTGCCCCTGGAGAAGGCCCCGCAGGCCCTGGACCGCAACCGGACCGGCGGGGCACGCGGCAAGACCGTCATCGTGCTGAGGGAGCACGGGCACTGCTGAATCCGGTACGGCCGGGAGGAACACGTCATGGACGACCAGGAACGGGACATCATCGGCGGCATCGACGGACTCGTCGCGGAGGAACGCGCCCTGCGCGACCGCAACGGCCGGGAACCCGGCCTGTCCGACGGGGAGAAGGCACGACTGCGTACCGTGGAGGTCCGGCTCGACCAGTGCTGGGACCTGCTGCGGCAACGCCGGGCCCTGAGCGAGTTCGGCGAGGACCCGGCGCAGGCCCGGGTCCGCCCGGCCGACGAGGTCGAGGGGTACCGCAGCTGACCGCTGCCCGGAGGAGGACGCGTTGACCGGCAGCAGGGCCGACGGAACCGGCTCCTCCTCCACCGCGGCACATCGGCGCGGAACACCGCCCGTCTGGCTGCGCTACGGACTGCGCCCCCTGCCCACGCCGGTTCCCTGGGCCGCTGTCGCCCGCGCGAGTGTCGCCCTGGCCGCGCCGCTCGCCGCCGGATTCGCCGCCGACCGGCCGATGTACGGGGCGCTGGCCTCCATGGGCGCGCTCTCCGGCGTCATCGGCGACACCGCCGACGCGTACCGGATGCGCATCCTCAACATCGCCGTGCCGCAGGTGTTCGGCGCTCTCGGCATCATGACCGGCACGCTCGTGTACGGGACCGGCTGGGCGGCCGTCGCCGTGCTCACGGTCATCGGCCTCGTCTCCGGGATGATGTCGACGATCGGGGCGGTCGCCTCCGTCTCCGGCCTGCTGCTCCTGCTCAACTCCGTGGTGGGCGCCGGACTCCCGATGCCGGACCCGTGGTGGGTGGCGCCGCTGCTGCTGACGCTGGGCGGTCTGTTCGTCCTCGCCCTGACGCTGCTGGCCTGGCCGCTGCGCCGGAAACTGCCGGAACGCGTCGCGGTAGCGGACACCTATCTCGCGGTCGCCGATCTGCTCGCCGCCGCCGGCACACCGGCGTACGAGGAGAAGCGACAGGCCGTCACCGAGTCGCTCAACACCTCCTACGACCTGGTCCTCGCCCGCCGCGCCCGCTATCACGGCCGCAGCGGCACCATGGTGCGGATGCTCTCCCAGCTCAACGTGGTGATCCCGCTGGTCGAGGCCGCGCCCGCGGTGCACGTACGACGGATCATGCTGCCCGACGCCATCCCGGCAGCGGTCCGGGCACTGGCCGAGGACATCGAGGAGACCCGCACCGGCGGCGACGAACCCCGCCTGCCACCGCCCGGCTCACCCGCCACCCGGGCGGTGGACAGCGCGCTGCGCCATGCCGCCGCCGTCGTGCACAAGGCCGACCCCGACCCGTACAACGTCGACGACCGGCTCGGCCGGCCCGCGGCCCTCGGGGTCCGGGTCCGGCGCGCCACCCGCAACGTCGTGCTGTCCGGGCCCTCCTGGCAGTACGGACTGCGCCTCGCGCTCTGCATCGGGCTGGCCCAGGCGCTGACCTCGCTGATCGACGTGCCGCGCTCCTACTGGGTGGCGCTCACCGTCACCTTCGTGCTCAAGCCCGACTTCGGCTCGGTGTTCTCCCGGGCCGTGCTGCGTTCCGTGGGCACGGCCGCGGGGCTCGTCATCGCGGCCCCGGTGCTCGCGGAGGTGCCGGTCGGCTGGTGGGACGTGCCGGTGATGATGCTGCTCGCCGCGCTGATCCCGGCGCTGACGGCGAAGGGGTACGCCTTCCAGACCGCGGCCGTCACTCCGGTCATCCTGCTCCTGTCGGACCTGCTGAACCACGAGGGTGTGCACCTGGTCTGGCCGCGCTTCCTGGACAGCCTGATCGGCTGCGCGATCGTGCTGGTGGCCGGATATCTGCTGTGGCCGGAGAGCTGGCACTCCCGCATCGGCCGCCGGCTGGCCGACGCGGTCGCGGACATCGCGGACTACGTGGGGGTCGCGTTCGAGCCGGGCGGCGAAGGCGACCGGGCCGAACGGGTCCGCGCCCGCCGCCGCATCTACCGCGATCTGTCGTCCGTACGCTCGGAGTTCCAGCGCGCCCTGACCGAGCCACCCCCCACCGGGACCCGCGCCGCCGCGTGGTGGCCACTGGTCGTGGCCGTGGAACGCATCGTCGACGCCACGACGGCCGCCCGTGTCCGCGTCAACCACGGGGCCCAGGAACCGGAACCGGCGGAGGTCGCCGCGGTCCAGGCCCAGCTCCGCGAACTGGCCGACGGGGTGCGGGCGAGCGAGGTCCTGGTGGCGGTACGCACCGAACTCCCCGGGGACGAGGAGGGGGTCCTGGCGCCCCTGCGCCAGGAGGTGGCGGCCGCACGGGCCATCGCCTCGCCCGAGCCGTAGGACCGGCCCCGGCCCGGCCCCGCGCCGGCCCGGGCCCGCTACTCCGCGGACTCGGGCCCCGCACCCCGCAGCCGGTCCATCTCGCGCCGGTCCCGCTTCGTCGGCCGCCCCGCGCCCCGGTCCCGTACCGGAACCTGGATCGCGGCCTCGCGCGGCGGCGGGGGCGGGCTGTTGTCGACGAAGCACTCCACCGCCACCGGCGCCCCGACCCGCTTCTTCACGATCTTCGACACGACCACGACCCGGTCCCGGCCGTCGTGCCGCAGCCGCACCTCGTCGCCGACGCGCAGCGCCTGGGCCGGCTTGGCCCGCTCGCCCGCGACCTTCACATGACCCGCGCGGCAGGCGGCGGCGGCCTGCGCCCGGGTCTTCGTGAGCCGGACCGACCAGATCCAGACATCGACCCGAACGCTGCCTGCCGCCTGCGGCGCCTCACCGGAAACCATGGGTCCGACTGTAGTGCGGACGGCCCCCGGAGGATCAGCCGAAGTCGCTGATCACCTCGGACATGGTGTAGCTGTACACCTCACGCTTGCACACCGGGCACTTCTCGGCGTCCGGCGCGTGCTCGCTCAGCGACCAGAGCCGGGGCGCGAAGCCGTCACCGCGCCCGTGCGCGAGGTAGAGGTCCTCGGGTCCGAACGACGTCTGCAGCGTCTTCGCGTTGCCGACCAGCTGCGTCGTTCCGCCGACCGTGCCCGGGGTGGCCTGGAGCAGCCGGCCGTTGTCGTAGGCGTTGCTGCGGTGGAAGTACCACTTGCCCTCGTACCGCATCGCGCCCTGGATCTTGTGCCACAGGTCCTCGTCACCGAACGAGGCTCCGGTGGGCAGGCCGTAGGCCTCGTCCGCGCTCGCGGCCGTCCCGGACGCGCCCTCGACCGCGGCGGTCAGTGCGCTCATCGGATAGGTGCCCACGCGCCCGGGGCTGCTGCCGCCGTTGTTGGTGTTGCAGTACTCGCCGAGGACCATGTGGTCGGTGCCGGTGCGGTCCAGCGAGATGTACGAGGCCTTCGGCCGGCCGGTGGCGTAGCACTGGTTCCCGCTGGTGGTGCCGCCGTTCTTCGCCGTGGTGAACTTCAGCGTGGCGACCTGCGGCATGACGTAGCGGTAGCCGTATGCGTACCAGACGTTGCTCTGCCGGCCCACCAGCTTCTTGTCCTGGACGTCGCTTTCGAGGCCGTCCGGCGTCGGGTCGTTGACGGCCGCGTCGTTGTCCGGGTTGAGGTCCATGATCTTGCGGAGGTCGAAGACCCGCAGGCCGTTGGCGGTGTCGGCGACGTAGAGGTAGTTGCCGTACCAGACCATGCCGCCCGCGTGGATGCCGTTCTGCGCGGCGCAGCCCGTGACGATGACGGGGTTGCACCGGCCCTCGCGCGCGTGCAGGGCGTCGAAGGAGATGTGGTCCTTGGAGTTCATGTACGGCCACACCAGCAGCACATGCCGGTACATCTTGGTCGCCTGGTTGAAGAAGGTGACCCGGATGCCCTTCTCGTTGCAGGCGTCCGAGGCGGAACTCTCCAGACAGTTGTCGCGCCCCGCGATGTAGTCGCTGCGGCCCGGGTTCACCGCGTCGTAGCCGCCGACGGCGACCGGCTCGGCGTTCGACGTGCCCCAGTCCTCGTCCTCCTGGGCGTCCGAGACACCCGAGATGGCCTGCGGCACCCACTCCTTGGAGGTGGCGTCGTCGTCGGCCTTCCAGCAGATACGGTGGCTGACGGTCAGGTCGGGGCCGTAGATGCCGGTGTTCCCGCAGTCGGCGGCCGGCCGGTTGGCCTGCTCCAGCAGTTCCGTGAGGCCCTGCTTCGGGAGTCCCGCGTCCAGCTTGGTGACGAGCCCGGACAGGTCCGTGCCCCTGGCCAGCCGGAAGTCCGCGGGGCGCCCCGGCACCGGGGCGGCCGCTACGGCGCCCCTGCTCGCCCCGGCCGTCGCGGTCCCGGCCAAGTCATCCTGTTCACCTTCGGGTTCGTCGTCGAAGCCGTCGTCCGGCATGCCTTCGTGATCCGGTACGGGATCGTCCGCGGCCGGGACCCCCGAGGCCGCTCCGGCGAGGGGCGCCGCACTCGCTCCGACCGC
Organism: Streptomyces sp. NBC_00385; assembly: GCF_035917155.1. Classification (NCBI taxonomy): domain Bacteria; kingdom Bacillati; phylum Actinomycetota; class Actinomycetes; order Kitasatosporales; family Streptomycetaceae; genus Streptomyces; species Streptomyces sp. NBC_00385. Next base: position 4,403,438 of record NZ_CP107951.1, on the reverse strand, counting down.
GGGCGCGAGGCCGGAAAGCATCGTCCCGGCCGCCACCGCGCAGGCCGCGAGACGTATTCGGCGGGATGGGTTCGTCATACGAGAGCCCTTCTTTTCACATCTGCGGATAACGGAAACGGCGCCTCTGACTGTTCGTCAGACGCACCGCCCGCCCACGCTAGCAATGCGAACGGGCACCTCGAGGGCGTGTGCGAACGACTTACCGATGACATCCATGAGGTCCGCACACCCCGCTCACAGGACTCGGTACGGGATCGGTTGCGGTTCAGTTCCCCCACGGGCGGGCCGCGCCGACGAAGGGCCGGATCCGGCCGCTAACCTTACGTATCCGCCCTGGCCAGGGATCAATTCCCGCAGTACGGACATTCATCGCACCCAACTCATGCGAAAGGCCTCGCCCATGGGCATTCGGAGCTTGCTGCGCAAGGTGTTCGGCCGTGACCGCACGGAGCAGGACGAGCCGACGACGGCCACGGTCCCGTCCCAGGGCGAGCGCACCCTGGCCCCGGAGCCGGTGACGGTAGACGAGCCCGCGGCCGAACCCGTCCCGGCCGTCAAGGTGTCGGTACCGGCCCCTGCCTCCTCGGAGCCGGCCCCGTCCACCGCGTCCCGGTCCACGAAGGACGACGGCGGGGCGGCGGCGGACCTGGTGGCCGCGGCCTTCGACAAGGCCGCCGCCCCCGCCCCCAAGACCGCTCCCACGGTTCCGTCACAGGGATCGGGCTCCCGGACGAAGCCCGTGGAGGCGGCGGAAGCCGCGGAGCCGGTCAAGGCCGCGGAGCCGGTCAAGGCCGAGGACGCGGAGCCGGTGTCCTCGCCCGCTCCGGAGGTCGAAGCGGAACCCGTGGCGGAGGCCGTCATCCCGGAGCCCGAGGCCGTGGAGCCGGAGCCCGAGGAGACGCCGGCCGAGGCCCCTGCCGCGGCGGTCGAGCCCGAGCCGGTCGCGGCCGAGGCCCTTGCCGAGCCCGAGCCGGTCGTGGCCGAGCCGGTCGCCGAGCCCGAGCCGGTCGTGGCCGAGCCGGTCGCCGAGCCCGAACCGATCACGATCGACATGGACCCGGCCCCGGAACCGGAACCCGAACCGGAACCGGCCCCCGAGCCCCTGGCCGAGGCGGCCCCCGCCGTCCCCGCCGGCAAGCCCGCGCTCACCCTCGCCAAGGTCAAGGCCCGCGCACCCGAGCTCGTGGGGGCGTACAAGGCCGCCCAGGCCGGGCTGAAGGCGCATGGGCTCACCGGCCTGCGCGCCACCGTCTACCTGGTCCTGGACCGCTCCGGCTCCATGCGTCCGTTCTACAAGGACGGCAGCGCCCAGCACCTGGGCGACCGCACGCTCGCGCTCGCCGCGCACCTCGACGAGAGCGCCACCGTCCAGGTGGTGTTCTTCTCGACCGACATCGACGGCACCGGCACGGTCGGACTGGACGGCCACGAGGGCCGCGTCGACGAGCTGAACGCGGGTCTCGGACGGCTGGGCCGGACGAACTACCACCGCGCCGTCGAGGAGGTCGTCGCACACTACGAGAAGTCCGGGGCCACCGGCCCGGCCCTGGTGGTCTTCCAGACGGACGGACCGCCGGACGTCAAGCAGGCCGCCCGTCAGGCGATCGACGAGGCGGCACGGCTGCCGCTGTTCTTCCAGTTCGTCGCGTTCGGCGACCAGGATGCGAAGGGCTTCGACTTCCTGCGGAAGCTGGACGCCCCGAACGCCGGCTTCTTCCACGCGGGCCCCGCCCCGCGCGAGGTCGCGGACGCCGCGTTCTACCGCGAGGTGCTGGCCGCGCTGCCCGCCTGGGTCGCCGCCAACGCCTGATCCACAGGCAGTCGTACGGTCACGGCGAGCCCGCCCTCCGGGCCCGGAACCGCCGTGACCGTACCGCCGTGCGCCAGGGCTATGGAGCGGACGATCGAAAGGCCGAGTCCCGATCCCGCCCCCATCCGGTCCCTGCCCTCGCCGCGCCGGAACGGCTCGAACAGGCCCGGGATGTCGGCCGCCTCCACCACCGGACCGCTGTTGCGCACCTCCAGCAGCACCCCCGCGCCCGCCGGCACCAGGGACACCCCCACGCTTCCGCCGGGGATGTTGTACGTCACCGCGTTGGCCATCAGATTGGCCACCAGCTGGGCCAGCAGCAGCCGGTTCCCGCGCACCACGCAGGGCTCGGCGCCGACCGCCACCCCCGGGTACCGGCCCGCCTCCTCCGCCACCACCCGGTCCAGGTCCACGGCTTCCCGCTCACTCTTCTCCAGGCCGCGCTCGCTGCGCGCCAGCACCAGCAGGCCCTCGATGAGCCGCTCACTGCGCCGGTTGTTGTCCAGGAGCGTCTGCCGGGTGCGTACGAGATCGTCCGGAGTCGGGTCCTCCAGCCCCACCTGGATCGCCACCCGCTGGGTGGCCAGCGGGGTGCGCAGCTCGTGCGAGGCGTTGGCGATGAACCGGCGCTGGCTGTCGAAGGCCTTCTCCAGCCGGGCGAGCAGCGCGTCCAGTGTGTCGCCCAGCTCCTTCAGCTCGTCGTCGGGCCCGTTGGAGGCGATCCGCTCGTGCAGCGTGTGCGCGGAGAGCCGGCGCGCCTTCGCGGTCATCTCGTGGACGGGCCGCAGGAGCCGCCCGGCCGTCCACCACCCCACGCCCACCGCGCACGCCGTCATCACGAGCAGGGCGGCCGCGGACCAGTTGAGGAGCTGGTCCCCGGCCGCGTTGCTGACATCGTCGGTGAGGTCGTAGACGGTCGGCGGCCCGAGGCTGCGCCGGGTCACGAGGGGGCCGTTGACGGCGTATCCGGGCTGGACGACCGCGGCGGTACGGGCGATGGCGCGGGCCTGCGAGTCGGTGCCGGCCCGGGAGGCGAGGTTGACCGTGGCGAGGAGCGCGGTCCCGAGGACCAGGAAGACGCCCCCGTACACGAGCGCGATGCGGGTCCTGATCGTGGCGTGCGGCACTCGTGCCCAGCCACTCACAGGGCGTACCCCACGCCCTGCACGGTGCGGATCAGGGCCGGCTCCCCGAGCTTTCCGCGCAGCTTGCTCATGCAGACGCGGACGGCCCCGGTGAAGGGGTCGGCGTTGGCGTCCCAGGCCCGCTCCAGGAGCTCCTCGGCGCTGACCGTCCCGCCGTCGGCCTCCAGCAGCAGCTGGAGCACGGTGAACTCCTTCGGCGAGAGGTCCAGCTCCCGGCCGTCCCGGGTCGCGGTGCGGCGGACGGTGTCGAGCCGGATGCCGTGCCGCACCAGCTGCGGCGGTACGGGGCGGGCGCTGCGCCGGCGCAGGGCGCGGACCCGCGACACGAGCTCGGGGAACTCGAACGGCTTGCCCAGGTAGTCGTCGGCACCCAGGTCGAGCCCGGAGACGCGGTCCTCCATGGACCCGGCGGCCGTCAGCATCAGGATCCTGGTCCGGGAGCCGGAGGCGACCAGCCCGCGGGCCACGTCGTCGCCGTGCACCCGGGGCAGATCGCGGTCCAGGACGACGACGTCGTAGTCGTGGAGCCCCAGGTAGGCCTGGGCGGCGTCGCCGCTGTACACCGTGTCGACGGCGAATCCGGCCCGCCGCAGTCCGGTGGCGACGAGCTCCGCCAGAATCTCCTCGTCCTCGGCGACCAGTACCCGCATCGTGATGTCCCCTGCCTCGTGCACGCGTGTCCACTCCCTCCCAGGATGCGTCTTTGCTACCGGAACAGATGTTTCGCAAAGGTCTCCGCACTCCCGGCCGGGTTTATCGGTGTGAGTGGATCTCCCCCGGACCGTTAGGATTTCGACCATGGCGGCCACTGGATCCGAGAAGCAGGCGGCGACGGCGTTCTACGTCTCGACCCCCATTTACTACGTCAACGACGCTCCTCACCTGGGCCACGCCTACACGACCGTCGCAGGCGACGTGCTCACGCGCTGGCACCGCCAGCGCGGCGAGAAGGTGTGGTACCTCACCGGCACGGACGAGCACGGTCAGAAGATCATGCGCACGGCCGAGGCGAACAACGTCACGCCCCAGGCGTGGTGCGACAAGCTCGTCGAGGAGGCGTGGAAGCCCCTCTGGGAGCACCTCAACATCGCGAACGACGACTTCATCCGTACGACGGAGAAGCGGCACACCGACCGTGTGCAGGAGTTCGTGCAGGACCTGCACGACAAGGGTGAGATCTACAAGGGCGGGTACGAGGGCCCGTACTGCGTGGGCTGCGAGGAGTACAAGCTCCCCGGCGATCTCATCGAGGACGAGGCCGGCGTCAAGCTGTGTCCGATCCACAAGAAGCCGGTGGAGATCCTCAAGGAGGAGAACTACTTCTTCAAGCTCAGCGAGTACGGCCCGAAGCTGCTGGAGTTCTACGCGGCCAACCCCGGCTTCATCCAGCCGGAGTCCGCGCGCAACGAGGTCGTGAACTTCGTCAAGCAGGGCCTGCAGGACCTCTCGATCTCCCGCTCGACGTTCGACTGGGGCGTCCCGGTCCCGTGGGACGAGAAGCACGTCATCTACGTGTGGGTCGACGCCCTGCTCAACTACGCCACGGCGGTCGGCTACGGCGCCAACCAGGAGAAGTTCGACGGTACGTTCCCGGCGAACGTGCACCTGGTCGGCAAGGACATCCTGCGCTTCCACGCGGTGATCTGGCCCGCGATGCTGATGGCGCAGGGCCTGCCGCTGCCGGGCCGGGTCGCGGCCAACGGCTGGCTGATGGTCGGCGGCGAGAAGATGTCGAAGTCGAACCTGACGGGCATCAAGCCGCAGGACCTGACCTCGCACTTCGGCGTGGACGCCTACCGCTGGTACTTCCTGCGGGCCATCGCGTTCGGCAGCGACGGCTCGTTCTCGTGGGAGGACTTCACCGCCCGCTACACCTCCGAGCTCGCCAACGACTACGGCAACCTGGCCTCGCGCCTCGCCGCCATGGTCGGCAAGTACTACGGCGGCGCGCTCCCCGGGGCCACGGCCTCGGGCGAGGCCGAGCAGGCGGTCCAGGAGGGGCTGGCCAAGGCGGTCGCCACGTCCGACCTGAAGATCGGTGAGGAGCTGGACTTCCAGGCGGGCATCCTGGCGGTCTTCGACTTCGTGAAGCAGGTCAACGGCTACATCACGGAGCAGGAGCCGTGGAAGGTCGCCAAGGACGAGTCGCCGGAGGGCAGGGCCCGCCTCGCGACCATCCTGTACACGGGCGCCGAGGCGCTGCGCGGGGTCGCGGTCCTGCTGAACTCCGTCATGCCGGACACCTCGCAGAAGCTGTGGGAGTCCCTGGGCGCCGAGGAGTCCCTGGGCGCGCTGTCCGACCAGCGCGTGCAGGACGCGGCCACCTGGGGCCGGCTCCCCGCGGGTGCGACGGTGACGAAGGGCGCGGTGCTGTTCCCGCGCCTGGAGGAGAAGCCCGCGTAGCGCGTCATACGTACGAGGAAGGGGCGGGGCCGCGCATGTGCGGCCCCGCCCCTTCCTCCTGTTTCGCGTCAGCGGACCCAGTTCTTGAGCGGCTCGGTGTCCAGCTCGAAGCCCACCGGGTCGGGGAGCCCGACCGTCTTGCCGAACGGCACGGTCACCACCGTCTCGTACCGCACCCCGTCGGGCTGCGAGTGCACCTTGACCTCGCAGGTCTCGCGGTCGATGAGCAGGTAGACGGGAATGCCCGTCTCCGCGTACGCGCGCGGCTTCTCGACGCGGTCCCGGCGGTCGGTGTCGTCGTCGTACGAGGTCACCTCGACGGCCATCAGAACGCCGTCAGGGTTGGCCCATTCGCCTTGACCCGCGAAGGTACCACTGCGGGCGAAGGCGCCATCCAGCCGAGCGTTCCCCTTGCGATACGTCTCGATCCGCAGTCCCTGTTCGGCGTAGAGCCAGCGGCCTGGGTCTGCCTGCATGCACTGCCGAGTGAGCCACTCGATGATCTGCCCGTGGTCCCCGTCCGGCACAGCCTTGACTCCCAGTTTCCCGTTCACGAATTCCAGACGCAGCGCTTCGTCCGCGCGTACGGCATGACGGGCCAAGTCCTCGAAGACCTCCTGGGTCAGCACACCTTCGTCGACCGCGGTCACGCCTGCCTCCTCGGAATCGGTCGGGCAGGATCCAGATTACGGGCCGCGCCCCGGGCACGCGGCCCCTTTCAGCGGCTCAGCGACGCCGCGTCCCCCATCACGATGACCGGCTCCTTCGCCGGGTCGAGAACGCCCAGCAGCTCCTTCATCCGGTCCTCGGTGACCGAGACGCAGCCCTGGGTGGGGCCGCCGTGGTCGACGTGGATCCAGATGCCGCCGCCGCGTTCGTCGCCGAGGGGGCGGGTGTGGTCCAGGGGCGAGGTGCCGGGGACGCGGTTGTAGTCGATGGCGATCACGTAGTCGAAGGAGCCCTCCAGCGGCTCCCCGTGGAAGCCCTCGCCCTCCACCTTGAAGTCCGGGCTCAGGTCGTACGGGAAGGCGGTGTCGGGCGGTTCGAGGCGGCCGCCCGCGGCGGTCAGGGTGAAGACGCCGACGGGTGAGCGCAGGTCGCCCTCCCAGTGCTCGGCCGTCCAGCCGTTCAGGGCGTTGTGGGCGGGCCAGGGAGCCAGGGCCGCCCGCCAGCCGACGGCCGGGTCGTCCCGGGTGTAGAGCACGGCCGTGGAGCGGTTGGAGTCCGGTGACTGGCCGGTGACGACGAACGCCTGGTGGGCCCCGGCCGGGATCTGGGCCCGGGTCTGCGGCCCCAGCCCCGGGATCTCCCTCGGCGGCGCGGGAGCGGGAGCGGGTGGCACGGCGGCCCCGGACCGTGCGGGGGCGCCGGCGGCGGCCCCGGGCGGTCCCGGTACGCCGGAGGCGCCCGCGGCCTTCGTGGTGGCGCCGCTCCCGTCCATCCCGGCGAGCGGCCCCGCCCCGCACCCTGCCAGCAGCAGCAGGAGGGCGGCGCAGACGACGTACGGGAGGCGCAGCGGAACGCGCGGACGGGGCACGGGCACGGAGGGCTCCTCAGCGGTAGGTGACCGGTCCGGGGCTCCGCGGACACGGGCCGGGGTCCGCGCTGCGCCGGGGTCGGCCCAGGCAGTCTTTGCCGCAGTCGCCGTCCGCCAATCCGGCGCGGGGGCCATCCGGGTCACACCGTTCGGGTGATTCGTGTACTTGTATGCACGCAGCCATGTGTTCGTGGGCAGCACGAAGGGCCCGGAACCGGGGTGGATGTCCGGTGCCGGGCCCTTTGTCTCCGCGGGGGGACGGAGGTCTGAGGGGGCTGCGGGAGTGCTGGCTCAGGTGGGGCGTGCGGGTCGGCCGGGGGCGGTCACATGCCCGTTCCGTCGTTCGTCTCGTCCGGGTCCACGCCCATGGTGATCGAGCCGACGACACCGCGGGCCATGCGCTTCTTCTGGTACTGGAGCTTCAGCAGCCCGCCCGTGACACCGCTCTGGTCGTAGATGGTGTCCTCGGTCAGGGTGGTGCGTGTGGTGGTGCTGGTGGAGTACGGCTCGATCTTCGCGGAGTCGAGGACCGCGGACTCCGCGAAGAAGAACTGGCCGGTGTGGCAGGTGTGTCCGCCCTCGTACCCGGCGTCGGTCATCTTCCCGCCGACGTGCACCTTGGTGTGGATGTGCACGGCACGGCCCTGGTACCAGCCCGGGAAGACCGTCCTGAACTCCACGTAGCCGTGCTTGTCGGTGAGCTGGGTGCCCCGCAGGTAGCGCTCGTCGTCGGTCGGTTCGCTGTGGCCGCCACCGCCTCCGCCGGGGCCGCCCGACGGGGGTGCGCCGGTCGGGGGCGTCCCGGTCGGGGTCCCGGTCGGGGCGTCCGTGGGGGCGCCGCTCGGCGGGGTGCCACCGCCGCCGGGACCACCCTGGCTCATGCTCTCGTAGCCGGAGTAGACACCCAGGGCGTCGCAGTGCCAGATGTCGACGGCCGCCTGCTTGAGGGGCTTGCACGTGTCGGTGTCGATCACCTTGAGCCGGAGGGTCATCGGGATGCCCTCCTTGTCCTCGGTGATGTCCTTGCGGATCTTGTCGGCGTCGATGTAGTACGGGCCCTCGGTGGTCTCCGAGGTGAGCCGGTAACACGCCTCGCCCTGCCCGGCGTCGCCCTTCTTCCCCTTGCTCTCGCCGCCCGTTCCGGTCGAGGCGTTCGCGACGGCCCCGGCGCCGATCCCGGCCGCGACGACGATCGCGCCACCCCCGATCACCATCCGGCGGCGGGTCAGATCCTTTTTGTGTGCGGGTCCTTGAGTCTCTGTCATGGGAGCCGAGGCTAGGCAGCCCAGCTGGCAGGGGCGTGAGCACAGGCTGTGCGTTCCTGTGCGTACACCGTGCACACGGAAACAGTCCCCGGCCGGGCGGCCGGGGACTGTTTCACGTGGAACCGAAGCGGAACCGCTGACGCCTACTTCGCGCCGGTGTCCCTCGCCACGGAGTCCTTGGCCTCGGCCTTCTCCTTGGCCGACGCGACCGGCTTGCGGAGCTGGATGTTCAGCTCGCGCAGCCGCGTCTCGTCCAGCTCGCTCGGGGCGCCCATCATCAGGTCCTGGGCGTTGCCGTTGAGCGGGAAGGCGATGGTCTCGCGGATGTTGGGCTCGTCGGCCAGCAGCATCACGATGCGGTCGACGCCCGGGGCGATGCCACCGTGCGGCGGGGCACCGAGGCGGAACGCGCGCAGCATGCCCGCGAACTCCCGCTCGACGGTCTCCGCCTCGTAGCCGGCGATCTCGAAGGCCTTCAGCATGACCTCGGGCTCGTGGTTACGGATGGCGCCCGAGGACAGCTCGATGCCGTTGCAGACGATGTCGTACTGCCACGCCAGGATGTCGAGCGGGTCCTTCTCCTCCAGGTCCTTCATGCCGCCCTGGGGCATGGAGAACGGGTTGTGCGAGAAGTCGATCTTGCCGGTGTCCTCGTCCTTCTCGTACATCGGGAAGTCGACGATCCAGCAGAAGCGGAAGACGCCCTCCTCGAAGTGGCCGGCGCGCTTGGCGGCCTCGACGCGGACGACGGACATGATCTTGGAGACCTCGTCGAACTCGCCCGCGCCGAAGAAGACGGCATGGCCGGGGACGAGGGACAGACGCTCGGTGAGGGTCTTGATGTCCGTCTCGGTGAGGAACTTGGCGATCGGACCGGCCAGCGTGCCGTCCTCGCCGACGCGGACCCAGGCGAGGCCCTTGGCGCCGTGCTCGACCGCGTACGCACCGAGGCCGTCGAAGAACTTCCGGGACTGACCCGCGGTGTCCGGCACCGGGAGGGCGCGGACGTGCTTGCCGGCGAAGGCCTTGAACTCCGAGTCCGCGAAGATGTCGGAGATGTCGACGAGCTCCAGCTGGGCCCGCAGGTCCGGCTTGTCGTTGCCGTACTTCAGCATCGACTCGCGGAACGGGATGCGCGGGAACGGCGACGTCACAGGGCGGCCGTTGCCGAACTCCTCGAAGAGCTCGGTCATGAGCTTCTCGATCGGCTGGAAGACGTCCTCCTGCTCGACGAACGACATCTCGACGTCGAGCTGGTAGAACTCGCCCGGCGAACGGTCGGCGCGGGCGTCCTCGTCGCGGAAGCAGGGCGCGATCTGGAAGTAGCGGTCGAAGCCGGAGATCATCAGCAGCTGCTTGAACTGCTGCGGCGCCTGCGGAAGGGCGTAGAACCTGCCCGGGTTCAGACGGGACGGGACCACGAAGTCACGAGCGCCCTCGGGGGAGGTCGCGGCGAGGATCGGGGTCGCCATCTCGTTGAAGCCGAGGGCCACCATCTTGGAGCGGATGGAGGCGATGACGGACGAGCGCAGCATGATGTTGCGGTGCATGCGCTCGCGGCGCAGGTCGAGGAAGCGGTACTCCAGGCGCCGCTCCTCGTTGACGCCGTCCTCGGCGTTGATCGTGAAGGGCAGCGGGGCGGCCTGACCGAGCACCTCGACCTCGGTGACCTCGATCTCGATCTCGCCGGTCGGCAGCTCCGGGTTCACGTTGTCCGCGCCGCGGGCGGAGACCTTGCCGTCGATCCGTACGACGGTCTCCTTGGTCAGCTTCGCCAGGGCGTCGTTGCCGGGGGTGCCGGGACGGGCGACGAGCTGCACCAGACCGTAGTGGTCGCGCAGATCGATGAAGAGGATGCCACCCAGGTCTCGGCGATTGTGCAGCCAGCCGCTCAGCCGGACGTCGGTGCCGACGTCAGAGGCGCGGAGCTCGCCGCAGGTGTGGGACCTGTACCGATGCATCGTCGTTCATCCAGTCTTCGCGGTTGGGGATGATTCAGCCACCCCAGGCTACCGCCCGCGACCGGACCGTTTCATTGTCATTGTCCGCACCAAGATCGTCGGTGCGCCCCTGGCGCTGCCTTGCCTACACATGCCGGTCTAAAGTGGGGCAATGCGCACCGAGGAAGTCCTGGCCGCGACGGCGACCGGCCTTTGGCGCTGGGACAACGGAGCCGGGACGGTCACGCTCGACGCGGAGGCGGCCCGGCTCCTGGAGCTGCCCGCCGAGCACAGCGTCTTCCGTGAGTCGGAGGTGCGCTCCCGCTTCCACCCCGTCGACTGGAACGAGATCTACGGGGTCGTGAACCTCGCCGTCGCCGAGGGCACCCTCGCCGAGGCCCGGGTGCGGATCGTCGACGAGCGCGGCCGGGTACTGCGGACCGTCCGGAGCCGTTCCAAGCCGCTGCGGCCCGAGGCCGGCTCCGGTGCGGACTACGTGCTGGTCGGCACGCTCCAGGAGGTCGCCGAACCGCAGCCCGGCACCACGGGGGCGCACACCCCGATCACCGGCGACTGGCGGCGCTCCCGCGAGGCGTTCCTGCTGGACGCGGGAAGGGCGCTGGCGGAGGCCCGGTCGACGGCGGAGGTGCTGCGGGTGGCCTACTCGCTCTCCATGCCCGGTTTCTCGCCGGACGGGCTGGCGGTCTTCGGGGTCGAGGGCGAGCGGCTGACGATCGTCGGCCACCACGGGCACAACATGGGCGACGAGGGCCCGTTCAGCGACATGCCGCTGGAGACCGACTACCCGGCCGCCGAGGTCGTCCGGACCGGGCGGGCCGTCTATCTGCCGACCCCCGACGACTACCGCGACCGCTATCCGGCCACCTGGCCGCTGGCCCGGCGGTTCGGGCGCCGCTCCTGGGCCTTTCTGCCGCTGATCGTGGCAGGACGCACGATGGGCACCTGGATGGCCGGCTTCCGGCACCCCGTCTCGTTCTCGCCGGACGAACGGTCGGTGCTGACGACCGTGGCCCGGATGCTCGCCCAGGCGCTCGCCAGGGCCGGGGTCGCCGAGACGGAGCGGGAGCTGTCGCTGGGGCTCCAGCGCTCGATGATGCCGTCCCTGGGACCCGACATTCCGGGGATGACGGTCGCCGCCCGCTACGTCCCGACCGGGGGCGGCCTCCAGGTCGGCGGCGACTGGTACGACATGATCCCGCTGCCCAGCGGCCGCATCGCCCTCGTCATCGGCGACGTCCAGGGGCACGACGTGCGGGCCGCGGGGCTGATGGGCCAGCTGCGGATCGCCCTGCGCGCGTACGCCTCCGAGGGGCACCCCCCGGACGCGGTGCTCTCGCGCGCCTCGCGCTTCCTGTCCGGGCTCACCGACGCGTACGAGGACGGCGAGCAGCCGGAGGCGCGCTTCGCGACCTGCCTGTACGCGGAGGCGGACCCGGAGACCGGCACCCTCGACATCGCGCGGGCCGGTCATCCCGACCCCGTGGTCATGACCGGCGACGGGACCGCCGTCATCCGCCGGACCGAGGGCGGGCTGCCGCTCGGGATCGAGGCCGACGCGGACTATCCGGCGACCCGGATCACGCTGGAGGCCGGAGAAACGATCATGCTGTGCACGGACGGCCTGATCGAGACCGGCGGGCACGACCTGGCCACCGGCTGGGTGCGGCTCCGGCCGATCCTGGAGCGCCACACCGACGATCTGGAGAAGCTCGCGGACGAGCTGGTGCAGGCCGTGCACGGACCGGCCTCGCACCACACGACGGGGCCTCTCGCCGACCGGCGCGAGGACGACATAGCGGTCCTGCTGCTGCGGCGCGAGGCCTCCACGACGCACCCGGCCGCGCCCCGCCGGACCGCGCTGACCATCGCCCAGGCCGAACCGGAGCGGATCGCCGCCGCCCGGTCGCTGCTGCGCGAGATGCTGCACGACTGGGCGGACGCGGAGCAGATCGACTCGGCGGTCCTGATGGTCTCCGAGATGGCCACGAACGTGCTGGTCCACACGGACGGCGACGCCCTGATGGTCGCGCAGGCGACCGGTGAGCACGGGGAGCGGCGGCTGCGGGTCGAGGTGTCCGACGGCAGCGACGAGCTGCCGCACAAACGGCGGCCCGGCGAGATGGCGTCCAGCGGGCGCGGCCTGGTGCTGATGGAGATGCTCGCCCACGCGTGGGGGGTGGACCCTCGGGGCTCGGGGAAGTCGATCTGGTTCGAGCTGTACGAGTCGGCGGACCCCTCGGAGCCGTAAGGGGCTTCACTCGGGCGTTACGCCGACGGCTCCCCGGCCACCGCTTCGGGCGCCTCCGGGGCATCCGGGCCGCCCTTGCGCATCTCGCCCAGGATGCCGAAGGCCGCCGCACACAGCGGGACCGCGAGCAGCATCCCGAGGATCCCCGCCACGCTCGCGCCCGCCGTCAGCGCGATCAGGATCATGGCGGGGTGCATCTGGACCGTACGGCTCTGGATCATCGGCTGGAGGACATGCCCCTCCAGCACCTGGACGGCGAGGACGACCCCGAGCGCCCAGAGCGCGATCGCGAAGCCCCGGTCCGCCAGCGCCACCAGGACCGCGACGGCGCCTGACAGAAAGGCTCCCAGATAGGGGATGTAGGCGCCGACGAAGACCAGGGCGCCGAGCCCCACCGCACCGGGCACCCGCAGGATCAGCAGGCCGACCGTGATGCAGACGGCGTCGATCAGGGCGATGAGCGTCGTCCCGCGCATGAAGCCCTCGACCGCCTCGAAGGCTCGTCGGCCCATCGCTTCCACGAGGTCGCCGGTGCCCCGGGGGGCGATGGTGTGGGCGAGGTTCACGGCCCGGTCCGAGTCGCGCAGGAAGAAGAAGGTGAGCAGGAGGGAGAGCACGGCGGTGGCGATGAACGAGCCGACGAGGCTGATGCCGGAGAGGATCCCGCCCGCGGCGCTCGCGCCGAACTTCTCGACGAGCTTCTTGGCGTTGTCCGCGAGGGCGTCCACGTTCGCGCCGTCCTCCAGCCCGAAGTGGTCGATGACCCACTGTCCGGCGTCCTTGAGCGAGTCGACGATCTGGTCGCCGGTCTCAATGAGCGCCGCCACCACGATGTAACCCGCGCCGCCGCCCACCGCGACAAGCAGGGCGCAGGTGATCCCGGCGGCCAGCGAGCGGTTCACGCCGTGGGCGGTCATCCGGCGGTGGACCGGACCGAGCAGCGCCGTACCGAGCAGGGCGAGGAGGACCGGGGTGACGGCGGTCTTGAGGATGATGCAGAGGAAGACGAGGACGGTGGCGACACCCGCGACCAGCAGGACGACACCGCACCACGCGGCCGTTCGCCGGGCGGCATCGGGCAGGAGGGGCTTCTGGGTCTGCACCCTCCCACCCGATCACGCCGCGGCAGCGGTGTCCCGCCTGTGCCGCCGTACGAGTGATGCACCGTCATACGGCGGCAGCGGGGCTCACATTCCGTGGACGGCGGGCACGGTGCCGAGGCGGCCGGCCTGGAAGTCCTCGAAGGCCTGCTTGAGTTCGGCCTGGCTGTTCATCACGAACGGCCCGTAGTGCGCCATCGGCTCCCGGATGGGACGGCCGCCGAGCAGCACGACCTCCAGGTCCGGGGTGTTCCCGTCCTGCTGCTCGTCCGCACGGACGGTCAGCGAGGAGCCGGCGCCGAAGACCGCGGTCTGGCCCATGTGGACGGGACGGCGCTCCTCACCGACGGTGCCGCGGCCGGCGAGTACGTACGCGAGGCCGTTGAAGTCCTCGCGCCAGGGCAGCGTCACCTCGGCGCCGGGGCGCACGGTGGCGTGGATCATCGTGATGGGGGTGTGGGTGACGCCCGGGCCCTCGTGGCCGTCGAGCTCGCCCGCGATCACCCGGAGCAGCGCGCCGCCGTCCGGGGAGGCGAGCAGCTGGACCTGGCCGCCGCGGATGTCCTGGTAGCGCGGGGCCATCATCTTGTCCGCCTTGGGCAGGTTCACCCAGAGCTGGAGGCCGTGGAACAGGCCGCCCGACATGACGAGGGACTCCGGCGGCGCCTCGATGTGGAGCAGCCCCGATCCGGCTGTCATCCACTGGGTGTCGCCGTTCTGGATGGTGCCGCCGCCCCCGTTGGAGTCCTGGTGGACGAAGGTGCCGTCGATCAGGTAGGTCACGGTCTCGAAGCCGCGGTGGGGGTGCCACGGAGTGCCCTTGGGCTCTCCCGCGGCGTACTCCACCTCACCCATCTGGTCCATCATGATGAACGGGTCGAGGTGCTTGTAGTTGATTCCCGCGAAGGCGCGGCGGACCGGGAAGCCCTCGCCCTCGAACCCGCTCGGCGCCGTGGTCACGGCGAGCACGGGACGGGCCGCGGCGTCGCCGGCGGCGGCGACCTTGGGCAGGGTCAGCGGGTTTTCGACGGTCACTGCGGGCATGGGAGCCACCTCCGGGGGACTGTTCTGGAACCAATTTAGTTGAATGGTGAACATCCTGCAAGGCGTCATCCATTCCCGCGCGGCCGGAGCAGCAGAAAGGGGCCCGTACCGCCCAGCGGCACGGACCCCTTCTCGAAGGCCTGCGGTCAGCCGTACATGCGGCGCATCGCGAAGTCGACCATCTGCTCCACGGCCTTGGCGTCGAAGACCATGCGGTGCTCGCCCTCCATGTCCAGGACGAAGCCGTAGCCCGTGGGCAGCAGATCGATCACCTCGGCCCCGGTGATCACGAAGTACTTGGACTCCTTGCCCGCGTACAGCCTCAGCTCCTTGAGCGTGGTGAACATCGGGATCACGGGCTGCTGGGTGTTGTGCAGCGCGAGGAATCCCGGATTGTCGCCGCGCGGGCAGTAGACCTTCGACGTCGCGAAGATCTGCTGGAAGTCCTCGGCGGCCAGCGAGCCGGTCGTGAAGGCCCGTACCGCGTCGCCCAGCGAGGGCGGCGACGGTTCGGGATACAGCGGCTGCTCGCCGTAGCCGCCACCCATCGGCTGCTGTGCGCCCTGGTTCTGGTCGTAGCCGTACATGGAGCAAAGAGTAATCGGACACATCAGGCCCTTGAGGGGTTGCGTCTTATTACTGACGGGTAGCATCATCGTAGGGGTCAGGTGATAACGGCCTCACCCCTGATGCCGTAAGTCCGGGCCACCCCTCCACGGGGCGCTGCGCGCCACTGCTATTGATTACGGAGCCTTCCCATGGGGCACTACAAGTCGAATCTCCGCGACATCGAGTTCAACCTCTTCGAGGTCCTCGGGCGCGACAAGCTGTACGGCACCGGACCGTTCGCGGAGATGGACGTCGAGACCGCGAAGAGCATCCTCGACGAGGTCACCCGCCTCGCGGAGAACGAGCTCGCCGACTCCTACGCCGACGCCGACCGCAACCCGCCGGTCTTCGACCCGGAGACCAACACCGCGCCGGTCCCGGACTCCTTCAAGAAGTCGTACCAGGCCTTCATGGACTCCGAGTACTGGCGCCTGGGCCTGCCCGAGGAGATCGGCGGCACCACGTCGCCCCGCTCCCTGATCTGGGGTTACGCGGAGCTGCTGCTCGGCGCCAACCCGGCCGTCTGGATGTACTCCTCCGGCCCGGCGTTCGCCGGCATCCTCTTCGACGAGGGCAACGAGGCGCAGAAGAAGATCGCCGAGATCGCCGTCGAGAAGCAGTGGGGCTCGACGATGGTGCTGACCGAGCCGGACGCCGGCTCCGACGTCGGCGCGGGCCGCACGAAGGCCGTCGAGCAGGAGGACGGCTCCTGGCACATCGAGGGTGTGAAGCGCTTCATCACCTCGGGCGAGCACGACATGTCCGAGAACATCATTCACTACGTGCTGGCCCGCCCCGAGGGCGCCGGACCGGGCACCAAGGGCCTCTCGCTCTTCATGGTCCCGAAGTTCCACTTCGACTGGACCACCGGCGAGCTGGCCGAGCGCAACGGCGTGTACGCGACCAACGTCGAGCACAAGATGGGCCTCAAGGCGTCCAACACGTGCGAGATGACGTTCGGCGACCAGCACCCCGCCAAGGGCTGGCTGATCGGCGACAAGCACGACGGCATCCGCCAGATGTTCCGCATCATCGAGTTCGCCCGCATGATGGTCGGCACGAAGGCCATCGCCACGCTCTCCACGGGCTACCTCAACGCGCTGGAGTACGCCAAGGAGCGCGTCCAGGGCACCGATCTGTCGCAGTTCATGGACAAGACGGCCCCCAAGGTCACCATCACGCACCACCCCGACGTCCGCCGCTCGCTCATGACGCAGAAGGCGTACGCCGAGGGCATGCGCTCCCTCGTGCTGTACACCGCCTCCGTCCAGGACGCGATCCAGGAGAAGGAGGCCGCGGGCGAGGACGCGAAGGCGCTGCACGGCCTCAACGACCTGCTGCTCCCGATCGTGAAGGGCTACGGCTCCGAGAAGTCGTACGAGCAGCTGGCGCAGTCGCTCCAGACGTTCGGCGGCTCCGGGTACCTCCAGGAGTATCCGATCGAGCAGTACATCCGTGACGCCAAGATCGACACGCTGTACGAGGGCACGACGGCCATCCAGGGCCAGGACTTCTTCTTCCGGAAGATCGTCCGCGACCAGGGCGCCTCGCTCAACACGCTCTCCGAGGAGATCAAGAAGTTCCTCGCGGGCGCCCAGGACAACGAGGAGCTGTCCGGCGCGCTGGACCACCTCGCGAAGGCCGCCGTGGACCTGGAGGCGATCGTCGGCACGATGATCACCGACCTCACCGCGACCGGCGAGGACGTCAAGAACATCTACAAGGTCGGCCTCAACTCGACCCGTCTGCTGCTGGCCTCCGGCGACGTCGTCGTCGGCTACCTGCTGCTGAAGGGCGCGGCCGTGGCCGCCGAGAAGCTGCCGACCGCCTCCCCGAAGGACGTCGCCTTCTACCAGGGCAAGATCGCCGCCGCGAAGTTCTTCGCCGCCAACGTCCTGCCGGGCGTCGGCGCCGAGCGCGCGCTCGCCGAGGCCGTCGACAACTCCCTGATGGAGCTGGACGAGGCCGCGTTCTAAGGTCTTACGCCGCCGAGATCGCCCACACGCACCGTCACCCGGACACGCTTTCGGGTGGCGGTGCTGTCGTATGGCCGGGTGCACCGCGTTCCAGCAGCCGCTGTCTGCGCCTTCTTCCCTATGATCGGACCTCGTCGACGAGGGGGAGGCCGGCCGTGAGCCGACTGGACGGGCACAGGTGCGTACGGGGCGCGGCAGCCGGGGCGGCCCTGCTGCTGCTGGCAGGCTGCGGCAGTGGGGAAGGCGACGGCGCAGCCGCGAAGGCGCTCGGCAAGGCCGAGGTCTCCTCGGTCCTGCCGGACGCGAAGGCCATGCCGGGCTGGCGGACGCAGCTGGAGCCCGATGCCCAGAAGCCGGTACCGGAGTACCCGCCGACGGTCTGCCTGACGACGGACAGGACGAAGCGCGCCACGGCCTGCGGCAAGATCACCTACTACGGCGTCGCCGCCTACGTGCGCAAACCCGATGTCACCTCGCTCAACTACTGGGTGCTCGCCTACCCGGACGAGAAGACCGCCGACGCCGCCTATGACGCGATCGTCGAGTACTACGGCGGGGACCGGGTCGGCGTGGGCGCGGTGCCTGTCGACATCGGTGAACCCGGCGACGAACGCGAGGCCAACCGCGCCGACATGGGCACGATGGGCGGGCCCGCCACCATCACCCAGCTCCGGGTCGGCACGACCGTGCTCGGCGTCAGCACCGGCAACCGGGGCAAGGAGGCCGTCTCCGACCAGGAGGTGAAGGAGTTCGCCGCCGTGTTCGCCGAGCGCGCCCAGCAGGCGCAGAACGGCGAGAAGCCCTCCGCGGCGGTCGCCGGAGGATAGCGGCGGCCCCGGGGGCACTACGGTGAATCCTCCGGGCCGGGCCTGGTTAAAGTGAAGAACATGAGTTCCTCCTTCCGGTTCGACCGCGGCCACACCGACGATCTGATGGCCTTCCTGATGTCCGCCCCCTCCCCGTACCACGCCGTGGCGAGCGCCGCGGCGAGGCTGGAGAAGGCCGGTTTCCGGCAGGTCGAGGAGACCGCGGCCTGGGACGGGACGACCGGCGGGAAGTACGTCCTGCGCGGCGGCGCCATCGTGGCCTGGTACGTGCCGGACGGCGCCGGGGCGCACACCCCGTTCCGGATCGTCGGAGCCCACACCGACTCCCCGAACCTGCGGGTGAAGCCGCTGCCCGACACCGGTGCGTACGGCTGGCGGCAGGTCGCCGTGGAGGTCTACGGCGGCACGCTCCTCAACACCTGGCTGGACCGCGACCTCGGCCTCGCCGGCCGGATCTCGCTCCGCGACGGCACGCACCGGCTCATCAACATCGACCGGCCGCTGCTGCGCGTCCCGCAGCTGGCCGTGCACCTGGACCGGTCGGCCAACCCCGACGGGCTCAAGCTCGACCGCCAGAAGCACATGCAGCCCATCTGGGGGCTCGGTGACGTCGAGGAGGGCGACCTCATCCGCTTCGTCGCCGAGGAGGCGGGCGTCGACGCCGAGGACATCACCGGCTGGGACCTGATGCCGCACCCCGTCGAGGCGCCCTCCTACCTGGGCCGTGACCGCGAGCTGGTGGCCGGTCCGCGCATGGACAACCTGCTCTCCGTGCACGCGGCGACCGCGGCCCTCGCCGCCGTCGCCGGGCAGCCCGACTCCGAGATCCCGTTCATCCCGGTGCTGGCCGCCTTCGACCACGAGGAGAACGGCTCGCAGTCCGACACCGGCGCGGACGGGCCGCTGCTCGGCACGGTCCTGGAGCGCTCGGTGTTCGCCCGCGGCGGTACGTACGAGGACCGCGCCCGTGCCTTCGCCGGCACCGTCTGCCTCTCCTCGGACACCGGCCACGCGATCCACCCCAACTACGCGGAGCGCCACGACCCGACGCACCACCCGGTCGTCAACGGCGGACCGATCCTCAAGGTCAACGTCAACATGCGGTACGCGACCGACGGCAGCGGCCGGGCCGTGTTCGCGGCGGCGTGCGAGAAGGCGGGCGTGCCGTGGCAGACGTTCGTCTCCAACAACGCGATGCCGTGCGGCACCACGATCGGCCCGATCACCGCCGCCCGGCACGGCATCCAGACCGTCGACATCGGCGTGGCCATCCTGTCGATGCACAGCGCCCGTGAGCTGTGCGGCGCCGACGACCCGCATCTGCTGGCCACCGCGCTGGCGGCGTTCCTGGCGGGCTGACGACACGCTCCGCCGGTCCCCCTGCCGATGTGCGGCGGGGGGACCGCTGTCGTTACGGGGAGACCTCTGTCACCGCGGGCCGGTCCGGAAGCGGCGGCGGTACTCGGTCGGCGTCGTGTCGAGCCTGCGGCGGAACGCCCTGACGAGGGTGTCGACGGTGCCGAACCCGCAGGTGGACGCGATCCGTTCGAGGGTGGCGTCGGTGGATTCGAGCTGGTTGCGTGCCCTCTCGACGCGGACCGACTCGATGTAGGCGTGGGGCGTCGTGCCGAGTTCGGTCTTGAAGATCCGGGTGAGCTGCCGGTCGCCGATGTGCCCGTGGGCGGCGAGGTCCGCGACGGTGAGCGGTCCGGCGATGTTGCGCATGATGTGGTGCCGCAGATCCTCGATGCGCCGGGTCGTGGAGACCTGCTCCAGCGGAACGCTGAACTGGCTCTGGCCGCTCGGCCGCTTCAGGTACATCACGAGCTGCCGGGCGACCCGCAGCGCGACGGCCTCGCCCAGATCGTCGGCGATCAGCGCGAGCGACAGATCGAGGCAGGCGCTGATCCCCGCGCCGGTCCACACGTCCCCTTCGCGGATGAAGATCGGATCGGCGTCGACCTCCACCAGTGGGTGGTCGGCGGCGAGTTGCCGGGCGGTCGACCAGTGCGTGGTGGCCCGCTTGCCGTCGAGGAGTCCGGCGGCGGCGAGGATGTGCGCGCCGACGCAGACGGACGTGACCCGGCGCGTGCGTCCGGCGAGCTCTTCCACCCGGCGCACCACGGCCGGTTCGGTGAGCGGGGTCACACGCCCCTGCCCGTCGGTCTCCACCGCTCCGGGCACCAGGAGGGTGTCGATGCTCCGCGCCGCCAGGTCGTCGAAGGTGAGGTCGGGAAGGATCCGGACTCCGGCGGCGGTGGTGACCGGGGCCGTCGTCTCGGCGGCCAGGACCACGTCGTAGCCCGCCGCTTCCTCCGTCTCGCGGCGGGCGAGGGAGAACACCTCGGGCGGTCCGGTGACGTCGAGCAGGTCGACGCCGTCGAAGAGGACGACGACGACCAGCCGGTCGACGGTGCTCACGCTCACAGGCTCCCGGGCTCCCTGTCCTTGCACGGCTGCGGTGTCGGGTGCGGCCGTGTCTACTCCGCGGTGTCGGTTTCTGCATGTTAGACGACATTGCCGACACAGCGGGGTGGACCCTAGCGTCGTGGGTACGGCCCGCCGATCCGGTGGGCGCCGACCTCCCCGACCCGACACCCGAGGTGCCACAGCCATGCCCCGAACGACGCTGCGTCAACTCAACGGCCTCGACGACACACCGGCGAAGCTCGCCGCCTCGACGCTGGTCCTCATCGACTACCAGAACACCTACACGACCGGCGTGATGGAGCTGGACGGCTGGCAGGCCGCGCTCGACGCCGGCGCCCGGCTCCTGGCACAGGCCCGTGAGGCGGGCACGAAGGTCATCCACGTCATCAACGACGGCGGGGAAGGCACCCCGTACGACATCCGGGCCGAGATCGGCCGGATCCACCCGGCCGTCGCACCGGCCGGCGGCGAGACCGTCGTCGTCAAACAGGCACCGGACTCCTTCTTCGGCACCGACCTGGGCGAGCACGTCGACGCCGCGGGCAGGACCGACCTCGTCATCGCCGGGTTCATGACCCACATGTGCGTGCAGTTCACCGCTCAGGGCGCCTTCCTGCGCGGAAACCGCCCCACCGTCGTGGCCGACGCCTGCGCCACCCGTGCCCTGCCGGTCGCCGGCACCGAACTGGACGCCCGTCAGGTGCACCACAGCGCACTCGCCACCATCGCCGACCTGTACGGCGTCGTCGTCCCGACGCAGGAGTCCCTGAGCGGGGCCGTGTCCTAGGACCTGGGTCGGGAGCATGCTCGTCGGCGGGCCGGGTACCCGAGCCGTACACGGTCCGGAGCTTCCGGACCGTCGAGGAGGCGGAACTCATGGGACTCGGAGGCTGCATCATCCTCATCGGTGCGGGGGCGATACTCGCCTTCGCCACCGACTGGGAACTGGACACGGTCAACGTGGACATGGTCGGCTGGATCATGATGATCGTCGGCATCATCGGCGTCTTCGTCTACGCGAGCGTGATGCGCCGGCGCCGTATGGTCGTGCCGCCCACCACCACCGTGGTGGGTGACGACGAACGGCGGCTGTGACCTGCGTGGGTGCGCCCCGCCGAGCGGGCGCACCCCTTGGCGGGCACTGCGGGATCCCCGATATTCTGGCCGCTTGTCCGTGACCCGGAACCGGGCGCGTCACGCCCGGGAATGGGAGAGCCGCTCGTGGAGTTCCGGTTGCTCGGCACGGTCTGCGTCGACACGCTGACCGGGCCGCTGCCACTCGGCCCCGCCAAGCGCCGCAGCCTGCTCGCCGCACTGCTGCTGCGCGCCAACACGCCGGTCTCCATGGCGCGGTTGACGGACTGCCTGTGGGACGACGCCCCGCCCCTGCACGCCCGCACGGTCATCCAGGGCCATGTGTCCCGGCTGCGCGTCCTGCTGACGGGTGCGGACGCGGAGGCGTACGGGGTCGAACTGGCCACGCTCGGCGACGCGTACGTCCTGCGGGCGCCGGAGACCCTGCTGGACTCCCAGCGGTTCGAGGAACTGCTGATGCTGGCCCGGGAGCAGCGCAGCCCGGCCGACTCCGTGCTCATGCTGAAGGAGGCCCTGTCGCTGTGGCAGGGGCCCGCGCTCACCGGTACGTACGCCAGCGCACCGCTCCAGGCTGCCGCGCACGCACTGGAGGAGTCCCGGCTGGCGACGGTCGAGCAGCTGGCGCGCGCCTACGCCGAGCTGGGGGAGCACCACCGTGCGGCGGCGGTCCTGCGCGCCGAGGCCGACGCCCATCCGATGCGGGAGTCCCTCGCCGCGGCCCTGATGACGGCGCTGTACCGGTCGGGCCGGCAGTCCGAGGCGCTGGACCGGTTCCACCGCACCCGCCGGATGCTCGCCGACGAGCTGGGCATCGATCCGGGACGCGAGCTGGCCGACGCGTACGCGCAGATCCTGCGCGGCGATCCGGAACCGGCGGGCGGCCGGCCCCCGGGCGACCCGGCGCAGGCGCCCGAGGCCGACCGCGCATCCGGCACCCACGACGGCGCCGGAGCCGCCCCGGCACGCGCCGACGTGCCCGCCCCCGCCGCGCCGCCCCGCGCCCCGCTCGTCCTGCCTCCGACGCACCCCGGCACCACGCCGCACCCCACCGATCTGCTGCCCCGCGCGCCCCGCGGCTTCCACGGGCGCGGCACCGAACTCACCGCGCTGTCCCGGGCGGCGGCCGGCGAGGCGCCCGTCTGTCTGCTCACCGGACCGGCCGGGGTGGGCAAGACCGCGCTGGCCCTGCACTGGGCGCGCCGGTCCCCCGCGGCGTTCCCGGACGGGCGGCTCTACGCCGACCTGCGCGGGTTCTCCGACACCGGTGAGCCGACCCCCCTCGAAGTCCTGCGCGAGTTCCTGCTCGCGCTCGGCGTCGCACCCCGCCGGATCCCGGAGTCCGTCACCGGCGCCGCGGCGCTGTTCCGCTCGCTGACGGACCGGCTCAGCCTCCTCGTCGTCCTCGACAACGTCCGTGACTCCGCCCAGGTCGGGCAGCTGCTGCCCGGCGGCACGGACTGCGTCACGCTGATCACCAGCAGGCACCGGCTGGAGGGCCTCATCGCCTCGGACGCCGCCGTCCCGGTGCCGCTGGACGTGCTGGAGCCGCCGGACGGCACCGCGCTCCTGGCCGGGGTACTGGGCGAGGAGCGGGTCACCGCCGAACCGGTGGCGGCCCGGCGGCTCGCCGAGCTCTGCGGCGGACTGCCCCTCGCCCTGCGGGTCACGGCGGCGCGGCTGGCGGGCCGCCCGCAGTGGACGCTCGCCGACATGGCGGACGAACTGGCCGACGAGCGCAGCCGGCTGACGTATCTCGCCGTGGAGGACACCGGTGTCTCCGCCGCGCTGCGGCTGACCGTGCAGCAACTGCCGCCGGACGCCGTCCGCCACTTCACCCGGCTCGGCCACCACCCGGGCAGCCACTTCGACCCGTACACGGCCGCCGCCCTCGCCGGCAGCGACCCGGTCGTCGCCGCGGCCGCGCTGGAACGGCTCGCCGCCGCCCATCTGGTCACCGAGGCCGGGCCCGGGCGCTGGATACTGCACGATCTGGTGCGGCTCTACGCCCGCGGGCTCGACCCGGCGGCCGGGCCGGACGCGCTTCTCGGCGTGCTCGACCACTACATCGCCACCGCGCTGGCCGCAGCGGACACCGCCGAACCCGGCGGTGAGCCCTGCTTCGTGCTGCCGGAAGGCTTCCACCGGCCCGCCGCCGTACGGGACTTCGCCGGCCGGAACGCGGCGATGGACTGGCTCGCGGCCGAGCGCGAGGACCTCTCCCTGGCCGCTGCCGCAGCCCGTACCGCGGGGCTCGAGGACCGGGCCTGGCGGATCATCCTGCTCCAGTGGCCGCACGTGGTGTGGCGGGCGCGGGACGGCTGGGCCCCGATGCTGGAACTGGCCCTGGCCGCGGCGGTCGCCCGGAGCGACCCGTACGCCGAGTCCCGGGTGCGCAATCTGCTGGGCTGGGTGCTGTCGGAAGAGGGCAGGACCAGCGAGGCCGTGGCCCTTCTGGAGCCGTCGCCCGGCCTCGCGCGGCAGGCGGGGGACCGGCTCGGCGAGGCGACGGCCCTGATCAACCTGGCGATCGTCCAGGCCGAACAGGGCGGCCTCGACATGGCGATGGAGGGCTGCGGCCGGGCGCTGGAGCTGGCCAGGAAGGAACCGGACGCGCACACCGAGATGCTCGCCCTCCAGCACCTCGCCCGCATGCAGCTCACCGCGGGACGCCCACAGGACGCCCTGGACTCCGCCCGCGCCGCATTCGAGCTGGGCCCCGAGCACGAGGAAGCGGCCCGCCGGGTGCTCCTGACCACCGTCAGCGGCGAGGCGCAGCTCGCCCTGGGCGCGGAGGACGAGGGGGTTCTGCTGCTGGACCTGGCGGCCACGGAGGCCGAGCGGGCCGGGTACGACGTGGGCGCGGTGCGGGCCCTGGAGGCGCTGCTGCGCGTCGCCGCGGGGCAGGAGTACGTGCGGCGGTACGAGGAAGCGGTCCGGCGGCTCGCCGACGGCGGGTGACGGGCCGCGGGTGGTGAAGCGGCCGGGGCGGGCGGCGGCGGTCCCGCGCGCCCGCCCCGGCCGACGCGCTCAGCCCTGCTCGTCCATGCCCGCGAGCACCAGCGGCAGCCGCGAGGTCCCCTCGGCGGTCACACTGACGGGGACGCCCCAGTCCTGCTGGTGGACGTGGCAGGCCGGGTACTCGTTCGCCGGGTCGTCGTCGCAGGAAGCGGCCATCGCGGAGACGTGCAGGACGCCCTCGGTGACGCCGTCGGCGAGGACCAGATCGCGGAAGAGGTCGGTGCCCGCGCCTTCGCCCGCGGCCAGCAGTTCCGGCGGTGTCGAGGAGACCAGCAGCCGGGTCGAGGGCCCGTAGCGGGTGTCCAGCTTCTGGCCGGCGGGCGCCTGGAAGACGACGTCGAGCCGGAGCGTGCCCGGGGCGATCCCGGTGGCCGCGCGCTGGGTCCGGTGCGCCTGGTCGGCGACCCGTACCGCCTCCTCGGGCAGCCGGAGCCGGGTCAGCCGGTGCCGGGCGGACTCGACGACCACGAGGTCGCCGTCGACCAGCACGGCGTCGCTCGGCTCACGCAGATCCGTGGCCAGCGTGGTGACCTCGTCGCTCGCCGGGTCGTAGCGGCGCAGCGCGTGGTTGTACGTGTCGCAGACGGCGACGGACCCGTCCGGCAACGCGGTGACGCCGAGCGGGTGCTGGAGCAACGCCTGTGCGGCGGCTCCGTCGCGGTGGCCGAAGTCGAAGAGCCCGGTGCCGACGGCGGTGTGCACGGCGCCGTCGAGGTCGACGTAGCGCAGGGAGGACGTCTCCGAGTCGGCGACCCACAGCCGGTCCTCGGTCGCGGCGAGCCCGGACGGCTGGGCGAACCAGGCCTCCGCGCCCGGTCCGTCGACCAGACCTTCGTTGGTGGTGCCGGCCGCGACCCGGACGGTGCCGGCCTCGGGGTCGTACGTCCACAGCTGGTGGACGCCCGCCATGGCGATCCACAGCCTGCCGTCGAACCAGGCGACGTCCCACGGCGAGGAGAGGTCGACCTCGCGGGCCGCGCCGCTCGTGGGGGCTCCCTGCCACCACTGGCGGCCCGTGCCCGCGAGGGTGGTCGTCACACCGGTCGTGAGGTCGAGGGCTCGGATCGCGTGGTTGACCGTGTCGGCGACGGCGATCCGCCCGTCGGGCAGCGGCGCCAGCCCCTGCGGCTCGCTGAACCGGACGTCGTCGGGCCCGCCGTCCACGAGTCCGCGCTCGCCCGACCCGAAGTGCCGCCGGACACTCTCGCCGTCCGCGTCCAGCTCGACCAGGCGGTGGCGGGTGGTGTCGGAGACCAGGAAGCCGCCGTCGGCGAGCAGCAGGGCCTTACCGGGGAACCGCAGGTGCGTGGCCACCGGCTCGGGTGCCACATAGGGGCCGTCACCGCGGCGCAGGGTGCCCTTCGCCGCGTGCTCGGCCTCCAGCTCCTCGACCAGCCTCTCGATGGCGTGGGCGTGGCCCTCGCCCGCGTGCTGGGCGACGACATAGCCCTCGGGGTCCACGACGACGAGCGTCGGCCAGGCGCGTACGGCGTACTGCTTCCAGGTGGCGAGCTCGGGGTCGTCCAGTACCGGGTGGTGGACCTCGTACCGCTCGACGGCGTCGACGACGGCCTGGTGCTCCGCCTCGTGGACGAACTTCGGCGAGTGCACACCGATGATCACCACGGTGTCGCGGTGCTTCTCCTCCAGCTCGCGCAGCTCATCGAGGACATGCAGACAGTTCACACAGCAGAACGTCCAGAAATCCAAGATCACAATGCGCCCTCGCAGGTCAGCGAGGGTGTACTGCCGGTCGCCTGTATTGAGCCAGCCGCCCTTGCCGATCAGTTCGGGGGCTCTGACGCGCGCACGTGTTGCCATGGGAACAGTCAACCCCAACGTGGCGTCCGCGCATTCCGCAGGGGGCTCGGGGAACCTGTGAGCCATGAGACTTCTCGTGCGTGAGCGACTGTTCGGCATCGGTGACGACTACTGGATCGAGGACTCGGACGGCCGCAAGGTCTTCCTCGTCGACGGCAAGGCCATGCGGGTGCGCGACACCTTCGAGCTGAAGGACGCGCAGGGCCGGATCATCGTCGAGATCCGGCAGAAGCTGCTCAGCCTGCGCGACACGATGCTCATCGAGCGGGACGGAGAGCAGCTCGCGAAGGTCAAGCGGAAGCGGCTGTCGCTGCTGCGCAACCACTACCGGGTGACGCTGGTGGACGGGACCGAGCTCGACGTCAGCGGCAAGATCCTGGACCGCGAGTTCGCCGTGGACTACGACGGGGAGCTGCTGGCCCAGATCTCGCGCCGCTGGCTGACCGTGCGGGACACGTACGGGATCGACCTCGTGCGCGAGGACGCCGACGCGGGGCTGCTGATCGCGGTGGCGGTGTGCGTGATCGTGCTCGCGGAGAAGGAGCACGAGGACTGAGAAGCACATGGGCTGAGAGGCACGGTGCCTGTTTCACGTGAAACAGGCACCGCCCCCGGTCGGCCCGGCCATGCGGGCGGGTCCTCGGGTCAGCTCAGCGATGCGGGCGGGCCCTCGCTCAGCTCAGTGACACGGGCGGCGCCAGCCCCAGCCGGCGGTCCTTGAGCGCGGGGAACTGGTCCCGGGTGGTGGCGACCCTGGCCGGGTCGAACTCCACGGTCAGCACCTCCTCGTCCGCGCCCGCCTCGGCGAGCACCTCGCCCCACGGGTCGACGACGATGCTGTGCCCCGCCTGCGGGACCCCGGCGTGGGTGCCGGCGCAGCCGACGGCCAGGACGTAGGCCTGGTTCTCCACGGCCCGGGCCTGGGCCAGCAGCGTCCAGTGGGCGCGGCGGCGCTCCGGCCAGCCGGCCGCGACGACGAGGGTCTCGGCGCCGGCGTCGACGAGTCCACGGAACAGCTCGGGGAAGCGCAGGTCGTAGCAGGTGGCGAGGCCAAGGGTGGTCTGCGGCAGGGCGAGGGTCACCAGCTCGTCGCCGGCGCCCATCATGACCGCCTCGCCCTGATCGAAACCGAAGCGGTGGATCTTGCGGTAGGCGGCGGCCCGCTCGCCCTCGGGCGTGAAGACGAGCGTGGTGTTGTAGAGCGTGCCGTCGGCATCCCGTTCGACGAAGGACCCCGCGTGCAGCCAGACCCCGGCGTCGGCGGCGGCCTTGGCCATCGCCTCGTGCGTGGGGCCGTGCAGCGGTTCGGCCTCGTTCTCGAACTCCGTGTAGGCGAAGGCGCCGACCGGCCAGAGCTCGGGCAGGACCACCAGGTCCGCGCCCCGCTGGGCCGCGATGAGTGAAGCCGCGCGTTCCCTGCGGGAATTCACGGATTCGTCCGGGTCTACTGCGATCTGGATGAGGGAGGCGCGCACACTACCACCGTCCTGGCATTCGAGCCGTCAACACGGGCCTACGATCGTCACACGAAAGCACTGCCGGGGTGCCTGCTCGCAGCGTAACTTAGCCACCGAACCTCATCGCCGCTCGCAGCCCGCCGTCCGCGCCCAGCTCTCCAGCCCATGCACCGCAGAACCGCACGAGGGGTCCCGTGACCGTCCATCCCAGCCTCCAGACCTACGCCGACGCCTGGACCCACTCCATCGAGTCGATAGCCGAGCTGGTGAGCCCGCTCACCGAGGGGGAGTGGAACGGCCGTACGCCATGCCCCAACTGGTCGGTGCGCGACATCGTCTCGCACATCATCGGCATGGAGTGCGAGCAGCTCGGCGATCCACGTCCCATCCACACGCTTCCGCGTGATCTCTTCCATGTGCAGAGCGACTTCGCCCGCTACATGGAGATGCAGGTCGACGTCCGGCGCCACCACACCGCGCCGGAGATGACCTCCGAGCTGGAGTACACGATCATCCGCCGGGCCCGTCAGCTGCGCAACGAGACGCGTGACCCGGAGACCATGACGCGGGCGCCGCTCGGCGCCGAGCAGACCCTCGAACTGGCGCTGCGCATGCGCGCCTTCGACGTCTGGGTGCATGAACAGGATCTGCGGACGACGCTGGGCAAGCCCGGCAACCTGGATTCCCCCGGCGCCGCGGTCGTCCGGGACACGCTGCTCCTGGCGCTGCCGAAGGTCGTGGCCAAGGACGCGGGCGCACCGCCCAATTCGGCGGTCGTGCTGGATGTGCACGGCCCGGTGGAGTTCCTGCGCACCGTCAGGGTCGACGCGGAGGGCCGCGGTTCGGTGGACGGCGCGCCTTCGCTCGGTCCCGTGGTGACGCTGGCCATGGACTGGGAGACGTACGTACGCCTGGCCTGCGGCCGGGTGCGGCCGGGTGCCGTCGCGGACCGGATCAAGGCCGAGGGCGATCAGGACCTGGCCGCCGCGATCCTGCAGAACTTCGCCGTCACCCCGTAGTCATGGCACACCGGTGCGCCCGCCCCGCGGGGGGACGGGCGCACCGCCGTTTCAGGGGTCGGGCGGGCACGGAAGCGACGCCCGGCCGGACGGGGCGCGCACACGGCGGTCACGCGGGCACGTGCACGGCCTCCACACGGCTGACCACATGGTGCTCCCGCTCCCGGTGTGCGGCCTTCAGCCGCAGCCGCAGGATCTGTACGACGCCGAGCGCCTCCAGTACGAAGACCGAGGCAAACGCGATGCGGTAGTTGTCGCCGGTCGCGTCCAGCAGCACACCGACGGCGAACAACGTGGTCATCGAGGCGACGAAGCCGCCCATGTTGACGATGCCCGACGCCGTGCCCTGGCGCTCCGGCGGGTTGGCCGGGCGGGCGAAGTCGAAGCCGATCATCGAGGCGGGCCCGCAGGCGCCGAGCACCACGCACAGGGTGATCAGCAGCCACATCGGCGCATGGTCGCCGGGGTGGAGGATGGCCGACGCCCACAGCAGGGCCGTCATGCCGACCGTCCCCAGGGCGAGCGGGATCCGGGCCGCGTGGTGGCGGGCGATGACCTGCCCGTAGACGAGGCCCACGGCCATGTTGGAGAGCACCACCAGCGTGAGCAGCTCCCCTGCGGTCCCCCGGCTCAGCCCTTGGTCCTCCACCAGGAACGGCATGCCCCACAGCAGCAGGAACACCATGGCCGGGAACTGCGTCGTGAAGTGCACCCACATACCGAGCCGGGTGCCGGGCTCCCGCCAGGCGGCGGCGATCTGCTTGCGCACGTACGTCGCCCCGGCGTGCTCGGCGGGCGGCGGCTCGAACCCCTCGGGGTGGTCCTTCAGGAAAAGCAGGAGCAGCACCAGCACCACGACCCCGGCCAGCGAGCTGCCGACGAAGGTGGTGGTCCAGCCGAGGCCGTGCAGGGACCGGGCGATGACCAGCGTGGAGACGAGGTTGCCCGCCATGCCGAAGAGGGCGGCGACCTGTCCGATCAGCGGGCCGCGCCGGGCCGGGAACCAGCGGGCCCCCAGCCGCAGCACGCTGATGAACGTCATCGCGTCGCCGCAGCCCAGCAGGGCGCGGGAGGCCAGCGCACTGCCGTACGAGGGGGAGAGCGCGAAGCCGAGCTGCCCGAGGGTGAACAGGACGGCCCCGATGGCGAGCACCTTCTTGGTGCCGAGCCGGTCGACCATCAGGCCGACGGGTATCTGCATGCCCGCGTAGACGAGCAGTTGGAGGATGGAGAAGGTGGAGAGCGCCGAGGCGTTGACGTCGAAGCGCTCGGCGGCGTCGAGTCCCGCGACCCCGAGGCTGGTACGGAAGATGATCGCGACGAAGTAGACGGCGACACCGATGCCCCAGACCCGGGCGGCACGCCGGCCGCCGGGCGGATCACCGGGCAGGGACAGGGTGGGAGCGGCGCCGGAACTCACCGGTCCTCACCCCTGACCAGCACCTTGACCCGGCTGACATGGCGGCGCACGACCTGCGCGGCACCGTCCGCGTCACCGGCCCTGATCGCCTCCAGCAGCTCGCCGTGCTCGGTGATGTTGGCGGCGATCCTGCCGGGGTGGGACTCCATGACGGCGACCCCCATCCGCAGCTGCCGGTCGCGCAGCTGGTCGTAGAGGCGGGACAGGATCTCGTTGCCCGCGTGGCGGACGATCTCGGCGTGGAAGCAGCGGTCCTTCACGGAGACGGCGGCCAGATCACCGGCCTCGGACAACTGTCGCTGCTCCTCCAGGAGCTCCTCCAGGCGGGCGATCAGCTTCGCCGAGGCGGGCACCGCCTTGCGCACGGCGAACTCCTCGACGAGCAGCCGGGTCTCCACGACGTCGGCGATCTCCTGCGCGGAGACGGCGAGCACGAGGGCGCCCTTCTTCGGGTAGAGCTTGATCAGCCCCTCGACCTCCAGCCGCAGCAGTGCCTCGCGCACGGGCGTACGGGAGACCCCCACGGCGTCGGCGAGGTCGCCCTCCGTCAGAAGCGTCCCGCCCTCGTAGCGGCGGTTCAGGACCGCGTCCTTGATGTGGGTGTAGACGCGCTCGGCGGCGGGGGGCCGCTTCGCGGGCGGGCGTACGGGGGACGCGGCTGGAGCAGGCATGCGCACAGCATAGATACAACATGCACGCAAGCGTGAATCCTTCCACGATGCGGACGCGCGACCCGCGTTCAACACCCCGCACCCCCTGCGCCGCCGAGCATTCGGGGTGCCGAGGCCGTCACCGCACGGTCAGCACCAGCTTCCCCGCGGTGCGCCCCGTGTCACCGAGCGCGTGCGCCTTCGCCGCGTCCGCCAGCTCGAACGTCCCGGCGATCTCCGCGCGCAACCGGCCTTCGGCAGCGAGCCGGGCGATCGCCGCCATCCCGGCATGGTCGTCCTGCACCAGCATGACCTCCGCGCGCACACCGAGCCGGGCCGCGTCCTCGGCAAGCGCCGGGTTGCCGCCGTCGAGCCGGAGGGACACCAGGATGCCGCCCGGACGCAGACTGCGCAGGGAGCGGATGGCGTGGTCGCTGCCCTGGGAGTCCAGGACGACGTCGGCATCGCGGACGGTGTCGGCGATGTCCGTGGTGCGGTAGTCGAGAACCTCATCGGCACCCAGGGCGCGCACGAACGCGTGCTTGGGCGCGCTTGCCGTACCGATCACATACGCCCCGCGTGCCTTGGCGATCTGAACGGCGAGGTGGCCGACGCCCCCGGCCGCCGCGTGGATCAGCACCCGCTGACCGGCTTCGAGACCGGCGGTGTCGACGAGGGCCTGCCAGGCGGTGAGAGCGGCGAGCGGCAGCGCGCCAGCCTGCACATGGCCGATGCCGGCCGGCTTGGCGGCGAAGGCGCGGGCGGGGCCGGTGACGTACTCGGCGTGGGAGCCCGCCCCGTACGGGTAGGGCAGCATGCCGAAGACCTCGTCGCCGGGCTTGAAGAGGGTGACGCCGGGGCCGGTCGTCTCGATCACACCGGAGACGTCCCAGCCCAGGACGAAAGGCGGCTCACCCAGGAAGAGCCCGGGGAGGCCGCGGTGCTTCCAGTCGGTGGGGTTGACCCCGGCGGCATGCACACGGACGAGTACCTCACCGGGTCCGGGCACCGGCCGGGGCAGCCGGACCTCCTTGAGCACCTCGGGGCCGCCTATGACGTCCTGGCTGATCGCGCGCATCGTGATGACGTTGTCGTTCATGCGCACCAGCCTGCTGCTCCCGGGCGTCCGGCGGGAGTGGCCCGAATGCCATTCGCCGCTAGGATCGTGCCATGCGTGCCATGCATCGTGTCGTCGTCCTGGCGCTCGACGGGGTCTATCCGTTCGAACTCGGCATCCCGCAGCGGGTCTTCGGCACAGCGGAGGGCCTCTACGAGGTGGTCACCTGCACGGTCGACGGTCAACCGGTGCGCACCTCGTCGGACTTCGCGATCGCCCCGGACCAGGGGCCCGAGGCGCTGGCGGAAGCGGACACCGTGGTCATCCCGCCGTACGAGTCGGCTCCGGACTCGACGCGGCTGCCGGCCCCCGTGGCCGAAGCGCTCGCGCGGATTCCTTCCGGCGCACGCATCGTGTCCATCTGCACGGGCGCCTTCACGCTCGCCGCGGCCGGACTGCTCGACGGGCATCCGGCCACGACGCATTGGCATCTCGCGGACCGGTTCCGGGCCATGTTCCCCGCGGTGGACCTGGACGCGGATGTGCTGTTCGTCGACGACGGTGCCATCCTCACGTCGGCCGGGGCCGCGTCCGGCGTGGATGTGTGCCTGCACCTCGTACGCAAGGACCACGGCAGCGAGGTGGCGAATCACGTCGCGCGCCGGTGCGTGACGCCTCCGTGGCGGGAGGGCGGGCAGGCGCAGTACATCGAGCAGCCGGTGCCCCGGCCGTCGGCAGCCGGGACGGCGGGGACCCAGGAGTGGGCGCTCGGACGGCTGGGCGAGCCCCTGACGCTGACCGACCTCGCCGGGCACGCCCGGATGAGCCTGCGCACGTTCGCCCGCCGGTTCCGGGACGAGGTGGGGATGAGCCCGGGTCGCTGGCTGATCCAGCAGCGGGTCGCCCGGGCACGGGAGTTGCTCGAGTCCAGCGACGTGCCGGTCGAGCAGATCGCCACCCGGGTCGGATTCGCGACGCCCGCGTCACTGCGCCAGCACCTGCACACCGCGATCGGTGTATCGCCGCAGGTCTACCGCCGCACCTTCCGGGCCGCCGGCGATCGCTGACGTCTCCCGGATGTCGTGAAAAATCACCCCGCCCCTGCCACAACCATCCATCGGCCCCGTACGTCTCACCAATGCGCGGCTACCCCCATGTAGCCGCATTCCAGGGGCCTTTGGAGCGTCAACTTGAAACTCGGCATTCAACGCATAAGGCGTGTTTCCGTAGCCGCCACGGTGTCACTCACCGCAGGTGCCGTCATCGCGGGAGGCACGTTCGCCTCCACGGCACAGGCTGCCGCGCCACCGGCTCCGACGATCGTCGCCAAGGGCGGCTTCGTGATGGACAACGGCACGGGGAGGACCTTGTTCACCAAGGCCGCGGACACCCGTCGTTCCACCGGCTCCACCACGAAGATCATGACCGCCCGGGTGGTGCTGGCCCAGAAGGGCCTCAACCTGGACTCCAAGGTCACGGTCCAGAAGGCGTACAGCGACTACATCGTCGCCAAGGGCGCGTCCTCGGCCCGTCTCATCGTGGGCGACAAGGTCACGGTCCGTCAGCTGCTCTACGGTCTGATGCTGCCGTCCGGCTGCGACGCCGCGTACGCGCTCGCCGACAAGTTCGGATCCGGCTCCACGCGCGCGGCCCGGGTGAAGTCGTTCATCGGCAAGATGAACTCCACGGCCAAGACCCTCGGCCTGACGAACACGCACTTCGACTCGTTCGACGGCATAGACAACGGGTCCAACTACTCGACCCCGCGCGACCTGACGAAGCTCGCGAGCAGCGCGATGAAGTACTCCACGTTCCGCACGGTCGTGAAGACGAAGTCGACGAAGCAGAAGGTCACGACGAAGAGCGGCGGTTCCCGCTACATGTCGTGGACCAACACCAACAAGCTGCTGGGCACCTACAGCGGCGCGATCGGCGTGAAGACCGGCTCCGGCCCGACGGCCAAGTACTGCCTGGTCTTCGCCGCGACCCGCCACGGCAAGACCGTCATCGGCGCGGTCCTGACCTCCACCTCGGAGACGACCCGCACGGCGGACGCGAAGAAGCTCATGGACTACGGCCTCCAGAGGTATCTCAGCCGGGTGTGAGCAGGTGCCCGGCGTACGGAGAGGGGTCCCGCATACGCCGCGGGGCCCCTCGTCCTGTCAGCGTGTTGCGCGGTGGAACGACGTTCCCTCCACACCGCCGTAGCGATCGATCTCGTACGGCGCGGCGCCTGCGGACGTCTGCCGGTCCTTGCCCGTGTTCCCGTCCAGGACGACCGGCTCTTCACCCACCTCCCCGTACAGGGCACCGTGCCAGAACCCGGTGACCTTCGGGATCACCCGCCCGGAGCGGGCGTGCAGCACCCACTTCTGCTGGGCCGACGTGGCGTCGAAGACCACGATTCCTCTGTCCGCCGCCCTGTACCCGTACTTGGAACACTCCATCAGCGACCGCTCGTCGTCGAGACACCGCCAGTCGCGGCCTTCGAACGACGCACGCGTGCTGCCGCTGACCGCGTCCACGACGACCGTCCGGTCATCGAGGTTGCCGCTCAGCCACCGCACGCCCACCGAGTCCGGCTGCCGCACGTCCGGCTCGGTCCACCGCTGCCTGCCCGTGTCCGCGGCGACGCCCAGCAGCCTGCCTTCGGCGTAACCCGTCTCCTCGCCACCGGCGACGACACCGTCCGCGAAGGTCAGCGCACGGAAATCGGCCTTCTTCCACCGGACCGCGCCCGTGGCCGGGTCGACGGCATACGTGGTGTCGGCCTCGGTGACGACCGCCGTTCCGGCGTCCACGCCCACGACCTGCGGCGCGAGGTTCTCGTCGGCGCCGATGGCAACGGCGGCGAGCCCGGTGGAACTCGGCGCGGACGGGATCTCCGCCGACCACGCCGTACGGCCCGTGGCCGTCTCGACGGCCAGCACCTCGATCACGGAACGGTCCGGCGCCGTCCCTTCCCCCTCCACCTCCCTGCCGAAGGCGGCGTACGCCGTCCTGCCGTCGGCCGACACCCAGGGAGCGACACGCTTGCTTCCGAAACCGCCCGGGTCCGCGGGGTGCTTGGTCTCCACGTTCCAGCGCGCATCGCCGGTCCCGGTGTCGATCGCCTCCAGTCCACCCTCGGTCGTGATGTACGCGACGCCGTCGGCAAGTGTCAGCGCGGGGCGCAGCGCCTCTCCGCTCGTCGTGCTCGGCTGCTGGGCATCCGTGAGTTCGACAGTGGGCCCGTCGAAGCGGACGGGCGGATCGAACGCGGGCCGGCTCGGCCTCCCGGACGCCGCGCGGGACGGTTCCGCCCACGTGCCGGACGGCTTCGCACCCGATGAACCACCGCCTCCGCAAGCGGCCAGCACCGTTACCGCCAGCGTGACTCCCGCTGCGGCGGCAGCCCGGCGTCGCGGCCTCTCCCTCTTGCCCATCGCTCCCCCTCGTTCGGAACCCGTGGTCTCCACACCCACATTCTGTTGCCCTGTCGACGGGAGGGTCACGGGGGCCGGCAGCGGCCCGGCGGTGAAGGCCGGACCCACCTGGTGAAGCAGGGGCCCGGCAGGCCCTCAGCCGGCCCTTCCCCCGGGTCGGCGCGCACCGCACAGTTCCTGGTCCACGAGCGTCCTCATTGCCTGCTGCGTGTCCGGGCCGCCGTCACTCGTCGCGTACACGACGGCCGTCCTGGATCCGTCCCGGGTGATGCCCGCCCAGGTGCGGTAGCCGAGCAGTTCGCCCGGGTGCCCGTAGTAGGTGCCGCCGCAGGTCAACGGGATCTCGCCCAGCCCGAGTCCGTAGCTGACGCCCATCCCGGGTGCGGGCACGGTGGCCGTCATCTCGGCCAGCTCCGCCGGTTCCAGGAGGCGGCCGCCGAGCAGCGCGGCGTAGAACCGGCTCAGGTCGTGTGTGGTGCTGATCAGCGCGCCGGATCCGACGGCCATGCTCGTGTTGAGCGCCGTGACATCGATGCCTGCGCCTTTGCCTGCGCCGAAGGCGGCGTAGGCCCGGGCGTGCGGGCCTGGAACGAACGGCGAGGTGCCGGGCGCGCTGGTACCGCTCAGGCCCAGCGGCCGGATGATCCGGTCCTCCACCTCCCGGTCCCAGCTGCGTCCGGTCACCTCGCGGATGATCATCGCGGCGAGAATGTAGTTGGTGTTGGAGTACGACCAAGCGGCCTCGGTCGACACCTCCTCCGGGCGCCGCATCGCCAGCCCCGCCAGTTCCTCCGGGGTGTACGTACGGAACCGCTCGGCCCGGTACCCGTCGGCGCTGTTCAAGGCGGCGATCTCCGGAAGGACCTCGGGGATCCCGCTGGTGTGCTGCAAGAGCTGCCGCACGGTGACGGAACCGCCGTCCGGCCCGTCGCCGCCGACCACTCCCGGCAGCCACCGCTCGACGGTGTCCTCCAGGGACAGCCGTCCCTCGCCGACGAGTTGCAGCACGACCGTGGCGGTGAACGTCTTGGTGGCGCTGCCGATCCGGAACCTGCCGCCCGGAGGCATCGGCCTCCGGGTGCCCCTCTCGGCCACCCCGGCCCGCGCGAAGGCCCGTGTGCGTGTGCCCGGTGACGTCACCTCGGCGGAGACCCCGACCACCCCGGTGTCGTGGATCGCGTCCACCCGCCGCTGGAGCGGATCGGCGTACTGCGCGTCCGCGGCGGCTGTCGGGCCGACCGATGTGGCGAGGAGGAGCGTGGCCAGGCCGGTCAGGACGAGCAGTCGTCGCCGGCGCCTTCGTAACACCTGCATGAGGGACCCCTTTTCTGCCCTCGCCCGCGGCCCTTCGCCGCCGGTTTCGAGGGTGGCGCCCATCCCACCAGGGACGAGGGGTCCGGCCCATCCTGCCCGCCCCCGTCGCCGGGAGGCGCTGTCACCAGGGCCGACCCGGGGGCTAACCCGACGGAGAGAACGGGAACTTGCCTCCCGGCCGCGCCCGAACCCCCCGGATCAGCCGCCCTGGCCGGCGCTGCCGATCGGGCCCACCAGCACCGGGGAGCCGGAACCGTCCGTGACGGGCAGCGAGTCCTGGCCCGGCCAGGCGAGGGTGACCGACTTCGTCTCGTTCGGCGGGGTCACCACCAGCCCCGTGATGCGGACACCGGAGCCGCCCGACTCATTGAGCGGGTAGCTGACGTAGAAGTCGATCTCCTTGCCGTTCTTGAGGGTGTACGGGTCACCGGGCTCGCCCTTGCGCGTGGCGGAGATGTCCCCCGCGTTGGTCTTCAGGTCGACGCCCGCGAACCCGGAGATCACACAGTCGGCGCCGCTGCCGTTCGTCAGCGCCACCACGACGCTGCCATCGGGGTCGCCGTCGATGAAGCCGTCCTGTGCCGTGATCTCCAGCCCGTCGGTGGTGCACTTGGGGGCCGAGCCGTTGCCTCCGGAACCGGAACCGGAACCGGAGTCGGCGGGGGCGGCCGTGCCCTTGCCGTCGGAGCCGGTGCCGGCGGAGCCCTTCCCACTGTCCTGATCCGAGCCGCCCGAGCCCGAACCGCCTCCCGATGAGGACGCGGCGGAGGCCGAGGAGGCGGACGACGGGTCGCTCGCCGCCGCGCCGTCGTCACCGTTCTGGCAGGCGGTGAGCGAGAGACCGGCGGCAACGACCAGGGCGGCGAAGGTGATCCTGTGAGCGCGCATCATTTCTTCCTCAGCATCGGTGAACGGGACCGGCCGCTCCGTATTGATCAGGTACGAGCGAGCGTTACTGATCAACAAGAGCAGCGGGCCCGCCGCACCGTTCCGCCGAACCGCCGCCTAAGACATGCCTGTTACACGTACAGGCCGGCGACTCACCCCTTCGCACCGGCTGCGCCGCTCCGGAACCCGCCGCCGGGCCTGCCCTGTGGCCACCTCCCGCCACGGTTCCGCACTCGTTCGACGCGGCCACCCGCTGGGACAGACCCGTAACCCGACACACCGGACCGGCACGTGGCGTCTCATGCCGGCTTCTGCTCCCGAAGCACGGCGACCGCCGCGTCGAAGGCCGAGTCGCGGTCCGTCGCAAACTCCTCCTCGGTGAAGACCGGCGTACGGATGTAAGGCGGGATGCCCGCACCGTCGAAGGTCCCTCCCCGGCGGGTGAGGAACTCCTCGTTCGGCAGCCAGACCGTCATGCCGCCCGGCAGAGTGCGGTCCAGGGTGTCGGAGAAGACGCCCTGCGTGTTCTCCCCGATGCGGACGGTCCGGCCGGGCCGGTCGATGAGGGCCTGGGTGAACGTCTCGCCCGCGCTGAACGTCGTCGCGGCCGTCAGCACGGCCACCGGACCGCCGTAGCGGGGGACGCCGCGTGCGGGCTTCACGGGGACGGGCTGCGGCCGGGTGTACTGGGTGCGCTTGCGGTAGGCGGTGTACGAGGAGTCGGTCAGGCGCCCGGCAAGGTGCAGGCCGAGGGCGTCCGCACCGCCGCCGTTGATCCGCAGGTCGATGACGAGTCCGGTGAGCGAGGCCGTGCGCTCGGCGGTGAACACGGTGTCCAGCGCCTTGTCGAGCTCGGCCAGCTCCGCGGCGTACGCATGCCCTTCCCCGCTGCTGTAACCGGCGAACCCGGAAAGCCGCAGATAGCCCTGCCCGCCGGGCAGATCCGCGTAGCTGATCCGGCCGTTCGCGAACTCCCGCAGCGGCTCGCCGTCGAGGTCGCTCCGCACGATGTAGTCCTTGACCTTGGTGTCCAGATCACTGCCGATCACGGCCGTACCCGGACGGACCTGGGAGAAGCGCCGCTCGCCGTCGAAGACGGTGACGTGTGCGTCGTACAGCGGCTTCACCATCTCGCTGAAGAGGGTGAAGAGTTCGTCCCTGGACGTGTCGGCGTGCACCTTCGGCCGGTACGTGTCCCGTACGGCATGCCAGTCGATGCCCTTGGCGGCGAAGAACGGGTAGTTCTCCTCGAAGGACTGCCAGAAGACGTCGAACGTCGCCACCGGGTCGTCCTCGGCTGCGGGCTGCGCACATGCCGCCGGGAGCCTGCCCAGCCGGTGCAGTTCCCGGTACCCGGCCGAACCCGACAGCCGTAGCGTCCCGGACGCCTGGACGGTGAGGAGCGTCCCGTCGCCGGACCTGTACACGCCCGGTGCCGTCTGCTTCGCCGGCTCGCCCTTGATGCAGCCCAGCGCGGTGGTCTGGTACTCCTGAAGCCGCCCGTGCGCGATCGACAGGACGGTGCCGTAGCCGTTCACCCGCCAGATGCCGTCGACGGCGGGCCGTGGCGCCGCGGCGGCGGGAACGATCGCCCCACCGGCAAGGGCCAGTGCCACGAGTGCGGTTGCCGCCTTGGAAATCCCGTGTCGCAAAGTGTTCCTCTCCCCGTACGCGATCTGCGTCAGGGGATCGACGATCGCGGAACGCGCGCGGGGGCGACATCCGGCGGGCCGGTGGATGGGTCGGGGGGTCCCCCCCGGCCTGGCCCTATGCCCGGCGCAGGCCCGCTTGGAAGGCGCGCCAGGCGGCGGGGGCGAGGAGGAGGACGGGGCCGGCGGGTGTCTTGG
This sequence comes from Streptomyces sp. NBC_00385, assembly GCF_035917155.1. Lineage (NCBI taxonomy): Bacteria > Bacillati > Actinomycetota > Actinomycetes > Kitasatosporales > Streptomycetaceae > Streptomyces > Streptomyces sp. NBC_00385. The sequence continues at coordinate 4,364,072 of NZ_CP107951.1, read as the reverse complement.
AGTCGCGGATGGCGACGATGTTGGCAATGTTGCGGGCCACCTCGACGCATTCCTGCCCGGCGTTGCCTCCGCTGTAGCTGGACTTGACGAACGTATACGCGGGCACGCGGTCTACATCTCCTTGAGGATTCCGTCGATCAGTGTGACCGAGTTGCGCTGAGCGAGCGCAAGACGCGTCATGCGATCGAAGATCCTGTCGTGACGCTCCGCATCAGTATCGCTCTCCAACCAGAGGGTGGTCGAGGTGGTATCCATGTGGACCACGTCGAGCGCGCCTGGTTCGGCGAACGACACGATGGTGAAGGCGCTGGTCATGCCGGGGTGCGCACCCACCAGGTACGGCATCACCTGGAGTTTCACATTCGGGCGTCGGGCCATGTCCAGCAGGTGGCCGAGCTGCTCCCTCATCACAGCTCGTCCTCCCACCAGTTGGCGGAGCACGCTCTCCTGCACGAGAGCCCAAAGCTCCAGTGGCCGGTCGCCGGTCAGGCGAACTTGCCTGGCCATCCGGGACTCGACGAAGGGTTCGATCTCATCCGGGTCTTCCCAGGAGCCATTTCCCACAGCGAGCGCCCGCGCATAGTCAGGCGTCTGGAGCAGGCCGGGCACGATGGCGAGTTGCCAGGTACGGAGGCCTGTGGCGATGTCCTCCAAAGCCACGTACTCGGCCATTGACTGGAGCCCTGGGTACTGGTTCCACCAGCCGCTTGCCTTGCGGCGTTCGCGGTCGGCCTTGGCAAGCGCCAACAGCCGCCCGACCACGACTTCGTCCGTCTCGCCGTACAGGTGACAAAGAGCCCTGATGTCGGGGTCCCGTATCGGCACAAGGCCCCGCTCGATCTTCGCCACCTTCGCAACCGACGCCGTCAGCGCCTCCGCAGCGTGCGACTGACGCAGGGAGCGCCCCTCCCGCAGCCGGAGCAGTTCACCGCCGAGACGGCGTCCGAGCACGGTAGAAACCGTCCGCCCGCGATCCGGGCTGTTACCCGCCACAGCCGACTCCTTCCCTCAGTCGCCTCAGTTTGGAGCGCCGGTCCATCGAACACCAACTAGGGCAGAGAATTCTCTGCCTGAAGTACTTGCTGCCCGCGAATAGCTTCCGCTACTTTCAGTGGCACACCGATCACTCAGCGGCAACGACCGGCGGAAGTGCACCGCCCTGCCCGGCGCAGACGCGGCATCGCCACCGCCCGCACCCCAACAGAGAGGCGCGCGACCATGACCGCAGCCCAGGAAGCCCCGGCCCCCGCACCCGAACCCGATCCCCCGCTCCACGAGGACCGCCTCGACTACACGCCCACCGCCCGCAGCGTGACCCTCGCCCGCCGGCGGACCGCCCGCCTGGTCGCCGAGTGGGGGCACCCCCACCACGCGGGTGAAGCCGCGCTCCTGGTAAGCGAGTTGGCGACCAACGCCTTACTGCACGGCAGCATGCGGGGCCGGCTCTTCCGGGTCCACCTCAGCCTCACCGCCACCACCTTCCGCATCGAGGTCAGCGACCCCCGCGGGGAACGACTCCCCGGACTGCGCGAGGCGGGCGCCGACGACTGCTACGGGCGCGGGCTCCTCAACGTCGCCCAGCTCGCCGACCGCTGGGGCGTCGAGCCGCGCACCGTCGGCAAGACGGTCTTCGCCGAACTCACCGTGCGGCCGGGGAGCACCCACATCACTCGCAACTCTGGTCTCAACCCCACGCGGACTGCTAAGGTGCCGGGCGTTACGTGAGCCTTCTCGGTGCGGATTTCCTTCCGCCGGGGAGGCTTTCTTCGTTCCCGGACACGCCCGGCCGCGCCACACGCCCGGCGCGCGCCACACGCCCGGCTCTCGCCACACGTCCAGCTCACCCGGTACCGGCGCCCCCGCGAACGGGCCCGCCGAAGGGCCCGGGGCTGGGCCGGGGCGGAGCCGCGTGCCCGGCGACCGCTTCCGCCACCCACCGCAAGAGGAGACCTCAGTCATGCCTGCACGAACGAACTCAGCTGAACACGGCGGAACTTGGCGGCTCGGTGACCTTCCGGTGTACCGCGTCGGCTTCGGCGCGATGCGCCTGACGGGTACCGCACCCTTCGGCGACGGCGTGCCCCGTGACCGTGAGCGGGCGATCAGCGTGCTCCGGCGGGCGGTCGAGCTCGGGGTCAACCACATCGACACCGCCGCGTTCTACTTCTCGGCCACCCGATCCGCCAACGAGCTGATCAACCGCGCGCTGGCGCCCTACCCGGAGGATCTGGTCATCACCACCAAGGTCTGGCCCGGCCGCGACCCCTCGGGCGCGTGGTGGTGGGCCGAGCCGGCGCAGTTGCGCGCCCAGGTCGAGGAGAACCTTCGCCAACTCGGCCGCGATCATCTCGACGTGGTCAACCTCCGTGTACCGCCGAGCGGTCGGACCGGCTCGATCGGCGAGCACTTCGGCGCGCTGGCCGAACTGCGCGAGGCCGGGCTTATCCGCCACCTCGGCGTCTCCAACGTCACGTCCGCCCAACTGGCCGAGGCCCGGGACATCGCCCCGGTCGTCTGCGTCCAGAATCCTTACGGAATCGGGGCGCCGAGCGAGGAGCGGGCCCTCCTTCGGCACTGCGGTGAACTCGGCATCGCGTTCGTCCCGTTCTTCGCCATCGCCGGGCCCGGACGGGAGGCGGGGCCTGCGGTCGGTGACAACGAGGCGGAGGTGTGTGCCGTCGCCCGCGCGCACGGGGTTTCGATCCCGCAGGTCCGGCTGGCCTGGACCTTGCAGCAGGGGCCGCACGTCCTCGCGATCCCCGGGACGAGCGACCCGGACCACCTCGCGCAGAACGTGGCGGCCGGCGCACTGCGGCTCTCCGAGGAGGAGATGGCGCGCCTCACCTCGCTGGGCGCGCGCACATGACGGTGGGCCCGCGCGAACGTCTCGCGGGCCCACCTCATACACGTACCACCGGGGTCACTACCCCCAGGTGATCAGCCGCTTCGGCTGCTCGAGGATCGCGGCGACGTCCGCGAGGACCTTGGAGCCGAGCTCGCCGTCCACCAGGCGGTGGTCGAACGAGAGGGCGAGGGTGGTCACCTGGCGGGGCTTCACCTTGCCCTTGTGGACCCAGGGCTGGAGCTTGATCGCGCCGACCGCGAGGATCGCGGACTCGCCCGGGTTAAGGATCGGCGTGCCCGTGTCGACGCCGAAGACGCCGACGTTGGTGATGGTCACCGTGCCGGACGCCATCGCGGCGGGTGACGTCTTGCCCTCGCGGGCCGTGGAGACCAGCTCGCCCAGGGACGCGGCCAGTTGCGGCAGCGTCTGGTCGTGCGCGTCCTTGATGTTCGGGACGATGAGTCCGCGCGGGGTAGCGGCGGCGATGCCCAGGTTGACGTAGTGCTTCTGCACGATCTCCTGGTTCGCCTCGTCCCAGGCGGCGTTGACCTCGGGGTTCCGCTTGATCGCGACGAGGAGGGCCTTGGCGATGATCAGGAGCGGGTTGACCCGCACCCCGGCCATGTCCTTGTCCTCCTTGAGCTCCGCCACGAGCTTCATCGTGCGCGTCACGTCGACGGTCACGAACTCCGTGACGTGCGGCGCCGTGAACGCGCTGCCGACCATCGCCTGGGCGATCGCCTTCCGTACGCCCTTGACGGGGATACGGGTCTCGCGGGCGGTCACGGAGGCCGGGGCCGGGGCCGCAATCGGGGCCGGGGCCGGGGCCTCGGTCTGCACCGGGGCGGGAGCGGGTGCCGGCGTCGCCGCCGCGTGGACGTCCTCGCGGGTGATGACGCCGCCGTCGCCGGTCGGGGTCACCGTCGCCAGGTCGATGCCCAGGTCCTTGGCCAGCTTGCGGACCGGGGGCTTGGCGAGTGGACGGGCCTCGGCGACCGCGGCGGGACCGTGGCCATTCATCTCGCCCTGGATCGCGGCGGAGGCCGCCGCGGGGGCCGCCTCCGTGCCCTTGCGGGCGCGCCGCTTGGTGGAGGACTCGGCGACGCCGTAGCCCACCAGGACGGGCGTACGGCCCTTCGGCTCCGCGGGCTCCGCGGGCTCCGCGGGCTCCGCGACGGGCTCGGGCGCCGGCTCGGCCGCCACGGGGGCGTCGTCACCTGAACCCGGCGCGACGTCCACCGCGATGATCACCTGGCCGACGTCGACGGTCGTGCCCTCGGGGAAGCGCAGCTCGTGCACCACACCGTCGAACGGGATCGGCAGCTCCACGGCGGCCTTCGCCGTCTCGACCTCGCAGACGACCTGGCCGTCGGTGACGGTGTCGCCGGGCTGGACGAACCACTTGAGGATCTCGGCCTCGGTCAGTCCCTCGCCCACGTCGGGCATCTTGAACTCACGGAAGCGAGCGGCGTTGGAAGTCTCGGTCATCGTTGTCACGTCCCCGTCCTCAGTACGCCAGCGAGCGGTCGACGGCGTCGAGCACACGGTCGAGACCCGGCAGGTACTCGTCCTCCAGCCGCGCGGGCGGGTAGGGGACGTGGTAGCCGCCGACCCTCAGCACGGGTGCCTCCAGGTGGTAGAAGCACCGCTCCGTGATGCGAGCGGCGATCTCCGCACCGGAACCGTAGAACACCGGAGCCTCGTGGACCACGACCAGCCGGCGGGTCTTCTCGACCGAGGCCTGGATGGCGTCGAAGTCGATCGGGGACATCGAGCGCAGGTCCACGACCTCGATCGACTTGCCCTCCTCCTGGGCGGCCGCGGCGGCCTCCAGGCAGACCTTCACCATCGGGCCGTACGCGACGAGCGTGAGGTCCGTGCCGGTGCGGGCGACGGACGCACGGTGCAGCTGGCCCGGGATGGACTCGGTGTCGAGTTCGCCCTTGTCCCAGTAGCGGCGCTTCGGCTCGAAGAAGATGACCGGGTCGTCGCTCTGGACGGCCTGCTGCATCATCCAGTACGCGTCGGCCGCGTTGGAGGGCGAGACGACCTTCAGGCCCGCGACGTGCGCGAACAGCGCCTCGGGCGACTCGCTGTGGTGCTCCACGGCGCCGATGCCGCCGCCGTACGGAATCCGCACGACGACCGGCAGCTTGATCTTGCCGAGTGAGCGGGCGTGCATCTTCGCGAGCTGCGTGACGATCTGGTCGTACGCGGGGAAGACGAAGCCGTCGAACTGGATCTCCACGATCGGCCGGTAGCCGCGCAGGGCCAGGCCGATCGCCGTACCGACGATGCCGGACTCGGCGAGCGGGGTGTCGATCACCCGGTCCTCGCCGAAGTCCTTCTGGAGCCCGTCCGTGATCCGGAAGACCCCGCCCAGCTTGCCGACGTCCTCACCCATGATGAGGACCTTGGGGTCGGTGTCGAGGGCCTTGCGCAGCGACTCGTTGAGCGCCTTCGCGATGGACATCTTTTCCATGGCCATGGCTACTTGCCCTCCTCGGCGAACGATGCCTGGTAGGCGGCGAACTGGGCGCGCTCCTCGTCGACGAGGGCGCTCCCGTCGGCGTAGGCGTGCTCGAAGATCGCCATCCGGTCCGGTTGCGGCATGGACCGTACGGCTTCGCGTACCCGCTTGCCGAGGGTCTCGCTCTCCTCGTCGAGGGCGGTGAAGAACGCCTCGTCGGCGACGCCCTCGTTCTCCAGGTAGGTGCGCAGGCGCAGGATCGGGTCCTTGGCCTCCCAGGAGGCGCGCTCCTCGTCGGCCCGGTACTTCGTCGGGTCGTCGGAGGTGGTGTGCGCGCCCATGCGGTAGGTGAACGCCTCGACGAGGGTGGGACCCTCACCGCGGCGGGCGCGCTCCAGGGCGGATCGGGTGACGGCGAGGCAGGCCAGCACGTCGTTGCCGTCGACCCGGACGCCGGGGAAGCCGAAGCCCTGGGCGCGCTGGTAGAGCGGGACCCGGGTCTGCTTCTCGGTGGGCTCGGAGATCGCCCACTGGTTGTTCTGGCAGAAGAACACGACGGGCGCGTTGTAGACCGCGGAGAAGGTGAACGCCTCGGCGACATCGCCCTGGCTGGAGGCGCCGTCGCCGAAGTACGCGATCACGGCCGAGTCCGCGCTGTCCTTGGCCACGCCCATGGCGTAGCCGGTGGCGTGCAGGGTCTGCGAGCCGATGACGATCGTGTACAGGTGGAAGTTGTTGGTGTTCGGGTCCCAGCCGCCGTGGTTCACACCGCGGAACATCCCGAGCAGGTTGGTCGGGTCGACGCCCCGGCACCAGGCGACGCCGTGCTCGCGGTAGGTCGGGAAGACGTAGTCGTCGTCGCGCAGTGCCCGGCCGGAGCCGATCTGCGCGGCCTCCTGGCCCAGCAGCGAGGCCCACAGGCCCAGCTCGCCCTGGCGCTGCAGCGCGGTGGCCTCGGCGTCGAAGCGGCGGGTCAGGACCATGTCCCGGTACAGACCGCGCAGCTCGTCCGCGGTCAGGTCGATCGAGTAGTCCGGGTGCTCGATGCGCTCGCCCTCGGGCGTCAGCAGCTGTACGAGTTCGGGTCCGGAACTCTGTGGCGTCTTCGCGGGCGTCTTCGCGGCGCTGGTCCGCTTGCTGCTGCGTCGCGGTTTACGCGCGGCAGCAGTGCTCTCCACGGTCACGTGCGTGCTCCTCCGTCGGTCCGGCCCCCGGGGTCTGCCGGGTGACCAGTGCGGCTCGCCTGTGTCCGTACCCGTGCACGGGGTGGGTGCCTCGGTCCGGGAACAGGCGTGACAGGTGCCCCGGCGAGCGCCCTGTCCAATGCACGTTACCCAGTGGGTCGCATAACTGCGAAACCCTTCCTGACCTGCGATTTTGCTTGGATATCCAAGTAAATCGAGGAATTCGGGAACTCTCGCTGGTCACAGCACTGGTAACAGCCTTGCAGGCCGCCGGAACAACGGCACGTTATCCCGCCGGACAGCGGCAGGGAAGAGGGGAGTGTGTGAGACTGCGTTTGTGCGCAAAGAAGGAAAAATCACTGTTTTTCTGCTGGATGACCATGAAGTGGTCCGCCGCGGAGTCCATGAGCTGCTCTCGTCCGAGGACGACATCGAAGTGGTCGGCGAGGCCGGTACGGCGGCGGACGCGCTGGTGCGGATCCCCGCGACCCGCCCCGATGTGGCCGTCCTCGACGTACGGCTGCCGGACGGCAGCGGTGTGGAGGTCTGCCGCGAGATCCGCTCCCAGGACGAGTCCATCAATTGCCTGATGCTGACCTCGTACGCCGACGACGAGGCGCTTTTCGACGCGATCATGGCGGGCGCAGCCGGATACGTGCTCAAGGCGATCCGCGGCAACGAACTGCTGAGCGCGGTACGGGACGTGGCGGCCGGGAAATCGCTGCTCGACCCGGTGGCCACGGCGCGGGTGCTGGAACGGCTGCGCGACGGCAAGAAGGGCCGCGGCGACGACAAACTCGCCGCTCTCACCGACCAGGAACGCAAGATCCTGGATCTCATCGGGGAAGGTCTGACGAACCGGGTGATCGGCGAGCGACTCCACCTCGCCGAGAAGACGATCAAGAACTACGTCTCCAGCCTGCTGTCCAAGCTGGGCATGGAACGACGCTCGCAGGCCGCCGCGTACGTGGCGCGACTCCAGGCCGAGAGGCGCTGAGCGATACGGCCCCGGGCCCCGGGTCGGGACTTTGGTCCCGGCCCAACCAGGGCCCCGGCCTCTTATTCCGTCCACACAGGTGACGGACAGTGGAGGTCATGTCCTCCGAGGAACTCCACGCGATCCAGCTGCTCGGCCGCGTCCCTTACGGCCGGCTGGCGACGAGTATGCGAGCCCTCCCGATCCTGACGGTGGCCCGGCACATCGTCACCGACGGCCGCGTCGTGCTGCGCATGCACGGCGGTCTGGGCTACCACGACGCCTGCGACGGCGCGGTCGTGGCCTATGGGGCGGACAACTACAACGCCGCCACCTCGGCGGGCAGCCGCGACCTGTGGTCCGTGCAGTTCACCGGGCCCGCACAGATCGTCGAGCCGACCTGCGCCCAGCGCGAGCTCTTCGGCCCCGCACCCGCCGAGGTCAACGGGGAGCCCTTCGCCCCGGCCTACCTCCGGCTCGACCCGCACTTCGTCACTGTGCACACTCTGGACTTCCACGCAACTCCGCGAATCCGTCAACGCAGCGTGATCTAACATCTGTCGAGTGCCGCGCTCATCTGTAACCTTCCCGCCTGTTCCTCCGGTCGGCGAGGTGCTGCGCCGCTATCCGGACGCCGGTGATCCGCTCACCTGCGAGCCCCTTGACCAGGGCCTGCTCAACCACGGCTACCGGGTGTCGACGACGCGCGGCTCGTACTTCCTGAAGCACCACCTGGACGACTCCACCGGCGACCGCGCCACGATCGTCCGCCAGCACCGGGCCACCCAGCGGCTCCAGTCGCTCGGAGTGCCCGTCGCGCCGCCCGTCGTGGACAGCGAAGGCGACACCGTCACCGAGATCGGCGGCCGCTGCTACGCCCTGCATCCCTGGGTCGACGGGCTGCACCGGGCGGGCGCCCAGCTCACCCTCGCCCAGTCGCTGCGTCTCGGGGCGCTGCTCGGAGCCGTACACACAGGTCTTGAACAGGTGATGGGCGCGGGCACGGGGGCCGGGGCTCGGTCCGGCCATGCGAGCCCCGATCCCGCCGACACCTTCGCCGTGATCGACGAGCTGCTGGCCGCGGCGCGCGGCCGGCGGCCCCGGGACGCCTTCGACGAGCTGGCCGAGCACCGGCTCCTGGAGCGGCGCACCCTGCTGGAACAGCACGCGGAACGCCGGCCGCCCACCCCGGACGGTCCGGCGACCGGCTGGGTCCACGGCGACTTCCACCCGCTGAACGTGCTCTACCGGGGCGCCGAACCGGTCGCGATCCTCGACTGGGACCGGCTCGGGGTGCAGCCGCGCGCGGAGGAGGCGGTACGGGCCGCGGCGATCTTCTTCGTGCAGCCGGCCGGGGAGCTGGAGCTGGGGAAGGTGCGGGCGTACGCACGCGCCTACCGGCGGGCGGCGGGAGCCGGGGCGGACGAGCTGGCCGCGGCGGTGCACCGGGTGTGGTGGGAGCGGCTCAACGACTTCTGGATACTGCACTGGCGCTACTGCCTGAACGACAGCAGGGCCGACCCGCAGTTCCCTGCGGTGTCGGCCCTGGCGGTCTGGTGGACCCGTGAGTACGAGGCGGTGCGCGACGCGTTCACGGAGTGAGCGTTACGGGGTGGTGCCACCACCGGCGCCCGCGGCGGCTCCGGCTGCGGCACCGGTGGTGGTTCCGGCGTCCGTGCCCGTGCCGGCGTCCGTGCCCGTGCTGGTGCCCGCGTCCGTACCCGCGTCCGTACCGGCGTCCGTACCGGCGTCGGTGCCCGCGTCCGTGCCCTCGTCCGTGTTGCCCTCGCTCGTGCCCGACGTGGCCGTCTCGGTCGGTGCCGTGTCCGTAGGCGTCGGATCGGCCGTCTCGCTCGGGGTGTACGACGGGGTGTACGACGGGCGGTAGGTGGGCTGATCCTGCTGGTCACCCGTGGAGTTGCCCGGCTGCTCGGTGTCCTGCGTCGTCTCCTCCTCGGTCGGCGAAGCCGATGTCTCCGTCGGGGAGGGCGAACTGGACGTCGAGGTGACGGGCGCCTTCGGCTTCTTGCCGTTGTCGTTGGCCGCGTTGACCGCGAAGGCGACACCCACACCGATGGCGATCAGGGCGAGCACGACGAACAGCCACAGCTTGCCGCGGCCGCCACCGCCCTGCCGGGTGCTGCCGCCGTCGTAGCCCCCGTCGTCCGGGTTCATCGGCGGCAGGATCGGGCCCTGCGACGTGTCCCCGTGGTACCCGCCCTGACCCATCGCACGGGTGGACCCGGTCATACCCCGGGGGGGAGTGCCGGGGCCGTCGTTCAGCACGACCGGGCCGGTGTTCCACGTACCGGTGTGACCGCCCTGCACCTGGAGCATCTGCAGGCTGTACTGGACCAGCCCGCGCATCTCCTCGGCGCTCTGGAAGCGGTCGTCCGGGTCCTTCGCCAGCGAACGCATGACGAGCCCGTCGAGCTCGGGCGGCACCGTCCCGTTCGAGATCTCCGACGGCGGAACCGGGATGTCCTGAACGTGCTGGTACACCACCGACAGCGGCGTCTCGCCGGTGAACGGGGGCCGCAGCGCGAGGAGTTCGTACAGCAGACAGCCGGTGGCGTACAGGTCGGAGCGGTGGTCGACGGCCTTGCCCAGCGCCTGCTCGGGGGAGAGGTACTGCGGCGTACCCATGACCATGCCGGTCTGGGTCATCGTGGACTGCGCGCCGTGCAGCGCACGGGCGATGCCGAAGTCCATCACCTTGACCGCACCGGAGTGCGTGATGATCACGTTGGCGGGCTTGATGTCCCGGTGCACGATGCCGTGCTGGTGCGAGTAGGCGAGCGCCTCCAGCACCCCGGAGACGATGATCAACGCCTGCTCGGGAGGCGGGGCTTCGGCGTTGAGGAGCAGGTCACGGATGGTGCGGCCCTCGACCAGCTCCATGACGATGTACGGCACGGTCTGGCCGGCCACGGTGTCCTCGCCGGAGTCGTACACCGCCACGACCGCATGGTGGTTGAGACCGGCGACCGACTGCGCCTCGCGCGTGAACCGGGCCTTGGAGACCGGGTCCTCGGCAAGATCGGAGCGCAGCAGTTTCACCGCGACGGTACGTCCCAGCCGGACGTCCTCGGCCGCGAAGACCTCGGCCATACCGCCCCGGCCGAGGCGGCCGGTCAGCCGGTAGCGTCCGTCGCCGACGACACCACCGACGCCCCAGGAGTCGGTGCCATCCGGAACTCCGCCGCCGTTTGCTTCGGGTTCGGGTGCCATCAGTCCTCGCCGTCGTTTCTGTCCGCGCGTCCGCGGGTCTCACGGTGCCTTGCTGCGTCGCCGGCCGCGTTGCCGACTGCATTGCGACGTCACGCTACAGCCTTGGCCGGACACACCGTTTTCGAGAGGGACGGGCCATCCAACCGGCTGGCGCGCCCCGTGCGCAAATTCGATGCGGTTCCTGTAACGCTTCCGAGACGCTTCCAGTGCGTAGGGTCACGGAACGGGCACCTGGCTTGACGTGTCGTACCCCTCGGGCAGACTTGGCCAGTAATACGGATCTTCGCGCGGTCGCGCGCCCTAGGGGGAAGCAAGTCATGAGCCAGGACGGCGCACACGGTGCCCAGGGTCGCTACGCGGGCGGTTCGGTCGCCGGCGGCCGCTACCAGCTGCGTGACCTGCTGGGCGAAGGCGGGATGGCCTCCGTATATCTGGCGTACGACTCCGCCCTCGACCGGCAGGTAGCGATCAAGACGCTCCACACGGAGCTCGGCCGCGAGCAGTCCTTCCGCGAGCGGTTCCGGCGCGAGGCGCAGGCGGTCGCCAAGCTGCAGCACACCAACATCGTCTCCGTCTTCGACACCGGCGAGGACGAGCTCGGCGGCGCGCTGATGCCGTACATCGTCATGGAGTACGTCGAGGGGCAGCCGCTCGGCTCCGTCCTCCAGGCGGACATCCGCAACTACGGTGCGATGCCTGCCGACAAGGCCCTCAAGGTGACGGCCGACGTGCTGGCCGCGCTGGACACCAGCCACGAAATGGGGCTAGTGCACCGCGACATCAAGCCCGGCAACGTGATGGTGACCAAGCGCGGTGTCGTGAAGGTCATGGACTTCGGCATCGCCCGCGCCATGCAGTCGGGCGTCACGTCGATGACGCAGACCGGCATGGTCGTCGGCACCCCGCAGTACCTCTCTCCCGAACAGGCCCTGGGTCGTGGCGTGGACGCCCGCTCCGACCTGTACTCGGTCGGCATCATGCTGTTCCAGCTGCTGACCGGCCGCATCCCGTTCGACGCGGACTCCCCGCTCGCCATCGCGTACGCGCATGTGCAGGAGGAGCCGGTCGCCCCGTCCACGATCAACCGGTCGATCACCCCGGCGATGGACGCCCTCGTCGCCCGCGCCCTGAAGAAGAATCCGAACGAGCGCTTCCCGAGCGCCGCCGCGATGCAGGACGAGATCGCACGCGTGCTGAGCGCGGGCGGCCAGACCGGCGCCCCCGTGATCGTCAGCGGTGCGGGCGCACCGGCGAACAGCGGCTCGGGTGTCGGCTCGGCGGTCTTCCCGCCGGTCGACCAGTCCACCCCCGCGCCGCAGAACGTGCAGACGCCGTACCAGCCGGGCCCGTACCAGTCGCAGCAGCAGCCCGGCCCCTACGGCGCACCGACCCCGGCGCCCGCCCCGGCGGCGAGTTACGGCTACCCGCAGTCGGCGCCCGCCTATCAGACGCCGGCGGCGATGTCGCCGATGCAGCAGCAGACCCCGCCGCCGTACACGGTCTCGCCTCAGACGCACACCACGTCGTCCTCGGGCGGCGGCTCCAAGCGGAACATGCCGGTGATCGTGGGCTCGATCGTGGTCGCACTGATCGCGATCGGCGGCCTGATCACGGCGCTCGCGCTGAACAAGGACGACGAGTCGGGCAAGGGCGGCACCGAGGCCACGTCGAGCGAGTCCCCGAGCGGTGAGCACAAGGATCCGGAGCGGAACCGGACGATGGACACCGAGAAGTGCACGGACGCACCGGAGGACATCGACGACCCGAACAAGGTCCAGGCGCCGAGCTTCCTCTACAAGGACATCCTCTCGGCGCGTGCGTGCGCGGACGCGGCCGGCTGGACGATCAAGCAGATCAAGGTGCCGGGCAACGCGTACGCGGAGGACCAGATCATCGACCAGTTCCCCACCCCCGGGGCCGCTGTGTCCGAGACGGGCGCGCACTTCGAGCTGCGCATCGCGACGGGCGACCCGGCGTAGGGCACCGCCGCGAAGGCCCTCGCCGCGCTCTTTGCCGTCCTTGCGCTGCCTCCTCCGCCACCCTCCTTGCCGTCCTTGCGCCATCCGTCCGCATGACCTGAGATGCCGGACATACCGTCACATGTGACGCTGATCTCATGGCTTCAGGACACCATGCCTCGCGGCCCTCAAGGTGCGTGGCCTGCCTGGCACTGACGGCAGCAGCGGCACTGGGGGCCATGTCGGCCGGGGAGGCGCAGGCGGCCGACCGGCGTGCCCCGGTGCAGAGGGCGGCGGCGCACGGGCCGACGGTGGGCGCGGCCGTGACCGCGGCCTCCTGGGTGCCGCTCACGTCCGGTTCACCGTCCGCGCCTTCGTCCCGCCTGCCGGCCTCGCCGTCGGGCCGTCAGTCGTCCGTTCCGCCGTCGGTTGCGCCGTCGATTGCGCCCTCCGGTCCGTCGTCGGCGTCTCCGTCCGCTTCGCACCCCGGCGCATCCCGCCACCCCTCCGCGGTGCCCGCGCGCCCGGCGCACTCGGCGCATCCCGCACCACCGCGGTCCGCCTCGCCCACGCGTTCCGCGTCCTCGTCCGCCTCCTCCGCACCGCCCTCGCCGAGCCCCGGATCGCCGCGCCCCGACGACGCCCAGTCACCGTTGGCCGGGTGGCCCGCCGGGCAGGGGCGGCCGAGGCCCGGGAGGACGATGACGCCCACGGAGCTCGCCCGGGCCGACGCGCTCGACGCGGCCGAGGAGGAGGCCGAGGCGACGGAGCAAGCCGCCGTACCGGTCGTCACCCCGGACGCGAGCACGTCGCCCGGAGCCGGCCGGATGTCGCGGCAGGCCCTTGAGGGGCCGGCCGTCGAGCAGGTCCAGCAGGTGTCGCTCGGCGCGGGAATCGCCCTGGTCGGGCTGGGTCTCGGCTTCCTCGCCTTCCGTATGCGCCGCTCCGGCTGAGCGGCGCCCGAAAGGGCCCCTGCCCCTGCCCCTGACCCTGCGACAGCGGGCCGCGGTGACTTGCATTCGTCAACATACTCGGTATACATACTCAGTATGTCGATCCGTCATGGGCTCCTGGCCCTCCTGGAACGGGGGCCTCGGTACGGCTCCCAGCTCCGCACCGAATTCGAGTCGCGCACCGGCTCCACCTGGCCGCTCAACGTCGGGCAGGTGTACACGACGCTGAGCAGACTGGAGCGCGACGGCCTCGTCGTCCAGGACGGCGAGGACGACCAGGGGCACGCCCTCTACTCGATCAGCGACGACGGACGCACCGAACTGCGCGCCTGGTTCGAGACCCCGGTCGACCGCAGCAGCCCGCCCCGTGACGAGCTCGCCATCAAGCTCGCCATGGCCGTCGGCGCCCCCGGAGTCGACATCCGGGCCGTCATCCAGGCCCAGCGCCACCACACCGTGAAGGCGATGCAGGACTACACCCGCCTCAAGGCCCAGGCGCTCACCGACGTCCCCGCCAACCGTGACGAGGTCGCCTGGCTGCTCGTACTGGAGCAGCTGATCTTCCAGGCCGAGGCCGAGGCCCGCTGGCTGGACCACTGCGAGTCCCGGCTGGTCCGTCTCGCCGAGGCCGCCGCCACCGAGCCCGCGACGGGCACGCCCTCGCGTGCCGCCGCCCGTACCACCTCCCGGCCCCGCGCCCGCCGCTGAGCCGGCGCCCACACCGCTCGACCACGGCCTGCGCCCCACACGCGGGCCACGGCCCCGGCCTGCCGCCGGGACCCGACCACAGACCTGTTCCGAGGGGGAACCCACCGTCATGTCCCCGCACGTCCCGTCCCCGGCCGCTCCGCCCCTGCCGGTGGATGCTCCGGTGCTCGAACTCCGCGACCTCACCCGTACCCACGGCACCGGCATCGCCGAGGTGCACGCCCTGCGCGGCGTCAACCTGGCGGTGCATCCCGGTGAGCTCGTCGCCGTCATGGGCCCCTCGGGCTCGGGCAAGTCCACCCTGCTGACCCTCGCCGGCGGGCTCGACACCGCGACCGGCGGCCAGATCATCATCGAGGGCCAGGACATCGCCACGCTCGGCCGCAAGGGCATCGCCGCGCTGCGCCGCCGCAGCGTCGGCTACGTCTTCCAGGACTACAACCTGATCCCCGCCCTCACCGCCGCCGAGAACATCGCCCTGCCGCGCGAACTCGACGGGGTCTCGGTCCGCAAGGCGCGCAAGGAGGCCCGCGCCGCCCTGGAGGAGATGAACCTCCTCGACGTCGCCGACCGCTTCCCGGACGAGATGTCCGGCGGCCAGCAGCAGCGTGTCGCCATCGCCCGCGCTCTGGTGGGCGACCGGCGCCTGGTGCTGGCCGACGAACCGACCGGGGCACTCGACTCCGAGACCGGCGAGGCCGTCCTCGCGCTGCTCCGCAACCGCTGCGACCAGGGCGCCGCCGGGGTGATGGTGACGCACGAACCGCGGTACGCCGCCTGGGCGGACCGGGTGGTCTTCCTGCGGGACGGCTCGATCGTCGACCAGACGCTGACCGCGGGCGCCGACTCGCTGCTGGCAGCCGGGAGCACCGAGTGAGCCCCTTCACGGGGTGGCGCGCCGCCCTCCGGATAGCCCGCCGCGACGCCATGCGGGCCAAGGGCCGCAGCGCCCTGGTGGTCGCGATGATCGCGCTGCCGGTCCTCGGGGTGACGGCCGCGGACGTCACGTACCGCAGTATCGACTCCACCCGGGCCGAGCAGCTGACGGCCCGGATGGGTTCGGCCGACGCTCTGTTCAGCGACCCGGGCATGGGGCCGCTGCAGCAGATGCCCGACGCCAACGCGTACGACATGGCCGGTGACGAACCGCCGCAGGGCGAGGTCCCGCCGGTCGACATGCGCACCGCGTTCCCCGAGGGGGCGCAGGCGATCAGCATCCAGTCCGTACCCGCGAGCGTCACGACCGCGTACGGACTCACCAACACCGAGATCGTGGAGTTCCGCACCTCGGACGCGATGGCCCGCGGCAAGGTCGACCTGGTCGAGGGCGAGTTCCCGCGCGGCACCGGTGAGATGGCGGCCACGAAACCGTTCCTGGACTCGTCCGGGCTGCACATCGGCTCCCGCACCACCGTGAACAGCGTCGGCCGGACCTACACCATCACCGGCGTGGTCGAGCAGCCCGCCGATCTGAAGGCGCAGCAGTTGTACGCCGACCCGGGCGCCGTCATCGCCCCGTGGCGAGACGCGTCCGACCGCGACAAGAAGGTGCTGCCGCCGAACACGGGCTCGACCGAGTGGCTGGTCAAGGGGTCCGGCGCGGCAGGCATCGGCTGGGACGACGTGCTCTCGGCCAACAGGACCGGCGCCCTGGTCCTGTCCCGCCAGGTGGTCCTGGACCCGCCGCCGGACTCCGAGATCCCGATGGCGCAGTCGGTGAACCACTACGACGCGAACGACTCCGCCGAGGCGAGCGCGGCCGCCGTCACCGTGGTCGCCATGGCGCTCCTGGAGATCGTCCTGCTCGCCGGACCGGCCTTCGCCGTCGGTGCCCGCCGCTCGCGCCGTCAGCTCGGCCTCGTCGGCACCTGCGGCGGCGACCGGCGCCATGTACGCGCCGTCGTGCTCTCCGGCGGGCTCGTGCTGGGCGCCATCGGGGCGGTGACGGGCGTCGCGGCCGGGCTGCTGCTCACGATGGTGTTCCGGCCGCTGATCGAGGAGTGGGCCGGGCAGCGCTTCGGCTCGCTGCTCCTGAAGCCGGCGGAGCTCCTTGTCATCGCCGCGCTAGGCCTCCTCACGGGACTCCTCGCGGCCCTGGCCCCGGCGATCGTGGCCGCCCGGCAGTCCGTACTGGAATCGCTCACCGGCCGTCGCGGTGTGCGCCGCAGCTCCCGGGTGCTGCCCACCGTGGGCGCCTGTGTGCTGGCCCTCGGCATCGCGGTCGCCGTCCTCGGTGGTACCGGCGGCGAGTCCACGCTGGTCGCCGGCGGCTCGGTCGTCGCCGAGATCGGGCTGCTCGCGTGTATCCCGGTGATCGTCGGCCTGCTGGGCCGGCTGGGCCGCAGGCTGCCGCTCTCGCCGCGGATGGCGCTGCGCGATGCGGCCCGCAACCGCGGCCGCACCGCTCCGGCGGTCGCCGCCGTGATGGCGGCCGTCGCGGGCTCGGTGGCCATCGCGACGTACATGTCCAGCAGCCTGGCCGAGTCCGACCAGGACTACACGCCCATGCTGTCCCGGGGCACGATGGTCCTGTCGTCCACCGACGCCAAGACGGCCGAGCGGCTCCCGCTGGCCCGTGCGTCCGTCGAACAGAACATGGCGGTGACCGGCGGTCACGCCGACTTCTCCCGGGTCTGGGCGGGCAGCGACTGCAACGTCTACTACGAGGACGAGGACAGCTGCGGCAGCATGGAGCTGGTCAAGCCCACCGGCAAGGGGCACACGTGCCCGCTCAACACCAAGGGCGCCAAGGAGCTCGCCGCGCGGCTCTCCCCGGAGGAACACCGGCGGATGATGCGCTCCCCCGCCTGCGTGGACGAGTACATCTCCTCGGGCAGTTTCAGCTCGGAGGCGAACAACATCGTCGTGGCGGGCCCCGACCTGCTCCGCACGTATGTGAAGCTCGACGACCCCGCGGCCGCCGCGGCGCTGACGGCCGGCACTCCCGTCCTGCTGAACCAGGCGTACGCGAAGGACGGTGAGGTCACGCTCAAGGCCGTCCACACGTACAACGCCAAGGACGAGAAGAACCGCAAGCTGCACCCGGGGCCGGCCCGCAGGTCCACGGACCGGGTGAAGGTGTACGTCGCGGACGCGGAGTACGCCGCCACCCCGGGCATCCGCATGATCCTGCCCCAGCGGGCCGCCGAGCGGCTCGGCCTGCACACCCAGCCGAGCGGCAGTGTGTACGCCGTCCCGCACCCGCCGTCGGACGCCGAGGAACAGCGCGTCTCGGCCGCCATCGACCAGACCGGCGGCGGGCTGTGGCTCCAGACCGAACACGGCCCCAGCGACCGGATGAGCACCGTTCTGCTGATCCTCACCCTGTTCGCCGGTGTGGTCACCCTGGGTGCGGCGGCCATCACGACCGGCCTCGCCAAGGCCGACGCCGAGGCCGACCTCACCACGCTGAGTGCGGTCGGCGCGCCCCCACGGGTACGCCGGACCCTCTCGGGATTCCAGTGCGTGGTGGTGGCCCTCACAGGGGTGCTGCTCGGCACCGCGGCGGGCCTGGTGCCCGCGGTGGCGCTGCGCCTGGTCGATCTGCGCAACTCGATGGACGCGATGCGGGAGGAGCCCATGGAGTCCGCGTTCACACCGATCGTGCTGCCCTGGGCGACCATCGGGGTGCTGGCCGTGCTCGTTCCGCTGCTGGCCGGAGTGCTGGCTGCGGTGTTCACCCGCTCGCGGCTGACGCTGGCCCGGCGCGCCGGGTGACCGGGGACGAGGCCGTGTCGGCGGCCTGACCGGCGGCTTCGACGCACATCCGGTGCCCCCGGAAACGGTGGATCATCCGTTTCCGGGGGCACCACCATGGTGGACGGCGTGTGTGCGAGACAATGGGCAGCATGGAGATGCCGAGGAATGAACGGTCGCAGGAGCACCCCCAAGTCCTCGTAGTGGGACAGGACGGAATGGCGATCGGCGGCGGTGGCACTGACGACGAGTCGCGTGAGGTCCCGGTGACGGAAATGGTCGAACAGCCCGCGAAGGTCATGCGCATCGGCAGCATGATCAAGCAACTCCTGGAGGAGGTCAGGGCGGCTCCCCTCGACGAGGCGAGCCGGGTGCGCCTGAAGGAGATCCACGCCAGCTCGGTCAAGGAGCTGGAGGACGGCCTCGCGCCGGAGCTGGTGGAGGAGCTGGAGCGGCTCTCGCTGCCGTTCACCGAGGAGTCGATTCCCTCCGAGGCAGAACTCCGGATCGCGCAGGCCCAGTTGGTCGGCTGGCTGGAAGGCCTCTTCCACGGCATCCAGACGGCACTGTTCGCCCAGCAGATGGCGGCCCGGGCGCAGTTGGAGCAGATGCGCCGCGCACTGCCTCCCGGCAGCGGTCACGAGGACGAGGACGGCGGCGCGGACCCGCACGGGGCGCTCCGCTCCGGCCCGTACCTGTAGTTCCGGGCCGGTCCGGTACGCCCATCGACCCACCGATCCCGCGAGAAGGGCCCGGCACACGAGGTTCGTGTGCCGGGCCCTTCGACGTTCCTGCGCTCAGCCGGGTCTCTTCTGTCCAGGCCGTCGCGGACCTGTCCAGGCCGTCGCGGACCTGTCCAGGCCGTCGCGGACCTGTCCAGGCCGTCGCGGACCTGTCCAGGCCGTCGCGAGCCTGTTCAGGCCTTCTCGGGCGCCTGGAGGAGCACCTTGCCGACGTGGGTGCTGGACTCCATCACCCGGTGGGCCTCCGCTGCATCCCGCATCGGCAGCGTGCGGTCCACGACCGGCCGGACGACACCGTCAGCGATCAGCGGCCAGACGTGCTCGCGTACGGCGGCGACGATCGCGGCCTTCTCGGCAAGCGGGCGCCCGCGCAGCGACGTCGCCGTGACGGCGGCCCGCTTGGTCAGCAGGGCGCCGAGGTTCAGCTCGCCCTTGGCCCCGCCCTGGAGACCGATGATCGCGAGCCGCCCGTTGACGGCCAGTGCCCGCACGTTCCGGTCCAGGTACTTCGCGCCGACGATGTCGAGGATGACGTCCGCGCCGCCCCCGTCCGTCGCCTTGCGGAGCTCGTCGACGAAGTCCTGCTCCCGGTAGTCGATCAGGATGTCGGCACCGAGCTCGGCACAGCGCGCCAGCTTCTCCGGGCCACCTGCGGTCACGGCGACCCGCGCGCCGACCGCCTTGGCCAGCTGAATCGCCATCGTGCCGATGCCGCTGGACCCGCCGTGGATCAACAGCGTCTCGGCAGGACGCAGATGGGCCACCATGAACACGTTGGACCAGACGGTGGCCGTCACTTCGGGCAGCGCCGCGGCCAGGGTGAGGTCCAGTCCTTCCGGTACGGGGAGCAGCTGGCCCACGGGGACGGCGACCTTCTCCGCATAGCCGCCGCCCGCGAGGAGCGCGCAGACCTCGTCGCCGACCGACCAGCCGACGACGCCGGGGCCGAGGGCCGAGATACGGCCCGCACACTCCAGGCCCGGGTACGGGGACGCCCCGGCCGGCGGGTTGTAGAAGCCCTGCCTCTGGAGCACATCGGCCCGGTTGACCGCGCTGGACACGACGTCGACGAGGACCTCGCCCTCGCCGGGTACGGGATCGGGCACCTCGGCCCACACGAGCGCCTCGGGGCCACCGGGTTCAGGGATCGTGATCGCATGCATGGCCGCGAGGCTACTCCGTGGACAGTGGACGGCCACGACGCACGGTGGCGCGGGGCGGGTCGCCGGGGTGGCGGTCCTCTCCGATCCGCTCCGATTCACCCCGACTCGCTTGCGGCCGCTCAGCTCAGGTCAGGTCAGCTCAGCTCAGGTCAGGTCAGCTCAGGTCAGGTCAGCTCAGGTCAGGTCAGGTCAGGTCAGGTCAGGTCAAGCGCGCGGGGCCGTCTGCGGCGGGTGGTTCAGGGGTGGTTCGTTGGAGGCACGCACGATGGTGATCAGCCGGTCCGTCAGCTGCAGGGGGCTCGCCGCCGGATCGTCGTACCCCAGAAGCCGGTGGCCGCGCAGGACGTTGACCACGAGGTCCTCGGTCTCCCGGACGCTCTTGCCCACCTCGGCCTTTATCACCGGCCGCTCGACGAGATCGAGTCCACTGCCCTGTTGGATCAGGTCCTCCATCACCATGCCCGCGCTGGGACTGAGCACGGACAGGCCGAGCAGCCGGCCCGCCGCACTGGCGCTGGTGATCACGGCATCGGCACCGGACTGCCGCAGCAGCGGGGCGTTCTCCTCCTCACGCACCGCGGCCACGATCTTCGCGCCACGGTTGAGCTGACGCGCGGTCAACGCGACCAGGACCGCCGTGTCGTCGCGCTGGGTGGCGATGATGACCTGACGCGCCTTCTGCAGCTCCGCGCGCAACAGCACATCGCTGCGCGTCGCATCCCCGAGCACTCCGGTGAAGCCCTCGGCGTTGGCGATCTCTATCACCTTGGACGCCGGGTCCACGATGACGATCTGGTCCTTCCGCAGCCCGGTGGCGCAGAGGGTCTGGATGGCCGAACGGCCCTTCGTACCGAAGCCGACGACGACGGTGTGGTCACGCAAGTTGGTTCTCCAACGCTTCAGCCGGAAGTCCTCGCGGGTCCGTTCCGTGAGGACTTCAAGGGTGGTGCCGACCAGGATGATGAGGAAGAGCACCCGCAGCGGCGTCACGAGCAGCACATTCATGAGCCGGGCGCTGTCGCTGTACGGGGTGATGTCGCCGTATCCGGTGGTGGAGAGGGTGACCGTCGCGTAGTACACCGCGTCCAGGAGGTCGACCTTGCCATCGGCTGCGTCGTGGTAGCCGCCCCGGTCGACCCACACGATCAGCACCGTGGCGGCAAGCACCGCCAGAGCCATCATCAGCCGCTTGGCAACCTGACGGGCCGGTCCGTCGACGACCCGGCGCGGGAGCATCACCCGGGTGGGGACGACCTGTTCGTCGGCGCGCCTGGCCATCGCGTCATGGCCGGGAAGTTTCACGTGAAACACCCTTCAGTCCACGGCGTCGCCGGGGCCCACGGTAGATCGAGGATCTCCACCTCGGTGCCGGACCGTACCCCGCCCGGCCCCACAACAGCCAGCCCGTCCGCGGCAGCGACGCCGCGCAGCATGGCAGGACCGTTGTAATGCAGAGGTACGACGTGATCCGTCGCCCCATCGGTTCCCGTGCTGCCGCGACGAGTCGCGGAGGCGGGCCCGGGGGCGCCGGCGGCGCGGTGGACCACGGGGACCAGACGGGTGTCGTGCGGATGGCCGTGCACGTCGTCGCGCACCGACACCCGGTAGGGCGCCTCGACGGTGCGGCCGGCCAGCCCTCTGAGCAGCGGTTCGGCCAGGGTGAGCAGTCCGGACACCGCGGCCAGGGGGTTGCCGGGCAGGCCGACGAGATACGGCCCCGCGGCGCCGAGCCGGGCCAGCAGCATGGGGTGACCGGGGCGGACGGCGACCCCGTCGACGAGCAGTTCGGCATCGATCCGGGCCAGCACGGGGTGCACATGGTCGACGGGTCCGGCGGCGGTGCCGCCGGTGGTGACGATCAGGTCGGCCTCGGAGCCCGTGAGCGCCTGCCGCAGGGCTTCCGCGTCGTCGCCGAGGCGGCGCGGGGCGGAGACCTCGGCCCCCAGAGCGCGCAGCCAGGGGCCGATCATCGGGCCGAGAGCGTCACGGATCAGCCCGTCGTGCGGCAGCCCGGCGGTGAGG
This sequence comes from Streptomyces sp. NBC_00385, assembly GCF_035917155.1. Taxonomy (NCBI): domain Bacteria; kingdom Bacillati; phylum Actinomycetota; class Actinomycetes; order Kitasatosporales; family Streptomycetaceae; genus Streptomyces; species Streptomyces sp. NBC_00385. The sequence continues at coordinate 4,342,123 of NZ_CP107951.1, read as the reverse complement.
AGTTCATCGCCCAGGACGAGTACGTCGACACGCGGCCGGGACCGGGTCGGCAGCTCGTCGTATCCGGCGGCTGCGGCCAGGCCCAGGACAGCGGGCGTCACCAGCGTTCCGGCGGGGAGGAGTTGGTCTCCGGAGCGGCACTCCTGTCCGCGCGGCCTGATGTCCTGGCCGGGATTGACCTGCCGCTGTGCGTACAGCAGCCCCTTGGCCCCGTCGGCGTGGGCGTGTTCGCTGCGGATGACCGCGGTGACGTCCGCCGGGATGCGGGCACCCGTGGCGATGCGGATGGCGTCGCCGTCGGGGAGAGGCGCGGGTGTGCCATGGCCGGCGAGGATCCCCTCGTCGTCCCGGATGGTCCAGGGTCCGGGCCCGGCGACGGCCCAGCCGTCCATGGCAGAGGTGTCGAACGACGGTAGATCGGTGAGCGCGGCCAACGGCTCGGAGAGCACCTGGCCGAGTGCCTGGTCGAGAGGGAGCCGCACGGTACGGGGCGGAACGGCGAGTCCGGCCCTGGTCGCGGCAGCGCGGGCCTCGCACCACGGGGTCGCACGGACATGCGGCCGCTCCTGGGGCGCGGGGGAGTCCGGGCCGGCGCGGTGGGTTGAGGTGTTCGGGGCGTTCGGGGCGTTCGGGGCGTTCGGGGCAGTCGGGGCGTCCGGGGTGGGGTTGGTCGAGGTGATGGGGTCCTCGGGACGGTCCTCGGGCGGGCCTGATGCCCGAAATCCGGGTCCGGGTCCGGGCGCTCTCCCTGTGCCGGCCCAAGGAGGCGCCTGCCGGTTGACCAGCGCCAGGGCCTGCGCGACGGCCCTCTCCTCATCGGCCTCGGCAGCGCTGACCCCTTCGGCGTTGCCGCTGTGGCCTGTCATGGCGTCTCGGCCTCGTCCGCCCACCGGACGGCGAGCGCGGCCGCCTTCCGCGCGGCCTCGGCCACTGCCTCCGGGCCGCCACCGTCACCGCTCGCCTTCGCCGCCGCGTATCCGACCAGGAAGGTGGTCAGCGGCGCGGCGGGGCGGGCGACACCGTGGGCGGCATCGCGGGCGAGGTCGAGCAGGACGTCGGTGTCGACGTCGAGTTCGATGCCCAGTTCGTTCTTGACTGCGGTGATCCATTCGTCCAGCACGGTCCCATGCTCCCTGATCCGGGCCCTGGCCGAAGCGATGTCCTCCCAGGTGTCGCAGTCGAACGAGGCGAGCGGGTCCGCCATCACCCTGGAGAGCGTCAGTTCATGGGTGAGCAACCGCAGGGGCAGGCCGGCCAGGCTGCCGTGCTCGGTGGCGATGAGCGCCAGTTCGCGACGCAGCGGCTCCGCGCGGTAGACGGCGACCAGCGGCTGGTCCCGGCCGTCCCTGTCGGTGCACACAGCGCCCTCGACGTCCTCCTGACCCACCGCTTCCAGCAACGCGGCGACCGTGTCCGAACCCAGGAACGGCAGATCGGCGGAGAGCACGAGTACGCGCTCCGCCGCCGTGTGCCGCACCCCCGCACCGAGCGCGGCCAACGGGCCGCCGCCCTGAGGCTCTTCGCGCGTCCAGGTCACGGCACGTGCGGTGGGCCGTCGTCCTCCCACCACCACGGTGGCTTCGGCTCCGGCACAGGCGCCGAGCACCCGGTCGAGCAGCGCACGGCCGCCGACCCGGACGCCGGGCTTGTCGGCACCGCCGAGCCTCTTGGCGGCTCCTCCGGCGAGAACGATGGCGTCATACGCGGTCATGCCCCGAGTATGCGTGCCCACCGCCCGGCGGGTCCTGCCGGTCCACGTTCCGGTGGATCAGCGCGATCCGCGTTCCGACGGCCTACAACGTCCGCAGCAGCACCGCCGGCTGTTCCACACAGTCGGCCACGTAGCGCAGGAACCCGCCCGCCGCACCGCCGTCGCAGACCCGGTGGTCGAAGGTCAGGGACAGCTGGACGACCCGTCGCACGGCCAGTTCGCCCTCGTGCACCCACGGCTTGGGGACGATCCGGCCGACGCCGAGCATCGCCGCCTCCGGGTGATTGATGATCGGCGTCGATCCGTCGACGCCGAACACCCCGTAGTTGTTGAGCGTGAACGTGCCGCCCGTCAGCTCGGCCGGCTTCAGCGTCCCCGCCCTCGCCGCCTCGGTCAGCCGGGCGATCTCCGCCCCGATCGACTCCGCGTTGCGCGTCTGCGCGTCCCGGACGACCGGGACGACCAGTCCGCGCTCGGTCTGCGCCGCGAACCCGAGGTGGACCTCCGGCAGCCGCACGATCTCGCGCGCCTCCATGTCCACCGTGGAGTTGAGCTCGGGGTACCGGGCCAGGGCCGCCGTGCAGATACGGGCGAGCAGGGCCAGGACCGACACCTTGGGACCGGCACCCGGACCACCGGCACCGTTCATCGCCGCCCTGGCCGCCATCAGTTCGGTGGCATCGGCGTCCACCCAGCACGTGGCATCGGGGATCTCGCGCCGGCTGCGGGCCAGCTTGTCGGCGACGGCACCCCGCACACCGCGCAACGGAATCCGCTCGCCGGCAGGACGTGCCGAAGCTCCGGCCGTCCCCGCGGGCCTCGTTCCCGGAGTCACGGCCGGAGCGGCGACGGGAGCCGACGCCACCGACCGGATGGCGGACTCGACATCGGCGCGCAGGATCAGCCCGTCGGGTCCGGATCCCGCGAGCTGCCGCAGATCGAGGTCGTGCTGCCGCGCGAGCTTGCGCACCAGCGGGGAGACGACGGGGACCGGCCCCCGTACGTCGTCGGCCCCCCCGGCGGAGACCGCGGCCTCGGCCGGTAGCCCGGCGGCGGTCGTGGGGGTGGACGCGGCAGGCGCCGAAAGGCCCTCCGGCCGGACCCGCCGGCGCCGCACCGGCGGCGCCCCCGTCCCGTATCCCACCAGCACATTCCCCGACCCGGACGGCTCCGAGCCGGCGACCGTCGCATCTGAGCCCGCACCGGATCCCGCACCGGATCCCGCACCTGAGCCCGCACCTGAGCCCGCACCGGTCAGCGTCTCCGACCCCGACGGTTCCACGGTGCCGACCGCGACCGTCAGCAGCGGTGCGCCGACGGGAAGTTCCGTTCCTTCCTCGCCGAACCGCGCGGTGACCACGCCCCCGTACGGGCAGGGCACCTCCACCATCGCCTTGGCCGTCTCGACCTCGACGACCGGCTGGTCGATGGCGACGACTTCGCCGACCTCCACCAGCCAGCGCACGATCAGTGCCTCGGTCAGTCCCTCGCCGAGATCCGGAAGCTTGAATTCGAGTACCTGAGGCATCAGTTGTCCGCCTCCCACTGCAGTCGTGCGACCGCGTCGAGCACCCGGTCCACACCCGGCAGATGGTGGCGCTCCTGCATCGGCGGCGGGTACGGGATGTCGAAACCGGCGACGCGCAGCACCGGTGCCTCCAGGTGGTGGAAACAGCGCTCGGTGATCCGGGCTGCGATCTCGCCGCCCGGGCCGCCGAAGCCGGTGGACTCGTGGACGACGACCGCGCGACCGGTGCGCCGCACGGATGCGGCGACGGTCTCGTCATCGAACGGCACCAGCGACCGCAGGTCGACGACTTCGAGGTCCCAGCCCTCCTCGACAGCGGCCTGCGCCGCCTCCATGCAGACCGGCAACGACGGCCCGTACGTGATCAGCGTCGCGCTGCGCCCGGGGCGGCGTACGACCGCCCGCCCGATGGGTTCGACGGCGGCCGGCGCCTGCGGCGACCAGTCCGCCTTCGACCAGTAGAGCCGCTTGGGCTCCAGGAAGACCACAGGGTCGTCGGACGCGATCGAGGCCCGCAGCAGCCCGTACGCGTCCTCGACCGTGGCGGGGGTGACGACATGGAGGCCCGGGGTCGCCATGTAGTACGCCTCCGAGGAGTCGCTGTGGTGCTCGACGCCGCCGATGCCGCCGCCGTAGGGGACCCGGACCGTGATCGGCAGCGGCATCGCGCCCCCGGTCCGGTTCCGCATCTTGGCGACATGGCTGATGAGCTGCTCGAACGCCGGATACGCGAAGGCGTCGAACTGCATCTCGACCACGGGCCGGAGCCCGTACATCGCCATGCCGACGGCCGCGCCGAGGATGCCGGCCTCGGCCAGCGGGGTGTCCGTGCACCGCTCGTCGCCGAACTCCTTCGCCAGGCCGTCGGTGATCCTGAAGACCCCGCCGAGCGTGCCCACGTCCTCACCGAGGACGTGTACGGAGGGATCCTCGGCCATCGAGTCGCGCAGCGCGCGACCGAGTGCCTGCGCCATGGTCGCGGGTTTGGCCTTCGCCGTCCGCTCCCCGGCCGTGGCCGCTGCCGTGGTCATCGCCCCGCACCCCTGTCGTCCGTGCCGTGCTCGTCGTGCTCCGCGTCCAGCTCGACCCGCAGGCGGGCCGCCTGCTCGCGCAGCTGTGTCGTCTGCTCCGCGTACACATGGGCGAAGAGGTCCATCGGGTCGAGCACCGGGTCCGCGTTCATCCGCTCCCTCAGCTGCGCCGCCATCCGCTCCGCGGCCGCGCGCGCCTCCTCGATGCCGTCGTCGCCGAGCAGCCCGCGTCCGGTCAGCTCGCGCTCCAGGAGCTGGACCGGATCGTGGGCCCGCCAGGCCTCGACCTCGCTGTTCCCCCGGTAGCGCGTGGCATCGTCCGCGTTCGTGTGGGCGTCCATGCGGTAGGTGACGGCCTCCACCAGCGTCGGACCACCGCCGCTCCTGGCCCTCGCCACGGCCTCGGAGAGCACCTGGTGCATGGCGGCCGCGTCGTTGCCGTCGACCAGCCGGCCGGGCATCCCGTACCCCACGGCCTTGTGGGCCAGGGACGGTGCCGCGGTCTGCTTGGCCAGGGGCACGGAAATGGCGAAGCCGTTGTTCTGCACGAGGAAGACGACCGGGGCCCGCCAGACGGCCGCGAAGTTCAGCGCCTCGTGGAAATCGCCCTCGCTGGTGCCGCCGTCACCGACCATGGCGAGCGCCACCACGTCGTCCCCCTTGAGCCGCGCCGCGTGGGCCAGGCCCACGGCGTGCGGCAGCTGGGTGGCGAGCGGGGTGCACAGGGGCGCGATGCGGTGCTCACGCGGGTCGTAGCCGGTGTGCCGGTCACCGCGCAGCAGGGTCAGGGCCTCGACCGGGTCCAGTCCCCGGGCCACGGCCGCGAGCGTGTCGCGGTAGCTGGGGAAGAGCCAGTCCCGCTCCTCCAGCACCAGGGCGGCCGCGATCTCGCAGGCCTCCTGCCCGGTGCTCGACGGATAGACGGCGAGCCGTCCCTGCTTGGTGAGGGCGGTCGCCTGTGCGTTGTACCGCCGGCCGCGCACGAGCTCCGCATAGAGCCGCAGCAGCAGCTGGGGGTCTGCCTCGGCCGCGGCGTCCGTACCGAGCACGCGGTACGGCTCGGGGTCCGGGAGCAGGGGCGCGGGATCGGTGAGCGGCTTCCAGGCCGGGGGCGGCGTGGGCCGGTAGGCGGCCGCGCCGGGCAGCTCTTGGACCGTCATGACAAGCACCTCCTGGCGTCGAGGGGTATCGAGCGACATCTGGCGGCATCGGGGGTGCCCGATGCCGAGGGGTGTTGATATGTGTCGAATTAACCAAAGCTGTGCGAGGCGCGCATGTGGTGCCATGTGGTGTGCCTCACCTACCGATTGTTCGGTCGCGAGCGCATTTTGGCTACAGGCACCGTCAGCCTGTGGACAAACGGTTCTCCACAGCCTGGGATGGGGGCAGGTCGTCCAGGACGGGGAGGCACGGGAACATGGCAGCTGAACAAATGGCCGACGGGGGCGAGGAGCCGGGCAGGATTCCCCCGGCACGCCCGCTCGACGCCATCGACGGCGCCATCCTCCGACTGCTCCAGACGGACGGCCGCGCCTCGATACGGTCGGTCGCCGACCGCGTCCACGTCTCGCGGGCCAATGCGTACGCCCGCATCAACCGGCTCATCGACGACGGCGTGATCCGCGGCTTCGGCGCACGGGTGAACCACGAGCGGGCGGGGCAGGGGGCCTCCGCATACATCACGCTCAAGATCGTCCAGAACTCCTGGCGCACCGTGCGGGAGCAGCTCCAGGCATTGCCGGGCGCCACGCACATCGCACTGGTCAGCGGCGATTTCGACGTCCTGCTGCTGGTGCACACCCCGGACAACCGGTCACTGCGCGAGCTGGTCCTGACGAGGATCCAGGCCATTCCGGAGGTGCTTTCCACCCGCACCCTGCTGGTGTTCGAGGAGACGGACCTGACCCCGGGCTCCGACCGGCCCACGGAACTCACCTGAGTAAGGACACCCCGGCCACCGGCTCCGGCCCTGAGGCTCAGCGGCTGGACTTCATGCCACCGGCTCAGCCCTGGGGCTCAGCGGCTGGACTTCATGCCTTCGAAGGCCAGCTGCACGACCGTGTCGGCGAGCCGCTCCCCCTCCGCGCCGCCGTCCGGCAGCGGCCGGAACCACTCCACGAGCGAATTGACCATCCCGAACAACAGCCGCGTCGCGAGCCGTATGTCCACGTCGGAGCGGAGGTCGCCGTCCGCGACCGCCGCCTTGAGCAGATCGGCCACGCGCTGGTCGAACTCACGGCGCCGTTCCAGGGCCCAGCGCTCGGTCTTCGTGTTGCCCCGCACCCGCAGCAGCAGCGTGACGTAGGGCAGTTCGGCTATCAGCACCTCGACGGTCCGACGCGTGACGTACTCGACGCGCTCGATCGCACGGCCCCGGGTCGCGCCCGGCTCGTCGAGGATTCCGAAGAGCCCGTCCAGTGCCCGGCTGACCGCGCGCCGCAGCAGCTCTTCCTTGCCTGCGACATGGTGATAGATGGACGACTTCGAGATGCCCGCCGCCTTGGACAGGTGCTCCATCGAGGTGCCGTCGTAACCGCGCTCGTTGAAGACACGGACGGCGACGGTGAGCAGAGTCTCCGGGGTGTACGTGTCCCGCTTGGCCGTGGTCATGCCCGCGATCCTCCCCTACGAGTCGGACCGACCGGCAAATGGGGGCGGTCTTATCCACAGGTTTCGCGGGCCCCCTTGTCCCGACCGATCGTTCGGTTACTCTAACTCTGTCCGCCCGTCCCTGCCCAGCTCGATGAGGAGTTGGTCCGTCATGGCCGCCGAGCTCTCCCCGCACCTGCTGTCCGAGAGGCACCGCCCCACGCTCGACCGGGCCCTCGACGCGATCCGCACGCGCGCCTACTGGTCGCCGCACCCCGAGCACCCGAAGGCCTACGGCGAGGGCGGCGCCCCCGGAAGCCTGGGAGCCGCCGAGGGCAAGGCCGCCTTCGACGCCGTGCTGCACACCCGTCTCGACCTGGACCAGCCGGGCACCGACGGCTGGACGGGCGGCGAGATCTCTCCGTACGGCCCGGAGCTGGCCGTCGAGTATCCGCACGCCGACCTCGACGTACTGCTCCCGGCGATGCGTGCCGCTATGCCCGCCTGGCGCGAGGCCGGCCCGGAGACCAGGGCCCTGGTCTGCCTGGAGGTCCTGGCGCGGATCAACGCCCGCACCCATGAGTTCGGCCACGCGGTGATGCACACCAGCGGCCAGGCCTTCATGATGGCGTTCCAGGCCGGCGGACCGCACGCCCAGGACCGCGGTCTGGAGGCGGTGGCGTACGCGTACGAGGAGCAGATGCGCGCGCCCCGGACCGCCGACTGGTCGAAGCCGCAGGGCAAGCGCGACCCGATCGACCTGCACAAGACGTTCACCGCGGCAGGGCGCGGCATCTCCCTGCTGATCGGCTGCAACACCTTCCCCACGTGGAACGGCTACCCGGGCCTCTTCGCCTCCCTGGCCACCGGCAATCCGGTCCTGGTCAAGCCGCACCCCCGGGCCGTGCTCCCGCTGGCCCTGACCGTGCAGCTGGCGCGCGAGGTCCTCAGGGAAGCGGGCTTCGACCCCAACCTGGTCGCGCTGGCCGCCGAGCGTCCGGGCGAGGGCATCGCCAAGACCCTGGCGGTCCGTCCGGAGATCCGGATCATCGACTACACCGGTTCCACCGCGTTCGGTGACTGGCTGGAAGCCAACGCGCGCCAGGCCCAGGTGTACACGGAGAAGGCCGGCGTCAACACGATCGTCGTCGACTCCACGGACGACTACCGAGGCATGCTGGCCAACCTGGCGTTCTCGCTCTCCCTCTACAGCGGCCAGATGTGCACCACCCCGCAGAACCTCCTGATCCCCCGGGACGGCATCACGACGGATGTCGGCGACAAGTCGTACGACGACGTGGTCACGGACATCGCCGCCGGCGTCACCGGACTCCTCGGCGACGACGCCCGGGCGAACGGCCTGCTCGGCGCCCTGGTCAACCCGGATGTGAAGGCCCGCCTGGAGGCGGCCGCACAGCTGGGAGAGGTGGCACTGCCTTCGCGGGAGGTGGCCAACCCGGACTTCCCGGAAGCAGTCGTCCGCACCCCGCTGATCGTCAAGCTCGACGGCAGCAAGCCGGACGAGGACTCGCCCTACCTGTCGGAGTGCTTCGGCCCGGTCTCGTTCGCGGTCGCCGTCGACTCGACGGCGGAGGCGGTGGAACTGCTGCGCCGTACGATCCGCGAAAAGGGCGCGATGACGGTCGGCGCGTACACCACCTCACCGGAGGTGGAGCGTGCGGTGGAGGACGTCTGCCTGGACGAGTCGGCCCAGCTCTCCCTGAATCTGACCGGCGGGGTGTACGTCAACCAGACGGCGGCGTTCTCCGACTTCCACGGATCGGGAGGAAACCCGGCAGCGAACGCGGCCCTGTGCGACGGCGCATTCGTCTCGAACCGCTTCCGCACCCTGGAAGTCCGCCGCCAGCGCTGACCCCCCTCTTCAGCCCCTCCGGCGTTTGAGGAGCGGGGTCCGGGGCGGAGCCCCGGTTGCGGGAAGGGGCGGGGAGGGACAAGGCCCGCCGCAGGCGCGCCCCCTCCCCGCACGCCCCCTCAACCGGCGCCCCGGCCCCCTGGGCGGAGCCCTACGCCCCGCCGCCCGGAATATCCGCGTACCGCTGCACCCACGCATGCATCGCAATCGCCGCCGCAGCCCCCGCGTTGATCGACCGCGTCGACCCGAACTGCGCGATCGAGCACACCATCGAGGCGTGCTTGCGCGCCTCCTCGGTCAGACCGGGCCCCTCCTGCCCGAAGAGCAGCACACACCGCCGCGGCAGCTCGATCCGCTCCAGCGGCACCGCGCCCGGAAGATTGTCGATACCGATGATCGGCAGCCCTTCGGACGCCGCCCAGGCGGTCAGATCCGCGGTGTCCGGGTGGTGACGGACATGCTGGTAGCGGTCGGTGACCATCGCTCCGCGACGGTTCCAGCGCCGCCGCCCCACGATGTGCACCTCCTTGGCGAGGAAGGCGTTCGCGGTGCGTACGACGGAACCGATGTTGAAGTCGTGGCCCCAGTTCTCCACCGCCACGTGAAAGTCGTGCCGCCGCAGGTCGAGATCGGCGACGATCGCCTCCCGGGTCCAGTAGCGGTACTCATCGCCCACATTGCGCCGGTCGCCGTGGGCGAGCAGCTCGGGGTCGTACCGCTCGCCCACGGGCCAGGGCAGCGGATGGGGCCCGACGCCGATCTCCGTACCGAACCCCTCGTCGTACTGCGCCGGATCGTCCGTAGCCGGCGCCGCGGGCGGGTCGGCCGCCCCACCCGCACCGTCGGTGCTGCCTGTACTGCCTGTCTCGCTGCTCACCCGACGAGCGTATGGCCCCCGCCGTCGCGGCGCTGCGGTGCCTCCCGGTCCTCGGCACCGACATCAGCACCAGCATCGGCACCGGTGCCGGCACCGGCACCGTCCTCCACGCCGACACCGTCCTCCGCCTCCGCACCGTCCCGCGGCCCCGGCACCTTGCCGCGCCGCCGCAGGAGCAGATCCCGCCCGTGTGCCGTCTGTCCTCCGAGCCACATCAGGAAGACGGTCGGCAGGAAGACGGCGTCCGCGGCGATCATGGCCATCGAGAAGAAGGGGAGCCCCAGCAGCAGGGCGATACCCGCGTGCTCGCAGATCATCAGGACGAGCAGCACGTTCTTGACGCGCCGGTTGAAAAGGGTGAAGGGGAAGGCGACCTGCACGGCAACGGTGGCATACGTCAGCACCATGACCATCAGACCGCTCGCCGCGAGAAGGTCGGAGAGCCCGGGCCACGGGGTGAAGTAGTCGAGATTGAGCGGGTAGTAGAGCGCCGTGCCGTCCTGCCAGCGCGACCCCTGGATCTTGTACCAGCCCGCGGTCGCGTAGATCATGCAGACCTCGGCCATGATCACGACGAGTGTGGCGTTGTGGGCGAGGTTGGCGATGACGTCGAGCAGAGTGCGCGGCTCGCTGTCCGGTGCGTACCGGTTCACGGCCCACCAGGCGCCGTGGCCGATCCACAGGATCCAGAAGAAGACCGGCAGCCAGGTGGTCCCGCCCAGGCTGTCCGTCACCGTGGCACCGCAGAGGACCGCTCCGAAAGCCACCCACAGCAGCGGACCCGCCACACCCGCACCGCGTGGTGCGGGGTCCGCGCCGGACGCCCGCCGTGCACGGCGGGCGTCCAGGGACCAGACCTGACCGCATCGCGTCAGTACGAGGTAGATCGCCATCAGGTGGATGACGTTGTCGCCGCCGTCACCCATGAAGATGCTGCGGTTCTGCAGCGAGAGCACGCCGACCATGAAGAGGACGGACATCGCCCGGGTATGCCAGCCCACGATCAGCAGCGCGGAGGCGACCAGCGCCAGCCCGTACACGATCTCGAACCAGACAGCGCTGTCCGACCACATCAGTGTGGTGAAGGCCTGGTTCCCGGAAATGAGCTGCTGCGCCATGTCCCAGCGCCACGGGGCCTCGGGGCCGTACATCTCGTGACGGTGCGGAATCTCGCGCAGCAGGAACAGGAAGTACGTGGCGGAGATGCCGATCCGGATGACGGCGCTCTGGTACGGCCCCAGAGAAGCGGCCGTGACGCGCTGGATACCGCGTGCGAGCGTGCGGTCGGAGCCGGGTGTGCTCACTGGTCCGCCTCCTTGGAGGTGGCCGAGCCCTCCGGGAGATCGGCCGCGGTGACGGTCCACCAGGGCAGTACCCGGTAGGACGGCTTGGTGCTGATCTTCTCGCTGCTCCACACGGGGGCCGCCACGGAACGTGTCTCGGAACGGACCTGGATCCTCAGGACGTCGCCGCCGTAGTCGTGCTCACTGAGGCGCAGCATCACGATGCGCCGAATGTACTGCTCGGAGAGTTTGCCGCGCAGTCCGTTGGCCCGGTTCTGGCTGTCGTGCGAGCCGAGATAGAAGTCCCAGCCCCGGCGGAGTTCGTTCTGCTGGACATGGCTGGGCAGCGGATTGCCGCGTATCGCCTTGCCGTCCTCGCCCGACAGGCTCATCCAGGGGGTGGTCCGACGCTTGTCGGGGCCGGATATCTCGGCGCGCACGTGCACGGCGATGTTCTGCTGCAGGGGATTGGGCGCGAAGAGCTTCCAGTTCTGCTCGAACTCGGGATAGATCCACTGGTCGACCGCCTCGCCGTGCTGCTTGGTCAGCGTGTTGGAGGGGGCGACGTGCAGGAACACCATCGCCAGCTGCACGCAGGCGATGAGCCCGATCACGGACAGCGCCACAGCGGCGACGACCTGGTACGGAAACGAGAGCCCGGCCATACCGACGCGCGGCTCGGGAACGGTCCGCGGATCAGGGCCGGTCCCGCTCCCGTCCCCCTCGCTGACGCCCCCGTCGACGCTCCCACCGACGCCCCCGCCGACGCCCTTGTCGTCGTACGAATCCATCCCGCCCCGATCCCCGTCGATCCCGGTCAGTTATCCACAGGGTTGACACCCTACGGGCCGCAGACTCACCATTGAAGACATTGAACCGAACGATCGGTCGGTAGGGAGTCCGGGATGGCGGCAGTGACTGCGGGCCAGACAGCGCAGGCGGCAGCAGGCAGTACCGATGGGGCGGACGGGGCCCTGGAGGCAGCCTTCGACGCCGCGGTCGCGGCCGACGAGCGCATCGAGCCACGCGACTGGATGCCCGACGCCTATCGCGCCTCGCTGGTCAGGCAAATGGCCCAGCACGCCCATTCCGAGATCATCGGCATGCAGCCGGAGGCAAACTGGATCACCCGCGCCCCCTCGCTGCGCCGCAAGGCCATCCTGATGGCCAAGGTGCAGGACGAGGCGGGGCACGGCCTGTATCTCTACAGCGCCGCTGAGACCCTCGGCACAGGCCGCGAGGAGCTGCTCGACAAGCTGCACGCGGGCCGCCAGCGGTATTCCTCGATCTTCAACTACCCGACCCTGACCTGGGCGGACGTCGGCGCCATCGGCTGGCTCGTGGACGGCGCGGCGATCACCAACCAGGTCCCTCTCTGCCGCTGCTCCTACGGCCCCTACGCCCGGGCCATGGTCCGCATCTGCAAGGAGGAGTCCTTCCACCAGCGCCAGGGCTACGAACTGCTGCTCGCGCTCAGCCACGGGACACCCGCGCAGCACGAGATGGCGCAGGACGCCGTGAATCGCTGGTGGTGGCCGTCCCTGATGATGTTCGGCCCGCCGGACGACGCCTCGTCGCATTCCGCGCAGTCGATGACCTGGAAGATCAAGCGGCATTCCAACGACGAGCTGCGGCAGCGCTTCGTGGACATCTGTGTCCCGCAGGCCGAGGTCCTGGGCCTCGCGCTCCCCGACCCGGACCTCCGGTGGAACGAGGAGCGCGGTCAGCATGACTTCGGGGCGATCGACTGGACGGAGTTCCAGGAGGTCCTGAAGGGCAACGGGCCGTGCAACGAACAGCGCCTCACCCAGCGCCGCCGGGCCCACGAGGAAGGCGCCTGGGTCCGGGACGCGGCCGCCGCATACGCACAGAAGCACACGGACGCACCGAAAACAGAAGCACTGAGCCCGGCTGTACCGAAGACGGCTGTACCGAACGGGGAGGCGACAGCATGAGCAGTTCGACCGACTGGCCGCTGTGGGAGGTGTTCGTGCGCTCGCGGCGCGGGCTCTCGCACACCCACGCCGGCAGCCTGCACGCCCCGGATGCCGAGATGGCCCTGCGCAACGCACGCGATCTCTACACCCGCCGCTCCGAGGGCGTCTCCCTCTGGGTGGTGCCCTCCAGCCAGATCACGGCGTCCTCGCCGGACGAGAAGGACACGTTCTTCGAACCGGCGGGTGACAAGCCCTACCGGCACCCGACCTTCTACGCCATCCCGGACGGGGTGAAGCACCTGTGACCGCGGCCCTCGCTCTCGGCGACGACGCGCTGGTGCTGTCGCACCGGCTGGGTGAGTGGGCGGGCCACGCCCCCGTACTGGAGGAGGAGGTGGCCCTCGCCAACATCGCCCTGGACCTCCTGGGCCAGGCCCGGATCCTGCTCTCCCTGGCGGGCGACGAGGACGAACTGGCGTATCTGCGCGAGGAACGCGCCTTTCGCAACGTTCAGCTGGTCGAGCAGCCCAACGGCGACTTCGCCCACACCATCGCCCGTCAGCTGTACTTCTCGGTCCACCAGCACGGCCTGTACGAACAGCTGGCGGCCGGGGGCGGCGAGTTCGCCGGTCTGGCGGCCAAGGCCGTCAAGGAGGTCGCCTACCACCGCGACCACGCCGAGCAGTGGACCCTGCGCCTCGGGGACGGTACGGCCGAGAGCCACGCACGCATGCAGCACGGAGTGGACGCCCTGTGGCGTTACACCGGCGAGCTGTTCCAGCCCGTCGAGGGAGTCGACGTGGACTGGCAGGCACTGCACAGCCGCTGGCTGGACTCCCTCACCACCGTGCTGGAGCGGGCCACGCTGACCGTGCCGACCGGACCGCAGACCGGCGCCTGGACAGCAGGTGCCGGCCGGCAGGGCATCCACACGGAACCCTTCGGCCTGATGATCGCCGAGATGCAGCACCTGCACCGCAGCCACCCGGGGGCGTCATGGTGACCTGGACACCTCTGGAGGAGGAGCTGCGCAGCCTCGCGGGCTCCGTCCCCGATCCGGAACTGCCCGTACTGACCCTGGAGGAGCTGGGTGTGCTCCGGGGGGTGGAGGTGCTCGCACCCGGCCGCGTCACGGTCCGGCTCACCCCGACCTACACCGGCTGCCCCGCGATAGAGACCATGTCCACGGACATCGAGCGCGTGCTGTACGACCACGGCATGACCGAGGTCTCCGTGGTCACCGTCCTCTCCCCGGCCTGGTCCACGGACGACATCAGCGCGGAGGGCCGGCGCAAGCTCGCCGAGTTCGGTATCGCGCCTCCACGGCCGCACGACGCCGCGACCGCCTCCGCGGGGGCAGCACCCGTACCCGTCGCCCTGTCGGTGCGCTGTCCGCACTGCGGCTCGACCGACACGGAGCTTCTGAGCCGGTTCTCGTCGACCGCCTGCAAGGCGCTGCGCCGGTGTGTGTCGTGCCGTGAACCGTTCGACCACTTCAAGGAGTTGTAGATGTTCCATCCGCTCCGGGTCAGCGCGATCGAGCGGCTCACGGACGATTCGGTGGCCGTCACCTTCGCCGTTCCGCCGAAGCTGCGCGAGACCTTCCGCCACCAGCCCGGTCAGCATCTCAACGTCCGCTACACAGTCGACGGCGAGGAGATCCGCCGCTCTTACTCGATCTGCGCACCGGCCACCGAACAGCCGGCCGAACCCGCGCTTCGCGTGGGCATCCGGCTCGTCGACGGCGGTGCTTTCTCCACGTACGCACTCAAGGAACTGGCGGTCGGCGACCAGGTCGAGGCGATGCCTCCGATGGGCCGCTTCGTGCTCGCGCCGCGCGCCGGCCAGTTCGCGGCGATCGTCGGGGGGAGCGGCATCACCCCGGTGCTGTCCATCGCGGCGACCCTGCTGGCCCGCGAGGCCGACGCCTCGTTCTGCCTGATCCGGAGCGACCGGACCGCCGCCTCGACCATGTTCCTGGACGAGGTCGCCGACCTCAAGGACCGCTACCCGGACCGGTTCCAGCTGGTCACCGCGCTGTCCCGGGAGGAACAGCAGGCAGGCCTTCCCTCCGGCAGGCTCGATCGCGACAGACTCACCGGACTGCTGCCGGCCCTGCTCCCGGTGGCCGAGATCGAGGGCTGGTACCTGTGCGGTCCGCTCGGCCTGGTCCGGGCCGCCGAAGGCGCGCTGCACGGTCTGGGCGTCGACCGGACCCGCATCCACCAGGAGATCTTCCACGTCGAGGACGGCCCGGGCGCCTCCGCGCGGCCTCGGGTCGAGGCTTCGGCACACAGCACGCTCACCGCGACCCTGGACGGCCGCTCGGGCACCTGGCCGGTACTGGAGGGCGATTCCCTCCTGGAGACGGTGCTGCGCAGCCGTTCCGACGCGCCGTACGCCTGCAAGGGCGGGGTCTGCGGAACCTGCCGGGCCTTCCTGGTCTCGGGAGAGGTGCGGATGGACCGCAACTTCGCCCTGGAGCCCGAGGAGACGGACGCGGGGTATGTGCTGGCCTGTCAGTCCCATCCGGTGACGGGGGAGGTGGAGCTCGACTTCGACCGCTGACCTACGGCGGCGCGCACCCCACACCTCGCACCACGCCCGGCCTGTTCCCTTCTTGTAGAACCTGTTCTATCTTGACGCTCCGTCAGGTCGGGCTAAGGGCACAGCGGTTCGCGGGAGGCCAGGACAGTGGACTTCACCTTCACCGAGGAACAACAGGCAGCCACCGAGGCAGCGCAGGCGGTCTTCTCGGGCGTCGCCCCCGATGCGGTGCCCAGCCCCGCTCTCGTCCCGGGAGCGGTCGCCGAGGACATCGACCGACCGCTGTGGGCCGGGCTGGCCTCCGGCGACCTGCTGAGCCTGACGCTGGCTCCGGAACATGGCGGCGCGGGCCTCGACCTGGTCGCGCTCTGCCTGGTGCTGCGCGAGTCCGCGAAGGTTCTCGCCCGGGTTCCGCTGCTGGAGACGTGCGCGGTCGCCATGGCGGTCCAGCGTTACGGCGACCAGGAACTGGCGGCCGAGTTGCTGCCCCGGATCGGCCGGGGGGACCTGGTTCTCACCGTCGGCACCAACGGCCGCACCGGCCACGACCCGGCCGAACTCGCCGTCACCGCACGGCCGGACGGCGACGTAGACGAAGACGGCCGCAGCGGCAGCGGCAGCGGCAGCGGCAGGAACAACAACGCGGGCACATCCTGGGTACTGGACGGCGTCCAGTCGGCAGTGCCGTGGGCCCAGGCAGCGGACTGGATCGCGGTGCCCGCCCATGCCGGGGACGGCCGCGCCGTGCTGGCCCTGATCCGCCGCGACGACGACGGTGTCACCATCGCGGAGCAGGTCTCCACCAACGGTGAACTCTTCGGCGAAGTACGGCTGGACGCGGTCCGGATCGAGTCCCGCCGACTGATCGACGCCACCGATGCCTGGGAGTGGCTGCGTTCCGTGCTCACCACCGGGACATGCGCTCTCGCGCTGGGCCTCGGCGAGGCCGTACTGGCCATGACGAGCCAGTACACCGGCAAGCGCGAGCAGTTCGGCTTCCCCGTCGCGACCTTCCAGGCCGTCGCCATGCAGGCCGCGGACCGCTACATCGACCTGCGGGCCATGGAGGTGACCCTCTGGCAGGCGGCCTGGCGGATCGCCGTCGGCGGGGCCGGCGCGCTGCCACCGGCGGGCGATGTCGCGGTGGCGAAGATCTGGGCGTCCGACGGGGTCCGCCGGGTCGTGCAGACGGCGCAGCACCTGCACGGCGGATTCGGCGCGGACACCGACTACCCGCTGCACCGCTTCCACGCCTGGGCGAAGCAGATCGAGCTCTCCCTCGGCCCGGCAGCGGCGCACGAGGAGGCACTGGGCGACCTGCTGGCCGCTCACCCCCTCGGCTGACACCACCGGGCAGCGAAAGCGGACGGACAGGACGGGGGCGCGGCTCCGGGAGGTCACTCGACCACGCCGGGCGGCGCCCCGGGAGATCAAGCGACGAAGGCGGGCGCCCCGTTGTCGGTGACCATCGGGCGTCCCGCACCGTCCCAGGCAAGCATGCCGCCGTCGATGTTCACGGCGTCGATGCCCTGCTGCACCAGGTACTGGGTGACCTGGGCGGACCGGCCGCCGACCCGGCACATCACATGCACGCGCCGGCCGTCCTCCACCGCCTCGGTCAGTTCACCGAACCGGCCCACGAAGTCGCTCATGGGAATGTGCAGGGCGCCGTCGACATGCCCGGCCGCCCACTCGTCGTCCTCCCGGACGTCCAGCACGAAGCCGTCCGCCGGCACCGCCGTGACGGCGACTGCGGGAAGCGGGGCGAAATTCATGGGTCATGCCTTCTCTCGTTCACATGCGCACCGAAGTCACCGGAAACGCTACTGCAGACCTGACAGCTCGGCCTCACGCTGCGAGACCTCGCCCAGCAACTGCTCGGCGATCTCTTCCAGCAGGTGATCCGGATCATCCGGAGCCATCCGCAGCATGGCGCCGATCGCGCTCTGCTCCAGCTCCTGGGCGAGCACCGTCAGCAGTTCCTTGCGCTGCGTCAGCCAGTTCAGCCGGGCATACAGCTCATCGGCCTCACTGAGCTCCGCCGGGGGCACCACCGGTCCGGCCGCCCACTCCTGGGCCAGTTCCCTGAGCAGCGCCTCGTCACCGCGCCCGTAGGCGGCGTTGACGCGCGTGATGAACTCGTCGCGCCGGGCCCGCTCCTTCTCGTCCTGGGCCAGGTCCGGATGGGCCTTGCGGGCCAGCTCGCGGTACAGCTTCCGTGCCTCGTCGGTCGGCCGGACCCGCTTGGGCGGCCGGACCGGCTGCTCGGTCAGCATGGCCGCGGCCTCGGGCGACAGACCGTCGGAGTCGATCCAGTCGTGGAACAGCTCGTCGACCCCCGGCATGGGCATCACGATCGCCCGTGCCTCCTGCGCCTTGCGCAGGTCCTCCGGGTCGCCCGACCTGGCGGCCCGGGCCTCCGCGATCAGTGCGTCGAGCTCGTCGAGCCGTGCGTACATCGGGCCCAGCCGCTGGTGGTGCAGCCGGGAGAAGTTCTCCACCTCGACCCGGAACGTCTCCACCGCGATCTCGAACTCGATGAGTGCCTGCTCGGCCACCCGCACGGCATGCGCCAGCCGCGCCTCGGGACGCGCCTGCTCACCGGCCGCGCCGCCCGCACCAGCATCGTCAGTCGCCCCAGCAGTCACGTCACCGGTCGCACCGCCGTCGCCAGCCCCACCACCGTCACCGGGCGCACCGGCATCACGTACGGCGCCGGGCCCGTCCGCTTGCCCCTCCGTCTGGGCCTCGGCCTGCGCCCCGGCCGGAGGGCCGGGCCGCTCGTCCTGCGGGGCGTCGTCCTGCAGGGCATCGTCGTTCCGGGTGGTCGGCACCCCGGCGGCTTCGTGGGTCACCCGTCCAGCGTATGGCCACGGCCGGGGTGCCGAGGACGCACGGTCGGGGCAGCGGACCTCACACCCCCGTTTCGGCGGCCATCCGCCCTGCTCCGATCGCCCGCACCAGGTCCGCGTGGTCCGCCTCGGTACGGTCCGCGTAGGTCACCGCGAACGCCGCCACCGCGTCGTCGAGCTCGTCGCTCTTTCCGCAGTACCCCGCGATCAGCCGCGGATCGGCACTGTGCGCATGGGCCCGCGCCAGCAGCGCACCCGTCATCCGCCCGTAGTCGTCGACCTGGTCGGCCGCCAGCGCCGCAGGGTCCACGCTGCCCTTCCGGTTCCTGAACTGCCGCACCTGGAAGGGCCGGCCCTGCACGGTCGCCCAGCCCAGCAGGATGTCACTGACGACCTGCATCCGCTTCTGCCCCAGCACCACCCGGCGCCCCTCGTGCACCGTCTCGGGCACATCGAAGCCCACGGCGGGCAGATGGGGCGCCAGGACCGACGGCCTGGCCTCCTTCACCTGAAGGACCAGGGGCTCGCCTCGGTGGTCCAGCAGCAGCACCACGTACGACCGGGTGCCCACGCTCCCCGTGCCGACCACCCGGAACGCCACGTCGTGGATCGCGTACCGGGCCAGCAGCGGCACCCGGTCCTCCGAGACGGTGCCCAGATAGTCGCCCAGCCCCGCCGCCACGGCCGCCGCCTCCGCGTCCGGCACCCGGCGCAGCACCGGCGGCGCGTCGACGAACCGGCGGCCGCCGTCCCCGGAGTCCTCGGTGGACTTCGCGGCGAAGCGGGCGCTGGTGTTGTTGCGCGCCTTCTCCGACACCCGCTCCAGGGTGCCCAGCAGATCCTTCGCGTCCGTGTGCGAGACCAGTTCCTCGTCGGCGATGGCGTTCCACGCGTCGAGCGCGGGCAGCCGGGCCAGCAGCCGCATGGTCCGCCGGTAGGCGCCGACCGTGTCGTACGCGCCCCTGCGGCAGGTCTCCTCGTCCGCACCGGCCTCGCGGCCCGCGAGGACCAGTGAGGTGGTGAGTCGCTTGAGGTCCCACTCCCAGGGGCCGGCCACGGTCTCGTCGAAGTCGTTCAGATCGATGACCAGGCTGCCGCGGGCGTCGCCGTACAGCCCGAAATTCGCCGCGTGTGCGTCGCCGCAGAGCTGAGCGGCCACCCCGGTCACGGGTGTCCCCACCAGGTCGTGCGCCATCAGGCCCGCCGAACCCCGAAGGAAGGCGAACGGCGTCGCGGCCATCCGTCCCACCCGTATCGGCGTGAGACCCGCCACCCGGCCCTGATTCGACTCCTCGACCGCCCGCACCGCGTCGGGCCGCCCCGCAGGCAGCACGAGAGAGGCGTGGGAGGAGCGGGGCACACTCCGGCGCAGCGCCTTGCCGGTCTCTCTCGGCGACAGCGGTGCGGTCCGGTCGTCCGGGGCCGCACGGCGGGCGAACCCGGGCACGACGGGAATGCGTGAACCGTCCTTCACGGCCCGCTGTACCGGCAGTGTCGCTTCGATCTCGCTCATGGCGCGCAGCCTCCCCCGACCGCACCCGGCGCCGCCGTCGGCGTCCGGCGTCCCGGTCCAGCATCAACTGCCGCAGACGGTACCGCTGCCCGTCCGTGGCCGAGCCCCGGGTTCCGGCTCGGGCCGGCTGCGGCATCACGCGGGCCCGAGCCTGTCGATGTGCGTGCGGGGCCCCGCGGGCCGGCCAGGTCCGGACGAGAGGCCCTAGCAGCCGCCGAGGTCGTCCTTCAGATGGGTTTCGGCCCAGCTCCCCAGTTCCTTGAGGGCGGGCTCCATCGCGGCACCGGCCTGCGTCAAGCGGTACGACACCCGCAGCGGCGGCCCCTCGTCGACCTCGCGGACCACCAGTCCCGCCGCCCCCAGTTCGGTCAGCCGGTCCGAGAGCATGCGCTCACTGATGCCTGGAATGGCCCGCCGCAGATCGGCGAAGTGCACCGGCTGCTGCATCAGCACGGAGACGATCGGCCCGGTCCAGCGCTTACCGAACAGCTCGAAGACGCGGCTGATGCCCACGTCCACCCGCCTGCACGCCTGCTCGCTGTGATCCGCCATCCGTCCAGAGTACTGCGTGGACGTGAGGGACTTACTATTCGTAAGCCACTATGTTATTACTAGGTACGTACGAAATATTGGACCGCTCACCGGCCCTCCCCTCACCGATCCATGGAGACCGTCATGGCCACCCTCCTGCACCTCGATTCCGCCGTCTTCCCCGAGGGCTCCGCCTCGCGCGAGGTCACCGCCGCCTTCGTACAGACCTGGCTCGAGCAGCACCCCGACGGGAAGGTCGTCTACCGCGACCTCGCGGCCGAGCCCCTGCCGCACCTGAACGCCGAGGCCGCCGCAGCCGGTGCCGCGCACCCCCTGCGGGGCGAACTCGCCGCGGAACTCTCCGCCGCGGACGCGGTCCTGATCGGTGCGCCGATGTACAACTTCACGATTCCGTCGACGCTCAAGGCATGGCTCGACCACGTGATCATCGTCGGCCACAACGCCGGCCCCGACAGCCCGGTGGCCGGCACCCCGATCACCGTCGTCGCCAGCCGTGGCGGCTCGTACGCCGCGGGCACCCCGCGCGAGGACGCCGAATTCGTGCAGAACTATCTCGCGACGCTGCTGACGTCCATGTTCGCCGCCGAGGTCGACTTCATCGTGCCCGAGCTCACCCTGGCCCACAGCAATCCGCAGATGGCCGAGCTCATCCCGCTCGCCGACTCCTCACGCGCCAAGGCACTCACCGACGCCTCCGAGAAGGCCAAGGCCCTCGCCTCCCGCCTCGCCGCCTGAGAACCAGGTCGCGACCGCAGGGAAGGGTCGGGGTCCGCGGACCCCGACCCTTCCCTGCGAATCGGACGTTTCACGTGAAACCAAACACCCGGAACTCCTGACCGGGCCGCACCGGAACTCCTGATCGGCCCAGCACCAGACAAGCCCGGGGCAGAACCGAAGAAGCCCCACAGGCCGATGGCCTGTGGGGCTTCTCTCTTGTGCGCGAGGGGGGATTTGAACCCCCACGTCCCTAAGGACACTGGCACCTGAAGCCAGCGCGTCTGCCGTTCCGCCACTCGCGCATGAGTGGTGTTTCCAGACTCCCGCTTGTTGCTGCGAGCGCCTGGCGACAAACGGAAGATTAGCACGCTGGACAGGGTGGATTCACATCCGTTTGTTTCGCCGAACGTCCCGAGGGAACCGGGAACCCGGAGCCGCCGCCCCCCACTCCTCCTGAGTGCACCCAAGGTGCGGGACACTGTCAGGAGGCCGCCTCTACGATCCGTGTGAGGGGGGACACTCCTCCACAGTGCAGACAAGGGGAACCAGCCGATTTCCCTACGCGTGGATACGATCAGTAAGCAGTACAGGGACGACAACACCGGAGGAGGTGCCCCATGGGAGTCATGAAGCGTTTCGAGCAGCGTCTCGAAGGTCTGGTCAACGGCACCTTCGCCAAGGTCTTCAAGTCCGAGGTCCAGCCGGTCGAGATCGCCGGTGCCCTCCAGCGGGAGTGCGACAACAACGCCACCATCTGGAACCGCGAGCGGACCGTCGTCCCCAACGACTTCATCGTCGAGCTCAGCGCCCCCGACTACGAGCGTCTCAGCCCGTACTCCGGCCAGCTGGGCGACGAGCTCTCCGGGCTGGTCAGGGACTACGCCAAGCAGCAGCGGTACACCTTCATGGGCCCCATCAAGGTCCATCTGGAGAAGGCGGACGACCTCGACACCGGTCTCTACCGGGTACGCAGCCGCACCTTGGCGTCGAGTTCGTCACAGCAGGAACAGCCCGGCCAGCCCGGCCAGCAGGCGTTCCCGAACCACCCGGGGCAGCAGGCCGCACCGCCCGCCCGCCCCGGCCACGGGCGCCCCCAGGCTCCCGGCGGCTACGGCTACCCGCCCACCTCCGCACCGCCCATGCCCGCGGCCCCGCCGCCGGGCGCCAGGCACGGCGGAGCACCGGGTCCCGACCGGCGCCCGCCGGCCACCCCCAGCCCCCTGCCGAACACGCAGGTGCGACGCTGGATCGAGATCAACGGCACCCGCCATCAGATCTCCCGTCCGACGCTGGTGATGGGCCGCAGCACCGACGCCGACGTGCGGATCGACGACCCCGGCGTATCCCGTCGGCACTGTGAGATTCGGACCGGAACGCCCTCGACGATCCAGGATCTCGGGTCTACCAACGGCATCGTGGTAGACGGGCAGCACACAACCCGCGCTACGCTCCGCGACGGCTCGCGGATCGTCGTGGGCAGCACCACCATCGTTTACCGGCAAGCCGAAGGGTGAAGCGGGGGCAATGTCAGAGCTGACCCTTACGGTCATGCGGCTAGGATTCCTGGCTGTTCTGTGGCTGTTCGTGATCGTGGCCGTCCAGGTCATTCGAAGTGACCTGTTCGGAACGCGCGTCACGCAGCGCGGCTCACGCCGCACTGCGACCGACGCACGGCCTCCACAGGCACGCCAGACCGCTGCGGCACCGCCGCAGCAACGCCAGCAGCCCGGCCGCCAGCGCCGGGGCGCACCGACCAAACTGGTCGTGTCCGAAGGGACGCTCACCGGCACCACGGTGGCGCTCCAGGGGCAGACCATCACGCTGGGCCGGGCCCATGATTCAACGATCGTGCTGGACGACGACTACGCGTCCAGCAGGCATGCCAGGATCTACCCCGACCGTGACGGCCAGTGGATCGTCGAGGATCTCGGGTCCACCAACGGCACGTATCTGGACCGGACCCGTCTCACCACCCCGACGCCAGTTCCGCTGGGCGCGCCGATCCGGATCGGCAAGACCGTCATCGAGCTGCGGAAGTAGTACGACAATGAGCGAGCGGAGCGAGCGAGCCGCAGCGGCCCGGGCAACGGACCCGGCCGGGCTCCCGACCGGAGGGTGGGCAGTGTGGCTCGAGACCGGCTGTACCCCGAACCGACGGGCGAGGTGCGCATGAGTCTTTCCCTGCGCTTCGCCGCCGGATCGCACAAGGGCATGATCCGGGAGGGCAACGAGGACTCCGGCTATGCCGGACCGCGTCTGCTCGCCATCGCCGACGGCATGGGCGGCCAGGCGGCCGGTGAGGTCGCCAGCTCCGAGGTGATCTCCACGCTCGTGCAGCTCGACGACGACGTCCCGGGCTCCGACATCCTCACTTCGCTGGGTACGGCGGTCCAGCGGGCCAACGACCAGCTGCGCATGATGGTCGAGGAGGACCCCCAGCTGGAGGGCATGGGCACCACGCTCACCGCACTCCTGTGGACGGGTCAGCGCCTCGGTCTCGTCCACGTCGGCGACTCGCGCGCCTATCTGCTGCGGGACGGCGTCCTGACGCAGATCACACAGGACCACACCTGGGTCCAGCGGTTGGTCGACGAGGGCCGGATCACCGAGGAGGAGGCCACCACCCACCCGCAGCGCTCCCTTCTGATGCGCGCGCTGGGCAGTGGTGACCGCGTCGAACCCGACCTCTCCATCCGTGAGGTCCGGGCCGGCGACCGCTATCTGATCTGCTCCGACGGGCTCTCCGGCGTCGTCTCCCACCAGACGATGGAGGAGACGCTCGCCAGCTACCAGGGCCCGCAGGAGACCATCCAGGACCTCATCCAGCTCGCTCTGCGCGGTGGCGGTCCGGACAACATCACCTGCATCGTCGCCGACGTCTTCGACGTCGACAGCAACGACACCCTGGCCGGTCAGCTCAACGACACCCCGGTCATCGTCGGAGCCGTCGCGGAGAACCAGGCCGCCCAGCTGAACGACGGCGGTGCCATGGAGACCCCCGCCGGACGCGCGGCCGGCCTCGGCCGCCCCGTCCCGCCGCCCTCGGGCGGCTTCGGTCCTCCCGGCAGCGGTGACGACGTCGGCTACGACGGCATGCCGGACGGGGCCTTCGGCTCCTACTCCGACGACGACTTCGTGAAGCCCGGCGGCCGCAAGTGGCTCAAGCGGTCCCTGTACGTCGTGCTCGCCGTGGCGGTCATCGGCGGCGGTGTGTACGGCGGCTACCGCTGGACCCAGACCCAGTACTTCGTCGGCGCGAAGAACGACAACGTCGCGCTGTACCAAGGCATCAGCCAGGACCTCGCGTGGGTCTCGCTCTCGAAGGTCGAGACGGACCACCCCGAGATCGAACTCAAGTACCTCCCGCCCTACCAGCGCAAGCAGGTCGAGGCGACCATCGCCGAGGGCAGCCTGGCCGACGCCCGCAAGAAAATCACCGAGCTCGCCACCCAGGCGACCGCCTGCAAGAAGGACGCGCAGCGCCGCGCAGCCGAGAAGAACGCCCCCAGCGACGAGGGCCAGGCCGCCGGCACGGACAAGGACGCCACCAAGACGTCCACCACGTCCGACGCCAAGACCAAGCAGACTTCAGCGACTCCCACTCCCGGTCCCAGCCTCTCGGAGGAAGAGAAGAAGCT
This sequence comes from Streptomyces sp. NBC_00385, assembly GCF_035917155.1. Taxonomy (NCBI): domain Bacteria; kingdom Bacillati; phylum Actinomycetota; class Actinomycetes; order Kitasatosporales; family Streptomycetaceae; genus Streptomyces; species Streptomyces sp. NBC_00385. The sequence continues at coordinate 4,317,475 of NZ_CP107951.1, read as the reverse complement.
GGTCCCGCAGTGCGGTAAGCAGTAAAGCCGTAGGGGGCCTTCAGCACCATGAGCGTTGTCACCAACACGACCACGATCGGCGCGATCGACGCACCGAGCCGGCGCAACACCGAACTGATGATGATGGTCTTCGCCATCGCCATCTCGGTGTTCGCCTACGCCAACGTGGGCCTCGCCATGGACGGGAGCCTCCCGTCCGGCATGTTCGGTTACGGAGCAGGGCTCATCCTGCTCGGCGGCGTCGCCCACCTCGTGGTGCGCAAGTTCGCTCCGTACGCGGACCCGCTGCTGCTGCCACTGGCCACCCTGCTCAACGGCCTGGGCCTGGTGCTGATCTGGCGGCTGGACCAGTCGCCACGACTGATCCAGCGCGCGGAGTACCTGTACGGGGCGTACAGCCCGGACGCCCCCAAGCAGCTCCTGTACTCGGCGATCGGCGTCGGGCTCTTCGTCGCGGTGCTGATGATCCTCAAGGATCACCGCATCCTCCAGCGCTACACGTACATCTCGATGGCCGCGGCGCTGGTCCTGCTGGTCATCCCGATGTTCTTCCCGGCGGTGAACGGCGCGAAGATCTGGATCAGCCTCGGCCCGTTCTCGATCCAGCCGGGTGAGTTCGCCAAGATCCTCATCGCGATCTTCTTCTCCGGCTATCTCATGGTGAAGCGGGACGCCCTGGCGCTGGCCAGCCGCCGCTTCATGGGGATGTACCTGCCGCGCGGACGCGACCTCGGTCCGATCATCACCATCTGGGCCCTGTCGATCCTGATCCTCGTGTTCGAGACCGACCTCGGTACGTCCCTGCTGTTCTTCGGTCTGTTCGTCGTCATGCTGTACGTCGCCACCGAGCGGACCAGCTGGATCGTCTTCGGTCTGCTGATGTCGGCAGCCGGTGCGGTGGGTGTGGCGTCCTTCGAGCATCACGTGCAGGACCGGGTGAACGCCTGGCTCGACCCGTTCTCCAAGGCGACGATGGCGCAGAGCGACCAGATCGCCCAGTCCCTCATGTCCTTCGGTTCCGGCGGCACACTCGGCACCGGACTGGGCCAGGGCCACTCGGACCTGATCATGTTCGCCGCCAACGCGGACTTCATCCTCTCCACCGTCGGCGAGGAACTGGGACTGGCCGGAATGATGGCCGTCCTGCTGATCTACGGTCTGATCGTCGAGCGAGGCGTCCGCACGGCTCTCGCCGCCCGTGACCCCTTCGGCAAGCTCCTCGCGATCGGCCTCTCCGGCGCCTTCGCGATCCAGGTCTTCGTGGTCGCCGGCGGTGTCATGGGCCTCATCCCGCTGAGCGGTATGACCATGCCGTTCCTCGCGTACGGTGGTTCGTCCGTTCTGGCCAACTGGGCGCTGATCGCCATCCTCATCCGGATCAGCGACACCGCCCGCCGCCCCGCCCCGGCCCCCGCACCGTCCTCCGACGCCGAGATGACCCAGGTGGTCCGACCGTGAACAAGCCCCTGCGCCGGATCGCGATCTTCTGCGGCGTCCTCATCTTCGCCCTGCTCGCACGGACGAACTACCTCCAGTACGTGAAGGCCGACGAGCTCAACACCCGCGACGAGAACCGCCGCGTCCGCATCGAGCGGTACGCACACGAGCGCGGAAACATCATCGTCGACGGTGGCGCCGAGATCACCGGGTCCGCCGAGACCAAGGACAGCGACTTCAAGTACAAGCGGGTCTGGAAGAACGGGCCCATGTGGGCGCCCGTCACCGGTTACTCCTCGCAGGCCTTCGGCGCCACGCAGCTCGAAAGCATCGAGGACGGCATCCTCACCGGCAACGACGACCAGCTCTTCTTCGACAACACGATGTCGATGTTCACCGGTGACGAGAAGCAGGGCGGCAACGTCGTCACCACGCTCAACAGCGCCGCCCAGAAGGCCGCGTTCGAGGGCCTCGGCAACAAGAAGGGCGCCGTCGCCGCCCTCGACCCGCAGACCGGCGCCATCCTGGCGCTCGCCAGCACGCCTTCGTACGACCCCTCCACCTTCGCGGGCAACTCCGACAAGGACTCCAAGGCCTGGCAGAAGCTCCAGAAGGACAAGGACAAGCCGATGCTCAACCGGGCATTGCGCGAGACCTACCCGCCCGGCTCGACCTTCAAGGTCGTCACCGCGGCAGCCGCTCTGGAGAACGGGCTCTACACCGACATCGACGCGGCCACGAAGTCGCCGCTGCCCTGGCGGCTTCCGCTGACCACCGGACAGCCCCTGGCCAACGAGGGCAACATCCCGTGCGAGAACGCCTCGCTCCGGGAGGCCCTGCGGATGTCCTGCAACACCGTCTTCGGCAAGATCAGCGATGACCTGGGCAACCAGAAGATGATCGACCAGGCCGACAAGTTCGGTTTCAACAAGGAGATCTTCACTCCGGTCCGCTCCGCCGCGAGCATCTACCCCAAGGACAACCGTCCGCAGAACGCCATGGCCGGCATCGGCCAGGCGTCCAACCGGACCACCCCGCTCCAGATGGCCATGGTGGCCTCGGCGGTCGCCAACGACGGCAAGCTGATGCAGCCGTACATGGTCGCCAAGCGGCAGTCGCCCAGCCTGGACGACATCTACACCCACGAGCCGGAGCAGCTCAGCCAGCCCATCTCGGGTGAGAACGCCCAGAAGCTCCAGCAGATGATGGAGACCGTCGTCAACTCCGGCACGGGCACGAACGCCAAGATCGCCGGCGCCACCGTCGGCGGCAAGACGGGCACCGCCCAGCACGGCCTCAACAACAGCGAGAAGCCGTACGCCTGGTTCATCTCCTACGCCAAGACCGATGACGGCTCCCCCGTCGCCGTGGCCGTGGTCGTCGAGGACGGCGAGGCCAACCGTGACGACATCTCCGGTGGCGGCCTGGCCGCTCCCATCGCGAAGGCGGTCATGAAGGCAGTCATCGACGGCAAGAAGTGACACCGCTCACACTCGACCCCAATTCCGCGCCCGCGGATACCGGTCGGATATCAGGTATTGCCTGCGGGCCGATCAGCTAGTGCGCGGCCGGTAGCGTATGCGCGAACAGCACACCGCCGGACCGCACACCGGTGCGGTCAGGACTGACGGAGAGGGCTGGAACAGTTATGGAAGAGCCGCGTCGCCTCGGCGGCCGGTACGAGCTGGGCTCGGTGCTCGGCCGTGGTGGCATGGCCGAGGTCTACCTCGCCCACGACACCCGGCTCGGCCGCACCGTAGCTGTGAAGACGCTCCGGGCGGACCTCGCCCGCGACCCGTCCTTCCAGGCCCGGTTCCGCCGTGAGGCCCAGTCCGCCGCCTCGCTCAACCACCCGGCGATCGTCGCGGTCTACGACACCGGTGAGGACTACGTCGACGGGGTCTCGATCCCGTACATCGTCATGGAGTACGTCGACGGGTCGACGCTCAGGGAACTGCTCCACTCCGGCCGCAGGCTGCTGCCCGAGCGCACCCTCGAGATGACCGTCGGGATCCTCCAGGCACTGGAGTACTCGCACCGCGCCCAGATCGTGCACCGCGACATCAAGCCGGCGAACGTCATGCTGACGCGCACCGGCCAGGTCAAGGTCATGGACTTCGGCATCGCCCGCGCCATGGGCGACTCCGGCATGACGATGACCCAGACCGCGGCCGTCATCGGCACCGCCCAGTACCTCTCCCCGGAGCAGGCCAAGGGCGAACAGGTCGACGCGCGCTCCGACCTGTACTCCACCGGCTGCCTGCTCTACGAGCTGCTGGCCGTCAGGCCGCCGTTCGTCGGGGACTCACCCGTCGCGGTGGCCTACCAGCACGTACGGGAAGAGCCTCAGCCGCCCAGCAACTTCGACCCCGAGATCACGCCCGAGATGGACGCGATCGTGCTGAAGGCCCTCACCAAGGACCCCGACTACCGCTACCAGTCGGCCGACGAGATGCGCGCCGACATCGAGGCCTGCCTCGACGGTCAGCCGGTCGCGGCGACCGCGGCGATGGGCGCGGCCGGTTACGGCGGCTACGGCGGTTACGACAACGACCAGCCGACCACCGCCCTGCGGGCCGCGGACCACAACGGCCCGCAGACGTCGATGCTGCCGCCGGTCAACCCGGACGACGGCGGCTACGGCTACGACGACCGCCCCGACCGCCGCCGGCAGAAGAAGGGCAACACCTCGACGATCCTGCTGGTCGTCGCGGGCATCCTGGTGCTGATCGGCGCGATCCTCATCGGCAAGTCCGTCTTCGGCGGCGACGGTGACAGCGGCGACGGCACGTTCGCCGCGCCGAACATGGTCGGTTCGACGGTCCAGGAAGCGAAGCTGCTCGCGGACAACACCAACACCGTCCTCAAGCAGGGCCCGAAGGAGGAGTGCGAGCAGCAGCCCGCGGGCAAGATCTGCCGGCAGACGCCCGCGAAGGGCGCGCAGGTCGAGGAGAACGACACCATCACGGTCTTCGTCTCCAGCGGTGCGCCGAAGGTCAAGGTGCCGGACGTCACGGAGAAGTCCGAGGAGAACGCCCGCAAGCTCCTTGAGGAAGAGGGCTTCACGGTCACGGTCAACTCTGTCGAGTCCTCCGACGCCGACCCGGGCACGGTCCTGGAACAGACGCCGACGGGCGGCGCCAAGGCCGAGAAGAACTCCGAGGTGAAGCTCTCCGTCGCCACGGAGAAGCTGATCTCGGTGCCTTCCGTGACCGGCCGGACGTGGGACCAGGCGGTGGCTCAGCTCACCCAGCTCGGCTTCACCAACATCGGCAAGTCCGAGGTCGACAACGAGAAGCCCGCGGGCGAGGTCGTCGAGCAGAACCCGGTGGCCGACGAGAAGGTGGGCAAGGACACCTCGATCATCCTCAAGGTGTCCAAGGGCCCGACGCAGCCTGCGACGGTCCCCGTGCCGGACGTCAGGATGAAGCCGGTGTCCCAGGCCAAGCAGGAACTCGCCGCGGCCGGCTTCACCAACATCCAGTTCGCGGAAGGCAACTCGGGTGACGACAACGCCATCGTGACCGGCAGCGACCCGCAGCCGAACACGCAGGCCGACCCGGCCGCCACCACCATCACGCTCACCACCATGGGCGGGAACGGGAACGGGAACGGCCTCCTCGGCGGCGGGAACGGCCGGTAGGTCACACCACGGTCCAGCAGCACAGGGCCCCGGTCACCTCAACGGTGACCGGGGCCCTCTGTCTGTCGTCGCCCGGATCAGAGCAGCTCCGCCGGCTTCGTACGGTCGTGGTCGACCTTCTCCGTACGCACCAGCTCGCCCCACACGATGTAGCGGTACTTCGACGTGAAGACGGGGGTGCACGTCGTCAGCGTGATGTAGCGGCCGGCCTTCTTGGCTCCGGAGCCCTTCGGAACGGACTGGAGCACGTCGACGTTGTACTTCGACGTCTCGGGAAGCTCCTTGAAGACCTTGTAGACGTACCAGGTGTCCTTGGTCTCGAAGACGATCGCGTCCCCGGTCCGCACCTTGTCGATGTTGTGGAACTTCGCCCCGTGACCGTCGCGGTGGGCGGCCAGGGTGAAGTTGCCCTCCTTGTCGGACGGGAGCGCCGACTTCACCGGATCGGTGTAGTAGCCGGCGATGCCGTCGTTGAGGGTCTCGGTGTCGGTGCCCTTCTTGACGAGCACCTCGCCGTTCTTCATCGACGGGACGTGCAGGAACCCGATGCCGTCCTTGGTGTCCAGCGCGCCCGGCCCGTCGGCCCAGCGGTCGCGGACGGTGTGGCCCTGCTTGGTGGCCTCGCGGTCGGCCAGGACGTTCGTCCACCACAGCGAGTAGACGACGAAGAGGCCGAGCACCAGGCCCGCGGTGATCAGCAGTTCGCCGAAGACGCTGACGGCGGTCGCGACGGGATGACGGCCCCTGGGCCGCACCGGGGGCGCGGACTCGCCGATCTGCTCTTCGTCCTCGGTCCTCGCTGCCACCGCACCGTCCCTGTCGTGATGTCGTTCGGCCCGCTCAGTCCAGGAGCGCGTCGGGCTTCCCCTCGCTGCGCGGCCGTTCGTCGACCATCTTGCCCCAGACGATCAAACGGTACGTACTCGTGAATTCGGGCGTACAGGTCGTCAGGGTGATGTAGCGGCCGGGCTTCTTGAACCCCGACTGCGGCGGCACCGCGCCGATGACCGACACGTTGGACGGCGAGGTCTGGGGAAGGACGCTCGTCATCTCGTACGTGTAGTAGGCGTCCTGCGTCTCGACCACGATCGGGTCACCCGGGGTCAGCCGGTTGACGTAGCGGAAGGGTTCGCCGTGGGTGTTGCGGTGGCCGGCCAGGGCGAAGTTGCCCTGCTTGTCCGAGGGCATCGCCGTGCGCAGCGGTTCCTCGCCGTAGTGCCCGACCATGCCGCGGTCGAGGACCTTCTCCTTGCTGATGCCTTCGGCGATGGGCGTGACCACGTCGAGTTTCGGGATGTGGATGATGGCGAAGCCCTCACCCGGTGCGAACACGCCGGGGCTGCGTTTGCCCTTGGCCCAGTCGTCCTGGATCTTGTGCGTCTCCTTGCCGGCTATCTGGTCGGCGCGCACGTTCGTCCACCACAGCTGGTACGTGACGAAGAGCAGCATCAGGACGCCCAGCGAGATGAACAGCTCGCCGACCACCCGGCTGACGACGACCGCGGGGCTGTCCTTCGCCGCCTTGGCCGCCCGTCGCGCCTCGACGCGCGACATCGGCTTCGGGGGCGTGGCGTCCGCGCCGCCGGCCCCCGCCGCCGTCCCCGTCTCCGGCTGCCCGTCGCCGCGCCTGCGCCCGCGGCCCTTCGCCGCCCGGCGCCGCTCGGCCCGTCCACCGGTGGCCGGAGCGGAGGCGTCCGTTCCGTCGGCGTCCCCGGGGCCGGCATCGCGATCGGGCTCCGGCTGCGGACGGATCGTCGTCACCGGCAGGACCGCGGTCACCGCCTGGTCGGCGACGACTATGCGCCGGGGTTCCGCCTTCCGCAGCGCGACGGTCTCGTCGTGGCGGGGCAGCGGCTCGGCAGGGGTGACGGGCGACACGGTCACGGGCGGGGCCTGCGCGGGCTCCTGGCGGCCGTACCAGTCCCGTTCATAGCCTTCGGGGTCGTACCACTCGCTCGGAGGCCCCTGGGCCGCCTGTGGCCCGTGTGGCGCCTGCACCGGCGTCGCCCCGTCCCCGTCCGCGGCCGCCTCCCCGGCGGGGGTGTTCTCCGCCCGGAACCACGGCGACGCGTGCCGCCCGGGCAGCGGGTCGTTCAACGGGTCCGCCAGGTGATCCACCGCCGCCTCGAACCCGCCCGGTTCGTACGGGCCGTCCTGTCCGGCGCCGGATCCATGGCGGGGTGGCGTCACGCGACGGCCTTGCCCACCACCGGCGCGAGTCCCGCCGACCTCTCGACGGCTCCGGCGTCACCGCACTGCGCCAGCCAGTTCGCCAGCATCAGATGGCCGTGCTCGGTGAGCACCGACTCCGGGTGGAACTGCACCCCTTCGACCGCCAGCTTTCGGTGGCGCAGCCCCATGATGATGCCGTCGGCCGTCCGCGCGGTGACCTCCAGCTCCTCGGGGACCGTGTCCGGTTCGGCGGCGAGCGAGTGGTAGCGGGTCGCGATGAAGGGCGAGGGCAGACCGGCGAAGACGCCCCTGCCCTCGTGGATCACCGGGGACGTCTTGCCGTGCAGCAGCTCCGGGGCGCGGTCCACCACGCCGCCGTACGCCACCGCCATCGACTGCATGCCCAGGCAGACGCCGAAGACCGGGACGCCGGTCGCCGCGCAGTGCCGCACCATGTCGATGCAGACGCCCGCGTGCTCGGGGGTGCCGGGACCGGGCGAGAGCAGGACGCCGTCGAAGCCGTCCTGGGCGTGGGCCGTGGTCACCTCGTCGTTGCGGAGCACCTCGCACTCGGCGCCCAGCTGGTAGAGGTACTGGACGAGGTTGAAGACGAAGCTGTCGTAGTTGTCGACGACGAGGATGCGGGCGCTCATCGGCCGGCCCCCATCGCGCTCGTGCCGTCGCCGTCCACCGTCACATCGCCGAACGGGAGCAGCGGCTCCGCCCACGGGAAGACGTACTGGAACAGGACGTAGACGACCGCCAGGGCGAGCACGAGCGAAATGAACCCACGCACCCACGCGTTGCCCGGCAGATGCCGCCAGATCCAGCCGTACATGCTGACCCCTCCATTCGGTACGGGACCAGACTAAAGGGCCGGGGCATCGCCGTGGGTCAGCTGTGGAAAGCTGCGGGCTTCCCGTCGGTGACGGGCTGTGTCGCGTCCAGGTGCGCCCAGGCGATCAGCCGGTGGCTGCTGCCCCACTCGGGCTCGCAGGTGGTCAGCGTCAGATAGCGGCCCGGTCCGTCGAAGCCGGATTTGCGGGGAACCGGGTCGATTACACCGACATCGCTCGGCACGGTCCGGTAGGGCTTCTTGTCGATGCGGTACGTGAACCACGTCGTCCCGTCCGTCACGATCACCGCGTCACCGGGCCGCAGCTTCGGGAAGTCCTTGAACGGATCGCCGTAGGTGCGCCGGTGCCCGGCCACCGCGAAGTTGCCGGTCGCACCTGCCGCCGCCGTGCCCCGGTAGTGCCCCAGCCCCTTCTGCAGGGTCTTGACCTCCGTGTTCTCCAGGACGGGCCACTCCCAGTCCTTCCCGAAGCGGGGTATGTAGAGCATCGCGAACGGCTTCCCGTCGCGGTACGCCTTCGGGGCCGCGGCCGGGGCCGTCGGCTTCGGGGGCTCCGGCTTCGGGGGCTCCGCGGGGGCCTGCGGGGCGGGTGCGGTCACCGCTCCGTGCGCCCACTGGTTCTGCAGGTCGTCGATCTGACCCTCGGTCGCGCCCGCCGCCTTCACTCCGGTCCAGAACAGGACGTAAACCACAAAGAGGATGATCAGGGCGCCGACGGTGATACACAGCTCGCTGAACGTCCTGACGATCAGTCGCACCGACACCGGTCGGCCTCCCCGCAGCTGCTCGCTACTTCACCGGCTCCGCATAGTGGAGATCCACTGTGCCCGAGTAGCCGGGAAGAGTCACCGCCTCGCGCTCGTCGACTTTCCAGCCGAGCCCGTACGCCTTGACGTACAGCAGGTAGTTCTGGATCGCCGGCGAGGCGTCGAGCGCCTGTTCCAGCTTTCCGGGATCACCGACAGCGGTGATCTTGTAGGGCGGCGAGTAGACCCGGCCCTGGAGGATCAGGGTGTTGCCGACGCAGCGCACGGCGCTGGTGGAGATCAGCCGCTGGTCCATGACCTGGATGCCACGGGCGCCGCCCTGCCACAGGGCGTTGACGACGGCCTGGAGGTCCTGCTGGTGGATGACCAGGTCATTGGGCTGCGGATCGGGGTAGCCGGGGCTCGCCGTGGCGTTCTGCGGGGCGTCGTTCAGCGTGACGGAGACGGCACGGCCGGAGAGCTTCGCGGTGCCGGCGGCCCGCTCCAGCGCCTTGAGCCTGGCGTCCTCCGCCTCGGTGCTGCCGCCGTCGCGCTGGGCGAGGGTGTCGATGTCGTCGCGCACGGCGGCCACGGACTCGTCCAGGACGGCGTTCTTCTCACTGCGTTGCTGAATGAGATCGGAGAGTTTCAGCAGCGAGGAGTCCGTACGGATATTGGTGCCCTTGGCGGTATTGGCACTGGTGACGAAGATGAGGCCCGCCAGGGCGAAAACGGCAGCCGTGAGCACTTTGGCCGGATGCCGGAAGGTGCGCCGGACCGGGCCTGGGGGAGAGTCGGCAGAATTGCTCAACGTACCCTTATCTCCTTCGGCGCCACGGAAGCACTACGCTAACGGACGCCCGGGGGAGGCAGCATTCCCCCTCGCGCCCAGCCCCGGCGCCAGCCACAGTTCCCTGCGCGGTCACGCAGCGCATCGACAGGAGAGTTCCTCGTGCCGAAGTCACGTATCCGCAAGAAGGCCGACTTCACGCCGCCTCCGGCGAAGCAGGCAACCAACATAAAGCTGACCAATCGCAGTTGGGTCGCGCCGGTGATGCTGGCGCTGTTCCTGATCGGACTGGCCTGGATCGTCGTTTTCTACGTGACCGACGGCGACCTGCCGATCGACTCGCTGGGGAACTGGAACATCGTCGTCGGCTTCGGCTTCATCGCCGGCGGCTTCGGCGTCTCGACCCAGTGGAAGTAGCTCCGCGGACCGCGTAGCACCACAGCGGACCCTGGTCACGCAACCCTTGCCCTGAGTTACCCACAGCGTTATCCACAGGCGGGGGAAAAGGTCAGACGATCTGTGGATAACTCCCCGGCCGTTGACGCCGGTGTGACTGCAGCCACCCCTCGACGCGAGTGGCACGCCCCTTGTCCTGGCTGGAAAAACCCAGCTCAGCGACAAGGGGCACAGCTGTACCCGCATCATGCACAAGATCAGGTACACACTGTGGACAACTTCGATCACAAACGGTCCATATCGGGCTGACCGTGCCCGCCTACGTCAGCGCGGCCGTTCTCGCCACCACGATCAGGACCACTGCGACCAGCACCGCGGCACAGGTGCCGAACTGCACGAGGTTCCGCCGCTCCCGTGGCGCGTGCACCATGCCGATCCCGATCAGCACGCCCGCGACGAGTCCGCCCACATGCGCCTGCCAGGCGATTCCGCCCCAGGGGTTGAAGGTGATCACCAGGTTGAGGGCGAGGATCATGAACACCGGGCGCATGTCGTAGTTCAGCCGGCGCATCAGGACGACCGTGGCGCCCAGCAGGCCGAAGATGGCGCCCGAGGCACCCAGCGAGGGCTGATTCTGCGGAGCGAGCCAATAGGTCAGGGCGCCGCCCGCGAGCCCGGAGATCAGATAGAGCGCCAGATAGCGGGCGCGGCCGAGCACCGCCTCCAGCGGTCCGCCCAGCCACCACAGCCCCAGCATGTTGAAGGTGAAGTGCCACACCGCCTCGTGCAGGAACATCGACGTGAACAGCCGGTACCACTGACCCTCCGCGACTCCCTGGACCGGGCCGTACGGGTAGTACGGAGCCTGCCCCAGCAGCGTCAGGTCGTTGATCAGCGCGTCGTTGGCCAGCACGGCGAGGAACACCGCGGCGTTGATCCCCAGCAGGATCTTGGTGATCAGCCGGGGGTCGGCCGCGACCGCACCGCCGGCGATCGTCCGCGGCCGGGCGGCGGCCGGGTGGTGTCCCGTACCCGACCCCTGGCGCACACAGTCCGGGCACTGGAAACCGACCGAGGCACTGACCATGCAGTCCGGGCAGATGGGCCGGTCGCAGCGGGTACAGCGGATCGCCGTCTCACGGCCGGGGTGGCGGTAACAGCTGACCGGGCCGCCGGCGGGCGGGGTCGGGCCCTGGCCGCCCGGCGGCTGCTGGTCCATCGGTCCCATGCGCGGTCCCCTCGGTCCTCGTCGTGGCGACAGCGCACACGGCACCGCCCTGCGCGTCCGCCCTCATATCAAGTACGGACGGACAGGGCGGTTGGTTCCCGACAGGAGGACCGGAGAGTGACCGGACGGTGACGTCAGGCGATCAGCGCTTCTCGACGACGACCGACTCGATGACCACGTCCTGCACCGGGCGGTCGGTGCGCGCGTTCGTCGCAGTGGCCGCGATGGCGTCCACCACCTTCTGGCTCGCCGGGTCCACCACCTCACCGAAGATGGTGTGCTTGCCCGTCAGCCAGGCGGTCGGCGACACCGTCACGAAGAACTGCGAGCCGTTGGTTCCCGGACCGGCGTTGGCCATCGCCAGCAGGTACGGCTTGGTGAAGGCCAGGTCGGGGTGGAACTCGTCGCCGAACTCGTACCCCGGGCCACCGGTCCCGTTGCCCAGCGGGTCGCCGCCCTGGATCATGAAGCCGCTGATGACCCGGTGGAAGACGGTGCCGTCGTACAGCCGGTCCTTGGACTTGGCGCCGGTCGCCGGGTGGGTCCACTCGCGCTCACCGGTGGCGAGCTCGACGAAGTTCTTGACCGTCTTGGGCGCGTGGTTCGGCAGAAGCCGGATCTCGATGTCGCCCTGATTGGTCTTCAAGGTGGCGTAAAGCTGCTCGGCCACGGTCTGCCTTCCGTAAGTCTGATCTGACGTCAGCCGATCCTCGCACGGACCACCCCGCCCGGCGCCCGGCCCGGCCGCGCCGCACCCGGCCCGCGCACCGTTGCGCCCCCTCACGGCCTCACCCCCGACCGGCAGCCGTGCGAGAACAAATGCGGCCAAGTGCGTGACGAACCAGCGCGGGGCGGACCGAACCGTGGCATTGTCGTCGGCAGGCTCCCCTTGCACCTGCTTGCCCCGGGGCATCCCTGATGGCCTGAATGACCCGGATGCCCGCTCCGCGTGCCGCACAGGTCCCCTGCAGGCATGATCTCGAACTGGGTGGATAGGCGGAGTACCTACCCGCCACCAAGGAGGAGGATCCCGTGACCCGCATCGACAGCGTGCGCGCCGCAACCGACTCGGCGAGGGACAGCGTGCAGCACGCCGCGGTAGTGGTGGCGCCCTACGCCGACTCGGCCAAGGAGCAGGCCGTTCACTATGCGCACGAGGCACGCACACTGCTCGCGCCGAAGGTGTCGAAGGCAGCTCAGCAGGCCCGTGTCCAGTACGACGCGCACCTTGCACCACGTCTCGAACTCGCCCTCACACACGTACCCCCCAAGGTCGACGAGGCGGCCCAGCGCGCGGCGCTGCGCACCCGTCAGGCCGCCCGGAGCGCCGCGGACTACACCGTCCCGCGCGTCGAGCACGCCATCGCCGCCGCCCAGCCCGTGGCCGAGGAGGCCACGGCCCGCAGCACGGCCGCACTGGCGGCACTGCGCGGACAGGTCACGCCGAAGGAGATCAGGAAGCTGACCCGGAAGCACGACCGGCGGGCCAAGTGCGGACGCGCGTTCAAGGGCCTGGCCGTGGCCGGCCTCCTGGCGGGCGCCGCCTACGCCGCCTGGCGGTGGTGGGACAAGCAGGCCAACCCCGACTGGTTGGTCGAGCCTCCCGCCCCCACCGAGGTCGACGACCGCGCCCCGCTGACCTCGGTCGACGGCAGCGATCCGGCGGTCCTGGACCCGGAGGTACAGGCCAAGCAGGCCGAGGCGGAGGGCACCCTGGACGGCCAGGACCCGGACGAGCGCCCCTGACCCGCGACCTGACCCGACCTGCCTGACGCCGACGGGCTCTCCCCGCGGCCGGACAGGACGACGAACGGGCGCCGGAAGACCTTGAGGTCTTCCGGCGCCCGTTCGTCGGATGGCCTGCGAGTTCCGTCTGCAGAACCGGGATGGACGCCCATCGTTTCCAGTCACCGGAGCCGTCCCCTCCAGCGTGGCCCCCGCAGTCGTCCGAGCCCACTCCTCGAGCCAGGCATCCATGCCCTCACCACCAGGATCCGGGGCGGAGACCGTCAGGAAGTGGTGACCCGCGTCGTACGGCTCGGCAAGGATCTCGGGGTACTCGAGCGAGAACATCCCGTCGTCCGCCCGCGCGGCCGCCCACTGGCCGAAGGCGGTGACAAGCAGCCGCACGTCCGAAACTGCCACCTCCCGCTTCTCGCGGGTGGCGCCTTCCTCAAGACGGTCGGCGAGCCCATCGCGCAGCTCACGTTCCTCTGTCTCCGGCTCCGCCCCGATCCGGATCGGAGCGGAGCGGCCGCGACCCCTCGTCCAGATCGACCGGCGCCTGGTGCAGATCCCAGCGGCCCCACTCGTACCGGGGGCTGTGCGCTCCGCCAAGGAGCCCGGCACACGCCGCCCGGCCGGTGGGCACTGCCAGATGCTCAGTGGGACGAGGGCAGGGACGCTGCCCACGCCCGGGCAGCGACCGGCCGAAGCCGAACACCGGCGCTCCCGTGCCGGCATGTCAGCACGGGAGAACGGGACAAAAAAGACCCCCCTGTCTGCATTACTGCAGTCCAGAGGGGTCTAACGATGTGGAGCCTAGGAGATTCGAACTCCTGACATCTGCCTTGCAAAGGCAGCGCTCTACCAACTGAGCTAAGGCCCCGAAAAACAGGCAGCACCCGACGCTTCGCGCCGTGGGCCACCGCCGCAGACCAGAGTACCGGGTGACCCCCTGAAACCTCCAAAAAGATAGGGACTCCCGGTAGGCGACCACTCTCCGTAAGATGCACGACGAGGTTCGCAGCAGCGAAGCCGCAGCGAAGGGGAGACGCCATGGATGCAGCGCAGCAAGAGGCAACGGCCAGAGCCAGGGATCTTCAGCGCAGCTGGTACGGGGAGCCGCTGGGTGCGCTCTTCCGACGGCTGATAGATGACCTCGGCCTGAACCAGGCCCGGCTCGCCGCGGTGCTCGGGCTGTCCGCCCCCATGCTCTCCCAGCTCATGAGCGGCCAGCGGGCGAAGATCGGCAACCCTGCGGTGGTCCAGCGCGTCCAGGCGCTCCAGGAACTGGCCAGTCAGGTGGCGGACGGCAGCGTCAGCGCGGGAGAGGCGACCGACCGCATGGAAGAGATCAAGAAGTCCCAGGGGGGTTCCGTGCTCACCGGCACCGGCCAGACCACGACGACCGGCGGCGCGCCCACCGTGCGCCGTGTGGTCCGCGAGATCCAGTCGCTGCTCCGGTCCGTCGCGGCGGCCGGTGAGATCATCGATGCCGCCGACTCCCTCGCCCCGGCCCACCCGGAACTGGCAGAGTTCCTCCGGGTGTACGGCGCAGGGCGCACCGCGGACGCGGTGGCGCACTACGAGGGCCACCAGAGCTAGACGGCCGGACAGGACCGGGCACCCGCCCGGCAACCGGAGGATCCGGGTCCGGGCGCAGGAGCAAGGACACGCACGGGCCGACACAGGAACGGGGAGCGGGCGCAGCGCAATGGGTGAGGTCTTCGCTGGTCGGTACGAACTGATCGATCCGATCGGACGTGGTGGGGTCGGTGCTGTCTGGCGTGCCTGGGATCACCGGCGCCGTCGTTACGTGGCGGCCAAGGTCCTCCAGCAGAGCGACGCGCACACGCTGCTGCGCTTCGTCCGCGAGCAGGCGCTGCGGATCGAGCACCCGCACGTGCTCGCCCCGGCGAGCTGGGCGGCCGACGACGACAAGGTCCTGTTCACCATGGACCTGGTCAGCGGCGGTTCGCTGGCCCATGTCATCGGTGACTACGGCCCGTTGCCCCCGAGGTTCGTCTGCACGCTGCTCGACCAGCTGCTGTCGGGGCTTTCGACGGTGCACGCCGAGGGGGTCGTGCACCGGGACATCAAGCCGGCCAACATCCTGATGGAGGCCACCGGCACCGGCCGGCCGCATCTGCGGCTGTCCGACTTCGGGATCTCCATGCGCAAGGGCGAGCCCCGCCTCACCGAGACGAACTACGTGGTGGGGACGCCGGGTTACTTCGCACCCGAGCAGATGATGGGCGCCGAGCCCGACTTCCCCGCGGACCTCTTCGCGGTCGGTCTCGTCGCCCTGTATCTGCTCCAGGGCCAGAAGCCCGACTCCCAGGCACTCGTGGAGCACTTCGCCTCGTACGGAACGCCCAGCGCGCCGCAGGGCATCCCCGAGCCGCTGTGGCAGGTCCTCGCGGGGCTGCTGCAGCCGGACCCGCAGGCCCGCTTCCGCACCGCCACGGGCGCGCGCAAGGCCCTGACGGCCGCCGTCGAGATGCTGCCCGAGCCCGGGATCGACGACGAGCCCGTTGAGGTCTTCGACCAGATCGGCCCGCTGCCCGCCGGATTCGGCCCCGCCGGTCCCGTAACGGACCAGCAGGCCCCACAGGCCCCGCAGGCCCCGCAGGCCGGACAGCCGACGACAGGGCAGCAGGCCACGGGACAGCCGCCGTACACAGCGCCCCCGGCCGCCATGTCGGAGACGGGCAGCTTCCACCTCCCGCCGCCCCCTCAGCCCACCGCGCCCACGCCCCGGGCCGCGCACCCTCTCGCCCCGCACCCGGCGACCCGCACGACGGCCCCCTTCCCCGCCGCCGTACCGGATCCCTCGCAGGCCCCCACCTCCGCGGTGCAGCACGAACAGCCGCTCACCCGCGCCTACACCGCCCAGCACCCGCAGGCTCCGGCGGCGCACCGCCCGCCCGCCCCGGCGCCCGCCCCGCACGCGCCGCGAACGCGTCCGGGACCGCCCCCGAAGGTGGCGGTCCCGGTCCTGCTGGTGGCGCTGATCTGCTTCGCCGTGGGCATCTGGGCGCTGACCCAGGCCTGAGCTACCAGGCCTGCGGCGGCCCTCCGTACGGAGGCTGACCGACGCCGTCGGTGGTGGTGGCCGCGCGGCGCCGCGCGAGCAGGGTCCACACGCCCAGCGCGAGGACCAGCACGGCGCCCGCGCCGATGCCGGCCGCGCCGACGAGCTTCATCGTGTTGCTCTCGCTCTCGGCCGCCTGCGGACCGCTCTGGCCGCTCCTGGCCAGGTCCTTGTCCTTGTCCGTGACCGCGAAGATCCCGGCGTCGCCCGCGTACGGAGTCCCTTCCGCCTTGCCTTCGACCTTGACGGACAGCGTCAGCGGGAACGGCTTGTCGCCGTAGGCCTCGGCGACCTTCGGGCTCAGCGTGACGGACAGGTAGTACCAGCCCGCGAAGCGCATGGCGCTGACGCTGCTGCCGGCGTCGAACCTGTTCCGGTAGGCGACCGGAGGCACCGGGTCCAGGGAGACGGAGGCCGGCTTGCCCGAGTACGCCATGGGCGACACGTTGCCGACATGGCCCAGGGCCGGGTTGTCCAGGGCCATCGCGAGCGCGCCGCTGATGTACTCGTCGGAAGCGGTGCTGTTGCCGAGGCCGGCCGTGGCGAAGATCTGCTGCCCCCAGTCCACCGGCACCCGGTAGAAGAGGGTCTGCCCCGGCGTGATCTCGTCCTTCCACTCACCCGTCTCCAGGCTCGTGGCGTCGTAGTAACCGGAGCCGCCCTGCCTGCGGTTGTCGGTGGCCGGCGTCGGCGGCGCGGGTGACGCCGACGGCCAGTCCTCCGGCGCCTCCGTGGGCATCGCGGCGTCATCGGCGAGTGCCGGCTCCGTCGCGTACCGCAGCTCCAGCTCCCAGTCCTCCGGTCCCGAGGTGGCCTTGCTCTCCCGCTCGACGAGGACGTTGTACGTACCCGGACCCTGGCAGGTGCCGCTGTCCTTCTCCACGACCCGGTAGGCGTACGCGGCGATCGGACGCGGGTACTCCGCGGACTCGAACCGGGCGTCCTCGGAGCTGCACCGCAGATCCGAGGAGTCCCTGACGCTCACCGTGATGCCGTCCCCGTAGGCGACCTTCCCGCCGCTCTTGGGTACGGCGACGGCCGAGACGTACGCGTTCGTCGTCGCGTCCAGGTTCAGCCGGTAGTACAGCTTCTCGCCCGCCTTGATCGAACTCCTGTAGACGGAACCCGCCTTGAGTGCCTTCGCGTCGGTGTTCACCACCGCGCCGGCCACCGCCTCGGCACCCGGGTCGAAGGTGTACGCAGCCGTCTCACCGTCCGCCCACGCCGGTCCCGGCAGCGCCGCCACCGCGCACATCGCCGCGACCGCGGCCAGCGTCACCCGGCCCCTGCTGCGCTGCCTCTTCACGCGCTTCCCCTCGTCGTCCGTGCGGCTGCCCCGCGGCGGCTGCGTACATATACGAACACGGCGACCAGCGCGGCCATGACGGCAGCCCCGGCAGCAGCCGCGATGCCGGTCCATCCTGCCCCTCCCGCACCACTGCTGTCTGCGGACGCGATCGAATCGCCCGCCTTGTCCCCATCCCGAGCGGCCTCTCCCTCGGCCACGGGGGCGCCGTGCTCCGGGCCGGCACGTTCGTCGCCGAGTACCGACACCCGCAGCACCAGACCGATCTGCGGGTTCTCCGCGATCTCGGCGGCCTGCCCGCCCAGCGTCACCGAGAGGTAGAAACCGCCCCCGGCATGCACCGGCCACACATCGGTCCGGTCCTCGTAGCGGTTGGTCCAGGCGACCGGCACTGCGCCCATCGCCACCGCGGCGGGGCGGCCGTTGTACATCGCGCTCGGATGGAACTCGCCACCGCCGGTGAGCGGGTGGCGGGCAGGCGTGTACAGCTCGGTCGCGCCGTACGAATAGGTGGCCGTGCCGCCGTCCACCGTGGGCTCGTTGGCGAACTCCACCTCGTATCGCACCTGCTGGCCCCAGCCCGCCGGAACCCTGTACCAGAGCGTCTGGGACGGCAGGATCCGGTCGCGCCAGACGCCCTCACCGATCGTCTCGGCGTCGTTGAACCCGGTGCCGCCGCTTACGTCACGGGGATCGCCCGCGGGCAGGGCGGCCTCCTTGCCGCCCCGGCCGTACTCCGTCTGCGACTGGGCGGGCGTCACACCCTTCGCCAGCGGCGCCTCGACCCCGTACACGAGCTCGAGGGGCCAGCGCGCGGCGTCGGAACCCCTCTTGCTCTCGCGCTCCACCACCAGCCGGTAGCGGCCGGCCCGGTCGCAGGTGCGGGTGCCCTCCTCCGAGCGGATCCGGGCGACCGCCGAAGTCAGCGGGACCGCACCCTCCTTCTGCAGGAAGCGCGCGGTGTGCGTCCCGCAGGAGCCGTGCTCGTCGTACTCGATCCTGGTGCTCAGCGCGTCGAACGTGTCCACGGCAGCCCCGGGCTGCGGCACCGCCGTCGCCGCGAAGTCCGCCGTGGACACGGCGTCCAGGTCGACCGCGTAGTACCGCTTCTCACCCGGCCCGATGGTGTCCAGGTACTGCCCGGGTACGAGCACGGGCGCCCGGTCGACGGTGGCCGCGCCCGCCACCCGCTCGCCCCGCAGGCGGTAGCCGTCGGCGGAGAGCCGGGAGGCGCGCTGGAGCTGACGGGCCAGCGCCTCGGCGTCCGGTGCGTCGTAGTAGCGGCCGTTGCCCGCGTTGGCGATGCACTCCAGCTGTTTGCGGGCCGCGCCCTTCACCTGGAAGCCGACGGTGTCGATGCGCAGCCCGACGCCCTCCTCGCCGAGCTGCTCGGCGACCTCGCACGGCGGCGGCGTACCGCAGTTGTCCTCACCGTCGGAGATCAGCAGGATCGTGCGCGTACCGATGGAGCCGCCCGCGGGTCGCGGCAGGTCCTGCGCCGCCTTCCGGAGCGACAGGCCGATGGGGGTGTCCCCCCGGGGCCGTACCGCCGCCACGGCCTGCTTCGTCGCGGCCCGGTCGAGGGGGCGCACCGGGCGTACGAGCCGGGTGTCCGTGCAGCCCTGCGGCCGGTCGGCGCCGTACACGCGCAGACCCGTCGGATAGCCGTCGGGGAGGCCGTCCACGACCGTGCCGACGGCCGTCCGGGCGCTCTCCATCCGGGTACGCCCCGTACCGTCGTCGTCCGCCATGGAGCCGGACGAGTCGAGCACCATGACCAGGCTGCCGCTCCCGTCGGACCGGGCCTCGGCCGGTGCGTCAGGGGCGGCCGGCGGGTCCGCCAGGGCCGGCAGCGCGCCTGCCACCAGGGCGAACAGCGCCCCGCCGATCAATGTCCCCACCCGCGCGGTGCGGTGGTGATTGCGTGCGTTCACCCGTGCCCCCTCGACCCGAACCCCGGTTCCTTTGCTTAAGCAAGTTATTGATTTGCTTAAGGGAACTCAAGGGCACAGGCGTCACGGTCCCGCAACAGCACGAAGCCCCGGCCGCATCTGCGACCGGGGCCCGCGACAGGCTGTTCTGTCTCACACACCCGAACCTGCGGGCACGGAGTCAGTCGCCTCCGTCCACAGATCCTGCTCGGCGCGATCCGCCTGGATCTGGCGGTACACGAGGAGCCCGCCGATGGCGGCCAGTGCGACCAGGAGAAGCTTCTTCACCGCGCGACCTCGTCTTTCCTTGGCATTGGGGAGTTCTGCTGCCCGACTATACACATCGGCCGATATCGACCGGTGACCTCCCCGCAACCCAACTGGCGCCTACGAAAGAGCGTTCATCGCCGGACTGTGCATCGACGGCCGGGGTGCCGACAGCACCCCGGCGCGACGCCTGGACACCTCATATCCCCACCGGTTGCACCATACGAGTGGTGTTCATCTGAAGAACGGCATATCGGTGGCGTCGCTCCCCGGAATCGCGAGCCGGATCCACATCATCAGAAAGGTAAGCAAACCGGACCACCCGAAAGTGAGGGGCCATGAGCACCTTCAAGGCCAAGAGCATCTGGACCGCCTTCATCACCGCGTTCTTCGCACTCCTCGCGGCGCTGGGCCTCGCAAGCTCCACCGCCGCGGCCACGGAAGCCACGGTCACGGAGCCGGCGACCACGAGCCACGAGCACAGCGCCCGGGCCGCCGCAACTCCGACCGCCCCGTCGGTGCGATGGACCCTCCCGCGTGACCGGGCGCTGCCGCCCACGATGAAGCAGCGCATCCGCGCCGAGGCCCACGGTTCCTCACCCTCCGCCCGGACGCTCGCCCCTGACACCCTGGACACCGCCCGCGCCCCGCACGGCACCCGCACCGCCCTCGGCAACGCCCAGGCCCAGGACGGCGTCCCCCTGCCACCCTGAGCGCGCCGCGCCTGACACACGCGAGGCCCCTGGACCGGGATCCCCGGCAGGGGCCTTCTTCATGCCCGCAGGCCGGTGTCACGCCCCGCAGGCCGCCCGCGGGGCCGGCGTCACAGAGCCCCGCGGATATCCCGCGGGCCGGTGTCACGCCACCGACGGGACCTTGGGCTTGCGCAGGGCCAGCACCAGGGCCACCACCCAGCCCAGGAACGTCGCGCCGAAGATGACGTTGATGACCAGAACCAGCCACCGGTTGTCCGTCCCCCGGTGGAAGGCGATCAGAGACGGCAGCAGATAGACCGCCAGGCCTATCAGGGAGAGCAGCCCCGTCATCACGTATTCCATGCGGTCCCCTGCACCTTGATCGATCGAGGCGCTCGACGTACCCGGCGGAGCCCCATGGCCGTACCCACGCAGAAGGCCGGTAGATCCTGAGATCTACCGGCCTTCTGACCTGCTACGTGCTGCTGTGGGGCTAACAGGATTTGAACCTGTGGCCTCATCCTTATCAGGGATGCGCTCTAACCAACTGAGCTATAGCCCCGCCGCGCTTTTGTGTCGCGCTGACGTGAAGAAGATTAGCGCACGTCGGGGCCAGTCCCAAAATCGATACCCGTACCGCTACTCGTCCTCGGCCAGTGTGAGCTCGACTCCGCCCACGAAGCCTGCCGACAGGTTGTAGATGAAGGAGCCCAGCGTCGCCAGCGCGGTCGCCAGCACCACGTCGATCACCGCGATGACCGAGGTGAAGATCAGCACGCGCGGCAGCGAGAGGAACGACTGCAGGTCGAAGCCGTTGCCCTCGTTGGAACCGGTCGCCTCGCTGATGGTGCCGCCGACGGTCTCGAAGACACCCATGGCGTCCATGACCATCCACAGCACCGCGGAGGCGACCACCGTGCAGATGCCGAGCGCGATGGACAGCAGGAAGCTGACCTTCATCACCGACCACGGATCCGCCTTGGCCACCCTCAGACGCGCCTTGCGGGTACGCGGAGTCGTCCGCGCGCCCGTGCGGGGTCTACGGGTCGCCTGAGCCGTTCCCGCGCCCTGCTGGCCCCCGTGGGACCGGCCGCCGCCCTGGGTCCCGCCCGGGGGCGAGGGGTAGGCCTGCGGCGGGTGGTACGGGCCCGCCTGGCCCGGTGCGGGTTCCCGCTCACCGGGCAACGGCCCGGTCGCGTAACCCTCGTACTGGGGCTGAGGGCCCCGGGTATCCGTCACAGTGCCCCCTTGGGAGTCCGTGGCAGAGCCACGGGCACCGTTCCCGCCGGCTCCTGAAGCGGCCGAACCTGCGCCCGTGGCTCCACTCACGCTCTACTCCTCGTGCTCCCCGGTCGAGGACGTGTTGCCCTCGACTGTGCCGTCGTCCGTGCTCTCGGCAGTCGCGTCGGCCGCGGTGGCCTCCGACACTGCCTCGGTCGTCCCGCCTTCGGCATCGGCGTCGACGGATCCGTCGACCTCTTCGGCCTCGCGACCTGCCTCGGCGTTGCGAGCGATACCGACAACGGCGTCTCGCTTGCCCAGATTGATCAGTTGGACGCCCATGGTGTCACGGCCCGTCTCCCTGACTTCATTGACTCGCGTACGAATCACACCACCGCCGAGCGTGATGGCGAGGATCTCGTCCGTCTCCTCGACCACCAGCGCGCCGACCAGCGAGCCCCGGTCCTCCACGATCTTGGCGGCCTTGATGCCGAGGCCGCCGCGACCCTGGACGCGGTACTCGTCGACAGGGGTCCGCTTCGCGTACCCGCCGTCAGTGGCAGTGAACACGAAAGTACCGGGCCTGACGACATTCATCGAGAGCAGTTCGTCTCCCTCGCGGAAACTCATGCCCTTGACACCCGAAGTGGCGCGGCCCATCGGGCGCAGCGCGTCGTCCGTAGCGGTGAACCTGATCGACTGGGCCTTCCTGCTGATGAGCAGCAGATCGTCCTCCGACGACACCAGCTCGGCGCCGATCAGCTCGTCGTCCGATCCGTCGGCCGTCTCGCGCAGGTTGATGGCGATGACGCCGCCGGAACGCGGCGAGTCGTAGTCCTTCAGCGCGGTCTTCTTCACCAGACCGCCCTTCGTGGCCAGGATCAGATACGGCGCCGCGTCGTAGTCACGGATCGCCAGGATCTGCGCGATCTGCTCGTCCGGCTGGAAGGCCAGCAGGTTCGCCACGTGCTGACCGCGGGCGTCGCGGCCGGCGTCAGGGAGCTCGTAGGCCTTCGCCCGGTAGACGCGGCCCTTGTTGGTGAAGAACAGCAGCCAGTGGTGCGTCGTCGACACGAAGAAGTGGTCGACGATGTCGTCTTCCTTGAGCTTCGTCCCGCGCACACCCTTGCCGCCGCGCTTCTGCGAGCGGTAGTCGTCCGTCTTCGTGCGCTTCACATAGCCGCTTCGGGAGATCGTGACGACGATGTCCTCCTCGGCGATCAGGTCCTCGATGGACATGTCACCGTCGAAGGGCACCAGCTTGGATCGCCGGTCGTCGCCGAACTTCTCGACGATCGCCGCCAGCTCCTCGCTGACGATCTGCCGCTGCCGCTCCGGCGAGGCGAGGATCGCGTTGTACTCGTTGATCTTCGCCTGGAGCTCGTCGTGCTCGGCGGTGATCTTCTGGTGCTCCAGCGCGGCCAGCCGGCGCAGCTGCATCTCCAGGATCGCGTTCGCCTGGATCTCGTCGATCTCCAGCAGGCCCATCAGGCCCTCGCGCGCGATCTCCACGGTGTTGCTGCGCCGGATGAGGGCGATGACCTCGTCGATGGCGTCCAGGGCCTTGAGCAGACCGCGCAGGATGTGCGCGCGCTCCTCGGCCTTGCGCAGCCGGAACCTCGTACGCCGGACGATGACCTCGATCTGGTGCGTCACCCAGTGGCGGATGAACGCGTCGATCGACAGGGTGCGCGGCACCCCGTCCACCAGCGCCAGCATGTTGGCGCCGAAGTTGGTCTGCAGATCGGTGTGCTTGTACAGGTTGTTCAGTACGACCTTGGCGACCGCGTCCCGCTTCAGCACGACGACCAGGCGCTGGCCCGTGCGCGACGAGGTCTCGTCACGGACGTCCGCGATGCCGCCGACCTTGCCGTCCTTCACCAGGTCGGCGATCTTCTGCGCGAGGTTGTCGGGGTTGGTCTGGTACGGAAGCTCCGTCACGACCAGACACTGGCGGTTCTGGATCTCCTCGACCGCCACGACCGCGCGCATCGTGATCGAGCCACGGCCCGTGCGGTACGCCTCCTCGATGCCCTTGCGGCCCACGACGAGCGCGCCCGTCGGGAAGTCCGGGCCCTTGATCCGCTCGAGGAGAGCGTCCAGCAGCTCCTCCTGCGTGGCCTCCGGGTGCTCCAGGTACCACTGGGCGCCGGACGCGACCTCGCGCAGGTTGTGCGGAGGGATGTTGGTCGCCATGCCGACCGCGATGCCCGCCGAACCGTTGATCAGCAGGTTCGGGAAGCGCGCCGGCAGAACCACCGGCTCCTGGTTGCGGCCGTCGTAGTTGTCCTTGAAGTCGACGGTCTCCTCGTCGATGTCACGGACCATCTCCATGGACAGCGGCATCATCTTGCACTCGGTGTACCGCATGGCGGCGGCCGGGTCGTTGCCCGGGGAACCGAAGTTGCCGTTGGAGTCCACCAGCGGCATGCGCATCGACCAGTGCTGCGCCAGGCGCACCAGGGCGTCGTAGATCGAGGAGTCGCCGTGCGGGTGGTACGTACCCATGACGTCACCGACGACGCGGGCGCACTTGTAGAAGCCCTTCTCGGGCCGGTATCCGCCGTCGTACATCGCGTACAGAACCCGGCGGTGGACGGGCTTGAGGCCGTCCCGCACGTCGGGCAGGGCGCGCGACACGATGACGGACATCGCGTAGTCGAGGTAGGAGCGCTGCATCTCCGTCTCGAGCCCGACGGGCTCGACACGCATGCCCACGCCCTCGACGGGCGGGACCTCTTCGGGCGTCACGGGGGCAGGGGTGTTCTCGTCGGCCATTGCTGGTCAAAGTCCTTTCGCGCTGCGGCTGCGGCTTGGAGGGTCGCCGGACCCTCCTCCTTGTACGGCCGACTCAGATGTCGAGGAAGCGGACGTCCTTGGCGTTGCGCTGGATGAACGAGCGCCGCGCCTCGACGTCCTCACCCATCAGCACCGAGAACAGGTCGTCGGCCTGCGCCGCGTCGTCGAGCGTGACCTGGCCGAGCACACGGTGGTCGACGTCCATCGTGGTGACACGCAGCTCCTCGGCGTTCATCTCGCCGAGGCCCTTGAAGCGCTGGATCGAGTCTTCCTTGATCCGCTTGCCGTTCTCCTTGCCGAGCACCACGAGGGCGTCGCGCTCGCGGTCCGAGTACGCGTACTCGAAGTCGTCCCGGCCCCACTTGATCTTGTAGAGCGGCGGGCGCGACAGGTAGACATGCCCGGCCTCCACCAGCGGCCGCATGAAGCGGAAGAGGAACGTCAGCAGCAGGGTGTTGATGTGCTGACCGTCGACGTCGGCGTCCGCCATCAGAATGATCTTGTGATAGCGGAGCTTCTCGATGTCGAAGTCCTCGTGGACCCCGGTGCCGAAGGCCGAGATCAGCGCCTGGACCTCGGTGTTCTGCAGGATCTTGTCGATCCGGGCCTTCTCGACGTTAAGGATCTTGCCGCGGATCGGCAGGATGGCCTGGTACATCGGGTTACGGCCGGACTTCGCCGAACCGCCGGCGGAGTCACCCTCGACGATGAAGATCTCGCACTTCGTCGGGTCGTTGGACTGGCAGTCGCTCAGCTTGCCCGGCAGCGAGGCGCTCTCCAGGAGCCCCTTGCGGCGGGTCAGATCACGCGCCTTGCGGGCCGCCACACGGGCGGTCGAGGCGGCGATGCCCTTGCGGATGATGTCGGCGGCCTCGTTGGGGTTCCGGTCGAACCAGTCCGTCAGCTGCTCGTGGACGACCTTCTGCACGAAGGTCTTGGCCTCCGTGTTGCCCAGCTTGGTCTTCGTCTGCCCCTCGAACTGCGGCTCGCCCAGCTTCACCGAGATGATCGCCGTCAGACCCTCGCGGACGTCCTCACCGGTGAGGTTGTCGTCCTTCTCGCGCAGCAGCTTCTTGTCGCGCGCGTACCGGTTGACCAGCGAGGTCAGCGCCGCACGGAAGCCCTCCTCGTGCGCACCGCCCTCATGCGTGTGGATCGCGTTGGCGAAGGAGTAGACACCCTCGCTGTACTGCGTGTTCCACTGCATGGCGATCTCGGCCGAGAGGAGACGCTCCTTGTCCTCGGCCTCGATGTCGATCACCGACTGGTGAATGACGTCGCCCTTGCGGGAGTTGAGGTACTTGACGAAGTCGACGATGCCGTTCTCGTAGTGGTAGGTGACCGTGCGGGTCGTCTCCTCCTCGGGGACGTCCACCGCCTCCGCGCTGTCCGCACCGGCCGTCGCCTTCGCCGACTCGCGCTCGTCGGTCAGCTTGAGGGTGAGGCCCTTGTTGAGGAAGGCCATCTCCTGGAAGCGCCGCGCGAGGGTCTCGAAGGAGTACTCGGTCGTCTCGAAGATGTCGCCGTCGGCCCAGA
Source organism: Streptomyces sp. NBC_00385 (assembly GCF_035917155.1). Taxonomy (NCBI): domain Bacteria; kingdom Bacillati; phylum Actinomycetota; class Actinomycetes; order Kitasatosporales; family Streptomycetaceae; genus Streptomyces; species Streptomyces sp. NBC_00385. Next base: position 4,291,636 of record NZ_CP107951.1, on the reverse strand, counting down.
AGGTGACCGTCGTGCCCGTCTCCTCGGTGGCCTCGTTCTGCGCCAGCGGGGCCGTCGGAACGCCGAACTTGTAGTCCTGGGTCCAGCGGTAGCCGTCCGTCCTGACCTCGACGGCCACCCGCGTGGACAGGGCGTTGACCACGGAGACACCGACGCCGTGCAGACCACCGGAGACGGCGTAACCGCCGCCGCCGAACTTTCCGCCCGCGTGCAGGACGGTGAGGACGACCTCGACGGCCGGCTTGCCCTCGGAGGGGACGATGCCGACCGGGATGCCGCGGCCGTTGTCGATCACACGGACCCCGCCGTCGGCGAGGATCGTGACGTCGATGGTGTCCGCGTGCCCGGCCATGGCCTCGTCGACCGAGTTGTCGACGACCTCCTGCACGAGGTGGTGGAGACCGCGCTCACCGGTCGAGCCGATGTACATGCCAGGTCGCTTGCGGACCGCGTCCAGACCCTCGAGCACGGTGATCGCGTTGGCGTCGTACGAGGCTTTCACCTCACCCGAAGCCTTCACCTCGGCCGGGGCGGGAGCAACGCTGCTCTCACCGGGGGTGGACGGAATGTTCTCGTTGGGGTTGCCGGAATCGGCCACGAAGCGCCCTTTCTGGCACAGCACAGGCCGTTCTCCGGGCAGGCGGGAGCGGCTGCGTCGTTCGGCTTGTATCGACGAATCCCGCAAGGACGCGGGATTGTCCACCAGTCTACCGGTAGCGCCGACCCGAATGGGGGTTTGCCGGTACCTGAGTCCGCATGTGCCGCCCTGAATGAGCGCCTGACGACTCCCCATATCCGGGAAGGGGCCTCAAGAGGCTCACACGGGCATTGAGCGCTTCGGCCTGTCAGCCTCCCGCTACGGTGAGGGACGCCCGCTGCCCGCCGTACGGTTTCAACCACCGCACACCCTCACAACACGGGTACCCCGGTCATCGGCGGCAACAGGGGCATACCCCGCACCCGGGCCCTCGCGCACAGCGCCGGAACCCTCGTGAATCAGGGGAGAAAGACCTGGTCAGTGCCGGTCATCCATAGGTGTCGCCCGGGCCCGTGCTGCCCGGCGCGCGCAGCGGACCGTATCTCCGCGCGGGCCCTCCCGGCCCCAGGACCTTGATCATCCGGACGGTGCCGTGCCCCAGATCCGCGTTCAGCCGGGCCACCAGCTGCGGCGCCAGCAGCCTCAGCTGCGTCGCCCACGCCGTGGAGTCGCACTGCACCGTCAGCACCCGCTCGTCGGGGTCCTCGTCGTAACGCAACGGCACACAGTGATTCGCCAGATCGTCACCCACGATCTGCGGCCAGCGGCCCATCACACCGCCCACCGCGGCCGGCGTCTCCCAGCCGCGCTCGGTGATCAGACGGTTGATCGCGGCGCCCAGCGGCAGCGGATCCCGGCCGTCGGCGCGCGCACCGGAGCGCAGCCCGCCGCCCCGCCGGGCCTGCTTCTTCTGCTGGGCGGCCGCACCGCGCGCCTTCGCCTGCTCCTTCGCCGCGCGCAGGGCCACCCGCGCCAGGTCCACGCCCGAGGGCTCCGGCTGCTTCGCCGCGTCCCCGGCCGGGTCCTTGCCGTCTCCGTCGCCGCTCACAGCCGGTCCACCTCACCGGCGGACACCGCGTACCGCGTCCCCGCGAGCACCCCGGGGACGTCGTCGTCCACCGCGGCCGTCACCAGCACCTGCTCACCGGGAGCCACCAGCTCGGCCAGCCGCTCCCGGCGCCGTGCGTCCAGTTCGGCGAAGACGTCGTCCAGGACCAGCACCGGCTCATTGCCCTCGGATCGCAGCAGATCGTACGAGGCCAGCCGCAGGGCCAGCGCGTACGACCAGGACTCCCCATGGCTGGCGTACCCCTTGGCCGGCATGGAGCGCAGGCCCAGCACCAGGTCGTCGCGGTGCGGGCCGACCAGCGTCACACCGCGCTCGATCTCCTGCTTGCGCACGTCGGCGAGCGCCGCGATCAGCTGCCCGTACAACTCCTCGCGCGTGCGCGCGGGCTCCACCTCGGCGCCCACCGAGCTCCGGTACTCGAGCGTCACCGGACCGCCGCCGGGCGCCACGTCCGCGTACGCCTTGTCGGCCAGCGGCTGCAGCGTCGCGATCAGATCCAGCCGCTGCGCCAGCAGCTCGGCGCCCACGCGGCCCAGATGCTGGTCCCATACGTCGAGCGTCGACAGGTCCATGGACCGTCCGCCGTGGCGGCGCGCCATCGCCGCGGACTTCAGCAGCGTGTTGCGCTGTTTCAGCACCCGCTCGTAGTCGGAGCGCACCCCGGCCATGCGCGGCGAACGCGCCGTGACCAGCTCGTCGAGGAACCGCCGGCGCTCACCGGGGTCGCCCTTGACCAGCGCGAGATCCTCCGGCGCGAACAGCACCGTGCGCACTATCCCCAGCACATCGCGGGGTCTGACCTGCGACGATCTATTGATCCGGGCGCGATTGGCCTTGCCCGGGTTCAGCTCCAGCTCGACCAGCTGGGACCGCTCGCCCTGGGTGACGGCCGCCCTGATGACGGCCCGGTCGGCACCCATCCGCACCAGGGGGGCGTCGGAGGAGACGCGGTGGCTGCCGAGCGTCGCGAGGTAGCCGACGGCCTCTACGAGGTTGGTCTTGCCCTGCCCGTTGGCGCCCACGAACGCGGTGACGCCCGGGTCGAGAGGGACCTCGACCCGGGCGTACGAGCGGAAGTCGGCCAGCGACAGATGCGTGACATGCATGGTGTACGCCGACCTTTCCGGCTTTCCGCTCCGTGCTCTGTGCTTCGTTGCGGCTACTGCTTGTTCTCGACCGCTACTTCTTGTTCTCGACCGCGTGGCCGCCGAACTGGTTGCGCAGCGCGGCGATCATCTTCATCTGCGGGGAGTCGTCCTGGCGCGAGGCGAAGCGCGCGAAGAGCGACGCGGTGATCGCGGGCAGCGGGACGGCGTTGTCGATGGCCGCCTCCACCGTCCAGCGGCCCTCGCCCGAGTCGGCGGCGAAGCCACGGAGCTGGTCCAGGTGCTCGTCGTCGTCCAGCGCGTTGACCGCCAGGTCGAGCAGCCAGGAACGGATGACCGTGCCCTCCTGCCAGGAGCGGAAGACCTCGCGCACGTCCGTGACGGAGTCGACCTTCTCCAGGAGCTCCCAGCCCTCGGCGTAGGCCTGCATCATGGCGTACTCGATGCCGTTGTGAACCATCTTCGCGAAGTGGCCGGCGCCGACCTTGCCCGCGTGGACGGAGCCGAAGTCGCCCTCGGGCTTCAGGGCGTCGAAGACCGGCTGGACCTTCGCGACGTGCTCGACGTCGCCGCCGTACATCAGCGCGTAGCCGTTCTCCAGGCCCCAGACGCCGCCGGAGACTCCGCAGTCGACGAAGCCGATGCCCTTGATGCCCAGCTCGACCGCGTGCTTCTCGTCGTCGGTCCAGCGGGAGTTCCCGCCGTCCACGACGATGTCGCCGGGCGAGAGGAGCTCGGCCAGCTCGTCGATCGTCGACTGGGTCGCGGCACCGGCCGGGACCATGACCCACACGACGCGGGGGCCCTTCAGCTTGCCCACAAGCTCTTCGAGGCTGTGGACATCGGCGACGTCCGGGTTGCGGTCGTAACCGATGACGGTGTGGCCAGCGCGGCGGATGCGCTCGCGCATGTTGCCGCCCATCTTGCCGAGGCCGACGAGACCGAGCTCCATCAGAGATTCCTTAAGCGTTGTGCCGATTCGTACCCAGGACCGAGCCTACGCCCGGCGGGGGACAGGACGCCGGGCATGCTCGGCGCTGAACATGCCCGTCGGGTCCTGCCGCGATTCCTTGAACGACGGCAGGACCGGTGACCGGGTCAGCCGGAGAGGCGCACCGGCATGATCAGGTACTTGTACGCATCGTCCGCCTCGGCGTCCACGGCGGGCCGGCCGCTGAGCAGCGCGGGCTTGGTGGACGTCGTGAAGGAGAGCTGGGCGACCGGCGAGTCGATGGCGCTCAGGCCGTCGAGCAGGAAGGTCGGGTTGAAGGCGATCGAGATGTCGTCGCCCTCCAGCACGGAGTCGACGCGCTCCACAGCCTGTGCGTCGTCGCTGGAACCCGCTTCGAGGATCAGGACACCCTGCTCGAAGCTGAGCCGCACCGGGGTGTTGCGCTCGGCCACCAGCGCCACGCGCTTGACGGCCTCGACGAACGGGGCCGTCTCGATGACCGCGACCGAGTTGAACTCGGTGGGGAAGAGCGTGCGGTACTTCGGCAGGTCGCCTTCGAGCAGTCGGGTGGTCGTCCGCCGGCCCGCGCCCTCGAAGCCGATGAGGCCTTCACCCGCGCCGGAGCCCGACAGGGCGAGCGTCACGGTGTCACCGCTGGTCAGCGCCTTGGCCGTGTCGAGCAGCGTCTTGGCGGGGACGAGCGCGACGGCGGAGGCGTCGGCGTTCTCCGGCTTCCAGAGGAACTCGCGGACCGCGAAGCGGTAGCGGTCGGTGGAGGCGAGGGTGACGGTGTCGCCCTCGATCTCGATGCGCACACCGGTGAGCACGGGCAGCGTGTCGTCGCGGCCCGCGGCGATGGCGACCTGGGCGGCGGCGGAGGCGAAGACCTCGCCGGGCACGGTGCCGGTGGCGGTCGGCATCTGCGGAAGGGCGGGGTACTCCTCCACAGGAAGGGTGTGGAGAGTGAACCGCGAGGATCCGCAGGCGACCGTCGCCCGTACACCGTCTGTGGAAATCTCCACCGGCCGGTTGGGCAGGGCGCGGCAGATGTCGGCAAGCAGCCGGCCGGAGACGAGCACCGTGCCGTCCTCCTCGATCTCGGCATCCACCGAGACCCGGGCCGAGACCTCGTAGTCGAAGCTCGAGAAGCTGAGGGCTCCGTCCTCAGCCTTCAGCAGAAGGCCCGCAAGAACGGGCGCCGGCGGACGGGCCGGGAGGCTACGGGCCACCCAGGCCACAGCCTCCGCGAGTACATCGCGCTCCACCCGGATCTTCACCGGAACCGCCTCCTGCTGTTGCTCGCTCGCCCTGCTGGCCTTCGTCGTCTGGTCGGGTCGCTCCACCGATGCCGGGGGGAGGACGCCGGGGACCAGTCTGACGTACGGCACCGACACTCGGTGCTGCTCGGGGTCAAGTCGCGACGAGAGGTTCGGAGAGCTCCGGCACCGAGTTGTGCACAGGCCCCACTTCGAAGCGGATTCCGGGCTAACTATAGGTGGCAGTAGTAGTAGGGCCTGTGGAAACGGTGGATAACGTCGTTTTCGCAGGTCAGGCCCAGTTTTTTGTCCACCGACCCTGTGGGTGGAACCGGTGGACAACCCGGTGTTTCTGTGGACACCCGAAAGTTGTGCACATCCGATACACAGGGCAGGGGGGTTTCTCCCCAGGGCTGTCCCCAGCTTTACCCACGTTCCCCACAGCCCAATCGACCCTCTCGGTGTGACGCCTTTCACTCGGGGCGGTGAAAGCGGGTGTTGCGTTGCCGAACAGTGGACAGCGGTGTGGAGAAGCCCGTCCTTCCTGGGGAAAACGGCCGCCGTCCTGTGGGCCGACGGTGGACAACATCGAAGGCCCCCTGTGGACGAAAAACTTGTCCACAGGCTGTGGATCATTGTTGACCACAAATCCCCAGGCCCCTGAGCTGGCCTGATGGAGTATCGGCTGCCTCGCCTGTGGAAGCAGTATGGACAACTTTTGGATCCCCAGGCTGTGGAGGGAAAATTCTCCCCAGATCTGTGGAGAACACCCGTGTCCTGGCAGGTATTCGAACAGCGAGGCCGGGCGGAAGCGCTCGTGATCGTCGTGACGACGGCCTGTGGGCGCCTCGCCGGCGCCGCCGACCGGGGTTGCCTGGCGTTCCACGGGGAACGGAGAAGGGCGCTGTGCGGACTCCTGACGAGTCCGCACAGCGCCCTTCGGTCGCGTGCGTGGGCCGACTGCGGGAGGGCCGTCAGCCGTTCTTGATGCGGTTGGTGAGCTCGGTGACCTGGTTGTAGATGGAGCGCCGCTCCGCCATCAGCGCGCGGATCTTGCGGTCGGCGTGCATCACCGTCGTATGGTCCCGGCCGCCGAACTGCGCACCGATCTTGGGCAGTGACAGGTCCGTCAGCTCGCGGCACAGATACATGGCGATCTGGCGCGCCGTCACCAGCACGCGGCTGCGCGAGGATCCGCAGAGATCCTCCACCGTCAGACCGAAGTAGTCCGCGGTCGCCGCCATGATGGCCGTCGCCGTGATCTCCGGAGCGGAGTCCTCGCCGCCGGGGATCAGGTCCTTCAGCACGATCTCGGTCAGCCCGAGGTCCACCGGCTGACGGTTGAGGCTGGCGAAGGCCGTCACCCGGATGAGAGCGCCCTCCAGCTCACGGATGTTGCGGGAGATACGGGAGGCAATGAACTCCAGGACCTCCGGAGGGGCGTTGAGCTGCTCCTGTACCGCCTTCTTGCGCAGGATCGCGATGCGCGTCTCCAGCTCCGGAGGCTGCACGTCGGTGGTCAGACCCCACTCGAAACGATTCCGCAGCCGGTCCTCCAGGGTCACCAGCTGCTTGGGCGGGCGGTCCGAGGACAGCACGATCTGCTTGTTGGCGTTGTGGAGCGTATTGAAGGTGTGGAAGAACTCCTCCTGCGTCGACTCCTTGCTCGCCAGGAACTGGATGTCGTCGACCAGCAGGATGTCCACGTCGCGGTACCGCTTGCGGAAGGTGTCGCCCTTGCCGTCACGGATCGAGTTGATGAACTCGTTGGTGAACTCCTCGGAGCTCACGTACCGCACGCGGGTGCCCGGGTAGAGGCTGCGGGCGTAGTGCCCGATGGCATGCAGCAGGTGGGTCTTGCCGAGCCCCGACTCCCCGTAGATGAAGAGCGGGTTGTACGCCTTCGCGGGCGCTTCGGCCACCGCGACGGCCGCGGCGTGCGCGAACCGGTTCGAGGCCCCGATGACGAAGGTGTCGAAGAGGTACTTCGGGTTCAGCCGCGCGTGCGGTTCACCGGGGCCGGGCGCCGGTGCGGGCTGGGCGCCCATGGGGCCGGTGCCGCCGCCGGGCCGTCCGGTGCCGCCGCCCTGCCGGTGCTGGGGCTCCTGCATGTCGTGGCGCTCGGGGCGCTGGGACTCGTACCCCTGGCGCTCGGGCGGTTGCGGACGGTAGTCGTGCTGCGGCTGCTGCTGGGGGCGGCCGGCTCCGTACGGCTCGCGCCACTGCTCGGGGGACGGTTCGCGGTCCTGGAACCCGCCGAGCCGGGGCTGCTGCCAGGAGAGGTCCTCCTGGGTGCGCGGCCAGGCGCCCGGTTCGGGGCGCTGCTGCTGATAGTCGGGGTAGGCGGGCCGGGCCGTCGGCATGCCGTCGTCCGAGGGGCGGTGGCCGTATCCGTCGTAGCCGTCGTTGTGCTGCCGCTCGTCGTGCTGGGGTCCCTGGTAGCGGTGCTGCTGAGGCTGCTGGGACTGGTGCATGGGGGGCGCCGGAGGATTCGGGGGTTCGCCCGCGGAGTCGTCGACCGTGATCGCGATCCGGATCGGCCGCCCGCACTCGCGGCTCAGGGTCTCGCTGATGAGCGGGGCGAGCCGGCCCTCCAGGACGCGCTTGCCCCATTCATTGGGGACGGCGAGCAGCGCGGTGTCGGCGACCAGGGCGAGCGGCTGGCAGCGCTCGATCCACTGCTTGTCCTTCGGCTCGATGCCCTGCTGGCCCTCCCCGAGGAGTTGCTCCAGCACGCGTGGCCACACTGCGGCAAGATCGGCAGGTACGTCAGCCACAAGGCACGCTCTCTCGCTGGTCCCACGAATGTGTGGTTCTCGGGACGTATGGGTCGGGATGGGTGAGGACCGGCAGGCGGGAAGAAAAAGAACCGGAGTTCAGCCACGGTAGGCGGGCCGACCCATGCGGTTCAAGTCGTTGTCCACAGGCTGTGCACAATGGGGGGTCCGACAGGGTCGGTTTGACCGGATGGCGTAGCCGCGCGTACCGTGACCAGGTCGAGTTGTCGATGGCTGCTGCCGCCTGCCTCCGATGGGCAAAGATCACGATCTGTGATTGTGAAGCGGTGCAACTAGGGCGTTTACGCGAGTCTCTCGTGGGCGCACGGTGACAGCCAGGCGATGTCCCGCCAACAAACGATCATTACTGGAGCCCCCGAGTGAGCAAGCGCACCTTCCAGCCGAACAACCGTCGTCGCGCGAAGACCCACGGTTTCCGTCTGCGTATGCGGACCCGTGCCGGCCGCGCGATCCTCGCGTCCCGCCGTGGCAAGGGCCGCGCCAGCCTGTCCGCCTGATCGCGTACAGGTCGTCATGACGTGCTGCCTACCGAGAATCGGCTGAGGCGGCGCGAGGACTTCGCGACCGCGGTACGACGAGGACGCAGGGCAGGCCGCCCGCTACTCGTCGTTCATCTACGCAGCGGTGCAACGGACCCGCACGTGACTGGGGAGACTGCTCCCCCGCCGCGTGCGGGTTTCGTTGTCAGCAAAGCAGTGGGTGGCGCGGTCGTCCGCACAGCGGTGAAGCGAAGGCTTCGCCATCTGGTCCGTGAACGGCTGGCCCTGCTGCCCCCCGGTAGCCTGGTTGTCGTACGCGCGTTGCCCGGTTCGGGTGACGCCGACCATGAACAGCTGGCCCGAGACCTGGATGCCGCTCTCCAGCGGCTGCTGGGAGGGGGCGCGCGATGAAGTACCCGCTGCTGGCTCTCATCAAGCTGTACCAGTGGACGATCAGCCCACTACTCGGGCCTGTCTGCCGTTACTACCCGTCGTGTTCCCACTATGGATATACGGCGATCGACCGGCACGGAGCGATCAAGGGCACGGCGCTGACAGCCTGGCGCATCCTGCGATGCAATCCGTGGTCACCCGGCGGCGTGGATCACGTTCCACCACGCAAACGTCCGCGTTGGCACGAACTGCTGCGTAGTGCCGTACGCGGCAGCAAGGGCGGGGACTCCGCCGCTGATGTGCCTTCCGGGAAGTCGGCCACCGACCTCCCGGGCCCGGCCGCAGAGACTTCGCCCAATGCTCAAGGAGCCTGATTAGTGGACACGATTGCCAGTCTGTTCAGCTTCATCACGTGGCCCGTTTCCTGGGTCATCGTCCAGTTCCACAAGTTGTACGGGGCGATCTTCGGCCCCGACACGGGATGGGCCTGGGGTCTTTCCATCGTGTCCCTCGTGGTGCTGATCCGTATCTGTCTGATCCCGCTGTTCGTCAAGCAGATCAAGTCGACGCGGAACATGCAGGTGCTCCAGCCGAAGATGAAGGCGATCCAGGAGCGCTACAAGAGCGACAAGCAGCGTCAGTCCGAAGAGATGATGAAGCTGTACAAGGAGACGGGTACCAACCCGCTCTCCTCGTGCCTTCCCATCCTGGCGCAGTCGCCGTTCTTCTTCGCCCTGTACCACGTGCTCTCGGCCATCGCGTCGAACAAGAAGATCGGTGTCATCGACCAGTCGCTGCTCGACAGCGCTCGTCAGGCACACATCTTCGGTGCTCCGCTGGCCGCCAAGTTCATGGACAGCGCCGAGAAGGTCGAGGCGCTCGGCGCCTCGCTGACCGATGTCCGGGTCGTCACCGCGGTCATGATCGTGATGATGTCGGCCTCGCAGTTCTTCACCCAGCGCCAGCTGATGACGAAGAACGTCGACCTCACGGTCAAGACGCCGTACATGCAGCAGCAGAAGATGCTCATGTACATCTTCCCGCTGATCTTCGCCGTCATGGGTATCAACTTCCCCGTCGGTGTCCTCGTCTACTGGCTCACCACGAACGTCTGGACCATGGGTCAGCAGATGTACGTGATCAATCAGAACCCCACCCCGGGCAGCAAGGCGCAGGAGCAGTACCTCGGGCGTCTCCTGAAGAGCGTCACCTCGCACGGTGAGGTGAAGGGCCGCACCCGGCGCAACACGGTCAAGCGCATCGTGGCCAAGGGCACGGACCGCAACGACATCGAGCGGAAGTTCGTGACGGGCCTGGCCAAGCTCGGCCTCGCTCCCCAGGAGGACGGCACGGTGGCCAAGAGCGACACCGCCGTCGCCGAGGCCGAGGGTGGAGCCGCACAGCGGCGCCAGCAGCCCAAGCGTCAGACGAAGGCGAAGCGCCAGACCACCGCGGGCCACCCGGGCGGGGCCAAGGATGCCGAGGCCGGCGAGTCCGAGTCGGATTCGAAGACCTCCCTGCAGAAGAGCGCACCGCAGGACGACAAGCCCAAGCCGGCGGGCAAGCCCGCGTCCGGCTCCTCACGCCAAGCCAAGTCCGGACAGCGCAAGGGCCCGCAGCGGCCCAAGCACCCGTCCAAGAAGTAAGAAGGAGTCCATCCGTGACGGAAGGCACCACCACCACGGCCGCTGAGGGCAGCGACACCTTGACCCGCCTTGAGCAGGAAGGGGAGATCGCAGCGGACTACCTTGAGGGCCTGCTCGACATCGCCGACCTGGACGGCGACATCGACATGGACGTCGAGGCGGACCGGGCCGCGGTCTCGATCATCAGTGAATCGGCACGTGAACTGCAGAAGCTCGTGGGCCGCGACGGTGAGGTGCTGGAGGCACTCCAGGAGCTGACGCGGCTGGCCGTGCACCGGGAGACCGGTGACCGCAGCCGTCTGATGCTCGACATCGCCGGATTCCGGGCCAAGAAGCGCACGGAACTCGCCGAGCTGGGTGCCAAGGCCGCGGACGAGGTCAAGAGCACCGGCGAGCCGGTGAAGCTCGACCCGATGACGCCCTTCGAGCGCAAGGTTGTGCACGACGCGGTCGCGGCCGCGGGTCTGCGCAGCGAATCGGAGGGCGAGGAGCCGCAGCGCTTCGTCGTCGTCCTTCCGGCCTGACCGGATCCTCTCGTGTCGGCCCCGTCTGTTCGCAGACGGGGCCGATCTTTGTCAGCCTGATAGTCAGCCACCCATGGTGCGGTAATGCGGTATGGAAGGACGGTTCCCGTGACGGAGGAAGTAGCGCTTCCCCAGGCGCCCGACGAGGCCCGGGAGGTGTTCGGTGAATGCTTTCCCGAGGCCGTCCGGTACGCGGAACTGCTGGCCGATGCAGGGGTCAAGCGTGGGCTGATCGGTCCGCGCGAGGTTCCGCGGCTGTGGGAGAGGCACCTGCTGAACTGTGCGGTGCTCTCCGAGGTCGTCCCTGACGGCGTCACGGTCTGCGATGTGGGCTCCGGTGCTGGCCTTCCGGGGATTCCTCTGGCGCTGGTGCGTCCGGATCTGAAGATCACTCTGCTGGAACCGTTGCTGCGGCGTACGAACTTCCTCCAGGAGGTCGTCGAACTGCTGGGGCTCGATCATGTGACGGTCGTCCGTGGCCGGGCTGAGGAGGTTCTGGGCACGCTTCAGCCGGTGCATGTGGTGACGGCTCGGGCGGTCGCACCGCTGGATCGCCTGGCGGGCTGGGGAGTGCCCCTGCTGCGCCCGTACGGGGAGATGCTGGCGCTCAAGGGTGACACCGCCGAGGAGGAGATCAACGGAGCGCGAGCGGCCCTCAGCAAGCTTGGCGTCGTGGAGACGGAGGTGCTCCACGTAGGTGAAGGCGTCGTTGACCCGATGTCCACCGTGGTGCGTGTGGTGGTGGGCGAGAGTCCTGGCGGTGTGAGGTTCGCCGCAAAGCGCGCCAAGGCCGCGCGGGTCAGCCGGACCCGTCGTCGCCGCTGAGCGCAGCTGTACGTACCCCGCGCGGAGTGTCGTGCCCCTGTAGCTACGCTGCAGGGGCATCGTGTTTCACGTGAAACGTCGCTCTCTGCTGCATGGAATCATCGGCCGTGGTCGTGCGGCCGCCACCCCTCGCCATCGCAGGCCCGTTAGGGCTACGGAGTTGTCCACAGAAGTGGATTCATCCACAGAAGAGCGGGCCTCGCTGGTTCGCGACCCCGAAACCATGGCAGGCTCTGCTCATTGCGAGCCTGAAGTCGAGGAGAGTGAATCCTTGCGGTCCGACGCCAACATCGCGGGACCGATGACCGATCCGGTCCCCGGTCCCCGAACCGAATCGGCGGGGGACGGTGTTTCACGTGAAACACCGCCGCCGATGGATGACACACCCATCGGCCGTGCGGCCCAGCTGGCGGTGGAGGCCCTCGGCCGTGCCGGCGAGGGGCTGCCGCGGCCTGACCAGACACGGGTCATGGTGGTGGCCAACCAGAAGGGCGGGGTAGGTAAGACCACCTCGACGGTCAACCTTGCCGCCTCGCTTGCGCTTCACGGCGCACGTGTTCTGGTGGTCGACCTCGACCCACAGGGGAACGCCTCTACGGCTCTGGGGATCGACCACCATGCCGAAGTCCCCTCCATCTATGACGTCCTGGTGGAGAGCAAACCGCTCTCTGACGTGGTCCAGCCGGTTCCGGACGTCGAAGGTCTGTTCTGTGCCCCGGCCACCATCGATCTTGCCGGTGCGGAGATCGAGCTGGTGTCGCTGGTGGCGCGGGAGAGCCGGCTGCAGCGAGCGATCCAGGCGTACGAGCAGCCGCTCGACTACATCCTGATCGACTGCCCGCCCTCGCTCGGCCTGCTGACGGTCAATGCTCTGGTAGCCGGTGCGGAGGTGCTGATCCCGATTCAGTGCGAGTACTACGCGCTGGAAGGGCTGGGACAGCTGCTGCGCAACGTCGACCTGGTGCGGGGGCACCTCAACCCCGATCTCCATGTGTCGACGATCCTGCTCACCATGTACGACGGCCGGACCAGGCTCGCGTCACAGGTCGCGGAGGAGGTGCGCAGTCACTTCGGCAAGGAGGTGTTGCGGACCAGCATTCCCCGGTCGGTGCGGATCTCGGAAGCGCCGAGCTACGGGCAGACCGTGCTCACGTACGACCCCGGTTCGAGCGGGTCCCTGTCCTACCTCGAAGCAGCCCGTGAGATCGCGTTGCGCGGGGTCGGGGTCCAGTACGAGGCCCAGCACGCCCAGACGGGCAGCCGGAACAGCCAGCAGAATACTTCGGAGGGGATCCAGTGAGTGAGCGTCGCAGAGGTTTGGGGCGAGGGCTAGGCGCCCTGATCCCCGCCGCTCCGCAGGAGAAGCAGGTGCCGCCCGCCGGGATGGGTACGTCCTCGCCCGGGACGATGCCGGTGCTGACGTCCGAGCGGGGTGTGGCCGTCGCAAAGGTGACCACGCTTGGCTCGGGTGGCCCTGTGGTGCCGGAGCCGAGCTCACCGGTCTCGGTGTCCGACGGTACGGCCGGTCCGGCAGAGGTGGCCGGGGCGTACTTTGCCGAGCTTCCCATCGACTCGATCACGCCGAACCCTCGTCAGCCGCGTGAGGTGTTCGACGAGGACGCGCTCGCGGAGCTGGTCACCTCCATCAAGGAGGTGGGTCTTCTCCAGCCCGTCGTCGTACGGAAAGCGGCATCCGGGCGCTTCGAGCTCATCATGGGCGAGCGGCGCTGGAGGGCCTGCCGTGAGGCCGATCTGAAGCAGATCCCGGCGATCGTCCGGGCGACTGACGACGAGAAGCTCCTACTGGACGCGCTTCTGGAGAACCTTCACCGGGCTCAGCTGAACCCCTTGGAGGAGGCGGCTGCGTACGACCAGCTGCTCAAGGACTTCAAGTGCACCCATGACCAGCTGGCCGACCGGATCGGGCGTTCCCGGCCGCAGGTGTCCAACACCCTGCGTCTGTTGCGGCTGTCTCCGCCGGTTCAGCGCCGGGTCGCGGCCGGGGTGCTGTCGGCAGGACACGCACGGGCGTTGCTGTCGGTGGACGACTCCGAGGAGCAGGACAAGCTGGCGCATCGCATCGTGGCCGAAGGGCTCTCCGTGCGCGCGGTCGAAGAGATCGTGACGCTCATGAGCTCCAGGCCCACGAGCACGGCGCGGTCGAAGGGGCCTCGAGCCGGGGGCCGGCTGTCGCCGGCACTGACCGACCTGGCGTCCCGGCTGTCCGACCGGTTCGAGACCAGGGTGAAGGTCGACCTCGGGCAGAAGAAGGGAAAGATCGTCGTCGAGTTCGCCTCGATGGAGGATCTGGACCGCATCCTCGGCAGCCTTGCGCCCGGAGAGGGGCGTGTCCTGGACCGCACGACCGCGGAGGAGACGGCCGAGGACGACGAGAGCTGACGTTCTTGCGTGGTGAGTGGCGGGCTGTGCTCCGGCGGATGACGGAGCACAGCCCGCTTTTCGTTTTCCGTAGGTGACGGACTGCCCTTTGCTTTTTCACGGTGTCGGCGTGATCCCTCGGTGGATACGATGCGTTCTGGTAGGGCGCATCCATTTGATCCACCTCCGCGAGCGGAGTGCACCGGCCGTCGCATGATGCGGTGGGTGAGGGAAGTGAGGAACAGCCTTCATGGGGCGTCGGCTCGTACCGCTCACGCTGGACAACCTGCCTGATCTCCCCCAGCGCTGCCGCTCGTGTGTGTTCTGGGAGCTCGATCCGGTCAGGGGAGACGCTGCGGTCAAGGGTGGCAGAGCCGAACGGGAGAAGGAGTCCTGGATCTCCGCCGTTCTGCTGGAGTGGGGATCCTGCGGCCGCGTGGTCTATGTCGACGACGTTGCGGCCGGCTTCGTCCTCTACGCTCCGCCCGCCTACGTGCCGAGAGCGACTGCCTTTCCGACGAGTCCTGTCTCCCCCGACGCGGTTCAGCTGATGACCGCCCTGATCCTGCCCGGATACCAGGGCCAGGGACTGGGCCGGGTCATGGTGCAGACGGTGGCCAAGGACCTGATCCGCCGGGGGTTCAAGGCCATCGAGGCCTTCGGGGACGCTCGCTGGAAGGAACCCGCCTGTGTGCTGCCCGCAGATCATCTGCTGTCAGTGGGCTTCAAGACCGTACGGCCCCACCCGGTGCACCCGCGGTTGCGACTGGAGCTCCGCACGACGTTGTCATGGAAGGAAGACGTAGAGATGGCCTTGGACCGGTTGCTGGGGGCCGTGCAGAAGGAGCCCGCGCTGCGGCCTCTGTGAGCAGAAACGTGAAACGGGCCCATCCCTCCGGGATGGGCCCGTTTCACGTGAAACAGCGGGACTGCTGTCCGGCTCTACTCGGTGATGAAGCCTTCGAGGTCGCGGAGGATCGCGGCCTTCGGCTTGGCACCGACGATGGTCTTGGCGACCTCGCCACCCTGGTAGACGTTCAGCGTCGGGATGGACATGACGCCGTACTTGGCAGCGGTGGCCGGGTTCTCGTCGATGTTGAGCTTGACGATCTCGATCTCACCGTGCTCGGCCGCGATTGCCTCCAGGGAGGGGGCGATCTGACGGCACGGACCGCACCAGGCAGCCCAGAAGTCCACCAGCACGGGCTTGTCGCTCTTCAGGACGACCTCGTCGAAGGAGTCGTCGGTCACGTTCTTCAGGGCGCCGGCCACGGCGGCCTCCTTAACTTCGCGGGGGTGTGGGTGAGGCGTGGATCAGACGGTGGCTGCGGCGGCCTTCTCGTCGTCGGCGAGCGCGGCCAGGAAGCGTTCGGCGTCGAGGGCGGCGGAGCAGCCTGTGCCGGCAGCGGTGATGGCCTGCCGGTAGGTGTGGTCGACGACATCGCCGGCGCCGAAGACACCGGTGAGGTTGGTGCGCGTCGAGGGAGCGGCGACCTTGAGGTAGCCCTCGTCGTCGAGGTCGAGCTGGCCCTTGAAGAGCTCCGTGCGCGGGTCGTGGCCGACGGCGATGAACAGGCCGGTCACGGGGAGCTCGGACGTCTCGCCGGTCTTCGTGTTGCGCAGGGTCAGCCCGGAGAGCTTCTGCTCGCCGTGGACACCGGCGACCTCGCTGTCCCAGGCGAACTTGATCTTCGGGTCGGCGAAGGCGCGGTCCTGCATGGCCTTGGAGGCACGCAGGGAGTCGCGGCGGTGGACGATGGTGACCGACTTGGCGAAGCGGGAGAGGAACGTGGCCTCTTCCATCGCGGTGTCACCGCCGCCGACCACGGCGATGTCCTGGTCCTTGAAGAAGAAGCCGTCGCAGGTCGCGCACCAGGAGACGCCGCGTCCGGAGAGGGCGTCCTCGTTGGGCAGACCGAGCTTGCGGTGCTGCGAACCGGTGGTGACGATGACGGCCTTGGCACGGTGCACCGTGCCGGCGGTGTCGGTGACCGTCTTGATGTCACCCGTGAGGTCCACGGAGATCACGTCGTCCGGGATGAGCTCGGCGCCGAAGCGCTCAGCCTGGGCGCGCATGTTGTCCATGAGCTCCGGGCCCATGATCCCGTCCTGGAAACCGGGGAAGTTCTCCACGTCGGTGGTGTTCATCAACGCGCCACCGGCGGTGACGGCGCCCTCGAACACCAGCGGCTTCAGCGAGGCACGCGCGGTGTACAGGGCGGCTGTATAGCCCGCGGGGCCGGAGCCGATGATGATCACATTACGCACGTCGCTCACGGGTTTCTTCCTCGTCTCTGCAGACTGCCTACTGTCCACGCCTACTGGGGTCGGTTCAACGACTCTCACCCCACCCAACGGATCCTACGGGGGATGCATTCCCGACGTGCCGGGGCAGCATCCGGCGTGATTCTCAGGGGCGCGCGTAGACGTGCGTCAGCAGGAGTTTCCCCTTGACCGCAGGCTCGGCGCCGACGCATGCCGCATCGACGACGTAGGCCTGAACCCTGGCGGAGTCCGTGGGGTGCGGCAGCACGACGAGGAAGGCGTCGGAACCTTCGTAGGTGCCCCGCTCGATGGCGAGGGCGGCGGTGTTCCGGCCGGTGCCCTGCTCGATGCAGGGGGGGACGGTCACGGAGGGAGCGCGGAGCGGGGTTTGAGGTGACGCGGAGGTGGGCGACGTGGATTCCGTCGAAGACTTCGTGTCGGCGGAAGGATCCTGCTTTTCGCCGCTGGATTCCTGCGGGCCGACGGTGTCCGTGCGGGAGCCCAGAAGGCTGTGAACCCGCTCTTCCAGAGTGGACTGCGAGAACGACTGTGATCCGTCCCTCGAAGCGCTGACGCCTTGGTCGGCTGCCTTGAGTCCGTCGGAGCTCCCGGACGAGGTGACGTTCTGCAGAAGCAGGACGCTCACGCTGACGACAGCGGCGCCGAGTGCGGCACCGAGCACGGCGTTTCGGCGCCGCCGGCGGACGGCACGGCGGCCGGGACCGGTTGCGGCACGTGAGCGCCCTGCGGGGCGGTCCGCGAGCTCCTTCGTCGTGCCAGCGGGCTCTGTTTCACGTGAAACATCTGCCGTGGAGGCAGGCGATTCGAAGGGAGCGCGCCCTCGTGCTTCGTCCGCGAGTGCGGCGTCTATGCGGTCAGCGACATCGGCGGGCATGGGTACAGCGGCGGGCAGAGTGCCCAGGAGACCACGGATCTCCTCCAGTGAGGCGAGGACGTCGGAGCAGATCCCGCAGTCGGCCAGATGGCTTCGGACACCCTCGGCACGGGACGGGGAGAGCAGGTCCTCGGTGAGGTCGGAGATCTCCGAGACTTCCGGGTGCCGGGTCGCGTCGGTCGTTGATGTCATGTGCGTCCACCTCCGCCCTTCGCTGCCGCTGGATCACTCGTGTCCGCGTCCCTTGGTCCCGCCGCCGGTGGGACGGATGCTCTCGGCGTCCGGTTCCCTTCCGTTCGTGGTCCCTCACTGTCGCCGGTCCCGCTGCGGAGATGGGTGAGCTGAGGGGCCAGCCTGGCGCGTCCGCGCGCGCAGCGGCTCTTCACGGTACCGACCGGCACATCGAGGATGCGGGCCGCTTCCGCCACCGGGTACCCCTGCATGTCGACGAGGACGAGGGCGGCACGTTGTTCGGCGGGAAGCGTGGCCAGCGCCGCGAACAGCTCGCGCTGGAGGTCCTGGCGCTCGGCCGGCGCCTCGGCGGACTCGTGGGGCTCCATGAGCTGGTCGAGCCGCTCCGCGTCGTCGACCGGCGCGGTCTTCCGGGAGGAGGCCTTCCGGACCCGGTCGAGACAGGCGTTGACCGTGATCCGGTGCAGCCAGGTCGTGACGGCGGACTGGCCACGGAAGGTGTGGGCGGCGCGGAAGGCGGAGATCAGGGCGTCCTGCACGGCATCGGCCGCTTCCTCGCGGTCGCCCAGGGTCCGCAGCGCCACGGCCCACAGCCGGTCGCGATGACGTCGTACGAGCTCACCGAAGGCGTCCGCGTCGCCTGCTACATGGCGAGCGAGGAGGTCTGAGTCGCTGAGTGGTCCGGACGGCTCGGCGGCCACCTCCCCCTCCCTCCCTCTGTGAATCAAGGTCCGTCTGTCTATCACGGTTGAGGCAGGCAAGGGGAGGGGCGGTCAGCCGAGAACGGAGATCTCTGAAATTCCTCCGCGGAATCCGCTGCCCGTGTCGTCCTGAGGAAGCTCCGTGATGTGGATCAGGATGTAGCGGGTCCGCACCGGTTTGGCGAGGGATTCCTTGAGACTGCTTCCTGCCGTTCCCAACTGGGTGAGGTGCTGTGGGAAGTCGGAGAGGGACGAGGGTGCGGAAGCGTTCTCGTCGGCCGCCAGAACCTCCGCCTTCTGCCCGCTGCGGTACATGGTGACGTCGACGCCCGAGACGTCCTGCACGCTCCCCAGATCCACGACTACCCCGCTGCCGTCCTTGCGGGCATCGATGTTGCCGAAGTTCGGGAAGCCTCGGTACTGCGGGGTGATCCAGGAGGTACCCGGTTTGCCGTCGACCGTGTTGGGAGCCTCGTCCTGGCTGATGCCTGACCCGCTGGGCGTGAACTCCGTGGCACCGGCGATTTTCAGGGGTACGGCAGGCCGAGGCTTCGGCTCGTCGCCGTTCTCCGGGTTGGTCTGCGTCGTGCCCGGGTCGTCGGAGCCCTTGTCGCGGTCCAGGAGCGTCTCCGCCAGCTGCCAGCTGCCCAGACCGAGCGCGGCGATGAGCAGCGCGGACACGGCCCACTTGAGCGCCTTCCCGGTGCGGCTCTGGAGCGGGGCGGGAGGTACGACGACGGGCGGGGTGACGACGCCGTTGCCGGGTCCGGCCGGGCGCCCGTAGGTGCCCTGCTGGTACGTGGTCCGCTGGTACTCCGGCGGGGCGGTGAACGTGGGCTCGGGCGGGCGGATGCGCGGCATCGCCGCGACGGCCTTGGCGAGCTCGTCCGGGGTGGTGCACGGCTGCTCCTGGCGGGAGGCCGTGGCTCCGTCGTTGGCGAGCGCCCGCATGGCGATCTCGGAGAGGCCGCGGTGGACTCCTGCCCGCACCTGGTCGGGTGCGATCAGCCCGACGCCCTTGGGGAGCCCGGTGAGGCCGTAGGCATCGCTCTCATAGGGCCAGCGCCGGGTCAGCGCCGCGTACAGCAGGGCCCCGATCGCCTCGGTGTCAGCACGCTGGGGACCGTCGGAGGTGATCCCCCGCAGCGCGGCGTTCACGGCGAGGCCGCGGATGCGGTACTGGCCGGAGGAACTGCGCAGCACCGCCCCGGGCGTGAGCCTCAGATGGGCCAGGCCCTCGCGGTGTGCGGCAGCCATCGCCTGGGACAGCTGACTGACGAGCTGGTAGGCGTCATGGGCGTCCATCGGCCCCGCGCCCAGGAGGGCCGTCAGCTCGGTGGCGTCCGGAAGCCACTCATGGACGACGTAGACGAGATCGTTCTCCTCCACGGCGTCGAGGACCTGCACGAAGCGGGGGTCGCCGAGCAGGGCGGACGACCGGGCCGCGGCCAGCACGGAGCGGGCCCGTGGGTGGTCGGCGGGCAGGAGATGCACTCCCACCGCGCGGCGCAGTTTCTCGTCGACAGCGCGCCAGCTGCTGAACCCGTCCAGACGGGTGACGCACTCCTCGAGCCGGTAGCGCCCGGCAAGCTTGTGACCGCTGTGCAGATCAGGGGTCGGCACGGTGGTTCCGGAGCCGCCCGGCTCGCTCTCCGCGTCCTGAGGGCTTGTACCCGTTGAATCCTGAGCTTCTGCCGTACCGTCGCTCGTGGCCTCGTCCGCCTTCGCGGCCAGCGGCTTGTCGCCACTGTTGTCGGCCACGTCGACGGCAGCCGTGCTACGTTCCGCCACCGTCGTTCCTGCCTCCCCATCCGTTGGGCGATGCCAGCCAGCCCCGCACAGTCACGCCAATTGTGCCCACACTCCGGCACCATGCACGACACGCGGGAACCGACGATGGTTGTGCGGGCCGGTGATCCTCAGCGACCGAGCCTTCCCCTGATCATGCCGACCATGCCGTTGATCTCTTCGATCCGCATCCGCTTCGCCGCGACGACGAAGACTCCCAGCAGCACGATCCCGCCGCATAGCAGGGCCAGGAGCGAGCCAGAGGCGCCGTCGCCGAGCACGTGGAGAAGGCCGAACCCCACCCCGCCGGCGATCACTGCCGCAGGGATCGCCGCGAGGCACAGGCGGGCGTAGGTACGCAGGACGTGTGCACCGTCCAGGTCGCCGCCCAGACGGTTGCGGAGCCGGCGCCACGCGATGCCGACGCCGACGGCGTAGGCCAGCCCGTAGGAGGCGGCCATGCCGACCACGGCCCACTGGGCGGGCAGCACGACGTAGCAGATGGCCGAGGCAGCCGCGTTGACGAGGGCGACGATGACGGTGTTGTAGAAGGGCGTCCGGGTGTCCTCGTACGCGTAGAACCCGCGCAGCACCACGTACTGCACGGAGTAGGGAATCAGTCCGAGGCCGAAGGCCATCAGGATGAATCCCATGGAGCGGGCGGCCTCGGGGCCGCTGGAAGCATAGAGCAGGGTGCACATCGGTACGCCCAGGGCGAGGAAGCCGAAAGCGACGGGGACGATGGCCACCGCCGAGTTGCGCAGGCCCTGCGAGATGTCGTCGCGGACCGCGCCCGGGTCGTTGTCGTGGGCGGCACGGGAGATGCGCGGCAGCAGAGCGGCCATGACCGACACGGTGATGATCGCCTGCGGCATGCCCCAGATCAGCTGAGCGTTGGAGTACGCGAGGAAGCCCGCCCCGTTCTGGCCGGACGCCTTGCCCGCAGAGGTCGCGAGCTGGGTGACGACCAGCACACCGGCCTGGTTGGCGAGGACGAACAGCACCGTCCACTTGGCCAGCTTGACCGTCTTGCCGAGCCCGTGGCCCCTCCAGTCGAAGCGAGGACGGAAGCGGAACCCGGCCTCACGCAGATACGGGATCATGGCCAGGGCCTGGACGACGAGGCCGAGCAGGGTGCCGATGCCCAGCAGCCGGACGCCCTCCGGCGGGATCGTCGTGACACCCATCTGGGACTCGTGCGAAGTGCCGTACACCCAGATGAACAGGCCGAACGTGACGATCATGACGATGTTGTTGAGGACCGGGGTCCACATCATCGCGCCGAACTTTCCGCGGGCGTTGAGGATCTGCCCCATGACGACGTGCACACCCATGAAGAAGATGGTGGGCAGGCAGTACCGGGCGAACGTGGTGGCCACGTTGTTGGCCGCGGGATCGCCGGCGATCGTCGAGGACATCAGGCGGATGAGGAAGGGCGCGGCGAACACCGCCACGGCGACGATCAGCGCGAGCGCCACCATCACCAGGGTCAGCAGTCGGTTGGCATAGGCCTCGCCGCCGTCCTCGTCGTCCTTCATCGAGCGGACGAGCTGTGGGACGAAGACGGAGTTGAGGCCGCCGCCCACGGTGAGGATGTAGATCATCGTCGGCAGCGTGTACGCGATGGTGAAGCTGTCGCCGAGCAGGGCCGCGCCGAGCGCGGCGGTGATCACGAGGCTGCGGACGAAGCCGGTGAGCCGTGAGACGAGGGTGCCGGCGGCCATGACCGCGCTGGACTTCAGGAGGCTGGACGCCCGCCCGCCGCCCGACTTCGGCGGTGCGGGTGCGGGGACCGGCTCGGGGCGGTCCGGGGCCGGGGTCCCTGCCGGGCCCTCCTGGTCCCTGAAGAGGTGCGCGAAAGCGTCCGGCTCCTCGCGGTTCGTCGACGCCTGGGTGACGAGATCGTCGATGCCCACGAACTGGGTGGTCGCGGCATCGTCCCCGTACGGCAGGTGGCGCGACGGGCCGTCCGGCTCGGGGGGCGGGGTCTGCGCCCAGATCCGCGGATCGGGCGGGTACTGGGCGGCCGGCGGCTGCTGGTACAGCGGCTGCGCCTGCTGATAGGTCCCAGGGGGCGGCGGCGGGTGCGCGGCGCGGTCGTACAGCGCCTCGCTCACCGGGTCCTGGGCGGAGAGATCCTGGGACCGGTAGGGGTCGTAGTCATACGCGTCCTGCAGATACGGGTCCGGGGCCGGGGGTACCTGCTCCGGTCCCGGGGGCACGGGCGGCCCCCCGGGATACCCAGCTCCGCCCGTACCCTGACCGCGGTCACCGTCGTACGGCGCGTTCATCGAAACCCCACCTCATCGTCCCCGGCCGACCGGCCACGACAGACATCGCTCAACGGTCCACTTTCTCACCCGTGCCCGACGGCTCCGTGCTTTCGGGACCGGTGTCCGGCGTCGGGTCACTCGGCTGCTCGGGTTCACTGCCGTCGTCACCCGCCGCGCCGCCCGCGTTGGCACGCTTGCGATGTGCATACATCCGGATGCCGGCGAGGACCAGGAGCAGGAGGCCACCGGCGATCACGAGCAGCACGGTGGGGGTGAGCTCGGACACCTTCACGGTGAACGCCATCTCCGCGCCGTACGGCCTGCCGTCATCCGTGTAGAGCTGCGCGGTCATCTGTACCTGACCGTTGATGTTGGCCGCGGCATCGAACTTCACGGACTGGCTGTGGCCGGCGCCGATCTGGATCGGCTGCTCCGCCACGGCGCCGCCGTCGTTCAGCTCAAGGCGCGTCGCGTTCTCCGACTTCAGCCGGAGCACCAGATGATCGACGTCCTGGAGAAGCCTGTTCTGCACCGTCACGGGAATCGTGGCGCTGCGGCCGGACAGGGTGACGTCCGACTTCGAGATGAGCTGGACCTCGTTGATGAGGCCCTGGAGGTAGGTGCGCACCGAGTCGCGGTACTGCTGGGCCTCCAGAGGCTTGCCCCGCCACGACGTGGACATGGACCGGTTGACGGCGTTACCGAAGGGGGTCACCACCCGCTCGGGCTGGGTGAGGATGACCTGGAAGTTGTCGAGGGAGGCCTGGGTGGACTTGATGTCCTGAAAGGCCTGGGTGGGCAGCTCCTGGCTGCGCAGCTTCTTCGGGTACTGCGATGTCCGGGGGACCGTGGTGGTCGCCTCGGCGTCAGGCTTCGCCGCCGCTGCCTCGATCAGGCTCTGGGACTCGGTCCAGCGCCCGTCGTCGAGGGCGTGAAGCGCGCGGGCCATCGACTGGGCCTGGGCGATGGTCGGCATCCGCTGGGGAGCCACGACGATGCTTCGGTCCTTGTCCGTGTCCTGCTCGGACAGCGCGAGCGTGAGGGCGAGGAACTTCTGCACGGCGAGCGTGGAGTCCCCGGCCTTCGCCATGTCGCCCTGGAAGGCCTTGGAGAGCCGGGCGTCGGACACCACCGCGGTGGTGCCGCCGCCGATGGGCCGCGCGGCAGTCGGTGTGTACGAGAGGCCGGCGGTCTCCTGGAGGCTGTCGCTGCGGGCGATCACGTTGTGGGCACCCGTCGAGGTGGCGACATCCACGATGGACGGATCGATCGCACCGTCGACGGGCCAGGCGAAGTCGGTCGACGGCTTCAGATGGAGGATCGTCTCCACCGTCACCCCGGCGACCTCGCTGGCCGTCTGGAGGTGGCTGAGCGTGCCCGATACGTTCTTGCCGCGGTGTGCGATGGAAGCCAGATCGGGGTCCCCGAAGGGCAGCGCGACGACCTTGCCGTCGGCCACGGCAGCTTCCAGCGAGCTGAGCCACTTCTTGGCCACTGCCTGGTTCGTCCCGGCGACCGTGGTGTCACCCGACTTGACGCGATAGCTCTTGGTCATGGCGTCGACGCTGGCGAGCAGGTCCGGGTCGATGACCCAGGTCACGGGCAACTGGCTGCCGAGCGACACCATCCGTTCGAGGCGGCCGCCCGGTGCGATCTCGGCGGCCAGGTCGTCATCGGCGAACACCGGGGTCTGCTGCTCGTCGGAGCCGGTCTCCGCGGTGAGATGCGCCGACGCGATCAGCGGCCACAGGTAGCTGATGCCGGTCTTGGAGTCACTGTCCTTGTTCTGCCAGGGCAGGAACGTCCGCTGGATGCCGAGCACGTGGTCGTACTGAGCGCCGGCCGTCTGACCCGACAACGAGACGCCCAGCTGATAGACCCCGTCGTCGCCGAGGTCCAGCTTGCTGACCGGCACGGACAGCGTGAAGTCCTGGCTGATGCCCGAAGGCAGCTTGGCGATCTTGACCGTGTACTTGCCGCCGACCGGGTACGGATCCGCCCCCGGGACGTACCCCGTGCGCTGAGCAGCCGCGTCGATCGAGGTCCTGTTGTAGAGCCGCGGGCCCACGCGCAGATCGACCTGCGCGTCGGTGACGGTTTCCTTGCCCCGGTTGACCAGGGTGCCGGAGACGGTGAGCGTGTCCCCCTTCACCGGGGCGCTCGGCGTCAGGGTGTCCAGGGACACCGAGACGGTGCTGGAGCCCGTGGGAGCCTTGCTCGTCCCGCCGGCCTGCGCCTGCGGAGCGGCCACCCCGGCCAGCAGAGCGGCAACGAGTGGGGCCCCGGCGAGCACGGCGGCTGTGCGCCGCAGCCACCGACGGGCAGGAGAGGGACTCGTCCCCTGGTTGTCTGCCGCCTCGGCCACGCGTATCCGTCCCTCGTCGTCGTCAGCTGCTGTCGATCGTTGTCTCCGTCGCTGCGTCCCCGCATGGTAACGATCTGCGCCGCGGTCAAGTGCCAGGGAGTGGGTCACATGAGTGGGAGCGTCTCGCAGGGTGAACGGAAACCATGACGCCCGGGCCGGTCCGGGCACGTACCCTTTTCTGTTGTGCCGAACGCCAATGAAGACAACTCCAGCGCCCTGACCCAGGTGCAGCTCCGCGCAGTCAGCGAACTGCTGCGGGTGTCCCCGGTCGCCGACGATCTCGCCCGCCGATTCCAGGATGCCGGATTCGGTCTCGCCCTGGTCGGCGGGTCGGTCCGGGACGCGCTCCTCGGCCGGCTGGGGAACGACCTGGACTTCACGACCGACGCGCGTCCCGAGGACGTGCTGAAGATCGTCAGGCCCTGGGCGGACTCGGTGTGGGAGGTCGGGATCGCCTTCGGCACGGTGGGCGCGCAGAAGGACGGCTACCAGATCGAAGTCACCACATACCGGTCCGAGGCGTACGACAGGACCTCGCGGAAGCCCGAGGTCTCCTACGGTGACTCGATCGAGCAGGACCTCGTCCGCCGCGATTTCACGGTGAACGCGATGGCCGTCGCGCTGCCGCAGAAGGAGTTCGTCGATCCGTACGGTGGCCTCGATGACTTGGCGGAGCGAGTGCTGCGCACCCCGGGGACGCCTGAGGACTCCTTCTCGGACGACCCGCTGCGCATGCTCCGCGCCGCGCGCTTCGCCGCGCAGCTCGACTTCGAGGTGGCCCCGGACGTCGTCGCCGCGATGACGGAGATGGCGGGCCGCATCGAGATCGTCTCTGCCGAGAGGGTCCGGGAGGAGCTCAACAAGCTGCTGCTCTCCTCGCACCCCCGTGAGGGGCTCGCGCTCCTCGTCGACACGGGACTGGCCGACCAGGTCCTTCCCGAGCTCCCCGCGCTCCGGCTGGAACGTGACGAGCATCACCGTCACAAGGATGTGTACGAGCACTCCCTGACCGTCCTGGAGCAGGCGATCGACCTGGAGCAGGACGGCCCGGATCTCGTTCTGCGCCTTGCCGCTCTCCTCCATGACATCGGCAAGCCGAGGACCCGGCGGTTCGAGAAGGACGGGCGGGTCTCGTTCCATCACCACGAAGTGGTGGGCGCCAAGATGGTCAAGAAGCGCATGACCGATCTCAAGTACTCCAACGACATGGTCAAGGACGTTGCCAAGCTGGTGGAGCTGCACCTGCGCTTCCACGGGTACGGCGACGGGGAGTGGACCGACTCGGCGGTCCGCCGCTATGTGCGTGATGCGGGCCCCTTGCTGGAGCGGCTGCACAAGCTGACCCGCTCGGACTGCACCACGCGCAACAAGCGCAAGGCCAGTGCTCTCTCGCGGACCTAT
The DNA here is from genome assembly GCF_035917155.1 of Streptomyces sp. NBC_00385. NCBI lineage: Bacteria > Bacillati > Actinomycetota > Actinomycetes > Kitasatosporales > Streptomycetaceae > Streptomyces > Streptomyces sp. NBC_00385. The sequence goes on along the minus strand of NZ_CP107951.1, from coordinate 4,265,791 downwards.
GACGGACTTGAGGAGCGCATCGCTCAGTTGCAGGACCAGGAGGAGCTGGACTCGATCCGGCCGGACCTGGACGGCAACGAGATCATGCGGATCCTGGACGTCGGACCGGGGCCGGTCATCGGCAAGGCGTATGCGTTCCTGCTTGAACTGCGTCTGGAGAACGGGCCGATGGAGCACGACACGGCAGTCGCAGAGCTCAAGAAGTGGTGGGCGGCACAGAGCTGAAGTCGCGACGATCCGGTCCGCGGGCTGCTGGTCATGTTTCACGTGAAACATGACCAGCAGCGGACGCGTCGAGGGCGCTGTTTCACGTGAAACAGCGCCCTCAGTCGAATCAGCGCCCTCGGCCGGTCCTGCTCCATCGCCACAGCATCGCGGCCACGAGGGCGTAGAGCAGAGCGACCCCGATCACCACCGTTGCCGATCTCCCGTCTATGGGCAGCAGGAGCGCAGAGGCTGCTGCTGCGCCCACGAAGGCCACGTTGAACAGCACGTCATAGAGCGAGAAGATCCTGCCGCGGAACGAGTCGTCCACCGTCGTCTGCACCACGGTGTCCGTCGCGATCTTCGCTCCCTGGGTCACCAGGCCGAGGACGAACGCTGCGACGAGCATCGGGGCGGGCCTGAACCAGAGGCCCAGGGCCGGTTCAAGGACAGCTGCCGCCGCAGCACACACCATCATCCAGCGGAACCTTCCCAGTCGGCCGGCGGCCCAGGGAGTCAGTACGGCGGCCGCGAAGAAGCCCGCACCGGACACCCCGACCGCCAGGCCGAGCAGTGCCAGCCCGTCGGAATCGTTGTCGGTCCAGGCGTACCGGCACAGCATCAGGACCATGACTGTCAGCGCCCCGTAACAGAAGCGGATCACTGTCATGGCGGCCAGGGCCCGAGCAGCGTTCCTTCGCTCTGCCAGATGGTGCAACCCGTGGCGCAGACCACGTGCGGTGGTGGTCAGCGCCGCACGCAGACGAAGGTGGCTTTCGCTCCGGTCCGGACCCAGCAGGCCGGAAGCAAGGCTCAGGGACGCCAGCGCCGAGGCGAGGTAGAGCCCGGCGCCCAGGAGTACCACCGCAGCGTCCGAGTCCGAGAGGACCAGACGGACGGCGAAGGCGAGACCGCCGCCTGCCGTGGCGGCGAGGGTGCCCGCGGTCGGTGACAGCGAGTTGGCCAGCACCAGCAGGTCCCGGTCGACGACGCGCGGCAGCGCGGCGGAGAGGCCGGCCAGGACGAAGCGGTTGACCGCGGTCACGCAGAGCGCCGAGGCGTAGAAGAGCCAGTCGGGGGCTGAGCCGAGGATCAGGAGGGCTGTGCAGCAGGCGAGCGCGGCGCGCAGCAGATTGCCATAGAGGAAGACCTGCCTGCGTGGCCAGCGGTCCAGCAGTACACCGGCGAACGGGCCGATGAGCGAGTAGGGCAGCAGGAGTACGGCCATCGCGGAGGCGATCGCACCGGCGGAGGCCTGCTTCTCCGGGGAGAAGACGACATGTGCGGCGAGGGCCACCTGATAGACGCCGTCGGCGGACTGGGACAGGATCCGCACGGCCAGCAAGCGGCGGAAGTTCCGAAGGCGCAGGAGTACGCGCAGGTCACGCACGACGGGCATGGGAGCAAGGGTCACATACGTTGAGGGTCCCCGGGCGGATTGCCCGGGGACCCTCAAGGGTGCGTGAGTCAAGAAGCGTTGCCGCTCCTCACTGCGCCGCGCCGATGCACCGTGTCAGGTGACGTTACTGGGAGACCTCACCGCGGATGAACTTCTCGACGTTCTCGCGGGCCTCGTCGTCGAAGTACTGAACCGGCGGCGACTTCATGAAGTACGAGGACGCGGAGAGGATCGGGCCGCCGATGCCGCGGTCCTTCGCGATCTTCGCAGCGCGGACGGCGTCGATGATGACACCGGCCGAGTTCGGGGAGTCCCAGACCTCGAGCTTGTACTCCAGGTTCAGCGGAACGTCGCCGAACGCGCGGCCCTCGAGGCGCACGTACGCCCACTTGCGGTCGTCCAGCCACGCCACGTAGTCCGACGGACCGATGTGGACGTTGTCCGCACCGAGCTCACGGTCGCGGATCTGCGAGGTCACGGCCTGGGTCTTCGAGATCTTCTTGGACTCAAGGCGCTCACGCTCGAGCATGTTCTTGAAGTCCATGTTGCCGCCGACGTTCAGCTGCATCGTGCGGTCCAGGACGACGCCCCGGTCCTCGAACAGCTTCGCCATCACGCGGTGCGTGATGGTGGCGCCGACCTGCGACTTGATGTCGTCGCCGACGATCGGGACACCGGCCTCGGTGAACTTGTCCGCCCACTCCTTGGTGCCGGCGATGAAGACCGGGAGAGCGTTGACGAACGCGACCTTGGCGTCGATGGCGCACTGCGCGTAGAACTTCGCAGCGACCTCGGAACCGACCGGCAGGTAGCAGACGAGGACGTCGACCTTGCGGTCCTTGAGGATCTGGACGATGTCGACCGGGGCCTCGGCCGACTCCTCGATGGTCTCGCGGTAGTACTTGCCCAGGCCGTCGTGGGTGTGGCCGCGCTGGACGGTCACGCCGGCGCTCGGCACGTCGCAGAGCTTGATGGTGTTGTTCTCGCTGGCGCCGATGGCGTCCGAGAGGTCGAGGCCGACCTTCTTCGCGTCGACGTCGAAGGCGGCGACGAACTCGACGTCGCTGACGTGGTACTCGCCGAACTGGACGTGCATCAGACCGGGCACCTTGCCGGCCGGATCGGCGTCCTTGTAGTACTCGACGCCCTGGACCAGCGAGGCGGCGCAGTTGCCCACGCCGACGATGGCTACGCGAACCGAACCCATTCCGGTTGCTCCCTGTGTGTAATGGATGTTCCTGATGAGGCCCCCGCGGATCTGCGGGGAACTCACTTGGCGGTGTCGCCGGACGGATCCGGCGGGTTGTTACCCCGCCGGGGCAGGCCGTCCGGCTCTCCTGCGGTGTTCTGCTGAGCTGAGCCCTCGGGCGAGGATCGTCGCTGATCCCGTCCCGACCGCTCGCTCTCGATGAGCTCGTTCAGCCAGCGCACTTCGCGCTCCACGGACTCCATGCCGTGTCGCTGAAGCTCAAGTGTGTAATCGTCGAGGCGCTCGCGGGTGCGGGCCAGAGAGGCGCTCATCTTCTCGAGGCGCTCCTCCAGCCGGCTGCGACGGCCTTCCAGCACCCGCAACCGCACGTCGTGCTCCGTCTGACCGAAGAAGGCGAAACGAGCAGCGAAGTGCTCGTCCTCCCAGGAGTCGGGGCCCGTGTGCGAGAGCAGTTCCTCGAAGTGCTCCTTACCTTCTGCCGTCAACCGGTAGACGATCTTGGCGCGGCGCCCTGCCAGTGAAGAGGCGGGGGCGACCGCACGGCCGGCGCCGGGCGGAAGGTCTGCCGGAACATTCCCCGGCTCCTCGATCAACCAGCCATTGGCGACCAGCGTCTTGAGGCAGGGGTAAAGGGTTCCGTAGCTGAAGGCACGGAAGATCCCCAACGAGGTGTTGAGGCGCTTGCGCAGCTCGTAGCCATGCATCGGGGACTCGCGGAGCAGTCCGAGAACGGCGAACTCGAGGATGCCTGAGCGTCTGCTCAACCTCGCCTCCCCCTTCTCCTGGTGCTCTCACGTGACCCTGGGCCGAGCCGATGTACCGAGTCGATGTACCGAGCTGATGTATCGACTCGATACATCAGCACGATAGATCGGAGTCGGGGCTGCGACAAGGGGGGCCTTAGTGAGCGGCGTCACATCGCTAATTCGTAGCAACCGACTTGCGTAATTTGGGGTGAAGTTCGGCTCCAGGAGGGTTTTGACCGTGCGTAGTCTGTGCGGCATGCAGACCACCGGGAACCGTGTGACGTCCGAACGCGTCAGTTTTCGCGGACTGACCGGATGCACTGCGGATGAGCCTGTCGCAGGGCTGGTCCGTAATTCGGGGGGACCGGATCTCAACTGCCGCTTCCAGGCGATCTCGCCTGCCCGAGGAGTAGTCGTTCGATGAGCGAGCACCGTCGCAAGATGCCGCAACCGCAAGGTGGCGGGCGTGCCGCGGCCAGACGAGCCGCCCAGCAGTCCCCTGGACGCCGCTCGGCACCGTCACGCGGAGTAACGTCCGAATCACCTTCCGGTTCCTACGGCGAGGATTCCCCGTACGGCGGGCGCGCCGCAGCCAGACGGGCCGCACAGCGCGGCGGCGGTGGCCGCGGCGGCTCCGACGGCGGGGGCGGCGGCCGACGTCGCGGAGGCGGGGACGGTGGCCACGAGGGGCCCGGCCGCGGGCGTGGACGCGGAAGCCAGCGTCCGGCCAAGAAGCGCTTCATCGACTACCCACGCGCCGGCAGGTACGGCGTGCGGCGCTGGATGCCGTCGTGGAAGCTGGTCTCCGGGCTGTGCATCGCCTTTCTCGGCCTTCTGATGGGGCTCGCCGGCCTTGCGTACGCGATGGTCGCCAAACCGGAGGTCCAGGCGGCCGCGAAGGCGGAGAACAACGTCTACTTCTGGAAAGACGGCTCGCAGATGGTGGCCACCGGCGGTGATGTCAACCGCCAGATCATCGACTACGCCCAGATCCCGGAAGCGATGCGCAACGCCGTCATCTCGGCGGAGAACAAGACCTTCGACACCGACCACGGCATCGACCCGATGGGTATCGCCCGGGCCGTGTTCAACATGGCCAAGGGCGGCCAGACCCAGGGTGGATCAACGATCACCCAGCAGTACGTGAAGAACTCTCGGCTCTCCCAGGACCAGACCCTGAGCCGCAAGTTCGAAGAACTCTTCATCACGCTGAAGGTCGGCAGCGAGATGGACAAGAAAGAAATCATGGCGGGGTACCTCAACGTCTCGTACTACGGACGTGGTGCCTCCGGTATCCAGGCGGCGGCCCGTACTTACTACGGCAAGGACGCCAAGGCGCTGAATCCGAGCCAGTGCGCCTTCCTGGCCACCCTGCTCAAGGGGGCCAGCTACTACGACCCCGCAGGTGCCACGGAGGTCGACCCGGTCGAGGCGACCCCGGCGAAGAACACGGAACGGGCGATCAAGCGCTGGAAGTGGATCCTTGACGAGGAGGTCAAGGACGGCCGCCTGGAGCAGTCGGAACGCGACAAGTACACCGAGTTCCCGATGCCCGACAAGCCGAAGAAGGACGCTCAGCTGGGCGGCCAGATCGGCTACCTCGTCGCGATGGCCCGGTCCAACTTCCTCAACAACTACGACATCACCCGCGACCAGCTCGACCAGGGTGGCTACGAGATCCACACGACCTTCGACAAGAAGAAGGTCGACCAGCTCAGCAAGGCCGTCAAGAAGGTCTACGACGAGAAGATCGACCCCAAGAAGCGCCCCAAGACGGACACCCACGTCCAGTTCGGCGGCTCGTCGGTGAACCCGAAGACCGGTGCCATCGAGGCGATCTACGGCGGTGTGGACGCGACGAAGCACTACACCAGCAACGCGGATCCCACCGGCGCCGCGGTCGGCTCGACCTTCAAGCCGTTCGTGCTGGCGGCCGCGATGGAGTACGGCAAGCGGAACCCCTCGGGCGGCCCTGAGCAGGACGAGTCGCAGCGTACGAAGGTCTCGCCGAAGAGCATCTACAACGGCGACAACAAGTTGAAGATCAAGAAGTACAACGGCGACGTCTGGACTGACGAGAACGGCAAGGAGTGGCTCCAGGTCAACGACGGGGACGACTCGCTGGGCAACGTCACCCTGCGCGAGGCGATGCGGGTGTCCGCCAACTCCCCCTACGTGCAGCTGGGCATGGACGTCGGCACCGACAAGGTGAAGGACGTGGCCATCGCGGCCGGCCTGAAGGACGATGAGTACATGGCGAACGCGAGCGTTCCGTCGTTCTCCATCGGCACCTCCTCGCCCAGTACGACCCGCATGGCCGGGGCGTACGCCACCTTCGCGGCCAGTGGCCAGCAGCGTGAGCCCTTCTCGGTGACCGAGGTGAAGAAGGGCGGCGAGGTGGTCTACCAGCACAAGGAGGTCGCCAAGAGCGCCTTCTCCAACATCATCGCCGACAACGTCACCGACGTGCTCAAGAACGTCGTCGACAAGGGAACCGGCACGCCCGCCAAGCTTCCCGGACGGGACGTCGCGGGCAAGACGGGTACGACGGACGACAACCTGTCCGCCTGGTTCGTGGGCTACACCCCGCAGTTGTCGACCGCGATCAGCATGTACCGGCTGGACGACAACGAGAAGAACAAGGACCGCAAGTTCCTGAAGATGTACGGCACCGGTAATGAGACGTCGATCCACGGTGCGTCGTTCCCCGCGCAGATCTGGCACGACTACATGGCCGACGCGTTGGAGGGCCAGGAGAAGCTGTCCTTCCCGAAGCCGGAGCCGATCGGGGAGAAGGTCTACGGCGGCGGCGCGAGCCCCAAGCCGACGCCCACGCCCACGCCGACGCCCACGCCGACGCCGAGTGACACGGCGACCGTCACACCGTCGCCGACCACTCCCGAGGTCCCGACACCCGACCCGACCGACACCTGCGGTACGTGGGACCTGAACTGCCAGAACAACAACGGCGGAAACTCCACCGGCTGGACCGACGGGGGCACCGACGCCGGGACGACCGAAGGCGGCACCACCGGTACGGACGGTGGGACCACCACCGGGACCACGGGCGAGACCGACGGGGGCGTCAGCCCGTCACCCGACACAGGTGGCAACGGGAACGGGAACGGAAACGGCTGGATCGGCGGCGGCGGGTAACGCCCTGCCCGTACACCCCGCGCGTCCCATCAGGGCCCGCGCGAGGTGATCCGAGCAGCATGACGAGGGCCGCCGCACCCCAGGGTGTGGCGGCCCTCACCGTTTCCACAGCCCGGTACGGCAGGATGTGCGGCATGCCAAGCGCAGAGGACACGAGCGTGCACCAGGAACGGTCCGTCGTACGGCCCACGCACCAGGACGAGATCGCCGCGGCCGGCAGCGAGCTGATCGGTGGAAGGTCGGGGCGCTGGACCCGGCTCGGCAGCACCGCGCTCACCCCCGTGGGAGCCGTCGCCCTGGTGGCGATCGGGATGTTCGCGCTCGGCATGGTGCAGAAGCTGCCCTGCTACAACTGGGCGTGGTTCAGGGGCGCGGGCTCGCAGTACACCCATGCCTGCTACTCCGACATCCCGCACCTGTACTCCGGACGCGGCTTCGCCGAGGGCCTGGTGCCGTACTTCGACCGGCTGCCCGGCGACATGCAGTTCCTGGAGTACCCGGTCCTCACCGGCGTGTTCATGCAGATCGCGGCCTGGTTCACCCCGGGCGGATCCATCCAGGAACAGGAACAGGCCTACTGGCTCGTCAACGCGGGCATGCTGATGATCTGCACCGCCGTCCTCGCCGTGTGTGTCGCACGCACGCACCGCCGCCGCCCCTGGGACGGCCTGCTGGTGGCGCTGGCGCCCGCGTTCGCCCTCACGGCCACCATCAACTGGGACCTGCTGGCTGTCGCCCTCACGGCCGCGGCGATGCTCATGTGGTCCCGGAGCCGCCCCCTCGCGTTCGGCATCCTGATCGGTCTTGCCACGGCCGCCAAGCTCTACCCCGTGTTCCTGCTGGGCCCGGCCTTCGTGCTGTGCTGGCGGGCCGGAAAGTGGCGGGAGTTCTCGGTGGCGACGCTCGGCGCGGCCGCCTCCTGGCTGGTGGTCAACCTGCCGGTGATGGTGTTCGCGCCCGAGGGCTGGAAGAAGTTCTACACCTTCAGCCAGGAGCGCTCGATCGACTTCGGCTCCTTCTGGCTGGTCATCACCCAGCGCACCGGCGAATCCATCGAGGTCTCCACGGTCAACACCGTCTCCACGCTGGCGACGGTAGGCCTGTGCGCCGCGATCGGGGCGCTGACGCTGACAGCACCGCGCCGGCCGCGCTTCGCCCAGCTCGCGTTCCTGGTTGTCGCGGTGTTCATCCTCGTCAACAAGGTCTACTCACCGCAGTACGTGCTGTGGCTGATCCCGCTCGCCGTGCTGGCCAGGCCGCGCTGGCGGGACTTCCTGATCTGGCAGGCGTGCGAGGTCATGTACTTCCTGGGCATCTGGATGTACCTCGCCTACACGACGAGCGGGGACAAGCACCAGGGACTGCCCACGGAGGGCTATCAGCTGGCGATCGTCCTGCACCTGCTGGGCACGCTCTACCTCTGCGCCGTGGTCGTACGGGACATCCTGATGCCGGAGCGCGACGTGGTGCGGCGTGACGGCTCGGACGACCCGTCGGGCGGGGTTCTCGACGGGGCCGAGGACGTCTTCGTCCTCGGGCACGCGGCGGCGCATCCGCCGCGCCATGCCGCGTTCGCCGAGACGGGTCCGCGGGTGGAGTGGGGCACGACGGGCTCACCGGTCGCCGACTGAGCGACCGGCGGCCCGGGGCCTCAGCGGTCGACGAGCCGGTCGAACTGGGTCGTCGTGTGACGCAGATGCGCCACCAGTTCGTCGCCCACCCGCGGCTCCTCCGCGTCCGAGGGGACGAACAGGATCGACACCTGCATGTGCGGCGGCTCGGCGAACCAGCGCTGCTTGCCCGCCCAGACGAACGGCGACAGGTTGCGGTTGACGGTGGCGAGACCCGCCCGGGCCACCCCCTTGGCGCGCGGCATCACACCGTGCAGCGCCTTCGGGGCCTCCAGGCCCACGCCGTGCGACGTACCGCCCGCGACGACGACCAGCCAGCCGTCGGACGCGGCCTTCTGCTGCCGGTAGCCGAACCGGTCGCCCTTGACGACGCGCGTGACGTCGAGCACCGCGCCCCGGTACTCCGTCGCCTCGTGGTCGCCCAGCCACAGCCGGGTACCGATGCGGGCACGGAAGCGGGTCTGCGGGAACTGCTGCTGCAGCCGTCCCAGCTCCTCGGCGCGCAGATGGCTCACGAACATCGTGTGCAGGGGCAGCCGGGCGGCCCGGAGACGGTCCATCCAGGCGATGACCTCTTCGACCGCGTCCGAGCCGTCCGTGCGGTCCAGCGGCAGGTGCAGGGCGAACCCCTCGAGGCGTACGTCCTCGATGGCGGCGTGCAGCTGCCCGAGCTCCTCCTCCTTGACGCCGTGGCGCTTCATCGAGCTCATGCACTCGATGACGACACGGGCGCCCACCAGGGCGTGCACACCGTCCACGGAGGAGACGGAGCGGATGACCCGGTCGGGCAGCGGAACCGGCTCCTCGCCCCGCCGGAACGGCGTGAGCACCAGCAGATCACCGCTGAACCAGTCCTTGATGCGGGCCGCTTCGTAGGTGGTGCCGACCGCGAGGATGTCGGAGCCGAAACGGATCGCCTCGTCGGCCAGCCGCTCGTGGCCGAAGCCGTACCCGTTGCCCTTGCAGACCGGTACGAGGCCGGGGAACTGGTCGAGCACGGATTTCTGGTGCGCCCGCCAGCGCGCGGTGTCGACGTACAGGGAGAGCGCCATGGCCGGTCCGGAACCTTTCTGGTGGCTGCGGTGGTATCGGTGGTGTGCGGTGCTCCGGAAGTGCCTTCTCAGGTCCTGCCGGAAGAGCCCATTGAAACGAATAAAGCCGGTTTCGTCAGCCTTGCCCGGCGGATCAGCGGCGTGACATGTAGATGTCGAGAGCCTTGTGCAGCAGCTTGTTGAGCGGGAAGTCCCACTCGCCGAGGTACTCCGCGGCCTGGCCGCCGGTGCCCACCTTGAACTGGATCAGGCCGAAGAGGTGATCGGTCTCGTCCAGCGAATCGGAGATGCCGCGCAGGTCGTAGACGGTGGCGCCCATCGCGTACGCGTCGCGCAGCATCCGCCACTGCATCGCGTTCGAGGGACGGACCTCGCGCTTGTGGTTGGCCGAGGCGCCGTACGAGTACCAGACGTGCCCGCCCACGATCAGCATGGTCGCTGCCGCGACGTTCTCGCCCTCGTGACGGGCGAAGTAGAGCCGCATCCGGTTGGGGTCCTCGTTGTTGAGGGCCGTCCACATGCGCTGGAAGTAGCCGAGCGGACGCGGGCGGAAGTGGTCGCGTTCCGCCGTGATCTCGTAGAGACGCTGCCACTCGGCGAGCTCCGCGTAGCTGCCCTGGACGACCTCGACACCGGCCTTCTCGGCCTTCTTGATGTTGCGCCGCCAGAGCTGGTTGAAGCCCTTGTGCACGTCTTCGAGGGAGCGGTTGGCCAGCGGCACCTGGAAGATGTAGCGAGGCTGTACGTCACCGAATCCGGCGCCGCCGTCCTCGCCCTGCTGCCAGCCCATCTTCCGCAGCCGGTCCGCGACTTCGAAGGCACGCGGCTCGATGTGGGTGGCCTCGACGTCGCGCAGACGCTTCACGTCCGGGTCCTGGATGCCGGCCTTGATGGCTGCGGCGTCCCAGCGGCGGATGACGACCGGCGGGCCCATCTTCACGGAGAAGGCGCCCTGCTGCTTGAGATGCGCCAGCATCGGCTGCAGCCAGTCGTTGAGATTGGGGGCGTACCAGTTGATGACCGGGCCCTCGGGCAGATACGCGAGGTATCGCTTGATCTTGGGCAACTGCCGGTAGAGCACCAGACCGGCGCCGACGAGCTGGCCGCCCTTGTCGAACCAGCCCAGGCTCTCCGAGCGCCACTCGGCCTTCACATCCGCCCATGCCGGGACCTGCATGTGACTGGCCGCGGGCAGACTCTGGATGTACGCCAGATGCTGCTCTCGGCTGATGGTCCTCAGGGTCAGGCTCATGCGGGGCGCTCCTCGGCAGGTGTGTCCCCATGGGTCAGGGGCTCCGGCTCTCGCGCCGAAGCCTACTGTGACCGGGAAGCGCGCGGTCTGGCCCCGTCGTACCCATGCGGTCCCGGTACGGCGTACAGGGCGGCCCCGTCCGTGGACGGCGCCGCCCCGCAGGCTGCCGGGACGCTGCTGCCCCGCGGTCAGCTGATCACGCCGCCGAAGAGTCCGCCGTGGGCCATACCCAGGAAGAACCCGAGGCCGGCCGCACCCATGCCGACCAGCAGCGGGAACCTCTCCCGCGTGGTGGCGGAGATGTACAGCCCGTATCCGCCTGTGATGATGCCGACGAGTCCGGCCCACGAGCTGATCAGATGCAGGCTGTGGAACATCGCCGTCACGAACGCGAGGGCGCCGAGGGCCACCGTCACAGCCACCAGGGTGTCCTGGAGCGGATGGGGCTTGCCGTCCGTCGCGAAGAGGGAGACGGAGGAGCGGGGGCGGGATCGCATTGCTTGTGCCATGGAGTACCTCCTGGCCGAAAGGCGGCGCGTCGTGGCGCCGCTCACACCCGATGTGTACAGATTGCGTCTCCTGACCACCGGATTTCAACCGGAAGCCTGTCTGCGGGTACTCTGTACGGTCTGCACCCGTGTCTGCCCAGGCCAGCACAGTCAGCCCCTTCTCGAAGGAGGGCGTTGTCAGTGGCGGCTGTTTTACTCGGAGACACTGTTGCTTACGCATCACGACCCTCCTGCCACGGAACGACCGTGGCCGCTGAGTCCAAAGGAGGTGGGTTCCACATGCGTCACTACGAGGTGATGGTCATCCTCGACCCCGATCTCGAGGAGCGAGCAGTCTCCCCGCTGATCGAGAACTTCCTTTCCGTCGTCCGTGAGGGCGAAGGAAAGGTTGAGAAGGTCGACACCTGGGGCCGTCGTCGGCTCGCTTACGAGATCAAGAAGAAGCCCGAGGGCATCTACTCGGTCATCGACCTGCAGGCCCAGCCTGCGGTCGTCAAGGAGCTCGACCGCCAGATGAACCTGAACGAGTCGGTCCTCCGGACCAAGGTCCTCCGTCCCGAGATCCACTGAGCTTCTAGCTCAGTGGTCATCGGGTTCGAGTAGCAGCAAGCAGCCAGAAGCAATCCCCGCCGAGAGGTTCATCCATGGCAGGCGAGACCGTCATCACGGTCGTCGGCAATCTCGTCGACGACCCCGAGCTGCGCTTCACCCCGTCCGGTGCGGCGGTCGCGAAGTTCCGCGTCGCGTCCACACCCCGCATCTTCGACCGGCAGACCAATGAGTGGAAGGACGGCGAAGGCCTGTTCCTCACCTGCTCGGTCTGGCGTCAGGCGGCGGAGAACGTCGCCGAGTCGCTCACGCGAGGCATGCGCGTTGTCGTGCAGGGCCGGCTGAAGCAGCGGTCGTACGAAGACCGCGAGGGCGTCAAGCGCACGGTCTACGAGCTGGACGTCGAGGAAGTCGGCCCCAGTCTCAAGAGCGCGACTGCCAAGGTCACCAAGACCACCGGTCGCGGTGGCCAGGGCGGCGGCCAGGGTGGATACGGCGGCGGTCAGCAGGGTGGCGGTAACTGGGGCGGCGGTCCCGGTGCTGGTGGCCAGCAGGGTGGTGGCGGTGCTCCCGCCGACGACCCGTGGGCCACGAGCGCGCCGGCCGGCGGCCAGCAGGGCGGGGGCCAGCAGAGCGGCGGAGGCGGTTGGGGCGGAAGCTCCGGCGGTTCCGGCGGTTCTGGCGGCGGCTACTCGGACGAGCCTCCCTTCTAGGGCAGCTCGTACCCCCACTTCTTGATCACACAGGAGAAACACCATGGCGAAGCCGCCTGTGCGCAAGCCTAAGAAGAAGGTCTGCGCGTTCTGCAAGGACAAGACCCAGTACGTGGACTACAAGGACACGAACATGCTGCGGAAGTTCATTTCCGACCGCGGCAAGATCCGTGCCCGCCGCGTCACCGGCAACTGCACTCAGCACCAGCGTGACGTCGCCACAGCTGTCAAGAACAGCCGTGAGATGGCGCTGCTGCCCTACACGTCCACCGCGCGATAAGGGAAGGGTGACCGAATCATGAAGATCATCCTCACCCACGAGGTCTCCGGCCTCGGTGCTGCTGGCGACGTCGTTGACGTCAAGGACGGGTACGCCCGTAACTACCTGGTTCCGCGTGGCTTTGCCATCCGCTGGACCAAGGGTGGCGAGAAGGACGTGGCGCAGATCCGCCGCGCCCGCAAGATCCACGAGATCGCCACGATCGAGCAGGCCAACGAGATCAAGTCCAAGCTCGAGGCCGTGAAGGTCCGTCTGGCCGTTCGCTCCGGCGACGCCGGCCGTCTCTTCGGCTCTGTCACCCCGGCCGACATCGCTGCGGCGATCAAGGCTGCCGGTGGCCCGGATGTCGACAAGCGTCGCGTCGAGCTCGGCTCGCCGATCAAGACGCTCGGCGGACACCAGGTGTCCGTGCGTCTGCACCCCGAGGTCGCTGCGAAGCTCGGCGTCGAGGTTGTTGCTGCCTGATTGGGCCGCACCTCAGCAGAACAGTGAAGGGCCGCACCCCCAGGGTGCGGCCCTTCGCCGTTGCCGGGCGACTTCGTTTCACGTGAAACGGGACGGTCTTTACGAAATCAGGACGGCTCTCCACGTGAAACAAGTCCGGCGTGGTGGGCTCAGCGGGTGGCGCCCGTGACCATCCATCTGCCGGAGCGGGCGCGAAGCCAGAGCGTCGCCATGCGCACGAGCATCATGAGGGCCATCGCACACCACAGTGCGGTCAGACCGCCCCCGAGGGCGGGAACCAGCAGGGCCGCCGGGGCGAAGACCGCCAGGGTGACGAGCATGGCCCAGGCCAGATAGGTCCCGTCTCCGGCGCCCATCAGGACGCCGTCCAGGACGAAGACGACTCCGGCGACCGGCTGGGTCAGCGCAACCACCAGCAGGGCGGGGAGCAGCGTGTCCTGCACGGACTGGTCGCTGGTGAAGAGCGGGACGAACAGCGGACGCGCAAGAACGATCAGGGCTCCGAACACGACACCGGAGACGATGCCCCACTCCACCATGCGGCGGCAGGCCTCACGGGCGCCCTTGGTGTCACCGGCCCCCAGATACCGCCCGATGATGGCCTGGCCCGCGATGGCGATGGCGTCCAGCGCGAAGGCCATCAGGCTCCACAGCGACAGGATGATCTGGTGCGCGGCGATGTCGGTGTCGCCGAGCCGGGCGGCGACGGCGGTGGCGATGAGCAGGACGGCGCGGAGCGACAGCGTACGCACCAGAAGGGGCACGCCCGCCCGGGCGCTGGCCTTGATGCCGGCGGCATCAGGGCGCAGTGAGGCCCCGTGGCGCCGGGCACCACGGACCACGACCACGAGATAGGCGACCGCCATGCCGACCTGGGCGAGGACCGTGCCCCAGGCCGATCCTGCGATGCCGAGTCCGGCGCCGTAGACGAGAACTGCGTTGAGGGCCCCGTTGGCGGCGAATCCGCCGATGGCGACGTAGAGCGGGGTGCGGGTGTTCTGCAGGCCACGGAGCACCCCGGTGGCGGCCATCACCACCAGCATCGCGGGGATGCCGAGGCTGGAGATCCGGAGGTAGGTGGTCGCGTAGGGGGCCGCGGTGTCGGAGGCGCCGAACACCTCGACGAGCCAGGGGGCCAGGGGGAGCGCCAGGGCGATGACGGCGATGCCGAGCAGGATCGCCAGCCAGATGCCGTCCATGCCCTGGCGGATGGCGGACGGCAGATCGCCGGCGCCGACCCGTCGTGCGACGGCTGCGGTGGTGGCGTAGGCGAGGAAGACGAAGACGCTCACGGCGGTCGTCAGCAAGGCCGCGGCGACGGCCAGACCGGCCAGCTGAGGAGTCCCGAGATGGCCGACGATGGCACTGTCGACCATCACGAAAAGGGGCTCGGCCACGAGGGCGCCGAAGGCGGGGACGGCGAGCGCGATGATCTCGCGGTCGTGTCGCCTGCGACGGGACGGCGGGGTCGCCGGTGCCTGGATCATGGGAGTCAATCTAATCTTCCACAGGTAATGGATGCAAGCGGTTTGCGATCCTTACAAATACCGCGGAGTGACGTTCTGGCATGTGCCGGTTGCCGCGATCTTGCGCCGACTCGGAAAGTTTTTCTCCCCCACAGCCCGTGGATGGAGAAAGTGCAGGTCAAGCCGCTGATGGTGGCGTGGTTATGAGTTTGTCCACAGTGCTGTCCCCCGGTCCGTGCACAGGTTCTGCGGACTTCTCCACAGCATCTGGTCCGTCGTCCACATGCCCTGTGGATAACCAGATTGGCTGACGGTGCCCAGGCGCCTACCGTGGTCCGGCGCCCCCACCTCGTTTCGGCCCTGGAAACCCGCAGAACCCGACACACCGGAACCGGAGTCGGGCGTCTTGTTTGTCGGTGCCGTGCCGTAAGAAAGAGTGGCACGGCTAGGTCCGCGGAGCGGACGGGAGGAGGTGGCCGGATGAGCATTCCCGAGCCTTTGGACGACCCCTGGGCCGACACCGGTCCCAGCGACCGGCTGCCCGTTTCCCGCCAGCGTCGAGGTGAGAGCAGGGACCGCGGCGAGCAGCACGAGCGAGGCCGGGAGAGCAGTGGCTGGGAGGGTGGTTCCCCCGGGTTCGAGCGGGTCCCGCCCCAGGACCTCGACGCGGAACAGTCCGTTCTCGGCGGCATGCTCCTGTCCAAGGACGCCATCGCCGATGTCGTGGAGATCATCAAGGGCCACGACTTCTACCGGCCCGCGCACGAGACCGTCTACCAGGCGATCCTCGACCTCTATGCCAAGGGCGAGCCGGCCGACCCGATCACGGTGGCGGCCGAACTGGTCAAGCGCGGCGAGATCACCAAGGTGGGTGGAGCCCCGTATCTGCACACCCTGGTCCAGTCGGTGCCGACCGCGGCCAACGCTTCGTACTACGCGGAGATCGTCCATGAGCGCGCCGTCCTGAGACGGCTCGTCGAGGCCGGCACGAAGATCACGCAGATGGGATACGCGGCCGACGGCGATGTCGACGACATCGTCAACTCCGCCCAGGCCGAGATCTACGCCGTCACCGAGCAGCGCACCAGCGAGGACTACCTGCCGCTGGGCGACATCATGGAGGGCGCGCTCGACGAGATCGAGGCGATCGGCTCACGCAGTGGCGAGATGACCGGTGTGCCGACCGGTTTCACCGACCTCGACGCCCTGACCAACGGCCTTCACCCGGGCCAGATGGTCGTCATCGCGGCCCGCCCGGCCATGGGTAAGTCCACGCTCGCCCTGGACTTCGCCCGCGCCTGCTCGATCAAGAGCAATCTGCCCAGTGTGATCTTCTCCCTCGAAATGGGGCGAAACGAGATCGCGATGCGTCTCCTCTCCGCCGAGGCGAGGGTGGCGCTGCACCACATGCGCTCGGGCACCATGACGGACGAGGACTGGACGCGGCTGGCTCGGCGGATGCCCGACGTCTCCGCGGCCCCGCTCTACATCGACGACTCCCCGAACCTCTCCATGATGGAGATCCGGGCCAAGTGCCGTCGTCTGAAGCAGCGCAACGACCTCAAACTGGTGGTCATCGACTATCTGCAGCTGATGCAGTCCGGTGGCTCCAAGCGTGCCGAGAGCCGTCAGCAGGAAGTCTCGGACATGTCCCGAAACCTCAAGCTGCTGGCCAAGGAACTCCAACTCCCGGTCATCGCGCTTTCCCAGCTGAACCGTGGCCCCGAGCAGCGCACCGACAAGAAGCCGATGGTCTCCGACCTTCGTGAGTCCGGATCGATCGAGCAGGACGCCGACATGGTGATCCTGCTGCACCGTGAGGACGCCTACGAGAAGGAGTCACCGCGGGCGGGCGAGGCGGACCTGATCGTGGCCAAGCACCGTAACGGTCCGACGGCTACGATCACCGTCGCCTTCCAGGGGCACTACTCGCGCTTCGTGGACATGGCGCAGACCTGACCGGCCTTGTACGCGTGGACTTCTCAGCGCCTCGTCTCGTACCTGTTCAGGATCACGCCGCCGGGAAGCGTCCGCGTCTCCACCAGGTTCAGGTTCACCCAGTTGTCCAGCGCGGCGAAGAAAGGCGTTCCACCGCCCACCAGGACCGGCGCGGTGGCCAGCACGTACTCGTCGATCAGCCCGGCCCGCATGGCCGCCCCGGCCAGCGTCGCGCCGCCGATGTCCATCGGGCCGCCGTCCTCGGCCTTGAGCCGGGTGATCTCGGCGACGGCGTCGCCAGTGACCAGGCGAGCGTTCCAGCCGACCTTGTCGATCGTCGAGGAGAACACGACCTTCGACATGTCCCGCCAGCGGCGCGCGAACTCGATCTGCGCGGGGGTGACGTCGGGCTGTTGGTCGCCGGTCGGCCAGTACGAGCTCATCGTCTGCCACAGCTTGCGCCCGTACAGTGTCAGGTCCGTCGCCTGCAACTGGTCTGACCAGAACTGGAACAGCTCGTCGCTCGGTACGCTCCACCCGATGTCGTCGCCGGGCGCTGCGATGTAGCCGTCCAGGGTCAGGTTCATGCCGTAGATCAGTTTCCGCATGGCGCCAGCCTTCCGCGAGTCGGTCTCACGCCTCCAGACCAACACGGCCCGGGAAACTCATCGGTGCGCGATCCGAGCTCGGATGCAGTACTCCTGCTAGGTGGCCCTTCCGCAGACGCGGGGCGCGGTGGCCGCCGGGAATGAGGTCGCCAAGGGTCTGTGCGGAAGGTAGTTGTTGACGATGACTTCTTCTGACGAACAGTTGC
Source organism: Streptomyces sp. NBC_00385 (assembly GCF_035917155.1). Taxonomy (NCBI): domain Bacteria; kingdom Bacillati; phylum Actinomycetota; class Actinomycetes; order Kitasatosporales; family Streptomycetaceae; genus Streptomyces; species Streptomyces sp. NBC_00385. The sequence continues at coordinate 4,248,407 of NZ_CP107951.1, read as the reverse complement.
TGCCGACTACCCGGCGCGCCTTGCTGCACCGCATCGCCACCGCCCAGGCCGAGGGCCGCTCGCCTTCTCTGGCCGCTGCCGTGCAGCGGCAGGGCCAGGTTGTCTGGAACGGTTCTCGCACCTGTGTCGACGGGCAGGCCCCGGATGCCGATACACAGTTCAGGATCGGTTCCCTCACCAAGACGTTCACCGCCGTGCTGGTCCTGCGCCTGCGGGACGAAGGTCTGCTGGATCTGGCCGACCCGCTGGAGAAGCACCTGCCCGGTACGGGTGCGGGTGACGTCACCATTCATCAGCTGCTCGGCCACAGTGCGGGGCTCGGTGCAGAGTCGCCCGCACCCTGGTGGGAGCGGACTCCCGGAAGCCTGCGTCCCGGACTCGAGGACGTGCTCGGCGAGCAGAGCCGGGTGCATCCCGCCGGCCGTCGGCATCACTACTCCAACCCCGGCTACACACTGCTCGGTGCCCTGGTCGAAGCGGCACGTGGAGCGTCGTGGGCGGAGGTGCTGCGGAACGAGATCCTGGAGCCTCTGGGCATGCACCGTACGAGCCCGCAGGCACAGGCCCCGCACGCAGGCGGCTGGGCCGTGCACCCGTGGGCGGACGTCATGCTGTCCGAACCGGCCGAGGACCTCGGTCTGATGGCGCCGGCCGGGCAGCTCTGGTCCACCACTGCCGATCTTCTCCGGTTCGCCGCGTTCCTTGCCGAGGGAGACGACCGGGTGCTCGCGGCCGCGTCCGTGGCAGAGATGAGGGCGCCGGCCGCGCCGTCCGAGCCGGGGGACTGGGACGGCCACTACGGCCTGGGCCTTCAGGTGGTCCGGAGGAAGGGCCGCACGCTCATCGGGCACACGGGGTCACTGCCCGGCTTCGTGGCAGCGCTCTGGTTCAGCACCGAGGATGATGTGGCCGCCGTCGCGTTCGCCAATGTCACGTCCGGGGTGCTGGTGGGAGAGGTGGCTGCGGAACTCGTGGACATCGTCGCCGAGTCGGAGCCTCGTATCCCGGATCCGTGGCGCCCGCTGCCCGAGGTGGACGACGAGCTTCTGGCGCTGACCGGCCCTTGGTACTGGGGCGCGCGTCCGAACATTCTGCGGCTGACCCCCGGCCGTGGGCTCGAACTGCAGCCGCTGAACGGCCAGGGTCGCGGTGCCCGTTTCACCGCCCGCCCGGACGGTACCTGGATCGGGCTGGACGGCTACTACGCGGGGGAGACCCTTCGGGTGGTGCGGAATGACGACGGCAGCGTGAACCATCTGGATCTCGGGTCGTTCGTCTTCACCCGCGAGCCGTACGATCCCGCAGCGGCCGTTCCGGGGGGTGTGGACGAGGACGGGTGGCGCGGCCTGGGGAGTTGAGCAGCCTGAGGAGTTGAGCGGCGGCGTGGGGAGTTGACGGCCTGACCGGCCCCTCGCGCCGTTTCACGTGAAACGGCGCGAGGGGCCGGTCAGGCCGTCAACTCCCTTTCCAGCGGCGTGCGGAAGCGCGGTGTGATCCGGACCTCGCCGACCCAGTGCCCCAGCCTGGATGCCTCCGCCTCGATCGCAGTGGAGGCATCCCGGCCGACGTCGGTGAGCAGCCGCCAGACCGGCTCGCCGTCGGCGCGCAGAGCCCATCCGCCCACGATCCGGCCGTTCCACCACACGGTGGGGCCGATGTTGCCGGAGCGGTCGAAGAGCGCCGCCCGGTGTTCGGCGGGGAGGTGGAATCCTCGATCGGCCCAACCCATGGCGCTGGGGTCGAGCGCCGGCAGCAGGGCGGCCCAGGGCTCGGGTGCCGGCTCGGGCCCCTGGTCCTCGGGTGCGATCCAGGCCGTGGCGCCGTTGTCGAGCCGTACCTCTTCCGCCCCCGCCTCGGCCAGCGCCCTGCGGACCTGGCCGAGTCCCCAGCCAGTCCACCACTTGAGGTCTCCCTCGGACGCGGGGCCGTACGAACGGAGCCAGCGCAGGGCCAACTCCGCCTGCGCCCAGTCGGTTTCGAGTCCGGAACGTGGCTCGGAAGCGGTCCACCGGAACTGGCTGGAGGTCCAGGATCCTCGCGGCCGGTCCCGCCGGATCCTTCCTTCGGCGGCCAGCACGCGGATGACCCGTGAGGCCACGCCCTGTACCGCCTCCTGCTTCTTCCCGGGGAAGATCGTGATCTTGGTGCGCAGGGCGGGTACGGCGGCGGAGAGCTCGCTGCCCGTGGCGGAGCCGCGGGCAGCGAGAGCCGCGAGGACGGACTCCTCGGTGGCGGCCAGCCATCGTTCCTCCAGTCCGTTGCCATCCTCCGTCAGGTGTTTCAGGAGGGTCCGGCGTTCCTTGGCGGCGACGGCGCGCGCGTTCGACGCCTCGACCAGAGGCGCCATCTCCTCCGACACGACGAAGAGGGTGTTGCGCATGGAGAGCAGCCGGACCAGCGAGACGTCCTCTTAGAGGTGCTTCTCCACGGCGGCGACCTCAGGGGCCCTCAGCCGAGCGCACACGGACAGGAACACGGTGGCTGCGTCGGTGGCGTGCAGGGCGACGAGCGCGTCGGCCACGGCGACGGGGGACTCCGGCCGCATCGGCGGGGCCAGGAGGTGGCGTCGACCGAGTCTGATGCGGCGTTGCTCGTCGCTGATGCGGTGCACAGTCGCTCCCTTGGATGCCGGGCTGCGGTCAGAGGGTGAGCTTGAAGCCCACATGGCTGGCCACGAAGCCGAGCCGTTCGTAGAAGCGATGCGCGTCGGCCCGGGTCGCATCGGATGTCAGCTGCACCAACTGGCAGTCCTGGCGCCGTGATTCATCCACGGCCCACTGGATCAGCTGCGTGCCGAGACCGCTGCCACGCTCGTCCGCGTGGACACGGACGCCCTCGATCACCGACCGGGTGGAGCCGCGCCGGGAGAGACCGGGGATCACGGTCAGCTGGAGCGTTCCGACGACGCGGTCCGCCCGCACGGCGACCATCACATGCTGGTGGGGATCGTGGGCCAGCCGCCGGAAGGCCGCGAGATACGGGGTGAGGTCGTCCGGGGACTCACGCCGGGCGCCCAGCGGATCGTCGGCGAGCATGGTCACGATCTCTGCGAGATCGCCGACGGCCGCGGGGCGGATTTCCAGATCGCTCATGATCGGCAGCCTACGCCGCGCCCCGGGCCGGGTCCTCTATACGGGGACCTTCAGCTCCTCGACCGCACGGACGAGCGGGGCCAGTTCGGGGTTCTCGGCAGCCTCGTCCAGGGCGGCCCGCAGAGCGGTGTCGTTGGTCGGCCGGGCCTCGGAGAGAAGCGCGAGACCGGCTTCGGTGACATCGGTGTAAATGCCCCTCCGGTCGGTGTCGCAGAGGTACCGGGTCAGCAGGCCCCGGTCTTCGAGGCGGGTGACCAGACGGGTGGTCGCGCTCTGGCTGAGCACGACGGCGTCGGCCACCTGCTTCATCTGAAGGTGTCCGCCGGGTCCGTTGTGCTGTCGGCTCAGGACGTCCAGCAGGGAGTACTCCCTGACGCTGAGGCCGTGCCCGGCCTGCAGAGCCCGCTCGATACGGGCCTCGATCTGCCCGTGGAGCAGGGAGAGCGCGCACCAGCCCTGGGAGAGGGCGGTCAGTGCCGGATCGGTCGCTGTCATGGGTCTCTCCTCCGTGCCGGAGCTGCTTGCGTCCAGGATAGGCGACGGACGCAATAGCCCGCGCTTGCAATTAACCAGCGTCTGCAATTATTGTCGACGCTTGTAAGGCGCAGACGCAATCTCCAGGGAAGGTGAAACCCATGCCGCTCGCGCTCCTCGCCCTCGCCATCGGGGCATTCGGCATCGGAACGACCGAGTTCGTGATCATGGGGCTGCTGCCCGAGGTGGCCGCGGACTTCCAGGTCTCGATTCCGGCCGCAGGCTTCCTCGTCACCGGGTACGCGCTCGGTGTCGTCATCGGAGCGCCTCTGATGACCCTCCTCGGCACCAGGGTCAGCCGCAAGCGCATGCTGATGATCCTGATGGCCCTGTTCGTCATCGGCAACGTGGTCTCCGCGACCGCCCCCGTGTTCGGAGTGATGCTCGCGGGCCGGGTGGTCGCCTCGCTCGCCCACGGTGCCTTCTTCGGCATCGGTTCGGTGGTGGCAGCCGATCTGGTCGCCCCGCACAAGAAGGCCGGCGCGATCGCCATGATGTTCACGGGCCTCACCGTCGCTAACGTCGTCGGTGTGCCGCTGGGCACCTACATCGGCCAGAGCGTCGGCTGGCGGAGCACGTTCTTCGTCGTCGCAGCGCTCGGTGTCATCGGTCTGCTCGGTGTGGCCAGGCTCGTTCCGGACCGGCCCCGCCCGGAAGGCGTCCGGCTCCGTCACGAGCTCGCCGCGTTCCGCAACGTGCAGGTGCTGCTCGCCATGGCGATGACCGTGCTGGGCTTCGGCGGGGTCTTCGCCGCGATCACGTACATCACACCGATGATGACCGAGATCGCCGGCTACTCGGCCTCGTCCGTCACCTGGCTGCTGGTCCTCTTCGGCCTCGGAATGGTCGGAGGCAATCTGCTCGGCGGCACGTTCGCCGACCGCCGTCTGATGCCCCTGCTGTACGTGTCGCTGGGCGGCCTCGCCGTCGTCCTGTCGCTGTTCACGCTCACCGCCCACAACAAGATCGCGGCAGCCGTCACCATCTTCCTGATCGGCGGCCTGGGCTTCGCGACAGTCCCCCCGCTGCAGAAGCGGGTGCTCGACCAGGCGGCCGGCGCCCCGACGCTCGCCTCCGCGGTGAACATCGGCGCCTTCAACCTCGGCAACGCCCTGTCCGCGTGGCTCGGCGGCATGGTCATCGCCGCCGGTCTCGGCTACACCGCGCCCAACTGGGTCGGCGCGGCGCTCGCCGCCTCAGCCCTGGTGCTCGCCGTCGTCTCCAGCACGCTGGAGCGCCGCACGACCGCCCGGAGCCGTCTCGTGGCCACGCACGTTCCGGAGCCGGCCGCCGCACCCGCGATCCGGCACTGACCACCCCTGATCCCCCCACACCCATTCCACCGCACCACATCAAGGAGCCCCCCATGAGCACCCTCTCCGCCGTAGCCCCGCTGACCACGCAGGACGCGGAAGCGCTGATCGAAGCGGCCCGTTCCGCCGCCGAGACCGCGGACGTCGCGGCAGCCGTCACGGTGCTGGACGCTGGCGGTCACCTGCTGGCCTTCCGCCGCGACGACCGGGCTGTCCTCATTGCCGGCGAAACCAGTACCCGCAAGGCGTACACAGCGCTGCAGCTCAACACCCCCACGGCCGACCTCGTCGACGCGGTGCAGCCGGGTGGCCTCTTCCATACCCTGCCGACCGCGCTGGACAGGCCGCTGCTCTTCATCGCCGGCGGGGTCCCGGTCCACCGCGACGGCCGGCTGATCGGCGCGATAGGGGTCGGTGGCGGTGCTCCCGAGCAGGACCACGGGTTCGCGTCGGCTGCCGTCGCCGGTCTCCTCTGAGCTCTCATCTGCCCTGCGCACAGAAGTAATTCATTGGTGTCGGCTCCCATCCGGCCGGAGAATCTCCGCACATGGGAGCTGACATCCACGGGTTCATCGAATGCCGACCGCGATGGGCGGATACGGAGCACGCCTGGTCGGCGGCAGTCGATCTCGACCTGCTGTACCTGGGCCGGGACTACGACGCGTTCGGGTGCCTGTTCGGCGTGCGCAATCACGCGGGCTTCATTCCTCTCGCCCCGGAACGAGGGCTGCCCGAGAGGATCTCCGACGCAGCGCGCGCGGAGTTCGACGACTGGGGCTCCGACGCGCACAGCCACAGCTGGATCTCCTGGAGCGAACTGAAACGCGTGGACTGGGACGAGCACGCCGAGACCGCGGACCGGCGGATCCATGAGTACGAAGTGGTGAACGGTGCGTGGGCCCTCGTCGGCAAGGCGGGCTGGAGCGCCCGTTTCGCCCGGGCTGCGGGGCTCTCGGCCGATCCCGCGGCGGGTTACGGCAGCCACGACTGGGCGGAAGGCACCGAGTGGCGGGACGGCGACCGTCTCTACCGGGTGGAGCGGATGACCCGACGCGAGGCAGTGCCTGCAGAGGGCGAGTGGAAGCCGGTCTGGTCCGTGATGGCAGTCCTCGCCGCCCTACACGGTGACGAGAACGTTCGGCTCACCGTGTGGTTCGACAACTGAGCAGGATGCCCGCCCGGAGCGGTGTGACCCCGGAGACCCGGATCGTCCTGCCGTCTCTCAGCCCGTCGCCACGCTCAGCGGCGCGAAGCGGTGTTTCCAGTCCCCCGGCTGTTCCGGGTTCCCGAGGCTCATCACCGTGGTCGCCGGTCCGGACCCCAGCCCGCACTCCCTGAACCAGTGCAGCAACTCCTCGTGGCGGGCGTCGATGTCCGCACGCAGCGGCCGGTCCGTCGCCGCGGCCAGTGAGGTCACGAGCAGCTTCGCGGTGGCGGTGTCCCGCGCGATCAGCGGACCGACCACATGGCTCTCCGAGCTGGGCCACAGCGCGGCGTAGCCGACCAGCTCCCCGTCTTCCTCGGCCACCCGCAGATGGTCGGCGAAGGCCGGGAGGCGGACCAGGATGTGCGTCCGGTCGAGGCCGAAGGCTCCCGCGTCCAAGCGGAGTATGGCTTGCAGATCTCCCGCCGAGGCCGGGCGAACCGTCAGCCTCGCACCGGCTGCCGTACCCGGGTGCCCCGCCATGTCGGAACGGCCCTGCTCCGCGACGGGCCGGAAGGGCCCGCTCACCCGCTCGGTCCGTCCCACGGCAAGGAACCCGAGCTCTTCGTAGAGCGGCCGGCCCGCATCCGTCGCGTGGAGGCTGAGGGGAACGCCCCCGGTCGACTCGACCACCTGCTGCATCAGGTACCGCCCGACCCCCTGCCGGGCGTAGCGTCCGGCGACCAGCAGCATGCCGATGGCGGCCATGCGGGGGCCGTACGCGGTCACCACGCACGTCGCCATCAGGCCCTTGCTCTCCGGATCGTCGATGCCGTAGGCCGTGCCCGCGGCCAGCAGCAGGCCCCACCGGTGTTCATCGCGGGGCCAGCCGCGGTCCTCGCTGAGGTCGGCGCACGGGACCAGATCGTCCCGGGTAAGACGCCGTAGGGGCAGATCGGCGAGCGGGAGGGGCAGTGAGCGGGACATAGGGGTCAGGCTGTCCGACGCAGTGATCGCTCGTCCACCGCTTTAACGGATCTGGCTGAGACGCGCAGCCGTCGGCCCCGCCGGGTCGGCCCCCATGGCTTCAGCACGGAGATCGCGGTCATGAAGAGATAGGCCGCCGAGGCGACCGAGGGAGCGACGATCAGGCTGATGTCGACGGCTCCCCGTTCCGCGGCTTCGTTGATGCCGGGGCGCAAGGAGAAGACCGACAGTCCGGTCGTCACCAGGGTGAGCCAGAACTTCGTCCAGACCCAGCGGTGCCTGGCCAGCCCCCAGCGGGTGCCGAGGGACAGGATCAGGCCGCTGAGCAGGGTGGCCGACGCGACCGGGATGACCAGCCAGTCGCCGAAGACCTTCATGGCCCGGGTGGCGGCCCGGGCGGTCGCGGGATCTCCGGTCGAGAAGGCGGTAATGCCGAGTGCCAGCAGACCGACGGTGAGACCGAGCCAGCTGACGGATACCGATACATGGGCAACCAGGAGGCCTCTGCGGGTGTGGCGCTTGAGTGGTTTCACGTGAAACACGCTGCCGGGAACCGCGTGGCAGGTCATCTGACGAGGGGAGTATCCCCATGTACTGACCTCGGCGTACGCGCGGCCTGTGCCCACGACGTGGCACAGGCCGCAGGTCCTGGACCGGCAGGGGTCAGCCCAGGTCGGGCGCGTGCATCGCCCGGACGCCTTCGATGTTGCCGTCCAGGTAGTGCCTCAGTGACAGCGGCACGAGGTGCACGGCAGCGATTCCGACCCGGCTGAAGGGCACCCGGACGACGTCGTACTCCCCGCAGGGGTCATCGATCTCGGGGCCGTGGCGCAGGGACAGGTCCATGGATTCGAGACGGCAGACGAAGAAGTGCTGGACCTTGACGCCCTTCACGCCGCCACCCTCGATGTGTTCCACGGTGTCGACGAAGCAGGGCACCACATCGGTGATCTTGGCGCCGAGTTCCTCGTCCAGTTCACGATGCAGGGCGTCGACGACGGTCGCGTCCTCGGGCTCGACCCCGCCGCCGGGCGTGAGCCAGTACGGATCCACCCCGGGTTTGGTGCGCTTGATGAGGATCAGGTCGTTGCCGTCGAGCAGGACGGCGCGTGCGGTGCGCTTGACCACAGGACGTTCGGTCATGGCAAGAGAGTGGCCCGCAGAACAGGTTCTGAAACACCTGGCGGCTTCCGGCCTCTCCTGCGGTCACCAGGCGACCGCTGCACGCAGCAGTACCTCGTGTGCCCGTGCGAGATGCGGCAGTGCGAGCGTGCCGGTCCGCGCGGCCAGGAAGTACGTGCGCAGAGGAGGCACCGGTGGATCGAGGAGCGCCACCAGCTCTCCCCGCTCCAGCGCGTCCTCGCACAGATACCGGGGCAGCACGGCCAGCCCCGCCCCGGCCACCGCGCATTCCAGGACCGCCCGCAGATCAGGTGTGATGACGGCCCCTGCCGCCGCGGGCCGGCTGTCGAAGACCGACGCCCAGTACCGGGAGACCAGGGGCAGGCTCTCGTGCACCTCCACCACCGGCAGCTGTTCCAGGACCACGGGGCCGTTGCGCCGCAGCGTTCCCGGGCCCAGGCGCCCCGCCCAGCGCGGTGCTGCGACCAGGACGTGCTCCTCGTCGCAGAGCGGGGCCGCGGTCAGCAGGCCGCCGCGCGGCCGGGCCGTCACGATGGCCAGGTCGTGGTGGCCGGCGGCCAGACCGTCGAGCGTCTCGTCGGTGTCGGCGCAGAACGAGCTGCGCAGGGCGAGCCCCTGGGTGATGAGCGGGGTGAGCGCGGGCAGGGCCCGCAGCGAGGTGAACTCCGGCGGACCCGCCAGATGGAGCGTCCGTACGCCCGACTCCTCGTCGAGTTCCGTCTCGGTGATCTCGACCAGTGCGTCCAGGTGGGGAGCGGCCCGGTGTGCGAGTTCGTCGCCGATGGTGGTGGGTGTCACGCCGCGGGCCCGGCGGAGGAAGAGCGGGCGTCCCAGCTGCCGTTCCAGGGTGCGGATCTGCGAGGTCACGGCGGGCTGGGAGAGGCCGAGGAGCGCGGCGGCGCGGGTGAACGAGCCCGCGCGGTGCACGGTGACGAAGGTGCGCAGCAGGGCCAGGTCCATGTCCGTTCCCTCTCACCGTGCGGCCCGTCGGACTCCGGCAACTATAAATATGTCGATAGGTCGCTGCCGCTACTGTGATTGGACACTGACGCAGAGTCAACTAGCCTTGTCGAGGCGGTTCTTCGCGAGGAGAAGGCGGGAACCGGGACGGTCCGAGCCACGAGGGGGGAGGCTCGGACCGTCCGTACCGCACCGGTGCGGGCCCTCAGCTCCCGGTGACGGCCTCGGTCAGCGCGCGCTCCACGTCGGCTACCAGGTCCGCGGCGTTCTCGGCGCCGACGGAGAAGCGGATGAAGCCCTCCGGCACGGCGTCGCCGCCCCAGCGGGCCCGGCGTTCGGCGGTGGAACGCACGCCGCCGAAGCTCGTGGCGTCCTCGGCGAGACGAAGCGCAGACAGGAACCGCTCGGCGGTGCCGCGGTCCGCCAGCACGAACGACACGACGGATCCGAAGCGCCGCATCTGCCGCACCGCGTTCGGATACGAGGCGTCGGCCGGCAGCCCGGGGTAGCGCAGCCCGCTCACCTCGGGGTGCTTGGCGAGGGTCTCGGCCAGCAGCAGGGCGTTCGCGCACTGCCGCTCGATACGCAGCTCCAGGGTGGCCAGGGAGCGGTGGGCGAGCCAGGCCTCCATGGGCCCCGGGATGGCACCCACGACCTTGCGCCAGCGCCGCACCCCCGCTGCCAGCTCGGAATCCCGGCAGGTCACATGGCCGAGCAGGATGTCGCCGTGGCCGGTCATGCCCTTGGTGTCGCTGGCCACCGAGAAGTCGGCGCCGAGCTCCAGCGGGCGCTGGCCGAGCGGGGTGGCGAGGGTGTTGTCGACGGCGACGAGCGTGCCGCCCGCGTGCGCCGCCTCGACGAGCCGGCGCACGTCACAGACGTCGAGCCCGGGGTTCGACGGGGTTTCGATCCACAGCAGCCGCGCCCCCTCCAGAAGGGCCAGCTGGGCATCGCCCCCGGTCGGGGCGGTGCGCACCTCGACGCCGTAGGCCTCCAACTGCGCACGTACCAGCGGGAGGGCCTGGTAGCCGTCGTCGGGCAGCACGACGACGTCGCCGGTGCGTACCTGGGACAGCAGGACCGCCGAGATGGCCGCCATACCGGACGCGAAGACCGTGGTCTCGACGTTCTCGCCCGGCGCTTCGAGCTCGCCGATGGCCCGCTCCAGGTGGGTCCAGGTCGGGTTGGTGTCACGGCCGTAGGTGTACGGCCCGGTCGGCTCGCCGGACAGGTGGAAGTGCGCGGCGAAGACCGGACCGGGGAGAGTGGGCTCGTACTGCTGCGGTTCCGGCAGACCGGCACGTACCGCCCGGGTTCCGTCGCCCATGGTGCTCATCTTCGTGTCCTCGCTTCTCTCTCCGGTCTGTCACCGGTCCTGCCGTCACTGTCTCAGGCACCAGGTGGTCAGTCCTCGTCGGGCAGGACGACGTTCAGTGCCCAGGACACGATCGAAATGATCAGGCCGCCGAGGACAGCGGTCCAGAAGCCGTCGACATGGAAACTCAGATCCAGCACATCGGCCAGCCACGAGGTCAGCAGCAGCATCAGGGCGTTCACCACGAGGGTGATCAGCCCCAGGGTGAGGATGAAGAGCGGCAGCGTGAGCAGCTTCACCACCGGCTTGACCAGGAAGTTGACCAGACCGAAGATCAGCGCGACCACGATCAGGGTCAGTATCTTGCGGCCGGTGCTGCCACCGGTCAGCGTGATGTCGTGGAGCAGCCAGATGGCTACGGCCAGCGCACCCGCGTTGGCGATCGTCTTGACTACGAAATTCTTCATGTGTCTGATCGTGGCAGACATGATCGGTGGCTGACACCGGCTGGACAGAGGCAAGGGGCGGACGGGCCATGAAGGCATTCAGACTGGACGAACTGGAGGCGGAACGGGCCGCCAACGACGGTGCCTATCTCCAGTTCGTCCGCGAACGGAACATGTCTGTCGGTCTGTACGCACTGGACGCCGGTGAGCTCGACCCACAGCAGCCGCACCAACAGGACGAGGTCTACTTCGTCGTCAGCGGGCGCGCTTCGATCACCGTGGGCATGGAAACGACGCAGGTGGGCAGAGGGAGTGTCGTGTATGTACCTGCCGGCACCGCCCACAAGTTCCATCACATCACGGAGGACCTGCGCGTGATGGTGGTCTTCTCGCCGCCCGAGGGCTGAGCCGCACTCGACGAGGGCAGGGGCAGGGAAGCGTCTCGGGGATCCCTAGGGGATCGATCAGGGGAGTTCAAGGGATCGGAGCCCCCGCAGCCGGTCCCGACACCTCTAGCATCGAAGCAGGAACTCACAGAGACGAGGTATGGACGATGGCCGTGCGGGAGATATTCGCGGGAATGCCCTGGTGGGTGAAGTGGATCGCGGTGCCCGTCATCGCGATCGTCGTGTTCGGCGGTCTGATCGCCAGCATCGTCGGCTTCGTGATCGGTCTGCTGTTCAAGGTCCTGCTCTTCGTGATCCTGATCGGTGGGCTCGTCTTCGTCGTGCGGAAGTTCATGTCGTCCTCCTCCTCGCGAGGCGACTGGTAACCGCACGGGCGGCCGGGCGATTAGCCCAGCTGAGCTAAGCGGAAGGCGAAACGGCACTCGGCCCGGATGCTCCCGATACAGTGGCAGTCCGCTGCCGCCACCTGGGAAAACACCGTCAGTCACCACCCTGACCAGTGGTTTGTACGGCATCCGGCCTTCTGGACCCCAGGCCTGCGGCAGATCTGTGGGGGCGGCCCCCACAGGCGGGCTGACCGCCCGTCACCATGCCTGGGGGTGACCGTTGACCACGGCATCGAGTACAGCCGTTCCGACGCTGATCGGATCGGTGCAGCGGGCGCTGAGGCTGCTGGAGGCTGTGGGCACCCATCGCGACGGGGCACCGGCCAAACAGCTCGCACGGGAAGCGGGGCTTCCCCTTCCCACCGCCTACCACCTGCTGCGCACACTGACCCATGAGGGATATCTGCGCCGGGAGAACGGCGTCTTCCTCTTCGGCGCCGCCGCGGAGCGGCTGGTGGACGACGGAGCGCTGCAGAATCGTCGCAGCAGAATGACGCAGTCCCTGGGGCGATGGCGGGACATCATCGGTGCCCCGGTGTACTGCGCCGTCTACCGCGACGGCGAGATCGAGCTCGTCGCGGTCGCGGACACCCCGGCGGCGCCGGCGGTGGAGGAGTGGGCGGCGTTCGGTGAGACGGGGCATGCCCACGCGATCGGTCAGTGTCTGCTGAGCCAGCTCGACGAGCAAGCCCGCGAGGATCACCTGGACCGGCATCCGGTGCGCCCGCTGACGCGCTACTCCGTGCGCGATCGGCCGGCACTTCTCGAGCGGCTGCGGTCGATCGAGCGTACGGAACCTGTCATCGAACGGCAGGAGTACGCGCTCGGAACGGTCTGCGCGGCCATCCCGATCGCGGCCGGATTCACGGCCGCCGCGATGGCCATTTCGGTCCCTCTCGACCAGGAAGAACGGTTGCTCCCCGCAGTCGAACGACTACGTGGCGAAGTGGCCAGCCTCTTGCGTTCGTTCGTGTTCTCTATCAGTATCTGAAAAATCACTCCTTGTGATCTGCTATCGCGTGCACCACGATGGCGTCAATAGGGCCATGGGGGATCATTCCTGGCCAGATTCATCTACTGCGGGGTTGAACGATGCGCGAGTCGGTTCAAGCTGAGGTCATGATGAGCTTCCTCGTCTCCGAGGAGCTCTCTTTCCGTATCCCGGTGGAGCTCCGGTACGAAGTGTGCGATCCGTACGCGATCCGGATGACCTTCCATCTGCCCGGCGACGCCCCCGTCACCTGGGCTTTTGGCCGCGAGCTGCTGCTCGACGGTCTCAACAGCCCCAGTGGTGACGGCGATGTGCACATCGGGCCGACCGAGCCCGAAGGGCTGTCCGATGTCCACATCCGGCTCCAGGTGGGGGCTGACCGTGCGCTCTTCCGGGCCGGTACGGCGCCTCTCGTGGCGTTCCTCGACCGGACGGACAAGCTCGTGCCGCTCGGGCAGGAGTGCACGCTGGGTGACTTCGAGGGCAATCTGGAAGAGGCGCTGGGGCGGATTCTGGCCGAGGAACAGAACGCCGGCTGACGAAGCCCGTGTCCCTGGCCTGCATGGCGGTCGAACAGCACACCTGCCGAACGGGTGAATCGCTCTCCGTGTCCGGGCACTCAGGACTTCGCCCGACGACGGCGTCCCCTGCCGCTGCGTACGAGGGCCGGAGTTTCGGTATCCGGGGCGGGCCCGGCGCGGTCGGCGGAGACGACCAGTGCCGCGAGCGCGGTGGTCACCGGCACCGAGGCGACCAGTCCGATCGAGCCGATCAGAGTGCGCACGATCTCCTCCGCCACCAGTTCGCTGTTGGCCACCGTCCCCACGCTGCTCTGGGCGATCGAGAACAGCAGCAGCAAGGGAAGTGCGGCACCCGCATAGGCGAGGACCAGGGTGTTGACCACCGAGGCGATGTGGTCGCGTCCGATCCTGATCCCTGCCCGGTAGAGCTTCTTCGCGCTCATCGTCGGGTCCGCCTGGTGCAGTTCCCAGACCGCCGAGGTCTGGGTGACCGTCACATCGTCGAGTACCCCGAGGGAGCCGATGATGACGCCGGCCAGCAGCAGCCCGCTCATGTCGATGTGCGGATACAGGCCGTGGATGAGGCCGGTGTTGTCGTCGGTGTTCCCGCTCAGACTCGCCCAGCCGACGAAGAGCGAGCCGAGCAGCCCGATCAGCAGCAGTGAGATCAGGGTGCCGATGACCGCGACCGAGGTGCGGGCCGTCAGCCCGTGGCAGATGTAGAGCGCGATCAGCATGATGGCGCTCGCCCCGACGACCGCGACGACCAGCGGGTTCGAGCCCTGCAGGATGGCCGGAAGGATGAACAGGGTCAGGACGGCGAAGGACAGGGCGAGCGCGACCAGGGCCATCACCCCGCGCATTCTGCCCACGGCCACCACCACCAGGGCGAAGATCCCGGCCAGCAGCATCAGCGGGAACTTCCGGTTCACGTCGGTCACGGAGTACTGGAGGTCATGAGGGGCGTCGGGGGCGTACGCGACGACCACCCCCTGCCCCTCCCGCAGTTGCCGCGGTGCACCGGGCTGGACGACCTCGACGAACTTCCGGCCCTTGTCCTGACCGCTCGTGATCTCGATGGTGGCCTTCCCGCAGAGGTCGGACCCGTCGTCCTTCTCGGCCTGCTCGCCGGTGGGCGGCGTGCTCCCGCCGCTGACGGGCAGCTGGGAGGCGTTCACGTCCTTGCAGTCGACCTTGTCGATGTTCACCACCTTTGCCTGTTGGGTCTGCCGGTCGAATCCGACGCCGGTGCGCTCGTGCGCCGGCGCACCACCGGGCCAGAGGACCACGAGGCCGACGACGACCGCGGCCGCGAACGGGATCAGCACGGCGGCGATCACCTTGCGCAGATGGCCGGAGACGGGTGCGGCTGGGCCGTGGCTGTGGGAGTGCCCGTGCTGATGGCCCTGCGGTTCGGGGTCGTTATGGGGGGACGTCACCGGCCGATCATCGCAAGAAGAGGAGGGCCCTCTGTTCAGTTCGTCGGCCGGGGCGCTAGCGTGGTGGCACCTTTGCACACGCGGGAGCTCGGAGCACCGGGCTGAGAGGGCGCTGATCTCCGTACGTCCGTACGGGACACGCTGCGCCGACCGCCGAACCTGTTACCGGGTAATGCCGGCGTAGGGAGTAGGTCTCATGACCACATCGGACACACGCATGCCTGCCTCGAACCAGAGCGACGAGGCCGGGAAGTCCATCGGCTGGCACAAGGGTTATGTCCAGGGCTCACGTCCGGACCTTCGGGTGCCGGTCCGTCAGGTGCACCTCACCAACGGCAACGACGTGACGCTGTACGACACGTCGGGGCCGTACACCGACCCCACCACCGAGACCGACGTCCGTCGCGGACTGGCACCTCTGCGGGAGAACTGGATCATCGCCCGCGGCGACACCGAGGAGTACACGGGACGTCCCGGGCGCCCCGAGGACGACGGGCTCAAGCACACCTCACCGCGCGGTGGGCTGCGCAACCTGGACGCGGTCTTCCCCGGCCGCCCCCGCCAGCCGCGGCGCAGCCGGAACGGCCGCCCCGTCACCCAGCTCGCGTACGCCCGCCGGGGCGAGGTCACACCCGAGATGGAGTACGTGGCGATCCGGGAGAACGTCGATCCGGAGGTGGTGCGCGAGGAGATCGCCGCCGGCCGGGCCGTGCTGCCGGCGAACGTGAACCACCCGGAGATCGAGCCGATGATCATCGGCAAGCGGTTCCTGGTGAAGGTGAACGCCAACATCGGCAACTCCGCGGTCTCGTCCTCCATCGAGGAGGAGGTGGACAAGATGACCTGGGCGACCAAGTGGGGCGCCGACACCGTCATGGATCTGTCCACCGGCCGCAACATCCACACCACCCGTGAGTGGGTTCTTCGCAACTCCCCCGTGCCGATCGGCACCGTGCCGCTCTACCAGGCCCTGGAGAAGGTCGACGGCAGGGCCGAGGAGCTGACCTGGGAGGTCTACAAGGACACGGTCATCGAACAGGCCGAGCAGGGCGTCGACTACATGACGGTGCACGCCGGCGTACGCCTGCCGTACGTGCCGCTGACGGCCCGCCGCAAGACCGGCATCGTCTCCCGGGGCGGCTCGATCATGGCGGCGTGGTGCCTCGCGCACCACAAGGAGTCGTTCCTCTACGAGAACTTCGAGGAGCTCTGCGAGATCCTCGCCTCGTACGACGTGACGTACTCCCTGGGCGACGGGCTGCGCCCCGGGTCGATCGCGGACGCCAACGACGAGGCCCAGTTCGCCGAGCTGCGTACGCTCGGCGAACTGAACACGATCGCCAAGCGGTTCGGGGTCCAGACCATGATCGAGGGGCCGGGCCACGTCCCGATGCACAAGATCAAGGAGAACATCGACCTCCAGCAGGAGATCTGCGAGGAGGCGCCGTTCTACACGCTCGGGCCGCTGACGACCGATGTGGCGCCCGCCTACGACCACATCACCTCGGGCATCGGCGCCGCGATGATCGCCTGGTGGGGAACGGCGATGCTCTGCTACGTGACGCCCAAGGAGCACCTCGGCCTGCCCAACCGGGACGATGTGAAGACCGGGGTCATCACGTACAAGATCGCGGCCCATGCGGCGGACCTCGCCAAGGGGCACCCGGGGGCGCAGGAATGGGACGACGCGCTGTCGGACGCCCGGTTCGAGTTCCGCTGGGAGGATCAGTTCAATCTGGCCCTCGACCCGGACACGGCGCGGGAGTTCCACGACGAGACGCTGCCCGCCGAACCGGCGAAGACGGCCCACTTCTGCTCGATGTGCGGACCGAAGTTCTGCTCGATGAAGATCTCCCAGAAGATCCGTGACGAGCACGGCGACGGGGCCACGGCCGTCCACACCGAGTTCGACGCGGAGGCGCTGGCCGGCATGGCGGTGAAGTCCGAGGAGTTCGCCGCCCGGGGCAACCGGGTGTACCTCCCGCTGACGGACTGACGCCCGGCTGAGCAGGCGCTGTTCCGGACGGGCCGGGGGCCGTCCGGAACAGCGCTCGGGCGCCTGGAGAAATGATCCGACGGCACGTCAAGATGTGTGCATGGCAAACGAATCGGTCACCCCGCGCAGCATCGCCGACCGCCACCTCGATCAGGTGGCCGCACATGACCCGATGACCTCCGCATGGCTGGGCCTGAACCCGGGCGACGACCGGCAGCCGGACCTCTCCCCGGACGGTTTCGAGGCCCACGCCGAGCTGGCCCGGCGCAGTCTCACCGCGCTCGATGCCGCTCCTGTGCCCGGCGACCCCGCCGAGCAGGCGTGCGCCCGGCTGCTGCGGGAACGGCTGACCGCCGAGCTCGCGATGCACGACACCGGCGAGAACTACCGACAGCTGCGCACGGTGGGCGCGCACGTCGAGCAGGTGCGGTCGATCTTCACCCTCATGCCCACGGCCACCGACGAGGACTGGGCGGCGGTGGCCGGCCGGCTGCGCAACCTTCCCGGGGCACTGGACGGTTATCGGAGCACCCTCACCGAGGGCATATCCCGTGGCCTGCTCGCCGCTCCCCGGCAGGTTGCCGGCGTCATCGGCCAGCTCGCCGACTGGACCGGGGAGTCCGCCGGCCAGGGCACGGGCAGGGGCGCGGGCTGGTTCGCCGGCTTCGTCGCGGACGGCACCGAGCGGATGCGGCCCGAGCTGGACGCCGCCGCACTGCGGGCCACCCGTGCCGTCTCCGAGTTCCGTGAGTGGCTGCGTGACACCTACCTACCCGCTGCGGCGGGCACTCCGGACGCGGTGGGCCGGGAGCGCTATCTGCGGGCCGCCCGGCACAACACCGGCGCGGAACTCGACCTGGACGAGGCCTACAGCTGGGCCTGGGACGAGTTCCACCGGACGCTCGCCGAGATGCGCGTCGAAGCCGAACGCATCCTGCCCGGCGCCGGCCTCCTCGAGACCATGCACCACCTGGAGGAGCACGGCCACGCGGTCAAGGGCGACGAGGCCGCCCGCGACTGGTTGCAGCAGCTGATGGACGAGGCGATCAGCACGCTCGACGGCAGCCACTTCGACCTCTCCGGTCCGCTCCGCAAGGTCGAGTCCCGCATCGCGCCGGCCGGCAGCGCCTCCGGGCCCTACTACCAGGGCCCGAGCCTCGACTTCAGCCGCCCGGGACGTACCTTCCTGCCGGCTCTGGAGCAGGGCAGCTACCCGACCTGGCAGCTCGTCAGCATCTGGTACCACGAGGGCGTCCCCGGCCACCACCTCCAGTTCGCCCAGTGGGTCACGGTCGCCGACCGCCTCAGCCGCTACCAGGTCACCGAGGGCATGGTCAGCGCCAACATCGAAGGCTGGGCGCTGTATGCCGAACGCTTCATGGACGATCTGGGCTGCTTCTCCGAACCCGAGCGCCGGCTCGGCTTCCTGGACGGGCAGATGCTGCGCACCATCCGGGTGATCGTCGACATCGGCATGCACCTCGGACTCGCCGTCCCCGCCGACTCGGGCTTCCACCCGGGCGAACGCTGGACGGGTGCCCTCGCAGCGGAGTTCATGGCCACCTACAACGGCAGCCCGGCTGCCCGCCGTGACGCGGAGATCGACCGCTACCTCGGCTGGCCCGGTCAGGCCATCGGCTACAAGCTCGGCGAACGCGCCTGGCTCCAGGGCCGCGCGGAGGCGAAGCGGCGCCAAGGTGCGGCCTTCGACCTCAAGGCCTGGCACATGAAGGCACTGTCCCAGGGCTCGTTGGGCCTCGATGACCTGGTCGGCAGTCTGGCGGCGCTGTAGGTCCGGAAACGGCCGGGCCCACGCCCCGGGGATCTGTCGCGGATCTTCGGGGAACCGGCGCCCGGTGAGCGGACCTCCCGAGCACCGGCCCCTGTCATTCCAGTTCGTGCTCGGGCCCGCCGAAGTCGGGGCTGGTGAAGTCCGGGCTCGTGAACGTCGGGCGGGGCGCGGCGGCCGGGCCGTCGTCCGGGCTGGTGAAGTCGGGCCTGCTGTAGCCGATCTTCGGGATGCGGTTGGGCGAGCGCTGCGGGATGCGCGCGGCCGGGGCGGCCCCGGGGTCGGCGAGGGCGTCCCGCAGGAACGGCAGGATGCCGCGCTCCAGCAGGGCGTGGCGCCAGGCCTCTCTGGCGCGGGCCACGTCCTCCGGGAACTCCTCGCCATGTTCCTCGGCGGGCACCGATGTCGAGCCGTTGCGCAGAGCCGTGACCAGCAGGCCGACGGCGGCCACGAGGATGGCGGCCGCCATAGCCGCCGCGAAGAACCAGCCCGCTCCGACCATCGTGCGCGCGAACGACGGGGGCGGGTCGAGTGCCTTCAGGATGTAGCCGATGAGCAGGAAGATCACCGCGGCGGTGCCTGCCAGCACCGGTGCCAGGACGGTGATGACGACTCCCACGCCGGCGCCCGACTGGCGGGGGCCGAACGCGCCGGGGTCGGCGTCCTCGTCCGGTCCGGAGGCCGCGGCGGCGCGGATCTCCTCGCGGGCCTTCACGTAGTGCTCGTACTCGGTGGCCGCCGCGGCGGTGATCAGCGCGGTGGCCGCCATCGCCATGGTGCGCAGCTGCACCGGATTGAGCCGTTCGCCGACAGCGGCCAGATCCGGTCGTTCATGGGCGTGACGCAGTGCGTCGTCGAGGATCCGCTCGTACTCGGGCCGGTCCTCGGTCAGCAGGTGCGGAGCGCTGTTCATGTGCATCCCCCGATGCTCCGTAGGGCCTGTTTTGCCCGCTCGAAGCGGGCAGTCGGGCGGAAACGGAGGAGAGCCTGCTACTGATACGCCGATGGTAGAGCGCCCACGGCACGGGGTGACAGGGGGTTTCCGGAAATAGGCCCAGTGGTCCGCGTGTTCAGGTCGGGGTGCGTCTTCCCCGAAGAACGTCAGTCATGCAGCGGGAGCTGAACGACCAGTAGCTTTCCGGCCATGGTCACTCCGCCGTCCATGGCGATGGCGAGCCCGTCCGCGTACACGTGCGGACCGTCCACCAGCGGTCCCGACCTGTCCTCGCCGTCCTCGGAGCCGACCTCGCCGAGAAGGTAGGGAATGGGGCTGTGACCATGGACGACGCGTCGGCCGCCGTAGGCCGCCATGAGCTCCTGCACGGCCTGCGGACCCGACTCGTCGCGGAAGGCGAACCGCTTGGTCAGCTTGCGGAAGAGGTCCCAGCACTCATCGGCGTCGTTCCGCGTGAGAATGGCGTGCACTGTGTCGTTGACGTCCTCGATGGTGGACCCGTAATCGAGGTACGCCGTCGTGTCCGAGTGCATCAGGAGGTGCTCGTCCTCCTCGACGACGGCGTCGAGCCGGGACATCCACTGGAGGTGGACGTCCTGGAGCCGCTCCATGTCCGTCTTCTGGCCGCCGTTCAGCAGCCAGGCGGCCTGGAAGGTCGCGGTGCCGGCGCCGGAGTTGACGGGGGTGTCACCGAAGCGCTTGGCGCCGATGAGCAGCAGTTCGTGGTTGCCCATCAGGGCCTTGCAGTAGCCACCGGCGGCCGCGGCCTCGGCGGAGAGCCGCATCACGAGGTCGATGACGCCGATTCCGTCGGGTCCCCGGTCGGTGAAGTCGCCGAGGAACCAGAGCCGCGCGTTGCCCGCGGACCAGCTGCCCTCGGAGTCGACGAGGTCCTGCTCGGTGAGGGCGGCGAGGAGCTCGTCGAGATAGCCGTGGACGTCACCGACGACGTACAGCGGGCCGAGCCCCGACTCCTGTGCGGGACGCGGCTCGGGCACGGCCCGTACCTGGACGGTGTCCTCGCGAGTGATCACGGGGAGGTCGCGCGCGGTCGGGGTGTACCCCTCCGGCGGCTCGCCCCCCGGGAATCCGTTGCCCGGGTGCGGTGGGGCGGGCGGCGCAGGGGACTGCGCATAGGGCGGTACGCGGAAGTCGCGCAACGTCGCCGTCCGCACCACGGGTTCCTGACCGGCCCCCTGTGTCATCCGACCCCTCCACCACCGTCGCGCCGCCGTACACCTGACGGGCCCTGCTGGTCGGGGTGGTCCGCGGTGTCGTGCGCCCATCATAGGAATGAGGATCGTGCTCTGTGACGCACCAGGGGTGGTGAATCCTTGCGCACGCCAGGTTCGTCGGTCGATTGGTCCCAATTCGCCTGATCAATCCCCTGCCGGGGAGCGCGGCGCACTGACCGTGGTGCGTGGTGGACGGCGTTGCGAGGAGGTCCGGACGATGAGTTCCGTAGGTATGACCTGCTCCACCGGTCCGTCCTGGTCGACGCCTTCGATGGCGTCGATGAGCAACTGGACGACCGCGGTGCCGATGCGGCGCGGTTTCAGCGAGAGCGTCGTGATGGGCGGCTCGGTCGTCGCGTACACGGTGGACTCGCTGCAGCAGACCAGCAGCAGGTCCTCCGGGACGCGCAGGCCGTACCGGCGGGCGGCCGCCAGCAGATCGGTGCCGTTGGGGTCGAAGAGGCCGTACACGGCGTCAGGGCGGTCCGGGCGGGCCAGCAGGCGGTCGGCTGCCACTGCGCCCGCACACGGGTCGTGGGCGGGGTACGACTCGTACACCGGGTCCTGGCCGACGCGCTCGCACCAGTGGAGGTACGCGGTGGTCGAGAGCCGCGTGTACGTGTCGGTGGTGGTGCCGGTGAGCAGCCCGATGCGGCGCGCCCCGGCGGCGGCGAGATGGTCGAGGAGGTCGAGGACGGCGGCCCGGTGGTCGTTGTCCACCCAGGCGGTGACCGGAAGGGTCCCGGCCGGCCGGCCGTCGGACACGACGGGCAGCCCCTGGCGTACGAGTTCGGTGACGACCGGGTCCTGGTCGGAGGGGTCGATGACGACGGTGCCGTCGAGCGCGACGTTCGACCAGACGTCATGGCGTGAGGTGGCGGGGAGGATGACGAGGGCGTAGCCGCGGGCGAGTGCGGCGGAGGTGGCGGCCCGGGCCATCTCGGCGAAGTACGCGAATTCGGTGAAGGTGAAAGGTTCATCCCCGTAGGTCGTCACGGTCAGGCCGATGAGGCCGGACTTTCCGGTACGGAGGGTTCGGGCCGCGGCGGACGGGCGGTAGCCCAGACGCTCGGCGACCTCGCGGACATGGCGGCGGGTGGCGTCCGGGAGCCTGCCCTTGCCGTTGAGCGCGTCGGAGACGGTCGTGATGGAGACCCCGGCGGCGGCGGCCACGTCCCGGATTCCTGCTCGTCCCTGCCGGCCGCGCCGGGGGGTCTCCGTCCGGCTCACCTGGTGCTTCCCTGCTGCTGTCATGGCGAGCCGATAGTAGGGCTCGGGCGGGCACTTGGCCCGGTCGCATATTCACTCGTTGACAGGCACGTTTCTGCATGGTTATCGATGATCAATCGCCTTGCTAATCAAGGGTGTTACGGGGTCGGGCCATCATGTGTCACGCGTCGGGCCGGATGGGCCTGGCGATAGGTGGATGTCTCGAAGAGGTCTCAACTCACCTCTTCGGGGGACGCGCGCCACGGAGTGAGCCACCGGCGCGCGCCACGGTGCGGAGCGCTCCCCCTCATTCCGGGGCTCATCCGGCGAATCCACGGCCTGCCATTCGCAGCGGCGCCCAATCCTCATAAGGTGAGCAGTATTGATGTGTACGGACGGTCGAGGAGGACCTGCGGTGAGCGAGACGAGCCCCAAGCTGCGTGCCGAACTGGATGGCGTTCCCGCATATGTGCCGGGCAAGCCGGCCGCGGCGGACGGACCGGTCGCGTTCAAGTTGTCCTCCAACGAGAACCCGTATCCGCCGCTGCCCGGGGTGATGGAGTCCGCGCTGGCCGCGGCCGCTCACTTCAACCGCTACCCGGACATGGCCTGCACCGCTCTGATGAACGAGCTGTCGGACCGTTTC
Source organism: Streptomyces sp. NBC_00385 (assembly GCF_035917155.1). Lineage (NCBI taxonomy): Bacteria > Bacillati > Actinomycetota > Actinomycetes > Kitasatosporales > Streptomycetaceae > Streptomyces > Streptomyces sp. NBC_00385. Next base: position 4,225,899 of record NZ_CP107951.1, on the reverse strand, counting down.
GGTGTGCCGCTCTCGCACCTGGCCACCGGCACCGGTTCGGTCGGCGTGGCCCAGCAGCTGCTGCAGGCCACGTCGGGCCCGGGTGACGAGGTCATCTACGCGTGGCGTTCCTTCGAGGCGTACCCGATCATCACCCAGGTCAGCGGTGCCACGTCGGTGAAGGTGCCGCTGACCGACGGTGAGGTGCACGATCTGGACGCGATGGCGGCCGCGATCACCGACCGGACCCGGATGATCTTCGTCTGCAACCCGAACAACCCGACCGGCACCGTGGTGCGCCGGGCGGAGCTGGAGCGGTTCCTGGACCGGGTGCCGGGCGATGTGCTCGTGGTGCTCGACGAGGCGTACAAGGAGTTCATCCGCGACCCCGAGGTGCCTGACGGCATCGAGATCTACCGGGACCGGCCCAATGTGGCGGTGCTGCGGACGTTCTCCAAGGCCTACGGCCTGGCGGGGCTGCGGGTCGGTTTCGCCGTGGCGCATGAGCCGGTGGCCGCCGCGCTGCGCAAGACGGCGGTGCCCTTCGGCGTCAGCCAGCTCGCCCAGGACGCGGCGGTGGCTTCGCTCCGGGCCGAGGACGAACTCCTGGGCCGGGTGGGTTCCTTGGTGTGCGAGCGGCAGCGGGTGCATGAGGCGCTGGTGCGACAGGGGTGGACGGTGCCCGAGTCCCAGGCGAACTTCGTCTGGCTGCGTCTGGGAGACCGTACCGCCGACTTCGCCGCTGTCTGCGAGAAGGCCGGTGTGGTGGTCAGGCCGTTCGCGGGCGAGGGCGTGCGGGTCTCCATCGGCGAGGACGAGGCGAACGACCTGTTCCTGAAGGTCACGGAGTCGTACCGCAAGGATCTGTAGCGCCACGAGCTCCGGCCGGCGGCCCCGTATCTCGTTCGCGAGGTACGGGGCCGTTCGCGTGGCCGGGAGATGTCTGCTTCGGGGGGAATGATCGCTACGTCCCGGAGGGGTACCCCGGTCGCGTCTCCCGAATGCCTGTGCGCCATAATTGCTTGTGAATGTGAACGCGTTCACAAGCGTGTCCTGCTTCCTCCCGTGATCGGTCGGATTTAAAGGACAAACTGCCGGTGTATCGGCGGCGACGTAAGGAGAAGACGACGTGGAGCTGGCTCTGGCGCCGGAGACCCTGGCGCGATGGCAGTTCGGAACGACGACCGTCTACCACTTCCTGTTCGTTCCCCTGACGATCTCTCTCGCCGCGCTCACCGCCGGCCTGCAGACCGCCTGGGTGCGGACCAACAAGGAGAAGTACCTCAGGGCCACCAAGTTCTGGGGAAAGCTCTTCCTGATCAACATCGCGATGGGTGTCGTCACGGGCATCGTCCAGGAGTTCCAGTTCGGAATGAACTGGTCCGACTACTCACGGTTCGTCGGCGACATCTTCGGTGCCCCGCTCGCGTTCGAGGCGCTGATCGCGTTCTTCTTCGAGTCCACGTTCATCGGTCTGTGGATCTTCGGCTGGGACAAGCTGCCCAAGAAGATCCATCTCGCCTGCATCTGGATGGTCTCGATCGGCACCATCCTCTCCGCGTATTTCATCCTGGCTGCCAACTCCTGGATGCAGCACCCGGTCGGCTACCGCATCAACAAGGAACGCGGACGCGCCGAGCTCACCGACTTCTGGCACGTGCTCACGCAGAACACCGCGCTCGCCCAGTTCTTCCACACCATCACGGCGGCCTTCCTGGTCGGCGGCGCGTTCATGGTCGGCATCGCGGCCTTCCACCTCGCGCGCAAGAAGCACATCCCGGTGATGCGGACCTCGCTGCGGCTGGGCCTGATCACCATCGTGATCTCGGGGCTGCTCACCGCCGTCAGCGGAGACCAGCTCGGCAAGGTGATGTTCAAGCAGCAGCCGATGAAGATGGCGGCGGCCGAGGCGCTGTGGGACGGGCAGAACTCCGCGCCGTTCTCGATCTTCGCGTACGGAGACGTCAGCAAGGGGCACAACTCCGTCGAGATCTCGATCCCCGGGATACTGTCCTTCCTCGCCGACGACAACTTCAACTCGTACGTTCCCGGCATCAACGACATCAACAAGGCCGAGCAGGAGCGGTTCGGTCCAGGCGACTACCGGCCCAACATCCCCGTCGCCTTCTGGAGCTTCCGGTGGATGATCGGCTTCGGCATGGCGTCCTTCGGTCTCGGGATCCTCGGCCTGTGGCTGACCCGGAAGAAGTTCATGCTGCCGCCGGGGATGCGCACCGGTGAGGACGAGGTGCCGCATCTGGTCCTGTTCAAGAACAAGGCGCTCAGCCCGAAGCTCGCCAAGTGCTACTGGATCGTCGCGCTCTGGACCCTTCTCTTCCCGCTGATCGCCAACTCCTGGGGCTGGATCTTCACCGAGATGGGGCGTCAGCCCTGGGTCGTCTACGGAGTCCTGCAGACCCGTGACGCGGTCTCCCCCGGCGTCTCCCAGGGCGAGGTGCTCACCTCGATGATCCTGTTCACGGTGCTGTACGCCGTGCTCGCCGTGATCGAGGTCAAGCTGCTCGTGAAGTACATCAAGGCCGGACCGCCGGAGCTGACCGACGCCGACCTCAACCCGCCCACCAGGATCGGCGGCGACCACGACGACGCCGACCGGCCCATGGCCTTCTCCTACTGAGAGCACAGGGAGCCGAGAGATGGAACTCCACGACGTCTGGTTCGTGTTCATCGCCGTTCTCTGGACCGGCTACTTCTTCCTGGAGGGATTCGACTTCGGGATCGGTGTCCTGACCAAGTTGCTGGCGCGGGACCGCAAGGAACGGCGGGTCCTGATCAACACGATCGGGCCCGTCTGGGACGGCAACGAGGTCTGGCTGCTCAGCGCCGGCGGAGCGACCTTCGCCGCGTTTCCCGAGTGGTACGCCACGCTGTTCTCCGGCTTCTACCTGCCGCTGCTGATCATCCTGCTCTGCCTGATCGTGCGGGGCGTCGCCTTCGAATACCGGGCGAAGCGGTCCGAGGCGAAGTGGCAGACCAACTGGGAACACGCGATCTTCTGGACCTCGCTGATCCCGGCCCTGCTCTGGGGCGTGGCCTTCGGCAACATCGTCCGCGGCGTGAAGATCGACGCGGACATGGAGTACGTGGGCAACTTCTGGGACCTGCTCAACCCGTACGCGATCCTCGGCGGACTGGTCACGCTCACCCTCTTCACCTTCCACGGTGCGGTGTTCGCCGGCCTCAAGACGGTCGGGGACATCCGGGCCCGGGCGCGCAGGCTGGCGCTCAAGCTGGGCGCGGTCACCGCGGTCCTCGCGCTGGGGTTCCTGATCTGGACCCAGATCGACCACGGGGACGGCTGGAGCCTGATCGCGATGATCATCGCCGTGGTGGCCCTGGTCGCCGCGATCGGCACCATCGCGGCCGGGCGCGAGGGCTGGTCCTTCGCCTTCTCCGGAGTGACCATCGCGGCCGCGGTCGCCATGTTGTTCCTGACGCTCTTCCCGAACGTCATGCCGTCCTCGCTGAACGATGCCTGGAGCCTCACGGTCACCAACGCCTCGTCCAGTCCGTACACGCTGAAGATCATGACCTGGTGCGCGGGGATCGCCACCCCTGTCGTTCTGCTCTACCAGGGCTGGACGTACTGGGTGTTCCGCAAGCGGATCGGTACGCAGCACATCGCCGACGCGCACTGAACGCAGTGAGTGCCTTGACCGAGCCGAGCCCCGTGGGGTGTTTCACGTGAAACCGATCGATCCGCGTCTGCTCCACCACGCCCGTGCAACCCGCCTGTTCCTGGCAGCAGTGGTGGTACTCGGAGTGGCCGGAGCGGCGCTGGTCATCGCCCAGGCCATGCTCGTCGCCGAAGTGGTGGTGGGCGGTTTCGAGGACGGGCTCACGGGCGGGGGCCTGCGCACTCCGCTCCTGCTGCTCGCCGCGGTCGCGCTCGGCCGGGCCCTGGTCGCGTGGCTCACCGAACTGGCCGCCTACCGGGCCGGCGCGGCCGTCAAGTCCGAGCTGCGCGGGCGCCTTCTCGGCCGGGCGGCAGAGCTGGGGCCGGACTGGCTGAGCGGGCAGCGCACGGGCTCACTGGTAGCTCTCGCCACGCGGGGAATCGACGCGCTCGACGACTACTTCGCGCGCTACCTTCCGCAGCTCGGACTGGCGGTCGTGGTTCCGGTGGCCGTGCTGGCCAGAGTCGTCACCGAGGACTGGGTCTCGGCCGCGATCATCGTCGTCACGCTGCCGCTCATCCCGCTGTTCATGATTCTGATCGGCTGGGCCACCCAGTCGCGGATGGACCGGCAGTGGCGTCTGCTCTCCCGGCTCTCGGGGCACTTCCTCGACGTGGTCGCGGGACTGCCGACGCTGAAGGTCTTCGGCCGGGCCAAGGCCCAGGCCGAGTCCATCCGCACCATCACCTCGCAGTACCGGCAGGCCACGCTGAAGACCCTGCGGATCGCGTTCCTGTCGTCCTTCGCCCTGGAACTCCTGGCGACGCTTTCGGTGGCTCTCGTCGCGGTCACCATCGGCATGCGGCTCGTGCACGGGGAGCTCGACCTCTACACCGGTCTGGTCGTGCTGATTCTCGCCCCCGAGGCCTACCTGCCGATCCGGCAGGTAGGCGCGCAGTACCACGCGGCGGCCGAGGGGCTCTCGGCCGCGGAGGAGATCTTCGCCGTCCTGGAGACCGAACCGCGCACGAGCGGTACGCGGGACGTCCCCGGCTCGTTGCGGCTGGAAGTGGAAGAAGTGACCGTCCGGCACGCGGGGCGCGCCGAACCCTCGCTCGCCGCGGCCTCACTGGTGGTGGAGGAGGGGGAGACCGTCGCGCTGGTCGGTCCGAGCGGCGTCGGCAAGTCCACCCTCCTGAACGTGGTGCTGGGGTTCGTGGCACCCGACGAGGGGCGGGTGCGGGTCGGCGGGACTGATCTGGCGGCCCTCTCCCCCGAGGGCTGGCGCGAGCGGATCGCCTGGGTGCCGCAGCGCCCGCACCTCTTCGCGGGCAGCATCGCGGAGAACGTCCGGCTGGCCAGGCCGGGGGCGGACGACAGCGCGGTGACGGCCGCGCTGCGCGAGGCCGGGGCGTACGACTTCGTGGCCGCGCTGCCGGACGGTGCCGGCACGCTCCTCGGCGAGGACGGCGCGGGGCTCTCCGCAGGACAGCGCCAGCGGCTCGCACTCGCCCGCGCGTTTCTCGCCGATCGGCCGGTCCTGCTGCTCGACGAGCCGACCGCGAGCCTGGACGGCGAGACGGAGGCGGGCATCGTCGAGGCGGTACGACGGCTGGCGGTGGGCCGGACCGTGCTGCTGGTCGTCCACCGGCCGGCGCTTCTGTCCGTGGCAGACCGGGTGGTGACCCTGTCACCTGACGGAGTGGCCTCGCCGGCATCTGCGGCGGCCGAGCGGGCGGGGGCGCGGACAGCCGCTGTGGTGCCGGAGCCGGTGGAGGCCCGGGCAGCGGTCGTCGCGAGCGATACGCCGAAGGAATCCAGCACGCTGCGGGACACGACGGCGTGGACCGGACATGTGCTCGCCCGGGTGAGGGAGGCCGCCGGAGCCCAGCGCGGCCGGCTGCTGCTGGCTCTGCTGCTGGGAAGCCTCGCACTGGGCTCGGCCGTCGGCCTCATGGCCGTCTCCGGCTGGCTGATCTCCCGTGCTTCCGAACAGCCCCCGGTGCTCTATCTCATGGTGGCGGTGACGGCGACCCGCGCGTTCGGGATCGGCCGGGCGGTCTTCCGCTACGCCGAGCGCCTCGTCTCGCACGACGCTGTGCTCCGGATGCTGGCGGAACTTCGCGTGGGCGTCTACCGGAGCCTGGAGCGCATCGCGCCCGCGGGCCTGCGCCGGACCCGGCGGGGGGACCTGCTCTCGCGGCTCGTCGCCGATGTGGACGCCCTCCAGGACTACTGGCTGCGATGGCTGCTGCCCGCCTGCACCGCGGTCGTCGTGGGCGCGGGCGCCGCCGGCTTCACCGCGTGGCTGCTGCCCGAGGCAGGCGTCGTGCTGGCTGTCGGACTGCTGCTGGCCGGGGTCGGGGTTCCGCTCGTCAGCGGAGCCTGTGCCCGGCACGCGGAGCGCCGTCTGGCGCCCGCGCGGGCCGATCTGGCCACCGGGATCACCGATCTGCTCGGCGGGACCGCCGAACTGACCGTCGCCGGCGCGCTTCCGGCCCGCCTGGCCCGGACCCGGGAGGCCGACGGAGTGCTGACCCGGATCGCCGCCCGGGCGGCTACGGCCACCGCGCTCGGCGGCGGTCTCGGCGCCCTGATCGCCGGCCTCACCGTGGTCGCCGCCGCCCTCGTCGCCCTTCCCGCAGCGGCCGACGGCCGGCTGGCCGGGGTGGAACTCGCCGTGGTCGTCCTCACCCCGCTGGCCGCCTTCGAAGCCGTGACCGGTCTGCCGCTCGCCGTGCAGTACCGGCAGCGGGTCAAGCGGAGTGCGGAGCGGGTGTTCGAGGTGCTGGACGCCCCGGTTCCGGTGCGGGAACCCGCCGTCCCCGCCGAGGCTCCCGCGTCGCCGTTCCCGCTGGAGGTACGGGGCCTGTCGGCCCGTTACGCGGGAGCCGGGCACGATGCGCTGGACTCGTTCGACCTCACGTTGGAGGCGGGCCGCCGCATCGCGGTCGTGGGCCGGTCCGGTTCCGGGAAGACCACGCTGGCCCAGGTCCTGCTCCGCTTCCTGGACGCGCGGACGGGCACGTACCGGATCGGCGGGGTGGACGCGTCCGCGCTGGACGGGGACGCGGTCCGGCGGTTCGTCGGCCTCTGTGCGCAGAACGCCCATGTCTTCGACAGTTCCATCCGGGAGAACCTGCGGCTGGCCCGTACCGGTGCGACGGACGCGGAACTGCGCGACGCCCTCGGCCGGGCCAGGCTGCTCGACTGGGCGCTGGCGCTGCCGGACGGTCTGGACACGCTCGTCGGTGAGCACGGGGCCCGTCTTTCCGGCGGCCAGCGCCAGCGGCTCGCCCTGGCCCGGGCACTGCTTGCGGACTTCCCCGTGCTGGTCCTGGACGAGCCGGCCGAGCATCTCGACCTGCCGACGGCCGATGCACTGACCGCGGACCTGCTGGCGGCGACTCAGGGGCGTACCACCGTCCTGATCACCCACCGGCTCGAAGGGCTGGACGCCGTGGACGAGGTGGTGGTCCTGGAGGAGGGCGCCGTCGTACAGCGTGGCCCGTACAGCGCCCTCGCAACGGCGGACGGGCCGCTGAGCCGGATGCTGAAGCGTGAGCAGGAGACCACGGCCGGTTCCGGCGAGCCGGTGGGCGCGCGTGTCTGAGAGGTGTGGACCGCCTCCAGGTCTCGACTTTCCCCCGTAAAAAGGACTAACTACGCTCTGGGGTATGTCAGAGCAGGACCCGAACCACCCGGAGCATGCGCATCATTCGGATCAACCACGGACGCCGCCGAAGGCACCGAAGCCCCTGAAACCGCAGGATTCACTGGACTCGCTCGACGCCGCGACGGAGGCGACCCGCAGCCTGCGGGGTCTGTCCACCGAACTCACCGCCCGCGTTCCGCGGCTGCTGGAAGCCATGAGGTCGGTGGGCACGGGCCTGGAACTCCACTCCACGCTCGACCGGATCTGCGAGACGGCTGCCGAGCTGGCGCACGCCTACTATGCCGCCATCGGTGTCGTGGACGAGGAGGGCAAAGGGCTGTCCGACTTCGTCACGTACGGGGTCTCCGAGACCGTGGCGCGCGGCATCGGGCGCCGGCCTGACGGGCAGCGGGGACTGCTCGGCGCCCTCATCCACGAACCGCACCCCCTGCGGCTGGCCGACCTGACGTCCGACCCGAGGTTCGCCGGCTTCCCGCCGGGCCACCCGCCGATGCGCACGTTCCTCGGCGTCCCGATCCGGGTCCAGGGCGAGATCTTCGGCAACCTGTATCTGGCGGAGAAGGCCGACGGCGGCGAGTTCAACGACTACGACCTGCACATGGTCCGTGTGCTGGCCACCGAGGCAGGCATCGCCATCGGTAACGCCCGGCTGTACGAGGCGGCCAGGCAGCGCGAGCGCTGGATCGACGGGTCGGTGGCCGTGACCACCGCTCTGCTGTCCGGCGGAGACGCCGACGACGCGCTCTCCGTCGTTGCCGAACAGGCCCGTCATCTCGCGGGTTCCGCGGCCGGCATCGTGCTGCTGCCGGCCGAGGACGGGGGACTGGAGATCGTCGCCGTCTCCGCGGAAGACCCGTCCGCCTCGCTCGGGGTGATCATTCCCGCGCACAGCCCCGTGGTGGCGAGGCTGTTGAACGGGGAGGCGGTCTTCGTCGACGACTCGGCCACCGACTCCCGCATGATCACCAGGCTGGCGGACCGTTTCGGCCCGAGCATGATGCTCCCGCTGCACAGCGGGGGCCGGGTGCTCGGAGCGCTCGCCACACCACGTGCCAGGGGCGGGCGGCCGTTCACGGAGACGGAGCGGACCCTCGCCACCCAGTTCGCCTCGCAGGCAGCCCTGGCGCTGATGATGGCCGAGGCGCAGCGGGACCGGGAGCGGCTCGCGGTCTACGAGGACCGCGACCGTATCGCCCGCGACCTGCACGACCTGGTCATTCAGCGGCTGTTCGCCACCGGGATGATGCTGGAGAGCGCGCAGCGCCGGTCGGACGTGCCGGAGGTGCAGACCGGGGTCGGCAGGGCGGTCGACGAACTCGACGTGACCATTCAGGAGATCCGTACCGCGATCTTCGCGCTGCAGCAGGAGCCGGCCGAGGCGCCCTCCGGGCTGCGCACCCGTGTGCTGCGCGAGATCAACATGGCCGCGGTCCCGCTGGGCTTCAAACCGTCCCACCGCTTCCTCGGTCCGGTCGACTCCCTGGTCGGTGAGCTGACCGGGAAGAACCTGATCGCGGCGCTCCGGGAGGCCCTGTCCAACGCCTTCCGGCACGCCGACGCGGCGCGGATCGATGTGGTCGTCGACGCGACCGCGACGCTGCCCGACGGACGGGACGCGGTCCGGCTGTCGGTCGCCGACGACGGGGTGGGCATCCCGGCGGGCGGCCGGCGCAGCGGGCTGCGGAACCTGGCCCGCCGGGCGGAGTCACTCGGCGGGGCCAGTTGGTTCGGACCCGGGATCGGGGAGGACGGCGCGGGCACGACGGTGGTGTGGCAGGCGCCTCTCTGAGCCGCCGGTGCCGGACCGGAACGGGCCGGTTCCCTCGGTTCAGTGCTCCACGCGGAGGCGGGCGCGTTCGGCGATGATCCGCTCGATGACGACCGCGACGCCGTCCTCGTTGTTGGTGACCGTACGGCCGGAGGCAGCGGCCAGAGCGGCCGGGTGCGCGTTGCCCATCGCGTACGAACTGCCCGCCCAGCTCAGCATCTCCACGTCGTTCGGCATGTCGCCGAAGGCGACGACCTCGGCGGCGGAGATGCCGCGCTCGGCACAGCACAGTTCCAGCGTGCTGGCCTTGGAGACACCGGGTCCGCTGACCTCCAGGAGTGCCGTGGGGCTGGACCGGGTGAAGGACGCCCGGTCACCGGCGACGCCACGCGCCAGGGCGAGGAATGCGTCCGGGGCCATGTCGCCGTGGTGGGCCAGGACCTTCAGCACGGGGGCACCGGCACCCGGCGTCTCCTCGTGGAGCAGCTTCTCGGCGATGGCCACCGTCGCGCCCGGGTCGAGGTGGAAGGGCGGGTAGGCCGGTTCGTAGTGGATACCAGTGGCCAGCTCGACGGCGAACGACGTGCCGGGGGCGGCCGCGCGCAGCATGTGCACGACATCGAGGGCGATCGGCCGCTCCAGCCCCCGCACCTTCAGCAGCCTGCCGCCATCGTGCAGGTCGGCGACCGCGGCTCCGTTGGCACAGATCGCCAGACCATGGCCGTGTACGTGATCGCTGACGACGTCCATCCAGCGGGCGGGGCGTCCGGTGACGAAGAAGACCTCGATCCCGGCCTCCTCGGCAGCGGCGAGCGCCGCGACCGTGCGGTCCGAGACGGTCTTGTCGTCGCGCAGGAGGGTGCCGTCCAGGTCGGTGGCGATCAGCCGGGGAGCGGCAGGAACGGGCTGTTCGGTAGCTGAGGTCACCGGTCCATTCTCGCGCACGTAGGTGCACGGGCGTGCGCAGGGGCGCACATCTGAGTACGCACGCCGCTGAACAGGAGAACATTCCCCCGGCATATGACTGAGGATCCTCCGAGGATTCTCTGCGGATCCCACCTGCCGGTGGCCCCGGTGGCGTCCGGTAGGGAGGGCTGCGGGAAAGGGGTGGGGCCGGGCGGCCCACCGTAAACTCTGGGCATGAGCACCCCCCTGCGCCTCAGCACCGTGATCCTGCCCGTCCGTCGCTGGCACGAGGGCGGCCGGACGCAGTGGCAGCGCGCCGAGGAACTGGGTCTGCACGCCGCGTACACCTACGACCACCTGGCCTGGCGGGCTTTCCGTGACCGGCCGTGGTTCGGCGCCCTCCCCACCCTGACGGCGGCAGCCTGCGCCACCTCGCGGCTGCGGCTGGGGACGCTCGTGACCTCACCGAACTTCCGGCATCCGGTGACCCTCGCCAAGGAGCTCATCTCGCTCGACGACATCTCGGACGGCCGTGTCACGCTGGGTATCGGGGCCGGTGGCAACGGGTTCGACGCGACGACGCTCCTGCGGAGTGACGAGTCGCCGTGGACCCCGCGCGAGCGGGCGGACCGGTTCGGCGAGTTCGTGGCGCTGCTGGACGGACTGCTCCGAGAGCCGGCCGGGCTGACGCGTGAGGGCGCGTTCTACACGGCCACCGAGGCCCGGAACATTCCGGGCTGTGCGCAGCAGCCGCGGCTGCCGTTCGCCGTCGCCGCGACGGGACCGCGGGGGCTCGCGCTGGCCGCGCGGTACGGACAGGCGTGGGTGACCACCGGTGATCCGAAGATGTACGAGGCGGGCAGCGCGGCAGAGTCGATCGACGCCGTCCGAGGTCAGGTCGCCAGGCTGGGCAGGGCCTGTGCCGAGAGCGGCCGGGACGCGGACGAGCTCGACAAGATCCTGCTCACCGGCTTCACGCCGGAGTTCAATCCGGATCTCGTCGGGGGGCGGGTCGGACCGTTCGCTTCCGTGGACGCGTTCGTGGACTTCGCGGGCAGGTATGCGGAGCTTGGCTTCACCGAGATCGTGATCCACGCACCGGTGCCCGACGGCAGCCCCGAGTTCCCCGCTGCGGTGGCGGACGAGAAGCTCTTCGAGCGGATCGTGACACAGGGGCTGGACCAGCTCGCGGGCTAGCGAGCGGTGCCGGGGCAGCGCCCGCACGGACGCGGCGGGCGCTCCGTCAGCCGGGCAGGCGCAGGAATTCCGGGGGTACGGCGGCGGTGAGCCAGACCCCGTTGGCGCTGACGCAGAAGACGTGTCCGGCCCGGTGCATGGCACCCGCGTCCACTGACAGGACGACAGGGCGGCCGCGCCGGGCTCCGACGCGGGTCGCCGTCTCACGGTCGGGCGAGAGGTGGACGTGTGTGCGATTCATCGGACGCAGCCCCTCGCCGCGGATCGCGTCCAGGGACCGGGCGACGGTGCCGTGGTAGAGGTACGCGGGCGGCTCGGCCGGGGGCAGGTCCAGGTCCACCTCGACGGTGTGGCCCTGGCTTGCCCGGATGCGGTCGCCCTCGACAGCGAAGCGCTGCTTGTCGTTGGACGCGACGACATGGTCGAGTTCGGCTCGGGTGAGCGGGAAGTGGTGACGGGCAACGGCCCGTAGCAGCTCGTCGATCGCTACCCAGCCGTTGGCGTCCAGTGTGAGACCGATCCGTTCGGGCTGGTGCCGGAGGTGTTTCGAGAGGTATTTGGACACCTTGACGGTGCGTCTTTCATCCATCCGGACAGCCTGCCCGCGAGGCCCTCTCCGGCGCATCCGGATTTGGCTCCGGAATTCACTGAGTAATCTTCCCCCCACAGGTTTGATCCACAGCCAACTCCGGTTATCCACAGGTAATTTGGCGATTCTGTGGACAAGTAACCTGCGAATTAACCCATTTGATCAACTGTGGGGGAATTAGTCGGAGATGGGGCAAGTGCATCCAATGTCCTTGTCTGTACCTCTCGTTCGGCGGCAGCGGCAATGAAGGCCGCGGCCTTCTCCCGCCCAACAAGACGCTCCACAGCGGTGATCGTTCCGATCGGCAGCGCGACCGGCAGCGGCGGCGCAGTGACGGGCTGGGAGGTGTAGGGGGCATCGGCGGAGAGGTGGTGCTCCAGATGCCTCGTAGCGAACGTCCGCATGGCCCTGGCGAGTTCGGCGTCGACCGTCTGCTGTGCCAGTGGACGCAGACGCCGCACCATCGAAGCCGCCTCGGCCGCATCCGCGTCGGTCGGGGGCCGATGGCCGAGATATCGGGCGAAGACATGCTCCGTCGTGAACTCCAGGAAACGGGACGCTATCTGCTCTACCTGGCCGCGAAGCTCCCGCAGATGTCCGGAGATTGCGTTCAGCGGTACTCCGGCGGCGTACAACTCCACGGCCACCGCGAGCTCTTGCGGGCTCGGGACCAGGAACTCGTCGTCGCGCCCCGGAATGCGTTCGAGTACTCCCAGCTCCACGGCTTCGGCGATCGCCTCGTCGTCGGGGTGCCCGCCGAACCTCACTTGCAGGTCCGCGCGGGTGATGCGGTCGGCCCGCTCGTCCGTCCACGGTCCGTGCACCTCGGCGACGAGCCCCAGCACGCCGCCCAGGCCGCGACCCGTGTCCCAGGCCTCCAGCAACTCCTTGATGCTGGCCAGGGTGTAGCCCCGGTCCAGCAGGTCCGCTATCTGCCGCAGTCGGGCGAGATGGGTGTCCCGGTACACATTGGCCCGGCCGCGCCGCTCCGGGGTCGGCAGCAGCCCCCGGTCCTGATAGGCGCGGATGGTCCGGACCGTGGCGCCACTGGCGTGCGCGAGGTCCTCGATCCGGTACTCGGCGACTGTCCGGCCGGCCGCCGGCGGCCCGGCGGCGCTCACAGCGGAGGCTTCAGCCGGGCGACCGCGCGCAGCGCTCCCGGGCTGAGCCGGGACAGGAACCGGGCGGCATGGGACTCGGGCGTCACCGGGACGACTGCCTGGTTGCGAACGACCGCCCTGAGGATCGCGTCGGCGACCTTCTCCGGCGGATAGTTGCGCATCCCGTACAGCTTGGTCGTCCGCTTCCGCAGCCGCTGCTCCTCGGCCGCGTCCGCTCCGGCGAAGCGCGTGGTGGCGGTGATGTTCGTGTTCACGATCCCGGGGCAGATGGCGCTCACCCCGATTGACTTCTCCGCGAGTTCTGCACGCAGGCACTCGCTGAGCATCAGCACAGCGGCCTTCGACGTGCTGTACGCGGGCAGCGCGCGGGACGGCTGATACGCCGCGGCCGAAGCCGTGTTGACGATATGGCCGCCCTGCCCGCGTTCGGCCATCTGCTTGCCGAAGAGCCGGCAGCCATGGATGACGCCCCAGAGGTTCACGTCGAGGACGCGTCGCCACTCCTCGGCGCTCGTCTCCAGGAACGAACCGGAGATCCCGATACCGGCGTTGTTGACCAGCACATCGACGATGCCGTACTCGGCGGCGACCTTCTCGGCGAGCTTCTCCATGGCCTGTTCGTCGCTGACGTCCACGGTTTCTGCCCAGGCGGCCGGGGCGCCGATCAGCCGGGCCAGTTCCGCGGTCCGGCTCGCACCCTCAGCGTCCCGGTCCACGGCCACCACGCGCGCACCGGCCTCGGCGAAGGCGAAGGCCGTGGCCCGCCCGATCCCGCCGGCCGCACCCGTCACCAGGACCAGCTGCCCGCCGAACCGGTCCGCGTACGCACCCTGCGGCGCGGTGTCCCGTACAGGAACACCGTCCCGCAGAGCCGCTTCGTTGACCGCCGCGAACTCGCCGATCCAGGAGGCGAGCTGGTCCGGCCTGGTCCGCGGCACCCAGTGCTTGGCCGGTAGTGAGCGCCGCGTCAACTGCGGTACCCATGCGTCGAGTCCGTCGTAGAGCTGTTCCGAGAGGAATATGTCGCCGGTCGGGGTGATCAGCTGGACGGGGACGTGTGCGAACGCGTCGGCGCGCGGACGGCGCAGCCGGGAACGGACGTTGTCCCGGTAGAGCCAGGCCCCGTGGGCCGCATCGTCGGGCAGGGACGGCGTCGGGTAGTCACCCGGAGGCACCTTCTCCAGCCGTTCCAGGATGCGCGGCCACCGTTTGCCGAGCGGTCCGCGCCAGGCGAGCTCAGGCAGCACGGGAGTGTGCAGCATGTACACGTACCAGGACTTGGCGCCCTGCCCCAGCAGCTGGCCGACCCGGCGCGGGGTGGGACGGGCCATCCGCTGCTTGATCCAGTGCCCGAAGTGGTCCAGCGACGGGCCGGACATCGAGGTGAAGGAGGCGATCCGTCCCTCGGTGCGGCTGACCGTGGCGAACTCCCAGGCCTGCACCGAACCCCAGTCGTGCCCGACCACGTGCACCGGCCGGTCCGGACTCACCGCGTCGGCGACGGCCAGGAAGTCGTCGGTCAGCTTCTCCAGCGTGAACCCGCCGCGCAGCGGCACCGGAGCCGTCGACCTGCCGTGGCCCCGTACGTCGTACAGCACGACATGCCACTGCTCGGCCAGCTGCCGGGCGACCTGCGTCCAGACCTCCTTGCTGTCCGGGTAGCCGTGCACCAGCACGATCGTTGGCCGGGCCGCGTCACCCAGCTCGACGACACACAGCTCGATACCGCCCGTGGCCACCCGGCGCTCACGCGCCCCCGGCAGATCTCGCAGACTCACGCCGCCACCCTCTCCTCGGCCCAGCGCCGCACATGCGGCAGGTCATCGTCCAGCCAGAAGGCGCTCTGCTCGGGATCCCGTGAGTCGGTGACGACCAGGATCTCCTCGAACTTCGCGCCCGTGCCCCGGAATCCGAGGTGTGGCTCGACCGCCCACAAACCCGGTTGCGGGGGATGGTCGGAGAAGCGGTACGGACTCCAGAGCGGCGACCAGCCGTCCCGGTGCCCGTGCACCGCATCGCTCAGCAGCCCCTTGAGTGACTGCGTTCCGAACCCGAACACATGGGGCGACCAACGCCGTTCGGCGACCCGGTCGACCTTGTGGGCGATGACCCCGAACGGGTAGGCGCGGTGCCGGTTGGCGTACCCCTGCCTGATCATGAGGCGTTCGACGTCCTCGTAGATCTCGCGCAGCGGGCGCCGCTCCCGCACCTCGCTCAGGATCAGCCCGCGGTGCGCCTCCAGATCGGCCAGCAGCCGGTCATGGAGTGGGTGGAGACCGAGGCAGCCGGAGTACCCGATATCTGCTGTGAACCCCTTGTACACCGGGGCCATGTCGAGGATGAACGGCATCCCCGGCTCCAGCCGCCGGTCGGTCGGGAAGAACTGCAGCGGCACCTTGAACCCGGCGAACGCCGTACGGTCCCCGAACCAGGCGAACGGGAGATGGAACCAGTCGCGCACCCCGCGCTCACGCAGCCACTCGCGCTGCATCCGGGCCGCCTCTCGCTCCGTCACCCCCGGTTTCAGGCGGGCCGCGACCGCTTCCGCGCAGTCGTACGCGAGACGTTGCACTTCCCTGAACCCCTGGAGCTCAGGGGCCCGTTCGTCGTTGACGCGCGAGACCATGCCACCGTCCGTTCCCTGCCGTGTGCGGTACGTGCCCGTAACGTGACACTGATGAATGTGACAATGTCCGGCGGCTACGTCAAGGGGTGTGCCTGGCCTGTGGACAACTCCCCAGCCGGTCGCTCCGAGCACGACGCAGCCGACGGATCGGGACACCACGCAACCGAACGACCGACGGATCCGGACACCACGCAACCGACCGACCGGACACGACGCCCGGTGGCGGACCGGGCCCTGTGACGGGCGGTCCTCCTTCGAGGGGTCCCCCTACGGGTCCGTACATCTGGAGTCTGACGGGAATCCAGCCGTCAGGTCTGACGACCGGTGTGGCCCGCGCCACTAACGTCGATGACGTGACTGTCATTGCGACCGAAGGCCTGAGCAAGCGGTTCCCACGGGTGACCGCGCTTGACCGGCTCTCGTTGGACATCGGCCCCGGTGTGACCGGGCTGGTGGGCGCCAACGGAGCCGGCAAGTCCACGTTGATCAAGATCCTGCTGGGTCTGTCCCCCGCGACCGAGGGCCGGGCCGCAGTGCTCGGGCTCGACGTCTCGACCAGCGGCGCCGCCATCCGGGAACGGGTCGGCTACATGCCCGAACACGACTGCCTGCCGCCCGACATCTCGGCCACCGAGTTCGTCGTCCACATGGCGCGGATGTCCGGGCTCCCGCCGACCGCGGCCCGTGAACGCACCGCGGACACGCTGCGGCACGTCGGTCTGTACGAGGAGCGCTACCGGCCCATCGGTGGCTACTCGACCGGTATGAAGCAGCGGGTGAAACTGGCCCAGGCGCTGGTCCACGACCCGCAGCTGGTCCTCCTCGACGAGCCGACCAACGGTCTGGACCCGGTGGGCCGAGACGAGATGCTCGGCCTGATCCGGCGGATCCACACCGACTTCGGCATCTCGGTCCTCGTCACCTCGCACCTCCTGGGCGAACTGGAGCGCACCTGCGACCACGTCGTCGTCATCGACGGCGGAGCGCTGCTGCGCTCCAGCTCCACCAGCGACTTCACCCAGACCACCACGACACTCGCGGTCGAGGTCACCGACAGCGACACCCACCCCGACGGGACCGACGCGCTGCGCAAGGTCCTCACCGGTGCGGGGATCAAGCTGGTGGGGCTCAACGGACTCGACGCCGAGGGGCTGCCCGGAGCGGGCCACATCCTGCTGATCGATGCGGCCGGCGAGGAGACGTACGACCTCGTCCGCGACAGCGTGGCCGGTCTCGGCCTCGGCCTCGTCCGGATGGAACAGCGTCGCCACCACATCTCCGAGGTCTTCCGTACCGAAGAGGCACCGGCGGCACACCCCGAGGCGCGGTCCGCGCCCGTGACCGCCGGAGCCGTACAGCAGAAGGGGAGCGGTCGCGATGAGCACTGAGACCGGCGCCGCGACCGGGAGCGAGACCTCCCGGATCCACAACATCGGCTACCGCGCCTACGACGGCCCGCGCCTCGGCCGCGCCTACGCCCGCCGCTCGCTCTACTCGCAGTCCCTGCGCGGTTCCTTCGGGCTCGGCCGTTCGACCAAGTCCAAGGTGCTGCCCATGCTGCTGTTCGGCGTGATGTGCCTGGTCGCGGCGGTGCTCGTGGCAGTCGCCGTCGCCACCCCCAACACGACGCAGCTGCCGATCAAGTACACCCGGTTCGCGATCTATCTGCAGGCGGTCATCGGTCTGTTCATCGCCGCGCAGGCACCGCAGTCGGTCTCCAGGGACCTCCGGTTCAAGAGCATCCCGCTCTACTTCTCCCGGCCGATCGAGCGAGGCGACTACGTCCTCGCGAAGTTCGCCGCCATGGCATCCGCGCTCTTCGTCCTCACCGCGGCGCCGCTCGTCATCCTGTACGCGGGCGCTCTGCTGGGGAAGTTCGACTTCGCCGACCAGACCAAGTGGTTCGCTCAGGGGATGGTGTCGGTGGCGCTGCTGTCCGTGCTCTTCGCAGGTCTCGGCCTCGTGATGGCCGCACTCACACCGCGGCGCGGATTCGGCGTCGCAGCGGTGATCGCCGTGCTGACGATCACGTACGGCGCGGTCAGCACGATCCAGGGCATCGCCTGGGACACGGGGTCCACCGGTGCCGTGCCCTGGCTGGGGCTCTTCTCCCCGATCACGCTCATCGACGGTGTGCAGACCGCGTTCCTCGGAGCGGACTCCGCCTTCCCCGGAGGGGAAGGCCCGGGGGCCGGGGCCGGTGTGGTCTATCTGATCGTTGTTCTCGCGCTCGTCGCCGGCTCGTACGCCGTACTGATGCGCCGCTACCGGAGGGTCGGGCTGTGACCACCATCGAGATCGACCACACCTCCCGCTGGTTCGGCAACGTGGTCGCCGTCAACGACGTGAGCATGACCGTGGGCCCCGGCGTCACCGGTCTGCTGGGGCCCAATGGCGCCGGCAAGTCCACGCTCATCAACATGATGGCCGGATTCCTCGCACCGTCGACGGGCACGGTCACCCTCGACGGCTCGCCGATCTGGCGCAACGAGGCCGTCTACCGGCAGATCGGCATCGTGCCGGAGCGGGAGGGGATGTACGACTTCCTGACCGGCCGCGAATTCGTCGTGGCCAACGCCGAACTGCAGGGCCTCGGCGACGCGGAGGCGGCTGCCGCGCTGGCCACGGTCCAGATGGAGTACGCGCAGGACCGCAAGATCTCCACGTACAGCAAGGGCATGCGCCAGCGCGTGAAGATGGCGTCCGCGCTGGTCCACAATCCGTCCGTGCTGCTGCTCGACGAGCCGTTCAACGGAATGGACCCGCGCCAGCGGATGCAGCTGATGGAACTGCTGCGACGGATGGGGGCCGAGGGCCGCACGGTTCTCTTCTCCTCCCACATCCTCGAAGAGGTCGAGCAGCTCGCCTCGCACATCGAGGTGATCGTGGCGGGGCGGCACGCCGCGTCCGGTGACTTCCGCAGGATCCGCCGCCTGATGACGGACCGGCCGCACCGCTATCTCGTACGGTCCAGCGACGACCGCGCCCTCGCGGCCGCGCTCATCGCCGACCCGTCGACGGCCGGTATCGAGGTCGACCTCGGCGAGAACGCGCTGCGCATCCAGGCCGTCGACTTCGCACGCTTCACCACGCTGCTGCCGAAGGTGGCGCGTGATCAGGGCATTCGGCTGCTGACCGTTTCGCCGTCCGACGAGTCCCTCGAATCGGTCTTTTCCTATCTCGTAGCGGCCTGAGTAGTGGCCTGAAAGGAGCTGTGACGTCATGTACGACCCCACAGTCGCCCGGCTCACCTACCGGGCCCTGCTCGGCCGGCGCCGGGCCGCCATCCTCTTCGTCCTGCCGGCGCTCCTGATCGTCATCGCGGTGGCGGTACGGATGTTCGCCGGGGCGGACGACCAGGTGGCTTCGGACGTGCTGGGCGGATTCGCCATCGCCACCATGGTGCCGCTGATCGGTGTGATCGCCGGTACGGGAGCGATCGGGCCCGAGATCGACGACGGCTCGATCGTCTATCTGCTGGCCAAGCCGGTGAAGCGGCCGAGGATCATCTTCACCAAGCTGATCGTGGCGATCGCGGTGACGATGGTGTTCTCGGCGGTGCCGACCCTGATCGCCGGTCTGATCCTCAACGGGAACGGCCAGCAGATCGCGGTGGCGTACACGATTGCCGCGCTGGTCGCCTCGATCGCCTACAGCGCGCTGTTCCTGCTGCTGGGCACGGTCAGCCGGCACGCGGTGGTCCTCGGCCTCGTCTACGCGCTCGTGTGGGAGGCCCTCTTCGGCAGCCTCGTACCCGGTGCGCGCACGCTCAGCGTGCAGCAGTGGTCCCTGGCTCTGGCGGAGAAGGTGGGCGGCGGCGGCGCGATCACCTCCGACGTCGGCCTGCCGGTCGCGACGGTACTGCTGGTGGTGGTCACCGTGATGGCGACCTGGTACGCAGGTCAGAAGCTGCGGACGCTGAAGCTGGCCGGCGAGGAGTGAGCACAGGCGGCTCGCGATGACGCCAACCCCCGTCCGATGGACGGGGGTTGTCGCATATCGGACAGTCTTACGCGTAACTGTACGGTTATCGGCTCGTTGTCCACTCTGCGTGGAGGCAACTGGAGTCTGTGGCGTCGAGCTTTCGTGAAATCCGGATAGCCGATGCGGCGAGGAATCACCCGCTGGTCGGTCCTTGAGTGAGTGGCAACCGTGAGCGTCCTCCGCCCCTGAAGCCCGGGGAGAGGGCTGTCCTGCCGGGCACCGGACAGTCCGGCATCGGATTCCATGAACGGAAGGCACGCTCATGCCCACGGAAGTCGCCCTGCTCGAATCACGCGCGTTGCGCGTCGAACAGATGGGGCGCGTCGACGTCCTGGACAAGGTGAAGAGCCTTGTCATGCTCCCGGACGGAGTTCACGTTCGCACCGAGGACGTGGCCCGCTATTTCGAAGTATCCACAAGTGCTGTCAAAAGGCTGACCGATCGCCATCAGGACGAGCTCACGCAGAATGGGATGCGGGTGCTCCGTGGCTCTGAACTGCGGACATTCCATAGCGACATGGTGTCGCTATGGGGTGACGAGGGTGCCGAAAGTTATCCACAGGCAGCAACTCAGCTCCGCCTCTACACCCGCAGGACCGTCCTCGACGTCGCCATGCTGCTTCGCGACAGCGACATCGCCCGATGCGTCCGTACGTATCTCCTCGACGCCGAGCAGGACCTGCGCGCGGGATACACCTCGCTCGAACACCGCGTCACCCGGGTCGAAAGCTGCCTGGCCGGAGTCGGCAGCGCCCTTCAGGAACTCGGGCCGGTCCTCAACCGGATGTCGCACCGCCTCGACAGCCTCGACCGCAGGATGGAGGTCACGCATCAAGTGGTCGGTGCCATGAGCGTGCGGCTGGGCGGAGTGTCCGAGGACATCGTGCGGCTGGACGGGCGCATGGACGAACTCGCGCGGAATCTGAAGGACCTGAGCCGCCGCAACAGGAACCGCTGACGAAGGTCCTGACGAAGTCCCGTTGCCCGGCGTCGCCGTAATTGAGTGGCACCGGGCGACGGGACCACGGCACAGTGGGCGATACGGCACCCGCCGGGATCGGCACCACAGACCGGGAGAGGAGCGCGGCGATGACCGAGAGTCCGAGTCCGTCGAGCTCCCATCAGGGCGTGCCCGAGCCGGCACCGGAGTAGTCAGCGACTGCTCCGCCGCCGCTCCGAGCAGCACGCCCGGGCGGCCGTTGCTGCGCACCGCGCGCGGCCGCCTCCCGGAGGATTGGCCGAGTGGTAAGGCAGCGGCTTGCTAAGCCGTCGTCGGGGTCCTGAGCCCCGCGCGCGTTCGATCCGCGCATCCTCCGCCTCGCAGAAGGCCCAGCCTTGACGTCCAGCTTTGACGTTCAGCTTTGACGTCCAGCCTTGATGTCTGGACCGACGTTCAGCCCCGAGGCCCAGCCCCGAGCTAGAGCAACTGCTCCAGCACCACGGCGATCCCGTCGTTCTCGTTCGACGCCGTGATTTCCTGGGCCACGGCCTTCAGGTCCTCGTGCGCGTTGGCCATGGCCACACCGTGCCGCGCCCAGGCGAACATCGGGATGTCGTTCGGCATGTCACCGAAGGCGATCGTGTCCGCCGCCTTCACACCCAGCCGACGCGCGGCCAGCGAGAGACCGGTGGCCTTGCTGAGCCCCAGCGGCAGGATCTCCACCACGCCCGGACCCGCCATGACCACGTCCACCAGGTTGCCGACCGCGGCCCGCGCGGCCTTCGCCAGCGCGTCGTCGTCCAGCTCCGGATGCTGTATGTAGACCTTGTTCAGCGGGGCGGACCACAACTCGGCCGGGTCCTCGACCAGGACGGCCGGCAGCGGGCCTTCCTGTACGCGGTACCCGGGGCCGACCAGCACTTCGCCGTCGAGCCCGTCGCGGCTCGCGGCCAGTGCCAGCGGACCGACCTCGGCCTCGACCTTGGAGAGCGCGAGGCCGGCGAGCTGCCGGTCCAGCGTCAGCGACGTCAGCAGCTTGTGCTCGCCGGCGTGGTAGACCTGCGCGCCCTGGCCGCAGACCGCGAGGCCCTCGTAGCCCAGGTCGTCCAGGATGTGCCGGGTCCACGGGACGGCGCGGCCGGTGACGATGATGTGCGCCGCACCGGCCGCGGTGACCGCGGCCAGTGCCTCGCGCGTGCGCCCGGAGACCGTGTCGTCGTCACGCAGCAGCGTGCCGTCGAGGTCGGTCGCGACGAGCTTGTAGGGGAAGGTCACTTGGCGACCGGCTCCAGCAGCTCGCGCCCGCCCAGGTACGGGCGGAGCACCTCGGGCACCCGCACCGAACCGTCGGGGAGCTGGTGGTTCTCCAGGATCGCCACGATCGTCCGCGGTACGGCGCAGAGCGTGCCGTTCAGCGTGGCCAGCGGCTTCAGGACCTTCTTGCCGTCGCGGTTGTCCCGCATCCGGACGGACAGCCGGCGTGCCTGGAAGCCGTCGCAGTTGGACGCGGAGGTCAGCTCGCGGTACTTGCCCTGGGTCGGGATCCACGCCTCGCAGTCGAACTTCCTGGAAGCGGAGGAGCCCAGGTCGCCGGTGGCGACGTCGATCACCTGGAAGGGCAGCCCGAGCGCGGTGAGCCACTGCTTCTCCCAGTCCAGGAGCCGCTGGTGCTCGGCCTCGGCGTCCGCCGGGTCGACGTACGAGAACATCTCGACCTTGTCGAACTGGTGGACCCGGAAGATGCCGCGGGTGTCCTTGCCGTACGTACCCGCCTCACGGCGGAAGCACGGCGAGAAGCCCGCGTACCGCAGGGGCAGCTTGTCCGCGTCGATGATCTCGTCCATGTGGTACGCGGCGAGCGGTACCTCGGAGGTGCCGACCAGATAGAAGTCGTCCTTCTCCAGGTGGTACACGTTCTCCGCGGCCTGGCCGAGGAAGCCGGTGCCCTCCATGGCGCGCGGACGGACCAGCGCCGGGGTGAGCATCGGGATGAAGCCGGCCTCGGTGGCCTGGGCGATCGCCGCGTTGACGAGAGCGAGTTCCAGGAGCGCGCCGACGCCCGTCAGGTAGTAGAAACGCGAACCGGACACCTTGGCGCCGCGCTCCATGTCGATCGCGCCGAGCGCCTCGCCGAGCTCCAGGTGGTCCTTGGGGTCGAAGCCCTCGGCGCCGAAGTCACGGATGGTGCCGTGCGTCTCCAGGACGACGAAGTCCTCCTCGCCGCCGACCGGCACGTCCGTGTGGACGATGTTGCCGAGCCGCAGCAGCAGGCTCTTGGTCTCCTCGTCGGCCTCGTCCTGCGCCGCGTCGGCGGCCTTGACGTCGGCCTTGAGCTGCTCGGCCTTCTTCAGGAGTTCGGCGCGCTCCTCCGGGGAGGCCTTGGGAATGAGCTTGCCGAGCGATTTCTGCTCGGAACGGAGTTCGTCGAACCGGACCCCGGACGACCTGCGCCGTTCGTCGGCGGAGAGCAGGGCGTCGACGAGGGCGACGTCCTCTCCACGGGCGCGCTGGGAGGCGCGAACACGGTCGGGGTCCTCACGAAGCAGGCGAAGGTCAATCACCCCTCCAGGCTACCGGTGTCGGCTTCGGTAGTCCGAACCGATATTGCCAAGCGTGTCACTTTGCCCGAATTGCCGGTATTGGTAATGCTGGGGGCGGAATCTGCGGGGGTGCGAGGTGGCGGGATCAAGGAAAGGTGCCCTATTCCCCTAAATGGGGCAGAAGGGTTATGGGCCTTGACGCATCAGCCTTGCGTGAGCGGGGAGTTGAGTGTCACTTGTCCACAGGAATGCATGGTCGGTCAAAGTTATCCACAGGCTGTGAGGAAGTTCTGTGGACACGGAGGAGATCATTCCGAAAGCCGCATGCCGACTTGTGGATTCACGGTTCAAACCCACTTCAGACGCTCGTTCGGGTGGGAATTGCTCGCCCTAAAGAGTTGATCACTGGAATTGAGCTGACAACGCACGACCCGTCGACCTGTGGACCGATCTGACTGACGTGGGCAGATTTGTCGACCATGTCGCGTTGCGGTGTCGACTTGTCCCCAGGTCGAGAGGGGTGCCTGTGGATAACTTTTCCGTCGATGACAATCGGCTGATCGCACCGGCCCTACGGGCAGGTGCGACGGCCTACGGGCGGGCGGGGCGGCGACGGGCGGGGCGGAGTGGACGACGGACGACCGGCGGTGGTCAGGCCCGCCCGTCCTGGTTCCGGGCCAGCCAGTCGGAGGCCTCGGTGAAGTCCGCGTCCGATGTGCCCGCCCGCAGGGGCCGTACGTCCGCCGTGGTCACGCCGGCCCGCGGATACGAGCCGAGGAAGCGGACGTTCGGGCAGATCCGCTTCAGCCCCATCAGCGCCTCGCCGACCCGGCGGTCGGCGATATGGCCTTCGGCGTCCAGCGCGAAGCAGTAGTTCCCGATCCCCGCACCCGTCGGACGGGACTGGATCAGCATCAGGTTCACCCCGCGCACCGCGAACTCCTGGAGCAGTTCGAGCAGCGCACCGGGGTGATCGTCCCCGAGCCAGATGACCACGGAGGTCTTGTCCGCACCGGTCGGCGCCGACGGGCGGGCCGGACGGCCCACCAGCACGAAGCGGGTCTGGGCGTTCTCCGCGTCGTGGATCTCGGTCACCAGCGGTTCGAGTCCGTAGGTCGCCGCCGCGAACTCCCCGGCGAAGGCGGCGTCGTAGCGCCCCTCCTGCACGAGTCGGGCACCGTCCGCGTTGGACGCCGCCGACTCCCATACGGCCTGGGGGAGATGGTCCGCCATCCAGTTGCGTACCTGCGGCTGCGCGGCCGGGTGCGCGGTGACCGTCTTGACGTCGGACAGCTTGGTGCCGGGACGTACGAGCAGGGCGAAGGTGATGGAGAGCAGCACTTCGCGGTAGATCATCAGCGGTTCGCCGCTGGTCAGCTGGTCGAGCGTGGTGGTGATGCCGCCCTCGACGGAGTTCTCGATCGGTACGAGCGCCGCGGCGGCCGTGCCGTTGCGCACCGCGTCCAGTGCCGCCGGTACGGAGACCATCGGGACGAGTTCGCGGGTGGCGGCCTCCGGGAGCGTACGGAGGGCGACCTCGGTGAAGGTGCCTTCGGGGCCGAGATAGGCGTAGCGCGTGGCGGACATACCGTCACCCTAGTGCGCCGGGTCGTCACGGCGTCCCCGTACGTGCCGCTCCGTCCGGCAGCGGATGCGGTCCAGGCACGTGCGCCCACCCCGCACCGGATTACGACTCCAGGAGCCGCTGCCCCACGTACTCCCCCTGCGCCGCACCGCCCGGCACCGCGAACAGCCCGCTCGCCTCGTGGAGGAGGAAGGGAGACAGCGCGTCGCCCCGGTCGAGTTTGCGCTGCACGGGGACGAAGCCGCGCAGGGGGTCGGCCTGCCAGCAGATGAACAGCAGCCCGGCGTCCGGGCTGCCGTCCGATGAGATGCCGTCGTGGTACGAGAACGGGCGCCGCAGCATGGCGGCACCGCTGTTGCGCTCGGGGGAGGAGATGCGGGCGTGCGCGTTGTCGGGGATCAGCAGCTTGCCGTCCGGGCCCGCCTTGTCGAGGTCCATCTCGGTGGTCTCGGTGCCGCCGCTGAGCGGGGCGCCGTCCGCCTTGCGCCGCCCGATGACCCGTTCCTGACGGTCCACCGGGAGCTTCTCCCAGTCGTCCAGCAGCATCCTGATCCGTCGGACGACCGCGTACGAGCCACCCGCCAGCCAGTCGTACGCGGCGTCCTCGGCGCCCGCCGCGACGAAGACACGCTGGTCGAAGTCGCTGTCGGCCGGCTTCGGGTTGCCGGTGCCGTCGATCTGGCCCATGAGGTTGCGGGCGGTCATCGGTTTCGCGGTGGCGCCGGGGGTGCGGTTGAAGCCGTCCATCTGCCAGCGGACGGTGGCCGTCGCAGCGGCCTCCTTCTGTACGGCCCGCAACGCGTGGAAGGCGACGAGTGCGTCGTCGGCCCCGATCTGCACCCAGAGGTCGCCGTTGGACCGGCCGGTGTCGAGGTGGTCGGCGGAGAACGGCGGCAGTGGATCGAGTCCGGGCGGACGGTGACCCTTCAGGCCTGTCCGTTCGAAGAAGGTGGCGCCGAAGCCGAAGGTGACGGTCAGCGAGGACGGTCCGGCGTCCAGCGCGATGCCGGTGTCGTGCCCGGTGCCGTCCGCCGAGCCGCCGGTGACGGGTTCACCGGCCATCAGCCGCTCGGCCGTGGCCGACCAGCGGCGCATCAGGGCTGCCGCCTCCTTGCGTCCGGCCCCCGGGGCCAGGTCGAAGGCGATGAGGTGGCCGCGGGCCTGAAGCGGAGTGGTGATCCCCGGTTGATGTTTCCCGTGAAACATCACCTCGGTGGAGCCCACCGAGGTCAACGCCGCCGGTGCCTCGTCCCGGGTCGCGGCGTAGCCGGTGGCGCCTCCGGCCGCCCCGAGGACCAGGCCGGTGGCACCGGCCGCTCCCGCGGTGCCGAGCAGTCGCCGCCGGGTGATCGCGCCGGTCGCCCGGGCGGCGGAACCGGAATCGCTTCCGGTACGCCTGTTCCGGCCGTCCGCGCCGCCCGACGTGTCTGTGCTGTCTGTGCTGTCTGTCCGGTGTCCGCTCACGGTGTTGCTCAGCCGATCCTGACGTTCTTGTCGACCGTGGTCTGGTCGATGTCCGAGGTCCTTACGGTGACCGCGACGTTCCAGTTGCCCGCGATCGGGATCTGGATTCCGGTGGCGGTCCAGTGGCCCTCGGTCAGCCGGACGGGGACGGCGGGCAGGGGCCCGATGTCCTTGGACTTCAGGGTGAAGGCGAGCTTCACCTCGGGGACGTCCATGGCCTTCCCGTCGATACCGTCGATCCAGAGGTGCACCACGTTGGCTCCGGTGCGCCCGGGGTCCAGGTCCATGCGAACCGTGCCCTTGCCGTTCGCGCCGCCGGTGTCGAAGGGCAGGGTGAGGTTGACGGGGCCGCTCGCCACCGGCGCGGCGGCCGGTGCGGACGAGCGCGCCGCCTCCTCCTCGGTGCGGCCGGGCTCGGTCGAGGTCAGGATGGTGGTCACGGCGAGCAGCACCACCGCGACCCCGACTTCGGCCAGCACCGAGCGGCGCAGGCCGGACCGGTCGGGGTCGGCGTCACGTATCCGCTTCTTCTCCGCGGTGGCCACGGCCGCCTGCTGCCGCGCGAGCTGGGCGGCGCGAGCGGGATCCTCGGGGGCCGCGGCCTGCGGGCTCTCCTTGCCGGCGGTCTCGGGGTCCGCCACAGGGGTGTCCGCGTCCGTACCCCCACTCGTCGCCAGCCGGGCGGTCCACCGGCGCGAGATCCCGGCGAGCCCGACGAGGACGGCGACGAGGCCCACCTTCACCAGGAGCAGCTGCCCGTATCCGGTGCCGGTCAGCGCGGACCAGGAACCGACCTGGCGCCAGGACTGGTAGATCCCGGTCGCGGTGAGGACGAGCACGCTGATGAACGCGATCCGTGAGAAGCGGCGTACCGCACCGGCGGTGATGTCAGGGGTGCGGTACAGCGCGATCAGCAGGGCGGTGAGCCCGCCCAGCCAGGCAGCGACGGCCAGCAGGTGGAGCACGTCGACCGGCATCGCGATACCGGGCTGGATCCCCGTCGAGGCGTGTTCGGCCAGGGCCCAGGTCCCGGCGATCCCGGCGGCGATGACCGCACCGCCGATGGCGAGGCCGAAGGTGAGGTCCTTCTTCTCGCGTTCGTCCTCGCGCTTGGCGTACGCGCCGAACAGCACCGCGATGAACAGCGCACTGGCGCCGAGCAGCAGCAGCCGCGAGACCAGTGCGGCACCGGGCTTGGTGTCCAGCACCGCCTTGAGGCCGTCGAGGTCGAACGCGTCGCCGAGTTTCCCGGAACCGGTGTACGGGCTGCGCAGCAGAAGCATCGCGAGCGTGGCCGCGGTGAGGGTCATCCAGCCTCGGACCACGAGACGCTGCAGCGGACGGGCGCCGGCTCCGCGCTGCCAGCAGGCCAGCACGAACGCGGCGCCGCCCGCGAGCACGATGAATCCGGCGTACGCGGCGTAGCGGGCGATGCCGTAGAGCGTGCCGACCAGGCCGCCGCCGGCCTCGCTGTCCGGGAGGGCGACGGCGGTGTCGGAGGGCGCGCCGATGGAGAAGGTGAATGCTCCGGAGACGGGGTGGCTGTCGGCGGAGACGGCCTGCCAGGCGACGGTGTACGTGCCGTCGGGCAGCCCGGCGTGCAGTGAGACGCCGTACTTCACGGTGGAGCCGCTGCGCAGATCACGCGGCGCCTCCTCGGTGTCCGCGCGCTTCCCGGCGGGGTCGAGGACGCGGATGGAGCCCTCCCCCATGGCGACCTGCTCGGAGAAGGTGAGCGTGACTGCCTTGGGCGCGGTACCGACCACCGCCCCGTCCTGCGGGTCGCTCCCGGTGAGCGCTGCGTGCGCCGACGCGGGGCCCGCGACGGCCAGCAGCAGACCGAACACCACGCCGGCCAGGGCGGCGAGGAGCCCGGCGACGGCGAGCGGCCGGCGTGGGGCGGATGCGGACGGGGAGCGCCCGAAGGGCGGGGCGGTGGCTGTCATGGTGTGTCAGTCCCTCACTGCTTCTTCGGGTTGTGGGTGGTCTCCTTCACGGGAAGATCGACCTTCATGGGGCCGGCCTTCTCGAAGTGCAGTTCCACGGACACGGTCTCGCCCTGCTTGGGCTGCTGCTTGAGCTTCATGAACATGATGTGGTTTCCACCGCGTTCCAGATCCAGCTCACCGCCCGCGGGTACGTCGAAGGACGTCACCATGCGCATGGCCTGGTTCTTCGTCTCGTGGATCGTGACGTCGTCAGACAGCGGACTGGTGACCGAGGTGAGGCGGTCGGAGCTGCCGCCGTCGTTCCGCACGACGAGGAAGGCCGCTGCCATGTCGTTGACGGGCTGCGGCATGAACGCGCCCATGACCTTCAGCTCCGGTGCGTCCGAGGACGAGCACCCCGCCAGCGTCAGCCCCGTGGAGAGGGCCAGGACGCCGGCGAGGGTCGAGCGGCGGTTCACGGCTTCTCCCCCTTGACGAGCTTGGGGAGGTCCTTGGTGTAGTCGTCGGGCGTCGTGTCCTCGCTGTACAGCACGTAGCCCTGGTCGGTCTTCGGGGAGAAGGCGATGACCTGGGAGCCGTGCATCGAGACGACCGTGCCGTCCTTCTCCTTCTTCGGAGCGTCGATACCGATACCGATCTGCCGCGCGCCCGCCTGGATGGTCGGGAAGTCGCCGGTGAGACCGATGAAGGAGGGGTCCTGGGCCTTGAGCCAGGAGCCCAGCGAGGCCGGGGTGTCCCGCTCCGGGTCGGTGGTGACGAAGACGACCTGGAGCTTTTCCTGGTCGGCCTTGGGGAGGGACTTCTTGGCGATCGCGATGTTGCTCATGATGAGCGGGCAGACGTCGGGGCAGTTGGTGTAGCCGAAGTAGATGAGCGTCGGCTTGCCCTTGGTCTGCTCGCGCAGGTCGTACTTCTTGCCGTGGGTGTCGGTCAGGACGAGGTTCGGCTTGGTGAACGGCTGGTCGAGCACCGTCGCGGCCTGCGTCTTCGCCTCCACCGACACGTCGGCGATGGGCTTCTTGCTGTCGTTGTCACTGCCGCCACAGGCGGACAGGGTGAGCGCGGCCGCGGCGACGAGCGCCGCGGCCAGCACAGACTTCTTAACCATGGAGCACTGTTCCTGATGGGTCGGTGGAGCGGGTGGGACTTACGGGTGGGACGTGTGCGTGGAACCGGTGCATAGGTGTTCAGGCGGTACGGCGACGGCCGGCCAGGACGCCGAAGGCGACGCCCGCGACGCCGATGACGATGCCGACGATGCCGAGCACACGGGCCGTGGTGTCACTGGAGGAGGACGCCGAGGCCGTCGTCTGCTCGTCCTTCGCGTGGTCGTCCGTGGCGTTCTTGTCGGCGGAGTCCGAGCCGGAGGCGGCGGTGGCACCGTGCGCGTCCTCGGCGGCCGCGGTCAGCTTGAGGACCGGAGCAGGGCTCTCGGGCTCCTCCGCGCCGTCCTTCTGCTCCTCGATCCAGCGCACGACCTCCTTGTTGTCGTACGTCTGGATGGCCTTGAACACCAACTGGTCGGCGTCCTCCGGGAGCTGGCCGACGGAGAGCGGGAACTGCTGGAAGCGACCGGGCTCGATCTTGCTGCCGTCGGCGGTCCAGGTGACCTTGGAGACGGCCTCGTTGATCTTCTTGCCGTGCATGTCGAGCGGCTTGGCCAGCTTGCTGGTGGTCACCTTGATGTCCCAGCCGGGCACGGGCTGCGGCATGACGGACGCCAGCGGGTGGTCGGTGGGGAAGTTGACTTCGAGCTTGGTCGTCGAGGCGTCGTCGCGCTCGTTGGGGACCTTGAAGTTGATGACGGCGTAACCGCCCTTGGCGGCCTCGCCCTGCGGCTGGACGCTGACGTGGGCCGAGGCCGTACCGGCGAGGATCAGTACGGTGGACGCGGCGACGCCGCCGGCGAGGGCGATGCGGGAAACGTTCATGGCAGGGATCACTCCACAGATGCACGAAGGAAGGGTGCTCCGGCGCGCGGGTGCGCGACGGGGTCGCGACACCTCTTCCTCACGAGCGGCGTGCGTACGAGGACCCGTACCGGCACCGGGGGTGCGTGGCAGGGGCGCGCGGGCATCGCGTGGAGGGCGTCGCGTCAGGCTGCGAGGGTGAATACGGAGGGCGGCCCGCGCCTGATCACCATGTGCTGCAAGGGATCCCCGGTGGCCGGGCACGGCGCGTCCACGGCGGTACGGGAGATGCGCGGCCCCGTCGTCGGCCCGCCGGGAAGCCCCGCGCGCAGCGCGGCCACGAGGACGAGCGCGGCGCGCAACGCCCGCAGCCGCGCTCCGGCCGCCACCTGCTGGGCGCCGTGGAGCGACAGCCGGGCGAGGCGGAACAGGGCGACCTCTCCGCGTCGCAGCAGCCAGCCGGCAGCCAGCGCGGCCAGCAGATGGCCGAGCACCATGGGAAGGTCCGGCAGCATCCCGGCAAGGCCGGCCGTGTCGGTGGAGGGGGCGGCCGCCAGGTGCTGATGGGCCTGCCCGGTCACCGACGCCGGGTCGATGCCCGCGGTGGTGACGATGCGGTGGGCGTCGGCGGCGTTCAGCCGGTCGGGCCCGGCACCGCAGACGAGGTTCGCCGCGAACCGGATCAGCGCGTCCTCACCGGCCGGTACCCGGGGCGAGGCGGTGTGCGTACCCACGCCGAAGAGTGTGTGCAGGACGAGCTGTCCGCCGGCCAGGGCGCCGGCGATGGACGGCAGGGAGCGTTCGCGTCCGGCGAGCGGGGCCGTCACCGCGAGGATCCCGAGGAATCCTGCGAGCAGCGTCCACCAGGGGACCGTCGCGCAGGCGGCCAGCGCGTGCCCGGCTGCGGACAGCGCGACACAGACCGCGGCGAACACCGCGGCCCTCAGCAGCCGCATACCGGCTCCGGCGCGTCCCACAGACGTAGTCATGGCCGAGACATCATCCCACTGCACCCCCCGTCCCCGTACGGCAGGTCCGGAAGGTCGTCTTCCGCCCGAATGGGCGGGAGCCGGGCACGTTCGGACCGGTTACTGACGGGGCAGAACGGTTCTATGGGGCGGGGATGCACAGGTGTGGCGCATACGGGTATCCGCCGAATGAGCGGTCTCACACCCCGCCCGCGCTTACGAACGGCCTCGGGCGGCAATACGTATCGGTATGTCGAGCCGCAGCCAGGAGGCTGGAGCATGAGCATCTGGTGGTCACTCCATTTGCGGCGCGAAGCTGCGAGCGTTCCGCTCGCCCGACGGTTCCTGCTCGGCACGATGGAATCAGCGGGCGTGGACCCGGACGTCTCCTTCGACCTGTCGCTCGCCCTGAGCGAAGCCTGTGCCAACGCCGTCGAGCACGGCGGGGCACGCGGAGACCGGGGCGAGGGAGCGGACACCTGGGAAGCCTGGGAGGAGCCGTCCGGTACCGCCTGCGGGCAGTACCGGGTCACCGCGTATCTGGACGGCGAGAAATGCCGTATCGAAGTCGCCGATTCCGGACCGGGGTTCCCCGCGAGGCGCGCACTTCGCACCGCCGCACAGCAGCACGAGGCAGAGCAGCCGTACGCATCCACGCAGCAGTACCCGCCGCAGTACGCCGAGCACCCGCCGCTCACCGCCGAGGACGGGCGCGGGCTGTGTCTCATCGAGCAGCTCGCCGATCACGTCCACTTCGGCAACCGGCCGGGGCACGGCGGGGCGGTGGTGAGTTTCGACAAGGTCCTGAAATGGCGGGAGGGCGCCCTGCTCATGGTCTCCTGAGCAGGGCGCCCTCCGGCGCGCGGTACGGGGCGGACGGTCAGCCCTTGAGCCGGGCCATCCACGCCTCGACCTCGTCGGCCTGCCGCGGCAGCTTGTCCGAGAGGTTCCGGTTGCCGTCCTCGGTGACGAGGATGTCGTCCTCGATCCGGACGCCGATGCCGCGGTACTCCTCGGGAACGGTCAGGTCGTCGGCCTGGAAGTAGAGGCCGGGCTCCACGGTGAGGCAGACGCCGGGCTCCAGCGTCCCGTTGACGTACGACTCGGTCCGCGCGGCGGCGCAGTCGTGGACGTCCATGCCGAGCATGTGACCGGTGCCGTGCAGCGTCCAGCGGCGCTGCAGCCCCAGCTCCAGGACCTCGTCCACGGTCCGGTCGCCGAGCAGACCCCACTCGATGAGCTTCTCGGTGAGCACGCGCTGCGCGGCGTCGTGGAAGTCGCGGAAGCCTGCGCCGGGCTTCACCGCGGCGATGCCGGCCTCCTGCGCCTCGTACACCGCGTCGTAGATCTTCCGCTGCAGCGGCGTGAACGTGCCGTTGATGGGAAGCGTGCGGGTCACGTCGGCGGTGTAGAGGTCGTTGGTCTCCACGCCGGCGTCGAGCAGCAGCAGTTCGCCCGAGCGCACCGCGCCGTCGTTGCGTACCCAGTGCAGGGTGGTGGCGTGCGGGCCGGCGGCGCAGATCGATCCGTAGCCGATGTCGTTGCCCTCGATGCGGGCGCGGAGGAAGAACGTTCCCTCGATGTAGCGCTCGCTCGTGGCCTCGGCCTTGTCGAGGACCTTCACGACGTCCTCGAAGCCGCGCGCGGTGATGTCGCAGGCCTTCTGCAGCTCAGCGATCTCGAAGGCGTCCTTGACCAGACGTGCCTCGGAGACGAAGACACGCAGTTCCTCGTCGCGCTCCGCGGTGACCTTGTCGGTGAGCGCGGCCTCGATGCCGGCGTCGTGACCACGGACGTTGCGGACCGGGCCGGTGGCCTCGGTCAGCGCGGCGGGCAGCTCGCGGACGTCCTTCGCCGGAATGCCGAGCAGCTTCCCGGCCTCGGTCAGGGAGTGACGGCGGCCGACCCACAGCTCGCCCTGGCCGTCGAGCCAGAACTCGCCGTTCTCCCGGTCGGAGCGCGGCAGCAGGTAGACGGTCGCCTCGTGGCCGTCGTCCTTCGGCTCCAGGACGAGGACGCCGTCCTGGGTCTGGTCGCCGGTGAGGTACGCGTACTCGGTGGAGGCGCGGAAGGCGTACTCGGTGTCATTGGACCGGGTCTTCAGCCGGCCTGCCGGAACGACCAGCCGCTCGCCCGGGAAGCGCGCCGAGAGCGCGGCGCGGCGGTCGGCGGTGTGCGCGGCCTGGGCGATCGGCTCCAGGCCGTGCAGCTCGGTGTCGGCCCAACCGGACTTCATGTTCGCGGCGAGCTCATCGGAGACGCCCGGGTACAGGCCGTTCTTCCGCTGCTTGACCGGCTCTGCCTCTTCGGTCTCCGGGTTCTCCGGGGTGAGCTCCTCAGACACGACTTGTCTCTCCTTGATACGACACTGGACCCCCTCCATCGTACGGGCGTACGGAAGGGGGCCCAGGGCCGGAAGACCTCTTACACAGGGTGGCCCGCCGCTACCGGCCGGCGGGCGGCCGGCTCAGTCGAAACGCGCCGCGAGCAGGACCACGTCCTCGGTGCCGTCGCCCCGGTCGATCCCGTCGGGCAGCACGGTGCGCACCACGTGGTCGGCGACCGATCCGGCGTCGTGGCGCAGCGCCTTCGGGACGCTCGCCGCGGCCGAGTGGAGCCGCGCGAACGCCCGGTCCATCGAGTCACCGGCGCGGCGCAGCAGACCGTCGGTGTACAGCAGGACCGTCTCCCCGGGAGCCGGGGCGATCTCCACGCTCGGCGCCTCCCAGCACGCGAGCATGCCCAGGGGAGCGGAGAGGGTCGTCTCGACGAACTCGGTGCGCCGGTCGCCGACGATCAGCGGCGGGGTGTGCCCGGCACCGGCCAGCAGGATCTTGCGGCGGGTGGGCTCGCAGTAGGCGAAGAGCGCGGTCGCGGAACGGGCCGGTTCGGTCAGCCGCATCAGGAGTTCGAGATCGGAGAGCACGGCGACCGGATCCTCGCCCTCCATCACCGCGTACGCCCGCAGGCCCGCGCGCAGCCGGCCCATGGCGGCCAGGGCGCTGGGCCCGGAGCCGCCGACCGAGCCCACGGAGAGGCCGAGCGCTCCTTCCGGCAGCGCCAGCGCGTCGTACCAGTCGCTGCCGCTCTGCGGCGCGGCGTGATGGCGTACGGCCAGCTGTACGCCGGGGACGCGGGGCAGCCGGCTGGGCAGGAGCTCCTCGGCGATGGTGGCGACGTCGGTCCTGGCCCGTTCCAGTTCCAGCAGCCGGGCCAGGTGTTCGGCGGCGTATCCGGCGTACAGGCCGACGAGGTGGCGCTGGCGTTCGAGCGGCTCGGCGGGTTCGTCGTAGAGCCAGACCGCGGCGGCGAGCCGTCCGGTCCGCTCGGTGGTGATGGGCAGCGCGTAACTGGCGGCGTAGCCCAGACGGGCGGCGACCTCTCGCCTGCGGGGGTCCAGGCTGGTGTCGCCGAGCAGATCGGGGGTGGTCAGCGGGCCGTCGGCGTTCGGCAGACCTTCCAGGATGCGGCCGTAGGAGGTGGCACTTCGCGGAACCGTCTCGATCTGGCCGAGCTCCGCGTGGGCCAGACCGAGGCCGATGGTGCTGACGGGGCCGCGGCGGTCGGACGGCTCGAAGGCGATCAGCCCGCGCCGGGCGCCCACGAGTGCGGCCCCGGCATCGAGCAGCTCGTGCAGGGCGTCGTCGAGGGTGCTGGTTCTGGCCAGCCGCTCGGTGAGCTCGTGCAGCGTCGTGAGGTCGGAGACCCAGCCCGCCAGACGGTCCTGGATGAAGGCGCCGGGCGCGGCCGGAACCTCGGAGAGAGGCCCGGCAGTGTGCGCCGAAACCGGAACTGTGGGATCGATTCCAGCCACTTTCGGCAGGTGTGGGGCGCTCATGGTCGCCGGCTTTCCGACTGGTTTGTTTCGTCGAATAGCATCGCAAACCCCCATGTCATTCTGCGCCGCTATCAGTGCATCCACATGTACACGCACAAGTAAGGCGATGTCCAGCATTGTCCCCACGGGATTTGTGGTGTCCGGGGGGTGAGTAACTTGGCCAAAAAATGCACCCTGCGGCAGTCATTTGCGGTCGACTGATGGTGCTCGACCGGGGGTTGCCCCCGGGTGAAGTGCCAGGGGGAGCGTCATTCCGGGCATGCTGGGTACGTAAATCGGTAGATGGCCAGAGGCGGTTCCGACCGCCTCCGGAACCTGGCAGCGGGCCCGGACGTCCTCACCTGTGACGGCCAACGCCCCACCCCCGAGTGGCGGGGTCGTACGACGGACGGCAGGCGCGATACGCGCCCTGCACCTCGCGACATTCTCGACTGGAACCGGCTCGATTCGGCTCAGCACAGCTCAGGCTCGGTACCGACGACCAACCCGTACCGCAGGCTCGACGGGCATGTACACACAGTGAAGATCCGCACACGTGTTGTGACGCGCGCGTGGTGTGATGTGGACCCTCGGCGTTCAACGGAAAGGAACGAGCGCTCATGCGCGAGATCCTCGGAAGGCGACGCAGGCTCCGGCTCGGACGCAAGGGCGGGACCGCCCGGCTCGACGCGGCCCTGACCTGTGCCACCGCATGGCAGTGGCCCGTGCTCCCGGGGGTGGGCCTCCAGGCGGCCGGCGGCCGTGGTGAGCGCGGCCGCGGCTGCGCCTGCCCCGACCCCGAGTGCGCCGTTCCCGGCGCTCACCCCTTCGATCCCGGACTGCTCGCCGCGACCACCGACGCCCGGATGGTGCGCTGGTGGTGGACGAACCGGCCCACCGCTCCGCTTCTGCTGGCCACGGGCGGGCGCGCGCCGTGCGCGCTGAGCCTGCCGGCGGTGGCCGGTGCCCGTGCACTGGCGGAACTCGACCGGATGGGCATGCGGCTGGGCCCCGTGGTGGCGACGCCGACCCGATGGTCGCTGCTGGTCGCTCCGTACACGCTCGAACGGCTCGGTGAACTGCTGCACGCTCAGGACTGGGTGCCCAGTTCGCTGCGGTTCCACGGCGAGGGCGGCTATCTCGTTCTTCCGCCGTCGGGGATCGGCACGGGGCAGGTGCGCTGGGAGCGGGCGCCGGAGCGGGTGTCCCGGCCGGGCTCCGGCGGCGGGGCGCCGGTCCGGGCGGTGGCGTCGCCGTGGCTGCCGGACGTGGGGGCGCTGCTCGACGCGCTGGTCGAGGCGAGCAACAGCGCCCCGGACGGCGGAAGCCGGCTCGCGTACTGAGCTGCGGGCCGCCGGGTGGTGGGTGGTGGTGCTTCTTCGTCCGCTTCTTGGCCCCCTTCTTGGCCCCTTCTTCGCCCGCCGTCATTACCCAGCGCTGTCGGATCCCCGGCGTATCACTTCCGGGTGAGGTGATCGGCGGGGTTCGTTTCGGTCATTCCGTGCGGGCCGTTTCGGTCATGCAAAGTCTGCCGGTGCAAAGTCCGCCGGTGGTCGGCTTTCTGATGCGCTTTCCGGAAACCGTTCGATCGCTCTTCGAAGATCTCTTCGGGAGCTGTTTCGCGGAGAAATCGGAAAGGGGAGCCTCCGACGACTTCTGTCCGATTCCGAGCGGTCCGGTGATCGTGCGGAGGCGTTGTCGACGCGGGACCCAACAAGGCGTCCGCGGTGGTGGGTTGACGCCGGGCCACGTGGAAGGCGTCTCCAGGCCGTCGAAGGACGGCCGAGGCGGGGTGTGGGGCGGGCGAGGAAGCCGGGGGCGCGACCAGTTGCTGTGCAGGGCCTGTGCGCGGTTCGTGCGCCGTGTGATGCGCCGTGGTGCGCCGTGCCCGGACATGAGGATGCCCGATCGCTGGCGACGGGGGATGCACCAGCGACCGGGCTTCTAGAACGGTAACAAGAGATCTGCCGTTCGCAAATTCGATCTCGCGTATTCGGACAGCGATTTACCTGTGAGTACGGCGAGTTGTGACGGGCGTCACCGTACGGTCCGGGCGGTGGTCACTGTCAGCTGAGGGTCACTTGGCGGTTGGTGAGCCCACCACGTGCCCGACGCTCCTCGGCGGTGAGCGGCGCGTCCGACGCGAGCGCCGTCGTGAGCCGCTCCGCGAACGCGACGGCGGGCTTCTCGCACTCCTCGGCACCCATCGAGCTCGGCAGGTCCCAGACCGGGACCATCAGGCCGTGCGCACGGAAGGAGCCGACCAGTCGGGTCCCTTCCCCGAGTGAGGAGGCGCCGGCGGCGTGCAGCCGGGCGAGCGCGTCCAGGAGCCGCTCCTCGGGGTGCGGCATGACCCAGCGCAGGTGGTTCTTCTCCGGGGTCTCGCACCAGTAGGCGGCGTCCACCCCGGAAAGCAGGACGGTCGGGAGCGCCGCGTCGTTGGCGCGCTCCAGGGACGCGGACACCTCGGCCGTGGCGTTCTCCGCGTCCGGCACCCAGAACTCGAAGCCCGAGTGCACGACGGGCGCGAACGGGGCGTCGGCGTCCAGGAGGTCCTGGAGCCGCGGCCCTTCGGCCGGTACGCGCCGGGCGGCGACGGGCGAGCCGGGATCGGCCTCCAGCGCCCGCTGGAGCGTGTCGGCGAGGTCGCGGCTGAGGTCGCCGGAAGAGGTGTCGTTCTGCAGGGCGAGCAGGACCGACCCGTCGTCGCGCCGCAGTGCGGGCCACGCCATCGGGAGAACGGTCGCGAGCGTCACCGACGGCACGCCCTCGGGCAGTCCGTCCTTCAGGGTCAGTTCGACCGTGGCCGCGGGCACCAGCTCGCGCAGCGCGACCCAGTCGCATTCGCCGGCCAGGCCCTCGAAGGGGCGCTGGACGAGTTCGGCCACGGCCTGGGCGGCGGCGCGGCCGTGGCAGGCCTTGTAACGGCGGCCCGAACCGCACGGGCAGGGCTCGCGAGCCCCGACCACCGGGATCTCGCCGTCGTCAAGCTGCTGCTTCCCGGCCTTGGTCTGAGGGCGCTTCTTCGCCATGGTGGGCTTTCTCCCGATTGCGACAGTGCGGTCTGGGCCGCGAGCCTAGCCGTCCGTGCGCCGTACGGGGGCACGGCCGACCCGGCAGCCGGCTTCCCGGCGACAGCGCTCCCGGCTTTCCGGCCTCCCGGTCTTCCGGCGTCCCGGCTTTCGGGTATCCCGCCGCGACCACCGCGGTGCGCCGCCCAGGTTCAGCCCACGTCGTCGAACGCGCCGGCGAAGTCCAGCCCGTCGAGACCCGCCGCACCGTTCACCCCCGAGCCGCGGCCCGATGGCCCTGTCGTGCCTACGCCCCGTCCATTGCTTCGCGTGCCGCCCCGTGCGGCAGGCCGTTCGTCGGCATGACCGTGCCCCTCGTTGACCAGGACCCAGACCGTGACCTCGCCGGACGAGTTGTCACGCACACCCCACTCCTCGGCGAGGGCGCTGATGATGTTGAGGCCCCGGCCGCCGTGAGCGGTCACCGAAGGAGTGGCTGGAACCGGCCGCGTCGGGCCGCCTCCGTCCGTCACCTCGACGGTCAGCCCGCCCGTTCTGTCGACGCGCCAGGCGGCGCGCACATCACCGTCTCCGACATCGGTGTGCCGGCCCAGCGGCCTGCCGTGCCGGCAGGCGTTGCTGAGCAGTTCGGAAAGGATCAAAACAGCATCGTCGACGACCGAATCCGACACCCCGTGGCTGCGCAACTGCTCACGCATCCGGTGCCGTGCCTGACCCACGCCCGCAGGGCCATGGGGTACGGCCATGCTCGACGACGTGGGCACTTCCTGTGCCACCACCAACGCCACCCCCGAGACCTCCTTTGCCCCACGCCACGGAGTGGATGCCCCCCTGGGCTGGACCGGAAACCGGCCAATGGCCTGCGAGTGACGCACTCGTAACGATCGGGTACGGGGCGAATGCGCCGGTGTACTCCCTGTGACCGAAAGTGCGGGGGTGCCTCCCCGGTTGTTCCCCGGCCGGCGCTCCCGGCCGGCGCCCTGGCTACGCGCGCCCCAGCTGGGCCAGAACCTGCTTCGGACGGTTCGTGATGATTGCCTCGACCCCGAGCCGGATGCAGAGCTCGACGTCCTCCGGTTCGTTGACCGTCCAGACGTGCGCCCGATGACCGGCGCGGTGCAGGCGGTCGATGTACCCCGGGTGACTGCGTACGATCCGCATCCCCGGCCCGGCGATCCGGGCACCGGCCGGCAGCCGTCCGTCACGCAGCCGCGGCGAGACGAACTGCATCAGGTAGACGCTGGGCAGCTGGGGCGCGGCGTCCTGGATGCGGTGCAGCGAGCGGGCCGAGAAGCTCATGATGCGGACCGGCGAGGGGGCGTCGGAGGGCGGCACGTCGAGCGCGAAGCGCTTCAGCAGGTGCAGCAGGCGTTCCTCGACCTGGCCCGCCCAGCGCGTCGGGTGCTTGGTCTCGATGGCCAGCTGCAGCGGCCGGCCGGCGGCCCTGGTCTCGACGAGGAGCTCGAGGAGCCTTTCCAGGGTGAGCACGGAGGTGAGTTCGCCAGGCACCGGGTCCCAGTCCGGGGACTCCGCCTCCTCGCGGTCCTTCCACGAGCCGAAGTCGAGGGCCGCGAGTTCGTTGAGCTCCAGGGCGGAGACCGCGCCTCGCCCGTTGGACGTGCGGTTCACCCGTCGGTCGTGTACGCATACGAGATGACCGTCGGCAGTGAGCCGTACGTCGCACTCAAGGGCGTCGGCCCCGTCCTCGATCGCCTTCCGGTACGCGGCCAGGGTGTGCTCGGGGGCGTCGTCGGACGCGCCCCGGTGTGCGATGACCTGGATGGGATGCTGGCTGGGGCGCTGCTGCCGTGCTTGGGTCACCCGCGTCATGGTGTCACCGGGAGACCAGGGATGCGTACACCTGGTGACGTGAGGCCGTTTTGTCCGATGTAAGGGGCCGTGCACAGATGCACAGGTCCTGCTTACAGTGGCCTGACGTGCTGTGGGAAAAGCTGACTCCAGACACGTACACAGCGGATCTCTTGCCGAATGATGATGTGGAACCGAGGAGTAAAGAGCTGTGAGCACAGAGAACGAGGGCAACGAGGGCAACGCGGCCGAGGCCGCCCCGTCCGTTCCGTCCGCACCTCCAGTGCCGGCCGACGCTCCCCAGGGGCTCCCCGGGAGCGCGCCCGACGCCCCGCCGCACCCGGACGCGACGACCACACAGCACCAGCCGGCCTCCCCCGCCCAGGACCCGCCGACCACGCCCATGGCACCGGTTCCGCCGACCGCGCCGCAGTACGCGCCCCCGGCCGCACCGCAGTCCGCGGCGGATGCCGGCTGGCCCCCGCCCCCGCCGGCGGTCCCGTCGTACGCCCACGGAGCGCAGGGCGGCGGCCCCGTGTGGGGCGCGCCCGCCCAGCCGCACACGCCTGACGCGCCGCGCAAGCGGGGCGCGGGCGGCCTGGTGGCCGCGGTGGTCGTGGCGGCACTCGTCGCGGGCGGAGTCGGCGGAGCCCTCGGCTTCTGGGCCGCCGACAGCAACAACGACTCCGGCTCCTCCGGTTCGACCACGGTCGCCGCGTCGGGCACCCCCCAGGACCTCAAGCGCGACCCGGGTACGGTCGCGGGCGTCGCGGCCAAGGCGCTCCCCAGCGTGGTCACGATCGACGCGCAGGGCGGTGACGGCGAGGGCGGTACGGGCACCGGCTTCGTGTACGACAAGGAAGGCCACATCCTCACGAACAACCACGTGGTGGCCTCCGCGGCGGACAGCGGCCAGCTCACGGCGACGTTCTCCAACGGCAAGAAGTACGACGCCGAGGTGGTCGGGCGGGCCCAGGGGTACGACGTGGCCGTCCTGAAGCTCAAGAACCCGCCGCAGGGGCTCACGCCGCTGCCGCTGGGCAACTCGGACCAGGTGGCGGTCGGCGATTCGACGATCGCGATCGGCGCCCCGTTCGGTCTGTCCAACACCGTCACCACGGGCATCATCAGCGCGAAGAACCGCCCGGTCGCCTCCGGTGACGGCTCCGGAGGCAGCAACTCGTACATGAGCGCGCTGCAGACCGACGCCTCGATCAACCCGGGCAACTCCGGCGGTCCGCTGCTGAGCGCCGGCGGCGCGGTCATCGGGATCAACTCCGCGATCCAGTCGACCGGAAGCACCGGCCAGAGCCAGGCGGGTTCCATCGGTCTCGGCTTCGCGATCCCGATCAACCAGGCGAAGAACGTCGCCCAGCAGCTGATCAAGACCGGTCAGCCGGTCTACCCGGTCATCGGCGCCACGGTGACGATGGACGAGAAGACCGGCGGTGCGGTCATCTCGGACCAGGGCGCCGGTGGCACGGAAGCGGTCACGAAGGACGGTCCCGCGGCCCGGGCCGGCCTCCGGGCGGGCGACGTCATCACGAAGTTCAACGACACCGTCGTCGACAGCGGGCCGACCCTGATCGGTGAGATCTGGACCCACAAGCCGGGCGACAAGGTCACGCTGACGTACAAGCGCGACGGCAAGACGTCCACGGTGGAAGTCACCCTGGGCGAGCGCAAGGGCGACAGCTGACCGGTTAGGCTGTCCTCCGCGTCGAAACCGGTCCTCACCGGCTGCTGACGCGGGGTGGGTTGCCCGAGCGGCCTAAGGGAACGGTCTTGAAAACCGTCGTGGCAGCGATGTCACCGTGGGTTCAAATCCCACACCCACCGCATGTGAACGGCCCCTGACCAGGACGTATGGTCAGGGGCCGTTGCCATGCCCGCTCCCTGCCGGTCACCGCTGTTCCCCCTGGTTTCCCGCTCTATCGGGCACGGAAGGGGCACGCGGGGGGCACGGCTGCGCAGTGCTTTGGAGCTGCCGGGGACTGCCCGCTACCGGCTGATTGGGATCTCGTAGACGATCTCGCAGTGCGCTGCGGGCACCACGATGTCGGCTGTTTCCACGGGACGGCCCTGGTCGCTGTAGTACGTCCGCCGGATGTGCGTCACGAGTGCGGCCTTTTGGATGCCGAGTAGCGACGCCTCCTCGGCGGTCGCCTGCCGGGGCTCCGGCTGCTCCACTGCATGGCTGACGGTCACTCCGATCACGGCCATGCGGTTCACGACACCTGCCCCGGCGTGCGGCCCTCCCTCGGGAAGGACGACGAGAGTGCCCGCGGTGAGGTCGTAGGGCTCCCAACTCGTCGACAGCTGCACCGGCCTGCCGTCCGCCAGGAACTCGTAGGTCGTCCGCACACACAGCTCGCCCTCGGCAATCCCCAGCCGCGCGGCGATCTCGGCCGGGGCCGGCACCTTCGCCTCGGTCCGGCTCTCCCAGTCGCTCTGCCTGCCGAGAGCCTTCATGTCCTGGCGAAACGGGGAGCCGCTGGGCTGTTCGCGTGCGGACGACCGCACGACTCGAACCCGTTTCCGGGCTTCGGCGACATAAGTGCCCGATCCGGCCCGACCCTCCAGCACCCCCTGGGAGATCAGCAACTCCTGCGCCCGGCGCACCACGTTCTCGCCCACGCCGCACTCTTGGCCGATCTGCGCGCGGGAGGGGAGGCGGTCCCCCGGTCCCCAGACGTGCTCCGCGATGCGCTGCCGGAGTTCGTCGGCGATGCGGAGATACGGCGGTTGCTCAGACATATGGAAAATCTAGTCCACTAGCTCTAATCTAGTTAACTAGATTCACTGAAAGTGATCGCTGGTGACGGAGGCTGCCCTGTGTCCGCTTCGGGAGTGAGTGCGGCGGCCATCGCCGCCCGGCTGTCCGCCGCCGGGCTCCCCACGCGCGTGGAGGAGCACACCCGGTTCACGACGGTCGAGGCGGAAGTGCCGGAAACGCTCTCCGCCGAGTCATGGCGGGAGGTCCTGGACGTTGTGGCTGAGGCCGATCGATTCGGACTCCTGGCCACCAGCTTGAACGGCCGCACCTTATGGGCGGTCGTACGCAAAACGGTCCCCACGACAGGCGACGTCGGGGGACCGGACTATCAGCGATAGGAGCTGAACAGCATGCTCAACCGTATCCGCCGTGCCGCCTCGCTCACCAGAGAGCGGCACTTCCCCAAGGGCCGGCACCGCCGCCCCTTACCGCCTTCCCGGCCACTGGCCGCACCCACCTCCACCGTGCCCGCTGACGTATCCACCGTCGTCCTGGGCCAGGCTTCGGTTGGCGCGGTCCACCGTCGCCCCCTGAGAGGTGAGGACGTCGCGCTTGTCCGTCCGTACCTGGTGGCGTGGGAAGCGCGTGTACGGACGCGAGCGGTGGACGTCGCGCCTCGTCTGCCGGCCGATGCCTGGTCGGCACTCGCGGGGGTTCACTGATGCCCCCTCGTCGACAGCCGCCCGCTGCGGACACGACTTCCGTCCCCTACCGCTCAATCGCGTGCCGGATCGGCACGCACTCTTCCTGTGTTGAGTCCTCCCCGCTCTTGGTCCCGGTCGACGTCCCGGTGATCTACGAAGCCTGCGACTGCCCGTGCCACTCGACGCCCGACCTGCCTGCGTCCGGGGAGGTGACGCTGTGAGGCCTCAAGTCCCCATCGGTGCACTGGTTTCCCACATCGAGGTCACCGCGGCCACCGTGCAGCGCGGCGACATCATCCAACTCGGCGGCCAAGCCTGCCGGGTGAGAGACCTCTTTCAACTCCCCCAGGGAGCCAAACAACTGGTCTTCGAGTCGGGCGAGCTGCTGGCCATACACACGCGTACCCGGCTCGTCGCCGTACGACTGCTGAGAAGGCGGTGACCGGCTCCGTGCCCCCTCGTCACCACGACATCGCCGACGATCTCCGTCGCCAGATCACGACAGGCCGCATCAAGCTTGGCGAGCGCCTACAGTCCGAAACCGACCTGGCCAGCCGGTACAAAGTCAGCACGGTGACTCTGCGACGCGCCCTCGCCGTGCTCCAGGGCGAAGGGCTCGTCGAGAAGATCCACGGCAAGGGCAACTTCGTGCGTGGCCCACGTCGCAAGATCATGTACGTCGGTGGCTGGGGCACGCTGGACCCCTGGACCGCTGCTGAGCCCACGGTGAGCGTCACGGTTCGCAGCGCAACGGTTCCGGCCTCCGTGCACCTGACGACGTTGCTGAAGGTGCCAACGGGCAGCCCCCTCGCGGAGTACTCCTGCCTCAGCCTCGAACAA
This sequence comes from Streptomyces sp. NBC_00385, assembly GCF_035917155.1. NCBI lineage: Bacteria > Bacillati > Actinomycetota > Actinomycetes > Kitasatosporales > Streptomycetaceae > Streptomyces > Streptomyces sp. NBC_00385. Next base: position 4,182,141 of record NZ_CP107951.1, on the reverse strand, counting down.
GGGACGCCGCACGGCCTGGCTCGCATCTACATACCGCGCGACCTGGCCCCGGCCGGAGTGTTCGACTACGACTCTGTGAGCCGGGGAGCGGTCACGAGATTCGCCATCCTCGGCCCGTCGCCGGCCACTGTCCGAGAGACGGTCTGCGCCCGCTCTCCAACCCCGGACGAAGCCTCGGCCCTCCGGATCGGATCGACCACGGCCGTCCTCGCTATCACCCGCATTGCCACCGACTCCACCGGCCGCGTCATCGAAGCCGCGATTCTGGCCTTCCCAGGAGACCGCGCCGACGCCGTCTTCACCGCCCACCACGTACTTGACGGAAGGCCGACCCGAAAATGACAGCACCGAACGAACTGCGGCTCCTCCCGTGGTCGGGCCCGGAGGGGAAGCCCTGCTACCTGAGCACCGACGACCGGGGCGGCTACATGTCCCGCCTGGCGGACAACATCGAAGCGGTCCAACTCTGCATGGCCGCACACCTGCTGGAAGAGGCCTGGAAAACCCTGGACGACCAAAGCACGGACTCGGATGACCTGCGCCACCTGGGGCACGACCTGACCGGCGCACTGAGAGACGTGCTCCGCGTTGCGGCCAGCCGAGGACAGCTCCGAGGTTAGTGAACCAGCCCGAACCTGATGAAGCGGCGGTAAAATGCGTTAGCCGAAACTGGCCGTCCTTTTGCGTGGGGAGGGGCACCCGACCACAGATTTGGGGTTCTCCTCCCCATTGCGCTATGCCGGCCTGGCTTCGCGCCGCAAGCCGCTTTATCGCTAAACCTTGATGGGTCGCGGTTGCATGCCAGGTTCACTTGGCAAGCGAACCTGGCATGCTGCTAATGGAGGCGAAATTAGACCAATTGCAGGAGTGGCCTGACGTCCCTGGACGGCGCTTCCATGGCGTAGACCCAGGCCCGCCCATCCATGCGCTATTTAGTTAGTGTTCGTCAAATCTACGAGTGACGTCTCTCCGCGAATCCAACTCTGCAAGAATTCGAATGTTCTTTCGCTCAAGCTCAATGAGCGCAGAGTGGCGAGAGCCCCAGGGACGAACTCTTTTTCGCGGCGAGCCTTGGCCCACTTTGAAATCATCGTTGGAATAACACCGTAGGTTCTTCCAAAGCCGTAAGTCTGCTCGTCTGTGAGCAGCTCGCCCAGCGGGCAGAACATCAAGATCACGCCTTCCAGCTCCTTGCCTCTCAGGTCTGCGCGAGACGCGTAAGAGCTGTGGAGAATGGGGAAGGACAGCTCCTTTAGGGAGTTGCTCGCAGAGAACCAAGGGGTTGGCAAATCGAGGAGGTAGGTACCCACCTCCTCGACGGCCCGTTTCAGAATATTGATGTCCTCATAATGGCTTGAATCTCCATAGAAAGGGCCTCGCAAGGCCGGAATGGAAAGAACGAACGGTCGAACGAAAGGCTGGAATAGATTCGCATCTACTCCATATAGACCCTGTACGCCAAAACGTTGCAGGGTTTCCGTAATCGAAATCTCACCCAAAATAGCCCGCAACTGCGAGGCCCAGTGGCCTTCATCGCTATGCAGTGACAGGTTGCCTCGCACTTGGGTAAAAAGCTCTCGTTGCAAGTCGGTCCAGACCGCGGAATTTGCAGGAGGGAGAGCAGCTGAATGCCCCATCGTCAATTCAGGAATACGCGCCAAGAATAGACACTGACACAATGCGCGCGCATTGTGCGGCTCCTCTGCTACCAGCCTGAGTGCCGCATCTTTAACGGCCTTAGATACAGAGGGAAGGTTTTCCGCGCTTGAGTGTAGAACTGACTCAAGGGGGGCGAAGTCCCTAGGTGTCAGCAACATGTGCGGCTTTTCTCCTTCCCTCGCCACACTGGAAATTCTGACCGCCTGGTCGCAAATTTCCCGAATAATGGCCGGCCGTGGAACGGTGAAGGAGAGTGCCCGCCCGCAAAAGGAGATAATATTTCGCGCTGCCGGGCTTGAACCTTCCTCTGTAGCCTTGTCGAGCGCAAGCTGGAGGAAATCATCGGCACCGTCGTCGACATTATTTCCAAGAATTTGAAGACTCAATTGTGCAACGACATCCCACTCCGCGGCCGCAATTTTCGGGGCAAGCAACGAAAAGAGAGCTTCAGCGGAGGAGTTTTGCCGAACTATTTGGTTAGCTGCGAAGTATTCCAGAAACGTTCGATGAGTGAAACCATAAATGCCTTGATTTGCGTCTGACCCAACGTCAGTGAGTACCCATGCCCGGCCCGTGCAAAAGTCTACGAATTTGGTGGCAGCATTCTCTGCCTCCACTTCGTCATCAAATCGCTTGTCCAGCAGGAACTTGCTGACGAAGGTGATTAGGGCTTCCCTTTTCAAGCCGTGCTGCGCCCCTGGGCTGGAGTACATCCATAGGGCAAGGGCATTTAGAGCATGTTTGACATGGGCGTCGAAAGGAAGCGGGATGCCGATCCCACGCTGTTTGTCCCATTTTTCAAAAAGCAACTCTGCACACTTTTTGTAAACATCAGGGCGATTAGCGGGGATGTAGTTTTCAGAGGCGTAGATGCCGCACATCAAGGACAGCATTAGTGGATTCTTTCGCAGGTCTGATACGAATTCACTATCCTGCAAAAATGACCCTGCAAGCTCAGTCCGGCGGCCTCTCTCAATCGTCTCATCCAGAATGAACCACTTGTTTGCGTAATCTTTAACCTGCTCTCTCCCGAGTTCAGCAAGATTCACGGTGCTGAAAAGGGAGTCATCAAGGGGTGCTTCGTCGTAACCAACCCGTCGAGATGTCACGAGAACAGGAACGCTTGGGTGCATGTAAACAAAGGATTCGACGAACTCGACAACTCGACGCCTGAGCGAGGTGTCAGTTAGTTCATCGAGTCCATCAAAGATCACGAAAGCTCGCCCATTCTGAAGGAGATGTTCAACTGCTCCAGCAGGCGGGTCAACGTTGTATGGCTTCTTGCATACATTCTCAAGGTGCTCAACCAGGGTGAGGTTATTTGCTTTGAAGTCCTCTACATGGTCACGCAAGATAAAGAGAAGGGGGACTAGCGCACTCGTTGCCTGTGCAGTTGATCGTGCAATTTCGTAGGCGAGTTTCAAAGATAGAGTTGATTTACCTCCTCCGGGGTCTCCCAGAATCACGGTCCTGTGAGAGGTCGACAGGACGCTCTGTAGGTCAATAGGGGGTACGTGATTATCTTGCTCTCGTTTGACTGCTACTTCCAGCTTAGGTTCCACGAAAAGCTTGCTGTATGGAACCTTCTTGGTAGTACCCGCGTGCGGGAGTTTCATTGTTGCGTGCAGGTTCTTCACCTGATCACGCAGCTGGTTTTCGAACTGATGAAACTGTGTTAGGTCCTCTACATCGCGCAAGGCTTTGGCCGACTTCGCATCAGAGGCCGCGTAGCAGGCGGCAACTTTGAGCATAGCGGCGCGAGTGAGGGGAGATTCGCCCTGAGTAGCTACAATTCTTGAAGCATTCTCAAGGCTCTTTTCCAGCAGGGCTTGCCATGTTGCTTCACTTACATCACTAAGAAGCTCGGAGTCCGCTTCGACATTCAGTCGAATTGATTTTCCAAGCTTCTCCTTGGTCTCCGTGAATTTTTGTTCCTGTTTTTTAGTTCCGCTGCTCGCCCAAATCTGCGTAACCAAAGATAGGGCGATGGCCTCAAAATCTGGTGAGTTCAGATACTCGGCAAGAGAGTGCGCCGTCTCCGGGGGGAGGTTGAGGCTGATAGATGACTCTGTCTGTCGAGTCAGAGCTGCGCGAGTTTTCCGATTTCGCCACCGCATGGCCATTGCAGCTCCTGGAATGCCAGCAAGCTTAGCGGCGCCTCCACCGGCAGCTCTTCCGGCCGCAGTTGCCAGAGCTTTACCAATTGCAATCTCGACACCAACCACAGTTCACAGCCCCCTAGTCAACGTGCGACTTTTCTATCATGGTCGCCTTGACTGCGCTGGCGTTTCAGTAGTTGAACCACCGAAGGTCGGCGGAGCGGCTTTGGGCTGGAGCTGCTTTGGGGCGAGTGATCTTGGCCCCGTAAGCTGATGGCGAGTCGGGCAGTCTGTGGACCTGCCCGTTAAAGCACGACGCTGGGGCCAAGATCTTAGAGGCTCGCCCCAAAGTGGCTGCCTAAAGCCGTGGAGCCGACCGCCCCAGCCGCAGAGGGTGTCTCCCCACTCCATGCCCGCAGACGCCGAGCGCGCCGCCGGGCGCGGCCAGCCGGGGCGGAGACAGGAGGCAGGCCGCGCCGCAGAGGCGGTGCGCGCCCGCGCCGTGCGCGGGCCTTGATGAAGTAGAGAAAGTCTTATCCCGCTGGGATGAGCTGCTTGCCGTCGTGGCTCCGCACGTGGGGGCCGTTGCCGTCCAGGGCGTCCAGGAGGCGGACCGCGTAGACCTCGGACATGCGCTCGCTGACCTCGTCGGGTGTGAGCCAGGAGACGGCTGTCGACTCGCTTGATGTGCGCTCGGTGCCGCCGGAGGGCTTGCAGCGGAAGACCAGGGCGACGATGCCTCGGGTCGTGTTCTTGTAGACGCCGGTGAGTTGGTCCACCTCGACGCGGATGCCTGTCTCTTCCCAGACCTCTCGGGCGACGCCGGCTTCGGGTGTCTCGTTGATTTCGAGGATGCCGCCCGGGAGCTCCCAGGTGCCGTTGTCGGCTCGGCGAATCGCCAGGAGGCGGCCATCCTCACGCACCACTGCTCCGGCTACGGACACTGAGTGCAGGGGAGCGGGTGGCGCTTCCTGTGATTGACTCATGTAGAGGAGCATAGGAGGCAGGGAAGGACTATGGGAACTGCGGCGGGAGGGGCCGGTTCCGGTCCTCGATATGTGCAGATCGCTGATGACCTCGTGCAGCAGATCCGGGCGGGAGTCCTCAAGGCCGGCGACATGGTGCCGAGCGAATCCGAGCTGGTGGACCGCTACGGCGTCTCCGGCGGGACGATCCGTAAGGCCATGGTCGAGGTACGGGCGAGTGGGCTCGTCGAGACCCGGCACGGCAAGGGCTCGATCGTGAAGAACCGGCCCCCCGTACGGCACCGCTCCTCCGATCGCTTCCGGCGCTCGCTCCGGCAGGGCGGCCAAGCCGCCTACCTCGCGGAGTCCGCACAGTCCGGCGCCACCGCGAAAGTCAGCGTCCTCTACATCGGCCCCATGGACGCGCCCGAGGATGCCGCCGAGCGTCTGGGCGTCCCCGCCGGTACGCAGGTGTTGGCCCGCCGGCGCCTCTACTTCCGTAACGGCACCCCGGTCGAGACCGCCTCGTCCTACCTGCCCTGGGACGTGGTGAAGGAGATCCCGGAGCTGTTCGCCGAGAACCCCGGGGGCGGTGGCATCTACGCCCGACTCGAAGACCACGGGCATGAGTTCGCGGAGTTCGTCGAGACGCTGCAAGCGCGCCCAGCCTCGAAGGTGGAAGCGTCGGAACTGGCGCTCAGCCCGGGTGCGCCCGTGGTTCACCTGATCCGGGAGGCCCGTACGACCGCGGGTCGCGTGGTCGAGGTGTGCGACACCCTCATGGCCGCTGACCAGTTCGTTTTCGAATATCGGATCCCTGCCGGCGACTGACGCGCGCTCAACTCCCCTCAACCCGCCGCGAGTTCTTCTTCGCGGCGGGTTGACTCATGTACAGGAGTGATGCACTCTTCTTCATGTCACTCATGTACATGAGTGGCGGAGTTCAGCATCTATAGAGGAGTGATCTGCTGTGCGTCAGATTCCCGTCGACACCTCCAGCGCTGTCGTGATGGTCGCCAAGACTCCGCAGGTGAAGGTGCGTGACCGTCGTACCGGTGAGATCGCCACCGACATGGAGACCGGTGCTCAGCTCATGACCGTGGACGTGATGTTCGCGGCGAACGAGGAGGTGGAGATCCTTTCCGTCACAGTTCCGGAGCCCGGGATCAGCGGTGAGCTGTCCATGGGTACGCCGGTCGCGCTCACCGGCCTGGTCGCCCGTCCGTGGGAGAACGACTTCAACGGCCAGCGGCGGCACGGCATCGCGTTCCGCGCGGTCGCGGTCACTTCGCTCGCCGACGTCGCCGCCGCAGGGTCGAAGGCGGCCTGATCATGACCGCCTTCACGGTCGCTCTGGTGCTGGTCGTCGCCGCTGCGGGTCTCCTGCGGTGGCGGCGGCCCGCCTGGTACTGGCTGGCCTTCGGTGTCACTCTGGCCGCGCTGCGGGTCTTGGTCCGGTACCGCTCGGTCATGGACGCGTGCGGGATGACCGTTCCGCCGGCGCGTTGGCGGTTATCTCTGGCTCGGGCCACCAACCGTCCGATTCCTGAGCCCCGCCCTCCGCGTATCCGGCGACTGCGGCCGACTCGCACCGGCCTGGTCCTCCGACTCAAGCTCCGTCCCGGCCAGGACGTCTTCGACATCGCTGCGGCCTCGGACCGGCTTCGGCACTCGTTCTCGATGTTCGGCGTGACCTCGCGTGAGGTGCGGTCCGGTGTCGTAGAGGTGCGGATGACCGGATACGACGTGCTGAAGCGGGTGCAGATGCCTGCTGAGACGGAGACCCGGGCGATGCGGGTACCGGTCGCCCTTCGGGAGGACGGGTCGGTGCACTACCGCGACTACCGCGCGATACCTCACGCCCTCACCCTCGGCGCCACGGAGTCCGGCAAGTCGGTCTACCAACGCAACCTGGTCGCCGGCCTTGCTCCTCTGGACGTTGCCCTCGTCGGCATCGACTGCAAGCAAGGGGTCGAACTCTTCCCGCTGGCGCGCCGGTTCTCAGCGCTGGCCGACAGCCCGGACACCGCTGCCGAACTCCTCGATGCACTCGTGGCGCGGATGGCGGACGTCTACCGCCTCATCCGTACCCAGCAGCGCATCACCGTCGATGTGCCGGACGCGGAGATCGCCGCCGACATCTGGGACCTGCCTGATGAGCTCCGCCCGACCCCGGTCGTCGTCCTGGTCGACGAGGTGGCCGAACTCGCCCTGTACGCAACGAAGGAGGAGGAGAGGCGGCGGGACCGCATCATCACCGCCCTGGTCCGTCTCGCGCAGCTCGGCCGCGCCGCCGGTATCTACCTCGAAATCTGCGGACAGCGCTTCGGCTCCGAACTCGGCAAGGGCATCACCATGCTCCGCGCCCAACTCACCGGCCGCACCGCCCACCGCCTCAACGACGAGACCTCCGCCAACATGGCCTTCGGCGACATCGCCCCGGACGCGGTCCTCGCCGCCATCCAGATTCCCGCCGAACTGCGAGGCCTCGCCATCGCGGGAGACGCGTCCGGCGGCTGGCACCGCATCCGCGCTCCGCACACCTCGCTCCGCCAGGCCGTGAACCTCTGCAACCGGTACGCCGACAGAACCCCGGACCTGCCCGAGCTGGCCCCTTTCCGGCCCACCACCGGTACCGCCACCGAGCCTGTGCCATCGGCGAAGGCCTCTCCGGCCACCGTCTGATCTCTCCCCCATCCGGTAGGCGTGACCGTCTTCGCGCCGAGTCCCTACCACTGCCATGCCCAGAGAAGGGAGAACCGCCATGTGCCCCGACTGCGAGGACTTCGCCCGGACCGTGCTTCTGCTCGGCCAACTCGCCCTGTACGCCGACATGGCCGGCGCCGACCTCGACTTCGTGGACGTCGTCAGCCCATCCCTCGTCGTGTCGCTGCCGGAGCCGCCGCCGGGCACGTTCCCGGATGGCTCCGACCCCGCTGAGGACTCCTGATGGGCGCCCGGCACGGTCTTCGGATCGACGCGGTGTTGATCCAGGCGGTCATCGCCGGAGCCTTGTCCTTCGCCCACCTGCACGACCTCGCTGCCGCGGCCGGACAGGACGGCTGGAAGGCATGGGCCTACCCGGTGAGCGTCGACCTGCTCCTTGTCGCCGCCTGGCGTCGGCTCCGCAGTGAGGGCCCGTCCCCGTTGGCCTGGTGCTGGTTCCTGATTGCCCTCTTCGCCTCACTCGGCGCCAACGTCGCCACCGCCGGGTTCCTCGACCTGGCCGACCCGCCGGCCCCGCTCCGGCTCGGCATCGCCGGATGGCCCGCACTCGCCTTCCTCGGTGGCACTCTCCTCGCCCACTCGTCGGGGAAGCCGGAGCCAGCTCCGCCAGCCGCCGTCACGGAGACAAAGGACGTCGGGCCGACGCGTGTGCCTGACGCCGCCCCGATCCCATCCCAGGCCGACGAACCCCCTGCGACAACGGCCCTGTCCTCGCCCCCGTCCCCGGAGCCGCCCGTTCCCGCCGTGCTGATCGACCACGCCCGCAAGGTCGCCGACGAGTACCGCACCCGCACCGGATCACCGATCGACACCGACACCCTCCGCTCCCGCCTCGGTGTTCCGCCCCACCTTGCCGACGCCATCGCCGCCCGCCTCAGCTGACCGCGAAGGAGAACTGAGATGACCCACGATCCCGCCGACCTGACCGTGGCCGACTACCTCGACGGAGCGCGTGAGATGGCTGCAACCGGACGCCCCTTCCTCGCCCACCTGCTTGCCGAGGAAGCCGCCCGACGCGTCGACGACCCGGCCAACGCCCGCAGCATCCGCGCCCAGTACACCGACCCGACGACCGACAGGGGCTGACCGGCATGCCCGCCCGCGACAGCTTCCACTCCGTGATGCGTATCGGCCCCGTGCAGATCGGCACCCACCGCAACCGCACCGGCCGCACCGTCCACGCCGCCGTCTGCACTGCCGACCGCTGCGGCTGGTCCGCCGACTACTCCAGCCGGACCGCCGCCCAACTTGCCGCCCGTACCCACCGCTGCACCGTCCGTTAGGAGACAGCGTCCATGGACGTCCCCCTCTGGATCGCCCTGCTGGTCGTCGGCTACCTCGGCATCAAGCTCTTCCGTCCGCCGGTGTGGCTGATCTGCGTGCTCCTCCTTGGCGGCTACCTCCTCGCCGACAGTCTCTTCGCCTCTGTCATCGACACCGCCGTCAAGTAGCCCGTGCCCGGGAGAGGAGAACCACCCATGTTCCAGCCCAAGATCCCGACCATGCCGCAGCCCTCGGGCCTGGTCACCCAGCCCGCCGTCGTCCAGCCGACCACCATCACGCCCGGCACGCCTGCCCCGGCACCCGCCGCCGCCCCTGAGCCGTCCCGTCCGGTCGTACAGCTGACCCCCGGAACCGCGGTCGCGCTCGTCGGCGCCGGTACCGCCGTCGTCCTGGTCGTCGGGACCGTCCTGGTCTCGCTGCTCCTGGCGGTCGCCGTCACCAGCGCATCGGTCGCCGTCTGCGCGGTCGTCGTGCGCTCCCTGATCGCGTCCGACGCCAAACGCCGCTGACCGGCCCCCGGGCGGCCTCGATACCGCCAAGCATCCGCCGCCCGGGAGCCGTGCCCACCGATCGATCTCGCAACCGGAAGGAACCCCCAGCATGGCCCACCGGCCCTCACCCTCGAAACAGAAGCGGTCCATGCCCGCCCCACAGCTCGACCCGACCGTCCTCGGGGACGTCCTCCGGGTGGCCTCGGCCTCCGACTACACCCGCTGGGAGGACCAGATCCGCCGCACCGGCGGCTGTGCCGACCCCGTCCATCTGAGCGGCTGGGTAACCCACAAGGACAAGACCACGGGCGAGACCCTGCACCGCTACTCGACCGCGTACGAGCCGGGCAGGCGCCTCCGCATCGCCTGCGGCAACCGCCGCGCCTCCCGCTGCCCCTCCTGCGCCTGGACCTACGCGGGCGACACCTATCATCTGATCCGTGCCGGCCTCGCCGGAGACGACCGCCACGACATCACCGCCGCCGTCCGCGACCACCCGCGCGTCTTCGCCACCCTCACCGCACCCTCGTTCGGCGCTGTCCACAACCGCCCCGACTGGGGCACCTGCCGGTGCGGCACGGCGCACGCCTCGGACTCCGGGGACCTGGGCTCCGCCCTTGACCCGGAGACCTACGACTACGCGGGCGCCGTGCTCTTCAACAACCACGCCGGGGAGCTCTGGCAGCGTTTCACCACCCGACTCCGCCGCGAACTCGCCATCCACGCAGGAATCCCACGCCGTGAGCTCGGCGACCATCTTCGCGTCTCCTTCGGCAAGGTCGCCGAATTCCAGAAGCGCGGAGCCCTGCACTTCCACGCCGTCGTACGTCTCGACGGCCCGGAGGGGCCTTGTACACCGCCGCCCTCTTGGGCCACGGTCGATTTCCTCACCGACGCGATACGCGCCGCAGCCGCGCACTCGTACACGTCGGTCTCCGTTCCGGCTGCCGGTGAACAGTCGTCCCGGACCTTTCGATGGGGCCGACAGCTCGACGTCCGCCCGGTCAAGGCCTTCGGCGACGGTTCAGACGTCACCGAACAGGCTGTCGCCTCGTACGTGGCCAAGTACGCCACCAAAGCTGCCGAGAACACCGGGACCCTCGACCGTCGTATCGGTGAACTCGCCGAACTCGACCGCCACCGCGTTCCCGATCACACCCGTCGACTCATCACCGCGTGCCGTGAGCTCGACAGGCTCTATCCGGACCGGCGCCTCTGGGCCTGGGCCCACATGCTCGGCTTTCGCGGCCATTTCTCGTCCAAGTCCCGCACGTACTCGACCACCCTCGGTGCCCTCCGCCAGGAACGCGCCGACTACCGCGCTTCACAGGAAGCGACCGTCCTCGGCCTGGCCGACCGTGAACCTGACACCGTCCTCGTTCTGACGGACTGGCAGTACGTCGGCCACGGGCACACCCCCGGTGAAGGAGCTCTCGCCGCCACCATCGCCCGTGACCTCCAGACCAACCGCGAGACCGCCCGCGACGCGCTGAAGGAACGCACTGCCAACGAGGGGGAGTGGTGACCGTGGCGGACCGACTGCTCACCGTGAATCAGGTCGCCGAACGCCTCGGCACCGGTCTCCGCTTCCCACGGCGGCTCATCGAGGAACGCCGCATCACGTTCGTCAAGGTCGGCCGACATGTCCGCATCCCCGAGAGCGCCGTGGAGGAGTACGTCAGTGCCCACACGGTGGCGCCGATCGTCCTGCGGCCCGCGTCGGCGTACTCGTACCGGAGGGCTGCCTGATGGCCGCCAAGCGTAAGCCCCGCCGCGCCTTCGGCCGGATTCGGAAGCTGCCGTCCGGCCGGTTCCAGGCTCGGTATCCGGGGCCTGACGGTGTGCTGCGTGCCGCTGATCAAACGTTCGCGACAACGACGGACGCCGATCGCTGGCTGGCACGGAAGCGTATCGAGATGGAGGAGGGACGCTGGCTCGACCCCGCCGAGGGACGGACCACCGTCCGCGACTGGTCGGCACGATGGCTCACCGCGGTCTCCCCGCAGCTCAAGCACAAGACACAGGCGTCGTACCGATCCCTGATCAACTCGCTGATCGTTCCGGCGCTCGGTGATCGTGAGCTTTCCAGCCTCCGGCCGATCACCATCGTCGAATGGGTCGGTGCGATGAAGACCCGTGGCCTCAGCGCCTCGCGGATCAGGCAGGCATACCGGGTGCTCTCGCAGATCATGCGGGCGGCCGTCGACAACGAGATGATCGGGCAGACCCCGTGCAGGGGCGTGAAGCTGCCTCGCATGCCGCAGACCGAGCCGCACATCCTCACCCCGCTGGAAGCCTCACGGATCGTGCGGAGCGCGACGAAGCCGCATGATCTGCTGATCTCCTTGCTCGCCTACGCGGGTCTGCGGGTAGGGGAGGCGTTCGCGCTGCGGCGAGCGAACATCGACGTGTCGGGCGGCCTGGTCCTCGTCGATGAGAACCTGGCCGAAGCGAACGGCACCCTGGTCTTCGACACTCCCAAGTCCCATCAGAAGCGGATCCTGCGGATCGGGCCGTCACTGGCGGCGCGGATTGGCCGGCACTTGGAGACGCTGCCCGGCGGGGAGGATGCTCTCCTCTTCGTCACGCCCGGCGGCAAGCCCCTGCGCTACAACCAGTGGCGTAAGGCCTACTTCGACCCTGCGGTGGCGGCGGCCGGGCTCACCGACGTCACGCCGCACGATCTCCGCGCCTCGCACGGCACATGGGTCGCTGACCGGTACGGGGTGATGACCGCCGCGCACCGGCTGGGCCACTCGAACGCGAGCGTCACTACCCGGCACTACGCCCGGCCGGTCGCCGGTCGAGACGACCAGGTTGCCGAAGCGGCTGACACGTGGCTCGGAGGGCAAGAAGAGGATGGGCCGAACAAGGTGCACAAGCCACTGTGAGGCCCTGTAACTCCTGTCGCCCCTGGCCGAGAACATGGCCAGGGGCGCCGCGCTGCACGGCATCCGAATGTCGCTCTACTGCTCGGTGGGGCGGTTCTCACCGTCAATCTCGTAAATCCGCCCCTGAAGCTGTTCACCGGCCCAGTCCAGATGGACGCCCAGGTCAAACCAGTGCCGGTCCTTGCGAATTCCGGGCGGTGAGAGGTTGACCGCCGCCCAGGTGAACACTCCTAGCAGGACCGAACGCCCGTGCTGCGCCGTACGCACGGACAACGCAAACGGCGCGGCGAGTGCCGCGCGGGTGACCAACACGACTTGGTCGTTCTCGGAAGGCTGACGCGCGGCCGTCAGAAACCGGGGTGTTTCAAGGATCTTGATCCACTCGACCACTGCGTCAGCCACCTGGGCCCGCAAGGACTCTTCGATGCCCTTCCGGACGGCGGCCGCGGGGCTGTCGCCTAGCCAGCCAAGCCAGTGATCGGGCTCGGTGAGCTTGCTGAAGTCGTCTTGCGGCGCCCCGTGGCGGGGATTCTCCTGGTACTCGCCTGTCAGTTTCCCGCTGCTGTCCACCAGCCAAGCGCCACGGATCGCCTCCGGAGGCACGTAGCCGTTCGGGTCGTCGATGTACGCCGGGTCGATCTCGGCGACGCTGCCACCGGGGTTCTCAGCAGCCTCAGCCAGTAGTGCTGTGTCCTTCGGTATGCCCTTGCGTTGGCCGCGCCAGCCGAAACTCACCACGTACCCACCCCTGTCATCGCCCGTCCAGTTGTCCGCGATTCTGCCTCACCGGTCAGGACAGGCTGAGGGGCATTTGAGACGGTGACAGGGGGGTGAGGCCTCCCCAGGGGCACGTAGCGGGCACGGTATGCGCGGCGGAGGCTGCGGTGAGACGGTTTCCTGCGTCTGACCTGCACGGGAGCTGGGACGCCACGTGACTTCCGAAAGGTCTTGAAAACCGTCGTGGCAGCGATGTCACCGTGGGTTCAAATCCCACACCCACCGCCAGGTCAGAGAAACAGCAGGTCACAGGGCGGGTCTCCGGTTCGGAGGCCCGCCCTGTGCGTGTGCTGCGGGCGCCTGCACCACGTTCTCACCCGCACATACGGGCCAGGAGCGGGCCCGGCTCACATGCTCCAGCCGGTCTCGGCGGCCCATCGCTCGGCTGCGGCCATCAGGACCTCCGTGGCGGGGGCCTTGATCTGCCCGTAGTCCGAGAGGTCCGGCACGCTCGGCGCCAGCCGCTGCTTGAAGGCTCCCCAGGCCCGGCGGGTGGTCTCGTCCGCGCGCAGGTAGTCCCGGAACAGCAGCGCGAACCGGGCGTTGGCGCCGGCGCTCGGGCGCAGGTGGATGTTGCAGGGGCGCGCGCCGACCGGCGGTGCGAAGACGAGTTTGTGGCACCGCTGACCGCTGGAGACCTCGACGCGGTTCCACGGCTCGGGCCGGCACCGGTAGCCGATGGCTGTCATCAGCGGGGCGACCTGTGTCTCGTCGACGGACCTCATCCGCACCTGCACATCGATGCAGTCCTTGGCGGGCAGGCCGGGTACCGAGGTGGATCCCACGTGATCGATTGCGACAGCGAGGCCGCCCAGCGCATCGCGCAGGGTGCCGGCAAGCGACTCGAACTCCACCGGCCACTGGGGCCGGTAGTCGACCACGAGCAGGGGACCGAGCTCATCGGGAAACGGCATGGCGCCAGACGCTACCTCCAGTCCGGGCGGCTCCGCGGGTGGACGGTACTCATCGTGGGGGCTCGCAGCGGGTGTGGGTGAGGCGGGCGGCGGAGGCGATGGTGGCCCGCGCCTCCTGTTCGGGGAGGCCGGTGCCGACGGCGGCTCGGATGAGGGCGTCGGCCAACGCGTCGCCGAAGCCGTGTTCGTAGGCGCGGCAGGCCGCCCAGAAGAGACGGGTGTTGCGCTGGCCCTCGGCCGCGGCCAGAACGAACTGGACCAGTCCGCGCCCCTGGTCGGGATGACCGTGGCCGGAGCGGGTTCCGTCGGGATCGCCGTGGTGGTGACGTGGGTGCGCCGGAGGCGTCAACAGGTGGAGCAGGGCGCTCGGGCAGGGCGCGGGCGGGAGGCTGCCGGTGCCGGGGACGAGGCGGTAGGTGCCGTGGGCGGTGACCGAGCCGGGGCCGACGAGGTAGCCGCCGGAGCCGCGGATGTCGATGCCGGGGGCGAGGCGGCCGGCGGAGTTCGGTACGGCCACGCCGGGTGGGCCGGACAGCCAGAGGTGGCGGCCGCCGCTGGGGGTGAGCACCGTGACGGTCGGCGGGAGGGTGAACAGGTGCTGCAGGGCCAGTTGTCGCAGGGACGCCACGGAGTCGGTCCGGCCGTCGGAGTCGATGTCGAGGTCGATGCCGATGAGGTGGTGCGGGGCGCGTCCGCAGGCGATGCCGTAGCCGGTGGCCCAGGGGGCGGCGGCGAACAGGGCGCGGACGGCGGTGGGGTCGGTGGTGGCGTCGTGGACGCCGTGTCCGGGACGGCCGCAGGCGCCCCGGCAGCCGGACGAGGGGTGCTCGTCGCGGTGCGGGGATCGCAGGGCGGGGAGCTTGGTGGCGGACAGCGGGATGACGGGGAGCCCGTGCTCGGCGGCGGAGAGCGCGTGGGCCAGGGCCAGGGTGGCGGTTCGCCGGTCGGTGGTGGCCATGGTTCCATGTTCGTACGAATGTTCGAATAAGGGAAGAGGGTGAGGGTGTGACGAGGTGGCTGGAGCTCGGTGGTGGAACGCTTCTTCTCCCGTGGGGCGCGGGCTCGCGTCATGAACCGGGCTGACCTGGGGGTTTGTAGGATCCGGGGGTTTATCTTCGCTTCCTCATGCTTGCGAGGGAATCGGATCGTGTGGGTGGTTCGCCGGTGCGGCGCTGGGCAGCTTTGACCTCGCGACGTCGTGACCATCGCCGGGGCGGTCGGCCAACTGGCCCGGGTTCAGCCTTACTTTCGGTTCCTGGAGGAATAGACATGGCAAGCATCCGTACCGCTCGTGCCCTCGCCGTTGTTGCCGCCCTGCCTCTTGCCGCCGTTCTCTTCAGCGGTGTGGCCCAGGCCGACAACGGCTCGTTCGCGAACGACGGATCGAATGCGGGAGTGGCCACGATCGGCGGCAGTGGGGTCGGTGGGGACAACTTCGGTAACTCGTCCACCTCGCAGCAACAGGCCACCGGCTCCGGGGCTTCGAACCAGAGCAACTCCGCCCAGGTGAACGGCTCGGCGTTCACCGACATCGACCAGTCCACGCACAACCTGGCGGTGAACTTCACCAACCTCTGGTGATCCGGTGCCTGCCGCGGTCCGGTCGGGGGGTCGGGCCGCGGTTGGGGGAACGACGGCCTGCGTGCCGCCACCGCGGTGGCGGCACGCAGGCCGTTGGGTCTTCGGGGCGGGGTGGGAAACCGGAATCGGAACCGCGTGGGGGCGGGGCAGGGGGCCGGGTGTGGAGGTGGAGGGGGGAATCGAGGCGGGTCCGGGCGTCCGGTGCCTTGACAGGTGAACGGAATCTGACGGACAGTCAGAAACCCTGATCCTCAAGCCCGTTACCGGGAGGCAGTCGACGTGCATCTGGCCCCGACCGAGCGCCAGCAGGAGCTGCGCGCCGAACTCCGTGCCTACTTCGGTGAAGTCATGCCCGCAGGCGGCGGGCGCCCCGGACCCGCCTCCCCGGACCCGGACCCGGACCCGGAGAAGGACCCCACCCCGGACGCGCAGCGGCGGCTGCTGCGTCGCATCGGGGCCGACGGGATGCTCGGTCTCGGCTGGCCCGTCGAGTACGGGGGGCAGGGGCGCGGCGCGGACGAGCAGTTCGTCTTCTTCGACGAGGCCTACCGGGCCGGCGCCCCGGTCTCCATGGTCACCCTGAACACCGTCGGCCCGACACTCATGAAGTACGGAACGGAGGCCCAGAAGGAGTACTTCCTGCCGCGCATCCTGATGGGCGAGCTCGTCTTCGCCATCGGCTACAGCGAGCCGGAGGCCGGCACCGACCTCGCCGCGCTGCGCACCCGGGCCGTACGCGACGGCGACTCCTGGGTCATCGACGGGCAGAAGATCTTCACCAGCAACGCGCAGAACGCGGACTGGATATGGCTCGCCTGCCGTACGGATCCGGACGCGCCCAAGCACCGGGGCATCTCGATCCTCCTCGTGCCCACGGACGCGCCAGGCTTCAGCTGGACGCCCATCGAGACGGTGGGCGGGCTGACCACGACCGCCACCTACTACGACGGCGTGCGCGTGCCCGTGACCGCGCTCGTCGGCGCTGAGAACGCCGGCTGGGGGCTGATCACCAACCAGCTGAACCATGAACGGGTGGCGCTCGCCGCGATCGGCATGCAGGCCGAGGACTTCTACGAAGCGGCGCTCACCTTCGCCCGCACCCCCGACCCCGTGACGGGGAGGCGGCCGGCCGACGAGCCGTGGGTGCGTTCCCGGCTGGCCGAGGCGCATGCCCGGCTGGCGGCGACGCGCCTGCTCAACTGGCGGCTGGTGGGGGACGTGGGGGCGGGAGCGCTGGCGCCCGGCGACGCGAGCGGCGTGAAGTTCGCGGGAACCGAAAGCGCCGTGGAGGTGTATCGCATGTGCCAGGAGGTCACGGGCGATGCCGGATCGCTCCGGAGCGGTTCGCCCGGCGTCTTCGGGGGCGGGGAGCTGGAGCGGATGAACAGGGCGGCGCAGATCAACACCTTCGGGGGCGGGGTGAGCGAGGTGCAGCGGGAGATCGTCGCGACGATGCGGCTCGGAATGAAGAGGGGGAAGCGGTGACGGCCGGGCAGGGCGTTCGGGACGAGCTGTACGAGCGGCTCAGGGCGTACGAGGGCCGGGCGGCGGCCACCGAGGGCGTCGGCAAGGACCGCGTCAACGAGCCGATGATCAGGCACTGGTGCGAGGCGATGGGGGACGCGCACCCCGCCTACGGCGGACCCGACGCCGTCGCACCGCCGACGATGCTCCAGGCATGGACGATGGGCGGGCTGTCCGGGCACACGGACCGGAGCGGGGCCTATGACGAACTCTTCGGGCTCCTCGACGGGGCCGGATACACCTCCGTGGTCGCGACCGACTGCGAACAGGAGTATCTGCGGCCTTTGCGGCCCGGGGACCGGATCACCTTCGACGCGGTGATAGAGGCGGTTTCGGAGCGCAAGACGACGAAACTGGGGACGGGTTATTTCGTCACCACGCGCATGGACGTCAGGGCGCAGGAAGAACTCGCCGGTACGCATCGCTTCCGCATCCTCAAATACCGGCCCGCGAAGCCGAAGCCGAGGCAGAAGACCAATCCCGAACCCGGGGTCGAAGCCAAGGGATCGGTAACGGGAAATGGGAATGCGAGAGGGAACGCGCTGCGTTCCAGGCCGGTGGTCAACCGGGACAACGCGGGGTTCTGGGAGGGTGTCGCCTCCCGCCGGCTGCTGATCCAGCGTTGCACCGCGTGCGACGCACTGCGCTTCCCCTGGCTGCCCGGATGCAACGCCTGTGGGTCGCCCGACTGGGACACGGTCGAGGCCTCGGGTGAGGGCACCGTCTTCAGCCACGTCGTGATGCACCACCCGTCCTTCCCCGCCTTCAGCGAGGACGGCGAGGGCGGGCCGTACGCCGTGGCGCTGATCGAGCTCGCGGAGGGGGTCCGGATGGTCAGCAACGTCATCGGGGTGCCCTGCGACAAGGTGCGGGTGGGTATGCCGGTGCGGCTGGAGTTCCTTCGTACGGACCCCGATCTGGTCCTTCCGGTCTTCCGGGGAAGTGAGGGCTGACATGGATTTCACGCCGAGCGAGGAACAGGCCGCGGCGCAGGGTCTGGCCGCCCGGATCTTCGGTGATCTGTCGACGCATGACCGTCTGGTCGCGGCCGGCAGCGGTACGGACGCCGGACTCTGGAAGGAGATCTGCGCCGCCGGACTGCCGGGCGCGGCCGAGGAGACCGGGCTTCTCGGACTGGTGCTGCTGGCTGAGGAGCAGGGCCGGACGACCGCGCAGGTGCCCTTCGTGGCGAGCTGCGTGTACGGGCTCCTGGCCGTCGCCGAGCACGGTACGGACGAACAGCGCGAGCGGCTGCTGCCCTCGTTCCGGGACGGGACGGCGGTGGCGGCGGGGGCGTTCCCGGCCGGCGGCACGGTGCACGCGGAGGCGGACAGAGGGCCGGACGCCGAGGAGGGCTGGCGGCTGAACGGCACTGTCCCGCTGGTTCCGTGGCTGCGGGACGCCACCCATGTCCTGGTCGCGGCCGCGGACCGGAGCCTGTGGGTCGTGCGGACCGCGGGCCCCGGAGTGGTGACGGAATCCGTGGAGACCACGGCCCCGTGGTCGGCGGGGCGGCTCGTGCTGGACGGGGCGCCCGCGGAGCGGCTGGGCGGATCGGGGGCGTACGAGGAGGTGCTGGCCGGCGCACGGACGGCGTTCGCCGGAGTGCAGGCAGGGGTGTGCGCCGGTTCGCTGGCCCGCGCGGTCGAACACACGGGCACGCGCGAGCAGTTCGGGCGTCCACTCTCGACGAATCAGGCGGTCCTGCTGCGGGCCGCCGACGCGTACATGGACACCGAGGCGATACGCGTCACGGCGTACGAGGCGGCATGGCGGCACGACGAGGGGCTGCCCTACGCGGAACAGGCGCTGACGAGCGCGTGGTGGGCGTCCGAGGCCGGAAGGCGGGTCGTCCACGCGGGTCAGCATCTGCACGGCGGCACGGGCGCCGACCTCGACCATCCCGTACACCGCCACTTCCTCTGGGGGCGTCAGCTCGACGCCCATCTCGGCGGCAGCGGCACGGTACTTCAGGAACTCGGCGAACTGCTGGTGAAGGAGGGACCGGAGTGAAGGCCGGTGAGGAACTGGCGCCGCTGGAGATCGCGGTGACCCGCACACTGATCGTGGCGGGCGCGCTCGCCTCCCGCGACTACCAGGACGTCCACCACGACGCGGAACTGGCACGGGAGAAGGGGGCCCCGGACATCTTCATGAACATCCTGACGACCAACGGCCTGGTCGGGCGGTACGTCACCGACCGGTTCGGCCCCTCGGCCGTGCTCAGGCGGGTCGCCATCAGGCTGGGCGCCCCGAACTACCCGGGCGACACCATGGTGCTGAGCGGCACGGTCACCGCGGTGCGCGACGACGGTACGGCCGAGGTGGCGGTCGTCGGCGTCAACGGGATCGGCAGACATGTGACCGGCACGGTGACCGTCGCCGTTCCGGAGGGGGCCGCATGAGCGTGCGCAGAGCCGATTCGCTCGGCGGGAAGGCGGCGGTGGCCGGGATCGGGGCGACCGAGTTCTCCAAGGACTCCGGCCGCAGCGAACTCAAACTGGCCGTCGAGGCGGTGCACGCCGCGCTCGACGACGCGGGCCTCGCGCCCGCCGACGTCGACGGACTGGTCACCTTCACCATGGACACCAGCCCCGAGATCACCGTCGCCCAGGCGGCCGGCATCGGTGAGCTGTCGTTCTTCTCGCGCATCCACTACGGGGGCGGCGCGGCCTGCGCCACCGTCCAGCAGGCGGCACTCGCCGTCGCCTGCGGGGTAGCGGACGTGGTCGTCTGCTACCGGGCGTTCAACGAGCGGTCGGGCCGCCGCTTCGGCTCCGGGGTGCAGCAGCGGGAGCCCACGGCCGAGGGGACCGCGCTCGGCTGGAACCTGCCCTTCGGGCTGCTCACGCCGGCCTCCTGGGTGGCCATGGCGGCCCAGCGCTACCTGCACGCGTACGGGCTGACGCCCGAGGCCTTCGGTCATGTAGCGGTCACCGACCGGCGCCATGCCGCCAACAACCCGGCGGCGTACTTCTACGGGAAGCCGATCACCCTCGCCGACCATGCCGCCTCCCGGTGGATCGTCGATCCCCTTCGGCTGCTCGACTGCTGTCAGGAGACCGACGGCGGGCAGGCGATCGTCGTCACCAGCGCCGAACGGGCCCGGGACCTGCGGCAGCCGCCCGCGGTGATCGTCGCGGCCGCCCAGGGCGCCGGTCGGGCGCAGGAGCAGATGACGAGCTTCTACCGCGACGATCTGACGGGGCTGCCGGAGATGGGCGTCGTCGCCCGCCAGTTGTGGCGGAACTCGGGGCTGGCCCCCGCGGACATCGACGTGGCGATCCTGTACGACCACTTCACCCCGTTCGTGCTGATGCAACTGGAGGAGTTCGGTTTCTGCGGACCGGGTGAAGGCGCGGACTTCGTGGCCGCCGACGCACTGCCCCTGAACACCCATGGCGGTCAGCTGGGGGAGGCGTATCTGCACGGGATGAACGGCATCGCGGAAGCGGTCCGGCAGATCCGGGGGACGTCGGTGAACCAGATACCCGGCACGGACACCTCCCTGGTCACGGCGGGCACGGGGGTGCCGACCTCGGGCCTCGTGCTGGGCCGGGCAGGGTGAGGCGCGCCGGCCCTGTCCCACCGCGGGAAGGCCGGGACCGGTCCGGTGGTCTCGGGGGCGACCCTGAGTTCAGAAGGAGCGCCGCCTCCACCTACAGGAGGTGGAGGCGGCCCCGGCCCTACACCCTGAGGCGGACGTCGTTTCGGGACCTGGGGGCGATCCCCGCGGCGGCGTCCGCTCCTAGCGTGGAGTTATGACCACGCCAGTCTGCACGGGCGCCTCCAGGGGAGCCGCTGCCACCACCCAGGCCGTCCCGCGGAGCCATGCCGTCCCGCGCGTCCACGCCGCCACGCGCCTTCCGGCCACCGCGCGAGGGACGTACGGCGCGCGTGCGCCGCACGTCCCGTATCCGTCGTTCACGTCCTTCGTGAAGGCCCGCGGGCCGGTGCTGCTGCGGGCCGCCCGCTCGCTCACCGCGAATCCCAGCGACGCCGAGGACCTGCTGCAGACCGCGCTGACCAAGACGTACGTCGCCTGGGAGCGGATCGAGGACCACCGGGCACTCGACGGCTATGTCCGCAGAGCCCTGCTGAACACCCGTACCTCGCAGTGGCGCAAGCGCAAGGTCGACGAGTTCGCCTGCGACGAGCTGCCCGAGCAGGAGGCCGCGCCCGGGCCCGATCCGGCCGAGCGGCAGACACTGCACGACGCCATGTGGCGTGCCGTGCTGAAGCTCCCCGACCGCCAGCGGGCCATGGTCGTCCTGCGCTACTACGAGGACCTCAGCGAGGCCCAGACCGCCGAAGTGCTCGGGGTGTCCATCGGCACGGTCAAGAGCGCGGTGTCCCGGGCGCTCGGCAAGCTGCGCGAGGATCCGGAGCTGGCCCCCGTCCGGTGACGCGCAGGTCCGTCGCCGGGGCACCCGCCCGTCCCCCGGGCACCCAGCCGTCACCGGCAGAGGGGTCACCGGCATGAGTGGCACGGACACGCATGTCACGAGCATGCCGAGAAGCGTCCGCCGGACTGTCCGGCTGGAGTGAAATTGACCGGCGACACCGATTCGTTCCCTCGGGAGTAGTGACATACCGCTTGGTATGTGCGCAGAATCAGCGGACCCTTACTGCCGCGTAGCGCCCACCGGGAGGACGCCGTGCTCAGCACCATGCAGGACGTACCGCTGACTGTCACCCGCATCCTGACCCATGGGATGACCATCCACGGGAAGTCGCAGGTCACGACCTGGACCGGAGAGCCCGAGCCGCACCGGCGCAGCTTCGCCGAGATCGGCCGGCGGGCCATCCAGCTCGCCCACGCCCTGCACGACGAGCTCGGTATCGACGGGGACCAGAGGGTCGCGACCCTCATGTGGAACAACTCGGAACACGTCGAGGCGTACCTCGCCATCCCGTCGATGGGTGCCGTCCTCCACACCCTCAACCTCCGGCTCCCCGCCGAGCAGCTGATCTGGATCGTGAAGCACGCCGACGACAAGGTCGTCCTCGTCAACGGCTCCCTGCTGCCGCTCCTCGCCCCGCTGCTCCCCCAGCTCACGTCGCTGGAGCACGTGGTCGTCTCGGGCCCCGGTGACCGCTCCGTCCTGGACGGCGCCGCGGTACGGGTGCACGACTACGAGGAGCTGATCGCCGGCCGTCCCACCACCTACGACTGGCCCGAGCTGGACGAACGCCAGGCCGCCGCCATGTGCTACACCTCCGGCACCACCGGGGACCCCAAGGGCGTCGTCTACTCCCACCGTTCGATCTACCTGCACTCCATGCAGGTCAACATGTCTGAGTCGATGGGACTGACGGACAAGGACACCAGCCTGGTGGTCGTGCCGCAGTTCCACGTCAACGCCTGGGGCCTGCCGCACGCCACGTTCATGTCCGGCGTCAACATGCTGATGCCGGACCGCTTCCTGCAGCCCGCACCGCTCGCGGACATGATCGAGCGCGAGCGTCCGAGCCACGCCGCCGCCGTCCCCACCATCTGGCAGGGACTGCTGGCCGAGGTCACCGCGAACCCCCGCGACCTCACCTCGATGGCCAACGTCACCATCGGCGGCGCCGCCTGCCCGCCCGCTCTCATGGAGGCGTACGACAAGCTCGGCGTCCGCCTCTGCCACGCCTGGGGCATGACGGAGACCTCGCCGCTCGGCACCATGGCCAACCCGCCCGCCGGGCTGACCGAGGAGGAGGAGTGGCCCTACCGCATCACGCAGGGACGCTTCCCGGCCGGCGTGGAGGCGCGGCTGGTCGGCCCCGCCGGCGAGCACCTGCCGTGGGACGGCGAGTCGGCCGGTGAGCTGGAGGTACGCGGCGCCTGGATCTCCGGCGCGTACTACGGCGGCGCCGACGGCGAGGCGCTGCGGCCCGAGGACAAGTTCAGCGAGGACGGCTGGCTGAAGACCGGCGATGTCGGTGTGATCAGCGAGGACGGCTTCCTCACGCTCACGGACCGGGCCAAGGACGTCATCAAGTCCGGTGGCGAGTGGATCTCCAGCGTCGAGCTGGAGAACGCGCTGATGGCGCACCCGGATGTCGCCGAGGCCGCGGTCGTGGCCGTCCCCGACGACAAGTGGGGCGAGCGTCCGCTCGCGACCGTCGTCCTCAAGGAGGGCGCCACCGCCGACTACGAGGCGCTGAAGGCGTTCCTCGCCGAGTCGGGCATCGCCAGGTGGCAGCTGCCGGAGCGCTGGTCGGTCATCGCGTCCGTGCCGAAGACGAGCGTCGGGAAGTTCGACAAGAAGGTCATCCGCAAGCAGTACGCGGAGGGCGAGCTGGACATCACCCAGCTCTGATCCGGCCGGCGAGCCGGAACGCGAAGACGACGAGGGCGGTACGGGAGTGATCCCGTACCGCCCTCGTCCGTGGGTGCCGACGACCGCGCGCGGTCAGTTCGTGCCGATCTTCGCGAGCAGGTCGACGATGCGGGACTGCACCTCGTCGCTCGTCGAGCGCTCGGCCAGGAAGAGGACCGTCTCGCCCGAGCTCAGCCTCGGCAGCTCCGACCGGTTCATGTCGGCCGAGGTGTAGACGACCAGCGGGGTGCGGTTCAGCTGGCCGTTAGCGCGCAGCCAGTCGACGATCCCGGCGCGGCGGCGGCGTACCTGCATCAGGTCCATCACGACCAGGTTCGGCCGCATCCGGGTCGCGAGCGAGACCGCCTCGCTGTCCGTCGCGGCGCAGGCGACCTGCATGCCGCGCCGCTCCAGGGTCTGCGTCAGCGCGAGCGAGATCTCCTCGCTCTCCTCGATCAGCAGGACGCGCGGCGGATGCTGTTCGCTGTCGCGCGGGGCGAGTGCCTTCAGGAGTACGGCGGGGTCGGCACCGTACGCCGCCTCCCGTGAGGCCTGTCCCAGACCGGCGGTCACCAGTACCGGCACCTCGGCCGCCACCGCCGCCTGACGCAGCGACTGCAGGGCCTTGCGGGTGATGGGCCCGGTCAGCGGGTCCACGAAGAGCGCGGCGGGGAACGCCGCGATCTGCGCGTCGACCTCCTCGCGCGAGTGCACGATCACCGGCCGGTAGCCGCGGTCGCTCAGCGCCTGCTGGGTGGAGACATCGGGGGCCGGCCAGACGAGGAGCCGGCGCGGGTTGTCCAGCGGCTCCGGGGGAAGTTCGTCGTCGACGGGCTGCGGGGACGGGCGGTTGGCGACCTCGACGGCGCCGCCGGGCCCGTCCAGCGGCTCCGGTCCCTCGACGGCACCCTCGTCGGGCGCCCCTATCGCGTACGCACGTCCTTCGGCCGCCGGAGCGGCGAGCAACTGCCCCGAACCCTGGCCCTGCACGGTGCCGGCACCGCCGACGGGGCCCGCGGTGCCACCGGGTCCGGTCTGCGCGGCGGGCGGCTGCGGTGCGGGGGCGTGGGCGTGGGGCGCGCTGGTGGCCGCGGGCGGCAGGGCGGCGCGTTCGCTGCGGTCGCCCTCGGGCGGTGCGGCGAGCTTGCGGCGCCGGCCGGCCCCGCCCGCGCCGCCGAGGGTCTGGTTCTGCTGGTGGGCGATGTGCTGGGCGAACGGCACGCCCTGTCCCAGCGTCCGCACGCTGAACGCACGCCCCTGCGTCGAGTCCGGCGACCCGGGTGGCATGGGCGCCTCGGCGGGCAGCGGCTGTCGCCGCGCGTCCGGACCGGGCGAGAGTGTCCGCGGCCGGCTTCCGTCGTGGGCGGCGGACAGGCCTGCCGGGCCGACCGGTTCCGCAGGGCCGTCAGCGCCCTCGGGAGCGGCGCCGCGGGCGTTGCCGGCGGTGGTCGTCCCGGTGGTGTGCGTGGTCCGCCCGGAGGCGGGCAGACCCGAGTCGGCCTCGGGCCCGTCCTGGGCGGCCGGGCCCTGACCCGACGCGTCGTCCATGCCCCAGCCGCCGGGCTGCGCGGGCGACGACGGCTGGTCGGAGGGGCCGGGGCCGGTCGCCTGCCCGCCCTGCTCCTCCTGCGGCGCCTGGGGCGCGTCGGAGTGCCTGGCTCGGCGACGCCCGGTCGGGAGCGGGTGCGCCTGCGGCGGGGTGTGGTCGTGCTCCGGCGCACCGGTCACCGCGTCATGGCGCCCCGGCAGTGCGTCATCCCGCCCGGGCAGTGAAGCGTCCGCCTCACCTGCGGTGGGCGGGATCCGGTCGGCATCCGCCGGCGGGAGCGCGAAGGGGACGCGCGGGCCCGCCTCGGCCTGGGCGGCCCGGTCCTGGGCGGCCGACAGAGCGCGACGGGCGCGCCGCCCGGTCGGCTGCTGCGCCGGAGCACCGGCCTGCGCCTGTCCGGCCTGCGCCTGTCCGTACGCCGGCTGCCCACCCTGAGCCTGCTCGGCAACCACCTGACCGTGCGACGCCTGCCCCTGAGCTCCCTGCCCGTGCGACGCCTGTCCGTGCGACCGGGCGGAGTCGTCGTGTCCGGGGTAGGCCGTGGTCCCCCCGGCCTCCACGGTGGCGCCGGCGGCCGGAAGCGCCAGTTGGTCGCCGCCGCCCCGGTGCGCCCGGTGTCCACCCGCCGGCACCGGCATCGGCGCCTCGGCGGGAACACCCTGCGGCGGGACGGTCTGACCGCGCTGCGGACGGCCACCGGCACCCTGGGCACCCTCGGCCGCCGTCACCACGGACCCCTCCGAAGGCGCGGACGCCGCGGCCGCGGGGAGGGCGAGTGCCTGCCCCGGGCCCTGCTGTACGGCGTCGGCCGGGGCGCCGGTCTCCGCCGGGCTGGGCCGGCCGCGCCTGCGGCCGGAGCCGCTTGCCTGCGGGGCCGGAACGAGTTCGTGCGGGCCCGCCGCATCGGGTGCGGGCGCGTTCGCGGATGCTTCGACGGACTCCGGGGCGGGGTTCGCGCCCGCCTCCCGGCGCGCACGCCGGCGCCCGGTGGGCTCGGCCGCCCCCGTGTCAGAGGCGCCGATCTCGCCGGTGCCGTCGGGGCCGCCCACAGGGCTCTCCAGGAACGCGTCCGTGGAGCTCCGGCGCGCCCGGCGGCCACGCCTGCCGCCCTCGGCGACCGCTACCTCGCCCGACGCCCCGGAGTCGCCCACGGCCTCGGGCACCGGCGGAACGACGGCGGTCTCGGGGGCCATCGGCGGAGCCACGGCCGGGTCGGGCACCATCGGCTGAGCCACGACGGTCTCGGGGGCCATCGGCGGCATCACGGTTCCGGAACCCGCGCCGAGCGGGACTTCGAGCACGTACGCGCTGCCGCTCATCCCCGGCATCTCATGGGTCTGGAGCACACCGCCGTGCGCCCTCACGATCCCGCGCACGATCGGCTCGTGCACCGGGTCTCCCCCGGCGAACGGCCCGCGCACCTCGATCCGTACGACGTCACCGCGCTGTGCCGCTGCCACGACGACCGTCGAGTCGACGTACCCGCCGCCCGGCGTCAGCCGGGCCTTGCCGGTGGAGTCGACCCCGGCGACGTCCGCGACCAGATGCGCGAGAGCGGTCACGAGCCGTCCCGCGTCGACCTCGGCCTCGATCGGCGGCGCGTGCACGGCGAACTGGGCACGGCCGGGGCCGATCAGCTCGACCGCTGCGTCGATCCCCGCCGTCACCACGCCGTCGAGCAGCACGTTCGTCTTGACGAGCGCCTCGGAGCCGCCGTCCAGACGCTGATAGCTCAGCACGTTGTCGACGAGCGTCGTCATCCGCGCGTAGCCCGCGGCCAGGTGGTGCAGGATCTGGTTGGCCTCGGGCCACAGCTGGCCCGCGGGGTCGGCGGCGAGCGTGGACAGCTCGCCCCGCAGCTCCAGAAGCGGCCCGCGCAGCGACTCGCCGAGCACGGCGGTCAGCTGGGTGTGCCGGGCGGACAGGTCCGCCAGCCGTTCGGCCTGCTCCTCCAGCTCGGAGGCGTAGCGCTCGGTGCGGTCCGCGAGTTCGGCCGCGTGCTGTTCCGTCAGTCCGGTGACCTCGGCGGTGTGCCGCTCGGTGAGTTCCTTGACCTCCGCGGTGTGGCTCGCGGTCAGCTCGGCGACCTCGGTCCTGCGCTTCGCGTCGAGCTCTTCGTACGGCCGGCGGTCGGTGAACGTCATGACGGCGCCGACGAGCTGGTCGCCGTCGCGCACGGGCGCGGTGGTCAGGTCGACGGGCACCTGCGCGCCGCTCTTGGACCACAGGACCTGTCCGCGCACCCGGTGCTTGCGCCCCGACTTGAGGGTGTCGGCCAGCGGCGACTCCTCGTACGGGAACGGCTCGCCCTCGGCCCGCGAGTGGAGGATCAGCGGATGCAGCTCCTGGCCGCCCAGGTCGGTGGCGCGGAAGCCGAGGATCTGTGCGGCGGCGGGATTGACCAGCACGACACGGCCGTCCGTGTCCGTGCCGACGACACCCTCGGACGCGGCCCGGAGGATCATCTCGGTCTGCCGCTGGGACCGCGCCAGCTCGGCCTCGGTGTCGACGGTGCCCGACAGGTCGCGCACGACGAGCATCAGCAGCTCGTCACCCGTATAGCTGCCGCTGTACGTGTTCTGGACGTCCCGGTACGCCGCCTGCCCGTCCTCCAGGCTGGCGCTCGTCACCTCGACGGGGTACTCGTTGCCGTCGGTACGCCGCGCGGTCATCCGCGTGGGCTTGGTCCGGCCCCGCTCGTCCGCAGCCTCCGGCCTCCGCATCGACCCCGGGATCAGCTTGGAGTCGAACTCCGGCAGCAGATCGAGCAGTCCGCGACCGACGAGCGCGGTGCCCGGCGTCTCGAACATTTCGAGGGCGATGGTGTTGGCGTTGACGACCGTACCGTTGCAGTTGACGAGCAGAAGCCCGTCCGGAAGGGCGTCGAGTATGGCTGCGAGGCGAGCAGCGCCTCGGGATGGCCTGCTGCTCACGACGACGCTTCCTCCCTGATTACTGCACCTTGCCGACAGCGGGCCCCATCTTGCCCCTCGGGCCTCAGGCTGTCACTGGAGGAGTCTAAAGGCAGGGGAGGGGCAAGAGGCGGCGGATGAGGGGGAGCTCTCACCAAGGTTCTGTGCATACGGTGTACGACTCTGGCCCATTACGTGCCCCGCAAGCTGCCCCGAACCCGGCACAGCCGCAGCTCACCGGACGTTGGGGAGCACCGGCCGCAGGCTGTTCCAGCGCCCGATCTCGCACCCGTTGGTCCGCTCGAACGCGGAGTCGATGCTTCGCCCTTCCCACGTGCCGGTGATCCGCGCGGTGGCCCCTCCGCCGAACTGCTGCGTGCACATCGCGTTCCGGGACACCGGTGCGAACGGGTCCGCGCTCTCGGCCGGCAGCTGCGCCAGCCGGTCGCAGGCCTGCTGCGCCACGGGGTGGCTGCCACCGGCCGGGTCGCAGTCCAGCTCGTACGTCCCGTCGGCCTCCGGGTTCCCCGACCCGGAGACGACCACGGTGAGGTGCGTGCCGGCGTCGTCGTTCTGCAGCACGGGCAGCGGAAGCGGCAACGGCAGGGGACCGGCCACGGCCGTCGCCGCAGGGGCGGCGGCGGACAGCGCGGCCAGCGACACGACGGCAGTGAGGGCGAGACGACGCATCATTGCGGACTCCTGTGGTCGTACGTGTCGCCGGCACCGGCCGGCGACGAAGAAGAACGAAGGGCGGACGCCCCGCCCTGACTAACGCTCCGCACGCCACGGCGTTGCGCAACCGGAGGCGCTTTGCCCTCGCGGCCGACTGCCTAGTACCGTAGGCAGCGATTGGTGACGCAACACTCAGCTGTGTCATCATCTGCACGCACCACTCGCGCTCGCGCGGGGTGTGCTGGAGGCGTCGCCTAGTCCGGTCTATGGCGCCGCACTGCTAATGCGGTTTGGGTCTTAAAGCCCATCGAGGGTTCAAATCCCTCCGCCTCCGCTTGATCACCGAAGCCCCGTGCCACTGGCCGGGGCTTCGGTCGTTCCCGGGGCGGGCGGGGCCTGGGAGGGGTGCGGCGGGGGCCGATCGAGGGGCGTCCCGAACCGGTGATCTCGCAGCTCAGCAGCGGTGCGGCTAATGGATTTCGCGTCACGGCGCAGGTCATGTAATGTTGTTCTCGCAACGCCGACGGGGCAGAAAAAAGCCCGGAACGCACAAGCACTCGTAGCTTAACGGATAGAGCATCTGACTACGGATCAGAAGGTTGCAGGTTCGAATCCTGCCGAGTGCACACAACTCAGAGGCCCCCTGGACATCGTCCAGGGGGCCTCTGGCGTCAGCGGGTGACGGGGTGGGCGGCGGTCTCTTCGTGTCGGAAGAGTGGTCAGGCTCTGGCAGCGGCACCGGCGTCCGCCCTGGGGGGCCTGCCGGCCAGTCCGGGGATCAGCACCGCGGCCACCGCCAGGTGCATGAGGGCGAGGGATGTCCGGGTGCCGCCGTCCATGGTGTCGCCGGTGAACGGTACGAAGGAGACGGCCAGTACGGCACCGGCCGCCCACATCCAGATGGTGCGGGCGCGCCCTGCCGTGAAGTGTTCCAGGGCGGCCAGCAGTCCCCAGCCGGCGAGCGACGCGAGCAGCGCGACGACCGCCACGGGCGCGGCGCCGATGTCGAGCGTCCGGTCGCCGTCGACCATCCGCAGCCGGTGTCCCAGCAGCGGTTCCGTGACCAGCCACACCAGGACGGGGGCCAGGACGGTCAGGGCCGCCGCACCCAGGCGCCTTCGCCGCGGGCTCACTTGGTGGCCCCCGAAAGGGCTCCGTGCAGAAAGAAGTCCACCAGTTCCTGCGGGGTCAGGTCGGGTTCGTCGTCCGTGCGCGGCTGGACGAAGAGCAGTCCGAAGAAGAGGGCCGCGATCTGGTCCGGCGGTCGGCGCAGGGCGGCCCTTTCGGGCTCCAGCAGATCTGCGAGAGCCGCACGGATGCGGGTCGTCGACTCGTCGCGGCCCGCGCCGCGGACCGTGCCGGGGTGCTTGCCGCCGCGATGACCCAGCGAGCCGACGATCGCGCCCATCCTGGCCATGTGCGCCTGCAGCGCCTCGGCCGCCTCCGCGAGCCGGTCGGGCAGCGGTTGGGACACGTCGATCGCGTCGAGCTCGCGGACCGCGTGATCGGGGGAGAGCGCCTCGGCCACGCAGGCCTGCAGCAGTTCGTCCTTGTCGGCGAAGACCCGGAAGATCGTGCCCTCGCCGATGCCCGCGGCGCGGGCGATCTTCGCGGTCGTCACCGCGGCGCCGTACTCGGCGATCAGCGGGATCGCCGTCCGGATGATCATTTCGCGGCGCTGATCCGGCGACATGGCGGGGGCTCGGCGGCGGGTGGTCCGGTTTTCCTTGGGTTCTGTCATGACTCCAAGATACGGAGTGAGTCCTCACTCCGTCAATGAGTGAGGACTCACTCCGCTTGCCGCGTCCACTTCACCTCAACTTCCCGGTCGCCGCCTCCCGCCCGGCAGCCGTGGTGGCGCGGGGATCGTTCCAAGCGCGTCCGTGGGATGTCATGACTCCGTCACTGCCATGGCCCGGGCGCCATCCAGACACCACCATGTGCCTACGTGCATCACGCCAGGGGGGACCATGCGCATCCGTACCACCACCGCGGCCATTGCCGCCGTACTCGCTTTCGCCGTCGTCGGTTGCAGCAGCGGCAACGACAGCGACAGCAAGGCCGACACCGCCCCGAGCAGTGCGGCCGAGGCTTCGAGCGGGGCGGACGACCGTGTCACCACAGCGGACGACAGCGGCGCCGGCAAGGAGACGGTCCTTCCGCCCGAGCCCACGGGAGCCGAGCGGGACGCCGTCCTTGCGGCGGTCAGGGATGTCAACGGCAACCTCACCCATGACGAGGACAAGGCCATCGACGCCGCTCGCAACCAGTGCGCGGCCCTCGACGGCGGAGCCGCGAACGCGGACCACACCGCCGCGCAGCGGTTCTCGTACGACGGCATCACGCTGACCGACGACGACGGCAGCCACATCAACATCGGGCTGCGCAAGACGCTCTGTCCGGCGTCCTGACGTCGGTGGGCGGTCCGGGAGAGCCGGTCCGGGAGGGGCAGACAGGCAAGGGCCCTCAGGAGAAGTCCTGAGGGTCTTGCGCGTTGCCCGTGCAGCGGCGAAGCGCCTCTTCTCAGCCCAGTTGCTCGGCCAGCCCGACGATGATGCCCTCCGGCCCACGGACGTAGCAGAGCAGATAGCTGTCCTCGAACCGGGCGATCTCGCCGAGGAGTTCGGCGCCGTGAGGGCGCAGGCGGGCAACGGTGTCTTCCATGTCGTCGACGGCGAACATGACCCTGTGCGTGCCGAGGATGTTGTGGGGCCGGTTACGCGGCCCGTCGCTGGTCGCCTTGGGGCTCCGGTACTTCGCCAGTTCGAGCCGGCTGTGACCGTCCGGGGTCCGGACCATCGCGATGTCGCAGCGGACGCCGTCGAGTCCGGTGCACTGGTCGGCGACGAGGCCCTCGACCGTCGCCCTGCCCTCCAGCTCCATCCCGAGCTCCACGAAGAACGCGATGGCGGCGTCCAAGTCCTCGACCACGATGCCGACGTTGTCCATCCGCTGAATCGCCATGCTGGCTTCTCCTTCTTCCCTGTACGGCCGGTGGCGGCCCCTGATGCTCCTGGGACGGAGCCGGTGGCACGTTCTCGACATCCCCGGATCGCCGGACTCCGAAGAATCTTGGCCGCTCCGCTGGCGAGATTCGTCCGGATGGACGTACACGCCTGTTCCTTCGGGCAGGAGCGGCGCCCTCGTAGGGCCACTGATCAGGCGTAGCCGTCTCGGGGAGGTGTTGTCAGTCCTCGTCCCTAGGATCACGGCATGCCTGACGCCTTCACCGTCCTGTGGACCCATGACACGTGCCGTGCGCTGCGCAAGGCTGGGCGCGTCGGGGAGCGGCCGCCGGTCGCCTTCAGTGGCGTTCACTCGTCCTTGCCCGCGTGGTCGGGTGCCCGTGCCGGTGACGAGGTGTACGCGCTGCACGTCAACCGGCGCGAGGTCTTCGTGGTGAGCCGGATGCGAGTGATCGACGTGGAACGAGGCGACTGCTGCGGTACGGCTCCCGCGGCCTGGGAGGACCCCGCGTATCCCGGGCACGGTGACTGGTCGATGCTCGGTGCCGAGGGCTGCGGGGCCGAGGCGGTGCATGTGGACGCGTCGCCCGTGCGCTTCGACGTGGCCATCCCGGGCGAGCTGCTTGCGCGCCTGACCTGGCGCAACCGCCGAGGTCGGACCCGTGCGCTGAAGTACGTGGTGGACGGCCGTCTCGAGAACTCGGTCAGTCTTCATGGGTTCTACCGGCTGACCCCCGAGGGCGCCGACGAGTTGGCGGCCCTGCCGGCTGGTTCAGGGACCTGAGCGGACTGCTTCCGGTCAGGTGGAAGAGGGGAGCTGTTCGCGCACCCACGAAGGTTCGGGGTTGGTGTGTGACCGGCCGGCCACGACGACGGTCGGCACCGTCTCGTTGCCCTCGTTGACTGCCCTCACCGCTGCCGCTCCATCCGGGTCCTGCCAGATGTTGACCCAATGCAGCTCGCGGGCACGACGGCCCAACCGGAAGCGCAGGCGAAGGCAGTACTTACACCCCGGACGCCAGTAGACGATCGGCCGGCCGTCGACCGCGCTGCGGCGTTGTGCCTCCGGCGCGCTCATGGAACGCGGGAAGACCAGGGACGAGTGCATGCCTGCGAGCAGCACGAACATCAGCAGGAGCGCTGCGGCTTCGCCGGGGCTCCCACTGAGGACCAATCCGGTCGCAACGAACAAGCCGCAGAGGGCGAACAGTGCCGGCAGGATCCAGGTGCGCATCATGATGGCGCAGGCTATCGGCGAGCCGAGCTGCTTCTCGAACCAGCCCGTTCACGTGGGAGCTCGACGGTTACGAGGCGTCGCGGGAGACGGCGGCCGAGACCGTGGCGGAGGGCAGTACGCCGCGTGCACGGTGAGCGTGCCGCCCGCCCCCGACGCTCCGTGGATCGTCACGCGTTCCTCGGCGCCGGCGGCGACCGGCTCGCCGCAGCGGTCGCATGTCATCGGCACGCCTCTTCCGCCGGGCAGGACGGGCAGCTGCGCGGAAACCACTGGACCACCGATCCGTGCGCCTCGGTCAGCTGCGGGCCGAGGTCGCGGACCGCCCCGGTGTGCAGGGCCGTGCCGCAGAAGACGCAGTGCACGCCGCGCTGCTGCTGGGCGGACAGTGTGACGACCGGAGGCAGCGTGACGAGCCGCCTGTCAGGTGGGGGGTCCGGGGTGGAAGGATGGCGCATGGTCGGTCTCCTGGTGATCTCAGGGTTCTGACTGGCCCCGGCCATATGGAGGTACGAACTCCGGTCCGGGGCCTTTCTGTTGCTGGTGGCGTCGCCACTTGACGGCAAATTTATGGGAGTCCCATAATGCAAGTCAAGCGGCACGCCCGATTCGAAGGAACGGGATGGCCGAGACAGAGAGTGAAGGGCCGGTCGAGAGGGAGGAGGTGCAACGTGTCTTCGATGGCCTGGACGCCGTCGAGTCGATGGAGGACTCGCTAGAGAAGGCGCAGATCATCAGCCGCCTGCTCAGAGATCAGACCGAGCGCACCAAAAGGCTGAAGGAGCACCGTCGGAGGATCGTGCTGCGCCTGCGGTCGCAGAAGGTGACGTACCGGGAGATCGCCGAAAACCTGGGGGTCTCGATCGGAACCGTGCAGGACATCGAGCGCGGCTATTCCGGTTCGGGGAAGAACCGTCCCAAGAAGAGCACCGAGACCTCGGCCGGGTAGCAGAACGGCCGAGCGGTGTAGAGACCGCCCGGCCGTAGTGACCAGCGGGTGATCACCCCGCCGATCCGAAATCCACCCTGAAGAGAAGGATTCGTCCTCGATCGTAGGTCCGGTACCCGCGTGGTGACCATTCCCATGCCCTGAGTCGCCCGGAAAAAGATCTCTTCTGCGGCCCGACGGGCCGCCCCTCACCCACGGACTGT
This sequence comes from Streptomyces sp. NBC_00385, assembly GCF_035917155.1. NCBI lineage: Bacteria > Bacillati > Actinomycetota > Actinomycetes > Kitasatosporales > Streptomycetaceae > Streptomyces > Streptomyces sp. NBC_00385. Next base: position 4,148,433 of record NZ_CP107951.1, on the reverse strand, counting down.
GATGCGCCATCCCACCGGCGCGGCTTCGTGCTGCGCTTCTCCGTCATGCCCGGATCCGGCATGGATTCCCGTTCCCCGCGTCCATCAGGAGCTGGAGGCGACGGCCTCCCGGCAGGCCCGGCCGCGTGCGTGGCTGCGGGCCGTCGTGTGGCTCGTCGAGGCGGGGCTGCACCGCCGGGCAGGGGCGACGACGCTGGCCGTCGCGCGGGACCTGGCCGGGCGGATGGACTACCGGCTCGGCTTCGTGCTGTACGACCTGGAGGGCACCGCTGCCCGGTGCGGGGTCTCGGCGGCGACCGTGAAGCGGCACGTCCGGGTGTTACGGGAACTGGGTGCGCTGGCGTGGCAGCGGCACGGGACGAAGCGGAACCTGCACCTTCCCGGCCGCCGGTACGCGGGTACGGCGACGGTCTACGCGGCGACGATTCCGGCCGTGTACGACGCGGCGATGGGCCACCGGCTGGAGGGCGCGGGGTACAGCGCGCGGGTGTGCGGGGTGACGGACGCGGGCCGGGAGCGTGCGGTCGGGGCCGCGCAGGCGAGGTCCCGTCCTGTGGATAACCCGCCTGCGGGAAACCGCAGTTCAGGCAGCCGTGCGCCCCATTCTTCCGGGCGCCACCACCACGTACCCGAAGCTGATGTGGAGGAGAAGGGGAACTACACGAACGACACCTCGCGCAGGTCCCCGCTTCAGGTCGCCCGGGACATCGCCGTCGCCCGGCAGGTGCGGCCGCTCGTCGCCTGGACCCAGCACGAAGGGCTGCGCCGTCTCGCGTACGCGCTGCGCCCGCTCATCGACCGGGGCCTCGGCGCCCGCGCCATCGCCGCCGAGCTCCACGGCCTGGCTGCCGGATGGCGACCGGTCCGGCCGGCGGCCTGGATCACCGCCGCTCTGGGGCGGGATCGGGAGGAGCCGGTGGCTCATGGGCGTACGGATCCGCCCGAGGCGTTCCAGCGCGCCGTTATCGGTACGCGGGAGCCGGAGTCCGTGGTGGGTGCCGATAGTCCGTCGTACGGTATCGAAGGGCTGACCCGTGGGGAGGTCGTCGATTTACGCTCGGCCGCCGCGTCGGACCCCGGACTGGTGTTGGCTGCCCTGGAGAACCTCGGCGAGCGCGACACCCGTCGGCTGTACACGAACCGGCTCGTGGACGAGGTGCTGCTGTACGAGTTCACCGGGGTGCGCCGTGGGCGCATCGCGGCCGGGCATGACCCCGCCTTCATGTGAGCGGTAGGTGTGGCGAGAGGATCCGCACACCACAACGACGGAGAAGATGAGGAAGAGTTGATGAACAGACAGACCCCGCGCGGCGCTGCGGCTTTGTATGGGTCGGCCGTAACCAGTGCCATCGTCGGAGCCCTGTTGTGGCTGCGCAGCCGGAACAGCCCGGCAGATCATTTGGTCCGGTACGGATCCTCCTCCTGGGAATCCGATGGTCACACTCCGTCGGCCTGGAGGATTTGGTCGCCGGCGATGACCGAGGAACGCCTGGGCATGTATCTCCTTGCGGCAGCACTGGTAATGGCTCTGGCGGCGCGCTTGGTTGCCACCTGGCGCGAAGGACGCGAAGGACGCCAGGTACGCGAGGTACGCGAGGTACGCGAAGGAACCGTGCTGGAGTGATCTTCCTTGCGGCTGTGCCGGCCGGTACGGTGCTGCCGGAGAGCGGGGGCGTGCACGGGGGTGGTGGCGCGGCATGAGCCGACGACGGTACGTGGCCAGAGGGGTGCCCGGGGGGTACCGCATCTGGGACAACAGGGGCGGCCGTTGGTGGGGCGACCACTACGAGCTCTGCCCCGATGATCTCCTCGCGGCGTTGAACAAGGGCGCCGACTACGCGCAGATCACCGCCATGCTCAAGAAGTACCGGGCACAGAAGCGCTGAGCCGCTGCGCCCGGCATGGACTCCGCATGGATTCCGCGCGGACCGGCGCGGACCGGTACACCGCCGTGGGTCAGGCCTCGGCGTTGGCGATCACGGGCGCCTGGGGCTGCTGCTCGGGCCGCACGACCGGGCGGCGGCGGGACGGGACGCCGAGGGTCGGGTGGGCGACGCCCCAGGCTGCGCCCTTGCAGACCAACTCCTTGTAGACCGCGGCGAGACGGCCGGTCAGGGCTGTACTCACGGAGCGGTCGTCGGCGGTGACGTACTGGATGAGGCCTTCCTTGCGGCCCAGCGAGATGCACTGGTTGAAGTAGCGGAGCGGGGTCTTCGGCAGCTTCGTCCCCGTCAGGCGGGCCGCGATGGCGTCGGCGGCCTGCCAGGCGGTGGGGACGCCCGAGGCGCACGACATCCGCAGGGGCTTGTCGCCGGGGCCGGCCACCAGGGCCGCGTCGCCGATGGCGTACACGTCCGGGTGCGAGAGCGAGCGCATGGTGGCGTCGACCACGATCTGGCCGGTGTCGGAGACCTCCAGCGCGGTGGCCTGCGCGATCGGGTGGACCGCGAAACCGGCGGTCCAGACGGTGACGGCGGCGGGGATGGGGGTTCCGTCCGCGGTCGTCACGTGGTCGGGCGTCACCTCGGTGACGGCGGTGTGCTCGTGCACGGTGATGCCGAGCTTGCCGAAGACCTTCCGCAGGTGCCCGCGGCCCTTGGGGGAGAGGGTGTCGCCGAGGCCGCCGCGGACGGCGAGGGCGATGTCCAGGTCCGGGCGGGCCTCGGCGAACTCGGTCGCGGCCTCCAGACCGGTGAGGCCGCCGCCGATGACGAGGACCTGCTGCCCGGCGTCCAGGCCGGCGAGGCGTTCACGCAGCCGGAGCGCGCCTGGGCGGCCGGCGATCTCGTGGGCGTGCTCGGCGGTGCCGGGGACGCCCTGGCTGTTCCAGCCGCTGCCGAGGGCGTACACGAGGGTGTCGTACGGCAGTTCCTCGGCGCCGTCCGCGTCCGCGTCGACGACCGTGACGTGCTTGCGGTCGGGGTCGACGGCGGTCACCTTCGCGTACTTCAGTGCGACGCCGGTGCCCGCGAACATCTCGCCGAACGGCCTGGGTGCCAGCTCCTGGCCGGTCGCCAGCTGGTGCATCCGGACGCGCTCGACGAAGTCGGGTTCGGCGTTGACGAGGGTGATGGCGACGTCTTCGCGGCGCAGCCGCTTGGCGAGGCGGCCGGCGGCGATGGCTCCCGAGTATCCGGCGCCGAGGACGATGATGCGGTGCTGCTGCTGCATTTCCCTGCTCCTGTCTCGCGCGGTTTCGCCCCTTGAACCGGGCAGCCCGCCGTTTCCTGACAGGTGGGGAATGTGAGCCACGTCACATCATGGTCAGAAGGCGCTGAACAGGGGTTCTCCGTGGTCGGATGCCGCCCAGCGCCGGGTGGCGCGTTCGAGTTTGTCGGGGTTGACCTGGCTGCGGAACGCGGCGATGCCCTCCGCGGTGATCTCCGGACAGATGACGCCGATGATGCGGCCGTCGACGACCGCCAGGAGGGCGGAGGTGCCGTTGGCGCTGGTGGCGTAGATGTCGACCGTGCCGCCTGCGAGGGCGCGCTGGGCCTTGCCGGGCTTGAACAGGCCGCGCATGAACTTCGCGACCGCGAGGGCGCCCTCGAACGCCTTGGCGCGGGCCGGGACCTTGCCGCCGCCGTCGCCGACCGCGATGGCGTCCTCGGTCAGCAGCCGTACGAGCGGCTCGGTGCGGCCGCTGGTGGCGGCCGCGAGGAACTCCTCGACGATCCGCCGCGCAGTCGCCTCGTCGATCTCGGTGCGGGCCTTGCCGGCCGTAATGTGCTTCCTGGCCCGGTGGAGGATCTGCTGGGCGGCGGCCTCGGTGATGTCGAGGATCTCGGCGATCTCGCGGTGCGGGTAGCCGAACGCCTCCCGCAGCACGTACACCGCCCGCTCGTTGGGGGACAGCCGCTCCATGAGGGTGAGGACCGCGTACGAGACGGAGTCGCGCTGCTCCACGGTGTCGGCCGGCCCGAGCATCGGGTCTCCGGCGAGCAGCGGTTCGGGGAGCCACTGGCCCACGTACGTCTCGCGCCGGGCGCGGGCCGAGGTGAGCTGGTTGAGGCACAAGTTGGTGAGGACCTTCGTCAGCCAGGCCTCGGGGACCTCGATCCGGTCCACGTCGGTGGCCTGCCAGCGCAGGAACGTGTCCTGCACGGCGTCCTCGGCCTCGCTCGCGGAGCCGAGAAGGCGGTAGGCGATGGCCTCCAGACGCGGCCGGGAGGCCTCGAACCGCTCCACGTCCTGCACGGTCAGTGGCATGGCCCGGATCCTAACGCGCGCGGGGCCCGCCCGGCCGAAGTGGTGTGGTCCGCAGGGTGTTTCACGCTGCCGCGGACGGCGCGATGTTCTGGTTGGCGCGGAAGAAGTTGTCCGGGTCGTACGTGTGCTTGGCGGCGGCCAGGCGGTCGTACGTGCCGCGGTACGTGGACCGGACGCGGTCCGGCTCCTCGGACTCGCCGAGGAAGTTGACGTACGCGCCGCCCATCGAGTGCGGGTGCAGCTCGGTCCAGTAGTCGACGCACCACTGACGGATGAGGCCGGCGTTCGCGGTGTCGGGGTCGATGCCCGCGATGACGCCGGACCACGTGGCGTCCCGGTAGGCCCACGGGGTCGCGTCGGGGGCGACGCGGTGGGCGGCTCCGTCCACCGGGTACAGGTGCATGGTCGACAGGCCGGTGGGCAGGTCGCGGCCGTACTTCGCGTGCACCTCGATCGCCGCGTCGGAGATGGCGTCGAAGAAGTCACCGCGCCAGTACCACTGGAGTCCCTTGGGGAGCAGGCCGTCGAACATGCTCTGGAGGGCTGGGTACGGCATGGGGCTGGTGAAGTGGAAGGCGGGCGCGGCCGGGTCGTTGACCGCGGAGAGGGTCTCCTCCAGGCGGCCGGACGCCGGGTCGCCCGTGTAGCACCAGACGACGCCGCACATCTTCTGTCCGTGGATCGGCTCAGGGAAGGGCGGTGCCGGCGGGACGGTCAGCAGGGCGAAGAAGCCGTACAGGTCGTCCGGTGCGGCGGGAAGGAAGTCGCGGTACCAGCGCAGCACCTCGGCCGTCCGGTCGACCGGCCACACGGTCACCCCGACGCCGACCGTGTTCACCGGGTGCAGCCGGTACGTGAACGAGGTGACCACGCCGAAGTTGCCGCCGCCGCCGCGCAGCGCCCAGAACAGGTCCGGGTGCTCGGTCTCCGAGGCGGTGACGAAGGTCCCGTCGGCCAGGACGACGTCCGCGCCGATCAGGCTGTCGACCGTGAGGCCGTAGGCGCGGGTCAGATACCCGTGCCCGCCGCCCAGCGTGAGGCCGCCGACGCCCGTCGTCGACATGATGCCTGCCGGTACGCCGAGACCGAAGGTGTGTGTGGCGTGGTCCAGATCGCCCAACTGGCTGCCCCCGCCCACCTGCGCCGTTCCGGCCCCGGGATCGACGCGCACCCAGCGCATCGGGGAGAGGTCGAGGGTCAGTCCGTCCTCGACCAGACACAGCCCCGGGCCGCTGTGACCGCCGCCGCGTACGGCCAGGTCGAGGCCCTCGTCCTGGGCGAAGGCCAGGGTGGTCCGCACGTCCGCGACGTCCACGCACCGGGCGAGGGCGGCGGGGCGCCGGTCGATCATGGCGTTGTAGAGGGCGCGGGTCCCGTCGTACTCGGCGTCACCCGGCGCGATGACAGGTCCTCTCAAGGCGGTGCGCAAGCTGTCGAGAGCAGTGCCGTCGATGCTGGTCATGGTCGAACACCTCTGAAGAACCTGGGATCGAATCCACCACCTTCCAGTGTGACGCAGATCACATCAACTGGCCATGTGTGGGAGCATTGCGGGTTCGTCCGTCCGTATCCACGTCCAGGAGTCCGGGAGTTCGCCCATGGGATGGCAGTGCACCGGCCTCCGCTGGCCCGACGCGCAGGGCGCACCCGTCCTCGGGTGGTGCAGGGGCCGGCAGACGCGGGGGAGCGTGCTGGCGTACGGGACGGAGCTCGGGTTCCGGGCGGCGGGGGTGCGGACCTGTATCGGTGCGCGGGGCAACGCCTGCCCGATGGCGGCCCCGGTTCCGGAGCGCAGTACCGGTGCGCGCTGTGCCGAGTGCGGGCGGCTGGACCGGGCGCACTCCGTGGCCGCCGACACGATTCCCGATGATCCGCGGACGTACCGCGTGTACCTGGCCTGGTTCGGGGCCGGGATGGTCAAGGTCGGGATCACCGCCGAGGAGCGGGGCGCGGCCCGGCTGCGGGAGCAGGGGGCGGTGGTCTTCAGCTGGCTGGGTCGGGGGCCGCTGATGGCGGCGCGGCGGGCCGAGGAGGTGCTGCGGGCCGCGCTCGGGGTGCCGGACCGGATTCCGTACGCGCGCAAGCGGGCGGTGCGGGCGGACCTTCCGGACCCTGACGCGCGGGTCGCCGAGGTGGCGGAGCTGTACGGACGTGCGGCGGCGCTCGACGGGCGCGGCTGGCCCGAGGCGCTGGAGCGGCTGCCGTTCGAGGCGGTCGATCACGCGGGGATCTTCGGGATCGGGAGGGCGGACGGGCCGGCCGGACCCGTGCGGGCGGTGACCGGGCTGGTGGACGGGGGTACGGTCGCCGGGCGGCTCGTCGCGGCGGCCGGGCCGGATCTGCAGCTGGACGCGGGCGGGGACGGGGTCGTCGTCGTGGACACCCGGCTGATGACCGGCTGGGCACTGGCGGCGGCCGGTGAAGGGGCCGGGGTCGGTGTGCCGACCGTGGTGGTCGGGGGCGGCGCGTTGCAGACCGGGCTGTTCTGAGACCGTCGGGAGCGATCGAACGAGGGGAGCGCCGTATGAGTGGCGAGTGTGCCGGGCGTGAGGAACGTGTCCCGCGCGATGAACGCGCCGAGCGGGACGACGTGGTGCGGTTCCGGGAGCGGCTCGGGCTGCCCGGGATCATCGATGTCCATACGCACTTCATGCCGGAACAGGTGCTGCGCAAGGTCTGGGCGTACTTCGACGCGGTCGGGCCGCTGACCGGGATGGACTGGCCGATCGCCTACCGCCACGACGAGGACGAGCGGCTGGCGCTGCTGCGTTCGTTCGGCGTGCTCCGGTTCACCTCGATGATCTACCCGCACAAGGCGGGCATGGCGGCCTGGCTGAACGGCTGGGCGGCCGACTTCGCGGCCCGGGTGCCCGACTGTCTGCACACCGCGACCTTCTTCCCCGAGGAGGGCGTCGAGAAGTACGTGGCGGAGGCCGTCGAGGCGGGGGCGCGGGTCTTCAAGTCGCACGTCCAGGTCGGTTCGTACGACCCGAACGATCCACTGCTGGAGCCGGTCTGGGGGCTGCTCGCCGAGGCCGGGGTGCCCGTCGTGATGCACTGCGGGTCCGGGCCGGCGCCCGGCACGCACACCGGGCCGGAACCGATCGGCCGGCTGCTCGCCCGGCACCCCCGGCTGCCGCTCGTCGTGGCGCACATGGGGATGCCGGAGTACACGGAGTTCCTGACGCTCGCGGAGACGTACCCGGAGGTGCGGCTCGACACGACGATGGCGTTCACCGACTTCACCGAGGACTTCCTCCCGTTCCCGGTGGCGGAGCGCGGGCGGCTCGCGGCGCTCGGGGACCGGATCCTACTGGGGACGGACTTCCCGAACATCCCGTATCCGTACGCCCACCAGCTGCACGCCCTGGAGCGGCTGGGGCTCGGGGACGACTGGCTGCGTGCGGTCTGCCACGACAACGCGAAGGCGCTGTTCGACTGCTGAAACCGGGGGCCGGCCACCCCGCACCCTTTCTCAGGTTCTCAGGGAATTCACAGAATCGGGAAAGAACTCTCTCAGGGGCGTCTCACAAGGTTGAGGCATGACGACGACGACCTCGCCCCAGGGGCGTACCGAACTGCTCAGGCCGGACCGGACCCCCGTCCGGGTGCTGGTCGTGGACGACGAGGCCCCGCTGGCCGAGCTGCTCTCCATGGCGCTTCGCTACGAGGGCTGGGAGGTCCGCAGCGCGGGCGACGGCGCCGGCGCGCTGCGTACGGCCCGGGAGTTCCGGCCCGACGCGGTGATCCTCGACGTGATGCTGCCCGACATGGACGGGCTCGCCGTCCTCGGCCGGCTGCGCCGGGAGCTGTCCGAGGTGCCCGTGCTTTTCCTGACCGCGCGGGACTCCGTGGAGGACCGGATCGCCGGGCTCACGGCCGGCGGGGACGACTACGTCACCAAGCCGTTCAGCCTGGAGGAGGTCGTCGCCCGGCTGCGCGGCCTGATCCGGCGGTCCGGCACGGCGGCGGTACGCAGCGAGTCGACGCTCGTCGTCGGCGACCTGATGCTGGACGAGGACAGCCACGAGGTGAGCCGGGGCGGCGCGAACATCCACCTCACCGCGACCGAGTTCGAGCTGCTGCGCTTCCTGATGCGCAATCCGCGCCGGGTGCTGAGCAAGGCGCAGATCCTGGACCGGGTCTGGAACTACGACTTCGGCGGACAGGCCAACGTCGTCGAGCTCTACATCTCGTACCTGCGCAAGAAGATCGACGCCGGCCGGACGCCGATGATCCACACCCGGCGCGGGGCCGGGTATCTCATCAAGCCCGGTGAGTAGCCGCGTGAAACGGCTCGGCAAGGGGCCGTGGACGCTGCGGACCCGGCTCGCCGTGTCCTCGGTGATGCTGATCGCGGTCGTCGCGGCCGTGATCGGGACCGTCACCGCCATCGCGTTCCACACCTACATGTACGGCAAGCTGGACGGCCAGCTGCGGGACATCAGCATCCGGGCCGCCCGCATGCCGGGTACGCCCGAGCCCGGCGGCCCCAAGGACAAGGATCCGCTCGGCTTCATCGGCATGGGCGGCGGCCAGCCCCTCAAGACGTTCGGCGCGCTCACCGCGGACGGCGAGGTCACCGACTCGGCGGTCGCCACGGGCGGCGGCTTCGACGCCTCGGAGAACACCGAACCGCTGACCGGCGCGCAGCAAGGCGCGCTGGAGGCGGCCCATGTCCCCGCGAACGGCAAGGCGCACGACGTCGAGCTGCCCGGACTGGGCGGCTACCGGGTGCAGGCCGCGGCCCCCGCGAGCGACGGCACGACCGTCCTGGTCGGCATCCCGACCTCGGAGGTGAGCGGAGCCCTCAACACGCTGATCCTCGTCGAGGTCTGCGTCACCGGGGCCGGACTGATCGCCGCCGGAATCGCCGGAGCCGCCATGGTCGGGGTCGCCCTGCGGCCGCTGCGCCGGGTGGCCGCCACCGCGACGCGCGTCTCCGAACTCCCTTTGCACAGCGGCGAGGTCACCCTGTTCGAAAGGGTCCCGGACGCCGAGGCCGACCCGCGGACCGAGGTCGGGCAGGTCGGCGCGGCCCTCAACCGGATGCTGGAGCACGTCGGTTCGGCCCTGGACGCGCGGCAGAAGAGCGAGATGCGGGTACGCCAGTTCGTCGCCGACGCCAGCCACGAGCTCCGCACCCCCCTGGCCTCGATCCGCGGGTACGCCGAACTCACGCGGCGCGGACGGGAGAACACCGGCCCCGACACCCGGCACGCGCTCGGGCGGATCGAGTCCGAGGCGCAGCGCATGACGGGCATGGTGGAGGACCTGCTGCTGCTCGCCCGGCTGGACGCGGGGCGCCCGCTCAGCTGTGAGAGCACCGATCTCTCCCCGCTCGTCATAGACGCGGTGAGCGACGCGCGTGTCACCGGCCGGGCCGCATCCGGGGACGGGGCCGGCCCCGCCCATCACTGGCGGCTGGACCTTCCCGAGGCGCCCGCGACCGTATGCGCCGACCCGACCCGGATCCAGCAGGTCCTGGTCAACCTGCTGGCCAACGCCCGTACGCACACCCCGCCCGGGACCACGGTCACGGCCCGGGTGCTCGCGGAGGCCGGGAACCCCTGGGTGACCCTGGAGGTCCGGGACAACGGGCCCGGCGTCCCCCCGGAACTGCTGCCGCACGTCTTCGAGCGGTTCGCGCGCGGGGACGCCTCGCGGTCCCGGCACGCCGGTTCGACGGGGCTCGGGCTCGCCATCGTGCAGGCCGTCGTCGTCGCGCACGGCGGAGTCGTCGAGGTGCGTTCGGTACCGGGGGACACGGTGTTCGCCGTCCATCTGCCGGCGGATCCCGGGCACCCGGAAGACACGTACAAAAGCGGTCCTTCCACCTCACAGCAGGACCACAGGCTCAGCACACGGGTGTGACAGCGGGGTTGGCGAGTGTCGATGTCATGCGAACCGACACTCCTTGGAGCACCTTGCCGGCCCGGGACCACCTCCTGGCCGGCGCGGGCGATGCGGCAGGTGCCCCCGTACTCGATGTGGTGGTACCCGTCTACAACGAGGAGAAGGACCTGGAGCCGTGCGTGCTGCGGCTGCACGACCATCTGGCACGTACCTTCCCCTACGCCTTCCGGATCACCGTCGCGGACAACGCGAGCACCGACCGGACGCCCGAGGTGGCGCAGCGGCTGGCCCGCACGCTGCCGGGGGTGCGTTCGTACCGGCTGGAGGAGAAGGGCCGGGGGAGGGCGCTGCGTACCGTCTGGTCGCACTCGGACGCCCCGGTCCTCGCCTACATGGACGTGGACCTGTCCACCGACCTCAACGCGCTGCTCCCGCTGGTCGCCCCGCTGATCTCCGGTCACTCCGACCTGGCCATCGGCTCGCGGCTCGCCCGCAGTTCGCGGGTGGTGCGGGGGACGAAGCGGGAGTTCATCTCGCGGGCCTACAACATCATCCTGCGGTCCTCGCTGGCCGCCCGGTTCAGCGACGCCCAGTGCGGGTTCAAGGCGATCCGGCGCGAGGTCGCGCAGCGGCTGCTGCCGATGGTCGAGGACACCGGCTGGTTCTTCGACACCGAGATGCTGGTGCTGGCCGAGCGGGCCGGGCTGCGCATCCACGAGGTGCCGGTCGACTGGGTCGACGACCCGGACTCGACGGTCCACATCGTGCGGACCGCCACCGAGGACCTGAAGGGCGTGTGGCGGGTGGGGCGTGCGCTGGCCGTCGGCGCGCTGCCGCTGGACCGGCTGGCGCGGCCCTTCGGCGACGACCCGCGCGACCGCGGGATCGGCGGGGTGCCGCGCGGGCTGGCCCGGCAGCTGGTCGGGTTCTGCGCCGTGGGAGCCCTCTCGACGCTCGTGTACCTGGTCCTGTACTCGCTCTTCCGTCAGGGCGTCGGCCCGCAGATCGCCAACGGCGGCGCGCTGCTCGTGTCCGCCGTCGCCAACACCGCGGCGAACCGGAGGCTCACCTTCGGCGTACGCGGCCGGGGCGGAGCCGTCCGCCACCAGGCGCAGGGCCTGGTGGTCTTCGCCATCGGCCTGGTGCTGACCAGCGGTTCGCTCGCCGCGCTGGGCGCGGCCTCCGGCTCCCCCTCCCACGGCACCGAACTCGCCGTGCTGATCGCGGCCAACCTCGCGGCGACGGTGCTGCGGTTCCTGCTCTTCCGCGCCTGGGTCTTCCCGGACCGCGACCGGAGCGGTGACGCGTCCCGCACGGCCGCGGTACCGGTGGACGCCCCGGCGTCCCGTCCGGCCGCGGTCCCGGCCGACGACACCCACCACGAACTGAGGAACGTCCGATGACCACGCTCGACCATCTCCCGGCGCCGCCCCAGGGCGCGGCGGGCCACGCACTCCCCGGCCCCTCGATGCCGCACCGCGTGTGGCGCGGCCGGCCCGAGGACCCCCGCTGGGCGCGCCCGGCCTTCCTGGCCATGCTGCTGGTCATCACGCTGGCCTACCTGTGGAACCTCAGTTCCTCCGGCTACGCCAACTCCTTCTACTCCGCGGCCGTGCAGGCCGGCAGCCAGAGCTGGAAGGCCTTCTTCTTCGGTTCGCTGGACTCGGCCAACGCCATCACCGTCGACAAGCCCCCGGCCACGCTCTGGCCGATGGCGCTGTCGGTGCGGATCTTCGGCCTGAGCTCCTGGGCGATCCTGGCCCCGCAGGTGCTGATGGCCGCGGCGACGGCCGGGGTGCTCTACGCCTCCGTGCGCCGCAGGTTCAGCGCAGCGGCCGGGCTGATCACCATGGTGGTGTTCGCGCTCACGCCCGTCGCCGCGCTGATGTTCCGGTTCAACAACCCGGACGCGCTCCTCGCGCTGCTGATGACCGTCACCGTCTACTGCGTGCTGCGCGCGATGGAGAACGGCCGCACCAAGTGGCTGGTCTGGGCGGGCGTCGCGGTCGGTCTGGCGTTCCTGTCCAAGACCCTCCAGGCGTTCCTGATCCTGCCGCCGCTGGCCGTGTTGTACGCGGTGTTCGCTCCGGTCTCGGTACGCAGGAGGTTCGGCCAGCTGGGACTCTCGGCGCTGGCGATGGTCGTCGCCGGCGGCTGGTGGGTCGCGATCGTCGAACTGTGGCCCGCCTCCTCACGCCCGTACATCGGCGGCTCGCAGAACAACTCGTTCCTGGAGCTGACCTTCGGCTACAACGGGCTCGGCCGGATCAACGGCGAGGAGACCGGCAGTGTCGGCGGTGGCGGGGGCGGCGCCGGTGGCGGCGGTCAGTGGGGCGAGACCGGCATCGGCCGGATGTTCAACTCCGAGATCGGCAGCCAGATCTCCTGGCTGCTGCCCGCCGCACTCATCCTCCTGGTCGCCGGTGTCTGGCTGACCTGGCGGGCGAAGAGGACGGACACGGCCCGGGCGGCCTTCCTGGCCTGGGGCAGCTCGCTGCTGATGACCGCGGCCGTGTTCAGCTTCATGGCCGGCATCTTCCACCAGTACTACACGGTGGCCCTGGCCCCCTACCTCGCGGCGCTGATCGGCATGGGCGCCACGGTCCTGTGGGAGGAGCGGTCCCGCTGGTGGGCGGGCGCCGCGCTCGCGGTCACCGTGGGCGTGACGGCGTACTGGTCGTACGTGCTGCTGGGGCGTACCCCGGACTACCAGCCGTGGCTGCGGCCGACGGTGCTCGTCGCCGGGATCACCGGCGCGCTGGGGCTCCTGCTCGTGTCCCGGCTGGGGCGTCAACTGGCGCTCGCCGCCGTAGGTCTGGGTTTTGTCGCGTCACTGGCGGGACCGGTCTCGTACACCGTGAGCACGCTGAACACCGGACACCAGGGCTCCATCGTCACGGCGGGCCCGTCCTCCGGCGGGATGGGTGGCGGTCCCGGCGGCGGTGGCGGTGGCCGTGGTCCCGGCGGCGGTGGTGGCGGGATGCAGCCGCCCGGGCAGGGCACCCAGCAGGGCGGCACGCAGGGCAACCGGCAGGGCGGCGGCATGGGCCAGCCCCCGACCGGCACCCCGCCCGGCCAGGGCCAGACACAGGGCCAGACACAGGGCCAGGGGCAGGGGCAGAACCAGGGCGGCCCCGGCGCGGGGCAGAACGGGCAGCAGCCCGGAGCCATGCCCGGCATGGGCGAAGGCACCCGGGGCGGTGGCGGTGGCGGCATGGGCGGTCTGCTCAACGGCGCGACCGTCGACGCCGCGGCGAAGAAGCTCCTGGCGGCGAACGCGGACGACTTCACCTGGGCCGCGGCGGCCATCGGCTCGCAGAACGCCGCCAGTTACCAGCTCGCCACCGGCGACCCGGTGATGGCGATCGGCGGCTTCAACGGAAGCGACCCGTCCCCGACGCTCTCCCAGTTCAAGAAGTACGTCGAGGACGGCCGGATCCACTACTTCATCTCCAGCGGCACGGGCGGCGGTGGCGGCATGGGCGGCAGCAGCGGCACCTCGTCGCAGATCTCCACCTGGGTGGAGAAGAGCTTCAAGAAGGTCACCGCCGGCAGCGCCACCTTCTACGACCTGACCCGGCACACGAGCAGCTGAGGGCTGGTACTCAGGAGGCTCAGCGCCGCAGCAACAGGTCTGCGACAACGGGGCGGTGGTCCGAGGCGAGTGTCTCGGCCACCGCCGCGTCGCGTACCCGCACGGTGTCCTTGGAGACCGCCACGTAGTCGATGCGCTGCACCGGATCCAGCGCCGGGTATGTCGGGCCGCCGGGCTCCGCGTCGGTGAGCGTCTCCCACAGGGGGGCCAGCTCGGGAGCGGCCGGGGCCGCGTTGAAGTCGCCGAGCAGGATCTGGTGCACCGGCCGCCGCTCCGACTCCTGGTCCTCGGCCATGATCCGGCGGGTGTCGGCCACCTGGGCGATCCGGACGGACGGGTCGCCGCGGTAGTCGAGGTGCGTCGCGTACACGTGCACGGGGACGCCCTTCACCCGCACCACGACCTCGCCGAAGCCGGGCGCGAGCGCCGGGACCGGGTTCGGGTCCTGGGTGGAGAGCCGGGTGATGGCGTGGTTCTCGGCGCTCACGATCCGGTACCGGGACAGCACCGCGACGCCGAACTCGCGTCGGGGGGCGCCCGCAGCCTCCGGGTCGAAGCTGTAGATCGGGGCGAACGACACGTGCATGTCCAGCCGTTCGGCCAGTTCGGCCGCCAGGTCCCGCCCCTGACTGCGGTCGCCCCAGTGGACGTCGACCTCCTGGAGCCCGATCACATCCGCGTCCAGCGAGCGGAGCTCGGCCACCTGCCGGTCGACATCGAAGACGTTGTCCATGCCGGACCCCGCATGGATGTTGTACGTGGCCACGCGCAGGGGCACCAGCTGCCCCCGGCCGTGCCCCGCGGCTGCCGCGGGAGGCGCGAGCACCGTCCCCAACAGGCCTGCGGTCAGCAGGACTTCCACCGTGCGACGACGCAGTGACATACCACTCCAGCCCTTGTCGGATCAGCGACCGGAAACGTATCGCGGGAAAGTCGGTTGTATGTGTCCCCTGCACAGCTATACGGTGTACATCTCGTTCCTGTACACCGTATAAGACCTTGATCGCGCCGCTTGCGAGCCCGTACCGAACCGCTTGGAGTCCGTATGACGGCGACCTCCGCCGAGTCGAACCGCCTTTCGGCGCCGAGCCATCCGCAGCGCTGGCTGATCCTCGGCGTCATCTGCCTCGCCCAGCTCACCGTGCTGCTGGACAACACCGTCCTCAACGTCGCGATCCCCTCCCTCACCCGGGAGCTGGACGCCTCCACCGCCGATGTGCAGTGGATGATCAACGCCTACTCGCTCGTCCAGTCGGGGCTGCTGCTGACCGCGGGCAGCTCCGCCGACCGCTACGGCCGCAAGAAGATGCTGATCGCCGGACTCGCCCTGTTCGGTATCGGCTCACTGGTGGCCGGGCTCGCCCAGTCGTCCGCGCAACTGATCGCCGCCCGGGCCGGCATGGGCATCGGCGGGGCGCTGCTGATGACCACGACCCTCGCCGTCGTCGTCCAGATCTTCGACGAGACCGAGCGTGTGAAGGCGATCGGCATCTGGTCGACCGTCAGCTCCCTCGGCTTCGCCGTGGGGCCCCTGATCGGCGGGGTCATGCTCGACCACTTCTGGTGGGGCGCGATCTTCCTGATCAACATCCCGGTCGCGGTGATCGGCCTGGTGGCCGTGGCGCGGCTGGTCCCCGAGTCGAAGAACCCGAGCGGCGAGCGCCCCGACCTCCTCGGCGCCGTCCTCTCCACCATCGGCATGGCGGCGGTCGTGTACGCGATCATCTCCGGCCCCGGACACGGCTGGACGTCCGGCCAGGTGCTGCTGACCGCCTTCGTCGGGGTCGCCGTCCTCACCGGGTTCGTGCTGTGGGAGCTGCACATCCCGTACCCGATGCTGGACATGCACTTCTTCCGCAACCAGAGGTTCATCGGAGCGGTCGCGGGCGCGATCCTGGTCGCGTTCGGGATGGGCGGCTCGCTCTTCCTGCTCACCCAGCAGCTCCAGTTCGTCCTCGGCTACGGGCCGCTGGAGGCCGGTCTGCGTACGGCCCCGCTGGCGCTGAGCGTCGTCGCGCTCAACCTCACCGGTCTCGGCGCACGGCTGGTGCCCAAGCTCGGCACGCCCGTCACCATCGCCTCCGGTATGGCGCTGCTCGCCGCCGGACTGGGCGCGATCGCGCTGCTGGGCGGGGACGGCTACGCGGGAACGCTGCTCGGCCTGCTCGTGATGGGCGCGGGCATCGCGCTCGCCATGCCCGCCATGGCCAACGCGATCATGAGTGCGATCCCGCCCGAGAAGGCCGGTGTCGGCGCCGGGGTAAACGGCACCCTCGCCGAATGCGGCAACGGCCTCGGGGTCGCGGTGCTCGGCGCGGTCCTGAACTCCCGGTTCGCGGCGCTCGTCCCGTCGGCCGTCGGCGCGGCCTCGCTGCCCGCCGCCCTGGCCGCCGCGAGTGGTGACGCGGAGCGGCAGCGGATCACGGACGCGTTCTCCTCGGGCCTGGAGACCAGCATGCTGGTCGGGGCGGTGGCGGTGCTGGCCGGCGGGCTGCTGGCCGCGGTACTGCTGCGCCGGGCGGAGCGGGGAGAATCGGACCGGGCCCGGACCGACCGTCAGCTGGGGGACGCCGCCGCCATGTGACGGTCGGTCCCACCCGGCCGCGGCAGCGGCATAGCATCGGACGGGGGCCTACCGGACCGTACTGCTCCGCTTCCGGGGCAGACGGTACGCGCCCGGTGTGTCCCGCCGGCGAGACGAGGGAGTGCGCCATGGTGTCCGCGGCCGACCGTGCGAAGGACCCTGCCCGGACCAGCGTGTGGCTGAACCACCGGCCACCGTCGCGCGCCCGGAAGTCCGACCAGCCCGCCGGGCTCGACCGCGACCGGATCACCGCGGCGACGCTCCGGCTGCTGGACGCCGAGGGCCTCGCGAAGTTCTCCATGCGCCGGCTCGCCGCCGACCTGAACGTCACGGCGATGTCCCTCTACTGGTACGTCGACACCAAGGACGACCTCCTGGAACTGGCCCTCGACTCGGTCTACAGCGAGATCGACCCGCCGCAGGAGGACGCGCCCTGGGAGACCCGGCTGCGCGCGCTGGCGACGTCCTACCGGGCCCTGCTGGTCCGGCACGCCTGGGTCTCCCCGCTCGTCGGGAAGTTCCTCAACGTGGGCCCGCACGCGATGCTCATGTCGTACGCGATCCAGGACGTGATCCGGGCGACCGGCCTCCCCCTGGGGCGGCAGACCGGTGCGCTCTCCGCGGTCTTCCAGTTCGTGTACGGATTCGGGACCGTCGAGGGCCAGTTCGCCCAGCGCAGCGCCGAGGCGGGGCTGACCCAGGACGAGTACTTCCAGCAGGCGATGGCGGCCATCCAGGGCCAGCCGCACCTGGGCCCGATCGTGGAGGACTCGCAGGACCTCATCGCGGCGCGGGGGGCCGACACCGTGCACGACATGCACGAGCGGGACTTCGCGTTCGCGCTCGACCTGCTGATCGCCGGGATCGACGCGATGCGCGAGCGGGAGCCGGCCCCGGACGCGGAGGAGACCCGGCCCCGTCAGTAACCGCGGGCCGTGTCCACGGCGAGGGCGGGGATCCGTCCCGCCGTCAGTTCCCGCAGGCAGGCGGCGAAGTCCGTGACGATGTCGTCGTCCGCCGTGATGCCCGCGGAGTGCGAGGTGACCACCGTACGGGGCAGCCGCCAGCAGGCGTCGCCGGGTGCGGCCGGCTCGTCGGGCAGCACGTCCAGTACCGCGCGCCCCACCGAACCCGCGTGCAGCGCCGCCTCCAGCGCCGCCAGGTCCACGGTCGCGCCCCGCCCCACGTTGAGGAACGTGGCCCCGCCCATGGCCGCGAACCGGGCCGCCCCGAAGTACCCGGCCGTCGCGTCCGTCAGCGGCAGCGCGGCCACCACCCAGCGGGCGGCCACCGGTTCGTCCGCCACGGCCACCGCGTCGAAGCCCGGCGGGACGGTGCGCGGGGTGCGGACCACGCCCACGGTCCGGATGCCGCACGACCGCAGCAGCCCGGCGACGGCCGAGCCGATCCGGCCGGTGCCGTGCACCACGGCCGTCTGCCCGGCCGCGAGTTCCGAGGGGATGCGGCGCCACTCGGCCCGGGCGTGCTGCGCGGCGAACTCCGGGACCGACTGGCACTCCGCCAGCACCCAGCCCAGCACGTACTGCGCGATCCGGTCCCCCATCCGGCCCACCGTCCGGGTGAGCAGCGCCCCGCCCGGCCACGGCCCGGCGCCCAGCAGGGCGTCCGTGCCGGCGTTCACGCTGTGGAACCACAGCAGACCGTCCCCGCGCAGCGCGTCGGGCAGCGCGGCCCCCACGTACACATAGGGGCCGCCGCCGGCCGGACCGCCGCGCTCGACCGTGCGCCCGGTGGTCCGCTCCAGGGCCTCGGCCACGACGTCGCCCACCTCGGGACCGGCCAGCAGCCGGGCCCGGGCGAGCAGTCCGGGGGGCGGAAGCGTCACCGCGGTCAGCTGCCCGTGGCCAGGTGGGCCGGGAAGCCGCCGGTGGCGACGGGGCTCCACCGCTCGGGGGTGATCCTGATGATCGACTTGCCCTGCTTCACCATCGCCGCCCGGTACTCGTCCCAGTCGGGATGCTCCCCCGAGATGTTCCGGAAGTACTCGACGAGGGGTTCGACCGAGTCGGGTGAGTCGATCACCTCGGCCGAACCGTCGATCTGTACCCAGGGCCCGTTCCACTCGTCCGACAGGACGATCACGCTCACGCGCTCGTCCCGCCTCGCGTTGCGGGTCTTGGCCCGTTCGGGGTACGTCGAGACGACGATCCGGCCCGCGTCGTCGACGCCGCAGGTGAGCGGGGAGCCCTGGGGACGGCCGTCGGACCGGGTGGTCAGCAGGATCGCCCGGTGCCGGGGCCGTACGAACTCCAGCAAGTCGTCGAGTTCCACGGCGGTGTTGGTCGCGATGTTGGATGCCATGGAACCGACCCTACGACTGCCGGGATCAGACGGCGGGCAGGGAGTCGCCCTGCACCGCCTGGATGTCGAGTTCGATCCGCAGTGTGGTGCCGATCGCCGAGATGCCCGCCTGGAGGACCTGGTTGTAGTTCATCGCGAAGTCCTCGCGGCGCAGCTCCGCGGTGGCGCTGAACGCCGCACGGACGCCGCCCCACGGGTCCGGGCCGGTGCCGAGGTAGCTCAGGTCCAGGTCGACCGGGCGGTCCACGCCGTGCAGCGAGAGTTCGCCGTGCACCGTCCAGCGGTCGGGGCCGGCCGGAGTCAGCCCGGTGGAGCGGTAGGTGATCTCCGGGAAGCGCTCGGTGTCCAGGAAGTCGGGCGAGCGCAGGTGCTTGTCCCGCATGCCGTTGCCGGTGTCGATGCTGGCCGCGTTGATGACCGCGTCCACGCGGGACTGCTGGACGTCCTCGGCGATCTCGATCCGGCCGCCGAAGTCGGTGAACCGGCCGTGCACGCTGGAGATCCCCAGGTGCTGCGCGACCGCGCCCACCGAGGAGTGCGCCGGATCCAGCGACCAGGCGCCCGGCGGCGGCAGCTCCACGCCGCCCTGGCGGGCCAGTACCACCGTGCCGGCCTCGACCCGGCCGCTCGCCGTGACGAGGGCGGTGGAGGCGGCGGGGGCGTACCCGACCGCCGTCACGATCACGGTGTACGCGCCGGCGGACAGCGGTGCTTCGGTGCGCACCGCCCCGTCCTCGTCGGCGGCGGCGCGCAGCACCTGCGTCCCGGTCATGTCGGTGACCGTCACGACCGCGTGCTGGACGGCCCAGCCGTCCCGCGTGCGTACCTGTGCGCGAAGTCCCATCCCGTTTTCTCTCCTTGCTCAATGCCCCGCCCCTTCGAGGAACGGGTCACTCAATGAGTCGGGCCCCGGGGCGGGGACGGCAGGCCGTCCCCTGCCTGCCGTCCCCACCGCCGGGGCCCATTTCCGCCGGCCTGGACAGACTCTCCGCTCGAAGTGCCGTCCCGCCAGGGGTCTTACGTGTCCGGGGGAATCCCGGACGGGTTACTCGCCCGGGTGGGCGAGCTCGATGTCGTGGCCGTCGACCCCGTGACCGGCCACGGTCAGGGAACCGGCCACCGGCGGGTAGCCGGTCGCGATGACCGAGTACTCGCCCGCGTCCAGGTCGGCGAAGGCGTACGCCCCGTCCTCCCCGGTCGTCGAGGTGGCGATCACGTTGCCGGCCGCGTCGACCAGCGTGACGCGGGCGTCGGGCAGCGGCCGCCGGCCGGAACCGGCCCGCACCACGCCCTGGACCAGCGCACCGGACTGCAGTGCGGCGTCGACCCGGGTGACACCCTGGCCGCCGATCTCCACCGGCAGGGCCAGCGGACGGAAGCCGGCCGCGTTGACCGCGACGGTCACCGCACCGGGGACCAGCTCACCGAAGGTGAACTCGCCCGCGTCACCGGACTTGCCGGTGGCCAGCACGTCGCCGCGCACATCGGTCACGATGACCATGGCGCCCTCGACCGGCAGACCGCCGTCGGCGGCCCGTACGGAACCGGCCAGGCCGCTCGTACCGGCGAGCAGGATGTCGTACGAGAGCGGCTCGTCGCCGACGACCACGGTCGACGCCTGCGGCTGGAAGCCGTCGGCCGACGCGATCAGCACGTACGAACCGGCGCCCGGGGCGTCCAGACCGTAGGAGCCGTCGGGCTGCGCGACCGAGATGCCCAGCTGCCGGCCGCCGAGCGAGATCAGCGTGACGGCGGCCCGGTCGACGGGTGCGCCCTCGGCACCGCGCACCACACCGCGGACCGCGGTGCCCTGCACGGTCGCCACCGGAGCGGCCACCGGAGCGGCCACCGGGGCGGCCTCCAGGGTGTCGACGGCGGTGACGCCGGCGGCTCCCTCGGAGACCAGCGCGGCCGTACCGTCCGGGGTCTTGGCGAGCTCCACGGCCTCGGCCGGAGCCGGGGCGTCGTTCGCCGCGTTCGTCTTCAGTGCGACCTCCTTGATGAAGATCGTGATCAGGAAGGCGACCAGCGCGGCCGGAGCGGCGTACAGGAAGACGTCACCGACGCCGTGCCCGTAGGCGGCCTCCACGACCGTACGGAACGGCGCGGGCAGCGTGTCCAGGTCGGGGATGCCCCCGCCGCCGGTACCGCCGTGGCCCAGGGCCGCGCCCTGGGGACCGAGGTCCGCCAGGCCGTCCTTGACGTAGTGCGTGACCCGGTTCGCCATGACGGCGCCCAGTGCCGAGACACCGATCGCACCACCGAGCGAACGGAAGAACGTGACGACGGAGCTGGCGGAGCCGAGGTCGGCGGGGTCGACCTGGTTCTGGGTGGCGAGGACCAGGTTCTGCATCATCATGCCGATGCCGAGACCCATCACGAACATGAAGATCGCGATGTGCCAGTACGCGGTGTCGTACCGGATGGTGCCGAGCATGCCGAGCCCGGCCGTGATCAGGAAGCCACCGCTGACCAGCCACGCCTTCCAGCGGCCCGTCTTGGTGATGATCTGGCCCGAGAGGGTCGAGGAGAGGAACAGACCCGCGATCATCGGGATCGTCATCACACCGGACATCGTCGGCGACTTGCCGCGCGCCAGCTGGAAGTACTGGCTGAAGAAGACGGTGCCCGCGAACATCGAGACACCGACGAACAGCGAGGCGAGCGAGGCGAGCGTGATGGTCCGGTTGCGGAACAGCCGCAGCGGGATGATCGGCTCGCTGGCCCGGGACTCGGTGAAGACGAAGAGCAGCGCGAGGACCACGGAACCCGCGAGCATCGCACCGGTCTGCCAGGACATCCAGTCGTACTTGTCGCCCGCGAAGGTCACCCAGAGGAGCAGCAGCGAGACGGCGGCGCTGATGAAGAACGCGCCGGTCCAGTCGACCTTGACCTCACGCTTGACGACCGGGAGCTTCAGGGTCTTCTGGAGCACCACGAGAGCGATGGCCGCGAACGGCACGCCGACGTAGAAGCACCAGCGCCAGCCCATCCAGCTGGTGTCGGTGATGACACCGCCGAGCAGCGGGCCGCCGACGGTGGCGATGGCGAAGACCGCGCCGAGGTAGCCGCTGTAGCGGCCGCGCTCGCGCGGGGCGATCATCGCGGCCATCACGATCTGGGCGAGGGCGGAGAGGCCGCCGACGCCGATGCCCTGGACCACACGGCAGACGATCAGCATGCCGCTGCTGGTCGAGAGACCGGCGACGACCGAGCCGGCGACGTAGATGACGAGTGCTATCTGGACCAGCAGCTTCTTGCTGAACAGGTCGGAGAGCTTGCCCCACAGGGGGGTGGTCGCCGTCATCGCCAGCAGCGAGGCCGTGACGACCCAGGTGTAGGCGCTCTGGCCGCCGCCGAGGTCGGAGATGATCTCCGGCAGGGCGTTGGTGACGACGGTGGACGACAGAATCGCGACGAACATGCCGAGCAGCAGCCCGGTCAGCGCTTCCATGATCTGCCGGTGTGTCATCGGCACGCCGTTGGAGGGTTCGTTCCCTCCGTGCTTGGCGTGGCCGCCCCGCACACCGGTTGGTGTGGTCGTAGCCATTTAAATCCTTGTCTTTGCTTCTGTTACACGGGTGTACGGGTGTACGAGCCGTCGTGGCTGTCGGTGGGCCGGGAGCGGCAGTCGCCGCTGTGCTTTCCGGGGGCGCACCCGCCGGAGCTGCGACAGGAGAAGCTGTCGCGCAGCCGGGCCAGCAACGTGTTGAGCTGTCCGACCTCGTCGTCGGACCAATCCTGAAGGTTGTGGGCGAACATCTCGGTCGTCCGGCAGTTCAGATCCTTGAGTACTCCCTCGCCCGCGGGGGTCAGCCGCAGGATGCGGGAGCGCTTGTCCGCCGGGTCCGGGGAACGCTCGATCCAGCCGCGTTCCGCCACGTGGGCGACGTGTCGGCTGGTCACCGACATGTCGACGGCGAGGAGCTCGGCCAGTCTGCTGATCCGTATCTCTCCGTGCTGGCTCAGCAGAGCCAGTACGGCCGCCGAGCCGGCAGGGCATTCGGCGGGGAGGATGCGGGCCAGGCCCCGTTTGACGGCGCCGACTGCGCTGAGCTGCCGGGCCAGTTCTTCGTACTGACTCCGCGCGGCCACGGGACCCCCAGACATTCACGTCATCTTGTTGCTTAGGGCAACCATAGAAGCCGTTGGTTGCTGCAGGCAAACGAAAAGGGGCTTGCAGAAGTAAAGGAAAACAAAAGGCTCCGTAGGGCGCGGGTCAAACGCCCAGCGTGTGCGGTGCGTACGTGGCAGATGTGTCCTGCGCCACTCCGGATGCGGGCCGGGCAGGCTCCGGGGGCCACCTCCCCCGTCTTATCGGCTTCCGGCGCGGGCGGAGGGTCACCGTTCGCGCATATATACGGGAGCGCGGGGGTGGCCCGGCGCCACGATTCTCAACTGGGTTCCTCTGTGCGGAGGTTGGTCGCCGACCGCCCTCGGCGGCTCCGTACGGGGTGCGGTGGTCCGGGCCGGGTCCGGGCGGGTCTGCCGCGCGGCCTTCACCGGTTCCCCGGTTATGGCCCCGCCCCTTCACCGCCCGGGGGTTGGGCGGTTCCGCCGAGTTCGCTAGGGTCCTGCGACATGGCACACAATCCCCACGCTCCGCAGGGTCCCGAGGGCAACAGCGACCCGGCAGGCAACACCCAGATGTTCCGCGCCTTCGTCGACGAGGGCGAGCCGCAGCGCCGGCAGCAGCCCGCCGCCGTGTCCTCCGGCCCGAGGACCGGACTGATCGCCGCCGTCGTCGCGGTGGTCGTCGTGCTCGGCGCGGTCGCCTGGCTCGCGCTCGGCTGACCGGCACACCGGTCATCGCGTAGTCCCCCGTCACTTCCAGACGGCGGTCACGTCCCGGGTCTCGACATGCATGCCCAGGGGCACCCGCCAGGCGTCCACACAGACGGTGTACGTCATCTTCCGCGCCGCTCCCGCGCCGATGGGCACGGGCAGCGGCGCTGTCGATTCCCGGGTCGCCCAGTCGATCCCCAGCCCGCCGATGATGTGCGTGGCGAAGGTGACGGTCCCCGAACGGGCGGATGAGCCGCCGGTGTTGCGGAACTCCACGGTGACCTTCTCGCACCACCGCTCGTCCGCCGCCGCACGCACCGGGGCGCCGGCCTCGATGACGGCGGGCCCGGCGGGGGCCGTGGAGCCGGGTGCGGACGGTGACGCGGGGCCGGTCGGGTCCGTGGTCCCTGCGGAGCCGTCCGCCGAGCCGGACCCGTTCGACGGAGCGCCGCTCGTCGCTGCGCCGCCCGGTCCTCCCGGGGTCCGTGCCGGGCTCCCGGACGCACCGGGACGCGCCGTGTCCGGGCCGGGGCCGCCCGCAGTGCCCGCACCGCCCCCCGCGTCCGGGGCTCCGGGGGAGGACGAGGGCGAGGCGCCCGAGGGCTCCCCGGCGCCGCTTCCGCTCGGTCTCCCGGCCCCGTCCAGCGGGATCAGCGTGACCTTGCCCGAGGGCGCGACCGCCCCCGAAGGAGCCTTCGCCGGGCCCGTCGCCGCCGCGCCGACCGCCGTGTAGCCGTCGCCGCCCGCCCGGTCTCCGCAGCCTGTCAGGGCACCGCCCAGACACAGCACGGCCGCCGAGGCGGCGATCACTGTGCCCCGGCGGCCGGACCGGCCGAATGTCTGACGTCGCATCGCGACAGTGTGTCTGACGGACCGTCAAATCGGAACCCTCGGGATCGGGGTTCCCGGTCAGTCGGCGATGAGCCCCTCCCTGAGCTGGGCGAGGGTCCGGGTCAGCAGCCGCGAGACGTGCATCTGGGAGATGCCGACCTCCTCGCCGATCTGCGACTGGGTCATGTTGGCGAAGAACCGCAGCATGATGATCTGGCGCTCACGCGGCGGGAGTTTGGCCAGCAGCGGCTTGAGCGACTCGCGGTACTCGACGCCCTCCAGCGCCGCGTCCTCGTAGCCCAGCCGGTCCGCCAGCGAACCCTCGCCGCCGTCGTCCTCGGGCGAGGGCGAGTCGAGCGAGGAGGCGGTGTAGGCGTTGCCGACGGCCAGGCCGTCGACGACGTCCTCCTCGGAGACGCCGAGCGCCTTGGCCAGCTCCGGAACGGTCGGCGAGCGGTCGAGCTTCTGGGCGAGCTCGTCACTGGTCTTGGTGAGGGCGAGCCGCAGCTCCTGGAGCCGGCGCGGCACCCGCACCGACCAGGAGGTGTCGCGGAAGAAGCGCTTGATCTCGCCGACGACGGTGGGCATCGCGAACGTGGGGAACTCCACGCCGCGTTCGCAGTCGAACCGGTCGATCGCCTTGATCAGGCCGATCGTGCCGACCTGGACGATGTCCTCCATGGGTTCGTTGCGGCTGCGGAACCGTGCCGCGGCGTAACGCACCAGCGGCAGGTTGAGCTCGATGAGTGTGTCCCGCACATAGGCGCGCTCCGGGCTGTCCGTTCCGTCGGGGCCCGGTGCGGGACCCAGCGCGGCGAGCCGCAGGAACAGGGAGCGGGACAGCGTGCGGGTGTCGATGGCTTCCGACGAGCTGGTGAGCACAACGGGTGCGGGTGCGCTCTTGGTGAGCGTGAGCACCTTCGAGCTGCCCTGTTCTGCGGACATGCCACCCCCTTGAGGTCGCGGACGGTCGCGGTGGCCGCGACCATCGGAGGAACGCAGCCTCCACCTGAATACCGGAGGGGAGGCAGCGGCAAACGCGGTTCCCGCAGAATGTCACATGTCGGCAACACGCTGTAGTGACTTGTCGACAAGTTCCGGGGGAGTCTGCCCAGTTAACAGGGGGTGTACGGCTTTTGGTCCGCGGGGAACGCCTCAGGACCGGTCTACCCGATCCGGTTACGCTTCGATCCTGTTTGCGGATCGAAGTCGGGCGAAACTTCGGGCGAGGAGTCTTGACACATGCATCTGTGAGACTCCGAGTTCCGCGCTGATCTGGGACTGCGTCAGGTTGCTGTAGTACCGCAGCAGCAGGATCCGCTGTTCGCGTTCGGGCAGTTGTACGAGCAGATGGCGGACCAGGTCGCGGTGCTCGACGCCGGCCAGCGCCGGATCCTCGTAGCCGAGCCGGTCCAGCAGGCCCGGCAGCCCGTCACCCTCCTGGGCGGCTTCGAGTGAGGTCGCGTGATACGAGCGGCCCGCCTCGATGCAGGCCAGCACCTCGTCCTCGGAGATCTTCAGCCGTGCGGCGATCTCCGCGGTGGTGGGGGAGCGGCCGTGGGCGGTCGTCAGGTCCTCGGTGGCCCCGGTGACCTGGACCCAGAGTTCGTGCAGCCGGCGCGGTACGTGGACGGTCCGCACGTTGTCCCGGAAGTACCGCTTGATCTCGCCGACGACGGTGGGCATCGCGAAGGTGGGGAACTGGACCCCGCGTTCGGGGTCGAACCGGTCGATGGCGTTGATCAGGCCGATCGTGCCGACCTGGACGACGTCCTCCATCGGCTCGTTGCGGCTGCGGAACCGCGCGGCGGCGTACCGGACGAGGGGCAGGTTCGCCTCGATCAGTGCCGCCCGCACCCGCCCGTGCTCCGCGGTGCCCGGCTCCAGCCCCTGGAGGCGGCCGAAGAGCACCTGGGTGAGCGCCCTGGTGTCGGCGCCCCGGGTCCTGGCGGGCGCGACGGTGTCGTCGGGCGTCTCGGTCTGGATCGTCTCGGTCGCGACCGCCTGGGCCTGGACCGCCGGGGCCGCCGGGGACGCCGATGTCGGTGACGCCGGAGTCGGCGACACCGGTGTCGTCCGTGCGGCCTGGACGGCCTGCACGGTCTGGGGAGGCACTTGAGGCGCTGTACTGGCCGGCACGATGACGCCACCCCTTTGCGGTCAACTTCGGTCAACTCATCCTTCAAAAGCGGTCATAGCATCACAAGACATGTCCACTATGTGCAAGCACCCCATAGCGCCGTGTTGACCTCGAATCGGTTTAAACACAAAGAAAAGCCCCTCACCGTCATGGTGAGGGGCTCGCAGGGCCGAAGCCGTCAGAACGGGTAGTCGGCGATCACCCAGGTGGCGAATTCACGCCACTGACCGGCGGCGGCCTGGTGGGCCGGATGCTCGATGTAGCTCTTCAGTGCGGCCTCGTCAGCGACCGCGGAGTTGATGGCGAAGTCGTAGGCGATCGGCCGGTCGGTGATGTTCCAGGCGCACTCCCAGAACTCCAGCCCGGGCACCTTGTCCGCCAGTTCCCGGAAGGCCTGGGCGCCCGCGACGACCCGCGGTTCGTCCCGCCCGACGCCGTCGTTCAGCTTGAACAGGACCAGATGGCGGATCATGGGGGGTACTCCTACTTCACGAGCTCGGACATGAAGTCGCCGACGCCCTGAGCGGCGTCCGAAACGCCCTCGAACCCTACCTGGACGAGATCCGCGGCCCGGGCGGGGGACGTGATGATCGTGTAGAGCACGAAGACGACTATCAAGTAGAGAGCGATCTTCTTTGCTTGCACCATCAGCCCCTGACTCCCCTTCGATCCCCTGCGCGATCGGGCGAGTCTATCCGCACACATGGCCGTATCGGCTTGCTGATTCCGATCACTCATGCGGTCTTTAGGGACCAAGGACCCGGCGATCGAGGCCCTTTGCCCGCCCGCGCGGCTTCTGTGGAGGGGCAGGATGGTGAACGAGCCCAGCGGATCCGGCAGGAATCCGAGGGGCGAGGAACAGGACCTCTCTGTGGGGTTCTCACCGCGGCCATCCCCCGATCGCGGTGAGGGCTGGTAGGGCCTGTTCTCATCGGGGGGAGCGGCTTGTCCCCCCGATGCCGCTTCCCCCGACCCAGCCTCGCAGCCGGCCCCGGGCCCGACCTCCGTCGGCCCCGGGGCCACTGTCGTACCCGCACCCGCGCCATGGCGGGCCGACCGTCCGGGCGGAAAACTCGAAGGGCCCGACGCTGTGCGTCGGGCCCTTCACAAGAGCGGTAGCGGAGGGATTTGAACCCTCGGTGAGTTTCCCCACACTCGCTTTCGAGGCGAGCTCCTTCGGCCGCTCGGACACGCTACCGAGAGAGAGCTTAGACCATCTCGGCCGTCCGTCGAAATCCGATTCCCGGCAAGCCCGCGTGTGTGCGGGGGACGCAGGTCAGCGGTCGCGGAAGAAGGCCGTCAGGAGGGCCGCACAGTCCGCCTCCAGGACGCCGTGGATCACCTCGGGGCGGTGGTTGAGCCTGCGGTCCCGTACGACGTCCCAGAGCGAACCGGCCGCTCCGGCCTTCTCGTCCCGGGCGCCGTAGACGACCCGGCCCACTCGGGACTGCACCAGGGCGCCCGCACACATGGTGCAGGGCTCCAGGGTGACGACGAGGGTGCATCCGGACAGCCGCCACTCGCCGAGCGCGGCGGCGGCCCGGCGCAGGGCGAGGACCTCGGCGTGCGCGGTCGGGTCACCGGTCGCCTCGCGTTCGTTGTGGCCGGTGGCGAGCAGGCCGCCGTCCGGGGCGAGGACGACGGCGCCGACCGGCAC
This sequence comes from Streptomyces sp. NBC_00385, assembly GCF_035917155.1. Lineage (NCBI taxonomy): Bacteria > Bacillati > Actinomycetota > Actinomycetes > Kitasatosporales > Streptomycetaceae > Streptomyces > Streptomyces sp. NBC_00385. Next base: position 4,120,454 of record NZ_CP107951.1, on the reverse strand, counting down.
ATCGCCGGCCGCCGCCGCCAGCCCGGCCTCGTCCAGGGCACGGCGCATGGATGCCCGCCACGGGTCCCTCACGGGATCGTGCGGGGGGTGCTGCGCCGGGGACGGGTCGTGCGGGTGCGGTGCTTCGGTCACCCGCGGACCCTAACGGACGGTCTCCAGGACCTCGGCCGCTCCCAGCGCGTCCGCGATCTCGGCCAGGGCCTCCGTCCGCAGCATCAGCAGCTCCGCCTCGGGGAGCCCGAGGTCGGACAGCACCCCGGTGTCGCCGAGCGGACCTGCCGGTACGGCGTCGGGGTCCGGCCCGTCGTCGTCATCGTCGGTGGAATTGTCGGGGGTTTCGGGTTCGCCGTCCTCCGTACCGTCGAGGCCGACGAGTTCTTCGAGGGCGGCAATCGAGTCCTCGGCCCCGGGTTCGCGGCCGAGCAGTTCATCCGTGAGCAGGATCTCCCCGTACGAGGAGCGGGCGGCGGCGGAGGCGTTGGAGACGTAGATACGCGGATCCTCCTCACCGTCCACGCGGACGACGCCGAACCAGGCGTCCTCCTGCTCGATGAAGACGAGCACCGTGTCCTCGTCCACCGAGGCCTCACGGGCCAGATCCGTCAGGTCGGACAGGGTCTCCACATCGTCGAGATCCGTGTCGCTCGCTTCCCACCCGTCTTCGGTGCGCGCGAGCAGTGCGGCGAAGTACACCGTGACTCTCCCACTGGTCTTGGAGGCTCTCGTTCGGATCAGGCCGGATCAGGGAGCGGGGTCCGATCCCAACGAATGCCCTGGGTGTGTCGGTCCGGCGGGAGACAGCCGGGGTCCGGCTGCCCTGCGTCCCGCCCATCGGAATCGTGGCAGAAACGAGGGCCTCGCGAGAGCAGTTCCGTCGTTGCGTCGGCCATCAGTTCTCTCCGGCGCCGCCACCCGGGGGTTCCTCCGACGGATGGCCGGCTACCAGCGGAACGTCCGCATCCGCATGGCCTGGCGCATTCTGGCGGCCTTGACCCGGCGCGGCTGGACCCGGTCGCGGAGCGCCTTGGCCTCGTGAAGCTCGCGGAGGAACTGGGCGCGGCGCCTGCGGCGCTGCGCGTCCGTCTCCGGCGCGTCCTGCGGGTCCGGGCCTTCCCGCTTGTGCTCCGCCCCGTCCGGCATCGGCTCTTCACCCCCAGGCTGGGTCCGTATGCCCCCACCTTCCCCCCGAACGTGCGGTTGATGCCAGCGCACGGGTGCGGGAGGCGCGGCTACTGTGGGTGGCATGCGGATCCACGTCGTCGACCACCCGCTGGTCGCGCACAAACTCACCACCCTGCGCGACAAGCGCACCGACTCCCCGACCTTCCGGCGCCTCGCCGACGAGCTGGTCACCCTGCTCGCGTACGAGGCCACCCGCGATGTGCGCACCGAACAGGTCGACATCGAGACCCCGGTGACACCCACCACCGGAGTGAAGCTGTCGTACCCGCGGCCCCTGGTCGTACCGATCCTGCGGGCCGGCCTCGGCATGCTCGACGGCATGGTCCGGCTGCTGCCGACCGCCGAGGTGGGCTTCCTGGGCATGATCCGCGACGAGGAGACGCTCCAGGCGTCCACGTACGCGACGCGCATGCCGGAGGACCTCTCGGGCCGCCAGGTGTACGTCCTGGACCCGATGCTCGCCACCGGCGGCACGCTGGTCGCGGCCATCCAGGAGCTGATCAAGCGGGGTGCGGACGATGTCACCGCGGTCGTGCTGCTCGCGGCGCCCGAGGGCGTCGAGGTGATGGAGCGCGAACTGGCGGGGACGCCGGTCACCGTGGTCACCGCCTCGGTCGACGAGCGGCTCAACGAGCACGGCTACATCGTGCCGGGCCTCGGTGACGCCGGGGACCGGATGTACGGCACCGCCGGCTAGGCCGGCCCGCCAGCAGTTGCGGGACAGCCCTCAGGAACCGACCGGTGGGACGGCGACGGCCGGGGCGCTCATCGAGCACCCCGGCCGTCGCGTACTGCCGACCCGCGCGTCCTCAGCAGGAGGACGGCGCCGGGGCCGGCTTCGTCAGTGCGGTCAGCGCGGTGGCTGCCGCCTGCGGCGGGCTGAACGCCTTGAACTTCGTACCGATGATCAGATCGATGTCCGCGCCCTTGCGCGCGTCGGTCTTCGTCGCCGCGCCCGGCAGCTGGGTGCCGAGCACCGGGAACGTGCCGTTGACCGCGGCCGGGGCGCCCAGCAGCAGGGCGGTGCCGGCGACCTTCTTGTCGTACGCGGCGGTGGCGTTGCCCACCTTGCCGATGGTGAAGCCGCGCTTCTTCAGCTCGTCGGCCGCCGCCTTGGCCAGCCCGCCACGCGGAGTCGCGTTGTAGACGTTGACCGTGATCTTCGCGGGCTTCGGCAGGACCTTCGCGGGCGCGGACGGCGCGGCGGTCGGGCAGTCCGCCTTGCGGTCGGCGGCGCTGGCCTGTTTGTCGCCGCCCGTGAAGACATCGATGAGCTGCAGCGTGCCCCATCCGGCGAGCCCGAGGGCGACCACGGAGGCGATGGCCGCGAGGACCAGTTTGCTGCGGCGGCGGGGGCGCCGCATGCGCGGGTACTTGTCACCCGTGATGCGGTACTTTCCGCCCATGCCGGGGGGAGTGAGCATGCTCATGGGCGCAGCGTAGTGCGGCCCGGTGATGATGACTATTTGATGATCGACGGATCGCACCCGTCCGAGTGCGAAAGCACCCGAACGAACCCCGTCGGAGTCGAACGCGACCCGGGGAAGCGGCTCAGCCGAGTTCGAGCACGCGGGCGTGCAGAACCTGGCGCTGCTGGAGCGCGGCGCGGACCGCGCGGTGCAGTCCGTCCTCCAGGTAGAGGTCGCCCTGCCACTTCACGACGTGTGCGAACAGGTCGCCGTAGAACGTGGAGTCCTCGGCGAGAAGCGTTTCGAGGTCCAGCTGGCCCTTGGTGGTCACGAGCTGGTCGAGGCGGACCGGGCGCGGCGCGACATCCGCCCACTGCCGGGTGCTTTCCCGGCCGTGGTCGGGATAGGGCTGCCCATTTCCGATGCGCTTGAAGATCACACGGAAAGCCTACCGGTCAAGACCCTCCGGGCGCAGCCATGGGGCGGGACTGCGGTGTGGCCCAGGGCGGCATATAAGCGTCCATTCCACGATTGAGCCAGTGATGAACGAGAGCCCCGGCGGCCCCGGTGCGCGGCCCGGCGGCCCCCGGCGCACACCAGGGGCGCCCCGGGGGCGGGCTCACTTGCTCCTGGCCGCCGCCTTCGCCGCCTTCGCGGCCTGTTTGGCCTCCTGCTTGAACGCACGGACCTCGGCGAGCGACTCGGGCCCGGTGATGTCGGCGACCGAACGGTGCGAGTCCGCCTCCCCGTAGGGCCCCGCCGCCTCCCGCCAGCCCGGCGGCCGGACGCCGAACTGCTTGCCCAGCAGCGCGAGGAAGATCTGCGCCTTCTGGGTACCGAACCCCGGCAGAGCGTTGAGCCGCTTCCGGAGATCGGCCCCGGAGGTGGCCCCGGTCCACACCGCGCTCGCCTCGCCGTCGTACTGCGCCACCAGGTACTGGCACAGCTGCTGCACCCGCTTGGCCATCGAGCCCGGATAGCGGTGCAGGGCGGGTTTGTCGGTGAAGAGTCCGGTGAAGGCCTCCGGCTCGTACGTGGCGATCTCATGGGCGTCCAGGTCGTCCCCGCCCATCCGCTGTGCCAGTGCGTACGGACCGGAGAACGCCCATTCCATCGGCACCTGCTGGTCCAGCAGCATGCCGACGAGGGCGGCGAGCGGACTGCGCGCGAGCAACTCGTCCGCCTCCGGCTGCTGAGCGATCCGGAGGGTGATGTCTCGGCCCTGGTTGCTGTTGGTCATGGCCCGATGATTGCGAGCCGGGGGTGCGACGGCCAGTGAAACCACCGCCGGTCCGGCTGTTTGCAGCCGTTTGCCGCTGTTCTCGGCTCCTGTCGACCCCTTCCGGGGCGCCGCGCACGCCTGACGCGCGGGCGCACGGACCCGTTTCAGCCGTCGAGCCGGTCCGTTTTCAGCCGTCGAGGCGGTCCGCGCGCCCGTACAGATAGCGGGCCTCCGGGATGCTCAGGGTCCCGGAGGCGGCCGCACGGTACGCGGCGCGGGCGCCCTCCGTGTCTCCCGCCCGTTCCAGCAGGTGCGCGCGGACGGCGTCCAGCCGGTGGTGGCCCGCCAGCCGGTCCGCGAGGGCGTCGGCCTCCGCCAGCCCGGCCCGGGGCCCGTGGACCATGGCGACGGCGACGGCGACGGCCCGGCTCAGCCCGGCCATCGGCTCGGGGGCGATCCGTACGAGGACGTCGTACAGCGCCAGGATCTGCGGCCAGTCGGTGTCCTCGGCGTGGGCCGCCTCGTCGTGCAGTGCCGCGATGGCCGCCTGCACCTGATAGGGCCCGGCGGGCCCCTCGCCCAGCGCCTCCTCGACCAGGGCGAGGCCCTCGGCGACGGCCGCCCGGTCCCAGCGGGTGCGGTCCTGCTCGTCGAGCGGGATCAGCTCGCCGTGCGGTCCGGTGCGCGCGGCGCTGCGGGCGTCGGTCAGCAGCATCAGCGCCAGGAGCCCGGTCACCGCCCCGTCCCGGGGCAGCAGCCGGCGTACCGAACGTGTCAGCCGGATCGCCTCCCTGGCCAGGCCGGCGCGGTGCAGGGAACGCCCCGAGGTCGCCGTGTAGCCCTCGTTGAAGATCAGGTAGAGCACCTGGAGCACGGCCGCGAGCCGCTGGTCCCGGTCGGCGGGCCCCGGCTGGACGAAGGCGACGCCCCGGACCTTCCGCTTGGCCCGGCTGATCCTCTGGGCCATCGTCGCCTCCGGCACCAGATGCGCGCGGGCGATCTCGGCGGTGGTCAGCCCGCCGACGGCCCGCAGCGTCAGGGCGATCTGCGCGGCCGGGGCCAGGTCCGGATGGCAGCACAGGAAGAGCAGGGTGAGGGTGTCGTCCTCGGACGGCGCCCGGCTGCCGCCCGGTACGGACGCGTCGGGCGCCGGCGCGGTGAAGGCGTCACGCGGCGTGAGCGCGGCCGCCTCCTCCTCCCGGGCCCGCCGGGCGGCGTCGCTGCGCAGCCGGTCCACGAGCCGCCGTGAGGCCACCCTGATCAGCCAGCCGCGCGGATTGGCCGGCACCCCCTCCTCCGGCCACTGCCGGGCGGCGGCGATCAGGGCCTCCTGCACCGCGTCCTCGGCCGGATCGAAGTGCCCGTACCGGCGCACCAGCGCGCCGAGGACCTGCGGGGCGTGCCGCCGCAGCAGGTCCTCGACCTCGGTCGTCGTCCGTCTCACACATCGCCTCCGCCGTCGGCGATGGGCCGGATGACCACCGGACGGACGGGCGCACCGGCGGGCGCCGGGCACTGTGTGACACGCGCGGCGATCTCGGTGACCCGCTCCAGGCTCTCGCATTCGAGCACCCAGTACCCGGCGAGCAGTTCCTTCGTCTCCCCGTACGGTCCGTCGGTGATCACCGGACGCCCGTCCTCGCCCGCGGTGACGCTCCGGGCCTTCGCCGGTTCGCCCAGGCCCTGGGCGTCGATGAGCTCGCCCGTCTCGGCGAGATCGTTGTTGACCGCGCCCATGAACCCGAACATCGCCTGCACGTCCTTCTCGCTCCAGGCCGGATTGCCGGCGGACGCGTTCCCGCGCATCGCCTCGTAATCGGCCTGCGAGCCCTGCACCATCACCAGGTACTTCATGATTCCGCTCCCTCTCTGTCCATTCCCCCGCCGCCCCTCGTGGGCGACTCTCACAGGGGACGTCGGAGCGGAGCGGTCGTTCTCGACACCGCGCCGGAGAGTTTCCCGGAAGTACCGAGAATTCCCGGAACGGCCCAGGGACGGAGGGGCATGGTGGGCGGGGGCCCGCGGCCGTTCGGGAGACCGCCGCGGCCCACTCGTTCGTACCTGTGGGACCGCCCGTCAAGGGCGTTGCGTCAGCCGTGCGACATCCGTGCGATGTCCGAGTCGAAGGAGCCGCAGTGAGTGCGCGCATATTGGTCGCCGAGGATGACGAGAAGCAGGCGCGGCTGATCCGGATCTATCTGGAACAGGCGGGGGACGAGGTGCAGATCGTCTCGGACGGCCGTTCGGCGATCGACCGGGCCAGGTCGTCGAGGCCGGACCTTCTCGTGCTCGACGTGATGATGCCGAACGTCGACGGTCTCGACGTCTGCCGCATCCTGCGCGCCGAGTCGCAGGTCCCGATCCTGCTGCTCACCGCGCGCAGCACCGAGGAGGACCTGCTGCTCGGCCTGGACCTCGGCGCCGACGACTACCTGACCAAGCCCTACAGCCCGCGAGAGCTGACGGCCCGCGTGCGGGCACTGCTGCGGAGGTCGAAGGCGGCGGCCCCGGCCGTGCCCACCGTGCTGAGCGCGGGGGAGCTGGAGGTGGACACGACGCGCTTCGAGGTACGGGCCGCCGGGCGGCCGGTGGCGCTGACCGGCAAGGAGTTCGCGATCCTGACGCTGCTGATGGGGGAGCCGGAGCGGGTGTTCACGAGGGCGCAGATCATCGACCGGGTCTTCGGGTTCGACCGGAACGTCCTTCCGCGCACGGTCGACGCCCATGTCATGAATCTGCGGCGCAAGCTGGAGAAGGGCCACGAGGGTACGCACTACGTGGAGACCGTCTACGGACGCGGCTACCGTCTGGAGCAGGGCACGCAGGGCACGCAGGGCACGCAGGGCGCCGGGACCGTGCGATGAGTTTCCGGCTGCGGGTGCTCGGGCTGATCATGCTGGTGGCGATGGCCGCCACCGCGGCGACCGCCTGGCTCACGCTCCGCCAGGCCAACAGCCAGGTGGAGGAATCCGCCCGGGCCGGCCGCCAGGAGGTGTCCCGGATTCTCGAAGGGCTGACCGCGTACGGGTACGCGCACGGCACCTGGGAGGGCGTGGCCCCCACCGTGCGTTCCCTGTCGGCGGCCACGGGGCAGCGCATCCGGGTCGTCACGGAGACGGACGTCCTGGTCGCCGACTCCGACGTGCTCGCCGGCCACCGCCCCCGGGAGGTGAGCGGGCAGCCGCCGGTGCTGGCCGATGCCCGCCCCCAGCTCCGGCTGCCCGCGGCCAAGTTGGCGCGCGCCTCCGTCAAACGCACGGTGAGTGCGATGGCGGAGTACCGGACGGCGGTGGCCCATGCGGCCTGTCTGACGAGGGCCGGGGCCGCGGTGACGGCACGGCCCGACAGCATCGGTCTTCCCCGCTTCGGAACGGACCGGCGTCCGGAGCAGTGCAGGGAACCCACGGAGGCCGGCCCCGATCCGTACGCCACGCAGGACAGTTTCGCCGCCGTGAAGTGCGAGAGCGATCCGCGTCTCTCCGCCTGTCTGCAACGGGTCTTCAACGAGCGCACCGCCTCCGTGGCACCCCCGCGCCTCCAGATCAGCCTCGGGGCGCGTGACGAGTCACCGGCGGGCCTGGCCGCGGCGCCCACCGTGGCCGTGGCGGGCGGGGTCGCCCTCGCGGCGATCATCGCGGCCCTGATCCTGAGCCGGGCCGTACTGCGCCCGGTCCGTGCGCTGACCGCGGCCGCGCGCGGCCTGGGCGGCGGCGATCTCGAACACCGCGTCCCCGTGTCCGGCCGCGACGAGATCGCCGAACTCGGTCGGGCCTTCAACCGGATGGCGGACTTCCTCCAGGGTGCGGAGGAGCGCCAGCGACGGATGACCGGCGACATCGCCCATGAACTGCGCACCCCGCTGGCCAATCTCCGCGGCTATCTGGAGGCACTCCAGGACGGGTTCGTCGAGCCCACGCCCGAGCTGCTCGACTCCCTGCACGAGGAGGCGATGCTGCAGCAGCGGATCGTCGACGACCTCCAGGATCTGGCCCTGGCCGAGGCCGGGGTGCTGACCTACCACCGGGCGGTCGCCGACCTGCGGGACGTCCTCGACGCCTCGCGTACCGCGCACCGGGCGGCGGCCGAACGGGCGGGTGTCACCCTGGAGCTGACGGCGCCCCGGCCCGTGCGTGCGGAGGTCGACGCGGACCGGCTGCGTCAGGTCGTCGGCAATCTCGTCGGCAACGCGTTGCGCGCCACGGCGCCGGGCGGCACCGTGGCCCTGGAACTGCGGCAGGAGGAGCGCGCGGCGGTGATCCGGGTGCGGGACACCGGCAGGGGTATACCGGCGGAGCACCTGCCCCACCTCTTCGACCGCTTCTGGCGCGCCGATCCGGCCCGGGGCCGGGCCACCGGGGGCAGCGGCCTCGGGCTCGCGATCGCACGGCAGATCGTCACCGACCACGGGGGCACGATCGCGGTGGAGAGCACGGTGGGATCCGGCACCACGTTCGTCGTCTCCCTCGCGGCCGCCGCCGGCTGACCGGGGAGGCCTCAGACCGCCCGCCGCCGGCTGACCGGGGAGGCCTCAGACCGCCCGCCGCCGGCTGACCGGGGTGGGGTCAGGGCGCGGCCGCTCAGGTGCCGGCCAGCGCCTGTGTCGGGGCGAGCCGCCCGGCGCGTACCGCCGGATAGAGCCCGGCGACCGCGCCGATCACCAGGGTGACGGTGATCCCGGCCGCCGCCGCCCACATCGGCACCGCGGTCGGCCAGTGCCGCACATACGCGTACCCGGCGGTGATCGCCGTACCCAGGACCGTCCCGCCGAGCCCGCCGAGCGCCGACAGGAGCAGGGACTCGGAGACGAACTGCCCGCGGATCTGCCCGCTGGTGGCGCCCAGGGCACGGCGCAGACCGATCTCCGGCCGGCGTTCGAGGACCGAGATGACCATGGTGTTGCCGACGCCGACCCCGCCGACGAGCAGGGCGACGCCCCCGAGCCCGAGCAGCAGACCGGTCAGCGCGGATTCGGTGGCCTCACGGGCGGCCAGCGCGTCCGAGGGCCGGGAGACGAGCACAGCGCCCGGCTTCTGCGGATTCGCCGTGGCGGCGAGCACGCCGCGTACGGCACCGACCCGGTCGTCGCGGGCGCGCACGTACACGGTCGACGGGTGTCCGTCGAAGTGCAGATAGGTACGTGCCGCCTGCAGGCCGACCAGCGCGGAGCCGTCGATCTCCGGTGCGAGGGGGGCCGGCCGCAGCACTCCGACGAGCGAGAACCAGGTGCCGCCCAGCCACAGCCGGGTGCCCGGTGTGTACGCGTCGAGCCGGCGGGCGGCCTGAGCGCCGAGCACGACGGCCGGATACTCCTGGGTCGCCTCGTCCAGCCAGCGGCCGGTCCCCACCGTCGCCCCGATCGCGGTCGGCAGCTCCGGATCGGCGGCCGCCACCCGGATGCTGCCCGTGCGGCCGACGGGTATCCGGTCGTTGCGGTAGACCGCCGCCGCCTTGATCTCACCGGTCGCGGCCACCTCCCGCACCGGCCCGATCCGCCGGATCATCGCCGCCGCCTCCCGGGGCAGCCTCGTCGTCTCTCCGTCGGGCGACTGCCCGGGGGCGACCCGCAGCATGTTGGTGCCGAGCCGGTCGAGCTTCCGGTCGACCTCCGCACGACCGGAAGTGGAGATGCCGACGACGGCGACCATCGCGGCCACTCCGATGGCGATGCCGAGGGCGGACAGGAACACGCGCACCGGGCGTGTGCGCAGACCGGTGCCGCCCAGCCGCACGAAGTCCGCCGGGCTCAGCCGGGCGGGCCGCAGCCCGGACGCGCGGCTCATCCGTGAACCCCCTGCCCGGCCGTCGTGCCGGCACGGTCGCCGACGATCCGGCCGTCCCGCATCTCCACCTTCCGGTCGAACACCTCGGCCATCTCGCGGTCATGAGTGATCACCACCACCGTGGTGCCTGCGGTGTGCAGTTCGCGCAGAAGCGCCAGGACCGCGGCGCCGGAGGCGGAGTCGAGATTGCCGGTGGGCTCGTCGGCGAGGAGCAGGGCCGGTCCACCGATCACGGCACGGGCCACCGCGGCCCGCTGCCGCTCGCCGCCCGAGAGCTGGTGGGGCAGATGACCGAGACGATGGCTGAGTCCGACGCGGGTCAGCGCCCGCGCGGCCCGGCGCCGCCGCTCCCGCAGCGGCTCCCCGGCGTACAGCAGCCCGTCGGCGACGATGTCGAGCACCGGCATCCCGATGGCCAGATGGAACTGCTGGAAGACGAATCCGATGCGCTGCGCGCGCAGGGCGGACACCTCGCGATCGGACAGGTCGGCGACGTCGTGGCCGTCGATGACCACGCGTCCGGCGGACGGCCGGTCGAGCGTGCCCATCAGATGCAGCATGGTCGACTTTCCCGATCCGGACGGGCCGACGATGCAGACGAGTTCGCCGTACCGGACGGTGAGATCGGCGCCGTCGACGGCCGTCACCCGCCCCGGATAGTGCTTGGACACCGCGGCGAACTCGATGACGGCGCGGGGGACTTCCCGGTCCGGGCTCATTCGGGCACCCGCACCTTCATGCCTTCGCGCACCCGGGGGCCGCTCACTTCGACCTTGCCGCCCGCGAACAGCCCGGTTTTGACCGGGACGAAGTCAAGGGACGCGCCGTCGCCGGTACCGCCGTCGCCCTCTCCGGAGATCTCCAGCCCGTATCCGCCTTCCGCGAGTGCCACCAGGGCGGCGACCGGGACGGCCAGTACGTTCCTGCGCTGCTTGACGGCATAGCGCACGGTGACCGGTCCGCTCTGCAGCCTGCCCAGCGACGCCTGGTCCCCGAAGACGATCACCACCGCCACGGTGGCGGCCGGGTCCCCTCCTCCGTCGCCCCCGCCCGCCGTGCCACCGTCCTTTCCTGCGTCCGACTCCGGTGCGGCGGCGTCCTTGCTCACGCTCGCCACGGTTCCCGGTACGGCTCGCCCGTCGGGCAGCTCCACGCTCACCGTGGTGCCGCGCTGTGCCCAACGTGTCTCGGTGGCCTGCGCGTTGACGGTCACCATGCGGGAGGTCCCGGTGTAGGTGACCGGAGTTCCCGTCGCCTCGGCCCCCACCCGGGCAGAGGTGCCGGCGATACGGACCGCTCCGGGCGCGTACACGACGGAGCCGGCGTCGACCGTGCCGGTCTGCGGAAGCCCGAGATCCTTCTGCCAGCGCTCGACCGCCGCGGCCGTCAGCTCGGTGTAGGAGTCGTCGACGGTGAAACCCGAGTAGCCGAGAGCGCTGAGGTTGCTCTCGAACTGCTTGACGTCCATTCCGCGCAGGGAAACCGGCCGCCGGCGCGCATCGGATGCCGGCTGTCCGGAGTCCGGGCCGCCGGACGAACTGCCGCCTCCATCCGCAGCGGGGCCGGACTCCGTACCGGAGGAGGCGCCGTCACCGGAATCCGCTCCGGCTCCGGCTCCGGACTCGGACTCGGACTCGGACTCGGACTCGGCGGCTCCGGACCCGCTCCCGCCGCCCGCGCCGTCCGCCGTCTGCCGCAGACCGAGATCGCGGTACATGGGCAGGCTCCCGTACAGCAGCACCACCGGCCGGTCGTCGATCCGCAGCACCTGCTCCCCGCGCCGCGCGGTGGTGCCGGAGGCGGGGAGCCACGTGATCGTTCCCCGGGCCTTCACCGGGAAGGGCACCTCCGGACCGTGGCCGAGCTGTCCGTCGGTCTCCGTCCGGTCGGTCAGGGTCTCGCGTGACACCTGAACCAGCCGGCCGCCTCTGCCCGGGGCCTCGGCATCGTCCGAACCGCCTCCGCCGAGCCCGAGGGCGCCCACCGTGCTGACCGCGGCGACGAGGAGAACCCCTGCCGTGATCAGGAGCGGCCCGCGCCGGCGCCGCCCCGGCTCCTTCATGTCGTCCATGCGCCTGGCCCCGTCAGCCCTGGGGTGCGGGCGCGTCGTCCGGAACACCGATGATGGAAGCGCAGGTCCGTGCGGCGCGCTTCGCTCCGGCCGACGTCGGGTCCCAGGCGACGTCCTGGAAGTGCCCCGACGCGTCGGTGTCGGGGAAGTCGGGCGCCCCGTGCTCCTGCATGCAGGTGGCGTACCGCTGTTTCGTGCGCATCTCGTCCTTGGACAGTTCGGGCTGCTGCGCCTTCTCGACACTGTCCGGTACGGCCACGCTGAGGCCGGCGCACCTCTCCTGAGCCCGCAGGGCCTTCGGGTCGCGCTTCCACTTCGTCCGGTCGCCGAGATCGACCATGCCCCGGGCGTCCGGGTCGGGGGCGTCGAGTCCCGCCCAGCGCAGACACGAGACCCATCTGCGCTGGGCGTCGACGTACTCGGACAGCTCACTGGAGGCACCCGGGGACGCGGTGGCGGAGCCCTTCGAGGTCGCTGCCGAAGCCACCTCGCCACCGCTGCCGCCGTCACCACCGCAGCCCGTCGTCAGGGCCAGCGCTGTCAACGACACCGCGCCCATCAGCCACCGCCGGCCCTCGGACCTCCGCCGTGCTCGCATCCCCAGGTGCTCCTCACCGCCGTCGCCGGCCACCCACTGCGTCCGGCGGGACGAACGTAGAAGCGCACCCATGAAGGACCTGTGAAGAAGCAATCAAGAAGTGTCCCGGAGCCGGAGCACCTCGTTCAGCCCCGCTGCAGCGCGGCGAGGCCCTTCTGCATGTCCTCGGTGTTCATGACCGGCTGGATCTCGATCTCCGCGCCCAGGCCCTCGAAGAGGGGCTCGGCGATGGACGGCAGGAGCGAACTGTCCTGCATGTCGAAGACGAACGTGCAGCACCGCTTTCCCTCGCTGGGCCCGAAGTAGGCCGCCTCCGGCTTGAGCCGCTCCGCGAGCGACTTCATGATCTTCGGCAGACTGCCGTTCTTGACCGCCTCGTTCGCGAGCTGGGTGTCCAGCTGTGCTCGCAGCATGACCCTCATGGTGTGGCTCCTTCCGTCCCCCGGGGCCGGCGCGGATCCGTCCGCGCGCTCAGGACCCCGGCGACGTCCCGCTCAGCGTCACCGCGGGCGATCGGGGCAGCCAACATCTCGTGCACCATCCGGAGACCCGGCTGACTCATAAAGGTCGCCCCACACGCCATCGGCGCCCTCCGACTGACGTGCTACGGGTGAATATGCGCGCAACGCGGTGCGCCGTGGGCTGGGCACCGGCACTCTGCTGAGTGCGGAGCAGCCGGGGGGATGCGCAGGCCAGGGGCGCGCCGCCGCCGCTCTCCGCAACCGGAGTCACGGTCCCGGCGAAGCCCGGCGGACGCGAGTCGAGGGGGGCGCTTCAGTGACGTTCGGTGCAGCGGGACCATGCGGTCACACGCACGCGACGGGCGAGCCGGCCGACAGAGGCGGCGCGCAGCCGGAGGCCCTCACCGTCGGCACTCAGCCGGGGGTCCCCGCCGTGCGGACGGTTCCGGTGCAGCCCGGCCGCCCGCCCGGTGAGCAGGGGCGGCGGCCGGTGCCTCGCCATGTGGCCTGCGTGATGGACGGGAACGGCCGGTGGGCCCAGCAGCGCGCCCTGCCGCGTACGTCCGGGCACAGCGCCGCGGAGGCGACGGTGATCGATGTCATCGAGGCGGCGCGGTCGGCGGGGGTCGAATGGCTCAGCCTGTACGCCTTCTCCACCGAGAACTGGCGGCGCCCGGACGAGGAGATCGACTTCCTCATGCGTCTGGTACGCCGGGTGGTGCGCAAACACGCGCTGCTGCTGCACGCACGCGGCATCCGGTGCCGGCTCCTGGGGGCCGAGGACCCGAGAATTCCGGCTCCTCTGGCCCGGGACTTCGCCGACCTGATGACGCTCACCGAGGCCAATCGGGGCATGACCTTGACCGTGGCGTTCGACCACGGAGGGCGTCAGGACATCGTCGCCGCGGCACGCTCCCTCATCCGCGCCGGCGTGCCCGCCGATGCCGTCGACCAGGCGTGCTTCGCCGCGCATCTGCCGGTCCCCGACACGCCTGACGTGGACCTCGTGATCCGTACGTCCGGCGAACAGCGCATCTCCAACTTCATGCTCTGGCAGGTGGCCTACGCCGAGTGGATCTTTCCGCCGGTGCTCTGGCCCGACTTCCGTGCTCCGCACCTTCTGGAGTGCCTGCACGAATACCGGCGCCGCGACCGCCGCTTCGGCGGAGTGGCTCCGCAAGCGAAGGGATGACCTCAAAGGTGAAGGACACGGACAGCAGCCACTGCGCGGCGGCCGGGCCCGGCACCGGGATCCCGTACGAAGACCCCGGCGGGGAGACCACCGCATCACCGGCCGAATCCCTGTTCGGGCCCGGCTCGCAGTTCCACCGCTTCTTCAACGATCCCCGTTGGGCACTGGCCGTCGTCAGAGCCACCGTGCTGGAAGCCGCCCATCCGCAGATCGGCGCGGCGCTGGCGGACAACTCCTCCTTCGTGGTGCACCCGTGGCGACGGCTGAGCAACACCCTCGTGAGCCTGCAGCGCATGTTCGGAGCCGACGAACACGTCAGGCAGAGGGAGGCGGCACGGCTCAACCGCCTCCACGCACGGCTGAGCGGCACGGACGCCAGGAACCAGCCCTACGACGCGATGGACCCCGAGGTGCGGGCGTGGGTGGTCGCGACGCTCTTCGAGAGCTCGGTCACCATGTGCCGGCTGAGCGGACAGCCGCTGGACCAGGAGACCATGGAGGGGCTCTACGCCGAATTCCGGGCCTTCCTCGCCGCCTTGGGGGACCGGGCGGGCCATCTGCCGCCCACCCTGCCCGAGTTCTGGCAGTACTACGACCGCATGGTCGCGGAGGAACTGCAGAACACGGAGGCGCTGCGCATCATCCTCTACAAGCTCTTCGAGCACCTGCCGGCGCCCCCGCTGTTCGCAGGGATGCCCACGGTCTGGGCGACCGGCCGTGCGCTCGCGGGGCCGGTCATCGGCACCGTCACCGTGGCCTCCCTCCCCGAGGTCTTCCGCCGCAGGGCGGGCCTGCCGGAGGTCCCCGGTGCCCAGACGCTGATGCAGGGCGCCTATATGGCCGCTCGTCTGGCCCGCGCCCTGCCCGACAACTGGGTTCAGGCGGAGAACGTCGTCAGTCTGCTCAACCTGTCGCCGGACGGCGACGGCCCCTGGGCCGAGACCCTCACCACCCTGCGCGCCCGGACGAAACGGGCCGGCGCACTGTTCCGGCTGATCACGCCGGTACCGGCCCCACAGGGTGCTACGGGCGGCCCGGACGGCGCCGGGAGCCGGCGGGACGCCCGCGCGTTCTTCGCCGAGGTACTGGACCAGACCGGGGACGGCTCCCTGGACTGGCCCGATCTTGCCGCCATGGCCCGGGAACTCTGCTCCCGTCTCGACCTGGACGAGCCGGAGGAGACCCGCCTGTACGACGCCTTCGCCGCGTGGTGGAGGGAACTCCAGACAGCCCTGGACAGCGACGGCGACGGACGGGTGAGCGAGGACGAGTACGTGGCCGCAGTCCCGTCCCTGGCAGGACCGGCGCTGATCAGGGTCGCCGAGACCCTCTTCGACGCCGCCGACGCGGATGGTGATCAGTCCATCGACGCGGAGGAGTACCGGGCCCTGTTCAGGAGAGGCTTCGGACGAACCGTCCTGGACGCCGAGGGATGCTACTCCCGGAGCGCTTTCGTCCGGGACTTCCTGTCCTTCATGTCAGGCCGTCAGCGTTCGACCCCTTACGACCCGCTGCTCTCGGACGCGTAGCACCTCGGACCGCCCGGCCGCCCTCGCCCGCATGTGACCCAGCGAAGCCGGGGACGAGGGACCCGGGCGCCGGGCCTTCTTCGTGCAGGGCGCCTCGCTTCCGAGGAACCCGGAGGCCGCAGCTGGGAGGACGCCGAGGCGTACGGCTTCGTGTCAGCCGGTGGTGGGGACTGGTTCTCCCGGACGCTGCGCTCCCTGCCTGTAGGGGCACGGGTTTTCACTCACCAAGGGCACTATGCGCTCGGACGTCCCGAGCTCTGCGTAGCGTTTGCGCCAGGCAGGAATCGGATCGCTCTGCAGCGCCTCCCATTCGTCAGCGATACAACTTCGCAGCTACCGGGACCTCAACACCGATGGACCGCGAGCCAGGGAGCGATGCATGATGAAGATCATGAAATTCCTAGATCTTCATACATAGCCGTAAACCGGAGTTTGGGTGCTGAGGCCAAATGTGGCAAATCCCGCTCTCGCGCGGCCCACGCCGCGGTAATCCCCTTCTCGAGGGCGATTTTGCAGTCATCGAGGCTCATTTTAGGAATACCCCACTCATCTGCCAGTCGCCGCTGGCGCGAGAAGAAGGATTTTGCAGTTCTGCTGAGGTCGAGAAGGTGTCCCAGTGTCTCTGCGGCTCGAACGCCCGTGGCGAACTCATCCCGCGGTACCTTCTGGTGCATCGTTGCCATGGTTCCACCCACGGCTGCAAGGGCGGTTTCAATGTGACGCGATCCAGGGGAGTCGCTCTCGTGCAAATCCGATAGAGAGATCGATGAGAGCCATATGGAAATGGCCGGGTTCCCGAGGACGCCTTCGGTGGTCGCCCATTCTCGGTAAAATACTCTCTCTTTATTTGAGAGATTCCTGTCCTGCATTGAAGGGAGCATCTTGGATGTTTTCTCCGAGATGAACGCCGCTTCATCGGCCTGCCCCGTCTTGCGAAGAATGTGCGCGAGGTTGTGGATGTAGCCGAGGGAGTTCTTCTCCTCGTCTACGGCCGCTCTTGCTGCGGCAATGGCAACATCCGGCCGTGATTTCTCGAAGAAGCGGCATAGGTTCGTATATTTTTCGTAATCGCGAATAAAGTGATGCCGTCCGACGCGGAAGGCGGACTGCACCAACCTGCTGTATGTCTCTGCAAGATTTGCATTAACCTGTTCCGCGACAGTGATGCATGCTTCGGCGATCAGCCTGTGCCGGGTTAGTACGCCGCCCCCTGCAACAGTGACTGCCGCCTCATCACGGAGAGGGCTCACGATTTCGCTCATGATGCGGGAAGTCGGTACGCCAAGTGCTTCTGCGAGAACGTTTGGCGGGAGTTGCAGACGTGCCAAATGCGCAGCCGCGATGTAAAGGAAGGCGCTGGACAAGGTAGAGCCTGAAGGGGTTCTCTGGGCGGCAAGGGATCTCATCAGATCCCTCACGCGATCCGTGAAGTAGTCGCCATAGCGAACACGAATCATTCCGCCGAGGAGGGCTCCGTCTTCTACGGCTGCCTCTTCGCGAATTGCCTTGAGGAGTTCCGACACCCGTGCATCGTTGTGATCCCACTCGGCAAGGCGGCCAAGCCCCTTTTCGCCATGTCGGCTCCAGGTGGCGACTACCAACTTGGCGTCAGCCTCGTCCAGCCCTGTGAGGTAGGTCTTCCGGTACCCGATGTGCGTCGCCCACGGATACGCATCGCCGCGGACATGGGCCCAATCGATCGTGCGAGCAACTGCGACATAGGAAATATCGGGGCGAGTGACTTTGTTGACGACCTCGAACAGGTCGCGGGCGATTTCTTCTGCGTCGTCGCTAAATAGGATGTAATGTCTACCCGCAGGTAGAGATTGCACAAGCTGCGTGTCGAGGCCTGCTCCTGGATTTCTCCACAGAACGTAGGAATCGGGTGCAGATCTGGCTATTTCTGCCGCGCACTGCATGGCGGCCGTTGTCTTTCCTTCGCCGCTTGCACCGTGGATGAGCCGCAGTCGCCCTACCGGTGATTTCGGCGAGTAGTTCATAAGTTCTGTGGCCAGAGCTTTGGATACGCCTCGCTGCGGAAGGCCTCCATTGACGATGTCGCTCCATGTGGGCGGACGTCCGTCGAAATATGCCAGAATATCCTGTCCGGAATAATCGGAAGGGGTCGGCTGCAGAAAATCGCCATCTAAGCGGAGCCAGCCTTGTTTCAGAATGGACGTCACCTCCCATGTGCTGTGTGCCGTAGTGGCTGCGGCCTGTACCGTTACGCTAGCCGAAGGCTTGCGGTGTTCCTTTGCTTTCCCCGGGAATCGGACCAGGACACCGTGCAGTTGACTTGTGCGGCACTTGCGAGACTGGCGTAAATCTTGAAGCGAACTTCGCTTCGTGGCGCGAGAACACCGAGATCGGGGCTGTCGCCTGTGCGTTCGGTAGCGATCTCCCACGGGTCGCCATTTGAAGAATCCGTATCGACCTCGATACGGACATCCCGGGCCGGCCCATCGCCCGTGTTGTTGAGGACGAGGTACCAATTTCGCTGACCTGAGCGATCGACCGAGTCGACGTGCGGCCACACCTCCGCAGTCGGGCCTCCTCCTGTTTGGGTATTCTGCAATTGGAAGTCGTTTCTGGCCTCCTCGCGAGAGACAGCCGCAACCAGAATTGTTTCCACGTGGCGGGCCAGGTCGGCATCATTGGCATAGTCGAGAATCAGGGCCGATGATTCGATCCCCGCGATATATTCACTCAGGCGCGTCGCTTGAGCCAGATCGATTGTGCTGGCATCTACGGGGCGGCGACATCTGAGGACAGCCACGTACTTTCCACTCTCATTGAGCCGGGAGATCTCCTCTGCAGTACCCGATTCGTGGAGCTTCGTAGCAGTCCCCAGGCGATTGGCGAAGATCGCGATGCATGCATCGCACTTATCGACGAGCTGTCGGTTCAGGATTTTCTGAGGTGGCTGGCCGAACTCTGCTGCCGCGTGAGTTCCCCAGGAGATCGGCATGATGATTGACCCGAATTGCTCACCGTATACGCCGTTCCAGCGGTTGATCGACTGCTGGATGATCGGCAAGTCCGTGCGCGGCACGTCACCGGGCGAGGAGATGAGCAGGCGTCTTACCGAGGCGCTGAAGGCCATGCAAGCTCCTGGTGGCAGTGGTTCCCAAGCCGTGAGCCTACCGAAGAGACCGTCGCGGGGCAGAGGATGTGCACCGAACGACCGCCGGGGCGGCCACACTTGGAGACCGCGTCAAGGGACGATCAGGAAACGTCCTCGCCTCCACCGACGGCGTGAACGTCTCCCGCCGCCTGCCTGCCGGACCCTCGGCCGGACGCCGAGAGTCTCCTGACGATCACGGCGATGGGGTGTCGCGAGAACGGCGCCGCTGATCCCCTCGGGAGACCGGTGATCTGCTCACCGGATCCGCCGGCCTCGGCCGTTCAGCGGACCCGTAGGGCGGAACCGCAGCCACGGAACACAAAGGGCTCCACCGCAAGCGGTGGAGCCTTTCAACGTATTGCCGCGGATGATGGCCGACCAGAGCGGTCGGGCCCTGGTCGAGGTGGTGAGGGCCACCAGAAGAGGCTGCTGGAGGACCCCGGGGTGCGTGAGGCGCGGCTACATGACGCCCGTCACGCCGCTGCCACCGTCCTCATGCTGCTCGGCATCCCGGACCGCGTGATCGACCAGATCATGGGCTGGGAGGCAGGCACGTCCTCCGGGGTGCGCGCGCTACCTGCACGTGCCGGACGCCATGAGGGAGGTGGCACAGAAGCTCGCGGATGCCATCCGGGGCCCCGCACCGAGTGCGCCTGTGGACAAAGACGCAGGACAACGAGAGCTGAGACAACGCCGAAGGGCCCCACCGCGAACGGTGGGGCCCTTCAACGTATTGCCCGGTGAGAGCAATGGCGGAGGATACGAGATTCGAACTCGTGAGGGGTTGCCCCCAACACGCTTTCCAAGCGTGCGCCCTAGGCCACTAGGCGAATCCTCCGCGGCAAACAATACAAGACGTTGAGGAGTGCTCGCGAACCCGTTCCGCCCCGGACCCCTCCGGTCCGCTCCGGAGGGGTCTCCGGAGGCGGGGGAGGTGGACTTGCGGGGGTGGGGATCGGCTAAGGTGGGCGTCAGCCCCTCACGTGGCGCTATCTGACTGAACTCCCCCAGGGCCGGAAGGCAGCAAGGGTAAGTTGGCTCTGGCGGGTGCGTGGGGGGCCCTTGCGTTGTCCGGGCCCGTTCGCGGCAAGGACTTCCGGTCGTGGCAAGGGCCGGGGGTGTTCGGAATCTCCGGGGTGACGTTTCCCGCAGCCGGCGGAGTGCCCGGTCCGGGGCCGGTTGTCAGTCCGCCCCGATAACCTCGTATGTGTGTCGTCCCTTGCGCTGTACCGCCGCTACCGCCCCGAGTCGTTCGCCGAGGTCATCGGTCAGGAGCATGTCACTGACCCACTGCAGCAGGCCCTGCGGAACAACCGGGTCAATCACGCGTACCTGTTCAGTGGTCCGCGAGGCTGTGGCAAGACGACCAGCGCGCGCATCCTCGCGCGCTGTCTGAACTGTGAGCAGGGGCCCACGCCCACGCCCTGCGGGGAGTGCCAGTCCTGCCAGGACCTCGCGCGCAACGGGCCGGGATCGATCGATGTGATCGAGATCGACGCCGCCTCGCACGGTGGTGTGGACGATGCCCGTGATCTGCGGGAGAAGGCGTTCTTCGGGCCCGCTTCGAGTCGTTACAAGATCTACATCATCGACGAGGCGCACATGGTCACGTCGGCGGGGTTCAACGCCCTGCTGAAGGTGGTCGAGGAGCCGCCGGAGCACCTCAAGTTCATCTTCGCGACCACCGAGCCCGAGAAGGTCATCGGCACCATCCGGTCGCGTACCCATCACTACCCGTTCCGGCTCGTGCCGCCCGGGACGCTGCGCGAGTACCTCGCCGAGGTATGCGGCAAGGAGAACAGCTACGTCGAGGACGGGGTGCTGCCGCTCGTCGTGCGGGCCGGTGCCGGATCCGTGCGTGACTCCATGTCGGTCATGGACCAGCTGCTGGCCGGTGCCGCCGACGACGGTGTGACGTACGCCATGGCGACGTCCCTGCTCGGTTATACGGACGGCTCCCTCCTCGACTCGATCGTGGACGCCTTCGCGGCCGGCGACGGCGCCGCCGCCTTCGAGGTCGTGGACCGGGTGATCGAGGGCGGCAACGACCCGCGCCGGTTCGTCGCCGACCTTCTGGAGCGCTTGCGCGACCTGGTGATCCTGGCCGCCGTGCCGGACGCCGGGGAGAAGGGCCTCATCGACGCACCGGCCGACGTCGTCGAGCGGATGCAGGCCCAGGCGTCCGTCTTCGGCGCCGCCGAGCTCAGCCGCGCCGCCGACCTGGTCAACGAGGGACTCACGGAGATGCGGGGCGCGACCTCGCCGCGGCTTCAGGTCGAGCTGATCTGCGCCCGGGTGCTGCTGCCCGCGGCCTTCGACGACGAGCGTTCCCTCCAGGCCAGGCTCGACCGGCTGGAGCGGGGCGCGTCCTTCGCCACCACCGGACCGGGGCCCTCGATGGGGTACGTCCCCGGGCCCGAGGCGCTGGCCCACGCCCCGGTCGCACCGCAGGCCCACGCCCCCGCCGCGCCCCAGGCCGCCCCCGTGCCGCCCGCCTTCTCGCAGCCGGACGCCGGATCGGGGCCCGCGGCCGCGCGTGCGGCGGCGCGTGGGGACGCGCCCCCGGCCGCTCCCGTGCCGCCTGCTCCTGTTCCCGCTCCCGTGCAGCCGCCGCCCGCCGAGGCGCCCGTGGCCGGACAGCGCCCCGGCGCCTGGCCCGCCGCCACCGCGCCCGAGCAGGGCCGGCGGCCCGGAGGCTGGCCCACCGCCTCCACCCCGGGCCAGGCCCCCGCACCCCAGGCCGCCGCCCCCGCGCCGGCTCCTGCCACGTCTGCCGCCGCCCCGGCGCCCGTCGCCGCCGAGCCCGCTGCGGGTTCGACGCAGGGCGCCGCGCAGGTGCGCAACATGTGGCCCGACATCCTGGAGGCGGTCAAGGGCCGCCGCCGGTTCACCTGGATCCTGCTCAGCCAGAACGCCCAGGTCACCGGCTTCGACGGCAGCACGCTCCAGATCGGCTTCCTCAACGCCGGCGCCCGCGACAACTTCGCGAGCAGCGGCAGCGAGGAGGTGCTGAAGCAGGCTCTGGCCGAGCGGTTCAACGCGCAGTGGAAGATCGAGGCGATCGTCGACCCGTCGGGCGGCGCCGGACAGCCCCCGCAGGTAGGCGGCGGCCGCCCCTCCGTGTCCGCGTCACCGGCACCGCAGCGCCCTGCGGCCCCCGCCCCGCAGCAGTACGAGCCCCGGCCCGCGCCGGAGCGGCAGCAGCCCGGCGGCGGATCCGCCCCGGAACCCGCACCCCCGTCGTACACCGCTCCCGAACCGCCCCGGTCGGTCGCCCCCGAGGACGACACCCCCGAGGCCGACGACCCCGACCTCGTCGATTCGGCGCTGTCCGGCCATGACCTGATCGTCCGCGAACTGGGCGCCACGGTCGTCGAGGAGTTCACCAACGAGTAGGGCGCGCGGCGGGGACCTTCCGTGAGCGGCCCCCGCCCTGCCCGTCCGGGCCCCCGCTGTCCACGGAGCGGCGTCCGTCAAGGGGGCGGCGCCCCGGCGGCTAGGCTGCACCCCGTGAAGGTCCTCGTCATCGGCGGCGGCGCCCGCGAACACGCCCTGTGCCGCTCTCTCTCCCTCGACCCCGACGTCACCGCTCTGTACTGCGCTCCCGGCAACGCCGGCATCGCAGAGGTGGCCGAACTGCACCCGGTCGACGCCCTCGACGGCGCTGCCGTCGCGCGCCTCGCCACCGAACTGGGCGCCGAGCTGGTGGTCGTCGGCCCGGAGGCACCGCTTGTCGCCGGGGTCGCCGACGCCGTGCGCGCCGCCGGTGTCCCCTGCTTCGGCCCGTCCGGGAAGGCCGCCCAGCTCGAGGGTTCCAAGGCCTTCGCCAAGGACGTGATGGCCGGAGCGGGCGTCCCGACAGCCCGCAGCTATGTCTGCACCACGCCCGCGGAGATCGACACCGCCCTCGACGCGTTCGGTGCCCCGTACGTCGTCAAGGACGACGGCCTCGCCGCAGGCAAGGGCGTCGTCGTCACCAACGACATCGAGGCGGCCCGCGCCCACGCGCTGGCCTGTGACCGCGTGGTCATCGAGGAGTTCCTCGACGGCCCCGAGGTGAGCCTCTTCGCCATCACCGACGGCACCACCGTGCTGCCGCTCCAGCCCGCCCAGGACTTCAAGCGGGCCCTCGACAACGACGAGGGCCCGAACACCGGCGGCATGGGCGCGTACTCCCCGCTGCCGTGGGCCGACCCGAAGCTGGTCGACGAGGTCATGGAGTCGGTCCTCCAGCCGACTGTCGACGAGCTCCGCCGCCGCGGTACGCCCTTCTCCGGGCTGCTGTACGCGGGCCTCGCGATCACCTCGCGCGGCGTACGGGTCATCGAGTTCAACGCGCGCTTCGGCGACCCGGAGACCCAGGTGGTCCTGGCCCGTCTCAAGACCCCGCTGGCCGGTGTCCTGCTCGGCTCCGCCAGCGGAACCCTGGACGAGCTGCCCCCGCTGAAGTGGCGCGACGAGGCCGCGGTCACCGTGGTCATCGCCTCCCACAACTACCCGGACACCCCGCGGACGGGCGATCCGATCGAAGGACTCGACGAGGTCGCGGCACAGGACGCGCCGCACGCGTACGTCCTGCACGCCGGGACCCGGCAGGACGGCGACAAGGTCGTCAGCGCGGGTGGCCGCGTGCTCTCCGTGACCGCGACGGCCAAGGACCTCGCGGGGGCCCGTGAGCGTGCCTACGCGGCGGCTGCCCGTATCCGGCTCGATGGCTCCCAGCTCCGCACCGACATCGCCAAGAAGGCCGCGGAGGCCTGACCCGTACCTGCCCGGAGAGGGCCGCGGAGGCCTGTCCCGCAACGGTCGGAGAGGGCCGCGGAGGCCTGACCCGTACCGTCCCGACCCACCACTGACGCGCCGCTGCCCTATGGACAGCGGCGCGTCAGCACCTTTGCCCAAAGCCATTCCATCGAGTGACGGCTGAGCCATCCGGATGACGCCCGCCGAAGGCCCAACTAGGGTGCGGCGCAAGCGTTCCGGCACTTGGCCCACCGGCATTGCGATGTCAGTGACGGGTGCCACAGTGGGGGAGTGAGCAACACCGCCGTGGGGGCAGAGGGGGTGACGTCCGGCCGTGTCCGGTACCGGTACAGGTGAGGAGCTGGGTGCGCAGGCAGCGCGTGCCCGGGCTCTCGTGCTGCTGCGCATCCGCAGCAGGGCAACGGCAGTGGCGCTGCTGCCGGCCGCGTTCGCCGTCATGCTGTTCGCCGCGGGCGCGCAGGGCTTCGCCGAGGGCGGCGGCTGGGACGCGGTGCGCTGGGCCGTGACGGCCTGCGCCGTCGTCGTCCTGCTCGTCGCCGCGGCTGTCGCGATCGCGGTCGTACGGGCGAAGCCGGCGGTCAGCCCGACCGTCCCGCTCAGCGAGGAGGCCGCTCCGGATCTCTACCGGCTGGTGCGCGACCTGGCGGAGCGCCTCGGCGTGCCCGCGCCCTCGGCCATAGCGCTCACGCCCGACTGCGACAGCTGGCTGGAGGACCGCACCCACCCGGCTGCGGACCGCGCGGCCCGCGAGGCCGCGAACCGGGACCGGAGCGGGCCGGCGGACGGTTCGGGCCGTCGACCGGGGCGCCGTCGCCGGGTCCAGGCGGCACCCGTGCTGGTGATCGGCTCCCCGTTCCTCTGGTGGATGCGGGTCGCCGAGCTGCGGGCGGTGCTCGCGCCCGTCGTGGCCGGCACCGGCCCCTCCGCCCACCCCGACATAGCCGCGGCCCGGCGCTTCGTACGCGGGCTGGACGGAGCGGTCGCCGATGCGGCGGCACCCGTCCAGGGGTCGCTGCGCAAGGTACTGCGGCTGCCCGGCCGTTTCGTCGGCCGGATCGCCCGGCTGCTGCTGCGCAGTTGCCGTGGCCATGCCGCCGAGATGGAGCGGGGCGTCGCCGCCGCCGCGTCGACACGGGCACAGGCCGTGGACTACGGGCTGCGGGTCGTTGCCCAGGAACAGGTCGGTCTCGCCTACGCGGGCTGGGACCGGCTGCTCACCCGTGTCGCGCTTCCCGCCTGGCGGATGGGGCGCTGGCCGTCCCGGCTGGACGCGGGCGTCGTCTCCGCTCTCACCGAGCTCTCCCGCCGTGACCGGCTGGCCGAGGGGTTCACCACCCGGCTCGGCGAGCGTCCCGCCTGCGACCTCCTGGAAGAGCCGGGAGCGGCCGACGAGGCGGCGTCCCTGCTGGCCGCGAGGCTCTTCCACGGCGGCCCCGCGGAGACCGGGCCCGACTGGGCCCCGGTGGACTGGCAGCAGTATCCGGAAGAGGTCGTCGACCGGAAGTGGCGCACCGAGGCGGCGCGGCTGCACCGGGTCCTGGACGGCATGGGCGTACCCCCCGCTTCCGGCACCGGTTCCGACACCGCGTGCGCAGGGGTGCCCACACTGGCGCGCGTCGTCGAGCACCTCGCCGCGGGCCAGGACGGCGGCGAGGAGCTCGCGGCCGGTATCAGCGCGGCCGTGGCCCGGGACGAGGCACAGGCCCCTCAGCCGGTCAGCGGCGGCGCAGGGGACGCGGGCGGCGATGTGCTGGACCTGTGGGGGCCCGATCCGCTCCCGCTCTTCCCGCTCCAGCCGCCCCGTACCGGTACCGAACTGCTGGCGGACCATGTCGCGGCGATGGTCTGCTGCGCCGCGGTCGACACGGCGGGCGCGGCGCCCGGGCTGGACTGGCTCGACGGACCCGCACTCCTGGTGGACGGTGAACGTCCGGCCGACCTCGGCAGCCCGGTCCTCAGCCTGGTCGAGGACGGGGACGCGGGGCCGCTGCGGTCCTGGCTCGCCTCGGTCGGCGTACGTACCGACAAGCCCGTGCGTCTCGTCTGAAACACGCGAAGGCGGACGGCTGTTCAGGCCGCCCACCCCGGATACCCGGAACGACAGGTTCCGTTCACGTCAATTCGCGACGAACGGTGACGGAGTGCATGCGTTATGTGATGTGCTGGGGATCGGCGCTGACAGTCGGCGCACCACTGTTGTTCCGGGGGCCTGAGGGAGGGATGCGCCATGGGGGCGGAGCAGATTCGTCGTTGGGAGTCGGGTGCCCTGGCGCACGCCGTCACCGATCCCTTCGGCCAGGGACCCCTTCCCTGGCTGCGCGGGAGTGAGAACTACTTCGACGACACCGGTCAGGTCGTGCCCTGGTACGCCGACCCCACCCTGCCCCGCGGCTCCACCGGCGGAGGCACCCGCACCGCCGACGACGTCCGCCGCCAGATCAAGGGATTCATCTCCACCGGCGCCGCGGCCCCTGGCGAGGCGATCGACTTCCACATCACCGTGGACCCGCCCCAGCAGTTCTCCGTGGACATCTACCGGATCGGCCACTACGGCGGCGACGGAGCCGCGAAGATCACCACCAGCCCGCGGCTCTCCGGCATCGTCCAGCCGGCTCCCCTCACCGCCGACCGCACGGTCTCCTGCCACCACTGGTGGCAGTCATGGCGGCTGCAGATCCCGACGTACTGGTCGATCGGCGCGTACGTCGCCGTCCTCACCACGGTCGACGGCCACCGCTCCCACATCCCCTTCACCGTCCGGGACGACCACCCGGCCGACCTGCTGCTGGTGCTTCCGGACATCACGTGGCAGGCGTACAACCTCTATCCCGAGGACGGTGTGACCGGCGCGAGCCTCTACCACGCCTGGGACGAACAGGGCCGGCTGCTGGGGGAGGAGGACGCGGCGGTCACCGTCTCCTTCGACCGCCCCTACGCGGGCGCCGGGCTTCCGCTCCACGTCGGCCACGCCTACGACTTCATCCGCTGGGCCGAGCGCTACGGCTACGACATCGCCTACGCCGATACCCGTGACCTGCACGCGGGCCGGATCGACCCGACGCGCTACCGGGGCCTGGTCTTCCCCGGCCATGACGAGTACTGGTCCGTGCCCATGCGCCGTACCGCCGAACGCGCCCGCGACAATGGCACGTCCCTCGTCTTCCTCTCCGCCAACACCATGTACTGGCAGGTCAGCCTCGCGCCATCGCCCTCGGGCGTCCCCGACCGGCTGCTCAGTTGCCGCAAGCGCCGGGGCCCGGGCAAGCCCGCGCTCTGGCGCGAGCTCGACCGACCCGAGCAGGAACTGCTCGGCATCCAGTACGCGGGCCGGGTGCCCGACCCCCACCCGCTGGTCGTGCGGAACGCGGAGCACTGGCTCTGGGACGCGACCGGCGCCACCGAGGGCGACGAGATCGACGGCCTCGTCGCGGGCGAGGCCGACCGCTACTTCCCCCGCACGACGCTTCCCGAGCACGACAACCGCATCCTGCTCGCACACTCCCCGTACCAGGACAGCGACGGGGTGACGCGCCACCAGGAGACATCCCTGTACCGGGCCCCGTCGGGTGCGCTCGTCTTCGCCTCCGGCACCTTCGCCTGGTCTCCGGCCCTGGACCGCCCCGGCCATGTGGACCCGCGGATCCAGCGGGCGACCGCCAACCTCCTCGACCGCATCTGCAAGCGCGCCTGAGGACACGGCCGCCCCTCTGCCCCAGGCAGCGCGTCCGTACCCCCTGCGCGGCTGTCCGCACCCTGATACGGGACAATCGGAGCAGCTCCTGGATCAACCTACGCGGAGGCAGCGTGTCCGGATTTGTAGAAAAGCCCGAGCCCGTGCAGGTTCCGGGGCTCACCCACCTGCACACAGGCAAGGTGCGCGACCTGTACCGGAACGAGGCGGGTGACCTCGTCATGGTCGCCAGCGACCGGATGTCCGCGTACGACTGGGTCCTGCCCACCGAGATCCCGGACAAGGGCCGCGTCCTGACCAGGCTCTCGCTGTGGTGGTTCGACCAGCTCGCCGACCTCGTGCCGAACCACGTCCTGTCCACGGAGCTGCCCGCCGGCGCCCCGGCGGACTGGGCCGGCCGCACAACGATCTGCAAGTCACTGCGGATGGTCCCCGTGGAGTGTGTAGCCCGCGGCTACCTGACCGGCTCCGGCCTGGTCGAGTACAACGCGTCCCGCACCGTCTGCGGCCTCGCCCTTCCCGAGGGCCTCGTCGACGGCTCCGAGCTGCCGGCGCCGATCTTCACCCCCGCCACCAAGGCGGCCGTCGGCGATCACGACGAGAACGTGAGCTACGAGGAAGTGGCCCGCCAGGTCGGAGCCGAGACCGCCGCACTGCTGCGCCGCACGACCCTGGACGTATACAGCCGGGCCCGCGACATCGCACGCGAGCGCGGGATCATTCTCGCGGACACGAAGTTCGAGTTCGGCTTCGCGCCCACCGCCGACGGCGGCGAGGAACTGATCATCGCGGACGAGGTGCTCACCCCGGACTCCTCCCGCTTCTGGCCGGCCGCCGGCTGGGAGCCGGGCCGTGCCCAGCCGTCGTACGACAAGCAGTTCGTGCGCGACTGGCTGACCTCGCCGGCCTCCGGCTGGGACCGCAAGAGCGAGCAGCCGCCGCCGGCGCTGCCCCAGGAGATCGTGGACGCGACCCGCGCCAAGTACCTGGAAGCGTACGAACTCCTCACGGGCACGCCCTGGAACTAGTGCCTCCCGGTACACGAAGAAGCCCCCGGCCGAAAGGCCGGGGGCTTCTTGCTGAACCGAGCGGACGACCAGGTTCGAACTGGCGACCTCAACCTTGGCAAGGTTGCGCTCTACCAACTGAGCTACGTCCGCAAGCGCCGAAGCGCGAGAACTACTATACCCATCCCCGCTCGCGTGCGAGACGCACTGCGGCATGACGATTCTCCGCCCCGAGCTTCGCGGCCGCCGCCGAGAGGTAGTTGCGCACCGTCCCCTGGGACAAGGAGGCCCGCTCCGCGATCTCGGCGACCGGCGCCCCGTCGGCCGCCAGTTCCAGCACCTCGGCCTCGCGCACGGTCAGCGGCGAGTCGCCGGCGGCGATGGCGTCGGCCGCCAACTCCGGGTCCACATAGCGGTTTCCGGCATGCACGGTGCGGATGATGCCGGCCAGTTGCCGGGCGCTGACGGTCTTCGGTACGAACGCCCGCACGCCCGCCGCGAGGGCTCTCTTGAGATGCCCCGGGAGGCCGTGGCTCGTCACGATCATGGTTCTGCAGCCAGGGAGTTCGGACCGTATCGATGTGGCGACGCTCACACCGTCCGCCCCCGGCATCTCCAGATCCAGGACCACCACATCGGGACGGTGCGCCCGGGCCATGGCCAGCGCCTCGGGACCGGTCGCGGCCTCGGCGACCACCACCATGTCGTCCTCCAGGGCCAGCAGGGCAGCGAGCGCGCCCCGGATCAGGTGCTCGTCATCGGCGAGCAGCACGCGTACCGCGGTCATCGTCGTTCCTCCAGAAGGGCCGTACGCGATCGGTCACCGGCAGCCGCGTACGGGACATCAGCGGACTCCGCGCGGGCCAGCGGGATCCGCGCGCTCAGCCGGAAGAGGCCGTCCGCTGCCGGACCCGCCTCCAGCGCCCCGTCGAGCGCACCGAGCCGCTCGCGCAGCCCGGCCAGCCCGGAACCGGCTCCCTCCGGAGCTGCCGCAGGCGCCCCGTCGTTCTCCACGTCCAGCACCACCGCGTCCGCCGAGACGCCGAGCCGGATGGTGCAGCGGACCGGATCGCCGTGCCGCAGCACATTGGTCGCGGCTTCGCGCACCACCCAGCCGAGCGCCGACTGGACGGGCCCGGGCAGCCCCGTACCATCGCTGCCCGTCACCGCGCACTCGATGCCCGCTGCTCGCAACACTCCTTGGGCCCCGGCCAGTTCCGTGGCCAGATCGGCTTTCCGGTACCCGCGTACGACGTCGCGGACCTCCTGCTGCGAGGCTCGGGCTATCCGCTGCACCTCCACCATCTGGTCCAGCGCCTCGGGCCTGCCCCGCTGAGCGAGTTCCACCGCCAGTTCGCTCTTCAGCGCGATCACCGCGAGATTCCGGCCCATCACGTCGTGCAGGTCCCGCCCGAACCGCAGCCGCTCCTCGGCGACCGCGAGCCTGGCCTGCACATCCCGGGCCTCCTCGGCCTGCCACATCACGCTCAGGCTCCAGGCGCTGGGCCGCACCGAGATCAGGACGAGCACGCAGCCGAAGAGTGTGGCCGGGACCACGCCGGCCAAGGTTCCGCCTCGTACCCCGGCCGCGGCGAGTGCGCCGGTGGTCAGGGCGGCGAGGAGGAGCGACTCGATCACGAACGTGCGGACCGGAACCAGGAGTACCCGCGTGATCACCCATGCCATCGGCGTGTTCAGCCCCATGAGGAGCAGTCCGGCGCCGGCTACGCCGTCCACCGCGGCCAGTATCGCCAGCAGGCCCACCTGGAGCAGGAGCAGGGCCAGTGGTGCCAGCATCCGTCGTCGGGGAAAGACGGAAATGCCGAGGTAGTGCGCGTACGACGACTCCACATTCCGGTTGCTCAGCAGGCACTGCACGAGGCTCACCACAAGCAGCGCCGAGCCCAGCACCAGCGGAAGCGGCTCATGGCGGATGTCGGACTTGAAGGGCGCCAACTGCCACGACAGGGAGAAGAGCCATGGGATCGAGGAGATGGTCATCCGCGAGTACAGATCGATCCGCTCCAGCTTGCTGCGCTCCTGCCAGCTGCGGCGCCATCCCCGTACGTTCATCAACGCGCCACAACCTCTCTCAGCGTCGGGGATCCCAACGGAACCACCGCTGCACAGCAAACACCGCAAGCGCCGTCCAGACCAGTCCGGTCAATGCCGCCCCGAGCAGGTCAGCGCCCTCGGGGACGCCCAGCCAGCCCGAACGTACGAGCGTCATCACGCCGGTCAGTGGAAGGAACTCGCAGGCCGACGCGAGCGGGTCGGGAAATATCTCCAGGGGGACGAAGAGCCCCGAGCCCATCATCGAGACGAGGAACAGCGGCAACGTGGTGAGCTGTGCCGTCTGCACGGTGCGCGTCACTATGGAGGTGACAGCGGCCAGCACCGTCAGCAGCACCACGGCCAGCAGCAGCCCCGCGAGGAGTAGTTCGGGCCGTTGCGGTGCGGTGACGCCGAAGAAGGCCGCGCCGGTCACGATGATCAGCACGGACTGCGTCAGGGCCAGAGCGGCCGAGGGCAGCGCGGTCCCGGTCAGGATCTCGCCGTCGCTGACCTCGCCGGTACGCAGCCGCTTCAGGACCAGGTCCTCGCGCCGGGCCACGTAGGCGGCGACCAGGTTCATGTAGACGGCCTGGATGAGCACCGTTCCGATGCCTCCGGTGAGCGCGGCTGCGGCGACCGTCAGCCCGGTCCCGCCGAGATCCACCTGTTCGAGCGTCGACTTCATCGCCATGATCATGGCCGAGGGCACGAGCAGCGCGACGATCACGGCTGTTCTGTTACGGGCGAGCAGCGTCAATTCGGCCCGGCCAAGGGCCATCAGCCGGCCCCGCGCCGTTGTCGTGGTGCGGACCGTCGCGGTCGGCGTGGTCGTCGTTGCGGTCGTCATCACACGGTCACCTCTTCGGCCTCTGCCGCGGACTTGGCGATATCGAGGAATGCCTCTTCGAGTGAGGCGGACCGGGCGTCGAGGCCGGTCAGCGGAACCTGCGACTCTGCTGCCCAGCGCAGCAGTTCGGTCAGCGACTCCTGGAGCCGATGGGTACGGATCTCGATCCGTCGCCCTTCGGCCGCTGCGCGCAGGCCCAGCGGCAGCTGACCCGGCGCGACCCCGGCGGGCAGCTCGAACCGGATCCGCGCCGGGCGCGCGGCCGTCACCTCGGCAGTGCTGCCCGTGGTCACGATCCGCCCCCGGTGC
The DNA here is from genome assembly GCF_035917155.1 of Streptomyces sp. NBC_00385. Taxonomy (NCBI): domain Bacteria; kingdom Bacillati; phylum Actinomycetota; class Actinomycetes; order Kitasatosporales; family Streptomycetaceae; genus Streptomyces; species Streptomyces sp. NBC_00385. Next base: position 4,089,213 of record NZ_CP107951.1, on the reverse strand, counting down.
ATGATCGCCAGCCGGTCGGCCAGTGCCTCGGCCTCTTCCAGGTAGTGCGTGGTCAGCAGGATGGTGATGCCGTCCTCCTTGAGCCTTCGCACCAGCTCCCAGGTGTCGCGCCGCCCCTCGGCGTCGAGGCCGGTGGTCGGTTCGTCGAGGAAGAGCACCTCGGGCCGGCCGAGCAGGGCCAGCGCCAGGTCCAGCCGTCGCCGCTCACCGCCGGAGAGTTGCTTGACCCGGACCCCGGCCCGGTGGCCGAGCCCCACCAGTTCCAGAGCCTCGACGGTGGGCCGGGCCCCGCTGGTGCAGCCTGCCCACATCCGTACGGTCTCCGCCGCGGTCAGGTCGGACGGGAAACCGCCCTCCTGAAGCATCACCCCGATCCGCGGCCGGACAGCGGCGCGATCGGCGTACGGGTCGTGGCCGAGCACCCGTATCGCGCCGCTGTCGGGACGGGCCAGGCCTTCGAGGAGTTCGACGGTGGACGTCTTGCCGGCGCCGTTGGTCCCGAGCAGGGCGAACAGTTCGCCACGTGCCACGGAGAACGAGACGCCGGTCACGGCCTCGAAGCCGCCCGCGTAGCTGCGCCGGACACCGTCCACCTCGATCACGGAGGCCTGGGGAATTTCGTCGCTGGTCATGGACTCAAGGTTTCCGCCCGGACCGGACCAGGAGCAGTGCGAGCTGTCATCACTGCCCATGACAAACGTCATGTATCGCCGGCTGATGGCAAACGCCGTGTGTGAAGACGGTCGAAGAGGGGAGGGATATGGTTAGGGCCGAATACGACGAAGGCCCCAGTCGAAATCGACTGGGGCCTTCGATCAAGAGCGGACGACCAGGTTCGAACTGGCGACCTCAACCTTGGCAAGGTTGCGCTCTACCAACTGAGCTACGTCCGCATTGCAGCCACTCGGCTTTCACCGGTGGAGCGAGCACTACTCTACCTGATCCACTGGAGTGGTTGAGAAGAGTGATGCAGAGCGGGTGACAGGAATTGCACACTGCGCCTTCCCCCTGGAAGGGGGATGTTCTACTACTGAACTACACCCGCACGCTGCGTGAGGTTCGGCTTTGCGGCCTTGCCCCTCGGCGTGCTCCAGACTCTAGCCGACCTGCAGGGGTGTCGCGCAAGTCGGCTCCCGCGGGGTGTCGCCCGGGTGGCCGGTGACGGGCGGTCCGACGCCCGCCGATCGGCCGGCCGTCACCGCCCGTCCGCTCAACTTGCTTCCTGGAACGCCTCGTAGACCTTCTTGGGGATCCGGCCCCGGGCCGGCACCTCCATCCGGTGCGAGCGGGCCCAGGCGCGGACGGCCGCCGGGTCGGGCGCGAGCGAGGTGTGCCGGTACGAGACGGGAACCTTGCCGTGCTTGCCTGCGTTTGTCTGCTTTCGGCCGGCCGCCATGTACGGCGCCAGGGCCTTACGCAGCTTCTTTGCATTGGAGGGATTCAGGTCGATCTCGTACGACTTCCCGTCCAGGGCGAAGGTGACCGTTTCCGCCGCTGCTCCCCCGTCGATGTCGTCGGAGAGCGTGACCACTACGCGCTGAGCCACGGATATCGGTCCTTTCCTACGGCATCCTCGTCTGACATGCGTGGATGCCGGCCTTCCGGCTGTGAGCGCGGATGTGGGCCGACCGGTGTCGGCCGTTTAGGGGCAATGTCGCTTTCCCCGGTAATCATTTGTACAGCGGCGGGCCCCGCATTGTGAAGCCCGCCCAATTACCTGCGCGTGTCAACCTGATTTGTGTGCCGCTGGTGGGGATTTTTGTCGCAGGATTTTTCGCCCCCGTTGTCGCGCTCGATATCCCGGCGTGATGTGGTCCGCATCCGGGCGTGATGTGGTCCACCTGATATCTACCCGCGTAGAATTTCCGGCCAGGTACGCTGAGTGGACCCGCGGGGGTCTGGGGAACCCCCCGGAGAAACAGCCGCACCACACCACCACACCGGGAGTGCCAGTGGCACGCGTCGTAGTCGACGTCATGCTCAAGCCCGAGATCCTCGACCCGCAGGGACAGGCTGTGCAGCGTGCGCTGCCCCGTCTCGGCTTCGAGGGAATCGCGGACGTACGTCAGGGAAAGCGTTTCGAGCTGGAGATCGAGGGGCCGGTCGATGACGCCGCGCTCGCTCGTATTCACGAGATGGCCGAGACGTTCCTCGCCAACACCGTGATCGAGGACTTCACCGTGAAGGTGGAGAAGGCCGAGGAGTCGAAGTGACTGCTCGTATCGGAGTCGTCACCTTTCCGGGCACGCTCGACGACCAGGACAGCCTTCGGGCCGTACGGGTCGCCGGTGCCGAACCCGTATCGCTGTGGCACCGCGACAAGGACCTGCACCAGGTCGACGCGGTCATCCTCGCGGGCGGTTTCTCCTACGGCGACTATCTGCGGGCCGGAGCCATCTCCCGCTTCTCGCCGGTCATGGAGACAGTGATCGAGCAGGCGAAGGCGGGCATGCCGGTTCTCGGCATCTGCAACGGCTTCCAGATCCTGACCGAGGCGCATCTGCTGCCCGGTGCGATGCTGCGCAACAACCACCTGCACTTCATCTGCCGCGACCAGAAGCTCCGCGTCGAGAACGCGGAGACGTCCTGGACCTCGGACTACTCCGCGGGCCAGGAAATCTCCGTACCGCTCAAGAACATGGACGGTCGCTACACCGCCGACGCGCGCACGCTCGACGAGCTGGAGGCCGAGGGCCGTGTCGCGTTCCGCTACGTGGACGTGAACCCCAACGGCTCGCTGCGTGACATCGCAGGCATCACCAATGCCGCGGGCAACGTCGTCGGCCTGATGCCGCACCCGGAGCACGCCGTGGAGCCGCTGATCGGCACCGGTCGTACCGACGGTCTCGGTTTCTTCACCTCGATCATCAAGAAGCTGGTCAACGCATGAGCCTGGACACGGTCAAGCACGCGGCCGAAACCCCGGACGTGGAGCAGCCCTGGAAGGAGCTCGGCCTCAAGGAGGACGAGTACGCCAGGGTCCGCGAGATCCTGGGCCGCCGCCCCACCGGTGCCGAGCTCGCCATGTACTCCGTGATGTGGTCCGAGCACTGCTCCTACAAGAGCAGCAAGGTCCACCTCAAGCAGTTCGGCGAGAAGGTTCCCGAGAACGACGCGATGCTCGTGGGTATCGGTGAGAACGCCGGTGTGGTCGACGTCGGCCAGGGGTACGCGGTCACCTTCAAGGTCGAGTCGCACAACCACCCCTCGTACATCGAGCCCTACCAGGGCGCGGCCACCGGCGTCGGCGGCATCGTCCGCGACATCCTCGCCATGGGCGCCCGTCCGATCGCGGTCGTCGACCCGCTGCGCTTCGGCGCGGCCGACCACCCGGACACCCGACGCGTCCTGCCGGGCATCGTCGCGGGCATCGGCGGCTACGGGAACTGTCTCGGCCTGCCCAACATCGGCGGCGAAGTCGTCTTCGACGCCTGCTATCAGGGCAACCCGCTCGTCAACGCCGGCTGCATCGGTGTGATGAAGCACGAGGACATCCACCTGGCCCAGGCCTCCGGCCCCGGCAACAAGGTGATCCTTTACGGCGCCCGCACCGGCGGCGACGGCATCGGCGGCGTCTCCGTGCTTGCCTCGGAGACCTTCGACGACACCAAGCCCACCAAGCGGCCCGCCGTGCAGGTCGGCGACCCGTTCCAGGAGAAGCTCCTCATCGAGTGCACCCTGGAGATCTTCAAGGAGAAGCTCGTCGCGGGCATCCAGGACCTCGGCGGCGCCGGGCTGTCCTGCGCCACGTCCGAGCTGGCCTCCGCGGGCTCCGGCGGCATGCGCGTCGAGCTGGACACCGTGCCGCTGCGCGACTCCTCCCTCTCGCCCGAGGAAATCCTCATGAGCGAGTCGCAGGAGCGCATGTGCGCGATCGTAGAGCCGCAGCACGTGGACCGCTTCCTGGAGATCTGCGAGAAGTGGGATGTCATCGCCACCGTCATCGGTGAGGTGACCGAGGGCTCCCAGCTGGAGATCTTCTGGCACGGCGAGCAGATCGTGGACGTGCCGCCGCGGTCCGTCGCCCACGAGGGCCCGACCTACCACCGTCCGTTCGCCCGTCCGTCCTGGCAGGACGCGCTGCAGGCCGACGACGCCGGCAAGCTGGCCCGTCCGGCCAACGGCGCCGAGCTGCGCGAGCAGGTTCTGCAGCTGGTCTCCTCGCCGAACCAGGCGTCGAAGGCCTGGATCACGGACCAGTACGACCGGTTCGTGCAGGGCAACACCGTGCTCGCGATGCCCGAGGACGCCGGCATGGTCCGCATCGACGAGGAGTCCAATCTCGGCGTGGCCATGGCGACCGACGGCAACGGCCGGTATGCGAAGCTCGACCCGTACACCGGTGCGCAGCTCGCGCTGGCGGAGTCGTACCGCAACGTCGCCGCCTCCGGCGCCAAGCCGCTCGCCATCTCGGACTGCCTGAACTTCGGTTCGCCCGAGGACCCGGACGTCATGTGGCAGTTCGCCGAGGCCACCCGTGGCCTGGCGGACGGCTGCCTGGAGCTGGGGACCCCGGTCACCGGCGGCAACGTGTCGCTGTACAACCAGACCGGTGAGACGGCTATCCACCCGACGCCGGTCGTGGCCGTGCTCGGTGTGATCGACGACGTCACGCGGCGTACGCCGGTCGCCTTCAAGGAAGAGGGCCAGCTCCTCTACCTGCTGGGTGACACCCACGAGGAGTTCGGCGGCTCGGCCTGGTCCGAGGTCGTCCACCAGCACCTCGGCGGCATGCCGCCCAAGGTCGACCTGGGCCGCGAGAAGCTGCTCGGCGAGATTCTGATCTCTGCGTCCCGCGACGGCATGATCGACGCGGCGCACGACCTGTCCGACGGCGGCCTGATCCAGGCGGTCACCGAGTCCTGCCTGCGTGGCGGGAAGGGTGCCCGGCTGGTCGTGCCGGACGGACTGGACGCGTTCACGTTCCTGTTCTCCGAGTCGGCGGGACGCGCGATCGTCTCGATCCCGCGCAGCGAGGAGCTCCGCTTCAACGACATGTGCGGGGCGCGGGGTCTGCCCGTGACCCGGATCGGCGTTGTGGACGGCGAGGAGATCGAGATCCAGGGCGAGTTCAGCATTCCGCTGAGCGAGCTGCGTACGGCGCACGAGGGGACGATCCCCGCGCTGCTCGCGTAGCCGGGCGGATACGTCCGTCACCTTCGCGCAAGCCCCCGTCCGGTTTCGACCGGGCGGGGGCTTGCGCGTGCGGCTCCAGTGCTGCCGCGCGCCCGTTCCGTGGACGGGTTTCCCGCAGGCCCTTGACGGGAATTACGTAATTACGTAATTCTTGGTCTATGGAGCTGGAGGAACGGGTCTCGGAACTGGAGCGGCGGCTTGAGGCGCTCGTGGGTGAGCGTCCTGACGCGCCGTCCCCGACAGGGGTCGATTTCTGGGCTCTGGAGGGGTTGAAGCAGCAGTTGGAGGGGGCGGCCGGTGGTGGGGTGCTCTATACGGGTGCGGTGCGCCTGCCCACGGGTGAGCGATACGAGTGGCAATACGGCGCTCTGACGGAGCAGTTGCTGGACGGGCGAGACGGCGACCCGGAGGAAGCGCACGACGCGGAGGAGGGGGTCGGCCGGGCGCCCGCAGGCCCCGACTGGGCGGATATCGCCGAGTCGTTCGCCGCGCTCGGTCACCCGGTGCGGCTGCGGCTGCTCCGGGAGATTCTCGGCGGCCGGCGCACGGCGGCGGAGCTGGCCGCGCTCGACGAGACCGGGACGACAGGGCAGATCTACCACCATCTGCGCCAGCTGACGGGCGCTGGCTGGCTGCACACGAAGGGGCGGGGGAGATACGAGGTTCCCGGCACCCGTGTCGTCCCGCTGCTGGTGGTCCTCGCGGCGGCGAGGCCCTGAGCCGCGCGGAGGCGGCCGCGCCGCGAACCGAGCGCTGACGCCGGAACCGGGCGGGGCGCCGAACCGCGAGGGAAGCGGAACGAGGAACTGATCGGGTGCGAACCGAGAGCCAGTTGAGTGCGAGTCGAGAGCGCGACGAGGAGCGAGCGAAAGCGAATCGACGACCAGACCGACGATTAGGCCGACGACCAGGCCAATGATCAGACCGACGATCAGGGGAAGTCATGTCTGTCCGTAAAGCTGTCATGGTGCTGTACCGGGTCTGCTGGATCATCTTCTTCGCCATGGTGGTCCTCAGCCTCGTCACTCGCCCGCCGTTTCCGTACTGGCTGACCTGGGTGCCCGCGGCGGTGGCCATTGCGCTGGTCCTGGCAGCGGGCCGCAGGGCCCGCTCGGCTGCCACGAACCCGCGACCCGCGGTGGAGGTCGATCCGCCGGTGTCCGGGCGATGGGTGGCGCTGAACAGTCCGGCGGACAAGGTGCCCAGTCACGGGATACACGGCTACGGGCAGACCTACGCGATCGACATCGTGGCGGAGCCGGAGCCGGAGCCGGAGTCAAGGTCGAAGCCGAAGGTCGAGGCACGGTCGGGGGCTGAGCCCGATGCGGAGGTCGATGCGGGGAAGAGCGGCGGCGTTCAAGGCGGCCCGTCCCGCCCGAAGTTCCGCTATCTCTGGCCCGTCGTCCGGCGCAATCAGCACTTCCCGGCCTTCGGGGCCCCGCTTCTCGCCGTCGCTGACGGCACGGTGGTGCACGCATCGCACAGCCGGCGTGACCATCTCAGCCGGAATTCCGGTCCCGCGTTGATCTACCTGATGCTGATAGAAGCGTCCGTACGGGACGTGCTCGGTCCCGGCGCCATCGTCGGGAACCACCTCGTGCTGGATCTGGGTGACGGTACGTACGCCATGTACGCCCATCTGCGCAGCGGCTCGCTCCGGGTGCGCGTGGGCGAGGAGGTCCGGGCCGGGCAGATGCTCGCCGAGTGCGGAAATTCCGGGAATTCCACCGAACCGCATGTGCATTTCCAGCTGATGGATGATCCGGACCTGGACATAGCGATGGGAGTTCCGTTTACCTGGCGGGGGATAGGCCTTCCGGCCAACGGTGAGGCGTTCACGGCCGGGGATGCCGCTGGCGGGCGCCCCGTTCCGGGTTCGGGTGCGATCCGGGCCCTCTGAGGCCGGCTGGCGCGGAAGCCCAAAGCCGAAGCCGGAAGCCGAAGCGGGGCGGCTGGCCCGGAGTCGGATGACGGGGGTGGCGAGGGTGCCGTGTCGGTGGAAGGTGCCACCCTCTGCGCGGGCATGCGCCTGGGCAAATATTTGCCTTAGTATAAGTTTCATCCTGGTACAGTGATGCCATGCTGACCGAGGGGATGGGCCTGCGCGAGCGCAAGAAGATCCAGACGCGACGCCGTCTGCTTGCCGAGGCCGCGAGGCTTTTCGGAGAGCGCGGATTCGACCAGGTCTCCGTTGCGGAAATCGCGGAAGCGGCCGACGTGTCGAAGATGACCGTCTTCAACTACTTCGACAGCAAGGAAGACCTGGTTCTCGCTCCCATGGAGGAGCACATCGGGGATGTCGCCCAGGTGGTGCGGGACCGGGTGCACGGCGAGTCCGTAGTGGACGGCATGCGCCGTCAGTTCCTGGCCGCTGTCGAAAACCGGGACCCGTCGGTCGGGATGAGTGATTCACCGGTAGCGCTCGGGCTCCTCCAGCTGATCCAGCAGACGCCTGCACTGCTCACCCGCGCCCGTGCGTTCTTCGCCCGCAGCGACGAGTTGCTCGTCGACGTACTGGTCGAGGAGGGGGTGGACCGGGCTGTCGCGCGCATCGTGGCAGCCCAGCTGATCGGTACCCGCAATGCCCTGATCAGCGAGAACCACCGGCGGTTGTTGACCGGCGAGTCGGCCGAGGTCATCGCCTCGGATGCTGCGGTTCTTGCCGGGCGGGCGTTCGATCTGCTCGAGAACGGTTTGGGTGACTTCGCGACCCGGCGCTGACCCCGACCCCGGCGCTGACCCCGGACCCCGGCGCGGACCCCGGACCCCGGCGCTGGCCCGGGACTGGGCTGTGGCGGTGCCGTTGCCGGTGCTGTGGCACTGGATGCGGCGGTACGCCGTAGGCTCCCGTTCATGCCGCCGTCCCAGAAGCGCGCCCGCCGCTACGACCCGGTCAGGACCCGTGCCGCCGTCCTGGCACAGTTCTCCCAAGTCCAGTCCGCTGTACGCACCCTGACGCCCCAGCAACTGGATGGGCCGAGCGGGCTCGGGGCGTGGACGGTGCGCGAGCTCGCCGTCCACCTGACCATGGCGCTCTCGCACGTCAGCAGAAACCTGGAGCTGCCCGAACCCGTCCTCGCCAAGCCGGAGGTGACCCTGCTGGAGTGGCCGTTCTCCACGGCGGGCAGGGCCGGTCGGATCGCCGACGACACCGTGGCGGCTGCCGCCGCCCACCCCGATCTGGACGCGCTGTACGGGGACGTGGCCGACCGGTTCGAGGCGCTGGTGCAGGGCGTCTCCGATGACCGGTTGCTACCCACCCGGGTGGGTGCCATGCGGCTCGGGGACTTCCTGGTGACCCGCACCGTGGAACTCGTGGTCCACACGTACGACCTCAACGAGGCGACCGGGCTGGGCATCCCGTACGACCGTCAGGCGCTCGCGGCCTGCACCCGGTTGCTTGCGGACGCCCTGGCGGAGAAGGCGCCGGGGGGTTCGGTCGAGGTGCGGGTGCCGCCCTTCGCGGTGGTCCAGTGTGTCCAGGGGCCCCGGCACACCCGCGGTACGCCGCCCAACGTCGTCGAGACCGACGCGCTCACCTGGATCAGGCTCGCCACCGGACGTACGCAATGGGCGCGTGAGCTCGACGAGGCCAAGGTCGGCGCCAGCGGTGAACGGGCGGATCTTGCCGCGCTGCTGCCCCTTATGGGGTGACGGGAACCGGATCGCCGGTGCCGGCCGTCCCATGGCCATGCACCGTCAAAGTCTGGCTGTCAGCGTTCTGGCCCTGTTCACCCTTGCCGCCTGCGGTACGGAGCCGGGGGCCGGCCACAGTTCCGGTTCCGGCGACAGTGGCGGCAGCGGCACCGTGCGGAGCGACGCCCCGCTCACCGGCATCCGCTGGGAAATCGAGTCGGTGACGGACGGTGGGAAGCGTTCTGCGGCCCCGGCCGGGGCCCATGTCGAAATCGATGCCAAGGGGCGGGCGAGCGGGAACTACGGGTGCAACCGGTTCACCGCCGAGGCCCGGCTCGAAGGCGACACGCTCACCGTCGAACCCGGCACGACCACCGAGATGGGGTGCGAGCCGGACATCCAGCGGTTCGAGGTCCTGCTCTCACAGGCCTTCAGTGGAAGGCTCACCGCCGCGGTCAAGGGCGACAGCCTCACCCTGACCACGGCGAAGGGCGGCACCATCGCGCTCACCGCACAGCCCCCGGCCCCGCTCACCGGAACGACCTGGCGGATCACCACCCTGGTCTCCGGTTCCATCGCCTCGTCCCTGCCCGCGGGTACGGCGAACAAGGCGCACATCTCGTTCGGCAAGGACGGTTCCGTCCAGGGTGCCCTCGGCTGCAACAGCTTCCGCGGCACCGCGGACGTCTCCGGCACTGCCATCGCCTTCGGTCGTCTCGTCACCACCCGCAAGATGTGCCCGGACCACGAGATGCGGCTGGAGCGCGCCGTGCTCGACGTGCTCGACGGGAAACGGACGGCCTACGGGATCACCCACCACACGCTGTCCCTCACCGCACCGGACGGCAAGGGACTCGCGGCCTCGGCTCAGGAGAAGAAGGAAGAGGCGCCGGAAGGGTAGAGAAGGTGCAGCGGCGGCAGGGGATCAGGAGGCTTTCGGGTAGGGCAGCAGCCCGGCGTCCGTCCGTTCCCAGGCCGCCCGGAGTTCGGCCAGAAGCTCCGGCTCGGCGGCGGCCCGGTCGGCCTGCTCCCGCTGGTCGTGTGCCAGGTTGAAGAGCTGATCCGCCCCGCCATCGCCCCGGTAGTACTTCCAGTCGCCGCGTCGCAGCGCCCGCTCCCCACGCACCCGCCAGAACAGGTTCCGTTCCTTCGGCTGCTCGCCACGCAGCAGGTAACCGGCCAGGCTGATGCCATCCAGCGGGTAGGCCGGGTCGGGCCGAGCTCCGCCCAACTCGAGCAGTGTCGCCGTCCAGTCGGGAGAGAACAGCGGCAGGCCGCTCACCTGGTGTGCATCGATCCTGGCCGGCCAGCGCAGTACGGCCGGGACCCGGATGCCGCCCTCCTGGAGGGAGCTCTTGTTGCCGGAGAGAGGCCACTGGTACGAGAAGCGCTCGCCGCCGTTGTCGCTGGCGAAGAAGACCAGCGTGTCCTCCTCCTGGCCGGACCGCTTCAGCGCCTTCAGCACCTCGCCGACCGACCGGTCCAGGTCCTCCACCATCTCCTTGTACTTGGCGAGCGAGCCCCCGTCGGCGTGGAACAGCCCCCCGAGACCGCCCTCCTTGATCTTCCGTACGATCTCGGCGCTCTCGGCCGTGTCCCCCTCGGCGATCCAGGGCCAGTGGGGGGTGGTGAAGTTCAGGTTCAGCAGCCACGGCTTGTCGTGGTCGCGCCGCACGTACTCGCTCGCCCGCTCGGTGAGGATGCGGGTGTAGTACCGCAGGTCCTTGTACTCGGCATCGCCCTCGTACAAGTCGTACTCGCCGCCGAGACCGAGCTTCGAGTAGTACTCCAGAGCCCCGCCGAAGTTGCCGAAGAACTCGTCCCAGCCGGACTTGGTCGGGCTGTAGTCCGGGAGATAGCCGCAGTGCCACTTCCCGATCAGCGCGGTCGCGTACCCGACGCCGCGCAACAGCGAGGCGAGGGTCGGGTGGGTGGGGTCGAGACCGACCGAGCGGTCGGCGATGGGTTCGGCGAGACCGCCCTTCGTGCGCCCGGGATAGCGGCCGGTGTACAGGCTGAACCGGGTCGGTGAGCAGGTCGCGGACCCGGCGTAGGCGTCGGTGAACCGCACGCCCTGCCGGCCGAGCCGGTCCAGGTTCGGGGTGCGGATGTCAGGCGATCCGTAGGAGGAGAGGTCGGCCCAACCGAGGTCGTCCCCGAGGATGAAGAGGATGTTGGGCCGCCGCGAGTGCCGGCCCCGGGCCGCCCGGAAGGGCTGCGCGTCTGTGGCCGTCGCTGCCGGTGCGGCGGCGGCAGGGGCGGCGGGCAGGCCCACCGCGGCGGTCGCGGCCGTGGCGCCCAAAGCCGTTCCGAAGGCGCGCCGCGACAAGGGACTGCCGGAACCGAGGTTCGAGTTGCGAAGAGGCATGACTGCTCCAGGGCAGGGCTCGGCCGCGCAGGGCGGCAAAGGCGAAGGGGGCCGTCCCGCTCGTCGACGGCGGGTGCCGAAACGGGTGCGGGCGCGGGTGTGGAGGCGTGCGGAACCGGCTGAGGGGTGCCGGACACGTGCGGGCCGGATGGTGAGTTACGGACGCGCAAGGGGTGCAAGGGGCGCAGGGGGTGCAAGGGGCGTAATCGGCGCAAGAAGTCTCAGGGACCTCGAAGACCCGAGTTCACGAAGCCCAGCAAACCCAGCAGGCCCCCGCAGGCCCCGCAGGCCCCGCAAGCCCCGCAAGGCCAGCAGTCCCATCAAGCTCGCCAGTCCCATCAGGCCCGACACGCACAGCGCGCCTGTGGGGCACGGGAGCACGGGAGCACGAGACAAGCGAGAGAACGAGGTGCAGAGAGGCGAAGAGAAGCGAGAGCCCTCGCGCGCGCCGGTGACTCAGGCGTGGCGACAGATGGCGCTCGAGACACGTCCCAGATCGACGTGACGGCGCTCCACGAGCGTGACCGAGTGATCACCGAGGGGCTGCATGAGGCAGGAGCCTGCCAACGAGGCATGCGCCTGTCAACGCCGGTCTCGCACTCCGGACGGGCCCCGAGGCCGGCCGAACGGCTTCCCCGGCTTGCGCAGGAACCTCTTGGGGCGTCGCCAGAAGCCGCATACCGGTCGCGCCCGCGGACACCCGGTGTGAGGCTCACCACGAAACGAGCGTTCGGCCACCCCGTGCGGGGCTGTGGCGAGGCTCCTCACGGAGGGCCACGAACCGGCCCGGCCACTCTGCCGTTCCATGGCCGGAACCCGTCGGTAACCCGCCGTCGATCCGGGCGGCGACTGCCCCGAGGCGTCTGCGGCCGACCGTTCACCCTCGGGCGGTGATCACTCCGCGTCACCCGTCGGCGCGGCTGCGGAGGGGGGCCCGGGGGCGCTTCTTCCGCAGTCCGGCGGGGCGTCCCCAATTCGGACCAGTGGTCGATCTCGCCTACACTCGGTGGCGTGCCTCGTGGTGATGGACGACTCAACCACGACCTGCTCCCCGGAGAGAAAGGCCCCCAGGACGCTTGTGGCGTCTTCGGTGTCTGGGCTCCGGGTGAAGAGGTCGCCAAGCTCACCTATTTCGGACTGTATGCCCTGCAGCACCGTGGACAGGAGTCCGCGGGCATCGCAGTGAGCAACGGGTCCCAGATCCTGGTCTTCAAGGACATGGGACTGGTCTCGCAGGTCTTCGACGAAACGTCTCTGGGATCGCTCCAGGGCCATATCGCGGTCGGTCATGCCCGCTACTCCACCACCGGTGCCTCGGTGTGGGAGAACGCGCAGCCGACGTTCCGTGCGACCGCGCACGGCTCGATCGCCCTGGGCCACAACGGCAACCTGGTCAACACGGCCCAGCTCGCCGAGATGGTCGCCGACCTTCCGCGCAAGGACGGCCGCGCCACCCAGGTCGCAGCGACCAACGACACCGACCTGGTGACCGCTCTGCTCGCCGGCCAGACCGACGAAGACGGCAAGCCGCTCACCATCGAGGAGGCCGCCTCCAAGGTGCTTCCCGAGGTGCGGGGCGCCTTCTCCCTCGTCTTCATGGATGAGCACACCCTCTATGCGGCCCGTGACCCGCAGGGCATCCGCCCGCTGGTCCTCGGCCGGCTGGAACGCGGCTGGGTGGTGGCCTCCGAGTCCGCCGCCCTCGACATCTGCGGCGCCAGCTTCGTCCGCGAGATCGAGCCGGGCGAGCTCGTCGCCATCGACGAGAACGGCCTGCGCACCTCGCGGTTCGCGGAAGCGAAGCCCAAGGGCTGCGTTTTCGAGTACGTCTACCTGGCCCGCCCCGACACCGACATCGCCGGGCGCAACGTCTACCTCTCCCGGGTGGAGATGGGCCGCAGGCTGGCGGCCGAGGCCCCGGTCGAGGCCGATCTGGTCATAGCGACACCGGAGTCCGGCACCCCCGCCGCGATCGGTTACGCGGAGGCCAGCGGCATCCCGTTCGGCGCCGGACTGGTGAAGAACGCCTACGTGGGCCGGACCTTCATCCAGCCGTCCCAGACCATCCGGCAGCTCGGCATCCGCCTCAAGCTGAACCCGCTCAAGGAAGTCATCAAGGGCAAGCGACTGGTGGTCGTCGACGACTCGATCGTCCGCGGCAACACCCAGCGCGCACTCGTCCGGATGCTCCGCGAGGCCGGCGCCGCCGAGATCCACATCCGGATCTCGTCCCCGCCGGTGAAGTGGCCCTGCTTCTTCGGTATCGACTTCGCCACCCGCGCCGAGCTGATCGCCAACGGCATGTCCGTCGACGAGATCGCCACGTCGATGGGGGCCGACTCGCTCTCGTACATCTCGATCGACGCGATGATCGAGGCGACGACGATCGACAAGCCGAATCTGTGCCGCGCCTGCTTCGACGGCGAGTACCCGATGGAGCTTCCGGACCCGGAGCTGCTCGGCAAGCAGCTGCTGGAGACCGAGCTGGCGGCAGGCCCTGCGGCGACCGCCGCGGCCGACGCGCTGCGCCGTCCGTGACCCGGACCGCTCGGCAGCCTTCCCACCAGCCCCGTATTTCCACACGAAAGATCCCAGGCAATGTCTGAGACAACAGGTGCTTCCTACGCGGCAGCGGGCGTCGACATCGAGGCCGGCGACCGTGCCGTAGAGCTGATGAAGGAGTGGGTGAAGAAGACGCAGCGCCCCGAGGTCGCGGGCCTCGGCGGTCTCGGCGGCTTCGCCGGGCTCTTCGACGCCTCGGCGCTCAAGCGCTACGAGCGTCCGCTGCTCGCCTCCGCCACGGACGGCGTCGGTACGAAGGTCGACCTCGCCCGCCAGATGGGCGTGTACGACACGATCGGCCACGACCTCGTCGGCATGGTCGTGGACGACCTCGTCGTCTGCGGCGCCGAGCCGCTCTTCATGACCGACTACATCTGCGTCGGCAAGGTGCATCCCGAGCGTGTCGCGGCCATCGTGAAGGGCATCGCCGAAGGCTGTGTGCTGGCAGGCTGCGCCCTGGTCGGCGGCGAGACCGCCGAACACCCCGGCCTGCTCGGCCCGGACGACTTCGATGTCGCCGGCGCCGGTACGGGCGTGGTCGAGGCCGACCGCCTGCTGGGCCCGGACCGCATCCGCAAGGGTGACGCCGTCATCGCGATGGCGTCGTCCGGTCTTCACTCCAACGGGTACTCGCTCGTCCGCCACGTCGTCTTCGACCGGGCCGGCTGGACGCTGGACCGCGAGGTCGAGGAGTTCGGCCGGACGCTCGGCGAGGAGCTCCTGGAGCCGACCCGGATCTACTCCCTGGACTGCCTGGCGCTGACCCGTACGACCGAGGTGCACGGCTTCAGCCACGTCACCGGCGGCGGTCTGGCCAACAACCTGGCCCGGGTCATCCCGGACTCCCTGCACGCGACGGTGGACCGTTCCACCTGGACGCCCGGCGCGGTCTTCGACCTCGTCGGCAAGGCCGGCCAGGTCGAGCAGCTGGAGCTGGAGAAGACGCTCAACATGGGCGTCGGCATGATCGCGATCGTCCCCGCCGAATCGGTGGACGCGGCCCTGACGACGCTGGCCGACCGCGGCGTCGACTCCTGGGTCGCGGGCGAGATCACCGACCGCGGTGCGCACACGACAGGCGCTGAGCTCGTGGGCGGGTACGCGCGCTGAGTGCGGGCCGCGCAGGATGCCCTCAGGTGGCGGCGGGCGGGCCGCGGAGGCCCGCCCGGACACCACGGCCACCACAGCGCGGACCCGTCCGAACGTCATGGACACGCACGACGGGCGCATCCGAAGGCCATGGACAGGCACGACGCCATGGACAGGCACGACGGGAGTGCCGTCCGAACGTCATGAACACGTATGACGCGGAATACCGTCCGAACGCCATGGGCATGATCCCCGTATCGCCCACGGTGGCCGAGAACGCCGCACGCTCCGGACCGGGACAGCACAGAACCCGGTCCGGGACGAGCCCGGACCGGGTTGATGTGTCAGCGCGAGGTCAAGCGCCGCGGCGCTGTGACGACGGACCGGACTGATCGTCCTCGTCCGCGTCCTCGTCGTCGTTGTACTGATCCGCGTACTGTGCGTACGGGTCATCTTCCTCGTCGTCGTCCTCGAACGGCTCGGCGTTCGGTGGTTGACTCGAAGGTGATGCGCCCAGCTCATTGGCCAGACGCGACAGGTCAGTCCCGCCGCTGCTGTACTTCAGCTGACGGGCGACCTTGGTCTGCTTGGCCTTTGCCCGGCCGCGCCCCATGGCTCGACCCCCTCGGTGACGGGGCTCGACGGCCCCAGAGTCTTGACACGCGTTCATGTTTCAGGACGGACTCTCGGCAGAGAGGCCGTACCTGTGCTTTAACGGTACCTGCTTCCGCGGCCATACGGTACGCCGCCCGCATCACGTGCCTCGGAAGAGGACCCGCGAGGAGCTTGTCCGCGCTGGTCAACTGCGATTTTAACCTCATATTGGCATGCGACCCGCCGACCGGAGTGAGTCTTGTCTCGCCGGTCGGCGGGTCGCTGTGCCTCGCGCGGAGATAAGGCCCCGCTGGGGCCCCGCGCGGTCACCTTCGTGCTCGGCTGTGCGGTCAGCCGCGGTGGGCTTCGGCCATCCGCTGTTCGGCGATCCGGTCGGCCGCCGCGGCCGGCGGGATGCCGTCAACCTTCGCGCGTGCAAAGATCGCCAAGGTCGTGTCGAAGATCTTCGACGCCTTCGCCCTGCACCGGTCGAAGTCGAAGCCGTGCAGCTCGTCCGCGACCTGGATGACACCGCCCGCGTTCACCACGTAGTCGGGGGCGTACAGGATCGACCGGTCGGCCAGGTCCTTCTCGACGCCAGGGTGCGCGAGCTGGTTGTTGGCCGCGCCGCACACCACCGAGGCGGTGAGCACCGGAACGGTGGCGTCGTTGAGAGCGCCGCCCAGCGCGCACGGCGCGTAGATGTCCAGACCCTCGGTACGGATCAGCGCCTCGGTGTCCGCCGCGACGGCGACCTCGGGGTGCTTCTCGGTGATCCGGCGCACGGACTCGTCCCGTACATCGGTGATCACGACCTCGGCGCCGTCCGACAGCAGGTGTTCGACGAGGTGGTGCCCCACCTTGCCGACGCCCGCGACCCCCACTTTCCGGCCACGCAGCGTCGGGTCGCCCCAGAGGTGCTGGGCCGAGGCCCGCATGCCCTGGAAGACGCCGTACGCGGTGAGCACGGAGGAGTCGCCGGCGCCGCCGTTCTCGGGGGAGCGGCCGGTGGTCCAGCGGCACTCGCGGGCCACGACGTCCATGTCGGCGACGTACGTGCCGACATCGCAGGCCGTCACGTAGCGCCCGCCGAGCGAGGCCACGAAGCGGCCGTAGGCCAGCAGGAGTTCCTCGGTCTTGATCTGCTCGGGGTCACCGATGATGACGGCCTTGCCGCCGCCGTGGTCGAGACCGGCCATGGCGTTCTTGTACGACATGCCGCGCGCCAGGTTCAGCGCGTCCGCGACCGCCTCCTCCTCGGAGGCGTACGGGTAGAAACGGGTGCCGCCGAGGGCCGGGCCCAGAGCGGTGGAGTGGAGGGCGATGACGGCCTTGAGGCCGCTGGCACGGTCCTGGCAGAGCACGACTTGTTCGTGGCCCCCCTGATCCGAGTGGAACAGGGTGTGCAGGACGCCGTTGGTCACATCGGTCACTGTGGTGACTCCCAAGTACGAAGCGGCGGGAAGACCCTCCTGAAGGTGGGGAAGGTCCGGGCGGGCCGACCGGCACGGCCGGTCCGTCCGGGCAAGAGCGTAAGTCCTCGGCGGACGTAGATCTGTTCCAGTGCCGAGGATCACCCCCTACAGGAGTACGGGCGTGACACGATCGCTGCATGTCGGTGGTGTCTTCGGTGCTCGTCCCTTACGCGTCCTACCTCCGGGTGTACGAGCCACTGGCGGCCTTCCCGGCGGCCGAACGTGCTCACTGGGCCCGTTATGCGGGCCGCGAGCGGATCCCCACGGCCCAGGACGAACTGCGCCGTTCCCTGGCGGACTTGGCGGCGACCCCGCCGGTCGGCGTGCCGGCGCACGAGAGTGCCGACGCGTTCGTCGCCGAGGTGGACGGTGTGGTGTGCGTCTGTCCGTGGCGGACGCGGCTGCGCGGATGGCTGGCGCTGGACGGGCTGACGGACATGTTTCCCGGTGCGGTGCTCGACGCGGTGCTGCCGCCGGTGGTGCGCGGGCAGGCCGTGGCCGACCACGAGCGGTGGGCGGAGCGCAATCCGGATGCCCGTCCGTGGATCAGGACCGCGGTGTGGCAGGTCCCGGTGCGGTGGTTCGTCCTGTTCTCGGACGAGGAGCGCGAGTACCTGGAGGCGGGGGAGGACGGCGAGCCGCCCCTGCTGCGGTACCGGACGCCGATGGTCCAGGCGCGGCGCCGGCTGGCGCGGGGGCTGAAGACGCTGCGGGACTCCATGGACGACGGCCCGCTGACCGAGGGACTGGTGGACGTCGGGCGGTGGCTCGAGGAGTTCCATCCGCGCGCGCTCGTGGAGCTGGACTACGGAGGGCTGGTGCATGCCCTGCCGGCGAAGCAGCTCGCGGCGGACCGGAGCGCCGCCGACGTGGCCGAGGGCATCGCGGCGCTGGGTGCCGGGGACGCCGAGAGGGCGAGCGAGGCTTACGCGCGTCTCGCGGAGCGATGGCGTGCCGTGAGGGACCGCCAGTTCGCGAACTGACGATCGAACTGACGAGCCATGAACCTGTGACCCGTGTGACACGTGAGGGTGAAGGGGCGGATCGGTACCTCAGTGGCCTCGGGACCTACGTCCCGAACCGGGCCTTTGCCTCAAGCGTGATGGATAGCACTTACGGGGCCCTTGCGTCCTTCCCTACTCCTCGTGCCAAAATAGGACAAGGAGTCCGGGGAGGGCTCCTTCCGTCCAAGTAAGGGCGGAATGCTCAGCATTGCACTCTATGGGGGGTCTGATGACTCCTGATCGCTCTGTGACTGATCGTCACGGTGGTGTGACTGTCCGCTATGGCATGGTCCATCGGCTTCCGTCGCTGATGAACACCTGGGAGGGCAATTCCATCGGTTTGGCCGACGTGGCTGGACGGATGGTGTAGTTGTAGTGCCGAGGACAAGCCGTTCGTCCTATAACCGACTCGGCCCGCGTCCGCCATTTCGGGCAACGCGGGTCAAGGTGCAGAATTTAGAGGAAAGAACCGAGATGGTTCGGTTCTCCCGAGGAGGCCGCTCATGACCGCTCGCACCCCTGATGCCGAGCCGCTGCTGACCCCGGCTGAGGTTGCCACGATGTTCCGCGTGGACCCGAAGACGGTTACCCGTTGGGCCAAGGCAGGCAAGCTCACGTCCATCCGCACGCTCGGTGGACATCGCCGGTACCGCGAGGCAGAGGTCCGCGCACTGCTTGCGGGTATTCCGCAGCAGCGCAGCGAGGCCTGACATACCCCTGTCGCCGCGTCACAACTGGGCTTTTGGGTCCCCCAACCCGCATAGCCCACCCATAGCTCCATATGACGGGCGCCCGCCCCAACGGGCGCCATACCTGTGTCATACGGGTTCCGTCATGAGATCGCGCTGGACTCCGCCGGGTCCAGCGCGATCTTTTTTGTCCGCGCGACCGACGTGGCACCCTCGTCGTGCCCCTGACTCCTGTCCGCGATCCGCCACTGGAAACCGGGCGTCCGGTTGGCTCCGGACGGGCCTCCCGCGGGTGCGGCGGACTCTGTGCGAGGCGTCGAACCTCGCCTTCCCGAGGGTCGGCACGGGGTGAGTCAGAGGATCCTGGGGGCACTCCTGCCGAGTGGTGCAATTGCACATATTAAATTCGCCAGTTGTAGGAAGGGTGTAAAGCCACCCCTTCTGAAAACTGATTCGGTGACACCCGTCACATCGCATGAGTCTTGCCAACTACGAGCCTGCCACTGTTGAGGAGCGGAAGAACACGCCATTGGTCACGCGGCGGGAGGACTTTCGTCCTCCGCCCAGCCGTGGCCGCGCCGCCCGTCGGGGCCCGGATCGCCATCGGCGGGGCTTGCGTGGCCGCCGCCGGGCGACGTCGAGGTGCGTGCGGGGACGAGGCGCGGGGCCGTCCGGGCGGAGGCGGGCCGCCTCGCGAGGGCGTGAGGGCCGGCGTCCGGAGCCGCGGAGTGGGCCGTCGCCGGTCCCGTCACGGGTGACGGAGCGGGGCTCGGTCCCGTGGCGGGTGACGGGAACTGCCTCGATCCCGTCACTGGCTGCACGGTCTGTTCCCGCGCTTCGGAAGGCATCACATGCACTCCGGTCTGTTCCGGTGGCGGCTCCGGGGCCGCCACGGACGGCGGAGCCGCTCCGGGCGCTCCAGGGCCTGCCGGGGGCGCCTGCGCCGTTCCTGTCGGTCCAGGGCTCGTCAGGCCCGCCTGGGGCGGCTCCTGGGGTCCAGGGACTGCCAGGCCCGCCCGGGGCGGCTCGGGCTGCCCGGGGGCCGCCAGGGCCGTCGAGTCCGTTTCCGTCGCCCCGGAGGCCGCCAGGGGCTCCATGGCGAGCCTCAGTAATCGGGCGCAGACCGCGCAGTGCCGGGTGAGGTGGCGATAGCCCGAGGCCGCCGCCAGATGGGCACGCAGCAGGGCCCGGATCTCGTGCCGGGGCGTCCTCCCGCGCACCGGCGCCGGGGCGGTGCCCGAGGGCTGTGCCGGGTCCGGCCCGCGGGCTCCGGACCGGTCCGGCAGGAAGTTCTCGCTCGTGGATGCCGCCATCCGCGCCACCTCCCGGTGGATGCGCGCCGCCCCTCCCGGAAAACCAGGGGCAGCCCTTGGTTCTGAGTACTCGTCGGCGGACACCGGAGTCAAGACGCGCGAAAGCCCGGATCCAGAGGATCCGGGCTTTCGTTACTGCGGTCCTGACGGGATTTGAACCCGCGGCCTCCACCTTGACAGGGTGGCGAGCACTCCAAACTGCTCCACAGGACCAGGTTTTCGCGGCTGCCTTGCGGCTGGCTGCGAAGACAGACTGTACAGGAGGTCGGAGGGTGCGGTCGACCTCACTCCTGGTGGTGGAGCCGTTACGCGCCCACCGCCGGGCGCCCTACGGGGCGGCGGCGTCGATCGCCTTCACGATCCGCTTGTCGGAGACTGGGAACGCGGTGCCCAGGGCGTGCGCGAAGTAGCTGACCCGCAGCTCCTCGATCATCCAGCGGATGTCCAGGACCTCCTGCGGAACGGGCCTGCCCTGCGGCAGTTGCTCCAGCAGCCAGGCGTACTCGTCCTGCATCTCGTGGACCTTCTCCATGCGCGTGGTGTCGCGCTGGACGTTCGTCGGCATCTGCTGGAGCCTGCGGTCCTCGGCGACCAGGTAGCGCATCAGGTCGGGGAGCCTGCGCAGCCCGGTCAGGGTGACGAACCCGGTCGGCACGAGCCGGGCCAGGTGCTCCCGTACGTCCGTGACGTTGTTGATCAGGACCAGGCTGCTGGTGGACTTCAGTCGTCGCTCGCAGGCCTGCCAGGCCGCCAGGATCTGCTGGACCTGGCCGATCGTGCGGACGGTCAGGTCCACCAGGTCGGCACGGACCTTGTCGTACAGCTTCCGGAACGACGCCTCGTCCCAGGCCGGACCGCCGTGCGCGGCGATCAGCCGGTCGGCGGCCGCCGTCGCGCAGTCGTCGAAGAGCGCCTGGATGGAGCCGTGCGGATTACGGGACAGAGCGAGCTTCTGCTGGTTGGTGAGCTTGTCCGAGGCGAACTTCGCCGGGTTCACCGGGATGTTCAGCAGGATCAGCTTCCGGGTGCCGCGCCACATCGCCTGCTGCTGCTCGGCCTCGGTGTCGAAAAGCCGTACGGCCACGGTCCCGCCCTGGTCGACCAGGGCGGGGAAGGCCTTGACCGGCTGCCCCGCCCGCCGCGTCTCGAAGACCCGGTCCAGCGTGCCGATCGTCCAGTCCGTGAGCCCCGAACGCTCGATGGACTCCCCGGACGGCCCCGCGGTCGCCGCGGCGGCCTGGGAGAGGGCCTTGCGGGCCTTGGGGCGCAGCTGGACCCGCAGCGCCTCCAGGTCCTTGTCCTCGGCGACCTTGCGGCGCCGCTCGTCGACGACCCGGAAGGTGATCTTCAGATGGTCCGGGACCCGGCTCAGGTCGAAGTCGTCCGCGGTCACCGGGACGCCGACCATCCGCTGGAGCTCACGGGCCAGGGTGAAGGGCAACGGCTCCTGGAGGGGCACGGCCCGGTCCAGGAACTTGTCCGCGTAGTTCGGCGCGGGGACGTAGTGCCGGCGGATGGGCTTGGGCAGGGAGCGGATCAGCTCGGTGACCACTTCCTCGCGCAGGCCCGGGATCTGCCAGTCGAAGCCCTCGGACGTGACCTGATTGAGCACCTGGAGCGGGATGTGGACGGTCACACCGTCGGCGTCCGCGCCGGGCTCGAACTGGTACGTCACACGGAACTTGAGCTTCCCCTGCCGCCAGGAGTCCGGATAGTCGTCCTTGGTGACGGCCCCGGCCTTCTCGTTGATGAGCATCGAGCGCTCGAAGTCCAGCGCGTCCGGCTCGTCCTTGCGCTTGTGCTTCCACCACGAGTCGAAGTGCGCGCCCGAGACGACGTGTTCGGGGATCCGCTGGTCGTAGAAGTCGAACAGCGTCTCGTCGTCCACCAGAATGTCGCGGCGCCGGGCACGGTGCTCCAACTCCTCTACCTCGCCGAGGAGTTTGCGGTTGTCGTGGAAGAACTGGTGGTGCGTGCGCCAGTCGCCCTCGACCAGGGCGTTGCGGATGAAGAGATCCCGCGAGGCCTCCTGGTCGATCCGGCCGAAATTGACCTTGCGCTGGGCCACGATGGGTACGCCGTACAGCGTCACCCGCTCGTACGCCATCACCGCCGCCTGGTCCTTCTCCCAGTGCGGCTCGCTGTAGGTGCGCTTCAGCAGGTGCTGGGCCAGCGGTTCGATCCACTCGGGCTCGACCCGGGCGTTGACCCGCGCCCACAGCCGGGAGGTCTCGACCAGCTCGGCCGACATGACGAACCGCGGCTGCTTCTTGAAGAGCGCCGACCCCGGGAAGATCGCGAACTTGGCGCTGCGGGCGCCCAGGTACTCGTTCTTCTCGGTGTCCTTCAGCCCGATGTGCGACAGCAGACCCGCGAGCAGCGAGGTGTGCACCGACTGCTCCGGAGCATCGTCCTCATTGAGTTCGATGCCCATCTGCTTGGCGACCGTACGCAGCTGCGCGTAGATGTCCTGCCATTCGCGGATGCGCAGGAAGTTCAGGTACTCCTGCTTGCACATCCGGCGGAAGCTGGAGGAGCCGCGCTCCTTCTGCTGCTCACGGATGTAGCGCCACAGGTTCAGGAACGCCAGGAAGTCGGACGTCTCGTCCTTGAACCGGGCGTGCTGCTGGTCGGCCTGTGTCTGCTTCTCGGACGGCCTCTCGCGCGGGTCCTGGATGGAGAGCGCGGAGGCGATGACCATGACCTCGCGGACACAGCCGTTCCGGTCTGCCTCGATGACCATCCGGGCCAGCCGCGGGTCCACCGGGAGCTGCGAGAGCTTGCGGCCGAGCGGGGTGAGCCGCTTTTTCGGATCCTTCTCTTCCGGATCCAGCGCGCCCAGCTCCTGGAGGAGCTGCACGCCGTCGCGGATGTTGCGGTGGTCCGGCGGGTCGATGAAGGGGAACTTCTCGATGTCGCCGAGACCGGCCGCGGTCATCTGGAGGATGACGGAGGCCAGGTTCGTCCGCAGGATCTCCGGGTCCGTGAACTCCGCGCGGGTCAGGAAGTCGTCCTCGGAGTACAGCCGGATGCAGATGCCGTCCGACGTACGGCCGCAGCGGCCCTTGCGCTGGTTGGCGCTGGCCTGCGAGATGCGCTCGATCGGCAGCCGCTGGACCTTGGTGCGGTGGCTGTAACGGGAGATGCGGGCGTTGCCCGGGTCGATCACGTACTTGATGCCGGGAACGGTCAGCGAGGTCTCGGCGACGTTCGTCGCGAGGACGACCCTGCGTCCGGTGTGACGCTGGAACACGCGGTGCTGCTCGGCGTGCGACAGGCGTGCGTAGAGAGGGAGCACCTCGGTATGTCTGAGGTTGCGTTTGCCGAGCGCGTCGGCGGTGTCGCGGATCTCGCGCTCGCCGGAGAGGAAGACCAGGACGTCGCCGGGCCCCTCGTTCTGGAGCTCGTCGACGGCGTCGCAGATCGCGGTGATCTGGTCGCGGTCGGAGTCCTCGCTGTCCTCTTCGAGGAGCGGCCGGTAGCGCACCTCCACCGGGTACGTACGCCCGCTGACCTCGACGATCGGGGCCTCGCCGAAGTGCCGGGCGAAGCGCTCCGGGTCGATGGTCGCCGAGGTGATGACGACCTTCAGGTCCGGGCGCTTGGGCAGCAGCCGGGCCAGATAGCCGAGCAGGAAGTCGATGTTCAGCGACCGCTCGTGGGCCTCGTCGATGATGATCGTGTCGTACGCGAGCAGCTCGCGGTCCGTCTGGATCTCGGCGAGCAGGATGCCGTCCGTCATCAGCTTGACGAACGTCGCGTCCTGGTTGACCTGGTCGGTGAAGCGGACCTTCCAGCCCACCGCCTCGCCCAGCGGGGTCTTCAGCTCCTCGGCGATGCGCTCGGCCACCGTGCGCGCCGCGATCCGGCGCGGCTGGGTGTGCCCGATCATGCCGCGGACGCCACGGCCCAGCTCCATACAGATCTTCGGGATCTGGGTGGTCTTGCCGGAGCCGGTCTCACCGGCGACGATCACGACCTGGTGGTCGCGTATCGCCTCCAGGATCTCGTCCTTCTTCTGGCTGACCGGGAGCTGTTCGGGGTACGAGAGAGCAGGCATCCGCCCGGCCCGCAGTGCGAGCCGCCCGGCTGCCTTCGTGGCCTGGGCCGCGATCTCGTCCAGCACGGCCTGCTGGGCCTCGGGCTTACGAATGCGGCGCGCGCCTTCGAGGCGGCGGCCGAGCCGGTGCGCGTCGCGGAGCGAGAGCTGCCCGAGCTGGGACTGGAGATCGGCAAAGGAAGTAGACATACGGGTCCCAGGATCTCACCCGGGCCCGAGGAACGGCGAACCTATTTCCCGCGGTCTCGGTCACCGGACCCGTACGGCCGGGGACGGAGCGATCACAGCACGTACCATTCCGGACAGTCGATCTCTGTGCCGAGCCCCTGCCGGAAGGCCTGTCCGCCGTGTCCCGTTCGTCGTGGTGCTGCCTGGTGGCGGCCCTCGCTGTCGTCCTGGGGCTGTTCTGCGGGCCGTCGACGGCTTCCGCGTCGACGCCACCTTCCGCGGGTCCGTCCGTGGTCGGCTCGATGAGCGTCGGGCACGGGGACGGGCTTCCCGGCTGCGGTAGGAAGGGCAAGCACGACGGCACCGAGCCTGCCGTTCCCGGGCGGGCCCGCGCGGCCTACGACCAGGCGCCGGGCCTCGCCGAATGGGGTCTGCCCGCCGCCACCGTCCCGGTGCCGGTGCGCCGGCTCGTGCCGATGACGCTGCGCGGACCCGACGCGGCCGCGCCGAGCCCGGTGGAACTCTCCGTACTGAGGGTGTAGACGGCTGCCCTCTCCCGGCCGTCCCTCTCCTTCCTCTCGCATCACCAGCTCGGAGTTCCGCATGCCCACGTCCATGCCCAAGCCGTCCCCGAAGCCGTCGTCGCCGGGTAAGCCGTCGTCGCCGGGTAAGCCGTCGTCCCGTACGCCCTCGTCCCGTAAGCCGTCGCCCCGGACGCCCAGCAGGAAGCCGCTGGTCTACGGCGCCGGGGTCGTCGTCGCAGCAGCGCTGTTCGGATACGTGTCCTACCGGGCCACCGCCCCCGATTCCGCCGCCTCCTCCTCGACCTCGGTGGCCGACGTCGCCGCGGACCCGGACGAGGGCGTCTACCCGGAACTGGCGAAGCTCGCCCGGCGCGACGCGGGCGACAAGCTCGCGCTGGGCCGGGCGGACGCACCCGTCGTCCTCATCGAGTACGCCGACTTCAAGTGCGGCTACTGCGCAAAGTTCGCCCGGGACACCGAACCCGCCCTGGTGAAGAAGTACGTCGACGCCGGCACCCTGCGCATCGAGTGGCGCAACTTCCCGATCTTCGGGGCCGAGTCCGAGGCCGCGGCACGCGCCTCCTGGGCCGCCGGGCAGCAGAACCGCTTCTGGGAGTTCCACCGCGCCGCGTACGCCGACGGAGCCAAGGAGAAGGGATTCGGCAAGGACCGGCTGAAAGCCCTCGCCCAGCGGGCCGGGGTGCCCGACCTCGACCGCTTCCTCCGCGACACGGACGGCACAGCGGCCGCGGCGGCCGTGAGCAGGGACCAGGAGCAGGGGTACGGAATCGGCGCGACGTCCACTCCGTCCTTCCTGATCAACGGCCGTCCGATCACCGGGGACAGCCGGCGGAGACCTTCACCCAGGCCATCGAGCAGGCGGCCGACCGGGCGGAGAACCTGGGCAGCGCGGGCCAGGACCCCAAGGGCTCCGCCGGTCCGGAGAGCGCGGAAGACCGTGATGGCTCCGCGTCCCCCGATGGCTCCACCTCCCCCGAAGGCTCCGCGAAGTGACGGCGGACGTCGGTTACTTCGCCGCGTTCCTCGGCGGGCTGCTGGCCCTGCTCAGCCCGTGCAGTGCCCTGCTGCTCCCCGCCTTCTTCGCGTACTCCATCGACTCCGCCTCCCGGCTGCTCGCCCGGACCGGGATCTTCTACGCGGGCCTGGCCACCACCCTCGTCCCGCTCGGCGCCGCGGGCTCGTACGCCGGAAGGCTCTTCTACGGTCACCGTGACGCCCTCGTCCTCGGTGCGGGCTGGCTGATCATCGGCCTCGGCGTCGCCCAGATCATCGGTCTGGGCTTCGCCTCGCGCCGGATCTCCGCGCTGAGCGGCCGGATCCGCCCCACGACCGCGCTGTCCGTCTACGCGCTCGGGGCCGTATACGGACTCGCCGGCTTCTGCGCGGGACCGATCCTCGGCAGCGTCCTCACCGTCGCGGCCGTCAGCGGCAGCGCGGCGTACGGGGGGCTGCTGCTCGCCGTGTACGCGCTGGGCATGGCGGTGCCGCTGTTCCTGCTCGCGCTGCTCTGGGAGCGGTTCGATCTGGGCCGGCGGGCGTGGCTGCGCGGCCGTGTCCTGCGGCTCGGCCGCTTCGAGCTGCACACCACGACGCTGCTGTCGGGCCTCTTCTTCATCGGCCTCGGCGCGCTGTTCCTCGCGTACGACGGGACGACGGCGTTGCCCGGGCTGCTGAACGTGGACCAGTCGTTCGCCGTCGAGCAGTGGGCCCGGGGCATCGGCGAGCGTGTGCCGGACGGGGTGCTGCTGGTGGCGGTGGTGGGCGCGGTGCTGCTGGTCCTCGCGGTGCGGTCCGGGCGGCGCCGGGGCCGGGCCGGCGTGGACGGCACGAACACCGCCGAGCGGGAGGGCGCCTGACACGGCGAAGGCCCCGTCCATCGGACGGGGCCTTCGGGTGGTGGCTGGGGCCGGGATCGAACCGGCGACCTATCGCTTTTCAGGCGATCGCTCGTACCAACTGAGCTACCCAGCCACGCAGCTCACAAGGGCTGCAGCGGTCCTGACGGGATTTGAACCCGCGGCCTCCACCTTGACAGGGTGGCGAGCACTCCAAACTGCTCCACAGGACCAAGCTTTGTGCGACTAAGTGTCGCACAGGTTGTGCGTGCCCCCAACGGGATTCGAACCCGTGCTACCGCCTTGAAAGGGCGGCGTCCTGGGCCACTAGACGATGAGGGCAGAACTGCTGTTACAGCTTGCTTCCACGTCTGTCGCCCGAAGGGAAAGTGAAGAAGCGTGTGACTCCGCTTCCCCTCAAGAGGTTCGGCTTCTCCTTCAACCTTTGAGGTTTCAGAACGGTCGAGCCCTGACCGGCGCCCTTGGGCACGTCGGAGACTGTACACGGGGCTTTCGGTGTCAGCCAAACCGAATAGGGGACGGCGTCGCGTCGGGCCTGCTCTCCTTGGGCAGGTGGCGGCTGACCTCGGCGGTCGTCAGGCCGAGGCCGCCCAGGGTGATCTCGTCCCAGGCCTGCAGACGGCGGGTGGAGCGGTCCAGATAGAGCACCGACGCGAGCACCTGCTCCGGCTTCTCGTTCTGTACGGCACGCAGACCACCGCCGCCCGTGGAGCCCTCGACCATCAGCCGTGTGCCGCCCTTCATGACCTCGTTCTGCCGGTGGTGCACATGGCCGGCCAGAGCGAGGGGGACCAGTCCGTCCGTCTGCCTGACCGCCTCCGGCTCATGGGCGACGGCGATGTCCGCCGGAGTGCCCGCCCGCCGCTGGTCGCGCAGCGCGGCGGCGAGCCGCAGGCCCGCCGCCCGCTCGACCCCCTCCGCCTGCTCGGGTCCCGTGCGGTCCGGGGTGAACTGCGGGTCCCCGATGCCGGCGACCCGCAGCCCGCCGACGTTCACCGTGCGGCCCTCGTCCAGCACGTGCACGTTCTTGAAACGCTTGTTCTTCTCCAGATACTGCTGCGTCACCACCGAGTCGTGGTTGCCGCGGACCCAGACGTAGGGCGCGCCCAGGTCGCTGATCGGGTCGAGGAAGCTGTTCTCCACGGCCGCCCCGTGATCCATCGTGTCGCCGGAGTCGATGATCACGTCGATGTCGTACTGCTCGACGAGCGATCCGATGATGTGCCACGCCGCGGGGTTGAGGTGGATGTCGGAGACGTGCAGGACGCGGAGCGTGGCGGGGTCCGGGCTGTACACGGGGAGCGTCGAGGTGGCGTCGTACAGCTTGGTGACGTTGGTGACCAGACGGGCGAGTTCCTGCTGGTAGACGTCGAAGTCGGTGACGATCGAGCGGGCGTCGCCGACGACGGAGGGGGCGCTGGACAGCAGCCCGGAGAACTTCGGCTCCAGGACCGACTCGGGGTTCCAGGTGGCGTACGCCCCGACGCCCGAGGCGGTCAGCAGGGCGAGCGCGAGCCCTCCGGCGGCCAGGGCGCGCCGGGGCCTGCGGTAGACGGCGAGGCCGAGTGCGGTGGCTCCGGAGACGACCGCGACGCAGGAGCGCACGGCGAGCTCGCGGGCCCCGGTGCCGACGTCGGCACCGACCTCGGCCTCCAGTCCGGCGAGCCGTTCGGGGTGCTGGACCAGGGCCTCGGAGCGGACCGGGTCGAGGCGGTCGATGTCGACGTCGAGCCGGACCGGGGCACGGTGCGAGTCCAGTTCCAGGGCGCCGAGCGGGGACACGTTGATCTTGGTGCCGCCGCTGAGGGAGGGCCGCAGGGTCATGGTCGTGTCCATCGGGCCGACAGGCGCGCGGACGCTGCCGACGACCAGCAGCCCCAGCCAGGCGCCGAACAGCACGACGGCGACCAGGCCGAGCGCCCGGCCGAACGGATGCGGAGCCCCGCCGGTACGGGCGCGGCG
Organism: Streptomyces sp. NBC_00385; assembly: GCF_035917155.1. Lineage (NCBI taxonomy): Bacteria > Bacillati > Actinomycetota > Actinomycetes > Kitasatosporales > Streptomycetaceae > Streptomyces > Streptomyces sp. NBC_00385. The sequence goes on along the minus strand of NZ_CP107951.1, from coordinate 4,060,756 downwards.
GCCGGGCCGTCCGGCGGAGCGCGGTCGTGGGCGGAGGCGGATGAGGTGCCGGACACGGGCTGCTGCGGCACGGAACGGGTCGCGGGCCATTGGGCGCGTATGCCCCGGCGAGGAGGCGGCTATGCGTATCCGGCGCACCGGGGCACATCCGGCGGCCGTACGTGACAATGGCGGGGTGCTGGAGATGACGCGAGAAGCGTTCGAGGAACTGGTCGGTGAGGCGCTCGACCGGATTCCACCGGAGCTCACCCGGCTGATGGACAACGTCGCGGTGTTCGTCGAGGACGAACCGGAATCCGATGACCCGGAACTGCTGGGGCTCTACGAGGGCACGCCGCTGACCGAGCGCGGTGAGTGGTACGCGGGCGTGCTGCCGGACCGGATCACCATCTACCGGGGGCCGACGCTGCGGATGTGCGAGTCGCGCGAGGACGTCGTGGCCGAGACGGAGATCACCGTCGTGCACGAGATCGCCCACCACTTCGGCATCGACGACGAGAGGCTGCACGCGCTCGGCTACGGGTGAGGGCGGTCCCGGGCCGGAGGCTGGAGGCCGGAGAACGCCGGGCCAGGGGTGACATGCGGCACACCGCGAGGTGTGAACGAGGTGTGCGGGCCTGCCCGAGGGCGTGTCCCCGGCGGGGCGGCGGGAGTTGGGCACAGCGCTCCCGGCTCGTTTCCGTGTTGCCTCGTCCTTCTTCGCGCCCCCGGAGGTGCCCCGTGCGCCAGTTGCCCCTTCCCGTCCGCTGGGCGGCCGTCACTGCGGTGACGATCGCCGCGTCCACCGGCTGCATGAGCATCGGCTCCGACGGCGGGAAACCGGCGCCCTCCGGCTCCGCCGTACCGAAGGGTTCGGTGGCCGAGCCGGACGGATCCACGGTGGCCGGGACCGGCCACGCCCGTACGGGGGGCGGCGCCGGGGCGCAGTCGGAGCGCAGGGCGGGCCGGTCCGCCGGCCCGAGTGCCTCCGTCACCCCCTCGGGCAGCCCCGGCGCGGAGTCCGGTCGGTCCGGCCCCGCGAAGGGGGGCCGCCCGCCGGCGCAGACGCCCTCGGCGCCGGGCCCCGGGGTCCCCGAGCAGCCGGAACCTCCGGCGCCGTCCGACCCGGGCCCCGGCACCCCCGCGAGCCCGCAGCCGCCGACCCCGCCGGAGCCCGATCCGGAGCCCTCCGAACCGGAGCCGCCGGTGCCGTCCGCGTCACCGGCCGCTCAGCTCCGTCAGGGCACGACAGGCGCGCCGGACGCGGTGTACGCGATGCGGACTCCGGAGGCATCGCCGCAGGTGGGACCGGCCTGAGGGGATGGCCGGACGGAGCCGGTTTGCGTAATGAGGGTAAGAGTGCGTATGGTTATAGATCGTTTGATCCCATTGCCCGGCGCCGACACAGAAGAGCGCCGTGTGGCGCGTACTCTCCCTTGCCGTGGCTGGACCGCATTGAGGCGGTCGAAATTGCGAAAACACGGAGTTACGGGCGCGTGCCGAGACTCCGAGAGGTTTCGCATTTCGCATGTCAATTTCCAGTTCTGACCACACCGTCATGCCCGAGAACGTCGAGAACGACGTCGAGAGCGCCGAGCTCATCGAGGCCGCTGAAGCCGTCGTCGCCGAGGTCGCTGAGACCGTCGACGCCGTCGAGACCGACGCCCCCCAGGCCGAGCAGGCCGAGCAGCCCGACACCGACTCCGCCGACGAGGCGGACGCCGAGCCGACCATCACGTTCGCCGACCTGGGCCTGCCCGAGGGCATCGTCCGCAAGCTCGCGCAGAACGGTGTGACCGCGCCCTTCCCGATCCAGGCCGCGACCATCCCGGACGCCCTGGCCGGCAAGGACATCCTCGGCCGTGGCCGTACCGGCTCCGGCAAGACCCTCTCCTTCGGTCTGCCGACCCTGGCCTCGCTGGCCGGTGGGCACACCGAGAAGAAGAAGCCCCGCGCGATCATCCTCACCCCGACCCGTGAGCTCGCGATGCAGGTCGCGGACGCGCTGCAGCCGTACGGCGACGTGCTCGGCCTGAAGATGAAGGTCGTCTGCGGCGGTACGTCGATGGGCAACCAGATCTACGCGCTGGAGCGCGGTGTCGACGTCCTCGTCGCCACCCCGGGCCGACTGCGCGACATCATCAACCGGGGCGCCTGCTCCCTGGAGAACGTCCAGGTCGCCGTCCTCGACGAGGCCGACCAGATGTCCGACCTGGGCTTCCTGCCCGAGGTCACCGAGCTGCTCGACCAGATCCCCGGTGGCGGCCAGCGCATGCTCTTCTCCGCCACCATGGAGAACGAGATCGGCACGCTGGTCAAGCGCTACCTGAGCAACCCGGTCACCCACGAGGTCGACTCCGCCCAGGGCAACGTCTCCACGATGTCGCACCACGTCCTGGTCGTGAAGCCGAAGGACAAGGCGCCGGTCACCTCCGCCATCGCCGCCCGCAAGGGCCGCACGATCATCTTCGTCCGCACCCAGCTGGGCGCCGACCGCATCGCCGAGCAGCTCATCGAGGCCGGCGTCAAGGCGGACGCCCTGCACGGCGGCATGACCCAGGGCGCCCGTACGCGCGTTCTCGAGGACTTCAAGAAGGGCTTCGTCAACGCGCTCGTCGCGACCGACGTCGCCGCCCGCGGTATCCACGTCGACGGCATCGACCTGGTCCTGAACGTGGACCCGGCCGGTGACCACAAGGACTACCTGCACCGCTCGGGCCGTACCGCCCGTGCCGGCAAGTCCGGTGTCGTCGTCTCCCTGGCGCTGCCGCACCAGCGCCGCCAGATCTTCCGCCTGATGGAGGACGCGGGCGTCGACGCGTCGCGCCACATCGTCCAGGGCGCGGGCGTCTTCGAGCCGGAGGTCGCCGAGATCACCGGCGCCCGTTCGCTCACCGAGGTCCAGGCCGACTCCGCGAACAACGCCGCCAAGCAGGCCGAGCGCGAGGCCGCCGACCTGACCAAGCAGCTGGAGCGCATCCAGCGCCGTGCCGTGGAGCTGCGCGAGGAGGCCGACCGCCTGGTCGCCCGCGCCGCACGCGAGCGGGGCGACGACCCCGAGGCAGCGGTGGCCGAGGTCGCCGCCGAGGCGGAGGCCGCACTGCTGGCCGCCACCTCCGTGCCGGAGCAGCCCGCAGCGCGCGAGGAGCGTCGCGACGACCGCGGCAACTACGAGCGCCGGGACAACCGCGGCGGCGACCGCGGTGGTTACCGTGGCGGCAGCGACCGTGTCGGCGAGCGCAGCGGCCGTCCGGCCGGCAGCAACGGCTACCGCGGCAGCAGCGACCGCCCGTCGTTCCGCGGCAGCAACGACCGTCGCGAGGACCGTCCGGTCGGTGGCGGCTTCCGCTCCGGTGGCGGTGACCGTCGTGACGACCGTGGCGGCCGTTCCTTCGAGCGCCGTGACAACGACCGCCCGTCGTTCAACCGCGACCGTCGTGACGAGCGTCCCTCGGGCGGTTTCCGCTCCGGTGGCGGTGACCGTCGTGACGACCGTGGCGGCCGTTCCTTCGAGCGCCGTGACAACGACCGCCCGTCGTTCAACCGCGACAACGACCGCCCGTCGTTCAACCGCGACCGTCGTGACGACCGCCCCTCCGGTGGCTTCCGCTCCGGCGGCAGCGACCGTCCGTTCAACCGCGACCGTCGTGACGACCGCCCGTCGGGCGGCTTCCGCTCCGGCGGCGGCGACCGCCCGACCGGCCGCCGCGACGACCACCGCGGTGGCACCGGCACGGGTACCGGCACCGGTACCTTCGGCCGCCGCGACGACAAGCCGCGCTGGAAGCGCAACGGCTGATCGTCCGGCCGCGATCGTCTGATTGCTGAGCAGGGCCCGCATACCGCTTCGGCGGTGTGCGGGCCCTGTTGCATGCGACGGGCGAGAACGGTGAGCTGTTTGGGGCAGAAAGCTCCTTCCGGTGCAGGTGGGGCGGCTGGTATCTTCCGTTCACTTGCATGGGGGCAGTGCGCTGGGGGGCCTTTCCCGCACCTATGCCCGGTGGATTCCCCGGGCACGCGGACGCTGCTGATCCCCCGTGCCTCTCATTTGCCTCAGGGGAGGACCCGAGTGCCTCGTAGCGCTCTTCTTCGTCATTCCGTCGCTGCCGTAGCCGCAGCGACTCTTCTTGCCGGTGTCGGACCGCTGTCCTCGACAGCTGTCGCCGCCCCGGTTTCCGCAACGCCGTCCGCCGGCGCGGCTGTCCTCGACCCGTGGGCGGTGTCCGTGCCGCTGACGGACGGCACATCCATCCAGAGTGTTCTCGACGTCAGGACCGCCAGGAACGGTGCCGTCGTCGCCCTGTGGAACCGACTGCCCAGCGACCGCAGCAAGCGCGAGCTCGTCGTGTCGGTGCGCCCGGCCGGCAGCGTTGTGTGGGGGGCGCCGCACGTCCTCACGACGACGGGCTACGAGCGCGGCAACGCGGATCTCGTAGTCGGGGCCGACGGTTCCGTCACGGCGTCGTGGGTCGAGTACCCGAACGACGTCCCGCCGTACGAGGACAGGCCGGGTGCCGCCTTCCGGATGTCCGTCCTCGCAGCCGGTGCCTCGACCTGGTCGGCCCCGGCCGACATCGTGACCGACCCCAGCAACATCCAGGGAGGCAAACTGGCCGGTTCGCCGACCGGGAGGCTCGTCGCCGTGTGGAGGCACAACTCGGATCGTTCGTCCGAGCTGTACGCGTCGGTCCGTGAGGCGCCCGGGCAGCCCTGGTCGCAACCGGCCCGTCTGGACGAGCAGCCCGTGGGCGGGGAGTCGGTCTCCGATCCGGAACTCGTCTACTCGGACCGGGGCACGGCGACCGTCGCCTTCACGCAGTACTCCGGGAACAGATCGGAGATCAAGGTCGTGGACCGGGTCGGTGAGGGGCCGGGCTGGAGCGAGCCGGCCACCGTCTCCGACCCGAAGGTCCACGCGGCGACTGCCACACTGACACTGGGCCAGGACGGTCGCGCCGCCCTCCTGTGGAGTGCCTGGGAAACGTCCGAGGGCGACAGGACGCAGATGTTCGCGGGGCGTCCGGCCGGAAGCACGGCCTGGACGGCAGGGGAACCGGTCACCGGGTTCGATACCGGTGGATGGCGTAAGGCCGTCGTCGGCCCCGAGGGCGACGTCACGGTGCTGGGGGTCGTCTACACCGAGGCCTCCAGCTTCCACGCCCTGACCACCACCCGCTCCGCGGCGACCGGCAACTGGTCCGCGGTGAAGACCCTTTCCACGGGTTATACGGCGGAGGACCAGTTCGATCTCGCGACCGGTCCCGACGGCAGCGTGCATGCGGTGTGGACCCAGGGCGCCACGTCCCGGGGGCTGATGACCTCCTCTCGGGTGAACGGCGCATGGTCCGCGGCTCCGACGCCGCTGAGTACCGGTGACTACGCCATCGGACAGATCACCGTCGGCAGCGACAACCGTCCCGTCGCTGTGTGGACCCAGGCGACCGGGGACTACACCTCGCAGGTGCGTACCGCCACGACCGCGCCCGTCCCTGCCGCGTCGACGCCCAAGTGGCGTGACTTCAGCGGAGACGGCAAGGGCGACCTGCTCGCACTGACGTCGGGCGGAGGCCTGACCGTACGTACCGGCACGGGCACCGGCGACCTCCGGACGGGAGCCTCCGCGACCGGATGGCCGGCGACATCGACGGTGGTTCCGTTCGGTGACCTGTCCGCGGACGGCTGCAACGACGTGCTCGTACGGAACGCCACCGGGGTGCTGACCCGGCACGACGGCAGCTGCGGGAAGGCCTTCGCTCCGAACGGACCCCGGTTGACCATCGGTTCGGGATGGCAGATCTACAACGCGCTGTCCGCGCCGGGCGATCTGACCGGCGACGGGCGTACGGACCTGGTGGCCCGCACGCCGGCGGGAGAGCTGTGGAGGTACGCCGACGACGGCAAGGGCAAGCTGACCGCGCGCGGGAAGATCGGCAACGGCTGGAAGATCTACGACACGCTCGTCGGTGCCGGCGATCTGAACGGTGACAAGCACGGCGACCTGCTCGCCCGGGACACGGCGGGGGTGCTCTGGCGGTACAACGGCACGGGCAAGGGCGCGTTCGCCGGCCGGACGAAGATCGGCGGCGGCTGGCAGGTCTACAACTCCCTCGCCTCCGTCGGCGACATCACCGGCGACGGCAAGGCAGACCTGGTCGCCCGGGATACGGCCGGTGTGCTGTGGCGGTACAACGGCACGGGCAAGGGTGCGTTCGCCGCACGGGCGCGGATCGGTGGCGGCTGGCAGATGTACAAGACCCTGTCCTGACGCGGTACGACCTGAGGCGCAGGGCTCGTACGGCGAGGAGAAGCCGTACGAGCCCTGCGCGTTGGAGCCGTGTCCCGGTCCATTTGAACGGGTTCGAGAAGAGCCGTCGCGGCGCGCCGGATCGTTGCTAGGATCCGCTCAGCTTTCCGGGCTCATGGGGAAGAGCGAGGCGGGGGCCTGCTCGGATCACCACCACCCCGGCCGTTTCCGCTTCCGTGCCTTAGGAGCCGAAAGGCCGCTGTGGCCCCTGCCCGTTTCTGCTCCTGGGGAGGGACACGGACGTGAGGCGTCGTCGTGCGCACAGAGCCATCTCCACCTTGGTGGTGATCGGACTGATTGTGGGGTCGGGACTGGTCGCGGGAGGTTCGGTGGCTGCCGAAGACCGCCCGTCGGGGTTGGCGTCAGGGGGTACGTCCTTCGGCGTCGACCGGTACATCCCGAGAGTGACGATTCCCTACGGGGCGGGCTCCACCGGCGTGCTCTACCGGCAGGAAGGCCACGGCGGGCTGCTGTGGACGAACTGGGACGGCGAGACCCGCGAGGTCGACGTTCCGGATGACCAGCCGGTGACCTCGTACATCGAGGCGTACAACCGTGCCGGTGGAAGCCGGCCACCGCTCTGGCTTGCCGCAGGTTCGGACGTCATCATCACGCCCGACGCCGAGGCGGGTCAGAATGCCCTGAGGGGCACCGACCTGCGTACCGGCGATTCGAGCGGGTTCTCACTGCCCTCGGGGTGGCGGAGGGCAGCACTGGCGGGGCGGCACATGCTGACGGAGAGCGGCGTGTACGGCGCGTATGTGTTCCGCCTCGCCCAGTGGAACGGGGGGAACTCCACCACGGCCGGAGCGACCGTGGACATTCCGCCGACCGCGTTCGTCCAGGGAGCGTTCGCGGCTGACGATCGCACCATTGTGATCAAGTACTCGGACGCCGGTAGGTACCGCCTGGGTCTGATCGATCTCGGCGACGGCTCCTTCACCGCGGGCCCGGCACTGGCGACTCCTTCACCGGTTCAGATGATCCTCACCTCCGAACGGTTGGCGTGGCTGGAATCCGACGGTGATGTCCGCTGGGTACCGCGGGATTCTGTGTCCGCCACCCCGGAGAAGGTCGACCTGACGCCTCCGGTGAGCTACGCGGTCCCCTACATCGGGGCAGCGGGGGACTCGCTCGCGGTGACGTGGTACTACGCGTCGGCGAACAAGGACTTCTACCCCTTGGGATTCCCCTTGAAGCGGGTGCCGTTCACCGGTGGAGCCCCGGAGACGCTGGTTGCCCAAGTGGCTCCGGTGATGGTGGGTGCAGCCGACGGAAGCCTTGTGGTGGCGGGGGGCACGGACGCCGGCCAGTGGGCGTTCCGCAAAATAGGAGGTGGCTCGCCCGCTTCGACCACCGTGCGGCCGATCACCCCCGTACCAGGGCGGATCGAGCGTGTCTCGCTGGCCAATGGTGTGCTGGCGACCAGCGAGCCGGACGACTTCATGGAAGCGTTCTACCGGCGAACGGTGACGACAACACCTGCGGGGCTCACGCTGACCGACCCGAAACGCCTTTCGTACACATCCGAGGATTTCGTGGGCCCCTTCTCAAGCGGCGACGGTCATGTGATCGAGCTGTTCGACGAGACGGAGAACACCGCGGGGGTCGGTTCGGTGGGTGACGAGGACGATCCGCGTTGGTTCCGTATGCAGTCGCACCTGGGCTCACTGGTGGATCTCACCGGGCGCTACGCCGTGGTCAACGGCACCAACCCGGTGCTTCAGCACATCGGTGATCTCGGCGGATACGACACCGAACCTCTGACCCGCCGGGTCGGAGCAGCCTCTGTCTGGGGCACGAAACTGTGGTCGGCCACAACGGTGAAGGGCGTGCTGACCGCGCAGGATCTCAAGACGAAGAAGATCACCCGGACGATCAGCACCGGCCTGCCCTGTGTCTTCAAGGAACTTCAGGCGGTCGGACGCTGGATCTACTGGTCGTGCGGGGCGACCGGACCGGCCGGGGTCTGGGACCTCATGGCCGAGAAGAGCATGGACGTGCCCCACGGCGAGGCCTTGATCGGTGACGGTTATCTGGTTCAGCACGACAAGGGCAGCGGACAGCTGATGCTCTCGAGCTTCCAGGACGGCACAGCGAGCGAACCCCACGCCGTCGGGGAGCTACCCCCCACCGCTGAGCGCGGGGTGACCTGGACGGTCGACAAGTTCGGCGGCCCCGTCGCCTATGTGGCCGAGGACGAGCGCGTTCACCTCGTCCCGACCGGCGTACCGAACCAGCCCGTGGTCCCCATCGAGTCCGAGGTGGGTCTGGACACTGCAGTGGGCGGCGCCCCCTGGAAGGCCCGCTGGCTGATGTCCCGGCCGGTGGCGTCCTGGCAGATCGTCATCAGGAACAAGGCGACCGGCAAGGCCGTCCGCACCCTCTCCGGCAGCCCGAACGCGGGTGGAGGGTCGGTGGCGACCTCCTGGAACGGTCGGACCGACACCGGTGGCTACCCGCCGAACGGCGCGTACACCTGGACGCTGTCGGCGAAGCCGGCCGACGGTGACGGCGCGGCCGCCAGTGCCTCGGGAACGCTGAGAGTGACCGGTGGTGCGGCGGTGCCCCGCGACTTCGTGAAGCGTGATGGGGTCGGTGACCTGCTGGCGTTCACGTCGGCGGGAGCTGCCGACTTCCGGGCCGGTACGGGTACGGGTCTGGTGGATGCCAAGGTGTCGGGTTCGGGCTGGACGGGCGCGAACAGTGTGACGGCTTCCGTTCCGTTCGACGATGTGAGTGGTGACCGGTGCAATGACGTGCTGGTGCGGGTGAAGAGCGGTGAGTTGCGGGCGTACAGGCCTTCGTGCGGTGGTGCGTTGAAGCCCACCACGCCGTTTGCGGAAATCGGCCTGGGCTGGAACATCTACGACACCCTGACGTCGCCGGGTGACCTGACCGGGGACGGGCGTGCGGATGTGATCGCGCGCGAGACGTCGACCGGTTATCTGTACCTGTACGAGAGCACGGGTGTCGGCGCCTTCAAGGCGCGGGTGAAGATCGGTACGGGCTGGAAGGGCTATCTGCTGGCCGGCGCGGGTGATCTGAACGGTGACGGCAAGGGTGATCTGCTGGCTCGGGACAAGGCCGGGGTGCTGTGGAGGTACGCCGGGACGGGGAAGGGGACCTTGGCGGCCCGGGTGAAGGTCGGTGCCGGGTGGCAGGTCTACAACGCGCTCGTCGGCGTCGGTGACGTGAGTGGTGATGGCAAGGCCGACCTGCTCGCCCGCGACACGTCCGGGGTGCTGTGGGCCTACCGGGGTGACGGCAAGGGGCTGTTCGGGTACCGGGCGAAGGTCGGTGGCGGCTGGCAGATGTACAAGTCGCTGGTCTGACCGGATGACCGAGCGCGGGGCCCGTACGGCGTTCTCCGCCGTACGGGCCCCGCGTCTTTGAACGGGTTCGAAATACCCTGTCGGGGTGTCCGTGGCTGCTGTTAGAGTCGCCCCGTCTGCTCGGGGGTGGTGGTGCGAGCGCTATCGGCCGCACCACGAAGACAGCGTGTCCACCACGTCCACTGCGTGCCGCCCCCGTGCCATGTTTCCCGGGGAGGGACTTTCACATTGACTCGCTCATCCAGCGGGTGGAGACGTCGGCGTGCGTCCGGCCGTATCGCCCTTTTGGTCACCCTGGCGATCACCGCCGGGACCAGTGCGGCCACGACGGGGACGGCTGCCGCCGACACGTCTGACGAGACCGTCGTGGTGAGCCCGGGCGCACGCTTCGTGCCCCGCGCCACGCGTGTGCTCAACGCCGGTGAGACCGGCTTCCTGACGGCGCAGGAGGGCGACGACCGCCTGCGCTGGATCGACTACGCCACCGGGGCGGCCACCGTGCTGGCCGACCGGCTTCCGAAGCCTCTTGAGTACGACCCCGAGGAGGGCCGCCCCCGCGGCGGCTGGCCCACCGGATTCGGCCACGGGTCCGACACCGTCGCCGTGTACGCGCAGAGCCCGAGCCCGCACATCACGCTGCAGCAGCGTGCGGGCGGCGGGGCGACCACCACCGTCCCGATTCCGGAAGGCCAGTCCTACGTCGAGACGTACGGCACGACGGTCATCACCCGGACCGGCACCCAGCAGGCGACGACGGGTCTCCATCTGCTGCGGACCGAGGCCGGCGAGGTCACGGACCAGCGGCTGGAAGGGCTTCCCGAAGGGTGGAACCTGACGGTCTCGGAGGGCGACGCCCGGTCGGCCGTCGTCCGGGGGATCCTCTGGGAGGACACCACCATGAAGAACGGGTGGTGGCTGGTCGACCTGGTGAGCGGAGGGGTCACGCCGCTGGCCGCGAACGCGCACCGGGTGACCCTCGGGAAGGACACCCTTCTGCAGGTGGGCCCGGGTGACGGCACGGGTGACCTCGCCGAGGTCTTCGACCGGAACGACCTGTCGGCCCCGCCCCGTGTCCTGGACATCAACAACTTCCCGGGCGACGCGATGCGCCTGGTCGGGAACGCGCTCATCGGCGTCCAGGCCGCCAACTCGGGCAGCAACCAGTACCGCGGGCAGCCGCTGTACCGACTGGGCGCCGACGGCAACACCGGGGAAGAACTGCTGGCCGCCGCTACCACCGAACTCGCCTGGGCTCCCGACGGCTCCGTCCTGGTCGCCGGGGCCGAGACCGTGACCGAGCGGGGCCCCCTGGACTGGGGCTACTACCGGTTCACTGCCGCCGCCGACGGCACCCTGACGCGCAAGCGCGTCGCGGACATCGAGGACATGCCCGCACAACCCGCGGGCATCGCCCTGGGCAGCGGCATCCTCACCACGGCCGACGACTCGAACCTCTTCGAGCCGCACACCTATATCGGCGGCTACCGCAGCACGTGGCTCAAGACCTCGGGTCGTCCCGACGAGATCCGGACCACGGTGGACGGTCTCACCAGCGGCCGGGAAGCGGACTGCGGATGGCTGGAGGCCTCCTACTGCGTCACCATGCTCGCGAGCGGGGACGGATTCTTCGGCCCCCAGGAGGGGACCGAGCAGGCGGACGGCAAGACCAAAACGATCCTCTTCCCGAACGGCACCGCGAAGTGGGGACCCCGGGTCACCACAGGCATGTCCGCTCCGGAACTCATCGACCTCTCCGGTCGGTTCGGTGTCGTGAACGAGTCCGCGACAGCGGGCAGCCAGGCGGTCGTCGAATTCCAGGGCGCCGACTCCGGCACCGTGCTGGAGAAGCGGACGCAGGCCGCCGTGGCGCTGTGGGGAAACACCTTCTGGAGCAGTGCTCCGAACTCGTCCACGGTGTCATCGAAGACGCTGCCGGCGGGCACGGCGGGCACCTCCTTCACCACGCTCAACAAGTGTGTTCCCAGCGAGCTGCAGGCCGTGGGCCGCTGGGTGTACTGGGAGTGCCGGGACAACGCGAACTGGCTTCAGGGCGCAGGCGTCTACGACCGCCAGTCCGGCCGCTCGACGACGGCTCCCAACGCCAAGGTCCTCCTGGGTGACGGCTACTTCGTCGCGTACACGGAGGAAGCCGGACTCACGCTCTTCGACCTGCACAACGGCCTGCCGGCCGGCGGCACGTACACGGACCTGCCCCAGCGCACGCTGGTGAGCGCGGCGGACCTGAGTGAGAACACGGTGCGCCGTGCCGGCTGGACCGTCGACCGCTTCGGCGGCCATGTCGCGTACACCGGTGACGACCGACGGGTCCGCGTCGTCCCCACGGGCGTTCCGGCGTCGCCGCTCTCGGTGATCGACGCGAAGGCGCCCGTGACCTCGCTCGATCTGCGGGCGGCCGCTCCGAGCTGGGCAGGCACCTGGTGGCTGTCCAAGCCCGCCGCTTCGTGGCAGCTCACGGTCAAGAACAAGGCGTCCGGCCAGGTCGTTCGCACGGTTTCCGGAGGCGAGGCCCGCGGTCTGGTCGGTGCTTCGTGGGACGGCAAGGACGCGGCGGGCCGACTCGTCGCCAATGGCGCTTACGCCTGGAGCCTGTCGGTCGTGCCGGCTGACGGGCAGGGCGGGGCTCTGGCGGTGTCGGGCGCGGTGAAGGTGACGGGCGGCGCGGCCGTCACCCGTGACTTCACCGGCAACGACGGCTTCGGTGACCTTCTGGCGTTCACGCCGGCGGGCGTTGCCGATTTCCGGGGCGGTACGGGCAACGGGACCGGAACGGTCGACGCGAAGGTCTCCGGTTCGGGCTGGACGGGCGCGAACAGTGTGACGGCTTCCGTTCCGTTCGACGATGTGAGTGGTGACCGGTGCAATGACGTACTGGTGCGGGTGAAGAGCGGTGAGTTGCGGGCGTACAGACCGTCGTGCGGTGGGGCGTTGAAGTCGACGACGCCGTTCACGAAGGTGGGTCTGGGGTGGAACGTCTACGACACCCTGACCTCGCCGGGTGACCTGACCGGGGACGGGCGTGCGGATGTGATCGCGCGCGAGACGTCGACCGGATATCTCTACCTGTACGAGAGCACGGGTGCCGGCGCCTTCAAGGCGCGGGTGAAGATCGGTACGGGCTGGAAGGGCTATCTGCTGGCCGGCGCGGGTGATCTGAACGGTGACGGCAAGGGTGACCTGCTGGCCCGGGACACGGCCGGGGTGCTGTGGCGGTATGCCGGGACGGGGAAGGGCACCCTGGCGGCCCGGGTGAAGGTCGGCAGCGGCTGGCAGGTCTACAACTCGCTCGTCGGGGTGGGCGATGCGAGTGGTGATGGCAAGGCCGACCTGCTCGCCCGCGACACGTCCGGGGTGCTGTGGGCCTACCGGGGCGACGGTAAGGGGCTGTTCGCGACGCGGGTGAAGGTCGGCGGCGGCTGGCAGACGTACTCCAAGCTCTACTGACGCGGGCGCGGTCCGCCGCTTCCCAAGAAGGCGCGACGCGTTCGGCCCACACACCGGTCCGCGTCCGACGCATGTCGTGCCCCCGGCGAGGGAATCGCTGGGGGCATGACAAGCAACCCACCTGGAGCGCCTTCCGAACAACAACCGTCCCCAGCTACCCCACAGAGCCTGTCGAAGCCCGGGGCCGACACAACGTCCCCGCCCGCCGGCTCCGACGAGGCGCGGCTGGCCGAGCTCGGCTACACGCAGGTCCTCGCCCGCCGGATGTCCGCCTTCTCCAACTACGCGGTCTCGTTCACGATCATCTCGGTGCTCTCCGGCTGCCTGACGCTCTACCTGTTCGGCATGAACACCGGTGGCCCGGTCCTGATCACCTGGGGCTGGGTCGGTGTCGGGCTGATGACTCTGTTCGTCGGACTGGCGATGGCCGAGATCTGCTCGGCGTACCCGACCTCCGCCGGCCTGTACTTCTGGGCCCACCGGCTGGCCCCACCCCGCTCGGCGGCCGCGTGGGCCTGGTTCACCGGCTGGTTCAACGTGCTGGGGCAGGTCGCCGTGACCGCCGGGATCGACTTCGGGGCGGCGTCGTTCCTGGGCGCCTACCTGAACCTCCAGTTCGACTTCGAGGTCACGCCCGGCCGCACGATCCTCCTCTTCGCGGCGATCCTGCTGCTGCACGGCCTGCTGAACACCTTCGGCGTGCGGATCGTCGCGATCCTCAACAGCGTCAGCGTCTGGTGGCACGTGCTCGGCGTCGCCGTCATCGTCGGCGCGCTGACGTTCGTACCCGACTCGCATCAGTCGGCGTCGTTCGTCTTCACCGAGTTCGTGAACAACACCGGGTGGGGCAGCGGCTTCTACGTGGTGATGATCGGGCTGCTGATGGCCCAGTACACCTTCACCGGGTATGACGCCTCCGCCCACATGACCGAGGAGACGCACGACGCCGCGACCGCCGGCCCGCGCGGCATCGTCCAGTCCATCTGGACCTCCTGGATCGCCGGATTCGTCCTCCTCCTCGGCTTCACCTTCGCCATCCAGTCGTACGACGGAGCCCTGGCCTCCCCGACCGGCGCCCCGCCCGCCCAGATCCTCCTCGACGCCCTGGGCGCCACCACGGGCAAGCTCCTGCTCCTCGTGGTGATCGGTGCCCAGCTCTTCTGCGGCATGGCGTCCGTGACCGCGAACAGCCGGATGATCTACGCGTTCTCCCGGGACGGCGCCCTGCCGTTCTCCCGCGTCTGGCACACGGTCAGCCCCCGCACCCGCACCCCCGTGGCCGCGGTCTGGCTGGCCGCCTTCGGCGCGCTGGTCCTGGGCCTTCCGTACCTGATCAACGTCACGGCGTACGCGGCCGTCACCTCCATCGCGGTGATCGGCCTCTACATCGCGTACGTCATCCCGACCCTGCTCCGCCTCCTGCGCGGCGACGACTTCCGCCCCGGCCCCTGGCACCTCGGGCGCTGGTCCCGTCCCATCGGCATCGTCGCGGTGGCGTGGGTGGCGGTGATCACCGTGCTCTTCATGTTGCCCCAGGTCTCACCCGTCACGTGGGAGACCTTCAACTACGCCCCGGTCGCCGTCCTGGTGGTCCTGGGTTTCGCCGCCACCTGGTGGTTCGCCTCGGCCCGTCACTGGTTCCTCAATCCGGATCACAAACGCACGATCGCCCGCGGCAACGGCCGTTGACCGCGGGTGCTTCCACGGTGACGGGGCCCGGCAACCGATACCCGATCGGCGGCCGGGCCACGGCGGGCTATGCTCGGGGGTGATTCGCCGAGGGCCGTTAGCTCAATTGGTCAGAGCAGCGGACTTTTAATCCGTTGGTTGTGGGTTCGAGTCCCACACGGCCTACTACTGGACCCCAGCTCAGAGCGCATGTGAGCTGGGGTCCGCTGTCGTTTCGGGTGGCATGCGTGAGCGCTGCTGGCCCGCTGCTGGCCCGAAAGGCTAGCGATCATGCATGACGAAACCCCGGCGACAGATGGCGGCCGGGGCCTCGATGGTCAGGGGAGCGGGTCCATGAACCCGACGAAGCCGGGCGGAGGGCGCACGCTCTCCCACGCGGCCACAAGGTCCGCGTAGCGCTGGTCAGTCCACTCTGTGGCGACTCGGGCCGCCTCGCCTCCGGGCGGCTCTGTGCCGGGCGGAGGGGGCTGTCGAATGAGGTACAGGGGCACGCGGCCTCCTTCGCTGTGGGTTCGTGGGGGCAGCGCTCATGATCGAATAAGTACCATCGATGGTACTGACATAGATCTCCGCAGACCAGAGCGTTAACGGGGTGCCGACCGACCCCCTACCCGACTGGGTCCCCGCCCGTCGCCGGGTCATCGGGGACCGCATCCGAGCCGCCCGTGTCGCCGCCCACCTCACTCAAGAGGCAGTGGCTGGCCGTAGCGGGCTGGATAGGAAAACCGTGAACCGGCTGGAGCAGGGACACACCTCGCCGCTCCTCGATCACCTGCTCCTCGTCGCCGACGCGATCGGTGTGCCGGCCGCCGACCTCATGCGGGAGTAGCGGGGCCCCGGCCGACCAACGGGGGGTGGCCGACCGGGGCCAGCAAACCGCCCGGACCCCGGCCACCGCCGGCCCCGGGTGCGGGCGGCCCACCCGCAACTGTTGCGCGAACTCCAGCTGCGGGTGGGAGTTCAGCGGGCGGGGGCCTTCTGCGGCCACTCGGCGCCGGGCCCGGCCCATGACGGGCGGGTGTACCAGTCGTAGTGCGGCCCCTGGTGGCCGATGTTCAGGACGCAGCGCCCGGCCGCGGTCGGGTTCTGGTGCCAGCAGTAGTTCGAGATCGTCTTCGTCACGGGGTAGCCACCGTCCTGCTCGCGCATTCCTCCGTGTCGGCGCACGCCCGCGGGAACCAGGAGTACGCGGCACCATTGGCAGGCGTGGCGCGCTGCTCGCCGAGGTCGACGTCCGCGCCGGTCGCGAGCGGATGCCGGCACCAGACACAGCGCCATCCGCGCTGCTGCTGCTCGGTGAGTTCAGTGACTGCTGGTAGGGCTCTGACGCTCATGACGCTGCCTTTCTCCGACCCGACTCGGCTGTGAGCGTCATCGTCCGAGGGGCAACTGGCCGATCCGATATGCAGGCCCTATCAGGCGGGCATATCGTGCCGGAATGAGTAGTCGGGGACTCTGGGCAGACGTCGCTCTGCGCGCCGCCTGGGCGCGCCAGGACTGGGCCGCCATCCTTCGCGAGTACCGCCGGGCCGCCGGGCTATCCCAGCGCGGCCTGGAGCCGCTCGTGGGGCTTGCGCAGCCGGACATCTCTGCGATCGAGTCGGGCCGCCGGCAGGTGACGTCAGCCGAGGTAATGGCCCGCATCACCGAAGGACTACGCGTGCCCCCCGAGTTGACCATGGTGCCTGCCCGATCCGAACTCAGCGGTTGGGAGCCGCCAGCCGAACTACGCGAACGGATCGCGCACGGGCACGCCACCGGCCGCACCGACCTCCGCACCGCCGACTGGCTCGGAGAAGTCCTCGCGCGGCACCGCCGCGCCGAGGACGAGACTCACGGTCTGGACCTGTGGCCCGTCGTCCGGGCCCAAATCGACAGCGTCACCCTGATGCTCCCCGGCACGACCGGCGCGGCCGCGGACCGGCTGCTGCTCCTGGCGGCCGAACACGCGCACTGGCTGTCGTGGGTGGCCGCCCAGCAGAGGCAGATGGGTGCTGCCCTCGCCTGGATTGATCTTGCGCACGGGTGGGCGGTCGACGGCGGGCATACCGACATGGCGTCATGGGTGCACCGCATCCGCTCGTACTACAGCCTGCGCCACGGCGACCCCGTGCGGGCGCTCCGCACCGCCGAGGCCGCACGCCTGGCCGTCGGCCTCTCTCCGGCCGCCGCTTCCGTCGCCACGCACCAGGTGGCCACCGCGGCCGCCGCGCTCGGAGAGCGGGATCGGGCCCGGCGCCTCGCACACGAGGCGGTCGAACTGGCGCTGCAGACCAGCGACGAGGAGGAGCGGCCAGGCTGGTTGTACTGGCTCACCCCGACCCGGGCCATGTTGCAGCTGGCCGACACCGCGTACAGCTGCCAGGACTGGCAGGTCGCGGTCGATGGGATCCGGGCCGCCCTCCCCGAACTCGTCGGCTACCCGCGGGACCACGCCTACTACCAGGCTCGGCTGGAGGACGCGGCCCGCCGCGCTTAGCCCTCGCCCGGGTCTCGCACGGACAGGATCGCCACGCCGGAGCCAGGAGGTAGCAGCGCCTTGACGGTGGAGTGGATGGTGGCCACAGAGGGCTGCTCTCCAGGGACGTCGACGAGATGCTCGCGCTGTTCCAAGTCGGCCGGCTCGTAGTCGTCGGGGCCGAGGCCGGGCGGGATGATGCTGTACCTGATCACGTACTCGCTCATGGCGCCCGATCGTAGCGGTGGCCGCGGACAGGCCAGCGCCCCCCGCGGAGTCGGGTCCGAGGAGGGCGCTCCCGCCAGAGTAGCGGCCAGAGTTGGGGCCTGCCCCAGAACGCAGAAGAGCGCCCCCTGCCCAGCCCCAGGAAGGGGCCGACAGGGGGCGTGCTCATGTGCGGCGGCGGTCGACGGGCAGACCGAGGACGGTCGTGGTCGATGCCGGGTCAGGTGATGTCGGGACGTCCCGCCGGCAGACCAGCGCATCAGGATCGGTCGGCGGCGGCTGGAGCGAATACCCAGCCGGGCACGTCTGGCCGGATGCGCCGTCGCGTCCGTCCGCTCCGTCCTTCCCTGCCGCTCCGTCCTTGCCCGCAGGGCCTGGAGCTCCGGCGGGCCCTTGCTCGCCCGGCGGTCCGGCCGGGCCAGCCGCGCCCGGAACACCCGCTGCACCCTCCTGCCCGGTTGCGCCGGACGGGCCCGGTGACGGGGTGCCCGCGGCACCCGTGGCGCCGCGCTCGCCCGGCTCGCCCTTCGGCCCCGGCGGTCCGGGGATAGGTACGGGCACTTCGGCCCGCGCGGGCAGATCCTCGACCGCCTGCTCCGGGTCGGGTGCCTCGGGGGTGCCGCCCTTCGCCTGGATCTGCGAGCGGAGCGTCCGCACGTCCGTCGCCAGGGTGGACACTGCCCCGCCGCGCCGGTCTGCCTCGGCGGCCAGCTGGTCAGCGCGGGACTCGGCGCGTCCGATGAGCAGGAACGCCACGGCCAGCCCGCCGCCCAGGAAGAGCAGCGCCGCCGTGACCCAGAGGCCGCGGCGGCGCCGGTACAGGAGTCGCTCCGTTCTCGTCATGGCGTCCCCCCGAGCTGGGTGACCAGAATCCGCAGCCGTGACACTTCCAACTCCAGGGCGGCGACCTTCGCTTCAGCCGTCGACTGGTCCAGCTCTGCCTTGTCCCGTTCCTTCACCAACCGATCGGTGAGGCTGTCGTATCCGGTAATGACTCCGCCCTCCCGGGTCGCCCTGGCCGCGCCTCGGGAGCCGTAAGCGGCCGCTGCCGCGGTGAACAGCGCAGCCAGCACCGCAGACAGCGCGGCCGCCATGGCAGCGTCCATACGTACTCCCGTGGTGCTCGGTGGGCAGCTCAGATACCCGTCGGGTGCGACGCCGGGTCCACAGAGGCGGGCAGCGTGGACGCGGTGCCCTTGCGGCCGAGGCGTCCGGCCACCCACGACTTCGCGGCGGCGAGGGCAAGGCCGATGGGTGCGGCCCACCACACGGGGATGTTGGCGAGGTCGGTGATGGCGACACCGAGCGCGGCCTGCGCGCCGGTCCAGCCCGCGCGCTCGGCGCTGTCGAGGAGCAGCTGCTTCGTCACGGGTCAGCCCTTCTTCACGAGGTTGATGAGGGTGGTCATGTCCTTGCGGAGCCCGGCCACCTCGGCGCGCAGCGCGTCGACATCCGCAGCGGTGCCGGTGAGGTAGCCGTAGGCGTCGGGGATCTTCCCCTTCGCGTTCTTGTTGCGGTAGTTCCAGAACTGGAGCGGGGTCGGCATGTCGTCCTCCTCGGACGGTGTGGCGCCGCCGTCGGCAGCGGCGAGGATGGCGTCGATGGGGAAGCGGCCGGGGTCTCCGTGGTCGTTCTCAGGGACGTGCTGGTGCCCGCAGTGGCCCTTGAAGGACAGCCACTCGGCGTTCGTCATGCGGGTCTTCGTGGCCCCGTAGCTGGCCGGGTAGGCGACGAACGTCTGCCCGGAGGAGAGCGGGACGCCGTGGTGGTCGCGGGCCCAGCGGGCGAACGCGGCCAGATCGCGGATGACCCAGTCCGGGAGCTCCGGGGTGTAGAGGTGCGGCCGGGAGCCCCAACGCTTGTGCGCGGTCGGGTCGCACGTGCCGACGAGCTCCACCTGCACGGCGTTGAGCGTGTTCGTTTCCACGCCGCCGGCCTTGTTCACGAGTGCGCGCGACGAGACGTCGAAGTCGAAGTGCTGGTGCCAGCGCAACACCTTCGCGGTGAAGTCGGGCACCGCGGTGAAGTTCGGGGCGCTGGTGCCGCCGCCGTAGGTGGGCAGCGACGTGCCCTCGGTGGTGTGCCAGACGACGACGTTGGACTCCATCACGTCGCCGCCGTAGGTGTCCTGGTACCACGATGATCCGGTAGCGGAACCGGGGTACCTCTGCGGGCCGGTCTTGGCCATCAGCCCTCCAGGGCATGAGAAAGGCCCCGGCCAGGCGGCTCGGGGCTCGGGGTGGTTGGGGGTTACACGACGGGTTCGTACAGCCACACGACGAGCTGGCTGTTTGCACCGACCGCGGTCACGGTGCCAGTGCCGGCCGAGGTACGGGCCGCGGCCAGGCGGATCGTGTGGCTGCCCGCGGCGAGGTTCGTGAGGTCCCACTGCTTGCTGGGCGTGCCCTGGGCACCGATCACGGTGTCGCCCCATCGTGCGAATCCGGGCATCGTCACGCCGTCGAGGGTGAGTTGGGCGCTGCAGTAGCTGGACGCGCTCAGCGTGACGCCGCCGACGAGGAAGTTGACCGATCCGTCGGCGATGATGCGGGCCCCGGCCGTTTCCACGGTGAGGGTGATCTCGCACCCGGGAACGAGGGTGGTCGTTCCGGTGACGGTGAGATCGCTACTGCCCGACGCCGAAACCGGCTCCGGCCGCAGCCGATTGAACATGCGGGCGCTGACGTTCTGCCCTGCGTAGATGGTCAAGGCTGCCTCCTACAGGGCTGCGCGCATCGGGTGGGTGAGAGACAGCGGCGTGCCCGCGGCCTGGGCCTTGGCGATGCCGTTGACGGACCGGGTCACGGTCATCTGCTGCGGGCCGACGCGCAGGTTGTCGAATCGGAACACCCGCGGCGTGCTCGCGGAGCTGCCGAGGAGGGTCCGGACACCGACCGCCGCCGACCCGGTGAGAGCACTGTCCGTGGTGGTGATCTGCCAGTCCGGCTCGGACGCGGCCTGCGCCCAGACCTTGCAGCGCAGGGTGGTGCCTGAGCGGGCGATACGGATCGTGTACCAGGCCCCCGCCACGTAGGTACCCACTGCGTATGAGGACCCGAGGGTGGTTTCCGAGCCGTTTCGCTTCCGGACCGTCAGCGTCATCGCTCCGGTCGTGCTGATCTGTACCCGGCCCAGGTACATGTGGGTGGGGTCGGTGTACTGCAGCACTGCGAAGAGATACGCGCTGTCGCCGACGGGCAGGGCGTTCAGGGAGAAGTCGGCGTACAGGTCGGCATCCGTCGCCGCCCATGCGGTCGTGGTCGTGCGGAAGACGTTCGTCGTTCCGTGGGTGTGCAGGCCCGTGGTCCCGTCGGCGGAGAAGTCCCCGGCGGTGCCCTCTGAGACCGCCCAGGCCTGCCCGCTGTCAGCAGTGCCCCACCCGGACGACACGATCCGGCGGAAGCTGTCCTGCACGCCGCCCGTGACCGCGGCGACGGTGACCTGCTCGCCTCCCACGTTCACGTCGAACGGGAACTGGGCCGGGTGCACGGCGGTCGTCACCCACTGCGGGCCGGCCGTCGTCGTCACCGGCAGGGTGGTGGCCGTCGAGGACACGGCGGCGGCCAGGACGCAGCCTGCCGTGTCGGCGCGGCCGAGGATGGGGTCCCCGGCGATGCCGACTGTCCAGGGCTCGCCGGGCATGCAGGTGTACGTGATCTTCCATGCGCTGGCGCCCACCTCCTCCTCGTATCCGGTCACAATCAGATCGACGTCGCCGGGCTGCTGGTCCGCGGGCAGGCGGCGGAGGCGGATGAGGTCGCCGACGTCCACGGCCAGGGCCTCGTTGACGAGTGCGTAGGCGCGCTCGTTGCCGAGGTCGACGGTGATTTTGGTGTAGCGCAACCCGTCGTAGGTGCCGACGGCCAGGCGCCAATACGCCTGCTGGACGGTCTGCCCGTCGGTGGCGAGCGACACGTCGGGGGCGACGTCGTACCGGCCGATCGCGTCCACGGACAGCGGCCCGTCCGTCCGCACCGCGGTCGAGGACGCCCCGCCCTTTCGCGTCACCGTGACGTCGTTCTCGGTGAGCTTGTCGTCGTCGATCGGCGCGAACGGGGCGCTGATCTCCCCGTTCGCAAAATCCAACGTCAAGGTCGGGACCTGGTTGTACAGGGTGTGCCGGGGCCGGTAGATGAGCGCCCGGGCGTCCCGCTGTTCCAGCACCATCCCGAGGTCGGACGCGGCGATCGTGTCCAGCGTCTCCAGGAAGCGCTGCGGCTCCTGCGTCCCCATCTCCTCCGAGATGTCGACCACGCCGACGAGCGAGGCAGGCACGCCGTTCTCTGCGGACAGGCGCATGGCGCGCGCCCCCGCAGTCTCCCCGGGGAACCCGAGGAGCGCCTGATACATGTCCTCCGGGCTCGGGGCGGTGGCGCCCCAGGCGGTGATGTAGCCGAGCGACAGCGTGTTGCCGAAACCCCACGCATACGAGATCTGCCGCAGCGGCCGCCCGTGGCCGGCCACGGACCCGGCGGCGACCGATTCGCCGTCGACGTACAGGGTCCAGCCGGTGCTGCTGCCCACCTCCTCGACGCTCAGGCGCACATGGTGGGGGCGGTCCTCGAACAGCTCGGGCAGGGTGATGTCGGCGAGCATCGACGTTGAGCCGGCGTCCGTTGTGTACACGTCGCGCGTCAGCTGCACCTTGTCGGTGGTACTGAGAAAGAGCAGGTTCCAGACGGTGAACGGGTCAGCGTCCGTTCCTCGCCCGCTGTCTCGGATGCTCGGGAACTCGGCTGTCGTGGCGCCGCCGCGCACGACGTCGACTGACCATTCGTTGGTCGCAGTCGGCGCCTGGAGCGTCGCCAGGATCTGCCCGCTGGCCTGGTCGGTGGTCAGGAGCGTGGGCTCCAGCCACGATGCCACCTCGCCCCGGCCCCACAGGGGCGGGACGTCGCCGACGAACCGGGCCGCCGGGGACCCGAGCAGGGAAGCGGCCTGGGTGGCCTGCTCGCCGTCGGTGAGGGGCCAGCATTCCGCCGGCACGTTGCCGATGATGTACCGGCGCAGGGCCGAGTCCAAGGGGCGGTTGCCGGAGCCCAGGCGGCGCATGATTCCGGCCGGGGCGATCTGCACCGTGCGGTCCGCACCGGACAGATCCCTACTCGGCGGCCACGCCGGCACCTCCCCCTCCATCCGGATGTGCCGGTTGGACAGGGACGCGCCCCCGGTCAGAGTCCAGACCCGGCCGGTGCCGTCCGTCATCGAGGACGTGCCGGGAGTGGCCTGGTCCTCGGGGGCGACGTCCACGCGCAGGACACCGCCGATACCGGCGTAGACCTGAACCCCGTAGACGCTGCCGACGAGGCGCCCCATCGGGTCCCCGTCGGGCGTCTGGGCGATGGCGACGGGGTCCCCGATGTGCAGGGGCGCGGTGGCGTTGTAGATCGACGTCGTGCCGGCGCGCACGACAGGGTCCCCGAGCTGCACCCAGCCGCCCGTACTGCCCGCCACGTAGAACGTCGTGGTGTTGCCGGAGGCCCCGTTGTTGACGTCGAGGGTGGCGCGCAGCTGGCGGCGGCGCCCGCCCGGAACGGGGATGGTCGACTTCGCCCATGTGGCTCCGGACAGCCCGGTCGCGGACCAGTTGAGGATCAGGTGGCCGTCGGGGGCGAGCATCAGCGACCAGGCGAGGTTCCCGCCGACGGCGTACCGGTTGACGAGCATCTGCCCGCTGGTCCACGTGGTCGGGGCGACGTCGATACGGACGTCGATGTCGCCGAGGATGTCGAGGCTGGACGCGTCCGGAGTCGACAGGGTGTACGTGCTGCTGGTCAGGTCCAGGCGCGGGCCGCCGGCGTTCACGGAGAAGCGCCACGGGGTGTTGCGGCCGATCTTCCCGAACAGGGCGGAGAGCGGGTTGCGGGGGCTGTAGTCCCCGGACCGGTTATCGAGCGTCGCGGTGGCCGCGGTCGGGTCTGCCCGCTTCCCGATCGCGGTGGCGCCCCGGCTGATTTTGACTGGGGTGCTCTCCCGCATGTCGCCGCTGATGGTGTGCCACGCGCCCCCGTAGTACAGCTCGGTGGTACGCGGCGGAGGCAGGCTCGGCATCGGCTACCCCTCTTCTGCGAGTCGGATGATGCTGCCGCCCGCACGGTCGCGGGTGATGGACCGGAGGAACTGGATGAACTCGGAGTCGCCACCCACGAACTCGATGACGCCGGCCGGTGCCTGCTGGCTACCGGTGTTGCGGACTGCCCCGGCGACGGAGCGCAGCATGCCGTCCAGGTTGGACAGCGGCAGTACGGCCTCCTGTTCCCGGCCCTCCCCGATCATTGCGAGCGTTGGCCCGGTCGTGACACCACCCTCGGCGAGGTAGGGAATGTCCGGGGTGGCGAGGGTTACCGATGGGATGTCGACGCCCATGAACGACCCGCCACCGAGAGTGAAGGACAGCCCGTTCCACATGCTGATCAGGGAGTTCACGGCGGACTTGAATCCCGACGTGATCGAGTCCCACATGCCTGATGCGGCCTTGGCGATGCGGCCCGGCAGGCCGGCCACCCAGCCGATGATCTGCCCGAACCATCCGGCGACCCTGCCGGGGAGTTTCGCCAGCCAGCCGACTGCGTCCATCTGGACCTTGACGGCGGCCATGACCTTCTTGGAGATCCAGTCCCACGCGGCGGACGTCTTGTCGGAGATCCAGTCCCAGACCCCGCTGACCTTCGCCTTGATCCAGTCCCACGCCTGGCTGAGCTTGCTGACGATCCAGTCCCACACTCGGGCGGTGGCCGCAGCGATCTCGTCCCACTTGATGATGATCAGCGCGACGACCGCGATCAGCGCGATGATGCCCGCGATGATCCAGGTGCCTGGCCATGCCCAGAGGGACGCATTCCACAGCCACTGCGCTGCCACCAGGATCCCGATAACCGCGGCAAGGCCAAGGAGTGCTGGTACAGCGATCTTGAGGAGGGCGGGGTTCTCTGCGATGAAGTCGCTGAACTTCGTCAACGCGGGCAGGAACAGCTCACCCAGGGTGGTGCTCACCTGTCGCCACACGGTGTCGAGGTTCTTGGATTGCTCGACCGATTCCGTGATCTTCTTCATGGACCCGTCGGCCTGGTCGAGGCCGGCCGCCGCGTCCGCCCCGGTCGCCTTGATGTTCAGCAGGCTGTTGCCCATGTCCTCGCCGGGGCCGCCGAAGAGCGCCGCCTGGAGCTTGGTGCGCTTGGTCTGGTCTTCCACGCCCCGCAGCGCTGTGGTGACCTGATCGAACGCCTTGGTGCCCTGCCCCTTGTTCATGAGGCCCTGGATTTCCTTGACGTTCAGTCCCAGCGCCTTCAGCGGGTCCTTCACCGCGTCGGTGTCCGCCATCAGGAGGGTGAACTCCTTCAGCGCGTCGCCCATCTTGTCGATCTCGAAGGTGGGGTTCTTCGCGGCCTCGGTCAGCATGCCCATCATCTCCGGGCCGGTGAAACCAAGCTGGTCGAAGAACTCGCCGTACTCGCGGACGAGGGTGGGCAGTTCCTCCTGCATGGCCTTGGGCAGCTTCTGTGCGGTCGCGGCCAGGAGGTCCATGGCTTCCGTGCCGTCCTTGGCCAGCCCGGTCTTGAGTAGGGTTCCCATGGCCTGGGTGGACTCGCCCACGTCGAACTCGAACGTGTCCGCCAGGGCAATTGCGCTTTTGGTGAGCTGGGCCAGTTCGGCGTCACCGACCTTGCCCATGCCGCCCATGTTGGACACGACCGCGCCCAGGGCCTCGTTCACGCCCTCGATCGAGTCGGAGAACCCGGCGGTGTACACCTCCCCTGCGATGTCCCCGGCCCGCTGTGCCTCCTCGCTGGTGAGGTTGAGCTGGTTCGTCAGCTTGGTGGTGGCGGCCTTCATGTCCATGCCAGCGGTAAGGCCCTCAATGAACAGGGCGCCGACGGCGGCGCCGGCCGCCGCCATGGCCATGCCCCGGAACGCGCCCTCGGTCTCGGCTGCAGCGTCCGCGGCGCCCTGCGCGGCCTCGTCTGCCGAGGCCCCGACGTCGCCCATGGCGGCGGCCGCCGCGTCGGCCGCGTCCGCGACGTCCCGGGCGGCCTGGTCGGCGGCGTCCCCGATGCCCGCCAGGGACCGCTCCACGTCGTCGGCCGCCCCGGCGGTGCCGCCCGTCAGGTCGTCGGTGGAAACGCCGATGTCTACGAGCAGTTCGGACAGCGTCGTCACGCGCTCTCACCTCCTGTGGTGTGGTCGGCGCCGCCCAGAGCCGCGGTCACGGTGCGGACGGTGGCGAGCATCCGCTCGACGTCGGGCTCGCGGTCGCGGTCCCACTCGGGGATGAAGTCGCCCGGCTTGGCCTTGCGCCCCTTGGCAGCCGCTGTGTTGGCGACGACGGCGGTGTGGATGCCGTGCAGGACGTCGCCCCGGCGGGGGCCAAGCGGGCCCGTCACCCGCTCGTAGGCGATCCACTCGGTGAGTTCGTCCGAGGCGATGTCGGCGAGCATGTGGCGCACCGACCGGGCCCCGAGAGCCAGCGCTAGTCGGAAGTGGAACTGCCGCTCGGGGTCGGTTCGGATTTTCCCGCCGCATCGTCCACGGCCTCCTCGCCGAGCCCACTCACGCGCTTGGCGATGGTGGCCAGGCGCTCCAGGACCGCGCCGTTCTTCGCGCCGAGCCCCTTTACCTGCTTGTCCGTGACGTACAGGCGGCGGAAGTCCTCGTCCACCAGGCACTTGGCCAGGAGGCGGGCGTACTGGTCGGCGAGGTCGACGCCCTGCGGCCGGCCGTTGGAGCCGAGGATGAGCATCTGCTTTTGGTAGGCGTTGCGATCGGTGCCGGACATGGACGCGACGCGGACGGTGCCGCCCCACTCGGGGACATCGACGTCCTCCCAGCGGCGGTCGTCTGCGGCGCCGATCTGGTCGGGGGTGAGCAGTGCCATGGCGTTCCTTAGCTGATGGTGGGCTTGCCGGAGACCTTGTAGGTGATCGACGCGGTCAGCTTGTCGTCGAAGGGTGCGGACGGTTCGAAGCCGGTCATCACGGCGGCGAACGCCCATGTGACGGGCGGGGTGGTGGGGAACACCAGCTGGTAGTTGCCCGGGTCCTCCTCGGTGAGGTCGGCCACCAACTCGTCGTGCTGGGCGGGGTCGTAGTTGACGTCGACCGTCACCTCGCCGGGGTCGACCAGGCTCCCGACGAACTCGCGGTGCTTGTCCGGGCTGTCGTGGGAGCTGACATCGACGGTGTCCCGGGACAGGCCCGGGCCGCTGATGTTGGTGGCGTTGGCGATGGCGGCGAACACCTCGGGTTCCGCGCCGTCGCCTCGCTTGAGTGCTGCTCCGAAGCCGTCGTAGCCAGGCATGGGTGCCTCCTCGGGCATGAAGAACGCCCCGGCCGATAGCGCGGGGCAGAGGGTCAGATGGGTTTCTCTGTGACGATCCGGTGCCTGAGCACCAGGTGCCGGATGTCGCCCGGGGGCTCCGGGTCGGTGAGGGTCTGGGAGAACTCGAACCGGATGGCGATGAGGTCGTACCCGGGGATGGTGAGCCGCTGGTGATCGAGCACTTCACCGATCCGGCTTCCGATCCGCAAGACTCGCGAGTAGCCGCGGTACTGGTCCCAGATGTGCAGGGTGGGAACGGTCTCCCACCCGTACCGGTCCTGCGAGTTGCGGGGTACCTCGGTGGCCTCACCGATCACGATGTACGGGTAGACGGCCGTCTCGGGCACGTAGTCGTATACCCCGGTGATCAGGCCCTTCAGGGCGCTGTCTCCGTTCAGTGCTCCGTACATGGCGGTCTGGATAGGAAGGAGGGGCGACTGTGCGCTCATCGCAGGATCCTTTCGACCTCGGCCCGCAGCCGTGCTTCGAACCGGCGCCGCTCCGCCTCCGCTGCGGGCCCGAGTGCAGGGTGCGCGGGGATGCTCTTCGTGCCGAGTTCCTGCGCGACCGCGTACCAGTCGGCCCGGTTCTTCCACCCGACGGACGCCTTCAGGTGGTCGCTGGAGTAGTGGATGGCGACCTTGTCCCGCAGGTTGCCGGTCTTCACTCGGACGTTCTGCCGGGCTTCGCCGCGGACTGCCTCAGCTGATGCCTCGACTGCCCGCTTGGACGCCTCGATGAGCTCGGGTTCCAGGTCGGCCAGGCGCTCGCGCAGCTGCTCCAGGCCGACGATGCGCACCGTGGCCCCGCCGCGGCCTCTCCGGCGGGGCATCAGCGCCGCTTCGCCAAGGCTCGGCGGAGGGCCACGATTTCGCCAGCCACTGCCAGGACCGCCCACAGCAGGCGCTCCGTGTCCGGCAGGGAGCTGTCCTCGGCCCGCTGACGGCACTCCAGCGGCTCGGCGGGCAGCGGCGCGCGCTGCGATGTCTCGTCCGCCATGTCAGGCCCCTCTCTGTGTCAGTTCGGCCTCGGCCTTGCTGTAGACCGGTGCGGACGGTGCCACGACGTACCCGACGTGGAACACCTGTCCGTCGCCGCGCAGTTCGTCACCACGCTGCACGTCGGCGTCCGGCAGGAGGTAGATGTCGTGGGTGTGTGCGGCCCCGGCCTGCTGGGCCAGCAAACGGTCACTGGCACTGGGCTGGTCGACCTTCGCCGGGACGTCGGCCAGGCGGACGAGGCTGGTCTCTTCCCCGCCCGCCCCGTCCGGGACGGTCGCGGTTCGCCACACCTCAAGAACCCGGTTGAGCAGGTGCGTGATGTCCACGGCTCACCTGCTCTCTGGCCCGCGGCCGTAGGGGCCGAGGATGCGGAGCTCGTAGTCGCTCAGCGCCTCCCCGGTCCGGTCCTTGTCGTAGGTCACCGACCGGTCGCCGAGCGACTCGGCGGCCAGCCCCGTGCTGGGGCGCACCCACGCCCGTCCGGCGACTTGCAGGCAGACCTGCTTCACCGGTGCGGGCGTGGTGGCGTACCCGTAGTCGCAGAGCACGGTGACCGCGGCGTCCAGCGGCCAGCAGCCGCCGAGCCGAGTCAGGATGCCGTACCGGTTCCACCGGTACTCGGTACTGATGAGCGGTGTGTGGCCGTCGATCGTGACCGAGGCGACAGCCGTCACCGGCCTCTCCGGCAGGTTGATGACCCGGCGTCCGTTGCCGACCAGGTCGATCGCGGCGCCCGCCACCGCGTCGATGCTCTGCTGGAGCTCGGCGCGGATGACGGTCTCGGCTGCCGCGATCTTCTCGGCGGCCTGCGCCTCGTCGATGGTGGCCAGGCGCAGGTGGAGCCGCAGCTCCTCCGGTGTGGCCCACGGCTCTGCCACGGCTCCACCTCCCTCGGTCAGTTGTCGCCGGCCGTGCTGTCGTCCTCATCGCCCGCCGGGCCCGATTCGCTCGGAGGCTCGGCGTCGCCGTCGTTCTTCCCTGCCTCGGGTGAGGTGGCCCCGGCCGCTTTCTTCGCGGTGTTGCGCTGCGGCGGCCGGGTGGCCTGCTGGCGGCCGCCGCCCTTGCCGGACCGACGGGCGGTGTAGGCCTCGGCGTGCCCTGCCGCGATCCACGCGGTGGCCAGCTCGTCGGGGACCTCTGGGGTCTGGTCGTGGGTATAGCGGCGGCCAGTCCCATCGGCGACGGAGGTTACGGAGGTGATCCGGATGCGCCTCATCACGAGGCCGCCATGGTGAGGATCCGCAGGGCCTGCGGGCGGACGACGTCGCCGCCCACGCGCTTGCGGATCTTCCAGCCGATCATGCCGTCCTCGGAGTACAGCTCGGTGAGGACCTTGACCGTCATGCCCTGCCGGTCGTAGATCCGGTATCCGGCGTTGAAGTCGCCGAACGCGGCCACGCGCGCGCTGGCTGCGATCGCGGCGATGTCCTCCTGGTTCTCAACCGCGTAGCCGAACAGAGAGTTCGGGCGCCCGGCCTGCGCGTTGGGCTGCCAGATGTACTGGTTGTTCCCGTCCTTGAGCAGGGAGATCGCCAGCTCGGTTCCGGACGGGATGGCGAAGCGCCCGTTGCGCCGGTACTGCGCCGGGGTGGCGTAGATCAGCTTCTTCAGGTCGTCCGTGGTGAGAGCGGCCGCCCCTGCGGCGGCGACGGTGGGAACGCCACCGCCCGCGGTCATGAAGCCGACCGGCTGATGGGCGGCGTGCCCGGTGCCGACGGTGCAGCCGGTGTCCTCCGCCTCGGCGCAGGCCCGCGCGAAGCTGTCGCGGATGAACGCCTCGATGTTCACGTCGGAGTCGTCGAGCTCGTCCTCGCCGACCTTCGCGAGGCCGTAGAGGTCCTCGATGTAGGTGTACTCGTCCGTCGGAGTCGACGGCATCGAGTCGGTGAGGTCCTGCTCGTTGGTCTCCAGCTTGCCCCAGCCCACGGCCACCTCGGCCAGGCTGCGCCGGCGGACCCGGTTGGTGGTGACGGACCGCTGCGAGGCGATGCCGCGCATGATGGTCAGGTCCGGCAGAGCCCGGTTGATCTCGGTCTCCAGGTCCTCCGGGACGAGGATCTCTCCGGCCGTGTTCTCGACGAGGGCGCGCTGCTCCGGAGCCATGCGGGGCAGGCCGCGGCGCAGGGCCTGGAAGAACGCACTGCGCTGCTCCTGCGCTCGCTGGTCGCTGGTGCCGCGGCCGCCGTCGTCGGGCCGGTTGCGGCCGCGCTGGATCGGCTCGGCCATCTCGGCGGCCCGCTGCTCTTCGGCCTCCAGGCGCTCGATGCGCTCGGTCAGGCTGCGGAAGTCGGACTCGTGCCGGTCGTAGGACTGGCGCTCTTCGGCCTCCAGGCCGCGGTTCGCGGTCTCGGCCGCCTCGGTGATGGACCGCATCGACTCGACGACGCCGGCCCGCTGCTGCCGCAGCTCCACGCTGGTGGGCATGGGGTTCTCCTCATGATGGGTTGGGTGGTGCGTCCCGGGCCGGTCGGCCGGGAGGTTCAGAGGCTGGCGAGCATCTCCAGCTCGCGCAGTCGGTGGCGGGCCCGCTCGTGCGGGTACGCCTGGGGGCCTGGGGCGGAACGGTCGGCGGCCTCCAGCAGCGCGCCGAGCGCGTCGTGCGCATCGGCGACCAGCTGCCGGTTCGTGGCGCTGAGGACCTTGCCCGCGCGGACCTCGGCCAGGGCCCGGGTCACAGCCTCCGGTTCGGGTGCGGCCTCCTGCCCGGTGTGCCGCGCGGCCGCACTGCGCAGCTCGGCCGAGGTCGCGGCGAACGCCGGGTACGTCACTACCGAGACGTCGCCGCCGTCGAGGTCGATGCCGAACACCTCGTGTGTGTTCCCGGCCCAGCCGTCGGCGGTGACCCAGAACCCGAAGCTCATCTGTGTGATGTCGCCGCGCTCCAGGGACACGGCGAGGTCGCGGGCGTAGGACACGTCCGCCATGTCCGCCTCGACCATCACCCCGCCTTCGTCCTCGGCCAGGGTGGCGGTGCCGGCCGCCGTTCGGGCCAGCAGGAGGTTGGGGTCGTGGTTGATGAGGAACCGCACATCCGGGGACTGGCCCAGCGTGCGCGTCGCGGCGCCGGGCACGATGCGCTCCCGCCAGCCGCCCATGTCCTCGGATAGCGAGTCGTAGACGATGGCCCGCCCGGTGAAGCGCAGGGTCTGCGCTTGGTCGTCGGCGGCCCGGACTTGGAGATCGGTCAGCGGGAAGGCCCGCACCTCACGTGTCCGCATTGGGGTCCTCCCGGTTGAACTGCAGTCGGCATGTGCACCCGGCGATCTCGTCGACACCGAGCCGGTGATCGTGCGGCCAGCGGCCCTTCCGCTTGCCCACGGTGAAGTCCTCACGGATACCGACGGTCTGTCCGTCGGCCCGCTGGTGGGTCTTGCGCGGGTTCGCGTCCCAGACGCGCCAGGTCTTCGTGCGGGCGCCGCCCTGCTTTGCGCCCTCGTGTGCAGCGAAGTTCGAGGTCTGGGAGACGCGGGCCTGCGCGAGGACGCGCGCCCTGGACTCGGTCATCCCGTCGAACATGGCCCGGGCGTCCTTGCGGACGTCGGCCGGCGCGTCCGCAAGCTTGATCGTGCTCGCCAACTTCTCGACCGTGGTGGCGTTGACGTTCGCCGCGGTCGACGCAGCCGACGCGGCGAGCGCTGCCGACGTCTCACCGGCGGTGAACGTTCCGCCGAGCGAGGCCGCCGTCGCCGCCCCGACCTCCTGCGTGAGGCCGAGAGCAAGCTGATAGAGGATCTCCGTCAGCACCTCGTTGTCCACCACGAGGTCGACGAGCTCCTCGGCTGTCGCGCCCGGTGTGACGCCGAGCGTGGCCAGGACGCGATCGCCCTGCTCGGCGAAGAACGCCGAGATGGCCTCGAAGTGACGGGTGATCCAGGACGGCAGTTCCTCGGCAGACGGCGTCTCGGCCATCTCGCCCGCGCGGACCTGGCGGGCAGGGAGTTCCCGCTGCTCGGGCGGTGCGGTCTGCCCGGCCGGCGACATGTTGAGCGGGACCACGTACTCGTCACCGCCCTCGATCGGCGGCTCGTCCTCCTTGGCCCGGATGTCGTTGACGGAATACCAGCCCCACTGGCGGCCGAGCGCGTACCCGGCGTTGCGCTGGGCAGAGTCGCCGCGCAGCAGAGCGTCCGGGTTGAACTTCATATACAGCGACGGGTCACCGAGCAGGCGCTGCACTGTGCGCTCCATGCGGGTCAGCCACGGCATCAGCGAGTAGATGACGTAGCCGAGGGACTGCTGCTCGATGCCCGAGCCCCACGACGTCGACCGCTCGACGTCCCCGATCAGATGCGGAGGCACGCCGTAGATTCCGGCGATCTCCGACCGGGTCATTTTGTAGACCTCGAGGAACTGGGCATCCGCCGGACTGAGCGACGTCTTCTCCCACTTCGCGCCGCCCTCCATCACCCCGATGCGGTGCGCGTTGTCGAACCCCTCGTGGTTGTCGTTCCACTGCCGCAGCAGGCGCTCGAACTGCCCGTCGGTGAGCGCGCCCGGAACGGAGATCGTGCCGCCCGGGGAGGCGTCCCGCTGGAAGAACGATCCGATGTACGAGGTTGCCGCCCACCCGGTGCCGATCGACTGGCGAGCCATGCCGATCGGGGACAGGCCCTCGGTGCCGCCCACCCCGAAGCTGCGGAAGTGCAGCAGGTTCTCGGCGCGGACCAGGCCCCCGTCCTCGCGGATCGGCGCCCACTCGTCGTCATCGACGGTCACCTGATAGACCAGTTCGCCTGTAGCCCTGACCCGGCGCGTCTCCACGTTGGGCCAGGACACGGGCCACAGACCGACCGGACGCCCGCCGTTGTTCCGCTCGATGTACACCGCGGCGTTGCCCCGGGTGAGCATCCACCCCATGACCTGCGCCCAGAACTCTCCCGCGACCAGCTGGGGGTTGGCCTGGTAGGTCAGCAGCGGCGCAAGCGGGTGTTCCATCGCGGGAAGTCGCGTGTTGCCGGACCGCTGGAACACGCCGGTGGGGAGCATGCTGCCGGTCTCGGCCAGCAACCGGACCGAGGAGAACACGGCGGCGACCTGAAGGGCGCGGTCCGGGGAAACGTTGACGCCGGCGGACGTTGACCGGCCGTCCAGACGAGGGATGCTCGATCGGCTGCGCCTGGTCCGGCCGGTCAGGAGGTTGCGGATGAGTGGCATCAGCTGTCCCCCTTGCGCAGGTTGCCGAGAACCAGGAGCGGCAGCGATACCGCGAGCAGGGAGAGGCCAGCTCCGAGCACGTTCCAGAGCGCGATGGCCACTACCACCACACCGGCCACCGCTGCGATCAAGCCAGCCAGTTCGCACACCCATTGGGCGCGGTCGTTCATGGCACCCCCTTGGGATGGTCAGCCGATGTACCGCACGTTCGGCTCGGGTTCCTCTTCCGGCTCGGCCCGCAGCAGGTGCATCGCCAGTGCATTCAGCCCGGACGCCACACCGTCGATGCGCTTGGACGAGACCTGTCGGTCGGGCTTGACCGGCTTCACGTAGCCGTCCGAGTTGGTCTTGATGCCGACGCAGTCGACGTTCCACCGCAGGATCGGGTGCCCGCCGTGGGAGATGCGCTGAGACAGCACGAAGCGCTGCAGCTGCTGGCACGGCTGGTTCAGGCCCGCGTATCCCTGCGAGACCTGCTCCATTTCCACGCCGGCGTCCATCAGTTCGCTGACGGTCTCGGTGGCGTTCCACCGGTCGTAGCCCACGGCCAGGATGTTGAACCGGGACTTCAGCTTGTCGGTGACCAGGGCGCGCACCGCGCGGTAGTCGACGACATTGCCTTCGGTCAGCCGGAGCGCCGGCCCCTCGTGAGCCGCGGTCTCCGACCAGCGCTTGAGCGGCACCTTCGTGGTGCGCTCCAGGGCCTTGACGTTGTCCTCCGGGAGCCAGAACCAGGGGACCCAGATGTGCGGCTCGGCGGGGTCGTCCGTCTCCGGGGGGAACCACAGGGAGAACGACGTCAGGTCAGTGGTGCTGGACAGGTCCAGGCCGCCGTAGCAGTCCCGGCCCTCCAGGTCCGCCAGGTCGACGGAGATCGGCAGGTTCGAGACCGGCTCCCGGGCCGAGCGGTCCCAGTCGTCCATGCTCAGCCACCTGGTGGTCTGCTTGGTCCTCACGTTGAGGTGCAGGCGCAGGTACCGGTTCAGCTGCGCGGGGGAGCGCTTCGCTTGCGCGGCCTTGCCCGCCAGGTAGTCGGCGAGCACGGTGATGTTGTAGCCGGGGTTCGCCGTGCGCAGTGCGTCCTCGGAGAACGCGTCGAAGTCCTTGGCTTCGTGGTCGGCTCCGAACACGACGCCGAACACGGTGTCGTCCTCGGCGTGCCCGCCCGCCAGGGCCTCGATCTCCTCGCGCTTGGTGGCGTAGACGCTGCCGGTCTCGGCTCCGTCGTCCGCCGTGGTGATGAAGATGATGAGCGGCTGCGAGCGGGAGCCGGTGCCGGTCTCCAGCGCGTCCACGACGTCCGGGTTCTTGTGGACGTGGACCTCGTCGATGACGCCACCGTGGACGTTCAGGCCGTGCGCGCGCAGGCCCTCGGACGAGAGGGCCCGGAAGATCGAGTGTGTGACCGGGTGCTCCAGCAGCTTGCGCTGGATCCCGCGCCTGCCCAACTTCTTCTTCAGCGGCGGGCTCCCGCTCGCCATGTTCGCGGCGGCGCGGAAGACGATGTTCGCCTGGTCGCGGTCGCCAGCCGCGGCGTACACCTCGGCCCCGGCCTCCCGGTCGGCGAACGCGAGGTACAGGCCGAGCCCCGAACAGATGGTGCTCTTGCCGTTCTTGCGGGGGATCTCGAACCAGACCGTACGGATCACCCGGTACCCGTCCGGCCGTTTCAGGCCGAACACCGGGGCGATGAGGTAGCGGACCTGCCAGTCCATCAGCCGGAAGGAGCGCCCAGCGTGACGCCCGATCAGCTGCTTCAGCAGGAGGAAGAACTTCAGCAGCCGCTCGACCGCTTCCGGGTCGAACCAGACGCCGGGCGACGCGGGCAGCGGCGTCACCATCAGTGGCTGGCGACCTTGCGCCAGCCACTCAGTGCCGTCGACCAGGCCCTCATCGACCCAACGCGCGATGGCCTGATCGATCTCGGCGGTGAGCTGGGCCCGCAGGCCCTTAGTCGAGGATGTCGTCTTCCCCATCGTCGTTGTCCTCCGGCTTCACCGACCGCAGGCGCGAACTCGGGGTGATGAACAGCTCCTTCGCCAGCGCGGACACGGTGGTGGCGGCCTCGCGCCACACCTGCCACGCCGGGTGTTTGGCCGGCCCGTTGCCCGCGCGCCGCTCGGCCACGAGGTCGTCCTCCTGGAGCAGCCGCTCGGCGCGCACCCACACGGACCAGGCCGCGCAGTACGTCGACAGGGCGGCCCGGTCGACGAGGGCGAGGACACCGAGGCGGTCCAGGTCCGGCACGATGCGGTCCCACTCGGCCAGGGCCTCGGCGTCCAGCCACTCCGGTGCGTCCGGGACGCCGGGCGCGGCAGTCACGCGCTTCGGTGCGGGCCGGCCGCCGGGGTTACCGCGCAGAGCCCTGACGTTGTCCGGTTGCCCGATGGGTCCGCGCTCGCCCATGACGCACCCCCAGCCCTGTCACGCAATGTGATGGTCGGTCACAGGATCCTCATAAAGGCGGCCCAAACTGGCGGTCGTGCGCGCGGCACCCCCGCCTGCGATTGGGGTCCCCCCCACCGGAAAGATCCGTAACCCCCCTGGGGGTTGGATCACCTCGGTGAGAGGCGGTATCAGTGCTGGTCAGCGCGGTGTGTGCGCCACCATGACTCGATAGCTTCGATCGTACCCGCTGGCCTGCTGTCCTGTCTGGCTCTGCGTACACACTCGTCCTCGTCGGTCGCGAGGACGACAACGGTCGCGCCGGCGGGGGCGAGGCGCTGGCGGTCGGCGTCACGCGGTGCGGTCGCGATGAGCCACGCGTTCTCGACGGCGTGGCTGCGGCCGAGCCGCGCGGTCACTGCGTCGCGCGCCTCGGCGATGAACGGGGTGAGGGGGGCGGGGTGGTCCCAGGGGTGGGGGGACCCCAGGGCCTGGGCCAGTGCGTCCCAGTCGACGACGAGGTCGCCGGGCTGGGCACGGTCGCGGACGTAGGTGGTCTTGCCTGAGCAGGGCGGGCCGCAGACCAGCGTGACCTTGGCCGGGGCGAGGCGCTTGGGGCCGCCTCCTGCGAACCCAGTCTCTACGGCCGTCTTGCTGTCGTGGCACGGCTTGCACATGGCCTGGAGGTTGGCACGGTCGAACGCCAGCTGTTCGTCCCCGCGGTGCGGTCGGATGTGGTCAACGACGCCGGGCGGGCGGCCGCAGCCTGCACGGCACAGTGCCTCCTCGGAGAGGACCTGATCGCGCAACGGCGGCCATCGCTTGTCGTCGTACACCCAGCGCCAGTCAGCTCGGGTGTGGGCGGCCTTGCGCTGCGAAGCGGGGCGGCAGTTGGGGCAGTTGCCCCGGGCGTCGCGGCGGGTGCCGCAGCTGGTGCACCGAGATGGCGGACGAGACGGCATGGTCAGCTCCTGTGAATCGCCCTGATGTGTGGCTCAGGTGACGATCGGCACGCTGGTGCCTCCCGTGGTGAGCGGGGTCTCGCCTGCTGGGTCGGGGTATTCGCGGGTCGTGGTGAGATAGCGGCCGGCCTCGATCAGGAGCTCGCCCAAGCGCCCGCGCAGCTGGTCTTCGGAGATCGCGCCGTCGGTGATATCGAGGTCGATCGTGCCGAGGTTGCGGCCTACGAGGTCGTCGCCGAGCACGTCCACGGTCAGATGGACGGGCACCGTGATGCTGAAGGGCATGGGCTCCTCCTGGCGTGCGTGAGCCCGGCCTGCCTGTGCGGGCCGGGCTCGGGTGCGACTGGGTCAGAAGTCGGGGCAGAGCTGCTTGTGCGTCACGGTCAGGATCTTCTTGGCCGTGGCGAGACCGTGCCCTTCAGGGTGGGTGGGGCTGGACCAGCGCTTGTTGGTCTGGTCGGCCTGCTTGGTCTCGTCGCTGGGGAACCGCTTGATGAGGCCGCAGGTGTCCATGCCGCGGCTGACGGCCTTGTCCGTCTTGCCGTGGGCGATGTCTGTGTCGATGGCGTCGAGCGCCTTGACGTACGCCGCTGCCGCTGCGTCGTCGGGCCGGGGCGGCAGGCCGGCAGCCTTGAGCGCTGCGTCGCGGTCGGCCTGGCTGAGTGTGCTGGGGCTTGCTTCCGGCTTGGCGTCGTCGTCGCTGCTGCCGCATGCGGTGAGCGTGGCGAGGAGCAGGCCGGTCGCGATGGCGGCGGTGGTGATGCGGGTGCGCATGGTCCCCCCTGGGACTGAGTGGTGAGGGGGCCACGCTGCCACATGTGGGGGAAGAGTGAAGGTGCGTCGCTGTTCCGTGACACACGAAAACCCCCGGCGCTGGCCAGGGGTTCGATGTCCGGGCATGCCGAACGCCCCTTGAGTGTTACACCGGGTGATCAGCGGGTCAAGCTGCGTTTGCCGTGGTGGCGGTGGGCTGGAGTTCGTTCAGGTCGACGAGGGCTCGGCCGGCGCGGTCGTGGCCGTGGTGGGTGAGCTTGCCGCGGTGGAGCCAGACGCGGAGAGTTCCGGCCTTGATGCCGGTGGCGGTCTGGGCGGCGTAGATGTCGACGAGGATCGGCATGTGTCCAGTGTGGCTCATGGGTGAGGCCCCGCCCGGGGGGAATTTCGGGCGGGGCCTCGGTCCGAGTAGCTGCGGCAGCCAGCACGCATTCCATTCGGATTTGTGTACTGGTTCCCACGGTACGGCGGGGGTCTGACAACGGGCTACGGAGCAGTGGTGTAGCTACACCTACTCCTTGTCCCCGGCGGCTTTCTCGGCGTCCCGCTGCTGCTGGGACTCAGCGTTGCGACGCTGGAGCTCTTCGATGCTGATCGGGTCCATGGGGTCCTCCTAGTGGGTGGGAACGGGGTCTACAGCCCGCTCTACGCGGGGTCTACGGCCTCTTCTGCGGGCTGCTGACCTGCGTCTACAGCGTCAGAAGGGGTGTCTACGGGTGCGGGGGAGAGGAGCGCCTCGATGTCGGCGGACTTGATGCCGCTGCGGCCGGTCTTGTCCGCGCTGACGCGGACGCTGCGGTGAACGGTGATGCCGCACTGAACGAGGACGGCGCGCAGCCGGGCGTCGTCGAGGTGGGCCGCTGCGGGCCGGGCCTGGAGGGCGTCGTACACGTCCCGGACGAACACGGCGGGGTTGTCGGCGAGCAGCTGCTGCACGCCGAGGACGACCCGGCGGCGCAGCTCCTCTTCGGTTGGTGGGGTCGGTGGTACGGGGCGGCCGGCACGCCAGGCGCTGACCGCGTAGGCGCTGGCCGCGATGGTGAGGAGCTGCGGTTGCTGGTGCCCGGTGCGCCAGGCGAGTAGGGCGGCGGCAGAGAGCCCGGCGATACGGCGCGAGACGGCCGCGCCGCGGGCCGGGTGGTCGGTGGCAACGGTCCAGGCGCGGAGCCGGGCCCACTGGGCGAGGTGGCCGTGGGCAAGGCGCCGGGGGTGGATGCGGTGGGCGGCCCACCGGGGCCTCCCGTTCCCGAACTCGGGGACGGGAGGCAGTTCGATGGTGTCGGCCTCGGGCTCGGCCATGGTCAGGCGTTGCTGGCGAACTGGGCGATCATCTGCGCGAAGGTGCCGAACAGCTGGTTGACCATGGTGCCGATCTGGGTGCCGGACATGGAGAGGCCGAGGCCGAGGCAGACGAACCCGGGGGCGAGGTGGAGCTTCTTCGTCTTGTCGCCGTGCTTGAACATCCACCAGGCGATTCCGCTGAGCACGATGATCAAGAGGACGCTGATGGGGATGGATCCGCCGGCGCCCCCGGCGGCGGGGGGTGCGGCCATGGTGTGCGCGTGGGCGGTGTCGATGGCGGCGATGAGGCTGGTCTTCACGGTGTGGTCCTTCAGTACGAGACGCCGACGATGGCGGCGATGACGAGGAGCGCGCCCAGGACGGCGCGGGCGAGCAGGCGGTGCGCACGGCATCCGTCGGGCAGCAGCGTCAGGAGGACGGCAGCGCCGAGGATGCCGAACAGGCCGTAGTAGCCGAGGTCGTGGTAAGTCATGGCGCACCGCCGGTCTCCGTTGCGCCGGGGTAGTAGTCGGCGAACTGGTCGGCGTGCGCCAGGAGCTGCGCCGCGGTGGCGCGCAGCTCCGTCCACCAGCGCCGGGCCGTCTCGTCGTCGGTGATGGTGTGCGCCGGATCGGCGCCGAGGGCGGCCTGAGCTGCGGCGCTCAGCGCTGCGACAGCTGTCTCAACCTGCGCCACCCGGTACGCCAGGGCCTCCGCCCGCGTCTCGATCGGGGCGGCCAGGATGCGGGCCACGGTGTCCTTGCCCACGCCGACCTGCGCCGCGATGGCGCGGTTCGAGATACCTTCCTGCGCCATCTGGCGCACCTTCGCGCGCCGCTGCGCCAGGGTGAGTGCGCCAGTCATCGGCTTGCCCCCTCGTCTGCGTGGGGGTAGTTGGGCGGGTGCTCGGCAAGCTTCCGGCGGAGGTAGTCGACGTTCCACGCGATGTCGGCCGGGGCCTCGGCGAGGGCGCCGCGGGCGGTGCCGACGGCAAGGATGACCCGCCGGTCGAGGAGCGCGTAGAACTTGTCGAGGTCGCCGCCGGTCGCCGGGAACGGGATGTCGATCGCGTCGAGGACGGTGTCGAGGAGGGCGCGGAGGTCGTCGGTGTTGCTCATCCGGCGCTCACCCCCTGTGCGATGAGCCGGAGCGAGGCTGCGTACTCGCCGCGGGTGGTGCCGGGCCGGACGCGGGGGGCTGCGGCGAGGAGGTCCTGTTCGGCGTCGAACGCGGCCTCGGTCGGTCCGTGGAGCTGCTCGGCGAGGACGAGGGCGCGGGCGAGGCGGATCGGCTCGCTCATCTCGGCGTTGGGGCGGCGGGCGTCGAGGGTGTCGGCGAGGTGGCCGAGCAGGGTGATGGTGTCGTCGCTGAGGACGAGGGGCGTTGTCATCGGGCACCGCCAGCCAGGCGAATGGTGCCGGTGACGCCGACCGGGGTGGCTCGCACGGTGATGGTGCGGCCGCCGCAGCGGCGGGTGGTGCCGACGGCGATCAGGCGCCGCTCGGGCGGGGTGCTGCTCTGCGCAGCGGGCATGCGAAGATGCCGACGGTCCATGAGGAGGTTCCATCTCTCTCGTGGTCAAGTGCCGGAGCGTTGACCCGCTCCGGGGCGTTGGGGTCGGGCGACGCGCGCGCCTCGGGTGTTCCACCACCCGGGAGCTGTCGCCCGGCCCCGTTCTATTCGGTTGTCGGGCTGGGCCCGTTCTTCTTGATCGCCGCGTCAACGGCGTTCCAGCTCTTCCCGAGTTCCCTGGCCACGTCGGCCACGGTCCCGAGTTCGGCTACGCCGTCGAGCAGGGCGATCGCTCGACGTTTGGCGGATTCGGAGACGAGGATTTGCAGCTGTTCCACCAGCTGATCCTCCCCGCGGACCCGTTCCCGCCATGGGATCGCGTTCACGGGGAGACTCTATCTAACCCAGGCTTAGACGCGCAAGGGTTCTGCGGAATCGCGCGCCTTCTCGTCCTCGGTCATCCACGCCTTCAACTGGTGCCAGACGTACGGCGGGTAGCGGGTGTCGCACCACTCGCACCTCACTGCTTTCTCGCCGCGGGGAAGCCACAGCACGGCGCCGCACAGCGTTCCGGACGGGTCCATCGCCGGGCAGTTCCCGAGCCGCTCGCCACGGTCGACGGCGGGCTCCGGCGCGATGATCGAGCGGACGGACCGCGTCAGGTCGCGGATCTCTCCGGCGAATGTGCCGGCCTCGGGCCAGGACACGGAGATCCACGGCATGTTGTCGCGCAGTCCGGCCACGGCGGCCTTGAGCCTGGTCTCGACCGAGCCGACGGGGACCAGCCTGCGCATGCCGCGCTCCTGGCGGACGGCGGCGAGGTGGTCCTCGACGACACCGACCATGCCGCCGGGGCCGCGCAGGTCGAGGGTCTCCGTGCGCACCGGGAGCGGGGCGGGGCCGCCCTTCCCGCTGCGCCCCAGGGCCACGGCCGTGGACGGGGCGAGGAACGGCAGCAGCCCGTCGTACAGGTCGGGCAGGCACTCCAGCCGCACGACGGTGTTCTTGGTGCAGGCGAGGCAGAGGTATCCGCCGGCGCTGTCGTTCGTGTCGCAGAGCAGGCACGTGCCCATGTCGTTCTCCTTGCTGATCTGGCGGGTGTTGTGCGGGGTGCCCGGCCGGGTGGGGTCCGGCCGGGCGACGGGTCAGGCGGTGGGGCGGCGGGGTCCGGGGTGGTTGCGGCCGCAGCGGCAGACGGGCTTCCTTCGGCGGGCCCGGTCGGATCGGTGGTGGGTCCGGAGCCGGTACAGGACGGCGCTCAGCACGGCGCCTCCGTGGTGGTGGGCTGCTGCGCCTGGTCGAGGGCGTCGGTGATGCGGTCGGCGCGGACTTCGGCGTGGGGCCAGTCGCAGAGCGCGAGCTCGGCCCGCACGCGTTCGATGGCGGCCTCGGCCTGCTCGGCGCGCTGCTCCAACCCGGTGATGTGGGCGGTCGCTCGGACCTCGGCAACCTCGGCTCGGTCGCGCATGCGGGAGTGGGCAGCCTCGTAGAACTCGGCTGTCTGCGTGGCGTTGACGACCTCTTCCGTCAGCTCGGCCATGGCGTCGGCGAGCAGTGCCCCTTCGGCGGGAAGGAGCACGCCGCGGCGTGCCCGCTCGGCGAGGTGGAGCAGCTGCTCCCGGGTGGGGTCCTCGGTCACTGTGTCCTCCGTCGTGCTGTTCGCTGTGCTGCTCGTCGCGTGGCCCGGTTCGGGCGAGGCGCGGGGGCGGCGTCATCGACCAGCTGCTCGCCGGCCCATCCGACGGTCGTGGTCGCCCAGGTGACGCCAGGGCGGGGCGCGTGCTCGCCCCGGGGGCTGCTGCTCGGTCGGGTCACAGGTAGCTCCCGGTGGGGACGTCTTCGATGGGTCGGGGTTCGGGTGTGATGTCGTCGTCTTCGCAGGGGCAGATGCCGGCGTCGTCGTCGTAGGCGCAGTTGTTGGTCCAGAGGCAGGGCGGCGGGCTGCTCATCGCTGCGCCTCGGTCTCGGTGTCCGGCTGGTCGGCGGCGGGCTGCTCTTCGACGGCCTCGCGGGCGTGCCATCCCCGGGCGTCGCCGCAGGACGCGCACAGGCCGGGTGCGCGAGGCGTGTCCGGCACGAACCTGCCGCAAATCTCGGCCTCCGGTTGCCCGGTGCAGGTGTGCACCGTGGTGCCGAGCATGAATCGGTGGCCCGGGGCCAGGCAGTCAGCCCGGCCGCAGAACCGCGCGGGCTCGGGCTGCTGCGCCTCGTCGGCCAAGCGGCTCCCGCTGGCCATGAGACCGAGCTCCCACTCGACGGCCCGGGCGCCGCCCGCCCTGTCCAGTTGCGTCTGGGTGGTGCCGTCGCCCCAGAGCTTGGCGACGATCTCCCGCGCCTTCGCCTCGGCCTCCCGGAGCACGGCGGCCCGGTCGGCTCGCAGCTGGTCCCGCTCAGCCTCGGCTCGCTCGGCGCGCTTGCGCAGCGTCTCCGTGCGCCGGGTGAGCAGGGCCTTCGTGTGGGCGGTGACGCTGTCGGCGATGTCGGCCTGTCGCTCGGCCTCGGCGGTTGTGGGCTGCTGGTCGGTGGTGCCGAGGACCAACCGGGCCGGGGGCAGCCCGGCCGCCGCGGCGATCCCGGCCAGCACCTTCGGCAGGTCGCCGACCGGAACGTGTGCCGACTGCGGCTCGTCACTGCCCTCGATCGTGATCGACAGCGTGGCGGGCAGGTTGAACACCAGGTGGGCGGACAGGTGGAAGTCGTCCTCGTCGACGTACCGGAACGGTGCGGGCGTGGTGGGTGTGGTGTCGGGCATCAGGGACTCCTCGGGTGCGGGTGGAAGGATGGGAAGGCGCCCCGGCCGGATAGCCGCCGGCCGGGGCGTACTGCTGGTCACGGGGTGAGGGCGAGCTGCTGTGCGGCCGGTTCGCGGGCCCGCACCAGGAACTGCTCGCCGATGTACTGCGCGTAGGCGGGCGGGATCGCCTCGGCCAGCTCCTTGCGCACGTCGGTCCAGTGGATGCCCATGGCGTCCTGCCACTCGCGGACTGTCCCCTTGCCCCCGCCGTCGCCATACACGGCGACGTACGGGCCGTCGAAGTACTGGCCGTGGCGCCAACCGCGGACGCGGCCTCGGTGCGGGATGTGGGCGGGCTGAGGGGCCTCCCAGAAACCCAGCTCGAAGTCCCGGTGACGGATCACGCCGAGCCCGAACTGCTCGCCGCACAGCGTCAGGTCCTTGCGGATCTTCGCCTTGCCGATGGGCTGCTCAATCACGTACGGGACACCGATGTGGTCCAGCGCTCTCCTGGTCGGCCCCACCAAGTCGATGTGGTCGCTGCCGGCGCCCCACTTGCGCGACCGGTTGGTGCCCACGGTCAGGGAGCACTCGCTCTGGCACGGTGGGCTGGCGTGGATGAAGTCGTAGTCGCGGCCGT
Organism: Streptomyces sp. NBC_00385; assembly: GCF_035917155.1. Taxonomy (NCBI): domain Bacteria; kingdom Bacillati; phylum Actinomycetota; class Actinomycetes; order Kitasatosporales; family Streptomycetaceae; genus Streptomyces; species Streptomyces sp. NBC_00385. The sequence continues at coordinate 4,017,546 of NZ_CP107951.1, read as the reverse complement.
GGGCCAGCAGGCACTGGATCGCGTCGTCCAGCGTGAACGGGAACGGGTAGCGCGGGCGGTGGACGATGTCCACGCCGCGGGCCACTTCCAGTCCAGCGGCGTTGTAGCCCCATGCCGCGCCGCCGGAGCAGGAGTACAGGTCGAGTACACGCACGGCGGGGGGTGAGCTGACGGTCAGGTCGGTCACGGTGTGCTCCAGGTCGAGTTGCCCAGGGATGGGGTCGGGTGGCGGGGTGTCGAGGAGGGCACGGGCCACGGCGGCGGTCACGCGGCAACCAGCGAGGTAGCGGAGAGCCGGGCGAGCACGCCGTTCACTCGGTGCACGGCCTGGAGGTCACCGACCTCACCAGCCGTGGCGCCCTGCTGGACAGGGATTCCGCGGCTCCGGCAGTAGCCGATCTGCCGAGACGTCGCGGGCTGGTTCCGCCATCTCGCGTCCTTCGCGACGAAGTGCGCCGGGGCGAGCGCGCGCCCCGCCCGCTCGGCCCACTGCATGGCGTCCGGCAGCGGCATCGACGGGTCCGGGTTCGGCGGCCGTGAGCCCTCACCGGCGTCCCACCGCCGTACCCGGTACGTTCGGCCGCCGGGGTCACGGACCAGGAAGAGGAAGAGGTCCTGGCGGAGCGGGATGAACCACGTGCCAGCCTCGGTGCGGAGCCACTGCGTACTCGACTGGCCGAAGAGGTTGAACTCCTCCATGTGCAGCTGCTGCACAACCAGGCGCCGGGCCTCTTCCACGCGGTACTCCTCGACGACCTCGCGCAGCGGCCGGTCCTCGGGAACCTCGTCGATCTCCTGGGTGGTCAAGTCGACGATGCTGGCCAGCTTGTGGCGGGTCGAGGCGCCGACCACGTCGAGCACCAGGGCGTCCCGCTTCCCGTCGTGCAGGCGCAGACCGCGGCCCACCATCTGGCAGTACAGCCCGGGGGACTTGGTGGGGCGGGCGACGACAACGCACGACGTCCACGGGGCGTCGAACCCTTCGGTGAGCACCATGCAGTTGGTGAGGACCTGCACGGCCCCAGACCGGTACCGGGCAAGCTCCTGCGCGCGCTGGTCGCGCGGCATGTCGCCCCAGATCGGGGCCGAGGAGATCCCGGCGGCAGCGAACGCGGCCGCCATGGACCGGGCGGTCGCCACCGTCGGGGTGAACACCACGCCCGGCCTGTCAGCGGCGTGCTGGGTGTACGCGGCCGCGATGGTGGCGGCCGCGCCGGAGTCGTCGAGCGCCTGGCCCAACTGCCCGTCCGCCAGGTCGCCGTTGCGGGTCTTCACCGCGTCGAGGTCGAGGCCGGCCACGGTCACGCGGCGCCCGCGGACGTCGCAGAGAAAGCCGTCGCCGATCATCTCCAGGATGTCGAGGCTGAAAACGACGTCTTGCCACACCTCGGCCAGGCCGCCGTCGGTGCGCGTCATCGTCGCGGTGAACCCGGCGACCGGCGTGCCGTCCCAGGCCCCGAAGTGCTCCAGCACCTTGCGGTACGTGGCAGCGGCTGCGTGGTGGCACTCGTCGACGATGACCAGCCCGATGTCCTGGATCTGCTCGCGGCGCCGCTTCACCGCCAGCGTCTGAACGGACGCCACGATCACATCCATCACGCGGTGGTGGTTGCGCTCGGCCTTGACGATGCCGACGCGCAGGTCCGGGCACACGGCGCGGATCTTCGCGGCGGCCTGCTCGATGAGCTCCTCCCTGTGGGCGATGACCAACGCCCGCTTGCGACCTAGCTGCTGGCGCATCTGGGCGATGAGGTTGGCGAACACCACGGTCTTGCCGGCACCGGTCGGCAGGACGACCGCCAGGCGGTTCGACGGGCCAGCCCATCCGGCGGTGAGTGCCTGGATGGCGGCGGTCTGGTAGGGGCGGGGGCGGAAGGTCTCGGGCACGGTCGTCGTCACCTCGTTGTGGGTGCTGGGGCTTTGCAGGGAGTGCAGGGAGCCGCAGGGAGTGGTGCAGGGACCTGCGGAGCGCTCTTGCGGCGCTCTGGTCTGCGGTTTTGCAGGGACGCAGGGACTTGCAGGGAGATATCCGTAAGCCAGTGCATTAGTGGAGCTGGAGAACGTCGCACCACATGCAGATGAATGTGTGTTGTGTGATGTGTGTGTGATGCGCGTGGTGTTAGGGGGCTGGGGCCAAGTCCCTGCAAGTCCCTGCCTCCCGGCAGAGGTGCAGGCCAGGGGCCGTGCAGGGAGCTGGCTGGCTCCCTGCACGGGTCCCTGCAAGGTCCCTGCGGTCCCTGCATCGCGCGGGGTCGTCACTGCTCGGCCTCGGGGCGCTGGTGTGCTTCGACGCGCCACTGGTTCGAGCAGCGGTGGGAGTCCCACACGCGGACGATGCGGAGGTTGCCGAAGAAGCGGCCGTCCCGCGCTTTAAGCCAGGCGCCCAGAGCGTTCGCGCTCGGCAGTTCGCCGGTCTTCGGGTGGCGCGGCGCGTGCTCGGCGAGCGTGCTGCCAGCGGCCCCGGCGGTGATCGTCTCCCCGCCGAACCGCTCGTGCCAGGCGATGAGGAAGGCGGCCCACTCCGCGGTCTCGCTGTCCTGCTTCATGGCGTCGGCCCGGTCGGTCATCCACCCGGAGACGCCGAGGAAGTCGAGCAGGCCGGCAATCATCGACGCCCACTCGGAGTAGTCGCCCTTGCGGGTGCGGATGGTGGGGGCTCCGGCGGCGACCCAGGCACGGACCATGGTGACCAGGGCGGCGACGACGGTGGACGCGTTGGCGCGGAGCCAGGGGCGCAGGTCGCCGACCCTGAAGTTGTCGCGCTGGTCGGGGTCGGGGACGTCGGGGTCGAGGCGCACCCACATGGCGCGGCGGGCGTTGTCGCCGCCGGTTTGCAGGCCGTTGCCGGTGAGGATCCACAGCCGGTCGTTCGGCATGGTGACGGAGGCGCTGGCGCCAAGGACGCGGTCGCCCCACGTCTCGGCGGTGAGCAGCGCGGACAGTACGGGGCTTTTTACGGTGTAGCCGTTGGGCAGGTTGTCGAGGACGATGACGGGCTGGCCGGTGGTGTACAGCTGCGTCGTGATGCTCTTGCGGAGCTCGGTGTCGTTCTCCGGCCACGGCGTGTCCGAGCTGCCGTAGGCGTACTTGAAGATGTCCTTCAGCAGCGTCTTCCCTGACCCGGCCGAGGTGGACGAGATGATGAACATCGGGGTGGCCCCGTGGAAGTACGGGCGCAGGATCGGTGTCAGCAGCGCGCCGAGGTAGTGAGCCCCGTCGGACGGCTGCACCCACGGGAAGTCGGCCAGCATTTTGTGCAGGACGATGTCCTTGGCCTTGGCCAGCGAGTCCGCGGTGACCTCGGCCCTCAACCGTCGGAGCGCGACGCGGGGGTGGAGGTAGAGGCCGGTCTCGCGGTCGTACCCGGGGGCCTGGAGCAGGGATCCGTCGGGGCGGATCACGGGGGAGGTGACGATGCCGCGCAGGGTCGGCAGCGGCCAGTCCTTCCGGCCGAGGAGCGTCCCGCACGTCTTGGGCATGAGGAGCTCTCGCTCCTCCGTCTCGATCTCCGTCTTCGGGTCGACGCGCACGGTGTAGCTGGTCAGGTGGTCGGCCAGGTAGGCGCGCAGGTTGTCCGTGCCGAGCGCCTTGACCTCGGGGTTCCCGCTGTCGTCGTGGTGGACCCAGCACGGCCCGCCGGACCGCTTGTAGAGGTCGGGCAGTTGGTCGGTCCGCATGAGATCGAGGACCCCGTCGATAGCGTCGACCTCGTTTGTGATGTCGAGGTCCGGCCGCACGGCCGGGACGACCTGGAGGTCCGGCTGGGTGTGCCCGGGGGCCTGCTCGGCCGCAGTGTCGTGATCGAGCGCGGCGGACCCGTCACTGAATGGGCCGCTCGGCGCCGGGGCGGCTGCCAGCCGGCGCCGAGCGGGTTCGGAACCGAAGCCGCGGCGGCGCAGCTCGGCGGCCGCGGCCTTGAAGTTGCCGCCGTGGTGCAGGTGCGCGTAGGCCCCGAACTTCGAGTAGGGCACCTCGGGCAGGAAATCGGAGCTGGTGGTGAAGACGAACAGCCGGTCCGCGTCGGCGGCGCGGCCGGTGGTGGCCTTCACCCCGCCCTGCCCGTCGGCCCAGCCCCAATAGGTGGTGGTGCCCCGGGTGATGACTGGGCGGAAGAGGCCGTGCAGGATCTCTTCCCAGTCGGCGCGGCGCTCGTAGTCCTCGCCGGGGCGGAGGCCACCGTCGGGCAGGGGAGGCATGGGTCGCGGCGTCGCCTTGGCCACCTCGGGCTTCGGCAGCTTGTCAACCATCCGGCACACCTCGTGGATGGCGTCGAGGACGTCTGCCGCGATGGTGGGGATGGTGGCGGGCCCGCCCGCGATGCGCAGGTACGGGCGGCCGGTGGCGTGCACGGTGCCGCAGCTCGGTTCGACGAGCCCGTATCCGCCCTCGCCCCGCGTCTCGATCTGCACACGGACGATGCGGGAGTTGGGCTTTTCCGCCAGGCGCTGCTTCTCCTCCGGGGTGTACTCCTCCGGCCAGGCGAGCCTGGACGCCAGCTTGATGTTGCCGCTGACAGGCGCGCCGTCGGGACGGACACGGAAGTGCCGGCCGCCGGACGGGGACTCGCTCGCCCAGCCGGTGAGGATGGCCTGCCATTCCTCGCCCAGGCCGGACGCTCCCATGATTTCGGTGACGTCGTCGAGGAGGCCGTCGGCGATGGCGGTCCCTTCGAACTCGATCATCTCGACGTTGCCGGACACCGCGCCGTAGACGACGGCGATGCCCGCCGTGCTGTCCGCCGGGAACCAGGCGTCGTGCTCGGCCACGCTGGAGCGCGTCACCTTGTACGGGGTCCAGGAGCGAACTGCCGGCGCCTTGGTGCCGTCGGCCTTGATGGTGAGTACGCACAGCCCGGCGTCGTCGTACTCGCGGGCGGAGGCCCGCATGTCGGGGTTCTGCACGTCGGTCACAGGTGGGTCTCCTGGCGTGAGGGGCAGACTGCGCGGTGGGCGTCGGCCGCGGTCTCGACGAAGGCGGCTACGGCGGCGGCGCCGGTGACGACATGGCTGCGGTAGTTGCAGGGGACGCACTCGTAGCGAGCGCGCGGGGGGCGCTGTTCTTCTTCGGGGCCCCGGTCGACGCCGAAGTCGACGAAGAGCGCGGCGACGACTTCAAGCTGGGGGGCCGGGGCCCGGCGGCCGGGGGTGTTGCCCCCGGCCGCCGTGGTGCGAGTCATCAGACAGCCACCGCCTGCGTGACGGGGGTGGCGTTGTGCTCGCGGCTGTAGCGGTACTGGGGCGTCCGAGCGTGGGGGTTCTCGCGCCAGTCGATCGGGCCGTGGCACTTCCGGTACGGGTCGTGGAACCACTCGCGGCGCATGGCCTGTCGGCCGCAGCCGGGGCACGCGATGACCGGGCCGATCGGGGCGCCGGTCAGGCTGTCTCGCTGGTAGCGGTCGGCGCGGCGGATCTCGAACCCGCCGTCGATCGCCTGCTCGCCGTCCAGGTCGGGGTACTCACCGCTGTCGGCCCAGTACGCGAGGGCTTCGTCTTCGGTTTCACCCGGCGCCTTGATGACGTAGACGCTGGTGACCTCAACGACGATCGGCCACTGCCGCTCGTCCAGGTCCCAGATGCCGCGCTTGCGGGCGGCCGCCTCGATCAGATCGGCGATCTCCGGGTCCAGACCGTCAGTCGCCTCGGGGCGAGGGAACCTCTCCCCGAAGTAGTCGTGATCCCCGGGGTGGCCCAGCTCCAGCGGGCAGTCGCGGTAGGAGTAGTCCTCACCGGGGCGAGACAGCGGCTCGTCGCACCTCATGCGGCACCGCCAACGGACTGCGTGGTGTCAGTGGTCTCTCGTACAGTGGTCATCGAGCGCTTCCGTTCTGCTTCGCGGCTGTATCTGTGTTGCGTTCGCTCGATGCCGTCAGGGCTGGACCCCTGGCGGCATCGCTGTTTTCCAGGCCGAGGAAGGCCAGGAGGTCGACCCGGCGGACGCGGAGAGCGCGGCCGATGGGGACGACGGTCAGCGGGAACTCCTGCTGGCGGATGAGCTTGTAGCCGAGGTCACGGCCGATCCCGAGCGCGGCGAACGCCTGCTCGGCGGTCGTCATCGCGGGGAGGGCGAGCACTTCGGCTTCCGTCAGTGCGGTGGCGGTCTTGGCGCTCATGCCGGCACCGCCATGGGTGCGGTGGTGTCGACGAAGACGCGTCCGGCCCGCTCGCACGGGACGAAGACGACCATCAGGTCCACGCCGATCGCGGCGGCGATTCGCTGGGCCTTGTCGCGGGAGATGAACCGCTGGTCCCCGTTGAGCAGCGCGCCGACGGTCCCGTGGGGGAGCCCCGCGACGCTGGCCAGGTCACGAGTGGTCAGCCGCGCTCCGGTGCCGGTCCTCTTCATGAGGCGGGCCAGGAGGTCGCGGTCGTAGATGCGGCACATGGGTGCCTCGCTCATGTTCACCTCGCTGAGTGGTCCGTTCATTTTTCTGAACGGTGCGAGGAGCATTGCACGATCTGAACACTCTGTCCAGATAGTTGAAGATGGGGCGCGTCGCGCCCCCAGTGCGCCCTGAAAGTGCTCTAGCGCTTCCGTGTCATTGCCTGAACAATCCGTTCAGGTCGCGCAATGTCGCACGCCTGCGACATGGTGAGATAAGCCAGCACTCAAGTGATCACCCTGAACAGCCATGCACCTGGAGTGACAGGATGAGCGTCATGATCGAGAACGAGGCCGAGGTCGAGACGACGGAGTTCGCCGACCTGATTCGCGGCCGCCGTGCGGAACTCGGGCTCTCGCTCGCGCAGTTCCAAGAGCGCAGCATCGACCCCCGCACCGGGACTCAGGTGAAATCGGGGTGGGTCTACCGCTTGGAGAGCGGAGAATCGGTTATCCCGCCAAGGCTGCCCCAGCTCAGGGCGTTGGCCGCAGCGGTAAACCTCCCGCTGAGTCAGCTGCAGGACGCAGCCTCCGCGCAGTTCTTCGGGATCGAGCGGGTGTGGGCGGAGAGTGGCGAAGCGTCGGCCCTCGTAAGGCGTGCCGGCAGGTTGACTCAGGACCAGCGCGAGCAACTCCTGCGGCTCATCGACGCGTTCGCGCCACCAGGCCAGGAAGACGACTGACCGCCGCCCTTGACCTGAACGTTACCTACGGTGATGCCCCCCGAAAGGGTGTAGGCACCAACCCTTCGTAGTGACATGATGTCGGCATGTGACGGAGCGCACCTAAAGCGGAGTGGAACGCTCCAAGATTCGAACGTATGAGCGAGCGGGGGCGACGATGAACAGTGCATCGACGACGCAGTCCACTGTGAGGTATGCCACGAGCCCGAATCTCCCCGCAGGGCACGGCGTAGTAGTGGTCCAGACGCCCAACGGACCCGTAATGGTTGTACGCCAGGGCAGAATTACGGCAGACCTCGTCGAGGAGATCGTCGAGATGTGGGACGCGCTGACCGCGTGCGGCGTGGTGGAGCAGCCCGAGAAGGAGTGACCTATGGCGACCTCCCGCCGAGCCGGTGGCATCAGTAAGCGGTGTGAATGCCGCGGCCCCGATGGTCGCCTGCTCGGCACGGCATGCCCGAAGCTGCCGAAGAAGGCGCACGGCGCCCACGCTGTCCGGCAGGAACTGCCCCCCACCGCCGACGGCAAGAGACGCACGTTCAGGCGCACCGGGTACGCCATGGTGAAGGACGCCCAGAAGGATCTGACTCGGCTCGGCGCCATCCTCGACCTGGTCGAAGACGACGTGGACGGCGCGGTGCGCGTGGGCGACCTGCTCGCCTCCGTGATGCGCGAGCGCGCTCCCATCCCCGAGGCGGCCGAGGTCCGGCGGCGCCTCGGCGTAGGCGTGGACCTGGACGGCAAGATGACGATGAGCCAGCTGTTCGAATCCTGGCTCGGATCGAAGAAGACACGGCAGACGACGACCAACGGCTACCGCTCGCACATCCGCGTCCACCTCGACCCCGGCGTCGGCCACTACCGCGTCGACCGATTCGGTGTCGGCCAGGCGCAGCAGCTGTTCGACGAGATTGCCGACCGGGCCGACGTCATTCGTGCAGAGAACGCCGCGCGCCGCGAGCAGGTAGAGCGGGCGAAGTGGGCGAAGGGCGGGCGGCCGCCGGCCGCCGAGCGTGAGCGCCTGGCGGAGGAGCGCGCGAAGCTTGCCAAGATGCCGCCGTTCCGAAAGGCCACGGGGCCGGCCACAGTGCAGAGCATCCGCCGCACGCTGCGAATCGCCCTGAACTACGCGATCTCCAAGCAGGTCACGACGTTCAACGCGGCCAAGCACGTCGAGCTCCAGCCCGCCGCCCGGCCCAAGGGGATGCTCTGGACGGACGAGCGAGTCGCACGGTGGCGGGAGACCGGGAAGCGGCCGAGCCCCGTCATGGTGTGGACCCCGGCACAGCTTGGCCAGTTCCTCGACGCGGCCGAGGGGCACCAGTTCTACCCGTTCTTCCATCTCGTGGCGTACCACGGGTTCCGTCGCGGCGAGGCTGCCGGCCAGGACTGGGAGAACATCTCGTTCGAGCGCCGCACGGTGACCGTGGCCAAGGAGCTGGTGGTCGACGGGTGGACTGCGATCGAGACAGACCCGAAGACAGCCGGGTCGGCTGGCACCGTCAAGGTCGACGCCGGAACCGTCGAGGTGCTGCTCGCGCACAAGGAGCGCCAGGAGCAGGAGCGCGCCGCACGGCTTGCGGCCGAGAAGTCGTGGACCGACACGGGCAAGGTGTTCGCGAAGGAGGACGGTTCGTGGGTGCACCCCGAAACGTTCTCCGACACCTTTCGGGAGATCCTCGCCTCCACTGAGCTGCCACCCATCAACCTGCGCGACCTTCGGCACGGCGCGGCGGCCCTGGTGAAGGCCGGCGGCGGCGACCTGCACGACGCGAAGGTGAAGCTGCGGCACTCCACGATCGTGCTGACCAGCGATACGTACATGGAGCTGTTCGAGGAGTACGAGGACGAGCTGACCGAGCGCGCGGCCGCCGTTGTACCGCGGGCCAGGAAGGCGGCCGAGCAGCCCCCGGTGAAGGCGCCGGAGGAGTAGTCTGGTTATGGAACGAGCGAGGCTCCGTCACCGCAGGTGGCGGGGCCTTTCTGCTGGCTCCGTGCTGGCCCCAACGCCACCCAACGGCACCGCACGAGACCGCACGAGACCGCATGTAGGGTGACCGGAAACGGAAACCGCATCCCGCTGACCAGCACGGGAGCGTACGGGGCCGACCGTGGTCAACGGGACCGCACGAGACCCTATGGGGCCTCCGCAGACTTTTAATCCGTTGGTTGTGGGTTCGAGTCCCACACGGCCTACGCGATGCAGGGTCGGGCGCAAGCCCGGCACCTGCGAAGAAGCGCCTCCACCCGGTCCCGGCCGGGTGGAGCCGCTTCGGCCCGAGTCCGCCGCCTGGGACGACCCGGTCGTCATGCGGGCGCGTGCCCGCATCCGCCACCTCGTCCAGCCCGCCGACCAGGCCTACGGCACCGCGGAGGTGCGCGCCCGGGTGGCGTCCTGGCCGGCGGAGCACCCGGACTTCGCGCCCGGGTACGACGGCCCCGCCCGTGAGGAGTGGGAGTCGGCGATGGACACGCGCCAGGACACGCCATGACACGGCACCCCATGACACGCCACGGCGAGACAGGGCACGGCGAGACACGCCACGACACGGCGACGGTGCCGGCCGTGGAGCAGCCGGCACCGTCGCCGTGTCGGGTGGTCAGACGAGGAGCTTCGTCTTCGCCCGCTGGTATTCCTCTTCCGAGATCGCGCCCTTGTCCTTGAGGTCCGCGAGCTTCGAAAGGTCCTCGACGTGGCTGCTCTTCGGCGCGCCGTTCGCGTCGGACGAGCCCGCGGCCTCTCTCACGTACGCCTTGAAGGCCGCATCGCGTTCCTTCGCGTCCTTCACGTCCCGCTGGCCCATGGATTTGCCACGAGCGATCACGTAGATCAGAACGCCCAGATACGGCAGCACCAGTGCCAGGACCAGCCAGCCCGCCTTGGCCCACCCACCGAGGTCGTCACTGCGGAAGATGTCCATGATGACCCGGAACAGGAGGAAGAGCCACATGATCCAGAGGAAGAACCAGAGCATGGTCCAGAACAGGTTGAGCAGAGGGTAATCGTCCATCGTCCACTCCAGGCGCCGCGTCGAATGGCTGAATCTGAAATCAGTCATATCACCGCATTTGGGCGTTCGCCCGTTGAGGTTTCCCCTGTTCCGCCAGGAGGGGGAAGAAGGACGGGCGGGTGTGATGCGGCGCGGCGCGGCGGGGAGCGGTGGCTACTTCTCCGGTACGGCGGCGGTGCCGGAGGCCTCGGCGGAGACCGTGTCGGAGGGCTGCTCGGCGGGATCGGACGGCTGCGGGGCGGCGGGCGCGGTCGTGGCCTCCGCGGCGCGTGCGGCCGCTGCGGACTTTCGGCTGTGCACCAGGATTCCTATGAAGCCGGCGATGAACCCGCTGATCAGGCCCGATATCGCATGGTTGAGCGCGTTGACCGATTCACTGTCCGGGAGGCCGACGGCGACGTAGTTCACCGCCGCGCTCATCACCGCACCCATCAGGCCGCCGATGACGCCGCTGATGACGGCGCCGCGTACGGGCGAGGGCGGTGTGGCCGGTGCGGCCGGGGCAGAGGCGGGAGCGGGAGTGAGCGGTGCGGTCATCGTCGAGGGCCCTCCAGACAGGCTGCGATGAGAGACCGGGAGTGGCTTGTGGGGCGCGGTGACTGCGCGTTCCGGGGCCTGCTCGCACGGGCAGCCCACCGGTCCGGGGGATGCAGCAGTTACCTTGCGGCAGAACACGTGTTCCTTGCAACACCTTCTCGTTTTCGACACGTTGACGGGCCGGTGAAGTCCCTCCACGGGAGGCGGGCTGTCCTCTGCTGCCGGTGTGCGCCGTCAAGGCGGCCACGGGGATGGTTTGTTCGGGTTCGCCGACGTGGATTCGCCCTCCAAGCCGTGTGGTTGGGGGAACGGGTGCCGAATGCGGGTAGGGGTGCACAGGGCGGGCCTGAGGGCGGCCGACAGGTCCGATCAGGGTCCGATCAGCAGGTCCGGGGCGGGTCGGGCTGTGGGCCAGGGCTGTGGGCCCGGGCGTCGCCCGTGGGGGTGCGCGCGCCGGGGTGTACGCCGGGTGGTCATGAGGGTGGTCATGAGTGCCTCGAACATGCCGTAGAGTTGTGTTTACCGACGCGGGGTGGAGCAGCTCGGTAGCTCGCTGGGCTCATAACCCAGAGGTCGCAGGTTCAAATCCTGTCCCCGCTACTGAAGAATCAGGCCCGGCATGCATACAGCGTGCCGGGCCTGATTCGTTTGTACGGCGTGGGCCCCTGGCCCGTCGGTCCGTGGCCCGCCGGGTTGGCCGGTGCGGGGTCGTATCGCGTTCGCGTACCCCCATTGGCCGACGAGGAGTCGCCCCGCGACCCTGCTCCGGGAAGCCTGGGGGTGGTGCGCGGTACCGTCCGCGGCCGTGGACACACCGGGCAGGAGAGCAGTAGGTGGGGAAGCGGGAGAAGCGGCGGACGAGGCGGGCCGGGGGTGTGCGGACCCGCCGGTTCGTCAGGTTGCTGCCCACGCTGATGATCGTCGGGGGCGTGCTGTTCGACGGTCTCACCCCGCCCGTGTTCACCGCCATTCCGTTGTTCGCGGCGGCCCCGCTGATCGCCGCGCCGTTCTTCTCGCTGGCCAGCACGGTCCGTACCGGCGTCGCCGCGCTGCTGGCCGTCGCCGTGCTGCGGCTGTCCAGCGGCACCCTGCTGCAGGTCGTGCCCTCCATCGAACTGCTCACCGTCCTCACCGTCTCCGTCCTGGCTGTCGTGATCAACGGGGTCGTGCGGCGCAGCAACGAGCAGCTTGCCTCCGCCCGCGTCATCGCGGAGACGGCCATGCGGGCGGTGCTGCCGACACCGTCGGACCGGATCGGCGGGCTTCAGGTGGCCGCGCGGTACGAGGCGGCGCAGGCGGACGAGTTCGTCGGCGGCGACCTGTTCTCTGTGGCGGACAGCCCGCAGGGGGTGCGGCTGGTGGTCGGGGACGTGCGCGGCAAGGGGCTGGATGCCGTGGAGGCGGTGGCGGTGGTCATCGGGGCCTTCCGGGAGGCGGCCGAGCAGGAGGAGACGCTGGAGGGCGTCGCGCTGCGGCTGGAGCGCGCGCTGGCGCGGGAGTCGGACCGGCGTGGTGGCCTGGACGCGTTCGAGGGGTTCATCACCGCCGTGCTCGCCGAGGTCCCGCCGGGGTCGGGCCTGGTGCGGATCGTCAACCGCGGTCACCCCGAGCCTCTGCTGCTGCACACGGACGGGGAGCTGGAGGTGCTCGGTCCGTCGGTGCCGGCGCTGCCGCTGGGGATGGACCTGGGGGTGTGGCCGGACCGGGCCGACGAGTGGGACCTGCCGGCCGGGGCGACGCTCCTCCTCTATACGGACGGCCTCTCCGAGGCCCGTAACGTCGAAGGCGTCTTCTACGACCCTGCCGAGCGGCTGCGGGGACGGATCTTCCCGGGGCCCGAGGAGCTCCTCTCCGCACTGACCGATGACGTGCGGCTGCACACGGGGGGCGAGTCGACGGACGACATGGCGCTGCTCGCGGTCGTGCGGCCCGCCGAGGGGCAGCCCGACCGGCGCAGGACCGTGAAGATCGTCGGTCTGGGCGACGGCGGCGGCTGAGCCGGGTCCCCGCGGTCAAGGTGCGGTGGGAGCAGTGGACGGCGATGCCACCGTCCGTAACCGAAGGGCACCCCTCCGCATAACATTTGACGCAACGTCAGAAACCGGGTGATGACCGAGGGGCGATCAACTCGCCCGATTGCACCCGGTTGTGTCCCGTAAAGTCCAGGCCAAGGACGTGAACGATCAGTGGGAACGGCTTGGAATCGGACCCCGGTGTCTATTAACGTTCGATAACGCAGCGCGGTTGTCCCAGCCGCCGTCAGTGGCGGCACCGTGCGCGAGCGCCGAATTCCGCAAGGGAACCGGGGAACCACCTACATGGGGTGAATCGGGCATCTCTGTCTTGTTTGTGAGACGGAGGAACCCGTAGGAGACCTTCCTGCTCCGAACCCGTCAGCTAACCCGGTAGGCGAGAAGGAAGGAAAGGAGTGCGCCCCCGTGGCGTCCAACAAGCCTGCCCCCGAAGCTCCCTCTCGGTTCCGGTCCGAGCACGGCGATGACTTCGCCACCCGGCCCGCCACCGCATTCGGTACGGAGTGCGGGGCCGACTACGCGACCGATTACGGGACCGATCGGGGCAGCGACTTCGGAAACGACTTCCGCACCGACGAGGCCGGGCCCGACAGGACCTGGGAGGAATGGAACCCCACCGAGGAGTCCATCCGTCCCGTGCGCGGCAAGCACCGCGTCGCCAAGCAGCGCAATGGTCTGGCCCGCAGCTCCACCGTCCTCGGTGTCGGCGTCATCGCGGCCGTCGGTGCGGGTGGCATGGCCACCGCCCAGAGCAAGCCGCCGGTCTCCATCTCTCTTCCCGATTCCATCTCGGACAATCTCCCCGACGCCAAGTCCCTCCCGGGCGTCGGCGCACTGTTCTCGGGAGAGTCGGAGTCCGCTGCGGAGAAGGCTGCGGCCGAGACCGCTTCCGCGCCGCTGACGACCGCCGGTATCACCACCGCCGAGGCCGAGCAGGGAACCACGGACGCCGGTGAGGCACTCCGCGCCCGCATCCTCCAGCAGGCCGAGCAGCAGCAGGACGCCGCCGACGCCGAGGTCAAGGCGGCCGCGGAGAAGGCGGCCGCCGAGAAGGCCGCCGCCGAGGCGAAGAAGCAGCAGGACGCGGCCGAGGCCAAGATCGCCGCCGAGAAGAAGAAGGCGGCGGAGGAGGCTGCGAAGAAGGCGGAGGCGCTGCGGCTCGCCAAGCTCGCCGCCAGCTACGCCATCCCCACCTCCTCGTACACGATCACCTCGACCTTCGGTGAGGCCGGATCGATGTGGTCCTCCGGCTACCACACGGGCCTCGACTTCGCGGCGCCGACCGGTACCCCGATCAAGGCCATCCACACCGGCACGGTCAAGTCGGCCGGCTACTCCGGTTCCTACGGCTACCGCACGGTCCTGGAGTTGGAGGACGGCACGGAGCTGTGGTTCTGCCACCAGTCCTCGATCGACGTCAGCATCGGCCAGAAGGTCACGACGGGCGACACCATCGGACGCGTCGGCGCGACCGGCAACGTGACGGGCCCGCACCTCCACCTGGAGGTCCACACCCCGGACGGCACCGGCATCGACCCGATGGCCTGGCTGCAGGCCCGGGGCCTGACGGTCTGAGACCGCTTCCTGCGGAACGGTCCGAGGGGACCGTTTCCCCGGGACGGTCCGAGGGGGCCGCTTTCGGAGGACGGTCCGAGGGGACCGTTTCCTCAGGACGGTCCGAGACCGCCCCCTTCACGCCGGTTCTCCGGCCACGAAACCCCGGCAGCCCTGACGCTCACCCCCCGACGTCAGGGCTGCCGGTCTGTCCCCGCCACTTCCACATCCGCTGCCGGTCTGTCTCCGTCACTTCCGCATCCCCGCGTCCACCGGTTCAGATGTACAGGCCACGGAATAGCGGAGCCCGTGGAGGTGGTTGTTCCACCCATGACTTCTCTCCGCAAGCTCGGTTCCTCCAGCCTCCAGGTCTTCCCGCTCGCCCTCGGGGGCAACGTCTTCGGCTGGACCGCCGACGAGGCGCAGTCCTTCGCGGTGCTCGACGCGTACGCGGCGGCCGGCGGCAACTTCATCGACACCGCCGACGCCTACTCGGCCTGGGTCCCCGGCAACGAGGGCGGCGAGTCGGAGACCCTCATCGGCAAGTGGCTCGCCGCACGCGGCAACCGCTCCGACATCGTCGTGGCCACCAAGGTCGGCTCACACCCTGCCTACAAGGGGCTCTCCGCCACCACCATCAAGGCGGCTGTCGAGGAGTCGCTGCGCCGGCTCGGCACCGACCACATCGATCTCTACTACACGCACTTCGACGACGAGACGGTCCCGGTCGAGGAGATCATCACCGCCCTCGACCAGCTGGTGAAGGACGGCAAGGTCCGCGAGATCGCCGCATCCAACATCAGCCCGGAGCGGCTCCGCGCCTCGCTGGACTTCTCCGAGCGCGAGGGGCTTGCCCGCTACGTGGCTCTGCAGCCCCACTACAACCTCGTCTCCCGCGACACGTACGAGGGCGAGCTCCAGGACACCGCAGCCGACGCCGGGCTCGCGGCCGTCCCGTACTTCGCCCTCGCCTCCGGCTTCCTCACCGGCAAGTACCGTCCGGGTGCGGCTGTGGAGAGCGCCCGCGCCGGGAGCGCGGCCACGCACCTGGAGTCGGAGCGGGGACAGAAGGTGCTTGCCGCACTCGACAGGGTGGCACAGGAGCGGGACGCGGAGATCGCGACCGTGGCGCTGGCGTGGCTGGCCGCCCGGCCGACCGTCGCCGCACCGATCGCCTCCGCCCGTACGGTCGAGCAGCTTCCCGCGCTGGTCGCCGTCGCCGAACTGCGGCTGACGGACCAGGAGCTGGCGGACCTCACCGAGGCCTCCGCCTAGTCCTCCTGGCCCAGTCCTCCTGGCCTAGCCCTCCTGCCCGCCGTATCCCTGCGGGTTCGTGTACGGGGGAGGGGAGGGGGAGTACGGCGGGTTCGCGTACGTACCGGGGAGCGGGTGGTACGGCGCGTTCGCGTACGGCGGCGCGCTGTAGGGCTGCCCGGCGTACGGGTGCGCGGGCTGCGCGTACGCCGCGTGCGGGTACGGAGGGTGTGCCGCGGGTGCGGAACGGGGGCGCAGGCGGCCCGTGGCCTGCGCCGCGAAGGTCAGGGCGGGGCGGGCGGTCTCCTTGCGCTGCCACAGGTGATGCAGCAACTCCCGCTCACGTTCGGCGAAGTCCGGGCCCGCCGTGCCGCGGCGGGCCTGGCGGCGCAGAAAGGCGAGCGAGGTCGCGAACGACTCGTACTCGGCCACCGCCCGGGCCGCTTCCCTGCCCCGGGCCTTCACTTCCTTCCGCGCCGCAGCGGATATCGGAGGGTGGGCGTGCGCGGGGCCATGGGCGTGCGCGGGAGCGTACGCCGGGTGGTGGGCGTGGCTGTGGGGCCTGCCGTACGGGCCTTCGGCCGCCGCTGCCGCCGCGCGTCGGCGGGCGATGTCCCTGGCCATGCCGCGGGCCCGCATCGAGGAGAGGGCGAAGGGCTCGGCGGGGGACAGCCAGCCGGCCGCCGCGTACTCCGGCAGCTCGATGCCGAGGGTGCGCAGCTCGCGCAGGCGGGCCCAGACCGCCAGCCAGGTCACGAGCCCGAAGACCGGGACCATGAAGGCCCCGTACACGGCGTAGAAGCCGTACGGGCCGAACGAGGACGAGCCGTTCCACAGGGCGTGCATGCCCATGGCAAGGAGCAGCCCCAGCAGCGGGAGCGCGAGGCGCCGGACCCGCTGATGGCGCGCACTGCTCGCGGCGATCCCGAAACCGATGCCGGTCAGCACGGTGAAGAGCGGATGGGCGAACGGTGACATCACCGCACGTACGAAGAACGTCGCCGCGGTCACCGAGGCGAAGCCCGAGCCGAGCTGCTGGTCCTCGCCGAAGGCGTTGCCCAGATAGAGGATGTTCTCGGTGAAGGCGAAACCCGTCGCGGTGAAACCGGCGACGACCACGCCGTCGACGATCCCGCCGAAGTCCCGTCGCCGGAAGAGGAAGAGGAGCAGCACGGCCGCTGCCTTGGCGCTCTCCTCCACCACGGGCGCTATGACCGTCGCGCCCAGCGTGTCCGCGCTGCCCGGGTCGGCCGTGGCCGTGGCGATCCACCGCGTCGCGAAGGAGTTCGCGAGGATCGCGACCAGGGCGGCCGCGCAGGCTCCCCAGGCGAAGGCGAACAGCATGTTGCGCCACGGCCCCGGTTCGACCCGGTCGAGCCAGCGGAACGCCGTCATCAGGACCGGGACGGGCAGCACGGCCAGACCCAACCCGACGAGGAACCCGTGCGTCCCCGTCTGGTCGCGGACCAGGGCGAGGATCACCAGGCCGCAGAGCGCCAGCACGGTGAAGACGGCGACGACGCGGAGCGTCCTGCTCCGCCACAGCATGCCGACGCGGCGCGGGCGGTAACGCCACTGGCTCCGGTCCGGCACAGCGGTCAGGACCCCGCCGCCGGCCAGCTGCTCCTCGAGCGACGGGACGGCCGGCTGAGACTGTCGCTGCTGAACAGACCCGTCGGACACCCCACGACCCTAACGAGCGGCACTGACAACGGCCATGGCGCGTGGTGCGCTCCCGCGGACAACGGCCATGGCGCGGGGGCGGCTCCTGCACCGACGGCCGTGACGCGCGGGCGGCTCCCGCGGCCGGCATCCCTGGCGCGGGGTCTACTCCCGGGACCCCGGAAGACCGCCCGGGCCCCTGGAAGACCGCCCGGCCCCCGGTTCCGTCAGCGGCGGGCGAAGAGAAGGTCGTGCACCACGTGGCCCTTGTCCAGGCCCTGTCCCTCGAACCGGGTCAGCGGCCGGAACGCGGGCCGTGGCGCATAGCCGCCGTCCGCCGACGTGTTCTCGAAGCGGGGGTGCGCGGTCAGCACTTCCAGCATCTGCTCGGCGTACGGTTCCCAGTCGGTCGCGCAGTGCAGGACCGCCCCGGGCTTCAGGCGCTGTGCCGCCAGGTCGAGGAACTCCGGCTGGATCAGCCGGCGCTTGTGGTGGCGCGACTTGGGCCACGGGTCGGGGAAGTACACCCGCAGCCCGTCCAGGGCGTCCGGCTCCAGCATTTCGCGCAGCAGGATGATCGCGTCACCGTTGGCCACCCGGATGTTGGACACGCCGTTCCGGTCCGCGAGACCGAGCAGGTTGCCCTGGCCCGGGGTGTGCACGTCGACCGCGAGGATTCCGGTGCCCGGGTCGTCGGCGGCCATCTGCGCGGTGGCTTCGCCCATGCCGAAGCCGATCTCCAGGACCACCGGGAGCCCGTCGAACAGCTCGGGCAGATCGAGGACGCGCAGCCCGTCGATGTCCAGGCCCCACTTCGGCCAGAGCCGCTCCAGGGCGTCCTGCTGGCCGGGCGTGACCCGGCTGCGGCGCGGCTGGAAGCTGCGGATCCGGCGCTCGTGGTGCGAACCGGCCGGATCGGCCGCGGGGCCGCCGGGGAAGCGGGGTTCCTGGCGCAGCCTGCGGGCACGGTCCAGGGCCGCGGCGCGCAGCTCGTCCGGGATTCCGGCGGTGGCGGGCGCGGCGTCGTCCGCACCGGTGGAGGCCGTGCCGTCCGTCCCGGTGGCGGGCGGATCGGTGGGGAGCGTCCCGGAGGGGAGCGTGCTGTCCGTCTCGGCAGCGGCGTCGCCGGGCGTCGCGGGGGAGGGGTTCAAGGGCTCAGACACAATGCCCTGATTCTACGGCGGGCGGCTTCCACCCCGTCCCCTGTGCCCGGAGCAGCGCCCTGCGTGCCACCTCCCGCCCGATGGGCAGTGCGGCCGTGGCGGCGGGCGACGGGGCGTTGAGCACGTGCACGGTGTGCGGGGCCTCACGGATCAGGAAGTCGTCCACCAGCGTGCCGTCCCGCAGCACCGCCTGGGCCCTGACCCCGGAGGGGGAGGGGCGCAGGTCGTCCTCCGTCACCTCCGGCAGCAGCCGCCGGACGGCCGACGTGAACGCGCGCTTCGACAGCGAGCGGTGCACCTCGCCCGCCCCGTACCTCCAGTGCCTGCGGGCGATCTGCCAGGAACCAGGCCAGCTCACGGTGGACAGCAGCTCGCGTGGCCGTACGACCGGCCAGCCGTATCCCTCGCGGGCCAGCGCCGGTACGGCGTTCGGCCCGACGTGGACGCTGCCGTCGTGGCCGCGGGTCAGATGGACGCCGAGGAACGGGAACGCCGGGTCGGGCACCGGATAGACGAGGCCGCGCACCAGCTCGGGGCGGGCCAGCTCGTAGTACTCCCCCCGGAAGGGCACGATGCGCATCCCCGGGTCGTCCCCTGCCAGCCGCGCCACCCGGTCGCAGTGCAGCCCCGTGCAGTTGACCAGCACCCGGGCCCGCACCACCAGGCCGTCCGCCGTCCGTACCGCGACGCCCCACGGCCGCCGGTCGATCTCCGTGACCTCGGCGCCGAACCTGATCAGGCCGCCGCCGCCCCGCACCTCGGTGGCGAACCGCTCGGCGACCGCGCCGAAGTCGCACACCCCCGTCGTGCCCACCCGGATCGCGGCGAGCCCCCGCACCCGCGGTTCGTACTCCGCGATCTGCGCGGGCCCCAGCTCGCGCACCGGAAGCCCGTGCTCCCGGCCGCGCTGCACCAGGGCGTGCAGCCGGGGAAGCTCGGCGCGGCCGGTCGCGACGATCAGCTTGCCCGTCACGGCGTGGGAGATGCCGTGCTCCCGGCAGAAGTCGACCATCTCCGCCGCGCCGCGCACCGCGTACCGCGCCTTCAGCGAGCCCGGGGGGTAGTAGATACCGCTGTGGATCACCCCGCTGTTGCGCCCGGTCTGGTGGCGCGCGGGGCCCCACTCCTTCTCCAGCACGGTCACCCGTGTGCCCGGTGCGGTCCGCGTGATCGCATACGCGGCCGACAGGCCGACGATCCCGCCGCCGATCACCAGCACATCGCAGTCGTACGCCGCGTGCGTCATCATCACGCCACCTCCCACCCCGATAGTGCACTGACCCACTGACAACGCACTCAAACCAATGCGGGCACAGCGTGGCGGATCCCGCACCCGGCCCGGCCGGGCGCGGGATCCGGGGCCGGGCCGGTGCGGGGCCGGCTACGCGGGGGCGACCAGCAGCGGGCGGGCGCGCTCCCGCAGCTCGACGACGCGCGGCTCGTCCCCGTAGGGCTCCAGCCGGTGCAGCAGGTCGCGCACGTACTCGGTGGTCCGTGCGGACGAGATGCGGCCCGCGACCTCCACGGCCCGGGTGCCCGCCGCGCAGGCCGCGTCCAGGTTTCCCGACTCCAGTTCGGCGACGGCCGAGACGACGAGCCGCAGACCGTGCGAGCGGACGAACTCCTCGGTGGGTCTGGACAGCGCCTGCTCGGTGAAGCGCCGCACCTGCCGCGGCGCCTTGAGGTCGAGGTGGCACTCCGCGGCGTCGGCGGCGAAGCGGTCGTACGAGTAGAAGCCCAGCCACGACGGGTCCGCGTCGCCGTCCCTGGAGCGCTCCAGCCACCCCTCGGCGGCCTTCAGCGCGGATCCGGCGGCCGGTGCGTCGTTCGCCTTCGCGTGGGCCCGGGCCTCCACGAGGCGGAAGAAGCTCATGGTGCGTGCCGTCGCGAGACCGCGGTTGCGTTCGACCGCCGCCTGCGCGAGGTCGACGCCCTCGTCGGCGAAGCCGCGGTAGGTCGCCTGGAGTGACATGGAGGCGAGGACGTAGCCGCCGAGCGGTACGTCGGCCGCGGCCCGTGCCAGGCGCAGCGCCTGGATGTAGTAACGCTGGGCCGCTTCCTGCTGGCCGGTGTCGAAGGCCATCCATCCGGCGAGCCTGGTCAGTTCGGCGGCCGCGCCGAAGAGCGCCCGGCCGACCTCGTCGCTGTACGAACCCAGCAGCAGCGGTGCCGCGTCAACCCGTAAGCACTCCGGGACCATGGACGAACGCCAGTCCCCGCCGCCGTACTTGGAGTCCCAGCGGCGCGCGTCCTGAGCGGCCTCCCGCAGTTTGGACACATCGCTGTGGCCGACCCGCAGCGGCGAGACGGCGTGAGCGGAATCCGGGCCCGGCTGGACGGGGATCGACGGGCTGTGCCCGGACAGCAGCGAAGCACCAGGAGGCAGCGGAGCGCCGGGCGGAAGTGCGGCACCGGGCGCGTTCGACGTCCCTTGCGCCCCTGCTGCGCCCTGCGCGCCCTCTGCGCTGTGCGTACCCAGGATCTCTGCCACCGCCGCCGTCGAGGCGCGGGCCACCGACGGGTCGGCGGGGGATATCAGCCAGCGGGACGCGGGGGTCGCGTACGCACTCACCGAGAACGAACCCGCCAGCGACTGCCAGATCCCGCCACTGCCCGCCCGGCGCCCGGCCAGATCCAGCCGGTACAGCTCGGTCGCCGAACGGACCGCCTCACCCACATCGCGGGGGAACGCCAGTCCGACCTCCGGCGCCGGGTCGGCGTCGGCCAGCCCGATCTCGTGCAGCGGGACCGGCCGGCCGAGCTTGGCGCCGATCGCCGCGGCGATGAGATGGGGCGCGGCGCCCTGCGGCACCATGCCCTTGGAGACCCACCGGGCCACCGAGGTCTTGTCGTACCGAAGTGTCAGTCCGCGCTGCGCCCCGAGGTCGTTGACCCGCCGGGCGAGCCCGGCGTTGCTGATTCCCGCGAGGGCGAGAACGGTTCCGAGCTTGTCGTTCGGTCCGCGTTGCTCCCTGGACATGCGCCACCCCTCGACACACAGACGGCAGCCGCGTCACCGATGCGGCGCGCGGCATTCGTACCGGGTTCTCCCCAGGGACGAACCCCGGCACTCCGGCCGCACACGCATTTGGCCGAGCCCCGAGGAATATGCCGCCCTGCTGAGAACATCAGTAAACCCAGCGTAGTTCGCCGCATCCCTACCGTTAAGGGCCGGACGTCCGTATGGCGGGATTGTTGTCCGTACCGGCCACGCGCGGGGGACGGCGGGAAGCCGAGCGGCGCGAGTGACGGAAGTGGCGGGCCGGGCGAGCGGGAGGCGAACGTCGCGCGAAGGAAGGGCGGAGGAACCGCGGAGAGGGCGCGGGGGTGCGGGGGAGGGTCTGTGGAGCCCCTCAGTGCCCCCGCGCGGAGATCGCCGGGGCGGCGCCCGGAGGAATCGGCCGAGACTGTGGACGGGGGCCCGCGAGTGGGCGGGGAGGGGCGGTGCGGGCTCTACGGTCGCCCGCCGACCAGCCAGGACCCGAGCGCCGGGGTGCTTCCGACGCCCGGCCCGTACGGCCTCCGGGAGCCTCGGCGGGGCCCTCGTCCGGGGTGTCGGCGCGTGCTCCTGGTGTGTGGCCGTGCGCCCGGCCGTGCGCTCTGGTCCGGTCCCCGCGGGAGCGCTTGCATGGGTGCTGCGTGGGTCGGCCCGCTGCACTGGACGCGGCGGGCTGGGGGAACACCGTCGCCTCATTCCCCGCAGGCGGCGGACCGGTCCGGGAGGCGGACTGCGCCTCCCGGACCTGGCGTGGAGCTGCTGCGGCTCTCGCTGTTCGTGTGGGTCCCGGGGCGACCGCCGAGTCCGTCCCGAACCCCTCTCTGGCCCTTCCCGACCCGGACGGGGTGTGCCACAGGTCTTGCGGCAGCACAGAGCGAACCGGTACGAATGCCTGCATACATGCCCGTGAGGTGCTGGCCGATCGGTTCCGGAGCCTCCTGAAATTGGCCGGATGTCGCCGGTCGGACGAGGTTGGGCCGACGGATTCGCGGACATCCCGACCGTCCTCCCGGTGGGGTGCCGGCCGTGGCCGGATCCGGGTCGTCACCCCAAGGCATGTGCGGGAACCCAACGCCCGGAATCCGCGACTCCGTTGCCTTCGGGTCCGACGCGCGCGGGCCGTTCACGGAACACCAGGTCCGGCGGCCGCGCTCCGGCCTTTGCCAGGGGCGCATGCGCTCGCGACGTGCGCCGTCCGTAGCCACTCCTGCGCGCCGTTGTCGTGGCAGCATGTCCGCAACGGCGCCGCGCGTTACCGGAGTTCTCCCGATACTGCCCTGCTGCGCCCTTTTGTCCACAGCCTGTGGAGGCGGCGATGCGTTGGTTGGTGGGTTGGAGCAGTATCGCCGCGAGCTTCGGCACGGTCGGAGCGGTCGGCGGCAGCGACGAGGGGCGCACGATGCACCCCGTGGGCTCCCAACTCCTGTGGGGGGACCCGGATCCGCTCTGGGCGGTCGGTGACTGGCGGCCCGACGAGATCCGCACCGTCCGGGTGGACACCGCCGAAGGCGCCCCCACCGCACGGCTCGCGGTGCTCGGCTGCTGCGGTGCCACGGACGAGCAACTGCGCGTCGGCCTGCTCGCCGCACGCGGCGGAGCGCTGCGCCACCTCACGGCCTGGACCGGCAGCTACACGGCAGTCGTCCAGATAGGCCGCCGGATCACCGTGGCCGGAGACCTCGCCGGTGCCCGCCCGGTCTTCTACACGCCCTGGGCCGGCGGCACCGCCTACGCCACCGCCGCGCTCCCCCTCGCCGACCTCATCGAGGCCCAGCTGGACATCGGCCACCTCGCCGCTCTGCTCGCCTGCCCCGAAACTCCGGAGGCGCTGCGCGACGGCACTCCGTACGAGGGGGTGAAGCGCATTCCGCCCGGACACGCGCTCATCCTCCGCGAGGGCTCGCGGGAGATCACGGGGTACGAGGCGGTGGCCTCCCTCGCCGTGGCCGCGCCCGAACTCGACCCGGTGAGCGCCGTCGACGGGGTGCGCGACGCCCTCGTCGAAGCGGTGCGCGCCAGACTCCTGGCCCCCCGCCACGCCCCGGAGACCCTGCCGCCCGACCCCGGCCCCGTCCCCGGAATGGGCCCCGCCGAACGCCGCGCGGCCAGGGGCGCACCCGTCCCCGGAATCGGCTCCGACCTCTCCGGGGGCAGCGCGTCGGCGACGCTGGCCCTGCTCGCCGCCGGGCTGCCCGGCCTGCCCGGGACGATCCTCGGCCACGGCACCGGTGCGGGGGAGCGGCTGCTCGCCGTCACCTTCAACGACCTGACGACCCGCGCCCACGAGGACGAGCTCGAACGCGCCCGGGTCATCGCCACCAATCCGAGGCTGCACCACGTCGTGGTCGCGGCGGGCGAAGAGGCGCTGCCCTACGCCGATCTGGACTTGGAGAGCGGTCCGCTCACCGACGAGCCCGCCCCCTCCCTCGTCCTCGTCGAACGCAACCGCCGCCGCCTCTCCGCGGGCAGCGCGGACCACTTCGTGGGTGACGGTGCCCGGCAGGTGCTCGACGCCCATCCGGCTCGCCTCGCCGACCTGCTGATCGATCGCAGACGGCGCCATCTGGTGCGCCCCGTCGCCGCGCTCGCCAAGGCCGAAGGCCCTTCCGCGCACTCCTTGTTCGTGCCGCTGACCGTCTACCGGGCGGCGCGCCGACTGGCCCGCACGTCCTACCGCACCGGTCTCGAAGCCGCTGCCGGCCGCCTGCCCGACGCCAACCGCCTCACCCCCGACCTGGACACCCCCGCCGACGCCTCGCTCGCCGCGCTGACCTGGTCCCGTCCGGGCCCCGCTGCCCGGTGGCTCACCGGAGAGGCACTGGCTGAAGTATCGGTTCGTCTCCAGGAAGCGGCGATCCGCCCCACCTCCGTCCAGCGTCCGGGCGAGGCCCGGGCCAGAGCCGCGCTCGCCCGGCACGCCGCCGGTCACCGCATTCTGGAACAGGCCGCCGAGGTCCGCAGCCAGCGGCTGCACGCCCCCTTCCTGGACAACCAGGTCGTACGCGCCGCCCGCGCGCTCCCCGAATCCCTCCGGGTCCAGCCGGGCGCCCGCGCGGCAATCCTGCGGCGGGTCCTGGCGGGTGCGGGTATCCACGAGCTGCCGCCCGGCTGGGGTACCCCGTCCCAGGCCACCTCGACCGCCGCCACCCGGACCGGCCTGCGCGCCTCGCTGCCCGAGCTGATCGCCCTGTTCGACGCCCCGCTGCTCGCCGACGCGGGCCTGGTCGAGGCCCGCGTCGTCCGCAAGGCCCTGCGCGCGGCCTCCGAGGGGGAGCCCCTGCCCCTGGACGGCCTGGCCGACCTCGCCTCCACGGAACTGTGGCTGCGCCGCCTCATCTCGCGGCGCGGCA
Source organism: Streptomyces sp. NBC_00385 (assembly GCF_035917155.1). NCBI lineage: Bacteria > Bacillati > Actinomycetota > Actinomycetes > Kitasatosporales > Streptomycetaceae > Streptomyces > Streptomyces sp. NBC_00385. The sequence goes on along the minus strand of NZ_CP107951.1, from coordinate 3,992,923 downwards.
CCTGCTGGACGGGGACGGCGGCGCCACGGCAGCGCGCGGTCGCCGGCGGGGTGGCCCCGGCCCGACGGTCGCTGCAGGGGTAGTCGGCGGGGGGCCCGGCCCGACGGGGTCGCGGGTAGTCGGCGGGGGGCCCGGCCCGACGGGGTCGCGGGTAGTTCGGTGGGGTGGCTCCGGCCGACGGGGTCGCCGGGGAGTCGGCGGGGTGGCCCCGGCCCGACGGTTGTCGCAGGGGTGACCCGCAGGCCCGGGTTCGCTGCGCGTGACCTGGTGAGGCCGTCATGGCCCCGTTGCCCGGGCGGCGGGACACAATGGCGGAGTGCGGTATCTGATCCTGGGCATCACGGAGGCGCGAGACCAGCGCGGCGCTGCGCTGCCCCTCGGCGGTACGCGGCTGCGCGCCCTGCTCGCCGCCCTCGCCCTGCGGCCGGGCCGCGCCGTACCCGTCACCGAGCTCGTCGCGGACGTCTGGGCGGACGAGCCCCCGGCGGACGCCACCGCCGCGCTCCAGGCCCTCGTCGGGCGGCTGCGGCGGGTGCTGGGCAAGGACGCGCTGACCAGCGGCCCCGGCGGCTACCGCCTCGCCGCCCGTCCGGAGGACGTCGACCTGTACGTCTTCGAGCAGCTCGCCCGGCAGGGCGGGACTGAACTGGAGGCCGACGCCCCGGCGGACGCCGCCCGTACGCTGCGTACCGCACTCGCCCTCTGGCGCGGACCCGCACTCGCTGACCTGCCCGACGGGGACCATGGCCACGCCCTGCGTCCCGAGGCCCATCGACTGGCCGCACTGGAGCGCCGGATCGAGGCCGACCTGCGCTGCGCGGCGTCCGGGATGCCCGTGGCATCGGGGGCGTCCGCGGTTCCTGGGGCAGCTGCGGCGTCAGGGACCCCCGATGCCGCTCCCGCCCCTACCCCCGCGGCTCTCGTCGCCGAACTGACGGAACTGACCGCCGCCCACCCGTACGACGAACGCTTCCGTGCCCAGCTCATCCGCGCCCTCCGCGCCGACGGCCGACAGGCAGACGCGCTCGCGGCGTACGAGGACGCGCGCCGCACCCTTGTCGACGGCCTCGGCACCGACCCGGGGCCCGAACTCGCCGCTCTGCACCACGAACTGCTGGCCCCCGCATCGGCCAACCCCGCCGCGACCGGCACGTTTCACGTGAAACCGGCCCGGGGCAACCTGCGCCCCCGGCTCACCTCCTTCGTGGGGCGCGAACCGGAACTGCGCGCCATCCGGGACGACCTGGCGCGGTCTCGCCTGGTCACCCTGACCGGCCCCGGCGGCTCGGGGAAGACGCGCCTCGCAGAGGAGTCCGCGGCTCGAGAGGACCGGACGGCCGCCGAGCCCCGAGACGTCTGGCTCGCCGAACTCGCCCCGGTGGAGGATGCCGACGCCGTCCCGGGAGCCGTGATGTCCGCGCTCGGGTTGCGCGAGACGGCGCTGCTGCGGGACGGCAGCCACGACGGGCCCTTCACGCGCGCCGACCCGGTCGACCTGCTCGTCGACCGCCTCGGTTCGCGCGCACGGCCCGGCGCTGCTGCGGGACGGCAGCCACGACGGGCCCTTCACGCGCGCCGACCCGGTCGACCTGCTCGTCGACCGCCTCGGTTCGCGCGCACGGCCGGTCCTCCTCATCCTCGACAACTGTGAGCACGTCATCGGCGCGGCCGCCACGCTGGCCGAGACCCTGCTGACCCGCTGTCCGCAGCTGCGCGTCCTCGCCACCAGCCGCGAACCGCTCGGCGTGCCCGGCGAGTCCGTGCGACCGGTCGACCCGCTGCCCGCCGCCCCCGCCCACCGCCTGTTCACCGAACGCGCCAGGGCCGTTCGCCCCGGATTCGACCCCGAGCACGAGCCGGAACACGATGCGGACGTCGTCGACGAGATCTGCCGGCGGCTGGACGGTCTGCCGCTCGCCATCGAACTCGCCGCCGCGCGGTTGCGACTGCTCGGCCCACGCCAGATCGCGGACCGGCTCGACGACCGGTTCCGCCTGCTGACGGGGGGCAGCCGGACCGTACTGCCCCGCCAGCAGACCCTGCGGGCGGTCGTCGACTGGTCCTGGGACCTCCTCGACGAGGACGAACGCACCGCTCTGCGCCAGGTCTCCGTCTTCGCGGGCGGCTGGGACCTGACGGCCGCGGAAGCCGTCATCCGTACTCCTGCCGGGGCCGGCCCGCACATCCGCGCCGACACCGCCGACCTGATCGGTGCCCTGGTGGACAAATCCCTGGTCGTCGCCGCCCCGGCCGCCGACGGCACGATGCGCTACCGCCTCCTGGAGACCATCCACGAGTACGCCGTCGAGCGCTGCGCCGAGACCCCGGACATACGGACGGCCGCCGGACGGGCGCACACCGCGTACTTCACCGCGCTCGTCGAGGAGGCCGAGCCACGTCTGCGCTCCGGCGACCAGCTCCCCTGGATCCAGCGCCTGGAGACGGACCTCGACAACATTCGCGCCGCACTGCACCGCACCACGGCGGCCGCTCTCCCCTGCGAGCAGGACGCGACACGACTCGTGCTGGGCATGGGCTGGTTCTGGTGGCTGCGCAACTACCGCCCCGAGGGCCTCTCCTGGACCGAGCGGGTCCTGGCGCTCGGCCCGGATGCCGCGGACGACACGGACCCGCGGTACTGGGACCGGATGAACCTCCACATCCTGTGGTTCTTCTACGCGGCGGAGCGCGGGGAGACCGGCATGGACCAGAACGAGGCCCGGCTCCACGCGTTCGTGGAACGGGTGGCCGGGGCGTTCGCCTCCGCCGGGACGCGGGGTGCCCGGTTCCCCGGCCTGCTCTGGCCGATGACCTCATTCCTCACCGGGACGCCGGACGACGTACGGAGAAAGATCGACGCAGCCGTCGACAACGCCCGTATCCACGGTGGCGCGTGGGAATACGCCATCACCCTGATGTTCCGCACCCACATGATCGTCGACATGCCGGGCGGCATGCCCGGCATCGACGACGACCTCGCCGAACTGCGCGCGCTGAGCCGCCGCATCGGTGACCGGTGGATGCGTGCCCAGGTCGCCGGCGCCGCGGCCGAGGCGGGCATGATGCGCGGGCGCTACGACGAGGCGCGTGCGGCCTACGAGGAGGCGCTGCTGCTCGCCCGCGAGGTCGGCGCCCACGCCGAGGCCCCGTTCCTCCTGGCCCGGCTCGCCGAACTCTCCTATCGCACCGGCGACCTGGAAGCCGCCGCCGAGGGGCTGGACCGGTCGGAGGCCGAGGCGGAGAGCCATCAGGTGCACGAGGCCGCCGCGTACATCCACTACATCCGGGCCATGATGGCGTTCCACCGCGGCGATGCGGCGGTGGCCCGGCAACTGCTCGATGCCGCCCAGGGCGAGGCCGGGCGCGGTGGCCCGCCGTCACACTTCACCGTGGCGCTGGAGGGGCTGTCGGCCCGGATCTCGGTGTGCGAAGCCGGGCCTGCGGGCGGTCCCGTCGCCGGGCTGCGGGGGCTGCTGGCGGCGCTGGTCGCGGCGAGGGAGGCGCGGTGCCCCGAGATCGTCACCGGATACCTGGCGGACGGCGTGGCAACCGTGCTGCCGCAGCTGGGCCGCTACGAGGCCGCCGTACGCGTCCTGGCCGCCGCCGACAGCTGGCGGATGTCCGGCCCCAGGGCCGCGGCGGAGCAGACCGATGTGGACGCGGCCGAGCGGCTGGCCCGCAAGGAACTGGGGGAACCGCGGTACGAGAAGGAACGCGACGCAGGCCTCGGGCTGACCCTCGACGACGTCATCGGCCTGCTGGAGGGCATCACCGCTGACCTTCCGTGACCCGCGAGATCACGGAGCCGCCATGCCCTCCGAGGGCACGGGGGCGGGGCCCCGGCCCACATCCGCCACCAGGTACGGGACTGCTCCTGCCGCTCATCGGCAGCTGATACGCGATTCGGCCCAGTCGGCGAGGGCGAATCCGCCGAACGGGGTCGTCGGCTCCACGACGAGCCGGATCCGCTCCTGGCCCTCGATGCCGACGTCCACCGGAACAGCCGGGTCATCGCCCTGCATCACAGGGGACTGCCACAGCCGCGCCCCGTCGCCGTCGAACACCGAGAACCGCACCGAGCCGAGCCCCATGGTCAGGTCGTCCACGCCGACCATCGCCTCGTAGCGCGTGCACGAGCGGTTCAGCTGGATGGAGACCGAGGAACGGCTGTGGACGGTCACCCCGTGCGTGTACCGCGTGCCACCGATCGACATACCGGAACGCTGCCAGACCCAGCTGCTCTCACCGAGCACCACCTCGGGGCCGGTGTGGTCGCCGAGCAGGGTGTAGTCCAGCTCGCTGACCTGGTACACCTCCGGGGCCGGAGCGGGAGGTGGCGGAGCCGGCGCCGAGGGCGTGGGTTTCGGGGTGGGGGACGGTGGAGGCGTGGGGGTCGGAGTAGGTGCCGGCGTCGGGGTCGGCGTAGGCGTCGGGGTGGGTGTGGGCGTCGGGGTGGGCGTGGGCGTGGGATCCGGCGGTGCGGGAGCCGGTGGAGCGGGAACGGGGGGCGTCGGTGTCGGCTTGGGAGGCGTGGGGGTCGGCACCGCGGGCGCCACGGCCGGGGGCCGGGCGACCGGCTTCGCCTCGGGGCGTGGCTGGTCGTCCCCGACCAGGGCCCAGACCAGCCCGGCCGCGGCAGCGACGGCGACCGTGGCCGCGATGCCGGCCTTCGCCGGAGCCCCGAGCCCCTCGGAGGCGGCGGCGCCTCCGGCGGAGCCCGCCGACGAGCTGCCTCCGGTCGCCGCGGCGGCGGCCCCCGCACCGGCGGCACCGACAGCGCCCCCTGCCACGACTCCGGCTGCCTTGAGCGCGTACCCGGCTGCGAACCAGCCGATGACCGCGACCGGCAGCAGCGCGGGGATCCCGGCGTTGACATGGGCCAGTTCGCCTGCCGCGAGCCGGCACTTCTCACAGGCGTCCAGATGGCCGCGCAGACCCCGCTCGGCCCGCATCCGAAGGCCCCCACGGGCGTAGGCGCCGAGCCGGTCCGCGTAGCGGGCGCAGTCGCCGCCGGAGGTGAGCGCCTGGCTCACATGGGCCTGCAGGTAGGCCTGCTTGAGCCCTTCACGGGCACGGCTGGCCAGCACCGACGTGGCGTTGGCCGTCAGTCCGAACAGCGGGGCGATGTCGCTGGGCGACTCCTCCTCGACGGTGGTGTGCCACAGGACGGCCTGCCAGCGCTCGGGGAGGCTGCGGAACGCCTGCATCGCCATCGACTGTTCGGCCTCGTGCATCGCCATCACGTCGGCACCGAGGTCGAGCGTGTCCGCGTCCGACACCTCGGAGGTGCGCGATGCCTGCGCGGCGAACACCGCGAAGTCGTCGACCAGGTGCTCGCGCTTCGCGGTCTTCGTCCACGCGGCGGCGACATGCCGGACCGCCGTCATCAGGTAGGCCCGTACGGCCTCCTCGGGTCCCTTGCCGCCCCGCACCGCCTGCAGGGTCCGGGCGAAGACCTCGGCCGTCAGGTCGTCGGCGGTGTGCGCGTCCCGGCAGCAGGTACGCGCATAGCGGCGCACGGCGTCGGAATGGCGGCGGAACAGCTCCTCGTACGCGAGGTCGTCGCCCTCACGCAGCCGCCGGATCAGCTGGGCGTCGGAGGGGGCGAGCCCGGAGGCGTCCCCGGCAGGCGTGCTGAGGGGCGCCCGCTGCATGGGTACCGCGGCCGCCGCGGCGGCATCGGTCGCGTCCGTGTCCACAGCCGGCGACTTCTCGACGGGTGCGGGCGGCCACGGCCCGGGCAGGACGGTGCCGCCGCCCTCGTCCCCGGCGTCCTCTTGGCCGGTGACGTCGCCGCCGGCACCCGGGCGCCGGGGCCCGGCCTGGCTCGGCACCTGATGCCCGGACAGTCCGCCCGTCTCCGTGCCGCCGACGGCGGACCCACCGTCGAGCGACTCTTCCTGCTGCCCGTCACCGCTCATCGCGGACGCCCCCGTATGCGCTGTCGGACCCGAACACCGGGCAAGCGTGCCACAGGGCGCACGCACGGCGGCCCCTCAGCCTCGGCAACCACTCATCCGGGGCGCATTCCCGATTGCGCGCACTAGTGGGCACCCTTTTGGGGAAGGAGTAACGGGATAGGTTGACGGGGCAGTTGGGGCGGAACACCACGATCGCGACGGAAGTGCCCTATCCGGACCCAGGCGGCCCACCGAGGCAGGAACGCCTTCATCCGGACCGGGGCGGCCCCGGCCGGGGCCGCCCCACCACCGGGCAACACCACCGGGCAACACCACCCGGCTGCACCACCGGGCAACGTTCACCCGGCAGCACCACCACCCGGCAACGCCACAGGGCAGCACGCCCTCACACGGGGCGCGAGCGCAGTCCCTCCAGCAGGATGTCCAGCAGCCGGGCCGAGGCCGCCGCCTGCTGGGCCGCGTCGGGCAGCGAGGGCGCCGCCGTCGCGATGACCAGCAGCACATCGGCCACCGTCACATCACGGCGCAGCTCACCCGACGCCCGAGCCCGGTCGACCAGCCGGCCCACGACCTCCAGCAGATCGGCAGCTCCGGGGCCGAGGTCCTCGCTCCCGTCCGCCGGTACGGACGGGTGATCGGCCACCCGCAGACCCGCCTGGCCCGCGGCCTGACCGGTCTCCTGGCGCTGCTGGGGCACCCGGGGTTCGTCCCACGAGTCACCCGGCGCCGCGTCCGCGGCCCGCGCGGCCGCATCGCCGACCACCGCGGACTCGTCGGCCTCGACACCGACCCGCAGTATCTGCGGAGGCAGCAGCCGCCCGGCACCCGAGGCCACCGACGTCCGCAGGAAGCGCGACAGCGCCGACCACGGCTCCTCCTCCTGACCCAGCGCGGACCGGGCCTGGTCGGTCAGCCGGGCAGTCTCCTCCTCGGCTATCCGCCGCACCAGCACGTCCTTGCTGGGAAAGCGCCGGTACACCGTTCCGACCCCGACCCGGGCGCGCCGTGCCACGTCCTCCATCGGAGCGCCGTAGCCCAGCTCGCCGAACACCTCGCGCGCCGCCCGCAGCACATGCTCCAGATTGCGCTGCGCGTCCACGCGCAGCGGCGCCGAGCGGCCGTGTGTGCCGGCCCCGCCGACCTGCGCGCCGAGCGCGGCTCCGAGCGTGCTCACGGTCCCCGGCGATGCGCCGGGCCCGTCCGCCCCGAGCCCGCTCACTGTGCCGACTGCCCCGATCCGTCCGTTTCCTTCGGACGTGACCGCAGCAGTCGGCCAATGCGATTCCTGAATATGCATAACTGTTCCCCCGGTTATGACGTCTCCCCCCGGAGACTCCCGCCGTATCAGTCGAGGGTGGACCGATGGTCACCGTCCGACACCCCGACGACACACGAACATAGTTGAGCCAGGGTCAATTCAGAAGGGGGCAGCCCCCCGGGAGCGCCCTCCGGCCGGAGCGCCGACCGGCCGGTCACCCGCCCGAACCCCTTCCGCCGCCCTCCCCGCAACCTCTGACCTGCGGTACTTCCGCACATACGGCACTGCCTCGGGCCGCGGCCCGTACAGAACCTCCGGTCACACAATTTGCCGGGGCTGTGGACAAACTCCTGCGCACGTTGCGTCATGGGGTGGTGATGGCTTCAGATTCCGGGGGAACACCCCCCGGCCCCCCGCCGGGTGTGCGCATTCTCGTCGTCGGTGGGGGCTATGTCGGGATGTACACAGCGCTGCGTCTCCAACGGAAGCTGAAGCAGAGACTGAGAAGCGGTGAAGCGGAGATCACCGTCGTCACCCCCGACCCTTATATGACGTATCAGCCGTTCCTCCCCGAGGCCGCCGCAGGTTCCATCTCACCGCGTCACGTCGTCGTGCCGCTGCGCCGGGTCCTGCCGCACTGCACCATCGTCGTCGGGGAGGCCCGGCGCATCGATCACACCAAGCGCACCGCGACCGTCACCACCCTCGCCACGGCCGAGGACGGCACCGGCGCCGTGGAGATCCCGTACGACGAGCTCGTCCTCGCCCCCGGCTCCGTCTCTCGCACCCTCCCGGTCCCCGGCCTCGCCGAGCACGGCTTCGGCTTCAAGACGATCGAAGAGGCCATCGGGCTGCGCAACCACGTGATCGAGCAGATGGACATCGCGTCGGCCACCCGCGACCCCGCCATCCGCGACGCCGCCCTCACCTTCGTCTTCGTCGGCGGCGGATACGCGGGAGTGGAGGCACTCGCCGAACTGGAGGACATGGCCCGCTACACCGCGCGGTACTACCACAACATCAAGGCCGAGGACCTGAAATGGATCCTCGTCGAGGCGACCGGCCGCATCCTCCCCGAGGTAGGGGAGTCGATGGGCAAGTACGCGGTCAGAGAGCTGCGCGGCCGCAACATCGACGTACGCCTCGACACCCGGCTGGAGTCCTGCGAGGACCGGATCGCCGTGCTCAGTGACGGCTCCCGCTTCCCGACCCGCACGCTCGTGTGGACCGCCGGGGTCAAACCCGCCCCGCTGCTCGCCCACACCGGTCTGCCCCTCAACGAACGCGGCAGGCTCGTCTGCACCGCCCGGCTCACCGTCGAGGGCACCGAACACGCCTGGGCCGCAGGTGACGCCGCCGCCGTCCCCGACCTGACCGCCGCCGAACCGGGCAGGGAGACCGCGCCCAACGCCCAGCACGCGGTCCGCCAGGCCAAGGTCCTCGCCGACAACCTCGTCGCCGCGATCGACGGCAGCCCGCTCAAGGAGTACCGGCACAGGTACGCGGGATCCGTCGCCTCCCTCGGACTCCACCAGGGCGTCGCGCATGTGTACGGCCGCCGGCTCAAGGGGTACCCGGCCTGGCTCATGCACCGCACGTACCACCTGAGCCGCGTCCCGACGTTCAACCGGAAGGCCCGGGTGCTGGCCGAATGGACCCTGGCCGGACTCTTCAAGCGCGAGATCGTCTCGCTGGGCTCCCTGGAACACCCCAGGGCCGAGTTCGAGATCGCCGCAGGCAGGCGCCCCCGTCCGGACGACGGCGACTGTCAGTAGGGTCCGACACACTGGACGTGTGACCATAGGTGGGCTCACATCTGCACAGAGTGACCCGGCAGGCAGCGACCGACAGTGACCATCGAGGAAGACCGTCCCAGGGGCAACAGACCGCCACCGCATACTTGTGACGCCCCGGCAGAGGAAGCAGCCCGCCCGAGCGGACCAGACCGACACACGAGGCAATGGATTCCGTGAACTTCACGCGTTGGAGCGCCCGCCTACCCGGTACGCAGCGCCGAGCCGCCCGGGACGACCGCAGTCCCGTACCGGCGGCCCGTGCCGAGTACGCACAGGCCGACACCGGGTCGGGCCCTCCGGGCGGCGATCCCGGCGGCCCCGGCAACCGGCCCACCGGACCCGCTCTGGAAGACCTCTCCGCCCGCGACATCCTCAGCCGGCTGCCGGCTCTCGTCGCCCTGGTGCACGGGCCCGATCACTGCATCACCTACGTCAACGACGCCTACACCGCGGCGTTCGGCCCGCGCCCCCTCGACGTCCCCGCGGCCGAGGCGATGCCCGAACTCACCGAGCTCAGCCTGCTGCCCCTGATGGACCAGGTCCTGCGCAGCGGTACGCCGCGCACGGTCAAGTCCCGCAAGGCCGGCAGCGGCAACTCGTACACGGTCACCTGCACCCCCGTGCGACACGAGAAGGGCAAGGGCCACGAGGGCGGCGTCCTCGTGTACGCCGCGGATGTCACCGACCACGCGGAAGCGGCAGAGCGGCTGCGCACCAGCGAGAGCCGGCACCGCAAGACGGCCGTCACCCTTCAGCGCTCGCTGCTCCCGCAGGAGCTGGAGCAGCCCGACGACCTGCGGATCGCCGCCACCTACCAGCCGGGCGGGACGGACGCCGCGGTCGGCGGCGACTGGTACGACGTCATCACCCTCGGGGCGGGCCGCACCGCTCTGGTCATCGGGGACGTGATGGGCCGCGGGGTGCGCGCCGCGGCGGTGATGGGCCAGCTGCGCACGGCCGTGCGCGCCTACGCCCGTCTCGACCTCCCGCCGCACGAGGTGCTCCAGCTGCTCGACGGCCTCGCCGCCGAGATCGACGCCAGCCAGATCGCGACCTGCGCCTACGCCGTCCACGATCCCAACGAGGGGCTGCTCGTCTACTCCTCAGCCGGCCACCTCCCGATCCTGGTGCGGGACGAGGACGGCACGGTCCACCGCGCCGAGGACCCGACCGGCCCCCCACTCGGCACCGGCGGCTGGATCCACACCTCGGGCACGATCGCGCTGCCGCCCGGCTCCACGGCCGTCCTCTATACGGACGGCCTGGTCGAACGCCGCAGCGAGGACATCGACGAGGGCGTGGCCTCGCTGGAGCGGGCGCTGTCCGGTGCGAAGGGGTCGCCGCAGGTGGTCTGCGACCGTCTGATGCGCTCCCTCAACATCACCGCCGAGCACGACGACGACGTGGCGGTGCTGGTCGTCCAGCACCCCGCCCGCACGGGAGCGACGGCCGAGCTGTTCCACAACGCCTCGCTCGATCTGCTCGGCGGCATCGAGGCCGCCCCGCGCGCCCGCGCCTTCGCGACGGGTGTGCTGACGTCCTGGCGTTTCCCGATGGAGCTGTGCGAACTGGGCGTCCTCGCCGCCGGTGAGCTCGTGGCCAACTCCCTGCAGCACGGGACACCACCGATGCGCCTGGCCCTGCGGCGCACGGACCGCAGACTGATCATCGAAGTGACCGACGGCGACGACCACCTGCCGCGTCGCCGCCGCGCCGAACCGGGGGACGAGGCGGGCCGGGGCATCTCCATCGTCGAGTCGATCGCCACGTCCTGGGGCAGCCGCCGCACACCCGGCGGCGGCAAGGCGGTCTGGTGCGAATTCGCCCTGCCGCAGTAGCGGACCGAGGCTCGCGGACCCGTACGGTCAGTGCACGGCGGCGACGGGCGCCGGCCCGTCGGCCGACGCGTTCTCCGGCAACGACACGGCCACCACCCGCGACGGCACGGCCGCGAGCGAAGGCTGGTCCTGTACGGGGGTGAGCCGCCGCCCGAGCCGCAGCGCGAGCACCGTGATGCCCAGCGAGAACAGCACGAACGTCACGATGTACGGCCCGTGCAGCGAGGCCCCCATCGGTCCGCCCACGGCAGGTCCGACCGCCAGCGCCAGCTGCTTGCAGAGCGCGAACGCCGAGTTGTACTGACCGACCATCGACTCCGGCGCGAGATCGGCGACCAGAGGCGCGACGGTCGGGGACAGCATCGACTCGCCGAGCCCGAACAGCGCGTAGGTGGAGATCATCGCGGCGGTCGCCATGGTCTGGCTGCCGTGTCCGAGGCCCGCGTAGCCCGCCACGATCCAGGCGAACGCCCAGATCAGGCCGACGGAGGCGATGACCCGGCTGCGCTTGCGGCGCTCCACCAGGCGCAGCACCACGAACTGGGCCACGACGATGACGGCGGTGTTGGCCGCCAGTGCGATCCCGAGCGTCGAGGGCTGGATCCCGGCGGCCTCGGTGCCGTAGGCGGCAAGGCCGGATTCGAACTGTCCGTAGCAGGCGAAGAACACCACGAAGCCCAGCACGCACAGCTGCACCATGGCCCGGTGCGAGAGCAGCACCCGCAGTCCGCCGCGAGGAGCGCTCCCGTCGGCCGCTGCTTCCTTCGCGAGGGCAGTGGGGCGGGGCATCCGCACGGTCGCCGCGATGGCGCCGAGCACGAGGAACATGACCGCTTCGATCAGGAACAGCATCGTGAAGGAGGAGGCCCGGCTCGTGTCCACGATCAGCCCGCCGACCAGGCCACCGATCCCGAGCCCCAGGTTCTGGAGGAAGAACTGCATGGCGAAGGCGCGGGTACGGGTGGTGGCGTCGGAGCAGCGGACGAGCATCGTGGCGAGGGCCGGCTGCATGACGGCGGTCCCCGCGCCGAGCACCGCTGCCGACAGGACGGCGGCAGTGACCTGCGAGGAGAAGCCCAGCGCGACGGCCCCCAGGGAGGCGACGGCAGAGGCGACGACCAGTACGGGCAGTGGCCCGCGACGGTCGATGACCCGGCCGGTGAACGGTAGGACGGCGAGCGCTGCCATGGCGAAGACCGCCAGTACGACTCCCGCCGTACCGGCACCGAGATCCCGTACCTGCGCCACGTAGACGTACAGATACGGAACGGTGAACCCGAGCCCGAACGCGCTCAGCGCGCTCCCCAGCTGGATCCGCCGCAGTGCTGCACCCATTTCCCTGGTCACACTCACCTACCTCAAGGTCTAGAAACCACGTCGCGAACGACTTGAACCCGAAGACTTTAACACTAAAGTTAGAACCTCAACAATACAGAGCGAAGGACTTCGACGGGTACGGAGGGCGTGCCATACTGCCCGCCATGTCTGACACCACGGAGCCCGAGCTCCAGGAGCCGAGCCTCGACGAGCAGATCGCCGCCTACCAGCGCGAGTTCCGCGACCTGGACCCGCAGGTCGAGCAGGTCGTCTCGGCCCTCGGTCGGCTGAACCGCCGTATGAACGTGGCGTACGGACGGCAGGTCGCCGCCCTCGGCATCAGCAACGCCGAGTGGGAGGTCCTCAAGACCCTCGTACTGTCCGGTGCGCCCTACCGGCTGGGCCCCGGCGAACTCGCCAAGCGCCTCGGCCTCACCCCGGCCGCGATGACGCACCGCATCGACCGCATGGCGGGCGAAGGTCTCGTCACCCGCGACCGCGACGAGAACAACCGGGTACGCGTCATCGTCGAGCTGACGGACGAGGGCCGTACGAAGTGGCTGGAGGCGATGCGGATGGCCACGGACTTCGAGGAGGACCTGCTCCAGGACCTCTCGGGCGACGAGCGCGGAGCCCTCGGCGAGATGCTGATCCGCCTCCTGCGCCGCGTCGAGCACGCCCAGCCGGACGCCGGCGGACGCCTCACCGACCTGGGCTGAGACGGCGGGGTGCGGCCCTGCGGGGGCTGCCAGGGAGGGGGTTGACACGACCCCACGCGATCCGTAAGGTTCTTCGAGTTGTCCCCGAGCCGGAACGGTTCTTCGACAACCATCCGCCGCGAATGCGGCAACCACTCTCGACACGATCTCTCCCACTCGGGACCAATTTCGGCATGCCGAAATTGATTGCGAAGACTCGATTATGAGTCGCCGGGAAAATTCGCTAGAGTTTGGGGCGTCGGAACGGCCCAACAGCCGGAAAGACAAAACCCGCTGACTGGGAATCAGGCCCGAAAGGATCTGATAGAGTCGGAAACGCAAGACCGAAGGGAAGCGCCCGGAGGAAAGCCCGAGAGGGTGAGTACGAAGGAAGCGTCCGTTCCTTGAGAACTCAACAGCGTGCCAAAAGTCAACGCCAGATATGTTGATACCCCGACCTGTTTCGGCAGGTTCGAGGTTCCTTTGAAAGTCCTGCCAGGCCTTTACCGGCTTGGTAGGCAATGCACACAGCGAGGACATAGCGAACGACCGGTCCTATTCCGACTCGGTTGTTCCGCTCTCGTGGTGTCTACCCGATTACGGGAAAACATTCACGGAGAGTTTGATCCTGGCTCAGGACGAACGCTGGCGGCGTGCTTAACACATGCAAGTCGAACGATGAAGCCTTTCGGGGTGGATTAGTGGCGAACGGGTGAGTAACACGTGGGCAATCTGCCCTTCACTCTGGGACAAGCCCTGGAAACGGGGTCTAATACCGGATAATACTTTCTCTCTCATGGGGGAAGGTTAAAAGCTCCGGCGGTGAAGGATGAGCCCGCGGCCTATCAGCTAGTTGGTGGGGTAATGGCCTACCAAGGCGACGACGGGTAGCCGGCCTGAGAGGGCGACCGGCCACACTGGGACTGAGACACGGCCCAGACTCCTACGGGAGGCAGCAGTGGGGAATATTGCACAATGGGCGAAAGCCTGATGCAGCGACGCCGCGTGAGGGATGACGGCCTTCGGGTTGTAAACCTCTTTCAGCAGGGAAGAAGCGAAAGTGACGGTACCTGCAGAAGAAGCGCCGGCTAACTACGTGCCAGCAGCCGCGGTAATACGTAGGGCGCAAGCGTTGTCCGGAATTATTGGGCGTAAAGAGCTCGTAGGCGGCTTGTTGCGTCGGTTGTGAAAGCCCGGGGCTTAACCCCGGGTCTGCAGTCGATACGGGCAGGCTAGAGTGTGGTAGGGGAGATCGGAATTCCTGGTGTAGCGGTGAAATGCGCAGATATCAGGAGGAACACCGGTGGCGAAGGCGGATCTCTGGGCCATTACTGACGCTGAGGAGCGAAAGCGTGGGGAGCGAACAGGATTAGATACCCTGGTAGTCCACGCCGTAAACGTTGGGAACTAGGTGTTGGCGACATTCCACGTCGTCGGTGCCGCAGCTAACGCATTAAGTTCCCCGCCTGGGGAGTACGGCCGCAAGGCTAAAACTCAAAGGAATTGACGGGGGCCCGCACAAGCAGCGGAGCATGTGGCTTAATTCGACGCAACGCGAAGAACCTTACCAAGGCTTGACATCGCCCGGAAAGCCGTAGAGATACGGCCCCCCTTGTGGTCGGGTGACAGGTGGTGCATGGCTGTCGTCAGCTCGTGTCGTGAGATGTTGGGTTAAGTCCCGCAACGAGCGCAACCCTTGTTCTGTGTTGCCAGCATGCCCTTCGGGGTGATGGGGACTCACAGGAGACTGCCGGGGTCAACTCGGAGGAAGGTGGGGACGACGTCAAGTCATCATGCCCCTTATGTCTTGGGCTGCACACGTGCTACAATGGCCGGTACAATGAGCTGCGATGCCGCGAGGCGGAGCGAATCTCAAAAAGCCGGTCTCAGTTCGGATTGGGGTCTGCAACTCGACCCCATGAAGTCGGAGTTGCTAGTAATCGCAGATCAGCATTGCTGCGGTGAATACGTTCCCGGGCCTTGTACACACCGCCCGTCACGTCACGAAAGTCGGTAACACCCGAAGCCGGTGGCCCAACCCCTTGTGGGAGGGAGCTGTCGAAGGTGGGACTGGCGATTGGGACGAAGTCGTAACAAGGTAGCCGTACCGGAAGGTGCGGCTGGATCACCTCCTTTCTAAGGAGCATCTAGATTCCGCAAGGAATCCAGAGACCATTTCGTCGGCAAATGTTCGACGGTGGTTGCTCAAGGGTGGAACGTTGACTATTCGGCACGATGAGCACGGTTTCGTTAGTACTGCTTCGGCGTGGAAAACGGGAACGGGTTGATCGGGTCGGGCACGCTGTTGGGTATCTGAAGGTACGGGCTCATTTGAGTCTGTCCTTCGGTTGCCGGCCCCAGTGAACTCGTTCTTCGGAGCGGGGTGATGGGTGGCTGGTCGTTGTTTGAGAACTGCACAGTGGACGCGAGCATCTGTGGCCAAGTTTTTAAGGGCGCACGGTGGATGCCTTGGCACCAGGAACCGATGAAGGACGTGGGAGGCCACGATAGTCCCCGGGGAGCTGTCAACCAAGCTTTGATCCGGGGGTTTCCGAATGGGGAAACCCGGCAGTCGTCATGGGCTGTCACCCGCTGCTGAACACATAGGCAGTGTGGAGGGAACGAGGGGAAGTGAAACATCTCAGTACCCTCAGGAAGAGAAAACAACCGTGATTCCGGGAGTAGTGGCGAGCGAAACTGGATCAGGCCAAACCGTATGCGTGTGATACCCGGCAGGGGTTGCGCATGCGGGGTTGTGGGATCTCTTTTTCATGGTCTGCCGGCCGTGAGACGAGTCAGAAACCGTTGATGTAGGCGAAGGACATGCGAAAGGTCCGGCGTAGAGGGTAAGACCCCCGTAGCTGAAACATCAACGGCTCGTTTAAGAGACACCCAAGTAGCACGGGGCCCGAGAAATCCCGTGTGAATCTGGCGGGACCACCCGTTAAGCCTAAATATTCCCTGGTGACCGATAGCGGATAGTACCGTGAGGGAATGGTGAAAAGTACCGCGGGAGCGGAGTGAAATAGTACCTGAAACCGTGTGCCTACAAGCCGTGGGAGCGTCGCTGTGTGTGCTTGCACATGCAGTCGTGACTGCGTGCCTTTTGAAGAATGAGCCTGCGAGTTTGCGGTGTGTTGCGAGGTTAACCCGTGTGGGGAAGCCGTAGCGAAAGCGAGTCCGAATAGGGCGATTTAGTAGCGCGCTCAAGACCCGAAGCGGAGTGATCTAGCCATGGGCAGGTTGAAGCGGAGGTAAGACTTCGTGGAGGACCGAACCCACCAGGGTTGAAAACCTGGGGGATGACCTGTGGTTAGGGGTGAAAGGCCAATCAAACTCCGTGATAGCTGGTTCTCCCCGAAATGCATTTAGGTGCAGCGTCGTGTGTTTCTTGCCGGAGGTAGAGCACTGGATAGGCGATGGGCCCTACCGGGTTACTGACCTTAGCCAAACTCCGAATGCCGGTAAGTGAGAGCACGGCAGTGAGACTGTGGGGGATAAGCTCCATGGTCGAGAGGGAAACAGCCCAGAGCATCGACTAAGGCCCCTAAGCGTACGCTAAGTGGGAAAGGATGTGGAGTCGCAGAGACAACCAGGAGGTTGGCTTAGAAGCAGCCACCCTTGAAAGAGTGCGTAATAGCTCACTGGTCAAGTGATTCCGCGCCGACAATGTAGCGGGGCTCAAGCGTACCGCCGAAGTCGTGTCATTCACACATATAGGGCCAACGCCTGTGTGGATGGGTAGGGGAGCGTCGTGTGCCGGGTGAAGCAGCCGCGGAAGCGAGTTGTGGACGGTTCACGAGTGAGAATGCAGGCATGAGTAGCGATACACACGTGAGAAACGTGTGCGCCGATTGACTAAGGGTTCCTGGGTCAAGCTGATCTGCCCAGGGTAAGTCGGGACCTAAGGCGAGGCCGACAGGCGTAGTCGATGGACAACCGGTTGATATTCCGGTACCCGCTTTGAAACGCCCAATACTGAATCAGGCGATGCTAAGTCCGTGAAGCCGGCCCGATCTCTTCGGAGTTGAGGGTAGTGGTGGAGCCGACGAACCAGACTTGTACTAGGTAAGCGATGGGGTGACGCAGGAAGGTAGTCCAGCCCGGGCGGTGGTAGTCCCGGGGTAAGGGTGTAGGCCGTGTGGTAGGTAAATCCGTCACACATTAAGGCTGAGACCTGATGCCGAGCCGATTGTGGTGAAGTGGATGATCCTATGCTGTCGAGAAAAGCCTCTAGCGAGTTTCATGGCGGCCCGTACCCTAAACCGACTCAGGTGGTCAGGTAGAGAATACCGAGGCGTTCGGGTGAACTATGGTTAAGGAACTCGGCAAAATGCCCCCGTAACTTCGGGAGAAGGGGGGCCATCACTGGTGAGGGAACTTGCTTCCTGAGCTGGGGGTGGCCGCAGAGACCAGCGAGAAGCGACTGTTTACTAAAAACACAGGTCCGTGCGAAGCCGTAAGGCGATGTATACGGACTGACGCCTGCCCGGTGCTGGAACGTTAAGGGGACCGGTTAGCTGACTTTCGGGTCGGCGAAGCTGAGAACTTAAGCGCCAGTAAACGGCGGTGGTAACTATAACCATCCTAAGGTAGCGAAATTCCTTGTCGGGTAAGTTCCGACCTGCACGAATGGCGTAACGACTTCTCGACTGTCTCAACCATAGGCCCGGTGAAATTGCACTACGAGTAAAGATGCTCGTTTCGCGCAGCAGGACGGAAAGACCCCGGGACCTTTACTATAGTTTGATATTGGTGTTTGGTTCGGCTTGTGTAGGATAGGTGGGAGACTTTGAAGCGGCCACGCCAGTGGTTGTGGAGTCGTCGTTGAAATACCACTCTGGTCGTGCTGGATGTCTAACCTGGGTCCGTGATCCGGATCAGGGACAGTGTCTGATGGGTAGTTTAACTGGGGCGGTTGCCTCCTAAAGAGTAACGGAGGCGCCCAAAGGTTCCCTCAGCCTGGTTGGCAATCAGGTGTTGAGTGTAAGTGCACAAGGGAGCTTGACTGTGAGACCGACGGGTCGAGCAGGGACGAAAGTCGGGACTAGTGATCCGGCAGTGGCTTGTGGAAGCGCTGTCGCTCAACGGATAAAAGGTACCCCGGGGATAACAGGCTGATCTTCCCCAAGAGTCCATATCGACGGGATGGTTTGGCACCTCGATGTCGGCTCGTCGCATCCTGGGGCTGGAGTCGGTCCCAAGGGTTGGGCTGTTCGCCCATTAAAGCGGTACGCGAGCTGGGTTTAGAACGTCGTGAGACAGTTCGGTCCCTATCCGCTGTGCGCGTAGGAATATTGAGAAGGGCTGTCCCTAGTACGAGAGGACCGGGACGGACGAACCTCTGGTGTGCCAGTTGTCCTGCCAAGGGCATGGCTGGTTGGCTACGTTCGGAAAGGATAACCGCTGAAAGCATCTAAGCGGGAAGCCTGCTTCGAGATGAGTATTCCCACCCTCTTGAAGGGTTAAGGCTCCCAGTAGACGACTGGGTTGATAGGCCAGATGTGGAAGCCCGGTAACGGGTGGAGCTGACTGGTACTAATAGGCCGAGGGCTTGTCCTCAGTTGCTCGCGTCCACTGTGTTAGTTCTGAAATAACGAACGGCCGTGTTTTGTTCCGGTGTTGGTTAATTTCATAGTGTTTCGGTGGTCATTGCGTTAGGGAAACGCCCGGTTACATTCCGAACCCGGAAGCTAAGCCTTTCAGCGCCGATGGTACTGCAGGGGGGACCCTGTGGGAGAGTAGGACGCCGCCGAACTCCTTTTGATAGTTAAGCCCCGTGCCCTTGTGGCACGGGGCTTTTCTGCGTTTACAGGGCCTTCAGCCTGCGGCCGGCGAGCTGGACTGGTCAGGTACATGCGCGGGGGTGCTTGGTTTATGTGGCTGGCCCGGGCGGTGCGGTCTACCGGACGCGAACGGCTTCGTTGGAGGACCTGGTCGAGTGGCGAGAACCTGCTGGCCCGTCATGCCACGATGATGGGATGCAGGTGCCGGATGCCCTTGTGGATCTTCAGTTGTTGGTCTATCGGGAGCGGAGTGCGCTGGCCGGTTTCGTCAGATCCAGCGGTCCTAGCAACGGCTGGAGTTCCGGCGTTCGAGAGGAACCCGTTCGGCGCCAGCGTTCCCTGGAAGAGTCGGAGCGCACGCTGAAGGACGCTGTGCGAGGCGAGGCGCGCACGGAGGACCAACAGCGAGAGCTGCGACGCGTTCTGCGACGGCAGGCGGGGGCCGGACTCGCGACGAAGGATGTGGATCAGCCAGGGAGCGTGTCTGCGAGCGAAGGCTCGGTCTGATCACGCGGCGAGGGTTGGCCGTCCGCCCCAGCGAATGCCTCCTCGATCGGGTTTGCCCAGGGCGCGCAGGTCCGTGTGAAGCACAGCTCGACTCAGTGCTTCCTGGCCCAGTGCCGGATCGTCTCGCCCTTGTGGGCGGATGAATTGTCCAGGATGACGTAGATCGGGGCGCCGTCCGGACGGGCCGCGCGGATCGACCTGAGCGCGGCGAGGGTGTTACCGGCGCCCTTCTTGCGGCGGTTGACGCCCCAGAGGGTGTCGTCGACGGCGGAGTAGCAGCCGTGGAAGTGCCGGACACCGTGGGTGCGGTGGTAGGTCGCAGGGCGCCGTTCGGGGCGACCAGCAGAGGCCCGCACGATCCGGCGGTGGGGCGGATGCCGAGTGGGCCGACCTCGTCGAACGCGAATTCGCGGTCCTGGAAGCGGTCAGGAACGTGCTCGATGCGGTCGAGCTTGGCGTCGCGCTCGGGGCCCGGTGACTCCTTCCAGGTCTTGGTGCGCTGGAAGGAGACGCCGCGGCGGACCAGGAGGCACCGTAACTCCTCGCGGCCGACCCGGAGCACCAGCAGGCGGCAGGGCAGTGATGCGGATCTTGAGGCCACAGGATCGCGGTTCTGGCCTTCTGGGCAGCGTCCGCCGATATCCGTTTCACCCCGTGTGGGCAGCGACCTACTGTGGCTCGGTGACGACTCAGATGATCATTCTCAACGGTGGTTCCAGTTCGGGGAAGTCCGGGATCGTGCGATGCCTGCAGGACGTACTGCCCGTTCCCTGGCTGGCGTTCGGATGCGACTCGTTCGTCGACGCCATGCCCGTGAGGATGCAGACGTCGGACGAGGGGATCGTGTTCTCGGCGGATGGGGCGGTGAACGTCGGGGAGGAGTTCCGGGCGTTGGAGGCGGCCTGGATGAGGGGCGTGGTGGCGATGGTCCGTGCTGGCGCGAGGGTGGTCATCGATGACGTCTTCCTCGGCGGAGCCGCGTCCCAGCAGCGTTGGCAGAGGGCGCTGGACGGACTGCCCGTGTTGTGGGTCGGCGTCAGGTGCGACAGCGCGGTCGCGGCAGGACGTGAGGTCGCACGAGGAGATCGCACTCAGGGGATGGCGGCGGCGCAGGCGGATGCGGTTCACGAAGGGGTGAGCTACGACCTGGAGGTGGACACGACGCATACCGAGTCCCTGGTGTGCGCGCGAACCATTGCCGCCCGCCTCGGCTGATCGCAGGATCGGTGCCGGCGCACGCCGCCGGTGTGCGGGCTCCGATGGCGGTTGTGCCCGACCACGACCTCAGCGACGAGGAGACGCGTGTGATTGTCTGGGTGAACGGTGCGTTCGGCAGTGGGAAGACCACGCTCGTCGAAGAGCTGCGTCGGCGTCGGCCCGAGGCGCTGGTCCACGACCCGGAGATGGTTGGCTACGTGCTGCGCGAGATCGTGGAGGTCCCCACCGGCGACTTCCAGGATCTGAGGTTGTGGCGAAGGCAGGTCGTGCACCTGGCGGTGGGTCTTGTCGAGGAGTACCAGAGACCCGTACTCGTACCCATGACCCTGATCAACGCGGCGTATGTCGAAGAAGTCTTCGGCGCGCTGAAGGACGCGGGGGTCGTGGTCCATCACTTCTTCCTCAAGGTCTACGAGGAGGTCTTGAGGAAGCGGATCGAGGGGCGGAGCTTCACGCCGGACCATCCCGAGCAGGATGAACGGGTCCGGCAGTGGTGCAAGGCCAGGATCGAGCCGTGCACGGCCGCTATGAGTACGCTCCCCAGCGACACCGTGTTCCTGGACGGCGAGCTGACAACGACGGAGTTGGCCGACGGCGTGCTGGCTCGCGTGGGTGGGGGGTCGGGCGGGTCGGCCTGGTGTCCAAGGTCGCTTTCATGACGAGGCCCACGCCTTCGCGCCCTCTCGATGTTGAGGCGCTCTTCCCGGAGTTGGCCGACTATCGGGGGACGACAACACGGCTTCACCCGCGCCCGGGTGCACCGGATCCGGCGGCCTGCTCCGTGGGCGGCCCATGTTGTGGCCGGCGGGTGAACCGTGGCCCGTATGCAGCGAGGCCCACGGCCGCGGGCGCGGGCGACGGCCTGCCGACATCCGCCGCTACCGACAGGTCCTGGCTTCGGCATGGGCACGCGAACCGGTCTCCGGTCCGACGGACGAGGAACGGGAGCTCCTGGGCGACCTGCACCGGGATCACCGGATCGCGGGGGCGGCCGAGACCGACCCGCTGCCGATGGTCGGCCTTGCGCAGCTGTACCGGCGGGACGTGCCCGACCTTCCGGCGGGGCCGGGCGACTGCGACCTGCCCCAGGTGTTCTGGTGCCCGTTCAACGCACACGGCCCTGGCAGGTACGACCTGGAGGTGCACCTGCGCTGGCGGCGGTCGTGGGAGGTCGGCGAGGCACTGACGGCGCCTCCGCAGCCGCTGGTCGTGGGGTCCGACGGCTTCGTGCCCGGGCCCTGCGTCTTGTACCCGGAGCAGGTGGTCACCTATCCGGACGCCGGCCTTCTGCCCGAGGAGCTGTGCTCCCGGATCGACGCCTGGGAGGAAGCACTTGAGGGAGACGCCGAGCAGTCTGCGGACGGAACCACGGCAGAGCCGCTCGGCTACCAGTACGACCTGTCCATCCCGTCCGGCTGGCGCGGGGGCTTCGCCTCCTGGCACGCGACTGATCCGTACCCGATGGGCTGCCTGGTCTGCACGACACCGATGAGCCTGCTCCTGACCATCGACAGTTCGGAGTGGGACGGGGAAGCGGCAGCTGGATCCCGCTGGAGGAACGGGCCCAGCCCACTTACCGGCGCGCGTCTCCCACCCAGGTCACCGTCGGCCGCTGGGGTGAGCTCAACGTGTTCGCCTGCCCCAGCGATGCTGATCATCCACATCGCTGGAGCATTCAGTAGCTTGTCGCGGGCGAGCGCCGTCGCTTCTGTCTCCTGAAAGAGGGTCCTGGCGGACCAGGGCTCGCGTCAGGCCGTGCGACCGGAGTGTTCCGCCGGCTCACCCGAGGTGGCCCGGCTGCACCGTCAGGACCGCGACGACTTCGGTGCGCACCCCGTAGCGAACGACAGTCGTCTGCGCCTGTCAGGGACTCTGGACAGAGCTTAGGAATCGCTCGACCGTGCTCAGCCGGTCTGGCGAGATGTCGGAGAGACCGCCCACTGCGAGCGTCAGTTGTTCCGGAAGGTCTGGGTAGGCGCTCCAGACAGCTGGGCTCCTGGCCAGGACCGCGCGCAGCAGGTCTCCCTCGTACATGTCGCCCGCGGCCAGCGGGTTGTCACGGAGTACCTCCACCGCGAGAGCAAGGAGCACCGGAAGCCCAACGTCCTGCCCGATCAGCAGGCGCGGGTCCTCAACGGTCAGAGTTCCGACAGGCTTGCTGCGCAGGGCATGTGCTGTCGCCATGAGATACGTGGCGTCAGCCGGGGGCGTCGGCCAGCGAGCACCTTCGAGTTCCTCAAGGGACCGGCTGCGGTCAGAGCTGGAAGGGGTGAAGGGCGACCTTCTCGCGCTCGAGGAAGAGCTCGACCCATGTGCCCGCGAGGCCTTCGGACAACGGGGCGGCGAGGTCCAGCAGGACCTGCGTGCCGTCGAGGTCCAGCACGGCCGCCCCGTCCACGGTGAGGTTCAACCGCCCGCGCAGGACAACACAGCGCCCGCCAGACCGGAGTCCTGGCCCGGCTTCGGTAGCCGGCTTGGCGTTCCGCCCCCAGGCGATGTCCTCGTCGACCGTCCACTCGACGTGGTACTCGCCCGGTCCAGCCGCCTGGTCACCGCACCAGCGGACCGAGGTCCCCCCGAGCGGGGTGCGGATCTGGGCCAGCCAGGGACTCGAGGGAAACTTGACGACCCTCACCAGTTCGATCAGCATCGTCCGATCGTGCTGTAGCGGAGCTCCTGCCGGAAGCGGTGAAGTCGTGCCGATGCCGCCTCGAAGTCCGTTGGCACGTCGGCGGGTTACTGATGCGCGTTCCAGGCCGGGCCCTCGCACGCGGTCGGTGCGGGACGTCGCAGCCCGGTGCGGGCGGGCCCAGAGAGGCCCGGGCCCATGTGCCGAGGGTCGTGGAAATGATGGGGCGTCAGGCAAGGCCGGGGGGTGGGAATCGAGCCCGAAAGTCTCTGGTAGAGTTGAGCTCGCTGGAAAGGGAAAGCGCGAAAGCGAAGAACTGGAAAGCGAAAATGCGAAACCCGCTTCGACCGGGAATCGGACACGAAAGAGTCTGATAGAGTCGGAAACGCAAGACCGAAGGGAAGCGCCCGGAGGAAAGCCCGAGAGGGTGAGTACGAAGGAAGCGTCCGTTCCTTGAGAACTCAACAGCGTGCCAAAAGTCAACGCCAGATATGTTGATACCCCGACCTGTTTCGGCAGGTTCGAGGTTCCTTTGAAAGTCCTGCCAGGCCTTTACCGGCTTGGTAGGCAATGCACACAGCGAGGACATAGCGAACGACCGGTCCTATTCCGACTCGGTTGTTCCGCTCTCGTGGTGTCTACCCGATTACGGGAAAACATTCACGGAGAGTTTGATCCTGGCTCAGGACGAACGCTGGCGGCGTGCTTAACACATGCAAGTCGAACGATGAAGCCTTTCGGGGTGGATTAGTGGCGAACGGGTGAGTAACACGTGGGCAATCTGCCCTTCACTCTGGGACAAGCCCTGGAAACGGGGTCTAATACCGGATAATACTTTCTCTCTCATGGGGGAAGGTTAAAAGCTCCGGCGGTGAAGGATGAGCCCGCGGCCTATCAGCTAGTTGGTGGGGTAATGGCCTACCAAGGCGACGACGGGTAGCCGGCCTGAGAGGGCGACCGGCCACACTGGGACTGAGACACGGCCCAGACTCCTACGGGAGGCAGCAGTGGGGAATATTGCACAATGGGCGAAAGCCTGATGCAGCGACGCCGCGTGAGGGATGACGGCCTTCGGGTTGTAAACCTCTTTCAGCAGGGAAGAAGCGAAAGTGACGGTACCTGCAGAAGAAGCGCCGGCTAACTACGTGCCAGCAGCCGCGGTAATACGTAGGGCGCAAGCGTTGTCCGGAATTATTGGGCGTAAAGAGCTCGTAGGCGGCTTGTTGCGTCGGTTGTGAAAGCCCGGGGCTTAACCCCGGGTCTGCAGTCGATACGGGCAGGCTAGAGTTTGGTAGGGGAGATCGGAATTCCTGGTGTAGCGGTGAAATGCGCAGATATCAGGAGGAACACCGGTGGCGAAGGCGGATCTCTGGGCCATTACTGACGCTGAGGAGCGAAAGCGTGGGGAGCGAACAGGATTAGATACCCTGGTAGTCCACGCCGTAAACGTTGGGAACTAGGTGTTGGCGACATTCCACGTCGTCGGTGCCGCAGCTAACGCATTAAGTTCCCCGCCTGGGGAGTACGGCCGCAAGGCTAAAACTCAAAGGAATTGACGGGGGCCCGCACAAGCAGCGGAGCATGTGGCTTAATTCGACGCAACGCGAAGAACCTTACCAAGGCTTGACATCGCCCGGAAAGCCGTAGAGATACGGCCCCCCTTGTGGTCGGGTGACAGGTGGTGCATGGCTGTCGTCAGCTCGTGTCGTGAGATGTTGGGTTAAGTCCCGCAACGAGCGCAACCCTTGTTCTGTGTTGCCAGCATGCCCTTCGGGGTGATGGGGACTCACAGGAGACTGCCGGGGTCAACTCGGAGGAAGGTGGGGACGACGTCAAGTCATCATGCCCCTTATGTCTTGGGCTGCACACGTGCTACAATGGCCGGTACAATGAGCTGCGATGCCGCGAGGCGGAGCGAATCTCAAAAAGCCGGTCTCAGTTCGGATTGGGGTCTGCAACTCGACCCCATGAAGTCGGAGTTGCTAGTAATCGCAGATCAGCATTGCTGCGGTGAATACGTTCCCGGGCCTTGTACACACCGCCCGTCACGTCACGAAAGTCGGTAACACCCGAAGCCGGTGGCCCAACCCCTTGTGGGAGGGAGCTGTCGAAGGTGGGACTGGCGATTGGGACGAAGTCGTAACAAGGTAGCCGTACCGGAAGGTGCGGCTGGATCACCTCCTTTCTAAGGAGCATCTAGATTCCGCAAGGAATCCAGAGACCATTTCGTCGGCAAATGTTCGACGGTGGTTGCTCAAGGGTGGAACGTTGACTATTCGGCACGATGAGCACGGTTTCGTTAGTACTGCTTCGGCGTGGAAAACGGGAACGGGTTGATCGGGTCGGGCACGCTGTTGGGTATCTGAAGGTACGGGCTCATTTGAGTCTGTCCTTCGGTTGCCGGCCCCAGTGAACTCGTTCTTCGGAGCGGGGTGATGGGTGGCTGGTCGTTGTTTGAGAACTGCACAGTGGACGCGAGCATCTGTGGCCAAGTTTTTAAGGGCGCACGGTGGATGCCTTGGCACCAGGAACCGATGAAGGACGTGGGAGGCCACGATAGTCCCCGGGGAGCTGTCAACCAAGCTTTGATCCGGGGGTTTCCGAATGGGGAAACCCGGCAGTCGTCATGGGCTGTCACCCGCTGCTGAACACATAGGCAGTGTGGAGGGAACGAGGGGAAGTGAAACATCTCAGTACCCTCAGGAAGAGAAAACAACCGTGATTCCGGGAGTAGTGGCGAGCGAAACTGGATCAGGCCAAACCGTATGCGTGTGATACCCGGCAGGGGTTGCGCATGCGGGGTTGTGGGATCTCTTTTTCATGGTCTGCCGGCCGTGAGACGAGTCAGAAACCGTTGATGTAGGCGAAGGACATGCGAAAGGTCCGGCGTAGAGGGTAAGACCCCCGTAGCTGAAACATCAACGGCTCGTTTAAGAGACACCCAAGTAGCACGGGGCCCGAGAAATCCCGTGTGAATCTGGCGGGACCACCCGTTAAGCCTAAATATTCCCTGGTGACCGATAGCGGATAGTACCGTGAGGGAATGGTGAAAAGTACCGCGGGAGCGGAGTGAAATAGTACCTGAAACCGTGTGCCTACAAGCCGTGGGAGCGTCGCTGTGTGTGCTTGCACATGCAGTCGTGACTGCGTGCCTTTTGAAGAATGAGCCTGCGAGTTTGCGGTGTGTTGCGAGGTTAACCCGTGTGGGGAAGCCGTAGCGAAAGCGAGTCCGAATAGGGCGATTTAGTAGCGCGCTCAAGACCCGAAGCGGAGTGATCTAGCCATGGGCAGGTTGAAGCGGAGGTAAGACTTCGTGGAGGACCGAACCCACCAGGGTTGAAAACCTGGGGGATGACCTGTGGTTAGGGGTGAAAGGCCAATCAAACTCCGTGATAGCTGGTTCTCCCCGAAATGCATTTAGGTGCAGCGTCGTGTGTTTCTTGCCGGAGGTAGAGCACTGGATAGGCGATGGGCCCTACCGGGTTACTGACCTTAGCCAAACTCCGAATGCCGGTAAGTGAGAGCACGGCAGTGAGACTGTGGGGGATAAGCTCCATGGTCGAGAGGGAAACAGCCCAGAGCATCGACTAAGGCCCCTAAGCGTACGCTAAGTGGGAAAGGATGTGGAGTCGCAGAGACAACCAGGAGGTTGGCTTAGAAGCAGCCACCCTTGAAAGAGTGCGTAATAGCTCACTGGTCAAGTGATTCCGCGCCGACAATGTAGCGGGGCTCAAGCGTACCGCCGAAGTCGTGTCATTCACACATATAGGGCCAACGCCTGTGTGGATGGGTAGGGGAGCGTCGTGTGCCGGGTGAAGCAGCCGCGGAAGCGAGTTGTGGACGGTTCACGAGTGAGAATGCAGGCATGAGTAGCGATACACACGTGAGAAACGTGTGCGCCGATTGACTAAGGGTTCCTGGGTCAAGCTGATCTGCCCAGGGTAAGTCGGGACCTAAGGCGAGGCCGACAGGCGTAGTCGATGGACAACCGGTTGATATTCCGGTACCCGCTTTGAAACGCCCAATACTGAATCAGGCGATGCTAAGTCCGTGAAGCCGGCCCGATCTCTTCGGAGTTGAGGGTAGTGGTGGAGCCGACGAACCAGACTTGTACTAGGTAAGCGATGGGGTGACGCAGGAAGGTAGTCCAGCCCGGGCGGTGGTAGTCCCGGGGTAAGGGTGTAGGCCGTGTGGTAGGTAAATCCGTCACACATTAAGGCTGAGACCTGATGCCGAGCCGATTGTGGTGAAGTGGATGATCCTATGCTGTCGAGAAAAGCCTCTAGCGAGTTTCATGGCGGCCCGTACCCTAAACCGACTCAGGTGGTCAGGTAGAGAATACCGAGGCGTTCGGGTGAACTATGGTTAAGGAACTCGGCAAAATGCCCCCGTAACTTCGGGAGAAGGGGGGCCATCACTGGTGAGGGAACTTGCTTCCTGAGCTGGGGGTGGCCGCAGAGACCAGCGAGAAGCGACTGTTTACTAAAAACACAGGTCCGTGCGAAGCCGTAAGGCGATGTATACGGACTGACGCCTGCCCGGTGCTGGAACGTTAAGGGGACCGGTTAGCTGACTTTCGGGTCGGCGAAGCTGAGAACTTAAGCGCCAGTAAACGGCGGTGGTAACTATAACCATCCTAAGGTAGCGAAATTCCTTGTCGGGTAAGTTCCGACCTGCACGAATGGCGTAACGACTTCTCGACTGTCTCAACCATAGGCCCGGTGAAATTGCACTACGAGTAAAGATGCTCGTTTCGCGCAGCAGGACGGAAAGACCCCGGGACCTTTACTATAGTTTGATATTGGTGTTTGGTTCGGCTTGTGTAGGATAGGTGGGAGACTTTGAAGCGGCCACGCCAGTGGTTGTGGAGTCGTCGTTGAAATACCACTCTGGTCGTGCTGGATGTCTAACCTGGGTCCGTGATCCGGATCAGGGACAGTGTCTGATGGGTAGTTTAACTGGGGCGGTTGCCTCCTAAAGAGTAACGGAGGCGCCCAAAGGTTCCCTCAGCCTGGTTGGCAATCAGGTGTTGAGTGTAAGTGCACAAGGGAGCTTGACTGTGAGACCGACGGGTCGAGCAGGGACGAAAGTCGGGACTAGTGATCCGGCAGTGGCTTGTGGAAGCGCTGTCGCTCAACGGATAAAAGGTACCCCGGGGATAACAGGCTGATCTTCCCCAAGAGTCCATATCGACGGGATGGTTTGGCACCTCGATGTCGGCTCGTCGCATCCTGGGGCTGGAGTCGGTCCCAAGGGTTGGGCTGTTCGCCCATTAAAGCGGTACGCGAGCTGGGTTTAGAACGTCGTGAGACAGTTCGGTCCCTATCCGCTGTGCGCGTAGGAATATTGAGAAGGGCTGTCCCTAGTACGAGAGGACCGGGACGGACGAACCTCTGGTGTGCCAGTTGTCCTGCCAAGGGCATGGCTGGTTGGCTACGTTCGGAAAGGATAACCGCTGAAAGCATCTAAGCGGGAAGCCTGCTTCGAGATGAGTATTCCCACCCTCTTGAAGGGTTAAGGCTCCCAGTAGACGACTGGGTTGATAGGCCAGATGTGGAAGCCCGGTAACGGGTGGAGCTGACTGGTACTAATAGGCCGAGGGCTTGTCCTCAGTTGCTCGCGTCCACTGTGTTAGTTCTGAAATAACGAACGGCCGTGTTTTGTTCCGGTGTTGGTTAATTTCATAGTGTTTCGGTGGTCATTGCGTTAGGGAAACGCCCGGTTACATTCCGAACCCGGAAGCTAAGCCTTTCAGCGCCGATGGTACTGCAGGGGGGACCCTGTGGGAGAGTAGGACGCCGCCGAACTCCTTTTGATAGTTAAGCCCCGTGCCCTTGTGGCACGGGGCTTTTCTGCGTTCCCGGCCAGGAACGGCCTTCAGCCTGCGGTGACCAAGTGGGTGTCGTACGCCAGGATGACCGCCTGAACGCGGTCCCTGGCTCCGGTCTTCGCGAGGATGCGCGAGACGTGCGTCTTTACCGTCGATTCGGCTACATGGAAGCGTTCGGCGATTTCCGTGTTGGTCCAGCCCTGTCCGATGACGGTGAGGATCTCCCGTTCCCGGTCGGTGAGTTTCTCGATCCGTGCGTCCGGGGTCGCGGGTCCGCCGGGGGCGGCCGGCAAGTGCTGTACGTACGCGTCCAGGAGACGGCGGGTCAGGCTCGGGGCGACCACCGCGTCGCCGCTGGCCACGGCCCTGATGCCGGAGAGGAGCTCCTCGGGCAGCGCGTCCTTGATCAGGAAGCCGCTGGCGCCGGCGCGCAGACCGTCGTACGCATAGCGGTCCAGGTCGAACGTGGTGACGATGAGGACGCGCGTGCGGGAGCCGGTCCTGATGATGCGGCGGGTCGCCTCGATTCCGTCGAGCAGGGGCATGCGGATGTCCATCAGGGCGACGTCCGGCTGGTGGCGGTCGACGAGCTGGAGGGCCTCGTGGCCGTTGGCGGCCTCGCCGACGACCGTCATGTCGTCCTGGCTCTCCAACAGCATGCGGAATCCGAAGCGTTGCATCGGCTGGTCGTCCGCGATGAGCACGGTCGTCACGAGGGGGAGTCCTCCAGAGGGAGTCGGAGCCGTACCTGCCAGCCTGTGGCGGCGGGGCGGCCGGCTTCCAGTGTGCCGTCGTACAGGGAGGCGCGTTCGCGCATGCCCGTGATGCCTTGACCGGTGCCGGCGGGCGGGACGTCGGTGGGGTGCGGGGTGCCGTTGTCCGTGATCAGGACCTCCAGCTCCGTCGGACGGTACGTCAACGTGACCTCGGCTGCCAGGGATTCATCGGTGGCCCCGTGCTTCAGCGTGTTCGTCAGTCCCTCCTGCACCACCCGGTACACCGTCAGCTGGCGTCCGGCGGTGAGCGGGATGGGCGGGGGTGTGCCATTGCGGTTCAGGTGTACGGGGAGGCCTGCGTTGCGTACGCCCTCCAGGAGCGCGTCGACGTCGTCGAGTGTGGGCTGCGGAGTGCGGTCGGCCCGGTCCGGGTGGTCGCGCAGGACGCCCAGCAGGCGGCGGAGTTCGGCGAGGGCCTGGCGGCTGGTGGTGCCGATGGCGTCCAGGGCCTGGGCGGCCCGCTCGGGGCTCTTGGCCGCGGCGTAGGCACCGCCGTCAGCGAGGCCCGTGATCACGGACAGGTTGTGGCCGATGATGTCGTGCATCTCGCGGGCGATCCGGGTCCGTTCGGCGGCGGCCGCCAGTTGGGCCTGCTGGTCGCGTTCGACTTCCAGGCGGTTGGCGCGGTCGACGAGGGCCTCCGTGTACTCCTTGCGCGTACGGACCACGATGCCGACGAGGGCGGCGAACGCGAACGCGTACAGGTGCGGGACGAAGACGCGGTCCCAGTCGTCCGGGAAGTGGCCCGATCCGATCGCGAGCGGGGCGAGCACGATCGCGCCCGACCATGCCAGGGTCCGCACGGGCTGCCGCAGCGCGATGTTGAAGACGACGATCTCCTGGAGGAACGCGGCCTGGATGACCGCCCCCGTCCAGATGTTGACCAGGGAGAACGGCGCCATGAACAGCAGCACGGCCAGCGGATGGCTGCGGCGCCACAGCAGCGGGGCGGAGAACGTCACGCTCATCGCCAGGACCAGCGACGCCGGCACGTCGTCGTCGAGGGCGACCGTGCGCCAGCCGCCGGTCGAGACATCGAGGACGGCGAACAGTACCCAGAACGTGGTGAGCAGTCCGTCCCAGACGAGGGGGCGGCGGCGGTCGAACGCGCGGACCCGCTGGACCAGGCGCTGGATGTGACCGGTGAGCGGGGAGGCGCCCGTCGGGCGGTGGGTGTCGTCGTCCGTCACTTGTCCCTCACTCGTTCATCCTCGCGCCCGGTCCCGTGGGTGTCACGCGTCGCGGCGTCGCAGCAGGGCGGCTGCAGCGATCAGTGTGGCCCCTGCCCACAGGGCGAGGGCGAGCAGGGCTCCGCCGGTGGAGGCGGCGTCGGGGAGCGGAGTCGCGGAGCCCAGGACGCCTGCCGCCTGGGTGGGGAAGTAGCGCACGGCGGTCTCGACGGCGTCGTACGGGAGCATGCCGAGAACCTCGGGCAGGACCATGACACCGCCGATGAAGGCGCCGATCGCGCCCGGGACCGAGCGGAGCAGGGCGCCGAGGCCGAGAGCGATGAGGCTGAGGAGGGTGGCGCCGACCGCGTTGCCCGCGACGGCCCGGAGTACGCCGGGGTCGGTGAGGGCAGCCGCCTGGTCCGTGTCGTGGAGGAAGAGCTGTGCGACGACGAACGTGAGGAGCGAGGTGGCCAGCATGACGCCGAGGACGGTGGCGGTGAAGACGGCGGCCTTGGCCCAAAGGACCGGGAGCCGGCGGGGGACAGCGGTGAGCGAGGCGCGGATCATGCCGGAGGAGTACTCCCCGGCGGTGACGAGAATGCCCAGCACCACCGTGCAGAGCGTGCCGAGGGTGGTGCCGTAGAGGACGAGGATCACCGTGTCGACGTCCGAATCGCCGCCGTCCGATGTGTATGTGGTGCCCATGACGATGCCGACGGCGAGGACGAGGGCGGCGGCCGAGCCCAGGGTGATCCAGCTGGAGCGCAGGGTGCGGAGCTTGTGCCACTCGGAGCGCAGTACCCGGGTGGGGGTGACGCGGTAGGGGTGTGGGGCGGGTGCCGTGGTGGTCATGCGAGGGCTCCGGTCGGTTGGGGGGGGCGGTGACCCGGTACTCGACGGCTTCCTGGGTGAGGTCCATGAAGGCCTGCTCCAGCGAGGCGGCGAGCGGGGTGAGTTCGTACAGCGGGATGGCGTGGGCGGCGGCGACGCGGCCGATGTGGACGGAGTCCGTGCCGCGGATCTCCAGTCGGTCCGGGCCGTCCGCGCCGGTGGTGATGTCGATGCCGGGGCCGCGCAGCAGGTCGCGCAGGACGGAGGCCTGGGGGGTGACGACCTTGACGGCGGTGCCGCCCGCGCCGGCGACGAAGTCGGCGACGGTGGTGTCGGCGAGGAGGCGCCCGCGTCCGATGATGACCAGGTGGTCGGCGGTGAGGGCCATCTCGCTCATCAGGTGTGAGGAGACGAGCACGGTGCGGCCCTGCGTCGCGAGGGATTTGAGCAGGGTACGGATCCAGAGCACGCCCTCCGGGTCGAGTCCGTTGACCGGCTCGTCCAGGATCAGGGTGGCGGGGTCGCCGAGCAGGGCGGCGGCGATGCCGAGCCGTTGGCCCATGCCGAGCGAGAAGCCCTTGACGCGTTTCCCGGCCACCGCGGTCAGCCCGGCCAGGTCGAGGACGTGCTCCACACGGCTGCGCGGGATGCCGTGGGTGTGGGCGAGCGCCATGAGGTGGTGGAAGGCGGTCCGGCCGGGGTGGACGGAGCGGGCCTCCAGCAGGGCGCCGACTTCGGTGAGGGGTGCGCGGTGGGTGGCGTAGGCGCGTCCGCCGATCGTGGAGCGGCCGCGGGTGGGGGCGTCCAGGCCGAGGAGCATGCGCATGGTCGTGGACTTTCCGGCGCCGTTCGGGCCGAGGAAGCCGGTGACGGTTCCGGGGTGGACGGTGAAGTCGAGGTCCTGGACGACGGTGGTGTCGCCGTACCGTTTGGTGAGTTCGTAGGCCCTGATCATGCGGTCGACGCTACGGAGCGGGCGGCGGCCTGGCGTCGGACCGGGGGCGGGATCCGGCGGTGGACGTAGTACCGGGGTACGACGGTGGCCCTGGCCGAATCTGTTTGCGCGGGTGTCGGCGACAGGTCAGGATCGGGGCATGGACTACGTGATACGCCCGGTGCGCGCCGAGGAATGGCGGCTGGTCAAGGAACTGCGGCTGGCCGCTGTGCAGGATCCGGTGGCGCCGGTGGCGTTCCTGGAGACGTATGAGCAGGCCGCGGAGCGGTCCGACGACTTCTGGCGGGAGCGGACGGCCGGCGGGTCCGAGGCGGGCGATGGCGGGGCGAGGCAGTTCATCGCGGAGGCGCCCGACGGGAGTTGGGCGGGCACGGTGACCGTGCTGATCGAGCGGCCGGACGGCGAGGTGCGGTTCGGTGAGGTGGCGGCGGTCCACCAGGCGCATGTGGTCGGGGTGTTCGTGCGGCCCGAGGCGCGCGGCAGGGGCCTGGCGGAGGAGTTGTTCCGGGCCGGGACGGACTGGGCGTGGTCGCTGGGTGAGCCGTTGATCGAGCGCGTACGGCTGTATGTGCACGAGGACAATCCGCGGGCGGCGGCGTTCTACCGCCGGATCGGGTTCGTGCCGACGGGGGAGAGCGTGCCGATGCCGGGTGACCCGACGGCCAGGGAGCTGGAGTACGCGGTGGTGCGTCCGTAGGGCCTGCTCAGGTGGCGCCGTGGCGTACGGCGGTCGTGGCCAGGGTGGTGTAGTTCATGGTGAAGCGTCCGCCCAGGGAGTCGATGGCGTCCCCGACCGCGTTCAGGATTCCGGCGAGTTGCTCGGGGCGGAGCTGGGTGAGGCCGCCGGTGGTGGGCAGCAGGGCCAGCCACTGGTCGCGTGTGTAGGACTGTTCCCAGTCGAAGCGCCACTGTTCCGTTTCGTCGAAGTGTCCGGTCTCGTCGATCGTGTCGGCGACCTTGGCGTAGGCCGCCCGGTAGAGGTCCAGCGGGCGGCGAGCCGGTCCGTTGCTGAACGGGGAGTCGGGTGCTGCCCGCCGGTATGCGGCGGCGAAGGGTTCGGCCACCTCGGCGGGCGGCTCGTACGCGTGCCCGAAGACGGCCAGACGTCCCCCCGGGCGCAGCACCTGTGCCGCCTTCGTGGCGCCGGTGGACGGGTCCACCCAGTGCCACGACTGGGCGGCGACGACCGCGTCGAACGTCCGGCCGGCCGGCTGCCAGGCTTCGAAGGTCGCCACCTCGACGTTCAGGCCGTGGGACTGCGCGAAGGCGGCCATCCTGGCGTCGGGCTCGACGCCGAGGACGGTGCAGCCGACGGCCTGGAACTGGCGGGCTGCGATGCCGGTGCCGCAGCCGATGTCGAGTACGTCGGGGCCGGGGCTTGCGTTGACGATCCGGTTCACCAGCGCGGCCGGGTAGCCGGGCTGTGCCCGGTCGTAGCGCTCTGCGTCCACGCCGAAGGACTCGGCGATCCGGCGGGACTCGTGCGGCTTCGACGGGGGCGGTTCCGGGTGGTCCCTCGATACGATGGGCATGCGCCCACTCTAGTGGGCGTGTGCCCACTCGCCAATGACGCGGGCGGGCGACATCATCGAGAGGATCTGCGAGTGCCGACCGGTGTGCACCTTCGCGGCGCGCGGCAGCAGCTGTTCGACGCGGCCGAACGCGTCCTGTTGCGGGACGGGCCGAACGGGCTGACCAGCCGGGCCGTGACCGACGAGGCGGGCTGTGCCAAAGGCGTCCTGCACCGGCACTTCGCCGACTTCGACGCCTTCCTCGCCGGCCTCGTGCTCGACCGGGCCGCCCAGCTGGAGACGCAGGCGGGGGCGCTGCGCGAGTCCGCAGGGACCGGCACGGTGACCGGGAACCTCACCGCGGCGCTGACCGCCCTGTTCGGACCGGTTCCGGTGGCGATCATCCCGCTCATCACCTTCCGGGACGCGCTGCGCACCCGGTTGCGGGAGGCCCGGCCCGGAGGCGGGATCGCGATCCTCGCCGAGGCCACGACCGCGGTCTCCGTCTACCTGGCCGCCGAGCGTGAGCTGGGCCGTATCGCGGCCGACGCGGACGTCGACTCGCTCACCCTGTCCCTGGTCGGCGGCGGGCATCTCCTGTTCACGGACCGCGAGGCCCCCGGCCCGCCGGACACGGCGGCCGTCGAACGGTTCGTGGCCGTGGCCGTCGCCGACGCGGTGCGGCGCCGGCCCTAGGGTCCTGTCGTCAAACTGCCGTCTGCCGCGCGACGGCAGTTTCACGACAGGCTCTAGTCCCCTGGTTCAGAGGGTGGTCGGCGTCTGGAGCTGCTGGGTCCAGTGGGCGCGGGCCTGTTCGCGGGAGCGGAGCAGGGCGATGGTCGGCAGGCCCTGTTCCTCGCCGGTGGTGAGGAGTTCCGGCAGCCGGGGCAGGGGTGCGACGGCCGCGATGTCGTCGAGGACGAGCGCCATTGGTGGGTCGAGCCGGCCGTCGGATGACCGTGCGGCCATGCGGCGGCCGTGCTCGACCACGTCTGAGGCGAGCGCCGTGAGCAGGGGCATCGCCCCGGGGCCCGAGCGCGGGTTCTCGATGGGTTCGCCGACCACATAGAGGCTGCCCCCCTCGTCCACGAATGATTCCAGTGCGAGCGAATCGGCTCGGTTCGGTGTGCAGGCGTCCCGGATGTGGACCGAGGACAGGGCGCCGAAGGCCCGGACCGTCAGTTCCTGTGCCATCTCGCGCCGTTCGGGGTGTGCGGTGAGCGCGGACTCCAGCAGTCCGGCGAGTCCGGAGGCCGCCTTGGGGTGCGTACGGAGCAGGCGCACCGGTTCGTGGGCGCTGCCGCCGAGCGCCCAGCGGTGGACCTGGCGGAAGGGGCGGCCGTCGATCGCGGCGGCGTGCAGCCAGCACCGCAGGAGGGTCTCCGCGGTGTCGGCCGTCGCCGCGTCGATGCGGGACTGCGGCCGTACGGGGGCGAGGAGCGCGGCGGAGCGGGCGGCCGCACGGTCGGGCTGTTCGCAGCCGGTCGTGGGGGACCAGTGGAGCCGGGCCGGGGTGTCGCAGAGGTGGCCGGGGTCGTAGACGAGGACCGGGCCGAGCTTGGCCCGGGCGTCCTTCGTCTCGGCCCAGACGCTGGGGTCGGACGTGACGACGAGCACGGGGCCGTCCGCCTCGCGGATGGCCTGGACGGCGGTGGGCCGGCGGGTGGCGGCGGGGCCGTAGAGGACGAGGGGGGTGCGCGGGGAGGGGACGACGGGCGGGAGGGGAGTGGCCGGGGGAGGCAGCGGCTGGGTGGCTTCGGCCGGCGCGGTCAGTGGTCGGGTGGCCTCGGCCGGGTCCGCTTGCTCGGTGAACGGCCGAGCAGCGGCGGGTTCCTGGCGGGCGGCCCGCTCCTCGGGCGCGTACTCCTCGGGGACGTGCTTCTCGTGGACGTACTTCTGAGGGGGTTCGTTCCGCTGCTCCAGGCGTTCGGTACGCTGCCGGGCCCGGACGCCCCGCCAGCGGGCGATCACGCCCATCACGAACACCGTCAGGACGACCAGCACCATCAGCTGCCCGATGAACAGGCCCCAGAACAGCCCGTACCCGGAGAGCTCGCCGGCCGGGGTGGCCGGCCAGGCGGCCGGAAGGTCGTGCGGGGCCTCGACCAGCCGGCGCATGGCCAGCGGGGTCTCGGCGAGGGTCACGGCCTCGGGCCAGCCGCCGTGGGCGAGGAGGCCGGCCAGGCCGGTGGCCGTCCAGGCCAGCAGCGTCAGTCCGAGCAGGAAGAGCAGCAGCCCGATCAGCAGCCCGTCGGGGATGCCGCCACTGCTCCCGTTTCCGCCGCCGTTGCGTACGTCGCCGCGCCCCGCACCCGCCATGTCATGCCACCGTTGACTCGGACGACTCGTTCAGCCGTTGCTGGTTCTCGATCCGTGCCGCGCGTTGCTCCGCCTCCAGTTCGGCGGCGCGTACGTCCTCCGGGAGGAGATCGGATGCCGAGGACTCGGTCATGGCGCGGTCGGTGAAGACGAGGGGGCGTTCGGCCTCGGTGATCAGGTGTTTGACGACCTGTACGTTGCCGTTGACGTCCCAGACGGCGATGCCCGGGGTGAGCGTCGGGATGATCTCGACCGCCCATCGGGGCAGCCCGAGTACCCGCCCGGTGGCTCTGGCCTCGTCGGCCTTCTGGGCGTAGATCGTGCGCGTGGAGGCCATCTTCAGGATGGCCGCCGCCTCCCGTGCCGCGGCTCCGTCGACCACGTCGCTGAGGTGGTGGACGACGGCGACGAACGAGAGTCCGAGCCGTCGGCCGAACTTCAGCAGACGCTGGAAGAGCTGAGCGACGAAGGGCGAGTTGATGATGTGCCAGGCCTCCTCCACCAGGAAGATGCGCTTCTTCCGGTCGGGCCTGATCCAGGTGTGCTCCAGCCAGACGCCGACGATCGCCATCAGGATCGGCATGGCGATCGAGTTGCGGTCGATGTGTGAGAGGTCGAAGACGATCAGCGGGGAGTCCAGATCGATGCCGGCGGACGTCGGCCCGTCGAACATGCCGCGCAGGTCGCCGTCGACGAGCCGGTCCAGGACGAGTGCGACGTCCAGGCCCCAGGCCCGTACGTCGTCTATGTCGACGTTCATCGCCTCGGCGGATTCCGGTTCCGGGTGGCGCAGCTGGTCGACGATGTCCATCAGCACGGGCTGGCGGTCGGTCGTGGTCTCGTTCACGTAGGCGTGCGCGACCTTGAGCGCGAAGCCGGAGCGCTCGTCGAGGCCGTGGCCCATGGCGACTTCGATGATGGTGCGCAGCAGGGCGAGCTGCCCGGTGGTGGTGATCGCGGGGTCGAGCGGGTTGAGGCGGATCCCGCCGTTGAGCGCGGACGTGGGGTCGAGGCGGATCGGGGTGAGGCCGAGCTCCTGCGCGATGAGGTTCCACTCGCCGACGCCGTCCTCGCCCTGGGCGTCCAGGACGACGACCTGGCGGTCGCGGAAGCGGAGCTGGCGGAGCACGTACGTCTTCTCCAGCGCGGACTTGCCGTTGCCGGACTCGCCGAGCACCAGCCAGTGCGGGGCGGGGAGCTGTTGCCCGTACAGCTGGAAGGGGTCGTAGATGTAGCCCTTGCCGGAGTACACCTCGCGACCGATGATTACGCCGGAGTCGCCGAGGCCGGGGGCGGCGGTGGGCAGGTAGACCGCCTGGGCCTGTCCGGTCGAGGTGCGGACGGGCAGCCGGGTCGTCTCCACCTTCCCGAAGAGGAAGGCGGTGAAGGCGTCCGTCAATGCGGACATCGGATCTCGCATGGCGTGACTGACCTCCCTCTCGGTGTCGCGGACTGGTGGGCTAGCGGCGGATGCCGGTGGCGAACGGCAGGGTGTTGACGAAGGCGCGGTGGTGCTCGCGGTCGCACCACTCCAGCTTCAGATACGACTTGCCGGCGGAGGCCCGGATCGTCCGCTTGTCGCGGGCGAGGGACTCGGGCGAGCGCGACGACACGGTGATGTACCCCACGAGGTTGACCCCGGCCGCGCCGCTGGCGAGATCTTCACCCCGCTGGTCGAGCCGGCCGTGGGCGGCGATGTCGCGCGGGTCGACGGTGCGGTTCATCTTGGCCTGGCGGCTGGCCTCGGCCTCGTCGTTGGTCTTCTCGGTGAGCATCCGCTCGATGGCGATCTCGGTGGGTTCGAGGTCCATGGTGACCGCGACCGTACGGATCACGTCGGGCGTGTGGACGAGGAGCGGGGCGAGGAAGTTGACGCCGACGGGCGTCATCGGCCATTCCTTCACCCAGGCCGTGGAGTGGCACCAGGGCGCCCGGGTGGACGACTCGCGGGTCTTGGCCTGGAGGAACGTCGGCTCGACCGCGTCCAGTTCGGCCGGCCAGGCGTTGCGCTTCGTCATTGCCTGGATGTGGTCGATGGGGTGGTCGGGGTCGTACATGGAGTGTACGAGGGAGGCCAGCCGGCTCTGGCCGAGCGGCTGACGGACCCGGATGTCGGCCTCGGCGAGGCGGGCGCAGATGTCGGTGAGCTCGCGCGCCATGACGACGGCGAGCCCCGCGTCCCGGTCGAGCTTGCGGCCGGCGTGCGGTCGGGCGGCGCGGGCCATCGCGTTGGCCTCGGCGGCGAGCTCGCGGGTGAAGTGCATGCAAGCGACGAGGTAGGCGCGGTGCTGCTCGCTGGAGGTGGAGACCATGGACTGGAGCTGCTCGTACGACTCCTGCAGCCAGCCCGGGGAGGCCTTGTCGCCGCGCTGGGCGACGTCCTTGGCGTGGGCGTCGGGGTCGGCCGGCAGGGTGCGGGCCAGCATCTGGATACGGGTGACGAAGCCGTCCCCGTTGGCGACGTGCTTGAGCAGGGTGCCGAACCGGTCGACGAGGGCTTCCTGGTCCTCGCTGTCGCGCAGGCCGACGCCGGGTCCCTCGATCTCGATGGCCGCGGTGACGGTGCGGCGGTCGGCGTGCAGCAGTACGGCGATCTCGTCCGGCCCGAAGGGTGCGGCCAGCCAGTTGATCCGGCCGATGCCGGGGGGCGGGCCGATCTCGACCTCACGCCCGTCGGCGCTGACGCCCGCCTCCATGGCGGTGGAGCGGTAGGACGTGCCGCGGCGCAGCGAGCGTTTGAAGCTGCGGTTGATCTCGAACCATTTGTAGAAGGTCCGGTGCTTGTACGGGACGTAGACGATCGCCAGGGCGAGCAGTGGGAAGCCGGTGAGCAGCACGATCCGCAGGGAGAGGACCGGGACGAGCAGCCCGCTCATCATGCCGAGGAACGCGCCGCCGATGATCAGGGCGATCTCGCCCGTCTCGCGGTTCTTGCCGACGATCGCGTTCGGCCGGGCGCGGCCGATGAGATACGTACGGCGGGGCGCGATCGGATGGGACTGAGTGCTCAACGCCCGCCACCTCCTGTGCTCTTGTTACCTGAACTGCCTGGTCCACCGGATCCGCCGCGGGAGCCGCGGCTGCCGTGCGGGGTGCCGGACGTGGGGCCCGAACCGCTGCGGGGCGGAGGTGCGGCGGAGGGGACAGATCCGCCGCCGACCCCGCTCCCGGAGTTACGGGAGCTGTGCGCGGCGACTCCGCCGCTGACCGGGTTGGCGGGCCGGCCGCCGCCGCTGTTGTTGCCGCCGCTGTCCTGGCCGCCGCCCCGACTGCTGTGGGTCTTGATGCCCTGAGAGACGAGAGCGGCGGGCGAGCTGATCATCGCGGCGGCCTGGGAGCCGTCCGTGGCCTGCTTGCGGTTGGTGCGGGCGCCCTGGATCTCGTCGCCGAAACCGGGCACGAAGCGGTAGATCATGCCGGAGGCGAAGATGGCGAGCAGGATGATCGCCAGACCGGAGACGACGGCCGAGAACGCGTCGGGGCCGTCGTCCGACGACAGTGCGCCGGCCAGCCCGAGCACGATGACGATGACCGGCTTCACCATGATCACGGCGATCATGATGCCCGCCCAGCGGCGAACGTGTCCCCACATGTTCTTGTCGACGAGCCCCGCGTACACGGCGGTTCCGAGGAGGGCGCCGACGTAGAGCAGGGCGGCGCGGATCACGAGCTCCAGCCAGAGGATGCCCGCGGCGAGGATCGACACGAGCGAGACGACGATCAGCATGATCGGTCCGCCGCCGATGTCGGCGTCCTTCTTGAGTGCCTCGGCGAACGACCCGAAGAAGACGTCGGTCTGCCCGCCGGAGGACGAGGAGATGACCTCGGTGACGCCGTCGGTGGCCGACACGATCGTGTAGAGGATCAGCGGCGTGAAGGCCGATGCGAGCACGGTGAGCCAGAGGAACCCGATGGCCTCGGAGATCGCGGTGGTCAGCGGTACGCCGCGGATCGCCCGCTTGGCGACGGCGAGGAGCCAGAGGATGAGCGTCAGCACGGTGGAGGCGGCGAAGACGATCGCGTACTGCTGGAGGAAACGGGTGTTGGTGAAGTCGACGTTGGCGGTGCTTTTGACGGCCTCGCTGAGCTTGCCCACGATCCACGCCGCGGCGTCGGCACAGCCGCGGCCGAGGGAGGTGAGGGGGTCCTGGGCGGGGTCGACGCTGTCGGGGAGGTTGGACTTGGGGGCGGCTGCGTCGCCGCCTTCGCAGTAGTTCTTGGCTGGGCCGCGGATCAGATCGCAGGCGCTGTTGTCCTTGCTCGGCGTTGGACTCGGGGAGGGCTCGGCGAATGCGTGGCTGGCAAGCAAAACAGCAGACACTTGCAGTGTGGCTGCGAGGCCTGCCACCGAGAGGGCGCGATTCCGTCGCTTACCGGGCATACGTGAACCCTCCGAACTGTTCCACGGCATCGGCCATTTCCCCAGCGGGAGAGGCAGCCTGGTCACGGCCAACGGGAGCGGGGCCGTCCTTCTGTGTGAAGTCGGTGACCTTCCAGTCCCCATCGATCCACGTGAGCTCGAAGGTGTTCGTGAACCAGCTTTCGGAGACCGGGTTCTTCGAGCCTTCACCGGCCAGGCCGAACAGGGCTGAGTACCACACGGCGACGCTGGCTGTGTCGCCGCTGAACCTCACAACCTTCGTTCCGACTGGGTTGGAACGTGAGATGAACGACTGTCCTGCAGGAGCGGTTCCATCTGCGTTCAGGCCGATATTCGTGAGGAAGGACTGGTCGGAGTAGACGTTGTCCAGGTCGCCCTGACGGGCAGTAGCGACTGCAGGCGCGTACACAGCGTTGGCGATGGCGCGCCGACGCTCTCTGTCGAACATCTCGGCTGACCCGAGGGCAACTGAGTAGTTCGCCGCCGCGCTCTGCGCCCCCTGCTCATCGTGTGCGAACCCCGACGGAATCTCGCCGTTCTTCCCCGTCACCGGCTTCGTCCCCGTGGCCGCCGTCGACGTCGCGTCCGCCGTCTTGCCGTTGCTGCCCGACGCGCCGTCGCCGCTCCCGTCGCCCCCGCCCATGTTGGCGAACGCGATCGCTCCGAGCAGCAGGACGATCACGCCCACGACCGTGACCAGTGAGCGCGAGTTGCGGGCCGGGCGGCGGGGGCCGTAGCCGTCGCCGCCCTCGCCGTCGGGGAGGCGGGTGCGGGTCTGGCGGGTGCCGCCGATGGTGCTGTAGCCGTCGCCCGTACGCCCCGAGTCGTTGCCGTAGCCGTCGTCGTGACTCATGCCGCGTACGCCCCCTCAACCGTTGCCTGAATCGTGCCTCTGTACGACGG
This sequence comes from Streptomyces sp. NBC_00385, assembly GCF_035917155.1. Taxonomy (NCBI): domain Bacteria; kingdom Bacillati; phylum Actinomycetota; class Actinomycetes; order Kitasatosporales; family Streptomycetaceae; genus Streptomyces; species Streptomyces sp. NBC_00385. Next base: position 3,951,277 of record NZ_CP107951.1, on the reverse strand, counting down.
TAGCCGTGCTGCTTTCCGCGTGGACGCGGTGTGGTGACTCGACATCAGGGGGACGCAACCTCTGCCGGTGGGCACGACGGACGGATGGTGAGGGGTGGGCGGCGCTGCCCGGGCGGGGGTCGGCGGCCGGTTAGACGGCCATCCCGTAGACGATGGTGAACACGGTTCCTAGCGATCCGATGATGAACACACCGGTCAGGCCCGCGACGATCAGGCCCTTGCCCTGTTCCGCGCTGAACGTGTCGCGCAGGGCCGTCGCACCGATGCGCTGTTTCGCCGCGCCCCACACCGCGATGCCGAGGCAGAGCAGGATCGCGATCGCCATCACGACCTCGATCATCACGCGGGCCTCGTTGCCCAAGGTCCCGAACGGCCCCCAGTTCGGGGCGATTCCGCCGATGATGGTGGTGATGTCGCCCTTTTCAGCTGCCAGGATCATGTAAGTCACCGCCCCTGTTGGGTAGTTCGGTACCCGTGCCGCATGGCACGGGTCACCCTCTATCTTCGCTGATGAAACTGCTCTCGTACGACGACTTGGCGGCTCTCTTTACCCGGATCTCGTACATATGACCGGTCTGGCCGCCCTGACCTGCGGATCGAATCGGTGTGTGAGCGATTTGTGTCTGGTTACTCTGTGTATCACGGAGGGTGACGCCGGGCAATGATCGCCATCGCGCCACCCTGGCCGAGACCTGCGACGGGGGCCGAACCGCACCCATCAGGGGAGGTGCGGGGAGGTCGGGGTGGGCTTCGGTGTCAGAAGCGGGTGGCGGGGGACCGGTGGGCGGGGCGGGGTCCGCCAGGCCGGCGGCGGCCGGAAATCGCACCAGGACCCGTCGAAGGGAAAGGTTCCGGCCTCCGCGAGCCGGGCCACCCTGTTCCCCTCGGTCCTGATGGCCGTGGCCTCCTCCGCGTTCCAGTACGCGGGATGACCGGTCTTCTCGGCGAAGGAGTCCTCGTCCTTCCACTGCCAGGTCCGGTCCGGTGCCACGTTGATGTCGAGTTCGTGGTCGGCGATGTCGATGTCTTCGCCGCGGTGGACGCGGCGCTCCAGATTGACGTACCAGCCGCGGAACTTCTGTCTGCGGCCGAAGAGCCACAGGACGGAGTGCGCGGCACCCGTCGGCTGGTAGAAGAGTGCGCTGCCCATCGGCCACCGGCCGGCGACCACGGGGTAGCCCTCGGCGGGGCGCTCGTGCGGGGCGATGTCCCGCAGGTGTGTGGCGCCGCGCGGCAGGGCCGTGCACCACATCGGGGTGCCCGTCTCCATCCAGACGAGCTGGCCCTCGGGTGTGCGTTCGACGAGGCGCACGGGTACGGAGGCGCTCAGGTGGCCGCCTATGAAGAAGTTCCAGTGCAGGATCTGCCCCGGTTCATCGCTGAGGTGGGTGCTGACGCGGTCGCGTGCGTCGGCTCCCGCGTCGTCCGTTTCCGGGCCGGTTCTCGTCCCGGTGCCTGCGCCGTTGCCGACGGCGTCCCTCTTGCCCGTTTTCATGCAATTGATCATGCCCGCGGAGACGGCCCCGGACACGTGCCCGGCCACCTTGTCAGTGGCCTCCCCGGTTCTCCACGCACGGCCCCGTTCCCGGCTGTGGTTCGGCGTAGGCGCCGTGTACCTCGATGGTCAGTTCCTCCGCCGTGAGACGGCCGGACACGCACACGTCCCCTGTGTGGACGCTGTAGAGCCCGTCCCAGACGTAGACGCCGTGCTCCTTGCCGCAGCCCAGGTGTGCCAGTGCCGCCGTGATCCGCTTCTTGCTGACGTCGCCCTCCTTCCGGGCCTTCTCCAGTTCGTACCGGATGCGCTCCGCCGATGCCTCGCCCTTGGCGCGCTTGTCGGGGCTGAGTTCGCCCGACATGCGGTAGGCGTGGTTGTCGCCGTAGTTGGGCGGCCGGTCCTCGCTGTTTCCCTCGTTCGGCGTTCCGGTCGCGACGGTCGCCGTGGGCGTGGGCGTGGGAGAGGACGTCTGCTTCGGAGGAGCCTCGGTGGGCTGGGCGCACTTCGGCCTGGGGGTGAACGACGGTCGCGGCACGGCCGACTGGGCCTGCTGCTGCCCGGGCTGCCCGGGCTGCCCGGGCTGCTCGGTGCCGCACGCGCTCACGGTGAGAGCCAGGAGGATCGCTGCTGCGGCTGTTCGTCCGAGGTGTGCGGTGAGGCGTGTGGTGAGAGGCATGGCATGAGTCTCCGGGGCTGGTCGCGACGGCGGCTGGATCAGTCGGTGTCGATGCCCCGGGCCGCCAGCACCTCGTGGTCGAAGGCGGCGCCGATCCCGCAGTCGTCGACGCCCGAGATCAGCCGGAGGTTCGGGAGCAGGTCGAGGTCGTCGAGCGAGCCCACGTCGTAGAGGTCGTCCTCGCCGTCCCAGACCGGGGAGCACTCCTGGTACACCTCGAGCCCGCCGTCGAGGGTGAGCTCTTCGACCGTCGCGAGCAGCTCCGTGCTGATCTCCAGCGCCTCGAAGTGGGCGCGGGCCTCGGCGAGCACGGTGTGGGCGAGGTCGTTCTCGTACGCGTAACCCTGCGGGTCGTCGATTCCCTTCGCCTTCAGGCAGTCCGCGATACGAAATGCCGGAGTGAGGGTCTCGTCGGTGTACATGAGCTGCTCGATGACGAGGAGCTTGAAGTTGAAGTCGCGGAAGGCAGGCATGCGGTGAGCGTAGCGAGGGGCTGTGACAGCCGGTCCGGGTGGCTGCCGCGCTACGCGGCCGGGCGGTGGCGGCCCGTGGTGGAGCCGAAGCCCAGCCAGGTGTGCCGGTTGCCGGCCCAGCACCAGCCGGCCTTCGGTGCGTTGCGCCGCTCCCGGCCGTCGCGGCCGGTGCCGTTGCTGATCCAGAGCGCCGGTGTACGGGCGTCCAGGGCGCCGTTGGCCTTGCGCAGCCGGGATCCGATGGTCATGAAGCAGTGGTTCCGCTCCAGGGCGGCGGGCTGCTGCAGCACCCAGTGGATGCCCTCGGTGAGGAGCAGCGGGGTGCGGTCCTGCGCGGTGAGGGCGGGCAGTGCCTCGTCCGGGCTCCAGTTGGCCATGTGGTCGCCGCGGTCGACGCCGCTGAGGACGTAGAGCGGGGCGTCGGGGACCGCGACCGTGTCGAGCGGGGTGAAGAGGTCGACGTCAGGCATGTCGACGACGACGAAGCCCGGCTTGTCGTCGCGGCGGAGCAGCGGCGCGAGAGAGGAGGCGGGCGCCCGGTCCGGGTGGACGGCGAGCAGGCCGCCGCCTTCTCCGCCTTCGGACTCGGCCGCCTTGGCGAACTCACGGATCCCGCCGGCCGACAGGCCGGCGATCTCGTGCACCCCGAGCTCGATCAGCGTCTCGGCCTGCGTACTCAGGGGCGGAAGGGCGGGGAGCGCTGCGGCGGTGACGGGGGCGGGCTCGGGCACGTTGCTCCTCGGGCGGCTGCGGATGGTGAGGTGTACGACCGCCGCCGTAACGAGGGGGGGCCCGGCGGAACGTTCCCTTCACCTTTGCTGCCGCTCAGGCCCGGCGGGCGGATGGCCGCGGCAGCACTTCGCCCCACGGGCGCACCAGGCCGATGGTCAGGAGGGCCGGCAACTCGGTGGCCGCGCTCAGGAACAGCATCCACACCTTCGCGCCCGGGGTTTCGAAGCCCGCGAACCCCTCGGCCGTGTAGCCGGCCGGGAAGCCGAGGACGAGCGCGATGCGCCAGAGGCCGGCCGGAAGGACCACGAGGGCGGCCAGGTGTGCGGAGCGGACGGTCCAACGAGGGGCGGACGAGGCGAGGGCGGCATCGGTCGGGGAGTGGGCGCGTTGTGTCGGTCGCATGACGTCAGCCTGTCGTGCGTATCCAACCGTCTCATCGGTCCGCAAGGTGAGTTCGGTGCCCGTGCGGGGAGGAGGCGAGGCCCCGGATGCCTCCGCCGTCCGGCGGAGCGGCGGTCGTCCCGCTGCATGTGGCTCCGCGCCGTCCGGCCGGGTGGCGGTCCTCAGTCCTCGAAGTCCCGGGCCAGTTCGTCCCACGGCAGGCTGCGCAGGCCTGCGGGGGCGTTGTCGTTCGTCGGGGGGTCCGCGGTGGCCTGGAACCAGATGACGACGAGCGCGGAGAAGTACCAACCGGAGTCATGGGCGGGGTCGATCTCGCCCGAGTCGAACGCGCCGATGCAGGCGACGGCCGGCAGGTCCTCGATCGGCTCGTCGCGGTGGGTGGTCCCGCCCCGAGCTGTGACCTCGGGGGGTATGAGGTGGACGGGCCGGCCGGGGTAGGAGCTTTCGGCGGTGCGCAGGAGGTGGGCGATGATCCGCTCGTTGACCTGTTTCGTCGGAACACCCTCGATGAGACCGCCGTAGGTCGAGCGCAGCCGTAATTCGGTGAGGGCGATGCCGCGGCGCGGCGAGAGGGTGAGGTGGCTCAGAGGCATGGATGGACGGTACAGCCGGGTCCCGCTCTGTACGAGTGACCGACGGTAGCGGGGATAAGGGCTCAGCCGGTGACGGAGTGGTCGGACTCGCCCGCCCGGACGCCGTTCGCGAACGCCTCCCACTTGGCCCGGGTCGTCGTGACGACGTTCGCGGGGTCGCTGGTCCCGCGCAGGTGGACGAGGTCGTCGCCCTCGCCGAAGGCGATCTCGGTCCAGGGGCCTGGGCCGGGTTCGTCCTCGGGGGCGGCGCGGGTCCAGGTGAGGGCGCAGGTTCCGCGGGAACTCGCCGAGCGCCGGCGGGGGCCGTACCTCGTCACGCTTTACACGGAGAGCTGGGGCGGCTGCCCGATGCGCGGCGGGCTGCCCGCCCACTGGCCTCAGGTGCGGGTGAAGATGTACGGGACGCCGCGTTGGGTGAGGACCCGCAGGCGGTCCTTCCCGGCGGGGCGGATGTCGAAGGTGCTGTGGCCGTGACAGATGCCGATGTCCGGTGCGGTAGGCCGTGTGACGGCGCCGAAGATCCTGTCCGGGGTGGCCTCGGTGACTCCGGCAGACCACGTACACGAGCGTGCGCCTTCACCGCCGGTAAATTCGAACACGGCTCCAGGCCTGAGATCATTGATGGAGAGCCCCATCGACGGCGTCGTGTCCGACGTTCTCCATGTCCCCTTGTATGTGCGCAGGAGTTCTTCGTCCGCATACGCCGAGGTGTCCTTGCGCAGGTCGGCAGTGGCACCTTCGGTGCGCCACTCCAATACGTCGCCGTTGAGCGTGAGCATTTGGGTGTACGGCAAGCAGGACAAGTTGTCGGGGTCGTCTTCCTCGGTGGGTGGGCTCACCTTGTCCAGCTCCACGAGTGCCTGCCCGCTCACGACGTGCAATTCGCTGACATGACCCAGGCAGACCTGTTCGGGGTACTGCAGGATCAAGTCCGCTATGTTTCCCGTTGGCGGATTTCCGCTGGTGATTGTGAAGTTGACGAACTGGACACCTCCCGTTTGTGTCCTGCCCGACGCCTTGCCCGACCAGGTCCCCACGAAGGCGGCGCTGTTGAGGGCGCGAGGGGAGGCCGAAGCCGTCTGCTTCGGCTTCCGGTCGTTGTGCCCGGCCGTGTTGTTTCCGTCGCTCAGCATCGGCGCGAGCGCCACGCCCGCGCCGATGAGCACGAGCAGTCCCGTGGCGAGCGCGAGCCTTCGCCGGATCTTGGGGTTGCGCGGGCGTCGTGCCGACTCGTCGGGTGTCTTCCCTCCTTCCCGTGGTTCCGGACCGGATGTCGTCCGCGGCCTCCGGTCCGGGTGCACCGCCGTTTCGGTTGAGGGCTCCGTCCGCCCCTGCGGCAGCGGCAGGGGCAGCGGCGCCGGCTCGGTCGCAGGTGCGGGGACGTACTGGGTCGGGCGAGGGTCAGCTCGGGAGCCGATCGAGGCGAGCAGTTCGGCGGGAAGCCAGGCGGGGCGGGTATCGGGGGCCCAGGGTTCGGTGTCCGTCGCGATGTCCTGCGTCGCGGGTCTGTCGCGAGGGTCCTTCCGAAGGCAGTTCCGTACCAGCTCCACCAGGAGTGACGGCAGGCCGGTCAGGTCCGCTTCCTCCTCGGCGATGCGGAACATCAGCGCGTGGGCTCCGCTGTCCAGGGCGCCGAAGGGGGTCCGTCCGGTGGCCGCGTAATGGAGGACCGCGCCCAGGCAGAAGACGTCCGAGGCCGGGGTGAGGCGCCGCTCGCCGCGGACCTGTTCCGGCGACATGAAGCCCGGCGATCCGATCACGGCACCGGTCCGCGTCAGGAAACCGTCGACGGGCGTCTCCACGGCGCGGGCGATCCCGAAGTCGATGACGCGCGGCCCGTCGACGGTGAGCAGGACGTTGGACGGCTTCAGATCGCGGTGGACCAGGCCGGCCCCGTGAACGTCGCCGAGTGCTCGGGCGAGCCCGTTGGCGAGAGCGAGGACCGATTCCACGGGCAGTGGGCCGTGTTCCCCGGCCGACACCACGGTGTGGAGGTCGGGGCCCGGTACGTAGCCGATGACGACCCAGGGCGTCGGGCACTCCGTGTCGGCGTCGAGGACGGGTGCGGTCCATGTTCCGCCGACCTTCCGGGCGGACTCGACCTCCTGGGCGAACCGCCGCCGGAACTCGGGGCTGTGCGCGAAGCCGTCGTGTACCACCTTGATGGCGACGGTACGTCCGGCCTCGGAACGGGCCAGGTACACCCGCCCCATCCCGCCGGCCCCGAGCCTGCCGATGAGTCGGTACGGCCCGATCTCTGAAGGGTCCCCAGGTAATAACGTGTCCACGTCACGACCGTAAGGCACCCATGATCGGACGTCAGCCGGTCGGCCGGACAGCTGGTGGCCAGAGTCCGGCGAAGTGGTCGAACTCGCCCGCCCGGACGCCCTTTCGCGAACGCCTCCCACTTGGCCCGGGTCGTCGTGACGACGTTCTCGGGGTCGCTGGTCCCGCGCAGGTGGACGAGGTCGTCGTCCTCGTCGAAGGTGATCTCGGTTCAGGGGCCTGGGCCGGGTTCGTCCTCGGGGGCGGCGCGGGTCCGGGTGGGGGCGTCAGCCATGGAGGCGCTCCTCCGCCTTCGCCAAGGGCCTGTGAAAGGAGCCACGATGCACCGGCACACCTGGCAGAAGTCGTCGTACTGCGCACAGGGCGGAGCCTGCGTTCACGTGGGCACCGGCCGACGAGGATCAAGAGGCCTGACCGAATCGGGCGACCCCGCCGGCGCGATACTCCGCAGCGAACGCCTCCGGGGCGCACACCTGCGCGGCCACCTGCGCGGGGCCGTGCGGTGAGCCGCGCCTCGGAGGAGTCCAACCGCCGCATGCTGCGGGTCAGGGACGCGATGGACCGGGCGTACGCCCATCCGCTCGACGTACCGGCGCTCGCCCGGCTCGCCCATGTGTCCGAGGCGCACTTCTCGCGCACCTTCCGGGTCACGTTCGGCGAGACGCCGCACCGCTATCTGCAGCGGCGCCGCGTCGAGCGGGCGATGTTCCTGCTGCGGGAGACCGACCGGAGTGTGACGGACATCTGCTTCGAGGTCGGGTTCGGCAGTGCGGGGACGTTCAGCCGGACGTTCCGGGAGATCGTCGGCCGGTCGCCGAGGGCGTACCGGAAGGAGGCGGTGGTCACGGGTGTCCCTACCTGTTTCACGATGGCTTGGACGCGGCCGAGCGCCTGATCGGGGCTTGATCGGGGCGTTGGCCGGGGCGCGCTCTCCTCGCTCGATTGACAAAGCGGAGCAGTGTTCCGGATACTAAATGGAGCGACGTTCCGTTTTTGTTGGCCGAGCCGACACGGGACGCCCCTGACCACCGTGTCCGCCGCTGGTCGAACGAGACCAGGGGCGGCAGGTGCCACTTCAAGGGAGCCCTCATCGTGAGCACGTCCTCGTCCTCGTCCACATCCGTATCCACCGGCGCCGGGTCCGAGGGGTTGGGCGCGCCCGCCCCGGTCCTGTCCTTCAGCCCCGTGACCCTCGCCGTGCCCGGCCGCCCCGTGGATCTCCAGGTGCGCGTCTCCGCACCCGCGACCGGAACCGCACTGCCGGTCCTCCTCCTCTCCCACGGCCACGGCCCCTCGAACAACCTCTCCTCGCTCAACGGCTACGCCCCGCTGGCCGGCTTCTGGGCCGCCCACGGGTTCGTCGTCCTCCAGCCCACCCATCTCACCTCCAGGACACTGAGCCACCTGGTCTCCGACGCCCCCGGAGCCCCCGACTTCTGGCGTTCCCGTGCCGAGGACATGACGCACATCCTCGACCGGCTCGACGTGATCGAGAGCACCGTGCCGCAGCTCGCCGGGCGGATCGACCGCAGCAGCATCGCCCTCGCCGGACACTCGCTCGGCGGCTTCACCGCGGCCCTGCTGCTGGGTGCCGGGCTCACCGACCCCGCCACCGGGGACGTGGTGCACCTCGTCGAGCCCCGGATCAAGGCCGGCGTCCTGCTCGCCGCGCCCGGCAGGGGCGGCGAGGTATTCAACGGGCCCATGGCCGGGCAGTGGCCGATCATCGGTGGCGTCGACTTCTCCACCATGACCGCACCCGCTCTGGTCGTCGCGGGGGACAAGGACGACTCCCGGCACTTCACGGACATGGGGCCGGAGTGGCACGCCGACCCCTACACCCTCGCCCCCGGGCCCAAGGACCTGCTCACCCTGTTCGACGCGGAGCACGGGCTCGGCGGGATCGCCGGATACGACGCCGCCGAGACCACCGACGAGAGCCCCGCGCGCGTGGCCGCCCTCGCCCGGCTCACCGCGGCCTACCTCCGGACCCGGCTCCACCCCGGCGATCCGGCGTGGCGGACCACGTCCGAGGCGCTGACGACCGGCCCCGGCACGGTGGGACGGATCGTGTCCAAGTAGGCCGCTGCTCCCCGCTGCCGAGGCCTGCGCCGATTGAGCAGTTCCGGATAAGTTTTCGCGGCGCCGGCGTCGTAGCGTGAACGTCATGTTCAACGCCATCACGCACTCGCAGATGTACGTCCTCGACCAGGACGAGGCCCTCGACTTCTACGTCGGCAAGCTCGGGCTGGAAGTGGCCGCCGATGTCGACCTGGGGTTCATGCGCTGGCTGGCCGTCAGCGTCCCGGGCCATCCGGAACGTCAGATCCTCCTGGAGAAGCCGGGCGCTCCGGCGATGTCCGAGGAGACGGCGGCGCAGGTCCGCGACCTGGTGACGAAGGGCGCGATGGGCGGCTGGGTCATCCTCACCACGGACGACTGCCGCAAGACGTACGAGACGCTGCGCGCCCAGGGCGTCGAGTTCATCGAGAAGCCCACCGAGCGTCCCTACGGTACGGACTGCGGTCTCCGCGACCCGTTCGGCAACCGCATCCGCTTCACGCAGCCGAAGACGGCCGGCTGACGGGGGCCCCGGCCGCCCCGGTTTTCCCGGTCTCCCCGGTCACGCCGGTCTCCTGACGGAACGACCGAGCCTCCTGACGGGCCGCCGTTGAGGCGTTCGTCAGGAGGCTCGCGGGGGTGGGCTCCGGCCGGGTCAGGACTTCGAGTCGGCCTGCTTCATCGAGCTCACCGCATCGGCGATCGTGCCGCTGTACAGGCCCAGCTTCGGGTCGAGGACCTTCACGTCGGGGCCGAGCGGGAAGTTGAGCTGCTCCGCGTTGGGCATGTGGTCGCCGTCGGCCAGCACGTTCAGCTCGTTGATCCAGGTCAGGGCGGTGTCCGCGCCGCTCGGGTTGAGGTCGATCACCGCGATGGCGGCGGTCTTCGGCTTGACCGGGTAGGCGGGGGCGCCGCCCAGGCCGCCCGGGACCAGCGGGGTGACGTCACCGCTGTGGTCCTGGGCGCTCGCGCTGCCCAGGCTGACCCGCGGGAAGTAGCTCAGACCGCACGCGTTCGCGCCGGTGTTGTTGACCTCGATCACCTGCTGGGTGGCCGAGCCCTCACGGGCGTACACGCGCACCGACAGGTCCTCGCTCTTGCACGGGTGCTTGTAGGCGTAACCGTCGCTGGTGTCGCCGCCGGTGGTCGTGCCGGTCTTGGCGGTGCCGCTCTTGGACGTGCCCGTGCTGGAGGTGACCTTCTCCGCGGATCCACCGGTCGTCGTGGTGTCCGAGGAGCCGCCGGAGCCTGACTGCTGCGAGGCGCCCGCCGAGGCGGCGCTCTTCGCGGCGTTGTCCGCCGGACCGGCCGACTTGGTGCCGCCGCCGTCCCCACCGCAGGCGGTGAGGGCCAGAGCGAGCACGGCGGTGACGGCTGCGCCGAGGGTGGCGGTGCGCTTGCGGGAGTGGATCGTACGCATGTGAGTTCCCCGAGTGTGTGGCGGTCGAGTGTGGAGGTGCTGCCGAGGCCCGGAACTTGCGGCGAACCGCTCCCCCTCCTGACCTGCTGACATGTGAAGCTTCCCGCCCGCTGCTCATGTTCTGCTAACGCCTCCCTGACGTCCCGCTGACGCCCCCCGGATGGCGGCAGCCACCCTCGTACGGTCCGGGCGGCGGCGCCCTGGTCGGTACGCTCATCCGTAACCCCGGTGATGTGGCCCACGTCACGCGTGACTTCCGCGGTGTGATCACCGTTAGATGTGATGTGCCCAAGCCTGCCTTTTCGGACGAGACCGCCGCAGTGCCGCCTCCGCCACCAGCGCCCCTGCCGTTTCTGCTGACGCCACGACAGGGGGAAGCGGCGCGTGAGCTCCTCTCGTACGTGAGCCGACTGCCGCTGACCACCGTCGATGCGCAACTGCTCGCCGTCGTGGTGGGGATCCGGGCCGCGCGGGCCGGGGTCGGGAACCTCACGGGCACGGACCTGCGGTCGCTGCGGCTGGACCATCCGGAGCAGGCGGTGGGCGAACTGGCCGCCGCCGGGTGGCAGGTGCCCGCCTCGCTGCTCGACGGGGATCCGGACAAGCCGGCCGCGATCATCGTGCCGGAGATGACGCCGGGCCCGGACCACGTGCTGCCCCTGGGCAAGGGCACGCGGTCGAAGGTCTCGGGATGGGCCATGCGTACGCGCATGGCCAAGCCGGTCAAGAAGGCCTCGCCGGCCGCGCGGCTCGCCGCGCTGTTCCTCGCCGCGTACTGCACCGACGAACTCCTCGGCGAGGCACCCGAAGAGCTGCCCGTCGCCTGCTACCCGGCCGTGCCCGTCCTCATCGAGAAGGGGTTCCTGGCCGAGATCTCCGGGCGGACCTACCGGCTCGGCCCGGCGGTCAGGCACCTCGCCGGCCTGTTCCGTACCCCTGAGGAGGTCGCGGAGCTCGCGGCCGATGAGGCGGCGCGCAGGGCGGTGCGGGAGGCGGCGGCCGCCGCCGAACTCGATGAGGTCACCCCGGCCCAGTGGGCGGAGTGGAAGTCCGGGATCAGCCCGGCGCTGTTGCGGCACGTGGAGGCGGTGGAGCAGTGCACGCTGTGCCGGCCTTCCTTCGGACGCGTCGCGAAGGCGTTCATGTCCGCACCCTCGCCCGTCCCCGCGCCGCGGCCCGCCGCGAGCGACTACGGCACGTGGCGGGAAGCGCATCCCGAGTGCGGCCGGGAGGCGGCCGAGTTCACCGTGGCCTTCCGCACGGAGCACGGACACGGGCCTTCGTACGGACAGTTGTGCAAGGGGCTGGGCTGGAAGAAGCTCTCGCGCTCGCTGCGCGGCCTCGTCGTGAGCGGGATCGTCTCCGACGGCTGGCTGACCGAGACCTCTCCGGTGCCGTGGACCCTGCGCCCCGGGAAGGCCGCCCAGGCACAGGGGATCGTGCTGCCGGGACAGTCGGGACAGGCGGGACAGCCGGCGAAGGCGCGCAGTACGGGCTGAGGCGCGCAGTACGGGCCAGCCGCGCCGGGCTCAGGAAGTCGGCGGCGTGAGTGGGGCCTCGGAGGCCGGCGGAGTGCCTTTGTCCGTGTCACCGCGTGCGGTGCTCCGCGCGGAAAGGACCAGCGTCGCGGCGATGAGGAGCGCCGTGATGATGCCGGTGACGAGGACCGGCGACGGCGCAAACGTGGCGGCCAGGACGGCGAGGACCGCGACGGGGTGGAGTACGTCGGCCGCGCGGCGCAGGCCACCGTCGCGGTGGTGCAGCAGCCACACGAGGGTCACGAAGACGGCGACCGGGATGGTGTAGACCGCCGCCGCGGCCCGGTCGGAGAGGTGTCCGTGGCCGGTCGTGTGAGCCACGTTGACCGCGAGACCCGCGCCGACCGCCGCCGCGGACGCGAAGACCAGGTAGTGGCCGTAGCCCCACAGGAGTGCCGTGCGCAGGGTGGTGAGCCGGTCGTGCACGCGCGCACTGCGCGCGAAGTAGAGCCACCACAGGGCGAAGACGGTCAGAATGCCGCCGACGACCAGGGCGGCGAGGTCGCCGAGTGCCGTGTGGGAGTCGAGCGCGGCGTGTACGGCTCCGGTGGCGGCGGTGATGGACTCGCCCAGCACGATCAGGGTGAACAGGCCGTACCGCTCGGCGATGTGGTGCGGGTGCCAGGTGGTGGTGGCCGAGCGTTCCGCCCAGGCGGGTACGGCGATCTCGGCCAGGACCAGGATGCCGAAGGTGACGAGGCCGGTGTCCTCGGGCAGCGTCAGACGTACGACCCAGCCGACCTGTACGACGAAGATCCCCACGGCGTAGCGCAGGCAGGTGGCACGCCGCTCGGGGTCGGACCGGGCGGCCCGCAGCCATTGGGTGACCATGGCGAGTCGCATGATCACGTAGCCCCAGGTGATGACCGTGAAGTCCTCGTGCTGCAGAGCCTGTGACGCCCCGGCGGCGAGGACGAGGGCGCCGGTGATCTGGACCAGGGTGAGCAGCCGGTAGGGCACGTCGTCGGTGTCGTAGGCGGAGGCGAACCAGGTGAAGTTCATCCAGGCCCACCAGATCGCGAAGAACACCATCGCGTAGCCGAGGACGCCGTGGCCGATGTGTCCCTCCGCGAGTTCGTGCTCGAACGCCGTCGCCGCCTGGGCCACGGCCGTGACGAAGCAGAGGTCGAAGAACAGCTCCAGCATGGTCGCGGTGCGGTGCTGTTCGTCGGAGAGGCGGGCGACCATGGGCCGGTGCCAGGAGGCGGGGGAGAGCGGGGAGGGTTGCGAATGGCTCATGGGGGCGCATTCTTCCTGTGTTCCGGCCGGGAGGGTGCATGGCGAGAGGGCTGCGGCGAGGGCGACCGGTAGTGAGGTAATCCGCTGGCGCGGTGGTCGGGGTCCTGCCAGACTCCGCCGCATGACGTACGGAATCGAGAACCACCCCACCCGTTGAGCGCCCCGGAAGAGCGCGGAGCGCTCACTTCCCGGTCCTCGCTGTACCTGTGCGCGGTGTCCGTCCAACAGGCCGAGCCCGAAGGGCCGTGGTCCCTGGAGTACGCGACACCGCCCGATCGCCCGGGGCCGAGGAATCGAGCCCGTCGTGGCTGGCCGCAGACCCGGGACGAGCTGACCGACATGCTCACCCCGCTGCTGGTGGATCCGGACGCCGCCTCGGCCGCGGAGGCACTGCAACGGCGCTTGGCCGCGATGGATCCGCCCGTCCGGCACCACAGCATCCACCTGATCGTGAGCGGGCTCCCGCTGGAGAACGAGGCACGGGCGCGTGCGCTCGCGCGGTGCCTGGTCCGTACGGGACGGAGCGTCCAGTCCGTATGCGTCGGGCTCGCTCTGCTGATCCGGCTCGGTGAGCCGCAGGACGTGCCGAACCTCGAGACGCTGGGGCTGCTGCGGGATCTCGTGCGTCCCGTCATCCACACACTCGACACCATCGACAGGCGGACCGCGGCCCTGATCCACCTGAGGAATCGGGCCGGGAAGCCCGAACTGGGCCGGCTGCGCGGTGCACTCGACGCAGGGGATGACGCCGATGTGCGGGAGCGGCTGGTCGCGTTGCCGCGGACGATCGGGCCGGAGGACGCCAGGCGGGCGGCGGAGGCCGCGGAGCTGGTGCGGTTGCTGGAGCTCGACGAGGCGGTCGCGGGGCCTTCGGGGCGGGCCGGCGCGCCGCATGTGCGGGCACCCGAACTGGTCGCTCAAGCAGCCTGGTTGCTGTTCCAGATGACCTGTGTGCGTGATTCGAGTCCCGAAATCCTCTCCTACCGGGAAGCCGTTCGCGCGTACGAGTCGTTGGCGCGGGGTGCCGCCCGTCACCTGGCGCCCACCCTTGACCACTACGCCTTGCTCCTTTCAGCGGCCCAGGAGCTCTCCAGCGGGGCCGGTGTGCTGCACGACTGGGGCGGGCCGGGGCGTCGGGAGGCGGTGGTCTCGGAGCTGCTCGCCGTCCTGGACCGGCCCGCATGGCGGACGGCAGTGGACCGGGAAGGGGTGCCCGGGAGCGTGCGGCGGCGCACCGAATGGGCGCGGCGGGCCCGGCGGCAGTTGGCGCGCGGCCCGGCCGGACCGGTGGAGGGGCTGCGGATCGAGGTCGCCGAACGTGATCCCCTCGAACCGGGCACCGTCGAGGCCCGCATCGTGGCCGACGGCCGCCCCCTGGTGCCGGCGGTGTTCGGGCGGGGGGCCGTGCACAGCCCGGAGTGGCTGCTGGACAGCGGCCGGTTGCGGGCGACGGAGGAGCCGCGGGAGGTGGAGCTCGCGGAGGCGTACTGCTCCGAGGGCTGTTGCGGAGCGCTGTACGTCACGATCCGTCGGGTCGGCGGCGAGGTGGTGTGGTCCGACTGGCGGTGCCCGCCCCCGCCGCCGTCCGCGCTGCACGTGCGTGAGATTCCGGAACTCCGCTTCGATGCGGCCGCGTACGACGCCGAGATCCGTCGTGCCGAGAACGACCACACATGGACCTGGCCGGCCCGCAAGGCCGCCCGGCTGATCGTCGCAGGCCTGCGTGACCGGCCGGAGCTGCTCACTCGCTGGGGCGTGGAACTGAGCTGGGCCGGGACGGCGTTCAATGACATGGACCAGACCGTGTTGAGCCTGCGGTACGCGGGGGAGGACGGCTCGGCGACGTACTTCATGTGGCGCATCCAGGAGGACGGAACCCTGCCCGAGGACCGTGCGGCCGACGCGTTGCGCCGGCTGGCGTCGGAGGACCCGAGGACGTACGGGGCGTAGCGGGGCTGTCCCCTGACGGTTCGTGGCCGGTCCGCTTCCGGTCCGTGGCCGGTCTGCCAGCGGGTTCGTGGCCGGTCCACCGTTCGATCGCTCTGCGTGCGGATGTGATGCGTCAGGGCGTCCGGGGGTGGCAGCTGAGCACCGCTGACTGACGGCGTCGGTACGGCCGGGCTAGCCCCGCTGCTGCCGCCCGTAACCGTTCGTGATGCCTGTTCATGACGCTTTCACCGTTGTGTCACAAGGGTTCGTGTTGTGACACAAGGGTCCGAGCGACCTTCACGGCGTTGCCGAGGGGTGGCTAGCGTCCGTGTGCAAGGTCATCGGGGGATGAGCCACGGTGGGCTGCCGCGGCGTCGTGAACCGGGCGATCGTCGTGGGCATTGCTGACTCGGCTGGTATCGCCCCCACGACAGGTGCCCGGGACGCTCATGGTCCGTCCTCGGTGAAAAATCCGAAGAGAAAGGAGGCACGTGCATGCGTGCCATTTCGCGCAGGTTGCAGGTCCTGGTCACGGCCACGGCGGTGACCGCCGCGTCGCTGTCGCTCGCCGTCGCCACGGGTTCCTCCGCGCAAGCGGCCGTCGCGGCGTGCAACACCACCTCGCTGCGCTACACCGGGAACTACGAGTACGTCAGGGTGCCGGCCCGCTCGGGCAGCGGTGTCAGCTGCAACCTGAAACTGGGACAGGGATCCACGTCCGCGGTCAAGGCTCTGCAGGACGCGATCGTGACCTGCTACTCCGCAAGTGCGGCTGCCAAGCTGATCCAGAACAGTGGGGGCGTCGACGGCTCTTACGGGCCGGGGACGGTGAAGGCCGTCAAGTCCCTTCAGAAGTACCAGCTGCACTTCACGGGGAGCAACATCGACGGTGTCTTCGGGCCGAAGACGCGGGGCGCCATGATGTGGCAGGTGCTTGGGAGCAAGGGTGCTCCGTTCTACCCCTGGATGTGCAAGAACCCGACGCAGGTATGACGAGCGCCGGAGGCCGGCAGTCCCCCGCGTGGGACGTTGCCCGCGCGGGGCAGCCCGGTGATGCCGGTCCGTTCCGGATCACGGGGACCGGGCCCGGCGCTCGGGGCAGGCGGCCCCGGCCGGGCGTGATGCTCGGTCCCCGCCGTGGGGGCGGGGACCGAGTACGGGGCGGCGCGTCGAAGTTCCTTCTGCTCGGCGGTGGGCTCGGGCCCGTTGCCGCGTCCACAGGGTTCCATCGACGTGTGCCCTATCGCCTACGTCCAGGACCGGCCGGCGGCGGGACCGGACGGCGGGATCAGCAGGGGAAGGAGCCGCTGTAGAGGGCGTGTCCGTAGGAGGAGCTTCCGGAACCGAAGCCGTAGACGCCGTCGTCGCTCCAGACCGCCTCACGGAAGCCGTTGACGCAGGTCGACGTCGGAGCCAGCGCGAAGCCTTCCAGGTTGTCCGTCGGCATGACGGCCGGATTCGTGTAGGTCACGTCCGGCACGATCGCGCCCGAGGTGTTGACCTTCATGAAGGTGTGCGTCTCACCGCAGGTGTTGTCGCAGGTCGCTACGAGACGCTGGGTGCCGGCGTCGAACATCACGTCCATCACGGAGCCCTTGCCGGTCGTGACCGTGCCGAACGTGGTGAACGTGCCGTCGGAGTTCAGACCGTAGACGTGCAGCGAGCCGTCCCACTCCAGACCGGCGAAGAACAGACCCGCACCATGCAGCGGGTAGTTCGACGGGTTGTACACGGAGCCGGTGCGCGGGTCGACCCAGCTGTTGCCGGTCAGCCAGCTGTCGGGCACGTAGCCGACGCCCTCGAAGCCGAGGTTGGCGTCGTCCTTGCTGCCGGTGTCGAGTTGCGGGAACTGCGAGGTCATGTCCCACTGGTGAACCGGCGTCAGGGTCGACCCGGAGGCCGCCGGGTCGAATTCCAGGATCGTGTCCTTGGGCTTCTTGTTGTCGGCGTTGTCGCGCTCGGACGTCACGTAGATGTGGCCGTTGCCGCCGACGGTCAGGCCCTCGGCGTCCGGCTCGCCGGAGCCGCCCGCGAAGCGGATCTGCTTGCCGGTCGCGCTCCAGGAGGTGTCCGGGATCCACTTGCCGTTGCTCTTGACCAGCTTGTACAGCCAGTTCTTGTTCTTGGCGGCCCACAGCACCGACGGATTCGCCGGGTCGAACGCCAGGCCGCTCAGATCCCGGCCTTCCGGGCCGGTCGATGTGGTGAACGCGCAGACGTTGTCCGCGATCGTGACGTCCAGCCCGCCCGGCCATGCCGACGTGCCCGCCGGGGTGGAACCCGTGCCGCTGGGCGCCTCGGGGGTGCAGCCGCTGGTGAGGGAGCCGCCGCCGCCCAGCAGGTGGCCGCCCGGCTGGGGATCGCCGTCGCCGTCGCCGTCGCCGTCGCCCTCGCCGTCGCCCTCGCCTTCGCCCGAGCAGGAGTTCGGGCCGCCGGGGGTTGCGGTCGTGGCGGTCCGGAACCGGCCGGTGCCGTTGGCGCAGCGCTCGTCCGACGGCTTGGCCCCGTCGGTTGCCCAGGTCACCGAGTCGATGGTGTTGCCGCTGCTGTCGACCAGGAGGACCGAGTCGTTGTCGCCCAGCCCGATGGCGGAGTTGAACGTGATGTAGCCGCCGGCGGGAATGCTGGTCGCGCTCGGTGAGGAGGACGAGACGGACACGGGGGAATGGGAGGAGTCGCTGTCCACGTACTTCCAGGACCCGACGCCGACCGCGCTCGTTCCGCCGTTGTACAGCTCAACGGTGTCGGAGCCGTCCGAGGTGACCTCGTTGATCCGCACCCGGCTCGCCGCCGGGACCGACGACGGGCAGCCCGCCGCGTTCGGGGCGCCGAACGTGGACGCCGAGGTGCCGGTCACCCACGCCCCGGTGCCGTCGCCGCCGCACCGCGCCATGGCCGGCTTCGCCCGGTCGGTCGCCCACGCGACCTGGTCGACCATCGTGCCGCCGGCCGTGTAGATCACCAGCTTGTCGGAATCGCCCAGCCCCTTGGGTGAGTTGAACGTGACGGCGCCGCCGGCGGGGATCGTGGCGGCGGACGGGCTGAACGACTGCGGCGAGAGGCTGTCGTCCGACATCTTCCAGCCGCTGATGCTCACCGCGGTCGGACCGGTGTTGTACAGCTCCACCGTGTCGTTGCCCGACGAGGTGACTTCGTTGATCCGGACGTTCGGATAGCCGGGCGGGTCCGCGGCAGCCGCGGGCTGAGCGGCAGCCATTGAGGTGAGGAGCAGTCCTGAAAGCGTCAGAGCCGCGGCGCATACGGAGGCGACGCCGGCACGCGAGTGTGAGGTAGGCACGAGTCGCCACTCTGGTGACAGGATCTTGAAACGGCGTGTACACCAGCTGAACGCCGCCTGCTGGCCGTCGGAACGTCCGGCTCGCTCCGGCAGCGCCGGTGCGGCGTGCAGCGGGGGCGGCACGCGCGCGGGAGGTGACGGGTCCACCGTTCGGGTGATCTCCGAGCGATGCGACCGGCGGAGGGGGCCCCGGCGGGCCGGGGAATCCCGCTCGTCCCGGCCTTCGTACGTGTGTCGGCGCGGCGTGTCGTACCTGCGGGGTTTGGGACAGTCCGCTCCACGATCAAGGAGCGGGGTGAGTGGTGTGACCGTGGTGGGACAGCCCGGTGGGCGGCAGAGACTGAGTGACCTGGCCGGTGGCACGGGTCCGGGGACCGGCGGGGACCAGCTGAGGCACAGCGACGGGGCGTGGTTGCGGGCTGCCGGGGGCGCGGAGGGGATGGGAGTGCACCTCGGCCCGGTGAGGACGGAGCTGGCGACCGCGCACGAGGGGCTGCTCGCGGGGACGGTCGGCCTGAGTGCGCTGGCGGAACTGGGTGCCGTACGCGAGTCGTGGGAGCGGCGCTTCGAAACGGCGCGCCGTGAGTGCGGCGCGCTGGCCGGCAACCTTCGGGCGGTCGCCCGGGCGCAGGGTGAGACGAACGAGACCGTGAAGTCGTCCTTCGCCCCCGTGGCGCGGCGGACGCGGGGGGTCGAGCGATGACCGCCGGGACGTCCGGCCTGACCTGGGCGCAGTTACGGGACCTGAACTGCTCCGAGCTGGAGGGCGCGGCCGACGGCTGGGGCAAGGCGAGCAATCGGGCCGATGCCGGGCGGGACCGGATCGAGAAGCAGCTGCTGAACGGACTGCGCGAGACGCAGCAGGGCGCGGCGGCGGACGCGGCGGTGGGGAGGCTGCGGCAGCTGAGCCGGAACCTTCAGTACGTGTACACGGAGTGCGGCCTCGTCCGTACGACGCTGAACAGCCTGGCGCACGAGATGAAGGCTCAGCAGCGGGTGTTGCGCGAGGCGTTGGAGGATGCGCAGGCGCTGAGGTTCACCGTGCACGCGGACGGGTCGGTGACGTATCCGGAGGCGGGGGAGGGCCTGGTCGACGGGAAGCCGTTGGCGGGCGGAACGGCGTCGGCGAAGGGTGCGCCGGGGCTGCTGCCGCCGTCGGGGCTGGTGGCCCCGAACCCCAACACGGCCAAGGCGCAGGACATCGCGGACCGGGTGGCGAAAGCGGTCCGGACGGCGGCCGAGGTCGACTGGCGGTTCGCCAGGATCCTGCGGAAGCTCAAGGCCGAGGAGGGCCTGAGGGTCCCGGACCGGACGTGGACGGACGCGGCGGGCGACGCGGCGGTGGTCCGGGACGTGGCTGGGGGGTACCTGAGGTCGCGCATCCCCTACGACGCGAGTCCGGCGGCGCGGCGGGAGTGGTGGGCGGGCCTGACGGACGAACAGCGCGAGGAGTACCTCGCGGTGTACCCGGACCAGATCGGCAACCTGGACGGCATCCCGGCCCTGGTCCGCGACACGGCCAACCGCGACAACCTGCAGTTGCTGATCGGCAAGCTGGAGGGGCGGGACGGGGAGCGGGCGGAGACGCAGTTGGCGGGGCTGCGGGAAATCGATCGGCAGTTGCAGGCGGGGCGGCAGCCGCCTATGTATTTGCTTGGCATCGGTGACGAGGGGAACGGTCGCGCGATCGTTTCTTACGGGAATCCGGATACGGCGCGGAATGTTTCGGCTTATGTGCCGGGGTTGAATACGTCGTTGGATGCGGATTTTGCGAAGAATGACCTTAAGCGGGCATTGGACACCGCCAAGGGCGTCAGTAAGTACGACCACTCGAATGCCTCGATTGTTTGGCTGGGCTATGACGCCCCCCAGTCACCAGATGGTCTTGGCAGTCTGGATGTAATGGGAAATGAAAAAGCTGTCAAGGGCGGGAATTCGTTCCACCAGTTCATGGGTGGCCTGTCGGCTACCAATGAGAATGATGATCCGCACATTACGGCTATTGGGCACTCATATGGATCCCGCACGGTAGGCGCTGCCACACAGCACGGCGGTGGTATTCCAGGAGTTGACGACATCGTCCTGGTTGGGAGCCCGGGAGTTGGCGTAGATCGTGCTGAGGATCTCGGCGTAGGCAGGGATCACGTTTTCGTTGGTGCAGCAGAAAATGATGTCGTGACCAAGCTTCCTTCGAAGCAGCAGAGCGCAGTCGGTGTTGCTGTTCTAGCCGCTACTGGGCCTGTAGGTGCGCACATCCTTGGAGGGGTGGCTGATCAAGATGACGACGACCTCTGGTTTGGGAGAGACCCGGCAAGTGGGGCATTCGGC
This sequence comes from Streptomyces sp. NBC_00385, assembly GCF_035917155.1. Lineage (NCBI taxonomy): Bacteria > Bacillati > Actinomycetota > Actinomycetes > Kitasatosporales > Streptomycetaceae > Streptomyces > Streptomyces sp. NBC_00385. The sequence continues at coordinate 3,930,804 of NZ_CP107951.1, read as the reverse complement.
GCCAGGCGCTTTCCAGTGAACGAGGGGCCGCAGGTCATCGGGAGTAATGGGGTATCCATCGATGCGCACTCTCAATATTTCGACCCGAAACGTGATGCCATGTCTTCGGACAGTATCGCTTTGATTGCTGCTGGACGGGCTGACAAGGTTAAGACGGAGGAGCCACGTTGAAGGTCAGGGTTTCGGTTGCAGTCGGAGTGCTGCTCCTGTGGGGGTCGCTAGTGGGATGCGAACATGGATCGGGGAAGTCTGACGGGGATGGGAGCGCCAAGATGAACATGCAGGATGCCGCAGATCGGGCAGATAGAATTCTTGATGCTGTCCTCGCGGAGGTTAAACCCGCGGTCCAATGGGCGCACGGTCCGACCAGTTCAGGGAGCTGTGATGTATCGCGAATGCGTGTCGTTATGACGATTGTTTCCGAACAGCGGCGCGGTAGCCTCCTGGGGGTAGTAGATCGATTTTGGCGTAAGAGCGGGTATAGGATCAAAGCGATTAACAACGACGGTGACGTGCCCGCGATCTATGCGCAGACAAACGACGGATTCGGCGTAACGCTGAGCGTCGGAGGGCAAGGGCAAGCCTTCTTCGAAGTAGACAGCCCCTGCGTGGAGGAGTCCGCCGTGGCCGAGTCAACCGCAGCGCCCAACGGTCCGTCCTACGACGGGGTCTACCCCCTTCCCCGCCCCAACGTCCACTCCGACTTCTGGTCCACCGGCGCATCCTGATGGCCCATCAGTGACCCCAATGACTCGTACACACCGTCGAAAACACCCATGAACCCCCCACCGATAGGGGATGGTTGAGGGGTGCGGAAATACTGGATGGCAGGTGGGATCGGCGTCGGCTTCGCCATGCTCTTCGTGGCGCTGCTCGTCGTCGGTACGTACTCCGCCGCCGCCGGCCTCACGGGCGGCGGCGGTGGGGCCGTGGCGTTGGCCAAGGGGGCTGTGCCGGCCAAGTACCAGCCTCTGGTGCAGAAGTGGGGCAACCTCTGCCCTGCCATCAACCCCGCCCTCCTCGCCGCCCAGCTCTACCAGGAGAGCGGCTGGAATCCGCGTGCGCAGAGTCCGGCCGCAGCCCAGGGCATCGCGCAGTTCATCCCGGGAACCTGGGCCTCGCACGGGCTCGACGGGGACAACGACGGGGACCGGGACGTCTGGGATCCGGCCGATGCGATTCCGTCCGCCGCCTCGTACGACTGCGAGCTGGCCGGGTACGTGAAGAAGGTGCCGGGGGACCCGACCGACAACATGCTGGCCGCCTACAACGCAGGTGCGTACCGGGTCATCAAGTCCGGCGGGGTCCCCGCCATCGCGGAGACCCAGAACTACGTCAAGATCATCCGGACCCTGGAGAAGAGCTTCGCCCGGCCCGTCGGGCGGGTGCAGCCGTCTCAGCAGGCCGCGGGTGCCATCTACTTCGCCCAGAAGAAGCTCGGTACGAAGTACCTGTGGGGCGGCAACGGCACTCCGGAGCAGGGCGGCCGGTTCGACTGTTCGGGGCTGACCCAGGCCGCGTACCGGACCGTCGACATCGAGCTGCCACGTGTGGCGAACGATCAGTACAACGCCGGGCCGCACCCCTCGCGCGACGAGCTGCTCCCCGGGGATCTGGTGTTCTTCTCCGACGATCTCAGCAACTCGCGGGCCATTCACCACGTCGGTCTGTACGTCGGGGGCGGGTACATGATCAACGCCCCGTACACCGGTGCCGTCATCCGGTTCGACAAGATCGACACACCCGACTACTTCGGTGCGACCCGCGTCACCAAGGACGGTGCCGCGGCCCTCCCGACCGCTCAGCCGGCGGCCTGACGTGGGGGCGTCGGTGGCCGGAACTCTCTGTGAAGCCTGGGCCCTGAGCTGCGACGATGAGTCACTCTTCGATAACGTCATGGTGATCATTCGGTAGAGAGTGGAACGTACGCACGGGACGCGTCGTTCTCTGGTTGGACCGGGGCCGCAGCCACTGACCTAGCGTCGCCCCGACGCACGTAAGTGACCGAACCGAATACGGGGGTTCGTCATAGCGGCGCACATGGGTGTGTGCCGCAGCAGCAGACAAGGCAAGGGGCCGCGGCAGATGGCTGGACTCGCACTGGATGGGTCGAACCCCGATGTCAGCCTGCTCTACGACATCAACGGGCTCGCGAAGTCCGCTCCCACCTGGTTCGACCGGGTCATGGAGTTCGTCGGTGAGTACGGAATCATGCTCGGTATGGTCCTGGTGGTCCTGTGGTGCTGGTGGAGCGTCCGCCGGCGCGGCACGGCCGAGGATTCGGTGAGCGCGGTCGCCGGGCTCGTCTGGGCACCGCTCGCGGCCGGGATCGCCCTCCTGATCAACATCCCGATCCGTGGATTCGTGGAACGGCCGCGTCCGTTCAAGGACCACCAGGGCCTCGACGTCCTGGTGGACGGGAAGAACGACTTCTCCTTCGTCAGTGATCACGCCACCATGGCGATGGCCCTGGGCGTCGGGCTCTTCGTGGCGAACCGGAAGTTCGGCATCGCGGCGATCGCGCTCGCCCTGCTGGAAGGGTTCTGCCGGATCTACATGGGTGTTCACTACCCGACCGACGTCATCGGCGGCTTCGCGCTCGGCACCGCCGCCGCGCTGCTCCTCGCGCCGCTCGCCATGATGCTGCTCACCCCCCTGGTGGGCGCCGTCGCGCGGTCGGGCCGGCTGGGCAGGCTGGTCAGGTCGCGCAGCCCGCTCGCGGCGGCGGCCGGGGACGGTGGCGAGGCGCTCGGGATCCCCGAGCCGCGGCCCGGTTCGGGCGGTGGCTCGGAAGGCGAGAAAGGGCTGGCCGCCTGAGGGCTGTCCCGCCAGGAATTGCGGGACAGCCCTTGGCGTGGAGGGTGAGGGGCGGTCAGCCGGAGGCCGCGCGTCACAGTGATTGCGGGTACGTGAAGAACCCCTCCGGGTCGTACTGCTTCTTCACCTCGCCGAGCCGGGCCAGCGCAGAGCCGTAGTAGGCCGAGCGCCAGTCCGTCAGGGCCGGGTCCGCGTAGTTCTGGTAGGCCGCCCCCGAGGCGTAAGGGCGCAGCGCGGCATGGGTGTCTTTCAGCCACTTCTGCTGAGCGGTGCCGGCCGTCCCCGTGCGCCACGCCCCGATGTACTGGGCCAGCACCCGCGAACCGCGGTGGACGAACGCGGTGGACCGCGGGTCGATCCGGTTGATCGCGCCGCCCAGGGCGGTGAGGGCGACCGAGCCGCCGCCGCCCTGGTCCTCGGGGATCCGGGTGAAGGCCTCGGTCCGGTCGAGGAGGGTCTGGACGCCGCCCGGGGGCAGGGAGCGGTCGTAGAAGTCGGACGCCGCCGCGTACGTCTCGCGCTGGAGCGAACCCTGCGGATCGCGGCCCGGTGTGGTGCCGGGCAAGTGGCACTGGGCGTCCGTGATGCCGGAGCAGCCCGCGTACACGAGCATCGCCTCCTGGTAGCTGCGGCGGCGCAGCGAGACGGAGGACGCGGAGGCACCGATCCGGTCGGCGAGGCGGTCGACGGCGTTCTGCAGGTCGCCGTACGTGCCGAGACTGAACGCCGACACCGACACGGTCGGGTTGCCGCCGGCCGGGCCCGCCGCGACGTGTGCGGCGGACCAGATCTCGTCCGGCTGGTCCGGGCCCCACTCCTGCCAGGCCGTCACCACGGCCCGGGCGCGCGACCACGGCCACGACATGTACGCGGCGACGGTCTGCGGCGCGGGGCGGGTACGGAAGCGGAGCTCGGTGACGACGCCGAAGTTGCCGTTGCCCGCGCCGCGCAGCGCCCAGAACAGGTCGGGATGGTGCTTGGCGTCGGTGGTGAGCGTCCTGCCGTCGGCGGTGACGAGCGTCGCGCCCGTGAGGCTGTCGCACGTCAGACCGTACGCGCGCGAGGCGACGCCGTGACCGCCGCCGAGGGTCAGGCCGGAGATGCCGACCGTGGGGCAGGAGCCGCCGGGGACGGTCAGGCCGTGCGCGGCGAGGCCCTGGTAGACGTCGAGGAGCCGGGCTCCCGCGCCGATCGTGCCGTTCCGGTCGACGCCGTTGAGTGACGAGACGTCAACGACCAGCCGTCCGTTGCCGCTCGACCAGCCGCCGTAGGAGTGGCCGCCGCTGCGGATGGCGACGGGTACGGCGCTGCGCCGGGCGAAGGCCAGGCACTCGCGGATGTCCGCCTCGTGCCGGACGTAGGCGACCGCGGCCGGTTCCTGGCCGTCGTAGCGGGTGTTGTAGAGCTGACGGGCGGTCGGGTAGGCCGCGTCGTCGGGGCGCACGAGGGAACCGGCGAGGCTCTTGGCCAGGGCCGGCCAGTCCGCCGGAACGGCCGGTGAGGTCGGCGACGGTGCGGCGGGGGAACCGGTCGTGGCCGTCGACGTGGCCGGGGTGGGGCCGGCGGCCGGGGGGCCGGGGCTCGTGCCGTCGCACGCGGCGGTGGCGGCGGTGAGTACGGCCGCGGCGCCGGCGGTCAGGACGGTGCGCCGGTTCGGCAGGGGCATCGGACCTCCGGAGTGGGGGGAGGGAGGGCGAGAGTGGAGGCCGGTGGTCAGGCCGTGGTGGCGCGGTGGTCCTCGGCGTCCGTACGGGCCCGGTCGCGGGAGCGGCGGGCCGGGCCCGACCAGCCGCAGCTGCAGCGGGCCGTGCAGAACGAGCCGCGTTCGACGGTGGTGGCTTCGTGGGCGGGCCGGGCCGGTGGGACGGCCGGCGGGACCTCTGCGGTGTGTTGGTCGTACACGCGTCCAAGGTACTGGGCGGGGCCGTCCGGCGGTGAGGGGTGTGCGGGCGGCGTTACGGGGGGCACGGGCCGTCGTTATGCGGAACGGGTGGGGAGCTCGGGCAGGCGGTCGGCGTTGGGGGTTGGCAGGCGATGGTGGTGCAGCAGCACAGGTCCGGAGGCGGGACGCGCGCTGTGTGCGCCCTCGCGGTCGTGGGCGTGATGGTGGCGGCCGCCGGGTGCGCCGGGGACGGCGGGGGCGGGGATCGTGCCGCGGCCGACGACCGGTCCGGTCCGGGCGCCGTCGCGGCGGTGCGGCGGGCCGCGGCGGTGCTGGTGGGGCCGGGCTCCGGGGCCGCGGCCGGGAGCGCCGAGGTGGTCACGTCCATGGAGACGGCGGCCGGCGGCACCCGCGTGACGATCCGGGGCAAGGGGACGTACGACTTCCGTACCCAGTCCGGCCGGCTCAAGGTCGTGCTGCCGCAGGACCCGGCGGGCGAGGACGAGCACCGGCCCATCACGGAACTGCTGGCTCCGGGTGCGCTGTACATGATGAACCGCGGGGCCGGGGTGCCCGCCGACAAGTGGGTCAGGATCGACACGACGGCGCTGGCGGACGGCAACCTGGTGACCGGCGGGGTCACCGACCCGATGGCCGCGGCCGAACTGCTCGGCGGGGTGAGCGCGGTGACGTACGTGGGCGAGACCGATCTGGCCGGGGTCACCGTGCGGCACTACCGGGGAACCGCCGACATCGGACGCGCCGCGCGCCGGGCCTCGGCCGCTTCGCGCGGTGCGCTGACGGCGGCGGCGAACGGGTTCCGTACGGACTCGGTGCCGTTCGACGCGTATCTGGACGAGCAGGGCCGGCTGCGCAAGGTCCGCCACCGGTTCAGCTTCGCCAACGAGGGGCAGACGCGTGAGGTGGTGTCGACGACGCTTCTGTACGGGTTCGGTGTGGCGGTCTCCGTACCGTTGCCGGATGCGCGCGACATCTACACCGGAGAGATCGAACAGGGGCGCGCACCGGGAACTCCGGACCGGAACCAGGCCGGAACCGGGCCGTCCGTAGGCAGTCCCTAGGCATCCGGCGGCGGTGAAATGGTCCGTCCGTGCCATGCGCGGTGTGTGCCGCGGTCCCTACCCTGGGAAGTCGGCGACGGCAGTGAGAGGTGAGTGACGTGGTGACGCTCAGCCCGCGGACCGTATCGGACCATGTGGCTCTCGCCGAGATCGAGCTCTGCGGGGAGCTGATGATCGCGGCGTCCGCGGCCATCGGGGAGCGGCTCAGCGCCGACCGTATCGACGAGGTGCTCGATGTGAAGGTGGTCACCGAGCGCACCACCGTCCCCCGGCAGGCGGACCACCGGGGGTGACGGGGCGGGCGACAGGCGCGGGCCGAGGCTCTGATCAGGTGCGCAGCAGGCGGGCGATGGCCTTGGTGGCCTCCTCGACCTTCGCGTCGATCTCCTCGCCGCCCTTGACCGCGGCATCGGCGACGCAGTGGCGCAGGTGCTCCTCCAGCAGCTGGAGCGCGAAGGACTGGAGCGCCTTGGTGGACGCCGACACCTGGGTGAGTATGTCGATGCAGTAGACGTCCTCGTCGACCATGCGCTGCAGGCCGCGGATCTGGCCCTCGATGCGGCGCAGGCGCTTGAGGTGTTCGGCCTTCTGGTGGTGGTAGCCGTGGATCCCGCGGTCGTGGTCGGTCACGATCGCTTCGGCGGGAGCCGTGGCGTCGGCCGTACCCGCGCCGGGCGCCGCGTCGGGCGACCGATCCGCCTCGGTGGCCTCGGTAGTGGTCATTGCTGCCTCCCGTTTTCCCTTTACCCTGCCGTTTATATACCCCTGGTGGGTATATCTTAACGAATTCAGCTGAAACGTGACCGGGGCCCCGTGCTGATCACTGTGCCTGATGCGCGACACTGAAGAATGCCGGTTAGCCGTGGCCGGATGATGCGCCTAGCATCAGCCTGACCGAATCCAAAGCACCCCGAGGACCCCACGTGCGCTTTCGTCTGACCCCCAGGGAGACGAGCTTCTACGACATGTTCTCCGCATCCGCGGACAACATCGTCACGGGCTCGAAACTCCTGATGGAACTGCTCGGGGCGGATTCTGCCTCCCGAGTCGAGATCGCGGAGCGCATGCGGGCAGCGGAGCACGCGGGGGACGATGCCACCCACGCGATCTTCCACCAGCTGAACTCCTCATTCATTACGCCCTTCGACCGCGAGGACATTTACAACCTCGCCTCGTCGCTCGACGACATCATGGACTTCATGGAGGAGGCCGTCGACCTGGTCGTTCTGTACCAGGTGGACGAGCTGCCGAAGGGCGTCGAGCAGCAGGTCGAGGTACTGGCGCGGGCGGCCGAACTGACCGCCGCGGCCATGCCGAACCTGCGGACCATGGACAACCTCACCGAGTACTGGATCGAGGTCAACCGCCTGGAGAACCAGGCCGACCAGATCCACCGCAAGCTGCTCGCCCAGCTCTTCAACGGCAAGTACGACGCCATAGAGGTCCTGAAGCTGAAGCAGATCGTGGACGTGCTGGAAGAGGCTGCGGACGCGTTCGAGCACGTCGCGAACACGGTGGAGACCATCGCGGTCAAGGAGTCCTGAACCACGTGGACACCTTTGTACTGGTCGTGACCATCGGCGTCGCGCTCGGCTTCACGTACACGAACGGCTTCCACGACTCGGCGAACGCCATCGCCACGTCGGTCTCCACCCGCGCGCTCACCCCCCGTGCGGCCCTGGCCATGGCGGCGGTGATGAACCTCGCCGGCGCGTTCCTCGGCAGCGGGGTCGCCAAGACCGTCAGCGAGGGCCTGATCGCTACGCCCACGGGCGACAAGGGGATGGGAATCCTCTTCGCCGCCCTGGTCGGCGCCATCATCTGGAACCTGATCACCTGGTACTTCGGCCTGCCCTCGTCGTCGTCCCATGCCCTGTTCGGCGGAATGGTCGGAGCCGCGCTCGCGGGCGGGACGCTGGTGCACTGGGACGGGGTGCTCGACAAGGTCGTCATCCCGATGTTCATCTCGCCGGTGATCGGCCTGGTGGCCGGCTATCTCGTGATGGTCGCCATCATGTGGATGTTCCGGAAGTCCAACCCGCACAAGGCCAAGCGCGGCTTCCGGATCGCACAGACCGTCTCGGCCGCGGGCATGGCGCTCGGTCACGGTCTGCAGGACGCGCAGAAGACGATGGGCATCGTGGTGATGGCCCTGGTCATCTCCGGCCACGAGACGTACAGCGACCCGATCCCGGTCTGGGTGAAGCTCGTCTGCGCGCTGATGCTGTCGCTGGGTACGTACGCCGGTGGCTGGCGCATCATGCGTACGCTCGGCCGGAAGATCATCGAGCTGGACCCGCCGCAGGGTTTCGCCGCGGAGACGACGGGGGCCTCGATCATGTTCGGTTCGGCGTTCCTGTTCCACGCGCCGATCTCGACGACGCACGTCATCACCTCGGCGATCATGGGTGTCGGCGCCACGAAGCGGGTGAACGCGGTCCGCTGGGGTGTCGCGAAGAACATCATCCTGGGGTGGTTCATCACGATGCCGGCGGCGGCGCTGGTCGCTGCCGCGAGCTACGGGGTTGTCGTCCTGCTGTTCGGCTGACCGCCGGCCCGCACACCGTACGAACGGGTCCGCCCCGCCCTCCGTGAGGAGAGCGGGGCGGACCCTTCGCCTTGTGGTGGCACCGCCATGCAGCACCCCAAGGCCGTCTGCGGGAACCCTCAGCCGAAGCGGCCGGAGATGTAGTCCTCCGTGGCCTGGACCGAGGGGTTGGAGAAGATGCGTTCCGTCTCGTCGATCTCGACGAGCTTGCCGGGCATGCCGACCGCCGCGAGGTTGAAGAACGCCGTACGGTCCGAGACCCGGGCCGCCTGCTGCATGTTGTGCGTCACGATGACGATCGTGAAGCGTTCCTTCAGCTCGCCGATCAGGTCCTCGATGGCGAGGGTGGAGATCGGGTCAAGGGCGGAGCACGGCTCGTCCATCAGCAGGACGTCGGGCTCGACCGCGATGGCGCGGGCGATGCACAGACGCTGCTGCTGACCGCCGGAGAGACCGGAGCCGGGCTTGTTCAGCCGGTCCTTGACCTCGTTCCACAGGTTCGCGCCACGCAGCGACTTCTCCACGATGTCGGCCAGGGCGTTCTTGCGGTACGAGCCGTTGAGCCGCAGGCCCGCCGCGACGTTGTCGAAGATCGACATGGTCGGGAACGGGTTCGGGCGCTGGAAGACCATGCCGACCGTGCGGCGCACGGTGACCGGGTCGACGTTCGATCCGTACAGGTTCTCGTCGTCCAGCAGCACCTTGCCCTCGACGCGGCCACCGGGGGTGACCTCGTGCATCCGGTTCAGGGTGCGCAGGAAGGTGGACTTGCCGCAGCCGGACGGGCCGATGAAGGCGGTCACGGAGCGGGGCTCCACGGTCATGGAGATGTCGTCGATCGCCTTGTGGCTGCCGTAGAAGGCGGACAGGCCACTGATGTCGATGCGCTTGGCCATCTGAATCACTGCTTTCTGCTGGCCCTATCGGCCGGTCTTGGGGGCCTTCCAGCGGGCGATGCCGCGGGCCACCAGGTTGAGGATCATGACGAAGGCGATCAGGACCAGGGCAGCGGCCCAGGCGCGGTCGTAGGACGCAGCCTCACCGATCTTGTACTGCTCGTAGATGTAGAACGGCAGTGACGACTGGGCGCCTTCGAAGGGGTTCGGGTTGATCAGCTGGCTGCCGAAGACGAGCAGGATGATCGGCGCGGTCTCGCCGGCGATGCGCGCGATGGCGAGCATGACGCCGGTGGCGATGCCGCCGATCGCGGTCGGCAGGACCACCTTCAGGATGGTGCGCCACTTCGGGATGCCGAGGGCGAGGGAGGCCTCGCGGAGCTCGTTGGGTACGAGCTTCAGCATCTCCTCGGTGGAGCGGACCACGACCGGGATCATCAGGATCGTCAGGGCCAGCGCGCCCATCAGGCCGGAGGGCTCAAGACCCGCGATCAGCATGATCGAGAGGATGAACAGACCGGCCACGATGGACGGGATGCCGGTCATCACGTCGACGAAGAAGGTGACGGCCCTGGCCAGCGCGCCCTTGCCGTACTCCACCAGGTAGACCGCGGTGAGCAGGCCGAGCGGGGCGGAGATCAGGGTGGCGATGCCGACCTGCTCCAGGGTGCCGATCAGGGCGTGGTAGACGCCGCCGCTGGCCTCGGGCCCGAGGACACCGGCCATCGAGTGGGTCAGGAAGTAGCCGTCCAGGCGCTCCGAGCCCCGGCTGATGGTCGTCCAGAGCAGCGAGGCCAGCGGGACGACGGCGATCAGGAAGCAGACCCAGACGAGGCTGGTGGCGAGGCGGTCCTTCGCCTGGCGCTTGTTCTCCACGACGCTCGTCGCGACGTACGAGATCGTCAGGAAGAGCAGCGCGGAGAGCAGGCCCCACTGGACCCGGCTGTGCCAGCCGGCGGCCGCGCCGATGCCGACGCCCAGGGCGATCGAGACGACGGCGAAGCCGAGCGGGGCCAGGCGGGGCAGGGTCCGGCTGCTGAGGCTGCTCACCGGCGCGGGCGGTGTGGGCGTCGGGCGGTCCTGGACGCTGGTGGATGCGTGGCTCATGCGTTGGCCCCCGAGTACTCCTTGCGGCGGGCGATGATGAGCCGCGCGGCGCCGTTGACCAGCAGGGTGAGGACGAAGAGGACCAGGCCGGAGGCGATCAGGGCGTCGCGCCCGAACGCGTCGGCCTCGCCGAACTTCGCGGCGATGTTCTGGGCGAACGTCCCGCCGCCCGGGTTGAGCACGTGCAGCGAGATGAGGAAGTTCGGCGACAGGACCGTGGCGACGGCCATCGTCTCGCCGAGCGCGCGGCCCAGGCCCAGCATCGAGGCGGAGATCACGCCCGAGCGGCCGAAGGGCAGCACCGAGAGGCGGATGACCTCCCAGCGGGTGGCGCCGAGGGCGAGCGCGGCCTCCTCGTTCATCCTCGGGACCTGGAGGAAGACCTCGCGGCTGACGCTGGTCACGATCGGCAGGATCATGATCGCGAGCAGGATGCCGACGGTGAAGAGCGAGCGGGCGACGCCGATCTCGGTCTTCTCGAAGATGTACGTCCAGCCGAAGAACTGGTCGAGCCAGAGGTTCAGGCCTTCGAGGTACGGCACGAGGACGAGCGCGCCCCAGATGCCGTAGACGATGCTGGGCACCGCGGCGAGCAGGTCGATGACGTACGCGATCGCACCGGCCAGCTTGCGCGGCGCGTAGTGCGAGATGAACAGGGCGATGCCGACAGCGATCGGAACCGCGATGACCATCGCGATGATCGAGCTGACGACGGTCCCGAAGAGCAGGACGGCGATGCCGAAGACGGGCGGGTCACCGGCCGGGTTCCAGTCGAACGTGGTGAGGAAGTTGCCCTCGTCGTCGGAGATGGCGATGGCCGCGCGGTACGTGAGGAAGGCGGCGATCGACGCCATGATCACGAGCAGCAGGATGCCCGAGCCGCGGGAGAGGCCCAGGAAGATCTTGTCACCGACGCGGCCGGTGGACTTGGCGCGGGTGCGCCTGCCCGGCGGGGCCGGTGGAATTTCTGTCTGTGTGGTGGAAGCCATGGTCTTTCCGGTCTGTGTGGGGGAGTCCCTGCGGGGCTCCCCTGGCGGCGGTGCACCGGATGGGTCGGGTGGCGGGCCGGTCCGGAGAGATGCGCCGGACCGGGCCGCCGGTTGCGTCGTGCGTCGTGCGGGGCGTGCGGGCTACGAGAGGCCGGAGACCGTCTCGCGGACCTTGGCGTTGATCGCCTCGGGGATCGGGGCGTAGCCGGCCTCGGTGAGCAGCTTCTGGCCGTCGGCGGAGGCGGTGTAGGTGAGGAAGGACTTCACGGTGCCGAGGGTGTCGGCCTTGTTGCCGGTGTCGCAGACGACCTCGTACGTCACCAGGACCAGCGGGTACGCGCCCTCGGCCTTGGTGGTGTAGTCGAGGTCGAGCGCCAGGTCCTTGCCGGTGCCCTTGACCTTGGCGGCGGCGATGGCCTTGGAGGCGTTCTCCGAGGAGGCCTTCACCGGGGCGGCACCACCGGTGTTGATGTCGACCGTGGTGATCTGCTGCGAGGCGGCGTACGAGAGCTCGAAGTAGCCGATCGAGCCGTCGACCTGCTTGACCTGGGTGGCCACGCCGGAGGAGTTGGTCGCACCCTGGCCACCGGGGGCGGGCCACTTCTTCTCGGCCTCGTACTTCCAGTCGCTCGGGGCCGCGGCGCCGAGGTACTTGCCGAGGTTCTGCGTGGTGCCGGAGTCCTCGGAGCGGTGGAAGGGCTGGATCGCCTTGTCCGGGAGCTTGGCGCCCGGGTTGAGCTTGGCGATGGCCTCGTCGTTCCACTTCTTGATCTTCGTGTCGAAGATCTTGGCGAGGGTGGGGGCGTCCAGCGTCAGGCTGTCGACGCCGTCCAGGTGGAAGCCGATCGCGATCGGGCCGCCGACCATCGGGAGGTTGATGCCCTGGCCGGTCTTGCAGATCTTCTTCGAGTCGGCGACCTCCTCGGGCTTCAGCGCCGAGTCGGAACCGGCGAAGCCGACGGTGCCCTGGTTGAAGGCGACGATGCCCTCGCCGGACGAGGAGGAGTTGTAGTTGATCTCCACGCCGGAGCAGGCGGCCATGTACTCCTTGACCCAGAGGTCCATGGCGTTCTTCTGGGCGCTGGACCCGGAGGCGCGCAGCTGGCCCTTGGCGCCGTCGCACTTGACGTTGGACGCGGCCTTCGTCTGGCCGCCGGTCCCGCCGGTGTCGCCACCGCTGTTGTTGTCCGAACCGCACGCCGTGAGGACCAGGGCGCCGGAGACGGCGAGGGCACCGAGCGCGGTGGCACGAAGCCGGTTCTTGCGCTGAAGCTTCACTTTCGGGTGTTCCTTCCAGGAGCCGCCGCGGTGGTTTCGGTCTACGACGGCGTGCGAGGTGGTGGGTGGAGCGGAAGTCGTGTCCGGTGCGGTGTGTTCCTCGCACCGTGCACTGCCGAAATTAGGCAGAACAGGTGAAGCGGTCTGCGGGGGTGGGTGAACGGAAGGTGAACCGTGTCGGGCGGCCTGGTTCCGGGGTGGTACGCCACTTCAGCCCGTCCGGTGTTCGAGGACGGAAACCCCGGCCCGGGAGCGGGCCGCCCCGGCGCCCTAAGCGCGCGGCAGCACCCGAAGGGCAGCGTCCAGCAGGTCCCGGTCGCGGGGCTGGGTCAGGCGGGCGCGGGCGGCGGCCGGGCCGAGCCACAGCACGCCGTCCACCTCGTCGTTCGGCACGAAGGCGCCCGCCGTGGCCTCGGCCGCCCAGTACGTGACCTCTTTCGGCCGGCCGTTCGCCACGTACCGGACCATGGGCAGCACGGCCCCGGGCACGCAGTGGTGGCCCGTCTCCTCCAGGACCTCGCGCAGGGCCGCGTCCCGCGGGGACTCGCCGCGCTTCAGCTTGCCCTTCGGGAACGACCAGTCGCCATAGCGCGGACGGTGGACGAGGCAGAGCTCCACGCCGCCTCCGGCGGAGGCGGGCGGGCGGCGCCAGAGCACGCAGCCCGCCGCCCGCACCGTGGAGCCCACCGCCCGGGTCACGGCCGGATCGCCCCCGCCGTCGCGTACGGCCAGCTCTCCCGGAAGACCGACCGTGCCGCCTCCACCTCGTGGCGCTGGTCGGCGTGGAGCACCCCCAGGGCGTACGCCGTCGTCGGCGCGATGCGCGGGGTACGGGCGGCCGCGGAGGCCGCCGCGGCCGCCTCCGCCGCGTCCCGGTGCAGGTCGAGCGCGTGACCGGGGCCGGCCAGGACCGGATCGGGGGCGCCGCGCACCACCTCGTGGGCGTACCGGTGCAGGCGCAGCAGCAGCCGGGTCTGGTGCCAGGGCGCGTCGTGCGCCTCGTTGTACGGCTCGGCCGTCTCGCACGGGGGGAGCGCCGCGACGGCACCGAGCAGCCGCTGCTCCGCCCGGTCGGCGGGTTCGCGCAGCAGCTCACCGGCGGGTTCTGCGGCCTCGGCGGACAGCGGGACCTCGGAGGCGAGCAGCGCGACCGCGTCGGCCACGGCATGGAAGCGCGAGGAGCCGAGCGCCTGGAGCGCCGCGGAGTGGGCGCGGGTCCGGGCGAGGGTCAGCTGCCGTTCCAGCAGGGCGCCGGCGCGCGCCGCGCCGACGCCGAGTACGGCGCGTTCCTTGTCCACGACGGAGGTGGTGGCGCCACCGGCCCCGGTACGGGCCGCGGGCAGGGGCGCGCCCGACAGCCCGTGGAGCGCTTCGAGGAGCCGGGTCAGCCGGTCCGCGTACGCGTGCTCGCGGGCGAGCGTGCCGGAGAGCCAGGCCAGTTCGGTGCGCAGCTGCTCGGCCCAGAGCGGGTCGAGCGCCGTCCGGAACGTGTGCAGGGTGCCGCCGATGCGGCGGGACGAGCGGCGCAGCGCCCCGGCGGCCTGAACGGCGGCCTGGGGCCCGGCGTCGCTGGGGGCACTGTTCTCGCGGTGCAGACGCAGGCTGCGCAGGAAGTCCGCGGCCTGGGCCCGCAGGTACGGTGCGAGCACCGCCCCCGCGGTCACGTCCGCCTGTGTCTGATGGTCAGGGCGTCGCACGCCGGCGCCTCCGGGCGTCAATGAGCATTTCCTGTACGTGGCGCAGCGGCCGGCCCTCCGCGTCCGTGGCGTGCCGGGTCCAGTTCCCGTCGGGGCCCAGGTGCCAGGAGGAGGTGGTGTCGGCCATGCCGGTCTCCAGGAGCCGGCTGAGTGCGGCCCGGTGGGCGGGGTCGGTGACCCGGACCAGGGCCTCGATACGGCGGTCGAGGTTGCGGTGCATCATGTCGGCGCTGCCGAACCAGACCTCGGGCTCGCCGCCGTTGCCGAAGGAGAAGACCCGGGAGTGTTCGAGGAAGCGGCCCAGGACCGAGCGGACCCGGACGTTCTCGGAGAGGCCGGTGACGCCCGGGCGGATCGCGCAGATGCCGCGGACCCAGATGTCGACCGGGACGCCGGCCTGCGCGGCCCGGTAGCAGGCGTCGATGATCGCTTCGTCGACCATCGAGTTGACCTTGATGCGTACGTATGCGGGCCGGCCGGCCCGCTGGTGCGCGATCTCCTTGTTGATCCGGACGATCAGCCCGTCACGCAGCGACTTCGGGGCGACGAGGAGCCGGCGGTAGGTCTCGCGGCGTGAGTAGCCGGAGAGCCGGTTGAAGAGGTCGGAGAGGTCCGCGCCGACCTGCGGGTCGGCGGTGAGCAGGCCGAGGTCCTCGTACAGCCGGGCCGTCTTGGGGTGGTAGTTGCCCGTGCCGACGTGCGAGTAGCGGCGCAGGGTGTCGCCCTCCTGGCGGACGACGAGCGACAGCTTGCAGTGCGTCTTCAGGCCGACGAGCCCGTAGACGACGTGGCAGCCCGCCTCCTCCAGCTTGCGGGCCCACTTGATGTTGGCCTGCTCGTCGAAGCGGGCCTTGATCTCGACGAGTACGAGGACCTGCTTGCCGGACTCGGCGGCGTCGATCAGGGCGTCCACTATCGGGGAGTCGCCGGAGGTGCGGTAGAGCGTCTGCTTGATCGCGAGGACGTCAGGGTCGCCCGCCGCCTGCTCCAGGAAGGCCTGGACGGAGGTGGAGAAGGAGTCGTACGGGTGGTGCAGCAGCACGTCGCGTTCGCGCAGGGCGGCGAAGATGTCGGGCGCGGAGGCGGACTCCACCTCGGCGAGGTCGCGGTGGGTGCCGGCGATGAACTTGGGGAACTTCAGCTCGGGCCGGTCCAGGGACGCTATGCCGAACAGCCCGGTGAGGTCGAGCGGTCCGGGCAGCGGGTAGACCTCGGCGTCGGACACCTTCAGCTCGCGGACCAGCAGGTCCAGCACGTACGGGTCGATGGACTCCTCGACCTCCAGGCGGACCGGCGGGCCGAAGCGGCGCCGCATGAGCTCCTTCTCCAGGGCCTGGAGCAGATTCTCGGCGTCGTCCTCCTCGACCTCCAGGTCCTCGTTCCTGGTGACCCGGAACATGTGGTGCGCGAGGACCTCCATCCCCGGGAAGAGCTCTTCCAGGTGGGCCGCGATGACGTCCTCGATGGGGACGTAGCGCTGCGGCGAGGCCTCCAGGAAGCGGGTCAGCAGCGGCGGCACCTTGACCCGGGCGAAGTGGCGGTGACCGCTGACCGGGTTGCGTACGACGACGGCGAGGTTGAGCGAGAGGCCGGAGATGTACGGGAAGGGGTGCGCCGGGTCGACGGCCAGCGGCGTCAGCACGGGGAAGACGCGCTGGCGGAAGAAGGTGAACAGGCGGGCCTGCTCCTTCTCGGTCAGCTCAGGCCAGCGGATCAGCTGGATGCCCTCGTCGGACAGGGCGGGAGCGACGTCCTGCTGGTAGCAGGCGGCGTGCCGGGCCATGAGTTCGCGCGAGCGGGTCCAGATCAGGTCGAGGACCTCGCGGGGCTGGAGACCGGACGCGGACCTGGTGGCGACACCGGTCGCGATGCGGCGCTTCAGGCCCGCCACCCGGACCATGAAGAACTCGTCCAGGTTCGAGGCGAAGATGGCGAGGAAATTAGCCCGTTCGAGGAGCGGCGTCGCCGGGTCCTCGGCCAGTTCCAGAACCCGTTCGTTGAACGCGAGCCAACTGCGTTCCCGGTCGAGGAACCGGCCCTGCGGCAGCTCGTCCCCGTCGACATCGGGTTCGTACGCGTCGGCGTCGGCATCGATGTCGGGGTCGAGGTCGGCCGCGGTGGACAGGGCCGCCGAGGAGGACGACGGGGTGGCGACGGCGTGCGGCCGGTGCGCGGCGAGGGAGCCGACGGACGGCTGGGCGGTGGGCTGGACCGGGACCTCGGAGCTGGGCTGCTGGCTCATGGGCCCATTCTTCCGCGTGGAGTGCTCCGGGGGCGCGTCGGAGAGGAAGGAGATCGCGGAGATCGCGTGGTCGGCGCGCTCTCCGCCGGGATTTCTCCCGTTGCGGGGGGTCGGCACAGCTGGCTGCATCCTGAGAGGGTCGCAAGGGCGTCTGAATGCCCGGTAACGGCGACATGACATGCAGGAAGCGGTGTGGCCGTGCCCGGGGGTCCCGCGGGCCCCCGGGCACGGCCGGTCCCTCAGGCGTGGCGGCGGCGCAGGACGCGGAAGGCGAGCGCGATCGCGGCGGCGGTGAGGACGAGGACGATGCCGGTCTCGACGAGCTGGAGGGGCCAGAAGTGCGAGGCGGGGTGGTGGTCGATCCAGAACCCGGTGACATGGTGATCCGCCAGGCACCGGGCCTCGTCCGCGTGAGAACGCTCCCAGCAGGTCTCCATGGGCAGCCGACTGCCGTCGGCGGTGATCCGGCCGGTGCCGAGGACCCAGGAGTCGCCATCGACGCCGTTGCCGGCAGACGCGGTGTTGATCGCCGTCCGCACGGGCCACAGCGCGCTGCGTACGGTGGTCAGCACCGCTGCCACCGCTCCGGTGGCGAGCACGGCCACGGCCATCGCGGGGACGGTGCGGTTGATCAAGAGCCCGGTGAGTACCCCCAGGGCGAGGCCGAGCAGGGCGTAGGCGACCGGCATCGTACCCAGCGCGCCGAACACGGGGCGCGCGTACCAGTCGGCCGGGTACTCGGGGCTCGTCCGCGACCGGGACCAGGCGTAGACGGCAGTCAGGACGGACACTCCGGACAGCAGCAGTACGGCCGGTACGGCGAGTTTGGCGACGAGCCAGTGGGTGGGTGACACGGACTGTGTCCAGGACACCTTGTACGTCCCGCTCTCGAACTCCCTGGCGATCATCGGCCCTGCGACGAAGGCGGCGACGAGACCGGGCAGGACGATCAGCGCGAGTCCTCCGTACCCGATCACTGTGCTGAACTGCGACATGGAGTCCAGGTAGTTCCGGACCGTCTGGGAGCACTCGAGACCGGCGCCCGCCGGCGAGCAGGGGTCGGCGGCGAACGTGTTCGCGACCTGGGCGGCCCGCAGCGCGAAGCCGACCAGGACGACGATCCCGACGAGAGCGAGTGCGCCCGCGATCTGAAGGGCTGCCCGGTGCTGGCGCAGCAGGACCCGGGCACTGGCGCGCAGGGTGGGGCCGGACGAGGCGGGGCGGGGCGGGGTGGAGCGGGGCGGGGCGGTTGCCGGGATCGCGCTCACGCGGCGCTCACCGCCTCACGGGCCCGGGCGTCCGCGCTCGGCGTGAGCAGCGACGGCGCGTCCGGTGACCGCAGGTGTGCCAGCAGCAGCTCCTCCAGCGACGGCTCGGCCGTCTCCCAGCCGGCGGACGCGTCCACCGGGCCCTCCCTCCTGACGAGTGCGGTCAGCTGCCGCCCCGTGGTGCGGGACTCGACCACGGTGTGCGGGGCGAGGTCGCCCACCGGGCCGGTGAGCAGGGTGTGCGCGGCGATCAGGTCGTCCGTCTCACCGCCGAGGCGGATACGGCCCCCGTCGACGAGGAGCAGGTAGTCGCAGGCGCCCTCCAGCTCGGTGAGGATGTGCGAGGACATCACGATGGTCGTGCCGTGCTCGGCGGACTCCGCCATCAGCGCGCCCATCAGCTGGTGCCGCGCCAGGGGGTCGAGGTCGGCCATCGGCTCGTCCAGGAGCAGCAGTTCGGGCCGCTTGCCCAGTGCGAGGGCCAGGGCGAGCCGGGTGCGCTGGCCGCCCGACAGGGTGCGGACCTTCGCACCGCCGGGGAGCGGCTCCGTGAGGCGTTCGGCGGTGTCCTGGTCCCACGTGGCGGGGTTCAGCTCGGCGCCCGCCCAGAGCGTCTCGGCGACCGTCAACTGTGGGTACAGCGGCTTGTCCTGGGCCACGAAGGCCATCCGGGCGCGGGCGTCGGCGGGCGTCAGGCCCAGCACCCGTACCGTTCCCTCGGCCGGCCGCAGGAACCCCGCGGCGATGGCCAGCAGGGTGGACTTGCCCGCCCCGTTGGGGCCGACGAGCGCGCACACGCGCCCGGCGGGCAGCCGGAACGAGCAGTCGCGCAGCACCCTGTTCCCGCCTCTGCCCCGATATGTCATGCCGAGGCCCACGGCCTCGATCGCAGCGCCTGTCATCCGGTGTGATCCCCCTCGAACGTCTTGTCCAGTACGGCGGTGAAGAGCGCGCTCACGTCGTCCCTGTCCAGGCCGGCGGCGCGGGCCCGGCCGGCCCAGTCGGCGAGCTCGGCGCGCAGCGGGGCGTCGTCGGCCGCCGCCGCGCCGCCGAGGGCCCGGGTGACGAAGGTGCCGAGGCCGCGCCTGGCCTCGACGAGACCCTCGCGCTCCAGCTCGCGGTACGCCTTCAGCACGGTGTTCGGGTTGATGGCGGTGGCCTCCACGACCTCGCGCGCGGTGGGCAGCCGGTCGCCGGGCTCCAGCAGTCCCAGCCGCAGGGCCTGTTTGGTCTGCTGGACGATCTGGAGGTACGTGGCGACGCCGCTGCGCCGGTCGATGCGGAACTCGACCGCTGCGGACTGTGCCATGTTCACCCCTTTCACTAATTGAGTAGTGAAAGGGTGGCGTAAGGAAGGGGCAGCGTCAAGAGACGCCGCCCCTCGTGGTCCTGACGGTAGCTCAGGACTCCGTGCGGTACATCAGGTCGACCTCGTGGGTCGTGAAGCCCATCCGCTCGTAGACGGCCACTGCCGCCGTGTTGTCCGCGTCGACGTAGAGCATCGCGGTGGGCAGCCCCTCGGAGGCGAGGTGGCGCAGCCCGATCGCGGTGAGCGCCTTGCCCAGGCCGCCGCCCTGCGCGTCGGGTCGGATGCCGACCACGTACACCTCGCCGAGCTGTTCGTCGGCGTGCACCTTCGTCCAGTGGAAGCCGATCAGCTCGGAGCCGCCGTCGTCCGTTCCGCGCTCGGCGAGGAAGAAGCCCTTCGGGTCGAACCAGGGCTCGCCCTTGCGGTCGTCCAGGTCGCGCTGGGTCAGCGAGCCCTGCTCGGGGTGGTGGGCGAAGGCGGCGCTGTTCACGGCGAGCCAGGCGGCGTCGTCCTCGCCCGGGACGAAGGTGCGGACGGTGACGCCCGGGGGCAGCACCGGTTCGGCGATGTTCAGCGGGCTCAACGGGCGCCGCAGCTGCCGCAGTTCGCGGAAGAGCGAGAGGCCGAGCACCTGCGCGAGGTGGCGCGCGGCGGACTTGCCGCCGTGGGCCCAGACCCGCAGCCGCTTGCCGGTCGCGGCGAGCAGCGCCGCCCCGAGTGCCCGCCCGTGCCCGTGCCCGCGGTGCGAGGGGTGCACGACCAGCTCGGCGGCCGGAGCCTCGACGGGGTCGGTGTCCTCCAGCTGCGCGTACCCGACCAGCGTGCCGCCGGCGGTCAGCAGGAAGTGCCGTACGCCCTCCCGGTGCCCGCCCCGCAACTGCAGCCGCCCCTGCTCGGACACGGCCTGCCGGCCGTCGGACTGCGCGGCCTCCGCGAGCAGCTCGGAGACGGCGGCCGCCTGGTCGGGGGAGAGGGTGTCGAGCGTCTGGATCTCGCGTCCGGGGGCGGGGAGGGGTACGTCAGTCGTCATGTGTACGAGCGTACGGCGGAAGGCGGTGTTGTCGCCCGCCCCTTACCGGGGGCTCGGGGTTCCGTCCTCGGGATCCGGGCGGGCCGGAGGTGGCGCGGGCCGCCTTGCGTCTGCGGCCTCCGCATCGGACGGCAACCTATTCGTAACCCCGAACACCTGTCGCGCTACGCGCGTTGACTCTAGGCTGCGGCACGCAGTCTCCAGACTCGTCACCACCCTCACACCTCCCGCTGAACTCTCAAGGGGACCGATGTCAGCGACACCGCAGAAGAACCGCGCGTCCCGGCGGGTGCTCGCCGCCGCGGCCGGTCTGGCCACCGTCGGCGCACTGGTCGCCGCCATGCCGGCCGGCGCCCAGGGCCACGGCCACCACACGCCGGCCCGGACCGTGGACGTGCAACTGCTGTCCTTCAACGACCTGCACGGCAACCTGGAGCCGCCGTCCGGCTCGGCCGGCACGGTCAACGAGACCCAGGCCGACGGCACGGTGAAGGCCGTCCCGGCCGGCGGCGTCGAGTACCTCGCCTCCTCGCTGCGTGCCGCGCGCAAGGGCCACCCGTACTCCGTCACCGCGGCCGGCGGCGACATGGTCGGGGCGAGCCCGCTGCTGTCGGGCCTGTTCCACGACGAGCCGACCATCGAGGCGCTCAACAAGATCGACCTCGATGTGACGACCGTCGGCAACCACGAGTTCGACGAGGGCGCCACCGAGCTGGCCCGCCTCCAGAACGGCGGCTGCCACCCGGTCGAGGGGTGCTACGAGAAGGGCAAGAAGTTCGAGGGCGCCGACTTCCCCTACCTGGCCGCCAACGTGACGGACGAGAAGACCGGCAAGCCGATCCTCAAGCCGTACACGGTGTGGAAGAAGAACGGCGTCAAGATCGGCTTCATCGGGGTGACCCTGGAGGGCACGCCGAACATCGTGACGGCCAACGGAGTCAAGGGCCTGAAGTTCCACGACGAGATCGAGACGGTCAACAAGTACGCCAAGGAGCTGGACCGGCAGGGCGTGAAGTCCATCGTCACGCTGATCCACGAGGGTGGCGCCCCGGCCTCGTCCTCGTACAACTACGACTGCGACAGTCCGGCCGCGGGTGACGGCATCTCCGGTCCGATCACCGAGATCGCCAAGGGCATCTCGCCGAAGGTCGACGCGCTGGTCACGGGCCACACCCACCAGGCGTACGTGTGCACGATCCCGGACCCGGCGGGCAACCCGCGCCTGGTCACCTCGGCCTCGTCGTTCGGCAAGCTGTACACGGACACGACGCTGACGTACGACCGCCGCACCAAGGACATCGTGCGCACCGCGGTGAAGACGTCCTCGAAGCACCGCCCCGCGCCCGCGAACCCGGTCTCGGTGAACCACGTCGTCACCCGGGACCAGGCCAAGGCCACCGACATGACGGACCTGATCGCCCGCTGGAACACCCTCGCGGCGCCGATCGCGAGCCGGCCGCAGGGCTTCATCTCCGCCGACATCAACGGCCGCGGTTCCACAGCCCCGGAGAAGCCGCTCGGCAACCTGATCGCCGACGCGCAGCTGGAGGGCCTGGCCCCGGCGGACAAGGGCGGGGCGGTCGTCGCGTTCATGAACCCGGGCGGCATCCGTGCCGACCTGGTGTACAAGGCGTCGGGCAGTGAGGGTGACGGCGTGGTGACGTACGGGGAGTCGTTCACCGTGCAGCCGTTCACCAACATGATGAACGTCGTCGACCTGACCGGCGCGCAGCTGGTCGCCGCGCTCCAGCAGCAGGTCAGCGGCTCGAACGAGGCCAGCCCGAAGATCCTCCAGGTCTCGAAGGGCCTCACGTACACCCTGGACATGACGAAGGCCGGCGCGGACCGCGTGGTCACCGGCACGATCAAGCTGAACGGTGAGGCGATCGACCCGGCCAAGACCTACCGGGTCGCGATGAACGAGTTCCTGGCGGGCGGCGGCGACGGCTTCGCGGCCCTCGGCGCGGGCACCAACAAGCTGGTCGGCGCCTCCGACCTGGACCTGTTCAACGCCTACCTGGCGGCGCACTCCACGGCCGCCGCGCCGCTGGCCCCGCCGGCGGCGGACCGGATCACGGTCGTCCAGTAGGAGTAGGGGACGCACGACAGCGGCGGATGCGCGGGCGGGGCCAAGGCCCCGGCCCGCGCATCCGTCGTTCTCGCGCCGTCCCCGAGGCGTACGCCCTGTTCCGTGCGTGATGTGTACGGGTCATAATCCGGGGGCTGATCCCAGGCTGGCTGACCCCACACGGCACCCGGAGGCATCCCCGCATGAGCCCGTACACCGCGAACCGCAGACACTTCCTGGCCGGAGCGCTGGCCCTGTCCGCCACCGCCCTCGTCGGTACGGCGCCCGCGCGCGCCGAGGCCCGGCAGGCCCTCACCGTGCAGGACTGGATGAGCGGCATCGCGGACGCCGCCGCGCTCCGGAGTCTGACGATTCCTGGCACGCACGACTCCGGTGCCCGTTACGGCGGCCCCTGGACCGAGTGCCAGAACACCACGATCACGGAGCAGCTGAACAGCGGGGTGCGCTTTCTCGACGTGCGCTGCCGGATCACCGGCGGTTCCTTCGCGATCCACCACGGCGCCTCGTACCAGAACCTGATGTTCGGCGATGTCCTCGGCGCCTGCCGGGACTTCCTCGCCCGGCGGCCCACCGAGACGGTGCTGATGCGGGTCAAGCAGGAGTACTCGGAGGAGAGCGACGCCGCGTTCCGGGCGGTCTTCGACGACTACCTCGACAGCCGGGGCTGGCGCCCGCTGTTCCACATCGACTCCGCGCTGCCGACGCTGGGAGCGGCCCGCGGCAAGGTGGTGCTGCTCGCCGACAACGGCGGGCTGCCCGGGGTGCGGTACGCCGATCCGGGGCTCTTCGACATCCAGGACGACTACATGGCGGAGCCGTTCGCCAAGTACCCGCAGATCGAGGCCCAGTTCCGCAAGGCGGCCGAGCAGCCGGGCAAGCTGTTCATGAACTACGTGAGCACCGCCGCCCTGCTGCCGCCCCGCTGGAACGCGGACCGGCTCAACCCTCAGGTCCACTCCTTCCTGGACTCCTCGGGGACGGCCGGCTGGACCGGCCTCGGCATCGTCCCGCTGGACTTCCCGGCGACCCGGTCGGGGCTGGTGGAGTCACTGATCCGGCACAATCCGGCGTCCTGAGAAGGGCAATCACAGACCCGCCAGGAACTCCCGGACCGACCGGGCGAACCCTTTCGGGTCCTGGAGCTGGACGAAGTGGTCCGTCTCCAGCGTGACGAGCGAGGTGCGCGGGCGCAGTGACGCCATCGCGGCGGCCTGTTCGGCGGGCAGTGCCTGGCTGGTGCGGCCGTTGATCACCAGAGCGGGGCAGTCGCTCGCCAGCCACTGCGCCCAGTGGTCGCCGTGCACCTGCCGCTCGGAGGCGAGCGTGTCCTGGGGGTGGAACGGCAGCCGCCAGCCGTCCCCGCCCGGCAGCGGCCGGAGCAGCGGCCCCACCATCGGGCCCACCGGACCGCAGGCGGCGATCAGTTCCTCCCGGGTGGGTGCGGTGTACGGGAAGCCGGCGAGGAAGGCCAGCGGGCCGGGGTCCTGGTGCGGCAGGTCCACCGGGGAGTCGGTGTTGACGAGGGCGGCGACGGCGGCGGGCCGGGTGGCGGCGAGGTGCAGCGCGTTGATGCCGCCGAGAGAGTGCCCGAGGGCGACGACCGGGCCGGGGTCCAGGTGGTCGAGCAGGGCGGCCAGATCGGAGACGTATCCCTCCCGGCCGTAGTCGTCCGCCCGGTCGGAGTCGCCGTGGCCGCGCTGATCGGGGGCCTTCGTCCACGCCCAGAGCGCCCCGGACCTGCTGGCCCTCCTGGCCGCCGGCCAGCGCGAAGGCCGCCGGGGGGTCGCGGCCCAGCTGACCGGGGTGCCGGAGGCGGAGGTCGCCGAGGCGGATGTGCGGGGGCTCGGTTCGGTACAGCTCGCGCTGATGAGCGGCGTGATGATCCAGTGGCTGACCGACCCGGACCGGGCGCCGGACGCCGCCGAGATCGCGGCGGGGCTGCGAGCGCTGGCGGGGCGGCTGGAGGGGGCGTAGGGCTGGTGGCGCTACCCCCGCGGAGGCTCCGGCGGTGGCTGGGGTGCCCCCGGGAGGCGGATCACGGCTTCCGTGCCGCCGCCCTCCGCGGGGCGCAGGTCGATCTCGCCGCCGGCCTGCTGGACCGTCCGCGCCACGATCGACAGGCCGAGGCCCGAGCCGGGGAGCTGGCGGGCGGACGGGGAGCGCCAGAAGCGTTCGAAGACGTGCGGGAGCTCGTCGGCGGGGATGCCGGGACCGTGGTCCCGGACCATCAGCTCGCCCCGGTGCAGGACGACGTCGATGGTGCCGCCGTGCGGGCTGAACTTCACCGCGTTGTCCAGGACGTTGACGACCGCCCGCTCCAGCGCGGCCGGTTCGGCCCGTACGTACCAGGGGGCCAGCTCCGCCGTGATGGTCAGCTCCGGGCCGCGCAGCCGGGCGCGGTCCAGGGCGGTGCGGGCGATGTCGTGCAGCGCGATCACCTGGAGCGGACCGGGGTCCGCCGCGTCCGGGCGCGCGAGTTCCTGGAGGTCGCCGATGAGCGAGGCCAGCTCCGTCATCTGTGCCTTCACCGACGTCATCAGCGCCCGGCGGTCGTCCGGCGGGATGGCCCGGCCGGTCTCGTCGCTCCGGGCGAGGAGTTCGACATTGGTGCGGAGCGAGGTCAGCGGGGTGCGGAGTTCGTGGCCGGCGTCCGCGATGAGCTGCGCCTGACGGTCGCGGGAGGTGGCGAGCGACGCGGTCATCGAGTTGAACGAGCGGGAGAGCCGGGCGATCTCGTCCTCGCCCTCCACCGGAATGCGGACCGTCAGGTCCTCGGTACGGGCGACGTGCTCGACGGCCTCGGTGAGCTCGTCCACGGGGCGCAGGCCGGAGCGGGCCACCCAGAGCCCGGCGGCGCCGGCGCCGACGACGCCGATGCCGGAGACGATCAGGAGGACCCAGGCGAGGGTGGTGAGGGGTTTGTCGATCTCGCTCAGGGGGCGGGCGAAGGAGATGCCGATCTTCAGCGAAGGCTGGCCGACCCCCTTCACCTCGCCCGGCTTCGTGAACACCCGCATCTTCACGCCGTCCGCGTCGGTCGACGAGTGCAGGGCCGTCGGCCGCTCACCGTTGACCACGGCGAGGTCGGACGCGGTCACCGGAAGCGCCGCCGACTCCGGGTCGGTGCAGACCGTTCCCTGGGCGTCGATGAGCTGAACGGTGAGCCCGGAGTCGGTGCGGGGCAGTTGCTGTCCGGTGCCCAGACAGTACGAGTACAGGGAGGTCAGGTAGCGCCCGTCGACCGTGGTGTTGCGCAGCGACGTGTCCTGCTGATGCTCCAGCTGCGCCTTCGTCACGAACCAGCACGCCACCGCCACCGCCGCCACCGCCACCGCCACCGCGGTCGCGACCAGCAGCGCCAGCCGGGAGCGGAGCGGCAGGGCGCGGATCCGCCGGAGCGGGCCGGTCATCCGTCGCCCCCGCCCGACCGCAGCGCGTATCCCACGCCGCGGACCGTGTGGACCAGGCGGGGTTCGCCGCCCGCCTCCGTCTTGCGGCGCAGGTACATCACATACACGTCCAGCGAGTTGGAGCTCGGTTCGAAGTCGAAGCCCCAGACCGCCTTGAGGATCTGCTCACGGGTCAGCACCTGGCGCGGGTGCGCCAGGAACATCTCCAGGAGGGTGAACTCGGTGCGGGTCAGCTCCACGTGGCGGGTGCCGCGCATGACCTCGCGGGTCGCGAGGTCCATGCGCAGGTCGGCGAAGGCCAGGACGTTGTCGTCGGGGACGGGGCCCGCCGCGGCCGCGTACGAACTGCGGCGCAGCAGGGCCCGGATGCGGGCGAAGAGCTCGTCCAGCTCGAAGGGCTTGACCAGGTAGTCGTCGGCGCCCGCGTCGAGCCCGGTGACGCGGTCGCCGACGGTGTCACGGGCGGTGAGCATCAGGATGGGGGTGGTGGTGCCCGTGGCACGGATGCGGCGGGCGGCGGTCAGCCCGTCCATCCGTGGCATCTGGATGTCGAGGACGATGAGGTCGGGGTCGTACGACTCCGCCTTCGTGAGGGCGTCGAGACCGTCGACGGCGACCTCGGTGCCGTACCCCTCGAACGCGAGGCTGCGCTGCAGGGCCTCGCGCACGGCGGGCTCGTCGTCGACGATCAGGATGCGCTGCGGATCGTCTTCGGCGGGGCTCATCGCTGCTTCGTCCTCTTCTCGTTCCGTACGGGGCCGGGCGCACCGCTGGTTTCTCAGCCTCGCACGGCCGTGGCGCGGCGTCGCGCGGCGCGGCTCAGGAGCTGTCGCCGGCCCGCAGTGTGTCGAGGTCGGCCTTGAGGGTGTTCACCGGGATGGCGAAGCCGAGGCCGACGCTGCCCGCGCCGGCGCTGCTGGAGCCGCTCGACGAACTGGCCGAGTACATCGCCGAGTTGATGCCGATGATCTCGCCGTTCATGTTGATCAGGGCGCCACCGGAGTTGCCCGGGTTCAGCGAGGCGTCGGTCTGGATGGCCTTGTACGTGGTGGTGGAGTCGCCGGTGTCGCCGTTGAACTGCTGTCCGCCGAACTCGAACGGCCACTGCTGCCCGCCGCCCTGCCCCTGCCCCTGCCCCTGCCCTTGGCCCTGGCCCTGGCCGCTGTCGGAGCCGCCGGTGCCGCCGGTGCTGTCGGTGCTGTCATCGTTCTTGGCGACCGTGACATCGCGGTCGAGTGCGGACACGATGCCGCTGGTGACCGTGCCGGTGAGGCCCTCGGGCGAGCCGATCGCGACGACCTGGTCGCCGACGGCCACCTGGGAGGAGTCGCCGAGGGTCGCCGTCTTCAGGCCGCTCGCGCCCTGGAGCTTGATCAGCGCGAGGTCCTTGTCGGCGTCGGTGCCGACGATGTCGGCGGTGTACGTCTTGCCGGTGCTCAGCGTGACCTTGATGGACGAGGCGCCGGCGATGACGTGGTTGTTGGTGACGATCTCGCCGTCCGACGTGATGACCACGCCGGAACCGGTGGACTCGCCCGAGGTCGACGTCGCGCCGATCTCGACGATCGTCGGCGCGAGGGCCGCGGCCACGCCGGAGACGGTGCCCTTGCTGCTCTGCGAGACGGTGGTGCCGGGGATGACGCTGCCGGCCGTGCCGCCGGTGCCGTTGTCGGTGAGCTGTCCGATCACGGTGGCGGTGCCGCCGCCGACGACCGCGGCCGCGATGGCCACCGCCGCGAGGAGCGCGACGGGCCGGCGGACCCGGCGGCGGGGGGCGGACGGTTCGGGCGCCTGCTGCGGCAGCCCGTGAAGGCCCCCGCCGCCGTGACCCGCACCGCCGGTGGGTGCCTCGGCTGTGCCGGGGGCGGGCCACACGGTGGTGCCGGGGCCCATGGCGACCGGCTGGACGGGCTGGTATGACGGCGGCGGCGGGTAGGCCGCGTCTCCGTTGCCGTACGAGGGGTACATCGGGTACTCGCCGCTCGGGCGCTGGGTCTCTGTCATGTCTACGAGAGTGTCCAGCGAACATGAGAGGACCCTGAGCGTGCCCTGAGAAGCCCGGCAGAAGCTCGTATGCCCGATATAAGGGCCGCTCCGTCAGCCGAGGATCCGGGCCGTCGGCGGCTCCCCGCAGCCGCAGGAGCGCCGGACCACCAGCGCCGAGGGGAACTGCTTCAGCCGCTCCCGGCGTGAACCCGACACCCGCAGCGAGTCGTCCAGCACCAGGTCGACCGCGGCCCGCGCCATCGCCGGGCGGTCGGAGAACACCGTCGTCAGCGGCGGGTCCGTCAGACCGGCTTCCTTCACGTCGTCGAAGCCCGCCACCGCGAGCTCACCGGGCACGTCGATCCGCAGCTCGCGCGCGGCCCGCAGCACCCCGATGGCCTGGTCGTCCGTCGTGCAGAAGATCGCCGGCGGGCGGTCGGGGCCCGCGAGGAGCCCCAGGGCCACCTGGTAGGCGTCGTAGCGGTTGTACGGGGCCTGGAAGAGCCGGCCCTCGGTCGAACGGCCCGACTCGTGCATGGCCCGGCGCCAGCCCTCGACATGGTCGGCGACCGGGTCGCCGACCGCCGGGGTCGACTCCATGCCACCGAGGCACGCGACGTACGCGTTGCCGTGTTCCAGCAGGTGGCGGGTGGCGAGCTGGGCGCCGCCGACGTCGTCCGTGACGACCGCGACGTCGTCGATCGCCTCGGGCCGCTCGTGCAGCAGCACGACCCGGGCGTCCCACGCCTCTATCTCCGCCGCCGCGCGCTCGCTCGGGCCCTGGCTGACCAGGATCAGACCGGAGACCCGCATGCCCAGGAAGGCACGCAGGTAGTGGACCTCGCGCTCGTCGCGGTAGTCGGAGTTGCCGACGAGCACCATTTTCCCGCGCTCGGCGGCGGCCTGTTCGACCGCGTGCGCCATCTCCGCGAAGAACGGCTGCCTCGCGTCCGGCACGATCATCCCTATGAGATCGGTCCGCCGCGAGGCCATCGCCTGGGCGACCCGGTCGGGCCGGTAGCCCAGCTCCTTGATCGCGGCGAGTACCCGCTCGCGCGTGGCCGGGGCGACCGGCCGGGGTCCGTTGTTGATGACGTAACTGACCACTGCGGTCGACGTCCCCGCCAGTCTCGCCACATCGTCCCGCGTCACCTTGGCCACGCGCGGCAGTCTACGCGGATGGAACTACTTCCCGGCAGGCCGGACCGGGGCTTCTTCCGTGACCTCGGCTACCTCCGGCTGCTCCGAACGGGTGAGGGTTTCGGCGGTCGCCTTCGCGGCCGCCGACTTGGCCTCCTCGGCGGCGGCACGTTCGACCTTCTCCGGCGCGACGAAGCGGTAGCCCACGTTGCGGACGGTGCCGATGAGCGACTCGTGCTCGGGGCCGAGCTTGGCGCGCAGCCGCCGTACGTGGACGTCGACCGTCCGCGTACCGCCGAAGTAGTCGTAGCCCCAGACCTCCTGGAGCAGCTGGGCGCGAGTGAAGACCCGGCCCGGGTGCTGCGCCAGGTACTTGAGCAGTTCGAATTCCTTGAAGGTCAGGTCCAGGACCCGGCCCTTGAGCTTCGCGCTGTACGTGGCCTCGTCCACCGAGAGGTCACCGTTGCGGATCTCCATCGGGGAGTCGTCGGCGGTGATCTGCTGCCGGCCGGTGGCCAGCCGCAGCCGCGCCTCGACCTCGGCGGGACCCGCCGTGTCCAGCAGCACGTCGTCGATGCCCCAGTCCGCGGTGACGGCCGCGAGGCCGCCCTCCGTGACGACGAGGATCAGCGGACAGCCGGGTCCGGTGGACCGCAGCAGCTGACAGAGCGAGCGGACCTGCGGCAGGTCGCGCCGTCCGTCGACGAGGATGACGTCGGCACCGGGGGTGTCGACGAGAGCGGGTCCTTCGGCGGGAGCCACCCGCACGCTGTGCAGCAGGAGGCCGAGGGCGGGAAGCACCTCCGTCGACGGTTGAAGGGCATTCGTCAGGAGCAGCAGTGAACTCATCGCCGCCCACCTGCCTGGGTCGTCGGTCGATGATCGTGCACGGTTGGCTCGCCCATTACGTCGGTCCTCCTCGTTCCCTGCGAGAGGGGCACTCCCGGGTCGGACCCGGGGGAGTATGCGGCACTGCTTCGTACGCTTTTTCGGGTGCGGTCGTACGACGTTTCGTCATACGGCCTTTACTCGTGCGGCCCGCGCCCAGGACCGCTGAGCTTGTCGAAACGTCGTCGTAACAACGCGCGGAATGCACAAAAGGACCCGGGGGCTGCATTGCCCGGATCCTCTTCCCGCCAGAATAGCCCACATGACTTCTCTCTCCGAGGGGCGATTTCGGAGTTCCTCTGTTCCCTTGATCACGAACGGTCCGCTGCGGGTCGCGTTGCGGGCCGATGACGGGGTCCTCATCGAGGCGGTGTACGACCCGGGTACGGGAGATGACGCCGCCGGCTCCGGGGCCGGCGGCTCCGGTACCGCGATCGTCGTCGCGCACGGATTCACCGGTTCGGCCGACCGCCCCGCCGTGCGGCGTGCCGCGCAGGTGTTCTCGCAGCGTGCGGCGGTGATCACGTTCTCCTTCCGGGGGCACGGACGCTCGGGCGGACGGTCCACGGTGGGCGACCGCGAGGTGCTGGATCTGGCGGCCGCCGTGGCCTGGGCGAGGTCGCTCGGACACACGCGGATCGTTACGGCCGGGTTCTCGATGGGCGGTTCCGTGGTCCTCCGGCACGGGGCGCTGTATACGGCCCCCGGAGCGGCGGGGGAGCCCGAGGGGCGCACGGAAGCGCACGGGGAGGCGCATGCGGACGCGGTGGTGTCGGTGAGCGCTCCAGCGCGCTGGTACTACCGGGGGACGGCCCCGATGCGCCGCCTGCACTGGATGGTCACCCGCCCCACCGGCCGGCTCGTCGGGCGGTACGGCTTCCGCACCCGGATCGACCGCGACGACTGGGACCCGGTCCCGCTCTCCCCGGTCGAGGCCGCCGGCCGGATCGCCCCGGCCCCGCTCCTGATCGTGCACGGCGACCGGGACCCGTACTTCCCGCTCGACCACCCGCGGATGCTCGCCGACGCGGCGGGCGGGGCCGCCGACCTGTGGCTGGAGCCCGGCATGGGCCACGCGGAGAACGCGGCGGACGAGACGTTGCTCACCCGGATCGCCGACTGGGCGATGACGCGGTGAACCATGATGGACAGCCGACGCGTGAGCTGACGCGAGACGAGAGGAGTGCCGCCATGCCTGCGGGAACCATCCGCTACTGGGCAGCTGCCAAGGCCGCGGCCGGAACCGCGGAGGAGCCGTACACCGCTGCGACGCTCAAAGAGGCGCTCGACGCGGTCCGCGTGCGGCACCCCGGCGAGCTGAGCCGCGTACTGCAAAGGTGTTCGTTCCTCATCGACGGTGACCCCGTCGGGACCCGGAGCCATGAGACCGTACGCCTTGCCGAGGGCGGCACGGTCGAGGTGCTCCCGCCGTTCGCAGGAGGGTGAACCGCAGAACATGAGCAGCAGCGATCAGCAGCAGCCGTACCCGCAGCAGCAGCCGCCATATCCGCAGCCGCAGTATCCGTACGGGCAGGAGCCGCAGCAACAGCAACAGCAGCAGTCTTACGGGGACCCCGCGTACGGCGACGCCTCGTACGACGGTCAGGCGTACTCCGGGCAGGCCTACCCGGGCCAGGGATACGCCGACCAGGCCCAGGCGTACACCGACCCCTCGTACGGGCAGCAGGCGCCCTACGCGGGCGGTGCGGCGCCGTACGGGACGCCGGGCGGGTACGACGCACACCCGCCCCAGCAGGCCGCCCCCTACCCGCAGGAGGGCTCCCCCGCCCCGCAGGCGCAGCCCGGGACCGGCTGGCCGACCGGGGACCAGGGGGTCACCCAGACCTGGGAGGGCCAGACCTGGGACACGCAGTACCAGCCGACGATCCGGCCCACCGAGCCCGCAGGCCCTGTGCCGCCCGCCGCTCCTGTGCAGGCCGCCGAGGAGACCGCGTACCTGGCGCCGGTGCAGGGTGCGTCCGGCTCCTACCCGCTGCCTCCCGAGGCCCAGGCCGCTCCCGCAGCGCCCGCCCCGGCCCCCGCGGCCCCCGCGCAGGGCGAGGACGGCTACAGCGCGCCGACCACCCTGGGCAACAGCCGCATCACCGACGCCCAGCGGGCCCGCGCCGAGGGCCGTTCGCCGGTCATCGCGCCCGGGATGCAGCCGGCCGCGATCACCGCGGGACTCGGGCTGCTCCTCGCGCTCGGCGCGGCCGTCGGGCCGTACGCCCTCGTCGTCCCGCTGGTGCTGCTCCAGGCGGTGACCGCGGCGGGATGGTTCCGGCTCAACGGCATGTGGCCGGCCCGGCAGGGCATCGCGCTCGCCTTCGCCGGCGGTCTCGTCGCCGATGTGGCACTGCTCGCGGCCGGCCGGGAGAACGGTCCGGCCGCGATCCTGGGCACCCTCGGCATCTGGGTGCTCCTCACCGTCGTGCTCCAGCTGCGCAGCCGGGCCGGCGCCGACGAGCGGATGCAGGGGCTGATGGCCACGGTCGCCTCGGCCGCGCTCGCGGTGCTCGCCACCGGCCACCTCGCGGCCGTCCCGGACGCCGTCACGGCCGGCGGTGTGGCCGTCGCCGCGGCGGTGCTCGTCCGGGCGCTGCCGCTGCCCGGACCGGCCTCGGTCGTGGCGGCGCTCGTCGTCGCCGCGGGTGCCGGTGCGGTGGGCGGTGCCGTCACCGACCTGGGGGTCAAGGGCGCGCTGCTCGGCCTCGCGGCCGGCGGCTGTGCGCTGATCGGGCTGCGGGTGGCGAGCTATGACTACCCGTCACGCTTCGTGCACATGACCGCGGGTGTGGCCCTGCCGCTCACCGCGGCCGCCCCGGCCGTCTATCTGATCGGGCGCGTGATCGCGTAGCCCGTACCGCGTCACCCGGCCTGCCGAAGCCCTCCACGGGGAACCGTTGGGGGGCTTCCGCACGTCGATCACCCGGGGCGTGACGTGTGGCCGCAGTAGGCTCACGACGCCAGGGATCCGATGGATGTGGCGCGGGGGAGGACAGGCATGCGTGCACTGCGAATACTGCTGATCGTCGTGGTGGTTCTGGCCGGGGTGTTCATCGCGGTGGACCGTGCGGCGGTGTACTTCGCAGAGTCGGAGGCGGCGGACCGGGTGGTGGTCTCCGGGGCGCGGACCGGGTCGACGGACGTCTCCATCAAGGGGTTCCCGTTCCTCACCCAGGTCGCCGGATCGGAACTCGACGAGGTCGACGTGAAGGTCACCGGGATCGAGGCGACCGCCGGCGGCCGTGTGCTCCGGATCAGCAGCATGGAAGCCGAACTGCACCAGGTGCGGCTGACCGACGGCTTCTCCGGCGCCACGGCCACCCGGGCCAGTGGGACGGCCGTCATCTCGTACCAGGACCTGACGAAGGCCGCCGACGGTGTCGTCGTCGAGTACGGCGGCAACGGCAAGGTGAAGGTCACCGGCACGGTCACCGGCATCCCCGTCGTCGGCGCGGTCACGCGCAGCGTCCTGTCCACCGTCACCCTGGTCGACGGCCACACCGTGCGGGTGCACGCGGACAAGGTGCCGGGCGAGGGGATCCCCGGCCTCGAAAAGCTCGTACGCGAGAAGATCGACTTCGAGCGCGAAGTGGGCAAACTGCCGAACGGCCTGAAGCTGGAGAAGATCCAGCCGACCGCCGCCGGGCTGGAGATCTCCGTGACGGGCACCGACGTACGCCTCGCCGGATAACTCCCGCCCCGGCCGGGTAGAGGGGCTCCTGGGCGGAGCCATGCCCCCGGACGGACCGCACCGCCACATACTGAGACGATGGAGTCCGTTCCGCAGATGCCCGACGCGCCGCGTGGGCCGGACGGCTGCCTCCAGGTGCCCGCGACCTCGATCGCGTCTCATACTCCGGACGATCGTGTCTCAATATGCGACACAACGGTGACATGTCCGCCCGTACGTCCCTACGATCGGTCCCATGCAGTGCTCTATTAGCGGTCTCCCGCAGCGGGGACAGGCGGATCTCACGAAGCGGCGGGCAGTGGACCTGTGCCGCGTCGCCGCCATGCTCTGTCGCACTGTCTGAGCGGGATCCGTCGGATTTCCCGCATTCCCGGCCCTTCGACCGCTCGTCGGGGCCATCCCGCGTGGCCCCCGTGCACGCGCCGAACCCGCGCCGCGTACATCCGGATCACCACGCACCATCGCGTACCACTCGCATCATCCCGCCGCAGACTGCCCCGGAGGAGAACAGAATGAGCCGCAGTGACGTCCTGGTAGACGCCGACTGGGTCGAGGCCCACATCGACGACCCGAAGGTCGCCATCGTCGAGGTCGACGAGGACACCTCCGCGTACGAGAAGAACCACATCAAGAACGCGATCCGGATCGACTGGACCAAGGACCTCCAGGACCCGGTCCGCCGTGACTTCATCGACCAGGCCGGCTTCGAGGAGCTGCTGTCGAACAAGGGCATCGGCAACGACACCACGGTCGTCCTCTACGGCGGCAACAACAACTGGTTCGCGTCCTACGCGTTCTGGTACTTCAAGCTCTACGGCCACCAGGACGTCCGCCTGCTCGACGGCGGCCGCAAGAAGTGGGAGCTCGACTCCCGCGACCTGGTCGACGGCGACCAGATCCCGTCCCGCCCGGCCACGCAGTACAAGGCCCAGCCGCAGGACGAGTCGATCCGCGCCTACCGCGACGACGTCGTCAAGGCCATCGGCAGCCAGAACCTGGTCGACGTGCGCTCGCCCGACGAGTTCAGCGGCAAGCTGCTCGCCCCGGCCCACCTCCCGCAGGAGCAGTCGCAGCGCCCCGGCCACGTGCCGAGCGCCCGCAACATCCCGTGGTCGAAGAACGCCAACGACGACGGCACCTTCAAGTCGGACGACGAGCTCAGGGCCCTCTACGAGGCCGAGCAGGTCGACCTGTCGAAGGACACCATCGCCTACTGCCGCATCGGTGAGCGCTCCGCGCTCACCTGGTTCGTGCTGCACCAGCTGCTCGGCCAGGAGAACGTCAAGAACTACGACGGTTCGTGGACCGAGTACGGCTCCCTCGTGGGCGTGCCGATCGAGCTCGGCGCCAACAAGTAACCCGTACGACCTGGACCAGCACGACCCCCGACCAGAAGGACAGAACGCCATGTGTGGAGCAAAGGCCGGCGGCCCCGACGCTTCGACGATCAAGCCCGGTGAGACCACCATCCAGGGCAGCGTGACCCGCGACGGCGAGCCCGTCACCGGCTACGTCCGCCTGCTGGACTCGACCGGCGAGTTCACCGCCGAGGTCCCGACCTCGGCGACCGGACAGTTCCGCTTCTACGCGGCCGAGGGCACCTGGACGCTGCGCGCCCTCGTCCCCGGCGGCAGCGCCGACCGCACGGTCGTGGCACAGACGGGCGGCCTCTCCGAGGTGGCCATCGCCGTCTAGCGGCAGCTTGCTGTCACGGTTCTGCCGATGACCGGCCGAAGGGCCGTACCCCAGGGGGTTGGACGCCGCCTGCAACGGGGTGCGGCCCTTCGTGCCGTCCGGGCGGAACCCGGCGAGGTGCCGGACCGGCCGGGCGGGCGGGAAACGGTGCCGGCCGGGCGTGCAGGCGGTGCTGTCCAGAACCGGCCGGGCGGGCCGATCGGGCCTACGCTGGATGCATGTACCGCCGACGCCGGCGCGCCTACTTCGTGATGATGGGGATCTGTCTCGTCCTCTTCGTCTCCGCCTGGGCCTTCGTGAGGCTCTGGTCGATGCCCGCCGCCATCGCGATGTGCGTGGTCGCGATGGTGATCCCGCCCGTCGCGGCGATGGTCGCCAACCGGAAGGGCCCGGAGGACCGCTGGTGGGACGACCCCGCCGCCACGCCGCCCCGGCCTCCATCCCGGCCGCACGTGCGTCTGGACAAGGGCGAGGCGACCGGTGACCCGGAGTCGGACGCGTGGTGGGACGAGCTCGACGGGAAGAAGCGCCGCCCCCGCCCGTGAGGGTCCGGTGCGCAGCTGTCTCTCACTGGACCGGCGCGCGCCTGCCCGTCCGGATCAGTAGACGAGCGCCTGGACGCCGTCGGCCATGATCTCGCTGACGAAGACCTGCGCGCCGGCGATCCGTACGCCCTCCAGGACGTCCTGCTCGGTGATGTCCCGGCGGGCCGCGCACTGGGTGCAGAGCGTGATCTGTCCGCCCGCCTGAATCGACTCGATCAGATCCGGCAGCGGCGCGGCGTGCGGGAGTTCGAACTCGGCGGCACGCCCCGGGAGCGCGAACCAGGCGGATTCCCCGGTCAGCCAGAGCGAGACCTCCACGCCGCTGGCGACGGCGACCGCCGCGACGGTGAAGGCCTGGGAACAGCGCTCGGCGGAGTCGGCACCTGCGGTCACCTTGATCACGAGCTTCTTCGGCATATGCCGAACTGTAATCCCCGGCCGCACAACCTCGTTGAGGCCTGGCGGGTCAGTGCTGTGCGCAGATAACGGAATCTGCGCCTCAGGTCTCGTGGGGGGGACCCCTTTTGAATCCGAAAGACACCATTCCTGACGGGCAGGCCGAGCCTCCCGTGCAGGTGGAGGCGCCGGAACAGGTAGTTCCGGAAGCAACTTCCTCGGAAGCGCCCGCACCACTCGTCACACCCGCACCACTCATGGCTGCCAAGCGGCGTCCGCGCGGCCGGACGACGCTGATCATCGCCGCAGCTGCGGTCCTGGGCATCGCGGCCGGCACCGCCGTCGGCTACGGCGTGCAGGCCGACCGCGCCCCGACCCCGCTGACCGCGCTCTCGCAGCCGGATCTCGCGTACCCGGCGAAGGCGCTGCCCGCCGATCAGGTGCCGGACCCGCTGCCGGCATCGCAGGACCGCCAGGTCCGTACGGACGGCGATCTGCGCAAGCTGCTCATTCCGCGGCCGGCGGGCTGGAGTGAGAACGAGGACATGACGCAGATCCAGGACGGCTGGGTCGGAGTCGAGGACTACGCGCTCGACTTCAAGGACGAGGCCTACATGTACGGCAACTTCCTCGCGGCCGACATCCGCCGCATCGCGGCCACTTCCTGGAAGAAGAGCGCGCACCGCGTGGCCGGCATCCGGCTTGTGCAGTTCCGCTCGGGTGTGGACTCCTCGGCAGCCGCCCACGCCGAGGACCAGCGCGCGTACATGCCCGGGGACGCCAACGGCGCGGGCAACGAGGGCGATGCCCTCAAGGGCAGCGGCAGCGGTCGCTACTACCTCTACAAGGTGGTCCGGAAGGCCGGCTACATGCCGCAGTACCGGGCCAGGGCGATCTTCCACCACGGCGACGTGATGGTCGACATCAACCTGTTCGACACCGTGCCGATCAGCAAGAAGGACATCCGGACGCTGGCCGAGCGACAGCTGGAGCGCCTGTGAACGACGACCTGACCGAACTCGCGCCCGAACCCGTTCCGGCGCCCGTTCCCGCGCCGAGGAGCCGGGCCCGCCGGATCGTCCTCGCGGCCGTCCCCGTCGTGCTGGTGCTCGCCGCCGTCGCCGGTGCGGCGACGTACACGAAGATCACCGTCGACCGCGCGGACCGGACGGCCGGGACCAGCCTCTGGCAGAAACCGGTGAACACCGGAGGCAAGGACCCGGCAGGAGACTTCGCGCGGGGCAGGTTCTCCACCGCGCTCAGCAAGCTGCTGCTGCCGGTCCCGAAGGACTACCGGCTCGGTCCGGACATGGGGGAGCTCGGTAACGACAGTGAGCTCAGCGGCCGGGCGGCCGCCGCGGAAATGAAGGCGGGCGGCCGGGGGCTGGCCGGCAAGCAGCGCCGGGAGCTGGAGAAACGGATCGACAAACTGCACATCCAGGGTCTCGCCGCCCGGTCGTACGCGGCGGAGGCGAACGACCTGGTGATCAACACCCAGCTGGTGCGGATGAAGGACCGGAAGGCGGTCAGGGACATGTACCGCTTCCAGACCGGTCTCTTCGGCGCGCTCGACGTTTTCAGGGACGGACCGGAGATCACCGGCCACACGAAGAACGCCAGGTGCTTCCGGGCGCCCGAGGACAAGAGCGAGCTCGATTCGCTGTACTGCGTCGCGTACGACGGAGAGGTGCTGCTCAGCTTCTCGGCGAGCGGGACCGAGCCGTTCGACACGTCGGGCATCGCCCTGCTGGTGATGGACCAGCTCGACCACATCAAGTCCCCGGGGGAGTACGTATGAGCGAGCAGACGGCCGCACCGGCCGCCGCCACCGAGCCGGCCGCCACCGAGCCGGACGTGGCGCCCCCGCCCATGCCGGAGCTGCCGCCCACGCCGCCCGCGCCGCCCCGGCCCCCGCGCCGGATCCTGCGGGCCGTGGCGCGCTGGACCGTCGCCGTGCTGGTGCTCGGCGGTGTCGGCGCCGGTACGGCGTACGAGATCACCGCGATGGAGCGCACCGATGTACCGGGCCTCGCCACCGAGAGCGACGGCCGCTGGGAGTACCCCCGGCTGAGCCTGCCCGCGCTGCCGGCGGGCAGGCCGCGCCCCTTCAACGACGACAACACGGCCGAGATCCACTACGCCGACCTGCGGGAACTGCTGCTCCCGGCCCCGGCCGGAGCCACGGTGGACAAGAAGCTGGCGGGCGGCTGGGTGAGCACCCGGCAGTTCGTGTCCGAGTACGAGAAGGAGTACCGGGAGGACATCGCCGCCACGCTGCGCGACGGGGCGCTGCGCCACATCGCGGCGCGCGGCTGGACCATGCCGGACGGCACGTCGAGCCGGGTCTATCTGCTCCGGTTCAACTCGACGGCCTTCGCGCAGGCGTTCCTCGACGACCGGTACATCGGAGGGTCGGCGGGCGACCCGCTGGCCGGTGCGCCCGACCCCGATCTCGACGAGTCGTGGGCGGGCGAGGGGAAGGTGGCGGGAACGAAGGCGTACGTGTTCGCCGAAGCGAAGCCGTTCGGCGCCGCCCAGGTCCGGCAGAGCTATCTGGCGGCCGGCGACACCGTCGCCCTCATCGTCCAGTCCCGCAAGGGGGGCGGGGGAACGCCACGCGTGCCCTTCCACCAGACCGTGATCCTGCAGAACCAGCTGCTGGGCTGACCGCTCCGCGGCACGCCCCGAACCGGCGGGCCGGGACCCCACCCATTAGGCTGGGGCCCGGCCCTGTACTGCCGCCATACCGCTCGTTCAAGGAGCCCCCGTGCTTGAGGCATTCTTCTCCGCCCTGCTGGTCCTGGTCTGCGTCGGCGTTCTCGCCTTCGCCGGCTTGACCGTGAAGAAGCTGTACCAGGGCCAGCGCTAGCCCTTCGTGGCCCCGGCGTCCGCCACTCCACCCTCCGCTTCCGCCTCACAGATCGATTGAGCCGTTCATGATCGAGATCCCGTCCGACCTCCACCCGGACCTCGTCCCGCTGGCCTTCCTGCTGGGCAACTGGACGGGCGCGGGGGTGTCCGACTTCCCCGGCGCCGAGAAGTGCAACTTCGGCCAGGAGGTCTCCTTCCGCCACGACGGCCGGAACTTCCTGGAGTACGTCTCGCACTCCTGGGTGCTCGACGCCGAGGGCAACAAGGTCAGGCCGCTGGAGTCCGAGTCGGGTTACTGGCGCATCGACAAGGACCGCAAGGTCGAGGTCGTCATGGCCCGCGACCAGGGCGTCATCGAGATCTGGTACGGCGAGCTGGCCGACCAGAAGCCGCAGATCGACCTGGTCACCGACGCGGTGGCCCGGACCGCGGCCTCCGGCCCGTACAGCGGTGGCAAGCGGCTCTACGGCTACGTGAAGAGCGACCTCATGTGGGTGGGCGAGAAGTCCACGCCCGAGGTCGAACTGCGGCCGTACATGTCGGCGCACCTGAAGAAGGTCGTCACCCCGGAAGAGGTCGCGGCGATGGCGAAGAGCCTCGGCGACCTGCCGGACGACGGGATCGCGTTCTTCA
Organism: Streptomyces sp. NBC_00385; assembly: GCF_035917155.1. Taxonomy (NCBI): domain Bacteria; kingdom Bacillati; phylum Actinomycetota; class Actinomycetes; order Kitasatosporales; family Streptomycetaceae; genus Streptomyces; species Streptomyces sp. NBC_00385. The sequence goes on along the minus strand of NZ_CP107951.1, from coordinate 3,891,309 downwards.
AGTAGCCCACGAGGCGCTTTTCCGGCGGACAGCCGGGTGACGGGCCGGCCCGGATCTACACTGGAGCCTGTGGTGAGCACCGACTGGAAGACCGATCTTCGGCAGCGCGGCTACCGGCTGACGCCGCAGCGGCAGCTTGTCCTGGAAGCCGTGGACACGCTGGAACACGCGACGCCCGACGACATCCTGTCCGAGGTGCGCCGGACCGCGTCCGGAGTGAACATCTCCACCGTGTACCGGACCCTGGAGCTCCTGGAGGAGCTGGATCTGGTCAGCCACGCCCACCTGGGCCACGGAGCCCCGACGTACCACCTGGCCGACCGCCACCACCACATCCATCTGGTCTGCCGGGACTGTACGAACGTCATCGAGGCAAATGTCGACGTCGTCGCCGAGTTCACCGAGAAGCTGCGCGGCACGTTCGGCTTCGAGACGGACATGAAGCACTTCGCGATCTTCGGCCGCTGCGCCGACTGCACGGCGAAGTCGGCCGCACCGGACCCCGCTCCCTGATCCGGCCTGATCCGAAGACAGCCCTTGGTCGTACGCTGGTCGCATGAAGAGCCCCCTGCTGTCCCTGCCCGGCGCCGTCCCCGCCGAGGGTCGCGACGAAGGCGTCGCCGCGCACTACGGCGACCTGTTCCGCGAGCAGCGAGCCCTCGCCGACGGCTCCGGTCTCGTCGACCTCTCGCACCGAGGGGTCGTGACCGTCACCGGGAGCGACCGGCTGGCCTGGCTGCACCTCCTGATCACCCAGCACGTCAGCGAACTCGCCCCGGGCCAGGCCACCGAGTCCCTGATCCTCACGGCGAACGGGCACATCGAGCACGCCCTGTATCTCGTCGACGACGGCGAGACCGTGTGGATGCACGTCGAGCCGGACACCCAGGGCGAGCTGATCGCCTATCTGGAGTCGATGAAGTTCTTCTACCGCGTCGAGGTCGCCGACCGTACCGAGGACTACGCGGTCGTGTACCTGCCGGCCGGTTCCATCGCGGAGGTCCCCGACGGTGCGACCGTGCGGGAGACGCCGTACGGCCGCGATCTGTTCCTGCCCCGCGAGGGTCTGGAGGCGTACGCGGCGGCGCACGGCCCGGCCGCCGGGGTGCTGGCCTACGAGGCGCTGCGCGTCGAGGGCCACCGCCCGCGGCTCGGCTTCGAGACGGATCACCGCACCATCCCGCACGAGCTGGGCTGGATCGGTACCGCCGTCCACCTCCAGAAGGGCTGCTACCGGGGCCAGGAGACGGTGGCCCGGGTGCAGAACCTTGGCAAGCCGCCGCGGCGCCTGGTCTTCCTGCACCTGGACGGCAGCGAGGTGCTGCTGCCGGGGCACGGCACCCCGGTGCGGCTGGCCGCGGACGGGGCGGAGGGCCGTCAGCTCGGCTTCATCACCAGTTCCGCCCGCCACCACGAGCTGGGGCCGATCGCCCTGGCCCTGGTGAAGCGGAACGTGGCGGTGGACGCGGAGCTGCTGGCGGGCGACACGGCGGCGGCCCAGGAGACGGTCGTCGAACCGTAGGGGTCCGCCGGCGTACCCGCCGGCTCAGACCTCGACGATGACGGTGAACGGGCCGTGGTTCGTGAGCGAGACCCGCATGTCCGCTCCGAACCGGCCCGTCTCCACGTGAGCGCCCAGGGCCCGCAGCTGGGCCACGACCTCGTCGACCAGCGGCTCGGCGATCTCGCCGGGAGCCGCGGCGTTCCACGTGGGCCGGCGGCCCTTGCGGGCATCCCCGTAGAGAGTGAACTGTGAAATCACCAGAAGTGGTGCATTCACATCGGAGCAGGACTTCTCGCCCTCCAGGATGCGGACCGACCACAACTTGCGGGCGAGCTGGGCCGCCTTCTCCGCGGTGTCGCCGTGAGTCACTCCCACCAGCACACACAGGCCCTCGCCGACGATTTCGCCGACGACCGCCGAACCGCCGCCCTCGCCCCCGGCGTCCGCCACCGTGACGCTCGCACCGTCCACCCTCTGTACCACTGCACGCATACAGACCAACCTATCTTGGGCTGAACGGGTACAGAGCATCTCCACGGGACCCCTCGGAGTGGCACCATGCACGGGAGGCGGTGTGCCGACGCACCGGTCGAGGGGATGGACACAAGCATGAGCATGCATGGAACCGGGCAGTCCCCGGGCGCGGTGCCGGTCGCGCGCCCCGGCGTCAACAGCAAGGCCTCTGTGGGTGCGAGCACCATGCGCCCACCCGTGCAGCGGACCGGGCACGGCTTCGAGGACGGGGCCGCGGCCCCGCTCGATCTGCGTGCCCTGCGGCTGCCGGAGCTGCGCGCGCTGCGGAGGGACGCGCAGCGGGACGAGGCGGACCTCAGCTATGTGCGGCGGCTCGTCCAGGGGCGCATCGACATCCTGCGGGCCGAGCTGGCGCGGCGGCGGGACCCGGAGTCCCCCGTGGTGGACCGGCTCTCGGAGATCCTCGCGGACACCCCGTCGCTGCACCGCTCCTCCGCACGCCACGTCACGCTGAGCACGCCGCGCAGCGACGAGTACCGGAAGCTGGCGGCGGAGACGCTGGCCGAGGTCGAACTCTCCGACCTCGACGCCCGGACGGACGAAGAGCTGCACACCGCGATGGGACGCCTGGTCCGCTACGAACAGCAGGTGTCCCGGCGCCGCTCCCGGCTCCAGCGCACCGCGGACGATTGCGGTGCGGAGATCGCCCGCAGGTACCGTGACGGGGAAGCACAAGTAGACGACCTGCTCGCCTGAAGCGACCCTTCCGGGGGCGGGTCCCGCCCGTCCCCGGAAGGCCACCATGACCTCCAGCGCAGCCCCGTCGTCCCCGTCCGGCATATCGGACAACCTGTCCGGTGGCACCTCCGACGGAATATCCGGCCGGGCCCCCCTTCTGCCCGTGCTGGCCGAGGTCGTCCGGTCCGGCTTCGTCGAGGGGCACCATCGGGGCTCCCTGGTCGTCCTGGCCGCGGACGGCAGCGTGGAGATGTCCCTGGGAGATCCGGCGGCCCCGGTCTTCCCGCGCTCCTCCAACAAGCCGATGCAGGCCGCCGCGGTGCTCCGGGCCGGCCTCGACCTGTCCGGCGAGCGGCTGGCACTGGCCGCCGCGAGCCATTCGGGTGAGGGCTTCCACCTCGATCTCGTACGCAAGATGCTCACCGAGCACGGGCTGTCGACCGGCGACCTGCAGACCCCGCCCGATCTGCCGCTGGACCCGGTGGAGGCGGAGACGTACCTGGCGGCGGGCCATGTCCGGGAGCGGATCACGATGAACTGCTCGGGCAAGCACGCGGCGATGCTCGCGGTGTGCCTGCACAACGGCTGGGACACCGCCACGTATCTCGATCCCTCCCACCCGCTCCAGCAGCTGGTCCACCGGGTCGTCGAGGAGGCGGCGGGCGAGCCGGTCGCCGCGGTCGGCACGGACGGCTGCGGCGCCCCGCTGATGGCGCTGTCGCTGGTGGGCCTCGCGCGGGCGTTTCGTACGTTCGTCACGGCGGAGCAGGGCACGGCGGAGCGCCGGGTGGCGGACGCGATGCGCGCCCATCCCGAGTACGTGGCCGGCACCCGTCGCCCCGACACCTGGCTGATGCGGGAGGTGCCGGGGACGCTGTCCAAGATGGGCGCCGAGGCGGTCCAGGCGGTGGCGCTGGCGGACGGCCGGGCCCTGGCCTTCAAGATCGACGACGGTTCGACCCGGGCACTCGGCCCCGTACTGGCCCGTGCGCTGGGTCTGCTCGGCGTCGACGCCCCGGTGGTGTCGCGGATCGGCCGCGCGCCACTGATGGGCGGCAGCGCGGAGGTCGGGGAGATCCGGGCGGCGTTCTGAGGGGGCCGCCCGAAAAGCCGGAGACATCTGCGGCCCCGGTGTTTAGCGTGAGGCGGATGAGCACTCATGGCACCCTCGACATCCGCCCCGTCACCGAGTCCGAGCTCCATGACTGGCTGCGCGCCCTGAACACCGGTTTCCTGCGCGCGCCGACACCGTCGGACGAGGAGGTGAGGGGGCGTCTGCCGTACCTCGACCTGACGCGCACGCAGGGAGTGTTCGACGAGGGGCGGTGCGTGGCGACGTTCCGGTCGTTCGCGCAGGAGCTGACGGTCGTCGGCGGTGCCACGGTGCCGACGGACGCGGTCACCAACGTCACGGTGTCGCCCACGCACCGGCGTCGCGGGCTGCTCTCGCGGATGATGGCCACGGACCTGGCGGCGGCGAAGGAGCGCGGCGACGTGGCCGCCACGCTGATCGCCGCCGAGTACCCCATCTACGGGCGGTACGGCTTCGGGCCGGCGGCCTGGACGACCGAGTGGGAGGTCGACGTCCCCCGGACGGGCCTCGACCCGCACGGCCGGGTTCCGTCGGCCGAGGACGGCGGCCGGATCGACCTGGTGGACGGCGCGGAGGTACGGAAGCTGGGCCCGGCCCTGCACGACCGGCTGCGGACCCGGCAGCACGGGGCGGTGAGCCGCGGCGAACGCTGGTGGGACCTCAGTACCGGCGAGGTCCTCTTCCCGAACGACCCCTGGACCGAGCCGTTCTACGCCGTCTACCGGGGGCCCGACGGCAGCGTCGACGGCCTGCTGGTCTACCGTGCCGACGACCACTGGGGCGACGCCAAGCAGCCGCTGAACCGGGCGACGGTACGCAGTCTGATCGCGGTGACCCCGGCGGCGGAGCGGGCACTGTGGCACTTCCTCTGCTCGGTCGACTGGATCTCCACGATCCGCACCGGCCACCGCGCCCCCGACGACCTGCTCCCGCTCCTCCTCCCGGACCCGCGCGCGGCCCGTGTGGTGACGCACGCGGACTTCATGTGGGTGCGCATCCTGGACATCGTCCGCGCGCTGGAGGCCCGCACCTACGCGGTACCCGGCTCGCTGGTCCTGGACATCCACGACCCGGCCGGCCTCACCGCGGGCCGCTTCCACCTGGACGCCACCCCGGACGGCGCCACGTGCACCCCGACGACACGGTCGGCCGATCTGGCCATGGACGTACGCGAGTTGGGGACGCTGTACCTGGGCGACGAGTCACCCCTGCGCCTGGCGGCCCTGGGCCGTGTCGAGGAACTGACCCCGGGGGCGGCGGCCCGGGCGGACGGGGTGCTGCGGGCGGGGCGGCGGGCCTGGTGCCCGGATGTGTTCTAGGGCCGGTCGTCAAACTGCCGTCGTCGCCCGAAGCGCGGCAGACGGCAGTTTGACGACAGGCCCTAGCTAGGGTCCGGCCCGCCCCTGCGGTCACGGGACGGTTCGATGACCCACGGACAGCGTTGCGCGCAAGTCACTGCCCGTCGGGCAGGGGGCAGATCAGGAGCGCGAGGGTCACGCACCCCATGGTCAGGCACTTGTCGTTGCCGAGCTTGATGCCGACGGCCGTGAGAGTGAAGCCCACGCTTCCCAGGACGCCGAGTTTCCACTGCAGGAACTGCTCCAGGGCAAGGGTGATCCAGGGCATGGCGGTCCCTCCTCAGGAGGTGGTGAGCGGAGAGGCTCGGGGAATCTGCCGATGCGCGAGCAACACCCGTACGACGGTGGACGGGTGAGCGAAAGGTGCTGTGCTCAGACGGCGTGCCGGATCCTTGCGAGGTCGCGACAAGCTAAGAGAGTTGTTCCCAGTTGGCGCCATCTCTAAAACAACTCTCCGACAACTCCCTTTTGATGGTGTGAAGTTGTAGCGTTCCGTTGTGACCCCAGAACGCACAGCGATGAACGGCAGCCGTAAGCCCTCGCCGGAGGACGTGGCGGATGCGCTGCGGACACGTATCCGCACCGGGGAGCTGAAGCCGGGAGACTCCCTGCCCACCCAGGCCACCCTGGCCGGTGAGTTCGGCATCGACCGGAGTGTGGTCCGGCAGGCGTTGCAGCGCCTTCAGGGGGACGGCCTGCTGACCGCCGTCACCCGGGGGGCTCCGCCAAAGGTGGCGAGCCTGCCGGGGACCCGGGCGCCCCAGCAGACGGCGGCGGTGCTCGGGGCCAGGATGCTGAAGGCCTTCACCCGTGACGACGTACGTATCGACGCGCTCTGCCTGACGGCGGAGTCGCTCGTCCACGCGCTGTCGGAGTCGCTGACCCGGATCACGACGGGGGAGCTCAGGCCGGATTCGGTGAAGCTGCGGGTACTGCTCCCCGACCGCGAGATCGACCTGGCCTTTCCGCGTCGAGCCGAGCCGGTTGAAGGCGACGAGGCGGTGCACGACCGCTGGCTGGACAACCGAAACCTTCAGGCGAAAGCGCTGCTGCAGCGACTCGAAGCGGTGCGCAGCACCAGTGCGCTGACTATCGGCGTGGAGATGCGGGCGATGCCCTTCACTCCACCGGTGAAGCTCTACGTGCTGAACGGGGAGGAGGCGTTGTTCGCGTACTACACGGTGGAGGAGCGCGAGGAGGTGATCAAGGGTGCGCCCACCCAGATCTACGACGCGCTGGGGAGCCTCTCGACGCTCTTCCGCTTCGAAAGTTCGGCCGGTGTGAGGGATCAGCAGTTCGTGGCGCAGTCCGCGGAGTGGTTCGAGGGGCTGTGGAACACCATTGCGACTCCGGTGGTCCTGGATGACTGACACGGAGTGCCCCGAATTGTCTTCGCAGCTCCGGTGATTGAGGGGCGGAGCCCGCTGTCGTGCCCCGTTCCTGAGGGCAGTATGGAGAGTGGAAGCCTTCGGCAGCCTTCTGCCTCCCGACGGACGGAGCGATGTGACCGACCCGCAACCGAGGGAGTTGCAGGCCCTCTTCGCGTCCGCCAAGTGTGTGTTCTTCGATTTCGACGGGCCGGTGTGCGGGCTCTTCCATCGGCACAGTTCCGTCAGGATCGCTGACCTTCTGGTCGGTGAACTGGCGGCCGGCGGGGGTGATCCGGCCCTGGTGGAGGAGCCTGGCGTCAGGGGCGATCCACTGGCCGTACTGAAGACCGTGGCCGGCGCCGGTCTGGGCCGTGAGATGGTCGCGCGACTGGAGTTCCTCCTCGCGAAGGAGGAGTTCGAGGCGGCGTGGAGCGCCGAACCGACCGATGGCGCGTACGACCTCGTAGCACTCCTGCACGAGGCGCAATACGAGCTGGCGGTGACGACGAACAACTCCGCCGAGGCGGTGGAGCGTTACCTCGAGAAGCAGGGCATGAAGCGCTACTTCGGCAGCCATATACACGGCCGGGCGCCCGGTGACCCCGGGCTGCTGAAGCCGCATCCGGACTGTCTCGACCGGGCGCTGAAGTCGACCGGGTGGACCGCGGCCGATGCTCTGATGATCGGGGACTCCCCGGCCGACCTCGAGGCCGCCGGGGCGCTCGGCATGCCCTTCATCGGATATGCGAAGAACCCCGACAAGAAGAAGGCACTCGGTGCCGGGGTGGTCGTGCAGGAGTTGCGGACGCTGACGGACGCGCTGAGAGTCTCCTCAGTCGATCAGCGCGAGGGGGTCCGGGGAACGGCGCCGCATCACTGGTTCATCAAACCCGGGTGACATCGCCGTGACGCGGCCCTTGCCGCGCGGCGGCGCCAGTAGTCTCCCCCTCAGGGCTCCGTACCACCGAAGGCACCGATACATGGGATCCAGGCTGACCGCCGCCGATCAGACGATCGAAGGCCCGCTCAGGGGGCATCACCACAAGACCTATGTGATCCCGCTGCCCGGACGCGCCGGACGCTACAAACTCCGGGAACCGCGCAGGGGCGTGCTCTGGTTCGACCGGCGGTGCTTCGCGTCGGAGGAGGAGCTGCTGCGGGTCCTGGCCGGGCAGGTGTCGCGCATCCCCGGGATCGTCGAGGTCGAGCCCGGGGTGCTGATCCAGGGCTTCATCGAGGGACGCACGCTGGGCCACGGAGTGCTCCCGAGCAAGGCCTTGTCCGAGCGGCACCGAGGTCAGCTCGGAGCCCTCTTCGGGGAGCTCACCTCGTTCGACGTGCGTGCGATCGAGGCGCAGCGCGTCTGCGACGGGGCCGATCTCCCGCTGGACGGGGACTCCCACGCCTTCCTCACACGGCTGATCCGCTTCACGGAGGACCGTGTGTACCGGGAGCACGGCGCCCCGTACCACGCCCTGTTCAAGGATCTCGGGGTGCGGGAAGGGGCGCTGGACGAGCTGGTGCGGCGGGCCGAATCACTGACGGAGCGAGCGTTCGCGCTGGTCCACGGGGATCTGCACCGGCGCAACCTCATCGTCGACGGGGCCGGTGACCTGTGGACCATCGACTGGGAGCTCGCCATGATCGGGGACCCTCTCTACGACCTGGCCACGCACCTCCATCTGATGCGGTACTCGCGGAAGGAGGCCGGCCGGGTCGGCCGGGACTGGCGGCGGGCGGTCGAGGAGAGGCGTCCCGAGTGCGTCAAGGGCTGGGACACGGATCTGCCGGTGCTGCTCGCGTACAAGCGGGCGCAGTCGGTCTACACGGACGTGATCCGGGCCGCAGTGGCGCTCGGTGGCCCGGACGGCCGCCCGAACCGGCGGCAGTTGCCCCGGCTGGCCTGGCGGATCAAGGGGGCGCTCGACGCGGCGCGCGAGCCCCTCGGGCTGACGGCCGAACCGAGCGTGCGCGAGGTGATCGGCGCCTACAACCGGTGGCTCCGCACCCGATGAAGGGCGTGACCCCCACCCTCACCGTGTCCGCACCCTGAACAGCACCCCCGACAGTCCGATCGCCACCAGCAGCAGCCCCCCGGCCCAGGTCAGCGCGATCCAGGGGGCGTTGCCCGCCGGCTGGTTCAGGAGGAGGGCGCGCAGGGACTCGATGGCCGGGGTGACCGGCTGGTGGTCGGCGAAGCCGTGGAGCCAGGAGGGCATGGAGTCGACCGGGACGAAGGCGCTGCTCGGGTAGGGCAGGAACGACATCAGGAAGGTGAATCCACCCGCCGCCTCGGGGGTCTTGGCGAGCAGGCCGATCGCCGCGGACAGCCAGGACAGCGCGACGATGTAGGCGAGCAGGACGGCGAGTGCGGTGAGCCAGCCGGTGGGGGTGGCGGTGGGGCGGAAGCCGATCAGGAGGGCGACGCCCAGGACCACCGTGGTGGAGACCAGGTTCCGCGCGGTGCTCGCGGCGACATGGCCGGCCAGGATGGCGGCGCCGCCGATGTCCAGGGAGCGGAGGCGGTCGATGATGCCGTTCTTCATGTCCTCGCTGACTGCCACGGCGGTGCTCGCGGAGCCGAAGCCCGCGCACATGAGCAGGACGCCGGGGACGACGTAGGTGACGTACGAGGTGTGCGGGACGCCGGTGTCGATCGCGCCGCCGAAGAAGTAGACGAAGATCAGCATCAGCAGGACCGGCAGCATCAGCGCGGTGATGAGCGCGTCGGTGTTGCGCCGGCTGATCCGCAGTGAGCGGCCCGCCATGGTGCCGGCGCGGGCGAGGGGCGCGGTGAGGGTTTCAGACATGGGCGGTCCGGGTCTCCTTCGTCGTGGTCAGGGCCAGGAAGACGTCGTCGAGCGTGGCGCTGTGCAGGGAGAACCGTTCGATCGCCGTCCCGGCCGGGTCGATCTCGTCGAGCAGCGCCCGGACATGGGCCGCCGAGCCGTCCGTCGGCAGGCCGAGGGTGAGCGTCGCGGGTGCATGGTGCACCGCGCGGTGGGTGAGGCGGAGGTAGGCCGCCCGGTCGGCCAGGACCACGTCGAGGCGGTGTCCCGCTACGCGGGCCTTCAACGAGTCCGCGGTGCCCTCGGCGACCTTCCGGCCCCGGTCCAGGACGGCGATGCGGTCGGCCAGCCGGTCGGCCTCCTCCAGGTACTGGGTGGTGAGCAGGACCGTGGCTCCGTCGGCGGCGAGTTCGCGGACGACCTGCCAGAGTTCCTGACGGCTGCGGGGGTCGAGGCCGGTCGTCGGCTCGTCCAGAAAGAAGACCTCGGGCTGTGGGCTGCCGACCAGACCGGCCGCCAGGTCGAGCCTGCGCCGCATGCCGCCGGAGTACGTACGGGCGGGGCGGCGGGCCGCCTCGGTGAGGCCGAAGCGTTCGAGGAGTTCGGCGGCGCGGCGGCGGGCGTCCGTGCGGGAGCGGCCGGCCAGCCGGGCCATCATGCGCAGGTTCTCCTCGCCGGTCTGGGCCTCGTCCACGGCGGCGTACTGGCCGGTCAGGCTGATCGCGCGGCGTACCCGGCTCCGGTCGGCGACGACGTCGTACCCGGCGACGCGGGCCGTGCCGCTGTCGGCCGCGGTGAGTGTGGCCAGGATGCGGACGACGGTGGTCTTGCCCGCGCCGTTGGGGCCGAGCAGGGCGAAGACGGTGGCGCGGTCCACCCGTAGGTCGATGCCGTGCAGGACGGGTGGCGCGGATCTTCCGTACGACTTGGTGAGGCCGTGGGCCTCGATCATGGCGGGTGATGGCATGACCCTCCCCTTCTGCGTATGTAGTACACGTTAATGTGTAAGGGTTACGCATAACTAGGATGGGCGTCAAGGGAAGGTGGGTTCAGGTGACGCAGGAGAACGGTTCGCCGGGCGGTACGGGCCTGCCGGCCAGCATCGAGGCCGCCTGGGGGCTGCGGGCGCGCCCGGTGAAGGGGCCCAAGCCCGGGCTGAGCCTGGAGCGCATCGTGGACGCGGCAGTCGCGGTGGCGGCGGCCGAGGGGCTGGGCGCGGTGTCCATGGGGCGGGTCGCCAAGGACCTCGGCGCCTCGACGATGTCGCTCTACCGGTACGTGGCCGCCAAGGACGAGCTCTTCGTGCTGATGCAGGAGGCGGCCATGGGCCCGCCGCCCCCGCTGCCCGCCCTTGAGGAGAACGCCGGCTGGCGCGAGGCGCTCTCGCAGTGGGCCGGGGCGATGCGCCGGGTCTACCACGCCAACCTCTGGATGCTCCGCATCCCCATCGTCGGCCCGCCCGCCAGCCCGAACTCCGTCGCCTGGTGGGAACAGGGACTTCAGGCCCTCGCGGGTGCCGGTCTGGACGCGGGCGAGGAGATCTCCGTCATCCTTCTGGTCAGTGGTTTCGTGCGGAACGAGGCCCTGCTGATGGGGGATCTCGACGCGGCCGTCGAGGCCCGCGGCGTATCGGAGGCGGAGGTCATGGAGGGCCACGCCCGTACGTTGGGCCGGCTCGTCGACCCCGTGCGCCACCCCGCGCTCTCCCGGTTGATGGCGACCGAGGGCATGTGGGCGCCGGACGAGCCCGACCACGAGTTCACCTTCGGTCTCGAACGGGTGCTTGACGGCGTCGGCGTACTGATCGGATCGCGTGCGCGAGAGCACGGAACGAAAGCCTCCGGAACGGGACCGGACGGCGGCTGACGTCAAGTTCGCTTGAGGTCGGAGGCGTTACTCTTCATGGTCATGAGCGGAGAGAAGCCCGGCCCCCGGACGGCAGCCGACGCGGCGGAGGGCGGGGACGCGGCCGCGCCGATGAGCCTGCGTGAGCGGAAGAAGCGGCTGACGTATCAGGCGGTCTCCGACGCTGCGATCGCGTTGTTCCTGGAGCGTGGCTTCGACAAGGTCTCGGTGGCGGAGATCGCGGCCGCGGCCGACATCTCCAAGCCCACGCTGTTCCGCTACTTCCCGGCCAAGGAGGACCTGGCCCTCCACCGGTTCGCCGACCACGAGGACGAGTCCGCGCGGGTCGTCGCCGGCCGTGCGGAGGACGAGTCCCCGCTGGACGCGCTGCGGCGCCACTACCTGGACGGTCTGGAGCGGCGCGACCCGGTCACGGGCCTGTGCGACGTGCCGCAGGTGCTGGCGTTCCACCGGCTGCTGTACGGGACGCCGTCCCTGGTGGCCCGGCTCTACGGATACCAGAGCCGCTCCGAGGCCGCCCTCGCCCGTGTCCTCGGCGACAGGGCGGCGGACCGGCTGGCCGCGGGCCAGATCATCGCGGTCCTGCGCATCCTGTCCCTGGAGAACTGGCAGCGCATCAGCGAGGGCCGGAGCGCGGACCAGGTGTACGCGGACGCGGTCGAGGCCGCCGAGCAGGGCTTCGCGCAGCTGCGGTCGGGGCTGGAGGCCTGATACCCGGCGCTGTGGAACGCCCTATCGGCTGTCCTCGGCGTGCTGCACCGCCTCGGCTATCTCACGGACCCGGTCGAGCGTGATGCCGGTGCGCTGTTCCACGGCCAGCGGGTGATCGGTGGGCTCCAGCTCGATGAGCGGGCGCCGGCCGATCGGGCGGGTGTGCGCGTTGGTCTTGAGGTTGGTCGTACGGGGGGTGTAGAGCCCCAACTCGGTGGTGAGCCAGCCGAAGTACGGCTTCTCGGACTCCCGGCCCGGGGTCTCCCACACATCGAGGGCGCGGGCGAAGTTCTCCCGGCTCAAGGACACCCAGACACCCCAGGAGAACGGCTCCGGGCTGCCGGCCACGGGTATCTCGATCAGGCCCTTGATGAAGTAGTGCTCGTGTCTGACGATGCACTGGTCCGTCGAGAGCATGCTGTCGGGGTCGCTCTCCAGGCTCGCGTCCCAGACGTCGGGCGCCATGGTCGAGTACCCCATCGGGAGTTCCGTGTGGTGTTCGCCGCAGCGGGAGCAGGTGTAGCCGGGGTCGGTAGCCATGGGCGGGATCCTAGAGCCTCCGCTTGTCGCGCACATGGCCCCGGTGGGCCGTCGCCGCCCGCACTCAGTCCGCGGCGGGGATGTCCAGCGCCGTTCCGTACAGCCGCGAGACCCGGATCCGGATCACCACGCGCCGGTCCGCGACCACCTGCGCCAGGAAGGCCGCCTCCTCGGCCGGGTCCTCGAAACCGGGTGTCAGGGAAAGGAGTTCGCGGCTGACCGCGTCACCGGGCACGGCCGCCGGCGCGGACACCTCCGCCTCGCCCTCGGCGACCGCGAACGAGAACACGTCCTGGCCGCGCACATGCAGCGCCGCGTGCGGATCGCTGCGCAACTGGCGCGGCTTGAGGCGGTCGGCGGTGCTGGAGACACGCACCACGCGCTCGTCGGCGTCCCAGGCGTACAGCACCGTCGTCAGGTGGGGATGCCCGGTGCGCCGCACGCTCGCGAGGACGCCGAACCGCTGCTCCGAGAGCAGCCGGGACAGTTCCGCTTCGGTGAGCACGCGCGGGGCGGGGCCCGCGCCGGGGCCGGACTCGGGCGCGTTCTCGGTGGGAGTGGCGGGGGTGGCGGAGTGCGTGGTCATGGGGTCCGTCCTTCGGCCGGCCGGCTGGGTGGGGTGGGGTCAGGCGGAGGGGGTGGTGGCGGTCGCCCGGTCCGGCCGTCCGAGGACCGTGAGCGCGACGAGGAAGGCGGTGGCGAGCAGTCCGGTCCCGACGGCGAACGCCAGGTGGTAGCCCCCGGTCAGCGCCTCGGCCCGGCTGCCGCCCGCCGCGAGCAGCGTGTCCGTACGGGAGGCCGCCAGCGTGGAGAGGACGGCGACGCCCATGGCCATGCCGATCTGCTGGGTGGTGTTGAACAGGCCGGAGGCGAGCCCGGCGTCCTCCTCGCCCGCCCCCGACATGCCGAGCGTGGTCAACGCCGGGAGAGCGAGGCCGAATCCGGCGGCGAGGAACATCACGGGAAGCAGATCGGTGGCGTAGTGCGCGTGGACCGGGAGCCGGGTGAGGAGGCCGAGCATCCCGATCAGCAGGGCCAGTCCGAGGAGCAGGACGTTGCGGTCGCCGAACCGTGCGCCCAGCCGGGCCGAGATCCCGAGCGACACCGCGCCGATGACCGCGGCCGCCGGCAGCATGGCGAGGCCGGTGGCGGTGGCCCCGTGACCGAGGACCCGCTGCAGGTACAGCGCGACGAGGATCTGGAACGAGAACAGCGCGGCCACCATGAGGATCTGGACCAGGTTGGCTCCGGCGACACTGCGTGAGCGGAGGATGCGCAGCGGCAGGAGCGGGGCGGTGGCCGTGGCCTGCCGGACGGCGAACGCGGCGAGCAGGGCCAGGGCGAGGGCGCCCAGGCCGAGGGTGTGCGCCGACAGCCACCCGTACGACTCGACCTCGACGACGGAGTAGATGCCCAGCATCACGCCTCCGGTGACCAGGAGCGCGCCGATCGCGTCGGCCCCGGCCGCGATGCCGGGGCCGCGGTCGGCGGGCAGGACGCGCACCGAGACGAGGAGTACCGCGAGGCCGATCGGCAGGTTGATGAAGAAGATCCAGTGCCAGCCGAGCGCGTCCGTGAGGACTCCGCCGAGCACCTGGCCGATCGAGGCCCCCGCCGCACCGGTGAAGCTGAACACGGCGATGGCCCGGGCCCGTTCGCGGCTCTCCGTGAAGAGGGTGACGAGGATGCCCAGGCCGACCGCGGAGGCCATGGCACTCCCCGCGCCCTGGAGGAAACGGGCGGTGACGAGCAGGGCGGGGGAGCCGGCCGCCCCGGCCAGTACGGAGGCGGCGGTGAAGACCGCGGTGCCGGCCAGGAACATCCGCCGGCGGCCGAGGAGATCGCCGAGCCGACCGGAGAGCAGCAGCAGACCGCCGAACGCGATCAGGTAGGCGTTGACGACCCAGCTGAGGCCGGCGGGTGTGAACCCGAGGTCGTTCTGGATGGCGGGCATCGCCACCGTCACGATCGAGCCGTCGAGCACGGTCATCAGCAGACCGGTGGCGATCACGCCGAGGGCGAGACGGCGCGAACGGGCCGCGGGGGAGGGGGTGGTGGGTGCGGGAGCGGTGGGTGCGGTGGCAGACATCGGGCTCTCCTGTCGGTGGGTGCGACAAGAGAGAACGTAGCAGATAGTTTTGTTGCAGACTATTTCTTTCGGTTCTGTTTTCTGTGGATGGTGCGGCCCGTGGTGTCGGGTGGTGCCGCCTACTTCTGGCTCTGGCGGGCCCGGCGGGCCGCTCGCGGATGCTCGGCGGGGGCGGCCAGATGCTCGCCGGCCAGCTGGTTCAGGGCGCGCAGGAGAGCCTCCCGGCCGGTCCGGGGCAGGCTGCTCAGGGTCGCCTCGTGCACCCGGTCGACGATCTCCTGGCTCTGCGCGGCGAGTGCGGCGCCCCGCTCGGTGACGGCGATGATCCGTGCCCGCCGGTCCTGGCTCGAGGGCCTGCGCTCGGCGAGCCCGGCACTCTCCAGGGCGTCCACCGTCACCACCATCGTGGTCTTGTCCATGTCGCCGATCTCGGCGAGCTGGATCTGGGTGCGCTCCTCCTCCAGGGCGTGGACCAGGACGCAGTGCATGCGCGCGGTGAGGCCGATCTCGGCGAGCGCCGCCGACATCTGGGTCCGCAGGACGTGACTGGTGTGGTCCAGGAGGTAGGAGAGGTCCGGTGCGGTGCGGGTGGGTGCCATGGCGGTCATGTCCGTCAGCCTAACAATTCGGTCTGTGGCGGATCGTCTGCAAACGGACTTGTCTCGCCTTCGCGGGCGCGCGGCCGCCGGCCGGCGGCCGGCAGGCCCGGGTGATATTCGTTGGCCGACCGCTTCCGCTGCCCGCACAGTGGCCGTATGACCTCTGCCGAAGCCGCGTTCCTGCCCGGCCTGGAACTCTCCCGGATCCTGTACGAGGAGGCGGTGCGGCCCGTCCTGGACGACGCGTTGCCCGGCCTGCCGTACGCCGCCGCGCGGATCGGCCCGGGGTCGGAGGTGCTCGGTTTCGACACCGCACGGTCGGCCGACCACGACTGGGGCCCGCGCCTGGACCTCTTCCTGGCGCCGGACGACGCCGCGGCCCACGGCGGGACGATCCGGCGACTGCTGGCGGACCGGCTGCCGAAGGAGATCCGCGGCTGGCCCACCCATTTCCGCCCGGCCGCCGACCCGCTCGACCCGGTCGGCCACATGGCGGCGACCGACGGCCCCGTCAACCACCGCGTGGTCGCGCACGACACCGGCGCCTGGCTCACCCAGGAGGTCGGCCTCGACGCCTCGACCACGGAACCGGGCGTACGGGACTGGCTCGCCATGCCGCAGCAGAGGCTCGCCGGAGTCACCGCCGGCGCGGTGTTCCACGACGGCCCCGGCCTCCTCACCACCGCACGCGCCCGACTGGCCCGCTACCCGGAGCAGGTGTGGCGCTATGTCCTGGCCTGCCAGTGGCAGCGGATCTCCCAGGAGGAGGCGTTCGTCGGGCGCTGCGCCGAGGTAGGTGACGTACTTGGTTCGGCCGTCGTCGCGGCCCGTCTGGTGCGGGACCTCATGCGGCTCAGCCTGCTGCTGGAGCGGCGCTTCCCCCCGTACAGCAAATGGCTGGGCAGCGCGTTCGCCCGGCTGGAGGCGGCCGGGGAGCTGATGCCGTCACTGCGCGGAGTGCTGGCGGCGACGGACCACCCGGAGCGTGAGCGGCTGCTGTGTGCCGCGTACGAGGCGGTGGCGATCCGCCAGAACGCGACCGGCCTGGTCGATGCGGTGGACCCGGCGCCGCGCCCCTACCACGGCCGTCCGTACCTCGTCCTGCACGCGGAACGCTTCGCCCGCCCGCTGGCCGACTCGCTCACCGACCCGGACCTGCGCGGTCTGCCGCTGACCGGGGTCGTCGACCAGTGGGCGGACAGCACGGACCTGCTCATGGGGAGGGACGGGGACGCGCTGAGGGCAGCGAGTGCGGCGGTGTCCGGACGGTGAGGGGCTCAGCGTCCGGGAGCCCACCACCGGCGCCGGCGGCGCGGGGTGCGGGTCCGTGCGCTTCCTGCCCGCGGCCGACTGCCGGGCGGCCGGTCGCGCAGCGGCCGCCACGGAGCGTCGGGGGCGGCCATCGGCGCCTGCCGCTCCACCTGCGCCTGGATCTCGTAGTACGAGTCGTGGGCCGTCACCCGGAACGCCTCGTCGTACGACGCCATCGCGGCCCGCGTCGCCGCACCGGCGAGGCCGCGCCGACGGACCCGCGAGGCCAGCCGGGCGAAGCCGCCGAGGACCGCGGCGAGGGCGCCGGCAAACACGAGGAACGGCAGCAGCTCATCCATGCGGTCGAGCGTAAGCCCGCGCGGGTGGGACCCGCATGGGTGGGGGCGGCACGGGTGGGGTGGCTCGGGTGCGGGCCGTGCGGGCGGGAACCGCGCGTAATCCAGTGGCGGGCAGTGGCGACCCTCGCGGTCCGCGCCCGCAGCACCTGAGTCTCAGGCGGTCCCGCCCCGCAGCCGGTCGCGCTGGATGCGGTGGGCGAGGGCGCGTCGTACGGATGCCGTCCCGGGCGGTGCGGCATCCGGCCGGGACGGCAGGTCGAGCGCGCGGCTGATCTCGTCGTACGCGCTCCGGTGTCCGCCGGGCAGTTCGGCGGCGTGCAGCCGGAGGTCCTCCTCGACGAGCCGGCGCAGCCCGTCGACGTTCTCGGGAGTGAAGCGCTTCCTGCCGCGTGCGAGCGCGTCGATGCTCCGGGAGCAGCGGGCGGTGTCGGCGTACGTCTCCGCGATGTCCTCGGCGAGGCCCCACAGGCGGCCTTCGAGCCATGGGACGTCGCGCTGGTCGAGAGAGAGGTCCATCGGGGGTTCGGGATCGGCGTCCCGGTACTTCGTCACCTGCTTGGACACGGCGGGCTGGCTCATGTCGGTGAGCCGGGCGATGCGGTCCTGGGTCCAGCCGAAGCCGACGAACACCTTGATCATCTCGGCACGGAGCCTGCGCATCTCCTCGCCGGCCCGGATGACGTCATTCATCCCGGCGAGCATCCGCTCGGCCTGTTCCTCGGTCAGCGTCGCGCTCTGGCGGGTGTTCTCTCCGGCTGCCACCCCTCAGTTATATACCGCGCCAACGGCCGGTCATAACCAGGTTGTACAACCTGGTTATGGCTGACAGCATCGCCGCATGCCCACCTTCAGCGCACCCGACGGAGCCCGGCTCGCCTATCGCACGTACGGAGAGGGCGACCCGGTCCTCTGCGTCCCCGGGGGACCCGCGGACTCCCGCTACCTGGGCGACCTCGGCGGGCTGTCCGCGCACCGCCGCATGGTCGTCCCCGACCTGCGCGGCACCGGCCGCTCAGCCGTTCCCGATGACCCGTCCGCCTACCGCTGCGACCGTCTCGTCGACGACATCGAAGCCCTCCGCTGCCAACTGGGCCTTTCCCGTACGGACCTGCTCGCTCACTCCGCGGGCGCGAACATCGCGGTGCGGTACGCGGCCCGCCATCCGTCGCGGGTCGGCCGGCTCGCCCTGATCACCCCCGGTGCACGGGCCGTCGGCATCGACGTCACCGGCGAGGAGCGCCGCGCGCTCGCACGGCTGCGGAGCGGCGAGCCGTGGTTCCCGAAGGCGTTCGCGGCGCTGGAGGCGATCACCCGGGGGGCGGGGGAGGGGGCGGACTGGGCGGCCGTGGACCCGTTCTTCTACGGCCGGTGGGACGAGGCGGCACGCGATCACCACGCGGCGAGCCGGCCGGACAACCCGGAGGCCGTCGCCCACTTCGGGGCCGAGGGCGCTTTCGACCCGCCGGCCACCCGTGCTGCGCTGGCGGCCTTCCGGTCGCCCGTCCTGCTGCTGGCCGGCCAGTTCGACCTGAACAGTCCGCCCGGATCGGTGGCCGCCTTCGCCGGGCTGTTCCCCGACGCCGCGTTTGTGGTGCAGGAGGGGGCGGGGCACTATCCGTGGGTCGATGACGCCGATCGGTTCACGAAGGCCGTGGCGGCGTTCCTGGCGTGAGCGTACGAAGGACGGGCCGGGCCATGGGGGCGAGGTCACCCCGGCAGCTCGACCGTGACGTACGGGGCCAGCGCGCGCAGGAAGTCCGCCGCGTCGAACATCGCACCGGCCGAGGCCACGCCCGTGGTGCGCGTGCGGCCGGTCAGGATGCGTGCGACGGCCTCCACGGCCAGGGGCGCGGTGACCGCGTAGATGTCCTGGCCGCGCGCCGTGGCGCGGCGCTCGACGCCGTCCGCGCGGACCAGGACGTCGACGACGAACGTCTGGTCCGAGCGCCCCAGCGCGTCGACCGCCTCCGGCGCCGGGGTGTCCTCGCCGGCCAGGTCACCCGCCGCCTCGACGGACATGTGGGTCCGGACCTCGGGCACCTTCACATGGCTGGGCACCGTGACGACATCGGCCATGGTGAACTCCTCGATCACCGCGCGCCGGCCCAGCGGCTCGGGGAACAGCCACTCGCCCTGCGACACCTCGTCCCGGTGGTAGCGCAGAGCGCCGTCCGTGAACCGCACCCGGCGGCCCGCGCGGCGGTCGTGGGACACCTGCCCCGCCTCCCGGGTGCCCGCCGTGGGACGCCAACTGCTCAGCCCGTACGCGACGTCCACCGAGTCCGCGGCCGTCAGGTCGCCCATCGCGGCGGTGACCAGCAGGTCGCCCAGCCCGCCGTAGAAGGCCATCGCCGGCACCACGGGCGTACCCGCCCTCAGGGCCGCCTCCGTGTGGTCGGCGAACATCGCCACGTTCGCCTCGATCTCCGCGGCGACGTCGACGTAGGGAATCCCGGCCCGCAGGGCCGCCTCGACGACCGGGCCGCCGGTCACCGCGAAGGGGCCCGCGCAGTTGATGACCGCTGCCGCGCCGGCGAGGGCCCGGTCCAGGGCGGCCGGATCGCCCACGTCCGCCGGCCGTACCTCCACACCGCCCCACTCGGCCGCCAGTGCCTCCAGCCGGGCCGCGTTCCGGCCGGAGGCGACGGGGGTGAACCCGCGCCGCCGCAGCTCGGCGACGATGAAACGCCCGGTGTGCCCGGTCGCCCCGTAGACCACTACCGCAGCCGCTGTGTTCATGGTTCCCCGCTCGCTCTCGATGTGGTGAGGGCTCCAGTCTCGGCGGGGGCGGAGCGCGACCGTGAGGGTCCGGACCGACAGCATGCGTACACTTTCGGACATGCCAACTGTCGCGCTGCTGGCCGCCGGTGACCTGCTCCACTTCGAACTGGGCGTGGCGTACGAGATCTTCGGCAACCCCCCGCGCGAGGCGACGGAGGGCTGGTACGACGTACAGCTCTGCGGCCCGGGACCGGTGCGGGTCGGCCCGTTCAAGGTCGAGCCCGACCACGGGCTGGACCGGGTGGCGGCCGCCGACACCGTGATCGTGCCGGCGTGCGCCGACATCGACGTCCCCCCGCCCGCGGAGCTGGTCGAGGCCGTACGCGCGGCGCACGAGGCGGGTGCGCGGGTCGCCTCGCTGTGCACCGGGGCGTTCGTGCTCGGTGCCGCGGGCCTGCTGGACGGCCGGCGGGCCACCACCCACTGGGCCCACGCCGCCGAGCTGAGCGCCCGCCACCCGCTGGCCGAGGTCGACCCGGACGTCCTGTACACCGACAACGGCAGCGTCCTCACGTCCGCGGGCAAGGCCGCGGCCGTGGACCTCTGCCTGCACCTGGTCCACCTCGACCACGGGGCGTCCGTCGCCAACTCGGTCGCCCGCCGCCTCGTCATGCAGCCGCACCGGCCGGGCGGTCAGGCCCAGTTCGCGTCCACCCCGGTGCAGGCGTCGGGCGACCACGCGCTCGCCCAGCTGCTCGCCTGGGTCCAGCAACGGCTGGACCAGCCGCTGTCGGTCACCGACATGGCGCGGAAGGCGAACACGAGCCCGCGGCACCTCGGGCGGCAGTTCCGGTCGGTGGTCGGGCAGACCCCGATCCAGTGGCTCCTGATCCAACGGGTGCGCCGCGCGCAGGAGTTGCTGGAAACGACCGACGAGAGCATCGAGGCGGTCGCGGTCGCCACCGGCATGGGGACCGCCACGACGCTCCGGCGCCAGTTCAAGAAGATCGCCGGCGTCCCGCCGGACAGCTACCGGCGGGCGTTCCGCAGCGCCGCGCGACCGGCCTGACCCGCCCTGGCCGGTAGCGCCGTCTACGCCGTCTGCGCCGAGCGGGCGCCCTCGATCTGATCGAGCTGTGCGGCGAGGAGCTCCTCGAAGGCGGCGGCGCGGTCCGCTCCCAGCGGGCGCACGTCGCGGGCGAATCGGGCCAGGGCGGGAAAGCGTTCGGGGTCGGCGCCGAGTACCGAGACGCGGAACAGCTCCATGCCCTGTTCGTACTCCTGCGGGGTGATGGTGCTGACTCCGGCCTCGGAGGTGACCAGTGCGGCGATGAGGACCGCGAGCCGGTGATAGCGCACCGGGATCTCCTCGTCGGGCAGCCCGGACGCCCGCAGGGCCTGCAGTACCTCTTCCACGACCAGCCGGGAACCGGTCCCGCCCGACGCGTAACGTCCCCAGACCGCGGCGAGCTGGGGCTGCCTGCCGAACGCCTCTCTCACGCGCAGGGCCAGGGAGGTGATGCGCTGCCTCCAGTCACCCTCGGGGACGTAGTCCTCCATCGCGTCCATGAGGATCCGGTCGGCGACCGCCCGCAGTAGTTCGGTCTTGCTGCGGAAGTGCCGGTAGAGGCTGGAGGAATCGGTCCCGAGGGTCGCGGCGAGCTTGCGCACGCTGAACGACTCCGTGCTGCCCGAGCGCAGCAACTCCACTGCCGCATCCAGGATTTCCTCTGTCGACCAACGCCTTCGGCCTGCCATTTCGCTCCTCTCGCCGGATCTCAGCCTAACGTATGCACTTGGTGTTGCACGCACTGCGTGCATAATGAGGACAAGGGGGTGCCGGATGGCCTGAGGGCGGACCGGCATGCCACTCGTGCCCTGTCATCCGGGGGTGGGCGACCAACGCGGAGCCCACCCCGGGGAATACGAAAGGACGCATGACGTGAAGAACGCACTGGACTGTGCCGCCCTGGACGCGGCCCTCGACCGTGTCCACCGGGCCGGGATGCCGGGTCTGTTCGCCGAGGTGCGGGACGGTGACCGATTGTGGCGCGGCGCCGCCGGGGTCGCCGATGCCACCACCGGCCGCCCCGTCAGCGCCGACATGCGGCACCGCGTCGGCAGCATCACCAAGACCTTCACCACCGCAGCGGTTCTGCGGCAGGCAGAGAACGGCCGGATCGGTCTCGACACGCCGATCGGCACGTACCTTCCGAAGCTGGTTCCCGGGGAACGCGGCGACGCGATCACGGTACGGATGCTGATCAACCACACCAGCGGCCTCGCCGAGTACCTGCCGTACGCCTATCCGTCCCTGAAGGGGATGCCCGTCGTCGCGGAGACCGGGCCGGAGAGCCTGGACGAGCACCGTTTCACACGGTTCGACCCCGTCGACCTGATCGGGATGGGGGTCAGCGCACCGGCCTTCGGCACCCCAGGTGGCACTCCGGGGCTGTACTCCAACACCAACTACCTGCTCCTCGCCCAACTCCTGGAAGTGGTGAGCGGCACAACGGCCGAGCTGTGCATCACCCGGGACGTCATCGAGCACGCAGGGCTCCAGGACACCGGATTCCCCGCCGGACCGCACATGGACGGGCCGCACTCGAACCTCTACGAGGCGTGGTTCGGCATGATCGAACCGCCGCGCGACTACAGCGTCTTCGACATGTCGTACGCGGGGCCGTCGGCCTCGCTGACCTCGACCGTCGCGGACCTCAACCGCTTCTTCGGCATGCTGCTGGCCGGGGAGATCGTCAGCCCGTCGTCGCTGGCGCAGATGCGGCGCACCGTCCCGGTCGTTTCCCAGGAGGGGAAGCTGATGGACTACGGCCTCGGTCTGTACCCGATGGAGGGCTCCGGCCAGTCCACCTTCTGGGGCCACGGCGGCACGGTATGGGGCGGCGGGGCACTGGCCATGACCCGCGCCGACGGCCGACGGCAGATGGCGGTCGCGGTCAACATGCAGAGGTGGAACCGGCTCGACTCCGATGGCCACCCGCAGCCGCACCCCATCGACGAGGCGCTGGCGGCGCTGTACGGCGTGGCGATGTCCGGCTGACCGCCGGACCACCCGGCTGCCGGGCCGCGGCGAGCGCCTGGAACATCCGTGCTAAGAATAGGCATGGATGTCAGGATCGAGCGGACCGACGCGCGTACGTGGCCGGACGAACAGCTGAAGGAGCTCTTCAGTGAGGGCTTTCCGCAATTCATCGGCGCCGACCGGCTGGTGAAGGAGTACATAGGCAGGGTCGGCGAGTGGTTCGCCGGTCTGGACCTCACGCTGGTGGATGAGCGCGAGGTGCCGGTCGCGTCGGGCTGGGGTGTACCCATCCACTGGGACGGTCTGACCGAGACGCTCCCCAGCGGGTACACCCAGGCCCTCGTCCGCGCGGTCGAAGGCCGGGAGCAGGGGACCGAAGCCAACACGCTGGTCATCTGCGGAGCCGTCGTCACCCCGTCGCTCAAGGGGCGCGGGCTGGCAGGGGAGACGATCAAGGCTTTGCGCCGGACGGCCGGGGAAGCCGGCCTGGCCCGGGTCATTGCCCCGGTCCGGCCGACGACGAAGGCCCGGTATCCGCTGACACCCATCGAGACCTTCATACGGTGGAGCCGTGAGGACGGCATGGCCCTCGACCCGTGGATGCGGACCCATCAGCGTCTCGGCGCCGAGATCCTCGCGGCGGCTCCCGCGTCGCAGACGATGACCGGCACCGTCGCCGAGTGGGAACGGTGGACGGGCCTGGCCCTTCCCGAGTCGGGCGACTACGTGATTCCGGACGGCTTGAGCCTGCTCCGCATCGACCGGTCCGCCGATCACGGCGTGTACCGGGAGCCCAACGTCTGGATGCGGCACAGCTGAGCGGGGCGCGCGAACCGGACCAACTCCGCGCAAAACGGGGCCTCTTCACTCGGCGTCCAAGTCGCCGTTGCCGCGGAGGAGGCCCGTGCTGCGAAGTGCGCGTGGCTCCACGCCGACTTCGAAGAGCGTCTGCGGTCGTTCCACTTCGACGCCTGCGGCTTCCGGGAGACGGCGGCGGGCCTGATCGCCCTCGGACGGAGAACGGACGCCGCCCCACCTCAGCGGAAGCACGCCGCGTTCTCCTTGGCCCACTGCCGGAACGGCCGGGCCGGGGCCCCGGTGACCTGCGTAACCGTGTCGCGTACCGCCAGCAGCTCGTCGTTGACGTCTCCGCCCGTGACGTCGAGCACCGCGTCCGCGGCCTCCGCTCCGAAGACCGCGGCCATCCGGGCGTGGGCCTGCCGGCGGCTTATCCCGGCGAAGGGCACCTCCCGGCCCAGCGCTGCCGAGATGGCCTCGACCTGCCGGCGGGCCGACACCGGTTCCGGGCCGGTCAGGGCATACGTGCGCCCCTGGTGGCCGGGCTCGGTCAGGGCCACGCGTGCCACCGACGCGATGTCCGCGGGATGGATGGTCGGCAGTGCGGTGTCCGCGTACGGTGCGAGCACGGTCTCGTGCTCACGGACCGAGTCCGCCCACATCAGGGTGTTCGAGGCGAACTGGGTCGGCCGCAGGATCGTCCAGGCCATACCGCTCTCCTTGAGCAGCTGCTCCACCGCCAGGTTCTCCTGGGCGGGGACCAGGTGCGGATGGGTCAGGGCGGTGATCGACGACACCAGCACCACGTGCTGCACGCCCGCCTGCCGGGCGGCTTCGAGGATGTCGGCGTCCGGCCCCAGACGCGATACGAGGAACAGCGCACGCACCCCCTCCAGTGCGGCCTTCAGTGACGCCGGCTCCGCGAAGTCGCCCTGCACGGGCTCGACTTCCTCGGGAAAGGCGGCCTGTGCGGCGTGACGGGTGAGCCCTCTCAGTGGCCCGGCACCGTGTGCGTGCAGCTCCTTCAGCAGCGCGCTGCCGATGTTCCCGGTGGCTCCGGTCACGAGGATCATGAGTGTGTTCTCCCGTCGTCGGTGGTCGACCGAGAGAGACGCTAGAAGCTCAACCGCGCTTCAGGTCAAGGGCTGTTGAGTACGCCTGCCGGGCATCCGTACCGAGTCGGGAACAACGCCGGTCGACGCAGACGCGCAGGTGCCCCGACCGGCCGGTCGGGGCACCTGCGCGTCTACCGTCCGCCGGCGGCGTGGCGTCCCGGCCGCCTCACTTCAGATGCCGGGTGAAGAACCGGGCCGCGTCGTCCCCGGCGAACTGCGGGACGCCGGTGTGACCGCCCATGTTGGCGTGCAGCGTCTTCTCCTCGGACCCGAAGGCGTCGAAGAGGTCCAGGGCCGCCTGCCGGTCGTTTCCCTCGTCGTCCCACTGCAGCAGGACATGGAGCGGAACGGTGACCCGGCGGGCCTCCTCGAACATGGAACGCGGCACGAAACTCCCGGCGAAGAGGCCGGCGGCCGCGATGCGCGGCTCGACCACCGCCAGCCGGATGCCGATGGAGATCACGCCCCCCGAGTACCCGACCGGGCCGCCGATCCCGGGCAGCGAAAGGAGGGCGTCCAGGGCCGTCCGCCATTCCGGGACCGCCTGCTCGACCAGCGGGAGGACGAGCGCGTCGATGATCTCGTCGCTGACCGGCTCGCCGGCCTCCAACGCCCGGCGCAGTTCGGCGCGGGCCCGGTCCACGACGGGCAGGCGGGGCCGGTCGCCGCTTCCCGGGAGCTCGATGGTGGCCGTGGCGAAGCCCTGCGCCGCGGAGTGCCGGGCCCGGGCCGCCAGCCGCGGGTACACCCTGCCCAGTCCGAGGGGAGGGTGGCCGAGCAGGATCAGCGGTGCCGGTGAGGTGGACGAGTATGCCGACGCGGGCGTCCACAGGATGCCGGGGATCTCGCCGAGGGTGAAAGCGCGTTCGAGAACGTCGTCGTCGAGGCGCTGTTCGGAAGTGAACTGCATGGTCGTGCCTTTCGGGAGTGCTCAGATGCGGCGCTCCCGGACGACCTGTCGCCCGACCATGACTCCGGAGGGGAGCACCCATGTCGATACTGCGTTCACGGGTACCACCTCCTCGTTCTCTCGCACGGCCTCCGGGAGACTAACTGCGGCTCGGCGTGGCCCGTCAAGGGGTTTTCGGGGCCTGCGGGAGTTCCACGACGTCGGCGACCACGCAGCTGACGTTGTCGGGGCCGCCGGAGCCGTTGGCGAGGGCGATGAGCGCGCGGACCGCCTCTTCGGGCTCACCGGTCCCGTGGAGCACCCGGTGGATCTCCTCGGCCGGCACGACGGTCGACAGCCCGTCGGAGCAGAGCAGGTAGCGGTCTCCCCGCTGAGCGTCCTGCAGACGCATGTCGGGGGTGCCGTCCGCGCCCTGGCCCAGAGCGCGGATCAGCAGGGAGCGCTGGGGGTGGGAGGCGGCTTCTTCGGGGCCGATGCGTCCTTCGTCGACCATCGCCTGCACCACGGTGTGGTCGTGGGTGATCTGGAACAGCTCCCCGTCGCGCAGGAGGTGGACGCGGGAGTCGCCGATGTGGACGAGTGCCAGCTGGGTGCCGGTCCAGAGCAGGGCGGTGAGGGTGGTTCCGGCCGCTTCGGAGGACGGACCGGCTCCGGAGACGCCGTGCACGGCCTGCTCGGCGCGGCCGATCGCGGCTTCGAGGGCGTTGAGCAGACTGCCCGCCGGGATGCTGTCGGTTTCGAGGCTCTTGAGCGCGTCGACTGCGGCGGCGCTCGCGGGAGCGCCCTTGCTGCCGAAGCCGTCGGCGACGGCGAGCAGACGGGACCCCGCGTAGGCGGTGTCCTGGTTGTTCTCACGGACGAGGCCGGTGTCGGAAAGTGCGGCGTAACGGATGCCCAGGGGCTCGGTGCTCGCAGACATGGCGGGGTCCTTCCAGGAGAGGTGGTCGATGAGGAAGGTGGCCAGGTCCCGCCGTGCGGCGGTGTCGGCTTCGACCTGCGCCCAGAACGCGCGGATCTCCTCGGCTGCCGGACCCGCCTCCAGCGTGCAGACCTGCTGGATACGGGCGAGAGGCATCCCGAGCCTTCGCAGCCAGGCGACCAGCCGGGCCTGATCCAGTTGGGCCGGCGCGTAGAGGCGGTAGCCGGTCACCGCGTCGACGCGAGCGGGAGTCAGCAGACCGAGCTCGTCGTAAAGGCGCAACGCCTTCGGCGACAGCCGGGACGCCTTCGCGAACGTTCCGATGGTCAGCAGCTCCATGCCCGTCCCTCCTCATACCGGGCGCGTCGCCCGGCACCACCGATGCTGTGGGCTCCCCCAAGGTGAAGGTCAACCAAGGTCAGGACCGGGTGGTCCGGAACGCGAGATACCGGCCGAAGGCTTCGTGGCTGTCCGGGGTGAAGCGCCACTCCAGCAGCGCCGACCGCAGTTCCGGCTCGGTCAGCCAGCCGTGCCAGGCGACCTCATCGGGATCGGCGGTCACGGTGCCGGGCACCGCGGCTTCGTGCACGCCGAGCCAGTGAGGGCTCTGACCGCTCCGGTTGAGGAACGTGAACAGCAGGCGAGGCAGCACACGGACGCCCAGCTCCTCGGCCAGCTCCCGCGCGGCGGCCTGTTCATAGGACTCACCGACATCCACGGCGCCGCCGACCGTGACCTCGTAGAGCCCGGGGAAGCGCGACAGCTGCTCCGCCCGCCGGTGCACGAGGATCCGGCCGCTCTCATCCCGGCACACCGTCACGGCGACCCGGTGCAGCCAGCCCTCCCGGACGGCCTGCCGACGGCTGACCACCGTCCCCAGCACACGGTCCTGACCGTCGACACGCTCCACCAGTTCCTCCACGACGGACACCCTGGCAGAGCCCGCCGACAACGCCGCTGTCCGGGTTCGGTCGTCATCCGTCCGAGTGGCGCGGCACACTTTTGCAAGCATCTGCTTGCAAAAGTTAGCACCGCGGGTCCACTATCGACCTATGGCCTCACTCAACGTCGGCAATCTCGGCGAGTACCTGCGCGAGCAGCGCCGTACCGCGCAGCTGTCGCTGCGGCAGCTCGCCGATGCCGCCGGGGTGTCCAATCCCTACCTCAGCCAGATCGAGCGCGGGCTGCGCAAGCCCAGTGCCGAGGTCCTCCAGCAGGTCGCCAAGGCGCTGCGGATCTCTGCCGAGACCCTGTACGTACGGGCCGGGATCCTGGATGAGCGGGAGCGGGACGAGCTGGAGACGCGGGCGGTGATTCTCGCCGATCCGTCGATCAACGAGCGGCAGAAGAGCGTGCTGCTGCAGATCTACGCCTCCTTCCGCAAGGAGAACGGGTTCGAGGACGAGCCCGTGGACCCCGCGGACGGCGAGGGGCACCCATCCGGTGCGGATGAGCCCTTCAGTGCCGACGGCAGTGCTGCCGATACAGATTCAAAGCCTTCGAAACCCTCACAGTGAGTCACTGAGTCACTGAGTCTGATGATCCGGGAGGACCACAGTCATGGCCATCACCGATGACCTGCGCAAGACCCTCACCGACCCGACCCCCCTCTACTTCGCCGCCGGCACGGCGGACCTCGCCGTGCGGCAGGCCCGCAAGGTTCCGGCCCTGATCGAGCAGCTGCGCGCCGAGGCGCCGGAGCGCATCGAGGCGGTGCGCAACACCGACCCCAAGGCCGTGCAGGAGAAGGTGGCCGGGCAGGCCAAGGAGGCGCAGGCCACTTTCCAGGCCAAGGTCACCGAGGTGATCGGGGCGTTCGACACCGACCTGAAGAAGCTGGGCGAGAGCGCCCAGGACCTGGCGCTGCGCGGTGTCGGCGTGGCCGCGGAGTACGCGGTCAGGGCGCGGGAGACGTACGAGAAGGTCGCCGAGCGCGGCGAGCAGAGCGTGCGCACGTGGCGTGGTGAGACCGCCGAGGAGATCGTCGAGATCGCCGTCGTCGTCGAGCCGCGCAAGGAGTCGAAGCCGGAGGCGGCCAAGCCCGGGCCGAAGCCCGCCGCCAAGCCCGCGCCTGCCGCCAAGCCCGCGCCGAAGACCGTCAAGGCCGAGGCGGCCAAGCCGTCGCCCGCAGCCGCGCCCGCCAAGAAGGCGCCCGCGCGCAAGCCCGCCGCCAAGAAGACCACGCCGCCCACCACCAAGTAGCGCGGCGTTGCCCGGCAGGTGTGCCGGGGCGGCGGGCGGGCACTTTTTCACATGCCCCGGTCGTTGTCCCGGTACCTTGGCCGCGAGCGCTCATCCACTCACTAGGCGGTGCACCTCATGTTGCTCGAAGGCTTCAATTCAATCCTCGGGCTGATCTTCACGGTCATGACCGTTCTCGCCGTGGCGGCCTTCATCATGGCCGCGATCGCCCGCGAGGACGCCTACCGCGCCGCGGACAAGCAGAAGAAGTCGTTCTGGCTGATCATTCTCGGCATCGCGGTGGTGGTGAACCTCTGGGTGCCGATGCTCTTCCTGCAGATCGCCGGGCTGATCGCGTCCATCGTGTTCTTCGTGGACGTACGGCCCGCCATCAAGGCCGTGTCCGGCGGGGGCCGCCGGAACGGCGGCTCCAGCAGCGACGGGCCGTACGGGCCCTACAACGGCGGGCGTTGAACGCCTGCGGGTGACACCTGGCCGGGGCGGGGGCGCGGGATGCTCCGGCCCCGGCCGCCGTTCTGTGCCCGGTGGCGGGCGGTGTCGCGCGCGGTGTCCTGGTCACGGTCGAGCAGGAGGACCGCGACGTCGTCGGTCAGTTCGCCGCCGTTCAGCTCACGGACGTGCGTGACCGCCGCATCCAGCAGGTCCTCGCCGGCCAGGCCCTCGGCCAGCTGGCTGTTGATCATCGCGACCATGCCGTCCTGGCCGAGACGCTGTGTGCCGTTGCCGACGCGGCCCTCGATCAGCCCGTCCGTGTACATCATCAGGCTCCAGGAGCCGCCCAGTTCCACCTGCCGGCGCGGCCAGCGGGCGCGCGGCAGCAGACCGAGTGCCGGGCCGCCGTCCTCGTACGGAAGCAGGTGCGCGGCCCGTCCCTGCCGGGCGATCAGCGGTGCGGGATGGCCCGCCAGGCACAGGCCCGCGCGGCGGCCGTCGGGGGCGATGTCGACGGTGCAGAGCGTCGCGAAGATCTCCTCGCTCTCCCGTTCGTGCTCCAGGACCTGCTGGAGCGTGGAGAGCAGTTCGTCGCCGCAGAGTCCTGCCAGGGTCAAGGCCCTCCAGGCGATGCGCAGTTCGACGCCGAGTGCCGCCTCGTCCGGGCCGTGGCCGCAGACGTCGCCGATCATCGCGTGGACCGTGCCGTCAGGGGTGCGGACCGTGTCGTAGAAGTCGCCGCCCAGCAGGGCGCGGCTGCGGCCGGGGCGGTAGCGGGCCGCGAAGCGCAGATCGGAGCCGTCGAGCAGCGGGGTGGGCAGCAGGCCGCGCTCCAGCCGGGCGTTCTCCTGGGCGCGCAGCCGGGACTCGGTGAGTTTGTGCTGGGTGACGTCGGCGCGTTTGCGCTCGACGGCGTAACGGATGGCGCGGCTGAGCAGCCGGCCGTCGAGTTCGCCGCGGAAGAGGTAGTCCTGCGCCCCCACCCGTACGGCCTCGGCGGCCAGCTCCGCGTCGTCCTCGGCCGTGAGGGCGAGCACGGCGTGCCGGGGCGCGATCCGCAGCACGTGCTGGAGGGTCGCGAGCCCGTCGGCCTCCGCGCTCCGGTCGCCGGACGGCAGTGCCAGGTCCAGCAGGATGCAGTCCACGTCGTCGGTGAGGAGCCGGCCCGCCTCGGTCAGGTTGCGGGCGGCGCGGATCCGGACCCGGGCACCGGTCGCGGCGGAGAGTTCCGGGACGCTGAAGGTGCCCGCCGGGTCGTCCTCGATCACCAGGAGGGTGAGGTCGGTGCCGTTGCTGGCCTCCGCAGCGGGAACGGCACGCTGCTGCGGTACGGGTACGGGCATCGGTTCGGGTTTCCTTCCCTCCCCCCGAGGGCGCGGCGGAACGACGATCGACGATCCGCCAGACGGGGACGATAGCGGTACGGGATGCGGGAACGGAATGGTGCACAGCACTCGGCCTCCGGCATATGCACCGGCATAAGCCGCTTCAGGTCACGGATCCGGCGCGTTGTGCCGTTCCGAGGCGCCCGGAGCGGCATGACAAAGGTCACGCCGCCCTCCCGGGCCCAAGTGGCGCCGCTCACGCCGCTCCCCGCGCGGTGCGAACGCGGCGGGCCTCTCGCGCGGATCGGTCTGATCCGGCCTGATCGGGGCGGGCGGTCCTAGCGGTCCGGGCGGACGACGCCGAGGATCTCCATCGAGCCCGCTCCGGCGAGCGTGACGTCGCGGCCCGGGCGCGGGGCGTGGACGATCGCGCCGTCGCCGATGTACATGCCGACGTGGCTGGCGTCGCTGTGGTAGATGATCAGGTCGCCGGGGCGCATGTCCTCGATCGCGATGTGCGGCAGCTGCCGCCACTGCTCCTGCGAGGTGCGCGGGATCGGCCGGCCGGCCGACGCCCAGGCCTGCGAGGTCAGCCCGGAGCAGTCGTACGACCTGGGTCCCTCGGCCCCCCACACGTACGGCAGGCCGATCTTGGAGGTCGCGAAGGCCACCGCCTTCTTCCCGCTCGCGCTCGCCCCGCGGTTGATCTCCTTCAGCGCGCCGGAGCTCAGCCAGGCGGTCTGCGACTTGTACTCCGCCTCCTGTTCCAGCTGGAGGAGACGGGCGCGCTCCTTCTTCTCCAGCTGGGACTCCAGCTTCTTCGCCGCCGCGATCTGCTCGTTGATCTTCTTCTTGGCCTTGGCCTGCTTGACGCGGTTGGCTTCGAGCTTGGTCCAGTTGGTGCTCGCGTCCTGCGTGTACGTCTTCAAGTCCTCCTGGGTCCTGTTCAGTTCTCCCAGGAGTCCCTTGGCGGCCTTCTGGCCCTGCTGGGCCCGGCCGATCCCGTCCAGGAAGAGCTGCGGGTCCCCGCTGAGCATGAGCCGGGCGCCCGGGGGGAGTCCGGCGTTGCGGTACTCCTCGCGGGCCTGGGCGCCCGCTCTGCTCTTGAGCTCGGCGATCTTCGCCTGGCCCTCGACTATGGCCTGGGCCAGCTTGACGATCTCGCCGGACTGCTTCTTGGTCTTCTCCTCCGCGAGGTTGTACGCGTCCGTGGCCGATCCGGCGGCCCGGTAGAGGCCGTCGATCTCCTGGCGCACCTCCTCGAGGCTCTTCTTCACCGGCCGGTCCGCGGCGGGCGAGGGGGGCGCGGGTGCGGCGAAGGCCTGGACCGGCGAGGCCAGGACGGCCATCGCGCAGACCAGAGTGATCGCGGCAGCGGCACAGTGGCGTCGGTACACGAAGCTCCCCCTCCGAGCGGATCCCTGCGGATGCGGTACGGATCTGATTTACCGTCAGTAACTTATGGCGCCGACGAGATCGTGCCATGCCCTACCGAAAAGCAACAGAGGCAGACACATCTCCGCAGCTCGCGAACCCCTCGGCACTCCCCGGCCCCTGGTGTCCGCCCGTGTGGATCAGGCCTCCCTGTTCTGGGACGAACGATGCCGTGCCGACGTTCCCGGCGCCGGGAGAGTTCACCCTGTTCTCTGTGTGTTGGGCTACCGCTCGGGTTGGAGTGCCGCCCATTTCACCGTCACTTCGCCCTGGCGCCACCGCCGTACACCGTCCGTCAGCGGCCACGTGCCGGACAGCGCCCGCACGGCCGTGATCCAGCGCTGCCGGGCGCCCAGCGAGGCGTACGGTGCCGCCGCCGCCCAGGCCCGGTCGAAGTCGCGGAGGAAGGCGTGGACGGGCTCGCCCGGCACATTGCGGTGGATCAGCGCCTTGGGCAGCCGCTCCGCGAGGTCGGACGGGCGGCCGAGGGAGCCGAGCCGGGTCGCGAACGTGACCGTGCGGGGGCCCTCGGGTCCCAGCGCCACCCAGACGTGGCGGCGCCCGATCTCGTCGCAGGTGCCCTCCACCAGCAGGCCGCCCGGCGCGAGCCGGTCGCACAGCCGCTGCCAGACGGCGGTGACCTCGGCCTCGTCGTACTGGCGCAGCACGTTCGCCGCCCGGATCAGCGCGGGCCGCTCCGGCAGCGGGATCTCGAAGCCGCCGTGCCGGAAGGTCAGACCCTCGCGCTCGTACGGCCGCGCGGCCTCGACGCGTTCCGGGGAGATCTCGATGCCGACCACGCGGGTACGGGGCTCGGCGGTGCGCAGGCGCTCCAGCAGCTCGACGGCGGTCCAGGGCGCGGCGCCGTACCCGAGGTCGACCGCCACGGGGGCGTCGGCGCGGCGCAGGGCGGGGCCGTGCGTGGCGGCGATCCAGCGGTCCATGCGGCGCAGCCGGTTCGGGTTGGTGGTCCCGCGGGTGGCGGTGCCGATCGGGCGCATGACACAGAGCGTAACCACTCGCCCGGGTTCGGCGGCCGTGCACCGCGACGCGCCGGAGCCGTACCGTAATGATTTGGCAAAGCGGAAATGAAAGGAGGAGTTCCGCTGTTCCAGCCTTCCGAAAGGGTCCGTGCGCCTCCCGAGAGCGACCGTGTGCCCTTTCCGTGCCATGCCGTGAACGAAGTCGGTACCAGTGCCCTGAGCGAGGAGGACCGGACGACGTGAGTCAGTACGTCTCCCGGCTCGGCAGCAGCCGTGTCGCGCCGCGTCTCAGGTTCCCCGCAGGCCTCACCGGTTCCTTCCCCGGCGGCCATCGCAGGCCGCGCCGGATCGCGATGCTCTCCGTGCACACCTCGCCGCTGCACCAGCCGGGTACGGGTGACGCGGGCGGCATGAACGTGTACATCGTGGAGCTCGCCAAGCGCCTGGCCGCGATCAACATCGAGGTCGAGATCTTCACCCGCTCCACCACCGGGGCGCTGCCGCCGGCCGTCGAGATGGCGCCGGGCGTCCTGGTCCGGCACGTCGACGCGGGCCCGTACGAGGGTCTGGCCAAGGAGGAGCTGCCCGCCCAGCTCTGCGCCTTCACGCACGGCGTGATGCAGGCGTGGGCCGGTCAGCGCCCCGGCTACTACGACCTGGTGCACTCCCACTACTGGCTCTCCGGCCAGGTCGGCTGGCTCGCCGCGCAGCGCTGGGGCGTCCCGCTCGTCCACGCCATGCACACCATGGCCAAGGTCAAGAACGCCGCGCTCGCCGAGGGGGACACCCCCGAGCCCGCCGCCCGCGTCATCGGCGAGACCCAGATCGTGCACGCCTCCGACCGGCTGATCGCGAACACCGCCGAGGAGGCGGACGAGCTCGTCCGCTTCTACGACGCCGATCCCGGCGCCGTCGCCGTCGTCCACCCCGGCGTCAACCTGGACCGCTTCCGCCCCGCCGACGGCCGCGCCGCGGCCCGTGCGCGCCTCGGTCTGCCGCAGGACGCCCTGATCCCGCTGTTCGCGGGCCGCATCCAGCCGCTGAAGGCCCCGGACGTGCTGCTGCGCGCGGTCGCCGCGCTGCTGGACCGGGACCCGTCGCTGCGTTCGCGCATCGTCGTGCCGGTCGTCGGCGGCCCCAGCGGCAGCGGGCTCGCGAAGCCGGAGGGCCTGCAGAAGCTGGCCGCCCGCCTCGGTATCGCGGACGTCGTGCGGTTCCACCCGCCGGTCGGTCAGGACCAGCTCGCCGACTGGTTCCGGGCCGCGTCCGTGCTGGTCATGCCCTCGTACAGCGAGTCCTTCGGCCTGGTCGCCATCGAGGCCCAGGCGGCCGGCACCCCGGTCGTCGCGGCGGCCGTGGGCGGACTGCCGGTGGCGGTACGGGACGGGGTCAGCGGCTTCCTGATCCCCGGGCACGACCCGGAGGCGTACGCGGCGGTGCTTCAGCGCTTCGCGGCCGCGCCCGGGCTCGTCGACCGGATGGGCGGCGAGGCCGCCGCGCACGCGCAGCGCTTCGGCTGGGACACGGCGGCGGCGGCGACCGCGGACGTGTACGCCGGCGCGGTGCAGGACCACCGGCGCAGGGTCCGCGCGCACCACGGGTGAGGCCGGCGGGTTCCCGCCGGACGGGCGCCCGGCGCCTGACGTACGCTCGCCCCATGGCTGACGTACCCGAGGAAGCGGCGGCGCCGCAGGTCACACAGGTCGCCCAGGTCATCGAGGCGACGCTGAAGGATGCCGGGCTCGATTACGAGAACCCCGCGCCCGGCCATTACGTCGTCCAGCTGCCCGGCACCCGCAAGCTCGCCACCACCTGCTCGCTCATCGTCGGCACGCACGCGCTGTCCCTCAACGCCTTCGTCATCCGGCACCCCGACGAGAACGACGCGGCGGTGCACCGCTGGCTGCTGGAGCGCAACCTCCGCCTGTTCGGCGTGAGTTACGCGGTCGACTCGCTCGGGGACATCTACCTCGTCGGCAAGCTGCCGCTGTCCGTGGTGACGCCGGGGGAACTGGACCGGCTGCTCGGCGTGGTCCTGGAGGCTGCCGACGGCGCCTTCAACCCCCTGCTCGAACTCGGTTTCGCGACCGCGATCCGCAAGGAGTACGCGTGGCGGGTATCGCGCGGCGAGTCCACGCGGAACCTCGAAGCGTTCACACACCTGACCCAGCGCCCCACTGACTGACGGCTGCTGGCCGGTCGTTCTCTGCCGTTCCCTCGCCTGTCGTATTCCCCCGTGCGCGACTCTTTCGCTGCGCCCGGGGATCGTGGCATGCTCACCGCCGACGCAGATATGAACAGCGTTCACATCCGTGAAAATCATGGAAGGCGGACCGGCTCATGGCGCCCCAGGCGACGCAGAGGGAATTCAGCAGGCGCGGACTGCTCGGCAGCGCGGTGGCCGTCGCCGCGGCCGCGGCGGCAGGAACGCTCGGCGGCGGGACGGCCTTCGCCGTGAGCGGCGGCCCAAGCGCCCCGGCGGGCGGGCGGACACAGCCGGCCCCGCTCTGGCGGGAGTTCACCGCAGCGCCCTTCACCCACCCGCAGATCCCGTTCATCGGCCGGGCCGGCTACCGCGCCGGCTCCGCCCTGCCCCGCCCCCGTACCGGCCACGGCTTCACCGCCGACGTGCTGCACTACGGCGCCCGGCCGGACAACTCCGCCGACGCCGCCCCCGCGATCAACCGTGCCATCGCCGCCGCCGGAGAGCGCGGCGGCGGCACGGTGATCGTCCCCGAGGGTACGTACCGCATCGACGACATCATCCGCATCGGCCACAGCAACGTCGTGGTGCGCGGCGCGGGCAGCGGTCGCACCACGCTCATCGCCACGAAGAACCTCACCGAGCTCATCGGCGCGTACGGCAGCCGCTACGGCGGCGACAAGTCCAGCTGGTCCTGGGCCGGCGGCCTCATCTGGCTCTGCCCCGAAGCGCGTTGGGCCTCGCTCACCGACGCCATCAAGGCGCAGGCCTGGCCCTTCGAGGGCTGGACCGGCAACAAGCGGGACGAGTGGCGGACCCTGACCACCGTCGCCCCCGCCCGCCTCGGCGACCGCACGATCACCGTCGACGACACCCGGAAACTGAAGCGCGGAGCACTCGTCCTGCTCCGCCTCGCCGACGACTCCGCCCACACCCTCCTGGAGCACATGGCGGGCGGCGGCGCCGGACCGGAGGCGTACTACTGGGACGACAAGACCAAGCTGACCTCGTACGTCCCCTACGAGTGGCCGGTCCGCATCACCGCCGTCCACGGACGCCGGGTCACCCTGGAGCGGCCGCTCCCGCTCGACGTCCGCCCCGAATGGGACCCGCGCCTCACCACCCTCGCCGCCCCGCTCACCGGCTCCGGTGTCGAAGGCCTCACCCTCGAAGCGGTCGAGACCCCGCAGTCGCCGCACCTGCTCGACAAGGGCTACAACGGCGTCGCGTTCCAGTGCGCTTACGACTGCTGGGCCGACGACGTCACCGTCCGCCACGTCGACAACGGCTTCGGCCTCATCGGGGCCTCCGCCTGCACCCTGCGCCGTACGAAGGTCGCGGGGCGCGGCTCGCACCACCCGTACTACTGCCGTGAAGGCAGCCACGACAACCTGATCGAGGACTTCACCATCGAGCAGCGCACCGTCCCGGCACCCTCCGGGACCCAGCTGCACGGCATCAACGTCGAGGGCCTGTCCAGCCACAACGTCTGGTCGCGCGGCGTGATGGAGATGGGCACCTTCGACTCGCACCGGGGCATGCCGTTCGCCAACGTCCGCACCGACATCACCGTGAACAACAACGGGCGCCACGGCGGCGACGCGAGCGCCGGACCGCTGTTCGGCGCCCGCTTCACGCACTGGAACATCCGCGTCACCAACGGCCGGGCCGGCCTGATGCGGATCGACGGCCTCGCCCCGTACAGCGCGACGGTGGGGGTGAGCGAGGTGACGGAGTTCGACCAGATCGACGTCCCCGACTTCACCGGCGACCTGCACACCCGCCTGGAGGCGTACGGAGCCCCGGAGAGCGTCCGGCCGGCCAACCTCCACGACGCCCAACGGGCGCTGGGGCGCTGAGGGACACCTGCCGGCGCTGCGGCCGCCCTCAGGCCCGCAGCGCCGGCCCCACGTCGTCGAGCGCCGCTTCGAGCCGAGGCGCCACCTCGTTCCACGTCCACTCCAACTGCTCCCCGGACGCCTTCCGGGGCACGGTCTCCACCAGCATGATCAGGTAGAGGTACGCGCGGTACAGGGCGATCCGCGCCCGCAGCGAACCGTCGAACTCCACCGGCCCGCCCGGCGCCGACTCCCCGTACCCGGTCAGGAAGTCCTCGTCCTCCTCGATGTCCCCGAACAGGGCGAGCGACACGAAGTCGGCGGCCGGGTCGCCCCAGAACATCCGCTCCCCGTCGATGATCCCGCCGATCCGCCGCGCACCCGGCTCCCCGGCGACCAGGATGTTGCCCTGCCACAGGTCGAAGTGGACCAGGGCCGGCCGGGCGACGTCGTCCAGGACGGACGAAGCGGCGTCGAGCCGGCGGCGGATGACCGAAGGCGTACGCGGCAGCCGCGCCCCGTACCTCTCCGCGTCCGCCAGCACGGCGCCGGTCATCGCCGTGAAGGCGCCGCGCCAGGTGGGGGCCAACGGGCCCAGCGCCGCGGACGGGTAGCCGAAACCGCCCGGCCCCGGCACGGAGTGCAGCCGGCCGACGATCCGCCCGAGCTCCACGCGCAGCCGCCGCCCCTCGGCGTCGGCCAGAGCGCCGCCGACCTCGTGCCAGGGCTGCCCCGGACGCTCCGTCATGATCACGTACGCGCCTCCGGGCGCGGCCGGGTCGATGCCGCTGCGCACGACGCCGGGGACGGCGGTCTCCTCGGCGAGGCCGGCCGCCGCGGTGTAGAACGTCACCTCGTTGACCAGCAGATCGCGCTCGTACGCGAGATGACTCCCGCCCGGCGGAGGCGTCTTCACCACCCACCGCCGGCCGTCGGTGAGACCGACGCGGGTGACCGCGTTGTACGTACCTCCGGTCAGCGCATCGCACGAGGCGACCAGTTCCGCCGGCACGCCCACGGAACCCAGCACGGTGGACAGAGCGGAATCGAGCAACATCAGCGGACCCCCTTCGAACGGTCACCCCGCGACGTGTTGCTGCCATCTGTGGCAAATGCCCAGTTCAGAGCCTTCACGAGGTGATCACGACGTCGTCACGATCACGGGCGATGCCCGCATTGACGCATTGCCAAACCACAGCGTGCTCATAGAGTTGGCAAACCCCACGATTCCTCACTACCGCGCCGAACCCGGCGACGGCCGCTCTCGTGCGGGCGAAACACCTTGAGACAGAAGGACGGGCCATGCGACCCACTGCCATACGCCGTACCGCCGTTGCCGCCACCGTGATGTCCCTGGCCCTGCTCACCGCGGCCTGTGGTTCGGACGGGGACTCGGCCAAGGACAACGGCAAGGCGGCCGACTCCGCTTCCGCCAAGCCGGCGGACAAGGGCGCGGACTCCACCGCCAAGGCGCTGACCGCGGCCGAGCTGGAGAAGGTCTCGCTGGTCCAGGGCGACGTCAAGGACCACAAGATCTCCAAGGGCACTCCCGCCGACGCCATCGAGGGCGACGCCGTCACGGTCGACAAGGCGGCCTGCGACGCGTTCGCCGATGCCCTGATGGGCGCCAAGGCCGGAAAGCCCGCCGCGTCCACGCAGCGGAAGGTGGCCCGTCTGCCGAAGAAGAGCGACGACCCGAAGGCGAGCGAGGACCCGGCGAAGATGCTCGAGGCGATGATGAACGTCACGACGACGCTCACCACGCTCGCCGCGTACGACGGCAAGGGGGCCGACGAGGCGCTGGCCGGTCTGCGCAGCGCCGCGACCGAGTGCGCCTCCGGGTTCACTCTCACCGCCGCCGGATCGAAGCAGAAGGTCACCAAGATCACGGAGGTGCCGGTCAAGGGCGGCGAGGAAGCGGTCGCCTGGACGGTGACGGTCGAGGGGGAGGGCGAGAAGTACGCGATGAAGCTCATCCAGCTCCGCCAGGGCACCACGCTCGCCTCGTTGACCTCGCTCAACCTGGGTGCGGCTGCCGAGGGCGGCGACTTCGAGCTGCCGACCGCGGTCATCGACGCCCAGGCCGCCAAGCTCGCCTGAGCCGGGGTCAGGGAAGGGCAGGGGCAGCGCGGCCTGCGGGGCGCGGTGGCCTACGGAAGCGGGACGAGCCGCACCACGGTGACGGTCAGGACCGATCCGGAGACGTAGTAGAGCACGATCGCCCCGGCGACCGTCGCCTCCCGGCGATCGTGCTCACCCTTGACGGCGGACGAGCCGTGCCCGTACGGGTCGTGCCCCAGCGTGCGCGCCATCTCGTCCCGGAAGGTGTCGCCGTCCCGCATCTTGGCCAGGGTGTCGTCGGCGGGAGGCGCGTAGGAGATCCTGAGGCTCAAGCGACGCTCCGCCTCTCGGCCTCGTCCCGCGCCAGCCGGTCCAGGATCCGCTCCGCCTCCGGGTCGGGTACGGCCTCCAGCATCCAGTGCCGCATCACGGCCTGGATCTCGTGCACCCCGGCCTCGTTGATGGCGCGGTCGAACTCCTCGCGTCTCGCCTCGGGCAGGGCGTCGCGGATGGCCGGGATGCTGTTGGGCACCTCGACCTCGGCGCCGCCGACAAAGGTCTTCAGGGGTTCACTCATGGCTGCTCTCCCCGCTCTCCCCGCATGCGCCACAGGGTACGACGCCGAGTGAGCGCCGTCACAGGCGGCACGGCAGCGAAGAGCCCCCCGCTCGCGGATGATCCGCGTGCGGGGGGCTCTTCGCGTGGGCTGCTGGTGCTTCTCGCGCCTACTTCTTGCCCTGGTTCTTCACGGCCTCGATGGCGGCCTTCGCCGCGTCCGGGTCCAGGTACGTCCCGCCCGGCTTCAACGGGCGGAAGTTCTCGTCCAGTTCGTACGCGAGCGGGATGCCCGTCGGGATGTTCAGGCCCGCGATGGCCTCGTCCGAGACGCCGTCGAGGTGCTTGACCAGGGCCCGGAGGCTGTTTCCGTGCGCGGCGACCAGGACGGTCTTGCCGTCGAGCAGGTCCGGGACGATGCCGTCGTACCAGTACGGCAGCATGCGGACGACGACGTCCTTGAGGCACTCCGTGCGCGGGCGCAGCTCCGGCGGGATCGTCGCGTAGCGCGCGTCGTCGCTCTGGGAGAACTCGGTGCCGTCCTCGAGGGCGGGCGGCGGGGTGTCGTACGAGCGGCGCCAGAGCATGAACTGCTCCTCGCCGAACTCGGCGAGGGTCTGGGCCTTGTCCTTGCCCTGGAGGGCGCCGTAGTGGCGCTCGTTCAGGCGCCAGGAGCGGTGGACGGGGATCCAGTGGCGGTCCGCGGACTCCAGCGCGAGCTGGGCGGTGCGGATGGCGCGCTTCTGGAGCGAGGTGTGCAGTACATCGGGGAGCAGGCCGGCGTCCTTGAGCAGCTCACCGCCGCGGACCGCCTCCTTCTCGCCCTTCTCGGTGAGGTTGACGTCCACCCATCCGGTGAACAGGTTCTTCGCGTTCCATTCGCTCTCGCCGTGGCGGAGGAGGATCAGCTTGTACGGTGCGTCGGCCATGGGTCCGAGCGTAATCGAACCCGTACGGGCCGCGCGCGCCCGGCCACAGGGCGGACAGGGCTGCGCGGATTGACGCCGGCCGTCAATTGGGTGGCAGCGCCGAATCCAGAATTTGTAATGTTCGGACCGTCGGCGGACCGCTTACCGCCCGCATCCACATCCGTACGTCCTGGGGGAACCCGTATGTCTGTCGCCGGTCTCAGACGGGCCACCCGTGAATCCGTCTCCGGTCTCCCCAGGGAGTTCTGGTGGCTGTGGACCAGCACCCTGGTCAACCGCCTCGGGGCGTTCGTCGCCACCTTCATGGCCCTGTACCTGACCCTGGACCGGGGTTACTCCGCCTCGTACGCCGGTCTGGTCGCCGCGCTGCACGGGCTCGGCGGGGTCGTTTCCTCACTCGTGGCCGGTGTGATGACGGACCGTTTCGGGCGGCGGCCCACGATGCTCGTCGCGCAGCTGTCGACCGCCGTCTCGGTGGCCGTGCTCGGCTTCATGGCCCATCCGGTGGCGATCGCCGCCGTCGCCTTCTGTGTCGGCATGGCCAGCAGCGCCTCTCGCCCCGCGGTCCAGGCGATGATCGCCGACATCGTCCCGGCGAAGGACCGGGTGCGGGCCTTCTCGCTCAACTACTGGGCGATCAACCTGGGGTTCGCGGTCTCGTCCGCCGGGGCCGGGTTCGTCGCCGAGTACAGCTACCTCGCCGGTTTCGTCGGCGAGGCGGTGATGACGCTGTGCTGCGCGGTCGTCGTCTTCATGAAGGTGCCGGAGTCCCGGCCGCAGAAGACCCCGGCCGCGGCGACGGACGCGCGTGCCGCCGGCGACGGCATCCGGCTCGGCACGGTGCTGCGGGACGGACGGTTCATGGGCGTCGTCGGGCTGTCGTTCGTGATCGCCCTGATCTTCCAGCAGGGGTACGTGGGGCTGCCGGTGGCCATGGGGGCCGACGGGTTCAGCAGCTCCGACTTCGGCTCGGCGGTCGCCGTCAACGGCGTGCTGATCGTGGTGCTCCAGATCCCGGTCACCCGGTTCATCCAGAGCCGTGACCCGCGCCAACTGCTCATCGTGTCGTCGCTGCTCGCCGGGTACGGGTTCGGGCTGACGGCCTTCGCCGGTTCGGTGGCGGTCTACGCGCTGACCATCTGCGTCTGGACGGTAGCCGAGATCGTCAACGCGCCCGTGCAGAACGGTCTGGTCGTCCAGCTCTCACCTGCTCACGGCCGGGGCCGCTACCAGGGCATGTACGCCCTGTCCTGGTCGGCCGCGGCGCTCGTGGCCCCGCTGATGTCCGGTGTGGTGATCGACCACTTCGGGGCCGGGTGGCTGTGGGGGACGTGCGCGGTGCTGGGTACCGCGGCGGCGTTCGGCTACTGGCTGCTGATGCGGAACCTGCCGCAGGGCGGCGCGGTACCGGCGCCGGCACCCGCGGTCGTGAGCGGACCGGTCGGAGCGGCAGGACCGGTCGGAGCGGGTGCGGTCCAGGGCGCCGGTGCCGAGCCCGCTGTGGAGCGGACGGCCTGATCAGAGCACGGGGGCGGCCCCGCGCGGACGATGCGCGTCCGTGCGGGGGCGCCCTCCGTCGTTGCGCGCGCCCGTCAGCCGGAGCAGCCGCCGCACTGGCACGGCGCGCCGGACTGGCAGCCGCACCCGCAGCCCGATCCGCAGCCGCAGGCGCCGACGACGCCCCGGTGCGCCACGTCGGCGGGTGTCTCCTGCTGGGGTTCGGTCGTGGGGGAATCGGCCATGGTTCCTCCTCAAGGTGTACGACAGGGCCGTACGCCCGTCCGGGGCCCACGACCGGGGCGTACGGAAAGGTCGTGCCGCCCCATCCCATTGCATGCCCAGCCGGGCGGGCGCATCAACGGCGCACACGCGCAGGAACGCATGTGCGAGTCCCTGGCGCCGGCTGCGTCCGCGTGGCCGGCCGTGCGTGTCCGGCCGGCTACGCGCCCTCGACCGGCGTCGGCTGCTGGATCTCGTCCGCGTGCTCGCCCGTCACCAGGTAGACGACGCGCTTGGCCACCGACACCGCGTGGTCGGCGAACCGCTCGTAGTAGCGGCCGAGCAGTGTCACGTCGACGGCCGTCTCGATGCCGTGCTTCCAGCGGTCGTCCATCAGGTGCTGGAACAGCGTGCGGTGCAGCAGGTCCATCTCGTCGTCGTCCTGTTCCAGCTGGAGCGCCAGGTCGACGTCCTTGGTGATGATCACCTCGGCGGCCTTGGCCATCAGGCGCTGCGCGAGCTGGCCCATCTCCAGGATGGTGGCGTGCAGGTCGTCCGGGACCGCCTTCTGCGGGAAGCGCAGCCGGGCCAGCTTGGCGACGTGCTGGGCGAGGTCGCCCGAGCGCTCCAGGTCGGCGCTCATCCGCAGCGAGGTGACCACGATCCGCAGATCGGTCGCCACCGGCTGCTGGCGGGCCAGCAGCGCGATGGCCCGGGCCTCCAGGTCGTGCTGGAGGTCGTCGACCTTCTGGTCCGCGGCGATCACGGTCTCCGCGAGCTTGAGGTCGGCGTCGAGCATGGACGTCGTCGCCCGGCCGATCGCCGATCCGACGAGCCGGGCCATCTCGACCAGCCCCTCGCCGATCGAGTCGAGTTCCTCGTGGTACGCGTCACGCATGGGAAGTCCCTCTCCAGTCCTAAACCGAGGCCGGGGCCAGCTCTGAACCCCACGGTGCCACCGTGACGGCCGTACGCGTCGGGTTCCGACCGGCCAAGTGAACCGGTGCTTGCCCCTCGGTGAACTCTGGGCGACGAGTGTTCGGATAGGCACTCGGACGGCTGGGAGAGTGTCGGTGGAGCCGCATAACCTGGAGCCATGGACGTGAACGCGGCGGTCGCCGCAGCTGCAGCGATCGCCGGGGTGTGTACCGGCGTGATCGCGATGCTGGCGTTCCGCTGGAGCGAGCGCGACCAGAAGAAACCCACGCGTACGTCCCTGCGGCCCGACAGCGGTGCCCCCCTGCCCCCCGGCGTCGACACGGTCCTGTCCGTGCTCAGCTCCTCCGCGGTCGTGCTCGACGAGAGCGACAGCGTCGTCAAGGCCAGCTCCGCCGCGTACGCGCTGGGACTGGTCAGGGGAGGGCGTCTGGCCGTCGAGCCGATGCTGAACATGGCCAGGGACACCCGCCGTGACGGGGAGATACGACAGGTCGAGCTGGACCTGCCCCGGCGCGGTACGGGCCGGGGCGAGGCCCTCGCGGTCTCCGCCCGGGTCGCCCCGCTGGGCTCCCGCCTGGTGCTGCTGCTGGTCGAGGACCTCACCGAGGCCCGCCGCATCGAAGCGGTCCGGCGCGACTTCGTCGCCAACGTCAGCCATGAGCTCAAGACCCCGACCGGTGCACTGTCCCTGCTCTCGGAGGCCGTCATGGACGCCTCCGACGATCCGGAGGCGGTGGAGCGGTTCGCCGGCCGGATGCAGATAGAAGCGACCCGGCTCACCAACCTCGTCCAGGAGCTCATCGACCTCTCCCGGGTGCAGAACGACGACCCGCTGGAGGACGCCGAGCCGGTCCGGGTCGACGAACTGGTCGCCGAGGCCATCGACCGCTGCCGGCAGCAGGCCGGTTCCAAGCAGATCACCATGGCCTCGGGCGGCACCGCCGAGCTCCGCATATGGGGCAACCGCGGTCAGCTCGCCGCCGCGCTCGGCAACCTCGTCGAGAACGCCGTCAACTACAGCCCCGCCCGCACCCGCGTCGGCATCGCCGTCCGCCGGGTGGTCGTACCCGGCGGGGACGAGATCGAGATCGCCGTGACCGACCAGGGTTTCGGCATCTCGGAGAAGGACCGGGAACGGGTCTTCGAACGCTTCTACCGCGTCGACCCGGCCCGCTCGCGCGCCACCGGTGGCACCGGCCTCGGCCTCGCCATCGTCAAGCACGTGGCCGCCTCGCACGGCGGGGAGGTCACCGTCTGGAGCTCGGAGGGACAGGGCTCCACCTTCACCCTGCGGCTGCCCGAAGCGGGCTCCGTACGGGCCCGGGACCGCACATCGGGCGGTCCTCTCATCGTCAACGGCGACGAGGCGTCCCACCGGGGCGCCGCACCCGACACTTTTGATTCGTTCCCTGCCCCGGAGGCTCTTCCGTGACCCGAGTGCTTGTCGTCGAGGATGAGGAATCCTTCAGCGACGTCCTGTCCTACATGCTCCGCAAGGAAGGCTTCGAGGTCGCCATCGCGGCCACCGGCCCCGACGGCCTGGACGAGTTCGAGCGCAACGGCGCCGACCTCGTGCTCCTCGACCTGATGCTGCCCGGCCTGCCCGGCACGGAGGTCTGCCGGCAGCTGCGCAGCAAGTCCAACGTCCCCGTGATCATGGTCACCGCCAAGGACAGCGAGATCGACAAGGTCGTCGGCCTGGAAATAGGGGCCGACGACTATGTGACCAAGCCCTTCTCCTCGCGCGAGCT
Organism: Streptomyces sp. NBC_00385; assembly: GCF_035917155.1. Taxonomy (NCBI): domain Bacteria; kingdom Bacillati; phylum Actinomycetota; class Actinomycetes; order Kitasatosporales; family Streptomycetaceae; genus Streptomyces; species Streptomyces sp. NBC_00385. The sequence goes on along the minus strand of NZ_CP107951.1, from coordinate 3,846,691 downwards.
CGTCGCCCGCATCCGCGCGGTGCTGCGCCGCCGCGGTGAGCCGGAGGAGGTCACTCCGGCCGCGCTGGAGGCCGGCCCGGTGCGGATGGACGTGGACCGGCACGTCGTCACGGTCTCGGGCGGCAAGGTCGACCTGCCGCTGAAGGAGTTCGACCTGCTGGAGATGCTGCTGCGCAACGCCGGCCGGGTGCTGACCCGGATGCAGCTGATCGACCGGGTCTGGGGCGCGGACTACGTGGGTGACACCAAGACCCTCGACGTCCACGTGAAGCGGCTGCGCGCCAAGATCGAGCCGGATCCGGGCGCCCCGCGGTTCCTCGTGACGGTGCGGGGTCTCGGGTACAAGTTCGAGCCGTAAACCGGCCCGACGCCCCGGCCCCGGGGCGATACGACAAGCAGGTGTGGCTGAGGCGCCTCCCGGCCCGGGAGGCGCCTCAGCCACACCTGCTTGTCGTGCGGGATGCGGTCAGCCCGGCTGCTGGGAGTCGGACGCCGCGTCGCTCGGGGTGGTGGTGTCGCCTTCCGAGGCCGGGGCCGAGGGGCTCCCGGTCGAGGCGCCCGGCGTCTCGGACGCGGAACCGGTCGGCGTCGCCTCGGGCGAGTTCTCCGGCTTCTTAGGGGTCTCCGGCAGTGCGCTGGGGCCGAAGCCCTTGAAGTAGCCGGTGGCGGGCACGACGGAGGCGCCGAGCGGGATGTCGCCGGTCCGGCTGAACTTGAAGACCAGCGGCTGCACGTTGCCGTTCTGCGTGGCCTCGTGGCCGTTCTCGATCACGGCGGAGGCGTTGCCCTTGCCGCCGAGGACCACCCGGCCGCCGGCCGGTACGACGACCGGTCCCGAACCCTTGGCGGCGTGCAGCTCCACGGAGCCGCTGCCACCCGTCAGGGTGATGGCGTCGAGCGTCTCCGGCTCGGTGCCGTTGTTGAACAGCGTGGCGGTGACCGCGGCCGGGCCTTCGGCACCGTGCTCCGGCTGGGTGACCACGTTGGCGTTCTGGATCTTGATGTCGCCGGACGACGTGGCGGCGTTGTCAGGCCTGACTTCGAGCGTCTGCGCGTTCTTGCCGGCTCCGCATGCGGAGAGCGCGGCGATCGAGAACACGATGGCAGTGGCGGCGAGGGCGCCGTGTCGAAGGCTGCGGCTCACGGCGGCGGCAACTCCTTGAACGAGCGGACTTACGGACGGGGTCGGGCGAGCGGTGTAAAGCCGCCCTAAGGGTGTGTCAGCGGCCAGGTTACCGAGCCGCCGTCCCGGCCCCGCACCCGACCCGCCCCTGACGGCCCGGGGGATCCTGGCCCGACGGCCCCGCATGATCGCGGGCCGGCGTGCGCGAGATCATTCGCACGCCGTTCACATAACGCGCTTGATCAATTCCGCCACCTGTTCCGCCGCACGTTCCGCCGGGTGTTCCCCCTGCGCTTCGTGTCCCTGTTCAGCCGCTGTTCAAGGGGCTGTGGCGCATTCATTGCACATAATCCTCACGGCGTCCGGCGTTGATCAATTTCATTGCCCACCGGTACTGCCGTCGCCACTAACCGCCGTACGGGTGATCGATCTCCGAACGGAGTACGGAATGTTCATCATCCGGAACCCGGCAAAACGGGACGTCTCGTCACTTCCGAGCGGGTTCCGGTAGGTGTAACGTCCGCGTTTCTCCTCGCCCGCACAGCGGCTCCGACCTGCGAATACCGTCCTCCGCGAGCCTTCCGCAGCACGTCCGTGTTGCAGTTGTCAAGCCCCGAGATATGCCCTGACCTGCGAAAACGCCATTCAGGAGAAGCTGTTCTCGTGTTACTCTTGATAGCCACGGAAGGGGTACCTGTCACATGACGTTCAAGGTTGGCGACACCGTGGTCTATCCCCATCACGGGGCCGCGCTGATCGAGGCTATCGAAACTCGCCAGATCAAAGGCGTGGACAAGACCTACTTGGTGCTCAAGGTCGCTCAGGGCGACTTGACGGTGCGTGTACCGGCGGACAATGCGGAGTTCGTAGGTGTGCGCGACGTAGTCGGGCAGGAAGGGCTGGACCGGGTCTTCGAGGTGCTGCGCGCGCCGTATGCCGAGGAGCCGACGAACTGGTCCCGACGCTACAAGGCAAATCTCGAGAAGCTCGCATCCGGTGATGTCATCAAGGTCGCGGAAGTTGTTCGTGACCTGTGGCGTCGCGAGCGCGAGCGCGGACTCTCCGCAGGTGAGAAGCGCATGCTCGCCAAGGCTCGCCAGATCCTGGTGAGTGAGCTCGCTCTCGCGGAGAACACGAACGAGGACAAGGCCGAGGCTCTTCTTGACGAGGTCCTCGCGTCCTGAACCGGATCGCACCGGTCGTAAATAATGTGCCGCGGTGCCCGCTGACCAGCCGTTTTCACGGTGTGTCGTCGGGCGCTGCGGCATGTCCGGCTGTGTTCATGTCCGGGTCCCGCCCGGCGGCGTTGTTTCCAGCTGCGTCGTTTCCAGCTGTCACGTCCGGCCGCGGCACGGTGACGTCGTCCGGGCGGTGCATCCGGTCCGGCGGACGCCTGCGGATGGCGTGGCCGTGGCCTGATGAAACCGGATGTTCTCCCCGATGCGCCGATGCGTTGGCCTCATCGACGATCCCCCGGTACTTTGCTCGCGATCTTGTGAAGTCGACGTGTGAGGCCGATCCCGAGCGGCCGGGGTGGTACCCGTCTCGCCCGGGGTCACGGAAAGGGTCCCGGTCGAGTCATGGCGTAGCGCCCGGCTCGCTTGTGGCCATACCCACGTCGGCCGTGGAGACAAACATGCCGATGCTTCGGAGTGCAACCGATGTCTGATCAATCGCGTCCTTACCGCACCGCCGCCGTGATTCCCGCGGCCGGCCGCGGCGTACGGCTCGGCCCGGGCGCCCCCAAGGCGCTCCGCGCCCTGGGCGGGACGCCCATGCTCATCCACGCCGTACGGGCCATGGCGGCCTCCCGCCATGTGTCCCTGGTCGTGGTCGTCGCGCCGCCGGAGGGCGCGCCGGAGGTGCGGCATCTGCTCGACGAGCACGCCCTGCCCGAGCGCACCGACTTCCTGGTGGTGCCCGGCGGCGGGACCCGGCAGGAGTCGGTGAAGCTCGGACTCGACGCGCTGCCCGAGGACGTCGCCGTCGTCCTCGTCCACGACGCGGCCCGCCCGCTCGTGCCCGTCGACACGGTCGACGCGGTGATCGAGGCGGTACGGGACGGAGCGCCCGCCGTCGTCCCCGCGCTGCCGCTCGCCGACACCGTCAAGGAGGTCGAGCCCGGTGCGCCGGGGGAGTCCGAACCGGTGCTGTCCACCCCGGTACGGGCCCGGCTCCGCGCGGTGCAGACCCCGCAGGGTTTCGACCGCGACACGCTGATGCGGGCCCACGAGGAGGTCGCCGTCAGCGGCGAGGGCGCGACCGACGACGCGGGCATGGTCGAGCGGCTCGGGGCGCCCGTCGTGGTCGTTCCCGGCCACGAGGAGGCGTTCAAGGTGACCCGGCCGCTGGATCTGGTCCTGGCCGAGGCGGTTCTCGCACGCAGGAGGGCGAACGATGGCTTCTGAGGTTTCCGACGGGCGCACCGCACCCGTGATCCCGCTCGTGGGGATCGGCACCGACATCCACGCCTTCGAGGAGGGCCGCGAACTGTGGTGCGCGGGCCTGCTGTGGGAGGGCGAGGGCCCCGGCCTGGCCGGCCACTCCGACGCCGACGTCGTCGCGCACGCCGCCTGCAACGCGCTGTTCTCGGCCGCCGGTCTCGGTGACCTCGGGCAGCACTTCGGCACCGGGCGCCCCGAGTGGTCCGGCGCCGCGGGTGTCACGCTGCTGACCGAGGCGGCCAGGATCGTCCGGTCCGAGGGCTTCGAGATCGGCAACGTGGCCGTCCAGGTCGTCGGCGTACGCCCGAAGATCGGCAAGCGGCGCGACGAGGCGCAGAAGGTCCTGTCCGCCGCCGTGGGCGCACCGGTCTCGCTCTCCGCCGCCACCTCCGACGGGCTCGGCTTCACCGGCCGGGGCGAGGGCATCGCCGGTATCGCGACGGCCCTGGTCTACCGCATCGGCTGACCCGCCCGAGGTTGCTCCGGGGGCCTGACCTGGGCGTCCCCGGAGCCCGCAGCCTTGTTGCACATCACTTGCACGTACGCTGGTGCGGCAATGGTGTGGCGCGCAAGGGACGGTGAAGCTCCGGGATGAGTACGACGACGATCGCTCCGGTACGGGCCGAGGCCGGCGGGTACGTCGTGCGCACCGCCGGGCCGCCGGACATCGGCGGCGCGCGCGCCGTCATGCTCGACACCGTCTACCGCGACCTGCGCTCCGGCTACGTACCGCGCTGGCACGCCGACATCATCGACCCCGAGGCCGCCTATCTGCGCCCCGTGCGCTGCACGTTGCTGGTGGCCGAGCGCGACGGCGAGATCGTCGCGACGGGTGCCGTGCGGGACCGGGGTCCGCAGGCGCCGCCCAATCCGCGCTGGGTCGCCGACCGTTTCCCGTCCGGCACCACCGCCCAGCTCTGCCGCATCTACGTCGCGCCGGAGCATCGCAGGCACGGTCTCGCGCGCCGGATGGTGCGCGAGCTCTGCGACTTCGTCGCGCGGGCCGGCGGGTACGAGGCGATCTACCTGCACACCGATCCCGCCGTGCCGGGTGCCGAGCCGTTCTGGCGGTCGCTGGCGCGGGAGGTGTGCGACGAGCGCGCGCTGCCGGGCGGCGGCCAGGGCATCGTCCACTTCGAGCTGCCGCTGCCTCCGGAAGCGCCGAAGCCCGCCGCTTCCAAATGACAATCATTTTCATATAAGGTCGTTGCCATGCCCACGCCCCGACGCCGTCGCTCCGCGCTGCCGCTGACCCTGTCCGCGACCGCCCTCCTCGTCCCGTTCGCCACCGCCTGCTCCGGCGGCGCGTCCGACGGTGCCGCGGCCGGCGGACAACGCCTCCGGGTCGTCATGGCCTTCCCGCCCGCCCAGGCCATGTCCCCCTACGGCGACGACGCCGTCACCCTCAGCCGCCTCGCGGTCATCGAGGGCCTCACCACCCTCGGCCGCGACGGCACGGCGAAGCCCGCACTCGCCGCCTCCTGGAAGCGCGACAGCGCGAAGGAGTGGACCTTCACCCTGCGCGAGGCCACCTTCCACGACGGCACGAAGGTCGACCCGGCCGCCGTCGTCCGCTCACTGACCGCGGCGGGGAAGGCGTCGCCGAAGCCCCGCGTCCTGTCCGACACCGGCCTCACCGCCACGGCCCGGGGCGCCGACACCGTACGGATCGTCACCGACCAGGCCGACCCGCTGCTGCCCCAGCGCCTCGCCAACCCCTCCCTCACGATCCTGTCCGCCGCCGCCTACACCGGCGGCAAGGCCGACCCGGCCGGACACGCCACCGGGCCCTTCGCCCTCGCCACCGTCAAGGGCGCCGTCAGCGCCACCCTGGAACGCAACGACACCTACTGGGGCGCCAAGGCCGAGGCCCCCGGCGTCGACGTCACCTTCGTCGCCGACGGCACCGCCCGCGCCAACGCCCTGCGCACCAAGGCCGTCGACGTCGCCGAGTACGTACCGATCTCCCAGGCCTCCCTCCTCGGCGACGGGCTCGTCCACGAGTTCCCCTCCGCCCGCACCAACGGCCTCTCCCTCAACACCGAGCACGGCGTCTTCGCCGACCCCGCGATGCGCGCCGCGGCCCGCGAGGCCATCGACTCCGAAGCCCTCGTCAAGGCCGTCTACGAAGGCCGCGCCGACGCCGCACAGGGCCTCCTCGGCCCCGGCGTCCCCTGGGCCGCCGACGCCCGCACCACCCCCGTCGGCCGGACGAAGGCCGCCGGCGAGGCACAGGTCGCGCAGACGAAGGAGATCGTCCTCGCTACCTACACCAACCGGCCCGAACTCCCCGAGGTCGCCACCGTCGTCCAGCAGCAGCTCAGCAAGCGCGGCTTCACCGTCAAGCAGGTCGTCCGCGACTACGCCCAGCTGGAGGCGGACGCCCTCGCCGGGAAGTACGACGCCTTCATCCAGGCCCGCAACACCCTCCTGGACACCGCCGACCCGGTCTCCTACCTCGCCTCCGACTTCACCTGCGACGGCACCTTCAACATCTCCCAGCTCTGCGACGAGCACGTCGACGCCGACGTGGACAAGGCCGCCGCCACCACCGGGACCGATGCCCGCCACGCCGCCGCCGCGCGTGCCGAGGCCGACATCCTCGGCACCGACGCCCTCGTACCGCTGCTCCACGAACGCTTCGTCCAGGGCTACGACGACAGCCGCGTCCAGGGCGTCTCCCTCGACCCGCTGGAACGCACCCTCATCACCGCGGACACCCGCCTCGGATGACCCGGTGAAACACCTGGCCGGCCGGTTCGCCGCACTTCTAGCGGTCGTCGCCGTCATCGGGATGCTGCCCCGCCTGACCCGCACCGACCCCGCCCTCACGATCCTGCACGCCCGTTACGCCGACCGGCCGCCCACCCCCGAGACCCTCGCCGCCATCCGAGCCGAGACCGGCCTGGACGGCGGCCCCCTTCACCTCCTCGGCGACTGGTCGGCCGGACTGCTGCGGGGCGACCTCGGCACCTCCTGGGTCTCCGGGCAGCCCGTCGCCCCGGACGCGATACCCGCCCTCGGGGTCTCCCTCACCCTCATGGGCGCCTCGCTCCTGGTCGCCCTCCTGACCGCCGCGGCCCTCGCCGCGCGCACCCTGGGCCGCGGGGCACGCCACCGGAACGTCACCGCGGGGGCCGGCACCGGCGCCGCCGTCCTCGCCGCCCTCCCCGAGTTCCTCATCGCCGCCGTCCTCGCCGCGGTCGTCGCCGTCCGGCTGGACTGGCTCCCCGCTCTCGGCTGGGGCACCCCCGAACAGACCGTGCTGCCCGCCCTCGCCATGGGCATCCCCGCCGGCGCCCTCCTCGGCCGCCTCCTGGACGACGCACTGCCCGCCGCCTTCGCCGAACCCTGGGCCCGCGCCGCCACCGCGGCGGGCCTGCCCGGACACCGCACCGCCCGCCACGCCCTGCGCCGCACCCTGCCCGGCCTGCTGCCCCAGCTCGGCCTGGTCGTCGTCGGACTCACCGGCGGAGCCGTCGCCGTCGAGACCCTGTACGCCATCCCCGGCCTCGGGGGCACCGCCCTGGCCGCCGCACTCGCCCAGGACCTGCCCGTCCTCCAGGCCTGCGTCCTGCTCCTGCTGCTCCTCGGCACCGCCGCCGGACTCGCCACCCGCCTCACCGCACGCGCCCTCCTCGGCCCCGCCCTCGACGACGGCGCCCTGCCCGCCCTCGTCCCGCCGGCCGCCCGCGCACGCCGGTCCCTGATCACCGGCGCACTCCTTCTCGCCGCACTCTTCGCCGCCGTGACCCTCGCCGGCCTCCTGCGCGACCCGCTCCACATCGACGCCGCCGCCCGTCTCGCCGGACCCTCCGCCGCCCATCCCTTCGGCACGGACTCCCTCGGCCGCGACATCCTCGCCCGCCTCGGCCACGGAGCCGCCCGCACCGCCCTGACCGCCCTCGCCGTCTCCGCCGCCACCCTGCTCCTGGGCCTCGCGCTCGGCGCGGCGGGCGCCGGAGCACTCACCGAGACCGCCAACGCACTGCCCGCGATCCTCACCGGCCTCGTCGTCGCAGGCATCGCCGGCCCCGGCCCCTGGAGCGCCGCAGCCGCCGTCACCGCCGTCGCCTGGGCGCCCCTCGCCGCCCACACCGCCGCCCTGTACACCCAGGAACGCGCCGCCCCGCACCTCGCCGCCGCCCGGGTACTCGGTGCCGGACGGCTTCATCTGCTGCGCCGCCACCTCCTGCCCGGCGTCCTGCCCCCCGTCGCCCGCCACGCCGCCCTGCGTATCCCCGCCATCGCCCTGGCCCTCGCCTCGCTCGGCTTCCTCGGCCTCGGCACCGAGCCGCCCTCACCCGAATGGGGGCGCATGCTCTCCGAAAACCTTCCCTACGCCGAACGCGCCCCCTGGTCCGTCCTCGCCCCCGCCGCCGCCCTCGCCGTCCTCGGCGCGCTGGCCGCGCTCACCACAGCGGCGGTGCGGGGCCGTGGAACCCGGAAACATCCCGCATGAGCTCCACCCCCACCCCCTACCTCCGCCTCCTCACCACCACCCAGTTCGCCTTCAACACCGGCTTCTACGCCGTCCTGCCCTACCTCGCCACCCACCTCGGCACCGGCCTCGGCATGACCGGCTGGCTCATCGGCCTCGTCCTCGGTCTCCGCACCTTCAGCCAGCAAGGCCTCTTCGTCATCGGCGGCGCCCTCACCGACCGCTACGGCCCCAGGCCCGTCGTCCTCACCGGCTGCGCCCTGCGCATCGCCGGATTCGGCTGGCTCGCCTTCGCCGCGTCCACCGCCACCGTCATCGGCGCCGTCCTGCTCACCGGATTCGCCGCCGCGCTCTTCTCACCCGCCGTCGAATCCGAGACCGCCCGCGAAGCCGTCCGGCACGAACAGCGCACCGGCACCCCGCGCGCCCACGTACTCGCCCGGTTCTCCGCCGCCGGACAGGCCGGCGCCTTCCTCGGCCCCCTCCTCGGCTCGCTGCTCCTCCTCCTGGACGGCGGCTTCCGCGCCGCCTGCCTCACCGGCGTCCTCGTCTTCGTCGCCGTCCTCGCCGGACACGCCCGGTTCATGCCGCACCGCGACCCCGTCACCCGAACGGCCGCACACCGCGGCGCGGTGCGACAGGTCTTCACCAGCCGCCCGTTCCTGCTGCTCTGCCTCGCGTACAGCAGCTACCTCGTCGCGTACAACCAGCTCTACCTCTCGCTGCCCGCCGAGGTGCAGCGCACCACCGGATCGCAGGCCGCCCTCGGCTGGTTCTTCGCCCTCTCCTCCCTCCTCGTCGTTCTCGCCCAGCTGCCCCTGACCCGCTGGTCCGCCCGCCGGCTCGCCCCGCGCACCGCCCTCGTCACCGGGCTCGTCACCGTCGCCGCCGGATTCGCCGCCGTGCCCCTGACCCCGGCCGGCCCCTCCGGACTGCTGCCCCCGGCGGCCCTCGTCGTCCTCCTCACCCTCGGTCAGATGCTCCTCGTGCCCGCCGCCCGCGGCCTCGTACCCGATCTCGTCGACGACCGGCACCTGGGCCTCGCCACCGGAGCGCTCTCCTCCGTCTCCGGCCTCGCCGTCCTCGGCGGCAGCGCCGCCACCGGCGCCCTCCTCGACGCCCCCGCACCCGTCCGCTGGGCCGTCCTCGCCGCCGTCCCGCTGGCCGGCGCCGCCCTGGCACTGACCCTTCCGGTGGGCGCGGACGGGAAACAGGGACGGGCAAGCGGAGGCGGGGTAGGCGTAGAGACATCACCGACCCGCTCAGGAGGACGTACGCCATGACCGCCGCACTCTCCGAAGACCTCAAGGCGCTGCTCGACACCCCGGTCTTCGTCACCGTCGCCACCATCCAGCCCGACGGCAGCCCCCAGGTGTCCCCGGTCTGGGTGAAGCGGGACGGCGACGACGTCCTCATCTCCACCACCACCGGCCGCCGCAAGGAACAGAACCTCGCCCGCGACCCCCGCGTCTCCGTCGTCGTCCAGCCCTTCGACGCCCCGTACACCTACGCCGAGATCCGAGGCACCGCCACCCTCACCACCGAAGGCGGCCAGGCACTCATCGACGAGCTGTCACAGAAGTACACCGGCAAGAAGTACGCCGACTTCAACCCCGCCTCCGGCGACGACGACCCCCGTGTCGTCGTCCGGATCACGCCCCGCAAGGTCGTCGGACGCATCTGAGCCGTACCGGACGATCACCCCTTACGGCTCCGGCCCGCCCGGAGCCGTAACAACTGTCCACGCAATCCTCCAAGGGGTCGCAGGGCACTGGTGCGCGCCCACTACCCTTGAGGCGTGACTATTCGCCTGTACGACACCAGCGCCCGGCAGATCCGTGACTTCGTCCCGCTCACAGCGGGCTGTGTCTCGATCTACCTCTGTGGCGCGACTGTCCAGGCCGCCCCGCACATCGGGCACATCAGGTCCGGACTGAACTTCGACATCATGCGCCGCTGGTTCGCCTACCGCGGCTACGACGTGACGTTCGTCCGGAACGTCACCGACATCGACGACAAGATCATCAAGAAGTCGGCCGAACAGGGCCGCCCCTGGTGGGCCATCGGCTACGAGAACGAGCGCGCCTTCAACGACGGCTACGACGCGCTGGGCTGCCTGCCGCCCACCTACGAGCCCCGCGCCACCGGCCACATCACCGAGATGATCGAGATGATGCGCGGCCTCATCGAGCGCGGGCACGCCTACGCGGCCGACGGCAACGTCTACTTCGACGTCCGCTCGTTCCCCGGCTACCTGGAGCTCTCCAACCAGGACCTCGACGACCTGCGCCAGCCCTCCGGCGACGGCGAGACCGGCAAGCGCGACCAGCGAGACTTCGCCATGTGGAAGGCGTCCAGGCCCGGCGAGCCCAGCTGGGACACCCCGTGGGGCCGCGGCCGCCCCGGCTGGCACCTCGAGTGCTCCGCCATGGCGCACAAGTACCTCGGCACCGCCTTCGACATCCACGGCGGCGGCATCGACCTGATCTTCCCGCACCACGAGAACGAGATCGCCCAGGCCAAGGCCTACGGCGACGACTTCGCGAAGTACTGGGTGCACAACGGCTGGGTCACCATGTCCGGCGAGAAGATGTCCAAGTCGCTCGGCAACTCCGTCCTCGTCAGCGAGATGGTCAAGGCCTGGCGCCCCATCGTGCTGCGCTACTACCTCGGCACCCCGCACTACCGGTCGATGATCGAGTACAGCGAGGAGGCCCTGCGCGAGGCCGAGTCCGCGTTCGCCCGCATCGAGGGCTTCGTCCAGCGCGTCACCGAGAAGGCCGGCGAGACCGTCGCCCCCGCTGCCGAGGTGCCGCCGGCCTTCGCCGAGGCCATGGACGACGACCTGGGCGTCCCGCAGGCCCTCGCGATCATCCACACCACCGTCCGCCAGGGAAACTCCGCCCTCGCCGCCGACGACAAGGAAGCCGCGGTCGCACGCCTCGCCGAGGTCCGTGCCATGCTCGGTGTCCTCGGCCTCGACCCGCTCGACGAGCACTGGGCCGGCGAGAGCGACCGCGGAGACGACCTCCACGGCGTCGTCGACACCCTCGTACGCCTCGTCCTCGACCAGCGCCAGTCCGCACGGGCCCGCAAGGACTGGGCTTCGGCCGACGCCATTCGCGACCAGCTCAACCAGTCCGGGCTCGTCATCGAGGACAGCCCCACCGGACCACGGTGGACACTCGGCCCGCGCCAGTAGTCCTCCATGTGCCGCCCGGCCCGCCGGGCGGCACACTTTCACTTATACGTACGCACGTCTGAAGCAACGAAACAGGTAGGTCATGGCCGGGAACAGCCAGCGCAGGAACCGCCGCACGTCCAACAAGAAGGGCGCTACGGCCGGCAGCGGTGGCCAGCGACGCCGTGGCCTCGAAGGCAAGGGACCGACGCCGCCCGCCGAGGACCGCAAGAAGCACAAGAAGAACCGCATCGCCACCGCCAGGGCCAAGCAGGCAGCCAACCGCCGCCCCGCCCCCCGGCGCGGCGGCGTCAAGGGCACCTCCGAAATGGTCGTCGGCCGCAACCCCGTCTTCGAGGCCCTGCGCGACGGCGTGCCCGCCACCACGCTGTACGTCCAGCAGTACATCGACAACGACGAGCGCGTCCGCGAGGCCCTCCAGCTCGCCGGCGCACGCGGCAACATCAACCTGATGGAAGCCCCGCGCCCCGAGCTCGACCGCATGACGAACGGCCTCAACCACCAGGGCCTCGTCCTCCAGGTCCCGCCGTACCAGTACGCGGAGCCGCAGGACCTCACCGCCGCCGCGTACGACAACGGCGAGGACCCGCTGATCGTCGCCCTCGACGGCGTCACCGACCCGCGCAACCTCGGCGCGATCGTCCGCTCCGTCTCCGCCTTCGGCGGCCACGGCGTGGTCGTGCCCGAGCGCCGCGCCGCCGGCATGACCGCCGGAGCCTGGAAGTCCTCCGCCGGCACCGCCGCGCGTACGCCCGTCTCCCGCGTCACCAACCTGACCCGGGCACTGGAGGCGTACAAGAAGGAAGGCATCGCGATCGTCGGCCTCGCCGCCGACGGCGAGCACACCGTCGAGGACCTCGAAGCCCTCGGCGGCCCCGTCGTCATCGTCATCGGCAGCGAGGGCAAGGGCCTCGGCCGCCTCGTCGGCGAGACCTGCGACTACCGGGTCCGCATCTCCATGCCGGGCGGCGCCGAGTCCCTCAACGCCGGTGTCGCCGCCGGCATCGTGATGTACGAGGTCGCGCGCCGCCGCGCCTGATCAGCCGCCGGGACGGGCCGCACGGCCCGTCCCGCAGGACCACCCGCACAGGCGGCGGCCGACCGGGTCCGCGGGGGCCGCACCGGGGGCGCATCCGGGCACGCGCGCGCCCCGACGCACCCCACCACCCCCTGTTGACGGGCCTCGGACACTTCGACACCGTCAAGGCAGTGTCCTAAACACACATCACTCGGTTAGATGAGTGTGGACACCAGAACGCCTCGGTTCGACGAACAACCCGCCCTGAGCATGGCCAAGGTGGACTGCGACCCCGCGCAGGTCATCGTCAACCACGCCAGCTTCCGGGTGCAGCTCGCCCCCGGCCAGCGCGCACGGCTGCGCGGTGTGGCACCCGCCGGAGCACCCAGGATCCCCGCCATGAGCGGCACCGGAACCGGACGCGGCCGACGCGCCCCGGTCGTGTGGAGCGGCAGGTCCGCCCCCGGCGACCCCGGCGCCAGCGGACTCCTCCAGGCCGTACGGAACTCCACCGCGGGCCGGCCCGACACCGCCTACGACCCGTACGAGCCCTACGCCTCCTACGAGTTCGACAGCGGACACGGCGGCCCCGGCACCCAGGTCATCCCGCGCCTCGAAGAGACCCAGCCCAACCCCGTCATCACCGCACCGCACCAGCCACGCCGCCCCGGCGGCCCGCTGCTGCCCCCCATGCGCCAGGCCGTCGGCGCCTACGACCCCGTCGAGCCCGGCCCGTACGACACCGACGGACACGGCCGCGACGCCTTCGACGGCGACGACGTCACCGACACCCGCGACCGCCGCCACGGCAGCGACACCGTCCGGCACGCGTACTACCCCGGCCGCCGCATGAACCTCGGCGTCGTCCTGCTGCCGATGCGCGTGTTCCTCGGCTTCATCTCCATCTACGCCGGCATGGGCAAGCTCTGCGACCCCGTGTACTTCGACGGCGGCGACCGCGGCTCCATGGTCAAGTGGCTGACCTCGCTCCACCCCTGGGCCCTCGCCGAACCGCTGCGCGACTTCGCCCTCTCCCACCCCGTCGGCGCCGGCCTCACCATCGCCTTCCTCCAGGTCGTCGTCGGCGTCCTCACCGTCCTCGGCCTCTGGCAGCGCGTCGCCGCCTCCATCGGCGCCCTCCTGTCCGCCGCCCTCCTGGTCACCGTCAGCTGGCGCACCGTCGCCGTCTACGACGCACCCGACATCATCTACCTCGCCGCCTGGAGCCCCCTGGTCATCGCGGGCGCCCCCGTCTACTCCGTCGACGGACGCCTCGCCGGAGAAGCCTGGCGCAAGCTCGGCCCCCGCTCCGAGATCTGGGACCTCCGCCGCCGCGTCCTGCGCCGCGGCGCCGTCGTCGCCACCGTCGTCGTCGGCCTCACCCTCCTCATCGGCTCCATGCTCGGTGGCGCCGTGCGCTCCACCGAGGTCGTCACCGTCCCCGGCCCGAACGGCGTCCCCACCAACCAGCTCCCCGGCACCCCGCTCCCCGACAAGTCCCGCAGCGGCAAGGCCTCCCACACCCCCACCGGACAGCGCCCCACCCCCTCCCGCACCACCGCACCCCGCACCCCGTCCGCCAAGGCCTCCACACCCGCCACGGACAGCGTCCGCGAGTCCGGTCAGGCCGCCGGCGCCGGATCCGGCCGGCCCAGCCAGACCCAGGGCACCGGACAGACCACCCCGCAGCAGACCACCCCCCAACAGCAGCCCCCCTCCAGCAGCTCAGGGCCCAGCTCCTCCGGCCCCACCGGCGGCTCCGCCACCGGTGGCGGCACGGACCCCGGCACCGGCTCCACCGGCGGCGCCAGCGGCGGCGGTGGCGGCGGGGGCCGCAACCCCATCGGCGGCCTCCTCGGCTGAGGCCCACCACGCCACACAGAAGGGGCGGGCACCGGAATCGCTTCCGGTGCCCGCCCCTTCTGTGTGGCGACGCGATGCGGCCTGAGAGAGGACCTACTGCCCGTCCAGCTCCTTCGCCGCCTCCGTCAGATCCTTCGCCGTGTCGATGGCCCGCCAGTACGCCCCGTGCGGCAACGGATAACCGGCCAGCCTGCGCTCCCGCGCCAGCCTCGGGAACGTCGTCCGCTCGTGGTCGCCCCGGTCCGGCAGCATCCCCGTGAACGCGGGAGAGAACACGTACACACCCGCGTTGATCAGATACGGCGACGGCGGAGACTCGATGAAGTCCGTGATGTGCCCGAACGCATCCGTCTCCACCGCACCCCACGGAATGCGCGGACGGGCCAGCGCCAGCGTCGCGGTCGCATCACGCTCCGCATGGAACGCGGCCATCTCACGCAACGAGAAACGGGTCCAGATATCACCGTTGGTCGCGTACCAGGGCTGCTCCGGCTCGGGCAGCCGGGCCGCCGCGTACTTCAGTCCGCCACCGCGGCCCAGCGGCTCGGACTCCACCACGGTCGTCACCCGCAACGGCAGCACCGCCGCGTCCAGCCACTCCTGCAGCACCTCGGCGAGATGCCCGCACGACACCACGGCGTCGGTCACGCCCTCGGCGGCCAGCCAGGCAAGCTGATGGCCGATGATCGGCGTCCCGGTGCCCGGGATCTCGACCATCGGCTTGGGGCGGTCATCGGTGTACGGGCGCAGCCGTGACCCGTAGCCACCCGCCAGGATCACGGCCTGCGTCGGAAACGTATGCATGCCAGGCACGATATGCCGTGCCCGGCCGGGACGGTCAGTTGAACTGCGCGACACCCGAGGCGAACGACGTGTCACAGACGGGACGGGAGAAGCGGTGCGCGCGCGTCGGACCGTACTGCTCGACCGCGGCCTTGCCCAGCGCCTTCGCGATCGACATGCAGTGCCGCGCGAGCGACGGACGCCCCTCCACGGCCCGCTGGAGATCCGTCAACGCGACACCCGGGTCCTTCTCCTGGAGCTCCAGGAGAAGCTTGTCGCGCAGAATGTCCTGCGGCGCACGCGCCTTGGCGCGCTTGGAGACGGTCTGGGCCGACGCGGTGAGCAACGTCGACTCGGAGTTGTGAGCTGCCCACGGCACGGCGGTGACCGCGAGGGTCCCGGACAGGACCATGACGACAGGCAGTACGAAAGCGAGAGTTCGGCCGATACGGCGCGCGGTGTGGGTCACGCAGCGAGCGTAGCGGGCAGTGATGATTTGGCGACATTACGTCACTCGCGCGAGGGACGGTTCGAGTGTGCTTTTCGAATCCCGTGTTGACGGCCAGGAGTGAAATGACCGTTGTGCCGGGGAATTTGCCCCTGTCGCCCCAAACCCCCGAACGCGCGGTGGCCCCGCACGCGGAACGTGCGGGGCCACCGTACAGCGGGTGCGGGATCAGTCGGTGAGACGCTCACCGGTCGACGTCGCGAAGACGTGCAGCTCGTCCGGGCGCGGGACGACGTGGAGCTTGGTGCCCTTCTCCGGGACGGCACGGCCGCCGACACGGACGACCAGGTCCTTGTGCTCGCCACCGACCTCGGCGGCGCCGTAGACGAAGCCGTCGGCGCCGAGCTCCTCGACGACGTTGACCGAGACGGCCAGGCCGGCCGGGGCGTCGGAGGACGCCTTGGACAGGCCGGTCGCGGCGGCGCCGCCGTGCTCGACGATGTCGAAGTGCTCGGGGCGGATGCCGACCGTGACGGTGCGGTCACCGCGGTCCGCGGCGGCGGTGAGCGCCTCGCGGGAGACCGGGACGACGCTGTTGCCGAACTTCACGCCACCGTCGGTGATCGGGACCTCGACCAGGTTCATGGCGGGGGAGCCGATGAAGCCGGCCACGAAGAGGTTCGCCGGGCGGTCGTACATGTTGCGCGGCGAGTCGACCTGCTGCAGCAGACCGTCCTTGAGGACCGCGACACGGTCGCCCATGGTGAGGGCCTCGACCTGGTCGTGGGTGACGTACACGGTCGTGATGCCCAGACGGCGCTGGAGCGACGCGATCTGCGTACGGGTGGAGACGCGGAGCTTGGCGTCGAGGTTCGACAGCGGCTCGTCCATGAGGAAGACCTGCGGCTCACGCACGATCGCGCGGCCCATCGCCACACGCTGGCGCTGACCACCGGAGAGCGCCTTCGGCTTGCGGTCCAGGTAGTCGGTGAGGTCCAGCATCTTGGCGGCCTCTTCGACCTTCGCACGGATCTCGGTCTTGTTGATACCGGCGATCTTCAGCGCGAAGCCCATGTTGTCCGCGACGGACATGTGCGGGTAGAGCGCGTAGTTCTGGAACACCATGGCGATGTCCCGGTCCTTCGGCGGCAGGTGCGTGACGTCGCGGTCACCGATGCGGATGGCGCCACCGTTGACGTCCTCGAGACCCGCGAGCATGCGCAGGGAGGTCGACTTGCCACAACCGGAGGGGCCGACGAGGACGAGGAACTCGCCGTCCTCGATGTCGATCTCGAGCTGGTCCACGGCCGGCTTGGTGGAGCCGGGGTAGACGCGGGACGCCTTGTCGAACGTGACACTGGCCATGCTGAATCTTCTCCTCAACCGGCAGGAACGTGCCGGACGATCCGTTGTAAAGGGAGTGGTCTGGTCCAACTGGGTGAACCTTCAGCGACGCTACCTGGCGATTTCGGATCTGTCAGTAGTTCTCTGGGGAGGAATATCTCCCAGCTGAGCGGGAGGTGGACAACCCTTGAGCTCTGGGGCAGAGCGACGCACTTTTGACCCCGTGCGTGGGGTGGCAGAGCACCGGATTTTTGGCGTCATGCCACCTTCAGCGCTTCCTGCTTCAACACCCCTGCCGGTTGAACACGCCCCTGAAGAGCGTCCTCGACGGGTCTTACACGGGCTCCACAGGCATGACGGCCGACGGCCCGCCGGTCCGTACCGCAGTCCTTCACTTCTTCATGCAGCCAGCAGTACGTCCGCCAGCTCCGATGCCTTGATCACTGACGGCGGTGTCCGCCCCGGCGGGAGCGCGGAGGCCACCAGCCAGTACAGCCGCATGCCCTCCTCCCGGAGGTTCCGTGCCGCGTTTACATCTCGGTCGTGCTTCGCGCCGCACTCCGCGCATGTCCACTCCCGCACGGACACATCGAGTGACGGCCCCTCGGCGTGGCAGCCGGAACAACGACGCGTCGACGGGAAGAAGCGGTCCACGATCACCAGCGTCCGCCCGTACCAGGCGCACTTGTAGCGCAGCTGCCGGAGCAGCTCGCCCCAGGCCGCGTCGATGATGGAGCGGCTCAGCCGGGCCTTCCGCCTACGCCCCTTTCCGGCCTTCGGACGCAGCAGATTCACGATGGCCAGATCTTCCACCACGAGCACTTGGTTCTCGCGCACGAGGCGGGTGGTCAGCTGGTCCAGCATGTCTCTGCGCACGTCGCCGATCAGCGCGTACAGCCGGGCGATGCGCGCTCGGGCCTTCTCCCGGTTCTTGGATCCCTTCGTCTTGCGATGCAGCCCCCGCTGCAGCCGAGCCAGCTCCCTTTCGTACTTCTTCAGCAGTCGGGGGTGATCCACCTTCGTGCCGTCATCGAGAGTCACCAGCGCAGCCAGTCCCAGATCGATCCCCGCGGCTTTCGGTGCGCGCCCGCCCGGCACGAAGGCCGCGGGCAGGGGATTGATCCGCTCCTCGACCAGCAAGGCCACGAAATACCGGCCCGCCCGGTCCCGCGTCACTGACAACTTCACCGGCGTCACCCCGGCCGACAACGGCCGGGACCACCGGACGTCCAACGGCACTGTCTGCTTCGCCAGGGTCACCAGCCCGGTACCGGGCCGATCCGGATCCTCCACCCAACGGAAACCCGTTCGTACGTACGTCGCCGAGTCCCGCGACAGGTGCTTCCGTTTGCGCTGCGGGCACTTCGCCGACTGCTTGAAGAACCGCGTGAACGCACTGTCCAGGTGTCGCAACGACTGCTGCAACACCGTCGAGGACACCTCACGCAGCCACGACGTCTCCGACGCCTGCCGCCACCCCGTCAACGCCCGGCAGGTCTCGGCGAACCCCACCGAGACCCGGTGCTGTTCCCAGGCGCCCACCCGGAGCGCCAGCCCTTCGTTGTAGACCCAGCGGCATGCCCCGAAGGTCTTCTCCAACTGCTCGGCCTGCGACGTAGTCGGATAGAAGCGGTACCGGTAGACCCGCTGCTGCGTACCCGGCTCCTTGGCCCGGTTCTTCATGGCGGTCGCCGTCCGACCGTGGTGCTTCTTGCGGTCGGCGATGCCCAAGGCTTCCCGCTTGATGCGCTTGGCCTCGTCGCCCGTTACCCGTGCCGGCTGGTCTGCGGTGTCCGTCATGCCGCCCTCCCCGACTGTCCGATATCCGGATCAGTACGTCAGTGTTCTTAACGCACGGGTACTCGGACGGTCACGGGGCGGGAGGGACTTCCTGGATCGGCGGGTGGAGCGCTGTGTAGAGTGAGGGCTCGCGCGCATGCTTGCTTCAGCCGTGCGCGATGCCGCCTTAGCTCAGTTGGCTAGAGCAATTGATTTGTAATCAATAGGTCGTCGGTTCGAATCCGACAGGCGGCTCAAACCCCAGGTCAGCCTTGCTGGCCTGGAGTTTTTTTGTTTCCGACCCCACTCAGCCGCGCCCCGACAGCCGCGCCTGGGGTTCGAGCCCCCTATCCGATTCGAACCGATGACCTACGCTTCTGTTTTCCGGAGGCAGCTGGTGCCTCTCGCGGTGTCCCTCGGGCCGCGACTGTTCCAGGGCGGCCGTTTCCAGGACCGTTTCGACGAACGCGCGCACCCGCGGGGTGTTCCCGGTGGCCGGCCACAGGAGGCCGTAGTCCACCGGCGGCGCGTCGCTGAAGGGGACGTAGGCGATGTCGGGGCGGGAGTAGTACCGCGCCGCGCGGGCGCAGGTGGGCGAGACTCCTTTGCCCGCGCCGACCAGGGCGAGTACCTCCTGCCAGGCGGAGGTCGACGGGCCACGCGGGATGGGGAGGCCGCTCGGTGTGCGGTGGGGGTAGTGGTGGTCGAGGAAGTACTGGGGCTGTCCGGTGATGGTGATGAGCGGGGCCCGCGCGAGGTCCTCCATGGAGACGGTCTCCTGCCGGGCGAACGGGTGGCCGGCGGGGACGACGAGTGCGCGGGGTTCGGAGAAGAGCACCGGACCGTGGGCGATGTCGGGCTCGTCGATCGGCAGCTCGATCAGCGCGAGGTCGCATCTGCCCCGGCGCAGTGGTTCCAGGACGTCGCTCAGCTGGGAGTCCTGGATGTTGATCACGCAGTCGGGGTGGCGGGTACGGAAGGTGTCGGCGGCTGCCAGGACGAGGTGACCGCACCAGGCGGCGGAGTAGCTGATGTTGAGCTCACCGGTGATGCCGCGGCCGGCCGCGGCCGCGGCGGTCAGTGCGTCCTGGATCTGCTGATAGCCGATGCTGAGGCCGTCCCTCAGCTGTGCGCCGATGGGGGTCAGCTGCACGTTGCGGCTGGTGCGCTTGAACAGTTCGGCGCCGATGGCGCGTTCCTGTTTCTTGATGGCCTGACTGACGCGGGCTCTGGTGACATGCAGCCGGTCCGCGGTCCGGCCGAAGTGTAGCTCCTCCGCCAGCGTCAGGAAGATCTCTATCTCACGCAGTTCCACGCTTCCCGCCCCTGAATCGGTAATCCCTGGGTTAACCGCAGGTGCAAGATACGTCGTTGATCCGACTTTCCGCAGTGCCGATGCTTGGTCGTGACGGCAGTCCGCTGCGCGGAAGGAGCTCAGTGCATGAACATCATCGCGTCGGCGGTGTTGTTGACCGTCGGTGATCCGGCGGCGTCGAGCCGTTTCTTCACCGGGCATCTGGGATTTCGAGAGGTCTTGGTGACCGACGGGAGCGTCCACCTGTCGCGCGACGACGCGGCCGCCGATCTCGTCGTCCTGAAAGGCCGGCCCGGGGAACCTGCGGAGCGGGAGAGGTCCGCCCCTGCGGACGGTGCGGTGTCCTTCACGGTCACCGGTCTTGCCGCCGAACACGAGAGGCTGCGCCGGGAAGGTGCGCGGATCACGATGCCGCTGCGTCAGGAGCCGTGGGGTGAGTGGCTCATGCAGCTCACCGATCCCAACGGCGTGGTGGTCCAGCTCGTGGAGTGGATGCCTCCGGGCGGTGCCGGGGGTCTCTGAACCCCTGCGGACTCCGTCGTCGTGAGGTCCGTGTACGCCGCCGCGCCCTGATCGCCCCGCCTCGCCCCCTCCGATCCCTTCGCACCCCTCGCTCTTCACCCTTCACACAGGAGGACACCATGGCCATGTCTGTCATGCCCACATCCAAAACTGCGACGGTCGACGGCCGGTCGCCGGCCGCCGCCGTCTCGGCCGTCGGTCTGCGCAAGTCGTACGGCGACAAGACCGTTCTCGACGGCATCGATCTGCTGATTCCGGCCGGCTCGGTGTTCGCGCTCCTCGGGCCGAACGGCGCAGGCAAGACCACCACCGTGCAGATCCTGTCCACGCTCGTCCCCGCCGACGGCGGACAGGCACAGGTCGCGGGCTGCGACCTCGCCACGTCACCGCAGGCGGTACGCGCGGCGATCGGCGTCACCGGGCAGTTCTCCGCCGTCGACGGCCTGATCACGGGCGAGGAGAACATGTACCTCATGGCGGACCTGCACCACCTCCCCAAGCAGGAGGGACGACGGGTCGCCGCCGAACTGCTGGAACGCTTCGACCTGACCGACGCCGCGAGGAAGCCCGCCTCCACCTACTCCGGCGGCATGAAACGCCGCCTCGACATCGCGATGACGCTGGTCGGCAGCCCCCGGATCATCTTCCTCGACGAACCGACGACCGGGCTCGACCCCCGCTCCCGCCACACCATGTGGCGCATCATCCGCGAGCTGGTCACGGGCGGCGTCACCGTCTTCCTCACCACCCAGTACCTGGAGGAGGCCGACGAACTCGCCGACCGGATCGCCGTACTCAACGACGGGAAGATCGCCGCCGAGGGCACCGCCGACGAGCTGAAGCGCCTCGTCCCGGGCGGGCATGTCCGGCTCCGCTTCACCGACCCGGCCGCCTACCGCTCCGCCGCTCTGGCCCTCGGTGAGGCCACCGGGGACGACGAGGCGCTGGCGTTGCAGATCCCGAGCGACGGCAGCCAGCGCGAACTGCGCTCCATCCTCGACTGGCTGGACTCGGCGGGCATCGAGGCGGACGAACTCACCGTCCACACCCCCGACCTCGACGACGTGTTCTTCGCCCTCACCGCCGGCACCGGCACCCCCGATCAGCCCAAGGAGGCTGTCCGATGAGCTCTCTCTCCCTCGCGGCACGCGATTCGAGCACCATGCTGCGCCGTAACCTCCTGCATGCCCGCCGTTACCCGTCCCTCACGCTGAACCTGCTCCTCACCCCGGTGATGCTCCTGCTGCTCTTCGTGTACATCTTCGGCGACACGATGAGCGCGGGCATCGGTGACGGGGGTGGCGGCCGTTCCGCGTACATCGCCTACGTCGTTCCCGGCATCCTCCTGATGACGATCGGCAGCACCGTGGTCGGCACCGCGGTCTCCGTGTCCAACGACATGACGGAGGGCATCATCGCCCGCTTCCGCACCATGGCCATCCACCGCGGCTCGGTGCTCGTCGGGCACGTCGTCGGAAGCGTGCTCCAGTCGGTCGCCAGTGTGGTCCTCGTCGGTGCCGTCGGCGTGGCCGTCGGATTCCGGTCCGTCGACGCGACCGCCCTGGAGTGGCTGGCGGCGTTCGGACTGCTGGTGCTGTTCGCCCTCGCCCTCACCTGGATCGCGGTCGGGATGGGTCTGGTCAGCCCGAACGCCGAGGCGGCCGGCAACAACGCGATGCCGCTGATCCTTCTGCCGCTCCTGTCCAGCGCGTTCACCCCTCTCGACTCGATGCCCGCCTGGTTCCGGCCGGTCGCCGAGTACCAGCCCTTCACCCCGGCGATCGAAACCCTGCGCGGGCTCCTCCTCGGCACGGGCATCGGCCACAACGGCTGGATCGCCGTCGGCTGGTGCCTCGGGCTGACCGTGCTCGGCTACCTCTGGTCGACGGCGAGGTTCAACGGCGGCACGAAGTAGCCCCCGTGACCACGCGGTCCGTCCCGCCGGGCCCGGACCCGCTCACCCCCGCCCCGACAGCCGGTCCGCGATCTTCGCGATCGGGTCCGTGCCGGGGCGCGGGGACGTGAGTTCCCTGCGGTCGGCCGCGCGGTAGGCGGCGTACATGCCGTGGACGCCGAGCCAGCGCAGGGGTTCCGGTTCCCAGCGGCGGACACGGTGGTTGACCCAGGGGAGGGTGGTCAGTTCGGTGGGGCCGGACTGGCCGGAGTCCTGCTGGATGAGGTCGCGCAGGGTGCGGGCGGCGAGGTTGGTGGTGGCGACGCCCGAGCCGACGTAGCCGCCGGCCCAGCCGAGGCCGGTGGAGCGGTCGAGGGTGGCGGTGGCGCACCAGTCGCGGGGGACGCCGAGGACGCCGGACCAGGCGTGGGCGATCGGGGTGCCGGCGGTGGTGGGGAAGAGGCGGATCAGGAGTTCGCGCAGGGCCTCGATGGTGGCGGGTTGAGTACGTCCGTCGTTGTCGGTGGCCGAGCCGTAGCGGTAGGGGACGCCGCGGCCGCCCAGCGCGATGCGGTCGTCGGCGGTGCGCTGGGCGTACAGGTAGGCGTGGGCCATGTCGCCGAGGGTTTCGCGGCCGTCCCAGCCGATGGTGTCCCAGACGGAGGCGGGGAGGGGGTCGGTGACGATCATGGAGGAGTTCATCGGGAGCCAGGTGCGCTTCTGGCCCTTGATGCCTGCGGTGAAGCCTTCGGTGCAGCGCAGGACGTACGGGGCGCGGACGGTGCCGTAGGGGGTGACGGCGTGTTTGGGCCTGATCTCGGTGACGGGGGTCGACTCGTGGATCGTGACGCCGAGTGCCTCCACGGTGTCGGCGAGGCCGGTGACCAGTTTCGCGGGGTGCAGGCGGGCGCCGTGCGGGGTCCAGGTGGAGCCGACGGCGCCGTTGACGCGGATGCGTTCCGCGGTTTCGCGGGCGCCGTGCAGGGTGCGGTCGGTTTCGCCGAAGGCGAGCTCGACGCTGTGGAAGTCCTTGAGGCGGGCGAGTTGGGCGGGTGTGTACGCGACTTCGAGGACGCCGCCCCGGTGGATGTCGGCGTCGATCTTCTCTTCGGCAGCGACGCGGATGACTTCGTCGACGGTGTCGTTCATCGCCTGCTGGAGGCGGACGGCTGCGTCGTGGCCGTGGAGTTTCGCGTAGCGGTCACGGCCGGCGATGCCGTTGTAGAGCCAGCCGCCGTTGCGTCCGGAGGCGCCGTAGCCGCAGAACTTGGCTTCCAGGACGGTGATGTTGAGGAAGGGGACGGCCTTCTTGAGGTAGTACGCCGTCCAGAGTCCGGTGTATCCGCCGCCGACGATGCAGACGTCGGCGGTGCTGTCGCCGGGCAGGGGTTCGCGGGGGGTCGGGATGCCCTGGTCCGCGTACCAGAAGGATATGCCGCCGTTGACGGTGCTCATGTTTTCCCTGCTTGTCCGTGTGGCTGTTGTGGCGGGACGTTACTGGGCGGGGGTGGGTTTCGTCTCGGGGCGGGCGCGGGTCAGTGGGTAGCAGGCGAGGCCGATGAGAGCGGCGGTGAAGTGGCCGACGTCGGTGAAGGTGGCGCCGGTGACGAGGGGGACGCCGTAGATGACGAGGACGGCGAAGAGGTAGACGTACCGCCAGGGGCGTGCCACGTAGTAGGTGAGGACGGCGACGATCCCGGCGAGCGCGTAACTCACGCCGACGTCGAGGGTGTTGACGGCGGTCTCGGGGGCGTGGCCGTGCTGGATGGCCCAGGCGAGGACGCCTTCGCTGACGAGGGTGGCGAGGACGTGGGCGGTGGCGGCGACGGTGAGCCAGCGCAGGGTGCCGAGGCGGCGTTCGGCGGGGGCGTGGAAGACGGTGTAGAGGATGGCGTACGGGAGCCAGGTGCCGCCGTCGATCCAGAAGGCGCTGCTGATCAGGACGCGGACGGGGTTGCGGGAGAGTTCGTGGATGTTGGTGGACCGCTGGCGGAGGAAGTCCTCCTCGAAGGCGGGTGACATCTGGTGGACGATGACGGTGGTGACGAAGAGGACGGTCAGCCAGATGTACGTGCCGGGCGCGCTGCGGACCCATGAGCCGGCGCTGCGGATCCACGCGGCGGGTGCGGGGCGATGCCGTGTGGGTGGGGCGGGGCGGCTCGGGGTCATAGCCGATTGACGCACGCTCCTAGGATCGGTGGCGTGATTGACATTCCGGATGAGCTGATCGCCACTCAGACCAAGTACAACGGTGAGGTGGGGCGGGCGTTCGTGGCCGCGCTGCCGGGGATGGCGGCGGACTTCCTGGAGCGGTGGGGGCTGCGGCCGGACGGTGCGGCCATGTACGGGGTGTGTGCGCTGGTTCTTCCGGTGGTGCGGGTGGCGGACGGGCGGCGGGCGGCGTTGAAGTTGCAGCCGGTGGACGAGGAGACGGTGGGGGAGCCGGTCGCGCTGCGGTGGTGGGGTGAGGCGGGCGCGGGTGCGGTGGAGTTGCTGGAGCACGACGCGGTGACGGGGGCGATGCTGCTGGAGCGGTTGGACGGGCGGCGTGCGTTGTCGGGGGTGGCGGATGCGCGGGAGGCGGTGCGGGTCGTCGCGGGGCTGCTGGCGGGGCTGACGTCGGTACGCGTCGGGGAGGGGGCGGGGCTGCGGGGTCTGGGGGAGGCGGCGGCGCGGCTGGTGGAGGCGGCGCCGGTGGTGGCGGGGCGGTTGGCGGACGAGGAGGAGCGGCGGCTGGTGGCGGACTGCGCGGCGGCGGTGCGGGAGGTGGCGGGGGAGCCGGGGGACCGGTTGCTGCACTGGGATCTGCATTTCGGGAACGTGCTGGCGGGCCGGGGCGGGCGGTGGGTGGCGATCGATCCGAAGCCGTTGGTGGGTGATGCGGGGTTCGAGCTGTTTCCGGCGTTGGTGGACCGGTTCGACGCGGCGGACGCGGTGTGGCGGTTCGATCTGCTGACGGAGGCGCTGGGGCTGGAGCGGGGGCGGGCGCGGGCGTGGACGCTGGGGAGGGTGCTGCAGAACGCGTGCTGGGACACGGAGGAGGGCGGGCGTCGGCTGGTGCCGGAGCATGCCGAGGTGGCGCGGCGGTTGCTGGGGCGGGGGTAGGCGGAGCGCCGGGGGTGTTTACGCTGCCTCCATGATTCGTACCGCTACCGCTGCCGATGTCCCCGTGATTCACGCGATGGTCCGTGAGCTGGCCGACTACGAGAAGGCGCTGCACGAGGCGAACGCCACCGAGGAGCAGTTGCACGAGGCGTTGTTCGGTGAGCGGCCCGCCGCGTACGCGCACATCGCGGAGTCGGACGAGGACGGCGAGGTCGTCGGCTTCGCCCTGTGGTTCCTGAACTTCTCGACGTGGCGCGGGGTGCACGGCATCTACCTGGAGGACCTGTACGTGCGTCCCGAGCGGCGCGGCGGCGGGCACGGGAAGGCGCTGCTGACGGAGCTGGCGCGGATCTGCGTGGAGCGTGGTTACGAGCGGCTGGAGTGGTCGGTGCTGAACTGGAACGCCCCGTCCATCGCCTTCTACGAGTCCCTGGGTGCGCGGCCGCAGGACGAGTGGACGGTGTACCGGCTGACGGACGGGGCGCTGGCGGAGCTCGGGGGCTGAGGTTCGCCCGGTTCAGGGGATGAGGACGACCTTGCCGGTCGTGCCGCGGGTTTCGAGGTCGCGGTGGGCGGCGGCCGCTTCGGCGAGCGGGTAGCGCTGGACCGCGGGGCGCAGCCGGCCGGCCGCGGCCTCGGCGAGGGCGCGGGTTTCGAGGGCGCGCAGTCCGCCGCCGCGTTGGAGCATGGCGGGGCCGAGGACGGTCTCGGACGTGATGGCGCGGGCGGCGAGTTCGTCCTCGGTGAAGGTGAGCGGGCGCCCGTCGTGGAGTCCGCTGCCGGACCAGCCGTAGACGATGTGCTGTCCGCCCTTGCCGAGGAGGTCGACGGCGGCGCGGGCGGTGGTGGAGCCGACGGAGTCGTACACGACGGTGGCGGGGCGGCCGAGGGCGTCGAGGTGGGTGCGGACGTGGCGGGGCCAGTCGGGGAGCGTGTAGTCGACGGCGAGGTCGGCGCCGTTGGCGTGGGCGAGGGCGACCTTGGCGGGGCCGCCGGCGAGGGCGACGACGGTGGCTCCGGCGTTCTTGGCGTACTGGACGAGCAGGGTGCCGATGCCGCCCGCGGCCGCGGTGACGAGGGCGACGGAGTCAGGGCCGAGTGGGGTGAATCCGAGGATGCCGAGGGTGGTGCGGCCGGTGCCGATCATGGCGACGGCCGCGGCGTCGTCGAGTCCCTCGGGGACGGTGTGGAGCTTTCCCGTGCCGGTGACGGCGAGTTCGGCGTAGCCGCCGGGGACGGTGCCGAGGTGGGCGACGACGCGGCGGCCGAGCCAGTCGGGGTCGGTGCCTTCGCCGAGTGATTCGACGGTTCCGGCGACTTCCCGGCCGGGGACGGTGGGCAGTTCGGCGCGGGTGGGGAAGGGGCCGGTCATGCCCTGGCGCAGGGCGGTGTCGAGGAGGTGGACGCCGGCGGCGCGGACGGCGATGCGGACCTGGCCGGGGCCGGGGACGGGGTCGTCGGTGTGCTCGTAGACGAGGTTCTCGGCGGGGCCGAAGGTGTGGAGGCGGACGGCGTGCATGGTGGGCTCCCCGGTGTGTGGGTCTCGGTGCGCCCACCCTCCGACCTCAAGTGCCCTTGAGGTCAAGTGGTGCGCGGGTGCGGTGGTCTTCCCGGCCGGACCGGCGGGGCGTTGTCAGTGCGGTGCGTCACGATGGGGGGATGGTGCGCAGCAGCGGTAGTGGTGGCGGTACGGGCAGGGCCGGCCGGGGAGCGAAGGGCGGGATCGCCGAGGCCCGGCGCCCGGAGGTGCGGCTGCCTGTGCTGGTGGCGTACGAGGGCGGCGGGCTGGAGCCGGACGGGGATTACGACGGCGTGCGGTTCGACGCGGTGGATCTGGCGGACGAGTCGGGTCCGGGGGCCCGTTTCATGGACTGCGCGCTGGACGGCTGCGCCCTGGACCGTACGGAACTGGTCAGGGCCCGGTTCATCGACTCGGTGCTGACGTCGGTGCGGGGGGTGGGCACCGATCTCGCGGGGGTGGCGCTGCGGGATGTGGAGATTGTGGACGCGCGTCTGGGCGGGGTGCAGATGCACGGTGCGGTGCTGGAGCGGGTCCTGATCAGGGGCGGGAAGATCGATTACCTGAATCTGCGGAAGGCCCGGCTGAAGGACGTGGTGTTCGAGGGGTGTGTGCTGTCCGAGCCGGATTTCGGGGATGCGCAGCTGACCCGGGTGGAGTTCCGGGACTGTGTGCTGAAGCGGGCCGATTTCAGTGCGGCGCGGATGGAGTCGGTGGATCTGCGGACGGTCGCGGAGCTGGACATCGCGCGGGGTGTGGAGCGGCTGGCCGGTGCGGTGATCAGTCCGTCGCAGTTGCTGGAGCTGGCTCCGGCGTTCGCGGCGCAGATCGGGGTGCGGGTGGAGGCGTGACGGGGCCGCCCCGCTCCGCGGTCAGAGGCGGGGGAAGCGGGCCTGGAGGTCCCAGACGGTGGGGTTGTCGGCGAGGCCTTCGTGCATGTCGGCGAGGTCGGCGATCAGGTCGTGCAGGAAGTCGCGGGCCTCGCGGCGCAGCAGGGAGTGGCTGAAGGTGAGGGGGGCTTCCTCGGCGGGCATCCAGTCGGCCTCGACGTCGACCCAGCCGAAGCGGCGCTCGAAGAGCATGCGGTCGGAGGACTCGGTGAAGTCGAGTTCGGCGAACTGGCGGCGGTGCGAGCGGTTGCCGCGGGGGTCCTGGTCGATCTTCTCGACGATGTCGCACAGCGCCCAGGCGAAGTCGAGCACCGGTACCCATCCCCAGGCTGTGGATACTTCGCGGTCCTCTTTGGTGTCCGCGAGGTAGACGTCCCCGGAGAACAGATCGTGGCGCAGGGCGTGGACGTCCGCTCGGCGGTAGTCGGTCTGCGGGGGATCGGGGAAGCGTCGGGAGAGGGAGTAGCCGATGTCGAGCACGGTTCGATGGTGTCATGCCCGGCGGGCCGCTCCCGCATCAGTGGAGGCGGGACGGGATCGCTCAGGGCAGCAGCCGCTGTTCCTTGGCGACGGAGACCGCGCCGGCCCGGGTGTCGACGCCGAGTTTGTCGTAGATCCGGCCCAGGTGGGTTTTGACGGTGGCCTCGCTGATGAACAGGGCCCGCGCGATGTCGCGGTTGCCGAGGCCCTGGGAGAGCTGGCCCAGGATGTCGCGTTCGCGGTCGGTGAGGGTGGGCAGGGGGGCGCGCATCCGGGCCATGACGCGGCTGGCGACGGGCGGGGACAGGGTGGTGCGGCCCTGGGCGGCGGAGCGGATCGCGGCGAAGAGCTCCTCGGGCCGCTCGGCCTTCAGCAGGTAACCGGTGGCGCCCGCCTCGATGGCGCGGGTGATGTCGGCGTCGGTGTCGTACGTGGTCAGGACGAGGACGTGGGCGCCCGCGGTGCCGGCCACGATGCGGCGGGTCGTCTCGACGCCGTCGATGCCCTCGCCCAGCTGGAGGTCCATCAGGACGACGTCGGGGGTGAGCTTGGCGGTCAGGGCGACGGCCTCCTCGCCGCTGCCGGCCTCGCCGACGACCTCGATGTCGGGCTCGCTGCCGAGGAGGGCGAGGAGTCCGGCGCGTACGACGGCGTGGTCGTCGCAGAGCAGGATCCGGACGGGCGGGTGTGCGGCGGTCATGCGGGGTCCTGTGGGGTGAGGGGGCCGGCGGGTGCGTCGGTGAGGGGTACGGCGGCGGTCACCACGGTGCCTTCGCCGGGTGCGGACTCGATGGCCAGGGTGCCGCCGAGCTGCTGGAGCCGGGCGCGCATCGCGGGCAGCCCGTGTCCGCGCACCCCGTCCGGGGTTCCGGTGCG
The DNA here is from genome assembly GCF_035917155.1 of Streptomyces sp. NBC_00385. Lineage (NCBI taxonomy): Bacteria > Bacillati > Actinomycetota > Actinomycetes > Kitasatosporales > Streptomycetaceae > Streptomyces > Streptomyces sp. NBC_00385. The sequence goes on along the minus strand of NZ_CP107951.1, from coordinate 3,817,645 downwards.
CGGGCCGGGCGTGAAGCCGTGGCCGTTGTCGGCGATGTCGAGGACGGTCCGGTCGTCGAGGTGGGTGAGGGTCAGGGCGGCCTCGGTGGCGCCCGCGTGTTCGGTGACGTTGGCCAGGGCGCCCTGGGCGATCCGCAGCAGGGCGGACTGCACGCGGTCGGGCAGAGGGGCGTGGGGTGTGCCCTCGACGTGGCAGCGGACGGTGAGCCGGCCCTGCGACTGCGCGGTCTCGCGGGTGGCGAGCGCGTGCAGCGCCGCCTCCAGGCCGCCGCCCTCGGCGAGGTCGGCGGGGGCCAGGTCGTGGACGAAGCGGCGGGCCTCGGCGAGGTTGCGTTCCGCGATGCCGGTGGCCGTACGGACGTGGCGGCGGGCGGTCGCCGGGTCGGCGTCCCAGGTGCGGTCGGCGGCCTGGAGCAGCATCTGCTGGCTGGACAGCCCCTGGGCCAGGGTGTCGTGGATCTCCATGGAGAGCCGCTGGCGTTCGGCGAGGGTGCCTTCGCGCCGTTCGGTGGCGGCCAGTTCGCGACGGGTGCGGAGCAGGTCGTCGATGAGCTCCGCCTGCGTGGCGGCCTGGCGCTGCATGTGGATGAAGACGGCGGTGGCGACGGCCGCGACGGCGGGCGGCGCGAGGACCAGGTTCGGGTCGAAGCCGTCGGCCAGCCGCAGTTGTGCGGCGACGACGAACAGGGTCAGCAGCGCGACGAGGACGAGCGCGGCACGCGGCGGCAGGATGCGCAGCCCGGTGTAGAAGAGCGGGACCGCGCACCAGGCGAAGCTCGGCGCGAGGACGACGAGCACCATCCACACGGCGACGAGCACCCCGAGCCAGACGAGGCGGCGCGGCGTCGGGCGGGAGCCGAGGACGGGGCCGAGTACGTACAGGACGGCGAGGGCGGCGGACAGGCCGATGATCCACGGGGTGCGCGTCTCACCGGGGTGCCGCAGCAGGAACCGGGTCAGCGAGGCGCCCAGCAGCAGGAAGAACGCGGCGTGCATGAGCAGCGCGAGCCCGCGGGTGCCGAGGTCGCCGGCCTGCCCGGTGCCGCGCGGCGACGAGCCCCGCCGCCTCACCTCGTACCCCTGATCCACCTCGTACCCCTGCTTCTGACCTGCGCGGACCTTCATCGTCACCCCGAACGGGCGGCCCCGCATCAACCGATCGGCCGATGGGGCCGTCAGCCGTTCCGCGCGCGGCGTCGAGCCGGTACGACGACCGTACGGCCCCGGAACCGGCCCAAGGATGGAACACAGAACGCAGAAGCCACGCACCACCCCGCTGAGGAGCCCACCATGAAGAAGATGTCGCTGCGCACCCGTGTCCTGACCGGTGCCGTCGCCGCCGCCGCCCTCGGGGCCGGCACCTTCGGCGCCATGTCCGCGAACGCCTCCGCCCCGGCCGCCGCGCCCGCCACCACCGTCAAGGCGGACACCGCGAACCGCAACCTCCAGCAGTCCACGCACCTGACCGTGGACGCCGCGTCGAAGGCCGCGCAGGCCGCCCTCGACGCCGCGGAGAAGGAGAACCAGCGGGTCGCCGTCTCCGTCGTCGACCGCAACGGCAACACCATCCTGACGCTGCGCGGTGACGGTTCGGGCCCGCAGGCCTACGAGTCCGCCGAGAAGAAGGCGTACACCGCGGTGTCCTGGAACGCCCCGACCTCGGAGCTGGCCGGCCGGCTCGCCCAGGCCCCGAACCTGAAGGACATCCCTGGCACCCTGTTCCTCGCGGGCGGCGCCCCGGTGCAGGTCAAGGGTGCTCCGGTGGCGGGCATCGGTGTGGCGGGGGCGCCCAGCGGCGACCTCGACGAGAAGTTCGCCCGGGCCGGCGTCGCCGCCCTCGCCAAGTAGTCGCACCCACGCACCGTCGTTGCACGCACGGTCGTTACCACCCACGGGAGACGGATATGAACGCCCTCGATCAGCAGCTGCTCGACGCCGCACGCGCCGGCGACACCGATGCCGTGCGGACCGCGGTCGAGGGCGGAGCCCGGGTGGACGCCCGGGACGAGGAGCTGCGCACCCCGCTGCTCCTGGCCGTCCACGGCGGCCATGCGGAGACCGCCCGGCTGCTCGTCGACGCGGGCGCCGACCCCGACGCGCAGGACAGCCGGGAGGAGAGCCCCTGGCTGGCCACCGGTGTGACGGGCAGCGTCGCCATGCTCCACGTGCTGCTGCCGGCCGGACCGGACCTGAAGCTCCGCAACCGGTTCGGCGGCATCGCGCTGATCCCGGCGAGCGAGCGGGGCCACGTCGCGTACGTACGGGAGCTGCTCCGGGTCACCGACATCGACGTCGACCACGTCAACCGGCTGGGCTGGACGGCCCTGCTGGAGGCGGTGATCCTCGGCGACGGAGGCCGCGCGCACCAGGAGATCGTCGAGCTGCTGCTGGCCGCCGGGGCGACGCCCGGGCTGCCGGACGGCGACGGCGTCACGGCCCTGGCGCACGCGGAACGCCGCGGCTTCGCGGAGATCGCGGCGCTGCTGCGGGACGCCTCGGGCGATCGGGAGCCCCGGTGAGCGCCCGCCGCGCGGTGTTTCTGATGGCCGCCGCGGCCGTGCTCGCCGGCTGCGCCACGGACGCCACGGGCACGCCGGACGCCCCGGCCGTGAAGAGCACTCCGTCGGCGGCTGCCCCGGCCGGGAGCACCCCCGACGGCACGCTGCTCGTCGCGGACTTCGGCGGTGACACGGTGACGTTCGTCGATCCGGAACGCGGTGCGTTCGACCGGGTCGAGGTCGGCACCGCTCCGTACGGGCTGGTGGTCGGGGCGGACGGCCGGGCCTGGGTGGCCACCGCCGAGGGCGTCGCGGTCGTCGACACGAGGACCCGCACCCGGCAGGCCCGTATCCCGTACGGGACGGAGACCGGACCCGTCACCACGGGCGAGTACCGCGGCGGCGGCATGGGCATCGCCCTCGCGCCCGACGGCCGCCACGTCTACGTCGGCGTCAACGTCCCGGACGCGGAAGGGGTCCTGGAGGTGATCGACACCGGGACCCGCGAGGTCACCGGCACCGTCCCGGTCGGCCGCCGCCCCTTCGACGTGGACGTCTCGCCCGACGGCGACGAGGTGTACGCCACCGGCCACGACTCCTTCGACGTGACGTCCGTGCGCACGGACACCCTGCGGACCCGGCGGATGGAGGTGGCCCCGTACGGCACGAAGGGCGGTCTCGGCTCCTGGTTGAAGCCGCACTACGCGGTCGTCCGCCCCGGCGACGGGAAGCTGCTCCTGCCGTTCGAGGGCGAGCGGCTGGCTGTCCTCGATCCGCGTACCGGCGTGGTGGCGGTCGAGCCGATGACGGCGAACACGCACCAGCACGGGGCGACGACGACCCCCGACGGCACGCTGCTCGTCGTCGGCACCGGACCGATCGCCTCCGACGACGAGGACGCGTCGCTGACCGTCCGGAAGCCGGACGGATCCGAGCGCGTCATCGGGCTGGACGGCCCGCACGAGGACGTGGCGGTGTCCGAGGACGGCCGCACGGCGTACGTCACCGGCGGCTTCACCCGGGACGGGTACTGGAACGGCATCACGGTCGTGGACCTCGCCGGAAAGAAGGACCCGGTCCGGCTGGCGGCGGGCGAACGGCCGCTGGGCATCGCGGTGCTCTGACGGACGCGGGGTGCGGGGGCGACCGGCAGCCTCCGTACCCCGACATTCCGCACATAGGATCACCGGCGTGGATCACCGACCTCCGGCACGCGACACGGCACGCACACCCCGCAGGGCAGCCGGCTCCGCCGCTCTGCTCCTCGCCCTCGCCGTCCTCGCCCCCGCCTGCACCGCCGGCAGCGGCGGGGTGGAGGGCAAGCCCGGCGCCTCCGGCCTGCGCGACCCGTACTTCCCGAAGCTCGGCAACGGCGGTTACGACGTCACGCACTACGACCTCACACTCGACGTCGACCCGGACGGGCAGACGCTGCGCGGGACCGCCGTGATCACCGCGCGGGCGACCCAGGACCTGAGTTCGTTCAACCTCGACCTCACCGGTCTGACCGTGGACTCGGCGACCGTGGAGGGGCGTCCGGCCGCGGTCAACCGGGCGGGCAACGAGCTGACGCTGCGTACGGACGCGAAGGTCGAGGACCGGCTCCGGCGGGGCGAGACGTTCCGTACCGTCGTCCGCTACTCCGGCTCCCCGCGCACGATCACCGATGCGGACGAATCCGAGGAGGGCTGGCTGCCGACCGACGACGGTGCGCTCGCCCTCGGGGAGCCGACGGGCTCGATGGCCTGGTTCCCCGGCAATCACCACCCGAGCGACAAGGCCTCGTACGACCTGACGGTCACCGTCCCCAAGGGGCTGACGGCGGTCTCCAATGGGGTGCCGGCCGGGCCGCCGACGACGGCGGGGGACCGCACCACCTACCGCTGGCACACCGCCGAACCGATGGCGAGCTACCTCGCGACCCTGGCCGTCGGCCGCTTCACGACGAAGACGTCGACGATGGCGGGCGGCATCACGGTGTTCACCGCCGTGGACCCGGAGTCGGCGAAGGCGAGCGCGGGAACGCTGGCCCGGCTCCCCGAGGTCGTGAAGTGGCAGGCCGGGCACTTCGGCCCGTACCCGTTCTCCGCGACGGGCGCGATCGTGGACCGCAAGGGGGACTCCGGCTACGCGCTGGAGACACAGAACCGGCCGTTCTTCCCCGGTCCGCCCAGCATCGGCCTGCTCGTCCACGAGATGGCGCACCAGTGGTTCGGCGACTCGGTGACACCCGCGACCTGGCGCGACATGTGGCTCAACGAGGGCCTGGCGACGTACGCGGAGTGGCTCTGGGAGGAGGAGAAGGAGGACGTCCCGGCCCAGGAGTCGTTCGACGAGGCGTACGAGGACGAGGACAGCTGGGCCTTCCCGCCCGCCGATCCGCCGAGCGCCGCGGACATCTCGGAGCAGCCGGTGTACGGGCGCGGGGCCATGGTGATCCACAAGATCCGCGAGGCGGTCGACGACGACGAGGAGTTCTTCGCGCTGCTCGCCGGCTGGACGAAGGCGCACCGGCACGGCAACGCCTCGACGGCGGACTTCACCGCGTATGTGGAGGAGGAGACGGGCGAGGACCTGTCGGAGCTGTGGGAGGACTGGCTGTACGGCAGGAGCCGGCCCGCCGCGGACGGCTGACCGGCTCCCGAGACGCAGGAGCCGGCCCGCCGCGGACGGCTGACCGGCTCCCTGGAGCCACGCGGAGAGCGTTACTTCACGTTGACGCCGGCCCAGGCGGCGCTGACCGAGGCAAGCTCGGCGCTGTCCGCCCCGTACAGGTCGGTCGCCGCCTTCTCGGTCGCGACGCGGGCGGCCGCGTAGTCGGTGGTGGAGGTCATGTACTCGGAGAGGGCCTTGTACCAGATCTGGACGGCCTTGTCCCGGCCGATGCCGGTGACGGTGGAGCCGTCGGAGGTCGGGGAGTCGTAGTCGACGCCGTTGATCGTCTTCGCGCCGCTGCCCTCGGCCAGCAGGTAGAAGAAGTGGTTGGCGACGCCGGACGAGTAGTGCACGTCCTGGTCGCCGACGCTGCTGTCCCAGTAGTCGGCCGAGCCGCCGTCCTTGCTGGGCTCGTCCATGTAACGCAGCGGGGTGCCGTCGCCGTTGATGTCGATCTTCTCGCCGATGAGGTAGTCGCCGACGTCGGTGGCGTTGTCGGCGAAGAACTCCACGGAGGTGCCGAAGATGTCGCTGGTCGCCTCGTTGAGACCGCCGGACTCTCCGGCGTAGTCGAGGTTGGCGGTGGCGGCGGTCAGGCCGTGGCTCATCTCGTGGCCGGCGACGTCGAGGCCGGTGAGGGCGCTCTTGTTGTCGGCTCCGTCGCCGTACGTCATGCAGAAGCAGCTGTCGTCCCAGAACGCGTTGACGTACGCGTCGCCGTAGTGGACGCGGGAGTAGGCGGCCTTGCCGTCACCGGCGATGCCGTCGCGGCCGAGCGCCGACTTGTAGAAGTCCCAGGTCTTCGCGGCGCCGTAGTGGGCGTCGACCGCGGCGGTCTGGCGGTCGTCGCCGGTGCCGTCGCCCCAGGTGTCGTCGTCGTCGGTGACGAGGTCGCCGGTACCGCTCTCGCCCTGGCCCAGGTCGTACGTCTTGTGGCCGCCGCGGTCGCCGTCGGTCAGTTCGAAGCCGGAGCCGGAGGCGGTGGTGGAGAGGTCGACCTTGCCGCTGTACTGGCTGTTGCCGACGCCGGCCGTCTCGATGGCCTCGTAGCTGTGCAGCTTCTTGCCGGTGACGGCGTCCGTGATGATGTGCAGCCGGCTCGGGGTGCCGTCCTTCTGCACGCCGGTCTTCACGGTCTCGAAGGCGAGGACGGGCGTGGTGCCGCGCGCCCAGATCACCTTGCGGGCACTTGCCGCCGTCTTGATCTTCGCCGTCGTGGACGGCACGGATATCCGGGCCTTCGTCGCCTTGGTGACACCCTTGAGCTTGCCGCTGCTCGCGGTGTGGGTGACGAGGTCGCCACCGAGGACGGGCAGCCCGGCGTAGGTGCGCTCGTAGCGGGTGTGGACGGTGCCGCCGGCGTCCTTGATCACGTCACGGGCGATCAGTTTCTCCTGGGTGCCGAGCCCGAGGGAGGCGGCGGCCGAAGCGGCTTCGGACTGGGCCGGCTTGATGGCGGTCGTCCGTGCGGAGGCGCTGTTGAAGGCGGGGGACGCGGTGCGGGGGGAGGCGGAGGAACCGCCGTCGGAGGCGCCCGGGGTGGCGTTCGCCGCACCGGTCTGCACTCCGACGACGACCATCGCGGCCACGGCGGCCAGGGCTGCGGCGCGACGGGTGTTCATGTGGGGGGTCATGCGTTCTCCGTTGCTCGTTCCGTGGGGGGTTACGAGCGGAGAGCGTGCCACCGAATGACCAATTTTGACGGTGTACCAACAATTACCTCACAATTCTTTGACCGTTTCTTGTCCGACTGGAATGCGTCTGTGTCCGCTATCCGGCGGACTCCCATCGATGGGACAACACCGCGTGTCGCGCGCCCCGTTGGGTGGGTTCAGTGGTATGCGGACATGCGGGAGCCCCCGGCCGCAGGACGTTCGGCCGGGGGCTCCCGTGAAGCGGTTGTGCCGAGCGTCAGAGGTTGACGCCGAAGTCCTGCGCGATGCCGCGCAGGCCCGAGGCGTAGCCCTGGCCCACGGCGCGGAACTTCCACTCGGCACCGTTGCGGTACAGCTCGCCGAAGACCATGGCGGTCTCGGTGGCGGCGTCCTCGCTCAGGTCGTAGCGCGCGATCTCGGCGCCGCCGGCCTGGTTGAGGATGCGGATGTAGGCGTTGCGCACCTGGCCGAAGTTCTGGCTGCGGGTCTCGGCGTCGTAGATCGACACCGGGAAGACGATCTTGTCGATGTCGGCCGGCAGGCCCGCCAGGTTGACGTTGATCTGCTCGTCGTCGCCCTCGCCCTCACCCGTGACGTTGTCACCGGTGTGCACGATGGTCTGGTCCGGCGTCGCCTTGTTGTTGAAGAAGACGAAGTGGCCGTCGGAGAAGACCTTCCCCGCGGTGTTGACCGCGATCGCGGACGCGTCGAGGTCGAAGTCGGTGCCGGTGGTGGTACGGACGTCCCAGCCGAGGCCGACCGTGACGGCGGTGAGGCCGGGGGCCTCCTTGGTGAGGGAGACGTTGCCGCCCTTGGACAGGCTTACTGCCATGGGAAGTCCCTTTCATCTGTCGTCTGCGGGCTTCGTGCCATCACGAAGCTACCGTCACAGTTCCTAACGCAGGCAGGGGACCGTGAGGTTCCTTCCGCCTTTACTTTCTTTACCGAACTGATGACGGGGCGCGGGCAGACGGAGGAAGGCGTGCGGCAAAAGAAGGTGACGAACCATGCGTGGGGCGGGGAACATGGGTGTCATGTCCGGGCCCTATTTCATCCGCGGTGCGGTCTCCCTGCCGGAGGCCGAGCTCATGTGGCGTTTCTCGCGGTCCTCCGGGCCCGGCGGGCAGCACGTCAACACCAGTGACTCCCAGGTGGAGCTGCGCTTCGACCTCGCGGCGACCGAGTCGCTGCCCGAGGTCTGGAAGGAGCGCGCGCTGGAACGGCTGGCGAGCCGGCTGGTCAACGGCGTCGTATCGGTCCGCTCCTCGGAGCACCGCTCGCAGTGGCGCAACCGGGAGACGGCCGTCGTGCGGCTCACGGCTCTGCTGGCCGAGGCCACGGCGCCGCCCCCCAAGCCGCGCGTCAAGCGGAAGATCCCGCGCGGGATCAACGAACGCCGGCTGCGCGAGAAGAAGCAGCGCGGCGACACCAAACGAGGCCGCTCCGGCCGCGACTGGTAGCACCGGCCCACGGCCGTCAGCCGAGCTGCCGGTAGCGCCCGCGGAAGTACGTCAGCGGGCCGCCGTCCCCGCTCGGCAGCTGCGCACCCAGCACCCGGCCGATCACCAGCGTGTGGTCACCCGCGGTGATCCGCTGCTCGGTGCGGCACTCCAGTGTCGCGAGCGCGCCCCCGACCAGAGGGGCGCCGGTGACGTCCCCCCGTACATAGGGGATGTCCTCGAACAGCAGCCGGTCGCTGATCCGGCCCTTCATGGCGAACCGTCCCGCGATGTGCCGCTGGCTCTCCGCCAGTACGGAGACGGCCCACAGCGGCTGCTCCGCCAGCAGGTCGTCCATCCGGGAGTCGTTGCGCAGGCTCACCATGACCAGTGGCGGATCGAGCGACACCGACATGAAGGCGGTCGCCGTCATCCCCACGTCCTCGCCGCGTCCGTGCTCGTCGAGGGGTGGCTCCTGCGCGGTGATCAGCACCACTCCGGCTGCCAGCCGGGCGAGGGCGCCGCGGAACTCGTCGTTGCTCACCCCCTCAGCATGGGGGACGGCTTCGGTACGCGGGGCGGGGGGCTTCGTCTGCAACACACCGGGAACGCTAGCCGCGTACGGTGGGCCCCCGCATCGGGCCAGGGGACCAGCCAGGTCCTAGGACCCGCCCGTTCCGGGCCCGCGGTGACAGGGATTTGCGTTGTGCGTTCAAGAAAAGGACGGACCGCTGACGGGTGGCGCACATGACCCTTCACCATCTGTTGTGACTTGAGTCACAGAGCGCAATATTTGTTGACCCTGTGTACCGGGTGCACAGCTCACTGTGATTCAGTGGCCGTGACACTGCAGTAAGTACGTCTAGTGCGTCGATATGAAATCTGGAGTGCTGTCGAGGTCTCGGGGAGTGCGAGCAATGGAGGCCGAGTCGGAGCCGTACGTCCGTCTTGCGACGATGCGGCAGTTGCACCAGGCCGTGGCCGATCTCAACACGGCGCGGAGCCTGGCCGACACACTGCAGACCGTCGCGGACGGAATCGTCGCCGGTCTCGGCTACGAGCTGGCCTGCGTCAACCTCGTCCGCCCCGACGGTGACCTCGTCGTCGCCGCCTTCGCCGGCAACAGCGCCGCCGAGGCACTGATCACCGGCCGCGTCGGCTCCCGTACCTCCTGGGAGCGCCGGCTGGCCATGGGCGAGATATGGGACGAGCTCCGCTTCATACCCCACACCGACGGCTGGGTCCTCCTCGACGACGACGTCCCGCAGTGGCACACCGAGGGCCCCGAGCCCCGCTTCGAGGACGAGTGGCACCCGCAGGACCGGCTCTACGCCCCGATGTACGCCTCGGGCGGCGGCAGCGACCTCCTCGGCGTCATATCCGTCGACCGCCCGCGCAACGGCCGCCGGCCCGGCGCCTGGGGCCGCGAGGCGCTCCAGATGTACGCGTCCCAGTCGGCGATCGCGATCAGTAACGCCCGGCTCCGGGCGAACATGCAGCGCGCCCTGGTCCGCCTGGAGCGTGAACAGCAGGCGCTGCGGGCCAGCGAGGAGTCCTTCCGCCAGGCCTTCGAGTACGCCCCCAGCGGCATGGCCATCGCGGAGATGGGCGGCGACCAGCACGGCAGGCTGCTGCGCACCAACGACGCACTGTGCCGGCTCCTGGGCCGTCCCGCCTCGGTGCTGCGCCGTTACTCCTTCGCCGATCTGGTCCACCCCGAGGACATCGGCACGCTGCTTCGCACCTCCGCCGAGGGCGGTCGTGCCGAACTGCGGCTGGGCCGCAGGGACGGCACCTATCTATGGGTGTCGCTGCGCAACTCCGTCGTCGCGGACACCGCGGACGGGCCGCGCTTCCTCCTCACCCACGTCGAGGACATAGAGGAGCGCAAGCGTCACGAGCTGAACCTCGCGCACCGCGCCTCGCACGACGCCCTGACCGGGCTGCCCAACAGCGCGGAGCTGCGGGCCCGGCTCAGTGCGCGGCTGTGCGAGCGCCCGCACTCCGTGGTGTCCACGGACGTGGAGGCGCTGGACGCGGCGTACGGCGACGTCGACGAGGCGCGGGCGCACGGTTTCCCCGCCGACGGGTTCGACGTCGGCCGGGGCGTCGGCCCGTACGACCACCATGTGCATTCCGTCGCACCCGACACGGGGAACGACGACGGGTCGAAGGGCCTCGCGGTCCTCTTCTGCGACCTGGACGGCTTCAAGTCGATCAACGACCGCTTCGGGCATCACACGGGTGACGCGGTTCTCATCGAGGTCGCCCGGCGGCTGACCACGTGTGTCCGCGACGGGGACACCGTCGCCCGGCTCGGGGGTGACGAATTCGTCGTTCTCGCGGACGGGCTGGGGTCCGCAGACGCCGCGGACCTGGCCGTACGCCTGCGTAACGCCATCATTCCGCCCATTCGGGTCGATGGCCGGGCGGTGCGGGTCGGGGCGAGTTTCGGCATCGGCTGGGCCGCCTGCGGGATGACGGCGGAAGAGGTGCTGCGCTCCGCCGACCAGCGGATGTACGTCGAGAAGCGGTCCCGCTCCAAGGTTCACCGCAGGGCCGGCTGACGTTTGCCGCCCCGTCGTTCCGGGGGTGCGTGGGCTGTCTCACGCCGGTCGCCGCCCCGCCTCCGGCAATTCTTGGTGAGGGCCGTTCGGGGTAGGCTCGGCCGGTCGGCGACGGCTGACTGCATACGGCGACGGCTGGCGACATGGTGAGGAGTGACCCAGGGATGGCCGGGAACAACGGCGCGAGCACACCCGAGGACGACGATCCGTTCGGCTACCTCTACGAGGACGGGCGGGCAGCCGGCGCACAGCCGCCGGGTGGTCAGGGCGGCTACGGCTACCCGGGTCCCGCCGCGCAGCCGGGCGTGCCCCGGACCTCGTACAACCAGGTGCGGACCGTCGGAGAGCGCCAGTACGGTCAGGTGCCGCCGCAGCAGGCGTACGGGCAGCCCCAGGCGCCCTACGGCCAGCAGAACGCGCAGTACGGCCAGCCGACCGCGCAGTACGCGGCCCCGGAGACGTACCCCGGTGGAACCACCGCGCAGGTGCCGCACCAGGGCGGCCGCGGCAGTGGCGGCGGCCCCGGCCGGAGCGGTCCGAACAACAAGGGCCTGCTGATCGGGGCGCTCGCGGTGGTCGCGGTCGTGCTCATCGGCATCGGCATCGCGCTGATGACGGACGACGACAAGGGCGGGAAGAAGGACGAGGCCACGTCCTCGGCCGGCACGTCCGGGGAGGTCGAGCAGTCCCCGACGCCGGAGCAGTCCAAGAGCGCCGAGGCCCCGGTCGAGCTTCCGAAGCAGGACGCGGCGTCGCTGAAGCTCGGCGGTACCGCGGCCGTGGACAAGACCGTCAAGGGAGCCGAGGGCCCCGACGGCTCCTACGTCTCCGGTTTCAACGCCGTCGGATCGTCGGTGACATGGCGGGCCGCCATGGAGCAGGCCGGTTCGTACCGTCTGACGGTGCGCTACGCGATCCCCGACAAGGACGCCAACGCGACGCTGACGGTCAACGGGAAGCCGAACTCGCAGCCGATCGGGCTCAAGGACTTCATCCAGTCCTCGGACCCGAACTGGGAGAAGAACTGGCAGACCACCTGGGCACCCGTCGACCTGGTCAAGGGTGAGAACGAGATCAGCATCTCGTGCCAGGACGGAAACCAGTGCGACGTGATCCTGGACTGGGTCGAGGTCACCCCCGCGAAGAGCTGACGCCTCCCGAGGTGTCCGTGTCCCGCCCTCCGCGGGGCGCGCGTGACGACCGGCGGGAAACGACACGGGCCCCGCCCCACGCCGAGCGCGTGGGGCGGGGCCCGTTCCGGATCAGCGTGCGGCGGCGGACACGAGTCCCAGGAAGTGACTGATCACGTCGGTCATCGCCGCGCGGCCCGGGGCGATGTACTTGCGCGGGTCCACGCCCGTGGTGTGCTCGGCCAGATGGGCGCGCACAGCTCCGGTGAACGCGGTGTTCAGGGCCGTACCGACGTTGATCTTGACCATGCCGGAGGCCGTGACGGCCCGGCGGATCTCCTCGTCCGGGACGCCGCTGGAGCCGTGCAGCACCAGCGGGACGGGCACGGCCTCACGCAGCCGGCCGATCAGCTCGTGGTCCAGGGCGGCGGTGCGCTCGGTCATGGCGTGCGAGGAGCCCACGGCGACGGCCAGGGCGTCGACACCGGTCGCGCGGACGTACGCGGCGGCCTCGTCCGGGTCGGTGCGGACGCCGGGGGCGTGGGCGTCGAGGGGCGCCTCACCCTCCTTGCCGCCGACCTTGCCGAGTTCGGCCTCGATCCAGACGCCGCGCTCGTGGCCCCAGGCGACCGCTGCGGCGGTGGCCCGTACGTTCTCCTCGTAGCTCAGCTTGGAGGCGTCGAACATCACCGAGCCGAAGCCCGTCTCGTGCGCCTGGTGCAGCAGTTCCACGGACTCGACGTGGTCGAGGTGGAGCGCGAGCGGGGCGCCGGAGGTGCGGGCGACGGCCGCGGCGGCGGCGGCGATGGGGGCGAGCCGGCCGCCGTGGAACTTCACGGCGTTCTCCGAGATCTGGAGGATGGCGGGGGCGCCGGCGCGCTCGGCCCCCGCGGCGATGGCCTCGGCGTGCTCCAGCGTGATGACGTTGAAGGCGGCGATCCCGTGTCCCCGGGCCTGGGCGGCGGAGACGAGTTCACCGGTGCTGACGAGCGGCATGCTGACCTCTGTGGTTTCCTCGGGCCCGGCGGGCGGGTCCGGTGGGGGCGCGGCGTTCAGGCCGCGTCTGCGTGTTCCTCGATACCGACGCGCGGCAGCAGCTCCTCGTACGCCGCACGGTCGAACTCACCGGCCGTGGGGGAGAGCACGGTCGCCGTCGACAGTGCCACCGCCCGTCGCAGCCGGTCCGGCCAGTCCAGTCCCTCCACCAGTCCGGACAGGAGCCCGGCCACCGCGGAGTCGCCGGCCCCGGTCGGATTGCCCCGGACGGGCGCGGGCGGGGCCGCCTGCCAGGTGCCGTCGGGGGAGACCGCCAGCATGCCGGCGGGTCCCAGCGAGGCGATCACCCCGTGTGCCCCGCGCCGGCGGGCGTCCCGGGCGCCGCGCAGGGGGTCGCGGGAGCCGGTGAGCTGGGCGAGCTCGTCGGCGTTCGGCTTGATCAGGTCGGGGCGGGCGGCGATGCCGCGCCGCAGCGGTTCGCCGCTGGTGTCCAGGAGGACGGGGACGCCCGCGGTACGGGCGAGACGGACCAGTTCTGCGTAGGCGCCGACATGGATGCCGGGCGGCAGGCTGCCGCACAGGGCGACGGCGTCGGCGGCGGCGAGCAGGTCGCCGTACGAGGCGAGGAACGCGGTCCACTCGTCGGCGGTGACGTGCGGTCCGGGTTCGTTGAACTGGGTGGTGTCCCCGGTGGCGCGGTCGACGACGGCCAGGGTGCGGCGGGTGTCGCCGGCCACGGGCACGAGTGCGTCGGTGACGGCCGCGGGGCCGGTGGGGAGCGCGGCGAGCATGGTGCGCAGGACGGCTCCGGTGGCGCCTCCGGCGAAGCCGGTGACGACGCTGTCGTGGCCGAGTGCGGTGAGGACCCGGGCGACGTTGACACCCTTGCCGCCGGGGCGCTCGGAGAGGGCGGTGACGCGGTGGGAGGCGTGCGGGACGAGGGCCGGGACGTCGTACGTCAGGTCGAGTGCCGTGTTCAGCGTGACCGTCAGGATCACCATCGGCCCCTCTCGATCCGTGGAGCGCGGATCTCTTTCCAGAACGCGCTTTCCCTGCTGGTTTCCTTCGCGATCATGCCAAAGAGACGGCGGTCGGCCCAGACGTCGGGACCAACCGCCGTCTCTTCGTTACGCGGAGGACGGCTCGGTCAGGCGGACCGGACGGCCTGCGGCTGAACGATCCACTCGCCCTGGCGCATGACGCCCTCGATCCGGAAGTCCTCGTCCAGGACGACGAGGTCGGCGTCCTTGCCGGGCTCCAGGGAGCCGACGCGGTCGTACACACCGAGGAGCCGGGCCGGGTTGGCGGAGATGGACTGCACCACGTCGCCGACCGGGATCCGGTCGATGGTGACGGCCCGGTGGAAGGCGGTGTCCAGGGTGAGGGTGGAGCCCGCGATGGAGCCGCCCTCGACGAGCCGGGCGACACCGTCCTTGACCTCGACGGCGAGCGGGCCGAGCTGGTACTGGCCGTCGCCGAACCCGGCCGCGTCCATGGCGTCGGTGATCAGCGCGACGCGGTGCGCGCCCGCGTGGTGGTAGGCGAGCTCCAGGGCGGCGGGGTGCAGATGCGTCCCGTCGTTGATGAGCTCGACGGTGATCCGCTCGTCCTCCAGGAGGGCGGCGATGGGGCCGGGCGCGCGGTGACCGAGGCCCGGCATGGCGTTGTACAGGTGCGTGGCGACGGTGGCGCCGGCGTCGATCGCCTCGACGGTCTGCTCGTACGTGGCGTCCGTGTGCCCGATCGCGGCGATGACGCCGTGCTCGGCGAGCAGCCGTACGGAGTCGATGCCGCCGGGCAGTTCGGTGGCGAGGGTGAACATCTTCGCGGTGCCGCGCGCCGCGTCCATGAGCTTGCGGACCTCGGCCGGGTCCGGGTGGCGCAGCAGGCTCTCGCTGTGGGCGCCCTTGCGGCACGGGGAGATGAACGGGCCCTCGAAGTGGATGCCGGCCAGGTCGCCCTGCTCGACCAGCTCGGAGAGGATGCCGGCGCGCTCGGCGAGGAAGTCCATCTCGCCGGTGACCGTGGAGGCGACCAGCGTGGTGGTGCCGTGTTCGCGGTGGGTGCGGACGCCGGTCAGGACGTCGTCCACGGTGCCGGAGGTGAAGGAGCCGCCGCCGCCGCCGTGGTTGTGCATGTCCACGAACCCGGGAACGATCCAGTGGCCGGACAGGTCGACGGCCGGGGCGTCCTCCGCCGAACTGCCGGCGATGCGGGTGCCCTCGACGATCACCCGGCCGTTCTCGACGGTCCCGGTGGGGAGTACCACCCGGGCACCTGCGAGAACGGTGCTGTCTGCGCGTCCGGCCATCAGGCGGATACCTCCGTGGAGAGAAGATCCCAGGCGAGCAGCCCTGCGCCCAGGCATCCGGCGGTGTCCCCGAGGGCCGCCGGGACGATGTGGGGCAGCTTCTGGAACGTGACGCGTTCCTCGACGGCCGCACGGAGTGGTGTGAACAAGGTTTCCCCGGCCTCGGCGAGACCGCCACCGATGATGAGCGTGCGGGGGTCGAGCAGGGTGAGCGCGGTGACGAGTCCGGCGGCGAGCGCGTCGACGGCGTCGATCCAGACCGCGACGGCCTTCGGGTCGCCCGATTCGACGGCCTTGGCGCAGTCGGCGGCATCGGCCTCCGGGTCGCCGGAGGCGGCCGCCCAGGCCCGGCTGACGGCGCCGGCGGAGGCCAGCGTCTCCAGGCAGCCGCGCTGGCCGCAGGGGCAGTCCGGGCCGTCCGGCCGGATCACGATGTGGCCGATCTCGCCCGCGTAGCCGTGGGCGCCCGCCTCGATGGTGCCGGCGATGCCGATGGCGCCGGCGATCCCGGTGCCCAGCGGCACGAACAGGAAGCGGTCGGCCCCCTTGCCCGCGCCGATCCGGCCCTCGGCGAGCCCGCCGGTCCTGACGTCGTGGCCGAGGGCCACGGGTACACCGCCGAGCCGTTCGCCGAGCAGCCGGCGCATGGGTACGTCGCGCCAGCCGAGGTTCGCCGCGTAGACGGCGACCCCGTTCTCGGCGTCGACGATGCCGGGCACCGCGACGCCGGCCGCGAGGGCGCTCTCGCCGAGGTGCTCCTCGCCGTACGCGCGCAGATCCGCCGCGAAGGCGAGGACCGACTCCACGACGGCGTCGGCCCCCCGCTCTCTGCCGGTCGCGCGCCGTGCCTCGTAGAGCAGGGTGCCGTCGGCCCCGACCAGTGCGGCCTTCATTCCGGTGCCGCCCACATCGAGGGCGATGACGTGTTTCACGGGAAACAGTTTCGCCCGACGACCCCCAAAAGGTCTAGTCCACTATCGCTGTTTGTTGCGCATCCATACAAAATCGGGGCCGCAACCCGGCGGCAACCGGCCGCAACCCGGACGCAACCTGTCGGCAACCGGCCGCAACCTGTCAACGAGGGAGCCGTCCGGCCTATCCGGGAAGGATCACGCTGCGCGACAGATTGCGCGGATGGTCCGGGTCGTAGCCCTTCGACTCCGCGAGGACGACCGCGAGCCGCTGCGCCCGGATCAGGTCGGCCATCGGGTCCGCCGACCGGTGCGCCACGAGCGTCCCGCCGACCGCCGCGACCTCACCGGCGAGCCCCTCGGGCAACGGGCCGAAGACCCAGGCCACCCGGTTCGGACCGGTGATCGCGATCGGGCCGTGCCGGTACTCCATCGCGGGGTACGACTCGGTCCAGGCGCCCGCCGCCTCGCGCATCTTCAGCCCGGCCTCCTGGGCGAGCCCATAGGTCCAGCCGCGCCCCAGGAACGTCCACTGCTCGGCCGCGACCACCGTCTCGTCCAGCGGCTCGGTCACCGCGAGCTCCGCGTCGACGGCGGCCTCGGCGACCGTCTTCACCCCGGCGGGCAACGGGCCCGCCGCCTCCAGACCGGCCCGCAGGAAAGCGAGCGCCGTGGTGGCGAACCGGGTCTGGACGACCGACTCCTCGTCCGCCCAGTCCAGCACGGCCACCGTGTCGGCGGCGTCCATGACGGGCGTCTTCGGGTCGGCGGTCAGCGCGACGGTGGCCACCTTGCCGCGCAGCTCGCCCAGCAGCGCCAGCACCTCGCTCGTCGTACCGGAGCGGGTGATCGCCACGACCCGGTCGTACGCCCGCCCGGCGGGGAACTCCGAGGAGGCGTACGCGTCCGTCTCGCCCTGCCCCGCGGCCTCCCGCAGCGCCGCGTAGGCGATGGCCATGAACCAGGAGGTGCCGCAGCCGGTCACGGCGACCCGCTCGCCCGGACGCGGCAGCCCGTCGAAGGCCGCACCCGCCTCTGCGGCACGACGCCAGCAGCTGGGCTGGGTGGCAATTTCTGATGCGGTACGGGACATGCTCGACGGCTCCTCGCGGCTGGGCGGTGGCCGGGTCGGGCCCGGCCGAGACCTCCTTAGCAGTCGCTCCGCGTCCCGTGCAATGCTGCTGTGTTGCGGAAGCGATACCCCGGTGGTGTAGACCTCCTTCTCGGGCGTGGTGCAAAATCGCAGCTCATCCGGAGGGCACCCATGCCGACGTGGGTGCCGCGGGTGGGGCAATCAACGAGGACGGACTGGGCTGTGCAGCGGCGTTACTTGGGACTGACGGCGGCTGTCGCCGCACTGGGGATGACGGTCGCGCTGGCGGGCTGCGGAGGTGACGGGAGCTCGGGCGACGTCACGCTGAAACTGGTCGCGGCCGACTACGGCACCGGCGAGGGCAACAAGTCGCAGACGTACTGGGACGGGGTCGCCCGGAGCTTCGAGGCGTCCCACCCCGGCATCAAGGTGGACGTGACCGTCTATCCGTGGACGGACGTCGACCGCAAGGTCGCCGAGATGGTGAAGGACGGAAAGGCCCCCGACATCGCGCAGATCGGCGCGTACGCGGACTACGCCAAGGCCGGCAAGCTCTACTCGGCCGACGAGATGCTCAGCATCCCGACCCAGGCCAACTTCCTGCCGAAGCTCGCGGACGCCGGCCGCGTCAGCCGTATCCAGTACGGGCTGCCGTTCGTGGCCAGCACCCGGCTGCTCTTCTACAACAAGGACCTCTTCTCCCAGGCGGGCCTCAAGGCCCCGCGGACCTGGGACGACATAGCCTCCGACGCCGCGGCGCTCAAGCAGCGCGGCGTGACGTACCCGTTCGCGCTGCCGCTGGGCCAGGAGGAGTCCCAGGCCGAGACCATGATGTGGCTGCTCAGCGGCGGCGGTGGCTACACCGACGACGTCGGCTCGTACGACATCGACTCGCAGGAGAACATCCAGACCTTCGACTGGCTGAAGTCGAACCTCGTCGACAAGGGCCTCGTCGGACCCGTCGCCCCCGGCAAGCTCGACCGGGCGAAGGCCTTCGCGGCGTTCACCAAGGGCGAGGTCGGCATGCTCAACGGCCACCCCACCCTGATGGAGGAGGCCCAGAAGCAGGGCGTGAACTTCGGCATGGTGCAGCTGCCCGGCGCCGACGGGCCCACCAAGACGTCGATGGGCGTCGCCGACTGGATCATGGGGTTCAAGCAGAACGGCCATCGTGTGGAGATGGGCAAGTTCTTCGACTTCATGTTCAACGACAAGAACGTGATCGCGTTCGCCGACAAGTACGACCTGCTGCCGGTCACGGACAGTGCGTCGGCTTCGATGGAGGACACCGCCAAGTACAAGCCGCTGCACCAGTTCCTGGCCGCGCTGACCGAGGCGGAGTTCTATCCGTTCGGCAAGACGTCCTGGGCCCAGGCCAGTGAGTCGATCAAGGAGAACATCGGCAAGGCGGTCGAACCGGGCGCGAACCCCGAGAGCGTGCTCCAGCACATCGCGCAGGAGTCCTCGGCGGCCGAGAACGCGGAGTAGCGGTCCGCGGCCCGCGCAATATATTGGCTGATATGACCGCCCTCCCCCCGAACGGCCCCGACGAGCCCGCCCCTCCTGCCGGACTCTCCGAGCGCGACCGTGCGGTCCTCGCGGTCGAGCGTCAGTCGTGGGCGGGGCCGGGCGCGAAGGAGCGGGCGATCAGGGAACAGCTCGGCATCTCCCCGACCCGCTACTACCAGTTACTGAACGCCCTGCTGGACGACCGGCGGGCACTGGAGGAGGACCCGGTGACGGTGAACCGCCTGCGCCGGGTCCGGGAGGCGCGGCGGGGCCGGCGGTGACCTCCGGACCCGGGCCGGCCGGAGAACCTCCGGACCGCTGGACGCCCGAACGGATGCGGGCGGCCCGGCCGCTGCCTCTCCCGATGCGGCGAGGGCCATGGCCCGGCAGACGGGTTGCCGCCTCCGCGCTCGACCTCACCGCACCGCCCGAGCGGCCCGGCCCTCCCGCCGAGGGGGCGGAGCGGGCTGACCTGTGGACCCTGCTGCTGACGGAACAGGGCCCGGCCGCGGAGGCCGCCGGAGCCGCCGCGCTCGCGGCGGCGGAACACGGGGTGTACACCGCGCTCGAACCGGGCGCGGTACGACGCCGGTTCGCCGTGGTCCGCGGCGGACTGCGCCTGCTCGCCGCTGCCCGCCTGGGGTGCCCGCCGGGCCGGATCGCCGTCCTGGACGGGGCCTGTCCGCTGTGCGCTCGGCCGCACGACAGCGTGGCGGCCGTGGCGGGAGCGGAGCCGGTGCACTTCTCCTGGGACCGGTGCGGCGATCTCATCGTCTACGCACTGTCCGGAACGACGGTGGGAGCGGGCGCCTCCCCGCTCGCCGACCACGGTGATCCGGACGCGGCGGCGGCCGCGCGACGCACGGCCCGCCTGACGGCCGGAGGCCGCGCGGTGATGCGCGGCGGATGCACGGGGCCGGGGATCATCGCGGACCGGTCCGTGGACATGGTGGCCGTTCCGCACGGCTACGCCGCCGCGGTGGTACGCCACACCGGCACGGCCGGTCAGCCGGCCTGACCCGAACCGGCCCCCCGCGGACGGGCCACCGCCTATAGGCTCGGCGTATGGGCAGCACTCCGCACACCCCGCCCCTGCCGGCCCCGGTCACCCCCGCCGGACAGGAGGGCCTCGCCGCGCTCCTCGCCCGGCCCGACCGCGCCGTCATCGCACTCGATTTCGACGGCACGCTCGCCGACATCGTCCCGGATCCCGAACAGGCCCGCGCCCACCCCGGCGCCGTCGAGGCACTGGCCGCGCTGGCGCCCAAGGTCGCGTCGATCGCCGTGATCACCGGCCGCCCGGCCGGCGTCGCGGTCCGCTACGGCGGCTTCGCCGGGGTCGCGGGACTGGACCGGCTCGTCGTCCTCGGTCACTACGGCGCCGAACGCTGGGACGCCGTCTCCGGCACCGTCCACGCCCCCGCCCCGCACCCCGGCGTCGCCGCCGTGCGGGCCGAACTCCCAGGCGTACTCGACCGGTTCGACTCCTGGCACGGCACGTGGATAGAGGAGAAGGGGCAGGCGCTCGCCGTCCACACCCGCCGCGCCGCCGACCCGCAGGCCGCCTTCGAGGCCCTGCGCGGCCCCCTGGGCGAGCTCGCCGCCCGCCACGGTCTGATCGTCGAACCGGGGCGGCTGGTACTGGAGTTGCGGCCCTCCGGCATGGACAAGGGCGTGGCCCTCACGCAGTACGTGCACGAGACGGGCGCGGGCTCCGTGCTCTACGCCGGTGACGACCTGGGCGACCTCGCCGCGTACGCCGCCGTGGACAAGCTCCGCACCGAGGGCCCCGAAGGCACCCCCGGCCTGCTGATCTGCAGCGGCAGCGCGGAAGTGCCCGAACTGGCCGAACGCGCCGACCTGTCGCTGCCGGGCCCCGGAGCCGTCGTCGCGTTCCTGTCGGCACTGGCCGAGCGCCTCTGAGGGCTGTCCCGGCCGAGGGCTTCGGCCGAGCGCGCCTCCACCCGGTCCGTCAGCCCTGGCCGAGGGCCTCCAGCTGGTCCAGGAACCACTGCTGCGGCGGCAGCGCGGTGGCCGCCGCGGCCAGCCGCTTCGTGCGGGCCGTCCGCTCGTCGTCCGCCATCGTCAGCGCCTCGTGGAGGGCCGCGGCGGTGGCGGACACGTCGTACGGGTTCACCGTGATCGCGTCGGCGCCCAGCTCCTCGTACGCCCCCGCCTCCCGCGACAGCACCAGCGCGCAGCCGTCGTCGGAGACGACGGGGACCTCCTTGGCGACCAGGTTCATGCCGTCCCGGATCGGGTTGACGAGCGCGACGTCCGCCAGCCGGTACGCCGCCAGCGAGCGGGCGAAGTCGTCCTTCACGTGGAGGACGACCGGGGTCCAGTCCGCCGTCCCGTACGCCTCGTTGATCCCGTCGGCGACGCGCTGCACCTCGGCCGTGTACTCCCGGTAGACCGCCAGGTCCTGGCGCGAGGGGTAGGCGAACGCGATGTGGACGACGCGCCCGCGCCACTCGGGCCGCTCGTCGAGCAGGGCGCGGTAGGCGAGCATCCCGCGGACGATGTTCTTGGACAGTTCCGTACGGTCCACCCGCACGATCGTCTTCCGGCCGGGGCCCACCTGCTCCCGCAGCGCCGCCATCCGCTCGTCCACATCCGCCTCATGGGCGCGGCGGCGCAGGAAGTCCGCGTCGGCGCCCAGGCCGTGCACCCCGATCCGGGTGTGCCCGGTGCCCCCGAGGATCTCCGCACAGCAGCCGATGAACGCGTCCGCCCAGCGGCGGGTCAGGAACGCCGCCCGGTCCGCGCCGAGGATGCCGCGCAGCAGCTGCTCGGCGATGTCGTCGGGCAGCAGCCGGAAGTAGTCGACGGGTGCCCACGGGGTGTGCGAGAAGTGGCCGATCCGCAGGTCGGGCCGGAGCTCGCGGAGCATCCCGGGCACCAGCGCCAGGTGGTAGTCCTGCACGAGGACCGCGGCGCCCTCGCCCGCCTCCTCGGCGAGCGCGACGGCGAAGGCCCGGTTGTAGGTCTCGAAGGAGGCCCACTGCCGGCGGAACTCCGCGTCGAAGACCGGCTCGACGGGGGTCTGGTAGAGCAGGTGGTGGACGAACCAGAGCACCGAGTTGGCGATGCCGTTGTACGCGTCGGCGTGCACGTCCGCGTCGATGTCGAGCATCCGTACGCCAGGTTCGCCGACCCCGCGCCGCACCGCCTCCCGGTCACCGTCCCCGAGGGCGGCGCAGACCCACATCTTGTCGTCCACGGCGCTCAGGCCGGAGACGAGTCCGCCTCCGCCGCGCTTGGCGTCGAGGGTGCCGTCCTCGCGCAGCGCGTACGAGACCGGGCCGCGGTTGGACGCGACGAGTACCTGGGCAGCGGGCTGAGGGGCTTGCTCGGAGACCATGGGCGAAATCTAGCCCGATCATGAACCGCCCAAACGTGCGAAAGCAGGCCACGTCACGCCGCGCGGCGTGAAACGTACTCCTCGATCTCGCGCATCGGCGGCCGTTCCTCGGTGTCCACCGGGTAGGTGCGCGGGACGAACCCGTGCTCACCGCGCTCGAACTGGGTCAGTGACGGGCGGACCAGATGCCCCCTGGAAAGGCGGAGTTGAGCGGTCCGGTAGATGGCGGCCGCCATCCGGCCGAGCGCCTGGCCGTCCTGGTGGCGGTGCTTCCTGACACCGACGTCGACCTGGGCGAGCGCGTCCAGGCCGACCGTGTGCAGGGCGTCGACGAGCAGGCCCAGCTCCACTCCGTAACCGACCGGGAACGGCAGCCGCTCCAGCAGCGAGCGGCGCACGGCGTACTCGCCGCCCAGCGGCTGGACGAACCCGGCCAGCTGGGGCCAGTGCAGATTGAGCAGCGGGCGTGCCACCATTTCGGTGACCCGGCCGCCCTGACCGGTGGTGTCGCCGAACGGGCGGTCGTACATGGCCTTGACGAACTGCACCGAGGGATCGGTCAGCAGCGGGCCGACGATGCCGGAGACGAAGTCCGCCGAGAAGTCCTTCAGGTCCGCGTCGATGAAGCAGACGATGTCGCCACCGGTCACCAGGAGTGACCGCCAGAGCACCTCGCCCTTGCCGGGGACGGCCGGAACGCGGGGCAGGATCGCGTCGCGGTGGACGACGCGGGCGCCGGCCCGGCGGGCGACCTCGGTGGTGGCGTCCGTCGAACCGGAGTCGATCACCACGAGCTCGTCGACCAGCCGGACCTTCTCCATGAGCTCGCGCCGGATCGTCGTGACGATGTCCCCGACCGTCTCCGCCTCGTTCAGCGCGGGCAGCACCACACTCACGCTCGCACCGTTCGCGCCGTTCCTGGCGTCGAGCAGACGGTCCATCGGACGGTCGGCGGCTGACCAGGAACGCCTGGTCAGCCAGCGTTCGACCTCTTCCAGCACGGTCGATACTCCCTGTATGTGATCCATCTCGCGGTACGGACGACTATCTCAACAGTCCGGTGCTTCGGTTACAGTCTTGAACAACGCAGATGGCCGTCGCATGCCGGGGTCCATCCGCCGATAAACGCCTGGATCCATGGTCCAGTGCCACAGCGCTCATCCAGAGGGACTGAGGGAACGGCCCGTTGAAGTCCCGGCAACCCTCCCGCCGACCGCGAGGTCAGGTGGGGAAGGTGCCAATTCCGTCTCGTGACGAAATGCGTCGCGAGGAAGATGAGGAGAAAGGGCCTCGCCATCATGGCTATCGAGACTGTTGCAGCACCCACCGAGACTTCCGTGGACCTTGGTCCCGCCGCGGCGCTTTCCTGCCGCGAATGCGGAGAGCGATTCGCACTCGGCCCCCTTTTCGCCTGCGCGTCCTGTTTCGGGCCGCTCGAAGTGGCGTACGACCTGCCGAGCGGCTCCCCGGACGAGCTGAAGAAGCGCATCGAGGCCGGACCCAACAACATCTGGCGCTACGCGCCGCTGCTGCCGGTCCCCTCCGATGTCGCGGACAAGCCCAACATCAACCCCGGCTTCACCAAGCTGGTCAAGGCCGACAACCTCGCCCGCGAGCTGGGCGTCACCGGCGGTCTGTACGTCAAGGACGACTCCGGCAACCCGACGCACTCCTTCAAGGACCGCGTCGTCGCGATCGCCGTCGAGGCCGCCCGCGCTTTCGGATTCACCACGCTGTCCTGCTCCTCCACCGGTAACCTCGCCGGCGCCGTGGGCGCCGCCGCCGCCCGGGCCGGTCTGCGCTCGTGCGTGTTCATCCCGCACGACCTGGAGCAGGGCAAGGTCGTCATGGCCGCGGTGTACGGCGGTGAGCTGGTCGGCATCGAGGGCAACTACGACGACGTCAACCGCTTCTGCTCCGAGCTCATCGGCGACCCGCTCGGCGAGGGCTGGGGATTCGTCAACGTCAACCTGCGCCCGTACTACGGCGAGGGCTCCAAGACGCTGGCCTACGAGATCTGCGAGCAGCTCGGCTGGCAGCTGCCCGACCAACTCGTCATCCCGATCGCGTCCGGCTCGCAGCTCACGAAGATCGACAAGGGTCTCCAGGAGCTGATCAAGCTCGGGCTGGTCGAGGACAAGCCGTACAAGATCTTCGGCGCCCAGGCCGAGGGCTGCTCCCCGGTCTCCACCGCCTTCAAGGCCGGTCACGACGTCGTACGGCCGCAGAAGCCGAACACGATCGCCAAGTCCCTGGCGATCGGCAACCCGGCCGACGGCCCGTACGTCCTGGACATCGCCCGCCGCACCGGCGGCGCCGTCGAGGACGTCAACGACGAGCAGGTCGTCGACGCGATCAAGCTGCTGGCCCGCACCGAGGGCATCTTCGCCGAGACGGCGGGCGGCGTGACGGTCGGCGTGACGAAGAAGCTGATCGACGCCGGTCTGCTCGACCCGTCGCTCACCACCGTCGTCCTGAACACCGGTGACGGCCTCAAGACGCTGGACGCCGTGGCCGCCACCTCGCAGGTGAGCGCCACGATCCGCCCGAGCCTGGACGCCTTCCGCGCCGCGGGCCTCGCTGCCACCAGCTGAGAAGCTTCCGACCACCCGAGACTTCAGGAAGGGCACCCACCATGAGCGTCAAGGTCCGTATCCCCACCATCCTCCGCACCTACACGGGCGGCCAGGCCGAGGTCCCGGCCGAGGGCGCGACCCTCTCCCAGGTCATCGAGTCCCTGGAGAAGGACCACCCGGGCATCGCCGCCCGCGTCCTGGACGACCAGGGCAAGCTGCGCCGCTTCGTGAACGTGTACGTCAACGACGACGACGTGCGCTTCGAGGGCGGCCTGGACGCGGTCACCCCGGACGGCGCGGGCATCTCCATCATCCCGGCCGTCGCCGGCGGCTGCTGAGCCACGGCCCGGGCCTTTCGCGGCCACCGGGCCGACTTCACAGCGTGACCATGATTGCCCCCTCCGCAAGAGAAGCGGAGGGGGCAATTCTGCATGGTTGAGCGGGGTACAGTGAGGGAAGTCCCCTCCGCTGCCCGTGCCCCCCGCATATGAGAATGCGCCTGGCCACGACAAGAAGCAGCCAAAGTGTTCGAGCTCCTTGCGCCATAAGTCGCCTTTGCCTGGCCCGACTTGCCCTGGAATCTCATGAATTCCTCATATTCGGGCGATCGGTTCTGCTCAGAATTCTCGTCCGATTGACCTGTTGCAGAGGGCAGTTGGGCAGATACATTCGGCCGCGGTCGACGCGTTCCGGCGCACCCACCCTCTCCTGTCGGAGGGTGAGTTCTGACCCGGGCCCGCGAAGTGCGGTCCTGTGCAAGGGCCAGTAATAGGGGAGTTAGGCATGGCTCAGGGCACCGTCAAGTGGTTCAACGCGGAGAAGGGGTACGGCTTCATCGCGGTCGACGGTGGTGCGGATGTTTTCGTCCACTACAGCGCGATCCAGATGGACGGGTACCGCACCCTCGAAGAGGGTCAGCGAGTTGAATTCGAGATCTCGCAGGGCCAGAAGGGGCCGCAGGCGGACATGGTCAAGCTCGCCGTCGGCTGAGCCCGGCCGGGTTCGACGCAGTCGGTCGACGACACTACTCACGCACGGAGGGCCCGTACCCCACAGGTACGGGCCCTCCGCGCGTCCCGGGCCGCTCGTACCCACAGGTACGGGCCTTCGTGCGTCCCGGGCCGCTCGCGCCGTGCCCCTCGCCGCTGTCCACATCCCGAGGGGGAAGCTTGCACTCCCGGGGGTCGAGTGCTAATTATTGGCTTAGCACTCTCTGGGTGAGAGTGACAGAAACTTGGACCGGGCCGGTGAGGCCCGCAGGCCTCCGGGGCAAGGAACCGGCAGGCACGCAGGCCGTCCGTCGCGGGCGCCACTCGGTCCGGAGAAATCCACCCCTGTCCGGGAGGACCACTTCATATGGCCAAGATCATCGCCTTCGACGAGGAGGCCCGGCGCGGTCTTGAGCGCGGCATGAACCAGCTCGCCGACGCCGTCAAGGTCACCCTCGGCCCCAAGGGCCGCAACGTCGTCCTTGAGAAGAAGTGGGGCGCCCCCACGATCACCAACGATGGTGTTTCCATCGCCAAGGAGATCGAGCTGGAGGACCCGTACGAGAAGATCGGTGCGGAGCTGGTCAAGGAGGTCGCCAAGAAGACGGACGACGTCGCCGGCGACGGTACGACCACCGCCACCGTTCTCGCTCAGGCACTCGTCCGCGAGGGCCTTCGCAACGTGGCCGCGGGTGCGAACCCGATGGCTCTCAAGCGGGGCATCGAGAAGGCCGTCGAGGCCGTCTCCGCCGCCCTCCTGGAGCAGGCCAAGGACGTGGAGACCAAGGAGCAGATCGCTTCGACGGCCTCCATCTCCGCTGCCGACACCCAGATCGGCGAGCTCATCGCCGAGGCCATGGACAAGGTCGGCAAGGAAGGCGTCATCACCGTCGAGGAGTCCCAGACCTTCGGTCTGGAGCTCGAGCTCACGGAGGGCATGCGCTTCGACAAGGGCTACATCTCGGCGTACTTCGCCACGGACATGGAGCGCATGGAGTCGTCCCTGGACGACCCGTACATCCTGATCGTGAACTCGAAGATCAGCAACGTGAAGGACCTCCTTCCGCTGCTCGAGAAGGTCATGCAGTCCGGCAAGCCGCTGCTGATCATCGCCGAGGACGTCGAGGGCGAGGCCCTGTCGACCCTGGTCGTCAACAAGATCCGTGGCACCTTCAAGTCCGTCGCCGTCAAGGCTCCGGGCTTCGGTGACCGCCGCAAGGCCATGCTCGGCGACATCGCCATCCTCACCGGTGGCACCGTCATCTCCGAGGAGGTCGGCCTCAAGCTGGAGAACGCCGGTCTCGACCTGCTCGGCCGCGCCCGCAAGGTCGTCATCACCAAGGACGAGACGACGATCGTCGACGGCGCCGGTGACAGCGACCAGGTTCAGGGTCGCGTCAACCAGATCCGTGCCGAGATCGAGAACTCCGACTCGGACTACGACCGCGAGAAGCTCCAGGAGCGCCTCGCGAAGCTGGCCGGCGGCGTGGCCGTCATCAAGGCCGGTGCCGCGACCGAGGTCGAGCTCAAGGAGCGCAAGCACCGCATCGAGGACGCGGTGCGCAACGCCAAGGCCGCCGTCGAGGAGGGCATCGTCGCCGGTGGTGGCGTGGCTCTGCTCCAGGCCTCGGCCGTCTTCGAGAAGCTCGAGCTCTCGGGTGACGAGGCGACCGGCGCCAACGCCGTCAAGCTGGCGCTGGAGGCTCCGCTCAAGCAGATCGCCGTCAACGGTGGTCTCGAGGGTGGCGTCGTCGTCGAGAAGGTGCGCAACCTGCCGATCGGTCACGGCCTCAACGCCGCGACCGGCGAGTACGTCGACATGATCGCCGAGGGCATTCTCGACCCGGCGAAGGTCACGCGCTCCGCTCTGCAGAACGCCGCGTCCATCGCCGCGCTCTTCCTCACCACCGAGGCCGTCATCGCCGACAAGCCGGAGAAGGCCGCTGCCGGCGGCGCTCCGGGCGGCATGCCGGGCGGTGACATGGACTTCTGATCCTGACGGATCGGTAGCTCCCGCACAGCAGTACATGACACCGGCCCCCGGGGATTCGTCCCCGGGGGCCGGTGTCATGTCTGTGCTGGTCTAGGGCCTCTCGTTTGGATCAGGCCGGACCCCGCGAGCCCGGCATGATCCAGACGAAAGGCCCTAACTGCTGAACACCATCTCCGGGAACCGGTCCGACGGACCGTCCAGCAGGTGGTCGTCGTGGCCCCGCAGCCATCGCCCGAAGAACGACGTGACATACGCCCGCCCCGCAGCCGCCGCCCGGTCCGGCCGTACGGTCCCGACCGCCGCCGCCAGCCCGTCCCCGGGTTCCGCGCCCTGCCGTGCGAGCTGCGGCAGCAGCACCTGCGCGTCCGTGTACGAGGCGTGGCGCGAGCCGGTCAGCGTGACGTTCGCCTTCCAGCCGCGGGTGTTGCGCCAGAACGCCGCCCACGACGGCTGCTGCCGGTAGTCGCCCGACCCCTCGCTCTCCGTCCCCATCAGCAGCAGCGGCCGGTCGAGCCCCTCCAGCGCCACCGTGCTCAGCCGGCTGCCGTCCGGCAGCGCCCCGCCGACGTAGTCCATCTGCCCGTCCATGTTGATGCCCGCCCGGATCCGGCGGTCGTCGTGCATGGCCTGGGCCGCGGTGAAGCCGCCCGCGGAGTGGCCGAACATCCCGACACTCCGCAGATCGAGTACGTCCCCGAAGCGCGTCCGGTTCAGCTCCGGCAGCCGGTCGAGCACGAACCGCGTATCGGCCACCCGTACCGCCACGACCTTCCGCAGCAGGGCGCTGAGCGCGTCCGGGTCGGAGGGCGGGGCGCCGTCGAAGATCCGCATGGTGGCGAGCCGGCCGCCGGGGAACTCCACCTCGGTGGCCTCGTAGGTGTGGTCGACGGTGACGACGGCGTATCCGTGGCTCGCGAGGTCGTCCACCAGCGCGGTGTTCCAGGTGCGCGGGTCCCCGAGCCCGGGGGAGTAGAGGACGACGGGCAGCCGCCCGGCCCGGGGGTGCACGGGCGCGTCCTGCCGGGCATGGCTCAGCGTGGCGCCCCAGTCGACCGTCCCCGGCGCCATCCCCAGGTTCAGCGCGGCGGCGCCCTCCGGTCCGCCGAAGTGGGCGGCCGCGGCCGCCGGCATCTGGGGCACGCGGGGCGCGGAACCACCGGCCGCGGCCGGGTAGCGGACGCTGACCATGAGCTCGCGGTACGGGGAGGAGTCCGGCGCCCACGGGTCGGTCCGGCTGCGGTCGACGAGGCGGAGGGTGGTGGAGCCGACGCCGAACGGGCCGGTGGGGCGCGGGAGTCGCGCGGTCGGCAGATCGGCGCCGACGTGCCGCCCGCTCCCGGCCGCGACGGACGGTACGGCGGACGCGGCAAGCGCGGCTGTCGCGGCCAGCCCGGTCAGCAGCACCTGCCGACGGCCGTGGGTGCGTGTACGCGTGCGGGTGCTGGTGCGCGGGACTGCGGTCACTGGGACTCCCCGTTCGGGCGGCGCGGTGCTGCGGACGCCCCCACCATGCCCCGGCCGCGCCCACGGGCGCGTGATACCCGGGTGCTCAGTCGGCGGGTCGCACCCGCTACCCGGGTATGACGTGGGACCGCCGGTCAGCCCGCGTCGAGGCCGTCGACCAGGCGGTTCAGGAAGCGGGCGAACGTGGCGTCGGGGGTGACGGGGCGTCCGGCCGAGGCGAGGGCCTCGGCCAGTTCCGGGTGGTGGCCGTCCGCGGCGACGGCGGTGAGGTAGAGCACCTCCGCCGCGGCCCGGTCCGGCGACAGCGCGGCCTCGGCCTGCGCCACTTCATGGGCCACGTGCCCGGCCACGAACGCGGTGAGCTGGGCGAAGACCTCCAGCCGGGCGCCGCCGTCGAGGCCGCTGGGGCGCAGGGCGGCCAGGGCGTGTTCCAGGAACGAGAGGGTGCGGGGGCCGAGCGTCCGGCGGGCGGGCACGGCGGTGGACAGCCAGGGGTGGCGGAGCATGTGGTCGCGCTGGAGGTGCCCGATGGCCTTGAGGTCGGCGCGCCAGTCACCGGTGAGTGGCTCGGCCCCGGACAGTTCACCGTTGACGTGGTCGATCATCAGGTCCAGCAGCGTCTCCTTGTCGGGGGCGTAGCTGTAGAGCGACATGACGCCGGCGCCCACCTCCGCGGCGACCCGTCGCATGGTGACCGCGTCGATTCCCTCGGCGTCGGCCAGGGCGACGGCCGCCACCGTGATCGCCTCGCGGCTGAAGGCGGGCCGGCGTCCCCGGCGGGGCCGGTCCGGGTCGGGGGTCAGCCAGAGTTCTCGGGGGTCGACACCGGCGGCGCCGGGTCCCTCGGCACGGGTCACGATCCTGCTGTTCCCTTCCTCACTGCTGCGGCTCCTGTCTCGTTCATCCAAGCATCGTCTATTCTCGTACACAGTACGAGAATGAGTGAGCGACGGAGGCGAACGATGACATCACCCACGCACGACGCCCGGCCGAGGCATGCCTGGACGCCGTCGGCCGCGAAGCCGCCGCTGTCCGCGCGCATGATGCGCGCCACCTGGCGGGGGCTCCCGCCGAAGCGCCACCGGATCGGCTGGGAGCCGGGCCTCACCGTCCCCGCAGCCGACGGCAGTCCGCTGATCACGGACCACTACTTCCCCCGCGACGAGGGCGACTTCCCCACCCTCCTCGTGCGCTCGCCCTACGGGCGGGGCGTGCCCTGGTCCCCCCTGTACGGGATGCTCTTCGCCGAACAGGGCTTCCATGTGATCCTGCAGAGCTGCCGCGGCACGGGCGGCTCCGGCGGCACCTTCGACCTCTGGCGCAACGAGGCCGCCGACGGCCTCGCCGCGGTGAACTGGCTGCGCGAACAGCCCTGGTTCAACGGCACCCTGGGCACGGTCGGACCCAGCTACCTCGGCTACGTCCAGTGGGCCCTGGCCCTGGACCCGCCGCCGGAGCTGAAGGCCATGGTGGTCCAGGTCGGCCTGCACGACCCGTACGGCCTCTTCCACGCGGACGGCGCGCTGAAGCTGGAGAACGCGCTCCTCGTCGGCGCCGGAATGACGTACCAGCACCGCGGCATGGGCCCGTTCATCAAGGCGACCCTGCGGCTGAAGCGCCACCTGAAGGGCATCGTCGACGCCCGCCCGCTCAAGGGCGCCTACACGGCCGCGCTCGGCCAGGAGGTGCCCTGGCTGGACGACGTGATGACACACCCGGACGCGGACGACCCGTACTGGAAGGGCGCGTCGGCGGCCGAGGCCGCCGACCGTCCCGGCATCCCCACCGCCCTCATCACCGGCTGGCACGACGCCCTCGTCGACCAGACCTTCGCGCAGTACGCCCGGCTGCGCGCGTCGGGCGCCGAGACCGCCCTGCTCGCCGGCCCCTGGACCCACGCCTCCGCCCTGCAGCAGGGCTGGCCCGACGTGTTCGCCGAAAGCCTGGCCTGGCTCCGCGCCCACCTGTGCGACGACGCCTCGGAGCTGCGCCCCACCCCCGTACGCGTCCACACGGGCGGCGCGGACGCGGCGTGGCAGGACCTCGACACGTGGCCGCTCGACCCCGCCACCACCTCCTGGTTCCCGACCTCCGACGGCCACCTCACCCGGCAGCCGCCCACGGACACCGCCGCCCTGGCCACCTTCCGCCACGACCCCGACGACCCCACCCCCTCCCTCGGAGGCCCACTGCTCTCCCTTCCGGCCGGGGCCCGGGACAACAGCACGCTGGAGTCCCGCGACGACGTCCTCACGTTCACCGGCCCGGTCCTGACCGAGCCCGTCACGGTGCTGGGCGCGGTCTCCGCGCGGATCTCCGCATCCACGGACACCGGCCACGGGGACGTCTTCACCCGCCTGTGCGACGTGGACGCGGCGGGGCGCTCCACCAACATCTGTGACGGTTATGCCCAGTTGCGTACGGCGGGCGACGAACCGGCCCACTTCACGGTCCCGATGAGCTCCACGGCGTACCGCTTCGCCGCAGGCCACCGGATGCGCTGGCAGATCAGCGCGGGGGCGCACCCGCGCTATGCGAAGAACCCCGGGACGGGCGAATCCCGGGTGGAGGCACGGGAGTTCGTGCCGGTGCGGGTCACGGTCCACGCGGACTCCGCGCTGCTGCTCCCGCAGGGTGAGGAGTGAGAAGAGGAGTGCCGCGTTCGGCCCTCGACGCGGCGAAGGGCCGGCAGCCGACGGAGCTGCCGACCCCTTGCCGAGCCGTCGTTCGGAACGGTCAGAGCTGGTTGATCGGCCGCATGGCCAGGCCCTCGGTGCCGGCCCAGCCGTTCACCCGCGCCGCGTCGTCGTAGGAGACGGTGTGCAGACCGTCGGGCAGGTCGAAGGCGAGCTTCCCGCTGAGTTCGGTGCCCTCACCGGCGACCAGAGTGGCGTTGAACCGGGCGGACTGGTCGTACTCCGCCTCGCCGCCCTCGTCGTTGCCGAAGACGTACAGGCCGGCGTACGCCTTGCCGCCTGCCTCGACGACGAGGGGCTCGGTGTCCGGCTCTTCGAGCGTCTCGACGATCGAAGCGTCGTCGCCGGTTCCGAGCCGCACCAGCGGGGCTTCGTTGAGGACACACGGCGACGCGCTGCCGTTGGTGACCGTCAGCAGGAAGTGGCGGGGCGTCTCCCCGGCCGCGTCCTGAAGCTCGACCGTGGGGCGGAGATCGGTGACCGCGCAGTCCTGGTGGTCGGTGCCGTTGCCACCGCCGGTCTCGCCACTGTCCCCGGTCGAGTCGTCCCCGGCGCTGCTGCCGGACCCGGTCCCGGAGTCACTGGACGATGCGGTGCTCTTCGACGGGCCCTTCCCCGCCGAGGCGGAGCCCGACGGGCCGGCGCCCTTGTCGTCACCCCCGGACGGCTGGCAGGCGGTGGCCGCCAGCAGGGCCGCGACCACACCCGCCCCCAGGAGGGTGCTGCGCAGGGCCTGACGTACTGAACCGACTCCGGCTGTCCTCGCGTTCATGCTGCATCCCGATTCCCCCGAGACCGGTCCGCGGACCGGCCCTGTGTACAAGCGACACAGCCGAGTGTGACCGGGGCCGACCCGTCAACTCATAGGAGATCAGGGTTTGTTACCACCCACGCATGAACCACCGACCGCGGCGTGACGATGTCCGCGGCGAGCGCGTGAGCGCCACCGTCCGCTCAGTCGAGGCAGAACTCGTTGCCCTCGATGTCCTGCATCAGCTGGCACGACTCGTTCTCCTCATCGGCCAGCAGCAGCTTCCCGCGTACGGCCCCGAGCGGAATCAGCCGGGCGCATTCGGCCTCAAGCGCGGCGAGCCGCTCCTCCCCCACGAGCCCGGTGCCGGCCCGCACGTCGAGATGCACGCGATTCTTGACGACCTTGCTCTCGGGAACGCGCTGGAAGTACAGGCGCGGGCCCGCGCCGGTGGGATCGGAACAGGCGAAACCCGACAGCGGCAGATCCTCGGCCGGCAGGGAGTTCTTGTACGCCTCCCAGCTGTCGAACCCCTCCGGCGGCTCCGGCACGACGTACCCGAGCGCCGCGCACCAGAAGCGGGCGACGCGCTCGGGGTCCGCGCAGTCGAAGGTGATCTGGACCTGTTTGATCTTTGTCATCGGGCCAAGATAGTCGGTGGTGCGTGCGGGGTCACGGGATATTTCGGGGCTCGACCCGCGCCGGGTCGGCAGCTGTCGGCGTAGTGGATCGCAACTGCTCTGCTGGTCAACCGAGTTTGATCAGCGGGGAGAGCGGCTTGTAGCAGCACTGGCCGACGCGCAGTAGCGGGGCTGGTCGCGCCGGGCGTCGATGCCGCGCGAGCAACACTGGCAGGTGGTGTTGCAGAGCTGGTTGAGCCGGGTGCGGACGTCCTTGGCGGAGAGCTTGCTGGGCTTCTTCCTGCCCAGGCCGGTCAGTAGTGGTCGCGGGCCTGGATGATCTCCAGGCCGTCGGAGTCGGTGACGCGGTAGACCAGTCGGTGCTCCTGCGTGATACGACGGGACCACCAGCCGGACAGGTTCCCTTTCAGAGGCTCGGGCTTGCCCCTGCCTTCGAAAGGGGTCCGTTTGATCTCCTTGATGAGGTCATTGACCCTGCGGAGCGTCTTGCGGTCGGTGTCGGCCCAGTGGGTGTAGTCCTCCCACCCGTCGTCCGAGAACGACGTCTTCACGCGTCCTCCGTGTCGATCAGATCTCGTACGGTGCCGCGTCCGGCGTCCATCTGCTCGATGGAGCGCATGAGGCGGGCGGCGTTGCGGGGGGAGCGCATCAGGTACATCGTCTCCTCCCAGGCGTTGTAGTCCTCCTCGGACATGATCACGACGGTGCCCGCCTTCGACGTGACGCGCTCCGGCGCGTGGTCTTCGGTGACGCGACGGATCAGACCGAAGAAGTCCTTCCGCGCTTCGCTTGCGTTGATGGTCATGGGTTCCTCCTGCGGATGTCGCCAGCCCTCTACAGGCGTACTTAAAACAGTACCAGACATGTACGTGATTCGGTACGAAGAAAGTAGCGGCCTTGCGTCTGTCTGAGCTGTTCAGAGTTTCTTTACTTGATCAAGGCGGCCCGCTGGCGCGGCCCGCGCGCTCCGGCCCGGTGGGGCCGCCGCCCGCTCCTGTCTCCGCCCCACGAGCGACGGCCCCGCCGGTCCGGGCGCGCAACAGCCAGCACAGCAAGCCACCTGGGGCGCTGCTCCAGACCCCGGCCCTCTCTCTGAGGGGCGGGGGCGAGTGCAGGTGCGGCTTCGTCGTGGTGTGGGGTCGTGGGGCGCGGGAGGGGTCCCTCGCCGCCCGGTCACCGGAGGCGTACCAGGAATCCCCGGGGGCCGCCAAGGCTCACTCCGTGACGCGTGCGCTCGGCCCTGGCGGCCCCCGGGGAACCCTGGCACGGCGAAGCTGCCCGACCGACGAGGGACCCCACCCGCTCAGGCCCCGATTCTGCCGGAGTTCCGGCCCGCCACGTGGCGGGGCACCCCTGCGGTGGGTGTCTGTCGGAACCCCCGACTGATGTGCCGGCCGGGCGTACCGTGGAGTGGGAGGTGGTGAGTTGCTGCTTACTGAGCTGGCCGACAACGTCCGCAAGCACAGGCGTCGCGCGGGCATGAGCCAGGAGGAACTGGCCCATGCCGCAGGCGTACTGCCCTACCTGGGTGAGGTAGGCGCCGGCCAGCCGCAGCGCGTCGGTGCCTGGGGATCGCCGCTGAGCGGCAGTTGAAGGACGGGCGGCCGGGTTGATGCTTGGACTTGATCGGCCGGCTCCGTTCCGGCAGCGGGCATGGCGCAACGCGCATGGAAGCCTGTCCCCATGGACACGTTCGCGGAGCGCCTCGACTACGGGTGGAAGTGGTGGGAGGCCGCCATCGACGAAGCGCAGGAAGGGCGCTGGGTCCGTGACGCCGTGGAGCGGCAAGTGATCAAGGACATCGGCTGCGCCACCAACGCCCTCCACGGTGGGCGGTTGGCCCCGTTCACCGAGGACACCTGGCACGTACGCGTCGGGAGGATCGCGAACTGGGCCGGGGTGCTGCGGCTCGCCGCCGGGTCGGGCGGCTGGGTCCTCCAACCGGTCGTCGGGCGCCTCCCGCCGAGCCCTGCCCGTATGGCGGAGCTGCTGTCCGGCATCTACGCGGCCGGCGAGCAGGGCGAGATCTGGATGAAGCGGCTCCTGAAGGGCGAACTGCCTCCGGAGGGCGAAATCGCTCAGGCCGAGGGCTTCTTCACCGGCCCGGGGTCCATCGAGGACCTTGAGCTCTTCCTCTACGACTGACAGTGATGGTGTGTTCGTCAGCCCTGCGCGCCCACCATGCCCTCGATCTCCTTGAGTACGAGGTCGGGGCTGTCCTTCGGGACGTCGTGGGAGCTGCCCTCGGCGGTGACGAGTGTGCGGCCGGGCCCGTCGTGGACGAACGTGGCTGCGGCGTTCCGCCAGCGCTGGGCGTCCTCGGGGGAGCCGTCGAACGGGGTCTTCTCCGAAACGATGACCGTCGCCGGGACCGCCTCCGGCCATGTGGCCTTGTGGAAGGCCTTGCTCGTCGAGACGAAGCTCTCCGAGGTCGAGATGAGCTGGCGGTTCTGCGGGTCGTCCGGGTCCTTCTTCGCCGCGTCGACCTGGGGCCGGCTGAAGGCTACGAGGCGGGCGATCTGTGCCTCCGTGAAGAGCGGGGGCAGGTTGGCGTCGACCAGGACCGCGCCGGAGAGCATCTTCTGGTTCTCCTTCGCGAAGTACGTCGCTATCTCACCGGCCTGGGAGTGGGAGACGAGGGTGACGTTCTCGGTGACGCCCAGCTGCTTGAGCCCCGCTTCGAGGTCGCCGACGGCACTCTCGACCTTCCAGGGGCCGGGCACCACGTCACTCTTGCCGAGTCCGGCCCGGTCGTACGTGACGACGGTGGCGCCGGTGGCCGCGTGGAGCCGGGGGACGAGGGCGTCCCAGTAGGAGGAGTCCTCGCCGCCGCCGGAGTCCAGGACGATCGTGGAGCCGTGGCCCTGCGTGACGTGGAAGGCCAGTCGATGGCCGCCGTTGTCGATCATGCGCAGCTTCGCCTCGGCCGCTTGCCCGGCCGTCTGCCCGGCCTCCGGCGAGGCGGAGTGCCTGGACTCGGATGCGTTGCTGTCGCCGCACGCCGTGACCGCGCCGGCGGTCAGCGCCAGCAGGGCGAGGGCCGACAGGGCCCGGTTGACGGACCGGCGGTGGGGCGTGGTGCGGGGCAGGGACATGGCTGGCTGGTCCTCAGTGCTCGGGTGATGGTGCGGCTGCGTTCTCCATCCTTCGGTGAATCGGGTGACGGCAGAATCCGGCTGGCACGCGTGTCGATGGTGCGCCTGAGGCGCGTGCGCGAGGTGGGGATATCCCCCCTGCGCGGCTCGCTGACCTCGTGGGGCACCGGGGACGAACTGGGCTCGCCCGGTCCCACCGGCAGGCCCGTCATGTGTGCGGCGGTGCATCCGGCGCGCCTTCGGCGAGCAGGAGTGCAGCGACCGCATCCGGCGCCTCGTGCATGGCGTCGTGGCCGGTGGGGAGGTCGTGGACCTGCCACCCGGGATCGGCTCGGAGCCGGTTGCGGAGTTCGGTGAACGGCGTCCGGTCCTCCCACCCCGAGCAGTAGACGAACTCCCGGCGGGGGATCTGGGCGTGTGCGCCTGTGAGCCGGATCGTCTGGAGGAACGAGGCGAGGGGATGATCGCGACGGCGGGGATCGCCGGCGCCCGGGGGCCGGACGGAGTAGCCGGTGCTCGCTGCGCCGGCGGCGAACACGTGCCGGAAGTAGTCGTTCGTCGACGACCAGCACGACGCGCCGTCCTGCGGTACGTAGGCGTCGAGATGCACCAGCCGGGAGATCCGGCCTCCGGCGCGGTCAGCGGCTGCGGCGATCACCATGCCGCCGTAGCTGTGGCCGACCAACGTCGCGCCGGTGATCCGCGCGCGGTCGAGGAGCCGCACCACGTCGTCGGCGTGCGTGTCGAGGTTGGTGGTCGCGACCGTCGCGATGTCGTCGTCCGGCCACAGGCCGGTCAGGGTCAGGGCGTGAACGGTATGACCGGCACGCTCCAGCAGTGGAACCACCGCCTCGTAGGACCAGGAGCCCTTCCAGCCGCCGGGTACAAGAACGAACGTCGCCATGCGATTTCTCCTCTTCCCTCAAGCCGAGGCATCGAGGCGCGCTGCCGCGATGCGATGCGGTTCGGCCGGGCGCTTCACGCGACCGCAGACCGCTCCGCACGGAAAAGCTTCGCCGGAACAGGGCGTGGCTCGCTATCGATACGATGCCGACTTATGCCCGTTCACCGCCAACCTCCCAGGAGTGCCGGCGTGACCTCACACATATGGCCGTCCGGTGGGCGCCACCTCTGGCCGTCCGGCGGAACGAGCGAAGCGCGGTCGCACGCACACGGACACCTGGTGTACGCGGCCGGCGGCGTCCTGGCGGTTCACACGGAGCGCGGTACGTCGATCGTTCCCGCCGACCGCGTCGCCTGGACCCCCGCCGGATTCACGCACTACCACCGCGCCCACGGCGACACCGATATGCGGATCGTCTTCCTCGCGCCGTCCCTCACCCGGCTCGTACCGGATCGCCCCGCCGTGTTCCTGGCCTCCGGCCTCGCCCGAGAAGTCCTGCTCGCCCTGACCGGCCCCCGCAACTACGACGACGCCGTACCCGGCTACAGCCCCGCCGCGCGCACCCGCCTCCTCCGCGTCCTGGTCGACGAACTCCGCGAAGCGCACGAACAGCCACTGCACCTGCCGGAGCCGCAGGACGACCGCCTGCGGGCCATTGCCCGGAGGCTGTACGAGACGCCGTCGGACAACTCCACGCTGGCCGAACTCGGCAAGGCGATCGGAGCCGGCAGCCGCACCCTCAGCCGGCTGTTCCGCAGCGAACTCGGCATGACCTTCTACGAGTGGCGCACACAGCTGCGCGTCTACCACGCGCTCGTGCTCCTCGCCGACGGCCACGACACCACCCGAACCGCCTACGCCTGCGGATGGGCCAATCCCAGCAGCTTCATCACAGCGTTCACCGGCATCATCGGAACGACCCCGGGCCGCTACCGGAACAGTCGCCCGAACAGCGACGGTCCCTCATAACTCCCTCAGGGCACAGCCGTCGGGATGAGGCCCACGCGCACTCCGGCGGGGTGTCACCGATGGGTACGCTCCGCCCGGGGTATTCCCATCGCCGGGGGACCGAGTGCGACGACACGACGACGCATCCGGACGCCGACCGTACAGCTGATCCCGCGATGATCCGGCACCGCGTGGCCGACACGCTCGGGCTTACCATGCACTCGGTGCCCGACGGCCACCGGACAGCAAAGGGCGGGGGCATGGAACTCGACGAGCTCGGCCTCGCGCCGGACGAAGCGACCGTCTACCGGATGCTCATCGCCCGGACGTCGGTCCGCGCGGAAGAGATCGGCGACGCGGCCGGCCTGCCCGCCGATCGGGCCGACGCCGCACTGCACTCGCTGGCGGCCCGTGGCCTCGTGGTCCGCGCCGCCGACGGCCGGCGGTATTCCGCGGCGCCCCCGGCCGTCGCGCTGGGCGCCGAGCTCGCGGCGCACCGCGAGCGGCTGCAGCGCGCCGAGGTGACGGTGGCGCGGCTCGCGGAGACGTACCGCATGGCGACCGCGGACCGTGCCCAGCGCGAACTCGTGGAGATCGTCGAGGGCAGCGAGGCCATCGGTACCCGCTACCGACAGTTGCAGCTGTCCGCACGCCGCACCATCGACATCTTCTCGGCGGGCAGGCCCCAGGCGGTCACCCCGGCGGACAGCGAGGAGGTGACGGCCATGGCCCGTGATGTGCGGGTGCGCGCCGTCATCGACCAGGGCTTCCTGCGCGAACCGGGCGCCGCGGAGAACGTCGCGCAGTCCCTGGCCGACGGGGTCCAGGTCCGGACCGTCACCGAAGTGCCGTACAAGCTGATCCTCTGCGACGAATCCGTGGCGATGCTGCCGCTGCACGGACGGGACGCCGACGTCGACCCGGCGGTCGTGCTGCGCGGCGGCCTTGCCCACATGGCCCGGGAACTGTTCGAGCAGGTGTGGGAGCGCGGCAGCCCCTACCAGGAGGCGGCGGGCGTCGGCATCGACCCGGTCGACGTGCACATCCTGCGACTGCTGCTCGCCGGGCTCACCGACACCGCCGTGGCCACGCAGGTGGGTCTCTCGGCACGGACCGTGCAGCGCCGTATCCAGCTGATGATGTCCCACGCCGGTGCGACCTCGCGGCTCCAGCTGGGCTGGTACGCCGGACAGCACGGGTGGGTGTGACCTCCTCCGGCCACACCCACCCTGGTCTCGGCCCTGCCTACTTCAGCGTGATCGCCCGGATCACGTCCTGGCCGATCGTCAGCCCGCCCGGCGCCCCGGCCGCGGCCCGCAGCGACACCGACTTCGCGGCGCGCGGTGTGTCCAGGACCGTCGTCCAGCGGCCGTCACCGGCCCGCTTGAGCTTGGCGTCCCGCCACGTCGCCCCGTCGTCGTACGAGACCTGAAGGGTGGCCGACGTGGCGGCGGTCGCCCCGTCGTACGTTGCCGAGCGCAGGCCCAGGGTGAGGCGCTTGCCCGCCCTGGCCGTGCCCTGCAGATCCGTGGCGACGTCGTACGTGAGGTTCAGCATCGGCACATTGGCACGGGCCGTGCCCGTCGGCAGCGGCTTGTAGTCGAAGCCCCACGTGGTGCTCGTGCTCGTGGTGCCGGGCCAGGCGGCGGTGGTGCGCTGCCCGGTCGCGACGAGCTTGTACGAGCCCGCCGTCATGTTGGAGGCACGGCCCGACTGGGCCTTGGACGTGGCCAGCTGGGTGTCGCCGCGGTAGAGCGTGGTCTGCTTGGTGCCGCCGCCGGCCCCGACATGGCCGTCGTCACCGCCGGACCACATCGCGACGTTCCAGTTCAGGGCGTTGCTGCTCGTCTGGTACGGGACGTACGTGTCGCCCAGGCGCGCGCCCTGGACCGGCTTGAACCAGCCGCCGTCGTAGCGGCGGCCACCGGCGTACGAGTCCGTCGAACCCCGCTCGAAGTAGCCGTCCGCCGCGTCGAGTCCGGTGTGCTGCTCGTACCAGGACCCGACGGCGGTGGTGTCGCCGGTGACGTACTCCGTCGTCGTCCGCGACCACTTCTCGTAGGCGTCACCGCCCAGACCCGCGCCCCACGCCGGGATGAAGTAGCGCCCGCCGTAGCCGAGGGTGCCCGGCGCCGCGTACACGCTGTTGTTCACGCGGGCCAGATCGTGGTCGTCCGGCTTGTACGCCAGGGACTTGTCCGGGATGACGTCCTTGAACTGCTGCACCAGGTCGTAGCTGTAGTCCGGGTACTGCTGCTGCTTCACGTGCAGCCGGCCCTTCCCCGACTTCGCCTCCGAGACCAGGCGTGCGCCGTCGCCCTGCCGCACGGAGGCGACGGTGAGCCCGCCGGCGACGCCGTAGCTCTGGTACAGGCGCCCCGGGGCGTCGTTGACGACGACGAGCAGCGTCGCGCCCGCGTCGGCGGCGGCCTGCGCACGCTCGGCCGGGGTGACGTCGGCGGTCCGGTCGATGATCACGGCCTTGCCGCGGACGTCGAGGCCGGTGTAGTCGGCCGCCGTGCCCCGGCCCGCGTACACGGTGCGCAGGGTCGACGAGCCGTCGTGGTAGGTGGTGTTCGGCTGGGACGTCAGCTCGATGTCCCGCCCGGTGCCGGTCT
Source organism: Streptomyces sp. NBC_00385 (assembly GCF_035917155.1). Classification (NCBI taxonomy): domain Bacteria; kingdom Bacillati; phylum Actinomycetota; class Actinomycetes; order Kitasatosporales; family Streptomycetaceae; genus Streptomyces; species Streptomyces sp. NBC_00385. The sequence continues at coordinate 3,776,842 of NZ_CP107951.1, read as the reverse complement.
CGGCGTCGAGGGCCTTCTGCCGCAGCCGCCAGTGCAGGAACGCGCGCATCGAACCGTCCGACACCTTCTTCGTCGGCGCCAGATACAGCGAGTCGTACTTGGCGGCCAGAATCCAGGAGGTGGACCAGTTGATGCCCGCGCCGGCGTCGTAGGTGCGCTGGAGGTTGAAGACGGCCTGCGTCTCCTCGCTCTCCCGCTCCGGGACCGCGTACGCCTTCCGCAACTTCGTCGCGTCCAGGTCGGCCGTGCCGGCCGCGTGGCCGTCGCCGAGCGTGGCCTCGTCGGAGATCAGCAGCGCCTGGCCGAGCGAGTCGGCGGTGTCGCCGGGCACCTCGGCGTAAGACGTGGTGGTGTAGCGGCCGGGCGGCAGACGCAGCGTCTTCGTACCGTCGACGGCGATGACCGCGGCGTCGGTGGAGTCCGCGGCGTGCAGTGTGACGTTGCCGGACTGCGGCTTCCCGTCCCGGCCCGTCAGCTTGATGGTGTAGTCGTACATCTCCGCCTCCTTGAAGAGGGCGAAGCCGGTGTGCGCGACCGCCTGGCCGGTCGCGGTGTCCGTCGCGACGACATGGCCGGAGAACGTGGTGCCCGCGGGGACCTTCGACGGGTCGAGGGTCAGGGTCACCGTGGCGGTGCCGTGCGCGGGGACGGTCACCGAGGACTGCGACAGCGTGTACGCGTCGGCGTCCGTGTCGAGGGCGAGGGCCAGCGTGACGTCCGCGTCGCCGTCATTGCGGTAGGCGACCGTGCGGGTCTCCGTCTTCGCGTCGGCGTTCGGCCAGTCGTAGGCGGCGGCCTCCACGGAGCCCGTCGCCTCGATGGTGGAGCTGATGGCCGAGGCCACGTTCACCCGGCCGGTGCCCGCCGCGTACGGCGTCTCGGCGGTCTTGTCCGACGTCGACATCAGCGCGTTCTTGATGCGCTCGCCGGTCCAGTCGGGGTGCCGTTGCTTGAGGATCGCGGCCGATCCCGCGACGAGCGGCGTCGCCATCGACGTACCGCTCATCGTCCGGTACAGGCCACCCGTCCAGCCCGGCACCGACTGCGAGGCGGCGGCGGACACGTCCGTGCCGGGCGCGGAGACGTCCGGCTTGAGGCTGTGCGTGCGGATCAGCGGGCCCTGGCTGGAGAACTCGGCGCGGTCGTCGTTCCTGTCGACCGCGGCCACCGTCAGCGCGGAGGCGGCGGCGCCCGGGGAGCCGATGGTGCCCGGGTCGTAGGCGTTGCCCGCCGCGATGACGAACAGCGGACCGCCGTCCGCGGAGAGCTCGTTCACGGCCTGCGACGTCGGGTCCGTGCCGTCGGACCCGCTAGGGGTGCCGAGGCTCATCGACACGATGTCCGCGCCCTGCGCCTTGGCCCACTCCATGCCCGCGATCGAGTACGACTCCTCGCCGGTGCCCTCGTTGCCGAGCACCTTGCCGACCAGGAGGCGGGCCCCCGGGGCCGCGCCCTTCTCCTTGGCGCCGGAGGCGGCTCCGGTACCGGCGATGGTGGAGGCGGTGTGCGTGCCGTGGCCGTTGCCGTCGTCGACGCTCTGGCCGGGCACGAAGCTCGCGGTGGCGTCGACCTGCCCGACGAGGTCCGGGTGGTCGAGGTCGGCGCCGGTGTCGAGCACGGCGACCTTGACGCCCGTGCCGTCCAGGCCCTGCTGCCATGCGTCCGTGGCCTTGATCTGCGCGGTCTCGGTGGCGAGCGAGGCCTCGACCTTGCCGTCGAGCCACAGCTTGCCGATGCCGCCCGACAGGGACTTCGGGTCGGAGCCGGGCGCGATGCCCTTCCAGAACGACGTGGCCCGGCCCTTGTCGGCGCGCAGCGCGTTCGCGTGGATCGAGGAGAGCGTACGGACCGACTCGGCGTCCTTGGGCGTGGCCGGGGCCTTCGCCGTACGGGCGGCGGCCGGGGCGGTCGCGATCACCGGGACGGTGTCCGTGTGCGCGTCGTCATAGCCCATCGCCACCAGTCCGGTGACGTTGAACAGCCGCTCGTCGAGCTTTCCGGCGGCGAGCAGCGACATGGCCTGGCGCGGGATGACATACGTGTCGTCGCCGCGGGTCTGCACCTCGACGCCGGCGGAGCCGTCCTCGGCCGGGTCCACGGTCACCACGTCGTGGTTGCCGGGCAGGTCGGTGTAGTGCACGAGGTCACCGGTGACAAGGGTGATCGCGTAGGACTTGCCGGCCGGCGCAGTGGTACCGGTCCCGGCGGCCGGATCGGCGGCGGCCGCCGGGACCGTGACCGATCCCCACCCGATGAGCGCCATGGTGAGCGCGGTGGCGGCGGGGAGGCATCGGCGTCTGGGTATGGATCGCATGGGAACGGTTTATCCGGTCCGGAACACCTGGCGCACCGGCGGAGGGTGTCGAGTTCCCGCCATGGCGAAGACCAGACACCGAGGTCCCCCGGCTGACGGACGCCGGCCGGCGTCCGACGGAACCCGTCAGCCGCCGGCCGGGTGAGGCGCAGGTGCCTTCCCGGCTGTCCGCGAGCGGGCAGCCGGGAGGGACACGGTCAGGACGGCAGCTTGGCGATGACGATCTTCGTCGATCCCTGGGCCGTCACGTCGGTGGCGTAGAACGCCACCTCACCCCGGTTGTTGATGCCGAGGCCCTCCAGGGCCACCCAGTGCTTGCGGTCCACCATGGAGCCGATGTCGTACATCCGGCCCTGCGGGTCCCACAGCACCGCCGTCTCGACATCGGGCTCGAACTCGGCGGTGCCGGCGATCCAGCCGGCTTCGTTCACCGCCAGCGCCTGGGCGTCGAAGCCCATGTCGGGCAGCCGGGTCATGGTGCCGCCCGGCTTCAGGACGAACGCGTCGTCGCCGCTCTTGCCGACGATCACACCGGACGCGTTGACGCCCTCGGCGGTGCTGTCGGTCATGCCGGGCAGCGTGCCCAGGTCGGTGACCGAACCGTCCATGCTCCACTTCACCGCGTGGCGGACGCCCGCCTTGTACGAGTGGCCGACGATGACGCCCGACTCGTTGATCGCGAGCGGCTCGGTCAGGGTGCGCTGGTCGGTCAGGTGCTGCAGCCTGCGGAACCCGTCCTTCGCGGACCAGATGAACGGGTCGTTGACCTGGAGGCTGCCGCCGGTCGCCGGGTTCTTGATGTACCCCGTGGCGTTGCCGACGACGTTACCGGCGTTGTCGACCGCGAAGCCGCGGTCGAAGCTGTACGCCTCCCAGTCCGGCAGCGGCAGCGTGGTGAGCTTGCCGTCCGCGTCCCACACGGCGCCGCGGGTGCCGCCGGCCGTCAGCGTCACCTGACCCGTGGTGTACGCGCCGGACCTGCTCAGGCCCAGGGCGCTGCCGTTGCGCACCCCGGTGTTGTCGAGCAGCGTGACGCCGTGCTCGGCGTCCCAGCGGACCGGCCGGGTGACCGCGGAGACCTGCGCCGAACCGGCCACCTGCCCCTGGTCGTTGAAGCCGAAGCCGCTGGCCGGGCCGAAGGACCCGGTGACGTCGAGGGACGGCACGGTGACGTTGCCGAGCAGCACGTCCGCGCTGCCCAGGGGCGTACCCGCGTCGTTCGCCATCGAGAACCGGCCGACCAGACGGCGGCCGGCCGGGGGCACGGTCTCCGCGACGAGGCGCCCGGCGATCTTCATGGACTGTCCCGTGGCCAGCTTCACCGGCTTCTCGTCGTCCACCGTCACCGCACCCAGCGACTTCGAGAACATCGTGTCCTGGATGTCGAACTCGGTGGAGCCGGAGGGCACGTCGGTGCCCGCGATGTACAGGTAGTAGTAGCCGGGCTTCGGGTTGTTGATGGTCAGCGACTCACGCGAGCCGCCGTGGGTGGACGAGGCGACCAGGGCACCGGACTGGGCGACCAGGTACAGGTCGAGGTCGGCGTCCTTGTCGGAGGCGTTGCCCAGCACGACCTCCAGGCGGGTCGCGTCGCGCGGCACCGTGATCTGCTTGCCGGTCGTCGCCTGGGAGGCGACGGTGGGCCGGGCCTGGGCCAGGGCGCCGAGCGAGCCGCCGGTCGCGTGCGCGGTCACCGGCGCGAACCGGTTGACGGCGGTGAAGGCCTGCTCGGTGGGCGCGTGCAGGGCGGCCTCGGCGACCACGGACGACGCCGGGTCGAACGCGGCACCCTGAACGGACGCGCTCAGCCGGTACGGGTTCTCCATGACGGGCGACGTGCGCCGCGCCTCCACCTCGAACTCCCAGATGCCGGGCATCGGCTGCTCGTAGGTGCGCGAGGCAGGGTCGCAGGTCCCGGCGTCCGAGAAGTTCGTGTAGCAGAGGCTGACGGCGGTCTCGTCCACGGGCATGCCCTGCGGGTCGATGGCGAGGAACCGGGTCTGGCTGTCGCCCGCGATCCCGCTCAGGTCCACCTTCAGCGCCGAGGCGCCCTCGGCCACGGACACGAACACGGAACGCGTCTGGTTGCGGTCCACCGAACCCTTGGCGCTGATCGTGTACGAGGACTTCGCCGGGTCGGCGGCGGCCACGACGGTGACCGGGACGAGCTTGTCGACACCGGGGGTCGTCGGGTCGTCGACGCGCAGCAGCGCCGAGTGCGCACCGGTGGAGCCGGTACGCGCGCGGACGGTGACGGTGGTCGCCCTGCCCTTGCCGAGCAGCACGACGGGCGGGGCGCTGAACGTCCCGTCATTGCCCAGCCACGACAGCAGTGCGACACCGCTGCCGGAGCCGGTACGGGTCAGCCGGACGTCGTACGCCTTGGTGCTGCCGGTGGTCTGGCCGCCGTCGCCGGGGGAGCACCGGTTGTACACGCCGGTGCCGGACTTCGGGGTGGCGAGCATTCCGGCGAGCGCCCCGCACACGGGGGCGTCGACGGTGTACGACGTCGGCTCGGCGCCCTTGGCGAGCAGCTTCCACGCCTTCGGAACGTTGATGAGTCCCGCGCCCTGCGCATACGCGGGCTGGTCGGCGAGGAACGTCGCCGAGCTCGTCAGCGCGGAGCGCAGCGCGGCCGGCGTCACCTTCGTACCGGAGCGCCGAGCGGCCGACAGGAGCAGCGCGACATCGCCCGCGGCCTGCGGGGACGCCATCGACGTACCGTTGAACATGCCGTATCCGGCGGGCAGTTCATAGCCGGCGTCGGGCACGCTCTCGCCGGGCATCCAGGTGGGTATGGACGACACGGCGGCGCCCGGGGCGACGACCTCCGGCTTCATGCCGCCGTCCTCGCGCGGTCCGCGCGCGGAGAACGGGAACAGGGACTGGGAGGCGCGCACCCGGGAGCCGTAATCGGCCCACCAGGTGTCCTTGCTGACGGACGCGCCGACCGCGAGCACCTTGTCGGAGACGGCGGGGTCGGAGACGGTGTTCATGCCGGGCCCGTCGTTGCCGGCCGACGACACGATCTGGACGCCGTAGTCGTCGATGAGCCGGTTGTAGAGCACGGACCGTACGTTGTTGCCGTCGTTGAGGGCGGGCAGTCCGCCGATCGACAGGTTGACGACGTCGACGTGCTGGTTCACGACCACGTCGATCATGCCCTCGGCGAGTGCGTACGCCGTGCAGCCGGACGCGAACAGGCACACGCGCTCGGAGACGATCTTCGCGCCGGGCGCGGCGCCGTTCATCTTCCCGCCGAACAGGCTGTTGCCCGCGCTGATCCCGGCGACGTGCGTGGCGTGCGCGCCCGAGACGATGCCGATGTTCACGTAGTCGGCACTCTTGCCGGCGTTGGTGCCGCCCAGCGGCGACAGGTCCACGTCGTCGCGGTACTCGACGGTGAACGGCATCGACTCGGCGACGGGGGTGCTCGGGTCGTCCGTGCCGAACGAGGCGAACTTCCCGCTCTGCGCGTACGGTTCGACGACGTCGCCGTCGCCGAAGGTGTGGTCCAGGTCGGCGTCGACCCACACGCGGTGGTCGGCGGGCCGGTAGAGGACGGCGAAGGTGTCCTTGTAGTCGCCGTCGCGGTTCACGTCGCCGCCCAGCTCGCCGCCGTACGTCGTGCTCTCGGCGAAGGTCTGGAACTCGTACGCACCGTCCGGCGCCTTGTAGTCCACGCTGCCGACGCGGAACGCGCCGCCGGTGGCGGTGACGTTGCGGCTCATCTGGAGCCACGTCGGGTCGCCGTCGGTGAGCGGGTCGGTCGCCGTGAGCCAGTTCTTGATCTTCGGCTCGCCGGTCGTGGTCTTCTGCAGCGCCGGATGCGCGGCGTCCACGCCGGTGTCCAGGATGCCGATGGTCACGCCGCGCCCGTCCCAGTCGCGGTGGGCGGACGTGAAGTCGGTGGCGCCCGTCTCGCCGGTGGGCAGATACGGGTTGTCGGCTGGGGTCCCCTTGCCGGGCGCGGCGGGAGTGCTGCCGCTCTCCGTGCCGGACGAGTGGTCCTGCTTCCGGTCCTCACCGGTGACCGGTGACGGGTCGGGGATCTTGAACGTCTCGTTCAGGTCGACGGCGCGGACCGAGGACAGTGCGGCCAGCTCGGAGACCTTGCCGGTGGGCACGGTGGCGCGCACGTACCCGAGCTTGTCGGTGACCTCGCCGACGGTGCCGCCGAGCTGGGTGATGCGGCGGCGCACGTCGGCCGTGTCACCGCGATCGGTGGCCAGCAGCAGGGTGACCGTGGCGGCCTTCTTGCTCTCGGCCTTCTGGAGCAGGGTGCGGTCGTGCGAACCGAGCTTGTCCCGCTCGGACTTGAGGGCCTGCTTCGGCACATCGGGTACGGCGGCGCCCAGTGGGCGCGGCACAGGAGCCGCTTGGGCGGGAAGAGCGGACAGGCCCAACAGGGGACCGGTCAGCCCGGCTGCGAGGACGGCGGCGGTGAGCCGTCGTCTGGCAGGGGTTGTTTTGCGGGACATGGTTGTCCTGCTCCTTCCGGGGTGTGTGTGCTCCCCGGGTCTACAGAGTCGGACGGGCGCGGCGCACCAGATGGAGGTGGCGACAATTCGACATGTCGTAGAGCCGCCATGGAACGGGGCAGGGCGCTACCGGTGAGGGCGGTTCCGCCCGGGTGTCACCTGCGGGTGCGGTCCGCTCGCGGGACCAGCCCCGCCCGCACCGCGCTCATCCTGGCCCGCACGCCCTGTACGGGAACGGCCCCCGCCGGACCGCCGGTTACTTCGGCGGGCTTGCCCCGGCACGCGCCGCAGATGCCGCCGCGCAGAGCCTCGGGACTTCCGGGGGCCCGGCACTCGCGGCACTCCAGGGTCCGCAGGACGACCTGGCGTGCGGGGGCGATGCGTGCGGGCGGCAGCTTTTCGAGCAGCCTCCGGTCGACGAACGCGACCGGACTGTAGATCTCCACGGGCAGCCCCTGGGTCAGGGCGCACATGATCTCCGCCTCGGTGGCGCCCCGCTCGAACCACTCGCTGACCTGCGGTTCCAGCCGCACGCAGTGCGCTTCGGACAGCGACAGCGAAGGCGCGGCCTTTCCGAGCGCGGCCAGCAGGATGAACGCCCGGGAGCGGGTGGGCCGTTGCTGCTCCTGCGGTACGTCGCCCCGGGTGTACGCCGCCCACCACTCGTCGCCGCGGGAGGTACGGGAGAAGAACGTACGCGTCACCCAGATCAGCGCCTCCTCGGTCGCGACGCACTCACTGCCACGGCGCAGGTGACCCGCCTCCTGGAGCCGGTTCAGCGTGGTCCGCAGCGCGCACTGCCCGTACGGCAGCACCTTGGCGAGCATCTTCACGGAGATGTCGGCGCCGTCGCACAGCCCGTCGATGTACGCGGCGATGGCGGCGTCACGGGGGAGGAGGTGTGAGAAGTCGTGGCCGGTGCGCGGGCGTTGATCCGGGGCCGAACGCTTGCCGTATCCGGGGTTCGCCATCGGATGGCCGAGCGTGGGCGCGGGGCCGGGCGCGGGAAAAGGGGCAGCACTAAGCTGGCTGGCAGCCATGAGATCGCTCTTTCGATCGTCCTGGTCAGGCCCCTGCTCGGTGTTTGCGCACCGGCGGGGGCCGTCGTGTCCCGGCTGACGCTAGAGCGTCGCTACCCTCCGTCGCGAGTCGATCGCGGAAAGTCAACCCGCCAGGCAGGGAGGGTGGGTGGGAATCAATCCCGCCACCCATTCCGCTGAAAGAGCGCTCGGATCTCGGGGCTTGAGCCCCGAGCCGGGAAGCGGCGCAGGGCCCCTGAGCGCGGCTCGTGGCTGTCGGGAGCGTAACCGGGGGCGGGATCGGGGCGAGACGATTCCTGAGGGCGGGTGTGGCGTGGTCCGAGCATGTGGCGGTGCACGACGGGGTTCGGCTTGTCTGCCGGGACCGGAGCGGGCCCCGGGGGAGCCGGTCGTGCTGCTGCACGGCTTGGCCCGTCATGTGGGTGAGTGGGAGGTGGTGGCCCCGCGGCTGGATGCCCGATACCGAGTCGTCGCGGTCGGTCTGCGCGGGCACGGTGCGCGGGAGGGGCGTCCGTACGCACGGACATCCACTTCGGGCCGCTCCAACTCGCCGTCAGCTGGGTCTGCTTGAGGTGACTCCGAACGTCATTCTGAAATGATCGCTCATCATCAGTCGATCTCGGCAACTCGACGGCAGTCGCCACCACTCCCTCGGCCCCTGGTGGATGCTGCTCTCAACGGCGGTCGTTGCCGCCGCCACCCCCACGGCCTCCGGTGAACGCGGAGATGATCCAGATCACCAGCATGACGAGGAAGAACACGACGATGATCGTCGGGAGCGCGGAAGCCATCCTGGTCCTCCAGGGAGTATGAGCGCCCAGGTCCGAAGTAGGCGCGCGAATGCGAGGGTTGAGGGTATGTGGAGGTGCTCGGGGTGGAGGTCCCCGAGCACTCGTCCTGCACCGGATCTTCACTCCGGGACGTACTCGCCGCATGGGTGCGGGAAGCCCGGGGCGTTGTCAGTGGCCCGGATATCGCCGTCAGAGCCATCGGCGCGAACGCCGGACCAGCCCTGCGGGGCACCCGCCGTGACGGGCCCGTCCACCTGAGGCGTCACGCGCTGACCGCCCTGGCCCTCGTCGGTGGCACGGACCAGTTCGACCGGCGTGACCGACAGGCCGGCTGATCGCCATCCGGAGCCGTGCCCGCAGCACTCTCCCCACCGAACCGCGCGCCCTGATCTCCCCGAGCGTGCACGTGATCGACCGCTGGTGAGGACGGCACGGCCGGGGATTCAGCGTGTCTTCGGAGAAGGAGTCACCACCGGCGGCTGCTCCTGCACGATGCCCGAGGAGTCCGGGGCGGAGCCACCGGGCACCTGGCCGGGACGGTCGACGATGCCGGTCGCCACACGGGCGTAGGAGGTGAACATGCGGCGGCCATTCGGTCCTGGATAGCTGGAGCCGTGGTACGCGTAGGTGCGGGGGGCCAGGAAGAGGTAGCGCCCGGTGCGCGAGCCGTCCGGGGACTCAAGCGTGAGAGTGACCCCTGACCGGCCGGCGGCGTCTCGCATCGGTGGGCTGACCAGCTTGGTTCCGGGGATCAGCGCCAGTGCGCGGTAAAGCGCGGCGTTGACCCGGGGAGGGATGTTCGATGCCTTCTCCAGAATGTTGACGATCCTGTCGAACCGCGCTGCCGGGGTGACGGCCAGCGTCTCGGCCTGGAAGCCATGGACGGTTGCCACGTTGCCGCCGGAGACGAAGAGGGGTTCCGGCCCGTCGGCGAAGAAAGCGTCGGCACTCACCCGCTCAAGGAGCTTGCGTGGGTCGGTGGGCATCCGGGACAGGACCTCGCGGGTCTCCCGTGGGCTGCTCCCGACCTTCCCCGGCTTCGGAACCTGAGTGGTCACCCAGACGACATCGCGGTCGCCCTTGGGGGTTGTCATCGCTCTCCTGCCCCCGTCGTACCGCACCCAGGAAGGGGAGTGCAGGCAGGGCTTTCCGCAGACCACATTGTCGGTGTATACCCACTGGTCGGGCCTGGGTTCCTTGTCCGAGCCCTTCGCGGCGTTGACCGCAGCCGCGTTCAGCACCTGGGCCACCGTCATGGCGCGCACCGGCTCCGTCGGCGCGCCCTGTCCGGCTGAGGTGGCAACGATGGCGGCGGCCGCCGCGCCCGCGGCCAGGCTCACCCACGCGGTCCGTCGTACGCCCGGACGCGCGAGGAGCCGTGGGGCGGCCACCGGCGTGTCATTCCCGGACGCCTCCGCTGCGGCCTGCTCGGCCCGCGCCTTTTCCAGGAGGGCCAGTTCCGTACCGAGTCGCTGCTTGAATCCGACCGGGGTGTTCATCGGGTGACCTCCGCAAGTGGGGCGCTGAAAGCGTCGGAAGGGGTGGTGCGCCCGGCACGCAGCGCGGCCCGGGCACGGTGCAGGCGGACACGGGCGGTCGCCTGGGAGATCCGGAGTGCCTTCGCGGCCTCCTTGGTGGTCAGGCCGTCGACCGCGACCAGGTCGATCACCGCGCGCAGCGGCTCGGACAGCACGGCGTGCTGGGCCAGCAGGTCCCGGGCCTCCCGCTCGGCGTCGATGCGCTCCTCGAAGCGCTGTACGTCCTGCTCGTCCAGCAGCCGGTGCCCCTGCAACGCGGCCACCGCCTTCCGCTCGCGGGCCGCGTTGCGGGCATACGACGCCACCGTGTTGCGAGCGATGCCGTAGAGCCACACCAGATGCGTACCGCGCCTGGAGTCGTAGCCCTCGAAGGCCTCCAGCGCGGTGACGAAGACGTCGGCGGTGAGGTCGGCAGCCAGGTGCCGGTCGGCGGTTCTGCGGGTGATGAAGCCGAGAATGGCATCGAAATGAGCCTCATAGACCTCGCCGAACGGTGTCCGGCTCCGTCCGGGCTCGTGCGTGGGTATCTGCACGCGGGACCTCCAGTGAGGATCGGCAGTCTGTCACCCATCCATTGGCACGCAGGCCGCGAAGCGTTACTTCACGCAGGTCAGAGGCTCGCCACGAAGGCCGCCCAGGCCGCCGGTCGGAACATCAGCGCGGGGCCGTCGGTCACCTTGGAGTCGCGGACGGGGACGATCTCGGGGACACCGTCGAGGACTTCGAGGCAGTCGCCGCCGTCGCCACCGCTGTACGTGGACTTGCGCCAGGTGGCTACCTCCAGGCAGTCCCCGCCACTTCCGCCGCTGTACGAGGACTTGTGCCAGGTCGCCGTGGACAGGTCGTAGTCAGAACCGCTGAGCTTCATGCTCGTAATCCTCCGCCACCGACTCGATCAAGGCCAGGGACGCTGCCGGTGAGATCGCGCTGGCCACCACCAGATCGTAGGTCAGTTCGTACTGGTGGACCGAAGCTGGATCGTCCTGCAACTGCCCAGTTCCCAGGCCCTGTAGATAGGCAAGCGGCGGTGCATCGGAGAAGGTCATCAGCTTGAGCGAGCCTTCGAGTGCCCTATGAGCGCCGGCCGAGTAGGGCAGCACTTGCGCGATGATCCGATGGTGCCGGATCAGCCCGGCGATATGCCGAAGAGCGTCCGCCATGACCGCGGGATCGCCCACCACCCGGCGTAACACCGCCTCGTCCAGCACCACCCACAACAGCGGGGATGTTGGATCGGCGAGGATCTCGGCGCGCTCCAGCCGAGTCGTCACCAGCTCGTCGATGACGCTCTCCACCGCCGTCGGCCGGTACGCCCGGAACACCGCCCGCGCATACGCCTCCGTCTGCAACAGCCCGGGCACGAGCTGAGGCGCGTACTCCCGGATCGCCTCCGCGCGGGCCTCCGCCTCCGCGGCCTCCGCGAAGTGTTCCGGGTACTTCGACCTCTTCAGCGCCGCGCAGTTCCGTACGAAGAACCCGGCCGCGCCCAGTACCTCGTCGAACTTCTCCGCCTGATCCATCTGCATTCGCCGCACCCCGGACTCCAGCTGCCCGATGAAGGAGCCGCTGACGAAGAGCGGGGCGCCGAGGTCGGTCTGGGAGAGGCCCGCGTCCTCTCTTCGGTGGCGGAGTTCTGCGCCGAGAAGGGCGCGTGGCGAGGAGGAGGGGTCGAGCTTTCTGGGACCTGGCATGACAACTCCCTGTGGCACACGTGTGGTTGTTGGAACCGCACCTCTTCCAGGCTAACGAGTGATTGGACACGCTGGGTATGCATCAGAACTACTCAGAGTGGAAGGAATGGATCATGACGACTACGGAACGGCGCGAAGCGGCAGTGGGCAGGGTGCGGGAGGCCGAGGAAGTGGTGGCGCGGTTGCGTGGGGGGTTCGCGGGGGTCGGGATCGTGCTGCCGTCACTGCGGATCGACCCGCTCTCCTACGCGGGTGACGGGCCCGTCGCGCTCGTCGACCTGGGGCGCTGCAACCTCGACACGGCGTTGCGGCTGTCGCGGGTGCTGGAGGGGCAGGGGGCAGGTCATGGCGGCTGAGGCCGGCGACCTGGAGGCGTGTACGCCGGAGCCCGGGGCGTTCGCGGTCGATGCGCGGGACGGGCGGGTCGGCCGGGTGATGGGGCGGGTCGGCCCGTATGTGCAGCTGCGTCCTCCCGGCGGCGGGGCGGAGTGGGACTGCCCGCCCGGCTGTGTCCGGTCGGCGCCGCCGGGGCTCGTACTGCGGGCGCGGGTGGCGGAGGTCAACCGGGAGGGGCAGTTGCCTCGGTGAGGGAGGGGGCTTGGGGTGCCCGCAACGTTGCGGCTCGGCCACGCAAAAAGACGACTGTGCGGCGCAGCTGAACGTCAGGGTAGAGAAATCTCCTCGCAGGAGTCTTGTGGGGCGGGGTGTGCGGGTCCTACTGTCGCCCCACCCCCCGGACGCACCCCTCCCAAGAGAAACGGGCCTGCGATGTCACGGAAGTTCACCGGTTTCGGAACGCGGGCGCGAAGACCGCAACGCCCAACAGGCCTGTACGCGGCCACCGTTGCCTCGTTGACCGCAGTCGCGCTCGGCCTGGGCGTGCTGGCCGGTACGCCCGCGGGCGCGAACCCCGCCGCCGACCCGGCCCCCGTCGTCACCCGGGCCGCCCTCGACCCCGCGCTCGTCGCGGGGCGGGGCGCGAAGGTGGCGTTCGCCGAGCAGGAGGCGGAGAACGCCTCCACCACCGGCACCGTCATCGGGCCCGACCGCACCGCGTACACGCTCCCGGCCGAGGCGTCCGGCCGTAAGGCGGTCAGGCTGACCCCGGGCGAGCACGTCGAGTTCACGCTCCCGGCCGCGGCCAATGCGATCACCGTGCGCTACAGCATCCCGGACGCGCCGGGCGGCGGCGGGATCACGGCGCCGCTGGACGTCGCGGTGAACGGCAAGAAGCGCGCCGGCATGACGCTGACCTCGCAGTACTCCTGGCTGTACAACCAGTACCCGTTCTCCAACGATCCCGGCGCCGGGCTGCTCCACCCCGACTGGTGGATCACCGAGTGCTCCTGCGTGCCCGCTGCCACGACCCCGGCCCCGGTCATCGAGAAGCCGTTCCGGCCCAGTCACTTCTACGACGAGCAGCGCCTCCTGCTCGGCCGTACGTACCGCGCGGGCGACACCGTGCGGCTCACCGTGCCGGCCGGGAGCCGGGCCGCGTGGACGGTCGTCGACCTGCTGGACTCGGAGCTCGTCGGCCGGCCGCACATCGAACTCCTCGCCGCCAACGTCCTTGCCTTCGGGGCCGATCCGACCGGCCGGCGCGACGCGGCGGGCGCCATCGAGAAGGCCATCGCCTTCGCCCGGCGCACCCACCTCAAGGTGTACATCCCGCCGGGCACGTACCGCGTCGACCGGCACGTCGTCGTCGACGACGTCACGATCACCGGCGCCGGCAACTGGTACACGAAGATCAAGGGGCGCGAGGTCGCACTCGACGAGCCCGCCGCCGACGGCTCGACCCACACCGGCGTCGGGTTCTACGGCAAGGACGCGGCCGACGGCGGCAGCCGCAACGTCCACCTGTCCGGCTTCGCCATCGAGGGCGACGTACGCAGCCGCATCGACACCGACCAGGTCAACGGCATCGGCGGCGCGATGAGCGACTCGACCGTCGAGGGCCTGCACATCAGCCACACCAAGGTCGGCATGTGGTTCGACGGGCCGATGAAGAACCTGCGGATCAGCGGCAACATCATCGTCGACCAGATCGCCGACGCCATCAACTTCCACACCGGCGTGACCGATTCACGGGTGACACAGACCTTCGTACGCAACTCCGGCGACGACGGCCTGGCGATGTGGAGCGAGAAGACCGCCAACGCCCGTAACACCTTCGACCACAACACCGTCCAGAGCCCGGTCCTGGCCAACGGCATCGCGATCTACGGCGGCACCGACACCACCGTCTCGGACAACCTGGTCGCCGACCCGGTCCGCGAGGGCAGCGCCCTCCACATCGGCTCCCGCTTCGGCGCCGAACCGTTCGCCGGGAAGCTGAACCTCACGGACAACACGACGGTCCGGGCCGGCACGTACGAGCTGAACTGGAACATCGGGCTCGGCGCGCTCTGGATCTTCGCCCTGGACAAGAGCATCGACGCCGACATCCGGGTCACCGGTGACCACTACCTCGACAGCACCTACAACGCGATCATGCTCGTCTCCGACTGGGCCGTGAAGGACCAGTACGACATCGAGGGCGTCCATTTCAAGGACATCCGGGTCGACGGCACGGGCACCTCGGTGCTGAGCGCCCGCGCGGCGGGTGGCGCGAGTTTCGAGAACGTGGACGCGCGCAACGTGGGAGCGGTCGGCGTCAACAACTGCGGCTCGTTCAACTTCCCCGCGACCGGTTCGGAGTTCTCCCTCAGGGACGTGGGAGGCAACGACGGCGGCTGGCTCGCTCCCTGGCTGCTGCCCAACACGATCACCTGCGACGACCGGCCGGCGGTCGTCCCGCCGCCGGCGCCGGGGGCGTGGTGACGACGGCCTGACGGTTTGCCGCCCCCCACTCCCGGTCGCGGAAGGCCGCGGCCGGGAGTGGGGGGGCGACGTCACCGGTCGGCGCTGCCCGGAGGGACGACCCACTCGGCAGGCTGGCCGGTGACGGAGGAGATCATGTCGAAGTCGCCGTCGTAGTGAAGGACCGTCAGCCGGTTCAGTTCCGCCGTCGCGGCGATCAGCAGGTCCGGGAGCGACAGCGCGCGGTGGAAGCCCGCGTTGAGCGCGTGGCGCTGGACCTCCAGCGCACGGCTGACGATGTCGTCAGTCAGGTGCAGATAGTCGAAGGCATGGAGCCAGGTGCTGATCCGGGTCGCTTCGGCGGTGACCCGGGCGGAGTGGATCATCTCGTACTCGGTCGGCGGGCAGACGGCAAGCAGATAGCGCTCGTGCAGCGGCTTGAGCACCTGCTTGACGGCGGGCTTCGTCCAGCGCGCGAGCGCGGACTTGTCGATCAGGAAGCGGTCCTGCATCAGGCAGCCCGGCCCCCGCCACGCTTGAGGCTTCCGTCGGCGTGGCGGGGTCCGGTGTTCTCGACGATCTCGCTGAAGTCGAGCTCGCCGGCGTCCATGGCGTCGAAGCCCTCCTGCCGCAGATGGCGCTTGACCGCGTCCTCCATGGCGAGGCGCACGGCCTGGGCCTTGGTCTTGGTGCCGAATATGCGCATGGCCTCGGTCACCATGGCCTCGTCGAGATCGATGACCGTCCTGGCCATGTCGGCCACCTCCCGGGTTGTCCGCGTCTCCCCAAACGATATCGCGTGTTCGGGATGGGCGATATCGTTTCGGTGCTTCTGGTCGCTTACCTGCCCGGCAGCCGACAGGTGGGGCGACGCCGGACGGCGTGACGCGTACGCCGGACATTCGGCCGCCCTGCGTGCCACGATTCCAGGGTGACCAGCAGAACCGATCCCGCACAGCACCTGAGCGACCTCGCACGGCTCCGCCGCGTCCGGGACCGTATCGACAGGGAGTACGCGCAGCCGCTGGACGTCGAGGCGCTCGCCCGTGGCGTGCACATGTCGGCCGGGCATCTCAGCCGGGAGTTCCGGCGGGCCTACGGCGAGCCTCCGTACGGCTACCTCATGACCCGGCGCATCGAACGGGCGATGGCCCTGCTGCGCCGCGGTGACCTCAGCGTCACCGAGATCTGCTTCGAGGTCGGCTGCTCGTCCCTGGGTACGTTCAGCACCCGCTTCACCGAACTGGTCGGGGTTCCGCCCAGCGTCTACCGGCGTCAGGCGCAGGAGGCGGAGCGGGCCGAGCAGGCCGGTTCGGGAGTGCCGTCGTGTCTGGAGAAGCAGGTGACGCGACCGGTCAGGAATCGAGAAGCGCCCGCCCGTAAGCCGGATTAGCGTGACGGACATGGACATCAACATTCACTCCACCTTCCTTCCGCACGACGACCCGGACGCCTCGGTGGCCTTCTACCGTGACGTCCTCGGCTTCGAGGTACGGGGCGACGTCGGCCAGGGCGCGATGCGCTGGATCACGGTCGGACCCGTCGGGCAGCCCGGCACGTCGATCGTTCTGGAGCCGCCGTACGCGGACCCCTCCGTCACCGACGAGGAGCGCGCCACCGTCGTCGGGATGATGGCCAAGGGCACGTTCGCCCGTGTCCTGCTGGCCACGCCCGACCTCGACGGCACGTTCGAGAAGGTGCAGGCCGGTACCTCCGAGATCGTCCAGGAGCCGACCGAGCAGCCCTACGGCGTCCGCGACTTCGCCGTCCGGGATCCCGCGGGCAACCTGATCCGCGTCCAGGAACGGCGCTGATCCGTCCAGGCAACGACCACAGCCGTAAGCCGTACGAAGCAAGCCGACGGGACCGCGCGGGCGGTCCCGCCAACGGATGGAGACACGATGACCAGGGCCAAGAGGGCGGACACGGCGTCGGCCGTGCCGCACGTGGGCGACAGCCACGATCTGATCCGTGTGCACGGCGCGCGCGTGAACAACCTCAAGGACGTCAGCGTCGAGCTCCCGAAGCGCCGGCTGACGGTGTTCACCGGGGTCTCCGGCTCCGGCAAGAGCTCCCTGGTGTTCGGGACCATCGCCGCCGAGTCGCAGCGGCTCATCAACGAGACGTACAGCGCCTTCGTGCAGGGCTTCATGCCCACGCTGGCGCGGCCCGAGGTCGACGTACTCGAAGGGCTGACCACCGCGATCAGCGTCGACCAGCAGCGGATGGGCTCCGACCCCCGCTCCACGGTCGGCACCGCCACCGACGCCAACGCGATGCTCCGCATCCTGTTCAGCCGGCTCGGCAAGCCGCACATCGGGCCGCCGAGCGCGTACTCCTTCAACACCGCGTCGGTCCGGGCGACCGGCGCGATCACCGTCGAGCGCGGCAACAGGACCAAGGCGGAGAAGGCGACCTTCCAGCGCACCGGCGGGATGTGTGTGCGCTGCGAGGGCCGGGGCTCGGTCTCCGACATCGACCTCACCCAGCTCTACGACGACAGCAAGTCGCTCGCCGAGGGCGCGTTCACCATTCCCGGCTGGAAGTCGGACAGCCAGTGGACCGTGCAGGTCTACGCCCAGTCCGGCTTCGTCGACCCGGACAAGCCGATCGCCAAGTACACCAAGAAGGAGCTGCGGGACTTCCTTTACGGGGAAGCGGTCAAGGTCAAGGTCAACGGCGTCAACCTCACGTACGAGGGGCTGATCCCCAAGATCCAGAAGTCGTTCCTGTCCAAGGACAAGGAGGCGATGCAGCCGCACATCCGCGCCTTCGTGGAGCGCGCGGTCACCTTCACCACCTGTCCGGAGTGCGACGGTACGCGGCTGAGCGAGGGCGCCCGTTCCTCGAAGATCAAGCGGATCAGCATCGCCGACGCGTGCGCGATGGAGATCAGGGACCTCGCCGAATGGGTGCGCGGCGTCAACGACGCGTCGGTGGCGCCGCTGCTCGACGCGCTGCAGCAGACGCTCGACTCGTTCGTGGAGATCGGCCTCGGCTACCTCTCGCTCGACCGTCCCGCGGGCACGCTGTCGGGCGGCGAGGCGCAGCGCGTCAAGATGATCCGCCATCTCGGATCGTCGCTCACCGATGTCACCTACGTCTTCGACGAGCCCACGATCGGTCTGCACCCGCACGACATCGAGCGGATGAACAACCTGCTGCTGCGGCTGCGCGACAAGGGCAACACGGTGCTCGTCGTCGAGCACAAGCCGGAGACGATCGTGATCGCCGACCACGTCGTCGACCTCGGCCCGGGCGCCGGTTCGGGCGGCGGCACCATCTGCTTCGAGGGCACGGTCGAGGGGCTGCGGGCCAGCGACACGATCACCGGCCGGCACTTCGACGACCGGGCCGCCGTCAAGGAGACGGTGCGCGAGGCCACCGGTGCGATGGAGATCCGCGGGGCGACGGCGAACAACCTGCGCAAGGTCGACGTCGACATCCCGCTCGGGGTGCTGGTCGTCGTCACCGGTGTGGCCGGTTCCGGCAAGAGCTCGCTCGTGCACGGCTCGATTCCGGCGGGTGAGGGTGCCGTCTCGATCGACCAGAGCCCGATCCGTGGTTCGCGGCGCAGCAACCCGGCGACGTACACCGGACTGCTCGACCCGATCCGCAAGGCGTTCGCCAAGGAGAACGGCGTGAAGCCGGCGCTGTTCAGTGCCAACTCCGAGGGTGCCTGCCCCACCTGCAACGGTGCCGGCGTCATCTACATGGACCTGGCGATGATGGCCGGGGTCGCCACGCCGTGCGAGGACTGCGAGGGCAAGCGGTTCCAGGCGGCGGTCCTGGAGTACAAGCTCGGCGGCCGTGACATCAGCGAGGTCCTCGCGATGTCGGTGGCCGAGGCCGAGGAGTTCTTCGGCGCGGGCGAGGCGCACCTGCCGGCCGCACACCGCATCCTCGACCGGCTCGCCGACGTCGGCCTCGGCTACCTCAGCCTCGGCCAGCCGCTCACCACGCTGTCCGGGGGCGAGCGCCAACGCCTCAAGCTGGCGACCCACATGGGCGACAAGGGCGGGGTCTACGTCCTCGACGAGCCGACCACCGGACTCCATCTCGCCGACGTCGAGCAGCTGCTCGGTCTGCTGGACCGGCTCGTCGACTCCGGCAAGTCCGTCATCGTCGTCGAGCACCACCAGGCCGTGATGGCGCACGCCGACTGGATCATCGACCTCGGCCCCGGGGCCGGTCACGACGGCGGCAAGGTCGTCTTCGAGGGCACGCCCGCGGACCTCGTCGCCGCCCGCTCCACCCTCACGGGTGAGCACCTGGCGGCGTACGTGGGCGGCTGACGCCGCGCCGCAGTGGCGACTGGAGGGGCCCGGGGCTCAAGCCCCGGGCCCCTCCACCCGTTTCGGCACGGGGCTCAAGCCCTTGGCCCCTTCGCCCGTTCGGCACGGGGGCGTACGGGCCGGCCGGTGTGCGCCGCTCTGCTGCGAGTGCGCCCCGGCCGATGGTGTGGTGGTGGCGGGGTGGGGAACCGATTGTTTGTGATCTTGGGCAGGGCGGGCCGCGCGTCCGGCCCGAACCTCTTTCCTTCCCTTCCCTCACACCTGTACGAGGAGTCCCGTGCGTATCCGTTCGACCCTTTCCCTCGCCGCGTCCGCCGCGGCGGTCATGGCCCTCGCCACCCCGTCCCAGGCCGCCGACAACGGTTCGTACTTCATCCAGGACGCCCGCACCGGTGCGTGCCTGCTGACCAACGAGGGCTTGGTGGGCGGTCAGCTCGGAGCCTGCGGCAACGACGCGGTCTGGCAGGTCCGCAACCTGCCGAACGGTTCGGTGCAGCTGGCCAGTGGCCGGGAGGAGTCGCGCTGTCTGGGGCTGTCGCCGGTGAAGCTCCTCCCGCCGCCGGTGTTCCTGAGCCCGTGCGGTTCCTCGCCGGACCAGTGGACGATCGCGGGCCCGGACGAGGACGGAGCGCCGGTCGCCGTCCGGCTCACCGAGATCCCGCGCGCGGGCACGCTCACCCCGCGTGACGGCGACCGGGCGACGCTCGGCGGCAACGGCGCGCCCGAGTGGACGTTCACCCGGGTCGGCTAGGCAGCGGCCGTCCGCTTCCGGGGGCGGACGCGGACGCGGACGCGGATACGGATACGGATACGGATGCGGGCGGGGCACGGGCGTGGTGGGTCGACGCCCGGTGCTCCGCCCGTGGTCTGTGCGGGGGCGGGCGTTGCCCGGGTTCGTGTGTGCGTCAGAAGGTGATGACCGTGGCGCCTTCCAGGGTGAAGCGCAGGAACTCGTCCCGGGCCACCCGCAGGTGCAGCCCCCGCGCGGCGAGTCCCGCCTCGGTCCCGTCGGCCCGCGCCGCGTTGACGCAGGCGCCCACGGTCACGCCCTCGGCTATCAGTTCGTCGACCTGGCGGTTGAAGACCGCGCTCGCCCCGGAGGGCTCGGGGTCGCCGAGGAGGCGCTGGGCCGGCCCGAAGCACAGCACCTCGACGGTGGTGTCGTTCTCGGCCGCGACCTCCTGGATCCGCTGAGCGACGCGGGTCCCCGTCGTGATCGAGGCGTCGTCGTCGTGGAACACGTGAATGACCGTCTTCGGCATCTGTCGCAACCTTCCGCTCGGGTACCTGGCTGGGCAGGCGGAGCCCGAACGTATCAATCGTCTTGAGGGGTGGGACGTTTCGTCTCGCTTGTTGATACGGGTGGGAGATGCGGGCCGACATGCGGCGCCGGTGCGCCCGGAGCGTCCGGGCGGGCCGGTCCGGTGCGGCGAGCTCCGGTTCGGTATGCGGAGTGCCTGACCTGTGTCGATTTCGGGTTCGCGGAAGAATAGGCACGCTGAGTATGCATTTCGGTTACTCAGCGTGGAATGAATGGATCATGGAGATGAAGGAGCGGCACTGGCCGCTGTGCGGGAAGGCGGCCGGTCATGGCGGGTGACGGTGGCAGGAGCCCGGATGTCTCCGTGCCGGAGCGGGGGGCGTTCGCCGTCGACGAGCGGGACGGCCGGGTGGGCCGGGTGATGGGGTGGGTCGGGCCCTATGTGCAACTGCGCCCGCCCGGAGGCGGCGCGGAGTGGGACTGCCCGCCCGACTCCGTCCGTCCGGCCCCGCCGGGGCTCGCGCTGCGCGCGCGGGTCACCGAGATCAACCGCGAGGGGCAGCTGCCGAGATGAGGAGGCGGGGCGGTCCGGAGGTGCGCCGGGGTGTCTGCGGGCCGCCGATAGCCGGCGGCGGAGCCCGGGGTCGTGGGGGCAGGAGCCGCCGATAGCCTGCGGGCATGGTGAGCATGGGCACGGCAAGCGATGCGCAACTGGCCGTCGAAGCAGCGCAGGCGGGAGCGGTGGTGGTTCGTGGCATGTACGGGACGGTGCTGTCGCGCACGGAGAAGTCCGGCGGTGACTTCGCGACGGCCGCCGATCTCGCGGCCGAGCAGGCCATCCTCGACGCGCTGCGGACGGCCCGGCCCGAGGACGCCGTGACGGGCGAGGAGAGCGGGGACACCGGTGCGGCCGGTGCGGAGCGAAGGTGGCTGGTCGATCCGCTGTGCGGCACGCTGAACTACGCCGTGCGGAACATGCTGGTCGCGGTGAACGTCGCGCTGCGGGTCGGGTCCACCGTCACCGCGGCCGCGTCGGCCGACCCCTTCAGTGGCGAGGTGTTCTGGACCGACGGCACACACGCCCGTGTCCGGAGGGACGGTACGGACGAGGCGTTGTCGCCCTCGTCCGGCTCCCGGCTGGTCGACGTCAATCTGGACGCCCCCTTCCCGAGCGCACCGGACTTCCAGGCCGTACACCTGCTCGCCGCCCCGGAGTTCGCCGAGCGGTTCCGGCCGCGTGTCGTCTCCACCACGCTGGCCGTGGCCTGGGTCGCCGCCGGTCGCAGGGCCGCGTACGTCACCGACGGCGACCTGCGCGACAGCGTGCACTTCGCCGCCGGGATCGCGCTCTGCGAGGCCGCCGGCTGTGTGGTGACGGACCTCCACGGCCGGCCGGTGAACACCGGCGCGAACGGACTGATCGCGGGGGCCGACCCCGAGACGCACCAGGCGCTGCTGGAGATGGTGAAGGCGCAGGCTCCGGCCGGACGCTGACCCGTTCGTCCCCCCCTTCCGGAAAGGCGGCCCGCGATGCCGGTCGTTCTCGTGCTGCTGCTCGCCGGGACCTGGCTGCTCTCCGGCGCCCTGGTCACCGGCACGGAACCGCTGACCGTGGCGGTGGGCCGTACCGCCGTGTGCTGTCTGGTCCTGACCGCCGTCGCCGCGTCGTCCGCGAGCGGCCGGGCCGATCTGCGGCGGGCCGCCGCGCGGCCGGGGACCGTGTGGCTGCTCGGTCTGCTCGGCTTCGCCGGGTACGCGGCCGGCACGCTCCTCGCCATCCCGCGCATCGGCACCTCGCTCACCAACCTCGTCGTCGCGCTGATGCCGTGCGCCTCGGTGGCGGTCGGCGCGCTGTTCTTCGGTGAGCGGTCGGGGCTCCGCAAGGCGGCGGGCGCGGCCCTGGCCTGCGTAGCAGCCGCCGGATACGCGGCGCTGGGGGCGGATGCCGGGGACCTCGACGCGGTGGGGCTGCTGCTCGTGGCGGCCGCGACCGTCGCCTTCGCGGTGTACGGATTCCTGTACCGGGACCGGCTGTCCGGGCTGCCGCCGCTCGCCGTGCTGCCGGTGCTGCTCGCCGCCGCCACCTGTCTGCTGCTCCCGATGTCCCTGCCCGCGCTGATCGCGCACCCGCCCACCCCTGCGGCGACCGGCGGCATCGTGCTGCTGGGCGCCGCGGTCTACGCGCCCGCCTACCTCGTGCAGCACCGGCTCATCCTGCTCCGCGGCCCGGTCTTCACGGCCGCCGTGCAACTGGCCGTCCCCTTCACCGTCCGCCTCGGTGACTGGGCCCTGGGCACGGCACCCGCCCCGTCGCCCGCCGAACTGCTGCTGCTGACGGTGTGCTGCGCCGGTATCGCGCTCGTCACCGTCGGGACGGGGAGCCGGTCCGTCGAGCCGGCCCCCTCCGGCCGGTGAGCGCAGGGAGGGCGGCGCCCCTGTCGGGGTGCCGCCCTCCCGTGAAGCCGGTGCTACGGGGCCGGGACTTCCCGGACGAGCGTCGAGGTCCAGGGGCAGAAGACGTTACCGGGCAGGAAGGGGCCGCCCGCCTCGTCGAGGTGGTCCTCGACGTACGGCACCGTCGCGTCGCAGATCTCGATGGCGTAGTCGAAGAAGCTCACGGTCTGCGGGTCGTAGTGGAAGCTCCACTGCGGGTTGTAGCCGGCCGGGCGCTTCACGATGCGGCCGACGACGTGCGGCCGCTCCGTGGTCTCACCGTTGACCAGGTCCCTGGCGTGGTTGATCTCGCGCTCCTCGACCAGCTTCACGATGAACGTGCTCCGCGTGATGTCGGTCATCTCGAAGTACGCGGGCGCGACCGCCGCGTCACGCGCCCCCTCCCGGCTCTGGGTGGCCTGGGCGGGCTGGGCCGCGGTGAAGGCGAGCACGGCCACGGCGGCGAGGCTCGCGGTCTTGGTGAAGAGGTGTCGCATGACGATCTCCAGGGGTGCGGGGCGGCCATGATGATCATGGTCGCTCGTCACGGAAGGTAGCGAAACAATTACGGAAAGTGAAATCAACGCGCTGCCGAATGGCCCGTCCTGGAGTGCGGGGTGTTCGGTGCGCCGGTCACACGATCGTGGGACGCTGAGAAAAGCGGCCCGGCGCCGCTGAATCGTCGATCTACGCTCCCCGGACAGGCTTCAGGAGAAGGGACCCGCGATGACCGCCGCGATGGTCGAGCACCAGCAGGACTCTGAAGGCCGCCCGTGGGACTACCTGCTGCGCACCTGGCAGGAACTGGACGTGCCCGAGGGGTGGCGCGCCGAGATCGACGAAGGGCAGATCGTCTTGGTACCGCCGCCACACGCGCATCACAACGGCATCGCCGACAAGGTGCAGCGCCGGCTCTACACGCACTTGCCCGACGAGCTGGGGATCTACCAGACACTGGGGGTTCACGTGGCGCCCCTCGACAAGTTGTACGTTCCCGACCTCGTGGTCATGCCGGCCGAGTTGATCGATGCGGCCGACCCCGAGACCAGCGACCCGATAGACGCGTCGGAGGCGCTTCTCGTCGTCGAGATCACCTCGAAGGGCAACGCCCGCGACGACCGCACCAAGAAGTACCGCGCCTACGCCCGCGTCGGTGTGCCGATGTACCTGCTGATCGACCGGTTCGACACCCGGGGGCCCATGGCGACGCTGTTCACGGAGCCCAACGAGGACGGTACGTACAAGCGCTCCGACCCCGTGCCGTTCGGTAAGCCGCTCGCGCTGCCGGCGCCCTTCGACGTCACGCTGGCCACGGACGCCTTTCCGGTCTGAGGCGGACAGCGGAACGGCGGCACCCCACCGGGGTGCCGCCGTTCTCGTGGTTTCCGTGGTCCGTCAGACCCCCGCAGGTTCCTTCGCGGGAGCCTCCGGGCCGGCGCCGACCGTGGCCGGGCCGGTGGCCGCGATCGTGGAGGCGGCCGGTTCCTGGGAGACGTTGAACTCCGCCAGCAGGTCCTTGCTGAAGCCGAAGAAGTACGTGGCGACGAAGCCCGCCAGGTAACCGACGACCAGGCCGCCCGCGTAGATCGCGATCGTCGCACCCAGGCCGTGGTTGCCGTCCAGCAGCGGGAACAGCGCCCAGCCGGACGGGCCGATCGCGGTGGAGCCCACCGCGTCGCCGAGCTGGTTGAAGAAGCCGACGAACGCGCCGCCGAACGCACCGCCCACGCACGCCGTGATGAACGGGCGGCCCAGCGGCAGCGAGACACCGTAGATCAGCGGCTCACCGACGCCCAGGAAGCCCGCGGGCAGGGCGGACTTGATGGTCCGGCGGATCGACTCGTTGCGCGGGAGGCGGAAGAAGACCGCGATGGCCGCACCGACCTGGCCGGCACCGGCCATGGCGAGGATCGGGAGCAGGACCGTGTAGCCCTGCTGCTCGATGAGCGTGGTGTGGATCGGGATCAGCGCCTGGTGCAGGCCCAGCATGACCAGCGGCAGGAAGAAGCCGCCGAGGACGAGACCCGCTCCCGCACCGCCGTTGGACAGCAGCCAGTCGGCGAACGTGCCGATGGCGGTGGAGACCTCACCCGCCACGTACATCAGGCCGAAGATTGTCACCAGCCCGGAGACCAGGACCGTCAGGGTCGGGGTGACCAGGACGTCCAGCGCCTCCGGCACCCAGCGCCGGCACCACTTCTCCACGTACACCGCGAGGACCGCCGCGCCCAGGGCGCCGAGGACACCGCCCTGGCCGGGGGAGAGCTTCTGGCCGAACGCCTCGATGTTCGCGACGCCCGGGAAGACGATGATGGCCGCGACCGCACCGCCGAGGATCGGCGTGCCGCCGAACTCCTTCGCCGTGTTGTAGCCGACGAAGACCGCGATCAGGGCCATGAAGCCGGACGCCATCGCCGCCAGGGCCGGGGTGACCGAGGGCAGCCACTCCAGGTTGACCAGCAGGCCGTTGAGGCCCGCGATGATGCCGCAGCCGATCAGGGCCGGGATCAGCGGGACGAAGATGTTGGCGATCTTGCGCAGGAACAGTTTGAACGGGGTGGCGTTCTTCGCCTTCCGGGCCGCCTTCATCTCGGCACCCTGCGCGGCCAGTTCCTCCGCGGTGAGCGGGGTGGCTGCCGGGTCGTCGGCCGGGGCCGATTCCTGACCCTCCTTGACGAGCTTCTCGAACTCGGGGGTGACGCGGGCGACCGTACCGGGACCGAGAACGATCTGGTACGTGTCGTCCTCGACCACGCCCATGACGGCGGGCACGGCCTTCAGTGCCTCGTCCTGGACGAGCGAACGATCGTGCAGACCCAGCCGGAGCCGGGTCATGCAGTGGACAACGGAGCTGACGTTCGCGGCGCCACCGACGAGCGGAAGGATCGCGGCGGCAGTGGCGCGGTTCTTGTCTTCTGTAGCCATGGTGCGTGGTGCCTTGCTGTGCGGGGGAGCGGAGGTGGAGCAGGAAGTCAGGTGGTGCGGGGGGCTGCGGCGAGGGCGGCGCGGAGGTGGCCGTCGGACGCGGACAGCAGCGTGGCCGCGGTGGGACCGTCGACCTGGCCGAGGATGGTCAGGATGGCGTTCTTCACCTCGCCGTCGGTGGCGGCCAGCGCGGCCTCGATCTCGGCGTCCGACGCGCCGGTGGCCAGCGAGACGATCCGCCGGGAACGGGCGCGGAGCTTCTCGTTGGAGGCGCGCACGTCGACCATGAGGTTTCCGTACGTCTTGCCGAGCCGGATCATCGTGATCGTCGAGAGCATGTTGAGGACGAGCTTCTGTGCCGTGCCCGCCTTGAGCCGGGTGGATCCGGTGAGCAGCTCGGGGCCGACGACGACCTCCAGGGGGTGCTCGGCGGCGGCGCCCAGCGCGGAGTCCGCGTTGCAGGACAGGCCGATGGTCAGGGCGCCCTCGGCGCGAGCGTGCTCCACGGCCCCGATCGCGTACGGAGTGCGGCCGGAGGCGGAGATGCCGACCACCGTGTCGTCGGCGGTCAGGCCCAGCGCGTCGAGGTCGGCGGCGGCCAGCTCCTTGCTGTCCTCCGCTCCTTCGACGGCGGTGACCATCGCGGACGGGCCGCCCGCGATCAGACCGATCACGTCGGCCGGGTCGGTGTTGAAGGTGGGCGGGCACTCGCTGGCGTCCAGGACACCGAGCCGGCCGGCGGTGCCGGCGCCCGCGTAGATCAGCCGGCCGCCGCGGGCCATGCGCGCCGCGATGGCGTCGATCGCCGCGGAGATCTCGGGCAGCAGCTCGGCGACGGAGGCCGGCACGGTGCGGTCCTCGTCGTTCATGATCCGGGCGATCTCCGAGGTGGCCAGCCGGTCGATCTCGGCGAGCTCGGGGCGGAACGCCTCGGTGGTGAGGGTGGCGAGCTGGGCGCGCAGTTCGCCGTAACCGTCGGGGGTGGTGGCGTCGGCGTCGGTGAGGGAGGTCATGGAGAGCGGCTCTGCTTTCTTGAACTCGTGCGGTTCTGCGGGTGCGGGTGCGGGGTGGTGCCGCTGGTCAGCGGGTGCGGGGGGTGTGGCGGTGGGCCAGCGCCTCGTAGGACGCGGCAAGCGCGGGGGCGGCCGTCTCGTACGTACGCTGCGCGACCCCGATGAACAGGCAGTCGACGACCAGCAGCTGGCTCGTACGGCTCGACATGGCGGCCGGGCGCAGCTCGCTCTCGCGGGCCGTGGACGTGGTCAGCACGACGTCGGCGTACTGCGTGACCGGGCCGTCGGGACGGCCGGTGATCGCGATCGTCGTGGCGCCGCGGTCGAAGGCGACGCGCAGCGGCTCGATGACGTCGCCCGTCGACCCGGAGTGCGTGATCGCGATGGCCACGTCGCCGGAGCGCAGCTGCACGGCGTTGGTCACCGCGAGGTGCGGGTCCATGTTGGCGTGCGCGATCAGGCCGATACGGGCCAGCTTCTGCGCCAGGTCCTGGCCGACGAGCGAGGAGGCGCCCACGCCGTAGATGTCGATCCGGCGGGCGGTGGCGGCCGCGGCCACGGCGGCACCGAGCTGTACGGTGTCGAGCCCGGCGGCGGTGTCGGCGAGTGTCTGCTGCTCGTCGTAGGCGAGCTTCGCGACCACGTCGGCGATCGGGTCGTCGACCGCTATGTCCGCGGTGACGGCGGGTGCCCGGCCGGACTCCTGGTGGGCGGCGAGACCGGCCAGCGCGAGGCGCAGGTCGCGGTAGCCGGGGTAGCCGAGGAGGCGAGCGGTGCGGACCACGGTCGCCTCGCTGGTCCCGGTGAGCTCGGCGAGACCGGTGACCGTCAGGGCGGCGCAGCCGGCCGGGTCGCCCGCGACGGCCTCGGCGACCCGCTGCATGGAGCGGGTCATGGACGGCGCGAGCGTCCGCACCTTCGCCGCGAGGGCTGCCGGGGCGGGCGGCGATTCGGCGCTGAAACTTTCCTTCAGGTCATTGGTCACCTTTGAAAGATATTTTCAACCCCGGTGTCCGTCAACCCCCCTTTGGTCCCGACCTCTGGCAGGACGTTCCGCGCGCAGGTGGACAATGGCTGCATGGAGCTGAACCCCCTGGAGCAGGCACTGCACACCGCCCGCGCACTGGTCATGGCCGATCTCGCCGCCGGAGACGTCGCGGAGGCGCAGATCGTCTCGCTGGTCGAGGACGCGGTCACGCACCGCCGCTGGTGGGTCGAGCAGTGGCCGGACGGGGTGGAGTTCGTCGTCGGTCTCGTCGCCCAGGACGTCCAGGACGCGCTGCTGGAACGGTTCGGCCGCTGGCCGCTGTGCCCGGTGTGCGACGCGGGTGACCCGCACGCCCTGGACGTCGAGCCTGAGCTCGGGCCCGATCCGCACTGGGTCTGCACGAAGGCGGCCGTGGCCGTCGCTCCGGTCGGCTCGCTCACCGGGATACTGCGGCCATGACCGTCTACATCGACCCGCCGGACTGGCCGGGCCACGGGCGCTTCTGGTCGCACCTGGTCAGCGACGTGTCCTTCGAGGAACTGCACTCCTTCGCGGCGTCCATCGGCTGCCCGGCCCGCGCCTTCGAGCGGGACCACTACGACGTACCGGCAGCACGGTACGAGGACGCGGTACGGGCCGGAGCCCGGCAGATCGGCTCCAAGGAACTGGTCCGCCGCATCACCGAAGCGGGCCTGCGCCGCCCCAAGGGCCGCCCCGCACCGGGCTGAGGTCCCGGCCCCGGTCAGCCGGCCGACGAGGGCGCGCACACCGCCGCGTCCTGCGCCGCCTCCCGCGACACCGCGGCCGGGGCGCCCGCCACCAGCCGGGACGCGGCGTTGCGGCTGCGCTGCAACCGCAGCGAGAGGACCACCGTCACCAGCGCCAGCACGGTCATCGCCGCCCCCGCCCACGCGGTGGCCTCGAAACCGAAGTCCAGGTCGATCACCGTGCCGCCCAGCCAGGGCCCGCCGGTGTTGCCCAGGTTGAACGCGGCGGTGGTCGTCGCGCCCGCCAGGGTCGGGGCGGCGCCCGCGACGTTGAACATGCGGGCGTTCAGTGCCGGAGCCGTATAGAACGCCGACAGGCCCAGCAGGAACGACAGCACGATCACGGCGGCCTGGTTCGACGCGAACAGCGCCAGCGCGGCCAGGAACACCGTCGAGGCCGCGATCCCGCTCAGCAGCACCCCGAACAGGTGCGCGTCCGCGACCCGGCCGCCGATGATCGTGCCGATCAGCGCACCGATCCCGAAGAGCGCGAGCACGGTCGGCACCCAGCCCGAGTCCAGCCCGGCGACGTCCGTCAGCAGGGGTGCGAGATAGCTGAACGCGCAGAACACGCCGCCCGCCGCGAGCGCGGTGAGCACGATGGAGAGCCATACCTGCCGGTCGCGGTAGATGGTCAGCTCCCGCTTGAGCTTCGGCTTCTCGTCCGGCAGCGGGATACGGGGGATCAGCGTCGCCACTCCGGCCAGCGCCACGGCGGAAGCCGCCCCGACCGCCCAGAACGCCGACCGCCAGCCCAGGTTCTCGCCCAGGAAGGCGCCCAGCGGCACCCCCAGCACGTTCGCGATGGACAGTCCGCCGATCATCACGGCCATCGCGCGGGCCCGCTGGTTCACCGGCACCATCGCGATGGCGACGGCCGCCCCGACCGCCCAGAAACCGGCGCACGCGAACGCGCTGATCACCCGGGACGCGAAGAGCACCTCGTACGTCGGCGCGAGCGCGCCCGCGACCTGGCCGAGGCCGAAGACGGAGATCAGCGCGATGAGTGTGGTGCGGCGCGGCAGCCGGAGCGTGGCCACGGCCAGCAGCGGGGCTCCGACCACCATGCCGATCGCGAAGGCGGATATGAGGAGCCCGGCCTTGGGGATCGACACGTTCATGTCATCGGCGATGGGTGGCAGCAACCCGGAGAGCATGAACTCGCTGGTACCGAGTGCGAAGACCGAGAGGCCGAGGATGTACACGGCCAGGGGCATGCGGGAGCGGCGAGCGGCAGAGTCGGGCATGTCAGGTGCCAACAGCGAAACGGTCCTGCACATTCCCCGCCCCGCTCCGGCGCGTTCCCGGCCCTGCTCGGGCGCACCCCCCCGCCCTGTTCCGGTGCATGCCCCGCCCCGCTCCGGCGAGGGGCCGCGCTCAGTGCGTGAGCAGCTCCAGCTCCGTGGCCAGATTGTGCCGGGCCCGCGCCTCCCACTCGGCCGCCCCGTGCGGCGTACGGAACAGCCGAGGCAGCTCCAGAAGCTGCCGCAGCACCGCCGCCCGGCCCTCCCGGAACGCCTCGTCGGGAACGAAGCCGTACTCCTCGCGCACCCGGGCCGCGTACTCCGCGTACTCCTTCGGCGGCGCCGCGAGGATCGCGAGGTCCGCGTCGCACAGGGCCTCGCCGTTCGTGTCGCCGGCGGCCGGGTCGTGCGTGACGGTGAGCCGGACCAGGCGGGCGACCTCGGCGGTGGTCGCGTCGGGCACCCCCGCCTCGGGCAGGGCGCGCTCGGCGAGGACGGCGCTGCGCTCCTCGTTCTCGGAACGGTCGGGCCGGTAGACCGCGTCGTGGAACCACGCGGCCAGCCGCACCGCGTCCGCGTCCGCGGCATGGCCGGCGAGCGTGTCGAGGTGGCCGAGGACCGCGGCCAGGTGAGCGGTGGTGTGGTAGCGCCGCTGGGGCTCGGCCCACCGTTCCAGGAGGTTGTCGGCGTACGGCGACGGGTCGGGGCCCTCGTCGCCGCCCCGGGCCGCGACGAGGCACTCGTGCCAGCGGTCGCGGAGCGTGTCGGCCTCACCGCTGCCGGGGGACCGGTCGATGTCGTCCATGCCCCCGAGGTTAGAGCGTCCGGCCACCGGATGATGGTGCTCCGGTTCGCCGAAGACCAAGTCCGGTGCCGGCCGGGATGGTTGGCTGGTCCCATGGCTGACGAACGTGATCCCGAGCTTCCCGGTCTCCTCCTGCGCACGGAGCGGGACGCCCTTCTCCCGCTGCTGCGGTCCGCCGCGGACGGCGACTTCGCCGTGCGCACCGCGTGCCCCGGCTGGACGGTCCGGGATGTGGTCGCGCACTGCGGATCCGTGCTGAGCCGGGTGGTGGAGAGCCGCTTCGGACCCGATGTGTTCAGCCCCGAGTGCAACGACCGGGACATCGCCGAACGCGCCGACTGGACGCACACGCAGGTCGTGGACGAGCTGGAGCGGGGCATGACCGACGCCGGCCCGGCGATCGCGGCGGCGGGCGGGATCCTGGACGCGGTGGCGCTGGGGGAGTGGGTGCACGCGGGGGACGTACGCGAGGCATGGGGGCTGCCCGGGGCCTACGAGGGCCCGGGGTTCCCGCACGCGCTCGGCCTCCTCGTCCCGCGCGCCCTGCGCCGCAAGGTGCCGCTGTTCGTCGCGGAGCTCACGGACAGCGGGCGGGAAGTGACCATCGGCGTCGAGCAGGAGGGCCGGGCCCCCGGGCGGTACCGGGGCGACGGGGCGACCCTGATCAGGCTGTGCGCGGGCCGCCCGCTGGTCGGGACGCGGTACGAGCTGGAGGGCGTACGGGAGCGCGAGCTCGGCCTCTTCGACTGAGACGGACCGGCGCACGGGGCCGGGCGGGCGCTACGGTGCGGCCGTGACGAATCTGACGAACCCGCCCGGCGGGGCGGAGGGGCCGGGCCTGTGCGGTGAGCCGGTGCCGGCGGACGTGCCGGTCGCGGTCATGGACCTCAACGCGGACCTGGGCGAGGGCTTCGGACGCTGGACGCTCACCGACGACGAGGCCCTCCTCGCCTGTGTGACCAGCGCCAACGTGGCCTGCGGCTTCCACGCGGGGGACGCCTCCGTGATGCGGCGGGTCTGCGACTCGGCGGCCGCCCGGGGCGTACGGATCGGCGCGCAGGTCTCGTACCGCGACCTGGCAGGCTTCGGGCGCCGGGCCATGGACGTACCGGCCGCCGAACTGGCAGCCGAGGTCGCGTACCAGATCGGGGCGTTGCGGGTGTTCGCCGAGGCGGCCGGTTCCCGCGTCTCGTACGTGAAACCGCACGGCGCCCTCTACAACCGCACCGTCCGCGACGACGAGCAGGCCGCCGCCGTCATCGAAGGCGTCCGGCTGGCGGGCGGGGACCCGGCCGTCCTCGGCCTGCCCGGCTCCCGGCTGCTCGCCCACGCCGAGGAGGCGGGTCTGACCGCCGTCGAGGAGGCCTTCGCCGACCGGGCGTACACCCCGCAGGGCACCCTCGTGCCGCGCGGCGAGCCCGGCGCGGTGGTGCACGACGCGGACGAGGTCGTACGCCGCAGCGTGGGCTTCGCCGTCGACCGCGGCGTGACCGGGGCCGACGGTGGCCGGATATCCGTCGTCGCCCGGTCCCTGTGCGTCCACGGCGACACCCCGGGCGCCGCCGCACTCGCCCGGCGGGTGCGGGCGGCGCTGGAAGAGGCGGGCGTCGCGGTGCGGGCGTTCGCGTGAGTGCGGGGGGACGGTCCGGCCGGCCGCTCGTCGTGCTGCCCGCCGGGCCCCGGGCGCTGCTGGTCGAGCTGGACGGCCGGGAGGCCACGGAGGCGTTCCACGCGGAGGTGCTGCGGCGCCGCGCGGCGGGCGAACTGCCCGACGTGCGCGACATCGTGCCCGGCGAGCGGACGGTGCTGCTCGACGGCATCGCGCGGGACGCCGCCGCGCTCGCCCGGGCGCTGCCGACCTGGCACATACCGCCGCCGCGCCCCGGCACGGCCGCGGCGGTGGAGCTCCCCGTCGTGTACGACGGCCCGGACCTCGCCGACGTCGCCGAGGCCTGGGGGGTGGCCGTCGCCGAGGTGCCCCGCATCCACGCCGGAACCGAGTTCCGGGTCGCCTTCTGCGGGTTCGCCCCCGGCTTCGGCTACCTGACCGGCCTGCCGGACCGCCTCCACCTGCCGCGCCGGGCGACACCGCGCACCCGGGTCCCGGCGGGCGCGGTCGCGCTGGCCGGCCCGTACACCGGGGTGTACCCGCGCCCGTCGCCCGGCGGCTGGCAGCTCATCGGCCGGCTACCGGACCCCGGTCCGCTGTGGGACCCGCACCGCGAACCGGCCGCGCTGCTGGGTCCGGGCGCGCGGGTGCGGTTCGTGGAGGCGGCACGGTGACGGCGTCCGTGCGGCCCGGGGCCTTCGAGGTCGTCCGCGCCGGGGCCCTGACCACCGTGCAGGACGAGGGCCGCGCCGGACTGGCCCACCTGGGCGTCGGACGGGCGGGCTCCCTCGACGCACCCGCCGCCGCGCTCGCCAACCGGCTCGCCGGCAACCCGGTGACCGCGGCCGTCCTGGAGACGACCGCCACCGGCTGCGCCGTCCGCCCGGACCGTGCGGTGCGGGTGGTCGTCGGCGGTGCGCCGTGCCGGGTGACGGTGGACGGGCGGCCGGTGGCGTGGGGCGCCGCGGTACGGGTGCCGGCGGGTGCGGTGCTGGACGCGGGGCCCGCGGTGCACGGACTGCGCAGCTATCTGGCGTTCGCGGGCGGCGTGGCGGCGGAGCCGGTGCTCGGCAGCAGATCCGCCGACCTGCTCTCCGGGCTGGGCCCGGCACCCCTGCGCGACGGGGACGTACTGCCGCTGGGCCCGCCCCCGCAGGCCGGCGCCCCGCCCGCCGACACGGTGCCGTGGTCGGGCGCGCCCGGCGGACTCGTGCTCCCGGTGCACCTCGGGCCCCGCCACGCCTGGTTCACGCCCGCCGCTCTCCGTACGCTCACCACCGCCGCGTACCGCGTCTCGGCGCAGAGCAACCGCATCGGCCTGCGCACCGACGGCCCGCCGCTGGAGCGGACCCGCACCGGAGAGCTGCCCAGCGAGGGCATGGTGCTCGGAGCCGTCCAGGTGCCGCCGGACGGGCGCCCGGTGGTGTTCCTCAACGACCATCCGACGACGGGCGGTTACCCGGTGGTGGGCGTCGTCCCCGAACCGGCGCTGGCGGCCGCCGCCCAGGCGGGGGCGGGGTCGGTGGTGCGGTTCGTACGCGCCGGGGGGTGAGCAGGGGCGGTCACGTCGTGGCGGGCAGCCCGAAGTGGTCGGCGATGATCCGCATCGTGACGGCGCCGTCGGCGTTGAAGTCGGGATCGGCGTCGTACGCGGGGGTCTCCCGGCCGACGATCCCGGCGTCCAGCAACTCCCGTACCAGCAGGTCTCCGCTGCGAAGGGACTCGCGGCGGCGCCCGACGTTGAAGTACACCCGCTCGAAACCGCCCCGGCTGTGGAGGAAGTGGAACGGGTGGTCGTCGCAGTGCGCAATCGCGTAGTTCTGCCCGTGCGGGCACGCGCATGCCGGTGTGGAGGCCAGGAACACCGTCTCCACGCGCCCGGGCCCGCCGAAGCGTTCGTCGTAGCGGAATCCGGTCAGGTCGCGCGCCAGGTCCATGACTCCCCGGCCGTGCGCGGCGGTCGCGTCGTAGGTCACCCAGGCCCAGCCGTCCGACTCACCCGCCGTGCGGGCGGGATACCCGGCTTCGGCGCACACGGAGGTGAGGGTGGCCCGGTCGATTCCCCTGGCGTGGAGGGCATACGTGTCAGGGGCGAGGAGCGGGTTCACGCCGCCGCCTCCTGCGGACCGAGCGGGAGCGGGGGCAGACCGAAACAGTCCTGGATCGCCCTCACGACGCGGTCCTCGTCACCGTCGTGGTGGTCGAAGCAGTCATGGCCTTCGTCCGTCTCCCACGTGTCGCACTCGGCCCCGGGGCCTATGAGGTTCGCCGCGAGCAGCTCGGCCGACATGTAGTCCGGGTTCTCGCCCACCCGCTGCTCCAGATCCTCGAAGGAGAAGAAGAGGATCGTGCGTCCGTCGCGCAGGTACAGGACCTGGGGTGCGTGCGCCTTCGCGCTGCATGGTTCGGTCACCAGCACCACGAGCTCCGTGCCCTCCGGGCAGACACGCCCGTAGTCCACATCGCCGTAGTCGTCCGACTCCTCGTCGAACATCTCGTGGACCGCCCAGGCCCACCCGCCCGCCTCGCCGTGCGCCAGCGGTTCGCGGTGCAGTTCGCGCAGGCCCGTGGCCAGTGCGGTGGCGG
This sequence comes from Streptomyces sp. NBC_00385, assembly GCF_035917155.1. Lineage (NCBI taxonomy): Bacteria > Bacillati > Actinomycetota > Actinomycetes > Kitasatosporales > Streptomycetaceae > Streptomyces > Streptomyces sp. NBC_00385. Next base: position 3,742,259 of record NZ_CP107951.1, on the reverse strand, counting down.
AAAGACCCCGCGAGAACACGAGGTTCACCTCGTAGCCGGGGATCGATGCGTGGGTCCATTGGGTCATACGGAGAGCGTAGGTTCCGCCACTGACAACGCGGCCGCGCGGGCGTCGCGTTGGGCGGCGCGCGCGATATTCGCACGACACGGCCGGGCGCCTCTGGAACGCTCCGTACGCGGGCCCGTGCCCGCGTACGGAGCGTTCCCGGACGACTGAATGGACGAGTGATGGCTTTCGCGCTGCATGGGCCGGTTCTGGAGGGCACGCGCGTGCGCCTGGAGCCGCTGGGGCACCGTCATGCGTCGGATCTCGCGGTGGCCGCGGAGGAGGACCGGAGTTCGTACGGGTTCACGTGGGTGCCCCGCGCCCACGAGGTCGAGGAGTACTTCGAATCCCAGTTCGCCCGTGTCGTGAGCGGGAAGCTGTTCCCGTACGCGCAGATCGACCGGGCGTCCGGCCGCGCGGTCGGCGTCACGGCGTACTGGGAGCCCCGGTACTGGCTGGACGAGGACACGCTGAGCGCGATCGAGGTCGGCTTCACCTGGCTCGCCGCCTCCGCCCAGGGCTCGGGGATCAACGCCGAGGCCAAGTACCTCCTGTTCCGGCACGCGTTCGAGGTGTGGGACGTGGCACGCGTCGACCTCAAGACGGATGCCCGCAACAGCCGCTCCCGTGCCGCGATCGAAGCGGCGGGCGCGACCTTCGAGGGTGTGCTGCGGAACTGGTCCCGGTCGTGGGCGCCGGGCGAGGACGGGAGCCTGCGGGATTCGGCGATCTTCTCGATCACGGCGGACGAGTGGCCGGCGCGCCGGAAAGCGCTCGAAGAGCGCATCGCACGCGCCCGTGGGGCCTGATCCACCGGACCGGCCCCACAGGCGCCTGCCGCGTACGGCGGGTTCCCTACGCTCCCGCCCGGAACCCGCGCAGCCGCAGCGAGTTGCCGACCACGAACACCGAGGAGAACGCCATGGCGGCCCCCGCGATCATCGGGTTCAGCAGGCCCATCGCGGCCAGGGGCAGCGCCGCCACGTTGTAGGCGAAGGCCCAGAACAGGTTCGTACGGATGGTGCCGAGCGTCCGGCGCGACAGCCGGATCGCGTCCGCGGCGGCCCGCAGGTCCCCGCGGACGAGGGTCAGGTCGCCGGCCTCGATCGCCGCGTCCGTGCCCGTGCCCATGGCGAGGCCCAGATCGGCCTGGGCGAGCGCGGCGGCGTCGTTGACCCCGTCGCCGACCATGGCGACCGAACGCCCCTCGCCCTGGAGGCGCTTGACGACGTCGACCTTGTCCTGCGGCATGACCTCCGCGTACACCTCCTCGATGCCGACCTCGGCCGCGACCGACTCCGCGACCGCCCGGTTGTCGCCGGTCAGCAGGATCGGCTTCAGGCCGAGTCGGCGCAGCCGCCGGATCGCCTCCGCGCTGGTGTCCTTCACCGCGTCGGCCACCTCCAGGACCGCACGCGCCTCACCGTCCCAGGCGACCGCGATCGCGGTACGGCCGGCGGCCTCCGCCTCGGCCTTGCGGTGGGCCAGCTCCACGGGCAGGTGGATCTCCCACTCGGCCAGCAGCTGCTCGCGGCCGACGAGGACGGCGTGGCCCTCGACGATGCCCTGGACGCCGAGTCCGGGGATGTTGGCGAAGTCCTCGGGGGTGGGGAGTGCGGCGCCGGTGCGGTCGGTGGCTCCGGTGGCGACGGCTTGGGCGATGGGGTGTTCGGAGGCGTGTTCCAGGGCTCCGGCCAGGCGCAGGACGTCGGTCTCGTCGACGCCGTGTGCGGTGTGGACGGTCTGGAGGGTCATCTTTCCGGTGGTGACGGTGCCGGTCTTGTCGAGGACGATGGTGTCGACGCGGCGGGTGGTCTCCAGGACTTCGGGGCCCTTGATGAGGATGCCGAGCTGGGCGCCGCGTCCGGTGCCGACCATGAGGGCGGTCGGGGTGGCGAGGCCCAGGGCGCACGGGCAGGCGATGATCAGTACGGCGACGGCGGCCGTGAACGCGGCCGTCAGGCCCTCCCCGCTGCCCAGCCAGAAGCCGAGCGTGCCGAGCGCGAGCGCGATCACGACGGGGACGAACACCGCCGAGATCCGGTCGGCCAGCCGCTGGGCCGCGGCCTTGCCGTTCTGCGCGTCCTCGACCAGCTTCGCCATCCGCGCCAGCTGGGTGTCGGCGCCGACCCGGGTCGCCTCGACGACGAGCCGTCCGCCCGCGTTCAGCGTCGCGCCGGTCACCGTGTCGCCGGCCGTGACCTCGACGGGCACGGACTCACCGGTGAGCATCGACGCGTCCACCGCCGAACTGCCCTCCACCACGGTGCCGTCGGTCGCGATCTTCTCGCCCGGGCGGACCAGGAACCGGTCGCCGACCCGGAGATCCTCCGTGGCCACGGTGACCTCACGGCCGTCACGCAGGACGGTGACCTCCTTCGCGCCCAGTTCGAGCAGCGCCTTCAGTGCGGCGCCCGCCTTCCGCTTGGAACGGGCCTCGAAGTAGCGCCCGGCCAGGATGAACGCGGTGACGCCCGCGGCGGCCTCCAGATAGATGTTCCCGGAGCCGTCGCCGCGGCCGATGGTGAGCTCGAAGGGGTGCGTCATGCCGGTCATCCCGGCGGTGCCGAAGAACAGCGCCCACAGCGACCACAGGAACGCGGCCGAGGTGCCGACCGAGATCAGGGTGTCCATGGTGGCCGCGCCGTGCCGGGCGTTGGTCCACGCGGCGCGGTGGAAGGGCCAGGCGGCGTAGGTGACGACGGGGGCGGTGAGGGTGAGGGAGAGCCACTGCCAGTTGTCGAACTGGAGCGCCGGGACCATCGACATCGCGATCACCGGCACCGCGAGCAGGACCGCGGTGATCAGCCGCTGCCGCAGCGGGCGGAGCTCGTCCGCCTCCGCCGCCTCGGCGGGGGCGTCGCCGCCGCGTACCGGCGGGGCGGGCTCGTGCGCGGTGTAGCCGGTCTTCTCGACCGTGGCGATCAGGTCCTGTACGGAGACGTCCTCGCCCCGGTAGCTGACCTTGGCCTTCTCGGTGGCGTAGTTGACGGTGGCCTCGACCCCGTCCATCCGGTTGAGCTTCCTCTCGATACGGGCCGCGCACGAGGCACAGGTCATGCCGCCGATGGCGAGCTCGACCTCTGCGGCGACGCCGGTACCGGCGGCACCACTGGGGGCAGTGGTGCCGGTGGTGGCTGCGGTCTGCGCGGACACGGGGCCTCCTTCGGTCGGTTCATTTATACCCCTAGGGGGTATGCGGTGATGACCCCAGGTATACCCCCTACCCCTATGTGAACGCAAGGGTGATCTGTGACGGAACCGCGGACCGCGCGCCTCCGGTCGGCAGTCGCGCCGCCGGCCTCGCGTATCTTCACGTTCACGGTGAGGCTGCGCCCCCGGCCTACCGCCCCGTAGGCTGGCATTGGACTAGACCTATAGATGGTTTCTGGAGGATTGGGTTCCCATGAGCAACCGTGCAGTCCTGGAGGTGATCGCTCTCGACGCGGAGGACGCGGTCGCTGCCCAGGCGGGTGGTGCGGACCGGCTTGAGCTGGTCACCGACATGGCGGCGGACGGCCTCACCCCGTCCTGCGCGACGTTCGCGGCGATCCGCGCAGCGGTGGACATCCCGCTGCGGGTGATGCTCAGGGTGGCGGACGGCTTCGCGGCCGGCGACGTCGACGTGCTCGTCCGCAAGGCGCGCGAACTCCGGGCGGAGGGGGCGGACGAGTTCGTGCTCGGCTTCCTGGACGCGGACGGCCACCCCGACCTCGTCGCGGTCGAGCGGATCGTCGCCGAGCTGGACGGCTGCAGCTGGACGTTCCACCGTGCGATCGACCGCGCCGCCGACCGGGACGCGCTGCGCAAGTCGCTCGCCGACCTGCCGGGCCTGGACACCTACCTCACCGCGGGTTCGCCCGCCGGGGTGGACGACGGCATTCCCACGCTGATCGTCGAGGCGGCGCGCAAGGGCGAGCCGGGGTACGAGCCGCAGATCCTCGTGGGCGGCGGCCTGCGGCTGGAGCACCTGCCGGAGCTGCTGGGTGCGGGCATCGACGCCGTCCACATCGGCGGAGCGGCCCGGCCGGGCGGCTGGGCGGGTCCGGTGGACGTGGCGGCGGTACGGGAGTGGCGGGACGTGCTCGACGCGTAGGGCCCTGCGCGGCAGGGAGGTGGTGGGGCGGGATGCCGGGACGCGGCAGCCCGCCCCTCATTCGTTTCCGAGGGCGTCCGCAGGCTCGTGCTGTCACGACCCTGGCGCAACAAACACCCCGGGCTTCACAATGACGACACGGCGGTGTGGGAACGCTCCCACGGTGCCTCCCCGGCATTTCTTACTGCTCATGGGAGCGTTCCCACCGCTCATCCGTCGCGTGATGCACCACCAGCCCCCTACCGAAAGGCCCCCGGTGAACGCCTCTCCGCCCCCGTCCCCCACCGACCGCGCCCCCCGCGCCCGGCGCGGGCGCCGCGTACTCGGCACGTTAGCCCTCACCGCCCTGTTCGGCGGTGTCCTCACCGCACCGGGCGCCGCCGCCGAGGACGCCGACCCGGCCCCGGAGCAGATCACCAACGGCGACTTCGCCGCCGGAACCGCGCCCTGGTGGTGGACCGCCAACACCGCCGCCGCCGTCACGGACGGCAGGCTCTGCACCGACGTACCGGCCGGAACGGCCAACCCGTGGGACGTGATCGTCGGCCAGAACGACATCCCGCTCGTCGCGGGGGAGACGTACAGCCTCACGTACACCGCCAGCTCCACCACCCCGCTGTCCATCCACACCAATGTGCAGCTGGCCGTCGACCCGTGGACCACGGACCTCTCCTCGACCGACCAGATCGGCACCGAGGCGGTCCCCGTCACGCACGTCTTCACCGCGACGGCGGACCGCGACGCCGCCCAGCTCGCCTTCCAGATAGGCGGCAGCGACGAGGCGGCCACCTTCTGCCTCGACGACGTGTCCCTGCGCGGCGGCGCCGAACCGCCCGTGTACGTGCCCGACACCGGCTCGCGCGTCCGCGTCAACCAGGTCGGCTACCTTCCGCAGGGCCCCAAGGAAGGCACCCTGGTCACCGACGCGACCGAGCCCCTGCCCTGGACGCTCAGGGCCGCCGACGGATCGGCCGCCGCCACCGGCACCACCGTCCCGGGCGGCGTCGACCCGACCTCCCGCCAGAACGTCCACACCTTCGACTTCGGCGACGTCACGACCGCCGGCGACGGGTACACCGTCGAGGCGGACGGGCAGGTCAGCGAGCCCTTCTCCATCGGGGCCGACCTCTACGACGCGCTGCGCGGCGACTCGCTCGCGTACTTCTACCAGAACCGCAGCGGCATCGAGATCGACGCGGACCTCGTCGGCGAGCAGTACGCGCGCCCCGCCGGACACCTCGACGTCGCCCCCAACAAGGGCGACACGGACGTGCCCTGCCAGCCGGGCGTCTGCGACTACCGGCTCGATGTGCGGGGCGGCTGGTACGACGCCGGTGACCACGGCAAGTACGTCGTCAACGGCGGCATCGCGGTCGCCGAGCTGATGGACACGTACGAGCGGACGCTGACGGCCGACGGTGCCGAGGCCGCCGAACTCGGCGACGGCGCGCTGCGGGTGCCCGAGCACGGCAACGACGTGCCGGACATCCTCGACGAGGCGCGCTGGGAACTCGACTTCATGATGCGCATGCAGGTTCCGGCCGGGCAGCCGCTCGCGGGAATGGTCCACCACAAGATGCACGACGCCCAGTGGACCGGTCTGCCGCTGCTGCCCCATCTCGACCCCCAGCAGCGCGAGTTGCACCCGCCGTCCACCGCCGCGACCCTCAACCTGGCCGCCGCGGCGGCCCAGTGCGCCCGGCTCTACGCCCCGTACGACGCGGACTTCGCCGGCCGGTGCCGTACCGCCGCCGAGACGGCGTGGGCCGCGGCGAAGGCGCACCCGGACGTGCTCGCCGACCCCGACGACGGTACGGGCGGCGGCACCTACAGCGACAACGACGTCTCCGACGAGTTCTACTGGGCCGCAGCCGAACTCTTCACCACCACCGGCGACGACACCTACCGCCAGGCGCTCCTCGGCTCGCCGCTGCACGGCGACACCGACAAGGTCTTCCCGGCCGACGGCGGCATGTGGTGGGGCGGAACCGCCGGGCTCGGCGTCCTGACCCTCGCCACCGTCCCCAACGACCTCACCGCCGGCCAGCTGGCACAGGTCCGCACCGTGGTGACCACGGCCGCCGACCGCTACGCCGCCCAGACCCAGGACCAGCTGTACGGCGTCCCGTACGCCCCGGCCGGCCAGAACTACGCCTGGGGATCCAACAGCCAGGTGCTCAACAACATGATCGTGCTCGCCACCGCGGCCGACCTCACCGGGAAGGCCGGGTACCGCGACGCCGTGCTGCGCGGCGCCGACTACCTCTTCGGGCGCAACCCGCTGAACCAGTCCTACGTCACCGGGTACGGCGAGCGCAGCTCGCAGAACCAGCACCACCGCACGTGGGCGCACCAGAGCGACCCCGACCTGCCCCACCCGCCGGCCGGATCCCTGGCGGGCGGACCGAACCTCACCGCCCCCACCTCCGGCGACCCGGAGGCCGCGGCCAGGCTCACGGGCTGCGCGGCGGCGATGTGCTACCTCGACGACATCGGCTCGTACGCCACCAACGAGGTCGCCATCAACTGGAACGCACCGCTGGCCTTCGTCGCCTCCTACCTGGACGACGCCGGTGACGGGGCGGGCCCGGCCCGCGCCTGCCGCGTCACGTACTCCTCGCACCCGTGGAGCACCGGCTCGACCACCACGGTCACGGTGAAGAACACCGGAACCGAGGCGCTCACCCCCTGGTCCCTGACCTGGCTGCTGCCGGGCGACCAGAAGCTCAGCCACACCTGGAGCGCCGAACTCGCCCAGTACGGGCGTACGGTCACCGCCGCACCGCTGTCCTGGAACCGGACCCTCGCACCGGGTGCGGAGATCGACTTCGGGTTCAACAGCAGCGTCCTGGGCGCGGCCGCGGACCCGGGCACGGTCAAGCTGAACGGGAGGGCCTGCACGGCCGGCTGACCGGACGCGGGGGCGGGGGCGGGCCGGGCCGCCCCCGCCCCCGCGCGCGTCAGGCCAGCTCCTCCGGCAGCGGCGCCGCGTGAAGGACGATCAGCCCCGACACGGCACGGGTCAGCGCGACGTACAGCCGGCGCAGCCCCGTCCGCTGGTCGGGCTCGCCGTCGACCACGGCGGCCGGTTCGTCCAGCACCACGTAGTCGTACTCCAGGCCCTTCGCCAGCGATGCCGGGACCAGCGTCAGCCGGGACTCGGCGGTCGTCTCCTGGCCGGGGGAGAGGTAGCTGTGGCCCGCCGCGGTCAGCGCCTCGGCCAGGGCCGGAACGCGCGCGTCGGCGGCGATCAGACCGGTCGAGCCCTCCTGCTCCAGGGACTCCGCGCACGCCGCGACCACCGCCGCGTCCAGCGCGTCCGCACCCGTCACCTCCCGCACCGACAGCGAACCGGGCGACTCACGCACCGACTCCACCGCCGCGAGCCCGGGCGAGATCACCGGCAGCAGCCGGGAGGCGTACGCGATCACCTCGCGCGGCACACGGAAGCCCGCAGTCAGCTCCTCCACCAACGCGTCCGACTTCCCCAGATGGTGCAGCGCCTGCTCCCAGCTCTGCGTCGACCACGGCGTCGTGCCCTGCGCCAGGTCCCCGAGCACGGTCGCCGAACCGGTCGAGCAGCGCCGGCCCACGGCCCGGTACTGCATGGGGGACAGATCCTGGGCCTCGTCGATGACGACATGGCCGAGCGAATGCGTACGCGCCACCAGATCGTTCGCCTCGTCGATCAGCACCGCGTCCGCCGCCGACCACTTCGCCGCCTTCACGCTGCGGGCCGCCCTTTTACCGGATCCGGGCAGCGTCCACAGGATCGTCTTCTGCTCGTCCTCGCTGAGCAGCCCGTCCGCGTGCGCGGCCAGGAACTCCGGGTCCGACAGCAGCCGCAGCACCAGCTTCGACGGGTCGACCGCCGGCCAGACCGCCTTCACCGCGGCCTTCACCGCCGGGGTGCGGGCCACCGCGTTCTGGACCCGGTCGTCGGGCGCCTCGCCGGCCTCCTCCATCCGCACCAGCACGGCGTGCGCGATGCGCTGCGGAAGGGCCTCGTGCGCGGCCCCGTACCGCATGTCGCGGGACAGCAGCTCCTTGACCATCTCCTCGATCTCGTACGCCGGGACCCGCCAGCGCCGCGACCCGCGCACCACCATGACCGGCTCGACGGGCATCGTCACGTGCGACCGGATCGCCCTCCGCAACACCTCCGCCATCCGGGCGTCGCCCTTCACCACGGCGGCCCGCGCATCGTCCGTGGACCGGACCTCGACCTGCGCCGTCACCAGGTCGTCGACCGTCGCCTGCTTCACCTCCAGCTCACCGAGAGCCGGCAGCACCTGCTCGATGTAGTGCAGGAACGACTTGTTCGGCCCGATGACGAGCGTCCCGGTACGGGCGAGGCGCTCGCGGTGCGCGTACAGCAGGTACGCGACCCGGTGCAGGCCGACGGCCGTCTTCCCGGTGCCCGGCCCGCCCTGCACACACACGGTGCCGCCGAGCTCGCTGCGGACGATCTCGTCCTGCTCGGGCTGGATCGTCGCGACGATGTCACGCATCGGGCCGACACGGGGCCGCTCGATCTCCGCCTGGAGGAGCTTGCTCGTCTGCGCCGCCTCGGAGGGGTCGGTGAGGTGCTCGTCCTCGTACGCGGTCAGCTCGCCGCCCGTGTAGCCGAAGCGGCGCCGCTGACCGACGTCGAGCGGGTCCTTCCGGGACGCCCGGTAGAACGGCTGGGAGACCGGAGCACGCCAGTCGATGACCATCGGATCACCGTCGGCGTCATGGACGTGGCGGCGCCCGATGTAGAACTGCTCGCCCTCCGCGCCCTCGGCCTGCGCCGCACCCACCACATGGAGGTAGTCCAGCCGCCCGAAGAACAGCGGGGTGTGGGAGAGGTCGGCGAGCGACTTGATGCGGTCGGCGATCTGGGCCTGGAGTACCGCGGCGTTCACCCAGTTCGCCGTGACATCGCGGATGTTCAGGGCCTGGGCGTCCTCGCGCATGGCGCGCAGGGCCGCGCGCGAGGCGGCGAGATGGGCGCGTTCGTGGGCGAGGGGATCGGTGGTGGTGTCGCTTTCGTGTTCGTGCGCGGGCACGGTGTTGCCTCCGGCATTCAACGCAGGACGGCGGACCGCATCGCCCCGGTGACTGCTCGGGGGCGATGCGGTCCACTCGGGGATCGATCACTGGCTGTCGGCCGGTTTCCGTCCGGTCGGCGGCGCTCCCCCGGCTGCCGGCGCACGTCCCTGAGGACGGCCGGTACCACGGTGCGGGAGGCGGGCAGACCGGCGATTGTATCGACCGTCCCCGCCCGACGCGAACGAATATCGCGCCGTCCACCCCGTAGGGGATGGCATGCGACCCCAGAGGTAGACGCGCCACCGCGGGCTTCAGCCTCCGGACCGACGCGGCGGCGCACCCGTCCGGAGCACCATGGAGGACATGAGCACCGTCACCCTGAACCCGCAGAGGACCGGCCCCGCGCACGGCGCGACCGCGGCCACCGGTCACCACCACAGCCACCGCGCCGGAGACGCGCTGCGCGCCGTCAAGGTCTACGCACGGGCCGCGTTCGGCGTCGTCGTCCTCGGCGAGTACGCGGAGGAGGCGGGCGTCCGCCGCACGCGCTGAGCGCGCGACGGCCCGCCCCTGCGCGGCCCGTCCGTCAGTTGTCCGACAGCAGCTCGTCCGCGTCCACGATCCGGTAGGCGTAGCCCTGCTCCGCCAGGAACCGCTGGCGGTGTGCCGCGAAGTCCTGGTCGATCGTGTCGCGCGCGACCACCGAGTAGAACCGCGCCTCGTGCCCGTCCGCCTTCGGCCGCAGCACCCGGCCCAGCCGCTGGGCCTCCTCCTGACGCGAACCGAACGTGCCCGACACCTGAATGGCGACGGTGGCCTCCGGCAGGTCGATCGAGAAGTTCGCCACCTTCGACACGACCAGCACGCTGATCTCGCCCTCCCGGAAGGCGCCGAACAGCTTCTCGCGCTGGGCGTTGCTGGTCTCGCCCTTGATCACCGGGGCGTCCAGATGCTCACCCAGCTCGTCGAGCTGGTCGATGTACTGCCCGATGACCAGCGTCTGCTCACCCTGGTGCTTGCGCACCAGCGCCTCGGTGACCTTGCGCTTCGTCGCGGTCGTCGCGCAGAACCGGTACTTCTCCTCCGCCTCGGCGGTCGCGTACGCGAGCCGCTCGCTGTCCGTGAGGTTGACCCGTACCTCGACGCAGTCGGCGGGCGCGATGTAGCCCTGCGCCTCGATCTCCTTCCACGGGGCGTCGAACCGCTTGGGCCCGATCAGCGAGAAGACGTCCGACTCGCGTCCGTCCTCCCGGACGAGCGTCGCCGTGAGCCCGAGCCGGCGCCGCGCCTGGAGATCCGCGGTGAACTTGAAGACGGGCGCGGGCAGCAGATGCACCTCGTCGTAGATCACGAGCCCCCAGTCGCGGGAGTCGAACAGCTCCAGGTGCGGGTAGACGCCCTTCCTGCGGGTCGTCAGCACCTGGTACGTGGCGATGGTGACCGGGCGGATCTCCTTGCGCGTACCGCTGTACTCGCCGATCTCCTCCTCGGTCAGCGACGTCCGCTTCACCAGCTCGTGCTTCCACTGCCGGGCCGAGACGGTGTTCGTGACCAGGATCAGCGTGGTCGCCTTGGCCTGCGCCATCGCGCCCGCCCCGACCAGCGTCTTCCCTGCCCCGCACGGCAGCACGACGACCCCGGACCCGCCGTGCCAGAACCCCTCGACGGCCTGCTGCTGATAGGGCCGCAGCGCCCAGCCGTTCTCGTCCAGGTCGATCGGGTGCGCCTCGCCGTCCACGTACCCGGCGAGGTCCTCGGCGGGCCAGCCCAGCTTCAGCAGCGTCTGCTTGACCTGCCCGCGCTCGGACGGGTGCACGGCCACGGTGTCCGGGTCGATCCGGGCGCCGACCAGCGGCTGGACCTTCTTCGACCGGAGGATCTCCTCCAGGACCGGCCGGTCCGTGGAGGTCAGCACGAGTCCGTGGACCGGGTGCTTGGAGAGAGTGAGGCGGCCGTAGCGGTCCATCGTCTCGGCGATGTCGACGAGCAGCGCGTGCGGTACGGGGTAACGCGAGTACTTCACGAGCGCGTCGACGACCTGCTCGGCGTCGTGCCCCGCGGCGCGGGCGTTCCACAGCCCGAGCGGGGTCAGCCGGTAGGTGTGGATGTGCTCGGGCGCACGCTCCAGCTCCGCGAAGGGGGCGATCACACGACGGCAGGCGTCGGCCTGCTCGTGGTCGACTTCGAGGAGCAGCGTCTTGTCGCTCTGGACGATGAGGGGTCCGGTCACGCGCTTCGGCCCTTTCTGCGGGGCCGCCCGGAGGCGGCGGGTTGGCCAAACCTCCAGTGTGCCGTATGTCGGGGCGGGGTGGTGTTGCCCCTGTCCGGGGCTGAGGGTTCCGTCCTCAATCGCCGGACGGGCTCGGGGTGGCGGGTGCTCCGCCGGGAGCGGGGTGCGCGTCATGTCTGCACATCGGCCCTGCGACTGCCGCAGACGCGGGACGGGCCGCACCACATCAAGCCCGTCCGGCGATTGAGGACGGAACCCGGCGGACGGAACGGGGCGACGTCACGTCTGGTCGTCGGCCAGTTCCGCCACGCCCGTGATCCGGTGGAGGGGGTACGTGCGGACCTCGTCCGCGGTGTGGTCGTACGCGGTGACGTAGCCGCCCTCGACGCGGACCGGGGCGATCACGCGCTGGCTGGCCGCGCCCTCCGCGTTGACGTAGCCGATCCAGATCGCCGATCCCGTCATCGCCGCGGCCTGGACGGTGACCAGGGTCTCGGCGGAGGTCGTACGGGGCAGGGCGCCCGCCGCGGACGCGGAGGGGCCGGTCTCCTTGTGGATGACCGTCGCCGCCGTGTCCCCGGCCCGGATCGCCCGGACCGCCGCCCCGAGCAGGGTCGGGTCGGGCAGCGGCGGCCCCTCGGGTACGGGGACGGGGGCCGTGCGCGGCGGTGTGCGGACGGCGCCGGCGCGGGTGATCAGGACGTCGCCCTCGGCGGACTCCGCGGCGGGCGCGTACCCCATCTCGCGCAGGCCGTCGAGGAGCGACGCCGGGTCGATCTGGGCGGCCAGGGCCGTCGGGGCGAGCCGGCGCAGCCGCAGGGTCGCGGAGCGCTTGTCGGCGAGGATCTCGTTGAGGACGGCCTCGTCGTCGCAGCGCACGTACGAGGAGGCGGCGCCGATCCGCAGATGGCCGTGGCGGCGGGACACGTCGTCGATGAGGTAGCTGAGCGGCTGCGGCACCGGCGTGCGGCTGTGCGCGGCGAGGAAGGCGTGCAGGTCGGCGGCGGACTGCCCGGCGTCCAGCGCGCGGCGTACGGAGCCGGGGGTGAAGCGGTAGACCGTCGCGCCGCCCTTCGACTCGATGTCCGCGAGGGCGGAGAGCATGTCGGCGAGGGGGCGTTCCAGCGGGCCGGGGGCGACGGCGGTCAGGTCGGCCTGGAGCAGGACGTGGTCGAGCGGCTCCGGGATGAGCGGGGCGAGCCGGGCGGCGGCCTCGGCGCGTCCGCCGGAGAGCAGGCCACGGGTCTGCGAGGCGAGGGCGCCGCGGCCGGTGATGCCGAGGAGCTCCGACTCGTTCAGCGTCCACAGGGCGATCCGGGACCGGAGGTCGGTGGTGTCCCCGGCGGACGCGGAGGCGCCGCGCAGCGGCCGTTCCCAGCGGAGCCGGGCGAGCAGGGACTCGGGATCAGGCGCGGTGCCGGGCGGCAGCGCGGCGAGCAGGGCCAGGACCCGGTGGCGGACCTCGGGTGCGGCGGAGCGGTCCAGCTCGGGCCCGAGGGTGGACAGGGCACGGCCCTTGGCGTCCTGGCCGCCGACCAGGCCCGAGGTGCGGGTGGCGGCGAGCCAGGCGGAGGCGAGGTCCACCCAGCGGTCCTGGGCGGACAGTTCCGTCCACTCGTCGTACGCGGGAGTCGGCGCGTACCGTTCGTCCGCCTCGCCGTCGGAGGCCAGCAGCCCGGCCGCGTAGGCGAGTTCGATCCAGAACGCGGCGACGGGTTCCGAGACGTCCAGGGTGGCGGCGGTCTTCTTCAGCTCGCGGACACTGAGGCCGCCGGCCCGCAGTATCGCGGGGCCGCCGCCGTTCCAGCTCTTGAGCAGTTCCTCGACGGTGGACACCGCGAGGAACGCCTGGCCGGCCGCGGCGCTGTCCACAGCCTGTGGATCGCGTTCGGCGACGGTGGCGAGGGCGGGCGGCCGGGGTTCCGGCACGCGATGGGCGCGCCCCGCGCGCAGATGCAGTGCGGCCTCGCGCGGCAGGACGACGGTGCGGGTCGACACGGGCAGCAGGAGCCCGCGGTCGCGCAGCCACTTCACGGGCGGGGTGGGGTTCGGGGTGACCTCGCCGTACGGCGGTCCCCAGACCAGCCGGTCCAGCACCGACAGGGCCTCCACCGGGGCGGTGTCGAGGAGTTCGCCCATCCGGGTGCGGTCGGTGAACAGTGCGGAGAGGGCGCCGACCGCGGAGACCGGGTCATGGGTGGCGGGCAGCCCCGCCTCGTTGAGGATCTCCTGGAGCCGGCCGGGCGACATGCCGGCGGTGGCCTCGGAGACGGTCGGCCCGAGACCGGTGGGAGAGGGGTGCTGCGGAGACGGCGACAGCAGTTCACGGGCGGTGCGCACCAGGCGCAGCCGGTCGTTCTCGCCCCAGACGAGGGCCTGTTCGCGCAGCGTGCCGAGGGCGCCGGGCAGCGCCGCGACGATCGCGGCGCCCGCGTCGTCCCGGTGCTCCCCGTCGTCCCGGCCGTCGCCCGTGAGCAGGCCCAGCAGGATGTCGTACGGCGCCGGGTCGGGTGCGACGGCCAGGGCCTCGGCGGTCTGCAGGGCGAAGCGGTCGAGGTGCTCCAGGGCGCGGACGACGGAGGCACGGGTGCCGGCGCGTGTCGCGAGCTGGGTGATGTCGCCGGGCACGGGGGTGAGGAGATCCGGCCGGGCGCGCAGCAGCCCGGCCAGTGACTCGTCGTCCCGGGCGCGCAGAGCCTCGGCGAGCGTCCGCGGTGGTGTGGTCATCCCCATCCGTCCCACGGTAGTCGCTCCGGACAGGCCCGAGGACGCTACCGTCGGTGCAGGGCGGTAAGAGGGGAACGATCGCGTGGGGATCGAGAGCGACCAGCTGGTCTACGACTACTTGAGCCGGGTCGGCGACCTGGCGCAGCAGCAACAGCTGTCCTCGGGCACCCGGATGAGACTCGTGTCGGAGTTGCGGGGCGAGATCGACCGGCAGCGGGTGGCGCAGGCCGCGGACACCCCGGGAGCGGTGCGCCGCATCATCGGGAAGCTCGGCACCCCCGACGAACTGGTCGCGGCGGCGGCCTCGTCGGGCGACGGCACCCCGTTGCTGCCGCAGGAGCCGGACACGGGCGGCGCGCAGCCGTCGGGGATCCCGCGCCCGCGCCGGGCGAGGCTCCGGAAAGACAGTTCGCGCAAGGGCGCGTCGGAAGCGCGGGAGGCCGCTTCGAGGCCGTCGCCCCGCCCGGCGCCGTCCCCGCCGCACCGGGCGGGGTCGGACGAACTCGGCCCGTCGGGGGACGACACGGACTGGTGGAGCGTGGCCCCGGGCCGGTTCGGAGACGCCGGTGAGTTCGGCGCGGGAACCGATGTGCCGGGCTTCCGGGGCGGGGTGGAGATCCCGGAGGTGCTGAGGCCGCCGGTGGCGGCGGAGGACGACGAGGACGACGAGGAGTTCGAGGAGTTCGAGGAGGAGGCGGAGGAGGACGAGGAGTTCGAGGAGGAGGCGGAGGCCGGGACGCCGCGCCGGAGGCGGTTGCCGCGGCTGCGCCGCGCCCGTGACCGCGAGACCGCCGCGCCCCGCGGCTTCTCGCACCCCCTGCTCCTGGTGGCCGCCGCGCTGCTGGTGGCCGGTGCGGTGATGGACGCTCCGCAGGCCCTGCTGGCCCTGGCGGGCGGCTGGCTGCTCGCGTACAGCTCCCGCAAGCTGTCGCGCGCGGAGGCGAAGTGGGCGGTGATGGGGCTGCCCGGGATCGTCGCGGTGGGCGCCCTCGTCTGGCTGTGGGGCCGGATGGACGGCCGGTGGGGCGCGCCCATCGCGGAGGGGCAGATGACCCCGGCGATCGGCGACACGTGGCCGTGGGTGCTGCGGGGCGCGGCCGTGGCCTCCGCGCTCTACCTGGTCTGGCGGGCACGGGGCCCTCGGCCGGGCGGGCGGTGAGGGGCCCTTGGGCGGGCGGTGAGGGTGCCCGGTCCCCGTGCTCGGGGTTCCGTCCTCAATCGCCGGACGGGCTTGAGATGCGCGGGTGCTCCGCCAGGTGCTGGGTGCGCCCTGTTCGGTGGGTGGGGGTGGGGGCCCTCCGGGGAGATCTCCTCGGAACTGGCGTGTTCACCCGGGTCCGTGAGGGACCCGGGTCGTACGCCATTTCCTGCGGGGACTCCCCTGCACGCCCCCACCCGGCATCAGTCGCGTGTGCACACCGGCGTGACGACTGTCGCAGACGCAAGACGGGCCGGTCCGGGGCCGTGCAGGGGAGTCCCCGCAGGACGACGCACATCGACCCGGGTCGTTCGCGTACCGGCGGAACGTGCGGCGTCCGAGGAGATCTCCCCGGAGGGGCCCCGGACCCCCACCACCGGAGCAGGCGTCCCGCACCCGGCGGGGCACCCGCACTACCCAAGCCCGTCCGGCGATTGAGGACGGAACCCCGCGCCCCGGAAAGGGGCAGCCCGGACGCACAGGCCCCCGGCGTCAGCCGGCCAGCTTCGTCTGGAACTCGTCGAGGATCTGGTCCGCCGCCGTGTAGCCGATGCCGGCGATCCACAGGCGGTCGTCGACCTTGAAGACCTTGCCGTTCTTCGAGGCGGTCAGGCCCTTCCACAGGCCGCTCTTCATCGTCTTGGTCGCCCCCGCCTTGTCCGGGTCGCCGTACGTGGACGTGAAGACGACGTCCGCGTCCGCGAGGTCGATCTTCTCGGGGGAGACGTCGTAGGAGAAGCCGTCCTTGGCCTTGTCCGTGATGGCGGGCCGGCCCATGCCGAGGTCGGCGAGGATCGAGCCGATGTAGTTCTGCTTGCCGTAGATGCGGATGTCGGCGCCCTCGACGAAGCGGACGAAGTTGACGTCGGTGGCCGCCGCCTTGTCCTTGCCGCCGATCGCCTCGGTCACCTTCGCGACATGGGCGTCGTACGCGGCGACGATCTTCTTCGCCTCGGCCTGCTTGCCGAGCGCCTCGGCGTGGACCTGGAAGTTCTCCTTCCAGGCGGTGCCGGTGGACTCCGTCATCACGGTGGGGGCGATGGCACTGAGCTGCTCGTAGCGGTCGCCGTCACGGACCTTGCTGGTGAGGATCAGGTCCGGCTTCAGGGAGGCGACGGTCTCCATGTTGGGGTTGGCGATCTCGCCGACCTCCGTGAGCTTCTTCGTCTTCTCCGCCGGCAGGTAGGCGGGGAAGCCGTCCTCCGTGGCGGAGTGCGTCGCGCCGACGGGCTGCACGCCCAGGGTGAGGGCGGAGTCCAGCTCGCCGGTGTCCAGGACCACGACGCGCTTGGGCGCCACGGGGACCTTCACGTCGCCCATGGCGGTCTTGACGGTGTGGGTCGTGGCGGCGTCGGTCCTGTCGCCCCCGTCGGAGTCCGAGTCGGACGAACCACAGGCGGTGAGCGCGAGCGCGCCGGTCAGGGCGAGGGCGCCGAGGGTGATTCCGCGGCGGCGGAGGGCAAAGGACATGCGATGCCTTTCGTGGGTGGGTGCGGTGTCACGACGAAGGTGTGGGCTGCCAGGGCGCACCCGGCACGACGAGCGGGGAGCCCGTCACCGGGTCCGGGACGATCACGGCTTCGAGGCCGAAGACCTCGCGTACGAGTTCGGCGGTGACGACGTCCTGCGGGTGGCCCTCGGCGACGATCCGGCCCGCCTTCATGGCGACCAGGTGGTCGGCGTAGCGGGCGGCCTGGTTGAGGTCGTGCAGCACCGTCACCACGGTCCGGCCGCGGGTCCCGTCGGCGGCGGGGGCGGCCAGCCGGCGCACCAGGTCGAGGACCTCCACCTGGTGGGCGATGTCGAGGTACGTGGTCGGCTCGTCGAGCAGCAGCAGGTCCGTGTCCTGGGCGAGGGCCATCGCGATCCAGACGCGCTGGCGCTGTCCGCCGGAGAGTTCGTCCACCGACCGGGAGCCGAGTGCGGTGATGTCGGTACGTTCCATGGCCTCGGTCACCGCCCGTTCGTCCTCCTGGGACCACTGCTGCCACCAGTGCTGGTGGGGCTGGCGGCCGCGGGCGACGAGGTCGGAGACGGTGATCGCCTCGGGGGCCACGGGGGTCTGCGGGAGCAGCCCGATCGACTGGGCGATCTTCTTCGTGGGGATCTTCGACAGCTCGGTGCCGTCCAGCAGCACCGCCCCGCCGCGCGGCTTGAGGAGCCGGCCGAGCGCGCGCAGCGTCGTCGACTTGCCGCAGGCGTTCGGCCCGACGATGACGGTGACCTTCCCGTCGGGAACGGCGAGGTCCAGCTCGTGGACGACCGTGCGGTCCTCGTACGCGAGGGTCAGCTCGCGCACCGTCAGACGGCTGGTCGCGGCGTCCTGCTTCCGGAGCGTGGTCATGCGTTGCCTCCCGAGCGGCCACCGTGACCGCGGATGATCAGCCAGATCAGATACGGGGCGCCGACCGCCGCCGTCAGGACGCCCACCGGAAGTTCGGTGGGGGAGAAGAGCCTGCGGGCCAGCAGGTCCGCGAAGACGACGATCACCGCGCCGAGCAGCGCCGAGCAGAGCAGCGGGATCTGTGCGGTGCGGGTCATGCGGCGGGCGATCTGCGGGGCGAGCAGGGCGACGAAGTCGACCGGTCCGGCCGTCCCCGTGGCCACGGACGCCAGGATCACGCCGAGTGCGACGAGTCCCAGACGTACCCGCCCCAGCCGGACCCCCAGCGCGGTCGCCGTGTCGTCGTCCATGGACACGGACCGCTGGGCGCGGGCGGCCCACAGGACGGCGGGCAGCAGGATGAGGAGGGTCCAGCCGATGGGCGCGGCCTCGTCGTAGCCGCGGCCGTTGAGCGATCCGGTCATCCAGATCTGGGCCTGCTGGGCGACGAGGTAGTCGCCCTTGGTCAGGAACAGGGTGGTGACCGAGCGCAGCGCGATGGCGAAACCGATACCGATGAGGACGAAGCGGGTGGCGTGCAGCCCGCCGCGCCACGCGAAGGCGTAGACGAGCGCCGCGGCCGCGACCCCGCCGATCACCGACAGGTACGGCAGGACGGTGTACGAGGTGATGCCGAACGTCATCGCGCCGACCGTGAGCGCGCTCGCGCCCTGGCTGATGCCGATGATGTCGGGGCTGGCGAGGGGGTTGCGGGCCACGGTCTGGATCAGCGCGCCCGCGATGCCGAAGGCGAGGCCGACGAGCAGCCCGACGACCATGCGGGGCAGCCGCAGCGTGCCGACGACGAGTTCGTCGGGGGAGGGACGGCCCAGGATCACGTTCAGGACTTCGGACGGCGCGACGAAGCTCTCGCCGACGCAGAGGTACGCGACGCAGACGACGGCCAGCAGGACGACGAGGCAGGCGGCGACGACCGTGGCCCGGCGGTGCAGGAGGAACCGCCCGCGGTTCCCGATCCGTACGAGGCTGTACCCGGCGGGCCGCACCGCGGCCGTGGTGGCGCTCATGCGGGCACCGCCTTCCGGCGCACCAGCGTGACCAGGAACGGCACCCCGATCAGGGCCGTCATGACCCCGGCGGGCACCTCGCTCGGCGGGAAGACGATCCGGCCGATCACATCGGAGACGAGCAGCATCACGGGTCCGATCAGGGCGGCCATCGGGAGCACCCAGCGGTGGTCGCTGCCGACGATCGCCCGGGCGATGTGGGGAACGGCGAGGCCGATGAACGCGATCGGGCCGGCCGCGGCGACCCCGGCGCCGGTGAGCACGGTGGCACCGATGCCGCCCACGATGCGTACGGTCGCGATCTTCTGCCCGAGGCCCTTAGCCATGTCCTCGCCGAGGGCGAGCGCGTCGAGCCCACGGGCGACGCAGAGCACGAGCACGGTGCCGAGCAGCAGGAACGGCCAGATCTGCTGGGCGACCTCGGCCTCGCGGCCGGCGATCGAGCCGACCTGCCAGAACCGGAACTCGTCCAGCGCGGACGCCTTGGTGGTCAGCACGGCCATGGTGACGGACACCAGCAGCGCGTTGATCGCCGCGCCGCCGAGCGCGAGCTTCACGGGGGTGGCGCCGCCGCGCCCGCTGGAGGCGATGGCGTAGACGGCGACGGAGGCGATGGCAGCCCCCGCGAAGGCGAACCAGACGTATCCGGTGAGCGTGTGGATCCCCGCGTACGCGATGGCCAGCACGACGCCGACCGAGGCGCCCTGGCTGATGCCGAGGATGCCGGGGTCGGCGATGGGGTTACGGGTGATGCCCTGGAGGACCGTGCCGGCGAGGGCGAGCGAGGCACCGACCATCAGACCGATGAGGGTGCGGGGCACCCGCATGTTCCGGATGACCTCGGCGGCGTCGGAGTGCCCGCCGTGGAGCAGGACGTCGAGCACCTCCGACGGGGGTATGGAGCGCGCCCCGACGGCGAGGCTGAGGAGTACCGCTGTCAGCAGCGCCACAACGGCCGCCGCCGTCGCGAGAGCGCGTCTGGAGCGGCGTGGTGCGGCGGTTGGCATCGAACCCCATAGACAGGTGAGACAGGCGAGACAGGTGGGACAGACGAGACAGACGAGGCGGGCGAGGCGGGCGAGACAAGCGAGACATAGCGAAGCAAAGTAAGGCTTGGCTAAGTCTATGCGGCGCCTGTGCGGGGCCTTCCGGCGGTGTACCGGGTCCGGCGAGGGCTCGGCACAATGGAGAACATGGCTTCCCACACGCTGACGGTCGGCTTCGACCTGGACATGACGCTCATCGACTCACGGCCCGGTATCGCGGCCGCCTTCGTCGCGCTCTCCGCCGAGACGGGGGCGTTCATCGACACGGATCTGGTGGTGAGCCGCCTCGGCCCGCCGCTGGAGCAGGAGATCGCGCACTGGTTCCCGGCCGCGGACGTGGCCGCGATCGCCGACCGCTACCGCGAGATCTACCCCACGTACGCGATCGGCCCGTCGCTCGCGATGCCCGGGGCACGGGAGTCGGTCGACGCGATACGCGCACTCGGCGGCCGGACGATGGTCGTCACCGCGAAGTACGAACCGAACGCGAAGCTCCACCTCGCCCACCTCGGCATCGAACCCGACGTGATCGTGGGCGGCCTGTGGGCCGAGGCGAAGGCGGAGGCGCTGCGCGAGCACGGAGCGGGCGTCTACGTGGGCGACCACACGGGCGACGTACGTGGCGCGCAGGCGGCGAACGCCGTCTCGGTGGGCGTGACGACGGGCCCGTGCGACGAGGCGGAGCTGCGCGCGGCGGGCGCGGACGTCGTCCTCACGTCGCTGACGGAGTTCCCGGCGTGGCTGGCGGCGTACACGACGTCACAGGCCTGACAGGGCGCGGCCGGCGGGGCCTCGGTGGCCGTCAGGGCTGCCGGGGGCTGTCGGGGCCGGCGGCGGCGAACGCCGGTGGGGCGACCTCGCCGATGGCCCGTTTGAAGTCGGGGCAGTCGACGATCGGCTCGTGGTCGCAGACGGCCGCGTGGCGAAGGCTGTCACGAAGACGTGTGAGGCGGCCGAGCTGCTCGTCGAGGTCCTGGGCCCGGGCGGCCATGCGCGTACGCAGGTCCGGATCCGACGGCTGTGCCGACAGGAACCGTCCGATCTCGGCGACCGAGAGCCCCGCGCCGCGCGCGCACGTGATCAGGGCCAGGCGGGCCAGCACATCCGGGTGGTACGTACGCCGCAGGCCGTTGCGGCCCGCGGGAGCGATGAGGCCCTTCTTCTCGTAGAACCTCAGCGCCGAGGGCGCCAGCCCGGATGACCGGGCGACGTCGGCGATGTCCAGCAACAGCTCGGTCATCAAAGCCCCTTGACTTGAATCGCGGTTCAAGTCGCAGCCTAGTCGGCATGAAGATTCATCATCTGAACTGTGGCTCCGTCCGGACGATCGAGCCCACCTACGCCGGGCCGCAGCCCGCTCCCGCCGTGAACCACTGCCTGCTGATCGAGACCCGCGCCGACGGCCTGGTCCTGGTCGAGACCGGACTCGGGCTCGGTGACGTCCGGGATCCGGCGGGCACGCTCGGCACGGAGTGGGTCGAGATGGCCGGCCCCGTGCTGGACGAGGAAGAGACGGCCCTGCGGCAGGTGGCCCGGCTGGGCTACGCACCGTCGGACGTGCGCCACATCCTCCTCACGCACCTGGACGTGGACCACAGCGGCGGCCTGCCCGACTTCCCGGACGCCCATGTCCACGTCCTCGCGTCCGAACTCGACGCGGCACGCGCCGAGGCGCCCAGCTTCCGCTACCGGCCTGCCCACTGGGCGCACGAGCCCCGCTGGATCACCTACGGTTCCGAGTCCGACGAGGAGTGGTTCGGGTTCACCGCGCTGCGGCCGAAAGGGCTGGGGCCCGAGATCAGACTCGTCCCGCTCGGCGGTCACACCGCCGGCCACACGGGGATCGCCGTACAGGACGGCGACCGGTGGCTCCTCCATTGCGGCGACGCCTACTACTACCACCGCGAGGTCGGACCGCTGAAGGAAACCCATCCGCTGCTCGACTTCGTCCAGACCACCGCACAGGTCCACCGTGAGCTGCGCCTCGGAACCCGGGCCCGGCTCCGCGAACTGCTCCGCGACCACGGGGACGAGGTCGAGATCTTCTCCGCGCACGACCCCTGGGAACTGGCCCGCTACACGGGCGGCACGGCGGCGGGGGCAGAGGGCTAGGACGCGGGCCGCTACCGCTCGGCCGACCCCGCCCGAGCCGAACGGACCACGCCCGCCGCGGCGATCAGGAAGCCGACGCCCATCAGCATGCACAGCGACCAGAAGACGGACGGGAGCGGGTCGGTGCCGAGGAAGAGCGGGGCCATGGTGGCGAGGGTCGACAGGGCGCCGAGGAGGAAGACGATCGCGCCGATGCGGACCAGCCGGTCGCCTGCGCCGGAAGGGGGAGTACTCACCCCGTCAGGGTAGTTCCCGGCGGCGGCGGGCCGCTCCCGGGTGGGGCAGGTGCCGTTTCCGGACAGAGTCCGGATGACCAGGCTTGACGAGGGGTACTTCACCTGTGGAGGCTTCTGCCAGCAGGGGAAGCACGACCACAGGACGGCCTGACCTGCTGAGGGCTTTGTTCCGGCATACGGGTTGAGATGGGGTGCGTGCTTTGCCGACTGGCAAGGTCAAGTGGTTCAACAGTGAGAAGGGCTTCGGCTTCCTCTCCCGCGACGACGGCAGCGACGTCTTCGTGCACTCGTCCGTGCTTCCCGACGGAGTCGACGCACTCAAGCCCGGACAGCGCGTCGAGTTCGGCGTGGTCGCCGGACAACGTGGTGACCAGGCACTTTCCGTGGCGATCCTCGACCCCACCCCGTCCGTGGCGGCCGCCCAGCGGCGCAAGCCGGACGAGCTGGCGTCGATCGTGCAGGATCTGACGACAGTGCTGGAGAACATCACGCCGATGCTGGAGCGCGGCCGCTACCCCGACAAGGCGTCCGGCGCCAAGATCGCCGGCCTGCTGCGGGCGGTCGCGGACCAGCTCGACGTATAGGCGCCCTGACAGGCACTCAGACGAACGACAGCGCGTCCGGGCCGAGGGGCGGCACCAGCCCCTCGGCCGCGGCGCGCGTCAGCAGGCCCCGGATCGCCGCGTAGCCGTCCTCGCCGAGGTCGGCGGTGAACTCGTTCACGTACAGACCGATGTGCTGGTCGGCGACGGAGGGGTCCATCTCCTGCGCGTGCTCCAGGACGTAGGGGCGCGAGGTCTCCGGGTCGTCCCACGCCATCCGGACCGAGGTGCGCACCGAGTCGGCGAGGAGCTTCAGCGTGTCCGCGCCCAGGGAGCGCTTGGCGATGATCGCGCCGAGCGGGATCGGCAGCCCGGTCGTGTCCTCCCAGTGCCGGCCCATGTCGGCCGCGTTGTGCAGACCGTAGTTCTGGTACGTGAAGCGCGCCTCGTGGATGACGAGACCGGCGTCGACCTTGCCGTCCCGCACCGCCGGCATGATCTCGTCGAACGGCATGACGACGATCTCGCCGACCCCGCCGGGTACGACCTCCGCCGCCCAGAGGCGGAAGAGCAGGTACGCGGTGGAGCGCTCGCTCGGCACGGCGACGGTCTTCCCCGTCAGGTCCGTGCCCGCCTCCCTCGTGAGGACGAGCGGCCCGCAGCCCCGCCCCAGCGCCCCGCCGCACGGCAGGAGCGCGTACTCGTCGAGGACCCAGGGCAGCACCGCGTACGACACCTTGAGGACGTCCAGCTCGCCGCGCTCGGCCATGCCGTTGGTGAGGTCGATGTCCGCGAACGTGACGTCGAGCGCGGGCGCGTCGGGCACCCTGCCGTGGGCCCAGGCGTCGAAGACGAACGTGTCGTTCGGGCACGGCGAGAAGGCGATCCGCAGCGGGTCAGGAGTCGTTTCGGTCATGGTGGATCCAGCCTTCCAGTACGGGGGTGAGCTTCCCGAACGCCTCGGTGAGCGCGGCCAGCGCGTCGCCGATGCGCCAGGCGTCGCGGTCGCGCGGGCCGACGGCGTTGGAGACGGCCCTGATCTCCAGGACGGGGACACCGGCCAGGGCGGCCGCCTCGGCGACCCCGAAGCCCTCCATGGCCTCGGCCACGGCGCCGGGATGTGCGGTGCGGAGCGCGGCGGCGCGTCCGGCGCTGCCGGTCACCGTGGAGACGGTGAGGACGTCGCCGGTCACCGCGCGGGTCGCGGCGACCGCCGCCCTCACCAGGGAGCGGGGCGGGAAGTGCCAGACCCGGCCGAAGCCCAGCTCGGTGACGGGCACGAAGCCCCCCGGGGTCTCGGCGCCCAGGTCCGCCGCGCCGATGCGCCCGGCCACGACGAGCGAACCGACCGGGGCCACACCGGCGAACCCGCCGCCGATGCCGGCCGAGATCACCAGGTCGTAGCGGTCCGAGGCCAGGGCGAACGCGGCGGAGGCCGCCGCCGCTGCCGGTCCCGCGCCGCCCGCCAGGACGTCGTAGGGGCCCGCGCGATGGATCTCGGCGCCCGGCACCGTATGGACGGAGACCTCGCCGTCGGGCCCGGACGCACGCGTGACCGCGTCCCGTTCCACCGGGACAGCGGTCACGACAAGCACACGCACGGGGGAAGCCCTCCGGGGTCAGGAGGGGATCAGTCGGACTTCTCGAGCTTGAAGTGCCAGATGCCGGTCAGCTTCTTGCCGTCGGTCTCCACGATGCTGATCTGGGTCGACTTCGTGGTCTCGCCGGTCTGGCTGGAGAAGAAGGCGCTGCCCGGGATGGACCGGTAGGTCTTCTTGTACGGCTCCTGCTCGGCCTGCTGGCCGTTGATGAAGAGGGTCCAGCCGTTGTCCGCGACCTCGGGGTCGACGCCGAAGCGGACCTTGTCGTCCATCGCGGCCTTGACGGTCTTCTCCGCCTTCTTGTTGAGGCAGCCCTGGATATCGGACTCCTTGAGCGCCTTGCCATCGTTGTAGCAGGACGCCTCGGCACTCACCGAGTTGTCGCCGACCGTCACGGTGGCGAGCGGCGTCGGCTTGTCGCAGGCGGAGAGGACAAGGAGTCCCGCGGACACGGCACCAAGAGCGACGCCGATTCGACGGCCCTTACCGGAGAAGAACGCAACGGTCATGGGCCGAAGGCTATCGGTCGCCCCGGCTCACGCCACGCGGGGGTGCGGCGAGCCGCGCCGCGCGGCGCCGAGCAGACCCCGTACGGACGTGGCGGCACCGAGTGCGAGGATGCCCGCGGCGACCGACATGCCCAGTACTCCGTTGAGGGGGAGGGCGATCCCGACGGCCCCGCCGGCCACCCAGGCCATCTGGAGCAGCGTCTCCGAGCGGGCGAACGCGGACGTCCGCACCTCCTCCGGTACGTCGCGCTGGATCATCGCGTCCAGCGACAGCTTCGACAGCGCCTGGGTGAAGCCCGCCATGGCCGCGAGCGCGGCGACCATGACCGTGCTGAAGAAGATGGCGGCCAGCACGGCGACGCCCAGTGCCAGGCCCAGCACCGAGGCGACGATGATCTCCGGACCGCGCGCCCGGAGCCAGGAGCCGACCGCGGTACCCAGCGCGTTCCCCACCCCGGCGGCCACACCGACGATGCCGAGCGAGATCGCGGCGCTCTGCCCGGCCAGCGGGTGCTCGCGCAGCAGGAACGCCAGGAAGAAGATCAGGAAGCCGGAGAGTGCCCGGTGGGAGGCGTTGGCCTGGAGCCCGTGCAGGACGGACGGGCCGACGGAGCGCAGCCCGGGCCGCTTCTCGCCGTTCTTCTCCTTGGCCCGGGCCGGCTTCTTCCCGTTCCTGGGCGTGCCGTTCTTCCGGAGCGGTTCGGGCCGGGCGGCACCCTCGCCGTGCGGCGGCACCAGATGCGCCTTCCGCTCCCCCTTCGCCGAGTCCACCTTGTGCGGCAGCGTGAAGGCGAGCACGGCGCCGCCGACGAAGATCGCGCACGCCCCGTACAGCGGCCACGGCGGCCCGATGGTCTGGAGCCCCGCCCCGATGGGCGCGGCGACGCCGGTCGCCAGGAGGCCGGCGAGGGTGACCCGTGAGTTGGCCTTCACGAGCGAGAAACGGGGTGGCAGCAGACGCGGTACGACGGCGCTGCGCACCACTCCGTACGCCTTCGAGCACACCAGTACGCCCAGAGC
Organism: Streptomyces sp. NBC_00385; assembly: GCF_035917155.1. Lineage (NCBI taxonomy): Bacteria > Bacillati > Actinomycetota > Actinomycetes > Kitasatosporales > Streptomycetaceae > Streptomyces > Streptomyces sp. NBC_00385. The sequence goes on along the minus strand of NZ_CP107951.1, from coordinate 3,716,451 downwards.
GGCCGGATACAGCTCCAGGCCGCCGGTGGCGACCGCGCCCGACATGGTGAGCGCCAGGACGGCCCGGGCCAGCATGGAGCCCGCCATGGCGGCGCGACGGCCGTGCGGCAGGCGGTCCAGGAGCGGGCCGATGACGGGGGCGAGGAGGATGAACGGCGCCATGGTGACGGCGAGGTACAGCGCGACCCGGCCGCGGGCCTGGTCCGTCGGTACGGAGAAGAACACGGTCGACGCGAGCGCGACGGTGATCATCACGTCGCCCGCGCCGTTCACCGCGTGCAGCTCGATCAGCTTGCCGAGGCCCGACTCACCGGCCCCGTGGGCGTGGGTCGCCTTCCGGATGCCGCGGGCGGTTCCGGTGAACGGGGTGTGGAGGGCATGACCGATCGACCGGCCCGTTCTGCGGAGCGGGCCGGATGCGTCGTGCGACCTGGCAGAAGCCACTTGGTCATAGTGCCCCAGTCCCCGGCGTCACGAACCGAGATCGGCGCGGGGCGCGATGTGTACCGCCCCGTCGGGTCAGTGATCGGCCAGGTCGCAGGGGGTGCGGAGGGCCGGACAGAGAGGACCGGAGAGCGTTCTTCAGCGGGGACACGGCGTCGGATACGACGTCGTTTGGGACGGGCAGGTGGGCGAGGAGCGGCGGAGAGGGTAGCGTGCGTAGCGCGCCACCGGCGGTTGTTCTTGGCCGCGCGCCTCTCGGCGATCCCGCAGAATGGATCGCAGAAGGTGCGCCCGAGGCAGGCACAAACGGGTGTGGACGTCGACGCGGCCCCCAGGTCCGCTCCGCCCGCAACCGTATGGCCGAAATCGATGGATGTGCTGGCGCGCTCGTGAGACTGGCGTAGGAGAGAAGCGAGACCTGTGAGTGCTGCGACGACGAGAAGCCGTACGGCCCGTACCCCCGTTCCCGACCGTCTGTGCGCAGAGGCCGTAGACCTCGCCCGCGCGGCGGCCGAGGAAGCGGCCGCGCCGGGAGTGGTGGGTGAGCATGTGGCCGTGGTCCCCGAGGGGGACCGCGTCGTCACGCACTACTTCGAGTGCAAGGACCCGGCCTACCGGGGCTGGCGCTGGGCGGTGACGGTCGCCAGGGCGTCCCGCGCGAAGAACGTCACGCTGGACGAGACGGTCCTGCTGCCGGGCACCGACGCGCTGCTCGCGCCGGAGTGGGTGCCGTGGAGCGAGCGGCTGCGGCCGGGCGACATGGGGCCGGGCGACCTGCTGCCCACCGAGGCGGACGACCTGCGCCTGGAGCCGGGCTACACCGGTGAGGACGAGCTCCCGCCGAACTCCGTGGTCTCGGGCGAGCTGGCCGACCTCGTCGAGTCCGAGGACGCGGAACTGACGACGCGCCCGGAGCCGCCGCGCCGCGGTTCGATCGCGGCGGTCGCGGACGAGCTGGGCATGCGGCGTGCGCGGGTGCTGTCCCGGTACGGGCTCCATGCGGCGGCCGACCGCTGGGACGAGGGGTTCGGCGCGAAGACGCCGATGGCGCAGGCGGCCCCGGCGACGTGTGTGTCGTGCGCCTTCCTGGTGCCGCTCGCGGGTTCGCTGAAGCAGGCCTTCGGGGTCTGCGCGAACGAGTTCGGTCCGGCGGACGGGCACGTGGTGTCCCTGTCGTACGGGTGCGGCGGGCATTCGGAGGCCGCGGTCATGCCGAAGCCGCCGAAGCCGGCGCCGCACGCGCTGGACACGATGCAGGTGGACGAGTACCCGCTGCGTCCGGCGCGGGATTCCGGCTCCGTACCGGTGGAGACGGATGCGCCGACGGAGGACCTCGGCCACTCGTAGGCGGTGGCCCGGGGGCGGGTTCCCGCGGAGCGCGGTTGCTCCGTCGTGCCGGGTCCGTCCCCAAACGCTGGACGGGCTGGTTTCGTGCGGGTTGCTCCGGCGTACGGCTTTGTCCTCAAACGCCGGACGGGCTTGTTTGTGCGGCTGGACGGGCCTGATCGGGCTCGGCCCGGTGGATCCAGCTCGTCCGGCGTTTGAGGACGGAACCCGGGGCGTGGAGAGCGGTACCGGTGATTTCGGGCCGTCCAGGGGTACCCCCAGCCCTTCCGGCGCTTGAGGACAACGCGTGGACCGGTCCGGACCCGGTAGCTTCGGGCGCACACTTGGCGACACGGGCATGCGCCAGCGGAAGAGCCGGAAGAGGGAGTCACAGCGTGAGCATCATGGCGACCGAGGGGGCCGACCCATTCGGAACCGCGCGGCTGCGACGCGGCGTGCTCGACGCATGGGGCGCCGGCCCCGCCCGCTTCCGTGAGGACGCCAACGCCGAGGAGGACCTCGCGCTCGGCGGCTACCGCGACCGCCTCGTCGTCGAACTGGCCCAGAACGCCGCCGACGCCGCAGCCCGCGCCCATGTGCCCGGCCGGCTCCGGCTGACCCTGCACCCCGCGACCGCGACCGCCCCCGCGGTCCTCGCCGCCGCGAACACCGGCGCACCCCTGGACGCCACCGGCGTGGAGTCGCTGTCCACCCTGCGGGCCTCCGCCAAGCGCGAGGGTCACGACGGGGCCGTCGGCAGGTTCGGCGTCGGGTTCGCCGCCGTGCTCGCGGTGAGCGACGAGCCGGCCGTCGTCGGCCGGCACGGAGGTGTGCGCTGGTCCCTCGCCGAGGCCCGTGACCTCGCCCGTGAGGCGGCCGTCGGCAGCCCCGGCCTCGGCGACGAACTGCGCCGCCGCGACGGACACGTACCGCTGCTGCGCCTGCCGCTGCCGGCCGAGGGCACCGCACCCGACGGCTACGACACCGTCGTCGTCCTGCCGCTGCGCGACGGCGTCGCCGAGGACCTGGTCGGCCGGCTGCTCGGCGCGATCGACGACGCGCTGCTCCTGACCCTGTCCGGCCTGGACGAGATCGTCGTCGAAACCCCGGACACCGTACGGACGTTGCGCCGCTCGCAGCACGGCCCGTACACGCACGTCGAGGACTCGGGGCACGGCACGAACCGCTGGCGGACCGTCACCCGCCAGGGCCCCGTCGAGCCCGCCCTGCTCGTCGACCGTCCGCTGGAGGAACGGCTGCGCCCGCACTGGTCGGTGACCTGGGCCGTCCCCGTGGACGCGGAGGGCGCCCCGGTCCACCCCCGTACCGCCCCCGTGGTGCACGCCCCGACGCCCACCGACGAACCGCTCGGCTTTCCCGCGCTGCTCATCGCCTCGCTGCCGCTGGACACCACCCGCCGGCACCCCGCGCCCGGCCCGCTCACCGACTTCCTGGTGCAGCGCGCGGCCGACGCGTACGCGGAACTGCTCGCCGACTGGCAGCCGGTGACCGTCGCGACGATCGGGCTCGTGCCCGGACCGCTCGGCAAGGGCGAACTGGACGGCGCGCTGCGGGGAGCCGTGCTGGAGCGGCTGCCCCGGGTCGCGTTCCTCGAACCGGCCGCCCCGCGCGACCCCGCCGCCGAACCCGACCGGTGGGACAGCTGGGACTCCGGGACGGAGAGCGCCCGCAAGGCCACCACCGCGCTGCGGCCGATCGAGGCCGAGGTGCTGGAGGGGGTCGGCGCCGAGACCGTCGCGGTGCTGGCCGAGGTGCTGCCGTGCCTGCTGCCCGCGGGACTCGAGCGCCGCGTCGAACTGCGGACACTCGGTGTCGCCCGGGTGCCGCTGACCGAGGCGATCGACCGGCTCGCGGGTCTGGAGCGCGACCCGGGCTGGTGGCGGCGGCTGTACGACAGCCTGGCCGGTGTCGAGCCGGACCGGCTCTCCGGGCTTCCGGTGCCGCTCGCCGGTACGGAGTCCCAGGGCCCGGACCCCGACGCGCCGGCCGTCCCGCGGACGACGATCGGGCCCCGGCAGATCCTGCTCCCGCTGCCCGACGCGCTGACCGGTCCCGTCCTGGACCGGCTCGGCCGGCTCGGGCTGAAGGTCGCGCATCCGGACGCCGCGCACCCGCTCCTGGAGAAGCTGGGCGCCCTTCCCGCCACGCCGCGCGCCGTGCTGACGACCCCGCAGGTGCGGGCCGCCGTCGCCGGTTCGCTGGACGCGGGCGAGATCTGGGACGAGGACGCGCTCGACGGCGACGAGCTCGTGGAGACCGTCCTCACCCTGGTCCGGGACGCCGACCTGGCACCCGGCGACGAGCCCTGGCTCGGTGCGCTCGCCCTGCCCGACGAGGACGGCGAGCTCGCACCGGCCGGTGAACTGGTGCTGCCCGGCAGCCCGTTCGCCGCGATCATGCGCGAGGGTGAACTCGCCCTGTGCGACGAGGAGCTGGCCGGCCGCTGGGGCGAACAGCCGCTCACCGCCTGCGGGGTGCTGGCCACGTTCGCGCTCGTCCGGGCCACCGACGTGGTCCTGGACCCGGACGAACTGGAGCCCCGCGACGGCGACTACGCCGAACCCGACGACGCCGGGCTGCTCGACGCCGTCGACGTGTGGTGCGAGGACATCCTCGACCAGCTCCCCGACACCCCCGTGCCGCCGGTCGCCACCGAGATCGTCGCCGTCCGCGACCTCGACCTCGTCGACGACGACGCCTGGCCCCAGGCGCTCGCCCTGCTCGCCAGGCCGCCGCTGCGGGACGCGCTGACCCAGCCGGTGCGCGTGCTGCTCCCGGACGGCACGACGCAGTCCGTGCGCCCGTACACCGCCTGGTGGCTGCGCGACCATCCGGTGCTGGACGGCCGTCGCCCGGCCGGTCTGCGCGCCCACGGCGGCGACCCCCGGCTCGCGGGCCTGTACGACTCCGCCGACGCGACCGGCTTCGACGACGCGCAGGTGCTGCGCGCCCTCGGGGTGAGGACCTCGGTCGCCGCGCTGCTGGACGAGCCCGGCGGTGCGGCCGAACTTCTCGGGCGGCTCGCGGACGAGGACCGTCCGGTCGGCCCCGTACAGCTGCACTCCCTGTACACGGCGCTCGCCGAACTCGACCCGGAGCAGGTCACGCTGCCGGACGAGCTGCGGGCCGTCGTCGACGGCGAGGTGCGGGTCGTCGACGCGGCGGACGCGATGATCGCGGACGCCCCGGACCTGCTGCCGCTGAGCGGGGGAGTGGCGCTGCTGCCGGTCGCCCCGGCGAGTGCGGCGGAGCTGGCCGAGCTGTTCCAGGTGCGGCGGCTCGGCGAGAGCGTCGAGGCGGAGGTGACGTCCGAGGGCGAGGAGCACCAGGTCCCGGACCCGGTCAGGATCCTGCTCGGCGCCGGCACCCCGGACACGTACGTCGAGCACGGCGAACTGCGGGCGGGCGGCACCGAACTGGACTGGCGCCGCACCCCGGACGGCGTCGTCCACGCAGCGACCCTGGAAGGTGTCGCGGCGGGCCTGGCCTGGGCGGCGGGCCAGTGGCCGCGCCGCTTCGAGGTCGCGGCCCTGCTGGAGGACCCGTCCCGCACGGACGAGCTGGCCCGGGACCGCTGGTTCGACTGAGCTCGGGGCGGCCCCGGGTCGCCGCTACGCCGGGAAGCGGCGGCCCACCAGACGCCAGGCGTACTCCAGGGCCACCGAGGCCACCACGGCGATGCCCACCGCCGTCCACGGCATCGTCGTGCCCACCAGCTTCAGGGCGAAGAAGTCCTGGAGCCACGGCACCACGAGCACGATCAGGAACGCCAGGCCCATCGCCGCCACCAGACAGATCCGCCACCAGGTGTAGGGGCGCGCGATGATCGCCAGGACCCACATCGAGACCAGGAACAGCGTGAGCGTGGCCGCGCTCGTCTCCGCGTCCAGCGCGCCCGTGCCGGAGTAGTGGTTCCGGGCGATCAGGTACATCGTGAAGGTGGCGGCGGCCGCGATGGTGCCCGACGGGATCGCGTACCGCATGACGCGGCGCACGAAGTGCGGATGGGCCCGTTCCTTGTTCGGCGCCAGGGCCAGGAAGAACGCGGGGACGCCGATCGTCAGCGTCGACAACAGGGTCAGATGGCGGGGCAGGAACGGGTACTCGACCTGGAAGCAGACGACCAGGACGGCCAGCAGCACCGAGTAGACGGTCTTCGTGAGGAACAGCGTGGCGACCCGCGTGATGTTGCCGATGACCCGGCGGCCCTCGGCGACGACGGACGGCAGCGTCGCGAAGCTGTTGTTGAGCAGCACGATCTGGGCGACCGCCCGGGTCGCCTCCGAACCCGAGCCCATCGAGACGCCGATGTCGGCGTCCTTGAGGGCCAGGACGTCGTTGACGCCGTCGCCCGTCATCGCGACGGTGTGGCCGCGGGACTGGAGGGCGGCGACCATGTCCCGCTTCTGCTGCGGGGTGACGCGGCCGAAGACCGCGTTCTCCTCCATGGCGGTGGCCATCGCGTCGGGATCGGTCGGCAGTTTGCGGGCGTCCAGGGTGTGCTCGGCGCCCGGCAGCCCGAGCTTCGCGGCGACGGCTCCGACGGAGACGGCGTTGTCCCCGGAGATCACCTTCGTGGCGACGCGCTGTTCGGCGAAGTAGGCGAGGGTCTCTCCGGCGTCGGGCCGCAGCCGCTGTTCCAGGACGACCAGCGCGCTCGGGACGGCCCCGTCGGCGCTGTCCGGGGCGTCGAGTTCGCCCCGCGCCCGGGCCAGCAGCAGGACCCGCAGGCCCTGCTCGTTGAGCTGCTCGATCTCGGTGAGCGCGGGGTCCGCCTCGGGCAGCAGCACGTCGGGGGCGCCGAGCAGCCAGGACGACGCCCGGCCCCCGCCCTCGTCGAACGCGGCGCCGCTGTACTTGCGGGCCGAGGAGAACGGCAGCGCCTGGGTGACGGTCCACGCCTGGTCCTCGGAGACCGGGTAGGTGTCGATGATGGCCTGGAGGCTGGCGTTGGGCCGCGGGTCGGAGGCGCCGAAGGCGGCGAGGACGCGGCGCAGGTACGGATCGTCCGTCCCGTTCAGCGCGCGGACCTCGGTGACGTCCATGCCGCCCTCGGTGAGGGTGCCGGTCTTGTCCAGGCAGACGACGTCGACCCGGGCCAGCCCCTCGATGGCGGGAAGCTCCTGGACCAGGCACTGCTTGCGTCCCAGCCGTACGACACCGATCGCGAAGGCTACCGAGGTGAGCAGGACGAGACCCTCGGGGATCATCGGGACGATGCCGCCGACGGTCCGGGCGACCGACTCCTTGAAGTTGTTGTCCTTGACGACGAGCTGGCTGATGATCAGGCCGATCGCGGTCGGGATCATCATCCAGGTGACGTACTTGAGGATGGTGGAGATGCCGCTGCGCAGCTCCGACTGGACGAGTGTGAAGCGGGAGGCCTCCTCGGCGAGCTGCGCGGCGTAGGCCTCGCGGCCGACCTTGGTCGCGGTGAAGGCGCCGCCGCCGGCGACGACGAAGCTGCCGGACATGACGGGGTCCCCGGCCCGTTTCAGCACCGGGTCGGCCTCGCCGGTGAGCAGGGACTCGTCGATCTCCAGGCTGTCGGCCTCGGCCACGGTGCCGTCCACGACGGCCTTGTCGCCGGGCCCGAGCTCGACGAGATCGCCGAGGACGATCTCGGAGGTGGAGATCTCGGCCGCCACCCCGTCCCGTCGGACCGTGGGTTTCGCCTCGCCGATGACGGCGAGGCTGTCCAGGGTCTTCTTGGCCCGCCACTCCTGCACGATGCCGATGCCGGTGTTGGCGATGATCACGAAGCCGAAGAGGCTGTCCTGGATCGGCGCGACGAACAGCATGATCACCCAGAGCACGCCGATGATCAGGTTGAACCGGGTGAGGACGTTGGCGCGGACGATCTCGGTCACGGACCGGGAGGAGCGCACCGGTACGTCGTTGACCTCACCGCGGGCGATCCGCTCGGCGACCTCGGCCGCGGTCAGTCCGCGGGCGGCGGAGGCCGGTGCGGGCGGGTCCACCGGGTGGACCGGATCGAGTTCGGAACCGGCGTCGATCTTCACCGGCCGGCCGGTGCCGGGAGGTCCGGAGGAACCTGTCGGCTGTTCCCCGGAGGGATCGAGTGCCCGCTGAGTCATGGTTCCGACGGTACGGGCGGAACGTCTGGTTCACCCACCGAGCAGTCGGAAGATCAGACCGGGGGAGGAGGCGAATGGTCCCGTGGTCGTACGGGAGCGGTGGAGGCGGTCCGCGCTCAGGCGGTGGCGGGCGGGGTGTCGCCGGAAGCGTCCTGCGACGCGGCGGACGCGGCGGCCCGCTTGAGTGCCGCGTCGCGGCCTCGTACGTACCAGATGCCGATCAGTCCGAGGCCGGCACCGGCCAGGCAGGTCCACACCCACCACAGGTGCCCGTGGTCGTCGAACCAGCCGTAGAACGGGAGCTGGACCAGGAAGAGGACGAACCAGAGGATCGTGCCGCCGGTGATGGTCGCGACGACCGGCCCCTCCAGGGGCTCGGGTGCCTCGTGCTTCGGTGTCCACTTCGCCATGCGGCCAGTGTATGCGCGGCGTACTCAAAGCCGGTCAGCCCAGTCGGCGCAAGGGTCTACGCGCGGAGATAGCGATCTTTGCCTTATGTATTCATACTGAATCTGCTTACGACTGTCTCGAATTATTCGTGTGAAAGTCCAAAGCTGACCAGATTTAGCCCCCCTCTACGCACGACTGAGGTCATACATGTCCCCCTCGGCCACCGCTCCGGTCGACCCCACTCCGCCTCCGTCGCCCCGGCCCACCGGTGGTCTGGACGGCTTCTTCAAGATCTCCGAGCGGGGGTCGTCGGTCGCGCGTGAGATCCGCGGTGGCTTCGCCACGTTCTTCGCGATGGCGTACATCATCGTGCTGAACCCGATCATCCTCGGCAGCGCGAAGGACATGTACGGCCACCAGCTCGACAGTGGCCAGCTGGTCACCGCGACGGTGCTGACCGCGGCGTTCTCCACCCTGCTCATGGGTGTCATCGGCAACGTGCCGATCGCGCTCGCCGCGGGCCTCGGCGTCAACACCGTCGTCGCCCTCCAGCTCGCTCCCCGGATGAGCTGGCCCGACGCGATGGGCATGGTCGTCCTCGCGGGCGTCGTGGTCATGCTGCTGGTCGCGACCGGCCTGCGGGAACGCGTGATGAACGCCGTACCGACCTCGCTCCGCAAGGGCATCGCGATCGGTATCGGTCTCTTCATCCTGCTGATCGGCCTGGTCGACTCGGGCTTCGTCTCCCGCATCCCGGACCTCGCGCACACCACGGTGCCGCTCCAGCTGGGCAACGACGGTCACCTCAACGGCTGGCCGGTCCTGGTCTTCATCCTCGGCGCGCTGCTCACGCTCTCGCTGATCGTCCGCAAGGTGCCGGGCGCGATCCTGATCTCCATCGTGGCGATGACCGGCGTCGCGCTGATCATCGACGCGGTCACCGACCTGCCGGCCGCGGCCTGGGGCCTGACCGTGCCGGAGTGGCCGGGCAACCCGGTCGCCTCGCCCGACTTCGGGCTGATCGGTGATGTCAGCCTGTTCGGCGGCTTCGACAAGGTCGGTGTCCTCACCGGCATCCTGTTCGTGTTCACCGTGCTGCTGTCCTGCTTCTTCGACGCGATGGGCACCATCCTCGGCGTCGGTGACGAGGCCAGGCTGACCGACAAGGACGGCAACTTCCCGGGCATCAACAAGGTGCTGTTCGTCGACGGCATCGCGGTCGCCGCGGGCGGTGCGAGCTCCGCGTCGGCGGGCACCTGCTTCGTGGAGTCCACGGCGGGCGTCGGCGAGGGGGCCCGCACCGGTTTCGCGAGCATCGTCACGGGTCTGCTGTTCACGGCGGCGCTGTTCCTCACACCGCTGGCGACCATGGTCCCCTCGCAGGCGGCCACTCCGGCCCTGCTGGCGGTGGGCTTCCTGATCATCGCCGGCTCGGTGCGGGACATCGACTGGAGCGACTACACGCTCGCCATCCCGGCCTTCCTGGCCATGGTCATGATGCCGTTCACGTACTCGATCACCAATGGCATCGGGATCGGCTTCATCACGTTCTGCGTGCTGCGGCTGGCCGTCGGACGGGGGCGTGAGGTGCCGGTGGCCATGTATGTGGTGTCGGCGGTCTTCGTCTTCTACTACGCGATGCCGGCGCTCGGCCTCACGTGATCCCCTACGGGCGTGGGCCCACGGCCCGGAAGGTCTCCGTCAGGTGACCTCCTCGGCCGTGACCCCCTCCGCTCCGTAGAACTTCTCCGTCTCGTCGACGGCCGCCTGGAAGCGCTCGTCGAAATCGTTGCGAATGAGCGTCCGGACCACATAGTCCTGGACGCTCATTCCGCGTTTGGCGGCGTGCTGCTTGAGCCGGTCGAGCAGCTCACCGTCTATCCGCAGGCTGAGCACTGTCGATCCCATGGCAAGCAGGGTTACGTCCCGCGAGCCCGACGCGCGTGACTTTCCGGAATCGACTCACTCGTTTGGGTGATCGATTGGTGATCTGGGCCTCGCGCGTGTACCACCGAGTGGTCTTTAGGGTAGGTAATGAGTTACGCTAACAAACATGCCTGACCTGATCCACGACAGCGACAGTGCCGCCGCCGTGAGCTCCCTTCGTTCCGCCGTCATGCTGCTCGGCCGGCGCCTCAAGCACCAGCGCGTCGACGAGTCGCTGAGCCCCACCGAGATGTCGGTGCTCGGCACACTCGCGCGTTGCGGTTCGGCCACCCCCGGTGAGCTGGCCCGCAAGGAGCATGTGCAGCCGCCGTCGATGACCCGCATCGTCGCGCTGCTGGAAGCCAAGGGACTGGTCAGACTGGAACCGCACCCCGATGACCGTCGTCAGAAGATGGTCAGCCAGACCGAGCAGGCCGAAGCCATGCTCGCCGAGAGCCGCTCCAAGCGGAACGCCTGGCTGACCACCCTCGCCGAAGGCCTGGACGAGGACGAGTGGGAGACGCTGCGCAACGCGGCGCCCGTGCTGGAGAAGCTCGCCCACCTGTAGCGGAGCGGGCCGCGCCGGACAGAACCGGCGCACCGCCCCACCGCCGCATCCCCGTCAGTCAGCGCAATGTCCACGCCCGAGGAGGCGAACCCTTTTGAGTACGGGATCCGGAGCAGACTCCGCCCCCGCACCGACTTCCACCCACGAGAGCAAGCCCGGCGGGACCTTCTCGTCGCTGAAGATCCGCAACTACCGCCTGTTCGCAACCGGCGCCGTGATCTCCAACACCGGTACCTGGATGTCCCGCATCACGCAGGACTGGCTCGTTCTGAGCCTCACCGGGTCCGCCACCGCCGTCGGTATCACCACGGCACTCCAGTTCCTCCCGATGCTGCTCTTCGGCCTGTACGGCGGCGTCATCGCCGACCGGCTCCCGAAGCGCAAGCTCCTCCTCGTCAGCCAGGCGGCACTCGGCCTGTGCGGGATCGCGCTCGCCGTCCTCACGCTCTCCGGTGTGGTCCAGGTGTGGCACGTCTACCTGATCGCCTTCCTGCTCGGCATGGTCACGGTCGTGGACAACCCGGCCCGCCAGGCGTTCGTCTCCGAGATGGTCGGCCCCGCCCAGCTGCGGAACGCCGTCAGTCTGAACTCGGCGAACTTCCAGTCCGCCCGGCTCATCGGTCCGGCGGTCGCGGGTGTGCTGATCACCTCGGTCGGCAGCGGCTGGGCCTTCATGTTCAACGGCCTGTCGTTCCTCGCACCGCTCGTCGGCCTGCTGATGATGCGTACGAGCGAACTGCACAAGGCCGTCGTCATCCCACGCGCCAAGGGGCAGCTCCGCGAAGGGCTCCGTTACGTCTCGGGGCGTCCCGAGCTGATCTGGCCAATCGTCCTCGTGGGCTTCGTCGGCACGTTCGGCTTCAACTTCCCGATCTGGCTGACGGCCTTCGCGGACGAGATCTTCCACGGCGGCGCCGGGATGTACTCGTTCTTCAACATCCTGATGGCGGCCGGCTCCCTGGCCGGCGCTCTCCTCGCCGCCCGCCGCCGCTCCTCGCGGCTGCGGATGCTGATGGCCGCCGGTACGGTCTTCGGCGTGCTGGAGATCATCGCCTCCATGGCACCGTCCGTCTGGCTCTTCGCGATCCTGCTCGTCCCGATCGGGATGATCGGGCTGACGACCAACATCAGCGCGAACACCAGCGTGCAGATGGCGGCGGACCCGGCCATGCGCGGCCGGGTGATGAGCCTGTACATGATGGTCTTCGCCGGTGGTACGCCGGTGGGCGCCCCGATCGTCGGCTGGATCAGTGACGCGTACGGCGTCCGCACCGGCATGGCGGTCGGCGGGGTGTTCTCCCTGGTGGCCGCGCTCGGCGTCGGCTTCATGCTGGCCCGCGTCGGCGGCCTGCGCCTCAAGGTCGACCTGCGCCCGGGCCGCCCGCACGTGCGGTTCGTCCCGCGCGAGCAGCTGGCGACGGCGGCCTGAGAGCCGCCTGCACGGACGCGATACGGCCCCGCCCGGGGAATCGGGCGGGGCCGTACGCGTGGGCGGCGCGCCGGGTCCTGCCAGACTCCCCGCATGAGACTCTTCGCCGCCGTCCTGCCGCCGGCCTCCGCGGTCGAGGAGCTGCGCCGCGCCGTGGTCCCGCTGCGCTCCCTGCCCGGCGCCGACACCCTGCGCTGGACCGGGACCCCGGGCTGGCACTACACGCTGGCCTTCCTCGGGGAGGTCGACGAGGAGCTGCTGCCGGACCTGTACAGCCGGCTGGAGCGGGCCGCGCACCGGACCGAGGCGTTCGGGATGCGTGTCCACGGCAGCGGCCGGTTCGACGGCCGGGCGCTGTGGGCGGGGGCCGCCGGTGCTCTCGACACCCTGCGGCTGCTGGCCGAGCGCGCCCACGCCGCCGCGCGCCGGGCCGGGGTGCCGATGGAGGAGCACCGCCGCTACACCCCGCACCTGACCCTGGCCCGCAGCCGCGTCCCGGCGGACCTGACCCCGTTCGCCGCTGCCCTGGAGGGCTTCGAGGGCCTGCACTGGGAGGCAGGCGAGCTCAGTCTCGTACGCAGCCGTCTGCCCGTGGACGGGGTGCCGGGGGAGCAGCCGCGGTACGAGGTGGTGCGGGCCTGGCCGCTGGGACGGTGAGGCGGGCGGTTACGCTCGACGGGTGGACCCGAAGACCAGAAACCGCATTATGGCGGCCGTGCTCGTGCTGATGTTCGCCGTCGTCGCCGTGGCGGCAGCGGTCGGCTGATGACGGCCCGCCTCAGCTGAACCCCCGCGCCGTCTCCTTCGCGAACGCCCCGGGGTTGTCGAGCATGATGTTGTGCCCGCAGTCCGGGACCGCGACCACGCGTACCCCGCCCGCCGTGAGCACGTCCTCGCCGGGCAGTGGACCGTCGCTCTCCGGGCACAGGTACGTCACCGGGACCGGCAGCCCCAGCAGGAGCTCCCGCATCGTCGGCGTCGTCCCGCGCGCCAGGTGGACCGCGCTGCGGTGCAGGGCCTCGGGCCCGGCGAGCCGCATGGTCGACCACCAGTGCGCGCCCACCCGCTCGCGGACCTCGTCCCGGCCGTGGGCCAGGAACTCCTCCTCCGTGTACGCGGCGATGCCGCTGCTGCCCGCCGGCGGCACCGGCGACGGGATGACCGGGTCGAGGTTCGCGTCCACCAGCACCAGCCGTGCCACCAGATGCGGGTGGCGGGCCGCGAGGACGATCGCCACCGCGCCGCCCATGCTGTGCGCGACGACCTCCGCTTCCCGGACCCCGGCCGTCTCCAGCGCGACCGCGACGGCGTCCGCGTGGTCCTCCAGGGTGTAGCCGAAGTCCGTAGGCCGGTCGCTGATGCCGAAGCCGAGCAGGTCCATCAGCAGGGCGCGGCCGCCGGCGAGTAGCGGGTGGGTGGCGCTCGCGGTGAAGTAGGGGCCGCTGGAAGCGCCGAGTCCGTGCAGATAAAGCCGGGGTGGTGCGGCGGCGTCGTGGCCCGCGATCTCCGCCCACCGGATTCGCGCGCCGCCGGGCGTCACCTGTGCGTCCTGCATGTCTCCTCCTCGGATTCGGCTGTCCCGCTGTCCTGCCTGAGCATCGGTGGGACTATACATCGACACCGAGGTATAACGACATGGGGGAAGATACGGGAATGCTGGAACTGGCCATCCTGGGATTTCTGTACGAGCAGCCGCTGCACGGGTACGAACTGAAGCGTCGGGTCGCCCACCTCACCGGCCATGTGCGCCCGATCGCCGACGGCACCCTCTACCCCGCGATCAAGCGGCTGGAGCGCGCCGGCCTGCTCGACCGCCGCACCGAACCCGGCAGCAGAGCCGCGCCCCGGCACACCCTCACCCTCACCGACGGGGGCCGCGACGAGCTGCTCCGCCGGCTGCGTGAGGCCGGTGACCTGGACGTCAGCGACGAGAACCGCTGGTTCACCGTCCTCGCCTTCCTGCGCCACCTCACGGACCCGGCCGAGCAGGCTGCCGTGCTGCGCAGGCGGCTGACGTTCCTGGAGGAGCCCAGCAGCTTCTTCTACGAGGGGGAGCGACCGCTCGGCGCCGAGGCGTTCGACGACCCCTTCCGCCGGGGCGTGCTGAGGATCGCCCGCGCGACCAGTGAGGCGGAGCTGGGCTGGCTGGCCGAGACGCTGGCCGGGCTGGAGGGCTGACCCCTGCGCGCGGATGTGGACGGGTGCTTGCTTCGAGCGGACTCGAAGGAGTTGGCTTGGGTCTCATGAAGTACACACATCTGGGACGCACGGGACTCGAAGTCAGCCGCCTGGTACTGGGCACCATGAACTTCGGTCCGCAGACCAATGAGTCCGACAGCCACACCATCATGGACGCCGCACTCGACGCGGGCGTCAACTTCTTCGACACCGCGAACGTCTATGGCTGGGGCGAGAACAAGGGCCGCACCGAGGAGATCCTCGGCACCTGGTTCGCCCAGGGCGGCGAGCGCCGGGACAAGGTCGTCCTGGCGACGAAGGTGTACGGGAACATGGCCGCCGACGGCGACGCCTGGCCCAACCACCACAAGCTCTCCGCGCTGAACATCCGGCGTGCCGTCGACGCCAGCCTCAAGCGGCTGCAGACGGACCACATCGACCTGTACCAGTTCCACCACATCGACCGGGACACCCCGGTCGACGAGATCTGGCAGGCCGTCGACGTCCTGATCCAGCAGGGCAAGATCCTCTACGCGGGCTCGTCCAACTTCGCCGGCTGGAAGATCGCGCAGACCAACGAGACGGCGCAGCGCCGGGGTTCGTTCGGTCTGGTCAGCGAGCAGTGCCTCTACAACCTCGCGGAGCGCCGCGCGGAGATGGAGGTCATCCCGGCCGCGCAGGAGTACGGCCTCGGCGTCATTCCGTGGTCGCCGCTGCACGGCGGACTGCTCGGCGGCGCGATCCGCAAGGAGAGCGCGGGTGGCTCCGCCCGGTCGGCCACCGGCCGGTCCGCCGAGGTGCTCGCCGACCCCGTGGCGCGGGCGCAGATCCAGGCGTACGAGGACCTCCTCGACAAGCACGGCCTGGAGCCGGGCGAGGTGGGCCTGGCCTGGCTGCTGACCCGTCCCGGTGTCACGGGCCCGATCAGCGGTCCGCGCACCCTGGAGCAACTGGAGTCCGCGGTGCGCGCGGTCGACCTGGAGCTCTCGGACGAGGTGCTGGCCGGCCTCGACGAGATCTTCCCGGGCCCGGGCCCGTCGCCGGAGGCCTTCGCCTGGTAACCCCGGCCCGGCCGGGGCGGCCCGGGGTGCTGCGCGCACTCAGGCCGTCCGGCCGCCCCGGTGCGCGGAGGGGGCCAGGATCCGGCCCAGCAGCGCGGCGGTGACCAGCCATACGCCGAAGGCGACCGGCACCGCGCCGACGGTTTCGAGCGGGGAGCGGTAGGCGAGTACCGCCCAGGCGGCGACGCCGTTGATCCAGCCACTCATGGAGAGGATCAGCGCCGCGCGCGGTGACAGGCGGAGGCGGGTGATGAGCTGGTCCGCGATCAGTACCCCCACCGTCAGCGCGGCGACGCAGGCCGCGAACGCGATCACGAGGTAGCGCCCGGAGAGCTCGTCCGTGGCGGCGTTGTCGATGGCCGCGCCGCCCACGCCGAGGGGGACGGCGAGCAGGAGTGCGGAGACGAGCCGGGTGAAGAGCGACTTGTCCTGCGGGTCGAACATGTTGGTGAAGCCCTGGGCTCCCGCCATGCCCAGCAGGCAGCCGAGTACGGCCCCGGCGAGCGCCCCCTCCGTACCGGCCGGGGAGCAGAACGCCACCAGGAGGGCCGTGACCAGCGCCGTACCCCGCCGGCGAGCCAGGTGGCCGCCACGGTCCGGGTGGAGACCACTCCGTCGCGCGACGCCCGCCCGGCGATGCGCAGCCGCTGGGACGTGGCCGGGGGCTGCGGGCCGCCCGGGAGCGGGAACGGGTAGGCCGGCATCGACGGCTGGAAGGGCAGGGTGGACGGAACCGGCGGATGCGGGACCGGAGCGGCGGGGGCGGGCTCGGCCGGGGCCGCGGAGTGGGGGACCGATCCCAGGGCGGTGGGGGCGCGCTCCGGCGGGGAGGGGCGGGGCGGGGCCTGCCCGGAAGCGATCGCGGCCCGCAGGAGGGCAGCCGTCCGCGCCGCGTCCTCGGGCCGCTCGCCCGGCTCCTTGGCGAGTAATCGCAGGACGATCGCGTCGAGTTCACCGAACCCGGCAAGGTCCGCGCGCCGAGCGCTCGGCGGCTCGGGTATGTCGCCGAGGTGCTGTGCCAGGACGGCCGTACCGGCTCCGGTGAACGGTGGTCCGCCGGTGAGCAGCGTGTGGAGCAGACAGCCGAGGGAGTACAGGTCGCTGCGGCTGTCCAGGACGTCGGGCGCCCGTATCTGCTCCGGCGACATGTACAGCGGGGTGCCGATGACGAAGCCGGCGGCGGTCAGGTCGGTGCGCGTCATCGCGGCGGCCGTCGACAGCATGCGCGCGATCCCGAAGTCGAGGATCTTGATGGTGCCGTCCGCGGTGAGCAGGATGTTGGCCGGTTTGATGTCGCGGTGCACGATGCCTGCCCGGTGGGCCGTCTCCAGCCCCGCGCAGATCTCGACGCCCCAGCCCATCACCTCGGCGGGGGAGGGGAGTCCGGGTCTCCTGCTCTCCAGCACAGCCCCGAGGTCCCGCCCCTGGAGGTGTTCCATGACGAGGTACAGCACGCGTTCCCCGGCCACCTGGGCCTCGCCGAAGTCGTGCAGGGTGACGATGTGCGGGCTCGACAGCCCGCCGACGACGCGGGCCTCACGGGCGAAGCGGGTGGCCGAGGTGTCCTCGTCGATGCGGGAGAGGACCTTGACCGCGACCTTTCGCCCGATGCGCTCGTCCTCGGCCACCCAGACCCGGCCCATTCCACCGGACCCCATCGGTTCCGTCAGCCGGTACCGTCCGTCGAGAACCTCGCCACGCATAGGTCGCCCCCGCTCATCTCGCCCTGCCTGCCCCGTACATGATGACCCGACAGGTGGCGCGCGGCCCAGCGCATCCCGGTACCGGCCGGGATCGCGGCCCGTCTCCCGGCCGTCCCGCTACCCCGAGAACCCGTCCAGCGCCGCCAGGACCGCCCGGGTCGTCGCCGCCCCGCCCAGGTGCCCCGCGTCCTCGATCACCGTCAGTTCCGCGTCCGGCCACGCCTTGGCCAGCTCCCACGCGGTGGTCAGCGGACCGCCCATGTCGAGGCGCCCGTGCACCAGCGCGCCCGGGATGCCGGCCAGCCTCCCCGCGTCCCGGATCAGCCGGCCCTCCTCCAGCCAGGCGCCGCGGGAGAAGTAGCGCGCGCAGATCCGCACCAGTGCCAGCTGCGCCCGGCCGGGGCGGCCGCTGTACGGGGGCGGTCCGGTGTACGCCTCCAGGGAGAGCACCGCGTCCTCCCAGGCGCACCAGTCGGCCGTGGCCCGGGCCCGTACCTCCGGATCGGGGCTCTCCGTCCGCCGGGCGTACGCGGCGAGCACGTCCGGGGTCGCGTCGCTCGCGGCCTCCGGTACGCCGGCCCGGAAGGCGTCCCACGCGTCGGGGAAGAACTGGCTCGCCCCGCGGTACAGCCAGTCGATCTCGGAGCGGCGGGTCGTGGTGACGGAGTCGATCACCATCGCGCCGACCCGCTCCGGGTGCCGCTCGGCGTACGCCAGGGCCAGCGTCGAGCCCCAGGACCAGCCGAACAGCAGCCACGTGTCGACGCCGAGGTGGACGCGCAGGCGCTCCATGTCGGCGATCAGGTGGTCCGTCGTGTTGTGCCGCAGGTCGGCGGCCGGGTCGCTCGCGTGCGGGGTCGAGCGGCCGCAGTTGCGCTGGTCGAAGAGGACGACGCGGTAGCGGTCCGGGTCGAAGTACCGGCGGGGCCATTCCGGGCAGCCGGAACCCGGTCCCCCGTGCACGACCAGGGCGGGCTTGCCGGCCGGGTTGCCGCACGCCTCCCAGTACACGAGGTTGCCGTCGCCCACATCGAGCACGCCGTGCTCGTACGGCTCGATCGGCGGGTACTTGTCGTCGGGATGACGGTCCATGCGCCGGCCCTCCTTGTCTCCTGGCCGCGACGTGGACGCGGAAGCGCACCACCCTACGGCGGGGGCAGGGGGCGGCACCCCGCGGCGTAGCCTGGGAGCCGTGAACGCCACTCCCGAGGTACTGACCGTACTCAGCGGCCTGCTCGCCGCGGCAGCTCCCGGCGACCGCGGAGCGCTCTGGCAACTCGACCGGCAGGGGCGCGAGTTGGATGCCAACCTGGTCCGTCTTCCTGCGGGTGGCGCGGTGGGGGAGCATCAGGAGGACGTCCTGGACGTTCTTCTCGTGGTCGTCGAGGGCGACGGCCGCCTCACCCCGGGCGACGGCGGCGAACCCCTCGTTCTCGGCCCCACCACGGTCATGTGGCTCCCGCGCACCTCGCGCCGCTCCCTGACCGCGGGCCCGGACGGCCTCGCCTATCTCACGGTGCACCGCCGCCGCCCGGGCCTCGCGATCAAGAGCGCCCCGGCTTCCGCGGTGACGTACGAGGGCGGCGAGGCGCCCTGTTCCCTGGACCGGGTCTGCCCCGCGTGCGGGCGCATGTCGCAGGAGTCCGCACCGAAGTACTGCGGCGAGTGCGGGGAACGTTTCCCCGGCCGCTGACCCCGGCGGGCCGCGTCAGTGCTGCGGCCGGCGGCGGCGTCCCAGGAGGAGGATGCCGGCGGCGACGAGGAGAAGGCTGCCGCTCGCCGCGAAGAGCGTCGTGGACGCACCGGTGTCGGCGAGCCCGCCGCCCGGCTTGTGGTGGTGGCCGCCGTGGTCCGGCGGGGGCGGGGGCGGGGTCGGACGTCCGTGCGTGTGCGTCGGCGTCGGCTCGGTCGGGGTGGGGGTCGGCTCGGTGGGCGTCGGCGTCGGCTCCGTCGGGGTGGGCGTGGGCTCGGTGGGCGACGGTGTCATGCCGGTCGGGGACGGGGAGGGGGACTCGTCGCCGACGCAGTCGATCTCGGCGGCGAACGGGAACTGGTGGATCTCGCCCGCGTCGACGGACGAGGAACCGTCCTCCGTCAGGGGCCCGGCCGTCAGTTCCCGGACCACGATCGTGCCCTCGATGTTCGACGCGTCGAGGTCGGTGAGGTGGGCGCGGGGCGCGAAGACGGTGCCTTCGAGGGAGTCGCCGTCCGCCATCGTGATGTCGGTGGCGTCGGGGAAGTTCCACAGCATGTACGGGGCCTGCTCGCCGGAGACCCCGGCGAGGGTCGGCATGTGCCAGACGTACGTACCGTCCGTCCCGGTCGTGTCGACGTCGACGACGAACGGTGTCGTCTCCGTCGGGGGTGTGTTGAAGGTGATCTGGGAGAGGTTGTTCAGCTGCTCACCGGTCAGCCGGAGCACGTTCGTCTCACCCTCGGTGAGGGTGACGTAGGCGTTCGTCCCGGCCGGGAACCCGGTCTGGTCGGGCAGCGGGTTTCCGGCGGCGTCGCGCAGGATGACGTTCGTGTCGCAGGTGTCGATCGCGTCGGAGCGGTCGCGGTACGTCGAGAAGAGCGCGTCGAGGTCGGGCAGCCCCGTGGTGTCGGTGACCGACTCGACGGGCTGGCGGACGGTCGTCTCGATCCGCGGCGTCGAGTTGTAGGCGGCACCGGCGGCGACGACCTGGGTGTTGACCTCGGCGTTGTTGGCGTCCGTGTCCAGGACGGACGACCCCGTTCCGTCCCCGATCTTCACGTAGCCGTCGCTGAGGACCTTCAGTACGCCCTGGGGGGAGCTGCTCGCGTGGTCGGCCCTGCCGCCCACGAGCAGGGCCGTCGGGTTGTCGTCACCGGGTGCGGTGAAGGTGCCGGGGGTGTGCAGCGCGACGTTGTACCCGGGGCCGTACGTGAGGTTCCCGCCGATGGCCACCGAGCCCTCCGTCTCCGTGCTGCCCAGGGTGGCGTCGTCCTGGACGAGCACGCCGAAGCCGTTGTCCCCGGCCAGCGGATTGCCCGAGTAGTCGGCCGCGGCGGGGGCGGCGGAAGTCAGGCACAGGGCACAGACCGTGGTGACGGCGGCTGTGGTGGCGGCTGCTGCCGCGGCGAGCTTGGTGCGTTTCATGCCGGGGACCGTAGGTGTGATGGCCCGGCCGTACGGAACGACGAGGCCGCAGGGTCACTCGCACGGTGGCCGCACTCCCACGACTGGCGGCCGGTCGGGGGCCGCGTCGCCACGTATGGACCACCTGGGTTCAGGACGCGGCGATGTCGGACCAGAGCTGGGAGCTGTCCTGGGCGTTGCAGGTGACGGTCGTCAGGGCGCTGTAGGGGGTCACGCCCAGACACGCTCCCAGGCGCACGTTGGTGAAGGTGCGGCCCTTGCCGGATGTGGCGCCGATCTTCCACGTCTGGTTGGAGGAGCCGGTGCAGTCCTTGATCGCGTACCCCTGGAACTGCTGCGGCTCCAGGCACTTCCCGGTCTCCTTGTTGCGGAGCGCGAAGGAGCCGCCCGAACCGGACGTGTACGACCACGCGAAGTCCATCGTGGTCCCGTTGCCCGACGAGTCGCCGCACGTCGTGGTCGTCACGGTCGCGCTGCCCGAGAACCGGTTGACGGACGCGGCCAGGCACCGCCCGTTGCCCGCGTTCTCGATCCAGCGCGTCCCCGCGGGCGCGGGTTTGACGGGGGTCTGCGCGCCCCCGTCGGAGCCGCCCGCCCCGCCTGCCGTCCCCGCCGGAGCGGTGGCACCGCCCGTACCGCCGCTCCCGTCCGCGCCCTCGCCGGCCGCTCCACCCGCGACGCCGCCGCCCTCGGCCTCCTTGGACGCCGAGGCGCTCGGCTTCTTCGTGGAACCCGAGGGCTCGGCCGACGGCTTCGCGGACTTCGTCGGCCCGCCGCCCGTCGCCGACGCGGACGGGGTACCGGGGGTCTGCGGGCCCGACGCCCCGGGGCGCGCGTCCGCGTCAGGGATCTCGAAGGGCGCGAGCTTGAACGTCAGGCCGCCGCCCACCACCACGACGACGGGCAGCGCGATCAGCAGCACCCGCCGCCGACGGGAGCGCCGTTCGGGTTGCGCGCCGTCCGGCCCGGTGCCGGGCCTCGCGATCTGTACGGGTTCGGCGTCCGCGCCGGCGCCCTCGGTACTGTCCGCGACGCCGCGGGAGTCGGGGGCCTCCGCCTCGGGCGGGGGCGGCTTCGCGGCGAACGCCTCGCGCTCGGTGATCCGGTCCGTGACGGCCGGCGGCCACGGCGAGGAGACCGCGGCGGGAACGCGGTCGGCGGCCAGGGCGAAGAGCTCGTCGGTCGTGGGCCGGTCCGCGGCCTCCTTGGCCAGGCAGGACCTCAGGAGACCGGCCAGCTCCGGATCGTTGTCCGGCAACCGCCCGAAGTCGGGCGCCTCATGGACGATGCGGTAGAGCAGGTCGAGCCCGGAGCCGTCCCCGAACGGTGGCCGCCCGTTGGCCGCGTACAGCAGCAGGCTGCCGAGCGCGAAGACATCGGCGGCGCCGGTCAACGTCTGGTTGGCGATGGCCTGTTCGGGGGCCATGTAGGCGGGGGTGCCGACGACCATGCCGGTCTTGGTGAGCCGGCTCTGGTCGGCGGCCCGTGCCACTCCGAAGTCGATCAGGGTGACACCGTCGAGCGTCAGCATGACGTTGGACGGCTTGAGGTCGCGGTGCACGATGCCGGCGGCGTGCACCGCACGCAGCCCGGCGGCGGCGTCGCGCAGCAGCCGCCACAGGGAGTCCGCGGGCAGCGGGTCGTTGTGCAGCCGCATGGCGTCGCTGAGCGTGATGCCGGGGATGTACGCGGTGGCGAACCACGGCGGCCGGTGGGTCCGGTCGCTCGCCAGCAGCCGTGCGCTCGTGCCGTCGGGCAGCTTGCCGAGGTTGTCGAGTTCGTGTCCGAAGTGCCCCAGGAAGGCGGTGTCCTCGGCCAGTGCGGGGAGCACCTGCTTCACGGCGGCGTAGTGCCCGGCGCCCCGCCCCGCCCGCTTCGAGTCCTCCGGCGTGACGCCGAGATAGACCCGGCCCATGCCTCCGGAGCCGAGCACCCCGAGCAGCCGGAACGAGCCGATACGCCGTGGATCCCGCGCCTCCAGCGGCCGGGCACCGCTGCCGCTCAAGCCAGAGTCTTCTTCAGTTCCCCCGTGCATGGCCACAGGTTAGCGGAGGCCCGGACGGGGCCGAGCCGACCCCCAAACGCCAGTGATTACAGCTCTGCTGACGTACCGTCGTGCGGTGGGGCGGGGCCCGCTTCGCGGCGTACGCGCGGACCTGCGGCCGGTCCGCGAGGAGGCACGGGCATGAGCGAGGACACGCGCACGAAACTACTCGCGGGCGCCCTGACCACCCTCACCGAGCAGGGCAACGCCAAGACCTCCGCACGTGCCGTCGCGGCAGCGGCCGGCGCCAATCAGGCGCTGGTCTTCTACCACTTCGGCACCGTTGACGAACTGCGGCCCGGTCGCCGCGCTGGAGGGCCTCGGCCCGGTCGCGCAGCGCGCCGTACGCTCCCGGCTGCGCCGCTCGGCCACCGCCTGACACGGGGCGACCGGCGCGGCCTGCCGCGCCGCCGGGAACTGTCCGGCCCGGCAGCCCGTCCTGGAAAGCAAGGTCAACAAGAGGTCGACGAGCGGACGGGACCAGCGGAACATCATGGTGGAGCGGACGGACAGCGGTGCGACGGCCCCGGCGGCTTCGGCGGCTTCGGCGGGGAGGACGGACAGCGGGACGGCCCCGACGCCGCGGACCGGTGGGTCCCGGTGGGCGTGGGAGCGGCCGGGGCGGTGGACGCGGGGCCGGGTGATCGCCGGAATCGCCCTCCTCACGGCACTCCTGCTCGCCTTCCCGCAGGTGCTGCCCAACCGGCCCGGCCACCTGGGAAGCCTGCTGGAGGCGTTCCTGCCCTGGCTCGGCCTCATGACCGTCGTCCTGCTCGCCTGCGCCCTGCTGCGCCGCTCGGTCACCGCGCTCCTGTCCCTGCTCCTGCCCGTGGCGGCCTGGGCGTACGCGTTCGGTGGTCTCTTCCTCGCCGCGCCGGAGCCCGGTGAGCGCGATCTGGTCGTGGTGCAGCACAACGTGAGCGACGTGAACACGGACCCGGCAGGCACGGCCCGTACGCTCGCCGAGGCGGGACCCGACCTCATCGCGCTGGAGGAACTGGTCCCGGCCGCCCTGCCGGCGTACGAGAAGGCCCTCGCACCGGACTTCCGGTTCCACGAGGTGCGGGGGACGGTCGGGATCTGGTCGAAGCACCCGCTCACCGGCACCCGCGTGGTGGACATCAAGCCCAAGGAGATCGAGGAGGGCTGGAGCCGCGGGCTGCGTACCGTGGTCCACACCCCGCAGGGCGAAGTGGCCGCCTACGTGGCCCACTTGCCGTCGATCCGCGTCGGCACGAGCGGATTCGCCTCTTCCCGGCGGGACGAGAGCGCCCATCTGCTGGGCCGGGCCGTCGCCGCCGAGACGGTGGGCAGGGTGATCGTGCTGGGCGACCTCAACAGCACGGTCGACGACCGCGGTCTGTCCCCGCTGACCTCCCAGCTGAACGTGTCGGAACGCGGCTTCGCCTTCAGCTTCCCCGCGTCCTTCCCGCTGGCCCGGATCGACCAGGTCCTGGCCCGCTCCGCGACGGTCGGCCGCATCCGCACCCTGCCCGCGACCGGCAGCGACCATCTGCCGATCACCGCCCGGGTCACGCTGGGCTGAGGCACCGGCGGACAGCTCGCCGTACCCCGCTCGTGTGACTGACCGGAGCACGTCGATGGAGGCACCCGTACCGGACGGCGTCCAAGGGGATGCGGACTCGCCACGCGGTGTGTGTGCGGCGTGGGTCAGCCCCGGTCCTCAGCCCAGTTTCCCGCCCCGGTCCTGAAGCCTCATGCCCAGGGTGAACGAGCTCGGCTCCTCCACGAGCACCTCGAACCCTAGGTGCCGGTAGAAGCCGACCGCACCGGTGTTCGCCTTGCCCACGCCGAGGTGAACGCCCCCGACGCCACGGCTCCGCAACGCCCCGAGCAGGGTGTGGATCAGCCGGGACCCGTTGCCGCCGCCCTGCGCCTCGGGGAGGAGGTCGATGTGCAGATGGGCGGGGTACGACGCTGCCACCTCGGCCGGAGCGGTGGGTGGACGGTCGATCCACCTCCGGGCGAAGGCGTCGGGGGAACCCTCACGGAACGGCACTCCCGCGCGCCGGGCCCGGAGCGTGGGCCACCACTCCCGCTCCAGGGTCCGCTCGAAGGAGGCGGTGTCGGCGACGCCGAGGACGTACCCGGAAGCGGGCCGGTCCGGGCGGGCGAGGACCCAGGCGAGGTCGGGGGCGTAGCGGAGGTAGGGGGCGAGGAAGATGTCGCCGGGGAGGCGCGGGTCCTCGAAGGAGCCCGTCGCGTCCTTGCCCGATGCGGCGGTGCGCAGGCAGATGTCGTAGAGCCGGTCGGTCTCCGCCGGGTCGTCCGTGCGGGCGGCGCGAATCCCGAACTCTGCGGTCGGGTGCGGTCGGTCGTTCACGGGCGCCTTTCGGGGAGCGGGCATGCGGGGCGGTCGCCCCGTGCGCCCCAAATCTCTCTCAACCCGGCTCCGCACGCCACCGCCTCGTGCCGGGCCCGCCGCGGGGTCAGGCGATCCCGCCGTTCGCGTACAGGACCTGCCCGTTGATCCAGCGTCCGGGGCCCGCGAGGAACGTGACGGCTTCGGCGATGTCGTCCGGCGCCCTCGCGAAGCACTACGTCCACCCGCGCCGCCGCCTCGCGGCCGACCGGCTCACCCGCGCCCAGCACGTGGGCCGGATCCGCGCCGAGGTCGACCCCCAGGTGGTCGTCGACCAGCTCTGGGGCGCCTGCTACCACCGCCTGATGATGCCGGACGAGCCGCTCGACACGGCCTTCGCCGATGCCTTGATCGACCACCTTCTGCGCGGCATTCGGGGGTGAGACGGCGCGGCTGCCGATGAGTCCCGCCGCGGTGGCCAGTCTCTACTTACGGCGCGCCCTCGCAGCGCGCGACCAGCCGCACGTGAGGAGAGCACCATGACCGCCACCTACACCTTCGACGTCTTCTCCAGCCTCGACGGCTTCGGCGGCGCCGGAGGCGACTGGACCGGCTACTGGGGCAAGCAGGGCCCGGAGCTCCTCGACCACCGCCTCGGCCTGTACCGGGACGAGCAGCGGATGGTCTTCGGTGCCCACACGTACCAGCTGTTCGCGCAGATGCTGGCGGAAAGCACCGAGGATTCCGACGTACGCGACCCCTGGGTGACCCGGATGAGGGCCCTGCCGACCACGGTGGTGTCGTCCACGCTCGAAGGCCCTCTCGACTGGCCGGACGCCACCATCGCGCACGGCGACGCCGTCGATGTCGTCGCCCGGCTCAAGAAGGAGTCCGACGTCCCGCTGCGCTCGCACGGCAGCCTGTCGATGAACCGCGCGCTGATGGCGGCCGGTCTGGTGGACCGCGTTCAGGTGACGCTGTTCCCCGTGATCACCGGCCGTACCGGGCTGGCCCCGGTCTTCAAGGGCGCGGCCGACTTCGACCTGGAGCTGACCGGCCACCGCACGCTCGACGGCGACATCCAGGAACTCACCTACCGGCCCACGCTGCACGCCTGAACCGGGCCGGCCGCGTCGGGACTGTCAGTGGTGGGGCATACGTTGCGGTCATGGGCGTATACCTGATCAGCGTCGGCGCGGAGGAGTGGTTCGGTGAGGAGACAGGCTGGGGCGAGATCGCTACGGCGCTCAACGACGACCTGCGGCAACGAGGCCTGCCACCCTACGAGTCCGTACCGGACGAGCCGGACTTCGTCGTCCGCGGCTCAGGGCAGGCCTTCGAGGAGAAGCTGATCTCCTCGGTGGACGGGTTCGACGCGCTGTGCGAGGCGCACCTCTCGCAAGGGGAGACGGAGACCCTCTCCCACTGGTCGGTGCTGGTGCCGTTCTCGCTCGGCGAGGTGATCAGGCTGCCCATCGGCTCCGCCTACACCGAGTCATCGACCGTGGTCGCCGGTGCTCCGCAGGTCCTGGCCGTCGCCCAACGGCTGGCGACAGCCATCGAGCTGCCGGCGGAGACCCCGCGCATGTGCGACAACCTCGACCTGACCATGTGGTTCCGGGAAGGAGCAGCGAAGGAACTGGCCGCCGCCCGGCCGGGGCCGTGGGCCGACGACCTGGACGCGGCGTTCTACGCCGCGCTCTATCTGCGCGCTGCCGAGCATGCGGTGCGACGGGGGTGCCCGATCGTCTACTCCTGAGCCGAGCGGACCGCGGCGGCAGCTCTCGGATCCGTTGGACTGCTGGTCAGGACACATGCCAGGCTCCGCTTGTGCAGATTCTCGATGTCCTGGCCACGATGGCGAAGACGGGCCGTCTGGGCCCGGTGTTCAGCGGAGCCGACTGGCGTGACGTGACCGAGGCTTTCGGCGAGCCGTGGGAAATCGGAACCATGAGCCGAAGGCGGAAGTGGCCGCGGCTCTTCGGCTACGGGGATCTTGAGCTGAGTGTCTGCCGTTGCCGCAAGGTGTGTCTCATCTGCGTCCAGACCTGGCGTGACGTGGTGGAGCTCCCCCCGTCCGTTGCCGCGGGAACGGACACCTTTCCCTCAGGGCTCACCTATGCGGACGTGGTGTCGGCCCTGGACAGGGCCGGCTGTTCCTGGGAGATCTGTCCGTCACTCACCTTCGGCGACCAGCGCACGCTCGTGGTGACGCCGACGGGAGCGAGCCTCACCTTCGAGATCCCCGAGGGCGAGGAGCCGGTGTTGAACGGCGTGGGCCTGCCGGGGGACGGTCACGACTGTTCCGCACCGGCCGAGGGCCCCTGAGCCGCGGCCCTTCGGGGCGCGTGCCCATGGCCCTCTACATCCTTGCCGCCCCCGAGGCCCACCTCGACGAGCGTGCGTCACAAGCTCCCCGGACGTTGCGCCCGCAGTGCTTCCTCGACGGCGCTCACGAAGTCATGCTGCACGTGACGCTGCCACCACGTGAACAGAATGGTGTTCTGCGCTCACCCGGACGTCGGCTCGTCACCGTCCCGCTCGTCACCGTCCCCCAGCCACGGCCGCAGCTTCTCCGGGTTGCGGACCACCCAGATCCGGGTGACGCGGCCGTCGGCGATCTCGAACGAGGCCACGGTCATGACGGCGCCGTCCCGCTGGGCCACCAGCCCCGGTGCACCGTTGACCGACCGCTTCAGGAGTTCGAGGCCCGGGGCCTTGTCGGCGATGGCGACCATGTACTGGGCGATGAGCGCGCCGCCCTCGATCGGGCGCAGCGCGGTGCCGACCAGGCCGCCGCCGTCGGCGGTCATCACGGCGGCCGGGTCCAGAAGGCCGACGAGGGCCGCGACGTTCTTGGTCTCCCAGGCCTCCTTGACGTGCCGCACCGCCTCCGCCTGTCCCGACCCCGTCACCGGAGCCTCGGCGGCACGCACCCGGCGCCGTGCGGAGGCCGCGAGCTGCTTGCAGGCGGCGGAGGTCCGGCCGAGGACGTCGGCGATCTCGGCGAAGGGGTACCGGAAGACGTCGTGCAGGACGAACGCGACCCGCTCGGCGGGCGTCATCGACTCCAGGACGACGAGGAAGGCCATCGTCACCGATTCGTCCAGGACCATCTGGTCGGCGGGATCGGTGCCCCGGCCGCGGTCCCACTCGGTACGGTCCGGCAACGGCTCGGGCAGCCATGAGCCGACGTACCGTTCGCGCCGGGCCCGCGCCGAGCCGAGTGCGTCCAGGCAGATGCGACCGGTCACCGTCGACAGCCAGGCGCCGGGAGAGACGATCTCCTCCCGCCGGGCCCGTGGCAGCGCGTACCAGCGCGCGTACGCCTCCTGGACGGCGTCCTCCGCCTCGGCCAGTGAGCCGAGCAACCGGTAAGCGACATTGAGCAGTTGGCGCCGCTCGCCGGCTATGTCACCGATGGCCGTCCTCGCCGTCCCCACGTCCCGAACGCCCCCTCGCCTTACCTTTCGCGGGCCCGCGTCGTCGGGCTGGTGAAGACCCTATCGATCTACTGCCCAGCGGGCGGAAAAGGGGACCGCGACATGACCACCCACGCAGGGCCGGGCCGGGCGACGACGACGGCACAGCGGCAGTTCTCGTTCCCGCAGATCGCGATCGCCCTGCAGACGCTGACCATCTTCCTCCAGGCGATCTCCGCCGGACTGCTCCTGACCTCGTCCTACGGCGAGACCCTGCACAGCGTCGGCGCACGCGTCATGTACGGGGCCTCGATGCTGTACGTACTGGCCGCGGTCCTGGCCTGGAAGCCGGGCGGCGGTCCGGCCCGGCCCATCTGGTACGCCTCGGGCTTCCTGGTCCTCGCCTCGGTCCAGGTGGTCCTCGGGATCGCACACGTACCGTCGGTCCATCTGCCCCTGGGCGTCCTGATGTTCGGACTGAGCCTGGTGGCGCTGGTGCGGCGCTGAAGCCCGGTACGGGGGTCCGGGGGGCGGGCCTGTCCGGCGGATCGTGCCGGACAGGCCCTGGACCCGGAGGCGTGTCAGCGCTTCAGCCTGAAGGTGAAGTCACCGGACAGCCTGCCGCTCAGCCGGACGGCCGAGACGAGCTTGCCCTCCGTGATCAGTCTCCCGACTTCGCCCCGTGAGAGCCCGCACCCCTCGGCGACCAGCCGCGCCGGCCTGACCGGTATCCGGGCCGCGAAGCGGACCGCGACATCGATCACCTCGCGGTCCAGGTGATCCGTTCCGCCGGTGTCGAGACGCCAGGCGCCGTTCCAGTCGAGGGCGACGTGATTGCGGCGACGCACGACGGGGTCCTGAAGCAACTCCGCTGCCAGGACCGGGTCGTTGTCGTGCATGCGGTCCAGCAGCTCAGGTCGTACGGAGCGCACGTGCGTCCGCTCGAAGACCGTGAGCTTGGTGGTCTCCCCGCAGGCGACGCAGAGAGCGAGGAGCCAGGCGTCGAGCAGCTTGTGGTTCGCGTTGACGCGGAACTTTCCGTTCGCCCGGAAGCGTTCGGACGCGCACGTGTGGCAGCGACGGATGACGAGTGGCAGGCAAGTGGGCATGACGAACCAGTTGTTGAGCACAGAGGGACACCGGTTTCGGGTGAGAAGTCCGCAGCAGAAAACAGCGCGGCGCACAGGCGCGACGCGCGACAGATCAGCAGTGGGGAGGTCTCACGCGGTGTACAACGGAACGCCCTTACCTGGACGACATGGCGGTTCGGCAGCACGGTAGAGGAGCGCGGCAACGGAGTTCCACCCGTTTTCGCGCTCCTCTGCCGTGCTGCCGGGGCGATCAGGACGCGCTCACGGGCGCGCGCAGGCCTCCGGCACGCGTACGGACCAGAGGCGCGAGGCCCGCCATGAGGGCAAGGGCGGCGACCGGGATCAGATCGAGGTTCACGGCGATGAGGGCGAAGGCGACGAAGACGAGCACCGGGCTCCATGCGGGAAGCTGCCGGGGCTTGGACGCGACCAGCATGACCAGCAGGGTGAGGATGCCGGCCTGGAAGGCCAGGGGCCCCACGAGCTCCAGCGGCCCGGGCAGCGGGGCGGCGTCGTCGAAGCGCGGGAACAGGTCGCCGAGGATCACCCACAGGAAGCACCCGGCGCCGAACACCCCGGCGACCATGGCCGCGCCGGCGGCCGCCGCTCTTCGCGCCGTATCGACGTGGACCAGGCTGCGCAGCTCCACGACGAGCGCGCCGAGCAGGAGGAAGGCGGCGAAGAAGAAGGAGTGCCCGATGTTCCAGGCGAGCCCGGGCCCGTGGTCGCCGTCCCTGCCGTCGATGAGGCGGAACACCCCGTAGAGGAACATGAACAGCGGAACGAGCAGGGCGAACAGGCGAGTCGTGCGTGTGGTTTCGGTCATGGGACCACGGTCGCGGAGGCCGGGGGCGCGGTCTATCGGGGCGATCCCCGGTTGAGCCCGGAGGTGTTCCCCCTAGGGCGTGTCGTCACGGATTCGGCCGCCCGCTCAGCTTCGTCGTGACGAGCGGGAACACCAACGACTGCCCCTAGTTCACCACGGTGATGGAAGCGATCCGGGTGCCCCGCATCGGGGCCGGGCGGTCTCGGGTTAGGCCCGCTCACGTCCTGGGCGACAAGGGCTGCAGCTCGAAGGCGATTCGCACCTGGCTCCGCCGCAAGAACATCCCGCTCACCACTCCCGAGCGGGCCGGTCAGACCCGGAACCGGGCCCGGCGCGGCAGCCGGGGTGGCCGGCGCCGGTCTTCGACCGCACTGTCTACAAGCAGCGCAACGTCGTGGAGCGGTGCTTCAACCGTTGGAAACAGTGGCGTGGCATCGCCACCCGCTATGACAAGACCACCGAGTCCTACGAAGCAGCGGTCACCCTCGCATCACTCCTGATGTGGGCGTGACATTTGACGACAGAACCTAGTACTCCAGCAGGACATACGCCGAAATCCGGCTGGAGTACTAGGACTGCTCAGGCACCTTGGCACCACACTCGGCGCACAGTACGGTGTCAGCCCGCGACGTCGGTCAGCGCGTCCCGCAGCCGTACTTCCACGGAAGCCCTCTCCGTCCGTCGTGACCGAGCACCGCTGATGCCGTCGGGCGCGCGCAGGCAGCCGAGGCCCGGCACGTGCCGGCAGGGGCCGGCGTACCGTTCGAGGAAGGTGCCGAGGCCGGTTGGTGTCGAGGACTGCCGTGCGCGGGGCCGATGCGTCCCGGCCGGTTCAGCACACGCGGGCGGACTTCGGTCCCGATGCCGTGCCCCGCACCCCGGCGGCGCTGCTGACCGTGCCGTCCACCTCGAAGGCGTCCGACTGGGTCCTTATGGACCGCTGGAGGCGCTGCAGAGGCAGCGAGGGCTCCAGACCCAACTCGCTGTCGAGTGCGGCGTGCAGCCGCTGATACGCGCGCAGAGCCTCGCCGCGCCGCCCCGAGCGGTGCAGCGCCAGCATGAACTGGGCGTGCAGTCCCTCGTGCGTACGGTGGCGGTGGACGAGGAACGTCAGTTCCGACACCAGCTCACGGTGGCGGCCGAGGCGGAGGTCGGCCTCGATGCGCTGATCGAGGGCGAACAGGCGGGCCTCTTCGAGCCGTTCGACCTCCATGGTGATCAGGCTGCCCGCCTGGATGTCGGCGAGCGCGCCCTCGCCGGACCACAGGTCGAGGGCCTCGCGCAGCTTGCGGGTCGCGCCCTGGTAGTCCTCGGTGTCCATGGCGCGGAACCCGGCGGCGGCGCGGCGTTCGAAGGTCCGGAAGTCGACGCTGCCGCCTCCCGTCTCGAGCCGGTACCCCCCGGGCAGGGTGACGAGGATGTCCTTGGCGCCCTCGCGACCGCTGCCCTCGCGGGCGAGCGCCTCACCGATGAGGTCGCGCAGCTGCAGTACGTACGTCTGCAGCGTTGTACGGGCGCTGCGCGGCGGTTTGTGGCCCCACAACTCCTCCGCCAGCGTCGACACGGGGACCATCTGGTCGGCGTGCAGCGCGAGTAGAGCGAGAACCTGTCTTGGCTTCGGCGCGGAAGGGGCGGCGGAGTGTCCGCCTACGCGCACTGACATCGAACCCAGAACCTGGATGTCCATATTCTGCTCCCCGTTGACTGGTACTTTGCGGCTCGTTCAATCGGATGGTGAGGGCTCGGGACGGGTGTCCTGAGCAGGCTTGGTGGCGTTGGACCGGGTGTGTGGGTGACTGCCCGGTCCCCGCGGCCACGGGCTGATCGCCGGCGTCCTGAGTGCGTGGTGACGCCCGTGGTGGGCAGGCGTCGGGGCGCTCTGCCTGTCGCTGACGAGTCTCCGCGCCGGCTGGACGGGGCCGCGATCGTCGATGGGCTGTGCCCTTCCGCCGCGCGGGCGCACCTGACGCATGGCCGGGTGGCGGAGGCGCTCGTCGCGAACCGGCTCACCTCGCCGATGCCGATGCCGGTGCTGCTGTTCCGGGCCGGGGACCGGGCCCGCACCCGAGTCGTGGAGGAGGCGTTCGGCACGGAGCCGGCCCTGCTCGACTACGACCGCCCGGACCACGCGTACGCGCCGTTGCCGGCCATCACGTGCGGGCACCCCAAGGGCCGGCGCACGGAACTGAAGCAGGTCCGAGCGGGCCTCGCGGTCACCGGCGGCTGCGGAATCCCGGTCCGCGCGCGTGTCTTCGACGGCGGGGCCGCCGAGATCTTCTAAGTTGCCGACGCGATGAAGGACCAGGTCGCGGGCGCGGCGGGCGGGAGCCGCTGTCTGACCGCCGAGAAGGTCGCCGCAGAGGGCTGCGTGACCGCCTGCCTGCGCCGGTATCTCGCGTTGCTGGGCTTCTGCCCGGCCGGGCGTCAGGCCGGACGCGCTCCCGGCCCGGAGCGGAACCCGGCCGGGCTCCACCCGGACAACCGCAGAGTGCGGCGCACCGGCCGGATGGTCCTCCTCCACCTCGGCGAACTCCGCCCGAGGATCGGGAACATGACCGATCCGCCGACCGTCCGGATCACCCGCGGTGTCCAATTCCACCCCCTCGAACTCCTCGGCATCGAAGTCACACAAACCCGCTGGCCACAGACCTGAATCGGTGACCTGCGCAGTACGGACCCGGACGAGCACCAGGCGGGTTGCCCGTGCTCATCGTGCTGTCGACGCCGTGCATTGCGGCAGGCCTCCACCGAACCCTTTCATAAAAAACCCGCTCGGTCGGCTTTGTCAATGCAAATGATCTGAACCATAGCGACCTTTTCCCCAATTAGCCCGGAGAATCCATCGCGAAACACCTGACAAGTGCTCCAAACACCCTCTAGGTCGCCTTGATTTGCCCTCGTGAAGCGCTCGCGAGGAAGAAGAACAAGGAAGAGGAAGATGGCTGCCGGGTCTCATATAGAGGAAGGGCGGGCATTCCGTGGCTGCCGGGTGAAGGCGGCGCACCGCTTGCGCCTGTTCCGTGTGCAGCGAGAGGCGCTGGTCGGCGGGGTGCGAGTCGCCGATGGTGTACTCGACCGCCGCGGAGAGAGCCTCACCGTCGAACAGGGCGCCCCGCAGGGCGCCCTGGACCCGGGTCGGGTCCCCAGGGGGGCGCGGGTCGGCCACACGCCGCCCTGCCCGCCCGGGCCGAGGGCGCCGGTGAACTTCTGCCGCACGGTGACGTCGAGGCCGTGGCGAGAAAGTTCATCGGGCGTTCACCGGCGCCCGGGCGCCGCCGAAGATCCCGACGGATCACGCAGACATCGTCGGGCGGGCGACGGAAGCGCTCCAGCGCCTGCCGGCATCGGACGTGGTTCCGGGAGCCCTCGTCCGCGTGGGCTTCCCCCGGGCCGGGGGGTGCGCGTGCGTAAGGCCGCGACGCAGCGTGACCAGGAACGGGATGAGCTCGTGCCCGCGGGCATCGGGTGAGTCCGGCCGGCGGGCCGTCAGCCGTCGGGGGGAGAACCCGCTCGCGCCCGGCGGCGACCTGACGTCCTCGCTGATCGCTCCCCTCCGAGCAGGGTGAACGCCCGGGCGAGCAGGGGCTCCTGGGTGCGCCTTACCTCATGGTCGCGGCCGGGCAGGGCA
The DNA here is from genome assembly GCF_035917155.1 of Streptomyces sp. NBC_00385. Lineage (NCBI taxonomy): Bacteria > Bacillati > Actinomycetota > Actinomycetes > Kitasatosporales > Streptomycetaceae > Streptomyces > Streptomyces sp. NBC_00385. Next base: position 3,682,852 of record NZ_CP107951.1, on the reverse strand, counting down.
CCACCGGCTCGCTCATCACCCACGCCGTGCGGCAGTCGCACCCACATCAACGGCTACGCGGAGCAGCCGGTGCTGCTCGACACGCCGGCGGCCTGGCCGCCCGGGGCCCGGCCGCGCCCGCGCCGACGGGGCGGCGCGGCGCCGAGGACACCCGCTCCGGGCCGGCGTCCCGCAAGGCCGCGGCCACGGTGTGCCGCGGCCCTTCGGGGCGCCGTCCGCCCCGGTCGTGCCGGTCCCGTCCGCCGTGTCGGCGCGGCCCGTTCCCTACGCCGCGTCGGCGCGGTCCCGCGCCGGGGCATCCAGGGTGGCGAGCGCCTCGGCCGTGACCAGGGACGGCAGCAGCAGACGCCAGAACCGGTCGAGCCCCTCGGCCGCGAGCCAGCGCGGATCGGTACGGCCGAGCACCTCGAAACCGGTGGTCGCGGCCACGATCGAGGTCACCGCCTCCTGTTCGGAGACGTTCTCGGCGAGCAGGCGCTCGGCGGCCGTCTCGGTGATCATCCGCTGGACGCAGCGGTACCACTCGCCGCGCAGATCCAGACCGGTGCCGTCGCTCGCCTCGCAGCTCAGGTGGTATCCGGCGCGGGCCACCACGTCATCGGAGAGCTGCTCGGCCATCGCCCGCGAGGTGCCGATGAGCCGCTGCAGCGCGTTGTCGCCCGACTGGCGTGCCTCGGTCGCCGTCCGGCGCAGCGTCGCGGCCGCCGTGGCCTCCACCGTGCCGGCCACCACGGCCTTGTTCTCGAAGTGGAAGTGCAGCGCGCCACGGCTGACCCCGGCGTTGGAACTGATCTCCGTCAGTTTCGTCCGGGTATAGCCGCACCGCTCGAAGGCCTCGGCGGCCGATAGGATGAGCGCCTGACGAGTCCGGACGGCGCGCTCCTGCTTCATTCCCGATAACTCCCTATTGGCTCCCTCTAGGGCTGATGTATGGGGACGGTAATAAACCGTCTTAGCGGTTTGCAATGGCGGCATGGGTTTACGCTCCTCCCTCATTCGTGGCACGGCCGAAGAGCCCGACATTCGTGGCGCGGCCAAAGAGCCCGACGGCTCCGAGGCGGCCCGCTCCCCGGCCGGAAAGCTGACCCGGGCCGGGCGCGGCACATCGGCTCCGGCAGCCTGTGCCCTGGTTCGCGGGCACGGATTCAGCGGGGGCAACGCCAAGGCCGTAGGGGGCACGCAGCACCCGGACGGCGGCGTCCGGTCCGGTACGTCGACGGCCGGGCCGGAAAGCGTCGGGCGGACGGCCGGCCGGCGGTCAGCGCGGACACGGAAAGAAGGAAGTCGGGAGTCGGGGCGGCCACACCGTGCGTCCGGCAGGACCACCACCGCACCGGGCAGGCGGGACTTTCACCACACGCCCAAGCCCTCCGACAGGAAAAGACAGGAAAAGAGATGGCGGCGGCCGCCGGGGGAGGACAACCGCCGCCATCCGCTCAGGCGTCCCGCTTGCTCAGGACGATGTATCCGACCACCTGGGCCGCCGCCACCCACACGAGGAGAATGAGCAGCGCCGCCGACCTTCCGTACGGGTCGGTGCCGCCGTCCATCAGGTGCTGGCCGGCGGTGGACGGGAGATAGTCGAGGATCTTCTGGGTGATGTCGTTGTTGGACACCGCCAGGGCGCCCGGCAGGCCCGCGAGGACCATGAAGACGGTCGTCAGCGTGCCCACCGCGCTGCGCATCGCGGCTCCCACCCCGATGGCGAAGACGCCGACGAGGGCGACGTAGACGCCGGCGGTCAGGATGGTCGGGACGGCCTTGCCCATGTCGGTGTCCGCGTACTCGAACAGCAGCGGCGTGGTGGTGAGGGTTCCGACCACCGCCAGGGCGATCCCGACGACGAACATGACCGGCGCGATGATCGCGGACTTCGCGAAGAGCATCCGGCCGCGCACCGGCACGCACTGGAGCGTCGTACGGATGCTGCCCGTGGAGTACTCGGTGGTCATCGACAGCATGGCGAGTGCCACGATGGCGAACTGCACCAGGTTCATCGCCATCACGGACGAGTGGGCGATGGGAACGTCCGTGTCGACACCGTCGGTGCGGTAGTTGTTCGCCATGCTGCCGCCGAGGGCGGGCGCGAAGAGGCCCATCAATACGACGGAGCCCGCCAGGCACCACCAGGTCGCCCGCACGGACCACAGCTTGGTCCACTCCGCCGCCACCGCGCCGGCGGTACGGCCGCGGCCGTAGGAGGAGGTGTTCGCGAGGACGGACTCGCGGCCGGTGCCGGTCGGATTCGTGATCGCACTCGACATGGCTCAGGCCTCGACTTTCTGCTGGGCGTCGGGCCGGGGTGTGCCCGCGCCCGCGGGCTTCGGCGACTTGTACTCGATGCTGTCTGCGGTCATCTCCATGTAGGCCTCCTCCAGCGAGGCCTCCACCACCCGTAGTTCGTGCAGCCTCACGCCGAGGTTGAAGGCGAGGTCGCCGATGACCTCCACCGTCGCGCCGGAGACCATGATCTCGTGCTCGGAGTTCCGCTGGATCTCGACGTCGGGCATCGCCAGACCGGCCGTCAGGTTGTTGAGGCCGTGGCTGTCGGGCGTGCGCACCCTGACGGCGGTCAGCGAACTGCGCGCGATGACCTCCTCGATGGCGTCATCGGCGAGGAGGCGCCCCTTGCCGATGACGACCAGGTGGTCGGCGGTCAGCTGCATCTCGCTCATGAGGTGGCTCGACACGAAGACCGTGCGGCCCTCGGCGGCCAGTGAGCGCATCAGCTCCCGGACCCAGCGGACCCCGTCCGGGTCCAGGCCGTTGACCGGCTCGTCGAAGAGCAGCACCTGGGGATCGCCGAGGAGGGCGCTGGCGATGCCGAGGCGCTGCCCCATGCCCAGTGAGAAGGAGCCGGCGCGCTTCTTGGCCACCTTCTCCAGGCCCACGATCTCCAGCACCTCACTGACGCGCTTGCGCGGGATGCCGTTCGTCTGGGCCATGGCCAGCAAGTGGCTCTGGGCGCTGCGGCCTGGGTGGAGCGCCTTGGCCTCAAGGAGTGCCCCGACCTCGCGCAGCGGGTACTTCATCGCCGAGTAGGGCTTGCCGTGGATCAGCGCCTCACCGGAGGTCGGCCGGTCCAACCCCATGATCATCCGCATGGTGGTCGACTTGCCGGCGCCGTTGGGGCCCAGGAAGCCGGTCACCCGGCCGGCCGGGATCTCCAGGTTCAGGTTGTCCACGGCAACGGTCGACTCGTATCGCTTGGTCACTTCGCGCAACGTGATCATCGTCGCCACATCCTCAGGTCTCTCGTCATGGGGGAGACGCTATGGAATCTCCCCCTGTCGGGTCATCGGCCGTTCGACAGAGCGGCTCTATGACTTTCGGCAGAGTCGGCCGCGGTCAGTCGTCCCACTCGTCCTGGAACTCCTCCTCGAACGCGTCGATCTCGCTCTGGCTGATGGAGTCGAGCGCCACGTCGAACGGCGTGAGGTCCATGGCGTCGGGCTGCTGCGCGTGCGTGACGAGGGCACGCAGCGCGTCGAACCATCGCTCGGCCAGATCCGTCACCTGCTGCTCCGTCAGAAGACCGGGTGCCCAGGTCCAGTTGGCGATGAGTTCGGATCCCGCGGGCCCGTCCTGCGTGAGCGCGTTCACTTCGACGGCGTGCGCGAGCGGGGTACGCGGGTCGTAACCGCCGCCGGCTCCAGCGAGTTCGGCCACCACGCCCCACTGCGCGTCCCGGCCCGGCTCGGCCGTGCTGAAGCGGCCCAGGTAGTTGAACCCGAGCTGGGGTGCCGGGACGTCCGCGAGGCGCTTCCAGGTCCGCGGGTTGAGGTACCGCAGCAGGCCGTAGCCGATGCCGCCGTTCCGCACCGCCCGCAGCCGCTCCTTCGTCCGGCGCAGGACCTGCCCGGCGGCCGCGCCGCCCGCCAGGGCCTCGGTGACGTCGGCGTCGCCGAGGTCCAGGCGCAACGGGTGCAGGCTGGTGAACCAGCCCACCGTGCGGGAGAGGTCGACACCGGGCAGCAGATCCTGCTGCCGGCCGTGCCCCTCGACGGTCACCAGCGGTGCGCCGCCGGTGCGCCCGGTCTCGCGCTGCCATGCCGCCACCGCGAGGCCGAAGGCGGACAGCAGCACTTCGTCGACGGCCGCCCGGGTCACCGTGGGCACGGTGGTCAGCAGGTCCTTCGTGATGGCGTGCGGCAGCCGCAGGCTGAGGTGCCCCGCGGTGGCGTGCTGATCGCGGGCCGGGTCGAGGGGACGGGAGCCGAGCGGCCGCTCGTCCGCGGCCGCGGTCAGCATGTCCTCCCACAGCGGGAGCTCGTCCTCGTGTTCCGCGGTCGCCGCGTGGTCGGAGAGCTTTCGCGCCCAGCCCCGCAGGGACGTCAGGACCGGGTCGAGCCGCACCCCGCGGCCCTGCCGTACCTGGTCCCAGGCCTGTGCCAGGTCGGGTACGAGGATCCGCCAGGACACGCCGTCCACCGCCAGGTGATGGACGACGAGCAGCAGCCAGCCCGGCACCCGCGGCCCGCGGTCCATCCAGACAGCCCGGAACACGGCACCGTCGGCGGCGGCCAGCCACCGCCGGGCGGCGTCGGCCTCCTCGCGTGCGACGGCCCGCGCGGACTCCTCGTCGAGCTCCGAGACGTCCACCCGGGACAGGCAGGCCCCGGCGTCCACCGCGCCGGGCGCCTGGATGACGGGTGTCCAGGCGCCGGAGGGGTCCACGTCGAGCCGCAGGCGCAGCGCGTCGTGGTGGTCGAGCAGGCCCTGCAGGGTCGCGGTGAGCCGGCCCCGGTCGAGGCCTGCCGGTACGTGCAGGGCCATGGACTGGGCGAAGCCGTCCACGGGGCCGCCGCGTTCGCGCATCCACGCCATGACCGGGGTGAGCGGGAACTCGCCGAGCGCGGTCTCGGGGGTGTCGGCCAGGACGGTGGTCCCGCCCTCCGCGATCTCGGCGAGCCGGGCGACCGTGCGGCGCTCGAACACGTCCCTCGTCGTCAGGACGAGGCCCGCCTTGCGGGCGCGGGAGACCAGCTGGATCGACTGGATGCTGTCGCCGCCCAGGTCGAAGAAGGCCGCGTCGATGTCGACCCGTTCGACGCCGAGCACCTCGGCGAACAGGTCGCACAGCACCTGCTCGCGCCGGTTGCGCGGCTCGCGGCCGGCCGCGGCGGGCCCCGACCGGGGTGCGGGCAGGGCCCGGCGGTCCACCTTCCCGTTGGGGGTCAGCGGCAGCGTGTCCAGGACGATCAGCGCGGACGGCACCATATAGGCGGGCAGCCGCTCGGCCAGCTCGGCACGGAGTTCCTCGGGCACGGGCGCCGAGCCCGCCGCGGGCACCGCGTAGCCGACCAGGCGCTTCTCGCCGGGCCGGTCCTCGCGCAGGACGACGGTGGCCTCACCCACCGCGGGGAGCGCGGCGAGGGCGGCCTCGATCTCGCCCGGTTCGATACGGAAGCCGCGCAGCTTCACCTGGTCGTCGGCGCGGCCGAGGTACTCGACGGTTCCGTCGGACCGCCAGCGGGCGAGGTCGCCGGTGCGGTACATGCGGGCTCCGGGCGGGCCGTAGGGGTCGGCGACGAACCGCTCCGCCGTCAGCCCCGGACGCCTCCAGTAACCGCGGGCGAGACCCGCTCCGGCGATGTACAGCTCGCCCGGGGCGCCGGTGGGCACGGGGCCGAGTCCGGCGTCGAGGATCCGGACGCGGGTGCCGTCCAGGGGACGGCCGATCGGGATCCGGTCCGGGACGGGGAGGTCCGCCTCGATCCGGTGGCTGGTGGCGAACGTCGTGGTCTCGGTCGGCCCGTAGCCGTCCACGACGGTCAGGCCGGGGCAGGCCTCGAAGACGCGGCGTACCGCGTGGGCCGGCACGACGTCGCCCCCGGTCCACACCTCGCGCACGCCGCGCAGCGCCTCGGGCGCCTCGTCGGCGATGAGCCGGAAGAGCCCCGCGGTCAGCCACAGCGCCGTGACCCGCTGGTGCGCGACGGTCTCCGCAAGCACCGCGGGCGTGAGGTCGCCGGCGGGCGCGACGACGACCTGGCCGCCCGAGAGGAGGGGCGCCCACAGCTCGTAGGTGGCGGCGTCGAACGCGTGCGGCGAGTGCAGGAGCACCCGCTCGTGCGCGGCACTCGCGAACCTGTGGTCCCGGGCCAGTTCGAGGACGTCGCGGTGGGTGACGGCGACGCCCTTGGGGACGCCGGTCGAGCCGGAGGTGTACATCACGTACGCCAGCCGGTCGGCGGACACGGCCGGGCCGGCGGGCGGTACGGCGGCGGTGTCGTCGCCGGTGACGACGAGGACCGGCGGGCCCGCGGCCGCGGCCCTGTCGGCCATGGCCTCGTCGGTGAGGACGGCCACGGCGCCGCTCTCCGCCGCGACCTCCCTGACCCGGGAGTCCGGGTGGGCGGCGTGCACGGGGACGTACATCCCGCCGGCCTTCAGGACGGCCAGCGTCGCCACGACGAGGTCGGCCGAACGCTCCATCACCAGCAGCACGGGCGACTCGGCCCCGACCCCCGCGGCCCTGAGGCGGTGCGCCAGGGCGTTCGCGCGGGCGTCGAGGGCGGCGTAGGTCAGCAGTTCGTCCCCGGCCCGCAGCGCCACGGCGTCGGGGGTGCGGGCCGCCTGCCGGGCGAAGTGCTCGTGTACCGGTCCTTCGACCGGTGCCGGCCCGGTGGTCGCGCCCGACCAGAGGCCGAGGACGCGCTCCCGCTCAGCGGTGTCGAGCACGTCGATGCCGCCGACCGGGCGGTCGGGCCGGCCCACGACGGCTTCGAGCACCCGAAGGAAGCGTGCCGCGAGGGTGTCGGCCGTGCCGGCGTCGAACAGGTCCTGGCTGTACTCGATGCGGCCCTTGCGGCCGGCGAGGCCGAAGGTCAGGTCGAACTTGGCCACCCCGGTCTCCACCGGGTAGGGGCGCGCGGCGAGGCCGGGCAGTTCCCGCAGCCGTTCCAGGGAGGCCTGACCGTCCTCGTTCTCGACGGTCAGCATGACCTGGAAGAGGGGGTGGCGTGCGGTGGAGCGGGGTGGGTTGAGGGCGTCGACGAGGCGTTCGAAGGAGATGTCCTGGTTGTCGTAGGCGGCGAGGTCCGATTCCCTGACGCGGTTGAGGAGTTCGCGGAAGGTCGGGTCGCCCGATACGTCCGTGCGGAGCACCAGGGTGTTGACGAAGAAGCCGACGAGGTCTTCCAGTTCTTCGTCGGTGCGTCCTGCTATGGGTGTGCCGACGGGGATGTCGTTGCCCGCTCCCAGTCGTGACAGGAGTACGGCCAGTGCGGCCTGCACGATCATGAACACGCTGGCGCCGCACTCGCGTGCGAGTGCTGTCATGTCGGTGTGCAGGGCGGCGGGCACGTCGAAGGTCACGGCCCCGCCCTGGTACGAGGGTGTCGCGCCGCGTGGCCGGTCCACCGGCAGTGCCAGCTCGGCGGGGAGGTCGGCCAGGGCGGTGACCCAGTGGGCCAGCTGGCGTGCTGCGGCGCTGTCCGGGTCGGTTTCCGAACCCAGCACCTCGCGTTGCCACAGGGTGTAGTCCGCGTACTGCACCGGCAGCGGCTCCCAGTCCGGGGCCTCGCCCGCACAGCGTGCCCCGTACGCCACCGTCAGATCACCCGCGAACACCTCCAACGAGGCGCCGTCAGCGGCGATGTGATGAACCACCAGCAACAGAACGTGATCGCCGTCGGGGAGTTCGGCGAGTGTGGCGCGGAGCGGGGGCTCGGCCGCCAGGTCGAAGGCGTGCCGTGCGGTCTCGCGGAGCTGTTCCGCGTCGACGGGGCCCCGGAGGAGATGCAGGGCGGGCCGCGCGTCCTTCAGGACCACCTGGTGGCCGCCCTCGTCGTCCTCCGCGAAGACGGTGCGCAGGGACTCGTGGCGCCGCACGACGTCGGCGAGCGCGTCCTCCAGTGCCTCCTGGTCCACGGTGCCCGTGAGGCGCAGGCCGAGGGGGATGTTGTAGGTGGCGCTCGGCCCCTCGAGCTGGTGCAGCACCCACAGGCGCTGCTGAGGGTGGGACAGCGGTAGCCGTTCCGGGCGCGGGCCTGCGACGAGGCCCGCACGCGCGATGCCGACGCCGTCGCCGTCGAGGACCGCTGAGAGCCCGGCGACCGTCGGCGCGTCGAAGAGCTGCCGCACCGAGAACTCCACCCCCAGCACGGCACGGATGCGGCTGACGAGGCGGGTGGCGGTGAGGGAGTGGCCGCCGAGTTCGAAGAAGTTGTCGTCGAGGGTGATGGCGGGGATGTTGAGGGTGTGTGCGAAGAGGGTGCAGAGGATCTCTTCTTGGGGGGTGCGGGGGTGGCGGCCGTTGGTGGTGGGGGTGTGGTCGGGGGCGGGGAGTGCTTTGTGGTCGAGTTTGCCGTTGGGGGTGAGCGGGAGGGTGTCCAGGGTGATGTAGGTGCTGGGGATCATGTAGTCGGGGAGGGTCTGGGTGAGGTGGGTGCGCAGGGTGGCGGGGTCCGGGGTGTCGCCGGTGATGTAGGCGGTGAGGCGCTGGTCGCCGGGCTGGTCCTCGCGGACGATGACGGTGGCCTGGGCGATGGCCGGGTGGGTGGCGAGTGCGGTCTCGATTTCGCCGAGTTCGATGCGGAAGCCGCGCAGTTTGATCTGGTGGTCGGTGCGGCCGAGGTATTCCAGGCGGTGTTGGGGTGTCCAGCGGGCGAGGTCGCCGGTGCGGTACATGCGTTGGCCGGGGGTGCGGCTGTGGGGGTCGGCGACGAAGCGGGTGGCGGTGAGGTCGGGGCGGTTGAGGTAGCCGCGGGCGAGGCCGTCGCCGGTGACGTAGAGCTCGCCGGCGGTGCCTGGGGGGACGGGGCGCAGGGCGTCGTCCAGGACGTAGAGGCCGAGGTCGGGGATGGGTTCGCCGATGATGCTGCCGGGCTGGGTGGTGGCGGTGGTGGGGCTGAGGGGTTGGTGGGTGACGTGGACGGTGGTTTCGGTGATGCCGTACATGTTGATGAGTTGGGGTGCGTGTTCGTTGTGGTGGCGTGTGTACCAGTCGGTGAGGCGCCCGGGGTCGAGTGCTTCGCCGCCGAAGACGATGGTGCGCAGGGTCAGGCGGTGGCTGGTGTGGGGGTCTGCGGCGTCCGCCTGGATGAGTTGGTAGAAGGCGGAGGGTGTCTGGTTGAGGACGGTGACGCCCTGGTCGGCCAGGAGGCGGAGGAAGTCGGCGGGTGAGCGGCTGGTGGTGTGGGGGACGACGACGAGGCGGCCGCCGTGCAGGAGGGGGCCCCACAGTTCCCATACGGAGAAGTCGAAGGCGTAGGAGTGGAAGAGGGTCCACACGTCGTGGTTGTCGAAGTGGAACCAGGGGCGGGTGGCGTCGAAGAGGCGGGTGACGTTGTGGTGCGGGATGACGGCGCCCTTGGGGGTGCCGGTGGATCCCGAGGTGTAGATGACATACGCCGCGTGCTGCGGCATCAGGGCCGTGAGGCTGAGGTCGCTGTCGTCGATGGTGGCGAGCAGGCGGGCGGTTTCGGGGGTGTCGAGGGCCAGGGCGGGGGTGTTGCCGGGGAGTTGGCCGGCGAGGCCGGTGTGGGTGATCAGGAGGAGGGGGTCGGCGTCGGTGAGCATGAAGGAGATGCGGTCGGCGGGGTAGTCGGGGTCGATGGGGAGGTAGGCGGCGCCGGCTTTGATCACGGCGAGGAGCGCGATGACGAGTTCGGTGGAGCGGGGCAGGGCGACCGCGATGAGCTGGTCGGGGCCCGCGCCGCGTTCGGTCAGGAGCCGGGCGAGCTGGTTGGCGCGGGCGTTGAGGTCGGCGTAGGTGGTGTGTTCGCTCTCGAAGACCACGGCGGTGGCGTCCGGGGTGCGTGCGGCCTGTGCCTGGAACAGTTCGGGCAGGACGGGCCCGGGCCTACCGGCCGGAGTCGGCGGTGCCAGCAGCCGTGCCCGCTCGTCCCCGGTCAGCACGTCGATCTGACCGACCGGCCGATCCGGAACGGCCAGCAGCCCCTCAAGCACACACACCAACCGTGTGGCGATCGACGCGGCCGTGTCGGCGTCGAACAGGTCCTTGCTGTATTCGAGGGCGCCTTCGATGCCGTGCGGTCCGCCGTCGGCGGTGCGGCGCTCGGAGATGTTGAAGACGAGGTCGAACTTCGAGGTGGCGCCACCGCTGCTCTCAGCGGTGGCGGTCAGACCGGGCAGTCCCGCGAAGTGGCCGAGCACGCCGTCGCGTACGGAGTCGTCGGCGGCGAGCATGACCTGGAAGAGGGGGTGGCGTGCGGTGGAGCGGGGTGGGTTGAGGGCGTCGACGAGGCGTTCGAAGGGGATGTCCTGGTTGTCGTAGGCGGCGAGGTCCGATTCCCTGACGCGGTTGAGGAGTTCGCGGAAGGTCGGGTCGCCCGATACGTCTGTGCGGAGCACCAGGGTGTTGACGAAGAAGCCGACGAGGTCTTCCAGTTCTTCGTCGGTGCGTCCTGCTATGGGTGTGCCGACGGGGATGTCGTTGCCTGCGCCCAGTCGTGACAGGAGTACGGCCAGTGCGGCCTGCACGATCATGAACACGCTGGCGCCGCACTCGCGTGCGAGTGCTGTCATGTCGGTGTGCAGGGCGGCGGGCACGTCGAAGGTCACGGCCCCGCCCTGGTACGAGGGTGTCGCGCCGCGTGGCCGGTCCACCGGCAGTGCCAGCTCGGCGGGGAGGTCGGCCAGGGCGGTGACCCAGTGGGCCAGCTGGCGTGCTGCGGCGCTGTCCGGGTCGGTTTCCGAACCCAGCACCTCGCGTTGCCACAGGGTGTAGTCCGCGTACTGCACCGGCAGCGGCTCCCAGTCCGGGGCCTCGCCCGCACAGCGTGTCCCGTACGCCACCGTCAGATCACCCGCGAACACCTCCAACGAGGCGCCGTCAGCGGCGATGTGATGAACCACCAGCAACAGAACGTGATCGTCGGGAGCCGTTTCGACGAGTACGGCGCGCAGGGGGAGCCCGCCGGTGAGGTCGAAGCCTTCCGCGACCGCGGCGGCCATCCGGTCGGCCGGCGTTCCCGGGCCGGTGCTGAGGACGAGGTCCGGTCGCGCGCCGGCCAGGACGACCTGGTGGGCTCCGTGTTCGTCCTCCCGGAAGACGGTACGGAGAGCTTCGTGGCGGCCCACGACGTCGGCGAGCGCCTGCTCCAGGGCGTCCCGGTCCAGGATGCCGGTGAGCCGCACGGCCATGGGCATGTTGTAGACCGGGTTGGCGCCCTCGAACTGGTGCAGGAACCACAGGCGCTGCTGGGCGAAGGACAGCGGCAGTCGCTCCGGGCGCGGGCCTGCGACGAGGCCCGCACGCGCGATGCCGACGCCGTCGCCGTCGAGGACCGCTGAGAGCCCGGCGACCGTCGGCGCGTCGAAGAGCTGCCGCACCGAGAGCTCCACCCCCAGCACGGCACGGATCCGGCTGACGAGCCGCGTCGCGAGCAGCGAATGGCCGCCCAGGTCGAAGAAGCTGTCGTCGATGCCCACGCGAGCGGCGCCGAGGATGCCGGCGAAGATCCCGCACAGGATCTCCTCGCGGGGCGTGCGGGGTCCGCGCGCCCCGTCCGACGAGCTGTAGTCGGGTGCGGGCAGAGCCTTGCGGTCGACCTTTCCGCTGGCGGTCAGCGGCAGTGCGTCGAGCACGACGAACGCGGACGGCACCATGTAGTCGGGCAGCCGGGCGGCGGCGGCCGCGCGCAGGGCCGCGGGGCCGACCGGCGCGGCGGGCACGACGTAGGCCGTGAGGCGTTTGTCGCCGGGCTGGTCCTCGCGGACGATGACCGCGCACTGGCCGACGGAGTCGTGCGCGCCCAGGACGGTCTCGATCTCGCCGAGTTCGATGCGGAAGCCGCGGAGTTTGACCTGGTCGTCGGCGCGGCCGAGGTACTCCAGGCGGTCCTGGGAGCTCCAGCGCACGATGTCGCCGGTGCGGTACATCCGTTCCCCCGCCCCGCCGAAGGGGCTGGCCACGAACCGTTCGGCGGTGAGTCCGGGGCGGTTGAGGTAGCCGCGGGCCAGGCCGTCACCGGCCACGTACAGCTCACCCGCGACGCCCAGGGGGACCGGGCGCAACGCGCCGTCCAGGACGTGGACGCGGGTGTTGGGGAGTGGTCGGCCCATGGGGGGCGTGACGAAACCGGACAGGGGCTCGCCGGCCGTGGCGCACACCGTGGTCTCGGTCGGGCCGTAGGCGTTGATCATCCGGTGCCCGCGCGACCAGGTCTCCACCAGGGCGGGCGGGCAGGCCTCACCCGCGACGACGAGCGTCGCGCCCGCGGGCAGGACGTCGGGGGAGAGCTGGGGCAGGACGGCGGGCGGCAGGGTCACATGGGTGATCCGCTGCCTGGTGAGGGTCGCGGCCAGCGGTTCGCCCGGCAACAGCGCGTCGGCGGGTTCGAGGACCAGGCAGGCCCCGGCGAGCAGGGCGGTCCACAGCTCCGACACGGCGGCGTCGAAGCTGACGGAGGCGAACTGGAGCAGCCGGCTCGACGCGTCGATGGCGAACGACTCGATCTGGGCGTACGCCAGGTTCGGGATGCCCCGGTGCGAGACGACGACGCCCTTGGGCACGCCGGTGGAGCCCGAGGTGTGGATGACGTACGCGGCGCTGTCGGGGACGACGACGGGCAGGGCGCCCGCCGGCTCCGCTTCCCCGACGGACGGGCCGGGGACACCGTCGGCGTCGAGCAGCAGCAGCGGCGGGCACGGTGCGGGGAGCGAGCCGGCTGTCGCGGAGTCCGTCACCAGGAGTACGGGGCGGGTGTCGGCGAGGACGAACGCGATGCGTTCCGCCGGGTAGGCGGGATCGACCGGCACGTAGGCCGTGCCCGCCTTCTGTACGGCCAGGAGCGCGGTCACCAGGTCGGCCGAGCGCGGCAGCGCGACGGCGACGTAGCGCCCGGGCCCGGCGCCCCGCGCGACGAGCCGGTGGGCGAGGCGGTCCGACGCCGCGTCGAGTTCGGCGTACGACATCGTCCGGGCACCGAAAGCGAGGGCCGTGGCGTCCGGGGTGCGGGCGGCCACCTCCCGGAACTGCTCGACGGCGGTGCCGGCCGGCAGGGTGCGCGCGGTGCGGTTGACGTCGGCGAGGAACCGCCGCTCGGCGTCCCCGAGCAGGTCGAGGCGCCCGATCGGTGTCTCGGGGGCGCGCACCACGAGGTCGAGGACGCGCAGCAGGCGTTCACCCAGGGCCCGGGCCTCGTCGGCCGTGCAGACGCCGGGCCGGTAGTCCAGGCGGAAGTCCAGGCCGGTTCCGGTCTGGACGACGAGACCGAGGGCGTAGTGGGTCGCGTCGTGGCCGTCCACAGCCGTGACGGTGAGGCCGCCGCTCGCCGCGAAGCCGCCGAGGCCCGCCGTGTCGACGGGATAGTTCTCGAAGACCATGGAGGTGTCGAAGAGCTCACCGAGTCCGGCGCGCTGCTGGATGTCGGCGAGGCCGAGGTGCTGGTGTTCCAGGAGCTCCGCCTGGGCGCGCTGGACGCGTCCCAGGAGGTGGATGAGCTGCTCCCGCGGGCTGAGGCGGACGCGTGCGGGCACGGTGTTGATGAAGAGACCCACCATGTCCTGTACGCCGGCGAGTTCGGCGGGGCGCCCGGAGACGGTGACGCCGAAGACGACGTCCTCGCGGCCGGTGAACCCTCCGACGACCAGCGCCCAGGCGGCCTGGACGGCGGTGTTGAGGGTGAGACCGTGCGCCCGCAGTCGCCTGGTCAGCTCCGCGGTGCCGGCGCCGGTGAGGCCGAAGGTCACCCGGTGCGGCACCACGGCCGCCTCGGCGTGGCCGGCCGGGGCGGCCAGCGTCGGCTCGGTCAGGCCTTCGAGGTGCGCGGACCAGGCGGCGCGCGCGGCCGCGCGGTCCTGCCGGGCGAGCCAGGACAGGTAGTCGCGGTAGGGGCGCGGGCGCGGCAGCGGCGTCCCGGCGGCGTACAGCGTCAGCAGCTCGCGCAGCACGAGCGGCATCGACCACCCGTCGAGGACGAGGTGATGGCTCGTCACGATCAGCCGGTGGTGGCCTTCGGCGAGCCGGGCCAGGGCCAGACGCAGCAGGGGCGGCGCCGTCAGGTCGAAGCGTTCCGCACGGTCGGACTCGGCCAGCGCGGTGCTGCGCCGGTCCTGTTCGGCGTCGTCGAGAGCCGAGAGGTCGACCGTCTGCCAGCGCACGGCTGCCGTGGCGTGGACGGCGGCGACCGGCCGGGAGATGCCCGCGTGGTGGAATCCGGCCCTGAGGTGGGGGTGACGGTCGAGGACGGCTTGTGCGGCCGCGCGCAGGCGGTCGGCGTCGAGCGGCCCGGCGAGGTCCACGGCCAGCTGGGCCGTGTAGACGTCCGGCCCGTCCTCGTCGAGGACGTGGTGGAAGAGCAGACCCTCCTGGAGCGAGGTCGGCGGCAGGACGTCGGTGAGGTCGGGTACGCGCTCGGCCAGGGTGTCGATGTCGCTCTGGCCCAGCGAGACCAGCGAAAGGTCGCACGGCGTGAAACCGCCCGCGTCCGGCTGTCCGGCGGCGGCTACGAGACCGGCGAGGGCGGCGGTCCACAGCTGGGCGATGCGGTGGACCTCGGCCTCGGGGAGCAGCTCGGCGGCCCAGGTGAACGCGGCGTTGAGCTCCGGCCCCGCGGCACCGTCGACGACGGCCACGTCCAGGTCGAGGGCGTGCGCGAGCGGGAGCTCGGCGTCGGCGGCGCCGGCCGCGTTCGCGAGGTCGGCGATGATCGACCAGTCGGCGTGGTCCGGCCCGGTCCCCGCCGGTGCGCCGACGGCGACGCGGCCCAGGTAGTTGAAGCCGATCTGCGGGCGCCCGAGCGCCGCTACCGCGTCCCTGGTACGGGGGTTGAGGTGGCGCAGCAGCCCGTAGCCGAGGCCGTGGCCCGGCACGGCGCGGAGCTGTTCCTTGACGCGCTTGAGCGCGGCGCCACTGTCGCGGCCGGAACCCGGAGCGAGCCGCGCGGGGTACTGGGTGGTGAACCAGCCGACGGTCCGGGACAGGTCCGTGCCGGGGATCGCGTCGTCGTGCCTGCCGTGGCCCTCGATGTCGACGAGGAGGCCGGTGCCGCCGTCGCGGGAGCCGCCGCGCCAGGCGTCGACGGCGAGTGCGAGCGCGGTCAGCAGGATCTCGTCGACGCCGGCCCGGAAGGTCGGCGCGACCTCCGTGAGCAGGGCGCGGGTGACGTCGTCCGCGATCCGGGGTGTGAGCCGGCCCGCGGTGCCGTAGGTGTCGCGGGCGGCGTCGAGAGGACGGTCGCCGAGGAGCGCGTCCGGCTGCTCGAACGCCGCCTCCCACCAGGGGAGTTCGTCGACGACGGCGGGGGTGACGGCGGCTTCGTGGAGCAGCTGGGCCCACTGCCGGAAGGGGGTGCCGACCGGGTCGAGGGCCGGAGTTCCGCCCGCGTCGACTTCCTGCCAGGCCTGCGCGAGGTCGGGCAGCAGCACGCGCCAGGACACTCCGTCGACGACCAGGTGGTGGGCCACGAGCATCAGCAGGCCCGGCTCGTCGGGGCCGCGGTCGAACCACACGGCGCGCAGGACGGCACCGGCGGCGGGCGCCAGCTCCCCGCGGGCCCGGCCGGCCCGCTCCCGTACCAGCGCGTCGAAGGAGTCCGCGTCGAGCCCGGCCGCGGAGACCCGGGTCACGCACGGCCCGGCGGCCACGGCGCCGGCCTCGGCGATCTCGAACGACCACTCCTGGCCGGGCAGCAGCCGCAGCCGCAGGACGTCGTGGTGGTCGATGAGCGCCTGCACGGCGGCGACCAGTGACTCGCGGGTCAGGGCGGCGGGCACGGACACCGCCATCGACTGCGCGAATCCGGGGGCGGAGCCCCGCTCGGAGAGCCAGGCGGCGATCGGCGTCACCGGCACGGCCCCCGATCCGGAGACGGGCTCCCCGACGGATCCCGCCGTACCGGCGGCGCTCACCGCCGCCTCCGCGAGCGCCTCAGGGGTCTGCCGCTCGAAGACGTCACGCGGCGACAGGACGAGGCCGGAGCGGCGGGCCCGGCTCACCAGCTGAATGGACAGGATGCTGTCGCCGCCGAGGGCGAAGAAGCCGGAGTCCGCGAAGACCCGCTCGACACCGAGGAGTTCGGCGAACAGCTCGCACAGCAGACGTTCCTGGGTGGTGCCCGGCTCCCGGCCCGCGGCCCGGTCCTCGGCGGGTCCGGGCGCGGGCAGGGCCTTGCGGTCGAGCTTGCCGTTGGGCGTCAGCGGCAGCGTGTCCAGCACGACCACGGCGGACGGCACCATGTACTCGGGCAGGCTCCGCCCCATGTGGGCGCGCAGCGCTTCGGCGTCGGCGGCGGGCGCTTCGGGCGCCGGCACGACGTAGGCGACCAGGCGCTGGGCACCCGGCGTGTCCTCGCGCACCACGACGGATCCGTGGGCGACGGAGGGGTGCCCGGCGAGCACGGCCTCGATCTCGCCCAGCTCGATCCGCTGGCCGCGCAGCTTCACCTGGTCGTCGGTGCGGCCCAGGTACTCCAAGGCTCCGTCGTCGCGCCGGCGGGCCAGGTCGCCGCTGCGGTACATGCGTGCGCCGGGCGCCGTCGCGAACGGGTCGGCGACGAACCGTCCGGCGGTGAGCCCGGGCCGGTCGAAGTAGCCGCGGGCCAGCTGGGCCCCGGCCAGGTACAGCTCGCCCGGGGTGCCGTCGGGCACCGGGAGCAGGTTGCCGTCGAGGACGTACAGCCGGGTGTTCCAGACCGGGTGGCCGATGGGCACGACCGTGGTTCCACGCCCGGGCGCGCAGGCCCAGTGGCTGACGTCGACGGCGGCCTCGGTGGGGCCGTACAGGTTGTGCAGCTCCGCGTCGAGCAGCGAATGGAAACGCTCGACGAGATCGGCGGGGAGCGCCTCGCCGCTGCAGATGACGCGGCGCAGCCCGCCGCAGCGTTCGGCCGCGCCGGACTCCACGAAGGCGCGCAGCATCGACGGCACGAAGTGCACCGTGGTGATCCGTCGCGTTCGGATCAACTCGGCCAGGTACTCCGGGTCGCGGTGCCCCTCGGGCTTGGCCACCACGAGGACGGAGCCGGTCATGAGCGGCCAGAAGAACTCCCAGACCGACACGTCGAAGCCGGACGGCGTCTTCTGCAGCACCCGGTCGCCCGCGTCGAGCCCGTACTGGTCCTGCATCCACAGCAGCCGGTTGACGATCGCCTCGTGCGACACGACCACGCCCTTGGGGCGGCCGGTCGAACCCGACGTGTAGATCATGTACGCCGGGCCGGCGGGCCGTGGAACCCGCCCGCGCGGGCGGCTGTCCGGGAGGTCCGCGAGCGCCCGCGCCGTGTCCTCGGCGTCCAGGAGCAGCAGCGGCGCCCCGGACGAGGGCAGGCGCGGCGCGAGCGCCTCGGAGGTGATGAGCATCGCGGGCCGCGAGTCGCCCAGCAGATACGCGATCCGGTCGGCCGGATAGTCCGGGTCCACGGGGACGTACGCCGCACCGGTCTTGAGCACCGCGAGGAGCGCCACGACCAGGTCCTCGGAACGGGGCAGGGCGACGGCGACGAAACGCTCAGGGCCCGCGCCGTCCTCGATCAGCCGGTGCGCGAGGCGGTTGGCCCGTGCGTCGAGCTGTGCGTAGGACAGAGTCGTCCCCTCGAACATGACAGCGGGCCGGTCCGGGCTCAGGTCGGCCTGGGTGTGGAGGAGTTCGACGAGAGTCGTGTCCGGCACCTCGCGCGCCGTGTCGTTCCGGGCACCGAGACTCCGCTGCCGCTCCCCGTCGGAGAGCAGGTCGAGCTGCCCCAGCGGGCGGTCAGGCGTCCGGGCCACCGCCTCCAGGGCGGCGAGGAAGCGGTCGGCGAGCGCCGCGGCCTGACCGGCGGTGAACAGGTCGGGCCGGTAGTCGAGCCGGAAGCGCATCCGGTCCTCTCCGGGCAGCGCGATCAGGCTCAGCGGGTAGTGGGTGCCGTCGCGGCCCTCGGCGGACAGAACCCGCAGGCCGGCGCTGTGTGCCACCGCGTCGATGGCGGAGCGGTCCAGCGGGAAGTTCTCGAAGACCAGCGCGGTGTCGAAGAGCTTCTCCACACCCGCGATGCGCTGGAGGTCGGCGAGGCCGACGTGGTGGTGCGCAAGAAGTGCGGCCTGCCGGCCCTGCACCCGGGCGAGAAACCGGACCAGCGACTCCGCGGGCCGCAGCGTCACCGGAAGCGGCAGCGTGTTGATGAACAGCCCCACCATGCGCTCGACACCGTCGAGCTCCGGCGGCCTGCCCGACACGGTCACCCCGAAGGTGACGTCCTGCGCGCCGGTCAGCCGGGCGAGCAGCACCGCCCAGGCGCCCTGCACCACCGTGTTGAGGGTGAGCCCGTGAGCCCGTGCGCCGTCCGCCAGATCCCGCGACAGCGCCGCGGGCAGCTCGATGTCCAGCCGTTCCGGGGCCGCGCTCACGGCGGCGCTGTCCTCCGGAGCGACCAGCGTCGGCGCGGTGACCTCGGCGAGCGCCTCGCCCCACGCCTCGTGCGCCGCCGCGTCGTCCTGGACGGCCAGCCACTCCAGGTGGTCCCGGTACTGGCGTACGGCGGGCAGTTCGGTGCCCGCGTACGCGGACAGCAGCTCCTGCACGACGACCGGGATCGACCAGCCGTCGAGCAGGATGTGATGTGCCGTCAGAAGCAGTTGGTGCCGGTCCGTGCCGAGCCGGAGCAGCGAGAACCGCAGCAGCGGCGGCGCCGCGAGGTCGAACCGCCGTGTCCGGTCCCGCTCCGCGGCAGCCGCGGCGGCTGCCGCACGCTTGGCCTCGCCGAGCCCGGAGAGGTCGCTCTCGCTCCACGGTACGGAGACGGTGTGCGGGATCACCTGGACGGGCCGGCTGAGCCCCTCGTGCCGGAAACCCGCACGCAGACTCGTGTGCCGGTCGGCCAGGGTCTGCGCGGCAGCCCGCAACAGCGCGGCGTCCAGCGGGCCTTCGAGGTCCAGGGTCACCTGGGTCGTGTAGACGTCGGGCGCCTGCTCGTCGTAGATGTGGTGGAAGAGCAGGCCCTCCTGCAAGGGCGAAAGCGGCAGCACGTCGGCGACGTCTCCGTCGCCCGCGAGCAGCGCTTCGAGCTCTGCGGCGGGCAGCGGCGCCAGCTCGGCCCCGTCGGCCGGACCCGCCGCACCGGTGTCTGTTTCGGTGTGGATCTGGGCGAGGGCGGCGACGGTTTTGTGGTCGAAGATGTCGCGGACGGTGAGGGTGAGTCCGGTGGTGCGGGCTTGGGTGATGAGTTGGAGGGAGCGGATGCTGTCGCCGCCGAGGGTGAAGAAGTCGTCGTCGATGGTGACGTGGTCGAGGCGGAGGGTGTCTGCGAAGAGGCGGCAGAGGGTTTCTTCTTGTGGGGTGCGGGGGGCGCGGCCTTGGGGTGTGGGGGTGTAGTGCGGGGCGGGGAGTGCGTTGCGGTCGAGTTTGCCGTTGGGGGTGAGGGGGAGGGCGTCGAGGGTGATGTAGGTGGTGGGGAGCATGTAGTCGGGGAGGGTGTGGGCGAGGTGGGTGCGCAGGGTGGCACTGTCCGGGGTGTGGGGGGTGTCGCCGGTGGTGTAGGCGACGAGGCGTTTGTCGCCGGGCTGGTCTTCGCGGACGATGACGGCGCATTGGCTGACGGAGTCGTGGGTGCCCAGGACGGTTTCGATTTCGCCGAGTTCGATGCGGAAGCCGCGGAGTTTGATCTGGTGGTCGGCGCGGCCGAGGTAGTGGAGGTGGCCGTCGTGGGTCCAGCGGGCGAGGTCTCCGGTGCGGTAGAGACGGGAGCCGGCCGGGCCGTGGGGGTTGGCGGTGAAGCGTTCCGCGGTGAGGTCGGGGCGGTCGAGGTAGCCCCGGGCCAAGCCGTGACCGGCGATGTAGAGCTCGCCGGTGGTGCCGGGCGGGACGGGCTGGAGGCGGGAGTCCAGGACGTAGATCTGGGTGTTGCTCAGGGGCTGCCCGATGGTGATAGGGGTGTGGGCGGTGATGGAGGCGGTGGTCGACCAGATCGTCGTCTCCGTCGGCCCGTAGACATTGAGCAGGGGCCGGCCGGTGACGGACGCGAGCTGGGTGGCCAGGTCCGGGGGGAGGGCTTCGCCACCGATCAGGACACGGACACCACGCAGACTCTGCGCACTGTCCGCGCCGCCGGTGGGGGTGAGGGTGCGCCAGAGGCTGGGGGTGGCCTGGACGACGGTGATGGCGTGTTCGGTGATTGTGGCGTGCAGTCGGGCGGGGTCGTGGGTGAGGTCGGATCCGGCGAGGTGGAGGGTGGCTCCGCAGGTCAGGGGTGCGAAGAGTTCCAGTCCCGCGATGTCGAACCCGATCGTGGTCACCGCGAGCAGCCGGTCCTCCGGGGTGAGGGGGATACGGGTGTGCATGTCGGTCAGGAGGTTGGTGAGGCTGGCCCGGGAGATGACCACACCCTTGGGACGTCCTGTGGAGCCGGACGTGAACAGGACGTAGGCGGCACTGTCCCCACGCACCGGCTGGAGCGGAACGGTGCGGGCATCGGGCTGGTGGGTGTGGAGTTCGGCCAGGAGTGGCGGGTCGAGGGTCAGGACGGGGCGGGTGGCGTCGAGCATGTGCTGGATGCGGTCGGCCGGATAGTCCAGATCGATGGGCAGATAGGCACTGCCGGTCTTCAGGACGGCCAGCAGTGCCACGACCAGGTCGGCCGAGCGGGGCAGGGCCACCGCCACGAACCGCTCCGGCCCCGCACCCCGCTCCAGCAGGGCACCCGCCAGACGGTCGACCCGCCCGGCCAGCTGGGCATAGGTGAGACGGGTGTCGGCGAAGGCCACCGCGACAGCATCCGGAGTCGCGGCCGCCCGGGCCTCGAACAACCCCACGACATCGCTGTCCCCCAGATCACGGCCGGTGTCGTTCCACTCCCCCAACACCCGCTGCCGCTCGACCGCGTCGAGCACAGGTACCTGACCGATCCGGGTCCCCGGATCCGCGGTCACCGCCTCCAGCACCCGCACGAACCGCGCACACAACAACTCCGCGGACCCCTCATCAAACAGATCCGCACTGAACTCGAGCGAGCCCGTGGCACCCCCGAAGCTGAACAGCAGGTCGAACTTCGACGTGCCGGTGTGGAACGCCTCGGTCTGGACCGAGAGCCCCGGCAGCCGGTCGAACGCGTCGAACGCGCTGGACTGCCGCGTCGTTGTCAGCATCACCTGGAACAGCGGATGCCGCGCCACCGACCGTTCCGGGCTCAGCGCGTCGACGAGCCGCTCGAAGGGGACGTCCTGGTTGCTGTAGGCGGCCAGGTCGGTGTGCCGGACACGGGCGAGGAGCTCGCCGAAGGTGGGGTCGCCGGAGAGGTCGGTGCGGAGGACGAGGGTGTTGAGGAAGTAGCCGACGAGGTCCTCGACGGCGTCGTCCGTGCGGCCTGCGATGGGCGTGCCGATGGGGATGTCGGTGCCCGCGCCGAGCCGGCTGAGGAGCACGGCCAGCGCGGCCTGGAGCACCATGAACTCGCTCACGCCGTTCTCGCGCGCCACCCGGGCCAGGCCCTCAAGGGTCTCGTCCGGCACCGTGAACTCCAACAAGCCGCCCCGGTAGGAGGCGGTGGCCGGTCGTGTCCGGTCCAGGGGGAGTTCCAGCTCTTGCGGGATACCGGCCAGCGCCTCGCGCCAGTAAGCGAGTTGTGCGGACAGTCGGCTGTCCGGGTCGTCCTCGGAGCCGGTCACCCCACGCTGCCAGAGGGTGTAGTCGGCGTACTGCACCGGCAGCGGCTCCCAGTCCGGCGCCGCACCCTGATGACGAGCGGTGTACGCCTCCGTCAGGTCGCGGGCCAGCGGTGCGAGCGACCACTCGTCGGCCGCGATGTGGTGCAGCAGAATCAGCAGGAGGTGCTCGTTCTCGGCGACCTCGCACACGGTCGCCCGTACCGGGATCTCGGCCGCCAGGTCGAAGGCGTACAGCGCCGCCCCGCGCAGCTCTTCCTCGTCGGCCGCGACGCCCAGCGTGACATGGGGGGCCTCCAGCACGATCTGGTGTGCGCCGTCGACGTCGTCGGCGAAGACGGTACGCAGCGACTCGTGCCGGTCGACCACATCACCGAGCGCGGCCTCCAGGGCGTCCCGGTGCAGAGCGCCCTTCAGCCGCAGCACGATCGGGATGTTGTAGGTGGCGCTCGGCCCCTCGAACCGGTGCAGGAACCAGAGGCGGCGCTGCGCGTGGGAGAGGGGTGTGCGGGAGGAACGCGGGGTGGGGGTGAGCGGGGTGTGCGGCGGGTGGCTGACGGTGTGGAGGACGGGGGCGAGGGCGGCGACGGTTGGTGTTTCGAAGAGTTGGCGGACGGAGAGTTCGGCGTTGAGGGTGGTGCGGATGCGGGAGGTGAGGCGGGTGGCGGTCAGGGAGTGGCCGCCCAGGTCGAAGAAGTTGTCGTCGAGGGTGATGGAGGGGAGGTTGAGGACGTCGGCGAAGAGGGTGCAGAGGATTTCTTCTTGGGGGGTGCGGGGGGCGCGGCCGGTGGAGGTGGTGTGGGCGGGGGTGGGGAGGCTGGTGCGGTCGAGTTTGCCGTTGGCTGTCAGCGGGAGGGTGTCGAGGTGGGTGAACGCGGACGGGATCATGTAGGTGGGCAGGGTGGTGGCCAGGTGCTCGCGCAGGGCGTCGGTGTCGGGGGTGTCGCCGAGGGTGTAGGCGAGGAGTCGTTCGTCGCGGACGATGACGACGGCCTGGTCGACCCCGTCGAAGCCGGTGAGGGCGGCTTCGATCTCGGCGGGCTCGATGCGGAAGCCGCGGAGTTTGACCTGCTGGTCGGTGCGTCCCAGGAAGGTGAGGGTGCCGTCCGCGCTCCGGCGGGCGAGGTCTCCGGTGCGGTAGAGGCGGGAGCCGGCCGGGCCGTGGGGGTTGGCGATGAAGCGTTCGGCGGTGAGGTCGGGGCGGTCGAGGTATCCGCGGGCCAGACCCGTCCCGGCGATGTAGAGCTCGCCGGGGGTTCCCTGCGGGGCGAGACGGAGCCGGGAGTCGAGGACGTAGCAGGCCATGCCGTCCAGCGGGCGGCCCACCGGCACACTGTCGGGGACCTGTCCGGGGGCGGTGAGCCGGTGGTGGAGGGCGAAGGTGGTGGTCTCGGTGGGACCGTAGCCGTTGACGACCTGGATGCCCGGCGCGGCGGCGAGCACGCGGCGTACCGCGTGGGCGGGCACCACGTCGCCGCCGGCCCACACCTCACGGACCCCGGCCAGTGCGGCGGGGTCCTCCTCGGCGACGAGCTGGAACAGGCCCGCGGTCAGCCAGACCCCGCTGACCCGGTGCTCGGCGACCATCCGCGCAAGGACGGCGGCACCGACGTCACCCGGCGGAGCGATCACGACACGCCCGCCGTTGAGTAACGGCACCCACATCTCGTAGGTGGAGGCGTCGAAAGCGTGCGGGGAGTGCAGCAGCATCGACTCCCGCCCGCCCCCGGCGAAACACGACGCCGCCGCGAGCCCGGCCACGTCCTCATGCGTGACCGCGACCCCCTTGGGCACCCCCGTAGAACCCGACGTGTACATCACATACGCCAACTGACCCGGCAACACGACCGGCAACCCAACACCAACACCAGCACCAGCACCAGCACCCGCACCAGCACCGGCACCGGCACCAACACCAGCACCCGCACCGGCACCAGCACCGGCACCGGCACCGTTGCCCTCCGCGGGCATGCCACCGGTGTCGACGCCGGTGTCGTCGCCGGTGTCGTAGCCGGTGTCGTCCACGACCAGGACCGTGACTCCCAGCCGTTCCGCGGCTTCCACCCCGGCCCGATCAGTGATCACCACCCGCGCACCCGTCCGGGCCACCACCCCCGCGACCCGCTCCCACGGAGCGGACTCATGCACCGGCACGTACACCCCACCGGCCTTCACCACACCCAGCGAAGCCGCCACCACCCCCGCACTCCGCGGAAGCAACAGCACCACCGGCGACTCCGGACCCACCCCCGACGCCCTCAGCCGACCGGCCACCCGGTCCGACCACGCACCCAACTCGCCATACGTCCAACGACGCCGACCCCACTCCAACGCCACCGCACCCGGCAACCGCTCCACCTGCACACCGAACAACTCACCCAACGACACACCACCACCACGGAGCCCAGGCCCCTCAGCCCCCACAAGAAGACGCTCACGCTCGGCATCATCAAGCAGACCGATCTCGTCGAGCGGGCGCTGCGGATCGCGGACGGCCCGGTCGAGGAAGGCGACGAACCGGGCCAGGTGCGCGGCGAGTTCGTCCTCGTCGTAGACGCCGGGGTTGGCGTCGAAGGAGATACGCACGCCACCGGTGCTGCCGGGTGCGCCGGAGACGTTGACGGCGAGGCCGGCGACCGGCGGTATGGACAGCTGGTGGGCGCGAGCGGGGTGTCCGCCGAAGTCCGGGTCGAGGTCGTAGCCGATGACGTTGACCAGGACGTCGCCGCGCGGCGCCTCGTCGCCGAGTTCACGCGTCAGTTCCTCGCCGCGGTAGCGCTGGTGGCGGAGCGCCAGGCCGATCTGCTGCGTGGCGTGTGCGGCGAGTGCGGCGAGCCCGTCGGTGCCGTCGGTCCGCAGGCGTACCGGCAACTCGTTGGCGAGCATGCCGGGGGTGGACAGGGACGTGGGGGTGAGGCGGCCGGTGAACGGCATGGCGAGGACGAGGTCCCGGTCCCCGGACAGCCCGTGGACGTAGGCGGCGACCGCGGCGACGACCAGGGAGGACCACCGGGCGCGGGAGGCGTCGGCGGCCCCGGCGAGGCGGGCGGCCTCGGCGTCGGTGAGCCGTACGGTGCGGCGCAGTCCGTGCGGTGACGGGGCGGCGGTGCGGCCGGCCGGGCCGGTGGTCGTGGGGGCCCCGGCGAGGCTGCCGAGCCAGTGGGCGCGGTCACGGGTGTGGGCCTGGGACGCGCGGTAGCCGGTGTCTTCCGCGAGCAGTTCCGCGAGGGTGCCGAAGTCGCGGGGGAGGGGTTCCCGTCCCGCGGCCAGGGCGGTGTAGAGCTCCGCGAGGCGGCGCCAGTACAGGGCCTGCCCGAAGCCGTCGAGGGAGATGTGGTGGCAGCGGAGGTAGAAGAGGTACTGCTCGTCGGCGACCTTGAAGAGGGTGTGGGCGAACACGGGGCCCGTGGTCAGGTCGACGGGGACGGCGAGGTCCGCGCGCATCTCGGCCACGGCGTGGGCGCGCGGGTCGGACCGGTCCGTGGCGTCGACGAACAGCACGGGTGCGTCATGGTCGGGGTCGACGACCTGGTGCACGCCCTGCGCGTCCTCGGTGAACCGGACGCGCAGGGCCTCCGTCTCCGCGACGGCTCGGGCCACGGCGAGCCGGAAGACCGCGACATCGACCGGGCCGTCGATGTCGAGGTAGGCACCGATGTTGTACTGCGCGCTGCCGGGGTCGAGCTGCTGCGCCATCCACATCTCTGCCTGAGCGGCTGTTACCGAACGGTGGACCATGCGGGAGTCGGACATCGTCCACCCACACCCTTCTCTTCGCGGGAGCCTTGCGAACAACAGGAAGAACAACAGGAAATGGAGGCACGGCGGGGCGGATCGGGGGCACGGGAAAAGGACCCGTCGTGCCGACGGGTCCCCAATCCCTGCGGTGTGTGCCTCAGGCCGCGGAGAGCAGCCGGCCGCTGAGCATCTCGGCGAGGGCGTCCACCGTGGGGTGGTCCCACATGGCGTTCGCGTCGAGCGTGATGGCGAAGTGGTCCTCGATCCGGATGGATATGGACACGGCGGTGATGGAGTCCAGGCCGTAGGCGGCCAACGGGGTCTCCGGGGCGATCTCCTCGGCGGGCAGCCGTACGTGTTCCGCCACGCAGTCGATGAGCCACGCGCGGACTTCGTCGGGCGACGAGCCGGCGGTCCGGGGTACCGGACTGCCGTGGTCGAGGTCAGAGGCGGTCACGTCGATCTCCTTGGTGGTAGTGGCCTGTGGGGTGGTCACCTGCGGTTCCCGGCGGTCTTGAGTTCGCCTGCCAGGTACAGGGAGCGCATCTCGGCGCGCTGGATCTTGCCGCTGGTGGTACGCCGGACGGTGCCGGGGCGCAGCAGCAGGACGTCGTCGACCCGCACGCCGAACTCCCGGCTGACCGTGATCTGTATCCGGCCCGCCAGGGCAGCCAGTTCGTCGGCGGGGACGCCGCGGACCTCATGAGTGATGACGAGGCTCTCGGTGGCCGCGCCGGGCGCGTCGTCCCGCTCGGGTGCGGTGAACACGGCGCCGAAGGTGCCGAGTTCGGGATGCTGGGAGCGCAACTCGTGCTCGATGTCGTGCGGGTAGAGGTTGCGGCCGTTGACGATGACCATCTCCTTGATGCGGCCGTTGATGTAGAGCTCGCCCTCGTACACCGTGCCGAGGTCGCCGCTGCGCAGATAGCCGGTGTCACCGTCGGCGGTCGTGCCCCGGAACGTCTCCCGGGTCGCCTCCTCGCGGCCCCAGTAGCCGACGGCGACGCTGGCGCCCCTGATCCAGATCTCACCGATGCGCCCCTCGGGCAGCACCTCGTGGGTGACCGGGTCCACGACCCGGATGTCGAAGGCGGGGGCCGGGCCGTTGCTGACGAGATGGCGGGCCGGGCGGCCCGGCTCGGCGAGGACGAACTCTCCCTGCCCGAGCCGTTCCGCGTCGACCGAGCGCACCAGCGGAGGCTGGTGCCCCCGGGTGGTCACATAGACGGTGACCTCCGCCATGCCGTAGCTCGGGGCGAACGCCTCCTCGCGGAAGCCGGCGGCGGCGAACCGCTTGGTGAAGGCGGTGAGGACATCCGGCTGTACGGGCTCGGAGCCGTTGGCCGCGTAGGTCCAGTGCGACAGGTCGAGCTGGGCGACCTCGGCATCGGTGACCCGGCGGGTGCACAGGTCGTAGGCGAAGTTGGGCGCGAAGGAGACGTTGATCCCGCAGGTGCCGATGGCGCGCAGCCAGCGGACCGGCCTGCGGGCGAACGCCATGGGGTCCATCAGGACGCAACTGCCGCCGCGCAGCAGGGCGGGCAGCAACTGGGCGCTCAGACCCATGTCGTGGTAGAGCGGCACCCAGCCGCCGCTGCGGGTCTCCTCGGTCCAGCGGACGGCTCTGGCGAACGCCTCGACGTTGTGCAGCGCATTGCCGTGGGTGATCATCACGCCCTTGGCGTCGCCGGTGGAACCGGACGTGTACTGGAGCAGCGCCAGCGTGTCCTGGTCGAGGGGAACGGGGGTCCAGGCGTCCGGGTCGGCGAGCCGCCGGCCCTCGGGGCGGGTCACGACGGATTCCACGTCGGTGAGCTGGACGGCGTCCGCCCATTCCCGGCAGTCGTCGGCGCTCGCTCCGTCGGTGAGGACGACCGTGACGCCCGCGTCGAGGGCGATGTTGCGCAACCTCGTGCGGTGGTGACGGAACTGGCTGGGCAGCGGTGCGGGTACGGCGATGACCCCGGCGTAGAGACAGCCGAGAAACGCGGCGACGAATTCGGTACCGACCGGATAGAGGAGGAGGGCCCGGCTGCCCGGCCGGTGCCCCTGCTCCTGGAGCCAGGCGGCGATGCCGCGGGCTTCGCGGTCCAACTCGGCGTAGGTCAGGGGGGAGGTGAGGTCGGGCCGGTCGGGGTCGGCCAGGAAGGCGACCGCGTCCTGGTCAGGCCGCGTGGAGACGTTGCGGCGAAATGCCTCAACGACACTGGCGGATTGCGTGATGTCGTACATTGCCCATTCGACCTTCCGACGGCTGTGCGCTGGCCATGAGTCTCAGAACCGGAAAGAGGCCGGAAAGAGACCGGTAATTTGGGTGGTATCTGAATTACCTGCCGGATCTCACCTCAGCTGGGAGATCAAGCTACGCCATCGTGGCCAGATCGTGTCAAGGATTTCCGAACGGACGTTCACGCTCACCTTAAATACCCCCGTAGGAGCCGAAAGGGCCGGTCGGTCGTCCTTTAGTTTCGGCTTAATGATGCAGGGGGAAAGCGGTGCAGTGTTAGTGTCGCGCTGCCCTTGTCCCGGCAGATCGCAAACTTCACGGCCGGCAGATCGCAAACCGCACGGCGGAAAAGGAGCTCCACGCATGACGGGTGGCATACCTGAGATTTCCGACCGTGCGCCCGGCCGCGGAGCGGGCCTGAGCGCCGACCTCGAAGCCCTCGTCGATCCCGCCGGCCGCCCGGACCCCTACCCGGTGCTGCGCCGCCTGCGCGAGGCGTCCGCGCACACCGCATCGGACGGCCTGGTCGTGGTGGCCGGGCATGGCGACTGCTCGAAGGTCCTGCGCGACCCCGCCATGAGCAGCGAACGTGACCTCTTCCGGCTCTCCCCGACTGCGCGGGGCCCCCGCACCCGCAACTTCATCCACCTGGACCCGCCGGACCACACCCGGCTGCGCCGCCTGGTGACCAAGGCGTTCTCGCCGCGGGTGGTCGCCGCCCTGGAGCCGCGGATCCGGACGCTCACGGAGGACCTGTTCCGCGCCGCGGCCGAGCGCGGCCGCTTCGAGATCGTCTCCGACCTGGCCTATCCGCTGCCGCTCCAGGTGATCTGCGAACTGCTGGGCGTGCCGGCCGCCGACCACCACCTGTTCCAGGCGTGGTCGGCGAAGCTCTCGGAGGCCCTGGAGCCACCGCTGCCCGGCCTCGTCGCGCCACGGGCCACGGGCGAAGCGGCGCGGGCCCGCGCCGAGTTCATCCGATACTTCAGCGAGGTCATCGCCGAGCGCAGGACCTCCCCCCGCGACGACCTCGTCTCCCAACTGATCCAGGTCAACGAGAACGGTGACCAGCTCACCGACAGCGAACTCCTCGCCACCTGCATCCTGCTCATCAACGCGGGCCACGAGACCACCGTCAACCTCATCGCCAACGGTGTCCTGGCGCTGCTGCGAGACCCCGACGCGCTCCGCCTGCTGCGCGCCGAGCCCGAGTTGGCCGGCAACACCGTCGAAGAGGTGCTGCGGTACGACGCCCCGGTGCAGCTGACCACGCGCGTGGCCCGGCAGGACACCGCCGTCGGCGGCACGGTGGCACGCGCCGGCGACATGCTGCTCGTCCTGATCGGCGCGGCCAACCGCGATCCGCAGGTCTTCGAGGACCCGGACAGGTTCGACATCCGCCGCCCGCGCGCCTCGCAGCATCTGTCCTTCTCCGCCGGTGCGCACTTCTGCCTGGGCGCCGCGCTCGCCCGACTCGAAGTCCGTATCGCTTTCGAACTGTTCGCGACGCATGTGATAGACCCCCGGCTGACCGGCGAGAAAATCCCGTACAAGCCGAATCTGAGTCTGCGCGGCCCCGATCGACTGGATGTGGATTTCCACGACATCAAGCTGCCCGATTGAGTCAGGGCTTAATTCAGTGACAGATCGCTGATGCTCGGCTTGAATACACGCGCTCAATTACTGCGGGACACGCGGGAGGAACGCAGGGAGGACTCCTCTTCCACCGGCCACTCGCACCACCTGCGTCAGTAACGCCACCTGTACCAGTCCCACCCATCACCAGCAGCAAGAGGGAGAACCGGACATGAGTAACCCGTTCGAGGACGAGGAAGCCACGTACGTCGTACTGATCAACGACGAGGCGCAGTACTCGCTGTGGCCGTCCTTCGCCGAAGTGCCCGCGGGCTGGACCGTCGCTCTGGCGGAGACCGGCCGCTCGGCGTGCCTGGAGTACATCAACGAGAACTGGACCGACATGCGTCCCAAGAGCCTCGTCGATGCGATGGACGCGTCCGCGCGGGACGCGGCTTGAGCGAGGTCGTGATCGAGGCGGTCGGCGTCTGCAAGACCTTCGGCGAGGTCCGGGCGTTGAGCGACGTGGACATCGAGGTCACCCGGGGCAAGGTCCTCGGACTGCTCGGTCACAACGGCGCGGGCAAGACGACGCTGGTGAACATCCTCTCCACGGTGTCACCCGCGACGTCGGGCAGGGCCGCGGTCGCCGGCTTCGACGTGGCCCGCCAGGGCGCCCAGGTGCGGGCACGGATCGGTGTCACCGGTCAGTTCGCCTCGGTGGACGAGCACTTGTCCGGGTACGACAACCTCGTGCTGATCGCCCGTCTCCTGGGCGCCGGCCGGCGCGACGCGGCGGCGCGGGCCGGAGAGCTCCTGGAGCTGTTCGACCTCGCCGGCGCCGGCGCCAAGCCGTCCCGGACGTACTCGGGCGGCATGCGCCGGCGCCTCGACCTCGCCGCCAGTCTCGTCGGCCGTCCCGATGTGCTGTTCCTGGACGAGCCGACGACCGGGCTCGACCCCGCCACCCGCATCTCCTTGTGGGAGACGGTCGAGTCCCTGGTGGCGCGTGGCACGACCGTGCTGCTCACCACGCAGTACCTGGACGAGGCCGACCGGCTCGCCGACTGGATCACCGTCCTGTCGAAGGGCCGGGTCATCGCCTCGGACACGGCGGGTCGGCTCAAGGCCGACCTGGGCAGCCGCTCCGTACGCGCCGTCCTCACACCCGGGTCCGTGCTGTCCACGGCGTCCGGGGCGCTGGCCGCCGCGGGATTCCAGCCCCACACCGAGCCGGCCACCCACACGCTGACGATCCCCGTCGACACCTCGGCCGAGGTCGCGACCGTCGTACGGGCACTGGACACCGTGGATGCCGAGCTCGTCGAACTCACCGTCAAGGAACCGTCCTTGGACGACGTGTACCTGGCGCTCACCCAATCGCCCGACCCCTCGCCGGCGGCCCTCGGCGGCGCGGCCTGACCACAGGAGTTCCGGTGGCCCTCCAGGAACGCACCCCGGCCGTCTCGGCAGCCGCCGCGCACGACGACCGAGCGGCGTGGTGCGGCAGCAGTGCGACCACCCAGCTGTGGGTGCTCACCGCGCGGCAGGTCCGTTCGATGTACGGCGACAAACGCCTGGCCTTCTTCAGCCTGGCCCAGCCCTTGATCATGCTCCTGCTGCTCAACGAGGTCTTCGGGAGCATGGCGAACACCGACGACTTCCCGCACGGGGTGCGCTACATCGACTATCTGATACCCGCGCTCCTGGTCACCACGGGCATCGGCTCGGCGCAGGCCGCGGGGGTGGGACTGGTGAGGGACATGGACAACGGCATCGTGGCGCGCTTCCGTGTGCTGCCGACCCGGCTGTTCCTGGTCCTTGTGGCGCGCTCGCTGGCGGACCTGCTGCGCGTCTTCGCCGAGCTGGTCGCCCTGCTGCTCTCCGGCTTCCTCATCTTCGACTTCCGCCCCTCGGGGGGGTTCCTGGGAACCGGCGCGGCGCTGCTGCTCACCCTTTTCGTCATCTGGTCCCTGATCTGGGGCTTCATCGCACTGGCCGCCTGGCTGCGCAGCGTGGAGGTGATGTCGAGCATCGCGGTGCTCGTGATGTTCCCGCTGATGTTCGCCTCCAGTGCCTTCGTCCCGCTCGAAGTGCTGCCACGGTGGCTGCGGGTCGTCGCCGAGGCCAATCCGGTGACGTACGCGGTCGACGGCGCCAGGGACCTGGCGCTCGGCTGGGATCCGGGGCTCGGTGTGCTCAGCGCACTCGCGACGAGTGCCGGGCTCATGACGGTCGCGATGTTCGTCGCCGCGAAGTGCTTCCGCAGGGCGCCCAACGCGTGAGACGGGCCGGATGAGACCGGCACCCGCCTGAGCGCGGTGGAGTACGCGGATGCCGGCCGCCCCGACGTGTGAGTCGGGCCTTCGGTCCGCCCCCGTCCCGAGAGACCCCACGCCCCAGACACAACGTCCCCGTCAGCGAGCTGACGGGGACTCACACGTGTTCGAGGCCAGGGCACCTCAAGGAGGGCCTGAAAACCGCTCAAGACCGCACAGGGAAACTTCAAATTGAGGTCGGAGAACGCTCAAGACTGCACAAGAATACTTTGACTGGCCTGAACCGAAGGGGTAGCGTCGGCCATGTCAGTCGAATTCATGTGCGAATTGGAGTTAATGGCCGATTCGCATTCCTGATTCCGAGGGTGACCGGGGAGGGCGGGAATGTGTTGAGCGCACCATGAGTCGGCCGGTCGGCTGGATCACCGCTGGGGCACAGCTCACGCGGTTGCTTTCGGCTGTGGTCTCGCATGGTGTTCCGGGGCGGGGTCGATGTCATCTCAATCCAGGCTTGAATTTCCGGAGGCATCGAGTGTGCCCGGTTCATTGACACTCCTCTTTGATGCTCGACTCGCTGGAGCGTCAGTGCGTGAATAGTGCCCGCCGACGCCGCCGAGGTTCTGACGCGGACACAAGTCGATGCGGTCGGTCGGCAGGCGTGTGCGGTTTCTATAAGACGTGACAAGTCCGGACGGGGGTCCCGGCAAGGGATTTCCCTTCTGGTTTCGGGGATGGGGCTGGCGTGTTGCGCATTGATCTGAAAAGTACGGGAGCCGACCGGGTCCATATGATGGCGACCCTGGGTCCCGTGTCCGAGGGGGTGTTCTCCGTTCGGTATATGGCGAATAGAGTCGCGCCTGCCTTCCAGGAGTGGAGAAAGCAGCTCGATGTCCGCCTGGGAACGAGTGCGACGGTCCCTGAGGTGCTGCGGACGCTCTCCAGGGCATCCGACCTCACCTGGCTTCTCGCTCCCATCGAGAACGCTCCCGCAGGCAGTCGACTGCGAGCATTGAGCCTCGGCTGGTCCGAAGGCCGGGCGGCTGTGGAGGAATTCACGAAGCTGTCCATAATGCCGTACTGGCAGTCGATGCTCGCCTATCTGGCGGAGCAGCGGGAGGGGCGGCTCAGGGCCTGCTTGAACGGCGGCGGGAACCTGCTCAACCATTTGCATCCCGACATTAGACTGAATGGTCAAGTGCTCGAGGTGCAGGGCGGCGACGACAGGGAGATCGAGTCCGACGGCAACGGCCTTCTCGTGGCCCCTTCCATTTTTCTCGGTGACCGGCCCGCCGTGCTGCTTCGCCATGTGGCAGGCACCAACGGCAGGCCCGTCCTGGTCTTCTCGGCCCAACTGACATCCACCGCGGCCCGCACTCTGTGGGGCTCCCCGGTGAAGGACGGCGAGGCGCTGGGCGCACTCATGGGACGCACCAGGGCCCAGCTCCTGCGCCTCACTCAGACCGGTGGAACCACCAGCGAACTCGCCCGCAGGGTCGGCACGTCCGCCGCCGCCGTCAGTCAGCACACCAGCGTCCTGCGCCGTGCGGGGCTGATCCAGTCGGAGCGCCACCACAACACCGTGAACCACCGGATCACCGCTCTGGGCAGCGCGGTGCTCGACGGCATCTCCCTTGCCGCGGACACCCTGACCGTGCCCGAGGCAAGCCGGCGCGGGAGCACACCGCAACCCAGGCGCCTGACTCCGGTGGGCGGGGTGCCGATCCCCTCGAACTGTGGAGTCGTCCCCATGCAGCCGACTCGATGGTGAGACCGGCCCCGTACCCGCGTTCGTAGCCGATCGCAGGTGTGCGGCGTGGCCGGTCGAGGGGTGCTCAAGGTCGTATCGAGGGGCGGCCGAGGTATTTCGGAGAACCGCCGTACAACGCGTGCAGAAATTTCCGGTCGAGGTCGGAGAGTGCTTGAATCCGCCCGCATTCTTTTTGACCTGCCGACAGCGGCCGGGTAGTTTCGATCGAGTCGGTCGAAAATATGTGCCATGTCAAGGTCGTTCGTTGGCTTGTTTCGCTGCCCCGAATGTGGACGTGAGAAGGGGAAATACTTCCCCAGCCGCATGCGGACGAGCGCATCCCCTACGGGATCGCATTTCAGGGGAGGGCGTTATCAGCCATGCCCACGCTTGATTCCACTGTGACGACGTCATGAGACCTGGGGCGCCCCCGCGGCGGCGCCGCGACGACGAGGTGGAGCGAATCCTGCTCCAGGCCCGCACGTCGGCAGGGCCCGGCCCACGGACGGCCGGTTCCTGGGCGCGGGCGGGCTGACCGTCTCCGACATGTCGCTGAACCCGCTCAGCCAGAACGACATCGACTTGCCGGAAAACGTGTGGAGGACGCTGTGACGACGCCCCGGTCCGGACTGCAGGACATCCTGCCCTTGACCTCACTGCAGGAGGGCTTGCTCTTCCACAGTCTGTACGACCTGGACGCACCCGACGTCTATGTGTCGCAGCACATCCTCGACATCGAGGGCCCGCTCGACACCGGGCTGCTCCGGACCGCCGTCGAGACCCTGCTCGTACGGCACGCCACGCTGCGGGTCGGTTTTCGGCACGACGGCCTGAGCACCCCCGTGCAGATCGTGCCGCGCTCCGTGCCCGCCCCGTGGTCGGAGCTCGACCTCACCGAGGTGGTGGACGACGCCACTCGTACGGCCCGGGCCGAAGAGCGGATACGCGCCGACCGGGAGACGCGGTTCGATCCCGCCGCGCCTCCCCTGCTGCGCTTCACCCTGGTCCGGACCGGGGCGCAGCGCTACCGCTTCGCCCTGACGTTCCATCATTTGCTGTTTGACGGCTGGTCGCTGTCCGTCCTGCTCAACGAGTTGTTCGCCCTCTACGCCAACGGCTGTGACGCCGCCGCGCTGCCGCCGGTGGCGCCGTACCGCGCCTTCTTCGGCTGGCTGGCCGCGCAGAACCGGGACGAGGCGCGCGCCGAGTGGTCCGCCGCCCTGGCCGGCCTGGACGAACCGTCGTTGTTCGCACCGGCGGGGCAGCGGGCCGACGCGGAGCCCGGCCTGCCCGAGCGCATCGACTTCGGCCTGACCGAGGAGGCGACCGCGGCCCTCACCGCCCGGGCCCGGGCCCACGGGCTGACCGTGAACACCGTGGTCCAGGGCGCCTGGTCGCTTCTCGTCGCCCAGCTCCTCGGCCGCGACGACGTGGCCTTCGGCGTCACCGTGTCCGGCCGGCCACCGGAGATCCCGGGCGTCGAGAACATGGTCGGGCTCTTCATCAACACGGTGCCGCTGCGCCTGGCCCTGCGCCCGGCGGAGACCGCCGCGGACATGCTGACCCGCCTGCAGCGCACCCAGGCCGGACTGCTCCCGCACCAGTACCTGGGCCTCACCGACATCCAGGACGCGTCCGGGCACGCCGAACTCTTCGACACCGTACTGGTCTTCGAGAACTACCCGCACGACGCGGGCCGACTGACCCAAGCGGACTCCGGGCCGGCGGATCCGGGTGCCGTCCGGGTCGTCGCACAGCGCACCACGGACCACTCGCACTACCCGCTCACGCTGGTCGCCATCCCGGGCCCCGCGCTGCGCTTCCGGCTCGACCACCGCCCCGACGTCTTCGACCACGCCGCAGCCAAGACCCTGGGTGAACGGTTGGTGCGTGTGCTTGAGGGGTTGTTGGCCGTGCCGGATCGGCCGGTCGGCCAGATCGGTCTGCTTGATGATGCCGAGCGTGAGCGTCTTCTTGTGGGGGCTGAGGGGCCTGGGCTTCGTGGTGGTGGTGTGTCGTTGGGTGAGTTGTTCGGTGTGCAGGTGGAGCGGTTGCCGGGTGCGGTGGCGTTGGAGTGGGGTCGGCGTCGTTGGACGTATGGCGAGTTGGGTGCGTGGTCGGACCGGGTGGCCGGTCGGCTGAGGGCGTCGGGGGTGGGTCCGGAGTCGCCGGTGGTGCTGTTGCTTCCGCGGAGTGCGGGGGTGGTGGCGGCTTCGCTGGGTGTGGTGAAGGCCGGTGGGGTGTACGTGCCGGTGCATGAGTCCGCTCCGTGGGAGCGGGTCGCGGGGGTGGTGGCCCGGACGGGTGCGCGGGTGGTGATCACTGATCGGGCCGGGGTGGAAGCCGCGGAACGGCTGGGAGTCACGGTCCTGGTCGTGGACGACACCGGCGACAACACCGGCGACGACACCGGTGGCATGCCCGCGGAGGGCAACGGTGTTGGCACCGGTGTTGGTGTTGGGTTGCCGGTCGTGTTGCCGGGTCAGTTGGCGTATGTGATGTACACGTCGGGTTCTACGGGGGTGCCCAAGGGGGTCGCGGTCACGCATGAGGACGTGGCCGGGCTCGCGGCGGCGTCGTGTTTCGCCGGGGGCGGGCGGGAGTCGATGCTGCTGCACTCCCCGCACGCTTTCGACGCCTCCACCTACGAGATGTGGGTGCCGTTACTCAACGGCGGGCGTGTCGTGATCGCTCCGCCGGGTGACGTCGGTGCCGCCGTCCTTGCGCGGATGGTCGCCGAGCACCGGGTCAGCGGGGTCTGGCTGACCGCGGGCCTGTTCCAGCTCGTCGCCGAGGAGGACCCCGCCGCACTGGCCGGGGTCCGTGAGGTGTGGGCCGGCGGCGACGTGGTGCCCGCCCACGCGGTACGCCGCGTGCTCGCCGCCGCGCCGGGCATCCAGGTCGTCAACGGCTACGGTCCCACCGAGACCACCACCTTCGCCCTCCACCACCGGCTCACCGCCCCCGGACAGGTCCCCGACAGTGTGCCGGTGGGCCGCCCGCTGGACGGCATGGCCTGCTACGTCCTCGACTCCCGGCTCCGTCTCGCCCCGCAGGGAACCCCCGGCGAGCTCTACATCGCCGGGACGGGTCTGGCCCGCGGATACCTCGACCGCCCCGACCTCACCGCCGAACGCTTCATCGCCAACCCCCACGGCCCGGCCGGCTCCCGCCTCTACCGCACCGGAGACCTCGCCCGCCGGAGCGCGGACGGCACCCTCACCTTCCTGGGACGCACCGACCAGCAGGTCAAACTCCGCGGCTTCCGCATCGAGCCCGCCGAGATCGAAGCCGCCCTCACCGGCTTCGACGGGGTCGACCAGGCCGTCGTCATCGTCCGCGACGAACGACTCCTCGCCTACACCCTCGGCGACACCCCCGACACCGACGCCCTGCGCGAGCACCTGGCCACCACCCTGCCCACCTACATGATCCCGTCCGCGTTCACCCACCTCGACACCCTCCCGCTGACAGCCAACGGCAAACTCGACCGCACCAGCCTCCCCACCCCCGCCCACACCACCTCCACCGGCCGCGCCCCCCGCACCCCCCAAGAAGAAATCCTCTGCACCCTCTTCGCCGACGTCCTCAACCTCCCCTCCATCACCCTCGACGACAACTTCTTCGACCTGGGCGGCCACTCCCTGACCGCCACCCGCCTCACCTCCCGCATCCGCACCACCCTCAACGCCGAACTCTCCGTCCGCCAACTCTTCGAAACACCAACCGTCGCCGCCCTCGCCCGGCTCCTCGACGGGGCCAACGGTGCCCGCCGCAGGGTGATGCCCGTCGTGCCGCGGCCCGAACGGGTGCCGGTGTCCTTCGCGCAGCGCCGCCTCTGGTTCCTGCACCGGTTCGAGGGGCCGAGCGCCACCTACAACATCCCCCTCGGCCTGCGCCTGACCGGCGCCCTCGACCATGACGCGTTGCGCGCCGCGCTCGCGGACCTCTCCGAGCGCCACGAGTCGCTGCGCACCGTCTTCGCCGAGGACGCCGAAGGCCCGTACCAGACCGTCCTCGACGGCGACCGGGCCCGGCCCGTGCTGGACGTGCGGCGCGTGTCCGAGGAGCCGCTCGCCGACGAGGTGGCGGCCGCGGCGGCGTACGCGTTCGACCTGAGCACCGAAGTGCCGCTGCGCGCCACGCTGTTCGCGGGCGGCGAGGACAGCCACGTGCTGCTGCTGCTCCTGCACCACATCGCGGGTGACGAATGGTCGATGCCGCTGCTCGCCCGCGACCTGACGGCCGCGTACACGGCCCGGGCGCGGGGTGAGGCGCCCGCCTGGTCGCCACTGCCCGTGAGTTACGCCGACTACAGCCTCTGGCAGTACGAGACGCTCGGCGACGAGAGCGACACCGACAGCCGGGCCGCCAGTCAGCTCGCCTACTGGAAGGAGACCCTCGCCGGGGCCCCCGACGAGCTGGCGCTGCCCACCGACCGGCCCAGGCCCGCCACCGAGTCCCACCGCGGCGACCGGGTGCGCTACGAGGTGCCCAAGGACCTTCACGAGCGGATCGTGGCGCTGTCCCGCTCCGCCCAGGCCAGCCCGTTCATGGTGCTCCAGGCCGCCCTCGCCGCCCTGTTGACGCGGCTCGGGGCGGGCGACGACATCCCGCTCGGCACTCCGGTCGCCGGGCGTACCGACGACGCCCTGGACGACCTCGTCGGGTTCTTCGTCAACACCCTCGTCCTGCGCACCGACACCTCGGGCAACCCCACCTTCGGCGAGCTCCTCGCGGGGGTGCGGGAGGCGGACCTGGCCGCCTACACACACCAGGACCTGCCGTTCGAGCGCCTCGTGGAGGAGATGCGGCCGAACCGGTCACCGTCGCGGCACCCGCTGTTCCAGACGATGCTGACGTACAGCAACGCCGATCAGGAAG
Organism: Streptomyces sp. NBC_00385; assembly: GCF_035917155.1. Taxonomy (NCBI): domain Bacteria; kingdom Bacillati; phylum Actinomycetota; class Actinomycetes; order Kitasatosporales; family Streptomycetaceae; genus Streptomyces; species Streptomyces sp. NBC_00385. The sequence continues at coordinate 3,644,856 of NZ_CP107951.1, read as the reverse complement.
CGGCTGCGCTGCCCGGGTCCGGGCAGCTCGCGGGCCTGACCGTCGCGCCGGTGCGGGCCGACTCGGGCACCGCCAAGTTCGACCTGTTCTTCGCGTTCATCGAGCGGCGCGACGCCGACGGCGCCCCGGCCGGGCTCGGTGCGGTCCTGGAGTTCAGCACCGACCTGTTCGACCGGAGCACGGCCGAGTCGTTCGTGGCCAGGCTGCTGCGCCTGCTTCAGGCGGCGACCGCCGACCCGCGGAGCCGGATCGGGGACATCGAGATCCTCTCGGACGCCGAGCGCCGCCGGGTCCTCGCCGAGTGGGACGGGCCCGCGCTCGCCGTGGGCGGCGCCTCGCTGCCCGAGCGGTTCGAGGAGCAGGCGGCCCGCCACCCCGACGCCGTCGCGGTGGAGCACCCCGGTGGCGCGGTCGGCTACGCGGAACTCAACGCGCGCGCCAACCGTGTCGCCCGTGCGCTGATCGCCGGCGGTGTGGGCCCGGAGAGCCTGGTCGCGGTCGCCATGCCCCGCTCGGCAGAACTGGTCACCGCGCTGCTCGCCGTCCTCAAGGCGGGCGCGGGCTATATGCCGCTCGACCCGGAGTACCCGGCGGAGCGGATCGCGTACATGCTGGGCGACGCGCGCCCCGCCTGCGTCCTGACCACCGCCGCCCACGCGCACGTGCTGCCGCCGGAGGTGGCCGATGCGACGGTGACCGTCGACGCGGCCCCCACGGCGGCCATGCTCGCCGCGCTGCCCGCCACGGACGTCACCGACGCCGAGCGGCGCGCGCCGCTCGACGGGGCACACCCGGCGTACGTGATCTACACGTCGGGGTCGACGGGCCGCCCCAAGGGCGTCGTGATGCCCGCCGCTTCGACCGCCAACCTGCTGGAGTGGCACGAGGGCGCGCTGCCCGGCGGCCCCGGCACTCGCGTCGCCCAGTTCACCGCGGTCAGCTTCGACGTGTCGGTGCAGGAGACCCTGTCCGCGCTGCTGTCCGGCAAGACGCTCGTGGTGTGCGACGAGGACACCCGGCGGGACCCGGTGGCGCTCGCCGCGTGGCTGGAGCACGCCGCGATCCAGGAGCTGTACGCGCCCAACCTGGTCCTCGACGCGGTGGCCGAGGCGGCCGTGGCGCACGGCCAGGAACTGCCCCGGCTGACCGACCTGGTGCAGGCCGGGGAGGCGCTGACCCCGCACGGGGCGCTGCGCTCCCTGCTCGCCGCCCGCCCGGGCCTGCGCCTGCACAACCACTACGGGCCCGCCGAGACCCACGTGGTGACGGGATATCAGCTTCCGGCGGACACGGACCGCTGGCCCGTGGCGGTGCCGATCGGCACCCCCGTCGCCAACACCGCCATCCGGATCCTCGACGCGCAGCTGCGCCCGCTGCCCGCGGGCGTGCCGGGAGAGCTGTACATCGCGGGTCCGAGCCTGGCCCGCGGCTACGGCGGGCGGCCCGCGCTGACCGCCGGCCGGTTCGTCGCCGACCCGTACGGGACCGCGGGCGCGCGCATGTACCGCACGGGCGACCTGGCCCGGTGGACCGACGACGGACAGCTCCTCTACCTGGGCAGGACCGACGGGCAGGTGAAGATCCGCGGATTCCGGATCGAGCCGGGCGAGGTGGAGAAGGTCCTCACCGGCCACCCGGACATCGCGCAGGCCGCCGTCGTCGTGCGCGAGGACCGGCCCGGTGACAGGCGCCTCGTCGCCTACCTCGTGACCTCCGGCGGAGCGGCGCCCGACCGCGGAGGCCTGCGTGGCCACTGCGCCGGGCTGCTGCCCGATCACATGGTGCCGTCGGCGTTCGTCGTGCTGGACGCGCTGCCGCTGACCGCCAACGGCAAGCTGGACCGGGCGGTGCTGCCCGCGCCCGAGCAGTCGGCGGGTGCCGTCTCGCGGGAGCCGCAGACCGCCTTGGAGCGGGCGCTGTGTGAACTGTTCGGCGGCGTGCTCGGCCTGGACGGCGTCGGTGTCGAGGACGACTTCTTCGAGCTGGGCGGCCACTCGTTCCTCGCTGCGCGCCTCGTCGGACGGATCCATGCGGAGCTCGGCACCCATGTGCCGGTGCGCCGGGTCTTCGAGGCGCCCACCGTCGCGGCCCTGGCCGCCTCGCTCGCCGGCGGCGGGGGAGCGGGCGCGCGGGACGCCGCGGCCGTGCTGCTGCCGCTGCAGGCGCGTGGCTCGTCCGCCCCGCTGTTCTGCCTGCACCCGGGCAGCGGCTACGGCTGGTGCTACGCGGGTCTGGTGCGGCATCTCGGTCCGGACGTCCCCCTGTACGGCATCCAGTCGCGCGGTCTCGACGGTGGCGGGGCGCTCCCGGCGGACATGGACGAGATGATCGAGGACTACCTCGCCCGGATCCGTTCCGTGCAGCCCCAGGGCCCCTACCGCATCGCGGGCTGGTCCTTCGGCGGGCTCACCGCGCACGCCCTGGCGGTCCGGCTGCGCGCCGAGGGGGAGCGCGTCGAGCTGCTCGCGCTGCTCGACGCCTATCCGCCGACCGACGACGCCAAGGACCGGGAGGTCGTCGACCACGAGATCGTCGCGCAGAATCTGCGGGCGATGGGCTTCGAATTCGACGAGGCGGAGCTCAGGGCGGACCAGGACGCGGTGCTGATGCGTCTCCCGGACTTCCTGAAGAACACGGATGAGCCCCTCGCCCACCTGGAGGCCGCGGGCATCGTGGCCCTGAAGGACGTCTTCGTGAACAACATCAGGATCATGCGGAAGTTCCAGCCGGGGTTCTTCGACGGCGACGTGCTCTTCTTCTCCGCGAACCAGATGCCGGAGGAGGACCGTGAACGCCTCGACGTCGGCTCCTGGCAACCGTTCATCGGAGGCCACGTCGACGTGCACACGATCGAGTCGACGCACGGAGACCTGATGACGGAGGCGAAGCACGTCGCCCGCGTCGGCCGTGTCCTCGCGGACAGGCTGCGCACCCCCACTGGTTGAGGGCGGTGTCGTCCGGGATGGCCATTGCGGCCCCGGGTTCCCGGACGGTGTCGTGCCCGGTCGTCACGGGCAGAACCCCGGCTTCGGTCGCCGGGGCCGGCCACGAGCCGGCTCCGGGGGTGAGCCGGGCATCGGGGCGGCCCGGGGGCCGAAGGGGCGGTTCCTACCGCCCCTTGGCCTCTTCGATGAGTCCCGCCTCATGGGCGATGATGGCTGCCTGCACCCGGTTTCCCACCGCCAGTCTCGTGAAGATGGAGCTGACATGCGTCTTGACCGTTCCCTCGACCAGGTGCAGACGGCGGGCGATCTGGGCGTTCGACAGACCCGCGCCGAGGAGGCCGAGCACCTCCTGCTCGCGTCCGCTGAGCTTGCTGATCTGCTCACGCGCGGCCTGCTGGCCCGCCGTACGGCTCGAAGGCAGGCCACGGATGACCCGCCGTGCGGCTTCGGGCGACAGATAGGCCGCGCCGTCGGCGACCGCGCGTACTCCCGCGATCAGTTCGCGCGGGTCGCCGGACTTCAGCAGGAATCCGCTCGCACCGTCGCTCAGCGCCCGCGAGATGTAGTCGTCGTTGCTGAACGTCGTGAGGATGATCACCGCGGTGGGCGTGTCGGACCGCAGGATCGCCGACGCCGCGTCCAGCCCGTTCAGGTGAGGCATCTGGACGTCGAGGAGCGCCACGTCCGGCCGGTGACGGTGCACGAGTTCCACGGCCTGCCGACCGTCGGCGGCCTCCGCTACCACTTCGATCTCCGGGTCGGCCGACAGGATGGCGCGGGCGCCCGCCCGCATCATCACCTCGTCGTCCGCCAGCAGAACTCGAATCACAGGATTCTCTCTCTTTCCTTCGGCACGGCATCCTTTGCGCCGCTTTCCCACCAGGACTCACAGTGACAGACTCCCGGCAGGCCTCCGTGCCTGAGCGGCGGGGCGACCGGCTGCGCACTCTGATGGAATCCCTGGCCCGGCGCAAACCCGTCAGCACGGCGGCCCTGTGGGCGGCCCTCACGTTCCCGCCCCTGTTCGCCTCCCCCGCCGAGCTGACCTCGACGTCCATCTGGTGGAGGCTCGCCGGGGTGGCCCTTCTGCTGCCGGCCATCGCGTTCCGCAACCGCTATCTGCCGCTGTCCTGGTGCGTCAGTACGGTACTCGCCCTGATCAACGCGTGGTTCTCACCGGCGATGTTCGCGATGAGCTATCTGATCGGCCGCCGCAATGTGCGGGGGCGGCCGGCGCAGGTGACACTCGCGGTGAGCCTGGTGGCCCTGGCCCTTGTGGGCACGGGCATCAGGGCTGGGCAGTTGACGGCCGTGCTCAACAACGCACCCCTCCTCGTGTGCGCGGTCACCGCCGGCCTGGCCGGGCGCCACCGGTACCAGCGGCGTGAACTGGAACTCGCGGGCTGGCAGCACGCCCAGAACCTGGAGCGTGAGCAGGTGCTCGCGGCGGACCGCGTCCGCATCCGCGAACGGGCCCGTATCGCCCAGGACATGCACGACCAGCTCGGCCACGACCTCACGCTCATCGCCATGCAGGCCGGTGCCCTGGAGATCAACCCGAAACTCGACGCGTCGGCGCGGGCGTCGGCGGGTGATCTACGGCTGAGTTCGGCCCGCGCCATCGAGCGGCTCAGCGACATCATCGGCGTGCTGCGCGTGGACGGCGGCCAGGACGTCGCCGGCAGGCCACGTGAGGACGTCCTGAGCACGGTGGACCGGGCCCGCAAGGCGGGGATGCTGGTCGAACTGCGGCCCGTCGGCCTCGACGCCACGTCACCTCCCATGGTGGAGGAGACGGTGCAGCGCGTGGTGCAGGAAGCCCTCACCAATGCCGCCAAGCACGCGCCGGGTGCCGAGGTCCGGGTGCATCTGGAGAGGTGGACGGACCGGACGAGCGTCACGGTCACCAACGAGGCCCCCGACTGTCCCCCCGGGGACAGCAGCGGCACCGGCATGGGCCTGGTCGGCCTCGCCGAACGTGTCAGGGTCCTCGGGGGCTCACTGATCACACATGGGCGAAAGGACGGCGGGTTCGAAGTGACCGCGCGGCTGCCGCACTCCGGCCCCGCGCACGGCACCGAACCGGCGCCCCCGGCCGGGCATGTGGAGGCCCCCGTGTCGCTCGGCGCCCGGCAGCAGGCCCAGCGGCGCGTCCGCCGCAGCCTGGTGACGGCGGTGGCGGTCCCGGCCCTGGCGACAGTGGCGGTGGGGGTGCTCATGGTGAGCTACTCCTCCCGGAACCTCGACCGCATGACGCTGGACGCCGAGACCTACGACGGCCTGCGCAACGGCCAGACCTGGGAGCGCCTGCGGGACCAACTGCCGTCCCAGCAGGTGCGGGTGGGCGCCGATACCGAGCAGCCTCCCAAGCCCGCGCGAGCCTCCTGCACGTTCTACCGTGCCGAGAGCAGCGGGTACTTCTCGCTGCGGTCCGAGGTGTACCGGCTCTGCTTCACCGACGGAAAGCTCGTGGCGAAGGCGTTGCTGCGTGAGGACGCCGACTGATCGGGCCGGGAGGCCACGGGCGATCACGCCCGCAGGGCCATCGGCCGCCTGGACGCTCCGACGGCGGACCGGACGGAAGAGCCGGGTCAGCCGACCGGAGCCGACACCTGTGGCCCGGCCCGGAACGGGCACTGCCAGTCCTGCGGTACGGCCCGGCCCGAGTACTGCCGGGCCTCCGACGACACCCCGTGGTCGGTCAGCATCGGATTGACGCTGCCCTGGAGCTTCATCTCCTTCGCGCGGATCGTGCGCTGGAGCCCGTAGTACGTCCCGTCGGCCTTCAGCCGCCGGAACTGCTCGTGCGCATTGAACACGAGGGCCGGCCGGGAGAACCTCCGGGATATCCGGGAGGACCCCGGATTGAGCCCGGCCACGAAGAAGGGCCTGCCCCCGACGCTGAAGGCGAAATCCGCCGCGTTCACGTCGCTGGATACGCCGGCACTCCATGAATACTCCGTGGAGTCGATGTCGTGCAGTCGGGCAAGCTGCCCCCAGAGTCCCTCTTCGAACTCCTCCTCGGAGAGCTCGTACGGCATGCGGAATATGGCCACGAAGGATGCGAAGTCGCTTTCGTCCTTCAGCTGCTTATCGATGAAATCGACCAGATCCCGATGTAACTCCTGGCTGTACTTGTCCGAGTTCAGTTCCTCGTAGACATGCATGAACAGCGTATTCTGTCGAAGCGCTGCACGCGCGCCCAGGCAACTGAATGAATCGCTGCCCACCCAGGAGATGAATTCCTCCTCGAGCCCCTGCTGCGTCATGGCACCTCCCGTTCCGACATAAGAGCAGCGACGGTAACACTGCGGGGAAGCGGACGGCCGGACGCCAACTTGTTTAAGGCAGGGTTTAGTATGCCCCGGCTGCCTCCGGTGGATCCTGCGCCGTATTTTAAGCTGGGGGTTAATAACCGCCGGAGTTTGCTTGCGTGATGTCCGGTCAACTTCATAGGCTGCGGTCTGCTATTGCTGCCAGCCTTATTCTCGAAGCTGGCTTCTCAGGCTAAATGTGGTCCGGTGGGAGACATGTCAGTGAAGCGTCAGCCGCGTAAGATCGAGGACATCTACCCGCTGTCTCCCCTCCAGGAAGGCCTGCTCTTCCACCATGTCCTCGAAGAGGCGGACGCGGAGGGGCCGGACGGCACGGACGTCTACGTGGCACAGGTGGCGACGGACTTCGAGGGACCGCTCGACGGCGACGCGCTCCGCGCTGCCGGAGAATCGCTCCTCACCCGTTATCCGAACCTGCGTGTCGCTTTCCGTCAGCGCAAGTCGGGGGAGTGGGCCCAGCTCGTCCTGCGCGATGTCACGCTCCCCTGGCGGACCGTCGACCTCCGCCCGGTCCCGGACGCGGAACGCGAGCCGCAGGCCGAACGCGAGGCCGCCGAGGACCGCGACCGGCGATTCGACCTGGGGCAGGCTCCCCTGGTCCGCTTCACCCTCATCCGCCTGGGCGACGAGCGCTACCGCTTCATCCTCACCAACCACCACATCCTGCTCGACGGCTGGTCCATGCAGGTCCTGATGAAGGACCTGTTCGCCCTCTATCTCGCGAAGGGCGACGCCACGGGCCTCCCGCCGGTGCGTCCGTACCGCGCGTTCCTCACCTGGCTGTCCGAAGCCGACACCGCCGGCGCGCGCGCCGCGTGGGCCGATGCGCTGGCCGGCCTCGAAGAGCCCACGCTGGTCGCCGCTCTTCCTCCCGGCCGGCCTCCCGTGGTCCCCGAGCGTGTCCTGTTCGGGCTCGACGAGCGGGAGAGCGAGGAACTGACCGCGTTCGCCCGCGAGTACGGCCTGACGCCCAGCACCATCGTGCAGGGCGCCTGGTCGCTGCTGCTCTCCGGCATGACAGGGCTTGACGACGTCGTGTTCGGCATCACCGTCTCCGGCCGGCCGCCTGAGCTCGACGGGGTCGAGGAGATGGTCGGCCTCTTCATCAACACCCTGCCCCTGCGGGTACGGCTGCGTCCGCAGGAGCCCTTCGCCGCGCTGCTCACCCGCATCCAGGACGAGCAGGCACGCCTCCTCGCCCACCAGCACCTGGGGCTCGCGGAGATCCAGCAGCTCACCGACGTCGGTGAACTCTTCGACACGTCCGTGGTGTTCGAGAACTATCCACTGGACGCCGACGACCTGAACCAGTCGTCCGGCGCCCTGAAGATACTGCGCTCCGTCGGCTATGACGCCACGCACTACCCCCTCGGTCTCGTGGCCATGCCGGACCGCACGCTGCGCTTCCAGCTCGACTACCGCCCCGACGTATTCGAGCACGACCAGGCCGAGGAGCTGGCCGAGCGGCTGCTGCGGACGCTGCGACTGCTGATCACCGCCCCGCGGACGCCGGTCGGCCGGATCGACACCCTCGACGCGGGGCAGCGCCGGCGCATGCTCGTCGACTGGAACCGCACGGACCGGGCGGTGCCGGGCGAGATCCTCCCGCGGCTCTTCGAGGCACAGGTGGCGCGCACCCCGGACGAGACGGCGGTGGTCTTCCGGGACACCGCGGTCACCTACCGGGAACTCGACGACCGCGTGAACCGGCTGGCCCAGCTGCTCGTCCACCACGGAGTCGGTCCTGAGGACGTCGTGGCCGTGGTCCTGCCGCGCTCCGTGGAGTCCGTCGTCGCGCTCCTGGCCGCCATGAAGGCCGGTGCGGTCTATCTGCCGGTCGACCCCGAGTACCCCGAAGAGCGCACCTCGTTCATGCTCACCGACTCGGCCCCGGCCCTCGTGGTGACCGCCGGTGCCGCCGCCGGGCGCGCCGACGTCCTGGACGGCACGGGTGTTCCCGTGCTGCGCCTCGACGACCCGCAGCTCGTGGCCGACCTCGACGCGCTGCCCTCCACCGCCCCGGCGGGCGAGCGCGCGACCCCGGACAACGGCGCGTACATCCTCTACACCTCCGGGTCGACGGGCCGGCCGAAGGCCGCCCTGATCCACCACTCCAGCCTGACCAATCTGCTCCACCACCACCAGGCCGAGGTCCTGGCCCCCGTCGTGGACTCCGTCGGCGGGCGGCGGCTGCGCATGGCGCACACCGCGTCGTTCTCCTTCGACGCCTCCTGGGGACTGTTCCTGTGGATGGCGGCCCACGGGCACGAGATGCACCTGGTCGACGACGACACCCGGCACGACCCCGAGGCCTTCGCCCGCCAGGTCGACGCCCAGCGCATCGACGTCGTCGACATGACACCCTCCGAGTGCCAGCACCTCATAGCGGCGGGACTGCTGGCGCCCGAGCGACACCGTCCCGCCCTCGTGGTGCTCGGCGGCGAGGCCATCGGCGAGGCCCTGCGCCGGGACCTGGCAGCCGTCGACGGCCTGACGAGCTTCAACTTCTACGGTCCGACCGAGTGCACGGCCGACAGCGTCACCGGCCCCGTACGCGACGGCAGCCCCGCCGAACTGGGCACTCCTGTCTCCAACGCGCAGGTGTACGTGCTGGACGGTGCGCTGCGGCCCGCGCCCGTAGGCATCTCGGGAGAGCTCTACGTGGCGGGCGCCGGCCTGGCGCGCGGCTACCTGAAGCGCCCGAAGGTCACCTCCGAGCGCTTCGTCGCCAACCCCTTCGGCCCGGCGGGCTCCCGCATGTACCGCACCGGGGATGTGGTGCGGTGGACGGCCGACGGCGTCCTCGAATTCATCGGCCGCGCCGACCACCAGGTCAAACTGCGCGGCTTCCGCATCGAAGTCGGCGAGATCGAATCGGTCCTGGGCGCGCACGACTCCGTCGGCCAGTGCGCCGTCATCGTGCGCGAGGACCAGCCCGGCGACAAACGCCTCGTCGCCTACGTCACGTCGGCGAACGGCACCACGGTCGACCCGGCGGAGCTCCGCCGTCACCTGGCCGAGCGCCTCCCCAACCACATGGTTCCGGCGGCCGTCGCCGTGCTGGCGACCCTGCCCCTGACCCCCACCGGCAAGCTGGACCGCCGGTCGCTGCCCGCTCCCGATTACGGTGTGGGGGCGGAGGTGTCGCGCCGGGCGCGTACTCCGCAGGAGGAGATCCTGTGCGGGCTGTTCGCCGATGTCCTCGGGCTGGAGCGGGTCGGTGTCGATGACAGTTTCTTCGAGTTGGGTGGGCACTCGCTGCTGGCTACGCGTCTGGTTTCCCGTATTCGTTCGGGGCTGGGGGTTGAGCTTTCGGTTCGTCGTCTTTTCGAGGCGCCTACGGTCGCTGGTATCGCGGCGGGGCTGGCCGGGGCTTCGGTGGCGCGTGCCGGTCTGGTGGCCGGGGTGCGTCCGGAGCGGGTGCCGTTGTCGTTCGCGCAGCGGCGGTTGTGGTTCCTTCAGCAGTACGAGCCCGGCAACTCCCTGTACAACATTCCGGTCGCACTGCGCCTGAACGGAGATCTCGACCAGGAGGCCCTGCGACTGGCGCTCGCGGACGTGGTGGACCGGCACGAGTCGCTGCGCACGGTCATCGCGGAGGATGACGAGGGTGCTCACCAAGTCGTCCTCGACGGCGACCGGGCCCGTCCCCGCCTGGCCGTGGCAGCCACCAGCGAGAGCGCCCTGGAAGGTGATCTGGCCCGGGCGGTTGCCCATGGTTTCGACCTCGCCGCCGAGACTCCTCTGCGTACTACCTTGTTCGGGCTGGCACCTGATGAGCACGTGCTGCTCGTCGTCGTGCATCACATCGCGGCCGACGGATGGTCACTCGCACCCCTGGCCCGCGACCTGACGGAGGCCTACACGGCTCGTTGCGAGGGTGCGGCCCCGGTCTGGGAGCCGTTGGCGGTGCAGTATGCCGACTACACCCTGTGGCAGCGTGAGGTGCTGGGTTCGGAGGAGGACCCGGAGAGTGCCATCGCGCGTCAGTTGGCGTACTGGGGTGAGGCGTTGGCTGATCTGCCTGCCGAGCTGGATCTGCCGACCGATCGTCCTCGTCCGGCTACGGCGTCCTACCGTGGTGGCACGGTCACGTTCGATATTCCTCAGGGGTTGCACGCGGGCGTCGCCCGGGTGGCTCGTGAGCACCAGGCGAGTACGTTCATGGTGCTCCAGGCGGCGCTGGCCGTGCTCCTCAGTCGGCTCGGTGCGGGCACCGACATTCCCATCGGGACGCCGATCGCGGGTCGTACGGATGATGCTGTCGAGGACCTCGTCGGGTTCTTCGTCAACACGTTGGTCTTGCGCAGTGATCTCTCGGGTGATCCTTCGTTCGGCGAGCTCGTGGGCCGTGTCCGGCACAGTGACCTGGCCGCGTACAGCAACCAGGACGTGCCTTTCGAGCGTCTCGTGGAGATCCTCAATCCCCAGCGCTCCACCGCCCGTCACCCCCTCTTCCAAACCATGCTCACCCTGCACAACTTGGGCCTTCAGGACGCCGCGGAGTCGCTCACCAGTTGGCCCGGCATCGAGGCCTCCGACCAGCCCATCGGCTCGGACGTCGCAAGGTTCGACCTCTCCTTCAACCTGGGCGAACGGCACAGCGACGACGGCACCACTGCCGGTATGCATGCGGTGCTCGAGTTCAGTGTGGATCTGTTTGATGAGGGGTCCGCGGAGTTGTTGTGTGCGCGGTTCGTGCGGGTGCTGGAGGCGGTGACCGCGGATCCGGGGACCCGGATCGGTCAGGTGCCTGTGCTCGACGCGGTCGAGCGGCAGCGGGTGTTGGGGGAGTGGAACGACACCGGCCGTGATCTGGGGGACAGCGATGTCGTGGGGTTGTTCGAGGCCCGGGCGGCCGCGACTCCGGATGCTGTCGCGGTGGCCTTCGCCGATACCCGTCTCACCTATGCCCAGCTGGCCGGGCGGGTCGACCGTCTGGCGGGTGCCCTGCTGGAGCGGGGTGCGGGGCCGGAGCGGTTCGTGGCGGTGGCCCTGCCCCGCTCGGCCGACCTGGTCGTGGCACTGCTGGCCGTCCTGAAGACGGGCAGTGCCTATCTGCCCATCGATCTGGACTATCCGGCCGACCGTATCCAGCACATGCTCGACGCCACCCGCCCCGTCCTGACCCTCGACCCGCCACTCCTGGCCGAACTCCACACCGCGGCCCACGCCACTGCTCCCACCGCTCCGGCCCGGGCGGTGCGTGGGGACAGTGCCGCCTACGTCCTGTTCACGTCCGGCTCCACAGGACGTCCCAAGGGTGTGGTCATCTCCCGGGCCAGCCTCACCAACCTCCTGACCGACATGCATACCCGTATCCCCCTCACCCCGGAGGACCGGCTGCTCGCGGTGACGACGATCGGGTTCGACATCGCGGGACTGGAACTGTTCGCTCCCCTGACCTGCGGGGCCACCCTCCACCTCGCCGGATCCGACCTGACGCACGACCCCGCCCGCCTGCACGCCACGATCACCGAGCACGCCATCACCGTCGTCCAGGCCACCCCCAGCCTCTGGCGCACCCTCACCCCCACCGGCGGCGCGGACAGTGCGCAGAGTCTGCGTGGTGTCCGTGTCCTGATCGGTGGCGAAGCCCTCCCCCCGGACCTGGCCACCCAGCTCGCGTCCGTCACCGGCCGGCCCCTGCTCAATGTCTACGGGCCGACGGAGACGACGATCTGGTCGACCACCGCCTCCATCACCGCCCACACCCCTATCACCATCGGGCAGCCCCTGAGCAACACCCAGATCTACGTCCTGGACTCCCGCCTCCAGCCCGTCCCGCCCGGCACCACCGGCGAGCTCTACATCGCCGGTCACGGCTTGGCCCGGGGCTACCTCGACCGCCCCGACCTCACCGCGGAACGCTTCACCGCCAACCCCCACGGCCCGGCCGGCTCCCGTCTCTACCGCACCGGAGACCTCGCCCGCTGGACCCACGACGGCCACCTCCACTACCTCGGCCGCGCCGACCACCAGATCAAACTCCGCGGCTTCCGCATCGAACTCGGCGAGATCGAAACCGTCCTGGGCACCCACGACTCCGTCAGCCAATGCGCCGTCATCGTCCGCGAAGACCAGCCCGGCGACAAACGCCTCGTCGCCTACCTCACCGGCGACACCCCGGACAGTGCCACCCTGCGCACCCACCTCGCCCACACCCTCCCCGACTACATGCTCCCCACCACCTACATCACCCTCGACGCCCTCCCCCTCACCCCCAACGGCAAACTCGACCGCAACGCACTCCCCGCCCCCGATTACGGTGTGGGCGCGGAGGCGTCGCGCCGGGCGCGTACTCCGCAGGAGGAGATCCTCTGCGGGCTGTTCGCCGACGTCCTCGGGCTGGAACGGGTCGGCATCGACGACAGCTTCTTCGACCTGGGCGGGCACTCCCTGCTGGCCACCCGCCTGGTCTCCCGCATCCGTACCGCGCTGGGCGCGGAACTCTCCATACGCCGCCTCTTCGAAGCCCCCACCGTCGCCGGCATCGCGGCCGAAGTGGCACTGGGCACGGGCACAGCTCGTACCGGGGTGGTGGCCGGGGTGCGCCCGGAACGGGTGCCGTTGTCGTTCGCGCAGCGGGGCCAGTGGTTCGTGCACCGGCTGGAGGGCCCCAACGCCACCTACAACATTCCGGTCGCTCTGCGCTTGAGTGGCGCTCTCGACCAGGAGGCGCTGGAGGCGGCGCTCGCGGACGTGGTCGTCCGGCACGAGTCGCTGCGCACGGTCATCGCCGAGGATGATGAGGGCGCGTACCAGATCGTACGAACCGGTGACACGACGGTGCCGTTGGCGGTGGAGCAGGTAGCCGACGAGGAGCGGTTGGGCGAGGCGCTGGCTGTGGCTACGGCGCGCGCGTTCGACCTCGCGACGGAGATCCCGCTGCGGGCCACCCTGTTCCGGGCCGGTCCGGACGATCACGTCCTGCTGCTCCTGCTGCACCACATCGCGGCCGACGAGTGGTCGTTCGGGCCGCTGGCCCGGGATCTGACGGAGGCGTACACGGCTCGTTGCGAGGGTGTGGCGCCGGACTGGGAGCCGTTGGCGGTGCAGTACGCCGACTACACCCTGTGGCAGCGTGAGGTGCTGGGTTCGGAGGACGACCCGGAGAGTGCCATCGCGCGTCAGTTGGCCTACTGGCGTGCGGCGTTGGCCGGCCTGCCCGCCGAACTGGACCTGCCGACCGATCGTCCCCGCCCGGCCACTCCGTCCCATCGTGGCGGCACCATCACCTTCGACATTCCTCAGGAGCTGCACGCCGGCATCACCGACGTGGCTCGTGAGCACCAGGCGAGTACGTTCATGGTGCTCCAGGCCGCACTGTCCGTACTCCTCAACCGGCTCGGCGCGGGCACCGACATCCCCATCGGCACGCCCATCGCGGGCCGCACGGACGACGCCGTGGAAGACCTCATCGGCTACTTCCTCAACACGCTGGTGCTGCGCAGCGACCTCTCCGGCGATCCCACCTTCAGCGAACTGCTCACCCGCGTCCGCCACAGCGACCTGGCCGCCTACAGCAACCAGGACGTTCCCTTCGAGCGTCTCGTCGAAGTCCTCAACCCCCAACGCTCCGCCACCCGTCACCCCCTCTTCCAGGTGCGGCTCGTCGTGCAGAACGCGGACCCGCGCAGCTCGGCCGGCCGTGCTCTCGAACTGCCCGGGCTGTCGGCCTCCATGGTGCCGACCGGGGCCGAAGGGGCCAAGTTCGACCTGTTGTTCCGTCTCTACGAGAAGGAGGCGGGCCTGGGCGGCGTGCTCGAATACAGCGCTGACCTGTATGACGCGTCCACCGCGCAGTCGCTGTGCGAGCGCTTCCTCCGTGTACTGGGCACGGTCGTGACCGAGCCGGAGCAGCGGGTCGGCCGTGTGGAGGTGCTGTCCGCCACGGAGCGCCACCGGATGCTCGACGAGTGGAACGACACCGCGCGTGACGTCGAGCCCGCGAGCGTGGTCACCCTCTTCCAGGCGCAGGCGGCCCGTACCCCGGACGCCCCGGCGCTCATCGTCGACGGCACCTCGCTCTCGTATGCCGAACTTGACGCGCGCAGCAACCGGTTGGCACGGCTCCTGATCGAGCGTGGTGCGGGTCCCGAGCGATATGTGGCGGTGGCGCTGCCCCGGTCCGCCGAATTGATCGTGGGCCTGCTCGCGGTGCTGAAGTCCGGCAGTGCGTACCTCCCGCTGGACCTGGAGTACCCGTCCGAGCGGATCCAGTACATGCTCGCGGACACCGCGCCCGTCTGTGCCCTCACCAACGAGGAGTGGTCCGGGCTCGTGCAGGGCGTAGACACACTCCTGGTGGACGACGAGGTGACCCGGGTCGCGCTGGCGAAGCTGTCCGGGCAGGCGCTCGCGGCCGCGGATACGGCCGGGACGACCGCCCTGCACCATCCCGCGTACGTGATCTACACGTCCGGATCGACGGGCCTGCCCAAGGGCGTGGTCGTCGAGCACCGTTCCGTGGGCGCCTACCTCCAGCGGGCACGCCTCGCGTATCCGGACGCCGCCGGAGAGGCACTGCTGCACTCCCGGATCGCCTTCGACCTGACCGTCACCGCCCTGTACACGCCGCTGGTGTCCGGCGGCTGCGTACGGATCGCCGATCTCCAGGACGAGGTGCCCGCCGACGCCGGCAGGCCGACGTTCATGAAGGCGACGCCGAGCCACTTGGCGCTCCTCGAAACACTCGGCGACGCCGCCTCGCCGTCGGGCACGCTCATCCTCGGCGGGGAGCAACTCCTCGGCGAGAAGCTCGCCGCGTGGCGCGACCGGCATCCCGACGCGGTGGTGATCAACGCGTACGGGCCGACCGAGGCCACGGTCAACTGCACGGACTTCCGGATCGAGCCAGGCGCCCCGACGCCCGCGGGCCCCGTGCCCATCGGGCGCCCCTTCTGGAACACACAGGCCTACGTCCTGGACGCGGGGCTGCGGCCGACGGCCCCCGGGGTCGCCGGTGAGCTGTACATCGCCGGCACGGGGCTGGCCCGCGGCTACCTGGGCCGCCCCGGCATGACAGCGGAACGCTTCGTGGCGAACCCCTTCGACCCCGCAGGCTCGCGGATGTACCGCACGGGCGACCTGGCGCTGTGGGCTGCCGACGGGCAACTGCAGTACGTGAGCCGGGCCGACCAGCAGGTGAAACTGCGTGGCTTCCGGATCGAACTGGGCGAGATCGAGTCCACGCTCGTGGGTGTCGACGGCGTCCGGCAGGCCGCGGTCGTCGTCCACGAGGACGCTTCCGGGGACAAGAGCCTCGTCGCGTACGTGGTGCCTGAGCAGGGTGGCGACACGGCGCCGTCGCTGCTCCGCTCGTACGTCGAGCAGCGCCTGCCCGACTACATGGTGCCGTCGGCCTTCATGGTCCTGGACGCGCTGCCGCTGACGTCGAACGGGAAGCTGGACCGGAGGGCGCTGCCCGCCCCCGTCCACGAGGCGGACTCCGGCCGCGGGACCGAGTCGCTCGTGGCACGCGGCGCCCACAACCCGTGGGAGGACGCCCTGCGCGCGCTGTTCGCCGATGTCCTCGGGCTGGAGCGGGTCGGCGTCGACGACAGCTTCTTCGAGCTGGGCGGGCACTCGCTGCTCGCGATCCGTCTGCTGGCGCGGGCGCGTTCGGTCCTCGGTTCGGAACTGTCGGTGCGCGACATGTTCGACAACCCGACGGTCTCCGGTCTCGCGAAGCTGATGACCGTGGCGGGCCGTTCGGGTCACCGGCTGGTGGCCGGGGTGCGTCCGGAGCGGGTGCCGTTGTCGTTCGCGCAGCGGCGGTTGTGGTTCCTTCAGCAGTACGAGCCCGACAGTTCCCTGTACAACATTCCGGTCGCTCTGTGCTTGAGTGGCGCTCTCGACCAGGAGGCGCTGGAGGCGGCGCTCGCGGACGTGGTCGTCCGGCACGAGTCGCTGCGGACCGTCTTCGCCGAGGATGATGAGGGCGCGTACCAGATCGTACGACCCGTCGACACGACGGTGCCGTTGGCGGTGGAGCAGGTAGCCGACGAGGAGCGGTTGGGCGAGGCGCTGGCTGTTGCTACGGCGCGCGCGTTCGACCTCGCGACGGAGATCCCGCTGCGGGCCACCCTGTTCCGGACCGGTCCGGACGACTACGTCCTGCTGCTCCTGCTGCACCACATCGCGGCCGACGGATGGTCGCTCGCACCCCTGGCCGGCGATCTGACGGCGGCGTATGCAGCGCGCGCGGTCGGCCAGGCCCCGGTCTGGGAGCCGTTGGCGGTGCAGTATGCCGACTACACCCTGTGGCAGCGTGAGGTGCTGGGTTCGGAGGAGGACCCGGAGAGTGCCATCGCGCGTCAGTTGGCGTACTGGGGTGAGGTGTTGGCTGATCTGCCTGCCGAGCTGGATCTGCCGACCGATCGTCCTCGTCCGGCTACGGCGTCCTACCGTGGTGGCACGGTCACGTTCGATATTCCTCAGGGGTTGCACGCGGGCGTCGCCCGGGTGGCTCGTGAGCACCAGGCGAGTACGTTCATGGTGCTCCAGGCGGCGCTGGCCGTGCTCCTCAGTCGGCTCGGTGCGGGCACCGACATTCCCATCGGGACGCCGATCGCGGGTCGTACGGATGATGCTGTCGAGGACCTCGTCGGGTTCTTCGTCAACACGTTGGTCTTGCGCAGTGATCTCTCGGGTGATCCTTCGTTCGGCGAGCTCGTGGGCCGTGTCCGGCACAGTGACCTGGCCGCGTACAGCAACCAGGACGTGCCTTTCGAGCGTCTCGTGGAGATCCTCAATCCCCAGCGCTCCACCGCCCGGCACCCCCTCTTCCAAACCATGCTCACCCTGCACAACGTCGACCCGACCGTGGACTCCGGCGTCGGCCGGCTCCCGGGTATCGACGTGAGCACCATGAACGCCGACAACGCGGTGGCGAAGTTCGATCTGCTGCTGGCCATCCGGGAGCTTGAAGCTTCCGGGGAAGCTGAAGTGGGTGGGATGCATGCGGTGCTCGAGTTCAGTGCGGATCTGTTTGATGAGGGGTCCGCGGAGTTGTTGTGTGCGCGGTTCGTGCGGGTGCTGGAGGCGGTGACCGCGGATCCGGGGACCCGGATCGGTCAGGTGCCTGTGCTCGACGCGGTCGAGCGGCAGCGGGTGTTGGGGGAGTGGAACGACACCGGCCGTGATCTGGGGGACAGCGATGTCGTGGGGTTGTTCGAGGCCCGGGCGGCCGCGACTCCGGATGCTGTCGCGGTGGCCTTCGCCGATACCCGTCTCACCTATGCCCAGCTGGCCGGGCGGGTCGACCGTCTGGCGGGTGCCCTGCTGGAGCGGGGTGCGGGGCCGGAGCGGTTCGTGGCGGTGGCCCTGCCCCGCTCGGCCGACCTGGTCGTGGCACTGCTGGCCGTCCTGAAGACGGGCAGTGCCTATCTGCCCATCGATCTGGACTATCCGGCCGACCGTATCCAGCACATGCTCGACGCCACCCGCCCCGTCCTGACCCTCGACCCGCCACTCCTGGCCGAACTCCACACCGCGGCCCACGCCACTGCTCCCACTGCTCCGGCTCGGGCGGTGCGTGGGGACAGTGCCGCTTACGTCCTGTTCACGTCCGGCTCCACAGGACGTCCCAAGGGTGTGGTCATCTCCCGGGCCAGCCTGACCAATCTCCTGACCGACATGCATACCCGTATCCCCCTCACCCCGGAGGACCGGCTGCTCGCGGTGACGACGATCGGGTTCGACATCGCGGGACTGGAACTGTTCGCTCCCCTGACCTGCGGAGCCACTCTCCACCTCGCCGGATCCGACCTGACCCACGACCCCGCCCGCCTGCACGCCACGATCACCGAGCACGCCATCACCGTCGTCCAGGCCACTCCTAGTCTCTGGCGCACCCTCACCCCCACCGGCGGCGCGGACAGTGCGGAGAGTCTGCGTGGTGTCCGTGTCCTGATCGGTGGCGAGGCCCTCCCTCCGGACCTGGCCACCCAGCTCGCGTCCGCGACCGGCCGGCCCCTGCTCAATGTCTACGGGCCGACGGAGACGACGATCTGGTCGACCACCGCCTCCATCACCCCCCACACCCCTATCACCATCGGGCAGCCCCTGAGCAACACCCAGATCTACGTCCTGGACTCCCGCCTCCAGCCCGTCCCGCCCGGCACCACCGGCGAGCTCTACATCGCCGGGGCGGGTCTGGCCCGGGGCTACCTCGACCGCCCCGACCTCACCGCCGAACGCTTCACCGCCAACCCTCACGGCCCCGCCGGCTCCCGCCTCTACCGCACCGGAGACCTCGCCCGCTGGACCCACGACGGCCACCTCCACTACCTCGGCCGCGCCGACCACCAGATCAAACTCCGCGGCTTCCGCATCGAGCCCAGCGAGATCGAATCGGCCCTCACCACCTTCCTCGGCATCAGCCAGGCCGCCGTCATCGTCCGAGAAGACCAGCCCGGCGACAAACGCCTCGTCGCCTACACCACCGGCGACACCCCCGACATCAACGACCTACGCCAACACCTCGCCAAAACCCTGCCCACCTACATGATTCCGTCCGCGTTCACCCACCTCGACGCCCTCCCCCTGACCCCCAACGGCAAGCTGGACCGCAACGCACTCCCCGCTCCCGATTACGGTGTGGGCGTGGAGGTGTCGCGCCGGGCGCGTACTCCGCAGGAGGAGATCCTGTGCGGGCTGTTCGCCGATGTCCTCGGGCTGGAGCGGGTCGGTGTCGATGACAGTTTCTTCGAGTTGGGCGGGCACTCGCTGCTGGCTACGCGTCTGGTTTCCCGTATTCGTTCGGGGCTGGGGGTTGAGCTTTCGGTTCGTCGTCTTTTCGAGGCGCCTACGGTCGCTGGTATCGCGGCGGGGCTGGCCGGGGCTTCGGTGGCGCGTGCCGGTCTGGTGGCCGGGGTGCGTCCGGAGCGGGTGCCGTTGTCGTTCGCGCAGCGGCGGTTGTGGTTCCTTCAGCAGTACGAGCCCGGCAACTCCCTGTACAACATTCCGGTCGCACTGCGCCTGAACGGAGATCTCGACCAGGAGGCCCTGCGACTGGCGCTCGCGGACGTGGTGGACCGGCACGAGTCGCTGCGGACGGTCATCGCGGAGGATGACGAGGGTGCTCACCAAGTCGTCCTCGACGGCGACCGGGCCCGTCCCCGCCTGGCCGTGGCAGCCACCAGCGAGAGCGCCCTGGAAGGTGATCTGGCCCGGGCCGTGGCCCACGGTTTCGACCTCGCCGCCGAGACTCCTCTGCGTACTACCTTGTTCGGGCTGGCACCCGATGAGCACGTGCTGCTCGTCGTCGTGCATCACATCGCGGCCGACGGATGGTCACTCGCACCCCTGGCCCGCGACCTGACGGAGGCCTACACGGCTCGTTGCGAGGGTGCGGCCCCGGTCTGGGAGCCGTTGGCGGTGCAGTACGCCGACTACACCCTGTGGCAGCGTGAGGTGCTGGGTTCCGAGGACGACCCGGACAGTCAGCTGTCCGCGCAACTGGCCTACTGGCGTGAAACTTTGGCCGATCTCCCCGTCGAGCTCGACCTGCCGACCGATCGTCCCCGCCCGGCCACTCCGTCCCATCGTGGCGGCACCATCACCTTCGACATTCCTCAGGAGCTGCACGCCGGCATCACCGACGTGGCCCGTGAGCACCAGGCGAGTACGTTCATGGTGCTCCAGGCCGCACTGTCCGTACTCCTCAGCCGGCTCGGCGCGGGCACCGACATCCCCATCGGCACGCCCATCGCAGGCCGCACGGACGACGCCGTCGAAGACCTCGTCGGGTTCTTCGTCAACACCCTCGTCCTGCGCAGCGACCTCTCCGGCGATCCCACCTTCAGCGAACTGCTCACCCGCGTCCGCCACAGTGACCTGGCCGGCTACAGCAACCAGGACGTTCCCTTCGAGCGTCTCGTCGAAGCTCTCAACCCCCAACGCTCCAGCGCCCGGCACCCCCTCTTCCAAACCATGCTCAGCCCGAACGTGACCAGCGATTCGGCCGGTCGGGGCGCGGAGTTCGGCAACCTCAAGGCGGTGCACGAGCCGAGCAGCACGGGGGCCTCGCGGTTCGACCTCTCCCTGTCCTATGCGGAGTTGGGAAGCAACGCCGGTATGCATGCGGTGCTCGAGTTCAGTGTGGATCTGTTTGATGAGGGGTCCGCGGAGTTGTTGTGTGCGCGGTTCGTGCGGGTGCTGGAGGCGGTGACCGCGGATCCGGGGACCCGGATCGGTCAGGTACCTGTGCTCGACGCGGTCGAGCGGCAGCGGGTGTTGGGGGAGTGGAACGACACCGGCCGTGATCTGGGGGACAGCGATGTCGTGGGGTTGTTCGAGGCCCGGGCGGCCGCGACTCCGGATGCTGTCGCGGTGGCCTTCGCCGACACCCGTCTCACCTATGCCCAGCTGGCCGGGCGGGTCGACCGTCTGGCGGGTGCCCTGCTGGAGCGGGGTGCGGGGCCGGAGCGGTTCGTGGCGGTGGCCCTGCCCCGCTCGGCCGACCTGGTCGTGGCACTGCTGGCCGTCCTGAAGACCGGCAGTGCCTATCTGCCCATCGATCTGGACTATCCGGCCGACCGTATCCAGCACATGCTCGACGCCACCCGCCCCGTCCTGACCCTCGACCCGCCACTCCTGGCCGAACTCCACACCGCGGCCCACGCCACTGCTCCCACCGCTCCGGCCCGGGCGGTGCGTGGGGACAGTGCCGCTTACGTCCTGTTCACGTCCGGCTCCACAGGACGTCCCAAGGGTGTGGTCATCTCCCGGGCCAGCCTCACCAACCTCCTGACCGACATGCACACCCGTATCCCCCTCACCCCGGAGGACCGGCTGCTCGCGGTGACCACGATCGGGTTCGACATCGCGGGACTGGAACTCTTCGCACCCCTGACCTGCGGAGCCACCCTCCACCTCGCCGGATCCGACCTCACCCACGACCCCGCCCGACTGCACGCCACAATCACCGAACACGCCATCACCGTCGTCCAGGCCACCCCCAGCCTCTGGCGCACCCTCACCCCCACCGGCGGCGCGGACAGTGCGCAGAGTCTGCGTGGTGTCCGTGTCCTGATCGGTGGCGAAGCCCTCCCCCCGGACCTGGCCACCCAGCTCGCGTCCGTCACCGGCCGGCCCCTGCTCAATGTCTACGGGCCGACGGAGACGACGATCTGGTCGACCACCGCCTCCATCACCGCCCACACCCCTATCACCATCGGGCAGCCCCTGAGCAACACCCAGATCTACGTCCTGGACTCCCGCCTCCAGCCCGTCCCGCCCGGCACCACCGGCGAGCTCTACATCGCCGGTCACGGCTTGGCCCGGGGCTACCTCGACCGCCCCGACCTCACCGCCGAACGCTTCACCGCCAACCCCCACGGCCCCGCAGGCTCCCGCCTCTACCGCACCGGAGACCTCGCCCGCTGGACCCACGACGGCCACCTCCACTACCTCGGCCGCGCCGACCACCAGATCAAACTCCGCGGCTTCCGCATCGAACTCGGCGAAATCGAAACCGTCCTGGGCACCCACGACTCCGTCAGCCAATGCGCCGTCATCGTCCGCGAAGACCAGCCCGGCGACAAACGCCTCGTCGCCTACACCACCGGCGACACCCCCACACCCCGGACAGTGCCACCCTGCGCACCCACCTCGCCCACACCCTCCCCGACTACATGCTCCCCACCACCTACATCACCCTCGACGCCCTCCCCCTCACCCCCAACGGCAAACTCGACCGCAACGCACTCCCCGCCCCGCACTACACCCCCACACCCCAAGGCCGCGCCCCCCGCACCCCACAAGAAGAAACCCTCTGCCGCCTCTTCGCAGACACCCTCCGCCTCGACCACGTCACCATCGACGACGACTTCTTCACCCTCGGCGGCGACAGCATCCGCTCCCTCCAACTCATCACCCAAGCCCGCACCACCGGACTCACCCTCACCGTCCGCGACATCTTCGACCACAAAACCGTCGCCGCCCTCGCCCAGATCCACACCGAAACAGACACCGGAAAGGGCGTGGACGTGGCCGGTGGCGCGGAGTTGGCGGCGGAGGGGGCGCTGACGGGGCTGAGTCAGGACGAGATCGAGCGGCTACAGGCCGAGTGGGGTGCCTGAGGCCTGGATGCCTCGGCCGCGCCGCACCGCCCTTTCCCCCACTCCCACCGGACTTCCTCACTCGTAGGTGACCACCATGCCCATCGCCCTCGTCAACGGAATACGTCTGCATTACGACGACACAGGAGGTGCCGGAGAGCCCGTCGTCCTCGTCATGGGCTCAGGAGCTTCGGGCCAGGCGTGGCACCTGCACCAGGTGCCCGCGCTGCGGGCCGCGGGGTACCGGGTCATCACCTTCGACAACCGGGGGATCGCGCCGAGCGACGTCTGCGCCGAGGGGTTCACCATCCAGGACATGGTGGCCGACCTCGTGGGTCTGCTCGAAGTGCTGGGGCTGAGCAGGTGTCGGCTGATCGGCACTTCCATGGGCGCGTACATCGTCCAGGAACTGGCGTTGCTGCGCCCCGATCTCGTACAGCAGGCCGTGTTGATGGCGACCCGGGGGCGTACGGACGTGTTGCGCGCCGCCCTGACGCGGGCGGAGATCGAGCTGTACGACTCGGGGATCGAGCAGCCGCCTCTCACGCACGCGGTGGTCCAGGCGATGCGGAACCTCTCGCCGCGCACGCTGTCGAACGACGTGGACATCCGCGACTGGCTCGACATCTTCGAGCTGACCTCCGGGGTCGGGCCCGGGGAGCGCCAGCAGTTGGCGCTCGATCCGCCTCCGGGCCGTCTCGTCGCCTATCGGAGCATCTCCGTGCCCGTCCATGTCATCGCCTTCCAGGACGACTTGGTCACCCCGCCCGAGCTGGGGCGGGAAGTCGCCGAGGCCATTCCGGGCGCGAGCTTCGAGACGGTCGCCGGGTGTGGTCACTACGGCTACCTGGAAGACCCGGAGTCCGTGAACAAGGGCGTCATGGAGTTCTTCCGCACGGTCCAACCCTGATCGTCCAACCCTGATGGTCCGGCCCATCCCGACCGTCCCAGAGCGATGTGAGGAACTGATGAGCGATCAGTACAGCTGGAAGCCGCTGGAAATCACCGCGGCCGACGCGGGCGTCGAGGCGTCGGCGGCCGGTCTCGCGGAGTTCCTGAGCGATGCCGAGAAGATCAGCGGACTGCTCGTCCGCGAGAAGGCCCTGGTGTTCCGTGGGTTCCGGGTGTCCGAGGACACGCTCGATCCGGTGATGGACCGGTTGCTGCCCAACCGTCTGGCCTATGTGCACGGGAACTCTCCGCGCAGCAAGGTGGGCAGCAACGTCTATACGTCGACGGAGTACCCGTCGGAGCTGACGATCTCGATGCACAACGAGCTGTCGTACGCGTATGCCTGGCCTTCGCGGCTGCTCTTCTTCGCGGCGCACGAGCCGACCACGGGCGGCGCGACGCCGGTCGTCGACGGGGTGCGCTGGCTGGAGTCCCTCGACCCCGCGATCCGTGAGGCGTTCGCGGGTGGCGTCCGTTACGCGCAGAACCTGCACGGCGGGCGTGGGCTCGGCAAGAGCTGGCAGGACACGTTCGAGACCACCGACCGGGCGGAGGTGGAAGCCTTCCTGAAGGGCACCGAGGCCGAGTGGACATGGCTGGCGGACGGTGGGCTGCGGATCTCCCAGTTGCGGCCGTCGACCACCCGGCACCCGGTGACGGGCGTCGAGGTGTGGTTCAACCAGTCGGACCAGTGGCATCCCGCGGCGCTCGGCGACGACATGGCCGCCGAGCTCGCGCAGATCCTTCCGGAGGAGGAGCTGCCGCAGTCGGTGCGGTTCGCCGACGGGAGCCCGATCCCGGACGAGTACGTGATCGAGGTGCGGGACAAGGGGCTCGAAGCGGCGGTGGACGTCGACTGGCGCACCGGTGATCTGATGCTCATCGACAACGTCCTGGTCGGGCATGGCCGGCGGCCCTTCACCGGTCCGCGCCGGGTCCTGGTCGCGATGTCCGACTGACACGCGCCCGGCAGCCGCCTGTACCGGTCACCGCCCGAACCCGGATCGCCGCCCGCTCGTCCATCGCGACGCGGGCGCGGTCGAGCGGGTGCGGTCGACCAGTGCGGGCAGGACCGGCTGGTCGCCGCGGGCGCACCTGATGCACCGCACTCGCGTCACCGCCCGACCGAGCCGTCGATCTGCTCGCGCAGGATGTCCGCGTGACCGGCGTGCCGGGCGGTCTCCTCGATCATGTGGACCAGGACCCAGCGCATCGAAGGCGGCGGGGTCTCGCGCAGCGAGCGGGCGCCGGGCCGGTCCAGGTCGGTGCAGGCGAGCACGGCCTCGTTGGCCCGGGCGGCGGCCGCGCGATAGGCGTCCGCCACGTCCGACGCGGTGTCGGCGGCGGACACCTCACCCTCGTCGTCCCAGGGCTCACGGCCGGCGCCGGTGTAGGCCCAGACGAACCAGTTGAGCTCGGTGGCCGTCAGGTGCTTGAGCAGTCCGAGCAGGCTGGTCCCGGACGGCACACCGGCCGTGCGGACCGCCGGTTCCGGGACGCCGGCCGCCTTCGCGAGGACGGACTCGCGCAGGTAGTCCAGGAAGGCCAGCAGGGTGGTCTTCTCGTCTGCGTTCAGGCCCGGTGGCCGAAGATCGGGGCGCGGCTTCGAAGTGGTCATGACGGAACCGTAGTTGGCTGATCCAAGCAATTGCAGGGGAGGGGTTCACCCGGACTCGCGGGACCCGCAGGACTCGCGGGACCTGCAGGCCCTCAGGCGGCGCCCGGGGTCTCAGGGAAGGCCAGAGCGGGTGAGCCGCCCGCCCACCACACGCCGATCACGAACGCGGCCGTGGCCTCCAGGTACGCCGCCCGGTCCAGCCCGCCCGCCGGCATCGGGCTCCACCCCATCCCGGTGATCAGCTCCGTGACGTGCCCGGCAGCCCCCGGGGCGTCCGCGCAGAACGGCACCGCGGGCGGGGTCGCGCCGAAGGCGTCCCCCGGGTGCTGCCATCTGCTCACGTGGGCCAGGTTGAAGGCCTTCACGACGTGTGCCTCCGGCGCCGCCGCCCCGATCAGGCCGGCCACGCTCTCCCCTGCGGCGGTCGTCAGCATCACCCCGCCGGGCCCGGGAACAAGGGGGTTCGTGCAGTCCACGACCGTCTTCCCGGCCAGTGCCCCGGCGTGCTCCCGGGCCAGCTCCGGCGCCGCCCCGGCGGGTACGGCGAGCAGCACCACCTCCCCGTACCCCGCCGCCTGCGCGGGCGTCCCGTGCCCGGCCGCCCCGGTCCGTCCGGCGAGTGCCTCGGCAGCGGCCGCGTCCCGCCCGCCGATGAACACCTCGTGCCCGGCCCGCGCCCACGCGCTCCCCAGGGCCGCCGCCATGCCCCCCGTACCCAGTACGCCTATGCGCATCGTCGTGCTCCCTCTCGTCCTGCTCGTTCCGTTTCGGTGGGATGACGCTACGAAGGGCCGACGCGCACCGTTCGGTGTCCATCGGCGGGGCAGGATGGGCGGCATGGAGAAGCTGACCGATCCGGCCGCCGGTCTGCCGGACCTCGCGTACACAGCGGACTGTCAGGCGCGCGTCGCGTTCGAGGTGCTGGCGAACCGCTGGGACAGCGTCGTGGTCTTCACGCTCGGGGTGACCGGACCGATGCGGCCGCGCGCGCTGGTGGCGCGGATCGGCGGGATCAGCCCGAAGGTTCTGAACGAGGCCCTGCGGCGACTGGAGTACAACGGCCTCGTCGAACGCCACGCGTACGCCGAGGCCCCGCCGCGCGTGGACTACGCCCTGACCGAGGCCGGCACGGCGTTGCTCACGCCGATGCGGGCGATGGGCGCGTGGGCCGCGCGATACGCGGACAGCGTGCTCGACGCGCAGGACCGGTACGAGACGCGCTGAGTTCGCGCCGTACGGGGCGTGGTCCGTGACGGCGTCGGTTCACGGCTGCGGGGCGGGCCCACGGGAGTGGGAGTCCCCGCCTGTCGAGGCACGGGGGTGCAGTCCGGCTTCGGTGTGTTCCGGGCGCCGAGGAGTAAGCACGCTCCGCCGACCTGAGTGCCGCCGTCAGACGCCACGCCGGGTGGAGGCGGTCAGCCGCCTGTATCCGATCACTGCCCGAACCAATACCGCCGATATGGCGGCGCCGGCCACAGCGAGGCCACCTCGTTCCCACCAAGCCAAGCCGGGACCTCCGGCAGTGAA
This sequence comes from Streptomyces sp. NBC_00385, assembly GCF_035917155.1. Classification (NCBI taxonomy): domain Bacteria; kingdom Bacillati; phylum Actinomycetota; class Actinomycetes; order Kitasatosporales; family Streptomycetaceae; genus Streptomyces; species Streptomyces sp. NBC_00385. The sequence goes on along the minus strand of NZ_CP107951.1, from coordinate 3,618,413 downwards.
CGCCCCGATCAGCAGGAAGGGACCCGAGAGGAGCAGAAGGAACACGCGCCAGTTCGTCCACTGGGACCAGGACTCTCGTTGATGACCGTCCACGTCCACGGGAAAGATCCAGGCGGCAAGCCGCATGGACCGCGTCGGCTGGGAATCGTGTTTTCTGGCATCGGGCATGGAGACAGCCTCCCTCATAGCGGAGGCTTGAAGATGAGACTTGAGCCCGCTACCCCAACTGATCATCGGCTGCGCATGAGTGTGTGAACGCGAGCCGTGGTTGGGCGGCTTGTCGAGGCCGGCCAGAAGATGGAGGCAGTTTGGCCCGGTCCCGCCCAGAAGGGCACATCAACTGACAAACCGCTGTCTGACGCCGGAGGGCCAGAAGCGTCACCCGCCCCACCACGCCTGATCGCCCTGCCGGAAGTCGTGGAACCCGCGCCGCCGGCCGGGCCCTCACCGCGTCCGCAACCAGCCACGGAGCGGGACGGCCGGCCGCCGCTTTGACGACGGCGCGAGGCGGAGCTGCCTTGTCAGTGGGCTCCTCTACGGTGGCCGGTATGACGCACTGGATACACGGCCCGCTCCCGCACCACGAGGAAGTCAACGTCGTCTTTTTCCGAGGAATCGCTCTGGATGCCCTCACTCAAGGACTCCTTGACCAGAAGCGAATGCCGCTCGCGTACAGCAAAGGCCCCGATTGGGGATTGGTGATGCACGACATGCTCAGCTGGGAGAGCGGTGACTACGACCTCGCCCATTATGGGCAGTTGTGCCCGTACGGCAGTGAGCTTGTCATGTTCGTGCTCGAACCATGCCTCGCCAAAGCCCATGGTCCCTCGTTCCAGTACTACCGCGATGGACGACTGGTCACGTCCTTCAGCTTCGAGACTCCGTACTACAGGGCCGGCGATGAGCCCGATCTGCTGCTGCCCGCCCTCACCGCGGCGAACCTGATTGGGCCCGAGGCGGATCTTGACAGAGATGACGACGAGGAACGGATTGCGGAGGCGATCTCCGGCTTCTTCTCTTTGCCTGAACTCGTCATGCCTTGACCGAGAGCACAGAGTGACCTTGGTGACGTAGAGCTACACGATCTCCCGTCCCGGCCGCCCTGTTGAGATGTTCTGGGATGTCGGATGTTGTGGCGTGCGCCGGCTCTATGAACGTAAGGCCGAGTACTTCTCGGCCTCTTTCGGCCTGGCCGACGCCTTTGTCCGTTGCCACCGAGTCACTGCGCAGGTCCGCTCTCAGCCGGCCGAGCCAGGAGGTTCGAGTACTAATACTCAACTGCCCCGCCACGGAACCGATGTCTGCTGACACGTTCTGACAACTGCGAGGCAGTGGAGTGACGCTCCGCAGCCAATAGGCCATGGATCGCGTCCGGCTTCCGAGAGAGGCCGATGGCCGCCCATGCACAAGATCGGATCACGTCTGTGGGCCTGATCGACTCAGTCATCGGCCGCGACGACGAGCGAGATCCGTCCAGCCGAGCGGTCTACGAGTACGAATTCGTGGAAGTCCTCGTGCACACCTCCCCAATCGTGAACGGCCCCGTCCCCGAGCCCGTTCAGGTAGTGGACATGATCTGCGGCGGCCAAGCGATCGAACACCTCCTGCTGCAGATCCGCGTTCAGCTTGGAGGGCACGTCCCCGAACTGGTTGGCCCACCCCCACAGAGTGTGCGCGCACTCCTTCCGGCTGACGGCTTCGTAGGCATCAGGGGTGACCAGTTCCAGCCAGTACGGCCCGTGCCGGGTGCCGTCCGTGAGGACCCCACCGCCCGCATAGTCGTTCCGGAACTGCTCGTGCCCGATGAGCGCCGCGAGCAGTTCCCGACCCCCGACGGACTCCGCAGGGAGCCGCAGATGTTTGATGTCGACCCACCTGTAGCCGTGTGCTTTCGGGTCCCGAAACTTGTAGTCCCGGAAATTGATGAAGGTACTGGCCTCATGGGTGAGCTGGTTCTCCATAACGCCGCAGCCTAAGGGCTGTCCCGCAATTCCTGGCGGGCGCACGACGACAGCTACGGCACCTCGCCGCGTTGTCGAAACGCCGTGGTCTGTGTGAGCAAGTTCGGTTCCCTGGCCGAAGTATGTGCCGACAATCCGGGAGCCTTCCTGGGTACGGAGGAAGCCCGTGCGGAGGGGGCGCTGGACGCAACCGACCTTGCCGCCGTGCAGCGGGCGCTGGCCGAACTCGGCTACGTGAGCGTCCCTGAGGAACTGCTGGAGAGCGACTACGAGGGTCCCAGCGCGCTGGGACAGGTCGCAGCGCGTCCCACTTGGTGGGTGCGGTTCTTCGGAACGCTGTGATCCGCCCGCCTGACGCGTAGGAAGAGCCCGATTCGCCTACGCTCGGATCATGGTGCGGAGCCAGGCGGAAGATGTCGACGGCTACCTCGCCGAGGTGCCCGAGGAGCGCAGAGCGGCGTTGACCCGGCTGCGGGAGCTGTGCCGTGCGGAGCTGCCGGGATTCGCCGAGGTGATGGCGTACGGGATGCCCGTCTACGGGCGGGACGGTGTCGGGGAGATCGCCTTCGCGAGCCAGAAGCAGTACGTCTCCTTCTACCTTCTGCGCAGCGATGTCCGCGAGGCCTTCGCCGAGCAGCTCGCCGGCCATGACATGGGCAAGGGCTGCCTTCGCTTCCGTCAGCCGGAGAAGATCGATTTCGTACTGCTCCGAGATCTGTTGCGGGCCACGGCGGCCGAGGCGGGCCAAGTCTGCTGAGTGCTGCGACGCGGTCAATCCGGTCCGGGTCCGGGGCCGGGGCCGGGTCCGGGACCGCTCGCGGGTGGCTCGGGCAGCCAGTCGCGGGCCGGGTCGTACTCCAGCCATCGGCTTCGCCCCGCCTCCTCGGCGCAGGCGGCGGCCAGGTCGTTCAGGCCCGGGTGCCCGTCGCCCGTGCGCCGGAGCAGCGACCAGGCGTACAGCGGCGTGGGATCGACCAGGGGGACGGAGCGCAGCCCGGGGACCTCCGGCAGCGGTACGTCGGCAGGCAGCAGCGAGAAGCGGCGGGGCTCCTGCGCCACCTCTGCAAGGAAATGGGGGAGCCCCAGGTTGACGCTCGTCGCCGTCTCCCGGACGCCGAACCGGTCGGCGAACCTGTGGAGGAAGTCGAGCCGGTCCAGCGCACCGGGTGCCCACAGCACGCTGTCGCGCAACTGGTCAGGCCGCAGAGCCGGTTCGGCTGCGAGCGGATGGTCCGCGCTCAGTACGGCGTCCACAGGTTCGAGGCGGATGAGCCTGTGTGCCAGCCCGGCGGGGAGCGGGGGGTGGACCCGGCCGAAGGCCGCGTCGATATCACCGTGCAGCAGTGCCGCCGTGACCGACGGCAGATCGCGCCCGTGCCCCAGCGCCAGCTCTCCGACCCGCCCGGCCACCTGGGCCAGTGTCCGCATCGGCGCGTAGAGGTGTCCCCACACGTCCACGCGCAACGGGCGGTTCGTGCCGGCCACCGCCGCGACCGCGGCGTCGGCGGCGGCCACGGCCTGCCGGGCCGGTGCGAGGAATCGCCGGCCGGCCTCGGTGAGGCGAACGCCGCTGCCGCCACGCCGGAACAGTGTGGTGCCGAGCAGGGACTCCAGTCGCGCGATCCTCTTGGACAGCGCCTGCTGGGAGAGGGCGAGCGTCCCGGCCGCCCGCCCGAAGTGCAGTTCCTCGGCGGTGCGCACGAAGGCACGTACCTGCGCCATGTCGAGATCCATGGCTTCACCGTAGGTGACAACCGAAAGTTGTCGGCTTCGCTTGTTCGTTGTTGGATCGCGGAGCTGCCGCGACGATTGCATGCTCTCCATGCAACGACTGATTCCCACGGGGGAAGCGGCGCGCCCGGTGACCTTCGCCGAGGTCGCCCAGCCCGTCCCGGAGCCCGATGAGGCACTGATCAAGGTCGAGGCGTTCGCCCCGAACCGGGGCGAGACCTTCCTTCTCGAACACCCCCGGCCGGGTGCGCTGCCCGGCAAGGACATCGCAGGGCTCGTCGTACAGGCGGCAGCCGACGGATCCGGCCCCGGCATCGGTACCCGGGTGGTCGGCCATCCGGCGCAGGGCGGCTGGGCCACGTACGCGGCCGTGCCGACGCACTCGCTCGCGGTACTCCCGGACAGCATCGACAGCGCACGGGCCGCGGCACTGCCTCTGGCCGGGATCACCGCCCTGCGGCTGCTGCGTACGGCCGGTTCCCTGGCGGGCCGGCGCGTGCTTCTTACCGGTGCTTCGGGCGGCGTCGGCCACTACGTCACCGAGCTGGCCGTCGGCGCGGGAGCCGAGCTGACCGCGGTGACGGCCACACCGGCACGGGGTGAACGGCTCGCGGAGCTGGGCGCGCACGTGGTGCACGAAGTCGGGGCGGCCCAGGGGCCGTTCGACGTCGTCCTGGAGTCCACGGGCGGGCCGGCACTTCCCCTCGCCTTGTCGAAGGTGCGCCCGGGCGGCACGCTCGTCTGGTTCGGCCAGGCGAGCCGCACCCCGGTGACCCTCGACTTCTTCGACCTCCTCGGCGGGCCCGAGCGCGTCACGATCCAGCACTTCCACTACGCCGAAGCTCCGTACGGCTCCGATCTCGCGACCTTGGTACGCCTCGTGGAACAGGGCCGGCTGCACCCGGAGATCGACCGCGTCACCGACTGGGCCCGGACCGCCGACACCCTGGTCGACCTCCGGGAGCGCCGGATACGCGGCAAGGCCGTCCTGCTGACCGGAGGAACACGATGAACACGATCAACACCCAGGAATTCGCCGCCGCCCAGTGGTCCCGCGCCACCGGCGTGGGCGTGGACCCGCATGAGTACCGGCGCGTCACCGACGGCCTCGCCTCCGTCGCCGACTGGGGGCCGTCCTTCCTGCGCACCGGACACGCCTACGTCCAGCGCGCGGAGGACGCGGGGGCGCCCCGCTCGGCGGGTGAGTACCTGCTGACGGCGGCCCGTTGGTTCCACCTGGCCACCCTGACGCCGTACGCGGACGCGCCCCGCGGCTCCGCCGAGGCGGACCAGGCCCTGAGCAGGGCGCTCACCGTACTGGAGCCCGGTGCGCGGCGGCTGAGCGGCGAAGGATTCACCGGCTGGCTGCGTGGCCCCGCCGACGCACCGGGGATCGTGGTCGTCGTGCCCGGCCTGGACTCGGCCAAGGAGGAGTTCCTCGATCTGGCGTACGCGCTGCTGGCCAGGGGGCTGGCGGTCTTCGCGATGGACGGTCCCGGGCAGGGCGTGCTCGCGGCCACCACGACGTTTGTGCCGGACTACGAGCGGGTCGTGGGCCGGGTCATCGACGCCCTCGGCGCCGCCCGCATCGGACTCGTCGGCCTGAGCCTGGGCGGCTACTTCGCGGCCCGGGCCGCGGCGCTGGAGCCGCGCGTCGCGGCCGTCGCCACCGTCAGTGGTCCCTTCCTCCTCGACTGGGACGAACTGTCTCCGCCGGTACGGGAGATCATGGCCCGGCGCGCGGGCGGAACCGACGCCGCCCGCGCGTTCGCCCGCCAGGTGGACCTTGCCGCGCTGGCACCCCGCATCACGGCTCCGCTGCTGGTCGTGGACGGCGGGCAGGATGTCAACGGCGGCGTGACGAAGGGCGAGGCCCTGGCCCGTCTGGCGCCGCACGGCAGCTACCTTTCGGTCCCGCACGGCGACCACCTCCTCGGCAACGCGCGCCCCGACTGGCTGCCCCACCTCTGCGACCACCTCGCGCACACCCTGACGGGAACACCGGCATGAACCGCTTCACCGACAGGACCGTCCTCATCACCGGCGGCACCAGCGGCATGGGTCTGGCAACCGCCCACCGCCTCGTCGCCGAAGGCGCCCACGTCATCGTCACCGGCCGATCCCGCGCGCGGCTGGACGCCGCGGTCAAGGAGCTCGGCCCGGGTGCCTCGGGGATCGTGGCCGACACCGCCGAACTCGGCGCGGTGGACGCGATGGTGGAGACCGTCCGGAACCGTCACGGCCGGCTGGACAGCCTCTTCGCGAACGCGGGCACCGGCACGTTCCTGCCGTTCGAGAACATCACGGAGTCGGACTTCGACCGCGCTGTCGACGTCAACTTCAAGGGCGTGTTCTTCACCGTGCAGAAGGCACTGCCACTGCTGGCGGACGGAGGCTCGATCGTCCTCAACGCCTCATGGACCCTTCACCGGGGCAACAGCGTGCTGACGCTCTACTCGGCGACGAAGGCCGCCGTGCACAACCTGGCCCGAACCCTCGCCGCGTCGCTCGCCCCGCGCGGCATCCGCGTCAACTCCGTCAGCCCCGGCTACATCGACACCCCGATGTACCCGGCGGGCGCGCTGACCGAAGCGGAGGCGGATGCGATCACCGGCCGCATCGTCGCCGGCCGCTTCGGGCGTCCGGAGGAGGTCGCCGCCGCCGTGGCGTTCCTCGCCTCGACCGACGCGTCCTACGTCAACGGCCAGGATCTCGTCATCGACGGCGGGCTGATCGGTGCCGTGCCCGCCTGAGAAATCGGCATTTCGGAACGCATCTACCCCGCGCTCGGGGCGCCGGACGTGGAGACGTGAAAGGCATGCCTGACAGGGGAACACACTGTCCGACCTGTCGAGTAGGGTGCGATTCCCTTACGGCCGGAGCCCGCGGAACGCGTGGTGGCCGCCGTCATGGCGATCCTGGGGGGATCATGAACGCAAGATTCGTCCTGCGCCGGTGCGTGGGTGTGGGCACCGTGGCAGCTGTGCTCGCGCTGGGAGGGGTAGAGGGCGTGGGGGCCGGGCCCACGGCGCAGGCGGCCGAGGTGAAGCAGCGCATCGTCTATCCGGAATCGACGACGGTCGACGGCCTGCTGACGCGTTCGCTGGTATCGATGAACGCCGACGGAAGCGACCGCCGGACGCTGGTCCCCACCGGCGACGGACTGCCGAAGGCCACGTATGACAGCCCCGTCTTCTCGCCCGACGGGCGCCACCTGGCGTTCATCAGCGAGGACGGCTACGGGGACATCTGGGTCGCCAACCCCGACGGCAGCGGAGCGCGTCCGGTCGTCATGGACGTCCAGGACCCGGACGGGTGGGTGACGCAGCTGACCTGGGGCCCGAACAGCGACATGCTCTATCTCGGCTTCCAGTCGATGCCGGGTCACGACCGCCTCCGGCTGATGAAGGTCAACCTCGACGGCAGCGGTCTCGACTACGTGCTGCCCGACCAGCCGAACGTCTTCGACGGTCAGCCCTCGGTGGCACCCGACGGCACACTGGCATTCCTGCACGGCAGCAGCATCATGGTCTACGACCCGCGCAAGGGCGGTACGCCCACCCTGCTCACCTGGGGCCTCCAGCCCGCGTACTCGCCCGACGGCACCAAGCTCGCCTTCGTCCGGCAGGCGTCGTCGAGCGGGCCGCAGGTGTTCGTGCGCGACCTGGCGAGTGGCCAGGAGAAGCAGATCACCGAAGACGGCGGCGGAGTCATCTACCCGTCGTGGTCGCCCGACGGAACCAAGCTGGCCTACCTCGCCGGAGGTACGGAAATGCGGCTCACGGTCCACTCCGCCACCGCAGCCGGGGGCCCGGGCACGGCACTTACCGACGGCGAGGTCCAGGGCGAGGGACGCCCTGCATGGGTCATACCCGCCCGCACGCCCAGCCCCGGCCCGGACCTGACCGGTGACGGCAGGCCGGACCTGGTGGTCCGGGACCGTTCGGGCGTGTTGTGGCTGTACAGGGGGACGGGGAATGCTTCCGCTCCCTTTGCGGCACGGACCCGGATCGGCGCGGGCTGGAACACGTACAACTCCCTGGTCTCGACCGGAGACCTGACCGGTGACGGCAGGGCGGACCTGTTGGGCCGGGACGCTTCGGGTGTGCTGTGGCTGTACAAGGGGACAGGTGGTGCTTCCGCCCCCTACACGGCACGGACGAAGGTAGGAGGCGGCTGGAGCGCCTACAACTCCCTTGCTTCGGCGGGAGATCTGTCGGGTGACGGCAGGGCGGATCTGCTGGGCCGGGATGGTTCGGGTGTGTTGTGGCTGTACAGGGGGACGGGTAGGGCTGCTGCTCCCTTCACGGCGCGGACCAAGGTCGGCGCGGGCTGGAACACGTACAACTCCTTGACAAAGGGCGGGGATGTGTCGGGTGACGGCAGGGCGGATCTGCTGGGTCGGGATGGTTCGGGTGTGTTGTGGCTGTACAGGGGGACGGGTAAGACCGCCGTTCCCTACGCGGCGCGGACCAAGGTCGGCGCGGGCTGGAACACGTACAACTCCCTGGTTGCGTCAGGAGACGTGTCGGGTGACGGCAGGGCGGATCTGCTGGGTCGGGATGGTTCGGGTGTGTTGTGGCTGTACAGGGGGACGGGTAAGACCGCCGTTCCCTACGCGGCGCGGACCAAGGTCGGGGCCGGCTGGAACGCGTACAACGCGTTGAGCTGAGTACGGGCCGGGGCGCGGTCTCGCGGGAGGATCTCCCGCCTCCTCGGGCCCGAGGCGTCCGACGCGAAAGGGCCGGACCTCTCGGTCCGGCCCTTACGGCGTACCGTCCCGCCAGGCCGAGGCCCGCCGGGACGGTGTCACCTCAGCAGTAGGCCTTGGCCGCCCGCTTGGCGGTGCCCTTCTTGGGTGCTTCGGTGCACTTCACCGCACCCTCGGCCTGGACGTTCCAGCTGCGGGCCTTGCCGTAGCCCGTCTTGCCGAAACCGGTGCCGCGGGTGTTGCAGGTCTTGGCCGTGTAGTAGCCGGACGCCTTCTTGACGCCGCTGAACACCACGTAGACACCCGACTTGTTGAAGTTGTACGTGACCGACTCGCTCTTCTCCTTGGTCTTCTCCCCGGCCTTGGAGAGGGTCCCGGAGACATGTGCGTCCATGCTGCTGATGACCCAGCTGGCCGAGTAGCTGGCGCCTGCGGACACTTCGCGCCCGGAGGTGACCGTCTGCCGATAGGTCGCCGACTTGGTATAGGAGCCGGTGCCGTCCTTCGGGATGTTGATCTGCTTCGCGTGGGTGATCACCCAACTGTTGCTCAGGCTGGTCCATTTCGCGGACTTGTAGCCGGGCTCGCAGACGAGCGGTGCCGCATTCGCCGAGCCCGCCGGGCCCAGCGCCACGAAGGAGACGGAGGCCAGGCCCGCGGCCACGACCGTCGACAGGAATCTCTTACTCATGTTACTTCCCCCGCTTTAATTCAGTGGCCCCTTACCCGCGGGCCACATGGTCACCGACCCGCCCAGTTGGCTAGGGCCGGTCAACCGCAGCCTATTGCGGGACGATCACGGAATGCTCCTGATTTAAGCGGGACTTGAGCATTCTGAAGGGACTTGTCACGACGGCTGTGGTTTGTGAGGCGTACGGCAGTACCGCTGTTCGGCGCGCGAGACCGGGGGCCGGCGCCTGCGTCGAGCCGAGGCGGTAGGCGTGTGTGGCGCCGGGGCGTGGGCTCACTTCCGGGAAGGGAAAGCCTCGTCGAGCGTGGGGACCGAGAGGTGGTCGGACGTCATCGCGTCCAGGACGTCGTCCACGCGTAGGTAGCGGCCCTGCTGGACTGCCGGTGTGATTCTGGCGATCGTGCCGGCCTCGCGGAGGTGGAACACGGTCCATCGGCGCGGGAACGGTTCCCGGTCCAGGGGCTCCCCGTCACGCATGATCTGCCGCGTCTGCGGGCTCGGGCTGCGGGTCCCGTCGATCTCCTGGTTGATGGTCTCGACCGCGTCGACCCCGAAGACCGTGCCGCTGCCGCCCCGTTGGTACATCACGAGCATCCGGGGGCGGGCGAGGGCCACGTGTTTGCTGTCCAGCGGGCAGATGTACGCCTTGTGCGCGGCGAGGTCCTGCACGGCCTGCTCGTTCGCCGGCACGATCACCGCGTGGTTGTGCAGGGAGCGGAACCAGCCGAGGGCGGCCTCCTCGTTCCACACGAGCTTGTTGCGATTGCGGAACGCGGGATCGGCGACCAGGCCTCTGTACCCCATCAGCTCGATACTGCGCGGCGGACGTCCCACCAGGGCGCCGAAGTCGGCCCGGGTGATGACCTCGGGCAGTTCGTCGAACCAGTTCGTCATGGAGCTATACCACCGTGTGCTTGAGGAAGGCCGCCCAGGCGGAGGGGGAGAGGGTGAGCGCGGGGACGGTGAGGTCCTTGGAGTCGCGGACGTGGATGGCGTGGGGGTGGCTCGCCACCTCGACGCAGTTTCCCTGGTCGCCGCTGTAGCTGCTCTTGAGCCAGTCGAGCTCGCTGCTCATAGTTCTCGCGCCACCTGTTCGATCAACTTGGCAGACTCTTCCGGGCTAAGAGCCTGGGCTCGCAGAATGCCATACCGCGCGAACAAGTCGCTGAGTTCCGGTTGTTGACTGACGAAGAAGCCTCCGCTCTGACCTTCGATGTAGGCGAGCTGGCGCCGTTCCCCGGTTTCGAGAAGGACCATGGGGCCGTTGAGTGCTGCGTGGCTCCGCCTGTCCGGAGGCATCACCTGGATCTCGACGTTGCGCCGCCGGGAGACGTCGAGCAGGTGGCCGAGCTGCTCCTTGAGAACGGTGGCACCGCCCAGGGGGCGCGTCAGCGCAATGAGTTCAAGGACGAAGCTGACGACGGGGGCGGGGCGCCTGTCGAAGATTCGTTGCCGGTGCAGCCGGGTCTGGACCCTCGGTTCGATCTCTTCGTCGTCCAGTGGCGGACAGTGGCAGTCGAAGACTGCTCGCGCGTATGCCTTGGTCTGGAGCAGCCCGGGAACCACATGGTTCTCGTACCAGTGGACAGAGGCGGCCTGGGCCTCCTCTTCCGTGTACTCCCTCGTCCATTGCGGCAGGTGGCCGCCTCGAAGCTCCGCCGCAGCCGCCGCAAGTGCACCTTGTGCACGGAGAGCATCCTCGGCGCGTGCGACGAAGTCTCCCCTGGGAGGGCGAACGCCCCGCTCCACCATCGCCACCTGCGACTTGGAGAAACCGATCTTCTGCCCTAACCCCTCCTGCGAGAGCCCGGCCCGTTCGCGGTAGTGCCGCAACAACGCCCCGAACATCTCGGCGTTGCCGCCCCCGTTATTGCTGGTGTGCACAGCCTGACCCCCAAGTGCACAACAGTGCACAGACGCCTTGTGTCCCTGGTCACGGTACGTGTGCGCGCCGAAGCTTTCCGCATGGAACCGAAAAATTCACCGGACCTGATGCCCTCCTGGATCCCCGCGACCGGCCACGCCCTCCGTCATGCCGGGATCCACTTCGACGCCGTGCGGATCATCGGCATCCTGGGGGAGCAAGTGGCGTACGAGGTCATGCAGTTCACGGACTTCCGGGCCGGGCCCATCATCCGGTCGCGCATCGGTGACCGCAGCATGTACTTCCTGCTGCCGCCCGGGAGTGCCCGCGCCTATCGATGGCCCGTCGGGGCCGAGGCGTTGGTGCGGGAGGGGGCGGCCTTCGTCGGGGTGCCTGCCGTGCACGGGCTGACGTACCCGCTGGACTGGCGTTCTCTGCCGAGCGCTCAAGTTCCGTTCGTGGACGCGGAACTGCTGTTCGAGCTGCTGCGGAAGGTGGTCGACGACGAGATTCGTGCTGTACGGTGATCGCGTAATTACGCTCCGTGCGCCTCGGCGCATGGGGCGGCCCCCGGCGGTGCTGGAACACCGTATGCCGAGGGCCTTCACCCCGCGATGGACAAGTGAGGTCCACCGAGAATGCTTTGCCATGCTATCTCGCCGTCCTACGGCTTCGTGAAGGCCGCGCACGACATCGTGCGTCATCCTGAGCTCAACAGCGACGCGAAGATTCTGATCACCTACGTCCAGGGGCTGCCCGAGAAGTGGGCCGGTAAGCCCCTCGGTGAGCACGCCAAGCGGCTGGGTCTGAAGGGGCGCGCCTACCAGAAGGCCAAGGGGCTGCTCAAGAAGTTCGGGTTCGTCCACGAGTGGCGGCGCCAGGACGACGGCGGGCTGTGGGTGACCGATCAGCTCATGTCCAACGTTCCGCTCACGGACCGCGAGGCCCGCCGCATCCATGACAAAAAAGCTGAATCGCCGCAGGTGGGTCCGAGTGATCGCTATCCGACGGTCGGTCAACCGAGGACTCGGTCCGTCGGTGGTTACCTACCTGAAGGTGAAGAACGGGAGAAGAACTCCTCCCACCCACCCACCGAAGCGCCTGAGCTCGCGGCCGAAACGGTGGAGCCCGAGCCCGAGCCCACGGACCCGCAAGTCATCCAGGCCGAGCGTGTGTTGCTCTCCCTCCGGCATGCCGACTCCCAGCTGCGTCTCGGTGCTCGTGAGGCCCGCCGCCTCGCCGGGACGGCCGCCGAGTGGCTGCGGCGTGGGGTGAACGCTGCGGAGCTGCGGCTCGCGCTCAGCAGGGCGCTTCCCGAGGACGGGGTCCGGTATGCCCCCGGGTTCCTGGGGAAGCGGCTGAAGGTCCTGATGCCGGAGCCCCTGCCCGCGGAGCCGCTGGTGCCTGCGCCTCCCGTCCTCAGGGCGTTCATCGCGTGCGAGGCGCAGCAGGAGGGCGCCGAGCACGTCTTCCGGCCCAGGGGGGACGAGACCGTGTGCCGGCCGTGCAGGCAGGAGGCCGCCTGGGAGGCGCACACGGTCAAGTGGGTGCCGGCGCCCCTGCCCGACGACTACGAGAAGCCCGAGCCGCTGTCCTGGCGGGAGAGGTTCACTGCTCTCCAGGCGGCGGACGCGACCGCCGCCGAGTGAGGCGTACGGCTGTTCGCCGTGTGGCGGTGGTGCCGTCCGCACGGTGGAGCGAGGACAGTGGGCCCTGGGGCCTGGACGGCGGACCGAGGAGGACCGATGACGGATGCCGTGATGGAGCTGTGGAGCGGAGCGCGAGCGGCGCGGGACCCTGCGTGGGTGCGTGCGCAACTCATGGAGGCCGGGCGGACCTTGTTCGCCATGTACGGCTACGCCCACACCGGCGTCGAGGATCTGTGCGCCGCCGCGCACGTGGAAGTGTGGGAGTTCCGACGCGAGTTCGAGTCGCGCGAGGCGCTGCTCGTCGATCTGTACGACGAGGTGGCGACCCGGGGCATGCGGGCGTCCGAGACGGAGCTGTCCGCCGAGGGCATGGAGACCTGTCCGACCGAGGAGCGGGTCCACCGGCTCTTCGACGCCTACGTGAAGGCCGTCACGCGCGATCCGAGGGATGCGAGGGTGGCGTTCGTCGAGGTGCTCGGTGTGAGCAGGGAGATGGAGGAGCACCTCACGATGTGGCGGTCGGTGTGGGTGGAGTTCCTGACCCAGGAGGCCGAGCGCGCCAAGCTGCGCGGTCACGGGGTCGACGGCAACCTCGCCGTGGTGGTGAAGGTGCTGACCCGGTCCGTCGACGAGCTCCTCGCCCATCACGGCCGCCGCCCCCGCCAGGTGCCGCCCGAGTGGCTGACCAGCGAGTTCACCCGGCTGTCCATGGCCATGATCGGACCGGCGGGGGCCGGGCCCGTGGACTCCTCCGGTTGACAACACCGCTTGCCGGGTCGGCAAATGGAACCATGGCAGCAGATGAGACAGGAGCAGGCGGCACGATGGGGGACGACGAGCTGTCGTCCGTCCTGACCGGCGTCGGGCCGCGGCTGCGCGCGCTGCGCACCGAGCGCGGGACGACGCTGGCGCAGCTGAGCGAGACGACCGGGATCTCGCTCAGCACGCTGTCCCGGCTGGAGTCCGGTGGCCGCAAGCCCACGCTGGAGCTGCTGCTTCCGCTGGCGAAGGCGTATGGGGTGCAGCTGGACGAGCTGGTCGGGGCTCCGGAGACGGGGGACCCACGGGTCACCTTCCGGCCGTTCAAGCGGCACGGCATGACGTTCGTGCCGCTGACCCGGCACCTCAGCGGGGTGAACGCGTACAAGCAGGTCATGCCCGGTGCGACGGGGAACGAGGGGCCGGTCGAGCAGCGGGTGCACGAGGGGTACGAGTGGCTGTACGTGCTCTCGGGGCGGCTGCGGCTCGTGCTGGGGGATCACGACCTGGTGCTCACGGCGGGGGAGGTGGCCGAGTTCGACACGCACACCCCGCACTGGTGGGGCGCGGCCGGGCCGGAGCCGGTGGAGTTCCTCAGCCTGTTCGGACCGCAGGGGGAGCGGATGCACGTACGGGCGAAGCCGACGGGGAAGGGGTGAGGGGCTCGTCCGCGACGGCGTACGGCCCGCCCAGCCCCCACGCCTCGTGCATCGCGTCGGCGTAGGCCGCCGCGAGTCTGTGTTCGCCCGACGGGCCGGGGTGCGTGCCGTCGTACGTGTCCGTGTGGATGTCGTAGCCGGGCGGGTGCGAGGCCAGCAGGAGCGGGGACGTCGCGGTGTCGAGGTCGGCCACCGCTTTGGCGAGGAGTTCGTTGAAGCGGGCGCACTCGGCGGCGAAGGGGGCGTCGGACTCGGCCCGGATGTTCGGTATGACGGGGAGCAGGACGCATCTGATGTGCGGGTTCGCCGCGCGGGCGGCGGTGAGGAAGGCCCGGGCGTTCAGCGCGGTCTGATCGCTGTCCGTGTAGAAGCCGAGGTCTATCAGGCCGAGCGAGACGAGCAGGACGTCCGCCCGGTGCTCGGTGACCGTGTCCGCGATCACCGGGGCCATGTGCAGCCAGCCCTCGCCCCAGCCGGCCAGGTGGCGGCGGGCGTCGGCGGGGAAGCCGGGGGCGGCGTACGCGGTCGAGACGGGCGTGCCCGTGCCGGTGTCGTACAGCTCGGTGCGCGGGCCGACGATCGCGTACGGGCCGTCGTGGGACGCTTCGAGGTGCTGCCACATGCGGTAGCGCCATGTGAAGTCCCCGGCGCGTCCGATGGTCATGGAATCGCCGACACACATGAAACGCATGGCGCCATCATGGCCGATCATGGCTCCGGCCTGCGACGTGACGATGGACACTTGTGCCATGCGTTCGTACCGACTGACCGTTTCCGCTGCCGCCGCCGCGCTGCTGTCCCTCGCGGCGGTGGCTCCTGCCGTGGCCGACGACGGGGATGCCGACCGGAGCTTCACGATCGAGGACCCGCAGATCACCGAGTCCAGCGGCCTGGCCGCCAGCCGCGCCCACCCGGGGATCTACTGGACGCACAACGACAGCGACGACGGGCCGTACGTCTTCGCCGTCGACTCCCGCACCGGGAAGACCGTCGCACGGATCACCATGAAGGGCGTGGGCGCGCCCCGGGACGTGGAGGCGATCTCGCTGGGGCCCGACGGGAACCTGTACGTCGGTGACATCGGCGACAACCTGAACGGCAGCTGGGACCACGTCTGGATCTACCGCTTCCCCGAGCCGAAGGAGCTCCGGGACCAGGTGGTCCGGGCCACCCAGTTCGACGTGAAGTACGCCGACGGTCCGCGCAACGCGGAGGCGCTGATGGTCCACCCGAAGACGGGCCGGGTGTACATCGCGTCGAAGAACGAGGACGGCGGCGGGCTGTACGAAGGTCCCGCGAAGCTCACGACCGGCGGGGACAACGTGTTCCGCCGGGTCGGTGAGGTGCCGTGGGTGACGGACGGGGCGTTCTCGCCGGACGGCAAGGAACTGGTGCTGCGCTCGTACTTCAGCGCCCGCGGCTACCCCTTCGCGAACGGGCGGCTCGGCAAGGACTACCCGGTCGAGTCCCCGCTGCTCGGGCAGTCGGAGTCGGTGACGTACACGGCGGACGGTTCGGCGCTGATGTACGGCTCCGAGGGCGAGCGGAGCGATGTGGTGCGGGTGGACCTGAAGAGCGGCGGGGGCGACGGGCCGGCCCGGGCCGGTGGCACGTCGCCGTCGTCCGCCGGGGCGGGGAGCACGGCGGACGGGAACGGGGTGCCGGTGAAGGGCACGACGCTGACCGGGATCGCCGTGCTCGCCGGGATCGGGCTGCTGCTGTTCCTGGGGAGGCGGCGCCGGCAGGGGTGAGGCGGCCGGACGGAACGGAACCGGGCGTCGTCGGTTTTCCACAGGCCGGGACGCGGGGCTTCCCGCTGCGTCATCCTGAGTCGGCGGGGGCACGGCCGACGCACGGAGCAGAGCACGGGGGTGCGGCACCACGATGGTTCCGGGAACAGTGCAGCAGCTGACGATCCTGCTGGTCCTCGTGCTGCCCGGCGTCTTCTACCAGGCCGTACGGGAACGGCTGCGGGGCCCTCTCGCCACCGAGCAGGAGCCGCAGAACCGCCTCGTGCGGGCCATCGCCGCAGGCGCCCTGCTGGATGCCGTGTACGCGGTGGTCGCGGGGCCCTGGCTGGTGCGGCTGCTGGCCGGGGGCGGGGACGGGCCGTTCGCGGGGGTGCTGCGGGATCCGCGCGGGGCCGGACTCGCCGCGCTGCTCCTGATCGTCGTCGTGCCGTCCGCGCTGGCCTGGGCGGAGGCGGTGTGGCGGCGGCGGCACGCGCGGGCGCGGTACGAGCCGACGCCGACCGCCTGGGACGCCCTCTTCCGGGGCCGGGGATCCTGCTTCGTACGCGTACGGCTCAAGAGCGGTCTGTGGGTGGGCGGTTGGCTGGGGTCGAGGTCGGCCGTCTCGGCGTATCCGCAGAGCGGTGACCTGTATCTGCAGGCGCAGTACCGGGTGGGGCCCGACGGCAGCTTCCTCGGCAAGGTACCCGGCACCGCCGGTGTGTACGTGCGGGCGAGTGACATAGAAGTGCTGGAGGTGCTGCTGCCGCCGTCCGCGGAGGCGGCGGCCCGGAGGACGGAGGGTGATGGGCGATCAGGAGAAGGACATTGAGGACGGACTGGCGGCCCTGGTGGAGGAGTTCTCCTCGCGCAGGACCTATCGGCCCGCCGATGGCATGGCCGAGCCGGACGAGCTGCCGCAGGGGCCTTCCGGCACGGCGATGGGGGAGAGTGCGGAGCCGGAGGCGCCCTGAGCGGTCCGGCCCGTCTCACGGGCCCGTGTGGATGTGCGCCGCCCACAGGTGCGGGGCCTGTGCGTAACGGTCGCGCAGAGCTCTGACCGGGCGGTGCAGGGCGGCTGCCGGATCAAGGGGGCGGCCCCGGGCGATGTCCTCGGCGAGCGCGGTGTAGAACGCCTCGGTGAGGTGCGTCGCCAGCTTGTCGGCGATGGGCCACAGGGTCCCGATCACATGGGGGTATCCGGCCAGTTGGAAGGACGAGGCCAGCTGGACCGCCTCGTCCGACAGCTCGATGCCGCCCTGGGACGCGGAGCAGGCGGACAGCATGGCAAGTTCCGGGTTCCGCGGGCGCCGGGTGGCGACGTCGGACACGGTGAGCCGGCCGTCGTACAGGACGAGGCCGCTCTGTGACGGGTCGAGCAGCTCGCTGACGCCGTGGCAGCTGAAGTGGACCCACGGGTGGGCGTCGAGCAGCCCGCCGACCGCCTCCACCGTGGCGTCGGGCCCGGCCATCAGCCGCGCCCCGGGGAACAGTTCCGAGAGCAGCTCCGCCTCCCGTGCGACGCCGGGCAGGGGCGCGGCACCCGGCGTGTCGGCGAGGGCGACGACCAGGGGCGCCGGCGGGGCGGCGGGGGCCGCTGTGAGGAGGCCCGCACGGGCCCGGACCAGGGCGCGCAGGGTCGGGGTGTACGAGGAGACGGCCCGGTCCATGACCCAGGTGCCGGAGTCCGCCGCGCCGCGCCCGGCCGCGTGCAGCGGCAGGAAGGACAGCCAGCCGGTCGGGCACCACCACAGCCGGGGCCACGGGGCGCCGCCCGCCGGCCCGGCGTCCAGGCCGAGGTGGCCGAGGACCGGCGCGGCGATCGTGTCCCAGAGCCAGCCGAGGGTTCCGGACAGCGTGCGCATCATGGCGACGGCCTCGTCGACTCCGTTCCCGCCGTACGCCGTCTCCATGCCGTTGACGAACTCCGCCGCCCGCGTCACGGTGGCGTCCAGGGTGAGGCCGGGCAGCGGGACCACGGCGATCCCGGCGTCGGCCGTCACGACCAGGGCGTCGCAGCGGTAGAGGCTGACGTTGACGACCACGACGGGGCCCTCCGCGGCGGCCGCGAGCAGTTCCGGTACGGAGGGCGGGCGCAGGAAGTTCTCCAGGCTGGGCAACTCCCGTACCTCCGCGATGAGGTCGTCCCAGCGGAGGGCCAGGGCGTGCCGGGTCTCGGCGAGCAGGCTCGCGTCCTGTGCGGCGTCGTGGGCGCGGGAGAGCGGGGGCGGCGCGCTCAGCTCGTCGCGGATCCGCTCGAACTCGGCCGCGCGGGCGGGGTCGAGGTCACGCAGCCGCGACACGTCGGCCCTGTTCTCCAGGCCCTGGCCCAGCAGCACACCCCGCCCCTGTTCGAGGAGGGCGAGGGCGCGGTCCGCGTCACCCGCTTCGAGGGCCAGGGCGGCGGCGTCGCTCGCCATGCCGTCGCTGCCGCTCAGCCGCGCTTCCTGGTCGGCCCGGCCCAGGCCGCGCGGGGCGATCCCGGGCAACAGGCCGACGCCGTACGCGTAGCCTTCCAGGGCCTCCGCGTGGTCACCCGCCTTCATCGACGCCAGCCCCCAGGCGCGGGAGGCCTGGAGCCGGGACGCGCTGTGGCCGGCCGGATTCCGTGCGCAGCTGCGGCCGAGGCGGACCACTTCCGCCAGGTCGACCCGGTCTCCCAGGGCCGCTCGGTCCAGCTGTGCCGCAGCCAGCATGAGTTGGGACGTCGCGTAATCGGGGTCCCCCTCGGGCGTGCAGGCGAGGGATTCCCGGGCGGTGGCAGCCGCGCGGTGCAGGGCCTGCCGGGACGTCTCCACGGAGGTGCCCTCGGCCAGGCGGGAGACCAGGTGACAGGCCAGCGTCAGCTTCTGCAGGGCGAAGGGGCGCGTGGGGTGCTCCTTCCCGAGCCGGCCCACCGCCCCTTCGAGGATGCGCCGGGCCTCATCGGCCATGTGGGGGTCCTCGTTGGCCCGGGCGCGGTCGAGCAGCAGGTCTCCCAGGTTGATCGCGGCCAGTTCGGCGCCCACGACGTCGCCGTGGCCGCCGGTCATCGCGGCCCGCAGGAGCCCGATCGCCTCGTCGGTGGCCGACGCGTCGCCGATGAACGCGTCCCAGTGGCGGAGCGCTTCGGCGAGGTTGTTCAGGTGCAGGGGACGGTCCATGGCCGACGGCAGGCTGTCGTGGACCGCGCGGCGCAGCACGGTCACGGCCTCGGCCATCCAGGACCGGTTGCCGGTGCGCCGGCTGCGGTCCATGAGCGCGCTGCCCAGATTGGTGAGCGCCATGCTGACGCGCGTCCGGGAGGCTTGGGAAACGGCCGTGCGCAGCGTTTCGACGGCGGTGTCCATGAGAGGTTCGTCGCCGGTGTTGCGGGCCACGCTCCACTGGATGTGGCCCAGGCTGGTGAGGGCCCCGGCCCGTACCTCGGCGGTCGCGGGCGGCGAGGCGGTCAGGGCGGCGCGGAAGTGATGGATCGCTTCGGCACTGTGCCGTTCGTCGCGGGTGTAGCGGTAGAGGGCCGCCAGGCTGTTCGCGAGCCCGAGCAGCCCCGTGGCCGCGGGAGGTCCCGGCGTCATCACGAGTGCCTCCCGGTGCCATCGGATGGACTCCTCCAGCGGGAGGGGGTCGGAGGCGAGACGGGAGAGGTTGCGCAGGGCTTCTCCGAGGGCCGTCCGGCAGGAGGCCCCGTCGTAGGTGTCCTCGTCGGAGGCGGCCACGGCCGCGCGCAGCACCTTGATGCCCTCGCCCATGGCCTCGGAGTCCGAGCGGAACTCGGCGAGGGACAGCAGGGCTTCACCGAGGCACATGAGCACGTGCACATGGAGGAAGTCCTCCGCCGATGACAGGGCGACGGCTTCGCGATGGGTCGCCACCACTTCGGTGAAGAGCTCGGAGCGGCCGGTGTGCAGGGCGATGCCCCTCAGGCCGTGTCCGATGTTCGACCAGGACAAGGCGCGTTCGGCGCGACCTACCTACTGCTGAGGCGACTTGAGCAAGTCCTCAGGTCCGGTGGTCAGGCGTCGAGTGGCCGGATCTCGTAGTGCAGGGTCCGGTCCCGCTTGATCCTGTGTGCGACCGGGACGAGGACGCCCTGCACGATCGGGTGCTTGCGCGACATCATCCGGGCGGCGTGCGTGTTCTCCTTCGACCCGGCCTGGAGGAGGCGGGCGTGCGCCGTGATCTGCGGCCCCGTCGGCCGGCCGCGCAGGGTGCAGGGGCCGACCATCACGACGGGGTGGTTGCGCATCCGCTCCACCTTCCACGCCGAGGAGAACGTACGGATGTAGGCGTGGTCGCCCTCTACTGCGATGTTGACGGGGGTGTCCGCGTGCGTGCCGTCCTGCCGCCGCGTGCTGAGCAGCACGGCGTACTGCTTCACGAACGGCCTCAGCTCAGGGATCGTCTCCATACCTTCCATGGTCCGCCGCCCCGGCGTCGTGTCATCTGCGCGGCCGGTGCGGAACGGGCGTTTCGGCCGTGTTCTCGTGCAGTTCCCGCCGCCGTCATGGAGCGCTGAGTGCCTCCGCGGGGCTGCGCCGTGCCGCTGGAGGGTGGCGAAGCGGGCGTGTGCCCGCTCGCGGTCCGCTCATATCCGGGCCCGGCTTCACTGACGGGCCGCTCTGAGCTCGCGGATCAGGGCGCGGACGGAGACGCTGGAGGCCAGCTCCGGGGTGGTGACGTAGCCGACGGAACGGGTGGGGCGCTCGGGTCCGAGATCGGTGATCTCGACGGTGTCCGGTGCTTCGTTCAGCGAGAGCGCGGGCATGATCGCCATTCCGAGACCTCTGCTCACCAGTGAGAGCACTGCTCCGTCGTCCTCGGTCAGGACGGTCGCCTTGGGAATCCAGTCCTGCCCGGCCCACCACTGGCGGGTGTAGGAGCCGCAGTTCTCGTGCCAGTCCACCAGCGGCAGGGAGCGTGGGGCGGGGTGTCCGACCGGATGCACCAGCGAGTACGGCTCCTCGACGAGTACGCCGCCGATGAGCCCGGCGGGCACGGGCGAGGCCGCGCCCATCGTTGCGATACCCACGTCCGCGCGACCCTCGGCGACCTCGCCGGCAGTGCCCGCGCCCAGCTCGCGGACGACACGCACCTCCGGTTCGATGCCGGGATGGCGGGCGGTGAGGCGCTCCAGGACGGGCGGTAGCAGGTGGAGGGCGGCGCTGCGGAAGGCCGCGATGCGCAGCGGGCCGGCGATCGTGTCCCGCTCGGCCCCGCGGGCCTCCGCGGCCAGGGTGTCCAGGAGCCGCAGGACCCGGCGGGCGTGGGCGGCAGCGGCGGCACCGGCCGCGGTGGGCGTCGCGCCCTTGCGGCCCCGCTCGAAGAGGACCGCTCCGATCTTGCGTTCCGTCCCCCGTATGGAGTGCGAGACCGCGGACTGGGTCAGTCCGAGGACCCTGGCGGCCGCCGAGAACCCGCGCTCGCGGTCGACGGCCACGAGGATGCGGAGTTCGTGCGGGGCGAGGTCGGTGGCGGCAGCCGCAGTGAGTGCGGGGGCTGTGGGGGCTGCGGCTGTCATAGGTGGTCCCACCTGCTTCTATGAGGGCCCTTCATGGGCCGGGCCGTTCCATGAGCGCAACCCTCTGCCCGGCCCGCGCATTCCTCCGTACGGTCACCGCCATGACCGAGACAGCGCTCACCGTGCACCAGACCGCCCGCCCCCACGGCTTCCCCACCCCCGACCACTTCGCCTTCGTCGAGTCCGCGATGCCGCAACCCGGCCCGGGTACGGCGCTGGTGGAGAACCTGTACTGGTCGGTGGACCCCTACCACCGCGAAATGATGGACGGGGACTTCGCGCTGAACGCCCCCCTGGAGGGCCGCGCTATCGGCCGGGTCGTGGACTCCCGCCATCCGGAGCTCCGCGAGGGCGAGATCGTCTTCCACCGGCAGGGCTGGCGCACCCACACGGTCGTCACCCGCGAACAAGCGCGTACGATCCCCCGCTTCGACGGCGTACCGCTCTCCGCGCACCTGAGCATCCTCGGCGGCACCGGCCTGACCGCCTACGTCGGTCTCACCCGCATCGCCGAACTCCGCGAGGGGCAGGACCTGTTCGTCTCGGCGGCGGCCGGCGGTGTGGGCACGGCCACCGGGCGGCTCGCCCGGCTGATGGGTGCGGGACGGCTGACCGGCAGCACGGGCAGGGCGGCGAAGGCCGCGTACCTGACCGAACACGTCGGCTACGACGAGGTCTTCGACTACCACGCGGGCCCCGTGACCGAGCTGCTCGCCAAGGCGGCACCCGACGGGATCGACCTCTATATGGACAACGTCGGCGGCGAGCACCTGGAAGCGGCGATCTCGTCGCTGCGTGACCACGGCCGGATCGTGCGGATCGGCACGATCGCCCAGTACAACAGCACCGGCACGCCCTACGCCCTGCGCAACCTTCCCGAAATCGTCGAGAAGAGCCTGCGCATGGAGGGTTTCCTGGTCCGTGACCACCAGGACGTCCAGGAGGAGTTGTACGAGTTCGTCGTGCCGCACCTGCAGAGCGGACGGGTCACGCTCGATGAGACCGTGGTCGACGGCTTCGGCGGCATCGTGGACGGGTTCCTGGGGATGTTGCGGGGCGAGAATCAGGGCAAGATCATCGTGCGGGCGGCCGGGGCCGACGCCTCATGACGTTCTGCGCCGTGGCGGGTGGCGCGGCCCTGCGTGGACACGGGCGTTTCGCGGGCGGAGGGCCCGGCGTAGGGTCGTCGCCCTATGACGACGCACCACGGGCCCGCGCCCTTCGCCACCGCCCGCCTTGACGCGGAGCCCCTGCGGGTGGCGCACGCGGTCGAGATGGCGGCAGTGCTCGCGGACCCGGCCCTGTACGCCTTCACGGGCGGCGCCCCGGAGTCGGCCGAACGGCTGCGGGCCCGGTACGCGCGGCAGACCGCCGGATCCCCGGACCCGGACGAGCTGTGGTGGAACTGGGTGCTGCGGATCCGGGACGAGGGCCGCCTCGCGGGCTATGTGCAGGCGACGGTGCGCGGCTCCGGGGCGGAGATCGCCTGGGTGATCGGTGCGGAACACCAGGGCCTGGGATACGCGACGGAGGCGGCGCGGGAGCTCGTCGCGCACCTGCTGGGCGGGGGAGCGGTCCGTACGGTCGTCGCCCACGTGCACCCTGATCATGCGGCGTCGGCCGCGGTGGCCGCGGCGGCGGGGCTGGTGCGGACCGGTGAGTGGGAGGACGGGGAGGAGCGGTGGCGGCGGGGGGAGTAGCGGTGAGCGTCGTGACCTCAGGCGTCGGGCGGGCTCGGCTTCGCCCGGCCGGCCTTGACCAGTTCGGCGACGTCGAGGCTGACCGCGGCGCCGATCGATTCGGGGAGCGGGGCCTCCTGGCCGGGGGCATAGACCTCGTGACGGTCGTACGTGCCGCCGACGGGTTCGGTGAGGACGTGGAGCCGGCTGTGCTTGCGGTCGAGGATCACGTAGACGGGGATCTTGGCCTCGGCGTACGCGGCGACCTTGTGCCGCAGGTCGCTTCTGTAGTTGCTGGAGGTGACCTCCAGGACGAGGCGGAAGACGGCCGGGTCGTAGCAGTTGTTCTCGAGCCTGTGCTCGTCGAGATCGGCGTCGACGAGCGCGAGGTCGGGGATGGCGAAGTCCTCGGGGCCGTCGGGCAGCCAGAGGCCGACGCCCTGAAGGACTTCCGAGCCCCCGTCGTCGAGTCCGGCCGCGATGAACGGCCGCATGAGCTTGGTCAGGGCGCGGGCGTGCGGGCCGTCCGGGGGCGGGGCCACGGTGATGACGCCTCCGATGATCTCGACGCGACGACCGGGAAGCTGCTCCGCGAGCTCGTTGGCTTCTTCGAGCAACGACAGCTCCGGCTCGTCTTCACAGGGGTGCTCGACTGCTGCTGCAGACATTGCGGGCCTCCTGGAACGGCTGGTGTCGAGACCATCATCGTAGGGCGGAACAGCCGCAGAGCATGGTTCTGGCATATGCCACTCGGCCGGGTGAAGCAGAAACGGCCCTGCGTACACACGGGCGTGTGCGCAGGGCCGTTTCTCAGGTGCGGAGGCGTTACAGCTTCTCGATCACGTAGTCGATGCACGCCGTCAGCGCCTGGACGTCCGACGGGTCGATCGCCGGGAACATCGCCACGCGCAGCTGGTTGCGGCCCAGCTTGCGGTACGGCTCCGTGTCGACGATGCCGTTGGCGCGCAGCGCCTTCGCGATGGCCGTCGCGTCGATCTCGTCCGCGAAGTCGATCGTGCCGATGACGCGGGAGCGCTTGGCCGGGTCCGTGACGAACGGGGTC
Source organism: Streptomyces sp. NBC_00385 (assembly GCF_035917155.1). Taxonomy (NCBI): domain Bacteria; kingdom Bacillati; phylum Actinomycetota; class Actinomycetes; order Kitasatosporales; family Streptomycetaceae; genus Streptomyces; species Streptomyces sp. NBC_00385. The sequence continues at coordinate 3,594,416 of NZ_CP107951.1, read as the reverse complement.
GCGTACTTCGACTCCTCGGCCCAGCCGTACAGGTGGCCGGAGGAGGCGGCCGTGCGGCCGGTCGTGAACTCCAGGCCGCCCTGGGTGTTCATCCAGGTCAGCTGCTCGTTCAGGAGGAAGAGCGTGGCGAGCGCCGGGGTGTTGTACGTCTGGTTCTTCAGGGAGTTGTCGATCGCCGTCGGCAGCGAGAAGAACTCCGGGATGTGCCGGCCGGAGGCGTGGACGCGCGCCGCGCGCTCCAGGGCCGCCGGGGAGAAGACGCCGATCCACAGGCCGCCGTCGGAGGCGAAGGACTTCTGCGGGGCGAAGTAGTAGACGTCCGTCTCGGCGATGTCGACCGGCAGGCCGCCCGCGCCCGAGGTGGCGTCCACCAGGACGAGGGAGCCCTCGTCGGCGCCCGCGACGCGCTTGATGGGCGCGGCGACACCGGTCGAGGTCTCGTTGTGGGTGAAGGCGTAGACGTCGACGCCCGCCTCGGCCTTCGGGTCCGGGTGAGTGCCCGGGTCGGAGGCGATGACGGTCGGGTCGGCCAGCCACGGGGCGAGCTTGGCGGCCTTCGCGAACTTCGACGAGAACTCGCCGAAGTTGAGGTGCTGGGACTTCGACTCGATCAGACCGTGCGTCGCGATGTCCCAGAAGGCGGTGGAGCCGCCGTTGCCCAGGATCACCTCGTATCCCTCGGGGAGGGAGAAGAGGTCGCGCACGCCCTCACGTACCGCGCCGACCAGGTTCTTCACCGGGGCCTGGCGGTGGGACGTACCGAGCAGAGACGTACCGGTGGCGGCCAGCGCGTCGAGCGCCTCCGTCCGCACCTTGGAAGGACCGGCGCCGAAGCGTCCGTCGGCGGGCTTGATGTCAGCGGGAATCTGGATGTCGGCCACGAGTCGGAGCGTAGCCGCTCGGTGGAGCGGCTACGCGTCCTGTCCGTCGGATGAGACAGGGGATCCGACGCGTGGACCTTGGAGGTACGTCCGTACGTGCCCCGGTCAGCCCAGGTCGACCGGGAGGTCGAACAGGTCGTTCTGCGTGACGATCGGCTTGTTCCGCAGCTCGGAGGCCGGTACGGCCAGCTCCAGCTCCGGGAAGCGCTCGTACAGGGCGGGCAGCGCGACGCCCGCCTCCAGACGGGACAGGGCCGCTCCCGGGCAGACGTGCGGGCCGTGGCCGAAGGCGATGTGGCGGTTGGGGGAGCGTGTCGCGTCGAACTCGCCGGCGGTCGGGCCGTACTGCGCCTCGTCCCGGCCCAGCGCGCCGAAGGACACGATCAGGGCCTCGCCCTTGGGGAGGACCTTGTCCCCCACGGCCACGTCCTCCGTCGCGAAACGGATCAGGACGTGCGAGGTCGGGGTGTTCCAGCGCAGGGTCTCCTCGATCACGTTCTCCCACGGCAGCTCGCCGGAGAGGACCTGCTTGCGCTGCTCGGGGTGGGTCTGGAGTGCGACCACGGCGTTCACGATCAGGCTGATCGTCGTCTCGTGGCCCGCCGCGATGATCAGCTGGAGGGTGTTGACGATCTCCTCGTTGGAGAGGCGGTCGCCGTCCTCGGACGCCGCGATCAGGGCACTGGTCAGGTCGTCGCCCGGCTCGGCCCGCTTCGCGTCGACGATCTTCGTGAAGAGCGTGCCGAGGTCCGCCATCATCTGCGGGACCTCCTCCGGCGGCGTCTGCGTCGAGAAGAACTTCTCGAAGAGCTCCTTGAGGCGGGGGTGGTCGGCGCCGTCGACGCCCATCAGCTCGCTGATCACGTTCATCGGCAGCGGGTAGGCGAACTCGGCCTTCAGGTCGACCCTCTCGCCCTTGGGCAGGGCCGCGAGCCGGTCCAGGCTCGCCGTCGTCAGCGCCTCGATGCCCGCGCGCAGCCGTTCCACCCGCTTCACGGTGAGGGCCTGCGCCACCAGGGTGCGCAGCCGGCGGTGGTCGGCGCCGTCGACGGTCAGCATCGAGCGGCCCGGGTTGGCCAGACCGATCAGCGGCCAGTCCATCGGGATCTCGCCGCGCTGCCAGGCGCCCCAGACGTTGATGTCCTTCACGATCCGGGAGTCGGTCAGCAGCTGCCGCGCCTCCGCGTGGTGCGTGACCGCGTAGCAGTGCACCCCGCCGGGCAGTTCCACCTCGGCGAGCGGGCCCGCGGCGCGCAGGGCGGCGCTCTCGCCGTCGAGGTCGGCGACGAACGGGTCGAGGGCGATGCGGGTCATTTCTGGCCTCCGGGGGCGGAACCTGTGGCGGGGGTGGGTGTGAAGGCGACGGGCAGATCCGTCAGGCCCCGCAGCCACGGGGAAGGGCGCCGGGTGAGCTGCTCGACGGGGACGTCCAGGTCGATGTCCGGGAGGCGGTCCAGGAGGACCTCGATGCCGGTACGGGCGATGACCTCGGCGGTCTCCTGGGCCGGGAACGGGCAGCGGTGCTCGCCGTGGCCGAAGGAGAGGAACGCGTTGTTGCCGCCGGTGAGCGCGGAGCCGTCGGTGCGCACCTGCGGGTCGGCGTTGGCCGCGGCGAAGCTCAGGACCAGGAGCTCGCCCGCCTGGATGTGGCGGCCCCCGAGATGGGTGTCGCGCGAGGCCCAGCGGCCCGCGATGTTCTGTGTCGGAGTGTCCTCCCACAGGACTTCGTTCATGGCCTCGGCGACGCTGTGCCGGCCGCCGGAGAGCGAGGCGGCGAACCGGTCGTCGGTCAGCATCAGCCGCAGCGAGTTGCCCATCCAGTCCGCGGTCGGCTGGTGGCCGGCGGCCATCATGACCATGAGGTCCTGGGCGACCTCCTCGTCCGTGAAGCCGCCGGGGTCGGCCAGCATCCGCGTGGCGACGTCGTCACCGGGTTCGGCGTGCTTGTCGGCCAGCAGCTGGAACATCGACGTGCCGAGGTGCTGCTGACCGGCCAGGGCGCGCTCCCGGCCGTCGATCATGTCGTTGATCGAGCCGACGAGCGCGTCGCCGACCTCGTCGCTGACGCCGTAGATCCTGGCCAGGACACGGGCGGGGAGCAGCATCGCGTACTCGGCGATGATGTCGACCGATCCCTTGGAGCAGAACCGGTCGATCAGTTCGTCGGCGAACTCCTCCGCGTACCGCTTGAGGGCGAACGGGTCGACCGCCTCCAGGGCGTTGCTGATCATCCGGGCGCGCTCGACGTGCCGCGGACCGACCGTGTAGAGGATCGAGGGCTGCTTGCGGCCGATCATGGGCAGCAGCGGCCAGTCGTCGGGGATGTGCTCCCACTGGCTCCACAGGTCGGAGTCGCGGCTGAACAGCACCGGGTCGCTGGTGACCTGGTGCAGTTCGCGGTAGCCGAGGACCAGCCAGGCCGGGACGTCGCCGTCCAGGACGATGGGGGCCACGGCACCGTGGTCGCGGCGCATCTCCCGGTACAGCTTGGTGGGTTCGGTCTGGAACCGCGGACCGGACAGCGGTACGCGGCCGTGCGCGGGGCAGCCCGGGGGTGGTTCTGGCGGCTGGGTCACGGGGTGGGCTCCGGGGTCTTCTCCGGAGCGGTTTCCGGACGGGTGGCGGCGGCGGAGAGGGAGGCGGCGGAGCCGACCGTGCCCCGCGAGAGGGCGTAGAGGTGCTCCACCAGCGTGATCAGGACGTACTTGCTGGAGGACCGGTCCCGGGCGTCGCACTCCACGAGCGGTACGTCGTCCGAGAGGGCGAGCGCCTCGCGTATCTGCTGCTCGGTGTGGAGCGGGCCGCCGAAGTCGTTGCACGCCACGATGAACGGGGTGCCGTGGTGCTCCAGCCGGTCGATGGCGTACCAGGAGTCGGCGAGGCGCCGGGTGTCGACGAGGACGACGGCGCCCAGGGTCCCGGAGAACAGCCGGTCCCACAGGAACCAGAAGCGCTCCTGCCCGGGTGCGCCGAAGAGGTACAGCACGGAGCGTGCGTCGAGCGTGATCCGGCCGAAGTCGAAGGCGACGGTGGTGGACGTCTTCGACTGCACCCCGTCGAGGTGGTCGACGGCCTCGCCCGCGCGGGTCATCGTCTCCTCCGTGTTGAGCGGACGGATCTCGCTCACGGATCGGACCATGGTGGTCTTGCCGACCCCGAAGCCGCCGACGACGACTATTTTCAGTCCGTTGTCGGCCGTGGCCTGCAGGGCGGCACGGTCAGAGGTTGCGGAGTCCAACGAGCACCTGTTCCAGGATGTCGGGGTCGGGGAGCCGGTCCGCGACACGGGCGGTACGGGGGTGGCGGGCGCTGATCCGGCCGGTGTCGAGCAGATCGCACAGCAGGATGCGCACGATACTGACGGGCAGGTTCAGTCCGGCGGCGAGTTCGACGACCGCGGTGGGCCGTTCGCACATCCGCAGGATCGTGACGTGCTCCGACTGCATGCCGGGGGCCGGCTCGCATTCGGAGACGACCAGCGTCACCAGGTCGAAGGCGGCCGAATCGGACCGGCTGCGGCCACCGGTGAGGGTGTACAGCCGGTCCGGGTCGTCGTCCCGGCCGGGGCGGGGGCGGGGAGTCATACGGTCGCGGTCTCGGAGGCCTGGACGGACTCGCGCGGCGGGGCGACGAGATGCTCGCCGAGCTGCTCGACGAGCTCGCTCATGTTGTGGCCGACGAGGCCGACATCGGCGGTGTCGGAGGCGACGACCGCGAGGTGGGCGCCTGCCCCCGCCTCCACGATGAACAGCACCCCGCCGTAGAACTCGGCCATCGCGGAACGTACGCCGCCGGTGCCGTCACCGAACTCGACGGACGCGCCGTGCGAGAGGCTCTGGATTCCGGCCGAGATCGCGGCCAGCTGGTCCGCCTGGTCGACGGAGAGCTCGGGGGTACGGCACAGCTTGAGGCCGTCCCTGGACAGCACGAGGGCGTGACGGGCGCCGGGGGTGCGCTCAAGGAGCCCCTCCAGCAGCCAGTTGAGCTTCTCGTCGGTGGTCGCGGTCATCGGGTGTTGCCTTCCGGGTGCGGGGAGTTGGGCCGTACGGCCTGGCGGAAGCTGCTGAAGCGGGCTGCCTGGGCCTTGGGGTCGGACGTACGGGGCCGGGGGGTGGAGCCGTCGGCCGTCTCGGCCTCCGACGCTTCGGAGGCCGCCCGGGCGCGGGACTCGGCGGCGGCCAGGGTGCGGCCGCGCGAGCGCTTGGGCAGGCCGCTCTCGCCGAACCGGGGGAGGCCGCCGGTGGTCTCCGAGCCGGAGTCGGAGCGCAGGGGCTCCTGGGGGCGGGCGGTCTCGGGGGCCTCGGCGGGTGCGGCGGCGGGGCGGTCGGGGGCGGTGCGGTCGGCGCCGGAGGCGTGGACCGGCTCGGGCTCGCGCGGGGCGGGGACGGCCGGCTCGGCGGGCTCGGGGGCCGGCATCGGGGTGCGGGTGATGATCTCCTGCGGGAGCATCATCAGCGCACCCGTGCCGCCGCGCGCGGAGGGCCGGAACGAGACGGTCAGACCGTGCTTGCGGGCGAGGCGGCCGACGACGGCGAGGCCGAGGCGGGTGCCGGAGAGGCCGGTCAGGTCCTGGTCGGTCGCCGAGACGGCCCGCTCCGCGCGGCGCAGCTGCACGTCGCTCATGACCAGACCGCTGTCCTCGACGGTCAGCACGATGCCGGCCGGGACCTCTTCCACGTACACGTGGACCTCGGCCGTGGGCGGCGAGAAGTTCGCGGCGTTGTCGAGGAGTTCGGCCAGTGCGTGCATGACGCCCTCGGCCGCGTGGCCGGCGACGGCGACGTCGCTGGTCGAGTGGAGACGGATGCGCTGGTATCCGCTGATCCGGCCCATCGCGCCGCGCAGGATGGACTCCATCACGATCGGCTTCGCCCAGCGCCGCCCGGAGCGGGCGCCGGTCAGCACGGCGATGGAGTCGGCCAGCCGGCCCGCCTGGGCGGTGCGGTGGTCCAGGTGCAGCAGGTCGCCCAGGACGTCCTCGGCGGAGTGCCGGTGCTCCATGTCGCGCAGGTCGGCGAGCATGCTGGTGGCCAGGGCCTGCATGCGGCCGGCGGCGTTGGCACAGGCGGCGACGGCGGCGGAGCGCTCGGTGTCACTGCGGGCGGCGCGGGCCTTGAGGCGCGCGTTGTCGACGGTGAGCTGCTCGGCGCCGGCCGCGGCCTCCTTGACGACGCGGGCCGTCTCGGCGGCTGCCGCGGCCTTGATCCTGGCGGTCTCGGCGGTGAACCGCTGGGCGTCGGCGGCGGAGGCCGACACCATCCGTGAGGTCTCGGCGGTGAACCGCCCGCTCTCGGCCGCGAGCAGCTCGCGGAGCCGGCGCGCGGTGAGGCGGGCGTGTACGGCGGTGGCGACGGCGGCGGAGAGCAGCACTGCGGCGGCGCTCGCCCCCCAGGCCACTGCGGTCCTGGCCGAGTCGGGGGCGACGGCGGCCGCCCACAGACACAGGGATCCGGTGAGGGCCACGGTGACCAGCAGGGCCAGTGCGGTCGGCCGGGTTGAGGGGCGCAAGCGGAGTCCTCGGGGAGCGGACGGTGACGGATGGGACGGTTCGGGCGAGTCATGACTGCGATGATCAAATGCGACAACTGGAACACATGATTCCCAGACAAGTCTGAGTCACTATATGAGAATTGACGATCTGTTTGGGAAGAACTTGTGGCGTTCTCTGTTCCATTTATGTTTGTGAGTCCGGCATATTCCGACGTACTGACGTAATCGGCGGAAACGCGCGGGGGCGGCCGGGCGGGGCGGCCGGACGAGGCAGCCGGGCCGGCGGCATCCTGGCCGTATGGCATCCGGCAACGCCCCGCACGGCGGCACCCCCGACGCGCTCGTCCGTGAACTGCGCGCGTCCGTAAGGGGCGAGGTCGCGTTCGACGCCACCGCGCGGGCCCTGACGACGATGGACGCCTCCAACTACCGGCGGGTGCCGCTCGGCGTCGTCGCCCCGCGCGACGCCGACGACATCGCCGCCACGCTCGCCGCCTGCCGGGCGCACGGGGTGCCCGTCGTGCCGCGCGGCGGCGGTACGTCCATCGCCGGGCAGGCCACGGGCACCGGCGTCGTCCTCGACCTCACCCGCCACCTGCGGTCGGTCGTCGGACTGGACCCCGCCTCCCGTACCGCCGTGGTCCAGCCGGGCGTCGTCCTGGACGACCTGCGGGCCGCCGCCGCCCCGCACGGGCTCACCTTCGGCCCGGACCCCTCCACCCACAGCCGCTGCACGATCGGCGGCATGATCGGCAACAACTCCTGCGGCTCCCACTCGGTCGCCTGGGGCACCACCGCCGACAACGTCCACGCCCTGACCGTCGCCCGCTACGGCGGCGGCACCCTCCGCCTGGAACGAGGCGCCGAAGGCCCATCCGGACTCCGTGAACTGGTCGCCGGCCACCTCGCCCTCCTGCGGACCGGATTCCCCGAACTCCCGCGCCGCATCTCCGGATACGCCCTCGACGCCCTGCTCCCCGAGAACGGACCCGACCCCGCCCGCGCGTTCTGCGGCAGCGAGGGCACGCTCGGCGTGGTGACGGAGGCGACGCTGCGCCTCGTCGAGGCACCGGCCGCCCGCGCGCTCGCCGTCCTCGGCTACGCCGACGAGTCCGCGGCCGCCGAGGCCGCCCCCGGCCTCCTGCCCCTCCACCCGCTGACCGTCGAGGGCATGGCCGCCGACCTCGTACGCGAACCGGCCGGACTGCCCCGCGGCGCGGCCTGGCTCTTCGCCGAGACGGGCGGAGCCACCCCGGCCGAGGCCCGCGCGCACGCCGAGCGCCTCGTGCGCGCCGCGTCCGCCGACGCGGTGGACGCCGCCGTCGTCACCGACCCCGCCGGACAGCGGGCCCTGTGGCGGATCCGGGAGGACGCGGCCGGGACGGCGACCCGGATGCCCGACAGCGGTGAGGCCTGGCCCGGCTGGGAGGACTGTGCCGTGCCGCCCGCCCGGCTCGGCCCCTACCTCCGCGACTTCCGCGCCCTGCTCGCCGAACACGGGCTGCGCGGCACCCCGTACGGCCACTTCGGCGACGGCTGCATCCACGTCCGGATCGACTTCGACCTGCTGACCGGCCCCGGCGTGGCCCGGTTCCGCCGCTTCTCCGAGGACCTGGCCTCGCTCGTCGTCGCCCACGGCGGCTCCCTTTCCGGCGAACACGGCGACGGCCAGGCGCGCGCCGAACTGCTGCCCCGCATGTACGGGGACGAACTCGTCGCCCTCTTCAGCCGGTTCAAGGACCTCTGGGACCCCGACGGCGGCATGAACCCGGGCATCCTCGCCCGCCCGGCCCGTCTCGACGAGAACCTCCGCTTCGAGGTGCTCCCGAAGAATCCGGTCGACGTGGCGTTCGGCTACCCGCACGACGGCGGCGACTTCTCCGCGGCCGTCCGCAGATGCGTCGGCGTCGCCAAGTGCCGTACGGAAGAGGCCTCGGGCCCGGCCGTCATGTGCCCCTCCTTCCGCGCGACGGGCGAGGAGGCCCACTCCACACGCGGCCGGGCCCGGCTGCTCCACGAGATGCTCGCCGGGCCCGCCGGCGGTGTGATCACGGACGGCTGGCGCTCGACGGAGGTACGGGACGCGCTCGACCTGTGCCTGTCCTGCAAGGGCTGCCGCAGCGACTGCCCGGTGGGCGTCGACATGGCCACGTACAAGGCGGAGTTCCTGCACCACCACTACCGGGGGCGGCTGCGGCCCGCCGCGCACTACGCGATGGGGTGGCTGCCCCGGTGGCTGCGGATCGCGTCCCCCTTCGCGGGCGTGCTGAACGCCCTGGCCCGGGTGCGCCCGCTCGCGGCCCTGGCCAGGCGGGTGGCGGGCATCGCCCCTGAGCGCGGGATCCCGGTCCTGGCACGGGAGCGGTTCACCCGGTGGCTCCTGCGGCGCCAGGGCAGGGGGACGTTCCTCTACTCCAGCGACCAGGTCGCGTTCCTGTGGCCCGACACCTTCACCGAACACCTCTCGCCCGAGGTGGGCCGGGCGGCGGTCCGCGTGCTGGAGGCGGCGGGACGAACGGCGATGACGCCCGGGAACGGCCTGTGCTGCGGCCTCACGTACGTCTCGACCGGCCAGCTGACCCGGGCCCGCAAGGTGATGCGCCGCACCCTGGAACGGCTGGGCGGCACGCTCGGTACCCCCGTCATCGTCCTGGAACCGAGCTGCGCGGCGACGCTCCGCACGGACCTGCCGGAACTCCTGCCCGACGACCCCCGCGCCGCCGAACTGGCCGCCTCCGTGCGCACCTTGGCCGAGTACCTGGAGGAGCACGCCCCCGGCTGGGAGCCCCCGCGCCTCGACCGCCCGGTCACCGGCCAGACGCACTGCCACCAGCACGCGGTCCTGGGTGACGCGGCGGACCGCCGGCTGCGCGAACGGGCCGGTCTGAGCGGTGGGCTGACCGGCGGCTGCTGCGGTCTCGCGGGCAACTTCGGCTTCGAGCGGGGCCACTGGGAGGTGTCGGTGGCCTGCGCGGAGGACCAACTGCTGCCTGCGGTACGGGAGGCGCCCCCGGGGACGGAGGTCCTGGCGGACGGGTTCTCCTGCCGGACCCAGCTGGCTCAGGTGGGAGGTGTGAGGGCAAGGCACCTCGCGGAGGTGCTTGCGGAGGGGCTGGAGCCGGTGGCCCCGCCCCCGGGCCCCGGCTCCTCAAGCGCCGGAGGGGCTTGAGGGGGCGCTGACCCGGACCCCCGCTCCTCAAGCGCCGGAGGGGCCTGAGGCGGCCGGGGGGTTCGATTCCGCGGCCCCCACCACCGCCGCCACCAGCCGCTCGTTCTCCGGTGCCGCCCCGCCCGGATACGCGAACCGCCGGCGCGTGTAGCCGTACGCGATCCCGCTCGCCGGGTCCGCGAACGCCTGCGAGCCCGCCGCGCCGCAGTGGCCGAACGCGCCCTCGCCCAGCGACGGGTAGACCATATGGGGACGTTCGAAGCCGAGGCCGAAGTGGTCCGTCTCCAGGGTCACCCGGTCGGTGCCGGCCAGGCCGGGGCGTGCGAACTCGGCGCGGGTCTCCGGCGTGAGGAGAGCGGGCCGGCCCGCGAACTCCGAGAGCGTGGCCGCGTACATCCCGGCAAGCGCGCGCGCCGAACCCACACCACCCACCGAGGCCGGGCCGAGCGCCCGCACGGAAGGAGTGTTGATCCAGGCCATCAGATCCGTCGGGACGTTGAAGGCCACCGCCTGAAGGCCCTTCGGATCGAAGGGGCGGGCCCCAAGCTCCGCCTTCTGTTCCGGCGTCGGGTTCATGGGCCGGACGGCGAGGTAGCGGGGCTCCAGCTCCGCGGGCTGCCCGAGGTAAAGATCCAGGCCGTACGGGGCGCGGACGCGCTCCTCGAAAAGCTCCTGGATCGAAAGCCCGGTGACCCGCCGCACCACCTCACCGGTCAGCGCGCCGATCACCAGCGCGTGGTACCCGTACTCCCTTCCCGGCTCCCAGAAGGGGGCCTGCACCGCCAGCCGGGCGGCGATCACCCGGTCGTCGGCCAGGTCCGCCTCGGGGAATCCGCCCTCGATGCCGATCACTCCGGCCCGGTGGCCCAGCAGCTCCCGCAGGGTCAGCGCCCCCTTGCCCTCGGCGGCGAACTCCGGCCAGTACGAGGCGACCGTCCGGTCCAGGTCGAGGGTGCCGTCCTGCACCAGCAGGGCGACGACGAGATGGGCCGCGCCCTTGGTCGACGAGAAGACCGCGGGCAGGGAGTCGCCGTCGATCCCGTCACCCGCCCAGAGATCGACGACCAGCCGGCCGTCCCGGTACACGGCGAGCTGCGCGCCCGGCTCGTTGTGCTCCTCGGTCAGTACGGCGGCGAACTCGTTCCGCACCGCCTCGTATCCGGCGGCCACGGTGCCGTGCACGGTGATGGTCGCAGAGCTGTGGTCCGACATGGTGCCCCCTCGGCGGGCGTGCCTGTCACGCCTCTCGCACAGGCTCCAACTGCACGTCCGCGCATTGGAATTCCCTCATGCACCGGCGTCTCGCGCCACGATCTCGCGGGCCAGGGCGGCGAGGTCGTCGAGCGCCGGGTGCCCGGGGGCGTCGCGGCGGGCGAGCAGCACCGGGAGGGCCGGCGCGTCCACGAGCGGGCGGTAGGCGACCCCGGCGTGCGGGTGCATGCCGGCCGTCGACGCGGCGGAGACCCCGCTCCCGCGCCCCGCCGCGATGGCGGCCAGCCAGTCGTCGGTGTTGGCGACGGTCAGTGTGGCGGCGGGGCGGGCGGACGGCGGCCACAGTTCGGGGGTGGTGGTGCCGGAGACGGTGTTCAGGACGACGGTGCCGGTCGCCAGATCGGCCAGCCGGAGCGTGGCGCGGGAGGCGAGGGGGCCGTCCGCCGCCACGGCCGCGACGCGCTCCTCCTCGTACAGCACCTCCGTGACGAGTCCCGGCGCGTCGACGGGGCCGCGCAGCAGGGCGGCGTCGACCTCGCCGCGGGTCAGCCCGGCGGTGCGGTCGTCGATCCGGCGCAGTTCCAGCGGGGTCCGCGGGTAGCGCTCCTGCCAGCCGCGGAGCAGCGGGGTGGTGTAGCGGCCGAACGCGGACCAGGCGTGGCCCAGCCGCAGCGGCCACCGGCGCAGCCCCTCGGCGTCGGTCGCGGTGTCGAAGGCGGCGACCGCCGCGGCCGCCCGGTCGCGGAAGGCGACGCCCTCGGGGGTGAGGTCCAGGTGGTGGGTGGAGCGGTCGACGAGCCGGATGCCGAGATGGCGCTCCAGGGCGGCGAGGGTGCGCGAGACGGCGGGCTGGGTGAGGCGGAGCCGGGCGGCGGCCCGGGTGATGCTGGACTCCTCCGCGACGGCGAGGAAGGCCCGCAGATGGCGGATCTCGATGGCGCGGTGAGTGTTTCCGGCGTTGCTGCCTGCGCTCTTGCCCGCGGCGCCGCCCGCGCCCTGTCCGGTGCTCATGCGTGTGGAGCATAACGGGAGCCCAATCGGCATTTCACGCGCCGCGCGCAGGTCCCTACGGTAAAGGGATGGGCTGCATCGGACGAGTGCAGTATCTTCAATTGAGAAGTGCATTGTGTTGCACTTTTTGCTCCGTGAACTCAGAAAGTCAGGCCACAGGTGAACAACCAGGGCACCGCCGCAGAACCGGCCGCCGCAGTCGCCGTTCCCGAGGCGGTCACCGCCCTCGGTGAACAGCGCGGCCCCGACCGCGCCGGAGGGCGCCGGGCCGCGCTCGCCCCGGTCGCGCTGGTCGTCGCGGGCGGGCTCTCCGTGCAGTTCGGTTCGGCGGTCGCGGTGCTGCTCATGCCGAGGGCCGGCGCCCTCGGCGTCGTCACGCTGCGTCTCGCCGTCGCGGCCCTCGTCCTGCTCGTCGTCTGCCGCCCGAAGCTGCGCGGCCATTCGCGCGCCGACTGGGGCACGGTGGTGGCCTTCGGTGTCGCGATGGGCGGCATGAACACGCTCTTCTACCAGGCGGCCGACCGCATCCCGCTCGGCGCCGCCGTGACCCTGGAGGTGCTGGGCCCGCTCGCCCTCTCGGTGATCGCCTCGCGCCGCCTCGTCAACGTGGTCTGGGCCGGACTCGCGCTGGGCGGTGTGCTGCTGCTGAGCGGCGGGGGCTTCGACCGGCTCGATCCGGTGGGCGCGGCGTACGCACTCGCCGCCGGCGCCATGTGGGCGGCGTACATCGTCTTCAGCGCCCGCACCGGCCGCCGCTTCCCCCAGGCCGACGGACTGGCCCTGGCGATGGTGGTGGCGGCCGTCCTCTCGCTGCCGCTCGGCATCATGGAGTCGGGCTCGAAGCTCCTCGTCCCGTCCACGATCGGCCTGGGCGCCGCCGTCGCCCTGCTGAGCTCGGTCCTCCCGTACACGCTCGAACTCATGGCGCTGCGCCGACTGCCCGCGCCCACCTTCGCGATCCTGATGAGCCTGGAACCCGCGATCGCGGCCGCGGCCGGCTTCCTCATCCTCGACCAGGCCCTCTCCACCACGGACGCCCTGGCCATCGCGCTCGTCATCGGCGCGAGCATGGGAGCGGTGCGCAGTCAGGTCCGGGGCGCCGGGAAGCGGTGACGGGAAGCGCGGGCGGATGATCCCGTTCCGGCTGCGGGGCCAGGTCGGCGAACCTAGGGTGATCGCGATATCCGACCTGGAGGAAAACATGCCGGAACGCGACGATCTGCTCGCGCTCGTGACCGACCAGCGCACCAATTTTCTCTTCACCGTCGAGAATCTCGACGACACCCGGGCCCGCGCCCGTACGACCGTCAGTGAGCTGACGCTCGGCGGCCTGCTGAAGCACCTCGGGCTCGTGCAGCGCAGCTGGCTGGACGTGATCGAGGGCACCGCCCCGGCCAAGGTCGACTGGGCCGACCTCGACCCCGACGGCAACCGGATGACCGACGCCGAGAAGCTGCCCGAGCTGCTGGAGGCCTTCCACGCCGCAGCCGCCGACTTCGACCGTACGGTGCGCGAGGAGGCCGACCTCGACCGCGAGGTCACGCTGCCGGCGTACCCGTGGTCGCCCCCGGAGCCCGTCCTGTGGACCGTCCGCCACGTCCTGTGGCACATCTTCCGCGAGATCACCCACCACAGCGGCCACGCCGACATCATCCGCGAGGCGCTGGACGGCGCCAGCACGACGGCGAAGATGGCGGAGGCGGCGCAGAAGGGGCAGTAGCGCCGGCCGTCCGACGCGGGCCGTCAGCCGATCCGACGGGTCAGCACCTGGCCCGGCCACTCCCCGGACATGAAGCGGGAGGCGGGGGCGAAGCCGTTGCGCTCGTAGAAGGCGACCAGTTCGCCCCCGCCGCCCGCCCAGCAGTCGACCCGCAGCAGCTCCACGCCCGCCCGCCGGGTCTCCTCGGCGGCATGGGCCAGCAGCGCCGCCCCGATGCCCAGACCGGCATGACGGCGGTCCGACACCAGCAGCCGTACGTACCGCTCGGGTTCCCCGGCCTCCGCGATGGGCATCTGCGGGCTGGGCCCGGAGCCCAGCACCATGGCCCCGACGGGTGTTCCGCCCAGCTCCGCCACGTAGGGCGTCTGCTCGGTCGTGTACCGCCGCACCCGCTCCGCCCCACCGGGCTTCTGCGAATACGGTGTCGTGCCCCACTGCTGGGTGTTGCCGCGGCCGTTCATCCAGGCGACCGCCCCGTCCAGCATGTCGAGAATGGCGGGGGCGTCGGCCGGGCCGCCCGGCCTGATCCGTATGTCATGTGCGATGTCGTGGCTCACGGCTGAAGCCTAGGGCGGCGAGGGCACCGGCGTCCGGAGCGGGAAAAATCATGCAAGCATGCTTGATTGTTTTACGTCCCGCTGGCAGGCTCCGGGACACACCGCCACGCCCCGAGGGGAGCGCACCGTGTCCGATGCCGCAGCCGTGCTCGACGACCTGCGCAGCGAGAGTGAGGAACTCGACCTGCTCGTAGCCGGGTTGAGCGCCTCTCAATGGGCGGCCGCGACACCCGCCGAGGGGTGGACCATCGCCCATCAGATGGCCCATCTGAGCTGGACCGACGAGGTCGCGCTGCTCTCCGTCACGGAGCCCGAGCGGTTCGGGGACGAGGTCGCCAGGGCGATGAAGGACCCCGAGGGGTTCGTCGACCGGGCCGCCGAGGACGTCGTCGCCGCGTACGGCCCGGACGCCCTCCTCGTCCGCTGGCGCACCGGCCGGGAGCGCCTCCAGGAGGCACTGCGGGCGGCCCCCGCCGGGACCCGGTTCCCCTGGTACGGGCCGCCGATGAGCGTGGCCTCCATGGCGACCGGGCGGCTGATGGAGACCTGGGCCCACGGCCAGGACGTGGCCGAGGCCCTCGGGGTCACCCGCGCCCCCACCGCCCGGCTGCGGCACGTGGCCCGGATCGGGGTCCGGGCCCGCGACTACGCCTTCCTCGTCCGGGGAATCCAGGCGCCGGGAGAGGAGTTCCGGGTGGAGCTGGAAGGGCCGGACGGGGAGGTGACCGCGTACGGCCCCGAGGGCGCCGCCCAGCGTGTCACCGGGCCGCTGCACGACTTCTGCCTGCTCGTCACCCAGCGCGCCCACCGCGACGACCTCGCCGTCCGGGCCGAGGGCGCCGACGCCGACGCCTGGCTGGACATCGCGCAGGCCTTCGCCGGGCCTGCCGGAACCGGGCGGGCGCCGAAGGCGGACCGGTGACACCGCCGCTGCGGGTCGGCAACGCCTCCGGGTTCTACGGAGACCGCTTCGACGCCGTGCGCGAGATGCTCACCGGCGGCCCGCTCGACGTCCTCACCGGCGACTACCTCGCCGAGCTCACCATGCTCATCCTCGGCCGCAGCCGGCTCAAGGACCCCGGGCGCGGCTACGCCACCACCTTCCTGCGCCAACTGGAGGAAGGGCTCGGGCTCGCCCACGAGCGCGGGGTGAAGATCGTGACCAACGCGGGCGGCCTGAACCCCGCCGGACTGGCCGACGCGGTACGCGAGCTGGCCGAGAAGGCCGGCGTGCCCGTGCGCGTCGCCCATGTGGAGGGCGACAGCCTGCCCGTGCCCGACGGCTTCCTCACCGCCAACGCCTACCTGGGCGGGGCGGGCATCGCCGCCTGTCTGCGGGCCGGCGCCGACGTCGTCGTCACCGGCAGGGTCACCGACGCCGCCCTCGTCACCGGGCCCGCCGCCGCCCACTTCGGCTGGGGGCCCGAGGACCACGACGCGCTCGCCGGAGCCGTCGTCGCCGGACACGTACTGGAGTGCGGCACCCAGGCCACCGGGGGGAACTACTCCTTCTTCCGCGGCCACGACATCCGCCGCCCCGGTTTCCCCGTCGCCGAGATCCACTCCGACGGGACGTCCGTCATCACCAAGCACGACGGCACGGGCGGCGTCGTCGACCTCGGCACCGTCACCGCCCAACTGCTGTACGAGACCGGCGGCGCCCGGTACGCGGGCCCCGACGTCACCGCCCGGCTCGACACCGTACGGCTGGCCGCCGACGGCCCCGACCGGGTCCGGATCTCCGGCGTGAAGGGCGAGGCCCCGCCGCCCACGCTCAAGGCCGGGCTCACCCGGCTCGGCGGCTGGCGGAACGAGGTCGTCTTCGTGCTCACCGGACTCGACATCGAGGCCAAGGCGCAGCTCGTCCGCGACCAGATCGGCGACGCCTTCGCCCGGGCCGGGCGGCAGCCGGACGAGGTGCGCTGGGAGCTCTCCCGCACCGACCGCGCCGACGCCCCGACCCAGGAGACGGCCGGCGCCCTGCTCCGGCTCGTCGTCCGCGACCAGGACCCGGACGCCGTGGGGCGCGCCCTGTCCGGCGCCGCGATCGAGCTGGCGCTGGGCAGCTACCCGGGCTTCCACGTCACCGCCCCGCCCGGGAAGGGAGCGCCCTACGGGGTGTTCGAGGCCCGGTACGTACCGGCGGGGGACGTGGAGCAGGTGGCGGTGCTGCCCGACGGGCGACGCGAGGCACAGGCGTCGGCCGCCCGTACGCAAGCCCTGGCCGAAGTCGAACAGCCGCCACTGCCACCGCCGTTGGCCGGCGGCCCCACCCACAACGCCCCCCTCGGGCTCGTCGCGGGTGCCCGCAGCGGCGACAAGGGTGGCGACGCCAACATCGGGGTGTGGGTCAGCGGCGACGAGGCCTGGCGGTGGCTGGCGCACGAGCTGACCGTCGAGCGGCTGCGGGAACTCCTCCCGGAGACCGCCGGGCTCCCCGTCGTACGCCATGTCCTGCCGAACCTGCGCGCCCTGAACTTCACCGTCCACGGGCTCCTCGGCGAAGGCGTCGCCGCCCAGCACCGCTTCGACCCGCAGGCCAAGGCCGTGGGGGAGTGGCTGCGCTCGCGCCGGCTGGAGATACCCGTGGCCCTGCTGCCCCCGCAGGAGCGCGCCGACGCACCGGAGGTGCACGCATGACCGTCCTGCCCACCGGGCTCGACACCGCGAGCCCCGAATACGGCGCGAACCGCGCCGCCCTGCTCGACAAGCTCGCCGAGCTGGAGGCCGCGCACACCGGGGCGCTGGAGGGCGGCGGCGAGAAGTACGTCGAGCGGCACCGCTCGCGCGGCAAGCTCCTGGCCCGTGAGCGGATCGAGCTGCTGGTCGACGAGGACAGCCCGTTCCTGGAACTGTCGCCGCTCGCCGCCTGGGGCAGCGAGGCCGCCGGGTACACGGTCGGCGCCTCGCTCGTCACCGGGATCGGTGTGGTGGAGGGCGTCGAGTGCCTGATCACCGCCAACGACCCGACCGTGCGCGGCGGCGCCTCCAACCCCTGGACGCTGAAGAAGGCGCTGCGCGCCAACGAGATCGCGTTCGCCAACCGGCTCCCGGTCATCAGCCTGGTCGAGTCGGGAGGCGCCGACCTGCCGTCCCAGAAGGAGATCTTCATCCCCGGCGGGGCGCTCTTCCGCGACCTCACCCGGCTGTCCGCCGCCGGTGTCCCGACCGTCGCCGTCGTCTTCGGCAACTCCACCGCGGGTGGCGCGTACGTCCCCGGCATGTCCGACCACACCGTCATGATCAAGGAGCGGTCCAAGGTCTTTCTCGGCGGCCCGCCCCTGGTCAAGATGGCCACCGGTGAGGAGAGCGACGACGAGTCGCTCGGCGGCGCCGAGATGCACGCCCGCACCTCCGGACTCGCCGACCACTTCGCCGTCGACGAGCACGACGCGCTGCGCCAGGCCCGCCGCATCGTCGCCCGCCTCAACTGGCGCAAGGCGTACCCCGATCCGGGCCCCGCCGAGCCGCCCAAGTACGACGAGGACGAGCTGCTCGGCATCGTGCCCGGCGATCTGAAGGTGCCCTTCGACCCGCGCGAGGTCATCGCCCGGCTGGTCGACGGCTCGGACTTCGACGCGTTCAAGCCGCTCTACGGGACCAGCCTGGTCACCGGCTGGGCCAGGCTGCACGGCTACCCGGTCGGCATCCTCGCCAACGCGCAGGGCGTGCTGTTCAGCGAGGAGTCGCAGAAGGCCGCCCAGTTCATCCAACTCGCCAACCAGCGCGACATCCCGCTGGTGTTCCTGCACAACACCACCGGCTACATGGTCGGCAAGGAGTACGAACAGGGCGGCATCATCAAGCACGGCGCGATGATGATCAACGCGGTGTCGAACTCGAAGGTCCCGCACCTGTCCGTCCTGATGGGCGCTTCCTACGGCGCCGGGCACTACGGCATGTGCGGCAGGGCCTACGACCCCCGCTTCCTGTTCGCCTGGCCCAGCAGCAAGTCCGCCGTCATGGGGCCGCAGCAGCTGGCCGGGGTGCTGTCGATCGTCGCCCGCGCGTCGGCCGCCGCGAAGGGGCGTCCGTACGACGACGAGGCGGACGCCGGACTGCGCGCCATGGTCGAGCAGCAGATCGAGTCCGAGTCCCTGCCGATGTTCCTGTCCGGGCGGCTGTACGACGACGGGGTCATCGACCCGCGCGACACCAGGACCGTCCTCGGGATGTGCCTGTCCGCCGTCCACACCGCACCGGTCGAGGGCGCCCGCGGCGGCTTCGGCATCTTCCGGATGTGAGCTGACATGATCACCACTCTGCTTGTGGCCAACCGGGGCGAGATCGCCTGCCGGATCTTCCGCACCTGCCGCGCGCTCGGCATCGCGACCGTCGCCGTGTACTCCGACGCGGACGCCGGCGCGCTGCACGTACGGGAGGCCGACACCGCCGTACGGCTGCCGGGGGCCGCGCCCTCCGACACGTACCTCCGCGGCGATCTCGTGGTCGCCGCCGCCCTCGCGGCGGGCGCCGACGCCGTCCACCCCGGATACGGCTTCCTCTCCGAGAACGCCGGATTCGCCGCCGCGGTGCAGGACGCCGGGCTCACCTGGGTCGGTCCGCCGGTCAAGGCCATCGAGCTGATGGCGTCCAAGACCCGCGCCAAGGAGCTGATGGCCGCCGCCGGGGTTCCGCTGCTCGCCCCCGTCGACCCGGCCGCGGCCCGCGCCGAGGACCTGCCGCTGCTGCTCAAGGCGGCGGCGGGCGGCGGCGGGCGCGGCATGCGGATCGTACGGGAACTGGGGGATCTGCCCGGCGAGTTGACGGCCGCTGCGGCCGAGGCGCTGTCCGCGTTCGCGGACGGCGAGGTGTTCGCCGAGCCGTACGTGGAGCGCGGCCGGCACGTCGAGGTCCAGATCATGGCCGACGAGCACGACGGCGTCTGGGCGCTCGGCACCCGCGACTGCTCGCTCCAGCGCCGCCACCAGAAGGTCGTCGAGGAGGCCCCTGCGCCCGGCCTCGACGACGGACTCCGGGACCGGCTGCACGACGCCGCCACGGCCGCCGCGCGAGCCGTCGGCTACCGGGGCGCCGGCACCGTCGAATTCCTCGTCGCCGCCGACGGACGTCCGTACTTCCTGGAGATGAACACCCGCCTCCAGGTCGAACACCCCGTCACGGAGGCCGTGTTCGGCCTCGACCTCGTCGCCCTTCAGCTGCGGGTCGCGGAGGGCGAACCGCTGCCGGCCGCCGTGCCCCCGCAGCCCACCGGGCACGCCGTCGAGGCCCGGCTCTACGCCGAGGACCCGGCACGGGGCTGGCAGCCGCAGACCGGAGCGCTGCTCGCACTCGACGTGCCGGCCGAGCCGGGCCTGCGCCTGGACACCGGATACACCGGCGGCGACACCATCGGCGTGCACTACGACCCGATGCTCGCCAAGGTCATCGCCCACGCCCCCACCCGCACCGAAGCCGTACGCCTGCTCGCCCGCGCCCTGGAGCGCACCCGCATCCACGGCCCGGTCACCAACCGCGAGCTCCTCGTACGCTCCCTGCGCCATCCGGACTTCGTCGCCGCACGCCTCGACACCGGCTTCTACGACCGGCACCTGGCAGCCCTGACCGCCGCGCCCGATGAGAGCGGCCAACGGCTCGCCGCCACCGCCGCCGCCCTCGCCGAAGCCGCCCGCCGCACCACCGCCACCGGCGGCGTCGCCCGCTTCGGTGCCTGGCGCAACGTCGCCTCGCAGCCCCGGCTGCGGCGCTACCGCGGCGAACCCGACGGCCGTGAGTACGACATCACCTACCGCACCACGCGCGAAGGCCTCGCCCTTGAAGCGGGCACCCGCGTCGTCGCCGCCCGCCCCGGCCACGTCACCCTCGAAACCGGCGGTGTCACCCGGCACTTCGCGGTGGCCAGCGAAGGCGACCGGGTGTACGTCGACACCGCCACCGGCTCGTACACCTTCACCGCCCTGCCCCGCTTCACCGACCCCACCGATCGCACCGAACCCGGCTCCCTGCTCGCCCCGATGCCCGGCACCGTCGTCCGCCTCGCGGACGGACTCGCGACCGGGACCGCCGTCGAGGCCGGGCAGCCGCTGATCTGGCTGGAGGCGATGAAGATGGAGCACCGCATCCTCGCCCCCGCCTCCGGCACCCTCACCGCCCTGCACGCCGCCCCCGGCCTCCAGGTGGAGGTCGGCGCGCTGCTCGCCGTCGTCACTGACGCACAGGAGGAACCGACCGCATGAGCACCGTCCTCGAAACCGAAGAGCACCAGGGCCTGCGCGCCGCCGTCGCCGCACTCGGACAGCGGTACGGGCGCGACTACATGACCTCCGTCGTCCGCGACGGCTCCCACCCGCGCGAACTGTGGGCCGAGGCCGCGAAGCTCGGCTACCTCGGCGTGAACCTCCCGGAGGAGTACGGCGGCGGCGGCGCGGGCATGGCCGAACTCTCGATCGTGCTGGAGGAGTTGGGGGCGGCCGGATCCCCACTCCTCATGATGGTCGTCTCACCCGCCATCTGCGGCACCGTGATAGCCCGCTTCGGTACCGACGACCAGAAGCGGCAGTGGCTCCCCGGCCTCGCCGACGGCAGCCTCACCATGGCCTTCGGCATCACCGAACCCGACGCCGGATCCAACTCCCACCGCATCACCACCACCGCCCGCCGCGACGGCGAGGAGTGGGTGCTGAGCGGCCGCAAGGTCTTCGTCTCCGGCGTCGACATCGCCGACGCGACCCTCATCGTCGGGCGCACCGAGGACGCCAGGACCGGCAAGCTGAAGCCCTGCCTGTTCATCGTCCCGCGCGAGGCCCCCGGCTTCCGGCGCTCCCACATCGAGATGGAACTCCAGGCCCCGGAGAAGCAGTTCGAACTCGTCCTCGACGACGTACGCCTGCCCGCCGACGCGCTCGTCGGCGAGGAGGACGCCGGACTCCTCCAGCTCTTCGCCGGACTCAACCCCGAACGCATCATGACCGCCGCGTTCGGGATCGGCATGGGCCGGTACGCGCTGGGGCGTGCCGTCGAGTACGCGAAGACCCGCCAGGTGTGGAAGGAGCCCATCGGCGCCCACCAGGCCATCGCGCACCCACTCGCCCAGGCCCACATCGAACTCGAACTGGCCCGTCTGATGATGCAGAAGGCCGCCCGGCTCTACGACGACGGCGACGACATCGGCGCGGGCGAGGCCGCCAACATGGCGAAGTACGCCGCCGGGGAGGCCTGCGTCAAGGCGGTCGACCAGGCCGTGCACACCCTGGGCGGCAACGGTCTCACCCGCGAGTACCGCCTCGGGTCCCTGATCACCGCGTCCCGGGTGGCCCGGATCGCGCCGGTCAGCCGGGAAATGATCCTGAACTACGTCTCCCACCAGTCCCTGGGCCTCCCCAAGTCCTACTGAGCCCACCGGCTCCCGCTCATCGTTCACGGCCCGCTCTGCCCGCGTCGAAGGGAACCGCCATGGTGTTCCACAGCGAGTACGAAGACGTTCCGGCCCTCGAAACGCCCATCCACGAAACGGTCCTCGGCGGGGCCGCGGCCTTCGGTGACACCGTCGCCCTGATCGACGGAACGAACGGCCTCTCCGTCACGTACGCCCAGCTCGACACGTTCCACCGCCGCATCGCCGCCCACCTCGCCGAGGCGGGGGTGCGCAAGGGTGACGTCCTGGCCCTGCACAGCCCCAACACGATCGCCTACCCCGCCGTCCTCTACGGCGCCACGCGCGCCGGAGCGTCGGTCACCACCGTGCACCCGCTGTCCACGGCCGAGGAGTTCGCCCAGCAGCTCAACGACTCCGACGCCCGCTGGATCGTCACCGTGTCCCTGTTCCTCGACGTCGCCCGCCGGGCCGCCACGCTGGCGGGCGGCATCCAGGAGATCTTCGTCTGCGACCGGGCCGAGGGCCACACCTCCGTCCTCGACATGCTCGGCTCCACCGCCCCGGAACCCGACGTCGAGTTCGGCCCCCAGGACGTCGCCGTCCTCCCGTACTCCTCCGGGACCACCGGCGCCCCCAAGGGCGTCATGCTCACGCACCGCTCCATCGGCACCAACCTGGAGCAGCTGCGCCCCTTCATCCCCATGGAGCCCGGCCACAGCATCCTGGCCGTTCTCCCCTTCTTCCACATCTACGGGCTGACCGCCCTGATGAACGTCCCGCTGCGCTGCGGGGCCACCGTCGTCGTGCTGCCCCGCTTCGACCTCGACCAGTTCCTCGGCGTGATCCAGGAACACCGCATCACCGGGCTGTACGTGGCCCCGCCCATCGTCCTGGCCCTCGCCAAGCATCCGGCCGTCGGCGACTACGACCTGTCCTCGCTGGAGTACGTCGTCAGCGCCGCCGCGCCCCTGGACGCCGACCTCGCCGCCGCCTGCTCCGCCCGCCTCGGCATACCGCCCGTACGTCAGGCGTACGGCATGACGGAACTCTCGCCCGGCACCCATGTCGTGCCCCTCGAAGCCGAGAACCCGCCGCCCGGGGCCGTGGGGAAGCTGCTGCCGAGCACCGAGATGCGGATCACGTCCATCGAGGACCCCGGGACGGACCTCGGCATCGACGCCGACGGCGAGATCCTCATCCGCGGCCCCCAGGTGATGAAGGGCTACCTCGGCCGCCCCGAAGCCACCGACGCCATGATCGACGACGACGGCTGGGTGCACACCGGCGACGTCGGACGCGTCGACGCGGACGGCTGGCTCTTCGTCGTCGACCGGGTCAAGGAACTCATCAAGTACAAGGGCTACCAGGTCGCCCCCGCCGAACTCGAAGCGCTCCTCCTGACCCACGCGTCGATCGCCGACGCGGCCGTCATCGGCGTGAACGACGCCGACGGCAACGAGATCCCGAAGGCCTTCCTCGTACGCCGGCCGGCCACCCCGGACCTCACCGCCGAGGACGTCATGGCGTATGTCGCCGCACATGTCGCCCCGTACAAGAAGATCCGCCGCGTGGAGTTCGTCGACGCGGTACCGCGTGCGGTCTCGGGGAAGATCCTTCGCCGTGAACTGCGCGACAGGGAGAAGGAGAGGCAGCAATGACCCTCGCCCCACCCACCCACGACCGGGGCATCACCACGCTCACCCTCGACTCCCCGGCCAACCGCAACGCCCTGAGCGCACCGCTCGTGGCCGGCCTGTCCGAAGCCCTCGCCGCCTGCGCGGCGGACGACACCGTACGGGCGGTGGTCCTGACCCACACCGGCAACACGTTCTGCGCGGGCGCGGACCTCAGGGCGCCGGCCGACCCGCACGCCTTCGTCGCCCTCATGAGGCTGATCATCACCCTCCCGAAACCGGTCATCGCCCGGGTCACCGGCCACGTCCGGGCGGGCGGTCTCGGACTGCTGGGCGCCTGCGACATCTCGGTCGCCGGACCCGACTCCTCCTTCGCCCTCACCGAATCCCGCCTCGGCCTCGCCCCCGCCGTCATCTCCCTGCCGCTGCTGCCCCGCCTCGACCCCCGCGCGGCAGCCCGCTACTACCTCACCGGCGAACGCTTCGACGCGGCCGAGGCTGCCAGGACCGGCCTCGTGACCCTCGCCGCCGAAGACGTGGACAAGGCGCTCGTACCGGTACTCGACGGGCTGCGCAGAGCCTCGCCCCAGGGGCTGGCCGCATCGAAGGAGCTGGTCACGGCTACTGTGCGGGAGACTTTCGACCAGTACGCGGAAGACCTCATCGCCCGCTCCGCGGCACTCTTCGCCTCCGACGAGGCACGGGAGGGGATGACGGCCTTCCTGGAACGACGGGATCCCGCATGGCTGCTGTGACACCACCCAAGCAGGACCGCAGCCGTGCCACCCGGCAGAGGCTCCTCGAAGCCGCGGTGGCCTGCCTCGCCGAACACGGCTGGGCAGGCTCCACCGTCTCCGCCGTCGCGGAGCGCGCGGGCGTCTCCCGCGGCGCCGCCCAGCACCACTTCCCGACCCGCGAGGACCTGTTCACCGCAGCCGTCGAGTACGTCGCCGAGGAACGCTCCGCCGCCCTGCGCGCCGTCCCCGACCAGGACCGCGCCGAGGTGGTCGCCGCCCTCGTCGACCTCTACACCGGCCCCCTCTTCCGCGCCGCGCTCCAGCTCTGGGTCGCCGCCTCCAACGAGGAACAGCTCCGCCCCCGCGTCACCGAACTCGAAGCCCGCGTCGGCCGCGAGACCCACCGCATCGCCGTGGGCCTCCTGAACGCCGACGAGACCCGCCCCGGTGTACGGGAAACGGTCCAGGGGCTCCTCGACATGGCCCGCGGCCTGGGCCTCGCCAACGTCCTCACCGACGACACGGCCCGCCGGGGGCGGGTCGTGGCGCAGTGGGCGGCGCTGCTGGACGGGGCGCTGGGCCGATGAGCGGGCGGCGCGCCGCCGTCAGGCGCGTACGGCGGTGATCTCCAGGCCGTTCCCGGCCTGGATCCTGAGCGTTCTGCCGTCCCAGACGACGGGCAGCGGCGTGGGTGTGGTGTCCACCGGCGAGCCGGCGTCGACGGGGCCGGACTCCTCGTCATGGCCCCACTGGAGGGTGAGGGCGGCCTTCTCGCCGACCGTGGCGGGCAGGCCGGACGCGGCCCATACGTTCTCGGAGGTCCGGCCGTCGACCCGGACCACCAGCTCGCTTCCGGAGAGTTCGAAGGAACCCGTCTCGTCGTCCCCGTCGAGACTCCACCGGCGGCCCGTGAACTCGATCCGCTGATACGCGTCGTTGACCTGTCCCTGCGGGGAGTACGAGAGCTTCCAGGCACCGCTGACGAAGGCCTCGACCGCCGCCCCGGCGACCGTCGGCCCGGCGGCCGGCTTGCCCGCCGCGCCCGGTGCCTCCAGCGATCCGTCGGAGCCCTTGTCCCTGGAGCAGGCCGCCAGGGCGACCGCGAGCAGGCCGATTCCCCCGTATCGGAGCGCGTCCCGTCTTCGGACGACCTTCCGTAACTGCCGCATGTCGTCGAGCATGGGGTCCCGCCTTTCCCTGGTTAGGACCGGTCTGTCATGGTCCGGAGCCAGAGTGTGTCCCAGGAATCGCCTTGGTGTCAGCGAGTTGCGCGTATATGGTCCGCAGCATGAGCGGCACCACCACACCCCCCTTCCCCGAGCACATCGAACTCACGGGCGAGGGGCTCGTCCTGCGCGACTGGACGGAGGCGGACCTGGCCGCGATGCCGGACCTCTTCGACCACCCCGACGTCGCGCACTGGACCCCGATCGTCTCTCCCTTCGGCGAAGAGGCCGCGCGCACGCGGCTGGACAAGGCCCGGCAGCTGCGGCGGGAGGGCACGACGGTCCTGCTCGCCATCACCACGGACGGCGGGGCCGCGCTCGGCGAGGTCATGCTGCGGCGCGCCCCCGAGGGCAACGAGATCGGGTACGCGGTCGGCCCCGCACACCGCGGCCAGGGCCTGGCCGCGCGGGCGGTGCGGGTGATGGCCGCGTACGCCTTCGAGGAACTGGGCGTGGAACAGGTGATCCTGGAGCTGGAGGCCGAGAACGCGCCCAGCGTCGCCGTGGCGAAGAAGACCGGCTTCCGCCTGCTCGACGTGCCACTGATCAAGGGCGAGGAGAAGGGCCGGCCGTTCGTCCTGCAGACGTGGGGCCTGGACCGTCCCTGACACGTCTGGTTCGTGAACTTCCCCTGGAGGGCATGGGCATGACCACGTACGAGACGATGCCGTTCCACCTGGAGACCGAGCGGCTGATCCTGCGCCCGTGGTCCGACGCGGACGCCGCCGAACTCCGCGCCCTCCGCGCCGAACGCGGCGAGGGAACGTCCACGCTCGAGTACACCCGGAACCTCATCGCGCAGCTGATCACCGCGACCGAGACGACCGGGATCGCCCTGCTGCCCATCCAGCGCCGCGACGAGGGCGACTTCATCGGCTACTGCGGACTCATCATCGGCCGCTCCACCCTGGAGGAGCCCGAGATCGCCTACGAGCTCTTCCAACGGGTCCATGGCCACGGCTACGCCACCGAAGCCGCCCGCGCCGTGCTCGACGCCGCCGCGGCGACCGGGCGGGAGCGGATCGGGGCGACCGTCGACGCGGGGAACGCCGCGTCGTTCCGCGTCCTGGAGAAGCTCGGGTTCGTGCGGGACCGCGTCACCGTGGAGGACAAGGGCGAAGTGGTCTGGCTGACGCGCCCGTTGACGTGACGCCCGGCGGCGTGCGTCCGGGAATATGCGATGCTGCGCGCTCAGGCCCTCGCGCTCCCGCCCGCCGCCCGGGCCGTTTTCACCGCACACGTGGGCTGCTGAGGAACCGGGGGAATCATGGGTGACTACTTCCAGTCGATCGTCGACCTCGACGCCACCGAGCGGGACGCGCAGGAGCTCGGGGCCCGGGTACTGGACTGGCTGATCGCGGAAGGAATCGTGGCCGCCGAGCGCACCGACTGCGTCCTGGGCGGCGACGGATACGGCCACGCGCCCGGCCCGCACTTCACCAAGGCCGTCGATGACCCGGAGCCGGTCGACCTGTGGTCCAACGGACTTCACGTCCAGACCGGCCGTACGGTCTTCGACAGCGGCCAGGGAGAACCGGGCGCGGCCACCTGCCCGCTCTGCCGGACCGAGATCCGGCTGGTCGACGAGGTGTGGGAGCCCATCGAGTCCGCCTGGGACCCCTTCGACGGGCGGTTCCAGGACTGGGCGGAGGAAGGCGGCGAAGGAATCGTGCACTGCCCGTCCTGCGGAGGTTCCTCCGGCATCGACCGGTGGAGCTGGGAGGACGACTACTACGCGTGCGGGCACCTCGGGTTCACGTTCTGGGGCTGGGCGGAGCTCACCTCCGGCTTCACCCGCGAGGTCGGCCGCAAGCTGGGCGGCCACCGCACCGTGCTCCTCGCCGGAAAGCTGTAGAGCGCGGGCCGGCCGCCGGCCGGGCATCCGTCGAGGACGGGATGCCCGGCGCGCGGACTCGGGATCGGTCGGTCAGCTGGTCCAGAGGACCGGGCTGTCGCTGTACGCGTCACCCTCCTCGAACGAGGCAGCCGCGATGGGGTCGGTCTTCGTGGCGCTGAGCGAACAGGTCTCGTACGACGCGCCCTTGGCGGCGAATTCGCGCGGTGCCGACTCGCTGTCGCACTTGCCCGGGAGGTCACCGATCAGGATGACGCCCGTGGGGCCGCCGCCCGCCAGCTTGCCGCGCAGCTTCAGCGACGAGTAGGACAGGTCGGTGCCGCCGACGTTCTCCACCTTCATGCGGATGTAGTAGGGCGTCATGCCCTTCGCCTTCTCACCGAACGCGGCCATGTCGGCCTCGGCGCCCTTTTCGATCGCCGTGACCGTCACGGCGATCGTGCCCTTCTTCTCGGTCCCGTACTTGAACGGCAGGATCGCCCGGTCACCGATCTTGAGCTTCGTGCCCGGAGCGGCGACGTCACCGCCGGCGGGGGCGGCGGCGTCGTCGCTGGGATCGGCGGACGGGCTCTCGCCGGCCGGGTCGGACGAAGCCGGGGCGGAGGCCGAAGGCGATTCCTGTGTCGATGCCGAGTCCTCGCCGTCGTTGCAGGCCGTGAGACCGAGCCCCAGGGTGGAGGTGAGGGCGACTGCGAAGACGATGCGTCCCTTGTGTGTCATTTTGACCTAACTGGCAGTGAGGGCTGCCCTGGACGACAGCCGGAACGTTCAACAACTGGGCGACGCCCCCGGCCGTGCGACCGGGGGCGTCGGAGCGCCACGTCGACAGCGGTGCGTCAACGAGGCGCGCCGCGACGCCCATCCCAGACTGGGGCGGGAATGACACAGGCTCGCCACAGGCACGGCACAGATGCGCGACGGGTGCGACCAGGTCACCGCGCCGGACCCGCACACGACCGGGCGGTGGGCTCCACCGTCCGCGTCCGCCCTCTCCGGACTCGCCGGCAACGGTCGCCTCTACCGCCGTGGAGGACGCCGCGCATCCCGCCGCGGTACGGTCCGGCCGGACCGTACCGAGCCACGGGGGCACTGATGGGTGACTACTTCCAGACGATCGTCGACACGGAGATCTCCGGGGCGGACGCCGTGCCCATGGCCGCGCGCATCGTCGAATGGCTCGTCGCCGAGGGGGTCGTCGGGCCCGACCGCACCGAGCCCGTTCTCGGCGGCGGACCGGGGTACCCGCCGGGGCCCCGTCACCGCGCGGTCGTCGACAGCGCCGGCTGGAGCGAGCCGTGGCAGGCGGGCGGCCTGGAGGTCGTGACCACCCGCACGGTGTTCGACGCCGGGCAGTACGCGGAACCCTCGGGCGCCGACTGCCCGCGTTGCGCAAGGACCACCGAGTTCCGCGACGAGGAGACGTGGGACGACATCCCCGGCGCGTGGGACCCCTTCGCCGTCGCCGAGGGGGCCTGGCTCGCGGGTGCCGACGCGCCGGTCCGCTGCGCGCACTGCCGCGCCGAGTCCCCGCTCACCGACTGGACCGGCATGGACAGCGCCTTCGCGTACGGCAGCCTCGGCTTCACCTTCTGGGGCTGGCCCGACCTCACGCCCCGCTTCCTCGCCGAGTTCGGCCTCCGCCTGGACAAGCACCGCACGGCCCACGTGCGCGGCAAGATCTGACGGACGGGGGCGCGGAGGCGCCACGCAACCCTCCGCCCGTCAGAGCCTGCTCCGGGCCTCAGTTCCCGAGGTCCGCCAACTGCTCGTATCCGTCGATCTCCCGCGGACTGCGCGTCGACGGGCCGACGTACTTCGCCGACGGGCGCACCAGGCGCCCCGTCCGCTTCTGCTCCAGGATGTGCGCCGACCAGCCCGCCGTACGCGCACACGTGAACATCGACGTGAACATGTGCGCCGGAACCTCCGCGAAGTCCAGCATGATCGCCGCCCAGAACTCCACGTTCGTCGCCAGCACCCGGTCGGGGCGCCGTGCGTGCAGCTCCTCCAGCGCGGCCTTCTCCAGCGCCTGCGCCACCTCGAAGCGTGGTGCGCCCAGCTCCTCGGCTGTCCGCCGCAGGACGCGGGCGCGCGGGTCCTCGGCCCGGTAGACGCGGTGGCCGAAGCCCATCAGGCGCTCGCCCCGGTCCAGGGCCTGCTTCACGTACGCGGTGGCGTCGCCGGTCCGCTCGATCTCCTCGATCATGCCGAGGACCCGGGACGGCGCGCCCCCGTGCAGCGGGCCCGACATCGCGCCCACCGCGCCGGACAGTGCGGCGGCCACGTCGGCGCCGGTGGAGGCGATGACGCGGGCGGTGAACGTCGAGGCGTTCATGCCGTGCTCGGCGGCCGAGGTCCAGTACGCGTCGATGGCCTTCACATGCCGCGGATCCGGCTCCCCGCGCCAGCGGATCATGAACCGCTCCACGACGGATCCGGCCTTGTCGATCTCGCTCTGCGGCACCATCGGCCGGCCCTGTCCGCGCGCGGACTGCGCGACGTACGACAGTGCCATGACGGCGGCCCGCGCCAGGTCGTTGCGGGCGGTCTCCTCGTCGATGTCCAGCAGCGGCTTCAGGCCCCACACGGGCGCGAGCATCGCCAGGGCGGACTGGACGTCGACCCGGATGTCACCGGAGTGGACCGGGATCGGGAAGGGCTCGGCGGGCGGCAGGCCGGGAGCGAACGCCCCGTCGACCAGCAGTCCCCACACGTTGCCGAACGACACCTGGCCGACGAGATCCTCGATGTCGACGCCTCGGTAGCGAAGCGAACCGCCTTCCTTGTCGGGTTCGGCGATCTCCGTTTCGAACGCGACGACTCCTTCGAGTCCGGGTACGAAGTCGGACATCAGGCGGCTCCCTCGGATCGGCGGCTGCGGGCGGGCCCCAGGGCCCACCCAAGATACTGGCGGGTTCCGACGTGACCGGGAAGCGTGACATCCGGCACAGCCTTCCCGTTCCACCGCGTTACGGCGGGGCGGACCTCCTTACGACCTGTGTCCGGCCGCTGCGGCAGGATGACACCGTGCCCACCGCAGACTCCTCCTTCGATTCCACCACTGATCCGGCCGCGATGCGCGAGCAGTACCGGTCCGAGGCCTTCTCCGAGGACCAACTCGCCGCCGATCCGATGCGGCAGTTCGCCCACTGGTTCCGGCAGGTCGCCGCCGGCGGCATGCTCCACGAGCCGAATGCCATGGTGGTGTCCACGGCGACCCCCGAGGGCCGCCCGTCCTCCCGCACGGTCCTGCTGAAGATGTACGACGAGCGCGGCTTCGTGTTCTTCACCAACTACGACTCCCGCAAGGGCCGGGAGCTCGCGGCCAACCCGCATGTCTCGCTGCTCTTCCCCTGGCACCCCCTGGCCCGCCAGGTCATCGTCACCGGCACCGCCGCCCGCGTCCCGCGCGAGGAGACGGTCGCCTACTTCCGTACCCGCCCCCACGGATCCCAGCTCGGCGCGTGGGCGAGCGAGCAGTCGACGGTGATCGGCTCCCGGGAGGAGCTGATCAGCCGCTACGAGGAGCTGGAGAACCGCTACCCGGAGGGCGAGAAGGTCCCCGCGCCGCCGCACTGGGGCGGCTTCCGCGTCGTCCCCGACACGATCGAGTTCTGGCAGGGCCACGAGAACCGCCTCCACGACCGGCTGCGGTACGTGAGGGAAAGCGGCGCGTGGCGCGTGGAGCGGCTCTGCCCGTAGAACGCGGGACGCCGCCTCCGACATGCAGAAACCCGCAGGCTCTGGTCCCTCCTTGCGGAGGAGCCGGCCGGACTTACCGGCGAGCCTGCGGGTCGGTGACTGCTTGGGTTTCGGCAGACGAGCCTGCCGAGGTGCACTGTGTGCGACGACGGGCTGTCAGCCCGCAGCCACCTCACGAATCCGATAAGACTGCACTTTTCGGATCACCTCCTTTCAACGTGTAAGACCACCTTAGGAACGTCCCCCGGGCCCGCACAACCGAATTATCGAAGCGATTGATTTCGGGGAAGTCGCTGTGTGCTGGGTCACGTTCGAGTTCAATGGTCTGACGTGCGGCAATGGCGGACACGACCTGTCGGGGGTCCGGGATGAGCGCTTCCACGACCAGCGGAACGACCGATGCTCTCGGTCCCGACGGCCCCGGTCCGGTGTCCGGGGCGGAGCTGCTGGCGGCTCTCCTCGACGGGATGGACGCGGCCCTGTGCGCCTTCGACGCGGACGGGACCGTCACCCACTGGAACCGTGAGGCCGAGCGCATCCTCGGCTGGTCCGCGGAGGAGGCCGTCGGGCGGCCCGGGTTCGCCGGCTGGGCCGTGCGGCGGGCGGACGCGGGTGAGGTGCAGGGACGGCTGATGGCCGCCATGGACGGGCCCGGTCGGCAGGTCCACGAGTTCGCGCTGCTGCGCAAGGACGGCGGGCGGGTGCTCGTACGGACCCAGTCGGCCGGGGTGCGGAGCGCCGACGGGAAGCCCGCCGGGGTGTACTGCGCGTTCAGCGAGGTCCATGCGCAGATCGATCTGGAGCGGTCCATCGCGCTGAGCGAGGCGCTGTTCGAGGACGCGTCGTGGGGTGTCGTCCTCGTGGACGTCGACCTGCGGCCGACCGTCGTCAACGCGCACGCCGCCCGCGCGCTGGGCGGTGGCCGGACGACGCTGCTGGGACGGCCCCTGGGCGAGCTGATCGTGCAGGGCGTAGAGGACCTGGAGGGCGCCCTCCAGCACGTACTGGCCGAGGGCGCGCCGCCCGCCCCCGCCGAGCTGTGCGTCACGCTGCGGACGGGCGACGGCGACCGGCGCCGCTGCTGGCGCAGCGGATTCCTGCGGCTGGCCTCGCCGCTCGCGGAGGAACCGGTGCCGCTGGGCGTCGGCTGGCTGTTCCAGGACGTGACGGCGGCGAAGCTGGCGGCCCAGGAGGCGGACCGGGCCCGGTTCAGGTCCAGCCAGCTGCACCGGGCCTCACGGTCGGCCGCCGAGTGCGAGGACCCGATGGAGGCGGCCACGTCGTCGCTGGACTACGCCCTCGCGGGCTTCGCCGACCACGCGCTGATCGACCTGGTGGCGGGCGACCGCCTGGTACGCGCCGCGGGAACCCCGTCCGACGCCCCGGGCCCGTGCCTGCCCGTGGCCGGCGGCGGCATCCCGTTGCGGTACGCCCCGGGCCACCCGGCCCTCCAGGCCGTGGACCGCACGGGCTCGGTGCGGGCGTCGGCGGGTGCCGGGTCACCGCAGGCGGCAGGGGAGTGGGCGACGGAACGCCGCTGGCCGTCCGACGCGGTGCACGCGCTGTGCGTGGTGCTGCGGAGCCGGGGCCGGACCCTGGGCGTGGTGACGTTCCTGCGCTCCTCCCACCGCGCCGCGTTCGAGCGCCCGGACGCGGTGTACGCGGAGAGCGTCGCGGACCGGGTGGCGGCTTCGGTGGACCTGGGACAGGTGGTGGGGGGCGGGGCCGGGCCGTCGGGGGACTGAGGCCGGGGAGCGGGCGCCCTCAGACGCCGGCCGGCAGAAGCTGCCGGCGGAGGCGGGTGAAGGCGGTCGGGCCGGTGCGGTGCGGCAGGAACTCCTTGATGTGCTGCGCACAGGCGCGCGGGCTCGCCGTACCGGTGTCGCACTCCAGGTCGTAGTCGCCGTGGGCGTGGACCGCGTCGTACTGGAGGGCCGCGAGCCCCGGCGGGCGGTCGCCCCGGGCCAGCTCGCGGCGGACCAGCTCGTCCAGCGGGCAGCGGACGCCGACGAACAGGACGTTCTCGGGCGGCAGCACCGTCAGGCAGTCGAGCAGCCGCCACGGCTCGCTCAGCACATGGTCGACCACGACGTCGTTGCCCACCGCGGCCATGGCCGCGATCGAGCGGTGGAAGCCCATCCTGGTCCGGCGCAGCGCGGCGTCGAGCTCCTGCGCCCCGAGCTCCCGTTTGGTGCGCATCGCGTTGAAGCTGTCGACGGCCAGGTGGAAGAAGACGCCGTCGTCGAGGATGTCCAGCAGCTCCCGGGCAATGCTGGACTTCCCCGAACTGGACGTCCCGTTGAGGAAGATGATCCGGCCGGATGTCATGGCGGCATGCTCGCACGGTGGCCCGACGGGCGGGCCGGCCGGGCGGGCCGGCCGGGCGCTCAGTGGCGGTAGAAGATCCGGTCCGCGTACTCCGTCATCACGCGCCCGTTCCACTCGTGGCCCCCGTCGACGTTGCCCGACCGCAGCAGCGGCGGCTCGACGCCCCGCTCCAGCAGGCTCTCCGCCGCGGCGGCCATCATCGACTGCATGATCGCGCTGGTGACGACCGTCGACGCGGGAGCGAAGGGGGCCTCGATGCCGTCGACGTCCAGTTCCGCGTCGCCGATGGAGATCTTGCTGTCGAGGACGATGTCGCAGTGGTCCCGGAGGAATCCGCCCGAGCTGTGCCGGGAGCGGGTGCCTTCCGCGTACGCGACCGAGGTGACGCCGATGACCTTCAGGCCCAGCGCGCGTGCGTTCAGCGCCATCTCGACCGGCAGGGCGTTGCGGCCGGAGAGCGAGATGATCACGAGGACGTCGCCCGCCTTCGCCGGGCTGGAGTCGAGCACCGCGCCCGCGAGGCCGTCGACCCGCTCCAGGGCGGAGCCGAGGGTCGCCGGCATGACGTCGACGCCGAGGGTGCCGGGGACGGCCAGTACGTTCATGAGGGCGAGGCCGCCCGCGCGGTAGACGACGTCCTGGGCGGCCAGCGAGGAGTGCCCGGCGCCGAAGGCGAAGAGCCTGCCGCCGTCCACGACGGTGTCGGCGATCGCGGCACCGGCGGCCGCGATGGAGCCGGACTCCTCGTCGCGCACCCGCTCCAGCAGGCCGATCGCTGCGTCGAAGAACTGACCGGCCAGCTTGCTTTCGCTCATCGAGGAGGGCCTTTCCGGCGGAGTGGGGGTGATCGCGGGACGTCCTTGCCGCCGATCACGTTGCGGTCTGGACCAGTGACATGTCAATACCGCACAGGGCGTTCCGGGCCCCGCGGGGACAGCTCCTTCGGACGGTGAGGCACGGTTGTCGGCGCTATGCGTCAGAATTGGACGAGGGCCAGCGCACGACTGCATCGAGGGGCACGAATGTCCGGACTGATCGACACAACGGAGATGTATCTCCGCACCATCCTCGAACTCGAAGAGGAAGGCGTGGTCCCCATGCGCGCCCGGATCGCTGAACGGCTGGACCAGAGCGGTCCCACCGTCAGCCAGACGGTGGCGCGGATGGAGCGCGACGGCCTGGTGCAGGTCGCGGGAGACCGGCACCTGGAGCTGACGGAGGAAGGGCGCCGGCTGGCGACCCGCGTGATGCGCAAGCACCGGCTCGCCGAGTGCCTGCTCGTCGACGTGATCGGCCTGGAGTGGGAGCAGGTCCACGCCGAGGCGTGCCGGTGGGAGCACGTGATGAGCGAGGCCGTGGAGCGGCGGGTGCTGGAGTTGCTGCGCCACCCGACCGAGTCCCCGTACGGGAATCCCATCCCGGGCCTGGAGGAGCTGGGCGAGAAGGCCGAGGCCGACCCGTTCCTCGACGAGAGCATGGTCAGCCTGGCCGAGCTCGACCCGGGCGCCGACGGCAAGACCGTGGTGGTCCGGCGGATCGGTGAGCCGATCCAGACGGACGCCCAGCTGATGTACACGCTGCGGCGGGCGGGCGTGCAGCCCGGTTCGGTGGTCAGCGTGACGCAGTCGCCCGGCGGAGTGCTGGTCGGCAGCAGCGGCGAGGCGGCTGAGCTGGACTCGGAGGTCGCGTCGCACGTGTTCGTGGCGAAGCGCTGAACGGGGCGCGGGGCTCAGCAGTTCTGAAGGGACGTGCGGCGCTGCATCCGGTGCGGCGTTGAACGTGGCGGTGCTCGGAAGATGAGCTGCGCCGAAGTGCGGGTGGCGGACGATCAGCGGTTGCTGACGTCCGTTTTCCGTTTTTCCGTCCGGAATTGCAGCGCCCGGACGGATCGCGTGCCAGTCTGTGGCTGAGGGATACCTGAGAGTGTCGGCCGTCTGGCCGCGCGGTCGGGGAGGGGAGCAGGGAATGCGCCCGTCGTACTGGCATGTCCGGCC
Organism: Streptomyces sp. NBC_00385; assembly: GCF_035917155.1. Lineage (NCBI taxonomy): Bacteria > Bacillati > Actinomycetota > Actinomycetes > Kitasatosporales > Streptomycetaceae > Streptomyces > Streptomyces sp. NBC_00385. The sequence goes on along the minus strand of NZ_CP107951.1, from coordinate 3,559,564 downwards.
TGCGCACCGGGAGAGGGCTCCCGCAGACCCGCAGGCCCGGTCCGCGCACGCGGCCGTGGCGAGCGGCCCTGAAACGGCGGATGGCCCCGGCGCCGCAAGGCGCCGGGGCCTGTCCTCCCCTGTCCCGACCTGGAGCCCCGAGCTCTCGAGGTCGGTTCCCGCGAGCCCTCATCCCCGAGTGGCCCGCCTCCCGGAGAAGATCTCCCCTCCGTGGCCGACGTCAATCCTGAGAGGCGGTCACTCGAACGAGCGGTGTTGTGTGCCGGAACCCGGTTTTCGAATAAAGGTTCGATAGTCTGGCCGACGCGACCACATGGTGATCGAGGGACCAGAAGGGGGTGCCAGAACAGATGGTGCGGCGCATCGATGTGACCGGAACCGACGGCGTACGCCTCGCGGCCTGGGAGTTCGCAGACCCGCCCAAGGGGCCCGGGGAAGCGGAGCGCCCCGGAGGTGTCTTACTGCTCCACGGACTGATGGGCCGGGCCTCGCACTGGGCCTCCACCGCCCGCTGGCTCGCCGAGCGCCACCGTGCGGTCGGCCTCGACCAGCGCGGACACGGCCGCAGCGAGAAGCCGGCCGAGGGCCCCTACACCCGCGAGGCGTACGTCGCCGACGCGGAAGCCGCGATCGAACAGCTCGGCCTCGCCCCCGTCACCCTCGTCGGGCACTCCATGGGAGCGCTCACCGCCTGGCAGCTCGCCGCGAAGCGCCCCGACCTCGTCCGGGGCCTGGTCATCTGCGACATGCGGGCCTCCGCGCTGGGCGCGGCCTCGCAGCGGGAGTGGGAGGACTGGTTCACGTCCTGGCGGCTTCCGTTCGCCACCCTGGCCGACGTACGGAAGTGGTTCGGCGAGGACGACCCCTGGGTGGAACGGCCCAATCCGGCCCGCGGTGAGTTCTTCGCCGAGGTGATGGCCGAACGGGCCGACGGATGGCGGCCCGTCTTCTCCCGCCGGCAGATGCTCCGGTCCCGCGCCACCTGGGTCCACGACGCGCACTGGGAGGAGCTGGCCCAGGTCCGCTGCCCGACCCTGGTCCTCCGCGGCCTGGACGGCGAGCTGGGGAGGGCGGAGGCCCAGGAGATGGTCCGGGTGCTGCCCCGCGGGCAGTACGCGGAGGTGGCCGACGCCGGACACCTCGTCCACTACGACCGGCCCGAGGGCTGGCGCGCCGCGGTCGAACCCTTCCTGGAGCAGCTCGCCGAGGACACCCGGGACGACCGGGAACCGGTGGCACCCTAAGGGCTGTCCCGCGGATCCCGCCCGGACGGCCCCGCCCGTCACCCCTTGCTGACCGCCGTCAGGATCTCCGGCAGCCGGTCCGCCGTGCGGGGCGCGGCGACCCGCAGACCGGCCCAGGCGATCAGGGCCCCGTAGGCGGCGCCGCCCGGAAGCAGGAGCCACAGCCCGTCCTTCGCGTCGGAGAGATGCAGCCAGACCGTCAGACCGATCACGGGGGAGCACAGCAGCGCCGCCGAGACCATGCCGCCGAAGATCGAGATCCAGGCGAGCCCGGCCTGCCCGGGCGCCACGTTCTTGAACGCGCCGTCCTGCGGGATCGAGTACGGGAAGCTCGCCGAGGCCACCGCACCCGTCGCCAGCATCGCGCCCAGCAGCGCGAACGACAGCCCCATGACCCCCGGCAGCGCCGCCCAGTCCCCGAGCACCGCCGCCGTCAGGACCGTCACCAGAACCGTGTACGGCAGGGTGATCAGCAGCAGGGCCAGGGCCCGGGCCCGCAGTTCCAGATACGCGTCACGGGTCGAGGAGATCGTCAGCGCCACCATCCAGAACGCCGAGGTGTCCTGCCCGAACTGGTTGTACATCTGGATGCCGAGCATCCCGGCGCCGAAGCACGCGAAGTACAACGACCCCGTGCCCTGGAGGGCGTTGAACAGCGGCACGATCAGCCCGATCGCCAGCGCCGTCACCCAGGCGGCCTTGGTCTTCGGGTCCCGGGCGACGTACCGCAGGCTGCGCCGCATCACCGTGCCGGTGCGTCCCTCGGGGAACAGCGCCCAGAAGCCGGAGCCGTCCGTGCCGGACCTCGTGCGGGCCGGTTCGGCGGCGGAGAGCGTCGAGCCGTCCGGCTCCGTCATCAGCTTCTCCAGGCTGCGCCGCCACAGCACCAGCAGCAGGACGAGTGCGGCCGCGGAGAGGAGCAGTTGCACGGCGGCCCGCCCGTACGCCCCCTGGGAGGCGGAGTCCACCGAGCCGATCGCCGAGGCGGGCGGCAGCCAGCGCACCACGTCCGCCGCCGGGTCGAGCGCGGAGAGCCCGCCGGCCCGACTGAGCCGCTGGATACCGAAGTTGACGCCCTGGATCCCGACCGCGATCACGAGCCCGCTGAGCACCGCGAGATCGCGGCCCTTGCGCGAGGTCAGCAGCCGGGTGTTGGCCGTGGCGACGGCCCGGGCCAGTGCGACGCAGACCAGCAGGGTCAGCGGGGCCGCGAGGACGGCGAAGACCACCGCGCCCGCCCCGTGCGCCAGCGCGGTCACCGACCCGGCCGCCAGGCAGAGCGTGAACAGCGGGCCGATGCCGACCAGCGACGACACCAGGAGCGCGGTGATCAGGGGGCGGGGCCGCAGCGGAAGCATCACGAGACGGCTCGGGTCGAGGGTCTCGTCACCGGCGGCGAAGAAGAGCGGCATCACGGCCCAGCCGACCGCCAGCACCGCGGCCAGCAGCACGACGAGGGAGCCCGCGTGGGCGTTGCCGCGCAGCGCGATCAGCTCGATCAGCTGGCCCAGGGCGATCAGCAGGGTCGCGACGACGGAGGCGATGTACACGGCCCGGCGGCCGGCCGACTGCCGCAGCCCGTTGCGGAGCAGGGCGAGCTTCAGTCGTACGAGAACGGGGACCAGCTCCGTGCCGCCGGCCGGGCGGCTCGTGCGGGGGCCGGAGCCGGCCGGGGCGTCGAGCACGGTCATCGGGCACCGCCGAGCCAGTCCAGGGCGGCGCTGTCGTCGCGGTCGCCCGCGCCGACGAGTTCCAGGAAGGCGTTCTGCAGCGAGGACGCGTCGCCGCGGACCTCGGCGAGGGTGCCCTGGGCGCGGATGGTGCCCGCCGCCATGACGGCCACCCAGTCGCAGAGCGACTCGACGAGCTCCATGACATGGCTGGAGAAGACGACGGTGGCCCCCGAGCCGGTATATCGCTCCAGCACCCCGCGAATGGTCTGCGCCGACACCGGGTCGACGCCCTCGAACGGCTCGTCCAGGAACAGCACTTCGGGGTTGTGCAGCAGCGCGGCGGCGAGCCCGATCTTCTTGCGCATGCCCGTCGAGTAGTCGATGACCAGTTTGTGCTGGGCGCCCGCCAGGTCCAGGACGTCCAGCAGCTGGGTGGCCCTGCTGTCCACCTCGACGCCGGGCAGTCCGCGCAACCGGCCGGTGTAGCCGAGCAGTTCACGCCCCGAGAGGCGCTCGAAGAGCCGCAGGCCCTCGGGCAGGACGCCGATGCGGGACTTCACCTCGACCGGGTCGCGCCAGACGTCACGGCCGCCGATCTCGATCCGGCCCAGGTCCGGGCGGAGCAGACCGGTGACCATGGACAGGGTGGTGGTCTTGCCGGCGCCGTTGGGGCCCACGAGACCGATGAACTTGCCCGCGGGCAGCACCAGATCGATCCCGGCGACCGCGGTGTGTTCGCCGAACCGTTTCCACAGTCCTTCCACCCGTACCGCGGGCGATTGCGCCCGCGGTACGTCGGGCTCGACGGCCCGGTCGGCGCCGTCGCTGTCTGTCCGGTCCGGCATGCTGCACGCCCTTCGAAGTCCCCGTACTTGGGGACACCCTACGAAAGGCGCCCCCGCGCGTCGGCGGCTTCGCGTCCGCAGGCGTACGCGAGCGGGCTGATGAGCTCGTCCACCTCGGGCAGCCAGCGGTTGGCGGTGGAGGGGCTGCGGGCCCACTGCACCACCCCGGTGCCGCCGACGCGGGTCGGCGGGGCGGCGAGGTAGTGGCCCTCGCCGATTCCCCGCAGACCGATGGCCGTGGCGTCCCAGCCGACCCTCCGGACGAGGCCGTCGGCCTTGGCGGCGGCGCCCGGCAGGACGAAGAACTGCATCCGGCGGTCGGGGGTGCGGGTGACCGGGCCGAGCGGCAGGCTCATCCGCTCCATCCGGGCCAGCGCCAGGAAGCCCGCCGACTCCGGAACGTCGATCGCGTCGAAGGCGCGTCCGGCCGGCAGCAGGATGGAGGACGGGGGGTACTGGGACCACATCCGGCGGGCCGCCGCACCGCTGCCGGTGGCCCGGCCCGCCCAGTCGGCCCGGGTCGGATGGGCGCCGGGCGCCGCGCAGCCCGCCTCGCCGCACGAGCACCGTTCCGTGCCGCCGGCCGGCTCCAGCCAGGTGCCCGGGCACACGTCCCAGTGCCGCTCCTCCGCGTACCGCACCGCGGCGTCGAGCAGCTGCTCGGCTCGCTGTTGGGGGATCTGTGCGGCTTCCATGACTCCGATGGGCTCTTCCACGCACAGCACAACTCCCGCCGCCACCTGGGGTTACGGGCGTGGCGGACGCGGTTACGGTCCATCGCTTCCGCATGTGGGGCGCACTGGTGCACGGGTGGGGGCGCGCGGGAGGGACGTGGGCGGTGGGCGGGTAGCCACATACCGGAGATCCGGCACAGGTCGTTCGGCATCCTAGGGTGCGTGCCGGGAGAATAAGGCGGAGACGCCTCAAAAGTGACCAACACGATGAATCGGCGAATTTCTCAGGCATATGTCGGGCAGTGATCCTTTACCGATCACTGCGGCCTCAGGGGGACACACATGGCAGCCAGGCCTCTCGTCGCACGCCAGCCGAACGAACGGCTCCAGGCGCTCATTCAGGAAGCCGGATGCTCCAACGCGGGCCTCAGCCGCCGCGTCAACATGGTCGGGGCCGAGCGCGGGCTCGACCTCCGTTACGACAAGACCTCCGTGGCCCGCTGGTTGCGCGGACAGCAACCACGCGGCAGGGCACCGGGCATCATCGCCGAGGCGCTCGGCCGCAAGCTCGGCCGTACGGTCACGATCGACGAGATCGGCATGGCCAACGGCAAGAACCTGGCCTCCGGCGTCGGTCTGCAGTTCGCCCCTACGGTGGTCGGGGCGATCGAGCAGGTCTGCGAGCTGTGGCGCAGCGACGTCGGCCGCCGCGACTTCCTGTCCGGTTCCGCGGTCGCGTCCTCGGCGCTGGTCGAGCCCAGCAGGGACTGGCTGATCACCGGCGCGGATCCGCAGGTGGCACGGGTGGCCGGGGCCAGGGTCGGGATGCCGGACGTCGAGGCGGTGCGGGCGACGACGGCGGCGCTGGTCGACCTGGACCACCGCTTCGGCAGCGGCCATGTGCGGCCCGTCCTGGTCCACTACCTGAACAGCGTCGTCTCCGGATTACTCTCGGGCGCGTACCGCGAGTCGACCGGGCGGCAGTTGTTCGCCGCGGTCGCGCGGCTCACCGAGCTCGCCGGGTACATGGCGATCGACACGGGCCAGCCGGGCCTCGCCCAGCGCTACTACATCCAGGCGCTGCGCCTCGCGCAGGCGGCGGGCGACCGCGCCTACGGGGGCTATGTGCTGGCCGCCTCGATGAGCCATCTCGCCGCTCAGCTCGGCAATCCGCGGGAGATCGCCCAACTGGCCAGGGCGGCGCAGGAAGGGGCGCGCGGCAGGGTGACGCCGCGGGCGGAGGCGATGTTCTACGCGGCGGAGGCGCGCGGCCACGCGCTGCTCGGGGACGCCCGCACCAGCCAGGCGGTGGCGGGCCGGGCGCTGACGGCGCTGGAGCAGGCCGATCCGGAGAGCGGGGACGATCCCGACTGGATCACGCACTTCGACCACGCGTATCTGGCCGACGAGCTGGCGCACTGCCACCGTGACCTCGGCCAGGCGGAGGCGGCCGCGCGCCGGGCGAAGGAGGCGCTGGGCGGCCTTCCGGAGTCCCGTGCCCGCCGCCGGGGCATCGGCCTGGCCCTGCTGGCCGCGGCGCAGGTGCAGCTGCGCGAGGTGGAGCAGGCCTGCCACACCGGGACGCGGGCGATGGAGCTGCTGGGTACGGTGCGCTCCAGCCGGGGCGCGGAGTATCTGGACGATCTGCAGCAGCGCCTGGTGCCGTACGGGGACGAGCCCGCGGTAAGGGAGTTCGGCGCCCGTCTGGAGCTTCAGGCGGCCTGACGGGAGGACGTGTCCGGTCCCGCTGTGCGCGGGCGCCCCCTTAACTGCGTCGTGAGGCGGCTGAGTGTTACAACCCGTGTGAAGGGGTGGTGAGTGACAACACGCGCTTGGCGAACGACAGGGACCACCCGATAGCGTGAGCCGACGATTCCATAGGTTCACACGTAGGAGTCCCGGTGACACAGAGCGGACAGGGTGACGAGCAGCAGCTCCCTGCTGTACGACCCGCGCACGAGGGCGTCGTGCTGCCCGCGGGCGGCGGCGAGCCCTGGACGCCGGGGGGACCCGCGGACCAGGCGGCCCCGGCCGGCGGTCAGCCGTGGGGGCAGCCCTGGGGACCGCAGGCGTCCCACCAGGACCCCGCCCCGCAGGCGCAGAACCAGGTCCAGGGCGGGTACGGACAGGACCAGCGGAGCGGTGCGTACGGGCAGCAGCAGGGGCCGTACGGGCAGCAGGCGCAGCAGTCGCAGCACGGTGCGTACGGGCAGGCACAGCAGGACTCCGGGTACGGCCGGCCCCAGCAGCCCCAGCAGCCCCAGCAGCCGTCGCCGTACGCCCAGCCGCTGCCGCCCGAGGCGGTGCCCGGCGGGAGCGGCGACGCGGACGCCACGCAGTACATCGCGGCGGTTCCGGCCGGTCCCGGGCCGGGCGGTCTGCCGCCGGAGGCTCCCGCGGAGTCCACGCAGTTCCTCGGCCGTGACCCGCAGCAGGCGTACCAGCAGCCCGGCGGCCACGCGGCGCCGCCGCCTCCGCAGGGCGGTCAGGACGCCGACGCGACCCAGTACATACCGCCCGTGCCCGGTGGCGACATACCGCCCGTGCCCGGGGGCGCCCCGTACGGCATCCGGCCCGGGGCCCCCGGTGAGCGGCAGCCGCCCGCGGAGTTCGACAACCTCTTCCGCAGCGACGAACCCGCGGGCGCCACCCAGCAGATGCCCCGGTTCGACCCCACGCAGCAGCACCAGCAGCACCAGCAGAACCAGGGCGGACACCAGCAGTATCAGGGCGGGCCGCCCCCTCAGGCGTACCAGCAGGCGCCCCCGTACGCAGGCCCCGATGACGGGCTGCCGCAGGGCGGGCAGGACGGGCGGCGGAAGAAGTCCGCGCACGTCCCGCTGATCGCCGCGGTCGTCGTCGGCTGCGCCGTGATCGGGCTCGGGGCCGGCGCCCTGATGAGCGGTGGCGACGACAAGGGCGACGAGGCCAAGCAGCCGGTGGCGGCGGCGAGTTCACCCGCCTCCCAGCCCGCGACGCAGACCGCTCCGGACCCGGCGAAGCCACAGGCCGAGGAGCTCGACAAGCTGCTCGCGGACAGCAACAACAGCCGGGCCGCGGTGATCGGCGCGGTGGAGAAGGCCAAGAACTGCACCGACCTGGACAAGGCCGTGGCCGACCTCAAGGGCGCCGCCCAGCAGCGCCGCGACCTGGTGACCCGGCTCAAGGGGCTGTCGGTCGACAAGCTGCCGGACCACGTCCAGCTGTCCAACTCGCTCACCAAGGCCTGGCAGGCGTCCGCCTCGGCGGACGACCACTACGCGGCCTGGGCCACGCAGGCCAAGAGCAAGAAGGTGTGCAAGAAGGGCAAGGCCCGCTTCACCACGCACTACCAGCAGGCCAATGTGCAGAGCGGCGAGGCGACGGCGGCCAAGAAGCAGGCATCCAAGCTGTGGAACGCCATCGCGACGAAGTACGGCCTGACGAAGCGGGAGTCCACCGCGCTCTGAGGCCGGCCCCGGCGACAGGCCTAAGGGCTGTCCCGCAATTCCTGGCGGGCGCACGACGACAGCTACGGCACCTCGCCGCGTTGTCGAAACGCCCGAATACATCCAGTATGCGGGCGCCTCTCCGCCTTGCGATGCACCGCATCTGACGCCGCGCGCTGATCCACCAGGAATTGCGGGACAGCCCTTAGCCGGACGCGCTGGCGTCCGACAGCGTCTTCGTCACATCCACGAAGCCCTTGCTGTCGGCGACCAGCCGGCCGTCGCGCACGACCTGGAACGTCACCTTGCTGTTCACGATGCGGGGATACGAGGACGAGCCGATCATGTCCTCGTAGCGCCAGCGCAGGGCGGGGGTGAGGCCGCCCGTGTCCACCCGGATGCCGTCGTTGAGGGCCTTGGTGACCTTCCGGGACGTGATGTCCGCCTCGTTCAGCGACTCGACGATCGACTTCAGGGCGGTGTAGGCGATCCAGGTCGTCTGTACGCCCGTGTCGTCCGGATCGATGCGGTTGTCGCCGAAGGCGTGCTTGCCGATCACGTCCCGCATGAGATCCCAGCGCGCGTCGCCGGGGGCGGGGTACCACCCGGTGACGTAGGCGCCCTCGAACGGGCTGTCGCGACCGCCGGTGCGGTCGATGAGCGGCTGTCCGATGCTGCCGAGGACCGAGGAGATCCGCACCGATCCGCCGGCCGGCTCCAGCCGTCTGAAGGAGTCGAAGAAGGTCTCCGTACGGTCGCCGAGCACGGCCGTCACACAGCCGCCGTCCTTGCCCGCCCCCGTCAGCGCGCGCCCGGCCGCCCCGTCGTACGACGTGGTCCCCTCGTCCGCCCGGACGTCGACCGGCGCGGGGCGGCGGGCCTCGGAGAGGCCGGTGTTGAGGAGCCACGCCTGGCTGTCGCCGCCCAGGGTGTCGGGACGCACCAGGGAGACCCGGTCGCAGGTGGCTGCCAGCTGCTTCGCGTTGCCCGCCAGGAGCGCCGACTGGCCGCCGGTGACCGGGTAGGACATATAGCTCCGGAACTCCTCCTCGGAGGCGCCGTAGCCGCCGATGTACGGGATCCCGGCGACTTCGAGCGGCGCCATGAACGCCCGCCCGTGCCGGCTGTAGGAGCCGAGGACCGCGACGGCCTTCTCCTTGACGGCCCGGCGGGCGCAGTTGCCCGCGCCGATCGAGCTGTCCTGCTCGTCGCAGGTGACCACGCGCAGCTCGTGCCCGTCGATCCCGCCCTCTCCGTTGATCCAGCGGGCGTACGTCTGCGCCATCGCGGTCATGCCCGCCATGTTGGCGGCTTCCGGCCCCGAGGCGCCGCTCGGGGCCCAGGTCACGACGGTGACGGGCTCCCTGGAGTCCCCCGAGGCCCCAGGGAGCACACCGCAGCCGGTCATCAGCAGAGCCCCTGCCGCCACCGCTCCGGTGAGCAGTCTGAAGGGGCGGGGGGAGGTGGGGCGTCGCCGTCCGGTCATGGGCACAGACACTTCCCGTCCCCGGGTAACGCCACAGTGTGCTCCGTTCAACGCTCGGTGACGTCCAGGTGAATTACAGGGGGCCGTACGGAGAGCCGGAAAGGGAACGTACGATCGACAACCGTGCAGCAAGGTTCCGAGAACTCTTCCCGTCGCGGCCGTCGCTCCTCCACCATGGGCGGCATGCCGCTCAATGACATTCCGTGGTGGCGCTGGCGCAGCAACGTGCGCTCGGCGCTGCACATGCTCTCCGACCCCGTCTTCCATCACGAGTGCTGGCTGGCCGGCCGGGAGGGATACGGCGACGTCACCGACGCCGTGTACCGCCTGGTCGAGGACACCTGGCTGGACAACTGGTCCGCCGAGAAGTACGTCGGCACGGTCTTCCGGGACTCCGGTGAGGCCGCCCTCGTCGACGTCGCCGTGCTGCGGGTGCTGCGCATCATGCACCAGGTCGGCGCGGACGCCCCCGTCTCCGCCTATCTGGAGCACCACGGCTGGCCGGAGGCCGTCAGGGCCGCCCGCGAGGCCCATGTGCTGCTCGCCACGAACGACGGCGAGGACCCGGACGTCCCGCCGCGCTCACTGGACGTGCTCCGCATCATGACCAGGAGTTGAGAGGCCCCCTCGTAAAAGTTGACGGTGTGGCACGCTACGGGGATGACCGCGCCGCAGCCTGCTGACACAGCCCCCGAGCAGTACGTCCTCACCCTCTCGTGCCCCGACAAACAGGGCATCGTGCACGCCGTGTCGAGTTATCTCTTCATGACCGGCTGCAACATCGAGGACAGCCAGCAGTTCGGGGACCACGACACGGGTCTGTTCTTCATGCGCGTCCACTTCTCGGCGGACAGCCCGGTGACGCCGGAGAAGCTGCGGGCAAGCTTCGCGGCGATCGGTGACTCCTTCCGGATGGACTGGCAGATCCACCGCTCCTCGGAGCGGATGCGGATCGTGCTGATGGTCAGCAAGTTCGGCCACTGCCTCAACGACCTGCTGTTCCGTTCCCGGATCGGGGCCCTGCCGGTCGACATCGCGGCGGTCGTCTCCAACCACACGGACTTCGCCGAACTGGTCGCCTCGTACGACGTGCCCTTCCGCCACATCCCCGTGAACAGGGAGAACAAGGCGGAGGCGGAGGCGCAGCTGCTGGAGCTGGTCCGCGAGGAGAACGTGGAGCTCGTCGTCCTGGCCCGCTACATGCAGGTCCTCTCGGACGATCTGTGCAAGCAGCTCAGCGGCCGGATCATCAACATCCACCACTCGTTCCTGCCGAGTTTCAAGGGTGCCAAGCCGTACCACCAGGCGCACACCCGCGGGGTGAAGCTCATCGGCGCGACGGCGCACTACGTCACGGCCGACCTCGACGAGGGGCCGATCATCGAGCAGGAGGTCGAGCGGGTGGGCCACGGCGTCACGCCGGACCAGCTGGTCGCCGTCGGACGCGATGTGGAGTGCCAGGCCCTGGCGCGTGCGGTGAAGTGGCACGCCGAGCGGCGCATCCTGCTGAACGGCCGCCGTACGGTGATCTTCGCGTAGCGCCTGTCGTCTCCCGGCCGCTCAGGTCACAGCCTGCTGAGCGAGGCCGCCGCGAAGAGCACGTCCCGGATCGCCTCACGGTCCCCGCGCTGACCGGCCGCCGCCTCCACGGGCGGCACGTGCCCCGCCACCAGCTGGCAGAACTCCACCCCGTCCAGCGCGACCTGCGCCACCGTGTGATCGGGCGAACCGAGAGCGGCGGGGGAGTCCAGCGCGATGTACCAGTCGCCGCCGCCCGAACCCTCGACCTCCAGATGGAGCGAGCGGCCCGGCGATCCCGCCGTCACCAGATGGCGGGCCGGACCGGCGAGCCCCGCCCGGCGCCGTTCGGCCAGGGCGGCCGGCAGGAGCCGCGCTGCCAGGTCGATCATCCGGTGCAGATGGGCGGCGGCGGGCGGCTCGTACGGGTAGTCCACCGCCTCCGCGATGTCACCGGCGTGCACCCAGCACTCGAAGGCGCGGTCCAGCAGGGCGTCCTGCAACGGCAGGGCGAAGTCGCCGTAGGAGACGGAGAGCTCCGAGACGCCGCGCCCCGCGAAGGACACGGTGCGGATGAGGGTGTGGCTCTGGTCGCGCCACGGTTCACGGACGGTGCGGGTCGGCGGGCGCCGGGCGGCCGACCAGTACGTCTCGGTGCGGGAGGTGGGGGCGAGCGGCAGTCCGGAGCCCCGGCGCGGGGCGTCGGTGACGCTCTCGGCGAGCGGGTCGTCGAGACCGAGGGCGGTGCTGACCAGGCCGTCGACGGTCATCAGATGACCGATCACGCCGGCGACGGTCGTCTTGCGGTTCACCCCGCGCTCGCCCTCGAACCACTTCAGCCGTACCGGGGCGTGCCACTCGGAGTCACCGATGTCGCGCAGCAGCGCGTCGAGCCGGGCCGTCTCCGCGTCGTACGGGGAGGCCCACTCCGGGACCGGGATCTTGGCCGGCCGGCGGTTCAGGCAGTTCTCCAGCACCCGGCTCCGGAGCATCGGATCCAGGTCCAGGCTGCGGTCCGTGTGCAGCAGCCCGACCGCGTCCCGCAGGCGCAGCGCCTCGTCCGCGCAGGGGGCGCACTCGGTGAGGTGCTCCTCGACGGCCTCGGTCTCCGCGGCCGAGCACGCGGTCAGCGCCCAGGCTCCGAGCAGGGCCTTCAGGACGTGGTGCGGCAGCTTCGGGGCGGGCGGTCCGGCGTCGTGTTCCTGGGTCACGGGGACGGCCTTCGGTGGCGGGACGAAGCGGTCGGGGTCGAAGTCGTCGGCGGCGGCCCGTGGGCCCGGTATGCGCCGGGCCCCCCGCACCTCGTCGTCGCGGCCGTCCCCCTCCCGGCTGCCCCCGTCGCGGCCGTCCGGGTCGTCGGTCACAGCGGCCGCCCGTATCCGGGCGGCGAGGAGCCCTCCATCGGACGGGTGTGAGCGGTGGACAGCAGCTGCAGCCCGAGCCGCAGCCTGCGGCGCGCCTCGTCCTCGGTGACGCCGAGGTCGGTCGCGGTCTGCCGGTAGTCGCGGCGCTGGATGTACGCGAGCTCCAGCGCGGCCCGCAGCGGTGCGGGCATGGACGCGACGATGTAGTCGGCCCGGGCCGCCGCGGTGGCCAGCCGCACCCGCTCCTCCAGGTCGGCCGGCGCGAAGCCGGCCGCGTCGTCCCCGTAGTCGTCCCCGCGACCGCCGTACGCCTCGTCCGTCCGCGGGGCGGCGCTCCCGCGCAGCCGCTGCACGGACTCGCGGTGCGTGAGCCGGGCGACCCAGGCGCGCATCGAGCCCTGCCTGGGGTCGTAGGCGTTCGGGTTCTCCCACACGTAACCGAACACCTCGCGGGTGACGAGGTCCGCGGCGCTCTCGTCGTCGAGCATCCGGCTGGCCTGGCTGTGTACGAGGGAGGCGAACCGGTCGTAGAGCTCGCCGAGGGCCGCGGCCTCGCCGCGTGCCAGCCGCTGTTGCATGCTGCGGTCCCAGCGGGGTGGTGTGTTTTTAGCCATCCGACCCCCAGCCCTGTCTCGTCAGGGCCTCGTGCCCTGTACCCCTCGTCACATCGAATGTAGTCGGCAAGGCTGACCGAGCACGCCCCTTTGCGGCAAGTACGTCCCCGCGATCGCCCTGGATGGTAGGGAATGCGGCGCCCCACAGGATCGGAATCGGACCCGAAGTGATCATTTCTGCCCGAAACCGTTCTGGGCCTTCCTGCGGGAGGCGGTGTTTCATGGGGAGTACGCCGGGGCAGCCGCGAGGAGGAACGCAAACTTCCGGATCACTGGAATCCCCCGGGATCCCCGGAGCGAGAGGCCCAGTCGCGTGACACTGAGAGTGGCCGAGACCGAGCGGGGCGAGTGGACCGTTCTGCACATGCACGGCGAACTGGACCTGGTGACCTCACCCGTCGTTCGCCAGTCCGTCCACGACGCGGTGGCCGTGGGCCGCCACAACGTCGTACTCGACCTCTCCGAGGTCTTCTTCTGCGACTCCAGCGGCGTCGGTGTCCTGATCGCCTCCCGCCGTCTGATGCGCTCCTGCGGGGGCCGGCTGCGGCTGATCCTGCCCGCGCGGGGCGCCGAGGACGGCTCCCACGTCAACCGGGTGCTCGGCGCGCTGGGCGTACGGCGGCTGTTCGAGGTCTACCCGGACTGGGACTCCGCCGTCGACGACGAGGCCCAGCCGCTCTCGGCCTGAACGGCCCCGTCCAACCGCCCGCGGTGGACATTAATACCGGGTTGTCACACCGGTGACGCGCTTAAGTGACACGTGACGCCTGCGGGCGTCGTACGCTCCCCGCATGGACAGCGCAGAGTATGAGCGCAAGATCGCCTTCCGGTTCGCCGCCTTCGACCAGGACGGCAACGGATACATCGATCGCGCGGATTTCAGTGCCGCCGCGGCCCGTCTGCTCACCGAATTCGGTACGACGGCCCGCTGCGACAAGGGCCAGGCGCTCTACAGCGGCGCCGAGGCGTTCTGGCAGGGCATGGCGGGCATCGCCGACGTGGACGGGGACCAGCGGGTCACCCGGGAGGAATTCGTGGGCGGCGCGGTGAAACGCCTCCGCGACAGCCCCGAGCGCTTCGCGGAGATCGCCCGCCCCTTCCTGCGGGCGGCGATCGCCGTGGCCGACCCGGAGAACGACGGCGCCGCCGCGGTGTCCGCCGTCGAGCGGGCCCTGCGGGTCCTCGGCGCGAGCGCGGACGCGGCGGCGTTCGCCGCGCAGAGCCTGGACGCGGACCGCGACGGGCGGATCGCGGAGGCGGACGCGGTGGCGGCGTTCGCCGCGTATTTCACGGTGATCGAGCCTGACGCGTAGCCCTTGGGCGGGCGGCAATGGGGTTGCCCCGGTCCGGGGCGCGGGGTTCCGTCCTCAATCGCCGGACGGGCTTGATGGGGTGCGGGTCCCCCGCGGGGTGCGCCTTTGTCCGGTGGGTGGGGGTGGGGTCCCTCCGGGGAGATCTCCTCGGAACTGGCGTGTTCACCCGGGTCCGTGAGGGACCCGGGTCGTACGCCATTTCCTGCGGGGACTCCCCTGCACGCCCCCACCCGGCATCAGTCGCGTGTGCACACCGGCGTGACGACTGTCGCAGACGCAAGACGGGCCGGTCCGGGGCCGTGCAGGGGAGTCCCCGCAGGACGACGCACATCGACCCGGGTCGTTCGCGTACCGGCGGAACGTGCGGCGTCCGAGGAGATCTCCCCGGAGGGGCCCCGGACCCCCACCACCGGAGCAGGCGTCCCGCACCCGGCGGGGCACCCGCACACCCCAAGCCCGTCCGGCGATTGAGGACGGAACCCCGCGCCCTGCGGGGAACCCGCGCCCTGCGGGGAACCCGCGCCCCGCAGGGGACCCGTCAACCGCCGAACCGCTCCCGCAACTGGTACTTCAGGACCTTGCGGAGCGCCTCGTTGCGGGGCAGCGCGTCGACCAGTTCCAGTTGTTCCGGAAGCTTGTGGACCGACAGGCCCTCACCCCGCAGGTAGGCCGTCAGCTCGGGGAGGGTGAGCGCGGCGGCGCCGGTCGGCTGCTCCACCACCGCGCAGACGCGTTCGCCGCGTGACCGGTCCGGGAGGCCGATCACCGCCGCGTCGCCCACGCCGGGGTGGCGGGCCAGGAGGTCCTCTATCTCCTTAGCCGAGATGTTCTCGCCCTTGCGGATGATGATGTCCTTCAGCCGGCCGGTGAGCACCAGGTGCCCGCTGGGACGGACGTGCCCGACGTCCCCCGTGATCAGGAAGCCCTCGGCGTCGAAGGGGCTGGTGGAGGTGGACGCCAGGTAGCCGCGGCAGACCGCCTCGCCCCGCAGCCGCACCTCGCCGTCCACCCCGTAGGGCACCCGCTTGCCGTCCTCGTCGGTGATCCGGATCTCCATGCCCTCGGGCGGCCGGCCCTCGGTCTCGGCGAGCTGCTCCACCGTGTCGTCGGGGGCGCCCATCGTGATCATGGGGACCTCGGTCATGCCGTAGCCGTGGGTGAGCTGGACGCCCATCTCGCGGACCACCGCGTGGTAGAGCTCCGGGGGCTTCGGGGCACCGCCGCCCGCCAGCAGCCGGAGGGTGGGGACGACCCGGCTGGACGGGTCCTTGCGCTGCTCGGCCAGGAACATCGAGTAGAAGGCCGTGGAGCCCCCGGCGACCGTCACCCCATGGCGCCGAAAGCCCGCAAGGGCGCCCGGCATCGAGAACTGCTCGAACAGCACCGCGGGGAAGCCGTAGAGGAGCAGCATCACCGCGTAGTCCGGGCCGCCGACGTGGGCGAACGGGAAGGCCACCGAGCCGATGTCGTCGGCCGTCAGGTGCAGTGCGTGGGCCAGGCAGGCGCCGCCCGCGATCAGGCTGCGGTCGGTGTGCAGGACGCCCTTGGGGTCGGACGTGGTGCCCGAGGTCCAGTAGATCCAGCGCACCGACGTGCCGTCGGCGGGCGGTGGGGGCAGGACGGAAGGGTCGCCGTCCGGGAGGGTGTCGTACGCCTCGAAGACCTGCGGCGGGCGCGGCAGGTCCTCCGACAGACGGGCGGCCATCGCGGCGTGGTCGAAGCCGCGCCAGGTGCCCGGCACCGCGAAGAACTCCGCCTTCGACTCGCGCAGGGCGAAGCCGACCTCGCGGTCGCGGTAGAAGGGGATGACGGGCGTCTGTACCGCGCCGATCCGGGTCAGGGCGAAGGACAGCAGGACCGTCTCCACCCGGGTCGGCAGCTGCCAGGCGACGACGGTGCCGGGGCGCACGCCCAGGCCGTACAGGCCTGCCGCCACCCGTTCGGCCCGGGTGCGCAGCTCGCCGAAGGTGAGCGTGCGGTCGTCCTGGATCAGGAAGGGCCGCTCCGGCGTCAGGGCGGCCCGGCGTTCGATGAGCTCCCAGAAGGTGCCCGATGCACCCAGGGCGTGTGCGGTCTCGTTCACGGCGAACCCCTCACAGCTGACGGGTAGTCAGATCGTGCGGAGAGCGTAGAGCGCTGCGCCTTGTCGGTCCAGGGGTGCGGGGCTAGCCTGTGGGTGACGTCAATCTGACGGGTCATCAGAAATGCGTGCGCCGAAGGGGACACCATGACGGAACTGCCTCGGATCGTCAGCGTCGACGACCATGTGATCGAGCCGCCGCACCTCTTCTCGACCTGGCTGCCCGCCAAGTACCGCGAGCGCGGACCGCAGCCCCTGACCGCGGGCATCGGGGAGCTGGCGTACACCGGCGGGAAGTACGTCATCACGATGGACCCGGACGGACCGCCGACCGACTGGTGGATCTACGAGGACCTCAAGTTCCCGTACAAGCGGAACATCGCCGCCGTGGGGTTCGACCGGGACGACATGACGCTGGAGGGCATCACCCGGGCCGAGATGCGGCGTGGGTGCTGGGACCCCGTCGAGCGGCTCAAGGACATGGACCTCAACCATGTCGAGGCGAGCCTCTGCTTCCCCACCTTCCCGCGCTTTTGCGGGCAGACCTTCGCGGAAGCCCACGACAAGGAGGTCGCGCTCGCCTGTGTGCGCGCGTACAACGACTGGATGGTCGAGGAGTGGTGCGGGGACAGCGGCGGCCGGCTGATCCCGCTGTGCATCATCCCGCTCTGGGACATCGACCTGGCCGTCGCGGAGATCAGGCGGAACGCGGCGCGCGGGGTGCGGGCGGTGACCTTCTCGGAGATCCCTACCTACCTGGGGCTGCCGTCGATCCACACCGGCTACTGGGACCCGTTCTTCGCCGTCTGCCAGGAGACCGGCACGGTCGTGAACATGCACATCGGGTCCAGCTCGCAGATGCCCGCCGCCTCACCGGACGCCCCGCCCGCCGTCCAGGCCTCGCTCTCCTTCAACAACGCGATGGCCTCGATGATGGACTTCCTGTTCAGCGGCGTGCTGGTGAAGTTCCCGCAGCTCAAGCTCGCGTACAGCGAGGGCCAGATGGGCTGGATCCCGTACGCGCTGGAGCGCGCCGACGACGTCTGGGAGGAGCACCGGGCGTGGGGCGGGGTGCGCGATCTGATTCCCGAGCCGCCGTCCACGTACTACTACCGGCAGATGTTCTGCTGCTTCTTCCGCGACAAGCACGGCGTCGCCTCGCTCGATGTCGTCGGGCGTGACAACGCGACGTTCGAGACGGACTACCCGCACGTCGACTCGACCTTCCCGCACACCAAGGAGGTCGCGCTCGACCACGTCAAGGGACTGGACGACGAGACCATCTACAAACTGATGCGCGGGAACGCGATCCGGATGCTCGGTCTCGACCTCGACAAGTAGGCGCGTGCGACATGGACCTTGCCTACACGGAGGAAGAGGAAGCCTTTCGGGCGCGGCTGCGGGAGTGGCTGGGCTCGGTGCTCCCGGGGCTGCCCGGGAAGCCGGATCCCGGTGACTGGCCGGGCCGCAGGGCGTACGACGCCGGCTGGCAGCGGCTGTTGTACGACGCCGGGTACGCGGGCCTGCACTGGCCCGCCGACGCCGGTGGCCGCGGCGCCACCCCCACCCAGCACCTGATCTTCCTGGAGGAGACGGAGCGGGCCGGGGCGCCCTATGTCGGGGCGAACTTCGTCGGGCTGCTGCACGCCGGCCCCACCATCGCGGCCGAGGGCACCGCCGAGCAGCGGGCCCGTTGGCTGCCGCCGGTGCTGCGCGGCGAGGAGATGTGGTGCCAGGGGTTCAGCGAGCCGGACGCGGGATCGGATCTGGCCTCGCTGCGGACCCGGGCGGTGCGCGACGGTGACGACTACGTGGTGAGCGGGCAGAAGATCTGGACCTCGCACGCGGAGGTCGCCGACTGGTGCGAGCTGCTGGTGAGGACGGATGCGCAGGCGCCGAAGCACCGGGGCATCAGCTGGCTCGCGATGCGGATGGACGCCCCCGGCGTCACCGTCCGGCCGCTGCGGACGCTGGCCGGGTCCACCGAGTTCGCCGAGATGTTCCTCGACGAGGTGCGGGTGCCCGTCTCGCACCGCGTCGGGGCGGAGAACGACGGCTGGCGGGTCACCATGGTCACGCTCTCCTTCGAGCGCGGCACGGCGTTCGTGGGGGAGGTCGTCGCCTGCCGCCGGACGCTGGACGCGCTGGCCGCCGAGGCCCGCAGGAACGGGCGCTGGGACGACGCGGTGCTGCGCCGGAGGCTGGGCAGGCTGAGTGCCGAGTTCCGGGCGCTGTGGCGGCTCACCCAGTGGAACGTCAGTGAGGCGCAGGCCAGTGGGGGAGTACCCGGGATCGGCGGTTCGGTCTTCAAGCTGCGGTACTCGCATGTCCGCCAGGAGCTGTACGAGGCGGCGGCCGAGGTGCTCGGCGCCGGAGACGCCCTGGATCTGGACCGGGAGTGGGTACTGGACCGGCTCTCCTCGCTCTCGTACACGATCGCGGCCGGCACCTCGCAGATCCAGCGGAACATTGTCGCCGAGCGGATTCTCGGCCTGCCGAAGGGACGGTGAGCGGGGAGTGGACTTCCAGCTCTCGGAGGATCAGCGGGCCCTGCGGGCGGGGATACGGGGCCTGCTCGCCGGCCGGTTCGACAGGGACCGGATGCGGGCGGCGCACGAGCGGGGAGGGGGCGTGGACCGGGCGCTGTGGCGGGAGCTCGGTGCGGCCGGCTTCTTCGCGCTGCGGCTGCCGGAGGCGGCGGGCGGGGTCGGTCTCGGACTGCCCGAATCCGTACTTTTGTTCGAGGAGGTGGGGCGGGCGCTGCTGCCCGGGCCGTTGGCCGCCACCCAGCTCGCCGCGGGCGCGGTGAAGGGGGCGGCCGAGGGTGGGGCCGTGGTCGCGCTGGCTGAGGCGGGGCGGCCCGTGGGGCACCTGGAGGGGGCCGACGCGCTGCTGGTCCTGGACGGGGACCGGACTCGGCTGGTGAGCGGCGGGGCGCTGCGGCGGCTGGTGGACGAGGCCCGGCCCGTGCGCTCGCTCGATCCGGGTACGCCCTTGTGGCGGGTGCCGGACCTGTCCGCGTGCGAGGGTGAGGTGCTGCCGGACGGGGCGCGGCTGCGGTGCGAGGGTGCGCTGCTGGCCGCGGCCGAACAGCTCGGCAGTGCCACCCGCAGCCTGGAGGCGGCCGTCCAACACGCCGGTGGGCGGGAACAGTTCGGAGCGCCGATCGGGGCGTTCCAGGCGGTCAAGCATCTGTGTGCCGGCATGCTGGTGCGCGCCGAGCCGGCCCGCAGTGCCGTCTACGCGGCCGCGGTGACCGGGGACCCGGTGGAGGCCGCGGCGGCCAAGCTCCTCGCCGACGAGGCGGCCGTCGACAACGCCCGCGACTGCCTCCAGGTGCACGGCGGCATGGGCTTCACCTGGGAGGCGGATGTCCATCTGCGTCTCAAGCGGGCCTGGCTGCGGTCGGGGCAGTGGCTGACGGCGGCGGACGCGGAGGAGGCGCTGGCGGCCGATCTGGGGTGAGCGGGGTGCGTGGGTGCCCGGTGCACGCAGGTGACGCGACGGACCCCTGAGGTTCACGCTGCGGAGTGACGCAGCGCAGTCGGCACGTCCCGATACCGGCTTGTGTCCTTTGCGTAATTCGTCACGGGCCGGAGTCGGCGCCGGGCTCGGGTACGCTCCGTTGGATGCGAGTGGTTCTGGAACCTGGCGATCCGGATGTGGCCTGTGCGGCGACTCCGGTCCGCGAGAGGTGCCCTGCTCGTGATCCACACGGAAGCGCCGGGCCTGCCGGGGAAGCGATTCCCGGGGCGACCGCGCGCCTCTGTTCGACTCTCCGCAACGCGCGTCGCACAGTATGCACCACGCGTACTCCTTCGCGTTGGAATATGCCCGAAGCGCTTGTTGCGGTGACTGTACGTCAACCATGCTGTCTCGTAAGGGAATCACGTTCCGTGACCCTGAGGAGGCGCGAGGCGATGTGTCCGCCGGTTCGGATGGTGTGAGCGGTGCAGGTGCTTCAGGTTCAGTTGGAGGTCGGGCCCGACCCCGCGGAGGTCGGACGGGCTCGCAGATGGGCGCGTTCGAGGCTCGTCGGTTCCGGGATAGGAGACGACGAGCCGCTGGCCGAGACGCTCATCCTGCTCATCTCTGAGCTGGTCACGAACGCGGTCGTGCACACGGGCTGTCCGGCCGTGCTGCGCATGCTGTTCGGTTCGACGGGTGCCCCGGGCAACGCCGGGACCGTCCGGGTCGAGGTGGCCGACGCAAGCTGCCGCCCACCGCAGCAGCGGCACGCGGAGGGCGAGGACACCGGCGGCCGAGGCCTTGAGCTGGTCGACGGCCTGGCCGACCGCTGGGGCTGGCAGCCGGAGGGCGCGGGCAAGCGGATCTGGTGCGAGGTCGACCGCGGCATCCCGCTGATCCAGGTGCAGCTGCAGCCCGGACCGCCCGAGCGCGAAGGCGCCGACGGCTGCGGCGCGGGTGCCGCGTACGAGGCGCACGCGGGCAGCCACCGCGCGTAGCGGCGCTGCCGCCCGCGCACGGGGAGGGCGGGGGCGGGTTGCCGTGCGCGCGGCGGCGGCTCAGAGGATCGCGACCGGGGCGACCGGTGTGCCGGTGGCGCCGGTGAAGGGCTCCGGCATGGCGGAGAGCAGGAAGGCGTAGCGCCCCGCGTCCGCACAGGCTGTGGACAAGTCCTCCAGGTTCCAGTTCTGGCCCTGGAGCATGCCCATCTCGACCAGGTCGAGCGCGTGCACCCCCAGCCACAGGTCCTCGATCTCCGGCGGGAAGATCTCGAAGGTCAGCGTGTCGTTGGCGACCGCGGCCACGTCGCGGGCCCGGAACCACTCCGGCGTGCGGATCGACAGACCCGGTGACGGGTACCCGTACGCGTTCTTGTCCCCGGAGAGGTACACCCGCACCTGCCCCGTACGCACGAGGACGATGTCCCCGGCCCGCACCCGGACCCCGGCCAGCTCCTCGGCCGCCTCCAGGTCCTCGGGAGTGACCGCGTGGCCGCCCGGCAGCCGGTCGACGCCGTGGGCGCGGGCGACGTCGAGGAGGACCCCGCGCGAGACGATGTGCGGCGCCTTGTCGATGCCGCTGAACTGTGCGCCGCCGTGGGCGGTGATGGTGGCGGCCGGCCGGCCGTTGTAGATCTTCCCCGAGTGCGAGGCGTGGGTGAGCGCGTCCCAGTGGGTGGCGGTCTGGAGGCTCATGACCACGCTGTCGTCGCTGGTGGCGACGGTGCCGGGGCCGAAGAGCTCCTGGTTGATCTGGACCATGGTGTGCAGCGGATTGACCCGCCCCGGGATGAGCCCGTTCTGGACGCCGTCCTGCTGGAGCGGGAGGGCGAGCGGGACGCGCCGGCCGCTGCGGACGGTGGCCGCCGCCTCCCGTACGACCTCGTCGGTGATGAGGTTGAGGGTCCCGATCTCGTCGTCGGCACCCCAGCGACCCCAGTTGTTCACGCGCTTGGCGAGGTCGTGGAACTCGTCCGGCAAAGACATGGCGCCTCCTGGGGCTTGTGCCGGTGGACCTGATGACCCATAGAATCTAACGGTCCGTCAGAAACCGCGGGAAGGGGCCGGGCATGGGGAACTTCTTGGCAGGCAAGGTCGTGGCAGTGACGGGTGCCGGCCGCGGCATCGGGCGGGCCGTCGCGCTCGCCGCGGCGGCGGAGGGGGCGCGGGTCGTGGTCAACGACTACGGCGTCTCCATCGAGGGAGGTGAGCCCGCCAGCGAGATAGCCGAGTCCGTCGTCAAGGAGATCGTGGCGGCGGGCGGCGAAGCGGTCGCGGTGGCGGACGACATCTCCACCATGGCGGGCGGGCAGCGGGTCGTGGACACCGCGCTCGCGCAGTTCGGCCGGATCGACGGCGTCGTCTGCGTGGCCGGGATCCTGCGCGAACGCATGCTCTTCAACATGTCCGAGGCGGAGTGGGACCCCGTGGTCGCCACCCACCTCAAGGGCACGTTCACCGTCTTCCGGGCGGCCTCGGCGGTCATGCGCAAGCAGGAGGGCGCCGGCACGCTCATCGGCTTCACGAGCGGCAACCACCAGGGCAGCGTGGCCCAGGCCAACTACAGCGCGGCCAAGGGCGGCATCATCTCGCTCGTCCGCAGCGCGGCGCTGGGCCTCCACAAGTACGGCGTCACGGCGAACGCGGTCGCGCCGGTGGCGCGTACCCGGATGTCCGCGAACGTCCCCATGGAGCTGAAGGAGATCGGCGAACCGGAGGACGTCGCGGCGCTCGTCGTCTACCTGCTCAGCGAGCGCGCCCGCGCGGAGAAGATCACCGGCCAGGTGTACACGATCGCGGGCCCGAAGATCGCGGTCTGGGCCCAGCCGAGGGAGCTGCGCGCCGGGTACGCGGAAGGGGCGGCGTGGACTCCGGAACGCATCGCGGACTTCCTGCCCGGGACGGTCGGGACGGACCCGATGCCGATGCTGGCGCAGCTGGAGGAGATGGCCGCGGCGGCGAAGGCGGCGGAGCGCCCGAACGCGTAGGCGGCGTGCGCCGCCTGATCCCTGGGTCTGCCTGTGCGGCCTCTGCGGGTGGCGGCAAACCAAGCCCCTCCGGCGATTGAGGAGCGGGGGTGCGGGGGCGGAGCCCCCGGTGGGGGCCGAGCCCCGTTTGCCGGCGCGGGCGCCTTGCCGGGGCGCTGCCCCGGACCCCGGTCCTCAATCGCCGGACGGGCTTGAAAGAGGGCCCCGGGCCAACGGAACACCACCGCCGAGCGCAGCACGCGCTCGGCCTAGCGAGGGAGCCGAGATGAGAGGCGTCGTCTTCGACGGCAAACGGACCGAGGTCGTCGACGACCTTGAGATACGCGACCCCGGCCCCGGCGAGGTGCTGGTCGGCGTCGCCGCGGCCGGGCTCTGTCACAGCGATCTGTCGGTGATCGACGGGACGATCCCGTTCCCGCTGCCGGTCGTGCTCGGCCACGAGGGCGCCGGCGTCGTCGAAGCGGTCGGCGCAGGCGTGAGCCATGTCGCGCCCGGCGACCACGTGTCGCTGTCCACGCTCGCCAGCTGCGGCGCCTGCGCCCAGTGCGACCGGGGAAGGCCCACGATGTGCCGCAAGGCGATCGGTATGCCGGGGCAGCCGTTCTCGCGCGGCGGGAAACCGCTGTACCAGTTCGCGTCCAACTCGGCCTTCGCCGAACGGACCCTGGTCAAGGCCGTGCAGGCGGTGAAGATCCCCGACGATCTGCCTCTGACCTCGGCCGCCCTGATCGGCTGCGGGGTGCTGACGGGAGTCGGAGCCGTACTGAACCGGGCCAAGGTCGACCGCGGCGAGAGCGTCGTCGTCATCGGCACCGGCGGCATCGGGCTCAACGTGATCCAGGGCGCGCGGATCGCCGGTGCGCTGACCATCGTCGCGGTCGACTCCAACCCCGACAAGGAGGCCGTGGCGCGGCAGTTCGGCGCCACGCACTTCCTCACCTCGGCCGAAGGGGTCAAGGAGATCCTTCCGCACGGCGCCGACCACGCCTTCGAGTGCGTGGGCCGCACCGAGCTGATCCGCACCGCGATCGACCTGCTGGACCGGCACGGCCAGGCGATCCTGCTCGGCGTACCGGCGGCGACGGCCGAGGCGTCGTTCCTGGTCTCGTCGATGTACCTGGACAAGTCGATCCTGGGCTGCCGCTACGGCTCCTCGCGCCCGCAGCGCGACATCGCGCTGTACGCGGAGCTGTACCGCGAGGGCCGGCTGCTGCTGGACGAACTCGTCACCGAGACCTACCCGGTGGAGGACTTCGCCAAGGCGGCGGACGACGCGCACCACGGGCGGGTGGCCCGGGGCGTGCTGGTCTTCTGAGGAGCGATCGAACGTGCGGGGCGCGGCCGGAGGGACCGGCCGCGGCCCGGTTCCGGCCCCTCAGAGGGGCACGCTCCGGGCATCCTCCCCCTTCTGCCTGCCGATGGCGTCAGGACCGGCCGCCGGCGGCGGCTTGCGGAGGGAGAAGGCGAGCAGGCCGCCCGCGGCGGAGGCGGCGCCCCCGATCCACATCGCGCTGCGGAGCCCGTCGGCCGCCTCCGCCACCGCCGGGACGGCCCCGGCGTCCCCGGCCGTACCCGCGGTGGCCACCGCGACGAGCAGGGCCAGCCCCGCCGCGCCGCCGATCTGCTGCGACGTGCTGGCCAGCGCGGACGCGATACCGGCTTCCTGCGGGGCGACACCGGACGCGGCGCAGGCGAACATCGCGGGGAACGTGATGCCGCCGCCCACTCCCCAGACGACCAGGCCGGGGACCAGGTGCCAGAAGGAGGCGTCGGCGGACATGGCGACCGACAGCGCGACCATGCCGACGCCATTCGCGGTCATGCCCAGGAACAAGGTGGTCCGCGGACCCAGCCGGCCGAGCATCGCCCCGGCCGCCTTCAGTGAGGCCGCCATGGAGATCACCGTCAACGGAACGAAGGCGAGACCGGCCTCCAGCGCGTCGTAACCCAGCACGCCCTGGAGGTAGTTGGTGAACAGGTAGTACGCGCCGCCCAGGGCGCTCTGGAACACCAGGATGATCAGGATCGCCGTCACCAGGCTCCGGTTGCCGAACAGACGCAGGGGGACGAGCGGGTCCTTCGTCCGCTTCTCGACCAGTACGAAGACCGTGAGGACCACGGCACCGGCCATGATCGAACCGGCCCCGCGCAGTGAGCCCCAGCCGGCTTCCGGGCCGCTGACCAGGCCGAGTACGAGAAGTGAGGAGCCGACGGTCGCGAGCAGCGCACCGAAGGCGTCGAAGCCGTTCCGGCCCGGGTGCGTGCGCGCGTCGGGTGCCAGCACGGCGGGCGCGGCCGCGGCGGCGAGCAGCGCGAGCGGGACGAGGACGAACAGCACCCACTCCCACCCCCACGCCTGCGTGAGGACGCCGCCGAGCAGAGCGCCGGCCGCCAGTCCGCCGCTGCCGGCCGCGCCCCAGAGCGCGAGGGCCTTGTTGCGCTGCACGCCCTCGGCGAACCGGGTGTGGATGAGGGCGAGGGTGGCGGGCGTGAGCAGTGCGGCGCCGAGGCCCTGGATCGCGCGGGCGGTGACGAGGAGGGCGGGGCTCCCCGCGAAGCCTCCCAGCAGGCAGGAGAGTCCGAAGACCGTCAGGCCCAGGACGAACACGCGACGGGCGCCGAGCCGGTCGACCGCGCGGCCGCCGAAGAGCAGTAATCCGCCGAAGGCCACCGCGTAGGCGCTGACCACCCATTGCAGGGACTGGGTGCTGAAGCCGAGCGCGCTGCCGATCTCCGGGAGCGCCACGAACACGATGTTGTAGTCGACGGCGACGATGAACTGGGCGAACGCCAGCAGCGCGAGCATCGCCCCGGTGCGCCGCGCCGGGGGGACGGGAAGGGTGACCACTGATCCGACTCCTGAGTGCGCATCTGCGTGCACATCGTGGATTGAACGCCGTGGATTTACTACACGGCGTGTAGTGACTGCACGGAGGTTAGTACCTGCACGCTGTAAGCTGTCAAGCGTGGGAGACCAGACACCGAACCGCCGGGCTCGCCTCCGTGCCGAAACGGGGGCGGAGATCAAGGCGATCGCCCTCGAACTCATGGCTGCCAGCGGGCCGGACGCGATCACGCTGCGGGCCATCGCCCGCGAGATGGGCATGACGGCAGGCGCCATCTACGGCTACTTCGCGACGCGCGACGACCTCATCACCACGCTGATCAGGGACGTGCACACCTCGCTCATCGACACGCTCGAAGCCGCCCGCGACGGGGCGCTCCGCGATGACGCGGCCGGCCGCATGCTGGCGTGGGCCGGAGCGTTCCGCGCATGGGCGCTGGCCAACCCCGAGGGGTTCCGGCTCATCTACGGCGATCCCGTGCCGGGTTACGCGGCCCCTGAGGGAGGCGCGGCGCCCGAGGCGGAGCGGCGTACGTGCGCCGGGCTCACCGGGCTCGTCGCCGACGCCTGGCCCGAAGCGGAGTCCCGCCAGCCGCGGGGCGACTACGCGTGGTCCGACTTCGACCCGCACCTGACGGCCATGGTGCGGGAGCGGTTCCCCGGACTGCCCCCGGCCGCGGTCGCGTTGGCCCTGCGCGTCTGGGGGCGCCTGCACGGACTGGTGTCCCTGGAGGTGTACGGCCACCTGCGCCATCAGACGCTCGATCCGGCGAAGGTCTACCGCGCCGAGATGCTCGACCTGCTCGCCTCGCTGGGCCTCGGGGCGCCGGCGTAGGGCGGTCGCCTCAGACCCGGTCGGCCGCCGTCGACCGGAACGTCCGCCGGTACATCGTCGGCGACACCCCCAGCGCCGCCTGCAGATGCTGCCGGAGGGAGGTGGGGGTGCCGAAGCCGGCGTCCCGCGCGATCCGGTCGACCGACAGATCGGTGGACTCCAGCAGCCGGCGGGCCAGCTCCACCCGCTGCTGGGTCAGCCACTGGACCGGGCTGATCCCGACCTCCTCGCGGAACCGCCGGGTGAACGTCCGTATGCTCATCGACTCCTGCTGCGCCATGTCGCGCAGCAGGATCGGCGACTCCAGCCGGCCGAGCGCCCAGGCGCGGGCGGTGGTCGTGGCCGAGACGCCCGGGTCGGGGAGCGGGCGCTGGATGTACTGGGCCTGGCCGCCGTCGCGGTGCGGCGGTACGACCGTGCGCCGGGCGACGTCGTTGGCGACGGCGGTGCCGTGGTCGCGGCGCACGATGTGCAGGCAGAGGTCGATGCCGGCGGCGACCCCGGCGGACGTGAGGACGTCCCCGTCGTCGATGAACAGGACGTCGGGGTCGACCCGCACGGCGGGGAACAGCTTCTGGAAGTGGTCGGCGGAGGACCAGTGGGTGGTGGCCGGGCGCCCGTCGAGGTATCCGGCCGCTGCGAGCACGTAACTGCCGGTGCAGATGGAGACCATCCGGGTGCCGGGCCTGATGTACGCGAACGCGGCGGCGAGCTCGTCGGTCAGCCGGCCCTCGGTGTAGACGGGGCCGAGTTCGTAGCTGGCGGGGATCACCACGGTGTCGGCCGTGGCGAGCGTCTCCGGGCCGTTCTCGACGGTGATCGTGAAGTCCGCGTCGGTGCTGACCGGGCCGGGCGGCCGGATCGAGCAGGTCACGACTTCGTACAGTTTCCGGCCCCGGTTCAGCGGCTCGGAACCGAGCGAACGGCCGAAGATCCTTTGAGGGATGCCCAGTTCGAAGGGGAGCAGCCCATCGAGGGCGAGAACGACGACCCGGTGCGGCACGGTACGGCCTCCCTTCGCACTAGCTGGTGTAGACCATAAGCTGATACATGTCCTCGGTGTGAAGGAAAAGTCAGCAGACCTCGCGGGCATTCCCGCCGCGGATCATGAAGGCGCTCTGCGCGATGCGCCGCCCCTGCCACCGCTGCCGTGCTCGCCGCTCGGGCCCGACCGGCTCTGGAACCGTAACTTCCGGCTCTTCTTCGTAGCCCGGACCGCCGCCCTCTTCGGCGACGGAATGATCCCGGTGGCGCTCACCGCGGGGCTGCTGGGAGCCGGGCGGCCGCACTCCTCGGTGGGGTTCGCGCTGGCGGCCTGGATGGGCCCGCTGGCCCTGTTCGTCCTCTTCGGCGGCGTCCTGGCGGATCGTTTCACTCCGCGCCGGATGATGATCATCGCCGACGCGCTGCGGCTGATCGGCGCCTCGGTGCTCGCGGTCTCCTTCGCCACCGGCAATCCGCCGCTGTGGGCGGTGTACGCGCTGAGCGCGGTGGCCGGCGTGGGGGCGGCGCTCTTCCAGCCGGGGGTCGCGTCGACGACTCCGCGGGTGGCGACGGACGTGCAGCGCGGCAATGCGGTGCTGCGGGTGTCCGAGGCGCTGATGACCATGGCCGGCCCGGCGTTCGCGGGCATGCTCGTCGGGCTGGCGAGCGCCGGGGCGGTCTACGCGGCCAACGCGACGACGTTCCTGGTCTCCGGCATCTGCCTCTTCCTGCTGAGGCTCGCGCCCGCCCCGTCGGACGAGGCCCCGCGCGGGACGTTCGTCGCGGAACTGGTGGACGGCTGGCGCGAGTTCAGGGCGCGCAGCTGGCTGTGGGGCGTGATCGCGATCTGGACGGTGTACGGATTCGCCGTGCTCGGGCCGATGCTCCCGCTGACCGCCGTCGAGGTCACCGAGGCCCACGGCTCGGGGACGTACGGCGCGATGATGGCGGTGAACGGCGCGGGCAGCGTCCTGGGCGGCCTGCTGGCCCTGCGGCTGCGGCCGCGCCGCCCGCTGACCGCGGGGGCCTTCGCCCTGACCGGGGTGTGCGTGAACCTGGTGGTGCTGGGGCTCGGACTGCCGGTGGCGGCGCTGGGTGCCGGACAGTTCGTGGCGGGTGCGGCGTTCGCGTTCTGGCTGGTGATGTGGTCGACGACCGTGCAGACGCATGTACCGCCGGAGGCGCTGAACCGGCTGCACGCGTACGACGTGGCCGGCTCGCTGCTGATGCTGGCGGCGGGCCGCGCGCTGGCGGGACCGGTCGCGGACCGGCTGGGCGCCCCGGAGGTGCTGCTCGCCGGTGCGGTGATCAACATGCTGGCGGTGGGCGTCCTGCTGGCGGCCCGGCCGATCCGGCGGCTGGAGCGGGTCGGGTGAGCGGGCAGGGGCGAAGTGCGCGCCGGACCAGGGGCGTTGCGGCGGGCGCCGCCGTGCTGACCGTCGCGGCCGGGCTCGGAGTGCGTACCGTGGCGGACGGCGCGGTCGCCACGTACGCGGGTGACGCGCTCTACACCGTCCTGGTCTGCGCCCTCGTCGCCCTGTGCGCACCCCGCGCCCGCCCGCTCGCCGTGGCCGGTGCCGGGCTGGGGATCAGCTGGGCGGTGGAGTTCTTCCAGCTCACCGGCGTACCCGCCGAACTGTCCGAACGCGGCACGGCGGCGCGGCTGGTGCTCGGATCGACGTTCGACGCACCCGACCTGCTCTGGTACGCGGTGGGGGCGGCAGCCGCCTGGGCGGTGTGTGCGGCGGCTACTTCCGGCGCGACCGCTCCTCGGACTCCTGCATCTCGATGACGCGGAGCACATGTGCGCTGGTCTGCCGGCGCACACTGCCCGCGACGAGCAGCCCCGCGCCGGCCACCGAGAGGGGTGCGGAGACGGCCAGGAGGATCAACTGCGTGGGCATGGTGCTGTCCAGCTCGCAGATCGACGACGCGCGGAAGCAGTACAACGAGTCGTCCTGGTCCCACATCAGGAAGCCGAGCCGCACCCACAACCCGCAGGCCACGAGCAGCAGAACGGCCCCCCAGCCCTGCATCAGCGCCGACCTGTGGTGGAAGTGCTGACGTTCGACCCACTGCATGAGAGACCCCCGGGACGTGGACGGAGCGGCGCGGACGCGTACCACTCGCCCTGTTCCGTGTGTCCGGCCGCCGATCGACGCAGATCGTACGCGCATCCGCATCACCGGTCCCTGGCCGGGCGGCGCCTCTGGCCCGATCCTTGCGAACCATGTCCGTCGGGCCACTTACCGGAGGAGCCGCGGAGGCCGGATGCTGGGCGGCGTGACCCAGACAACCGAACCCGCCGCCCGCGACCGCAGCCCGCGGACCGGCCACGAGGTACCCCGGCCCCGCCGCGTTCACCGCGCCTGGATCGTCGCGGCCGTCGCCTTCGTGACGATCATCGGCGGCGCCGCCTTCAACGCCCTGCCCGGGCTGCTCATCGACCCTCTGCACGAGGACTTCGGATGGTCGCGCGGGGAGATCGGGCTGGCCGTCTCGATCGACATGGCGCTGTACGGGCTCACCGCGCCGTTCGCCGCGGCGCTGATGGACCGGTTCGGTATCCGCCGGGTCGTGGTCGTCGCCCTCAGTGCCGTGGCGGCCGGTGCGCTGGCCAGCGTCTGGATGACCGCGGCCTGGCAGCTGATGATCTACTGGGGGCTGCTCGTCGGCCTCGGTACGGGCGCGATGGCGATGTCCTTCTCCGCGACGGTCACCAACCGCTGGTTCGTCGCCCGCCGGGGCCTGGTCACCGGCATCCTCACCGCGGCCGGCGCCTCGGGGCAGCTCGTCTTCCTGCCCCTGTGCGCCTGGATCGTCGACCGGCACGGCTGGCAGCCCGCCTCGGTGACCGTCGCCCTGGCCGCCCTGGCCGTCGTCCCGTTCGTCATGCTCCTGATGCGCGACCACCCGGCCGACGTGGGCCTCGCCCCGTACGGCGGCGAGTACGTCGCCAAGCCCGCGCCCGCGAGCGGGGCGGCGCGCCGGACCGTACGCGTCCTGTTCGACGCGGCCCGCACCGGACCGTTCTGGCTGCTGGCCGGGTCGTTCGCGATCTGCGGCGCCTCCACCAACGGCCTGATCCGCACCCACTTCGTGCCCTCGGCCCACGACCACCACATGCCGATCACCGCCGCGGCCTCGCTGCTCGCCGTCATCGGGATCTTCGACATCATCGGCACGGTCTTCTCCGGCTGGCTCACCGACCGCTTCGACGCCCGCCGGCTGCTGGCCGTCTACTACGCCCTGCGCGGGGTGTCGCTCCTCTTCCTGCCGGTCCTGATGCAGGCCACCGTGGAGCCGCCGATGATCTTCTTCATCGTCTTCTACGGCCTCGACTGGGTCGCCACGGTCCCGCCGACCCTGGCCCTGTGCCGGGAGCAGTACGGCGAGGACAGCGCGATCGTCTTCGGCTGGGTCCTCGCCTCCCACCAGGTGGGCGCGGCCCTGGTGGCATTCCTCGGCGGGGTGGCGCGCGACCACTTCGGCTCGTACGACGTGGTCTGGTACGCGGCGGGGGCGCTGTGCGCGATGGCGGCGCTGATGGCACTGATGATCCGCCGGGTGAAGGGGGCGACCGCGGACGCCGTCGCGGAGTGAGCCGATCTGCGGCTGAAGTGCCGGAACGTGTGTGCCTGTTCTGCGGCTGAAGTGCCGGAACGCGTGGTCCCGTTCAGCCGCTGAAGCGCCCGAACACCCCGCGGTGGAAGAGCAGCGGACCCTCTCCGTCCTCGTCCGCCGTGGCCCCCAGCGCCTCGACCCGGCCGACCACGATCAGATGGTCGCCGCCGGTGTGGACGGCCTGGATGCGGCAGTCGGCCCACGCGGGCACGCCCTCCAGCAGCGGCGAACCGGTCCCGGGGGCGGGGGAGTGCGCCACCCCGGCGAACTTGTCGGCCCCGCTGACCGCGAAGCCACGGCACAGCGCGCCCTGGTCCGCGCCCAGGATGTTGACGCAGAAGGCGCCGGCCCGGGCGATGCGCGGCCAGGTCGTCGACGTACGGGCGACCATGAACGCGACCAGCGGCGGGTCGAGCGAGAGCGAGGAGAACGACTGGCAGGCGAAGCCCGCCGGGCCGCCCGGCCCGTCGGTGTCGCCCGGATCGTGGGCCGTGACGACGGTGACCCCGCTCGCGAAGTGCCCCAGCACCCGCCGGAACTCGCCCCGGTCGAGCGGCAGCCGCTCGTTTTCCGCGACGGCCCGCAGCGAGGGCGGCGGCAGCGGATCGACCCGCTCCGGGCCGGTGGCCGTCGGAGCGCCGACGGACCTGAGGTAGCGGACTGCGGTTGCGGCCATGCCTGCGTGTCCCATCACCCTTCGATTAGAACTGACGAGGCGTCAGATTGGAAGGGCGGGGTCACCCCCGACCTTCGTCAGGGGTGGCCCCTGCCCTTCGTCCCGGGAGTTCCGCCTCCGTCGCTCCTAGGTTCGGGCCTCATGAGAACAGAATCCGGAAGCACGACCCGGAACGCACGGCCCCTGCTCGCCTGCCTGGTCCTGGGCGCGGGGGCGGCCACGGTCGTGGGCCTCGCCCCGGGAGGCCTGGGGAGCGAACAGGCCGTGGAGGTGACCGACGGCGCCTCGGCCTCCGTGTACCGGTCGGTGACCGATGCGGTGGCCGATGCGCCCTCCTGGGCGGGACCGCTGCTGGAGGCGGCCTGCGACGGGACGCTCGTGGCCCTCGGGCTTCTGCTGGTGTGGGTCTGGTGGTGTGCCGTACGACGGGGCGACACCCGGGTCTCCGCCGGTGCGGTGCTCACCGGGACCGGCACCGTGCTCGCCTACGCGATCAGTGAAGCCGTGAAGCTCGTCGTCGACGAGGAGCGCCCCTGCCGGGTTCTGCTCCGTGGCGCGGCGGCGGTCGCCGAGTGCCCGCCACCCGGCGACTGGTCCTTCCCGAGCAACCACGCCACCCTGGCGGCCGGACTCGGCGTGGGCCTGGCCCTGCTGCGGCCGCGACTGGCCGCCGTCACCCTGCCGTTGGCCGGCGCGGCCGCGCTGCTGCGGGTCCTGGTGGGGGCGCACTACCCGCACGATGTGCTGGCCGGTGCGGTACTCGGTGGGGCGGTGGTCGCCGGCGTGCTGCTCGCGTTTCTCCCGATCGCCCGGGCGGCGGCGTCAGTACTCGGCGGGCGGCTGCGCGGGGGCGACGACCCCGGCCTCGTGGGCGACGACCGCGGCGGCCGCCCGGTTGTCTACGCCCAGCCGGGCAAGGATGGAACTCACGTGGGCCTTGACCGTCCCCTCGACCAGGTGGAGCCGCCGCGCGATCTGCCCGTTGGACAGCCCGCCGCCGAGGAAGGCCAGTACGTCGCGTTCCCGGGCGGTGAGCGTACGGACCCGGTCCCGGGCGGCGGTACGGCGGCCGGCCAGGGCGCCCGCACCCGTCGCCGCGAGATGGGCGACGACCCGGGCCGCGACCTTCGGTGACAGATAGGCGGCGCCGTTGGCCACCGCGCGGACTCCGGCGATCAGCTCCTCGGGCTCGCCCGATTTGATCAGGAATCCGGCGGCGCCGCCTCCGAGGGCCTGGAGGATGTAGTCGTCCTCGCCGAAGGTCGTCAGCATCACGACGCCCGTCGCCGGGACGGTGCGCCGGATCTCGGCGGCCGCCTCGATGCCGTTGGTCCCCGGCATCCGGATGTCGAGCACGGCCACGTGCGGGTGGTGGCGGTGCGCCTGTTCCACGGCCTCGTGGCCGTCCGACGCCTCGGCGACGACCTCGATGCCCGGATCGGTGGACAGCACGGCACGGACTCCGGCGCGGATCATCGGCTCGTCGTCGGCGATGAGGACGCGGATCATCTGTCTTCCTTCGTGGTGGGGGAGGGGGCGTGTGGGGCGTTCATGGGGCGAGTGCCTCCTTGGATATCAGCCGGCCGTCCCGGAAGCAGAGCCGGTACGCGTCCCCGGACCGGTCGTCAAAACGGTCGGCCGTCATCGCGTAGTACGCACATGTGATGCCCGGCCCCTTCGGCTCCCCGGTCACGGGCCGCTGTGTGGTCTCGCGTCCGGGCAGCAGGCCCGTGACCGCGGCTCGTTCCTGGCCCACCCGCAGCCGGGCGTAGTCGCCCGGGTCCAGGACGGACTGCCGGGCCGAGTGGATGTCCCACCCCATGAGCGCGGCGCTCAGGACCGCCCACACCGCCAGCGGCAGTACGACGGCGAGGGCCAGGGCCCGGCGGACGCGGCTGCGGGCGTGCCGGTGCTCCGGAGGCAGGTCCTGCTGGACGGCCTCGGGTACGGCGGCGGGGAGGTGGACGGGCGGGGCGTGCGGGAGGTGTGCGATGACTACGAAGCCGTCGTCGTACGGGCCGTGGGTGAAGGTGCCGCCCGCCAGCCGTACGCGTTCGGCCAGCCCGATCAGCCCCAGTCCGGTGCCGGGGGCATCCGTTCGGCCCGTCGGTCCGGTCGCCGGGCCGTTCCCGACCCGCACCGTCGTCACCCCGCCTCCGTGAACCAGCCGCACGTCCACCCGGGCCCGCGGCGCGTGCTTGGCCGCGTTCGTCAGGGACTCCTGGACGACGCGGTGGGCGGCCCGGGCGGCCGGCGGGGGCATGTCCGCGGCGTCGCCCTCGGTGTGAAGGGTGACCGGGAGACCGGCGGCGGCGGCTTCCGCGACGAGCCGGGGGATGCCGGTGCCCGGAGGTCCGGGCGGCCCGTCGCCCGCCTCCTCACGCAGGAGGCCGATCACCTCGCCGAGCCGCTCCACCGAGGCGGCCGCCCGGGCCCGGATGTCGCCGGCCGCTGCCCGGTGGACCTCGTGCAGCCCGGGAGCGAGTTTGAGGGCGCCCGCCGACAGGGCGATGAGGCTCAGCTCGTGTCCGAGGACGTCGTGCATGTCCTGCGCGATGCGGGCCCGTTCACGGGACCGCGCCTGTTCCGCGACGAGCCGTTGCTCGCGCTCCAGCCGTCCCGCCCGCTCCCAGCCGGCCCGTACGAGCTCCTGGTACTGACGCCAGAAGCGTCCCGCGAACCACGGCAGCATCGCGGCCACCACGACCACGGCGACGAACCGGCCCGCCATCAGCAGCCAGGACGGCACCAGAGCCACCGCCACCACTCCACCGGCCACCACCGTGACGAGCACCAGAACGGTCGGCCCGGTCCTGCCCGGCTCGCGCCCGGCCACGAATGCCGTCACCGCGGCGGGCAGCGCCCACCACAGACT
The DNA here is from genome assembly GCF_035917155.1 of Streptomyces sp. NBC_00385. NCBI lineage: Bacteria > Bacillati > Actinomycetota > Actinomycetes > Kitasatosporales > Streptomycetaceae > Streptomyces > Streptomyces sp. NBC_00385. The sequence continues at coordinate 3,525,032 of NZ_CP107951.1, read as the reverse complement.
GACCGTGCTCAGCGCGACGCAGGCCGCAGCGGCGACGGTCCACAGATGCCCCGGGGCTGCGGCCCGCCGGACCGCGCCGCTGATCTTCGTTCTCTCCACCCCGTCGACCGTACGCATCCGGAGGCCGGGGCGGCACTGCCGAAAGTCAGGGGTATCCACGAGGTGAGCGGCAACCCGTCGTAGGCATCTGCGACAGCTGGTGGCGCAATAGTTACTCTGAGTTGCCAGAGGTGATGGGGTGAGTGGAGACGCAAGATGACCAGTGCTCCCGACTACGGGCAGGGCATCGACTCCGAACGCGCCGTCAACTACCCGGGACTGAAGTCCCGGGCTTGCTGCTCGGGTCATCACTGGCTGTGATGGGTCCCGGCTGCGTCCGGCTCTCACGCGATGAGTGTGAGGGCTGGGGCCGTTGACTGGGCCCCGCAGACCCATGCCATCCACCCTCTTCGGGTGATGTTGTGGGACGAGTTGTGGTCCGCGTGCTCGATGAAGCCGCAGGCCTTGCACGCGAAGCGGGCCTGGGTAGGCCGGTTGGTGCGTGCGGTGTGGTGGCACTGGGAGCATTCCTGGCTGGTGTACGCCGGGTCGATGTAGATCACCGGTACTCCGGCCTTCTTCGCCTTGTAGGCGATGAACGAGCCGAGCTGGGCGAAGGGCCAGGAGTGGAGTGTGGTGCGTTGGGGCTTTCTCAGCCGTGCCCGCTCGCGGATACCCGTCAGTTCTTCCAGGGCGATCCCACGACCGGTGCGTTCAGCCTCCGCCACGATCCGCTTCGAAATCTTGTGGTTGATGTCCTTGTTGCGGCGGGCTTCCTTGCCCGCGTACTTCTTCGCCCGCCGCTTCGCGGACTTCGTGCCCTTCTTCTGGAGCTTGGAGCGCAGCGCCCGGTCGTTCGTACGCTTGCGGTTGGTCCGGCGCCCGCAGTGGCGCTCGCCGTCGGACGTGGCGGCGATGTTCACGATTCCCAGGTCGACCCCGACGAAGCCCACCGGGTGAGCGTTGAGGGTCTTCTCGGGGATCTCGCACGTCGCGATCAGGAACCACTTCCCGCCCTGGCGGACCAGGTCGGACTCACCGTGGCGGTGCCGGGCCAGCACGGCCAGCTGCTCTGCTTGCCCGGTGAACGCCATGCCTTTCAGCCGGCCTGCCGTGGTCCAGATGGAGACCGTGCGGGCCTGGTGCTGCCAGGACAGCATGCGGTCGTCGTAGGGCTGGGCCGCGTTCTTGCGGAAAGTGACCGGCTTGCCCGAGACGCGGGTGTGGCGCTTGGTGCCGGGCCGGCCGTACCGGCCGCCTCGGAGGTTGGCCTTCAAGGTGGTGTAGGCGTCACAGGTCTTTTTGATCGTGTGCTGGGCGGCCTGCGCCCCCAGTCCCCAGCGTTGTCTGATCTCGGTGTAGGTGTGCTTGCGCAGGCCCAGGGGGCGGTGCACGCCCTCCTCGAAGGCGACCTGCGCGGCCCAGGCAGCAGCCTCGTTGCAGACGTGCAGGGTTTCCTCAAGTGCCTCCGCCTGTACGGGCGGCGGCAGGAGTTTGACCCGCACCACCAGCTTCATGACAGCGAGGCTAGCACTCCTACAATCAGTCCATGTCACCTCGATGGGAGCCAAACCCCGATCTGAGGAGGGGTAGAACAGTTGTCTACACCCTTCACGCGCACTTGGTCTTCACCCCGAAGTACCGACGCGGCCCCTTCACCGACGAGATCCTCGTCCGATGCGAGGAGATCATGCGGGACGTCTGCACCGACTTCGGCGCTGAGCTGACCGAGTTCAACGGCGAAACCGACCACGTCCATCTCCTGGTCCACTATCCCCCCAAGATCGCACTGTCCCGGCTGGTCGGCTCCCTCAAGGGCGTCTCCGCCCGCCGACTGCGCCAGGAGTTCCCCGCCCACATCCGCCGCTACCTATGGGGCGACCACTTCTGGTCCCCGTCCTACTTCGCCGCTTCCGCCGGTGGGGCTCCACTCAAAGTGATCAAGGAGTACATCGAGAACCAGAAACGCCCCGGCTGAGCCTTCACGTCCGGCTCCGCCGGACCGGCCGTCCCCACGCTCCGCGCCGCCTCGATTTCACCGACTCCGCCGGTCACGCCACCGCGACGCTCCGCGTCGCAACCACGGGACGCGATTCCTCCCGGGCGTGAACGCCCGGGGCGCCTCGCAAGAATCCGCTGAAATTCGCCGTACAGCGCATCCGCGGAGATCGTGTCCAGATCATCGACGGGACCATCGAGGCCGTTTCACCGACGTGGGACCACGAACGCGCCGCCCGGGTGGTCCGCCGCCAGATCGAGGACCGTGCCGACGCACTCGGGTGCGTCGAGGGCTCGGGGAATCTGGACCTGCCGGGGTCGTCGAACTGGTACGTGCCCGACATCGCCGTCGTACCCGAGGAGCTCGCCAAGGGCGGCGGGGCGCTGCTCCCCGACCAGACGCTCCTCGTCGTGGAAGTCACGTCCGAGTCGGACGCGGAGACCGACCGGGTCGTGAAGCGCCGCCGGTACGCCGAGTACCGCGCACCCCTCTACCTCCTCGTCGACCGGATCGAAGGCAGCGTCACCCTGTTCTCCGAGCCCGGTGAACTCGGCTACACCCACGTGGACGGCCCGCATCCGTTCGGTACGGTGCTGCGGCTGCCGGACCCGTTCGGCCTGGACCTGGACACGAGCGGGCTGTCCGCCGCGTGACGCGGGCGCCCCTCACACCCCCCGGTACTTCGGCACCCGCCGCTCCACGAAGCTCGCCACGCCCTCGTTGGCGTCCTGCGTCGTCATGTTGATCTCCTGAGCCATCGCCTCGGCGGCGAACGCCGTGGCCCGGTCCGCGTCCAGCGACGCGTTGACCAGCTGCTTCGTGAGGGCGATCGCGCGGGTCGGCCCGTCGGCCAGCCGCTGGGCCCAGGCCCGTGCCGTCGCCGTCAACTCCTCGTCCGGCACCGTCCGGTTGACCAGGCCCAGGCGCTCCGCCTCCGCCGCCGGCAGCGAGTCCCCGAAGAACATCAGCTCCTTGGCGCGCTGCGGGCCGATCAGGCGCGGCAGCAGGTACGCCCCGCCGCCGTCCGGTACGAGGCCGCGGCGTACGAACACCTCGATGAACTTCGCCGACTCGGCGGCCAGCACCAGGTCGCAGGCGAACGCGAGGTGCGCGCCGATGCCCGCCGCCGTGCCGTTGACCGCCGCGATGACGGGCTTCTCGCAGTCCAGGACCGCGGCGATCAGGCGTTGGGCGCCGAGCCGGATCGTGCGGGCCACGTCGCCCGGCACCCGGTCGCCGGTGGCGGGAGAACCGGTGGCGGGGGAACCGGTGGCGGGGGCGCCGCGCAGGTCGGCGCCCGCGCAGAAGCCGCGGCCGGTGGCGGTGAGGACGACGGCCCGGATGCCGGGGTCGGCGGAGGCCTCGGCGAGCAGCGCGATGATGCGTTCGCGCTGGTCCCAGGTGACGGCGTTCATCGCCTCCGGGCGGTTGAGCGTGATCCAGGAGACGCCGTTGTCAGTGGCGTGGAGTATCAATGATTCAGGCGATCCGGACGGGTCGGCGGGGTCATTGGTGTCTTCGGGGGAGGACGGCATGAGGCAGCTCCTGAGCGGGTGGCGGGCCCGGTGGCGGGGTGGACGGTCGGCGTGGTGGCGGGGTCGGTCAGCGGCAGACCGCCAGCGCGTCCAGGGCGACCGCTCCCTGTCCGCGGCCCAGCACCATCAGCGGGTTGATATCGAGTTCGCTGAGGTCGTCGCCGAGTTCCAGGGCCATCCGCTGCACCCTCAGGACGACTTCGACGAGGGCGTCCACATCCACCGGCGCACCGCCCCGCACGCCTTCCAGCAGCGCCCGGCCGCGCAGTTCGCCGAGCATCGCCCGCGCCTGGTCCTCGCCGAACGGCGGCACGCGCACCGCCGCGTCGTGCAGCACCTCGACGAGCACGCCTCCGAGGCCGACCGTCACCGTCGGCCCGAACAGGGCGTCCTGCGTGACGCCGACCATCATCTCGACGCCCCGCTCGACCATCTGGCAGACCAGGATGCCGTCCAGCTCGATGTCCTCGTAGCGCGCGATGTCGGTGAGTTCGCGATAGGCGTCCCGCACCTGGCTGGCGGAGGTGAGACCGACCTTGACCAGGCCCAGCTCCGTCTTGTGCGCCAGCCTCGCGCCGGACGCCTTCATGACGACGGGGTAGCCGACGAGCCCCGCCGCCCGGACGGCCGCTGCGGCGCTCGTCACCAACTGCTCCCGGGGCACCCGGATTCCGTACGCGCGCAGCAGCTGCTTCGCCGCGTGCTCGCTCAGCTGGTGGCCCGGGCGCATCAGTGCCTGCGCCTTGCGGAAGGAGGGCGACGGGGTGCGCGGCGCCTCGTCGAAGGGGGAGCGGTAGGAGGCGGTGAACCGGTGGTGGTCCAGATAGGCCTTCACCGCGGTGATGCAGTTGCCGAACGTACGGAAGGTGGCGACGCGGGACGAGCCGAGCAGCGTCGTGCGGTAGGCCTCCTCGGTGCCGACCGGCGACCCCCAGATCACGCACACCAGCTTGTCCGTGGCCTCCGCCGCGTCCACCAGGTCCTGCGCGAGCCTGTCGCTCATCGGCGGGAAGGGGCCGGTGATCGGACAGATCAGCACCCCCACCTCGGGGTCGGCGAGGATCGCGTCGATGATCTTCCGGCCGCGCCAGTCGCCGACCGGGTGGCCGCCGTTGTCGACCGGGTTCGCCACGTTCAGGTAGGAGGGGATCCAGGTGTGGAGCTCGGCCTGCTTCGCCTCGGACAGGACCGGGATCGACAGACCGGCCTCCGTCGCCAGGTCCGAGAAGTGCGCGCCCGTGCCGCCCGAGATCGAATACACCACGACGCCGTCGGCGAGCGGCTTGCGGGCCCGGGCCAGGAGGGCCGCGGTGTCCTGGAGTTCGTCGAGACCGTCCACCCGGATCACGCCGAACTGCCGCATCGCCGCGTCGACGACCTGGTCGGCGCCGGTCAGCTTGCCGGTGTGTGACGCGGCCATCCTGGCACCCGTCTCCGTACGTCCCACCTTGACCGCCACCACCGGGACCCCGGCCCGTGCGGCCCGGTCCGCGGCGAGCAGGAAGGAGCGCCCGTCCTTGAGCCCTTCGACGTAGCAGGCGATGGCCCCGACCTCGGGGCGCTGCGAGAAGTACGCGATGAAGTCGGAGGTCTCCAGATCCGCCTCGTTGCCCGTGGGAGCCCAGTGCGAGAGCCGCACCCCCAGCTCCTGGAGCGTGTAGACGGGGCGTCCCTGGTGGCCGGACTGGGTGATCAGCGCGATCGCCGGCCCGTCCAGGTCGTCGCGGAACTCCTCGAACGCGTTGAGGTTGGTGTTCGGGCCGAGCAGGCGCAGCCCCGACCGCTCCACGGCGGCGGCCAGCCGGGCCTGTGCGGCGGCGCCCTCCGCGCCGGTCTCGGCGAATCCGGAGGCGAAGGCGACGGCGAACTTCACCTTGGCCTGGGCGAGTTCCTCGATGACCGGGAGCGGGTCGCCGACCAGCAGCACTGCCAAGTCCACCTGTTCCGGCAGATCGGCGACGGAGGGAGCGCAGGCCCGGCCGAAGACGGACTCGCGGGTGGGGTGCACCGGATACAGCCGTGCCCCGACCCGCTCGGCCCAGGCGATCAGCTGGCGGGTGATCCCGGTGTTGGGGCGCCCCTCGGTGTCGGACGCGCCGATGACGGCGACGGACTCCGGCCGGAAGAACCGGTCCAGATCCGGTACGGGCGCGTGCAGCGGGCGGCCGCTGACGTCGAGGTCGCCCTCCGCGGCGGCGGCCGCCATGCTGTGGACGGCGGCGTGCGGTTCCTCGCCGCAGGCCACCACCCTGGCGCGGAAGTCGGTGGTGAGGGTGCCGTGAGTCGATCCAAGCATCGTTCCGCCCACTCCTGCTCGAAAGTCCGTCGGCACGTGCGGTGCCCGGGCACAAAACTGACGCTCTGTCAGGTTACTGAACTGACGGCCCGTCAGGAATGGGTGTGCAGGGAAAGGTTGAAGGCGGTGGCCCGGGAAAGCCTGAGAGCGGTGGTCCGGGATCTTCCCCGGACCACCGCTCTCAACCCCGGGAGTGCCCCCATGGGCGTCAGGGCGCGGCGACGGCCTCATTTCGCGACGCGCTCGCCCGAGCGGCAGGGCGCGGTGACGACCTCTCTCGCGACGCGCTCGCCCGAGCGGACGGCGCCGTCCGTGCCCGGGAGGGGTGGGGCGGGTCAGACGGTGCGCGCCAGCCGCTTCGCGATCTTCTGGGCGTCCAGGGCCATTTCGCGGAACATGCCGCTGATGGGGTTGGTGAACCCGGTGAAGTACAGGCCGGGCGCCTGCTTCGGCGTACGGCCGCCGTGCGCCACCGGACGGCCCCGCGCGTCCAGCACCCCGAGATGGCCGACCAGCGGTTCCAGGGCCCGCAGATAGCCGGTCGCGGCGATCACCGTGTCCGGGGTGATCCGGGTCCCGTCCGCCAGTACCACCGCGTTCTTGTCGAACGACTCGACGGCCGCCACCGGCACCACCCGGCCGCCCTTCACCGCGTCGATCAGCCCCACGTCCTGGACCGGGATCGCCCCGTCCTTGACCCGGGAGTACAGGCCCGTATCCGGGCGGGGCAGCCCCTGTTCCGCGAGGTCGGGCACCGCGACGCGGGCCATCAGGCCGCCCGCCCGGTCGACGAGCGCGACGGGCAGCCGGCGCACCAGGATGCCGGTCGCCTGTGCGGGCCAGCCCGCCGTGGAGCGGCGCACGATGTGCGGAACGGTGCGCACCGCGAGCCGTACGCGGGACGCGCCGCCCTCCACCAGGTCGACGGCGATCTCCGCCCCCGTGTTGCCGACGCCCACGACGAGGACGTCCTGGCCCGCGTACGGGGCCGGGTTGCGGTACGCGGAGGCGTGCAGCAGCTCGCCCGTGAAGGTGTCCCGTCCGGGCCAGTCGGGGATCCGAGGGGTGTGGTTGTAGCCGGTGGCCACGACCACGGCCCGGCCGGTCAGTTCACGCCCGCCGGTGGCGGTCAGCCGCCATCCGGTGCCGTCGGCGGCCCGGTCGATACGGGAGACCTCGACGCCCGTCACCACTTCCAGCTCGTGGTGCTCGGCGTACTTCTCCAGGTAGCGCACCACGTCGTCCCGGGAGACCCAGCGGCCGAACCTGCGAGGCATGGGCAGTCCGGGCAGGGCGGACCAGCGCCGGGTGGTGTGCAGGTGCAGCCGGTCGTAGTGGCGCCGCCAGGACGCCCCGACGTCAGCGGACTTCTCCAGGACCACCGCACGGACCCCCTGCTCGCGCAGGGCCGCGGCGGCGGCGAGGCCGCCCGGACCACCGCCGATGACGTAGACCGGGCGGTCCTCGGTGATGTCGGTGGGGGCCGGGGTGCTGCTGCTACCGGCGGTAGCTGTGCTGTCGGACATGGTTCGGAGCGTAATCGCGCGCCCCCTTGATGGGTCTCGGTCAAGACCGGAATCGATTGCGAATTGATCACGGGTGCGCGCCTCTTGCGCGGGCCGCCGCCATCAGGTGAACTGACGTACCGTCAGATCTGGCGAACGGGAGGCCCCATGCGGACGATCTGGCTCGACGGAGCCCAGTGGCTCGCCGTGCTCCGAATAGGCCTCGGCCTGTGGTGGCTGGAGAGCTGGCGCCACAAGGACAGGAAGGGCTGGTTCGAACGCGGCACCGGCATCGCCTGGGCGTCGGACGTCGCGGGCAAGCACCGCTGGCCGGTGGTCCGGACCGGCTTCGAGAAGATCGTCGCGCCCCGGCCGAAGGCCATGGCGTACCTCGTCGTCTACGCGGAACTGGCCCTGGGGCTGGGCCTGGTGACCGGCCTCCTGACCCCGGTCGCGCTCGTCGCGGGGCTCCTGCTCAATCTGCTCTACCTGGTGCTGATGATCCACGACTGGGCCGAGCAGGGACAGAACGCGATGATGGCCCTCATCTCCCTCGTCGCCCTGTTCGCGATGTCCTGGCAGACCTGGTCCCTGGACCGGGCGTTCGGGCTCTTCCTGTGACGGGCGCGAGGCAGGCCCCCCGCTACGACCTCCCGGAACCCGACGCGTTCACCCGCCCCTACTGGGACGCCGCCGCCGAGGGGCACCTGCTGCTGCGGCACTGCCGCGCCTGCGACCGGGTGCACCACTACCCGCGCGAGTTCTGTCCGCACTGCTGGAGCGAGGAGGCCGACTGGGTGCGGGCGAGCGGCCGGGCCACGCTCTACACCTGGTCCGTCGTCCACCGCAACGACCTGCCGCCGTTCGGCATGCGCGTCCCGTACGTCGCCGCGGTCGTCGATCTCGCGGAGGGGCCGCGGATGATGACGGAGATCGTGGAGTGCGAGGAGAGCGCGCTCGCCATCGGGATGGAGCTGCGGGTGACGTTCCGGCGGGAGGAGGGGGCCGAGGCGGTGGCGGTCTTCCGGCCCTGAGCGGCGCGTGCGGGGACGGTGTCCCGTCCACCGGGACGGAGCCCCGCCCGGTCGGGCCGGACCGGTTTGGATGCGTACCACCGGTCCGGTTGCCCCGACTGCTGGGAGTACAGGCATGTCACTCGAAGGACGCGTCGCGATCGTCACCGGCGCCGGGGACGGGATCGGAGCCGCCGTGGCCCGGCGGCTCGCCGCCGAGGGCGCCCGGGTCGTGGTCGCGGAGCTGAACGAGGAGACCGGACGCGCCACGGCCGAACAGATCGGCGGCCGCTTCGTGCGCACCGACGTCAGCGACAAGGCGCAGGTCCTGGCGATGGTCGACACCGCCGTACGGGAACGGGGCACCGTCGACATCCTGGTCAACAACGCCTGGGGAGCGGGAGATGTCGGCCGGGTCGAGAACAAGACCGACGCGATGCTGGCCCGCGGCCTGGGCGTCGGCTTCTACGGGCCGCTCTGGGCGATGCAGGCGGCTTTTCCGCACATGAAGGCGCGGGGCTGGGGCCGGGTCATCAACATGTGCAGCCTCAACGGCGTGAACGCCCACATGGGAACCCTGGAGTACAACGCCGCCAAGGAGGCCCTGCGCACCCCGACCCGCACCGCTGCCCGTGAGTGGGCCCCCACCGGGGTCGTGGTCAACGCGATCTGCCCGGGCGCGAAGAGCGCGGCCTTCCGGCGGATGATGAGTGAGCACCCCGAACCGGAGGGGCAGGCCGACGCCACGAACCCCATGGGGCGGATCGGCGACCCCGACCAGGACATCGCCCCGGTGGCGGCGTTCCTCGCGGGTGAGGGCGCCCGCTATGTGACCGGCAATACGCTCTTCGTCGACGGCGGGTCACACATCAACGGAGTCGCGTGGGCCCCGGACCTGCCGTGACCGGCCTTCGCGGACAGGACCCGGGCGGAGGCCGGCATCCGTGCGGTGGCACGCTGGTGTTCTTGATCCGCACAGCCGCGAGGGACAACACCGCATGAGCACCGGCAGCTACTACGAGCGCATCGACGAGCACTCCTTCAAGCCCACCACCCACGCGAGCGGCGCGTGGAGCACGGACGAAGTGCACTTCAGCCCACTCGGTGGCCTCATCACCCACGCCATCGACCGGCATCTGGCCGACCGGCCGGGCGAGCCGCTCCTGCTGTCACGGATCAGCTTCGACATCCTGGGCCGGCTCGCGCTCGACGCGTGCGAGATCCGGGTCGAGACCATCCGGCCCGGCCGCACCATCGAGCTGGTCGAAGCCGTCGCCCTCATCGGAGACCGTCCCGTCGTACGCGCCAGGGCCTGGTGCCTCGCCACCGGCGACACCGGCGCCGTCGCCGGTGGCGAGGCCGACCGGCTGACCCCTCCCGAAGCGCTCGCTCCCTGGCCCATGGGCGAGCTCTGGCCGGGCGGCTACATCGCCTCGCTCGACGTCCGCCCGCTCGGGCCGCCTCTGCCGGGCCGTACGACGGCCTGGATCTCCACGTCGCTCGCCCTCGTCGCGGGCGAACCCGTCAGTCCGCTCGCGTCCTACGTGGCGCTCGTCGACACCGCCAACGGCATCGCGGTACGCGAGCAGCCCACCGCCTGGATGTTCCCGAACGTCGACCTGACCATCCACCTGCACCGCCGGCCGGCGGGCGACTGGACCGGGCTCGACACCACGGTCGTCTTCGGCCCCACCGGCCAGGGCATCACCAGCACCGTCCTGCACGACATCAACGGACCCGTCGGCCGGGCCGAGCAGATCCTTACCGTCCGGCCCGTGTAGCGCGGCGCGCGGCAGGACTCAGCGCGACAGTTCCTTGCGCTGCCTGCGGCGTTCGCGGAGGTTGGGGTGGCGGATCTGGACCCTGCCCATGCCGCAGCTGCCCGTGATCCGCAGTATCGGCCTGCCGGGCAGGTGCGTGCCCGAGGTCTTGTTCTTCAGGCGGCCGAACGAGAGATCCACCGCGTCCGTGTCCGCCTTCCAGCCCACCGGGACCACGAGCACCACCCTGGCCACCCCCGCGATCACGTCCACCTCGATCTCGCTCAGCCGGCACTCGGCCTGGCTGAAGTCGAGGCGTACGCCGCCCAGGCCGCCGTGAGCGATGATCCGCGGCGGCACCTTCCAGCGGCCGGTCCGCTCCGCGCCCTGGACGCCGCCCTTCACGGTCAGCGGCTCGCCCGGTTCGGGCTCGGCCGGTCCCAGGTCGTCGGTGAGCGGTACGAGTTCGCCGCGGGTCTTCGCCGCGAGGGCCAGCCCGAGCCGGGAGTCCAGCTCCTCAAGATCGATGCGTCCCTCGGCCGCCGCCTCCCGCAGCTGTTCCACGACCGCTTCGCGGTCGGCGTCGGAGGCGCGCATACGGCCGGCGGACCGGGCGGGTTCTGCAGTCGTGGAGCAGATGATACGGACGGCGGTACGGGAGTCCAGCGCTCCGGACCGGCTGCCCGGCCGGTCAGTCCGCCCGCCGGGCGCGGTCCAGCCACGGGCCGAACTCGCTGTCCAGCACCAGCCGTCCGAGCTTGCGGTACTCGGCGAGGACCGCCGAGACCAGCTGATCCGTGTCCAGGGGCCGGCCCGACTCCGCGGCCTGGTAGGCGGCGGTGACCGCGCAGGCGCGGATGGATCCGCCCGTCAGCTCGAAACGCTCCGCACAGGTCCGCAGGTCGAGGTCCGGGGCGCGGGGGATCTCCGTGCCCAGGCAGCGCTCCCACAGGGCGAGGCGCTGCTCCCCGTCCGGTACGGGGAAGTCGGCGACCACGTCGAGGCGGCGGGTGAAGGCCTCGTCGAGGTTGGCCCGCAGATTGGTGGTGAGTACGGCGATGCCGTCGAAGGACTCGATCCGCTGGAGGAGGTAGGCCGACTCCACGTTGGCGTGCCGGTCCTGGGCGTCCTTGACCTGCGAGCGCTTCCCGAAGACGGCGTCCGCCTCGTCGAACAGCAGCACCGCGTTGACGTCGGACGCCTCGACGAAGATCCGCTCCAGGTTCTTCTCCGTCTCACCGATGTACTTGTCCACCACGGAGGACAGGTCCACGACGTAGAGCTCCATGCCCAGATCGGCCGCGACCACCTCCGCCGACATGGTCTTGCCCGTCCCGGACTCGCCGGCGAACAGTGCGACGATGCCCCGGCCCCGGCCGCCGCCCGGCCGCATCCGCCACCGGCCGAGCACCTGCTCGCGGTGGCGTGCGCGCAGCGCCAGGTCGGACAGCTGGCGGCGGGTCGACGGGGGCAGGACGAGGTCGTCCCAGCCGACCGTGGGCTCGATGCGGCGGGCGAGCCGTGCCAGACCCGCCCCGTTCTGGGCCCGGACGGCGGTGCGCAGGTCCCGGGCCTCCACCGGGCGCCCCTCCAGACCGGCCAGCCGGGAGGCGACGGTGGCGGCCCTGCGGATCTGACCGGAGTCGAGCCGGTAGGCGCGGGTGGCGTCGACGAGGCGCGCGTCGGCCGCCGCGGTGCCCGCGGCGAGGCCTGCCGGGGCACCGGCTCCGGTGAGTGCCAGGCGCCACCGCCGTGCCGCGTCCGCCGGGTCCGGGGGTGGGACCGGAACCGTCACCGGGCTCTCGGCGGCCCACAACGGGTCCCAGTGCTTCTTCCCGTACACGATCAGCGGGGATCCGCCGCCGACCGCCTCGCAGAGCCCGTCGATCAGGGCGGCGCCCTTGGGCTGCTCGGGGGCGAGCGTCTCCAGCGGCCCGAGGACGAGACCGCCGCCGGTCAGCCGGGCCTCGGTCGCCAGGATCCGCACCGCTCGCAACGGCTCGGGGACGGCGGCCAGCGCGGCGGCGTCCACCACCAGCGGGCGGAGCCCGGCCGCGAGGAGCGCGTCCGCCGCGAGCCGGCCGGGGTCGCCGCCGCGGTCCAGCAGATGCACCAGGCCGCTGCCGGTGCCCAGCGCCGCCGCGACCCGCAGCGTCGTCGGACACGGGTCCGGCTCCTCCTGCGGCCCGGCGACGCGGACGAGACCGTGCAGCCTGCCGTCCACCGTGTCGTCGCCGAGCAGATGGGCGGTGACCCGGTCCGGTACGTGCAACACACGGGAAAGTAGCGAGCGTTCGGGCTCCAGTACCTCCACCAGGCCGGACGCGACCAGTGGGGCGGACGGGGCGAAGCGGAAGCGGCCGGGGCCCGCGGCGGGCAGTCCGCAGAGTTCGAGGGCCAGGCCGGTCGTCGCGCGCCGCCGGGTGAGGTCGTCGTTGAGATAGCCGTAGAGCCGCTCGAACCGCGCGTCGATGTCCGGGGCCATCGCGACCAGCAGCAGATCGAGGTCCGGCGCGACCAGGCCGAACCTCTGCGCGAGGGCCGCGATCCGGCCCCCGGCCGGGGAGTCCGGCGCGGCGCCGGGGCCGTACACCGGGACGGGGAGGAACGCGTCGCGGGAGTCCAGGATCCGCTTGGCCGCCTCCGGGGTCAGATACTGCCCCCGGTACGGGTCGTTCGGTTCCGGGTCGGTCTCCTGGCGCAGCGCGACCGCGTGCCGTACCCGTCGCTCGATGTCACCCAGCCGTGCCCAGAGCTCCTCGATGTCCGCCGGCGGGCTGCCGCCCGGCTCCCGGACGGCCGGCGCCCGATACGCCGTGGTCACCGGGCCGGACCTCCTCGCCTGCGGCGTCCCGGCGGGAGCTGCCGTTCACGTTCCGCGGCGAAGCCCTGCCCGCGGGGCTCGGACGCCCCGTCGTAGCGCAGCCGCCGCCCCGGCTCCGTGGCCGCACCGTCCGCCTCGGGCACCGTCCGTACCAGCAGGCCCTCGGTGACCGGCGGCCCCGCGGCCACCACCTCCCCGCCCAGCGGCGCCCACACCCGCAGGTCGATCGCTGCCTTGAGCTCCCCGCCGAGCGCGGACCAGACGTCCACGGTGGAGGGCCGGTCGCCGGAGCCCGCCGAAGCCGCCTCCATCTCCACCGTCATCCCGAGTGCGGCGAGACTGCCCGTCAGCATCCGGGCGGGCAGCACGTCCGTACGGATCAGGCAGCGCAACACCTCGGAGAGCAGCCGGTGTTCGTCCTGCGGGCGGTTGGTCCACGCGGTCAGCAGATAGGTCAGCTCGAACCAGCGCGGCGGGGTCCGCCGCCCCGTGACCACGCCCTCGTCGTCGTACTCCTCGCTCGTTCCGGTACGGCGGCGGGTGGCGTCCTCGCGGATTCCGTAGAGGAAGACGCTGACCGTGGGGGCGTTGCGCCGCGCGGACCAGTCCTTCGTCGGGGCGTCGAAGACCAGGTCCACGCCGCTCTCCTGGAGACCGGCGTCGACCAGCAACAGCCGCAGCCCTTCGTCGACTTCGTGGATCACCTGCGCCCCACCTCGTCCGGGGGCGCGATGGTGCCGCCGACCACCAGGAAGTCGGTGGTGACCGGGCTGAACCCGGGACCCGACGCGGTGATGGTGCGCGGCCCCGTCCGGTCCTTCACCAGGATCAGCAACTGCGCGATGAAGGTGCCGTCACCGACCGGACGGGCCGGCGGCGCGGTCGCGGTGATCCCGGGCTTCCAGGTGAGCTTCACCGGAACGCCGGGCGGGAAGTCCTTGCCGCGCACGGACGTGACGAACCCCGGCTTGCCCACCTCGGGCACCGAGACGATGCGCGGCTGGAGGATGCGCAGCGGGATCCGGGAGACGTTGTCACCGCGGTCGGCGTCGGTTCCGGTCGTGGTCAGCGTCCCCGTGACGTCGGTCCGCAGCGCCCGGTCCGGGGCGAGCACCACCCGCAGGACGGTCGAGGCGCCCGGCGCCAGGTCGCCAAGCGCGCACACCCCGCCCGCGCAGCCGGCCGGAAGGGTCGCCACCGGAATCCCGGCGGGCAGCCCGAGGCGGAGCCGCAGGCCGGTGGCGAGCGCGTTCTTCCCGTTGCGCACGGTGTACGTCACCACGACCCGCCCGCCGACGTATCCGGGGCTGGGCTGGGCCCGCACGGCGACGCCGGGGCCCGCCTCGGGTTCGGGCGGCAGCGGGACGGGCGGCTGCGCGGACGGCGCCGGAGCCGGTGACGGAGGAGCGGTGTGGGGCGGGGCGGGCGTGGGCGCCGAGGGGGTCGGGTCCGGCAGCTCGGGCACGTTGCGGACCCGGACGTCCGTCCCGGTGGCGTTGTCCGTGGGGTTCTGATCGACGACGGCTCCGGTGACGGACCAGCCGATCCGCCAGGGCCCCGTCGTCACGCCGGTCAGCTTCGCGGTGACCTTCACCTTGCCGCCGGGCGCGAGCACGCCGAGATCACAGCTCGGCAGCTTGTCGGCGGCGCAGGTACCGGCGGGGGTGGTGAGCTCCTCCAGGCGTACGCCCGGCGGGGTGTCGGCGACGAACGTGGTGCCGGGGGACGGGGCCGGACCGCGGTTGGTGACGGTGACCGTCAACGACACCGAGGAACCGGCCTCGACGGAAGGGGCGACGGGCAGTGCGGTCAGGGTCAGGTCGACCGACTGCTGGAAGGCGGGCTCCTTCTGGCGGCCCGGGAGCGTTGCAGTAAGCGGGGTCAACGTGCCGGTGGCGAGGTCGAGTTCGGACAGCTGCTCGGGGGAGTTCGGCGCGATGTCCCGGCGGTGGCTCAGCACCAGCCGCCCGGCGTCCGGCGACCAGGCCACGTCACGCGGCTGGTAGGGCCCGGTCGCCGTGACGTCCGGGATCTGCTCGCCGCACGCGGCGGGGTCGTCGCGCCGGTCGGACGGCAGCACGACCCGGCAGCCGGTGCCGTCGGGCGAGGTGACGACGACGCTCGCACGGTGGTTGATCTGGTCGGCGCGGTCCTTGCGGTTGAAGGCGATGGACCTGCCGTCGGGGGAGAACGCGGGGCTGTCGTCGATCACCTTGCACTCGCCGGGGCAGCCGGTGACGCTGAGGTCCCGCTGCTGGTCGAGGTCCTTCACCAGGGCGGTCCAGACGTGCTTGATGCCGCCGAGGCCCCGGATCACGTGGTTACGCGTGAAGGCGAGGGTGGTGCCGTCCGAGGACCAGGCGGGCTGGGCGTCCTGGCCGGCCACCTCCCCCGCGGGCGGGACCACCTTGCCGATGATCTTCTGCGTGGCGACATCGGCGACCAGCACCTGGCTGGGGCCCGCCGCGTCTCCGACGCCTCCCGGAGAGGTCCGGACGAACGCCATCTTCGTACCGTCCGGCGAGAAGGAGGGGTCGGTGTCCCAGTCCCCGACGCCCCGCCCGTCCAGGTTCATGACCTCCTCGTTCGTCCCGTCGGTGCCGGCCAGCCAGATCCGCTGGACCCGCACGCCGCCGACGTCTCCGAAGCGGGTCACGGCGATGTTCCGGCCGTTCGGCGTGTAGGTCTGCCGCTCGGTCCAGGGGTCGTAGCCCTGCGAGGGGTGGAACAGCGGATCGTCGGCGGGGTCGTCACTGGTGTTGGTGAGGGCCTTCGGGTCCTCGCGCAGCACGTCGAGCCGGAGGTCCCGGGGGTCCGAGCCGTCCTGCCGCATGTCCTGGAGCGTGACGAGGGCAGGATCCACGGTGGTCCTGCGGGTCACGATCACCGTCGGGATGCCCGCCTGTACGAGCACGGCCGGGGACTCCACCTTCCGGTCCTCGGAGAGTTCCATCGCCGGTACGGGGTCGTCGAGGGAGCCGGCCCGGTACACGTGGTCGTAGACGGAGCAGCCGCAGTCCGTGTTGGGGCTGAGGAAGACCAGACCGTTGCCGTCGGGCAGCCAGGCGGCCGAACGGGTGCCCCAGCCGGCGAAGGCGCCGGTCAGCAGCGGGCGTTCGGTGCCCTGGCCGGTGGTGATCCGTAGCCGGTTGCCGGTGTCGGTGTCCGACTCGGGCTCCTGGTGCAGGGTGTACACGAGGAGTTCCCGGTGGGAGCCGTCGTTCACCGGGTTCCACTCCGGCTCGCTCGCGTCGCCCTCCGCCGGGTCGCTGACACAGGTCACCGCCCCACCGGACAGGTCCCGTTCGTAGATCTGCGTGCCCCGCTCCGGGCCGCCGTCGCTCGCGTACGCGATGTGGGTGCCGTCCGGGGAGAGCGTCGGGTGGGTCTCGTTCGCGGGCGAGTCCGTCAGCCGCTGGGGATCGGAGGAGCCGTCGACGCCGACCGACCACAGGTCACGCTGAGCCGGCTTCGCCGCTCCCGGTGCGGGCGAGTCGAACACCACGGTCCGCCCGTCGGCGGAGAGTTCGGGGTGTGCGGCGTCATAGCCGGTGGTGAGCCGGAGTACGGAGCCGCCCGCCCCGCGCACGTACACCTGGGGTTTCGCCTCGTCGCGCAGGCTCGTGAAGACCAGCGCGCCGCCGCGCCCGAACGCGTCCTGGTCGTAGTGGGCGGCACCGGAGCCGAACAGGTCCGCGCTGGTCGTCTCGGAGGAACGCTGCCCGAGACTGCGATGCCCGGTACCGGCGAAGGCGATCCGTCCGGTGTCCGCGGGCGCCGCCGCCTCGGAGGCGGCGGCCGCCGGCGTCGCACCCTGCGGTACGGACACGGAACCCGCCACCAGCAGCGGGGCCAGCAACACCACGACACCGCTCAGCCGGCGCAGCCGGGTACGGCGTGCCGGGCCAGCAGGACCGCCCACGGTCCACCTCACAGTCTGGTCGATGGTTCTCCAGTACGAGCATCGTGTGCGCGGGGGACGGCGGACAGGGGCCGGAGTACCCGGGGTGGGGGAAGACCTGGTGCCCTTTGCGGCTGCCCGCGGCCGACCGGTGGCCCAGGTCCGACGGGACGGCTCTCAGCCGTGCACCTGGTGCAGGCGGTCCTGTTGGTCGGCTTTGACGTCGTCGCGGACGCCTTGGAGCAGGTTGCCGATGTGCCTGAGATCGTCGAGCAGCTGTTCGTAGCTGTTCTGTGCCTGGATGTCGCGGAACTCGACGCGGCGGTGCGCTTCTGTTGCGGCGTTCATGTGTTCCAGGTTTACGGCCTGGTAGTGCAACCGATCCTCGGGGTGGTCCGCAACCTTTTCCCGAAGATTCGGAGTGGCTTGCGCGTGCAGTGGGAGAGTGACCATGTGGTCCTGCAGTTGTCGAATCGCTCCCGGCAAGTCTATGTTGCCGGCCAGTGCATTCGTCAGGATGACGCGAAGGAGATCATCGACTTCCCGCACATGGCGAGCGGAATCAGGGAGGTCGCCGGTCCATGGCGCGTTTACCACGTCCTTTTCTCGCGGGGCGGCAGCGAATCGGTCCACCCAGGAACCCCAGTTCTCTTCCCAGTTCCGCATCGACTGCACGAAGAGTTCGACACTCCCGCCGAACGTTGATGTGCTGTCGATGGAAATGTGTCCACCGCCGCCGGCAATGCTCTGGTCCACGCGCAGGCCGCAGGATTCAGCAAGGGTGAATATGTGATTGCGCACGATGGATTTCACGTGAGGAGCGTCCAGGCCGCTGACGGAGGTCGGGTCGGTCCGCGTCTCGAGGCAGGCGTCATCCATCGTGATCTCCCACCACCACTGGGTGGACCCGTTGGTGTAGGTGAATCGCTTTGCGTCCTGCTCTTTTACGGTGGTGTCGGTTACGTTCAGTGTGAACCCCTGCGGCACACGAGCGTTCTGCACCAGTCTGGTCCACGCGGCCATCTTGCTTTTCGCGTAGGTGATCGCGGACCTGGCCCTGGCGTCAGCCTTTCCGGTGAGTCCACTGATGTCGACGCGTAGGGGATTGCCTCCCACCGTCCCGTTGAGTGTGCTGTCCGTGAACGTGAACTCGGTGCCGACGACGCTTCCCGGCATGGGCAAGTCCGAGCCCGGCGCCTCGCCGACCTTGGCCGCCGTCGCGCACTCCTGCTCCATGATGTTCAGATTCCGAACCAGCGTGTTCAGTGATGCTGCGAGCCCATCCACGGTGACGTCCACATTGCTTCCGGCGTCCATATTCTTATGGATTCCATGGATCCTTGCCCAGGAGTTCAGTATGCCGAGTCGTTTGAGGATTCTGCCCGCTTCCTTATCGGGGACACTCTCGTCCGATTCGAGTTCGAGCACCATCCGCGCGTACCGGGTGAAGATGTCCAGTTTGTTGGCCCTGGTGTATTCCAGTGCGCTCTGCGTCCACTCGGCGGTGGCGTTTTCTTCGGGCGCCATGAACCGCTGGACCGCGGTTCCTCCGGCCTGTGCCGCAGTCGCGGGGGAGGAGTCGCTCCCGGTCGGGGACGGCCCGATGACCGAGCGGGACATTGCGCGGTGCGCGTTGGCCTCGGCTTCACGTTCGAACGTGTCGGACGGGTCCGAGAGCTTCAGCCCGTCGCCGTTGTCCGTACCGGTGACGGGGCCCCGGCGTTGCTGGATGACGTGGGTCAGTTCGTGGGCGAGGGTGTGCATGTCGTTGCCGCCGTCGCCGATGACGACGTGGCTGCCGCTGGTGTAGGCGCGGGCGCCGACTTCGGCGGCGGAGGCGCGGGCGGTGCTGTCGTCGTGGATGCGGACATCGGTGAAGTCCGCGCCCAGCCGGGCCTCCATCTCTTGGCGCAGCGGCGCCTCCAGTGGACGTCCGCTGCCGCTCAGTACGTCGTGGACGGCTGAGCGCTGCACGGCGGGCTGTTCCTGGGCAGAAGAGCGGTCGGCGAGTTGCAGCATGCGCAGGACTGCGGCGTTGCCTACTGTGCGCTGGAGCGCGAGGGCTTCGGCCCGGTCCACAGGGGCGGGTGTGCGCGGTGCCGTGGACCGGGTTTCGGCGGCCCGACCAGGGCGGCGTTCATGCTGCGACAACTGGATGCCTTTCAACGGGCGGACACCGATACAAGACCTGCTCGTCGTGTCGGCCGACAAGGTTCACCGGGGCAGATTCCGGGCACAGATCCCGTCCGGCCGGCCATCGCGACGATTGCTCGCGGAGCGGACGCGAGGTCGCGGAGCGACTCCACCTGCGCAGCCGCTACGCACCTGATCCGAAGAACAACCGCAGGCCGGTTCGGCGGCCCGCCCCGGAGCACCGCGGGGGCAACGGCCGTTGCCCCCGCGGGCCCTTCGCCGCAGGATCCCGCGGGGGCAGCCCCCGGCGTGAGCCCGGCGCGTCTCAGCACCTCAGATGAGGCCGTGCCGCATGGCGTAGCCGACCGCGTGGGCCCGGTTGCGCAGTTCCAGCCGAGCCGCCACCTCGTGGAGAACGTTCTTGACGGTCCGTTCGGAGTACGAGGTCTTCTGCGCGATCTCCGCCGTGCCGTAGCCCTCCGACACCAGCCTGATCATCTCCGCCTCCCGCGCCGTGAGGGTGGAGAGCGACAGGCCCCGGGGGTCCAGGACCGTACGGTGGAGGCTGCTGACGTGGTCGAGGAGCTTCCCGAGCAGGTCGCCCGGCAGCACTCCTTCACCCTTCGCGATCGCCGTGACCAGATGGACGAGACGGTCCTGGTCGGCCTCGCCACGTCTCAGCACGGCGGCGACGCCGTACTCGATCAGGGTCTGCAGCGCCCCCGTCTCGAAGAAGCCGACGACGAGCCCGGTGCGGGTGGCGGTGTTGCGCTGGAGGCGGTGCAGGAGCTGGACGGTGGGCTCGTTCACCATGTCCACCACTACTAAGGAGACCTGTGCCCGGTCGGCCTCCTCTTCCGGTATCAGCTCTATCTCCGGCCGCATGCGCAACTGGTGCACCATGCCGGTCTGCAGGATCAGGTCCTCCGCGTACACGGCCACGGAGACCCGGCCCCCCGGCGACGCCGGCTGCGTGCCCTCCGTGCGTTGCTCCGGCACGGAGGGGCCGCGGCTGCGGCCGCCCCCCGTCACGGCCGGCGTCACATCTTTCGTGATCATGGTCATGTGCTCGTCTTCCTCAGCTACTTCCGCAGGTTCCCCGATAGGTGGTTGCGCCGGTTTCCGGTAAGTCGGATGTCGTGCACGTTCCTCCCGGCCCCGGACAGGGAGACCTGGCGCGCGGTGAGGGTGCGAGGAGACGGCGCGGGTGTTCCGCCGGGGCACCGGACCTGCCCGCACGTTGCCCTCCCGCCTCTGCTGCGGGGATGGGGGCGCGGCCTAACGTCGCATCGTGACCACATCTGCCGAATTCGACATATCCACGGTGACGGTGTCGCCGGGCGCCGAAGCGACGACCGCCCTGACCGTGCGCAACGACGGCGACATCGTCGAGGCGTACACCCTCGAAGTGGTCGGCGACTGTGCGGCGTGGGCCACGGTCGAACCGGCGCGGGTCTCCCTCTACCCGGGCACCTCCGAGACCGTGACGGTGCGGCTCGCGCCACCCCGTTCCCATGAGGTCACGGCGGGCGAAGTACCCCTGGGCGTACGCGTCCTGCCGGCGGAGCACCCCGAATCGGTGGCCGTTCCCGAGGCGACGGTGGTGGTCGAGCCGTTCGCCGAACTGCGGACGAGGCTGGAGCCCGGCCGGCGCAGGGGCTGGCTGGGTGCCCGGTTCCGGGCCTCGGTGCAGAACCGTGGGAACGCTCCCGTGGACGTCGTGTTCACCGGGAAGCAGGAGGGGGAGGAGCTTCGTCTCGCCTTCACGCCGGAGCGCCTGAGCCTGAAGCCGGGCGAGTCCGCCGAGTCGGGCCTGCGGGTGCGGGCCCGGAAGCTGATCTGGTTCGGCGCCCCCGCCACCTGGCCGTTCGAGGTCCGGGTGGCCGAGGGCGAGGGTGCGGAGGCGGAGGCCGACCGGCCCGGACGCCCGGAACCCCTGCCCGGTGAGTTCGCGCAACTTCCGCTGCTGCCCAAGTGGTTGCTGATCGTCCTGGCGGCCCTGCTCGCGCTGCTGGTGGCGTGGTTCGCGCTGGTACGCCCCGCCGTCCGCAGCACCGCGAAGGAGGCGGGGGCCGCGGCGGCCCAGGAGGAGAACAAGGAGCGGCCGCAGGGCGGTGCGGCGACCGGTGGCACCACGGGCGGCGGCGACCCGGCCGGCGGGCAGGGCCAGAAGCAGGGGGAGAGCGCCGGAACGGGGACGGACGGTACCGGCGGTGCCGGTACGGGCGGTTCGGGTTCGACGGGCGGCGGCGGGGTGAACACCCAGCAGAGCTCCCAGACCATCGACGTGCAGACGGATGCCGGAGCCGAGCGGGACGGGACCTATCCGGTTCCGCAGGGAAAGGTCTTCGGCGTCACCGACATCGTGGTGGCGAACTTCCAGGGAGACGAAGGGGTGCTGACCATCTCCTTCGGCGAGCGGAAGATCACCACCATTGCTCTGGAGACGTTCCGCAACCAGGACTATCACTGGGTCACCCCCATTCGGATACAACAGAATGACAAGGTCACCGTTTCCGTGACCTGTTCCAAACCCGGGACTCCGGCGACCGGTAAGCAGGCCTCCAAGTGCCACCAAGTACTCAATGTCAGTGGTGTGCTGAGCGATTTCGCGCCGTAGGAACGATAGCGCCGGATTCCTGCCCTTCCGTTCCGGGAGCGTGAACAAACAGGGTCCCTGCCAGCGGAAACCTCCACATGGCGGCGCGCCGGGGTGTGGCCCTGAACACACCCCTCCGGATCGGGAACCAAAGGGAACGGGCGGGCCGTGGCCGGTCGTTGACGGTCTTCCACAGCTGATTCCCGGCCCCTTGCCGAGGGTGGCGTCCGCTCGAACCGCGGACACCCCTGCTCACCGGAGCGGATCAGGATCGCGAGGGGCCCGACCGGCCGTGGGAATCCGGCCGGTTCGGTCCCTTCGGTCATTAGTTTCTGGCTGAAACTAACCCTCGTGGCGCGGGCTCGGGCACAGGGATTCCGAGCGAAATATTTCGGTCGCGGAATGCGAGAAGGACCTCCCTCGGCCTCCCTGGCCTCCGCGGGCCTCCCCGGGTCTGCCGGGCCTCCGCGGGCCTCCCCGGGCGTCCGGGGTGCCCGGGAAGGCAGTCGCCCTGCCCCGGGGCCAGGACTTTGAGGCCTACATCCCGCAGACACCCCGGGCAAGACTGAACAAGCGAACGACTGACCACCCGAAGGAGCGAGCATGCCGTCGTACCTCACCCCAGGTGTATACGTGGAGGAGGTGCAGTCCGGAGCACGGCCCATCGAGGGAGTCGGCACCGCGGTCGCCGCCTTCGTCGGGTTCGCGGAGACGGGCCCCTTCCACCGGCCGACGCTGGTGACGAGCTGGGACCAGTACGTATCGGCCTTCGGCACCTTCACGCCCGACACCTACCTGACGCTCGCCGTCCACGGCTACTTCAGCAACGGCGGCGGCGCGGCGTACATCGTCCGCATCGGCGGCCCGTCCGAGGACGCACCGCAGGGTTCCGCGCCCGCGGCGGCCCCGCCCGTCGCCCTCGGCGGCTTCCTGGTCTCCGCCCGCCCGGGCGCCGGTGAGGGCCTGTCCATCGAGGTCGCCGACCCCGAGGGCGAGAACCCTCCGGAGGACCGGTTCCGGCTGCTGGTGCGCCAGGGCGGCAAGGTCGCGGAGACGTACGACACCTCCGTACGCAAGAACGTCAAGGGCTATCTCGTCACCCAGGCCCGGCAGTCCAAGCTCGTCGAGGTCACCGAACAGCCCGGTGCGGCGCAGACCCGCCCCGAGAACCAGAGCCTCTCGCTCTCGCCCGCCGCCCCGGCCGCGGGCGGTACCGTCCGGACCGGTCCGAGTGAGTACGTGGGCGACGCGTCGGCCCGCACGGGCATCGCGGCCCTTGAGGCGATCGACGAGATCACCATGGTCGCCGTCCCGGACCTGATGAGCGCCCACCGCCGCGGCGACATCGACGACGAGGGCGTCAGGGCCGTGCAGTTGGCCGTCATCGCGCACTGCGAGCAGATGGGCGACCGGGTCGCCGTCCTGGACACCCCGCCGGGGATGAACGCCCAGCGCGTCCGCACCTGGCGCAACGACGACGCCGGATACGACTCGCGCTACGCGACCGTGTACTACCCCTGGCTCAAGGTCCTCGACCCGGCCACCGGCCAGCAGACCCTGATCCCGCCGAGCGGCCACGTCGCCGGTGTCTGGGCCCGCAGCGACGGCGAGCGCGGGGTGCACAAGGCGCCCGCCAACGAGGTCATCCGCGGGGCGCTGGACCTGGAACTCCGCCTGAGCAAGGGCGAGCAGGACCTGCTCAACCCGATCGGCGTCAACTGCGTCCGCGCCTTCCCCGGGCGGGGCATCCGCATCTGGGGCGCCCGCACGCTCTCGTCCGACCCCGCCTGGCGCTACCTCAACGTGCGCCGGCTCTTCAACTACCTGGAGGAGTCCATCCTCCTGGGCACCCAGTGGGTCGTCTTCGAGCCGAACGACGACCGCCTCTGGTCGAGCATCCGGCGCAACGTCACCGCCTTCCTCACCGAGGAATGGCGCCGGGGCGCGCTCTTCGGCCGGACGGCGGAGGAGGCCTTCTACGTCAAGTGCGACCGGGACAACAACCCGCAGGAGTCCATCGACCTCGGCCAGGTCGTGTGCGAGATCGGCGTCGCCCCGGTGAAGCCCGCGGAGTTCGTGATCTTCCGCCTCGCGCAGTTCTCGGACAGCACCAGCCTCGTCGACGAGTGACCCGCCCTCGACGAGTGCCCCGTCCTCGTCGAGGACCGACCCCCGCAGGCAACGAACAGAACAGGTGACACACAGCCATGGCAGAGGGCGATGCTCTTTCCACCCACGTCTTCGGCGTGCAGCTCGGCGGCTATCTCGTGGAGTCGATCCAGGAGATCAGCGGGCTGACCGTCGAGGAAGAAGTCGTCGAGGTCCGCCAGGTGACCGCCGAGGGCAAGCAGATCATCCGCAAGCAGCCCGGTGCGCGCCAGGCCGGCGAGGTGACGATCACCCGCGGGCTCGACAAGAGCAGCGAGTTCACCAAGTGGATCAAGGAGACGCTCAACAACGGAGCCGTCGACACCGCACGTCAGAACCTCACCATCGAGATCAAGGACTCGAAGGGTGAGACCGTCCGCCGCATCCAGCTGATGCAGGGCTGGGCCAGCAAGTGGGAGGGCCCCTCGCTGAAGGCCGGCGAGTCCAGCGCGGCGACGGAGACGGTCACCATCACCTTCGAGGAGATCGTGGTCGAATGAGGCGCAGGACCGTTTCCGGCGGCGGCCTCGACGAGGTCCTCGACAGCCTCGCCGCCGCCGCGCCCGCCCCGCGCGAGGAGGCTCCGACGCCTCCTCCCGCCCGGGAGCGGGACCGTCAGGACCTGCGTACGGAGTTCGAGTTCGAGCTCCCGCGCGGTTACGTCGACGACGAGGGCCAGGTGCACCGGAGCGGGTCGATGCGGCTTGCCACGGCCCGGGACGAGCTGCGCCCGCAGATCGACCTGCGGGTCAAGGAGAACCCCGCGTACCTGAGCGTGGTGCTGCTCAGCCAGGTCATCACCCGGCTCGGCACCGTCACCGACGTGCACGCCGGGGTGGTCGAGCGGATGTACGCCACCGACGTGGCGTTCCTCCAGGACTTCTACCGCCGCATCAACAGCGAGGGCCACACCCACGCCGCGGTGACGTGCCCGCTGTGCCACGGGTCGTTCGAGGTGGACCTCTCGGGTGAACGCCTGGGGGAATCGTGACGTACGCGCCTTCCCGGCTGCGGGAGGAGCTCGCGTACATCGCCTACCACTTCCACTGGCAGCGTGAGGACATCCTCGACCTCACCCACGGTGAGCGGCAGGAGTGGGTGAGGGAGATAGCGCGGATCAACACCCGCGTCAACGAGAGCGGGTGAGGGCGTGGAGTTCAGGGACTGGTTCCGCCGAGGAGACCGGCGGCAGGCCGCCGCCCCCGTCCCCGGGGCGTCCGGCGACGACACTCCGGCCGCGGGGCCGGAGCTGCCGGAGGAGGACGTCCGGCCGGTGAGCCGGGAGGCGGACTGGGACGGCGGCTGGCGGCGGGTCGCGCCGCCGGCCGTGACTGTTGCCCGGTCCTCGATCGGGGTGAGCGACGGACTGCGTTTCAGGTCCCGGCTCGCCTCGTGGCAGAACATCGCGTACGGAGGCGAGCTCGGCCATGCCGTCCTGCCGTCCGCACCGGTGGGCCTCATCCACGGTGTCACTCGGCCGGGCACCGCCCGCCCCACCACCGACGGAACACCCCTGCTCCTGCGCGCCGCCGCCGTCCGGACGGAGCCGGAGCCGGAGCTGTCGCCCGGACAGGCCGCGTCGTCCGTCGCCCCGGGCCGGGCGTCCGACGCCGGGCGGCGGGGCGGGCAGCCTGGTGCCGGCACCGGATCCGGTGCCGGTCCGCGTGGCGCGACCGTCCGGGCCGGGTCGGATCCGGCGCCCGTGGTCCGGGCTCCGGCGGCTTCCGTGGCCGATGTCCAGCGGTCGGCCGCTCCGGTGACCCGGGCGGCCTCGGACGACACCGCACCCGCCACCGTCACGCGGCCCGCCCCGGTCCGCCCGCGCCGCACCGCGCCGGCTCTGATCGTCGCCCGCCGGCCGGTGGCGGCTCCGCGTCGTCTCGCGGCCTTCGTGACGCCAGGAACCACCGTGCCGTCCAGCCCTGTTGGCCCGACGGCCGGACCCGGTGAGACGAGCGGCCCGGCTGAACGAACGGCCGGACCCGGTGCGACGGGAACCCACCGCCCGGATGCCGGGGAGCGCCTGCCCGCTGCCGCCCCGCCGGAACGCGCCCCGGACCTGGCGTCTGCCGCGCATCCCGTACGGCCTGCCCTGGGCAAGCCCCTGCGGGAACTGCCCACGCATGCGGCCCCCTTCGCCCTGCCCGGCAGGGACGGGAGCGAGTCCCCGGGCCCAGCGGCACCGCAAGGCCCTGCCCTGCCCGTGGTCCAGCGGCAGGCGGAGGGAACGGCCACGCCCGTGACCGCTTCCCCCGCTCCGGCGGCGCCCTCGGCGGAGCGGCCCCGGCAGTCGGCTGAACGCCGGTCGGCCCAGCGTCAGTCGGCTGAACGCCCGGTTGCTGAACGCCGACGCCCGACGCCCGGGACGGCCCCGACTCCGGGGGCGGCCCCGACCTCCGGGACGGCCCCGGAGTCCGGACCCTCCGCCACCCGGGCCGGCACCCCCGCTCCTCCCGGCCCCGCGCCCTCGGTCCAGCCCGCCCCCGCGCCCCGACCGCAGGCGCCCGCGCCCGGGGGCCCGGGCTCGCAGGCCCGTACCCGGGGCGGACTCGGCGCGCCCCTCTCCTCGCTCCCGCCGACCGCCGGCCCCGTGCCCGGCGCCCCGCTGCTGGGCGACCCCCGCCGGACGCGGCCCGGAACCACGGGCCCGCTGCCGGGCGGAGGATCGACGGGGCTGCCGCAGACGCCCGCGACCGCCTCGCCCCCGCCCGCCGGAATGCCCCTGCGCGCACCGGCCCAGCCCGGCGCCGGACCGGCATCGACCGCCCCGCAGCCTGCAGCGGTCCAACGTGCCGTGGACACCGCCCGCACACCTTCGGCCACCTCCCCCGCGGCCTCGGGCGGCCCTGCCCGTACGGCCACGAGCACCACCTCTACGTCCGCGAGCAACGCCACTCCTCCCGTCCCCACTCCGGTTCGCGTCCGGCGGATCGGCCCGCGAGGCCAACAAGGGCAGGCGCCGGGGCCGGCCACCGGGGGAGGCCACGCAGCGGTCGCGGTCCAGCGCTCGCGCGCCCTGCTCGCCCGGCGGACCCTGACCGTGAGCACCGGAGCGGCGGAGGGTTTCTCGGCCCCCGTGCCGGCCACCACCAGCCGGCCCGTCGTGGCGGCGACCTGGCGGCGGGACGCCCAGCGGCGGGACCCGGACGGGCCACCGTCGTCGTCATCGGAAGGCCCCGGCGCGCAGACGCGGGCGCGACAGGCCACCCAGGTGCGACAGGCCACCCAGACAACCCAGGCATCGACCCAAGCTACCCAGCCAACGAACCGAGCAGCTCAGGCATCGAGCCGAGCAGCTCAGGCAACCCGGGCAGCAACCCGGGCCACCCCGGCCGCCCGCGCCACCCTCCAGCGATCCGCACCCGTCGCCCCGCGAGGCACCGCACCGGCCGTGCGCCGAGTCACCCGCGCACCCCAAGCACCGCCCCCGGCAACGCAGTCCACTTCACCGACCCCACCGGCTTCACGCACTCCACGAACCCCGCCCGCCTCGCCCACCCCGCCCGCCGCACCCCCCGTCCCGGTGGTGCGCCCGCACCCGCCCGGGTCAGTCCGGCCCGGGGGCGCCGTGCCGGTGCAGCGGCTCCAGCTGCCGGTGGTACCCGAGACCGGAGCACCCGCCGTCGGACCGGCTCCGCCGGACGACGCCCCGACCGCCGCACCGCAGGCGCTCACCGTGCGTGCCTCCCGGCCCGTCCCGGCCCGTCCCGGCCCGGCCCAGGGTGGCGGCGGCCCGGGAAGTCCCGCGCCCCGGAGCCCCGCCGCCGGCAACCGCGCCACGGGCTCCCAGGCCCAGGCGGTCCAGCGGGCGGTGGCCGAGGCGGGGCTCTCCGGAGTGCCCGTGCGGGTGGTCCAGGCGAAGAGCGCCCGTACCCCCGCCGCATCCGCGGACGCCCCCGCGGCCGGACCGAACGCCCCCCGTACGCCACAGCCGAACGAGGCAGCCGGCGTGGACATCGAGGAGCTCGCCCGCCGGCTGCTCGACCCGGTCAGCAGGCTGCTCCGGGCCGACCTGCGCAGAGGACGGGAACGCTCCGGACGGCCGTACGACGGCCGCCGCTGACACCACCGGCCCGCACGCCCCGCAACTCCCCGCAACTCCCCGCCCGACCCGCCCGACCCGCACGACCCGCCACCCCACGGACCGCAGAGAAGAAGAGAAGCGCACATGACGGACAACATCTTCGCGACGAGCGTGTTCTTCAAGCTCGCCATCGGGGGAAGCGACCTGGGTGCCTTCCACACCTGCTCGGGGCTGGGCGCCGAGGTCGAGCTGGAGCAGTACGCCGAGGGCGGCAACAACGGTTTCACCTGGCAGCTGCCGGGGCGGATCACCTGGACCAACATCACGCTGACCCGCCCCGTCACCGCCGACACGCTGAAGATCGCGCGCTGGCTGAACGAGACGACCCAGCGGGTGGAGCGCAAGGACGGGGAGATCGTCGCGCTCCGGCCGGACCTCAGCCGCATCATCAGCTGGCAGATCCAGGGCATCGTGCCCGTGCGCTGGCAGGGGCCGTCCTTCGACCCGTCCAGTTCCGAGGCGGCGATCGAGACCCTGGAGATCGCGCACGAGGGCCTGGTGCCGTCCTGATGGCCCGGGCCCGCAACCGAGTTGACGACGGAGACGCGCAGGAAGGAGGAACACCGTGGCCGCAGCCGCCCGCACGAGCCGTGCCCGTGCCCAGCTGACCATCATGGAGCCGCCGACGGACGTGGGCGCCAAACCGTCCGGCACCCTCGCCCGGCTCACGCTGCAGTTCAATCCGGCGACGCTCTCCCTGTCCAAGAGCACCGAGTGGCGGCGCACCCCCTCCCGGACGGCAGGGGAGTCCGCGCTGCCCGAATTCGTGGGCAGCGGGCCCCGGTCGCTGTCCCTGGACGTCTTCCTGGACGCCACCGCCACCCACGACAACTCGGTGGAGAAGGCCGTGGAGCAGCTGATGACCGCCTGCGTGCCCACCCCGAGCAGCCTGGGCCGCAAGAAGCCGTCGAGCCCCTGGGTGCGGTTCGACTGGGGGACGTCGAAGACGACGTCGTTCGACGGGGTGCTCTCCAGCCTCTCCGTCTCGTACACGCTGTTCGACGTCGACGGGAAGCCGCTGCGCGCCACCTGCTCCCTGTCGATCGAGGAGGCGAGCGTCGACCCGGCCGGGCAGAACCCCACGTCCGGATCGAAGGAGGCACGCCGTACCCACCGGGTCGTCGCCGGTGACAGCCTGCCGCTGCTCGCCTGGCGCGAATACGGCGACGCCACCGCGTGGCGCACGATCGCCGAGGCGAACGACATCGACGACCCCATGCAGCTGGCCCCGGGCACGGAACTCCTCGTGCCCGGACTGGAAGACCACACCTCGGAGGGCGCCCGGTGAGCCCCGCACCCGCCCGTTCCTTCGCCGCCGACCCGATCGTCGAGGCGCCCGCCGAGCTTCCCGCGGCCTGGGCCGCCCAGCTGGTGAGCTGCGCGGTCGACGAGAACGTCGGCCTTCCGGACACCGCCGTACTGACGTACCGGGATCCGTACCACACGCTGCTCACCGCCACCGGAATCACCATCGGCACCCCGTTGAAGATCTCCGTGGTCACGGTCCAGGAGCGGGCCCGCGAGCGGCTGTTCACCGGTGAGGTGACCGCGCTCGAACTCGACAGCGACACCACGGGCTCCTTCACCGTCGTCCGGGCCTTCTCCAAGGCCCACCGGCTCCAGCGCGGGCGGAAGGTGGTGGCCTTCCGCAACATGAAGGCCGCCGACATCGTCCGCAAGGTCGCCGCCGGTGCCGGACTCACCTGCGGGAAGGTCGAGGCGGCGCCCGTGATGTACAAGCAGCTGACGCAGCCCAACATCTCGGACTGGGACTTCCTCCAGTACCTGGCGGGCGAGAGCGGCGCGCACGTACGGGTGGACGAGAAGGGCCTGCTGCAGTTCGTGAAGCCGAAGCCGGCGGCGTCGGCGCCTTCGCCCGCCACGTCCGCCACCAAGCATCCGATGGTCCTGGAGTACGGGCGCAACCTGCTGGCCCTGCGGGCCGTGCTGACCGGTGCGGACGGGGCGGACAGCGTCGAGGTGCGCGGCTGGGACGTGGAGACGAAGACCCGCCTCGTGGCACGCCAGCCGTCCGTCCGCTCCACCACGGTCGTCCCCGGGCTGAGCCCGTCCGCCGCGGCCGGCGCGTTCGGCCCGAAGGCCCGGATGACGGTCGCCGACACCCCGTACCGGACCCAGGCCGAGGCCGGCGCGGTGGCCGGTGCGGTGGCTGCACGGGTCAGCTCCGGCTTCGGGGAGATCGAGGCGGTCGCCGAAGGGAACCCCCGGCTGCGGGCCGGTGAACCCGTCACCCTCGGCAACGTCGGACCCGCCTTCGCCGGCCGCTACACGGCGACCGCGTCCCACCACGTCCTCGACCCGCACGGCGGCTACCGCACGACCGTACTGGTCAGCGCATCCCCCGACCGCTCCCTGACCGGACTCACCGGCGGCGGCGAAGCGCCCCCGCGCGGCCCCCGCATTCCGGGCCTCGCGATCGGCGTCGTCACCGACATCCGCGAGGGCAGGGGCAAGGGCGAACGCGGCTCGGTCCGGCTGAAGTTCCCCTGGCTCGACGACACCTATGTGTCCGACTGGGTCCGTACGGTGCAGTGGGGCGGCCAGGGCGGCGGCGGGGTCTTCAGCCCCGAGGTCAACGACGAGGTACTGGTCGGCTTCGAACAGGGCCTGCTGGACAGCCCCTATGTGCTGGGCGGCCTCTACAACGGCGTCGACAAGCCGTCGCCGCACGACGTGCCGCTCGTCGACCCGACCAGCGGCAAGGTCAACCGCCGCTCCCTCGTATCCCGTTCGGGCAACCGGATCGAACTGCTCGACGCCCCGCGCGGCCCGTCCGGAGTACGGCTGGCCACCGGCGACAAGCAGCTGGAGGTCACCCTGGACGAGCGGAAGGGCGAGATCGCGCTGAAGGTGTTCGCCCGCGGCACCTCCCGGGTGCTGAGCTCCCTGTCCCTGGGCCGGTCGGGCATCACGCTCGACGCCGGTACGGGGAACGTGGAGGTGAAGGGGGCCTCGGTGACCATCAACGGCAAGACCGGGGTCACCGTGGACGGCGGACTGCTCGCCGTCCTCAAGGCCAGGCTCATCCGGATCAACTGACACCCGAACCCGCCACCGGGACCAACTCCCCGGCCCAGCAAGGAGAACAGCAGCCATGCCCCCCGCAGCCCGCTCGGGCGACCCCACCGTCCACGGCGGCGTCATCGGCACCCCGCCACCGGGTGCGGTCGCCGTCGCCACCGTGCTGATCGGCGGCAGGCCGGCCGCCGTCACCGGCAGCCTCCACGTGTGCGTCATCCCTCCGCACGCCCTGCTCGGACCGGGGAACGTCGTCATGCCGAACCCGGCCGCCGTGGTCGGTGGCGCGGTCCTGATCGGCGGACTCCCGGCCGCCCGTATGGGCGACACCACCAGCTGCGGCGCCAAGATCGTCATGGGTGCGCCGAACGTCCTGATCGGAGGCCCAGTATGAGCGGGGCCGGATTCGTCGGCCGCGGCTGGGGCTTCCCGCTGCGGGTCGGCGCCACGGGCGGCATCGGCATGGTCGAGCGGGACCAGGAGATCGAGGAGGCCATCGGCCTGGTGCTCGGCACCGCGCCGGGGGAGCGGCCGATGCGCCCCGAGTTCGGCTGCGGCATCCACGACTACGTCTTCGCGCCCGGCGACGGCGCCACCGCGGGCCGCATCGCGCACGAGGTGCGTACGTCACTGGAGCGCTGGGAACCACGCATCGAGGTCAGGGACGTGGTGGTCGCCTTCGACACCGTCGACGAGGGAACCCTCTACATCGACGTGCACTACACCGTGCGGTCCACCAACGACCTGCGCAACCTCGTCTTCCCCTTCTACACGATCCCGTCCTCCGGCAGTCCCGAGGCGAGTGCAGAAGAACCGGAGGCGCGCTGATGTCCCTGCCTTCCCCCAACCTGGACGACCGCCGCTTCCAGCAACTCGTCGACGAGGCCAAGCGGTACGTCCAGCAGCGCTCTCCCGAATGGACCGACCACAACGTGTCGGACCCCGGGGTCACGCTCATCGAGACGTTCGCGTACATGGTCGACCAGTTGCTCTACCGGCTGAACCGGGTGCCGGACCGGAACTACTCCGCCTTCCTCGACCTGCTGGGCGTCCAGCTGTTCCCGCCGACGGTGGCCCGTGCCGACGTCGACTTCTGGCTGTCCGCCCCGCAGCCGGACACCATACGGCTCCCGGCCGGTACGGAGGTCGCCACCGCCCGCGGTGAGACGGAGGAGGCGGTGGTCTTCTCGACCACCGACGACCTGGCGATCGTGCCGAGTTCGCTGACCAGGCTGGTCACCGCCCCCGCGTCCGGGGACCAGACCGACCGCACCGCGCCGCTCGGCGCGGGCAAGGACATCCCCTGCTTCCAGTCCCGCCCGGAACCGGGCGACGCCCTGCTGTTCGGGCTGCCCACCGCCGTGCCCCGGTGCATCGTCGCCGTACGCCTGGACAGCCGGGTGGAGGGCGTCGGCGTCGACCCCCGGCAGCCGCCGCTGGTGTGGGAGGCGTGGGACGGGGCCCGCTGGGTGCCCTGCGAGACCGGGACGGACAGCACCGGCGGGCTCAACAGGCCCGGCGAGATCACCGTGTTCGTCCCCGCCGGGCACACGGCCTCGGTGACGGCCGGGATCAGGGCGGGCTGGCTGCGCTGCCGGGTCACCGCGCCCGAACCGGGGCAGCCGTTCTACTCCGAGTCGCCGACGATCCGGGAGGCCGAGGTCTTCACCGTCGGCGGCACCACCGGCGTCGAACACGCGGAGACCGTCCTCGACGTCCCGCTCGGCACCTCCGAAGGGGTCGCCGGCCAGACGTTCTCCGTACGCAGGGTGCCGCTCCTGCTGGACGGCGAACCACCCTTCGTCCAGGTGTCCTCCGCCGACGGCTGGCAGACCTGGACACCGGTGGAGCACTTCGGGGCCTCGTCGCCGGAGGACCGGCACGTACAGATCGACGCCGTCACCGGCCGGTTCGCCTTCCCGCCGGAGGTCCGCGAGGCCGACGGCACGATGCGCGGCTACGGGGCGGTGCCCCCCAAGGGCGCCCAGCTCCGCGTCCCGCGCTACCGGACGGGTGGCGGGGCGGCGGGCAACGTGGCCCGCGGCGCCATCCGGGTCCTGCGCAGCTCGGTGCCGTACGTCGCCGGCGTCGCCAACCGGGAGGCGGCCCGCGGCGGGGTCGACGGCGAGAGCGTCGAGAACGCCAAGGTGCGCGCGCCCCACATCCTCCGGGTCCAGGAGCGGGCGGTCACGGCCGAGGACTACGAGGTCATCGCCCGCGAGGCCGCGCGCTCGCTGCGCAGGGTCCGCTGTCTGCCCGCCGTCGCGGGCGAGGGCGGCGCGGTGCGGGTCCTGGTGGTGCCCGACGCGGTCCCCGACGACGGCGGCCGGCTGCGGTTCGAGCAGCTGATCCCGCCGGACTCGGTGCTGGCGGCGGTCTCCGGGCGGCTCGACGAACGGCGCCTGGTCGGCACCCGGCTGATCGTGGAACCGCCCGCCTACGTGGGCGTCACCGTGGTCGCCGAACTGGTCGCGGACGCGGGTGAGGTGGACCGCGTCCGGGCGGAGGCCCTGGACGCGCTGTTCCGCCACATCGACCCGCTGCGGGGCGGCACGGACGGGACGGGCTGGCCGTTCGGCAGGCCCGTGCAGTACGGCGAGGTCTTCGCCGTCCTGCAGAGCGTGCCCGGAGTCCGACTCGTCGACGAGGTACGGCTGTTCCCCGCAGACCCGCTCACCGGACGCCGGGGAGCGGCCGCGGACCGCATCGACGTCGCCGAGAACGCCCTCGTCTTCTCCCATCAGCACCAGGTCGTCGTCACGGCCACCGGTCCCGGCGGGCGCTCATGACCAGGGCCTCGGTCCCCGGACTCCCCAGCCGCTACCCGATCGGCGGGCTGCTGCCCGCCCTGTACGCGGACGACGACCTCGCCCAGCGCTTCACGGCGGGCCTGGACACGGTCCTGGCCCCCGTCCTCTCCACCCTGGACAACCTCCCGGCCTACTTCGACCCCGCGCTGACCCCGGACGACTTCCTGCCCTGGCTGTCGTCCTGGGTCGGCGCCGACCTCGACCCGGCCTGGCCGGTGGACCTGCGCCGGGCCGTCGTCACCCGCGCCGTCGAGCTCCACCGGTGGCGCGGAACCCGCCGCGGCCTCGCCGAACACCTCCGGCTCTGCTTCGGCGTGGAGGCCGACATCCACGACGGGGGCGGCGCCGCGTGGTCGTCGGTCTCGGGGGGCCAACTCCCTCCCGCCCCGACCGGGGAACTGCTGGTACGGGTCCGGGCTCCGGACGGGCGGCCCGTGGACGCGGCCCGCGTGCTGGCCGTGGCCCAGGCCTCGTGCCCCGCTCACCTCACCTGCCGGGTGGAGATCCTGCCGGGCACACCGCACGAGACAGGAGACTGACGTGACACGCTCGTGCCCGGCGTGCGGGGCCGCCAACGAAGAGGACGAGGACTTCTGCGGAAGCTGCGGGACGTACCTGGGCGGGTCGTCCTCGCGGCGCGCCCGGACACCGGAGCCGGTTCCGGAGGCCGACGCGCCCGCGCCGGAACCCGATGTGACGCCCCCGGCCCCGCGCCCCGCGCCGACGCCTGCCGTCGCCCCGCCCCCGCCCGTACCGGTCGTACCGCCCGCCCCGGTCGCGGAGGAGCCGCCCCCTTCGGCACCCGAGGTCACGCCCGAGCCCGCACCCGTCCCCGTACGACCGGCACCACCGGCTCCGGCCCCGGTACGGCCGGGACGGCCGGTCGAGCCCGTGGCGGACGAGCCGGTGATGGCCGTGCAGCCCGGCGTACCGATCGCCCAGCGCCCCGTCGTCCGACCGGTCGTGGCCAACGAGGAGCCGGACGGCACGCCGTGCCCGTCGTGCGGGGCATCCAACCGCCCGGGGCGGAAGTTCTGCCGCCGCTGCGCGACGCCGCTGAACCCGGGCGAGCGGGAGGAGCCGCTGCCCTGGTGGCGCACCAGGTGGCCGTTCGACCGCAGGGTCCGGGCCGGCTCGGGGCGGCTGCTGCGGGGGAGTCTGATCGCTCTGCTGATCGCCGGCCTCCTGGTCGCGGGCTTCCTGCTCGTACCGGCCGGGCGTTACGTCGTCGAGGACGTACGGGACAAGCTCGGCGGCACGGGGGAGATCAGCCCCACCGACGTCGCGGCGAGCGCGGCCGCCCCCGGGCACGCGGCGAAGCTGGCCGTGGACGGAGTGACGAACACCTACTGGGGTGCCCCGAAGACGGGCGCCGCGCTGACGGCCGAGTTCGCCAAGCCGTTCCGGCTGGTCGGCGTCACGGTCCACACCGGGGTGTCGACGAAGGCCGAGGCGTTCCGGCAGGGCGCCAGGCCGACACAGGCGGATCTCCGTATCAGGACGAAGGACGGCAAGATCCACGAGAAGGCCTGGACACTCACCGACAAGCCGGGTGAACAGACGGTACGGACGGGCATCAGCGACGTCGTCTCCATCGAGTTCATCGTGAGGGAGGCGGCAGGTCAGGAGAGCGGGCGGCCGATCGCACTCGGGGAGATCGAGTACTTCAAGCGCACCTAGGTGCACTGACCTGACCCGCGCCGCAGGCACGTAGTCGGGGCCCTCGGGCGCCGACTACGTGCCTGCGGCGCCGTGTGTCAGACGATGGCGAGCCGGTCCACCAACAGCTCCACCCGCGGCCCGGCGTCCTCGGGCAGCAGGCGGCCCGCTCGGGTCAGGGTCGCCAGGCCGTGCAGTGCCGCCCAGAACACCTCGGTGAACAGTGCCGGGTGCACGCCGTCGCCGGCGGCCTCGGCGAGGCATTCGAGCAGGGCGGCGAAGGCGTCCTTCAGCGGCTCGGGGGTGTCCTCACGCGCGTACGCCAGGCCGCCGTCGAGCTGGAACAAGGCGTCGTAGACGGCCGGGTTGTGCTCGGCGAAGTCGAGGTAGGTGCGGGCGAGGGCGGCGACCCGCTCGCGCGGGCTGTTCGCTGCGGAGGTCGCGGCCCGTACCGCCGCGGCCATTTCAGTGGCGCCTTCCAGGGCGACGGCGCCGATGATCTCGCGCTTGCCCCGGAAGTGGCTGTAGAGGACGGGCTGGCTGTATTCGATGCGCTCGGCGAGCCGGCGGGTGGTGACTGCGTCCCAGCCCTGCTGCTCGGCGAGTTCGCGGGCTGTCACCACGATGAGGCGCTCGCGCTCCGCCCGTTCGCGCTCCTTGCGTTCCTTAACCGACATGACTCGATTCTAGCACCGCTAGACAATCGAGCGTTCGTAGCGCTAGCGTTGCCTCATCACCTAGCAACGCTAGTTCACGGAGGGGATCGTCATGCTCAGCACACTCGAGGTCGTCACCACTGTCGTCGTCGGCCTGATGGTGGGGGTGGAGTTCTCCGTCGCCTTCATCATGAGCCGCATCCTGGACGCGCTTCCCGAGGACAGCCGCCAGCTCGGCCACTCCCACGGCGGCCGGATGCTCGGCGCCCTGATGCCGTTCTGGTACATAGGCTCGGTCGTCCTCAGTGCGATCTGGGCCGTCGCCGGATGGCACCACGACGGCGCGGGCCTGGTCGTCACCGCCGCCGGACTGCTGATCGTCAGCGTGGTCATGTCGATCCTGCTGCTCGTCCCGATCAACAACCTGGGCAAGACCTGGACCCCCGAGAACCGGCCGGCCGACTGGAAGGAGCAGCTGCACCGCTGGAACCGGTACCACTACATCCGCGTCGCCGTCATCGTCGCCGCGTTCACCCTGCTGGTCGTCGCCCTCGTCTGATACCGCCGATGCCCACGACGCCCACCGAGCCGACGACGAATCGCAGGGAGAAGAGCAATGTCACTGAGGAAGATCAACACCGTCCTGGCCGCCGCTTTCATCCTCTTCATCCTCTGGTTCGGGACGGAGTTCATCCTGAGCCCGGAGACCACGGCGCCCGGCTTCGGCCTGCCGAGCTGGCCGCCCGGTGACGGCGGTGGCTTCCTGGTGGTCAAGGGAGTCCGCGACGTCGTCATGGCCCTGGTCCTGGGCGTCCTGCTGGTGACGGGCCATCGCCGGGCGCTGGGCTGGGTGCTGCTCGTGGAGGCCCTCGCCGCGTACGGCGACATGGCCAACGTGCTGGCCCACCACGGCTCCGTGGCCACCGCGCTCGGCGTCCACTGCCTGACCGCGACACTGATGGTGGTCAACGGCCTGCTGATCATGCGCGAGACCCGCAACGTCGCTGCTGCCCCGGCAACGACCGCCCCGCAGCCTGCCTGAGGCGCGTATCGGTCCGTGACCAAATCCGTGTGTTTCGCCCCTGACCGCCCCCACCACCGGTGGGCCCCGGATGGCCGGTTCAGCCGCCGTGGCGCTGCTTGTAGCGCCACGGCGCATCCAGCAGCCAGGTGTCCTCCCACTCCGCCCGGTCGACCGGGCCGATCAGGCGGGCGCCCTCCAGGCAGCGGGGGTCGTCAGCGTCGGCGAGGCCGCTGACGGCCTTGATGCGGACCAACTGGTCGTCCTCGTCCAGGAATCCGGCCAGGATGTCGGCGACTGCGGGGCTACGGCCCTCGAACAAGTAGAGGATCTCGCACACGTGGGCGCGGACGCGCGCGTCCGGGTCGCGAGCCAGCGCGGCGAGCGCGTCCAACGCCTCGGGGTGGGTGTACGCGTATCGCGTTCTGCCCAGCATCGTCGGCACCTGGACGCGCACCCTCGGGTCCGGGTGCGTGCGGAGGGCCAGCCCCAGCTCTTCGATCTCCGGTTCGTCGTCGTCGACGGAGTTGAGCCCCCTCAGTACCGGCACGAGCACCGCCGGGTCCGTCTCCTCGGTGGCCCACGGCAGGAGAACGTCCACGGCCCGCCGCTCCCAAGGCCATTTCTCCGAGGTAGCGGGATGCTCGACGATGAGGAAGCACCACATGAGGTACGCAGCGAACTGCCGACGCAGGGGATCAGGGTCGGAGCGCAGCGCCAGGGCCGCTTCCCAGGCCTCCACGTCGGACCGCTTCGCGAGCGCGACGGTTGCTTCCCACCAGTCGGCGTGTTCCGCGTCGGCGCGGGCGAGTGCCCGGGCGAACAGTTCGTCGAACGACCGGCGGAACCCCAACTCCGCTTCCAGGCGGGTGAGGACGGCGGAATGGCCGTCGCACACACGCATCCCGCCGAGCGTGATCACGTGGTACTCGCTGAGGTCGAAATCGTCGACGAACCTACGGCTTTCGACCGGGCCCGACGCGCCGGTCGCGAGGCGAAGCCCGGTTTCGGCGCCGGTCTCGTACCAGTGCCGAGCGCAGGAGAGGAGGGCTGTCCGCTCCTCCTTCGTGAGCCGGCCCTCCGCATGCCTGAGCAGGGCGACGGTCACGCCGGCGTTGCCGGAGGCCACGGCCCGCAGCAGCGGTGTGCTCCCGTCGGGCAGCGGCCGGAGCGGATCGGCGCCGGCGTCCAGCAGAGCATTCGCCCTGCGCCCGTCGAACGCGGCGACGGCGAGGCACAGGGCGTCCGTCGTCTCCGGATCGGCCTCCGTCATTGCCTTCCTCCCGCCCCCTCGGTCGTCCCCGGTGGGCAGCGTAGTCGGCAGAGCCGATCAGGAGAGGAACCGGACCTCCTCGGGCACGAGTTGAGCCGTCACCACGCCGTGCAGCAGCTCCGCGTCCACGAAGTCCCCGACCTCGGGCGGCCCGCACCGCCAGCTCAGCGGGTACGTGTTGCCGTGCGCGGCCGGGACCCCCACGTACTGGTCACGGGCAGCGGGCCCGAAGCACTTCGCGCCGGGCGGCCAGTCGAAGTCCTGGCTGGCGCCGGGTTCGAGCACGAAGTACGTCCACCGCCCTCCCGCGACCTCCCGCACGACGGGCCCCGGATCGCCGTCCGTGAGGGTGGCGAGGTGGTGCAGTACCGCCTCACCCCGTACACCGCGCAACCGGATTGCGTCGAAGTGGATGCCGGTCAGGTGGAGTTGGAGCCCCGAGGCGGGTACCCATTCGGGGTGCTTCTTCTGCGTCATGGCCACGAGCATTCCGGTGACTGCGTAGCGTGACCAGGAGGACACGATCCACATCGGGGCGATGTGGGGAGGGTGGTGTGGGCTGTGGGGACGAGTAGCGAGACGACACACGGGCGGCGGCTGGTGGGGGAGCTCATCCGCATCCACCGGGTGCGGGCCGGGCTCACACAGAAGGAGGCGGCGGAGCAGCTGCTGATCTCGGAGTCGCTGATGGGCGCGGTCGAGCGGGCGGAGCGCATCCCGTCGCGCGACCTGCTGATCGACACGGATCGGGTGTTCGGGGCGGGCGGGGCGCTGAAGGCGTGCTGCGAGCTGGTGGACGAGGAGAAGTACTCGCCGAAGTTTCTGGACTGGGCGAAGCTGGAGCGGACTGCGCGCGTCATCAGTGCATACGAGACGATGCTGATCCCGGGCCTGCTCCAGACGGAGGGTTACGCGTATGCCCTGCACCGGTCGCGCGTACCGGCGTACTCCGAGGACGAGATTGCCCGGCACGTCGGAGCGAGGTTGGAGCGGCAGACGGTGCTGTCGCGCACGCCGCCGCCCCGTATCGGGTACGTCATCGAGGAGTCGGTCCTGGACCGGACGCTCGGTGGCCCCGAGGTGCTGAAGGAGCAACTGCGGCACGTGCTCGACTGTGTGGAGCGGTTCAACCACCTGACGGTGCAGGTGATGCCGTCGGCTCAGCACGCGCATGCGGGGTTGATGGGGCCGATGAAGTTGATGGCCACGGGAGAAGGCCGCAGTCTGCTGTACGTGGAGGCTCACGGCGGCGATAGGTTGATCGCGAAGCCGGAGCAAGTCAGCGACATGTTCGACCTCTTCGGCATTCTGCGGGCCCAGGCGCTCAACCCCTGGAAATCCGCGGAGATCATCGAGACGAAGGTGAGGCAACTGTGAGTCACGGGCCCGAACTGACCTGGTTCAAGTCCAGCTACAGCGGCAACGAGGGCGGCGAGTGCATCGAAGTCGCCTACGACTGGCACAAGTCCAGCTACAGCCTCAACGAGGACAGCTTCTGCGTAGAGGTAGCCACCTGCCCCCACACCGTCCACGTCCGCGACTCCAAGGTCGCCGACGGCCCCACCTTCGCCGTCGCCCCCGCCGCCTGGACCGCGTTCCTGGGCCACGCCGCGAACGCCTAGGGATTATCCGCTTGCCGCCCGCCGACCCGGTCGGTTAGGAAGCTTGCATGCTAAGCGGCGACAAGGTCGGGCTCAGGGCCCGGCACGAGGACGACATCCCCATTCTGCGGGCCGAGCTCTACAACGACGTGGTCAACGCCTCGCGGGCCGATGGCGGGCCGTGGCGGCCGATGGCGCCCGACTCGAAGGACCCGCGGCTCGTGGGCGACGACGAGGATCAGGCGTGCGTCCCGTTCTCCGTCGTGGAGTTGGGCGAGGGCACCCTGGTCGGCACCGCGACGCTGTGGGGCATCGACAATCACAACCGGTCCGCGCATATCGGCCTCAGCCTGCGGCCCTCCGCTCGCGGCAAGGGCTACGGCACCGACGCGGTGGCGGTCCTGTGCCAGTACGGATTCGTCGTACGCGGCCTGCACCGGCTGCAGATAGAGACGCTGCCGGACAACGCCGCGATGCTGGCCTCCGCCGAGCGCAACGGCTTCGTCCGCGAGGGTGTGCTGCGCTCGGCGGCCTGGGTGATGGGCGAGTTCCTCGACGAGGTGCTGCTCGGGCTGCTGGCACAGGACTGGAAACCGACTCCGAAGGGCTGAGGGTGGCCCGGGGCGGGCCCTGGCCCTGGCCCTCGTTGGAGGGCACGGCCCACTCGCCGTCAGACGCTGTTGTCCGGCGCAGCGGCTGTCAGTCGTGCCGCCGGTGGTAGCGGTGTGTGCTGAGGTGAGGCTTCGAACGCCTGGATCGCCAGCGCTGCGAAGCGTCGGGAGGCCATGACCTGGGTGTCGGCCGATCTGGTGTGGATCCCCTTGTTGGCCATGAGGACGAGAATCAGGTCGTCCAGGACGAAGTCCGGCCGCAGGCGTCCGGCGTCCTTGGCCCGCTGGGCCAGTCCGGCGACCGCTTTCACCGTGTACTCACGGCCCCCGGCATCCGGCGCCCCCGGGAAGGCCGCCATGAAGGCTTCGCTGAAACCCCGGTTCCGCGCGTGCAGTTCACAGATCTTCTCGATCACCAGGCAGAGGCCACGCCACGGATCGGGATCGGCGCACCCGTCGTCGACGATGGTGCGACATGCGCGCAACTGGTCCGCGAAGGCTTCGGTGGCCAGCACCTGCTTGGTCGGGAAGTGACGGTACAAGGTGGCAGGTCCGACCCCCGCGCGCCGCGCGATCTCCCGCATCGGCACGTCCAGGCCGTCGGCGGAGAACAGTGCCCGGGCCGCGTCGAGGATGCGCTCGCGGTTGTCCAGCGCGTCGGAACGCAGCGTGTGAGGCAAACCGTCGCTCATGCTCTCACTTTACCTAAACGGACGGGGGCGTCCGTTAGCGTCCAGGGCCTGGCAGCGCACCGAGACCATCGGGGTGCACAGCACCGGGACCAGGGAGACGACAGTGAAGGCCATCGCGATCAAGACGTTCGGAGGTCCTGAAGGCCTGGCCGTTGTCGACCTGCCGGATCCCGCACCCGCTGCCGGACAGGTGGTGATCGAGGCCGAGGCCGTGGGCGTCGGGGGAGTCGACGTGGTGATCCGGAGCGGGGCCCTGGCCGCCTACGGCTTCAAGGAGGGCCACATCCCGGGCGGCGAGGTGGCGGGCACCGTGACCGCGGTCGGTGACGGCGTCGACGCCTCGTGGATCGGCCGGCGGGTGTGGGGCTTCACGGGAACCGGCGGAGGCTACGTCGAACAGGCCCTCGCGCCGGTCGAGGAGATCGTTCCCCTGCCCGCGAACCTGTCCGCGGTCGATGCGGTGACACTCGGCAGTTCCGGCGTGGTGGCCCACTTCGGGCTCCGCCACGCCCACTTCGCTCCCGGAGAGACGGTCCTGGTGCGTGGTGCGGCCGGCAGCATCGGGATCATGGCGGTGCAGCTCGCCGCTCGCGGCGGCGCCGCCGCGGTGGCGGTCACCACGTCCTCGGCCGGGCGCGGTGAGCGGCTGCGACGTCTCGGCGCGACGCACGTCCTGGACCGCTCCGGCGAAGGAGGGGAACCAGCACCCGCAGGCTACGACGTCATCATCGACGTGGTGGCCGGCCAGGACATGCCGTCGTTCTTCGACCGGCTCAACCCGAACGGGCGCATGGTGGCCGTGGGCGCTGTCGCGGGCCAGCCGCCGGCGGACTTCGGCACGAAGATCATGGCGGCGTTCCAGAAGTCGATGTCCTTCGCCGCTTTCAGCGCGGCCACCGTCACCGGAGCCGACCGGCGTGCTGTGCGGAGCGAACAGTTCGCCGCAGCGGGCCGCGGCGAGATCGCCACCGTGGTGCACGAGGTGCTGCCCCTGGACGCAGCCGTGCCGGCGCACCGGAGGATGGACGCGGGCGAGGTCTTCGGGAGGATCGTGCTGACGCCGTAGGCGAAGGCGAGGCCCCGGCCCTCACAACCCCGGCCCTCACAACCCCGGCCCTCACAACCCCGGCCCTCACAACCCCGGCGCCCCCCACACCGGGAACCACCGCCCCAGGTCCTTCTCCACCCGAAGGTCGTCCCCCAGGGCGGCCCGGACCTGCAACTCCAGCTGGTTGTCCCGCTTCTCGCCGCCGCCCGGCACCGGGGCGAACGGGTAGAACGTGCCGCGCTTGTAGAGGTAGACCAGCGCCAGCGAGCGCCCCTCCGCATCCCGGAAGCCGATCAGCGAGCACAGCAGCTGCGGGCCGAAGCCGCCGTCCTGGAGGAGGGTGTTGACCGCGTGCAGGTCGTTGACCAGCGCGGCGAGGTCGTCGGGCGGCTGCCGGGCGAGCAGCCAGGTGTAGCCGTACGAGTCCCGGCTGAACTCCACCGGGATGCCGCCGCGCCCGGTGTCCGCGTCGAGCAGCTCCCGTACGTCCTGCTGGATACGGGCGAAGCCGGCGCCCTCCACACCGGCGAAGCACACCGAGCCGAGGCCGGTCGGGACGAAGCCCGTGGCCGCCTGGAGGGTCAGTGCGGCGGACGGGACGGCGAAGAGCTGGTCGAGGTCGGGGCGGACCGGCTTGCTCCGGCCCAGGATGGTGTCGAGCAGACCCACGGGCGTACTCCTCGGTCAGGGGCGGGACAGGTCGGCGGAGATGCGGGCCAGCTGGTCCAGGCGCTGCTCCAGGGTCGGGTGCGAGGAGAGCAGCCGGCTCAGGCTCTCCTTGGAGGAGAAGGCGGGGACGAAGTAGAAGGCGTTGTACGGCTCCGCCTTCCGCAGGTCCTGCGTCGGGATGCGGGCCATCTGCCCGCTGACCTTGGTGAGGGCGGAGGCGAGGGCGGAGGGTCTGCCGGTGAGCAGCGCGGCCGTGCGGTCGGCGGAGAGTTCGCGGTAGCGCGACAGCAGCCGGGTGAGGAGGAAGCTCAGGGCGTAGACCACGGCGCTGACCAGGGGGATCAGCATGATCGCGATGCCCATGGGGTCGTTGCTGCGGCTGTTGCGGGAGAAGCCGCCCCAGAGCGCGACGCGGGTGATCATGCCCGCGAGGACGCCCAGGAACGAGGCGATCGTCATGACGGCGACATCGCGGTGCGCGACGTGCGACATCTCGTGGGCGAGGACGCCCTCCAGCTCCTCCGGTTCCAGCCGTCGCAGCAGGCCCGTCGTGGCGCAGACGAGGGCGCTCTTCTCGCTGCGGCCGGTGGCGAAGGCGTTCGGTACGTCGCTCTCGGCGATGGCGACCCGGGGCTTGGGCATGTCGGCGAGCGCACAGATCCGGTCGATCGCTCCGTGCAGCTCCGGCGCCTGCTCGGGGGTGACCTCGCGGGCGCCCATGCTGAAGGCCGCGATGCGGTCGCTGAACCAGAACTGGGCGACGAACATGCCCCCGGTGATGATCAGGATGATCGGCCAGGCGCCGCGCATCACGGCCAGCAGGACGCCGACCAGGACCACGTACAGCAGGCCGATCAGGAACATGGTGGTGACCATGCGTGTGGTCAGACCGCGGTCGGGGGCGTACCGGCTACGGGTTTTGGTCATGGGTGACCTCCAGTCCTCACCTGCCTCCATGGTGCTCCTCGATGGCCGAAAGTGGATGCGTCCGCTCCGGTCGGGGCATTTGGCCGAACAGGACCTACCTGTTTAGGTGCCTGGGGCATCTAGTGGTGGTGATCGGTACGTCACCCCCTCTCCTTGCGAGGCCCGCCGTGACACAGGCACAGACAGAGACCGTCGTCTTCCCGCAGGACCGCACCTGTCCCTACCACCCGCCGACCGGCTATCCGAGCACGGGCCGCGGCCAGCAGTCCGTGTCCCGTGTGCGGCTCTTCGACGGCCGTACGGTGTGGCTGGTGACCGGGCACGCCGAGGCGCGCGCCCTGCTGGTGGACCCGAGGCTGTCCTCCGACCGGGAGAATCCCGCGTTCCCGTTCTTCGCCCGGCGGCTGGCGGCCACCACCCAGCGGCGCGTCGAACTGCTCGGCCTCGACGATCCGGAGCACAACGTGCAGCGCCGGATGCTGATCCCGAGCTTCACGGTCAGGCGGGCGGCGGCGCTGCGGCCGGGCATCCAGGAGATCGTCGACCGGCTGCTCGACGCGATGGCCGAGCAGGGCCCGCCGGCCGAGCTGGTCGAAGCCTTCGCGCTGC
Source organism: Streptomyces sp. NBC_00385 (assembly GCF_035917155.1). Taxonomy (NCBI): domain Bacteria; kingdom Bacillati; phylum Actinomycetota; class Actinomycetes; order Kitasatosporales; family Streptomycetaceae; genus Streptomyces; species Streptomyces sp. NBC_00385. Next base: position 3,480,581 of record NZ_CP107951.1, on the reverse strand, counting down.
CCGTGCCCTCCATGGTCATCTGTGCGCTGCTGGGCGTGCCCTACGCGGACCACGAGTTCTTCGAGGCGCAGTCCCGCAAGCTGCTGCGCGGCCCCGCGGGCTCCGATGTCGAGGCGGCGCGGGACGCTCTGAGTACGTACTTCCGCGCACTGATCGAGCGGAAGCGCCGGGATCCGGGCGACGGGCTGCTCGACGAGCTCATCGCCAAGCAGCTGGAGACCGGGGCGGTGGATCTGGAGGAGCTGGTGCGACTGGCCCAGATCCTGCTCGTGGCCGGTCACGAGACGACCGCGAACATGATCTCGCTCGGCACCCTCACCCTGCTCCAGCACCCGGACCAGCTGGCCCGGCTGCGTGACGGGGGCGACGGGGTCCCGGCCGCCGTCGAGGAGCTGCTCCGCTTCCTGTCCATCGCCGACGGGCTCTCCCGGGTGGCCGTCGAGGACATCGAGGTGGGCGGGGTGACCCTGCGGGCCGGGGACGGTGTCCTGCTGTCCACGGCGGTGATCAACCGGGACGGGGCCGCCTATCCGTCGCCGGACGAGCTGGACCTCGGCCGGGGGGCGCGGAACCACGTCGCCTTCGGATTCGGCATCCACCAGTGCCTGGGCCAGAACCTCGCGCGGGCCGAGCTGGAGATCGCCCTGCCCGCGCTCTTCGGCCGGCTGCCCGGTCTGCGGCTCGCGGTGCCGGCCGAGGAGATCCCGTTCAAACCGGGGGACACGGTCCAGGGGCTCATCGAACTGCCCGTGACCTGGTGACCGGGACCCGAGCGGAAGGACGGACGGACATGACGGCCATGCGGATCGATATCGACAGGGACGTGTGCATCGGCGCCGGGCAGTGCGCGCTCGCCGCGCCCAAGGTGTTCACGCAGGACGACGACGGGCTCAGCGAGCTCCTGGCGGAGGCCGAGCCCGGGCCCATGGTCGCCGAGGCGGCCCGCGCCTGCCCCGTCCAGGCCATCACGATCACCTGACGCGGCGCGGCGGCACATTGCGGCGGGTGGTCAGGGCCAGAGCAGCTCCCGCTCCCAGCCCGTACCGTCCCGGCGGTAGCGCAGCCGTACGTGCCGCCGCCGGGCGTCGCCCTGGAAGAACTCGACCTCGCGCGGCTCGACCACGTACCGCGTCCAGCTCGCCACCTCCGCCTCCGGCTTCTCCTGTGCCCGCTGCCAGGCGGCGTCCGAGGCCCGGTCGAGTTCCCCCGTCGAGCCCAGCACCTCGCTCTGCCGCCCCACCAGCGCCGAGGCGAGCGCCCCGGTCGAGCGGGCGTGGAGGTCGGCGCTGCTCTCGGCGGGGGAGCAGGTGGTGACGGGTCCCCGGACTCGTACCTGCCGGCCCTGCGCGGGCCAGTAGAAGCCAAGCGCGGCGTACGGGCGGGCGGCGAGCTCGCGGCCCTTCGCGCTGGTGGCGTGCGTGGCGAAGTGCCAGCCGCGCGCGTCGGCGTCGTGCAGCATCAGCGTGCGTACGTCGGGCAGGCCCTCCGCGTCGGCCGTCGCCAGCGTCATCGTGTGCGGCTCGGCCTGCCCGGCCGCGACCGCCTCCGCGAACCAGGCGTGGAAGAGGGGGAGCGGGGCGGGGGGCGCCGTGGCCGGGTCGAAGGCGGGAAGCTCGATGTCCCAGACGCGCTGGGAGTGGAGCAGGTCGAGGAAGGCGCGCTGTCCGGAGGCAGATCCATCAGTCATCCGCCCATTCCATCCGGTGAGGGAGTTGAGAGCGAAGTGGGCGCGGCGGAGGCGGCCGGGCAGGGCCGGATGCGTGGGCGAGTGCTCACATCGCTTTCAACTCCGATCGAAGGATCGCGCTCAGCGGCGATGCTGTAGCGCGGTGAGACACGGGGGGCTACGCTGTGGTTATGAAGACCATTACGCAGCGGGAGTTCCGGAATCGGTCCGCGGACGTCATGAATGCTGTGGAGGAGGGCGAGATCTTCCACATCACACGTAACGGGATAGAGGTCGCGGAACTTCGGCCCCTCACTCGCAAACGGAGCCTGAGCGCGGAGGAGCTGGTGGCCCGGCACCGGCGGCTTCCCCGTGTGGACGGTGCGCTGATGCGTCGCGAGGCGGACGAGCTGTTCGGCGACGAGGACCGGGCCGGGGACGACGACCCATGGGAGCGTACGCGTGGCTGAGCGCTATCGCGCGGGGGTCCTCGACACCTGCACGTACATCGACCTCGACCTGTTGCGCGCCGAGGATCTGCCCGCCTTCCCGGCGCTCACCGCTGTGACGATGGCTGAATTGCAGCAAGGCGTGGCGATGGCCAGGGATCCGGCCGGGAGGGCGGCGCGCATGGAGAAGCTGGGAGCCGCCGTGGCTGATTTCGAACCGCTTCCCTTCGACGGGGACGCGGCTGCTCGTTACGGAAGCATGGTGTCCCTCGTCGTTGCGGCAGGCCGTAACCCCCGGCCTCGGCGCATGGACCTGATGATCGCTTCCATCGCTTCGGTCAGAGGGCTGCCGCTCTTCACTCGCAACGCGGACGACTTCAAAGGGCTGGAGGACGTGCTCACCGTCGTGGCCGTGTGAGCCCGCGCCGGAGGCGGTCTCACCCCCGCCCCAGCACCACCGTCCCCGACGAGCAGAACCAGCCGCCCGTCCCCGACGCCACCGCCAGTTCCGGCAGCCGGCCCCCCGCCTTGCGCACCTGGCGGGCCCCCGCCTCGCCGCGCAGCTGGCGTACCGCCTCCACCAGCAGGAACAGTCCGCGCATTCCGGGGTGGCAGGCGGACAGGCCGCCGCCGTCCGTGTTGACCGGGAGCTCGCCGGTGAGGCCCGTGCGGCCCTTCTCCACGAACGGCCCGCCCTCGCCCTTCGCGCAGAAGCCCAGGTCCTCCAGCGTCACCAGCGTCATATAGGTGAACGCGTCGTAGATCTCCGCCAGATCGATGTCCGCGGGCCGCACGCCCGCCCGCTCGAAGGCGAGGCGGCCGGACACGGCGGCGGGCGAGACCGTGAAGTCGTCCCACTCCGACATGGTGGAGTGCGAGACGTGCTCGCCGGTGCCGAGGATCCAGACGGGGGCCTTCGCCGTGTCCGGTACGTACTCCTCGGCCGCCAGCAGCACCGCGCAGCCGCCGTCGCTGCGGATGCAGCAGTGCAGCTTCGTGAAGGGGTCGGCGATCATCGGGCCCGACAGCACCTCGTCGACCGTGACCGGGGTGCGGAACATCGCGTCCGGGTTGGCCGCCGCGTTCGCCCGGGCCTGCACCGCCACCTCGGCGAGCTGCTCCAGCGTGGTGCCGTACTCGTGCATGTGGCGGCGGGCGGCCATCGCGTACTTGGCGATCAGCGAGTGCCCGTACGGCACCTCGAACTGGAGCGGGCCGCGGGCCCCGAAGGAGAGGTTGGACGTACGGCGGCCCGCCTTGATGTCGGCCCGGGCCGTCGACCCGTACACCAGCAGGACGGCGTTGGCACGCCCTGCCGCGATGGCGTCCGCCGCGTGGGCCGCCATGACCTCCCAGGTCGAGCCGCCGACCGAGGTGGAGTCCACCCAGGTGGGTTTCAGCCCCAGGTACTCGGCGACCTCGACCGGGGCGAGCGTGCCGAGGCCCGCGGAGGCGAAGCCGTCGACGACCGACCGGTCAAGGCCCGAGTCGGCGAGCGCCCGGCGGGCGGCCTGGGCATGCAGGGCGTACGGAGTGGCCGTGTCGACGCGTCCGCAGTCGGCGAGGGATATGCCGACGACAGCGACCTTGCGGCGGGAAGAGGGCGTGGCAGGCATGAATCTGACGGTACATCAGGTTTGGGGAATGTGAACCGCCGTTCCGTGCGCGGATCCTGTGGCGCCTGTCGCTCTGCGAGACTCTGGGAATCTCGCTGCTTCACCCCTAGCATGACGGCCCGTCAGATCGGAGGCCGTCGGCCTCCGAGGAGAAGGAGCCCGCCGATGGATGCCGCCTTCACCGCGGAACAGGACGAGATCCGCCGCACCCTGCGCGACCTGCTCGCCGAACGCGACGTAGGGACAGCCGCACCGACACCGGACGGGTACGACACCGCACTGTGGCACCGGCTCTCCCGGGAGCTCGGGCTGCCCGGACTCGCCCTCCCGAAGGAGTACGGGGGCGGGGGCCGCGGCCCGGCCGAGCTCGCCGTCGCCCTGGAGGAGGCCGGCCGGGCCCTGCTGCCGTCCCCGCTGCTCGCCACCGCCGTACTCGCCGCCCCCCTGATCCTCGCCCTCGGCACCGACGAGCAGCGCACCGCCCTGCTGCCGTCCCTCGCTTCGGGCGGGCTCACCGCGGCCCTGGCCGTCCCCGGCGGCTCGCTCTCCACCGCGCTCGGCCTCACCGGCGATCTCACCGGCGGCGCCTGGGCGGGCGGCGGACGGGCGGGCGGTGTGCAGGCCCGGCCGGCCGGCGGGGACGGCGGGTGGCGGCTGTACGGGGAGGCCGCCCAGGTGCTGGACGGGCACAGTGCCGGACTGCTCCTGGTCGCCGCGCACACGGGCGGCTTTCCGCGCAGCCGCACCCTGTTGTTCCTGGTCAGGACCGACGGGCCACAGCCGCCCGCCGGTCTCGTCCGCACCCGGCAGACCTCGCTCGACGTCACCCGGCCGCTCGCCCGGATCGAGCTGCGCGACACCGAGGCCGAACTCCTCGGCGCCGACGACTCCGTGGAAGCGATCTCAGCGCTCGCGGCCACCGGGCGCACGGCGGCGGTCGCACTCGCCGCCGAGGCGGCCGGGGCCGCGGCCGGCGCGCTGGAACGGACGCTCGACTACGTCGGGGAGCGGGAGAAGTCCGGCAGAGCGGTCGGTTCCTTCCAGGCCGTGAAGCTCCGCCTGGCGGACCTGTACGTACGCGTGCGCTCGGCCCGCTCCGCCGCGTACTACGCGGCCTGGGACCCGGAATCCGGCGGTCTCGCGCTCGCCCAGGCGCTGGAAGCGCTGCGGATCACCACCGCCGAGGCCGTGCAGCTGCACGGCGGCATCGGCTTCACCTGGGAGGACGAGGCGCGGCTGTACTTCAACCGGGCCGCGTCCGACGAGCTGCTCCTCGGCCCGGTGCACCGGCTCCGCGACCATGCGGCCGAGCGGGCCGGACTGTTCGGGCAGGAGCGGGCCGACGGCCCGGCGGGGCGCGGGCCGGCCGGTCAGGTGGCGGTCTGATGCCGCCCGGGGTCCGGCTCGTCCAGAAGGTGTCCTCGACCCGGGTCTTCGCGCGGATCGCCCCGCACGTCGTGCCCGCCATGGACCGCACCGTGCACCGGCTCACCCGGGGCCGGGTACTGCTCAGCGCACAGATGCTGCCGGGGGTGGTGCTGACGGTGCCGGGGGCGCGCAGCGGGCAGCTCAGGACGACCCCGCTGGCCTGCATGCCGCAGCCGGGTGACGGCGGTCCGGGCAACTGGATCCTGGTCGGCAGCAACTTCGGCCGTCCGGGTCATCCCGCCTGGACGGCGAATCTGCTGGCGCATCCCGAGGCGGCCGTCATCAACTGGAAGGGCCGCGACATTCCCGTACGGGCACGGCTGCTGGCCGGGGAGGAACGGGCCGGGGTGTGGGAGGCGGCGCTGAAGTTCTGGCCGCCCTATGCCGCGTACCAGGCCCGGATCGACCGGGAGATCCGGCTGTTCCGGCTGGATGCGGCGGATCCGGTGGACGCGGCGGAGCCGGTGGAGGGGCGCGACGGTCCGGCGTGATGTTCCGAGGGGTCCGGGAACGCCGACGGCGGACCACATGCGTGGTCCGCCGTCGGTGAGACAGGACCTGGGGCGCCCGGGATCACCGCGCGTCACCCAGTACGGGGTTCCGGCGCGGGCGCTACTTCGTCGGCTTCTTGCCGGTGATGCCCAGATGCACCAACAGCGCGAGGTTCGGCTTGAGTTCGGCCTGCTTGACGCCCCAGGTGGTGAAGCCCTTCTGGTGCGAGGCGACGGCGGCCAGCATCGCGACCAGGGAGCCCGCCATCGCAGCGGCGCTGACGTCCTTGTCGACCTTGCCCTTGGCCTGGAGCTCCTTGACCGAGTCCGTAAGGGAGTTGGTGACGGAGTTCAGGATCTTCATGCGGATCTTGTAGAACCGCTTGTCGCCCTCGGCGGCACCGAGGTCGACCACGCGCAGAATGGCATCGTTGCGCCGCCAGAAGTCGAGGAATCCCTCGACGAGTTCTTCGGCTGCCTGCCATCCGGATTTTCCGACCCAGGAGCGTCCGGCGACCAGTTCGGTCAGTCCGGCGCCCTCCTTGGCCATCTCCTCGGCGATTTCGAGGACGGCGCCCTCGACGTCGGGGAAGTACTGGTAGAAGGTTGCGGGTGAAGTCCCCGCCTTCCGGGCGACGTCGATGACTTTGACGTCCCGGTACGGCGAGGAGCTGAGCATCTCGCTGAGGCAGTCGAGCAGCTTCTGCCGCGTCGCCTGTCCTCGCCGACCGGCCACGCGGCCGTCGACGGTGCGTACTTGTCCTGTCATGCCGTCAGCTTACCGACGGGTGATCGGAGCGCGATTCGGCCGACTGCAAATGGGGAGTGCGGCAGGTGCGGTGGGGGGAGTGGGTGGATTTCGGGGGATGCGCCCCAGGGGCGCTCCGCTGGTTCCCCACAGTCTGATTAGTGTTATCAACAGCCTGTGGACAACTTCGGTGGATAACTTTCCGTGACGAGGGCGCGCGTGACGTGCGCATCGAAAATATGTTCGCACCGGAGGGGCTGGGGCGCGGCGGGGCCGGTGCGCGGCTACGTTGGGTGTGACGAGCGTCACCACGGATGAGTGTCGTCGCGACGGAAGGATCCGGGCCCATGGCCGCATTCGCGCAGTCCGCCCCGTGCTGGGTGGATGTGCAGCTCCCCGACCTCGAAGCGGGCAAGCGCTTCTACGGTGAGCTCTTCGGCTGGACCTTCCGGGCGGGCGACGGCCCGTACGCCGACGCCCTCAGCGGCGGCGCTCTCGTGGCCGCCCTCGCCGCCAAGCAGGACGGCCGGATGCCGACGGCCTGGGGCGTCTACTTCGCCACCGACGACATCACCGCCTCCGTCGCCCGGATCCGCGAGAACGGCGGCCAGGTGATCACCGACCCGGTCCGGGCCGGCCGGTCCGGGGTGCTCGCCCAGGCCGCCGACCCCGGCGGGGCGGTGTTCGGCCTCTGGCAGGCGGGCGAGCGCAAGGGCTTCCAGAAGCAGAACGAGCCCGGTTCCTTCTGCTGGACCGAGGTCTACACCCGGCAGAAGGACCGGGTCGACGCCTTCTACGAGGAGGTCTTCGGCTTCCGCTCCGCGGATATCGACGAGCCCGGCGTCGACCCGGGCACCGCGGAGTCCGGCGTGGACTACCGGATGTGGTCCCCGCCCGGCACCGAACCGGGGCCGGACACCGCGGTCGGCGGGCGCAGCGTCATCACGGACGGCCTCCCCGCCGAGATGCCCAGCCACTTCCTCAGCTACTTCACCGTGGCCGACTGCGACGCGTCGGCCGAGACGGTCGTACGGCTCGGCGGGAGGGTCTCCGAACCGCCCTTCGACATCCCGTACGGGCGGATGGCGGTCCTCCAGGACGACCAGGGCGCCGTGTTCGCCGTACTTCAGGAACCCGTGTCCTGAAACAGACGGAACGGTACGGGACACCCCGATCCGCCCCCGGGTTCGCAACCGGCGCCCCGGCCAGGAAGAATCGGGGTGCGCACCGCCGGGTGGTGCCCACTGATGAGACGCTGCACACGGCGGGTTTTTCGCGGACCTCTCCTCACGGAGGTCCGTACGGGGAGGTGGCAGGCAAGTGGTGGAGCAGCTGACGCAGCACGACCCGAGGCGGATCGGCCCGTTCGAGGTGCTGGGACGGCTCGGGGCCGGCGGCATGGGGCTGGTCTATCTCGCCCGCTCGGCGTCCGGCCGGCGGGTGGCGATCAAGACGGTCCGTACGGAACTGGCCGAGGACCAGCTGTTCCGGGTCCGCTTCACGCGCGAGGTGGAGGCCGCCCGCGCCGTCAGCGGTTTCTACACGGCCGCCGTGGTCGACGCGGACCCGCGCGCCGCGGTGCCCTGGCTCGCCACCGCCTACGTGCCCGCGCCGTCGCTCGAAGAGATAGTGAATGAGTGCGGTCCCATGCCGACCCAGGCCGTGCGCTGGCTGGCGGCGGGTATCGCGGAGGCCCTGCAGTCCATCCACGGGGCGAAGCTCGTCCACCGCGACATGAAGCCGTCCAACGTGCTCGTCGTCGAGGACGGCCCCCGGGTGATCGACTTCGGGATCGCCTCCGGTGTCTCCAACACCCGGCTCACCATGACGAACGTCGCCGTGGGCACTCCGGCGTACATGTCGCCCGAGCAGGCGCGTGACTCGCGCAGCGTCACCGGCGCGAGCGATATCTTCTCCCTCGGCTCGACCCTCGTCTTCGCCGCGACCGGCCATGCCCCGTTCCACGGGGCCAACCCGGTCGAGACGGTCTTCATGCTGCTGCGCGAGGGCCCGGACGTGACCGGTCTGCCCGACGATCTGCGGTCGCTGATCGAGTCGTGCATGCAGATGGACGCGTCGATGCGGCCCACCCCCGCCGAACTGCAGTCCCAGCTCTCCCCGCATCTCTTCGCCTCCGGCAGCGACGACAGCGGCACGGCCTCGGCCTGGCTGCCTGCCTCCGCCACCGCGATGATCGAACAGCGCCGCGGCGGCGGACGCGCGGTCGCCGTCCCGCCCGCACCCGTTGCGCCCGCGCCCGTTCCTCCCGCACCCGTGGCGCCGCCCGCGCAGCAGCCGGCCCACGTGTCCGACGGCGGCCCGGTGCGGCTGTCCGGCGTGCAGGTGCCGATCGGTCCGGGCCCGCGCGCCCAGGACGTACGCGGCTCTGCGGCCACCGCAGAGGCCGGTCCGGCGACCGGCTGGGTGCGACCGCCCGCCGGGGTGAACGGAGCGGTCACCGCTCCGACCGCCCCCGTACCCGCTCCGGCGCAGGCGCCCGACAGCGCGCCCGCGGCCCCGGGGCGCTGGCGGCCCTGGCGGTTCCGGATGTCGAACGACGTGTGGGGGACACCGGTCGTCATCGGCGACCTGCTGTACGTCACCTCCTTCGAGGTGCACGCGCTGGACACCGGCAACGGGCGGCGCCAGTTCAAGACCCGTGACGTGGCCTGGGCGATGGCCGTGGACGGCGGCAGCATCCTCGCCTCCGACGGTCCGTCCCTCTACGCGCTGGACGCGGCGACCGGCGCCGAGCGGTGGCGGCTGCAGTCCGACGCGTGGGTGTACTCCCTGAAGGCCGAACGCGGCACGGTCGTCACCGGTACGCGGGGCGGCGGCGTCCAGGCGTGGGAGGCGTCCACGGGCGAACGGCTCTGGGAGATCCACGGCGCGCAGACGGACTTCGAGACGGCGGAGGCCGGACCGGCGCTGCACGACGGCACGGTCTACCTCTGGCAGGACGCCCGGCTGCGGGCCGTCGACGCCCGCACCGGCACCGAGCGCTGGTCCTACCCGGTCGGCGACGCGGCCTCCTGCGGCGGCGTGCCCGTCCGGGTGACCCCGGCGCCGGACGGCTACGTGTACGTCTCGGCGGGGACCCGGGTCCTCGCCGTGGACATCGCCTCCGGCCGTGTGCGCTGGCACTTCGAGTCCCCGGCCGTCTTCCTCTCCCCGCCCGCCTTCGCCCCCGGCCCGGCCGTCACCGGCGGCGGGGTGTACCTCGCGGACTACCTCGGTACGGTGTACGCGCTGGACGCCTCGACCGGCAAGGACCGCTGGCGCATCGCCACGGAGTCCCGCCAGTCCATCGAGCCGGTGCTGGTGGTGGCGGGCAACGTGCACGTCGGCAGCGGCAGCGCGCTGTACACGCTTGACGCGGTCACGGGCACCCCGAAGTGGAGGTTCGCCGCGGGCGGCGAGGTGGTGGGCGCACCGGTCGTCGCCGACGGCCGCGTCCACTTCGGCTCGGCGGACCATGTGCTCTACACCCTGGACGCGGTGGGCGGCCAGCTTCGCTGGAAGCTGGCCACGGGCGGCGAGATCACGGGTTCGCCGGTGGCGCAGGGCGGGGTGGTCTATGCGTGCAGCAAGGACCGCTGCGTGTACGCGCTGGATGCGCTGAAGGGCACGGGCACGGGAAACAGGGCCCGCGCGTAGCCCTTGGCGGCCCCCCCCCAGCCCATCCGGCGTTTGAGGACGGAACCGGGGATGTGGTGGGCGGTGCACAAGGGGTCCGGGGGCGCCCGGTGGCCGCTCCGTCCTCAAACGCCGGACGGGCTTGAGGGGGTGGCCGCTCCGTCCTCAATCGCCGGACGGGCTTGAGAGGGTTGCCGCTTCGACCTCAATCGCCGGACGGGCCCCGTTTTCGGGCCGGTCCTGGACCGGGTACGTCGCGGTCGGCTCCGTATCGGGGTCACGCGGGGCGCCGGGGGGCGGCCCCGGCGGCGGCCCGGTCCGCGGTCCGGACGACGGACCCGGCCCCGGCCCCACGTACGGGTCCACCTCCGGCTCGGGCCACGGACTCGTCTGCACCGACGGCCCCGGCTCCCGCGTAGGCGGCCACGTGTCGGGGTCCGCCGACCCCGGCGCCGCGTACGGCTGCTCGCGGTGGTCAGGACGGCCGGCGAGACCGCGGTCGCGCCCCCGCCCGCGCCCGGACATCAGCGCCGCACCCAGCAGAAGCAGCACACCGCCACCGGCCGCGCCCGCCACTCCCAGCTGCAGTCCGGAACCGTCACCCGCAACCGTCAGGCTGCCCGCCGCCTGCCCCTGGCGCACCATCCACAACACCGTGAACCCGAGCACCAGCACACCCGCGAGCGCGACCAGCGGCCGGAATCGGAGCACCACGCCCACGACCGCCAGGACCGCGGCGAAGAGGAAGGGCAGCAGGATCGAGCCGAGCACGCCGGGGTGGGCCGCGGTGACACCGGTGAACAGGTCGTCGACGCCGTAGTACCGCCCGAGGCGGCCGTCGTACCAGTCACGGAAGGGGCTCAGCACGGCGGCCGCCGCTCCAAGGAGAGCGACGATCGAGCCGAGGACGTTACGGATCATGTCCGGTACCTCCCGCGGGCGGGAGACGCGCGCCGGCCGGCGACGCCGATCCTCACCGCTCTCGACTCGACGCTACGCCGGAGGCATGACCCACGCCACCAGACGGACGATGACAGGACCGTGACAGGGCCATGACCGGACTGCCGGTCGGGCCCCGCCATGCTGTGCGCTACGGTGTCGCGCGGCCGTCCGGCAACGGGGCCGGCACGCAGCACAGACGAAGGACAACACAAGGGGGACGTACCGATGGTGCGGCAACACGTGAAGCTGACCGTGGTCCTGGTCGCGGTGGTACTCGCGCTCACCGGCTTCTCCAGCTCCAGCAGCGGCGGCAAGGGCGGCAGCAAGAGCAGGAGCGGGAAGAGCAAGTCGAGCAGCAGCAGCGGCGGCGGGTGCTCCAGCTCGAAGAAGAGCAACGGCACGTACCACGACACCGACTCCGACTACGACGATGACGACTACAGCTCGTCGAGCGGCTCCTCGGGTTCCACGAACGTGACCCCCACCGCCACGGCCACGGATGCCCCGCAGGCGTACGTCTTCCGCTGTGCGACCCCCCGCAAGGGCAAGTTCAAGGCCGTCACCACCTCCATCGTGCGCATCACGGCGAACGCGGCGGGAACCCACACCTACGAGATAGACGTGAACCTCCTCGACGCGGTCGGCAGCACCGTCGACACGGGTGAGGCGACCGTGGAGGCGGAGGGCGGCGAGACGAAGAACGTCTCCGTCCGGATGGACCACCCGAGCAGGATCTCCCGGGTGAAGAAGTGCTCGGTCACCGCCGAGCTCAGCTACTGACGCTCCACCCCGTCCTCACCGCAGCCGGAACGTACCGCCACCCCCGCCCCGCCCCCTGAACAGCTCCGCCTGCTGCTCCGGCGCCAGGCTCCCGAGCGCGAGCAGGTGCGGGGCGTGGGCGAAGGCCTGGGCCCGGGCCGCCTCCTTGGCGGACCAGAGCGCGCGTACCGTCCCCTGGACCCCGCCCGACGGGTACGAGGCGATGACGGCCGCCGCCCGCAGCGCCGCCTCCACCGCGCCGCCGGGCGGGGTCACCTCGCTGACCAGCCCGGTCTCGTACGCACGACGGGCACAGACCCGTTCCGCCGTGCCCATCAGGGACATCCGGGCCACCTCGCCGAACGGCATCCGCTGCGCCATGGCGATCGCCTCGTACGCGCTGACCATGCCGTACGTGGTGTGCGGGTCGAAGAACGTCGCCTCCTCGGACGCGATGACGAACTCCGCCTCGCCCAGCAGGTAGAAGGCCCCGCCGCAGGCCATCCCCTCCACGGCCGCGATCACCGGCTTCCACAGGTCGTTGGCCTTCGGCCCGATCGTGAGCAGCGGATCGTCGATCGTGTACGGGGACGAGGGCTGCGGGACGTTCACACCGCGGTCGATCCCGGTACAGAAGGCACGCCCTCCCGCCCCCGTGATCACGACGGCCCGCACCTCGTCGTCGAACCGGAACGCCCGCCAGGCGGCGGTGAGTTCGGCGGCCGTCGCGAGATCGATCGCGTTGTGTTTCTCGGGCCGGTCCAGGGTGAGCAGAGCCACCCCGGTCTCCTTGTCCGTCTCCGTGCGGAGCGCCATCTCAGGTCACCGCTCCAGCGTCCAGCGGACCAGGGGCGGCGCGTCGGGGGAGACGGGGCAGAAGACCGCCTTCACCGCCGCCCCGATCCGCAGCCGCGCCGGATCGACGGAGTTCAGCGGGGCTTCGGGCCCGCTGACCACGTTCCCGACCAGCCGGATCTCCGGGGCGTCGGCCAGTTCGACGATCACGGCGTTGTACGGGGCCTGGGCGGCGTACGCGGGCAGCAGCGGCGGATGCGGCAGCACGTACGACCAGATGCGGCCGCGTCCGCTCATCACCCGCCACTCGCTGTCGAAGGACTGGCAGTGCGGGCAGCACGGCCGGGGCGGGAAGCGGAGCCGTCCGCAGTCCTCGGCGGCGCACGCCTGGACGCGCAGTTCGCCGCGGGCCGCGTACTCCCAGAAGGGCGCGCCGTCCTCGTCGACGACGGGCAGCAGCAGTCCATCCATTGCGGTCAGCTCCTCAGTTCCTCAGCAGTACGGCGGACGTCGGGACACCCTCCCCGGCGGTGACCAGGCAGGTCGAGGCGTCCGGGACCTGGGCGGTGGAGATGCCGCGCAGCTGCTTCACGCCCTCGTTGATGAGGTTGAAGCCGTGCACGTATCCCTCGCTGAGCCCGCCGCCGCCCGTGTTGATCGGCAGCCGCCCGCCGCTCTCCAGCGCCCCGCCCTCGGTGAACGCGGCACCCTCGCCGCGCCCGCAGAACCCGTAGCCCTCCAGGGAGAGCGGGATGAGCGGCGTGAACGCGTCGTAGATCTGCGCCACATCGACATCCTCCGGCCCGAAGTCGGCCTGCTTCCAGAGCTGTCGGGCCGCCGTCCAGGCGGGGCCGGTGAGCGGGTCGTCGTTCCAGTAGTTGACCATCCCGTGGTGCTGGGCGGGCAGCCCCTGGGCGACGGAGTGGAGGTAGACGGGCTTCTGCCGGCAGTCGCGGGCGCGTTCGGCGGAGACGATGACGCAGGCCAGGGCGCCGTCCGTCTCCAGGCAGTTGTCGAAGAGGCAGAGCGGTTCGCTGATCCAGCGCGAGGTCATGTACATCTCGCGGGTCAGCGGGCGCTCGTACATCACGGCGGCCGGGTTCTGGTTGGCCCGGTTGCGGCAGGCGAGCGCGACGTTGAAGAGGTGGTCGCGGGTCGCCCCGTACTCGTGCATGTACCGCCGGGCCAGCATCCCGATCTCGTCGGCGGGGCGCAGCAGCCCGTACGGGCGGGTCCACTGCGCGGGGGTGGGCAGCTGCACGGCGGTGTTCTTCCAGGGCCGCGGCCCCGACCCGCGCTTCCGTGACCGCCAGGCGACCCCGACGCTCGCCTGCCCCGTGGCGACCGCAGCCGCCAGATGCGCGAGGGTCGCGCAGGAACCACCACCCCCGTACCCGACCTTGCTGAAGAAGGTGACGTCACCGGCCCCGATCGCCTTGGCGACCTCGACCTCGTCGGTCTCCTCCATCGTGTACGAGGCGAACGCGTCCACCTCCGACGCGGCGATGCCCGCGTCGTCGAGCGCCGCGACGATCGCCCGGCACGCCAGGGTCTTCTCGGACTCGGGCAGGTGTTTCGCGAACTCCGTCTGCCCGATACCGGCTATCGCTGCCTTGTCCTTGAGCGTCGCCACCCGCCACCTCCGAGGCCGTCATGACTGCTGACAGCGGAGGAGGCTACAGCTAATCTGACGGATAGTCAGCTACGAGGCTGCTACTGCGTTCTGGTTCGGCGGGAGGGCACGAGATGCGCGGCGACGAGGAATGGTCCACCGTCCCGAACCTGGTACGGGCGGCGGTGAGACGGTACGGGGAGCGGGAGGCGGTCGTCGAGGGCCGCACCCGGATCACGTACGCGGAACTCGGAGAACGCGTGGAGCGGGCCGCCGCCGCGTGCATGGCCTCCGGCGTGGAGCGGGGGGACCGGGTCGCGGTCTGGGCGCCGAACACGCTGGACTGGATCGTCTCCGCACTGGGCGCGGTGACCGCGGGCGCGGTCCTGGTCCCGCTCAACACCCGCTTCAAGGGCACGGAGGCGGCGTACGTCCTGGAGCGGAGCCGCGCGAAGCTGCTCTTCGTCACGGGCACCTTCCTCGGTACGTCGTACGTGGCGTCCCTGCGCCGGTCCGAGATCGAACTCCCGCACCTGGAGCGGGTGGTGGTACTGGCCGACACCGCCCCCGAGGCCGACGACTACATGACCTGGAAGGACTTCCTGGCGTCGGGGGAGCGGATATCCGCCGAGCAGGTACGCGCACGGGCCGACGCCGTCCCCGCGTCCGCGCCCTCCGACATCATCTACACCTCGGGCACGACGGGCCGCCCCAAGGGCGCGGTCATCAGCCACGCCCAGACCCTGCGCTGCTACGCGATCTGGAGCGAGCTGGCCGGGCTGCGCGAGGGTGACCGCTATCTGATCGTGAACCCGTTCTTCCACACCTTCGGCTACAAGGCGGGCATCATCGCGTGCCTGATGCGGGGCGCGACGATGATCCCGCAGCCGGTCTTCAACGTGGACACGGTCCTCGCCAACATCGCCGCCGAACGCATCTCGGTCCTGCCCGGCCCGCCCACGCTCCACCAGTCCCTCCTGGACCACCCGGCCCGTGCGAGCCATGATCTGTCCGCGCTCCGCCTGGTGGTGACGGGCGCGGCCGTCGTCCCCCTCCAACTGGTCGAACGGCTCCGCTCGGAACTGCACATCGCCACGGTCCTGACCGCCTACGGCCTCTCCGAGGCGAGCGGCATCGTCACGATGTGCCGCCGCGGCGACCCGGCGGAGGTGATCGCCTCCACCTCGGGCCGGGCGATCCCCGACACGGAACTCCGCGTCCTGGCCGCCCCCGGCACCCCCGGCGAGATCCTGGTGCGCGGCTTCCACGTGATGAGCGGCTACTTCGAGGACCCGGAGACCACGGCCGCCACGATCACCTCGGACGGCTGGCTGCACACGGGCGACGTGGGCATCCTCGACGAGGCCGGCAACCTGCGGATCACGGACCGGATCAAGGACATGTTCATCGTCGGCGGCTTCAACGCCTACCCCGCGGAGATCGAACAGCTCCTGGGCCTGCACCCGGACGTCGCCGACGTCGCGGTGATCGGCGTCCCCGACCCCCGCCTGGGCGAGGTCGGCAAGGCGTACGCGGTGCGCCGGCCGGGCGCGACGGTGACGGCGGACGACCTGATCGCGTGGTCGCGGCGGGAGATGGCGAACTACAAGGTGCCGAGGACGGTGGAGTTCGTCAGCGAGCTCCCGCGCAATGCGAGCGGCAAGGTGGTGAAGGGGGAGCTGCGGGGACGCTGACGCGCTCAGCCCGCCCCGGGGCACGCGACGGGCAGACCCAGTTCCCGTGCGGACTCGACCAGCCGCTTGTCGTACACGACGAACGAGAGGAGCGCCTTGCCGAGCCCCTGCGCGGCGGCCAGGTGCAGGGCGTCCAGGGAGCGGAGCCGGTTGCCGGGCGACAGCTGTCCCGCGCGGTCGAAGAGGAGCGACGGCATCCGGACGAGCGCGCTCTCGTCGAGCCATGCCTCGGCTTCGGCGGCGACATCGGGCCCGGCGTGCGCGGCGTGCAAGGAATGCTGGACCTCTGTCCGCGTGAGAGCCACAAGTACGCCATCGACGCGGCGCTCGCGGTCATCGCGGGGCGGCAGCGGGGGCGGGTGGTGGTGTTCACCTCGGACGAGGACGACATGGGGAAGCTGTGTGGGGCGGGGGTTCAGGTCCGAGGGCTGTAGGGGACGACAGAGGGGGCGATGGCGGTACCCCTCTGGCGGGAAGCAGTCGAACGTTGACGCGATCGCGTCGACCGGCCCCGGACATGCAGCGGCCGCGACGGCTCCCCCTCCGCGCCGCCGCGGCCGTTCCCCGTGCAGGTTGGACTAGTTGGGCTTCGGCGCCGAGGCGTGGGCGTCGAGGGTGGTGATCTCCTCGCCCGACGCATGCGCGTCCGTCGGCTTGAGGGGCTCGCTGGAGGCGTGCGCGTCCTGCGTGGTGATCTCCTCGTCCGAGGCGTGGGCGTCGGTTGGCTTGATGATGCCGCTGTTGTCAGCCATGAAGGTCAGCTCCTGAAAAGCGTGGACGTGGTGGATGGTGTGCCCGTCCGGCGGTTCCCCCGTGGATCGCCGGACGGGCATTCCAGGGCCGTTCACCTTAGTGGTGAGGCCACACGCCGATCCGTCTGCCCCCCGACGCGACGGATCGATGAGGTAGAGAGTGGCGCGGGGCGATAAACGAATGATGAACGAGGCGCGAGGGCCTCAGAGCACTGAGGTTGGCTGGAGAAGGGCGCGTACGTCGTTTGCCTCGGTTGAACCAAGTTCTTCGAAGACCGTGAGCGCCTCACGCCAGCAGGCCTGCGCGCGATCGGTCTGGCCGAGTGACGTGAGGCTGAGACCCAGCACAGTGAGAATGTTCGCCCGCCGCCACTCCCCACCGATTCCGTGCAGAACAGCGAGGGCCTGCTCCGCCTGTGCGGCGGCCTGAGCATGCTGGTGGTCTGCCAAGTCCACTTCTGACAGCCGGAACAGAGTCATGCCGTGCCAGAACCGCTGCCGACTCTCACGGAACACGGTTAGTGCCTCGGTGAGTACCTGCCGCGCCTCGGATGTCTGCCCCGCGCCGGTGAACGCCAGTCCGAGCGCGTACTTCCCATTGGCCAGCCGGAGCGCTTGCTCCCTGCCGTCCGACTCGTAGAGCGCGATGCCCTGCTGTGCCAGGCTCACCGCGCTCATCTTCCTGTCGGTGGCCAGGTGGACCCTGGACATGTTGCACAGCGCCGACGCTTCGCCCGACTTGTTGTTGTCCGCTCGGAAGGCGCCCAGAGCCTGGGAGAAGTGAGCCTCGGCCTCGGTGTGCCGGTTCTCGTAGAGGGCGATGATGCCGAGTTGGTTGGGTGCCTGACTCGATGAGACCGGATCCCCGGCGGCCAGGCCCAGTTCCAGGGCGCGTCGAGCGTCGCTCTCTGCATCGGCGAACCGGCCGGAGATGCTGTGGACATGAGTCAGCATGGTGCGAGCACGTGCCTCAGCCTGCACATTACCGGCGGTCCGAGCCGCTTCGGAGACCGCTGTCGCAGCCTGGGTGAACTGATGCGAGTTCGCGCCCGACTCACCTAGGTCCACGGCGGCCATGAGGAGATCGGCTGCCTTGCGGAGCGTCCCCTTCGCAGCGGACTGCCGGGCGCACGCAAGCAGCCCGCTGGACTCGCTGAACAGCCAGTCCAGTGCTTCCGTCGGCGCGGTGAAGGACAGGCCGGGGTGGCCGGTGGGCTCGAAGTGATCGAGGACCCGCTCCCCCGGCCGCTCCAACGCATACACCCCCGCCGCAGTAGCCAGATAGAAGTCCAGCAGCCGCGACAACGCCGACTCCCGCTCCTGCGGAGCCTCCTCGTCCCGCTCCGCGCACGAACGCGCGTAGAGGCGCACCAGGTCGTGGTACCGGTAGCGGCCCGGGGCCGCCGACTCCAGAAGGCTCGTGTCGACCAGGGCCTCCAGGAGGTCCTCCGCCGCGTGCACCTCCAGGTTGAGCAGGGCCGCCGCCGCGGCCAGGGAGATGTCCGGGCCGTCCGCGAGGCCCAGGAGGCGGAAGGCGCGGGCCTGGGCGGGTTCCAGCTGGCCGTAGCCGAGTTCGAAGGTGGCCTTCACCGCGAGGTCGCCCGCCTGGAGCTCGTCCAGCCGGCGGCGTTCGTCCGCGAGTTTCGCGGCGAGGACGGAGACCGTCCAGGTGCGGCGGGCCGCCAGGCGGGAGGCCGCGATGCGGATGGCGAGGGGGAGGAATCCGCAGGCGGCCACCACGTCCAGGGCTGCCTCGCGCTCGGAGTTGATGCGCTCCTCGCCGACGATCCGGGTGAAGAGCTGGAGCGCCTCCTCGGGCGACATCACGTCGAGGTCGACGAGGTGCGCGCCCGCCAGGTCGACCATACGGACCCGGCTGGTGACCAGCGCCGCGCAGCCCGCCGTGCCGGGGAGCAGGGGGCGGATCTGGGCCGCGTCGTGGGCGTTGTCCAGGAGGACCAGGATGCGGCGGCCGTCGAGCGTGGAGCGGTAGAGCGCGGCGCGTTCGTCCAGGGAGTCGGGGATCGCGGAGTCCGCCGTGCCGAGGGCGCGCAGGAACGAGCCGAGCACCGTCTCGGGCTCGGCGGCGCGGGCGCCCGCGCCCTGGAGGTCGACGTAGAGCTGGCCGTCCGGGAAGTGCCGACGGGCCTGGTGGGCGACGTGCACGGCGAGGGTCGTCTTGCCGACGCCGCCGATGCCGGCGAGAGCGGAGACGGCCATGACCGAGGCCTCGGCGGTGGCGAGGCGGTCGCCCAGTTCCCGGACGAAGGAGGAGCGGCCGGTGAAGTCCGGGACCGTGGCCGGCAGCTGCGCCGGGCGGACCGGTGCGGCGGCCGGGGTGGGTTCGTCGGCCGGGCGGGCCAGGTCCTCGTCCGCCTGGAGGATGCGCTGCTGGAGCGTGGCGAGTTCGGGGCGTGGGTCGACGCCCAGTTCCTCGGCGAGCAGCCGACGGGTGTCGGCGTAGACGGCAAGGGCCTCCGCCTGACGGCCGCTGCGGTACAGGGCCACCATCAGGAGTTCGCGCAGCCGTTCGCGCAGCGGATGCGCGGCGGTGAGCGCGGTCAGTTCGGAGACCGCCTCCGCGTGGCAGCCGACCTCCAGGTCCAGGTCGAGGCGGGTCTCGGTGAGCTGGAGCCGCCACTCCTCCAGCCGGGAGCGCTGGTACTCCGCGTACGGGCCGGGCACGGAGGCCAGCGCCTCGCCGTCCCAGAGACCGAGCGCCTCGTTCAGCAGGGTCCGGGCCCGGCAGCGGTCGCCCGACGCCCGGGCCTTCTCCGCGTCGGCCGCCCGGTCCTGGGCCACGGTCAGGTCGAGCGCCTCGGGCCCGATCCGCATCGCGTACCCGCCGGAATCGCTCGCCAGGGTCAGCGGCCCCAGGGTCTTGCGGAGGCGCGAGGCGTAGGTGCGTACCGCGGCCAGGGCCTGGGAGGGAGGGTCCTCGCCCCAGATGGCGTCGATGAGTTCGGCGGCCGTCGCGGTGCGGCCACCCCTGAGCAGCAGAGCCGTCAGCAGGGCGCGCTGCTGGGGTGAGCCGGAGGGCAGTGTCTCCTCGCCCCGCCGGGCCCTCACCGGGCCGAGCAGGGAAAAGTGCAGCCCGGCCTCCTCCACCGCCGACCGTTCCGGGGCACGTTGCTCCGGAACGCGTACCCGTGGCCCGTCGTCACGGCCCATTGCTGTCTCCTTGTCCTGCTCTGTGCGCTGCCCGGCACCTGGCATATATCCGGATTCACCTGGACCATCCGGATTGCTCCATACCGTTGGTATCGCCGTCAACAGTCTGCCTTGTGAACGGGGTGCGCGTCAGCAGTGGGTGACTCTCTGCACAAGCCCTCGACAACGATTGTGGAACGGGGCCCCGTCGCAGGGCCCCGTCCGGAGTTTCGGGCGGGCCCTAACAGCTGACGGTTCGTCAGATCAGCGCTACCTTGGTACGCATGGAGACCTTCCCGAAGATCATCTCGGTGGACGACCACACGGTGGAGCCCGCTCATGTCTGGCGGGACCGGCTCCCGTCCAAGTACGCGGACTCGGGGCCACGCATCGTCCGGGCGCCGCTCAAGGAAATGACCTTCATGGGCGGCAAGTTCGCGCCCGTGATGGGTGCGAAAGGGGACGACGGGCCGATCGGCGACTGGTGGGTGTACGAGGACCTGCACCGCCCGCTCACCCGGCTGGACACCGCCGTCGGCTACGACCGGGACGAGATCAAGCTCGAAGTCATCACGTACGAGCAGATGCGCCCCGGTTCGTTCTCGGTGCCCGAGCGGCTCGCCGACATGGACGTCAACCACGTCCAGTCCGCCCTCTGCTTCCCGACCTTCCCCCGCTTCTGCGGCCAGACCTTCACCGAGGCGAAGGACCGCGAACTCGGACTGCTCGGGGTGCGCGCGTACAACGACTGGATGGTCGAGGAGTGGTGCGGGCCCGACGCGCACGGCCGGCTCATCCCGCTCACCCTCGTCCCGCTCTGGGACGCCGGGCTGGCCGCCGACGAGGTCCGGCGCAACGCCGCGCGCGGGGTGCGTGCCGTGGCGTTCTCCGAGATACCGCCGCATCTCGGACTGCCGTCCATCCACACGGACGACTGGGACCCGTTCCTCCGGGCCTGCGACGAGACGGGGACGGTGATCGCCATGCACATCGGCTCGTCCTCGAAGATGCCGTCCACCTCCGCCGACGCCCCGCCGGCCGTCGGCTCCACCATCACCTTCGCCAACTGCTGCTTCTCGATGGTCGACTGGCTGATGAGCGGCAAGTTCGAGCGCTTCCCGAACCTGCGGATCATGTACGCGGAGGGCCAGATCGGCTGGATCCCCTACATCCTGGAACGCGCCGACGTCGTCTGGGAGGAGAACCGTGCCTGGGGCGGAGTGGCCGACAAGGTCCACCGGCCGCCGTCGGAGCTGTTCACCGAGCATGTCTACGGCTGCTTCTTCGACGACGCGTTCGGGCTGAAGAACCTGGACGCGATCGGGGTGGGGAACGTCCTGTACGAGACGGACTACCCGCACTCCGACTCGACGTGGCCCAAGTCCCGCGAGGTCGGTGAGGCGCAGATGGGGCACCTGGACGCCGACGTCGTGGACCGCATCGTGCGCCGCAACGCGATCGACCTGCTCGGGCTGACCGACGACGGGTTGTGGGCGGGGCCCGGCACCGGGGCGTGAGGCGGGGGAGGGGTGGGGCGGACCGGCGCGCGGGCCGCCCCACCCCTCGTCGCGGGCCTCAGGCCCGGGTCACCGGCTCCTGGAGCTCCGTCACCCACTTCTCCCGGTCCTCGGGGCACTCCAGACTGATCTCCCGCGCGTACCCCGTCGAGCGGTAGCCGCTCGCGTCGATCCCCCGGGCCAGGGCCTGCGCCGCCGGCAGGATGCCGTCCATCGAGCCCCGGTGGACGATGGTCGCCGCCTCGAACGGCGGCAGCTCGACCACCGCCACCCCGGTGTCACCCAGCGGCCCGACCGGGGCCGAGACCGTCACCCCGGCATGGACGACGATCGCGCCGCCGCCCTCCGCGGCGTCCGCGTAACGAGCGATACCCGGGCCCGTGGGGCGTACCCCGGCCTCGTCCAGCAGCGGGAACAGCCGCTCGTACAGCGGGCTGATCACCGGCGTGATGTCCTCCGGTCCGTACCCCGCGGCCACGGCGGTCAGCTCCGCGACGCGTACCGCCGGCACGTTCTTGATCACGACATCATCCACGGACATGTGTCCCTCGCTCTCGATCGACCGGAGCCTCGCCTCGACCTGCGCCAGCCGGGCCGCCGCCGCGGCCATCGCCGCCTCCAGTTCCACGCGTCGCAGCCGCAGCATTCCGCGCAGCTCCTCCGGGCCCACCTCCTCGTCGAGGACGGCCCGCACCTGCTGGAGCGTGAAGCCGAGATCCTTGAGGGCGATGATCCGGTTGAGCCGGGCGAGCTGGGCGGCGCCGTAGTAGCGGTAGCCGGTGGCGGGGTCGGTACGGTCGGGGTGCAGCAGCCCGACGGCGTCGTAGTGACGCAGCATCCGGGCCGACACCCGCCCGTACCTGGCGAAGTCTCCGATGGTGAACATGATGTCTCCCAGTGCAAGGCCTCACACGGCGTCAAGGTCAAGCATCGCAGTGGCCCGGCACCGGAGTGATCCAGGTCACGGGACCTCCCTGTCCGCCGCGGACAGGACCTGATGTGGAGCATTCCTTGAGAGCCCGGATACAGGCAGGAGCCCCGCTCCCCCGCCGAGGCGGGGGAGCGGGGCTCCTTGGGTACTGCATTACCGGCCGCGATCGGCCGACCCGGGCAACTAGGCCGGGGTGACGTTCTCAGCCTGCGGACCCTTGGGTCCCTGAGTGACGTCGAAGTTCACGACCTGGTTCTCCTCGAGGGAGCGGAACCCGGACGCGTTGATCGCGGAGTAGTGGACGAAGACATCCGGGCCGCCGCCGTCCTGGGCGATGAAGCCGAAGCCCTTTTCAGCGTTGAACCACTTGACGGTTCCGGTAGCCATAAGCCCTCCTTGGGCCAAAGGGTTGCCCTGCTCCAGAACCTGCAAAGAAGTCTGAAAACTACAAAAGCCTGCGGGTTACATGCTCCGCAGGCTCTGTACTGCAAGGGAAACCAAACTGCAACTTGGCGATGAGCCTAGCACGCAGCATGTGGGGAACGGTAGAGGGAAAGATCACTTCAATCGGATGTTTGGCAGCCGTGCGGATGAGCGCTCGGGAGGCTCCTTCCGGGTGCCTCCCGGCCCCTTCCCGAGAGGCCTTCCGAGACCCTTCTACGGCCCTTCGGCGACCATTCCCGGAGCGCCGGACGAGGGGCCCGGCGCGACGCCGCGCGCCCCCGGTGAGGCCGTCCGCCGGTCGCGGGTCTAGCCTCGCGATGTGGACAATTCAACCGTCTCAACCGTCGCAGGCGACGACCGTCGCAGCAGGCCGCGCGTCGGCCACATCCAGTTCCTCAACTGCCTTCCCCTCTACTGGGGGCTCGCACGGACCGGAACCCTGCTCGATCTGGAGCTCTCGAAGGACACCCCGGAGAAGCTCAGCGAGCAGCTGATCAGAGGCGACCTGGACATCGGTCCCGTCACCCTCGTGGAGTTCCTCCGCAACGCCGACGACCTGGTCGCCTTCCCCGATATCGCGGTCGGGTGCGACGGGCCCGTGATGTCGTGCGTGATCGTGTCGCAGCGTCCTCTGGAGGACCTCGACCGGGCCCGTGTCGCGCTCGGCTCGACCTCCCGCACCTCCGTGCGGCTGGCGCAGTTGCTGCTTGCCGAGCGGTTCGGCGTCACGCCCGACTACTACACCTGCCCGCCCGACCTCGGCCTGATGATGCAGGAGGCGGACGCCGCCGTCCTCATCGGTGACGCCGCGCTGCGCGCCAATCTGCACGACGCCCCCCGGCTCGGGCTCCAGGTCCACGACCTGGGCGCGATGTGGAAGGAATGGACGGGGCTGCCGTTCGTCTTCGCCGTCTGGGCCGCGCGCAAGGACTACCTGGCGGCCGAACCCCTTGCGGTGAAGAAGGTGCACGAGGCGTTCCTGGCCTCGCGGGACGTGTCCCTGGAGGAGGTCACCAAGGTCGCGGAGCAGGCCGCGCGCTGGGAGGCCTTCGACGCGGAGCTCCTGGAGCGCTACTTCACGACCCTCGACTTCCGCTTCGGCCCGGCCCAGCTGGCCGGCGTCACGGAGTTCGCCCGCCGGACCGGCCCGACCACGGGCTTCCCCGCGGATGTGAACGTGGAACTGCTCGGCGGCTGACGGCTGCTTGACGGCTGCCGGATGTGCGGCCCGTGCGGATGTGCGGATACCGATATCGATTCGGGTGAATTCGCAGTGAATGGCCGATTGGCGGGAGGGCTCGGGAGTACGCCTCCGATCCCTCCCGTAATCGAACCGGGGAACGGCACATTCACGCCTTTTGTTGTGGTGAATGGCGCCGTTCGTTCCCTTGGGGACGAAATCGGCGGATGGTTTCCCCTGTGACCCGATGACCTTCGCCCCTAGGCTTCGGTCGGAGGTCCGGCCGGTCCACAAGGGAGTCCTCATATGCAGCCGCTCGAAGCCGGCGAACCGCTGAGCATCGGTGCCTACCGGCTGCTCGGCCGACTCGGGGCCGGCGGAATGGGCCGGGTGTACCTGGGGCGCAGCGCGGGCGGCCGGACCGTCGCGGTCAAGGTCGTACACCCGCACTTCGCGCTCGACGAACAGTTCCGTGCCCGGTTCCGGCTGGAGGTGGACGCGGCGCGGCGGATCGGCGGGCAGTGGACCGCACCCGTCCTGGACGCGGACCCGGACGCCCCCGTGCCGTGGGTGGCCCACGGCTACGTGGCCGGGCCGCCGCTCTCGGAAGCCGTCACCGAGCACGGGCCGCTGCCCGAGCAGGCGGTACGCACCCTGGGCGCCGGGCTCGCCGAGGCGCTGGCCGCCGTCCACGGACAGGGCCTGATCCACCGGGACGTGAAACCGTCCAACGTGCTGCTCGCCCTCGACGGCCCCCGGCTGATCGACTTCGGCATCGCCCGGGCCATCGACGCCACCGCCTCGCTCACCTCCACCGGCGTCTCGGTCGGCTCGCCCGGCTACATGGCGCCGGAGCAGATCCGCGGTCTGGACGTCTCGGGCGCGGCCGACGTGTTCTCGCTGGGCGCGGTGCTGGCGTACGCGGCCACCGGGTCCGCTCCCTTCCTGGGTGACTCCTCCGCCGTACTCCTCTACAAGGTGGTGCACGAGGAGCCCGAACTCGGTGAGATGGAGGGCGGGCTGCGTGACGTCATCGCCTCCTGCCTGGAGAAGGACCCGGCCGGGCGGCCCACCCCGGCGGAGCTCGCCCGGCAGCTGGTGCCCGGCGGTGCGGCGGCCGCGGTGGCGGCGGGCTGGCTGCCCGGTCCGCTGGTGCGCGAGGTCAGCCGGTCGGCGGTCGCGCTGCTCGACCTGGAACCGCAGGAGGGGTCGGTGCAGTCGGGGCCGGTGCCGTTCACCCAGGCGTCGTTCGGGTTCAACGGGGGCGCCGCCCCCGGTGTGTTCGGCCCGCCGGTCGAACCGCACGCCACGCCCGGCCCGTACCCCGCAGCAGGCCCGTACGCCACGCCCGGCCCGTACCCCGCAGCAGGCCCGTACGCCACGCCCGGCCCGACCCCGCCGCCGTATCCGCCCTCCGCCGGGACGGGCGGGGTGCCCGGGCAGCGCACCTCCGATCCCCGGTTCAGCGTCGGCATGAGCACCGAGTCCGGTCCGGGGGAGCGCGGCGGGCGGAGGCTGAGCTGCACCGTCGCCCTCGCGGTGGCCGGCGCGCTCGCCGCGGTGACCGTGGGCAGCGCCTTCCTCTTCGACCTGGTGCCGGGCGGCAGCGGCTCCGACACGGCCGAGCACGGGGGCACCGACACCGGCACGGCCCCCGCCGCCACCCCCTCCGACAAGGAACCCACACCGACACCCAGACCCACGACCTCCGCCACCGGCGGCGCCGGGCAGGTCACCGAAGTCCCCAAGGGCTTCATCGGCACCTGGAAGGGACCGGTCACCGAGAAGACGAGCGGCCAGCCGCACGGCACGCTCACCGCGGTGTTCAAGGAGGGGAGGAAGGGCGTCGACGTCGTCACGATGAACACGACGGTCTCCACCCTCGGCATCGAGGTCAGCTGCAACAGCATCGCCTCCCTCACCTCCGGCAGCGACAAGGAACTGACGCTGCGGGAACGTGCCGATCCGGACCGGCCCAGCACTGCGGGCCTGTGCACGAGCACGGTCTCCGACGTCCACTTCACCCTCACGGCCGACGGAACCCTGCGATACCGGTCGGACGAGCGGGGCGCCGGACTTCCGTACGGCACGCTGACCCGGTCCGGCCAATGACCCGGAGCAGGGCTGGCGTACGCTGAACCGGTCCGTAGATCCGTTGAAAAACCGCCGAAAGGTGACAGCCCGGTGACCGAGAAGGCCGACCTCCAGCCCATCCTCGACCGAGCCGCCGAAGGCGGCCGGATCACTCCGGCGGAGGCCCTCGACCTCTACCGGTCGGCGCCCCTGCACGCCCTGGGCGCGGCCGCGGACGCCGTGCGCAGGCGCCGCTACGCGGGTACGGAGCACATCGCGACGTACATCATCGAGCGCAACATCAACTACACGAACGTGTGCGTCACGGCGTGCAAGTTCTGCGCCTTCTACGCCGCGCCGAAGGACACCGCCAAGGGCTGGTCCCGCGACCTCGACGACATCCTGCGCCGCTGCGCGGAGACGGTCGAGCTCGGCGGCACGCAGATCATGTTCCAGGGCGGACACCACCCGGACTACGGCGTGGAGTACTACGAGGAGCACTTCTCCGCGATCAAGAAGGCGTTCCCGCAGCTGGTCATCCACTCGCTGGGCGCCTCCGAGATCGAGCACATGGCCCGGATCTCCAAGGTCTCCGCCGAGGAGGCCATCAGCCGCATCCACGCCGCCGGGCTCGACTCGTTCGCCGGCGCCGGCGCCGAGCTGCTCCCGGCCCGGCCGCGCACCGCGATCGCCCCGCTCAAGGAGTCCGGCGAGCGCTGGCTGGAGATCATGGAGATCGCCCACGGCCTCGGTGTCGAGTCGACCTCCACCATGCTGATGGGCACCGGCGAGACGAACGCCGAGCGCATCGAGCACCTGAGCATGATTCGCGACGTACAGGACCGGACCGGGGGCTTCCGCGCCTTCATCCCGTACACGTACCAGCCGGAGAACAACAAGCTGAAGGGTCAGACGCAGGCCACGCTCTTCGAGTACCTGCGGATGATCGCCATCGCCCGGATCTTCCTGGACAACGTCGCCCACATCCAGGGCTCCTGGCTCACCACCGGCAAGGAGGTCGGCCAGCTGTCGCTGCACTACGGCGCGGACGACCTCGGCTCGATCATGCTGGAGGAGAACGTCGTCTCCTCCGCCGGTGCCAAGCACCGCTCCAACCGCCTGGAGATCATCGACCTGATCCGTAAGGCGGACCGGGTTCCGGCCCAGCGCGCCACCACGTACGAGCACCTCGTCGTCCATGACGACCCGGCGAACGACCCGGTCGACGAGCGCGTCGTCTCGCACATCTCGTCCACCGCGATCGAGGGCGGCACGGCCCACCCGGAGCTCAAGCTCCTCAACGCCAACTAGAGCCGTCTTGCTGACCATTCACGCCGCCGCCCTGCTCCTGCCGGGCGGCGGCCGTGCACCCGTGCCCGGCGGGGCGGTCGCCGTGCGGGACACGGTCGTCGCGGACTTCGGACCGTACGGGGAACTGGCCGCCGCCCACCCCGCCGCCCGGGTCCGGCGCTGGCCGGGCGTCCTGACCCCGGGGCTCCTGCAACGGGACGCGGCCCGGCTTCTCCAGGAGTCGTACTTCCCCGATCCGCGCGAGGCGGACACCCTGGGCACGGCGCCGCTGACCGGCGAGGCACTCGACGCGCTCGGGCCGGACGACACCTGGCGGGCCGGCAGCGTGCGGCGCGGGCTGCACCGGATGCTCCGGCACGGCACGACCGCGGCGACGGCCGCCCCCACCTCACCGCCCGCCCTGATCACGGCCATGCGCCGGTCCGGGCTGCTGGTCACCGGCGCTCCGGAGCGTCCCGGCGCCGCGCCGCGGCTCGACCCGCTGGCCGGGGCCGGGGCGGTGGCCGACGCGACGGCTGCGCCGCTCGCTGTCGGGGGACGGGCCGATCTCGCGGCCTTCGACGTGGCGGACGAGACCGCACTGCTGGCGGCGGGCGCGGCGAGCTGCGTGGCGACGGTGGCGGCGGGACGACTGGTGTACCGGGGCCGATAGGAACGGGGGCCGGCAGGAGAACCGGGCCCTGCCCCCGGTGTCACGGGACCGAAGGGCCGCCGAGGTACTTCCCGTCGGCCGCGTACGGCCAGGCGTTGGCGACACAGCCCTTGAGGCCGTCGATCTGCTGCATCATCGCGGGGGCGGGGCGGCCCTTGCCCGGGCACGTCTCGTGGCCGTGGCCGAGCCAGTGGCCGACCTCATGGTTGATGATCAGGGCACGGTAGTCGGCGAGCGGACCGTCGAACTCGGGCGAACCCGCCTCCCAGCGCTTGAGGTTCACCATCACGTCGGTCCCGACCCGGCAGTTGACCTCGCCGTGCGTGTCGAGGCCGCCCTTCCCGCAGATTCGGTCGGTGGTCGCGGGGGTGGCGATCCGGATGACCAGTCCGGCCGGGCCCTCGGCGACCTGCCGGAAGGAGTGCTCGCCGTGGTGCGACCAGCCGCGCGGCGCGGCCAGGATGCGGGCGACCTCGGCGGCGGCCCGGTCCGCGTCGAGTCCGGAGCCCTTCTCCACCTCGACCCGGTATGCGTCTCCCGTGCCGGTCTCCGTGACACCTTCGCGGGCGACCGTGAAGGTGGCGGCCGCGGAGGAGGCGCTCGGATCGTGGCCACCGCTCCACCGGATGCCGACGACGGCCGCCGCCACCAGTACCACCGGCACGGCGGCCTTGGCGAACAGCCGGTTCCGGCCGCGTTCCCGCTGCCCTCCCCGGCGCACATCCCCTGCGGACATCCGCGCCCCTCCCCAGTCCTCTGCGGTTTTCCTTCCCCGCTATAAGGACCGGCGCCGGGACCAATTGGTTCAGTCCACAACCATATTGATCGCCGGACACGGGTCCGGCGGACCGTCACGGAACGGAGGGGCCGCCGAGGTACTGCCCTGCGGCGTCGTAGGGCCAGGCGTTGGCGACACAGCCCTTGAGGCCGTAGATCTGCTGCATCATCGCGGGGGCGGGGCGGCCCTTGCCGGGACAGGTCTCGTGGCCGTGGCCGAGCCAGTGGCCGACCTCGTGGTTGATGATCAGGGCGCGGTACTCGTCGAGCGGACCGTGGAACTCGGGCGAACCGGTCTGCCAGCGCTTCAGGTTGACCATCACCTTCTCGCCCACCCGGCAGTTGACCTCGCCATGGGTGTTGAGGCCGTCCGCCCCGCAGATGCGGTCGGTCGTCGCGGGGGTGGCGATACGGACCACCATCCCGGCGGGCCCCTCCGCCACCTGGTGGAACGAGCGTGCCCCGCCGTGCGCCCAGCCGCGCGGCGCGGCCAGCACGTCGGCGATGAGGGCGGCCGCCGTGTCCGGGTCGACGCCGGAACCGTCCTCGACCTCGACCCGGTAGGCGTTCCCGCCGCCCGAGGAGGTCCCCGCGCGGGCGACCGTGAACGTACCGGGTCCGGACGCGGGGATACGGGGAGGCATGGCGGTGACGGAGGGGGAGGGGGAGGGGGACACGGTGGCCGGCTTCGGCTTTCCCTTCGGTTTCGCGGCGGGTGAGGGGGACGTGCGGGCGGGCGCCGGGCCCGGGCGTGCGTCCGAGGGCTCCGGAGCGGCCGCCGCGGCCGACGGGTCGTCCCCGCCCGCCCACCGGGGAGCGGCGATCACGACGACGCCGATCAGCGCCGCCGGGACGAGTACCGCGGCCAGTGCCCGTATCCGGCCGCGCCGCTCCTTCTGCCGGGAGCGCCGCCGCCCCCGGCCACGCGACGACGCCTGGTGACGTCCTCTGTCAGCCGCCACGAACGGTGTGCTCCTTGTCTTCCATGGGATGACTGTCCGCGTACTTCACGAGCTCCAGGAACCTGGAGTCGGAGACAGCGGTGACCAGTTGTTCCGCGTTGACCGGCGCCGACACCATGGTGGAGTCGTCCCCGCCGACCGAGAGCCTGACGGTGCTGTCGCCGTAGCCGAAGCGGAGGTCGACGCTGGTGATGGAATACGACTCCTTCGTGTCTCCTACCGCCGTGACGGAGCGGAAGGCGATGCCGCCGGGCAGCATCGCGGACCGGCACCGGAGACCCTTCGACGGAATGTCACGGCACGGCGGATCGGCGGGGGTGGCTTCTCCCGGCGCGGCCTTGGGGCGTACGGAGAAGATGACGGGGAACGTATTGCCGTCCCGCCCGGCCTGGTACCGGTTGACGGCCAGATCGACCGGCCGGACCGTGCCGAGGCGCCCGGGGAGCAGCTCGTCGAGCAGCGCCGCGGCCTGCTGCTGGAACTGCTCCTGCCGGGCCCGTTCGGCCGGGGGCAGGTCGGCCATGCCCGTCTCGCCGGGGGTCGGCTCGATGTGCACGGGCGTGCGGACGGGCTGGGGGGTCTCGGTCGCGGCCGGGGACGGCGGCGGGCTGACGGTCGTGCTCTGCGAGGCCGCGGACCAGGTCCCCGTCGGCTGCGTACCCCCTTCCGGGCTCCACATCGACACCACCGCGCCGAACACGCCCAGGGCCAGCACACCGGTCACCCCCGCCCCGACGGTCGCACGGGCGCGGTTGCGGCGCCTGCGGCCCTGGACCAGGGCGACGGGCACCAGATCGGGCAGAGCCGGCGCGCCGTCGGCGGCCTGCTCCATGGCCGCCCTGATCAGCAGGTCATCGGCCTCGGGGTCCGGGCCCCGGCCGGGGGAGCGGTCAGTAAACATGTCCACGACGGTCTCCTCAGCTTCGGGTGGTGTAGAGACGTGCGTCGCCCAGACGGGTGCGCAGGGTGGCGAGTGAGCGCGAGCACTGGCTCTTCACGGTGGACGGGCTGCAGCGCAGCAGCTCGGCGACCGTCTCCACGCTCAGGTCCTCCCAGTACCGCAGGACGACCATGGCCCGGGCCCGGGGCGGCAGTTCGGCGAGCGCGGCCAGCAGCGTGACCGTCAGCTCGGGGCCGACCGCGGGCGCGGGCGCGGCGATCGGCGTGTGGGCACGGAAGTCCCGCAGCCGGCGCCGGCGCTCGGCGATGTAGGTACGGGTCAGCACCGTGCGGGCGTAGGCGTCCGGATGGTCGGCCGCGCTCGCCCGGCCCCAGTGCTGGAACAGCTTCGCCAGCGTCGTCTGGGTCAGATCACGGGCGGCGTCGGCGTCCCCGCACAGCAGATACGCGGTGCGGTACAGCCGGCGCTGACCTACGCGGGCGAACTCCTCGAAGCCAGTGGCGTCCGGGCTGCGTCCGGCTGTCATCCGGCCTCCTCTGCGGTCTGTCGGTGGTCACTACGTCTCTTACTGAGTGCCGACGGGCCGGAAAGGTTGAAGCCGGATCGGGATCGGTGCCCGAACGCGGGGCAGGCGTGGCGGGGCAGGTGTGCTCAGGGGCCGGCCTGTCTGCCCGCCAGCTCCTGCGGAACAAGTTCGGGCACGGTGGATTCGGCGCCGGCCGGCCAGGATGTGAACAGGAGCATGCAGGAATCACAGAGAGACAGAAGGCCTCTGTGGTGCAGAGCGGACAAGAGGCAGAGCTGAAGTCTCGACATTCCGCCGAGCTTCGAACGGATATTGGCGATATGAAACTTCGCGGTCCGTGCGGTGACGTGCAGACAGGCCGCGACTTCCTCGTTCGAGGGAGCACGGTGCAGCGTCGCGAAAAGCTGCTCCTCCGTAGGCGTGAGCCGCCGGAGAGACATTGCGGCGAGCTGATCCTCGGACGGGTCTTCGTACGGCCCGTCAAGGATCGGGGCAGCACAGGCAAGGCAATGAACCGTCATGATTCCCCCCCCAGGGTGCTGGTTCAAGAGCGGCAGGAATCTAGCACGAGGGGGCGGATATTCCGGGAGAGGGCCGCGATGCGGACGGATCAGGACGTGCGTCGGCGGCAAATGGTGCAGATTGTTCAGGGTGCCGAAATGAGGGAAGCGGCGAGTTTCAGCCGATCCGTCAGTTGCTTCTTTGCCAGGTCGAGCGTCTCGGCATTCTTGTCGATCAGCCGATTCTGGTAGGCGGACTGGACGGCGAAGTAGATGCCGACGAGATTGACCTCCTTCTTGCACCCGACATCGGCCTTGGCCGCTGTGATGGCGGCGGGGGACGCGAGGGCGTCGTCGGCGATTCCGAGCTCCGTCGTGGCGTTCATGGGGTCCGTCGCGGTGTGGCCGCTGCGCGCCATGCAGTCGGACCAGTGCTTGTTGACGGCCTTCGTACGGGAATCCTCGCGCGCCCGGGACTCCGCCTGGGCCTTGAGGTTGAACACGTACATGGCGTCCACGGCGTTCGGCTCGGGGGCGTACAGCTTGAGGAAGGCCTCACGACCGCAGCCGCCGACGGGCACCGCCTTGCCGTTGATCCGCTCTTTGCCACCGCCGTCCTTCACGGCCTCCGCCTGGCTCTTCGGCATGTCGGGCGGCTTCAGATCCGGTGCGCCGTTCAGCGCGAGTTCCTCTGAAGGGGTGAGGTTCTGCGGAGTGCGCCGGGACGGCTGTGCGTCTTCGGGAGCGCTGTAGCCGTACCGGGCGACCTCGTTCTCGTCCACCACTCCGAAGATCAGGGCGTTCGCCTCCCTCGTAGCGGTGGCGGCGGGTCTCGGCGGGAGACTGTAACGGAAGCCGAAGCGCTCCATGCACCGGGAGATGAGGACGCCCTGGCCCTCCTGGAGCGCGTTGGCTTCCTCCCGGGTGACGTCATAGGTGTCCAGGGGGAGTTCCAGGCCCACGGTGCCGGACATCGGAGGGGTGGCCGAGATCTCGGGTTCCGATGTCTCGTCGCCCTGCCCCGTGTCGGCGGAGGAGGAGCAGGCGGCAAGGAGGACGGCGACGCAGACCGCACCGAGCGAACGGTGGAGGTGGCGGCGGCCGGAGAGCGGGTGCATGCGGATCCTTCGGGGACGGCCTGGTCGTACGATGTGGCAGCCGCTGTTCTGCCCGGCGCTTACGGGCAGAACAGCGGTGCTGGTGTGCGGGTGGGGCAAGCCGCCCCGACGGTCAGAAGGGGTAGGACGACGAGATCTCGTTCTTGTACGTCGCGGAGGCGTTGCCGTAGTAGTTGAGGGGCACGTAACCGTGGATCCCCTTTCGGCCGGCGTCGGTGTACACGTCCCAGGCCGTCACATCGCGATTCCAGTACGAGGCGGTGTTGTCGTTGGTGATCTGCCCCTGGCCGGGGCAGGTCTGGGAGCTCGTCGACGAGATGAAGCGGTTGTCGGCGAAGTTGCCGTCCTCGTTGAGGAGGTCGAAGACGCAGCCGGCGTAGTTGGAGTTGTAGTAGAGACCGAACTCTCCGCTCTCCACGTTTCCGTTCTTGTGGGTCGCGGCCGACGCGGTGCCGGCCGTCGTGAGCGTCAGCCCGGTGACCGCGGTCGCGGCCAGGGCGATGCCAGTCAGGCGCCGTATAGCAGTTGAACGGGGCATCAGGTGCTCCTTCGGGTGCTGGACCGGTGGAATTTTGGCCCGTTGGGGCGTGAGCGCCATCCATCCAATGCGTCGTGCATGGATCTGGCTACTGGCCTCGAGGACAGTTGTCGGCCCTGCGGCAGCTCTGTAGCGTCGTGCTCCCGGGCCCGTCGCGTTCTCTCGAAAGCGCCTGCCGACAGCGAGAGTTGGGCTCTGGCGGGCAGGTAGTACGCCCGACGCCGCGACCGCCTTCCCCTCTGCTGCCCCCCTTCAGGGAGTTCCGTATGCACCGAGTCCCCGCTGTCGCCGGAGCCGCCGCGTCGCTGGTACTGCTCTCGCTGGTGACCGCCGGTTGCTCGGGCTCGGCGAGGTCAGGGGAGGTGAAGTCCAGGACCACGTCGTCACCGGAGACCACCCAGGGGGCGGACGAGGCCGCGTACTACACGTGCCTGAAGGGCGAGGGGATCCCGTTGGAAACGACGGACGGGGGTGCGTTGCGGGTCGAGAAGGGCAAGGGCAACGACGCGGCCATCCTGACGGCGGAGAAGAAGTGCGTGGGTCTTCTTCCCAGCCCGTCGATGGTGCCCGCGTCGAAGGAGGACATGGCGCGGGCCAGAGAGCTGAGCGCGTGCCTGCGGGAGCACGGTGTGAAGGACTACCCGGACCCCGCCCCGAACGGCGACTTCCCGCTCAGCAACGAGCTGTCCTACCAGATGAAGACGAACCCCGACTATCGCGAGGCGCGTCAGATCTGTGATCCCAGGCAGCCCGGGGGCGAAGACCTTTCGGCCGGCGGGTGATGGCCGGGCGGGAGAGTTCCTCGATGAGTGACGACAACAGCGGCACCGACAAGGAGGCCGACGGCGGGTTCGGCCGCCGACGGCGATGGGTCGTCGCCGTCGCCGTGGCGGCCCTGCTCCTCGGCGCCGCGGGCGTCGGCGCGTCGATGGTCATCAAGTCACCCGCGCAGGCGGCTGCGGAGGCCGGCGCACCGGCGGAGGACGTACTGACCGCGGCGGTGGAGCACCGCGTCCTGGTGTCGTCGGTGATCACCCGGGGCCAGGTACGGGCCGGGCAGACGGTGAACGTCTCACCCCAGGTGTCCGCCGGTGAAGAGGGTGCGACCGGGGCGGTCATCACGAAGCTGGCGGTCGGGGCCCACGACGTCCTGCGCAGCGGCCGGCTGCTGATGGAGGTGTCCGGCAGGCCCGTGTTCGTGCTGCGGGGAGGGCTGCCCGTCTACCGGGACCTGCGCCCCGGCAGCGAGGGGGAGGACGTCGAGCAGCTCCAGAAGGCACTCCGGGAACTGGGGCACCCCACCACGTCTGACGCGGACGGCACGTTCGGCGCGGGGACCAAGGCGGCGCTCGGCTCCTTCTACGCGTCGATCGGCTACGACCCGCTGCCGGCCCAGGACGACGACGGCGAGGGGCTCAAGGCCGCCGCGGCCGCGGTGCGTTCGGCAGAGCGGGCGCTGGAGGACGCCAAGGACTCCCGGTCGGCGGCGAAGGACGACGGCGACGTGCCCGGTGATCCGCGCAAGGCCGTGGAACGCGCCACGGAGGACCTGGACGAGGCACGGGCCGTCCACGCCGAGGTTCTGGCGAAGTCGGGCCCGATGCTTCCCGCGGGCGAGGCGGTGTTCCTGAAGAGCTTTCCGGCCCGGGTGAACGCGGTGCAGGGCCTCGTCGGCGGCAAGGTGTCGGGAACGGCCATGACGCTCTCCTCGGGCCGGTTGGTCGTGCAGGCGCACGTCCCCGAGTACCAGAAGGGGCTGCTGCGCGCCGGGCAGGACGTGGAGATCTACTCGGAGGTGTCCGGGGTGTCGGCCGGGGCGAAGGTCTCCCGCGTCGCGGACACGCAGACCGCCCCGGCCGAGGAGAGCGGCGTCGCGGCGGGGGCGGAGGGCGGCGGCGCCCCGGCCACCGGCCCGTCCGGCTACCTGGTGCAGATCACGCCGGACAAGGCGCTCGACGCCCGGCTGAACGGCCAGGACGTCAGGCTCACCATCGAGGCCGCCTCCACCGGCGGCAAGGCCCTCGTGGTTCCGGTCACCGCGATCACGGCGGGTGCGGACGGCCGGACAGTGGTGACCGTACGGGCCGGGTCCGGTGCGCAGAAGCGCGTCGAGATACGTCCGGGGACCTCCGGCGACGGCTTCGTGGCCGTCGCGCCCGTGGTGACGAACGCCCTGCGCGCGGGCGACCGGGTCGTCACCGGGGTACGGAAGTGACCGCGCCCGTCATCGAGTTCCGGCAGGCCGCCCTGACCTACCCGGGACCACCGCCGGTCGCCGCCCTCCGGCCCTGCGACCTGGTGATCCGCCGCGGCGAGTTCGTGACCGTCGTCGGACCGTCCGGATCGGGCAAGTCGACGTTCCTCAACATCGCCGGACTGCTGGACGCGCCCACCTCGGGGACGTACCTCCTCGACGGACTGGACACCGGCGCGCTGAAGGACGGCGACCGCACTGCGCTGCGCGGACGCAGGATCGGCTTCGTCTTCCAGTCCTTCCATCTGCTGCCGCACCGCAGCGCCCTGGAGAACGTCACGCTGGCCATGATCTACAGCGGCGTGCCCCGCAAGGAGCGCCGGCAGCGGGCGCACGCGGCGCTGGTACGGGTCGGACTCGGGCACCGGGTCGCGGCCCTGCCCACCACGCTGTCCGGCGGGGAGCGCCAGCGGGTGGCGATCGCAAGGGCGCTGGTGGCCCGGCCCTCCCTGCTGCTGTGCGACGAGCCGACCGGCAACCTCGACACCGCCAACGCGCAGTCCGTGCTGGCGCTGCTCGCGGAACTGCACGCGGACGGCATGACGGTGCTGGTGATCACGCACGACCCGGAAGTGGCGGGGCGCGGCGCTCGTACGGTCACGATCCGCGACGGGGTCCTGGGCGAGCGCGAAGGGGCGGCGGCCGGATGATCCGCGGCGTGCCCCGTCTGCGCAGCCGGCGGACCGGCCCGGTGGTGCGGCCCTCGGTGTTCTCCTTCGGCGACCTGCTGGGCGAATCACTCGCCGGCATGCTGCAGCGCCCCGCCCGCTCCGCGCTGACGGCTCTCGGCACGGTCCTGGGCGTCGGCACGTTCGTGGCCATCCTGGGGCTGACCGCCACCGCCTCCTCGCAGATCGACGCCCGCTTCGACTCCCTCAGCGCCACGGAGGTGTCGGTCGAGGACACGGCCTCGGAGCAGAACGAGTTCGCCGGGCCCGCCTTCCCGCCCGACGCCGATGCACGGGTGGAGCAGCTGAACGGGGTCCGCAGCGCCGGGGTCTACTGGCCGGTCCGCCTGGCCGACACCGTCACCGTGCGCTCCGCCCCGGTGGGCGGGGCCGTCGGCGGCGGGAGGACGGAGGTGGTCGCCGCGTCCCCCGGCGTACTGGAGGCGGCCGAACCCACGCTCTCCCAGGGGCGGATCTACGACGACCTCATGTCCCGTGACGGGGCGTTCGTCGCGGTCATCGGATCAGGCGTCGCGGCCCGGCTCGGCATCACCACGCTGGAGACCCGGCCCGCCGTCTTCGTCGGGGACCAGCCGTTCACCGTCACCGGGATCATCGAGAACACCGAACGCAAGGCCGACCTGCTGCTGTCGGTGGTCGTCCCGCGCACCACAGCGGAGAAGGTCTGGGGCCCGCCCGAGGGCAGCAGCGCGGCCATGCTGATCTCCACCGACCTGGGCGCCGCCCAACAGGTCGCCCGGCTGGCACCGACCGCGCTGCGGCCCGACCACCCCGAATACCTCAAGGCCGTCCCCCCGCCGGATCCCCGGGTACTGCGCTCCGGGGTCAGCGGGGACCTGAGCCAGCTGTTCCTGCTCCTGGCGGGGATCTGTCTGGTCATCGGGGCCGTCGGG
Organism: Streptomyces sp. NBC_00385; assembly: GCF_035917155.1. Classification (NCBI taxonomy): domain Bacteria; kingdom Bacillati; phylum Actinomycetota; class Actinomycetes; order Kitasatosporales; family Streptomycetaceae; genus Streptomyces; species Streptomyces sp. NBC_00385. The sequence goes on along the minus strand of NZ_CP107951.1, from coordinate 3,443,577 downwards.
ATCGCCAACACCACCCTGGTGTCGGTCCTGGAACGCACCGGAGAGATCGGCCTGCGGCGCGCGCTCGGCGCCCGGGCCAGGCACATCACCCTGCAGTTCCTCGCCGAGTCCGGGGTCCTCGGGGCCCTCGGCGGTCTGATCGGGACCTCGCTGGGCGTGGTCACGGTGGTCGGCGTGGCCCTGGCCCGTGACTGGACCCCGGTCGTGCACCCGGCGACCGCGGCGGCGGCCCCCGCGATCGGCCTCCTCACCGGGGTCCTGGCCGGGCTGTATCCGGCGTGGCGGGCGTCCCGTGTCGAGCCCGCCGAGGCACTGCGCCGCTGATCGGCGGCGCAGAGCTCCCCGGCAGCGGACCCGCCCCGCCGCAGCACGGCCGGGCTGCTTGAATGGGTGGGTGACCCGAGCCTCCCTGGACAAGCAGCCGCACGAAGTCGCCTCGATGTTCGACGACGTGGCGGCGAACTACGACCTCACCAATGACGTGCTCTCGCTCGGCCAGGCCCGGCTGTGGCGCAAGGAGGTCGCCGCCGCGGTGCACGCCCGGCCCGCGGAGAAGGTCCTCGACCTGGCCGCCGGGACGGCGACGTCCTCGCTGCCGTTCGCCGCGACCGGCGCGTACGTCGTGCCGTGCGACTTCTCCATCGGCATGCTGCGCGAGGGCAAGAAGCGAAACTCCTGGCTGCCGTTCACCGCGGGCGACGCCACGAAGCTGCCGTTCCGCGACGAGACGTTCGACGCGGTGACCATCTCCTTCGGGCTGCGCAACGTCCAGGACACGGACGCGGCGCTCCGCGAGCTGTACCGGGTGACCAAGCCGGGCGGCCGGGTGGTCATCTGTGAGTTCTCCCAGCCGGTTTGGGCGCCGTTCCGGACCGTCTACACCGAGTACCTGATGCGGGCGCTGCCCCCGGTCGCGCGTGCGGTGTCGTCCAACCCCGACGCGTACGTCTACCTCGCCGAGTCGATCCGCGCCTGGCCCGACCAGGCCGGGCTGGCGTCCAGGCTCCAGCAGGCCGGCTGGTCGAAGGTCGCCTGGCGCAACCTCAGCGGTGGCATCGTCGCGCTGCACCGGGGCGTTCGCGCCTGACGGCGTCCGGGGGCGCCCGGCGGGGGCCGCCGGGCGAAATCCGGTGCCGGGGATTCGAGTTGACGGGAACGCGGTTGACGGGAACGCGGTTGACGGGAACCGGGTGACGTGGAAGATGTGTCCGTTGATACGGCACGCGTCTTTCCCGTTCCCCTGCGTCACCGTTCCGGCCGTCCCCGTCTCCCCGTTGCGGAGTCCTCATGCCGTCGTACTGTCCCTTCTGCGGATCCCCGGCGCCGGACGAGGCGCGCTTCTGCATGAAGTGCGGACGTGAGCGCCCACCGGTGCCCGCGTCGCCTCCGCAGGCCCCCGCGGCACTTCCGGCGGCGCCGGTCCTGCCCCCGCCGCCCGGTGCGCCGCCCACCGTCGCCGTCCCCTTCGCTCCGGCGGCGGGACCGCCGCCCCCGCCCGGGTACGCCCCGATGCCGGCGGTCCCGGCGGGTCCTTCACCGCTCGGCGCCTTCTTCGGACGGGTGTTCCGGGGTGACTGGGCGGGCTCGGTGAAGGCCGCCGCCTGGCCCACCGGACTGATCGTGGCCCTCGCGGTGGCGCTCTCCATTCCCACGTACGGCCAGGGCGACGACGTCGTCGTCGGCTGGAGCGACCGGCTGCGGATCGCGCTCGCGATGCTGCTCCAGGCGTTCGGCGGCGGCTTCGAGCTGAGTGCCACCGGGCCCGGCCGGCTGAACGGCTCCGACTACGACACCGGTTACGGCTCCGACTACGGCTCCGACTACGGATCCGGCGGATCGGACTTCGGGTCGGACTTCGGCGGCCTGGACCCGGGCACCCAGGGCAGCTACACGCTCGCCATCGTCCCGCTCACCGTCACCGTGCTGTGGATCGGCGCCCTGCTCCTGGGCGCCCGATCGGCCCGCAGACAGGGCGGCGGCCTCGAAGCGGCCGTGCGGATCAGCCTCGTGGCCACCGCCGCCGTCCTGGTCCTCGGGCTCTTCGCGCAGCCCGTGATCGAGGACGTCTCGGTCTCGTCGTCCCCGGTCCTCGCCGCGCTCGGCGCGCTCGTGATGGCGCTGCTCGTCACCGGCGGCGTACTGCAACGCGACGCGGCGGCCCAGTGGCTGGCGCAGCGCCCCGGGACACTGACCCTGGTCCGGGCCGCCGGCACGGCGGTCCGGGCGCTCGGCATCGTGCTGCTGCTGTGCTCGCTGACCGGCATCGTCCTGTACGCCACCGCGGACGACGTCGACGGCGAGGCCCTGCTGGTCGCCCTGCCGTTGCTGCCCAACATCGGACTGCACGTGCTCGGCGTGAGCTGGGGCGCCCACTTCGAGTACGACCTGCGGGGGCAGACGGACCTTTTCGGCTCGGGCACGGAGCACGGCGGCTTCGGACTGTCCGGCCTGGGGGACGCGGTCGGCGGCTGGGCGGTGGCCGGGGCGCTGGCCACCGGCGTCGTCTGCGCGCTCACGATCGGGCTGCTCGCCGCGCGCCGATCGGCGGGCAGGGGCGAACAGGCCGCCGCAGGAGGACTGTTCCTGCTCCTGGTCCTGGTGCTGGCCGCGCTGGGCGGAGTGTCGGCGCAGCTCTCCGGCAGGGTCGACGACGTGGACGGCCGGGGCGCCGTGGAGTTCGCCCTGAGTCTGTCGGAGGTGCTGCTGTTCGGCCTGTTGTGGGTGGGCGGCGCGGTGTTCGTCGCTCCGTACCTGCTGCGGCTGACGGGGCTCGCGGGGGCGGCACCCGGGGCGTACCCGGCGGTGCCGGGGCCGCACGGCGCCTATGCCCCGTACGCCCCGCGGCCCGCGACCGCACCCGCCCCCGAACCGTCCGGCCGAGGGCGGACCGTCGCCCTCTGGTGCGCGACGCTCGCCGCCGCGCTGCTCGTCGGCGGCGGGGCGACCGCCGGTGTCCTGGCCCTGATGGACCGGGACAGCGGCGGCGACGACAAGCCCGCCCCGGTCCGCAGCTCCGAGCCCGCCACGGAACAGTCCGACGCCGGCACGTCCACCGACCAGGTCGACGCCCCCGCTGCCCCCTGACTCCCCACGTCAACGGCCGGCCGTTCACGGGGGCTGAGGAACATCCGTGTCAGATCGTGCGCTAAGGGATCGCTGGGTTGTTTCGTGCTTTGACCTGGGGTGATTGAGCGTCGGAGCCTTCGTGGGTCGTTGTTGTCGATCTTCGGAGAGCTGTTGTGGCGGTCGAGTTCCTGACGGATGAGCAGGCGGCCCGGTATGGGTCGTTCCGCGAGGCGCCTTCGCGGGCGGAGCTGGAGCGGTACTTCTTCCTGGACGACGCGGACCGGGAGGCGGTGCAGGCCAAGCGGCGGTCGCACAACCGGCTCGGGTACGCGGTTCAGCTGACGAGTGTGCGTTTTCTGGGCCGGTTCATGCCGGACCCGCGGCAGGTGCCGGCGGAGGTGGCCCAGTATCTGGCCGGGCAGTTGGAGATCGCGGACGCCTCGTGCCTGAAGCTGTACGGCGAGCGGGACGGCACGGCCCGTACGCACGCCGGGGAGATCCAGGAAGCCGGGGGCTGGCGGGACTTCGCCGAGGTCCGCGAGGAGCTGGCGCCCTGGACGTGTCGGGGATACCGCCGCGGCGCCTGGCGGAGCTGTCCCGGTACGGGGTGGACGGCAGGCGTCGCTGCTGCGCCGGCACTCCGACGCCCGGCGGCTGGCGACGTTGCTGGCCACCGCGGTCTACCTCACGTCGCGGGCGGTGGACGACGCACTGGACCTGCTGGAGGTGCTGATCGCGACGAAGCTGCTGGCCCGGGCGGAGCGGGAGAGCGCGAAGGAGAAGCTGAAGACACTGCCGCGGGTCGAGCGGGCGTCGGTGAAGCTGGCGACCGCCTTCGAGGTCGTGTTCGACACCACGAGCGAGCAGGTCGACACCGACACCGGGGAGATCGCCCCGCCGAAGGGGGCGAGCCTGGACGCGATGTGGGCGGCCATCGAGCAGGTGGTGCCCCGCGACGAGCTGGCGGCGGCGATCGCCGCGTTGTTCGAACTGACCCCGCCGCTGGACTCCGACGCCGACGAAGCATGGCGGGCCATGCTGATCAACCGGTTCGGTACCGTCCGTCCGTTCCTGATGCTGCTGGTCAGCGTGGTGGACTTCGACGCCACCCCGGAGGGTGAGGCCGTGCTGAGCGCGCTGTTGTCGCTGCCGGGGCTGATGGGCCGCAAGAAGGTCGGCCCGGCTGAGATCGACACCGGTCTGCTCACGGCTCCTGGCGGCGTCTGGTCCTGGCCGCGCCCCACCTGGAGCCGGGGACGGTGGACTGGAGGGCGTACACGTTCTGCGTGCTGGAGCACCTGCACCGGATGCTGCGCAGCAAGCAGGTCTTCGCCCGCAACTCCTCCAAGTGGGGCGACCCGCGGGCGAAGCTGCTGGCCGGCGAGGCATGGAAGCAGGCAAGGCCGACCGTGCTGGCCTCGCTTAACCTGCCCGGTGAGGCGGGCGGGCACCTGGCGGCGCGGGCCGCGCTGCTGGAGGGCACCTACCGGGAGGTCGCCGCCCGGGTCCCGGACAACGCGCAGATCGTCTTCGACGGCGACGGCCGTCTGCACTTCGCCGCCCTGGAGCCGGAGCCCGAACCGGCGTCCCTGCTGGACCTGCGGGCCGCGGTAAACGCGATGCTGCCGAGAGTAGACCTGCCCGAGGTGCTGCTGGAGGTGTTCTCCTGGACCGGCGCCGACCAGGCGTTCACCTCGGTCACCGGCGGCGAGGCCCGGTTGAAGGACCTGAGCGTCACGATCGCCGCGCTGCTGGTCGCCCACGGCTGCAACGTCGGCTACACCCCGGTGATGGGCGGCGCGGACGCGCTGAAGTACGGCAGGTTGTCCCACGTCGACCAGACGTACCTGCGGCTGGCAACGTACCGGGCCGCGAACGCGACCCTCATCGAGCACCAGGCGTCCATCGGCCTGGCGCAGGCGTGGGGCGGGGGCCTGGTCGCTTCGGTTGACGGGATGCGGTTCGTCGTTCCCGTGCCCAGCGTGTACGCGCGGCCGAACCCCAAGTACTTCGGGCGCCGGGGCGGCGCGACCTGGCTCAACATGATCAACGACCAGGCGGCCGGGCTCGGTGGGAAGGTCGTGGCTGGCACCCCGCGCGACTCCCTGTACGTGCTGGACGTTCTCTACGACCGCGACGGCGGCAAGCGCCCGGAGATGATCGTCACCGACACCGCTAGCTACAGCGACATCGTGTTCGGCCTTCTCACCCTGGCCGGGTTCGCCTACGCTCCGCAGCTCGCGGACCTGCCGGACCAGAAGATGTGGCGCATCGACCGCACGGCCGACTACGGCGCCTTCCAGGACGCCGCCCGCGGCCGGGGCGACCTCGCCCGCATCGAGCGGCACTGGGAGGACATCCTGCGGATCATCGGCTCCGTCCACACCGGAGCCGTCCGCGCCTACGACGTCATCCGCATGCTGTCCCGCGACGGTCGCCCCACCCCGCTCGGCGACGCGATCGCGCACTACGGGCGGATCGCGAAAACCCTGCACATCCTGCGCCTGGCCGACGAGCCCGGATACCGCCGCCAGATCAAGGTGCAGGCCAACCTCCAGGAAGGCCGCCACGCGCTCGCCCGGAAGATCTTCCACGGCCGGGCAGGGCAGCTCTACCAGCGCTATCAGGACGGCATGGAGGACCAGATCGGCGCGCTGGGCCTCGTCCTCAACGCACTCGTACTGTTCAACACCCGCTATATGGACGCTGCCGTAGCCCAGCTCCGGAGTGACGGTTTCGAGGTCCGGGACGAGGATCTCGCCCGGCTCTCCCCGTTCGTGCGACATCACATCAACGTGCTCGGCCGGTATTCCTTGCAGCTCCCCGATCTGCCCGGTGGCCTGCGGCCCCTGCGCGACAAGACCGCCGTGGACGAGCTGTGACGGGGCAGCGGTGGGGCCGGCGCCGGACGGTGCATCCCTGTGGGGCCGGGCGCGCGGGCCAGGCTGGACGGAAGGGGTCAGGTGTCAGCGCGGTACGCCGAGGCCGTCGAGGACGATGCCCACGGCCCGGTCGAGTGCCTCGCCTTCGCTGAGGTCCGTGGCGTATGCGAGGGCGCGCAGGAGGAGGGAGACGTCGTCGCCGGTGACGTCGGGGCGCGCGGCGCCGGCGGCCTGGGCGCGGTGGAGTGCGCCTTCGAGGGCCGCGCGGAAGGCGTCGGCGGCCTCGGTGACCGGCCGGGACAGGCCCTGGCCGTCGTCGTCGTGCGGGGGCAACAGGTCCAGCAGGGTCATCTTCACCGGCCCGGCCGCCGCGAGGGACCTCATCAGGGAGGCGAAGGCTTTTCCGGCGTCCTGGCTTTCGGCGAGCGCCAGCGCCTGGGCGGTCAGCTTCTCCAGGTAGCGGCACGCGGTGGCCTCGATGAGGTCCTGCTTGGTGGCGAAATTCCGGAAGACGGTGGCGATGCTGACCCCGGCCCGCTGCGCGACCTCATCGGTGGAGGCGGCGGCCCCCTTCTCGGCGAACACATGCTCGGCGGCCAGCAGGACCTTCTCCCTGTTGGCGGCTCCGTCGCGGCGCATAACCGACCCCTTTTGCAAACGTAGTGGACACTACGTATGATGCGTAGTGGAGACTTCGCTTAAGGGTAGGGGGTTTCGCCCCGCTGTGCCAAACGCGCGGGACGCCCCATGTCCGACGAGCGCCCTGAACAGAACGGGCCGATGAGCGCACAGCCCTCCCAACCGCAGGCCCTCAGGGCGCCGGCATGGCAACGGCCCTCCCCACGGGCCAGCAGAAAACACAAGGAGAACCAACCATGTCCGTAACGGACGAGAACACCACTGTCGTGATCGTGGGCTCGGGTGTCGCCGGGCTCGCCCTCGGCAACTTCCTCCTGCGCAGCGGGATCGACTGCGTGGTACTGGAGCGGCACAGCCGCGAATACGTCGAGCAGCGCCAGCGCGCGGGGGTCATCGACCCCAGGGCCGCGCGCATGTTCCGCGAGTGGGGCCTGGAGGACCGGGTCCTCGACGGCGCCCCCTTCGCGCCGGTGCTGAACTTCCGCGTCGACGGCGAGACGCGGCCCTTCCGGTACGTGACCGACGACCACGTCGACGGACGCTTCTGCCCCCAGCAGGTCCTCGTGCGCAACCTCATCGACGTCTTCGTCAGCGACGGCGGCGACCTCCGCTTCGAAGCCGAGGACGTCGAACTGGAGGACCTCACCGGCCCCCGGCCCCAGGTGCGCTACCGCGACAGCACGGGCGTGACGCGGACCATCACCTGCGACTTCATCGCCGGCTGCGACGGAGACCACGGCGTCAGCCGGGCGAGCATCCCCGACAACGTACTCACCCGCCAGTCCCACGAGTACGGGTACGCCTGGCTGACCGTACTGGCCGACGCCCCCGCCAACCACCAGTCCATGATGGCGATCCACGACCGGGGATTCGCCGGCCAGTTCGCCCGCGGCCCCCAGGCCAGCCGCTTCTACCTCCAGTGCCCGCTGGACACCGCCGTCGAGGAGTGGACGGACGACCGGATCTGGGAAGAGATCGAGGCACGCTTCGGCGAACCGGTCACCGCGAAGGGACCCATCACCAGCAAGACGCTGGTGCCGCTGCGCAGCGTGGTCTACGACCCGATGAGCTACGGCCGCCTGTACCTGCTCGGTGACGCCGCGCACATCGTGCCGCCCATGAGCGCCAAGGGCATGAACCTGGCGCTGCACGACGCCGACGTGTTCGCCAAGGCCGTCCTGAAGCAGGTCAAGGAGCAGGACGCGGGCCCGCTGGAGGCGTACTCCGCCACCTGCCTGAAGCACGTGTGGAACTACCAGGCGTACGCCGCATGGTTCACCGACCTCATGCACGACGCGGGAGACGTCTCCTACCACGGCGAGTTCCGGCGCAGCCTCGCACGCGCCGAGTTCGAACGCCTCTACGACTCCGAGACCGCCAACCGGCTCTTCGGCGAGTTCCTCACCGGCTTGAACTGAGCCTCCACCTCCTGGCCGAGTAAGCAGAGTTTGCAGGTCTGAGCAGCCGGGCCTTCAGCCTCTGCCACCAGCACCTGCGGGGGCCGGAACGGGGTTCCCCGTTCCGGCCCCCGCAGGTGCTGGTCATGAACACCGTGCCGTGACGGTTCGGTGGCGCAGCTTCATCCGCTGCTGCCTCCCGGGGCGAGCAGACTGGTCAGTTCCGCGATTGCCTCTGCAGAGGGCTTGAAGTATCGGCGCACGTTCTCCGGCTTCTTGTGCCTCGACTTCGCCATCAGCATCAGCAGCGACGCCCCCTGCTCCCCCAGATGGGTCAGAGCGGAATGGCGGTACTCGTGCAAGTCCCAGCCGGTACCGGGCCCCCGCACAGCCGTGTGCTCATCCAGCAGTGCACGGGCCTGGCCGTAGGAGAGGCGGGCCAGACCGGTGTCCGGGCATGCGTCACGCGGGTTGACGACCTTCCCCGGACCGGGGCGGCGGTGGGTGACGAACACCGGGCCCCGGGACCGGCCGCGCAGCAGGCGGGGCAGAAGCCGGGCTGTACCAGCGTCCCAGTAAACGGTCTCCAGCACGAAGTCCTCACGCGACTGGCCCCGGCGTCGGGCCTTGCTCCGGGCGTCCTTGGCCTTGACCGAACAGCGGCGGCCACCGAGGTCCAGGTCCTCGATGTTCACGCCGAGGACCTCCTCCGTGCGGGCGGCGGTCTCATACAGCATCCGCCACAGCGTCTTCTCCCGCAGGTGGACCTCGCGCCGTCCGATGAGCCGGTCCACGGCCATCTTCGAGCGGGCCGGGGTCTCGGAGTCCGGCACTGCCAGCCGCTTCGTCCAGGCCGGGACCGTCGGGCCGTCGTATCCGTACTCCGCGCACCAGCCCAGCCAGGAGAGCACCGCCGCCCGGCGGACGTTCCAGGTGTTGACCGCCGCGGCGCCCCACAGCAGTTCCAGGGCCTCGCCGATCTCGTCGTCCGCGACCGACCTCAGCGGGCGAGCCTCCCCGATCTGCTCGGCTGTCTTGCCGACGCCGACGCCGACTCCATACTGCGGACGGTATTCGGGTTGCGGAGCGAGCCGAGGAAGGCGTCAGCCGTGCCCGGACGGTCAACGCCTTCCCTGCCGGCAGTTGTACGACAGTGGGCACCGCTTCCCCCTTGCCACGGATAACAGGGCCGCTTCATGTACAGCCCGGCGGACGTCACCGCAGGTAACGAACCAATCTCCCACAGATAATAGGGCGTTATCCGTGGAACGACTTCAGACCGGCCCCACAGCCGATGCTCCGTCAGCCGCCCACCAGGGTCAACGAACGCTTAGCGCACGATCTGACACAGATGTTCCTCAGCCCCCTTCACGTCACCGTCGCAGCTCCAGCCGGAAGCACACCGCCTCCTGGCCCGCCCGTGGCGTCGTGAAGCTCTCCGCCTGCTCCATGCCCAGGCGCCGGGCCACCGCGACCGACCGCTCGTTGAGCGCGTCGATCGTCGCCACCACCCGCTCCACCCCGGCCGCGCGCAGCCGCTCCAGCGTGATGCGCGCGGCCGCGGTCGCGTAGCCGCGGCCCCAGGCCGGACGGGCCAGCCGCCAGCCGATCTCGATCTCGCCCACGGGGCCGTACGCGCTGTGCGGCCACGGCTGCGCGCCCGTGAAGCCCAGTACCCCGCCGTTCCCGTCGAGCACGGTCCACAGGCAGAAGCCCAGCTCCGCGTCATGTCTGCGCTGGCGGGCCGTCCACTCCTCGTACATGGACAGTTCGGAAGGACGGCCGCCGAAGAACTCCATGACGTCCGGGTCGTCGAAGACGCGGTGCCAGGCCACCGCGTCCTCGTCGGTCGGGACACGCAGCTGTACGACGGGGAGCGCGGGAGGTGCGAGCGACATCGGGGAGCCCTTCGGAGGGTTGATCTACAGGCCCCCATAGACTGCACGGGACATGTGCCGCGCGGCACGCGATTTCGAGTCTTCGGGAGATCCGACCGTGACCGAGCCCCTGTCCGAACACAGCGCGGACGTGATCGTCGTCGGGGCAGGCCCAGCCGGCTCCACCACCGCGTACTACCTCGCCAAGGCCGGACTCGACGTCCTCCTCCTGGAGAAGACCGCCTTCCCGCGCGAGAAGGTCTGCGGCGACGGCCTCACGCCGCGCGCCACCAAGCAGCTCGTCTCCATGGGCATCGACATCTCCGAAGAGGCCGGCTGGCTGCGCAACAAGGGCCTGCGCATCATCGGCGGCGGTGTCCGGCTCCAGCTGGACTGGCCGGATCTCGCCTCGTACCCGGACTACGGACTGGTCCGCAAGCGCGACGACTTCGACGAGCAGCTGGCCCGCCAGGCACAGAAGGCCGGCGCGCGGCTGTACGAGCGCTGCAACGTCGGCGCCCCCGTCAAGGACGAGCGCACCGGCCGGATCATCGGCGTGGAGGCGAAGCTCGGCGAGGAGAAGACCCCGGTCACCTTCCACGCCCCCCTCGTCGTCGCAGCCGACGGCAACTCGACCCGGCTCTCCGTCGCGATGGGTCTGCACCGCCGCGAGGACCGTCCGATGGGGGTCGCGGTCCGTACGTACTTCACCTCTCCGCGCCACGACGACGACTACCTGGAGTCCTGGCTGGAGCTCTGGGACCGGCGCGGGGCCGAGGACCGGCTGCTGCCCGGCTACGGGTGGATCTTCGGCATGGGCGACGGCACCTCCAACGTCGGCCTCGGCATCCTCAACTCCTCCGCCGCTTTCAAGGAGCTGGACTGGCGCGAGGTCCTCAAGGCGTGGTGCGCCTCCATGCCCGAGGACTGGGGCTACACCCCCGAGAACATGACGATGCCGATCCGGGGCGCCGCCCTCCCGATGGCGTTCAACCGTCAGCCGCACTACACCAAGGGCCTGCTGCTCGTCGGTGACGCGGGCGGCATGGTCAACCCGTTCAACGGCGAAGGCATCGCGTACGCCATGGAGTCGGGGCAGATCGCCGCGGACGTCATCGTCCAGGCCCACGCCCGCGCCACCCCGGCCCAGCGCGAACTGGCCCTGAGCAACTACCCGAAGGTGCTCAAGGAGACCTACGGCGGCTACTACACGATGGGCCGCGCCTTCGTGAAGCTGATCGGCAACCCGAAGGTCATGAAGGTCGCCACCCAGCGCGGCCTCACCCACCCGCTGCTGATGAAGTTCACCCTGAAGATGCTCGCCAACCTCACCGACCCGACGGGCGGCGACGCGATGGACCGCATCATCAACGGCCTGACGAAGGTCGCGCCCCGGGCCTAGACCTCAGGGCACCGCCTCGTCCGTACGAAGTGGACCGGGGCCGCGAGCACCACGAGAAGCGCTGTCGCGGCTCCGGGCCACATCACCGCGTGGAGCGAGGCGTGGTCGACGACGTGGCCGCCCGCCGCCAGTGCGCCTGCGGCGATCGTCGCCTGGAACGACGCGGTGAACAGGACCGAGGCCGCCTCGGGGGCGCGGGGGACGCGGCGTCGGTGCGGGGGGCGGTCGTGGTGGACATGGCGGGCCGTCCGGTGTTCGGTGACGCGGGAGCTGTTCGCTCCAGTTCACAAGCTCCCGCGTACGGAGTCCGGCAGGTTACCGACCTCATCCGTGGCCGCTGGGGGTGAGGCCGGAGGCCTGCCGGGAACGCCGAAGGGCCGCGGCTCCCGAGCGGGGGAGCCGCGGCCCTTCGATGTGCGCCGAGGCGCTTGTGAATCCGTGAACTCAGAGGACGCGGACCGCGCCCGACGGCGGGTCGTAGTCCAGGGACTTCTGCACCACACCGGTGGAGGAGTTCTGCGCGCCGACGAACTGGCCGCCGCCCACGTAGATGCCGACGTGGTACGCGCTGCCCGCGCCGCCCCAGTACAGGATGTCGCCCGGCTGGAGGTTGCTCAGCGAGACCTGGGTGCCCGCGGTCGACTGGCTCTGCGAGACGCGCGGGAGGTCGACGCCCACCGTGCGGAACGCGGCCTGGACGAGGCCGGAGCAGTCCCAGGAGTTGGGGCCGGTGCCGCCGGACACGTACGCGTCGCCGATCTGCGCCTGCGCGAACGCGACGACGGAGGCGGCGGTGCCCGTGGCGGTGGAGGAGTACGACGTCGTGGCGGTCGACGAGGAGCCGGACGAGGACGAGCCGGAGGACGTGCTCAGCGTCGTGCGCTCGGCGGAGCGGGAGGCGCGCTCGGCGGCCTCTGCCTTGGCCTCGGCTTCGGCCTTCGCCTTGGCTTCGGCCTTCTTCTTGGCCTCGGCCTTGCGGACCGCCTCGGCCTTGGCCTTCTTGGCGTCCTTGGCGGCGGTGGTGGCCGCTGCCTCCTCGTGGGCCTGCGTCTCCAGGTCCAGGGCGACCTGCTGCGTGGCCTCGGCGGACGCCGCGACGGTGGTGGAGACCCCGGCCGTGATGGTCGGCATCTCGATCGTCTGGGTCACCGGCTCGGCCTGGGCCGGACCGGCAGCGCCTGCGACCGCGATGGTGCTGAGGACGCCACCGGCAACTCCGGCCCGCAGCGCCGTCTTCGAGGCGTTTCGGCGGGGCTTCCGGTGGCTGGGTATGAGAGCGGTGTGGGACATGGGTACTAGCGCTATCAGGGCCTCAGGGGTCCCATCAAGAAACGTGTGTTGCGACACAGTTACGTCCGGAATCTGTGAATCCGCTTTCTGAGGGCCCTTATTGACGCCGTAACGGGCAAATCGGGCAGGCGCGATCACCGCTGTGATCACGGGTTTTCAGTAATACGCCCGAATTGCCCGTCACTTACCATCCGTTCACACCGTTGGCCAAGCCCGCTTCTCCGGCGCCCTCGTGCGAGTGACGCAGGTCACAGCATGGTCTCCGCGTGACGGGCATACGAGGGGCTCGCGCGAGGCGTGCCTCACCGGCGGACATCCGGGGTGGGGAACCGGCCGCGCGCCGCGAGCGATTAGCCCGATAGGGGATGGATGCCGGGATCCGTCCACTTCGTTCCCTCGGGCCCCCCGCGCGGGTGACGCGGCCCTGAACCCAGAGTGGGGCAGATCCCTTTATCACCCGATCGCGTCCATCGCCAATTTGGCACCCGGCGCTGTCCCTTGATAGAGCGGCACCCCTTTGACCAGCGGTAACAGCAGGAGATGTCACGTCTCGTGATCACTCGGCCGCTTCGTGTATGAAGATCACCGCTCATCCGACTTCATGATCGTTCGTCAGGTGGTGGAGATCACAAAGGCGTTGTCGTACCCCGTGTCGCAGATCACAGGACGGCAGGCATAGGATGCGGGGCAGTCGGGCTTGTGAACTGCCTCACATGTGCACGATCTTGGTGAGGTGGCGAGCCAGGTCGCCCGATGCGGTCCAACGGTCAAGGACGACTGGAAGGAGCGAGGAGCGTGAATGCCTACGCGCCCATCCTCGTGCTCGGCGCCCTCGGGGCAGGCTTTGCGATCTTCTCCGTGGTCAGTGCCACGCTTATCGGTCCCAAGCGGTACAACCGGGCGAAGCTCGAAGCGTACGAGTGCGGTATTGAACCCACCCCGACTCCAGCCGGAGGCGGCCGTTTTCCCATCAAGTACTACCTGACGGCGATGCTCTTCATCGTCTTCGACATCGAGATCGTCTTCCTCTATCCCTGGGCGGTCACCTTCGACGCCCTCGGGATCTTCGGGCTCGTCGAGATGCTGATCTTCGTGCTCACCGTCTTCGTCGCCTATGCGTATGTATGGCGTCGCGGCGGCCTGGAATGGGACTGAGGGGCTGAGGGGCACACATGGGACTCGAAGAGAAGCTGCCCAGCGGCTTCGTGCTGACCACCGTCGAGCAGGCCGCCGGCTGGGTACGGAAGTCCTCCGTATTCCCGGCCACCTTCGGCCTCGCCTGCTGCGCCATCGAGATGATGACGACCGGGGCCGGGCGCTACGACCTGGCCCGGTTCGGCATGGAGGTCTTCCGCGGATCGCCGCGGCAGGCGGACCTGATGATCGTGGCGGGACGGGTCAGTCAGAAGATGGCGCCCGTCCTGCGGCAGGTCTACGACCAGATGCCGAACCCCAAGTGGGTCATCTCCATGGGCGTTTGCGCGTCATCGGGCGGAATGTTCAACAATTACGCCATTGTTCAAGGTGTTGATCATATTGTCCCGGTTGATATCTATTTGCCGGGCTGCCCGCCGCGGCCCGAGATGCTGATGGACGCGATCCTCAAGCTCCACCAGAAGATCCAGGGCTCCAAGCTCGGGGTCAACGCCGAGGAGGCCGCCCGCGAGGCGGAGGACGCGGCCCTCAAGGCACTGCCCCTGATCGAGATGAAGGGGCTGCTGCGATGAGCGACCAGGAGTCCGGCGCGAGCGGCGTACCCGCCCCGCGCGACGAGCACGGCGAGGTCATCGGCGTACGCAAGGGCATGTTCGGCGCCGACAACGGCGGCGACACCTCGGGCTACGGCGGCCTCGTCCGTACCGTCGCCCTGCCGGGCGCCACCTCGCGCCCGTACGGCGGCTGGTTCGACGAGGTGGCCGACGAGCTCGAAGGGGCCCTGGAGGAACAGGGTCTGCTTCCCGAGAACGCCATCGAGAAGACGGTCGTCGACCGCGACGAGCTCACCTTCCACATCGCCCGCGAGCACCTGCCGACCGTCGCCAGGACCCTGCGCGACGACCCGGCACTGCGCTTCGAGCTCTGTACGGGGGTGAGCGGCGTCCACTTCCCCGGAGACAAGGGACGTGAGCTGCACGCGGTCTACCACCTGCGCTCGATCACCCACGGCCGGCTCATCCGGCTGGAGGTCTCCGCACCGGACGACGACCGGCACGTCCCGTCCCTCGTCGCGGTCTACCCGACCAACGACTGGCACGAGCGCGAGACCTACGACTTCTTCGGGCTCGTCTTCGACGGGCACCCCGCCCTCACCCGGATCATGATGCCGGACGACTGGCAGGGCTTCCCGCAGCGCAAGGACTACCCGCTCGGCGGCATCGCCATCGAGTACAAGGGCGCCCAGATCCCGGCTCCGGACCAGCGGAGGTCGTACTCCTGATGACCACTCCCCACGCGACTCCCCGCGCCACGACCGAGGGGACTGTATATACAGTCACCGGCGGCGACTGGGACGAGGTCGTCGAATCGGCCGTCAAGTCCGACGACGAGCGCATCATCGTCAACATGGGTCCCCAGCACCCGTCCACGCACGGCGTGCTCCGGCTGATCCTGGAGATCGACGGCGAGACCGTCACCGAGGCCCGCTGCGGCATCGGCTACCTCCACACCGGCATCGAGAAGAACCTCGAATTCCGGAACTGGACGCAGGGCACCACCTTCGTCACGCGCATGGACTACCTGACGCCGTTCTTCAACGAGACGGCGTACTGCCTGGGGGTCGAGAAGCTCCTCGGCATCGAGGACCAGATCCCCGACCGGGCCACCGTCCTGCGCGTGCTCCTGATGGAGCTCAACCGGATCTCCTCGCACCTGGTGTGCATCGCCACCGGCGGCATGGAGCTCGGCGCCACGACGATCATGATCTACGGCTTCCGCGATCGTGAACTCGTTCTCGATCTCTTCGAGCTGATCACCGGCCTGCGGATGAACCACGCGTTCGTCCGCCCCGGCGGCCTCGCCCAGGACCTGCCCCCGGGTGCGGTCGACCAACTGCGCGAGTTCGTGAAGACCATGAAGAGGAACCTGCCGGAGTACGACAAGCTCGCCACCGGCAACCCCATCTTCAAGGCCCGCATGCAGGACGTCGGCTACCTCGACCTCACCGGCTGCATGGCGCTCGGCGCCACCGGCCCGGTCCTGCGCTCCGCCGGACTCCCGCACGACCTGCGCAAGACCGATCCCTACTGCGGGTACGAGAACTACGAGTTCGACGTCCCCACGGCGGACAGCTGCGACTCCTACGGACGCTTCCTCATCCGGCTGGAGGAGATGCGCCAGTCGCTGCGCATCGTCGAGCAGTGCATCGACCGGCTCGTGCCGGGACCGGTCATGGTCGCCGACAAGAAGATCGCCTGGCCCGCGCAGCTCGCGCTCGGACCGGACGGACTCGGCAACTCGCTCGACCACATCAAGAAGATCATGGGCACCTCCATGGAGGCCCTGATCCACCACTTCAAGCTGGTGACCGAGGGCTTCCGGGTCCCGGCCGGGCAGGCGTACACCGCGGTCGAGTCGCCCAAGGGCGAACTCGGCGTGCACGTCGTCTCGGACGGCGGCACCCGCCCCTACCGGGTCCACTTCCGCGACCCGTCGTTCACCAACCTCCAGGCCATGGCAGCGATGTGCGAGGGCGGCCAGGTCGCCGACGTCATCGTCGCCGTCGCATCCATCGACCCCGTGATGGGAGGCGTCGACCGGTGACCGAAGCACGTAGCGAAGTCAGTCTGGGGATGCCGCAGCTCCCCGCCCCCGCCTACCCGGCCGAGGTGCGCGCCAGGCTCGAAGCGGATGCGAAGGAGGTGATCGCCCGCTACCCCGGCAGCCGCTCCGCGCTGCTGCCGCTGCTGCACCTCGTGCAGTCGGAGGAGGGGTACGTCTCGCGTACGGGCATGGCGTTCTGCGCCGAACTGCTCGACCTCACCACCGCCGAGGTCACCGCGGTCGCCACCTTCTACACGATGTACCGGCGCAAGGCCGGCGGCGACTACCAGGTCGGCGTCTGCACCAACACGCTCTGCGCGGTGATGGGCGGCGACGCGATCTTCGACCGGCTCAAGGACCACCTCGGCGTCGGCAACGACGAGACGACCGAGGACGGCAAGGTCACCCTCGAACACATCGAGTGCAACGCGGCCTGCGACTTCGCGCCCGTCGTGATGGTCAACTGGGAGTTCTTCGACAACCAGACGCCCGAGAGCGCGACGCGGCTCGTCGACGACCTGATCGCCGGCCGCACCGTCGAGCCGACCCGAGGCGCCCCGCTGTGCTCGTACAAGGAGACGGCCCGGATCCTGGCCGGCTTCCCCGACGAGCGCCCCGGCGCCGTCGCTGCGTCCGGCGGCGCCGGTCCCGCCTCGCTCATCGGCCTGAAGCTGGCCAAGGGCGAGGCCGCGCCGCAGCCCCGCGTGGTGGGACCGCGAGGCGAGGCCCCGCGCGACGAACCGCAGAAGGGCGCCGAACACCTCAGCTCCCATGACGCACCACAGCAGACCTCGGCCTCCGACCCGGACCACCCGGCCGGTCCCGCCGCCGAGGAGGGGGAGTGATGACGTTGGCCGCCGAAATCGACAAGAACGGGACCAGTCCCGAGAAGCTTCTCGCGCCTGTCCTGTCCGCCTTCTGGGACCAGCCGGAATCCTGGACCCTGGACACCTACCGCCGCCACGAGGGGTACGAAGGGCTGCGCAAGGCCCTCACCATGTCCCCTGACGACCTCATCGCGTACGTCAAGGACTCCGGTCTGCGCGGCCGCGGCGGCGCCGGCTTCCCCACCGGGATGAAGTGGCAGTTCATCCCGCAGGGCGACGGCAAGCCGCACTACCTGGTGGTCAACGCCGACGAGTCGGAGCCCGGGACTTGCAAGGACATCCCGCTCCTCTTCGCCAACCCGCACAGCCTGATCGAAGGCATCGTGATCGCCTGCTACGCGATCCGCTCCTCGCACGCCTTCATCTATCTGCGCGGCGAAGTCGTCCCCGTACTGCGGCGCTTGCACGAGGCCGTACGCGAGGCGTACGAGGCGGGCTATCTCGGTACGAACATCATGGGCTCCGGACTCGATCTGGAACTCACCGTGCACGCGGGTGCCGGTGCGTACATCTGCGGTGAGGAGACCGCGCTGCTCGACTCGCTCGAAGGACGCCGCGGCCAGCCCCGGCTGCGCCCGCCCTTCCCCGCGGTCGCCGGTCTGTACGCCTGCCCCACTGTGGTGAACAACGTCGAGTCCATCGCCTCGGTTCCCGCGATCCTGAACAAGGGCAAGGACTGGTTCAAGTCCATGGGCAGCGAGAAGTCCCCGGGCTTCACGCTGTACTCGCTCAGCGGACACGTCTCGGGACCCGGCCAGTACGAGGCACCGCTCGGCATCACGCTGCGCCAGCTCCTCGACATGAGCGGCGGAATGCGCCCCGGCCACCGGCTGAAGTTCTGGACCCCGGGCGGCTCCTCCACCCCCATGTTCACCGAGGAGCACCTCGACGTGCCCCTCGACTACGAGGGCGTCGGCGCCGCCGGATCCATGCTCGGCACCAAGGCACTCCAGTGCTTCGACGAGACCACCTGCGTCGTGCGGGCCGTCACCCGCTGGACCGAGTTCTACGCCCACGAGTCCTGCGGCAAGTGCACGCCATGCCGTGAGGGCACGTACTGGCTGGTCCAGTTGCTCCGCGACATCGAGGCCGGCAAGGGACAGATGTCCGACCTCGACAAGCTGAACGACATCGCCGACAACATCAACGGCAAGTCGTTCTGCGCCCTCGGTGACGGTGCCGCCTCGCCGATCTTCTCGTCGCTGAAGTACTTCCGCGACGAGTACGAGCAGCACATCACCGGCAAGGGCTGCCCCTTCGATCCCGCCAGGTCGACCGTCTGGGCCGACGACAAGAACGCATCCCAGGGGGTGAACGCATGACAGTCACCACGAGTGCGCCCTCCGGGGGCGGCGAGGCGGCGCTCCCGCCCGAGGACCTGGTCACGCTGACCATCGACGGCATCGAGATCAGCGTGCCGAAGGGCACCCTGGTCATCCGGGCCGCCGAACTCCTCGGCATCGAGATCCCGCGCTTCTGCGACCACCCGCTCCTCGACCCGGCCGGCGCCTGCCGCCAGTGCATCGTCGAGGTCGAGGGCCAGCGCAAGCCGATGGCGTCCTGCACCATCACCTGCACCGACGGCATGGTCGTCAAGTCGCAGATCACCTCGCCGGTCGCCGACAAGGCGCAGCGCGGCGTGATGGAGCTGCTGCTCATCAACCACCCGCTGGACTGTCCGGTCTGCGACAAGGGCGGCGAGTGCCCGCTGCAGAACCAGGCGATGTCGCACGGCGACGCGACCTCCCGCTTCGACGGGAAGAAGCGGACGTACGAGAAGCCCGTCCCGATCTCCACCCAGGTGCTGCTGGACCGTGAGCGGTGCGTGCTCTGCGCGCGCTGCACCCGGTTCTCCAACCAGGTGGCGGGCGACCCGATGATCGAGCTGATCGAGCGCGGCGCGCTCCAGCAGGTCGGCACCGGCGAGGGCGACCCGTTCGAGTCGTACTTCTCCGGCAACACCATCCAGATCTGCCCGGTCGGGGCGCTGACCTCGGCGGCGTACCGGTTCCGCTCCCGCCCCTTCGACCTGGTGTCGACGCCCTCGGTGTGCGAGCACTGCGCGGGCGGCTGCGCCACCCGCACCGACCACCGGCGCGGCAAGGTCATGCGGCGCCTGGCCTCCAACGACCCCGAGGTCAACGAGGAATGGCTCTGCGACAAGGGCCGCTTCGGCTTCCGCTACGCCCAGCAGCGCGACCGGCTCACCACCCCGCTGGTCCGTAACGAGGCGGGCGAGCTGGAGCCGGCGAGCTGGCCCGAGGCGCTGGCCGCCGCGGCCGCCGGTCTCTCCGCCGCACGCGGCAGGACCGGTGTCCTCACGGGTGGCCGGCTGACCGTCGAGGACGCGTACGCGTACAGCAAGTTCGCCCGGGTCGCCCTGGACACCAACGACATCGACTTCCGGGCCCGGGTGCACAGCGACGAGGAGGCCGACTTCCTGGCCGCCCGTGTCGCGGGACGCGGCCGTGACCTGGACGGCAACGGAGTCACGTACACCTCGCTGGAAAAGGCCCCGACCGTGCTGCTGGTCGGGTTCGAGTCCGAGGAGGAGGCGCCCGGCGTCTTCCTGCGGCTGCGCAAGGCGAACCGCAAGCACGGACAGCGCACCTTCTCCGTCGCCTCGCACGCCACGCGCGGCCTCACGAAGGCGGGCGGCACGCTGCTGCCCGCCGCACCCGGCACCGAGACCGAGTGGCTGGACGCCATCGCGGGCGGGGTCGGACTGGACGGCGACGGTGCCGTCGCCGCCGAGGCGCTGCGCGGCGCGGGCGCCCTGATCGTGGTCGGTGAGCGGCTGGCCGGAGTGCCCGGCGGGCTGACCGCCGCGGTACGGGCGGCGACCGCGACCGGAGCCACCCTGGTGTGGATCCCGCGCCGGGCCGGCGAGCGCGGTGCGGTGGAGGCGGGCGCGCTCCCGTCGCTGCTGCCCGGCGGCCGCCCGGCCACCGACCCGCGGGCCCGGGAGGAGGTGGCGTCCGTCTGGGGCGTCGCCGAACTCCCGTCCCGCTTCGGCCGCGACACCGGCCAGATCGTCGAGGCTGCGGCCTCCGGTGAACTGGGCGCGCTGCTCGTCGCCGGTGTCGAGGCCGACGACCTTCCCGATCCGGCACGGGCCCTGGAGGCCCTGGACCAGGTGGGCTTCCTGGTCTCCCTGGAGCTCCGGCCCAGCGAGGTCACCGACCGCGCCGACGTGGTGTTCCCGGTGGCCGCCGTCGCGGAGAAGTCCGGCACCTTCCTCAACTGGGAGGGCAGGGCGCGGATGTTCGAGGCCGCGCTGAAGCCCGAGCAGATGACGCGGAACCTCGCGCCGGGCGACGCCCGGGTGCTGCACATGCTGGCCGACGCGCTGGACGTCCACTTCGCGCTGCCGGACCTGAAGTCCGTACGCCGCGAGCTGGACCGGCTGGGCGGCTGGACCGGTACGCACGCGGACGACCCGCGCGTCTCCGCCCAGCCGCTGCCCCGGCCGGCCGACGGCGAGGCCATCCTCGCGGGCCACCGGATGCTGCTCGACCTGGGCCGGCTCCAGGTGGGCGACGAGGCGCTGGCCGGGACGCGGCACGCCGCGGTCGCCCGGCTCTCCGCCGCCACCGCCGCCGAGACCGGCGTCAAGGACGGCGACCTGCTGGCCGTCTCCGGCCCGGCGGGCAGCGTACAACTGCCGCTCCAGGTAACCGAGATGCCGGACCGGGTGGTCTGGGTGCCACTGAACTCCGTCGGGCGCGGTGTCCCGGGCGACACCGGTGTCCAGCCCGGCGGCCCGGTCCGGATCGGTCCGGCCGCACCCGGCATTTCCGACGTCACACCGGAGGTGGGGGCGTGAGTGCCTTCGCTCAACTGGCCACGGCCCCGCACGGCGCCGTGCTCGCCGCCGAGGACCTGTCGATGTTCGGCACCGACCCGTGGTGGCTCGTCGTCATCAAGGCGGTCTTCTGCTTCGCGTTCCTGATGGTGACGGTGCTCTTCTCCATCGTGTGGGAGCGCAAGGTCGTCGCCTGGATGCAGCTGCGCATCGGCCCCAACCGGCACGGTCCCTGGGGCATGCTCCAGTCGCTCGCCGACGGCATCAAGCTGATGCTGAAGGAAGACGTCATCGTCAAGCGGGCGGACAAGGTCGTCTACGTCCTCGCCCCGATCATCGCGGCGATCCCGGCGTTCATGGCGATCGCGGTCATCCCGTTCGGACCGTCCGGCAACGAGGTCTCGATCTTCGGGCACCGTACGGCGATGCAGCTCACCGACCTGCCGATCGCGATGCTCTACATCCTCGCGGTCGCCTCGGTCGGGATCTACGGCATCGTGCTGGCGGGCTGGTCCTCCGGATCGACGTACCCGCTGCTCGGCGGGCTCCGCTCCTGCGCGCAGATGATCTCGTACGAGATCGCGATGGGCGCCGCGTTCGCCTCGGTCTTCCTCTACTCCGGGTCGATGTCGACCTCGAAGATCGTGGAGGCGCAGGAGGACCGCTGGTTCATCATCCTGCTGCCGGTCTCCTTCATCATCTACATCATCACGATGGTCGGTGAGACCAACCGCGCCCCGTTCGACATGCCGGAGTCCGAGGGCGACCTGGTCGGCGGCTTCAACACCGAGTACTCGTCGATCAAGTTCGCGATGTTCATGCTCGCCGAGTACGTCAACATGGTCACCGTCTCCGCGGTCTCCGTGACCCTGTTCCTGGGCGGCTGGCGGGCCCCGTGGCCGATCAGCACCTTCTGGGAGGGCGCGAACCACGGCTGGTGGCCGATGCTCTGGTTCGTCCTCAAGGTCCAGCTGCTGCTGTTCTTCTTCATCTGGCTGCGCGGCACGCTGCCCCGGGTCCGTTACGACCAGCTGATGAAGCTGGGCTGGAAGGTCCTGATCCCGGTCTCCGTCGTCTGGCTGATGATGGTCGCGACCGTACGGGCGCTGCGCAACGAGGGCTACGACTTCTCGAGGATCCTGCTCTACGTGGCCGGGGCCGTGATCGCGGTCCTGCTGATCTCCTTCGTCGTCGACATCTTCCGCGACAGGAAGGGCCGGGAAGCCGAGGCCCACGCGGAACCGGAGCCGGCGTTCGACCCGATGGCGGGCGGATTCCCGGTGCCGCCGCTGCCCGGACAGACCCTGCCGCCCGTGCCCCGGCGCAGGCCGCGCCGCGAGCGGGAGCTCGTTGTCAGTGGCGGCATGGATACTCAGAGTGACGGAAATCCGAGTGACGGAAAGGAGGCCGGCGGTGTCTGAACTGTCTGAGTCGCCAGGGTCCAAGAGGCCGGCGAAGTCCACGCAGGCTTCCGGTTCCTCGGAGTCCCCGGGATCTTCGCGGTCCTCGGATTCTTCGGAGGACAAGTTCCAGAATCCGGTGGCCGGCTTCGGCGTGACCTTCAAGGCCATGTTCAAGAAGCGGCTGACCGAGCAGTATCCGGAGACGCCGAAGGTCACGGCGCCGCGCTTCCACGGCCGGCACCAGCTCAACCGTCACCCGGACGGGCTGGAGAAGTGCGTCGGCTGCGAGCTGTGCGCCTGGGCCTGCCCGGCGGACGCGATCTACGTCGAGGGCGCGGACAACACCGAAGAGGAGCGCTACTCCCCGGGGGAGCGCTACGGCCGCGTCTACCAGATCAACTACGCGCGCTGCATTCTCTGCGGACTGTGCATCGAGGCCTGCCCGACCCGGGCGCTGACGATGACCAATGAGTTCGAGCTCGCCAACACCACCCGCGAGAGCCTCATCTACACCAAGGACGAGCTGCTCGCGGGCCTGGAGGAAGGCATGGTCGACAGCCCGCACGCGATCTTCCCCGGCACGGACGAACAGGACTACTACCGGGGCCTGGTGACCGAGGCCGCCCCCGGTACGGAGCGTCAGCTCGCCGTCTCCAAGGGCGAGAAGCCGGACGACGGGGACAACGAGAGCAACGGCGCCACGCAGGAGGTGGACGCATGACCGGCCTGGCCGCAGCGGCCTCCCAGACCTCGACCGGTGAGGCCTTCCAGTTCTGGGTGCTCGGCACGGTCGCCGTGATCGGCGCCCTGGCCACCGTGCTCATGAGGCGGGCGGTGCACAGCGCGCTGAGCCTCGCCGGAACCATGATCATCCTGGCGGTCTTCTACCTCGCCAACGGTGCCTACTTCCTGGGCATCGTCCAGGTCGTCGTCTACACCGGCGCGATCATGATGCTGTTCCTCTTCGTGGTCATGCTCGTCGGAGTCACGGCGGCGGACTCGCTGAAGGAGACCCTCAAGGGCCAGCGCTGGCTGGCCGCGGGATGCGGGCTCGGCTTCGGTGTCCTCCTGGTCGCCGGAATCGGCAACGCCTCGCTGAACAGCTTCAACGGGCTCGGCGCCGCCAACGCCGCGCACGGCGGAAACGTGGAGGGGCTCGCCAGCCTCATCTTCACCAAGTACGTCTTCGCCTTCGAGATCACCGGCGCCCTGCTGATCACCGCCACGGTCGGCGCGATGGTGCTCACGCACCGCGAGCGCACCGAACGGGCCAAGAACCAGCGGGAGATGTCCGAGGACCGCGTGCGCAGCAACCACCTGCCGCCGCTGCCCGCACCCGGCGTCTACGCCCGGCACAACGCCGTGGACATCGCCGGACTCCTCCCGGACGGCACACCGTCCGAACTCACCGTCATGCAGACGCTGCGCAAGCGCGGCCAGATGCGCGACGTGTCCCACGAGTCGCTGGCCGGCCTCAAGGCACTGGAGCAGCGCTCCGGTGAGCGGCTCGGCCGGGACACCGCAGAAGAAGAGGAGGTCGCCAAGTGAATCCGGTCAACTACCTCTATCTCGCCGCTCTGCTGTTCACCATCGGCGCGGCCGGGGTGCTGATCAGGCGGAACGCGATCGTGGTGTTCATGTGCGTGGAGCTGATGCTCAACGCCTGCAACCTCGCGTTCGTCACCTTCTCCCGGATGCACGGCAATCTCGACGGCCAGATCATCGCCTTCTTCACGATGGTCGTCGCCGCCGCGGAGGTCGTGGTCGGGCTCGCGATCATCGTGTCGCTGTTCCGTTCCCGCCACTCGGCCTCGGTCGACGACGCCAGCCTGATGAAGCTGTAAGGGGCGCTTGACCGTGGAGAATCTCATTGCGCTGCTCGTCGCGGCGCCCCTGCTCGGAGCGGTGGTGCTGCTCTGCGGCGGCCGACGCCTCGACCGCGTGGGCCACTGGCTGGGCACCGCCCTCGCCGGCGCCTCCTTCGCCGTCGCCGTGGTGCTCTTCACCGACATGCTCGGGAAGGGCGCCGAGGACCGCGCGCTGCACCAGAAGCTGTTCAGCTGGATTCCGGTCGAGGGCTTCCAGGCCGATGTGGCCTTCCAGCTCGACCAACTGTCGATGACCTTCGTCCTGCTGATCACCGGTGTGGGCACGCTGATCCACATCTACTCGATCGGCTACATGGAGCACGACGAGCGCCGGCGCCGCTTCTTCGGCTATCTGAACCTGTTCCTCGCGGCGATGCTGATCCTGGTCATCGCCGACAACTACCTGCTGCTGTACGTCGGGTGGGAGGGCGTCGGTCTGGCGTCGTACCTGCTCATCGGCTTCTGGCAGCACAAGCCCAGCGCGGCCACCGCCGCGAAGAAGGCGTTCCTGGTCAACCGGGTCGGCGACATGGGCCTGTCGATCGCGATCATGCTGATGTTCACCACCTTCGGCACCTTCGCCTTCGGCCCCGTCCTCGAAGCGACCGGGGAGACGAGCGAGGGCAAGCTGACGGCGATCGGCCTGATGCTGCTCCTCGCCGCCTGCGGCAAGTCCGCCCAGGTGCCGCTGCAGTCCTGGCTCGGTGACGCGATGGAGGGCCCGACCCCGGTCTCGGCCCTGATCCACGCGGCCACCATGGTCACCGCCGGTGTCTACCTCATCGTCCGCTCCGGCGCGATCTTCAACGGCGCCCCGGACGCCCAGCTGGTCGTCGTGGTCGTCGGAGCGGTCACGCTGCTCTTCGGTGCGATCGTCGGTTGCGCGAAGGACGACATCAAGAAGGCCCTCGCCGGGTCGACGATGTCGCAGATCGGCTACATGATCCTGGCCGCCGGGCTCGGCCCGATCGGCTACGTCTTCGCGATCATGCACCTGGTCACGCACGGCTTCTTCAAGGCCGGGCTCTTCCTCGGCGCCGGTTCGGTCATGCACGGCATGAACGACGAGGTGGACATGCGGAGGTACGGCGGCCTGCGGAAGTACATGCCGGTCACCTTCGTCACCTTCGGCCTCGGCTACCTCGCGATCATCGGCTTCCCCGGTCTGTCCGGCTTCTTCTCCAAGGACAAGATCATCGAGGCGGCCTTCGCCAAGGGCGGCACCGAGGGCTGGATCCTCGGCGCGGTCACGCTGCTGGGTGCCGCGATCACCGCGTTCTACATGACGCGCGTGATGCTGATGACGTTCTTCGGCGAGAAGCGCTGGCAGCCCGACACGGAGGGCCACGACCCGCATCCGCACGAGTCCCCGAAGTCCATGACCATCCCCATGATCGTCCTGGCGTTCGGCTCGGTCTTCGCCGGAGGGTTCTTCTCCATCGGTGACCGCTTCCTGCACTGGCTGGAGCCCGTCACCGGCCACAGCCACGGGGACGCTCCGGTCAGCGCGACCACCGTCACGGCCGCCACCATGGTGGTGCTCGTCATCGGGGTCGCCATCGCCTGGGCGATGTACGGACGCAAGGCCGTGCCCGCGGTCGCCCCGCGCGGCTCGCTGCTCACCCGGGCGGCCCGCCGCGATCTCCTCCAGGACGACTTCAACCACGTGGTCCTGGTCCGCGGCGGCGAGCACCTCACCCGCTCCCTGGTCTACGTCGACCACTCCCTGGTCGACGGCGTCGTCAACGGCACGGCCGCCTCCATGGGCGGGCTCTCCGGCCGGCTGCGCAAACTGCAGAACGGCTACGCCCGCACCTATGCGGTCTCGATGTTCGGCGGTACGGCGGTCGTCATCGCCGCGACCCTGCTGATGAGGGCGGTCTGATCACATGTCCTTTCCCCTCCTGACAGCGACGGCGGCGCTCCCGGCGATCGGCGCGGTCGCCACCGCCGCCGTCCCGGCAGCCCGGCGCACCGCCGCCAAATGGCTGGCGCTCGCCTTCTCGCTGGGCACCCTCGTGCTGGCGGGCATCGCGCTCGCCCGCTTCGAGCCCGGCGGCAGCCGCTACCAGCTCACCGAATCGCACGCCTGGATCAAGGACTTCGGCGTGCGGTACGAGCTGGGGGTGGACGGCATCGGGCTGGCGCTCATGGCGCTCACCGCCCTGCTGATCCCGTTCGTCATCCTGGCCGGCTGGCACGACGCCGACCCCCTGGAGACGAACTCCTCCCGCTGGCGCCCCACCCAGGGATTCTTCGCCCTGATCCTGATGGTGGAAGCGATGGTGGTCCTCTCCTTCGTGGCCACCGACGTCTTCCTCTTCTACATCCTGTTCGAAGCCATGCTCATCCCGATGTACTTCCTCATCGGCGGCTTCGGGGACCGGGCCCACTCCGGGAGCGACGAGAACGCGGCGGCCCAACGTTCGTACGCCGCCGTCAAGTTCCTCCTCTACAACCTGGTCGGCGGTCTCATCATGCTGGCCGCGGTGATCGGGCTCTACGTGGTCACGGGGACGTTCTCGCTCTCCGAGATCGCCGCGGCCCGGTCCGACGGCTCGCTCTCCATGGCGACGAGCACCGAACGCTGGCTCTTCCTCGGGTTCTTCTTCGCCTTCGCGGTGAAGGCCCCGCTGTGGCCGCTGCACACCTGGCTGCCCAACGCCATGGGTGAGGCGACCACCCCGGTCGCCGTGCTGATCACCGCGGTCGTCGACAAGGTCGGCACCTTCGCGATGCTGCGCTTCTGCCTCCAGCTCTTCCCGGAGGCCAGCAAGTGGGCCACCCCGGTGGTCCTGGTACTGGCGCTGATCAGCATCGTCTACGGGGCGCTGCTCGCCGTCGGTCAGCGCGACATCAAGCGGCTCATCGCCTACGCGTCGATCTCGCACTTCGGCTTCATCATCCTGGGCATCTTCGCGATGACCAGCCAGGGCCAGTCGGGCGCGACGCTCTACATGGTCAACCACGGCATCTCGACCGCCGCGCTGATGCTGGTGGCGGGCTTCCTGATCACCCGGCGCGGCTCGCGGCTCATCGCCGACTACGGCGGAGTGCAGAAGGTGGCGCCGGTCCTGGCCGGCACCTTCCTGATCGGCGGTCTGGCCACGCTGTCGCTGCCGGGGCTCGCCCCGTTCGTCAGCGAGTTCCTCGTCCTGGTCGGCGCGTTCGCCGCGTATCCGGCGGTCGGCATCATCGCCACCACCGGGATCGTGCTCGCCGCGATCTACGTCCTCGTCCTCTACCAGCGGACGATGACGGGACCGGTCAAGGCCGAGGTCCAGGGCATGGCGGACCTCAAGGTCCGTGAGCTGGTGGTGGTCGTCCCGCTGATCGCTCTGCTGATCTTCCTGGGCGTCTACCCGAAGCCGCTGACGGAGATCGTCAACCCGGCGGTGCAGCACACCATGTCGGACGTACAGAAGAAGGACCCCCAGCCCGAGGTGGAGGCCGCCAAGTGAGCGCAACAGCTGTCCACAGCCTGTGGACAATGGCGGGCGGGGTGACATCGGCCGCCCCGGACGAGAAGTTCAAGGCCCCCGTCATCGAGTACACCCAGCTGACGCCGGTCCTGATCGTCATCGGAGTCGCCGTCCTGGGCGTGCTCGTCGAGGCCTTCGTGCCGCGCCGGGCCCGCTACTACACGCAAGTGTTCCTGACCGTCGCCGCCCTGGTCGCCGCGTTCGCCGCGGTGATCGGCCTGGCCGCCGCCGGATACGGCACGACCAAGGCACACATCGCGGCGATGGGCGCCATCGCCGTCGACGGACCCGCCCTGTTCCTCCAGGGCACCATCCTGCTGACGTCGCTGGTCGCCGTCTTCACCTTCGCCGAGCGGCGCCTCGATCCCGAGTCGCACGGCAGCCGCGTCGACTCGTTCGCCGCACAGGCCGCGTCGGTCCCCGGCAGCGACAGCGAGAAGGCCGCGGTCAAGGCCGGGTTCACCACCACCGAGGTCTTCCCGCTGCTCCTCTTCGCGGTGGCGGGCATGCTGGTCTTCCCGGCGGCCAACGACCTGCTGACGCTCTTCGTGGCCCTGGAAGTCTTCTCGCTCCCGCTCTACCTCCTGTGCGCCGTCGCCCGCCGCAAGCGGCTGATGTCGCAGGAGGCCGCGGTGAAGTACTTCCTGCTCGGCGCCTTCTCCTCGGCGTTCCTGCTCTTCGGGATCGCCCTGCTCTACGGATACGCGGGCTCCGTCTCGTACGCGCAGATCGCCACCGTCGTCGACGGGTCCATCCAGCAGATCGACCCGGCGCTCGCCGACACCATGGGCAACGACGTGCTGCTGCTGATCGGCGGCGCGATGCTCCTGACCGGTCTGCTCTTCAAGGTCGGCGCCGTCCCGTTCCACATGTGGACCCCGGACGTCTACCAGGGCGCCCCGACCCCGGTCACCGGCTTCATGGCCGCTGCCACGAAGGTCGCCGCGTTCGGTGCGCTGCTGCGCCTGCTGTACGTGGTGCTGCCGGGCCTCACCTGGGACCTGCGCCCGGTCATGTGGGGCATCGCGATCGTCACGATGGTGGGGGGCGCGGTCGTCGCCATCACCCAGACCGACATCAAGCGCCTGCTGGCCTACTCCTCGATCGCGCACGCCGGATTCATCCTCGCCGGTGTCATCGCGGCCACCCCGCAGGGCATCTCCTCGGTGCTCTTCTACCTGGCCACGTACTCCTTCGTGACGGTCGGTGCCTTCGCCGTCGTCACCCTGGTGCGCGACGCGGGCGGCGAGGCGACGCACCTGTCGAAGTGGGCCGGGCTCGGCCGGCGCTCCCCGCTGGTCGCCGCGGTCTTCGCGGTGTTCCTGCTGGCGTTCGCCGGTATCCCGCTCACCTCGGGCTTCTCCGGAAAGTTCGCGGTGTTCAAGGCCGCGGCCGAGGGTGGTGCGAGCGGACTCGTCGTCGTCGGTGTGATCTCCTCGGCGATCGCCGCGTTCTTCTACATCCGCGTCATCGTGCTGATGTTCTTCAGCGAGCCGAAGGCGGACGGCCCCACGGTCGCCGTCCCGTCCCCGCTGACGATGACGACGATCGCGGTCGGCGTCGCGGTCACCCTGGTGCTGGGCCTGGCCCCGCAGTACTTCCTGGACCTGGCGAGCCAGGCGGGAGTGTTCGTGAGGTAGCCGGACGGCACCACTGCTGGACCAGCGCCGGACGGGCTTGGAAGTCAAGCCCGTCCGGCGCTGTCGTAGGCGGCGCCTATCGTGGCAGGGGAGAGCACAGGGACAGAACGGGATAGCCGTCGGGGGAACAGAGCAATGAGCATGACGGGCGGGACAGGCGTGACGGACATGACCACGGACGTGAGCACGGACGTGACCGAGAGCGATGCGCGGCAGACGCTCCACCGGGTCTTCGGGTACGAGACGTTCCGCGGCGAGCAGGAAGCCGTCGTCGACCACGTGGTGGCCGGTGGGGACGCCGTCGTGCTCATGCCGACCGGCGGCGGCAAGTCCCTCTGCTACCAGATCCCGTCCCTGGTCAGACGGGGTACGGGGATCGTCATCTCGCCGCTGATCGCCCTGATGCAGGACCAGGTCGACGCGCTGCGGGCACTCGGTGTGCGGGCCGGGTTCATCAACTCCACGCAGGACTTCGACGAGCGCCGCTCGATGGAGGCCCAGTTCATCGCCGGTGAGCTCGACCTGCTGTATCTCGCCCCCGAGCGGCTCCGCCTGGACTCCACCCTCGGCCTGCTCTCCCGCGGCGAGATCTCCGTCTTCGCGATCGACGAGGCGCACTGCGTCGCCCAGTGGGGCCACGACTTCCGGCCCGACTACCTGGCCCTGTCCGTGCTGGGCGAGCGCTGGCCCGACGTCCCGCGCATCGCCCTGACGGCCACGGCGACGGGCGCCACGCACCGCGAGATCACCCAGCGCCTGGGCATGCCCGACGCCAAGCACTTCGTGGCCAGCTTCGACCGGCCCAACATCCAGTACCGCATCGTGGGGAAGTCGGACCCGAAGAAGCAGCTGCTCTCCTTCCTGAAGGAGGAGCACGCGGGCGACGCGGGCATCGTCTACTGCCTCTCGCGCAACTCGACCGAGAAGACCGCCGAGTACCTCTGCCGCAACGGCATCGAAGCCGTTCCGTACCACGCGGGCCTGGACGCCGGGACCCGTGCGACCCACCAGTCCCGCTTCCTGCGCGAGGAGGGCCTCGTCGTCGTCGCGACGATCGCCTTCGGGATGGGCATCGACAAGCCGGACGTCCGCTTCGTCGCCCACCTCGACCTGCCGAAGTCCGTCGAGGGGTACTACCAGGAGACCGGCCGGGCCGGCCGTGACGGAGCCCCGTCGACGGCGTGGATGGCGTACGGACTCCAGGACGTCGTCCAGCAGCGCAAGCTCATCCAGGGCGGGGAGGGCGACGAGGCCTTCCGCCGCCGGGCCGCCGCGCACCTGGACTCCATGCTGGCGCTCTGCGAGACCGTCCAGTGCCGCCGGGCCCAGCTGCTCACCTACTTCGGCCAGGACCCCACCGCGTCCTCCTGCGGCAACTGCGACACCTGCCTGAACCCGCCCGAGACCTGGGACGGCACGGTGGTCTCCCAGAAGCTGCTGTCCACGGTGGTCCGGCTGAAGCGGGAACGCGGACAGAAGTTCGGGGCCGGCCAGATCATCGACATCCTGCTGGGCCGCAAGACGGCGAAGGTCATCCAGTTCGACCACGACCAGCTCTCGGTGTTCGGCATCGGCGAGGAACTGGCCGAGGCGGAATGGCGCGGCGTGGTCCGCCAGCTGCTGGCCCAGGGCCTGATCGCCGTCGAGGGCGAGTACGGCACGCTCGTGCTCACGGAGGAGAGCGGCACGGTGCTCGGCCGGGAGCGCGAGGTGCTGCTGCGCAAGGAGGCCCCGAAGCCCGCCTCCCGCTCCTCCTCGTCGAAGGGAGAGCGGAAGGCGAAGTCCTCGGCGGCCGCGGCCGAGCTCCCGGCGGAGGCCCTCCCGGTCTTCGAGGCCCTGCGTGCCTGGCGCGGCGCCCAGGCCAAGGAGCTGGGCCTCCCGGCGTACGTGATCTTCCACGACGCCACGCTGCGCGAGATCGCGACCCTGCGTCCGTCGTCGCTCGGCGAACTGGGCGGGATCAGCGGCCTGGGCGAGAAGAAGCTGGCGACGTACGGAGAGGGGGTGCTGGAGGTCCTGGCCGGTCTCCCGGGCGATGCGGGGGCACCCGCGACCCCTGCGGAGGCGGCACCCGCAGTTGCGAGCCCGGCTCCGGCTCGGGCGGCGGCCCGGGTGGCCGACCCTGCCCCCGACCTGGAGTTCGGCTGGGACGAGGAGCCGCCGGAGTACGAGTGAGGCGGGCCGGGCGGGACGGATCTACTGCGGGTCCGCCCCCCGGCGCCGCGGCATGATCGCGGTGAGGTCCAGATCGACCGGGAAGGGTACGGACACCTTCATGCGGTCGTGGAAGATCCCGGTGGAGGTGTAGGCGCCGGTCGCGGGCTCCAGCTCGAAGACGTACACGACCGTGCGCCCGTCCTGGTCCTCCACCCGCCAGTAGTGCGGGATCTTCGCCCGTGCGTACTTCACGGGTTTGGTCTCCCGGTCGCGGGTGACGGAATCGTCCGACACGACCTCGATCGCCAGCAACACGTGCTCCGCAGGGAATCGCGTCTGCTGGAGACTCTCGACCGCGTCCGCGAGGACGACGACCACATCGGGCTCGGGCCGGTTCGACCGGTCGATATCAATCGTGAAACGGGCCACGGACTCCAGACCGGGCGGCGCCGAGGACAACAGTTGTCCACTGAAGAGGCTGACGGCCCGGGAATGGAAAGCGGTCTGAGGGCACGCGAACACCAGACTGCTGTCGATCAGCTCCGTGTGCGGAGGCAGATTCGGCAGCGTGTCTAGGTCATCGGCGGTCCAGCCGCCCTCGGGCGGAACGCCCACTGCGGCTCGGATGCCTCGTGTTCCACGCTCATCAGTGCTCCCGTGACTCCTCCGCGCCCTGAGGGGCGCGGCTTCTCGCTATGCCGTGTTGGCGTGGCGACGGGCCAGCCCGGCCCGTAGGACGTTGAGTGCTCCGACCTCGTCGGCGTGGGCCTGGTGGCCGCAGTCGACGCAGTGGAACTTCTCCTGTGTGGGCCGGTTCACCTTGGCGGTGTGCCCGCATTTTTTCGGGGTTGGGCTTCGGAGCGGGGGCTTTGCTCATGTTGCGGATCTTGAGGTCTTCGTGCGCGATGAAGTCGTGCTCACGGACCAGGGTGAGTGCGGTCTTGTGTGCGTGGTCGAGCCGCCGTCTGCGCACTTTGCCGTGCAGGGCTGCGACCTTCTCAACCGCCCGCTGGTGGTTACGGGTGCGGTCTTTGGCCCTGCAGCGTGGGAACCGGGACAGGGCCCGCTGCGCGGTCTCAAGTTTGCAGGCGGCTTTGCGGGCGTGGCGGGGGTTGGGGATGTGGGTGCCGTTGGAGTCGGTGAGGAACGAGGCGATCCCGAGGTCGATGCCGATGCTGGAGCCGGTCGGGGGCAGTGGTTCGGGCAGGGGCTGGTCCGTGGTGATCACGACGAACCATTTACGGCCTTCGCGTTTCACGCTGACGGTCTTGACCGTGCCGAGCACCGGGCGGTGCTGGTTGACTCTGACGTGTCCGACGCCCTGGAAGCGGACCCGGGTGCCCGGGGCGTGCGGGGTGGAGTTCCAGCGGCAGCCGTCGCCGTCCCGGGGATAGTCCACCGTGTCGAACCAGTTCACCCCGCGAAAGCGGGGGTAGCCGGGCTTGTCCCCGGCCTTGACCCGGCGGAAGAACGCGCCGAACGCCCTATCGAGTTGCCGCAGCGTGGCCTGCTGGGAGCTGAACGACCAGCGGCCCTGACGCTCGGGGTCGAAGGCCCGGATGTCCTTGAGCTGCCCCGACTGCATCCCGTACTTGATACTCGTCTTCGAGGGGTGGCCGTAGGCGTCACGGCGTTCCTGCAACGCACCGTTGTAGAGCGAGCAGTGATCGCGCAGCATTTCACCGAGCGCGATCGCCTGACCCACGGTGGGCCGCAACAGAAACTTGTACGCACGGATCAACCAGCCCACCCCCTCCAACCAGCTCCTGGGAACCAACGTACCGTCGGCGAACATCAACACGACCGGAAACAACGCCGTCTCACTCGCAGGAGTGACCACGTCAGCCAGTACTTCGAGGCGGAGCTGCGCGAGTGCAATGGCGAGGACGACCACACCCCGCCTAAGGTGCACTACCCATCAGTGGGTCCAGCTGTCGTCTTCTTCCGGCGCCTGTGCCACGAGTTCCCGGACTCACCAACCGAGTGATGTTGCAGGGCCGGTTCTGGCCCGTCATATTTTGCAGTGACCTGTGGCAGAAGCCTCGTTGCGGAAGGTCAAGCAGAACGAAGATCAGTGAAATCGACTGCTCTGACCCTTGTGTCAGAGCAGCCACAAGATCGCGTTCCTGCGCGGCCTGAAGTCAGGATTCAAAGGGAAGAGAGGGATTCGGCCGGAGTCTGGCGGGTTCGTCCAGTGCATCCGCGAGGAACTGGCTCAGGCCTGACGAAACGTGTCAACGCGTCAAGCGCCAATGCTGTCGCCCCGGCGTCACGCCCCGCCCGCCCCATCGTGAACCGGTCGGCCGGCCCCGGACCGCTCCGACGCGTCCCGGCGGACGTTGCGGTACACCGCGTAGGCGGGCCACCGCTCGTGGATCAGTGACCGCATCGCCGAACGGGACGCCAGTCCGGCGCCGGGCACATGCCGGTCGAGGCCGGCCGCCGCCACGAGCGAGGCCAGCGCACGGCTGCGGTGGTCCGGCAGCCCGGCTTGCCCGGCCGCCGCGAACCGCTCCCGGACATGCACCGCGTAGCTCTGCGGCCCCGCCGGGTGGCGGTGGTAGGGCACCAGGCCGAGGAAGCGCCGGGTCTCCCGGACCAGCACACCGCGCTGCACCGCGGCCTCCAGATACATGCCCCCGGCCGGCTGTCCGGCGCGCCGGACCCAGCCCTGGGCCGGGACGCCCGAGCGGCCCTTGCCCGGAGCGGGCAGGCTGCGCATCAGCGCGGCCAGGAGCGGGTCCGGCGGCTCCAGCGGGTTGACCACCTGGATCTCGCCGCGCTGTCCGGTGACCCGCCCCTGCAGCTCCAGCTCCGCCAGGGCCGCCCCGGCCAGCGCGTATTCGAGGATCCGATTGCGGCAGTACGGTGTGCCGCGCAGGGGGTCCAACGCGAGCAGCAGCAGTTCCTCGGGCAGCGTGGGTCCGGGGGGCCGGTTCATGCCGTGGGCACGATGCGTCCGGTGACCTCGCCCAGGCCGACGCGGGTGCCGTCCGGGCCCGGGGCCCAGGCCGTCAGCGTCACCGTGTCGCCGTCCTCCAGGAACGTCCGCTTGCCCTCCGGGAGTTCCAGCGGGTCGCGGCCGTTCCAGGTGAGTTCGAGCAGCGAGCCGCGCTGGGCCGGCTCGGCGCCGCTGATGGTGCCGGAGCCGTACAGGTCACCGCTGCGCAGCGAGGCGCCGTTGACCGTCATCTGCGCCAACTGCTGGGCCGCCGTCCAGTACATGGTGGAGAACGGCGGCTCCGAGACGACCTGGCCGTTGATCGCGACGGAGAGCCGCAGGTCGAAGCCGCCGGGCTCCTCCTCGTCCGCGTCGTCGAGGTAGGGCAGCAGCGGGAGGTCACGGGTGGGCGGGGCGATGCGGGCGGCGTCCAGGGCCTCCAGCGGTGTCACCCAGGCGGCCACGGAGGTGGCGAAGGACTTGCCGAGGAACGGGCCCAGCGGGACGTACTCCCAGGCCTGGATGTCCCGCGCCGACCAGTCGTTGAGCAGCGACAGGCCGAAGACGTGGTCGCGGAAGTCGGCCAGCGGCACCGGCCGTCCCTGCTCCGATCCGACGCCGACGACGAATCCGACCTCGGCCTCGATGTCCAGCTTGACGGACGGGCCGAAGACGGGAGCCGGGTCGGCGGGGGCCTTGCGCTGTCCCGACGGGCGCACCACGTCCGTACCGGAGACCACGACCGTGCCCGCCCTGCCGTGGTAACCGATCGGCAGGTGCTTCCAGTTCGGGGTGAGCGCGTCGCCGTCCGGGCGGAAGATCCGGCCGACGTTGGTGGCGTGGTGCTCGCTGGCGTAGAAGTCCACGTAGTCCGCGACCCGGTAGGGCAGATGGAGCGTCACGGAGTCGACGGGGTGCAGCAGCGGCTCGATGTCCGCGCGGTGGGCCGGCACCGTCACCCAGGCGGTCAGGGCCCGGCGCACATCGCTCCAGGCGGTGCGGCCGGCCGCGAACAGGGCCATCAGGTCGGGCTGGGCCAGCAGTTGCGCGTAGGGCGAACCCAGCGCGTGCGCGGCCGCCCCGGCGTCCAGCACGTGGCCGCCGATGCGGACGCCGACCCGCCGCTCGCCGGGCCGGTCGGTGGTGGAGAAGACACCGTACGGAAGGTGGTGCGGACCGAAGGGATCGCCCTCGGCCACGTCGAGCGGGCTGCTCTGCTCGGGCATCTGTTGCTGCCTCGCTTTCCAGGTCGCTGTGGGGGACACGTTACGTGGGGGACATCCCCCAGCGGCAGTGCCTCAATCATCCCCAATGCCCGGAAAGTGGCGCCGTATCCTCGTATTCCCGTATCGCGCGAACACGAGGACACGGCGGCGGGGTTCACCCGGCCGTGCGCGGAATCCGCTTCTCCCAGGTCCGGTGGAAGACGACCTCGCCGCCCTCCTTGCAGACCACCTCGTTGGAGGTGATGAAGTCGCCCGCGTCGGCGGAGATCTCGGAGCGCGTCTCGACCAGCACGTCCCAGGACATCTCCGGCCGGTGCAGCCGGATCGTCCAGTCGGAGCGGGTACGCGCGGAGAGCGGATCGTTCTCCTGGATCGTGTACGTCTCCACCGCGTCCTCGGTGAACTCCAGACCGTCCGGGTAGACGCGCGTGCCGCCGTACCGGGGGTCGACCTCCATCCGCCACTCGCCCTTGGCGACGTCACGGACCACCAGCCGCTCGGGGCGCTGTTCGTCGAGTGTGACGGGGTAGACGACGCCGAGCGGCTCGGACTGCTCGGGTTCCTCGAAGCGGATCGACGGGTCCTCGGTGTGCCGGCGCACCGGGAGCTCGACGAAGCTGCCGTCGGCGTCCAGGGTGAAGCCCCTGGAGCCGGCCTGCGGCCAGATCCAGGGCCAGTACGACGAGGAGACCGCGAGCCTGATCCGGTGGCCGGGCGGGAAGGTGTGCCCGATGCCGTTCAGGTCGAAGGTGACGTCCTCGGTCTCGCCGACGGGCCAGTCCTCGGCGCGGTCCCTGCCGTCGCGGGCGGCGAGGTTGAGGACTCCGCGGGTGACGAGGGTGGAGGAGCCGTCGGGTGCGACGTCGCAGAGCCGGGCGACGGCCTGGCCGCGCGGGACGTCCATCCGGATCCGCAGCTTCACCCGGGGGCGGCCGAGGATCTCGATCGGGGCGGCCTCCACGGGGAACTCGAAGCAGACCGACTTGGCGTCCTCGTCACGCTGGTCGGGCGGCAGGTCGGCGTCGTTGCCGAACGGGAAGAACCGCCCGGCGTCCAGCCCGGTCTGCTGCGGCGAGTCGACGATCTGCGGCCCGCCCTGGAGGGCGTACGCGACCGGCGCCACGTTCTCCGA
The DNA here is from genome assembly GCF_035917155.1 of Streptomyces sp. NBC_00385. Classification (NCBI taxonomy): domain Bacteria; kingdom Bacillati; phylum Actinomycetota; class Actinomycetes; order Kitasatosporales; family Streptomycetaceae; genus Streptomyces; species Streptomyces sp. NBC_00385. The sequence goes on along the minus strand of NZ_CP107951.1, from coordinate 3,406,724 downwards.
GGGCCAACTGGTGTCCCCGACCCAGCGGCCGGGCAGCGTCTCGTAGACCGTGGCCGGCCGGTGCGACTCGCTGATCCAGGACCGCAGCAGCGGCTCGGACATGACGCCGGTGTCCTTGTCCTTCAGGTGCTGGTCCCACCAGCGCAGCGTCTCCTGGAGGAAGCCGATGCCGGGCCCGGGCGGCAGTCCGCGGTCGGGGTACTGGTGCGACCAGGGCCCGATCAGCCCGCGGACCTTCGCCGGGTCCAGGTGCTCGACGAGCCGGAGCACGGTGTCGCGGTACGGGTCGTGCCAGCCGCCGACCGCGAGGACGTTCGCCTCGATGGCGGAGTAGTCCTCGCAGACGCTGCCGTGCTTCCAGTAGTCGTCGCGCGTCTGATGGGACAGCCAGGTGTGGATGAAGGGGTCCACGGCTTCGAGCCGGTCCAGCCACATCTGCCGCCAGTCGTCGCCGACGTCCGCCGGGTCCGGCGGCCGGCAGACGAAGGCCAGCATGGTCGCCGCCCAGGCGTGCATGTCCACGGCGAGGACGGAGCCGCCCATGTAGTGGACGTCGTTGTCGTAGCGGTCGTCTGCCGAGCACACCGTGACGATGGCCTTGAGCGGCTCGGGGGCGAGCGCGGCGATCTGGAGCGAGTTGAAGCCGCCCCACGAGATGCCGAACATGCCGACCCGGCCCGAACACCACTCCTGCTGCGCCAGCCAGTGGATGACGGCGACCCCGTCCGCGAGCTCCGTCGCGTCGTACTCGTCGCCCGGCATGCCCTCGCTGTTGCCGTGCCCGCGGACGTCGACCCGGACCGAGGCGTAGCCGTGGCCCGCGTACCAGGGGTGGCGCTGCCAGTCCCGCGGCGCGGTCCAGTCGCTCAGCCGGTACGGCAGGTACTCCAGCAGCGCGGGCACGGGTTCGTCGGTCACCGGCCGCCAGATCCGGGCGTACAGCTGGGTGCCGTCCGGCAGCGGGACGTAGATGTCCTCGCGGGTCGTCTCGTACGGGAAGGAGGTCTGGATGTGCATGGGGGGCTACCTCAGTGGACGGGGTGCATGGTGCGCTTGAGCCAGGGTGCGGCGGCGATGACGGCCACACCGGCGGCCACCGCGATAGCGCCATTGACACCGAAGTAGGCGGGGTTGGAGACCTCGCCGTACAGCTTCACGATCTGTGCCTGGATGCCGTTGGCGAGAGCCAGGGAGAGGAACCAGAGCGCCATCGTCTGGCTGGCGAACGCCTTCGGGGCGAGCTTCGTGGTCGCGGACATGCCGGAGGTCTCCAGCAGGATGTCGCCGAGCCCGAGCAGCAGGTACGAGCCGACGATCCACCAGGCGGCCATCTTGTACGTGTCCGAGGAGTGCCCGGAGGTGGGCAGGACCATCAGCAGGAACGAGAGCCCGCCGAGGATCACCCCGATCGCGATCTTGTTGGACGCGTGCGGCTGGCGCGGTCCCATCTTCGCCCAGACGGCCGCGACCACCGGAGCGAGTGCCACCTCGAAGGCGCCCAGTGCGGAGGCGTACCAGCTGGCCGGGAAGTGGAAGCCGAAGATCTCCGTGCGGGCGTTGGTCGACGCGAGCAGCATCATCGTCGAGTACGCCTGGAAGAGGATGAAGTTGAACACGACGGAGGCCAGGAACAGCACCACGTACGGGCGCAGCCTGCCGCGCTCCTCCGCGGTGACCCGGGGGCTCCTGAACATCACCGCGAAGTACACGACCGGTGCGATCACGGAGACGAGGGTGAGCAGGTCGACGAAGCGGTCCATCGTCAGCCAGCCCGCCAGGGCCAGTGCGGTCGCGACGGCGGCGACCACGACGACACCGATGACGATGAGCCGGACGGCCCGGCGCATGGGTCCGGGGGCCAGCGCGAATTCGGCGGTGTTCTTACGCCCGGCCAGGTGACGGCGGCCCAGCACGTACTGGATCAGGCCGAGCGTCATACCGAACGCGGCGGCCGAGAACCCCCAGTGCCAGCTCGCGTGGTCACCCAGCCAGCCGGTGATCAGCGGGCCGAGGAACGCGCCGATGTTGATGCCCATGTAGTAGAGGGCGAAGCCGGCGTCGCGGCGCTCGTCGTCGGTGCGGTAGAGCTTGCCGACCATGGTGGCGACATTGGGCTTGAGCAGGCCCGTTCCGGCACTGATCAGGCCCAGGCCGACCCAGGTCATGACATCGGTGGGCACCGCCATGGCGTAGTGCCCGCAGGCGATGAGGATGCCGCCGTACAGGACGGCGCGGTACGAGCCGAGGATCCGGTCCGCCAGCCAGCCGCCTGCCACGGAGACCAGGTAGACGAGGGTGCCGTAGGCGGCGGAGACGGAGGCGGCGGTGCCGGCCTCCATCCCCATGCCGCCGTTGCTGACGGCGTCGGCGAAGTAGAGGACCAGGATCGCCTGCATGCCGAGGAACGAGAACCGCTCCCAGACCTCCAGGCCCGACAGGGTCATCAGGCCCCGTGGCTGGCCGAAAAAGGCGTGGTCGTCGCCCGGCGGGGGCTGGGCGGCTTCGGTGTCTGCGGCGGTGTGGGACAAAGGGACAACTCCTGATCGTATGAGCTGATCCCGAACATACCGGCGGTGGCGGGAAGGCGCCCACGGTGATCCAAACAGGACCGGATACGCTGACTTGAGTGATGACAGCGACACATCGACATTCCGTGTGATCGTCAGCAGACAGGAGATCCCCTCGTGACCGTCGTCGGGCCGTTCGGACTGAGCGTGCGGGACCAGGCTCTTGAGGCCGGTGTCCAGGCCGGTTTGGCTGCTGTCGAGTCGGGGCTGCTCGATGCCACCAAGAGCGAGGTGCCCTTCATCACGGAGGCCGCGCAGCACCTGGTGCGCGCGGGCGGCAAGCGGTTCCGGCCCCTGCTGGCGATGCTCGCCGCCCAGTTCGGTGACGCCGACGCCCCGGGCGTGGTGCCCGCCGCCGTGGTCGTCGAGCTGACCCACCTCGCGACGCTGTACCACGACGACGTGATGGACGAGGCCGACGTACGCCGCGGAGTCGACAGCGCCAATTCCCGCTGGGGCAACTCGGTGGCCGTGCTGACCGGCGACTTTCTCTTCGCGCGCGCGTCGCACATCCTGGCCGACCTCGGCCCCGAGGCCGTCCGCATCCAGGCCGAGGCGTTCGAGCGCCTGGTCACCGGCCAGATCCTGGAGACCGCCGGCCCGCGCGACGGGCGCGACCCCGTCGATCACTACCTCGACGTGATGCGCGGCAAGACCGGCTCGCTGATCGCCGTGGCCTGCCGCTTCGGCGCGATGATGTCCGGCGCCGACGAGTCGACGACCGACATCCTCACCCAGTACGGCGAGCGCCTCGGCGTCGCCTTCCAGCTCGCCGACGACGTCCTCGACATCGCGTCCGACTCCCACGAGTCCGGCAAGACCCCCGGCACGGACCTCCTCGAAGGAATTCCGACCCTGCCGGTACTCCACCTGAGGGCGCAGGCCGCGGCCGACGGCAAGCCGGACGACCTGGAGCTCGTCGAACTGCTGAACGGCGACCTGAACGAGCCCGGCAGGCTCGACGAGGCGCTGCGCCGGCTGCGCGCCCACCCGGCGCTCGACCAGGCACGACGCGACACGGTCCGGTACGCGCAGGAGGCGCGGGCCACCCTGACGCCGTTGCCCTCGTGCTACGCCAAGGACGCGCTGGAAGAGATGTGCGACGCCGTGGTGCACCGCGCGGGCTGAGCATCTGCCGCCGGAACCCCTACGGGGCGGCGGAGGAACCGCCCCTCGGTGTCATCCCGAAGAGGTAGGCGGAGTTGCTCCCGCGGGCTGACGCCTGAAGCCGCCCGATTTGGTCAGATGGAGAACAACCACTCCTGACCGGAACGGGCGAGAATGGCGGCACGGAGTGGACGAGTGCATCCGGACGGAAGCCGCCGACCACGGAGGTAGGGCACACATGGCACCGAACGACAGCGCAGACACCAACGGCTCGGCAGCGCAGGGCAGCACGGGCGCCGGCGCGGGCCGCCGGAAGGCGGTGCGCTATATCGTCCCCGTAGCGGTGGCGGGGGTGGCGGCCGCGACGATCGGGCTGGTCCCGGCGCTCGCGAGCTCGGGAGACCCCGATCTGCCGAAGATCACCGCGCAGGAACTCATCGAGAAGATCGCCGCCTCGGACACGCAGCAGCTCTCCGGCACGGTGAAGATCAGCACCGACCTCGGGATCCCGTCGATGGGCGGCCTGGCCGGCTCCTTCGCCCCCGACGGCGCGGGCGACCAGGGCTCGGCGAGCGCCGACCCGCAGCAGAAGCTCACGGAACTGGCCTCGGGCACCCACACCCTCCGGGTGGCCGCCGACGGCCCCGACAGGCAGCGCCTGTCCATCCTGGACGACGCGTCCGAGTACAGCCTGATCCACAACGGCGACCAGGTCTGGGCGTACGACAGCAAGTCCAACGCGGTCTACCACGCAGAGAACGCCGCGAACGCACACGACAAGGCCGGCCGGGGCAAGGAGCAGACCGCCCCCGACGGCGTACCCACCACCCCGAAGGCCCTGGCCGAGCAGGCACTGAAGGCCGCCGACGGCACGACGTCCGTCACGGTCGACGGCACCGCGCAGGTCGCCGGGCGCGACGCTTACCGGCTCGTCATCAAGCCCGAGCAGAGCGGCTCCACGATCGGCTCGATCACCGTCGCGGTGGACGCGGAGAACGGCGTACCGCTCAAGTTCACCCTGCGGCCCAGCAGCGGCGGCAAGGCGGCGGTCGACGCCGGGTTCACCACGGTCGACTTCGGCAAGCCCGACGCGTCCTCGTTCTCCTTCACCCCGCCCAAGGGCGCCGAGGTGACCGAGGCGGACGAGGCGGAGGGCCACGGGAAGGCCGAGGCCGAGAAGGCGAAGGGCGACCTGAGCGCCTTCGAGGGCATGAACGTGATCGGCAAGGGCTGGAACACCGTCGCCGAGATCAAGACCCCCGGCGGGGCGGCCCTCCCGTCGGCGGAATCGGGCGAGGTACCGGCCGGGGCACAGCAGTTCCTCGACGCCCTCGGCGACAAGGTCACCGGGAAGTTCGGCTCGGGCACGGTCTTCAAGACCCGCCTGGTCAACGCCCTGATGACGGACGACGGCCGTGTCTACGTCGGCGCGGTCACCAAGGACGCGCTGGTGAACGCGGCGAACCAGGCCGGCTGACAGCACGTCGTACGCCGTTTCGCACCGGCGCCGCCCCGTCCCGCCGTAGCCTCCGTACGGTGGGACGGGGCGGACGCGACCTGGGGAGCACACATGACTGAGGCCGGCACCGTGCCCGTGATCGAGACCCGGGGTCTCACCAAGCGCTACCGGGGCGGCCAGCTCGCCGTCGACGGGCTCGACCTCGCCGTCCCGGGCGGCAGCGTCTTCGGCTTCCTCGGGCCCAACGGCTCCGGGAAGACCACCACGATCCGGATGCTGATGGGCCTGATCGATCCGACGTCCGGCACCGCGAGCGTCCTGGGGCGCCCCATGCCGGACGCGGCCCGCACCGTACTGCCCCAGGTCGGGGCGCTGATCGAGGGCCCCGCGCTGTACGGGTACCTGAGCGGCCGGGACAACCTCGTGCGCTTCGACTGCGCCGACCCCACCGCCGATCCGCGCACCCGCGGCGCCCGCGTCGGCGAGGCCCTGGAGCGGGTCGGGCTGGCCGCCGCGGCCGGCAAGAAGGCCCGGGCCTACTCGCTCGGCATGAAGCAGCGGCTCGGCCTCGCCGCCGCTCTGCTCCGGCCCCGCCGGCTGCTCGTCCTGGACGAGCCGACCAACGGCCTGGACCCGCAGGGCATGCGGGAGATCCGCGCCCTGATCCGGGAACTGGCCGCCGAGGGCACCACGGTGTTCCTCTCCTCCCACCTCCTCGACGAGATCGAGCAGGTCTGCACGCATGCCGCGGTCATGGCCCGGGGCCGGCTGATCACCCAGGGACCCGTCGCCGACCTCGCCGCGGGCTCCCTCGGCCGGCTCGCCGTCACCACACCGGACCCGTCCGACGCCGCCCGCGTCCTGAAGGAGCACGGCATCACCGGCATCACCCTCGACGGAGACCGGGTCCGGGCCGACGCCCCGGCCGGCACCGTCGAACTCGCGGACCTGAACGCGGCCCTGGTCCACGCCGGCATCCGGGTCCGTTCCTTCGGTGTCGAACGGGCCTCGCTGGAGGACGCGTTCGTCGCACTCACCGGAGAGGGGTTCGATGTCGCAGGCTGAACTCGCACCGGCCGGGACCACCACGGACCGCCGCAACCCGCTGTGGACGCTCGGCATCCTGCGCTCCGAACTGACCACCACGCTGCGCCGCTGGCGCACCCTCGCCCTGCTCGGTGTGCTGGCCGCCGTCCCCGTACTGATCGGGATCGCGGTCCGCATCGAGACGGCCGACGGTTCACCGGCCGGTCCCGGCGGGGGCGGCGCGGGCCCCGCGTTCCTCTCCCAGGTCACCAACAACGGCCTCTTCCTGGTCTTCGCCTCCCTCGCCGCGGTCCTCCCGGTCTTCCTCCCGATGGCGGTGGGCGTCATCGCGGGCGACTCGGTAGCGGGCGAGGCCGGCGCGGGGACGCTGCGCTACCTCCTGGTCGCACCGGCCGGCCGTACCCGGCTGCTGCTCGCCAAGTACGCCTCCACCCTGGTCTTCTGCCTGATCGCGACCCTCGTCGTCGCCGCCTCCGCGCTGGCCGTGGGAGCGCTGCTCTTCCCCGTGGACGACCTCAATACGATCTCCGGGACCCGGATCAGCTTCGGCGAGGGGATGCTCCGGGCTTGCCTCGTCGCGGTGGCGGTCGCGGCGTCACTGATCGGCTTCGCGGCCCTCGGGCTCTTCGTGTCGACCCTCACCAACAGCGGGATCGCGGCCATGGCGGCGACGGTCGGGGTGCTGATCACCGTGCAGATCCTGGACGCGATCCCGCAGCTGAGCGGGATCGCCCCCTACCTCTTCCCGCACTACTGGCTGTCCTTCTCGGACCTGCTGCGCGAGCCGTTCTACTGGGACGAGGTGCTGAAGAACCTGGAGCTGCAGGCGCTGTACGCGGCGGTGTTCGGCTCGGCGGCCTGGGCCCGGTTCACCGCGAAGGACATCACCGCCTGAGGGAACCGGCCCGGCTCCGGCACCCGTACCGTCGGCCGGCGAGCCGTCCCCCGATCGGCTCGTCGCGGCACGAACGGCACGAACGGTGCGAAAGGTAAGGAACGAGCCGACACGGTACGTTCCGTTTCCCGCTAGGGCATTGTTCGACTTCTGGCGACGGACTGTCAACAAGGATTGGCTCGATCGGACCTATGCTCACCGAATGATCACATCGCCGAGTTCGCTGCGCCGGAGCGAGAGCTCACGCAGGGCGACGCTGGAGGCCGCCCTCGACCTCTGCACGGAGAAGGGGTACGGCCGCGTCACGGTCGAGGCCATCGCGGCCCGGGCGGGCGTCAGCAAGAAGACGATCTACCGCTGGTGGCCGTCGAAGAGCGCGGTGCTGCTGGAGGCGTTCACGGAGGCCCTGGTCACCGCCACCCCGTTCGCCGACACCGGCGACATCGCCACGGACCTGCGCACCCATGTGACGGGCGCGGTGAGATTCCTCGCCGAACCGCCCTTCGGTCCCGCGTACGCCGGCATACTCTCCGAGCTTCACCATGACGACGCCTTGGCCGAAACGGTCCGCACCCAACTGATCGACCCCCGCTTCGAAGCGGCGGTCGACCGCCTGCGCGGCGCCCAGCAGCAGGGCCAGATCCCGCCGGGCGCCGATCTGCGCCTGGCGGTGGAGATGCTCTACGGCCCGGTCTACTACCGCCACGTCCTGCGCAAGCCGATGCAGGACGCGGAGACGGTGGCATCCCTGGTCGGGCACGTGCTGCGGTCGCTGGGGGCGGGGAACAGCTGACGGGCGACGCCCTCGGTGCGGTCGCTTCGCTTCCTGTGCTTGAGCACAGCCATGCCTGGAACACCCTTGTGTGCAAACGATGTTTGCTCTAGCTTTTGCATGCGCGTTTGCAAATTTCACCTGGGGGGTGCTGCAGCTGCTGCTGCTCACCTGGCCGGTGCGCACGGTGCGCCGGCTGACGGTGTTCCTGGCCTTCGGGGTGGGGGTGTACGGCTGTGGCGTGGCGTCGATGCTGGTGGAGCTGGTGACCGCACGGCAGTTGGCTGCCTCACGGCACGAGTCCGTCAGCGCCGTGCTGGACACCGTGTCGTGGGCGACGGCCCCGGTCGCGGAGGAGCTGATCAAGATCACCCCGTTGCTGCTGGCGGGGTGGGCGCTGCGTGGCCGTGTGCAGTGGGGGCTTGCTGACTTCGCGGTGCTGGGCGGAGCTCTGGGGCGGGCTTCAGCCTGCTGGAAGAGCTGCTGGTGTATGCCGGGTCGGGAGCGAAGGCGGTGCCCCGGGAATCCGGCGGCTGGCAGATTCCAGCGAGTCTGATGTCCCAAATTTATGTCCCGGGCCCGGGCGACGTGCTGGGGTACTGGTTCCCGGCGCCGACCGGAGTGGCAGAGACCGGCGGCCTGGTGGTGCGGATGCCGTACGACATGCACGTCTTCGCCAGCGTGCTGGCGGGTGCCGGGGTGGGGCTGCTGCTGTGCGGGGCGAGCCGGCTGGTGCGGGCCTGCGCCGTGCTCCCGGTCGCCGGCGCGGTGGCCGTTCACTGGGTGCACAACTACGCGGCCGTCTTCCCGGACAACGAGACGGCAGGGGAGTGGCGGGAACGTCTCACCGGATCGTGGGGCCTGTGGATCATCCTGGGGTGCCTGGCGCTCGCCTGGGGGTGGAGCGTCCGAGCCGTCCGGCTCGATGGGGAGCAGCAGGGCCGCGGCAGCGCGCAGGTGCTGTTCGCCCTCGCTCTGCTGAAGCCCCCGGCGACCTGGCTCATCGCGCTGGGGTACGCACGGCAGCGTCGCGCCCTGCTGTATGCGGGTGTCCGAACTGCTGAGCAAGTTGAACGGCTCCGGCCGCCCTCGGTGATCCGAACAGGTGCCTACCCGTCAGGTTCGTGCCAGACCGGAGGGCTTCCTGCCGGGGTGGACCGACCGTGGCCGTCAGTGGCCGAAGACGCGCTCCAGGACCACCGCGACTCCGTCCTCCTCGTGCGACAGCGTCACCTCGTCCGCCGCCGCCCGCAGGAGCGGATGGGCGTTCGCCATCGCGACGCCGTACCCGCAACTGCGGAACATCGGCAGGTCGTTGGGCATGTCGCCGAAGGCGATCGCGGTCCTCGGGTCCAGGCCCAGGTGCTCGGCGGCCGCCGCGATGCCGGCGCCCTTGTCGATCCCGTACGGCTGGAGCTCGACCGTCCCCGGACCGGACAGTGTGACAGTGGCCAGATCGCCGACGGCCGCATGGGCGGCGGCCGCCAGTGTGTCGTCGTCCAGGTCCGGGTGCCGGATCAGCACCTTGATGACCGGGGCAGCCCACAACTCGTCCCGGTGGAGGGCCCGGTGGGCCGGCAGTGCGGGGTGCGGCATCAGGTAGCCGGGTTCGATCAGGGTCCGGCCGTCGGCCCCGTCCTGATCCACCGCGGCGAAGACCTGCCCCACCTGCGCCTCTATCTTGCCGAGCGCGGCATCGGCCAACTCCCGGTCCAGGGTGACCGTGTGGACGATGCGGGCCGCCCCGGCGTCGTACAGCTGTGTGCCCTGACCGCAGACCGCGAGGCCCGTGTAGTCCAGAGCCGCGAGGAGTTCCCGTACCCCCGGCACCGGCCGACCGGTGACCACGAGGTGCCGGGCGCCGGCCGCTGCGGCGAGGTCGAGTGCGGCGCGGGAGCGAGGGCTCACGGTGTCGTCGCGGCGCAGCAGGGTGCCGTCCAGGTCCGTGGCGACGAGGGCATGTGCGGGCGGGAGGGGCATGGGGCAAGCCTAGGGAGATCCGATTCCCGCTGTGCGGCGCTGACCTGCGGCGATGGTCCATGGTGGGGACGCCGTCCGCAGGGTGTGGGTGCGTACCGGGAGGAAACGTACCGGCAGGCGGGGCAATCCGGGCGAGGCCTAGAGTGCGGCCATGCCTCCGTCCGACGTTCCAAGGAAGCTCACCCTCAAGGAAGAGATCTCGTTGCTGAGGGAGCGGCGGCGCTCGCGTCGGCGTCGGTTCTCCACGGCCGCCGGAGCCGGTCTCGCCGTGATCGCCGGAGGCTTATGGCCTCTTCTGGGTACCGGGCCGCAGCCGGGTGACCATGCGCCCCTGCCCGTATGCGCAGCCGACAGCGCCACCCTGCGCGCCGACGTGGACGCGGACGGGCACCTGGACGAGATCCGTGACCAGAACCGCAATGCGTCCGGTTCGGTGGTCTTCCGGAGAGACGAACACCCCACCACGGTCGGTGTGGGCGATGCCCGCGGGTTCTGGAAGAAGCTGCGAGGTGCGCTGAAGGAGGACATGGTGACACGGGGAGCCTTCGGCGACTTCGACGGCGACGGGTACCTCGATCTCGCCCTCTTCTACAGTCAGCGCGACGAGGGCGACAGCCCGCGCGACAGCATGCTGGTGCACGAGGTGCGCTACGGGCCTCTCGCCCGAGACCTGGGCAGTGACCGGACCGGCACCATCCGTACAGGCAGCCCGGCGTTCGTGTCCGGGGTGTGGGTCACGGACACCGACCGCGACGGCCGCTCCGAGCTCCAGGTCCTCCAGTCGGGCGGGGACGGCATGATCGCGCGCCATACCGGCCGGCAGGACGACGGTGGGATCTCTGTGGGGGGTGAGGAGTTCCACGGGCCGGATCGGCCCGGGACGGAGCTCGGGCGGCTCGCTTTCCCCGCCTGCGCGGCTTCCTGACGCATGACCCCGCAGGGTGGGCGGGGCGCGATGGCGGTCAGCCGCGTACGTGGAGGCCGAAGCCCGTGCGGCCCGCCGGCTCCAGGCCGTCCTTCAGGTGCAGGGACGGGATCTCGTAGTCGCCGAAGTTCTGGCGCCGGAACGCGATCGGTTCGGTCGACTCCAGGGTGAGCAGGCGCTGTTCCCAGGCCTTGGCGGCGTCCGGGAAGTCCGCGCCGGTCATCCGGTCGGTGCCGTAGAGCACGAACGGGGGCAGCACCTCGATGCCCGGGTAGTAGAGGATGCCGTGCTGGATCGGGAACAGCAGGTCGTCGATGGGGCCGTTGATGCCGCGGGCGGTGTAGTGGGACTCCTGGCCGCCGACCGTCACCGACAGCAGGGCCCTGCGGCCGGCGAGCGTGCCCTCGCCGAAGCGCTCCCCGTACTTGGTGTCGTTGTGCTCGCCGACGCCGTACGCGAAGTGGAAGGTGAACACCCTGTCCACCCAGCCCTTGAGGATCGCGGGCATCGAGTACCACCACAGCGGGAACTGGAAGATGATCGTGTCGGCCCACAGCAGCTTCTCCTGCTCGGCGCGGACGTCCGGGGTGAGCGTGCCGGCGTCGAAGGCCCGGCCCGAGTCCCGGGCGACCCGCAGGGGGCTGGAGGCGTCGGGGCCGTAGTCCGAGGCGTCCACGACCGGCTTCCAGTTCATCGCGTACAGATCACTCACCCGCACCTCGTGCCCGGCGGCTTCCAAGGTGGACACCGCGAGGTCCTTCAGCGAGCTGTTGAGCGACTTCGGCTCCGGGTGGGCATGGACGATCAGCGTCTTCATGGGAACTCCTTCGGATGGGTGTCCTTCGATTGAAGACGCCCGGACGCCCTTCGTTCAGGGGCGCCTCTTCCGTCGGACCGGACTTCCTGGGACTGGCAGGGCCACCCTCGCGGGCCGTGGCGCGGCGATACTGGAGGCATGGACGATCTCGATCTCGCGGGCTTCCTGCGGACCCGGCGCTCCCGGGTCGACCCGGCGGACGTCGGCATCCCGACCGATAGCCGCCGCCGGGTCGAGGGGCTGCGCCGGGAAGAGGTCGCCCACCTGTCCGGAGTCAGCGTCGACTACTACGTACGCCTGGAGCAGGGCCGGGCCACCCAGCCCTCCGAGCAGGTCCTCGACGCGCTCGCCCGCGTCCTCGGCCTCGACGAGACCGAACGCGAGCACCTCCATCGCCTCGCCCGGCAGCGGCGGCGGCGAGCGAAGGCGCCGGGCGGGCGGGTGCGGCCGGAGGTGCTGCGGGTACTGCACCTGGTCGTCGACGCACCCGCGCTGATCATGGACCACCGCCTGGACGTCCTCGCCGGGAACCGTCTCGCGGGGCTGCTGTACGGCCGGCCGATGCCGGGGCTGAACACCGCCCGGCATCTCTTCCTGGAGGAGACCGAGCGAGGCCTCTACGCGGACTGGGAGACCTGCACGCTCGACGCGGTCGGGCACCTGCGCCTGGCCGCCGGCAGATATCCCGAGGACCCCCGTCTGGCCTCGCTCATCGGCGAGCTGGCGATGGGCAGCGAGCGCTTCCGCCGTCTCTGGGCCCGCGCGGACGTGCGCGCCCGGACCCACGGCCGCAAGGCGTACCGGCATCCGCTGGTCGGACTGCTGGAACTGCACCAGGAGAACTTCGCGCTGCCGGACGACTCCGGCATGGAGCTGCTGGTGCTGTCGGCGGCCCCCGGCAGCCCCGCCGAGGACGGGCTGCGCCTGCTCGCGAGGCTCGGCGCGGATGGCGCCGATGGCTCGGGCAGCTCGGACGGCGGTGGCGCGCGGGCCTCGGTGGACGCGCGTCAGGTCCGCGAATAGGACCGGGAGGCCCTGGTTACTGCACGCAGAACTCGTTGCCCTCCGGGTCGCTCAGCACCGTCCACGTCCCGCCCTGCTCCGCCACCTTGCGGAGCACCTTCGCGCCCAGCTTCTCCAGCCGGGCCACTTCCGCGTCCCGGCGCTCGGGGCCGGCGTGCAGGTCGAGGTGGAGGCGGTTCTTCACCGTCTTGGGCTCCGGTACGCGCTGGAACAGCAGCCGCCGCCCGAGCCCCGTCCCGCTCTCCGGCTCGAAGGGGTCGTCCGGGTGCCGCACCGCCGCCAGGTCGAGCCAGGCCCGTCGTCCGTGTGCGGTCGTCGTGATCGCCTCCGGTACGGCTCCGAGGCCCAGGAGGCGTTCGACCAGGGGGCTGTTGTCCTCGATCTCGTAGCCGAGGGCCGCGGACCAGAAGCCGGCCTGGGCGTGCGGGTCCGCGGCGTCGACGACGACTTTCCACTCAAGAGTCATGCGGGTCATTGTTGCCCGGAAGGGCTGATTCCGGTGGGTGAATCGCCACCAGGCGGGCGAAGGCGACCACGTTCGACCGGTAGCCGCCCGCGGCCGGGTCGTAGGTGCCGCCGCAGGTGAGCAGGCGGAGTTGGGCGTCCTTCGCCGGGCCGTAGACGCGGGCGCTGGGGAAGTCGCTCTTCTCGAACTCCTCGATCGCGTAGACGCGGAACGCCGCGACCGTCCCGTCCGCCCGGCGCACGTCGACCGTCGCGCCGGGGCGCAGCGTGTCGAGCCCGGCGAAGGCGGCCGGGCCGGTCGGGGTGTCGACGTGGGCGACCACGATCGCGGTGCCGGGGGAGCCGGGGGTCACCCCGTCCCGGTACCAGCCGGCGAGATTGCGCTCCGCCGGGTCGGGCACGCCGAGCTTGCCCCGGCTGTCCAGGGTCAGGTCCACCAAGGGCGCGCTGACGTGGAGGGCGGGGATGCCGACGCGGAGAGGGCGGGGGGCGGACGGGGGCGCCGTCGTCGTGGACGCGGCGCCCGACCGGGGGGCGGCAGGGGCGCCGGGTTCCGTCAGGGGCGAACCCAGGAGCAGGACGAGTGCCGCCGCGGCGGCCGGGACCAGCCCGGCCGCCGCGATCAGGCGCGGGAACGGCCGCCGTGAGGGCCGTTCCCGCGGGGTGCGCGCGCTCAACCGCGCCGGCGCCGGACGGTGCGGAGTCCGCCGAGGGCGGCGCCCGCCGCTGCCAGCAGTCCGGCCGCGCCGGCCGCCAGGGCCGTACCGGAGAGGCCGGTGGAGCCGCTGCCGGTCAGGGCGGTGGAGCCGTCACCCGCGTCGACCGGGCCGTTGGGCATGGGGCCGTTCCCGTGGCCTCCGCCGTTGCCACCGCTCCCGTTGCCACCGTTCCCGTTTCCGTTCCCGTGGCCGCCGCCCCAGTGGCCGTCGCCGTGGCCGCCGGACGGCTTCGGCTTGGGGTGGTGGGTGCGGGTGGGGCTGGGCGACGGGCTGGGCTCCACGTCCTGGGCGGTGATCAGAGTGCGGTCCGTGGCGCTGACGCCGGTGCGCTGCGGGCCGTCGACTCCGGCGATGGTGACGGTCAGTTCGGTCGTCACGTCGAGCGGGCCCGTGGGCGCGCCCTCGGCGGCGGCGAGCGTGAAGGCGGCGCCCGCCTTCCCGCCGGGCTCCAGCGTGCCGCCCGCCCGGAGGTTGGTCCGCAGTGCGCCGGTGAGCGTCCCGTCCGTCCCCTGGGTCAGGGGGACTTCGGAGCCCTCGGACATGACGGTGAGCTGGTCCGCCCGGAGGCCGGCCGGTCCCTTGAGGGTGAGACGGGTGCCGATGCCCGGGTACTGCGGGCCGTCCTCCGGGTCGGTGTAGGAGGCGTCGGCCGGGCGGGGACCGTCCCCCGCCTCGATCTCCTCGGGCACGGTGAGCGCGGCCGTCGCCCTGCCGGTGACGGCGAAGTCCCAGGCGGTGCCGTCGGCGGTGATGTTGTCGACGTAGGTGTTGAGTGTGCCGTTCGGGTCGCCGAGCCGGCCGATGTTGGCGATCACTCCGTACGCTCCCTCGCACTCCGCGATGAAGTGCGACAGCGGGGCGCCCCCGCCCGCCGGGATGCCCGCCACGGCACGCGAGGTCCGCATCACCGAGTCGGCGGTGAAGCGGAACTTCTGCCAGGTGTCCGGCTTCAGTGCCTCGCCCTGGGCATCGGTATTGCTGCCCGGCTCGAACGACAGGGTGGTGAATCCGCCGCAGGAGGCCGGGAGCTGGAGGTTGGCGCCGATGTTGGTGGCGCTGGAGCCCTCGGTCGCCGTGTATGCCCAGTACGAGATGCCCGCGTCCAGCAGCGGCTGCATCGGCTCGGGGGTCCACGTCGAGTTGAAGTAGTGGGCGGCCTGGGCCTGTTCGCCCGCGCCGATGGCCAGGCGCAGGCTGCCGTTCAGATGGACCGGGTCGGGCTTCGGGGAGACTTCCTGGATGCCGGGTTCCCGGTCGGGCGTCGTTTCCTGGAGCCGGAACCAGGGGCCCGCCGGGCCGAGGCCCGACGGGTTGACGGTCTGCACCGTGTCCTCCGCGCCCGCGGTGGGGGCGATCCCGCAGGCGAGGAGTGTGAGGGCGGACAGGGCGGCGGTGGTGGTCGCGGTGCGCAGGAGCGTGCGTGACGTCCCGGAGGTGCGCAGGGGTCGGGTCATAAGTGTGAGGAAAATATAAACTGTGCGTCAGGGATGTATTACCCACCGTGACGCGCTCAGGCTCGCTCCAATGCCGCAGCGTTGAGGTACTCCCCGACCGCCCGCAGCTCTCCGGCCGGGACGATCAGTCCGACGTGGTTGTCCGGGCGGATCAGGACCAGGATGTCCTCGCCCGGCGCGATGCCGTATGCCGAGCGGGCATGGCCGCCGTCATCGGCCAGTCCGCCCGCGCCGTCCGCGTCCACTCCGTACGCCCGCAGCGCGTCCTCGTACGCCACCGACGCCTCCCGCAGCTCGGGTGCCGTGCCCGCGCCGAAGCCGAGCAGGGTGAAGTGCGGTCCGGTGAAGGCCTCGAACAGCCGGAGGGGGTTTCCGGTCGCCAGGTCGCGGCAGGGCGCGTCCGGGGCGCGGTCGCCCGCGCGCAGCCGAGACGTGGCGCCGAGGCGGGCCAGTGAGCTCCAGGGGTAGGCGGACCCCGGGCCGTGGGGCAGCGCGGTGTTCGCCGAGTCGAGCCCGCCGCCCGGCTTCTTGATCGCTTCCAGCGTGGCCCGCAGCCGCTCCGCGCTGAGATCCAGGACGTCGGCCGCGACGGGCAGCCGCTCCTCCTCGTACGTGTCGAGCAGGGCCGGGTCCGCCTGGCCGGAGGCGACCCGGGCAAGCTTCCAGCCGAGGTTGTACGCGTCCTGGATGCCGGTGTTCATGCCCAGCCCGCCCGCGATCGAGTGCACGTGCGCGGCGTCGCCGGCCAGGAGCACCCGGCCCGCCCGGTAGCGGTCCGCCATGCGCTCGTTGACCCGGTAGGTGGAGAGCAGCGTGGCCTGTGACAGCAGGGTGCCCGGCAGCCCCGTGTGCTTGGCGAACAGCCGCTGGAAGCTGTCCAGTGACGGGGGTACGGGAGTGCCGGAGGCGTCGGTCTCCGGACTGGCCTGGAACCACCAGCCCGACCGGGTGCCGGGGATCGGGCAGAGCATCACGGCGCCGTCCTCGTCGAACCACTGGTGCCAGACTCCGCGGTCCGGCCCCTCGGCCTCGACATCGCCGCAGACCATCATCTGCGTCTCGTCCGTCTTCCCCTCGAAGGAGATGCCGAGCAGTTTGCGCACCGCGCTGTGGCCGCCGTCGCAGCCGACGACGTACCGGGCCTCGATCTCGCGGCCGTCGGCCAGGGTGGCCGTCGCGGAGGTGTCGCCCTGGGCCAGTCCCACCAGTTCGGCGCCGAGCCCGACCCGTACGCCGTACGTCGCGAGCCGGTCCCGCAGGACCTCCTCCAGCCGCCACTGGGCGACCGTCCGGGGCAGGGCGTACGGGGAGTCCGGTGTCGGGCGCACGTCCGCGAAGGGCGCGGCGTCGGAGATCGCCACCCCGCCCCGGTACTTGCGCATCGGCAGTGGCGCGGCCCCGGCGGCCAGGACCTCCTCGACGACGCCGAGGTCCTCCAGGACCTCCAGCGAGCGCGAGTTGGGGCCCTTGGCACGGGAGCTGCGCGGGAACTGTGCGGCCTTGTCGATGATCGTCACGTCGACGGCCCGCCGGGCGAGATCGATGGCCAGGGTCAGTCCGGTCGGCCCGGAGCCGACGATCAGGACGGTGGTCGTGGAGGTGGGCATGCGTACTCCTCGGGTGCGTGTCCGTTGACATCAAGGGAAACGCAACCGAGTTAAAAAAGCAACTAGGTAATGGGTTGGGGGGAGGTAGAAGCCTCGGGTGCCTCCGGTGCCTCTGGTTCTGCCGGTGTCTCCCGTGTCTCCGGGGAATCCGGTGCCGCCGTGGCGGCCTGCTTGGCCGCGGCCAGCCGTGCGGCCTGCGCCTGTGCCCGCGTACGCCGGGACGTCCGCAGCGCATCCCAGGTCAGCAGGGTGAGAGCCAGCCAGACCAGACCGAAGCCCGCCCACCGCTCCGGGGGCATCGCCTCGTGGAAGTACAGGATTCCGAGGACGAACTGGAAGACCGGTGCCAGGTACTGCAGCAGGCCCAGCGTGGACAGCGGTACGCGAATCGCGGCCGCCCCGAACAGGATCAGCGGAACGGCGGTCACGAGACCGGTGGCGGCGAGCAGCGCCGTGTGGCCGGCGCCCTCGGAGGCGAAGGTCGACTCGCCCTGCGTGCCCAGCCACACCAGATAGCCGAGCGCGGGCACGAACAGCACCGCGGTCTCGGCGGTGAGCGACTCCAGGCCGCCCATGTTGACCTTCTTCTTCACCAGGCCGTACGTCGCGAACGAGAAGGCCAGGACCAGTGAGATCCACGGCGGCTGCCCGTAGCCGATCGCCAGCACGAGCACCGCCGCGACGCCCGTGCCGACCGCCACCCACTGCGCGGGGCGCAGCCGTTCGCCGAGGAGCAGGACGCCCATGGCGATGGTCACCAGTGGATTGATGAAGTAGCCGAGGGAGGCCTCGACGACGTGCCCGTTGTTGACGGACCAGATGTACAGGCCCCAGTTGACGGTGATCACGGCCGCGGCGACGGTGATCAGCCCCAGCTTCCTCGGCTGCCGGAGCAGTTCGCCGATCCAGGCCCAGCGGCGCAGGGCGAGCAGGGCGATGCCGACGACGCCGAGGGACCAGACCATGCGGTGGGCGAGGATCTCGACCGCGCCGGACGGCTTCAGCAGCGGCCAGAAGAGCGGGACGATCCCCCATAGCCCGTAGGCCGCCACACCGGACAGGAGCCCGGCCCGCTGTTCGTTCTTTCCCTTCACGGGCCCCTCCTGGCAGGTGTCCGTCGACGGCTTCGTCAACCTGACGAAGGTAGCGCCGACGCGGCCCGGTGTCATTGCCGTATCGCCAGACGGTCATGACACCGGGCACAGGCCCCGTGGTGTGCGGTGGGGCCGCGTGCCTACTGGGCCGCGACCGCAGCGGTGACGGTCTCCGCGAGCGGCGTCGTCGGGCGGCCGATCAGCCGGGCCAGGTCGCCACTGGTGCCGGCCAGCAGCCCGCGCCGGATGCCCTCGTCCACGTCGGTGAGGATCGCCGCGAAGACCTCGGGCACACCGGCGCCGACCAGGATCTCCTGGTGGACGGCGGCCGGGACGTTCTTGTAGACGATCTCCTGGCCGGAGGCCTTGGCGATCTCGGCGGCGTACTCCGCGAGCGACCAGGCGACGTCCCCGCTCAGCTCGTAGGCCTTTCCGAGGTGGTCCTCACCGGTCAGGACGGCCGCGGCCGCGGCCGCGTAGTCGGCGCGGGTGGCGGAGGCGATCCTGCCTTCGCCCGCGTTGGCCACGACGGCGCCGTGGGCCAGGACCGGGGCCAGGTTCGCGGTGTAGTTCTCCGTGTACCAGCCGTTGCGCAGGAACGTGTACGGCAGGCCGGAGTCGAGGATCAGCTGCTCGGTCACCTTGTGCTCGTCGGCCAGCCGGATGTCCGCGTCCGGGCCGCCGAGGACGCCGGTGTACGCGAGCTGCGCCACGCCCGCCGCCTTCGCCGCCTCGATGACCGCGGTGTGCTGGGCGACGCGGCTGCCGACCTCGCTGCCGGAGATGAGCAGCACCCGGTCCCCGGCCCGGAAGGCGCCGGCCAGCGTCTCGGGGCGGTTGTAGTCGGCGATCCGGAGCTCCACGCCGCGGGCGGCGAGGCCGGCGGCCTTCTCCTTGTCGCGGACGACGGCGGCGATGCCGCTCGCGGGGACGGTGGTCAGCAACTGCTCGACGACGAGTCGGCCGAGCTCTCCGGTGGCTCCGGTGACGACGATGCTCATGGGGGGTTTCTCCTCTTCAGGTGCTCATGTTCCTGTTCGTGTGTTCTGGTACTCACCTTAGGGAGTGCACTAACCAAACGAAAGTACCCACTTTGAAGTAAGGTACTGGCATGAGCGTAAGCAACCTGGAGCGCCGGCCCGATGTGCGGGAGCCGATGTGCCCCTCCCGGCTGGTCCTCGAACACGTCACCAGTCGCTGGGGCGTCCTGGTCCTCGCCGCCCTGCTGGAGCGCTCGTACCGCTTCAGCGAGCTGCGCCGCGAGGTCGGCGGTGTCAGCGAGAAGATGCTGGCGCAGACCCTCCAGACCCTGGAGCGCGACGGCTTCGTCGACCGGGACGCCAAGCCGGTGATCCCGCCGCGGGTGGACTACGCCCTCACGGACCTGGGCCGGGAGGCCGCCGAGCAGGTGTGGGCCCTGGCGCGCTGGTCGGAACGGAGTCTGGACGCGGTGGACGCGGCGCGCACGGCGTACGACGCGCGCAAGAAGGCGCGCGAACCGGCGGCGTAGGAGCGTGAGAAGGCGGGGACGCGAAAGACGAAGCGCCTGCTTCCCCCCCCTGTGACCACGGGAGGAGCAGGCGCTTCGGGGTCGCCCCGCGGGGCAGTACGTCTAGAGCCTCTCGTTTGGATCGTGCCGGGGCTCGCGGGCCCCGGCACGCACATCTGCCGCGTTGTCGTCGGTCGCCAATGCTCCGCAGTGGCTTCCTCCTCCGCCTTGCAGCTGCACGAACCGGACCCCGCTCCCTGATCCGGCCTGATCCAAACGAAAGGCCCTAGCTGTATTGACCCGCAGCGTTGTTGACACGGCTGATGGGCGGGTGTCCGTCGATTGCGGTGTGGCAGCGGTGGTGGTTGTAGGTGTGGAGGAAGTCTGCCAGGGCCTCGGTCCGTTCGGTGTTCGAGGTGTAGGGCCGGATGTAGGCCCATTCGTCGAGCAGTGTGCGGTTGAAGCGTTCGACCTTGCCGTTGGTCTGGGGCCGGTAGGGGCGGGTGAGCTTGCCGGTCGCGCCGAGGTCGGCCAGGGCTGTCTTCCAGGCCAGGCCCTTGCGGTAGGCCCATGCGTTGTCGGTCAGGACCCGTTCGATGCGGGTGATGCCGTGGGCGTGGAAGAAGGCGGCCGCACGGGTCAGGAAGCCCGCGCAGGTCGCGACCCTCTCATCGGGGTGGATCTCGCTGTAGGCGAGGCGGGAGTGGTCGTCGACGGCGGAGTGGACGTAGTCGAATCCCATCTGGCTGCGGGTGGCCCGGCCGGCCTGGCGGCCCAATGTCCTGTGGCCGCCGCCGTCGGGGATCCGGCCGAGTTTCTTCACGTCGACGTGGATCAGCTCGCCGGGCCGTTCACGTTCGTAGCGGCGGATCACGGTGCCGGTCGGCCGGTCGATCCACGCGAGCCGGTTCAGCCCGTGGCGGGTCAGGATCCGGTGCACCGTTGAGGCGGGCAGGCCCAGGACCGGGCCGATCCTTGCCGGTCCCAGTTTGCGGGACCGCCGCAGGTCGCAGACCTTTGCCTCGGTGCCGGCCGGGGTCCGGTGCGGCGTCGTACGCGGCCGGCTGGAGCGGTCGTGCAGGCCGGCCTCGCCTTCGGCCCGCCACCGCCGCATCCACTTGTGGGCGGTGGCCCGGGATATGCCCATCTCGGCTGCGACGTGGGCGACCGGGCGGCCCGACCGGACCCGTTCGACCAACAGGCGCCTACCGAAAACTGTCAGCCGAGCATTACGGTGGGACACGAAGACCTCCGTGCGGTGAGTTCCTAGACAGCTCCCACCACACCGGAGGTCTTCGTCATGTTCAAGACCTGCCGAGTGTCAACAACGCTCGTGATCAATACACCTAGCCCGCGACCGTCCAGTTGTCGTTGCCCGCGAGCAGGGCGCCGAGATCACCCTTGCCCTGCTGTTCGACGGCCGTGTCGAGCTGGTCGGCCATGAGGGTGTCGTAGACCGGCCGTTCGACGTCGCGCAGCACTCCGATCGGGGTGTGGTGCAGGGTGTCCGGATCGGCCAACCGCGACAGCGCGAACGCCGTGGTCGGGCTGGGAGCGTGCGCGTCGTGGACGAGGATCTGCGAACGGTTCTCCTCGGTGACGGCGACCACGTGCAGGTCACCCGTCAGAGAGTCCCGTACGACGCCCTTGGAGTCGTCCGTGCCGAAGAGGATCGGCCGGCCGTGCTCCAGCCGGATCACCGCCTCCTGGGCCTGGTCCTTGTCCTTCATGACCTCGAACGCGCCATCGTTGAAGATGTTGCAGTTCTGGTAGATCTCCACCAGCGCCGTACCGGGGTGGTCGGCCGCCGCGCGCAGCACGCTCGTGAGGTGCTTGCGGTCGGAGTCGACGGTACGGGCGACGAACGAGGCCTCCGCGCCGATGGCCAGGGACACCGGGTTGAAGGGGGCGTCGAGCGAACCCATCGGCGTCGACTTGGTGATCTTGCCGACCTCGGAGGTGGGGGAGTACTGGCCCTTGGTGAGCCCGTAGATCCGGTTGTTGAACAGCAGGATCTTCAGGTTCACATTGCGGCGCAGGGCGTGGATGAGGTGGTTGCCGCCGATGGACAGCGCGTCGCCGTCGCCCGTGACCACCCAGACGCTCAGGTCCCGCCGGGAGGAGGCGAGTCCGGTGGCGATCGCCGGGGCGCGGCCGTGGATCGAGTGCATCCCGTACGTGTTCATGTAGTACGGGAAACGGGAGGAACAGCCGATGCCGGAGACGAAGACGATGTTCTCCTTCGCCAGCCCGAGCTCGGGCATGAAGCCCTGCACGGCGGCGAGGACCGCGTAGTCACCGCAGCCGGGGCACCAGCGCACTTCCTGGTCGGACTTGAAGTCCTTCATGGACTGCTTGGCCTCGGCCTTCGGCACCAGCTGGAGCAGTTCGTTGGTCTCAGGCATCGATGGCCTCCTGAAGGGCCGTCGCAAGCTGCTCGGCCTTGAACGGCATGCCGTTGACCTGGTTGTAACTGTGCGCGTCCACCAGGTACTTGGCCCGGATGAGCATGGCCAGCTGCCCGAGGTTCATCTCGGGGACGACCACCTTGTCGTAACGCTTCAGCACCTCGCCGAGATTCCGCGGGAACGGATTGAGGTGGCGCAGATGGGCCTGCGCGATCGGCTGTCCGGCGGCGCGCAGCCGGCGGACGGCGGCGGTGATGGGGCCGTAGGTCGATCCCCAGCCGAGCACCAGCGTCTTGGCCTCCGCCGGGTCGTCGACCTCCAGGTCCGGGACCTCGATGCCGTCCACCTTGGCCTGGCGGGTGCGGACCATGAAGTCGTGGTTGGCGGGGTCGTACGAGATGTTCCCGGTGCCGTCCTGCTTCTCGATGCCGCCGATGCGGTGTTCGAGGCCGGGCGTGCCCGGGACGGCCCAGGGGCGGGCCAGGGTCTGCGGGTCGCGCTTGTAGGGCCAGAACACCTCGGTGCCGTCGGCCAGCTCGTGGTTCGGGCCCTGGGTGAACTGGACGCGCAGGTCGGGGAGTTCGTCGACCTCCGGGATGCGCCACGGCTCGGAGCCGTTGGCCAGGTAGCCGTCGGAGAGCAGGAAGACCGGGGTGCGGTAGGTCAGGGCGATCCGGGCGGCATCGAGTGCCGCGTCGAAGCAGTCCGCCGGGGTCTTCGGGGCCACGATCGGCACCGGGGCCTCGCCGTTGCGCCCGTACATCGCCTGGAGGAGGTCGGCCTGCTCCGTCTTGGTGGGCAGGCCGGTGGACGGGCCGCCGCGCTGGATGTCGATGATGAGCAGGGGGAGTTCGAGGGACACGGCCAGGCCGATCGTCTCGGACTTGAGAGCCACGCCCGGGCCGGAGGTGGTCGTGACCGCGAGGCTGCCGCCGAAGGCCGCGCCGAGCGCGGCGCCGATGCCGGCGATCTCGTCCTCGGCCTGGAAGGTGCGTACGCCGAAGTTCTTGTGCCGGGACAGTTCGTGCAGGATGTCCGAGGCCGGGGTGATCGGGTACGAGCCCAGGTACAGCGGCAGGTCCGCCTGCCGGCCCGCGGCGATCAGACCGTAGGACAGTGCGAGGTTCCCCGAGATGTTGCGGTACGTGCCGGTGGGGAAGGCGTGGGACGCGGGGGCCACCTCGTAGCTGACCGCGAAGTCCTCCGTGGTCTCCCCGAAGTTCCACCCGGCCCGGAACGCCGCCACGTTCGCCTCGGCGATCTGCGGCTTCTTGGCGAACTTGGCCCGCAGGAACTTCTCCGTGTTCTCGGTGGGCCGGTGGTACATCCACGACAGCAGGCCCAGCGCGAACATGTTCTTGGAGCGCTCGGCCTCCTTGCGGGAGAGCCCGAACTCCTTCAGCGCCTCGATGGTGAGCGTGGTCAGCGGCACCGGATGGACGTGGTACGCCTCCAGCGAGCCGTCCTCCAGCGGACTGGTCTCGTAACCCACCTTCGCCATCGGCCGCTTGGTGAACTCGTCGGTGTTGACGATGATGTCAGCACCACGCGGAACATCGGTGATGTTGGCCTTGAGTGCGGCCGGGTTCATCGCGACCAGTACGTTCGGGGCGTCGCCCGGGGTGAGGATGTCGTGGTCGGCGAAGTGGAGCTGGAACGAGGACACACCCGGCAGGGTTCCTGCGGGGGCACGGATCTCGGCGGGGAAGTTCGGCAGCGTGGAGAGGTCGTTCCCGAAGGAAGCGGTCTCCGAGGTGAACCGGTCACCCGTGAGCTGCATGCCGTCTCCGGAGTCACCCGCGAAGCGGATGATCACCCGGTCCAGGCGGCGGATCTCTTTCCCGCCGGCGCCTGCTGTTGCGGACTGGGGGGCGCGCTGTCCCCCTACGAGTGCCTCATTGGCCTCATCGGCCTGTTCGGCTGGGCTACTGACCTGGCTGGTCACTTACTGGACCTCCCTCGGCGCGGCGGCTCGGAACCATCCGGCCCGCCGGCGGTCCCCAGCCCCACCCTACGTCTGTAAGGGTCGCCTTCCTTTGGCCGATCACATGGTGGACGGCGTTTTGAGACGCTTTTCGGTGCTGTTCCGTCATGATTCATCAGCCGCGCGGTTCCTCGTCGGACCTTTGGTGGAGTCAGCGTGGAGCGAGTCGCAGGTTGCCTGGTCGGAGCGGTGCGAGGAGTGCCTCCAAAGATATCTGACAGGATGTCAGATATCGCGGTGCGGCATCAGGAGTTCAGGAGTTCGGGCAGGGTTCGGGAGTTCGGACAGGGGTCAGGAGTTCAGCCGGGGTCAGGAGTTCAGATAGGTCAGCACGGCCAGGACGCGCCGGTGGTCACCGTCGCTGGGGGACAGCCCCAGCTTCAGGAAGATGTTGCTGACGTGCTTCTCCACCGCGCCGTCGCTCACCACGAGCTGCCTGGCCACCGCCGAGTTCGTCCGCCCCTCCGCCATCAGACCGAGCACCTCGCGCTCACGCGGCGTCAGCCCGGCCAGCACGTCCTGCTTACGGCTCCGGCCCAGCAGCTGCGCCACCACCTCCGGGTCCAGCGCCGTGCCGCCCTGAGCCACCCGGACCACCGCGTCGACGAACTCGCGGACCTCGGCGACCCGGTCCTTCAGCAGATAGCCCACACCCCGGCTGGACCCGGCCAGCAACTCGGTGGCGTACTGCTCCTCGACGTACTGCGACAGGACCAGCACACCGATCCCCGGATACTCCTTGCGCAGCCGCACCGCGGCCCGCACGCCCTCGTCGGTGTGCGTCGGCGGCATCCGCACGTCGGCGACCACCACATCGGGCAGCGCGTCCTGCCCGGCGAGGTCGCCCACCGTCTTGATCAGCGCCTCCGCGTCACCGACGCCCGCCACGACGTCATGCCCGAGATCGGTCAGCAGCCGGGTGAGTCCTTCCCGGAGCAGTACCGAATCCTCGGCGATGACTACACGCACCCTGTCCTCCACCACGACGCTGAATCCCCCACTGTTCGGTTGTCCGCTTGTTCACAGGCCCGCTGGTCCGCTGTCCTGCCCGTACGCCGTCCAGCATCCCAGTACCGGCAGTGACGCCGCGAGCCTTCGCGGAGTTGCGTCGTGGCGGGCCGGGATCGGGGCCGGGCGAGGGCCGGTCCCGGGCGGTGGGAAACGGCCGGTCGCCGGGCGGCCCGTGTACGGGTCCGCCCGGCGACCGGGTACGGCAGGGAGCCGGCGGCTCAGCCGCGCCAGGGCAGTTCGGCCGTGACCTTCGTCGGGCCGCCCGCCGGGGACTCGACGACGAGGATCCCGTCCACCGCGTCCAGCCGCTCGGTCAGACCGGCCAGGCCGCTGCCCGACGTCAGGTCGGCGCCGCCGCGCCCGTTGTCGGTGACCTGGAGCATCAGGCGGTCGGCCGACCGCCACACGTCGACGGAGGCGCGGGTGGCGCGGGCGTGCTTGCTGACGTTCTGCAGCAGCTCGGACACGGTGAAGTAGGCGATGCCTTCTATGGCCTGCGCGGGCCGGGACGCCAGGTCGACCTCGACGGTCACGGGGACGGTGCAGCGGGAGGCGATGGCGGAGAGCGCGGCGTCGAGGCCGCGGTCGGTGAGGACGGCGGGGTGGATGCCGCGGGCCAGGTCGCGGAGTTCCTGGAGGGCGACCTTCACCTCGCCGTGGGCCTCGTCGACCATCTTGGCGGCGGCCTCCGGGTCGTCCGTCAGCTTCTCCTTCGCCAGTCCCAGGTCCATGGCGAGGGCGACGAGGCGGGCCTGGGCCCCGTCGTGGAGGTCGCGTTCGATGCGGCGGAGGTCGGCGGCGGCCGTGTCCACGACCACACCGCGGTCCGACTCCAGCTCCGTGACCCGCGTCGCCAGCCGCGACGGGCCCAGCAGTCCGGACACCATCAGCCGGTCCACCGCGGCCAGACCGCGGATGACCCACGCCGTGCCCATGACGACCACCAGCCCGACGGCACTGGTCAGCGCGAGTTCGAACGGCGAGTCGAGGTAGACGTTGTGCGTGCCGTCGCCGTACAGCTGCACCCCGTCGATGCCCGCGTAGGCGGGGAAGACCCAGGCGTACACCGGGTACGTCAGGGCAGCCCAGCCCCACGTCCACAGACTCAGCGAGACGCAGAAGGCGAACACCGCCCACGGGAAGTGCAGCAGCGTGTAGAGCAGGTGCCGCCAGGAAACCCCGCTCTTCAGGACCGCCCCGACCCAGGACATCGGACCGCCGGTCCGGCCCCGCACCGGGGCGGGCTCGGCCACGTCCAGCTTGAGCAGGGCGCGGGCGCGGGCCCGCTCCAGCGTGCCGAGGCCGCGGCACGCGGCCAGGCCGACGGCCAGGAGCGGGATTCCCAGGAACGTGATGAGCAGCCCGGCGC
This sequence comes from Streptomyces sp. NBC_00385, assembly GCF_035917155.1. Classification (NCBI taxonomy): domain Bacteria; kingdom Bacillati; phylum Actinomycetota; class Actinomycetes; order Kitasatosporales; family Streptomycetaceae; genus Streptomyces; species Streptomyces sp. NBC_00385. The sequence goes on along the minus strand of NZ_CP107951.1, from coordinate 3,380,532 downwards.
TCAGGGAGGTCATGGTGACCGCGAAGCAGAACAGCACGGTGCTGATCGGGAAGCTCAGCATGAGATAGACGAACTCACGCCAGGTCCTGGCCTCGACCGGGGCCCGCAGAGCAGCCGGCAGGAAGTGCTTCACCGCGAGGCGGCTCTCCGTACCGCCACCCGACCGCTGGGGGTCCCGTGTGTCCGGTCCGTATGCCGTGGCCATGGGGTTCCGTCCGTTTCTTCTGTGTCCGCTGGGTGTACTGCTCTTGCGTCTGGCGGGGGGCTGCGACTGCGTGCCGTGTGTGTCTACTGAGAAGAGTGCTGGCCCGTACGCCTGCGCACCATGAGGGCGGTCTCCCTCTTCGACCGGGGGTTTTCCCCACCCCGGCCCGCGGGCTGTCGCCCGTCCCCGGCAGGGGTCAGGCGGTACGGGTCCCGGCCGCGCTCTTCTCGCTCTCGCGATCGCGCCAGGGCAGTTCGGCGGTGACGGTCGTCGGTCCGCCGGCCGGGGAGTCGAGGACGAACAGCCCGTCGACCGCGTCCAGCCGCTCGGCGAGTCCCGACATCCCCGTACCGCCGTCCATCGAGGCTCCGCCCCGTCCGTCGTCGGTGACCTGGATCAGCAGCCGGTCCGCCGTACGCCACACGTCGACGGACGCCGCACGCGCCCCGCTGTGCTTGCTGACGTTCTGCAGCAGCTCGGACACGGTGAAGTAGGCGATGCCCTCGATGGCCTGGGCCGGGCGTCCCGGCAGATCCACCCCCACCGTGACGGGGACGGTGCAGCGGGAGGCGATGGCGGAGAGCGCGGCGTCGAGGCCGCGGTCGGTGAGAACGGCGGGGTGGATGCCGCGGGCCAGGTCGCGGAGTTCCTGGAGGGCGACCTTCACCTCGCCGTGGGCCTCGTCGACCATCTTGGCGGCGGCCTCGGGATCGTCCGTCAGCTTCTCCTTCGCCAGCCCGAGCCCCATGGCGAGGGCGACGAGGCGGGCCTGGGCCCCGTCGTGGAGGTCGCGTTCGATGCGGCGGAGGTCGGCGGCGGCCGTGTCCACGACCACACCGCGGTCCGACTCCAGCTCGGCGATCCGGCGTTCCAGCTCGTCGGAGGGGGAGAGCAGCCCGCGCACCATCCCGCGGTCGGCGTTGGTCAGGAACCGAGCGATATAGGGGAGTACCGGCCACAGGACGAAGAGACCCACGAGCGTCACCGCGAAGGTGACCACGCCCCACGGCAGCCGTATGAACGAGTACAGCACCGAGCGCCAGCCGACCGGATCCTTCAGGCTCGACCACAGCCAGGCGAAGAACCCCTCCTCCCGGCGGACCCGGGCCATCGGGCTCGGCTCCTCGATCCGTACACCGAGCAGCCCCCGCGCCCGGCCCCGCTCGGCCCGCCCCAGCAGCCGGGCGCCCTGGAGCCCCAGCGCCAGCAACGGCAGACCGATCACCGTGACCGCCAGCCCCACACCGATGGAGACCATCAGCACGGTGTAGACGAATCCGGCGATCGCCATCGGGAGATTGGCGAGGAGATGCGCGATCTCCTTCCACGTCCACCGGTCGAAGGCGAAGCGGACGGGAGGCGGCCCGTCGTGGTCGGGCACCTGGGGGCTCATGGTCATACGACCAGCCTGCCGGGCCCGGCCCCCGGACGCCATGGGGCTCGTGGGTGGGGGCGAAGTAGGGATATCCCTACCAGTTGCCCGACGCAACTGCTTACCGTTCCTTTACAGGGCCTAGACTCCCGTGCGTACAGATCGGCGAACAGGTTCTGAGGGGGCGGACGTGACGGACGTGGCGGAACTGCCGGACGTGACGGGCCTGCCGGACGTGACGGACGTGACAGCTCTGCCGGACGTGACGAGTCCGTCGGGATCGGCCGTTCTCGCGTCGGACTACTTCCACAGCTACTCGGTGATCGGACTGCTCGCGGTGATCGGCGTGCTGTTCGTCGCCGTCGCCTTCGGAGCCGGCCGGCTGCTGCGTCCCGTGGTGCCGACGCCGGAGAAGCTCCTCACGTACGAATGCGGCGTGGACCCCGTGGGGGAGGGCTGGGCGCACACCCAGGTCCGCTACTACGTCTACGCCTTCCTGTACGTGATCTTCGCCGTCGACTCGATCTTCCTGTTCCCCTGGGCAACCGTCTTCGCCGCGCCCGGATACGGCGCGACGACGCTGGTGGAAATGTTCATCTTCCTCGGTTTCCTGGCCGTGGGACTGCTCTACGCATGGAAGAAGGGCGTCCTCGAATGGACGTGACGAGCCCGTCGTCCTCCGAGTCGGGTGCCGAACTCGCCCCCGCACCCACGTTCCTCCCGGAACCGAAGCGCCTGGGGGTGCTCTCCCGGCTGGCGCCCGAGCCGATGAAGGTGGTTCTCAACTGGGGCCGCCGCTACAGCCTCTGGGTCTTCAACTTCGGACTCGCCTGCTGTGCCATCGAGTTCATCGCCGCCTCCATGGCCCGCCACGACTTCATCCGGCTCGGCGTGATCCCCTTCGCCCCGGGGCCCCGCCAGGCCGACCTCATGATCGTCTCGGGCACGGTGACGGACAAGATGGCGCCCGCGGTGAAGCGGCTGTACGAGCAGATGCCCGAGCCCAAGTACGTCATCTCCTTCGGCGCCTGTTCCAACTGCGGCGGCCCGTACTGGGACTCGTACTCCGTGACGAAGGGCGTCGACCAGATCATTCCGGTCGACGTCTACGTACCCGGCTGCCCGCCCCGGCCGGAGGCCCTGCTCCAGGGCATTCTCAAGCTCCAGGAGAAGATCGCGCGCGAGTCGCTCGGTGAGCGCTACGCGACCGGCGCCGGCAGCCGCCCCTCGACCGCCGCGCTCCGCAGCGGCCTGGTGGCCGCACCGCCGACACCGGGCACGCCGAACTCGGCGGATGCGTCTGCTCCATCCGACCCGTCCGTCCCATCCGCCTCGTCGGACCCGTCGGACCCGTCGGACCCGTCGGACCCGTCGGAGGAGGAGGGGAAGTGACCGCCGCCGAAAGCTACGGCCGGCTCCCGGACGCCGTCACCGAGATCTTCGGCGAGGACGCCACGGCGGAGCAGGCGTACGAACTGCTGACCGTCGACGTGCCGCCCGCGTCCTGGACCGCCGCCCTCGAAACGGCGCGCGACCGGCTCGGCTGCACCTACTTCGACTGGCTGAGCGCGGTGGACGAACCGGGCACCGGCTTCCGGGTCTGCGCCCATGTCGCCGCGCTGCCGGACGCGGGCGGCGGCGTCCGCCGGCTGCTGGTCCGTACGACGGTTCCGCACGAGGCGGCCGTGCTGCCCACCGCGATCGGCGTGTACGCCGGCGCCGACTGGCACGAGCGCGAGACCCACGAGATGTTCGGGATCGGCTTCGACGGCCACCCGCACCTGGTCCCCCTGCTGCTGCCCGAGGGCTTCGAGGGCCACCCCCTGCGCAAGGACTTCGTCCTGGCGGCCCGGGTCGCGAAGGCGTGGCCGGGAGCCAAGGAGCCGGGCGAGTCGGAGCACGGCGGCCCGAAGCGCCGCACGATGCTGCCGCCCGGCGTTCCCGACCCGAACGAGTGGGGCCCCCTGAAGGGCCAGCTCCCACCGGCCCCCGCCCGCTCGGCCCGCGCCACAGGCGACCGCCCGCCCCGCCGCACCCGCAGCGCGAGCGACGCCACACCTGCCGCCCCGGCCACGGATCCGGCGCCCCCGCGCCGTAACCGCAGCGCATCCCAGGGCTCGGCCGGCCAGCAGCCACCGACGCCCCCCGGGACAGCACCCCAGGACGCGGCGTCGGCCCCGGCCGCACCCCCGGCCGCACCCCCGGCCGCACCCCCGGCCGCACCCCCGGCCGCACCTCCGGCTGCGACCCCGGCCGCACCGTGGCACGACGCCCGCCCGGCGTTCGACGAGCCGTCGGGCGGATCCGGTGACGCCCGCGGGTCCGGCGAGCCGGGTGACGCCCGCGGGTCCGGCGAACCCGGTGATTCCCAACCGGCCCCCGAACCCCCCACCGAGCAGCCCCTCAAGGCCCCCGAGGACCAAGGGCCCCCCAACACCCCCGCCGGAGGCGACCCCGAGTGAACGACGTACTGGACGTCGCCCTCCGCCTGGTCATCGTCTTCGCCGTGTTCATGGTCGTCCCCCTCGTCGTGGGTCAGGCCGAGCACAAGGTGATGGCCCACATGCAGGGCCGCCTCGGCCCCATGTACGCAGGCGGCTTCCACGGCTGGGCCCAGCTCGTCGCGGACGGCGTGAAGTTCGCGCAGAAGGAAGACATCGTCCCGGCCGAGGCCGACCGCAGGGTCTTCCAGCTCGCGCCGGCCGTCGCGCTGCTTCCGTACCTCCTCGTCCTCGTCGCGATCCCGATCGGCCCCGGTGAGGGCGCGGTCGGCCAGGTCGTCGACGCGGGCATCTTCTTCGTGCTCGCCGTGATGGGCGTCGGCGTGCTCGGCTCCCTCATGGCGGGCTGGGCGTCCGCCAACAAGTTCTCCCTGCTCGGCGGCCTCCGTACCGCCGCGCAACTGCTCGCGTACGAGCTGCCGATGCTGCTCGCCGCCGCCTCCGTGGCGATGGCGGCCGGTACCGTCTCGCTCCCCGGCATCCTCGATGCCTTCGAGTGGTGGTGGCTGCCCTGGCAGATCGTCGGTGCCCTGGTCTTCTTCGTGGCCGGACTCGCCGAACTCCAGCGCCCCCCGTTCGACATGCCCGTCGCCGACTCCGAGATCATCTTCGGCGCGTACACCGAGTACACCGGCCTCCGCTTCGCGCTCTTCCTGCTCGCCGAGTACGCGGGCATCGTCGTGCTGTGCGGGCTCACCACCGTCCTCTTCCTCGGCGGCTGGCACGGCCCGCTGGGCGCCGACGGACTCGGCTGGGTCTGGACGCTGCTGAAGGTCGGGATCCTCGCCTTCGTCGTCATCTGGCTGCGCGTGAGCTATCCGCGGCTGCGCGAGGACCAGCTCCAGAAGCTCGCCTGGACCACACTCATCCCGCTCGCCCTCGCGCAGATCGCGCTCACCGGCATCGTGAAGGTGGCGATCAACTAGTGCCTCCGATCCCCGGCTCAGGTCTGGCCAAGGGCCTCGCCGTCACCCTGCGGACGATGACGAAGAAGACCGTCACCGCGCAGTACCCGGACGTGCAGCCCGACCTCCCGCCCCGCTCCCGCGGCGTCATCGCGCTGTTCGAGGAGAACTGCACCGTCTGCATGCTCTGCGCGCGCGAGTGCCCGGACTGGTGCATCTACATCGACTCCCACAAGGAGACCGTGCCCGCGGCGGTCCCCGGCGGCCGCGAGCGCAGCCGCAACGTGCTGGACCGCTTCGCGATCGACTTCTCGCTCTGCATGTACTGCGGTATCTGCATCGAGGTGTGCCCGTTCGACGCGCTGTTCTGGTCACCGGAGTTCGAGTACGCGGAGACGGACATCCTCGAACTCACCCATGAGCGCGACAAGCTGCGCGACTGGATGTGGACGGTTCCCGAGCCGCCGGCCCTCGATCCGGCCGCCGAGGAACCGAAGGAGATCGCCGCCGCCCGCAAGACGGCGGACAAACTCCGCACGCAGCGCGAACAGGAAGCGGCGGCAGAGCAGGAAGCGGCAGAGCGGGCGGCGGCAGCCCGGAAGGCAGCAGGACAGGAAGCGGAAGGACCGGAAGCGCCAGACGGCGAAGGCACCCAGGAGGGACAGGAGTGATGATCGCCACCGGAGTCGCCTCCACCCTCGACCCCGCCCTCGCCGCAGCCGCGAGCCACCCCGGCTTCCTCTCCCCGACCGGGGTCGAGATCGCCTTCGTCCTCGTCGGCCTCGCCACCCTCGGCGCAGCCCTCGTCACCGTCACGACCAGACAGCTGGTGCACGCCGCCCTCTGGCTGATCGTGGCGCTCGGCGGTCTCGCGGTCGAGTACCTCCTGCTCACCGCGGAGTTCATCGCCTGGGTGCAGGTACTGATCTACGTCGGATCCGTGGTCGTCCTCCTTCTCTTCGGCCTGATGCTCACCAGGGCCCCCATCGGACGCTCCCCGGACGCCGATTCGGAGAACCGATGGGCCGCCCTCGCGGTGGCCGTCGCCGCGGCCGGCACCCTCGTCTGGGTCGTCGTCGACGCCTTCCGCACCACCTGGATCGAACTGGACGGACCGGCCCAGGGCTCCACCGAGGCGACCGGCTCCTTCCTCTTCCGGCACTGGGTGCTGCCCTTCGAAGCGCTCTCCGTCCTCCTGCTCGCCGCCCTCGTCGGCGCGATCGTCCTGTCCCGCAAGGGCCGGGAGACCGCACCCGGAGCAAACGCACCCGGAGCAAACGCACCCGGAGCCACCGCGCCCCGGGCGAACGCACCCCGAGAGGACAAGCGCTGATGCACCTCGCCTATCCCGCCGTGCTCGCCGCCCTCCTCTTCTGCACCGGGCTGTACGGAGTCCTCGCCCGGCGCAACGCGATCCTCGTCCTGATGTCCGTCGAGCTGATGCTCAACGCCGTCAACCTCAACCTCGTCGCCTTCGACGTCTGGCTCCGCGACGCCCTGCACTCCGGCCAGGCCCTCACCCTGTTCACCATCGCCATCGCGGCGGCGGAGATCGGCATCGGCCTGGCGATCGTCCTCGCCGTCTACCGCAACCGGGCCAGTTCGGACATCGACCGCCTCCGCGACACCGCCGAGACCGACGAAGCCGAAGAACTCCCGGACGACCCGGACGACGAGAGCGACGCCGAAGCCCCCGAAGACCAGGCCACTGCTCCGGCAGGGAAGGCAAAGAAGGCTGAGGCCACCGCGTGACCACCACGACCCTCGCCGTGCTCGTCCCCCTTCTCCCGTTCCTGGGCGCGGCGGCCGGCCTCCTCCTCGGCCGCAGCGCACCGGGCTTCGTCCGGCCGCTCGCCGTCCTGCCCTCCCTCGCCTCCCTCGTCATCGCGGCCGTCGTCGCCGCACGCCAGGGCGGCGGGCCGGCCATCGACGCCGCGACCCAGCTCACCCCCACCGGCTCGGTCCCGATCGACCTCGCGCTGCACCTCGACGGCTTCGCCGTTCTCGTCGCCGTCCTGGTCGGCCTCGTCGCGAGCTGCGTGCAGATCTACTCGACCGCCTACCTGCGCGACGACCCCCGCTATCCCTCGTACGCGGCCCTGGTCTCCCTCTTCACCTCCGCGATGCTGCTCGTCGTCTACTCCGGCGACCTGATGGTGCTCCTGGTCGGCTGGGAGATCATGGGCATCTGCTCGTACTTCCTGGTCGGCCACTACTGGGAGACGCCCGAGGCCCGTGCCGCCTCCCTCAAGGCCTTCCTGGTCACCAAACTCGGCGACGTCCCCTTCCTCATCGGTCTGTTCGCCCTCGCCGCCGACACCGGCACGTTCCGCATCACCGGCATCCTCGGCTCCGTCGCCCACGGCGGTCTCGACCACCCCACGCTGATCGCCCTGCTCCTCCTCGCCGGTGTGGCGGGCAAGTCCGCGCAGTTCCCGCTGCACACCTGGCTGCCCGACGCGATGGCCGGCCCCACGCCCGTCTCCGCGCTCATCCACGCGGCGACGATGGTCGCCGCCGGCATCTACTTCGTGGCCCGGCTCCTCCCCGTCTTCGCCGAATCCGGCGCAGCCCTCGTCGTCCTCGCGGTCATGGCCGCCGTCACGATGATCGGCTCCGGACTCGCCGCCCTCGCGCAGGACGACATCAAGCGCGTCCTCGCGTACTCGACCATCGGACAGCTCGGATACATGTCCGGGGCCCTGGCCGTCGGGGACCGCGGCGCCGCCGTCTTCCACCTCATCTCGCACGGTGCGTTCAAAGCGGTCCTCTTCCTCGCCGCGGGCGTCGTCATCCACGCCGCCGGCACCAACTCGCTGGCCGCCATGTCCCGTATGGGAGGCCTGACCAAGCGCGTCCCCGACGCCTACTGGACGATGACGGTCGCCCTCCTCGCGCTGGCCGCCATCCCGCCGTTCGCCGGCTTCTTCTCCAAGGAAGCCGTCCTCGTCGCCGCCGAGCACACCGCCCTCGGCGACCGGCACGTCGCCCCGGCCGCAGCGGGCTGGACCGTCCTCGTCGCCGGCCTCCTGGCCGCCGTGCTCACCGCCGCGTACGCCACCCGCCTCTGGCTCCTCGCCTTCCGCGGCCGCGGTGCCGAAGCCCCCGACCACGGCAGGCAGCCCGTCGCCATGACCTCGGTCCTGTGGGTACTGGCCGTCCCCACCATGGCCTTCGGACTCACCGTGGGCGTGATCACCGACTGGTTCGACGGCCACAGCCTCACCCCGTCGCTGACGACCGCCGTGCTGTCGACCGGCGTCGGACTCGTCGGCGGACTCGTCACCTACGGAGCCTGGCGCCACACCACGGCCCTCGCCGCCCGCACCCCCATGGGTTCGGTCGTCGCCCACCCGGACGCGGAACCGGCCCTCGTGGAGATCGAGGCCCTGGAGAGCCACACCGCCGCCTACGGCACCGCCGGTGACGCCCCCGACCCGGCCGACCCCGGCCGCCTGCTGCTCGGCCCCCTCCACCGCCACGCCGCCACCGGCTTCCACCTGGACGCCCTGTACGCGGCCCTGTTCGTCCGCCCCGTCCAGGCCGCGGCGAGCCTCGTCCGCTTCCTGGACCGCGAGGTCGTCGAGACCTACGTACGCGGCTCCGCCACCGGCGCACGCTGGCTCGGCACCGCTGTCCGCCGCGCGCAGACCGGCAACGTGCAGACCTACCTCAGCGCACTGCTCGCCGGTTCGCTGGTCCTGGCGGTCGCCGCCGTCGTCTTCGCCAACGTCAACGCCGGGTCGTGAGCCGTGATCGATATCAGCGCATCCGTGATGCAGTTCCTTCTGGCGTTCATCGTCGTCGCCCCGCTCCTCGGAGCCGTGGCGGCTCTGCTCCCGGCACCGCCCGGGCTGAAGGGCAGGAACCCGGACCAGGCCGTGCTCCGCCACGGTGTGACCGTCACCGGCGTGATCCTCGTCGCCGCCATCGTCCTGGCCCTGGGCTTCGACCACGACCACCCGTCGAAGATGCAGGCCACCACCGACATCAGCTGGATCCCGGCGCTCGACGTCCGCATCCATCTCGGCATCGACGGCATCTCGCTCCCCCTCCTCGTACTGACCGCGCTGCTGACCTTCCTCTGCGCGCTCTACAGCTACTTCAAAATGCAGCATGAGCGGCTGACGCCGCAGGCGGACGCCCCCTCCCCGAAGGCCTTCGTCGCACTGATCCTCGTCCTGGAGTCCGGCACCCTCGCGACCTTCGCCGTCCTCGATCTGCTGCTGTTCTTCCTGGCGTTCGAGATGGTGCTCATCCCGATGTACTTCCTCATCGCCCGCTGGGGCGGTGCGCGGAAGCAGGCAGCCGCCTGGAAGTTCATCCTCTACACACTGCTCGGCTCGGTCGTCATGCTGCTGGGCCTGCTCCTCATCGGACTGAAGAGCGGCACGTTCGACATGGTGGCACTCGCCACTGACAACGGCCGCGGCCTCACCTCGTCCGTGCAGGTCATCGCCGTTCTCGCGATCGGTGTCGGGCTCGCGGTGAAGACCCCGATGTGGCCGCTGCACAGCTGGCTCCCCGACGCCCACACCGCCGCCCCGACGGTCGGCTCGGTCCTCCTCGCCGGCGTCATGCTGAAGATGGGCACGTACGGATTCGTCCGCATCCTGCTCCCGATCGCCCCCGACGGCATGCACACCTTCGCGCCCTACCTAGCGGCCTTCGCGGTCGTGGGCATCATCTACGGGTCGCTCGCCTGCCTGGCGCTCGCCCGGCCCGGTGCCAAGGGCGACCTGAAGCGGCTGATCGCGTACTCCTCCGTCGGCCACATGGGCTTCGTCCTCCTCGGCATCGCGAGCATGACCCCCACCGGCGTCAACGGCGCACTCTTCGCCAACATCGCCCACGGCCTCATCACCGGCCTGCTGTTCTTCCTGGTCGGCGCGGTCAAGGACCGGTACGGCACCGCCGACCTCGACACCCTCGCCGGAGCAACCGGCGCCGCGCTCTACGGCCGCGCACCCCGCCTGGGCGGCCTCCTCGCGTTCGCCGCGGTCGCCTCCCTCGGCCTGCCCGGCCTCGCCGGCTTCTGGGGCGAGATGCTCGCGCTGTTCGGTGCCTTCGACCCCGCCGAGGGCCTGAACCGCGCCGCGTTCCTGACCTTCATGTCCATCGCCGCGTTCGGCACCCTGCTCACCGCCGCGTACCTGCTCATCGTGGTCCGCCGCGTCTGCATGGGCGCCAAGCGCGAGGAACCGCACCCGATCGCCGACGTCCAGAGCTACGAGTTCGCCGCCTGGACACCCCTCGCGGCCCTCACCGTCCTCGCCGGCCTGTGGCCCGCCGTCCTCCTCGGCCTGACCGACCCGGCCGTGCAGAAGCTCCTCGCAGGAGGCAAGTCGTGATCGTGGCAGCCGAAAGCGCCCCCGGCGCACTGCACCTCGTCCGGTCAGCGGCCGGGAGCAGCAGCACGGGCCTGGTCCGGTCAGCGGCCGAGAGCACCACGAGCCTCGTCCAGTCCGTCGACTGGCTCGCGATCGCGCCCCCGGTCGTCGTCGCGGCCGTCGCCCTCGCCGTCCTGGTCGCCGACCTCTTCGTCCCCGCGGCCCACAAGCCGCTCCTCGGCTACGGGGCCGTAGCCGGTCTCGTGGCCGCGCTCGCCCTCCTCGTTCCGCTGCACGACGGCGACCGCTCCACCTTCTGCCTCACCACCGGCACCCGCGCCTGCAGCTACACCGCCGACCACTTCACCCTGGTCATCCAGGGTCTCGTCCTCGGCGGCGCCCTGCTCACCGCGCTGCTCTCCATCGGCGACACCCGCAAGCTGCCGGCCGGCGAGTTCTGGTTCCTGCTGCTGTCCTCCGCCGCGGGCGCCGCCCTCCTGCCCGCCGCCCGCGACCTCGCCACCCTCGTCGTCGCCCTGGAAGTCGCCTCGCTGCCCGCCTTCGCCCTCGTCGGCATCAAGCGCGGCGACCGGCGCTCCTCCGAGGCGGCGCTGAAGTTCTTCCTCTCCTCCGTCGTCGCGACCGCCGTGATGCTCCTCGGCGTCAGCTTCGTGTACGCGGCGACCGGTACCCTCCACCTCACGGAGATCGCCGCCCGCCTCGACGACGTCCCCGGTCAGCTCTCCACCCTGGCCCAGGCGGGAGTCGCTCTCACTCTCGTCGGCTTCGCCTTCAAGACGGCCGCCGCGCCCTTCCACTTCTGGGTCCCCGACACCTACGTCGGCGCCCCCCTGCCGATCGCCGCCTACCTCTCGGTCGTCGGCAAGGCGGTCGGCTTCTCCGGCCTCATCCTCGTCACCGTGGTCGCCTTCCCGTCGTACGCGGACGTCTGGGGCCCCGCCCTCGCCGTCCTCGCCGCACTCACCATGACCGTCGGCAACGTCGCCGCGCTGCGCCAGAGCGCCACCCGCGCCCGCAGCGCCGTACGCCTGCTCGCCTGGTCGTCCGTCGCCCAGGCCGGCTACCTCCTGGTCCCGATCGCCGCCGCCGCGTATGCCGGAGACCGGCAGATCGGCTCCACCGTCGCGTACGCCCTGATGTACGCCGTCGTGAACCTCGGCGCCTTCGCGGTGGCCGCCCTGGTCGCCCGTACCCACCCCGGCAATCGCATCGCCGACTACCGGGGGCTGTACGCCACGCGCCCGCTCGCCGCACTCGCGATGGGCTTCTTCCTGCTCTGCCTGGCCGGACTGCCGCCGGGCATCATCGGACTCTTCGCCAAGGTCACGGTCTTCTCCTCGGCCGTCGACGCCGGACTCGGCTGGCTCGCCGTCGTCATGGCGGTGAACGTCGTGATCGCGCTCTACTACTACCTTCAGTGGACCGCTGCCCTGTTCCGCGGCCCCGCCGAGGACGCCACGGAGCAGCCCGTCACCCGCCGCCGCACCCCGGTACCGCTCACCGTCGCGATCGTCCTCACCGCCGTCGCCGGTATCGCCCTGTCCGGAGCTCCGCAGACCGTCCTCGGATTCGCCGGCATCAACCTGTTCTGACGACCTCTGCGGCGGCCTCGTCCGGCGGCCTCGTCCGGTGGTCCCTCCGACGGTCCCCTTCGGCGACCTCAAGATCGGTTTGCCCCCGGCAGCCCGCACAGGGCAGGGTCATGCCCGCGCATGGCGCATACAGCCGTCACATCACGACAGAGGAGCCGGAAGCAGTGCTGAACGGGTTCAAGGACTTCATCCTTCGCGGCAATGTCATCTCCATGGCGATCGGCCTCGCCGTCGGAGCGGCGTTCACCGCGGTCGTCACCGGGTTCAGCAACGCGTTCATCGTGCCGCTGATCGGCATCATCACCCGCGGAACGGGCGACTTCAGCAAGGCGCACTTCAAGTTCGACGGCGTGACGTTCCCCTACGGCCTCTTCGTCAGCGCCGCGATCGCCTTCCTCATCACCGCCGCGGTCCTCTACTTCTGCGTCGTCGTGCCCATGTCCAAGGTCCAGGACCGCTTCACCGCCAAGAAGGACCAGGAGCAGGTCGACATCAAGGCCGCCCTGCGCGACTGCCCCCGCTGCTTCACGGCGATCCCTGCCGTCGCCTCCCGCTGCGCCCACTGCACCAGCGAGGTCGAGCCCGACCCCGAGGCCCTGGCGCTCGCGAAACTGCCCGTCCAGCGCTGAGCCCGCGGCACCCCTCCACCCGTACGGCCTACGGCCCGCTCCGGCGCGAACGCCCGGAGCGGGCCGGGCCCCGCGGCCGTGAGCACAAGGGAACTAGCTTTCCCCGCCTGGCGTTGACCAGTACGGGAGGCTCCACTGGGGAGTGGAGCACCACCAAGCAAGGGTTCCCCTGCTGCACCATTTGGAGGGCGTACCGTGCACCGCCGGCACAACGGGCTGAGAACCGCCGTACTCCTCGGGGGCCTGTCCGCACTCATCATCGTCATCGGCAGCTTCTTCGGACGCACGGGCCTGATCGTCGCGCTCCTCGTAGCCGTCGGCACCAACGCCTACGCGTACTGGAACAGCGACAAGCTGGCCCTGCGCGCCATGCGTGCCCGCCCGGTGAGCGAGTTCGAGGCGCCCCAGCTCTACCGCATGGTCCGTGAGCTCTCCACCGCGGCCCGCCAGCCCATGCCGCGGCTCTACATCTCCCCGACCCAGGCCCCCAACGCTTTCGCGACCGGCCGCAACCCGCGCAACGCCGCGGTCTGCTGCACCGAGGGCATCCTCCAGATCCTGGACGAACGGGAGCTGCGCGGCGTCCTCGGTCACGAGCTCAGCCATGTCTACAACCGCGACATCCTGATCTCGTCCGTCGCCGGGGCGCTCGCCTCCGTCGTCATGTTCCTGGTCAACTTCGCCTGGCTGATCCCGATCGGCCGCTCCAACGACGACGACGGCCCCGGCATCCTCGGTATGCTCCTGATCATGATCCTGGGCCCGCTCGCCGCGTCCGTGATCCAACTGGCCGTCAGCCGCTCCCGGGAGTACGAGGCGGACGCCTCGGGCGCCCAGCTGACCGGCGACCCGCTGGCCCTGGCCAGTGCCCTGCGGAAGCTGGACGCCGGCACCAAACAGCTTCCACTGCCCCCCGAGCCCCGGATCGAGACCGCGAGCCACATGATGATCGCGAACCCGTTCCGCCCCGGGCAGGGCATGTCCAAGATGTTCTCGACCCACCCGCCGATGGCGGAGCGCATCGCCCGACTCGAGCAGATGGCAGGTCATCGTCCGTGAAGACAATTCTGAACGTCATTTGGCTGGTCCTGTGCGGCTTCTGGATGTTCCTCGGATACATCCTCGCGGGACTCCTGCTGTGCATCACGATCATCGGCATCCCGTTCGGCCTGGCGGCCTTCCGCATCGGCCTCTACGCCCTGTGGCCCTTCGGCCACCGCGTCGTCGACCGCCGGGACGCGGGCGCGCCCTCCTGCGTCGGCAACGTGCTCTGGCTGGTCCTCGCCGGCTGGTGGCTGGCGCTCGGCCACATCACCACGGGCATCGCCCTGTGCCTCACGATCATCGGCATCCCTCTGGGCATCGCGAACTTCAAGCTGATCCCGGTCTCGCTGTTCCCCTTCGGCAAGGAGATCGTCAGCACCGACGACCAGTTCGCCGGCTGGTAGTCCCCCCGCACGCCGAGCGGAGCACAGGCGGTTCACAGCAGTCCGCAGCAGTTCACAGCCGTTGTCCGCAACCGGCCGACCTGTCACGAACGTCTTGGATTCCAGGACCGAGTGACGGGTAGGTTGACGCGCATGACCATCATTGGCTGGATCATTCTCGGACTTGTCGCGGGCGTCATCGCCAAGATCCTGCTGCCGGGTCGCGACCCCGGCGGCCTCGTGGGGACCACCCTCATCGGGATCGTCGGCGCCTTCCTGGGCGGCTGGATAGCGACGCGCTTCCTGGACCGCACGATCGACAACGAGGACTTCTTCGACCCGGCGACCTGGGTCTCGGCCATAGGCGGTTCGCTCGTCCTGCTGATCGGCTACCGGCTGCTGTTCGGGAACTCCCGCGAACGCCGCTGACGCGCTTCGTCGGGCCCCGGGGCTCCGAGGCCCGTCTCGCGCAGCGTCAGATTGAGCCGGCCACCGCTCATCCCGGTTTCCGGACCCGCCGTGCCCGGACGGATCCTCGGAACTCCGTGGAACGCGTGACGGGACGGCCCGCCGAAGACGAACAGGTCCCCGGAAGCCAACTCCACGTCCGTGTAGGGCCGCCCACGGTCCTCCGTGTTGCCGAAGCGGAAGACGCAGGTGTCGCCGATGCTGAGCGAGACGACGGGGGCACCGGACCGTTCCTCCTTGTCCTGGTGCATGCCCATCCGCGCGGCGTCGTCATAGAAGTTGATCAGCGCGGCGTCGGGCGCGTACGTCCGTACCGGACTCTCCGTCCCGTACGCCTCTGCCACCGCCGCCCGCCCCAGCTCTGCCAGCCACTGCGGGAACGGGGCGACCGGCGCGCCGTTCACGTCGTCCGCCGTGCGGGTGTACCGGTACGGCTGCCAGTGCCACCCCAGGCACACGGTCCGCACGGACATCACCCCACCACCCGGCAGCGCCGTGTGCCGCAGCGGAACGGGCCCGCGCGCCCATGTGCGGCACGCCGCCACCAACTCCCGCTGCTGCTCGGCCGACAGCCACTCCGGTACGTGTACGGCGCCCGGCGCGACCACGGCCCGCGGCCGCGGGAAGAGCCCCGTCATCAGCTCACCGCCAGGGCGCCCTCGAGCCCCAGGAGCTGCTCCTTGCGCTCCAGGCCGCCCGCGTAGCCGCGCAGCGCCCCGTCCGCGCCGATGACCCGGTGGCACGGCCGCACCACCAGCAGCGGATTGCGCCCGATCGCCGTCCCCACGGCCCGGACCCCCGCCCCGGCGGAACCGACCCGCTCGGCGATCTGCCCGTACGACACCGTCTCCCCGTACGGAACGGCGTCCAGCGCGGCCCAGACCCGTCGCTGGAAGTCGGTGCCCCGCCCGTCCGCGTACCGGACGTCGAAGCGGGTCCGCCGCCCCTCGAAGTACTCCCGCAACTGGGTGGCGATTTCTCCGAACGCCGCGGGATCGTGCCGCCAGCCGTCCTGGACGACCGCCGCGCCCTTCTGCCCGGGCAACGAGAGCGAGACGAGCGCGACCCCCGCCGCGGTCCCGGCAGGGCCCGCGGCCTCCTCGCCGACCAGCAGCAGCTCGCCCAGCGGGCTGTCGACCGTCGCGTACATGGTCATGACTCGTCCCTCTCCTCGTCCGTCGGCCGCCGGATCGCCGGCCGGCACGGACCAGTCTGCGTCGCCCGGACCACCGCGACCGGCGGTATTCGGACATGCAGTCCGGGTGCGGAGCAGTGCGTTCCGCCCCGCTCCCGGACCGCCGCGTCCTACCGGTAGTTCGCGAACTGGACGTCGAACTCGAAGTCCTGGCCCTTCAGCAGCGCCTGCACGGCCTGCAGGTCGTCCCGGCTCTTCGAGCTGACCCGCAGCTCGTCGCCCTGGACCTGGGCCTTGACGCCCTTGGGGCCCTCGTCGCGAATGATCTTCGCGACCTTCTTGGCGTTCTCCTGGGAGATGCCTTCCTCGATCGTGCAGAACAGCTTGTACTCCTTGCCGGACAGCTGCGGCTCGCCCGCGTCCAGCGACTTCAGGGAGATGCCGCGCTTGATCAGCTTGGACTGGAAGATGTCGAGGATCGCCTTGACGCGCTCCTCGCCGTTCGCCTCCATCAGGATCTTCTCGCCGGACCAGGAGATCGACGCCCCGGTGCCCTTGAAGTCGTAGCGCTGGGAGATCTCCTTGGCGGCCTGGTTGAGGGCGTTGTCGACCTCCTGCCGCTCGACCTTCGAGACGATGTCGAAACTGGAGTCGGCCATGACGTGTGGCTCCTTGTATCGGGGTGCTGGAAAGGAAGTGCTTACAGGGGCGGTCGCGGCGCCCTCGGGCACCACGCCGCCCACAAAGCCTAGCCACCCGCGCCCGTCCCGGCCGCTGATCAATCCAGTGGCGTAGCACCCCCGGGCATCAGGTATCGTTTACGTCGTTGCCACAGAGCGCCGCCGCAAGGCGGGGCCCCACGGCAGCATCCCTTGGCGGTGTGCCCGAGTGGCCAAAGGGAGCAGACTGTAAATCTGCCGGCTCAGCCTACCCAGGTTCGAACCCTGGCGCCGCCACATAGCAAGGCCCCCGTCCTTCGGACGGGGGCCTTCTCTGTTGGGCGCCGTCTATGACGGCACGTTCGCCGGCGAGCTGCGCGAGGGCGACGGGGTCACCGCCGCCCTGTTGGAGCGGCACGGCATCGCCGTCCGCCCCGCGACCGGCGACTGACCGGGCCCACGACCTCCTTGCGCCCTGGGGTCAGTTCCCCGCGATGTCCTTCACGGCGACCGACACCGGGACGTTGCCCGAGATCAGTTCCAGCGTCAGCCCCGCCGCCGCCGGGGTGTCCAGCAGCTCCGCGAGCGCCGCCGCCACATCGTCGCGCGGCACCGGGCCGCGCCCGGTCGACGCGGCGAGCAGGACCTGTCCGGTGCCCGCGTCGTTGGTCAGCATCCCGGGGCGCAGGATCGTCCAGTCGAGGGCCGTCTGCGCGCGCACGTACGCGTCCGCCGCCCCCTTGGCCCGCAGGTAGACGTCGAACACCTCGTCGCCCGGATGGTCCGGGTCGGCGCCCATGGACGACACCACGACGTAACGCCGCACCCCGGCCCGCTGCGCCGCGTCCGCGAAGAGGACCGCGGCTCCCCGGTCCACCGTGTCCTTGCGGTCCGTGCCGCTGTTCGGGCCCGCTCCGGCCGCGAAGACCGCCGCGTCGGCGCCGCGCAGTACCTCGGCGGCTTCCTCCACGGTGGCCGACTCGAGGTCCAGGACCACGGGTTCGGCTCCTGCGGCCCGGAGGTCGTCGCTCTGCTGCGGGTTGCGGATGATGCCCGCCGCCTCGTCCCCGCGCGCAGCGAGCAGCCGCTCCAGCCGCAGCGCGATCTGACCATGTCCACCTGCGATGACAATGCGCATGAAGTCGACGGTACGCCGCGGAGCGCCGCCGCGCTCAAGGCCCGCCGCCCGTCCCGGAATCCGGCCGCGCCTGGCGTGGCAGTCCGAACGAGCCGCCCGTCTCGGAGTCGCAGTACTCGCGCACCGCGCTGGTCCGGGCGACCACCCGGCCGCGGTGCACCACCACGCGGCTGTACGCCAGCGAGAGCACCCCGGCCAGTTGCTCCCCGCGCACGGCGAGGAGCTCCGCGGGGAAGCCCGCCTCGACCCGGACCTCGGGCAGCCCCATGGCGCGCCGGGCCTCCGTGGAGACGGCCTCGTAGGCGTGCTCGGGCCGCAGTCCGCTCTGCGACGCCAGCAGGAAGGCGGCCTCCAGCGGGTCGCCGCGCCCCACCGGGTTGGCGAGGTCGCGCAACGCCCCGCTGCCCGCCGCGACCCGCACACCGGCCGCGCGCAGCAGCCGTACGGGAGCGGTGCCCCGCCGCTCGGCTCCGCAGCAGCCGCCCTGGGGAAGGCAGATGACCGTCACACCGGCTGCGGCGAGCTGGTCGGCGGCGCGGGCGGCAGCCTCCTCATGGAGCCGGGAGAGGCCGGCGCACGGGCCGATGGAGACCCCTTGCCGCATTCCGCCCGCCATCGCCGCGAACCGGGCCAGCCGGGCCGGATCGTCACTGTCCGTGTGCAGGTCGACGGGGCAGCCGTGCTCGGCCGCGACCTCCAGGACGGCCTCCGTGTACCCGGCCGGGTCGGGGTCCAGGTCGGGGCAGCCGCCGACCGCGCCGGCCCCCATCTTCAGAGCGTCGCGCAGCATCGCCAGGTTGCCGGCGCCCGCGACGCCGGTGAGCAGCCGGGGCACGGCGACGGCGGTCAGATCGGCGAGCCCGCGCAGCGAGCGACGGGCCTGCAGGACGGCTTCGAGGGCGCCCAGGCCCTGTATGTCGCCGATCCGCACGTGCGAGCGCAGGGCGGTCGCACCGTGGCCGAGTTGCAGCAACGCGGCCTCGGTGGCGCGCCGCTGGACGTCGTCGGGGTGCTGCGAGGCCGGTCCTGGGGTGCCGGATCCGGCGCCGTCCGCCGTGAGCGCGGTGTCGCTGTGGGCGTGGGGTTCGGCGGGGGCGGGGAGCAGCAGGTGGCCGCCGAGGTCCAGGCGGGCGCCGGGCGCGACGAGGCTCCCGGCGGTGCCGACGGCCTCGATGCGGCCGCCGCCGAGCCGTACGTCCACGATGCGGCCGTCGGTGAGACGGGCGCCGCAGAGCGTCAGCGCGGAGCTCGCCGGGCTGCCGGTGGCGTCGGTCGTGTGGTCGTCCGGCTGCCGCGGCTGACTGTCGGACATCGCGGCTCCTGGAAGGGGGTCAGGATCACTCAGAGTGAGACGAGCCTAGGGGTGTGCCCGGCCCGGTTCGAGGAGGAGCGAAATAGTCGTACCGGCGCGGTTCCGTGGTGCGTGGGGGGCCGGGGCCCACGTGAGGGGCCAGGGGTGGAGGAGTGGCTGATCAAGGGCCCGGAGCGGGGCCGGCCGGGGCCGTGGAGCGGTGCTGATCAAGGGCTCGGGATGGGGCTTCGAAACGGATTTGGGCGAAGGCGGCCGACCGTGTAATGTCTTCATCGCTCGCCCCAATAGCTCAGTCGGTAGAGCGTCTCCATGGTAAGGAGAAGGTCTGCGGTTCGATTCCGCATTGGGGCTCTGGTGATCGGGAAACCCCGCTTCGGCGGGGGGACTCAGTCATCAAAGCGGTGTAGCTCAGTCGGTAGAGCAAGCGGCTCATAATCGCTGTGTCACCGGTTCAAGTCCGGTCACCGCTACTAACAGTAGCCGATTGTGGGGTCGGTCCTCCGATCGGCTACTCTTTTTTTTGCGTTCATCCGTCCATCGTCCGTCCAAGGAGCACTCACGTGGCTGCCACCGACGTCCGCCCGAAGATCACGCTGGCCTGCGTGGAGTGCAAGGAGCGGAACTACATCACCAAGAAGAACCGGCGTAACAACCCGGACCGTCTTGAGATGAAGAAGCATTGCCCGCGCTGCAACTCGCACACTGCGCACCGCGAAACGCGCTGAATCAGGCTCGTACACGAGGCCGTCCCCATTGGGGGCGGCCTCGTGTCGTTTGTACTGGGCTGTACCTGTAGGCGTGGCTGTAGCTGTGCTGCGGCCCCTTCATCTTTCATCAGGAGGTTGCGAGCTCATGGCGCTCGACCAGTCCTTCGTGGGGCGGACCTATCCGCCCACCCCGGCGTACGAGGTCGGCCGGGAGAAGATCCGAGAGTTCGCCGAGGCGGTGGGCGACGCCAATCCGGCGTACGTCGACCCCGAAGCGGCCAGGGCGCTCGGTCACAGCGATGTCATCGCGCCGCCGACGTTCGTGTTCTCGATCACCTTCAAGGCCGCCGGTCAGGTCGTCCAGGACCCGCTGCTGGGCCTGGACTACAGCCGGGTCGTGCACGGTGACCAGAAGTTCGTCTATGCGCGTCCGGTGCGGGCGGGGGACCGGCTGACGGTCACCTCGACGATCGAGGCGATCAAGTCCCTCGCGGGAAACGACATCGTGGACATCCGTGGCGAGGTCCACGACGAGTCCGGTGAGCATGTCGTGACGGCGTGGACGAAGCTGGTGGCGCGCGCCGCCGAGGAGGCGTGATGACGGCGAAGGTGAGTTACGACTCGGTCGAGGTCGGTACGGAGCTGCCGCCGCGGTCCTTCCCGGTCACCCGCGCGACGCTCGTGCAGTACGCGGGCGCCTCGGGCGACTTCAACCCGATCCACTGGAACGAGAAGTTCGCGCGCGAGGTCGGGCTGGAGGACGTGATCGCCCACGGCATGTTCACCATGGCCGAGGCGATCCGCGTGGTCACGGACTGGGCCGGTGACCCGGGTGCGGTCGTCGAGTACGGGGTGCGGTTCACCCGGCAGGTCGTCGTCCCCAACGACGACAAGGGCGCGCTGATCGAGGTCAGCGCCAAGGTGGGCGCGCTGCTGGACGACAAGCGGGTGCGGGTCGACCTGACGGCGACGAGCGGCGACAAGAAGGTGCTGGGCATGTCCCGCGCCGTGGTGCAGCTCGGCTGACACCGTCGTGACGTGCTGACGTAAGGGGCGCGGCCTATGGGGCCGTGCCCCTTACGCATGGAGTCGTCACCGCCGGACCTGCCCGTTGCGCGGGGGAGCGCGGCCCAGGGGGCCGAGGTGCCCGGTCCCCGGAACGCGGACCGTAGTCTTGTCCCCGTGCAGGAACTCCACGACGCGCCCCTCGCCCCCCTGACCACCTTCCGGCTCGGCGGCCCCGCCACCCGGCTCCTCACCGCGACGACCGACGCCGAAGTGGTCGAGGCCGTGGGCGAGGCCGACGACAGCGGCACCCCGCTCCTGGTCATCGGCGGCGGCAGCAACCTGGTCATCGGTGACAAGGGCTTCGAAGGCACCGCCCTGCGCATCGCGACCAAGGGCTTCGTGCTGGACGGGCCCACGCTCGAACTGGCCGCCGGAGAGGTCTGGACGGACGCCGTCGCCCGCAGCGTGGAGGCGGGACTGGCGGGCCTCGAGTGCCTGGCCGGCATCCCCGGTTCGGCGGGGGCCACCCCGATCCAGAACGTCGGGGCGTACGGGCAGGAGGTGTCGTCCACCATCACGGAGGTCGTCGCCTACGACCGGCGCACCCGGGAAACGGTCACGATCCCGAACTCCGAGTGCGCCTTCGCGTACCGGCACAGCCGCTTCAAGGCCGAACCCGACCGGTTCGTGGTGCTGCGTGTCCGCTTCGGGCTGGAAGAGGCGGGCGGCCTGTCCGCACCCCTCAAGTACCCCGAGACGGCACGTGCCATGGGTGTGGCGGAGGGGGAGCGCGTCCCCGCCGCAGCCGCCCGTGAAACCGTGCTCCGGCTCCGTGCCGGCAAGGGCATGGTGCTCGACCCCGAGGACCACGACACCTGGTCGGCCGGGTCCTTCTTCACCAACCCGATCCTGGACCCGGAGCAGTTCGAGGCCTTCCTCGCCCGGGCGGCGCAGCACCTCGGACCGGATGTCACGCCCCCCGCCTTCCCCGCGGGCGAGGGACGCACCAAGACCTCGGCGGCCTGGCTCATCGACCGGGCCGGATTCACCAAGGGATACGGCTCCGGCCCGGCCCGCATCTCCACCAAGCACACCCTGGCCCTCACGAACCGCGGCGCGGCGAGCACCGAGGACCTGCTGGCCCTGGCGCGCGAGGTCGTCGCCGGGGTCCACGACGTCTTCGGCGTCACGCTCGTCAACGAACCGGTGACCGTCGGCGTGAGCCTGTAGGGCCTCTCGTTTGGATCATGCCGGGCTCGCGGGGTCCGGCACGCGCATCTGCGGCGTTGTCGTCGGTCGCCCATGCTCCGCAGTGACTCCCTCCTCCGCCTTGCAGCTGCACGCACCGGACCCCGCTCCCTGATCCGACCCGACGCAAACGAAAGACCCTTGGCGCTGGGCGTCAGTACGCCACGCCCACCCCCTGCTTCACCGACGCCGGGTCGTCGGTCAGCGCCAGCATCGCGTGCGCCACGTCGGCCCGGGAGATGGACCGGCCGCTGCGCGGGTTGCTGCCGATGACGGTCCGGTAATGGCCCGTCAGCGGCCCGTTGGTGAGCTTCGGGGGACGCACCGACGTCCAGTCCGTGGCGGAGGCCGCCAGCGCGGCCTCCATGGCGGTGAGGTCCGCGTAGACCTCCTTCAGGATCGCGCCGATCGCCGCGAGCATCATGCGGTCGAGCAGCGGGTCGTCCGCGGGCTTCGGGGCGACGGGGGCCGCGCTCACCACGAGCAGCCGCCGGGTTCCCTCCGCCTCCATGGCCGTCAGCACGCTGCGGGTCAGCCGTTCCGCGATCCCGTCGGCCTTCCGGCCCCGGGCGCCGAGGCCGGAGAGCACCGCGTCGCGACCCGCGACCGCCTCGCGCAGCGCCTCCGGGTCGTCGATCCGGGCCGCGGTGCGGACCGTGGGGCCGGAGAGCGGCACCGGCAGCCGCGCGGGATCGCGGACCACCGCCGTCACCTCGTGCCCCGCCGCCACCGCCTGGCGGACGATCTCCTGCCCGATGCCGCCTGTCGCGCCGAACACTGTGAGCTTCATGGCACACCCTCCCAAGGTGGGTAAGTATTCACTCACCCCTAGGGTGAGTGGATACTCACTCACTCGTCAAGCTTCGTTGGAGAGCACATGGAGCAGAAGCCGGCCCGCGCCCGCATCATCGACGCCGCCCACCGGCTGATGCTCACCATCGGCCTGGCCCGGGCCACCACCAAGGAGATCGCCCGGGCCGCCGGCTGCTCCGAGGCGGCGCTCTACAAGCACTTCCCGAGCAAGGAGGAGCTGTTCGTGGTGGTGCTGAAGGAGCGTCTGCCCAAGGTCGACGGGGTTCTGAAGCGGCTCATCGCCGACCCGGGAGAGGGGGAACGGACCGTGGAGCGGAATCTCGCCGAGATCGCCCGCGAGGCCGCCCTCTTCTACGAGCAGAGCTTCCCGATCGCCGCGTCCCTGTACGCCGAGCCGAGGCTCAAGGCGCGCCACAACGCGGCCATGCGCGAGCTGGGAACCGGCCCCCACATCCCCATCCGCGGGCTCGACGCGTATCTGCGCGCCGAACAGGCGGCGGGCCGGGTCCGCGCCGACGCCGACACGTACACGGCCGCCTCCCTGCTGATGGGGGCCTGCGCCCAGCGGGCCTTCGCCTACGACGCGACGGAGACCGGTGAGCCGCCGCAGCCGCTCGACGCCTTCGCCGCCTCGGTCGCCCGGATGGTCCTGAGCGGGCTCACGGGGTAGGGCACGGGGGCGTCAGCCCGCCGGCTTGGCCAGCCATGCGTCGACGCCCGCCAGAAGCTCCGTACGGACCGCTTCGGGCGCCGCCGAACCCCGTACCGACTGGCGCGCCAGCTCGGCCAGCTCCTCGTCCGTGAACGCGTGATGGCGTCGTACGAGGTCGTACTGTGCGGCCAGACGGGACCCGAAGAGCAGCGGGTCGTCCGCACCGAGCGCCATCGGCACCCCCGCCTCGAACAGAGTGCGCAGGGGTACGTCGGACGGCTTCTCGTAGACGCCGAGCGCCACGTTCGACGCCGGGCACACCTCGCAGGTCACCCCGCGCTCCGCCAGCCTGCGCAGCAGTCGCGGATCCTCGGCGGCCCGGACTCCGTGCCCGACCCGTGCCGCGTCGAGGTCGTCCAGGCAGTCGCGGACGCTGGAGGGGCCCGACAGCTCACCGCCGTGCGGGGCCGCCAGCAGGCCGCCCTCCCTGGCGATGGCGAAGGCCCGGTCGAAGTCACGGGCCATGCCGCGCCGCTCGTCGTTGGAGAGCCCGAACCCGACGACGCCCCGGTCCGCGTACCGCACCGCGAGCCGCGCCAGCGTCCTGGCGTCCAGCGGGTGCTTCATCCGGTTCGCCGCGATCACCACCCGGATCGGCAGCCCGGTATCGCGCGAGGCGCTGTCGACCGCGTCCAGGATGATCTCGATCGCGGGGATGAGCCCGCCGAGCAGGGGGGCGTACGAGGTGGGGTCGACCTGGATCTCCAGCCAGCCGGAGCCGTCCGCCACGTCCTCCTGGGCGGCCTCGCGCACCAGCCGCTGGATGTCGTCGGGGGTCCGCAGGCAGGACCGGGCGATGTCGTAGAGCCGCTGGAAACGGAACCAGCCGCGCTCGTCCGTCGCCCGCAGGCTCGGGGGCTCGCCGCCGGTCAGCGCCTCGGGCAGCCGCACGCCGTACTTGTCGGCGAGTTCGAGCAGCGTCGTGGGCCGCATCGACCCGGTGAAATGCAGGTGCAGGTGGGCCTTGGGCAACAGCCGTACGTCACGCTCCATGACCGAACCACCTTCTGTAGCTGTCTTACGCTCCGCTCTGTGCCGAAAGGCGTTGGGCAGGGCTTGTCCGTCATGCGGCCGATGATCGGCCAATTTGAGAAGCCCCCTGGCAACAGGGGGAGGAGTCACTCAAGGATCTTGCCGCAACAGGATCGGTCCAGGCAGCCGGATTCATCGAACGGGCGCTTGCCTGAACGCATAAGCGGGTCCCCGGCTTGGCCGGGGACCCGCTTATGCGCAGTACGGAGCGTCAGGCCTTGGCCTCGCCCAGCAGCTTCTGGAGCCGGGAGACGCCCTCGACCAGGTCGTCGTCACCCAGCGCGTAGGAAAGACGCAGGTAGCCCGGGGTGCCGAAGGCCTCGCCCGGAACGACCGCGACCTCGGCCTCGTCCAGGATCAGCGCCGCCAGCTCGACCGACGTGGCCGGACGCTTGCCGCGGATCTCCTTGCCGAGCAGCTCCTTCACCGACGGGTACGCGTAGAACGCGCCCTCGGGCTCGGGGCACAGGACGCCGTCGATCTCGTTGAGCATCCGCACGATGGTCTGCCGTCGTCGGTCGAAGGCGGTGCGCATCTCGGCGACCGCGTCCAGGTTCCCGGAGACGGCTGCCAGCGCGGCGATCTGGGCGACGTTGGAGACGTTGGAGGTGGCGTGCGACTGCAGGTTCGTCGCCGCCTTCACCACGTCCTTGGGGCCGACGATCCAGCCCACGCGCCAGCCGGTCATCGCGTACGTCTTGGCGACACCGTTGACCACGATGCACTTGTCACGCAGCTCGGGCACGATCGCCGGCAGCGAGGTGAACTTCGCGTCGCCGTAGACGAGGTGCTCGTAGATCTCGTCGGTCAGCACCCACAGACCGTGCTCGACGGCCCACTTGCCGATCGCCTCGGCCTCCGCCTCGCTGTAGACCGCACCGGTCGGGTTCGACGGGGAGACGAACAGGACGACCTTCGTACGCTCCGTGCGCGCGGCCTCCAGCTGCTCCACCGAGACCCGGTACCCGGTGGTCTCGTCGGCGACGACATCCACCGGTACGCCGCCGGCGAGGCGGATCGACTCGGGGTAGGTGGTCCAGTACGGCGCCGGGACGATGACCTCGTCGCCCGGGTCGAGGATCGCGGCGAAGGCCTCGTAGATGGCCTGCTTGCCGCCGTTGGTCACCAGGATCTGGGAGGCGTCGACCTGGTAGCCGGAGTCGCGCAGCGTCTTCTCGGCGATGGCGGCCTTGAGCTCGGGGAGCCCGCCCGCCGGGGTGTAGCGGTGGTACTTCGGGTTGCGGCAGGCCTCGACCGCGGCGTCGACGATGTAGCCGGGGGTCGGGAAGTCGGGCTCGCCCGCGCCGAAGCCGATCACCGGACGGCCGGCGGCCTTGAGGGCCTTGGCCTTGGCGTCGACGGCGAGGGTGGCGGACTCGGAGATGGCACCGATGCGGGCGGAGACCCGGCGCTCGGAGGGAGAAGTAGCAGCGCTCATGCCCCCATGCTCGCAGACCGTATTCCCCGTCGGCACAGGGGTTTCAGGGACCGGACAGCAGCCGGACACCATGTGGACGGACGACCGGACAGCATCGGACAGGAACGGTCGGGAGCTATCTGTTCGACGCCGGGCCGCTGAGCACGTACACTCACCTGTCGTTGGCCTTCACCAGCCGCACCGTTCCTGCACTCGGAGCATCCGGGGACATGCGGTAGGTTGGTGGAAACCACAAAGGGTCGTAGCTCAATTGGTAGAGCACTGGTCTCCAAAACCAGCGGTTGGGGGTTCAAGTCCCTCCGGCCCTGCTACACACTCCTTCGCCAGGATGTGTGCGCATGTACGTACTTCAATGCACTGCCGTGCGGCTTCACCGGGCGCGGCACGGCCATGACCCGGAATCAGGTGAGAAGCGTGACGGACGCCGTGGGCTCCATCGACATGCCTGATGCCGAGGATGAAGTCCCCGAGTCGAAGAAGAAGACCCGGAAGGGCGGCAAGCGCGGCAAGAAGGGCCCTCTGGGCCGTCTCGCGCTCTTCTACCGCCAGATCGTCGCCGAGCTCCGCAAGGTTGTCTGGCCGACTCGCAACCAGCTGACGACATACACCTCCGTGGTGATTGTGTTCGTAGTCGTCATGATTGGTCTTGTTACCGTGATTGACTTCGGTTTCCAGCGGGTCATCAAGTACGTCTTCGGCTGATCCCGCGGAGGGCGCCTCATGGGGGCGCCCCTTTCGCATGTTCCACCCATTTGTATCCAGGAAGAAGCAGCCACCGTGTCTGACCCGAACCTGAACGACGCCGTCGAGCCGACGGCGGGCGCCTTCGAGTCCGCCGAGGACGAGCTCGACATCGTCGAGGCGGCGGACGCTGAGGAGCCGGACCAGGCTGAAGCTGCCGACGCCGCCGCGGGTGAGCCCGCGGAGCAGGCCGCCGTGCACGTCGAGGACGCCGCCGAAGCCGACGACGAGGCCCCTGCGGCCGAAGCCGGTGACGACGAGGACGAGAGCCCCGAGGTCGAGGAAGCCGCCGACGAGGCCGACGAGGAAGAGGCCGAGCCGGCCGAGCCCGTCGACGCCGTCACCGCCCTGCGCGAGGAGCTCCGCACCCTTCCGGGCGAGTGGTACGTCATTCACACGTACGCCGGTTACGAGAAGCGTGTGAAGGCCAACCTGGAGCAGCGCGCCGTCTCGCTGAACGTGGAGGAGTTCGTCTATCAGGCCGAGGTGCCTGAGGAGGAAATCGTCCAGATCAAGAACGGCGAGCGCAAGAACGTCCGGCAGAACAAGCTCCCGGGCTACGTCCTGGTGCGCATGGACCTGACGAACGAGTCCTGGGGCGTCGTCCGTAACACGCCCGGCGTGACCGGCTTCGTGGGCAACGCCTACGACCCGTACCCGCTGACCCTGGACGAGATCGTCAAGATGCTCGCCCCGGAGGCCGAGGAGAAGGCAGCCCGCGAGGCAGCCGAGGCCGAGGGCAAGCCGGCTCCGTCCCGCAAGGTCGAGGTCCAGGTGCTGGACTTCGAGGTGGGCGACTCGGTCACCGTCACCGACGGCCCCTTCGCGACTCTGCAGGCGACGATCAACGAGATCAACGCCGACTCCAAGAAGGTCAAGGGTCTCGTGGAGATCTTCGGCCGGGAGACTCCGGTCGAGCTCAGCTTCGACCAGATCCAGAAGAACTAGCGGTTATTCGCCAGCTTCTGGACACATGCCTACCGAGCAGGTCAGACCGGCTGTCACAGCAGGTCTGACCTGCTCGGTTTTTGGTCGCGCAGCTATACCCGTTATCGTTGTGCGGTATGCCTGCATCCGGATGACCGGATGACGGCGAAAACTCTCACTAGGACCCGGAGAGAGCACATGCCTCCCAAGAAGAAGAAGATCACGGGGCTTATCAAGCTCCAGATCAACGCCGGTGCGGCCAACCCGGCCCCGCCGGTCGGCCCCGCACTGGGCCAGCACGGCGTCAACATCATGGAGTTCTGCAAGGCCTACAACGCCGCGACCGAGTCGCAGCGTGGCATGGTCGTGCCGGTGGAGATCACGGTCTACGACGACCGTTCCTTCACCTTCATCACCAAGACTCCGCCGGCCGCCAAGCTGATCCTCAAGGCCGCGGGTGTGGACAAGGGCTCCGGCGAGCCGCACAAGACCAAGGTCGCCAAGCTGACGGCCGCCCAGGTCCGCGAGATCGCCACGACGAAGCTTCCCGACCTGAACGCCAATGACCTCGACGCCGCGTCGAAGATCATTGCCGGCACCGCCCGTTCCATGGGCATCACGGTCGAAGGCTGATTCAGCCCCACCCCCCAGTGGTAGGACCAAGCGCCGGTCCGCACCACGACTCCACATTCTGAAACCACAGGAGTAGAAGTGAAGCGCAGCAAGAACCTCCGCGCTGCGGACGCCAAGATCGACCGGGCGCGTAACTACGCCCCGCTCGAGGCCGTCCGTATCGCCAAGGACACCGCCTCCACGAAGTTCGACAGCACCGTCGAGGTCGCGTTTGCCCTGGGTGTTGACCCGCGCAAGGCCGACCAGATGGTCCGTGGCACCGTGAACCTCCCGCACGGCACCGGCAAGACCGCCCGGGTCCTGGTCTTCGCGACCGGTGACCGTGCTGCGGCCGCGGAAGCCGCGGGCGCCGACATCGTCGGCGCCGACGAGCTCATCGACGAGGTGGCGAAGGGCCGTCTGGACTTCGACGCCGTCGTCGCGACCCCGGACCTCATGGGCAAGGTCGGCCGCCTCGGCCGCGTGCTCGGTCCGCGTGGTCTGATGCCGAACCCGAAGACCGGCACCGTCACCCCCGACGTCGTGAAGGCTGTCAACGACATCAAGGGCGGCAAGATCGAGTTCCGCGTCGACAAGCACTCGAACCTGCACTTCATCATCGGCAAGACCTCGTTCGACGAGACCAAGCTGGTGGAGAACTACGCAGCGGCGCTGGACGAGATCCTCCGTCTGAAGCCGTCCGCCGCCAAGGGCCGCTACATCAAGAAGGCCACGCTGGCCACCACGATGGGCCCCGGCATCCCGCTGGACTCCAACCGCACCCGTAACCTCCTCGTCGAGGAGGACCCGGCCTCCGTCTGAGCCACCGCGCTCGTACGACCGCCGTGTCACGTGTGACATTGACGGGCCCCGCAACCTTTCGAGGTGCGGGGCCCGTCCTCGTATGTACGTACCAGTGGCTGTCGGTGCCGTGCGTTAGCGTGCGGGGGACCGAGAGCCGAACGAGGGGTGGAAGCGGACATGAGGACCAGTACCGTACGGCGCGTTGGCCTGGCCGTGGCTGTGGCGGCGGCGCTGACGTCGGTCGGGGCCTGTGGCGGATCGGACGGCGGCTCCACGAGCAAGGGCAAGGACGCGAGCAGCGGCAGCGGGGTGGTGAAGACCGACGCGATCGCCGCGCTGCTCGACGTGCAGAAGAAGACCGGCGCCGCCAGCTCGGCGAAGGTCGAGGGCACCATGACCGTGGGCAGTGCCATGTCCATGAAGCAGTCCGGAGCGCTCGACTGGAGCGACGGTGTCAGCGGCAGCATGGAGATCACGTACACCGGCGGCGCCATGGCCGACACCCTGAAGAAGTCCGGCGGCAACGGCACGATGCAGGCCCGCTACTTCAAGGACGGCTACGCGGCGGACATGGGCGCGGCGATGGCCCGGCAGACCGGTGGCAAGCGCTGGATCAGCTACTCCTACGAGGACCTCGCCGAGCTCGGGGGCGCCTCCGGGGCGGCGATGCAGGACCAGATGCAGAACACCACTCCCGACCAGGGAGTGAAGTCGCTGCTGGCCTCCGGTGATGTGAAGGAGGTCGGCAAGGAGCAGGTCCGGGGTGTCGCCACCACGCACTACTCCGGCACGGTCGACGTCGCCGAGCTGACCGCCAAGACGTCGAAGCTGGACGCCGACCAGCTGACCGCCCTCAAGAAGCAGCTCAACGACGCCGGGATCACCACGGAGACGGTCGACATCTGGGTCGACGAGAACGACCTGCTGGTGAAGAAGAGCGAGCGCGGGCAGATGAAGACCGGCGAGCTCAACACGACCATGTTCTACAGCGACTACGGGACCAAGGTCTCCGTCGAGCGGCCCCCGGCCGGCGAGACCATCGGGTTCAAGGAACTGCTCCAGCAGCAGCAGGGCGCGACCGCGGGAGCGTCCTAAACCTTCCGGACCACCCGAACCGGGACGGATTTGCCCGGCGCGACCCCTGTCGCGTACTCTTCTGCAGAAGCCAAAGACCGCTGGTCGTTGCTGAAGCCCGCAAGGGTGACGGCAACCGAAGGATCCGTTGAATGCGGACGACCTGCGCAGGTGACTGTGGAAAAGCTCCCGTACTTTGTTCGGTCGAGCTTCGCCCTGGCGCCTGCGCCGGGGCGTTTCGTCTTTTCCGGGCCCTTTTGAGCGGTCCTCATCACCCGGAAGGAGGCCGACGCTCATGGCAAGGCCCGACAAGGCTGCAGCGGTAGCCGAGCTCGCGGACCAGTTCCGCAGCTCGAACGCCGCCGTGCTGACCGAGTACCGGGGTCTCACCGTGGCACAGCTCAAGCAGCTGCGCCGTTCGCTCGGTGAGAACGCCCAGTACGCCGTGGTGAAGAACACGCTGACCAAGATTGCGGCCAACGAGGCCGGGATCGACACGCTGGACGACCTGTTCGCAGGTCCGACGGCGGTTGCCTTCGTCACCGGTGACCCGGTGGAGTCGGCGAAGGGTCTTCGTGACTTCGCCAAGGACAACCCCAACCTCATCATCAAGGGCGGTGTCCTTGACGGTAAGGCGCTGTCCGCCGATGAGATCAAGAAGCTCGCGGACCTCGAGTCCCGCGAGGTTCTGCTCGCCAAGCTGGCCGGCGCCATGAAGGGCAAGCAGACGCAGACTGCGCAGCTCTTCCAGGCTCTGCCGTCGAAGTTCGTCCGCACCGCGGAAGCTCTTCGTGCCAAGCGGGAAGAGCAGGGCGGTGCCGGTACTCCGGCTCCCGCCGAGGCTGCCGAGTAATTTCGCTCAGCGGTCCAGCGGGCTCCACGTACGCCCGCCGACATATACATCCGGCACCTGCCGAATAGTGGAAGGACGCCATCATGGCGAAGCTCAGCCAGGAAGACCTGCTCGCTCAGTTCGAGGAGCTCACCCTCATCGAGCTCTCCGAGTTCGTTAAGGCCTTCGAGGAGAAGTTCGACGTCACCGCCGCCGCGGCCGTCGCCGCCGCTCCGGTCGCTGCCGCCCCGGCCGAGGCCGCTGCCGAGCAGGACGAGTTCGACGTCATCCTCACCGCCGCCGGTGACAAGAAGATCCAGGTCATCAAGGTCGTGCGTGAGCTGACCTCCCTCGGCCTGAAGGAGGCCAAGGACCTCGTCGACGGCGCCCCGAAGCCCGTCGTCGAGAAGGTCGCCAAGGAGGCCGCCGAGAAGGCTGCCGAGTCCCTCAAGGCCGCCGGCGCCTCCGTCGAGGTCAAGTGACCCAGCGAGTCTTCTGACTCCTTAGGACCCCCGTGCCGTGAGGCGTGGGCGTCACTTCGCGAAAGGCGATCACCCGTATGGGTGGTCGCCTTTCGGCGTACCCGCGGTGGGTGCCTTGCTCTTCGCGCGGTGACGAGTATGGTGATCTTCGCCGTGCGCCTCTCGTGGGGAGCACGGGTGGCGCCGAGAGGCGGCGGGACGCGGGTCTCGGGGCCCGTACCGGCTGGGGGGCCTTGACGAACCGCACGAGGCGCGCAATTCTCAAGGCGCGTCGTCACATCGATCCGAATCCGAGGCATGGATCGATGGCGAAGAGGGCAGTAAAGAAGAGCGCACCCCGCGCAGGGCTAGACATAGGTGTTGAGAACAGCTGTTGAGAGCAACGTGGGTCTCTGAGAACCCCGACTGGACATCAGTGTGCCGCTTGGCTACACTGACCCTTTGCGCTGCCTGTTAGCTGCCTCCTGCCCGTCACCAGGGGCATACCCATCTTGTGCACCGTGGACCGTTCGTCCCTCACCTGGGATATCTGTCCACCTGTCCAGTTTGGGACCGGTACGCGCGTAGTGAGTCCGAGCCCTCGGAAGGACCCCCTCTTGGCCGCCTCGCGCAACGCCTCGACCGCGAATACGAACAACGGTGCCAGCACCGCCCCGCTGCGCATCTCCTTTGCAAAGATCAAGGAGCCCCTCGAGGTTCCGAACCTCCTCGCGCTGCAGACCGAGAGCTTTGACTGGCTCCTCGGTAACGCCGCCTGGAAGGCTCGCGTCGAGGCTGCTCTGGACAGTGGACAAGACGTCCCCACCAAGTCCGGCCTGGAGGAGATCTTCGAGGAGATCTCACCGATCGAGGACTTCTCCGGGTCGATGTCGCTTACGTTCCGCGACCACCGCTTCGAGCCCCCCAAGAACTCGATCGACGAGTGCAAGGAGCGCGACTTCACGTTCGCCGCCCCGCTCTTCGTCACGGCCGAGTTCACCAACAACGAGACCGGCGAGATCAAGTCCCAGACGGTCTTCATGGGCGATTTCCCGCTCATGACCAACAAGGGCACCTTCGTCATCAACGGCACCGAGCGTGTCGTTGTGTCGCAGCTGGTCCGCTCGCCGGGTGTCTACTTCGACTCCTCGATCGACAAGACGTCCGACAAGGACATCTTCTCCGCCAAGATCATCCCTTCCCGGGGTGCCTGGCTGGAGATGGAGATCGACAAGCGCGACATGGTCGGTGTCCGCATCGACCGCAAGCGCAAGCAGTCCGTCACCGTTCTCCTGAAGGCTCTCGGCTGGACCACCGAGCAGATCCTCGAGGAGTTCGGCGAGTACGAGTCCATGCGCGCCACCCTGGAGAAGGACCACACCCAGGGCCAGGACGACGCGCTGCTCGACATCTACCGCAAGTTGCGTCCGGGCGAGCCGCCGACGCGCGAGGCCGCTCAGACGCTGCTCGAGAACCTCTACTTCAACCCGAAGCGCTACGACCTCGCGAAGGTCGGCCGCTACAAGGTGAACAAGAAGCTCGGCGCGGATGAGCCGCTCGACGCCGGTGTCCTCACCAGCGACGACATCATCGCGACCATCAAGTACCTGGTGAAGCTGCACGCCGGGGAGACCGAGACGACCGGCGAGTCCGGCCGGGAGATCGTCGTCGAGACCGACGACATCGACCACTTCGGCAACCGTCGTCTGCGTAACGTCGGCGAGCTCATCCAGAACCAGGTCCGTACGGGTCTGGCCCGGATGGAGCGCGTCGTGCGTGAGCGCATGACGACTCAGGACGTCGAGGCCATCACGCCGCAGACCCTGATCAACATCCGGCCGGTCGTCGCCTCCATCAAGGAGTTCTTCGGCACCAGCCAGCTGTCGCAGTTCATGGACCAGAACAACCCGCTGTCGGGTCTCACCCACAAGCGCCGCCTGTCGGCTCTTGGCCCGGGTGGTCTGTCCCGTGAGCGGGCCGGCTTCGAGGTCCGTGACGTGCACCCGTCCCACTACGGACGCATGTGCCCGATCGAGACCCCTGAAGGCCCGAACATCGGTCTGATCGGTTCGCTCGCCTCGTACGGCCGCGTCAACGCGTTCGGCTTCATCGAGACGCCGTACCGCAAGGTCGTCGACGGCCAGGTCACCGACGAGGTCGACTACGTCACGGCCGACGAGGAAGACCGTTACGTCATCGCCCAGGCGAACGCGACGCTCTCCGACGAGCTGCGCTTCACCGAGCCCCGCGTCCTGGTCCGCCGTCGTGGCGGAGAGGTCGACTACGTGCCTGGCACCGAAGTCGACTACATGGACGTCTCGCCGCGCCAGATGGTGTCCGTCGCCACCGCGATGATCCCGTTCCTGGAGCACGACGACGCCAACCGTGCCCTCATGGGCGCGAACATGATGCGGCAGGCGGTGCCGCTGATCAAGTCGGAGGCCCCGCTCGTCGGCACCGGCATGGAGTACCGCTGCGCCACCGACGCCGGTGACGTACTGAAGGCCGAGAAGGACGGTGTGGTCCAGGAGGTCTCCGCGGACTACATCACCGTGACCAACGACGACGGCACGTACACCACGTACCGGATCGCGAAGTTCATGCGCTCCAACCAGGGCACCTCGGTCAACCAGAAGGTCGTCGTCTCCGAAGGCGACCGGGTGGTCGCCGAGCAGGTGCTCGCCGACGGTCCGGCCACCGAGAACGGTGAGATGGCCCTCGGTAAGAACCTGCTCGTGGCGTTCATGCCGTGGGAGGGTCACAACTACGAGGACGCGATCATCCTGTCGCAGCGCCTCGTGCAGGACGACGTCCTCTCCTCGATTCACATCGAGGAGCACGAGGTCGACGCCCGTGACACCAAGCTCGGTCCGGAGGAGATCACCCGGGACATCCCGAACGTCTCCGAAGAGGTCCTCGCGGACCTCGACGAGCGCGGCATCATCCGTATCGGTGCCGAGGTCACGGCCGGTGACATCCTCGTCGGCAAGGTCACGCCCAAGGGCGAGACCGAACTGACCCCCGAGGAGCGCCTGCTCCGCGCGATCTTCGGTGAGAAGGCGCGCGAGGTGCGCGACACCTCGCTGAAGGTGCCGCACGGCGAGATCGGCAAGATCATCGGCGTCCGCGTCTTCGACCGCGAAGAGGGCGACGAGCTGCCGCCGGGCGTGAACCAGCTGGTCCGCGTCTACGTGGCGCAGAAGCGCAAGATCACCGATGGTGACAAGCTCGCCGGCCGTCACGGCAACAAGGGCGTCATCTCGAAGATCCTCCCGATCGAGGACATGCCGTTCCTGGAGGACGGCACCCCGGTCGACATCATCCTCAACCCGCTGGGTGTCCCGTCCCGAATGAACCCGGGACAGGTCCTGGAGATCCACCTCGGCTGGCTCGCCAGCCGCGGCTGGGACGTCTCCGGCCTCGGTGACGAGTGGGCCAAGCGCCTGCAGCTCATCGGCGCCGACCAGGTAGCCCCCGGCACCAACGTCGCCACGCCCGTCTTCGACGGTGCGCGCGAGGACGAGATCACCGGCCTCTTCCAGGCCACGATCCCGAACCGCGACGGCGACCGGCTGGTCCAGCCCTCGGGCAAGGCCAACCTGTTCGACGGCCGCTCCGGCGAGCCGTTCCCGGAGCCGGTCTCGGTCGGCTACATGTACATCCTCAAGCTCCACCACCTCGTCGACGACAAGCTGCACGCTCGTTCGACGGGTCCGTACTCCATGATCACCCAGCAGCCGCTGGGTGGTAAGGCTCAGTTCGGTGGACAGCGCTTCGGTGAAATGGAGGTGTGGGCCCTTGAAGCTTATGGCGCCGCTTACGCCCTCCAGGAGCTGCTGACGATCAAGTCCGACGACGTGACCGGCCGCGTGAAGGTCTACGAGGCCATCGTCAAGGGCGAGAACATCCCCGAGCCCGGCATTCCCGAGTCCTTCAAGGTGCTCATCAAGGAAATGCAGTCGCTCTGCCTCAACGTGGAGGTGCTGTCCTCGGACGGCATGTCCATCGAGATGCGCGACACGGACGAGGACGTCTTCCGCGCGGCGGAGGAGCTCGGTATCGACCTGTCCCGGCGCGAGCCGAGCAGCGTCGAAGAGGTCTGACGGGTTGGCCGGCCGGATCCCCGTGATCCGGCCGGCTCTCCCCGGACCCGTTCAGACCATTGCTGAAGTGCCCCGATTTCTCGCGTGAAGCGAGGGGGCTCGAACCCCCGAAAGAGGGATTGACGACAAGTGCTCGACGTCAACTTCTTCGACGAGCTGCGGATCGGCCTTGCCACCGCGGACGACATCCGGACCTGGTCCCACGGCGAAGTGAAGAAGCCGGAGACCATCAACTACCGCACGCTCAAGCCCGAAAAGGACGGACTCTTCTGCGAGAAGATCTTCGGTCCGACCCGGGACTGGGAGTGCTACTGCGGCAAGTACAAGCGTGTCCGCTTCAAGGGCATCATCTGTGAGCGCTGTGGCGTCGAGGTCACTCGCGCCAAGGTGCGCCGTGAGCGCATGGGCCACATCGAGCTTGCCGCTCCCGTCACCCACATCTGGTACTTCAAGGGCGTCCCGTCGCGCCTGGGCTACCTGCTGGACCTCGCGCCGAAGGACCTCGAGAAGGTCATCTACTTCGCCGCGTACATGATCACGTTCGTCGACGAGGAGCGCCGCACCCGCGACCTCCCGTCGCTGGAGGCTCACGTCTCCGTCGAGCGCCAGCAGGTCGAGAACCGTCGCGACTCGGACCTCGAGAACCGCGCCAAGAAGCTCGAGACCGACCTCGGCGAGCTCGAGGCCGAGGGCGCCAAGGCCGACGTGCGCCGCAAGGTGCGCGAAGGTGCCGAGCGTGAGATGAAGCAGCTGCGCGACCGTGCGCAGCGCGAGATCGACCGTCTCGACGAGGTGTGGAGCCGCTTCAAGAACCTCAAGGTCCAGGACCTCGAGGGCGACGAGCTGCTCTACCGCGAGCTGCGTGACC
This sequence comes from Streptomyces sp. NBC_00385, assembly GCF_035917155.1. Taxonomy (NCBI): domain Bacteria; kingdom Bacillati; phylum Actinomycetota; class Actinomycetes; order Kitasatosporales; family Streptomycetaceae; genus Streptomyces; species Streptomyces sp. NBC_00385. The sequence continues at coordinate 3,344,458 of NZ_CP107951.1, read as the reverse complement.
GCTTCGGCACGTACTTCGACGGCTGCATGGGTGCCGCTGCTCTGCAGAAGCGCCTGGAGTCGTTCGACCTCGACGAGGAGGCCGAGCGCCTCCGCGAGATCATCCGTACCGGCAAGGGCCAGAAGAAGACCCGTGCGCTCAAGCGCCTCAAGGTCGTCTCCGCGTTCCTGCAGACCAGCAACAAGCCCAAGGGCATGGTGCTCGACTGCGTGCCGGTCATCCCGCCGGACCTGCGTCCGATGGTGCAGCTGGACGGTGGCCGCTTCGCGACCTCCGACCTGAACGACCTGTACCGCCGCGTGATCAACCGCAACAACCGCCTCAAGCGTCTCCTTGACCTCGGTGCCCCCGAGATCATCGTGAACAACGAGAAGCGGATGCTGCAGGAGGCCGTCGACGCGCTGTTCGACAACGGCCGCCGCGGTCGCCCGGTCACCGGTCCCGGTAACCGCCCGCTCAAGTCCCTCAGCGACATGCTGAAGGGCAAGCAGGGCCGATTCCGTCAGAACCTTCTCGGTAAGCGTGTGGACTACTCCGCGCGTTCCGTGATCGTCGTCGGCCCGCAGCTGAAGCTGCACCAGTGCGGTCTGCCCAAGGCCATGGCGCTGGAGCTCTTCAAGCCGTTCGTGATGAAGCGCCTGGTGGACCTGAACCACGCGCAGAACATCAAGTCGGCCAAGCGCATGGTCGAGCGCGGCCGCACGGTCGTGTACGACGTCCTGGAAGAGGTCATCGCCGAGCACCCGGTTCTCCTGAACCGTGCGCCGACGCTGCACCGTCTCGGCATCCAGGCCTTCGAGCCGCAGCTGGTCGAGGGCAAGGCCATCCAGATCCACCCGCTCGTCTGCACCGCGTTCAACGCGGACTTCGACGGTGACCAGATGGCCGTGCACCTGCCGCTCTCCGCGGAGGCGCAGGCCGAGGCCCGCATCCTGATGCTGTCCTCGAACAACATCCTGAAGCCGGCCGACGGTCGTCCCGTCACCATGCCTACGCAGGACATGGTGCTGGGTCTGTTCTTCCTGACCACCGACGGTGAGCTCCGTGACACCAAGGGCGAGGGCCGCGCGTTCGGCTCCACGGCCGAGGCGATCATGGCGTTCGACGCCGGCGAGCTGGCGCTCCAGTCGTCCGTCGACATCCGCTTCCCGGTGGGCACCATCCCGCCGCGTGGCTGGGTGCCGCCGGTCGCCGAGGAGGGCGAGCCCGAGTACCAGCCGGGTGACACCTTCCGGCTGCGCACCAGCCTGGGCCGCGCGCTCTTCAACGAGCTGCTGCCCGAGGACTACCCGTTCGTCGACTACTCGGTCGGCAAGAAGCAGCTCTCCGAGATCGTCAACGACCTCGCCGAGCGCTACCCCAAGGTCATCGTGGCGGCGACGCTCGACAACCTGAAGGCGGCGGGCTTCCACTGGGCGACCCGTTCCGGGGTCACCGTCTCCGTTGCCGACATCGTCGTGCCCGAGGCCAAGAAGGCCATCGTCAAGGGCTACGAGGACCAGGACGAGAAGGTCCAGAAGCAGTACGAGCGCGGTCTGATCACCAAGGACGAGCGCACGCAGGAGCTCATCGCGATCTGGACCAAGGCGACCAACGAGGTTGCCGAGGCGATGAACGCGAACTTCCCCAAGACGAACCCCATCTTCATGATGGTTGACTCGGGTGCCCGAGGAAACATGATGCAGATGCGTCAGATCGCCGGTATGCGTGGTCTGGTGTCCAACGCCAAGAACGAGACGATTCCTCGTCCCATCAAGGCGTCCTTCCGTGAGGGCCTCACCGTTCTGGAGTACTTCATCTCCACGCACGGTGCCCGTAAGGGTCTGGCGGACACCGCCCTGCGTACCGCCGACTCGGGTTACCTGACCCGTCGTCTGGTGGACGTCTCGCAGGACGTGATCATTCGCGAGGAGGACTGCGGCACCGACCGTGGCCTCAAGCTGAAGATCGCGGTCAAGGGTGCCGACGGCGTCCTCCGCAAGACGGACGACGTCGAGACCTCGGTGTACGCCCGCATGCTCGCCGAGGACGTCGTCGTCGACGGCAAGGTCATCGCGCCTGCCAACGTCGACCTCGGTGACGTCCTGATCGACGCCCTGGTGGGCGCCGGCGTCGAGGAGGTCAAGACCCGCTCGGTCCTGACCTGTGAGTCCGCGGTCGGCACCTGTGCCTTCTGCTACGGACGCTCGCTCGCCACCGGCAAGCTGGTCGACATCGGTGAGGCGGTCGGCATCATCGCCGCCCAGTCCATCGGTGAGCCCGGTACCCAGCTGACGATGCGTACCTTCCACACCGGCGGTGTGGCCGGTGACGACATCACCCAGGGTCTGCCCCGAGTCGTCGAGCTCTTCGAAGCCCGTACGCCGAAGGGTGTCGCCCCGATCTCGGAGTCCGCAGGCCGGGTCCGGATCGAGGAGACGGAGAAGACCAAGAAGCTCGTGGTCACGCCGGACGACGGCAGCGAGGAGATTCCTTTCCCGATCTCCAAGCGCGCCCGTCTGCTGGTGGGCGAGGGCGACCACGTCGAGGTGGGCCAGAAGCTCACCGTGGGTGCCACCAACCCGCACGACGTGCTGCGGATCCTCGGTCAGCGTGCGGTCCAGGTCCACCTGGTCGGCGAAGTCCAGAAGGTCTACAACTCGCAGGGTGTGTCGATCCACGACAAGCACATCGAGATCATCATCCGGCAGATGCTCCGCCGCGTGACGATCATCGAGTCCGGCGACGCGGAACTGCTGCCGGGCGAGCTCGTCGAGCGCTCGAAGTTCGAGACCGAGAACCGTCGTGTGGTCCAGGAGAGCGGTCACCCCGCCTCCGGCCGACCGCAGCTGATGGGTATCACCAAGGCCTCGCTGGCGACGGAGTCGTGGCTGTCCGCGGCTTCCTTCCAGGAGACGACCAGGGTCCTGACGGACGCGGCGATCAACGCCAAGTCCGACTCCCTGATCGGCCTCAAGGAGAACGTCATCATCGGTAAGCTCATCCCGGCCGGTACGGGTCTGTCCCGCTACCGCAACATCCGGGTCGAGCCGACCGAGGAGGCCAAGGCCGCGATGTACTCGGCCGTCGGCTACGACGACATCGACTACTCGCCGTTCGGCACGGGCTCCGGCCAGGCCGTTCCGCTGGAGGACTACGACTACGGTCCGTACAACCAGTAAGGGCGTAAGTCACTGATCGGGCGGTTACCCCTTGTGGGTAGCCGCCCGTTCGGCGTTTGATGGGGTCCAGGGGATCCGAGGGGGCAGCGGTATGCGGCGGGGTGAGGGCTGATGCTGCTGCCGTCGCCGCTGGATGCGAGCTATCAGTGCGTACGACCGCTTCATGCGGTGAGTGGGCAGGCCGATCTGTTCGAGGTGCGTGACCGGGCGCAGCGGCCGCGCGTGGTGAAGATCTACCGCTTCGGGACGCGCGCCGATCGGCAGGTGTGGGACCGCCTGAAATACCTCGACCACCCGGCGCTGATGCGGATTCTGGACAAGGGCACCCTCGCCGACGGGCGCGACTACGAGGTGATGCCGTACATGGCCGGCGGCACCGGTGAGGACCGGCCGGCGATGGCGGCCGATGACCTGTCGGGCCTGTTACGACGGCTTTCCAGCGGCATCAATCAGCTCCATCTCTCCGAGATCGTCCACCGCGACATCAAGCCCGCTAACCTCCTCTTCACCGACCGCGCCGGTACGGATGCGGTGCTGGCCGACTACGGCATCAGCAGGGTTCTGGACGGGGGGCACCACACCCGGTGGATGACGCACGGCTTCGCCCCGCCGGAGGCCTACGAGGGAGGGCCGGCGACTCCGGCGTACGACTGGTGGTCGCTCGGCATGACCGTACTGCGGATGGCCACCGGTGCCGGCCCCTACGACGGACTGACCGACGCGCAGATCATCGACCGGGTCAGGATGCAGGACGTGCCGCTGGGGTCGCTGGAGCGGCGGCTGGTGCCGCTGTGTCAGGGGCTGCTGAACCGGGATCCGTTGCTCCGCTGGGGGCGGGACCGGGTGGTGGACTGGCTGGACGGGACGTCGGTGCGGGGGACCCCGACGCCGACCAGGCGCGAGGAGCCCGTGCGAGCGGCAGGCCCGGCGCCACAGGCAGCGGCGCCCCGGAACGCAACGCAGGCCGTACCGGTCGAGGCCCCGAGGGCCGGGGCGGTGCCGGAACTCGTCGTCGGCGAGCACACGTTCCGTTCCCGGGAGGCAGTGGCTGCGTGGATCCGCAGGGCCCCGGGCACGGCGACGGGCGAGCTGTTCGCGGACGGCGGCGGGCTTTCCGCTCAGGGGCGGCGGCTGACCGATTGGCTGAAGACGCTCGAGGTACGGGACGACCGGGACGCCGCCGCGCGGGAGAGGCTGACCGAAAGGGTGCTGCCGGGGAGCGGCGCCCTGTCGGTCAAGGTCGTCTGTCTGCTGCGGTGGCTGGATCCGGACGGCCTGCCGGTGGTGGCGGGCGGGCTGATGGACGTGGCTCGGCTGGTGCGGCTTTGCGAGGACGCGGCGACGAAGCCGGGCGGGGCGGCATTCGCCGTGGTGCGGGAGTGGTACGACACCCGGTTGTTTACCGAGATCGCCGCCTTCACCCCGCTGAGAGGGCTTGAGGGGGTCCGGCGGGCCTGGGGGGAGAGACTCGGAGTGTGGACCTCCGAGGGCGGTGCGTGCGGGGCGCCCGAGGAGTTGTTCCCGGCGAAGGAACGTGCCGCGCTGCCGTTGTTGCTGCTGTCCGTACTGCCGTACCCGGAGGCGGAGACGGCACTGGCGGTGCGGGCGCTCACGGTATCCGCACCGGCGGAGGCGTCGATGCCGTGGTACGACGCGATGCTGTCGGGGATGGGCGGGGACGGGACACCGGGGGGCTTGGTCGTACGGGCGCTGGGCGGGCGGCTCGCCCTGGCGGAGCAGACGCGCAGGGAACGCGCCCGGCTGGCTCAGAAGGAGCAGGAGCGGGCTCGGCAAGCGCGTGAGCAGCAGGAGCAGGAGCGCGAGCGGCAGGAAAAGGCTCGTAAGAAGCGTGAGCAGCACGAACGGGCACTCCAGGCGCAGCGAGTGACGGCTCAGGCGCGCGAGGTGGAAGAGGCGCTCCGGACGCAGGCCAGGAGCGAGGAGATCGCCAGGGCCAGAGCCCAGGAATCGTCCCGGGCGCAGGCGGCGGAGAAGGCGTGTGCCGCCGGACGGAAGGTCTTCCTGTTCGCCGGGACCTCCCACCGCACCACCACAGCACTGGCCGACACTGTACGGAAGAACTGGAAGGAGGCGACCAGGCAACTTCTCCCCGGCCGACCGGGCGCGACCCCGCCGAAGCTGTGGCTTCCCCTCTGCGAGTGGGCGAGGCAACTGACGAACCTGACGGTTGCTCAGCGCGAGACCCTGCACTTCTTCTTCGGGTCCCGGCTGCCGGATGCTTCGTCCCCGGAGGTGAAACTGCTGCGACTGCTGCACTGGCTCGATCCGAGCGGGCCTCCCGTGGTGAAGGGGCGGCTCATCGAACTGCCCGGGTTGATCGCGGCCTGTGCGGCGGTGGTGCGTGGAGGAACCAAGCCCGGCAGCGGACACAGACAGGCTGTCAACCAGGTCATGGCCGAGGGCGTGCTGACCGCACTGAGCGTCTTCTATTCGTTCCGGGGCTTGGCCGGGGCCGAGGGGCGCCTGCAGCGCCTGGAGGGCGTACGGGCACTGGCCAGGGGCGAGCTGGCGAGGATCGCACCCTCGGCGACGGGGGTCCCTCAGTTCCGCGCGGCGGCGCTGCTGGCTGCCATCGACGACGAGCGGGCACGAACGGCCCTGAAGAGTGCGGCATGGCGCATCGCTCCGCGTCAGGGGAGCCCGGGCGAGTCGTTCGAGCGACTGGTGGAGCGGCTGGGGCCTGACGGGCTCGTGATCCGCGCGGCCTATGCCGACAAGGTGCCGGGGACGCCGGTGCGGAGGATTGCGGGAAATGGGCCGAAGCCGCAGCCCAAGAAGGCCGCCGCGAAGAAGGCCACGACGAAGAAGGCCACCACGGAGAAGAGCACACCGGCCAAGAAGGCCGCTACGAAGAAGAGCACACAGGCGAAGAAGACCAAGAACAAGACCGGCGGCCAGCCCCGGGCCCAGGCGCAGCATCCGCAGGTGCCGCCGAGGCCCCGGCACGCCCCGCAGTCGTCCACCGGGTCTGCGTTTCTGCGCAAGCTGGCACGGTGGCGGGACTTTCTGAGCGACACGTAGGGGACGAGCGGTGGGAGTAAGGGCATTGCGTTGTCTGTGTGGCGAAGTGGCCGTGGCCAGTGAGCAGTTGGTGTGCCGCAGTTGCTTTGTGCCGTACGGCCTGGTGGGTGTTCGGGAGCGTGGGCCCGGCCCCGGGGCCACGCGCCGGGAGGCCGGCATCGCTGCGGCGTCTCCACAGGGGATCCGGCTGGAGTTCGACGGGGGGACGGTCGAGGTCGTGGCGGGGGAGCAGGTCGTGCTCGGCCGGGGAGCGGGTGATGATCCTCGCCTGGAGTTCCTGTCCGACGAGACGCGGTTCGACCACCTTTCCTGGACGCACGCCACGGTGCGGGTGGACCCCGAGGGCGCCGCCTGGGTGCGCGACGAGAACTCCATGAACCACACCTACCTGGGGGAGCGCGCACTCGCCCCGGGGCAGTGGCAGCCGCTACGTGTCGGAGACCCTCTGCGCCTCGCCTCCGACGTGCGGGTCCGGGTCCGGGGCCTGCGCGCGTAGCGCCGGCGGCGTCAGGACGGTCTGCCCCACGGCCACCGCGAGCGGGTGCTCCACCCCCAGCCGCAGCGGAACCTGCTCCCGCAGCCGGGCCAGCCGCCGGGCGGCTGCGGCGGTCCGTCCCCGCGCGTGCAGGGCACGTGCCCGGCCGAGTTGGGCGGCGTACATGGCCGGGTGGCAGTGTTCGCCCAGCGCGTCCAGTGGAGCGGTCACCGTCTTGAACCCCTCGTCGGCCTCATCGGGACGCCCGGCGCGGAGCAGGGCCTCGGCGGCCTCCAGCCTGCGCCACAGGGTCTCCGGGGTGAGCTGCTCGGGTGGGTGAGGTGGCTGTGCGTGCTGACTCGTTTCCGCGTTCTGACCGGTCTCGTCGGCGATGCCGGTCCGGGCGGCCAGCGCTTCCGCCTCCCCGTATGAGCCGGGCGTGCCCTCTGCGGGGCGTGCGCCGTCCTGGCCGTCCGGGCCGAGCATGCCGCCCGGCCGTTCCCCGACGGCCTGCGCGTGGCCCGGCGTCCGCTCGGCCGGTCCGGTGGGGCTGTACGGGAGATGTCGTCCCGCCGCCGCGTTCAGCCGGTCCAGCTCGGTCGTCAGCCGCAGTTGCACGGACTTGGCGCTCGGCCGGTCGAGCGGGGACTTCGCCAGCATCCGGCCGAGCAGGGCGGCCAGAGCCTGAGGGGCCTCCCGGCAGTAGTCGGTAACCGGCCGCGGACGTGTCTCGCGTGCGCGGGCGAGCGCTTCCTCCGGGTGCGGCGAGTGGAAAGGGGAGCCGCCCGCCAGCAACGCGTACAACGTCACTCCCAGCGAGAAGACATCCGATGGCCGGCCCACCTCCTGGCCCGCGGTCGCTTGCTCGGGCGAGGCGAATCCGGGTGTGCAATGACTTTCCCGGTAGGGGGCGGTCAGTGGCGAGGCATTGGGCATCCACCCGTTGACCAGGCCGAAGTCGCAGATCAGTGCGGTGCCGTTGTGGGCAACCAGCACATTCGCCGGCTTGATGTCCCGGTGGGCGATCATCCGTTCGTGCGCTCCCGCGAGGCCGTCCGCTATCTGCGCGCCCAGCTCCAGGACCCGGCGCAGCGGGAGGCGTCCTGTCCGGGCGTGCAGGGTGGCCAGGCTCTCGCCCTCGACCAGTTCGAGGACCGCATAGGGGATGCCCCGGTGTTCTCCACCGTCGTACACGGCGACAATGTGCGGATGGCGGAGTGCGGCCAGCGTGCGCATCTCCCGGGCGAAGCGCGCGAGAGCCTCGGCCCCCTGGGCCGCGGAGACCTTCACCGCCACTTCGCGGTGCAGCCTGGTGTCGTACGCGGCGAAGACCGCACCCTGCGCGCCGGTTCCGAGGCGCTGCCGCAACTCGTACCGACTGTCCAGCGACTCGCCCACGTCCAGAGAGGGCCGGGAACCCCGGTCGAGGGTCAACGCCGGCCCCCCTTCCCCCGTCGCCGGCGTTTCGCATCGCGGGAGGGTGGCCGGATCAGAGTCGGCGCCACGTCCTGCGGGCCCGGCAGCGGAGCCGGTCCCGGCTGCTCGGCAGGCTCGACGAAGGGGAACTTCCGGCCGCTGATTTGCACTTCCACCCCTGTGTGCAGCCGCACGCTATGGCCCCGCCGCAGGGCCCACTCCTGATGGTTGCGCAGTTCCACCGGGTCGCCGCCGGGGCGTTGGACGACGCTGCCGTGCATGCTGGTGTCCCGGACCCGTACCGCGCCGTCGCGTACGTCCACCGTGAGGTGGCGACGGCTGACCTGTCTGCGGCCGACGTCGTCGAGCCACGGCCAGAGGTCGATCCCGTCCTCCTCTCCGGTGGCCCGCCCGACCGTGCGCGGGGTGCCGGCGATCACTGTGAAGCGGCTTCTGACGGTCCCGCCGACGATCGCCTTCAGCTGGGCGCGCTCCGGCGCTGGCCCGATGTCCGTCATGGCCGTCAGGTGCTCGGGGCAGCGGATCGCTCCGTTGCGGTATCTGGGGTACGGCTGTGCCGCCCCTGCCTTCCCACCGAACAGCCGGCACTTTGGCTCGGAGCACCGCCAGCGCCGGCTGAGCGCTTCCCTGCGTACTCCACCGCCCCTGCGGTCGTACATCCCCGCGCGCTTCAGTTCGGACTCCTCCAGCTTGCGGGAGACCTGCCACCGTGCGGGTACCGGCATGATCCGGGGGACCACGTCCACCCCGGTGCCGTCGGCATCCGGCACGGGCAGCAGGAAGGTGTCCGTGTTGCCGGCGACCCAGGGGAAGTCGTCGTGGAAGTCGTAGAAGTTGTCGCCGGAGACGACGGGCATGTCCAGGGCGTGGGCGAGCTCCAGGATGCGTCCGTCCGGCGAGGGAAGGACTTCGAGCAGGCCTTGTGCGGCCCAGGCACCGAGACTCTCGCGTTCCGCTCGTGACAGCCCCTTGTCGTACAAGAGTGACTCGTCGGCCATCGCGTAGATCTGCACGGACGGGTCACGGGCGAGTCCGGCCAAGGCTTCGCAGAGGAGGGCCAGCCGGGAGAGGTCGGCAGGTCTGCCGTCGGTGAGGCTGTCCTCGCGTACGACATTCGCCACATCTATGATGAAGTCGGCACCGGATGCGTCCAGCGAAAGATATTCCCCCGTATCCATGTCGGCACTGTAGGTGGCGCGCCGGAGTTTGCCCATGCGGAGCGGGCCGGTCCGGGGCGGTGCGATTCCGGGATTCCGGGCCGTCCGCCGCCCCGCGCGCGGGGGGCGGCGGGTCCGGTGCAGGGGCATTTGTTTTGACCCAGCTCGATGAGGTAGGTACGCTCAGACCTTGTGCCTGGGGTGTGCCTGGGCTCGTGTGCGTGTCCTCAACCGCACGGCGAGTCCGTCTTTGGCCACCGCGATCTGTGCTTCCACTGCTCCAGGGGAGTGGCCCGCAGCATCCGACACACCCGACCGCGTGGGTCGGGGAGTGTTCCAGGTTAGTTTCACCGACGGCACACAGAAACCGGAGAAGTAGTGCCTACGATTCAGCAGCTGGTCCGGAAGGGCCGGCAGGACAAGGTCGAGAAGAACAAGACGCCCGCGCTCGAGGGTTCGCCCCAGCGCCGCGGCGTCTGCACGCGTGTGTTCACGACCACCCCGAAGAAGCCGAACTCCGCGCTCCGGAAGGTCGCACGTGTGCGTCTGACCTCCGGCATCGAGGTCACGGCCTACATCCCGGGTGAGGGACACAACCTGCAGGAGCACTCCATCGTGCTCGTGCGTGGTGGCCGTGTGAAGGACCTGCCGGGTGTTCGTTACAAGATCATCCGCGGCTCCCTTGACACCCAGGGTGTCAAGAACCGCAAGCAGGCCCGCAGCCGCTACGGCGCCAAGAAGGAGAAGTAAGAATGCCTCGTAAGGGCCCCGCCCCGAAGCGCCCGGTCATCATTGACCCGGTCTATGGTTCTCCTCTTGTCACCTCGCTGATCAACAAGATCCTGCTCAACGGCAAGCGCTCCACCGCCGAGCGGATCGTGTACGGCGCCATGGAAGGCCTCCGCGAGAAGACCGGCGCTGACCCGGTCATCACGCTGAAGCGCGCGCTTGAGAACGTCAAGCCCTCGCTCGAGGTCAAGTCCCGCCGTGTCGGTGGCGCCACCTACCAGGTGCCGATCGAGGTCAAGCCCGGTCGCGCCGCCACTCTCGCGCTGCGCTGGGTCGTCGGTTACTCCCGCGCCCGTCGCGAGAAGACGATGACCGAGCGGCTCATGAACGAGCTGCTCGACGCCTCCAACGGTCTTGGCGCTGCCGTCAAGAAGCGCGAGGACACCCACAAGATGGCCGAGTCGAACAAGGCCTTCGCGCACTACCGCTGGTAGTCGCTTACCCCATCGAGACCGAGAGAAGATTGAGCCTTATGGCCACCACTTCGCTTGACCTGGCCAAGGTCCGCAACATTGGGATCATGGCCCACATCGACGCGGGCAAGACGACCACCACTGAGCGGATCCTGTTCTACACCGGCGTCTCGTACAAGATCGGTGAAGTCCACGACGGCGCTGCCACGATGGACTGGATGGAGCAGGAGCAGGAGCGCGGCATCACGATCACGTCCGCCGCGACGACCTGTCACTGGCCGCTCAATGATGTTGACCACACCATCAACATCATCGACACCCCGGGTCACGTCGACTTCACCGTCGAGGTGGAGCGTTCGCTCCGCGTCCTCGACGGTGCCGTCACCGTGTTCGACGGTGTGGCCGGCGTCGAGCCGCAGTCCGAGACCGTGTGGCGTCAGGCGGACCGCTACGGCGTGCCGCGTATCTGCTTCGTCAACAAGCTCGACCGCACCGGTGCCGAGTTCCACCGCTGTGTCGACATGATCGTCGACCGCCTGGGCGCCGTCCCGCTCGTCATGCAGCTCCCCATCGGCGCAGAGGCCGACTTCAAGGGCGTCGTCGACCTCGTGTCGATGAAGGCCTTCGTGTGGCCCGAAGAGGCCGCCAAGGGCGAGATGTACGACACGATCGAGATCCCGGACACCCACAAGGAAGCCGCCGAGGAATGGCGCGGCAAGCTCCTTGAGGCCGTCTCGGAGAACGACGACGCCATGATGGAGCTGTACCTGGAGGGCGAGGAGCCCACCGAGGAGCAGCTGCACGAGGCGATCCGTCGGATCACCCTCGCGTCGAAGGGCAGTGCCGACTCGGTCACCGTCACCCCGGTGTTCTGTGGCACCGCGTTCAAGAACAAGGGCGTTCAGCCCCTGCTCGACGCGGTCGTCCGCTACCTGCCTTCCCCCCTGGACGTCGAGGCCATCGAAGGCCACGACGTCAAGGACCCGGAGAAGGTCATCCAGCGGAAGCCCTCGGACGACGAGCCGTTCTCCGGCCTGGCGTTCAAGATCGCGAGCGACCCGCACCTCGGCAAGCTCACCTTCGTCCGGATCTACTCCGGTCGCCTCGAGGCCGGCACCGCGGTGCTGAACTCGGTCAAGGGCAAGAAGGAGCGCATCGGCAAGATCTACCGCATGCACGCGAACAAGCGTGAGGAGATCGCGTCGGTGGGCGCCGGTGACATCATCGCCGTCATGGGCCTGAAGCAGACCACCACCGGTGAGACGCTGTGTGACGACAAGAACCCGGTCATCCTGGAGTCCATGGACTTCCCGGCGCCGGTCATTCAGGTCGCCATCGAGCCCAAGTCCAAGGGTGACCAGGAGAAGCTGGGTGTCGCCATCCAGCGCCTCTCCGAGGAGGACCCGTCCTTCCAGGTGCACTCCGACGAGGAGACCGGCCAGACCATCATCGGTGGTATGGGCGAGCTTCACCTCGAGGTGCTCGTCGACCGCATGAAGCGCGAGTTCCGCGTCGAGGCGAACGTCGGCAAGCCGCAGGTCGCGTACCGCGAGACGATCCGTAAGGCCGTCGAGCGCATCGACTACACGCACAAGAAGCAGACTGGTGGTACCGGCCAGTTCGCGAAGGTGCAGATCGCCATCGAGCCCATCGAGGGTGGCGACGCGTCCTACGAGTTCGTCAACAAGGTCACCGGTGGCCGCATCCCCCGTGAGTACATTCCCTCGGTGGACGCGGGTGCTCAGGAAGCCATGCAGTTCGGCATCCTGGCCGGTTACGAGATGGTCGGCGTCCGCGTCACCCTTCTCGACGGTGGTTACCACGAGGTCGACTCCTCGGAGCTCGCCTTCAAGATCGCCGGTTCGCAGGCGTTCAAGGAGGGTGCCCGCAAGGCGTCCCCCGTGCTCCTTGAGCCGATGATGGCCGTCGAGGTCACCACGCCCGAGGACTACATGGGCGATGTCATCGGCGACCTCAACTCCCGCCGTGGCCAGATCCAGGCCATGGAGGAGCGCAGCGGCGCTCGCGTCGTGAAGGGCCTCGTGCCCCTCTCGGAGATGTTCGGCTACGTCGGAGACCTCCGCAGCAAGACCTCGGGTCGCGCAAGCTACTCGATGCAGTTCGACTCCTACGCCGAGGTTCCGCGGAACGTCGCCGAGGAGATCATCGCGAAGGCCAAGGGCGAGTAACTCCCCGAGTTGACGCTTTAGGCTTATCACCGGAGCCTGGTGGGGCATTTGACACGGCGCGCAAGCAATGTGTCGAATGCCCCCGGCCCCGGCATCCCAGCAAAGATCACCTGGCGCCGATGAAGCAAGGCGTACAGAACCACTCCGCAGGAGGACCCAGTGGCGAAGGCAAAGTTCGAGCGGACTAAGCCGCACGTCAACATCGGCACCATCGGTCACATCGACCACGGTAAGACGACCCTCACGGCCGCCATTACCAAGGTGCTGCACGACGCGTACCCGGACCTGAACGAGGCCTCGGCCTTCGACCAGATCGACAAGGCTCCCGAAGAGCGCCAGCGCGGTATCACCATCTCGATCGCGCACGTCGAGTACCAGACGGAGTCGCGTCACTACGCGCACGTCGACTGCCCGGGTCACGCCGACTACATCAAGAACATGATCACGGGTGCCGCGCAGATGGACGGCGCCATCCTCGTGGTCGCCGCCACCGACGGCCCGATGCCGCAGACCAAGGAGCACGTCCTCCTGGCCCGCCAGGTCGGCGTCCCCTACATCGTCGTCGCGCTGAACAAGGCCGACATGGTGGACGACGAGGAGATCCTGGAGCTCGTCGAGCTCGAGGTCCGTGAGCTCCTCTCCGAGTACGAGTTCCCGGGCGACGACCTTCCGGTCGTCAAGGTCTCGGCGCTCAAGGCTCTTGAGGGTGACAAGGAGTGGGGCCAGACCGTCCTCGACCTGATGAAGGCCGTCGACGAGTCCATCCCGCAGCCCGAGCGTGACGTCGAGAAGCCGTTCCTGATGCCGATCGAGGACGTCTTCACGATCACCGGTCGTGGCACCGTCGTCACCGGTCGTATCGAGCGTGGTGTCCTCAAGGTCAACGAGACCGTCGACATCGTCGGTATCAAGACCGAGAAGACCACCACCACGGTCACCGGCATCGAGATGTTCCGCAAGCTGCTCGACGAGGGCCAGGCCGGTGAGAACGTCGGTCTGCTCCTCCGTGGCATCAAGCGCGAGGACGTCGAGCGCGGCCAGGTCATCATCAAGCCGGGTTCGGTTACGCCGCACACCGACTTCCAGGCCCAGGCCTACATCCTGTCGAAGGACGAGGGTGGCCGTCACACCCCCTTCTTCAACAACTACCGCCCGCAGTTCTACTTCCGTACCACGGACGTGACGGGCGTTGTGACCCTTCCCGAGGGCACCGAGATGGTCATGCCGGGTGACAACACCCTCATGGACGTCGCGCTGATCCAGCCGGTCGCCATGGAAGAGGGCCTGAAGTTCGCCATCCGTGAGGGTGGCCGGACCGTGGGCGCCGGCCAGGTCACCAAGATCCTCAAGTAAGTACTTGAGAGTCTGACCTGGTAGCTCCGCACAAGAGCACCGGGAAGGGCCCCGTCCCGCCGCGCAAGCGGTGGGACGGGGCCCTTCTTTTTTCCTACGACGGGTGTGCGGGCCGCCGCACCATGAACACGTCGACGGCGTCCTCGCGCTCCGGGACGAACCCGTGCCGCTCGTACAGCCGCCGGGCCGGGCTGCCCTGGAGCACGTCGAGGCGGACCGGCACGCCTTCGGCGTCCGTACGGGCCAGCAGCTCGCCCAGCACGGCCGAGCCGATTCCTCGCCCCTGGACCTTCTCGTCGACGAAGAAGCTCTCCAGGCAGTGCCCGTCCTGGTGGGGGCGGAGGGTGACGCTGCCGGCGAAGCGGCCTTCGACGACGATCACCGAGGTGTGCTCGGGCACGTAGGACTCCCGCATCCGCCGGCGTACCCGGTCCTCGTCGAAGCGGCCGAGGCGGACCAGGTCCGGGCGCATCACGACGGCCCGGAGCTCGACTATGGCTTCGAGGTCCTCGGGGGTGGCGGGGCGCAGGGCCCATTGGTGGGTGGTGCGTACATGCATGGTGGGAGTCTGGCAGAGGGCGGGCGGGGGATGCGCGGCAGGCGGTGTCTGGAAATACCGCATAGCTGTCTAAAGTGGGCGCATGTGCCACTACTGCGGCTGTCGTGAGATCCCGCTGATCAAGGAGTTCATCGCGGAGCACGAGTCCGTCACCGACGCGGCGGGCGGCGCCCTGCGTGCCCTGGACTCCGGTGACCGGGGCCTTGCCGCGGAGCTGGTGGCCCGGATGGAGCGGGAGCTGCGGGCCCACTGGCAGGGGGAGGAGCAGGGGCTCTTCGCGGTGATGAGCGGCGACGCGGAGTACGCCGGGTACATCGACGCGCTGGTGGCGGAGCACCGCGAACTCGCCGCGTTCCTCGGCCGCGTCGATCTGGAGCGCGCCGAGGACGTCGTACGGCTGCGCGAGGCGGTCGACGAGTTGTACCGGCACATCGCCAAGGAGGAGGACGGCCTGTTCCCGGCCTCGCTCACCGCGCTGTCCGGGGACGAGTGGGACCTCTCGATGGCCGCCTGGCGGACGGCGCATCCGGACGCGCGCGGCGGCCTCTGACGGGATCAGCCGGCGTCCAGGACGGCGCGGGCCGCCGCACACAGGGCCTCGTCGTCGCGGACGGAACACCAGTCGTCGTGGCGTACGGGGCGTTCGTCGGCGTCGAGGAGGGCGAGCAGGTGCGGTACGACCTGCCGGGGGTCCGAGGGGAGCCGACACAGGCCCCGGAGGGTGGCCATCGCGTCGACGCGGTGGTCGTGCGCGATCCGTTCGCCCGCCGCCGGCTCTCCGGGCAGTGGGGCGAGGAGTACGTCGCGGTGCGCGGCGAAGGGGGCGAGCGCCTCGGCGAGGCCGAGGTCGCTGCGGTTCCAGCGACGGTCGACCGAACCCGTGGGGCGGTGGGTGAAATCGCCGCGGGTGCGGAGCAGCTCGAGGAGGTGCGGTACGCAGCGGTCGTCGCCCATCCGGCTCAGCGCCCACGCGGCGTGCTCCCGCGTGAGCTCGTCGGGTTCGCCGGCCGGGGTGAGACGCGTGGCGACGAGGTCGGCCCATGGTCGTGCGGCGGCTCCGCACATGGCGAGGACGCGCAGAGCGAAGACACGGTTCTCCGGACGTGCATCGCCTATGAGTTCGGCCACGGCCGGCAGGAGCGCGGGTACGGCGGAGCGCCATCGGGACATCAGGGTCGCGGCGATCCTGAGGCCACCCGCGCGCTCGTCGGTGCCGTCGTGGCGCAGCAGTGCGTGCGCGAGGGCGAGCCGTCCGGGCAGGTCGGCTCCGAGCCGCCGGTCGGCCTCGGCGATGACGTCGTCATGCGAGGAGAAGCACTCCGAGGGCGGACCGCCCGTCGCGGCCGGGGAGGCGAGCAGTGCGGCGGTGGTGACGGGGGCGTAGAGCGGATCGGCGTGCCCGGGCAGGGCGCGGCACAGGGCCTCCACGGCCTGGAGCCGGACGTCGTGGCTGATCTCCTCGTCCCACGCGATCCAGGCGTCGACGTCCTCGTTGATGTCGGGTTCCTCGCCCTTCCCCTCGACGGTCATGCGGTGCCGCAGCCACGCGAGGGCCTCGCCGTGTCGCCCGGTGGCGTGGCGGGCGAGCTCGCCGACGCCCAGCACGAGGCACCCGGCAGACCAGAGGTCCGGCTCGTCGTCGAAGCGTGCGCGGAAGTCGGCGATCAGGGGGTCAGCGTGGGCCGCGGACTGCGCGAGTGCACGGACTGCCCCGGCCCGGATGGCGTGGTCGCCGTCGTCGAGCAGCGGCAGCAGCTCCTCGGCGGCTCGCTCCCAGGCGGCCGGCCACTCCGCGTCCACGGTGGGCCGCCACCTGCCTTCGAGGATCCGGTCGACTTTCGCGGTCGGGGCGGTGTTGCCCGTGCCGGCGATGTCGGCGATCGTCTGCAGGATCTCGAAGCGCACCGTCACGTCCGGATCCCGCGCCGCCTCGATGAGGAACGGCAGTATCTCGGCGGCGGCCCCGCTCACCGAGCTGCCGTCGCCGATGGCCGCGAAGCGCAGATCCATACAGGTTCTGCCGGCCGTGACGCGGTCGGTCGCCCAGAGACCAGTCAGTACCTCGGGGCCGTACCGCTCGCCGGTGTAGAGATCGGCCACCTTCGACCAGTCGACCTGCGCGGCGAGCCGCGCCAGCCGCTGTGCTTGCGCGTCCTGTGCGGTCATGCCGACGCCCGCCGCCCCTCGTCAGGTTTTCGTCAGCTTTTCGGGTCGAGGCCCAGGAGCGGCAGGACGAGGTCGCGATTGCCTCTGCGCCCGTCCCACGCCTCGTACAGCAGAGCCTCCGGGCCGGTGATGCGCAGGCCGTCGCGCAGTCCGGTCACCGTCATCCCCGCCAGCTTCCGGTACGCGTCCGAAGACGACGGCCAGGGCAGCTCGGCCCACCAGTTGTGGCCGTAGACGGTGTCCTGGGGCGGCTTCCAGCCTGCCTCGACGATCAGCCGGGAACCCGCCTCTCCCGCACGCAGCGCCGGGTCGAGACCGTGATCACCGACCAGTTCGGCCTCCACCCCTTCGTCGCTCTGCAGGAACTGCGCGTACCGGCCCGTCCCTCCGCCCTCGCGGATGATCAGTACCGATCCGGCGCTCAGCGTGCTCAGCTGCTCGGCGAGCCTCTCCCCGAACCCGTCCCAGCCCGTCACAGCAGTCCTTCCTCGTCCATCCGCAGAAGTTCCTCGTCGAGGGACAGCCGCTTGTTGGTCACCAGTTCCAAGTACACCGAGTCTCCCGTGTGTTCGAGAACCAGGGTGGTATCGGGACCGGCCGCCCAGTGAATCGCCGCAGTGCTGCCCGGCCTGCGGTCCGTCGGCGCACCCAACGACGTGTGCAGTGCGGCGGCCATCCTTGCGAACGCGTCCTGGGACAGGGCCCATTCAGCCCCGTAGTCGGTCAGACGCAGCCGCACGCGTTCGACCATTCCCTCGTCCTGCGCCCGTCTGGTGCGGGACGAGCCACGCCCGGGCCGCCTGAACCCGGTGTCGAGGAGTTCCCAACGCGGCCGGATCATCAGCGCCTGACGCGTGAACTGTGCGGACCGTCTGGAGCTCGGCGTGGCCCCCAGCTCCCACGTACATTCCAACGACCGCAGCCGTGCCGCAAGTTCGACAACCTCGGTATCACTCAACGCACGCCATTGCGTCATACGCCCCCGGAGGCGCGGCACCACCCTCACGGGCCCGCCCCCGTCCTCCTCACCCTCGTGCGGCTGACATTTCGCCGATCATGGCACGCCGTTGTTCCCCCGTGACCGGCACGAGCCGAGCCTCACATGGGCTCGGTCAGGGGCTCCCGCCACTCCGGGCGCGGGTCGGCACCCAGACTCGTCCAGTACTCCCGGCCCCGTACGATCCGTCCCCGCTCGACGGTCCAGAACGAAGCCACCCGGAACACGCCGAACGCGTCGTGCGGTACCTCGACTTCGGAGACCACCTCGCTGCCGGCGGCCACGATCCGCAGCACCCGAATCGACCAGCCCTCCGGGTATTCGCGGTTCACCGCGACGAAGTTCTTGTTGCCGACGATGCGCTCGGCGCTGACCGGCCACTCCACCACGACGTCCTCTGCGACCAGATCGGCGACACCTGACCAGTCGCGCGCCTGGATCCGATCCCACAATTCCTCGACCACGCCCGAAGGGTTCATGAGAGCAACCCTCGCACGGGCCACTGACACTCACATGGACGTGGCCCACGGATATGCGGTTGCCCGCCTGCGCGGCTGAGGGATGCAATATCCGGCATGGTGACTGAAGTCCGCCCGCCGCGACGCGACGAGATGGCCGCGTACTACCGGACCTTGCCGTTCGCGAACGGCATGCCGAGTTGGGAGCCCGCGGACGCCGCGTGGCACGGCGGCCCCGAGCCCTGGCCTCCACAACGCGCGCCCGCCGGCGCCGATCAGCTGGAGGAAATGGCTGCGGCCGACAGTGCGGACGCGTCCTTCCACCCGATCGCGGCGTTCGCCGACGGCAGATGCGTCGGTGCGTCGGGGGCCATCTCCTTCGAGGTGACGGTGCCCGGCGGAGGGACGGTCAGGATGGCCGGCGTCACTTCCACCGGGGTGATCGCGACGCATCGTCGGCGCGGCTGCCTGCGGCAGATGATGCAGGCCATGTTCGAGGCGGCTCTGGAGCGGGGCGAGCCGTTGGCGATGCTCAGCGCGAGCGAGGGCAGCATCTACGGGCGGTTCGGCTTCTCGCCCGCGACCTACCGCACCCGCTGGGAGCTGGCGCGCCACGAAGCGGCCCTCCTTCCGGCAGCACCGGATCCCGGGTCGCTCGAGCTGGTCGCCGCTGCGGACGCGAGAGAGGCCTGGCCCCGGGTGCATGCGCACGTGCGTGCGCGGCGCGTCGGGGAACTCA
The DNA here is from genome assembly GCF_035917155.1 of Streptomyces sp. NBC_00385. Lineage (NCBI taxonomy): Bacteria > Bacillati > Actinomycetota > Actinomycetes > Kitasatosporales > Streptomycetaceae > Streptomyces > Streptomyces sp. NBC_00385. Next base: position 3,325,523 of record NZ_CP107951.1, on the reverse strand, counting down.
GCCCGCTCCCCGGGCGGTGGGACGGGCTGTCCGACGAAGCGGATGGTACGAACGGACCGCTGCGCTACCTCGTCCACCGCGACCGGCACGGCGATGTGGACGGGATCGCTCACTTCCGGCTGCCGTGGTCCCCGACCGCGGACCGGGCGGGAACGCTCGTGGTGGAGGCCCTGGAGGCGATGAACCCGGCGGCCTACCGCGCGCTGTGGGGACTGCTCATCGACTTCGACCTCACCAAGACCGTCGTGGCGCCCGCCCGTCCGCGCGACGAACCCCTGCGATGGATGCTGACGAACCCGCGGGCGATGCGCGTCACCCGCCAGACGGACAACCTCTGGGCGCGCCTTCTCGACGTCCCACGCGCCCTGACGCAACGCGCGTACCTCACACCCGCCACGCTGCGATTCACCATCGACGACGACCGGATGTGTCCGGGGAACAACGGGACCTGGAAGCTCCGAGCAGACGATGCCGCGGTGACGTGCGTGCCGACCGACGAGCCGGCGGACCTGACCCTCGCGCTCTCGGCGCTCAGCGCGCTCTACTTCGGCGGCATGTCGGCGCACGACCTCGCGTACGCGGGCCACCTCACGCAGCACACCGACGGCGCGACCGGCCGGCTCGGCCGGATGTTCCGGGCCGACCCCGAACCGCACAACACGTTCGGCTTCTGATGGCCTGGCCGCTCAGTGACCCTGGGGGTCCTCGGGATCCTCGGCGAAGACTTCTTCGGCGGTGGTGGCGGTGGCGGCGCGTACGAGCCACTGGTGGAGGAGTTGAGTGTCGGTGCAGGCAGTGATCTTCTTGCGGGCCGCTTCGGTGAGCGCGATGCCGCGCACGTCCAGGACCAGCAGGAGGCTGTCGGCTTGGCCTTGGGCCCGGCCTTGGGCTCGGCCTTCGTCCCTGATTTCTTCGGACATGAAGGATGTGTAGAGATCCAAGGCCCCAGGCCCCTCGTCGTCGTGCCTCTGGGCGGTGGCTGTCGCTGTCCTGTGCGGGCAGCGACGCCTCCGGCTGGGCGGGGGCTATTGCCCGGTGAAGACTTCCTCGGCCGTGGTAGCAGTGGCAGCGCGCTGGAGCCACTGGTTCAGCAGGTGGGAGTCGGCGCAGCTCGTGATCTTCTGTCGGAGCTCGTCGGTGAGGGCGATACCGCGTGCTTCGAGGATCAACAGGAGACTCCCTGCCTGGCCCTTTGCCTGACCTTCGGCTTGGCCTTGGGCTTGGCCTTGGGCTCGGCCTTCGGCTCGGCCTTCGTCTCGGATTTCTTCGGACATGAAGGATGTGTAGAAAGACGTGTCCACGGCCACCAGGTTCCTCCATTGTTGTGCGGCCGGGCGGTTGCCCAGGCCCTGTGCGGTGAGTTCGACGATGGGGTCGGCGAGGGTTTCGGGTGTGTCGCGCAGTGCGGCGGAGAGCGTTTTCAGTATGGCATCGACGTCCGGATTGTCGGCGTGTGTGATGGCGGCGAGGGTGGCGAGTGCGAGGTCTTTGCGGGCTTCGGCGACGTTGGTGATGACGGGCATGTTGTGGGGTCCGGCGACGAGTGGGTTGAGGGTGAGGGTGGGCCATTGGGGGAGGCCGATGGTGATGGGCGTGGCGGCCCACTGGGCGGTGGTGTGGTCCTGGCAGACGACCAGGAGCAGGACGGGGAGGGCGCCGTATCGGTTGTGGAGGTAGCTGACGTAGTAGGGCCAGCTGGTGGTCTTGCGGGGGTCCTTCTTGCCTTGGGCTTCGACGGCGAGGAGGAAGGGGCCGTCGTCTTGCGTCTCGATGCGCAGGAGGGTGTCTACGCGGCGTTCGACGGGGCTGTTCTCGGTGAGGTCGTTCGGCAGGACGGTCGCGGAGGTGGGCGGCGGGATGTCGATGCCGAGTACTTCGGAGACGCGGGAGAAGAGGCCGGGGTACTCCTGGAAGATGCGGTGCATCGCTTCGTGGGGTGAGCTGACCATGCGTGCGGGTCCGTTCAGAGGGCGTAGGTGGCTGCGTGTGTGTTGCTTTGGCAGTCGCGGCAGTGGCCGGGGTGGGTGGCGCGGAAGGCGCGGTCGCAGGTGTCGCAGTTCTGGAGCGGGATGGTGAGGGGTTTGGGGCGGGGCGGTGGGGTGAGGTCTGCGGTGCCGGGGAGTGGGGGTGGCAGGAGGGCGGTGATGCGGCTGCGGACGAACTTCGCGGGGTGTTTGACGGGGATGGGGAGTTGGTCGGTGAGGGCGTGGCGGATGGTGTCGGGGTGAACGTCGCGTTCGAGCCAGGCGGCGATGCCGGGGACGAGGGCGGGGATGTCTTCTTCCTTGAGGGTGAGTTGGGGTGTGTGGCGGCGGAGGTCGGTGAGGACGGCTTCGGCGGTTCGGAGTAGTTCCGGGGTGGGTGTGTGGGGTTGGGGGAGTGGCGGGGGCTGCTTCCTGGGGGCTGTGGGGGCCGGTACGTAGACGGGTGCGGGGAGCGGCGGTGCGGAGGGTTCCGCGGCCGAGGGAGGGGGTGGTGCGGGTGCGGTGGGCGCCTGCCGTCGGGGTTCTCGTTGTTCTCGTTGTGGAGTGGGGGCGGTGGCTCCGGGCTTGTTGTAGGAGATGGTGCGGGTGGTGACGCGGCCGTTGGGGAGGCGTACGCGGCTGCGGTGGATGTAGCCCTCGGCTTCGAGTTCGTGGAGGGCGGCGGTGATGCGGGCTTCGCTTTCGGGGAAGCGGTCGGTGAGGACCTTGATGCCGACTTTGGCTCCGGCGGGCAGTGACTGGATGTGGACGGCGAGGCCGATCGCGATGAGGGAGAGCTTGTGGTGCTGGGCGAGGTGGTTGCCGATGATCACGAAGCCGGAGCTGTGGCGGGTGTTGACGTGGATGACGCCGGATGTCGGCGTGACGTCGGGAAGGGTGCCGGGGGAGCCGGGCTGGGCGCACGGGGGCGCGATAACCTGCGGGGTATCCATCGGGAAGCTACTTCTTCCTCGTGGTCAGGCCCCCGGTTGAGATTTGCTGTCTCGGCGGGGGCCGTCTCGTTCTGTGGTTGTCGCGGCGAGCATATGCCGACCAACCAGCCTCGAATCCAGCCCAGTTGTCATTGTTCACTCGCGCGGGTGATGCAGGTCAGGGCGGGGGTGGGGTTGGGTTTGGTTGGGTTATTTCCCCAAGTTCTTTAAAAGCCTTTAGACGTCGTGGGCAGCCGCGTCGTGGTCCACCGGGTCGTGGCCGCGTAGGTCGTGGGCATCCGCGACCCGGTGGAGCCGGTCACGGTACGAGGTCGAGTTCCGCCCACACCGTCTTGCGCGGGACCGGGCCCGGAGTGATGCCCCAGCGGGTGGCGAGCGCCTCGACGACGATCAGGCCGCGCCCGCTCTCCGCGAGCGGGTCGGGGGCCGTGGCGACGGGCAGGCGGTCGCCACGGGTGTCGGTGACCTCGATCCGCAGCCGGCCGTCATCGTGGGCGGCGAGGCGCAGCTGAAAGTCCCGGCCCGTCACCCGGCCGTGGACCGTGGCGTTGGTGGCGAGCTCGGCGACGATGTGCGCGGCCGACTCGGAGGGCAGTCCCCAGAGGTCGAGATGGGCCACGGCGAGGAGCCGGGCGAGCCGGGCGCCCCGGCGGGTGGGGGAGAGCAGCACGGTGAACGTGCGTGCGGTGGTGGGGTGTTGGGGGGTGGCGGTTTGTTGGTTCACGTCACTCAGCGTGGCTGCGTCTGCGTACCGTGCCCAGTGGCACAGCCCTTGCGTACGGTGATTGTCCCGGGCTTGTCCAGCGCTGTCCCAGCTGTCCGGAGTGACGTGCGGGGAACAGAAGCGGTTGAGCAGGAATGGCACGCACGTCGGAAGTGGGGCACGGATGAGCGCGGACGGGGTCGGTACGGAGCAGGGCGGCGGCGGGGCGGACGAGCCCGGTTGGGATGTCGATCCCGATGACGAGTCGGGCGTTGCGGTGGTCGCTGCCGTGGGGCGCCAGATCAGGGCCTGGCGGGAGGCGGCCGGGATGCGGGCCTGCGAGTTCGGTGCCGCGATCGGGTACGGGGAGGACCTGGTCCGCAAGGTGGAGGGCGGGCGGCGGATTCCTCGGCCGGAGTTCCTGGACAGGTCCGACGACGTGCTCGGCGCGGGCGGCAAGATCGCCGCGATGAAGCGGGATGTGGCGGCGGTTCGGTACCCGAAGAAGGTGCGGGACTTGGCCGGCGTCGAGGCGAAGGCTGTGGAGATTGCGGCCTATGTGGCGCACGGCCTGCATGGGCTGTTGCAGACCCCGGGCCATGCTCGGGCGCTGTTCGAGGCCCGGCAGCCCCCGTACTCGCAGGACGAGGTGCAACGGATGGTTGCCGCGCGCATGGCGCGGCAGTCGATCTACGGGCGGTCGCCTGCGCCCGCTCTCAGCTTCGTTCAGGAGGAGTCGGCACTCAGGCGCCCCATTGGAGGCACGCTGGAGTGGCGACGCCAGCTCGAACGGCTGCTGGAGATCGGGAAGTTGCGCAATGTGACCCTCCAGGTGATGCCTACGCATCGAGAGGCACATCCTGGGATGGACGGTGACATCAGGGCGATGAAGTTCGAAGATGGTTCGGCAGTGGGATGGTCGAATGGGGCATTCAACGGGCGCCGGGTGAGTGAGCCGAGACAGCTCCGTATTCTTGAACTGCGGTATGGCACCATCCGGGCCGAAGCCCTCACACCCCGCGACACTCTGGCCCTCATCGAACGAATGCTGGGAGAGACATGAACCGCAGAGCTTCTGTGCAAGGCGTTTCCGGCTTGGTCTGGTTCAAGAGCAGCTACAGCAGCGACGGCAACGAAGGCGATTGCGTCGAGACCGCGACCGCCCCCGGCGCCATGCACGTCCGCGACTCGAAGAACCTGTCCGGCCCACAGCTCACCTTTGGTGAGACCGCATGGGCGGGCTTCGTCCCGTACGTTGCCGGGCGCTGATCAGCAGCATCCTCGATCAGGGCCGCAGCCGCCTCGCGTGGTGATGCGCCGCCTCCCCCAGCGCGGCCGCGACAGCGACCTCGGTGCCTGCGAGGCCGACGGAGCAGAAGACGGTGATCTGCTCCGGGCTCGTCCGGCCCGTCGCCGTACCGGACAGGATGGCGCCCAGAGCGATCATCCGGTCGACGGGGAGGATGTGCGGCTCGCTGTAGGCGGTGGCCTGGGCCGGTGAGTCGGTGAAGAGCACGTCGGCCCGGTCTGCCAACGCCTCGGGCACTTCGTGGCGCGAGATCGTCTTCGGCCCGAGCGTCGTCACATGCGTCCCCGGCGCGATCCAGTCGGCGTCGAGGACGGGCACCGGGCTGTTCGTGGCGACGACCAGGACGTCGTGATCGCGTACCGCCTCCTCCGCCGTACGCACCGCCCGTACCGTGACACCCAGTTCCTCGTCAGCCCGCCGGGCGAACGCTTCCGCGCGTTCCGGTCTGCGGGCCGCCACCGTGGCCTCCCTCACCTGTCGCACCGAGCTGATGGCCCACAGCTGTGTCCAGGCGTGCGTGCCTGCTCCCACCAGCCCGAGTCGTACCGGTCCCGGGTTTGCCGCCGCGTCCACCGCTACGGCACCGATGGCGCCGGTCCGTCGGGCGCCCAGCTCATCGCCGTGCACGACGGCCCGGAGCCGCCCGCCCTCGGTGTCCCACACGGCCACCAGCTGCTCCGCTCCGACGAGGGTGTCGTAGGCACGGAAGCCGAACAGTTTCTCCGCGCGCAGATGGCCTGCCGTGAACACCAGCTGACCGCCCCCGAGGTCGGCACGGACCCGTGGCGGCGCGTGGAGACCGCCTTCATTCGCGGCCAGGAGAGCGTTCCGTACGGCGCGGACGGCCGTGGGAGCGTCGAGATGAGCACGCACGTCGTCGTCATTCAGCAGCAGCACGGACATCGCGCACTTCCTTCGCGTGAGCAGTAGTGGGGTAGCGGCAGAGATCACCCTGCCGGATCGGCCCCGCGCGGTCATCCGTCCTCGGACCCAGACAGGAAGTCAGCCGCTCGGCCTACGCCGGGCTGAGGAGGTCCGCGAACGCCGCGTCCCCGCTCGACCGCAGCGCGGGCAGCCCCACCGGGGCCAACGACGCGTCCCGGATCCCCCGCAGCACCTCCGCCCCGATCTCCGCCAGCCGGTGAGCCGGTGGTGGCGTCGCACCGAGCCCGATCGCGTACCCCGTGCGGCCGCCGGCCGTGAGCGGGCGCGGCCAGATGCGGCAGTCGGCGGCGCCCGTCTCGGCGAGGGCGGCGGCCAGGGCCAGGAGCCGCCCGCGTAGCCGCCCCTCGTCGGGCCCGCCCGGGGGCACCGATGCCAGCGCCCAGGACGGGTGCAGGTCGGACAGGCGCGGCGGCGCACACAGCAGCGCACGCGGGTCGGCGCCGTCCTCCGCCGCCTCCAGGATCTCCCACGCCCGGTACAGCTCGGCGGCCAGGAGATCGCGGCCCGCGACGGAGACCTGCGTGGTGCAGGAACGCACCGGAGCCGTCGGGGTCAGCACCGTCACCGGGTCACCGGTCGCCCCGGCCCCGCCCACCGCCTCGTCCCAGTCCCACGCCGCCCAGGTCGCGAAGAAGTGCCGGAGCAGCGCGAGCGGCGGCGGGTCGCCGGCCTCGCGAGCGGTACGGGCGGCGAGGACGGCCCAGGCGAGGCCCGGCAGCCCGCCGCAGGGCGCGGAGTCGAGGCCCCTCGCGCCCGCCCACGCCTTGACGTCCCGGGCGAGAGCGGCGAAGGCCTCCCGGTACGGATCCGCCGCCATGAGCACCGCTTCGGCGTCGGTCACCGCGCTCAGCGCGACCGCCGCCGCGTCGCCCAGCTCGGAGCGGCGGGCGACCGCCTCGTCGGGGGACAGGGGTCCGGTCGCCACGGTGACCAGGTCGACCCGGAGGCCGTCGAGCCGCCAGCGCAGGCCGGGCACCCGGGCGCCCGCCACCTCATACAGGTCCCGCGCCTCCGGGAACGCAGCCGTCAGCAGCGACCGCACCCCCGCCGGCTCGACGGCGCCGGGCAGGGCCGCGACCAGGTCCAGGTCCGCGCCGGGCAGCGCGCAGCCCATGCGGCGGGAACCGACGACGTGGACGCGGGCGCCGGGGAGGGCGGCGGCGACCCGTTCCGTCACGCCGTCATCCCCTTCGGCCGGCGGAAGGGGCGGGCCCAGCTCCACCCGTACCCCGTAGTGATCGGAGACGTACAGCCCCTCCGGGCCGGGCGTCTCTCCGGTCAGGACCGCCGACCGGGCGTGCAGCCTTTCCGTACGCAGCAGGACCCTGTCCAGCCGGGAGACGCGGCCGGAGAGGGAGGAGACGGCGGCGAGAGGGTTCACCGACGGGTCGAAGGTGGGAGTGGTGTCGGCGGGGCCGTGCACCTCGGTCCACGCGTCCGTCATCGCCAGGCGGGTCTGCGGGTGGTCGCCGCCGTCGTTGAAGTCGCCGACGAGGAGGAGCTCGCCCTCGATGCCCGCCAACCCCGTTGCCAGGTCGGCCAGTTCGGTGTCGCGGCGAGTGGCGCCGTCGGGGGAGTGGTCACTGCTGAGGTGGGTCACGGCCACCGTGACGGGGCCCTCGGTCGTCTCGACGACGGCTGCGGCCACCGCCTTGTGCGGGCCGAGCACGTGCAGAGCCGCCTCGCTCACGGGCAGCCGGCTGAGCAGCAGCAGCCCGCAGTCCGGTACGTCACGGCCCGCCGGGTCGGTGGCGAGGACGTATCCGTCCCGAATCCAGTCGCAGGCCAGCAGCAGCTCCAGCAGCGCGGGCTCCGCCTCCTGGAGTGCGATGACGTCCGCTTCCGCCGCGCGCAGGGCGTCGAGGAGGAGCGGGCGGCGGCGGGCCGTGTCGATGCGGTCGCTGTCGTAGCGGTCCCAGAGGGTGTTCCAGGTGAGCACCGTCAGCGGACCGGACGGGCCGGCCGGGGGCCGGGCGGGCGACGGTTCCCAGGTGCCCGTAGTAGGGGAGAAGGCGTGCGGGACGCGGGAGGTGAAGTAAGGGGAGGGGAGCCGGCGCGGGCTGCGCACCCGGCCCGCGTCCGTCTCGTCGATGCGGTCCGCCCCCGAGGACCGGTCCCACACCACCTCGCCGTCCGCCTCGAAGAACAGCACCCGGTGCCAGGGGATGTCCCCGCCGGGCGTGAACCGTTCCAGCGGCACCCGCTTGGGGTCCCGGCCGCGCTGGGCGACGCCCAGGACGAAGCGCGCCGGGTCGAAGCGGGCGTCCCAGCGGACCCGGTGGTAGATCTCCTCGCTCGTACGCATCAGGTCCGGTCCTCCACGGTTCCGCTCGTGCCGATGTACCAGGTGCGGTGGGCCTGGCCGGGATACGGGGGTGCGAAGCGGCGCAGCTGGGAGGCCAGGACCTCCGGGGGGACGGGGTGGCTGCGCCGGGTGTTGCGGGTGGTGAGTTCGTCTGCGCCGACCCAGGCCACGGCGTGGGTGAGCAGGGCGTCCCTGCGGTGGGCGACCGCGTGGACCAGGGAGCGCTGGTGCGGGTTGAGCGAGGTGGCGTCCCAGACCACGGTGGCGCCGGGGACGAGAGCGGCGTCGAGGCGGTCCAGCCCTTCGCGCAGGACGTCCGCGTTGGCGCTCTGGTCGGCGCGGGAGCCCCGGGACTCGCGCAGGTCGTCGAGGGAGAGGTACGTGGCGACGCCCGGCAGGCCGCGGCCGAAGGTGCTCTTGCCGCTGCCGGAGGGGCCGGCCAAGTGGATGAGGGAGGGGAAGTCACCGGACCGCCACCGCCAGGTCGCAGCGACCGCCTCCTCCGCGGTGCCGATGCGGCCCAGCGCGTACGCCTCACGGGCCTGCGCCAGGCAGCGGGCGGCAGCGTCCGGCTCCAGGCCCGCGAAGGACTCCCGCAGCCCGGACGGTTCCGCCACCTCCGCCGCGTGCAGCGCCGACCACTCCACCTGCTCGCGGGCCTCGGGCGTCTCGGCCAGTGCTCCGGCCAGCGCGTGCAGGACCGGCAGGTCGGCGGCGAGCGCCATCCTGGCCAGGCCCGCGTGGCGCTCGTCGTCCGGGTAAGGGCGGTGCAGTGCGGGGTACAGGCCGACCAGGTCCGCGGTCCGCCGGGCGAGCGGCATCCCGAGCGGTCCGGCGAGCAGCGGGGCGAGTGCGGCGCGGGGGATGCGGTGGAGCAGGGCGGCGAGCACCCCGGCCAGCCGGTCGTCGCCGGTGCGGCCCCGTGCGTCCAGGGCGTCGGCCGTCGCGAGGGCGGCCGGTGCGTCGCCGGGGACGAGGCCCGTGGCGACGGCGAGCGCCGCCGGGTGTGTCGGTGCGCCCGGAGCCTCACCCGCCCTGGTGCCGACCGCCACAGCGAGCGCCGCCGGGTCCACCGGGGCGCCCGAGCGTACGGCCCACAGGGCGGCGGCCGGGCCCAGCCCGTTCTCCACCACCTCCGCGTGCATCCAGTGCGTGTCCGTCGTCACGTGGCCCGGCCGCACCCACTTCGCCACGCGCCGCCTGAACGCCGCGGCCGGGAAGCTCTCGGCGGGGCGGACGACGTAACCCTCCTGGCGCAGCGTGTCCGGCTTCAGCGCGCGCAGCGCCTTCTCGGCCCGGGCGTCGAAGACCCCGCGCCACAGCACCCGCGGCGTCGGGATGCCCAGGTCCCGCAGGAAGTCCACGGTCGGGTCCCAGGCCAGGCAGCGGTCTCCGTCCCAGACGGAGAAGCCGTAGAAGTGGCTCGCGAGGTCCTCGTACGGGATGGAGTGGCGGGCGAACATGTTCTCGCCGCAGATCCGCCACCCCGCCGGGATGCGCGGGCCGATGCGGCCCTGGAGCGCCTTGACCCAGCCGCGGGAGGGGTGGTGCGCCGAGTCGAGGGAGCGGGCGTGCAGCCCGTCCGCGTACAGCGTGGTGTTCTCGCCGTCCAGCTTCTCGGTGACCACGACCTCGGAGCCGGTCAGCCCGGCGAGGTCGGCCAGGCGCACGTCGTCCGAGGTGGCCCCGGGTGACCAGGGCAGATGCGGGGTCCGTGGATAGTGCGTACGCATGTTCTGTGCCCCCGGTGAGTCGCCGTCCCGGCCGGTCACACTAGGGGCGGGGGAGTGCGGCCCTCGACCGAATATCGGGGCGGGGCGAACGGGCCGGCCGCCGCGGTTCGTGCCCGCGTTTGACCATGGCGGCGCGGGGGGTAAGATCCTCCGCCCGATTGGCCAGGCTCGTGCCCCGTATGGCACACTGACCAGGTTGCTCGGTTGAGTGTCAATGCTGCGCGCCTCCCGCCGGGAGGACCGGAAGCGAGTCCCACAGTACTCGTCGGCCCTGTAAGGGCCGGACGTACGGGAATCTTTCGGGAAGCGTATGTGTGGCACCGGCCAGGCGCCCGGTGGGGTTCCTCCCCCGGCAGCGCGGTCTCAGGCCCGCACCCCCTTGGTTGGGATCTTCTTCGGGAGATTTTCGTAGAGGGGATGCGACACGCCCGACCGCGTGGGTCGGAGGCGGAGTTACCAGAACCTCGGGTTCCAGAGCGTTACGAGAGACAGGACTACTAGTAGCCATGGCGGGACAGAAGATCCGCATCCGGCTCAAGGCCTACGACCACGAGGTCATCGACTCCTCGGCGAAGAAGATCGTCGAGACGGTGACCCGCACTGGTGCGTCGGTCGCGGGCCCGGTGCCGCTGCCCACTGAGAAGAACGTGTACTGCGTCATCAAGTCGCCGCACAAGTACAAGGACTCTCGCGAGCACTTCGAGATGCGCACGCACAAGCGCCTCATCGACATTCTCGACCCCACGCCGAAGACGGTTGACTCGCTGATGCGCCTCGACCTGCCGGCTGGCGTCGACATCGAGATCAAGCTCTGAGGGGACGGGCCGAGATGAGCAAGAACATCAAGGGCGTCCTGGGCGAGAAGCTCGGTATGACCCAGGTCTGGGACGAGAACAACCGGGTTGTCCCGGTGACCGTCGTCAAGGCCGGTCCGTGCGTCGTGACGCAGGTGCGTACGAACGACAGCGACGGCTACGAGTCGGTCCAGATCGCCTTCGGCGAGATTGACCCGCGCAAGGTGAACAAGCCCCTCAAGGGTCACTTCGCCAAGGCCGACGTGACTCCGCGCCGCCACCTGGTGGAGCTCCGCACCCCTGACGCCAGCGAGTACACGCTGGGCCAGGAGATCACTGCCCAGGTGTTCGAGTCCGGCGTCAAGGTTGACGTCACGGGCAAGAGCAAGGGCAAGGGCTTCGCCGGTGTCATGAAGCGTCACAACTTCAAGGGCCTCGGCGCCGGTCACGGCGTCCAGCGCAAGCACCGTTCCCCCGGTTCGATCGGTGGCTGTGCCACCCCTGGGCGTGTCTTCAAGGGCATGCGCATGGCCGGTCGGATGGGTAACGAGCGCGTCACCACCCAGAACCTGACCATCCACGCGGTTGACGCGGAGAAGGGTCTGCTCCTCATCAAGGGCGCAGTCCCCGGTCCGAACGGCGGCCTCGTCCTGGTCCGTACCGCGGCCAAGGGGGCTTGAGGTAATGAGCACCATTGACATCCTTTCGCCGGCAGGCGACAAGGCCGGTACCGTCGAGCTCCCCGCGGAGATCTTCGACGCGAAGACCAGCGTTCCGCTGATCCACCAGGTCGTTGTCGCACAGCTGGCAGCTGCCCGTCAGGGCACGCACAAGACCAAGCGTCGCGGCGAAGTCCGTGGTGGTGGGCGCAAGCCTTACCGCCAGAAGGGCACCGGCCGCGCCCGCCAGGGTTCGACCCGCGCACCGCAGTTCGTCGGCGGTGGCGTCGTCCACGGCCCGCAGCCGCGTGACTACTCGCAGCGCACCCCCAAGAAGATGAAGGCCGCCGCCCTGCGCGGTGCCCTCTCCGACCGGGCGCGTCACTCCCGCATCCACGTCGTCACCGGCGTGGTCGAGGGTGGAGTCTCCACGAAGGCCGCCAAGTCGCTGCTCGGCAAGATCTCGGAGCGCAACAACGTGCTCCTGGTCGTCGACCGCAACGACGAGGCCGCGTGGCTCTCCGCACGCAACCTGCCCCAGGTGCACATCCTGGACCCGGGCCAGCTGAACACGTACGACGTGATCGTCTCTGACGACGTGGTCTTCACCCAGGCCGCTTTCGAGTCCTTCGTGTCTGGCCCCCAGACCGCTGAGACCGAAGGGAGCGACGCCTGATGAGCGAGGCGACCGTTACCAGCAAGACCTACTCCGACCCGCGTGACGTTCTCGTCAAGCCGGTTGTTTCGGAGAAGAGCTACGCGCTGCTCGACGAGAACAAGTACACGTTCATCGTCGCGCCCGGCTCCAACAAGACCCAGATCAAGCAGGCCGTCGAAGCGGTCTTCTCGGTCAAGGTCACCGGGGTCAACACGATCAACCGTCAGGGTAAGCGCAAGCGCACCAAGACCGGTTTCGGCAAGCGCGCTGACACCAAGCGCGCCATCGTGACCCTCGCTGAGGGCGACCGAATCGACATCTTCGGCGGCCCGACCTCCTAACGGAGGTCGAGTCGTCCGGAATCGGACGAGGACTGAGAAATGGGTATCCGCAAGTACAAGCCGACGACCCCGGGCCGTCGTGGCTCCAGCGTCGCCGACTTTGTCGAGATCACGCGGTCCACGCCGGAGAAGTCGCTGGTCCGCCCCCTGCACAGCAAGGGCGGCCGTAACAACACCGGTCGTGTGACCGTTCGCCACCAGGGTGGTGGCCACAAGCGCGCCTACCGCGTGATCGACTTCCGTCGTCACGACAAGGACGGCGTGCCGGCCAAGGTCGCGCACATCGAGTACGACCCGAACCGCACCGCGCGCATCGCGCTCCTGCACTACGCGGACGGCGAGAAGCGCTACATCATCGCGCCGCGTGGCCTGGGTCAGGGCGACCGTGTCGAGAACGGCCCGGCCGCCGACATCAAGCCCGGTAACAACCTGGCGCTGCGCAACATCCCGGTCGGTACGACCATCCACGCCATCGAGCTGCGGCCCGGCGGCGGCGCGAAGTTCGCCCGTTCCGCGGGTGCCTCCGTGCAGCTGCTGGCGAAGGAGGGCACCATGGCCCACCTTCGTATGCCGTCGGGTGAGATCCGCCTGGTCGACGCCCGCTGCCGCGCCACCATCGGTGAGGTCGGCAACGCCGAGCAGTCGAACATCAACTGGGGCAAGGCCGGCCGCATGCGCTGGAAGGGCGTTCGCCCGTCCGTCCGCGGTGTCGCGATGAACCCGGTTGACCACCCGCACGGTGGTGGTGAAGGCAAGACCTCCGGTGGACGTCACCCGGTCTCGCCGTGGGGTCAGAAGGAGGGTCGTACTCGCTCGCCGAAGAAGGCATCGAGCAAGTACATCGTCCGCCGCCGCAAGACGAACAAGAAGCGCTAGGAGCGGGTTTAGATGCCGCGCAGTCTCAAGAAGGGGCCCTTCGTCGACGGCCACCTCATCAAGAAGGTGGACGTACAGAACGAGGCAGGCACCAAGAACGTCATCAAGACCTGGTCCCGTCGCTCGATGATCATCCCGGCCATGCTGGGTCACACCATCGCGGTGCACAACGGCAAGATTCACGTCCCGGTGTTCGTCACCGAGTCGATGGTCGGCCACAAGCTCGGCGAGTTCTCGCCGACTCGCACCTTCCGCGGCCACGTCAAGGACGACCGGAAGTCGAAGCGCCGCTAGCGCGGGGTGGAAACGACTATGACTCACACCGAAGGGACAACCATGGAAGCCAGGGCCCAGGCGCGGTACATCCGCGTCACGCCCATGAAGGCCCGCCGAGTGGTGGACCTCATCCGTGGCATGGATGCCACGGAGGCTCAGGCGGTCCTGCGTTTCGCCCCGCAGGCCGCGAGCGTGCCGGTTGGCAAGGTGCTTGACAGCGCCATTGCCAACGCTGCACACAACTACGACCACCCTGACGCCTCTTCGCTGGTCATCAGCGAGGCGTACGTGGACGAGGGCCCGACCCTGAAGCGGTTCCGTCCGCGTGCTCAGGGCCGTGCCTACCGGATCCGTAAGCGGACCAGCCACATCACCGTGGTCGTCAGCAGCAAGGAAGGAACCCGGTAATGGGCCAGAAGGTAAACCCGCACGGGTTCCGGCTCGGCATTACCACGGACTTCAAGTCCCGTTGGTACGCCGACAAGCTGTACAAGGACTACGTCAAGGAAGACGTTGCCATTCGTCGCATGATGACGAAGGGCATGGAGCGAGCCGGCATCTCGAAGGTTGAGATCGAGCGCACCCGCGACCGCGTCCGCGTTGACATCCACACCGCCCGCCCGGGCATCGTCATCGGCCGCCGCGGCGCCGAGGCCGACCGCATCCGTGGCGAGCTGGAGAAGCTGACCGGCAAGCAGGTCCAGCTGAACATCCTCGAGGTCAAGAACCCCGAGGTGGACGCTCAGCTGGTGGCCCAGGCCGTCGCCGAGCAGCTCTCCTCCCGCGTCTCCTTCCGTCGCGCCATGCGTAAGAGCATGCAGAGCTCGATGAAGGCCGGCGCCAAGGGCATCAAGATCCAGTGCGGCGGTCGCCTCGGCGGCGCCGAGATGTCCCGCTCGGAGTTCTACCGCGAGGGCCGCGTGCCCCTGCACACCCTCCGTGCGAACGTCGACTACGGCTTCTTCGAGGCCAAGACGACCTTCGGCCGCATCGGCGTGAAGGTCTGGATCTACAAGGGCGACGTCAAGAACATCGCCGAGGTCCGCGCCGAGAACGCTGCTGCCCGTGCGGGCAACCGCCCGGCCCGTGGCGGCGCTGACCGTCCGGCCGGCCGCGGTGGCCGTGGTGGCGAGCGTGGCGGTCGCGGCCGCAAGCCGCAGCAGTCGGCTCCGGCCGCCGAGGCCCCCAAGGCCGAGGCGTCCGCCGCTGCTCCGGCGGCTGAGAGCACCGGAACGGAGGCCTGACCGAAATGCTGATCCCCCGTAGGGTCAAGCACCGCAAGCAGCACCACCCGAAGCGCAGCGGTATGTCCAAGGGTGGCACGCAGGTTGCGTTCGGCGAGTACGGCATCCAGGCGCTGACCCCGGCGTACGTGACGAACCGTCAGATCGAGTCCGCTCGTATCGCGATGACCCGTCACATCAAGCGTGGCGGCAAGGTCTGGATCAACATCTACCCGGACCGTCCCCTGACGAAGAAGCCTGCCGAGACCCGCATGGGTTCCGGTAAGGGTTCTCCCGAGTGGTGGATCGCGAACGTCAAGCCGGGTCGGGTGATGTTCGAGCTGTCCTACCCGAACGAGAAGATTGCTCGTGAGGCGCTCACCCGCGCTGCTCACAAGCTTCCGATGAAGTGCCGGATTGTTCGGCGCGAGGCAGGTGAGTCGTGATGTCGGCCGGTACCAAGACGTCCGAGCTGCGCGAGCTGGGCAACGAGGAGCTCCTCAACAAGCTCCGCGAGGCCAAGGAAGAGCTGTTCAACCTCCGCTTCCAGGCGGCGACCGGACAGCTCGAGAACCACGGCCGGCTCAAGTCCGTCCGTAAGGACATCGCCCGGATCTACACCCTGATGCGTGAGCGCGAGCTCGGCATCGAGACGGTGGAGAGCGTCTGATGAGCGAGAAGACTGTGACTGAGACGAACACCGACCGCGGTTTCCGCAAGACCCGTGAGGGTCTGGTCGTCAGCGACAAGATGGACAAGACCGTCGTCGTCGCTGTCGAGGACCGCGTCAAGCACGCGCTGTACGGCAAGGTCATCCGCCGTACGAACAAGCTCAAGGCTCACGACGAGCAGAACGCCGCCGGCGTCGGCGACCGTGTCCTCCTCATGGAGACCCGGCCGCTGTCCGCCACGAAGCGGTGGCGCATCGTCGAGATCCTCGAGAAGGCCAAGTAATTCCTGAGGGGTTTCCCCTTCAGGCAGGTTCCGCCAGGCTCGGCGGGGGTCCGTTCCGGTAACGGAGCGGCCCCCGCCGGGAACCGGCAGACGATCAGGAGATAGACGTGATCCAGCAGGAGTCGCGACTGCGCGTCGCCGACAACACGGGTGCGAAGGAAATTCTCACCATCCGTGTTCTCGGTGGCTCGGGTCGCCGCTACGCGGGCATCGGTGACGTCATCGTCGCCACCGTCAAGGACGCGATCCCCGGTGGCAACGTGAAGAAGGGTGACGTCGTCAAGGCCGTCATCGTTCGCACCGTCAAGGAGCGTCGTCGTCAGGATGGCTCGTACATCCGCTTCGACGAGAACGCCGCCGTCATTCTGAAGAACGACGGCGATCCCCGCGGCACCCGTATCTTCGGCCCGGTGGGCCGTGAGCTGCGCGAGAAGAAGTTCATGAAGATCATCTCGCTCGCGCCGGAGGTGCTGTAAGCATGAAGATCAAGAAGGGCGACCTGGTTCAGGTCATCACCGGTAAGGACAAGGGCAAGCAGGGCAAGGTCATCGTTGCCTACCCTGCTCAGGACCGCGTCCTCGTCGAGGGTGTCAACCGGGTCAAGAAGCACACCAAGGCCGGTCAGACCGCTCGCGGTTCGCAGACCGGTGGCATTGTGACGACCGAGGCACCCGTCCACGTCAGCAACGTGCAGCTGGTTGTTGAGAAGGACGGCAACAAGGTCGTTACTCGCGTCGGCTACCGCTTTGACGACGAGGGCAACAAGATCCGCGTTGCCAAGCGCACCGGTGAGGACATCTGATGACTACCACCACTGCGCCGCGTCTCAAGACGCGCTACCGCGAGGAAATCGCCGGCAAGCTGCGTGAGGAGTTCTCCTACGAGAACGTCATGCAGATTCCCGGTCTGGTCAAGATCGTGGTCAACATGGGTGTGGGCGACGCCGCCCGCGACTCCAAGCTGATCGATGGCGCCGTGCGCGACCTCACCACGATCACCGGTCAGAAGCCGGCCGTCACCAAGGCCCGCAAGTCGATCGCGCAGTTCAAGCTGCGCGAGGGGCAGCCGATCGGCTGCCACGTCACCCTCCGTGGTGACCGCATGTGGGAGTTCCTGGACCGTACGCTGTCGCTCGCGCTTCCGCGTATCCGTGACTTCCGTGGCCTGTCGCCGAAGCAGTTCGACGGCCGTGGCAACTACACCTTCGGTCTCACGGAGCAGGTCATGTTCCACGAGATCGACCAGGACAAGATCGACCGGGTCCGGGGCATGGACATCACCGTGGTCACCACGGCGACCAATGACGACGAGGGTCGTGCCCTCCTTCGTCACCTCGGCTTCCCGTTCAAGGAGAACTGACCGTGGCGAAGAAGGCTCTGATCGCTAAGGCCGCCCGTAAGCCGAAGTTCGGCGTTCGCGGGTACACCCGCTGCCAGCGCTGCGGCCGGCCCCACTCCGTCTACCGCAAGTTCGGCCTGTGCCGCGTGTGCCTTCGTGAGATGGCTCACCGTGGCGAGCTGCCGGGCGTGACCAAGAGCTCCTGGTAAATCTCCTTCGCCCTTTGGGCGTTGGGATTACCCGGAGACTCTCGGTAAGCATCTGGTCGGCAGGAGCCCGGCCTCACATGCCGTAGGCTTGTGGGGTTGGGCGCCTGCCGCCCAAGACCGACTTACTACGCCGTAGGTCCCCGCACCGCACCCGTCCTGCCTCTGAGTAGGGAGAGGGATGGCGCATACAGGAAACCCCGGCGAGAGAGGCCGAAGGCCAACTCATGACCATGACTGATCCCATCGCAGACATGCTCACGCGTCTGCGTAACGCGAACTCGGCGTATCACGACGACGTCACGATGCCGCACAGCAAGATCAAGTCGCACATCGCGGAGATCCTCCAGCAGGAGGGCTTCATCACGGGCTGGAAGGTCGAGGACGCCGAGGTTGGCAAGAACCTCGTCCTCGAGCTGAAGTTCGGCCCGAACCGCGAGCGCTCGATCGCCGGCATCAAGCGAATCTCGAAGCCGGGTCTGCGTGTATACGCAAAGTCCACCAATCTGCCGAAGGTTCTCGGCGGCCTGGGCGTGGCGATCATCTCCACGTCCCACGGTCTCCTGACCGGCCAGCAGGCCAGCAAGAAGGGCGTAGGTGGGGAAGTCCTCGCCTACGTCTGGTAGTCGGGAACGGAGGAATAGCTCATGTCGCGAATCGGCAAGCTCCCCATCCAGGTTCCCGCCGGTGTGGACGTCACCATCGATGGCCGCACGGTCGCGGTGAAGGGCCCCAAGGGCACCCTCTCGCACACCGTTGCGTCGCCGATCGAGGTCACCAAGGGTGAGGACGGCGTCCTGAACGTCGCCCGCCCGAACGACGAGCGTCAGAACAAGGCCCTTCACGGCCTGTCCCGCACGCTGGTGGCGAACATGATCACCGGCGTGACCACGGGATACATCAAGGCGCTCGAGATCAGTGGTGTCGGTTACCGCGTCCAGGCGAAGGGCTCCAACCTGGAGTTCGCCCTGGGCTACAGCCACCCGATCCTGATCGAGGCCCCGGAGGGCATCACCTTCAAGGTGGAGTCCCCCACGAAGTTCACCGTCGAGGGCATCGACAAGCAGAAGGTCGGCGAGACCGCGGCCAAGATCCGCAAGCTGCGGAAGCCTGACCCGTACAAGGCCAAGGGCGTCAAGTACGCCGGCGAGGTCATCCGCCGCAAGGTCGGAAAGGCTGGTAAGTAGCGATGGCATACGGCGTAAAGATCGCCAAGGGCGACGCGTACAAGCGTGCAGCCCTCAAGCGTCGCCACATCCGCGTCCGCAAGCACATCTCCGGTTCGCCGGAGCGTCCGCGCTTGGTTGTGACGCGTTCCAACCGCCACATGGTGGCTCAGGTCATCGACGACATCGCGGGCCACACGCTCGCGTCGGCGTCGACCCTGGACGTCTCCATCCGTGGTGGCGAGGGCGACAAGAGCAGCCAGGCCAAGCAGGTCGGCGCCCTGGTCGCCGAGCGTGCCAAGGCCGCAGGCGTCGAGGCCGTCGTGTTTGACCGCGGTGGTAACCAGTACGCCGGGCGGATTGCCGCTCTGGCTGACGCCGCCCGTGAAGCCGGGCTGAAGTTCTAAGCCCCGGTTCCTACGCACAGCGGACGTAACAGAGAGAGGTAAATCCAATGGCTGGACCCCAGCGCCGCGGAAGCGGTGCCGGTGGCGGCGAGCGGCGGGACCGGAAGGGCCGTGACGGCGGCGCAGCTGCCGCCGAGAAGACCGCGTACGTCGAGCGCGTCGTCGCGATCAACCGTGTCGCCAAGGTTGTGAAGGGTGGTCGTCGCTTCAGCTTCACCGCGCTGGTCGTGGTGGGCGATGGTGACGGCACCGTCGGTGTCGGTTACGGCAAGGCCAAGGAAGTTCCCGCGGCCATTGCCAAGGGCGTGGAAGAAGCCAAGAAGAACTTCTTCAAGGTTCCGCGTATCCAGGGCACCATCCCTCACCCGATCCAGGGCGAGAAGGCTGCGGGCGTCGTTCTGCTCAAGCCTGCTTCCCCCGGTACCGGTGTTATCGCCGGTGGCCCGGTGCGCGCCGTTCTGGAGTGCGCCGGCGTTCACGACATCCTGTCGAAGTCGCTCGGTTCTTCGAACCCGATCAACATCGTGCACGCGACCGTGGCGGCCCTCCAGGGCCTGCAGCGTCCCGAGGAGATCGCGGCTCGCCGTGGTCTGCCCCTCGAGGACGTCGCCCCCGCGGCTCTGCTTCGTGCTCGTGCGGGAGCGGGTGCGTAATGGCCCGTCTCAAGATCACGCAGACGAAGTCGTACATCGGCAGCAAGCAGAACCACCGCGACACCCTTCGTTCGCTCGGGCTGAAGCGCCTGCACGACGTGGTTGTCAAGGAGGACCGCCCCGAGTTCCGCGGAATGGTTCACACCGTCCGCCACCTCGTGACGGTTGAGGAGGTCGACTGACATGGCGGAGAACAAGCCGCTGAAGGCGCATGACCTCCGGCCTGCCCCGGGTGCCAAGACCGCCAAGACCCGTGTGGGTCGTGGTGAGGCATCCAAGGGTAAGACCGCTGGTCGTGGTACCAAGGGCACCAAGGCCCGTTACCAGGTTCCGGAGCGCTTCGAGGGTGGCCAGATGCCCCTCCACATGCGTCTCCCGAAGCTCAAGGGCTTCAAGAACCCGTTCCGCACCGAGTACCAGGTCGTGAACCTGGACAAGCTCGCGACGCTCTACCCCGAGGGTGGAGAGGTCACGGTGGCCGACCTGGTCGCCAAGGGCGCTGTGCGTAACAACCACCTCGTCAAGGTCCTCGGACAGGGCGAGATCTCCGTGGCACTGCAGGTTTCGGTTGACGCCGTCTCCGGCTCCGCCAAGGAGAAGATTGCCGCTGCCGGCGGCACTGTCACCGAGCTCGTCTGAGACAACTCGGACCATTCGGTGGCCTGAACATCCGACCGGGGATGCCTCTCATATGGGGCATCCCCGGTTGGTCGTTCCTAGGGGGGCATGTACGCCGGTAAGGTGGCCTCCGTTGCTGTGGTAAGCCCTGGGCGCAAGCGCCTTGGGCCCTTTGGCTATCACTTATTCATCGAACCTCAAGACCGTCACCTCTACGCATTGCGCGGGGGTCGCAGGAGGCACCGTGCTCACCGCGTTCGCCCGGGCGTTCAAGACGCCCGACCTGCGCAAGAAGCTGTTCTTCACGCTCGGCATCATCGTGCTCTACCGGCTCGGGGCGCACATCCCGGTACCGGGAGTGAGCTACGAGAACGTCCAGACCTGTGTTGATCAGGCAAGTAAGGGCAACAACAGCCTCTTCGGCCTGGTGAACATGTTCAGCGGTGGTGCACTGCTGCAGATCACGATCTTCGCGCTCGGCATCATGCCGTACATCACGGCCAGCATCATTCTTCAGCTGCTGACCGTGGTGATCCCCCGACTCGAGGCGCTCAAGAAGGAAGGGCAGTCCGGCCAGGCCAAGATCACGCAGTACACGCGTTATCTGACCGTCGCGCTCGCCATCCTCCAGGGCACCGGCCTGGTGGCCACCGCACGCAGCGGTGCGCTCTTCAGCGGCTGCCCGGTCGCCGACCAGATCGTCCCGAACCAGTCGATGTTCACGACGGTCGTCATGGTCATCACGATGACCGCCGGTACGGCCGCCGTCATGTGGCTCGGTGAGCTCATCACCGACCGCGGTATCGGCAACGGCATGTCGATCCTGATGTTCATCTCGATCGCCGCCAGCTTCCCCGGCGCCATCTGGGCCATCAAGACGAGCGGCAAGCTCGCGGACGGCTGGATCGAGTTCGCCACCGTCATCCTGATCGGCTTCGTGATGGTGGGGCTCGTCGTCTTCGTCGAGCAGGCCCAGCGCCGGATCCCGGTGCAGTACGCGAAGCGCATGATCGGGCGCCGGTCGTACGGCGGTACGTCCACGTACATCCCGCTGAAGGTGAACCAGGCGGGTGTGATCCCCGTCATCTTCGCTTCTTCGCTGCTCTACATCCCGGCCCTGATCGTCCAGTTCTCCAACTCCACCGCGGGCTGGGCGACCTGGATCCAGGACCACTTCGTCAAGGGCGACCACCCGTACTACATCGCGACGTACTTCCTGTTGATCGTGTTCTTCGCCTTCTTCTACGTGGCGATCTCGTTCAACCCCGAGGAAGTCGCCGACAACATGAAGAAGTATGGTGGCTTCATCCCGGGTATCCGGGCAGGTCGACCTACTGCCGAGTACCTGAGCTACGTGCTCAACAGGATCACTTGGCCGGGCTCGCTGTATCTGGGTCTGATCGCTCTTGTGCCGACGATGGCGTTGGCAGGCTTCGGTGGAGCCAACCAGAACTTCCCGTTCGGCGGGACGAGCATCCTCATCATCGTGGGTGTGGGTCTGGAAACCGTGAAGCAGATCGAGAGTCAGCTCCAGCAGCGCAATTACGAAGGGTTCCTCCGCTGATGCGAATCGTCCTCGTCGGCCCGCCGGGTGCCG
Source organism: Streptomyces sp. NBC_00385 (assembly GCF_035917155.1). Taxonomy (NCBI): domain Bacteria; kingdom Bacillati; phylum Actinomycetota; class Actinomycetes; order Kitasatosporales; family Streptomycetaceae; genus Streptomyces; species Streptomyces sp. NBC_00385. Next base: position 3,303,845 of record NZ_CP107951.1, on the reverse strand, counting down.
GCAAGGGAACGCAGGCTGCGTACCTTGCCAAGAACCTGTCGATTCCGCACATCTCCACGGGCGACCTCTTCCGCGCCAACATCAGCCAGGGCACTGACCTTGGCAAGCAGGCCCGCGCCTACATGGACGCGGGGCAGCTGGTGCCGGACGAGGTCACGATCGGGATGGCCAAGGACCGCATGTCCCAGCCGGACGCGGTCAACGGCTTCCTGCTCGACGGCTTCCCGCGCAACGTGGGTCAGGCCGAGGCTCTCGATGTGATGCTCAAGGACGAGGGCGTAAAGCTGGACGCGGTACTCGACCTCGAAGTCCCCGAGGACGAGGTCGTGAAGCGCATCGCGGGCCGCCGGGTCTGCCGCAACGAGAGCGCGCACGTGTTCCACGTGACGTACAACCCGCCGAAGACCGAGGGTGTCTGCGACACCTGTGGCGGCGAGCTGTACCAGCGCGACGACGACAGCGAAGAGACGGTCCGTACCCGGCTCGAGGTCTACCACACGCAGACCGAGCCGATCATCGACTACTACAGGGCGCAGAACCTGGTGGTCACCATCTCCGCGCTCGGCAAGGTCACCGATGTGACCGAGCGGGCCATGGAGGCTCTGAAGTCCGACGAGGGCTGAGAGAACACCCCGTAGTACATGCAGTGCAGTCGGCCGCGGCGTCCTTGGGCGCCGCGGCCGACTGTTTGCGGCCGTATCGTTGAACACCCGTCCCCGCTGATGCAGAAAGGCGCCGCGCAATGGTGCAGATCAAGACCCCCGAGCAGATCGCGAAGATGCGTGAGGCAGGGCTGGTGGTCGCCGCCATTCACGCAGCCACCCGCGAGGCGGCGGTGCCCGGCGCCACCACGCAGGACCTGGACCAGGTCGCCCGCAAGGTGATCGCCGACCACGGTGCGAAGTCGAACTTCCTCGGGTACGGCGGGTTCCCCGCGACGATCTGCACCTCGGTGAACGAGGTCGTCGTCCATGGCATCCCGGATGACAGGACCGTCCTCAAGGACGGCGACATCATCTCCATCGACGCCGGCGCGATCATCGACGGCTGGCACGGCGACGCGGCCTACACGGCCTTCGTCGGCACCGGTCACGCGCCGGAGCTCATCGAGCTCTCCCGGGTGACCGAGGAGTCGATGTGGGCCGGCATCGCCGCGATGAAGGTGAACAACCGCCTGGTCGACATCTCGAAGGCGATCGAGTCCTACATCCGCCGCCAGCCCCGTCCGGCGACGGGCAAGTACGGGATCATCGAGGACTACGGCGGGCACGGCATCGGCACCGAGATGCACATGGACCCGCACCTGCTGAACTACGTCGCCCGCAAGCGCGGCAAGGGCATCAAGCTGGTCCCGGGCCTCTGCCTGGCCATCGAGCCGATGGTCTCCCTCGGCACGGCCCGCACCGAGGTGCTGGAGGACGAGTGGACGGTCATCACCACCGACGGCACCTGGTCCTCCCACTGGGAGCACTCCATCGCCCTCACGGAGCAGGGCCCCCTGGTCCTGACCGCTCCGGACTGCGGCCGCGAGAAGCTGGCCCAGTACGGGGTGGAGGCGGCGCCCGACCCCTTGGGGTGAGTGCCTGTCGGGCGGAGCCCGGCGCAGCGGTCCGAAGCCTGTGAGGCGCTCCGGCGCCGAGTTCGCGAGGGCTGCGTGGGGGAGGGGCCGGGGTGGAGGCGGCGCCCGACCCCTTGGGGTGAGTGCCTGTCGGGCGGAGCCCGGCGCAGCGGTCCGAAGCCTGTGAGGCGCTCCGGCGCCGAGTTCGCGAGGGCTGCGTGGGGGAGGGGCCGGGGCGGAGGCTCCGCCCGCCCCCTGGGCTGATTGACAGCCATCGTGAGGTCTAAGGATCTCCCACGGTGGGCAAACTTGACGGATTCGTCTTTTGGAGTCCGCTGACGTAGACTGACTCGTCGGCTCTCGTGCATCCGTGTGTCCGCATACGAGTGACCGAAGTCGATCAAGGTAGCCGATTCGAAAGGCGAAGCGTGGCCAAGAAGCAAGGTGCCATCGAAATTGAGGGCACCGTGATCGAGTCCCTCCCGAACGCCATGTTCAAGGTGGAACTCCAGAACGGTCACAAGGTCCTCGCGCACATCTCCGGCAAGATGCGGATGCACTACATCCGTATCCTCCCGGACGACCGGGTCGTGGTGGAGCTCTCCCCGTACGACCTGACGCGTGGCCGGATCGTCTACCGCTACAAGTAGATCTTGCCCGCATCTCGCTTCGGCGGGGTGATGGCACTGACCCGGAGAACCTGACATCCCATGAAGGTCAAGCCGAGCGTCAAGAAGATCTGCGACAAGTGCAAGGTGATCCGCCGTCACGGTCGGGTCATGGTCATCTGCGACAACCTGCGCCACAAGCAGCGCCAGGGCTGACGCACGACCCCCTCGCATCTCGCAGTACTTCGCGCGACGCACGTAAACGTACATACGCAGTGCCCGTCCAAGCCACGGCTGACGACACCTCCGGCGGGGGCCGGGGACCCGGGCGTACCACCTCTCACCGAGAGGTCGGCGGTCGGGAGTGGCGCTGCGGAAGACCCCCGAAATAACAACTGGAGCCATTGAATGGCACGCGTTTCAGGTGTTGACATCCCGCGCGAAAAGCGCGTGGAGGTTGCCCTCACCTACGTCTTCGGTATCGGGCGCACCCGGTCCAAGGAGATCCTCGCCACCACCGGCGTGAACCCGAACACCCGCGTTCGTGACCTGGCCGAAGAGGACCTGGTCAAGATCCGCGAGTACGTGGACGCCAACCTCCGCACCGAGGGTGACCTTCGCCGCGAGATCCAGGGCGACATCCGCCGCAAGATCGAGATCGGCTGCTACCAGGGCATCCGCCACCGTCGCGGTCTGCCGGTCCACGGCCAGCGCACCAGCACGAACGCCCGTACCCGCAAGGGTCCGCGTCGCGCGATCGCCGGTAAGAAGAAGCCGGGCAAGAAGTAGTCCTCAGCGGACGCACTGCGAGCGTCCGGGCCTCCGGACATCCGCAGCATCCAGCGGTCTTCGCTGTAGGACCGATCACCTCCCCTCTCCATCTGGAGTCAAGACATGCCCCCCAAGGGTCGTCAGGGCGCAGCCAAGAAGGTGCGTCGCAAGGAAAAGAAGAACGTCGCTCACGGGCACGCCCACATCAAGAGCACGTTCAACAACACCATCGTCTCGATCACGGACCCCTCGGGCAACGTGATCTCCTGGGCCTCCGCCGGCCACGTCGGCTTCAAGGGCTCGCGCAAGTCCACCCCCTTCGCCGCGCAGATGGCCGCCGAGTCGGCCGCCCGCCGCGCGCAGGAGCACGGCATGCGCAAGGTTGACGTCTTCGTCAAGGGTCCGGGCTCCGGCCGCGAGACCGCGATCCGCTCCCTCCAGGCCACGGGCCTGGAGGTCGGTTCGATCCAGGACGTCACCCCGACGCCGCACAACGGCTGCCGTCCGCCGAAGCGTCGCCGCGTCTGATCCGCAACGGCCGGTAACGGCCGTGCATGATCAATAGCGTGGATTCGGGCGGTATGCCCCTTCGGGGGTGTGCCGCCCGTATCCTTGTTTCATCTGTCGGGCGTCAAATAGTGGGCGCCCACGACTGAAGGATTCACACATGCTTATCGCTCAGCGTCCGTCGCTGACCGAAGAGGTCGTTGACGAGTTCCGCTCGCGGTTCGTCATCGAGCCGCTGGAGCCGGGCTTCGGCTACACGCTCGGCAACTCCCTGCGTCGCACGCTCCTCTCCTCGATCCCGGGTGCCGCTGTCACCAGCATCCGTATCGACGGTGTCCTGCACGAGTTCACCACCGTGCCGGGCGTCAAGGAGGACGTGACCGACCTCATCCTCAACATCAAGCAGCTGGTCGTCTCCTCGGAGCACGACGAGCCGGTCGTGATGTACCTGCGCAAGCAGGGCCCCGGCCTGGTCACCGCTGCCGACATCGCCCCGCCGGCCGGTGTCGAGGTCCACAACCCGGACCTCGTCCTGGCCACGCTGAACGGCAAGGGCAAGCTGGAGATGGAGCTGACCGTCGAGCGCGGTCGCGGCTACGTCTCCGCCGTCCAGAACAAGCAGGTGGGCCAGGAGATCGGCCGGATCCCGGTCGACTCCATCTACTCGCCGGTGCTCAAGGTCACGTACAAGGTCGAGGCGACCCGTGTCGAGCAGCGCACCGACTTCGACAAGCTGATCGTCGACGTCGAGACCAAGCAGGCCATGCGTCCCCGTGACGCCATGGCGTCGGCCGGTAAGACCCTGGTCGAGCTGTTCGGTCTGGCGCGCGAGCTCAACATCGACGCCGAGGGCATCGACATGGGCCCCTCGCCCACGGACGCCGCGCTCGCCGCCGATCTGGCGCTGCCGATCGAGGAGCTGGAGCTCACGGTCCGCTCGTACAACTGCCTCAAGCGCGAGGGCATCCACTCGGTGGGCGAGCTCGTGGCCCGCTCCGAGGCGGACCTGCTCGACATCCGCAACTTCGGTGCGAAGTCGATCGACGAGGTCAAGGCGAAGCTGGCCGGTATGGGCCTGGCGCTGAAGGACTCGCCTCCCGGCTTCGACCCGACCGCCGCGGCCGACGCGTTCGGTGCGGACGACGACGCGGATGCCGGTTTCGTGGAGACCGAGCAGTACTGAGTCGCCTCCGGCTGGGGTGCCCGTCTTTTGATGGGATCCCCGGACCGGGCGAGGCTTTGTCCTCAAACGCCGGACGGGCTTGATTTCGGCTCGTACGCGAGGGCTTTGTCCTCAATCGCCGGACGGGCTTGGATTTCGGGCTGCGGCTCGATGTCAGGTGCGGACGGCGTACGCGAACTTCCGTGTGGCGACCGCCTCACGGGAACTGACACCGGTACCTGATACGGCCGGTGCAGCACACAAGGAGAAAACCATGCCTCAGCCCGCCAAGGGTGCCCGTCTGGGCGGCAGCGCTGCGCACGAGAAGCTTCTTCTCAACAACCTCGCGAAGTCGCTGTTCGAGCACGGCCGCATCACCACGACCGAGGCCAAGGCCCGCCGCCTGCGTCCGGTCGCCGAGCGCTTCATCACCAAGGCGAAGAAGGGCGACATCCACAACCGTCGCCTGGTGCTGCAGTCGATCACGGACAAGGGCATCGTGCACACGCTCTTCACCGAGATCGCCCCGCGGTACGAGAACCGCCCCGGTGGTTACACCCGCATCACCAAGATCGGCAACCGTCGTGGCGACAACGCCCCGATGGCCGTCATCGAGCTGGTCGAGGCCCTGACCGTGGCGCAGGCTGCCACCGGTGAGGCCGAGGCCGCCACGAAGCGTGCGGTCAAGGAAGACGCCCTCAAGAAGGACGAGACCCCGGTCGAGTCCGTCGAGGCCGACGAGGAGTCCAAGGACGCCTGAGCGTTCTGAGACCTCTGGGACGGGCCCGCATCACCCTTCGGGGCGGTGCGGGCCCGTTTCGCTGTGTACGGATCTTGAGAGGATCGCTGGTGTGAGTGACGTGGTGGAGCCCGGCTTCGTACGGGTGCGGCTGGACCTGGCCTACGACGGCAAGGACTTCTCGGGCTGGGCGAAGCAGACCGGCCGACGGACCGTTCAGGGGGAGATCGAGGATGCGCTGCGGACCGTGACCCGCTCCTCGCGTACCTACGACCTGACCGTGGCCGGGCGTACCGACGCCGGTGTGCACGCCCGGGGCCAGGTCGCGCACGTGGACCTGCCGGACGGGGTGTGGGCCGAGCACGCGTCGATGCTGCTGCGGCGGATGGCCGGCCGGATGGCGCCCGATGTGCGGATCCGTCGGATCGCGGAGGCGCCCGCCGGGTTCAACGCCCGCTTCTCGGCCCTGTGGCGCCGGTACGCGTACCGGGTGTCGGACGCGCCCGGCGGTGTCGATCCGCTGGTGCGGGGTCATGTGCTGTGGCACGACCGGGAGTTGGACCTCGACGCGATGAACGCGGCGGCGGCGCGCATGACGGGGGAGCACGACTTCGCCGCGTACTGCAAGAAGCGCGAGGGTGCGACGACCATCAGGACGCTGCAGCAGCTGAGTTGGGTACGTGACGAGGCGTCCGGGATCATCACCGGGACCGTGCAGGCCGATGCCTTCTGCCACAACATGGTGCGGGCATTGGTCGGCGCGATGCTGTTCGTGGGGGACGGCCGCCGACCGTATCCGTGGCCGGCCGAAGTCCTCGCCGCCCGGGTGCGCGACCCAGGGGTGCACGTGGTGCGGCCGCACGGGCTGACGCTGGAGGAAGTCGCCTACCCGGTCGACGATTTGCTCGCCGCCAGGGCGGTGGAGGCACGGAACGTGCGGACCCTTCCGGGGGCCGGCTGCTGCTGACGGCCGCTCAGGACGCCGTGCGTCTGCGCCGGCGCAGCGCGGAGGCGAGGGAGCCCGCCAGGTACAGGGCCGCGCCGCTCAGCAGCGAGGCGCGGAACCAGCCGATCCGCGGGCTCCCCCAGGCGAGGACCGCGCCCGTGCCCACGAGCGCCAGTGCTGCGGTACGCGTCAGCCACCAGCGGGCCGTCCGCGGGGCTCCGTCACCGGGCGCGGGCGGGTGGCTGCCCGTGCTCGTCGTCATCGTGTCGCGCATCCCCGCCAGGATGGAGCGGCGCACCTGGACGCGGGCGCCCGGGATCGCGCCGAGGATCTCGGTGTCGCCGCCGAAGCCGGGCGGGACGGGCGGCAGTCCGAGCGCGGTCACCAGATCGGCCTGGTGGCGGACCGGGTCGCCGGTGGCGCGCAGGATGTGGGCCAGCGGGCGCGGGTCCGCCACCCGGTACAGATGGGCGAGGTCTCCGGCGGTGTCCTGCACATCGGCGTGGTCGGGGGCGGGGGACTCGGCGTCCCAGGTGTGCGTCGCGATCCGCCGGCCCTGGTGGAGGGCGGTGACGGTGCAGCGCTCGGGAGTGCGGTGCAGCACCAGGGCCGGCCAGGTCTCACCCGTCGTGAAGGTCTCCGCCGCCGCGGTCAGCGGCTCCTCCGGGAGCAGCGCGGCCCGTCGTCCGCGGGTGGCCTCGGGGACCACCTCGACATAGCTGTAGCCCTCGCCCGCCGGGGCCGTACGCAGGGAGAAGCCGCAGATCAGAGCCGCCTGGGCGACAGCGGCCGGGGGCGCGGGGACGATCGCGACCGCACGCGGGGTGAGGGCCGCCCAGTCGGGGGCCACGGCGGGCGGTTCGGGCGGGCGGCCGAAGAACGGGATCTGTGCGGCGAGGTCCAGCCGGACGTCGGACCGGGCTTCGAGGAATTCGGAGCGGGGGTCGCCGAGCCGGTTCCACGGGTACTCGGTGGCGTGGACGCCGATGGCCCGGAACACGTCGAGGGCCTCGGCCGGACGGTCCGACAGGATCAGGAGCAGAGCCAGTTCGTTGCGGAATCCGGCGGCCTCGCGGTCGCCCGCCCCGTCGTAGGTGTCGGAGAGGGCCAGGGCGCGGGTCAGGGCCGCGTCGACCTTCGGTCCGTACGGGTCGGGGCCCTCGGGCTCGTCCGCCTCGGACAGCCGGTACTCCAGCGCCGCCTGGAGCGGAAGCGCGTGCAGCCTGGAACCGGGCGGGGCGGAGGCGGCCACCCGTTCCGCGTAGCGGAACATCTCCTCGTGCGAGCCGTACCACTTGGCGCACAGGTACTGGAGCGCCTGCGCGTGGCAGCCGAAGTGATGCGGGTCGCGGGCCTCCGCCTCGGCGAGATACGCGTCGAAGACCTCGCGCGGGGCCTGCGTGCCGCGGGCGTGGGTGAGCGCGATGCGCCAGGGGACCGGGTCCGCGGGGTTGAACTCGGCCGCGGCGCCGATCACCGGCACGGCGTCCTCGAGCAGTGCGAAGAAGGCCTGGAACTGGTCCCGTTCGACGTCCTTCGCGCGGGCGCCCGTCCGCACCTTCCATGCCTGGTGGAGGTGGAAGTCGGCGACGACGAGGAGTGCGTCGGGATCCTCGGGGGACTCCGCGAGCCAGGCGTCCAGCCAGCCGTCGTGGTGCAGTGCGGTCCGGGCCAGCCGGCTCACGTACGCGTCCCTGCGCTCCCACTGGGCGTGCGCCCGGGTCGAGGCGAGGAGCTCCCGCGCCGGGACGTGGTCGCCGGCCGTCGCCGCGGTGAGGGCGGCGCGCAGCGTGGCGTCCGGCGGGTCCAGGACCACCGCCTCGTCGGGCGCCAGGTCGACACCGATGGCGTCGCGGTGGCGCAGGATGCGCAGGAACGAGACCAGGAAGACGAGACGCACAGCAGCGGTTCTCCGCATCCGGGAGGGTGACTGAACCGAAGGACGGGCGGTCAGGGGGCGGCGGTGGCGGCGGCCGAGGCCTGGACCTCACCGCGGTGCCGGATCTGGCGGAACGTGAAGTCCGTCAGGTCGTCGCCGACGGCGAACACGTTCTTGTCGCCCTTGGTGACGTTCTTGCCGCTGGTGAAGCCGCCCACCGTGAAGTAGGCGTACCGGCCGTAGGAGTTGGCCGTGCGACGGCAGACGGCGCCGCCGCGGCAGAACGTCGGCACCCCCGCCCCGCTCAGCGACGCCAGGCCCCCGCTGGCCTGCTGGGCGGCCTTCTTGGCCTGGGCCTCGGTCTCGAAGACCGCGAGGCCGATGGTCACGGCCACGCCGCTGCGGCTGTACGTGGCCCGGACGACCTGGTCGCAGCCGTTGTTCGTGAGGATCGTGCCGAGTGCGCCCTGGGTGGTCGTGGCGCACTTCGTGGTGCGATGCGTCGCGCCCTTGGTGTAGACGCGGTCGCCCATCGTCAGCTTCTTGCCGGGGAAGAAGGCGTCCACGGTGACGGGCGCCCGGTCCTTCCGCACGTCGGATATGTAGTCCTTCGGATCCGGCGGAGGTGCCGGGGCCACCGACGAGAACGACGGTTCCGGCTGCGTCGACTGGCTGGGCAGATCGGTCGCCGACGGCAGTTCGCTCGCGTTCTTGCCGGACGAGCCGCCGGAGTCGTCCTTGTTGGTCGAGATGACCGCGGTCGCCACGATCGCGGCGACCGCGGCGGTGGCCAGCGCACCCCCGCCGATCATCAGCCACCTCTTGCGCCTGGTGCGTGCGGCCGACGCCTCGGCCAGTGCCGCCCAGTCCGGTGTACCCGTGCCCCCGGGCCCCCAGGAGGGCCCCCCTTGCCCAAAGCTCATGGGCCGAATCCTAGGCCCTGGGTAATCCGGTTGGGCCAGGGCTTCGCTGCCCGTGACAATGCTGTGCATGGGACATCTTGAAGCAGGCCATCTCGAGTACTACCTACCGGACGGGCGGGTACTGCTCGGCGATGCCTCGTTCCGTGTCGCGGACGGTGCCGTCGTCGCCCTCGTCGGGGCGAACGGCGCCGGGAAGACCACGCTGCTGCGGCTGCTCGCCGGGGAGCTCCAGCCGCACGGCGGCTCGGTCTCGGTGAGCGGCGGTCTCGGCGTGATGCAGCAGTTCGTCGGCTCGGTGCGCGACGAGCGCACGGTGCGGGACCTGCTGGTGTCCGTCGCCCAGCCCCGGATCCGTGAGGCCGCGCAGGCGGTGGACCGGGCCGAGGAGCTGATCCTCACCACCGACGACGAGGCCGCGCAGATGACGTACGCGCAGGCACTGAGCGACTGGGCGGAGGCGCGCGGGTACGAGTCCGAGACGGTCTGGGACATGTGCACCATGGCCGCGCTCGGCGTCCCGTACGAGAAGGCGCAGTGGCGCGAGGTGCGCACCCTGTCCGGGGGTGAGCAGAAGCGGCTGGTGCTGGAGGCGCTGCTGCGCGGGCCCGACGAGGTGCTGCTGCTCGACGAACCGGACAACTATCTGGACGTCCCCGGCAAGCGCTGGCTGGAGGAGAAGCTGAAGGAGACCCGTAAGACGGTCCTCTTCGTCTCCCACGACCGGGAGCTGCTCTCCCGCGCGGCCGAGAAGATCGTCAGCGTGGAGCCCAGCCCGGCCGGCAGCGACGTCTGGGTGCACGGCGGCGGCTTCGCCACGTACCACCAGGCCCGCAAGGAGCGCTTCGCGCGCTTCGAGGAACTGCTGCGCCGCTGGGAGGAGGAGCACGCCCGGCTGAAGGCGCTCGTCCTGCGGATGCGGCAGCAGGCGGCGAACAGCCCCGACATGGCGAACCGCTACCACGCGATGCAGACCCGCTTCAAGAAGTTCGAGGAGGCCGGCCCGCCGCCGGAGCCGCCGCGCGAGCAGGACATCAAGATGCGGCTGCGCGGCGGCCGGACCGGGGTACGGGCGGTGACCTGCACCAACCTGGAGCTGACCGGCCTGATGAAGCCGTTCGACCTGGAGATCTACTACGGCGAGCGGGTCGCCGTCCTGGGCTCCAACGGGTCGGGCAAGTCGCACTTCCTGCGGCTGCTGGCGGGCGAGCCGGTGGCGCACACGGGGGAGTGGAAGCTCGGGGCGAGGGTGGTGCCCGGACACTTCGCGCAGACCCACGCCCATCCGGAGCTGCTGGGCAAGACGCTCGTCGAGATCCTGTGGACGGAGCAGGCCAAGGACCGGGGCGGCGCCATGTCCGTACTCCGGCGGTACGAGCTGGAGCGGCAGGGGGACCAGCCGTTCGAGAAGCTGTCCGGCGGTCAGCAGGCCCGCTTCCAGATCCTGCTCCTGGAACTGGCCGGCACGACGGCTCTGCTCCTGGACGAGCCGACCGACAACCTGGACCTGGAGTCGGCGGAGGCCCTTCAGGACGGCCTCGAGGTGTACGACGGCACGGTGATGGCGGTCACGCACGACCGGTGGTTCGCGAAGTCCTTCGACCGGTACCTCGTGTTCGGCTCGGACGGGGTCGTACGGGAGACGACGGAGCCGGTGTGGGACGAGCGGCGCGTGCAGCGCGCACGGTGACGTGCGGGGCCGCGGGGTGCGGGTGCTCCGCGGGGCGCGGGGTTCCGTCCTCAATCGCCGGACGGACTCGATGTGGCGCGGGTGCCCCCGGCGGAACCGCTGCCGCACGGCCGCGCCACATCGCCCCGCGCCCGAGGGACCCGTTTTGACCCGTCCGGGGCGGGGCGGGTACTGTCGGGGATTGTTATACGTATTGGCTTCGTCGTTCTCACGCGAAGGGCCCTTACGTAGGTTCTCTGGAGCAGTTACCAGTGGCTCGCATACGGGCAGCGTCCCCGGCATTGTGAGCCCCAGCTGCATGATCGCTTCAGAGGTGCCATGTGTCTGGACCCCATCCACTGAAGAAGCGAAGGCTACGAAGTGCGTACGTACAGCCCCAAGCCCGGCGATGTCACTCGCCAGTGGCACATCATTGACGCTGAGGACATCGTCCTCGGCCGTCTGGCCACCACGGCTGCGAACCTCCTCCGAGGCAAGCACAAGGCGATCTACGCCCCCCACATGGACATGGGCGACTTCGTCATCATCATCAACGCCGACAAGGTTCACTTGTCGGGCAACAAGAAGACCCAGAAGATGGCGTACCGCCACTCCGGCTTCCCGGGCGGTCTTCGCTCCGTTCGTTACGACGAGCTCCTCGCGAAGAACCCCGAGAAGGCCGTCGAGAAGGCCATCAAGGGCATGATCCCCAAGAACACCCTGGGCCGTCAGATGATCTCGAAGCTGAAGGTCTACGCGGGCGACCAGCACCCGCACGCTGCGCAGCAGCCGGTCCCGTTCGAGATCACCCAGGTCGCGCAGTAGTTCCGGCCTCCCCCCAAAGACGTAAAGAAAGATCTGAGGAGCATCGTGGCCGAGACCACTGTTGAGACAACCACCGACGAGGCTGTGGGCACCGAGGGCGAGGAGACCTTCGCCGAGGTGACCACCTTCGAGTCCGAGGTTCCCGTCGAGGGTGAGTACACCTCCGAGTCGCTCGCGGGCCGCTTCGGCGACCCGCAGCCCGCGGCCGGCCTTGGCCGTCGCAAGAACGCCATCGCCCGCGTCCGGATCGTTCCGGGCACCGGCAAGTGGAAGATCAACGGTCGCACCCTTGAGGACTACTTCCCCAACAAGGTGCACCAGCAGGAAGTCAACGAGCCCTTCAAGATTCTCGAGCTCGACGGTCGCTACGACGTCGTGGCCCGCATCTCGGGTGGCGGTGTCTCCGGTCAGGCCGGTGCCCTGCGCCTCGGTGTGGCCCGCTCGCTGAACGAGGCGGACGTGGACAACAACCGCGCCACGCTGAAGAAGGCCGGCTTCCTCTCCCGCGACGACCGTGCGGTCGAGCGCAAGAAGGCCGGTCTCAAGAAGGCCCGTAAGGCCCCGCAGTACAGCAAGCGCTAAACCGCCTGCTCAACCGCGTTACACGTTCGCCCCGGCGGCACTCTTCGTGCTGCCGGGGCGTTCGTTTATTGACAACCTCGGGCATATAACGGCATAAGGCGTTTATAGGCTTGATGTGCTTGTTGCTTACGTAGTCTGATTTTTTTGCGTTTCGGAGCACCTTCGGAGGACACCAGTGGGACGACTCTTCGGCACGGACGGCGTGCGCGGTGTCGCCAATGCGGATCTGACGGCCGAGCTCGCGCTCGGTCTCTCGGTCGCGGCGGCACACGTACTGGCCGAGGCAGGCACCTTCGAGGGCCATCGGCCGACGGCCGTGGTCGGCCGCGACCCGCGCGCCTCCGGAGAGTTCCTGGAGGCTGCCGTGGTGGCCGGGCTGGCCAGCGCGGGCGTCGACGTCCTGCGCGTCGGCGTGCTGCCGACCCCGGCCGTGGCCTATCTCACCGGCGCTCTGGGCGCGGATATCGGCGTGATGCTCTCCGCCAGCCACAACGCCATGCCGGACAACGGTGTCAAGTTCTTCGCCCGCGGCGGCCACAAGCTCGCCGACGAGCTGGAGGACCGCATCGAGACGGTCTACGAGCAGCACCGCACCGGCGAGCCGTGGGCCCGTCCCACCGGCGCCGGAGTGGGCCGCATCAGCGACTACGCCGAGGGCTTCGACCGGTACGTCGCCCACCTCATCGGGGTGCTCCCCAACCGCCTCGACGGCCTGAAGGTCGTCCTGGACGAGGCGCACGGCGCCGCCGCCCACGTCTCGCCCGAGGCGTTCGCACGGGCCGGTGCCGAGGTCGTCACGATCGGCGCCGAGCCGGACGGCCTGAACATCAACGACGGCTGCGGCTCCACGCACCTGTCGCTGCTCCGCGCCGCCGTCGTCGAGCACGGGGCCGACCTCGGCATCGCGCACGACGGCGACGCCGACCGCTGCCTGGCCGTGGACGGTGCGGGCGAGGAGATCGACGGCGACCAGATCCTCGCCGTGCTGGCCCTCGCCATGCGCGAGGCCGGGCAGCTGCGCAAGGGCACCGTGGTCGGCACCGTGATGTCGAACCTCGGCTTCAAGATCGCCATGGAGCGCGAGGGCATCCAGCTCGTCCAGACCGCCGTCGGCGACCGGTACGTCCTGGAGTCGATGAAGGCCGAGGGCTACGCCCTGGGCGGCGAGCAGTCCGGCCACGTCATCGTCCTGGACCACGCCACGACCGGCGACGGCACGCTGACCGGCCTGATGCTGGCGGCCCGCGTCGCCGCCACCGGCCGCTCGCTCGCCGACCTCGCCGGAGTGATGGAGCGCCTGCCGCAGGTCCTCGTCAACGTCCCGGACGTCGACAAGTCCCGTGTGTCCACCTCCCCTGAGCTGGCCACGGCCGTCGCCGAGGCCGAACGCGAGCTGGGCGCCACCGGCCGGGTGCTGCTGCGCCAGTCGGGTACGGAACCGCTGGTACGGGTCATGGTCGAGGCGGCCGACATCGAGCAGGCACGCGCGGTGGCCGGCCGGCTGGCCGACGTCGTGAAGTCCGCGCTGGGCTGACCCGCGCTCGACTCCCGGAAGGGCCCGGCCTCACGGCCGGGCCCTTCCGGCGTTCTGCGGCAGCCGGCCGCACCCCAGCGCGTCGAGGAGGCGGGTCAGGTCGGCCGGCGCGGCCGCGAGGCGGACCGGCTCGCCCGCGTCGTCCATTTCGGCGATGTGCCAGCTCCGGGGAACGGTGTCACCGTCGCTGCCCCGGACGCGCCGCACGTTCGTGAGGGTGAGCCGCTCCACCGGGATCGGCCTGGCGGCGAACCGGCCCGGGCCGGGGTGGGGCGTGACCGCGGGCGGACCCTCCCCGACGACGACGTGGGTGCCGAAGCCGTGCGGGTTGTAGGCGGTGTGCTCAAGGAAACGGGCCGCGAGGAAGAGCTCCTGGGAAGGCCCGGTCCCGGTCCTGGTCCCGGTTCCGTCCCCGGTTCCGGTCACCGGGGCGTCGCCGGGGGTGTGGACGCGGGTGGCCCGCCAGGCACGGGCGAACATCACCGCGGTCGCCGCCGCGCCCGAGGCCGCCCAGACGACGGTTCCGGGCGAGCCCAGCGGGTCCGTGGGGTGGCGGTAGCAGAGCGGCAGCAGCCATGCGGCCGTACCGGCGAGTGCGGCCGCGAACGGCAGCGCGGAGGGAAGGACCTCGTCGTCCGGCAGCCGGCGCCCGCGCCGCCGCAGCAGCAGACGGGCACCCGGATAGCCCGCGGCAAGGGCGCACCCGGCCGCGACGAGGGCCACCTCTCCGGCGCCGGTGAAGTGCGCGCGCCACACGTACCGCTCTCCCGCGACCTCCCTCACCCGGTGACGCCAGACGGTCAGCTCGACGCTGTCACCGGGGCGGAACGTGCCGGCGGCCTCCCGGGAGACGCCGAGCCGTTCCAGCGGCCGTCCGTCGGCGAAGTACAGCCGGCTGCCGGCCTCCCCCTTGCTCACCTTTGTCCGTGCGATCTCCGCCTGCCGGGTGCTCAGGCACTCGCCGCGCTCCGCGGCAGGCACGGCGGCGGTGCACGGCACGGCCGCCTGCCACACCCGGTTCTCCGACGCCAGGCCCGGTACGTACCACGCGGCCAGGCCCGCGCCCGCGAGGAGGAGCACGCACACGGCCCACGACACGGCCGCTCCGCGCCCGGCGGCGCGGTACGAGATGACCGGGATGTGGCCCGACGCGGGGTCTCCGTACCGGCGGTGCAGTGCGCGGAGCGCGTCCAGCTTCGCGTCGAACTCCGGGCGGTCGACGGAGGACGCGCTCATCGGCACCGGCAGCCGCCGTGTGTGCCCGTCGCGCAGCAGCACGCTGACGCGATGGATCTCCTGGTTCCGCCCGTACTGGATGTACGTGCGCAGGTCGGCGATGCCGGACCACGGCAGGTTCCTGCGGCGCAGCAGCGTCCGGGAGCGCAGACCGTACGCGTCCGCGCTCACCCGGGCGGTGGCCGCGTACAGGCAGGCGAGGGCCACGAGCGCGAGCAGCAGGGCCACGGCTGCCACGAGCCCGCCCACGTACACGGCGAGCACAGCGGCCGGGCCCGTCCCGGCCGCGCAGACCGCGGCGCACCACCACAGGGCACGCCTCGCGGCGGGACGGTAGATGACTTCTCCGGCGTCGGGCATGCCTGAGATCGTGTCAGCGGTACGGCGGGCACCGCTTGTGCGGTGTACGGCAGTTTCGGGAGGTGCGACATTGCCGGGCCTCGCCCGTGGGCCCGACCGCCCTACGCGTCAGCCGCCGCCGACGGCTTCGGGTGGGCCGCGTACCACCGCAGGGCCGCCATCCACAGGGCCTTCTGGGCCAGCAGCGTCAGGGTTCCCGCCAGGACGATCCCGCCCAGGTTCGCCAGCAGCTGCTGGATGGACCCCGTCATCTGGTTGTAGTCGCTGTAGCTGAACGCCACCGCCGCGTTGGCGGCGGCCGGCACGGTCGTCACCGAGATCGCGACCCCGATGAGGGCGCCGGACTTCGCCGAGGTGAGCGAGAGCGTTCCGGCGATGCCCGCGAGAAGGGCCACCACGAAGGACATCCAGTCCGGCTGCCAGACGAACGCCGTGTTCGGGCGGGGTGCCTCGATCATCGCCTCGTCGAACAGCCCGAAGGCGTCCATCAGCCAGGCGAAGCCGGCCGTCAGCACCATGGCCGCGGCGAATCCGCCGACCAGGGCCCACAGCGACCGCCACACCAGGCGCGGGGCGCGCTGCACCAGCGCCGTGGAGATCCCGGCGAGCGGCCCGAACTCCGGGCCCACCGCCATCGCGCCCACGATCAGGATCGCGTTGTCGAGCATCACACCGCAGGCGGCGAGCATCGTCGCGACCGCGAGGAACGACACATAGGTGATGCTGAACGTCGACTCCTCGTGGGTGATGTCCGTCAGTTCCTCCCACACCACCGCGTCCGCACCCTCGCCCGGCGCCTCCTCCTTGGCCCGGTCGGCGCCGGCGGAGAGGGTCAGGTCCATGTTCTCGACGGTGATCGCCCCGTACTCGGCGACCCCGAGCTTCCGCAGCGCCCCGATCAGCTCGTCGCCCGCCTCGCGCGCCACGTCGCACAGCACCACGTCACCGACCGGGTCGCGCGCGACCCCCGGCAGCACCGCGAGGTGGGCGGTGCCGACGCTCTCCTCCAGCAGGTCCGTCACCTCGCCCGTCCGGTCGGCCGGGACGATCAGACGTAGATGCAGCACGGTGCACCCTTTCCGGGATCAGAGCTTGCGCAGGGACAGCCGCTGGACCTTGTGGTCGGGGCCCTTGCGGAGCACCAGCGTGGCACGGCCGCGGGTCGGCGCCACGTTCTCCACCAGATTGGGTCTGTTGATGGTCCGCCACATCGTCGCCGCGTACTCCATCGCCTCCGCCTCGGAGACCTGGGTGTACTTGCGGAAGTACGAGGACGGGTCCTGGAACGCCGTGGCGCGCAGCTTGCGGAAGCGGTTGAGGTACCAGGTCTCGATGTCCTCGGGCCGTGCGTCCACGTACACGCTGAAGTCGAAGTAGTCCGCGAGCCCGACCCTGGTCCGGCCGTCCTTGCCGGGCAGGGCGGGCTGCAGCACGTTCAGCCCCTCGACGATGAGGATGTCCGGGCGCCGCACGGTGAGCCGCTCGCCCGGCACGATGTCGTAGATCAGGTGCGAGTAGACGGGGGCGGTCACCTCGTCCTTGCCCGCCTTGATGTCGGCGACGAATCGGGTCAGTGCGCGCCGGTCGTAGGACTCCGGGAAGCCCTTGCGCGACATCAGGCCGCGCGCGTGGAGCTCCTTCATCGGCAGCAGGAACCCGTCCGTGGTCACCAGTTCCACCCGCGGGTGCTCCGGCCAGCGGGCCAGCAGCGCCTGGAGGATACGTGCGCTGGTGGACTTGCCCACCGCGACGCTGCCCGCGACCCCTATGACGAACGGCGTGCCGCGCTGCTCCCCGTGACCGTTGCCCGCGTCCCCGAGGAAGGTGTTCAGCGCGCCGCGCAGGCCGGACGTGGCCTGGACGTACAGGTTGAGGAGGCGTGAGAGCGGCAGGTAGACGTCCCGCACCTCGTCGAGGTCGATGACGTCCCCGAGCCCGCGCAGCCGCTCCACCTCGTCGGCGGTCAGCGGCAGCGGCGTCTTGTCGCGCAGCGCGCTCCACTCCGCCCGGGAGAGGTCGACGTACGGCGTCGCGGCGGGCTCGGCGCGTCGGTTCGTGCTCCGTGTCGGCGAAGTGATCACGGGTTCATTGTTGCGGGAGTTCGACAGGAGTTCGAACGGGGTGGGGGGTGGGCTCGGTCACGTGGCGGACGGAGCCCACCGGCCTCCGCACCGTCTACACGTGTTCTTCGGTGGCGTGCGAGTCGGTGAGGGTCAGGGCGCCGCCCGCCGTGACCAGTCCGACCACGACCGCCAGTACGGCGTAGGTGATCCGCTCGCCGTGGAAGAACGACGCCACCAGACTGTCGCTCCAGGTGCCCGCGGGCAGGTGTGTGGTGACCAGTACGGCGATCAGCGTGCCGACCACCGCGGTGCCGATACTGGTTCCGACCTCCTGGGCGGTGTCGTTGAGCGCCGTGCCGATCGAGGTGCGGTTCTCCGGCATCGCGCCGACGAGCGCGATGGCGCAGATCGTCATGACGGTGCGCAGGCCGACGGTCATCAGGACCATGCAGGCCGCGATGACGCCGTACCCGCGGTCGACGCCCCAGGACAGGCCGGCCAGCGAACCGGCCAGACAGGCCGCGCCGACCAGGCAGGCGATGCGGTGGCCGAACCGCTTCGCGAGCCACTCGGACAGCGGGGTCGCGGCGATCATGGTCACGATGAGCGGCAGGTTCGCCAGGCCGGCCCGGACGGGGCTCCACCCGTAGGCGTACTGGAAGTGGAGGATCAGCCCGAACATCACGGCGGCCATCGCGATGGCCGTGCCGATCTGCGCGATGGCGGCGCCGCGGACGGTGCCGCTGGAGAAGAGGCGGAGGTCCAGCATGGGCGAGGGGCTGCGGCGCTCGTGCAGGACGAACGCGATGCCCGCGACGATGGCGCCGAGGACGGAGCCGAGCGTGGTCGCGGAGAGCCAGCCGTGCTCGACGCCGCTGGTCAGCGCGTAGCAGGCGAGACCGATGGTGGCGACGCTCAGGGCGGCGCCCGGCAGATCGAGCTTGTCGCGGGTCAGGTCCTGAGGGCGGTCGGCCGGTACTCCGAGACGGACGCCGATGGCCGCGATCAGGGCGATCGGGGCGTTGACGATCAGGAGCCACTGCCACGACACGTGGGCGAGGGCGGTGCCGCCCAGCAGCGGGCCGAGGATGAAGCCGGACATGCCGACGATGATCATCAGGGTCATCGCGCGCATCCGCAGCGCCTGGTCGTCGAACAGCCGGAAGACCAGCGAGTTGGTGATGGGGGCCATCGCGGCCGCGGCTATGCCGAGGCCGGCCCGCAAGGTGATGAGCTCGCCTGCGGTGCTGACGGCGACGACGCCCAGGCTCAGCAGGCCGAACACCGCCAGGCCGACCAGCAGCACGCGCCGGCGCCCCAGCCGGTCGGCCATCGATCCTGCCGTCAGCAGCAGCCCGCCGAACGTCAGTGAGTACGCGCCGGTGACCCACTGCAGCGAGGTCGTGCTGCTGTCGAGGTCCCGGCCGATCGTGGGCAGCGCGATCGAGAGCAGGGTGTTGTCCACCATCTCGACGAAGAAGGCCAGGCAGAGCGCGGCCAGGGGAATCCATGCGGCGCGCAGGGACGGATAGGTACGCGATGCGGCGGGCTCGGTGGAAGACGTGGTCGTGGTCATGGCGGGCCTCCTCTCGGGACGTTGCCGAACATAGAACGACGTTCGACAATGGAACATGGTTCGACCATAGAACATGGTTCGATGATGAGGCAAGCTGTGATTGGATGAGTGCCATGACAGGCCCGCGCCCACGACCCGCCGATCGCCCTTCCCGGGGGCGTCAACGTGCCTCGCACTCCATCGAGGCCGTGCTCACCGCGGCGGTGGCCCTGCTAGACGAGGAGGGTGCGTCGGCGCTGACCCTCCGCGCCCTCGCGGCCCGGCTCGGTACCGGCGTCGGCAGCATCTACTGGTACGTCTCGGGCAAGGACGAACTGCTCGACCGCGCCATCGACCATGTGCTCGGCGGGGTGCTGGCCGCCGTCGAGGGCCAGGCCAGGAGCGACGACCCGATCGATGACCTGCGCGTGATGGCCGTCACGCTGTTCGACGCGATCGTGGACCGGCCGTGGCTGGGCGCGCACTTCATGCGCAACATCGCCGAGCGGGGCAACTCTTTGCGGCTGTACGAGCGGTTGGGGCAGCAGACGCTGCGGCTCGACCTCACTCCCCGGCAGCGGTTCCACGCGGTGTCGGCGGTCGTCGGCGTGGTGGTCGGCAGCGCCATCGACCTGGGGCAGGAGCCGCCGCAGGAGGTGCTCGACGGCTCGGTGGGCCGCGACGAGTTCCTCGGCCGTTACGCAGAGATGTGGCGTGAGCTCGATGCCGGCGAGTTTCCGTTCATGCGCGACATCGCCGACGAGTTCGACGGGCACGACGACAAGGAACAGTTCCTCGCCGGGCTGGAACTGACGCTGACGGGCCTGCGCCTCCAGGTCGGGACCGGGGCCTGAACCCGCCCCGTAGCGCGGGCAGTCGAATGATCACCCGGCCTTCGGTGTGCGCCCGGGCTGTTGGTACTCTGCCGCCCCGCCGACCGGCCGCCGAGGTCCGGGACGGCGGACTCACCTTTCCTTACGCAGCAATGAGGCGCGCATGAAAGCAGCAGGCAGAACCGGCGCCGTGATCACCCTCGCGGGGGCCCTGGCCCTCGTGCCGATCACGGCGCCGACGGCGCAGGCCGCGGACACCGGCATCACGGTGTCCCGGATCGTCGTCAACGGCGGCAAGCCCGTCGTGGTGGGAACGCACGACGTGCGGGAACCGTCGCTCACCTTCCGGATCACCCTCCCGTCCGGATACAGCACCGCCAACCCCTTCGCGTACAGCGCGGAGCCGTTCCTCTACCACGACACCACTCCCTCGAAGGGGGGTGGGGGCAGCGGCGGTCTCTACGCGGGCGGCTACACCTGTTACGAGACGAGCTCGCGGATCGCGGACTGCAAGGGCACCGTGCGCATCGACCCGTACTACCGCCTGGACTCCAACAACGACGCGACGACCTGGAAGGTCGGCGTCGTCGCGCGGCTCTGGAAGACGAACGGGCAGCTCAAGGCCGAGGAGTACACGGCCACGTCCGGCCGCGTCCAGATCAAGCGCTGGGCCAAGGCCACGGTCAACGCCTCGCCGGAACCGGTGAAGAAGGGCGGGACGCTCACCGTGACCGGCAGCCTCACGCGGGCCGACTGGGTGAAGCACAAGTACACCGGTGTGGCGGCGGGGCTCGCCAGGCTGCAGTTCTGCAAGAAGGGCAGCACCGTCTACACGAACGTGAAGTCCGTACGGTCGAGCTCCACGGGTGCGCTGAAGACGACCGTCAAGGCGTCCGTCGACGGTTACTGGCGCTGGACCTTCGGCGGGTGGGACACCACCGGGAGCGCCACGTCGTCCGGCGACTACATCGACGTGCGCTGAGCCGGTAGCGGGTACCGCACGACGAAAAGGCCGGTCCGGCGCACAGGGCGCCGGGCCGGCCTTCCGCCGCCGTGCCTAGTCCGTGCCGGACTCCATCGCGGCGCGGTCCAGCATCTCGTCGGCCTCGGAGACCTCGCCGCGGGAGGCGATGGCCTGGGCGCCGCCCTCGGGCAGGGAGCCGATCAGGCCGGTCGCCGCGGCCTGGGCCGCGCCGATGGCCGGGTTGGCGGTGCCGATCAGGCCGAGGCCCGCGTACTGCTCCAGCTTGGCGCGGGAGTCGGCGATGTCGAGGTTGCGCATCGTGAGCTGGCCGATCCGGTCGACCGGGCCGAACGCGGAGTCCTCGGTGCGCTCCATGGACAGCTTGTCCGGGTGGTAGCTGAACGCCGGGCCCGTGGTGTCGAGGATCGAGTAGTCCTCGCCGCGCCGCAGTCGCAGTGTGACCTCGCCGGTGACGGCGGTGCCGACCCAGCGCTGGATCGACTCACGGACCATGAGTGCCTGCGGGTCCAGCCAGCGGCCCTCGTACATCAGACGGCCCAGGCGCCGGCCCTCGTTGTGGTACTGGGCGAGGGTGTCCTCGTTGTGGATCGCGTTGACCAGGCGCTCGTACGCGGCGTGCAGCAGGGCCATGCCGGGGGCCTCGTAGATACCGCGGCTCTTGGCCTCGATGATCCGGTTCTCGATCTGGTCCGACATGCCCATGCCGTGGCGGCCACCGATGGTGTTGGCCTTCATCACGAGGTCGACGGCGGAGTCGAACTTCTCTCCGTTGATCGTCACCGGGCGGCCCTGGTCGAAGCCGATCGTGACGTCCTCGGTCTCGATCTCGACCGACGGGTCCCAGAACTTGACGCCCATGATCGGGTCGACGGTCTCCACACCGGTGTTCAGGTGCTCCAGGGTCTTGGCCTCGTGGGTGGCGCCCCAGATGTTGGCGTCGGTGGAGTACGCCTTCTCCGTGCTGTCGCGGTAGGGCAGGTCATGCGCGACCAGCCACTCCGACATCTCCTTGCGGCCGCCGAGCTCGGTCACGAAGTCCGCGTCGAGCCAGGGCTTGTAGATCCGCAGGTGCGGGTTGGCGAGGAGGCCGTAGCGGTAGAACCGCTCGATGTCGTTGCCCTTGTACGTGGAGCCGTCGCCCCAGATCTGTACGTTGTCCTCAAGCATCGCCCGCACCAGGAGCGTGCCGGTGACGGCGCGGCCGAGCGGCGTGGTGTTGAAGTACGCCCGCCCGCCCGAGCGGATGTGGAACGCGCCGCAGGTGAGCGCGGCCAGCCCCTCCTCGACGAGCGCCGCACGGCAGTCGACCAGCCGCGCGAGCTCGGCGCCGTAGGCCTTGGCGCGGCCGGGCACGGAGGCGATGTCGGGCTCGTCGTACTGGCCGATGTCGGCGGTGTAGGTGCACGGGACAGCGCCCTTGTCGCGCATCCACGCGACCGCGACCGAGGTGTCGAGGCCGCCCGAGAAGGCGATGCCGACGCGCTCGCCGGTGGGCAGGGAGGTGAGGACCTTAGACATAGGAAGATTATGCATCATCTCGCATGATCATGCAACGCGGGTCGCTGGGAGGATGGTCTCGGCGCGGGGCGGGGCCGAGGGCGGCGCGGCGGCCTCGCGCGTTCCTGGCGCGGTCGCCGACGCGCCGGTAGCGGCTCTCAACTGCTGACCATGCCCGCCGTGCGGGCGGCAGCCCTGGTGCCGGGGTGGGTCCGGGCCGGCTGCTCGCCGGGCGGATGTCGACGGCGTCGGTGACGCCGCGGGTCGTTTTCGGGCGACCGGTCCCGCCCGAAAACCCACCCGCCCCAGGCGTTTCAGGCGTCGGCGATTCGGCCATAACCCGCTGCTCCACGGCTGCTCCGGCGCACGGGCAGGACCCGCGAACCCTTGCCGTTGCTGAGGCCGCACGCGTCCGGAATCGAGTGCGTTCGATTCCCCGTGGGCGTCGTTATGCCGTGCACCGCCGAGCCATCCAGGTGCGGCACCGAGTCCCAGGAGGGACGCAGGTGACTGTGACTGACGCCTTGACCGCACACTCGGACACCCCGCCGCCACCGCCCCCGGCCGTCCTCGACTTCCAGGGCAAGCACGGCAAGAACCCGCTGGCCGAAGCCGGTTTCCGCACCATGTGCGGGCGCCTTCCCGCCGTCCTGAAGCACACGGTCCGACTCGCCTGGGCGGTGGACCGGACCGCCGTCCTGGTTCTTCTGCTCTGCCAGCTCCTCACCGGCACCGCAGCGGCCCTCACGCTCGCCTTCACCGCGAGGGCGATGACGTACCTGCTCGCCACGGGCCCCGTCTCCGAACGTCTGCACGGCGCCCTGCCCGCGCTTGTCGTGGTGACCGTCGCCGCCGGTGCGGGCCGCATCGCCATGGCGCTCGCGTCCTACGCCGAACGTCGCGTCACGCCGCTGCTGATGACCGAGGCCGACGTGGCGCTGGTCGCCGCCGTGTGCCGGGTCGAGGTGGCGGCGTACGGCGAGGACGGGTTCGCCGACCGGCAGGAAGCCGCCGAAGTGGGCGTCACCCGCACCACGACCCTGGTCAACGACGCACAGCGGTTCATGGCCTCCGGCGTCCGGATGGCCGCCGCGGGCGGCGTCATCACCGTCCTGCACTGGGCCATGCTTCCCGCCCTGCTGCTCGCCGTGCTCCCGGCCGGGATCGGCGCGATCCTGCGGGCCCGGGTGGACTACGAGACCCACTACCTCAACGTCGGCGACCGCAACGTGCGCGGCATGACGCGCTGGTGGGCCACCTCCGCCCGGTACGGCGACGAGGTCCGCGCCAACGGCATGACCGGCTACATCCTTTACTGGTACCGGGCGCTGTCCGAGCGCATCGACCGGCGCACCCTGGCCGCCGCCCCACGACAGCTGCGCATCGACGTGTCCACCAGCGCTGTCAGCGGTGTCTTCCTGACGGGCACCTGGGCCCTTCTCGCCTGGCTCGCCACCACGGGCGCCGTCCCGCTGCCGGTCGCCGCGACCGCCGTCCTCGCCGTCCAGACCACCCTCGCCGCGCTCTCCCAGCTCGTGGTCCAGGGCGCCGCGCTGTTCCACACCTCGCTCTATCTCGCCGACATGCGCGCGTTCCTCGACATGGCCGACGCGCGCGCCCCGAAGCGCGGCGAGCTGACGATTCCGGAGCAGGTGGACGAGATCCGGCTCGACGAGGTGGTCTACCGGTATCCGGGGAAGGAACAGCCCGCCGTGAACGGCGTCTCCCTCAGCCTGCGCCGGGGCGAGATCCTGGCCGTGGTCGGCGAGAACGGCTCCGGCAAGTCCACGCTCACCAAGCTCATCACCGGGCTCCTCCTCGCCGACAAGGGCCGTGTGCTGTGGGACGGCGCCGACCTGGCGCAGGCCGACGCCGAAGCCGTCTGGAAGCGGACCGCGCTCGTGCCGCAGAACTTCGCCACCTGGCCGCTGCGCGCCCGCGAGAACATCACGCTCGGCCAGCCCAAGTCGTGGGACGACGAGCTGGTGTGGAAGGCCGTCGACGCCGTCGGCATGCGCGAGGCCGTCGAAGAACTGCCGAACCGGCTCGACACCCTGCTGGCCCGTGAACTGTTCGGCGGTGCGGAACTCTCCGGCGGGCAATGGCAGCGGCTCGCGTGCGGCCGGGCGCTGTACCGGCGGACTCCGCTGCTGATCCTGGACGAGCCGACCTCACAGATGGACGCCCGTGGGGAGCACCAGATCTTTGTGGAGATCAAGCGGCTGGCCGCCGACTGCATGACGATCGTCGTGACGCATCAACTGGAGAACACGCGGCTGGCCGACCGGATCATCGTCATGGAGCACGGCCGGGTGATCGAGGACGGTGCGTACGACGACCTGATCCACGCCGGGGGTCTGTTCGCCGAACTCGTCGCCCTGGCCAAGGACCGGTGACGGTCGGCCCGGTCCGCTGACGGAGCCGGAGCGAGCCCCGAGGGCCTGCCGCGCCTATCCGCGCCGCAGGTCCTCGGCGGGTGGCGGGCCAGGACCGCTCAGTGTCCCCGGAACGGCCGGTACGTCAGCTGCTTCACGCGCCGCAGGAACGGCATCGATTCCACGTGCTCGACGCCCTCCAGTCCGCCCAGGCGCTCGCTCAGGTAGCGGTACAGATGGCCCGTGTCACGGGTGATCACCACCGCCACCAGGTTGGACGGCCCGGTGGTCGCCGCCGCGTAGGCGACCTCCGGGTGGGTGGCCAGCGCCTCGCCCACCGCGTTCAGGGCGCGGGGCGCGGCGGTGATGCACAGCATCGTCGGGTGGCGGAAGCCGAAGGGGTCGGCGTCGAACTCGACGTCCACGTACAGCGCGCCCGAGGCCACGAGCTGCGCCATGCGGCGCTTGACCGCCGACTCGGAGCGGCCCGTCGCCTTCTGGAGCTCGGGGTACGTGGCCCGGCCGTCCGCTTCCAACGCGGCGACCAGGGGTTCGTCCTCGGCGGTGATGACGGCCGGGCCCGGGTGGTCCGGAAGGGGGGCGGGGGCGAGGGCGGCGGACTGTTCGGGGGACAGGGCGCCGCTCTTGTGGAGCCAGCCGGACGGGCCGCCGTAGAAGCGGTGCAGCAGCTGGTGGGCGCGGATGTCGACGATGTGCGGGGTACGCGGCAGCTTGCCGAGGAGCAGGTCGTCGGCGTCGTCCCGGGAGCGGACGTTCGCCGTGCACGTCACCTCCGTACCGCCCGAAGTGAGGCCGATCCACGCCGTGTCCGGGCGCTTGGCCAGGGCTTCGGCGATGGCCGTCGCGCCCTCGGGCGCGCAGCGCACGCGCAGCAGCCAGTGGTCGAGCGAGTCCTCCGCGGCGGCGCAGCGGACCCCGACGACCCGGAGCCCCGCCGGGGACCGGAGCCTGCGGAAGCGGCGCGCCACGGTCTGGTCGGAGACCCCGAGCACGGTCGCGATCCGGCTGAACGGGGCCCGGGCGTCCAGCTCCAGCGCATGCAGGATCTGCAGATCGAGGGCGTCGCCCACTGCGTTGGATTCCATGGGTGAAGGCCCCTCCAATGTCGAATTCCGGCGGTTACAGGTCTTCGGCCGGTGGTTTCTGTCGCTCTTCTTCGATC
Source organism: Streptomyces sp. NBC_00385 (assembly GCF_035917155.1). Classification (NCBI taxonomy): domain Bacteria; kingdom Bacillati; phylum Actinomycetota; class Actinomycetes; order Kitasatosporales; family Streptomycetaceae; genus Streptomyces; species Streptomyces sp. NBC_00385. Next base: position 3,278,058 of record NZ_CP107951.1, on the reverse strand, counting down.
GTACGGGTGTGGTCGCCGGCCACACCGAAGCCGTAAGAGCCGTACAGGGAGAAACACATGCGCAAGTGGGGGCCGCTCACCGCGGTCTGTCTGGGGACGTTCATGCTGCTGCTGGACGTCACGATCGTCATCGTGGCGCTGCCCGACATGGCACGGGTGCTGGACGCGTCGCTCTCCGACCTGCAATGGGTCATCGACGGATACGCGCTGGCGCTCGCCGCGCTGCTGCTCGGCATCGGGGCCGCCGCCGACCTGCTCGGGCGGCGCCGGGTCCATGTCGCGGGCGTCGTGCTCTTCGCCGTCGCCTCGCTGGGCTGCGGACTCGCCTCGTCGCCGGCGGTGCTGGTGGCCGCGCGCGGGATCCAGGGAGTGGGAGCGGCCGCGATGTTCGCGACCACGCTGCCGTTGCTCGCCTCCGTCTACCGGGGCAAGGACCGGTCCGTCGCACTCGGGCTGTGGGGTGCGGTGAGCGGGGGCGCCGCCGCGATCGGGCCGGTCATCGGCGGACTGCTGACCGAGGGGCCCGGGTGGCGGTGGATCTTCTTCGTGAACCTCCCGGTCAGCGTCGCCGCCATCTGGCTGACCGTCCGCACGGTGCCCGAGTCGCACGGGGCGCGGGGCCGGCGCATCGACTGGGCGGGGACCGTGAGCTTCGCGGTGTTCGCGGCGGCGGCCACGTACGCCGTCGTACGGGCGGGGAGCCTGGGCTGGGCCTCGGGGCGCACGCTCGCCACGTTCGGGACCGCCGCGCTCGCCCTGCTCTGCTTCGTGCTCGTCGAGCGGCGCGTCGCGCACCCGCTGCTGGAACTGTCGCTGTTCCGGAAGTCCGCGTTCACCGGTGTGATGGCCGGGGCACTCGCGTACAACCTGGCGGCCTTCGCCGTCCTGCCGTACACCTCGATCTGGCTGCAGACCGTGCTCGGGCTCAGTCCCGTCCAGGGCGGCCTGGCGCTCCTCCCGCTGGCCGCGACGGCGTTCGTGGTGGCGGCCGTCGGAGGGAAGCTGCTGCACGGGGTGCAGCCGAGGCTGGCCATCGGCGTCGGCCTCGCCCTGATCGGCGTCGGCACGCTCGGCCAGGCCGTCCTCGGCGCGGGCTCCTCGTGGCCGGCGCTGCTGCCCGGGCTGATCGTCGCGGGCATCGGCACCGGCCTGGTGTCCCCGGCCCTCGCCGGCGCCGCGCTCGCCGCCGTACCGCCGGAGCGGGCGGGCATGGCGGGCGGCGCGGTCAACACCTTCCGGCAGCTCGGATACGCCTTCGGGGTGGCCGCGCTCGGAACGGTGCTGACCTCGCGGATCGGCGAGACGCTGGGCGAGGAGCAGTCCCATGCGCTGGCGGGCGGCGGTGCTTCGGGGCTGCGCTCGGCGGGGGTGCCCGAGCACGCGCTGCGGGCGGCGTTCGCCTCGGGGCTGAACACGGCAGCCGTGGTGGCCGGAGCGGTGGGGGTCGTCGCCGGCGTGGCGGTGCTCCTGCTGGTGAGGGAGGAGCGGAAGGCGCCGGAGGCCGCGGGGGGTGCGGTGCCGGAGGTAGTGCGCGCACGGTAGGTGCGGCGGCGCTGTGTCCTCAATCGCCGGACGAGCTTGTTTTTCTGCGACTATGCGAAGAACAGGGGCTGGTGATCAGGAAAGGACCACTATGTGCGGAATCGTGGGTTACGTCGGTGGGCAGTCGGCGCAGGACGTCGTCGTCGCCGGTCTCAAGCGGCTGGAGTACCGGGGGTACGACTCCGCGGGGATCGCGATCCTGGCCGACGGGGGACTGGCCGCCGCCAAGAAGGCCGGGAAGCTCGTCAACCTGGAGAAGGTACTGGTCGAGCAGCCGCTTCCGGCCGGGAGCGCCGGGATCGGGCACACCCGGTGGGCCACCCACGGCGGGCCCACCGACACCAACGCCCACCCGCACCTCGACAACGCCGGACGCGTCGCCGTCGTCCACAACGGGATCATCGAGAACTTCGCCGCACTCCGCGCCGAACTGGGCGGGCGCGGCCACGACCTCCTCTCCGAGACCGACACCGAGGTCGTCGCCCACCTCCTCGCCGAGGCGTTCTCGCAGAGCGCGGACCCGGCGGAGGCGATGCGGCAGGTCTGCCGGCGCCTCGAAGGGGCCTTCACCCTCGTCGCCGTGTTCGCGGACGCGCCCGACGTGGTGGTCGGGGCCCGGCGGAACTCGCCGCTCGTCGTCGGGGTGGGCGACGGCGAGGCCTTCCTCGCCTCCGACGTCGCCGCGTTCATCGCCCACACCCGCTCCGCGGTCGAGCTCGGCCAGGACCAGGTGGTCGAGCTGCGGCGGGAGGGCGTCGTGGTCACCGGGTTCGACGGGGAGCCCGCCGAGGTGCGGGCGTACCACGTGGACTGGGACGCCTCCGCCGCCGAGAAGGGCGGGTACGCCTCCTTCATGCTCAAGGAGATCGCCGAGCAGCCCAAGGCCGTCACCGACACCCTCCTCGGCCGGATCGACCCGGAGGGCACCCTCCACCTCGACGAGGTGCGGATCACGCGGGGCGAACTGCGCGAGGTCGACAAGGTGGTGATCGTCGCCTGCGGGACCGCGTTCCACGCCGGGATGATCGCCAAGTACGCCATCGAGCACTGGACCCGGATCCCGTGCGAGACCGAACTCGCCAGCGAGTTCCGCTACCGCGACCCGATCCTGGACCCGCACACCCTCGTCATCGCCATCTCGCAGTCCGGCGAGACGATGGACACCCTGATGGCGCTCCGGCACGCCCGTGAGCAGGGCGCGAAGGTCCTCGCCATCTGCAACACCAACGGCTCGACGATCCCGCGCGAGTCCGACGCCGTGCTCTACACGCACGCGGGTCCCGAGGTCGCCGTCGCGTCCACCAAGGCGTTCCTGACCCAGCTCGTCGCCTGCTACCTGGTGGCGCTCTACCTCGGCCAGGTCCGCGGGACCAAGTGGGGCGACGAGATCCGTACCGTCATCCGCCAGCTCTCCGAGATCTCCGGATCCGTCGACCGGGTCCTGGCGACCATGGAGCCGGTCCGTGCGCTGGCCCGGTCGCTGGCCTCGCACGACACCGTGCTCTTCCTCGGCCGGCACGTCGGCTACCCCGTCGCCCTGGAAGGCGCGTTGAAGCTCAAGGAACTCGCGTACATGCACGCCGAGGGGTTCGCCGCGGGGGAGCTCAAGCACGGGCCGATCGCGCTCATCGAGGACGGGCTGCCCGTGGTCGTGGTCGTCCCGTCGCCGGCCGGGCGCTCCGTGCTGCACGGCAAGATCGTGTCGAACATCCAGGAGATCCGGGCCCGCGGCGCCCTCACCGTCGTCATCGCGGAGGAGGGCGACGAGGAGGTCGTCCCGTACGCCGACCACCTCATCCGGATCCCCGCAACGCCTACGCTGCTTCAGCCACTGGTCGCCACCGTGCCGTTGCAGGTCTTCGCCTGCGAGCTGGCGACGGCCCGCGGCAACGAGGTGGACCAGCCGCGCAACCTGGCGAAGTCCGTCACCGTGGAGTGAGCCATCAGCCAACAGTGAGGGTGCGTACGTGATCATCGGGGTCGGGATCGATGTGGCGGAGATCGAGCGGTTCGACGCGGCGCTGGAACGTACGCCGAATCTCGCACAACGCCTTTTCATCGAGAGCGAGTTGATGCTTCCCGGTGGTGAGCGGCGCGGAATCGCCTCGCTGGCCGCCCGGTTCGCCGCCAAGGAGGCTCTCGCGAAGGCGCTCGGCGCGCCCGCCGGGCTGCTGTGGACGGACGCCGAGGTGTACGTGGAGGAGAGCGGGCAGCCCCGGCTGCGGGTCCGGGGCACCGTCGCCGCACGCGCGGCCGAGCTCGGTGTGCGGCAGTGGCACGTCTCGCTCAGCCATGACGCGGGGGTGGCCTCCGCGGTGGTGATCGCGGAGGGGTAGGAGGGGTAGGAGGGCGGATCCTTGCGTACGTTGGAGCCATGCGAACCGCTTACAGCGTCTCGACCGTACGGGCCGCCGAACAGGCCCTGATGGCACGGCTTCCGGAGGGCACGCTGATGCAGCGCGCCGCCGCCGGGCTCGCCGCCGCCTGCGCCGATCTGCTGCGGCGCGGCGGCCGCGTCTACGGCTCCCGCGTCGTCCTCCTCGTCGGCAGCGGCGACAACGGCGGCGACGCGCTGTACGCGGGGGCCAGGCTGGCGCGGCGCGGCGCGGGCGTCGTCGCCGTGCGGGTGTCACCCGGCCGGGCCCACGAGGGCGGGACGGCGGCCCTGCTGGCTGCGGGCGGACGGGTGATGGACGCCGGTGAGGTCAGCCCGCACCGCGACTGGGGCGGCCACATCGACCTCGTCGTCGACGGCATCACCGGCATCGGCGGGCGCGGCGGACTGCGGCCCGACGCCGCCGCCGTGGTGGAGCACTACGCGGCCCACGGGGTGCCCGTCGTCGCCGTCGATCTGCCGAGCGGTGTCGAGGCCGACAGCGGTGAGGTGCGGGGGGCCGCCGTGCGCGCCGACGTCACCGTCACCTTCGGCGCGTACAAACCGGGGCTGCTCGTCGACCCGGCCGCCGAACGGGCCGGCGCCCTGCACCTCGTCGACATCGGGCTCGGCGCCGAACTGCCGGAGGCACCCGATCTGGAGGCGCTCCAGTACGCGGACGTCGCCGCGCTGCTGCCCGTGCCCGCCGCGGAGAGCGACAAGTACCGGCGCGGCGTCGTCGGCATCGTCGCCGGATCGGCGCGCTACCCGGGGGCCGCGGTGCTCGCCGTCTCCGGGGCGCTGCGCGGCGGGGCGGGGGCCGTGCGCTACGTCGGGCCGGGGGGTGACGCGGTGATCGCGCGGCATCCGGAGACCCTGGTCCACGCGGGCCCGCCGTCGAAGGCCGGACGCGTCCAGGCCTGGGTGGTCGGTCCGGGGCTCGGCGACGGCACGGACGCCGTCGGGGCGGTCTCGGACGTGCTGGCCACGGACGTACCGGTGCTCGTCGACGCGGACGGGCTGCGGCTGCTGGACGCCGACGTCGTACGGGCGCGCACCGCGCCCACCGTCCTCACCCCGCACGCCGGGGAGGCCGCGGCGCTGCTCGGCGTACCGCGCGAGGAGGTGGAGGCGGGGCGGCTCGCCGCCGTACGGGAACTCGCCTCCCGGTTCCGCGCCACGGTCCTGCTCAAGGGGTCGACCACCCTGATCGCCACCGACGCCCCGCACACGCCCGTGCGGGTCAACCCGACCGGCACCTCCTGGCTGGCCACGGCGGGCAGCGGCGACGTGCTCTCCGGGCTGACCGGCTCGCTGCTCGCCGCGGGCCTCGCCCCGCGCGACGCCGCCTCCGTCGGCGCCCACCTCCACGGCCTCGCCGCCCGGCACGCGTCGGACGGCTCCCCGGTCGCCGCGCAGGACGTCGCGGAGGCCATCGCGGCGGCCTGGCGGGACGTACGGGCCTGAGTGATGCTGGGAGCGGCGAGAGGGGAGTGCCGGTGAGCGCCGACAGCGGACTGCGCGTACGCAGGGTGTACGACCCCGAGGAGGACGGCGACGGCATCCGCGTCCTCGTCGACCGGCTGTGGCCGCGCGGCGTCTCCAAGGACCGGGCCGCGATCGACAAGTGGCTCAAGGACGTCACTCCGTCGGACGAACTGCGCTCCTGGTACCACGAGGACCGTTCGGAGAACCGGTACGACACCTTCGTGGACCGCTACCGCGCCGAGCTCGCCGACCCCGTGCACACGGCGGCCGTGGCCGAGCTGACGGCGCTGGTCCGCGCGGGCGGCCCGGTGACGCTCGTCACGGCGGTCAAGGACGTCCCGCACAGCCATGTGCCGGTCCTCGTCGACCATGTGGAACACGAGCTGCACCGCGGCTGACGTGCGCGTCCACCGGCGCGCCGCGCCCTGCCGCGGCCGACGCCCGGGGGTCCTGCGGTGCGCCAGTGAGACACTGGGCGCGATGAACGAGACAGCGTCCTTGAGAGCCCGTGCCGAGATCGACCTCGCCGCACTCCGCGCCAACGTGCGCGTTCTGCGTGCCCGGGCGGCCGGGGCGCAGCTCATGGCCGTGGTCAAGTCCGACGCCTACGGGCACGGGGCGGAGCGCTGCGCGCGTGCCGCGCTCGAAGCCGGTGCCACCTGGCTGGGCACCGCCACCCCGCACGAGGCGCTCGCCCTGCGCGCGGCCGGTCTCGGCGGCCGGGTGATGTGCTGGCTCTGGACGCCGGGCGGGCCCTGGCGCGAGGCGATCGAGGCCGACATCGACGTGTCGGTGAGCGGCATGTGGGCGCTGGACGAGGTCACCGCCGCGGCGGTCGAGGCGGGCCGGCCCGCCCGTATCCAGCTCAAGGCCGACACGGGCCTCGGCCGCAACGGCTGCCAGCCCGCCGACTGGGCCGAACTGGTCGCCGCCGCCCGCACGGCGGAGCAGGCCGGCACCGTCCGTATCACCGGCCTCTGGTCCCACTTCGCCTGTGCCGACGAGCCCGGGCACCCCTCGATCACCGCCCAGCTGGACACCTTCCGCGACATGGTGGCGTACGCGGAGAAGGCCGGTGTCGAGCCCGAGGTGCGGCACATCGCGAACTCCCCGGCGACGCTGACGGTCCCCGAGTCGCACTTCGACCTGGTGCGGACCGGGATCGCCATGTACGGCATCTCGCCCAGCCCCGAGCTGGGCACCCCGGCCGACTTCGGACTGCGCCCCGTGATGACGCTGGCCGCGTCGATCGCCCTGGTCAAGCGGGTCCCGGCCGGCCACGGCATCAGCTACGGGCACCACTACACGACGTCCGCGGAGACCACGCTCGGCCTGGTGCCGCTCGGGTACGCGGACGGTGTTCCACGCCACGCGTCGGGCCGTGGCCCGGTGCTGGTCGGCGGTGTCCGGCGGACGGTCGCGGGCCGGGTGGCCATGGACCAGTTCGTCGTCGACCTCGAAGGGGACGAGCCGGCGGTGGGCAGCGACGCCGTGCTGTTCGGCCCGGGGGACCGGGGCGAGCCGAGCGCCGAGGACTGGGCGCGGGCGGCGGACACGATCGCGTACGAGATCGTCACCCGGATCGGCGGCCGGGTGCCGCGCGTCTACCGGGACGACGAAACGCCAAAGGGCCCCTCGGCCGGGTCCTGACCGGATCAGCACCCCTGACCAGGCACGATCTGAGAAGGTCCCGGGCCGGCCGGACGAGATCGCAGGAGACCGGGCCGGCCCTTCGACCCTGACCCGACGGACACGACACGACCGACGAGGAGCGCGGCACGGTGAGCGAGATCAGCGCGGGGGACGCGGTGGCGACGGCCGCTTCGGCGGCCGGCTGGCGCCGGGCGGGGATCGCCGGGGCCGCCATAGGTGTGATCGCCGCAGGCGCGGCGGCCGGGGTCGCGGTCGAGCGGCTGACGGTCGGCCGCGGCATGCGCAAGCGGGCCAGGCTGGCGCTGGACGCCACCGGACCGTACGGCTCGCTGCGCGGGCTGCCGGGCCGGGCGACGGCCGACGACGGCACCGAGCTCTACTACGAGATCGACGAGGTCGACCCGGGCAACGGCAAGGGAACGGGCGGTACGCCCCCCGGCCCGCGCCGGCGCCGTCTCTTCGGGCACAAGGCACCCGCCCCGGTGACGGTCGTCTTCAGTCACGGCTACTGCCTCAGCCAGGACTCCTGGCACTTCCAGCGGGCGGCCCTGCGCGGCCTCGTGCGTACCGTCCACTGGGACCAGCGCAGCCACGGCCGCTCCGAGCGCGGCCGGGCGCAGGCGCAGGGCGTGCACCTCCGCTTCGACCAGCTGGGCCGCGACCTCAAGGCCGTGATCGACGCGGCCGCCCCCGAAGGGCCCCTGGTGCTGGTCGGGCACTCCATGGGCGGCATGACGATCATGGAGTTCGCCGACCAGTACCCGGCGCTCATGCGCGACCGGGTCGCCGCCGTCGCCTTCGTCGGCACGTCGAGCGGGAAGCTCGGCGAGGTCAGCTTCGGGCTGCCGGTGGCGGGCGTGAACGCGGTGCGGCGGGTGCTGCCCGGCGTGCTGAAGGCGCTCGGCACGCAGGCGGAGCTGGTGGAGCGGGGGAGGCGGGCGACGGCGGATCTGTTCGCCGGGCTGATCAAGCGGTACTCGTTCGGCTCGCGGGACGTGGACCCGGCGGTCGAGCGGTTCGCCGAGCGGCTCATCGAGTCCACGCCGATCGATGTCGTCGCGGAGTTCTACCCCGCCTTCATCGCGCACGACAAGAGCAAGGCGCTGCCGCTGTTCCGGGACCTCCCGGTGCTGATCCTGGCGGGCGACAAGGACCTGGTGACGCCCAGCTCGCACAGCGAGGCGATCGCGGACCGGCTGCCCGACGCGGAGCTGGTCATCGTCCCGGACGCCGGACACCTGGTGATGCTGGAGCACCCGGAGACGGTCACGGACCGGCTGGCGGACCTGCTGGTGCGGGCCGGCGCCGTACCGGAGTCGTCCGAGGCGCGCGGATGAGGGCCGGGGACGTACCGGAAGTCCTCTAACGTTGGCGGGCATGGAAGCACCGCACAGCAGCCCGGCGGCCGAGCCCGCCGCAGGCGCCCCGCACGACACCGTCACCGTGACGCTCGCCGTCGAGTCCCCCGAACAGATGCAGGCCCTGGGCCGCCGGATCTCCGGTGTGCTGCGCCCCGGCGACCTGGTGATGCTCACCGGCGAGCTTGGCGCGGGCAAGACGACCCTGACCCGGGGGCTCGGCGAGGGCCTGGGCGTCCGTGGCGCCGTCACGTCACCCACCTTCGTGATCGCCCGCGTCCACCCCCCGCTCGGCGGCGGCCCGGCGCTGGTCCACGTCGACGCGTACCGCCTGGGCGGCGGGCTCGACGAGATGGAGGACCTGGACCTCGACGTGTCGCTGCCGGATTCGGTGGTCGTCGTCGAGTGGGGCGACGGCAAGGTCGAGGAGCTCTCCGACGACCGGCTCCAGGTGCTCATCGACCGCGCGGTCGGCGACACGGACGACGAGCGGCGCGCGGTGACGCTGGTGGGCTTCGGCGCACGCTGGGCGGGGCTGCGGACGGAGTCCTGGGCCCCGTGGGGCACGGCGGGACTCTGAGGAGCGGCCGCCTCCGGGCCCGTTTCCGACATGGTGTCGGCAAATTGTTGCGCGGGGTGGTGCGGGCGTGGTGACATGGAGGGCGAGAGCAGGTTAGGTCTGCCTAACGTGCCTTCCACCGGAGCCCCAGGAGGCGTTCATGCCGACATCGGAGCGAGAAGTGCAGCCACCGCCGCGGGCGGTGTCGATGAGAGACCTGCTCGCCGCCGGAGCGGCGGCCACCGCCGTCTCCACCCCGCCCGGCCCACGCCCGCACGGCACGGCACGGCCGCCGCGCGAGGGCGCGGGGGCGCACCCGAAGCGCTGCTGAGCCCCACGGACGGGCCCGGCGGCCCCTACGAGACGACGTTGACCTTCACGCCCACCGTCGCGAACGTCCACACCGCGTTGCCGTCCGCGCGGGACATCCGTACGCCACCCGCCTTCAGCGTCGGGTCCGGGCTCTCCATGGAGCCGTCCTGCGCGGCGCTGAAGCCGATGGCCACGTCGTTGTTGGTCGCGAACCGCACCACGTGCTCGATCGGCACCCCGTCGGAGCCCGTGACCCGGCCGGAGCGCGAGGTCACCCGGTAGACGCCGGGCCTGGCCTGCACCGCGCTCGGCATCACCCTGAAGGTCCGGGTCGCCTTGTTCTTCGCGTCCACCAGCCACACCCGGCGGTCGCCCAGCGCGTACACCACGCGCATGCCCGTGCCGGACGCGGCGGGAACGGCGAGGGGGTCCTTCTTCGGCTTCGGCTTGGCGTTGCCGGCCGTGGCCGGCGAACTGCTGGAGGCCTTCGGCTTGGCGCCCAGGTTGTCGGGGACGTTCGCCGATGCCTGGTAGGCCAGGAAGCCGACCGCGGCGACGGCCGCCGCGGTGAGCGCGGCCACGATTCCCGAGCTGCCCCTAGCCACCGTGCGCCTCTTTCGCCGTCGTATGCCGTAGACCGTCGTATGTCGTACAAGCGTTTACACGTACTCCGCGTATACCCGGTGACGGTAGCACCGGAGCACCCCCGCACCGGGACGCCGTACGGGGCGCCGTATCGCCCGCGGCGGAGCCGTAGGCTGTTTGCGTGCTCTTGCTCGCTATGGATACCGCCACCCCCGCCGTCACCGTCGCCCTGCACGACGGGACCCGCGTCGTCGCCGAGTCCGGTCAGGTCGACGCCCGAAGGCACGGGGAGCTGCTGCTGCCCGCCGTCGACCGGGTCCTCGCCGAGGCCGGCGTGAAACTCGACGCCGTGACGGAGGTGGTCGTGGGCGTCGGTCCCGGCCCGTACACCGGACTGCGGGTCGGCCTGGTGACGGCCGCGACCTTCGGCTCGGCGCTGTCCGTGCCCGTGCACGGGATCTGCACCCTGGACGCCCTCGCGTACGCCGCGGGGCAGGCCGGGGTGGCTGGCCCGTTCGCCGTCGCGACGGACGCCCGGCGCAAGGAGGTCTACTGGGCGCGGTACGAGGACCCCGTCACCCGGACCGGTGAACCCGCCGTCGACCGGCCCGCCGACATCGCGGAGCAGCTCGCGGGCCTCCCCGTCGCCGGGGCGGGCGCGGTGCTCTACCCCGACGCGTTCCCGGACGCGCGCGGCCCCGAGCACGTCGCCGCCGGTGCGATGGCGGCCCTCGCCGCCGAACGCCTCGCCGCGGGGGACGCGCTGCTGCCGCCGCAGCCGCTCTACCTGCGCAGGCCCGACGCGCAGGTCCCGAAGAACTACAAGGTGGTCACCCCCAAGTGACCGCCACGACCGCAGTGCTGCGCGAGATGCGCTGGTGGGACATCGATCCGGTGCTCGACCTGGAACACGAGCTGTTCCCGGACGACGCCTGGTCGGCCGGCATGTTCTGGTCCGAGCTGGCGCACGCCCGCGGACCGGGGGCCACCCGCCGCTATGTGGTCGCCGAGGACCCGGTCTCCGGCCGGATCGTCGGATACGCGGGCCTCGCGGCCGCCGGTGACCTCGCCGACGTACAGACGATCGGCGTCACCCGCGGCCACTGGGGCGGCGGGCTCGGCTCCGAGCTCCTGACCGACCTGCTGAAGCACGCCACGGCCTTCGAGTGCGCCGAGGTGCTGCTGGAGGTCCGTGTCGACAACACCCGGGCGCAGAAGCTGTACGAACGCTTCGGCTTCGAACCGATCGGTTTCCGCCGCGGCTACTACCAGCCGGGCAACATCGACGCACTCGTCATGCGCCTCCACGTACAAGAGCACGTACCAGAAAACGAGACTGACTGATGGCTGACGAACCGCTCGTACTCGGCATCGAGACCTCCTGCGACGAGACCGGCGTGGGCATCGTCCGCGGGACGACGCTGCTCGCCGACGCCGTCGCGTCCAGCGTCGACACGCACGCCCGCTTCGGCGGCGTCGTCCCCGAGATCGCCTCCCGCGCGCATCTGGAGGCGATGGTCCCCACGATCGAGCGCGCCCTGAAGGAGGCCGGGGTCACCGGTCGCGACCTCGACGGCATCTCCGTCACCGCCGGGCCCGGACTCGCCGGCGCCCTGCTCGTCGGCGTCTCGGCGGCCAAGGCGTACGCGTACGCGCTGAACAAGCCGCTGTACGGGGTGAACCACCTGGCCTCGCACATCTGCGTCGACCAGCTGGAACACGGCCCGCTGCCCGAACCGACGATGGCGCTCCTGGTCAGCGGCGGGCACTCCTCGCTGCTGCTCGCCCCCGACATCACCAACGACGTGCGGCCGCTCGGCGCGACCATCGACGACGCGGCGGGCGAGGCCTTCGACAAGATCGCCCGGGTGCTGCAGCTCGGCTTCCCCGGCGGCCCGGTCATCGACCGGCTCGCGAAGGAGGGCGACCCGAAGGCCATCGCGTTCCCGCGCGGTCTGAGCGGCTCGCGCGACCCCGCGTACGACTTCTCCTTCTCCGGTCTGAAGACCTCCGTCGCCCGCTGGATCGAGGCGAAGCGCGCCGCCGGCGAGGACGTGCCGGTACGGGACGTGGCGGCGTCCTTCCAGGAGGCCGTGGTGGACGTGCTCACCCGGAAGGCCGTCCGGGCCTGCAAGGACGAGGGCGTCGACCACCTGATGATCGGCGGCGGGGTCGCGGCCAACTCGCGGCTGCGGGCGCTCGCCCAGGAGCGGTGCGAACGGGCCGGAATCCGGCTGCGCGTGCCCCGCCCCGGACTGTGCACCGACAACGGGGCCATGGTCGCCGCACTGGGCGCGGAGATGGTGGCCCGCAACCGGCCCGCCTCCGACCTGGAGCTTTCGGCAGACTCCTCGCTGCCGGTCACCGAGACCCACGTACCGGGCGCCGGGCACGGCCACGGCCACACGCACGACCATGTGCACGAGATCAGCAAGGACAACCTGTACTCATGAGCGGGAACGGCACCACCGTCGCGCTGATGTGGGAGGCCCGGGCCACCGAGGGCAGGGGCGCGGAACTGCTGGAGTGGGCCCGCGCCCGCGCCGGCGAGCTGGCGCGCCCCCCGCTGCGCAGCGAGCTGCTGCGCGCCCCGCAGGACCGGGTCCTGGTCATCACCTGGTGGGAGGGCGCCTACGGCGACGACCTGCCGGAGCTGCCCGAGCCGGACGCGGCGGCCATCACCCGGCCGGTGCACCGCTGGCGGTTCGAGTCCCTCGGGCCAGCAGACCGGTGATGATCGCGTCGAGCTCCTCCGCCACCTCGTAGTCGGCGGCGTACGCCCGCCAGTCGTCCCTGATCGCGGTGAGGCGGGGCAGCAGGGCCGCGTCGTCCGCGGTGACCATCTCGGGGAAGTACCGGGTGGACGGCGGGTGCCCGGCGCCCGCGCGACCGGGGCAGCTGTCACTTCCGGAACGGGCCCGGTGGCCGATCCGGAAAATTCTCAGAAGAATTCGGGAGGGAGTGTCGATCCGGCTGTCCCCCGTTCGACGCAGGGGTGAGAGACGGGGAAGAGGTCCCCGCCCTCCCGACCGAGGAGTCACCATGCCGCGCTTCATGTCACTCATCCGCATCGACGAGCAGGCCGCCGCCGGGTTTGAGCCCGACCCCGACTTCGAGAAGCGCATGGGCGCCCTGTTCGAGGAGATCAACAAGGCGGGCGTGATGCTGGAGACGGCCGGCCTCACCCCGACCGCCCAGGGCACCCGGGTCCACTGGTCCGGCGGAAAGCTCAGCTACACCGACGGGCCCTTCACCGAGACCAAGGAGGTCGTCGGCGGGTACGCCATCCTCCAGTGCAAGGACAAGGACGAAGCGCTGGAGTGGACCAAGCGGTTCCTGCTGTGCCACCCGGAGAGCTGGAGCGTCACCTCCGAGGTCCGGGCCATCGACGAAGCGACCGGCTGACCTGGCCGGCCGCGCTTGCCCGCGTCCCGCACGGCTGCTCTGATGGGTGGCCGTGACAGCAGCGAGCGCGGTTGAGGCGGTATTCAGGATCGAGTCCGCGCGGATCATCGCCGGTGTCGCCCGGATCGTCCGGGACGTGGGCATCGCCGAGGAACTGGCGCAGGACGCCCTGGTCGCCGCGCTGGAGCAGTGGCCGGAGTCGGGCGTCCCGGACAACCCGGGAGCCTGGCTCATGGCCACCGCCAAGCACCGCGCCATCGACCTCGTACGCCGCCGCGAGACGTACGCCCGCAAGCTTGCCGAGATGGGCCACGCCCTGGACACCGTCCCCGGCGAACCGGACCCGGCTGCCGCGGACCCGGACCGGATCGACGACGACCTGCTGCGGCTGATCTTCACCTCGTGCCACCCGGTGCTCTCCACCGACGCCCGGATCGCCCTCACCCTGCGTCTCCTCGGCGGCCTCACCACCGAGGAGATCGCCCGCGCCTTCCTCACCACCGAACCGGCCGTCGCCCAGAGGATCGTCCGCGCCAAACGGGCACTCGGCCGGGCCGGCGTCCCCTTCGAGGTGCCGTACGGCCCCGAGCGCGCGGCCCGGCTCGGATCGGTGCTCGAAGTCATCTACCTGGTCTTCAACGAGGGCTACGCCGCGACCGCCGGCGACGACTGGCTGCGCCCCGGCCTCTGCGAGGACGCACTGAGGCTGGCCCGGGTGCTCGCCGGGCTGATGCCGGGCGAGGCCGAGGTGCACGGACTGGCCGCCCTGCTGGAGCTCCAGGCCTCGCGCACCGCCGCCAGGACCGGGCCGGACGGCGCCCCGGTGCTGCTCGCCGGCCAGAACCGGGCCCGCTGGGACCGGCTGCTGATCCGCCGCGGCTACGCGGCCCTGCTCCGGGCGAGCGAGACGGCCGCGGAGGCGGGGCAGGCCCTGGGCCCGTACGCCCTCCAGGCGGCCATCGCCGCCTGCCATGCCCGGGCGGCGCGCTACGAGGACACCGACTGGGCCGCCATCGCCGCGCTGTACGACCGGCTCGCCGCCCTGACCCCGTCCCCCGTCGTCGAGCTCAACCGCGCCGTCGCCGTCTCCATGGCCGAGGGCCCGGCCGCCGCGCTCGCCCTGGTCGACGCGCTGGCCGCCGACCCCGCGCTCAAGGGGTACCACTTGCTGCCGAGCGTCCGCGGGGATCTTCTGGAACGGATGGGGCGTACGGACGAGGCTCGTGCCGAGTTCGTACGGGCGGCGGAGCTCACCCGCAACGAGCGGGAGCGGGCGCTGCTCCTGGACCGGGCCGGCCGATGAGTTCCGGGCCCGCCACCGGTCTACCTTGCACGGCAACCGGCACCACCGCGTGAGGAGAAGACCATGCAGAAGGTCACCACGTTCCTGTGGTTCGACAAAAACCAGGCCGAGGAGGCGGCGGACCACTACATCTCCGTCATCGGCGGCGACTCGCGCGTCCTGGACGTGACCCGCTGGACGGCCGCGTCGCCGGGCGAGGAGGGAGCGGTGATGACGGTCCGCTTCCAGCTGGACGGCGCCGAGTACATCGCGTTCGACGGCGGTCCCGAGTTCCCCTTCAACGAGGCGGTCTCCCTCTCCGTGGAGTGCGATTCGCAGGAGGAGGCGGACCGGCTGTGGGACAGGCTCACCGCGGACGGCGGCCAGGAGAGCCAGTGCGGCTGGCTCAAGGACAGGTTCGGCGTCTCCTGGCAGATCATCCCGCCCGGTCTCGGTGACGCCCTGACCGACCCCGACCCGGAGAAGGCGGCCCGCGCCATGAAGGCGATGCTCGGCATGAAGCGCCTCGACATCGAGGCCATGCGCAACGCCTGACGCGCGATCACCCGGAGGCGGGGCGGCACCGGCGCTCGATAGGGTCTGGCCCATGTCCGCTCGCCCCGCGCTGCCGCCGCCCCCTCCACCCGTGGAGATACGCACCTGGCCCGACCGGGGAGCACTGCTCGCCGACCGGGCCCACATCCTGGGCGCGCTGGTGAAGATGCACCTCGGCCCCGGCCGGCTCGGACTGCTGTGGATGTGGGGAGCGGTCGGCGCGCTCGGCTGGGCGCTGGTCGGCACCGCCTTCATCACCTTCGAGCAGTCGTACGACGTCTTCAGCGCCTTCTTCGGCGTCATCATGCTGGGCCTGGGCGCCTGTTGCCTGGTGCCGGCCGTCGTCCTCGTCGTCATCGGCCTGCGCCGGGACCGGCAGCTGCGCCGACTCCTCGTGCAGTGGGGCGCCCTGGACCGTGATCCCGCGAGTGATGCCGCGTACCGGCTGCCGGGGGTGAGCCTGGCGTGGGTCCTCGGCTCTTTCGTGCTCTGCGCGTGCGGGCTGTACGCCTGCTTCGCGGTGCCGGCCGGAGCCGTACGGGGCGATGACACCTACGGCCTGATGGCCCTGGTGATGGGCCTCGGGTTCATCGGCTGGATCATCGGCCTCATCGGCATCACCAAGGCGTTCTGGCACCGGCGTTGGGTTCTGCGCACGGTGCTCGGCGCGGTCGCCCCCGAGCCGCTGGTCTCCGTGCGGGGCGGCACCCACCGCTGAAGCAGGCCGAGCCGCCGTCAGCGCAGGGCGGCCTCGGGGCCGGTCACGGGACGGCCGATCAGCATCGTCGGTACGTTGGCGACCCGGGTCAGGAAGACCGTGGCCGCGTTCGGGCCCTGGAGCTTCATCTTCCGCCGCAGTTCCTCCGGTTCGACCCCCGAACCACGCTTCTTGACGGTGAGGACGCCGACCTTCCGCTCCCGCAGGAGCGCCTTCAGCCGCTTCGTGTTGAAGGGCAGCTGATCGGTGATCTCGTAGCCCGCGGTGTACGGGGAGTCGTACAGCTCGTCGCTCGTGACGTACGCGATCATGTCGTCGAACAGCCGGCCGTGGCACCGCTCCACGATCCCGGCCACCAGATGTGCGCGGATCACCGCGCCGTCCGGCTCGTACAGATAGCGCCCCACCGGGCCGACCGGCGGGGCGGGCAGCACGGCCGGGGCGGACAGGGTGGCGCCCGACGGAAGCAGCGTCGCGCGGAAGGACCCTGCCTCGAAGCCCTCACCGAACCAGAGCACCGCCTCCTTCACGTCGCCGCCGTCCGAGATCCACTCGGCCTCCGCCTGCGGCCCGATCGCCTCGTGCGGCACCCCCGGGGCGATCTTCAACGCGGCCCTGGGCGCCTTCAGCGCCGCCTCGGTCGCCCAGGACAGGGGCGGCGAGTAGGCCTCCGGGTCGAAGATGCGGCCGCGTCCGCCGCGGCGGGCCGGGTCGACGAAGACCGCGTCGTAGGGCGAGGTGTCGATCTCCGTGACGTCGGCGCACCGCACCTCGATCAGCGCGTCCAGGCCGAGCGCGGCGGCGTTGGCCCGGGCCACCTCGGCGGTCAGCGGGTCGCGGTCCACGGCGAGGACGGAGATTCCGGCCCGGGCCAGGGCGATCGCGTCGCCGCCGATCCCGCAGCAGAGGTCGGCGACGCTGCGCACCCCGGTGTCCGCGAACCGGCGTGCGCGGTAGCCGGCCACCGAGGTGCGGGTCGCCTGCTCGACCCCGTTCGGCGTGAAGAACATCCGGTGCGCGTCCTCGGCGCCGAACTTCGCCACCGCCCGCTGCCGCAGCCTGGCCTGGCCCAGGGCCGCCGAGACGAGGGCGGCCGGGTGGGTGCGGCGCAGCCGGGTGGCGGTGGCCAGTTCGGTGGCGGGGTCGTACGAGCGCAGCCCGGCCAGCAGCTCGGCGCCTTCGGGGGCACGCAGGGCCCGGAAGTCGGCGAGGGGGTCGGGGGTGTCGTCGGACGGGCCGGTCGGGGCGAGAGCGTTCACCCGCCCCATTGTGGGCCAGTCGGCTGCGCGCCAGCCGGGGGACCGTGCGGGGCCGGCGCTGTGTCGGCCCGGATGCCCCGTCCCGGGCTGGCAGGATGCGGCGCCATGCAGCCAGTACGACAAAAGGAAGAATTCGACATGAAGAGGCGCAGACCGGGTGCGGAGTCGTGCGGACAGGGGCGGACGAGGCGCGGGCGCGGACACCTGCGACGCCGGCCGGGCTACGCGGTCCTCGCCGCGCTGCTGGTCGCCGCGGCCGGCTCGGGCTGTGCCGCCGAGACCGGCGGCAGCGCACCGGCCGACCCCGGCCGTGTCGCCGCGGCGCGGGCCGGACAGCCGGGCGGCCCCCCGGCCGCCGGGGCGGCGGGTTCCGTCGCGGCGCAGGCCGAGAAGGCGCGCCGCGCCCAGGCCGCACGGGCCGTGGCCGCCAAGAAGTGGGGCCTGGCGAGCACCCCGCTGACTCCGCCGGCGCCTCCCGCCGTCAAGCCGCACCTCACCACCCGCAAGGGCTTCGAGGTCGAGGGCGGTGACGCCTCGCTGCCGCCGGTCTTCACGACGGTCCCCACCGACAAGAAGATCGTCTTTCTGACGATGGACGACGGGGACGACAAGGACCCCGAGCTCCTGAAGATGATGGCGGACCTGAACATCCCGTACAGCGCCTTCCTCAGCGACTACCTGGTGCGCGACGACTACGCGTACTTCAAGGAGGCGCAGGCCCGCGGTGTCGTCCTCGGCAACCACACGCTGAACCACCGCTACATGCCCGGTCTCTCCCACGACGAGCAGAAGCGGGAGATCTGCGACCAGCAGGACATCATCGAGCAGCAGTACGGCGAGCGCCCCC
Source organism: Streptomyces sp. NBC_00385 (assembly GCF_035917155.1). NCBI lineage: Bacteria > Bacillati > Actinomycetota > Actinomycetes > Kitasatosporales > Streptomycetaceae > Streptomyces > Streptomyces sp. NBC_00385. The sequence goes on along the minus strand of NZ_CP107951.1, from coordinate 3,260,121 downwards.
GGCTCTTCCGGCCGCCGTACGGCAACTACAACGGCGACACCCTGCGGATCGCCAAGTCCTGCGGCATCACGGCCGTGCCGCTGTGGGCGGCGGAGGCCTTCCCCGACCACATGGAGTGGCGGGAGGAGGACCAGGACCTGCATCCCGGCGACATCATCCTCACGCACTTCCGGGGCAAGAAGGACTGGAAGGGCAGCATGCCCGACATGATCCGGAACGTCATGAAGGTCATCACGGACAAGGGTTACGCCGTGGCCCGCCTGGAGGACTACGTATGAGAAGGGCGCGCCGGCCGCTGGCCGGACTGCTGACCGCCGGTGCGCTCCTGGCCGCCACCGCGGGCTGCGCGCAGTCGGTGGACCCGATCGAGCGGCTGGGCCGGAAGGCCGCGCAGCACGTGAACCCGTCGCCGGACGAGCAGGCGCGGCCGGCGGCGGTGCGCGGTGACCACGGGGCGCCGGGGGCGATGGTCGTCGTCGCCTGCGGCCGCCCGGCGGCGGCCGGGGGCTCCGGGTTGCGCCCGCCGGTCCACTGGTGGCCGGACCGGTCCGGCGAAGAGGCCGCGGACGCGGGGTGCGCGAGCCGCTAGCCGCTGTGCCACGCCGGGTCCCCGGTCCGGCGCGGCGGGTGAGTACGAGGTCATCGCCGTACGGAACGGAGCGGACGGTCCCCGCGTTGTCCCTACGGTGACCGGAACGTTCTGCGGACGCGGTCGTACGCGGAGGAGGTCCCGGACGCCACGAGGGGCGTGAATTGGCACTCCGCTTGACCGAGTGCTAATCGCGGTCATAGTCTCAGTGCTGGCACTCCCCACTGGAGAGTGCCAGCAGTTCTGTGCGACCGGCAGGTCCGGCACCCGCGACGACGGGCCCACCTGGTCGCCACCCCAAAGACTGATAACCCCGTGAGATCTCCGAAGGGGGAGACCGGATCGTGTCGACCAGCACCAAGGTTGCGATCAAGCCGCTCGAGGACCGCATTGTGGTCCAGCCGCTCGACGCCGAGCAGACCACGGCCTCCGGCCTGGTCATTCCGGACACTGCCAAGGAGAAGCCCCAGGAGGGCGTCGTCCTGGCCGTGGGCCCGGGCCGCTTCGAGAACGGCGAGCGCCTTCCGCTCGACGTCAAGACCGGCGATGTCGTGCTGTACAGCAAGTACGGCGGCACCGAGGTGAAGTACAACGGCGAGGAGTACCTCGTCCTCTCGGCTCGCGACGTGCTCGCGATCATCGAGAAGTAATTCACCCACGTTTGCTTCTGTTCTGCGCCCCTGGCCCCCTGCGAAATAACTAGCCGGGCGGCAGGGGCGCAGTTCTTGTTTTGAGAGGACAGTTCAGCTCCATGGCGAAGATCCTGAAGTTCGACGAGGACGCCCGTCGCGCCCTCGAGCGCGGCGTCAACAAGCTTGCCGACACGGTGAAGGTGACGATCGGTCCCAAGGGCCGCAACGTCGTCATCGACAAGAAGTTCGGTGCGCCCACCATCACCAACGACGGTGTCACCATCGCGCGCGAGGTCGAGCTGGACGACCCGTACGAGAACCTCGGTGCCCAGCTGGTGAAGGAGGTCGCGACCAAGACCAACGACGTAGCCGGTGACGGTACGACCACCGCCACCGTCCTGGCCCAGGCGCTCGTCCGCGAGGGCCTGCGCAACGTGGCCGCGGGTGCGTCCCCGGCCGCCCTGAAGAAGGGCATCGACGCCGCGGTCAAGGCCGTGTCCGAGGAGCTCCTCGCGACCGCCCGTCCGATCGAGGACAAGTCCGACATCGCCGCCGTGGCCGCGCTCTCCGCGCAGGACACCCAGGTCGGCGAGCTCATCGCGGACGCGATGGACAAGGTCGGCAAGGACGGTGTCATCACCGTCGAGGAGTCCAACACCTTCGGTCTGGACCTCGACTTCACCGAGGGCATGGCCTTCGACAAGGGCTACCTGTCCCCGTACATGGTGACCGACCAGGAGCGTATGGAGGCCGTCCTCGACGACCCGTACATCCTGATCCACCAGGGCAAGATCGGCTCGATCCAGGAGCTGCTGCCGCTCCTGGAGAAGGTCATCCAGGCCGGTGCCTCCAAGCCGCTGCTGATCATCGCCGAGGACGTCGAGGGCGAGGCCCTGTCGACCCTGGTCGTCAACAAGATCCGTGGCACCTTCAACGCCGTCGCGGTGAAGGCCCCGGGCTTCGGTGACCGCCGCAAGGCCATGCTCGGCGACATCGCCACCCTCACCGGTGCGACCGTCATCGCCGAGGAGGTCGGCCTCAAGCTCGACCAGGCCGGTCTGGACGTGCTGGGCACCGCCCGCCGCGTGACCGTCTCCAAGGACGACACCACCATCGTCGACGGTGGCGGCAAGTCCGACGAGGTCGCCGGCCGCGTCAACCAGATCAAGGCCGAGATCGAGTCCACGGACTCCGACTGGGACCGCGAGAAGCTCCAGGAGCGCCTGGCGAAGCTGGCCGGCGGTGTCTGCGTGATCCGCGTCGGCGCTGCCACCGAGGTCGAGCTCAAGGAGAAGAAGCACCGTCTGGAGGACGCCATCTCCGCGACCCGCGCCGCGGTCGAGGAGGGCATCGTCTCCGGTGGTGGCTCCGCTCTGGTCCACGCCGTCAAGGTCCTCGAGGGCAACCTCGGCAAGACCGGCGACGAGGCCACCGGTGTCGCGGTCGTGCGCCGCGCCGCCGTCGAGCCGCTCCGCTGGATCGCGGAGAACGCGGGCCTCGAGGGCTACGTCATCACCTCGAAGGTCTCCGAGCTCGACAAGGGCCAGGGCTTCAACGCCGCGACCGGCGAGTACGGCGACCTGGTGAAGGCCGGCGTCATCGACCCGGTCAAGGTCACCCGCTCCGCGCTGGAGAACGCCGCGTCCATCGCGTCGCTGCTGCTCACGACCGAGACCCTGGTCGTCGAGAAGCCGGCCGAGGAAGAGGCCGAGGCCGGTCACGGCCACGGTCACTCGCACTAGCGTGTAGCTGCCCCGCGCAAGCGGTGAGGCCCGGTACCCCGCGAGGGGTACCGGGCCTTTCGCGTGTCCGGCCGCGCCGGCCCGTTCCTGCCCGGCATTCACGCTCGCCGGCCAACTCCGCCCCCTCGGCGAGTGGGGCCCGGCCGACTCCAGCCTTTCCGGCGAGTGAGGGGGCTCGGCCAACCCCAGCCCCTCCGGCGATTGAGGAGCGGGGTCCGGGGCGGAGCCCCGGGGCGCTGCCCCCGTACCCCGGCTCCTCAATCGCCGGAGGGGCTGGAATGGCCGGCCGGTCCCGACGGACGACGGGCCGCCGGACGGGCCGAAGGGGCAGGACGGGCAGGACGGGCAGGACGGGCGGGATGGGCCGGCGGGGCGAGACGGGCCCGAGGGCCGGACTACGCCGAGCGCGACAGCGCGTCTCCGTGGACCGGGTCCGCGAACGGGCGGCCGGACGCGAAGCGTTCCAGTTCGTCCAGCGCCTGGTCCGCCATCCGGTGCAGCTCGTTGCCCAGCGATCCGGCGATGTGCGGCGTGAGCAGCACGTTCGGCAGGTCGTAGAGCGGCGAGGCCGCCCGGGGCAGGTCCGGGTCCGTCACGTCCAGGACCGCGTGCAGCCGCCCGCTCGTCAGCTCGGGCAGCAGCGCGTCCTCGTCGACCAGCGAACCCCGGGCCGTGTTGATCAGCGTCGCGCCCGACGGCATCGCCGCCAGCTGGGCGGTGCCGATCAGATGCCGCGTCTCCGGAAGCTGCGGAGCGTGCACCGAGACCACCGAACTGCTCGCGCACAGCTCGTCGAGAGCCGCGAGGCGGGTACCCAGCCGGGCTGCCTCGTCCGCCCCGACGTACGGGTCGTACAGCAGGACGTCCAGATCGAAGGGGCGCAGCAGCTCGATCACGCGCCGGCCGATGCGGGAGGCGCCGACGATGCCCACCGTACGGCGGTAGTTGCCGCTGCCGTCCAGCTCGTCGAGCCAGTCGTGGCCGGTGCGCAGTTCCCCGTATCGCCGTGCCGAGCGCAGGACCTGCTTGCCCGCGAAGAGGATCGCGGCCACGGTGAACTCGGCGACCGGCAGCGCGTTGGCCCCGGCCGCGGAGGTGACGGCGATGCCCCGTTCCCAGCAGGCGTCGGTGATGTGGTGCTTGACGGACCCGGCCGCGTGCACCACCGCACGCAGCCGCGGGGCGGCTGCCAGCACCGGCCCGGTGAGCGGCGTCGCGCCCCAGCAGGTGAAGAGCACCTCGGCCTCGGCGAGCGCGGCCGCCACCTCGGGTGACGGGTCGGCCAGATCGTGGGCGACGAGCCGGGTGTCCGTACGGGTCAGGGCGGCCAGCCGGGTGTGGTGGCGTTCGGCGAGGAGGCGCCCGGCGATGCCGGGGCCCATCGCGAGCAGCGCCCGGGGCCGGTTGTCAGTGGGGTGCGGCATGGTGGAACTCGTACTCCTCGGGCTCGCGTGGACGGTCACTTGACGCTTCCGGCGGTCAGGCCCGCCTTCCAGTGCCGCTGCAGGGAGACGAAGGCGACGATCAGCGGGATGACGGCGAGCAGGGAGCCGGTGACGACGAGGGGGTAGAAGCTCGGTTCGCCATGGGTGTTGGTGTTCCACGAGTACAGACCGAGGCTCAGGGGGAAGAGCTTGCGGTCCGAGAGCATCACGAGGGGGAGGAAGAAGTTGTTCCAGATCGCGGTGAACTGGAAGAGGAAGACGGTCACGAAGCCCGGCATGACCATGGGCAGACCGACGGACCAGAAGATGCGCAGCTCGCCCGCCCCGTCGATACGGGCGGCCTCCAGGGCCTCGTTCGGTATGTAGCCGGTGCTGAACACGCGGGCCAGATACACGCCGAACGGGTTGACGAGCACCGGGATCAGCACCGACCAGTAGGTGTTCACCAGGCCGACCTTGGACGCCAGCAGGTACATCGGCAGAGCCAGCGCGGTGGTGGGGACGAGCACGCCCATCAGCACCAGGCCGAACAGCTGGTCCTTGCCCCGGAAGGCGTACTTGTCGAAGGCGTACCCGGCGGCGACGCAGATCAGCGAGCAGGCGATGGCCCCGATGCCCGCGTACAGAAGGCTGTTGAGGTACCAGCGGAAGTAGATGCCGTCCCCGTAGGACGCCAGGTTCGACAGGTTCTCGCCGAGGTTGAAGCCGTCGAAGGAGAACGCGTTGCCGGCGAGCAGGCCGCCGGTGTCCTTGGTGGCGGCGGTGACCAGCCAGACGAGCGGGAAGAGCATGTAGACGACGGCGAGCAGCAGGAAGCCGTTGACCGCGGTCTTCGACATCCAGCGGCCGTGGGAGGCGGGGGAACTCATGCTTTCTTGCCCTTCCGGCCGGTGAAGCGGGTGACGACGAAGGACAGCAGCGCGGCGGTGAGTGCCAGCAGGATGGAGGCGGCCGCGGCGAGGCCGTAGTCGTTGCGTTCGAAGGCCGCGGTGTACGCGTACATGTTCGGCGTCCAGGTGGAGGAGACGGCGGAGCCGGTCCCCTTGTTGAGGATCAGAGGCTCGGTGAACAGCTGGAGCGAGCCGATGACGGTGAACAGCGCGACCATCACGACGGACGCGCGGATCAGCGGGACCTTGATGCCGATCGCGATCCGCCAGGCCCCGGCCCCGTCGACCGTGGCGGCTTCGAGCACGGAGCGGTCGATGGCCTGCAACGCGGCATAGAAGATCACCATGTTGTAGCCGAGCCACTCCCACAGCGCGATGTTGACGACCGAGGGCAGGGCGCCGTCGGGGGAGAAGAAGTCGAAGCCGATGCCGCCGGACTCCATGGCACTGACCACCGGGCTGAGCTGCGGGGTGTAGAGGTACACCCAGATCAGCGCGGCGATGATGCCGGGCACGGCGTGCGGCAGGAACAGCGCGAGCTGGAAGAACCGGCGGGCGCGGGCCAGCGTGGAGTCCAGCAGCAGGGCGAGGGCGAGGGCTCCGACGAGCAGGAGCGGAATGTAGAACAGGCAGTATCCGAGGAGTACGCCGAAGCCCTCGCGGAACGCCCGGTCGCCCAGGGCCGCCGTGTAGTTGTCGAGTCCGCTGAACACGGTCTCGGTGCCGCCGAAGCCCAGGCCGGACTGCTTCTCGGTGAACAGGCTGAGCCAGACCGCGTAGCCGATCGGCAGCACCATCGCCAGCGTGAACAGTACGAAGAAGGGCCCCAGCAGGATGGCGGCGGCTCTGGTCGTCCGGGCGCGCTTCATCAGCCTGCGTCCTCGACCTTCAGACCGCGCTTCTTCAGCTCGGCGACCGTGGCGTCGTGCCCGGCCTTCACGGCCTCCTCGACCGTGGTGCCGCCGCTGGCGACCTTGCCGAACTGGTCCTTCATCGTGGTGTTCGTGGTGCCGGTCGTCGGGCCCCAGCTCCAGTCCGGGCCGATGGACGTCGCGGCCTCCTCGAACACCTGGTAGATGTCCTCGCCGCCGTAGAAGTCCGCGTCGAAGGCCTTCTTCGCGACCGGCCGCAGGGCCGCCGCGGCCGGGAAGGCGCTCGATGTGCCGGACTCGATGCGGGCCTTGATGCCTTCCTCCGTGGTCGACATCCAGGTGGCGAACTCGACCGCGGCCCCGGCCTTCTTGCTGTCCTTCGTCACCGCGAAGGTGGAGCCGCCGAGCATGCCGCTGGCCGGCTTCCCGTCCCAGCTGGGCATCGGGGCGACGGCCCACTTGCCGCTCTGCTCGGGCAGGGTGCCCTTGAGGACGCCCGCGCCCCAGGCCGCGCCGAGATAGCCGACGGTGCCGCCGTTCTTGAGGGAGTTGGTCCACTCGGGGCTGAAGGAGGCGTTGGCGCGGATCAGGTCGTCGTCGAGCAGACCCTGCCAGTAGTCGGCGACCTTGTTGGTGGCGGCGTCGGTGGTGTTCACCTTCCAGGTGTCGCCCTCGGGCTTGTACCACTGGGCGCCGGCCTGCCAGGCCATCGCCTGGAACGTGGTCGGGTCGTCGGGGAAGAAGGTGCCGATGCGGGCCTTCTTGTCCGCCTTCCTGACCTTCTCGGCGGCCTTGCGGAAGTCGTCCCAGGTCTTGGGGACCTCGACGCCGTACTTCTCGAACAGGTCCTTGCGGTAGTAGAACGACTGCGGCGAGGCGTCGAAGGGGACGGCCCAGTTCTTGCCGCCGAGCGTCGTCAGTTCCACCGCCTGGGGCAGCAGCTTCTTCCTGATGTCCTCGGTGAAGTACTGGCCGATGTCCTGGAGCGCACCTTGGCTGACGTACTCCGGGAGCTGCGGGTACTCGATGGAGACGAGGTCGGGGGCGTTGCCCGCCTTCACGGCGTTGGAGATCTTGGCGTAGCCGCCCGCGTTGCCGGACGGGATCTCCTCGTACACCACCTTGATGTTCGTGTGGGAGGCGTTGAACGCGTCAACGACCTCCTTGGACCCCTTGGCCCAGCCCCAGAAGGTGATGCTGACGGGCTTGCCGTCGCTTCCGGCGGCGGACGTGTCGTCACCGCTGCCGCCACAGGCCGTGAGAACGGCGAGGGCGGTGGCGGCGCCGACTACGGCGAGGGACGTTCTGCTCGAACTGCGGCTCACAGCGAGGCTCCTGAACAGGCGGCGACATTGGCGTTGGCCGTGATCCTTGGACCAGCCGTGACCGAAGTCAAGAGCGAAAGATCGATTGATCGAAAAAAGATCAGAAGAGTTGCGTACGGAGTGTGCGCGGAAGTCGCTGGAGCGACCCTGGGGGCGGCCCTGGGAACGACCTGGGAGCGCCCCGCGAACGGCCGGGCAACGCCTACGGAAGCGGCGCTCCGCACGAGTCCCTGACCCGCAGCTGGGGGAGCAGGGTCAGGTGCCGGCGCGGTGTGTCGGTGCCGCCCTGCCCCAGTCGTTCCACCAGCAGTTCCGTCGCATGACGGCCCACCTCGCGCTTGGGCGGGGCCACGGCGGTGAGGGGGGTGTCCGCGAGCGCCGCCACCTCGTCGTCGTACGCGATCAGCGCGAGGTCCTCCGGCACCCGCACGCCCAGCTCCGCGAGGCGCTGCACCACCTGGATCGCGTCCACGTCGTTATGGATCAGGGCCGCCGTCGCCACCCCCGAGTGGACCGCCTCGCGCAGGGCCTGCACGGCCTCCTCGAACGCCTCGGGGGCCAGTTCGGCCGGTACGGAATCGATCACGTCCTGCGGTGTGCGCAGCCCGAGCACGGTCAGCGCCTCCGCGTATCCGGAGCGCACCGCGAGGGCGGTCGGGGAGTCCGCGCGGGCCATCAGCAGCGGTGCTCCGTGCCCGAGACCCACCAGGTGGCGCACGGCCAGCAGCACCCCGTGCGCGTGGTCCGAGCAGACGCGGTCCAGGCCGTCCAGGGGGGACCCGGCGGTGGGCCTGCGCTCCAGCAGGACGGTCGGCACGGGCAGCGAGCTGATCCAGTCACCGAAGGCGGAGGGGTCGCCCGGATGCTGCCAGCCGGGCGCGACGAGCAGCCCCTCGGCGCCCGCGGACAGCAGCCCCTCGGTGCGGGCCTGGTCCTCCTGCGGACGGTAGTCGGAGATCCGCAGGATCAGCCGGGCACCCGCCCGGGCGGCCGCCTCGTGAGCGCCCCGGATGACCTCGGCGAAGTAGTAGGTCGCCGAGGGCGCGAGCATGCCGAGCACCAGGCCGTTGCCGGCGGCGGGCCCAGTCGCGGGGGTGGCGTCCTGGGGCCAGGACACCGAACCGTGGACCCGGTCGAGCAGTCCGCGGCCGGCCAGGTCCTCGACGTCCCGGCGCACCGTGACGGGCGAGACCCCCAACTGCGAGGCCAGGTCCGAGACCCGGGCCGAGCCCCGGTCGCGTACCAGCCCGAGCAGGCGGTCATGACGTTCAGCAGCACTTTCGCGCACGGTGGCAGTCCCCTCGCAGTGTGTGGTCCGGCCCCGGGCCCGGCCGGTTCCGGAGCCGGTGTCCGACCCTAGACCAACGTGATCGAACGATGGGAGTTTCGATCATTCAAACGTAATCCATTGACGTTCGATCAATCCAAGTCCAGGATTCCCGGCGATGCCGATCCGGCCGTTCCCGGCACGCCCCGACTGTTCGTACGGAGGAATTGTGAGACATCGCGTCACCGCAGCGGCGCTCGCGGCCCTGACCGCTGCCGCCGGACTGACCGTCGCAGGCCCGAACACCGCGCAGGCGGTACCCGCCGGCCGCACCTTTCACGTCGACTGCTCGGCCGCCCCGGACGGGGCCACCGGCAGCAGGCAGCACCCCTGGACCACGCTTGCCGAGGCCAACGCGCACCCCTACGGGCCGGGCGACCGGCTTCTGTTCAAGCGCGGTGCCACCTGCACCGGCACCCTCGCCCCCAGGGGAACCGGCTCCGCCCGCGCGCCGTTCACCATCGCCGACTACGGCAGCGGCCCGGACCGTGCCCGGCTCGACGGCGCCGGCGCCCACGACACCGTTCTGCTCTCCAACACGCAGTACGTGCACCTCAGGAACCTGGAGATCACCAACGCCGACAACCCGGGCAGCGAGCGCAACGGCGTCCGGCTGCGCCTGACCGACTTCGGCGTCGCCCGCGGATTCGACATCAGCGGCCTCTACATCCACGACGTGCGCGGCGGCGACTACAAGACCGTGTCCGGCTCCAGCGCCATCCACATCGCCGTCGAGGGCACGGCGAAGGCCAGCTGGTACGACGGTCTGGACATCGGCCACAACCGCATCGAGGACGTCGACCGCGAGGGCGTCTACTTCAAGTCGACCTTCTCCAAGCGTGATCTGGTCGGCGGGCAGCAGGACCCGAACGTCTACCCGGGGGAGTGGACCCCCAGCACCGGTGTGCGCATCCACCACAACACGCTCAAGTCCCTGGCCGGCGACGGCATGAAGCTCGACACCACGAGCGGCGCCCGCGTCGACCACAACCGGGTCGACGGCTTCCAGCTCCGCTCGCCCTCCGCCAACGCGGGCATCTGGACCTTCAACACCGACGACACGACCGTCGAGTACAACGAGGTCTCGGGCGGCGGCAACACCCACGACGGCATGTCCTTCGACGCCGACGGCGCCTCGCAGAACACCGTCTTCCAGTACAACTACAGCCACGACAACAAGGGCGGCTTCCTGCTGATCTGCCCGTACAGCGGGGCGAAGACCCTCGGCACGGTCGCCCGCTACAACGTCAGCCGCGACGACGGCGCCCGCCTGATCCAGAACTGCTGGGGCCCGATCCTGGGCACCGAGATCTACAACAACACGTTCCACAACAAGGAGCAGATCCCCGGCTACCTCGTCCAGGACGACGCCGGGAGCCCCGCCACCACCCAGCACGAACTGTCCATCCGCAACAACGTCTTCGTCAGCGAGGGCACCGGCGGCTACGCCTTCAAGAACCCGACCCCCGGGCTCTCGTTCGACCACAACGCCTTCTACGGCATCGACATGACGCGCCCGGACCCCGGCGGCATCACGGCCGACCCGGAACTCCGGGACGACTTCCGGCTCGGCGCGGGGTCGCCCGCCCTCGCCGCCGGAGCCGTCATCGAGGACAACGGCGGCAAGGACTACTTCGGCAGCCGCCTGAAGCCCGGCGCCCCCAACATCGGCGCCTACGCGGGCCGCGGCCTGCGGTAACCCACCGCTCACTGAGGTCCGTACTTGCGGCCTGTCTTGGAGGTGACCCCTCCGAGCAGGCCGCGCGGCGTGACCTTCACCAGCCCCATCAACGCCTTGTACCGCGCGTCGGGGATCGAGAGCGACTTGCCGCGCGCCAGGTCCGCCAGCGCCGTCGCCACCAGCTTGTCGGCGTCGAGCCACATCCAGCCCGGGATGTTGCCGGTGCCCATCCCGGCCCGCTCATGGAACTCCGTCCGCACGAAGCCGGGGCACAGGGCCATCATCCGCACGCCCGAACCGGCCAGGTCCTTCGCGACGCCCTGGGTGAACTGCACGACCCACGCCTTGGACGCCCCGTACGTACCGCGCGGCACGAACGCGGCGACGGAGGCCACGTTCACGATGCCGCCCCTGCCCCGCTCGCTCATGCCGGCCGCGGCCGCCGACGTCAGCCGCAGGACCGCCTCGCAGTGCACCTTCAGCATCGCCAGTTCGTCGGCCATCGGGACATCGAGAAAATGCCCCTTGTTGCCGAACCCGGCGTTGTTGACCAGCAGATCGACCGGCTGCTTACGGTCCGTCAGCCTGCTCTCGACCGCGGCGATCCCGTCGTCCGCGGACAGGTCCGCCGTCAGCACCTCGGCCTCGATGCCGTGCCGGTCGTGCAGTTCGGTGGCCTGTTCCCGCAGCCGGTCGGTGTCGCGGGCCACCAGCACGAGGTTGTGCCCCTCGGCCGCGAGCCGCCGCGCGAAGGCGGCGCCGATGCCCGCGGTCGCGCCCGTAATCAGTGCAGTCGTCATACGCGGCACGTTAGTGCCCCGTGCGGACCTGGCGACGACCCGCCCACCGCTCCCCGCTCAGCCCTGACGGGGCGCGTACGCGCGGGCGCTCCGCAGCGCCTCGGGGTGCAGTGCCTCGCCGGCCGGAAGCAGCAGCGGCAGCAGTTCGCGCTGCGTCGTCACGGCCCGGAACTGCAGTTCCACCGTCACCTCGTGGTCCGGCCGGTGCACGATCTCGACCGGGTCGCCGGCCCGGATGCTCCCCGGCGTGATCACCCGGAGGTACGCCCCCGGGGCCGCCGCCTGCGTGAACCGCTTGACCCAGCGCGCCTCGTCGAGGTGGCCCGCGAACGTACGGCACGGAATCCGGCCGGAGGTGACCTCCAGGACCAGCTCCGCGCCGATCCGCCAGCGCTCGCCGATCAGCGCACCGCCGACCTCCAGCCCGCCCGTGGTCAGGTTCTCGCCGAACGAGCCGTTGGCCAGCGGGCGCCCCAGTTCCCGCTCCCACCCGTCGAGATCCTCGCGGGCGAAGGCGTACACGGCCTGGTGCGAGCCGCCGTGGTGGCGCAGGTCGCAGATCGTGTCCCCGGCCAGACCGCTGCCGCCCTCACCCTTGGGGCCGGGGTCGCAGACCCGTATGAGCCCCTCGACGGGGTGCTTGTCGATCCCGGTCATGCCGCCCGGGGCGTCGGTGTAGGGCGCCGCCGTGGGACGGCCCGCGTTCACGGTCAGCACAGTCTTCGCAGTCATGTCCCGAACGTTAGCGAGTCCTGGCTCAAAGCTGTAAGCGAATAATTCGCAGTAGACCCAAGAGTCCCTTATGTTGGAAGGGTGATCGAAGCCCGTCATCTCCGAGTCCTGCGCGCCGTGGCCGGCACCGGCTCCTTCTCCGCCGCCGCCCGTGAGCTCGGCTGCACCCAGCCCGCCGTCAGCCAGCAGATGAAGGCGCTGGAGTCCTCGGCGGGTACCACGCTGCTCATCCGCACCGGGCGGGAGATGCGGCTGACGCAGGCCGGTGAGGCGCTCGTACGCCATGCCTCCGGCATCCTCGCCGGGCTCACCGCCGCCGAGGAGGAGGTCGCCGCGATTGCCGGGCTGCGAGCCGGCCGGGTCCGGCTGGTCTCCTTCCCCAGCGGCAGCTCCACTCTGGTCCCGGGCGCCCTCGCGGCGCTCCGGGCCGCCCATCCCGGCACCCGGGTCTCCCTGGTCGAGGCCGAGCCGCCGCGCTCGGTGGAGATGCTGCGCGACGGCGACTGCGACATCGCGCTGGCCTTCCGGTACGGCGCGCAGGGCGCGGAGTGGGACGACCTGGTGGTGCGGCCCCTGCTCACCGACCGGCTGATCGGTCTCGTCCCCGAAGGACACCCTTTCGCGGGCCGGGACGAGGTGGGTATCGGTGAACTCGCCGGGGAGCCGTGGATCGCCGGCTGCCCGCGCTGCCGCCGGCAGCTGGTGGAGGTCTGCGAGGCGTCCGGCTTCACCCCGCGGATCGACTTCGCCACCGACGACTACCCGGCGGTGATCGGCCTGGTCGGCGCGGGCCTCGGGGTGGCCGTCCTGCCGGCGCTGGCGATCGAGTCGGTACGCCCCAGGGGGGCCAGGACCGTGACGGTGGAGCCCGCCATCGAGCGCGAGATCGTCGCGCTGACCCTGCCCGACCTGGCCCAGGTCCCGGCCGTGGCGGCCACCCTGGACCAGCTCTCGCTGGCGGCCGCCCGCTGAGCGGTCCGCCGCGCCGGCCTCTGCGTGCCCGTAGCCCCGGTCGTGAGTGAAGAAACGTTTCTGCCTTGATGGGGCGCGGCGGGGTCAGCCGTGCCCGGGCGGGGACGAGGGAGCGGCCGCACTGATCAGCCTGTTGCGGGCCCGGCCCATGAGCTCCTCGCGCTCGTCCTCGGTCAGTCCTCCCCACACCCCGTAGGGCTCGCGTACCGCCAGCGCGTGGGCGGCGCACTCGGCGCGCACCGGGCAGCGCATGCAGACCTCTTTGGCGGAGGTCTCGCGGGCGCTCCGGGCGGCTCCGCGTTCCCCCTCGGGGTGGAAGAACAGAGAGCTGTCGACCCCTCGGCAGGCCGCCAGCAGCTGCCAGTCCCACAGATCGGCGTTGGGTCCGGGAAGGCGGGAGAAATCTGCCATTGCTTGTCCCCTCGAAACCATGCTGAGTCGGAAACGTCGTGGTCGTCCGTCGTACCGTGCCCATGACCGTACATCTACGGTGTTAGTAGATGTAAATATGACTGATTGCGAATCTAGCCACAGACACCAGCAAAAGGGAAGAAAACCCGCTAAATGGGGCATAAGTTCATGGAAAGTTTTCGGTTGACGGCTGGACGACCCGTGGCGCTCTCCTCCGTGCTCGGTCCCTCACGTAGAGTGCCGAACCCGGTTGTCCGACCCGTAACTCTTTCGAGTGACCATCGTTGAGAGGGCGGAGGCGGTTGACGGAGAAAGCGATCGGGCAGATGTCCGAGAGTGTCAACCGCACAGGTGACGACTTGTAACAGCCTGGAGGCACAAGGTGACGCGCATCAGCTGCGGAGGGCGGTCATGACATCCGTTCTCGTCTGCGACGATTCCCCGCTTGCCCGAGAAGCGCTCCGTCGCGCGGTCGCGACCGTGCCCGGCGTCGAGCGTGTGACGACGGCGGCCAACGGGGAGGAAGTTCTCCGGCGCTGGGGTGCCGACCGTTCGGATCTGATTCTCATGGACGTACGCATGCCCGGTCTGGGAGGTGTGGAGACCGTCCGTCGACTGCTCTCCGCCGATCCCGGGGCGCGGATCATCATGCTGACCGTCGCCGAGGACCTGGACGGGGTCGCGCTCGCGGTCGCCGCCGGGGCCCGCGGGTATCTGCACAAGGACGCATCCCGGGCGGAGCTCCGGGCGACCGTCACCCAGGCCCTGGCCGATCCGACGTGGCGGCTCGCCCCGCGCCGGCTGCGCTCGGCCGAGATGGGTGCGGCGCCCACGCTCACGGCGCGTGAGATCCAGGTACTCGAAGGGATGAGTCACGGCCGCTCCAACGCGGAGATCGGCCGTGAGCTGTTCCTCTCCGAGGACACGGTGAAGACGCACGCCAGGCGTCTGTTCAAGAAGCTCGGTGCCTCGGACCGGGCGCACGCGGTGGCGCTCGGTTTCCGCTGGGGGCTGGTCCGCTGAGGGCCGGCCGTGACCGGCCGCCGAACCCATCCCCGTCCGCTCGCGGGCGGACGGGGCCACCCCGCGCAAGCGGTGCGGAGCCGGGTCGTGTCCGTGGACGCGACCCGCTCGTACGCCGCCCGTGCAGCCCGCCGCCCCCGCGGCATGTGACGCTTCCCGGCCGATGACGCATCCTTGAGACGTGGAGTTCCTCGGGAACGATTCGGTCGAGCGGAAGGGGAGGGCGCAGGACATGACTTCCGGCGCACCCGCTCATAACGCTTCAGTGCACAACTACGGACGCGGTGCCGCGGATGACGCGGCGCCGGGGCACCATGGTTCGATGCGCGAGGACGGAACGACGGTGATCGGTGCCCTGGTGCATCGCGCCGTCGAGGGCGACGCGCAGGCCACCCATGATCTGCTGGCCCACGTCCACCCCCTCGCGCTGCGCTACTGCAGGTCCCGGCTGAACCGGCTGCCCGGTGATGCCCGTCACTTCGTGGAGGACCTGGCGCAGGAGGTCTGCGTCGCGGTGCTGATGGCACTGCCTCGGTACAAGGACACCGGCAGGCCCTTCGAAGCCTTTGTCTTCGCCATCGCCGGCCACAAGGTGGCCGACCTCCAGCGGGCCGCGATGCGGCACCCGGGGTCGACCGCGGTGCCCTCCGACGAGATGCCGGAGCGGCCGGACGACTCGCTCGGGCCCGAGGAGCGGGCGCTCCTCAGCAGCGATGCCGCCTGGGCCAAGAAGCTCCTCGCCAATCTTCCGGAGAACCAGCGCGAGCTGCTGGTCCTGCGGGTCGCCGTCGGGCTCACCGCCGAGGAGACCGGACAGATGCTCGGCATGTCGCCGGGTGCCGTCCGGGTCGCCCAGCACCGTGCGCTCAGCCGGCTGCGGGCCCTCGCGGAACAGTGAACGGGACGCCGGTCCGTGCCGTAGGAAGCTACAGAACCTCCAGGTGATCTTGCCCGTGGAATGAGACACCCCCGGAGGCCGTTAGCATGGACATCCGCACCGATCAAGGCCATTTGGGGAAGGTGTCATGACTGCAAACGTCGACGGAGTGCCCGAGAAATTCGCGACGCTCGGGCTGACATACGACGACGTGCTGCTGCTGCCGGGCGCATCCGAGGTGCTGCCCAACGCGGTCGACACCTCGACGCTCATCTCACGGAACGTACGCGTGAACATCCCGCTGCTGTCCGCCGCGATGGACAAGGTGACCGAGGCCCGGATGGCCATCGCCATGGCCCGTCAGGGCGGCGTCGGCGTGCTCCACCGCAACCTCTCGGTCGAGGACCAGGTCAACCAGGTCGACCTGGTGAAGCGGTCCGAGTCCGGCATGGTCACCGACCCGATCACGGTCGGCCCGGACGCCACGCTCGGCGACGCCGACGCGCTCTGCGCCAAGTTCCGCATCAGCGGCGTCCCGGTCACCGACCCGGCGGGCAAGCTGCTCGGCATCGTCACCAACCGCGACATGGCCTTCGAGTCGGACCGCTCGCGCCAGGTGCGCGAGGTCATGACGCCGATGCCGCTGGTCACCGGCCGGGTCGGCATCTCCGGCGTGGACGCCATGGAGCTGCTGCGCCGCCACAAGATCGAGAAGCTTCCGCTGGTCGACGAGGCGGGCATCCTCAAGGGCCTCATCACGGTCAAGGACTTCAAGAAGGCCGAGCAGTACCCGAACGCGGCCAAGGACGCCGAGGGCCGGCTGCTCGTCGGCGCGGCCGTCGGTGCCAGCCCGGAGGCGCTGGACCGCGCCCAGGCGCTGGCCGGGGCCGGGGTGGACTTCCTGATCGTCGACACCTCGCACGGCCACAACAGCAACGCCCTCAACTGGATGGCGAAGATCAAGTCGGCCGTGAACGTGGACGTCATCGGCGGCAACGTCGCGACCCGTGACGGCGCCCAGGCCCTGGTCGACGCCGGTGTGGACGGCGTCAAGGTCGGCGTCGGACCCGGTTCGATCTGCACCACCCGCGTGGTCGCCGGCATCGGCGTCCCGCAGGTCACCGCGATCTACGAGGCCGCGCTGGCCGCCCGTGCGGCGGGCGTCCCGGTCATCGGTGACGGCGGCCTCCAGTACTCCGGCGACATCGGCAAGGCGCTGGCCGCCGGTGCCGACAGCGTGATGCTGGGCTCCCTCCTCGCGGGCTGCGAGGAGTCGCCGGGCGAGCTCCTCTTCATCAACGGCAAGCAGTTCAAGTCGTACCGCGGCATGGGTTCGCTGGGCGCGATGCAGTCCCGCGGACAGGGCCGCTCGTACTCCAAGGACCGCTACTTCCAGGCCGAGGTGGCCTCCGACGACAAGCTCGTCCCCGAGGGCATCGAGGGCCAGGTGCCCTACCGCGGCCCGCTGGCCAACGTGCTGCACCAGCTCGTCGGCGGCCTCCGCCAGACGATGGGCTACGTGGGCGCTGCCTCCGTCGACGAGATGGAGAGCAAGGGCCGCTTCGTACGGATCACGTCCGCGGGTCTCAAGGAGAGCCACCCGCACGACATCCAGATGACGGTCGAAGCACCGAACTACAGCAGGAAGTAACGCGACAGCGCAGGTGAGGGGCGGACCCGGGTTCCCGGGACCGCCCCCAGCCCGGCCGTCACATGGGGGGCGGCGTCGCGGGGCTGGGCACGCGCATCTGCGGCGTTGTCGTCAATCAACAACGCTCCGCGTTGCCTCAATCCTCCGCCTTGCAGCTGCACGCACCCAGCCCCGCTCCTTCACCCACCCCCCATGTGACGGCCGGGCCCGCGCGTGTCGGGGATACTGGACAGCGCAGACGTAGAGGGAAAGGCCACACCATCGTGACTGAGATCGAGATCGGGCGCGGCAAGCGCGGCCGCCGGGCATACGCATTCGACGACATCGCCGTCGTCCCGAGCCGCCGGACCCGCGACCCGAAGGAGGTCTCGATCGCCTGGCAGATCGATGCCTACCGCTTCGAGCTGCCGTTCCTGGCCGCTCCCATGGACTCCGTGGTCTCCCCGCAGCACGCCATCCGCATCGGCGAGCTCGGCGGCCTCGGGGTGCTCAACCTGGAAGGCCTGTGGACCCGGCACGCCGACCCGCAGCCGCTCCTCGACGAGATCGCCGAGATGCCGGTCGAGTCCGCGACCCGCCGGCTCCAGGAGATCTACTCCGCCCCCATCCAGGAGGAGCTGATCGGCCAGCGCATCAAGGAGGTGCGCGACTCCGGTGTCGTCACCGCCGCCGCGCTCTCCCCGCAGCGCACCGCCCAGTTCTCCAAGGCCGTCGTCGACGCGGGTGTGGACATCTTCGTCATCCGCGGTACGACGGTCTCCGCCGAGCACGTCTCGGGTGCGGCCGAGCCGCTCAACCTGAAGCAGTTCATCTACGAGCTGGATGTCCCGGTGATCGTCGGCGGCTGCGCCACGTACACCGCGGCCCTGCACCTGATGCGCACGGGCGCGGCCGGTGTCCTCGTCGGCTTCGGCGGCGGCGCCGCGCACACCACGCGCAACGTCTTCGGCATCCAGGTCCCGATGGCGACCGCGGTCGCCGATGTGGCCGGTGCCCGCCGCGACTACATGGACGAGTCCGGCGGCCGGTACGTGCACGTGATCGCGGACGGTGGCGTCGGCTGGTCCGGCGACCTGCCGAAGGCCATCGCCTGCGGTGCGGACGCCGTGATGATGGGCTCCCCGCTCGCCCGTGCGACGGACGCGCCGGGCCGCGGCCGCCACTGGGGGATGGAGGCCGTCCACGAGGACGTGCCGCGCGGCAAGCTGGTCGACCTCGGCTCCGTCGGGACGACCGAGGAGGTCCTCACCGGTCCTTCGCACACCCCCGACGGTTCGATGAACATCTTCGGCGCCCTGCGCCGGGCGATGGCGACGACGGGGTACAGCGACCTCAAGGAGTTCCAGCGCGTCGAGGTGACGGTGGCGGACTCGCAGCACCGCCGCTGAGTCCCCGCAGCATGCCGGGAGGGCCCGGACCGCGATCGCGGTCCGGGCCCTCCCGTGTGTCCTGCGTGCGGTCCGCGACTAGTCGGACGTCTTGCGGGCCGTGGAGAACGCGACCACGGCGGCGACGGCGAAGAAGACGAAGCTGATCGCGTCGGAGTCTTCCTTCCACACCGTGTTCAGGTCGCTGAAGTGGTCGAAGAAGATCTCGGTGACCGAGAGCGGGAGCTGCTTGCTGATGATGATCGCTTCACCGAGCAGCTGGCCGAAGTAGACGCCGACCAGGGCGAGGGCGCCACTGATGACGGGCAGGGCGGGGTTGCGGCCGCCGAGCTTGCCGGCGGCGAAGCCGACGATGGCGCCGACACCCACGGCCGCGTAGCCGATCTCGTGCTTCGTGGCGCCGATGATCGCACCGTAGATGCCCGCCGCGACGAGCGCCGCGATGAACGCGACGAGGATGCCCAGGCCCACGTTGTTGCGCGCCGGTGCCACCGGGGCGAACGGTGCACCGCCGCCGAACGGGGCGCCGACGGGCTGCTGACCCGCGAACGGGTTGCCGGTCGGGGCACCGGGCTGCGCGGCGTAGGGGTTGCCGGGCTGCGGCTGGCCGTCGTACGGCTGGTTCGGCGGTGGTACGGGCGTGCTCATGGTGGGTTCCCCCTGGGACTGTGGCGCACGGTTGTGCGAGGAGTGACGCCGCAGGCTAGCAGTCGGTTCCGACATTGACCCACCGGAATCCTTGGGGGGACTGCGATCAGAGGCGGTGCGCGGCCCCCGCCGGGGTGGCGCCACGGGTGTCGAGAAGGAGCTGCGCCTTCACCGCGAGGCCCTGGAGGTCGTAGGTGCGGTGGTGCTGGAGCAGCACCGTCAGATCGGCGCTCGACGCGGCCTCGTACAGCGAATCGGCGCGGGGGACCGGGAGTTCGCGGACGCGCCAGTCCAGGACGTGCGGATCGTGGTAGCCGATCTGGGCGCCCATGTCCATCAGCCGGGTGGCGATCTCGCGGGCGGGGGAGGCCTCCTGGTCGGCGAGGTCGGGCTTGTAGGTGACGCCCAGCAGGAGGATCCGGGCGCCGCGGGCGGACTTCCCGTGCTCGTTGAGGAGGGTGGCGCAGCGCTGGATCACGTACTGCGGCATCCGGTCGTTGATCTCCTGGGCGAGCGAGACCATCCGCAGCGGGTGTCCGGGGGTGCGGCTGTTGTACGGGAGGTAGCCCGGGTCGACCGGGGCGCCGTGGCCGCCGACGCCGGGGCCGGGGCGGAAGGGCTGGAAGCCGAAGGGCTTGGTCTCGGCGCACCGGATGACGTCCCAGAGGTCGACGCCGAGGTCGTGGCAGAGCACGGCCATCTCGTTGACCAGCGCGATGTTGACGTGCCGGAAGTTGGTCTCCAGGACCTTCGTCATCTCGGCCTCGCGCGGGCCGCGGGCGCGGACGACCTTGTCGGTGAGCCGGCCGTAGAAGGCGGCGGCCGACTCCGTGCAGGCGGGGGTCAGGCCGCCGATGACCTTGGGGGTGTTGGTGTAGACGTGGGTCCGGTTGCCGGGGTCGAGGCGGCTGGGGGAGTGGGCGAGGTGGAAGTCGCGCCCGCCGCGCAGTCCGGAGCCTTCTTCGAGGAGGGGGAGCAGGAAGTTCTCCGTGGTGCCGGGGTGGACGGCCGATTCCAGGAGCACGGTGGTGTGCGGGCGCAGCCGGGCGGCCAGGGCGCGGGCCGCGTCGCCGACGGCGGTGAGGTCGAGGGTGCGGTCGGGGCCGAGGGGGGTGGGGGCGCAGATCACGGCGGTACGGACCCGGCCCAGCTCGGCCTGGTTGGTGGTGGGGCGGAATCCGCCGGACAGCATCCGGCGGATGTCGGACGCGGTGAGCGATCCCTCGACCGGGGTACGGCCCGCGGAGAGCTCGGCGAAGGCCCGGGGGTCGGTGTCGTAGCCGATGGTCTGGATACCGGCCGATACGGCGGCTTGGGCGAGGGGCAGGCCGAGGTGACCGAGTCCGATGACGGCGAGGTCTGCAGGCACGTGGGTGGCCGTCCTTCCCTAAGAACCGAGAAAGCGCAACTGCTGGGGACAGTGCAATGTCAGACTAGGCGTAAATATGACCTATATGTCGCATTGTGTGGCCGTCGTCGTCCGGGTGTTGTCCACAGGCGGTGGCTGAAGTCGCGGAGCGCGGACAGAATCGAGAGGTGGGCACGGGCACCCGACCCCGCGGTCGGACCGCATCCCCGTGCCGGACCACCCCGATCTACCGGGAGGCAGCAGTGAGGACAGCGACACTGGGACCCGCGGAGCGTGCGGCAGCGCTCGCCGCGATGGCCGAGCGCGAACTGGACGTGCTGGTCGTGGGGGCGGGCGTGGTCGGCGCCGGGACGGCGCTCGACGCGGTGACGAGAGGGCTCTCGACCGGACTGGTCGAGGCGCGCGACTGGGCGTCCGGCACGTCGAGCAGGTCGAGCAAGCTGATCCACGGCGGGCTGCGCTATCTGGAGATGCTCGACTTCGCGCTCGTCCGCGAGGCGCTGAAGGAGCGCGGGCTGCTGCTGGAGCGCCTCGCCCCCCACCTGGTGAAGCCGGTGCCGTTCCTCTACCCGTTGCAGCACAAGGGCTGGGAGCGGCTGTACGCCGGTTCCGGCGTCGCGCTGTACGACGCGATGTCGGTGTCGTCCGGGCACGGCCGCGGTCTGCCCGTGCACCGCCACCTCTCCCGCCGCCAGGCCCTGCGGGTCGCGCCGGCGCTCAAGCGGGACGCCCTGGTGGGGGCCCTGCAGTACTACGACGCCCAGATGGACGACGCCCGCTATGTCGCGACGCTGGTGCGCACCGCCGCCGGGTACGGCGCGCAGGTGGCGAACCAGGCACGGGTGGTCGGCTTCCTCCGGGAGGGCGAACGGGTCGTCGGCGCCCGGGTGGCGGACGTCGAGGCGGGCGACGAGTACGAGGTCAGGGCCAAACAGGTGGTCAACGCCACCGGCGTCTGGACGGATGACACCCAGGCGCTGATCGGTGAGCGCGGCCAGTTCCACGTGCGGGCCTCCAAGGGCATCCATCTGGTCGTCCCCAAGGACCGCATCCACTCCTCCACGGGCCTGATCCTGCGGACCGAGAAGTCCGTGCTCTTCGTCATCCCGTGGGGACGGCACTGGATCGTCGGGACGACGGACACCGACTGGGACCTGGACAAGGCCCATCCGGCCGCCTCCAGCGCGGACATCGACTATCTGCTCGAACACGTCAACTCGGTCCTGGCCACGCCGCTGACCAGGGACGACGTCCAGGGCGTCTACGCGGGGCTACGGCCGTTGCTGGCCGGCGAGTCGGACGCGACCAGCAAGCTGTCGCGCGAGCACACGGTGGCGCACCCGCTGCCGGGCCTCGTCGTCGTCGCGGGAGGCAAGTACACGACGTACCGGGTGATGGCGAAGGACGCCGTGGACGAGGCGGTGCACGGCCTCGACCAGCGGGTCGCGGAGTGCGTCACCGAGGACATCCCGCTGCTGGGCGCCGAGGGCTACCGCGCCCTGTGGAACGCCCGGGCCAGGATCGCCGCCCGCACCGGCCTCCACGTCGCCCGGGTGGAGCATCTGCTGAACCGGTACGGCTCCATGACCGAGGAGATCCTGGAGCTGATCGTCGCCGACCCGGTGATGGGTGAACCGCTGCCGGCCGCCGACGACTACCTGAAGGCCGAGATCGTCTACGCGGCCTCGCACGAGGGGGCCCGCCACCTCGACGACGTACTGACCCGGCGCACCCGGATCTCCATCGAGACCTTCGACCGCGGCACACGCTCCGCGCGGTTGTGTGCGGAGCTGATGGCGCGGGTGCTCGGCTGGGACAAGGGCCGGATCGAGCGTGAGGTCGCCCACTACGAGAAGCGGGTGGAGGCGGAACGGGAGTCGCAGCGCCAGCCCGACGACCTGACGGCGGACGCGGCGCGGCTGGGGGCACCGGACATCGTGCCCATCTAGGACGGCGTCCCGGCCCGCCGCCCTGCCCGCCGCCCCGCCCACCGGCCGTTCTCCACCGGGCGGGGCGGTGGCACGAGGGCGCGGCGGAACTCCGGCGTGCCCGGCGCGGGTTCGCGTGGGGCGGCGGGGCAGGGGGCGCACCCGTGGGGGCGGTGCGTCAGTCCGGCCCGGGAATACGGCGGTTCGGAGCGTCGCTCCTGACGACGGGCCGTGGTAGGCAGGAGGGTGCCCGCGGCGGGATGTGGTTCGCTGGGCGGAGCAGAGGCGGAGCAGGGCAGGGGTCCGCGGTCGTGGCGGGGCAGCGCCGCGCGTACGGGCCCGGCCGGAAATCCCTTCCGTCGGCCACTTATGACGGTCCCCGGACCCGGCACCAGGACCGGTCCCGGGGTGAGGGACAATGAACGCTCTGCCAGGGCGGGTTGATCGCAGAGGGGACGCATGTCGGAGGCGGAGCAGGCACGGGAGCCCCAACGGGACAAGGACGGACGTCTTCTCGCGGGGCGGTACCGGCTCGGAGAGGTGCTCGGCCGGGGTGGAATGGGCACGGTCTGGCGCGCCGTCGACGAGACGCTGGGCCGCACGGTCGCGGTCAAGGAACTGCGGTTCCCGTCGGCCATCGACGACGACGAGAAGCGGCGGCTCATCACGCGCACCCTGCGTGAGGCGAAGGCGATCGCCCGGATCCGCAACAACGGCGCGGTCACCGTCTACGACGTGGTCGACGAGGACGACCGGCCGTGGATCGTCATGGAACTCATCGAGGGCAAGTCACTGGCCGAGGCGGTCCGCGAGGACGGCGTCCTGACGCCGAGGCGCGCGGCCGAGGTCGGCCTCGCCATCCTCGACGTGCTGCGCTCGGCGCACCGCGAGGGCATTCTGCACCGCGACGTGAAGCCGTCCAACGTGCTGATCGCCGAGGACGGCCGGGTCGTGCTGACCGACTTCGGCATCGCCCAGGTCGAGGGCGACCCGTCGGTCACCTCCACCGGCATGCTCGTCGGCGCCCCCTCGTACATCTCGCCGGAGCGGGCCCGCGGCCACAAGCCCGGCCCGCCCGCCGACCTCTGGTCGCTCGGCGGACTGCTGTACGCGAGCGTCGAGGGCTGCCCGCCGTACGACAAGGGGTCCGCGATCGCGACCCTGACCGCCGTGATGACCGAGCCGCTCGACCCGCCGAAGAACGCGGGCCCGCTGGAGGAGGTCATCTACGGGCTCCTCGCCCGGGACCCCGAGCAGCGCCTCGACGACGCCGGCGCGCGCGCCCTGCTCAACGACGTGATCGACGCCCCGGAGCAGCCGGAGGTTCCGGTTCCGCCGCCGGCCGACGCCACCCAGGTGATGGCGCTCCCCAAGAACGTGGCCGACGCCCCGCCCAGGGCGGCGCAGAAGTCCGGTGAGCCGGGTGAGGGCGCCAGGGACCGGCTGCGCGGCGCGTTGCGCTCCGCGCGGAACGCGAAGGCGGCACCCGCGGCGGGCGCCGGTGCCGTGGCCTCCGTTCCGGCCCGGCCGGCCAAGGCCCCCACGACCGCCACGGCCTCGCCTTCCGGAGCCGTACCGCCGCCGCGTCCGGCCACCTCGCCGGTCACCCCGCCCCGCGCGTCCCTGACGGACGTGGTGCCGCGCCGCACGCTGGCGATCATCGCGGCCGTCATCGCGCTCGCCGTGCTCGGCACGGTCCTCGCGCTCACGCTCGGCGGCGACGACGAGGACTCCGGCAACGCGGGCAAGGTCAAGGACGGCACGTCCGCCTCGGCCGGATCCTCCGCGGGCAGCGGCTCCGGCGGCTCCGGCAGTTCGGCAGACACCGAGCAGGGCGGCGGCAAGGAGCAGGGCAAGGACGAGCAGGGCAAGGGCGAGCAGGGTACGGACGGCGGCCAGGGCGAGAGCGACGACTCGGGCAAGGGGTCGGACGACGGGCAGGGCGACCAGCAGGACGACGCCGTGCCCACCGGCTTCAAGACGGTGCAGAACAAGGAGTTCCACTTCTCCCTGGCGATGCCGGAGGACTTCCGCTTCGACAAGAAGTCGGGCGCCAACGCCGGTGCCATATACAACGTCAGCGGCGGTTTCCCCCGGGTCCAGGTCGACTACACAGGCTCGCCCGGCGGGGACGCCGCCGCGGCCTGGAGGGCAGCCAGGGCCGCCGTCGCGGCCACCAGCAACGGCTACCACCACCTCGGCATAAACGAGGTCCAGTACAAGGGCTACCCGACGGTCGCCGACTGGCAGTTCGAGCGCACGCAGCAGGGCCAGCGGGTCCGGGTGATCAACCGGGGCTTCAAGGTCGACGGCGGCCACGGGTACGCGATCATGATCAGCTGCAAGGCCGACGAGTGGGACGGCGCGGAGTGCCGGACGCTGCGCAAGACGGCGTTCGACACCTTCGCGCCGGTCGACTGACGGAAGCCGTCCGGCCGGGTTGGGCCGACCCTGCCGCGCGGCGGCCTCTTGCCACGTATTGTGAGAGCTCGAAGACCGTACGCAGCCGAAACCACAAGTCAATTGCACAGCAAGTGACCGCAATTGACGGTTTCGTGCGGTCTACGTGACCGGGGGACAGCGCGCTCTGGGGAGGCGTCGTGGACGACTATGCGGGTCGGGTACTTGCCGACCGCTACCGCCTTCCGCTGCCTCCGTCCGACGAGTACGAACTGGTCGAGACCCGGGCGTTCGACACCTACAGCGGCCAGGAGGTGCTGGTCCGTCAGGTGCCGCTGCCGGAGGTCGTGGACGCCGAGGTGCTCGACGCGGACGGGCTGCCCACGGCGGCGCGACGCGCCGGCGGGCGCACCGTGCGGCGGTCCACCGACCCCGCGGTCCGGCGCGCCATCGAGGCCGCCCAGGCGGCGGCCCAGGTGCCCGACCACCCGCGCCTGGACCAGGTCTTCGACGTGTTCGCCGAGGCGGGGTCGCTCTGGATCGTGAGCGAACTGGTCGCGGCCAGGCCGCTGGCGGCGCTGCTCGCGGAGCGCCCGCTCAATCCGTACCGGGCCGCCGAGATCGGCTCCGACGTCCTCACCGCGCTGCGCGTCCTGCACGCGCACGGCTGGACCCACCGCAACATCACCGTGCGCACGGTGCTCATCTGCGACGACGGACGCGTCGTGCTGACCGGCCTGGCGGCCGGGGCGGCCGAGGAGGCGCTCTGCGGCTACGTGCCGGTGCCGCGCGCCGACGACGACGGCGAGGAAGGCTACGGCGGTCCCGCGGTCGAGTCGGGGCCCACGGGCCCGTACGCACCGCCCGCGGTCGAGCCGGCGGACACCGATCCGTACGCCCTGCCGGCAGCCGGTCCGGGCGGCTACGACCCGTACGGCCCGCCCGCCGTCGAGCCCGGGCGCGCCGATCCGTACGACCGCCCCGACGTGCCCGGCTCCCGTGGGCCCGCGGCCATCGAGGCGGGGGCCGGGGATGGTCCCGCGCAGCCTTACGGAGCCGGCGAGCTGGAGTCCGTGCGCCGGCCGTCGCCGCCCGTACCGCCCGCCACCGTGCCCGTTCCAGCCGCCGAGGCCGGCAGCGCGCAGGCGCGGGCCGCGCGGGCGGGGGCCATCGCCGCGTACCGCGCGGGCGCCCGCGCGGCCGCCCGCGTCGGCGAGGAGGAGCGCCGGGCCGGTCGGGACGACGCCCGGGACACCGGCACCCTTCCGGTCCAGCGGCCGGCCCAGCCGCTGCAGCCCCTCGGCCGGCCCGCCGCCCCGGACGCGTACGACGAGGACCTGTACGACGACGAGGACGCGTTCGACGACGAGGGCGACGACGGCCCGCCGCCCCGGCGGCTCCATCTGACCGGTTCCTGGGACGACGGCCCAGGCCGCGGTCGCCCGGTGCCCGCCGGAGGCTCCAGCGAGGACGCCCTGCGCGCCGACTCCCGGCGTCAGGGCGCCACCCCGGCCGTCCGCCCGCAGCTGCCGGCCGCCACCCGGGAGACCGCCCCCGAGACCGCCCCGGGCCGCTGGGACGAGATCGTCGCCGGCAGCCGTGACACCTCCGCCTACCGCGGCCCCGCCACCACCCTCGCCGCCGAGCGCGCCCGGCAGGCCCGGATCGCCGTCGTCGGCGCGGTCACCGAGCGCTGGGCGCCCGAGCAGGCCGGACCGGTCCACGAGAACTGGCAGCTGGCACCGCCCATCGGCCCCTCCACCGACCTCTGGGCGCTGGGCGCGCTGCTCTACCGTGCCGTGCAGGGCCATGCCCCGTACCCGGAGGAGAACGCCGCCGAACTCGTCCAGATGGTCTGCGGCGAACCGCCCGCCTTCGCCGAGGAGTGCGGCCCGCTGCGCCCCGTCGTCGAGTCGCTGCTGCGCCAGGACCCCACCGAGCGCCCGGACTTCGAGGAACTGCGCGGCTGGCTGCGCTCCCTCGTGCGGTCGGCGCCCGAGCCGGAGGCCGGTCTCGACGTCGTGACGCTGCCCTCCCCGGACGCCACCCGGCTGCCCGTCGTACGCCGCCGCGGCGAACTCGTCCGCAAGCGCCGAGGCCGCCGGGGCGGGTCGGCGCACGGTCGGCACCGCCACACCGGGGAACGGCCGGAACCGGCGGAGCGGGCCCCGCTCCAGCCGCGCGAGCCCAGAAACCCCAGGCCGCCCCGCGAGCCCAAGGGCCCCAAGGCGCTCCGCACCCCGTCCCGCCCGCAGCAGGGCGGCGCGCGCGCACCGCGCCGGCTCGGGCGGCTGCTGCTCGTCCTGATCCTGCTGCTCCTGGCCGCGGCGGTCGCGTACGCGGTGATGTTCATGCCCAAGTCCGGTACGGAGTCCGGAGCGGGCGCCGCTCCTTCCCGTACGGAGTCCGGAGCACCCGAGCCGGGCGGCCAGGACTCCGACGACCCGTCCGCCCCGGCCTCCTCCGGCGCGCAGCAGCCGCAGACCAGCCGCTCCGCCGTCGCGTTGGCCCCCGGCTACTCGCTGCGCAAGGACCCCGAGGGCTTCGAGGTCGGGGCGCCCAAGGGCTGGCAGCGCAGCCCCGCCAACGCGGACCGTCAGATCCGTTACGGGAGCGACGGATTCAGCCTCCTCGTCGTCCCCGGGCGCGACACCGTGAAGGCGAACGGCGCGGACCCGCTCGACTACCAGCGGAACAAGGAGCCGGAGTTGAAGCAGTTCCGCGACTCCAGCTGGGCGTCGGCGAGTGGGCTGCGCCGGATCGACGTCGGACAGCAGGCCATGGCGGAGGGCCAGTTCACCTGGCAGGAGGCCGACGGCCGCGAGGTGTACGTCCGCAACCTGGTGATCGTCGTCAAGGGCAAATACCACATTCTCCAGGTCATGGGCCCGGAGAGCCAGCGCGACAAGGTGAGCGACATCTACCAACAGGCCAGTGCCTCCTACCGCGTGACACAGTGAACGGAAGCGGTTCGACGGAGTGCGGGCCCGGGGGCGACATGCATCACAGTGCGATCTCGTGAGCGGTGCGAGGTTCCGTGGCCGTACTTCCCCTCCGTAACCTGGCATCCGAAGGAACGGGGCGGGGACACGTGGAACGATCGCAGGGCACGGAAGCGGGACTGCTGCTGGCCGGGAGGTACCGGCTCGGAGAGGTCCTGGGACGCGGCGGCATGGGCAAGGTCTGGCGCGCCCACGACGAGGTGCTGCACCGCACCGTCGCCGTCAAGGAGCTGACCGCCGGGCTGTACGTCGCCGAGGCGGACCGGGTCGTGCTGCACGCGCGTACCCAGAAGGAGGCCCGCGCCGCGGCCCGCATCACGCATCCCGGCGTGGTCACCGTCCATGACGTGATCGAGTACGACAACCGGCCGTGGATCGTCATGCAGTACGTCGACGGGCCGTCACTTGCCGACCAGGCCAAGGAATCCGGTGAGGTCGAGCCCCGCGAGGCGGCCAGGATCGGGCTCCATGTGCTGGGCGCCCTGCGCGCCGCGCACGACGCCGGGGTGCTGCACCGCGATGTGAAGCCGGGCAACGTCCTGCTCGCCCGCGACGGACGGGTGCTGCTCACCGACTTCGGGATCGCGGCGATAGAGGGCGACTCGACCATCACCAGGACCGGTGAACTGGTGGGCTCCATCGACTACCTGGCACCCGAGCGGGTCCGCGGCGGCGATCCCGGCCCCGCGTCCGACCTCTGGTCGCTGGGCGCCACGCTGTACACCGCGGTCGAGGGACGCTCGCCGTTCCGCCGCACCTCACCGATCTCCACGATGCAGGCCGTCGTCACCGAGGAACCGCCGGTGCCCGAGCGGGCCGGGGCGCTGGGCCACGTCATCACCGCGCTGCTCCGCAAGGAACCCGAGGACCGGCCCTCGGCCGCCGAGGCCGAGCGGATGCTGCTGGAGGCCATGGAGGGGCGCGCGCCCCGGTCGGCCCAGGCGTACGTCCCCACCCAGCGGGTGCCCGAGGAGGTCCTGCACGCGATGGGCCCCGACGGGGCCTCCGGCGGCGGGATACCCGGCGGCGGCACTGCCCGGCTGCCCTACCCCGGGCCCGGTCCGGCCCCCGGCACCGCACCCGTGGCCCGGCGCAGCCGCTGGCGCACCACGGTCGTGGTCATCGCGCTGGCGGCCCTGGTGGGCGGCGGTGCGGGCGTCGCCGCGTTGATGTACGCGAACCGCACGGACGCGGATCCCGGGACCGGGGGCACGGCGTCGCACGGCACCCGGTCGCCGGGGCCGGTCACCGCCAGTCCCACCCCCACCCCCACGCCGAAGCCGGACCCGGCGAAGGAAGGTGTCCCGGACGGCTGGCGGCGCGTGGAGGACCCGGCCGGGTTCAGCATCCTCATGCCGGTGGGCTGGGAGCGCCAGGTGAACGGCACCAACATCGACTACACCCCGGACGACGGAGTGCACTACTTCCGCTTCAGCGCGGACCCGGCACCGGACTTCGACCACCCGTACACGCACATGCAGGACCTGGAGACGCGGCTGCGCGAGCGGCTGCCGGGCTACCGGAGCCTGGAGATGAACTCCAACGTCTACCGGGACCAGCCCGGGTCCATCTGGGAGTTCACCTGGAACGAGAAGCCCGGCGAGCCGCGCCATGCCATCGACCAGATGTACTACGCGAAGGAGGGCGGCCCGGAGTACGCGCTGTACATGACGGGGCCGGAGGAGGACTGGGACGTCACCCGGGACCGGTTCAACACGATGCTGCGCAGCTGGCGCGCGCCGGCCGATTCCGACTGACCCCGCAGGACTCCTGCGGCGCCTCCTCAGTCGGCAACGCCGGGGAAGATACCCCCTGATCAGCGGTTATTCAGCCAGTGATCACTGGCTTGGTTGACGGGTGGCCGCGGAGGGCTGTTGTGGGGAGTGTGAAAAGCTGTTACCCACGGGTACCCAAAGGCTCCGGCTGGACGTACTCTCGCCCTCATGACGGACTCGCAGGCCTCCACGCCCACCACCGCCGCGGTTGCCGGCACCAACCCGGTGGCCGCCGCGCCCGCGGGCGTGCGCACGGCCGCCGATGTCGTGACGCCCGAGGTGATCGCCCAGCTGACCCGCGGCGTCGCCGGCTCCGGCCGCACGGCCAACCACACGCCCTTCACCGGCGAGAAGCTGGCCGACCTGCCCGAGTCCACCCCCGAGGACGTGGCGGACGCCTTCGAGCGCGCCCGTGCCGCCCAGCCCGCCTGGGCCGCACTGTCCGTCCGTGCCAGGGCCGCCGTGCTGCTGCGCTTCCACGACCTCGTCCTGGAACGCCAGTCGGAGGTCCTCGACCTCATCCAGCTGGAGACCGGCAAGGCCCGGCTGCACGCCCACGAAGAGGTGCTGGCCGTCTCCGTCGCCGCCCGGCACTACGGCCGCAGGGCGAGCGCCTACCTGAAGCCGAAGCGGCACACCGGGGTCGTGCCGACCCTCACCAAGGTCACCGAGCTGCGCCAGCCGCGCGGCGTCATCGGCCAGATCGCGCCGTGGAACTACCCCCTGGAACTGTCGGTCGGCGACGCGCTGCCCGCGTTCGTCTCCGGGAACGCCGTGGTGATGAAGCCCGACACGGAGACCGCGCTGACCGCGCTGTGGGCCCGTGACCTCCTCATCGAGGCCGGTCTGCCGGCCGAGGTGTTCCAGGTCGTCCTCGGGGACGGACCCGTCGTCGGCCCCGAGGTCGTCAAGCACGCTGACTACGTCTCGTTCACCGGCTCCACGCGCACCGGCCGCGAGGTCGCCCAGGGCGCCGCGGCCCGGCTCGTCGGCGTCTCGCTGGAGCTCGGCGGCAAGAACGCGATGCTGGTCCTGAAGGACGCCGACGTGGAGAAGGCCGCAGCCGGCGCCGTCCGCGCCTGCTTCTCCTCCGCCGGCCAGCTCTGCATCTCCATCGAGCGGCTGTACGTCCACGAGTCCGTCGCCGACGACTTCGTGGCCCGGTTCGCCGCCCGCACGAAGGCGATGCGGCTCGGCACCTCCCTCGCGTACGGCGCCGACATGGGCTCGCTCGTCGGCGAGCGCCAGCTGGAGACCGTCAGCCGGCACGTCGCGGAGGCCGTCGAGAAGGGCGCCACGCTCGTCGCGGGCGGCGTCGCCCGCCCCGACGTCGGCCCGCTGTTCTACGAGCCGACGATCCTCGACGGCGTCGAGGCCCCGATGGCCGTCTGCAACGAGGAGACCTTCGGCCCGGTGGTCTCCATCTACCGGTTCAGCGACGAGGACGAGGTCATCGCGCTGGCCAACGCGACCCCGTACGGTCTGAACTCCAGCGTCTGGACCAAGGACGGCAAGCGCGGTCACCGGGTCGCCGCCCGGCTGCGGACCGGCACGGTCAACATCAACGAGGGGTACGCCCCCGCGTACGGCAGCGTGCAGTCCCCGATGGGCGGCATGAAGGACTCCGGCCTCGGCCGCCGCCACGGCTCCGAGGGCATCCTCAAGTACACCGAGGCCCAGACCGTCGCCCAGCAGCGCCTGATCCCACTCGCCCCGTCCTTCGGGATGGACGACGCGAAGTACGCGGCGTTCATGAGCCGCAGCCTCAAGGCCATGAAGGCCTTCCGCCTGCGCTGACCCCCGCACCACGCAGCATTCCTGTCCTTTTCGTACCGAGGAGAGCCATGTCCCAGGACAGCCCTGCCCAGAATCAGGCCGGACCGGCCGGCTCGGCCGACGACGACGCGTACGACTACGACGTCCTGATCGTCGGTTCGGGCTTCGGCGGCGCGGTCTCGGCGCTGCGGCTGACCGAGAAGGGGTACCGGGTCGGCGTCCTGGAAGCGGGCCGCCGCTTCACGCCCGGCACGCTGCCCAAGAACTCCTGGGACCTGAAGAACTACCTCTGGGCCCCCGCGCTGGGCCTCTTCGGCATCCAGCGCGTGCATCTGCTCGGCAAGGTCATGGTGCTGGCCGGTGCGGGCGTCGGCGGCGGCTCGCTGAACTACGCCAACACGCTGTACGTGCCCCCGGCGCCGTTCTTCGAGGACCGGCAGTGGGCACACATCACCGACTGGCAGGACGAGCTCACTCCGTACTACGAGCAGGCCAAGCGGATGCTCGGGGTCAGGCTCAACCCGACGATGACGCCGTCCGACGTCCATCTGAAGGCGACCGCCGAGGTCATGGGCGTCGGCGACACCTTCCATCTCGCCCCGGTCGGCGTCTTCTTCGGCGACGGCAAGGACGCGGACGGCACGGCGAAGGCGAAGCCCGGCGGCACCGTCGCCGACCCGTACTTTGGCGGCGCGGGCCCGGCCCGCAAGGCATGCACCGAATGCGGCGAATGCATGACCGGCTGCCGGCACGGCGCGAAGAACACCCTCAACGAGAACTACCTCCACCTCGCCGAGAAGGCCGGAGCGGTCATCCACCCGATGACGTCCGTCGTCGCGGTCACGGACGACCCGGCCGGCGGCTACCACGTCTCCACCGTGCCGACCGACCGCCGGAAGAAGGCGAAGCCCACCCTGCTGCGCGCCCGCAAGGTGGTCGTGGCGGCGGGCACGTACGGCACGCAGACCCTGTTGCACACCATGAAGGACCGGGGGCTGCTGCCCCGGCTCTCGGACCGGCTCGGCGAGCTGACCCGGACCAACTCCGAGGGCCTCGTCGGCGCCCAGACCTCCGACCGCCGCTACCGCAAGCGGCACGGTACGAAGCCCGACTTCACCAAGGGCGTCGCCATCACCTCCTCGATCCACCCCGACGAGAACACGCACATCGAACCCGTCCGCTACGGCAAGGGATCCAACGCGATGGGCGGGATGACCGTCCTCCAGGTCCCGTACAGCACCCACCGGGTGCTGTCCTGGTTCGGCAGCATCGCCAAGCACCCGACGCTCGCCGTGCGTTCGCTCTCCAACCGGCGCTGGTCGGAGCGGACCATCATCGGGCTCGTCATGCAGTCGCTGGACAACTCCCTGACCGCGTACCGCAAGCCCCGCGGCATCGGAAAGGGACTGCTCACCGCCCGCCAGGGACACGGAGCGCCCAACCCGACGCAGATCGCCGAGGCGACGCAGAGCGCGACCCTGCTCGCCGAGGAGATCAACGGCTTCCCGGGCTCCAACATCGGCGAGCTCATGGGCACCCCGCTCACCGCGCACTTCCTCGGCGGCTGCCCGATCGGCGCGAGCGCCGAGGAGGGGGTCATCGACCCGTACCACCGGCTGTTCGGCCACCCGGGCATCTCGGTCGTCGACGGTTCCGCGGTCTCCGCCAACCTCGGCGTCAACCCGTCGCTGACGATCACCGCGCAGGCGGAGCGGGCCATGTCCTTCTGGCCCAACAAGGGCGAGCAGGACCTCCGCCCGGCACAGGGCCTGGAGTACGAGCGGCTGGCGGCGGTCGAGCCGCAGGCGCCCGCCGTCCCGAAGGAGGCGTTCGGCGCGCTGCGGCTGCCGTTCCTGGGGATGCCGGCGGTGCCGCCGAAAGCCACGAAGACGGAATCCACGAAAGCGGAGTCCACGAAAACGGAGTAGGGGCAGCAGAAGGGGCTGCACCCCCCTCCGAGTGCAGCCCCTCACGCTCTACCGGTGAAGCCGCGTTACGGATGTGACCGGTGGTTCCGCATGCATGACCTGCAAGGCGCCCCGATGGTTGTCCCCGGACTCACATATTCCTTATGTGACGCCGCTCACGTTCCGTCCCGGCGCTCGCCCCGACGTGCTCAATCCGTGACCTGGACCCGCGCAACTCTTCGTACGGGCCCGGGGTCGAACTCGTATCGCTGCCCACGGCAGCCGCACAGTTCCCACCGACCCCCCAGAAGGTCCCGCGATGAGAAGCACGACTCCGAGAGCCGCCCTGCGCCGCGTCGCGGGCACTCTCGCCGCCGCCGGCCTGCTGGCAGCCGGGTCGCTCGTCCTGAGCGCCCCGGCCCGCGCCGCGGGTCCGGTCCTGGGCTTCGGCGGCCCGGCCGAGACCGCGCTGCACCCGTACCCGGCGAGCGGCGGCCCGCAGCGGACCTCCGTCGCGATCACGGTCGACAACCCGTCCCGGGACGAGGAGCACGGCCGCTTCGAGGGCGCGTACACCGTGACCTTCGACCTCGGCGGGATCGCGGGCGTCGCCGACGCCGTGTTCGGCACGGAGAGCGGCGCGGACTGCGAGACCACCGGCACGACCGGTGTCTGCCACGGCACGGGCCTCGCGCCCGGGGCGAACCCGCTGCCCGAACTCCGCGTCGGCGCCGCGGCGGGCAGCCGGGAGGGGGACTCCGGCACGATCCGGGTGACCGGCACGGCGGACGGCGCGGCCTTCACCCCGTTCACCACCCGGATCGTGATCGGCGGTCCCGACCTGGTGATGGAGCGGGCCCCGCTGGAGCAGCAGCTCGAGCCCGGCCGAACCCAGCCCTTCCCGCTCGCCTTCGCCAACCACGGCACCCGCGCCGCCCACGGTGTCGTGCTCACCCTCATGTACACCCGTGGCATCGAGTTCACCGAGCGGTACGAGAACTGCGTGTACCGCGAGGACGACGCGGGGCAGGGCTTTGCCGTACGGACGACCGCGCTCTGCTCGGTCGAGGGCAGTTACGAGGTGGGCGCCGTCTACGAACTGGCTGAGCCCCTGCTGCTCCGGGCCACGCAGCGCGCCTACCGGGACACGCTGGTCTACCGGATCGACGAGGCCGGCCCGTCGGTGCGCGGCGCCGGGCGGGCGGCCCCGGGCGCCAAGGGCAACGTCCTCGCGCTCCAGGAGGCCCCGGCCGTCCGCTCCAGCGACCTGGACCCGGGCGACAACCAGCAGGAGGCCGACTTCAGCACCGCGAACACCGCCGACTTCGCCGCGTACGGGGACACGGCGTCCGGCCCGCCGGGCAGCACGGTCGGGGCCGACATCGGCTTCCGCAACGAGGGGCCGGCCTGGATCGGCAACCTCCGGTCCGGCGAGCCGGTCGCCACGGTCGACTTCACCGTCCCCGAGGGCGCCTCGGTCAGCGCGTGGCCCGGCACCTGCCGGGGCGTGACGGCCGACGGGCAGTACCGCGAGCAGCAGGCCGGCGCACCGCGCTACGTGTGCGACACGGCGATGACCGTCCGCGAGGACGGCGGCTCCGCGCTGCACTTCGACCTGAAGGTCGCCGAGGCCGTCACGGGGGCGTCCGGGACGGTCGAGGTGCGCGGCACGCGGACGAGGGATCCGCGGCTGCCGTTCGACCCCGACCGGGGCAACAACACCGCCGCCCTCGTGCTGAACGCGGACGGGGCGGGGGACTCCGGCGCCACCGCGGGCGGGTCCACCTCGGGCTCGTCGGGCGGCGGCGGTCCGACGGACGGCGCGCCGGCGCCTGCGGTCTCCGCGTCGGCCGACGCCACGGGCACCGCCGCCCCGGCCGGTTCGAGGACCGGCACCGGAGGCCGGCTCGCCGCCACCGGAACCGATGCCGCGACGGCCGCGGGCGCGGCGGCGGCCGCGCTGCTGGCGGGAGGTGCGCTGTACATGGCGGCCGGACGGCGGCGCGGTCACTGACCGGGAACCCACCGGGCTCCGTGGACCCGAGGAACCGACCGGGAACGCACAAGGGCCCGTGGACCGGAAGACCGGTTCACGGACCCTTGGACACGGCAGGCTTCGAGCGTCCTCGAAGCCTGCCGTTCTGAGGTGACCGGGCTGCTGTCCCCTGCCGACCGGTCACGCACGCCGGTGCGCGGTCCCACGGCGTACATGCAGTACGCCACACGCTCCGGCGGAGCCACGCGTGGTTTCTTACGAAGCCGCCCCTGGCTGGCACGGACACCGGGACCAACGAAGCCGTGCGGTGCCCGGTCACGCGCCGTACGGGTGAGAGTCCGCCCGAACTGGGATACGCCCGTACAGCCCTGCCGCCCCTTGCGGTGCCCGACCTGCGGCGGGTCACACGCGGCCGCGGCACAGCTCCAGCAGCGTCATCGCGAGGGACGTGCCCGGCTTTCCCAGCGCGTCCCGGTACTGGCCGAGGATCTCCATCTCGCGGGAGAGGTTGACCCGGCGGCCCCCGGAGGTCATCCGGGCCTCCTGGATGACGGTGGAGACGGCCATCCGTTCCTGGATGAGGCCGATGATCCGGTCGTCGAGGGAGTCGATGCGTGTCCGGGCGTCCGCGATCAGGGACGCGGCCTCGTCGGTGTGTGCGCCGGTCACGTCGGCGGCGGTCCTGGTGGCGGTGGTGGTGCTGCTCATGGCTGGTCTCCCTGGGGTGCGTGAGGCTCCCGAGGGCCGACCGGGCCCGGAACGCCAGAACGCCCCGGGCCTGTCGGCCCGGGGCGCCTGGAACGTTGCTTGTCAGTTGCTCAAGCAGCACGACCATGGCAGCCGGCGGGCCGGGTGCCATAGGTAAAGACGAAGGTCGTGTGCTGAAGCATGGGCACAGTATGGACCCATCGGAGGCCCCGGCCCAACGCCCGGCCCGGATGGTGAGACGGCCGGGGCTCTCCCCGCGCGACGAGGTACGCCCCCGGCCGCCGGTAGAATCGGAAGAACCGACCCCCTCTCCACCGCCGGAAGGCCGCCCCGTGCCAGCAGCACCCCCCGCCGCCCCCGACACCACCACCGACGTGGTCCTCGTTGTCGACTTCGGCGCGCAGTACGCCCAGCTCATCGCCCGACGCGTCCGTGAGGCCCGGGTCTACAGCGAGATCGTGCCGTCCACGATGCCGGTGGCCGAGATGCTGGCCAAGAACCCCCGGGCGATCATCCTGTCCGGCGGCCCCTCCTCCGTGTACGCGGAGGGCGCGCCCTCGCTCGACCGTGCGCTGTTCGAGGCCGGGGTCCCCGTCTTCGGCATGTGCTACGGCTTCCAGCTGATGGCCACCACGCTCGGCGGCACCGTCGACGACAACGGTGCCCGTGAGTACGGCCGTACCGCGCTCTCCGTCTCCAAGTCCGGCTCCACCCTCTTCGAGGGCACCCCGGCCGAGCAGTCGGTGTGGATGTCGCACGGCGACGCCTGCTCGGCCGCCCCCGAGGGCTTCACCGTGACCGCGTCCACGGACGTCGTCCCGGTCGCCGCCTTCGAGAACGACGAGAAGAAGCTCTACGGCGTCCAGTACCACCCGGAGGTCCTGCACTCCACGCACGGGCAGCAGGTCCTGGAGCACTTCCTCTACCGCGGCGCGGGCATCGAGCCGAACTGGACGACGACCAACGTCGTCGAGGAGCAGATCGCCGCGATCCGCGCCCAGGTCGGCGACAAGCGCGCCATCTGCGGCCTGTCCGGAGGTGTGGACTCCGCGGTCGCCGCGGCCCTCGTGCAGAAGGCCGTCGGCTCCCAGCTGACCTGCGTGTACGTCGACCACGGTCTGATGCGCAAGGGCGAGACCGAGCAGGTCGAGAAGGACTTCGTCGCCGCGACCGGGGCGAAGCTGAAGGTCGTCGACGCGGAGAAGCGCTTCCTCGACGCCCTGGCCGGCGTGTCCGACCCGGAGCAGAAGCGGAAGATCATCGGCCGCGAGTTCATCCGCGTGTTCGAGCAGGCCCAGCTGGAGATCCTCCAGGAGGACGGCCCCGAGGTCGCCTTCCTCGTCCAGGGCACGCTCTACCCGGACGTCGTCGAGTCCGGCGGCGGCACCGGCACCGCCAACATCAAGTCGCACCACAACGTGGGCGGCCTCCCCGACGACATCGAGTTCGAGCTCGTCGAGCCGCTGCGCCAGCTGTTCAAGGACGAGGTCCGGATGGTCGGCCAGGAGCTCGGCCTGCCGGAGGAGATCGTCCAGCGCCAGCCCTTCCCGGGCCCCGGCCTCGGTATCCGGATCGTCGGCGAGGTCACCAAGGAGCGGCTCGACCTGCTCCGCGAGGCCGACGCCATCGCCCGCGAGGAGCTGACCGCGGCCGGCCTCGACCGTGACATCTGGCAGTGCCCCGTGGTCCTGCTCGCGGACGTCCGCAGCGTCGGCGTCCAGGGCGACGGCCGCACCTACGGTCACCCGATCGTGCTGCGCCCGGTCTCCTCCGAGGACGCCATGACGGCGGACTGGTCGCGACTGCCCTACGAGACCCTCGCCAAGATCTCCACCCGCATCACCAACGAGGTCGCCGACGTGAACCGCGTCGTGCTCGACGTCACGAGCAAGCCCCCGGGCACCATCGAGTGGGAGTAACCACTCCCCTGTGCTCACGCCGATGCCGCCGTCCGTTCCCACGGGCGGCGGCATCGCCGCGTTCCCGGCCCGAATCGATGGCCGATGCCTCTGGTCACCTGGGGCGACCGGCGGTAACTTCCGATCCCGTACGCCTGATCCCGTACGCCCGGGAGTACCGAGGAGTCGCCATGCCCGAGCCCACACCCGTACCCGTGGACCAGCTCCACTTCGCCATGCCGCCCGTCCACACCTCCGTGGAGGAGGAGCGCGCCCACCGCAAGGAACGTCTGGCGGGGGCGCTGCGCCTGTTCGGCGAGTACGGGTACGAGGACGGCGTCTCCGGACACATCACGGCAAGGGACCCGGAGTTCAGCGACTGCTACTGGGTCAACCCCTTCGGTGCGCCGTTCGACGGGCTGCGGCCCGACGAGCTGATCCTCGTCAACGGTGAGGGCCAGGTCGTCGAGGGGAGCCGGCACGTCAACCAGGCCGCGTTCGCCGTCCACGCGCAGGTGCACCGGGCCCGCCCGGACGTCGTCGCCGTCGCGCACACCCACTCCGTGCACGGCAGGGCGCTGGCCGCGCTGGGGGAGCTCGTGGAGCCGATCACCCAGGAGTCCTGCGCCTTCTACGAGGACCACGCGCTCTACGACGCGTACACCGGGGTCGTCGTGGACGAGGACGAGGGCCGCCGGATCGCGGCCGCGCTCGGGCCCCGCAAGGCCATCGTGCTGCGCAACCACGGGCTGCTGACCGTGGGCGACTCCGTGGACGCGGCCGCCTGGTGGTTCCTCGCGCTGGAGCGGTCCTGCCAGGTCCAGCTGGCCGCGCGGGCCGCCGGGAAGCCCGTGCTGATCGAGCACCGGGACGCGGTCACCACCCGCGAACAGCTCGGCAGCGACCTGGTCGCCTGGATCAACTACCAGCCGCTGTGGAGCCGGATCTCTCGAACGTTCTGACGATCCCGCCCGTCCGGTGTGCCCCGATGCGGGAACCTCCCGCCCCGTACGGCACAATTCGCAGCAATCACAGCCGAGTTGGGTTGATCAACGGCTGTACCGGGGCGGGAAGGGGCGGAGTTCTCCGTGGCGTTGGACGAGGCGAGACAGGGCACGCACGGCGGTGGCTGCACGTGCGGCGACTGCCCGCACGGAGCACGCCAGGGGCACCGGCGCGCGGTGGCCGCCTTCCTGGCCAAGCGCGACGAACTCGCCGCAGGCCAGGGGCTGCCCACCGGGGTCGCCCAGTCCGCCTCCGCGACCCGGCAGTGGGTCTCGGACGAGCTGACCCAGTCCGCGCAGGCCGTCGCCGAACGCGGCCGGGAAGCCGGTGACGCCTGGCTGTACCGGGTGTGGCAGCGCACCCTGGTCATCGTCTGGGGCGCCGTCGCCGTACTGGCCGTCGCCGAGGCCGCCACCGCCATCGGGGCCGGCTGGACCCACGCCCGTACCGCCGGGCTGATCGCCGGACTCGTCACCGCCGGGCTGCTCACCGCGGCCGCCCATATCCACCGGGCACGCGGCGGCCTCCTCGCCCCGCTGATCGGCGAGGACAACCGGCTCTCCACCTCCCGTGCGGTCGCCGCGTCCTGGGTGCTGCTCGCCGTCTTCTCCGTCCTCGTCCTCGCCCTCCAGCTGGCGGGCGCCTCCGGCCACGCACAGCGCGACGCGCTGATCGAGGGCCTGGACCTGGCGCGCGGCGCCGGTGTGGTGACCGTGCTGGCGCTGGTGTGCGCCATCGCGGTGGTCGTGCGGCGGGTGGTGAGCGTACGGGTGCTGTCCGGGCGGCTTCAGAAGCTGCGGGCGGACCGGCCGCGCGCCGCGGATCTGCTCACCGACGACTCGGGGCGCGGCGGGTTCACCGATGTGCAGTACGTGCTCGTGTCCACCGTCGCCGTGGTGTTCGCCGCCGTCCGGCTCGCCCGCCGGCCCGAGCAGCTGCCCGACCTGCCGTGGGGGCTCGCCCTGCTGGTGGCCGTCTCGGCGGCCACCTACTTCGCCGGGAAGTACACCGAGGGCGGCCGGCCCGTGGTGCTGTCGGTGGTCCGGGCCCGTGAGGCCGGCGACCTGGACGCGCCGATCCGTACCGGCGACGACATCGAGATCCGCGGCGCGGGATTCGTGCCGCCCGGCGCCGGGGCCCCGGACCGGCTGGCCCGCATGGTCGTGCGGATCGGCCCCGTCCACGTACACGTTCCGATGGTCCCGGTCACCGGCGGCTTCGCCAACCCGACCGACACCGTGCTGACCGTGCCGGTGCCGGTGGAGGTGGAGCCCGGGGTGGTCGAGGTGCAGGTGGTGACGGCGTCCGGGGCGGAGTCCAACCGGGTCGCGATCGACGTGACGGACTGAGACGCCGCGGGAAACCCGGCCGGACACCTGGTGAGCCGCGCGCGCGGGGCGTACGTATGGTCTGGTGACGGATCGAACGGTCCGGCGAGGGTCGAACGGCTCTGTTGGCGGACCCGGTGGTCCGGCGGCGGGCCGCGGAAGGCGGGAGAGCCATGCACGGGTACGGCACGAACGGGCGCGGTCTGGGCGAGGCCAGGAGCCTGGGGGAACTGGCGCGGGAACATGCCCTGCTGCCCCTGCGCATCTTCCTCGGGGTCACCTTCATCTACGCCGCGCTCGACAAACTGACCGACAGCGCCTTCTTCCACGCCACCGGACCGGGCTCGATCGGCGAGCAGATGACGGCCGTCCGCGACTCCGCCGCGATTCCGGCGCTCGTGGACCTCGCGCTGAAGAGCCCGTCCGGCTTCGGATACGCCATCGCCTTCGGTGAGCTCGCCGTCGGCATCGGCACGCTGCTGGGCCTGTGGACGCGGATCGCGGCACTCG
The DNA here is from genome assembly GCF_035917155.1 of Streptomyces sp. NBC_00385. Classification (NCBI taxonomy): domain Bacteria; kingdom Bacillati; phylum Actinomycetota; class Actinomycetes; order Kitasatosporales; family Streptomycetaceae; genus Streptomyces; species Streptomyces sp. NBC_00385. The sequence continues at coordinate 3,219,514 of NZ_CP107951.1, read as the reverse complement.
GCGGGGCGCTGATCTCGCTCAGCCTGTGGCTGACCGTCAGCTGGCAGGTCTCGCCGTACTACCTCGGCAACGACCTGATCTATCTCATGGCCTGGCTGCCGCTGCTGCTCGGCGGAGCGGCGACGCTCTCCGTGGACGCCTTCCTCGCGACGCGGCGGCGACGGATCCGGTAGGCCACCCAGGTCACCGTGGCGGCCAGCCACAGACCGCCCGAGAAGACCGCGACGAAGAAGGCCCACGGGGCCTCCCACATGCCCGCCGCGTCGGCCGCGTAACCGCCCGCCAGCGTCAGCATCACCAGACCCGCGACACCCCGCCCGGGCCGGAACTCACGACTTGGCACGGATGACCTCCACCTGTCCGAGGCCCACTTCCAGATCGAGCTCGACCGTGCCGGCCGGCTTGACGCCCGCGGCCGGCGGCAGCGTCCGGTGCTCGTTCTGCGAGGGGCGGATGTCCACGTCGTTCTGGCGCCGGTCGCCCGGCAGGGTGATGTCGCCGAGACCGGCCCGTGCGTCCACCTTCACCGTGGCCGTCTTCGGTACGTGCACGACGACCCGGCCCGCGCCGACCTCCACCTCGGTCCTCACCGTGTCCCCCTCGGGCACGGTGACCCGGGTGAGATCCAGCTTCGCCTGCCCGGAACCCAGTTCGTAGCGCGGCTGCACCGCGGCGACCGACGCCGGCCGCCACTCCTCGCGCACCCAGTGCGTGGTGATGTCCTTGGGCAGCGCGGACGCTCCCGCGAGCAGACCGGCCGTCATCATCGCCATCAGGAGCGTGCCGAATCCGGTCCGGCCGACGAAGGCGCTGATCAGCATTCCGGCCCCGAACACCGCGAGCGCGGCGGCCAGTCCGATCTGCAGACTCGTACCGAGCGGCTGGGAGTCCCAGCTCAGGCCCGTGCCCAGGCCGCCCGCGATCATCGCGTTGACGAAGACGGCACCGCCGATGGACCGCGGCCCCCGGATCTGCCGTGACCGCTGCGGCGGCAGGAACGGGGCATCGGCCGTCGCCCGGCGCGCGCCCTCGGCCCGGCCGTCGAGCACGGTGTCCGGCGGCCCCCACAGATAGCCCGCCCCGACCGGCCCCGTGGTCCCGTCCTTGATGATCGGATCACGCCACCAGGACGGCCCGGACGGCTTCGGCGGCGCCTTCACCTCGGGCGGCGCGTCCGACACCGCCCGGTCGGCCGCCGGATGCGCCCGCTCCTGCGGATCGGCCGTCCTGCGGTGCTGCGTCCAGACGGTGAAGCCGATGACCGCGACCGAGAGCATCGCGGAGAACGCCAGCGTGCCGCTGTTGCCCAGCATGGACAGGAACAGCCCGCAGCCGATCAGCGCGCACAGCACCGCGATCAGCGACGACCCCTCGACCCGGCCCGACAGCAGCCGGCGCGCCTCGTTCTCCTCCTCGCCCTCCAGCGGGATCAGGAGCCACGCGAAGCCGTAGAAGATCAGCCCGAGACCACCGGTCACCGAGAGCACGCCGAGGACGATCCGGAAGATCACCGGATCGACGTTGCAGTACCGGCCGAGCCCGCCGCAGACCCCGGCCACCACCTTCTGCCGCGAGCTGCGGTGCAGCTGCGGTACGGGCCCGGGGGGCGGCACGGCGCCCGGCGGCGCATCCTGGTGAACGGTCATGGCTCCATGGTGACGGGCGCCGGCCCCTTCCGGCACCCGCCCCGACCCTGGCCGGTCCCTGATATTGGCCGGGCCGGACCCTGAGGGGGCACTCTCGCCGTCCGTCGCTTCTCAGGGTCGATGTGGGGGCCGACCCTGATGCCACCGCCCCTGCGGACGTGTGACGATCGGGTCATGCCAGCCGCCACGCCCCGAGCCGCAAGCTCCCTCGCTCCCGACCCGGAGGAGCAGCCCCAGCGCAAGCTGTACCGCAGCGCCGACGGACGGCTGCTCGGCGGCGTCGCACGCGGTCTCGCCGGCCACCTCGGGCTGCCGGTGGCCTGGGTGCGCTTCGTCTTCCTCGGGCTGTTCCTCGCGGACGGCCTCGGCGCGCTCCTGTACGCGGTGTTCTGGATCGTCGTCCCGCTCGGCGTCGGCGGCGTGGACGGCCCGCGCTCCCTCTTCGAGACCGCCCCCGACGGCACCCGCAGACTCCGCAAACCCGACAAGGGCCAGGTCTTCGCCCTCATCGCGCTGTTCGTCGGCGCCCTGATCTTCGTCGGCAACGTCGACATGGGCGGCAAGGCCGACCGCTACATCTGGCCCACCCTGCTGATCGGCGCCGGCTCCGTCCTCGTGTGGCGCCAGGCCGACAACGCCCGCCGCGCCCGCTGGATGGAGGCCGGCAGCCGCCGCCGGGTCCTGCACCTGGCCCGCGGTCTCGCCGGGGTCGCCCTGGTGGGCCTCGGCCTCGCCGGATTCATGGTCGTACGCGGCTCCGCCGCCCAGCTGGGCAACGTCATCACCGCGGCCATCGCCGTGCTCACCGGCATCGCCCTGCTGGCCGGCCCCTGGCTCGTCCGCATGACCCAGGACCTCTCCGAGGAACGCCTGATGCGCATCAGGGCCCAGGAACGCGCCGAGGTCGCCGCCCACGTCCACGACTCGGTGCTGCACACCCTCACCCTGATCCAGCGCAACGCCGAGGACGCGGGCGAGGTCCGCAGACTCGCCCGCGCCCAGGAACGCGAACTGCGCAACTGGCTCTACAACCCCGAAGGCACCGGCAAGGACGAGGACGACGAACCCGAGAACCTGGCCGACGCCGTCAAACGCGCCGCGGCCGAGGTCGAGGACAAGCACGGCGTCCCGCTGGAGGTCGTCGTCGTCGGCGACTGCCCGCTCGACGAGAAGCTGACCGCACAGATGCAGGCCGCACGCGAGGCGATGGTCAACGCCGCCAAGTACGGTGGCGAGGGCGGCGCGGTCCAGGTCTACGCGGAGGTCGAGGGCCGCACGGTCTTCGTCTCGGTCCGCGACCGGGGTCCGGGATTCGACCTGGATTCCGTACCGGGGGACAGAATGGGCGTACGAGAGTCGATCATCGGCCGGATGCAGCGCAACGGCGGTACCGCACGGCTGCGTTCGGTGCCCGGTGGGGGCACGGAAGTCGAGCTGGAGATGGAGAGGACGAGCGATGAACGGGACCACTGAGGCGACCGGGGGCCACGAGGGCCCGGAGCGCCGGGTACGAGTCGTGCTCGTCGACGACCACCGGATGTTCCGCACCGGCGTACAGGCCGAGATCGGCCGCACTGAGGAGACCGGTGTCGAGGTCGTCGGCGAGGCCGCCGACGTCGACCAGGCGGTCACCGTCATCACGGCGACCCGCCCCGAGGTCGTCCTCCTCGACGTCCACCTCCCGGGCGGCGGCGGCGTCGAGGTGCTGCGCCGCTGCGCGCCCTTCATGGGCGCGGTCGAGAACCCGGTGCGCTTCCTGGCGCTGTCCGTCTCGGACGCCGCCGAGGACGTCATCGGCGTCATCCGGGGCGGCGCCCGCGGCTACGTCACCAAGACCATCACCGGCGCCGACCTGGTCGACTCCGTCTTCCGGGTCCAGGACGGCGACGCGGTGTTCTCGCCGCGGCTGGCCGGCTTCGTCCTCGACGCCTTCGCCTCGACGGACGCCCCGCCGGTCGACGAGGACCTCGACCGGCTGACGCAGCGCGAGCGCGAGGTGCTGCGGCTGATCGCCCGCGGATACGCGTACAAGGAGATCGCCAAGCAGCTGTTCATCTCGGTGAAGACGGTCGAGTCGCACGTCTCGGCGGTGCTGCGCAAGCTCCAGCTCTCCAACCGTCACGAACTGACGCGCTGGGCGACGGCCCGGCGACTGGTCTGAGTCAGGCGCCTTCGCGTTCGGGGTCGAGCGAGATGTTCAGCTTCTCGCCGACCCGGTGGTAGCCGATGGACACGTAGATCCGCTCCACGTCGGCGTCGCCCGGCTCCAGCCACACCACCCGGCAGCCGCGCGCGAAGGCCGTCTCCGTGAGGTGGGCGGAGAGGGCGGCCCCGATGCCCCGGCGGCGGAAGTCCGCCGCGACGGCGAGCCCGGCCAGCTCGCTGAGGCCGTCGACCGGCACCGAGCAGCCGCCCGCGCCCGCGGGCGTGCCGTCGACCGTGGCGAGGGCGGCGACCCCGCCGTCCGAGGCGGCGGTGCGCAGCCACTGGGCCGTACCGGCCTCGGGCTCGCCCGTCCCGCCGTAGCCCAGGTGCTGGACGAGGGCAGCCGCGTCGAACTCCGCGTCCGTGGCGGGCTCGGCCATCACCAGGCCGTCGACCGGCTTCGGCGGCAGCAGACCGCCGGGGGCGCAGGCCAGGAGCGGTGCGCGGTTCTCCACGGTGAACCCGGCCGCCAGCAGGGCGGGTTCGACCGCGGGTGCCCAGGTGGGGAGGAACTCCAGGCGTGGCATCCGGTCCAGCTCGCGGAAGGCCGCGATCAGGGCGTCGAGTTCGCCGGGTGCCGGTTCCGCGCCCTGGTCGGGGATCGCGTAATTGGCGTACTTGAGGGACCAGTCCGGGTTGTAGCGGATCACGAACGGTCCCACCCGGACATGGTCCGGGGAGCGGAGGGTGAGCGTACGGGCATGGGTCTGGACGTCGACGTCCATGGGCATGGGTGAGTGTCCTTCGGCCGTTCCGGATCGGAGGGCGGGAGCCTATGCGACCCGGGTCGCTCCGGCGAAGGGCATCTGGTCGATCGGGGCGATGCGGACCGGGGCGCCCGGGCGCGGGGCGTGGATCATCTGGCCGTTGCCGATGTACAGGCCGACGTGGGTGATACCCGAGTAGAAGAACACCAGGTCCCCGGGGGCGAGTTCGGAGCGCGATACGCGTGAGCCCGCGTTGATCTGCGTGTACGTGGTCCGGGGGAGGGAGACACCCGCGGAGCGATAGGCGGCCTGGGTCAGGCCGGAGCAGTCGAACGAGGAGGGGCCGGTGGCGCCCCAGACATACGGTTTGCCCAGGGCCGTGTACGCGAAGGCGACCGCTTCGGCGGCGCGGGCGTTGGGTGCCTGAGCCGTGGAGCGCGGGGCGCCGCGGTCGGCGTGGGCGTCGCCGCGACCGCCCTCCGAGGCGTCGTAGGCGGCGCGATCGGCGGGGGAGAGGCGGGCCAGCAGCTGCCGGGCCTCGGCGAGCTTGGTGCGGACCGTCGCCTTGTGCTTCTTCAGGGCGGCCTGGCGGCTCGCGAGTTCGGTCAGCTCGCCGGCGGCCTCGGCGCGGACCTGGGCCACGTCCGCGACCTGGCGCCGCACGGTGCGTACCTCGGTGGCCCGCCGCTCGCCGGCCCGCTCCACGTACGAGGCGCGCCGCAGGTACTGGTCGGGGTCCGAGGAGAGCGCCAGCTGCACGGCGGGGTCGATGCCGCCGGAGCGGTACTGCGCGGCGGCGTACGAACCCAGCGCCTCGCGTGCCGTGTTGAGCCGCTCGGTCCTGCGGGCCGCCTCGTCGCGCAGGGCGTCGACGGACTTCGCGGTGGCGGCGGCCTTCTCCTTGGCGCCGTTGTACTGCTCGGTGGCGGCCTCCGCCTCCCGGTACAGCCGGTCGACCTGGGCCTTCACCTGGGCGGGGGTGGGCGCCGGATCGGCGTGCGCGGATCCCGGCAACGCTGCGGCGGTCGCGGCCCCGGCGAAGGCGAGCGTCGCCGCTGTGCGGGCAGCAGAGCCGGTGTACGGGCGCTGCTTGGGTTTCCGGTGCGCTGCCACGAGGGCGGGCGTCCTTCCTTTCGACGGCCCGCCGGGGTCTACCGACGGGCCCGCCCGGCCCGGCGGCGGGCTGCCAACAGGGGGAGCGGCCCGCCGCCGGAACCTCGGCGGGGTGACCGGGAACGCCACCCGGGTACGGATCGGCGCTGTGCCGGTCACCTGGCAGGGACGCTAAACCCGGGACACGGGAAAGAGTTGTAATGACGCTTATTGTGTGAATTTGGCGTTGCGTTGTCGCCGGATGATCGGAAAAATTGCATCAGAGTCAGGCAATTGGTGCATCTCGCGGTCAAGTAGCCGCTAAGGCCCACCTGGCTGCGAAGTGCTGATATGGCCGGGGCTAGGCTGCGGAGCCATGCGTGTACTCATCGATGTCTTCGTCGCCCTGCACATCATCGGCATCGCTTCCCTGCTGGGCGGTTTCCTCACCCAGATGAAGGCGATGGGAGCGGGCACGGCGCGGTTCGTCCCGGCCATGCTGCACGGAGCGCTGACCATGCTGGTCACCGGAGTCGCGCTGGTCGGCCTCGACCAGGCCGACGACCACCCCGTGAACAACGTCAAGATCGGCATCAAACTGCTGATCCTGGTCGTGATCCTCGCCCTCGTCTACGTCAAGCGCGACGAGGAGAAGGTCGACAAGGGCCTGTTCGCGGCGGTCGGCGGACTCACGATCGTCAACATCTTCATCGCCACGCTCTGGACCTGAGCCGCCGGCGCGGGCCGGCGGCGGGCCTCATGGCGCGGGCCGGCCGGGTGGCCCTGTGACGCGGGTCGGCCGGGCGGTTTTGCGGCGCGGTCGGCCGGGCGGCCTTATGGCGCGGTACCCCAGTCGACCTGCCGGCCCTCCCGCCGCAACGCCTCCTCGACGCCGGCCCAGTCCTCGACCCACTCGCCCACGCACTCCCGCGTCATCGCCGGGTCGGCCGCCACGAGGATGTCCACCCCCGCCGCCCCGGCCCGCTCCTCGGGCGTCGCCGCCAGGTCGGCCGGCCGGTCGACGCGGAGGTAGAACCCCGCGTCGGAGCCCGCCGTGATCCGCCCGACCACCCCGTAGCGGGCGCGCTGCTCGGCCGCCGCCACATCGCCGCGGCCGACGGTGGCCGTCACCGCGATCCGGTCCGGACCGGCCCCGTCGGGCGCCCCGGCGCCGAGGCCGAAGCGGTCCTGCGCCGCGGTCAGCCGCTCGCGCCCCGTCTCCGCCGCCGACGCGCGCAGCCCGTGGACGTGCAGCGCCTGCTCCTCGGGGCTCCACGACATGATCCGCTCGACGTCCCGGTCCTGGATCACGTCCTCCTCGGCAGCCGTCGCGCCGCCCCCGCCGTCCAGTGCCCGGGCAAGCGCCCGAGCCGCTTCGGAGGGCGCGACCGCACCGTCCGGGCCCTGGTCGATGAGCATCGCCACTCCGGAGAACAGGGCCCTGAGCCCGAGCGCCGCCGCCGCGACGACCCCGTCCGGCCGGAGTTCCGGATCGAGCTCGGGGAGCACGCTCAGCCGGCGGTGCATGGCGGCCGCCGCGCTCTCGTCCGGCGGCGCGGTGTCCCACAGCAGCTCCAGGGCGGCCACGCAGCTGTCCTGGTCCTCCGGGCGCCCCTCGTCGGCGAGATACCGCAAAAGCACTCCCGCGGTGCGCTCGGCGCAGGCCGCCGAGAACAGCCTCGCCCGGGCGAAGGTCCCGAGGAAGGCCATGCCCCGGACGCTCTCCAAGATCTTCACGGTCGCTCGCTCGCTCGCTCGTGCTCGTGCTCGTCCTGTACGCCGATGCCCGTCCGGTGCCGGACACCTTCCGCACGGTACCCGGCGCCCGCCCGGTCACGGCCACCAGAACGTCTTGTACCTCCGTCCGCCCCGCCCGGTCACATTGCCGCTGACCGCACCCTCGGAGCCCTTGATGAGCGGTCCGCAGATGTCCTGGCAGACCTCGCGCGACGCCCCGCCTGCGATGGGCTTGCCGCCCGGCTTGTCGATCTCCGGCAAGGCGTTCCGCTCGGCGTGCGTGGCGCCCTGGACGTTGACGCGGACCGGGACGTCACCGCGTGTGGCGATGGCGCTCAGCTGCGCCGGGGACAGACCCTGGCCGCTGCTGGAGACCACGTTGCGCCAACGGGCCGACGGGGGGCGGGTCCTGGGCCCGTGGACCCAAAGCGCGCCCCCGCGTGGCAGTCCCGACGGGCCCGTCAGCCCGGCCGTACGCTCCCGTAGATCGGCATGTAGTAGATCGACTCCTCGCGCACGTTCGCCCCCGGCTTCGGCGCGTGGATCATCATGCCGTCGCCCTTGTAGATGCCGACGTGGCTGATGTCGTCGTAGAAGAACACCAGGTCCCCGGGCTGCAGATCCTCCGTGGCGATCCGGGTGCCCACGTTCACCTGGTCCCAGGTGGTCCGCGGAATGTCGACACCGGCCGCCTTCCACGCCGCCTGGGTGAGCCCCGAGCAGTCGTACGAGGCCGGGCCGGTCGCCCCCCAGACGTACGGCTTGCCGAGCTGTGCCCTGGCGAACGCCATGACCTTCTCGGCCTTGGTCGAGGCATCGGTGTCCGAACCCGAACCCGAACCCGTCCCGGTTCCGGTGCCCGTACCCGTACCGCTGCCGGCCTCCTTGGCGGCCTCCTCGGCCGCCGCGGCCTTGCGGTCGGCCTCGGCCTTCGCGGCGGCCTGCTTCTTCGCCAGCTCCGCCGCCTTGCGCTTGGCCTCCGCCTCCTTCTTCCGCTCCAGCTCGGCCAGGCGTGCCTTCTCCTCGGCGGTCAGCTTCGACAGCAGGCCGCGGGCCTCGGACAGCTTCGTCTGGACGTTCTGCTTGCTGGTGCGCAGCGTCGCCTGGGACTCGGTGAGCGTCTCCAGGCTCGCCACGGCCTCGGCCCGCTGCTTGGACGCCTTGACCTGCTGCGTACGGAAGTCCGACACCGCCCGCGTCTGGCGCTCGGTCATCCGGTCCATGAGGTGGGTCTGGTCGAAGAACGACTGCGGGTCGTCGGCCAGGAAGAAGGTGGCGGTCGGGGCGAGGGTGCCACCGCGGTACTGGGCGGCGGCGTACGTGCCGAGCGTCCGGCGGGCCTCGTTCAGCTTCTCGGTGCGCTTGGCGACGTCGTCGAGGAGGGTGTCCACCTTGGAGCGCTGCGCGGTGGTCGCTTCCTTCGCCTGGTTGTACTGCTGGGTCGCGGTGCCCGCCTGCCGGTAGAGGTCGTCGACCTTCTTCTGCACATCCTCGATGCTGGGCTTGGGGGCCGGGGCGGCGAGTGCGCTCTGCGTGGACAGCAGGGTCACCGACGCCAGTGCGGCCGTCGTGATCCCGACGGCCGGGCCGGTATTGCGCACGCGGGTGCGCGGTTTGCGATGCGACGCCAAGGCCGGCATCTCCTTCCGTGGACCGCCTACCGGGTTAGCTGTCGGGTTCGGGCGGAACGGAAGGCTGCCCTACGGTCCTGGTGGGGGATGCGGACCGATTCACCCCGGTGATGCGTGTGGGTCCCCGGTTCCGGACTCCCGTGACGGGCAGCCCGGATTCGGCGTGGACGCCCGCTCGGCGTGGATCGCCTCTGGGGGTACGGGCCGCCCGAACGAGCACGCTAGCCAACTCATGGTGCCGCTGTGAAGGTTGATGTTCGATATGCCCGATACATTTTCGTGACCTCACCGGATCGGGGCGCTGCGGGGCAGGTGGAGCCCGGGGTTGCCGCACACAGTGATGCTTCCCGCTCGCTCTGTGTGCCCGGTCGGGGGTGCGTGGTTGGTCACTCGGGCCCGGAGTGTCAGTGCGCACGCCTAGACTCGGGAGGCGATGAGCAGCCTCTTTGACGACAGTTTCCTGGCCGGCCTCCAGCACACGGAGGAAGGGCCCCCGCCGCCCCCCGAGGACTCCGCACCCGAAGCGGTGCCGGAGGACCTCTTCGCGGGCGTTTTCGACGGCCCCCCGCCGCCCCGCGAGGCGTACTACCGCGACGGGGCCCACCGCCCGGTCATCGACGCGGCCGCGCTGCTGGACGGGCTGAACACCGAGCAGCGCGCAGCCGTCGTGCACGCCGGATCCCCGCTGCTCATCGTCGCCGGTGCCGGTTCGGGCAAGACCCGCGTACTGACCCACCGCATCGCCCATCTGCTGGCCGAGCGCGGCGTGCACCCCGGCCAGATCCTGGCGATCACCTTCACCAACAAGGCCGCCGGCGAGATGAAGGAGCGCGTCGAGCAGCTCGTCGGACCGCGGGCCAACGCCATGTGGGTCATGACCTTCCACAGCGCGTGCGTACGGATCCTGCGCCGCGAGTCGAAGCGGCTCGGCTTCACCTCCTCGTTCTCGATCTACGACGCCGCCGACTCCAAGCGCCTCATGGCCCTGGTCTGCCGCGATCTCGACCTCGACCCGAAGCGCTACCCGCCGAAGTCGTTCACGGCGAAGGTCTCGAACCTGAAGAACGAGCTGATCGACGAGGAGACCTTCGCCGGACAGGCCACGGACGGCTTCGAGAAGACACTCGCCCAGGCCTACGCGCTCTACCAGTCCCGGCTGCGCGAGGCGAACGCGCTGGACTTCGACGACATCATCATGACGACGGTGCACCTGCTCCAGGCGTTCCCCGACGTCGCGGAGCACTACCGCCGCCGCTTCCGCCACGTCCTCGTCGACGAGTACCAGGACACCAACCACGCCCAGTACACGCTCGTACGGGAACTGGTCGGCCCGGCCGGTCCGGAGGACGCCTCCGCCGAGCTGTGCGTCGTGGGTGACGCGGACCAGTCGATCTACGCCTTCCGCGGCGCGACCATCCGCAACATCCTCCAGTTCGAGGAGGACTACCCGAACGCGACGACGATCATGCTGGAGCAGAACTACCGCTCCACGCAGACGATCCTGTCCGCGGCCAACGCGGTCATCGAGCGCAACGAGAGCCGCCGCCCGAAGAACCTCTGGACGAACGCGGGCGCCGGCACCCGGATCACCGGCTATGTCGCCGACACCGAGCACGACGAGGCGCAGTTCGTCGCCGACGAGATCGACCGGCTGACCGACGCGGGCGACGCCAAGGCCGGCGACGTGGCGATCTTCTACCGGACGAACGCGCAGTCACGTGTCTTCGAGGAGATCTTCATCCGCGTCGGCCTGCCCTACAAGGTGGTCGGCGGCGTGCGCTTCTACGAGCGCAAGGAGGTCAGGGACGTCCTGGCCTACCTCCGTGTCCTCTCCAACCCGGAGGACACCGTCCCGCTGCGACGCATCCTGAACGTGCCCAAGCGGGGCATCGGCGACCGGGCCGAGGCCATGATCGACGCCCTGTCGATGCGCGAGAAGATCTCGTTCCCGCAGGCGCTGCGCCGTGTCGACGAGGCGTACGGCATGGCCGCCCGTTCGTCGAACGCGGTGAAGCGGTTCAACACGCTGATGGAGGAGCTCCGCACGATCGTGGAGTCCGGCGCGGGACCGGCGGTCGTGGTGGAGGCCGTCATGGAGCGGACCGGCTATCTCGCCGAGCTCCAGGCGTCCACCGACCCACAGGACGAGACTCGGATCGAGAACCTCCAGGAACTCGCCTCCGTCGCCCTTGAGTTCGAGCAGGAGCGGGCCGAGGACGAAGGCGCGGGCACGCTCGCCGAGTTCCTGGAGAAGGTCGCGCTCGTCGCCGACGCGGACCAGATCCCCGACGAGGACGAGGACGGCTCCGGTGTCGTCACGCTGATGACGCTGCACACCGCCAAGGGCCTCGAATTCCCGGTGGTCTTCCTGACCGGCATGGAGGACGGCGTCTTCCCGCACATGCGGGCGCTCGGCCAGGTCAAGGAGCTGGAGGAGGAGCGCCGGCTGGCGTACGTCGGCATCACCCGCGCCCGGGAGCGGCTCTACCTCACCCGCGCGGCGATGCGCAGCGCCTGGGGCCAGCCCTCGTACAACCCGCCGTCGCGGTTCCTGGAGGAGATCCCGGACCAGCACCTGGAGTGGAAGCGCAAGGGCCCCATGGCGGCGCCGGCCGGGCCGACGTCGGGGATCACCTCGTCGCTCTCCGCGTCCCGTGCGCGCTCCGGCCCCTCGGGCTTCGCGACCCGGCGGACCTCGGACAAGCCGACGATCACGCTGGTGGCCGGTGACCGGGTCACTCACGACCAGTTCGGTCTGGGCACGGTGACGGCGGTCGAGGGCATCGGGGACCAGGCGAAGGCCACGGTCGACTTCGGGGACGAGCGGCCGAAGAAGCTGCTGCTGCGGTACGCCCCGGTCGAGAAGCTGTAGAGCCGCTCGGGCGCTTCGGCGGGCGGACCCTGCGGGGCCGCCTCTTCGGCGGGCGGTCTCTTGTCGGGGGCGGCCTTTTCGGCGGGCGGCTGCGGGCCGCCCGCCGGTCAGTTCGGGTTGACGTTGTGGCTGCGCAGCCAGGGCAGCGGGTCGATCGCCGCGCCGCCGCCGGGCCGGACCTCGAAGTGCAGGTGCGGGCCGGTCGAGTTGCCGGAGTCGCCGGAGTGCGCGATCACATCACCGGCCTTGACCGAGCCCGAGCGGATCCGGGTGCTGCTGAGGTGGCAGTACCAGGTCTCGGTGCCGTCGGCCGCGGTGACGATGGCCATGTTCCCGTAGGCGGTGTTGAACTGCGTGCGCACCGTGCCGTCGGTCGCCGCCATCACCGGAGTGCCGTAGTCGACGGGGAAGTCGATACCGGTGTGCACGGACATCCAGTTGACGCCCGCCTGGCCGAAGTACGCGCTGAGCTGGTGATCCTTGACCGGCATGACGAACTTGGGGCGCAGTGCCTCCTTGCGGGCGGCCTCCTCCGCGCGTTTCTTCTTCTCGGCGGCCTGCCGCGCCTTCAGGTCGATGCGCTCCTGGGTGCGGCTGGCACGGTCGGCGAAGTTCTCCGCGTCGGCACTGAGGTTGGCCAGCTGGGTGTCCAGTTCGTTGTTGGCCGCGACGGGCTTGACCGTGCCGGGGTCGGCGGCCGCCATCGTCGTGGTCTCGTCCTTCTTCTCCTCGCCACCGCCCATCCCGCCCACGGAGGCTGCGGCGATACCCGCCACGCTCATCACGCAGGCGGACGGAACGGCGACGGTGAGGAGTGCGGAACGCTTCGCGGGGGAGCGCCTGCGGCTGCGGCTTGCGCCACCACTGCGGGTGACGGGGCGGCCCGCGGGGCGGTGACCGGTGGCCGGGGCGGAGTCGGCGTCCGGGGCGGAGCCGGGTGCGGCGGAGTCGTGGTCGCGGACGTGCTCGTGAGGGCGGTCGTCCGGCTCGGACGCGGTGCCGTCGGTGGCCGCTGTGTCGAGGTCCGTCTGCGCGAGGCTGAACTCGGCGGTCCGGTAGGGCTCGTACGGGTCGTACGGATCGAAGGGCGCCTGCGGATCGAAGGGCGTCTCGTACGGCGTCTCGTGGGAACTCTGCCGCTCGTACGTCTCGTCGGTCGCGTACGGATACTGGGCCGTTTGTTCGGCTGCGTCGGGCGCTGCCGCGGTGTGCGCGGATTGCTGTGCGTACTCGGGCGTGGCGCCGGTGTTCCAGGCGGTGGCGTCGTAGGCGCCGGTGTCGTAACCCGTCGTGTCCGTGCCGGTCCACTGGCCGGTCTGCTGCCAGGTGGTGGTGTCCCACTGGCCGGAGGTGTCCGGGGCGCCGTGCTGGGCCGGGACGGTGTGGCCGTAACCGCCGTCCGCCGGGATCCAGGTCGCGCCGGTGTCGTACTGCGGGCCGGGGTCGTACGGGTGTTGCTGGGGCTCCTGCTGGGGCTGCGCGGTGTAGGCCGTGTAATCGGCGGCATGGCCGTACTCGGCCGTCGGGTGCGCGCCCGTGTCCCACGAGGAGGCGTCGTACGTACCGCTGTGCTCGGCCGTGTTGCTGCCGTACGGGGCGGCGTAGCCCGTCGTGGTGTCGTACGACCCGTCGTAACCGCCGGGGAGGGAGCCGAAGAGCGGGTCGCTGTCGAAGCCGCCCGTGGAGTGGCCGTCGTATCCGGCGTACCCGGCGTGGGGGTGCTGGTCGTTCACCAACGTCTCTCTCGCCTCGGCAGCAGGACCAGGGTGTCCGGGGTCCGGTGGGGGACTCCGGGGAAAGCAGTGGCCGCGACTGTACCCGGCGGTATGCGACGCCGACAATCTTCGACGGCCTCCGGCGGCTCAGGAAACGGGCAATCGGCCGTCTTTCGACGGGCTGCTCACACAGCCTTGGCTCTATGTTCGAAACTCGTTCTATTTGTGGGCAGGACGGAGCGTTGACGGAAGGGTGCGCGGCTGCCGGATTCCGGCAGATTCGGTCGTTCTCAGGCCACGGAGGCGGCGCCAGCGGGCCCCTGGGCCGACGCGTGGGCGTCGAGCGCCTGACGGATGCCGGCGGCCACGGCGGGGTGCACGGGCAGGGCGAGATGGCCGACGCCGGTCACGCGCACGTTGACCACGTCCAGGTCCGGGTGGTCGACGCAGGCCGCCTCGACCGGGACGATCACCTGGTCCAGTTCGCTCCAGAAGCTGACGAACCGGGTGCGGCAGCCGGGCGCGGGGAGCCGCAGCTCCTCGATCGGCACCGAGCCGCTGCGCATCTGGCGCACGATGGGGTGGGCGCCGGCCAGCGGGGCGACGGCGGTGCCGCCGTGCGGTGTGCCGAGGGTGACGAGGGTACGGACCCGCCGGTCACCGCCCAGCCGCTGGACGTAGTAGCGCGCTATGAGGCCGCCCAGGCTGTGGCCGACGATGTCGACCTCGCGGTGGCCGGTGCGGGCGCAGATCTCCTCGATGTGCCGGCCGAGCAGTTCGGCGGCCGTACGGATGTCGCAGGTCAGCGGGGAGTAGTTGAGCGACTCCAGGTGGTGCCAGCCATGCCGGGCCAGCGAGCGGCGCAGCAGGACGAAGACGGAACGGTTGTCGACGAAGCCGTGCAGGAGCACGACGGGCGGCCGGTCGGGGTGCCCGGTGGGCAGCGCGGTGGTCCCTGCGGGAGTGGATACGGGAGCCGGGCCGGGGTGGCCTGCCGTTCCGGTCGTTGTTGTTCCCGTTCCCGTTCTGGTTCCCGTTCCCGTCGCCGTATCGGCCGCGGGGTGCCGCTCGCCGGTGATGCCGGTGGGATACAGAAGGGCGTGCCCCGCGAGCACCACCAGTTCGAGCGCCGTCGCCCTCAGCAGGGCCGCGGACAGCCGGGTGGACGGCATCCGGACGGACGGCAGCCAGGTGGCGTCCGTACACAGCCGGCGCAGCACCAGGGGAAGAAGGGGCAGGATCGGGGCTCGCGCGGTCTTGGGGGTGTGCGGGGTCCTCATGGTCGAACCTCCTGCTCCGGCACCCGGGGAGGAGCGGCTCGCTGCCCCGTCTGCCCTCATGGGGCGCCCTCTCGGAGGTCCGGGCCGGCCGGTCGCCGTCCGGGACTCGCCGCCCGCCGTGTCCTTTGGACCACCATCGGTGACCGGCGGACGGGCGGGTGGTGAGCCGTACCACCGTGCCGTGCGGCTGACGGCACGGTGGTACGACGACCTCGTTGCGGCTCCCCCGGCGGCCGGTCCCGCACGGCAGGACTGCCGTGTGCTGCGGGAACGGTGCCCGGTGAACATGTCCCACGTGTGATTTCCCCCTCCCCGCCCACCGCGAAACTGCGGCTTGCGGGATGCTGGGGATAACGTTCGTTCACATTCCCTGGCCTTCAGGCACGGGAGACGCATGTGGAGGCAGTGATGGGTGTGACCGGTCCGATCCGTGTGGTGGTGGCCAAGCCGGGCCTCGACGGCCATGACCGCGGGGCCAAGGTGATCGCGCGGGCACTGCGCGATGCCGGCATGGAGGTCATCTACACGGGGCTCCACCAGACGCCCGAGCAGATCGTGGACACCGCGATCCAGGAGGACGCCGACGCCATCGGCCTCTCGATCCTCTCCGGCGCGCACAACACGCTCTTCGCGAAGGTGATCGAGCTGCTGAAGGAGCGCGACGCGGCCGACATCAAGGTCTTCGGCGGCGGCATCATCCCGGAGGCGGACATCGCCCCGCTGAAGGAGCAGGGCGTCGCGGAGATCTTCACGCCGGGCGCGACGACGGTCGCGATCGTCGAATGGGTCAACGCGAACGTCCGCCAGCCGGCGGAGGCCTAAGGGCCTCTCGTCCGGATCATGCCGGGCTCGCGGGGGTCCGGCACGCGCGTCTGCGGCGTTGGTTCCGTGTGCCCGGCGGGACGCGGCGCCCCGGGCCGGGCACCGCGCGCCGTATCCGCCGGCCGCTGCCTCAGCGGGCCGGTATCAGCTCCCGGTCCATCGCCGCGCGCAGCCGCAACGTGGAGACCAGCCGCTGGAACGCCTCCGACCAGTAGCCGTTCGCACCCGGTGAGGCGTCCGCGGGTTCGTCGGGCGTCGTGGTGAGGACCTCCAGCCGGTCCGCCTCGGCCGGGTTCAGGCAGCGTTCGGCGAGGCCCATCACCCCGCTGAAGCTCCAGGGGTAACTGCCCGCGTCCCGGGCGATGTCGAGGGCGTCCACCACGGAACGCCCCAGCGGCTCCGCCCACGGCGTCGGGCAGACCCCCAGCAGCTGGAACGCCTCCGACAGGCCGTGGGCCGCGATGAAACCTGCCACCCAGTCGGCCCGTTCGGCGGTGGGGAGAACGGCCAGCAGCTTCGAACGCTCGGCGAGCGACGCCGTACCGGGGCCGTTCGACGGCGGTGCGGAGGGGGCGCCGAGCAGCGCCCGCGCCCACTCCGCGTCCCGTTGCCGCACCGCCGCCCGGCACCAGGCCGCGTGCAGTTCCTCGCCCCAGCCGTCGGCCACGGGCAGCGCGACGATCTCCCGCGCACCACGACCGCCGAACCGCGCCCCCCAGACGGACAGCGGGGACGACTCCACCAACTGGCCCAGCCACCACGACCGTTCGCCCCGCCCGGACGGTGGGAGCGCCACCACCCCGTCCCGCTGCATCGCCGCGTCGCATTCGTGGGGGGCCTCCACGGCTACGGACGGCCCGGTGCCGGTGAGTCCCGGGCTCACGCAGGACAGGGCCCGCGCCGCCATCCGGTGGGCCAGCGCCGATCCGGGCAGTGCGGACAGCAACTCGGCGGCCGTGGCACGTACATTGCGGCTGCGGTCGGCGAGGGCCTGCTCCAGGAACTCCTCGTCGGCCCCGGACAGCCCGGTGCGCAGCGAGTCGATGAACATCAGCCGGTCCTCGGCCCGCTCCGTGGACCAGGTGGTGGCCAGCAGGGCGAGGGCGGCGTCCGCCTCATGCGCCCGTACGGCGGACAGCAGGGCCACACGTTCGGCGAACAGGCCTTCCTCCCACAGGCGGCGCACCGCCTCGCGGTCCGTCACTTCGGGCAGCAGCGCGCTGCCGGACGCGCCCCGCAGCGCGAACTTCCAGTCGGGGTTCAGCCCGGCCAGCCACAGCCCGCGCGGCCCGGCGAACGTCAGGGCCTGGGGCCGCAGATCCGTACGCGCCCGGGCCGCGTCCAGCAGGGGCGGCAACGCGGCGTCCGGGGCCCGGTAGCCGTGCAGGTTGGCGGTGGCGAGCCACTGCGGGATCAGTTCCGTGAGGTCGGGCGCCGTGCCGCGCCTGCCACCGGAGCTGCCCGGAGCCGCCCGGTCCGCGAGCAGTTGTGCCAGCCGGCTCCGGGCCGTCTCCGGCAGCGCCGGCCGTGGGTCGGCGGGCGCGGGACCGGGCCTGGGCGCGGCGGGGGCGGGCAGCAGACCTGCCCGGCGGCGCACGGTGTGCAGCGCGGCGGCGTCCAGCAGTGCGGCCGCGGCGGCGTCGGGACCGGTGCCGGCGGCCGCCCCGGATGGGCGTCGGTCCGTGCCGAGCAGCGCCGCGGTGACGAGCTCCTCCCACGGCGGGGACACCGGCCCCCCGGTGGGTGCGTCGGACGACGAATCGGTCGGGGGCACAGGCCCGGTCGTGGTCATGAGACCGGTCGTGGTCGTGTGCCCGGTCGTGGGCGCGGGCGGGGTGGTACGAGGCATCGCTCCTCCTCCAGGATCAGATGAGCGGCACGGTCTCGGCGGCAGAGACGGCGGAGACGGCGGAGACGGCGGCGGCGTCCGGCCGCTTGTGCGACGACGGAGCCGCCGACGCGGAGCCGCCACCGTCCTCGCGTCCGTCCTCGCTTCCGGGGGACCACGCCGCGAGCGGGTCGAAGCCGCGGTGGCCGCACTCCCCGAAGACGGTGACCGGGCCACCGCCGGAGAGTGCGACGAGCTTCCACAGCGCCGGACGGGACAGCGCGGCAGCGGCGACGGGCAGGGCGTCATCGCCCTCCGCGTCCACCAGTTGCCAGCCGTCCGCGGACGGCACGGGTATGACATCGCTCAGCGTCACCGGCCAGGACTCCAGCCACGGGTCGTCGCCCAGCGCCCTGCCGTACGCGGCGATCGCCCCGCCGACCGTGACGCCCGGGGGCGGCGGCCCGGTCGGCACGGGAGGGCCGAACTGCTCGCCCAGCTCCGCCCGTAGCTGTCCGGACCCGGGAAAGTGCGTGACTCCGGCGTCGAGCGTCACGCCCACCGGCAGGGCGAGCGCGGGGGAGCGGCCGGCGGCCCCGAAGGACAGCAGCAGCGCGGTGCGGCCCGATTCCCTGCCGTACAGCCAGACCCGACGCGTGACGATCTTGCCCTCGGGTGTGTCGTACTGCGCGAGGACCAGCCAGTGGTCACGGACCTGCGGTCCCTCCGCGGCGGATGTCAGACCGACGCGGGTACGGACCGTCGCCGCCAGCGGCTGCGGAAGCCGGTCGATGCCCAGCCACGCCGTGTCCAGCAGATGGAGCAGCGCGCACTCCTCCAGCAGCCGCACCGGCCAGCCGGGACCGGAGGCCGGGATGGCGCCCAGCTCCCGCACCCGGCCCGCCAGACCGGGCGCCTGCGCGTCGACCATGCGGGCGGCCGTCTCCTCCCACAGCCCGTACCCCGACTGCTCGGCCGCGGCCAGCCCGCCGCGCAGCAGGTCGGTCAGGCGCTGCTCCAGCTCCTGCGCACCGCCGCCGATCCGTTCCGCCCTGCGCTCGGCGCGGCGCCGGGCGGCCTCGGGATCGGCCGGGCCGCCGCCCGGAGCCTCTTCCTTGGCCCGGGCGCGACGGCCCGTCAGCCATTCCTCCGCCCAGTCGGGCGGAGTGCCGGCGGGCACCGCCGGTCCGCCGGACGCCAGGAGCAGCAGCAGGCCCAGCGCGTGCTTGCACGGGAACTTGCGGCTGGGGCAACTGCACTTGTACGCCGGGCCGGTGGTGTCGATCACCGTCCGGTAGGGCTTGCTCCCGCTGCCCCGGCACAGCCCCCACACCGCGCCCGAACCATCCCCTCCGGTGTCCGACCACGGACCGGCCGAACCCAGCTTGTTCCCCGCCTTGCGCGAGGCGTCGTCAGGAGCCAGGGCCAGGACCTGCTCCACCGTCCAGCGCGCCGCCGGAGCAGCGGCGCCCAAGGGTTCTCCCCCGTCAGTCAGCAGCATGGGAACGACGTTAGGCCGCACCACTGACAACTGCCCCTGACCTGCGGGAAGGTCGATTGTCAGTGCCATGGTGCACGGTGGGAACCACACCAGGCCAACCGATCTGGAGGGGGATCCATGACCGTGTCCGAAACCACCGCAGCCACCGGCGCCGAAGTCCTGCGCCCGCATGCCGAGGACGCCTTCGCCGACGAGCTGAAGGCACTCGCCGCCGCCGACGACCGCCCGCGGCCCGAGCGTTGGCGCCTGTCGCCGTGGGCCGTCGCCACGTACCTGCTCGGCGGCGCCCTGCCCGACGGCACGGTGATCACGCCCAAGTACGTGGGCCCCCGCCGCCTCGTCGAAGTCGCTGTCACCACACTCGCCACCGACCGCGCGCTGCTGCTCCTCGGGGTGCCCGGCACCGCCAAGACCTGGGTGTCCGAGCACCTCGCGGCCGCCGTCAGCGGTGACTCGACCCTCCTCGTCCAGGGCACGGCGGGCACACCCGAGGAAGCCGTCCGCTACGGATGGAACTACGCGCAGCTGCTCGCGCACGGCCCCAGCCGTGACGCGCTGGTGCCCAGCCCGCTGATGCGGGCCATGTCCGAGGGCATGACCGCCCGCATCGAGGAACTCACCCGTATCCCCGCCGATGTGCAGGACTCACTGATCACGATCCTGTCGGAGAAGACCCTGCCGCTGCCCGAGCTGGGCCAGGAGGTCCAGGCGGTCCGCGGATTCAACGTCATCGCCACGGCCAACGACCGCGACCGCGGGGTCAACGAGCTGTCCAGTGCGCTGCGCCGCCGCTTCAACACCGTGGTGCTGCCGCTGCCCGCCACCCCCGAGGCGGAGGTCGACATCGTCTCGCGCCGCGTCGACCAGGTCGGGCGCTCGCTCGACCTGCCGCCCGCGCCCGACGGCCTCGCGGAGATCCGCCGCGTGGTCACGGTCTTCCGCGAACTGCGCGACGGGGTCACGACCGACGGCCGGACCAAGCTCAAGTCCCCCTCGGGGACACTGTCCACGGCCGAGGCCATCTCCGTCGTCACCAACGGACTGGCTCTCGCCGCCCACTTCGGCGACGGCGTGCTGCGGCCCGGGGACGTCGCCGCCGGCATCCTCGGCGCGGTCGTCCGCGACCCGGCGGCCGACCGTGTGGTCTGGCAGGAGTACCTGGAGACCGTGGTCCGCGAGCGGGACGGCTGGAAGGACTTCTACCGCGCCTGCCGTGAGGTCTCCGTATGACCACCGCGCGCCCGGCGGGGCCGCTGCTGCTCGGGGTGCGGCACCACGGCCCGGGGTCCGCCCGCGCCGTCCGTGCCGCCCTGGACGCGGCCCGTCCGCAGGCGGTGCTCATCGAGGGCCCGCCCGAGGGCGACGCGCTGCTGCCGCTCGCCGCCGACGAGCAGATGCGGCCGCCCGTCGCCCTGCTCGCCCATGCGGTGGACGACCCGGGCCGGGCGGCGTTCTGGCCGCTCGCCGCGTTCTCGCCCGAATGGGTCGCGATCCGCTGGGCCCTGGCGCACGGTGTCCCGGTCCGCTTCATCGACCTGCCCGCGGCCCACTCCCTGGCCATGGCGGAGGACGTCGAGCGGGAGCGCCGCCCCGGACAGGACGACGAGCCCAGGCCCGAACGGGAGGCCGAGCCACGGCCGGTTCCCGTCGATCCGATCCGGGTGCTGGCCGAGACGGCGGGGTACGACGACCCCGAGCGCTGGTGGGAAGACGTCGTGGAGCACCGCGTCCCCGGCCTGCCGGGCGCCGCGGCCACCGACCCGCTGGCCGCCTTCGCCGCGCTCGGCGAGGCGATGACCGCCCTGCGCGAGGTGTACGGGGACGGCGGCCATCCCCGGGATGCGGTCCGGGAGGCATACATGCGCGTCCAGCTCCGCGCCGCGCGCAAGGAGTTCGGCGGCGCCTTCGCCGTGGTCTGCGGTGCCTGGCATGTCCCCGCGCTCGAAGCCAGGACGACGCAGACCGCCGACCGGGCGCTCCTCAAGGGCCTCCCCAAGGTCAAGGCGGAGCTGACCTGGGTGCCCTGGACCCACCAGCGGCTCGCCCGGCACAGCGGATACGGCGCGGGTATCGATTCGCCCGGCTGGTACGAGCACCTCTTCGCCTCCCCGGACCGCCCCGTCGAGCGCTGGATGACCAAGGTCGCCGGACTCCTGCGTGACGAGGACCGGTTCGTGTCCTCCGCCCATGTCATCGAGGCGGTCCGGCTCGCCGACACCCTCGCCGCCATGCGGGGCCGGCCGCTCGCCGGACTGAGCGAGACCACCGACGCCGTGCGGGCCGTGATGTGCGAAGGCTCCGACGTGCCGCTCGCCCTCGTCCGGGACCGCCTGGTCGTCGGCGTGACACTCGGCGAGGTGCCGGACACCGCCCCCGCCGTGCCCCTGCAGCGCGACCTCAGCCGTCAGCAGCGCACCCTCCGCCTCAAACCGGAAGCCTCCGAAAGGGAGCTGGAGCTCGACCTCCGCAAGGACACCGACGCGGCGCGCAGCCGGCTCCTGCACCGGCTGCGCCTCCTCGGCATCGGCTGGGGCGAACCCGCCGCGGGCCGGGGGAGCACCGGCACGTTCCGGGAGAGCTGGCGGCTTCACTGGGAACCCGAGCTGTACGTACGGGTCGCGGAGGCGGGTGTCTGGGGCACCACCGTGCTCTCCGCGGCCACGGCGCGGGCGGAGTCGGACGCACTGGCGGCCACCGCGCTCGCCGAGGTCACCGCCCTGGCGGAGCGGTGCCTGCTCGCGGGACTGACGGAGGCGCTCCCCGTCGTGATGCGGGTCCTCGCCGACCGGGCCGCGCTCGACGCCGATGTCGGCCACCTCGCGGACGCCTTGCCGGCCCTGGCCCGCACCCTGCGCTACGGAGACGTCCGCTCCACGGACACCGCCGCGCTGGGGGAGGTCGCGGCCGGGCTCGCGGAGCGGATCTGCGTCGGACTGCCGCCCGCCTGCACCGGGCTCGACGCGGACGGGGCCGCCGCCCTGCGCCGCCAGGTGGACGGCGTCCATACGGCGATCGGGCTGCTCGCCGGTGCCGTACCGGCCGACGCGGACGGGCTGCGCGCACGCTGGAGGTCGGTGCTGCACCGGCTCACCGCCCGGGACACGGTCGCCGGAGTGATCCGCGGCCGGGCCGCCCGGCTCCTGCTCGACGACGGGCGCCTCGCACAGGACGAGGCCGCCCGGCTGATGGGCCTCGCCCTCTCGCCCGGCACACCGCCTGCCGACGCCGCCGCATGGATCGAGGGCTTCGTCGGCGGCGCGGCCGGCGGCGGCATGCTCCTGGTCCACGACGAACGACTGCTCGCCCTGGTCGACTCCTGGCTCACCGGGGTCCCGGCCGGCACCTTCACCGACGTACTGCCCCTGCTGCGCCGCACCTTCTCGGCGTACGAGCCGGGCGTGCGGCGCACGTTGGGTGAACTCGTCCGGCGCGGCCCGGCCGCCGGCACGGACCCGGGCACCGGAGCGGTTCCGGGCCGCGAGTCCACGGCACCCGGATTCGGACCCGTCCTCGACGCGGCACGCGCGGACGCGGTGGTGCCGGTGCTGCGCCTGCTGCTGGGCCTGGATGCCGCAACGACGGCGGCGGAGACATCCGCACACCAAGAGGAACGGCTGGGGGCGACGGGATGACGACGGCGAACGGCACGGGCGCGACGGGCGGCGCAGTGGACGGCGCGATGCATGGCCCGGTGGACGGCCCCGTGGACATGGCAGCGACGACAACGGCAACGCCGCAGGCCGCCACCGGCCACGAGGAACGGCTGCGGCGGTGGCGCATGGTGCTGGGCGCGGACAGCGCCGAGAGCACCGGATGCACCCTCACCGGCCGCGACGCCGCGATGGACGGCGCGCTGACGGCGCTCTACGAGGGCGGCAGGTCCGGTGGCCGGGGCGGCAGCGGGCGGTCGGCCGGACTCGGTGCCTCGGCCCCGTCCGTGGCCCGCTGGCTCGGCGACATCCGTACGTACTTCCCCACGTCCGTCGTCCAGGTCATGCAGCGTGATGCCATCGACCGTCTCGGCCTCTCCGCGCTTCTCCTGGAACCGGAGATGCTGGAGGCCGTCGAGGCGGACGTCCATCTCGTCGGCACGCTGCTCTCGCTCAACAAGGCCATGCCCGAGACGACGAAGGAGACGGCAAGGGCCGTCGTGCGCAAGGTCGTCGAGAAGCTGGAGAAGCAGCTCTCCACCCGGACCCGGGCCACGCTGACCGGCGCACTGGACCGTTCCGCGAAGGTCACGCGCCCCCGGCACCACGACATCGACTGGGACCGCACCATCCGGGCCAACCTCAAGAACTACCTCACCCTCCCCGGCGAGGACGGGGCCGGCACGATCGTCCCCGAACGCCTCATCGGCTACGGGCGGGCCGCGCAGTCCGTGAAGAAGGACGTCATCCTCTGTATCGACCAGTCGGGTTCGATGGCGGCGTCCGTCGTGTACGCGTCGGTCTTCGGCGCCGTTCTCGCCTCGATGCGCGCGCTGCAGACCAGACTCGTCGTCTTCGACACGGCGGTCGTCGACCTCACCGACCAGCTCGACGACCCCGTCGACGTGCTCTTCGGCACCCAGCTCGGCGGAGGCACGGACATCAACCGGGCACTCGCGTACTGCCAGTCCAGGATCACCCGCCCCGCCGACACCGTCGTCGTGCTCATCAGCGACCTCTACGAGGGCGGCATCCGCAACGAGATGCTGAAGCGGGTCGCCGCGATGAAGGCGTCCGGAGTGCAGTTCGTGACCCTGCTCGCCCTCTCCGACGAGGGCGCGCCCGCCTACGACCGTGACCACGCGGCGGCCCTCTCCGCCCTGGGTGCTCCCGCCTTCGCCTGTACGCCGGACCTCTTCCCGGACGTGATGGCGGCCGCGATCGAGAAGCGGCCCCTGCCCATACCGGACAAGGAGACCCATCGGTAACAGGGGACTTGCGTCACCCCGGGCGGCTCGTGCAAGCATCGTCCCGACGTCCGCGGAGGATCGCATTCCGCGGTCCATCCCGTCCTGAGAGGCTCGCTCCCACGTGACCACCGCAGTTGCCGCTCCCGCGGCCGCCCCGTGCCCCCGGCGCGGCGCGGCCGGCCGGCGCGCGCTGCAGGTGGTGCTGTTCCTCGGCGGTCTGCTGGCTCTGGGGCTGTTCTTCGGCTCCCGTGCGCAGGCGGACCAGCAACCGGACCTGCGACCTGACCTGCGACCGGAGCGCCAAACGGTCCAGAGACTGCTTCCACAGCCGGTCAAGGAACAGCGGCCGGTCCGGACGGTGACGGAACCGGCGGCACAGGCAGCTCAGGCAGCACATGCGGTGGCACCGGAGGCCGCCGCACCACCCGCGCCCACACCCCGGGACGTCGCCCGCGCCGTACTGAGTCCGGTCACCGGGCCCGTACGGGACACCGTCCGGCAGGTGACCCGGCCCGTCGGTGCGGCCGTCGAGAGCACGGTGGGCACGGCCGTCTCCGGGCTCCGCGACATCACGGTGGTCCTCCCGCCCGAGGCCGAACGGCCGCTGCCGGTACCGTCGTTGCCGGTCACCCCGGAGCAGCCGCAGACCGGTCCCGCGCCGGACGCGCCCGACGATGCCGCACCGGACCTTCCGGCCGCGCCTCGCCCGGGGAGCGTCACCGGTACCGGCGTCGCACCGGACGGGACAGCGGCGGCGGCCCCTCACCGGGAGGCCGCAGCGGACCACCGTCCGGCACCCCGGGGACCCTTCGGGCCCGACGGCGGGCAGCAGGGCCATTCCGCGTCCGCCGAGATCCACCCGCCCCGCGGCGGTGACCAGCACGCGGTTCCGTCGGCGGACGGCACCTCCTTCGGACTCGTTCGCGGCGCCGGTCTTCCGGCGACCGCCGCGCCCGTCCGTGACAGATCCGGCGACATCCTCGAATTCCCCGGCTAGGGCAGGCCTTTCCCCCGCCTCGACCTGCCGCGCGGGGGCGGAACAGGTCTGCCCGCCGTCCGGACGTACTCCGGGCCGCCGAACCCATTCGAAGGATCTGACACACACATGCACAAGAACATCCGCCGTTCCATAGCCGTCGCTGCCACGGCCACCGGTATGTGGGCGCTCGGCACCGCAGCCGCAAGCGCGGACGAACTTCCCGTCTCCTTCCCGCTGTCCACCCCCGACCACGCGGCCGATGTGGCCGACGCGGCCGACGTGAGCGACGTGACGGACGGCATCAACGGCATCGACGGCGCGGACGCGGTCACCAAGGCCGCGGGTCTCCAGGACACCGCCCGCGCGAAGGCCGCCGACGTAGCGTCCGACGCCCGTGCCAAGGCGTCCGCCGCGCAGAACACCGCCACATCCACCGCACGGGACACCGCTGCGTCCGCACCACAGAACGCCGCGGCCGGGACCATCGGCGCGCCTGCCCCCGAAGCGCCCGTCGACTACCTCTTCGGCCCGATCGAGCAGCTCCCCGGCTACGGACAGAACACCGGACAGAACACCGGTCAGAACACCGGTCAGAACATCGGTCAGAACACCGGTGAGCACCTCGGCCGCGGCATCGGCCAGGACTATGTGCGGACCGCGGCTCCCCACGCGCTCGACACCGCGGGGAACACCGCCCAAGGCGCCCTCGCCCAGGCCGCACCGGTCGTCGGACAGACATCCGACGCCGTGCTGCCGCCCCTGGTCGCCGATGCGGTCTCCTCGGTGCTCCCGGTCGTCGGACAGGCGCTCGGAGACGTGTCCACCCTCGTCCAGGGCGTCACCGGTGAGGTCACGCCGTTCGCCGACGGAGTGGTGACGCAGGCCGCCCTGCCCTTCGTGCAGGGGGTGACGACCGAGGTCCAGCCCCTGGCGTACGGAGTGACCGGCGCGGTCCAGCCGTTCGCCGAGGGTGTCGTCTCCGAGGTCCGGCCGCTGGCCCAGGGCCTGACCGGCGACGCCGTCGCGCCGTTCGCCCAGGGGGTCACCGGACAGGTGATGCCGCTGGCCCAGGGCGTCGGCTCCCGGGTCCGTCCGCTCGCGGGCGGTCTCGTGTCCACGGTCGGTGACGACGCCCGTCCGGCCGTGGAGCACGCCGCGTACGGCTCCCAGGGGCTGACGTCCGTCACACCCGCCTACGTCTCCGACGCCGTGTCGTCGGCCTCGGAGACCGTCTCGTCGCTGAACCCGGAGCAGTCCGTCACCACTCCGGCGTACCCGCTCCAGGGGATCTGAGAGTGCCGGGCGGTCTCCCGTACGGTCCGGACCCCGCATGGTCCGGACCGGCGGGGGACCGCCCGGTCCGCGGGGAGCCGCCCCGCTGTCACGCCGCCCGCCGTCCCATGTCGATTTGTCCACTGCGGCCCGGCCACCAGCGTGATCTGTGACCGTAATCACCGCCCAGGTGTGATCTGCGATTTAGGGTCCTGCGGGGCGCGGGGATAACCTGCGAGACGGACATGCCGCGTATTCGGTCACCGTGTGCGCCTTCCTTGTGACAGAGCAGTCACGTTGCCCCTCGCGGCACGCCCACGCAGAAAACCAACCGCGAGACCATTTGATAAGGGACGGACGCGCGTGGACCTGTTCGAGTACCAGGCGAGGGACCTCTTCGCCAAGCACGGTGTACCGGTGCTGGCCGGTGAAGTGATCGAGACGCCTGAGGCAGCCCGCGAGGCGACCGAGCGGCTGGGCGGCAAGTCCGTCGTCAAGGCGCAGGTGAAGGTCGGTGGCCGCGGCAAGGCCGGTGGCGTGAAGCTGGCCGCCGACCCCGACGAGGCGGTCGCCCGGGCGACCGACATCCTCGGCATGGACATCAAGGGCCACACGGTCCACAAGGTGATGATCGCCGAGCTGTCCCCGGAGATCGAGGCGGAGTACTACGTCTCGTACCTCCTCGACCGCACCAACCGCACCTTCCTGGCCATGGCCTCGGTGCAGGGCGGCATGGACATCGAGGAGGTCGCGGAGAAGACCCCCGAGGCCCTCGCGAAGGTCCCGGTCAACGCCGTTGACGGCGTGGACATCGTCAAGGCCCGCGAGATCGTGGCCCAGGCGAAGTTCCCGGCCGACGTGGCCGAGGGTGTCGCCGAGGCCCTGGTGACCCTGTGGGACACCTTCGTCGCCGAGGACGCCCTCCTCGTCGAGGTCAACCCGCTGGTCAAGACCAAGGACGGCCGGATCCTGGCCCTGGACGGAAAGGTGTCTCTCGACGAGAACGCCGACTTCCGTCAGCCGGGTCACGAGGCGCTCGAGGACAAGGCCGCAGCCAACCCGCTCGAGGCTGCCGCCAAGGCCAAGAACCTCAACTACGTCAAGCTCGACGGCGAGGTCGGCATCATCGGTAACGGTGCCGGTCTGGTCATGTCGACCCTGGACGTCGTCGCGTACGCCGGTGAGAACCACGGCAACGTGAAGCCCGCCAACTTCCTCGACATCGGTGGCGGCGCCTCCGCAGAGGTCATGGCGAACGGCCTGGAGATCATCCTCGGCGACCCGGACGTCAAGTCCGTGTTCGTCAACGTCTTCGGTGGCATCACCGCCTGCGACGAGGTCGCCAACGGCATCGTCCAGGCGCTGGAGCTGCTCAAGACCAAGGGCGAAGCGGTCACCAAGCCGCTCGTCGTGCGCCTTGACGGCAACAACGCGGAGCTGGGTCGCAAGATCCTTTCCGACGCCAACCACCCGCTCGTTCAGCGCGTGGACACCATGGACGGCGCGGCCGACAAGGCCGCCGAGCTCGCCGCGGCTGCGAAGTAAGGAAGAGGGACTCAGACCACCATGGCTATCTTCCTCACCAAGGACAGCAAGGTCATCGTCCAGGGGATGACCGGCTCGACGGGCATGAAGCACACCAAGCTCATGCTCGCCGACGGCACCAACATCGTCGGCGGCGTGAACCCGCGCAAGGCCGGCACGACCGTCGACTTCGACGGCACCGAGGTACCGGTCTTCGGCTCCGTCGCCGAGGCGATGGAGAAGACCGGCGCGAACGTGTCCGTCCTCTTCGTGCCGCCGGCCTTCTCGAAGGCCGCCGTCATCGAGGCGATCGACGCCGAGATCCCCCTCGCCGTCGTGATCACCGAGGGCATCGCCGTCCACGACTCGGCCGCCTTCTGGGCGTACGCCGGCGCGAAGGGCAACAAGACCCGGATCATCGGCCCGAACTGCCCGGGTCTCATCACCCCCGGCCAGTCCAACGCCGGCATCATCCCGGGCGACATCACCAAGCCCGGCCGCATCGGTCTCGTGTCGAAGTCCGGCACGCTGACCTACCAGATGATGTACGAGCTCCGTGACATCGGCTTCTCGTCCGCCGTCGGCATCGGTGGCGACCCGGTCATCGGTACGACGCACATCGACGCCCTCGCGGCGTTCGAGGCCGACCCCGACACCGACCTGATCGTCATGATCGGCGAGATCGGCGGCGACGCCGAGGAGCGTGCGGCGGACTTCATCGCGAAGAACGTCACCAAGCCGGTCGTCGGTTACGTCGCGGGCTTCACCGCCCCCGAGGGCAAGACCATGGGCCACGCCGGCGCCATCGTCTCCGGCTCCTCCGGCACCGCCGCGGCGAAGAAGGAGGCCCTCGAGGCCGCCGGCGTCAAGGTCGGCAAGACGCCGACCGAGACCGCCAAGCTGGCACGCGAGATCCTCGGCGCCTGACGCCTCACCGCGTCGGAGCACCACCGCAGGAACGCGTCACCGCACCAGGACGCGGGCCCGTACCCCGATCAGGGGGTACGGGCCCGCGTCTTTCCGTGCCCGGTCCGCTGAAGGCGTGCCGGATCAGCCGGCCCGGGGGACCAGTCGGCCCGGACCGCGCACCAGCTCACCGCCGAGCTTCTTCTGGAGCTTCTTGTCCTGCGGCGTCAGCTTCTGCGGACCACCGAGCGGCGGCACCCCCTCCACCCTCTGCGGGGGTGACTCGGGCGTCTCGTACCGGGTCGGGGCCGTCGCCAGGGTGATCAGCGTCAGACCGATCAGCAGCACGGTGAAGGCGATGGCCGCCCGGGTCCAGAGCTGCGCCTTGCGCTCGCTGCCCGTCCGGATCAGATCCGGAACCGGGAGCGAGGACGCCGGCTGGGCGAGGGCCAGCGCGCCGAGGTGTTCGTGCAGCAGCGCGGACTGCTCGGCAGGGGTCGGCGGCTCCGCGAGCTCGGGCAGCTGCTCGGCGACGGCGGCCCGGGCGTTCACCAGCCGCCCCGCCGCCGCCGGAGTGCTGGCCTCCGTCTCCGCCGCGGTCTCCGGCAGCCCCAGACCGACACCGTCGTGCAGCAGTAGCGTGCGGCGGTACGAGGGCGGCAGGGCGAGCAGTGCGTCGAGCAGGGCGCGCGGGCCGGGCGCCTCGGGCGGCGGGTCCGGGTGGCGGTGCTCGCGGCGCAGCCGGTGCCACGGTGACATCGCGTACTCGTAGGCGGCCGCCCGCACCCAGCCCACCGGGTCGCGGTCCACGGCGACCTCCGGCCAGCGCTGCCAGGCCTGCTCGAAGGCCTTGCCGACGGCCTCCCGGGAGAGGGCGCGGCGGCCCGTCAGCAGGTAGGTCTGCCGGTAGAGCGCGGCGGCGGTGTGCCGGTACAGCGAGTCGAAGGCCTCGGCGGGGGAGAGCCCGGCGGCTTCGGTCGCTTCGGCCGATTCGACCGCATCGGATCCGTCCGATCCGTCCGCGTCCGCTCCGTCCGCCGCACCGGCCTCGACGGTGTCGGCCGTGCGCGCGGCCTCGGCGGGCGCGGGCGGCGCCTGCGCCGGTGCGGCTGCGGCTGCGGCTGCGGTGGTGCCGGGCTCGGTCGGGTCCATGGCGTCGCTCCCGATGGCTTCGACGGGGGTCGGCGGAAGAGGGTCGGTCAAGGGCGTCGCGGACGGCTCGGCGGCCCCCACCGCGTCGGGCGCACCGGCGGCCCCGGACCCCGCCGGCGCGGATTCCGCCGGCCTGGTCCGGCTTGCGGCGGCTCTCGGCGGGTTGTTCGGGGTGGCCGGCTTGACGGGGGAGGGGCGTGAAGTGGACCGCGTACCGCCGGTCCCGATCAGTCGCGCGTACACCTCGCGCTTGCGTCCGCGCGGGCTGGTGCGGCCCGTCTCCCAGGCCCGGACCGTGGCCCGGGTGACGCCCACGGCCGCCGCGACCTGCGCCTCACTCAGCGACTTCGCCTCCCGCAGCCTGCGCCGCTCCTTGGGCGAGGGGAGCGGAGGGGAGGAGGATGTGCCGGCGGTGCTCTGGGTCATGAGGGCTCCCCGACCGGCCTGCACCGGGTGAAAAAGTACATAAACGTATATTGAGCGACACAACGGCCGTTCGCCCGTTACACGGAATAGGCGCGTGTCGTTGGGAGCATGACGGCGTGACCCAAATGACCGAACGCGGCCCGTCGTTGTCGGCAGAGCACGGACGGTCCGCCGTGCAGGCCCGGGCGCTGCTGCGCGGGGCGCTCGCGGCAGGGCTGAGTCTGGGCTCCGTCGCCGTGCTCGTGGTGGTGCTGTGGATCAGCTCCCCGGACCCCGACAGCAGCCCGGGCGAGGCCTTCCACGCCGCGGCCGGGCTCTGGCTGCTCGCCCACGGCGCCGAACTGATCAGGACCGACACCCTGACGGGGGCCCCGGCCCCCGTCGGCGTCGTTCCGCTGCTGCTCACCGCCCTGCCGGTCTGGCTGGTGCGCCGGGCGGCCAGGGACGTGCTGGAACCCGAGGAAGGGCACGGCGCTCCCTCGGCCCAAGGCGCCTTCGCCCTGGTGACCGGGGGATACCTGCTGGTCGGGACGGCTGTGGCACTCTACGCCCGGGGGTCCTCGCTGTCCGCCCGGCCGCTGTCCCTGCTGTTCCCGGCGGCCCTCGTGGTGGCGGGCGCGGCCGCGGCCGGGGTGTGGACGGCCTCGGGGCGCCCGCTCGGACCGCCGCCCGCCTGGGCGCCGGTGCGGCTGCACGAGGCGATGGCCCGCTCCCGGTTCGCGCGGCGCGCGGAGGCGGTGGGCCGGTCCGCTGCGGCCGGGGTCGCGGTCCTGCTGGGCGGCGGCGCGCTGGTGGCCGCGGCGGCGCTGGTGTTCCACGCGGAACCGGTCCAGGAGTCCTTCCTGCGGCTCTCCGGCGACTGGGCCGGGCGGTGGGCGGTGCTCCTGCTGGCGCTGGCTCTGGTGCCGAACGCGGCGGTGTGGGGTGCGGCGTACGGGCTCGGCCCCGGTCTCGCGCTCGGTACGGCGTCCACGGCCACCCCGCTCGCCATCACGGGAGCCCCGTCGCTGCCCGACTTCCCGCTGCTGGCCGCACTGCCGGCACAGGGGTCCGGGACGCCCCTGAACTGGGCGGCCGCGGCGGTCCCGGTCGTGGCGGCGGTGACGGTGGCCTGGTTCACCGTGCGGAGGGCGGCGCCCGCCCACGGTGAACGTGAGGAGGCGTGGAGCCCGCGGGAGACGGTCCTCACCACCGTGCTGGCGGCGGCCGGCTGCGGTATGGGCGCGGCCCTGCTGGCAGCGGCGGCGGGCGGGCCGCTCGGGACCCACGCACTGGCACGGTTCGGTCCCGTGTGGTGGCTCACCGGAGCGGCGGCCCTCGTGTGGACGGGGGCGCTCGCCGTCCCGGTGGCGCTCGTGCTGAGGGCCTGGCGGCTGCGGGGCGGTACACCGGCCGAGGCGGAGGTGGCCGAGGCGCAGGACGTGGCACCGGGCGGTACGGACAAGGCGCGGAAGCCCGGGGACGCCGCGGAGGGCGAGCGGCGGAAGGCCCGGCGCACGTGGTGGCCGGGGCGCGGCGCCCGGCCGGAGGAACCCGGGGCGGAAGCGGCCCCCGTCTCCGTGCCCCGCCCGGCCGGTCCGCGTCCGGCCGATGTGGAGGACGAGTTCGAGGCGTACGACTTCCTGCCGACCGATCCCTGGCACGCGAAGGCGCCGGTCGCACCGGCCACACCGACCGCGTCAGCCGCACCGCCTGCCGACTCCGACCCCGCACCGGCCACGGACCCCGCACCGGCCGCGCCGCTCGGCCCGGCCGGTCCGCAGGAGGCTAGTTCTTGACGCCGAAGAGGGGTTCCAGCGGCTTCGGGAGCAGGTCGTTGCAGGTCAGCTGGCCCGACTTGGTGAGCGCGTCGTTCACGCAGGTGTAGTAGTCGCGGTAGACCAGCTGCACCGTGAACGACGTCGCGACGATCAACAGGGCGATCAGTCCCGTCACCAGACCACTGACCGCGGCCGTCGTCTGCTGGCGGCTGCCGCGCTGGAGGTAGTTCGTGCCCTGCGGAGCCGCCGCGGCCGTGGACCCGGTGGCGGGCGCCGGTGCGGACGGGGCGTCGTGGCCCTGCGCCGCGGCGGCCGTGCAGGGAGCCCCGGCCGGACCGGCCGCCTCGCCCGGAGCCGCCGGTTCCTTCGGCTTGGCCCGGAGCGCGCTGATCGACCAGTAGGTCGCGAGCGCGCCGAGCAGCAGCGCGATCTCCGGGAAGTCGAAGAGCGCGAAGAAGAAGGCCCACATACCGGAGAGGAGTGAGTAACGGGCCCGGCGCTGGACCGGGTCCGTCGGGTCCCAGCGCAGGCCGCCGCGGGGGCCCTCGGGGCCGCCCTGGCCGTTGGGTCCGCCGGGTCCGGTGGGCCGGCCGCCGAAGGTGCCGTTCTGGCGCCCCGGCTGATGGCTGCTCCACTGGCTGCCCCAGACGGGCCGGTTGTCGGAGGACCCGCCCTCCGGCGCGTTCCCGGACTCGCCGTCGCCCTCGCCGTTCGTACCGCCGTTGGCCGGATGGCGCGGCTGCCACGGCTGGTCGGGGCGGTCCTCGGGCGGCGGGGCGAACGGGTTGTCGTCCTGCGGACCGGAGGATCCGGCCGGCGAGGAGGAGGACGAGGGGGAAGAGGACGACGGAGAGGAAGAGGACGAGGAGGAGCCCGGCGTGGGCGACTGGCGCTCCCGCATCAGCAGTGAGGACCGCTCGGGCAGCGGATGGCGGAAGGCGGTGCGGCGGCGTCGGTCCGGCATATGGTGAACGTCTTCCCCATCTCGTCATTTCCGCCCGTTGGACGGTTCGCTGTCCCCTGACGCTACCCTCCGGCGAGGAGGGGCCGAAAGCTGGGCGTACAGGCGCGGTGGCCGAGAGCTGTCATCCGGACCGCCCGCCCCTGCCGGGCCTGCGGCCACCGGCCCCCCACCCCCGTCAGACGAGGCCCTCCCGAGGTGCCGGTATCGTTGCTGACGGTCGGCTCGTTCGTAGAGTTCCCCGTATCGGGGAGCGCGATTCTTTCGTACGACCGCACAAACAGCATGGCCGTCGTGCCGCCGGTCCCGCAATGCGGCGGGTGGTGCGGCCGTTTCGAACTGCTCCACACGCGAGAAAGGGCCCAGCCGTGGCCTCCCCGCTCTCCTCCGCCGGACCGGCCCGCCTGGTCGTCCTGGTCTCCGGCTCCGGTACGAACCTCCAAGCCCTGCTCGACGCGATCGGCGACGACCCCGAGGGGTACGGTGCCCGGATCGTCGCGGTCGGTGCGGACCGCGACCACATCGCCGGGCTGGAGCGGGCCGAGCGGGCCGGGCTGCCCACCTTCGTGTGCCGGGTCAAGGACTACGGGGCGCGCGCGGAGTGGGACGCGGCGCTCGCCGCTGCCACCGCGGAGCACCGCCCGGACCTCGTCGTCTCCGCGGGCTTCATGAAGATCGTGGGCAAGGAGTTCCTCGCCGGGTTCGGCGGCCGGTTCATCAACACCCACCCCGCCCTGCTCCCCAGCTTTCCCGGGGCCCACGGTGTGCGCGACGCGCTCGCGTACGGCGTGAAGGTCACCGGGTGCACCGTCCACTTCGTCGACGACGGTGTCGACACCGGTCCGATCATCGCGCAGGGCGTGGTCGAGGTGACCGAAGAGGACACCCCGGAGGGCGAAGCGGCCCTCCATGAACGCATCAAGGAAGTCGAGCGCAAGCTGCTCGTCGAGGCCGTGGGGCGGCTCGCCCGTGACGGCTATCGCATTGAGGGACGAAAGGTTCATCTCGGTCATGTCGGTGAATAAGCCCATCCGCCGCGCCCTGGTCAGTGTCTACGACAAGACGGGGCTCGAAGACCTCGCCCGCGGTCTGCACGAGGCGGGTGTCGAGCTGGTCTCCACCGGCTCCACCGCCGGGAAGATCGCCGCCGCCGGAGTACCGGTCACCAAGGTCGAGGAGCTCACCGGCTTCCCCGAGTGCCTCGACGGCCGCGTCAAGACGCTGCACCCGCGCGTCCACGCCGGCATCCTGGCCGACCTGCGCCTGGACGCCCACCGCGAGCAGCTCGCCGAGCTCGGTGTGGAGCCGTTCGACCTGGTGGTCGTCAACCTCTACCCGTTCAAGGCGACGGTCGCCTCCGGCGCCTCCGACGACGAGTGCGTGGAGCAGATCGACATCGGCGGCCCGTCGATGGTCCGCGCCGCCGCCAAGAACCACCCGTCGGTCGCCGTCGTCACCAGCCCCGAGCGGTACGCCGACGTTCTCGCCGCGGTCAAGGCGGGCGGCTTCGACCTGACCGCCCGCAAGCGGCTCGCCGCCGAGGCGTTCCAGCACACCGCCGCGTACGACGTGGCCGTCGCCGCCTGGTTCGCCGCCGACTACGCCGCCGCGGACGACTCGGGCTTCCCCGACTTCTTCGGTACGACGTACGAGCGCGAGAACGTCCTTCGCTACGGCGAGAACCCGCACCAGCCCGCCGCGCTCTACACCTCCGGCGCCGGCGGTCTCGCCGAGGCGGAGCAGTTGCACGGCAAGGAGATGTCGTACAACAACTACACGGACACCGACGCCGCGCGCCGGGCCGCGTACGACCACGCCGAGCCGTGCGTCGCGATCATCAAGCACGCCAACCCGTGCGGCATCGCGATCGCCGACGACATCGCCGAGGCACACCGCAACGCCCACGCCTGTGACCCGCTGTCGGCGTACGGCGGCGTCATCGCCGTCAACCGCCCGGTGACGGTCGCCATGGCCGAGCAGGTCGCCGAGATCTTCACCGAGGTCATCGTCGCCCCGGCGTACGAGGACGGCGCGGTCGAGGTCCTCACCCGCAAGAAGAACATCCGCGTGCTGCGCTGCCCCGAGGCCCCGTCCGCCGAGGTCGAGGTCAAGCCGATCGACGGCGGCGCGCTGCTCCAGGTCACCGACCGCCTCCAGGCCGAGGGCGACGACCCGGCCAACTGGACGCTGGCCGCGGGCGATGCGCTCTCCGCCGACGAGCTCCGGGAGCTCTCCTTCGCGTGGAAGGCGTGCCGCGCGGTCAAGTCCAACGCGATCCTGCTCGCCAAGGACGGCGCCTCGGTCGGCGTCGGCATGGGCCAGGTCAACCGCGTCGACTCCGCGAAGCTCGCGGTCGAGCGCGCGGGCGAGGAGCGGGCGCGGGGCGCGTACGCGGCCTCCGACGCCTTCTTCCCCTTCCCCGACGGGCTGGAGATCCTGACCGCGGCCGGCGTCAAGGCCGTGGCCCAGCCGGGCGGTTCGGTCCGCGACGAGCTGGTGGTCGAGGCCGCGAAGAAGGCGGGCGTGACGATGTACTTCACAGGGACCCGGCACTTCTTCCACTGACCTCATGACGAAGGGCCGTAACCCGACGCGATGCGCGTCGGGTTACGGCCCTTCGTGTGTGTCCGGGTCCGGATCAGCCGGACTTGACGACCACGCTGGAGCAGATCTTGTCCGCGAACGTCTGCTTCTTCGCGTCCCAGATGGGCCACAGCCAGCCGAGGTAGCAGGCGAGGCTGTCCAGGAAGTGGGCGATGTAGCGGACGAACGCCATGCCGAAGCCGAGCGGCTGGCCGTCGGCCTCGCGCAGCACGCGGATGTTCACGGCCTTCTTGCCGATGAACTGACCGGTCGTGCCTTCCTTGTACAGCTTGAAGAGGCCGAGCCCGAGGGCGACGAGGGCGCCGAGGAGGATGAGCGCGGTGCCCGCGCCGCCGCCCACGCCGCCGCCGATGCCGATGAGCAGGCCGTACGGAACGCCGATCACGATGGCGTCGATCAGCATGGCCGCGACCCGGCTCCACCAGCCGGCGAAGGCGGGCATGCCGCCGTAGCCGGGCTGCGGGTAGCCGCCACCCTGGCCGTAGGGCTGGACCGGCGGGGCCTGCGGGTAGCCGTAACCCGGCTGACCCTGCGGCGGGACGCCCTGGGGGGCCTGCTGCGGGTAGCCGTAACCGGGCTGGCCCTGCGGCGGCTGGCCGGGCTGCTGCCCGTAGGGGTTGTTCGGGTTCGGGTCGCCGAAGCTCATCTGGGGCGTTCCTCCAACGGGACGTACGGGGACGAATGCGGCCGCGCGGAGGAAGAAAACATCAGCGGTCCGCCCCCCGGGTACTTCTGCGGCACTGCGGTCTTCATCGTTATAAGCGGGAAGTAAGTTTGTCCAGTCGCTGCCCGAGAAGTTGTCCAAGTGCAACCTTGTGTCCACGCGCGGTATCTGCAATTGGTCCCTGGGCGGGGTCATCCGCGAGTATGGGGACATGACTGCCCAGATTCTCGATGGCAAGGCCACCGCAGCCGCGATCAAGTCCGATCTCACCGTCCGCGTGGCGGCCCTCAAGGCCCGGGGTATCACCCCCGGCCTGGGAACCCTGCTCGTCGGGGACGACCCGGGCAGCAGGTGGTACGTGAACGGCAAGCACAAGGACTGCGCCCAGGTCGGTATCGGCTCCATCCAGCGCGAACTCCCCGACACCGCCACGCAGGAGGAGATCGAGGACGTCGTCCGCGAACTCAACGCCGACCCCGCGTGCACCGGTTACATCGTGCAGCTGCCCCTGCCCAAGGGCATCGACACCAACCGTGTCCTGGAACTCATGGATCCGGCCAAGGACGCAGACGGCCTGCACCCGATGAGCCTGGGCCGGCTCGTGCTCAACGAGCAGGGCCCGCTGCCCTGCACCCCGCAGGGCGTCGTGCAGCTGCTCCGCCACCACGGGGTCGAGATCAACGGCGCGCACGTCGTGGTCGTCGGACGCGGTGTCACGATCGGCCGGTCGATCCCGCTGCTGCTGACCCGCAAGTCCGAGAACGCCACGGTGACCCAGTGCCACACCGGTACCCGTGACCTCTCCTCCCACCTCCGTCGGGCGGACATCATCGTCGCCGCCGCGGGTGTGCCGCACATCATCAAGCCCGAGGACGTGAAGCCGGGTGCGGCCGTGCTCGACGTCGGCGTCAGCCGCGACGAGAACGGCAAGATCGTCGGCGACGTCCACCCCGGCGTGGCCGAGGTCGCCGCCTGGATCTCGCCGAACCCGGGCGGTGTCGGCCCGATGACCCGCGCGCAGTTGCTCGTCAACGTGGTCGAGGCGGCCGAGCACGCCGCCGACGCCGCAGACGCCGTCTGATCCGATCCGGAAGGAACCCCATGGGTGCTGGTACGAGTCCGGCCGACCGGGCCGCCTCGGCGACCGGGCCGGCCGACGGGCAGGCCGAGGGCGCGGCCGAAGCCGCGGCCGACGCCGCGGCCGAAGCGCCCGCGCCGGATGCGGGCGACGGCCCCGCGGCAGCCGCGGCCGACGCCTCGGTGGCCGAAGCGGCCGACGGCGCCGCGGAGGCTCCGGACGTCCGCACCGGCAGCCACCCGGAGCCCGGCCCCGCCGCGACCCCCGCGGCGCGCCGGTCGCGGCGCTTTCCGTCGTTCACCCGGGACACCGCGCGTCCCGAGGGCGGCGGCCGGGCGGCGGGCGGGGACGCCCCCGCGCCCGCCCGTCAGTGGCCGCTGCTCGCCGTGCTCTGCACGGCCGGGGCCGGTCTGCTGATCGTGGCCGCCGACCCCTTCGACCAGGCCTTCCGGATCGGCACGATCCTGATCGGCGTGGCGCTCGTCGGGGGCGCGGTCCTGCGTCTGGTGGTCCCTTCGGTGGGCATGCTCGCGGTGCGTTCCCGCTTCACCGACCTGGTGACGTACGGACTGCTGGGCGTCCTCATCGTGATGCTGTCGCTCATGGCGCAGCCCAAGCCGTGGCTGGACATCCCGGTCCTGGAGGACGCGGTCCACTTCGCGATCCGCTGAGGTGGTGTCCGTTGGACGGTGTCCGTTGGGCGGTGTCCGTCCCCTCCCCCGAGAAGGGACGGACACCGTGGACGAGGCGCACCGGGGCGAAACGCTCCGGAAAGTGGCGAGTTGAGCGGCCTTGCCCCGTCCTGACTCCAGCCTTGTCGACGGGGATCAAGGGTTCAAGGGATGGCTGTGGCCTGTGGCACGGAAGTGACCATTCCGCCACGGTGTGATCGCTCGGCAACGGTGGCAGACTGACCCGGTCGCCACGGGCGGGGGCGTGCGAGGGTGCGCCCGGACGCCTGAGTGCCACCGTGCGCTCCCTTCCCAGGAACTGGCAGTCCGCGTTTGCGCATCTACCTGGGTAGTCCGGAACGGAAGACCACCGGTTCCGGACAGGGGGGCAGACCGTGCGCGGCGCAGCGGAAGCCCGTAGGCAAGTGGGGGAAGTGGGGAAGTAATGCCTCGTTGGAAGGCACTGCCGGAGGAGCTCGACCCGCAGATCCGGGAGTTCACCGGCCAGCTGCGCAGACTCGTCGACCGCAGTGGCCTGAGCATCGCGGCGGTGGCCGACCGCACGGGCTACAGCAAGACGTCGTGGGAGCGGTATCTGAACGGCCGGCTGCTCGCCCCTCGCGGGGCGATCGTCGCGCTCGGCGAGGTGACCGGGACCAACCAGGCCCATCTGAACACCATGTGGGAGCTGGCGGAACGGGCCTGGAGCCGTGCCGAGATGCGCCACGACATGACGATGGAGGCCATCCGGATCACCCAGGCGCGGGCCGCGCTCGACGAGGCCGGGGGCCCGCGCGGCCACGGCCGGAGCCGTCCCTCCGGAGCCGTCGGTACGGCCGGACCGGCCGCCGGCGGGGGCGGCTCGCCGTCCGTACCGGCTCAGCGCGGGTCCCTGCCGCGGGTGCCGCAGCAGCCGCAGGCCGGGCCGGGCGCCGCCCCGGGGCACGGCCTGCCGCCCGCCGTGGCCTTCGCCGCGGGCCTCGGCGGACACCAGCCGCCACCCACGCGCCGCGACGGCGGCGGCCGCAGGACGGCCGTGATCGCGGCGGTCGTCGTGGGCGTCCTGCTCGCGGTCACCGGTGCGGTGCTGCTGATCGGCCGGGACGGCGACTCCGAGGGTGCCGAGGCCGCGAACACGCCTTCCCCGACGCCGACGACCAGCGCCCCGGTGCTGCCGGCCGGGGTCGAGTGCAGCGGTTCCACGTGCGCGGGCCAGGACCCCGAGGACATGGGCTGCGGCGGGGAGCACGTCCGTACGCTCTCCAGCGCCACCGTCGGGACGAGCGTCATAGAGGTGCGCTACAGCGAGACCTGCGCGGCGGCGTGGGCCCGGATCACCAAGGCGGCCCCCGGCGACGTCGTGGAGATCACCGCGGGTGACGCGGGACAGAACGGAACGGCGGACGCGACCGCGGCGGCGTACACGCCGATGGTCGCGGTGAAGCGGACCGCGGACGTCCGGGCGTGCGCCACGCTCGCCTCCGGTACGCAGGGGTGTACGGCCGAAGCGTCCGAGTAGGCGGGGGCACGGCCGAAGCAGCCGCGTGAGCGCGGAGTGACCGGTTGTGTGCGGTGCCACAGGGGGGCGGGCGGCCGCGGGGTTCCGGGTCGGATAGCCTGATCGCCGGATATCTCTTCACATCAAGATTCAGGGATGTCCAGCACCCGGGGCCAGGAGCCCCCACCGCCAGCTGTCTAACGGAGATCGCCATGACCCGCACTCCCGTGAATGTCACCGTGACCGGCGCAGCCGGCCAGATCGGCTACGCGCTGCTCTTCCGCATCGCCTCCGGCCACCTGCTCGGCCCGGACGTGCCGGTCAACCTGCGTCTCCTGGAGATCCCGCAGGGGCTGAAGGCCGCCGAGGGCACCGCGATGGAGCTCGACGACTGCGCCTTCCCGCTGCTGCGCAACATCGAGATCACCGACGACGCCAACGTCGGCTTCGCCGGCGCGAACGTCGCCCTGCTCGTCGGCGCCCGCCCGCGCACCAAGGGCATGGAGCGCGGCGACCTGCTCTCCGCCAACGGCGGCATCTTCAAGCCGCAGGGCAAGGCGATCAACGACAACGCCGCGGACGACATCAAGGTCCTCGTCGTCGGCAACCCGGCCAACACCAACGCGCTCATCGCGCAGGCCGCCGCCCCGGACGTACCGGCGGACCGCTTCACCGCGATGACCCGTCTGGACCACAACCGCGCGATCTCGCAGCTGGCCGCCAAGACCGGTGCAGCCGTCTCCGACATCAAGAAGCTGACGATCTGGGGCAACCACTCGGCCACCCAGTACCCGGACATCTTCCACGCGGAGGTCGGCGGGAAGAACGCCGCCGAGCTCGTCAACGACGAGGCGTGGCTGGCCGACACCTTCATCCCGACCGTCGCCAAGCGCGGCGCCGCGATCATCGAGGCCCGTGGCGCGTCCTCGGCCGCCTCGGCCGCGAACGCCGCCATCGACCACGTGCACACCTGGGTCAACGGCACCGCCGCGGGCGACTGGACCTCCATGGGCATCCCGTCGGACGGCTCCTACGGCGTCCCCGAGGGCATCATCTCGTCCTTCCCCGTCACCACGGAGAACGGCACGTACAAGATCGTCCAGGGCCTGGACATCAACGAGTTCTCCCGTGCGCGCATCGACGCGTCGGTGAAGGAGCTCACCGAGGAGCGCGACGCGGTCCGCGAGCTCGGCCTGATCTGATCCGTACGTCCCCCAGGGACACGCGGACGCCACCGCCCCCGGCAGCAGTGAGTCGCTGCCGGGGGCGGTGGCGTTTTCGGTACGGGGGCGGGCCCTCAGGCCGTGCGGAGCCCGTCGGCGAACTCGCCCAGCGCCGCCATGGCCCGGCGCTGCAGACCGGGACCGAACGTGACCCGGGCCGCGCCCAGTTCGCCCAGGCGCCGCGGACCCGGACCGTCCGGCCGGACGAGCGCGTTCAGCGGCACCGGAACGGCGGCGGACAGACGGGGGAGCGCCTCGGGCGGCGCCATGATCGGGTAGACGCCGTCGGCGCCCGCCGCCACGTACAGCAGCGCACGGCGCACGGTCTCGGCCTCCTGGTCCACGCCCTCCGGAACGCCGGTGACATACGTGTCCACCCGCGCGTTGACGAACAGCTCGTCCCCGGCGGCCGCCCGCACCCCGGCCAGCCGGTCCGCCTGCCATCCGGCGTCCACGAGGACCCCGTCCACCGTGTCCTCCAGGTTGCAGCCGACGGCCCCGGCGGTGAGCAGCCGCTCCACCAGCTCCCGGGGCGCCAGCCCGTACCCGGCCTCGATGTCGGCCGACACGGGTACGGAGACGGCGCGGGCGATCCGCGCCACCGCCGCGAACATCTCGGCGGCGGGCGTGGCCCCGTCCTCGTACCCGAGCGAGGCCGCGACCCCCGCGCTCGGGGTGGCCAGGGCGGGGAACCCCGCGTCGGCGAGGACGCGGGCGCTCGCGGCGTCCCACGGGCCGGGGAGGACCAGCGGATCGCCGGGAGTGCGGCTGAGGTGCAGCGCGCGGAGGTCGGACGCGGTCATCGCGGAGGGCTCCTGAGGTCGGTGGTGCGGGTGGGCGCCTGGATCAGTGATCGCCGGGCGTGTAGTGGCCCGGGACCATGCGCGTGGTCACGGCGAACCGATTCCAGGCGTTGATCGCGATGATCGCGGAGATGAGGTGGGCGAGCTCGGTCTCGTCGAAGTGCTTGGCGGCCTTCGCGTACACCTCGTCGGGTACGAAACCGTCGGTCAGGACGGTGACCGCCTCGGTCAGCTCGATCGCCGCGATCTCCTTCGGAGTGTAGAAGTGCTGCGACTCCTCCCAGGCGCTGAGCTGCACGATCCGCTGCACGGACTCACCCGCGGCGAGTGCGTCCTTGGTGTGCATGTCGAGGCAGAACGCGCAGTGGTTGAGCTGCGAGGACCGGATCTTCACGAGCTCGGCCACGACCGGGTCGAGCCCCTTGGCGGCCGCGCCGTCCATGCGGGCCATCGCCTTGTAGACGTCGGGGGCGTGCTGGGTCCACTGCATGCGCGGGGTGTGCTCGGCGGTGTACTCGGAGGTCGCGGGGCTGTTCTCGTTCGTCGTCATGGATATGACGCTACGCGGTCAGTGGCGCACCTGTATGGTCCATTTCCATGACGGATCCCTGGGCCACTTTCGGCGCCGACCTGCACCTCGACCTGACCGGATCGAGCGGGCTGCGGACCGGTCTCATGGACGCCCTGCGGGAGGCGGCCCGGACCGGCCGGCTGGCGCCCGGCACCCGGCTGCCCTCGTCCAGGACCCTCGCCGCCGACCTCGGCATCGCCCGCAACACCGTCGCCGACGCCTACGCGGAACTGGTCGCCGAGGGCTGGCTCACCGCCCGGCAGGGCTCCGGCACCCGGGTGGCGCAGCGGTCCGAGCCCCGCCCGTCCGCCACCAGGACACCGCGTACCCGGCCGCCCCGCAGCACTCCCGCGTACAGCCTGATGCCGGGCTCGCCCGACCTGGCCACCTTCCCGCGCGCCGAATGGCTGAAGGCGGCCCGCCGCGCCGTCACCCGCGCACCCAACGACGCCTTCGGATACGGCGACCCGCGCGGCCGCGTCGAGCTGCGCACCGTGCTCGCCGACTATCTGGCACGGGCCCGCGGTGTGTACGCGGATCCCGAACGCATCGTGGTCTGCGCCGGCTTCGTGCACGGGCTGAGGATGATGGGCGCGGTGCTGCGCGAGCGCCGGGTGCGTGAGGTCGCCGTCGAGTCGTACGGACTGGACCTGCACACGGGCCTGCTCACCGGTGCCGGTCTGCGCACCCCCTGCCTGCCGCTCGACGGACTCGGCTCCCGGACCGGCGCACTGCACGGGATACGGGGCGCGGGCGCCGTGCTCCTGACACCCGCTCACCAGTTCCCGACCGGGGTGCCGCTCCACCCCGACCGGCGCGCCGCGGCCGTCGACTGGGCGCGCAGCACCGGCGGGCTGATCCTGGAGGACGACTACGACGGGGAGTTCCGCTACGACCGGCAGCCGGTCGGCGCGCTCCAGGGCCTGGACCCCGAGCGCGTCGTGTACCTGGGGACGGCCAGCAAGTCGCTGGCGCCGGGGCTGCGGATGGGGTGGATGGTGGTGCCGCAGTCGCTGGTGGGGGAGGTGACCGCGGCCAAGGGCTGGAGCGACTGGGCGTCGAGCGCGCTGGACCAGCTGACCCTGGCGGAGTTCATCGCCTCCGGCGCGTACGACCGGCATGTGCGCTCCATGCGGCTGCGCTACCGCAACCGCCGCGACCAGCTGGTCGCGGCGCTGGCCGAGCGGGCCCCGTCCATCGAGGTCAGCGGGATCGCCGCCGGGCTGCACGCCGTGCTCGAACTCCCGGAGGGCAGCGAGGCCGGGGTGGTCCGGGCGGCGGCCTGGCAGGGACTCGCGGTGCAGGGGCTGTCCTTCTTCCGGCACCCGGACGCCGAGGTGCGGCGCGAGGCGCTGGTCATCGGGTACGGAACGCCGACCGACAGCTCCTGGGCGGGCGCCCTGGACGCCCTGTGCCGGATCCTGCCGTGAGCGACGTCAGCCCGGCGCGCCCGGGACCGCGGGCTCCCGGACGTCCGCCGGGGCCTCGCCGAACCGGGCCAGGGCCAGCGCTCCCGCCACGGCCACCGCGAAGCCGGTGACCGCCAGCCAGCCGAGACCGTCGCGCGTACGGTCCCCGAGCCAGACGACACCCACCAGCGCGGGCCCGATCGTCTCGCCCAGCACCATCCCGGCCGTGGCCGTCGTCACCGAACCCCGCTGCAGCGCCGACGTCAGCAGCAGGAACGCCGAGCCGCCGCCCACCAGCAGCGCGTACACGGCGGGGTTGGTGAGCAGCGCGGACGGTGACACGTCGTCGATCAGCCGGACGGCGACCTCCACCACCCCGAAACCACAGCCCGCACCGAGTCCCAGGACCAGCGCGCGCGCCCGCTCGGGCAGCCGGCCCGCCGCCGTCCCGATCAGCGGGATCCCGACGGCGATCCCGAGCATCCACCAGCGCAGCGCGTCCGATCCGGCCGCGTGCCCCTCCTCGCCGGAGGAGAGCCCCAGCATGCCGAGGCCCGCGCAGACCACGGCGACGGCCGTCCACTCGGTGCCGCTCAGCCGCACCCCGAGCAGCCGGGCGGCGACGACGGCCGTCACGGCGAGACTCGCGGCCAGGGCCGCGCCCACCGCGTAGATGGGCAGGGAGCGCAGAGCGATGATCTGGAAGACGAAGCCGAGGCCGTCGAGCGCGAGCCCGGCCACGTAAC
The DNA here is from genome assembly GCF_035917155.1 of Streptomyces sp. NBC_00385. NCBI lineage: Bacteria > Bacillati > Actinomycetota > Actinomycetes > Kitasatosporales > Streptomycetaceae > Streptomyces > Streptomyces sp. NBC_00385. The sequence continues at coordinate 3,175,331 of NZ_CP107951.1, read as the reverse complement.
GCCACTGCCGCAGTGCCCGCAGCAGCAGCGCCGGGTCCACCCCCGCCCCGGCCCCCGGCTCGGCGGCGGCCCGCGCGGCGACGGCCTGAAGGACGGAGGCCGTGCCGAAGCAGACCGCGGAACCGAGCGCACAGATCATCCCCAGGAGCACACGGGGACTCTACTGGCGGGGCGCGCGCGACCCCTCGGGGATCAGCCCCGCAACACCTCGCGCAGCTGCTCCAGACCCCAGTCCAGGTCCTCCTTGCTGATCACCAGCGGTGGCGCGATCCGGATCGTCGAGCCATGGGTGTCCTTCACCAGCACCCGCCGGTCCATCAGCCTCTCGGAGATCTCCCGTCCCGTGCCGCGCCCCGGATCGATGTCGACGCCCGCCCACAGCCCGCGGCCCCGCACCGCCTCCACCGCGCCGCCGCCCACCAGCAGGCCCAGCTCCTGATGGAGGTGCTCGCCCAGCTCGGCGGCCCGCTGCTGGTACTCGCCGGTGCGCAGCATCGCGACGACCTCCAGCGCGACCGCGCACGCCAGCGGATTGCCGCCGAACGTCGAGCCGTGCTCCCCGGGCCGGTAGATCCCCAGCACCGCGGCGGACGAGACCACCGCCGACACCGGCACCACACCCCCGCCCAGTGCCTTGCCGAGCACGTACATGTCGGGCACGACACCCTCGTGCTCACAGGCGAAGGTCTTCCCGGTCCGGCCGAGGCCCGACTGGATCTCGTCCGCGACGAACAGCACGTTCCGCTCGCGGGTCAGCTCCCGGACCCCGGGGAGATAGCCGGGCGGCGGCACCAGCACCCCGGCCTCGCCCTGGATCGGCTCCAGCAGCACCGCCACGGTGTTCTCGGTCATCGCCTCCCGCAGCGCGGTCAGGTCCCCGTACGGCACGATCTCGAACCCCGGGGTGTACGGGCCGAAGTCCGCGCGTGCCTCGTGGTCCGTGGAGAAGCTGACGATCGTCGTCGTCCGGCCGTGGAAGTTGTCGGAGGCGACGATGATCTTCGCCATCCCGTCCGGGACGCCCTTGACCCGGTAGCCCCACTTGCGGGCGGTCTTCACCGCGGTCTCCACGGCCTCCGCCCCGGTGTTCATCGGCAGGACCATCTCCATGCCGCACAGCTCGGCGAGCCGCGTACAGAAGTCGGCGAACCGGTCGTGATGGAAGGCCCGTGAGGTGAGGGTCACCCGCTCCAGCTGGGCCCTGGCCGCGTCGATCAGCCGGCGGTTGCCATGGCCGAAATTGAGTGCCGAGTAGCCGGCGAGCATGTCGAGGTAGCGCCGGCCCTCGACATCGGTCATCCAGGCGCCGTCCGCCGTCGCGACGACGACGGGCAGCGGATGGTAGTTGTGCGCGCTGTGCGCCTCGGCGGAGGCGATGGCGGTTTCCGTGGTCGACACGGGATCTCCGTTCGTCGTGCGGCCCGGGCTGGGATGGTGCCCACTTTGTATCGTCGGTCGGATCCCGCACGAGGAAACCTTCACCGCGCGGCGCGCCCGCGATTTCGGCGGCGGTGAGGAGTTCCGGCCTGTCCGCAGGACCCCCCCCGGGCGTCCTCACGCCTTTCTTACACCGGCTGCCCGAGATCGCTTCCGTACCTGAGACAATGACTTCCATGGCCTCTGAACGTCCCCGTGTGCTCTCCGGAATCCAGCCCACCGCAGGCTCGTTCCACCTCGGCAACTACCTCGGCGCGGTCCGCCAGTGGGTGGCCCTGCAGGATTCCCACGACGCCTTCTACATGGTGGTCGACCTGCACGCGATCACCGTCCCGCAGGACCCCGCGGAGCTGCGTGCCAACACCAGGCTCGCCGTCGCGCAGCTGCTCGCCGCCGGGGTGGACCCGGAGCGCTGCACGCTCTTCGTCCAGAGCCATGTCCCCGAGCACGCCCAGCTCGGGTGGGTCATGAACTGCCTGGCCGGATTCGGTGAGGCGTCCCGGATGACGCAGTTCAAGGACAAGTCGGCCAAGCAGGGCAGTGACCGCACCACGGTGGGGCTCTTCACCTACCCGCTGCTGATGGTCGCCGACATCCTGCTCTACCAGGCCGACCAGGTTCCGGTGGGCGAGGACCAGCGCCAGCACCTGGAGCTGACCCGCAACCTCGCCGAGCGGTTCAACGGCACCTACGGGGACACCTTCACCGTGCCGGACCCGTACATCCTCAAGGAGACGGCGAAGATCTACGACCTTCAGGACCCGTCCGCGAAGATGAGCAAGTCGGCGGCGACCACCAAGGGTCTGATCAACCTCCTCGACGAGCCGAAGGCGACCGCCAAGAAGGTGAAGAGCGCCGTCACCGACACGGACAGCGTGATCCGTTTCGACCAGGTCGAGAAGCCGGGGGTCAGCAATCTGCTGTCCATCTACTCGACGCTCACCGACACGTCCGTCGCCGACCTGGAGCAGAAGTACGAGGGCAAGGGCTACGGTGCGCTGAAGACCGATCTTGCCGAGGTCATGGTCGACTTCGTCACACCGTTCCGTACCCGCACCCAGGAATATCTCGACGACACCGAGACGCTGGACTCCATCCTGGCCAAGGGAGCGGAGAAGGCACGGGCCGTCGCCGCCGAGACCCTGGCGCGGACCTACGACCGCATGGGCCTTCTGCCGGTCAAGCACTGAGTCCAAGGACCCTGGCGCCAGGGTCCCCACAGGCGGCACACTGGCGGCGTAAAGCATGCGGCCGTCAGTGGCTGAAAACAGATGCTCGAGGATTGAGGAGAACGACGTGGGGACCGTAACGCTCGGCGTTTCGATCGCGGTCCCGGAGCCCTACGGCAGCCTGCTCCAGGAGCGGCGCGCGAGCTTCGGGGACCCTGCCGCACACGGCATTCCCACCCACGTCACCCTCCTGCCGCCGACCGAGGCGGAGGCGGCCGACCTGCCCGCGATCGAGGCGCACCTCGCCGCCATCGCGACCGGCGGCCGCCCCTTCCCGATGCGGCTCTCCGGTACGGGCACCTTCCGCCCGCTCTCACCGGTCGTCTTCGTCCAGGTCGTCGAGGGCGCCTCGGCCTGCTCCTGGCTCCAGAAGCGGGTCCGGGACGCCTCCGGGCCCCTGGTGCGCGAGCTCCAGTTCCCGTACCACCCGCACGTGACCGTGGCGCACGGCATCTCCGAAGCGTCGATGGACCGGGCCTACGCCGAGCTCGGCGACTACGAGGCGTCCTGGACCTGCGGTTCCTTCGCGCTGTACGAGCAGGGCGTGGACAGCGTCTGGCGCAAGGTCAACGAGTTCCCGTTCGGAGCGGGCGGCGGCAGCCCCGCCGTGCCCGCGCAGAGCGGCAGCTCCGTGGACGCGCCCTCGCTCCACACCTGAGCGGATGCGGGCAGGGCGGCCCCGCCGTCCTTTCGGACCGGCGGGGTGGCCCCCGCCCCCTCAGACCGGCAGACGCCGGAAGAGCGGTCGCGGCACATGCCGCAGCGCCGACATCACCGCCCGCAGCGCCCCCGGCACCCACACCGTCTCCGAACGTCGCCGCAGGCCCGTCACGATCGCGTCCGCGACCGCGTCCGGAGTGGTCACCAGCGGGGTGCGGGTGAACGGGATCATCGCGAGCGGGGCTCCGGACGCCGCGGCGCCGGACCCGGGCGGCGCGGTCGCCGGCCGGACGAGGCCGGGGCGTACGACCATCACGTGCACCCCCGTCCCGTGCAGGGCGTCACCGAGCCCCTGCGCGAACGCGTCCAGGCCCGCCTTGCTCGACCCGTAGATGAAGTCCGCGCGCCGGGCGCGTTCCCCCGCCACCGAGGAGAGCACCACCAGCGAGCCGTGCCCCTGCGCCTGGAGTGCGCCGGCGCACACCAGGCCGGCGGAGACGGCGCCCGTGTAGTTCGTCTGGGCGACCCGGACCGCCGACAGGGGCTCCTCCTCGTCGCGCTCCTGGTCGCCGGGGATACCGAAGGCCAGGAGCACCATGTCGATGTCGCCCTCGGTGAAGATCTTGCCGAGGCCGGTCTCGTGGGACTCGGTGTCCAGCGCGTCGAAGTCGACGGTACGGACGTAGGCCCCCCGCCCGCGCAGTTCGGCCGCGGCCGACTCCAGGGCGGGGGAGGGGCGGCCGGCCAGCCAGACCGTGCGGGTGCGGCGGGAGATCAGGCGGCGTGCGGTCGCGAGCCCGATCTCCGATGTGCCGCCGAGGACGAGCAGGGACTGCGGGGCACCGAAGGCATCCTTCACGGGAACGCTCCTTGAGGCGGGGATGGAAAGCGGATGAGAAGGCGTGGGGCGTGGCCTGCGGCTGCTGCGCCGACAGAGGGAGAGCCGGGCACGGGGCGAGCGGGGCATGGGCGAGCCGGTCAGAGAGCGGGCCGGTCAGAGAGCGGGCCGGTCAGAGGGGCGGGCCGGTCAGAGAGCGGGCTGGTCAGAGGGCGAGCCGGCGCGAGAGATCCGACCGGAACGCCCCGTTCGGGTCCAGCTCGGCCCGTAGCTGCCGGAATTCGTCCAGCCGGGGGTACATCGCGGCCAGCGTGTCGGGGCGCAGCCGGGAGTCCGCCGTCAGGCAGACGCGGCCACCCGCCGTCGCCACCTCCTCGTCCAGGCGGTCGAGGAAGCGGGGCAGTCCCGGCAGGGCCGCGGGCAGGTCGAGGGCGAGGCTCCAGCCCGGTTCCGGGAACGACAGCCAGCCGGGGTCGCCCGGGCCGAACCGCCCGAGCGCGGCGGTGAACGACGGGCAGCGCCGCTGTGAGATCCGTCCGACGATCCGGCGCAGCGTCTCGGCCCGCCTGTCCCCGACGGTGAACTCGTAGCGCACGAGGCCGCCCCGGCCGTGGATCCGGTAGCCGTGCGCGGTGGTGTCCAGCGGGTGGAAGAAGGCGGAGATCTGCTGGAGTTCACCCGTGCGGGACCGGGGCGCACGGCGGTACCGCACCTCGTTGAACGCGGCGGCGGACATCCGGCCCAGCAGCCCTCCGGACACGACGTCCGGCACGGCGAGGTGGGTGGCGGGCGCCTCGGCCGACCGGAAGGCGAGCGGTGTGCGCCGGGCGTGCGCCGGGAGCACGTGGAGGGGCGCGTGCTCCCCCCGGGTCAGGACGCCGCGTCCCGTCGACCGGCCTCGGGCGGTCAGGTCGACCCAGGCGGACGCATAGTGGTGGCGGCGGCTGCCGGCGGCGAGCCTCGTCATCAGGTCGTCGAGATCCAGGGCCCGTTCGGTGTCGACCGACATCAGGGACGTCGCGACGGGATGGAACCGCAGCGTGGCCGAGAGGATCACCCCGGTCAGGCCCAGGCCGCCCGCGGTCGCGTCGAAGAGCGGCGTGCCGGGGAGGACCGTATGGATCCGGCCGTCCGCGGTGAGTAGGTCGAACGCGACGACGTGGCGCGAGAAGGAGCCTGCGGTGCGGTGGTTGTGACCGTGGACGTCTGACCCGATCGCCCCGCCCACCGTGCTGTACCGGCTGCCGGGCAGCACCGGCAGGAACCAGCCGAGCGGCAGCAGCACCGCCAGCAGCCGGTGCAGGCTCACCCCCGCGTCGCACACCACGAGCCCGGCCCCGGCGTCGATGGTGCGGATCCGGTCCAGCCCCGTCATGTCGAGGACGGAACCCCCGGCGTTCTGCGCCGCGTCGCCGTGCGCCCGGCCCAGGCCGCGGGCGATCGAGCCGCGCGGCCCGCAGCCGCGCACCGCGGCGACCGCCTCCTCGTGACTACGGGGGTGGAAGCGCAGGGCGGCCGTCGGGGCGGTGCGGCCCCAGCCGGTCAGGGACACGGTGTCGACAGACATGAGGGTGACCGTATCGCCCGAGAAAACACCTTTGAGGGATTTGTTACAGCACTCACCGAAATAGGTGATTGCGGGGGCGTCATCACTCCCGCGGCCCACCGGAGGTCGGTTCTCGGCGCCGGGGAGGGTGCGAGCTGCTGCCTTCGACGTGTGTACGAGTGAGTGGTAGCGCCTGCGAGTGGGCCAAGTAGTGCGGTCAGTGAGGGTGGGAACGGAAGTTTCAAGACCGAATGGGTGACCTTGGCGATGGTGGCTCGTTGTGCCTAATGGCGGGTTGCTCGGCGATCTCGGGGCGGTGTGGGTGTGGTGCGGAAGTCGGCGGCGCCGTTCGTGGCCCCGGGCCCTTCTGGGGTGGCGGTCCGGGACCGTCTCAAGCACCTCACCGCACAGGACGAGCACGTGCTGCGGGCGGTCGGCGCGCATCAAGGCACTCTCGCTTCCCGCGATCTGAAGGCCCGGTGCGCGGACGGCCCCAACCACAGCGCCGAATCCTGGGCCGGGCGGAAGCGGGAGCTGACGAGAGTGTCGTCGTCGCGGATTGCCGGGGCGATCACGAAGGCCAGCCATGATCAGTGGGCGCTCGCCCGGCGCTGCCAGGCCGCACACATCCGCAGCCTTGAGGCCGGGATCAGGACGCTCAAGCACCGCCTGTCGCTCCCGATCGGGGCGAAGGGTACGAAACGTGCCCCGGGCGGTTACCGGTCCAGGAGTGAGTGGTTCCGCAAGTCCCGCCGCCTCCGAACCCTGGAACACCGGCGCGCTGCCGCGGTGGCGGACTGGCAGGCGGGGCGGGTCCGGGTCGTACGGGGCGGGAAACGGCTGTTCGACACCCGCCACCACCTCGCCGAGGCAGGGCTGACCGAAGGCGAGTGGCGTCAGCGGTGGGAGGCGGAACGGTGGTTCCTGGCGGCGGACGGTGAGTCGGGTAAGCGGTTCGGGAACGAGACGATCCGCGTCACCCCGGACGGCCAGGTGTCCATCAAGCTGCCCGCCCCACTGGCCCACCTCGCCAACAGCCCACACGGCCGCTACACCCTCACCTCCACCACGGTGGCGTTCGCACACCGGGGTGTGGAGTGGGCCGACCGCATCGAGGCGAACCGGGCGGTCGCCTACCGCATCCACTACGACACCACCCGGGACCGCTGGTATCTGACCGCGTCCTGGCAACGCCCCACCATCCAGACCATTTCCATGGAAGCAGCCCGGGCCAAGGGCGTGATCGGTGTCGACACCAACGCCGACCACTTCGCCGCCTACCACCTCGACTCCCACGGCAACCCCCACCGCTTCACCTACGACCTGACCGGCACCACCCATCACCGCGACGCGCAGCTCCGCCACGCCCTGACCCAACTCCTGCACTGGGCGCGGCGGACCGGTGTGGGTGCGATCGCCATCGAGGACCTCGACTTCGGTGCGGAGAAGACCCGGGAGAAGCACGGGCGCAGGAAGAGCTTCCGGCAGCTGATCTCCGGGATTCCTACCGGGAAGCTCAAGGCCCGGCTGGTCTCCATGGCCGCGGAGCAGGGCTTGGCGGTTGTCGCGGTCGATCCGGCCTATACCTCGATGTGGGGTGGTCAGCACTGGCAGAAGCCGCTGACCACCCCGCACCGGAAGATGTCCCGTCACGATGCCGCCGGTATCGCGATCGGGCGACGCGCCCTCGGACACCCGATCCGGCGTCGGACGGCACCGCCCCCACACGACCGGAGTGATCGTGTGGGGCATCGGACCGTCCAGGCCGATCACGGTGCACGAGGACGTGAGGGAACCCGCCCACCCGCAACGGACCACGCCCCTGGAGGCATGTCACCGAGCGGGACGCGAAAGCGGCGACCCAGCGCACCCAAAACCGTTCGGGATGTGCCCAGAACACATCAGTGGGTACAGGACTCACTCATGCACACTGGCTAGGAATGGTAGTCGTACGACATGGACTGGCTGAAAAGACTCCCCGTCATCGGGCCGCTCGTCTCCCGGCTGATGGAGACGCACGCCTGGCGCAGCTACGAGACGCTGGAACGGGTCCACTGGGCGAGGCTCGCCGCAGCGATCACGTTCATCAGCTTCCTGGCGCTCTTCCCGCTGATCGCGGTCGCCGCGGCGATCGGTGCGGCGCTGCTCTCGGACAAGCAGCTGGACAAGATCGAGGACAAGGTCGCCGACCAGGTGCCCGGCATCTCCGACCAGCTCGGCATCGACAACCTGGTGGCACACGCGGGGACGGTCGGGCTGGTGGCCGGTGCGCTGCTGCTCTTCACCGGCATCGGCTGGATCGGCTCGATGCGGGACTGCCTGCGCGCCGTCTGGGGCATGGACGACGTGGACCAGGGCAACCCCGTCCTGCGCAAACTCAAGGACGCCGGAGTGCTGTTCGGGCTGGGCGGGGCGGCCCTGGTGACGCTCGCGATCTCCTCGGTCGGCTCCGTGGCCGTCGGCCGGGTCGCCGACCTGCTGGGCATCCCGGAGGACGGCGCGGGCGGTGTGCTGCTGCGCATCGCGGCCCTGCTGGTGGCGGTGGTCGCCGACTTCCTGCTGCTGCTCTACCTGCTGACCCTGCTGCCCGGCGTGGAACCGCCGCGGCGTCGGCTCATGGTGGCCGCGCTGATCGGTGCGGTCGGCTTCGAACTGCTCAAGCTGCTGCTCGGCAGCTACATGAGGGGCGTCGCCTCGAAGAGCATGTACGGGGCCTTCGGCGTCCCGATCGCGCTGCTGCTGTGGATCAACTTCACGGCGAAGCTGCTGCTGTTCTGCGCCGCCTGGACGGCCACGCGGAGCAAGGACGAGGCCGGCCCGGCGGTGGACGCGGAGCAGGACTCCGCGTCCGCCGCCGGAGACGAAGCCGCCGGAAAGGAAGCCGGCGGCAGCACCCTCAGCGGCGGGGAAGGCGGCGCACCAGGTCCGGCAGCGGCCAGCGCCGGTTGACCAGGAACGCCGCCCCGGCCACCAGGACGAGCGCTCCGCCGGCGATCCCCAGGGCGATCCCCACCCCGCCGGAGCTGCCGGTGGCCGCGGCGGCCTTCGTGGTCCCGGGGCCGTTGCCGCCCTTGTTCACGGCAGGCTTGTCCGCCTGGGCGCCCTTGCCCGTGCCCGTGTCGGCGGACCTCGGCGGAACGAGCTCGCCGACCGGGGTGACCTTGCCACTGGCCGCGAAGCCCCAGTCGAGCAGGCTCGCCGCTTCCTTGTAGACGGCGTGCGTCTCGTCGGACGACGGGTTCATGACGGTGACGAGCAGCACCTTGCCGTTGCGCTCGGCGACACCGGTGAAGGTGTTGCCGGCGTGCGTCGTGTAGCCGTTCTTCACGCCCGCGATGCCCTTGTACGCGGTCACCCCGTCGGCCCCGGTGAGCAGCCGGTTGGTGTTCTGGATGCCGAAGCTCTCGCGCTCCTTGCCCTTCTTCTGCTCACCGGGGAACTGCGCCGTCGCGGTCGCGCAGTACTCGCGGAAGTCCGCCTTCTGCATCCCGCTGCGGGCGAACAGCGTCAGGTCGTACGCGCTGGACACCTGGTTGGGGGCGTCGTACCCGTCGGGCGAGACCACGGTGGTGTCCAGGGCCTGGAGCTCCTCCGCGTGCGCCTGCATGTCGGTGACGGTCTTGGGGACGCCCCCGTACATCGAGGCCAGCACGTGCACCGCGTCGTTGCCCGAACGCAGGAAGACCCCGAGCCACAGGTCGTGCACCGTGTAGGGGAGGTCCTCCTTGACGCCGACCAGGCTGCTGCCCTCGCCGAGGTCGGCCAGGTCCGCGTCCTGCACCGTGTACTCACGGGTCTTCGGCTGGAGCGCCGGCGCCTCCATCACGGTGTCGGCGAAGAGCATCTTCAGCGTGGAGGCCGGAGGCAGTCGCCAGTGCGGATTGTGGGAGGCGAGCACGTCGCCCGTCTCCGCGTCCGAGACCATCCAGGACCTGCCGGTCAGTTTCTTCGGCAGGACCGGGGCGCCGGCGCCGAGATTGACCTGGGTCCCGCTCCGGCCGAGCTGTGCGCCACCGACCTGCGACATGCCGGTGGGCGGCTTCGGCTCGTCGTCCGTGGTGTCCTGGCTGACCGCCGACGCGGGACCGACAAGGAAAACGGACAGCAAAGCGGCAGAGGTGACCGACAGAGCGGCCTTCTTGAGAGCTGGCACGGTCGAAAACGTACATGCAGTTGATCTGAATATGGACACCGGAGGGATGACCCGCCGTGCGCACCGCCGGGACAGCCCACCCCGGGCGAGGCGGCGGGAGCGTGACGGAGATACTGATTCCATGAAGCTCAGCCGCCCCGTCTCCTGGTTCCTGCTCGCCTTCGGGGTGTGGAGCTGGTTCATCTGGGTCACTTTCGTCAAAAACCTGTGGAAGGACGGCAGTGGTCTCGCCTTCGACGACGCCGGTGACCCGACCGCCTACTTCTGGGTTCATCTGCTGCTCGCCATCACGTCCTTTCTCCTGGGGACGGCAGTGGGAGTGATCGGGTTCCGTGGCGTCAGGGCCCTGCGCGCCCAAGGCGCGTAGCGCGTCGGCTTCCGGCCTCGGCCGAATGCGGTACAAACAGGAACGAACTGGGCGGGGGAGTACGCATGGCGGTCCTGGGTTTCGCTCTGCTGGCGGCCGCGGTGCTCGCGCTGCTGGTCCTCGTCCACCGCTATGTGTGGCGCCGCCTCGTCGGTGACACCACGACAGCGGGCAGCTTTCCGCGCAGGGCCGGCACGGTCGCGGCGTACGTCCTGCCGCTGCTGAGCGTCGGCGCCCTGGTCTCCGGGCGTACGGGTACGCCCTTCTGGCTGCAGCAGGTGCTGGCCTGGCCCGGCTATCTGTGGCTGGCCGCCCTGCTCTATCTGACGCTCGCCCTGCTGGCCGGGGAACTCCTGCGCCCGCTGCTGAGCCGGCTGCTCGCCCGCCGGGCAGCGGACGCGCCGGAGGAGGAGGCGGCGGCGGAGACCGTTTCCGCCGAACCGGTCACCGCCGCACACGGGTCCACCGTCACGACCGCGGCCCCGCCGGCCTCCGCGCCCCTCGCGGCCACCCCGGCCCCGGCTGCCCCCTCGCGCCGTCTCTTGGTCGCGCGGGCCGTCGGGGGCGCCGCCGCCGTGGCGGGGCTCGGCACGACCGGCTACGGCGCCTACGGGGTGCTGCGCGGCCCCCGCGTCAAGCGCGTCGCGGTCCCGCTGGCCCGGCTGCCCCGGTCCGCCCACGGCTTCCGGATCGCCGTGGTGAGCGACATCCACCTGGGCCCGGTCCTGGGCCGCGCGCACACCCGGCGGATCGTGGACGCGGTCAACCGGACCCAGCCCGATCTGATCGCGGTCGTCGGGGACCTGGTCGACGGATCGGTCGAGGATCTGGGCCCGGCCGCCGAACCGCTCGCCGGGCTCCGCTCCCGGCACGGCGCCTTCTTCGTGACCGGCAATCACGAGTACTACTCGGGTGCCGCCGAATGGGTCGACCACGTAAGGGAATTGGGCCTGCATCCGCTGGAGAACGCCCGGGTCGAGATCGACGGCTTCGATCTCGCGGGGGTCAATGACATCGCGGGCGAGAGCGAAGGGCAGGGCCCGGATTTCGGCCGGGCGCTCGGCGACCGGGACCGTACCCGTGCCGCCGTTCTCATGGCCCATCAGCCTGTCGTCATCGACGAGGCCGTCGAGCACGGCGTGGACCTCCAGCTGTCCGGACACACCCACGGCGGCCAGCTCTGGCCGGGCAACTACATCGCGGAACTGTCCAACCCCACGGTCGCGGGGCTCGAACGCTACGGCGACACCCAGCTGTACGTCACGCGCGGCGCGGGCGCCTGGGGTCCGCCCGTGCGGGTCGGCGCCCCCTCCGACATCACCGTCGTCGAGCTCGCGTCCCGCCAGGCGTAATCACCGTCGGACGACGCGGGATAGGCGATCGGGTGACTGGTGATGAACCCTCTGTATTCGGCGTATCGGCCCAAGGTTTCAACTAACGAACAAAAGCCTATGAGGCTCTGATTTCCTCTTCCAGATGTGAAAATCGTGTGATTGGCTGAGCGCGAACGTGCGGTGATCTGCGTATCTGAGCGCGACGCCGAGGTGGGGCTGGTAAGGGAGAGCACGGCAATGCGGTCGATCCGGCTACGGATTCTCGCGATTTTCGCGGTTTTGGTCATCGCAGGCGTGGTCGCCTGGCAGTTGCTTCCCTCGGACGAGGGGAATAGTGATCCGGTCACGGTCGGCACGACCGACGAGGTGACCTCGCTCGACCCGGCGGGCGCGTACGACGCGGGTTCGTGGGCGATGTACAGCAACATCTACCAGTCGCTCATGACGTTCAAGTCCGGGGCGATCGTCCCCGAGCCGGATGCCGCGGAGAGCTGTGGGTTCATCGGTGGGAAGCTGCAGACGTACCAGTGCAAGCTCCGTGACGACCTGACCTTCTCCGACGGCAAGGACATCACGGCGGAGGACGTCAAGTTCTCCTTCGACCGGATGATGGAGATCAAGACGGACGTCGGTCCTTCGGTTCTCTTCCCCAGCCTGAAGAACGTGGTGACCGAGGGCCGGACCATCACGTTCAACCTCTCCTCGCGTGACGCGACCTTCCCGCAGAAGCTCGCCACCGGAGCGGGTTCCATCGTCGAGAAGGACGCCTACGCCGAGCACAAGCTCCGCAACGACGGGCGCGTGACCGGTTCGGGGCCGTACGTACTGAAGTCGTACGAGGCGGGTGCCACCGCCGAGCTCGTGCCGAACACGAAGTACAAGGGCGCGCTGAAGAGCACCGGTGGTCCGGTCACCGTGCGCTACTACAAGCAGTCGGACGATCTGCTGGCGGCCTGGAAGTCCGGCCAGGTCGATGTCACGCACCGTCAGCTGCCGTCGTCCACGCTCGCCGAGCTGGACCCGGGCGCCGTCGACCAGCACGTGACGGAGGCCGACAGCGCCGAGATCCGCAACCTGGTCTTCAACGTCCGCTCCGGTTCGCCGCTCGCCGACAAGAAGGTCCGCCAGGCCATCGCGGCGCTCATCGACCGCGCGCCGCTGGTGACCGACATCTACAAGGGCACCGTCGAACCGCTCTACTCGCTGATCCCGCAGGGCTACATCGGGCACAGCACCCCGTTCTTCGACGCCTACCCGTCGCCGAGCGCCAAGCGGGCCAAGGAACTGATGCAGGAGGCCGGCGTACAGCTGCCGCTGCCCGTCACCTTCGCCTACCGCGACGACGACGAGTACAAGAAGGAGACGGCGGAGATCAGCCGCCAGCTGGAGGCGGACGGGCTGTTCAAGGTCACGGTGAAGGCCGTCGAGTGGCAGACCTTCCAGAAGGAGTACGCGGCCGGTAAGTACGACATGTACACCGTCGGCTGGCTCCCCGACTACCCGGACCCCGACACCTTCAGCCAGCCGCTCGTCGGCCGTGAGAACAGCCTTCACAACGGCTACACCAGCAAGAAGATGGACCAGCTGATCAACTCCACGCTGGAGTACAGCGACCGCAGCCGCACCTCGGCCGACTTCAAGGAACTCCAGAAGCTGGTCGGCGAGGACGTGCCGCTGGTGCCGCTGTGGCAGAAGAAGGACTACGTCGTCGCCAAGCCCGACGTCTCCGGATCGCAGTACCTCTCCGACGGCACCGGCATCTGGCGGCTGTGGGAACTGGGCCGGATCTGATCCGGCACCACAGCACGGGCGTCACCGCGACAACGAGCGGCCGCCCCGGGAAGGATCCCGGGGCGGCCGCTCGGCCGTTCCCGCGTCACTTGGCCGGCGCCCGGCCCGCCGCTCCCGGCAGGAACTCCTCCAGCACCTCGTAGACCTGACGCACCAGCGGCCGCAGCACCCGGAACCGGGACAGGGCGATGGTCCGGGCGACGATCGGGGCGGTGCGCTCGACGAGGCGGCGGCTGCGCTCGGCATCGTCCGTGCGGTCGTAGACCCAGTACAGCACCAGTCCCATCTGGTTCAGCCACATCAGCTGGGGCAGCAGGTCGGCCAGTTCGGGGTCGACCTTGGTGCCGGAGCCCTCCAGGCAGCGCTCGTGGATGGAGATCGCCGCCTCCCGCGCGGAGACCGAGTCACGCGAGAAGGGGCTGAGCGGGCTTTCGGGGTCGGCGGCGTTCTTGAAGAACTGGGCGGCGAAGCGGTGGTACGGCTCCGCCACGTCCAGCCAGCAGAGCAGGACCCCGCGGATACGTTCCGCGAGGTCCTTGTCGCCGGCCAGCACCGGCTGTACCGCTGCCTCGTGCTCGGCGGCGATCCGGTCGTAGAAGCCCTGGACCAGGTGTTCCTTGGACGAGAAGTAGTAGTACGCGTTCCCTACGGAGACGCCGGCCTCCTGGGCGATGGCCCGCATCGTCGTCTTGTCGTATCCGCGTTCCTGGAAGAGCCGGAGCGCGGTCTCGAGGATGAGTGTGCGGGTCTGCTCGCTCTTGGGAGCCTTGACTTCCTTCACGTCGTTCTCTTCCTTCACCACGGTTCCGAGGGTATCCGGACCGGCTACGTCGCCGGGCCGGGGCCCTGGACCCGGCAAGCGCCGTCCCCGCCGCCGCCTCCGTCCGCGCGGCACGGCTCGGCCGTCAGCGAGCGGTACTTCGCGGCGGCGAGGACGGTCGCCCGGGCGAACGGGCGGCCGGCCGGGGTGGTCAGCCAGTGGGCCTTCGGCCGGTGCTCGGCCAGCGCCCAGAGGCAGACGATCCACGCGGAGGTGGAGCGGTAGATCTGCCCCCGGTCACCGATCACCGTGATCTCCTCCAGGGTCCCGGCGTGGTCGAGACCGGGGAAGCGGCGGTGTGCCTCGGCCGAGTCCGCCGGTACGAGGTCGAGCGGGACCAGTTGACGCTGGTTCATCAGCCACTGGCGCAGATGGACGCAGAGCGAGCACTGTGCGTCGTAGAGCACGGTGAGCCGTTCGACGGACCACCGCCCGCCACCTGTGCGGTGCCTCATGACCGGCCCTCACGCCCTGGGGGCGGGCGCGGCCCACGGTCCCGGTCCTGTCCAGCCCTGCGGGGCGACGGGCGGGGTCTGCTCGCGCTCCATCAGGCCGCGGCGACGGATCTTGTTGAGGACGTAGACGTTGCCGAGGTGCATGACTCCGAGGACGAGCAGGACGACGCCGACCTTGACCGACAGCGCCTCGAAGAGCTCCCGGGCGTCAGCGACGCCGTCGGAGTTCTTCAGGTAGAGCGTCACGAACCCCAGGTTGACCAGATAGAAGCCCACCACCAGCAGGTGGTTGACCGCGTCGGCGAGCTTCTCGTTCCCGTGCAGCACATCGGCGAGGAACACCTTGCCGTTGCGGCTCAGCGTGCGGGCGACCCAGATGGTGAGCGCCACGCTGATGAGCAGGTAGATGACGTACGCGACAACAGTGAGGTCCATGCCCCACCCTCCCTTGAACGCGTTCAAATGCTGTTGTCATGGACTGTAGACCCCTCTTTGAACATGTTCAAGCGGGGGTCCCGGTGGTCCGCGTCACCACCTCGGCGGGCGTGGCGGGCGCCTTGAAACGCCGTACGCCCGGTACGGCCGCCGTGGCCAGGCAGGCCGAGCCGACCAGCAACCCGGCGACGGCGAGCGGGACTTCGGGACCCCACGCGGAGGCGGCGAGCGGTGCCAGGGTGTACCCCAGCGGCATCGCGCCGAGCGAGAGCAGCCAGTCGTACGAGGTCACCCGGGCGAGCGCGTGCGCGGGGACGGCGGACTGGACCGCGGTCTCCCAGACCGGGTTGAGGAAGCCCAGCCCGGCCATGGCGGTCCCGTACGCGCCGACGGCCACGCCGACGGGCGCGTGTGCGGCCAGCAGGCAGAGCGGGAGGGCGTACAGCGCGCCCCCCAGGTTGGCGGTCAGGACCGGGCGGCGCGGCCGGGCCCGGCCGGCCACCAGCGAGCCGATCAGCAGCCCCACGGCGCCGGTCTGGAGGAAGACGAGCCAGACGCCCTTGCCGCCCAGGTCGCGGAGGAAGAGCGCCGGGCCCAGCGTCATCAGGACGGCGGCCGCCCCGTTCCACGCGGCGTGGGCGATCAGGCTGGTCCAGTACCAGTCGCGGCTCCGGACCTCGCCCCAGCCCTCCTTGAGGTCGCTGATCAGTGAACGCCGCGGGATGGGGACATGCCGTACCTCGATGGCGGCGAGCAGCGCGGCGCTCACCGCGAACGTCGTGCCGTCCAGGACGAAGGCCCAGCCGGGCCCCGCGGTGAACACCAGAGCCCCGGCGACGGCCGGGCCGCCGATCCGGGCCGCGCTGCTGACCACGGCCATCAGGGCGTTGGCGCGCAGCAGCCCGGACTCGGCCACGGTGCCGCGGATCAGCGGCGAGACGGTCGGCATGGAGAAGGCGCCGGCGGCTCCGCCGATCGCCTCGGCCACCGCGATCTGCCACAACGCCGGTGTGCCGGAGAGCAGTTCGGCGCCGACGAAGAGCTGGGTGACGCACCGTACGAGATCGGTGGTCAGCGCCACCGTACGGGCGTTGAAGCGGTCGCCGACCACGCCGCCGAGGGGTAGCAGGAGCAGCTTGGGCACCATCGCGCAGGCGAGCACCAGCGCGAGGTCTCCGGTCGAGCCGGTCGCCAGGTAGACGGCGAGGGTGAGCGCGGCGGGAATCGCGGCGTCGCCGAGCAGCGAGAGGCTGCGTCCGACGAAGAGCAGGCGGAAGGAACGGGTGCGTAAGGGGTGAGGCATGAGCGAGAATCTATTTCGTTACCGAACTATTCGTCAACGAAATATAAGGTTCCGAAGTGTGTAGGTGCCCGGCGTAGGCTGTGGCCCATGCAGCAACGCGACTGGACCGACGGCCACGTGGAGCGGTGGAAGCCGGTACTTCCGGAACTCGACCCCGATGTCGAGGGCGCGGTGACCCGGATGAAGAAGCTCGGCGTCCATCTGCGCCGGGTGCGGGAGCAGTCCCTGGTCGACTTCGACCTGGACCGGCAGGAGTTCGACACCCTGCACAAGCTGGCCGGCCGCGGCGGCAAGGCGGCCCCCTCGGAGCTCGCCGCCGACCTCGACCTCGCGCCCGCCTCCGTCACCGGCCGGCTGGACGCACTGGAGCGCCGCGGGTTCGTCCGCCGCAGGACCTCCACCACGGACCGGCGCCGCGTCGACGTGGAGCTGACCGAGGAGGGCCGCTCGACCTGGACCGGTGCGATGGAGTTCCTCGGTCACGAGGAGGAACGTCTCCTGGGCGTCCTGGCCAAGGACGAACGCGTCCTGCTCAACGACATGCTGCGACGCATCATGGTGGTCGCGGAGCACAAGGGCGGCGCGGGCTGGGACTGAACCGCCCCGGCACGGCAAGAGGCCCCGTCCTCCGCAGTGTTCCTGCGGAGGACGGGGCCTCTTGCCGTGACAGGCGGTCAGAAGCGACGCGTGATCAGCGCGCGCTTGACCTCCTGGATCGCCTTCGTGACCTCGATGCCACGCGGGCAGGCGTCCGT
This sequence comes from Streptomyces sp. NBC_00385, assembly GCF_035917155.1. Classification (NCBI taxonomy): domain Bacteria; kingdom Bacillati; phylum Actinomycetota; class Actinomycetes; order Kitasatosporales; family Streptomycetaceae; genus Streptomyces; species Streptomyces sp. NBC_00385. The sequence continues at coordinate 3,158,208 of NZ_CP107951.1, read as the reverse complement.
GCAGTTGAAGGTGGTGCGGCAACGCCACACACCGTCTCGGTCGTTGAGGATCTCCAGGCGCTGCTCGCCGCCCTCGTCGCGCGAGTCGAAGATGAAGCGGTGCGCGTTGACGATCGCCGCCGGGCCGAAGTACTGGCCGTCGTTCCAGAACACCGGGCACGAGGACGTGCACGCGGCGCACAGGATGCACTTGGTGGTGTCGTCGAAGCGCTCGCGGTCCTCGGGGGACTGCAGACGCTCGCGGGTCGGCTCGTTCCCCTTGGTGATGAGGAAGGGCATGACGTCGCGGTAGGCCTGGAAGAACGGGTCCATGTCGACCACGAGGTCCTTGAGGACCGTGAGGCCCTTGATGGCCTCGACCGTGATCGGCTTCTCCGGGTTCAGGTCCTTGATCAGCGTCTTGCAGGCGAGCCGGTTCTTGCCGTTGATCCGCATCGCGTCGGAACCGCAGATGCCGTGCGCGCACGAGCGGCGGAACGTCAGCGTGCCGTCGGTCTCCCACTTGATCTTGTGAAGGGCGTCGAGGACACGCTCCTTCGGGTCGATCTCGATCTGGAAGTCCTGCCACTGGGCCTCGTCGGAGACCTCAGGGTTGAACCGGCGGATCCGGAAGGTCGCCGTGATGTACGGCGAGTCGGCGAAACCGGCCTCGGGCTCGGGAGCCTTGTCGGCCTTTTCCAAGGTGGGGGTAGCCATCAGTACTTACGCTCCATCGGCTGGTAGCGGGTCTGGACGACCGGCTTGTAGTCCAGCCGGATCGACTCGGTGCCGTCGTCGGCGACCTCGCGGTACGCCATGGTGTGGCGCATGAAGTTGACGTCGTCGCGGGTCGGGTAGTCCTCGCGGTAGTGACCGCCGCGGGACTCCTTGCGCGCCAGCGCCGAAGTCGCCATGACCTCGGCGAGGTCGAGCAGGTTGCCCAGCTCGACGGCCTCCAGCAGGTCCGTGTTGAACCGCTTGCCCTTGTCCTGGATCGACACGTCGAGGTAGCGCTTGCGCAGCTCGGCGATCTTGTCGACCGCGGTCTTGATCGTCTGCTCGGTGCGGAACACCATCACGTTGGCGTCCATGCACTCCTGCAGCTCCAGGCGGATCGCCGAGACGCGCTCGGTGCCCGTGGAGTTGCGCAGCCGCTCGACCTGGTCGACGACCAGCTGCGCCGGGTTCTCGGGAAGCTCGACGAGGTCGTTCTTCGCGGCGTACTCGGCGGCGGCGATGCCCGACCGGCGTCCGAAGACGTTGATGTCGAGCAGCGAGTTCGTACCGAGGCGGTTGGCGCCGTGCACGGAGACGCAGGCGACCTCGCCGGCGGCGTACAGGCCCGGGACGACGGTGGTGTTGTCGGCCAGCACCTCGCCCTCGACGTTGGTCGGGATGCCGCCCATGGCGTAGTGCGCGGTCGGCTGGATCGGGATCGGGTCCGTGTAGGGCTCGATGCCGAGGTACGTACGCGCGAACTCCGTGATGTCCGGGAGCTTGGCGTCCAGCTGCTCCGGCGGGAGGTGCGTGAGGTCGAGGTAGACGTGGTCGCCCTCGGGTCCGCAGCCGCGGCCCTCACGGATCTCCGTGTAGATGGAGCGGGACACGACGTCACGGGACGCGAGGTCCTTCATGACGGGCGCGTACTTCTCCATGAAGCGCTCGCCGTCCTTGTTGCGGAGGATGCCGCCCTCACCGCGGGCGCCCTCCGTCAGCAGGATGCCCATGCGCCAGATGCCCGTCGGGTGGAACTGGAAGAACTCCATGTCCTCCAGCGGCAGACCCCGGCGGTAGCAGGCGGCCTGGCCGTCACCGGTCAGGGTGTGCGCGTTCGACGTCACCTTGAAGAACTTGCCGGTGCCGCCCGAGGCGTAGATGACCGACTTCGCGCGGAAGACGTGGATCTCGCCGGTGGCCAGCTCGTAGGCGACGACGCCGGCGGACTTCTTGACGCCGTCCTCCTCGACGACCAGCTGGTCCAGGACGTAGAACTCGTTGAAGAACTCCACGCCCTCCTTGACGCAGTTCTGGTACAGCGTCTGGAGGATCATGTGGCCGGTGCGGTCGCCCGAGTAGCAGGCGCGGCGGACCGGGGCCTCACCGTGGTTACGGGAGTGACCGCCGAAGCGGCGCTGGTCGATCTTGCCCTCGGGCGTACGGCCGAAGGGCAGGCCCATCTTCTCCAGGTCGAGGACGGCGTCGATGGCCTCCTTCGCCAGGATCTCGGCGGCGTCCTGGTCGACCAGGTAGTCGCCGCCCTTGATCGTGTCGAAGGTGTGCCACTCCCAGTTGTCCTCCTCCACGTTGGCCAGCGCGGCGGCCATGCCGCCCTGCGCGGCGCCCGTGTGGGAGCGGGTGGGGTAGAGCTTGGTCAGCACGGCGGTGCGGCTGCGCTTGGTCGACTCGATGGCCGCGCGCATGCCGGCGCCGCCGGCGCCGACGATGACGGTGTCGTACGTGTGGATCTGCATGGTTTACCTCTGGTCCTTCGGGCCCGGCGCCTAGCGGATGTTCGGGTCGAAGGTGAAGATCACCAGCGTGCCCAGCAGGACGGTGAACACCGTGGCGGTGTACAGCAGCATCTTCAGCCAGAAGCGGGTGTTGTCCCGTTCGGCGTAGTCGTTGATGACCGTACGGAGACCGTTGGCGCCGTGCAGCATGGCGAGCCACAGCATCGCCAGGTCCCATACCTGCCAGAACGGCGAGGCCCAGCGGCCCGCCACGAAGGCGAAGCCGATCTTGGAGACACCGCCGTCCAGCACCAGCTGGATCAGCAGGTGGCCCAGGACCAGGACGACCAGCACGATGCCCGACAGGCGCATGAAGAGCCAGGCGTACATCTCGAAGTTGGTGCGCGAACCCTTGGGGGTCTTGCCGGTCCGCTTGCGCGGCGGCTCGATGACGGGCGCGGGGTTGTCGACGTCGTAGAGGGCGGAGCCTTCGACGTCGCCGATTGCGGAAGTCTCGGTGGACATTGGCCTCAGCTCCCGAATACTTCGCGTACGGCGTGGCCGAGTACGGGGTACAGGGCCCCGACCATCAGCACGATCCAGATACCCAGCACGGCCCAGAGCATCTGCTTCTGAACGCGCGGGCCCTTGGCCCAGAAGTCCACGGCGACGATGCGCAGACCGTTCAGCGCGTGGAAGAGAATCGCGGCCACCAGGCCGTATTCGAGGAGCGCGACGATCGGCGTCTTGTACGTGGACACGACGTCGTCGTATGCCTCGGGGGAGACGCGGACGAGGGCGGTGTCCAGGACATGTACGAACAGGAAGAAGAAAATGAGGACACCGGTGACTCGATGAGCCACCCAGGACCACATGCCTTCCCGGCCGCGGTACAGCGTTCCAGCCGGCACGGAAGAACCCTCCGGGAGCGGGGATTGGGGTCGGCCGGCTTGACTGTCGGTCTGACCCGGCCGGGTACGGTCCACCGGCCCCGGCCATCGTAGCGACGGTTTGTCGGTTCGATCGCGCGGGGGCCTCTGGTGTGATCAAAGTGGCAATGAATCAGGCACGGACGGGCTATGGACAGGCTCCAACTGGCCCGTTTACCCGCCTGTGACGGGGAATCCGCCCATTGAGGCACGCCGCCAACCCGTTACTGACTCGATACCAGCTCGATGATGCGGCCCCGGGCGAGTCGCCGCATCTCGTCCGCCGTCACCACCCGCTCCTGCTCGGGGTCGTGTCCCAGCCGGGCCCGGATGCCGGCCAGCACCTGATCGGGGTGCTCGGCGGGCCGGAAGTCGTCCAGGCAGATCACGAACACATGACCGAACCTGCACTCGTACGCGGCGTGCGCGGCGGCCAGCGCGAGATGGGCGGAGCGCGGCGCGTCCGGGTGCAGCCCGGGGGCGACCTCGGCGGCCAGCGCCTCGGCGCGGTCGGTGGGGGAGAGGTCGTAACAGGCCTCGTCGGCGGCGGCGAGCAGCGCGTCCAGGTCCGGGTACGGGCGGTGGTCCGCCAGCCGCTTGGCCCAGCGGCGGCTGCCGAAACACTCCAGCAGCGCGGCCTCGGCCCCGGCGGTGGACGCGGCGTTGAACCCCGCGAGGCCACTGGGGCCGGACGGGGCCCGGCCGGGCGCGGATCCGCAGCTCTGTACGGGCACGGCGGTCCGCCGGGCGGACGGGGGCGGCTGCGCGGGGAGGCCGGCGTGGGACTCGCTGGACCTGGACAGCGTGGACTCCTGGAATCAGCGGCATCTGTGAACCTGGAGTGGGGAGGGACCGGAGAGACCAGGTGGATGCAGGGTGAAGGGAGAGACGAATGTGCCTCAAAGCTAGCGACGCGGGGCAACGGCCGTCCGACGGATGCGCGAATTTCACCCGGACGGGAGGGTTTCGCGATGCCTGAGGGACGAATGAGCGAGGAGAATGCCCGGCTATCTCACCCATCTGCCACCTTTTCTCTCCCTTCTGCTCTCTTGCCCCCTGAAACCGGAGGTTTCTGACCGATGGCACCCTCACGCGGCGCCCTCATGGCCGTGACGGCGGTGGCCGCGGCGACCGTCACCGTCGCCGCCTGCGACAGCTCCGGCACCGAGCACCGCAACGGCTCCGGGACGTCCCCCTCGTCGTCGTCACCGTCCGCGTCCCCCAAGCCGTCCCCGACCCGGAGCTACCCGCTCTCGAAGACGCCCCGCACCATCCCCGCCGTACGGGAGCACACCCCGGCCCGCGGCCCCGGCTGGCGGCCCGGGAAGAGCAGCGGCGTGGTGATCGACCAGGGCGACAAGGGGCTGGCCGACGAAGGGAGGCTGCTCGCCGGGGAGCTGAGGATCCGCTACCGGGGCGAGGTCCCGGCCCGTGCGGGGGACGTGGAACTGGCCCTGGACCCGAAGGCCGGCGGCGGGCCGGAGTCGTACACCCTGCGGACCCACGACGGACGCGTCACGATCAGCGGCCCGGCGGAGGCGGGGGTCTTCTACGGGACCCGCACCCTCAAACAGTCCGTGCGCGCCGACGGCACCATGCCCGAGGGCGAGGTGCGCGACCGCCCCGACCGACCGCAGCGCGGCCTCAACCTGGACATCGCGCGCAAGCACTACAGCGCCGGCTGGATCGAGGACCGGCTGCGCGGCATGGCCGACCTCAAGCTCAACCAGCTCGGCCTGCACTTCTCCGACGACCAGGCCTTCCGGATCGAGTCCGACACCCACCCCGAGGTGGTGTCGCCCGAGCACCTGACCAAGGCCGAGGTGCGACGCATCGTCGCCCTCGCCGGGCGGCTGCACATCGAGGTCGTCCCCGAGATCGACTCCCCGGGCCACCTCGGCGCGGTCCTGAGCGCCCACCCCGACCTCCAGCTGCTCAACGTCTCGGGCGTGCCGTCGAAGGGGTCGCTCGACATCTCGAAACCGGGCGCGGCGAAGCTCGTCGACGAGCTCCTCGGCGAGTACACCGAACTGTTCGGCGGTGCGTACTGGCACCTGGGCGCCGACGAGTACCAGGCACTCACGGTGACCGATCCCGCCGCCTCGTATCCGCAGCTCCAGCGCGCGGCCGTGAAGAAGTACGGGGCGCAGGCCGGCATCGAGGACCTCGCCACCGGCTGGCTCAACGACCGTGCGGCAGTGGTCCGGCCGCACGGCATGAAGCCCAAGGCGTGGAACGACGGCCTCTTCCGCGACAGCAGCGTCCGGGCCGACAAGGACATCGAGATCGAGTACTGGACGGGCAAGGAGTACGGCGCCCGGCCGCCGGAGCAGTACCTCCGTGAGGGGTACAAGATGCTGAACCTCAACGACGAGTTCCTCTATTACGTGCTCGGCCAGCCCAACGCCTTCGTCTACCCCACGGGCAAGCGCATCTACGAACAGTGGACGCCTCTCGTGCTGCGCGGCACGAGCCCCGTCCCGGCGAAGTACTCGGACCAGATTCTCGGCGGCCGGTTCGCGGTGTGGGGCGACTTCCCGAACGCCCAGACCGCGGCGCAGGTGGCCGAGGGCATCCGGATGCCGCTGCGGGCCACCTCCCAGAAGCTGTGGGATCCGGGCAAACCGGAACTGAGCTGGGACGGGTTCAAGGCGCTGGCGAAGGAGATCGACCAGGGCTGAGGAGGGCCTGACCTGCCGGAACCGTGGACAGCGGGGCAAGCGGGGGGCTACGTTCCGCTGGCCGCGTGGTCCGGGGAGGGACGCGCGCTCCATGCGCAGACGTCCGAATCCTGGGGGGTTCCCTTTCCATGCTCTGCTCACTCTGCGGTACGAGACCTGCCGGCACGGCCGACGGGCGGTGCACCCCGGCGGCGATATTTGGACGGCTGGAGTGACGCTTTTCGGCCATTCGGCGCTGTACGCGATAAGACGACGCGCTACGTCCCCGTGCGTCCGATCCGGGTACGGGGAGGCCGACGGGAGACGCCGATGAGCCTGCTCGAACTGATCGCCGCCGCTGACGCCCGGGGGCTCGCCGTGAGCGGGACCGCCTGCCTCGACCGGTGCCTGCCGCAGCGGCCCGCCGGGGCGGCCGAGTCGGATCCGCTGCGACCGCTCTGGGCGGGCTGCGCCGACCCGCGGGACTGGCCGGACCGGCTGGCCGATGCGCGCACGGCGCTGGACGCCCTGCCCGATCCGCCGGAGAGCGTCCGGCGCATCGCGAAGCTCCTCGGCGAGGCCCCCGCGGCCCGGTCGGGCGAGGCACTGCGCACCTGGGCGGACGCCTGCTCGGTGCTGGCCCTGGACCTCCACCGCGGGCACGACGCCCCCCGCGCCGACGCCACGGAGCTGGTCGCCCGCTGCCGGGCCGGCGATCCGGACGGGGCGGGACCGCTGCTGTCGGGGGAGGCCGCCCGGCAGGTCCGCATCCTGGAGATGCTTGCCGAGATCGGGGACGGCGCGCCCACGGGAGCCGGGCTGCGCCAGGTGATGGACGTCTCGACCGAGGGCCGGCGGGTGCTGAGGGCGGCGGCCTCGCGACGGGCCCGGGTGCGGGGCTGAGCCGGCGCGGCCCCGTACGTTCGCGCCACGACCCGCGTCGGAGCGGGAAATGGAACGACGACCGGGGCCGCCACCCCCCACAGGAGAGGCCCCGGTCGTCTTCCGCGGGGCCGCAGGACGACCCCGTACTCATCTCAGCGCCGCGACTGCGTTTTCTGTCACACCGCACGGTGTCCGAAGAATGTTGCGGGTTGTACAAGTCATGGACGCGACGCCCGCCGAGGACGTAGCGTGCTGAGTCGCGCAGGGTGGCGCGGCAGTGGTGACCAGCTGCGATTCGGGACAGCAGGGCAGGTTGAGGGAGTGCTGGGGGACGACGCGGGGCTTACTGCCGCGGTGCTCGCGGCGCAGGACGGGGACGAGGACGCCTTCCGTACTGTGTACCGCGCTGTGCAGCCGCGGCTGCTGGGCTACATACGGACGCTCGTGGGGGACCCGGACGCCGAGGACGTGGCGTCCGAGGCGTGGCTGCAGATAGCCAGGGACCTCGACCGCTTCAGCGGTGACGCCGACCGCTTCCGGGGCTGGGCGGCGCGGATAGCGCGCAACCGGGCCCTGGACCATCTGCGGATGCGGGGCAGGCGGCCCGCCATCGGCGGCGACGAGACGGAACTGTCGGGGAAGCCGGCCGGGTCCGACACGGCCGACGAGGCGATCGAGGCGCTGGCCACCGGCCGCACCATGTCGCTCATCGCCCAGCTGCCGCAGGACCAGGCCGAGGCCGTGGTGCTGCGTGTGGTGGTCGGTCTCGACGCCAAGAGCGCGGCGCAGACGCTGGGCAAGCGGCCCGGCGCGGTCCGCACCGCCGCGCACCGCGGGCTGAAACGGCTCGCCGAGCTGCTGCGGGCGGACGACGCGGACCGTGCGGGCGGTGCGGGGAACCCGGGCGGCGAGGGCGGTCTGCCGACGGCCGGTCCTGCGGAAGGAAGCCGTCCGCGCGGCGACGGAGCGGCCGGCGGAGTCGGCGCGCCCAGGGGGCCGGGCGGTGGCACGAACCCCGCGCAGTCCCCGCAGAACAACGGGGCGGGCCGGACGGTGGAACTCGGCGCCCTCCCCGCGCAGCGCCCCTCCCGCACCGGCCTGGTGGCGCCCGCCGGTGTGACGCATTCGCGTCTGTGGACGCAGAAGGACATGTGATGGCCGACGAGCAGCACGAATGGCTTGACAAGGAAGCGGCGGAGAAGATGCTCCGCCGCGCACCGGTCGACCCTTCCGACGGCCCGCCCCGGAACGAGGCCGAGAGGCTCGCGGCCGCCCTGGACGCCGTGGCCCGCACCGCCCGCCCCGCCGCCGGTGAGCTGCCCGGCGAGGCCGCGGCCCTGGCCGCCTTCCGCGCCGTCCGCCGCACCGCCGCCGGCACCGCACCGGCGGATCCTGACCGTGCCGCGGGCGCGGACGTCTCCGCCGAGTCCGGCATGCTCGCCCCCGTACACATACGCCCGGCCGGTTCCGGTACGGCGTCGGGGGCCGCGGGATTCCGTGGCCCCCGTCCCATGCGCTGGAGCCGGCCCATCCGTTTCGGTCTGGTCGCCTCCCTCGCGTGCTGTGCGATCGGCGGGGTGGCCGTGGCCGCCGGGACCGGGATGCTGCCCGGCCCCTTCAGCCGGCACACGCCGACACCGGCCACCTCGGTGTCTGCCGCGGCGTCCCCCGAGGAACTGGGCTCCGACCTCACCACCGACGACGAGACATCGGCGCCGCCGCCCGGATCGCCGGGCGGGGAATCCGCGTCACCGGACGCGTCCAGGACCGGCGGGCCCGAGAGCGGCCGCCCCGACGTCGGCGGCCCCACCCCCGGCCCGAACCGTGAGAGCGACGGCGGGGACGGCGGCGACAGCCGGTCCGGCGGGGCCGAGGACAAGCCGTCCGCCGGCACCGGCGCGACGCCGAGCCCGGGCGGCCAGGACGGCGACGGGACCTCCGGCGGCAGCGGCGACCAGGCGTCCTGGTACGCCAAGACCCTGAAGGCGTGCCGCGACTACCGCGACGGCAAGCTCGACGACGAGCGCAGACGCCGCCTCGAAGCGCTGGCCAAGGGGGCCCGCAACCTCGACCGGTTCTGCGACCGGATGCTCGACCAGGCCGACGGGAAGAACGACGACGGTGCGGGTCAGAGCGACAACGGCAACGACGAACCCGCCGGAAGCGACGGCTCGTCCGGCGGCTCGGGCACCCTGCCGTCGATCGGCTTCTCCACCGCGACCCCGGAGCCCGCGGCGACCGCCGAGTCCTCCGGCTCCTCGCGCTCCTCGTCGCCCTCGCTCGCGGCGCGCTGAGCCCACTCCGCCCCGCCCCGCCACCACGGGGTGTGACGTTTTTCGGCCGGTGGGCGCAGTAACAAGTGAGCCGACTGGTCATCGGCAGCGCCCGGAGCCGGGGTTCCCCCCGTACCTACGGCTCGGCGCAATGGCGCGGGCGGGACACGTTCCCCCGGTCCCGCCCGCGCCCCTCATCCCTCGCCCCACATCGCCTCACTTGTAGACGACGACCTTGTCGCCGTTGCGGACCTGGGCGAACAGCGAGGCGATCTTCCCCTCGTCCCGGACGTTGACGCAGCCGTGCGAGGCGCCGTTGTAGCCGCGGGCCGCGAAGTCCGAGGAGTAGTGCACCGCCTGGCCGCCGCTGAAGAACATCGCGTACGGCATGGCCGTGTGGTAGATCGACGACACGTGGTGCCGGGACTTCCAGTAGACGGAGAAGGTGCCTTCGCGGGTCGGCGTGTACTGCGAGCCGAACCGCACGTCCATCGACGAGACGACCCTGCCGTCGATCATCCAGGACAGTGACCGGCTGTTCTTGCTGATGCAGATCACCCGGCCCGTCATACAGCGCTTGTCCGGCTTCGCGGCCGGCCGGGTGGTCGGCGGGTTCAGCTCCGCGGCCGTCGGCGCGTGCGTCATGCCGAGCAGCTTCTGCCAGGTGACGGTGTCCGTCCTCCCCGTGCGGGACAGCCCGCGCTTGCCCTGGAACGACTGCACGGCGGTGACCGTGACGGAGCCGTAGTAGCCCGTGGGGCTGCGGTCGAAGTGGCCGATCTGACGCAGCCGGGCCTGGAGCTCGCGGACCTGCTTGCCCTGCGAGCCGGTCGCCATCAGCACCTTGGCCTGCGGATCGGCCGACGGCGTGGCTTTCGGGCTGGACTTCGGTGTGGCCTTCGGCGTCGAGCTCGGCTTCGCGCTCGTGGACGGCGTCGTCGGCTCCGTCCTGTCCGTGCCGGGCTTCGCGTCCTCGGTGGGTGAGCTGCTCGCCGGCGGCGCCGACGGAGCGGCCGGCGCGCTGCCGGCGGGCTCCGCCTTGCATCCGGCGGTCACGGCGACCAGTGCCAGTACGGCGACGGCGGACGCCGCGCCCGCCCCCCGGCCTCCTCCGTACGCGTGGCCGCGCCCGGTCCTGCTGCTGCGTATCATCTCGGCCCCCTGAATCTGCGGTATCTCATGGGACGGATTCCCGCTCTGCCCGGTTGCCGAATCCTGCGCATGATGGGGAAAGCGGCACAGAGGACCGGAGGATGTCAGGCATCGGGGCGGTGAGCAAGGTCCCGGCCCGGCCCCCTCCACCGCTTCAGGGCCCGCCGCTACAGTCCGTCGCGAAAGCCATGGGCACCAGTGAGCAGCTTCAGCGGGAGGCACAGCAGATGACGCGCGAGTCGGAATCGGGACTGCCGATCGAGCCGGTCTACGGGCCGGACACGCTCGACGGATGGGACCCCGCCGCGAAGCTCGGCGAGCCGGGCGCCTACCCCTTCACGCGCGGCGTGTACCCGTCGATGTACACCGGACGCCCGTGGACGATGCGCCAGTACGCCGGCTTCGGCACGGCCACCGAGTCCAACGCCCGCTACAAGCAGCTCATCGCCAACGGCACGACGGGACTCTCCGTCGCCTTCGACCTGCCCACCCAGATGGGACACGACTCCGACGCGGAGATCGCGTCCGGTGAGGTCGGCAAGGTCGGGGTGGCGATCGACTCGATCGACGACATGCGGGTGCTGTTCGACGGGATCCCGGTGGGCGACGTCTCCACGTCCATGACGATCAACGCCCCGGCCGCGCTGTTGCTGCTGATGTACCAGCTCGTCGCCGAGGAGCAGGACGTCCCGGCGCAGCAGCTCACCGGCACCATCCAGAACGACGTGCTCAAGGAGTACATCGCCCGGGGCACGTACATCTTCCCGCCGGGGCCCTCCCTGCGGCTGATCGCCGACATCTTCAGGTACTGCCGGGCCGAGATCCCGAAGTGGAACACCATCTCGATCTCCGGCTACCACATGGCGGAGGCCGGGGCCTCGCCCGCGCAGGAGATCGCCTTCACGCTCGCGGACGGCATCGAGTACGTCCGTACCGCCGTCGCGGCCGGCATGGACGTCGACGACTTCGCCCCGCGGCTCTCCTTCTTCTTCGTCGCGCGTACGACGATCCTGGAGGAGGTCGCCAAGTTCCGGGCCGCCCGGCGGATCTGGGCGAAGGTGATGAAGGAGGAGTTCGGCGCCAGGAACCCCAAGTCGCTGATGCTCCGCTTCCACACCCAGACCGCCGGTGTGCAGCTCACCGCCCAGCAGCCCGAGGTCAACCTGGTGCGCGTCGCGGTGCAGGGACTGGCCGCGGTCCTGGGCGGCACGCAGTCCCTGCACACCAACTCCTTCGACGAGGCGATCGCGCTGCCGACCGACAAGTCCGCCCGCCTCGCCCTGCGTACGCAGCAGGTCCTCGCGTACGAGACGGACGTGACGGCCACCGTCGACCCGTTCGCGGGCAGTTACGTCGTCGAGAGGATGACCGACGACGTCGAGGCCGCGGCCGTGGAACTGATGCTCAGGATCGAAGACATGGGCGGCGCCGTCAGCGCGATCGAGCAGGGCTTCCAGAAGAACGAGATCGAGCGCAGCGCCTACCGCGTCGCCCTGGAGACGGACAGCGCCGAGCGGGTCGTCGTCGGCGTCAACCGCTTCCAGCTCGACGAGGAGGAGCCGTACGAGCCGCTCCGCGTCGACCCGGCGATCGAGGCCCAGCAGGCGGCCCGGCTGGCGAAGCTCCGCGCCGAACGCGACCGGGGCGCGGTGGACACGGCCCTGGCGGCTCTGCGCAAGGCGGCCGAGGGCACGGACAACGTGCTCTACCCGATGAAGGACGCCCTGCGGGCCCGCGCCACGGTGGGCGAGGTCTGCAACGCGCTGCGGGAGGTCTGGGGGACGTACGTGCCGTCGGACGCCTTCTGAGGCGCGTGGCGAGATGGGGGCGGAGGGCAGCAACGCGCCTCCCCGCACCAACAGTTGTGAGGTGAGGAACGCGGCTGCCTGTCACGCGTCTGTGACACGGAACGGATGGATCCGCTGTACGGCACACCTAGATTCGTTGATGCAGCCCGCCCCACCTCACGGCCCCACACTTCGAGGAAGCGGCATGCGACTCTCCCAGCCTTCCGAGCCCGCAAGGGCCATTCCTCACGGAGTCGATCATGTCTTTCCGTCCCTCGTACCGTCGTGTCTCCCTCCGCACCGCCGTCGCCGCGGCCGCACTGGGAGGCGCCGTCCTCGTCCCGGCCACCGTGGCCTTCGCCGACACCGTCCCGGCCACGCCGGCCGGTCAGGGGCAGCAGGCCACCGACGACGGCACACCGGTCCACACCGACGATCTCAAGGGGGGTCTCACCGCCAAGGTGTACAAGCACGGTGATCAGCACGTCTATTACACGGCTGAGGTGCTCGACGGTGCGAAGGTGCTGGGGGTTCTGACCGCGGGTGGTGGTTACGCCCCGGAGGAGAGCAGGGTCTTCGGTAACGGGATCAAGGTGACGCTGGACTTCACGGGTGCGGTGACGTCCGTCGTGGACGCGGGCAGCGACGGCCAGGGCCCCGTCACCCCGGCGGGCGTGCTGGTCCACACCGACGATCTCAAGGGGGGTCTCACCGCCAAGGTGTACAAGCACGGTGATCAGCACGTCTATTACACGGCCGAGGTGCTCGACGGTGCGAAGGTGCTGGGGGTTCTGACCGCGGGTGGTGGTTACGCCCCGGAGGAGAGCAGGGTCTTCGGTAACGGGATCAAGGTGACGCTGGACTTCACGGGTGCGGTGACGTCCGTCGTGGACGCGGGCAGCGACGGCCAGGGCCCCGTCACCCCCGTCGAGTGCGTCGCCACGGTGACGAAGAGCGTCGGGGCCGGCACCCTGGCCGAGTTGAGCATCAGCCCGTCGGGCCCGTCCGTCGTCTTCCAGGGCGACGACGGCAAGGTGCTCGGCCAGCTCTCCCGGCTCCACCCCGAGCTTCCGGCGAGTGCCGGCTTCCTCGGCGAGATCATCAACCCGAGCAGCGCCGCGCCGCAGCTGCGCACCAACATGGAGGGCGGCGGCCACCCGGCGTCCGTCACGGACTTCCCGAAGCTGCCCGAGGGGTGCAGCTTCACTTACGCCACGACCTCGGGCAACAGCACCTCGGGCACCGGCACCCAGACGCAGACCACGCAGACGTCCGTCGTCCCGAAGGGCAGCGTCGCCGCCGGTGCCGAGTTCGAGCAGAACGGCAGCCCGGTACTGATCGCCGTCGGCGGTGCGGCAGCGGTGGGCGCGGCGGGCCTCGGGTTCGTCCTCCTGCGGCGCCGCGCGGCGGTGTCCGGCCGCTGACCGGCCGGGCCGCTCGTCCCGTCGTCCCACGTCAGGGGAGGGGCCGTCGCACCGTGCGGCGGCCCCTCCCGGTTCCACCTGCCGGGAGTCCCGTATGCGCATCCCCCTCGCCCGTCGCCTGCTGGCGGGCCCGCTCGTCGCTCTCGTCTCCGCCGCCGCACTGACCGGCTGCGCCTCGGGCGACGGTGCCCCTGCCACCCCGCCCGCGCGCGTCGCGGCCCCGGCCGGCGCGCCGGCCACACCCGCGCCGGCCACGTCCGCCGCCCCGCTGCCCGCCTCCGAGCCGGTCCGGGTCCGCATCCCGTCGGCGGGCGTCGACACCGGCCCGGTCCTAAAGCTGGGTCTGGCTTCCGACGGCACCGTCGAGGTCCCGTCCGTGGCGCAGGCGGACCGGATCGGCTGGTACACCAAGGGCGTCACCCCCGGAGAGACCGGACCCGCCGTCCTCATCGGGCACTTCGACACCTCCGAGGGTCCCGCCGTCCTGAAGAACGTCTCGAAGATCGTCGCCGGTGACCGCATCACCGTCACCAGGGCGGACGGGTCCGATGCGGTGTTCGCCGTGCGACGGCTCCAGCAGGTCGACAAGGGCGCCTTCCCGACCGACGAGGTCTACGGCGACACCACCGGCCCCGAGCTGCGGCTGATCACCTGCGGCGGCGAGCTGAGAGGCGGCCACCGGCCGGACAACATCATCGTCTTCGCGGAGCTGGTGAGCTGAGACCCCGGGGCCCCGCGGCAAGCGGAACCCCCGTCTCCGGAGTGTCGTACCCCCGTGCGAGACTCCGTCCATGCTGGGTGTCACCGACCTTCCGACCTATCTCGCCGGCCTCGTGCTCATCGTTCTGCTGCCGGGGCCGAATTCGCTGTACGTCCTGTCCGTCGCCGCCCGGCGCGGGGTACGGACCGGCTATGTCGCAGCCGCCGGGGTGTGGACCGGGGACACCGTGCTGATGACGCTGTCCGCGCTCGGGGCCTCGTCCCTGTTGCAGACGACGCCGGTGCTCTTCACCCTCGTGAAGTTCGCCGGTGCGGGCTATCTGACCTGGCTGGCGATCGGGATGCTGCGGGCCGCGGTGTCGATGTGGCGCGAGCGGCATCGCCGGGTGGCCGAGCTCACCGGCGAGGGAGCGGAGGCGCCCGGGACCCCGGCCACGATGGAGCGTCCGTACCGGCGGGCGCTGGTGGTCAGCCTGTTCAACCCGAAGGCGATCCTGTTCCTGATCTCCTTCTTCGTGCAGTTCGTCGACCCGGGCTACGCCTATCCGGCGCTCTCCTTCCTGGTGCTGGGCACCCTGCTCCAGATCGCCAGCTTCCTGTACCTGTCGATGCTGATATTCGGCGGCACCCGGCTGTCCGCCGCGTTCCGCCGCCGCAAGCGGCTGTCGGCGGGGGCCACCTCGGCCGCCGGCGTGCTGTTCCTCGGCTTCGCGGCGAAGCTCTCGCTCAGCAGCGTCTGACGCTCAGCCGGTTTTGAGGCCGAGGCCAAGCGGCGCGACGTACTCAGCGAGACCGGCCGTGTCCTCGCCCGCCCAGCCGACGTAGCCGTCCGGCCGCACCAGGAACAGCCCCTTGCCGTACGCCTCGTAGGCGTCCATGCGGTGCACCCTGACCTGTGAGCCGGCGAACTCCGGCAGTTCCGCGTCGGTGCCGACCGCCAGCAGCGTGAAGTGCGGGCCCCGGAAGACGTCGAACAGCCGCCGCTCGCCCGTCGGCCCGTCGGGGGCCCGGTCGCCCGCTTCCAGGACGCCCGCGCGGCCCGCCGACAGCGGCCCCTCGCGGTAGCCGAGGCCCAGCTGCTGCGCGGCCGCGCCCCGCTCCTGCTCACCGCGGTGGATCCGGGTGGACAGGCCGAGCATCTCCGCGGCGATCGGGCGGCGCTCCTCCTCGTAGCTGTCGAGCAGGGCGGCGGGCGCCCCGTGGCCCAGCACCTGGCCGAGCTTCCAGCCCAGGTTGTACGCGTCCTGCACGCTGGTGTTGAGCCCCTGGCCGCCCGCGGGGGAGTGGACGTGGGCGGCGTCCCCGGCCAGGAAGACCCGCCCGTCGCGGAACCGGTCGGCGAGTGCGGCGCGCGGGCGGAAGTCGGAGGCCCACAGCACCTCGGTGACGTCCCGCGCCTCCAGATGGGTGCGCTCCGCGACGACGGCCCGGACCCCCTCCGGGGAGATGTCCGGCTCGCCCTCCTTGAACTGCGCGACGAGCTGGAAGTCCGCCGTGCCGGGCAGCGGGCACAGCGTGATGAACCCCGCGTCGGTGCTCATCATGTGCCAGTTGAGCCGGTCGAGCGCGTCCTCGGCGACCCGGACGTCGGCCACCAGCATCGGGGCCGGGTCCACCGTCTCCCCGGTCATCGCGATGCGCAGAGCCCGCCGCACGGTGGAGCGCCCGCCGTCCGCCGCGATCAGGTAGGAGGCGCGGACCGGGCCGGTGGACAGGTGCGCGGTGACCCCGTCCGCGTCCTGGGCGAGCCCGGTCAGCGCGGCCGAGAACACCACGTCGCCGCCCAGTTCGCGCAGCCGGGCCAGCAGGATCTCCTGGGTGCGCCACTGCGGCATCATCCAGGGCTCCCCGTACGGCTCCGCGTCCGTCGGCGCCGCCACCCGGAACATGTGGTGCTCACCCATCCGCTCACCGGCCTGCCAGGCCATCCCGACCGGCGCGGGGCCCCCGTGCTCGCGGACGGCCGCGCCGACCCCGAGGTCGTCGAGGACCTCCCGGGTGCGGGGCTGGATGCCCTTGCCGCGCGAGCCGGGGAAGAGGGCGGGCGCCTGCTCGACGAGGAGCGCGGGGACGCCGCGCCGGGCCAGGTCACACGCCAGGGCGAGGCCGCAGGGGCCCGCGCCGACGATGAGGACCGAGGTCTCCGTGAATGCTTCCTTAACGCTGTTAAGTTCCATGCGTCGCAGTGTGTCCTTAACGTTGTAAAGCTGTCAAGGGCGGGCTGTTAACTTGGCATGGTGGGTACGACGAAGATCGACCGGTCCCGAGTGGCCGACACGGCACTGCGGCTGCTGAACGAGGTGGGCCTCGACGGCCTCAGTCTGCGCGCCATCGCCAGGGAGCTGGACGTCAAGGCGCCCGCCCTCTACTGGCACTTCAAGGACAAGCAGGCGCTGCTCGACGAGATGGCCACGGTGATGTACCGCCGGATGCTCGACGAGGGCCTGCCGGGTCCGACCCCGGACAGCTGGCAGGACCAGCTCGTCGCGTACAACAGCGGGCTGCGTGCCGCGCTGCTGCGCTACCGCGACGGGGCCAAGGTCTACGGGGGTGCGAAGTTCACCGGCACCGACCACGCCGACGGGCTCGAAAGCCATCTGCGGACCATGGTCGACGCGGGCTTCGAGCTGTGGCAGGCCGTCCGGGCGGGCACCACCGCGTACGCGTACACGATGGGCTTCGTCAGCGAGGAGCAGGGCGTCCGCCCGATGCCGGACCAGCAGCGCGAAGGCTTCGACATCGGTGAACGCGCGGAACGCATGGCCCGCTACCCGCTGGCCGCCGCGGCCGGGGCGGAGATCTTCGCCCACTACGACGAACGGTTCGAGGACGGCCTGCGGCTGATCGTCGCGGGCATCGAGGCGCGGTACGGGGGAGGGGCGTGACGGGGCGGGTGTGAACGCGCAGGCGTAAGGAGGCGGGGGCGAAGGGGTGGTACGTCACTCCGCCCGCAGGTACGCCGACGTCGAGACCCGCCCCAGCATCCGCAGCCGCGAGGATCCGCCCGCCAGGTGCTTGTCCAGGGCCTCCTGGACGCCAGGCCACGACGCGTCGCCGTAGTCGTCCAGCACCACGATGCCGCCCGGGGCGACGATCTCCTCGACCCACTCCAGGTCGGCGGCCACGCCCTCCATGGAGTGGTCGCCGTCCACGACGATCACCCCGTACTCCCGGTCGGCGACCTCGGCACGCACCTCCGGATCGGAGGAGAAGCCCTGCCGGATGCGGGGGTGATGCGTCGAACCCGCCCCGGTCAGCGCCAGGTTGGCCCGTACGACGTCCTCGCGCACGGGTGTCCCCGTGGGGTCGGCGGGCTGGGACGTGCCCGGCTGGAGCTGCGACCCGGCCAGCGGGTCGACGATGGTCAGGTCCGGCTGGATGCCCGCCCGGTGCACCATCCGGGTCAGCGCCGCGGCGAACAGCCCGTACAGCGTGCCGATTTCGAGAATGGCGCCGTTCGGCGGAGCGAGCAGCGGCACCGTAGCCAGCTTGCCGCACACATTGGACGTGGACCCCGCCAGCCGCCCCACACCGAGCGCCTCCAGCGCCACCACGGTCCGGTAGGCGGTGACGACGCTGCGCCGGGCCTTCGCCTCGTCACCGTTCAACGCGGCGATCTGGCGCACCAGTTGGTCGATCTCCCGGGCGGGCGGGATCCGGTGCGCGCCCCGGCCTGTCCCGTCGAGCAGCAGTCCCAGCGCGTACTGGCCCCGCCGCATCTCCTCGGTGTCCCGCCGCAGTGCGGCGAGCTCGCTCCGGAGCGGTTCGGCGGCACGCTCCGTCCGCAGCCGGATGCGGCGGTCGACCAGGGTGAGGGCGGGGCGCAGGGCGCGTTTCGTCAGACGGTTCTTCAGGAGGGAGGGCATGGGTGGGAACGTACGCGCGCGGAGCGGCTCCTTCCCACCACGCCCAGATGAAGTCTCGGTGTCGTCACGGCTACCGGGGCAACCGAACGGCCCGCCCGCGCATCCGCGCCCGGGGGATCAGGACCGTCGCCAGCAGTGCCGCCAGGGCACCCGCCCCCGCGAGGCTCCCGGCCCGCAGCCCCGGCGGCCGGAACGTGCAGTCCACCGTCGTCCGGTCGCCGTTCACCGGCGTGGCGACCAGGCCGAGGTAGGAGTCGGCCGGATGCCCGTCGCAGCTCCAGCCCGCGATCCGGGGCGCGGCCAGCACGGCCAACCCGTTGGTGCCCGGCTGGAGTTCGGCTCGCACGCCGCTGCCGGTGACGTCGACGCGTGTCGCGCCGGTCCGCTTCAGCCCGGCCACGGCGGCGTCCAGGCGCCCCCGGTCCAGGCAGCCGAGAGCCTCGTGCGGAACGGTTCCGGCCCTGGCGACCCGCAGCGGTACCGCGAGCTGCCCGCCACCCGTCCCCAGCATCCGCATCCCGGCCCGCCGCCCCGGCAACTCGCCCCGGAAGTCGGCCTGTTCGCCCGAAGTGCCGAGCTGGGCCCGGCCGAACAGGTCCGGGGCCCACAGATACACCTCGCTGTTCGCGGGGCAGTTCGCGGTCAGGCTGTACGCGCCCGGCCGCACCCGGTAGTCGTACGCGCCCTCATCCGTGGCGGCCGTCCCGTCCGCGGCGCGCAGCGTGGTTGCGGGCACCGTGTACACGGCCGCACCCAGCAGCCTCTCCTGGTTGCGGAACGGCGAACGGCCCAGCCGCGCAACGGCGTCGGCGGCCGGCCGCAGCGTCACCAGCGGGGGCGCGTCCTGCCGGGTGACGGTGACCGGGCGGCCGTCCGGACGGTTGAAGCCCTGATGCGGATCGCGTGGCATGCGGACCCGGGCGCCGACCGAGAACACCGCGTCGGTCACCGGGTTGTCCAGGCTGTGCAGGGCGCGGCCGTTCGACGTCCAGCCGGCACCCAGCGCGAGGAACGTGCGGGTCAGCACATCCGGTGTGTGACTGCTGTAGTAGGCGCCGCCCTGCCCGCCGACGAGCAGCGGGTCGTTGGCGGTGGACTGCTCCAGGCCCGGGTCGGTGCGGTAGCGCGGCCAGCCGTCGGCGCCGGCCACCGCAGCGGCCTGGAGGGTCTGGCGTTCACCCCAGGGGGCGTAGTCGTCGAGCCGGTTCAGCCGCTGCCGGTCGGCGTACGCGGTCGTCGCGGCGGCCTGACCGGCCTGCGCCCCGATGAGCAGCAGGGCCGCGAGCACGGCGAACCTGCCGCTGCGGGCCAGGACGAGCGCACCGGTCACGGCCAGCAGGCCCGCCGCGAACAGCGGATACGTCCAGCCGGTGATCAGGGTGCTGGACGCGGCGCCGGCCGCGATCAGCACCAGGACCCCCGCGCCGCCCAGCAGGGTCCGCCGGTCAGGCCAGGCGGTGGCGACCGAGAACCAGGCGGCGATCACGACGAGTCCGGACAGGACGAACGTCTGCCGGAACGGGCTCCCGTTCGGTGTCGCGAAGGCATGCCACAGCAGATGTGTGGGCCCCCACTGCAACGACAGCGCGACCGCGGCCACCAGCCCCGCCCACACGAACCGTTCGGTGCGCGGCACGGCACGGTGGAAGGCCAGCGCGCAGGCCAGCAGCAGGGCGCCGGTCCCGAGGAACAGCGCCGGACTGAAGAAGCTGTACGTGGCCGGCAGCAGCCTCGCGGCGACATCGGGCCAGGCGGCCGGGGCGAACGTCCGGTTCCAGCCCGGGTAGGCGTGCCGGGTGCCGAGGAACACCGGCACCAGGACCGGCGCGGCCAGTCCGATGCCGATGAGCACCGTGCGTGCCGCCCGCACCAGGCCCCGGATCCGCTCCCGCGACGTCCCGTCCTCCAGCAGGAGGCGTGCCACCAGCACCAGGGCGGCCCCGAGCGTGGCCATGTACGCGGTGTAGAAGTTCGACACCCAGGCGAGCGTCACCAGGAGCGTGCCGAGCACCGGACGCCGTCCGGTGCGCGCCCACTCACCGGCCAGGCACAGCAGCGGGAACGCGATGAGCCCGTCCAGCCACATCGGGTTGTAGGCGGCCTCGACGACCGACCAGCCGCACAGGGCGTACGAGGCGCCGAGCACGGCCGCCGCCCACTCCCGGCCGCGGCCCCGGCGCAACGCGGTGAGCAGCCAGGTCATGGCCGCCGCCGCCACGCCCGTCTTCACCAGCGTGACCGCGTACACCGCCAGGTCGATCCGGTCCCGGGGGAAGACCCCGACGAGCAGGGCGAACGGGCTGCTCAGATACGTACCGAAGTCCGGCAGGAAGCTGCTTCCGAAGCCGGACTGCCAGTTCAGCAGCAGCCCGCCGTCCGCCCGCCCGTGCAGCAGGTCCCAGAGCCGGGTGTGGAACGGGACGAACTGATTGCCCAGGTCGTTCACGCTGCGGGTGTGCGGGCCGAACGGGTAGCTGCGGGCCACCGCGTCCCCGGCACAGACGGTCGCGACGGTGAGCAGGGCGGCCAGAGCGGCGCCCCGGCCGCGCGGCGATCGGATAATCGACGGAGTCCTCATGATGAGTCGAATATGTCATCGAACATCGTGAAATCGCGGGCAGCGAAAGGCGGTTCACCTGATGGACGGCCAGGCTTCACGCAGCTGTCCCCGACCGGACGGGCAACGCCCCGGGCGGATCAGCCCGCCGCCGCCCGCTTCAGGGTGCGGGCCTTGCGGGCGAGGCGGCGGACCGTCGCGTTGCGCGGGATGAACGCCAGCTGTGCGGGAACGGCCCCCGGCAGCCCGAGCGCGGTCAGCCGGCGCCGTTTGAAGTACCGCCAGAGGGTGTCGCGGTGCCGGTCGAGATAGCGCTCGGCCTCGGGGCGCAGGGCGGCCTGGATCTGCGGCTGCATGGCGTATCCGACCGCGGCGAGCAGGCCGGTGGGCTCGCCCCGGACCTCCTCGGCGGACGGCAGCGACCAGCCGGCGACCGCGGACGGGTCCTCCAGATCGGGCAGCAGCGCGTCCACGATCGTCAGCGGGACCCGGTTGCTGTTCTGGTACGGGGTGAGCTGCTCCAGCAGCGGACCGGTGCCGACGCGGGCGACCGGGAGCCCGTAGAACGACGCGGCGGTCAGCAGCGCGGTGGAGAAGCAGCCGACGACCAGGGCGGGACGCATCGTGTCGAACAGCGTCTCCGCGAGGACCGGGCTGTCGAGCACGGTGAGGTCCGCACCGAGCCGCTCCGCCTCCTGCTCCAGCGAGCGGGCCCAGTGGGCCGGGGCGCTGGGGTGCGGCTTGAAGACGATCCGGGTGTGGCCGAGCGCGACGGCGCCGCGGAGCATCCGGGCGTGCTGCTCCTCCTCCTGCTGGGGTGTGAGGATGCCCAGAGTGGCGAGGTACTGGCCGAGCAGCAGCGCCGGGCCGGGGCCCCCGTCGTCGTCAGGCAGGTCCGCGGGGCCCGGCAGTTCGCCCAGCACCTTCAGGAAGACGTCCGTCGGCACGATCTCCGGCTCCACGCCGAACTCGGTGAGCAGCAGCGGCCGCAGGCCCGGCACCAGGTCGAGGTGGAGCAGCCGGCGGATGCGGGTGCCGACCAGCTGGTCGAGCTTGCTGCGGGTCGGGCCGTAACTCATCAGCCCGTCGGCGTAGATGTGCACCGGGCTGTCGCCGAAGATCACGGTGAGGGCCTGGGCGGGATTGGCCTGGATGGACTCGCAGGCGATCTCGACGGGACCGTCGCCGATCTCCCACGCGGCACGCACGGCCCGTTCCCACAGCGAGGCGTCCTGGTCCCTGGGCGACCAGCCCGCCGGATGGAACGGGCGGATGAAGTCGTTCCACGACCGCACCGCGTCGAACTCGGCCGCCAGCGCCTCGAATCCGGGCCGGAGGTGGAGCGGGGTGCCGAGTTCGGGGGAGGGCGAGGTGTCGCTCACGACGAGGATGCGCCGGTGTTCCGAGCGCGGGCCGAACTGGCCCGCGCGCAGGGCGGCGACCAGGGTGGCGGCGGCGTACTGCGTGCACGCGGAGAAGATCTGGGTGGTGGACCGGCCGACCGGCGCGGTGTACGTGCCGGGCATCAGGCCGCGACCTCCCGGGAGACGGAGCGGCGGCGGACCCGTCGCAGCTGGCCCGCCCGGCGGTCGCCCAGCGAATTCAGCGTATCGGCGAGAACTTCCTGAGGCATACGCCGCAGGGAAGCCGCGCTCATGGAGCGCAATTTCCGTGCCACTGCCGGTTCGAACCTTTCGATGGATTCCAGGTGATGCGCCATGACCGCGCAATAGGTGCGCACTGCCTTCGGCAGGAGCCGGTCCGCCTCCGGATCCCGGGACGTTTCCTCCAGAACCTGATCGAAGGCCCGGATGAAGTCGAGTTGGCGTACATCACCGATCTGGGTGAGCGAGGAAGCGACTCCGCGCCGGTAGAAGACCCCCGGCAGCCCGACCACCGCGAACGACTCCGCCTCACGGTGCAGCCGCCAGATCCAGGGCCGGTCCTCGGCGGTGCGCAGCCCGTCCCGGAACCGGAGCAGCCCCGAGTCCGCGAGCCGCCGGTGATAGGCACCGGCCCAGGCGTACGCGTAGTCGACCGGCGTCGACCGGTCGGACGGCAGGATCACGTCGCGCGGACGCAGGACGGTGTCGCGCAGACCGTGCGGGACCCGGTGCACGGTGCGCACCCGGTCCGTGAACTGCACATGGTCCGTACGGACGAAGTCGCACCCCAGCCCCGAGATGGCGGCCAGCAGCCGCTCGTAGTGGCCGGGGACGACCCAGTCGTCGCCGTCGAGGAACGTGAGGTACTCGCCGCGCGCCGCGTCGATACCCGTATTGCGTGCGGTGGCCAGGCCTCCGTTCTTCTCGTGCACGACCAGGACGGCACCCGGGATCTCGCGCTCGGCGCGCTGGAGGATCTCCAGAGTCCCATCGGTCGAACAGTCGTCGACGAAGATGAATTCGAAATCATCACGGGCATTGGCCCGGAGACTTCGCAAGGTATCGGGGGCATAGGCCCGTACGTTGTAGAACGGCACGATGACGGAGAGCTTAACCACGCGTCACACGCTAGGCGGAGGTCCGGCATTTACCCTGGCCCTGATGGGGACATCAGGTGAACGACGAATGTCGAAGTGATGAACCGGGTCCATTCCTCACCAGGGGTGGGGCATTTGTGAGGGTGATTCGCCAAGCGTCGGCGGGCTGTTAACCCGCTGTTGCCGCCACGTTGGGCTGCGAATCGAAATGCCTTCCTAGGTTTTGGGACGTGCCCCCACGTACCGAAAAGACGAGCGCCCTCCGGGTCGCCGTCCTCGCCGACTCCGACACCCGATGGAAGTGGGGCGCGCTCACCGCGCGCCGCCTGACCACGGGCGACGGCGGCGCGCCCACGCCCCCCGCGCAGATCAGCGGACTGCTGCTCCGCGGCCGGGCGACCCCGACACCCCGCCAGCTCGCCGAGGTTGGCGACGTCGGTATCGACACCGACCGGGTGCGCGAGGTGACGGCCGTCGAGTTCCTGCACACCGTGCGCGACGAGGGATACGACCTCGTCGTCCTCGCCCTCGTCGGCGGCGCCGTCCAGGCGATGCTGCACGGCCTCGCCGCGCTCAAGCTGCCCGCCCGGCCCGTCGTCGTCACCGGCTACGTCGGCGTCGTCTACGAGAAGCTCGCCGACGGACTGCTGCTGCGGCACGGCGCCGACGTCGTCCTCGCCAACTCCCGCCACGACGCGGAGCGTTTCCGCGCGGTGTACGAGGGAGTGGGCGCCGACGCCTCGGCCGTCACGGAGGCCGCCCTGCCCTTCCTCGGCGGCGCCCCGCACACCCGCGAACAGGGCCGCGACACCGTCGTGTTCGCCGCCCAGCCCTCCGTACCGGCCTCCCGCGCCGACCGCACGTACCTGCTGCGCCGGCTCGTCGAGCACGCCAGGCTGCACCCGCGGCGCGAGGTGCTCCTCAAGCTGCGCTCCAAGCCCGGCGAGCACACCACGCACATCGAGGAACTCCCGTACCAGCGCCTCGCCGAGAGGCTGCCCGGCGGACTCCCGCCCAACTTCCGCCTCGTGTACGGGCACATGGGCGAGGTCCTGGACCGCACCGATCTACTGGTCACGGTCTCCTCGACCGCCGCCCTGGAGTCCCTGCACCGGCGCATCCCCACCGCCGTCCTCACCGACCTCGGGGTCCGCGAGACCCTCGGCAACCACCACTTCATCGGCTCGGGCCTGCTCACCTCCTGGGACCACCTCGACGGCGGCGCCCACCCGGAGCCCGACCAGGAGTGGCTGGCCGGCCAGGGCGTCGCCGCCGACGGCACCTACGCCACGGCCTACGACACCGCCCGGGCCGGGGTCACCGCCCTGCTCGCCCAGGACCGGCTGCCGGACCTGGCGCCCTACTACACCCCCGCCACCGCCCCGGGCTACCTCCCCGGCATCCTCGCCCGCCACCACCTCGCCCCCGACGGCCACCCGCTCCCGGGCGCCGCCGGGCCCCGGGAGACCGGCCGGGTCAGGGGAGCGGTGCGCGAGGCGGTCCGCGACGCGGCCCGGGGCGCGTACCGCCACGGCGTCCAGCGGGTCGCCCCCGTCATCCGACGGATGGGCGAGCTGTGAACACCACCACCAAGTCACTCACTGGAGCAGCGATGACGCAGCCCACCGAGCAGCCCACCGTGCTCGCCGTGATCCCCGCCCGCGGCGGATCCAAGGGCGTACCCGCCAAGAACCTCGCCCAGGTCGGCGGCGTCCCGCTCGTCGTCCGCGCGGTCCGCGCCTGCCTCGCGTCGAGCGAGGTGACGGACGTCGTCGTGACGACCGACGCCCCCGCCGTCGCCGAGACCGCCCGGGCCGCGGCCGAAGCCCTCGGTGAATCGGCCCGGCTGCACTGCGTCCAGCGGCCCGAAGCCATCGCGGGCGACACCGCGACCAGCGAGGCCGCCGTCCTGCACGCCCTGGACACGTACGAGGCGGAGCACGGCAAGGCCGTGGACGTGGTGCTGCTCGTCCAGTGCACCAGCCCCTTCATCGCCCGCGAGGACATCGACGGCGTCGCCGCCGCGGTCGCCCGGGAAGGGGCCGACACGGCCGTCACCGTCGCCCCGTTCCACGGCTTCCTGTGGCGCGACGGCAGCGCGGTCGAGGACCACAACTACGGCGTCAACCACGACAAGAAGGTCCGCCCCCGCCGCCAGGACCGCCCCGAGGACCTCCTCGAAACGGGCGCCGCCTACGCGATGGACGCGGCCGGATTCCGTACCCACCGCCACCGCTTCTTCGGCCACACCGCCTTGGTGCGCACTGACCCCGCCCGCGTCCTGGAGATCGACGACCCGCACGACCTGGCCCGGGCCCGCGCGCTCGCCCCGCTGCTGGACCCGGCCCCGCTGCCCACCCGCGAGGACATCGACGCGGTCGTCCTCGACTTCGACGGCACCCAGACCGACGACCGGGTCCTCGTCGACTCCGACGGCCGCGAGACCGTCGCCGTCCACCGCGGCGACGGACTCGGCATCGCCGCCCTGCGCAAGGCGGGCGTCCCCCTCCTGATCCTCTCCACGGAACAGAACCCGGTCGTCGCCGCCCGCGCCCACAAGCTCCGCGTCCCCGTCCTGCACGGCATCGACCGCAAGGACCTCGCGCTCAAGCAGTGGTGCGACGAGCAGTCCATCGCCCCCGAACGCGTCCTGTACGTCGGCAACGACGTCAACGACCTCCCCTGCTTCGCACTCGCCGGCTGGCCCGTGGCCGTCGCGAGCGCGCACGACTCGGTACGCGCCGCGGCGCGCGCCGTGACGACCACCCCCGGCGGCTTCGGCGCCATCCGCGAGATCGCGGCCTGGCTCCTCGGCCCCACCCTGACCGCTCCTTCCGCCCACACCCCCCTCCCCAAGTAAGGAAACGCACCATGAGCACCTCCCGACTGCGCACCCTCGGCGACCGCACCGCCGGCCCCGGCCACCCCGTCTACGTCACCGGCGAGATCGGCATCAACCACAACGGCGACCTCGACAACGCCATCAAGCTGATCGACGTGGCCGCCGAAGCCGGCTGCGACGCCGTCAAGTTCCAGAAGCGCACCCCCGAGATCTGCACCCCGCGCGACCAGTGGGACATCGAGCGCGACACCCCCTGGGGCCGCATGACCTACATCGACTACCGCCACCGCGTCGAGTTCGGCGAGACCGAGTACCGGGCCATCTCCGAGCACTGCGCCGAGCGCGGCATCGACTGGTTCGCCTCCCCGTGGGACACCGAGGCCGTCGCCTTCCTGGAGAAGTTCGACGTCCCCGCCCACAAGGTCGCCTCCGCCTCCCTCACCGACGACGAGCTGCTGCGCTCCCTGCGCGCCACCGGCCGCACGGTGATCCTCTCCACCGGCATGTCGACCCCGCGCCAGATCCGCCACGCGGTCGAGGTCCTCGGCTCGGACAACATCCTGCTCTGCCACGCCACGTCGACGTACCCGGCCAAGGCCGAGGAGCTGAACCTCCGCGTCATCAACACCCTCCAGCAGGAGTACCCCAACGTCCCGATCGGCTACAGCGGCCACGAGACGGGCCTGCAGACCACCCTCGCGGCCGTCGCGCTCGGCGCCGCGTTCGTCGAGCGCCACATCACCCTCGACCGCGCCATGTGGGGCTCCGACCAGGCCGCGTCCGTCGAGCCGCAGGGCCTGACCCGCCTGGTCCGCGACATCCGCACCATCGAGGCGTCCCTCGGTGACGGCGTCAAGAAGGTGTACGAGTCGGAGCTCGGCCCGATGAAGAAGCTCCGCCGGGTCCCGGGCGTCGTGGCAGAGAGCGGCGAGACGGCCCAGGCCGCCGAGCCGGTCGCGGTCTGACGGGCAGACCGGTGAACCTCGCCTTCGTCGAGAGCCCGGTCCAGCTCCTGAACGTCCTGGAGTGGGCCTACACAGAGGGAGGCGGCGGCCGGGTCGTCGCGGACGTCACCGTCGTCGTCCTCCCTCCGGTCGACCCGATGTCGCGCGGTCAGCTGCGCCGGATGGCGGAGCTGGCCCGCGACGAGGGCATCACCGTGCGCTGGCAGGAGGCGCGCGGCGACTCGGGGACGCCCCTGAAGTCGCTGCGCGCCCTGACCCGGCTCGTACGCAACGCCGACCACATCGTCATCGGGGACCCGTTCTCCCGTTACGTCCAGCTCCTGCTCTCCCTGGTCCGCCCCCGCCGGCTCACCGTCGTCGACGACGGCACCGCCACCATGGAGTTCGTCGCCCTGCTGACCCGCGGCGAGCGCCTGGTGCGCTGGCACCGCCGCGGCGGCTCCGGCCCCCGCGACCTGGCTCTGGCCCCGGTCTCCGCGACCGCCCGCCGCCGGTTCACCCCGTCCGCGGTGCGCGAGGTCGAGCTCTTCACCGCGATGCCGGTGATCCCGCCGCCCGGCATCACCCTCATCCCCAACACCTTCTCCTGGACCCGCTCCCGCTTCGGGCCGCCGCTGCTCACCAAGGGCGCGGACCTGGTCGGCACCTCCCTGGTCGAGACGGGTGTGGTGGACCGCGCCCCGTACCTGGAGGCGGTCGCGGCCCTGGCCCGTACACACGGCGCCACCCGCTACTTCGCCCACCGCCGCGAGTCCACCGAGAAGCTCCACGCCCTGGAGGCGGTCACCGGCCTGGAGATCGTCCGCCCCGACCTCCCCCTGGAACTCATCGCCCGCCGCGGCCCGATCGGCCGCACGGTCCTGAGCTTCCCCTCCACAGTGGTCCACACCCTCCCGCTGGCCCTGGCCGGCACCGAGGTGAAGGTCGCGGTCTGCGACATCGCCCCGGAATGGCTCCGCGAAACGGCGTCCCCGAGGGCGCAGGGCTTCCTGGCCGGGGTCACGGAGACGGCCCGGGACGTCCAGCGGCTGGCGCCGTGGCGGGCTACGGCGGTGACCACGGAGGCGTGAACCGGCCGGGGAGGCCCGTCACGGTCAGACGGGCATGACCTGCACGTCGTAGGAGGGAATCCACTTGTCCCGGGTCAGGACGGTCATCCCCTCGGTCTGGGCCTGAGCGATCAGTATCCGGTCGAAGGGATCCCGGTGGTGCCCGGGCAGCCGACCCGCGCGTACGCCGTGTCCGGAGGTGATGGGCAGCGACAGGAACTGGCTGTCCCGTACCCGTTCCGCCAGGTCAGCCGGCCCTTCCAGCTTTCCGAGGGACTGCTTGATCGCGATCTCCCACGGTGTCACCGCGCTGACGAAGACCGACGGTTCCGTGTCCAGCAGGTGTTTGACCTCGTCGTTGAGCTCGGCGGAGTCGTCGAGCCACCACAGGACGACGTGCGTGTCGAGCAGGAGCTTCATCAGCGCATCCCGAAGGCGTCGGCGATGTCGTCCGGCAGTTCGTCGAAGTCATCGTTGATGCGGATCTGCCCCTGCAGCGAGCCGCGCCCGGTCCGCTTCACGCGGGCGCGCAGCGGCACTACCTTGGCCACCGGCTCTCCTGCTTTGGAGATCACTACCTCCTCACCGGTGGCCACCTGCTCCAGGATGCGCGAGAGGTGGGTCTTGGCCTCATGCACGTTGTACTGACGAGGTGCTTCCACGGCTGCCTCACAGGGAGCGGGTACGGGAGTGGACTAACCAGTGGACTAAGCGTACTCCGCGACTCGCCGCCCCGCTCGACTCCCACGTCAGCGGCTGGTGCGGACGCGGACGAAGGGCAGCCGCACCCTGGCAGGTCTCCCCCTTCCGTCCCCGGGTTTCGCGGGGGCCGCGTCAGGGGCGCCCCAGGGGCATCCCCGATAGCCGCCGGTGGTGCCGGGAATCGATCATCAAGGCATGCAGACACGGGAACTGACCAAGCCTCAGCACAGCTCCTCCGCCACGACGGCGTTCCTCGCGGGCCCGGCCCTGATGGCCGGATACGGCGTGGTGCGGCTGATCGGACGGGCGGCCGGTGACTACGGGCCCGGGGCGTGGTGGTCGTTGGCGCACGCGCTGTTCCTGGCCGGGGTGCTCGCCTTCGTTCCGGTGTTCCTGAGCCTGCGGACGCCGGTCGGGGTGCGGGGCGGCAGACGGGCCGGCGTCCGGCTGGCCGCGGGAGCCGGGCTGCTGGGGGTGGCCGCGGTGGCGGTGCAGGCGGTGATCGACCTGGTGGTCGGGTTCCTCGCGGCGGACGAGGAGGCCATGAGTGACCTGTTCGAGAAGGTGCAGGACGTGCCCGGGGTGATGCCCGCCGTCTACACGGTGGTGCCGATGCTCTTCTGGGTCGGGCTGCTGGCCCTCGTCACGCTGCTCGCGCTGTTCCGACGGGGCGAGGTCCCGGGCCGGTCTCCGCTGCTGGTGCTCGCAGGGACCGTCATGATGGCCATGAGCCTGGACCTGCTGGCGGTCGGAGCCGTGTGTGTCGGGCTGGCGCTGTACCCGATGCGCCGGGGGCTGCAGGGCTGACGGAACGTAAGACCTTACCCAACGTGTCAGAGCCTTACACGCCGTGACCCAGTCATTTATTCGTCTATGTGGCTGAACTTTTCTTGTTTCATGGTCAGTTGGAGGGGGAAGCGCCTTACCCTTCACCAGTGAACCACTCGACGCCCCGCGATTGTGAAGCCCGGCCGCTCACGGCAGAGGCCCTGCCCGGCACGCTGTCCGAAGCGCTGCGCGCCGAGCTCATCGCCTTCCGCCGTGATCTGCACATGCACCCCGAGCTCGGCAACCAGGAGTTCCGCACCACCGCGGCCATCAAGGCCCGGCTGGAGCAGGCGGGCCTCCAACCGCGGGTGCTCGCCTCGGGGACCGGGCTCATGTGCGACGTGGGGACGCGGGGCGAGGGGACGCGGCCCATGCTGGCGCTGCGGGCGGACATCGACGCGCTGCCGATCCCGGACACCAAGGCGGGCGTCCCGTACCGCTCCACCGTGCCCGACCGGGCGCACGCCTGCGGGCACGACGTGCACACCACCACCGTCCTCGGCGCCGGCCTCGTGCTCGCCGGGCTCGACCGGCAGGGGCTGCTGCCCAACCCGGTGCGGCTGATCTTCCAGCCGGCCGAGGAGGTACTGCCGGGCGGGGCACCCGACGCGATCGAGTCGGGGGTGCTGGAGGGCGTCGGCCGGATCATCGGGGTGCACTGCGACCCGAAGGTCGACGCCGGCCGGATCGGGCTGCGGGTCGGAGCCATCACCTCCGCCTGCGACCGCCTGGAGCTGTCCCTGGACGGCCCCGGCGGCCACACCGCCCGCCCGCACCTGACCACGGACCTGGTCACCGCCGCCGCCAAGGTCGCCACCGAAGTACCCGCGCTGCTGGCTCGCCGGGTCGACGCCCGGGCCGGGCTCGCCGTGACCTGGGGACGGCTGGAGACCGGGCACGCGTGCAACGTGATCCCGCAACACGCCGAGATGTCCGGCACGGTTCGCTGCCTTGATCTGGCGGCCTGGCGCGACGCCCCGGACCTGGTGCACGCGGCCATCGACGAGGTGGCCGGAATGTACGGCGCCAAGACGGTGATCAACTACATCAGGGGCGTCCCGCCCGTGGTCAACGACGCGGCCGCGATCGATCTGCTCGGCGGCGCGATGACCGCCCGCCGCGGTTCGTATGCGATCGAGGACACCGAACAGAGCCTGGGCGGGGAGGACTTCTCCTGGTACCTGGAGCACGTTCCGGGAGCGATGGCGCGCCTCGGAGTGCGTACGCCCGGCGACACGCGCGGGCTCGACCTGCACCGGGGCAACTTCGACGCGGACGAGGAGGCGATCACCGTCGGGGTGGAGCTCTTCACCGCTTCGGCTCTGCTCCACGGCAACCATCCGTAACCGGACAGGTCGCCCCCGGTTCACGACGATCCGATAACGGCTGCCGTACAGGTCATTATCTGACATCTACGCGCGTTACGATCGCGGCGAAACCAGCGCCGGAAGAGGCGCTTCGGTCAGGTTTGAAGGAGCCTTCCCTTGCGCCGGATCACTAGGATTGCCGCTGCGGGCGTCATGTCCGCGGCACTCGCACTCAGCGTTACCGCGTGTGGCGACTCGTCCTCCTCGTCGAGCAGCAGCTCGGACTCGAAGGACAAGAAGACCGCCCTCGCGTACGACATCGGCGGCCGCGGCGACCAGTCGTTCAACGACGCCGCGTACGCGGGTCTGGCCAAGGCCGAGAAGGAACTCGGGGTCAAGGGCACCGAGGCCGAGCCCTCGGACGGCGAGTCGGACGCGGACAAGGTCCAGCGCCTCACGTCCCTGGCCCGTGCCGGGAACAACCCGGTCATCGGTGTCGGCTTCGCCTACGCGCCCGCCATCAAGAAGGTCGCGCCGAAGTTCCCGAAGATCACCTTCGGCATCATCGACGACGCCTCGGTGACCGGCCCCAACATCGCGAACATCGTCTTCAACGAGGAGCAGGGCTCCTACCTCGCGGGTGTCGCCGCCGCCAAGGTCACCAAGACCAAGACGGTCGGCTTCATCGGTGGTGTCGAGACCCCGCTGATCAAGAAGTTCGAGGCCGGCTTCACGCAGGGCGTCAAGGACACCGACTCCGCGGTGAAGGTGATCCCCCAGTACCTGACCCAGCCCCCGAACTTCGACGGCTTCTCCAAGCCCGACCTCGGCAAGGCCGCGGCCCAGGGCCAGCTCGACAAGGGTGCCGACGTGGTCTACTCGGCGGCCGGTCTGGCCGGTTCGGGTGCGATCGAGGCCGTCTCCAAGGCCGGCAAGTGGAACATCGGCGTCGACTCCGACCAGTACAACCAGAAGGGTCTCGCCGCCTACAAGGAGTCCATCCTGACCTCGGTCACGAAGGACGTCGAGGACTCGGTCTTCAACCTGATCAAGTCCGTGGTGGACGGCAAGCCGCAGACCGGTGAGATCCGCTACGGCCTCGACAAGGACGGCGTCGGCCTGGCCATGTCGAACCCGAAGTTCACCGCGATGACCGAGGTCATCGCCGCCGTGGACAAGGCCAAGAAGGAAATCATCGACGGCACGATCACCGTCAAGACCACCCCGTAACGACCCCCCGGTCGTACGGCTGGTTTCCCGTGGGCCCGGAGCGCGCAGCGTCGCTGCTCCGGGCCCGTGGGGTACTCCTCCAGAAGTTCCGCCCGTCGCAGTGCACTCTCGGACAGGCCTCGAAACCCCGGCGTTCCGGCCCTGCCGCGCGCATGCGTTTGACGATTCGGCAACGCTACGCGTGTAGACAGCCCTCGGGCGCGATAACTTCACCCCGCCCCCCAGGGGCTGTCCGACCATCCCGCGTGGGCAACCCGCCCGCTGATCCACGTGGAACAGTCAGTCATCCCCTGCCCCTCCGCCTCCCGCTCCTGTCCGGCCAAGGAGAGTGCGTCATCAACGCGTCCAGCAGCCCCCCTGCCGTGGAACTGCACGGCATCACCAAGCGTTTTCCCGGCGTCGTCGCCAACCACGACATCGGCATCACCGTCCGCAAGGGCACGGTCCACGCCCTCGTCGGCGAGAACGGTGCCGGCAAGTCCACCCTGATGAAGATCCTCTACGGCATGCAGAAGCCGGACGAGGGCACCATCGCGGTGGACGGCGAGCAGGTCTCGTTCGGCAACCCGGGTGACGCCATCGCGCGCGGCATCGGCATGGTGCACCAGCACTTCATGCTCGCCGACAACTTCACCGTCCTGGAGAACGTCGTCCTCGGCGGCGAGAAGCTGTACGGCATCGGCTCCGCCGCGCGGAAGAAGATCAAGGAGATCTCCGACGCGTACGGCCTGGGAGTCCGGCCCGACGCGCTCGTCGAGAACCTCGGGGTCGCCGACCGGCAGCGCGTGGAGATCCTCAAGGTCCTCTACCGCGGCGCCCGCATCCTCATCCTGGACGAGCCGACCGCGGTGCTCGTCCCGCAGGAGGTGGACGCGCTCTTCGCGAACCTCCGCGAGCTCAAGGCCGAGGGCCTCACCGTCATCTTCATCTCCCACAAGCTCGGCGAGGTCCTCTCGGTCGCCGACGACATCACGGTGATCCGCCGCGGTACGACGGTGGGCACCGCCGACCCGGCGCACACCACGACCAAGCAGCTCGCCGAGCTCATGGTCGGCAGCGAACTGCCGTCGCCCGAGACCCGTGAGTCCACGGTGACGGATGAGCCGATGCTCCGCGTCGAGGGTCTCTCCCTCAGCATGACGGACCCGGACGGCGTCGTCCGCGACGTCCTCTCCGACGTCGGCTTCACCATCCACAAGGGCGAGATCCTCGGCATCGCGGGCGTCGAGGGCAACGGGCAGACCGAGCTGATCGACGCGCTCATCGGGATGAAGTCCGCGGACAGCGGAGTGATCACCCTGGGCGACCAGGACATCTCCCGCGTGCCCACCCGCAAGCGGCGCGAGAGCGGCATCGGCTACATCCCCGAGGACCGGCACCGGCACGGAGTCCTGCTGGACGCCCCGCTCTGGGAGAACCGCATCCTCGGCCACGTCACCGAGAAGCCCAACAGCCGCGGCTTCCTGCTCGACCCGAAGGCCGCCCGCCACGACACCGTGCGGATCGTGCGCGAGTACGACGTCCGCACCCCCGGCATCGAGGTCACGGCGGCCTCCCTCTCCGGCGGCAACCAGCAGAAGCTGATCGTCGGCCGCGAGATGAGCCACGCGCCGAAGCTCCTGATCGCCGCCCACCCCACCCGCGGCGTGGACGTCGGCGCACAGGCGCAGATCTGGGACCAGATCCGCGACGCCCGCCGCGAAGGACTCGCCGTCCTGCTCATCTCGGCGGACCTGGACGAGCTCATCGGGCTCTCCGACACCCTGCGCGTCATGTACCGCGGACAGCTCGTCGCGGACGCCGACCCCGCCACCATCACCCCCGAGGAACTGGGCTCGGCCATGACCGGTGCCGCCGCAGGTCACCTCGAAGCAGCACCGGAGGACGAGGCCTGATGAAGAAACTCGACAAGGACCGGCTGATCCTCGGCTTCGCCGGGCCGGCACTCGCCCTGGTCGTCGCCTTCGCGCTCAGCACCCTGGTGCTGCTCGTGTCGAACCGCGACCCCTTCGAGCTGTACCGGCTGCTGTTCGAGCAGGCGTCGTACTCCGACGTACAGGTACTGATCATCAACCAGGCCGGTACGTACTACCTCGCCGCTCTCGCGGTCGCGGTCGGCTTCCGGATGAACCTCTTCAACATCGGCGTCGACGGCCAGTACCGCCTCGCGGCGATGATGGCCGCCCTCGTCGGCGCGAGCGTCGACCTTCCGGGACCGTTCCAGATCGCCCTGATCGTCGTCGTGGCGATGCTGGTGGGCGCGTTCTGGGCAGGCATCGCGGGCATCCTCAAGACGACCCGGGGAGTGAGCGAGGTCGTCTCGACGATCATGCTCAACTCCATCGCGACATCGCTGATCGCCTGGCTGATCCTGCCGAAGAACTTCGGTGACCAGGCAGCCGGATCCAACAACCTCACGACGGGCGACATCGCCGAGTCCGGCTGGTTCCCGGGACTGTCCCTGGGCCCCGAGTCCGGAGAGATCTACGGCTTCACGTTCGTCGCCGCCGGCTGCGGCCTCGTGTACTGGTTCGTCCTCAACCGCACCCGCTTCGGCTTCGACCTGCGGGCCACCGGAGCAAGCGAGAGCGCCGCCCAGGCCTCCGGCGTGGACGCCAAGAAGATGATCCTCACCTCCATGCTGATCTCCGGCGCGGTCGCCGGTCTGGCGGGCATGCCGACGCTGCTCGGCGACACCCACACGTACAGCCTCGACTTCCCGGTCGGCATCGGCTTCACCGGCATCACGATCGCCCTGCTCGGCCGGAACCACCCCGTGGGCATCGCGCTCAGCTCCCTGCTGATCGCGTTCCTGGACAAGGCGTCCTCCCCGCTCGACCAGTTCGGGTTCGAGAAGGAGATCGCCACGATCATGCAGGGCCTGATCGTGATCTCCGTCGTCATCAGCTACGAACTGGTCCGCCGTTACGGGACCCGCCGTCAGCAGCAGAAGGTCGGCGAAGAGCTCGCCGCCGGCCACGCCCTCACGACCGAGAAGGAGGCGGCCCTGTGAGCACCAGCAAAGTCTCCGCCGCACGCGTCGCCCCCAAGAAGGGCGGCGGCCGCAAGCTCTCCCTGCCCGTCGTCCTGCTGATCATCGCCGGCGCCCTTGCCCTCGTCTCGCTGGTCCGGCTGATCAGTGGCGCGAACGACATCACCTCCGTGGGCCAGGTCGCGGGCGCCCTCGAACTGGCCGTTCCCATCGGCCTCGCCGGCCTCGGCGGTCTGTGGGCCGAGCGGGCCGGCGTCGTCAACATCGGGCTCGAGGGCATGATGATCCTCGGCACCTGGTTCGGTGCCTGGGCCGGATTCCAGTGGGGCCCGTGGGTGGGTGTCCTGTTCGGCATCATCGGCGGCGCACTCGGCGGTCTGCTGCACGCGGTCATGACGGTCACCTTCGGCGTGAACCACATCGTCTCCGGTGTGGCGATCAACATCCTCGCCGTCGGAGTCACCCGCTACCTCTCGAACTTCACCTTCGCCGACGAGCCCGGCGGCTCCTCCAAGCAGTCCCCGCGCCTGGATGAGATCGACAAGATCACGATCCCAGGACTCTCCGACTGGTTGCAGGACCTCCAGCAACACCACTGGTTCTTCGTCTCCGACCTCGCCGGCATCATCGGCGGGCTCGTGACCGGACTGTCCCTGCTGACCGTCGTCGCCCTGCTGCTGATCCCCGTCACCTGGTGGGTGCTGTGGCGCACGGCGTTCGGCCTGCGGCTGCGCTCCTGCGGCGAGAGCCCGGTGGCCGCCGAGACCCTCGGCGTGAACGTCTACAAGTACAAGTACATCGCCGTCGTCATCTCCGGCGGACTGGCCGGTCTCGGCGGTGCCTTCCTCTCCATCGTCGCGACCAGCATCTACCAGGAGGGCCAGACCGGCGGGCGCGGATACATCGGTCTCGCCGCGATGATCTTCGGTAACTGGATGCCGGGCGGCATGGCCCTGGGCGCCGGACTCTTCGGCTTCACCGACAGCCTCAAGCTGCGCGGCGGCGCGGAGAACGTGCACGCGATGCTGCTGCTCCTGGCGATCCTGCTGGTGATCGCCGCCTTCTGGCAGCTGTACCGGAAGAAGTACGTGGCCGCGGTGGTCTCGGCCGCCTGCTCCGCGCTCCTGTTCACCTGGTACGCGCTGACCGACCAGGTCCCGAGCCAGTTCGTCGACGCCGCCCCGTACGTCACCACGCTGCTCGTGCTGGCCCTGTCGTCCCAGCGGCTGCGGATGCCCAAGGCGGACGGCGTGCCGTACCGCAAGGGCGAGGGCAAGTGACCGCGGGCGTCATGGCCCCGGCCGGCTGGGAGGCGCTGCGTACGGCCGCCCGGGACGCGATGTCCCGGGCGTACGCCCCGTACTCGGGCTACCCGGTCGGCGCGGCCGCCCTGGTCGACGACGGCCGCACCGTCGTCGGCTGCAACGTCGAGAACGCCTCGTACGGCATCGGGCTGTGCGCCGAATGCGGACTGGTCTCCCAGTTGCACGCCACCGGCGGCGGCCGGCTGACCCACTTCACCTGCGTGGACGGCTCGGGCGAGATCCTGGTGCCGTGCGGCAGGTGCCGGCAGCTGCTGTACGAGTTCGGCGGACCGGAACTCGTCCTGGAGACCCCGGACGGCCTCCGCACGCTCGACGAGATGCTGCCGCAGGCCTTCGGGCCCGCGCACCTCGGCTAAGGGCGCCGGACGGGCCCGCACACGCGGGCCCGTCCGGCCTCTCTCTTCTCCTCTATGCGCGTAGAGTCAACGGGACTCATGCGTACGCACACGTACCGGCCGGAAGGACTCCAGGACATGGACGCCATCTCCGTCATCCGCACCAAGCGGGACCGAGGCGAGCTGACCCCCGAGCAGATCGACTGGGTCATCGACGCGTACACCCGCGGCGAGGTCGCCGACGAGCAGATGTCCGCACTGGCCATGGCGATCCTGCTGAACGGCATGAACCGCACGGAGATCGCCCGCTGGACCGCCGCCATGATCGCCTCCGGCGAGCGGATGAACTTCGACGCGCTCTCCCGGCCCACCACCGACAAGCACTCCACCGGCGGCGTCGGCGACAAGATCACCCTGCCGCTCGCCCCGCTGGTCGCCGCCTGCGGCGCCGCCGTACCGCAGCTCAGCGGCCGCGGCCTCGGCCACACCGGCGGCACGCTCGACAAGCTGGAGTCCATCCCCGGCTGGCGCGCCCACCTCTCGAACGCCGAGATGCTGGACGTCCTCGACACCACCGGCGCCGTCATCTGCGCGGCCGGTGACGGCCTGGCCCCCGCCGACAAGAAGCTGTACGCGCTCCGCGACGTCACCGGCACCGTCGAGGCCATCCCGCTCATCGCCAGCTCGATCATGTCCAAGAAGATCGCCGAAGGCACCGGCGCACTCGTCCTGGACGTCAAGGTCGGCTCCGGCGCCTTCATGAAGACCATCGAGGACGCCCGCGAACTGGCCTCCACCATGGTCGCGCTGGGCACCGACAGCGGAGTGCGCACGGTCGCCCTCCTCACCGACATGTCCACCCCCCTCGGCCTCACCGCGGGCAACGCCCTGGAGGTCCGCGAATCGGTGGACGTCCTGGCCGGCGGCGGCCCGCAGGACGTCATCGACCTCACCCTGGCCCTCGCCCGCGAGATGCTCGACGCGGCCGGACTCAAGGACGCCGACCCGGAGAAGGCCCTCGCGGACGGCTCCGCGATGGACGTCTGGCGCCGGATGATCTCCGCCCAGGGCGGCGACCCGGACGCGGCCCTCCCCGTCGCCCGCGAACAGCACGTCGTCACGGCCACCGCCTCCGGCGTCCTGACCCGCCTCGACGCGTACGACATCGGCGTGGCCGCCTGGCGCCTCGGCGCGGGCCGCGCCCGCAAGGAGGACCCGGTCCAGGCCGGCGCCGGCATCGAACTCCACGCCAAGCCGGGCGACGAGGTGACGGTCGGCCAGCCGCTGCTGACGCTGCACACGGACACCCCGGAGAAGTTCGACTACGCCCTGAAGGCCCTCCCCGACGCGTACGACATCGCCCCGGCGGGCACGGAGTTCACGGCCACCCCGGTGGTGCGGGAGCGCATCGCCTGACCTGGTGAACCATGGACACGGCTGAACGGGACCGGCGGATCACCGCCGGTCCCGTTCGCATGTGAGGCGCCGGACGGGTGCGGAAATACCGCCCCATTTCTTCTCCGGCCCGGCGGCGCCGGAAATGGGAGAGGCGGGCCATTTCGGTGCGCCGTACATAGGCCGAGATGCGGCCTTTCATTGTCGACATCACAATAACCAGCCCTTTAGTGAATGTATCGGTCACCTTATTGACAGGCCGGGCGAGATCGTTATTGCATTCGCTCGGCTGTGCGTAGCCACGTGATCACGCATCGGGGGGTGCGGGCCGCACAGGTTTCTCTCAAGGGGTGGGGTAGTGAAACTGAAAATCGGCATGTCCGGAATTGCCGCCATGGCTGGATTGCTCATGGTGGCTTCCGGAACAACCGTGGTGACCGCCGGGCCCGCGGAAGCGGCGGCCTGCGCGGGTGTCCACCCGGACTACAACGGTGACGGCAGCATCGACAACGTCGTCACGGATCCGCTGGCGACGGTGGACGGGGTCACGGAAGCCGGCCTGATCCGGGTGATCTACGCGGGTGGCACGCCCCCCACGGAGATCTCCCAGGCATCGCCGAACATGGGAGGCGTGACCCCGGAGCGGGGCGACCATTTCGGCGCCGCCATCTCCTGGGCCGACTTCAACGGCGACGGCTGCACGGACCTCGTGGTCGGGTCCCCGGGCGAGGACACCGGGGCGGACGGCACCGCCATCAAGGACTCCGGCATCGTCCACATCATCTACGGCTCGCCCGCCGGCCTCGGTGCCGGCACGGCGGCGAACCTCTACGGCCAGGCCTCCCTCGGGGGCGGGACCGGCGAGGCGGGCGACCACCTCGGCTACGCCGTGCAAGCCGGCACCGCCGCCTCGGGGCAGCCGTACCTCATCGTCGGGGCTCCCGGCGAGGGCGTCTCCGTGGACGGCGTCACCATGCCGAACGCCGGAGCCATCAACTACATGCAGGGCAGCACCAAGCTGATGCTCACCCAGGAGAGCCCCGGCGTGCCCGGCGTCGCCGAGCCCGGTGACCAGTTCGGGGCGGCCCTGGCGGGCACCAACCGGTACTTCACCGTGGGCGTGCCCGGCGAGACCATCGGAGCCGACGCCGTGGCCGCCGGGACCGCGGCCATCTTCAGCCAGACGCTGGCCAACGGCGCGCCCACTCCTCTCACCGGGGTCGACCAGGCGGGCGACGGCGAGGGAATGATCGGCGTCGCCGAGCCCGGGGACAGGCTCGGCGCCTCCCTGTCGATGACCAACTACCGCCCCGCGGGCGCGACGTACAACACCGACGCCCTGATCGCCATCGGCACCCCCGGGGAATCGATCGGGACGGTTCCGGGCGCGGGCAGCGTGGCCGTCCTGCGCATCGAACCCTCGGGCAATTACACCCAGCTGAAGGCGCTGGACACCGGAATGGCGACCGTGGAGGGCGAACCGGGCGCCGGGGACTTCTTCGGGCAGGACGTCGCCCTCACCAACACCGACACCGAGGTCGTCACCACCACGTCCACCGTCAGGCTGGCCGTCGGGGTTCCCGGCCGGGACGTCGACGGCGCGGCCGACGCCGGGGTCATCCAGATCTTCAACCCGCTCGACGCCGACGCCGGGAGCGCGGACAAGATCATCACGCGCGGTACCGCGCTCCTGCCCGGTACGCCGACCGCACGCGACTTCACGGGGATCTCCCTGCGCTCGGGATCCAAGCTCCTCTACGTGGGGGTCCCGTACAGCAAGGAGGCCGCGACCTCCAAGGGCGTGCTGTACACGGTCCCGTGGACCGATATCGACGGGACCACCCAGGGCGGGACCAAGACGTTCCAGCCCGGCGCCGGGGGCCTCTCGGACATCGGCACGGCCTTCGGAACCGTCGGATGACCGGCACGGAGCACAGACGGCGTCATGACGGTGCGCGCGGGAGAGAGCTGAAGGCACACGTGAGAAGACAGACGGCAGCAACGCGCGGACGAGGGCGCGGCGCGCTCACCGCGGTGACCCTGACCGCCCTTCTGGCCGCGGGGCTGGGCATCCCCCCGCTGTCGGGCGGCCTCCCGACGGCCGCCGCGGCGCCCGTGGACGGCGGTACGGCGCTCGGGGTCGAGGCCGCGCAGCAGGCGGCGGCGGAGAAGGACGCACCCGTCGAGGTGCTGAACCTGCGCGACGAGCGCAGTACGACGAAGGCCAACCCCGACGGCACCTTCACGACCACGACGGCCGTGCAGCCCGTGCGCACCCGGAAGAACGGGGCGTGGACGGACATCGACACCACCCTCGTGAAGCAGGCGGACGGTTCGTACGCGCCGAAGGCCGCCGTGACCGCGATGTCCTTCTCCGGCGGCGGTGGCACCACGTTCGGCACCATGCGCAAGGACGGCCGCACGCTGTCGCTGGACTGGCCCGGGAAGCTCCCGGAACCCGAGGTCGACGGTTCGACGGCGACCTACGCCGAGGTGCTGCCGGGTGTCGATCTGAAGGTGACCGCGAGCGCCGAGGGCTTCTCGCACCTGATCGTCGTCAAGAACGCCGAGGCGGCGGACAACCCGGAACTGGCCCGGCTGGAGCTGCCCGTCAGCACCACCGGACTCGGCGTCCAGGAGTCCGCCGACGGCGGACTGACCGCGACCGACGCGACCGGTGGAACGGTCTTCGAGGCGCCCGCCCCGCTGATGTGGGACAGCCGCGCAAGCGGTACGGCCGGTACGGCCGGAGCGGAGAAGTCCCTGGCCAGGTCCGCCCGGTCGTCCGGTGACGGCCTCGCCGAGACCCCGCCCGACGGCACGCAGGTCGCCGATGTGGACGTCCAGGTGGATCAGGACGCTATGACCCTGACCCCGGACCGCTCGCTGCTCACGGGCAGCGACACGGTGTACCCCGTCTTCATCGACCCGGTGTTCAAGACGGCGAGCCGCACCGGCTGGACGATGGTGTCCTCGTACTACCCCTCGGCGGAGTTCTGGAAGTTCAAGGACCACGAGGGCGTGGGCCGCTGTCCCGCCGACGTGTCGTACCTGTGCGCGAGCTCGAACGACACCAAGCGGCAGTTCTTCGCCATCCCGACCGCGTCCTTCGAGGGCAAGGACATCATCAAGGCCGAGTTCGCGGTGACGATGGTGCACACGTACAGCTCCGCGGCCAAGAGCGTGAAGCTCATCCGGGTCAACTCCAGCGGGGCGAGCGCGATCAGCTCGTCCACGAACTGGAGCAACCAGCCGTCCAAGAAGGGGGACGTCGACACCAAGGAGCCGACCAACCCGGCCGGTTCGTGCACCACGTCCAACCAGAACGTGCGCTTCGACGCCAAGACCACCGTCCAGATGGCGGCCGACAAGGGCTGGGACACCACGACCTTCAGTCTGCGGTCCGGCGTCGAGGGGGACTACGCGTACTGGAAGCGCTTCTGCGGGAACGCCCAGCTCGAAGTGACGTACAACCGTCCCCCGCTGGCCCCGGCCACGCGCGATCTCACCATGTCGCCCGGCGGCACGTGCGAATACCAGCACGCCGAGGACCACTACGTGTCCGAGGCCCCGGTTCTCAACGCGGTCGTCAAGGACTACGACCACAACGACATCGCGGGCAGGACCGAGAGCCTCAAGGCCCAGTTCCACGTGTTCTGGACGAACGGCTCGACCCAGGTCAATCATTACGCGACGACCGCGAGCCATGCGACGACCGGTACCGGTCAGACGGGCTCGGCGTCGTTCAAGTACAAGGTCGGCTCCGATCTGAGCACGGACTCCGACGCCGGATTCACCATCCCGTCCAACGTCGTCATCGGCTGGGAGGTACGGGGTTCGGACGGAACCGCGTGGGGCCCGTGGAGCACGTCGGGCGATCCCAAGCGATGCGAGTTCATCTACGACGCCACCGCGCCCAAGGCGCCGGTGATCACCTCCGCGCAGTATCCGGACGACGACGTCTGGCACCCGGGCGTCGGTGACTACGGGAGCTTCACCTTCGACTCGCCGTCCACGGACGTCGCGAAGTACCTGTACCGGTTCAAGGGCGACAGCGGCTGGTCGAGCGTGAGCACGGCGACGTCCGGCGGCCCCGCGACGGTGAAGTTCATGCCGACGAGCGAAGGCCCGTGGTCCGTCGAGGCCAAGGCGGTCGACGGGGCCGGCAACGCGCAGAAGACGGCCATGGGCTACCAGTTCCTCGTGTCCAAGGGCCGCGCCTCCAAGGGCGGCTGGACCCTGGGCGACGTCAAGGGCTCCTCCACGGCGGCCGGCACCGGCTCCTCGCCCGCCGCCGCACCCGGCTCGGGCGTCGCCTTCGGCGCCAAGCCCGGCCCGCTGGGCGCGGCCGACACCTACGCCGCGCTCGACGGAACGGAGAACGCCTACCTGGACGCCGGGCAGCACCTCGTGGACACCGACGCGGCGTTCTCGGTGAGCGCCTGGGTCAATCTCCCCGAGGTCCCGAACCGGGACCAGACGGTGATCAGCCAGGACGGCACCGGGCTGCCGGGCTTCGACCTGGGCTACGACGGCGACACCCGCAGCTGGGTGTTCCGCATGCCGTTCAACGACATGGAGTCCGTCGCCGACTGGCAGGTGACCGGAGGCCGCGTGGTCCCGGGCACCTGGACGCACCTCATCGGCACCTACGACGCCGTCACGGGAGCCATGCGGCTGTACGTGAACGGCGTGGCCGTCACCACCACCGTGAAGCGGACCACTCCGTGGAACGCGGCCGGCACCCTGCAGATCGGGCGCAGGCTGGCCCTGGACGGCTACACCGGCCACCTCAAGGGCGGTATCGCGGACGTCCAGGTCTACGACCGCGTGGTCACCGGCACCGAGAGCGCGGACCTCGGCGGCATCGTCGCCCAGCAGCTCGCGTACTGGGACGTCGACACGGCTCCGGACAACGTGGCCCCCGAGGCGGGCGGCGGCACCGGACTCACCCTCGGAGGAGGCGCGTCCATCTACGTGCCCGCGCCGGGCTGCAGTCCGGAGGAGGACCCCGGCTGTGTGGAGACCGCGCCCGAGGACCCCATGTGGGGCGACGGCCACCTGGTGCTGAACGGCACGGACGCCTACGCGTCGCGTGGCGCGGGGCTGCTGTCCAAGCAGGACGGCTTCGCGGTGACCGCGCGCGTCCGGCTCTCCTCCGTCTCGCCCGCCGACCAGACGGTGATGTCGCTCTCCGGGACCCGGGGCAGCGCGCTCGCCGTGGGCTACTCCGCGGCGGACAGCCGATGGACGATCACGGCCACCGACGCGGATTCCGCCACCCCGGTCACCACCACCGCCCAGGCCACGGGCTTCCTGCCCAGCACCGGACTCAAGGGCGACCATCTGGCCCTCGTCTACTCGGCGGTCTTCGGTGACGTGGTGCTGTACATCAACGGGGTGGAGAGCGCCCGGGTGCCCTGGGACAACACCTGGGACTTCACCACCGCCTCGGTCCAGGTGGGGCGCACGCTCGACGGGGCCACGGCCGGATCCTTCCTCTCCGGTGCGGTCGACGAAGTGCGCGTGTTCCAGGGAGCGCTGGACGCCAGCCTGGTCAACCTCGTCAGCGGTCTCGCGGACGACGAGAGCGTCGAGGCGACCATCACCTGATTCGAACAGAGCGGCCGGGACCGGACGACGGAGTCCGGTCCCGGCCGCGTCCCGTTCTCACCGCACCGATTCCCTTTCCCGACGGAGTTCTCATGCGAGCATCGCCTCTCGGAAGACGCTATTTCCGCTTGCCACCACGCTCGGTACGCGTAGGTGTACTGACGGCAACCATCGCCCTGTCGCTCGGCCTGCTGCCCCAGTACGCCCCCGAGGCCTCCGCGCGGGACGGCGTGACCAGGCCCGACACCCAGACCAGCCTCGACGATCCGGTCACCGGCCGGAACGGGACGGTCCGCAAGCCGAAGGCCGACCAGGCGTCCCGCGCACGGGTCACGAAGGCCGCGGTCACCCGCTGGCCCGCGGCGACCTCCGACGACGTCGTCGTCGGCGCGAAGGGCACCAAGGGTGCGCAGGCCCACGGACTGCCGCTGAAGGCCGCGGCGACCGGAGCGAACAGCCCCCGGTCCGTCCGCCTGTCCGTGCTGGACCGCAAGAAGGCCGTGGCGGCGGGCGTCGACGGCCCCCTGAT
Organism: Streptomyces sp. NBC_00385; assembly: GCF_035917155.1. NCBI lineage: Bacteria > Bacillati > Actinomycetota > Actinomycetes > Kitasatosporales > Streptomycetaceae > Streptomyces > Streptomyces sp. NBC_00385. The sequence goes on along the minus strand of NZ_CP107951.1, from coordinate 3,113,932 downwards.
GACGGTGGCCCGCACCGACGGTTCGACCGGGAGCGGACCGGTCCGGGTCTCGCTCGACTACGGCGACTTCGCCCAGGCGTACGGCGGCGGCTACGGCTCCCGGCTCCGTCTGGTGACCTATCCCGAGTGCGTGCTCACCACGCCCGAGCGCCCCGAGTGCGCCACGGCGACGCCTCTGGCGACCACCAACGACACCGGCACCACCACGCTGACCGCGAAGGTGAGCGCCACCCCGGCAGCGGTGGCCGGCACCGGCTCGGCCGCCCCGGTGACGGTGCTGGCGGCCACGGCCGAGGCCTCGGGCGACCAGGGCGACTTCGGCGCCAGCTCACTCAAGCCCTCCTCGCAGTGGAGCGTCTCCAACTCCTCCGGCGTCTTCAACTGGTCCTACCCGATCAGCGCGCCACCGGTCCCCGGCGGGATGGCCCCCGAGGTCTCCCTCGCCTACAACTCCCAGTCCGTGGACGGGCAGACGGCCACCACGAACAACCAGGGATCCTGGATCGGCGAGGGCTTCGGCTACGAACCGGGCTTCATCGAGCGCCGCTACAAGCCCTGCGCCGACGACGGCCACGCCGACACCAACGGCGACCAGTGCTGGGGCTTCGACAACGCGACCCTCTCCCTGGCCGGCGGCACCTCGGGTGAGCTGATCAAGGACGACACCACGGGCGAGTGGCACGTCGGCTCCGACGACTTCGCCAAGGTGGAGAAGCTCACCGGCGCCACGAACAACGACAACGACGGCGAGTACTGGAAGGTCACGACCGCCGACGGCACCCAGTACTTCTTCGGCCGCAACCGCCTCCCCGGCTTCGCCTCCGGCAACGAGACCACCAACTCGGCCTGGACGGTGCCGGTCTACGGCGACGACTCCGGCGAGCCCTGCTACAAGGCCACCCTCGCGGACGCGTTCTGCGACCAGGCCTGGCGCTGGAACCTCGACTACGTGGTGGACCCGCACGGGAACACCATGGCGTACTTCTACGGCACCGAGACGAACTACTACACCCAGGGCCTCAAGACCACGGAGAACGGCAAGGCCTACATCCGCGGCGGGTACCTCAAGCGCATCGACTACGGTCAGCGCGAGGGCACGATGTACTCGACGAAGGCCCCGGCGCGCGTGGTGTTCGACACCGATGAGCGCTGTGTCGGCGACCTCACCGACTGCTCCGCCGCGGCCCTGAAGGACGAGACGGCCGCGGACTGGCCCGATGTCCCGTGGGACCGCAACTGCAAGGCCGGCTCCAAGTGCCCCGGCCAGAACTCGCCGACCTTCTGGACCCGCAAGAAGCTCACCACGATCACCACCCAGGTCCGCAACGGCGAGACGACCTACGAGGACGTCGACCGCTGGAAGCTCGACCACTCCTACGTGGACAACGGCGACGGGTCGAAGTCCCTCTGGCTGAAGACCATCGACCACAGCGGTCTGGTGGGGACCGACATATCCGTCCCCTCGGTCCGGCTGTACGGCCTCCAGCTCCCCAACCGCGTCGATGTGCCGAACGACAACATCCAGGCGTTCAACCGCTTCCGGCTGAGCGGGGTGGAGAGCGAGTCCGGCAGCGTCCTGACGGCCAACTACTCGTCCCCGCAGTGCACCTCGTCCAACCTGCCGACCCCCGGCAAGTCGACGGTCCGCTGCTATCCGGTCAAGTGGAACCCGCCCGGGGTGACCGACCCGATCACCGACTGGTTCAACAAGTACGTGGTCACCTCGGTGATCGAGACCGATCTGGTCGCCGAGAGCCCCGACCAGATGACGACGTACACCTATCTCGGTGACGCCGGCTGGCGGAAGGGCAAGCCCGACGGCCTCTCCAAGACCGACAACCTCACCTGGAGCGACTGGCGGGGTTACGGCAAGGTCCGGGTCGAGACGTCCGACGGCAGTAACAGCCCCTCCAACACCAAGACCGAGCACGTGTTCTTCCGCGGTCTGGACGGGGACGTCGACCCCGACGGCGGCACCCGGTCGGTCAGCCTGACCGCCACCAACGGCACCTCGTACCCGGACTCCGACTGGAAGTCCGGCACCGAGCTCGAAACGACGACGTACGACGGCGACACGGTCGTCTCCAAGTCCGTCAACACGCCCTGGACCAAGGTCACCGCGACCCGCGTGAAGGACTGGGGCACCTCGTACGCCCGGTTCGTGCGGGCGGGCCGGTCCGACACGTACGAGGCGCTCGGCAGCGGAACCTGGCGGCAGACTGCCTCGACCACCTCCTACGACGCCAAGGGCCGCCCGACCCAGGTCGCGGACTACGGCGAGCTGGACGTGGCCGACAACCAGTGCACCCGGACCGAGTACGCCGACAACGCGTCCAAGCACCTCTACAGCTACGTCTCACGGGTCGAGACCCTCTCCGTCGACTGCGCGACCACCGACCCGGACCGCTCCAAGGACGTCATCTCGGACGAGCTGACCTACTACGACGGATCGACGACGCTCGGCGCGGCGCCCAGCAAGGGCGAGCCCACGCTCGTCAAACGGCTCGCCTCGCACAACGGGACGACCGCCACGTACCAGGACGTGTCCACCTCCACCTTCGACGCCTATGGCCGGCCGCTGGTCGTCACGGACGCGGCGAAGACGGCGACGACGACGTCCTACAAGGAGAACGCCTACGGCCTCGCCGCGTCCAAGACCGAGACGAACGCCCTCGGCTGGACCACGGTCACCGAGTACGCGCCCGAGTGGGGCACGCTCTCGTCCCAGACCGACATGAACGGCAAGCGCACCGACCTCGCGTACGACGCCCTCGGCCGGGTCGTCTCGGTCTGGATGCCCGACCGGGCCAAGGCCGACCACACCCCGTCCGTCAGGTACGAGTACGGCATCCGGACCAACGGTCCGAGCTATCTGCACACGCAGAAGATCGAGAAGGACGGCGCCTCCTACGGGCACGAGTACACCCTGTACGACGGTCTGCTCCGGCCCCGCCAGGTCCAGACCGAGGGACAGGGCGGCGGACGCCTGCTGGCCGACACCTACTACGACGGCTCCGGCCGCGTGGTGAAGACCAACGACACCTACTACGCCACCGGCGCCCCGTCGTCCACGCTGTTCGTCCCGAGGAACGAGGACATCGACGCGCAGACGGTGTCCGAGTTCGACGGAGCGGGCCGCACCACGGCGTCCGTCCTCAAGGTCGCCGGCATCGAGAAGAACCGCACGACCTACACCTACGGTGGTGACCGGGTCACCGTCGACCCGCCGAACGGCCAGACCCCCACGACCACGATCTCGGACGCCCGCGACCGCACGGTCGAGCTGCGCCAGTACAAGGGCGACCAGCCGGTCCTGCCGGGCACCGCGAACGACTACGTCGCGACCCGGTACGCCTACACCCCGGCCGGCCAGCTGTCGAAGGTCACCGACAACAAGAACAACGTCTGGTCGTACACGTACGACCAGCGGGGCCGCAAGCACACGGCGACCGATCCCGACACCGGATCCTCGACCTTCGCGTACGACGACCTGGACCGGCTGGTCTCGACGACGGACTCCCTCACCAACACCACCACCTCGGTCTACGACAGGATCGGCCGCGTCAAGGAGACGTGGCAGGGGGCCGCGGGCACCGGGACGAAGCTGACCGAGGCCGTGTACGACACGGTGGCCAAGGGCGAGCTGTACGGCTCGTACACCTACCGGAACGGGGCCGTCCTCTCGTCGGTGACCTACCCGGCGCTGGACGACGACCTGGAACCGACCACCACCAAGTACTTCCTGTCGAAGACGGCCGAGCCCGAACTCGGCGGCACGTACGTGTTCGGCACCGAGTACAACAAGGACGGCACGGTCCGGACGCAGAACACCCCGGCCGCGGGCGGCCTCTCCGCCGAGACCCTCTCCTACCAGTACGACGACCTCCAGCGCCCCGTCGCGCTGGACACCTCGCTCGGCGGGATGAGCTACGTCTCCGAGGTGGCGTACTCGCCGACCAACAAGGTCGAGCAGCTGGAACTGACCACGGGCGACACCGGGGCCAAGAAGACCTGGCTGTCCTACTCCTACGAGCAGGGCACCTCCCGCCTCGTCAACGCCCGGGTCGACGTGGAGGACGCCACTTCGGTGGCGTACGACGCCCGCTACACCTACGACGACGGCGGCAACGTCCGCTCCATCGCGGACACGCCCACCGGCGGCACCGCGGACGTGCAGTGCTTCCGTTACGACGGCCTGCGGCAGATGACGGACGCCTGGACGTCGAAGGCCACCTCCGACAAGGCGGTCGGCACCGGCACGAACGACGCCGCGTGCGCCTCCGCGCCGTCCGGGACGACGGTCGGCGGGGCGGCCCCGTACTGGTCGACGTACGGATTCGACACCCTCGGCAACCGGACCTCGGCGACCGACCACGGCCTGAACGGCGGGGCGACGTCGACGAAGGCGTACACCTACGGCGAGAACGGCGAGGGCCCGCACCAGCTGACCACCGAGACCGTGGACACCACGGCCACCTCGACCACCCCCGCGGTCAAGCTGTCCAACACCTACTCCTACGACAACACCGGCAACACCGAGCAGCGCGTCCTCAACGGCGACACCCAGAAGTTCACCTGGGACAAGCAGGGCGAACTGACCAAGGTCACCAACGCGGACGGAGCCACCACCGACTACGTCTACGACGGGGCCGGCAGCCGGCTGCTCAGCAAGACGGCCGAGGAGACCACGTTCTACCTCCCCGGCATGGAACTGCACCTGAAGAAGTCCACCGGCGCGGTCACCGCCGCCCGCTACTACTCCCTCGCCGGCCAGACCGTGGCCGTCCGGGACAACACCGGCGTCACCTTCCTCGCCTCCGACCACCACGGCACCGCCCAGCTCACCGTCGACGCCATCACCGGCGCCACCCAGCGCCGCCGCATGGACCCCTTCGGAGCGGCCCGCGAGGGCTCCCCGGCGGACTGGGTCGATGACAAGGGCTTCGTCGGCGGCACCGTCCAGGAGGTCTCCGGCCTCACCACCCTCGGAGCACGCGAGTACGACAGCTCCACGGGCCGGTTCATCTCCGCCGACCCGATCATCGACTACACCGACCCGCAGCAGATCAACGGCTACGCCTACAGCCTCAACAACCCGGTCACCTTCTCCGACCCGGACGGCCTGAAGCCCGACGACTGCATCATGGTCGGCGTCACCTGCAAGCCGACCGGCAACGGCGGCTGGACCGTCAAGCCCACCAAGCAGTACTACACCTACTACGGCGTCCAGGCCCCCAAGGAGACCACCGCTTCCTACAACGCCCGCAAGGCCCAGACGGCCGCCGACATCGCCAAACAGCGCGCCATCGCCGCCGCCAAGGAACTCGCCAAGATCGCCGCCGACGAACTCGGCATCACCGACGCCCTCGACTGCTTCACCACCGGAGCCCTGGGCGCCTGCGGCGCGACCGCCGTCAACATCATCTCCAGCGCCGTCGGCGGCATCGTCGGCAAGATCGCCAAGAAATACGGCCTCCCCTGGAAGTGGAAGAAGGCCGCCGAACTGGGCAAGCGGCTCTGGAAGCTCGGCGAGAAGCTGATCGGCGGGGTCAAGAACTGGCTCAGCAAGTCGAAGCTCGCGAAGAGGTTCAGTAGCTGCAACAGTTTCGTTCCGGGCACGAGAGTTCTGATGGCCGACGGAACCTCGAAACCGATCGAAAGAGTCAAGATCGGTGACAAGGTCCTCGCGACAGATCCCGAAACCGGGAAGAGCGAGATCCGCGAGGTCACGGCAGAGATCAAGGGGCAGGGCCTCAAGCACCTCGTCAAGGTCACCATCGACGTCGACGGTGGCAAGGGCAATCGCACTGCTGCGGTCACCGCAACCGATGGTCATCCGTTCTGGGTGCCCGAACTGCGTGCGTGGATCGATGCGAACGACCTCAAGCCGGGCGAACGGCTCCGCACGAGCGCAGGCCGGCAGGTAGGTGTCGACTCGGTCGAGCGTTGGACGGAACCTGCGGCGACGGTTCACAACCTCACTGTGAGCGACCTTCACACCTACTATGTACTCGCAGGTGCTGCGCCGGTACTCGTACACAACGACGGTTCCCCTGATGTCCTGAGGGGATGTGACATTTCTGTTCAAACGCGGATGGTCACAAACTCGGCCGGAGAGGAAGTGGCGCGTCATACTGTGGAGAGCGAGGATGATCTCCTGGGGATCGCCGATCATTTCGCCGGTGGAAGTCTCGACAATTTCGCGAACAGGAAGCCGGATTTCTGGCGCGGCACTCTTCCTGATGGTACGCATCGTGACATCGAGTTCAATCTCGAAGGGCACCGCAATCCGCCGGAAGGGCCCCACGTCAAACTTTCGGAGCTGGAAGACAATTCCCGTGGTGTATCCAAGGGCAATAAGTGGAATGTCGTGTTCAAGGTGTTCATCAGGGGACGGGAGACTCGATGACCGCAGTGAAGAAGCATGTCAACTGGGAATTCGCTGAATCGGTGTTGAGCGAAGTGCTTCCCGGGTCTACTGCTTATCATCCGGACAGAATCCCCGGCATTCCGCTGGAGGGGTGGAAACCTTTTGATCTCGAAGGGCGGGATCCAGATGTCGTCGAGGACGACTTCCTGACGTACTGCGGTGACCTCGAAGGTCCCCTCATCGTGGTCAACAGCACGAGCTTCGACGAGGATCAGGGCCCCTTCTTCGTCGATGCCTCCCGGCTCACCGATTTCGTCAAGACGTTCCACGACTGCGTCCGGGACTACTTCATGTACGCCGACGTGTTTGTCGTCTCGCCGGTCACCGGCTGGGTGGTCGTTGTGCAGGACGACGGATACATCGTCAGGGTGCGTGGAACTGCCGTATGGGGGAACGGCGCCTGACCTCGGGTTTTCTCGTACGGGTGAACGGGATCAGTGGACTGCCATCGGTCCCGTTCGCCATGCTGCACGTACCGGGTGCTGGACTCCGTCGAGTACGGAGGGACGCTGAAGCTGCCCGAGCCCTTCGGGGCGGACCTCGACACCGGGATCTTTCCGGCCGGCTGAGAGGCATGGCGGCGCCGCGATGAGTTTTGCCCGCGGCGACGGTCTCCTTGGCATGGATCTCATGCCGCCGACGGCACTCGTCGTCACGGGCCGCATCACCCGGGCCGGGGTGCCGGGCCTCTGTGCACGTCTTGAGGCGATACTCGCCGCCACCGACGCGACGGTCGTGGACTGCGACGTGGGCGGCATCGAGCACCCGGATCTGACCTCGGTGGAGGCGGTCGCGCGGCTGTCGCTGGTCGCCCGCAGGGCGGGTGGGCGGCGGCTGCGGCTGGTCGGGGCTCCGCCCGCACTGCGGCTGCTGCTCGATCTGGTGGGGATCGAGGACGTGGTGGGGCTGGTGGGGGAGGACGGGAGCTGAGAGGGGGACCGTCCCGAGGCCCGTCGGCCGGCCCCGGCCCGGCCGGGTGCCGGACCCGACCCCCGCCCCGCCGTCAGCTCCGCGTCCCTGCCCCTACTCCTCGGCCTCCGTCGTGAACTCCGCCGTATCGCAGATCACTTGAACGAGCCGGGCGGTCGTCCGGTCGTCCGGCGGGACGTACTTCTCCGAGGGAGGGGTCGGCCCGGCGGAGGGATCCGCCGAGTTCCACGGGTCCGGCGGATCCGAGATGGGGGTCACGCGAAGCGGCGGGGAGGGAACGGCGGATGGGCTGGTCGCCTCCGGAGAGGACTCCGGGACCGCCGGCGGCCGCTTCACCGTCTCCGTGCCCCCCGGCGACCGCTTCGCGGACGCCGTCAGCTCCTCGCAGTCGTACTCCGGCTGGGGGCCGGGTTCGGCGGCGGAGGACGGCGGGGTGACGGGGGCGGGGCCGGAGGTCGCGGTGGGTTCGCCGAGCCACTGGGCCGTGGTCCAGCCGGCGGCGGCGAGGACCACCCAGCCGGCGACCAGGGCCCGGGTCGTGCCGCGCCTCACGCGGCATCGGCCGCCAGGCGGTCGGCGAAGCCGAAGAGGGGGAACCAGCGCGGGGTGTCGAGGAAGCAGTGCATCCCGGTGATGGCGCCGTCCTTGATGTCGATGACCTGGACCGCCCAGGGGATGAAGCCCTCGCCCTCGGGGTCCGGCTTGTAGTGCGCGAACGCCGGGGTGCCGTTGGCGTACGTCGCGATCAGGCGGGAACCGGCGCAGCTCGCGCCGATCGACGTCATGAACCCCGCGATGTCGTCGTGCCCTTGGAGCCAGAGGTCGAACGGCGGCATGGTCATCACGGCGTCCTCGTGGAGGAGCGCGGTCAGGGCCTTCATGTCGTAGCCCTCGAACGCCGCCACGTACCGCTCCAGGAGCTTGCGCTGCTCCTCGTCGAGCGGGTCCGCCGCATCGGCGGTCGCGGCATCCCCCTGGTGATCGGTCAGCGTGGCCCGCGCCCGCTGCAGGGCGCTGTTGACCGAGGCGACCGACGTGTCCAGCAGCTCGGCGACCTCGGCCGCCTTCCATGCCAGCACCTCGCGCAGGATCAGCACGGCACGCTGCTTCGGCGGCAGGTGCTGGAGCGCGGCGACGAACGCGAGCCGTACCGACTCACGCGCCACGGCGGCCTCCGCCGGGTCCGCGACCGACGGCAGGATCCGCCCGTCCGGCATCGGCTCCAGCCAGGTGTTCTCCGGCAGCGGGTTGAGCGCGGCCTGCGCGAGCGGCGTCGGGCCGGACAGATCGACCGGCCTGGCCCGCTTGTTGCCCGCGTTGAGCATGTCGAGGCAGACGTTCGTCGCGATGCGGTAGAGCCAGGACCGCAGCGACGAACGTCCCTCGAACTTCTCGATGTTGCGCCACGCGCGCACCAGCGTGTCCTGGACCGCGTCCTCCGCCTCGAAGGCCGAGCCGAGCATCCGGTAGCAGTATCCGGTCAGCTCGACCCGGTGTCCCTCCAGACGACTGTCGATATCGGTCGTCGTCGCCGTCAGATCACTCATCGCTCTCGCTCACCCCTGTTGCGCTGTGACACCGCTCACTTCAGCACTTCGGAAGCTACCGCAGGGCACTGACAACGGGGGCGGGAAGAGCAGAAGCGGTCACGTTCCGGGCTTGCGCCCGTACACGTACACGTCGTCGCCGTTCTTCAACAGGTTCCAGTATGACTTCGCGTCGGCGGTGCGCATGTTGACGCAGCCGTGCGACCCCGGCGGGTTCCACATCTTCACGCCGACCGCGTGGAACGCCTGCCCGCCGTCGAAGAACTGCGAGTACGGCATCGCCACGTGGTAGAGCGACGAGACGTGGTTCTTGTGCTTCCAGTAGATCTTCTTCGCGCCGGTCCGGGTCTCGTACCCGTCCCGCCCGGTCCGCACCGGCACCGGCCCGAACTTCAGCTTGCTGCCGTCCTGGATCCAGGTGATCTGCCGGGTCAGGTCCACGCACGCGATGCGCCCCTTGTTCGTGGGGCACTTCTTCGCCTTGTTCGGGGTCTTCCCGGCCGCCTTCTGGGCGGCGAGCGTCTGCATGGTGCGCCAGGTGACCGGCCCGGCGTAACCGATGGTGGGCGTGACCCCGTACGTGCTCTGGAACGAGCGGATCGCCTTGCAGTCGGCCGCCGACTGCTTGCCGTCCACCTTCAGGTGCAGGTACTTCTCGACCTGCTTCTGGTACGGCCCCCTGGACGTCGTGCACGACGCCGCCTGGGCCGTGCCACCGGTGCCGAGCACGAACGCCGGTACCGCCGTCAGACCGGCGACGGCCAGCGCGAGCCCGCGCCGCGTCCGTACGCCCTTTATGTTCCGTATGTTCCCCATGACTCCCATAACCGCCAACTCCCCTTCGCGCACAGTGCGGTGATTCCGCCTGCTAGACGCGCGTCGGGGAGTGGATGGTTGTGCGTCGAATGTCTCAGTTCTGTACGGAGGCGAGTCCGGCCGGCCGCATCCGCTCTGCGCGGGCCGCCCGCGTCCCGTACAGCGTGATCGAGACGACACCGAGGACCGCGACCAGTCCCAGCGCGACCGTGCCCGCCCAGCCCCCGGCGTGAAAGGCGACCGCGCCGAGCGTGCCGCCCGCGCTGGAGCCCAGGTAGTACGCCGACTGGTAGAGCGCCGACGCCTGGGCGCGGCCCGTGGTGGCGGTGCGGCTCACCGAGGACGAGGCGACCGCGTGCCCGGCGAAGAAGCCGGCCGTGATGAGGACCAGGCCGAGGAGCACGGCCACCAGCTGGTCGGCCAGCGAGAGCAGCAGACCGGCGGCCGTGGTGGAGACGGCGAGGTAGAGCGCGCCCCGGCGCCCCAGCCGGGCGACGAGCTTCCCCGCGGCCGCGGAGGAGACCGTACCGACCAGATAGACGAGGAAGATCGACCCGACCACACCCTGCGGGAGGCTGAACGGCGCCTCGACGAGCCGGTAGCCGATCACCGTGTAGACCGCGCCGAACACCGTCATGAACAGCGCGCCGATCGCGTACAGCCGGCGCAGCAGCGGATCGGCGAGGTGTCCGCCGACTGTCTTGGCGAGGGCCTTCGGGTTCAGCGAACCGGGGGTGAAGTTCCGGGCCCTGGGGATCATGAAGTGGAAGACGACGGCGCAGGCCACGGCCAGCAGCCCGACCGCGCCGAGCGCCGCCCGCCAGCCCCACGCCTGGGCGACCCAGCCGGTGAGGATCCGGCCGCTCATCCCGCCGATGCTGTTACCGGCCACGAACAGCCCGATCGCGGCGACGAGCGCCTTCGGCCGGACCTCTTCCGCGAGATACGCCATCGCGGACGCGGGCAGACCGGCGAGCGCGGCCCCCTGCACGGCACGGAGTGCGATCAGCCACCCGAGCGAGGGCGCGAAGGGTACGAACAGCCCCACGGTCACCGCGACCACCAGCGAGGCGGTCATCATCTGCCGCCGCCCGAACCGCTCGGACAGCGCACTCATCGGCAGCACACACAGCGCCAGCGCACCCGTCGCGGCGGACACCGTCCAGCTCGCCTGCCCGGCCGTGGCGCCGAAGGACGCGGAGACGGCGGGCAGCAGGGCCTGGGTGGAGTAGAGGAGCGCGAAGGTCGCGACACCGGCGGCGAAGAGCGCGAAGCTCATCCGGCGATAACCGGGGCGACCGGGTTCGAGCCGGTCCGCGGTGGCGGACGCGACGGGAACGGCTGCGGCGACGGGGGACGACTGGGTCGAGGCGGCCACGATGAGGGTGGACGCCCCGGTACTGGCAGGAGGCATGCCACGAACGTATGCCGCCGCCTTTCATGCGTCCAATGCACAAACACGCGATAATCAATCCCATGGCGCATCAGCACAGCTCACAGCCTCGGCTGTCACCAAGCGGTTACGAAGATGACATCCGTGCGGTCCTCGCGCCGCGCCTGGCGTACTTCGAGGCCGTCGCCCGCCACGAACACGTCACCCGTGCCGCGCACGAGCTCGGCGTCCCGCAGTCCACGCTCTCGCGGGCCATGGTCCGCCTGGAACAGGACCTGGGCGTGGCCCTGTTCTCCCGCAAGGGCCGCACGGTCTCCCTCACCCCCGCGGGCCGCACCTTCCTCGGCTCGGCGGAACGGGCGCTCGCGGAGGTGGAGAAGGCCGCCGACTCGGTACGGGCCGACGCCGACCCCACCGCCGGCAAGGTCGCCTTCGGCTTCCTCCACACGATGGGCTCGGAAACCGTCCCCGCCCTGATCCGCGCCTTCCGCGTCGACCATCCCCGGGTCCGCTTCCAGCTCGTCCAGAACTATGGCGAAGCCATGATCGAACGCCTCCGCGCGGGCGGCCTCGACCTCTGCCTCACCTCACCCGTCCCGGACGCCCCCGACCTCGTGACCCGCCGACTGGACGAACAGCGCCTGCGCCTGGTCGTCCCCGAGGACCACCGCCTGGCCACCCGCCGCCGCATCCGCCTGGCGGAGGCCGCCGACGAAACCTTCGTCACCCTGGAACCCGGCTACGGCCTGCGCCGCATCACGGACGACCTCTGCACGGAGGCGGGCTTCGTCCCCCGCGTCGCCTTCGAGGGCGAGGAGGCGGAGACCCTGCGCGGCCTGGTCGCGGCCGGCCTGGGCGTGGCGCTGCTCCCGCCTCCGGCGGTGGCCCGCCCGGGGGTCGTGGAGCTGACGGTGACGGCACCGCGGGCCGCTCGGGAGATCGGCGTGGCCTGGCTGGACGGGCACCCGGACACCCCGCCGGTGGCGGCGTTCAAGAAGTTCCTGCTGTCGCGACGGGGGAACCTGCTGCCGGACTGAGGGGTGGTGGGTCAGGAGGCGGGGGAGTCTGTCCAACGACGCCAGGGGCCTGGCCGAGGACGCAGTTCGTCAGTGCGGCGTCGGCGGCACCGATCCCCGCTGACGAGCTGGACATATCCGCACGGAAGCGCGAATCTGCCGAGCATGATCACCTCACCCTTGAGACCCGGCCGGGCGGCGGCGAGCCTTGCCGCCGCCATGCTCCTGGCCTCCCTGCTCATGGCGTCCGCCGAAGCATCCGAGGCAGACGGCCCGGCCGCGGTACCCGACTACCCGCCCGTCGGCCCGGTCTTCCCGCTCGGGGACGGTTCGGCACCGAGGAGCGGGGTTACGCAGCTGAGTTCCGGGATCACCTATCGGGTGTATTCCCAAGGGACAGCGGCAAGCGACGGATGGGCCGTGTGGGTGCGGTTCCCCGACGGGCAGGAGATGACCACCGTCGCTGCCACCGCGGCGGCGTACGCGCAGGGCCTGCAGGACGCCGGATTTCCCGCTGAGGCGGTACCGCTGGACTCGCCGGCCACGACAGACACGTACGCCATGACCCTCTACGGCGTGCACGTCGGTCCGTACGGTACTGCTGCCGAGGCGGCGAACAGCCGTACCCGGCTGAAAGAGGCGGGTTACCCCAGCACCCGTACGTTCTTCACAGCCGAGACGAACCCCGGCAGCCGGGGCCCCTGGCAGATCCGTGTGGTCACCGTGGCGCCCGGTGCCCAGGTCGACGTGCGCACCGAGCACGGTACGGACGTCTCCACCTCCCAGACGGTGAAGCAGATGGCGAACGCCTCGGGTGCGCTGGCAGCCGTCAACGGCACCGAGTTCGATATCGCGTCGCCCAACAACGCGGACTTCATGGGGTATGAGGGTGTTCCGCAGGGCTTGTACGTACGCAACAACGTCCTGCTCGGCGCACCCAACAACGGTCGCACCGCACTCCTGCTCAACGCTGCCGGGGGTGGCAGCCGCATTACGGAGATCACCTCCCGCACGTGGGTTTCGGTCCCGGGCAAGGGTGAGCGGGACGTGGACGGTGTGAACCGGGTGGCCGGCCAGGTACTTGGCTGTGGCGGCGTCGGCGGTGACTTCCGGGAGTCCACCAACGGCCCGCAGCCCTGGACGACCCCTGTGCGCAACGGCACCTGCTACGACGCGGACGAGATCGTGGTTTTCCGCCCGGAGTGGGGAGCCTCCACACCCGAGCCCGCTCCGAAATGGGCCGGCACCCCGGTCACCGAAGCGGTACTGAACGGAAATTGGGAGGTCCTGTCCGTACGGAACGCGCCGGGCTCCGTGCCGGCAGGCGGGCGGGTGCTGCAGGGCATCGGCCGAGGCGGCGCGTGGCTCGGCTCCCTCACGCCCGGTGACAGGGTCACCCCGCGCACCACGATCACCGATCCCGATGGCGCCTCGGTGACCTCGCCCGCCTTCTCCGCCGTGGCAGGCGGGACTCCCGCCCTGCTGCGGGACGGCCAGATCATGCTCAATCCAGCCGCCAACGGGATGGCCCACGCCTCCTGCGTCCTGCCGGCACCGGCGAGTGGATGCAGGCCCAGTGGGGTGCTGACCTCACGGCACGCCCGCACCTTGGCCGGCCTCTCGGCGGATGGTCACCTGATGCTCGTCACCATCGACGGCCGCAACCCCGGCTTCAGCGTGGGTGTGACCCTGCCGGAGGCCGCGCGGGTAATGCGCTGGCTCGGCGCCCGCGACGCTGTGGGGCTCGGCAGCGGTGGTGACACGACCCTGGTCGTGGGCGGCAGCCTCTACAACCGGCCGTGGGACGAGTGGGAGGACACGGCCCTTCGCGAACGCCGGATGAGCAACGCAGTGGTCGTCGTGCCGCGTTCCTAGCGGGCAACCACCGAACCCGCACCCCTCCTCTTCGGCCCCGTATCCGGTCTCAGGGGTGCGGGGCCGGAAACGGACCTGGTTGGGCGGCCACCCGGATACGCAATCGGTGGCAGCGTTGGAGAAGTTCCTGCTGTCGCGACGGGGGAACCTGCTGCCGGTGACGCCGGTTGATCAGGATGCGACGACGGACGCGTACGCGGTGAAGTCCGACCACGCGGCGGTGGAGACGGTGAACGGGCGGCGGTCGGTGTCCTTGGAGTCGCGGACGTGGACGGCGTGGGGGCGCAGGGCGACCTCTACGCAGTTGTCGCCGCCGCTGCCGCTGTAGCTGCTCTTGAACCAGGCCAGTTCGGTACTCATAGCGCTCCTAGCATCTGCTTCAGCAGGCCCGCCGAGGCCTCGTGGCTCAGCGCCTGTGAGCGCATCTTGCCATAGCGCTGGAGCATGGCACTGACCACTTTCGGGTCAGTGAGGAGGGTGCTGCTGTCATGGCCTTCGACGTAGCCGAACCAACTGTGCGAGGGGGTCTCGGCGAGGTACATCTGCCCGTCGATGCCGGAGTGATCCGGCTGCCTGAGCGGCATGACGAGAACCTCGACGTTGCGACGGCCGCCCTGCGTCAGAAGGTTGTCGATGAGCGCGGACGTGACCTGCGTACCCCCTAACCGGCGCTCAAGGACGGCCTGTTCGATGAGGAACGAGAAGGACGTGTTGGGGCGCCCGGGCAGGAGATCCTGCCGCGCCAGACGTGCGGCCACCTGTTGCTGGAAAGCGTCCTCCGCGAGCGGCGGGAGGCGCCGCTCGAAGACGGCCCGGATGTATTCCTCTGTCTGGAGCAGCCCAGGGACACCCCGGCACTCGTACGCGTACAGCGTGATCGCCTCCTCCTCGATCCCCGCCCACTGCTGGAACCAGGAGGCGAGTCCGGCCCTCCTGCGCAGGCTTCGCGCGGCGGCGCCGAGGACCTTGCCCGCGACCGCGCCCAGGGCGTCCGCCGCCCGCTCCGGCAGGTTCTCCGGCGGGAACCGCTTGCCCTGCTCGATCTTGGCGATGTAGGCGGGCGAGTACTGCACGCGGGGCGCGAAGTCCTCCTGGGTCAGGCCGGCGGCTTCGCGCAGGGCTTTGAGGACGGCCCCGAACGTCCGCAGGCTGTCCGACAGTTCGGGCTCGCCGCCCGACGCGGTGCCTTCGTGATCTGTAGTCATCGCCGCCCTGTCCTCCGCGCATCGATCAACGCGACAATGATCACGGACGGTTACCCACCCCGTCCAGAGCGTCAACCCATACAGGTGGAACTGTATGGGCGTCGTTCCTGCTGGAAGCAAGGGTCGGGGCGGAACGCTTGGCGCATGACAGCACTGCAAGCCCAACCGCCCGTAACCGTAAGTGTGTTCGTCCAGAGGTGTTCCGCCACACGTCTGGGCGCGACCCTCGCGCGGCGCCTGGCCGTATGGAAGCTCGACGTCTGGGGGATTCCGTACGGATCGGGACTCTCCGACACCGTCGCCCTGCTCGTCGCGGAGCTCGCGGCGAACTCGGTGCTGCACGGGCGGGTTCCGGGGCGCGATTTCGAGCTGCGGCTCTCGTACGCGTACGGGACCGGAGTCGTACGTGTCGAGATCTCCGACACCCACGAGGCCCGTCCGGGCCCCGCCGCCGTGCCCCGGCCCGACCCGGAGGCCGACGGGGGCAGGGGCCTCCTCATCGTGGAGGCACTCGCCGCCCGCTGGGGCGTGAGCGATCGGCTCGGGCCGGGCAAGACGGTATGGGCGGAGGCGGGGCCTCTGGCCCGCTGAGGACCGAAAGCGTGCCGGGCCCCGTCAGGAGGACAGCGGCTCGTGGTTGGCCCAGATGACCTTGTACGGGTGGCGGGACTGCCAGTGCCGGATGACTTCCTCGAGTCCGGGGGCGGCGAACGAGGCGTTGAGGGCGTCGAGGTCGCCGAGGGCGATCTGCACGATCGCGGTGGCAGTGGGCACGGGGCTGTGGTCCTCGGCGGGTACGCGGATGTGGCGTGAGGCGGCGAACGTCTGGATCTGCTCCGAGTCGCGCATGACCTGTTCGATGTCCTTGAGGAACTGATCCAGCTCGGCTTCCTGAATGGATTCGGCGAAGGAGACGATCATTGTGTGGTGAATCATGGGTCAATCGAACCTCGCCTCGCGAGCCAAGTCCAAGGCCGATTGATTCTTCAGCGATAACCTGGAGGAATGAGTGATCTGGAGACGCGTGAGCTGGAGTACTTCGTCGCGGTAGCCGAGGAACTGCACTTCGGCCATGCCGCCGCGCGCCTTTCCATCGCGCAGCCGGCGCTCTCGAAGGCGATTCAGCGTGTCGAGTCGCGGCTCGGCGTCCAGCTGCTCGTGCGCTCCAGCCGCCGCGTCTCACTGACGCCGGCCGGGGAGGCGTTGCTGCACCACGGCCGCCACGCGCTCAACGCGGTGAGCGCCGCGGCCCGGAGTGCGCGCCGGGCCGGCGACGTCCAGGCGCAGTTGCGGCTGGTGATCAAGCCCGGTGGCGATGCCAACCTGTTGTCCGGGATCCTCGCGGCGTATGCCGGGCAGCCCGATGCGCGCAGGGTGGATGTCCTGTTCGGCGGCGCCACCGACCGTGCGGACTACCTGCGTGACGGGAGAGCCGATGTGGCGCTGCTGTACGCGCCGTTCGACGACCTCACGGGACTGGAGTCCGAGACGCTGTTCGTCGAGGGGCGCGTGGCGATCCTGCCGCTGGGCCACCGGCTGGCCTCGCGCGGCGAGCTGCGCATGAGCGACCTGGAGCACGAGACGCTGCCGCGCTGGAAGGGAGTGCCCGACGGCGGGACCGGGCCGGAGATCGTGGACGTGGCACAGATGACGCAGATGATCATGCTCGGCCGGACGATCGCGATCCTGCCGCGGTCGTCCGTCGAACCCGTTCACCCGGGGCTGGTCTACAAAGCGGTGGTCGACGCGCCGCCCAGCCGACTGGTCGTCGCGTGGTCGCGGCTCGACCAACGGCCCCTCGTCGCCTCGTTCGTCGCCGCAGCGGTTGCCGCGAGCCGGTCGCAGCCGGAGTCGGCGTCGAGTCGGGAGGGCGAGCCTTCCCCGGGACGTGAGGTCGGATAGTCGCCGGGACCGCGGGCACAGGTGCCCCGCCCAGTTGCGGTTGGAACGGGGGGTTCAGCCGGTCAGAGCCCCCGCTGGACTCCCCCCGGTGACCGGGCGGAGCGCAGGCGTGCCGTGCGGGCGACGCGGAAGTCGAGGTAGGCCAGCGCCATGACGATGACGGGAGCGAGGGTGCACATCAGCACGAGTCGCAGCTGTCCGTCGGTCAGGGTGGCGATCAGGACGATCGCGACCGCACCTCCGAAGAAGCCGAAGAGCTGCCGGTAGGAGCGAAAGGCCCCGAATGCCGCTGAGACCTTCGGCTCTTCCGGTTCCTCATCGGTGAAGGCGGAGCGGACGGGGTGTTCGGCACCTTCGTCGCGTGCCTGGCGCCAGGCCAGGACCAGCCGGGTGAGCGCGTAGACGGAGAACGCGCCGAGGTAGATCCACCACTCGGTCGCGCTGTCGGGTAAGGAGCGGGCCAGGGTCATGACGCATCGCGTACCCCGGCTCCGTGAGAACAGGCGGTGCCGCACGTCCGATGCGCCCCAGGCATCGCCGGCGGTCCGTCGTCGGACCTGCCTGGATCCTGGTCCTGTGACACGCGAGAGCCGAGTCCAACGGCCACGAGCCGCGGGTGGCCGTGGCGGAGCCGGTGACGCCGGCCGACGGGAACCGCTGCACCGGCTGGGCGCTCCCCGCGGTACCGGGTGATCTCCGGCGAGACTCGGCAGGAACATCCCGAGCCGAGTGGACGGGGAGCCCGATGTGGGTATCCTGCTGCGGCAGTTGAGTGGTCAGGGCACGTACACGCGGTGGCAATCGGGGGACGACATGGTGCGCTTGATCAGGACGCTCGTTCCGGTGCTCGCTCTGGTCGCCGTGACAGCCGGGTGTTCCTCCGACGACGGCAAGAGCGAAGCGCGGCTGACCGAGCAGCGCGAGAGCTACTGCACGCAGCTCGGGGCGTGGCAGGACGCGCGGGCGGAGGAGGCGGACGCCGAGAGGGAGGGCGCGGAAGCGGATGGGGCGTCGGGGTACGACATGGTCGGGGCCGTCGCCGATGATGTCTTCCTCGCGATGGACCCGCTGCGGGACGAGCCCGTCGGAGGCGGGCGCACCCTGGCGGAGGCCACGGTGGCGGCGCTGAAGAGCAGTGATCGCGGGGCAGGCGGGCTCATCGTGCAGTACTGCCAGGACAACGGCTTCGAGGCCCAGGTCGGTTGAGCCGCTGACGACCTGAGGCGGCGTGCCGCGCTGTCACGGAACCGGTCCGACGCGCAGCACAGCCGGAGCCGAAGTCCCCCGGAACGAACCGCCCTTGGAGACTCCGCCTGAGCCTGCATGGCAGGCAGCTCCTCTTCGGACGCCCGGGTCGTCCGCCGGCACTCACGGCATGGCGCGGTATATGCCCCATGGCCCAGGTCGGCGAAGGAGCCGCGCGATGGGGCGCATGCCAGGAATCCCCGGCCAGGGGCATCCGGCGGATTACGCCCTGGACCGGGAGATCGGCCTGCGGCTAGGGTCCGATGATGCCTTCGACAGCCCCGTCATTGCCTCCCGGCTACCGCTCGCGGCCTGTGAACGCCCACGACATACCGGCGATCCACGCGCTGGTCGCGGCCTGCGAACGGGAGGTGCGCGGACGGGTGCAGAGCGACGCCGGTGCCATCGCCGCCGATCTCTCGCGGCCGGGTCTGGTGCTGGAGTCGGACACCGTGCTCGTCCTCGACCAGGCCGGGAGTCCGGCCGCCTGGGCCTGGGTGGACCGGCGCTCCGAGGTCGACGTGCACCCCGGGCACCGAGACCGAGGGCTGGGCGCGGCGCTCCTCGGCTGGGTGGAGTCGCGGGCGCGGGAGGCCGGCAGCGACGGCATCGTGCAGACCGTGCCTGAAGCGGATACCGCTGCCGTCGCGCTGCTGCGCTCCCGCGGGTACAGGCCGCTGGCGACGGCCTGGCAGCTGGAGTTCCCCATGCCGGTCGAACCCGCGGTGCCCGAGCCGCCGACGGGCGTGACAGTGCGGCCGTTTCGCGTCGGCGACGGCCCTGCCGCACACGCCCTCGTGCAGGACGCGTTCGATGAGTGGCAGCAACGGCGACAGGCGTACGAGGAGTGGGCCACCCACACCATCGACCGGCCCGCGTTCGCCCCGACGCAATCGACCCTGGCCTTCTCCGGTGGCCAACTGGTGGGTGCCGCACTGGCTTTGGATGTGCCTGGATCGGGTGAGGGCTACGTCGAGCAGGTCGCCGTGCGCGTCGATCACCGAGGCCGCGGCCTCGCCAGGCTGCTGCTGTGCCACACGTTTCGCGCCTTCCATCGGGCGAGCCGAAGCTCCTGCGTCCTGTGGACCCACTCGGACACCGGCGCGCTCGACTTGTATCTGCGGGTGGGCATGACGGTCCGGCAAAGTTCTATGGTCCTCCGCAGAGATCTCCATGCCCGGAGCGGCCGAGGACATGCGCGATGAGGTGTGAGGGCCCGGGAGTGGTGATCAACCCCAAGGGCGTGGAAGGGAATTGAGTCGCCGCAGCGGGCAAAGGACCGTACCCTCGCGCGCATGAAGCTGCTCTCCGTCAATGTCGGCAAGCCCCGGCCCAACCCATGGAAGGGCCTCAGCGCGACAGGAATCGACAAGCGGCCCGTTGCCGGGCCGGTCGCCGTGATCGCTCCTGGCCCGAAGGGCACCGGTGAGGTCGGTCTGGGGGGTGACCGCGTCTACGACGTGAGGCATCACGGCGGCACCGACCAGGCCGTCTACGCCTATGCCCGCGAGGATCTCGACGGGTGGGAGGCCGAGCTGGGCAGGCCACTTGCCAACGGTGTCTTCGGGGAGAACCTCACGACGCTCGGCCTCGACGTCAACGGCGCCCGCATCGGGGAGCGTTGGCGCGTCGGTCCGGACGTGGTCCTGGAGGTGTCGTGCGCGCGGATCCCCTGCGCGACCTTCCAGGGATGGCTGGAGCGAGAGGGCTGGATCAAGCGGTTCACCCAGGCAGCGGTGCCCGGCGCCTATCTGCGCGTGATCGAGCCGGGAGACATCCGGGTCTCCGACCCGGTCGAGATCGTGCACCGGCCCGACCACGACGTGACCGTCGCGCTCGCCTTCCGGGCGATGACGCTCGAACCGGACCTGCTGCCACGGCTGCTGGCCGCTGACGCGCTGCCGCAGGAGGACAGGGAGCGGGTCGGTCGGCGCAGGACCGCGTAGACGGGCGACAGGCACGCCGTACGGAGTGCGGGCCAGGTGCATCGCCGGCCGGCTCAACGATCACGCCGGCCGGCCGGTCATGAGAGCGGTGTCGTGGGCCGGACCGCTCCTGCATGCCGAGGTGCGGTCGCGGAGCCGCAATGACATGGCCCTCCTGTCACGGTTGCCGATGCTCCACCGCGTGAGCCGGTCCGGGCCCACCCCTCCGTCTCACCCGCGCAACGACTTCCCGAACCCCGCAGCAAGCGGCATCCGCAGACCCAGCGGCGGCGGAGCCGCCAGGGCGTCCGCGACCGGGCGGGCGTAGCTGCGGCCGAAGAGCGAGCCGCGGACGAAGTCGGCCGCCAGGGCGGCTACTTCGGTGTGGTGCTGGCGGAGCGCGTGGCCGTCCGAATGGACCTCGAAGCGGCAGGTGTCGCGGTTGGACTTCTTCGCGCGCTCGGCCAGGCGGAAGGAGAGCTCCGGGTCCGAGCGCGCGTCGTTCGTGCCGTGGACCAGCAGGACCTGGCGGCCGACCAGGTGCTTGACCGGTTCCGGTTCGGCGTCCGGGTCGCCCGGGAGCCAGGGGGCCATGGAGAGGACCGAGGTGACGGCCGGGTGGCCGCCCGCGCGGAGGGCCGCGCGGCCGCCCATGCCGTGGCCGGCCAGGCAGACCGGGACGTCGCCGTAGCGGCGTACGACCTCGTCCACCGCCCATTCGGCGTCCGCCGCGAGGTGGGCTTCCGTCGTGTTCCAGCCGCGGCAGCGGTAGTGGACGACGTGGGCTGCGAGGCCGTCGGTGCCGCCGGCGCGGGCCAGGGACCGGGCAAGGGGGAGCTGGAGGGCGTAGGTGAGAGGGGAGGGGCGGCGGTGCGAGTAGGGCTCGCCGTCCGGGAGCAGCAGGACCACGCCGCTGACCGTGGTGGATTCTCCGGCCGTCCTGACGGCCCGTCCCAGCCTTGCAGCAGGCAGGGGGAGTGCGCGCTGTGCCATGACGTAACAGTGTCAGAAGGGCAGGTGTACGCCACCCGTATTCGCGGTCTCTGTTACGTATCGGCGAGCGGCGTCCAGCGGCGCTCTACGCGCGTAGGCGCTAGAGTGCGTGGATGATGAGCCCGACCCTCCATGTGCCCGGCCAGGATCAGATCCGGCGTGCCCCCAAGGTCCTTCTCCACGACCACCTCGACGGCGGCCTGCGCCCCGGGACGATCGTCGAACTCGCGGCGGCGGGCGGCTACGAAGGCCTCCCGGAGACCGATGCCGACAAGCTCGGCATCTGGTTCCGGGAAGCCGCCGACTCCGGCTCGCTGGAGCGCTATCTGGAGACGTTCGCCCATACGTGTGCCGTCATGCAGACCCGTGAGGCGCTGGTCCGGGTCGCCGCCGAGTGCGCGGAGGACCTGGCCGCCGACGGTGTCGTCTACGCCGAGGTGCGGTACGCCCCCGAGCAGCACCTGGAAGCCGGCCTGAGCCTCGAAGAGGTCGTCGAGGCCGTCAACGAGGGCTTCCGTGAGGGAGAGCGCAGGGCGCGGAAGGACGGGAACCGGATCCGGGTGGGCGCGCTGCTCACCGCGATGCGGCACGCCGCGCGTTCGCTGGAGATCGCCGAACTGGCCAACCGCTACCGCGAACAGGGCGTCGTCGGTTTCGACATCGCCGGCGCCGAGGCGGGCTTCCCGCCCACCCGGCACCTCGACGCCTTCGAGTACCTCAAGCGCGAGAACAACCACTTCACCATCCACGCCGGCGAGGCCTTCGGCCTGCCGTCGATCTGGCAGGCCATCCAGTGGTGCGGTGCCGACCGGCTCGGCCACGGTGTCCGCATCATCGACGACATCGAGGTCGCCGAGGACGGCAGCGTGAAGCTCGGCCGCCTCGCCTCGTACGTACGGGACAAGCGCATCCCGCTGGAGCTCTGCCCGACCTCCAACCTGCAGACCGGTGCCGCGGCCTCGTACGCCGAGCACCCCATCGGGCTGCTGCGCCGGCTCCACTTCCGGGCCACCGTGAACACGGACAACCGGCTGATGAGCGGGACGAGCATGAGCCGGGAATTCGAGAAGCTGACCGAGACCTTCGGATACACGCTCGAAGACATGCAGTGGTTCACCGTCAATGCGATGAAATCAGCATTCATTCCTTTCGATGAACGTCTGGCGATGATCAGCGACGTCATCAAGCCCGGATACGCCGAGCTGAAGTCCGAATGGCTCTTCGAGCAGACCGCTGCGACCAGCGTGTCTACCTCGGTCGCCGGCTGAACGGACGTCTTCGGGGAACGGCCGGGAATCACTTTCCCGGCCGTTTTCCGTGTTTTTCGATGTTTGCGGGACGGGCAGAGGGCTGACTACGTTGCAGAGCCGCTCACATCCCCTTCCCCAAGGATGAATTTCACATGAAGCAGTCTGCTGCCAGGACTCTCGGCGTCGCCGCTCTCGGTGCCGCTTTCGCCGCTGCCGCCGCCGGTACCGCCTCCGCATCCGCGCTGCCGCTGGAGGCCGCGACCAGCGCCCTGCCCGTCGCCGGCGCGCTGGCGAACGCCACGTCGACCCTGCCGGTCCAGGACACCGCCACCGAGCTCCTCGGCACCAGCCAGACGAAGGTCCTCGGCGACGTCGCCGCCCCGGCCAAGGGCCTCCTCGGCGGCATGCCCGCCGGTGGTCTGACGACCAGCGGTCTGTCGGCCAACGGGCTGCCCCTCGGCCGCTGAGGCCCGCTCCACACACGCCTGTGGGCGGACCCCCGGATCCGGGGGTCCGCCCACAGGCGTGTGTACGGGGACTACCAGGCGGTCGCGGCGGACGACGGCTGCTCCTGGGGGAGCAGCAGCCACAGCGCCAGGTAGAGCAGGAACTGCGGGCCCGGCAGCAGGCACGACACGACGAAGATGATGCGCATGGTCCTCGCGGAGGTGCCGAAGCGCCGTGCCAGCGCTGCGCACACTCCGCCGAGCATGCGTCCGTCACGGGGGCGGGCAAGTGCGGCCATGGTGGGCTCCTTCGCGAACCGTTGCTGAAACCGAGGAGGGAGCGGTTCGTGCGCTCCCGGTGTATCCAGGATGGCTCGGACAGCGGGGGCAAAGCGTCGCTCTACGGGGCGATACCGACCCTGGAAATCGTCGGGGTCGACCCCTGAGAGGCCGACAGCGACGAGGGCTGGGCCGCGCGCGCGGCCCGGGGCAGCAGACGGCCCCTCTCCTCCTCGCGGCGGCGCAGCCGCGCCCGCCAGGCCGGAACGATCAGGACGTGCGCGAGAGCCACGCCGACGGTGTTCAGGAGCAGCGAGTCGACGTCGACGACCTGGCCGGGCACTCCGGTCTGGCCCAGTTCGATGACCAGCGAGATCAGCGCCCCGGCCGCGACCGTACGGGTCAGTGAGGCCCACGGGGAGACGAGGAGCCGGCCTCCCGCCAGCGGCAGCAGTACGCCCAGCGGGGCCAGCAGCAGGAGTTCCTTGCCGATGCGGCGGGCGGCGGCGACCGGGCCCAGGGACAGGTCGGCCTTGATGCCGGCGAACGGCTGGAGGTTGGCGGCGGTCATCCACGGCACGTCCAGGGGGCGCAGAGTCAGCCACCCGACGAGCAGCAGATGCGCGAGGAGCAGTGACACTCCGACCGCGCGGAAGCGGATGACGGCTTGGCCGCCCGAACCTTGACGCACGCCAGCCAAGACGCGGGCGGCGGCAGGATCGGTTCCGCTCCGGCGGGGGAGACCTGGCTCACCCCGTTCCGGCACCCGCCCTCAGGGGCGCGCACGGGCCGGCTCAGGGCAGTTGGGCCGTGTCCGCAGTCGGTACGGCCTCCGGGCTGGCCTTCGTCTCCGTCGTGCACAGGTAGGCGCGCGGTGCGTAGTCGCCCGGGCCGCCGAGCGTCACCGACTCGTCGGGGACGAGCGACTCGCTCTCGGCGAACGTGCAGACGATCTGGGCCAGTGCATCGGACGGCAGGTCCTCCGGCTGCTCGCTCAGACGCAGCGTGCCCTTCGGGTCGCCCGCGTGGGGGCCGTCGACCCGGAGCGTCCCGGGGACGTGCGTGGAGAACCCCGCCTGCTCCTCCGTGCTCGGCGGCTCCAGGCGCAGTTCGTCCAGGAGGGCCCGGGCGATCCGGAGCCGCTCCGATGCCGTCTCCCGGACCTGCACCGCGCGGTCCACGGTGACCAGTTCCGAGGCGCAGACCAGATAGATCTGCACGGGGATGCCCTGCTGGGCCTGGGTGGTGATGTCCTCCGCCGGCATCGCGCACGGCACCCGGGAGGGGGCCGGTCCCGCGTCGACGGGGACCGAGGTCGTCCTGATCCCGCAGCCCGTGGCCAGTACGGCGCAGAGCGCGGCGGCGGCGAGGGCCGCGGCGGGGCGGCGGCCCGGGCGTGGCGCGGCGGGGCGGCTGCCCCGGCGTCCGGTGGGTGTCACGTGGCGTCGTCCTCCTGGTCGGGGATCTCCGCGCCGTGGCCCTCGGTGGTGCGGTTCAGCGCCTCCGCGTCGCGCGGCAGGCGCAGGACGAATATCGCGCCGTCGCCGTCCGGCGAGTTGGCGGCGGTGATGTCGCCGCCGTGGATGTGCGCGTTCTCCATGGCGATCGAGAGCCCCAGGCCGCTGCCCTCGGAGCGGGGGCGGGAGGCGCTGGCCTTGTAGAAGCGGTCGAAGACGTGCGGCAGCACGTCCTCGGGGATGCCGGGGCCGTGGTCGCGTACCTCGATGACGAGGTCGTCGCCCTCGGTCCGCACCGTGACCCGCACGGGCGAACCGCCGTGCTTCAGCGCGTTGCCGATCAGATTGGCCAGGATCACGTCGAGCCGGCGCGGATCGAGGCGGACCATCATGCCGCGCTCGGCGTCCAGGTCCACCGCGTCCAGCCAGGCGCGGACGTCGATGCAGGCGGTCACCTGGTCGGCGACGTCGACGGTGTCGAGGACGAGACGGGCCGTGCCCGCGTCGAAGCGGGTGACCTCCATCAGGTTCTCCACCAGGTCGTTGAGGCGCCGGGTCTCGCTGACCACCAGGTGCACGGCGGGCGCGATCATCGGATCGAGGCTGTCGGCCTCGTCCTCCAGCACCTCCGCGACCGCGGTGATCGCGGTGAGCGGGGTGCGCAGTTCGTGCGACATGTCGGCGACGAAGCGGCGGCTGGACTCCTCCCGCGCGCTCATGTCCGCGACCTTCTTCTCCAGGGAGCTCGCCGTTCTGTTGAACGTCCTGGAGAGATCGGCCAGTTCATCGGTTCCGGACACGGTGAGCCGGGTGTCGAGCTTGCCCTCGCCGAGCTTGCGCGCCGCGTCGCCGAGCCGCTGCACGGGACGCAGCACCGTCGTCGCCGCGGCCTGGGCCAGCAGGGCGGAGCCGACGAGGGCCAGGGCGGTGGCGATCCCCAGTGACCAGGCGAGGGAGTTGAGATCCTGCCGTTCCTGGTCGAGCGACTTGAGCATGTAGCCGGTCGGACCGCCGCCGATGATCTTCGTACCGGCGACGAGATACGGCGTGCCGCGGATCGAGGTCCGCTGCCAGAACAGGTGGTACTCGTACTTGTTGCCCGCTTTGACCGGCTGCTTCCTGTCGACCTGCTGCTGCAGCGACACCGGCACGTTGTCGCGGGTGAAGGTGTCCAGGTCGGAGTTGCCGACGATCGGCTTGCCGGGATCGCGCTCGTCGATCAGCAGCACGCTGTACCCGGGGCTGCTGCTCGCCATCTGCACGGCGGCGGTCTGCAGGTCCTCCTTGGTGGGGCTCAGCGGCAGCGAGGCCGCGCGGCCCTGCATCTCCTGCCGGAAGTCCCCGAGCGCGGAGTCCTGCGTACGGGTCAGCACCGCCTCGCGGTTCAGCCAGTACGCGATCCCGGACGCGGACACCGCGGCGGTCAGCGCGACCAGCGCGAACACGACGACGAGCCGCAGCCGCAGGCTGGTCCAGCGGAGCCCGGCCAGCAGGCTCCGCCGCACAGCCGTGCTCACTGCGGAGAGTCCAGCCGGTATCCCACGCCCCGCACGGTACGGATCAGGGTCGGCGAGGACGGTACGTCCTCCACCTTCGCGCGCAGCCGCTGGACGCAGGCGTCCACCAGACGGGAGTCACCGAGGTAGTCGTGCTCCCACACGAGGCGCAGCAGCTGCTGCCGCGACAGGGCCTGGCCCGGCCGGCGGCTCAGCTCCAGGAGGAGACGCAGCTCGGTCGGCGTGAGCTGCAGGTCCTCCCCGTTCTTCGTCACGGTCATGGCGGACCTGTCGATCACCACGCTGCCGAAGGTGGCGGAATCCGTGGACTCGCGCTCACCGCGGCGCAGCACCGCGCGGATCCGGGCGTCGAGCACCCGGCCCTGCACGGGTTTCACCACATAGTCGTCGGCACCGGACTCCAGACCGACCACGACGTCGATGTCGTCGCTCCGTGCGGTCAGCAGGATGATCGGCAGTTGGTCGGTGCGCCGGATGCGCCGGCACACCTCGAAACCGTCGATCCCGGGCAGCATCACATCCAGCACGACCAGGTCGGGTCGCTGCTCGCGCAGCAGGTTGAGGCCGTCCTCTCCCGTCGCCGCGGTGGCCACACGGTGGCCCTGGCGAGACAGCGAGAGTTCGAGGGCCGTGCGGATGGCGTCGTCGTCCTCGATCAGCAACAGGAAAGGCACGTTGGTCATTCTGACCCATGGGGGTGCCCTAGTTCGACAGTTGGTCCCCTCTCATGCATCCGGCAGCCCCGAATCACGTCCGCGCCGGGCCCTGTGACAGGTCTGTGACAGTCGGCGGACAGGGCCATGAAATCGCCCCGGCAAGCTCGTTGACACAAGGAACGGACGGACTCCACCGACGGGGGGCGCGAGATGAACACAACGCACAGCATCACCACGAGCGCAGTTGTCACGCGTCTCCACGACGTCGGGCGGAGCACCGAGAAGTCCGGCGCCGCAGTGAACGGACGGGGGTGCGTTCGAGGCGCCGGGCGTCAGCACCCGTCATACATGACGGTGGTCGACGCGCCTGCCGCCACGGGGGCGGGCAACGGGGGAAGCGCGTACGGGGAGGTCACGGGGGAGCGGAGGGCCCCGGCGCAGACCGAGGACGCCGAAGTGGCGTTCACGGCCTACGTCCGGGAGCGCCGCGCCTCCCTGTACGCCACCGCCTACCACCTGACCGGCGACCGGTTCGAGGCCGAGGACCTGCTGCAGAGCGCCCTCTTCTCGACGTACCGGGCATGGGACCGGATCAGCGACAAGGCGGCGGTCGGCGGTTATCTGCGCCGCACCATGACCAACCTGCACATCAGCGCCTGGCGCAGGCGCAAGCTGAACGAATACCCGACCGAGGAGCTGCCGGAGACGGCGGGCGACACGGACGCGATGCGCGGTACGGAGCTGCGCGCCGTGCTCTGGCAGGCGCTGGCGCGACTGCCAGAGACACAGCGCACGATGCTGGTCCTGCGCTACTACGAGGGCCGTACGGACCCGGAGATCGCGTCCATCCTCGACATCAGTGTCGGCACGGTGAAGTCCAGCATCTGGCGGTCGCTCCGCCGGCTGCGTGAGGACGAGGTCCTCAGCTTCGGCCGTGACGAGGAGGAGTCCTTCGGCGAGCTGGTGGCCTGAGGCAGCGGGGGGAACGGGGGCGTCGCTTCGGGGGAGGCGGCGCTGTCACGGGGGAGCGGGGCCGCTGCTTCGGGGGAGGCGGCGGTGTACGGGGGTACGGGGTACGGGGAAGCTGAGGGGTCGGACGGGCCGGGGGGTCCTGTCCGGCCCCTCGGCGTTTGTGCGGGTTCTGCGGGGCGCGGGCTTTGCGGGGGCGCTGCCCCCGGACCCCCGCTCCTCAATCGCCGGAGGGGCTTGAGCGCGCCCCCGCTCCTCAATCGCCGGAGGGGCTGATTCTTACCGGCGTCGGTGCCGGTGTGCGGCAGCGGCCCGCAGCGGCTGCGGCCAGGCGGCCCAGGGCCTCGGCCTTGCCGCAGGGATGCGCTCCCAGCTCCGCCTGGCGCGCCACGATGCGGCGTTCGGCGCGCATCAGCCGCCAGCCCCGGCGCAGCAGGAACGGCACGGACTTGCGGCCTTCGCGCAGGTCCCGCAGCAGTCGGCGGCGGAACGTGGTCGACGGGCGGCCGCGCAGGCACAGGGCGTCCGCCAGCAGGCCCAGGGACTGGCACCGCTCCACGATGTCCGCTGCGAAGATGCCCTCGGCCACGAAGAGCGGCGTGCGCTCGATGTGGAAGCCCTCGTGGCCCGTACGGGAACTGGTCGCGATGTCGTACACCGGGACGTCGGTCCGTCCGGTGCGGCACAGTTCCGTGATCGCGGCGACCGCCGCGTCGGCGTCCCAGGACAGGGCGGAGTCCCAGTCGATGTCCGTGCTGCCGGTGACGAGCGGCAGCGTGGGGTCGCCTGCCTCCTTGTAGAAGTCGTCCAGCCGCAGCACCGGAAGACCGGTACGGGCGGCCAGGGATGACTTGCCGGAGCCGGAGGGGCCCGCCAGCAGGACGACGCGGGTCGAAATCGCTTGGGAACTCACAGAACACAAGTGTGAGGCATTGACCCGCACAGGGGATCCCCGGAGGTCCTGTTGGTATCCGGCATCACACCTCAACTACTCTGTGCACTCAACCGATTACTCGATTGATGGTTCGAATCGGCCCGATCAGGTGGGAACTTCATGGCACGTCACGCACTTTCCAAGTCCCGGCGCCGCACGCTGCTGCGGGCAGGTCTGACCGTCACCGCGGTGGGTGCCGCGCTCGGTGCGGGGGGTGCGGCGGCCCAGGCGGCCCCGCTGCCCCTCGTGCAGGCGTCGGGTACGGACACCAGCCTCGGCGAGGCGAGCGAGGCGGCCGGTGGTGCGGTCACCGGCGCGCTCGGCCACTCGCTGGGCAGCGGCATCGCGCCCGTCACGCATCTGCAGCTCGACCCGCTGGCCGGTACGGGCGTCGACCCGCTGGACAACGCGGTGGGGACGCAGGTCGCCGACTTCAAGCCGGTCTCCACCGCACTGGTCACCGACCCGGTGACCAGTGGCGGCGCGCTGAAGGACCTGCCCGTGGTGGGGCAGGTCACGGGCCTGCTGCACGGCTGACGCGGAGCGGCCCGCGCCCGGATTCGTTCCGGGGCGCGGGCCGCTGCCGTGTCTGCGTCAGTACGAGGAGCCCGACACGCCCAGTGCGCCCGTCGGGTGCCAGACCGTCTTGGTCTCCAGGAACGCCGTCAGGCGGCGGGTGCCCGGGTCGGCCGACCAGTCGTCGCCGTCGGCGTCACCGTCCACAGCCTGTGGACGGGAGACCCGCTTCAGGTTGTCGGCCGCCGCGATCTCCAGCTCCTTCGCCAGATCCGCGTCCGCCCCCGTCAGGTCGATGCCGTTCACGTCCTGGTGGGAGGCGAGCGGGGCGGCGATCTCCGCCGTCCTCCCCGACAGGATGTTGACCACGCCGCCCGGCAGGTCCGAGGTGGCCAGCACCTCGCCGAGCGACAGCGCGGGCAGCGGGGACGCGGCCGAGGCCACGACGACCGCCGTGTTGCCGGCCGCGATCACCGGGGCGAGCACCGAGACCAGGCCCAGGAACGACGACTTCTGCGGGGCCAGGACGGTCACGACCCCGGTGGGTTCCGGCGTCGAGAGGTTGAAGAACGGGCCCGCGACCGGGTTCGCCCCGCCCACGACCTGGGCGATCTTGTCCGTCCAGCCCGCGTACCAGACCCAGCGGTCGACCGCCGCGTCCACGACGGCCGCGGCCTTGGACTTCGAAAGCCCCTCGGCCTCCGCCACCTCCCGGACGAACTGGTCCCGGCGGCCCTCCAGCATCTCCGCGATGCGGTAGAGGATCTGGCCGCGGTTGTACGCGGTCGCGCCCGACCAGCCGCCGAACGCCTTGCGGGCGGCCACGACGGCGTCCCGCGCGTCCTTGCGGGAGGACTGGGGCGCGTTCGCCAGCCACTTGCCCTTCGAGTCCGTCACCTCGTACACCCGGCCGCTCTCGGAGCGGGGGAACTTGCCCCCGACGTACAGCTTGTAGGTCTTGAAGACGCTCAGTCGGTCACTGCGCTCAGACATCGAGGTAACCCTCCAGGCCGTGACGGCCGCCTTCGCGGCCGAAGCCCGACTCCTTGTATCCGCCGAACGGCGAGGTCGGGTCGAACTTGTTGAACGTGTTGGCCCAGACGACGCCCGCCCGGAGCTTGTTCGCCACCGCGAGGATGCGGGAGCCCTTCTCGGTCCAGATGCCGGCCGAGAGGCCGTACTGGCTGTTATTGGCCTTGGCGACCGCCTCGTCCGGTGTACGGAACGACAGCACGGACAGGACCGGGCCGAAGATCTCGTCGCGGGCGACGGTGTGCGCCTGGGTGACGCCGGTGAACAGCGTCGGCGCGAACCAGTAGCCGGCGGAGGGCAGCTCGCAGGGGGCCGACCAGCGGTCCGCGCCCTCGGCCTCGCCCGTCTCGACGAGCGCGGTGATCCGGGAGAGCTGCTCCTCGGAGTTGATCGCGCCGATGTCGGTGTTCTTGTCCAGCGGGTCGCCGAGTCGCAGCGTGGACAGCCGGCGCTTGAGGGAGTCCAGCAGTTCGTCCTCGACGGACTCCTGGACCAGGAGTCGCGAGCCCGCGCAGCAGACCTGGCCCTGGTTGAAGAAGATGCCGGTGACGATGCCCTCGACGGCCTGGTCGATGGGGGCGTCGTCGAAGACGATGTTGGCGCCCTTGCCGCCCAGCTCCAGCGTGGCCTTCTTGCCGGTGCCGGCGATCTGGCGGGCGATGGCCTTGCCGACCGCGGTCGATCCGGTGAAGGCGATCTTGTTGACGTCCTCGTGCTCGACGAGGGCCGAGCCCGCGTCCCCGTAGCCCGTCAGGATGTTGACGACGCCCTTGGGCAGGCCCGCCTGGCGGCAGATGTCGGCGAAGAAGAGGGCGGAGAGCGGGGTCGTCTCGGCCGGCTTCAGCACCACCGTGTTGCCGGTGGCGAGCGCCGGGGCGATCTTCCACGCGAGCATCAGCAGCGGGAAGTTCCACGGGATGATCTGGCCCGCGACGCCGAGCGGACGCGGGTTCGCCCCGTACCCGGCGTGGTCCAGCTTGTCGGCCCAGCCCGCGTAGTAGAAGAAGTGCGCGGCGACCAGCGGGAGGTCCGCGTCGCGGGTCTCCCTGATCGGCTTCCCGTTGTCGAGGGTTTCGAGAACGGCGAGCTCGCGGCTGCGCTCCTGGATGATCCGGGCGATCCGGAACAGGTACTTGGCGCGTTCGGAGCCGGGCAGCGCCGACCACTTCTCGAACGCGCGGCGGGCCGCCTTCACGGCCCGGTCCACGTCCGCGGAGCCTGCCCGCGCGACCTCGGAGAGCACCTCCTCGGACGACGGGCTGACCGTCTTGAAGACCTGGCCGTCGGCGGCGTCGGTGAACTCGCCGTCGATGAACAGGCCGTACGAGGGGGCGATGTCGACGACGGAACGGGATTCCGGCGCCGGTGCGTACTCGAATGCAGATGCCATGGGAATCAGTCCACCGTCACGTAATCGGGGCCGGAGTAACGGCCGGTGCTGAGCTTCTGGCGCTGCATCAGCAGGTCGTTCAGCAGGCTGGAGGCGCCGAAGCGGAACCAGTGGCTGTCCAGCCAGTCCTCGCCCGCCGTCTCGTTCACCAGCACCAGGAACTTGATGGCGTCCTTGGAGGTGCGGATGCCGCCGGCCGGCTTCACGCCGATCTGGATGCCGGTCTGCGCGCGGAAGTCGCGCACCGCCTCCAGCATCAGCAGGGTGTTCGCGGGCGTGGCGTTGACGCCGACCTTGCCGGTCGACGTCTTGATGAAGTCCGCGCCCGCCAGCATCCCGAGCCAGGAGGCCCGCCGGATGTTGTCGTACGTGGACAGCTCGCCGGTCTCGAAGATCACCTTCAGCCGTGCGCGGCCGCACTCGGCCTTCACGGCGAGGATCTCCTCGTACACCTTCAGATAGCGGCCGGAGAGGAAGGCGCCGCGGTCGATCACCATGTCGATCTCGTCGGCCCCGGCCGCCACGGCGTCCCGGACGTCCGCGAGCTTCACGTCGAGCGCGGCGCGCCCGGCGGGGAAGGCCGTCGCGACGGACGCCACCTTCACGCCGGAACCGGCCAGGGCGGCCACCGCGGTCGCCGCCATGTCGGGATAGACGCAGACCGCCGCGGTGTGCGGGGTCGTGCGGTCGGTGGGATCGGGATGGACGGCCTTGGCGGCGAGCGCGCGGACCTTGCCCGGGGTGTCCGAGCCTTCCAGCGTCGTCAGGTCGATCATCGAAATGGCGAGGTCGATGGCGTACGCCTTGGCCGTCGTCTTGATCGAACGGGTTCCGAGCGAGGCGGCGCGCGCTTCGAGGCCGACGGCGTCGACGCCGGGCAGCCCGTGCAGGAAGCGGCGCAGCGCACTGTCGGACGCCGTCGCGTCGGCGAATGCGGGAGCAGTGGTGGGCATGGTCACCACATGAGCATATCTACGCGCGTAGCGGCCTGTACAGGGGCCCAGGTCGGACGCGTATCGCGCGGCGGCGCGGCGGAGGCGAACGCGCGTCCGGGGCCGGTCCCGCCCGGCTCCGTACGCGTGTCCGGGCGGCCGCCCCCGCGTCCGCCGCGCACGTCAGGCAGAATCGGGCTCATGACGAGCCCCACACCGCCCTCCGAGCCCACCTACGCCGACCGGACGTTCCGGTCGCCCGCCGGGCTGATCGGAGGTGTCCTGCTGCTCGTGCTCGTCGGCTGGATCGGCGTGGACGCCGTCATCCAGGGCGAGGGCAGCGTGCCGTGGCTGGCGCTGGCCGCTCTGCTGACCGTGGTGCCGCTGGTGGTCGCGTTCACCCTGCGGCCGGTGGTGTCCGCCAGCGAACAGCGCATCCGGATCCGTAACCCGTTCCGGACGATCACGCTGCCGTGGACCGACGTCAAGGACGTCCGAGCCGGGTACTCGAGCGAGATCTTCACCCACGACGGCAGGAAGTACCAGCTCTGGGCGATCCCCGTGTCGCTGCGGCAGCGCAAGAAGGTCGCCCGCCACCAGTCCCGGCAGGCGGTCGACGACCCGCACGGCCGGACGTCCGTCACCGCCGACGTACGCGACACGAAGGCGCGGGCTGCGGTCGCCGACCAGACGATGCACGACCTGCGGCAGCTGGCCGAGCACGCGGGCGACAAGCCCGCCGCCGAGGGCGTCGTCGCGTCGGTCCGCTGGGCGTACGAGGTGATCGCACCGGCCGTCGTCGGCGCCGTGCTGCTGGCGGTGCTGCTCATCGTCGGCTGACGGCAGCCGAGCGAACAGCTCACGGTTGCCGCGCGAAACAGCGGTGAGAGGCGCCCCCGGCCGGGTGGAGTACCGGCCGGGGGCGCCCGCATGTATGCCGGGCGGCCTACGGGCAACTTCCTTGTGAAAGCCGACCGGTTCGCCTGTTTCCGGGCCCGGCGGTCACGCCCGTCTCCATACATTGCGCCTGCCGCCCCGGCGTCCGACCGGGCGGCGGGGGGTGGGGCGTGATGACGGGTGGGACCGGATGACGGACGACGGGAGAACCGGGGCCGGCGGGGCGCGGTGCCGGATCGATGTCGGGGTGGACGGCGGATACGAATGGCGGATGGTGGCGCAGAACGGGCGCGTCGTCGCCGTGTCCGCCGGTTCGCACGCCGAGTACGGCGCCTGCCTGGCCGACTTCGGTGAGGTGTGCGCCCGCGCCGGTGAGCTGACGGGCGGAGTGCAGCACACGCCCGGGGGCAACGGCTGGATGTGGGTGCTGCGGGACGCCGAAGGGCGGACCGCCGTCGTCTCGGCGCGCGCCTACGAGCGGCACTCGACCTGCCGGGCCGCGTACGACCGATTCCGCGCGCTGCTGGGCGAGTTGGGGGGTGTCACCGGAAGTTGCCCGTAGGGCACACCTCATTCACGTTTCAGTGCGCGCATGTCAATGACGCCGGGCGAGCGTCGACCGCGTGACAAGAGATACGAGTGGGACCGAGGCCGAGGTGCCCCGGCGGCTGTACGCGGATCCGGGACTGCCCGACCGTGTCTTCCGCGGGGTGGCCCGCAGCGGTGGCGGCCTGGTGCTCGCGGTGATGCTGCTGGTCGGCGGGTTCCTGCTGTACCGGGCCTGGCAGGCGCTGTCGCGGGCGGGCTGGTCGTTCCTGACGACGGAGACCTGGGAGCCGGACGCGGGACGGTTCGGGATCGCCGCGGTGCTGGTCGGGACGGTGCTGATCGCGCTGGTCGCGATCGCCGTCGCCGTACCGCTGGCGGTCGGCGGGGCGCTGTACATCTCCGAGTACGCGCCGCCCCGGCTGCGCCGCACGCTGATCAGTGTCGTCGACCTGATGGCCGCCGTGCCGTCCGTCGTCTACGGGCTGTGGGGGCTCTTCTTTTTCGAGGGGAAGATCCTGCCCACGGCCCGCTGGATCGCCACCTACCTGGACTGGATCCCGTTCTTCCACGTGAAGGGTGCCGATCCGTCCGATCCGCTCGCGCCGGAGACCGTCTACACCTCGTCGACCTTCGTCGCCGGTGTCGTCGTGGCACTGATGGTCGCCCCGATCGCCTGCTCGGTCATGCGCGAGGTGTTCTCGCAGGCCCCGGTCGGTGAGCGCGAGGGCGCGTTCGCGCTGGGCGCGACCCGGTGGGGCATGATCCGCAGTGTCGTCCTGCCGTTCGGCAAGGGCGGCATGATCGGCGGCACCATGCTCGGGCTCGGCCGGGCGCTCGGCGAGACCATCGGCGTGTACCTGATCATCTCGCCGGTCTTCGAGATCCAGTGGCACGTGCTGCAGAGCGGGACCAGTTCCGTCGCCGCGCTGATCGCCCTGCGCTACGGCGAGGCCAGCGAGTTCGGCATGTCGGCCCTGATGGCCGCGGGCCTCGCGCTCTTCCTGATGACCCTCGTCGTCAACTTCGCCGCGTCGTCGATCGTCGCCCGCAGCCGTTCCGGCGCGGCGAGTGAATAGGGGCCCCGACCACATGACCATCGCACCCGAGAAGCCCGCCGCGACCGCGGAGCGGCCGACGTCCGTGGGGGAGCGGCGCCGGTCCCTGAACCTGCTGCGCGCCACCGACGTGTACGCGCTGCTGGGCGCCGCGGCCGCGTCCCTGGCCCTCACCGGGCTGCTGTTCACCCGGCTGCTGCCGTTCAGCGGAACCGTCGGCTTCCTGGTCGTCGCGTACGTCCTCTTCCTCGCCCTCTACGGGTTCCTCGTCTCGTTCGACGAGGACGGTCCCGCCGTACGGGACCGGCTGGCGGCCGTCGTCGTGCAGAGCCTCGGCCTGGTCATGGTTGTCGCGCTCGGCTTCGTCATCGTGTACACGCTGTGGGAGGGCCGCAAGGCGCTGCCGCACCTGAACTTCTTCACCGAGGACATGGCGAAGGCGGGCCCGCTCGACCCGCTCTCGGCCGGCGGCATCCTGCACGCCATTCTCGGCACGCTGGAGCAGATCACCATCGCGCTGGCCCTGACCGTGCCGAGCGGCATGGTCTGCGCGGTCTTCCTCAACGAGGTCCCCGGCCGCTTCGCCCGCTTCGTGCGCACGGTCGTCGAGGCGATGACCGCGCTGCCGTCCGTCGTCGCGGGCCTGTTCATCTACGCGACAGTGATCCTGGCCCTCGGCTTCGACCGCTCCGGACTCGCCGCGGCCCTCGCGCTCGCCGTGATGATGCTGCCGATCATCATCAGGGCCGCGGACGTGGTGATCCGGCTGGTCCCGGGGACCCTGCGGGAGGCCTCGTACGCACTCGGTACGTCACGCTGGCGCACCGTCTGGCACGTGGTGCTGCCCACCGCGAGGTCCGGGCTGACGACCTCCGTCATCCTCGGCACCGCCCGCGGCGTCGGCGAGACCTCGCCCGTGCTGCTCACCGCCGGATTCACCGCCGAGATCAACGGGGACCCGCTCTCCGGGCCCCAGGTCTCCCTGCCGCTCGCCACCTTCGAGTTCGTCAAGTCCCCCGAGCCCACGATGATCGCCCGCGGCTTCGGCACGGCGGCCGTCCTGATGGGCCTCGTGCTCGTCCTGTTCGTCATCGCGCGCGTCATCGGAGGCCGCGGACCGGGGCAGCTGACCCGGCGTCAGGAGCACCGCAGGGTGCAGGCGTCGCGGCGGGACGCGGAGCGGTTCGCGGCCCGCGCCGCCCGGTCCGGGAAGCCCGCACCCCTGGAAGTATCCCCGCCCACGAGGAGTGAGTGACCAGTGAGACCGGCAACCGTCTCCCGACTGACCCTGGCGGTGGCGGCACTGGTGTGCGCGCTGCTCGCCCTGCACCCGGCGGCCGCACACGCGGCCACGTACACGAAGATCAGCGGCGCCGGCTCCACCTGGAGCTCCAACGCCCTCGACCAGTGGCGCCGCAACGTGTCCGCCAACAGCGGGATGACCGTCAACTACGCGGCGGTCGGCTCCTCGGTCGGCCGTGAACAGTTCAAGAACGGCACCGCGGACTTCGCCGTCTCCGAGATCCCCTACGGGCTCACCGAGGCCGGCATGCGCGACGCCCCGCCGAAGCGGGGATACGCGTACATGCCGATCGTCGCCGGTGGCACGGCGTTCATGTACAACCTGAAGATCGGTGGCAAGAAGGTCACCAATCTGCGGCTCTCCGGCGAAGTCATCACCAAGATCTTCACCGGCACCCTCACGATGTGGAACGCCCCGGAGATCCGGGCGGACAACCCGGGACTCACCCTCCCCGCCCGCCGCATCATCCCGGTGGTGCGGTCCGACGGATCCGGCACGACCGCCCAGCTGACCACCTGGCTGGCGAAGGAGCACGCCGGCCTGTGGGACGCCTACTGCAAGCGCGCCGGGCGCTCCGCCCCCTGCGGGATGACGTCGTACTACCCGGTCGTGCCCGGTTCCTCGACCATCGCCAAGTCCGGTTCGCTGGGCGTCTCCGGCTACACGAAGCAGGGCCATGCCGAGGGGGCCATCACCTACGTCGAGTACTCCTACGCGATCAAGACCGGGTTCCCGGTGGCCAAGATGCTCAACTCCTCGGGCTACTACGTCGAGCCGACCGCCTCCAGCGTCGCCGTGGCGCTGATGGAGGCCCGGATCAACGAGGACAGGAACGCGGACAACTACCTCACCCAGATCCTCGACGGCGTCTACCGGTCCGCCGACCGGCGCACGTACCCGCTGTCCAGCTACAGCTACATGATCGTGCCCACCGAGGCGGAGTCCCCCTTCACCACGGCCAAGGGCGGGACGCTCGGTACGTTCGCCAACTACTTCCTCTGCGAGGGCCAGCAACAGGCCGAGGAGCTCGGCTACTCGCCGCTGCCCAAGAACCTCGTCCAGGCGGGCTTCAACCAGGTGCGCCGGATCCCCGGCGCACCCGCGTCGAGCGTCGACATCACCAAGTGCCGCAACCCCACGTTCTCCTCGGACGGCTCCAACACCCTCGCGAAGAACGCCCCTTACCCCAAGGCCTGCGACAAACGCGGCACCACGCAGTGCGCCGACGGCACGGCGGGAGCCAAGCAGCAGACGCGGGTCAACTCCGGTGCGAACGGGGGAGGTTCGGGCGGTGGTTCCACCGGTGGCGGTTCCGGTTCCGGCTCCGGCGGCGGTACGGGCGGCTCCGCCGCCGGGGGAGCGGCGGGCGGTTCCGCCGCACCCGACGCGACCGCAGCCGCGTCCGGCGGTGCGGCGGGCGGTTCGGCCGGCGGCGCCGTCGACCCCGAAACCGGCGAGGTGATCGGTACCGACGAGACGGGTGACTCCTCCGTCGTCGGCAATCCGCTCACCCTCGCGTCCGACGACTCGCCCGGCCTGCGCGGGGCGCTGATGGCGCTCTCCGCGGTGCTGCTCCTCGGAGTGGTCGTCGGCCCACCGATCACCGCACGGGCCCTGTCCGCCCGCAGCCGACGCAAGGAAGGCCTCCGATGAACCGCAGACGCGTCACGGCCGGCATCGTCGCCCTGCTCGCCGCCCTGGTGGTGGCGCTCCTTCCGCTGCCCCCTCTCACCCAGCCCGCGCGCGCCGCGACCGGCTCGGCGGTGACGGTGACCGGCAAGAAGGGCGAGTTCAACGACTTCTCCGGACTGAAAGTGACGGTGGACCAGACGAAGGACCTGCGGGCCCAGGGGGTACGGATCAGCTGGACCGGAGCCAGGCCGACGCAGACCGGCTTCAGAGGCGACTACCTCCAGCTCATGCAGTGCTGGGGGGACGCGTCGGCCGGCCCCACCCGCGAGCAGTGCCAGTTCGGTGCGGCGCAGAGTCCGAGCGCCTCCTCCGGCTTCACGAACCTGCGCCAACTCTCGGTCGCCGATCCCGCCGAGACGCAGTACGTCGACAACGGCACCTTCGAGTCCTACGTACCGTTCCGCCCCGCGGACGGCGGGAAGCCGACCACCGGATCGAAGGACTGGACCTACTTCAGCTCCCTGGACACCAACGAGGAGCCGTACGCCGTCACCCACGAGGACGGCACCGGAGAGTTCACCTTCGCGCTGCAGACCCGGCAGGAGGCGTCACAGCTCGGCTGCGGGGAGCCGGTGACGAAGAACGGCAGGGTCACCGGGCGGTCCTGCTGGCTGGTGATCGTGCCGCGCGGCAGCACGGACGTCGACGGCGTGCCCAGTACGACGACGGAGCTGCGGTCCTCCCCGCTGAGCACCTCCAACTGGGCGACCCGCATGGTGGTCCCGCTGGACTTCCTCCCGGTCGGCAACACCTGCCCCGCCGACCGGGCCGAGCGACGGGTGATCGGATCGGAACTGATCACCGACGCCATGAGCTCCTGGCAGCCCGCGGTCTGCTCGGCGGCCGGCGGGGCGAAGTTCGCCTTCACCCAGGGCGGCGAGGCCTACGCCAGGGAAACGATCGCCCAGCCGCGCACCGGAGCGCCCGGACTGGCGTTCACCGTCGCACCGGCCGAGAGCGGGGGAACGGCGGGGACTCCCGTACACGCCCCGCTGGCCGCCGCCGGGCTGACCATCGGCTTCTTCGTCGAGATGCCGGGCAGCGGACAGCTCGCCACCATGAAACTCACCCCCCGCCTCGTCGCGAAAATGCTCACGTCCTCCTACCAGAAGGATGTGAGCCGAGCCCGGAAGACGATTCCCGAACACCTCGCGAACAATCCGCTCAGCCTTTTCCACGACCCGGAATTCCAGCAACTGAATCCCTTGTTCGCGAACTGGAAAGCGACGTCGCCCGCGCCCATGAGTCTCATGGTGCAGCTGGAGAGTTCCGACACCTCCGCAATGGTCTGGGACTGGCTCAGATCGGACCGTGAGGCCAGGGGATTCCTGGCCGGCACGCCGGATCCATGGGGCACGAAGATCAATCCGTACTTCGGGGAGCTGGGTCTCGCCACGGACAGCGCCGTGTCCGACTTCCCCAAGGCGGACCCGACCCGCACCTCGCTGACGATCGGAACGGAGGAGCTCGAGTACGGGACCACGGAGGTCGCGCCGTACGTCCAGGACATGCACGAAGGCGCCCTGCGCACCCGGCGCGGCAACAACGGGGCCACGACGACCGCCGCCCTGGGCGGCAACGGCACCCCCGCCAAGCTCGTGAACACCCCGCCGCTGGCCGGCCAGCGGATGGTCCTCGCGATCGTCGACCTCGCCTCCGCCGCGCGCTACGGACTGCAGACGGCGGCCCTGCGCAACGCCGACGGCCACTTCGTGACGCCCACGACCGCGTCCGTGCTCGCGGGCGTCGCGGCGATGAAGGACTCCGCCGTGCCGGGCGTCCTCGCCCCGGCGCCCGGTGCCGCAAAGGGGGCGGCCTACCCGCTCGCCACGGTGGCCTACGCTGCCGCCTACCCGACCCTCCCGGCGGCCGACCGCAAGGACTACGCCGGGCTCATCCGGTACGCGGCGGGGGCGGGCCAGACCCCGGGCCTGTCGCCCGGCCAGCTCCCACCGGGCTACGCCCCGCTGCCCGCCGCCCTCCGCGCCCAGGCACTTGCCGCCGCAGACCGGCTGCAGGACCCGAAGACCGCGGACGGAGGTTCGGGCGCGGGCGGATCGTCGGGGGCCGGGAGCACCGGCAGCTCCGCAGGTTCCCCTGGCGGCGGATCCGGGGCAGCGGGCGGCGGATCGGGCGGGACCGGCGGAGCTGCGGGCGCGGGCGGGGGAGAGGCGAACCCGGACGCGGCCGGCACACCGGCCAAGGCGGCCGGCCCCGCCGACCCCAAGCAGAACGTCGCCCAGTCCGGCGGACTCACCCCCTCCACCGTCCTCGGAATCATCCGCTGGGTCCTCCTCGGCGTGCTGGTCACGGGTGGTGCGGCGGCCCTTTCCGGACCGGTCCTGCTGCGCCTTTCGGTGCGGAAATCCGTCCGGGCGGGCTGAGACCGACCGGCAGTTGGGGGCGGCGTCGCGGGGCTGGGCACGCACATCTGCGGCGTTGTCGTCAATCAACAACTCCCCCATAGCCCTAAAGGCATGGGGGGACCCGCTTCGCGTTGCCTCAATCCTCCGCCTTGCAGCTGCACGCACCCGGCCCCGCTCCTTCACCCACCCCGCAATTGCCGGTCGGTCCAAGTTCTCCAGGAGTCACCTCGTACAGGAATCCGTAACCTGATCAACCGTCGCCGTTGGTGGCCGCCGATATCCGGATGCGGAAAGGTAATCGGTGGCCGGCCGACGGGTCGGCGGCACAAGGATTCGAAATTCTGCAGATATCCGAATCCTGCTTGAGCGTCCATTCCTTCCATTCCTCATATCCGTAAGCACGGAGGAGAACAGAAGTGAACGTCAAGTCCCGCGCACGCATCGGTGCCGTTGTCGGCGCCGCAGCCCTCGCCCTCGGCGCCATGGCCGCCCCCGCCTCGGCGGACCCGGCCACCGGCGACTACCGGGTCCTCGCCGGCGTCGGCTCCGACACCACGCAGGACGTCGTGAACGGCCTGGGCACCGCGATCGACAGCGGTGATCTGATCGCCTCGTACAACGCGCTCGGATCGGCGACGATCAAGACCCGCGCCACCGGTTGCGAGATCGCCCGGCCCAACGGCTCCTCGGCCGGCATCAACGCGCTGCGCAACGCCGTCGACAACAACACCGGATGTCTGGACTTCGCGCGCTCCTCGCGCGGCGTCGCGAACACGTCTTCGAACGACCTGACCTGGATCCCGTTCGGCAAGGACGCGGTCACCTTCGCGGTCCGCTCCGACAGCGCCCTGCCCCAGGCGCTCACGACGGCGCAGCTGGTCTCGATCTACACCTGCGACACGACCACCCTCAACGGCGTGGCGCTCACCCCGCTGCTGCCCCAGTCCGGCTCCGGCACGCGGTCCTTCTTCCTGGCCCAGCTCGGCCTCACCGAGGACACGTTCGGCCCGTGTGTCGACGACACCGTCCAGGAGCACAACGGCGAGGCGCTGGACAGTGCCGGTGACATCGCCCCGTACTCCGTGGCGCAGTACATCGCCCAGGGCAACGAGATCGACGGCGTCGTCGACCGTCGCGGCGACGCCGTGCTCGGTTCGGTCAACGGGGTCCAGCCCCAGCTGACCGACGGCACGCTCAACACCGCGTTCCCCTTCAACCGTGACGTCTACCACGTCGTCCCGACCGCCGAGCTCGGCGACGCGACGATCGCCGCCGCGTTCGTCGGCTCCACCTCCAAGGTCTGCGCGCAGACCGCAGTGATCAACACCTACGGCTTCGGCACCCTCACCAACTGCGGCGCCACCAGCCTCAAGGGTG
This sequence comes from Streptomyces sp. NBC_00385, assembly GCF_035917155.1. Classification (NCBI taxonomy): domain Bacteria; kingdom Bacillati; phylum Actinomycetota; class Actinomycetes; order Kitasatosporales; family Streptomycetaceae; genus Streptomyces; species Streptomyces sp. NBC_00385. The sequence continues at coordinate 3,072,038 of NZ_CP107951.1, read as the reverse complement.
AGAGCTGAGCACCACCCCGTCACCGCGCAACGGCCGGGCACCCCACGGGTGCCCGGCCCCGCGGCGTATCCGCCACCACCGCATCCCATTGGGGGGACCGATCACCATGAGACACCTCGCACCACCGCGAACGGCCGCTGCCCTGCTGCTGTGCTGCTCGCTCCTGCTCGCCGCCTCGGCGGCCGTCCTCGGGCTCGCACCGTCCGCCCGCGCCGAGGACTCGCTGGGGAAGCTGACCTTCCCCGTCACCTCCGGGAAGACCGCCGACAATCCCGGCTTCCCCGAGGTGACGACGGACGGCCCCTGCCCGTCCACCAACGCCCAGCAGGTGTCCCTCGTCGTGGCCAATCCCAGCGGCGGCACGATCACGCTGGGCAAGACGACGGTCGGAGCACCCTTTGACCAGGGGCCGTTCACCGCCGGAATCCTCGCCGGCAAGTCGCTGGAGTCCGTGCTGAGGGGCTGGACGCCGACCGGCTCACTGGACGGCGCATACGACATCCGGCTCATGTGCCGCACCGCCGCCAACGTGGGCGGGAAGTACTTCGCCGCGAAGGTCCAGGTCACCGGCGACTCCTGGACCCTGGAGGCACCCGTCGCCGCCGGGACCACCACCGCCCTCACCGCCGCCCCGGCCGCCACCGCCCCTGTCGGCGCCGAAGTCACCCTGACCGCCGCCGTCACGCCCGCAGCCGCGGCCGGCAAGGTCACCTTCCTGGACGGGGCCACCGCGCTCGGCACCGTCGACGCCGCCTCCGGCACCGCCGTGCTCAGGACGACCGCGCTCGCCCAGGGCGCGCACACCCTGACCGCGTCCTTCGCCCCGGCCGACACGGCCGCGTACGCCGCATCGGTCTCCACGGCCGCCGCGTACACCGTCACCGCCGCCGGCTCGCCCTCGCCGGACCCGAGCGACACCGGCAGCCCCACGCCGACCGCACCCACCGACCTCGACGCCACCGACGCGGACGGCACCGCCCTGGACGTCAACCCGACGCTCACCGCAGGCCAGAAGGTCCTCCTCACCGCGCGCGGCTACACCAAGGACGCCAAGGTGAAGGTCGCCCTCGCCGACAGCGAGGCCACCTTCCCCGACGCCACCGCGGACGCCCAAGGGGCGGTCACCGCCTACGCGTTCACTGTCCCCGCCGACAGCGAGGACGGCTCGTACACGCTCAGCCTCACCGAGGACAAGGCCGACGGCCACAGCGTCGAGTTCATGTACAGCATCGGGGACGCCCCGGGCCCGGACCCCGACCCGAGCGACTCCGCCACCGCCGACGACGGCGGTACGACGGACGGGACGGACGGCGGGGACTCCGGCGCGGCCGACACCGGAGGCGGCGACGGCTCCACGGGCGGCGGCGAGACCGCCACCGGGCCGCTCGCCTCCACCGGCACCAGCGCCCTCGCGCTCGGCGCCGCCGCCCTCGCGCTCTGCGGGCTCGGCACGGCGTTCGTGATGCACGCCCGCCGCAAGGGCCTGCTCCAGTTCTGAAACCCGGGGGGCGGGGCATTGCCCCGCCCCCGAGCCCCTTCCGACCCCGTGCCCGCCCTGCGAGGAGCGCCTTCGCCGTGACCACCGTGCTGACCCCGCCGCCCCCACCGGTGACCCCCGCACCACCCCCGCCGACACCTCCCGCGACGGGACCCGACTCTCCGTCCGGCCCCTCCGCGCCGCCCGCCCGCCCCGGTCTCGCCCTGACCGGAGCGGTGTTGTGCGTTCTCGCCGCCGTGCTCCTCGGCTTCGCCGCCAACCTCACGGTCGTCGGCCACCTCCAGCACGCCCGCGACCAGCAGGCCGGCTACGACGAACTGCGCAGGCAACTCGCCCTCGGCACCGCCCCGGTCGGCCAGCGCACCTTCGACGACAAGCCACTCGCGATGGGCGCGCCCGTCGCCCTGCTGCGCATCCCCACGCTCGGCCTGCGCGAGGTCGTCGGCGAGGGCACCACCTCCGGTGTCCTGATGTCCGGGCCCGGCCACCGACGCGACACCCCGCTGCCCGGCCAGGCCGGCACCAGCGTCGTCATGGGCCGGCAGTGGGGCTACGGCAGCCCCTTCCACGCCCTCGACAGGCTTCCCGTCGGGGCGAGGATCGAGGTGACGACCGGGCAGGGCAAGGCCGTGTACCGCGTGCTGGGCGTCCGGCGTTCGGGCGACAAGCTCCTCGGGCCCGCCGGGACCGGGGGCCGGCTCACCCTGATGACCGCGTCCGGCAGCCCGTACACCCCGGCCGGAGTGCTGTACGTCGACGCCGAGCTCAACACGCCCGTGCAGCCCAGCCCGCCCCGCCACCTCCGCCTCGGCTGGACCGGGCCCGCCGAGGCGGCCCTCGGCGGCGAGAGCGGCGCCTGGCTCGCGGTCTTCCTCTGGTCACAGGCGCTCCTGATCGCCGCGCTGCTCGCCGTCTGGCTGCACCGGGTCTGGGGCACCTGGCAGACCTGGATCACCGCCGGACCCGTACTGGCCGCACTCGGCCTCGCCGTCTCCGGCGCCGCCACCCGCCTCCTCCCCAACCTGCTCTGACCCAACAGGAGTTGACGACCGTCATGACCACCGACACGATCCGGCTGCCCGCCGTGGCCCGTACCGTCACCGCGGCGCCCGCCACCCTTGAGGCCGAGGCGGTCTCCGCCTGGTTCGGCGACCACAAGGTCCTGGACCGGGTCTCGCTCGCCATGCCCGCCCGCGAGGTCACCGCCCTCATCGGCCCGTCCGGCTGCGGCAAGTCGACCTTCCTGCGCATCCTCAACCGGATGCACGAACTGATCGGCTCCGCCTCCCTCGCCGGCCGGGTGCTGCTCGACGGCGACGACATCTACGACCGGGGCCGCCGCATCACCCGGGCCCGCCGCGAGATCGGCATGGTCTTCCAGAAGCCCAACCCGTTCCCCGCCATGTCCCTGTACGACAACGTCCTGGCCGGCCTGAAACTCAACGGCATCAAGGCCGCGAAGGGAGGCCGGGACGACCTCGTCGAGGAGTGCCTGACCAAGGCGGGGCTGTGGCGCGAGGTCAAGGACCGGCTCCGCCAGCCCGGCGGCGCGCTCTCCGGCGGCCAGCAGCAACGCCTGTGCATCGCGCGGTCGTTGGCGGTACGGCCCCGGGTGCTGCTGATGGACGAACCCTGCTCGGCCCTCGACCCGACGTCCACCCGCCGCATCGAGGAGACCATCGCCGACCTCAAGGAGGAGGTGACCATCGTCATCGTCACGCACAACATGCAGCAGGCGGCCCGAGTCTCCGACCACTGCGCGTTCTTCCTCGCCGCGCAGGGCACCCCGGGTGTCATCGTCGAACACGGCCTGACCGACGACATGTTCCACCGCCCGCAGGACGAGCGGACCGCCGACTACGTGAACGGCCGCTTCGGATGACCCGACGCGGGCCGGGCGTGCTCGCGCTGCTGTGTGCCGCGCTGGTGGTGGGGTGCGGGGCGGGGCCTGCGGTCCGGGAGGCGCCGGTGGCCGTACGGGCGACGGTTCCCGCGCCGCTGTCCGCGTCGCAGGAGGAGTCCGGGTCCGCGAGCCCGTCCCCGGCCCCCGTGTCCCGGCCGTCCACGCCCGTTCCTGTACGGACGACGGCTCCGGCGCCCCGCGCCTCCGCCGTACCGGGCCCCGACCTCTCCCTTCGCACGCCGGCCGCCACATCGGCCGCGACCCCGTCGCGCCCCGCCGCGACCGGCGCCACGCCCGCCCGCGCCCCGGGGACCGTGCTGCGGATCGGCGACTGGTCGGCCCGGATCGTGCGCGGCGGCCAGGAGGAGATCGACGCGTGCCGGGAGGCGGTCCAGTGGTCCGGGCCCGACTTCGGCCGGGAGGACGCGTACAAGATGCGTACGGCCGTGGTCGTCGGCCACGACTACTGCGGCTTCAGCCGGTTCGCGACGCTCCCCGTCGGCACCCGGGTCACCGTCGAGACGCCGCGCGAGACCCTGGCCTACCGGGTGTACGCCCACTACCTCACGCCCGGCCGCGGCGCCCCCGCGCACGGGCTGTTCTGGGGCGACCTGACGCTCCAGTCCTGCGTGGGCCCGGACACCGGCTTCACGTACCTGATGCGTACCTGAGCCGGTGTGCGGCAGGGGACCGTCAGATACCGGCCGCGGCCGCCAAGTCCCGCTTGATGCCGGCCAGCAGCTCCGCGCCCTTCGCGCGGGCCGCGGGCAGTTCGTCGGCCGAGCCGACCGGCACCACGACCTCCAGATAGCACTTGAGCTTCGGCTCGGTGCCGCTCGGGCGGACGATCACCCGGGCGCCCTCCAGCTGATAGCGAAGCCCGTCGGTCGGCGGAAGCAGTTCCGTACCGTGCGACAGATCCTCGGCCGAGGTGACGGCGAGGCCCGCGAGCGCGGTCGGCGGCTGCTCGCGCAGACGGCGCATGGCGTCCGCGATGACGGACAGGTCCTCGACCCGGACCGACAACTGGTCGGTGGCGTGCAGCCCGTGCTCCAGGGCGAGGTCGTCCAGCAGGTCGAGCAGCGTACGGCCCTGCTCCTTGAGTACGGAGGCGAGTTCGGCGACCAGCAGCGCGGCCGTGATGCCGTCCTTGTCGCGGACGCCGTCCGGGTCGACGCAGTAGCCGAGCGCCTCCTCGTAGCCGTACCGCAGACCTTCCACACGGGCGATCCACTTGAAGCCGGTCAGCGTCTCCTCGTAACCGAGACCCGCCTTCTCCGCGATCCGGCCGAGGAGGGACGACGACACGATCGACTCGGCGAACACGCCGCTGACACCGCGGCGGACCAGATGGGCGGCGAGCAGCGCGCCGACCTCGTCGCCCCGCAGCATCCGCCAGCCGCCGTCCACGGCCGGGTCCGGGACGGCGACGGCGCAGCGGTCCGCGTCCGGATCGTTGGCGATGACGAGGTCCGGGTTCGAGCGGCGCGCGGTGGCGAACGCGAGGTCCATCGCGCCGGGCTCCTCCGGATTGGGGAACGCGACGGTGGGGAACTCGGGGTCGGGCTCGGCCTGCTCGGCGACGAGGACCGGGGCGGGGAAGCCGGCGCGGTCGAAGGCGGCGGTGAGCACGGAGGTACCGACGCCGTGCATCGCCGTGTACACGACGCGGGCCGTGCGCGGCGATCCGGAGTCCAGTACGGCGTCCGTACGGGCCAGATAGGCGTCCAGGACCTCGTCGCCGAGGGTCTCCCAGCCGCTGTCGGGGCGGGGCACGGTGTCGAGCGGGCCGACCGCGGCGATGGCGGCGGCGATCTCGCCGTCGGCCGGCGGCACGATCTGCGAGCCGTCGCCGAGGTAGACCTTGTAGCCGTTGTCGCGCGGCGGGTTGTGGCTGGCGGTGACCTCGACGCCCGCGACGGCCCCCAGATGCCTTATGGCGTACGCCAGGACGGGGGTGGGGAGCGGGCGGGGGAGTACGGCTGCCCGCAGACCGGCGCCGGTCATCACGGCCGCGGTGTCCCGGGCGAAGTCGGTGGACTTGTAGCGGGCGTCGTAGCCGATGACGACGAGGCCGCCGTCCTGTCCCTGGTCCTTCAGATACGCGGCGAGTCCGGCGGCGGCGCGGATGACGACGGCGCGGTTCATCCGCATGGGCCCGGCGCCGATCTCACCGCGGAGTCCGGCGGTGCCGAACTGGAGCGTGCCGGCGAAGCGTGCGCCGAGCTCGTCGAGGTCCTCGGCGTCGATGAGCTTCGCGAGCTCGTCGCGGGTCTCGGGGTCGGGGTCCTCGGCGAGCCAGGTGCTGGCCCGGGCGATGAGGTTCTGCTCCTGCACGGTGTCCGCCTTCCTTGTGGTCTGGGTGGGGGGTTGCGGGTGGGCGCCTGCGGCGGGCCTTGTCCCCTCCCCGCCCCTTCCCGTAACCGGGGGCGCTGCCCCGGGCCCCCGCGCCTCAAACGCCGGCGAGGCTGAGGTGCGGGGCTCCGCCCCGGGCCCCCGCGCCTCAAACGCCGGCGAGGCTGGGATTCACGTCCAGCGGGGGCACAATCAAGCCCCTGGGGGTCCCCCGGACGAAGTCTGGGGGAGATTGAGGAGCGGGGGTACGGGGGCAGCGCCCCCCGAAACGGCGCGCCCCCGCCGTCAGATCCGGTCCAGGACCCTCGCCAGCAGCGACCCCATCCGGGTCGCCGAGTCGCGCCCCGCCTGGAGCACCTCTTCGTGGTTCAGCGGCTCCCCGCTCAGCCCCGCCGCCAGGTTCGTCACCAGGGAGATGCCCAGCACCTCGGCACCCGCCTCGCGGGCCGCGATGGCCTCCAGCACGGTGGACATGCCGACGAGGTCGCCGCCCATCACACGGACCATGTTGATCTCGGCCGGGGTCTCGTAGTGCGGGCCGGGGAACTGCACGTACACGCCCTCTTCGAGGGTCTCGTCGATCTCCTTGCACAGCGCCCGCAGCCGCGGCGAGTACAGGTCGGTCAGATCGACGAAGTTGGCGCCGATGATCGGCGACGCCGCCGTGAGGTTGATGTGGTCGCTGATCAGGACCGGCTGTCCGGGGCGCATGCCCTCGCGCAGACCGCCGCAGCCGTTCGTCAGCACGATGGTCTTGCAGCCCGCGGCGACGGCGGTACGCACCCCGTGCGACACGGCGGCGACGCCGCGGCCCTCGTAGAAGTGCGTGCGGCCCAGGAAGACCAGGACGCGCTTCTCGCCGATGCGGTACGAGCGGATCGTGCCGCCGTGGCCCTCGACCGCGGGGGCGGGGAAGCCGGGCAGGTCCGTCACCGGGAACTCGGCCTCCGGAGTGCCGAGCGCATCGCCGGCCGGCGCCCAGCCGGAACCCATCACGAGGGCGACGTCGTGGGTCTCGGCACCGGTCAGCTCGCGCAGGCGGGCAGCGGCGTCGGCGGCGGCGGCGTGCGGGTCGCCCTGGATGTGGTCCGGAATAACTGATGCGTTCACGCGGATGAGCGTAACCGCTGAATCCCTACGCGCGTAGATGCTCCTGTACAGAGTCTTGGCGCGTTCGTTTGTGTGTTCCCACAGCGAGCCGCGGGTGAGGCGGGGAAAAGCCAGATCAGAGCGGGTTTCCGGCGGTCAGCAGGGGCGCTTGCGGAGTTCCATCACATAGTCGTGCGGCGCGCCCGCGGAATCGGCCGCGTCGGCCACCTCGCCCAGGTAGCGGGCCGACGGCAGCCCGCCCTCGTACCCGTTCAGCACATACATCCAGGCCGGCTCCTCGCCGTCCAGGGTGTGCACCCGGACCCGCATGCGGCGGTAGATGTCCAGGCCGACGCCCTCCCAGCGGTCCATGGAGTCCTCGTCCATGGGCGCCAGGTCGTAGAGCGCGACAAACACCTGGGAGCGCGGCGCCTCGACCACCGTGGCCAGCGCGCCCTCCCAGCCCATCTGCTCGCCGCCGAACGTCAGCCGCCAGCCGTTCAGCCAGCCGGTGCCGCGCAGCGGGGAGTGCGGTGCGCGGCGCGTCATCAGCCGCGCGTCGAGGTTGCCGGCGTACGCGGCGTAGAGCGACATGGGATCGAGGGTACGGGAGGTGACACCGGGAGCGTCGATTCCTGGGAGGAACCACCCTGCCCGGGGATCCGGATTCCGGGCCGGCCGCCCCCGCGCGCCGGCCGGTCCGACCGGCCGGCGCCCGTGCCCGGGGCGCCCCGGCGCACGTATGGAGGGCCCCGGGGCGAAGCACCTTGGCGCGTGCGGGACAATGAAGTACGTACTGCATTCCCCCGGGGCGGCCCCCCGGACCCCGGCCGGGACAGCAGACGGCCGCGGGACGAGAAACGCGAGGCGGACTTTTCGTGACCCGGATCGTGATCATCGGCGGCGGACCCGGCGGGTACGAGGCGGCATTGGTGGGCGCCCAGCTCGGCGCGGAGGTGACCGTCGTCGACTGTGACGGCCTCGGCGGCGCGTCCGTGCTCACCGACTGCGTGCCCTCGAAGACCCTGATCGCGACGGCAGAGGTGATGACCACCTTCGACTCCTCGTACGAGGAGCTCGGCATCATCGTCGCGGACGACACGCCGCACATAGAGCAGGCGGCGCGGGTGGTCGGCGTCGACCTGGGCAAGGTCAACCGACGGGTGAAGCGCCTCGCGCTCGCCCAGTCCCACGACATCACCGCCTCCGTCACCCGTGCCGGCGCACGGGTGATGCGCGGGCGCGGCCGTCTGGAGGGCCTCCAGGCCGCCGACGGCTCCCGCCAGGTCGTCGTCACGGCGGCCGACGGTACGGAGGAGACGCTCACCGCGGACGCCGTGCTGATCGCCACCGGCGGTCACCCCCGGGAGATCCCGGACGCGCTCCCCGACGGCGAGCGGATCCTGAACTGGACCCAGGTCTACGACCTCGACGAGCTCCCCGAGGAGCTCATCGTCGTCGGCTCCGGTGTCACCGGCGCCGAGTTCGCCGGTGCCTACCAGGCCCTCGGATCCCGCGTCACCCTCGTCTCCTCCCGCGACCGGGTGCTGCCGGGCGAGGACCCGGACGCCGCGGCCGTCCTGGAGGACGTCTTCCGGCGCCGCGGCATGAACGTGATGGCCCGCTCCCGCGCCCAGTCCGCCAAGCGGGTCGGCGACCGGGTCGAGGTGACCCTCGCCGACGGCCGGGTCATCACCGGCTCGCACTGCCTGATGGCGGTCGGCGCGATCCCGAACAGCGCGGGCATGGGTCTGGAGGATGCCGGGGTCCGGCTCAAGGACTCGGGCCACATCTGGACCGACAAGGTCTCCCGCACCAGCGCGCCGGGCGTCTACGCGGCCGGTGACGTCACCGGGATCTTCGCGCTCGCCTCGGTCGCCGCCATGCAGGGCCGGATCGCGATGTACCACTTCCTCGGCGACGCGGTGGCGCCGCTGAACCTGAAGACGGTCTCCTCGAACGTCTTCACCGACCCCGAGATCGCCACGGTCGGCTACACCCAGGCCGACGTCGACGGCGGCAAGATCGACGCCCGCGTCGTCAAGCTTCCGCTGCTGCGCAACCCGCGCGCCAAGATGCAGGGCATCCGGGACGGCTTCGTCAAGATCTTCTGCCGGCCCGGCACCGGCATCGTGGTCGGCGGTTGTGTCGTCGCGCCTAAGGCGAGCGAGCTGATCCATCCCATCTCGATCGCGGTCGACAACAATCTGACCGTGGAACAGATCGCAAACGCCTTCACTGTGTATCCGTCCCTGTCGGGATCGATCGCGGAAGTGGCCCGGCAGTTGCACACCCGGAAGCAGGCGGGCGAGGCGTAACCACCTCGCGGGAAGCCCCTGGGAGCCCCGGGGAAACCGGCATTCCCCGGCAACCCCCGGCAACTCAGGCGGTCGCGGACCGCCGTTCGATCAGTACGGAACAACAACGGGGCCGCCTATACCACTTGGCGGCCCCTTGTATGTACAACTTCTGTTATTCGGCGCAAACAGCTGAAAACGCTCGGGCGGTCACGTTACTGTCAGTTTTGTGTTCGCTGCAGAACGTCGTCAGTTGATCCTCGAAATGGTGCGTGCCAACGGGGCGGTATCGCTCCGTGAGCTCGCCCGCGTCGTCCAGACCTCCGAAGTGACCGTACGGCGGGACGTGCGGGCACTGGAGGCAGAAGGACTCCTCGACCGCCGGCACGGCGGTGCGGTTTTGCCGGGCGGTTTTACGCGGGAGTCCGGCTTTCCGCAGAAATCCCATCTCGCCACCGCGGAGAAAACGGCCATCGCCGACCTGGCCGCCGGTCTCGTCGAAGAGGGCGAGGCCATCGTGGTCGGCGCCGGTACGACCACGCAGGAGCTGGCCCGCCGGCTCGCGCGGGTCCCCGGTCTGACCGTGGTCACCAACTCGCTGCTCGTCGCCCAGGCGTTGGCCCATGCCAACCGGGTGGAAGTGGTGATGACCGGGGGCACCCTGCGCGGTTCCAACTACGCCCTGGTGGGCAGTGGGGCCGAGCAGTCGCTCCAGGGGCTGCGGGTCTCGCGCGCCTTCCTGTCCGGGAGCGGGCTCACCGCCGAGCGCGGACTCTCCACGTCCAACATGCTCTCCGCGAGCGTGGACCGGGCGCTGGTGCAGGCCGCGGGGGAGGTGGTGGTCCTCGCCGACCACACCAAGCTCGGTTCCGACACCATGTTCCAGACCGTGCCGACGGATCTCATCACCCGTCTGGTGACGGACGAACCGGCCGCGCACGACGACCGGGCAGCCGCGGAGTTGCAGGCCCTGGCCGATCAGGGCGTGCAGATCGCGGTGGCGGGCGCCGCGGGGGGAGCGTCCTCCGCGGACTCCGGTCCGCCCGGCCGGTCCGCCCGTCGCGACATGCCCCTGCCGGGGCAGCGGCGCACGCATGCGCAGCAGTTGCGGGGGGCGTCGGTGCTGGCGGAACAGGGGCAGGGGGACCGGGCGCGCGTCGCGGACCTGCGCCGCCGGTAGCGGGTTTCGGGGGCTCCGCCCCCGGACCCCCGCTCCTCAATCGCCGGAGGGGCTTGATTTGCCCCGGACCGTCGCTGTTCGGTCGCCGGAGGGGATTTGCCCCGGACCCCCGCTCCTCGATCGCCGGAGGGGCTTCGTTTGGCCCGGACCGTCGCTCCTCGATCGCCGGAGGGGCTTGATTTGCCCCGGACCGGTGCTCCTCAACCGCCGGAAGGGCTGGGAGGCTCGGAGGAGCCGGAGCTGCTCAGGCCTCGCAGGGTCAGCGTCAGCAATCGCTTCGCCAGCTCCGGATCGTCCGGTGACTGCTCGGCGGCCAGGGCGATCGCGTTCGTCAGCTGCATCAGGTCGTCGATGGACACCTCGGCCCGTACCGCCCCGCTCGACTGCGCCCGGGCCAGCAGCACCGAACCCGCCTCGCGCAACGGCACGTTGCACGGTGACAGGGCCGAGGTCTCGTCCCGGCACGTCGACATGAGTGCCTGGGCCAGCCCCCGGTACTCACCCGCATGAGTGATGAGCGCGCCCAGCCACTCCACCAGGCCGGTGCACGGCTGCTCCGCCCCGGCCAGTTCGCGGGAGCGGGCGATCAGGGCGGCCACGGCCTCCTGGAAGACCGCGCTCATCAGCACGTGCCGGGTCGGGAAGTGCCGGTACAGGGTGCCGATGCCCACGCCCGCCCGGCGTGCGACGTCCTCCAGGGAGGCGTCCGTGCCGTGCTCGGCGAAGGAGTTGCGGGCCTCCGTGAGCAGCCGGTCGTAGTTGCGGCGCGCGTCGGCGCGCATGGGCCGGTCCGGCGTGCGGACCGGTGTCCCTGCCGTACTGATCGCCATTGCGCAGTCCTCCCTGTGTCCGCCCCGGGGTCCAGGATGCCACCGGGTAACCGGAGGTGCCCTCCGTAACGCTGAACGGGCGGCTCGCTCCCCGCAATGACCGGCGCCCCGGTCACGTCCGATGACATGAGCGGGGCGCCGGTGGAACAGGTGGGAACGGATGCCGTGCGGGTCAGTCCTTGATCTCGCAGATGACGGCGCCGGAGGAGACCGAGCTGCCGACCTCTGCGGCCAGGCTCTTGATGGTGCCGGCGCGGTGTGCGTTGAGGGGCTGTTCCATCTTCATGGCTTCCAGGACGACGATCAGGTCGCCTTCCTTGACCTCCTGGCCCTCTTCCACCGCGATCTTCACGATGGTGCCCTGCATCGGGGAGGCGAGGGTGTCGCCGGAGACGGCGGAGCCGGACTTCTTGGCCGCGCGGCGCTTGGGCTTGGCGCCCGCCGCGAGTCCCGTGCGGGCCAGGCTCATGCCGAGCGAGGAGGGCAGGGAGACCTCGAGGCGCTTGCCGCCGACCTCGACGACGACCGTCTCGCGGCCGGACTCCTCGTCCGCCTCCGTGTCGGCCGGTGCGGCGAACGGCTTGATCTCGTTGACGAACTCCGTCTCGATCCAGCGGGTGTGGATGCGGAACGGGTCGGACGTGAACGCGGGGTCGACGACGACCGCGCGGTGGAAGGGGATGGCGGTGGCCATGCCCTCGACGTTGAACTCGGCCAGGGCGCGGGCCGCGCGCTGGAGCGCCTGCTCGCGGGTCGCGCCGGTCACGATCAGCTTGGCGAGCAGGGAGTCCCAGGCCGGGCCGATGACCGAGCCGGACTCCACGCCCGCGTCGAGGCGGACGCCGGGGCCGCTCGGCGGTGCGAAGACGGTGACAGTGCCGGGGGCGGGCAGGAAGCCGCGGCCCGGGTCCTCGCCGTTGATGCGGAACTCGAAGGAGTGGCCGCGCATCTGCGGGTCGTCGTAGCCGAGTTCCTCGCCGTCGGCGATGCGGAACATCTCGCGTACGAGGTCGATTCCGGTGACCTCCTCGGTGACCGGGTGCTCGACCTGGAGGCGGGTGTTGACCTCCAGGAAGGAGATCGTGCCGTCGGTGCCGACGAGGAACTCGACCGTGCCGGCGCCGACGTAGCCGGCCTCCTTCAGGATCGCCTTGGACGCCGCGTACAGCTCAGCGTTCTGCGCCTCGGACAGGAAGGGGGCCGGGGCCTCCTCGACGAGCTTCTGGTGGCGGCGCTGGAGCGAGCAGTCACGGGTGGAGACGACGACCACGTTGCCGTGGGTGTCGGCCAGGCACTGGGTCTCCACGTGCCGCGGCTTGTCGAGGTAGCGCTCCACGAAGCACTCCCCGCGCCCGAACGCGGCGACGGCCTCACGGACCGCGGAGTCGTACAGCTCCGGGATCTCCTCCAGCGTGCGCGCGACCTTCAGTCCGCGTCCGCCACCGCCGAACGCGGCCTTGATCGCGATCGGCAGCCCGTGCTCCTTGGCGAAGGCGACGACCTCGGCGGAACCCTCGACCGGGTCCGGGGTGCCCGCGACGAGCGGGGCGCCGGCGCGCTGGGCGATGTGGCGGGCGGCGACCTTGTCACCGAGGTCCCGGATCGCCTGGGGCGGCGGGCCGATCCACGTGAGGCCGGCGTCGAGCACGGCCTGGGCGAACTCGGCGTTCTCCGAGAGGAAGCCGTAACCCGGGTGGATCGCGTCCGCCCCGGAGTCCTTGGCCGCCTGGAGCACCTTGGCCATGTCCAGGTAGCTGGCGGCCGGGGTGTCACCGCCCAGCGCGAATGCCTCGTCGGCCGCACGCACATGCAGAGCGTCGCGGTCCGGGTCTGCGTAGACGGCCACGCTCCCGATTCCCGCGTCCCGGCAAGCACGGGCAACACGGACAGCAATTTCGCCACGGTTGGCGATGAGCACCTTGCGCACGATGGCTCCCTCCTTGAAACAAGCTGAGTTTAGGGACAACCGACACGGTCCTACGACCCGTCCCCATTGGTGAGCTTGCCCACACGGAGTGTGATTCGAGGCTTGCTCGAGTCGCGAAATCCCTTGTGGCACCACGGTACGCCGGGAACCATGACCGCACAGTAGCCACGAGGTGTGGTCCAGGTCTCTGTCGGCACGGGCACCGACTCCCACCTTTTCTTTGTGGACTTCCTACTAAGCGACGCGTGATTCTTTGCCCGACGCACTTGGGCGTGGACAAGGGGGCGCGCAGCCGGGGCGTACGGGTGCAGGAAGGGGGCGCCGAACCCCTTGTCCGGAGGATTACCCGTTAGTAGGGTCCGCGCTATCGCACGTACTGCAGGTAACAGGGGGTGAGCGCCGTGGTGCGCAGGCCGGTGGCTTTCATAGCCGCGCTCGTGCTGTTCGCGGAAGCCGTGGGCATCGTGATCATCAACGTCGTCCTGGGAACGGTCGTGAAGAACCAGGACATGTCCCTGGCCGGCACCGATCCCGGTGTCATGTCCAAGGGGACCTGGGTGCTGGGAGGCGTCTCGGGACTGTTCCTGGTGCTCTGCGGAGTGCTGCTCCTGGTGGCCGGCATCCGTGACCGGGCCCCGGGCCGTGCCGCCCGGATCGCGCTCATCGGCTGCGCCGTCGTCCACGGCGTGCTGGGCGCGCTGACGGTCGGTCTGGTGGGCTGGGCGGCGTTCGCCCTCATGATGGTGGTGCTCGGACTGATCGTGCTGACCCTGGTGGCGTACGGCCCCGCCGACGGCGAACCGGCCGCCGGGGCCGAGCCCGAACAGCCGGCGGCGCCGGCCCCGGCCTGAACCGGGCCGCTCAGACCCAGAGGTCGGTGACCTGGAGTCCCAGCTCGCCCAGCAGCCGGCGCAGCAGCGGCAGCGAAAGACCGATGACATTGCCCGGGTCGCCGTCGATCGAGTCCACGAACGGTGCCGAGCGCCCGTCGAGGGTGAAGGCGCCCGCGACGTGCAGCGGTTCGCCGGAGGCCACGTAGGCGGCGATCTCGGCGTCCGAGGGCTCACCGAAGCGGACCGTCGTGGACGCGGTCGCGGAGGCGGTGCGCCCGCTCGCGGTGTCGGTCAGGCAGTGGCCCGTCTGCAGGACCCCGGAGCGCCCCCGCATGGACTTCCAGCGGGCCGTTGCCTCCTCGGCGTCGGCCGGCTTGCCGAGCGCCTGACCGTCCAGTTCGAGCACCGAGTCGCACCCGATGACCAGGGCCCCGGCGGCCTGCGGCAGCCCGGCCACCACCCCGGCCTTGGCCTCGGCCAGGACGAGCGCGAGCTCCGCCGGGGTCGGGGCGCTCAGCGCGTCCTCGTCGACCCCGCTGACGATCACCTCGGGCGCGAACCCGGCCTGCCGCAGCAGGGCGAGACGGGCGGGCGAGGCGGAGGCGAGTACGAGGCGGCGGGGTGCGGGATCAGTCATGCGGGCCATCGTACAAATGAGCCGTACCCGCTGGAGACGGTGTCAGCGGGCGCCCAGGACGAACATCGCGACCACCATGGCCAGCGCGAGCACGAGGCCCGCGCGCCGGAGCATGTCCTGGGCGTCGCGCAGTTCCTTCGGCGGCTTGTTCTCGGGATCGGACCACAGCATGATCCGATCCTGCGGTGCGAACCGTGGCGGCGCCTGAGTACGCGTACTCAACCGCCGCCACACGCGCCACGCCTACCCGGGCCAGTACGTACGCGCCCAGGCGCGCGGTCCCGGCAGGTGGCGGCCGCGCCGGGCCAGTCGGCCCGGGTCGGACCACTGTGCGGGCAGTTCCGGCACGCCGGACGACACGGCGGACGCCGCCGCGGCGCGCGCCTGCACCACCGCCACGGCGGCGGCCAGCTCCTCCGGGGTCGGGTTGCCCCGTACGACCTTGATCATGGCCAGGACCCTTTCTAGAGGGGGATGTTGCCGTGCTTCTTCGGGGGCAGCGACTCCCGCTTGGTGCGCAGCTGCCGCAGGCCCTTGACCACCTGGGCGCGGGTCTCGTGCGGCATGATCACCGCGTCGACGTAGCCGCGCTCGGCCGCCACGTACGGGTTGAGGAGCGCGTCCTCGTAGTCCGCCATCAGCTCGGCACGGGTCGCGTCCTGATCCTCGGCGGCGGCGATGGTGCGGCGGTGCAGGATGTTGACGGCGCCCTGCGCGCCCATGACGGCGATCTGCGCGGTGGGCCAGGCGACGTTGATGTCGGCGCCCAGGTGCTTGGAGCCCATGACGTCGTACGCGCCGCCGAACGCCTTGCGGGTGATCACCGTGATCAGCGGGACGGTCGCCTCCGCGTACGCGTAGATCAGCTTGGCGCCGCGGCGGATGATGCCGCCGTACTCCTGGTCGACACCCGGCAGGAAGCCCGGGACGTCGACGAAGGTCAGCACGGGCACGTTGAACGCGTCGCACGTGCGGACGAACCGGGCCGCCTTCTCGCTGGCGTTGATGTCCAGGCAGCCGGCGAACTGCATCGGCTGGTTGGCGACGATGCCGACCGGGTAACCCTCCACGCGGCCGAAGCCGGTGAGGATGTTCGGCGCGAACAGGGCCTGGGTCTCCAGGAATTCGCCGTCGTCCAGCACGTGCTCGATCGCGGTGTGCATGTCGTACGGCTGGTTCGCCGAGTCCGGGATGAGCGTGTCGAGTTCGCGGTCCTCGTCCGTGGTCTCCAGGTCCGCCTCCTCCGGGAAGGCCGGGGCCTCGGAGAGGTTGTTCGAGGGCAGGTAGGACAGCAGCGACTTGACGTACTCGATGGCGTCCTTCTCGTCGCCCGCCATGTGGTGCGCCACACCGGAGGTGGTGTTGTGCGTACGGGCGCCGCCGAGTTCCTCGAAGCCGACGTCCTCGCCGGTGACGGTCTTGATGACGTCGGGCCCGGTGATGAACATGTGCGAGGTCTGGTCGACCATGACCGTGAAGTCGGTGATCGCGGGGGAGTAGACCGCGCCGCCCGCGCACGGTCCGACGATCAGCGAGATCTGCGGGATCACACCCGAGGCGTGCACGTTGCGGCGGAAGATCTCCGCGAAGAGGCCCAGCGCCGCGACACCCTCCTGGATGCGGGCGCCGCCGCCGTCGTTGATGCCGATGACCGGACAGCCGGTCTTCAGCGCGAAGTCCATCACCTTGACGATCTTCTCACCGTAGACCTCGCCGAGCGAGCCGCCGAAGATGGTGAAGTCCTGCGAGTACACGCAGACGGGGCGGCCGTCGACCGTGCCGTAGCCGGTGACGACACCGTCCCCGTACGGCCGGTTCTTCTCGATGCCGAAGTTCGTCGAGCGGTGCCGGGCGAATTCGTCGAGCTCCACGAAGGAACCCTCGTCGAGCAGGAGATCGACGCGCTCACGCGCGGTCAACTTGCCCTTCGCGTGCTGCTTTTCCACCGCGCGCGCGGAACCCGCGTGGGTCGCCTCGTCGATACGGCGCTGCAGGTCCGCGAGCTTGCCCGCGGTGGTGTGGATGTCGATCTCTTCCGGCTCGGACATCGGGTGGCGGCTCCCTGCCTGGTCACGGGGACGACGGTGCTGCTGATCAGCGGATGAACGGCTGACGGCCCGCAGCGCTGTACGGCTACTGATCCGTAGCGTATCGGCGCGGATACCGTTCGGCAGTGCGTCGTTTGACACACCTAGGGTGGCTTGCATGACACCCTCGGATGCGCCACAGAGCCGTTGGTCGGACCTGGACCGGCCGCCCCTGAACGTTCCCGCGCTGCGCCGCGGACTGCTGCGGCCGGACGGGCTGTGGACCTCCCTCGACGTCGTCGACAGCACCGGTTCGACCAACTCCGACCTCGCGGGGCGCGCGGCCTCCCTGACCGAGGGCGCCGTCCTGGTCGCCGAGGAGCAGACCGCCGGACGCGGCCGTCTGGACCGCACCTGGACCGCCCCGGCCCGCTCCGGCCTGTTCTTCTCGGTCTACCTGGCGCCGGCGCCCGTGCCGGTGCAGCGATGGGGCTGGCTGCCGCTGCTGGCGGGGGTCGCCGCGGCGACCGGCCTGGCGCGGTCGGCCGGTGTCGACACGGCACTGAAATGGCCCAACGACCTCCTGGTCACCATCCCCGAGGACTCCGACAAGCTCCGTCCGGGGGAGACCCCGTTCGGCGAGGAGCGCAAGACGGGCGGCATCCTCGCCGAGCGGGCCGGCGACGGCGTCGTCATCGGCATCGGCCTCAACGTCTCCCTGCGCACCGACGAGCTGCCCGCCCCCACCGCCGCCTCGCTCGCTCTCGCGGGAGCGGTCTCCACCGACCGGGAAACCCTGCTGCGGGGCGTGCTGCGCTCCCTGGAGCAGTGGTACGGGCAGTGGCGCGCGGCCGACGGCGACGCGGCGGCGAGCGGCCTCCAGGAGGCCTACGCGGCGGGCTGCGCCACGCTCGGCCGGACGGTACGGGCCCAGCTGCCCGGCGACCGCACGCTCACCGGCGAGGCGGTGGCGATCGACGGGGACGGCCGGCTTGTCCTGTCCTCGGAGGACGGCCTGCGCGAACCGGTCTCGGCGGGCGACATCGTGCACCTGCGCGGCGCGGAGGGTGGACTGACCTGAGGCAGCCCGGGGCCACACGCCCCGACCCGCGTCGGGTAACGCCTCGACGACGTGAGGTAGGGCACACCTGCCGTATCGTTGAGGCGATCCACCGACAGATCGGCAGGGCAGTGCGCAGGGAACGGGCAGGAGGCGGCTGGTGACCGTCGGCGACACGACCTCCGGCGCGGGCGCGGAGCCCCCGTCGGACTCCTCGGTCCACGCGACACCGCATCACGACGTCGACCACACGGCCGAACCGACCGACGATCCGCTGGCGATCCGGCTGGAACAGCTGATCCTGGGCGCCGACCGGCGCTACACCCCGTTCCAGGCCGCCCGGACCGCGGGCGTCTCCATGGACCTGGCGTCCCGGTTCTGGCGGGCCATGGGGTTCGCCGACATCGGCCAGGCCAAGGCGCTGACCGAGGCCGACGTCCTGGCGCTGCGGCGGCTGTCCGGTCTCGTCGAGGCGGGGCTGCTCAGCGAGCCGATGGCGATCCAGGTGGCCCGGTCGACCGGGCAGACCACCGCCCGGCTGGCGGAATGGCAGATCGATTCGTTCCTGGAGGGCCTCACCGAGCCGCCCGAGCCCGGAATGACCCGCACCGAGGTCACGTACCCCCTGATCGAACTGCTCCTGCCGGAGCTGGAGGAGTTCCTGGTGTACGTGTGGCGGCGCCAGCTCGCCGCCGCCACCGGCCGGGTCGTGCAGGCCGCGGACGACGAGGAGATGGTCGACCGGCGGCTGGCCGTCGGCTTCGCCGACCTCGTCGGGTTCACCCGGCTGACCCGCCGGCTGGAGGAGGAGGAGCTCGGCGAGCTCGTCGAGTCCTTCGAGACCACCTGTGCCGACCTCGTGGCCGCGCACGGCGGCCGGCTCATCAAGACCCTCGGCGACGAGGTGCTCTTCGCCGCCGACGACGCGGGCACGGCCTCCGAGATCGCGCTGCGTCTCATCGAGGCGATGACCCTGGACGAGACGATGCCGGCGCTGCGCGTCGGCATCGCGTTCGGCACCGTCACCACCCGGATGGGCGATGTCTTCGGTACCACGGTGAACCTCGCCAGCCGGCTGACGTCGATAGCGCCGAAGGACGCCGTCCTGGTGGACGGGGCGTTCGCCGAGGAGCTGACCCGGACCGGCGACGCTCCGGTCTCCGAGGCCCGGGCCGCGGAGGAGGCGGCCGCCGCGAAGGAGAGCGCGGACGGCGAGGAGCCGGCTCCCGTACCGAAGTACCGCTACGGGCTGCAGCCGATGTGGCAGCGCCCGGTGCGTGGCCTCGGCATCGTCGAACCGTGGCTGCTGGCCCGTCGCGGCACCTCCTGACGGCCCCCTGACCTCCTGCCCGGGGAGAGCTCTAGGATCCCTCCGGTAACGCTCGTTAACCGACAGGGGTGCAGTCATGACCGTCACGTCCGAGCAGCGGTTCGGGGAGTTCGTCGTCGTACGGGGTCACGAGGGGCTGGAGCATGTCGCCGAGCTGGTCCTCGACCGGCCCAAGGCCATGAACGCGGTGTCCACGGACATGGCCCGCTCGATCGCCGCCGCCTGTGCCGCGCTCGCCGCCGACCCGGACGTCCGGGTCACCGTCCTCACCTCCAGCCATGAGCGGGCCTTCTGCGTCGGCGCGGACCTCAAGGAGCGCAACTCCTTCACGGACGCCGACCTGGTGCGCCAGCGGCCCACCGCGCGCGCCGCCTACACCGGGGTGCTGGAACTGCCGATGCCGGCGATCGCCGCGGTGCACGGCTTCGCGCTGGGCGGCGGGTTCGAGCTGGCCCTGTCCTGCGATCTGATCGTCGCCGATCCGACCGCACTGGTCGGTCTGCCCGAGGTGTCGGTCGGCGTCATCCCGGGAGGCGGCGGCACCCAGCTGCTGCCGCGCAGGATCGGGGCGGCGCGCGCCGCGGAGCTGATCTTCACCGCCCGCCGGGTGGAGGCGGCCGAGGCGCGGGAGCTGGGGCTGGTCGACGAGCTGGTCGCGGACGGTCAGGACCGGACCGAGGCGCTGGCGCTCGCCGGCCGGATCGCGGCGAACTCCCCGGTGGGGCTGCGAGCGGCCAAGCGGGCACTGCGGCTCGGCCACGGGCTGGATCTGCGGGCCGGTCTGGAGGTCGAGGACTCGGCCTGGCGTTCGGTGGCCTTCTCCGGCGACCGGGCGGAGGGCGTGGCCGCGTTCAACGAGAAGCGGAAGCCGAACTGGCCCGGGGAGTGACCCGCGGGGTGACTTCATGTGTGCGTACCGCGACGCACCGTGCCTGATCCAGGTCGCAAACTGATCAAATCATCGCAAATCTACATAAGCTGGTGCGATGGGTGGTGACGATGCGCGGCTGCGGGCCGTGGTTTCGCTTGCGCAGGCGATGGCGGCGGCGCACACCCCTCGGGGGTGCTGGCGGGCGGCGGCGCTGGGGGCGTGCGAGGCGCTGGGCGGCAGTTTCGCCGCGTTGTCGGTCTGGGAGCGCGGACGCGGACGGCTGCGGGTCCTGGTCAACGCGGGCGAGCGGGCGGACGGGGAGGAGGAGTTCCCCGACGAGGAGACGTACCCCGTGCACCAGTTCCCGGAGATCACCGAGTTCCTGCACGAGCGGTGGGCCGGGGGCGGTGAGCCGGACGCCTGGGTGGAGACCGCAGACGGTCCGGTGGATCCGGAGCCCGGGGACGCCGGCGCGGGGGGTGCGGACGTGTCGGGTGCGCATGGTTACCGGCGTGGCTACTGCCATCAGCGGGTGGCCGCGCTGCGCCGGCGCGGGCGTGGCTGCTGCGTCGTCGCGCCGATCGTGCTGCACGGGCGGGCCTGGGGCGAGCTCTATGTGGCGCGGCCGTCGGGGGAGCCGGTGTTCGACCGCCGGGACGCGGACTTCGCCACGGTGCTGGCCGCCGTCGTGGCCGCCGGGATCTCCCAGACGGAGCGCCTGGAGGAGGTGCGCAAGCTCGCCTTCACCGATCCGCTGACCGGCCTCGCCAACCGGCGGGCCGTGGACATGCGGCTGGACGAGGCGGTGGAGCGGCACCGGGAGGACGGCTCGGTGGTGAGCCTGGTCGTCTGCGATCTCAACGGTCTCAAGTGGGTCAACGACACGCACGGGCACGCCGTCGGCGACCGTCTGCTGGAACGTTTCGGCTCCGTGTTGTCCCGGTGCGGGGCCATGCTGCCCGGAGCGCTCGCGGCCCGGCTCGGCGGGGACGAGTTCTGTCTGCTGGCCCTGGGCCCCGGTGCGGACGAGGTGATCGCGGTGGCCACGGAGCTCTGCGAGCGGGCCGCCGAGCTGGAGTTCGGCAACGGGGTCGCCTGCGGGATCGCGTCCACCGGGGACCCCATCGGCCCGGTGGTCTCCGCCCGGCGGCTCTTCCGGCTCGCGGACGCCGCCCAGTACCGGGCGAAGGCGGCCCGCTCACGGAGGCCCGTGGTGGCGGGGCGTGACGGCGAGGTCATCCGGCTGGCCGACTCCCCGCCGAAGTCCGCCCATGACCGTCGCCGGCTGCGGGGAGCGGTCCCCGAGCCGACGGACGAGGTAAGGGGTCACCCCGAGGACCACTAGTGACATGAAGGGTTTCAATCCGTACGCTTCTGAATATGGATATGCATACAGTCGTGGTGGGGACGTCCGGTACCACCGCTCAGGACGTCATCGCCGTGGCCCGCGGCAACGCCCGTGTCGAGCTCTCCGCCGCCGCGGTGAGCGCCCTGGCCGCCGCCCGCGACATCGTGGACGCGCTCGCCGCCAAGCCCGAGCCGGTCTACGGCGTCTCCACCGGATTCGGCGCCCTGGCCAGCCGCCACATCAGCCCGGAGCTCCGTGCCCAGCTCCAGCGCAACATCGTCCGCTCGCACGCCGCCGGCATGGGCCCGCGGGTCGAGCGCGAGGTCGTCAGGGCGCTGATGTTCCTGCGGCTGAAGACGGTCGCCTCCGGTCACACGGGCGTGCGGCCCGAGGTCGCGCAGACCATGGCTGACGTACTCAACGCCGAGATCACACCCGTCGTTCACGAGTACGGTTCCCTCGGCTGCTCCGGCGATCTGGCGCCGCTCTCGCACTGCGCCCTGACCCTGATGGGTGAAGGTGACGCGGAGGGCCCCGACGGGACGGTCCGCCCGGCAGGCGAGCTCCTCGCCGCCCACGGCATCACCCCGGTCGAGCTGCGCGAGAAGGAGGGCCTCGCCCTCCTCAACGGCACCGACGGCATGCTCGGCATGCTCGTGATGGCCCTCGCCGACCTGCGCAGCCTCTACACCTCGGCCGACATCACCGCGGCCCTCTCCCTGGAGGCGCTGCTCGGCACGGACAAGGTCCTGGCCCCCGAGCTGCACGCCATCCGCCCGCACCCCGGCCAGGGCGCCAGCGCCGACAACATGCTGCGGGTGCTCGCCGGTTCGGGTCTGACCGGCCATCACCAGGACGACGCGCCGCGCGTCCAGGACGCCTACTCCGTGCGCTGTGCGCCCCAGGTCAACGGCGCGGGCCGCGACACCCTCGCGTACGCCGCGACCGTCGCCGACCGCGAGCTGGCCTCCTCCGTCGACAACCCGGTGGTGCTTCCCGACGGCCGGGTCGAGTCCAACGGCAACTTCCACGGGGCGCCGGTCGCGTACGTCCTGGACTTCCTGGCGATCGTCGCGGCGGACCTCGGTTCGATCGCCGAGCGCCGCACCGACCGGCTGCTGGACAAGAACCGTTCGCACGGCCTGCCGCCGTTCCTCGCCGACGACCCAGGTGTCGACTCCGGCCTGATGATCGCCCAGTACACGCAGGCCGCCCTGGTCAGCGAGATGAAGCGGCTCGCCGTCCCCGCCTCCGCGGACTCGATCCCGTCCTCCGCGATGCAGGAGGACCACGTCTCCATGGGCTGGTCGGCCGCGCGCAAGCTCCGTACCGCCGTCGACAACCTCGCCCGGATCGTGGCCGTCGAGCTGTACGCGGCGACCCGCGCCGTCGAACTGCGCGCCGCGCAGGGGCTGACCCCGGCCCCGGCCTCGCTCGCCGCCATCGAGGCGCTGCGGGCGGCGGGCGTCGAGGGCCCGGGACCGGACCGGTTCCTGTCGCCGGACCTGGCCGCGGCGGACGCCTTCGTCCGGGCGGGCAAGCTCGTCGCGGCGGTCGAGCCTGTCACGGGGCCGCTGGCCTGACCGTATGACCTGCGCGGAAGCGGCCACCGGGCGCGGACCCGGTGGCCGCCGGGTGCGGCCCGGTCACACGGCCGGCTGCGGACCTCCGCGACGGCCCGAGTAGGTCACGAAGCCCGCTCCGATCCCCAGGAACGCCATTCCGCCGATGAGGTACGGCGTCGTGTCGATGCCGGTCCCGGTGTCGGCGAGCGAGCCGGTGTCCGTCTCCGGACCGGCGACGGCGGCGCTGTGACCGGCCGGGCCCGCGGCCGTGGCCGCATCGCCCGCGTTGGCGGACGGGACGAACCACAGGGCGCAGAGCAGCGTTCCCGCAGCGGTGGCGGTCAGGAGCGGGCGGCGGGTGATGGCCACGGAATCGATCCCCCTCGGGGCAGCCGTACGTACGAGGGCTTCCCGAATGCCGGGTCCCCTCAGGCATGTTGCACCGATGCTAATGAACGCAGCGGGTCGCGGGAAAGCCATGGCGGCAGGCGGCTTACGCTCCGCCTCATGAGTACTTCTGAGTCATCACGATTCGTTCGCCTTCGTGTCGAAATGGTGTTGGAGATCACGGACGCCGAAGCCCTGAGCGGAACCGCCCTGGAAAGCCTCGCCGCGGAGTACGGCGAGCCCGGCGGCGAGTCCGCCGAAGAACGCACGCATGCCGAGACCGCGGTACGGGAAGACGGTGCGGAGGCCCTTGCCTCGCTGATCGACCCGTTCGACCTGGTCAGTGAGGTTCCCGGGGTCGAGCTGACCCAGGCCTCCTGGAGCAGCGAGACCATCGACTACGACCCGGAGGACCCGGACGGATGGGACCTCGATGACGGCCGGGACGAGGACGGGGACGGGGACGGTGACGACTACGCCGACGAGGGCGAGGAAGAGGGTGACGGCGACGGGAGCACTTCCGGCGTCCCGCACAATGGGGAGAAGGACGACAAGCACGGCAGCACGCAGCGGCGGGCCTAGCGGGTGGGAACACCGGCCCCGGCCCGCTTCGGCGGGCCGGGGCCGGTGCGCGTGAGCGGCCGGTGGATCCGGATCGCGGACATGCGGTACAACCGGGTCGTGCACCGGCTGGTACATAGGTGATGAACAGCGGGAACCACGGCTGTCACCACCGCGTCGATGAGTGGTGTTCCCCACATCTGGGACAGATATGGAACGGGGCACCCGGCCAGGGTGTTCTTGGAACATTGACGGGGTTTCGCCGACCGACGGGTCGGCACGGGGTTTTCGGGGATTCGGCAACGATGGAGAAGCGTGTGATGACGGACAGCAAACGGCGCAAGGGCCTCATGGCCGCGTCCGCACTGCTCGGCGGCGTGCTGGTGCTTTCGGCCTGCAGCGACGGCGGCGACAAGGGCGGCCCCAGCCCCGACAGCTCGAAGAAGTCACAGGCGGCCGAGGTCGACAAGGCGGCGGCCGAGGAGGCCTCCGAGGCGCAGATAGCGATCTCGCCGAAGAACGGCGCGACCAACGCGAGCATCAACAACGCCGCCAAGGTCACGGTCACCAAGGGCAAGCTGACCGTCGTCACGATGACCACGGCGGCCGGCGAGAGCGTCAAGGGCACCCTTTCCGCCGACGGCACCAGCTGGAAGCCGGACGCGCAGCTGGAGCGTTCGACCACTTACAAGATCAACGCGACGGCGCAGGACTCGAAGGGCCGCGAGGCGCACGAGAACTCCTCCTTCACCACCGTGTCGCCCGCCAACAGCTTCATCGGGAACTTCACCCCCGAGGACGGCTCCACCGTCGGCGTCGGCATGCCCGTCTCGATCAACTTCAACAAGCCGATCACGGACCAGAAGGCCGTCCAGGCCGGCATCACCGTGACGTCCAGCAGCGGCCAGCAGGTCGCCGGCCACTGGTTCAACTCCCAGCGCCTGGACCTGCGCCCCGAGGACTACTGGACGGGCGGCTCCACCGTCACGCTGAAGCTGGCGCTGGACGGCGTCGAGGGCGCGGACGGCGTCTACGGCGTGCAGCAGAAGACGGTCACCTTCAAGATCGGCCGCAACCAGGTGTCGACCGTGGACGCCAAGACGCACACGATGACCGTCACCCAGAACGGCAAGACGATCAAGACCATCCCGATCTCGGCCGGTTCGTCGGACAACCCGACGTACAACGGCCAGATGGTGATCTCCGAGAAGTTCAAGGAGACCCGGATGGACGGTTCGACGGTCGGCTTCACCGACGACGACGGCAAGGGCGAGTACGACATCAAGGACGTGCCGCACGCCATGCGGCTGTCCACGTCGGGCACCTTCATCCACGGCAACTACTGGGGCGCCAAGTCGATCTTCGGCAGCGCCAACACCAGCCACGGCTGCGTCGGTCTCGCCGACGCCAAGGGTGCCGGTGACGCCAACCAGCCCGCCGCCTGGTTCTACAACAACTCCATGATCGGCGACGTGGTCATCGTCAAGAACTCCCCGGACGCGACCATCAAGGCCGACAACGGCCTCAACGGCTGGAACCTCAGCTGGGCCGAGTGGACGGCGGGCTCCCAGGCCTGAGCCTGCCGAGCCTGCCCCCCGCTCCGTACGCCGCAGGCGGCGGCTCCGCGATCCCCACGGATCCCGGAGCCGCCGCCTGCGGCGTTTCCGGGCTGTTCTCATCCCGCTCTCATCGTGGCCTTAACCCACCATCACAAGCGGTCCCTAGCCTCACGCCATGTTCTTCACCTACCTCCGGCGCGAGCTGCGCCGCCGCAGAAAGGCGGCGCTCGTCGTCGCCTCGGGGCTCGCCCTCGGCATTGCGCTCGTCATCATCGTCAGCTCGGTCTCCTCGGGCATGAGCAAGGCCCAGGACAAGGTCCTGGAATCGCTGTACGGCCTCGGCACGGACATGACCGTCACCAAGGCCGCGGCAGCTCCGGGCTCCGGCACGGAGCGCCCCAGGTTCGAGTTCGACGCCAAGGACGGCGACGACGACGCGACGCAGAGCACCGACCGGGTCATGGTCCAGGGCTTCCAGAGCCTGGCCGCCACCACGGTCGACAAGGTGGGCAAGCAGACCGGCGTCGCCGACGCCGTCGGCGGGCTGAGCCTGACCGTCATGAAGGTGGACGGCCAGTTCAAGCGCGGCGAGTTCAAGCAGGACGAGAGCGCCACGACCGGGGGCGGCGGCCGCGGCGGCCCCGGCGGCGGCACCGGCCAGCCGCAGGGCGAGGTCCAGGGCGGCGGAGCCTCCTTCGACGTCAACTCCTACACCGTGTACGGCACCGACGTCACCAAGCAGGACCTCGGCCCGCTCACCTCGTCGAAGATCACCACCGGACGTACGTTCAAGGCGACCGAGACCAACGCGAAGGTGGCCGTCGTCGACGCCGCGTACGCGAAGGAGAAGGAACTCTCGACCGGCAAGACGGTGACGATCCACGGCACCAAGTTCTCGATCGTCGGCGTCTCGACGGCCGAGAGCGGCGACGCTGCCGCGAACCTGTACATCCCGCTCCAGCAGGCGCAGACCCTCGCCGACTCGAAGGACAAGGTCACCACGGTCTACGTCAAGGCCGCCGACTCGCAGCAGATCGACAGCGTCAAGGCCACGATCCAGAAGAACATCACGGGCACCACGGTCACCACCTCCGCCGACCTCGCGGACACCGTGTCCGGCTCCCTGTCCACCGCGTCCGACCTGGCCTCCAGCGTCGGCAAGTGGCTCTCCATCGCCGTGCTCATCGCCGCCTTCCTGGTGGCCGGGCTCCTCACCTCCTCCGCGGTCAGCCGCCGCGTACGGGAGTTCGGCACGCTCAAGGCACTCGGCTGGAAGAGCGGCCGGGTCACCCGCCAGGTCATCGGCGAGGCACTCGTCAACGGCCTCATGGGCGGCGTCCTCGGCATCGCGGTCGGCCTCGCCGGCGCCTACGCCGTCACCGCCGTCAGCCCCACCCTCACCGCCCAGCTCGGCTCCACGGGCGGCGGCGCGGGACGCGGCGGCGGCATGGGCGGCCCCGGCCGGCAGACCGCGTCCAAGGCGCTCGACATCGCGCTGACCGCACCCGTCTCCCTCTCCGTCATCCTGATGGCCGTCGGCCTGGCCGTGGCGGGCGGGCTGATCGCGGGCGCCTTCGGCGGCTGGCGCGCGTCCCGGCTGCGCCCCGCCGACGCACTGCGCCGCGTCGAGTAGCCCGCACGGGATGACCGGCGACCCGGCATCCCGAACCCCGTCCCCCGCGATCCCCGGTCCACGGGCGACCCCCGAGGCGGTCGCCCGGGATCCGCGATCACCGCCCAGCAGGAGCTGACCCATGTACACGCTTCAAGGCGTCACCAAGCAGTACACACGCGGCAAGTCCACCGTCCACGCGCTCGCCGGCGTCGACCTGACCATCGAGGACGGCGGCCGCCTGGTCATCCAGGGCCCCACCGGCGGCGGCAAGTCCACGCTGCTGCAGATGCTCGGCGGCCTGGACCGCCCCACCGCCGGCAGCGTCGAGCTCGACGGGGTGGACCTCGCGAAGCTCAGCGAGGCCAAGCTCACCAAGGTGCGCGCCGAGAACATCGGCTTCGTCTTCCAGAGCTTCAACCTCATCCCCACGCTCACCGCCCAGGAGAACGTCGAGACCGCCCTCGTCCCGCTCGGCGTCAAGGCGTCCGAGCGCCGCAGAAGAGCCGCCGAGGCACTCGACTCGGTCGGGCTCGGCGAACGCCTCGCCCACCTCCCCAGCGAGATGTCCGGCGGCCAGCAGCAGCGCGTCGCGATCGCCAGGGCCCTGGTCAAGCAGCCCAAGGTGCTGCTCGCCGACGAGCCCACCGGCAACCTCGACGAGTCCATGCGCGACGAGATCATGGAGGTGCTGGAGACCCTGTGGAAGGAGCACGGGCTCACGTTCATCATGGTCACCCACGACAGCGCCATCGCCCGCAGGGCCCCGCGCCT
The DNA here is from genome assembly GCF_035917155.1 of Streptomyces sp. NBC_00385. Taxonomy (NCBI): domain Bacteria; kingdom Bacillati; phylum Actinomycetota; class Actinomycetes; order Kitasatosporales; family Streptomycetaceae; genus Streptomyces; species Streptomyces sp. NBC_00385. Next base: position 3,044,395 of record NZ_CP107951.1, on the reverse strand, counting down.
GGCGACCATCCGCAAGGGCAAGGTCACCATCACGGAGAACGCCGCGGCCTGACCCGGCGACACTCAAGCCCGCCCGGCCGGCGGACCCGAACCGACCCGTACGACGGATCCGCCGGCCCAGCGGCTCCCAGGCCACCCGGCAGCCGCTACGCCGCTCGGCCGGTCCGCCCGGCCACGGCCCGGCGGTGCGCCACCAGATCGGTGCGGCGGACCTGGCGCAGGCCGGCCGGGTCGCTGTGCGCGGCGCCTTCCTCGCAGGCCGTTCGCGGAACGGGACCGCCCCCGGCCAGCCGGACGCGCAGCCCGTACCAGGGCTGCAGCGGCAGCCAGCACAGCCCGTACAGCCAGCGCCGCACCAGCCGTACGGGGCCCGGGCGCCCCACGTCCGGCAGGCTCACCACCCGTATCCCCATGATCAGCTTTCCCGCTCCGGCACCCGCGACCGCGGTGAGCACCACCTGGTTGAGGAACGAGAGGACGAGCACCGGCCCGATCAGCAGCCCGACGACCTGGGGAACGGCCGCCGAGTCCGCGTACGGCCGGACGAGTAAGCCGCCGGTGACCAGGCAGAGGTAGCAGTCCAGCCCCACGGCGAGATACCGACGCATCTCGCCGGCCCGGGGCGGCGTCCCCGGCGCGGGCCGCTCCGCCCGCCCGGGGACGTACGGGGGGCCCGGCTGTCCATAACCGAGCAGTGGCCCTGCGGCCAACGGCGGTTTCCTGTAAGGAGTATGGGGATCGCGGCCCTTGCGGTTCCCCCGTGATGTCGTCATGACGGCATCATGTCTGATAGCCCGTCACCGCGGGCCCGGACCGCACACCTGCGGGCATCGCGGCCGACGCCGCCGTGGTGTAGCCCGCTACACCACCGGTCCGGGAGTCCGGCCCCTCGTACCCGGCTGTGCCCGCCGGAAGGATGGAGGACACAGCCGGGCACGGGCCCGGCACCGCCGCCTACCTCCTGGAGGAATCCGTGAAGCCGCTGCTCCGGACCGTGCTCCTCGTCGCACTCGTCGCGAACCTCTCGTTGAACTTCCTGGTGGAACAGGAGGCGCTGCACATCGCCCTGAGCGTCGTCTCGGGCGTGGTCCTGCTCGCGTCGGCGGCAGGCCTGTGGGTGCTGCGCGGACCACGCGAGAACTGAGGCGGATGGACGCCGTACGGCCGCGCGCGAAACGACGGCCGACCTCACAACCACCCGCGCGCCGTTGTGAGGTTCACCACTTCGGATGATGCGCAGGCCTGCCGCAACCCGGCGGATTCTCCCCGGAACCGGCCCGGGTCCGGGCCGCGGCGGCCTTCCCGCGCACGGCGCGAAGGGATCATCATGTGGATGCCCGTGGAGCATCCCACCGCCCCACTGGGACACTCGATACGCCACAACGGTCCTGTACGTCGCTTTCGTGAGCACGGTATGCGTGATGTCGGGCGACGCCCTCAACGGCGAGGGGGGACCTGGTGCCCCTCGGGACGGGGGCGCCTTCGCGCATGAGCCGACCCATGGAAGGTCTTGATCAGATGACGGCCACCCCTGACTCCGCAACGCCGCCCGCCGCCCACCGCGTCATCGAGCCGCTGTACGCGGAGATCCTCCGCCGCAACCAGGGCGAGAAGGAGTTCCACCAGGCCGTACGCGAGGTCCTGGAGACGCTCGGCCCGGTGCTGACCCAGCGGCCGGAGTTCGTGGACGCCCGGATCATCGAGCGCATATGCGAGCCGGAGCGCCAGCTCATCTTCCGGGTGCCGTGGTCGGACGACTCCGGCGACATCCACGTCAACCGCGGATTCCGGGTGGAGTTCTCCAGCTCGCTGGGCCCGTACAAGGGCGGGCTGCGCTTCCACCCCTCGGTCAACCTCGGCATCGTGAAGTTCCTCGGCTTCGAGCAGATCTTCAAGAACGCCCTCACCGGCATGCCCATCGGCGGCGGCAAGGGCGGCTCCGACTTCGACCCGAAGGGCCGCTCGGACGCCGAGATCATGCGGTTCTGCCAGTCGTTCATGACGGAGCTCCACCGCCACCTCGGCGAGTACACCGACGTGCCCGCCGGTGACATCGGCGTGGGCGGCCGCGAGATCGGCTACCTCTTCGGCCAGTACAAGCGGATCACCAACCGCTACGAGTCCGGCGTCCTCACCGGAAAGGGCCTCGGCTGGGGCGGCGCCCTGGTGCGTACGGAGGCGACCGGCTACGGCTGTGTCCTGTTCACCGCCGAGATGCTCCGCAGCCAGGGCGACAGCCTCGACGGCCGGCGCATCGCCGTCTCCGGCTCGGGCAACGTCGCGATCTACGCGATCGAGAAGGCCCAGCAGCTCGGCGCCACGGTGGTGACCTGCTCCGACTCCGACGGCTACGTCGTGGACGAGAAGGGCATCGACCTCGCCCTGCTCAAGGAGATCAAGGAGGCCGGCCGCGGCCGCGTCTCCGAGTACGCCGAACGCCGGCCCGAGGCCGTCTTCGTACCCGGCACCGGCGTCTGGAACGTGCCCTGCGACGTGGCGCTGCCCTGCGCCACACAGAACGAACTCCACGAGGCCGACGCGCTGACCCTCGTACGCAACGGCGTGAAGGCGGTCGCCGAGGGCGCCAACATGCCCACCACCCCCGAGGCCGTCCGCGTCTTCCAGGAGGCCGGCGTGGCCTTCGCCCCCGGCAAGGCGGCCAACGCGGGCGGCGTGGCCACCAGCGCCCTGGAGATGCAGCAGAACGCCTCGCGCGACTCCTGGACCTTCGCCCACACGGAGGAGCGGCTCGCGGAGATCATGCGCCACATCCACGACTCCTGCTACACCACGGCGGAGCGCTACGGCAGCCCCGGCAACTACGTGGTCGGCGCGAACATCGCCGGCTTCGAGCTGGTGGCGGACGCGATGCTGGCACAGGGCCTGATCTGACCGGGACCCCCGGCGTACTAGGGTCTTTCGTCAAACTGCCGTCTGACGCGCGACGCCATGCACGCACTCTCGCCGCACCGGCCCCAGGCCCCGGTACGTCCGTACAGGGACCTGGAGCCGGCACGCCGAGAGCACGCAGCTGACGCCGCGCTGCCGCCCTTCGGGCGACGACGGCAGTTTGACGACAGGCCCTAGCACCGGCCCGGGACGCGGACGCGTCCCGGGCCGGTGTCACTCCGCGGCCGCGGGCCTGCGACGGAACGTCTCCGCCAGTCCCGTGTTCACCACCACCACGACGGCCATGACCGCGGCCGCCACCGGATGCCCCACCTCGTACAGCGCGAAGGCGCCGCCGCCGAGCACCACCGCCTTGACGGCGAGTACGCCGGCCAGCGGCAGGCGGACCCGGGCGCGGGGTGCGGCGAACAGCGCCCACAGGGTGATGGCGAGGGCCAGCAGCGCTGTTCCCAGCAGGAGTTGGACGGCCAGGGCGTCGCCGAGTGTGCACCCCCACCAGAACAGGCAGGCCAGCGCCGCCAGTTCGACGAGGAACGCCAGAACCTCGTTGGCGGTCCACCAGGGGTGGCCGTTCAGCGAAGGGATCGCCGGTCCGTCCGTACCGTTTTCGTGCATGGTGCCCCCCACCCTCGACGTTCACGTCCGGGGTGAGGGTAACCGGCTCAGCTTCCGGCCGGGGCCACACCGATCGGGCAGGAGACACCCGTGCCGCCGATCCCGCAGTAGCCCGCCGGGTTCTTGTCGAGGTACTGCTGGTGCGCGGGCTCGGCGGGCCAGAAGGTGCGGCCCTCGGCGGGAAGGATCTCCGTGCTGATCTCGCCGTATCCGGAGCCCGTGAGGACCTTCTGGTACGCCTCGCGGGAGGCGGCCACGGCCGCCGCCTGCTCGGGGGAGTGGGTGTAGACGGCGGAGCGGTACTGAGTGCCCACGTCGTTGCCCTGGCGGAAGCCCTGGGTCGGGTCGTGGGACTCCCAGAAGACCTTCAGAAGCTGGGCGTACGTGACGGTCTTCGGGTCGTGGACCACGCGGACCGCCTCGGTGTGCCCGGTCAGGCCCGAGCAGACCTCCTCGTACGCGGGATTCTCCGTGTAGCCGCCCTGGTAGCCGACGAGCGTCGTCCAGACCCCTTCGGTCTCCCAGAACTTCCGCTCGGCGCCCCAGAAACAGCCCATCGCGAAGTCCGCGACCTCCAGGCCCTCCGGGTACGGGCCCAGCAGGGCGTTGCCCAGGACCGTGTGCCGGGACGGGACGGTGAATTCCGGGGTGGCGCGGCCGCGCAGGGCCTCCTCCGGGGTGGGGAGCTGCGGGGTGCGGCGGTGCAGGAACATGCGGGGGCTCCTCCTGGGTCGGTGTGCTGTCCGTACAACGTCCCGGGACCGCCGCGGATTCCGGGCGCCCCCGGTCAGCGCCGGGGCGTGCCGTCCTCGGACTCGAAGGTCTCGGCGTAGTCGACGGCCCGCTTGCGGGCCCTGAGCCAGAAGTACACGCCGAGGCCGATCAGGATCAGGGGTATCAGTCGGGCCACGGGAACACCGGTCCTTGTCGTGGGGGCGGCCGCTGCTTCGCGGTATCGGTGCCTCCACGGTCGCACACCGGCTACCGCGGCAGCGTCGCCGGGCTGCCGCCGTTCGCCTCGTAACCGGCCACCGCCAGGGCCCGGTACACGGTGTACTCGGCGGCCGGGTCGGAGTTCTCCGTCCACGGCAGCGCGCCCACGTGCCCGTCGATGCGGACCAGCTGGTTCATCGCCTCGGACCAGCGCTCCATCCGGACCAGGAACAGCACCAGGAGATGGCGGACGTGCGCGAGCATCGGGTCGTCGGCGCGGGCCGCGTGGACCGCGAACATCGCACCCTCGACCGCCCTGGTCACCACCTGGCTCCGGTAGAACCCCTGCACCAGATTGACCTCGGGCAGGTGCTCGTACACCGCGAACAGCGGCAGCGCCGCCAGCAGCGAGCCCTGCGGGGCGCGGGCGGCCGCCGCGGTCGCGAAGCGGTCCGCCTCCTCGCGGGATCCGTGCCACTTCTCGCACCAGAAGTGCAGCGCCGCGATGTGCGCGCCCATGTGGGCCGGCGCCCGGTCGATGATCTTCGCCCAGAGCTGGTCGAACTCCTCGTGGGAGTAGCCCAGTCCACGGGCCACGGCCAGCTCCACGAGATACGGCACCGGGTCGCCCGGCGCCAGCAGGGCCGCCTCGCCGACCACCGTACGGGCCTCCTCCAGGATGATCCGGAAGTCGTCCGTACCGGCTGTCGACGAACGCCACGCCTGCTGGACCAGGAACTCCGCGTGCACGGCCGCACCGCCCGCGTCCTTCGGCGCCTCGGCCCGCCACTTGCGCAGCCACGCCCCGCCGATGCCCGGCCGCTGCATCAGCTCCAGCGAGGCGGCCCCGGCGAAGGCCTGCACCCGCTGCCACCGCACCTCGCCGTCCTTCGGCGTACCGGACAACAGCTGGGACGCCGCCCGCCACTCCTGGGTGTGCTGGACGACATCGAGCACGTCGAGGAGATCCTGGTCGGGGCCCGGCATCCGGATGTCCAGCTCCTCCTGACGCACGAAGCCGTAGGTGTCCGGGTCGGCGGCGTCCGGGGAACCGGGCGCCACCTGACGGATACCACCGCGACGGCGCAGCACAAAGGGGCCGATGACCGCGGCGAGCATGCACAGCGCGAGCAGGAACCACAGAATCTCCATGCCCCCATTGTCACCGGACGGCCCGGTGCTCCGTGAGCGGCCTCGGCGGCGGACTACGCTCGGGGCCCATGAGCGACCAGCACAGCTTCGAGACTCTCGCGATCCACGCGGGAAACACCGCCGATCCCCTCACCGGCGCCGTTGTTCCGCCCATTTACCAGGTGTCCACGTACAAGCAGGACGGCGTGGGCGGGCTGCGCGGCGGCTACGAGTACAGCCGCAGCGCCAACCCGACCCGCACCGCGCTGGAGGAGAACCTCGCGGCCCTGGAGGGCGGCCGCCGGGGACTCGCCTTCGCGTCCGGCCTCGCCGCCGAGGACTGCCTGCTCCGTACGCTGCTGACCCCCGGCGACCACGTGGTCATCCCGAACGACGCCTACGGCGGCACGTTCCGGCTGTTCGCGAAGGTCGCCTCGCGCTGGGGCGTGGAGTTCTCGGTCGCCGACACCTCGGACGTGGCAGCGGTACGGGCCGCGATCACCCCGCGCACCAAGGCGATCTGGGTGGAGACCCCGTCCAACCCGCTGCTCGGCATCACCGACATCGCGGCCGTCGCCGGCGTCGCCCGTGCCGCCGGCGCACGGCTGGTCGTCGACAACACCTTCGCCAGCCCCTACCTCCAGCAGCCCCTCGCCCTCGGCGCCGATGTCGTGGTTCACTCCACCACCAAGTACATGGGCGGCCACTCGGACGTCGTCGGCGGCGCGCTGATCGTCAACGACCCCGACCTGTCCGCGGAGTTGGCGTACCACCAGAACGCGATGGGCGCCGTCGCCGGGCCGTTCGACGCCTGGCTGGTGCTGCGCGGCATCAAGACCCTCGCCGTCCGGATGGACCGGCACAGCGAGAACGCCACCAAGGTCGCGGACCTGCTGACCCGCCACCCCAAGGTCACCCAGGTCCTGTACCCGGGACTGCCCGAGCACCAGGGCCACGAGATCGCCGCCAAGCAGATGAAGGCGTTCGGCGGGATGGTGTCCTTCCGCGTCGAGGGCGGCGAGGAGGCCGCCGTCGAGGTCTGCAACCGCGCGAAGCTCTTCACGCTCGGTGAGTCGCTCGGCGGCGTCGAGTCCCTGCTGGAGCACCCGGGCCGGATGACGCACGCCTCCGCCGCCGGGTCCCCGCTGGAGGTCCCGGCCGATCTGGTGCGGCTCTCCGTCGGCATCGAGAACGGCGACGACCTGCTGGCCGACCTGACACAGGCGCTCGGCTAGTCCGTCAGCCAGTCAGTCAGTCCGTGTACAACCGTGGGCGGGGCCGGTTCCGCCGGTTCCGCCCACGGTGCTTTTGGCCCTCCCGGCCTCAGGCCGGGACCTTCTCGTCCTCCAGCGAGGCCCTGACCTGCTCCCGCAGCTCGGGACCGTCGGTGTGCTCATGGACCGAGATCGCGTGCTCGGTCGCGGCCCGCACGACTTCCTCCTCCTCGCCGGAGATGGTCAGCGAGCAGTTCGACACGCTCGGATACTTGCGGCAGTCGGCGATCTTCCTGGTCATCACAGCCTCCTCGGCCGATCCCCTCCAGGATAGATCGGGCAGCACCGTGCGACCTCGGGAGTGACCGCGTCAGCGATCCCGGCGGGCGTTGAGCCGGGCGGCCCGGCGGGTCAGGTGGTCGCGCTCCGCGAGGTTCGGGGCCCGGTGGGCCGCCTCCGCGTACAGCCGGGCCGCCTTAGTCAGGTCACCGTCGCGCTCGTGGAGGTACGCCGCCACCGCGGTGTGGCGGGGAAGCGAGGCGTCCAGCGCCGCGAGCGCCGCCAGACCGGCGCGCGGCCCGTCGGCCTCCCCGACCGCGACCGCGCGGTTGAGCCGGACGACCGGGCTGTCGGTCAGGCGCGCCAGCTCGTCGTACCACTCGACGATCTGCACCCAGTCGGTCTCCTCGGCGGCGGGCGCGTCCGCATGGAGCGCCGCGATGGCGGCCTGGGCCTGGAACTCGCCCAGCCGGTCGCGGGCGAGGGCCGCCTGAAGGATCCCGACGCCCTCGGCGATCGATGCCGTGTCCCACCGGCCGCGGTCCTGCTCGGCCAGCGGGACCAGGCTGCCGTCGGACGCGGTCCGGGCGGCACGCCGGGCGTGGTGGAGCAGCATGAGGGCGAGCAGCCCCGCCACCTCGGGGTGGTCGACGGAGGCCGCGACCTGCCGGGTGAGGCGGATGGCCTCGGCGGCCAGGTCGACATCGCCGGAGTAGCCCTCGTTGAAGACCAGGTACAGGACGCGCAGCACGGTGGCGACGTCGCCCGGCCGGTCGAACCGCACACCGGAGACGGTGCGCTTGGCCCGGCTGATGCGCTGCGCCATGGTCGCCTCGGGCACCAGGTAGGCCGCGGCGATCTGGCGGGTGGTGAGCCCGCCGACCGCACGCAGCGTGAGCGCGACCGCAGATGCCGGGGTCAGCGACGGGTGGGCGCACAGGAAGTACAACTGGAGCGTGTCGTCCCCCGCGGGGGCCGGCCCGGGCACCGGCTCCTCCTCGACCCGGTCCTCACGCCGGCGGCGCGCGGTGTCGGCGCGCGTCGCGTCGAGGAACTTGCGCCAGGCCACGGTGATCAGCCAGCCCTTGGCATCCCGGGGAGGGTCGGCATCCCAGACCCGGAGCGCCTCGACCAGCGCGTCCTGCACCGCGTCCTCGGCCGCCGCGAAGTCGGCTCCGCGGCGGACGAGGACGGTCAGCACGCCCGGGGTGAGGCTCCTGAGCAAGACCTCGTTCATCCGATTCATCTCAGTCTTCCGAGCCTTCCAAGGCCTCCTGGTCAGCCGAGTCAGTCGAGATGGCACTCCGAGATGGTGGGTGGCTCGGCCAGGAACGGGCGCAGCTCCAGCCACTCGTGGATGGGCTTGCCGCCCGCGCCGGGGGCGGCCGACAGTTCGCCGGTCAGCTCGACGGCGCGCTCGTAGCTGTCGACGTCGATGATCATCCAGCCGGCGATGAGGTCCTTGGTCTCGGCGAACGGTCCGTCGGTGACCGGCGGGCGCCCCTCCCCGTCGTAGCGCACCCACGCCCCCTCCGGGGCGAGCGCCTGACCGTCGACGTACTCGCCGGACTTCTCCAGCCGGGCCGCGAAGTCGTGCATGTACTGCATGTGGGCCGAGATCTCCTCCGGCGTCCACTGGTCCATGGACACGTCGTTGACCGGTGCCGGGGCGCCGCGGTAGTGCTTCAGGAGCAGGTACTTCGCCATGACGGTTCTCCTTGGTGCTCGTGCGGCCCTTGTGGTCGCGCTCACCCCCGGGACGGAGCCGGTCGCGGGTTCTCGACATGGCCGCCCGGATTTTTCCGAGATGATTTCCGAGAAGTTTTCCGACTGCGCGGACGAGCGTAGAGGAGCCGTCCCGCGATGTCCGGATCCGCCGCTCTACCAGCCGTCCAGCGGCGGTGTCGTCCCGGCGGGCGGAGCCTGCCAGGGCTGGACCATCACCGCCCACACGGTGAACGCCACGAACACCGCTCCCGCCGCCACCAGCCACAGCCGGCGCAGCAACCGCCGGCGGCGCAACAGCCGGGCGCCGCGCCGGGCCGCCCGCGCCGGCAGGTCCGTGGGCACCCGCGGAGGGGAGGTCTCCAGCATCCGCCGGACCTCGTCCTCGTTGCGCCGGACACCGTTCACGGCGCGGCCCGCGACCGCCGGGTGCGACCCCACCGCGCCGTCGGGCTCCGGGTGCCGCGCATCGTGGCCACCGAGCGGTCGCAGACCGTACGGATCCGCTCCACCGCGATCCCGAGCAGCGCCGACGCCTGCTCCTCCGGGACACCTTCGTACAGACGCAGCACCAGAACCAGCCGCTCCTGCGGGGTCAGCCGGTCCAGCAGACCGCTGTATTGACCCGCAGCGTTGTTGACACGGCTGATGGGCGGGTGTCCGTCGATTGCGGTGTGGCAGCGGTGGTGGTTGTAGGTGTGGAGGAAGTCTGCCAGGGCCTCGGTCCGTTCGGTGTTCGAGGTGTAGGGCCGGATGTAGGCCCATTCGTCGAGCAGTGTGCGGTTGAAGCGTTCGACCTTGCCGTTGGTCTGGGGCCGGTAGGGGCGGGTGAGCTTGCCGGTCGCGCCGAGGTCGGCCAGGGCTGTCTTCCAGGCCAGGCCCTTGCGGTAGGCCCATGCGTTGTCGGTCAGGACCCGTTCGATGCGGGTGATGCCGTGGGCGTGGAAGAAGGCGGCCGCACGGGTCAGGAAGCCCGCGCAGGTCGCGACCCTCTCATCGGGGTGGATCTCGCTGTAGGCGAGGCGGGAGTGGTCGTCGACGGCGGAGTGGACGTAGTCGAATCCCATCTGGCTGCGGGTGGCCCGGCCGGCCTGGCGGCCCAATGTCCTGTGGCCGCCGCCGTCGGGGATCCGGCCGAGTTTCTTCACGTCGACGTGGATCAGCTCGCCGGGCCGTTCACGTTCGTAGCGGCGGATCACGGTGCCGGTCGGCCGGTCGATCCACGCGAGCCGGTTCAGCCCGTGGCGGGTCAGGATCCGGTGCACCGTTGAGGCGGGCAGGCCCAGGACCGGGCCGATCCTTGCCGGTCCCAGTTTGCGGGACCGCCGCAGGTCGCAGACCTTTGCCTCGGTGCCGGCCGGGGTCCGGTGCGGCGTCGTACGCGGGCGGCTGGAGCGGTCGTGCAGGCCGGCCTCGCCTTCGGCCCGCCACCGCCGCATCCACTTGTGGGCGGTGGCCCGGGATATACCCATCTCGGCTGCGACGTGGGCGACCGGGCGGCCCGACCGGACCCGTTCGACCAACAGGCGCCTACCGAAAACTGTCAGCCGAGCATTACGGTGGAACACGAAGACCTCCGTGCGGTGAGTTCCTAGACAGCTCCCACCACACCGGAGGTCTTCGTCATGTTCAAGACCTGCCGAGTGTCAACAACGCTCGTGATCAATACACCTAGCCCGCAGGCGGGGCCTGGTGCGCTGCCTGCCGCGCGGCCAGGGCCGCGTTGAAGCGCGTGAGGAGTGCGCAGAACGTGTCCCGTTCGTCCTCGGACCACTCGTCCGTCACCTGCGACATCAGCTCGCGCCGCGAGGAACGCACCTCGTCCAGCCGGGCCTGCCCGCGCGGGGACAGCTGGAGCACGACCGCACGGCCGTCCTCCGGGTGCGAAGTGCGCTTGACCAGACCGGTGTCCACGAGCGGTGCGACCTGCCGGGTCACGGTCGAGGAGTCGATCCCCATCCCGGCGGCCAGCGCCTTGACACCCATGGGGCCTTCCCGGTCCAGCCGGTTGAGCAGCAGATACGCGGCGCGGTCCATGGAGTTGCGCACCTGTCCGACGCCGCCGAGGCGGGTCTGCTCGGCGCGCCGGGCGAAGACCGCCACCTGGTGCTGCAGAGCGTCGAGAAGGTGGTCGTGACCCGGGTTCTCCGGGGTGGCGCCCCCGGAAGGAGACGCGGCAGTCGTCATGTCCTGAGGGGGCATGGCCGGGGGCTCTCTTCGTGCGGTGTCGGATGGGTGGGGGACAGAGTACGCGGCCCCGGGGCAACGCGTACCAGTGCCGCACAAACCTGCGGACATCGGCGCATGAGGGGGCCGTCGGCAGCGGCCGCGAGCCTTTTCACCTGCAAGACTTGCGGTATGAACTTCCCGCCGCCCGGTCGATTTCCCCCGCTGATCCTCGATGACGTGCGGGGTGCGCAGAAGATGCTCTCCGGCGTCTCCCGGGTCACCCCGCTCGAGGGAAGCCGCCATCTGTCCGCGCTGGTGGGCTCGCCCGTCCAGTTCAAGTGCGAGAACCTGCAACGGACCGGCTCGTTCAAACTGCGGGGCGCGTACGTACGGATCTCGGGTCTCTCCCCCGTCGAACGGGCCGCCGGTGTCGTCGCCGCGAGTGCCGGAAACCATGCGCAGGGTGTAGCGCTCGCGTCTGCGCTGCTCGGCGTACGGTCAACGGTCTTCATGCCGGTCGGTGCACCACTGCCCAAGATCGCCGCGACCCGTGAGTACGGAGCGCGGGTACGGCTGCACGGTCATGTCGTCGACGAGACGCTCGCCGCGGCGCAGGAGTACGCACAGGAGACGGGCGCGGTCTTCATCCACCCCTTCGACCACCCGGACATCATCGCGGGCCAGGGCACGGTGGGCCTGGAGATCCTGGAGCAGTGCCCCGAGGTGCGCACGATCGTCGTCGGCATCGGCGGCGGCGGTCTCGCGGCGGGCATCGCCGTGGCGGTGAAGGCGATCCGGCCCGACGTGCGGATCGTCGGTGTGCAGGCGGCCGGCGCGGCCTGCTACCCGCCGTCGCTGGCCGCCGGCCACCCCGTGTCGATCGGCTCGCTCCAGACGATGGCGGACGGCATCAAGGTGGGACGCCCCGGCGACGTGCCGTTCGGCCTGGTCCAGGAGCTGGTCGACGAAGTCCGTACGGTCTCCGAGGACGAGCTGTCCAGCGCCCTGCTGCTCTGCCTGGAGCGGGCGAAGATGGTGGTGGAACCGGCCGGCGCGAGCCCGGTGGCCGCGCTGCTCAGCGACCCGAAGTCGTTCCGCGGGCCGGTGGTGGCGCTGCTGTCCGGCGGCAACGTGGACCCACTGCTGATGCAGCGCATCCTGACCCACGGCATGTCGGCGGCCGGCCGCTATCTGAGCCTGCGGCTGCGCCTGACGGACCGCCCCGGCGCGCTGGCCACGATGCTGGGCGTGCTCACGGTGGCCGACGCCAACGTCCTGGACGTCAGCCATGTGCGGACCGACCCCCGGCTCGGTCTCACCGAGGCCGAGGTGGAACTGCACCTGGAGACCAAGGGGCCCGAGCACTGCGAAGAGGTCGCGGCGGCGCTGCGCGGGGCGGGCTATCTCGTGATCGGCTGAAATCGCTTGTCGGTCGCGATGTATCGCGTTACTGTGCCTGCGCCCGGCCTGTTGACGTGCGCGCGTTCGTCTCGTGTGTTCTCCGGGCGCGGCAACCCGGGCAAATCTAGGATCTGTGAGGAAGTCACCCAAACGCACTGGGGGAATCCCGTATGCCAGGCGCGATCTACGCCGAAGGTCTGGTGAAGACCTTCGGCGACGTCACCGCACTCGGCGGCGTCGACCTCGACGTGCCGCAAGGCACCGTCCTCGGACTTCTCGGCCCCAACGGGGCCGGCAAGACGACCGCCGTACGCGTCCTCACGACGCTGCTCAGGCCCGACAGCGGCAGCGCCTTCGTCGCGGGCATCGACGTACTGAAGAATCCCAACGAGGTGCGGCGCTCGATCGGGCTCTCCGGCCAGTTCGCCGCCGTCGACGAGTACCTGACCGGCCGCGAGAACCTGCACATGGTCGGCCAGCTCTACCAGATGTCCTCACGCGCGGCGAAGGCCCGGGCCGGGGAGCTGCTGGAACGCTTCAACCTCGCCGACGCGGCCGACCGTACCGCCAAGACCTACTCCGGCGGTATGCGGCGCCGGCTCGACCTCGCGGCGGCGCTCGTCGTCTCCCCGCCGGTCATGTTCATGGACGAGCCGACCACCGGACTCGACCCGCGCAACCGGCAGCAGCTCTGGGAGGTCATCGAGGAGCTCGTCGCCGGCGGTACGACGCTGCTGCTGACCACGCAGTACCTGGAGGAGGCGGACCGCCTCGCCCACGACATCTGCGTGATCGACCACGGTCTCGTCATCGCCCGCGGCACCTCCGACCAGCTCAAGGCCCGCACCGGCGGCGAACGCGTCGAGGTCGTCGTCCAGCAGCCCGACCAGATCGACCCGGCCCGCGAAGTCCTCGCCCACCTGGGGAAGGGCGAGGTCGCCGTCGTCCCGCACATGCGCAAACTGACCGTCCCGGTCGACGGCGGCGCCAAACTTCTGGCCGAGGTCATCCGCGACCTCGACGCCCGCGGCGTGGAGATCGACGACATCGGGATGCGCCGCCCCACCCTCGACGACGTGTTCATCTCCCTCACCGGCCACGCCGCCGAACAGGAGAAGAGCGACGAGAACGGGACGGATGCCCCGGACGCCGCCCGGACGGAGGCAGAGAAGTGAGTGCCGTTACCGAAGCGACCGCAGGTCGCGCACCCCGAGGCGCCGGTGGAATCGGTCAGTCCGTCCGCGACTCACTGGTCATGGCCCGTCGGAATCTGATTCGTATGACCCGGATTCCTGAAGTGGTACTTTTCGGGCTTATTCAGCCGATCATGTTCGTGGTGCTGTTCAGTTACGTGTTCGGCGGGTCCATGAACATCGGCGGGTCGACGGACCCCGTCGTCTATCGGAACTTCCTGATGGCCGGCATCTTCGCGCAGACCGTCACCTTCGCCACGGCCGGGGCGGGCGCAGGGATCGCCGACGACATGCACAAGGGGCTGGTCGACCGGTTCCGCTCGCTGCCCATGGCGCGTGGCGCGGTCCTCACCGGCCGCACGCTGGCCGACCTCGTCCAGACCATGTTCACCGTGCTGGTGCTCACGATCGTCGCGCTGCTCGTCGGCTGGCGCATCCATGAGGGCGTTCCCAAGGCACTGGGCGCCTTCGGGCTGCTCCTTCTGCTCGGATACGCCTTCTCCTGGATCGGCGCACTGATCGGCCTGTCCGTCCGCACCCCGGAGGCGGCCACGTCGGGCGGGCTGATCTGGCTGTTCCCGGTGACGTTCATCTCCAACGCTTTCGTGGACTCCAGCCAGATGGCGGGCTGGCTCCAGCCCATCGCCGACTGGAACCCCTTCAGCGCGACCGTCCAGGCGTGCCGGGTGCTCTTCGGCAACCCGGGTGTCTCGACCTCCGATGCCTGGCCGATGCAGCACCCCGTCTGGGCCTCGCTGATCTGGTCCGTAGTGATCATCGTGGTGTTCCGGACCCTCGCGGTCCGCAAGTACCGCTCGGTCGCCGTCTGAGCACAGCAGGAAGCCCCGGCCGTCTCATCGGGCCGGGGCTTCCTGCTGCGTGCGGGGTGTGCGGATCAGCCGGAGTACGGCTTCGCCGAAAGGATCTTCACCGTGGCGGTCTTGCCGTTCGGCAGCTCGTACTCGGCGCTCTCACCCATCCGCTTGCCGTTCACGCCCACACCGAGCGGGGACTGCGGGGAGTACGTCTCGATGGCCGAGCTCGCGTACTCGCGGGAGGCGAGAAGGAAGGTCGTCGTGTCGTCGTCGTCGCCGTCGAAGGCGATCGTCACGACCATGCCGGGCTCGACCACGCCGTCGTCGGCCGGTGCCTCGCCGACCTTCGCGTGCTCCAGGAGCTGGGTCAGCTGGCGCACCCGGAGCTCCATCTTGCCCTGCTCCTCCTTGGCCGCGTGGTACCCGCCGTTCTCGCGCAGGTCGCCCTCCTCACGGGCCGCCGCGATCTTGACGGCGATCTCCGTGCGCGCGGGACCAGACAGGTACTCCAGCTCGGCCTTGAGCTGGTTGTACGCCTCCGGCGTGAGCCAGGTGACGTTTTCGCTGGTCTGGGTCACAGGGTGCTCCTCGTCGGTACTGGGAATACAAAGCATCGCCCTACCCCGAAGCATGCGCTTCCACGGGTGGGCGAAACCACGAGCCTAACAATTCGGCGGGGAAAGGGGGAGGAGGTAAACGGCTGAGAGTGTCGAACCGCAGGTCAGGCGTGCCGAGAGTCG
Source organism: Streptomyces sp. NBC_00385 (assembly GCF_035917155.1). Lineage (NCBI taxonomy): Bacteria > Bacillati > Actinomycetota > Actinomycetes > Kitasatosporales > Streptomycetaceae > Streptomyces > Streptomyces sp. NBC_00385. The sequence continues at coordinate 3,029,270 of NZ_CP107951.1, read as the reverse complement.
CTCAGGTCACCCGTGCGGCGGTCAACGCTACGCCCCGCCGTCATCCGTACACCCCAGGAGCTCGACGGCGGTCGCCCGGGACGTCGTACGCAGGGTGAGGACCTGGTCGATCCGGTCGGTGTCCGCGTCGAAGCGGAAGTCCTTGCGGGCGACCTCCATGCCGTCCTCGCTCAGCGAGCGGAGCGTGCAGTAGCCCTTGGCGTCCCGGTCCTTGCGGACTTCCAGATGCACCTCGACGTGGTCGTCCGAGGCGACCTTGAACTTGATCATCTCGGCGCTGAGGCCCTGGCCGCCCACGTAGTCGTAACCGATCCAGCCGACCACACCCAGGAGCGCGACGCCGAGGACGGAGCCGATGATCTTGAGCTTGCGGTCCGCGCGCTGGTCCGCGGAGCGGCCGTAGCGGTTCTCGGGAAGCGCCTCGCGCACCGCCGTCATGATCGTTCCTCCCGTACCGGGTATCGAGGAATTTTCCACCCCCCGGTTCGGTCACTATAGAAGTTGCACTTCGCGACCAATCACTGAGGATCGAGTCTTGACTGAGCAGCTTCGACTGATGGCCGTACACGCCCACCCCGACGACGAGTCGAGCAAGGGCGCGGCCACCATGGCCAAGTATGTGTCCGAGGGGGTGGACGTGCTGGTCGTGACCTGCACGGGAGGCGAGCGCGGCTCCATCCTCAACCCGAAACTCCAGGGGGACGCGTACATCGAGGAGCACATCCACGAGGTACGCAAGAAGGAGATGGACGAGGCCCGGGAGATCCTGGGCGTCAAGCAGGAGTGGCTCGGCTTCGTCGACTCGGGCCTGCCCGAGGGCGACCCGCTGCCGCCGCTGCCCGACGGCTGCTTCGCGCTGGAGGACGAGACCGTGGCGGCGGGGCGCCTCGTCGCGAAGATCCGCGCCTTCCGGCCGCAGGTCATCACCACGTACGACGAGAACGGGGGCTACCCGCACCCCGACCACATCATGACCCACACCATCTCGATGATCGCCTTCGAGGGAGCGGCGGACACCGAGAAGTTCCCCGAGGCGGAGTTCGGTCCCGCCTGGACGCCGCAGAAGCTCTACTACAACCAGGGCTTCAACAAGCCGCGCACGGTCGCACTGCACGAGGCACTGCTGGCGCGGGGCCTGGAGTCGCCGTACGGCGACTGGCTGGAGCGCTGGAAGGAGTTCGAGCGTGCCGAACGCACGCTGACCACGCACGTTCCGTGCGCGGACTTCTATGAGATCCGCGACAAGGCGCTGATCGCGCACGCGACGCAGATCGACCCGGACGGTGGCTGGTTCCGCGTTCCGATGGACATCCAGCGGGAGGTCTGGCCGACCGAGGAGTACGAGCTGGCGAAGTCTCTCGTCGATACCTCCCTCCCCGAGAGCGACCTCTTCGCGGGCATCCGCGACAATGCCTGATATGTACGCGACTCAGGCACTGACGCACCTCGTCCCGCTCGCCGAGGAACTGGACAAGAACAAGGTGACCCCCGGGGTCCTCGGCTTCATCGTCTTCGCAGCGCTCGCCGTGGGCGTGTGGCTGCTGATGAAGTCCATGAACCGGCACATGGGGAAGGTCGACTTCGAGGAAGCGCCCGACCCGGCCGGTGCGGAGGGTGTGGCGGAGCCCGCGGGCTCCGCGGGTTCCGCGAAGCGGAAGTAGGGCGGTGGCGGGGCGGGGCGGAACCGGGGTGACCGGTGGCTCCCCGCCCCTGCGGGCGGCCGGGTTCGTCCTCAAGCGCCGGACGGGTTGGAAAGACGCCCTCAAGCGCCGGGCGGGCTTGATGGGGCCGGACGGGCTGACAGACGCCCTCAATCGCCGGGCGGGCTTGATAGGGCTGGACGGGCTTGATCAGGGAGTGGCCGCGATTGCCACGCCCATGATCTCGCGGGCATGGCGGGTCGGGATCAGGCCCAGGCGCCAGGCCTGCCAGCCGTCCTCCAGGTCCACGCCCCGGTTCAGGACCACCCGGTACGCCTCCGCGCAGTCCTCCAGCTTCGTGTCCCGGGTGGGATGGCCGGCCTCGGTCAGGTCGGCCAGTTCCTGCTGGGCCACCACCGTGCCCACCTCGATGCCGCCCGGTGAGGCGTACGGCAGCAGCGTGCAGCGCAGGAAGCGGGCCCAGTCCGCGCCCCGCGCGTCGCCGTACGAGTCGAAGAGCGCGGCCGCCTCGCCGCACAGCTCCAGGGCCTGCGGCGCGCGCTGGTTTCCCGCGTCGATCAGGGCCAGCTCCAGAGCCGTCCAGGCCTCCCCGTGGGCGACCCCGATGCGGCGGAAGTCGGCCCGCGCGTCCACCAGCAGCTGGCGGGCGAACCCCGAATTGCGCAGGTTGCCCGTCTGGGCGGCCCGCTGGTCGCGGGTGACGCGCCCCGAGTGGTGGCGGGCGCACGCCAGCCCGTACACGTCGCGCATCCGGGAGAACATCGTGCGGGCCCGCTCCAGCTGCCGTACCGCCTGATCGGTGTCGCCGGCCTCCTCCAGGGCCTGGCCCAGGTAGTAGAGCGTCCACGCCTCGCCGCGGGCGTCCTCGCTGTCGCGGTGCCGGGCCAGGGCCGCGTTCAGCTGCTCGACCGCGGGGGCCGGATCGCCGTCCATCAGCCGGGCCCGGGCCAGCTGGGTCAGCGCCCATGCCTCGCCCCGCTCGTCCCGCGTCCGCCCGTACAGATCCAGGGCCGTACGCAGCGCCGCCTCGGCCCGCTCCACCTCGCCCGTCCGCAGCCGCACCTGGCCCAGCTGGAACTGCGTCCACGCCTCCCCGTGCAGCGACTCGCCCTCGCGGTGCAGGACCAGCGCGGTGTCCAGGAGCTCCAGCGCCTCGGCCAGGTGGGCCCGGTCGCGCTCCACCGCGGCCAGCGCGTGCAGCGACCAGGCCCGGTCCTCCGCCTGGGCCGCGGACGACTGCAGCTCGATCGCCTCGCGCAGCCGCGCCGCCGCCTCCGTCAGGTTGCCCTGGTGGTGCAGCGTGATGCCGAGCGAGCACAGCGCCAGCGCCGTACCCGAGTCGTTCTGCGCCTCGCGGTACAGGCCGACGACGGACGACAGCGTGGTGCGGGCCTTGTCCAGCTCACCGAGCTGACGGGCCGCGATCCCGGTCCGCCACTGCACCGAACGCTCCAGCAGCCCCTGGTCGACGGCCTGCGTCAACTCGCTGATCTCGCCCAGCCGGTAGAGGTCGCCGCGCAGCAGGCAGTAGTCGCACAGCGCGCCCAGGAGGTCGAGTACCGCGCCCTGGTCGACGCCCTCGCTGTGCCGCAGCGCGGACGTGATGAAGCTCGACTCGTCGTCCAGCCAGCGCAGCGCCGCGTCGAGGGAGCCGAACCCGTGCGGTCCGAACTGCCCGGCCCTGGTGGACATCTTGCCGTCGACCATCCGGATGACCGCGCCCGCCAGCTCGGCGTAGTTCGCGATGAGCCGCTCCTGCGCGGCCGTCCGGTCCGCGGCCTCCTCCTCGTCGTTCAGCCGGGCCAGGGCGAAGCCCCTTACGAGGTCGTGCAGCCGGTAGCGCGAGCCCCGCACATGGTCCAGCAGCCCGGCCTCGGACAGGGCGGTCAGCAGCCGTCCGGCCTCCTGCTCGTCGGCCGACAGCAGCGCGGCGGCAGCCGCGGCGCCGAGGCTGGCACGACCGGCCAGCGCGAGCCGGCGCAGCAGCCGCCGCGCCTGCTCGGACTGGTCGGTGTAGCGCAGCCACAGGGCCCGCTCGACCGGCGCGACCGGTCCGTACGCGGCCAGGTCGGCCGCCAGAGTGCTCGGGGTACGCGCCCCGAGCGAGGAGCCCGCGACCCGCAGCGCCAGCGGCAGCCCGCCGCACAGCTCGGTGATCGCCTCGCCGGCCGGGTAGTCGTACGGCCCCTCCCCGTCCTCCTGGGACACCTCCCGCAGCAGTTCCTCCGCACCCGCCGGGTCCAGCGCCCCGACCTCCAGCTGATGGACCCGGGCCGGCAGGGACTCCGGCAGGCCGAGGGGTTCACGGGCGGTGACCAGGACGAGGCTGTCCGAGCGTTCCGGTATCAGGGTGCGGACCTGCTCGGCATCGCTCGCGTCGTCGAGCACGACCGTCACCGGGGTGCCGGTCAGGTGCTGGTGGTACAGCTCGCTGAGCCGGCGCACCTGCTGGTCGGCGGAGGAGCTGTCGCGGAACAGCAACTGCTCGCGGGGGGCGCCGAGCCGGTTCAGCAGATGCAGCAGCGCGTCCCGCGTCGGCAGCGGCGGCTCGTCGTCGGCGCCGCCGCGCAGATCGACCACGCACGCGCCCCGGAACTGGTCCTTCAGGCTGTGCGCCGCGCGTACGGCCAGGGCGGTGCGCCCGGACCCCGGCGGTCCGTGCAGGACGACGACGGTCGGCTTCGTCTCCGTCGAGGCGCGGGCCGCGTGCACCCACTGGGCGATCTGCGCCAGTTCGGTCCGGCGGCCCGCGAACCCGCCCTCGGAGGCGGGCAGATGACTGAACGACTGATCGAGGAGCGCACGCATGCGGGCGGCGGCGCTCCGGTCCCCGCCGCGCAGTTGGGGCGCGGTCCGTTCCGCCGCGGCCTTCTTCTTCGCCGGGGTGCGGGACGAGGCGGTCAGCATCCGCTGCTGGTCGATGAACGGACGGATGCCCCGTACCTCCAGCGCCGTCAGCCACTGCAGCCGCAGCTGTTCCGTCCCGCCGGGCTGCCCGAGGGCTCCGGCGCGGCGGTGCGCGGCCGGCCAGTGCGAGGCGGTGACCTTGGCGACGGTGGCGGTGGCGCCGGCGACCGCGACGACGGCGCCCGCGCCGAGCGCCAGGCCCGACGCCGTACCGAGCGCCACATCCGCGCCGAAAGCAGCGGCGGCGGCAACTCCCGTGACCAGTAACGGCGTTCCGAGTGTCGCCCGGCTGAACCGTTGCGCCAGCGGCTGCTGCCCGGCCGCCTCGACGTCGAGCGCCTGGGTGTACGTGACGTACTCCTCGCCCGCCCCGGCCGCCAGCGAGTCGAGCGCGGCGCGGCCGCGTGCCGTCAGCGTGCCGGGGTCGGTCCGGCCGCCGGAGCGGCGCACCTCTTCCTCCACGGCCCGTGCCAACAGCCGTTCGGCTTCCGCCCGGTGGCTGTCCCGCATCCGCATAAGTCCCCCTCGGTCCCTGCCCTTTCGGCCGGTCCGGCGTCCGGCCGCCTGAGGTACCAGTCTCGCGCCTGGGACCGGTGTGCGACAGGGAGTCCGCGAGACTGCGCCGCCGGTCCCGTGGAGGAGGCGGCGTGCCAGGTGGGCGTCGGGAGGGCGGCAGAGGCCGGGCCGGCCCTTACCCCGTTCGGGCGCCGCCCCGTGGCGCATGCGCGGGGTGGAGGCGGGTGCGCAAGGATGGGGGCATGCCCAACCGACTCGCGCAGGCCACGTCCCCGTACCTCCTCCAGCACGCGGAGAACCCCGTCGACTGGTGGCCATGGGAGCCGGAGGCCTTCGAAGAAGCACGGCGGCGCGACGTTCCCGTCCTGCTGTCGGTCGGCTACTCCGCATGCCACTGGTGTCATGTGATGGCGCACGAGTCGTTCGAGGACGCCGAACTCGCGGAGTACCTGAACGCGCACTTCGTGCCGGTCAAGGTCGACCGCGAGGAGCGCCCCGACGTCGACGCCGTGTACATGGAGGCGGTGCAGGCCGCGACGGGGCAGGGCGGCTGGCCGATGACCGTGTTCCTCACCGCCGACGCCGAACCGTTCTACTTCGGGACGTACTTCCCGCCCGAGTCCCGGCACGGCCTGCCGTCGTTCCGGCAGGTGCTCGAAGGGGTGACGGCGGCCTGGACCGACCGCCGGGACGAGGTCGGCGAGGTCGCCGCGCGCATCGTCCACGACCTGTCCGAGCGCACCCTCGACCACGGCGGCGAGGGGCTGCCCGGTGAGGCGGAGCTCGCGCAGGCGCTGCTCGGACTGACCCGGGAGTACGACGAGAAGCACGGCGGCTTCGGCGGCGCGCCCAAGTTCCCGCCGTCGATGGCCGTCGAGTTCCTGCTGCGCCACCACGCCCGCACCGGGGCGGACGGCGCACTCCAGATGGCGGCCGACACCTGCGAGGCGATGGCCAGGGGCGGGATCTACGACCAGCTCGGCGGCGGCTTCGCCCGCTACGCGGTGGACCGCGAGTGGGTCGTCCCGCACTTCGAGAAGATGCTCTATGACAACGCGCTGCTCTGCCGTGTGTACGCCCATCTGTGGCGCTCCACCGGATCGGAGTCCGCCCGCCGGATCGCCCTGGAGACCGCCGACTTCATGGTCCGTGAACTGCGCACGGCCGAGGGCGGATTCGCTTCCGCGCTGGACGCCGACAGCGAGGACGCGGACGGGAAGCACGTCGAGGGCGCCTACTACGTCTGGACGCCCGCGCAACTGCGTGAGGTGCTGGGCGAGGAGGACGCCGTGTTCGCCGCGGAGCTCTTCGGCGTGACCGAGGAGGGCACCTTCGAGGAGGGCTCCTCGGTGCTCCAGCTCCCGCACAGGGACGCGACCGACGAGGTCCGCGCCGCCGATGTGCGGGCCCGGCTGCTCGCTGCCCGGGAGCTGCGTGCGCGGCCGGGCCGGGACGACAAGGTCGTCGCGGCGTGGAACGGGCTGGCGATCGCCGCGCTCGCCGAGACCGGGGCCTACTTCGACCGGCCCGACCTGATCGAGCGCGCCACCGAGGCGGCGGACCTGCTGGTGCGGCTCCACATGGGGCCGGTCGCCCGGCTGGTCCGTACCTCGAAGGACGGGCGCGCCGGTACGCACGCCGGAGTGCTGGAGGACTACGGCGATGTCGCGGAGGGCTTCCTGGCCCTGGCCGCCGTCACCGGCGAGGGGACCTGGCTGGAGTTCGCGGGCTTCCTGACCGACATCGTGCTCCAGCACTTCGCCGGTGAGGGCGGGCAGCTGTACGACACGGCGGACGACGCCGAGCAGCTGATCCGCCGCCCGCAGGACCCCACCGACAGCGCGACCCCGGCAGGCTGGACCGCGGCGGCCGGTGCGCTGCTCTCGTACGCCGCCTACACCGGATCGGAACCCCACCGCAGCGCCGCGGAAGGGGCGTTGGGCGTCGTGAAGGCGCTGGGCCCGCGGGCTCCGCGGTTCACCGGCTGGGGGCTCGCGGTGGCCGAGGCGCTGCTCGACGGGCCGCGTGAGGTGGCGGTCGCCGGGCCGGTGGGCGGCGCGCTGCACCGTACGGCCCTGCTGGGGCAGGCGCCCGGCGCGGTCGTCGCGGCAGGGGAGACGGCGGGGTCGGAGTTCCCGCTGCTGGCGGAACGGCCGATGCTGGGCGGTGCGCCGACGGCGTACGTGTGCAGGCACTTCGTCTGCGACGCGCCGACGACGGACCCGGAGGTGCTGGCACAGGCGCTCAGGGGCGCCGGCGGCTGAGGCTCACAGCCGCAGGCCGCCCTCCAGCGCGATCAGCGCCTCGTCGACCATCGTGATCAGGTCGCCCTCCTGGCCGTGCTCGCCCCAGTACAGGGTGACCTCGCGCAGCGCACCCAGCACCGCCGCGATGAAGACCCGGATCCGCAGGTCGTCCGCGCTGCGGCCGGTGCGGTCGGCGAGCACCTGGGAGAGCACCTTCGCCGTGTCCGACATGGTCTCCGTCATCCGAGAGCGGATGGCGGGGATCTCCACCATCAGCCGGGTGCGCTGGCGCAGTTCCTCGTCCTCCGCGGTGGCGAACGACGTCAGCGCCTCGCGCATCATCAGCCGCAGGGACTCCAGCGGAGGTTCGTCCAGCGGGCGGCTGCGGAGCACGGCCTCCATGACCGGGTCGTACTCGTCGGTGAGGACGATGTCCTCCTTGGTCGCGAAGTACCGGAAGACCGTGCTCTGAGACACCTCGGCCGCCTCCGCGATCTGCTCGATGGTCGTCGCCTCGTAGCCCTGCTCCTGGATGAGGCGGTACGTCGCCTGCCGGATCGCGACCCGGGTCTTGAGCTTCTTGCGCTCGCGCAGCCCCATCGGGGGCTGTGACTCGGGTACGGCGAAGGAGGGGGGACGGGAGGTGGCGGCCATGGTTGCCATTGTCAGGCATCGACGGGGGCGGCGGCCACGTCCGCGGGTTCCTCCCGCTCCGCGTCGGCGGCCGGCAGGAACGCCCCGACGAGCAGCGCGCTGATCAGCGCGGTGGCGCCGACGACCAGCAGCACCAGGCTCATGCCGTGGACGTACGCGGCGTCGGCGGACTCCGCGAGCCGCTGCGCCCCGAGGCGTGCCGCGACGGCGTGGGCGGCGACGACGGAGTCCCCGGCCGTGTCCGCGGCGGCGGCCGGCAGTCCCGAGGTGTCCAGCCGGCCGCTGTAGGCGCCGGCGAGCAGGCTGCCCAGCAGGGCGATCCCGAGGGCGCTGCCCGTCTGGCGCACGGTCATCAGCAGCCCCGATCCGCTTCCCGCACGGTCCGGGGGCAGGGCGCCGAGGGCGGCGTTCATGGCGGGAACGACGGCGAAGCCGAAGCCGGCGCCGGCGATGGTGAGCCAGAGGGCGGTGAACCCGTAGCCGCTGTCGACCGTCGTACGGCTGCCGAGCAGTGCGGCGAAGGCGAGCACGACGAGTCCGGCCGACATCGTGGCGCGGGCCCCGAAGCGCGCGTTGACCGGGCCGCCCGCCCTGGTGGCGACGATCAGCCCGCCCATCATGGGCAGCATCCGCACGCCGGTGCCGAAGGCGTCGTGGCCCAGTACGGCCTGGAGGTATCCGGGCAGGATGAACATCAGCCCGGCCAGCGCGAACATGACGAGCGTCGAGGCGAGCGTGCTCAGCAGGAAGGTCCGCTGCCGCAGCAGGGCCATGTCGAGCATCGGGCGGGCGGACCTGCGTTCACGCAGGACGAGCGCGCCGATCAGGATCACGCCCGCGGCCAGTGCGGCCAGGACCAGCGGGTCGCCCCAGCCGCGGCCCGGCGCCTCGATGACCCCGTAGATCAGGGCGCCCAGGCCGGTCGCGGACAGGGCGGTGGAGACCATGTCGACCGCGGGGGCCGCGGGGTCACGGGTCTCGGGGAGCAGGAACACGCAGGCGGCGATGCCGATGCCGACCATCGGGATGTTGACGAGGAAGACCGAGCCCCACCAGAAGTGGTCGAGCAGCCAGCCGCCCAGAATCGGGCCGAGCGGCATGCCGAGCGCGGAGGCGGCCGAGACGATGCCGACGGCCTTGATCCGGTCCTTGGGCTCACCGAACAGCGAGGGCAGTACGGCCAGGGCGAGCGGCATCACGAGCGCGCCGCCGACGCCCATCACACAGCGGGCGGCGATCACGGTGGGCACGTCGTCGGCGAGGGTGCCGATGACCGAGCCGACGAGGAAGACGCCGAGGCCGGCGATGAGCATCCGGCGGCGTCCGAAGCGGTCGCCGAGCAGGCCCGCCGGAAGCATCAGCGCGGCGAACACGACGACGTATCCGTCGGCCATCCACTGCTGTTCGCCCGTGGTGGCGCCGAGCTCACCGGCCATGGTCGGCAGCGCCACGTTGAGGATCGTCATGTCGAATCCGAGGACGAGCATGCTCGCCACCAGGGCCCCCAGGGCCCACCAGCGCCGGTCCATGTCCCACTCCTTTGATAGTTGCAGTCAAGTGACAGTAACTCCCAAAAGATGGTGAGTGTCAATATAGGCCCCCGCTGTCCGCGCCCGGACATGCGAAAGGGCCGCGGCTCGAAAGCCGCGGCCCTTCTTGTGGGGGGGTGAGGGTGCTCAGTTGTGGTTGTAGGCCACCAGTGAGATGCCGACATAGTGAACGACGAAGGCCGCGAGGGTCAGCGAGTGGAAGACCTCGTGGAACCCGAAGAAGCGCGGTGACGGGTTCGGCCGCTTGATGCCGTAGATGACGCCCCCGGCGCTGTAGAGCAGCCCGCCGACCACGACGAGCACCAGTACCGCGATGCCGCCGGTCCGCATGAAGTCCGGCAGGAAGAAGACAGCCGCCCAGCCCATCGCGATGTAGCAGGGCGTGTAGAGCCAGCGCGGGGCGCCGACCCAGAAGACCCGGAAGGCGATGCCGGCGACCGCCGCCGCCCAGACCGCCCACAGGAGCGGGGTCCCGGTGGACTCGGGCAGCAGGAGAAGGGTCAGCGGGGTGTAGGTGCCCGCGATGATCAGGAAGATGTTCGCGTGGTCGAGCCTGCGCAGCACGGCCTCGCCGCGCGGCCCCCACGTACCGCGGTGGTAGACAGCGCTCACGCCGAAGAGCAGGCACGCCGTCAGGATGTAGATCCCGCAGGCGATCCGGCCGCGGGTGCTGTCCGCCAGTGCGATGAGCACGATGCCCGCGATCAGGACGGCCGGGAACATCCCGGCGTGCAGCCAGCCGCGCATGCGTGGCTTCAGCTCGACGTCGACGGTTCCGGCTGGTTCCAGCCCGGTGGGTTCGGGCGCGGCGGCGGCGGCAGCAGTCATTCCCGCATCGTACCTACGCCTCCGTAGGTATCGGATATGAGTGGCGATGCTCACGTGGGCGGCCCTCTGGACATATGGGCGGAACGGTCGGATGATCAAATGAGTGCGGTCGGCACCGGATGAGCGCCAGGGAATTCGAAGGGGTAGAAGCATCCGGGTCGCAGCCCCCACGGGGCCTACCAAACAGACACCCTCATCAAGGAGCGATCGTGGCGCGCGACATCGCGGCTCCCCTCACTGTTCCCACCAACCACCAGGAGCTCGTCTCCTGGGTCGACGAGATCGCAGCCCTCACCGAACCGGACCGCGTGGTGTGGTGCGACGGCTCCGAGGCCGAGTACGAGCGCCTGTGCGGGGAGCTCGTCGCCAAGGGCACGTTCACCAGGCTCGACGAGATCAAGCGCCCGAACTCCTACTACGCCGCCTCCGACCCGAGCGATGTCGCGCGTGTCGAGACCCGGACGTTCATCTGCTCCGCGAAGGAGGAGGACGCCGGTCCGACGAACCACTGGAAGGACCCCGCCGAGATGCGGGAGATCTTCGTGGGGGACAAGGGCGTCTTCCGCGGCTCCATGCGCGGCCGCACCATGTACGTCGTGCCCTTCTGTATGGGCCCCGTCGGCTCGCCGCTCTCCGCCATCGGCGTCGAGATCACCGACTCCGCCTACGTCGCCGTCTCGATGCGCACCATGACGCGCATGGGCCAGGCCGTCCTCGACGAGCTCGGCTCCGACGGTTTCTTCGTCAAGGCCGTCCACACGCTCGGCGCACCCCTGGAGGAGGGCCAGGAGGACGTCCCGTGGCCCTGCAACTCCACCAAGTACATCTCGCACTTCCCCGAGGACCGCGAGATCTGGTCGTACGGGTCCGGCTACGGCGGCAACGCCCTGCTCGGCAAGAAGTGCTACGCGCTGCGCATCGCGTCCGTCATGGCGCGCGACGAGGGCTGGCTCGCCGAGCACATGCTGATCCTCAAGCTCACGCCGCCGCGCGGTGAGTCGAAGTACGTGGCGGCCGCGTTCCCCTCCGCCTGCGGCAAGACCAACCTCGCCATGCTGGAGCCCACGATCTCCGGCTGGACCGTCGAGACCATCGGCGACGACATCGCCTGGATGCGGTTCGGCGAGGACGGCCGCCTCTACGCGATCAACCCCGAGGCCGGTTTCTTCGGCGTCGCGCCCGGCACCGGCGAGCACACCAACGCCAACGCCATGAAGACGATGTGGGGCAACTCCGTCTTCACCAACGTCGCGCTCACCGACGACGGCGACGTCTGGTGGGAGGGCATGACCGAGGAGCTCCCGAAGCACCTCACGGACTGGAAGGGCAACGACTGGACGCCCGAGTCCGGTACGCCCGCCGCCCACCCCAACGCCCGCTTCACCGTCCCGGCCGGCCAGTGCCCGATCATCGCGCCCGAGTGGGAGGACCCGAAGGGCGTGCCGATCTCGGCCATCCTCTTCGGCGGCCGCCGCGCCTCGGCCGTCCCGCTGGTCACCGAGTCCTTCAACTGGCAGCACGGAGTCTTCCTCGGAGCCAACGTCGCCTCCGAGAAGACCGCCGCCGCCGAGGGCAAGGTCGGCGAGCTGCGCCGCGACCCGTTCGCCATGCTGCCGTTCTGCGGCTACAACATGGGCGACTACATGAACCACTGGCTGAAGGTCGGCGCGGACAAGCCGGACCAGTCGAAGCTCCCGAAGATCTACTACGTGAACTGGTTCCGCAAGAACGAGGCGGGCAAGTTCGTCTGGCCCGGCTTCGGCGAGAACAGCCGCGTCCTCAAGTGGATCGTCGAGCGCCTGGAGGGCAAGGCCGAGGGCGTCGAGACCCCGATCGGCATCCTGCCGGCCAAGGGCTCGATCGACACCGAGGGCCTGGACCTCTCCGAGTCCGACCTGGACTTCCTGCTCAAGGTGGACAAGGAGGTCTGGCGCGAGGAAGCGGCGCTGGTCCCCGAGCACCTCAACACCTTCGGTGACCACACGCCGAAGGAGCTGTGGGACGAGTACCGGGCCCTGGTCCAGCGCCTGGGCTGACCGCCCCCTTCGAACTCCGCGGTCGGCTCCCGACATCCGCCCTGACCTGTGGGGTCAACGGCCCGCCGCGGTAGGGACGTGCACGAACACGGCCCTGGCCCCCGGGACCGGCATGCGGTTCCGGGGGCCGCTCCCGTTTCCGGCCGCGAACTGTTCGTAGTCGACCCTGAGGCGGGCACTCGGGGGCCGCCATTCGGCCGCCGCTGCGGCGTGTCGGCGGCGTGCGCACCCGGGCTCCTGTGCGCCATTTTTACCGTGATGTCATGAAAAGATATGAACGTCTGCGGCGCGCTCCGGTGCTCGCTGCCACGGCGTCCGCCGGAACGGCCCTGGGCCTGCTCCTGACCGCGGCGCCGACCGCCGCAGCACCCCCTGCTCCGCGGGTGGGCGAGTCGGTGCTGCTCGACGAGACCTTCACCGGCACCTCGGTGTCCGACCCCGGCTTCGTACCCCTGGACAACGCCTGTCTGACCGGCGCCTCGGCGGAACCGGCGGCCGGCGAGTCGCAGGTCGGACCGTGTGACGACCCCGACACCCAGACGACCCCGCCCGTGCCCACCCCGGGCGAGACGCCCGGCTGGCTCCAGCTCACCGACCACGACTACTACCGGGTCGGCGGGATGCTCTACAACCGGCCGCTGCCGGGCAACGGTGGCCTCGACGTCACCTTCGAGCAGTACCAGTACGGCACCAACGACTCCGGTGCCGATGGCATCGGCTTCTTCCTGGTGGACGGGTCGGTGGACCTGACCGAGGCGGGTGCGGACGGCGGCTCGCTCGGCTACGCCCAGCGCAATCTGGATCCGGGAGTCGACGGCGGGTACCTCGGCGTCGGTCTCGACGCCTACGGCAACTTCGCCAACGACGCGGAACTTCGCGGCAACGGCTGCCCCGACTCCCAGCAGTCACCGGTCACCAGCGAACTCCCGGTGACGAACACCGTCACCCTGCGCGGCCCGGGGCAGGGCGACGACGGCTACTGCTACCTCGACTCCACCATCGCGCCCGACGACACACAGGGCTCGGGCTTCGTCTCCACGCTGCCCGGCAGCCTCCGGTACCAGGGCACCGACCCGCTGCCGGCCAAGCGCACCGTGCACATCACGGTCAGCCCGGACACCCGGCCGACCGTGGCCGTCGAGATCGACTTCGACGACGGCGCCGGTTTCCGGCCCGTGCTGTCGACGCAGATGACGGCCGACGCGCCGGCCACGTACAAGTTCGGCTTCTCCGGATCCACCGGAGGAAGCATCGACACCCACCTGATCCGGGCGCTCCAGGCGAGCTCCGTCACCACCCTTGACCAGCTGAACCTGGTCAAGACGGTCGCGCCCCCGGACAACGCGGCGACTGAGCCGTTCGAGGTCGGCGACACGGTGCACTACGAGTTCCTGGTCACCAACACCGGGACATCGGAGCTCACCGACGTCGAAGTCGTCGATCCGTCCGTGACCGATGTGACCTGCCCGCGCGACACCCTCGGGCCGATGGGGTCGAGCACCTCGTCCATGGTGTGCGAGGGCACCCATGTCCTGACCGAGGCCGACGTCACCGATGACACCTTCACCAACACGGCCACGGCCCAGGGCGAACACGACGGCGACGACGTGACCTCGAACGAGTCCTCCGCCTCCGTGCCCGTCAAGGAGATGGACCAGTCGCTGGAGATCTCCAAGAGCGCGGATCCGCAGACCGCCGAACAGGGCGACACGGTCACCTACACCGTCACCGCCACCAACACGGGTGAGACCACGTTGAGCCCGGCCCACCTCACCGACGACCTGTCCGGCGTGCTCGACGACGCCGCGCTCACCGCCGGCCCGACCGCGGACACCGGCACGGCGGAGGTCACGGGCAACACGCTCGACTGGTCCGGGGAGCTGGCACCCGGCGACACCGCGACGATCACCTACACCGTCACGGTCGACGACCCCGACACCGGCGACGCGACGCTGCGCAACGCCGTGACCTCGGACACCCCGGGTGCGCGCTGTGCGACGGAGGACGCGCCGGAGCTTCCCTGCGAGGTGGAGGTGCCGGTCACCATCCCGAGCCCGAGCCCCACACCGACGCCGACGTGGACGCATTCGCCGCGTCCGACGCCGACGTGGACGCATTCGCCGCGTCCGACGCCGACGTGGACGCACTCGCCCCGTCCGACCCCGACTCCCACCCGGACGCACTCCGACGGTCCGACCTGGAGTCCGGGACCGCACCCCACGCACGACGGGACTCACGGCGGGCCGGGTGACCTCGCCGATACCGGCAGTACCACCGTGGGGATCGGCATCGCGGCAGCGCTGTTGCTGCTGGCCGGCTTCGCCATGGTCCGCTTCAGGACCACGCGCGGCAGGCACTGACATACGGATATACGCGCGCGGCCGGTCCCGCATCACCTGCGGAACCGGCCGTGCACGGAGTGGCACCCGGTCCACGCGCCTCTACGGCACGTGGACCGGGGCCGTCAGAGGGCGCCGACCAGCCGCGACGGGGTGGCGGGGGATTCGGCGGGGGCAGCGGCCCGGATCGCTGCGGTGTGGGCGTCCATACGTTCGGCCGAGAGGATCGCGACCACCGTGTCGGCGCGGGACGCCGCCACCACCAGGGCCCGGCCCGCGAGGGCGTGGGCGCGGCGGTGGAGGGTGGTCGCGGACGCGTCGCTCAGCCCGGCGTGCCGGGCCGGCGGTGCGCCGCGCAAGCGGGCGACCTGTTCGGCGATGCGGTCGCCCGCTTCGCCCAGCCCCAGCTCGTCGGTGACCGCGAGCAGGGCGGCCAGGTGTCCGGCGAGCTGGATGTCCAGCTCCTCCTCGCGGGTGCGGTGCGGGAAGTCGTCGGCATGGTCGGCCGGTGTGTGGACCGATTTGGTGCGGATCGGTTCGTACATGGATGGCCTCCTGGTGGTGCTGTGGGGACCATCCTAGCTTGGATTCAGTCTAAAGTTGTCCATGTTCGATTGACTGTTCGCGGGTCACACCTG
This sequence comes from Streptomyces sp. NBC_00385, assembly GCF_035917155.1. Lineage (NCBI taxonomy): Bacteria > Bacillati > Actinomycetota > Actinomycetes > Kitasatosporales > Streptomycetaceae > Streptomyces > Streptomyces sp. NBC_00385. The sequence continues at coordinate 3,013,895 of NZ_CP107951.1, read as the reverse complement.
CCCGTATCCGTCCAGGAAGCGGGCGATCCGGCCGATCGCGTCCGTCAGGTCCTTCGTCGACGGCAGCGTCACGACCCGGAAGTGATCCGGATCGGGCCAGTTGAACCCCGTCCCCTGTACCACCATGATCTTCTCGGCCCGCAGCAGGTCGAGGACCATCTGCCGGTCGTCCTTGATCTTGTAGACCTTGGGGTCGAGCCGGGGGAAGAGATACAGAGCCCCCTTCGGCTTTACGCAGGTCACGCCCGGAATCTGCGTCAGCAGGTCGTACGCCACGTCCCGCTGCTCCAGGATCCGGCCGCCCGGCAGCACCAGTTCGTTGATCGACTGCCGGCCGCCGAGCGCGGTGGCCACGGCGTGCTGCGAGGGCATGTTGGCGCACAGCCGCATGTTGGCCAGGATCGTCAGCCCCTCGATGTACGAGGAGGCGTGCGCCTTCGGCCCGCACACCGCCATCCAGCCGGAGCGGTAACCGGCCACGCGGTAGTTCTTGGACAGCCCGTTGAAGGTGAGCACCATCAGATCGGGCGCGATCGCCGCCGTCGGCGTGTGCGTCGCGCCGTCGTACAGGATCCGGTCGTAGATCTCGTCGGAGCAGACCACCAGATTGTGCCGCCGGGCGATCTCCGTCAGCCCGCGCAGCATCTCGTCGTCGTAGACGGCGCCCGTCGGGTTGTTCGGATTGATGATCACCATCGCCTTGGTGCGGTCGGTGATCTTCCGTTCGATGTCGGCCAGGTCCGGCATCCAGTCCGACTGCTCGTCGCACCGGTAGTGCACGGCCGTGCCGCCCGCCAGCGAGACGGACGCGGTCCACAGCGGATAGTCCGGTGCCGGTACGAGCACCTCGTCGCCGTCGTCGAGCAGCGCCTGCATCGACATCTGGATCAGCTCGGAGACGCCGTTGCCCAGATAGACGTCCTCGACGTCGAGGTCGATCCCCTTGGTCTGGTAGTGCTGCATCACCGCGCGCCGCGCGGACAGCAGCCCCTTCGCGTCGCCGTAGCCGTGCGCCCCGGACAGGTTGCGCAGGATGTCTTCGAGGATCTCGGGCGGGCACTCGAAACCGAACGCGGCGGGGTTGCCGGTGTTCAGCTTGAGGATGCGGTGACCTGCTGCTTCCAGCCGCATCGCCTCTTCGAGCACGGGGCCCCGGATTTCGTAACAGACGTTGGCGAGCTTCGTGGACTGGATGACCTGCATGTCTGCGAGCTTACGACTGTGTTTCGCGGGCTGCCCGGCCTTTCCCCGCCCATTGACCCACCCGGGTCCGTCCACCCGCCGCCCCGGCTTCCATCGCCATGTGCCCGCGCCCGCGGGCCGTGGAACCCCGGGCGCGGGCCGGGCCGGGGCTTGGAATGGGGTGGAACGGGGACGTGACGGACCGGGCCGGGTGACATGCGCCACGGCGCGCCGCGGTCGGTCTCCGCCGCCCGGGTCACTCCGGCAGCCGGGCGCCCTCCGGCAACCGGATCCCGAACGTGTCCGCGAGGACGCGCACCGCCTCCGCGGTGCCGGCCAGCTCCCGCTCCTCACGCCTGCCGTCGGCGGCGGTCACCACGAGCGTGCGGCCGGTGAGCGACAGGTGGGCTTCGGGAGTGGTGCGCTGCACGTACAGCAGGTGCTCGAAGGGGGAGCGCGGGTTGGTCGCGATGTGCCAGTTGATGACCTCGAAGTCAGGCGCCTCGAACGGCTCCACCGTGAAGGCGTACTGCCCCTGCCACGCCCCTTCGGCCGTCTCCGTCCGGAGCTCCCACAGCTCCAGCGGCCCGTCGTGCGGGGTGCGGACGAGCCGGTGGTGGCGCGGGGTGTCGTACAGCTCGGCTCCGGCGACCAGGGGGATCGGCTCCAGCAGCGAGCCCGCGGCCCCGAAGCCGACATCGGCGAGATAGGGCGTCGCCTCACCCGGCACCCCGACCCGCATCAGCATGTGCGTCCGCGGCCGGACGTCACCGGGGCCGGCGCCCAGCAGGACGCGGGCGCACAGCAACGTGACCTCGAAGCCGAGGGCCCTCAGGGCGGCGGCGAGCAGTGTGTTCTGCTCGTAGCAGTAGCCGCCGCGCTCACTGTGTACGAGCTTCGCCTCCAGGTCGGCGAGCGCGAGCGAGGGCACGGTACCGAGGACGGGGTCCAGGTTCTCGAACGGGATGTTCAGCGCGTGCGCACGGTGCACGGAGCGCAGCACGGCGAGGGTGGGCCCGCGCTCCCCGCTCCAGCCGATGCGCGCGAGGTAGGCGTCGAGATCGAGAGCGGGGGCGTGGTCGGAAGTCATGCTCCGACGGTACGCAGCCGGGGCGGCCGGACGCCTCCTTCTGAAGCCGGGACGTCCTGGTCCTCAGGTCCTGGTCCCGTAGGCCGCGTCTACTTGTCCTTGTCCTCGGCGAGGGTGTGGGCGACCAGGGCGTTGGCATGGCCGTGCCCCATCCCGTGCTCGGACTTGAGCCAGCCCACGATCTCCATGTGCTTGGTCAGCGGCGAGGCGCGGATGAGCTCCTTCCACTCCGCGACCGGACGGCCGTACTTCTGCTCGATCGACGGGAAATAGCTCGCGGGGCCCTGCACTGCATCGGTCATGACGGAAGTCTTGCAGCCTGGTCTGACAACCGCTCCCTGTAACTCGCATGACGGGCCGGACGCCCCCGTCGTAGGGTCCCGGCCATGGACTGGCAGGTGTGGCACGACGCGTACGATTCCCCCGATTCATGGCTGGCACGGCGGCTGCGCGCCGTCCAGGACCGGATCCAGTACGCCCTGGACACCGCGCCGCCCGGCCCGCTGCGGGCGGTCAGCGTGTGCGCAGGTCAGGGGCGCGACCTCGTCGAGGTGCTGGCGAACCACCCCCGGCGCGACGACGTCCGGGCCCGGCTGGTGGAACTCGACCCCGGAAACGCGTCATACGCACGGGAGTCGGCCGACCGGGCAGGTCTGTCGCAGGTGGAGGTGGTGACGGGCGACGCCTCCCTCACCGACCACTACCTCGACCTGGCACCGGCCGATCTCGTGCTGCTCTGCGGCGTGTTCGGCAATGTCGTCGACGCCGACATCGAGCGCACCGTCGACACCTGCACCCGGTTGTGCCGGACCGGCGGCACGGTCGTCTGGACGCGTAACCGCCACGCACCCGACCGGGTGCCGCTGGTCTGCGACTGGTTCGAGGGGCGCGGCTTCGAGCGGCTGTGGCTGTCGGAGCCGGACGCGGGCTTCGGCGTCGGCGCGCACCGCTTCACGGGCGGGACGGGCGAGGAAGGCGAACTGCGCGCTGGGCAGCGGATGTTCGACTTCGTCGGCTACGACGTACTCAAGACGGCGAAGGCGCACCGCCGGTCCACGGGGTCCTGATGCCGCGCACCGGCCCGGCCCCGTCTCCACGGGCGCGGGCCGTGAGCCATGTCGCCTCCCTGTCGTCGGGAAGGCCGCTCGACACCGCTCTGCGGCTGACGCTGAACCTCCACCCCGACCGTGAGACGGCGGGACGGCCGGTTCTGGACGCGCTGGCGCGGGACGGCGTCTACCGCTCGCAGTTCGTGACGGGCACCAGCAACGGTGGCCTCACGGCTCATCCGGGCGGCGACCGGTGGCGCTGGGAGAGCCGGATCTTCAACGGCGCCTACGACGGGGTGCCGGGCGAACAGCGCCCGGTTTACGGGGCGTTGAACTTCCGGGGCTCCGGCGTCGGGGCAGCACCCAGATTCGGCTCGGCGCACCTCAGGCTCACCGCCGAGGCCCTGCCGCGCACCACCTTCTGCTACCCGGACAGTGCCGCCGAGCCGACCGACTTCGGCGTCGCGGCCGGGATGCACCTGATCGAACTGGCCGAGTCCGATGACCGGGACGCGCTGGACGACTACGTCGAGGCCCAGATCCACGGCCCGGTCCTGCTCGACCGGCACGTCGAGGCTCTCGTTCTCGACCCCTGCTACCGGGGCACCCCGGTGGAGGCGGCGGCCCGCGCCCTGCCGTTCCGTACCGAATGGCACGCCGGATTCCGGCTGACCGTCGAGGAGCTGCGCCGGCACGGCGACTACCGGGGCGAGGAGTTCGTCGTCCTCGGGGCGGCCATCGCCCAGGACGGCGTTCTCGACCCGCGGATCATCGGTGACGCGGCCCGCACCGGCCGCCACGACCTCCAGTCCCTGAAGAGGGTCTGGCACTGTCTGGCACGCTTCGGCGCCCCGGCGGACCCGCCCCGCCGACGCACCCGACAGGACCGGGCACAGGATGTCGGGTGGGGCAGGGTGGTCCTTTCCTAGCGTGGTGGACGTCAAAGGAAGGAGGCCCGGGTGCTGGAGCGGCTGAACGAGGCCATGGAGTACGTCGAGCACCGCCTCGACGGCCACATCGACGTCGCCGAGGCGGCCAGGATCGCGATGACCTCGGAGTACCACCTGCGGCGGATGTTCTCCGCGCTCGCCGGGATACCGCTGTCGGAGTACATCCGGCGCAGGCGGCTCACGGTCGCGGGCGCCGAGGTGCTGGCCGGGGACCGGACGCTGCTGGATGTCGCGGTGCGGTACGGCTACGCCTCGGGTGAGGCGTTCGCCCGGGCGTTCCGGGCCGTGCACGGTGTCGGTCCGGGTGAGGCCAGGCGTACCGGAGCCGCGCTGCGGTCCCAGCCCCGGATGTCCTTCCGCCTCGTCGTCGAAGGGACCAGCAGCATGCGATACCGGATCGTGGAGAAGGAGGAGTTCCGTGTGGTGGGCAGGAAGGCACGCGTCCCGCTGGTGCACGAGGGGGTGAATCCGGCCATCGCCACCTTCATCCGGAGCCTCGCCAAGGAGACCGTGGAACGCATCAAGAGCCTGTCCGACCAGGAGCCGGAGGGCATCGTCCAGGTCAGCGACGATCTCGCCGACAGCCGGGCGGAGGGCACCGAACTGGACTACTACCACGGGGTGGTGAGCTCGGCGCCCGTCCCCGAGGACATGGACGCGCTTCCCGTGGCGGCGGGCACCTGGGCCGTCTTCGACAGCTCGGGCGCCTTCCCTCAGGCGCTCCAGTACCTGTGGCGCGACGTCTTCACGGAGTGGTTCCCGTCCAATCCGTACCGCAGCCGTCCCGGGCCGGAGATCCTGCGTGTGCACGTCTCGCCCGACGGGGCGCGGGCGGACGCGCAGCTGTGGATTCCGGTGGAGCGGGTCACGGCGGCCTGAGGGGCCCGGTGCCGGTGACGTCGGCCGAACGGCCTGCGGTTCGGGTGGTGTTGGCCGCGCCCCGGGCCGCAGGCCGTCCCCCGTGCGAGCTACACGCAGGTGTCCACCGTGCGGTGACGACTCCCGTGCCCCGGATCCGTAGCGTCGAAGCGAAGCCGCGGCGCACCGTCCGCGGGTCCCCTGAGGAGTTCTCATGAGAGTGGTATGGCAGCTTGGCGCCGTCGCCGCGGTCGCGATGATCGGCGGTCAGTGCGTTGCCGCGGTGGACGGAAATCCGTGGCTCACGCTGGTTCTCGGCCTTCTGACGGCGGTGCTCGCCGTACCCGTCTACCGGTGGGTGGTGGGCCGGACCGAGCGCCGCCCGGTCACCGAGCTGTCCCGGGAGGGCGCGGGGGCGGGTGTCGGCCGTGGCGTGCTGATCGGCGTCGCGCTGTTCGGGGCCGTCATCGCGAACATCGCCCTCCTCGGCCACTACGAGGTCGACGGACTGGGCACCGTACCGGGTGCGATCGGACTGATCGGCTTCATGGCCGCCGCCGCCGTGACGGAGGAACTGCTGTTCCGCGGCGTGCTGTTCCGGCTCGTCGAGGAGCGCGCGGGCACCTGGATCGCGTTGGCGCTGACGGGTGCGCTGTTCGGCCTGGCACACCTGTTCAACCCGGATGCCGACCTCTGGGGCGCCGTCGCCATCGCGATCGAGGCCGGCGGCATGCTCGCCGCCGCGTACGCGGCCACCCGCACGTTGTGGCTGCCCATCGGTGTGCACTTCGGGTGGAACTTCGCCGCGTCCGGCATCTTCAGTACGGAGGTCTCGGGCAACGACACCCAGCAGGGGCTGCTGGACGCCGTGACCTCGGGCCCGAAACTGATCACCGGCGGCGCCTTCGGTCCCGAAGGCAGCGTGTACTCGGTGGTGTTCGGCATGGTGATGACCGCCGCGTTCATGTGGCTGGCCCACCGGCGCGGCCATGTGGTCCCCCGTCGCCGGCGGGCCGTCCGGAGCGGGAACACCACTACAGTTCCCCGGTGACCAGTCCTTGGCGCCTTCCCGAGCAGTGGCGCCGGCTCGACGTCGCCCTGCGCGATCTCCCGCTCGGGCTGCTTTTCCTCGTGGCGTCGCTCGTGCCGGTGCTCCACAGCCGCGGGACGCAGTTCGGCGGGATGCCGACGCACTCCTTCGACGGTCCGGCCGTAGTGGTCCTGGCCCTCGAATGCCTCCCGCTCGCCGTGCGGCGCCGGTGGCCGGTGGTCTGTGTCGCGCTGGTGTCACTCGGCTTCGCCGCGGACCAGGTCCGCGGCTACCACCTGGTCGCGGGCGCCGCGCTGCCCATCGCCCTGCTGAGTGCGGGATCGTATCTGGAACGGCACCGGCGGGCCGTCGTGCTTCTGCTCTCCGCGGCGTACGTACCGCTGTCGCTCGTGCTCCTCAGGTTCGGGCCGGGCGAACCGCCCATCGAGTTCGTGACGTTCTACCTGATGCTGGCCTTCGCCTGGGGTGCCGGGGCCTGGCTGCGATCCACCCGCAGGGCGGAGGCCGAACGCCGCAGCCGCGTCGCCGAGGACACGCGCGCCGCCGAGCGCACCCGCATCGCCCGGGAGCTCCACGACGTCGTGACCCATCACGTCACGGCGATGGTCGTACAGGCCGAGGCGGCCCGCTATCTGACCGCCGCGCCCGAACGCCTCGACCAGACCCTGGCCACCGTCACCGACACCGGCCGGCGGGCCATCACCGACCTGCGGCATCTGCTGGACCTCCTCAACCCCGATCACAGCGCCGAGGCCAGAAAACCGACCGTCGGCCGGCTGCTCCCGCTGGTGGAACAGACCCGCCGGGCCGGGCAGACCGTGGAGTTCACCGAGGAGGGCACCCCGGCGGAGTCGACGGGAAGCGCCGACCTCGTGGCGTACCGGGTCGTGCAGGAGTCACTGACGAACGCCCTCAAATACGCTCAGGGAAGCCTCACTTCGGTCCATGTGCGGCACAGCGAAAGGGAGATATCCGTGGAGGTCAGCACCGACGGTCCGGGCGCGCGGGCCCGGGTCCCGGGCGGCAGCGGGCGGGGCCTCGCCGGCCTGCGCGAGCGGGTCGACCTCCTGGGCGGCGAGTTCAGCGCCGGCCCGCGGACGGGCGGCGGCTTCGTCGTACGGGCCCGCATACCCGCGGGGAGCTCCGCATGAGCGCGCCGATCCGGGTCCTGGTCTGCGACGACCAGATCCTGGTCCGCACCGGGCTGGCCACGATCATCGACGCCCAGCCCGACCTCGAAGTGGCGGGCGAGTGCGGGGACGGGCGGACCGCGGTCGAGCTGGCCGGCCGGCTGCGCCCGGACGTCGTGGTGATGGACATCCGGATGCCCGTGCTCGACGGCATCGAGGCCACCCGGCTGCTGGCCGGTGCCGGGGTGCCGCATCCCGCCAAGGTGCTCGTGGTGACCACCTTCAACCTGGACGAGTACGTCTACGAGGCACTGCGCGCCGGGGCGAGCGGCTTTCTGCTCAAGGACGCGCCGCCGGCCCACCTGCTGCACGGAATCCGCACCGTGCAGTCGGGCGCCGCCCTGCTGGACCCGGAGGTGACACGCCGGCTCGTGGGCCGGTACGCCGCCCGGATCCGGCCGACCGGCGGCACCCCGGACGACGTTCCGCTGACCCCGCGCGAACTGGAGGTCCTGCGCCTCATCGCGGACGGCTTCTCCAACAGCGAGATCGCGGTGACCCTCCTGATCAGTCCGGAGACCGTCAAGACCTTCGTGTCACGCATCCTCGCCAAACTCGGGCTCCGCGACCGCGTCCAGGCAGTCGTCTACGCCTACCGGCAGGGTCTGGTGACCTGAATTCGCCCCTTGTGGGGCTCCCCTCAGTGCGCCACCATGCGCATGTCAAAACCGGAAGAACTTCGGTCGCAGAGGCTTCCCACGCTCTGCGCAGGTCACTTGAGGGGACCCCCACATGAAAAAGCCTCTCGTCGGTGCGCTCTTCGCGGTGCTGCTCCTCGGAGCCGGCACCGCGCCCGCGGCAGCGGCCACAAGCCACGACGCGGCAGTGCCCAGCACGGTCAAGGCGGCATCGGCCGCCGCGAGCCGCACCGCGGCGGACGCGGCGTCATCCGGCCACGCGGCCGTCCGGGCGAAGGTCAGGCCCAAGGCCGTCAACTTCGCCGGGACCGTGGCGCTCAGCAACTGCTCGGGATCGGTCGTGCGCACGCCCGGATCCCAGGCGGGCGACCCCGCGCTCGTGCTCTCCAACGGGCACTGCATGGAGTCCGGATTCCCGGGCCCGGGCGAGGTCGTGTTCAACCAGCCGTCCACCCGCAGCTTCACCCTGCTCAACGCCTCGGGCAGCGGCGTCGGAACCGTCCGGGCGAGCAAGATCGCGTACGGGACGATGACGGACACCGACATCTCGGTGTACCAACTCACCTCCACGTACGCCCAGATCGAGAGCACCTACGGCATCAAGGCGCTGGAGCTCAACACGGCGCACCCGGTGCAGGGCACCGCGATCACCGTCGTGTCCGGGTACTGGAAGCGCACGTACAGCTGCAACGTCGACGGGTTCGTCTACCGCCTCAAGGAGGGGGAGTGGACCTGGAAGGACTCGGTCCGCTACACCTCCGCCTGCCAGACCATCGGCGGTACGTCCGGCTCGCCGGTGATCGACAACGCCACCGGCAAGGTCGTCGCCGTCAACAACACCGGTAACGAGGACGGGCAGGAGTGCACGGACAACAACCCGTGCGAGGTCGACGAGAACGGGCAGGTGACGGTCCGCGAGGGCATCAACTACGCCCAGGAGACCTACGGCATCGTGCCGTGCATCGGCACCGGCAACGTCTTCGACCTCGACCGTGAAGGGTGTGCGCTCCCCAAGCCGTGACGCGGACGGTGGGCAGGGGCGGGGCGGTTCGTCCTCCCGCCCCTGCCCACCGGCCCGGGGTCAGATCCTGCGCCGGCGGGCGTTCGCCCAGGAGAACAGGCCGAACGCCATCAGGCCCACGGCGATCAGGGCCAGCAGCCAGGGACCGGCCGGGGTCGTGGCGAAGGACCGCAGGGTGTCGTCCATCCCCTTGGCCTCGCCCGAGCGGGCCTTCACCGCCGCGGCCACGGCGAAGCCGCCCGCGACCGCGAAGACGAGCCCTCGCGACACACCGCCGAAGACCCCGGTGATGTCCACGGCGCGCCGCTCCGCGGGCGACATCTCGCCCATCCGCAGATGCTTGTGGAACTTACGGAGTGCCGCCCGGCCGGCAATCCACAGGCCGGCGCCGGCGATGACCGCGCCGGCCGCCCCCACCAGCCAGCGCCCGCCCGACATCCCGAGCACCTCCGCCGTGACGTCCTTCGACTGCGAGTCGCCGGAACCGCTGCCGCTGCCCCGGTCGCCCGCCGCGAACATCAGGACCGAGTACGACACGAAGGCGTAGAAGACGGCGCGTCCCGCCGAGGCCAGGCGCTTGGTCGCCTTGCGCCCGTCCGGGCCCGCGGCCCCGAACGCCGCCTCGGACAGCCGCCACAGGGCCATGCCGGCCAGGGCGACCCCCAGGACCCACAGCAGGACCGAACCGAAGGGCTTCTGCGCGATCTCCGCGAGCGCCCCACCGCGGTCCGCCTGCTTCTCGCCGCTCCCGCCCCCGCCGAACGCGATACGCAGCGCGAGGACGCCGACCAGGACATAGATCACTCCGCGGGCGACGAATCCCGCCCGGCCGCCTGCCTCGACGGCCGAACTGTCACCCGCCCGTCTTGCCTTTCCGTGACTTCTCCGGGCTGTCGCAGAGATATTCATGTCCAGCCGGTTGCCCCGGCCGCGAGACGGGAAACTACCGGGCCCCGGCAGTCGCCGTGCTGCCGGACCGTACCGAGCGGCCGGCCAGCACCTGTGTCCGCTTCCCGTCCTCGATGACGAAACGGCCGTCGATCAGTACGTGCGGAATGCCGGCCGGCAGGGTGCGGGGTTCCTCGAACGTCGAGCCCGCCGCCACCGTCGCCGGGTCGAAGAGCACCAGGTCGGCGCGGTAGCCCTCGCGTACGTACCCGCGGTCGGCCAGCCGCAGCCGGGCCGCCGGGCGCGAGGTGAGATGGGCGACGCACTCCTCCAGGGAGAGGATGCCCAACTCCCTCACGTACCGGCCGAGATACTGCGGGAACGTGCCGTACGCCCGGGGGTGCGGCTTGTCGCCCTGGAGGATGCCGTCGCTGCCGCCGGTGTGGACGCGGTGGCGCATGATCTGCCGGACGTTCTCCTCGTGGCCCACGTGCTGGAGGATCGTCGTCCCCAGCCGGTCGTCCACGAGCAGCCGCCGCGCGGTCACCCAGGGCTCCTCGCCCCGCAGACGCGCGGACTCGGCCACCGTACGGCCGACGTACGCGGCGAGGTCCGGCACGCTGACGCCGGAGATCTCGATGGTGTCCCACTCCATCGGTACCCCGTGGCAGCCGTCCGATCCCACGACCTCCAGGTCATGGCGGATCCTCGCCGCCGTGGTGTCGTCGGCCAGCCGCGTCAGAATCGACTCGGGGCCGCCCTCGCTCGCCCAGCTGGGCAGCATGGCGACCAGGGTGGTACAGCCCGGGGTGTACGGGTAGGTGTCCAGGGAGATGTCGGCGCCCGCGTCGACCGCGCCGTCGAGCAGGGCGAGCAGCTCAGGGGCGCGGCCCTCGTTCACACCGAAGTTCATGGTGGCGTGGGCGAGGTGGAGGGAGCAGCCCGCGGCGCGGGTGAGCCGCACCATCTCCTCGTACGCCTCCAGAGCTCCGGCGCCGTACGAGCGGTGGTGCGGGCAGTAGTAGCCGCCGTGCTCGGCCACCACCCGGCACAGGGCGGTGAGTTCGGCGTCGTCCGCGTACATGCCGGGGGTGTAGGTGAGGCCCGATGACATGCCGACGGCTCCCTCCGACATGCCCTGGGCGACGAGCTGCCTCATCCGGGTCAGCTCGGCGTCGGTGGCGGGCCGGTCGTCCCAGCCGACCGCGTACATCCGGACGGTGCCCTGCGGGATCAGATAGGCGGCGTTCACCGCGATGCCCCGGCCGCCGAAGTTGCCGTCGAGCCGGTCGAGGTACTCGCCGACGGTGCGCCAGTCGAAGTCGATGTCACTCCCGTCGCCGTTCCAGCCGGTGATGGAGCGGCGGACCTCGGCGAGGGTGCGGTCGTCGACGGGGGCGTACGACAGGCCGTCCTGGCCGAGCACTTCGAGGGTGACGCCCTGCGCCGCCTTCGCGCTGTGGTCGGGGTCGCGCAGCAGCGCGAGGTCGCTGTGGGCGTGCATGTCGACGAAGCCGGGGGAGAGGGCGAGACCGTCGGCGTCCAGGGTGCGGGCCGCGGTGGGGCGGGGGCCGGGGGATCCCTCGCGGTGGATCTCCGCGATACGGCCGTCGGAGAGGGCCACATCGGCGCGGTAGGAGGGGGTGGCGGTGCCGTCGATGACGCGGGCGTCGCGGATGACCAGGTCCATGGGGGGTGTGCCTTTCAGGGCCGGCCGGGGGACTGCCCCGGCCCGCGCTCATCGGTGGGGCTCAGAAGAAGGTGCGGATGTAGTCCGTGACCGTCCCGTCCGCCGCTACGAGCGGGATCAGCTGCCACTTGTCGAAGCTCGTGCAGGGGTGCGAGAGCCCCATCCCCACCCAGTCCCCGACCTCCAGCTCGGCCGCCCCGTCCGTCCGCACCCACGCGTGCTGGTCCGACAGGCCGGTGACCTCGATCCCCGTCGCCTCCCGCAGCGAGCCGTCGCGCCCGGACCGCACGACCTGCGCCTGGGGCAGGTCGAGGTCGTAGGCGGCGTCCCGCTTGCCCGCGTTCAGGAACGCCTGCTCGCCGGTGGGGCGCGACACGACCTGGGCCCAGAGCCGGAAGGCGGGCTCCAGCGCGCCCTCCTCGGGGACCCGGTTGAAGGGGGTGAGGTGGCGGTAGTGCCCGTCGTCGTGCGAGACGTACGCCCCCGAGCGGAGCAGCTTCAGTACGGGGGAGGAGAGTTCGGGGATATCGGCGAACACGTCCGCGACCGCGTCGAACCACGCGCTGCCGCCCGCACTGATCACGATCGGCTCACCGGCGTCCACGGCGGCGAACCGCCCCGCCGCGTCGAAGTCCGCGGCGAGCGCGACGAGCCGTCGCAGCCAGGCCCGGACGCGCTCGCCGGTCGCGTCCGGCACCTCGCCCTCGTAACCGGCCACGCCCACCAGACGCAGCGTCCCCGCGTCGGCCACCGCGTCGGCGACGGCGGCGCAGTCGGCCTCGGTACGGGCACCGGTGCGGGCGCCGTCGCCCGCGCCGAGCTCCACGACGACGTCCACGGGGCGGGAGGCGCCGGCCTCGCTCAGGGCCCGGTCCATCAGCTCGACGCCGCGCGCCGAGTCGACGTAACAGATGAAGCGGAACTCCGGGTCGGCGTTCAGTTCGCCCGCGAGCCAGGCCAGCGCCGCCGCGTCGACGAGCTCGTTGGCGAGGAAGATCCGCTGGATCCCGAACGCCCGGTAGACGCGCGCCTGGTGCGGGACCGCCGCGGTGATGCCCCACGCGCCGTGCTCCAGCTGGCGGGCGAACAACTGCGGGGACATCGAGGTCTTGCCGTGCGGCGCGAAGGCGAGGCCGTGGCGCTCCGCGTACGTCTCCAGGAGCGCGAGGTTGTGTGCGACGGACTCGGCCGACAGGGCGAGCACCGGGGTGGTGAACCCGCCGGTGAAGAGGTTGCGCCGCTCGGCGGCCAGGTCGCCGACGGTCAGGCCTTCCGCGTCGGGCGGGAGCGCCTTGAACCGGTGGTCGACCCGCTCGTCGGCGAGTCCGGTCAGGCCGGCGAGTCCGGCGACGGGGCGTTCGTCGGCCATGGGGGTGCCTCCTCGATCGAAGTCATGCGGTAGGTGACGATCAGCGTTGCAACATATGCAACACCCATTGCGTATATCGCTCAGGGCTGTCTAACATCCGAGCCGACGCCCGGTCAATGGTGAGACCCGGCGCCGCCCGCCCGATCCCGAGGAGCCCCGAGTGTCCGGAACCCCGGCCAGGACCGATGCCGAAACGGCCACCGATGTCGTGTGCCTCGGCGAGTCCATGGTGACGTTCCTCCCCTCACGGCCCGGGCGCCTCGCCGACGTCCCCTCCTTCGGCCGCGGCATCGGCGGCGCCGAGTCCAACGTGGCCTGCGCCCTCGCCGGGGCCGGGCACCGCGCGGCCTGGGTGAGCCGGGTCGGCGCGGACGGCTTCGGCGACCACCTCGTCGACGCGATCTCCGCGTACGGAGTCGACACCTCCGCCGTGCGGCGCGACCCGGACCGGCCCACGGGCATCTACTTCCGTACGGCGACGGACCGCGGCACCGACGTCCACGAGGTGGCGTACTACCGGGCCGGGTCCGCGGCCTCGGCCATGTCGCCCGCGAACGTCACGTACGAGGCGCTGCTCACCGGCCGGGTCCTGCACCTTTCCGGCATCACGGCAGCGCTCTCCGCCGACTGCCTGGCCCTGCTGCACGAACTGACGGCCCCGCGCCCCGGGCGCCCGCTCGTCTCCTTCGACGTCAACCACCGCCCGGGCCTCTGGCGCGACGCCGACGCGTCCCCCGGCGTCCTGCTGGACCTGGCCCGCCGCGCCGACCTCGTCTTCGTCGGCGAGGACGAGGCGGAGGAGGCGTGGGGGCTGAAGGGCGCCGCCGCGATCCGCGAGGCGCTGCCGGAACCGGCGGTGCTGGTCGTGAAGCGGGGCTCGGAGGGCGCGACGGTGTTCTCCGCAGGGCCGGACCCGGCCGGCACCGTCACCGACGTCCCCGCCCTCCGCGTCGACGTCGTCGCCCCCGTCGGGGCCGGTGACGCCTTCGCCGCCGGGTTCCTCTCCGCCACCCTGCGCGGGCTGCCCGTCCGCGACCGGGCCCGGCACGGGCACCTGATGGCCGCCGCCGTCCTCACCGTCCCCGGCGACCTCACCGACCCGCCCGCCCGCGACCGGGCGGACCGCCTCGTGGCCCTCGACGACACCGACTGGGGGAGACTGCGTCTCGGCCCCGGGTGGACGGGGGACGACACGGAGGTACGTACGACATGAGCGAGCGCAGCGAGCGATTCGACAAGAGGGGCGTCACCGGCGAAGGCCGGGCCGAGGGCCGCGAGGCACGCGCATGAGTCAGACCGTCGACCGGGCGCTGAGCATCCTGCCGCTGCTCGCCCAGGGACCCGCCGACCTCGGACAGGTCGCCGAGCGGCTCGGCGTCCACAAGTCCACGGCCCTGCGCCTCCTCCGTACGCTTCATGAGCACGGGCTCGTCTACCGCCAGCAGGACCAGCGCTACCGCCTCGGCGCTCGGCTCTTCGCGCTCGCCCAGGAGGCCGTCGAGAACCTCGACGTACGGGAGATCGCCCACGCGCACCTCGTCGAGCTCAACGCGAACTGCGGCCACACCGTCCACCTCGCCGTGTACGAGGAGAACGAGGTCCTCTACATCGACAAGGTCGAGAGCCGCTACCCGGTCCGGATGTACTCCCGCATCGGCAAGCCCGTCGCGATCACCGTCGCCGCCGTGGCCAAACTCCTGCTCGCCGACCTCTCCGAGACCGAGCGGCGCTCCCTCGCGGAGAAGCTCGACTACCCCATGTACACGTCCCGTTCGACCCCCGGCCCCGGCGCCTTCCTCAAGGAACTCGCCACCGTGCGCGAACAGGGATGGGCCACCGACCTCGGCGGCCACGAGGAGTCCATCAACTGCGTCGGCGCCCCCATTCGCGGCGCCGACGGGCGCGTCGTCGCCGCGATGTCGGTCTCCGCACCGAACGTGGTCGTCACGGCCGAGGAACTCCTCACCCTGCTCCCCCTGGTCCGTCGCACCGCCGACACCATCAGCCGGGAGTACTCCGGCACCAACCGACCCAAGAAAGTCTGATCAGCGATGACCGACAGCACCGACAAGACCGTGAAGACCCCGCTCACCCCGAGCACCCACACCGCCCCGCCCGCGAAGTTCTCGCACGGTGTGCGGAAGGGGAACATCCTCCAGGTCGCCGGCCAGGTCGGCTTCCTGCCCGCCGTCGAGGGCCAGGCCCCCACCCCGGCCGGTCCCACCCTGCGCGAGCAGACCCTCCAGACCTTCGCCAACGTCAAGGCGATCCTGGAGGAGGGCGGCGCGAGCTGGGACGACGTGATGATGATGCGCGTCTACCTCACGGACGTGGACCACTTCGCGGAGATGAACGAGATCTACAACACCTACTTCGGCGAGCAGAACCTCAAGGAGGCCCCCGCCGCCCGCACGACGGTCTACGTCGGCCTGCCCAAGGGGCTGCTCATCGAGATCGACGCCCTCGCGGTCCTCGGCTGAGCCTGATCCCCTTGCCGCACCCGCACCACCGCACCACGCACGGCACGGCGCCCCGCCCCACCGGGGCGCCCTGTCGCGCTCCCCCCTACCCACCCATCCCCATGGACGACAACGGAGTTACCCATGCAGCTCGCCGCCAGCCCCCCACCGGTCGAGACGCCACCCCACACCGGTGGACTCCTCCTCCTCATAGACGGGACGGCCGGTCTGCTGACCGTCGCCGTCCTCGGCATCGCGCTCCTCCTCTTCCTGATCATCAAGGTCAGGCTCCAGCCGTTCGTCGCCCTGCTCGCCGTCTCCATAGCCGTCGGCCTGGGCGCAGGGCTCTCCGTCACCGAGCTCTTCGGCACGGTGCAGAAGTCCGCCGCCGTCTCCGTCATCGAGTCCGGCATGGGCGGCATCCTCGGCCATGTCGCGATCATCATCGGCCTCGGTACGATGCTCGGCGCGATCCTCGAAGTCTCCGGCGGAGCAGAGGTGTTGAGCGCCCGTCTGCTGAACCTCTTCGGTGAGAAGCGCGCCCCGCTCGCCATGGGCCTGACCGGTCTGATCTTCGGTATCCCGGTCTTCTTCGACGTCGGCATCTTCGTCCTCGCACCGATCGTGTACGCGGCAGCCAAGCGCTCCGGCAAGTCGATCCTCCTCTACGCGATGCCGCTCCTCGCGGGCCTGTCCATGACGCACGCGTTCCTGCCGCCGCACCCCGGCCCGGTCGCCGCCGCCGGCCTCTTCCACGTCTCCCTGGGCTGGG
Source organism: Streptomyces sp. NBC_00385 (assembly GCF_035917155.1). Classification (NCBI taxonomy): domain Bacteria; kingdom Bacillati; phylum Actinomycetota; class Actinomycetes; order Kitasatosporales; family Streptomycetaceae; genus Streptomyces; species Streptomyces sp. NBC_00385. The sequence goes on along the minus strand of NZ_CP107951.1, from coordinate 2,997,688 downwards.
TCATCCTGATGGGCGCCGTCGTCGGCATCCCGTCCGTCCTGGCCGCCTGGGGCTACGCCGCCTGGATCGGCAAGCGGATCTTCGTCGAGGTCCCGCAGGACATGGTCGAGGCCGCCGAGGAGGCGAAGGCCGCCGTCGTGGCTGAGCAGCGGGCCGCCGGGGTCACCCCGCACGAGGCCCCCGTCGCGCTCTCCACCGTCCTCGCGATCATCGGCACCCCGCTCGTGCTGATCCTCGCCGCGACGTTCTCCTCCATCGCGCTCGACCCCTCGACGCCCCGCTCGGTCATCGAGTTCTTCGGTAACCCGTTCGTCGCCCTGACGATCGCGCTGCTGCTCGCCTACTACCTGCTCGGCATCCGGCGCGGCTGGTCCCGCAAGTTCCTGGAGTCCGTGTCGACCTCGTCCCTCAAGCCGGTCGGCAACATCCTGCTCGTCGTCGGCGCGGGCGGCATCTTCGGCGCCGTGCTCAAGGCCAGCGGCATCGCGGACGCGCTCGCCGACACGTTCAACGATGTCGGCCTGCCCGTCATCCTGCTCGCCTGGCTCATCTCGGCGGTCCTGCGCATCGCCCAGGGATCGGCGACGGTCGCCATCGTCACCACCGCCGGCATCGTGGTCCCGCTCGTCGAGGACCAGGACTTCTCACAGCCGCACCTGGCGCTGATCATCATGGCGATCTCGGCCGGTTCGATCATCGCCTCGCACGTCAACGACGGCGGCTTCTGGATGGTGTCGAAGTACTTCGGCATCTCCGAGCGCGACACCCTGAAGTCCTGGACGGTCCTGGAGACGGTCCTGTCGGTCGCGGGCTTCGTGGTGGCGGCGCTGCTGAGCCTGGTGATCTAGGACCTCTCGTCCGGATCACGCCGGGCTCGCGGGGTCCGAACGAAAGACCCCAGGGCCCGCACTCGTATCCCTGCCGGTACGGGCAGGGTTCAGGCCGCCGAAGCGCAGATGATGCTCCGGCCCTTGTTCACCTGCCAGTACCAGAACTTCTCACCGCGCCCCGACGGACAGGTCCAGTTCTGGCCCGCCGTCGGAGCCCGGTAGAACCCGGTGATGCGCAGGATCGACTGGCCGGCCTTGGGCACGGTCGACGCGTTGCAGCGCCAGACCACGGTCAGGTCGGCGTTGGTGGCCCCGTTCACGTCCGCGGGGAAGCACTGGCCCACCTGGTAGACCCGGTCGAGGCAGAGCGTCCGGTCGACCCCGTCGTCACCGGATCTGCTCCACCAGGTGAAGCCCGCACCCGTGTCGCAGGAACTGGAGCCACCGGACCGGGTGCTGACACGGTTGACGCGCATGTACGCGTTCGAGGCGCTGCAGCTCACCCGGATCGGGCTGCTGGCGCTCATGTCGTCGTGTCCGTCGTTGTACACGTCGAGGCAGTCGCCGGCGTGCACGGCGGCGAAGGCACGGTCGGTGGCATCCGGGGTGGGGGTCGGCGTGGGAGTGGGCGTGGGGGTGGGCGTCGGATCGTCCGCTGTGTCGCTGTCGCTGTCGGAGTCGTAGCTGCTGTCGCTGTGGGAATCGGTGTCGGTGTCCGAGCCGGAGTCGTCCGTACGGGTGTCGCTGCCGTTGTCGGACCATGCCGAGCCGCTGCTGCCCGAGCTGGACGAACTGCCGCTGCCGCCCTTTCCGTTGCCCGTCGTCTCCCAGGGCTGCCAGACCAGCAGCGCGATGACGACGGCCACGGCTGCCAGCCAGCCCAGTGCGGAGGAGTTCCCCGAGGAGCCGGTCCGAGGAGGCGTCGGACGCGTCGTCGGACCGGGCGGCCGGGGCGGCCCGGCCGGGGCGGTGCTGGGTGAGGTCGTGCGCGCCCGGGCGGCCCGGGCCGCCCGGCGGGCAGCCTCCTGCTCGGCCCGCTCCCTCGCCGCGCGCTCGGCCGCCTCCCGTGCGGCACGCTCCCGCTCGGACTGCTCCCGCGCCGCCTGCTCGCGCTGGACCCGTTCCCGTTCGGCCAGCCTCCGCGCACGCTCCTGCTCGGCACGCGCGTGTTCCTGCGCCGCGCGCTCCCGTTCGCGGCGGGCGCGCTCGGCCTCCGCGCGCTGCGCCACCTGCCGCTCGGCCTCCAGGCGCGCCGCCTCGACACGCTCCCGTTCGGCGCGCTCCTGCTCGGCCTGCTCCGCGCGCTGCCGCTCCGCCAGTTCCGCGAGGGCCGCCATCTCCCGCCGGGTCCGCTCGCGGCGGTCACGGTCGCGGGCCGCGCGGGCCCGGCGCTCCGGCGGGTAGACCAGGGTCGGGGGAGGGGGCGGCACCGCGTTCGTGCGCTGGACGAGTGTCGGGGCCGCCGGGTTCACCGTCGGCGGCCTCGTCCGGCTCGCCCTCCCCGCCTGACCCGCCTGACCCGTGTGACCTGTGTGATCCGTCCTGTTCGTCCGGTGGTCGTTCGCGAGTGCCAGGCCCTGGGCCGCGTACGCCCCGATCAGCGCCGTCCACCGCGGCGGCAGCCACCGGGTGCCGCTGTGGGAGGCCGGCAGATGGGCCTGGGCCGCGCGGAAGCGGGCGAGCAGGTCGGCGGGCTCGGGGCGTCGCTCCGGGTCGACCGACAGACAGGGCCGGATCGTCGCGACGAGCTCCTTCGGCAGTCCGGCGAGGTCGAGTTCGCCGCGCTGGACACGGGCCAGCAGCCGCAGGGTGTCGCCGTCGGCGGCGTAGGGCGGCCGCCCGGTGGCGAGCAGGAACAGGGTCGCGCCGAGCGAGTAGACGTCGGACGCGGCGGTGGACTCCTCGCCGCGCGCCTGCTCGGGCGAGGTGAACGCGATCGTGCCGAGGGTGAGCCCGGTGAGCGTGAGGTCGCTGGCGTGCGAGATGCCGAAGTCGATGACCCGGGGGCCGTCCAGCGGCAGCAGCACGTTCTGCGGCTTCACATCGCGGTGGACGATGCCCACCCCGTGCAGCGTGACCAGGGCCTCCGCCGTGCCGGCGGCGATCCACCGTACGGCCGAAGCGGGCAACACCCCGCAGCTGCGTACCAGTTCGGAGAGCGGGGGTGCGGCTATGTAGTCGATGGCCATCCACGGCCGCTCCGCCGCCGGGTCGGCGTCGCGCACCCGCGCCGTGTAGGCGCTGGCCACCCGTTGCGCGACCGCCACCTCGCGCGCGAAGCGCCGCCGGTCGACATCGCTGACGTTGCCCTCGGCCAGCAGCGTCTTCACGGCGACGAGACCCCGCTCGCCCCGATCGCCGCCGCGGGCGAGATAGATCCGCCCCATGCCGCCGGACGCGAGCCGTCCGATCAGCCGGTACGGTCCGAGCGTCGCCGGATCGTCCCCTCCCAGCGCCTGAACCCGCGCCCCGGCCATGTCACTCCCCCTGTCGCACCCCCACCGAGCCCCCCAACCGTGCCACGAGGCTGCCCGAACAGCCATGGAATGCGGCAACTCCCTGACACTCTGTTGCGGGTCCGGTACATGCCCGGGACGCCGGTCGGACCCCGCACATGCAGCAGCGCCACCGGGGGAGCGGCGGCGCTGCTGGTCAGTGATGCGTCAGGCGCAACAGGGGCTGTTCAGACGGGAGTTACGGAAGGCCGTGGACGTGCGGGCCGACCGCGTTCGACCAGGCGTTGCCCGACGTGGCGTCCCAGTTGGTCGACCAGGTCATCGCGCCGCGCAGGCCCGGGTAGGTCCTCGACGGCTTGAAGGAACCGCAGCCGGTGCCCTTCGCGAGGCAGTCCAGGGCCGCGTTCACGACCGAGGGGGCCACGTATCCGCTGCCCGCGCCCCTGGTGGAGGCGGGGACACCGAGGCCGACCTGCGACGGGTCGAGGCCGCCCTCCAGCTGGATGCACGCCAGCGCGGTGAGGAAGTCCACCGAGCCCTGCGAGTAGACCTTGCCGTCGCAGCCGAGCATCGAACCGCTGTTGTAGTACTGCATGTTGACGACGGTCAGGATGTCCTTGATGTTCAGCGCCGTCTTGAAGTACTCACCCGAGGTGGACTGCATGTCGATGGTCTGCGGAGCCATCGTGATGACGAGGCCGGAGCCCGCCTTCTGCGACAGTGAGCGCAACGCCTTCGTCATGTAGGTGGAGTTGAGGCCGTTCTCCAGGTCGATGTCGACGCCGTTGAAGCCGTACTCCTGGATGAGGGAGTAGAGCGAGTTGGCGAAGTTGGTGGCGGAGGCGTCGCTGTTGACCGAGACGGACCCCTTCTCACCGCCGACCGAGATGATGACGTTCTTGCCGGCCGTCTGCTTCGCCTTGATGTCGGCCTTGAACTGGTCGACGGTGTAGCCGTTCAGGCCCGCCGAGTCCAGGTTGAAGGTCACGGCGCCGGGCGTGGTCGTGGCGTCGGCGAAGGAGACCGCGATGATGTCGTAGTTCGCGGGTACGTCGCTGAGCTTCTGCACGGTCGCGCCGTTGTTGAAGTTCTGCCAGTAGCCGGTGACCGCGTGCTTGGGCACGGAGGTCCCGGGGTTGGGCTCGCCGCCGCCGGACTTGGCCGTGCGGCCGCTGACGGTGGCGGACTTCACGGACTCGCCGGCCGCGTTGGTCGCGGTCACGGAGAACTGGTACGCCGTGTCGGCCGCCAGCCCCGTGATCGTCGCCGAGGTCCCGGTGGCGGTGGTGGCCTTGGCGCCGTCCCTGTAGACGGTGTAGCCGGTCGCGCCGGACACCGCGTTCCAGGACAGGGCGAGGGAGGAGGGTGTGGCCGTGCCGACGGCGAGACCGGCGGGGGCCGCGGGGATCGTCGGACCCGGGTCGGTACCACCGCCGCCGTCGGGCCCGCTGACCGAGACGTCGTCGACGACATAGGCCGCCTGCCCGTACCAGCCGTGCGTGTACACGGTGACGGAGGTGGGGCTGGGTCCGGTCTTGAAGCTGGTGGAGAGCTGGGTCCAGCTGCTGGAGCCGGGGGTCCAGGTCGATACGTCGGTGGTGCCCGTTCCGCTCGCGCCCAGGTAGGCGTACCCGCCCTGGACCCAGGAGCTGAGGGCGTACGTCGAGTTCGGCTTCACGGCGACGGTCTGCGTGCACTTGGCGTTGTCCTGGCCGGCCGGGGTCGCCTTGAGGGCCGCGGTACCGCCGTGCACGGGGGAGGAGACGGTGGCGCCGGAACCGCCGGAGCAGGTCCAGCCGGCGAGGCCGGACTCGAACCCGGCGTTCTTGGCGACGTTGACGTCGGCGGCCTCGGCGCTGCTGACGAGACCGGTGAGGGTCAGCGCGCCGGCGGCGACGACGGCCATGGCGGAACCGAGGAGCGGGCGGGTGTGACGTCTTCTGTGGCTGGTGGCGGGGGAACGTTCCACTTGCTGCCTCCGTGGGGGAGTCGGGGATGGCGGGGAAGCGACACGGGATGCCGGGGGTGCGGCACAGAGAGTGCTGGGGTGTGGAATCGAGGAACGGTGGCCACCGCTGGGCGATAAAACTGGTCCAGACCAATCGAGTTGTCAAGACCTCTGGCAGCGACCGGTCGCAAAGAGCGTCGTGATGGCGTTGGTGAGACCGTCGCGAAGGGCGTCGCGAAACGGCGGGGAGGCCGTCGCGAAGCCTGGCCCTGCGGGGGAACGAGGGGGAGCTGCGCATCTCGGTTCGTTCGCTCACGCGAAGGGTCGATCCATCGGTGCGGGCGCGTGTGCCGGTCGGATGCCGCCGTAGGGGCATGGCCGCACAGGACATGCGATCAGCGCGCATCTGCGGGCCGGAACGTTGCCCCACGCCGAGCCGGAGGCGGATGAGGAGCAGGCGCGACGAGTGAGCGCGGTCGACGGTGAGGTGGTCCGCGGATCGCGAACCTTAACGGCCGGGGCGCCCGGCGGCCGACGTGACGGCCCACCGTGGCGTGGTCCTGGCTCAGCGAGAGGTTGCCGGCAGAGCGGCGAGCTCCCCTCCTTCGCGCCCCGGCCGGACAGGGGCCTCCGCCGACGCCCAGTACACCCGGCTCAAGACCGCGGCGTTCCGCCGCCCTGCCAGGCGGGCCAAGCCATGCGGTGGCACCGCGACTTGAGCACGGCAACGCCTTGGAGCGAGCGCATCCATCTGATCGTCGGCGGGAGCGTACAGCCACCGCATCATCCAGGCGCGCATCCATCTGGTTCTACGCGACCGTACCGCCCGGACCGACTGTCGCCGGTCCGGGCGGGTACGCGGGTCACCTGCGGGGCGAGGACTCAGGACCCCGCGGGCCACAGAGTGGTGCCGGGAGCGAGGGCGCCGGTGCCGTCCCCCCGATACAGGCTGAAGTTGTGCTTGGGGAACATGACCGGGCCCGTCAGGTACCAGTAGGCGACCAGGTCGCCCTTGCCGTCACCGTCGAAGTCACCACCGGCGATGGCTTCCATGCCCTTCCAGCTGTTGTCGTGCCACATCTGCCGGGCCGGGGCGAAGGAACCGCTCGCGTTGCCGGCATACAGGTCGAGCCTTCCGGTGGCATTGACCGCCGCGATGTCGTCCCTGCCGTCGGCGTTGAAGTCCGCGGTGGCGAAGAGTGTCTTGGCGCCCCACGTACTGTCGGGCCATACCGCCCGCTTGCTACCGGTGAGAGCGCCGTTGGCACCGGTGGTGTAGGCGTACAGCGAACCGTCCTCCCAGACGGAGACCAGGCCGTCGCGCCCCGAGGCGTCGGCCTTGTAGCGGGCGATGTGCCGCACGGTCTTCCAGCTGGTGTCCTTCCACATCGGGATTCGGGCGCCGAGGTAACCGCTCGCGGAGCCGGGGTAGAGGTAGAACTGACCGTCGCTCGACATCGCGGCCACATCGCCATGGCCGTCACCGTTGAAATCACCCCCGATGATCCTGGAGAAGGTGCCCCAACTCCCGTCCTTCCACAGGGGCCGGCCGTATTCGAGGGTCCCGTCGGGGCCGGTGTAGAACGCGTGCAGGGTGCCGTTGGTCAGCACTACGGCGACATCGGTGCGGCCGTCACCGTTGAAGTCGGCGGAGGTGACGGTCTTGGTGGTCAAATGGGTCACGTTGGTCAGGCGGGTCTGCCGTATCCAGGAGTCGACGTTGTCGACGCGGGTGTCTACGGCACCGTCACGGGTTTCGTCGGAGTTGTAGCAGCCGGCCCCCCAGGACCGGGAGTGAATGCCCACCAGCTCCGGTGTGCCGTCCGCCTTCATGCGGAAGGTGGGGCCACCGGCGTCGCCCTTGCAGATGCCCGCGGTCTCCGGTGCCGTGCCGCTCAGGGAGAGGGTGGTCTCGTCGACGGCTGTGAGGGTCGGCGTGGCGGTGTGAGCGGCGTCCGTCACCCATTGCGTCTTCGTACGTCCGTAGCCGGTGACCCGGATGTCCTCACCAGCCGTCACAGGGGTGGAGGCGACCGCGATCGGGGCGACCTGAAACGCGGGGTCGATGTCGAAGGGAAACACCGAGTCCAGGCGGACCATGACCAGGTCACGGTCCGGGTGGGGAACGAGTTTGTCGGCCGTGACCGTGGTGGGCAGGGTCGGCGGCCCACCCGCAGTGACCGTTATTCCGTCCGGCACGTATCCGGATGGAATCTGGCCGGTCCCGTCGGCGAAACAGCTGGCGGCTGTCAGGACCCACACCGGGTCCACCAGCGCTCCCGAGCAGCTGCGCTCGCCGTTCGCGATGTCGAGCTTGACGGTGAAGGCGTAGTCACCCGTCTTGACCGTGTCGCCACTGATCGCGACCGCGGGGGCGGAGGAGAGCAGGCAGGCGGCCACAGAGGTCGCGAGCAGGCCGATCGTCCACGAGGTACGCGGATTTCTTTTGGGCACGATTTTCCTTGACTGATTCAGAAGGCGAGGGGCCGCGCAGGACAGATGTGCGCGCCGGTGCGGCAAGCGGGCAGTCGGGAGCGCGGCGTTCCCGGGATCGCTAGGTGCGTTCGGGGTCAGCCGGTGACGCGGATCTCGACGAGCACGGACTGGGCGCCGCCGACGGTGCCCTCGCCGACGGACTCGAAGCCGCCTTCGGGCAGGTCGATCGTGGCCGTCTGACCATTGGCGGTGAGGTCGGCGCTGATGGGGTGGTCCGCGGCTTCCAGAGCGAACACCCGGGGAAGCGAGAGCGTGATGAAGCCCGTTGCGGCCGTGGCCCGGAAGCAGTAGGTGCCGGCCCGGCCCACCGTGTCGTCCTTGACGGTCAGGACTCTGATCTGCTCGGCCGCCGGGTCGCAATCGGCCAGCAGGACATGCCCGTCGCCCTTCTTCAGCTCGATGCCCTTGGTCGCGAGGATGTTCGCGGCGCCGGGGTACGAGAAGTCCTCCACGGCGGACGGCGGTGTTTCCGCGGTGGCCTGCTGGGCGGGCTCATCGGCGGCAGAGGCCAAGGGTATTCCGACCCCCGCCACAAGTATCCCCACGGCTGCGGCAATCAGTGTTCTACGGGTGCGATGAGCCACGGCGAGTCCTTCCGGGCATGGCGCCTGCGCATCCGGAGGCCCCCGCCAAGATGTAATGATCAGGAAAAGATGTCGCTGGATGTTAAACGGCACCTTTAAGCCCGTCAAGGGCTGTCTGAAAACCCCCGGTTGGCGTGACTTCACCCGTGTCGGCTGTAGCTTTCCCGCCAGTTCGGCGGAATCCGGTCATGCGAAGCGACCTCTGGCGGGAGGAACAAAAGCCGCCCACCGGAATTTTCCTCAAGAAAACTCCGTGTGGAGGAAATACAACCGGCTTGTAAATAGCGGCAGTTATCATCACCGCGCCAGGATTCATCGCGTGCCAATACGAGTTGACGTGGAGACAAAACGCGTGAAATTGAAACGACGATTGCATGGGCCGGGTGGCGCAAGGAGAGCAGTGCGCGCGATGCGCGCACTGAGCTTCACCCTGTTGCCGCTCGCTCTGGTGGTGGGTCTGCTCGGGTCTTCACCGGCGGCAGCCGAGGACGTTCCGCCGGAGATCGTCCCGGGCACCATGTTGGTGGTGCCCACCGACCGGGGCATGGTCGTGGAGCTCTGGAAGTCGGGTGGGCCCGGTGTCAAGGCCGCCGCCGAAGCCGCGTTGACGGGAACCGACGCCGATGTGCAGACGTTCCTGAACGCCTTCTCGGACCTGGACTTCCAGGACAACAGGGTCCTGACGGCCCAACTTGCCGGCGTCGGCGGCACCCAGCTCCTGTCGGCCGCCCGCACGGCGCTCGCCGGGACGCCCGAGGAGCTGGACGACTTCCTGGCGGACGGCTGGCAGTCCCCGCTGGAGCAGGACCAGCGGGTGCTCGTGGCACAGGTCATGAGTGCGGGCGGCCCCGGTGTCCAGGAGGCAGGGCGGGCCGCGCTGAACGGCACGGCCGAGGATGTGAAGGCATTCCTGGACTCCGGCCAGTACAGCCAGCGTGAACAGGACAACCGGGTCCAGTTGGTGCAGCTCATGAGTGCGGGCGGGCCTGCCGTGCAAGCGGCCGGGCGGCTGGCGCTGGGCGGGACCGCGCAGGACATCGCGGAGTTCCTGGAAGTGGGCCAGTTCGTGGCGCGCTCGCGGGACCAGGAGCATGCCACGGTTGCCCAGTTGGCGGCGCAGGCGCAGAAGGCCGGGCGCCAGGCGGCCAGTGAGACGGCAGCCGCCAAGGAGGCGTCGGCGCAGGCGGTCGAGGCAGCCAAGCTGGCGAAGGAAGCGGCTCAGCTGGCTGCTGCGGAGGCGGAAGCGGCCAAGAACGACACGGAAAAGGCCGCACAGGCCGCGGGGCGTGCGTCCAAGGCCGCGTCCCAGGCCGCGGCTGCCGCGCAGAAGGCGATCAACGCGGCCAATGCCGCGAGCAACTCGGCGCGGATCGCGGCGAGTGCGGCGTCGCAGGCGGCGGCTGCCGCCGCTGGCGCGGCGCAGGCTGCGGCGAAGGCGCGCGGTGCGGCGGCGGACGCGGCTGTGGACGCGGGCAACGCGGCAGCGGCGCGTAAGGCGGCGGAGGACGCGCGTGGTGCCGCCAAGGGCGCGAACCTGGCGGCTGACGCGGCCGATCAGGCGGTGCTGGCAGCCACGGCGGCCGGGGATGCGGCGGCTTCTGCCGCAGGTGCCGGGGCGAACGCGAACCTTGCCGCGGACGCCGCGGTGGAGGCGAGCGGGTACGCCGGGCAGAGCAGCACGCAGGCCGCGGAGGCGCGAGCCGCGGCTGCGGCCGCACGTCGGCATGCCAGTGAGGCGAACCGTGCCGCAGGTGCCGCGGAGGCCCTGGCCCGTAAGGCCGCGACGGCGGCAGGGGAGGCGCGTGACGCGGCCAGGTCGGCCGCGACGCATGCGAACAACGCGGCGGAGGCGGCCGATGATGCCGCCGACCACGCAGGAGAGGCCGCCACGGCGGCGGCGAAGTCGACCGCGCACGCGAACGCGGCAACCACGGCCGCGAATGTGGCGTCCACCATGGCCGCCAAGGCCGAGGACGTGTACACGCTGGCCCGTGAGGTCGAGGCGGAGGAGCTGCTGGGCCGTACCAATGCGGGTATCGAGCGGGCCAAGGACGCCAAGGCCGAGGAAGAGGCACGACGGGCCGAGCAGACCCGTGTGGACCAGGAGAGCATGGACCGCGAGGCCGAGGCCCAACGCCTGGCCACCGCGGCCGCCCAGCCCGAGGCCGACCTCGCGGCCATCGCCGCCGACGGCCGCGAACTGGCCATGCTGACGATGTCGGGGGGCACCCCTTGGGGGCGGGCCGCCGCCGAGTCCGCGCTCACCGGCACGGATGAGGTGGTCATCGAATACCTGCGTAACGGATGGCGGCTGGCCGCGGAGCAGGACGACCGCGCCCATGCGGAGCGGCTTGCCGAAGACAGCTCCATCAAGGCGGTACGGGACGCTGCGGAGGTGGCCCTGGACGGGGGCGCCGCCGAGATCACGGCGTTTTTGACGCAAGGTCAGTACGAGGCGGGTGAGGAGGACTTCCGGCTCGCCATCGCCCAGGCCGTCTCCGTGGGCGGGCCCGAGGTCCAGCGGACGGGACGGGCCGCGATGTCGGCCGGGACGATCGCCGCCTACCGCACGTTCCTGACGAGCACGCTGGCCACGGCGCGCGGTGAGGACGAGCGGGTACGTGCCGCACAGCTGATCAGCAGTGGTGGTCCCGAGGTGAGGTCTGCGGCACGGATCGCCCTGGAGGGCTCGACGCAGATGCTGCACGCGTTCATCGAGTCGGGCCAGCACATGGCCCAGCGCAAGGACCTTCTCGCCGCGACCCACCTCGCGCTGATGCAGGAACTGATCTCGGAGGCGGCGAAGATCGCCGCGCTCGCGCAGAAGGACGCGGCCACCGCGCAGAAGGTGGCTGCCCTCGCCCGCAAGGCCGCCGCCGATGCGGACAAGTACGCGAAGCAGGCCCAGGATTCGGCCGACGACGCCGAGACCTATGCCGACCAGGCCGCGCAGCACGCCAAGGACGCCGAGACCTCGGCCGCCGCCGCGGCAGCGTCCGCGAAGACCGCCCGCACTGCGGCGGACAACGCGGACCGTGACGCCGACAACGCGGCCGCATCCGCCGCCACCGCCACCGTCTCCGCCGAGAACGCCCAGGCATCCGCCGCCCAGGCATGGTTCGACTCCGATCAGGCCCGCGCCTCGGCCATCGCAGCCGGCAAGGACTCCGCGGCGGCTCTCGCAGCAGCGACAGAAGCCTTCACCATCTCCGTGCAGAAGCGGAAAGAGGAGGAGGAGGCCCGACGCAGGGCTCTGCTCGAGGTCAAGGAGGCCGCGGAGAACGACCCGGGGGCGCAGGCTCGCAAGCTGTACCGATGCGGCGCTCTGGATCCCACCTGCGAGATGACCGACAATCCCGTCCGCTGGTGCGTGCAGAAGGCACTCCTGTGCCAGATCATCTCCGTGGGCCCCGCCTTCAACGACGCCATGCAGCAACTGTGGCAGGTCACCGCAACGCTCACGGGGCTCACCCAACTCGAGAACTGCGCCATCAAGAAGGACCTCTGGGCCTGCGCTGAACTCACGACAGACGTCATCGTCCAGTCCAAACTGAAACTGCTGACCCGGTCGTACGAGGCACTGCGCAACCTCAAGCGTGGTTGCAAAACCGTCGACAAAGCAGGCTTCGGCACGCTCCGGATCCTCGACCTGCCACCGCCCGCTTCGGCCGGGTGCGGCACCTTCTGGATGGAGTCGAACAGGGCCGCGCACCACTACATGAGGAAGGACACCAAGGGGGTCATGCACGCCGAGGCCTTCGGAGTGTCCGGCGACTACAGTCTGGCGAACGCGGAGAAGTTCCTCAAAGCTATCGAACGGCTGGTGACGAATCCAGGCACCCGCAGGATCGAGGGGACGTTCCGGAAAAAGCCCGCCACCCACTTCGTCGACGAAACCGGCCTGCATGTCTCGTTCGCCCGGAGCGGGCCGGATGTGGGCATGTATCTCGGCGGCTGGCGATCAGACGGCGATCAGCTCCTGTATTTGCTGCGGGACGGAGTACTGTAATGCCGGACAATCGCCGCGAGAAGGCCCGAATTCGGGAAGGTGCGGCATGAGGATCGAGTTGTCGCAGGACCAGGCGCTGGTCCTGTCCGACTGGATGGACCGGGTTCTGCACACGAAGGAGTTCGCGGCTCAAGTCGACGACCGGGCGGTATGGTCCGCTTTGTTCGTCATCAGCGGAGCCCTTGAGACGTCCTTGCCGGCCATCTTCGCCGCCGACTACGGCGAGCAGTTGGAGGCGGCGCGTGAGCGGTTGCTCCCTCAATTGGGTGACTTCGGGAAGTAGCACCGTGCGCTGAGCGCGCGCGGTGACGAGCGGCCGCCGGCCTTCTGCCGGCGGCCGCTGCGTTGGCCGGTCCGGGTGTCTTCGGCATCCGTCAGGGGACATTGCGCGATCAGGCTGCCCATGCCCCTGACCATGTGCGGGACCGCACGCGCTGCGGAGGCGACTCCCCGTGACCCCGTGTGGGCCCGGGGGCCCCAATCCGGGCCCATAGTTCACGCTGGGCCCATCAGGGGTACCGGAGGCGGCCGCGGGGGTGCGCTCCCACGCCTCTGACGTGCGCCGAAGTGGAAAAGGATCATGAATTGTCTCGGTACCCACAACTTAGTCGCCGAATGGTACGGAATTTAACTACCAGTCACTTGGGGTGATTTGTCAGGCGAACGCCCTGTGCGGACTTCGTGAGCCCTGCCTCACTGGGCCCCCAAAGGTGTTCTCTGCCTCCCCGGACGTGGATAAAGTGCTGAGGCAGGAGCGCCCGAGTAAGGAGCACCTGGCAGGAGCGATTGCGGCCGGCGGTACGCGGCGGCCGGAGCCGAACGGGGAACAGCGTGCCGACAGCAATAGCAGTGACCAGTGCTGACCTCGTGCTGCCTCCGACCGACCAGCAGACGCCCACGGCGGTGGTCCTGAGGGCGCCCGACGAGCAGCCGCTCGACCAGGCGCTGAGTGACATGCATCTGCTCCTGGAGCAGCACGGCTATGTCATCGCGGTCTATCCCGCCAGCATTCCGGTCGCCCATGAGCGTCGGCTGCACATGATCCGCTCGATGCTGGAAAGTGACCGCATTGCGCTGATCAAGGCCGATCTGCCCCCCTTGGGGGTGGCGGTACTGGTGCGTCAATTGCGGCAGTTGTCCATCTGTGACTTCAGTGCCGGAGTCGTCGCCTCGGCTGCGAGGCTGCTCTCGCACTACATCCACGCCGGGGCGCTGCTGAACTCGGTCACCAAGCTCGACCGCGTGCCCGTCAGCCTGAAGGCCCACGCGAAGTCATGGGTCCCCGGTTCGCAGTTCGGTGTGCTGGCCAATCCGAACCCCCAGCTGATCAAGATCGGCTCGGGAGACCTCACCGGCCCCGAGTTCTCCACCCATCTGCTCGTTGCCAAGGGGCAGTTGCAGTCCGACTGGGTGGCGTCCACGATCGCTCCGGCCTGGCAGGTGCAGGCCGTGCAGGAAGTCGCCTTGCCCGCGGATTCGCCCACTTGGTGGGGTACTCCGAAAATGATCGAATTCGCCGCCTTTCTGCCCGATATTTCACTGATTTATCAGCTGGTTTCTTCGGTTCGCAGGGAGGTCTGCACCTGGTGCGGAAATGAACTGATCGGCGACCGCTGCGGCCTGTGCTCGGCCCCGTTGAAACCGCCGGAGAACCAAACGCACGGTTCCGGTGTCCTGAACCAAGGAACACCCATGCACCACGGGTCGTGAGCCACCGCGACGGCGGTGTGCCGCTGCTGCACCCACAGCCCGGCGAACCGCGCACGGCACCGGCCCGCTTCCGTACGGGCGGACGCCGCAGCGTGACCCGCCTCGGCCCGACCCCGCTCCGCCCCTCTGTCCGCTCATCGGCCCACGTCTCTCAACGAGGTTGCTCCGCTCATGAACTCACGGCAACGCCGCGGCGTCATCCTTCTTCTTCTCTCGATCCTCTGTGCCTTCGGTGCGTTCGCCGGCGTGCTCTCGGTGATCAGTGATGTGAACTCGAAGGTAGGGCCGGAGGTGACTGCCTACCAGGTCAAATCGAACATAGCCCCCTACCGGCCGCTGGACCCCGGGCAGTTCGAGAAGGTCTCGATGCCGAAGCGCTGGCTCTCCAAGAACGCCGTCACCGACCTCTCGGTGCTGGACGGCAAGATCGCCGTCACCAACCTCCGCGCGGGTTCGCTGCTCCAGGAGGACATGCTCGTCAAGCGCCCGGCGCTGGAGAGCGGGCAGCAGGAGATCGCCATCATGATCGACGCCGCGACCGGCGTCGCCGGCAAGATCCGGCCGGGCAACCTGGTCAACATCTACGCGACCTTCGGCGGCCAGAACGACAAGGAACAGCCCACCTCGCGCGTCATCGTTCCCAACGCCAAGGTCATCGACGTCGGCCAGCTGACCTCCCTCGACCCGAAGGAGGACTCCCGCAGCGGCCCGACCGAGGCCGTGCCGATCACCTTCGCCCTGGACACCACCGACGCACAGCGCGTCGCCTACGCCGAGTCCTTCGCCGAGCACGTCCGACTGGCCCTGCTGCCCGACGACAGCCCGACCACCCTGCGTCCGGGCGAGGGCAGCTACAACCTCGACGAAGACAAGAACAAGTGAGGACTGGATGAGCACACGAATCCTCCCGGCTGTCGGCGACGCCGACGCCGCCCGATCCATCACCACACTGCTCAGCCAGCTCCCCGACGCGGAGCCGGCCGGACCCCTGGGTGACTCCACCGCGCTGCTCGACACCCTGGCCCGGCTCGCCGCCGAGTCACTGGACGAGCTGCCCGAGGTCGTGCTGGTGCACGAGCGGATCGGTCCGGTTCCAGCCCTTGAGCTGATCCGGGAGGTGGCCCTGCGCTTTCCGGCGGTCGGGGTCGTGCTCGTCACCGCCGACGCGAGCCCCGGGCTCTACTCGGCAGCCATGGACTCCGGCGCCCGCGGCCTGGTCGGCCTGCCCCTCTCGTACGAGGAGCTGGCCCAGCGCGTCCAGGCCGCCGCCGGCTGGTCCGTCGGGGTCCGCCGCCACCTGGGAGCGGGCGCCGAGGTCTTCACCGGCCCCGGCGGCACGGTCGTCACGGTCAGTGGTGCGAAGGGTGGCGTCGGCGCGACGGTGACCGCCGTGCAGCTGGCCCTGGCGGCCCAGGCCTCCGGCCACACGGTCGCCCTGGTCGACATGGACCTGCAGTCCGGCGACATCGCCTCGTTCCTGGACGTACAGTTCCGCCGCTCCATCGTCGACCTGGCCGCGATCAACGACATCTCGCCCCGCGTGCTGTCCGACGCCGTGTTCAGCCACAGCAGCGGGCTCGCCCTGCTGCTGGCACCCGGCGAGGGCGAACGGGGCGAGGAGGTCAGCGACCGGGCCGCCCGGCAGATCGTCAGCGCACTGCGTTCGCGGTACGAGATCGTGGTCATCGACGGCGGCAGCCAGATGAACGGCGCCAATGCCGCAGCCATCGAGATGGCCGACATCGCCCTGCTGGTCACGACACCCGACGTGGTCGCGGTACGCGGAGCGAAGCGCATCGTACGGATGTGGGACCGCCTCCAGATCCGTAAGGCGGAGGAGACGACGACGCTCGTCAACCGCTACAGCCGCAACACCGAGATCCAGCCTCCGCTGATCCAGAAGATCACGGGAACCCGGATCGCGGGAACGGCGATTCCCGCCAACTTCAAGGAACTTCAGGGCGCGGTCGACGCGGGCCGCATGCACGAACTCGACTCGAAGAGCGTCGTCAAGCAGGCGCTCTGGGCCCTGGCGGGCGAACTCGGTCTGGTGAAGGTTCCCGCCGGGGCGGAAGGCAGTGGCAAGTACAAAAACGACCGGGGTTCGATCGGGCGCTCGCGCAGGCGGGGCGATTCCGCGGGCCGTGGCAAAACCGACTGAGGGGGCAGGTTGATCCATGGTGACCACCGAGAGGGCGGAAACCCGGATAGGCAGGAGGCGTGACCGCGACCGCGGACAGACCGCGATCGAGTTCGTCGGGGTTACGCCACTGATCATCCTGATGCTCATCGCGCTGTGGCAGTGCGCGCTGTTCGGCTACACGTTCATCCTGGCCGGGAATGCGGCGGATGTGGCGGCGCGGGCCGGTAACGGATCGCAGTGGAGGCCGACGGCTGCGTGCGAGGAGGCCGGTAGGGAGGATCTGCCGAGCGCCTGGCAGGGCAAGGCCCATTTCGACTGCGGCGGGTACGAACCCGGCCTGTACAAGGTGAAGGTCGACCTCACCGTGCCCGTCCTGGTGCCTGGAGTACTCGACTGGGGGCCGACGGTCACCGGCGAAGCCGCCTCGGCGAAGGAGGGCTGATTCATGACGGGGAAGAAGCGAAGGTCTGCTCGCGACCGCGGGCAGGTCGCCTTCGAGTACATGGGGTTCGTCCCGCTGCTGCTGCTGGTAGGCCTCTGCGCCATCCAGCTGGGCATCGCCGCATACGCGGTGAACCAGGCAGGCACCGGAGCCCGGGCGGCGGCGCGTACGGCCAGCCACGACTTTCCGGAGACTGCGCCGAGGGTGGCAGGTCACCGGGCCATGAGCGACTGGATCACCACGAAGGGCGAAGCGTACTTCACGGATTCGCCCGGCTTGAAGACCGTGACCTACACCGCCCACGTCAAGATCCCTTCGATCATTCCGTGGGTCGACGACTTCGGTACCGCCACCCGCAGTTCCACCATGCCCCGCGAATAGCGAGGGAAGCCTCCCCACTCACACCCACCAGACCGGCAAGCCGGACCGAGGAGTCAGCACCATGAGCCTGCGGGCACGCATCACCGCCCCCGAGGAGCAAGCCGGGGGGCGGGAAGACGGCCACATGGTCGCCTCCTACCGGGCCAAGCTGCTTGAGGAGATCGACCTCGCGGAGATGTCCTCGCTGGCCGCCGCCGACCGGCGGGCCCGCCTGGAGCGCGTACTCGGGCACATCATCAGCCGCGAAGGCCCGGTCCTCTCGACCGTCGAACGGTCGCAGCTGATCCGCCGGGTCGTCGACGAGGCCCTCGGCCTCGGCATCCTGGAACCGCTGCTCGAAGACGCGTCCATCACCGAAATCATGGTGAACGGCCCCGACCAGATCTTCGTCGAGCGCAGCGGCAAGGTCGAACAGCTCCCGATGCGCTTCGGCTCGCACGAACAGCTGATGCAGACCATCGAGCGCATCGTCTCGACCGTCAACCGGCGCGTGGACGAATCGAACCCGATGGTGGACGCCCGCCTTCCCAGCGGCGAGCGTGTCAACGTGATCATCCCGCCGCTCGCGCTGACCGGCGCCACGCTCACGATCCGACGGTTCCCGAGGGCCTTCACCCTCCAGGAGATGATCAACTTCGGCTCGCTCGACGAGCAGATGCTGATCCTGCTCTCCGGGCTCGTCCAGGCGAAACTCAACATCATCGTCTCCGGCGCCACCGGTACCGGCAAGACGACCCTGCTCAACGCGCTCTCCGGGCTGATCCCCAACAACGAGCGCATCATCACCATCGAGGACTCCGCCGAACTCCAGCTCCAGCAGAACCACGTCATCCGGCTGGAGTCCCGGCCGGCCAACGTGGAGGGCAAGGGCCAGATCTCGATTCGCGACCTGGTCCGCAACTCCCTGCGTATGCGCCCCGACCGCATCGTCGTCGG
This sequence comes from Streptomyces sp. NBC_00385, assembly GCF_035917155.1. Lineage (NCBI taxonomy): Bacteria > Bacillati > Actinomycetota > Actinomycetes > Kitasatosporales > Streptomycetaceae > Streptomyces > Streptomyces sp. NBC_00385. The sequence continues at coordinate 2,979,753 of NZ_CP107951.1, read as the reverse complement.
TGAGGTCCGTGGCGGCGAGTCGCTCGACATGCTCCAGGCGATGTCCACCGGTCACGACGGTTCCCTCGCCACCGTCCACGCCAACAACGCCGAGGACGCGCTGATGCGTCTGCAGACGCTGGCCTCCATGTCCGAGATCAAGATTCCCTTCGAGGCCCTGCACGACCAGATCAACAGCGCCGTCGACGTGATCGTCCAGCTCACCCGGCACGCGGACGGTGGCCGAAAGATCACCGAGATCGCGATCCTCGACTCGCACGGCCGCGACAACTACCGCATCGTCAGCGTCGCCCGCTTCATTCCCCAGCCGATGGCCGCCGACGGGCGGATCTACGGCCAGTTCCAGTACCTTCCGCTCCCGCGCAAGATCGCCGAACGCCTCTACATGGCCAGCCAGCCCATTCCCCAGGCCTTCGGCGTCGCCTCGTCCGACGAACAGCTCGCCACCCGAGAGGCCAAGTAGGTACCGCGCCATGACCAATCTCCCCCTCCTCACGATCGGCGTCACGCTCGTCTGCGGCGTGCTCGGCGTCATGGGTCTGCACGCGTACGCCGGCGGCAAGGCCGACCGCGACGCCCTTGTCGACCGCCTCTCGCACACCGGCCAGATACAGGCCGCAGGACGCCACCGCCGTTTCCAGGGCGTCGACCGCAGGCTTCGTAAGACCGGGCTGGGCCGCAAGATCGAGCTCAAACTGGCCGCCACCGGCCTGGAGATCACGCCCGGCGAGTTCTTCGTCTACGCGCTGATCGCCATGGCGGGCCTCTGGATGGCCGCCTCGTCGATCCTGGCCTCCTTCTTCGGCCCGGTCGCCGCACTGGTCGGGCTCTGGGGCACCAACGCCTTCCTGAACTACCAGCGGACCAAGCGCACCGAGCGCTTCATCAACCAGCTCCCCGAGCTCTCCCGCATCCTCGCCAACGCCACCCAGGCCGGGCTCGCCCTGCGTACCGCGCTCTCCATGGCGGCGGACGAGCTGGAGGACCCCGCCGGTGAGGAACTCGCCCGGGTCGCCCGCCGTCTCAGTGTCGGTGAATCGCTCGACGACGCCATGAGCGAGCTGACCGAGCGGCTGCCGTCACGTGAACTCGTCGTGCTGGTCACGACCCTCGTTCTCTCCAACCGGGCCGGCGGTACGGTCGTCAGCTCCCTGCGCAACCTCACCGAGACGCTGGAGGAACGCAAGGAGACGCGTCGTGAGGTCAAGACGCAGCTCTCGCAGGTCACCGTCACGGCCTACGCGGTCCCAGGCTTCGGTATCGGCGCCATGCTCCTGATGAACGCCGTGATGCCGGGCGCTCTCGACCGCATGACCGGTGCGTTCATCGGCCAGGTCGCCGTCATCGTCTCGCTGGTCCTGTACGCGATCGGATTCATCGTGATCCGGCGCCTGTCCCGTATCGACGTCTGAGGGGAGGAGCGGACATGGACTTGTTGCTCGCACTCGTTGTAGGTCTTGCCGTGTACGGAGTGATCGCCGGCATCCGGATGTACCGTGCCGACGCCAAGCTGCCCGGGGACCTGGCCATCGCCCTGGAGGTCGGCTCCAGCCGTACCAGCGCGGTCGGCTCCGGCATCGACCGCATGGGCATGCGGTGGGCCCCTGCGGTGCTCAGGATGATGGGTCCCAAGGCCGTCAACAAGAAGCGCCACCAGATCGACATGGCGGGCAACCCCGGCGGACTCACCATCGACCGGTACGCCGCCCGGCGTGCGGTCTACGGTGCCCTCGGCGCGTTCGGCGCCCTGTCGATGCTCATGCGCGGCCAGGTCTTCGTCGCCATCCTGCTCATCGCGTTCGGCGCCTTCTGGGTGGAGGTCGGCATCTGGTCGGCCGTCCGCGTCCGCAAGGAGCACATCGAACGTACGCTCCCCGACTTCCTCGACGTCCTCGCGGTCGTCGTCTCGGCGGGACTCGGCTTCCGTCAGGCGCTGGAGCGTGTTGCTGAGAAGTACGAAGGCCCCTGGGCCGACGAACTCCGGATCACCCTCCGACAGATGGACATGGGCGTCAGTAGGCGGCAGGCGTTCGAGGAACTGCGCAAGCGCAACGACTCGGAGCAGGTCGCCATGTTCGTGACCACGCTCCAGCAGGGCGAGGAACTGGGTGCGCCGATCGTCGAGACGCTGATCCAGATCGCCAACGACATGCGCCGCACCGACGCGCAGAACGCACGACGGAAGGCGGCCAAGGCGGTTCCAAAGGCCACCTTCGCGGTCACCTCGTTCCTGCTTCCGGGAACGCTGGTCATGCTGACGGTCGGATTCGTCTACGGGGCCAACGTCGACTTCTCGTTCATGAAGTGATGATCCTGCATGCCGAGGATGATGAGAATGACGAGCCCGAGGAGGTGACAGGCGCATGGCATTTCAACTGAGCGACTCTCAACCAGGGTTGACGAGCGAAGTACGCCAGGCGCTCGCGAACCCGGGCGCGCAGCCGGCCTTCGCGATCCAGCTCAACGCGCTCCAGGCCATGTGCCGCCAGGTCTTCGGATTCCGCCTGGCGATGACCGCGATAGCGACACCGTTCGCGATCGACCGCACAGCGCCAGGCCTCGCCACCTGGCTGATCGGTGCGGCCATCCTCGTCACCTTCATGGGCTCCTACGTCCTCTTCCGGGACTGGGAGCGCTTCGGCCCGCTGTTTCTTCGCCACCCCTGGCTGCTCGGCGTCGATGCCGTTTTCGGTGCACTTCTGCTGATCACGGCCACGCCGGAATCCACCTTGGCGTACGTTACGGTCTGCACCCCGCTGCTCGCAGGGCTTGTTTATGGGTGGCGGGGCGCGGCAGTCTTCGCCGCTCTTCAAACGTTGATCATCTTTGGTGTGTACGGCACCGACGACCAGTTGCAAGCCAGCGAGGCCACAGCTCTGCTTCTCCCCGGCTTCTGCGTGATCGCCGGTGCGGTCGGCGTCACCTTGCGAAACTTGCTGCTTCGCTTCGGCACGGCGAGTCAAGCGCTCACGGAAACCCGCGCACGCCTCGCCGTGAGTGAAGCCATTGAGGGCGAACGCACCCGCCTGGCCAGGGAGATGCACGACTCCGTCGCCAAGACCCTGCACGGCCTGGCCATGGCTGCCGACGGCTTGGCGAGTTCCTCGGACCGGATGGACCCACTGACCGTCAAGCACCAGGCCGAGCTCGTCGCCCGATCCGCCCGCCGCGCGGCGGCGGAGTCGCGCGAGCTGCTGTCGGACCTGCGACGCGAGTCGGGACTCGACGGCGGAATCGACGTCGTAGCGGAACTGCGGGCACGGGCAGACGACTTCACGCGACGCCACGGCCTCACCGCGAGCTTCCGGCTGCTCAACGAGATTCCGGTCCCGACCGTGCCCCAGGTCGTGGCGCGGCAACTGCTCACCATCGCTTCCGAGGCGATGGAGAACGCCAACCGGCACGCGCACCCCACCTACCTCGTCGTCCTCGCCGGAGTGAAGGGCGACGTTCTGAGGATCAGCGTGTACGACGACGGGCGCGGTCTGCCCGCCGGTGTCACCCTCGACGACCTCAGACGCGCCGGCCACTTCGGACTCGTCGGCATGGTCGAACGCGCCGCGTCCATCGGGGCCCGCATCCGCATCGGCAAGGGCAAGGCGGTCACCGGCACGGAAGTCCGCCTGGAACTGCCCATGGCCGCCCTGTCCCAAGCACCACCCGCTCCACCGCTCGACTGACCCGCTCCCCACCCGTCCCCACAGATACATGAGAGGAGGTCGCAGAATGTCGGACGACGTCTCCCGTGCCTCGGGCCAGAACTGGGCCGCACAGCACCACGCCTCCCAGCACACGTCCTCGCATGGCACACCGGTCACTTCCGAATCCAGCTCTCCAGGGTTCCCCGTTCCTCAGCAGGCCGCGGCATCCGGAACCATGCCCGCCTTCCCCCCTGCCCCCGGCCTTCCCGCCCCAGGTCCGATGAGGGTCGTCATCGCCGACGACAACCCCGTGGTCCGGGCCGGGCTCGGCGCCCTGCTCTCCGGCCGCAACGACATCCAGGTCGTCGCCGAGGCCGCGGACGGCCGTCAGGCCTACGACATGGCCGTCCAGCACCGCCCGGATGTCGTGTTGCTCGACGTCCGTATGCCGGGGGTGGACGGCATCTCCGCGCTGCCGCACCTGGTCCAGGTCGCACCGGTGATGATGCTGACCTACAGCCGCGAGAGCGAGATCGTCCACGAGGCGCTGCGGCTGGGGGCGGGCGGGTACCTGGTGCACGGCGAGTTCACCGCCGACCAGTTGGTGCAGGCCGTACGCGACACGCAGAGTGGCCGGGCCCACTTCACCGCCACGGCGGCGAACGCGCTCCTGGCTCATATGCGCCAGGGTCCCGGGCCGCGGGGTGCGGCTCTGCCGGAGGGTCTGGGCACGGCCCTGACCTCGGGTGTTCCGTATCGCCAGCCCGGCTATGACGGCCGCCTCCCTGGTTCGCCACAGCAACACGATGCGTATGCACATCCGCCGATGCCCATGGCACCCTCTCAACAGGCCCCATCCGGGCCGCGAATGACTGTTTCTCCGCAAGGTCTTTCGCATTTGCAACCGAATGTGGGACAGTCTTCCGTAGCTGGGAGGCCGGGTGTGCCTCCTGACAGGCAGCAGTACGGGCTGAGCTCGAGGGAGGTGGAGGTCATGGAACTGATCGCGTCCGGCATGAGTAACCAGCAGATCGCCGCCACCTGCTTCATCAGCGAGAAGACGGTCAAGAACCACATCAACCGCATCTTCACCAAGCTGCACAGTGGCAGCCGCAGCGAGGCGATTGCTCGCTGGCTCGGCACGGCATCGCCTGCCGGACCTGCTGCACGGGGGGACAAGTAGTCATGGCTGATCGGGGGATCGAGCGAAGCGTGGCGAGTCAGGGCCTGGGGGCCCAGTCCCGGGCACGCAGGGCCCAACTGCTGGATTGGGCCCGGGAATGGGTCCTGGGACCCTCTGGTGGGCATGGTGTTCCGCCGTATGTTTCTCGTATCGCAAACGGCACCGGCCAGGAGGAAGCCGGTAACGGGAGCGAGAACAAGGGAACTTGCGAGTCGGCCGGCAGTCGGTCGGCCGAATCTGGAGGGGAACACCATGTCGAGCATCACCCTGAAGACCGCCGTCCGCGTCAACGGCTGGGCCAACACCGCCGTCTCCAAGATCCAGAAGCGCTACGAGACCGCGGACCGCGGCCAGACGGCCTTCGAGTACCTCGGCATCATCCTGGTGGTCGTCGCGATCATCGGTGGCATGGTGGCCGCGGGCATCGGCGGCGCGATCACGGACCGCATCACCGGTCTGGTTGGCTCCATCACCGCCGGCTAGTGGAACTGCCCAACCGCCGCGACGCAGGGCAGGCCTTCCCCATCTACATTGTGATGGTGGCGGGCCTGCTCTTCCTCGCGTTCGCGTTCTTTGCTGTCGGTCAGGCTTCTGCTACGCGCAACGGCGCTCAGGGCGCCGCAGATGCTGCCGCGCTTGCTGCCGCGCAGGAAGCCCGGGACGGGTTGACACCGCCGCTTCTCCAGGCGCTTCGGGAGCCAAACGGCCTGAACGAGTTCCTGGCGACCTACCAGTACTTCCAGGCGGGGCGCGGGCAAGCCATGCAGCTTGCATCTGACAACCGTTCGAACGTCATTGACTTCTATTGGCGGCCAGGCTATTGGCAGGACAAGGTCACAGCCAGGATCGAAACTCGCTACACCGTGGGGGATTCGGTCATCCCTGGCACGGAGAACAAGCGAGCCACGGCCACGGCGACCGCAGTGATCGAGTTCCGGTGCAGCCCCAAGGTCAAGGGTGTTCCGGCTACCGGACCCGGCGATGATGACGGGGCCGAGGAGGGCGGTGAAGCTAGTCTGCCCATAGTCACCCTCGATTGCGACGGACGGGACGTCCCGATCGACCTGGGCGCTAGCGACCCCCTGGCCGGCCTGAGCAAGTTGATCTTTGCCGTGCACTTGATCGACGACTGACAGCGAACGACGAGTAAAGGAATCTGAACCCATGAGCATTCGGCGCACCGCGAAGTCCCGAAGGGTGGCGGCAGCTGCCTCGATGGTGGCTGCTTTGGCCCTTGTCGTCACTGGTTGCGGTGGCGACGACGGAGGGAAAGGGAGCGACGACGCCGGAGCGTCGTCTTCCGCGAAGCCCTCTGAGGGAGACAAAGGGGCGCAGGAAGACACTGCTGCCGGGGACAAGGTGGACCCGAATGTGAAGCTCGCGGAAGTCAAGGGTCAAGGAGGGGTCACGCTCGTTGTCAATCAGGTGCAGCGTGACTCCGGAGGCTTCATCACGGTGCAGGGCGAGATCAAGAATGATAGTGACCAGGCGAGAAATTCCGGAGGGTGGGCTGGCTCCGAGATGCAGATCATCAATAAGAACCCCAATTCGATCGCTGGCGCAGCCTTGATCGACAAGGCCGGGAAGAAGCGCTACTACATTCTCCGGGACACTGAAGGGCGATGCCTTTGCACTACGGGAATTGTCCCGATCCAGCCAGGGAAGTCGACGCCAGTGTTCATGCAGTTCCCGGCGCCGCCTAGCAGTACTTCGGAAGTTGACTTCTTCCTGCCGACGTTTGCCACCACCACGCTGAAGATCTCTGGGTGATGGCCGTCATGAACAATCTGCGCACACGGCGCCGCCCAGGCCATCTCGCAGGGCGGTCCCTCGCCGTAGCAGTACTACTGGCCGGCACCACGGTCTTCGGCGCGACGACAGCCCTGGCGGACGACGGTCCCAGCGTCCCACCAGGCACCGAAGCGTCGTCCGAGCCACCCGTCAAACTGGACAGCAGCGACCCCGACCTCAGGATGCCCGAGGGCGGCACCCTCGCCCCGGGCAAGGTTCTCGACATCATCCAGGTCGTCGAGGACGAGGGCGGCGAGGAGCGACGCGAGGACACGAACGCGGACATCAAGTTCGCGCTCCAGGCCGAGGTTCTGTTCGGCAAGGACAGCGCCAAGCTGAGCTCCGCCGCCAACTCCCGAATCGCCGCGATCGGCGCCGAGATCAAGAAGCAGAACGCCACCAAGGTGCGCGTCTTCGGCTTCACCGACAACCTCGGCTCCTCTGCTCACGGCGACGTGCTCTCCAAGCAGCGCGCCAACGCGGTGCAGTCGGTTCTGGTGAAGTCCACGGGCTCAACTGTCACCTTCGAGATCCGCGGCTACGGCGAGCAGTACCCGATCGCCGACAACAGCACCGAAGAGGGCCGCAAGAAGAACCGTCGCGTGGAGGTGTCCTTCCCCCGCGGGGAGGGCTGATCAGCGCCTCGGCACGGCTTGCCGCGCTCGACCTCACGGCCGATGCCGTATGCACCCCGCATACGGCATCGGCCGTGAGCCGTGCGAGGCAGCGAGCCTGTCAGGGCCCTGGCGCTGCCACCCGGAAGCCGGACTGAGGGCGTGACAGGCCGCCCTTCAGGCCATCCCTGCGCGCATTACGAAGGCTGAACGAGCCCGGACTTGCCGTAGATGCTCGCCACACGCTCGCCTGGCTCTCCCGACGCGAAGCCCATGCCGATACTGAATACGCCGGGCCGGGTGGGGTCCGGAACGCGAACCCCGAGGCCTTCGGGTTCGCGATAGTCCAGTGTGTAAGCGGCCGCGGTGAAGGCGGGATTGACGTTCTGATTGAAGGGCGTGGGTGGCGCGGGTTCGAAGGCTCCTGTGGTGAGGTTCACCGAGCTGATGAACGTGTTGCCGACGCCGGGCTTGGAGATCACGACCTCCTGGTCATTGATCTCTTCCTTGGAGCCGTAGCTGTTGCCGTGCAGCATGTAGAGGTATTGACCCACGACCGCGTAACCCTGCAGGAACGGGTGGCCGTACGTGGTGAGCGGCCAGCCGGGGACGGAGGCGAGGCTCCGCTCGCTGACGCTCGCGAGCGGCTCGCTCCAGATGTTGAGGCGAGCCAGATCAAGGTCGTGGACCTGGAACTTCATCACGCCATCCGTGTCGCGGAAGCGGATGGCGAGTCGACCGTAGACCGGGTCGACGCTGGCGGTGTAGGTCGTGGTGCCCGGGACCGGGGTGTACTTGGCGAGCGTGGACGAGCTGGAGTCGAGTACCTGGCCGTCGACGAAGGGGAACCGGGCCAGACGATTGCCGCGGCTGGATATCTTGGTCTTGTCCGTCGGGTCCACTACCTCTTGACCGTCGACTTCCGTCCACAGATAGGCCGTGCTGCCGACCGGTTCGACGCCGATGCTCATGCCGTGCCCGAAGTTGCGCAGGTACATGTAGCCGAGCGTGTTGCCGGACGTGTCCCACTTGGTGAGGGTCAGGTCGCCACGCCGATTTCGATCGGCACTGCTGACCACGGCGGACTCGCCTGCGAGTCTCAAACCTCCCTGCGTCACCTGCGCCAGGTAGATGTGGCCGTTGGCGTTGTCGTAGCCGAACGACTGGAGGATGGTGGTGTCACGGGTGGGCTTCTGGCGTATCCAGTTCTCCGACGCACTGTTCAGGTCGAGCCGGGGGGAAGGTACCAACAGGGCGGAGCCCGGGGCCGGATAGGTGGCAGCCGAGGCTGCGCCGGTGCCGAGAGATACGGTCGCCGCGGTAAGTGCGCCGGCACCGCTCCAAGTGAGTAAGGAGCGGCGGCTGGGGCTTGAGGATCTCTCTTGACTCATGGGGCCTCATCTAAGCGGCAGGCGAGACAGCACTCAACCCTGCCGGCCTCGGAGAAGGCCTCGGGAAATCCCTCGGGAACGCCCCTTCCAGCAGCACCGTCGCATCCGGACACTGCTCCGCCACAGCCCCCGGTGAGCTGACCATAGGGTCCGTTCAGAGGGCGTAGCCGGCCGCGTGCGTCGTGGTGCGGTGCGGCAGTCGCGGCAGTGTCCGGGGTGGGCAGCGCGGAAGGCGCGGTCGCAGGTGTCGCAGTTCTGGAGCGGCAATACCGGAGCGCCGGAGCACCGGAGCGCCGCAATGCCTAAGGGCTGTCCCGCAATTCCTGGTGGATCAGCGCGCGGCGTCAGATGCGGTGCATCGCAAGGCGGAGAGGCGCCCGCATACTGGATGTATTCGGGCGTTTCGACAACGCGGCGAGGTGCCGTAGCTGTCGTCGTGCGCCCGCCAGGAATTGCGGGACAGCCCTTAGGGGCGGCGACGGCGTCGTCGAAGCAAAGGCGTTCCAGCAGGATCCTCGCTTCATTCCTGCGAGGATCGCGAAGGCCAAGAAGGCGTACGACGGGACGTATCAGTGAACTACAACTTCCTCACCGTCAGCCGGCCGGAGCCGCACGCGATGGGGCGCGCACTGGCCGAGGCCGTGGGCGTGGAGCTGTCCCAGGTCGACGTGGCCCATCTGGACGCGGACCCGGATGCACGGAACTGGGGAGCGGCAGTGCTCTGCGCGTACGAGCCGGTCCTGGGGGACCTGGCGCTGTCGTGGGAGGTCTTCGTCACGGATGGCGTACCGGATCCGCCGGCAGAGGTGACCGCGGCGGAGCGGGTCGCGAGGGCGACGGGGACGACGGTGCTCTGCCCGGCTGTGGGACTGGGGCTCCCTTCGACGCACTGGGCCGTGACGCCCGAGGGGCAGCGGACGCTTGTGCGCGAGTACGAGACGGAAGGCCCGGAACCGGTGTGCAGCGTCGAGGTCGTCGAGGAGCCGGTGTTCGACTTCCCGGGGGCCCAGGTCAGGCTTCTCCCCGAGGTGTACGGGGCGGACGGGTACACGTACCCCATCACCGACGCCTTCGTGGCAGCCACGGACCCGGGCCGGGAGGCCGAGCCGCAGAGCATGGCCAACCGGGCCCGCGAGACGCTGTCCGTCTGGGAGGAGTTCGCGCGGCGAGCGGCGGCCGACTGGGCACCGTTGGGGCGTTATCCCGAGGAGTCGTACGTGGACGACCTGCGGGCGAGGGACCGGCTCACCGACCGGTTGCGCGTGGCAGACCCTGCACTGCGCGGGCCCCTGGCCCGGGCGGTGGACGAGATCGACGCGATCTACCGTGTCCATACGGACGCCGACGACGGGGCGTTCCTGGGACGACTGACGCGCTCCGGCTCGGCGGTGAAGGACCGGGGATGGTGGTGGCAGCGGCGGCCGCGGCGCGTGCCGTGGGTCCGATAGCGGCGCCGGGTGCGCCGGCCCACTCGGCGATGGGCCGACAGCCTTCGCGCGGCAGCCCGCACGGCAGCCCGCACGGCAGGCCGAGCGCCAACTCCGCTACCCGGAGCCAGGGTTCGTCCCATACGGCCCGCCCAAGGGCGTCTTCCAAGCACACGGCGTCGACGCCCCGCTCGACGACATCGCCCGCGGGCCGGCGTCGGCAACGCCACGATGTATCGGCACTTCCCGACACGCCGTGAACTGATCATCGCCGTCTACTCCGGGGAAGTGACCGAGCTCTGCGCGCCGAGCCGGTCCCTGCCGGCCGAGGATCTCCCCGGCGACGCCCTCTTCGTGGTCCGCAGCTGGGCGAGGTGGTTCCGCGCCGGGTGCCGAAGCCGGGCGGGCGATGCGTCCCGCCGGCCGTCGCGATCGTCCCGGCGACCTTGGGCGGCCTCTTCTTGACGGCGCTCGGCATCCACTGGCTGGACCGGGTCACTACCGTCGGCAGGGCCGCCTGGCCGTACGGCGAGGGCTGGGATGTCCTCGCGATGACGATGAGCGGGCTGATGAACCTGTGGGGACCACTGCTTCTGATCCTCACGTATGCGTACTGCCGGCGCCGCCGGACCTGATCCGATCCCGTTGCTGACCACCCACGGGACCTTGAGGCCACGAACGGGCCATGGCAGGCTCATGCCGCATGATCGATGAATTCGCCAAGGACAATCTGCACGGGAGACTGCGGCGGGACCGCGAGGCGCTGCTCTGGAAACTCGACGGCCTGTCCGAATACGACGCCCGCCGACCTCTGACGGCGACCGGGACCAACCTCCTCGGCCTGGTCAAACACGTGGCGACCGTCGAGGCCAGGTACTTCGGCGAGGTCTTCGACCGCCCTTCCCCGGAACCGCTGTGCCGGTGGCAGGACTCCGACGGAAGCGATCAGTGGGCGGCGGAGGACGAGACCCGCGATCAGATCGTCGGGTTCTACCGGCGTACGTGGGAACACTCGGACGCGACGATCAACGAGCTTGCCCTCGACGCCCCCGGACACGTGCCGTGGTGGCCGGAGCCTTATCTCAACACGAACCTGTTCGCCGTCATGACCCATGTCCTCAGCGAGTCCGTCCGGCATGCCGGGCACGCCGACATCCTGCGCGAGGGCCTCGACGGCCGGACCGGGTTGCGCGCCGAGCACGAGAGGCAGATCGACGAGGAAGCCCGTGCGGCCCATCGCGCGAAGATCGAGCAGGCCGCCAGGTCGGCCGCCGGTTCGGCCGCACCGATCGGGGTGGAGAGCTCCTGACGAAATCCCGCGCCAGAGGGCAGCGAAGGTCTGGGGGCGCGGGCTCCGCGTCGGGGCCATGCCCGAGGACACCTGGTGCCATCACGTACTCCCCGATGCCGCCCGGGACGGACCCGTGATCGGTATCAACTGGAGCGGGCCACGCCTGGTCGGCTGGAGCTTCACCCCCAGCGAAGTCCTCAACCGGCTGACGGCCCCGTCTTCCGCGCCCCGTCACTCGATCACGGACTGACGTCAGGACATGAGCACGGCGGGGTTTCCCTCGCTCCAGATGTTGGTGATCCTGCGGTGGGTGAAACGCCAGCCGTCCGGGGTGCGACGCAGCCGGTCGTCGTAGCGGCCCCCGCCGAGGAACTTCTCGCCGTCGGGCACGCCATGGCGGACATGCTGGGCCTGGTAGTAGCAGGTGTGCTCGGCCTCGTCACCGTGCACTGCGGCGACATGGTTGCCGTTCAGGTGCTGGGTGGCGTCGATTCGCTCCAGGCCGGTCCTGATCCTGGCAACGATCGCCTCGGGCCCGCAGAGCCGTTCTCCCGAACCGCTGTACTCCCAGCAGGCGTCGTCCGTGAACAGCGCGCCCAGCGCCTCCCAGTCCCGGGTGTCCAGTGCCGTCGCGTACGCCACGACGGCATCCGCGATCGCAGCGCGGTCTGTGAGTTCCTGGAGCATCGAGCCGCCTTCCGGGTTGGTGCACGATTTGATACCGAGTACATGATTGGTAACGGTCGGGCCCGGCGGAAGAAGGCACTTTCATGTCCCAGAGTCACATCGATGTGTCAGTCCTGGCCAGCGAGGCGTGCCCGGTCTCGGAGGTCCTCGATCACGTCTCCGGGAAGTGGAGCATCGGCATTCTGGTGGCCGCTGCGCAGGGCCCGGTTCGGTTCACGGAGCTGGAACGTTCGATCAGAGGGATCAGCAGGCGCATGCTCACGCTCAATCTGCGCAAGCTGGAGCGTGACGGCTTGCTCGTACGCACCGTCCATCCGGTCGTCCCGCCCAAGGTCGAGTACGCGCTGACGGACATGGCCCAGGAGCTCCACCAATCGCTGCTGGAGCTCACCGACTGGGCCAAGCGCCACGGCGGCGCGGTCGCCGCAGCCCAGGCCGCCTACGACCGCGAACACAACGGCTGACGGCCGCTACCCGGAACAGGCCGGGCGGGTGGTCCAGCCTCAGCGGCAGCCCTTGCTCAACCTATCGACTTTCGATAGATTCCCATCGTAAGTCGATGGAAGGGTGGGTCATGGGCAAGCTGACAGTGGGTGCCTTGCGCGTCGTGCTCGTGGTGGTGCTGGCCGGCACCGTGTTCGTACAGGCCGGGATGGTGTGGGTGCTGGTCAGTGGCAATGACCCGGAGGACGGTTCGCTGCCGCTGACCCCGCTGCGGGTGTGCACGATCCTGGGCATGGTGGCGGTCCAGGTCGCCCTGGTCTGCGTCTGGCGGCTGGTGACGATGGTGCGCCGCGGGACCGTGTTCTCCCGCACGGCCTTCCGGTACGTGGACGTCATGATCGGCGCGATCGTGGCGGCTGCCCTCGTGTGGTTCACGGTCACGGCCGTCAACGCGCCGGGCCAGCGGGAGGATCCGGGTGTCACCGTCATCATGGGCGGGGTCGGTGTGGCCATCCTGGGGGTCGCGCTCATCGTGCACGTGCTGCGCACGCTGCTCGCCCAGGCCCTCGCGCGCGATGTCGAAGCGTCGCAGATGCAGGCCGAGTTGGACGAGGTGATCTGATGCCGATCACGGTCGACATCGACGTGATGCTGGCGCGGCGAAAGATGTCCGTGGGCGAGCTCGCGGACCGCGTGGGAATCACGCCCGCCAACCTGGCGGTACTCAAGAACGGCCGCGCCAAGGCGGTGCGCTTCGCGACGCTCGCCGCGCTCTGCGAGGTGCTCGAATGCCAGCCGGGCGACCTGCTGCGCTGGGAGGCCGCCGAGGACACCGCGGGCGGATGACGCGCCCCGGAGCGGGCGTGACGGCGTCGCCGTGTATCCGTGCCCGGTTGTATCCGTACCCGGGACCAGCAGGTCAGGGTGACCAAGAGCGCGAGGGGAAATCCGTTCAAGCGTTCGGGGAGCAGCCGCGGTGGCTGATCCCCGAACGGAGGCAACGGCCCTTGCCTGAAGCGGGTGAGAGCGGCGCCAGGTTCCTCTGCCTGAGGCGCGGAGGCGGATGACGTCTACATGATCGGCTCCAGGGCGAATTTGACGTTGTCACCGCCGGCCACCGGTGTGTGGCAGCCGCCGTTCGTGATCAGTACGCCGTTGACGTAGATGTTCCACTGGTGAGTGCTGTCCGCCTCGTCGACATCGATGGCGGTCACGATGAAGTCCTTGAGACCCTCGTCGTAGTTGCTCTGCACGTTGAACTCGAACTTGTCGGAGGCGTCGACCAGGGCGGTGATCGGCGTCGAGCTGTTGGAGCCTGCGTCGCAGAGGGTGCCGTCGAAGACCGGACGGGGCCCGGTGGTGATGGGGATGGTGCCCGCGAAGTCCCTCCCGGCGACTTCGAGGGTGACCTGCGTGCTCTCGGCTGCGGCCGGCGAAGCAGCCCCGAAGGTGAGAGAGAAGGCGAGTGCGGCCGCCCCGAGGGCGGACTTGCGGAGCAGGAACCGTGACGTCATGCGAAGACTCCCGACGAAGACGAACGTGATCAACGGGCCAACGAACGCGCATCGCACAGGTTGCGGCGGACGCGCCGCCGGGTCAGAGACCGCACTGCGGCGAACACCCAGGTGAGCGGCCTCGTTCGAGGACCGTTTCGACATCAGCTCTGCCGCGGTGCCGACAGCCAGGGATGAGGCCGGCCGGCAATCCGGTACCCGGCTGTCAGTGGTGACCGTCACCATGGAGCCATGACCCACGCGGACCTCAACCCCGGCACGGTCTGGCGCCTCCACCATGGTGACCAGGAGATCGCCCGGCTGAGCGTGACCGGAGCAGACATGCCATGGACGCACGCAGACATCGAAGAGCTACCGGGCTTCGCGGAGTTCCGCCCCGTCTTCATGGAGCAGGAACAGGCCGCCGACGCCGAGGACTGGGAACGGCTGGAGAACTGCTTCGAACGGATCCGCAGTGCGCTGACCATGACATTCCCCGACGGCACTCCGGTCGCCGAGTTCTGGCTACGCGTCCACGGCGACGGCACCGCCGGCTGGCGCTGGTACGGCGAACCGTTCGACCAGGTGAGTCCATGACTCTGATCAAGGGCCGGGCGGTGGAAGGCTTCTGGGTCGACACCTCGTACCACCTGGACGTGAAGGACTTCTGACCCGGCCGTACGTGCCCGGCACCGCGACGGGCGACTCGGTGCCGGGCACGTACGCTGTCGCAGCGGATGGTCGGCCTTGCCGGCCTTGGTGTCGCGGATCAGCTGCTGGAGCGGCTCACGGCTGTCGGTGAGACAGCGGTCCTCGGAGCCGGCGACAGCGATGCAGCTGGTGCCGTCCGTATCCGTTGCCGGCCTGAAGCAGTTGTCCCTCAGCTTCACCCTCCCCGGCGACATTCGCGGCGCACGCATCGCCCGTACGGCAACCGCCGCCGCACTGGACGCGCACGGCCTTGCCGCGATGTGGCTCCTGGCCGCGGTCGTCGACGGCTGGGGCGGGGAACGGGGCGGGTGCGATGCGGCGGCCCGCAGCATGGCACCAGGTCCTGGGCCGCTCTCCCGCGGTGAGGTGGGACCGGGCGGGCACGGGGCGCTGCCCCTGGTTTTCCCGACGGGGCCTTTCCTCCCGCATCGTCGGGCCTCAGCCTTGGTGACGAGGGCCGTCCGGCGACGGCCGGGAATATGGGTGACGTGATGTACGCGAGGCTGCCGCAGGCGCAGAGCCCGCTCCCCGAACGGGCAGCAGGGACGAGCAGGCGGCCCTCGGAACCGGTTCGCCGGCTGGCCTCCCTGCAACGCGGCATCGGCAATGCGGCGGTCACCCGCGCGCTGGCCGGCACCCCCGTGCAGCGCTACACCGAGCCGGACGCAGAGCGGGACATCGCAGACACCGCGTCGTACGACCGGATCTCGCAGAACGGCATGATCGCGGTCTCCGGCCGCCAGGAGGCCTACGCGGACGCCGCGTTGATCGCATCGGCGAGTGGGGCACTGGCCGCGTCGGAACGGGTCCGCATCCGCCTCGAAGCGGGCCGCTCGGTGGTGATCGCGGGCCGGGTGCTGCACCGGGTGCTGCCCGTCTTCGCCTCGACAGCGGCGGCCGAAGCCGCACAGGCGAACAGCGCACACGAGCCCATCGCGGGCGAGAGCGCGGAGGTCAGGGGGACGAAGCTCGATTCCTACCGGCGGAGCGTGGTTCAGCCGCCCGCCGCTCTCGGGCTGCTCCTCCAGGACGTCGCCAGGCTGGCGGGCAAGGGCCGTCCCGGCGACGGGAGCGTCAACGGCGTGCACCAACGGCTGCTCGCACTCGCGATGGAGAACCAGGGCGCGACGTGGGCCGCCGCGAACGTCCCGTTGAACCCGTTGCTCGACCCGGTCGAGTACCTGAAGACGGCGGGGCGGCTCATCGGCGTGATCGTGATGGAGTACGCGGGCTCCCGGGAGCCGGAGAGCGTGATGCGGGAGCTCCTCATCACGATGCCCAACGACTGCCAGGCCGCCGCGCAGAGGCTGCTCGGCACCAGGATGGGCGAGCTTCAGCAAGCACGGGCCGAACCCGGCGTCGGCCAGAACCACTACGTGAACCTGAGTGACGCGCCCGGTCGGTGGAACAACCATTTCGGCGCAGTGATCATGAGGGACGGCGACGACACCCTCACCTTCGAGGCGGCGGCGGACAGCACCAGCCGTATCGGCGAAGGAAAGTCCCTCGGCTACTTCGCGCTGTACGGGAAGCACGGTACCTCGCAGTCCTTCGACGAGGACCTCCGCCGGCAGAACGCCGCGACCTGAGCCTCGCGCCCCCATCACAGGATCGGCTCGACCTCGACGACCAAGGCCTCGGCGAGGAAGAGGAAGTCCGGGCGGAGGTACGGCCGGTCGGGGTGTGCAGGACGACCGGGGGCGCCCCAGGCACCCGGGTGATCGGCTGCCAGTCTCCTTGCCGTAGCCAACGGGTCGACCGACACCGTGTCCAGCCGGCTTCGATGGCCCGGGCGGAGGAGGGGGCTTCCTCCCCCAGGGCGAGGGCGGCCAACTGCTGTGTGCTCTGCTGCGTTCATGGAGCCACGCTCCCCAGTCGGCGCGGAGGTGGCGGGCCTGTGGACGAGTCCGTCGGCAACCAGGTGGAGTGCCCCGCGCGTCAGTCCTTGCGTGGGCGACGCGGTGACCACAACCGGCTTCCGGATACCAGTACTTGGCGCATTGACTGCGATTGCGGGGCTCGTAACGGCCGAGCGGTAGCCTGTCGAACGCAAGTTTGATGGGGCCTCTTGTGCGAACTGCCGGAACGGCAGCGATGAACCGATGAGTTGGGGGACTTCTCGTGTCTGGCGTCAGTGGCATCGCGTTCTCAGGTGGAGCGGGCGGAATCGGCGCAGCCATAGCCGCCGGCCCGGGGCGGCAGCCGCTTCCGGCGGCCCTTCGGGTGGTGCTGCTGCTGACCCGGGCGCTCTTCGTGCTCGCTGTCGTCGGCGGCATCGGCGTCCTGACCGTGGCGTCCTCGGTCAACGCGGTCGACGGCCAGTTGTTCGGGCTGCTGTTGTACGCGGCTCTGCCGAGCGTCATCGGGTTCGTGCTGTCGCTGTACGTGCGGACCGGCGGCACCGGGGTCCGGCGCGGTCTCCTGGCCGTACACGTCTGGTTCGTGCTCGGCGCGCTCGCGACGCTCGGCGGGGACGGCGGCGGGCGCGGGATCACCCAGCTGGTGATCCCGGTCGCTGTCATCGTGGCGCTGTTCCGGGCAAGCTCACGCGACTGGTTCGAACTCCCCCTGGACCAGAGGCTGTCGCCCCGCCCCTTCAGCGTCTCGCGGATGATCAAGTGGCGCCGGGACGGCGGGCAGACGGCCATGGAGTATCTGGGCCTCGTCCTGGTGGTGGTGGCCCTCATCGGCGGTCTGGTGGCGACCGGTATCGGTGCCGGGATCACCGGGGGAATCCAGAGTGCGATCTGCTCGCTGACCGGCAGCGCCTGCCCCGCACCCGGCACCGAGGTGGTGGCCGGTGACGACGGGGGCGCCGACGGGGCTGCCGACGGCGGAACGGGCGGTTCGACCGGCGGTGCCGATTCGGCCGGGGGCACGGATTCGAATGGCGCGGTGACCTCGGGCGGCAGCGATGCCGCAGGGGGATCGGGCGGTACGGAGACCGGGGGCACCGGGGGCGCCGGCGGCACGGACAGCTCAGGCGGCACGGACAGCTCAGGCGGCACGGACAGCTCTGGCGGTTCGGACGGTTCTGACGGCACGGGCGGGACCGGCGGCACGGGCGGGACCGGCGGCAGCGGCGGTACAAGCAGCTCCGGCGGCGCCAGCACCACCGGCGGTACCGGCACCGTCTCTCAGGACGACGAGGTCGACGACGGCGGCGACGACTTCGACCCCACCGCCGGCCCGGACGCCGACTACGGCGACTACGACGGCACCGAGGGCGAGAAGAAGGACGAGGGCTGCACATCCGGAGTCGGGGCGTTCTTCTCCTGCGTCGGGCATCAGACCGGTGGCTTCTTCAAGGGCCTCGGCGCGGACGGCTTCTGGGGAGATGTCACCGGAACCGTGGACACGGTCTTCCACCCGATCAAGGCGTGGAACGGCATCAAGGACTACGGCAAGAGCCTCGGGGATCAGTGGACCAAGGACTCCGAAGGCGCCGGTGACAAGTGGTCCAAGGGCGACTACCTCGGTGCTGCCTGGGACTGGACCAAGGCGTCCGGGTCCACGGGGCTCAAGGTCGCGGACGACATGTTCATCGGCGACGAAGTCCGCGACATGTGGAAGGAGGGCAACGAGGGCCAGGCGATCGGCACCGGCCTCTGGAACATCGGCTCTCTCTTCATCCCCGGCTACGGCGAAGCCAAGCTGATCGGCAAGTTCGGGAAGCTGGGCAAGCTCGGGAAGCTCGGCAAGCTGGGGGAACTGGCCCAGAAGGCCTCGGAAGCCGCAGCGAAGGCCAAGAAGCTGGCCAAGGCCGGCGACGTGGAGGGTGCGGAGAAGGCCGCGAAGGAGGCGCGGGAACACGCCGACGAGGCCGGGGAGAAGGTCAGGAACAAGGGGTGCCCGGTCGGCCTGGCGCCCTTCGGGCCCAGGCAGCCGGTCGCGGGGGCGATGAGCGCGGCCTCCCTGCGGACGGATGCGGGTGCCGGCCTCGTACGGACCGGCCACGGCGTGGCGGCCGCGGCCACCGCCTCCCTCGTACGGTCTTCGCCCCGAGCCGTGCCCGCCGGATTCCGCGCCGAGGGCGGCGACTGCGAGGCGACACCCGAAGAGGTCGAAGCCGCCCAGAAGGCGGACAAGGACGCGGACGACGCGGAGAAGGCGGCCAAGCAGGCCAAGCGCGAGGCGGAGAGGAAGCGCCTGGCGAAGATGGCGAAGCCTTCCTGGTACGACAAGCTCACGAACCCGCGTGCAGGCACGAAGGACCTGGGCGACGGGAAGTGGAAGGCGAAGAACCCCGCCACCTACGCCTATCCGCAGGAGATGGGTGCCCGCTACCAGGAACAGATCTCCGGGGTGCGGCGTGGCAAGGAGTACGAGGTCCCGCTCAACGAGCTGGAGGGCAAACCGGTCGAGTTCGACGGCTGGGACTCCGCGAAGCAGACCTTCATCGAGACGAAGTGGGGCTATCGCGGCCCGCGGTTCTACAACGAGGCGACCGGCAACCTCACCACGCTGGCCGGCAACCGCTGGGCGGCCCAGGCGACTCGGCAGCTCGACGCGGCACGGGGCAAGCCGCTCGTCTGGCACTTCGCGGACCCCGATGTGGCGAGGGCCGCCCAGGACATGTTCGACGACAGAGGCCTCGACGTCACGGTGGTCCACACGCCGGAGGTGCCGTGAGGCGAAGGCCGCCCGCGCGGCGAGTCCGCCGCAGTCCGCGGCCCGCCTGGGACACGGTCGGCGACGGAGCGGGCTCGACACTACTGTGATGCACACTCCGAGGACGCCGTGAACGGAACGAGCCGGCCCGGCCGATGAGAGGAGAACGAGGTGCTGAGCGTTGTGGTCCATGCGCTGTGGGGTGTCCGGGCGGAGGATCCCGGGCAGCTCGCGGAGCGCTGGGTGGGGGTCCTGGACGGGTTGGCGGAGTTCGGATCCGGTGACTGCACGACCTGGCGTGGGGCGGAGTCGGAGGACGACCTGTCCGCGGCGCCGGTGGAACGGGTCGCGTCCGGCGTACGGGCGTACGTGGAACAGACCAACACCGAGCCCGACGCGCCCTACATCGGCTACACCTCCTCCCTCTGGTCCGGGCGCCTCGAAACGGTGAAGGTGACCGTGGGGATCAATGCGGGAGGGTCCGCGAACCGGGTGCCCGACTCCTGCGTCGTGGCACTCGAGTCGACGGCCGCGCCGGGTTCCGTCGAGCTGATCAACCGGTCGTCGGACGTGCTGCGCCTCCTCGCCGGATGCTGGGGGCCCGACTGGGGAGAGGCCTACAGCAGGGAGGAGTTCCGAGCCGTGAAGGCGGAGTTCGGGCTCCGTGCCACGGCTCCGCGGGGCGGCCGGTCCGTGTACCTGTCGCCCGGCCGTGCGGCCCTCGCTCCCGAGGGGCTGCCGGGGACGTACACGCGCACCGCGGCGGATGGTCTGCTCATCGACCTCACGCGGGGCGGTACGGCCGAGCCGACCGTCGAGGCGATCGTCGAGGCGAACCGGAAGCTGCGCGCCGCCGGAGCCCTCGAACCGCTGCCCGTCCCGTTCGACCGCGACACGTTCTGACCCAGGTGGTGGAGGGAGATGCGGCCGCTCCCGGGTCGCTCCCGCGGCGCTTCCGGGGCGTTTCCGGGGCGCGAAGGCGCGCACATCGGATCTCCACTCCGTGCCACCCGGGGGGCTTGGCGTGGCGCGGTGCTGCCCGGGCGTCCCGGAAGGCCGTTGATCCCGAGGCGAGACGGTAGGCAGGCCGGACCGGTGTTGCCTCGAACCTGGCGGAATATACCGGGAGATGTACCGCGACCAGCACGGCGCCGCCGACTCAGGCGGGCTCCCTGCGGCCCGGGGGGAATTCGTTGCCGTCGAGGTCGGAGACCGTCGCGAACCAGGACGTGGCCCAGACGGTGAGACAGTCGGTCTCGTGCACCGTCTCGAACGGGTGGCCGTCCCACGTTCCGTACGAGGTGACGTACGCGGCTTCCCCGGGCTTCAGCCAGTAGTCCTGCCCGAACGGCTCGAGCCACAGCTGCAGAAGCTCCTTGCCGTCGTTCTGCACCAGGAGCGGCACCGGGTTCCCCAGCCGCTGGATCGCCTCGAAGCCAAAGTCCCCGGCCTCGGGCATGTTCGTCTTCAGCGGACCGATGATCCGGTCGATGTCCGCCCGCTGAACCGAGTCCTGTTCGTCCACGTGAGCATGGTGACACCGCCGCGCGGCCGAGAACAGCCCGGCCAGGCATGAGGGCCGGCCCGCAGTTCCTGGCGGGCGCACGACGACAGCTACGGCACCTCTCCCTAGTAGCCTCAAGGGCACGGGGGGACCCCCTCCGTTGTCGAAACGCCCGAATATATCCAGTATGCGGGCGCCTCTCAGCCTTGCGACGCACCGCATCTGACGCCGCGCGCTGATCCACCAGGAATTGCGGGTCAGCCCCTATCCCTCCAGTTCCGGGATGGGCTGATCGGTGACGACCGCCGTAAGGATCATCGAGGCGTCGCCGTCGCACTGGCTGACGGAGATGCCGAGCCATCGCTGTCCGGCCGCCGCACCCGGGGCCGAAGGGTCGACCGGCCCCCACACCGCGAGGTCGCCGAGGAGGTCGTTGTCGCACAGGGTCCGGAACAGCGGCGGCATGGGTTCATTCGCGATCTTGCGGTTGATCGGCACCCGCATGCCGGCCCGCCGGTGCGGCCCCCATCGCCGTTCCAACTCGACGACCAGGCCGGCCAGATTGCCCTCGCCGGCCTCCGAGGCCGCGTCCCACTCGGAGCCGTGGAGGCCGGTGAAGCTGTCGCTCTCCCAGAGCGGTGCGATCAGGAGCCCTCGTCCCTTGATCAGGCTCCACTCCTCGGTGACCGGCAACCATTCATACGCCGTCGGCCCTGCCTCGGGCAGGGGGCGGGCCAGCAGCTCATCGATCTCGGAGGCGGCCCGAGCGACCTCGAACGCTTCGCCGCCCCGGGACGTCATGCTCACGGTGTGGCTCTTTCCGTCAGGCGGGGGAGGGGCTGGAAGAACTGGAAAGCGCCTTGTCCTCCGGTGCGTCCAGCATGCCAACGCCGCTCACACTGCCGAAGTCGGGGTGAGGTGTGTGCGCATAGGGTGTCGACATGTCGCTGAGCCGCATAGTCCTCTCGTCCGGCCGTTTGATCGAGCTCACCGAGCTGCGGATGTCTTCGACCTACGGGGGGATGCTGGAGGGTTACCCGTGCAGGCCCGTCAATGCCATGAAGATCAGCGGCCTCCAGCGGCAGGCGGAGCGCGCGTTCCCCTCCACGCCGGTCCATCTGGTTCCGCCTTCCTATGAGTACCCGGACCGGACCGCCCGCGCCTTCGGCCCTGTTGAAGTACTGCCTTCCGTGGCCTGTATGGGCGCCTTCCGCTCTACGCCGGTCGCTCCTGAGCTCGAACAGGTCCTGCACCGATCCGCCCTGACTGTGGTCTGGTTCCAGACGGTCCCGGACGTCCCGTCGGGCGAGGACGCCGACCCTGCGCTGCGCGGCATTCTCTGGGAAGAGCTGGCCCGGGACCACGAGCTCTAGAAAGGGGCGCCGCTCACTGCCACTCGGCGATGTCCGCAGCACCGCGAGCCGTTCCCGGGACGGGACGCCGACATTGTCACGGCAGCGCTACCACCTGGCACGGCGCGACGATTCCGGCCTGGCGCTGGATAGCTTGAGCCCGCAATCGCCGGAGATCTGAAGGGATTCTCATGAGGTTCAAGCGTCTCGGCCGGATGGGTGCCACGGGCGGACTGGTGGCAGCCGCCCTCGCCACCTCGATCGTCGTCACCCCGTCGTCGGCCTCAGCGGCCGACGACGGCTGGCTGTGTTACGGCAAGGAGGTCAAGCGGTGCGCGATGGTCTACTGGGACAACTCGAACAGGACCTTCCGGGCCAAGGCGAAGATCACTGATGTCGCCGGCGGCGGGAACTACTCCGTCAAGGTCACCAACGTGAAGCTGGAGCGCTATCCGGCCGGCAAGCGGGTGACCATGCACACCACGAAGGACTACGACGGATGGCACAGCACCGAGGACTCGGCCGCCACCAGCAGCGTCAGCGCCTGTAAGTACCCGCACGACAGCTGGCGCGTACTGGCGACGTTCAGCTGGCGGAAGGGCACAGCCTCGGAGGACAAGGCCTGGCGCCCCGACATGTCATGGGTTGGCTGCTGACCCGATCGAGGCGCTGATCGTCCCGTACCGACGCGGTGTCCGCCCCGTACCGACCGGTGCGGGGCGGACACCGCGTCGTCCTGGTCCGCTGTTCACGCGTGGGGCGAACGCACAGCCGCGCGAAACTGCTTGCCGGCGATGTCAGTGCCCGGTGATAGGAAGACGGGATGCCTCAAATACCCGCCTTCGAAGAACTGGTGGTCCTGGTCGAGGACCGCTCCGCTGCTCTGCGCGGCTGCGTTGCGGGCCCCCCTGATCTGGATGCCCGCGTTCCCAGCTGCCCCGACTGGTCGCTCCGCGACCTCGTCGAGCACCTCACCGAGGTACAACGCTTCTGGGCGGCGGCCGTATCGGCAGGCCCGAGCGAGAAGCCCCCGGCACCGGCGCCGGCGCCGGTCGATGAGACGTCGCCGACCGGCCTGCTGGAGCGATCGGCCGCAGCCACCCGAGAACTGGTCGCCGCCCTTCGCGCCGCCGGCCCAGGAAGGGGCTGCTGGGCCTGGTGGGGAGACTCCGACGTGCCGATGACCAGCGGTGCCGTGGCCCGTCACCAGGTCCAGGAGGCCGCTGTCCACGCCTTCGACGCCCAGCTGGCCACCGGAACTCCCCAGTCGGTCCCTGCGGTTGTGGCACTCGACGGCATTGCCGAGTTCATCGGGATCAGCCATGGCACGGCCGGCCCCTGGCCGCACGAGCCGGCCCGGATCGGTCTGCACGCCGCCGAAGGCGAGTCGTGGGTACTCGACCTGACGGCATCCGGATCACATGTCCTCGACGGCCGGCCCGAGTCGGCCACCGGCCTGCACGGTCCGGCAAGCGACCTGCTGCTCACGCTCCATGGCCGTCTCTCCCCGGACCGCCTGCGGATCCAGGGTGACCGCGCCGTGCTGGAGAACCTCCTGAGCTGGCCCGACCTGGGCTGATCTCCCGGCCCGGGGCGTCGCCGGGGCGTCGAATGAGGTGATGCGGGAACCTGGTGTCGCACATCCGAGGTGAGCCACCCATCACCACCCGCCACCACGCATCAGCGGAGGACTACGGCCATTGACCGGACATCTTCTGACCCGGGCCGCGCGTGCACGGCCCACCCCGTGGTGCGACACGACGTACTTCCGAAGCAGGGAGACCCGGGGCGGCCACGTCTCGGCACCGCCCCGGGCGTACTTCACAGCGGAGGGGTCAGGCCCAGGCCGTCCCCAGGTTCATTTTCTCGACGCCGGTGATGTTCTGTACGTCGCTGTCGTAGTCGAACTCCTTGTAGGCGGCGCCCCCGAAGTGCGGGCAGGCCATCACGGAGTTGTCGAGTTCGGTTCCCGAGGTGGTCCGGAAGGTGACCCACCAGGTCACACAGCCGCCGTCCGGGGCTCCCCAGCCTCCGCCCGGAAGGAGATCTTCGAGCCAGCCCGTCACCCGTGCCTGGCCGTTCTCCACGCAGATCTTGATCTCGCCCCTGCCGTACGTGTGGGTCTGGCTGTCGGTGACGCACTCGGGCGCCGCCTGGCCGGACCCCGAGGCGGTCGGCGTGGCCGATGCGGTCGGTACCGCGAGCAGGGCGGTCGCTCCCATTACTCCGGCAACGGTTGCGGTGCGTATGAATCCACTCATGTCCGTGTTCTCCCCTGTAGACAGATGATGGGTTTCGTGAAAGGTGTGACGGTGTTTCAGTCATCCGGCCAGGGATATTCCTGGCCGGATGGCGCGCAAAGCCCTCGACGGCCGGGTCCCGAAGGCCGGAACTCGAAGGTGGGCGCGGCGCGGACGCGGTTTCCGTCCGTGCTGATGGAGTTGTCTGCATTTCGACCGTGCGAAATCGATCGGGCGCACCTCATCTCCCCGTGCGGCGCACTGCCGTGGCGTCGGCCCGTGGCATCGAACCGAACTTCCGCCGCGATTACCGTACAAGGTCCATTCAGGCGCGCAGAAGATCGAAAAGAGCCCCCGACTGACCGAACGTGCACTTTTCAATGGGCGACCGGCATGCATGCGAGGGCCCGTGTGTCAGTGGCTTGGTGCATGATCGGGGCGTTCGGTGACCCACACCATCACGCAGTCGGGACAGGAGCCTCGTGGCCGGGATCGAGCAGGAGAAGCAGCCGGTCTCGGACGGTCTGTCGATCATGCACGCGCTTGAGCGGGTTCTCGGCCACAGGAACTCCGAGAAGACTCCGCAGTGGACAGAGCTCGGCTTTCCCGTGATCGACCGGGGCCCGTATGCGATCTTTCCGCTCGCGGTGGCCCGGGTGCACGAATGCGGAGGCGCGGATCGCCTGTCGGACATGAAGCACACCCTGCGGCGCAGTTGCGTCCATTTCTTCGGAGGCGACGATTTCCATGCGGAGATGGAGCTCGATGCCGAGGACGGGTACGGCCGGAAGCTCGCGGACGCCGGAGCCGTCGACTCCGAATCGCCCTGGAGGTGCTTGTGGTGTATCCAGCGCTTTGCCGTGGTGCTCGCGCACTCGGTCGATCAGCAACGCGTATGGGAAACCCTGGCTCTTCACATTGTCCCGAAGGACTGGGTTCGGTATCGCCCGATCAACTCGGGAACAAAGCGCGAAGCGTCACGCTACCGGCGGATCCTCAAGGAACGGGACGCCGCGGATGTGGTCTGGTCGTGGCCGCTTCCGGATCGGGATCCTCCGTCGTGAACCGGAACCCACGCATGCGATGTTCAGGAACGAAACCCAGCCCGATAAACTACCGAGGATGCCCATGAGGCCCATGAGGCCACTGACCTTCGGCGACGACAAGGGCAACGAGCAGGAATGGCTCCCGGGTGGTCCTCGGGCCCGCCCTCGACGCAGAGGCCACGCTCAATGTCCCGCATCCTGACGGCGGCACCCTGGTGGCCGCCACCGGCGTCTTCCATTTCTCCGGCCCCTGCGCCATGGCGGACGGGCCGGTGACCCGCCTGCGGGGGACCGGGCTGGGTATCGAGGCCACGGGGTCGGCCGACTGCTGGAGGGATTCGCCATGACGGACTTCGATCCCGCCGCGGTCGCGGAGGCGGCGGAGTGGTGGAGCGCCGAGGATGTCGCGAGAGGGTTCGCCGCGACTGCCGGGTCCGGCCAGGAGCAGTCCGTGACCGCGCCCCTCGGCCAGGAGACGGCGGACCGTTTCTGCAAGATCTGGGCCGACTCGGGTACAACGACCGCTGGGATGTGCACCACGTGTGCATGAGGGCCACACGCGGGGCGGGACTGCGCAGCCGTCCGTCGAGTCGATCGTGGAGATGAACCGGGAACTGCGCGCCGCCGGAGTGCTCGAATAGCTGCCCGCACCCTTTGACCGCGACACGTTCTGACGGCTCGGAGGGCCCTCGCGTCGGGCGCGGGGAACGCCACCCGTGCCTTCCCGAACAGGCCCGACCGCAGGGCGATTTAGGTCTGTGGGCCCAATACGCCCGGGGCGCCCGTCGTTACCGTCGACGTATGTCACGGGTGGGGAAGTCGCAGCGTCGGTTCCGACGGTGGGCGCGGGGTGTCGTGCCGCGTACGGGTGTGCGGTTGCCGGTGGTGCGGCGGCGGGGTGACCGGGGTCAGGGTGCGTTGGAGTATCTGGGTCTGACGCTGGTGGTTGTGGCGATCGTCGGTGCTCTGGTGGGTACGGGGATCGGTGCTGATCTGACGGCGAAGATCGGTGTGCAGGTCTGCCGGATCGGTGGCGGCGGTAACTGTGGTGGTGACAGCGGGAGCGAGGCGCGGGGCGGGGACCGGAATGCTCCGGGGCAGGGGGATCCGGCGTCGGACCGGAATCCTGATGGTTCGCCGAAGTCGCCGGAGCAGATCGCGTACGACAAGGCGCTGAAGGATCTCCAGGACGCGCAGAAGGACGAGAAGTCCAACAGTGACAAGGCGATCGACGCGGCGAAGGAACTCGCGAAGATCCTTGCCGATGAGCTCGGGATCACCGATGCGCTGGACTGCATCACGAAGGGTGACATGGGTGCCTGCACCGAGACCCTGATCAATGTGCTGTTGAGTCTGGTGGGTGGTGCGGTCGGGAAGCTGGCCGCGAAGTACGGGGCGCCCTGGAAGTGGAAGAAGGCCTACAAGCTCATCCAGAGCCTGAAGAAGCACGGCGGGGATCTCTACGACGGGCTCAAGGGGCTCATCAAGAGCCGTGGGAAGGTCAAGGACGCCCAGAAGGCCCTCGACGACGCGGCGAAGAAACTCGACGACGCCAAAAAGCCGCCCAAGAAGGACGAACCCAAACCCGACGAGAAGAAGCCTGACGAGCCGAAGACCTGCCCCGCCCGGCACAGCTTCCTCGCCGGTACGCCGGTGCTCCTCGCCGACGGGCGGCGTGTGCCCATCGAGCGCGTCGAGGTCGGCGACAAGGTCTTCGCCACCGATCCGGGCAGCGGACGCACCCGGGTGCGCAAGGTCGAGCAGGCGATCACCACCTACGACGACAAGCACTTCACCCGGCTGACGTTCCGGACGCCGACCGGCCCGGGCGTGGTGACGGCAACGGACACCCACCCGTTCTGGGTCGTCGACCAGCGTCGCTGGACGAACGCCGGCGACCTGGCGCCGGGGGCGCGGCTGCGGACTCTGGACGGCCGGACCGCCGTGGTCGCGGGGATCACCCGCTACGACCGGCGGCAGACCACCTACGACCTGACGGTCGCGGGCATCCACACCTACTACGTGGCCGTCGACTCGACCGGCCTCCTGGTCCACAACAACGACCCGGCGATCATCCCGAGGGTCGACAACGCCCGGCTGCAGCAGACGGTCGATGCCCTGTACCACGGGGTCGGCAATGCGAAGCTGGTCGGTGACGGAAGCGCGATGGCCGCGGCGAGCGCCGAGTTCAACGGAGCCGACGGGGTCGAGGGCAGGAACCACCTGAAGAGCACCGCCCAGCTCAAGGCGGCCCTCAACAACTTCCTCACCAAGGACGTCATCCGCCTCAAGGGCGGTAAGAAGGAGACCGTGGTCAGGAGCGAGAAGGACATCAAGACCGCGAAGGCGCTCATCCAGGCGATCGACGACGCCCAGATGGGCAAGTACAAGGGGTACAAGAACTACCCCGGGCTCGAGGAATGCTGATGACCCCAGACATGACCCCGGACGCGACCGGGAACGCGACCCCGGATATGACCCCGGACGCGACCGGGAACGCGACCCCGGACATGCCCCCGCACGCGTCCCCGGACGTGCAGCTGGTGAAGGACCTCGTGGCCGGGATCCCCGCCTTCGAGGACCTCTACGAAACGCATGTGTTCAACCAGGACGGGGTGCTGCCCCACGTCTTCTTCTGGGACGTCACCCAGGAGACGGTGCAGTCCTACCTCGGCCTCGACGCGGACGCGCCGGACTGGCGGCGCACCCTGCGGTTCCTGGAGGAACAGAGCGCACGCGACGTACCCGAGATCGACGAGGTCGTGGTGACGTCCTTCCTGGAGTACCTGCCGTTCCCCGGGAAGCCGGGGCACGAGATCGTCGGCGAGCTGGGGCCCGTCATGGCGGCGAAGTTCGCGAAGGTACGCCCTGCCGGATGACGAAGACGGGCGGGCCGCCCTCCCGTCGGGGAGAGCGGCCCGTCTTCGTCATCCGTCCGGCTCGCCGGCCTGCCTACAGCAGGTTGTAGATCTGGAAGCCGTGGCCGATCTTGGCCGGGCTCCCGAACACGTTGCCGGCGTTGCCCGTGCCGGAGTACCGGAACAGGTCACCGTTCGGCTTGCGCGCGACCAGGTCCGCCACGCCGTCCGCGTTGAGGTCGCCGACCGACAGCAGACGGTCGTACGTGTTCCAGCCGGCGCCGATCCGTGTGCGGGTCGCGAACGGCACCTTGTAGTCGCCGGTGCCCTTGTACAGCCACAGGACGCCGGACGTGTCCCGGGCGACGATGTCGGGCTTGTTGTCGCCCGTCAGGTCGCCCTGGCCGGCGAGCTGGGTGTACTGGCCCCAGCCGCCGCCGATCCGCATGCGCGGGGTGAGGGTGCCGTCCGCGTAGCCGAGGTAGCTCCACAGCACGCCGGCCTTGTCCAGGCCGATGAGGTCGGCCTCCTGGGCTCCGCCGATGCTGCCGGGGGAGAGGACCGTGGGGTAGATGTTCCAGCCCTTGCCGACCTGGGCGTTGTGGTACTCGAGGTCGTCGTCGACCCAGCTGAAGGTCAGCTTCCCGTCCTTGTGGACGGTCCAAGTGTGGTCGCTCCATCCGTCCTTGTCGTTGTCGACGCTGATCGAGTCGGCGAACGCGTCGAAGCCGGACGTCACGAACTCCCGGGGCTGGAAGCCCCCCTGGTCGTCCGTCCAGTACATGTACAGGTCGCCGGTCTGCTTGGTCACGCCCTCCATGGCGAAGCTGGGCGTTTCCACCGTGCCGACCGCACTGGCGGCCGGAGCCGCCCCCTGGGCCTTTCCGGCCTGCTGCTCGGCACCGGCCGCTGCCTGTGCCCGCTCGGCCGCACCGACGGGGTCACCGGAGGCGAACGACGTACCAGCTGTGGCGGCCATGGCCACCGTGACGGCGACGGCGGCGAGAGCGCCGCGAACCGTACGGCGGCGTCGATTACTGATCATGGAGAAGCCCCCCTGGGATCTGCTCTGCGTGCTCAACAGCACATGGTGCGTGCTGTCGTTGATCGGAAGCCTCTCACGGGGGTCTGACAGCGCCCCGACCGGTGCCGGGTGCCTGTGCCTGCCCTGCCGGAGCCCGTCGGTCAGTGCCCGTTCGGACGAGTGCCGCATGCGGTGGACGGCGAGTTCGTCGTGCTGCACTCCGACGACTAGCCGAGCCGCCCGGGGATCTTCGGGTGAGGGCTGCGGCGGCGAGTGAGCGCGTTGCTCACCTTGGCGTTTCGGCGTTTCGGCGAGACGCGGGGCACGGGCCGCCGCGTTGACAGCTCGCCGGACGCGTGTCTGTAATGGACGCGGCGCCACGTGACGCCGGCCAAGAGCAGTGGGCCGGCCGGTAGTCGGGTGAGCGTCATTCTTTGAGGGGCCCGTTATGAGTTCATACTCCGCGCTCTGCATCTGAGCACCTGAGCATCCGACGCAGCGCAGCCGCGCGTCGCTGCTCGTCCTTCCCGCCGCTTGCTGCGCGGGTGGCGTGCTGTTCGTGCTGTCCGTCCGCCGGGTCCGGTGGCGGCGCGTGCGGAGCCTGCGTCCTCACTGGCCATGGCCGCGGCCTCAGCGGCCCCATCGCATTCTCATGATCTTCCGGAGACAGAAATCCGTATGCCCACGCATGACAACGCAACGCTCGACGCATCGGCCGACGCCACGGTCATCGAGGAGTTCCGTGCCCGCCGGGGGAAGGTCGGCGGCCCCTTCGAGGGCCGGGACCTGGCCCTGCTGACGACCACCTCCGCGGCGTCCGGGACGCCTCGGACCACCGTGCTCGGCTACGTACGCCGCGGTGACTCGCTCATGATCATCGGGTCGGGGTCGGGGTCGGGGTCGGGGTCGGGGTCAGGGTCCGGGACCGGGACCGGGTCCGGCACGCCGAACCACCCCGACTGGTACCACGATCTGCTCGCCCACCCGGTGGTGGGAGTGGAGATCGGCACCCGGAACCAACAGATGCTCGCCGTCCCCGACCAGGGTGCGTACAGCGAGGAACTGCTCGACCACGCTCTTCCGGCCGTGCACGGAACGGGCGGCCGTCCGGGGGCGGCCGTCCGCGTTCCGCTGGTCGTCGTGCTGGAGGCTGCCGACCCCGAGGTGTGGGAGGGGCGGCCCCGCGAGATCAGGACCCTCGCCGACAAGGTCATGGAGGTCCACACCTGGCTCCGCGGGCAGTTGCGGCAGGTGAAGGCGGAGACCGATGTGCACTTCGCCGCCCGCGCGGCCCACCAGGGGCCCGGCGAGCCGCCGCCCCCGGGGCTCGGGCTGCAGATCCGGCAGCGCTGCCTGGCGTTCTGCCAGGCTCTGGAGTTCCACCACACCAGCGAGGACGACCACCTGTTCCCGGGCGTCGCGCGGTACCACCCGGAGCTGGGCGCCGTCTTCGGCCGGCTGCGCGACGAACACCGCACCGTGGCCCGCATCCAGAACGATCTGGCGGTCCTGCTGGCCGGTGTCGGCATCGCCGACCCTCAGCGCTTCCGGAGCGAACTCGCCGTGATGTCAGCCGAGTTGAACACGCACTTCGACTACGAGGAGAACGAGATCGTGCCCCTGCTGGCCGACATCCCCTGGCCGCCCGCGCCACCGGCCGGTACGGAAGGGAACACAGCCGCCGGTACGGAAGGGGGCGTGGACGCCGGCACGGCGAAGTGACCTGACGGCGTCGGGCCGGGTGCCATGGCAGCACTCGGCCCGGCCGGGCCGACTCCGCCGGGGCGGTCTCCAGCTAACCGAACCGCTCCACGGGCGTGCGCGCGCCCGCCCGGAATTCGGTCAGGGCGACTCCGATGTCGTGCGCCGACCCGGCGAAGAGCACCGACCGGTCGGCCGCCACGATGATGGTCCCGCCGCCGCGGACCTGGTGCACGACGGCCACCGCGCCGTCCTCGGGCAGCAGCACATGGCCGAGAGTGGCGTCGGGCGATATGCGGTGGTACAGCGCCTCACCGAACTCGATGAGCTGTCGCTGCTCGGGTGTGGGCGGGGCGACGTCCGCAGTCGTCCCTCTGTCCGTGTCGCTCATCCCGTCACTCCGTCGTCGTCGTGGACCGCCGCGAGCTCCGCGATCAGGTCCGCGTCCCGCATCCCCGGCAGGACGTACCCCTCGGCCTCGTCCCAAGGGACATCGAGATCGTCCATGTGCACGCGCCACTCCGCATCCGGCAGGGCCCGGCGCAACTCCGTGACGGAATCCAGCACATGGGCGATCACGGGCAGGAGGCGACCGGGATCGAACGGCATCTTGGTGGACCCGCCGACGATCTCCTGCGGCTCGGATCCGGGCGTTTCGTACAGGTACAGGCTTTCCTCCTCCTCGTACGGGAAGGACGCCATGTGCGCGGCGACGACGCGCTCGACGGACGCGGACTCGGCCTCGGTCAGTGGTGTCGCGCGCTGTGCGTTGTAGTAGAGGGAGACGCTCATGACGGGAGCGTACGACGCGGGTGTGACAACGCCGGCCGGGATCCGCGCGGGCCGGGATCCGTGCGGGCCGGGATCCGTGCGGGCCGGGATCCGTGCGGGCGGCCGGGACCTGCGAGGGCCGGGACCTGCGCGGGTCGGGACCTACGCCGGAGGCGCGGTACGTCCGAGACGGGCCCGGAGCTCGTCCCCGGCCCCGTCGTCGGACGCGGCGGGGAGGCCGGGAAGGAGGGCGAGGGCGGCGGAGACGAGTTCCGCCGGCGCCCCCGGGTCGGCCCGGACCGCCCGGACCAGCACGTCCGCCTCCATCGGGGCCAGCCGGTGGCGCCACGCGGGGTGGGCGTGCGTCGCCGCGTAGTGGGCGGTCAGAAGCTCGACGGGGGACAACGCGGCTCCGCACCGGCGCAGGAAGACCGCGAGGCCGTACTGGTTCACGAGGGCGCAGATCTCCTCGGCCTCGGCACGGTTGCGGTGATGGGCGTCGTGGGCCTCGTACACCACGGCGTACACGAGGGCCCGCTCCCGTTCCGTACGAGGTGCCGGAAAGGGCTCGTCCTCCCACAGCGCCTCCACGCCGGCCGGACGGACGGGGGAGGGAGGGCCCGTGCCGTCGGCGGCGGCGACCGTCAGGCGTACGGCTCCGAGTGCGACGGCGTCCTCCGAGAGCGTGCGCACGTACCGAAGCCCGGCGGCCTCCTCCGGTCCGGACTCCCGGCAGGCGGCCCGTACCTGCGCGACGGTCGGCCCGTCCGTCCATGCGCACGTCCATGCCCCCGAGGAAGGGGACCACCCGGCCTCGACCTCCCCGCGCCGATGGCGGTCGAGGCCGAACCGTACGGTGAGCACACGGGCGAGTCGGCGAAGGCGCGTCGCGCGGTCGGTAGCCATGGGTGCCCAGTATCCGTCCGAGGGTGCCGCACACGTCCGCCAACCGGAGGAATCGGGTGTACCGGGCGCGAACGGGAGCAGAAGAGGAAGGGCAGCACACGGCATCCCACGGGCCTTCCCGCGGGCCTCTCCGTCTGTCGTTCCCCCGTGAGGCACCCGACCGTGCCGGCCCTTCTACGTCCCCGGAGCCCATCCGTGTTCACCAAGCTCAACGGCGCCCTCGGCGGCGCGCCGGCCCGGGCGTCCGGCCGGACCGGAACGCCACGGCGCTGGCCCGTCGCGCTCCGGCGGACGCCCGTCTCCCTGTGGAACGACGACCTCTCCGACTGGGCGGCGGCCCTCACGTACTACGCCATCCTCGCGCTGCTCCCCGCGCTGCTGGTGACGGTGTCCGTCATCGGGCTGACCGATCCGGGGGCCACGAAAGCGCTGATCGCCGACATCACGGCCTTCGCCCCGGCGGAGTCCGGCGCCGCCCTGCGTCAGCCGCTGGAGGCGGCCACCCAGCAGCGCACCGCGGTCTGGCTGCTGGTCGCGACCGGGACCCTCAGCGCGGTCTGGTCCGCGTCCAGCTATCTGGCCGTGTTCCGGCGGGCGCTGCACGCGATGCACGGGGTGCCCGACACCCGGCCCGCCCTGCGGAAGGCGCACATCATCGTCGCCTCCGCGATCGGGCTGCTGCTGCTCCTGATGACCAGCGCGTTCGCCCTCGTGCTGTCCGGCCCGCTGGCCCGCTGGCTCGGGCACCGGATGGGGCTCGCGCACCTGGGGGACGCGGTGTGGGCGGTACTGAAGTGGCCCGTACTGCTCTGCCTGGTCGCCTGCCTGATCATGGTCCTCTTCCGGACCGGGCCGGCGTCCGCGCGCGGTACGCGGCAGGGGCTGCCGGGCGGGGTGCTGGCGGCGCTGCTGTGGCTGGTGGCCTCGGCGGGATTCGCGCTGTACGCGACGTACATCGGGTCCTACAGCCGGCTGTACGGGTCACTCGCCGGGCTCGTGGTGTTCCTGATCTGGGTGTGGTTCACCAACCTGGCGCTGCTGACCGGCGCCCAGTTCAACGTCGAACTGGACCGGGCGCGGCGCGGCGCAACGGAGAGCCCCGGGCGACCGGACGCGCCCTAAGGGCTGTCCCGCAATTCCCGGCGGGCGCACGACGACAGCTACGGCACCTCTCCCCCGTAGCCTCAAGGGCACGGGGGGACCCCCTCCGTTGTCGAAACGCCCGAATACATCCAGTATGCGGGCGCCTCTCCGCCTTGCGATGCACCGCATCTGACGCCGCGCGCTGGTCCACCAGGAAGTGCGGGACAGCCCTTAGCCTCCTGGTGTGCCGGACCCCGCGCGGCATTGGGGTCCGCCGTGGGCCCGTGGGCCCACGCACCGGGCGGTGGCGCTCATTACGCTCGTGATGACCAGGCGTGAGCCCCTCGCGACGCTGCCCGACCGGCGGTATGACGGGGCGCGCTCACGTGCGCAGGGATCTCCACGCTCTACCTGACCAGCAGGGCGGCCACCTCTCATCCGGCATGTGCCGGGGTGAATCCGGGGTGCCCGGATTCTCTTCATGAGGTGACGTGTCGATGAGTGACGGATTCTTCTACTCGTACCACCTGGGCTGGAGCCGCCCCGACGCCGAGTCGCTGCTCGGCGACCTGGAGGCGGCGGGCGTGCGGCCCGATCATCCGGTCACCCGGCGCATCACGCTGCTCGGGTCGGGGTCCCGGCCGTCCGTCACCCAGTCCTGGGTGACGCGGGATCAACTCGTACTCCTGGCCGGCCTGCAACGCCTGGACCAGGTCGACTTCCTGCTCTGGCTGACCGGCGGCTCCGAGGTGCCCGCCCGGGTCCGGCGGACGGACGACGGCACGGTGGTGCTGCAGTTCGCCCTCGGCGGCCTGAGACGGGACGAACGGGAAACGGTCGTCCGTGCGGTGCGGGAGGCGATCGGGAGGGCGTCGCTGCTGTGCGTCGGCTTCGTGGTCGACCGGGAGGGTGCGTCGGCGGCCACCGACTGGAGGGGGTTCATCGTGCGGGGCACGGTGTACTTCGACCACTGGCCGGACACGCTCGCGGTACGGCCGGAAATAGCGGCCCTGCAGCCGCAGTTGAGCGGGGTGAACTCGTTCGAGCAGTCGCCCTGGGTGGTGTACGGAAGTGACGTGCCCAACCGGTAGGCGCGGCGGCGGCGTGGCGGACATGCGGCGGGGGCCGGGGCCACTGCCGGCCCCGGCCCCCGCCCCCGTCGCGGTTCTAGCCGACGACCCCCGCCGTGGCGAGTGCCGCGACCATGCCGGTGGCCACGAGGATCCCCCCGACGTAGCCCGTGGCGGTGGCTCCGCCGTCACGCCAGTAGTACGGGGCGGCCTGCGGCGCCCCCGTTTCGCCGTCGTCCATCAAGCGGTCCACGGCCAGGCCCACCGCCGCTCCGGTCGCCAGGGTGACGACGGGCAGCAGGACCGCCTCCATGTCGGAGAGCTGCCACAGCACCGCGTACCCGTAGCCGAGCGCGGCCAGCGGCACGCCGAGGACGGCCGCCGGATACAGGGGGCGGGAGGTGCGCAGCTCCGCGGGCAGGACCCGGGCGGCGGCCAGCACGGTCAGCACGGTGGTGAGCACGGCGGGAACGTGCTGGAGCGCCAGCCGCCACGTGAACACGTCCAGCCGTTCGTCGGTGGCCAGCAGGTCGACGAGCCCCCGGGAGATCACGTATCCGGCGATGACGTGGACGACGGCCCCGACGGCCCAGCACCGGGCGAGCGCCGACAGCGCGCCTCCTCCGGAGCCGTCAGGTCTTCCCGCACGACCGGGTCCGTACCCCGGGGGCCGGTGCCCCGCGCTTCCGTCTCCCCAGCCGCTGCCACCGTTCACGGTTCTTCCTCTCCGACGTCTACTCGCCCGACTCCGTTCTGACATGCCCAGAACAGCGGGTGTGGCATGAGCGTACGGCGGCCCGAACGGGCTGACCTGGGCCTATGGCCCCAAACTCGGGCCCAAGTGCGCGGGGTGGGGTGGGTCCCGGGTGTCAGGCTCGGACGTGGACTGTGAACTGCCTTATGGCGCGGACATGTTGGGCCCAGAGGTCCATGTGGGACCGGCGGTATTCGCATTGGTGTACGAGCATGAATGGTGCGGTGGGGTTGGGCGGAGTCCGTCGAACGCGCGGTGCATGCGTGACCCAGCAGCTCGCCGTTGACGTAGGACCTGGACTCTGTACGGCGTGCACCATGCGGAGGACCGGAACGAGAGGACGGAGGGCAACCGACCGTGCCGGAGGACGAGGCTGAGCTGCGGCGGCTTGCGCGCAGCGAATCGCTGGGCAATGACGAACGGGACCGGGCGCGGGAGCGGCTGTGGCGCCTGCGCCGCGTCCGGGCGGAGATCGGGATGCGGGAGGGCGGCGAGTCGCTGCTGCCCGAGGTGTTCCTGAGTGTGCCGACGCCCTGGCTGTGGGAGGGCTGGACGCTTCCCTCCTCGGACCGCTACGCGGAGGAGAAAGCGGGGAACGTCGCCCTCGTGCGTACGGTCCTTGAGGCGTGTCTGCCGGCCGAACCCGTCCCGCGCGAGGTGCGGGCGGTCTGGGACGCGCCCGACTGGGACGCCGATACGGGCATCCGGCGCATCGGGGTGCCCGACGTGCTGCGGCGCCTGATGCCGGAAACCCGGCTGGTCACCCGAGAGCGCATGGCGGCAGCGCGCGCGGAGGCCGAGGTGCTGGCGATTCCCGGCGCGCCGGATGCGGTGGACTCCTTCGTCGCCCTCTGGCTGCCCTACGTGCGCGAGCAGTTCGCCGATGCCGCCTTCCGGTGGATCGCGCAGGTCGACGAGGTGGCCCGGATCGTGCCGTGGGCGATGGAGCTGGCACTCCGCTTCGTCGAGCGGCGCTGTGCGGCGGAGCAGGCGGTGTGGATGCTCCGCTGGACCGCGGAAGTACCGCAAAGCGAAGAGGCGTTGAAGCGGATCGCCGCAGATCCGGCAGTCGGTGCTGACGTGCGGGAGCTTGCCTCGGACGGGTTGCCCGGATCCTGACCGCCTGTGCCGCACGGGCGGATGTACGGCATGTGTGCAGCTTTGGGTCCGAGGGCCCATGACTGCGGGCCGGTGGCGGCTCTAGGGTCGAAACCATGTCATCCATGGGGGAGTTGCGTCGTCGGGTGCGCCGATGGTCTCGGACTTCGGTGCCGCGTACGGGTGTGCGGTTGCCGGTGGTGCGGCGGCGGGGTGACCGGGGTCAGGGTGCGTTGGAGTATCTGGGTCTGACGCTGGTGGTCGTGGCGATCGTCGGTGCTCTGGTGGGTACGGGGATCGGTGCTGATCTGACGGCGAAGATTGGTGTGCAGGTCTGCCGGATCGGTGGCGGCGGTAACTGTGGTGGTGACAGCGGGAGCGAGGCGCGGGGCGGGGACCGGAATGCTCCGGGGCAGGGGGACCCGGCGTCGGACAGGAATCCTGACGGTTCGCCGAAGTCGCCGGAGCAGATCGCGTACGACAAGGCGCTGAAGGATCTCCAGGACGCGCAGAAGGACGAGAAGTCCAACAGTGACAAGGCGATCGACGCGGCGAAGGAACTCGCGAAGATCCTTGCCGATGAGCTCGGGATCACCGATGCGCTGGACTGCATCACCAAGGGTGACATGGGTGCCTGCACCGAGACCCTGATCAATGTGCTGTTGAGTCTGGTGGGTGGTGCGGTCGGGAAGCTGGCCGCGAAGTACGGGGCGCCCTGGAAGTGGAAGAAGGCCTACAAGCTCATCCAGAGCCTGAAGAAGCACGGCGGGGATCTCTACGACGGGCTCAAGGGGCTCATCAAGAGCCGTGGGAAGGTCAAGGACGCCCAGAAGGCCCTCGACGACGCGGCGAAGAAACTCGACGACGCCAAAAAGCCGCCCAAGAAGGACGAACCCAAACCCGACGACAAGCCGACGACCTGCGCGGTGAAGCACAGCTTCCTGCCCGGCACCCCGGTCCTCCTCGCCGACGGCCGTCGCACGGCCATCGAGAAGGTGCGCGTCGGGGACCTGGTTGAGGCCACGGACCCGGTCAGCGGTCTGAGTCAGGCGCGTCCGGTCGCGCAGACCTTCACCACGTACGACGACAAGGCCTTCGTCCGGCTGACCGTGCGTACCTCATCCGGTACGGCACTCCTGGACGCCACCGGCACCCACCCGTTCTGGCTCGTCGACCGGGGCCGCTGGACGGACGCGGCCGACATCGCTCCGGGCGCCACGCTGCGTACGGAGGCCGGTGGCACGCTGCGTGTCCTCACCGTGCGCGAGTACACCGGGCGGCGCACCACCCACGATCTGTCCGTGGACGGCATCCACAGCTACTACGTGGGAGTGGGCACCCGGAACAGCGCCCTCGTCCACAACAACGATCCCTGCGACAACCCGGACTACGACCCCGATCCCAATTACGGCATCAAGGACGACGTCTACAACAAGATCGACACGAAGTACGGGCCGGAGACCGCCCGCGGCGTGGACTACCAGGCGCAGGTCATCAAGAGCATGCGGGAGACCGTCCCGGGCGAGACGCCGGCCGAGGCGGCGGCGCGCATCAAGCGGGCACAGGACCACATCCTCCCGGGAACCGACGGGGACCCGACGAAGATGGCCGCGTACCTGGCCAAGTACAAGAACCGGAAGTTCACCCATCACGACGCCAACCCGCCGGACCCGAACAACCCGAGCGCCCAGGTCGACGCCATCTGGGAGAATGGCGTGGTGATCGTCAAGGACGGCACGATGATCCACGGGTACAAGATGTCGGAAGCGGCGTTCAACGCCAGGTTCACGGCGGGAGCGAAGCGCAATTGACGCATGCTGAGGCGGAACCACTGGCCGAGGTCCGTATCCGGGCCGCTTCGGACGGACGGTACGTGCTGTACGTGAACGAGCGGCAGTTCCATCTGCTGCGGCGGGCAGCGATCACCCTCGCCCACCACGAGGAGTCCCCCGCCGTCCGGCAGCTCGTCCAGGGCACCGGCGGGGTCTCGTTGGACGAACCGCTCCAGCTGGGACTCTCGTACGACGACGCGGTGCCCGGACCGGTCACGCTGACGTTCGAGCAGCTGCACGCCCTCCACGCGGTCCTCACCACGCTTCCGGCTGCGACGATCTGGCCGGAACCGGAGTTCGTGGAGCGGGTGGGCGACTTCCGCGAGACGGTCCTCAAAATGGCCGGCCTGCTGCGATGGGCGTTCAGGGAACAGCCGGTGACGGAGAAGGAGCACGGGTGAGGGCGCGCGTACGGATCCGGCGGACGGACGAGGGGCCGGGGTGGGTGCTGATCCCGGGCACCGACCAGCTGGCCCTGCTGCGCCGCTGCACCGACGCGTTCCACGCCGAGATGCCCGACCGTGGACAGCGCGACTTCGTGCTGGGTGAGCACGGCGAGAGCCTGCCGGCGCTCTTCGCGGCGGATCCGGCGGCGGCCGCCGATGCCGGCCTTCCGATGACGGAGGGCGCGCTGCGGGCCGCACACACCCTCCTGGTCACCCTGCTCGCCCTCATCCCCTCCGAACGGGTCTTCATGGAGCGGACGGGGCACTACCGCGACCATGTGAAGGCGGTCGCCTACGGGCTCCGGCGCGCGGCCTCCGGCCAGTAGCCGCGCGGCCTCCGGCCAGTAACAGGGAGACGCCGAGGAGGGGCCGCGCCCGGCCGGGTACCCGGCGGCGGAGATAATCGGCCCCATGCCCCCCGGCCCTTCCCCCCAGGTCACCCCCGCCCGCCCGCGCCCGGAGCGTCCGCCGGTCCGCAG
Source organism: Streptomyces sp. NBC_00385 (assembly GCF_035917155.1). Lineage (NCBI taxonomy): Bacteria > Bacillati > Actinomycetota > Actinomycetes > Kitasatosporales > Streptomycetaceae > Streptomyces > Streptomyces sp. NBC_00385. Next base: position 2,940,305 of record NZ_CP107951.1, on the reverse strand, counting down.
ACGCGCCGCTGCCGCCCTCGTAGCGGCCGCACCCGCGCTCGGCGCGTACGCCGCCGTACGGATCGTCGGACTCGTCGTCTTCTGTGCCGCCGCGTCGGCCGCGGGGAAGGACGCGCTGCACCTGCTCTCCGAGCGCTGGGACTCCGTCTGGTACCAGCGCGTCGCGGAGAACGGCTACGGGTACACGGTCACGCTCCCGGACGGCGGCATCCACTCCGACCTGGCCTTCTTCCCGCTGCTGCCCGCACTGGAGCGCGGTATCGCGGAGGTGACCCCGCTCGGTCTCGCGGGCGCCGGACTGCTGGTCGCCTGGTCCGCAGGGCTGCTCGCCGCCTGGGGGATCTTCGCCGTCGGGGCACGGTTGTACGGGCGCCGGGCCGGGGTGGTCCTGGCGACGCTGTGGGGGGTGTACCCGACGGCGTTCGTCCAGTCGATGGCGTACACCGAGACCCTGTTCACCGCGCTCGCCGCCTGGTCGCTGTACGCCGCGCTGACCCGGCGATGGATCGTGGCCGGCGGACTGTGCGCCCTCGCCGGGCTGACCCGGCCCTCCGCCGCCGCGCTCATCGCCGCCCTCGCGATCACCGCCGCCGTCACCCTCGTACGGGAGTACCGCGGCGGCGCCACCGACGGCCTCGTGCGCCGCAACGCACGGATGCTCCTCGGGGTGGCCGTCGCGCCGCTGGGCTGGCTCGCGTACGTGGTGTTCGTCGCCGTGCGCGAAGGCAGCCCGTTCGCCTACTTCGACGTCCAGGCGCAGTGGGGCAACAGCATCGACGGCGGCGCGGCCCTCGCCTCCTTCATCCTCGGCCTGCCGCTGCCCGGCATGCTCGGCCTGTGCGCGGCGCTGGTGGCGCTCGGCTGGCTGGTGTCCCTGTGCGTGCGGCAGCGCCAGCCGCTTCCCGTACTCGTCTACGGCATCGCTGTCGTCGTCATCTCGCTGATCGGCTCCGGATACTTCGGCTCCCGGCCCCGGCTGATGATGCCCGCCTTCCCGCTCCTGCTGCCGCCCGCCGTCGCACTGGCGCGGCTGCGCTCCACCGCCCGTACGGCGACGGTTCTCGCGGTACTCGCCGCGGCCTCGGCAGCGTACGGGGCCTGGACGCTGCTCGGCTCCGGCCCGCCGTGACCGGGTTGGGCCCGTGGGCCCAAGCGTCCGGACCGCTCCGGTTGTTAGCGTGCAGAGTCCGTGCGGGAACGACGTCGGCGGTAGCGGTTCGCCGGTGAGGAGCGGTCAGTGATGAAGGCACGTACGGCAGCCATGGCGGCCACGACAGCAGTGCTCTGCCTGGCGGCCGTCGCCTGCGGGCCGGACGGCGAGAAGTCCGGGCAGGACGGCGGGAAGGCCGCGGGCGCGACCGCCGAGCCGAGCGGGACGCCCTCCTCGAACGCGAGCGACCCGGCCGCGAGCGACTCCGCCGCCCCGGCGCCCACCTCGACGCCCACCAGCAGCGGCGAGGTCCTCGACAAGGCCGGGCTGGCCAAGGTCGCACTGACCACCGGTGAGGTGGCCGCCTACGAGGTCACGCCGATGCAGGGCGGCGAGGAGAGCGGCACGGAGCGTTCCGAGAACAAGGACTGCGAACCGCTCGTCGCCGTGATCAACGGCGCGCCCCAGCCCACCCCGGCCGCCACCGTCTTCCGTACCGTCATGGACAAGTCGGAAGAGGGCAAGGACGACCAGACCGTCGTCACCGAGATCCTCACCTCGCACCCCAAGGACGCGGCGCAGCAGCTGATGCGCGGAGTCCGGGACGCGGTCCGGGCCTGCGCGGGCGGCTTCCGCACGTCGAGCGAGGACGGCCCCTCCACGTACACCGAGGTCAAGCAGCTCCCGCTGCCCCCGGCGGGCCAGGAGAGCATCGCCTACCAGGTGACCGGGAGCATCGAGGGGGACAAGGTGCCGCTGGTCTTCCAGCTGGTGCGTACCGGCTCGACCGTCGTCACCTTCTACGTGGCCGACTTCCTCACGGCGAAGACCCCGCAGCTTCCGGCCGAACTGGTCGCCGCGCAGGCGGCGAAGCTGCCCTGACGCAAGGAACGACGATGCCCTGACGCCGGCGGTCCGCCGGCGTCAGGGCATCTTTTCGTCAGGCGGGGCCGGAGCCGGGGCCGGGCTCACCGGGTTCCGTCAGCCGGCCGACCCCCTGCTGTGACACCCAGGTGAACTCACCCGGCCGGCACAGCTCCGCCCGTACACCGGGATCGGCGCCGCGGACGTTCAGATGGTGGCCCGTGCTGAACACCAGACGCAGCGAACCACTCCTGAAGGCGACGGCGGACAGCACCGTCGCCCCGATCAGCGCGTCGGTCTCCCCGGCCGGCAGGTCGACCGGCTCGGGAGCGGTGGCCGGGCCGTGCGTGATCCGCACCGGCCCGACGACCACGAGCCGGGTGCCGCCGCCCAGGGCGAGGTCGATCCGTGAGCCGTCCGGTGCGCCGGTGACGGCAAGCACCGGCGCGGACCTCAGACCACGCAGGACCCAGCGGTCCGGGTCGCTGTCGATGGACGGTTCGCTCACGGTTCCTCCGGAAGATGATCGAAGATGTTACCGATGCTGTCACCGGGGGAGCCGTCGGGCATCTGCGGGTACACCTCGCCGGTCTTCGGGTCGATGAGCATGTCCGGGTTCCGGTTGGCACCGTTGCCGCGCCAGCCGCCCTGAGCCTTCACCTTGTGGATCGCGTCCTTGATCTGTTTGACCGTGTACCCGGTCTTCTGCGCCAGGGCGTTCGGCTTGGACACCATGTCGCACGGGTCGTCGTTGTGGACCAGTACGGGCGTTCCGCCGACGACCACGTAGTAGGTGTGGATGCCGTTGACGGTGAGGTCATGGGTGGTCCGGCGCTGGGTGTAGCGCGACACCCCGGCGACGGTGAGCACGGATCCGTCGGGGGACCGGAGCTTCATGCCGGGAGCGATGTCGCCCGCGTCGGTCCAGCGCCGCTCGCCGGTGATCCAGAACGGGTGGGTGTCGGTCGCGGTGATCACCGCGGGGCCGCCGCCGGTGCGGAAGACCAGCCGGGTGAAGTGCTTGTCGTCGTAGGTGGTGATGGCGCGCTCGACGCGGCGGGCCTCGGTCCTCCCGGTCACCGGATCGGTGGCGGTCACCAGGTCGCCGGGGCGGACCGTCTCGATGGCCGTGCGACGGCCGTCGGCGAGGAGGACCGGGGTACCGGGCAGGAAGCTGTGCTTCACCGGGCACGTGGGCGGCTTCTTCTCGTCGGGTTTGGGTTCGTCCTTCTTGGGCGGCTTTTTGGCGTCGTCGAGTTTCTTCGCCGCGTCGTCGAGGGCCTTCTGGGCGTCCTTGACCTTCCCACGGCTCTTGATGAGCCCCTTGAGCCCGTCGTAGAGATCCCCGCCGTGCTTCTTCAGGCTCTGGATGAGCTTGTAGGCCTTCTTCCACTTCCAGGGCGCCCCGTACTTCGCGGCCAGCTTCCCGACCGCACCACCCACCAGACTCAACAGCACATTGATCAGGGTCTCGGTGCAGGCACCCATGTCACCCTTGGTGATGCAGTCCAGCGCATCGGTGATCCCGAGCTCATCGGCAAGGATCTTCGCGAGTTCCTTCGCCGCGTCGATCGCCTTGTCACTGTTGGACTTCTCGTCCTTCTGCGCGTCCTGGAGATCCTTCAGCGCCTTGTCGTACGCGATCTGCTCCGGCGACTTCGGCGAACCGTCAGGATTCCTGTCCGACGCCGGGTCCCCCTGCCCCGGAGCATTCCGGTCCCCGCCCCGCGCCTCGCTCCCGCTGTCACCACCACAGTTACCGCCGCCACCGATCCGGCAGACCTGCACACCAATCTTCGCCGTCAGATCAGCACCGATCCCCGTACCCACCAGAGCACCGACGATCGCCACGACCACCAGCGTCAGACCCAGATACTCCAACGCACCCTGACCCCGGTCACCCCGCCGCCGCACCACCGGCAACCGCACACCCGTACGCGGCACCGAAGTCCGAGACCATCGGCGCACCCGGCGACGCAACTCCCCCATGGATGACATGGTTTCGACCCTAGGGCCGCCACCGGCCCGCAGTCATGGGCCCTCGGACCCCATCCGTGCCCGGCCAGGACGGCTTCCGGAGGGCCGGCGCCGGAGTTCAGTCCCCCTGCTGGGCGATCCGTACCTGCATGCCGGGCCGCAGCCCCCACTTCGCCATCGCGCCGGCCTCCGACTCGATCACATGCCGGGCCCGCAGCCGGGGCAGACCGAGCCGCCCGGGCTTCATCGTGTGCACCGCCACCACGTTGAACTTCCGGTCCAGATAGGCCACATCGATTGTGAACCGCATCCGGAAGGAGTGCACACTCCCGCACGGAGTGATCATCAACGCCCCGTCGATCCCGTCCTGACCGAGCAGCCCACGGCTCCGGTGACGGTACGAGGCCGCGATCCGCAGCGGCACCTCGGTCTCGTCCTCCCCGTTCCGGTCCGTGATCGTCAGCGTTCCTGTTCCATTGCGCCATCGAGCCATGGCCATGACGGTAGCGCCACGTGACAGGCTCTGGGTCCCTCCTGGTGTGAAGTGGGCCCCAGGACCCATGACCGGTGCCCGCGAGCCGCCTAGGGTCGATGATGTGTACGCCATCCTGATAGGGGTCGCCGCCCTCTGGGGAGCCGCGACCGGACTGCTGGTGCCGCGCGCCGCCTACCGGTTCTCCGTCGAGCCGGACGACGCGTGGCGCGACGCCTGCCCCGCCGGCCACGCCCTGACCGGGCCCGCCCGCGGCTGGTTCGGCTCCACGCGCTGCACGACCTGCGCCGAGGTGGGCGCCGCCGTCGCCGTGCGGACGGCCGCCGGGCCCGGATCGGTGGCCGGCGACGAGCCGGAGCCGGCCGGTGACGCGGACGGCACCCAGGGACCGGACACCGCACCACCACCGCCACCCGCCGCACCGCGCCGCACCGGTCCGCGCTACGCCCCGCACCTCGTCGCGCCCGTCGTCACCGCCCTCGCCTGCGCCGTCCTGGCGGCGGCCACCGGCGCACGGCCCGAGCTCGCCGTCTGGCTGCTGCTCACCCCCGTGGGCGTACTCCTCGCGACCATCGACCGCCGGGTCCACCGGCTGCCCGACCAGCTGACCCTGCCGGCCGCTGTGGCAGCCGCCCTACTCCTCGGGCTCGCCGCCCTGCTGCCCGAGCACGGCGGAGCCTGGCTGTCCGCGCTGCTCGGCGGAGCCGTTCTGGGCGCCTTCTACTTCCTGCTCTTCCTCATCAACCCGAGCGGGATGGGCTTCGGCGACGTCAAGCTCGCCCTGTCCCTGGGCGTCGCCCTCGGCTGGTACGGCTGGGCCGTCGTGTTCGCGGGCGGATTCGCCGGGTTCCTGTTCGGTGCGGTGTACGGGCTGGGGCTGGTGGTGATGCGGCGTGCCGGGCGCAAGACGGGCATCCCCTTCGGCCCGTTCATGATCGCCGGTGCGCTGCTGGGCATCCTGTTCGGGGCACTGGCCGCCTGAGGCTCCCGGCTGTCCGGCCCTCGCCGGACGCGCGGGAAATGCGGTCGCGGCCGGTGGTGCCCGGCTGCCACCATTCCCGTATGACCGCACACCCCGATGACGCGCAGGCAGCCGCCACAGCGGAACGCGACCGGTTCGGGGCCCTGGTCGCCGAGGCCGACGCCGTGTCCGTGGCCGGCTGGGACTTCTCCTGGCTCGACGGCCGGGCCACCGAGGAGCGCCCGTCCTGGGGATACGCCCGCGCCATGGGGGAGCGCCTCGGCAGGGCGCGTGCGGCGCTGGACATCCAGACCGGGGGCGGTGAGGTGCTCGCCTCCGCGCCGAAGCTGCCGCCGCTGACCGTGGCGACCGAGGGGTGGCCGCCGAACATCGCCCGCGCCACCGCCCTGCTGCATCCGCGGGGAGCGGTGGTGGTCGCGGACGAGGACAAGCCTCCGCTGCCGTTCGGCGACGCGGCCTTCGACCTGGTGGTCAGCCGTCATCCGGTGACCACGTGGTGGGAGGAGATCGCCCGGGTCCTGGCCCCCGGAGGTACGTACTTCTCGCAGCAGGTCGGGCCGGCGAGCGTCTTCGAACTCGTCGAGTACTTCCTCGGCCCGCAGCCGCCGGAGGTACGCGCCGGACGCGACCCCGGCCAGGCACGTGCCGCGGCCGAGGCGGCCGGTCTCGACGTCGTCGACCTGAGGATGGAGCGACTGCGCACCGAGTTCCTCGACATCGGCGCCGTCGTCTACTTCCTGCGCAAGGTGATCTGGATGGTGCCCGGCTTCACCGTCGACGCGTACCGGACACAACTCGCCGCGCTGCACCACCGGATCGAGACCGAGGGGCCGTTCGTCGCCCACACCACCCGCTTCCTGATCGAGGCCCGCAAACCCGGGTGATCCCGAACACCCTTCCCGCGCCCGAAGGATGGCACCCTGGGTGCTGAACGCACGGGGAAGGAGCAGGCCATGAGGGTCGGCAACGACGAGGAAGCGGCGCGCGGCCCGCGGCAGGGGAACGCCGAATGGCTCGCAGGCGCCCGGATCGTCGGCGTCCTCGGCATCTTCTACCGGCCCGAGGGGCGCATGGGGGAGCCGGAAGCCGTCGCCTTCCTGCTGGACGACGGCCAGTCCGTACTCCTGACCTGCGCGTCCGACGGCAGCCTGCACGTGGGTGCCGGAACCTGGCCGCACCTTCCCGACTGGTGCGTACCGGCCGCCCAGTGGGAGTACGCCGCGATGGCACGGCTGCCGCAGCCGCCCGACGGCGGCTGGACGGTGCTGCGCACCGAGGAGCGCAGGGACGAGCGAGGCGAGGTGGACGAGGCCGTCATCCGCTGCGAGGGCGGCCGCTTCGTGGTGACCGGCGGCGACACCGTGGGCATCCGCTTCACCCGGGGCCACCGGGGCGCGGCCGCGACGACGTGACGACAGGCCCTAGAGGCGTACCGGACGCCCCAGCCGGACCTGTACGCCGGGGGAGTACAGCACGCTGACCGGGGCGCCGCGCGGGGCGGTCAGGCCCGCTGCCTCGATCAGGTTCTCCTCGCAGCGCAGGATCTCGGCGCGGTGCAGCGGCCAGCGGGGGTGGTCGTTGGGCAGGTAGGCCGTGGCGCCGAGGAACGGGTTGTGCAGGCCCCAGCGGGCGGTGAGGAAGTACTCCAACTCCGTCGGGTCCTCGATGCGTGCGCCGGTACGTACGGTGATACGGCTGTGGGCGCCGCGCGGGCCGGGCAGGCGTCGCGAGCTGGTGTAGGTGACGGTGGCGCCGGTCGCCTCGACGCTCATCCGGGACCACACGTACGGCAGACGGAAGCCGATCCGGCCCATGGCCACGGGAACCAGCCGCGACGCGTCCATCGAGCGGAAGACGACCCCGCGTCGCCCGTGGGCGTCCACCGAGTACAGCCGGACGTTGGTTTCGGGAAACGAACCGAGGTAGGGCACGCCCGGCAGCCCGAGCCATCCGACCCGGTGCATCCGGAAGGCCACCAGCCCGACGTAGGTGACCCCGTCGACCGTGTCGGGAACGGTCCCTTCGGGCAGCAGCCCCGCCACCTCTTCCGGATCGACCGCCCAGTGGAGGAAGCAGAGGTCGAGCCACTGCTGCGTGAGGAGGGGGCGGCGCAGGGCAACCGGGGCGTCGGGGGTGAGGGGTGCGGGCGTCGTCACGGGCCAAGAGTGACATGGGCATCGGCATCACGTCCGGCGTGCCGTGCGGGCTCCCGCGCACCCGGCGGAAACGGTGTCCGCCCGGACCCGGCCGTGCCCGCACGGACCGGCCGCTCTACGCGTGGCCGCCGACCGTCACCTCTCCCACCGTCAGCTCGGGCTTCCCCTCCATCACCTCGCCCACCCGCGCCACCTGCTGCTCCAGTTCCCGGAGCTGTCCGGCCGTCAGCGGGGACAACGGCTCCACCGTCACCGCGATCCGCCGGCCCGAGCGGCGCTGGTGCCACACCCCCGCCACGGTGCCGTTCACCAGCAGCACCGGGAAGTTCCCCGCCTGGCCGCCCGCCAGCGCGCGGGTGTACGCCGCGCCGGGGAAGAGCCGCTCGCGGGGCTGGGAGGCGATGACGAACGCGTCGAAGTAGGGGAGCAGCCGCACGCCGTGTACCGGCTGCGAAGGGAACGAGGTGTCACCCGCCACCACCCAGGCCGGGCCGCCGTCCTCGTACGCCACCTCTTCGATCTCCCCGTCCGCAGCGAGCCCGGTGAAGAGGTCCGAGGCCCAACGTGCGGGCGCGGCGAGCCATTTGGCGAAGTTCTGCGGGGTGGCCGGGCCGTAGGCGTGCAGATAGCGGCCGACGAGCGCGGCGAGCGCCTGCGGTCCGTCGAGCGGGGTGACGTCCGGGCGGGTGTACGTGACCTTGCGGCCGCGGTCCGGTCCGAAGCAGAGGACCCCGCGGTGGGAAGCCAGATGGGTGACCTGCCGCCAGCGCGGCCACAGGGTCTGGAAGGCGGGCATCACCGGCTCACCGGCCCAGGCCCCGGCGCGGGCGACGACCGCCTCGGTGAGCTCGTCGACGGTCAGCTCCGCCCCGGTCAGCGCGTCGGCGATCGCGGCGAGCACCTCCTCGGTCTGCTCCGGCGCCATCCGCACGCCTTCCGGCTGGGTGGTGCGGCCCGCCGGCAGGGCGGACAACGCTCCGGTCCACAGCGGTAGTTCGGTGGCCGACACGAGGTGGACCGTGCCGCGCGGCCCGAACGTCCTGATGAGCGTCCGGTCCGTCCACAGGGCCTTGCGCACGTCCGCGCGGGTCAGCTCGCGGCTCCGCAGCCCCACGGAGAGCTCGGCGGCGGACAGGACCTGCGCGTGCGCGGCGGGCATCGACTCGACCACGGCGGACGACGTGCCGGTGAGCGGGTCCGTCAGGCCTTGGCGTTCCAGCCGGCGGGCGTTCGCCCCGGTCCACGTCACGGTCGCGCTCGGCGTCGTCATGAACCGAAAGCTATCGGGCCGTCGGGTCAGGTCCTGTCCCCTTGGCCCGGACGTCCATGACCCTGTGTGAGACCCGTGGCCGGCAGTGGAGGACGCGGGGCCCGGGTCGCAACCGACCGGAATGTGCACATCCTGTGTACGTCCTGCGGGCGTGTTCGGCGTCAACGTGGCGCCTGCAGGCGTCTGTGCAGGTCACAGGGCTGTGAAGCACCGGAATCCGTGCCCGCAGCGGAGTTCCGCACATTCGGAGAGTAATTATTTCGCGGCGTGGCACGCAGTAGCACTTACGAAGGGTTATGGTGGAAACCCCCCCTCGGGCCGGTCCGTAACCCCCCCCACGGACCGGCCCGTTTTTTTGTGCCCCGGTACGGCCGGGCCCGACCGCAGACGCGGTCGCGCAGAGCCCCGGCCGCCTGTCCGGGCCGTTCCGTCAGCCCCGGCCGGCCCAGATGTTGGTGCCCGCGGTGTCCACGGCGAAGGCGTCGATCTCCTTCAACTCCTCGGCGGACAGCGGCGGACCGGCCAGAGCCGCGACGTTCTCCTCCAGCTGTCCCACGCTCGACGCGCCGATCAGAGCCGACGTCATACGGCTGTCGCGCAGCACCCAGCCGATGGCCAGCTGGGCGAGCGACTGGCCGCGGCGGCCCGCGATGTCGTTCAGCCCGTTCAGCCGGCGGACCACCTCGTCCGAGAGCAGGTCCGGGTCGAGGGACTTGCCCTGCGTGGCACGTGAACCCTGCGGGATCCCCTTCAGGTACTTGCCGGTCAGCAGGCCCTGGGCGAGCGGCACGAAGGAGATGCAGCCCATGCCGGCCGCCTCCAGGGTGTCCAGCAGCCCGTCGTCCTCGGTCCAGCGGTTGATCATCGAGTAGGACGGCTGGTGGATCAGGGCCGGCACACCCATCTCCTTCAGCAGCCGGGCCGCCTCGGCGGTCTGCTCGGAGTTGTACGAGGACACCCCCACGTACAGCGCCTTGCCCTGGTGCACGGCGGAGGCCAGCGCCCCCATCGTCTCCTCCAGCGGAGTGTCCGGGTCGAAGCGGTGCGAGTAGAAGATGTCGACGTAGTCCAGCCCCATCCGCCTCAGCGAGGCGTCGAGCGACGACAGCAGGTACTTGCGCGAGCCCCACTCCCCGTACGGGCCGGGGTGCATGTCGTACCCCGCCTTGGTGGAGATGATCAGCTCGTCGCGGTAGGGGGTGAAGTCCTGCCCGAAGATCTTCCCGAAGTTGAGCTCGGCGGAGCCGGGCGGTGGGCCGTAGTTGTTGGCCAGGTCGAAGTGGGTCACGCCGAGGTCGAAGGCGCGGCGCAGGATGGCGCGCTGCGAGCCGAGCGTGCGGTCGTCGCCGAAGTTGTGCCAGAGGCCGAGCGAGAGAGCGGGGAGCTTGAGGCCGCTGCGGCCGGTGCGCCGGTACTCCATGGAGTCGTAGCGCGCGGCGTCGGCCAGGTAGGGAGAAGAGGAATCAGTCACGTTCTCTCCTATCACGGACGTGCGACAGGCCGGTTATCACGGACTTGTGACAGGCCGGGTTGGGCCCGCGAGCCGCCTGCGCAGTAATGTGGCCGCTTCGGGACTGCCACGGCACGGCGGGGCGATCGCCCCCTTCCGGTGCGGTGATCCCCAGGTGGACGACCCCGGACCCCGGGCCAAGGGGCGGGCGTGCCCGCACGGAACCGAGAGGTGGACTCAGTGAACTTGCGCGACCTGGTGTACGGGCTCTACGCGCGCCGGGTGGAGGCCCGCCTCGATCACGCCCAGGTGCCCAAGCACATCGGTGTCATCCTCGACGGAAACCGGCGCTGGGCGAAGGCGTCCGGCGGCACCGCCGCGCAGGGGCACCAGGCCGGTGCGGACAAGATCAAGGAGCTTCTCGGCTGGTGCAGCGAGACGGACGTCGAGGTCGTCACGCTCTGGATGCTCTCCACGGACAACTTCGACCGGCCCGAGTCCGAGCTCATCCCGCTCCTCGGCATCATCGAGAACACCGTGCGGGACCTGGTGGCGGACGGGCGCTGGCGCGTCCACCACGTCGGCACGCTCGACCTGCTGCCCGCGCACACCCAGACGGTCCTCAAGGAGGCCGAACAGGCCACCGTGGGTGTCGACGGGATACTGGTCAACGTCGCCGTCGGCTACGGCGGGCGCCAGGAGATCGCCGACGCCGTGCGCTCCCTGCTGCTCGACCACTCCGAGAAGGGCACCTCCTTCGAGGACCTGGCGGAGATCGTCTCCACCGACCTCATCTCCGAGCACCTCTACACCCGGGGCCAGCCGGACCCCGACCTGGTGATCCGCACCAGCGGCGAGCAGCGTCTTTCGGGCTTCATGCTCTGGCAGAGCGCACACTCCGAGTACTACTTCTGCGAGGTCTTCTGGCCGGCGTTCCGCCGCGTCGACTTCCTTCGGGCCCTGCGCGACTACGCGGCCCGCCACCGCCGCTACGGCGGCTGACACCGCGGGCCCTCTCCGGCCCGCCGGCGTCCCCCGGCCGGTCCGGCAGCCCGGGGGCCGCCCATCCGGTGGGCGCCCACCCACGGTCTCGTACGACACTCCCCGCTCACCCCACCGGCCCAGGTCGGCATGGCTTGGCGTGTTCGAGGGCATATCCCTGACAGGTCGACGTCCGGTCACCAACCAGGCGGACGTCGTGTCCAAGTGAGCGGCATGGAGTCCGCTCGCCCGGGAGGCCCTTTGCACACGAAGGACCGTACATACAGTGCGGCCGACGCGGAGGGCCGGCGCTCGGCCCGCGCAAGGTGGCCGGAGCCCGGCCCGTCCTCTCCCATTGGGATGCTCCGCGACGCCGTCGCACCCCAACCTCGTCCGAGGGGGTACGTCCTTCCGTGGTGACCAGCACAAAGCGCCGCATGCCCGACAGGCGCACCTACGTTCTCGACACCAGCGTCCTGCTGGCCGATCCGAACGCCATGTCCCGATTCGACGAGCACGAAGTCGTGCTCCCGATCGTCGTGGTCACGGAACTGGAGGCCAAACGGCACCACCCCGAACTCGGGTACTTCGCCCGGCAGGCCCTGCGCCTGCTGGACGACTTCCGGGTCCGGTACGGCCGGCTGGATGCCCCGATCCCTCTCGGGGATCTGGGCGGGACGCTGCGCGTCGAACTCAACCACTCCGATCCCGGCGTCCTTCCCGCCGGCTACCGGTTGGGGGACAACGACTCACGGATTCTCGCGGTCGCACGCAATCTCCAGGCCGAGGGGTACGACGTCACGGTCGTCTCCAAGGACCTGCCCCTGCGCATCAAGGCCTCGTCGGTCGGCCTCCTCGCCGAGGAGTACCGGGCGGAACTCGCCATCACCGACTCCGGCTGGACCGGGATGTCCGAGCTGTCCCTCCCCGCCGAACAGGTGGACCTGCTCTTCGCCGAGGAGACGCTGTACGTCCCCGAGGCCGCCGAGCTGCCCGTGCACACCGGCCTGGTCCTCCAGTCCGAACGGGGCAAGGCGCTCGGCCGGGTGACACCCGAGGGCAATGTCCGGCTCGTCCGGGGCGACCGGGAGGCCTTCGGCATCCACGGCCGCAGCGCCGAGCAGCGCATCGCCCTGGAACTGCTCCTGGACCAGGACGTCGGCATCGTGTCGCTGGGCGGCAGGGCCGGCACCGGGAAGTCGGCGCTGGCGCTCTGCGCGGGCCTCGAAGCGGTGTTGGAGCGCGGACAGCACAAGAAGGTGATGGTCTTCCGTCCGCTGTACGCGGTCGGCGGGCAGGAGCTCGGCTATCTCCCCGGCAGCGAGGCCGAGAAGATGAGCCCCTGGGCCCAGGCCGTCTTCGACACCCTGTCGGCCGTCTCCGGCCGCGAGGTGATCGAGGAGGTGCTGGGGCGCGGCATGCTGGAGATCCTGCCGCTCACCCACATCAGGGGCCGGTCCCTCCACGATGCCTTCGTGATCGTCGACGAGGCCCAGTCGCTCGAACGGAACGTCCTGCTGACCGTGTTGTCCAGAATCGGGGCAAATTCCCGAGTGGTGCTCACGCATGACGTGGCCCAGCGGGACAACCTCCGGGTCGGCCGGTACGACGGTGTGGTCGCCGTCGTCGAGAAGCTGAAGGGGCATCCGCTCTTCGCGCATGTGACGCTCACGCGTTCGGAGCGTTCCCGTATCGCCGCACTGGTGACCGAAATGCTGGAGGAAGGCCAGATCTGATACGGCTTGGGACAGTTGATGCCGCCCGGCGAGCGAAGGAGCTTAGCCGGGCGGCATCGTGTTGCGGCACCATTTCCGTCATTCATGTGCTCCAAACGAGGTGTGAGCTTTCACACGCAACAGAGAATTGCTTCCCGGCGTCCCGTTCCGGCAGAGTCTTGCTTCCGTCAGGCCCCGCATACGGCACACCGGCACCTCCAGAGGTGCCACGCACCACACAACTCAACAACCGCCGTCCGTATGCCGCCCGCGAGCACCACGCGGCGCTCCCCCCGGGGAGTGCCCACCGGGCCCGTGCCTCCCGTGACCCAAGCAGTAGGGAGGCCAGTGTCCAGGGGCACGATTGCGCCCGCGAGGTCACCTAAGCGGGCGATGCTGGAAGGACACCGTGTGAGCCGGATCTCGGTCCGGGGGTTCGCCGTGGCATCAGCCACAGCGGTAACCACCGTTGGCGCCGTCGTAGGCGTTGCAGCAGGCAGCACTCCCGCTGCTGATGACAACAACTTCGAGGCGACCGCAGCCGACACCACGCTGCTCGCAGACATCCCCGCGGGCCAGCAGGCCCAGGTGCAGACCGCGTCGCTGACGCAGCAGGCCGACGCCCAGGCGTCCGCGGCCGACGCGTCCGCGAAGAAGTCCGCCGAGGAATCAGCCCGTGTGCAGGCAGCCAAGGACGCCAAGTCCAAGAAGGCGGCGGCCGAGGACAGGCTGGAGCAGGAGCGCAAGGAGAAGGCGGAGCGCGCCGAGCGCGCCAGCCGCTCCGAGGTCCGCAGCGCCACCGCGTTCGCGACCCAGGGCTCGTACAGCGTGGCCGACGTGCAGGCGATGGCTCGTCAGATGATCCCCGGCGACCAGTTCCAGTGCTTCAGCAACATCGTGAACCACGAGTCGAGCTGGAACTACCGGGCGAGCAACCCGTCCTCCGGTGCCTACGGCCTCGTCCAGGCGCTGCCCGGCTCGAAGATGGCTTCCGCCGGTGCCGACTGGCAGACCAACCCGGCCACCCAGATCAAGTGGGGCCTGAACTACATGGACAGCCGCTACGGCAGCCCGTGCGGTGCCTGGTCCTTCTGGCAGGCCAACCACTGGTACTAGAACCTTCCGAGGTTCGGATCTCAACCTCACGGAGCCCCTCACCGTCCTACGGTGGGGGGCTTCGCGCGTGTACGGTCGGGCGGAACCGTTCCCGGGGGGAGCGGTGGGGAGAACGGACGGGGGTAGAGGAACCGTTATGTCGAAACTGCCGGGGTGGCTCGGACAACTGGGTGGCGAACTGACCAGGCTGGGTGAGCGCCTGGACGAACGGCGGGCCGAATCGGCGGCCGAGGACGACGCGGCCGCGCGCGAGGAGACGCCTGTGACGGCCGCGCCGAAGGCGAGGGCCGGGAAGGCCGCCGCCGAGACCGACCACGTCCCGCCACCGCCCGCGTACGCCCCCTCCGTCTCCGCGCGCCCCGACCCGGTCGCGGCCATCCCCTGGGGGATGCGGGTCGCGGCCGAGGCGGGCTGGCGGCTGCTGGTGCTCGCCGGAACCCTCTGGGTGCTCATGCGGGTCATCAGCGCGGTGCAGCTGGTGGTGCTGGCGTTCGTCGCCGCGCTGCTCGTCACCGCGATGCTCCAGCCGACCGTCGCCCGGCTGAAGCGGTACGGGCTGCCACGCGGCCTGGCCACCGCGGTCACGGCGATCCTGGGCTTCGTCATCATGGGCCTGGTCGGCTGGTTCGTGGTCTGGCAGGTCATGGACAACATCGACACCCTCTCCGACAAGGTGCGGACGGGTATCGACGACCTGAAGAACTGGCTGCTGGACAGCCCGTTCCATGTGACCGACAAACAGATCAACGACATAGCGAAGAACCTCAGCGACACCGTCGGCACCAACACGGAGGCGATCACCTCCGCCGGACTGCAGGGCGTCACCGTGATGGTGGAGCTTCTCACCGGGATGCTGCTGGCGATGTTCTCCACGCTCTTCCTGCTGTACGACGGCAAGCGCATCTGGCACTGGGTGCTCAGGCTCGTCCCCGCGCAGGCCCGGCCGGGCGTCGCGGGCGCCGGCCCCCGGGCCTGGCGGACGCTGACCGCCTATGTGCGCGGCACCGTGATAGTCGCCCTGATCGACGCCATCTTCATCGGCCTCGGCATCTTCTTCCTCGATGTGCCGATGGCGGTTCCGCTGGCCGTCTTCATCTTCCTGTTCGCCTTCATCCCGCTCGTCGGGGCCGTGGTCTCCGGGGCGCTGGCGGTGGTCGTCGCACTCGTCACCCAGGGCGTGTTCACGGCACTGATGGTGCTGGCCGTGGTGCTCGCGGTGCAGCAGATCGAGGGCCACATCCTGCAGCCGTTCATCCTGGGCCGCGCGGTGCGGGTGCATCCGCTGGCCGTGGTGCTCTCGGTCGCCGCGGGCGGCATGATCGCCGGCATCGGGGGCGCCGTCGTCGCGGTCCCGCTGGTCGCGGTGACCAACACGGTGGTCGGCTATCTGCGGACGTACGGGCAGGAGGAGTCCCGCCGTCACTCGCCGCCCCCGCACGGCTCGACGTCACTGGACGCGGCGCCCAGGCCGGCCCCCGGCTCGCCGCCGGAGGACTTCGACGACGGCAGTGACGAGGAGCCGGTGGCGGACACGGACACGGCCGCTCCGAAGACACCCTGAGCGGGCGCACGGACGGAGACAGAAGAAGGGCCCCCCGGACGGTCGGTCGTCCGGGGGGCCCTTCTCGTATCCGGGGTACTACTCGGCGAGGACGGCCTCGGCTTCGAGGGTCACGCCGACCGCCTGGATCACCGAGGCGATCTTGACGGCTTCCTGAATGGTCTCACGGTCCACGCCGGCCTTGCGCAGCACCTGCTCGTGGGAGTCCAGGCACTGGCCGCAGCCGTTGATCGCGGAGACGGCGAGCGACCACAGCTCGAAGTCGATCTTCTCCACGCCCGGCTTGCCGATCACGTTCATCCGCAGGCCGGCCCGGAGGTTGCCGTACTCGGGGTCCGACAGCAGGTGCCGGGTCCGGTAGAACACGTTGTTCATCGCCATGATGGCGGCGGCCGACTTCGCGGCGGTGTACGCCTCCGCGGAGAGGTTGGCCTTCGCCTCCGGCTCCAGCTCGCGCAGCACCTTCGGCGAGCGCGAGGCGATCGCGCAGGCGAGTACGGTGCCCCACAGCTGCTGCTGCGGGAGCTCACTGTTGCCGATGACCGAGCCGAGGTTCAGCTTCAGGTCCTTGGCGAAGTCCGGAACGGCGGCCTTCAGTTCGTCGAGTGCCATGTCGGTGTCAGCTCACTCGCCCGAGAGGAGCGCGACCGGGTCCAGGGTGTTCTCGCCCTTGGTCCAGTTGCAGGGGCACAGCTCGTCGGTCTGCAGGGCGTCGAGGACCCGCAGGACCTCCTTGGGGTTACGGCCCACGGAACCGGCGGTCACCATCGTGAACTGGATCTCGTTGTTCTGGTCGACGATGAAGACGGCGCGCTGGGCGAAGCCGTCCTCGCCCTCGATGCCGAGGTCACGCATGAGCTCGTGCTTCGAGTCGGCCAGCATCGGGAAGGGCAGGTCGGTCAGGTCCGGGTGGTCCTTGCGCCAGGCGTGGTGCACGAACTCGGAGTCACCGGAGAAGCCGAGGACCTGCGCGTCACGGTCGGCGAACTCCTCGTTCAGCTTGCCGAACGCGGCGATCTCGGTGGGGCACACGAAGGTGAAGTCCTTGGGCCACGCGAAAACGACCTTCCACTGACCCTCGTAGGTCTTGTGGTTGATCTGCTCGAACTCCTTGCCGCTCTCCAGCGAAACACAAGCGGTCAGGTCGAACTCGGGGAACTTGTCACCGACAGTGAGCACGCGCTCTCCTTGCAGCGTAGGAATTCCCTTTTTGGGGGAGTTCCTGAGGGTTGGACGGTGTCCACCTTGGCACAGAGTGCATTGATCGCGGAAATAGCTACACTCGGTCGTGATGATCGGAGGTGCCTATCAGTGGCCCAGAGTAATCAGGGCATCAGGCCCAAACAGCCCAGCCTCTCGCAGCTGCGCGCCTTCGCGGCCGTGGCGGAGTATCTGCACTTCCGGGACGCGGCGGCCGCAATCGGGATGAGTCAGCCCGCGCTCTCCGGTGCCGTGTCGGCGCTGGAGGAGGCACTGGGTGTCCAGCTCATCGAGCGTACGACGCGCAAGGTACTGCTCTCGCCCGCCGGGGAGCGGCTCGCGGTGCGGGCGCGGGCCGTGCTGCATGCCGTGGGGGAGCTGATGGAGGAGGCCGAGGCGGTCCGCGCACCCTTCACCGGGGTGCTGCGGCTCGGGGTGATCCCGACCGTCGCCCCGTATCTGCTGCCGACCGTGCTGCGGCTGGTCCACGACCGCTACCCGGAGCTCGACCTCCAGGTGCACGAGGAACAGACCTCCTCGCTGCTGGACGGACTCGCCGCGGGGCGGCTGGACCTGCTGCTGCTCGCCGTGCCGCTCGGGGTGCCGGGCGTGACGGAACTCCCGCTCTTCGACGAGGACTTCGTGCTCGTCATGGAACGCGACCACTGGCTCGGCGGACGGCAGGACATCCCGCGCGAGGCGCTGCGGGAGCTGCCGCTGCTGCTGCTCGACGAGGGGCACTGCCTGCGCGACCAGGCGCTCGACATCTGCCGTGAGGCGGGGCGTACCGAGGGCGCGCCGGTGACCACGACCGCGGCCGGGCTCTCCACGCTGGTGCAGCTGGTGGCCGGGGGCCTCGGGGTGACGCTGCTGCCGCGGACCGCGGTGACCGTCGAGACCGCCCGCAACGAGGCGCTGAGCACCGGGTACTTCGCGGAACCGGCCCCCGCGCGGCGGGTGGCGCTGGGGATGCGGACGGGGGCGGCCCGGCACGAGGAGTTCGAGGAGTTCGCGGCGGCACTGCGTGGGGCGATGGAGGCGCTGCCGGTACGCGTGGCGACGGCCGGCCGGACCTGAACCACGGTCCGGCCGGCCGTCGGACCGGCCTACTCGCTGCGCAGCCCGTCGGGGCGCATCAGGCGCCACAGCACGGGCAGCGAGAGCAGGGTGACCAGCAGGATGAGCGAGGCGCCCGCCCCCGCCAGCGGCAGGAACAGCCACCAGCCGGCCACCGGTTTGCTGACCATCCAGCACAGCGTGGCCCCGAGCGCGAGCCCGCCCGCCACCGCCACCGCGAGCCCGATGACCACCGGGATCGCGGTCTGCCACAGCACCGACCAGCCGAGGGTGACCCGGCGGGTGCCGAAGGCGACCAGGACCGACAGCAGTCGCTTGCGCTCCCGCAGTTGCTCCAGCTGGGAGACGAGCATGGACGCGGCGATCAGCAGCAGGGTGGCGGTCGCGCCGACCTGGAGACCGGTCTGGATGCTCGCGTACTGCCGGTCGCGCTCGACCGAGTTGAGGGTGACCAGGCGCATTCCGGGATCGATCCGGGCCGCCGTGTTGCGTACGTACTCGGCGGCGTCCGGAACGTTCTCGTCGATGCGGATCTGCGAGACGGTCTCGGCTCCGGGCAGGGTCCGGGCGTCGATCGCCCCCGGCGTGACCAGGATGCCCGAGTGCTCCTCGCCGTACGGGTCGGTCCGGGCCGCGACGGTCCGGGAGCCGGCCGGCAGCGTCCAGCGCAGCGGTTTGCCGGGGCCGTAGGAGTCGAACTCGATCACCTCGCCCTTGCGGGCGGTCGCGTCGACCCAATCGGCCTGTCCCTTGTCCTCGGGGTGCGAGACGAAGGTGTCGCCGTCCCGGCAGGACGTGATCCGGGCGAGCTCGCGCAGGGTCGCGCAGTCGCCGACGGTGAACGAGGTGGTGGGCTGGATCTCGTCGTCCGTGTACTTTCCCGGCTTGGTCGCGTAGGCCTCGACCGTGCCGATGACCTGGGTGACACCCTTGGTGGCACGGAACTCCTTGATCGTGTGCAGGGCGGCGTCGCCCCGGACGATCTCGGAGTGGCTGTAGAACTGGGCGCGGGACGGGTCCTGGTTGGTGATCCTGTTGAAGTCGTCGTTCATCGCGGCGAACAGCATCTGCAGGGCCACCGCACCGGCCACGGCGACGGTGACGCCGCTGACCGCGCGGGAGGCCGCCCCGCTGCTCAGCTGGAGCCGGCGGGTGGCCAGCTGCCAGGGCACCGGGCCGCCGCGCAGCCGCCCGACACAGGCCTCGACCAGCCAGGGCAGGAGCAGGGCCAGTCCGACGAGGACGAGTACCGCGCCTCCGGCGACCGGATACGGGTTGACGACGCTGTACTCGTCGATCCTGCCGCCGAGTCCGAAGACCGCGAGTCCGGCGACCGGCAGCAGCAGACGCCACCAGAGGCGGCGCCCCCGGTCGCGGCCGTTGCGTACGACGCCGAGCGGCTCGATGACCACGGAGCGCATCGCCGCCAGGGTGACGAGCACCGCGGTGAGCGGAACGGCGAGGGCGATCAGGACGCAGAGCCGGGCGTCGGGGGCCAGGTCGGCGGGGAAGGCGCTGACGTCCCAGATCTCGACGAGGCCGGCGAACCGGCGCCCCGTCAGGAACACGGCCAGTCCGATGACGAGACCGAGCACCGCGCCGAAGAGTGCCTCACCGGCCGCGATCCGGCGGGTCATCCGGATGTCCGTACCGACCAGGCGCAGGGCGGCGAGCCGACGGTCGCGGCGGTCGCCGCCGAAGCGTACGGCGGTGGCGATGAAGATGGCCACGGGGGCCAGCAGCACCACGCAGACCATGATGATCAGCACGATGAGCAGCGGTGACAGCGGATCGGTCGGGCCGGGCTCGCCGTATCCGGCGATCCGGTGGCCGCCCGACGCGCTGGTCAGGGTGTCGCTGCCGACGTAGAACCAGAGTTCGCCGGGCGAGCGCAGTCCCGCGTCCGAGATCGTGCCGGTCACCTTGTAGGGCAGGCGCTCCCTGAGCAGCTCGTTGTCGGGGGAGTCGAGGATCTTCTTGAGAGCGGGTGAGACCACCATCTCGCCGGGGGCGGGGAAGGAGCCGATGCCCGGGGGGATGACCGGGTGGTCGCCGTCCGCGCGCATCAGGAAGCCCGTGATGGAGCGGTCGTGGTACTCGGTGCTCGCCTCTATGCGCAGGACCGTGCTGTCGGACTTCTTCGCGGAGGCGTCGGGGGATTCCGAGATCTTGCTCTCGGAGCGGGCCTGGTCGCGGGCGGACCGCTCGTCGAGCATGTGCGGAACGGAGGCGGCGGTGAGCAGCAGCGCCACGCCCAGGCCCACGCCGACCGCGGTGAGCAGCGTGCGGATCCAGCCCTCGCGGCCGCCGCCGGCGGCGAACCGGATGCCGAGTCCGAGGTCGCGCAGCCAGGAGGCGGCACGCGACGGGGGTTCGGGAGGATGCGCCGGGCCGGCCGCCGGGGTCCGCTTCTGGTCGAGCAGGGTCATACGGCGTGCTCCAGGTCGCGGGCCCGGCCGTCGCGGACGGTGATGTCGCGGTCGGAGTAGGCGGCGACGCGGGCCTCGTGGGTCACGAGCACCACGGCGACGTGGGAGGAACGGGCCGCGTCGGTGAGCAGTTGCATGACGCGCTCGCCGTTGAGCGAGTCCAGGGCGCCGGTCGGCTCGTCGGCGAAGATCACCTTCGGGGACGCGGCCAGGGCCCGGGCCACGGCGACGCGCTGGCCCTGGCCTCCGGACACCTCGCCGGGACGCTTGGCGCCGATGTCGTCGACCTCCAGGCGCTCCATCCACTCCAGGGCGATGCGCTCGGCGGCCTTGCGGCGGGTGCCGTTCAGCCGCATCGGCAGGGCGACGTTCTCCACGCAGGTCAGCTCCGGGACGAGCTGGCCGAACTGGAAGACGAAGCCGAACTCGCTGCGGCGCAGGGCGCTGCGCTCGGCGTCGGACATCGTGGAGAGCTCGCGTCCGGCGTAGGTGATGCTGCCGGAGTCCGGGGTGATGATGCCGGCGAGGCAGTGCAGCAGGGTGGACTTGCCGGAGCCGGAGGGGCCCATCACGGCGACGACCTCGCCGGGGTGGACGGAGAACGAGGCGCCGTCGAGTGCGGGGGTCGGCCCGTAGGCCTTGTGCAGATCGTGGGCGGCGAGCAGGGAGCCGGCGGGAATCACGGGGCCACCACCTTCGCGAGCTGGCCGAGTCGCGCGGCGGTGAGCTCCAGCCAGCGCAGATCGGCTTCGAGATGGAACAGGGCGTGGTCGCAGATCAGCTGGTCGGCGAGGTCGCCCCGGCGCTTGCGGTCGGTGAGGATACGCATCATGCGCAGGTGCTCGGAGCGCTGGGCGTCCAGCACGTCGGCGGCGCTGCGGCCGGTCAGCATGGCCAGGACGACCTTGGTGTACAGGGTCGACTGGAGGTACGGCTCCGGCTTCTCGGGCTGCGCGAGCCAGGCGGCGACGTCGGTGATCCCGGCGTCGGTGATGGCGTAGCGCTTGCGTTCCGGGCCGCCGTCGCTCTCCACGCCGTCGACCTCGACGAGGCCGTTCTTGAGGAGGCGGGACATCGTCGAGTAGACCTGTCCGTAGTGCAGGGGACGGTCGTGCCCGAACTTCTCGTCGAAGGTCCGTTTGAGGTCGTAGCCGTGACGGGGGCCGGACTCCAGGAGCCCGAGCAGGGTGTGGCCGATAGACATACCGAGGACTGTACACGGTGTGTATACCTGGTGTGTATACCGGTCGGCGGGGCGACGGGGCAGTGGCCGGGGCCGCGGCGGGGCCGGCGGATCACTCCGCCTCCGGCGCCTCCGGTGCCTTCGGGGGGCGCCCGCGGCGCGGGATCGGCGCCGCGCCGCCGGGCAGCCGGCCCGCCTCGGCGAGCGCCCGCCGCAGCAGGAACTCGATCTGCGCGTTCGCGCTGCGCAGCTCGTCCGAGGCCCAGCGTGCCAGCGCGTCGTGCACGGCGGGATCCAGCCGCAGCAGCATCTGCTTGCGCTGCTGCGGCCCGGACTGCGGCGCGCGGCGCCGCGGGGTCTGATCCGTCACTGGTAGAGCGTGCCCGTGTTGAGGACCGGCTGCACCGCGCGGTCGCCGCACAGCACCACCATCAGATTGCTGACCATGGCCGCCTTCCGCTCGGGGTCGAGCTCGACGAGGTCCTGCTCGGTGATCCGGGTGACCGCCATCTCGACCATGCCGACCGCTCCCTCGACGATCAGCTGCCGGGCCGCGACCACCGCTCCGGCCTGCTGGCGCTGAAGCATCGCGGAGGCGATCTCGGGGGCGTACGCGAGGTGGCTGAAGCGGGACTCGATGATCCGTACGCCCGCCGCCCTGACCCGTGCCGTGAGTTCCACGGCCAGCTTCTCGGTGATCTCCTCGGCGTTGCCCCGGAGCGACAGGCCGCCCTCGTCGTGGGCGTCGTACGGGTACTCGATCGCGATGTGCCGCACCGCGGCCTCGGTCTGGGTGGCGACGAACTCGAGGAAGTCGTCGACCTCGAAGAGCGCCTGTGCGGTGTCCTCGACCTTCCAGACGACGATCGCGGCGAGCTCGATCGGGTTGCCGTAGGCGTCGTTGACCTTGAGGACCGCGGTCTCGTGGTTGCGGACCCGGGTGGAGATCTTGCGGCTGGAGGTCAGCGGGTTGATCCAGCGCAGCCCGTCGGTGCGGATCGTGCCCACGTAACGGCCGAAGAGCTGGATCACCCGCGCCTCGCCCGGTGCGACCATCTTCACACCGCCCATGCAGAAGAACGAGGCGATGACGAGCAGGACGCCCAGGATGCACAGCGGGATGCCGAGGCCGTTGTTCCCGTTCGATCCGATGACGCCGCCGAGGATGGCGAGGCCGACGCCGACGATCACCCCGATCACGGTCAGCAGGAGGCCGAGGCCGCCGGCGATGCTGTGCGCCCTCGTCTCGCGGACCTGCGGTTCCGGCATCTCCGGAGCGTCCGGAGTGAGGTCGGCCCGCGGTTCGGCCGAGGCGTTCGTGTTGAGCGGTTCAGTCATGGAATCCCCCGTTTCGACTGGCTAGCCGTGCGCTAGCAATGTGATTACACATTAACGGTTGTCGCAACCCTGCGCACCCCTCGTGAGTCGGTTCCCATGGGAACGGGTGCTGATTGTCACGTCCGGAAAGTGCGGGATCGCTCGCTTTTTGACCTTGTGGACGGTGTTAGCTGGCAGGTCCGAGCTGATCCGGTCGAGCAGAGAAACGGGAGCAACACAGCAATGGGTCGAGCGGATGCGCGACGAGCCCAGCGGCGCGGGTCGCGGCGGGCCGGGAAGAGCGGCGGCATACGCGGACTCTTCACCTGGCGGAAACTACTGGGCACGGCCCTCGGTATCTGCCTGCTGGGCATGGGCGCCTTCGCCGTGCTCTACATGATGGTGAGCGTGCCCGAGGGCAACGCCCAGGCCAAGCTGCAGAGCAACATCTACAAGTACTCCGACGGGACCCTGCTGGCCAGGACGGGTGAGGTCAACCGCGAGATCGTGGACCTCGCGCAGGTGCCCAAGGAGGTCCAGATGACCTTCGTCGCCGCCGAGAACAAGTCCTTCTACCAGGACAAGGGCGTCGACTTCAAAGGCACCGCACGCGGCCTGCTGAACACCGTTTCCGGCAAGGGCAAGCAGGGTGGCTCGACCATCACCCAGCAGTACGTCAAGAACTACTACCTCGACCAGGACCAGACGGTCACCCGCAAGCTCAAAGAGCTGGTCATCTCGCTGAAGGTGGACCAGAAGCGGAGCAAGCAGGAGATCCTCGCCGGGTACATCAACACCAGCTACTACGGCCGGGGCGCCTACGGCATCCAGGCCGCGGCGCAGGCGTACTACGGCAAGGACGCCAAGGACCTGAACGTCGCCCAGGGCGCCTACCTCGCCGCCCTGCTCCAGGCACCCAGCCAGTACGACTGGGCCGTCGCCGGCCCGAAGGGGAAGGCGCTCGTCCAGGAGCGCTGGAACTACGTGCTGGACAACATGGTCGAGGAGGAGTGGCTGGACGCCGGCAAGCGCCAGGGCCTGAAGTTCCCGATTCCGCAGGATCCCAAGCCGCTGAACGGGGTCGCGGGACAGAAGGGCTACATCGTCGAAGCGGCCCGCAAGGCGGTGCTGGAGGAGACCGGCCTCAGCAGCGACCAGTTCGACCTCGGCGGCTGGACGATCACCGTCAACATCGACAAGAAGAAGCAGCAGGCGCTGGAGAAGTCGGTCGAGACGAAGCTCATCGACAACCTGGACACGAAGAAGCGCAAGCTCGACCAGGACATCCAGGCCGGTGCCGTCTCGGTGGACCCGAAGACGGGTGCGGTGCTCGCGCTGTACGGCGGACGGGGCCAGAACGAGCACTGGACGTCGAACGCCACCCGCCCCGACTACCAGCCCGCTTCCACCTTCAAGCCGGTCATTCTCGCGGCGGCCCTCGACCAGGAGTCGGTGACGCAGGAAGGCCGGGAGATCACCGCCAACACCCGCTACGACGGCACCAGCGAGCGGCCGGTCGTGGGGAGTGACGTCGCCTTCGCGCCGGAGAACGAGGACGACCAGAACTACGGCAGCGTCACCGTCCAGACCGCGATGAACAAGTCCATCAACTCCGTCTTCGCGCAGATGGGCGTGGACGTCGGCATGGACCAGGTACTGAAGACCGCCGGCGAGCTCGGCATGGACGTGAAGGATCTGGACCAGGGCCCCGCGCAGACGCTCGGCTCCATGGGCGCGAGCCCGATGGCCATGGCCGGCGTCTACGCCACGCTCGACAACCACGGCAAGAAGGTCACCCCCCAGATCGTGAAGTCGGCGGTGCACCAGGGCGAGGACCCGGTGCAGATGCCCGACGCGATCGGCGACCAGGTGATCAGCCGCCAGGCCGCGGACTCCGTGACCTCGGTGCTGACCGGAGTGGTCGACGACGGTACGGCCCAGGGCTCGGTGCGTAACGCCGAGGGGCTGGCCGACCAGGACATCGCGGGCAAGACCGGTACCTCGGACGACAACAAGTCGGCCTGGTTCACCGGCTACACCCCCGACCTCGTCACCTCGGTCGGCCTGTTCGGAGAAGCGGCCTACCCGCGTACCGACGACGACGGCAAGAAGATCCAGAAGGGTGCGCAGGTGACCCTGAAGGGCGCCGGCGGGGGCGGCCGCGTCAACGGTGGCGGCTTCCCGGCCCGGATCTGGGCGGACTTCACCGCGAAGGCCATGGGCGAACCGAGCGAGTTCGTGCTCGACACCGACATGGGCGCCGCGGTCACCCCGCCGCCGGACACCAGCTCCCCGAGCGCGACCACATCGCCCTCCGACGAGGCCTCGCCCTCCGACGAGCCGACCACCCAGGCACCGACGACCACACCGCCCGCCACGACCGAACCGCCGGAGACCACTCCGCCGCCCACCCCGACCGGGGACCCGACGACGGATCCGCCGACCGATCCGTCGACCGACCCGGGCCCGTCGGACAGTGCCGGACTCCCGCTCGACCCGGGAGGCAACAACCGGCCGGACAACGACAACGCCGTGACGCGCTGACGCGGCTGGTCGCCGGAACGGGCGGTGTGCGAGGGGGATCCCCCTCGCACACCGCCCGTTCCCGTGGTCCGGGACCGTGGGGCCCGTGAATCAGCCGCGATGGGTGTCCGGGTACGAGAAGGGCGGCGGACCGACGGTCCTGGACTGGTACTTCACCCAGATCCGCTCGCCGCCCGCGGTGACCCGCACAGAGGTGTGCGAGCTGAAACCGTTCATGCTGCGGCATGTCTTCGGGGTGCCCCGGCCACCCATCGGCCACGTCACCCGGAAGACGCCGTACGCGCCCGAGCGCTTGGGACACCCTCGGTGACCAGGGCTTCGGCGGCCCCGGTCACTGCCCCCGGGTGGGCATCTCGAACCAGACCACCTTGCCGGTCGACAGACGCGTCGCGCCCCACCGCCGGGCCAGCCGGTTCACCAGGAACAGACCGCGGCCGCCCTCGTCCATGTCGCGTGCCCGGCGCTGCCGGGGCAGCTGCGGGGCGTCGTCGCCGACCTCGCACCGCAGGATGTCGGTCCGCAGCAGCCGCAGGGTCACCGGCCGCTCCGCATACCGCACGGCGTTGGTCACCACCTCGCTGACCAGGAGCTCCACCGAGTCCGCGATGTCGTCGAGCCCCCACCGGCTGAGCGCCCGGCGGGCCAGCCTGCGGGCCTTGCCCGGGGCGGAGTCCTCCGGTTCCAGGAACCAGTACGCCACGTCGCTCGGCGCGATCCCGTCGAAGCGGGCGGCGAGCAGCGCGATGTCGTCGT
The DNA here is from genome assembly GCF_035917155.1 of Streptomyces sp. NBC_00385. Taxonomy (NCBI): domain Bacteria; kingdom Bacillati; phylum Actinomycetota; class Actinomycetes; order Kitasatosporales; family Streptomycetaceae; genus Streptomyces; species Streptomyces sp. NBC_00385. The sequence goes on along the minus strand of NZ_CP107951.1, from coordinate 2,914,087 downwards.
CCCGGTCGCCCGGGCCGAGCATGTCCAGCACGTCGTCGCAGAGGGCCTCCAGCGGCGGCGAGTGGTCCGGGCCGGTCAGCCGGGCGGTGGCGGCGAGCCGCTCGCGCAGCTGCTCGATGCCCGTCCAGACGTCCCGCAGCCGCGACTCGACGAGCCCGTCGGTGTAGAGGAGCAGGGTGGCGCCCGCGGGCGCGTCCAGCTCGACGGCCTCGAAGTCCACACCGCCGACACCGATCGGGGCGCCCGGCGGCACCTTCAGTACCTCGGCCCGGCCGCCGAGGTGGAGCAGGACGGGCGGCGGGTGGCCGGCGTTGGCGATGGTGATGCGGTGCGCGACCGGGTCGTACACCGCGTACAGGCAGGTCGCCATGCGGTCGCTGCCGAGCCGCTGGGCCTGCTCGTCCAGGTGGTGCAGGACCTCCTGCGGGGGCAGGTCGAGCCCCGCGAGGGTCTGGGCCGTGGTGCGCAGCTGGCCCATGATCGCCGCGGAGGTCATCGAGTGGCCCATGACGTCGCCGACGACCAGGGCGACCCGGCTGCCGGGCAGCGGGATCGCGTCGTACCAGTCGCCGCCGACCCGGGCGGTCTCGGCGGCGGGGAGGTAGCGGGAGGCGAGCCGGACGCCGGTGGGCTGGGGGAGCGAGTCGGGCAGCATGGTGCGCTGCAGCTCGTCGGCGATGTACGCCTCGCGGCCGTACAGCACGGCCTTGTCGATGCCGAGCGCGGTGTGCGTCGCCAGCTGGGCCGCGACCAGCAGGTCGTTGGCCTCGAAGGGCGGGCGCTCGGTGCCGCGCAGGAACACCGCCGCGCCGATCACCCGGCGCCGGCCGCGCAGCGGGGCCAGGATCGCCCGGTGGCCGGACGGCACCACGCGGTCCGCGCCGAGCAGTTCGGGCAGCGCGACCCGGGCCGCGGCGGAGTCGCCGAACACCGGACGCACCCCGCGCAGCACCTCGGCCAGCGCGCCGCCCGCCAGGACCTCGCACAGTTCGGAGGCGGGCGTCAGATCGGCCTGCGGGTCGACGGCGGGCAGCCGCAGCCGCTCGGTCTCCGACAGGTTCTCGGTGTCCTCGTCGCTCAGCCGCAGCCGGTCGGAGCGGCGCAGCCGCAGCACGAAGGGGTTGACGGGCCGCTCGTCGCCGACCGGCAGCGGGTCGCGGAGGTAGACGAGTATGGCGTCGGAGAACGTCGGCACACTGGCCCGGCAGAGCCCCAGCACGATCTCGTCCAGGTCTATCCCGCGGGCGATCCGCCTGGTCGCGGCCCCGACGAAGCGCAGCCGGTCGCCCTCACGACGGGATGCTGCCTGCGGGTCGGGGCCGGCCGCGGGGCCCGTACCGGCCGCGGCCGGGTTCGGGCCCTTGGCCGGTGCCGGGATCGCCGCGGTGGCAGGGGCCGACGCCGACGCGGCGTCACGCTGCCGCGGCCGGGTGCGTTCCTGCGACCGGGCGGCGAGAGGCTGCCGGCCTTCGTGGGAGGTGGGATGCTCCGTCACGCGTGGGGTTCCGTCCGTCCGGGCCGGTTGTATGAGGCAATCACCTCGTGGAGCGCTACTGTGCCCCGGCATGAGCGGCAATCACAACGGCTGACATCTCGTGCCCCGGAACACGGGGCCGAAACCGGATGCCCGCGCGGGGCGTCGGTGACAACGTTTCCGGCGCCGGGGCGGCGGACAGCGAGCACGTCTCCACCCCCTCGTCGTGGCTCATGCGATGCGGACAACTCGTGCGACTCGCACGACTCGTACCACTGATGCGGTTCATGAAGTGTGCACGTGTGCGATGACTCGGTGACTTACGGTCAGGTCGTGTGCCGCGCCCGTCGGTTGGGGCGGAGCTGATCTTCTCGGGACGATCCTACGTTTGCCCCCCTGGGGTGCATCAAGGGTCTCACGACGGCATGGGGGAGGGGGTGCGGTCCCAGTCATCCGGCAACCGGTCCCAGTCGGCGGGCAGCGCGGGCACCCGCCAGTGCGGATCGGGCCGCCAGTCCTCCCAGCCGTCCCGGAACGGCGCCCCCCATTCGCGGATCACCCCGACGGCCGCGCGCCCCGCCGCCAGCACCTGCCGGGCGGCGTCCGGGCTCATCAGGCCGACCCGCTGGGCCTGGGCGAACTCGTCCTCGTCGCGCCAGAGCCAGCTGTGGTCCGGGTAGACCGAGATGTCGAGGAAGTGGTCCTCGGAGTCGATGCCGCCGGCCCACCGGGTCCGCGGTTCCTCCAGGTTCACGTACCAGCTGCGGAACTGCCAGCCCCGGTCCCAGAACAGCCAAACGGACCACGGTTCGCCCGGCCGGGCCAGCTTCAGCACCCCGTTGCCCAGCCAGGGCGAACGGGCGGTGGTGCGCGGGGCGGTGTACCGGGTGGCGAGCGGCTCGGCGTGCACGTCGGTGCCGTCGGCCAGCACCGGCTTCACGCACTCGGTGCCGGGGGCGACCCAGACGGCGAGCAGCTCGTCGGTGTCCTGGACGACGGTGACCGGACGGCAGATGTGCACGGGGTTCGGGGTCCGGGCGGGCGCGGGACCGCGTCGCCGCGGTCCGTTGCCGCGGTAGCGCCACAGGATCTGATCACCCGGCGCCCAGCGCTCGGTCTCTCCGGTACCTGTCATGGAGAGATCTTAGTGAGCGCGCCGCCCGGGGCGCAGCGATGCACGTCACGGCCGCGTCATACGCAGCACGTCCAGCGCCTCGTCGAGCTGTTCCACGGTGAGGTCGCCGCGCTCGACGTAGCCCGAGTCCAGTACGACCTCGCGGATCGTCCGGCGCTCGGCCAGGGACTTCTTGGCCACCTTCGCGGCCTCCTCGTAGCCGATGTACTTGTTCAGGGGGGTGACGACGGAGGGCGAGGACTCCGCGTACTCTCTGGCCCGCTCGACGTTCGCCGTGATCCCGTCGACCGTACGGTCCGCGAGCAGCCGGGAGACGTGGCTGAGGAGCCGGACGGACTCCAGCAGGTTCTTCGCGATGACCGGGAGCATGACGTTCAGCTCGAAGTTGCCTGCGGCGCCCGCGACGGCCACCGTCGTGTCGTTCCCCGTCACCTGGGCGGCGACCATCAGCACGGCCTCGGGAATGACCGGATTCACCTTGCCCGGCATGATCGAGGAGCCCGGCTGGAGGTCGGGGAGGCTGATCTCGGCCAGCCCGGTGCGCGGACCCGACGCCATCCAGCGCAGATCGTTGGAGATCTTGGTGAGGGAGACCGCGATCGTGCGGAGCTGGCCGGAGGTCTCGACGAGGCCGTCCCGCGCGCCCTGCGCCTCGAAGTGGTTCCGGGCCTCGGTGAGCGGCAGTCCGGTGACGCGGGCGACCTCGGCGATGACGGCGGCGGAGAAGCCGGGCGGGGTGTTGATACCGGTGCCGACGGCCGTGCCGCCCAGCGGCAGTTCGGCGAGGCGGGGGAGCGAGGCGCGCAGCCGCTCGACGCCGTAGCGGATCTGTGCCGCGTACCCGCCGAACTCCTGGCCCAGCGTGACGGGGGTGGCGTCCATCAGATGCGTACGCCCCGACTTCACCACGTCCGCGAACTCGGCGGACTTGCGCTCCAGCGCCACCGCCAGGTGGTCCAGGGCCGGGATCAGCTCCTCCGTCACCGCGCCGGTCGCGGCGATGTGGATGGAGGACGGGAAGACGTCGTTGGAGGACTGCGAGGCGTTGACGTGGTCGTTGGGGTGGACCGCGCGGCCGAGGCGTTCGGTGGCGAGCGTGGCCAGGACCTCGTTGGTGTTCATGTTCGACGAGGTGCCGGAGCCCGTCTGGAAGACGTCGATCGGGAAGTGCGCGTCCCAGCGTCCCTCGGCGACCTCCGCCGCGGCCTCCTGGATGGCCTCGGCGATGTCCGGGTCGAGCACCTCAAGTTCGGCGTTCACCTTGGCGGCGGCGGCCTTGACGCGCGCGAGGGCCGCGATGTGCGCCCGCTCCAGGCGCTGTCCGGAGATCGGGAAGTTCTCCACGGCACGCTGGGTCTGGGCCCGCCATTTCGCGTCGGCGGGCACTCGCACCTCGCCCATCGAGTCGTGCTCGATGCGGTAGTCCTTGCCGGTTTCCTCGTCCATGATGATCCAACCTCTCGAAAAAGATGAGCACTTGTCTTGTTCCATGTATTCCCAAGTCGCCTACCGACCAGTAAATACCGGGGGTAACAACAACCTCGGGAGGCGCAATGAGACGTACCGGATACCGACTCCGATGTACGGTCGCGGCCGTCGCGGCCATGGCGGCGGCGTTAGGCGGCATGACCGTCGCCGCCGGCCCGGCGGGTGCCGCCCAGCCCGGTACCAGCAGTACCGCATCCACCGCCCTGCCGCCGGAACTGGAGTCCCTGCGCGCCGCCGAGGCCACCCGGCTGTACGGCGACCCGGCCGAGCGCCCGCTCGCCGACCGCAAGACCGGGCTCATCTCGCTCGGCGACAGCGAGATCTCGGGCGAGGGTGTCGGTACGTACGAGGCGGGCACCAACGGCCCCGACAACTGGTGCCACCGCTCACCCGACTCCGCCATCCACCGCACCGGTATCCCGGCCGACGTCACGTACAACGTCTCGTGCTCCGGCGCGTACACCGGAAACATCGTCATCGGCGGCTCGAAGCAGTACGCCGACGAACTCGTGCAGAGCGACAACCTCGCCATCAAGGCGCGCAACACCCGCATCAAGATGATCGTGCTGGTGGCGGGTGCCAACGACGACCTCCAGTTCGGCCCGGTCATGACGGACTGCGTCACGCGCTGGGTCCTCGTCCAGGGAACCTGCGAGCCCAAGTACGACGGCGGCTGGCAGGCCCGCGTCGACGGCCTCGTGCCCAAGGTCGAGAAGACCGTGCGCGACCTGCGGACGGTGATGACCGGCGCCGGTTACGCCGACGCCGACTACAAGCTCGTCGTCATGGGCTACCCGAGCCCCATCGGCCCGGACTTCTACGACAACCCGAACTTCCCCGGCAAGCTTCCCGGCGGCTGCGCCGGATACGACTCCGACGCCGCCTGGGGCCGCAACGTCGCCGTCCCCGCCTTCGAGCGGGGCATGCGCAAGGTCGCCGCCGACACCGGAGCGGTCTACCTCGACAACTCCCGGCTCTTCCACGGCCACGAGGTGTGCAGCGAGTCCACCTGGGCCCGCGGCCTGTTCATCGACCTCTCGCACTTCCCGCCGGACTCCAACTCCCTGAGGCAGTCCTTCCACCCGAACGCGGCCGGCCACGGCGCCTTCGCCTCCTGCCTGACCCAGATCTACGACTCGGGTCTGCGCGAGGCGAGCTGCGCCGACCCGGCGAGCACCGGGAAGCCCGTGCTCCAGGCCGCGGCCTGGGACGACGCCTTCGCGCCCCTGCGCGGCGAGGCGACGGGCAGCTGCCTGGACGTCCCCGCCTCGGTCACCCGGAACAACACCGGCGTCACCGGCTGGGAGTGCCACGGCGGGCGCAACCAGGGCTGGTGGTACGACTCCGGCACCAAGAACCTCCGCACCGAACTGAGCCACGACCGCTGCCTGGACGTGCCGGGCGCGACCTACAGGGCGGGCGCGGCCCTCATCCTCTACAACTGCTCGGGCGCGGCCAACCAGCAGTTCGTCCGGCAGTCGGGCACCCTGCGCCCGGCCGCCTCGACCGGGCTGTGCGCGACCCTGGCGGGAGCCCATGACCCGCTGAGGCTGCAGCCCTGCGACGGAAGCGCGCAGCAGCGCTTCGCGTAGTAACCCGGAGCGTCCGGTACGGGGCGGGGCAGCCGGCCCCCCGCCCCGTACCCGCGTTCAGCCCGAGGTCACGAACTCGCTGAGGATCGCCGCCAGGTACCCCGGGTCGTCCGCCCCGCACAGCTCGCGCGCCGAGTGCATCGAAAGGCCCGGCACCCCCACATCGACGGTCCGCACACCCAGCCGGGCCGCGGTGAGCGGTCCGATGGACGTACCGCACGGCATCGCGTTGTTGGAGACGAACGGCTGCCACGGCGCGCCCGCCCGCTCGCAGGCCGACGTGAACATCGCGATCCCCGTCGAGTCGGTCGCGTAGCGCTGGTTGACGTTGACCTTGACGGTGGGGCCGCCGTTGGGCAGCGGGCGGTGGTCGGGGTCGTGCCGTTCCGCGTAGTTGGGGTGGACGGCGTGTGCCATGTCGGCCGAGACGCAGAAGGCACCGGACAGGGCCCGCGACCAGTCCTCCTGGCTGCCGCCGCGGGCGGTGACCGAACGGCTCAGCACCCTCTCCAGCAGCGGGCTCTGCGCACCCGTGTCCGAACCGCTGCCGACCTCCTCGTGGTCGAAGGCCGCCAGGACGGGGATGTACGCGGGTTCCCCGCCCGCCGTCGCCGCGCCGGCCAGGGCCGTGACGCCCGCGTGCACCGACACCAGGTTGTCCAGCCGCGAGGAGACCAGGAACTCCCTTTCGGCGCCCAGGTATCCGGGGGGCTGGATGTCGTGGAGCATCAGGTCCCAGCCGAGCACCTCGTCCGGTTCGGCCTCGGCCGCCGCGGCGACCCTGCGCAGCAGCGCCCCCTCCTCCGCGGCGCCGAGCGACCAGACCGGGGCGATGTGCCGCTGCCGGTCCAGCGAGAGGCCGTCGTTGACGGAACGGTCCAGATGGATCGCCAGCTGGGGCACGCGCAGCAGCGGTTCGTCGATCTGGACGAGTCGGGAGTCGGTCAGGCCGCCCGGTCCCCGCAGGGCCAGCCGGCCCGAGATGCCCAGGTCGCGGTCGAGCCAGGTGTTGAGCGGGACCCCGCCGTAGATCTCCACCGCGATCTGCCGCCAGCCGGCGGATCCGGTGTCGGGGGTGGGCTTGATCCGCAGGTTCGGCGAGTCGGTGTGGGTGCCGATGATCCGGAACGGGGTGGGGCAGGGCGTGCCCTCGGGGGCGTACCAGGCGATCAGGGCTCCGCCGCTGACGACGAAGCTGCCGCCCGTGGTGCCCGTCCAGTCGTCGGTGCCCCGCAGCTCACGGAAACCGGCCTTCTCCAGGCGTTGGGCCGCGCTCGCCACGGCGTGGTACGGGGAGGGGCTGGCCCTGATGAAGGAGAGCAGGTCGTCGGCGTGGCTGCGGTGAGGGACCGGCGTCATGCGGTGTCCGCCTTTCCGGATCGGGACGGTGAGGGTGGTTCGGTGTGGGTTCGGACAGCCGGGTGTCTGGTCCCGGCGTCCGGGCCGGGAGGCGGGGTGTTCCGGTGTGGGGGACCGGGAGTCGGGGCGGCGGAGGAAGAGGCACGGTTCTCCGGCCCAACGCGGACAACTCACCGCATCGGCACGGCTCCCCGCAAGCCGTACGGACGGCTCTCTGCGCGAAAGCGGTGGTGCGGGCGCGGTCCCCGCGGGTGATGCGGAACCGTCCGGGGCGGCCGTGCGCGGCCCGGTCCGCACGTCCGGGGCGAGACGCCTCGTGTGCGGGGGCCGTGGCAGGGGCGCGATCCGGACGCGGGAGAGGAGCGGGCGGCGCCGGGCAGCGCTGCGCGAGTTTGGCTGAATTTCGCCGTATGGGGACAGGCCGCGCGGACCGGCTCGTACGGAGCGGCCGTATGGGGACAGGCCGCGCGGAGCGGTCACACGGACCGGCCATGCGGCCGGTTCCCTGCCGCCGACGTCTCGCTCGACGCCGAAGGGCGCCCCGGCCGTGGCCGGGGCGCCCTTCGATGGTGCGGGTGCGGGGGGTCGGTCAGCCGAGGCCGGGACCACGCACCGGAATGCTGGTGAACGTCGGAGCGGGGGCCGGCTCGGTGAAGAAGTCGTTGCCCTTGTCGTCGACGACGACGAACGCCGGGAAGTCCTCGACCTCGATCTTCCAGACCGCCTCCATGCCGAGCTCCTCGTACTCGACGACCTCGACCTTCTTGATGCAGTCCTGTGCGAGACGGGCCGCCGGACCGCCGATCGAACCGAGGTAGAACCCGCCGTGCGCGTCGCACGCGTCGGTGACCTGCCTGGAGCGGTTGCCCTTGGCCAGCATCACCTTGGAGCCGCCCGCCGCCTGGAACTGCGCGACGTAGCTGTCCATCCGGCCGGCCGTCGTCGGGCCGAAGGAACCGGAGGCGTAGCCCTCGGGCGTCTTCGCGGGACCCGCGTAGTACACGGGGTGGTCCTTGAGGTACTGCGGCATCTCCTCGCCCGCGTCCAGCCGCTCCTTGATCTTGGCGTGCGCGATGTCGCGCGCCACGACCAGCGGGCCGGTCAGCGAGAGCCGGGTCTTGACCGGGTACTTCGTCAGCTCGGCGAGGATGTCGTCCATCGGCCGGTTGAGGTCGATCCTCACGACGTCCCCGGACTCGTCCAGGTGCTCGTCGGTGGTGTCGGGGAGGAAGCGCGCCGGGTCCTTCTCCAGCTGCTCCAGGAAGACGCCCTCGGCGGTGATCTTCGCGGTCGCCTGGCGGTCGGCCGAGCAGGACACGGCGATGGCGACGGGCAGCGAGGCGCCGTGCCGGGGAAGACGGACCACCCGCACGTCGTGGCAGAAGTACTTGCCGCCGAACTGCGCCCCGATGCCGATCTTCTGCGTCAGCTCGAAGACCTTCTCCTCCAGCTCCTTGTCACGGAAGCCGTGACCGGTGGGGGAGCCCTCGGCGGGCAGCTCGTCCAGGTAGTGCGCGGAGGCGTACTTCGCGGTCTTCAGCGCGAACTCGGCCGACGTACCGCCGACGACGATCGCCAGGTGGTACGGCGGGCAGGCCGCCGTACCCAGCGAACGGATCTTCTCCTCCAGGAACTTCATCATGGAGACCTCGTTGAGGACCGCCTTGGTCTCCTGGAAGAGGAACGACTTGTTGGCCGAACCGCCGCCCTTGGCCATGAAGAGGAACTTGTACGCGCCGCCGTCGGTCGCGTACAGCTCGATCTGGGCCGGGAGGTTCGAGCCGGTGTTCTTCTCGTCCCACATGTTCAGCGGGGCCATCTGTGAGTAGCGCAGGTTGAGCTCGGTGTACGCGTCGAAGATGCCGTGCGACAGGGCCTCCTCGTCACCACCCGAGGTCAGCACGTTCTGTCCGCGCTTGCCCATGACGATCGCGGTGCCGGTGTCCTGGCACATCGGCAGGACACCCGCGGCGGCGATGTTCGCGTTCTTGAGCAGGTCGAGCGCGACGAACTTGTCGTTGGACGAGGCCTCGGGGTCGTCGACGATCCGCCGCAGCTGCGCCAGGTGCGCGGGCCGCAGATAGTGCGAGATGTCGTGCATGGCCTCGGCGGCCAGGGTGCGCAGCGCCTCCGGCTCGACCTTGAGGAACGTCCGTCCGTCGGCCTCGAAGGTGGACACACCCTCGGCGGTGACCAGGCGGTACGGCGTGGTGTCCTCTCCCAGGGGGAGCAGATCGGAGTACGCAAACTCTGGCATTACGGCCATTCCTCACTCGGCAGACAGCGGCTGCCCTCCCTTGGGCAGCGCACCCACCAGGGTAGGACCCCGCGAGGGCGGCGGGTCTGTGAGGTAGGGCTCATCCCGATTCCGCCCCGGAGGCCGGCTCGCGACAGGGGCCCGCCGCGCCCGGCCACCCCCTAGTCGCGATCTATCGCGTTTGGGTACGCTGGGTCGGTGGACCTCGAAAAGCACCCCCAGCAGCCCACCGCGCGGGCGGAACCCGACGTCATCCGCGCCTCCGACGCGGACCGCGACCGGATCGCGGACATCCTGCGTGAGGCGATGGCCGAGGGCCGGCTGACCGCAGACGAGCATGCCGAGCGGGTCGACTCCGTCTACCGTGCCAAGACCGTCGGGGAACTCGAACCGCTGGTACGGGACCTGCCGGCGCCGGGCGGCACTCCCCGGCCCGTCGGCGCCTCGTACGCCCCGACCCCCGAGGTGCCCACGGGGCCCGCCGACAACCTGGTCGCGATCTTCAGCAGCGCCAGCCGCAGGGGCCGCTGGCGGGTCGGCGGGCGCACGAACGCGTTCTCGCTGTTCGGCAGTGTGGAAATCGATCTGACCGAGGCCCTTTTCGGACAGCGGCTCACGGTGATCAATGCGACTTCCGTCTTCGGAAGCGTGGACATCAGGGTTCCCGAGAACATCTCGCTGCGCGGAAGCGGAACGGGGATTTTCGGCAGTTTCGAAGTCACCACGCTGGAATCGGCGGATCCCGAGGCTCCCGTGGTGGCCGTCAACGGATATTCGGTGTTCGGCAGCGTGGAGGCGAGGCCCAAGCGGGGCAAGTTCATTGCTGACCTGCAGGACAGGCTGCGTAAACACCTCGGTCACTGACAACGGCGCGAGGTGCGACGGCGCGTAAGGGCGCGCGGAGGCGGGGCGTTGCGCGGGGGCGGATTCCGGGCGGAAATATGCTCGACCGCAATTCCGTGGACCGGAACTGAGTGCCACTCAGTGCATAGGCGCGCGCACAGCGGGTAGGGAGTGCTGCATCGCCTCTTGCTCGCGAAGCCGTCGTCAGGAGTGGACCGTGCTGCAACTGCCGCATCAGCCCCTGCAGGTCGCCGCCATCCCTCCCCAGCGGACCCCCGCTCGGGAGGACCAGGCAGGCCCCTGGCATTCGGAGGCGGTGTGCCGCCGGGATGAAGCCGGGCTGTTCTTCGCCCCGTCGAAGGAGCCGACTGCTGCCCGACTCTCGCGCGAGGAGTCCGCGAAGCGGGTCTGCGCGCGGTGCCCCGTGATGATCGAATGCCGCGAACACGCCCTGGTGCAACCGGAGCCGTACGGAGTGTGGGGCGGACTCACGGCTGCCGAACGCCGCGTGGCGCTCGCCCGCCGCAGGCGGCGCGAGGCGGAGCTCAAGGCATCCGGCGCCACCGGTCACATCGCCGCGGCCGGCTGACGGAAACACCGAACCATCTCCGTACGCGTACCCGTACGCGCGCCCGTACCCGTACCCGTACGCGCGCCCGTCCCGCTCTTCGCATCCGCTGACGCGAAGAGGCGCCCCCACCGCACATGGGGGCGCCTCTTCGCGGGGACGTACCTACGTCACTTCGCGCGGTCGAAGTCGATTGCGCTGTAGGCGCGCAGCTTCGACAGCCGGTGGGTGGAGTCGATCTTCCGGATGGTGCCCGACTTGGAGCGCATGACGATCGACTCGGTCGTCGCCGTCTCCGCGCGGTAGCGCACGCCGCGCATCAGCTCGCCGTCCGTGATGCCGGTGGCCACGAAGAACACGTTGTCGCCGCTGACCAGGTCGTCCGTGGACAGCACCCGGTCCAGGTCGTGTCCGGCGTCCAGGGCGCGCTGCCGTTCGGCCTCGTCCTTCGGCCAGAGCTTGCCCTGGATGACACCGCCCAGGCACTTTATGGCGCAGGCCGAGATGATGCCCTCGGGCGTGCCGCCGATCCCCATCAGCAGGTCGACGCCGGTGCCCTCGCGGGCGGCCATGATCGAGCCCGCGACGTCGCCGTCGGAGATGAACTTGATCCGGGCGCCGGTCTCCCGGATCTCCCTGACGATGCCCTCGTGGCGGGGGCGGTCCAGGATGACGACGGTGACGTCCTCGGGCATGGAGTTCTTCGCCTTCGCGACTCGGCGGATGTTCACCGAGACGGGGGCGTTGATGTCGACGAAGTCGGCGGCCTCGGGGCCCGTGACCAGCTTGTCCATGTAGAAGACGGCGGACGGGTCGAACATCGCGCCCCGGTCCGCGGCGGCCAGCACGGCGATGGCGTTCGGCATGCCCTTGGCGTTCAGGGTGGTGCCGTCGATCGGGTCGACGGCGATGTCGACCTCGGGGCCGGTGCCGTCGCCGACGCGCTCGCCGTTGAACAGCATGGGGGCCTCGTCCTTCTCGCCCTCACCGATGACGACGATGCCGTTCATCGACACGGTGGAGACGAGGGTCCGCATGGCCTTCACGGCGGCGCCGTCGGCGCCGATCTTGTCCCCGCGGCCGACCCAGCGCCCGGCGGCCATGGCGGCGGCCTCGGTGACCCGGACGAGCTCCAGGGCGAGGTTGCGGTCGGGGGCCTCCGGGGAGACCTCCAGCTGGGACGGCAGATGATGCTCGGACATCGGAGCGCACCTTTCTGTACGACGACGACCGGATGAGGGTGATGTGACTCTATCGTCAGGTCGATAAAATGAGCAGACCGGGTCACGAATGAGCGGACCCTCTCGATCGGGCGGCCGATCCGGCCGCCCGGCCGGGCCCCTCTCGCGAGACCGATGAGGCCCGTGTCGCGATCCGGTGTCCCGACGCGGTCCCGGGCTTCGGTGCCGCCGGGGCTGATGCGACGATGGACGCGTGGCAAGCAAGCGAAGCAAGCAGACAGTGCGGGACATGTTCCTGTCGTTGGCGGTGATCTCCGCGGTGGCGGGCGTCGCCTACATCTTCGTTCCGCACGACGACAAGGCCGATCCGGTCAAGGCGGTCGACTACCGGGTCGAGCTTCTGACCGCGCGGCGCGCGGCCCCGTATCCGGTGGTGGCCCCGAGCGGTCTGGCGCAGGACTGGAAGCCCACCTCGGTCGGTTACGACCGCGAGGCGGGCAACAGCTGGCACCTGGGATTCCTGGACCCGGACGGCAAGTACGTAGCGGTGGAGCAGTCCACGTCCGCCGCTGAGAAGTACGTCTCCGAGGTCAGCCAGAAGGCGAAGGACACCGGCCGCACGCAGCAGGTGGCGGGGGAGACCTGGCAGCACTGGGAGGGCCCGAAGTACGACGCCCTCGTGCGCCAGGACAAGGGCGCGACCACGGTCGTGACCGGATCGGCCTCGGCGGAGCGGCTGGCGGAGATGGCGGCGTCGCTCAAGACGTCCTGACGCCTGCGCTTCGGCGTACGGGGATGTCGGCGCACGGGTACGAGGAAGGCCCTGGAGTACATGCTCCAGGGCCTTCCTCGTGTTCATGTGCCCGTGGGGGCGGCGTGGCTCAGACGGTCTGGACGACCTCGTCGAACGCCAGGCGCGGCAGACGCGGGAACCAGGCGTCCTCGCCCGGCTTGCCGATGTTGACGACCATCAGCACGTTGTGGTCGCCGTCGAGGAACTCCTTCTCGATCCCGGCGGCGTCGTAGCCCGTCATCGGGCCGGCGGCCAGGCCGGCGGCGCGTACGCCGATGATGAAGTAGGCGGCCTGCAGGGCGCCGTTCAGCGTGGCGGCCGACTCACGGACCGGACGCTCGGAGAAGAACATGTCCTTGGCCTGCGGGAAGTGCGGCAGCAGGGCCGGGAGCTCCTCGTGGAACTCGTTGTCCGTGGCCAGGATCGCGACCAGCGGGGCGGTCGAGGTCTTCGGCTGGTTGCCCTCGGCCATGTGCGGGACCAGACGGGCGCGGGCCTCGTCCGAACGGACCAGGACGACGCGCAGCGGCGACTGGTTGAACGCGGTCGGGCCGTACTTGACCAGGTCGTAGATGGCCTGGACCTGCTCGTCGGTCACCGGCTCGTCGGTGAAGGTGTTGGCGGTGCGGGCCTCACGGAAGAGGAGGTCCTGGGCGGCGGGGTCAAGAACGAGGGACATCTTGCGTATTACCTTCCGGACGTACACGGGGGATCAAGCAACGCTGATCACGGTACGGGAGAGGTAGGTTAACTTTCAACTAAAACGGGAGGGGAGTGACTGACCCCACAACGCGGACACCTTGCGCCGCTGCGCCGGGCCTGTGTCTCTCAGCCCGCGTCGGCCGCCGTGTCCCCGGCGTCCCGCTCGGGGGCGGCAGGTCCCGCCAGCGCCGCGTCGAGACGGGCGCGCGCACCCTCCAGCCAGTGCCGGCACACCTTCGCCAGCTCCTCGCCGCGCTCCCACAGCGCGAGGGAGTCCTCCAGTGAGGTTCCGCCCGCCTCCAGCCGGCGCACCACCTCGATCAGCTCGTCGCGCGCCTGCTCGTAACCGAGCGTGCCCGTCGCCGCAGCCGTCGTCGTCCCGTCGTCCGTCATGTGATCCACCCTATGCGTCGGCATGTCCGTTCCCTGCGGCCGCGGCCGCTCACCCGTCGACCCGCACCGTGAACTCGCCCCCCGACACCCGGGCCCGCAGCGCGTCCCCGGCGGCGCCCGCGTCGGCCGGGTCCCGGACCACGTGCCCGTCCGCCCGCTGGAGCACCGCGTAGCCCCGCTCCAGCGTTGCCGCGGGCGACAGCGCGAGGACCCGGGCGCGGGTGTGGGCGAGCTCCGAGTCCGCGCGGTCCAGCAGATGGCCCAGCACCCGCCGGCCCCGCCCGATCAGCGCGTCGACCTCCGAGGCGCGCTCGTCCACCATCCGCTGCGGGTGCTCCATGGAGGGCCGCCCCAGCGCATGCGCCAGGCCTCGCTCCTCCCGGTCGAGCAGCCCCCGTACCGTCCGCAGCGCCCGGTCCCGCAGTTGCTGCACCCGGTCCAGCTCCTCGCCCACATCGGGCACGATCTTCTTCGCCGCGTCCGTGGGGGTGGAGGCCCGCACGTCGGCGACCAGGTCGAGCAAGGGGGAGTCGGGTTCATGCCCGATCGCCGAGACGACCGGGGTGCGGCACGCGGCGACCGTACGGATCAGCTCCTCGTCGGAGAACGGCAGCAGATCCTCCACGCTGCCCCCGCCGCGCGCCACGACGATCACGTCCACCTCGTCGAGGGCGTCGAGCTCCTTGACCGCGTGGACCACCTGGTTCACCGCGTGCACACCCTGCACCGCGGTGTTGCGCACCTCGAAGCGGACGGCGGGCCACCGGCGGCGCGCGTTCTCCAGCACGTCGCGCTCGGCCGCCGACGCGCGTCCGCAGACCAGCCCGATCAGCTGGGGCAGGAAGGGCAGCGGCCTCTTGCGGTCGAGAGCGAAGAGGCCCTCCGAGGCCAGGGACTTCTTGAGCTGCTCCAGCCGGACCAGCAGTTCGCCGATGCCGACCGGCCGTATCTCCGTGGCCCGCAGCGAGAGCTGGCCGCGTGGTGCGTACCACTCGGGCTTCGCGAGGACGACGACGCGCGCGCCCTCCGTCACCACGTCCGCGATGCGGTCGAAGACCTGCCGGAAGCACGTCACGCTCACCGAGATGTCGTGGGACGGATCGCGCAGGGTCAGGAACACGACTCCGGCACCCGGCCGCCGCGACAACTGCGTGATCTGCCCCTCGACCCAGACCGCGCCGAGCCGGTCGATCCAGCCGCCGATCAGCCGCGACACGTCACCGACGGGCAGCGGAGCTTCCGGGGAAGTTTGGAGAGCCATGCGAGCGAGCGTATCCGCCGGCACCGACACCAGGACCGGTCCGCGCCGCCCCCGGGCGCCGAGGACCGCCCCTCAGGTCACCGACCGGCGCCCCCGCTGCACCGCGAGCACCACCAACCCCACCGCCAGCCAGCACGCGCCCACCACCTGAGCGCTCGTCGTCGCCTCCACGATCACCGCGATCAGCACCCCGGCCCCCACCACCGGGACCAGGACATGGCGCCACCAGCTCGGCGGCCCCTCCATCCGCCGCACCGCGAACCAGCCGACCACCGACGCGTGGAGCAGGACGAACGCGGTCAGCGCCCCGACGTCCACCACCGACACCAGATGATCCAGACCGTCGTCCCGCCGGGCCGCCCACACCGCCGCCACCATCGTGACGGCCGCCGCGATCAGGATCGCGATCCTCGGCACCCCCGAACCCGGATCGACCTTGGACAGCAGCGCGGGCAGCCGGCGCTCCCGGGCCATCGCGAACAGCAGCCGCCCCGCCGCCGCCTGCCCGGCCAGCGCCGCGAACGCCGCCCCGATCGCCTTGCTGACCGCCACCAGATCGTGCAGCCAGGTCCCGACCGCGGAGTCCACCGTGTCGTAGAACGCCGAGCCCTGCGCCACCGGATCGGCGGCCAGCTCCGCCGACGTCATCGGTTCGAGCAGCGCGGCCAGATACGCCTGCGACACGAACAGCACCCCGGCCAGCACCAGACAGAACAGGACCGCCCGCGCCACCTTCGCCGAGCCGCCCGTCACCTCCTCCGCGAACGAGGCGATGGCGTCGAAGCCCAGATACGAGAGCACCGCCACGGACACCGCGCCCAGCACCGCCGCCATGGAGAAGCCTGAATCCCCGGTGAGCGGCGACAGCCAGCCGCGCTGCGCCCCGTCCCGTACGAGCACCACCACCGCGGACACCAGGAACACCAACAACACCACGATCTCCATCGCGAGCACCGCGAAGCCGACCCGGGCCGCCGCCCGTACGCCCCAGAGGTTGAGCAGCGTCGTGAGAACCACCGCCAGCGCCGTCCACACCCAGCGCGACACCTCGGGCACCAGCGCGTTCATGGCGATCCCCGAGAAGAGGTAGGCCACCGCGGGGATCAGCAGGTAGTCCAGCATCGCCATCCACCCGGCGATGAACCCGGGCCCTTCGCCGAGCCCCTTGCGGGCGTACGCGAAGACGGAACCCGCCAGCGGGGCGACCCGCACCATCTGGGCGTAGCTGAAGGCGGTGAACGCCATCACGACGGTCGCGGCGATGTACACCAGCGCCACGGCACCGTCGGATTTCGCGTCGAGGGTGCCGAAGACGCCGACGGGGGCCATCGGGGCGATGAAGAGCAGCCCGTAGACCACCAGGTCCCGGAAGCCGAGCGTCCGCCGCAGCCTCGCCTGCTCCGTGGAGCCGCCGGTGCCGGTTTCCGTGCCGCTGCCGGCCATGAGCCCTCCGTCGTTCGCGTCATCGGTCGCGTGATGATCAGTCTCCCGACCCCGCCGCCCCCGCGCCTGTTCGGTACGGCCTAACGGCCTCTCCCGGGGCAGGGAGCGGTCCGCCCCCTGCCCCGGGAGAGGCCGTTACGATGGGACGCATGACTGCTCCGACACCCCGCCGCGTCCTGCTCGCCGCTCCCCGTGGCTACTGCGCCGGCGTGGACCGTGCCGTGATCGCCGTGGAGAAGGCCCTGGAGCAGTACGGCTCCCCGGTCTACGTACGCCACGAGATCGTCCACAACAAGTACGTCGTGCAGACCCTGGAGAAGAAGGGCGCGATCTTCGTCGAGGAGACCGCGGAGGTCCCCGAGGGCTCGATCGTCATGTTCTCCGCGCACGGCGTCGCGCCGACCGTGCACGAGGAGGCGGCCGAGCGGAAGCTCGCCACGATCGACGCGACCTGCCCGCTCGTCACCAAGGTCCACAAGGAAGCCGTCCGCTTCGCGCAGGACGACTTCGACATCCTCCTGATCGGCCACGAGGGCCACGAGGAGGTCATCGGCACCTCCGGCGAGGCCCCCGACCACATCACCCTGGTCGACGGCCCCGAGGACGTCGCGAACGTCGAGGTGCGCGACCCGTCCAGGGTGGTCTGGCTCTCCCAGACCACGCTCTCGGTCGACGAGACGATGGAGACCGTCGGCGCGCTCAAGGAGAAGTTCCCGCTCCTGATCTCGCCGCCCAGCGACGACATCTGCTACGCCACGCAGAACCGCCAGATCGCGGTGAAGCAGATGGGCGCGGACGCCGACCTGGTGATCGTCGTCGGCTCGAAGAACTCCTCGAACTCGGTCCGCCTGGTCGAGGTCGCGCTCGGCGCGGGTGCGGGCGACTCCCACCTCGTCGACTCCGCCGACGAGATCGAGGAGGCCTGGCTGGAGGGCGTCTCCACGGTCGGGGTCACCTCCGGCGCGTCCGTGCCCGAGGTCCTGGTCGACGGAGTGCTGGCCTGGCTGTCCGAGCGGGGCTTCGAGGACGTGGAGATCGTGAAGGCGGCCGAGGAGTCGATCGTCTTCTCGCTGCCCAAGGAGCTCCGCCGCGACCTGCGCGCGGAGGCGGCGGCACTGTCGGCGGAATAGCACCCGGCGCACCGCCCGGGCTCGCTCTTCATCCGGTTTCCCGTTCCAGGAAGTGAGCGGGGCCCGGTGCCCGTACCGTGGATCACATGGAGATCTTCGGCGTGGACATCGGCGGATCCGGGATCAAGGGTGCTCCCGTGGACCTGGACCGCGGAGACCTGGCGCAGGAGCGCCACAAAGTGCTCACCCCGCACCCGGCCACTCCCGAGGACGTGGCCGGGTGCGTGGCCGAGGTGGTCGGCCACTTCGACTGGCAGGGGCCGGTGGGCATCACCTTCCCGGGTGTCGTCACCAGCGGTCTCACACGGACCGCGGCCAATGTCGACAAGGGCTGGATCGACCTGGACGCCCGCACCCTGCTCGGCGACAGGCTCGGCCTCCCGGTCACCGTCCTGAATGACGCGGACGCGGCCGGCATCGCCGAGATGACCTTCGGCGCGGGCCGGGGCCGCAAGGGCACGGTCATCGTGCTGACCTTCGGTACGGGGATCGGCAGCGCCCTCTTCATCGACGGCAGGCTCGTGCCCAACACCGAGCTGGGCCATCTGGAGCTGCACGGCCACGACGCGGAGAAGCACGCCTCCACGAAGGCCAAGGAGGACGGCGACCTGAGCTGGCACCACTGGGCGCACCGGGTGCAGAAGTACCTGGCCCACGTGGAGATGCTGTTCTCGCCCGAGCTGTTCATCATCGGCGGCGGTGTCAGCCGCAAGGCGGACAAGTTCCTGCCGCTCATCGAGCACGTGCGGGCGGAGATGGTGCCCGCGGAGCTGCAGAACAACGCGGGCATCGTGGGCGCGGCGATGGCGGCTGCGGGCCGCTGAGGCCCTGGCGCTTCCGCGCCCTAACGCCGGGACGGACGCCGCGGGGCCCGTCCCGCGGCCCGCGCCGCCGGTGACGGCTGCCCGGCCGGCCGCGCGGTCTGCGCGGCCAGCAGCATCCGCCGCTGCCGGGCCCGCATCAGGCGGACCTTGCGTACGGTCGCGATGAGCCCGGCGACGAGCGTGCCGCCGTACAGCCAGCCGGCGTGGACGGCGAGCGCGGTGACGACGGCCATGGTCTGCCCGCCGAAGCCGCCCGTGCCGCCGGAGATCGGGATGATGCCGACGGCGAACGCGATCGGCACGCTGATCGGCGCGGTCACCAGGTCGGCGGGCCGTACCCAGAGCGCGGTCAGCGCGCTGACCGGCAGGAACAGCACCCCGAACACGGCGGACGAGCCGTCGAACAGCAACCAGTCCGCGCAGCCGACGACGAACATGACGGCGGCGGCGAACAGCCCGGCGCCGATACCGGTCAGCCGGGGATTCGGCAGCCGCCGCAGGGCGAGCACGGCAGGTGCCACCGGGCGACCCCGGCCGGCCGGGGTGCTCATCACCCGATAGACGGTCGCGCCTTCGCCGACGGATCCCTCGGCTGCCTTGGCCCCCTTGGTCCCGAGCGGGGACAGCGGGGCCGGCCGGGTCTGCCTGCGCTGCGGGGGACGTGTCCTGTGCTGCTCCACCGGGACAACGTAGGTCGCGGGGCGGGCGGAAGCAGGTGCGGGACACGCGCTTTGGGCGACCTTGGCGATGAGTTCGATGCCACACGGCCCAACGGGAACCGTTTCGGCCTCCGATTCCGTCCCGGCCCCGACTCGAAGCACCACCCCGGTCCGGTCCTGGTTCCCCCGTCGATTCCCCCTCCCCCCGGACCCGTGACGGGCCACCCGCCCCCGCCCGTAAACTGGAGAATCGGCCCACCCGGGCCCGACGTCCATTCGAGCCCGTCCACCCCCTAGGGAAGTCGCCACCGTGTCGCTCACGATCGGAATCGTCGGTCTGCCGAATGTCGGCAAGTCGACCCTTTTCAACGCCCTGACCAAGAACGACGTGCTGGCGGCCAACTACCCGTTCGCCACGATCGAGCCGAACGTCGGCGTCGTCGGCGTCCCCGACCCCCGCCTGAACACCCTCGCGGAGATCTTCGGCTCCCAGAAGCTGCTCCCGGCGACGGTCGACTTCGTCGACATCGCGGGCATCGTGCGCGGCGCGAGCGAGGGCGAGGGCCTGGGTAACAAGTTCCTCGCGAACATCCGTGAGTCGGACGCGATCTGCCAGGTCATCCGTGCCTTCAAGGACGAGAACGTCGTCCACGTCGACGGCAAGGTCTCGCCCAAGGACGACATCGAGACGATCAACACCGAGCTGATCCTCGCCGACCTCCAGTCCGTCGAGAAGGCCGTCCCCCGCCTCCAGAAGGAGGCCCGCCTCCAGAAGGAGAAGGTCGCCGTCCTGGCAGCGGTCGAGGAGGCCCAGAAGATCCTGGAAGCCGGCGACACGCTCTTCCACGCGGGCATCACGGCCGGCACGGAGACGGGCCGCCTGCTCCACGAGCTCCACCTCCTGACGACGAAGCCCTTCCTCTACGTCTTCAACGTCGACGAGGACGAGCTGGTCGACGAGGACTTCAAGAACGAGCAGCGCGCCCTGGTCGCCCCCGCCGAGGCCATCTTCCTGAACGCCAAGATCGAGTCCGAGCTGATCGAGCTCGACGACGACGAGGCCCTGGAGCTCCTGCAGTCCATGGGCCAGGAGGAGCCCGGCCTCGCGACCCTCGGCCGCGTCGGCTTCGACACCCTCGGCCTGCAGACCTACCTCACGGCAGGTCCGAAGGAAACCCGCGCCTGGACGATCAAGAAGGGCGCCACGGCCCCCGAGGCGGCCGGTGTGATCCACACCGACTTCCAGAAGGGCTTCATCAAGGCGGAGATCATCTCCTTCGCCGACCTGGTCGAAACGGGCTCGGTCGCCGAGGCCCGCGCCAAGGGCAAGGCGCGCATGGAGGGCAAGGACTACGTCATGCAGGACGGGGACGTGGTGGAGTTCCGCTTCAACGTGTGATCGCGTATTCAGAAGGGCCTGACCTGCGAGGATGCAGGTCAGGCCCTTCTGCTGTCCACAATAGTCCGCAGCAGCGGGAGCAGCTACGTGTCGTAGACCGTGGAGCGGTGCCCGACGTGTACGACCCACACCACCAGCTCCCCGTTGTCGATCGTGTAGACGACACGGTAGTCGCCGACCCGTAGGCGGCGGCGCTCAGGCTGGGATACGAGGGCGGTGGTGTTGAAGCCGAAGGGGTCGCTTTCAAGCTGTGTCAGTTTGGCCAGGATACGAAGCGCCATGTCGCGCGGGATCTTGCGCAGCTCGGCTTGGGCCTCGGGCCGGAACACGGTGCGATAGTCACTCACTGCGGGCCAGCGTCTCCCTCATCACGTCCTCGATCGGGACACCGGCGGCCGGGCTCGCCATGCGCTCGTCGATGATGCGGTTGATCTCGCGCTCTTCCCACTCCTGGTACTTGCGCAGCACCTCGATCGAGACCACTGCGGCGACCTGCTTGCCACGACGGGTGATGACCGTGGGCACGTCGTCGCGGTCGGCCCGCTCGACGACTTCTGCCAGGTGGGAGCGTACGTCGCGGATGGACTCTATGGGTAGCGGCTGACTCATACTGCAAAGGTACCAAGTGTGCCATGTGTACACAACCGTGCGGGTCCCGGTCGGCGCTCAAGGTCAGCGGTCCACATCGACAGGTGCCGCCCGCGCGCCGTCAGCAGCTGGCGGACGAGTTTGCCGCCGTGCCGGGTCATGCGGTGCTGGTGGCGCAGATCGGGGCGGCGAGGGGAGGGCTCAACATGCAGGCTGCGTCCGTCACGATCATCTGTGAGCCTCAGATCAAACCGACCTTCGAACACCAGGCGGTGGCGCTGACCCATCGCATGGGGCAGGTGCGTTCGGTCCGGGCCCGCCATCCGCTCGTCCACCCATGGGTGGACGAGCGGATGGCGGGGACTGAAGAATAAGACCCGCCTGTTCGACGCGTACGCACGTCGCCGGGTCGATGCCCGACGCGGTCGGCGTTTCGGGCACGGCGATGCCCGCCAGATCGTCGAGGAGGAGCAGGCGCGGCTGGGAGTGGTCCGCAAGGAGTCCACAGGACACCCGTAAGCGACCGTCGGGAACCAACGCACCCCAACGGAGAAATACCTGGTCAGGGCGTTAAGGGCGCTTCCGTCGCAGGTCAGGATCGAGCCGCAGGCAATCCGCTTCAACGTCTGACGGGCAGTCAAGAAAAGTGCCCGGCCCACTTGTTGGTGGGTCGGGCGCAGGTGTACGTCCGCGTGCAGTCCTTGTGCCGCGGAGCGCTGAGGTGTGGGTGACGGGTCTGGTTGGTGTGATTGCGGTCGGCGTTCAGACTTTGACGACCTCTACGGCGGGGTCGCACAGGAGCGTCAGGTCCTCGGGGTCGGAGGTCAGGACGGTGACTGGCTGGGGTGCGGTGCGGGCGATGACGGCGAAGGCGGCGTCGATGGCGTACTTGTGGCCGTGGAGGCGGTGGCTGCGCAGGAGGGCTGCGGCCTGATCGGTGATCTCCTTGGTGACGTCGTGAACGTCGACGCGGGAGAGGACCCACTTGATCCGGGCGGGGTGAATGCGCTCGTAGTCGGCCTCGAGGGTGGTCATGGCGCTTGTGGCCACGCGGATGCCTTCCTCTGTCGCCGCTTGGATCAGGGCCATGACGGTGCGGTCCTTGCGGTAGAGCTTGGAGAGGCCTTCGCTGTCGAGCAGTAGGGTGCCGGGCATCAGGCCGCGGCCCCGCCGACCTGCCGGTGGTCATGGCGCAGCAGCGTGCGGGCGGCCTCGACCTCCTCGCGGGTGAGCTCGTCATTGTCGGTCGCGAAGTCGGCGACGATCTCCCGGAGCTTGTCCATGGCGACCCGTTGTTCGAGGGCTTCGGCGACGTAGGAGGAGAAACCGCCGGGCCCGACGTGGGCGCGTGCGGCTTCGGCGAGGTCCTCGGGCAGGCTAATCGAGTACTTCTTGCTACCGCTCATGGTGTCCATGCTACCGGTGGTCGTATTGGGTGTACATGGTCGTGGCCGCGCGGACTGTGCGGACGGGTTCCGTCCGGTCCGCAGAGAGTCCGCAGGACACCCGTAAGCGCCCGTCGCAGGCCAACGCGAGCCAACGGAGAAATGGCTGGTCAGGGGCCTGGATGGGGCTCCTTCGCAGGTCAGGATCAGACCGCAGACATTCCGCTTCAACGTGTAGCGGCTGACCGGTCGCCACAGCGGCGATCGTAAAACTTGCAGGTCAGAGAGGGCCCGACTCTTCGGAGTCGGGCCCTCTCTTCATGGCCCTGGCGGGATGGCGTGGGGTGGCTTGCTGTCCGGTGGCCGGACGTCGTAGTCCCGCCACCGGCACCCCCTGGCTTGCCGGTGCGCGGGACGTGCTACGGACGGGTCCAGCCGTTGGCGAAGTCGCACTGGCGGTCGGTCCAGCGGTGCTCTTCGGCGGGGATGGGCCAGGGGGAGCCATGGAGGTGCGCGAGGGCGTGGACCCACTGGTCCCAGAGGCCTTCGGGTTCCGTGAAGCGGTCGGCTTGGTGGGTGCCGAGACGGGCGTCGAGGCGGAGGAGGGCGCCGAGGGCTGCGGCCTGGTCGTAGTGGAGGTCGGTGCGGGGGAGGTAGTGGTCGAGGTAGCTGGTGAGGATCTCGGCGTCCGCGGGGGTGCCGAAGCGGGCCAGGGCGAAGCAGTAGGCGCCGCCGGAGTAGCAGACCTCGCTGGCCAGGAGCAGGTCGCCGATGCGTGCCCGGAACCGTTCGCGGCGGTCGACGCCGATCAACCAGGCGGCGGTGAGACGCGAGCGCCATTCGTACCCGAGGAGGGCTTTCAGGTCCTCGTCGGTGATCGCTGCCGCATCGGCGATCAGGTGCCGGGTAAAGCGTGTGGTGTGCCGCCACCGGGGGCCCAGGAACTGTCCGCTGTTCAGTACCAGGTAGCGCGGAAGACCCCCGTGCTTCCTCGTCACATAGCGCTTGACCACATGGCGATGGTCGGTCTCCTGGGGGCGGTGGAACGGCATCGGTCACCTCTCCGGGTGCAGGTCGGCACGGTCGGTCCAGGCGGGGGCGGCGAAGACGGTGTCGCCGACGGGGCTTTCGAGGTTTCCGGCAGGGAGCAGGTGCGGGCCTCTTCGAGCAGGTGCTCCCAGGGTGCGCTCCAGCCGAGTTCCGAGTCCAGGCCGGTGTCGGAGCCGCCGTACGCGCGACCGGCGCCCACCCGCCGGATCCGGGAGTAGAGGATCACCTGGGCGGGGTCGGCCGGCGTCCAGCGGATGCCGACGGACTCGGTCCGGTCCGGTGGGGTCGCCCGTTCCAGGCAGGAGGCCCGGTAGGTTTCTCCGCCACCGGACCCCCGGCCGGTCCGCCGGACACTCGTGATGCCCCCGACAAGCCGAAACGGCCCGCCAGTCGTACTGGCGAGCCGTCACGGATGATCCGGCCGGAGAGCGAATCCGCCGTTGCCGTCTGCGCGGCTCAGGCGGGTACGGGTGGCTGTGCCCGCGTGGCTATGCCAGGCGGAAGACGAAGAAGTTGACGTCCAGGCCCTCCACGACCCTGCTCTTCTGGGCCACCACTTCCTGCTGGAAGCCCTCGGTGTCGATGAGTTGCTGAAGGTAGGCCAGGTCCCCGGCGTTGCTGAAGAAGATGATCATGCGGCCGTCCTTCGCCAGGTACTGGCGCGCCTCACGGAAGAACCTGGTCAAGGCGCTGTAGTTGCCGTCCGATGTGGCGGCCTCAAGCATGTTGCGGGCGGGGAACCAGCGGAACGGCGGGTTGAAGATGATCAGGTCGAACACGCCGTCGACGGCGCTGAAGATGTCGCTTTCACGCACCTGGATGCGATCGGCGACGCCGTTCCGCGCGGCGTTGTCCTTCGTCGTCTCCATGGAGTCCGGGTTGATGTCGACGGCCAGGACGTCGGCTTCCTTGGTGGCGGCGATCACCGCGTTGATGCCGCAGCCGGTGCCCATGTCCAGTACCCGGTCCCCGCTCTTCGTCTCGGCCATCACCGCTTCGCCGAGCAACTGGGAGAGCGGGCCCACCCTTTTGACCTCGGGTGGTACCACGAACGTCAGCCCGAGTATCGAGGACGTCTCGGTCTCCTCGGCCTTCGTGGTGTTCACCATGGCTTCGTGGAACTGCCGGATACGTTCTGCGCGCTCCTCGGACATCAGCGGGCGGTAGGTGTCAACGCTTACGCCATTGGCGTCGTCGTGTGAGAGGCTCATGGCCATGAGTAAAACGTCCCGGCATTGAGGGAATCTGGAGCGCTGCTAGTACTCCAGCAGGGGTTCGCGACCCGGCAGTTCCGGGCCTGGTCGCGGGTGGCCGGCGGGGCCGTCAGGCGTCCGTTTCTTCCTTGTACCTGGCCGCTTTCCACCAGTCGGCGTTGTCGCGGTACCACGCCACCGTCTCGGCGATGCCGCGCGCGAAGGGGACCTGCGGCTCGTAGCCCAGCTCTTCGCGGATCTTCGTCTCGTTGACGGAGTAGCGCAGGTCGTGGCCCTTGCGGTCCGGCACCCGGCGTACGGCGGACCAGTCGGCTCCGCAGAGGTCGAGAAGGCATTCGGTCATGTGCCGATTGCTGAGTTCGTTGCCGCCGCCCACGTTGTAGATCTCACCCGCTCCCCCCTTGGTGAGGACCAGTTGGATGGCTCGGCAGTGGTCGTCGACGTGCAGCCACTCCCGCATCTGGTGGCCGTCCCCGTACAGCGGCAGTTCCCGCCCTTCCAGCAGATTCGTGACGAACAGCGGAATCAGCTTCTCGGGCAGTTGATAGGGGCCGTAGTTGTTGGAGCACCGCGTGACGGACAGGTCGAGTCCGTGGGTGCGCCAGTAGGTGCGCGCGACCAGGTCGGAACTCGCCTTGGACGCCGCGTAGGGGGAATTCGGCAGGAGGGGTTCGTTCTCCGTCCAGGATCCCTCGGCGATCGATCCGTACACCTCGTCGGTGGATACGTGGACGACGCGTTCGACCCCCGTGCGCAGGCAGGCCTCCAGAACGTTCTGGGTGCCCACGACATTGGTGCGGAAGAACTCGCCGGCGCTCTCCAGCGAGCGGTCCACGTGGGACTCGGCCGCGAAATGCACCACGGCGTCGTGACCGGGCAGCACGTCGAGGAGCAGTGGCAGGTCGCAGATGTCGCCCCGGACGAAATCGAGTCGGGGATCCCTTTCGGGCAGGCTCGACCGGTTCCCCGCGTACGTCAGTTTGTCGAGCACCGTGACCCGGGCGTTCTCGAAGCCGGGGTACCGGCCCGCGAGCATGGAGCGCACATAGTGCGACCCGATGAACCCGGCGGCTCCCGTGACCAGGATCCTCATGCCGCCACCTCCACGTGTGTGTGGTCGCCGACGACCAGGCGGTGGCCGCGGGGCTCGTCCTCGGCGACGCCGACCACCGCGCCCCGCCCGATCACCGAGCCGTACAGACCGCGCACGCCCGTCACGGTCGCCCCGTCCAGAGCGATGGAGCAGTCGAGGCGGGTGCCGGAGATCCGGCAGTTCCGTCCCACGGAGGTGTGGGCGCCGATGCTGCTGTCCTCGATGAGGCTCCCGGCACCGATGACGGCCGGGCCCTCGATGCGCGAACGGACGACGCGTGCTCCCGCCTCCAGGACGACGGCGCCGATGAGCCGGCTGGCGTCGTCGACGTGCCCGAGCACGGAGCGACGCAGGCCCTCCAGCAGCTCGCGGTTGCAGGCCAGTACGTCCTCCACTCGGCCGGTGTCCTTCCAGTAGCCGGTGTACTCGTGGGCCCGCACGTCCGATCCGCGCTCCACGAGCCACTGGATCGCATCGGTGATCTCCAGTTCGCCCCGCGCGCTCGGCGTGATGGCGGCGATCGCCTCGTGGATGGCCGGAGTGAAGAAGTACACCCCGATCAGGGCGAGGTCACTGCGTGGAGCGGCGGGCTTCTCGACGAGCCGGGTCACCCTCCCGCCCGCATCGATCTCGGCGACGCCGAAAGCGCTCGGGTCGGGGACCTTGTGAACGATCGTCTGCACGGCGGGGCGAGCGGTCAGGAACGCCTCCAGGGCCGCGGTGACGCCCTGCGGGAGCATGTTGTCGCCCAGGTACATCACGAAGTCGTCGTCGCCGAGGAAGTCCCCGGCCACGAGCACCGCGTGGGCCAGACCGAGGGGCGCGGTCTGGTGGAGGTAGGTGAGCCGCAGCCCGAAGCGGGAGCCGTCGCCCAGGGCGTCGGCGATCTCCGGGCCGTGATCCCCGACGACGACGCCGATGTCCACGACGCCGAGTGCTCGGATGTTGTCCAGTACGTGCTCCAGGACAGGACGGTTGGCAATGGGGATGAGTTGTTTCGGCATGGAGTAGCTGAACGGGCGCAAGCGTGTTCCCGTGCCACCCGCCAGGAGCAGAGCCTTCATGGAGTCCTCCTATCACCGTGCGGACGCGTCGCTTCAGGCGTCCGTGCTGGTCGTGGCTGCGACCGCACCAAGTGCCCCTCAGCATCCGGGCACCGGGTCGAGTCGTTCTGGAAGGGCGGTCGCAAGGGCCGGTCGGAACAGCCGGTCGCAGACGCGTCGTTCAGGCGTGACAGGCCGGCAGGCCGCCGTGGAACTCGAGCATCTGGGCGAATGCGGCCATCTCGTCGAGCGGTTCGCCCAGGGCACCGCCCCGGGCCTCCGCGAAGGCGCGCGCCAGGTTGGGCACGATCCGCTCGGAGTCCAGGAGGCCGGCCCACTCGCCGAGGCCGGTGGACCGGGCTGCTTCGAGCGGGCCGACGCCCTGCGAGAGGGCGTCCTCGGCGAGGCGCTGCACCCAGAGCAAGTAGCGGGCGCAGTCGTCCAGCACCTCGGGGCCGCACACGGGGCCGTGCCCCGGGACGACGGTCGCCGGTCCGAGCTCCTTGAGGCGGCGGATCGCCCGAAGGCTGCCCTCGACAGAACCCATCAGGCAGAACGGGGTCGCGCCGTTCATGACGATGTCCCCGCAGAACAGCACCTTCTGTTCCGGTAGCCACGCCACGATGTCGCCGGTGGTGTGGGCGGGACCGAGATGCGTCAGTTCGACGACGGTGTCACCGGTGTGCAGCTTCAGCCGGTCGCTGAAGGTGATCTGGGGGAGCGTCACCCTGACGTCGCCCCACTTCACATCGGGCCACAACCGCGTCAGGCCCAGATCGGCCCGGGCCATGTCGCGGCGGGCGTTCTCGTGCGAGACGAAGGTGGACTCCGGTGCGAACACGCAGTTGCCGAAGGTGTGGTCACCGTGCATGTGGGTGTTCACGACGGTCGCCCGCCGGGTCCCGGCGATCCGCTCGACCTCGGCGCGCAGCCGCTCGGACCGTTGCACGGTCGCCGCCGTGTCGACGACGACGGACCTCGTGCTGCCGCGTACGACACCGGAGTTGCTCACACACCAGCCGCCCTCGGGCTGGATGTACGCGAACACCCCGTCGGCGATCTCCTCGGTCCGTGCCTCGTCCACGCCGGATGTCATGTCAGGTTCCCTTCCGCCGGGCCGGTGCCCCGTCGCCGCAGGACGGTAGGGAGCGGACCTTGAGGACGGCTGGGGCGGGGCGGCGGGCAGGGCGCTCGACCTACCTTCTAGCCCGGGTCTAGCCGTCGGCCGGACGCTTCTGGGCACACCGCGCCGACGGGTGTCAGCCACCGCCGGGCGCATGACGCACAGGGAGCAGACATGTCGACTGCGCAGGGGACCGGACCCTCGCCCGCGGCGCGATCCCAGGGATTCGCGCCGGGCCTGATGGCCCTGAACACATTCACCCTGAAGAACACCGAGGAGGCCGACGTCTTCGAGCGGCGGTTCACGGAGCACGTGGTGTTCATGCGCGATCAGGAAGGCTTTGCCGCACACCAGATGACCCGCTCCGCCGAGCAGTCCGGTGTCTACGTCAACGCCGGCTGGTGGCGCTCTCCCGACGACTTCGGCAAGGTGGCCCGCTCGGCGGAGTTCCAGCAGCACGCGCAGTCCTTCCACCGCATCGTCGACGTGGACGTCCTGCCCGCGCGGGTGCTGGCGGCGGACGAGCCCGGCGCCGTGGTCGGCACGGACGCGGCGGAGTTCCCGCTGGTGACGGTCGCCCGGTTCACGGTGGCCGCTCCGCAGCAGAAGGTGGCGGAGGCGTACGCGGCACACCTGGCCGACGTCCCCGGGGGCGCCCTCGGCTGGTCCGTGCTGGGCGTGGCGCTGCCCGACCCCACGCAGTACGTGGTGGTCGCCCGCTGGGCCTCGGCCGAGGCCTGGGCGCAGGTGCGGCGGAGCGTGGCCTGGCAGGAGCTGACGGCGCACGCGGACGTGTCGTACGTGTCCGGTGCGTCGGCCGCCACCGGGCGCTCGGCGCTTGCCGCGGCCGAGTCCGCGTGACGGCGGAGCGGGGCGCCCGCACAGCCGTGGTGACGGGCGGCACGCGCGGTGTCGGCCTTGCCGTCGCCCGCAGACTGTGCGCGGACCATGACGAGGTGCTGCTGGTCTACGGGCACTCGGACGACGACGCCGAGCAGGCGGTGAAGGAGCTGGCCCAGCTGCCGGGTTCGGCGCACGCCGTTCGGGCCGATCTGACACAGGAGGGTGCTGTGCGGACCGTCCTGGACGAGGCGCGGGAGCGGTGGGGCGGTCTCGATCTGTTCGTGCACTGCGCCGCGGACTGGCACCCGGGGCCGGCCCTCGGCGCTCGCGCCGAAGGGGTCCGGGCCGATGTGGCCATGGCGGTCGAGCCGCTGCTGGCGGCGGCGCCCCTGCTGAAGGACCTGATGGCGGGGCGGCCCGGGCGGATCGTCGCGGTGTCCAGCACCGGTGCGCGGCGGGTGATCAACCACTACGTGGGCCTGGGCATCGCGAAGGCCGCGCTGGAGAGCCTGGTGCGCTACCTCGCCGTGGAGATGGCACCGCTCGGCATCGCGGTCAACGCGGTGTCGACGGCCAAGCTGGACAAGGGGCCGGACACGGCCGGTCCGCCCGAGGTCGCCGCCGCGCTGGCCCGGCGCACGCCCGCAGGGCGGCTCACCACCCCGCAGGACATCGCCGGTGTGGTGTCGCTGCTGTGCCACCCGGATGCCGGCTGGATCCACGGCCAGGTGATCACGGCCGACGGAGGCCTCTCGCTTCCGGCCTGACGGCACCGCTGTCGGACCGGACGGCGCGAGTGGCCGGTGGCCCTCCTCGCCGGCCACTCGCGGCTTCGCCCCACGGCAGGGCCGCGGTCGCCCTGCCTCTCCCGCAACGTCATCGACGCGAAAGGTCGCCCATGTCCGCCACGCCCGCCACGCCCGCCCCGTCCGATACGACGACCGACGTCTGTGTCGTCGGCGGGGGCCCTGCCGGGCTGGTGCTCGCGCTGCTGCTGCTGCGCTCCGGCGCCGCGGTCACGGTGCTGGAGAAGTCCGCCTCGTTCGACCGCGAGTACCGCGGCGAGATTCTGCAACCCGGCGCGATGGCGCTGCTGGACGCGCTGGGTGTGCTGGCCGAAGCCAGGGCGCGCGGCGGTCACGAGCACGACCGCTTCCAGCTCGTGGAGAAGGACCGTGTGCTGCTGGACGTCGACTACCGGATGCTGCCCAAGCCGTACGACCACCTGCTGAGCATTCCGCAACCGCATGTGCTCGACGCGGTGCGCGCGGGCTGCGAGAAGTACGACGGATTCCGTTACCTGAGCCCGGCCCGGGTGGTGGAGTTGCTGCGCGAGGACGGCACCGTGGTGGGGGCCCGCTACGACGGCTCGGGTGGGTCCGGCACGGTGCGCGCCCACTGCGTCGTGGGGGCCGACGGCCGGTACTCCAAGGTCCGGCGGCTCGCCGGCATCGACTTCGACCGCCGGGACGACTTCAGCCTCGACGTGCTGTGGTTCAAGGTGCCGGACGAGGGACGGCCGGGGCGCCGCGACGTCCGCGTCCACCGGGACGGCGGCAGTCCCGCGATGATCTACCACTCCTATCCGGACCGGATGCAGATCGGCTGGATGCTGCCCCACGGTGGCTACCGGCGCCTGGCCGCCGAGGGCGTCGAGGCGGTGAAGGCCCGGATCGCCGCCGCCCTGCCCCGGTACGCGGACCTCGTCGCGTCCGAGGTGCGGCGGGCGGCCGATCTGAGCCTGCTCGACGTCTTCTCCGGCCGGGCGGAGCGCTGGGCCGACGACGGCCTGCTCCTCATCGGGGACAGCGCGCACACCCACAGCCCGATCGGCGCCCAGGGCATCAACCTCGCCATCCAGGACGCGGTCGCGGCGCACCCCGTGCTGGTGGCGGCACTGCGCGGCGGCGACACCTCGGTGGCGGCCCTGTCGGCGTTCGAGCAGGGCCGCGCCCCGGACATCGAACGGGTGATGAAGCTTCAGGTCATGCAGAGCAGGGCGATGCTCTCGCAGGGCGCGGTGGCCACCCGCATCCGTCCTGCCGTCACCCGAGTCCTCAAGCACACCCCCGCCTACCGCAAGATCCTCGACCGGATCGCCTTCGGCAACCGCGGCATCCAGGTACGCGAGGACAGCCTCAAGGCCGGCTGAGCCCTTCCGGCACTCACTGACACAGGAGAACTCCGATGACAGAGCGTCAGAAGTACCATGAGCGGCTGCTGCCCCGGGTCGAGGATCCGCTCGCCGCGGTCACCCGTCTCGCCGCCGCCCACCCGGGCCAGGACTACGTCTGCTACGAGGGGCCCGCCGGCTGGTCCTTCGCGACCGGCATCGTGGCCGAGCTGCTGATGAGCCGCGACCGTACGCTGCTGCGCACCCCGCAGGGCGAGACGGCGCACGGCGCACTGCACCACCCGCTGCGCTCCGTGCCGCGGCTGCTCGACTCCCTCCCGATCACGGAGTGGCGCTGCTACGGATGGGTGGGCTACGACGTCGCCGTAGCCGAGGCCGGCCTCGGCGAACTCGTCACCGACGGTGAGCTGTTGCACCTGGTGGTGCCGGGCGTCGAGATCCGGCTGCACTCCTCCGGCACCCTGCTGCGCGCGCTCGATCCGAACGATCTGGACGCGATGGAGGAACTGCTCGTGTCCGCCGGCCCGGAGTCCGTGCACACCCCCGTGCCCGTCGCGCTCGACGGAGGTGCCGACGCCTACCGCGCGGCGGTCTCCCGCGCGGTCCAGGACATCAGGGGCGGCCGTCTGCAGAAGGTCGTACTGTCCCGGACCGTCGCGGTGGACACCCCCGTCGACCTGGCGGCCACCTATGCGACGGCGCGCCGCGCCAACACCCCCGCGCGTTCTTTCCTGTTCTCCCTGGGAGGTCTCGCGGCGACCGGCGTCAGCCCGGAGACGGTCGTGGTGGTCAGCGACGAGGGGGTCGTGACCACGCAGCCGCTGGCCGGGACCCGGGCCCGTACCGGCGACGGTGCGCGGGACGCCGAGCTGCGCACCGAACTGCTCGCTGACAGCAAGGAGATATTCGAGCACGCGATCTCCGTGAAGGTCGCCTACGACGAGTTGGTCGACCTGTGCGGCCCCCGGCCCGTCACGGTGTCGGAGTTCATGGTGGTGCGCGAGCGCGGCACCGTTCAGCACCTGGCGTCGGCCGTGCGCGGACAGCTGGGCGAAGAACAGGGTCCGTGGGACGCGTTCGCGGCACTGTTCCCCGCGGTGACCGCGTCCGGTGTCCCGAAGAAGGTGGCGTACGAGGTGATCAGCGAGCTGGAGACCGCGGAGCGGGGCCTCTACAGCGGCGCCGTGCTGGTCCATGACGCCGACGGCTCACTGGACGCGGCGCTGGTGCTGCGCACGGTGTTCCAGCGAGGTGGCCGGACCTGGCTGCGGGCAGGTGCGGGAGTCGTCGAACAGTCCAGCCCGGAGCGAGAGTTCACGGAGACCTGCGAGAAGCTGTCCAGCGTCGCCCGGTACCTCGTTCCCGCGGCGTCCGCGCGGCGCACGGAAGGATGACCGGCCGATGATCGTCGAGATGTCACAGACGGCCGACGCGGACGAGGCGCGGGCCCTGCAGGAGACGCTGGCCGCCCGCTTCGGGGCCGTGCACACCGTGTGGTCCGCCACGGGGCGACTGGTGGTGTGCCACTCCGCGGGGGACGACGCCGAACCCGGTGAGGTGGCGGGCCTGGCAGGGGTGCGCCGGGTCGTCACCTCCCCGGGGCCGTATCACCTGGCCGCCCGCGCGCTGCGGCCGGCCGGGTCCCGGGTGCGGGTACACGGGGTCGAGTTCGGCGGGCCCGGCTTCGTCGTGCTGGCCGGGCCGTGCGCGGTGGAGAGCACCGACCAGCTCGCCCGGTCGGCCGAGGCGGTGGCCGGTGCGGGTGCCGCGCTGCTGCGAGGAGGCGCGTACAAGCCCCGCACCTCCCCGTACGCCTTCCAGGGCCTCGGTGTCGAAGGGCTGCGGATGCTGGGACGGCAGCGCGCGGTGAGCGGGCTCGGCGTGGTCAGCGAGGCGACTCAGCCCGAGGAGGTGGCCAAGGTCGCCGAGCACGTGGACATGGTCCAGATCGGCACCCGCAACATGCAGAACTACGCGCTGCTCAAGGAGGCCGGGCGGTGTGGACGGCCGGTGTTGCTCAAGCGCGGGTTCGCGGCCACGGCCGAGGAGTGGCTGTGCGCGGCCGAGTACATCATGAGCGAGGGCAATCCGGACGTGGTGCTGTGCGAGCGGGGTATCCGCGGGTACGGACGCGAGACCCGGTTCACGCTGGACCTGGCGATCGTTCCGGTGGTCAAGCGGCTGAGCCATCTGCCGGTCGTCGTGGACCCGAGCCATGCGACCGGCGTGCCGGAGCTGGTCGTGCCGATGACGCTCGCGGCGGCGGCCGCCGGTGCGGACGGGGTCATCGTCGACGTCCACGCCGACCCCTCGGCGGCGCTGTGCGACGGTGGTCAGGCACTGCTGCCCGATGACTTCAAGGCCCTGATGGGCGACTTGGAGCGGGTGCTCGTCGCCTGCGGGCGCGAACTGGAGCGGCCCTAGCGGATGCACGGCTGCCTCGTCCCGGCGGCGCCGCAACAGGCGGCGCCTCCGGGACGCAGGCATGCCCGGATCTCCGGTGCCAGGATCTCTCGTGCCCCGGGCGGGAAGGGTCAGTCGGTCGCGGACTTCGCCTGGGCGGCCAGATACCGGTCGAGGCCGCCGACCAGCACCTCCAGGCCCGCGGCGAAGCTGAGGCCGCGGTCGTCCGGGGACCAGCCCTGGGCCCAGGCGGCCAGATGCGGGAAGAGCTTCTCGTCCAGCACGTCCAGCACGTCCAGCCCGCCGTCCGCCTCGTCGGGGGCGGAGTGGTCCGGCTCGCTCTGCTCCTGCAGGACGAACCCGGTGACATAGCTCAGAAGGGTGTCGCTGCCGTACGCGGTCGCGGCCACCGGCGCTCCGGTCAGGCGGAGCAGCCCCATCAGATGGTCGGCGATCCGCAGGCGGTTGGGGCCGAGGCCGCCCGCGCCGGCCAGCAGACGGGCGCTGTCGCGGTGGGCGACGAGGGTGTCGCGCAGCCGGTGCACGAGGGTGCGCACCCCGTCCTCCCAGCTTTCGCGCGGAGCGAGAGGCGGGGTCCCGACCTCTTCCAGGATCTTCTCGGTGAGCGAGTCGAGGAGGTCCTGTTTGCTGCTCACATGCCAGTACAGGGCGCCGGGCCGCACATTCAGCTCGGAGGCGAGCTTGCGGGTGGTGAGTGCGTCGAGTCCCGCGCCGTCCAGAATCCGCATGGCCGCGGTCACCACTTCGGAACGCTGCAGAGGCATGGGACCGCCGTTCGTCGACGTCAGGGGTTCACCGGTAGGGGCACAGGGCGTGCCTCGTCAAGAGCCATCTTAAGGAAGGCGGCGTCCCCCGCCTGCGGGGGTGGCTTGAGGAGCGCTCAAGCGGCCTCGTGAAGACTATGCGGCGAAAGCAACTCGATTCGCCGCATCTCGGGAGTAGCCGTGCAGATCGACGACATGTATCTGGGAGCGCTGGGCACCTGGCTCCCGCCGTCCGTGGAGCCGCCGGAAGGTTCCGCCTCCGACCCCGGCCTGCTGTCCGGCGCGCTGGTCGCCGGCGAGGACATCGCCCCGCCCCAGATGGCCGTGCGCGCCGTTGAGGAACTGCTCCGGCGCGGCGGCCTGGACGCGTCCGACATCGACATCCTGTTCCATGTGTCGGTCTTCCACCAAGGGCCGGACGGGTGGCTGCCCCAGTCGTACATCCAGCGCGAGACACTGGGTACGTCCATCCCCTCCGTCGGCATCCAGCAGGGCTGCAACGGCTTGTTCGCCGCGCTGGAACTGGCCGCGGGCTGGCTGCGGGCGGCCCCCGGCCGGGACACGGCGCTGCTGACGACCGCCGAGAACTTCGACTCGCCGCTCGTCGACCGGTGGAGCGCCCACCCCGGTTCCTGGCTCGGGGACTCCGCGTGTGCGCTGACGCTGACCACGCGGCACGGGTTCGCCCGGCTCCGCTCGCTGGACACGGTGACGGTGCCGGAGCTGGAGCAGCTGCACCGGGGCGAAGAGCCCCTGTTCCCGCCGGGTGCTCCGGCCGGCCGGCCGCTGGACTTCGGTACCCGGGCGGGACAGTTCCGCGCGCTGAACTCCGTACCCGACGCGCCCGTCCTGCTGAACAAGGCCCGTGACGGACTGCTGGCGCAGGTCCTTCAGGAGTCCGGTACCGACCTCGCGGACGTGGCCCGGGTGATCTCCCTCAACACCTCGCGCTCCCATGTGCAGCAGCGGATCATGGACCCGCTGGGTCTGCCGATGTCCCGCTCCGCCTGGGAGTTCGGCAGTTCCTTCGGCCACCTGGGCGCGGGCGATCAGTTCGTCACGCTGGAACGCATGGTGACGGGCGGCCGGGTCGCCCCCGGTGACCGGGTGCTGATGCTGGGGGTGGGGCCGGGCGTCTCGATCGGCGCGGCGGTGGTGGAGATCCTCGAGGTGCCGGACTGGAGCTGAGCACCGAGCACGGCATGCGGGGGCGGCAGCCCCGGGGTTCCCGGGGCTGCCGCCCCCGCATGCCGTCGTCATTCCCTGGCCGGTGCGCCATGGACGGCAGGGGCCGGCCGGTCGGCCTCGTCCTCCTCGGCGACCGCCTCGTACAGGGTCGGGTCGTCGAGCTCGCTGGCGATGGCCTCCAGGTCGTCGATCTCGCGCAGCTCCATCTCCTTGAGGAACCAGGACAGGACGAACGCGGCGAGCATGACGACCCCGGCGGAGACGAACACCACGTCCAGGGAGTCGACGAACATGCCCATGCCCGTGCTGCTCGCGGGCCCGGGAAGTCCGGGCAGGTCCTCGGGCTTGAGGCCGGGGGCGGACAGCCGGGCGTCGCCGCCGGCGGCACGCGCGTCGTTGAACTGGTTGGCGAGGATCGCCCCGAACACCGCGCCACCGAAGGACTGGCCCATCGTGCGGGAGAAGCCGGCGGTGGTCGTGGCCGAACCGAGGTCGGCCTCCGGCGAGGCGTTCTGCACGGCGAGGACCAGCACCTGCATCAGCAGGCCGAGGCCGAGGCCGAGCAGGAACAGGCCGGCGGAGAGCAGCCCGTACGAGCTGTCGGTGCTCAGCTGACCGAGCACGACCAGGCCGGTCGCCGCGCACAGCGTCCCGCAGACCGGGAAGACCTTGTAGCGGCCGTTTCGATTCGAGATGACGATGCCGGAACCGATCGAGGCGATCAGGATGCCCAGGATCATCGGCATCAGGCGCAGCCCTGTGGCCGTGGAGGAGTAACCACGGACCAGCTGGAGATAGAGGGCCGCGTAGGTGATCGCGCCCATCAGGGCGAAGCCGACCACGAACAGCATCGGGCTCGCCACCGCGACCGTGCGCTCGCGGAACACCCGCAGTGGCATGAGGGGTTCCCTGGCGCGCGACTCCCACCACACGAAGACGAGCAGCAGTACGAGGCCGCCGGCGCCGAGCGCGATGATCAGCGGGTCGGACCAGGCGTAGCGGTCGCCGCCCCAGTTGCAGGTCAGCAGGACCAGAGTGCTGCCCGCCATGATGAGGAGCGCGCCGGGGTAGTCGACGCGGTGGCTGCCGCGCCGCACCGGCTCCAGGTCGAGCAGGGAGATCACCATGGCGATGCCGACGATGCCGATCGGCAGGTTGATGTAGAAGATCCAGCGCCAGGACGTGTCGATGCCGAGGAAGCTGTGGTCGCCGGTGAGATACCCGCCGATGAGCGGACCGGTGACCGTGGCAAGGGCGATGATCAGGCCGGCCATTCCCTGGAACTTGGCGCGCTCGCGCGGCGGGACGGCCCGGGCGAGCAGGATCAGCGCGACGCTGTAGAGGCCGCCCGCCCCGATGCCCTGCACCACACGGAACGCGATGAGCTGGCCGATGGTCTGCGAAGCGCCGCACAGGGCCGAGGCGACCAGGAAGATCCCGGTCGCGACGACGAAGATCCTCTTCGCGCCGTAGAGGTCGGCGATCTTGCCGTACAGGGGCTGGGTGACCGACGACCCCAGCATGTACGTGGTGATCAGCCAGGGCATCAGCTGCACGCCGTTGTCCGGGTCGAGACCGGTCGCGATCGGATACGCGGCGACGGAGACGACCGTCTGGTCGAGGGCGCTGAGGAAGGCGGTCAGCAGGACGCCGACGAGCGACCAGACCACCTTCTTCGTCAGGGGCGGATGTTTCGTGCCGCCGGGCGCGCCCGCCGGTCGTGCGGTCGGGGAATCGGCGGACATCGCACTGCCTCCAGGCGTTGGGAGAGCGTGAACACAACAAATTGAACGGTGACCAATTGGTCGCTGTTCAATTTAGTGGTGCCATCCCTGCGGGCGCAAGCAGAACGGCCCGCTCCGGCGCCCGGCTCAAGGCCCGCTCGACCCCCCGCCTAGGCCTGTGCCGCACCGTCGGAGGCGTCCGCAGGGTCGACGAGACATCCCGTACGAGGGGGACAGATGGTGCTCACCGCGTGGCCGGCCGAGTCGGTCGCGATGTACCGCCGTGAAGGGCTGTGGCAGGGCACTCCGCTGGGGCGACTGCCGTGGCTGCTCGCCGCGCGCGAGCAGGGGGCCTCCCACACCGTGCTCACCGACGAGGAGGGCGCCATCGGCGCCGCCGAGCTGGCCCGCCGCTGCGACGCCCTCGCCGACGGATTTGCCGCGCACGGGCTGCGGCCCGGAGACAACGTCCTCGTTCAACTGCCCAACTTCCGGGACCTGTTCCTCACCCTGTTCGCCTGCGCCCGGCTCGGGGTGCGTCCCGTGCTGCTGCTGCCCGCACACCGCGAGCACGAGGTGGCCGAACTCGCCGACCTCGCGCGCGCGGCGGCGATCATCGTGCCGGGACGCTGGCGCGGCCACGATCACGAGGCCATGGCGCACACCGTCGCCGCCGGCCGGCCCGCGCTGCGCCGGGTCTTCGTGGCCGGGGAACCCCGGCGCACCGGCAGCGTGCCGTTGCGCCCGCTCACCGAGCCCGGCGCCGATCCGGACGCGCTGCGCGGCCGCCTCGACGCGGCCGCGCCGGACCCCGGGGACATCGCGCTGTTCCTGCTCTCCGGCGGGACGACCGGCACGCCGAAACTGATCCCCCGCACCCACGACGACTACCTCTACAACGCGCGGCGCAGCGCCGAGATCTGCGGATTCGGTGAGGACACCGTCTATCTGTGCGTGCTGCCCGCGAGCCACAACTTCCCGCTCGCCTGCCCGGGCGTCCTCGGGGCGCTGATCGCGGGCGGCAGGGCGGTGCTGACCGCGTCGCCCGAACCGAAGAACGCGTTCGCCCGGATCCGCGACGAGGGCGTCACCGTGACCGCGGTGGTCCCCGCGGTGGCGCAGCGCTGGATGACGTCGGTGGGCACAGGGGAATCGGACGTCCGCGACCTCGCCGGACTCGAACTGATCCAGGTGGGCGGCGCGCCGCTCGCCCCCAGTCTCGCCCGGCGGATCGCCCCCGTGCTCGGCTGCCGCCTTCAGCAGGTGTTCGGGATGGCCGAGGGCCTCCTGTGCTACACCCGCCAGGACGATCCGGAGGAACTGGTCACCGGTTCGCAGGGGCGCCCGCTCAGCGACCGGGACGAACTCCTCGTCGTGGACGGCGAGGGCCGTCCCGTGGCGCCGGGATCCTCCGGTGAGCTGTGGACCCGCGGCCCCTACACGATCCGCGGCTACTACCGCGCGCCCGAGCACAACGCGCGCGCCTTCGCACCCGACGGCTGGTATCGCACGGGTGATGTCGTCACCGTGCTGCCCTCCGGCCATGTCGTCGTCGAGGGGCGCGTCAAGGACCTCATCAACCGGGGCGGCGAGAAGATCTCCGCCAAGGAGGTCGAGGACCTGCTCTACGGGCTGCCGCAGGTGCAGCAGGTCGCGGCCGTCGGCGCGTCCGACGACGAGCTCGGCGAGCGCGTCGCCGTGTGCGTGGTCCTCCATCCCGGCACCACGCTGGGGCTGGTGGCGATCCGTGAGTTCTTCAACGCCCGGGGCGTCGCCCGGTACAAGATCCCCGAGAGGCTGGAGCTCTTCACCGCGCTGCCCCTGACCGCGGTCGGCAAGCCGGACAAGAAGGCGCTGGCGGCCGAGCTGGCGGCCCGTACGGCGGAACCGCGGTGACCGGAGCCGACCGCAGGCCCGCGCACCTCCCCGATGCCGGACGGCCCCCCGATGCCGACGGCCTGCGCGGCTCACGCGTGGTGGTGTTCGGCGGAGGCGGCTTTCTCGGGGGGCACGTCCGCACCGCGTTCGCCGAGGCCGGCGCACGGGTCACGGCGGCGGGCCGGACCGAGGGCGGACCTGACCGCCTCGGTCCGTTCCTGCACGCGGTCGCGCCCGCTGTCGTGGTCAACGCGGCCGGTGCGGTCTGGGGCGCCGACGCGCGGCAGATGCGCGAGAGCAATGCCGGCTTCCCGGGCCGGCTCGTCGCCGCCCTGGCCGCACTCCACCACCCCGTACGGCTCGTCCACCTCGGTTCGGTGCATGAGTACGGCCCCGTGCCGAACGGCCTGGCACTGGCCGAGGACCTGCGGCCCGCACCGCGAGGACCGTACGGCGAGACGAAGCTGATCGGCTCCGAGGCGGTGCTGCGCGCAGCGCGGAGCGGCGCGGTCGACGGCGTGGTGCTGCGGATCAGCAATGTGTCGGGTCCCGGCTCGCCGCCGCAGAGCCTGCTCGGCACCATCGCCGCCCGCCTTGCGCAGGCGGGCCGGGCCGGGCAGGAACCGGTGACCCTGCGCCTCGCGCCGCTCGAAACCCATCGTGACTTCGTCGACGCACGCGATGTCGCCGCAGCCGTGGTCGCGGCGGCCTGGCGCGGCGGCCTCGGCGGAGAGGTCCTCAACATCGGTCGCGGCGAGGCGGTCTGTGTGCGGGAGCTGGTCGCCCGGCTGATCGAGCTGAGCGGCCCGCGCACCCACGCGGTCGAGCTCGTCGACGACACGGAAGGACGGGCGAACGGCGCCGGGCGCGGCCGCGCCGCCTGGCAGCAGGTCGACATCACACGCGCCGGACGGCTCCTCGCGTGGCATCCCCGCATCCCGCTGGACCGCTCGTTGAGCGACCTGCTCGCCCACCACGACTCACGAGGAACGACAAGGAGCATGGCATGAGCAACGGCGAGGCCGAACACAAGGCGTTGGTCCTCGACCACGTCCGCAAGTACCACCAGGAGCGGGCCACGGACGCCGAGTTCGTACCGGGGGTGACCGAGATCTGGCCCTCCGGGGCGGTCCTCGGCGAGGAGGACCGCGTCGCCCTGGTGGAAGCCGCCCTGGAGATGCGGATCGCCGCCGGCCGCAGCTCGCGGCAGTTCGAGTCCGCGTTCGCGCGGCGGATGAAGCGGCGCAAGGCGCATCTGACGAACTCCGGTTCCTCCGCGAACCTGCTCGCGATGGCCGCGCTCACCTCACCCTCCCTGGAGGACCGTGCGCTGCGGCCGGGCGACGAGGTGATCACCGTCGCGGCCGGCTTCCCCACGACCGTCAACCCGATCCTCCAGAACGGCCTGGTCCCGGTCTTCGTCGACATCGACCTCGCCACGTACAACACGACCGCGGACCGGGTCGCCGCGGCCATCGGCCCCCGTACCAGGGCGATCTTCCTCGCGCATGCCCTGGGCAACCCCTTCCCGGCCGCCGAGATCGCCCAACTGGCGGACGAGAACGACCTGTTCCTCATCGAGGACAACTGCGACGCCGTCGGCTCCACCTACGGAGGCCGCCTCACCGGCACCTTCGGCGATCTCACCACCGTCAGCTTCTACCCCGCCCACCACCTCACCATGGGCGAGGGCGGCTGCGTGCTCACCTCGAATCTGGCACTCGCCCGCGTCGTCGAGTCGCTGCGCGACTGGGGGCGTGACTGCTGGTGCGAGCCCGGCGAGAACAACAAGTGCCTGAAGCGGTTCGACTACCGCATGGGGTCGCTGCCGGAGGGCTATGACCACAAGTACATCTTCTCCCACGTGGGCTACAACCTGAAGGCGACCGACCTCCAGGCCGCCCTCGGCCTGACCCAGCTCGCCAGGCTCGACGCCTTCGTCGAGGCCCGGAAGCGGAACTGGCGCCATCTGCGGGACGCGCTGGACGGGGTACCGCACCTGATCCTGCCCCGGGCGACCCCGGGCAGCGACCCGAGCTGGTTCGGATTCATCATCA
Organism: Streptomyces sp. NBC_00385; assembly: GCF_035917155.1. Lineage (NCBI taxonomy): Bacteria > Bacillati > Actinomycetota > Actinomycetes > Kitasatosporales > Streptomycetaceae > Streptomyces > Streptomyces sp. NBC_00385. The sequence continues at coordinate 2,873,078 of NZ_CP107951.1, read as the reverse complement.
CCGTGGATCCGGACGCGCCCTTCGGCCGACGCGAACTCGTCGCCTTCCTGGAAGCCCGCCGGATCGGGACCCGGCTGCTGTTCGCGGGGAACCTGACCCGGCACCCCGCCTACGACGGCCGGCCGCACCGGATCTCGGGGGACCTGCGCAACAGCGACATCGTCACCGAGCAGTCCTTCTGGGTGGGTGTCTACCCGGGGCTCACCGAGGAGATGCTCGACTACGTGGCCGCGTCGGTACGGGAGTTCGTGGAGGCACGGCCATGAATCTCGGTCTTGACGGGCGCACCGCCCTGGTCACCGGCGCGACCGGCGGCATCGGCCGGGCCATCGCCCACACCCTCGCGGCCGAGGGTGCCCGCGTCGCGGTCGCCTACCGGACGGACGCGGAGGCCGCCGAGAAACTGGCGGCCGAACTGGGCGCGGCCGAAGGCCGGTCCTTCGCGGTGCCCTACGCACTGGACGATCCGCAGTCTCCCGCGCGGGCGGTCGCCGCGGTCGAGAGCCGCTGGGGCGCCCTGGACATCCTGGTCGCGAACGCCTTCCGATGGGGGGTGCGGCGGGCGCCCGGCACCCGGTTCGAGGACGTGCCGGAGAGCGAGTGGCTGCCGGTCGTCGAGGACAACCTCGCGCCCGTGATCCGCACGGTGCAGCACGCCGTCACCGGGATGCGCGCCCGCGGCTGGGGCCGGATCGTCCTGATCTCCTCGCACAACGCGCTCCGCGGCCACCGCGGCACGGAGTTCTACTGCGCCACCAAGGCCGGCCTGCACGGTCTGGCCCGCAGCCTCATGTGGGACCTGGGCCGTGATGGTGTCCTCGTCAACGTCGTCGCCCCAGGGCTGACCCTGACGGAACGCGTCGTCGCCGGACTGCCCCCCGCCCTGCTGGAACAGGAGACCGGTGTCACCCCGACGGGCCGGCTCAGCAGCCCCGAGGACATCGCGCGCACGGTCGTCTTCCTGTGCTCGGCCGCCAACGGCAACACCACCGGAGAGGCCGTCACCGTGGCCGGCGGGCATTGACCCGCGGCAGGCCCGGGCCCCACCCCCATCCCAAGGCTTGTCCCCAGACTGGAGGAGTCGTGCGCGTCCTGTTCACCACCTGGACCGAACCGTCCCGCTTCCATCTCCCGGCGCCGCCGGCCCCCGAGGGGAGGGCGCGCTCATGAGCCGCACCGCCCTGGCACCCCGCGCGGATACGGGGGCCGCCGCCCGGATCGCCCGGTCGTTCGCCGCGGCCGAGGGGGCCTGGACACGCACCGAGGACGTCGTCGGCTGGCTGCGCCGGCGGGCGGCGGCCCACCGGTTCCGCACCCGCCGGATACCGTTCGACGAACTGGACGGCTGGTCGTTCGCGTCGGACACCGGCAACCTGGTGCACCGCAGCGGCCGGTTCTTCACCGTCGAGGGACTGCGGGTGACCTCGTCCGACGGTCCGTACCGAACCTGGCACCAGCCCACGATCGTCCAGCCCGAGATCGGCGTACTCGGCATCCTCGTCAAGGAGTTCGACGGGGTACTGCACTGCCTGCTGCAGGCGAAGATGGAGCCGGGCAACCCCCGTCTGCTCCAGCTCTCGCCCACGGTGCAGGCCACGCGCAGCAACTACACCGGTGCGCACGGCGGGGCCACGGTCAAGTACGTGGAGCACTTCCAGCGGCCGCGCAGCGGCCGGGTCCTCGCCGACGTGCTGCAGTCCGAGCACGGCTCCTGGTTCTACCGCAAGAGCAACCGCAACATGATCGTCGAGACCCGGGACGAGATCCCTCTCGACGAGGACTTCTGCTGGCTGACGTTCGGCCAGATCGCGCGACTGCTGCACCGGGACAACACCGTCAACATGGACACCAGAACCGTCCTGGCGTGTGCCCCGCTGGGACGCCGGGGCGGCTCCCGCCCGCTCCACTCCGACCTGGAGGTGCTGTCCTGGTTCACCGAGGAGCGGGCCCGGCACGAGGTGCGCACCGAGCGGGTCCCGCTGGCGGGGCTGCCCGGATGGCAGCGGGGCCGGTACGCCGTCGAGGAGACGCGGGGCCGCTACTTCCGCATGGTGGCGCTGGCCGTGGAGGCGGGCAACCGTGAGGTGACCGGCTGGACACAGCCCTTGTTCGAGCCGCGCGGGCTGGGTGTGACGGCCTTCCTGCTGCGCCGGTTCCAGGGTTCGCTCCATGTGCTGGTACGGGCGCGGGTGGAGGGCGGATTCCTCGACACGGTCGAGCTCGGGCCCACCGTGCAGTGCACTCCCGGCAACCACAGGGACACCCCGGAGGGGGAGCGCGTCCCGTTCCTCGACGCCGTGCTGTCGGCCGCCCCCTCCCGCGTACGGTACGAGGCGGTGCACTCGGAGGAGGGCGGACGGTTCCTCAACGCGGTCAGCCGTCACCTCCTGGTGGAGGCGGCGGAGCACGACGTCCCCGACGAGGCCCCGCCGGGCTTCGCCTGGGTGACACCCGGCCAGCTCACGTCACTGCTCCGGCACGGCCACTACGTCAATGTGCAGGCCCGCACCCTGATCGCGTGCCTCGACGCGGCAGGCATCGCGGACAGCCGTGGCTGAGCGCCGCCCACTGCGCATCGGGGTCCTCGGCACGGCGGAGATCGCACGGCGGCGGCTGCTGCCCGCGTTCGAGGCCTGTCCGGACACCCGGGTCACCGCAGTCGCGAGCCGGACGGCCGGCCGGGCCGCCGAGGTCACCGACCGCTTCGGAGGCTGCCCGGTTCGGGGATACGCCGCCCTCCTCGAACGGGACGACATCGACGCGGTCTACCTGCCGCTGCCCGCGGCCCTGCACGCGGAATGGACCGAGCGCGCACTGAGGTCGGGCAGGCACGTGCTCGCCGAGAAGCCGCTGACCACGGACCCCGTCCGTACCCGGGAGCTGCTCGCGCTCGCCGCGGACCGTGGCCTGGTGCTGATGGAGAACGTGATGTTCGTCCACCATCCGCAGCACGCCTGGATACGAGGCCTGGCGGACGCCGGGGCGATCGGTGAACTCCGCTCGTTCCACGCGGTGTTCACCGTACCCGCGCGGCGGCCCGGCGACATCAGGCTCAGTCCCGAGCTCGGCGGCGGGGCGCTCCTGGACACCGGGGTGTATCCCGTGCGCGCGGCTCTGGAACTGCTGGGCACGGACCTGGACGTCGTCGGCGCCGCCGCCTCCCGCACGCAGGGCGCCCTGGTCGACACCGGGGGAGCGGCACTGCTGCGGACGCCCGCCGGTGTCCTCGCGCAGGTCTCCTACGGCATCGACGACGCCTACCGCTCGGTGTACGAACTGGCCGGTTCCACCGGGGTGATCCGGCTGGAGCACGCCTTCACACCGCCCGGGGACCACCGGCCGGCGGTGACCCTGCGCGCCGCCGACGGACGCACCGAGCGGCACACGCTCGACGCGCACGATCAGGTGCTGGGGACCGTGGCACGGTTCGCCGCGGCCGTGCGCGCGGGGCGTGCCCCGCATGCCGCTGTCTGCCTGCGCCAGGCCGAGCTGCTGCATGCCATCGCCGTGTCGGCCGCCGGTTCCATGGCCCCGGGCGTCCCTCGACAGTCCTTCGAGACCTCTTCGAGTCCGCGCTGCGACGGTGACGCACACGACGAAACAGTCCGGGCCGCCGCGCAGGCGGTCCGCCACGAGCCAAGAGGTGTCTGACATGAGCGAATCGACCGGCCGCACCGTTCTCGTCACGGGAGGCACCAGCGGCATCGGACTGGCCGTCGCGCAGCGCCTGGGCGCCGCGGGACACCGGGTGTTCCTCTGCGCCCGCGACAAGGAACAGGTCGACGCGACCGTGCAGCGCCTGCGCGCCACCGGCGTGACGGCGGACGGCGCGGTCGCCGACGTGCGTTCGTCCTCCGGCGTCGACGCGCTGGTACGGTCCGCGGTGGCGGCCTTCGGCACCGTCGAGGTCGTCGTCAACAACGCGGGCCGCAGCGGCGGTGGCGTCACCGCGCAGATCACGGACGAGCTGTGGGACGACGTCATCGAGACCAACCTCAACAGCGTGTTCCGGGTGACCAGGAGCGTGCTCACCACCGGCGGGATGCTGGAGGGCGGCTGGGGCCGGGTCATCAACATCGCCTCCACGGGCGGCAAGCAGGGCGTCGTCTTCGGCGCGCCGTACTCGGCGTCCAAGCACGGCGTCGTGGGGCTCACCAAGGCGCTCGGCCTGGAACTCGCCAAGACCGGTGTGACCGTGAACGCGGTGTGCCCCGGATATGTGGAGACGCCCATGGCCGGCCGCGTGCGCGAGGGCTACGCGGAGACCTGGAGCATCACCACGGACGAGGTCCTGGAGCGCTTCAACGCGAAGATCCCGCTCGGCCGCTACACCCAGCCGGACGAGGTCGCGGGGCTGGTCGAGTACCTGACCACGGACGCGGCGGCCCCGATCACCGCCCAGGCCATGAACGTGTGCGGAGGCCTGGGCAACTACTGATCCTGGACCACGATCCCGGCATGACGAAGCGGCACCACCGGTCCGACCGGTGGTGCCGCTTCGTCATGCCTCCTGGGCCGGCGCCCGCCGCTTCCGCGGGATCAGGTCAGCCCACAGGCCCGAAGCGCCGCGGTCGCCTGGGAGACCCCCTGGAGCGGGCCGCCGCCCGCGAGGTAGCCGTCGGGCCGGATGAGCGCGAAGTCCCCCGGCTGCGCGGCGAGATCGCGTCGCAGTACCCCGCCCGGGTCGGCGAGCGGCAGCATGGCGTGCGGGAGCCCGTCGCCGGCGGGCCCCTCGACGACCGTACGCACGGAGACGGCCTCCCCGTAGCGCCGGTCGATGTGCTTGAGCGTCAGCACCAGGTCCTCGGCGTCGTCCGCGGCGGCCGCGAAGGCCAGCAAGTGCCAGCGTGAGTCGACGAGTTCGCCGCGCAGCGCTGCCCAGCCCGGGCTCTCCCGCGCCACCCGCTGAGAGGTCTCGACCCGGTGTCCCGGTATGATCCCGCGCTGCCGCTGTCCCGATCCGCTCGTCATGGTCAGCGGTCCGTCCTCGTAGTGCAGCGCCAGGCCGCAGAACCCCCCGACGATCTTGTGCTCGATCTTCCGCTTGAGCGGCTTCACGGCGTTGAGGAGACCGAGGCCGACCGGCAGCGCCAACGGCGCCGCCAGATTGCGCAGGGTCACCAGGGCGGCGGCCTTGCGTGTCGAGCCGAGCAGCACCTTGCCGATGGGCACGCGCTCGGCGCCGTAGCTGTCCAGCAGCGCCTCGTCCGCGTGGCCGCGTACGACGTCCGCGAGTTTCCAGGACAGGTTGTACGCGTCCTGGATCCCCGTGTTCATGCCCTGGCCGGAGGCCGGGCTGTGTACGTGCGCCGCGTCACCGGCGACGAAGCAGCGCCCCACCCGCATCTTCTGGATCATGCGCTGCTGCACGGTGAACGCGGACACCCATGTCGGCGCGGCCACCCGGGCCGGTTTGCGCAGGGCCTTGCCCAGCTTGTGTTCGAGCCGGGCCCGTACGGCCTCGGTGTCATCGGGGTCGGAGGCGTCCTCGGTATCGACGACACGCCACTTGTCCCGGTCCGGGAAGGGGACGAGGAGCAGGGCGCCGGCGCCGCTGCGCACGAGGTGGTTGCTGTCGCGGGCCAGGCCGGCGCCCTCGATGACGACGTCCGCGTTGAGCCAGACCTCGGTCGTGTCGCCGAGCAGCGTCAGACCGAGTTGCCTGCGCACCGTGCTGCGGCCGCCGTCGCAGCCCACCAGCCAGGGAACGGTGAGGTGTTCGACCCTGCCCCCGTCGTGCCGGAGCCGGACCTCGACGTGGTCGGACCCGCCCGTGACCGTCTCCAGGGCGACGCCCCATTCGATCCGTCCGCCGTGCGCCACGACCCGCTCACGCAGCACTTCCTCGGTGACGACCTGGTCGACCATCACCGAGTACGGGTAGTGCGTGGGCAGCGCGTCGTAGTTCGTGTCGAAGCGGATCAGACGGCGGCCGTTCTGATGGATGCTGAAGTGCTCGACGCGCTGTCCGCGCGGCAGCAGGTGCTCGGCCACCCCCATCTGCCGGAAGATCTCCCAGGTTCGGGCGTGCGTTGCCAGGGCGCGGCTGGTGACGGCGGGGGCGGCCGCCCGGTCCACGATGCGCACCGCGCCCCCCCGCCGCAGCAGCTCGTGCGCGACGGTCAGACCGACCGGCCCTGCGCCGGCGACGAGGACCTCGGTCACCGCTTGTCCCGCCCCTCGGCGAACTCCTTGGCGAGGCCGAGAGTGGCCCGGCTGTTGCCGCCGGCACCGTTGCGGACCGCCTGCTTGGCGTCGTCGGCCCCGGCCTGCGGGCCGAGGACCCGGGCGATCGTCGCCTCGTTGATCGTGACCGTGTGCGCGGAGGTGGCGCGGACGCCCCCGGGGACCGGCTCGAACCGCCACGTCCCCAGATGGGCGGTCATCAACGACGGCGGGACGAGCTGCTTGTAGACGATGCGGGCCGGTACGTCCCCGGGCGCACCGTCGGGCGTCGCGGGAAAGCAGACGCGGACCGACTCGGTGGTGTGCGAGGAGCCGTCAGCGGTGACCGTCAGCATGGACATCTGCTGGACGTTCTCGACGTCCTCGCGCAGGTCGATGCTGCCGACGTGCGGAAGCCGCTCGCTCCACCGCTTGGCGTCGTACAGGAAGTCGTACACCTCTTCCGGCGAGCCGTGGACGACGACCGAGTCCTCGAAGGAGAACACCAGCTCCTGACGGCGCTCCCACTCCTCGGCGAGCGCCTTGATGTTGGCCAGCTCGGTCCTGCTGTTGCGGTCCGTGGCCCGCTCCACCCACGCGACGTTCTCGGCGGTGTCGCCGACGGCGTCGAAGTCGTGCAGCAGCACGAGCCGGCAGCTCTCCTCGGCGAGAGGCTCGACGATCCACTCGCCGCCCATCGACGCCACGGGTGGCGAGGAGACTTCCTGGCGAAAGGTCACCCGGTATTTCGCCGCGTCGAGTTCGCGGTGCGATGTCCAGTGCTTGACCTCGCCGTTCGCGTTCGCCCAGATCTCCAGGCGCTCGTCGGCCGGGCCCAGCGCGGTGCGCTCGACATGGATCGTCGGGGTGAAGTGCAGAGGCCACGCGGCAGCGTCGGCGATGATGTCGTACACCCGCTGTGCCGACGCTGCGATCTCGGTCTCGTGCCTGGTCAGGTGCTTACCGGTGCGGGGCGTTCCGGTCGATGCCATGGTCGGCCGTCCTCTCTGGGCGGGCGGGAACACGGGAACAGGGAAAATCCGTCCGGTCACTGTGCCGAGTCCCGCTCGATCCTCGATCGCGGTCACCTGGAGCGGTCCGCCCCCGGCGCCCGGTCGGCGCTCAAGAGCGCTTCGAGTACCCGCTGCCAGCCTTTCCGTCATCACCGCGCCGCCACGGCCCCGTACGACGGGAGATACACGCATGTCAGCACCAGCGAAACCTGCCGAGAGCACCGGAAGCGCGCTCTACCTGGAGGTCCAGCACTTCTACGGACGCCAGATGCACCTGCTCGACGAGAACGACGCCGCGGGCTGGTCCGCCACCTTCACCGAGGACGGCGTCTTCGCGGCCAACGCACACCCCGAACCGCAGATCGGCCGGGCGGTCATCGAGGCCGGCGCCCGCAAGGCCGGCCAGGCCCTGGCCGACCAGAAGGTCCAGCGCCGGCACTGGCTGGGCATGCTGGAGGTGTCCGAACAGGAGGACGGCACGATCCTCGCACGCAGCTACGCCCTGGTGATCAACACGCCCCGGGGCGGCCGGTCCGCAGTGCATCTGAGCACCAGCTGCGACGACATCCTCGTCCGCGAACAGGGCCGTCTCCTGGTCAGGCACCGCCAGGTGCTCCGCGACGACTTGTCCCGTCCGTGAGGCCGGCGCAGGAGCAGGCGGTGCGCACCGACGGGAACGGCATCACCGCCGGGGCCCCCCTGGACGCGCTCGCCGGCCTGCCGGCGGGCCCCCGTGTGGACGATGTCCTCGCGCAGTCGGCCCGGCGGGCACCCGGGCGCACCGCACTGTGCGCGACCGGCCCCGACGCGCGGTCGGCGCACCGGGAGTGGACGTACGCGGAACTGGACGCCGAGGCCGACCGCTGCGCGGCCGCGATCCGCGCGGCGGCCGGCGGAACAGGCGTCACCGTGGCGGTCGCCTCCGCCCTCGACCCGGCCTACCCGGTGGCCTTCTACGGCATCGCCCGCTCCGGCAACACGAGCGCGCTGATCAGCCCGCTGCTGCGGGAGGACGGCCTGGTGCACGTGCTGCGCACCAGCGGAGCCCGTATCGCCGTGCTGACACCGCAGGCGTACCGCAACCTGGAGCCGGTCCGCGGCCGGCTGCCCGAACTGCGGCAGATCGTCCTGACGCACCGCGACGACGACCTCGGTCCGGTGGCGGAGAAGCTGCCCACGCTGTGGGAGCTGATGGCACAGGCGCCCGCCTTCGAGGCCCCGGCAGCCGGCACGGACACCGCCGAGACCGTCGCCTGCCTCCAGTTCACCAACGGAACGACCGGTGCGCCCAAGGCAGTCCGGCTCACCCACCGGAACCTGACGGTGAACGCCGCGCAGATCGTGCACGCGCACGCACTGGACGAGACCTCGGTCCTCCTCGACCAGCTGCCGACCTTCCACCTCATGCACCTGACGGCGGCGGTGTCCGCGGGCGCGAAGCTCGTGCTCTGTCCCGAAGGGGATCCGGTGGCGGCCATGCGCATCGCGGCCCTGCACCGCACCACGCACTTCTACAGCCTCCCCGTCCGACTCATCGGCCTGGCCGGGGATCCCGGACTGGGGGACCTGGAGGCGCCGACCCTGCGGGCCGTGCTCTCGGGAGGCTCGACCATGCCCCCACAGGCCACCACCGCCCTCACCCAGCACTTCGGGGTCCCGGTGATCCAGGGCTACGGGCTCGCGGAGACCTCGCCGCTCGTCACCTGCGATCTGCCGGACCGGCCCAAGCTGCGCTCCAGCGGGCCGCCCGTGGCCGGGACCGAGATCAGGATCGTCGACGTGGAGTCGCGCGGTCCGCGGCCGGCCGGGGAGATCGGCGAGATCGAGGTGCGCGGCCCGCAGCTGATGCTCGGCTACCTGGGCCGGGACCGTGGCCAGGACCTCGACGCCGAGGGCTGGCTCGCCACCGGCGACATCGGCCGGGTCGACGAGGACGGCTACCTCTTCGTCGTCGACCGGATCAAGGACGTCTTCAAGCGGGACAACTGGCTGGTGTCCCCCACGGAGATCGAACGGGTGCTGCTGCGCCACCCCGGCGTGGCCGACTGCGCGGTCGTCGACGCGCCCCACCCGCTGAGCGGGGCCGTCGCCCACGGCGTGATCGTGCGCCGCGACGCGACGGTGACGGCCGCGGAGGTGACCGCCTTCGTCGCCGACCGGCTGCCCTACTACGAGCATCTGGACGACGTCGAGTTCGTCGAGGCGATCCCCCGCACGGCGAACGGCGGCAAGATCCAGCGGGCCGAACTGCGCAAGCGGCTGCGGGAGCGGGCGGACGCCGCCTGACCGACGCCCGCCCCATCCATCCAGCCCCGCATTCCCGGGCCCTGCCGCGTCTCCCCGTCGCGGCAGGGCCCGACCGCTGCCCCGGACGACAAGGAGTTCACCGTGACCGCCCCCATAGCCCTGCTGCTCCCGGGCCAGGGCGCCCAGCACCCCGGCATGGCCCGCGAACTGTACGGCAGAGAACCGGAGTTCACCGCGACCCTGGACGGCTTCTTCGACCTCATGGGTGCGCCGGGCCGGGCGCTGCGCGACGACTGGCTCACCGACACGCCCGCCGTCCCGCTGGACGACGCCTCGCGCTCCCAGCCGCTTCTGTTCGCCCTCGGTTACGCGATCGGCCGTGCGTTGCGGAGCCGGGGCGTGCACCCGAGGGCCGTGCTCGGCCACAGCGTCGGCGAACTCGCGGGGGCCGCCCTGGCCGGCGTCTTCGACCTGCCGTCGGCGGCACGCATCATGCTCGCGCGGACGGAGGCGATGGCGAAGGTCCCGGCCGGCGGCATGCTGGCCGTCGCGGCGCCCCCGCAGACACTGGCGCCCTGGACCGAGGACATCGACCCGTGTGACCCGGGCCGGATCGCGCTCGCGGCCGTCAACGCCCCCGCCCAGACCGTCCTCGCCGGTCCCGAGGAGGCCCTGTCGCACGCCTCCCGCTCGCTGCGCAGGGCGGGCCTCGCCGCTCGACGCGTACCGGCCCTGCAGCCCTTCCACTGTCCCGCCACGGAAGGGGCGGCCGCCGAGTTCATCGAGGCGTTCGCCCGTGAGCCGCTCCACGCCCCTGCCCTGCGCGTCCAGTCGACCCGTACCGCGCGCCCCGTCGAGGCCGCCGAGGCCGTGGACCCGCGCTTCTGGGCGGGGCAGCTCAGCCGCCCGGTGTTCTTCTGGCCGGCCCTGGACGCGCTGCTGCGGGAGGGGCCCTGGACCCTGGTGGAGACGGGACCGGGCCGCGGCCTGTCCCTGTTCGCCCGCCGCCACCCCGAGGTACGCGCGGGCCGCAGCGAGGTGGTCGCGCTGCTGCCCTCCCACGCGCCGGGGACGTACGAGGCGTGGCTCGCCGCCGTGGAGCGGCTGGCCGGGGCGGCGGCGCCGGCCGGTACATGAGACAAGGCCGTGGACCCTCGTGCGAGGGTCCACGGCCTCGGGGACGGGGTCCGGCCGGAGCGGAACGGCCGGACCCGTGGCCTTACAGGTCGAGCGTCACGTTCTGCTCGCCCAGCCACCGGTTCAGCCAGAGCGCCATCTCCAGACCGCCCCGGTCGTACGAGCGGCTGACGTCCGTGGCCTGCCGGGCGAGGGCCCGTCGGGCGCGGTCCTTGTCGAGCAGCGGCAGGACGGGCGCGTTGGCGTCGGCGAGGACACGCGCGAGCTCGACGCGGAGCGCGGCCTCGTACCCCGGGTCCTGTGTCGCGGGGTAGGGGGTCTTCACCCGCTCCACGATGGACCGTGGCAGCAGGTCCGACGCCGCGGAGCGCAGCAGGCTCTTCTCGCGGCCGTCGTGCTTCTTCATCGCCCAGGGCGTGTTGAAGACGTACTCGACCAGCTTGTGGTCGCAGAACGGCACCCGGACCTCCAGGCCCACGGCCATGCTCATCCGGTCCTTGCGGTCCAGCAGGGTCTGCACGAAGCGGGTGAGGTTGAGGTAGGTGATCTCGCGCATCCGGCGCTCGACCGGGTCCTCGCCGGGCAGGACCGGCACCTCGGCCAGGGCCTCGCGGTAGCGGCCCCTGCGGTACTCCGGGATGTCGAGCTTGTCGAGCAGGCCGCGGTCGAGCAGCCCGAGCCCGCCGAAGTAGCGTGACGATCCGGACGTCAGCCAGGGGAACGTGTCGGCCCCGATGGCGGCGGGGTTGTGGAACCACCGGTAGCCGCCGAAGAGTTCGTCCGCCGACTCGCCCGAGAGCGCCACCGTCGAGTGGCGGCGGATCTCCCGGAAGAGCAGATACAGCGACGGCCACATGTCGCCCCAGAACGCCGGCGGCAGATCGGTGGCGCGCAGCACCGCGGCCCGCACCTCCGGGTCGCTCAACTCCTGGCTGTCCAGCAGGACTTCCGCGTGATCGGCTCCCACGTGCGCAGCCAGTTCCCGGGCGAAGGGCGCGTCGGCCGAACCACGCACGGCGTCCGGCTGGAAGCGGTCCGGGTCGCCCGCGAAGTCCACCGAGAAGGAGCGCACGGGTCCGTCCCCGCCCCCGGCCCGAGCGGCCAGCGCCGTCACGACCGAGGAGTCGAGGCCACCGGAGAGCAGCGAGCACAGCGGAACGTCGGCGACCATCTGCTGGTCGACGATCTCCTCCAGGAGCCCACGGACCGTGGAGACCGTCGTCGCCAGACCGTCCGTGTGCTCGCGCGCCTCCAACTGCCAGTACCGCGTGTGGTGCGCACCCGACGCGGTGATCCGCACGAGCCGTCCGGGCCCCACCTCCCGCAGCCCCGTGTATACGGCGTGCTCCGGGGTCTTGACCATGTCGAGCGCCTCGCAGAGCCCTTCGGCGCCCACACGCCGTACGGCCAGCGGGTTGGCGAAGACCGCCTTGGGCTCGGAGCCGAACAGGACACCGTCCGCGGTGGGGTAGTAGTAGAGCGGCTTCACTCCCATCCGGTCACGGATGAGGATCAGCTCCTCGCTGCGCGCATCCCACACCCCCAGGGCGAACATGCCGCGCAGCCGTTCGGCGACCGACGCGCCCCACTCCAGGTACCCGCGCAGTACCACCTCCGTGTCGCTGCGGGTACGGAAGCGGTGTCCGCGGGAGGTCAGTTCCGTGCGCAGCTCCCGGAAGTTGTAGACCTCGCCGCAGAAGGTCAGCACGGCGAGCGTCTCGCCGCTGTCGGAGAGGGCGGCCATCGGCTGTCTGCCGCCCTCCAGGTCGATGATCGACAGCCGGCGGTGCCCGAGGGCCACATGGCGGTCGAGCCACAGGCCCTCTGCGTCCGGGCCGCGGCAGGCCATGGTGTCGGTCATCGCCTGGGCGGTCGTACGTTCCTGTGTGAGATCACGCTGGAATGCCACCCAGCCGGCGATGCCGCACATATCCCAACACCCTTCGTCGGTCTTCAGCGGTTAGGGGACGAGTCGGTCACACCTGGTGGGACAGCAACGTGTCCACGCGGGCGAGAAGGTCACGCGGGGACTTGGCCTCGACGACCACCTCGTCACCCAGCTCGACCCCGTAGTCCCGCTCGATCCGGCTCACCGTGTTGAACAGGGCCAGCGAGTCGTATCCCAGGTCCTCGAAGGTGAGATCGAGGATGTCGCCGTCGAGATCCACGTCCTCGTCCTCGCCCGCGCACTCGCGCAGCAGCCGGGTGAGGTCGGTCAAGGTGAAATGGGCCATGACGTAGTTCCTTTCGGAGTTCGGTGTGTGGTGTGCGGTGTGCTGATCGGTCGTGGTGATGGGACGTGATCCCGATCGCGATGCCGGGACAGCCCCTAGGGCACTCTGCGGACGACGAGCGCCGAGTTGAATCCGCCGTGCCCGCGCGCCAGGACCAGCGCCGTGTCGATCCGCATCTGCCGCGGGGTCTCCCGCACCAGGTCGATCGCCTCGCGGTGGGCCTCGTGGTCGACGTGGACCGTCGGCGGGATCACGGAGTCCCGCATCGCCAGGACCGCTGTCGCGACGTCGAGCGGGCCGCCGCCGGCGAGCAGCCGGCCGGTCATGGTCTTCGGGGCGGTCACCGGCACCGCGCGGGCACCGAACAACCGGGCCAGCGTGTCGGCCTCCGCCCGGTCGAGGTCGGAGCTGCCCGCCGCGTCCGCGAAGACCACGTCGACGTCGGACGGGTCGACGCGGGCGTCGGCGAGGGCGATGCGGGCGGCCCGCAGCAGCCCGGTGCCCCCGCCCGGCTCCGTGGTTCCCGGGCGGGCGTCGAAGGTGGACGCGTGCCCGGCGATGGCCGCGTACGGGCGGTCGACGCCGCGGGCGCGGGCCGCCTCCGCGTCCTCCAGGACCAGGTGGGCCCCGCCCTCGCCGGGGGCGTGGCCGCCGGCGTCACGGTCGAAGGGCAGATAGGCCCGGCGCGGGTCCTCGGCCGTGGTGAGGCGCCCCGAGCTCATCATGCAGATCCACGCCCAGGGGCACAGCGAGCCGTCGACGGCGCCGGTGAGCATGAGCGGGGTGCCCTGCCGTACGTGGCGTCGTGCCTTGGCGATCGCGTCGAGTCCGCCTGCCTGGTCGGCGACGAGTGCGCTGCCGGGGCCGCGCATCCCGTGCCGGATGGAGATCTGACCGGTGTTGACGGGATAGAACCAGGCGAACGACTGGTACGCGCTGACGTACTGGCCGCCCTTGCTCCACAGCGCCTCGAGCTCCTTCTGCCCGAACTCGAAGCCGCCCGCCGAGCCCGCCGTCACCACCCCCGCGGCGAAGTCGGGCATCTGCCGCGGGTCGGCGCCCGCGTCGGCGAGGGCCTCCTCCGCGGCGATCAGGGCGAGCCGGGTCATCCGGTCGGTCTGCGGCAGCAGCCGCCCGGGCACCCGCCCCGTCACGTCGAGGTTCACCTCGCCCGCGAGCCGGGACGGGTACTGCGCGGGGTCGAACCGGGTGACGCGGTCGATGCCGCTGGTCCCGCGCAAGGTGGCGTCCCAGTAGGCCTCGGTCCCGATGCCGTTGGGGGCGATGACGCCGATGCCCGTGACGACCGCCCGCAGGGGGTGCGCCGCGGCCCGGGGCGCGGTGGCCCGTTCGCCGAGGAGGCCGGGGTCCGTACTCATCAGGCGGCCCTTTCGTCCGGACGGGTGAGGACCATGGCGCTCTGGAAGCCGCCGAAGCCGCTTGCCACGCTGAGCACCGTGTCGACCCGCTGCTCACGCGCCACCAGGGGTACGTAGTCGAGATCGCAGGCCGGGTCGGGCGTGTGCAGGTTCGCGGTCGGCGGGATCACCGAGTGCTCGATGGTCAGCACGGAAGCGGCCACTTCGAGGGCGCAGATCGCGCCGAGGGAGTGCCCGATCATCGACTTGATGGAGCTGACCGGGGTGTCGTAGGCGTGCCGGCCGAGGCTGGTCTTGAACGCCTGCGTCTCGTGCCGGTCGTTCTGCTTGGTCGACGATCCGTGGGCGTTGACGTAGCCGACGTCCGAGGGGTTCAGCCGGGCCTGGTCGAGCGCCGCGTCGATCGCGTTCGCCAGCTCCAGCCCGTCCTCGCGCAGCCCGGTCATGCTGTACGCGTTGCACCGGGTGCCGTGCCCGGCGACCTCCGCGTAGATCCGGGCCCCGCGACGGCGGGCGTGCCCCAGCTCCTCCAGGGTGAGGACGGCGGCGCCCTCACCGAGCACGAAGCCGTCACGGGTGCGGTCGAAGGGCCGGGAGGCGGTCTCCGGGTCGTCGTTGCGCGGTGAGGTCGCCTTGATGGCGTCGAAGCAGGCCACCGTGATGGGCGATATCGCCGCGTCGGAGGCCCCGGCCACCATCACGTCGGCGGAGCCCTCGCGGATCAGGTCCGCGGCGTGTGCGATCACGTCGATGCCGGACGTGCAGCCGCTGGAGAGGATGCTCACCGGGCCCTGGGCGCCGGTCAGCCAGGCGACCTCGGACGCCATGGAGGACGGCACGAAGTAGTCGTACAGGTGCGGGGAGCCGAGCTCCTGGTCGACCAGCCAGGTGGAGCCCCGGCGGCTGGTGACCGAGTACCAGTGGTCGAGGCTCATCGTCATCCCGCAGGCGCTGCCGAGCATCACACCGGTACGCAGCGGATCGGACTCACCCGCGAGGCCGCTGTCCTCCAGCGCCTCGCGGGCGGCGACATAGCCGAACTGGGTCGTACGGTCCCAGGTGCCGATCTGCTCGGCGGTCAGCCCCGCGGCCCCCGGGTCGAAGTCGCACTCCGCGGCGATGCGCGACCGGAACGGACCGGCGTCGAACGTCGAGATCGTGCGCGTGGCGGTGCGCCCTGCCGTCAACAGCTCCCAGAAGGCCTTGGTGCCGATGCCACCCGGGGCCACCACTCCTATTCCCGTCACCACCACTCGCCGTGCGTCTGGATCTGCTGGCACTGCAGCCCCCTCCGAGATCGATCACTGCCTGGGAGGTCCCGTCCTGTGCCGGGTTCCTGAGGCGAGTCTGTGCAGACGCTCTTGAGCTGGCCTCGAACCCGCCTCGGACCGCCCGGCCGCACCGCGGGCGGGCCCGAGGACCGAAGGTCTGCCCGGGCCCGTCCGCCGGGGACCGCGGGTCAGCGAGGAGCGGCCTTCGCGGTCGCCGCGGCGGGCGGCCCGGCCCCGTCCCCGGCCGGCGCCACCGAAGGCGCGGCGGCGGTCTCGCTGGGTTCGATGGCGAAGGGCGGCAGGAACCGGTCGACGGAGGCCGGCAGCCACCAGTTCGCCTTCCCGAAGACGAACATCAGAGCCGGGACGAGGATCAGGCGCAACAGGAACGCGTCGAGGGCGACGGCGGCGGCGAGGCCGAGGCCGAACATCGCCGTGACCCGCTCACCGCTGAGCATGAAGGCGCTGAAGACGCACATCATGATGACGGCGGCCGCGGAGATGACCCGGCTGATGGAAGCGAGCCCGACCCGCACCGCGTGGGCGCTGTCACCGGTGTTCACCCACTCCTCGCGCATCCGGCTGACGAGGAAGACCTGGTAGTCCATGGACAGGCCGAACAACAGCGAGATCATGATGACCGGCAGGAAGGCGTCGATGGGTCCGGCACGGCCTGCGCTCAGCACCTCACCGCCCCAGCCCCACTGGAACAGGGCCACCAGCACACCGAACGAGGCCGCGGCGGCGACCAGGTTCATCACCGCCGCGGTGAGCGGCACCACGATGCTGCGGAACGCGAGCAGGAGCAGCGCGCACCCGAGCGCGACGACGACACCGATGAACAGCGGCAGCTTGCTCTGCAAGGTGGAGGAGAAGTCCTTGTAGACGGCGGTGATCCCGCCGACGTACGCGTGCATCCCGCTGCCCTGCCGCGCTCGCGGGATGATGTCGGCCCGCACCCGGTCGATCAGCTCGTCGGTCTCCTCGGACTGCGGAGAGGTGGTCGGGAAGACCTGCATGATGCCGGTCCGCGTCCCGGGCCGCAGCGGCATCGCCTGCACCTGTGCGACACCCGGGTCGGCCTCGAGGCCCGACACCAGGTTCTTGTACGCCTGCTGGTCGGGTGCGGAGCCCGAGACCTCGGTGACGATCGCGAACGGCCCGTTGAAGCCGGGACCGAAGCCCTCGGCGAGCAGGTCGTAGGCCTGCCGTGTGGTGGTCCCGGCGGGGTCGTTGCCCTGGTCGGAGCTGCCGAGGCGGAGCGAGAGAGCGGGCACGGCGAGGGCCACCGTCACGGCGAGGACGACGACGGCGAGGATCCGCGGGCGCCGCTCGACGAGGGCGGCCCAGCGCGCGGAGGGTCCGCCGGGCTCCCCGGGCGCGCCGTCGCCCGCGGCGAGACGGCGGCGTTCGCGGCGGCTGAGCACCCGCCGGCCGAGGACTCCGAGCAGCGCGGGCAGCAGCGAGACGGCGGCGGCCACGGTGACCACGACCGTCAGGGCGCAGGCGACGGCCAGTCCGTTGAGGAAGGTGATCCCGAGGACGATCATGCCGAGCAGAGCGATGCACACCGTGCCGCCGGCGAAGAGTACGGCCCGGCCGGAGGAGTCCACGGCCTCGGCTGCGGCGTCCTCGGGACTCCTGCCCCGGATGACGGCCCTGCGGTGCCGGGTGACGATGAACAGGGCGTAGTCGATACCGACGCCGAGGCCGACCAGGACCGCGAAGACGGGCGACAGCTCACCGATCTGCACCGCATGGCTGAGCAGGCTGACCAGGAACGAGCCGATGCCGACCGCGAACACGGCGGTGACGATCGGCAGCAGGGTGCCGAACAGCGAGCCGAAGGCGAGGAAGAGGACCACCGCGGCGGCCACGATCCCGACGAGCTCGCTCAGGTGCGGAGTGCCGTCCTCGGCCAGCTGAACCGCGCCTCCGCCCAGTTCGACCTGCAGCCCGGGTCCGGCCGGGGCCCGCGCGGTGTCGACGACGTCCTTCATCTGCGCGGCGGTCAGCTTCTCACCGGGCTTCCCGAAGGTGACCGTCGCATAGGCGATCCGGCCGTCCTCGCTGATCCGGCTCGCGTTCTCCGCGCTGTAGGGGCTCTCCACGCCCACCACGTCCGCGAGCCCTTCGACCCGGGCGAGCGCCGCGGTCATCGCGTGCCGGACCGCGCCGTCGCGCACCGATCCGTCCGTGGTCCGCCACACCACGGTGTCGGCCTCACCGGACTGGTCGGGAAACTCCCTTTCCAGCAGCTTCATCGCCCGCGAGGAGTCGGTGCCCGGCAGGTCGAAGACGTTCTCGTAGGAGCTGCCGAGCGAGGTGCCCGCGGCTCCCAGTCCGACCAGGGCCACCACCCAGGTCAGCACCACCAGCCATTTGTGCCGGTAGCACCAGCGTGCCCATGTACCCACCGTCGACCACTCCGCTCTTCATCAGGGGGAGAACTGATAGGAAGGAAGCGCCGTCAGAAGGTGAAGAGATGCGGGGGCGCCGGAAGGCGTACGACCGTCCCGCATCTGTTTCCGGCAACACCGGCGCAGGCCAACAGAGTTCGGGGCCCGAGGAATCACCGGCAAGGGGGATCGGGCGCTCTCAGGGAACTCCAAGCTTTCTGTGTGTGATCTCCCAGGTATCCACGAGGTGGGGCGGAAATACTGGGGGCATGGACGCGGAGAAGCGGGGCCACGGGGCAGGGACCGTGCTCGTCGTCGAGGACGAGCCGGGCATCGCTGACATTCTCGGGATCACGCTGCGGTTCCACGGCTTCGAGGTGCTCACGGCGGCCACGGGGCAGGAGGCCATCGACCTCGGCCGTGCCCGACGGCCGGATCTGGTGCTCCTCGATGTGATGCTGCCCGACATGAGTGGCTGGCAGGTGTGCCGGGCGCTGCGTCCCGACGAGGGAAACGAGGGGCTGGACGACACCGCGGTGATCTTCCTGACCGCCCGGGACGCTCCCCAGGACATCGTCGGAGGTCTCGCGCTCGGCGGCGACGACTATGTCACCAAGCCGTTCAACGTCGACGAACTGCTGGCCCGCGTACGCTCCGTGCTGCGCCGCTCGCGCCGCAGGGAGGTCCTGCGCCCGCGCGTGCTGACCCATGCCGACGTCGAGATGGACGAGGCGACGTACACCGTGACGCGGGCCGGGCACCCGGTGCAGCTGACCCCCACCGAGTACAACCTGCTGCACTACCTTCTGGTCAACGCGGGCCGGATCATCCCCAAGGAGCAGATCCTCCGGCACGTGTGGAGCTGGGACAGCACGGTCGAGTCCAGCGTGGTGGAGACGTATGTCAGCTACCTCCGGCGCAAGCTCGACCGGCACGGAGCGCCTCTGATCGTCACGCGCCGCGGTGTGGGTTACGGGCTGCGGTCGGCGGCCGGCCGGTGAGCGCACCCCGGGACGGGGGGAGCGGGGCCGGAGGCGACAGGCCCGCGGCATGGCACCCGCGGGCCCCGCAGTCGCTGCGCGGCCGGCTCACCCTGGCCAACATCGTCCTCTTCAGCGTCGGCCTGCTGCTCGCCGTCGTGGCGAGCCTGGTCAGCATGTACGCGGTGCTCGTCGGGGACATCGACGACACGCTTGCGCATCAACGGGCTTTGGTTCAGAGGTCCTTGACGACCGACGCGGCCGCGATCCAGGCCTGCGCCGACACCGCTGCCGACGGCCGCGCGGGCGGCTCGCCGCTGCTGGCGCTCACCCAGCACCGGCTCGTCGTGCTCTCACCCTCCGGTACGCCGGTGGCGCGCTGCGCGCACGCCGCGGGGCGGCCCGCCGAGGAGCGGCGCGAGATCGCTGCCGCGACCCACGACCCGGCGTCCCTGGCGGCATCCGGCGACGGCAGGACCGTCGATGTGGGTGCGGACGGGGCCGCGTACCGGATCGGTGTCATCCAGCTGTCCGACGGGGGGCTGCTGGTGAGCGCGATCCCGCTGGACGGGGTGCGGCACGCCGTGTTCCGTTTCATCGGTTTCGAGGCGTTGTCCGCCGCCGTCCTGCTGACCCTGCTGACCGCGGGCTCCCTGTTCTCGGCCCGGCGCCAACTGCGGCCGCTGCAGGACATGGTGCAGACCGCGTCCGCCATCGCCGAGGGTGATCTGACACGACGGGTGAGCCGGGCGGGCAGTAGCAGCGAGGTCGTCGAACTGCGCAACGCGCTCAACGCGATGCTGCATCAGGTCGAGTCCGCCTTCGTCCTGCGGGAGCAGGGGACCGAGCAGCTGCAGCAGTTCGTCGCGGACGCCTCGCACGAGCTGCGGACTCCGATCGCCACGATCCGTGGGTACGCGCAGCTGTTCGCGCGGGGCATGCTGAGCGAGGAGGAGCAGGAGCGGGCCCGGGACCGGATCGCCGCCGAAGCGGACCGGATGGCGCACCTCGTCGAGGAGCTGATGACGCTGGCGCGGTTCGACCACGCGCCCCGCACGGACATGGAGCCGGTCGACCTGACACAGCTGGTCCGTGACGGCGCCGCGGACCTGCGTGCGCAGGAGCCGGACCGCCCGGTGACCGTGCAGTCCGAGGGACACGTCCATGTCCTGGGCGACCAGACCCAGTTGCGCAAGGTGATAGGCAACCTGCTGAGCAATGTCCGTACCTACACACCGGCCCGGTCCCCGGTCGCTCTGTGGACGTCGGAGCAAGGGACGCACGCGGTACTGCGGATCGCCGACTCGGGTCCCGGGATGCGGCAGGAGGACGCGAACCGCGTCTTCGACCGGTTCTTCCGTGCGGACCCCGGGCGGGCCCGGGTCTCCGGTGGCAGCGGTCTCGGCATGTCGATCGTGCGCGCGGTGGTCGAGGCCCATGCCGGCTCGGTGCGCCTGGTCACCGCCCCGGGCGAGGGCCTGACCGTGGAGGTGCGGCTTCCCTTGCGCGCGGTGCCCCGCGGCCCGGTCACGGGCGAGGACGGCGGGCTGCCGGACAGCCCTTAGGGCCTCTCGTCCGGATCGTCCGGGCTCGCGGGTTCCGGCCCGATCCGAACGAGAGGCCCTGGGGCGCGCCGCACAGGTTAAAGATCAAGCTAAGGGCTGTCCCGCCAGGAATTGCGGGACAGCCCTTAGGCGGCGAACAGGTTCAGGACCGGTCGCTGCGACGACTCGGCGTCCAGGGCCGGGTCGGATCCGAGCACCGCCTGGTGCAGCCTCTGCAGCCGGGACGAGGGTTCGATGCCGAGCTCCTCGATGAGGCCTTCGCGCAGTTCCTGGAAGACCTGCAGCGCCTGCCAGGAACGCCCGGACCGGTACAGGGCCGCCATGCGCTGGGCGTGCAGACCCTCGTGGAGCGGGTGCCGGGCCGTGAGTTCGGTCAGTTCGGCGAGCAGTGCCGTGTGCTGCCCCATGCGCAGGTCCGTCTCGATGCGCAGCTCCAGCGCACTCAGCCGGCTCTCCTCCAGCCGCGCCAGCTCGATGCCGAGGACGGGCCCGGTCCTGACGTCGACGAGGGCCTGGCCGTGCCAGACGGACAGGGCCTCGCGCAGCGTGCGTCCGGCGAGCGCGTTGTCGCCGGTGTCGAAGGCGGCCCGGCCCTCGGCGGCCAGCCGGTCGTAACGGTGCTGGTCGACGGCCCCTGGCTCGACGACCAGGCGGTATCCGCCGTGCTGGGTGACGAGCAGCCGCTTGGCGGCGGCCTGTCCCTCACCGCCGCCCGCAGCGGTGAGCATGCGGCGCAGCAGAAGGATGTACGTCTGCAGCGTGGTGGTGGAGCTGCGAGGCAGCCGGGTGCCCCAGATCTCCTCCATCAGCGTCGACGCGGGAACCACGTGGTTCGCGTTGACGGCGAGGAGGGCCAGGATCTGCCGGGGCTTGGCCGCGCTCGGGACGATCGACTGCCCGGACATTTCGGCGGTCAGTGGTCCCAGTACTTTGATCTTCACTTTGTGTCCCCCATGGATGTGAGATCTGCCCACCTCGACGCGGCGCCGCGCATCGAGGAGGAATCGAACATTGCCCGAATGGGAACTTCCCGAGCCAGTGCGCAGGGCCCGGTTCTGCGTATGTGTTCGCCCTGGCCCGAGTCGTGAAGTTCTCATGATTCACCTGTGCGGAGTTCACGCCCGGGGCGCCGCCGCCGGCGGGGGCGACCTCGTGCGGGCACCTGCTTCACGTGGGCGGAGCCCGCATCGGGTGCTCCGCGGCAGAGGCCGCAGGGGGCGCCCGGAGGGCCCTTCCCGCACCGGCACATCCCTTCCGGAAGACCCGGGAACCGTTTGCGGAGCCAAGACCCGACCGCTAAATTGGTCACTGTTCAAGTTGGTCAGTGACCAATACCTTTGGAGGGGTTTGTCGTGAAAGCAGGGAGTGCTCCCGTGGAAGCCCGGGGCGAGCGCGCGGCCATGAGCGGTGGCGGCGTCGTCGTGGTCTTCGTCGGTGTGCTGCTGACGATGCTCATGTCAGCCCTCGACCAGACCGTGGTCACGACCGCCGCCTGGCCGATCGTGCGGGACCTCGACCCGGCCGGCGGCCTCGACGGCATGTCCTGGGTCGTCGTCGCCTACATGCTGGCGTCGACGGCCACCCAGCCCATCTACGGCAAGCTCGCCGATCTGCTGGGCGCCAAGAACGTGTACGTCTCCGCGGTCGTCCTCTTCCTCGTCGGCTCCGCGCTCTGCGGCGTGGCGCAGAACATGGGAGAGCTCATCGCCTTCCGCGCCCTCCAGGGCGTCGGCGCCGGTGGTCTCTACAGCGTTTCCCTCGTCGTCATCGGCATGATGACGACCCCGCAGCAGCGGGCGAAGTTCCAGGGCGTCGGCGGCGCGGTGATCGGACTGTCCACCGTCCTCGGTCCGCTGATCGGCGGGTACTTCACCGAGAGCCACGACATCCTCGGCATGACCACCAACTGGCGCTGGCTGTTCTACGTCAACCTGCCGATCGGTGCCGTCGCCCTCGGCGTCGTCATCCTCATGCTGCGTATCCCGGCGCGCCGCACCAGTCAGCAGATCGACTTCGTCGGCGCCGCCCTGATCGTCGCCGCCGCCTGCTCCGTCCTGCTGGTCACCGAATGGGGCGGCGACACCTACGCCTGGTCCTCGCCGACGATCATCGGGATGTCCGTCGGGGCCGTGCTCCTCGTGGCGGCCTTCGTATGGCGGCAGACCAGGGCGGCCGACCCGGTGATCCCGCTGCGCCTGTTCAAGGACCGCACGGTCTCCCTGTCCATCCCGATCCTCTTCCTGGTCGGGTTCGCACTCATCGGCTCCATCGTCTACGTCTCGATGTACCTCCAGGTCGTCTACGGATACACCCCGACCCAGGCGGGTACCCGGATGCTGCCGATGACCGTCGGCTTCATGATCTCGGCGATCGGCTCCGGGATCATCGTGTCCAAGTTCGGCCGCTACAAGGTCTTCCCGATCCTCGGCAGCATCTTCTCGGCAGGCGGACTGGCACTGCTCGGCACCATGGAGCCGGACACCTCCGTGAGCCTGCTGTGCGCCTACATCTTCCTGATCGGCCTGGGCGTGGGCCTGCTGATGCAACTCATGGTCCTCGTCGTGCAGAACACGGTCCCCCGCGACGACCTGGGCGTGGCCACCACGACCTCGACCTTCTTCCGCACCCTTGGCCAGTCCTTCGGAGCGGCCCTGTTCGGAGCGATCCTCTCGGCCCGGCTGAACTCGACGGCCGGGGGAACGAACGTCGGCAACCTGGACGACCTCTCGGATGCCGCCCGCCACACCTATCTCGTCCAGTACACCGACGCGGCGACGGACGTCTTCCTCATCGCGGGGGTCATCATGCTGGCCGCCGCCGTACTCGGCCTGTTCCTGCGGGAGATGAACCTGGAGGAGCTGGATGAGGACGCGGTCGTGGCGGACCCCGGCGAGGACGCTCCGGCCGGGGAAGCCGCCGCCACTGCCCAACTGCCCGGACAGGAGGGCCGTTCGGCCGTGGGGAGCAGCTGAGCCCCGGTTTTCCCCCTGCCGCAAGGGCCCGTACCGCCGGCCGCCCCAAGTCGCCTCAAGCGCGACTCCAGGGCGGCCGGACCCGTTTCCGCGAGCATCGGCGGCAACTTGACCGTTGTGGAATGGACGGAGCTTCGCGTGCGTGTGCTTTTCACCACCTGGTCGGCGCCTTCGCATCTGTACCCGCTGATACCGATGGCGTGGGCCTGCCGCGCCGCAGGCCACGAGGTGCGGTTCGCCGGGATGCCGTCGGCCGTTCCCGGCATGCTCCAGGCCGGGCTCACCGCCACGGCCGTCGGCTCCGACGCCGAACTGACCGGAATGTCATCCAGCGGGAAACTCGCGGCCTGGCACAAGCAGGAGCCGTGGCCGGACGACTGGCCCGAGCGTCCGGACAAGCTGGTGCCGGAGCAGGTCGAACTGCTGGCCGCGCTCGGTCGCAAGCAGTGCGTCATCGCCGAGCGCATGGTCGACGACCTGGTCGCCGTCGTGGAGCGGTGGCGGCCCGACCTGATCGTGTCGGACGTGTCGACCTTTGCCGGCCCCGTGGCCGGAGCCGTGGCCGGCATCCCCGTCGTCGGACAGCTGTGGGGCAGCCCCGGCGTCCTGCGCTACGAGAACCGGGCGCTCGGCGAGGAACCGCTGCCCGAGTACGCCGCGCTGTTCGCGCGCTTCGGCCTCGATGCCCCCGTCGCCCCCGCGGCCCTGCTCGACCCGTGCCCGCCGAGCATGAACCTCGGCTCCGTCCTGCCCCGGCTGCCGATGCGTTTCGTCCCGTACAACAGCCCCGGAGAGGCGCCCGCCTGGGCCGACGAGCCGGCCGGCCGGCCCCGGGTCTGCGTCACCTGGGGCGTCACCGCGGCCAAGGTGCTCGGCGCCGCGGTGCTGGAGCCGCTGCACCACATCGTGTCCGCCGTGGCCGGCCTCGGCGCCGAACCGGTGGTCGCGGTGGCCGCGGCGCAGCGCGCACTGCTGCCCGCACTGCCGGAGGGCACCCGCATCGTCGAGTCCATGCCGTTGCACCTGCTGATGCCGCACTGCGACGCGATCGTCCACCAGGGCGGAGCCGGCACGGCGCTGACCGCGGCCGCGCACGGGGTGCCGCAGCTCGTGGTCCCGCAGCGGCCGGCCCCCATGCTGATCGGCGACCGGCTGGCCGCCGTGGGAGCGGGCCGCACGCTGCCCCACCAGGTGGTGGCCGGGGACGAGCACGCCGGGAAGCTGGTGGCCGCCGAACTGGACGCGCTGCTCACGGATCCCGCCCACCGGGAGGCCGCCGTACGTCTCGCCGGGGAGAACGCCGCACAGCCGGCCCCGGCCGAACTGGTTGCGGCGCTGGCCGAGTTGGTCGCCCGCTGAGCTCCGCGCGGTGACCCGCGTACTCATGACCCGTAGAACATCACGAGAGGTGTGACGGTATGTCAGCTCAACATCGCGTTCACGTGGCCGGGACAGGGGTGTTCCTCCCCGACCGCGTCATGACCGCCGAGGAGGCCGTCGGGCTCGGCCGCTACACGGAGGAGCAGCGCGCCGAGCACGAGCAGATCTCCGTGCGGGTCGCCGACGGAATGTCCGCGCCGGACATGGCGGTGGAGGCCGGCCGCCGCGCCCTCGCGCACTCGGGGTTCGAAGCCGCCGACATCGGCCTGGTCATCCACGTCAACGTGTTCCACCAGGGCCCCGACGGCTGGTCGCCGCCGTTCTACATCCAGCGCCAGGTCCTCGGTACGGACGTGCCCGCGCTGGAGATCCGGCAGGGGTGCAACGGCATGCTGACCGCCGTCGACATGGCCTCGGCCTACCTCCGGGCCAACGACCTCTGCAAGGCCGTGCTCATCACCTCGGCGGACAACTTCTCCGGACCGCTCGTCGACCGCTGGCAGGCCCACCCCGGCTGTGTGCTCGGCGACGGAGCCGCGGCCGTCGTCCTGTCCGGGCGCCCCGGCGTCGCCGAGGTGCTGGCGCTGGGCCAGACCGCGCTGCCCGACCTGGAGGAGATGCGGCGCAGCGGAATTCCGCTGTTCCCGCCGCCGGCCACCGTGGGCACGGTCATGGACTTCAAGGCACCGGCCGGCCACTACCGTGCGTCCGGGCACAGCCTCATGGAGGTCGGCACCCGCATCAACGACGCCCTGCGCGGCGTACTCAAGCAGACGCTGGCCGATGCGGGGCTGGCCCTGGCGGACATCACCGCCGTCACCCACATGAACATGGCACCCCGGCGCATCGACGAGCGGATGCTCGCACCGCTCGGTCTCGACGGGGCGAAGTCCACCACCGGCTTCGGCCGCACGGTCGGCCACCTCGGCGCGAGCGACCAGTTCCTCGGCCTGGACCACCTGATGTCGGTGGGCCGCCTGGCGGCGGGCGACCATGTGCTGATGGTCGGTGTCGGACCCGGCGTGGACCTGTCCTGCCTCATCCTGCGGATGCGGTGACGGCACCATGGACAGGAACCCTTCCGTCCGTTCCAGTACGACACTGGAGGCGCCCTTCCTGGTGCCGGTCTGGCGCGAACACTCGGGCGCCGAGCCGCCGGCGACCGCGCCCGACGGGGAGCGCTGGCTGTTGCTGCTGCCCGAGGGGGACCTCGGGCAGGCCGTCGTGGACCGGTGCGCGCAGACGGGTGCGCGGCTCTCGATTGCGGTGGCCGGCCGCCGGTTCCACCCCGACGATCCCGCGTCGGTGGCCCGGCTGATCGAGGAGGAGTTCGCCTCCGGAGCCCCGGACGCGGTGTTGTGCGCCTGGGCCCTGGGCGAGGAGCCGGGGGAGCGGGGCGAGGGGGCCGCCGCGCAGCGGGTCTTCGCCCGGCTGCACGCGTTGGGCGTGGCGCTCGCCGGGCCGGGCGGGGAGGGCCCGGCCGGCCCGGTCCGCCTGGTCGTCGCCACGGACCGGGCGCACAGGGCCGTACCCGGAGACACCGCGCGGCCCTTCCAGGCGGTCGCGGACGGCCCGGCCCTGGTGTTCGGCCTCGAAGCGGACCGGCTGACCGTGCGCAGAGCCGACATCGACACCACGGAGCGCGACGAGGCGACGGCCGCCGCACTGGCCGCCGAGATGACGACCGTGGGCGAAGGGGCGGTGGCATGGCGTTCCGGACGCCGACTGGCCCTGGAATACCTGCCGTTCACGCACTCGGAGCCGGCCGGGTCGCCGTTCGCCCGCGGCGGCACGTATGTGATCACCGGCGGCTTCGGGGCGATCGGGCTCGCTCTCGCCCGGCACATCGACGAGGTGCCGGACACGACGACCGTCCTGATCGGCCGGAACCTTCCGCGGGCGTGTGCGGGGGACGACGGGGTTGCAGGAGAATTGGCGCGGCTGCGCGCCGCCGGGGCCAGGGTCCTGGAATTCGCCTGCGACGTCGCCGACCGCGACGGTCTGGCGGAGGTCATCGGCAAGGTGCGCACGGAGACGGGCCGGATCGACGGAGTCCTGCACCTGGCCGGCGTGGTGGACGACATGAGGCTGCGGTCGCTCAGCCCCGAACTGGCCGCACGGGTGCTGGCCCCCAAGACCGCGGGTACCTCGGCGCTGGTCGAACTCTGCCCCGACGCCGCGTTCCTGGCGCTCTTCTCCTCGGTCCAGAACCTCAGCGGCGCCTATGGTCACAGCGCGTACATCGCTGCGAACCGCTTTCTGGACTCCTGCGCTGCCGCGGCCGACACGGACACCCGCCAGGTCGTCGCGATCAACTGGACCCTGTGGGGCGAGGTGTTCGGCATGGCCGCCCCGCCCGCCGGGACCGGGGGTGCCCCGGACGCCGTACGCGGCTGGCTGGCGACGGCCGAGGGCATCGCCGCCCTGGAGCGCATCCTGGTCCACCGCCCCGGACCTCAGGTGGCCGTCTGCCCCGACGGGTACGGGGCGCAGCTGAGCCGGGCCAGGAGCCGGGCGGCCGCAGCGCGCGAACGAGAGGCCGGCAGCGGCAGTCCACGGGTGGTGGCGCAGAACTGAGCTCCGTCGAGGCTTCGTTGACGCCGCCCGGCGGTGCGGCGAGGTCTCCGGACGGGTGGTCCGCCCTGGCGCCGGCGGTGCGTCCCGCACCGCCGGCGCCGGCCGAGCCGGATGCGCCGGGGATCCGGTCGTCGCCGTGAGCCGCACCGACAAGGCGCCGCGGGGGCCGCCGCACCGGATGAGGACGCACTTTGCGGTCGGCCCGCACCGTCCTCGTCGTCTCTTTCGTGGGCGTCTTCTCCCGATGCCTCGACTCCATGGCGGGACACGGGCCATTCCGCCCTCGAATACGAGGTCCGCCTCTACTCGCCGTCGCGGATACCCGGGTCGCCGCCATCGAACTGCATTCCGTTGACCTCGGTGCGCTTCGATTCCATGCTACTGATCGTTATTGGTGGACAGGTGGCCTGATTTGTTCGATCATTTGAGGCTCGTGATGCGAGGGGCGGGGGGCCGTGTTCGTTCTCGGCGCCGTGGGTGTGGGTGGCTCGGGCGCTGAGCAGCAGACGGTAGGCCTGCGAGTGCGAACGGGGATATCGTGATCAAGGTCCTGATCGTCGAAGACATGCGCATGCTCAGAGCGGCTCTGGTGACATTACTGAGGCAAGAACCGGACATCGAGGTCATTTCCGAGGTTGCTTCAGGCAAGGAAGCCATCACTCAGGCGCGTCGGCAAACGCCCGATGTCGCCATCGTGGACATCAACCTGCCGGACATTGACGGGTTCGCCGTCAGCGAGGCCCTGCTCACGGTCGCGCCGAATTGCCACACGCTCATGCTGACGAGCATCGGCCGCCCCGGAGACGTACAACGAACACTGGACGCGGGAGCATTCGGGCTGCTGGAGAAGGATGCCGATCCGACACGGCTCGCCGAGGCGATCCGCAAGGTGGACTCCGGCCAGCAGGTCATCGACGTCCAGCTCGCCCTGAGTGCGCTGAAGACACCGCATCCACCGCTGAGTCCCCGTGAACTAGAGGCGCTCCGGCTGGCGTCGGAGGGCGAGGGGCCGGCCCAGATAGCGGCGCGGCTCTTTCTTTCGACGGGGACGGTGCGCAACTACCTGGCGAACGCGGTCACGAAGCTGGGCGCTCGCAACAGGCTGGACGCCATCCGGATCGCGCGCAGCTCCGGGTGGCTGTGACGGCACGGCTCACGCCGTGCTGAGCTGCGCCCACTCGGACTCCGCCGAGTCTGTGCGGTTCCGGCGTGCACGCAGCGGCAGCTCGACCACCAGGCGGAACCTGCTGTGGGGCAGCGCACCCGAGCTGAACCGGCCGCCGAGGCCGCCGACCCGGGCGGCGAGGCTGTTGAGCCCGAGGCCCGCGGCGGTGTGCGTGGGCGGGGTGGCGGGCGCGCCGTCGTTGGTGACGGCCAGACGTACGCGGCCGGGGCGGAAGGAGACCTCGATGCGGCACCGGCCGGCCTTGCTGTGCTTGAGGAGGTTGGTGACGCCCTCGCGCACCACGGCCGCAAGTACCGCTTCGGCATCCTGGGGCAGGCGCCCGCAGCCGATCCGGACGGTGAGCTCGATCCCGAGCGAGTCCAGCGTGGGCCTGATGGAGTCGACGGTGCCGGTGAGCGAGGGCCGGTGCATGTCGTGGGCCATGACGCGTACGTCGTGAAGCGCCTGCCGGGACGTTGCGATGATCTCCGTGAGTTCCTGCCGGGCCCTTCCGTCCTGCTGGGGGACGCGGCGCAGGACGACCTCCGACTTGAGTGTGATCATGGAGAGGCTGTGCCCGAGCAGATCGTGCAGATCGCGGGCCATGCGCTCGCGGTCCGCCTCGATGGCCCGGTGCACGTCCTGGCCGCGTGCCGCGGGGGTGTCACACCTGGTGAACTCCGCGACCAGCAGCGGTATATATCCTGCGAGGAATCCCGGAATGGCCAGCCAGGCCCGCCCGAAAATCCATGGAAGGAGTGTCAGGACGCCACCACTTCCGGTGAGCCACAGGAAGTGCAGTCGCGGGGGAATGCGGAACCTCGATGTACCGGTGAGTAAACAAAAGGCCGCCAGGGTCACTATGGTGAAACCGGCGGCGATTTCGTGTCGAGCGAGATGAGTGGTCAGAAGGAAATCGGCACTCAGTCCGCCCTCCAGAAGTAACAGACCCGCACAAACCATCCGAATCAGCATCACTATGCGCACTCGGAAATCGTTCGACCCCCGCACCCGAAGTCACCCCCAGTGAGACCCTGGCCGCGCTAACTGAACAGTGGCCAATCGTAGAGCATGTGTTGTTGCCGCAGATCAAGAAAGTCAAAAATCTCTGGTGGGCTTGAGCTGCGCTCTTCATGTTGAATTTTCTACTGACTCTTTGGCGGTCGCTTTACCCGGAGTGGTGCCTTTCTTCGCTTCCGCCGCCCGGCCGCCGAGGGCGACCGCGACGCAGCCCGCCGCGCACGACACCAGGCCACCGACCCACAGTCCTGTTCGGGCACCCCAGCATCCGGCCAGCCACCCCGTCAGCAACGAGCCCAGTGGGGTCGCCCCCTGGAGGACCAGCGTGTAGAGGGCGAGCACCCTGCCGCGGTAGCGCGGATCGCTGCCGAGCTGGATGCGATGGTTCGCGGCCTGGGCGAAGCAGAGCTGCGCGAAGCCGGTGAGGAACACCAGCACCACCGCCGACGCATAGGTCGGCGCCCGGCCGGCAGCCGTCTCGAGCGCTCCGAAGAGCACGGCCGAGCCGGTCACCAGGCGGCTGCTCGGCCGCCCCCGGCGCAGGGTCGTCGCGAAGGCGCCCAGAAGCGCGCCGGCCGCGAGGGCGGTGGTGAGCAGGCCGAAGGAGAGGGCGTTCGCGCCGAACACGGTCCTGGCCAGAAGAGGCAGTGTGAGCTGGAAGTTGAGACCGAACAGCGCGATGACGGCGACCAGCACCAGAGGACCTGTCAGGTCCGCACGGGACCGGATGTACCGCAGCCCGTCGCCGACCCGGATCCGGTCGTGTGCGCCGGCGGCACGGCTGAGCTCGGCGGGACGGATCATCCGCAGCCCCGCGACCGTGAACAGATAGCTCGCGGCATTGAGCAGCATCACCCAGCCCACGCCGAGAACGGTGATGAGCACCCCGGCGACCGCGGGTCCGATCACCCGGGCCGCATTGAAGTAGGCCGCGCTGAGCGCCGACGCGTTCGGCAGGAGACCGGGGCCGACGAGGTCACCGACGAACGACATCCGGGTCGGCACCTCGACGGCGTTGACGACGCCGAGGACCAGCGCCGCCGCGTACAGCTGCCACAGCCGGACCTGGCCGGTGCACACCGCCGACGTCAGCAGCAGCGCCGGAGCGGCGGAGCACAGGTTCGCGACGGTCAGGAGCATGCGCTTGTCGTAGCGGTCCGCCAGGCGGCCGCCGTAGAGCGTGAGCAACAGCATCGGGGTGAACTGGAGGGCGGTGACCAGGCCCAGCTCCGAAGCGGAGCTCCCCGTGAGATCGAGGACGAGCCAGTCCTGGGCGACGACCATCATCCAGGTGCCCGTCACGGACATGACCTGACCGGCAGCGAACAGCCGGAAGTTGCGCACGGACAGCGAGCGGAACGCTCGCGCGAGGACCTTGGCCATGCCGCAGTGTGCTCAGGCCCGACCGGAGCGATCCTTGAGCGCGGACAGGGCGACGGCGAGGCTGCTGCCGTAGGGTGCTCGGATGATCGATCGGATCCTGCCTGCCACGGTGCGCTGGTCCCACTCCCGCACGGACCGGGATGACATCGAACTGTTCCCGCAGGAGCGCCAGGTCGTCGCCCGCTCGTACGCCAGGCGCAGAGCCGAGTTCACCGCCGTCCGGGCGTGCGCACGCGATGCGCTGGCCGCGCTCGGTGAGCCGGCCGCCCCCCTGCTGCCCGGCGCGGGCGGAGCACCCCGGTGGCCGCTCGGTGTGGTCGGCAGCATGACGCACTGCGTGGGGTATCGCGCCGCCGCTGTGGCGAGCAGTGCTGACGTGGCGACGCTCGGAATCGATGCCGAACCACAACGCCCGCTACCCGAAGGGGTGTTGGAGCGTATCGCGGGCCCCGAGGAACTTCGCGCGATGGCGGCTCTGCCCACGACGGACGGACTGGCCTGGGACCGCGTCCTGTTCAGCGCCAAGGAGTCCGTGTACAAAGCGTGGTTTCCGGTCGCCCGTACCTGGCTGGGCTTCCGGGACGTGACGGCGATCCTCGCCCCCGACGGGACCTTCGCCGTTCGCCTCCACGTGCGGGGACCCGAACTGTCCGGCCGCCCCCTGACGTCGTTCGAGGGATCCTGGGCCGCGGGTGACGGTCTCGTCGTGACGGCTGTCGTGGTCGGGCGACGGGACCCGGCGCCGCCTCCCCGGGCTCCGGCTAGCGTTTGATGCCCACACCTGCCAGCAGGCTGATCTGGGCGTCCTCGATCTCCGGCTCGCCCGAGGCGGGGGCGGCGGACCGCCAGCGGTGGCAGCAGCAGATGCCCGGTTCGACCAGGTCGAGGCCGTCGAAGAAGCGGCGGACGTCGCTGTGCGAACGGAACTGCACCGGCGACCCGGACTTCGTGTAGACCTCCGCGACCTTGTTCCAGGTGACCGGGTCGAAGTCGGGCGTGCAGTGGTTCATGGCGAGGGCGCTGCCCGCCGGGAGCGGGTCGAGGAGCCGTCGGACGATGGCGTACGGGTCGTGCGGGTCGGTGATGAAGTGCATGAGGGCGTTGAGGGAGAGGGCGATGGGCTGCTCGAAGTCCAGGACCCCCGAGTCCTCCACGGCGCTCATCAGTGCGTCGGGGTCCGTGACGTCGGCCTGGACGTAGGCCGTACGGCCCTGAGTCGTGCTGCGCATGAGGCGTTCGGCGTACTTGAGGACGAGCGGGTCGTTGTCCGCGTACACGACGTGGGCGTCGCGTGCGACGGACTGGGCGACCTGGTGCAGGTTGGGCTCGGTCGGGATGCCCGTACCGATGTCGAGCCACTGGCGGATCCCGTGCTCCTGCGCCAGGACACGGGTGGCCCGGTGCATGAACGCGCGGTTCTCGCGAGCGGTCACGTAGATGCCGGGGTGGGCCCGGGCGGCGACCAGGGCCGCCTCCTTGTCGATCTCGAAGTGGTCCTTGCCGCCGAGGAAGTAGTCGTACATCCGGGCCGAGTGCGCCTTGCTCGTGTCGAGGTCCTGGCCGGCCTGCCTGGTGCTCATGTTCTCCCCTTCGTACGTTTGTCTGTCGGCCCGCGGGCCGGGGACGGGATCCGGTGCCGCCGTCCCTCACGCCCGCTGCCGGTTCACCCGGCGGCCAGGTGGTCCGCCAGGCCCTCCTTGACCCCGCGGACGAACGCGGCGATCTCCTCCGGTGTGTAGATCAGCGCCGGCCCGGCCGGGTCGGTGGACTGGCGTACGGCCACGCGGCCGTCGGCGAGTTGCTTCGTCTCGACGCACTGGCCCCCGTTCGGCCCGCTCCAGGGCCGCTCCCAGCCCTGTTCCCCGAGATTGCGGGCCGGCATGCCGTTGTAGACGCCCTCGTCGGTGATCGTCATGAGTACTCCTTGCGCATGCGGTTCAAGAGCGCCCTGCTGTCCTCGGACGACGTCATCAGCGCCATACGGGAATGCGCTTCGAGATGGGAGACGACGTCCGCCCGCTGGTCCAGATAGACGGCGGCGGACAGGAGTTCGCTGTAGACGACGTCGGGCAGTTCGGGTTCCTCGAACCGGAAATAGGTGAACGGCGCGCATGCTCCGAGATGCGCGCCCGCGGTGAAGGGCACGATGTCGATGCTCACGTGTGCGAGCTCGGAGACGTCCAGGAGCCGTTCCAACTGCTCCCGCATCACGTGCGCGCCTCCCACCACCCGGTGCAGGACGGCTTCCTCCATGACCACCCACAACGTGGGCGCGTCCTCCCCCTCCAGCAGCTTCTGGCGGTGCAGCCGCAGCTCCACACGGCGTGCGAGCTCCTCCTCGCTGCCGTTCGGCAGGCCGCCGCGCAGCACGGCGTGTGCGTAGGCGGGGGTCTGCAGAAGGCCGGTGACGTACTGGGGTTCGTACGTACGGAGGGTCTTGGCGCCGGACTCCAGGCTGACGTAGGCGGTGAACCAGCTGGGGACGGCGTCGCGATAGGAGTGCCACCAGCCGGGCTTGTTGGCCTGTTCGGCCAGGTCGACGAACTCGTCGATCTCCTGACGGTCCGCGCCGAAGGTCTCCAGGAGCTTCTCCGCGTAGAGCGGCTTCAGCGCGACCTCGGCCTTCTCCAGCCGGCGGATCGTCAGGGTCGTCACACGCAGTGCCTTGGCCGCGTCCTCCAGCGAGGCACCGGCGCCGAGCCGCATCTCCTGCAGCCGACGGCCGAGGATCATGCGCAGGACTGTCGGCGCACTGGTGCCGGAACGGGCATCACTCACGCCCAACCTCCTGAGAAACCGTCAACAAGCCCATTCTTACAGCCATTTGATGTTGACGCCAGGCTGATACCCGTGCTGCTGAAATTATCAGGGAGTCGGTTGCAGCGTGACCGTTGTCACGCGCATAGTGGATGGGTGAGCGGTCAAGTCACAGCAATGACGCAGGATCCGGCCCGGAGCGGGCGGCAGTCGCTCCACCCGCCCGGTACGAGCCGAACGCACGTCCGTCCGGGCTGAGTCGAGCCCCTCCGCGTCCCCTCACGCGGCGGAACCCCTCTTCTTCGATCCACCTACGGAAGGCGCCCATGACCCCCCACGAGGAAACCGTCTCTCCCGTCGTGCTGTACGTGTGCGCCGACCGCGCCCGGGGCGTGCCCGGTGAAGCGACGCGGCGCGCCCAGAAGGAAGGCCGCGCGTTCGCCCGGGAACGCGGACTGACGATCGCCGAGGTCGTCACCGATACGTACGGTGAGCCCGATCCGGCCCGGCGCAGAGGGTGGCGGCGGGTGAGACAGCTGGCACAGACGGGCGACGTCACCGCGGTACTCGTCCGCTGGCCCAGCGCCATCGCCCCGGAGTCCGCCAGTGAGCTCCGGCACCGCGAGGCCGCCTGGCTGCACGACCAGGGCGTCCGCGTCCGCTACACCTGGGCGCCCCTGTCGTCACGGGGCTGATTCCCCCGGTTCCCGCCCGGGCGCCGCGGATCGGTGAGGAGTCCGTCGAGCGCGGTGGCGGAAGGCCGGCAGGCGGCCCGCCCGGCCTGAGCGGGAGCGGAACCCTCAGCCGCTCCGCGGTGGCTCCGCCCGCCCCAGCCAGGCGGTGAGCAGTGACTCCAGTGCCGCCGCTTCGTCCTCGCTCAGGGTGTCCAGGAGGCGGCGCTCGTTGCGCATGTGCTCGGTGAAGGCCCGGTCGATCAGATCGCGGCCGGCCGGGGTGAGGGCGACCACGCGGGCGCGGCCGTCGACGGCCGCCCGGCGGCGGGTGACCAGGCCCGCGCGTTCCAGGCGGTCGATGCGCTTCGTCATCGCGCCGGTGGTGACCATGGTGTGCGTCGCCAGTTCGCCGGGCGCCCGCTCGAACGGATCCCCGGCCCTGCGCAACGCGGCCAGCACGTCGAACTCACCCTCGCTCAGGCCGAACCGGCGGTAGACCACGCACAGTTCCTCCGTGAGCAGCCCGGCCAGCCGGTGCAGGCGGCCGATCACACCCTGGGCCCGCACGTCGAGGTCGGGGCGCTCGCGCGCCCATTCGGCCTGGATGCGGGCCACGTGGTCCAGGGGCTGAGAAGCGGCGGTGGAGTCAGCGGAATCCGGCATGGCCTCGATTGTAGCTTCCCGGGAAGGTATATTAGCTTCCATGGAAGCTACCTTGCGGTGGGTGCTCATCACGGCGATCGCCCCGGTGGCCTGGGGTACGAACTACTACGTCACCCACGCCTATC
Organism: Streptomyces sp. NBC_00385; assembly: GCF_035917155.1. Classification (NCBI taxonomy): domain Bacteria; kingdom Bacillati; phylum Actinomycetota; class Actinomycetes; order Kitasatosporales; family Streptomycetaceae; genus Streptomyces; species Streptomyces sp. NBC_00385. The sequence goes on along the minus strand of NZ_CP107951.1, from coordinate 2,837,972 downwards.
TGCCCGCCGGGACCCCGTTGTACGGCGCCGCCGTCCGGGCCCTGCCCGCCGGGCTGCTGCTCCTGGCCGTCCGGCGGCAACGGCCCCGCGGCTCCTGGTGGTGGAAGGCGGCCGTCCTCGGCGTTCTGAACATGGGCGGGTTCTTCGCGCTCGTGTACGTCGCCGCGCAACTGCTCCCGACCAGCACCGCTTCGACGATCATGGCGGCCTCACCGGTGGCCATGATGCTGATCGCCTGGGCGCTCGTCGCCGAGCGGCCGGGGCCGCTGCCCCTGCTGGGCGCCGCCGCCGGCATCGGCGGAGTGTGTCTCATGCTGCTGACCGGAACCGCCTCCGCCGACATCCGCGGGATGCTGGCCTCGGTCGCCGCCCTGCTGATGTCGTCCCTCGGCTACATCCTCACCAAGCGCTGGGGCGCCGGAACCGACGTCCTCGCCTCGACCTCCTGGCAGCTGATCGCCGGCGGCCTCCTGCTGCTGCCCCTCGCCGCAGCCGTGGAAGGCGCCCCGCCCGCGCTCGACGGGCCGGCCCTCCTCGGATTCGGTTACGTCACCGTGGTGGCGACCGCGCTCGCCTTCGCCGCCTGGTTCGCGGGCCTGCGCCATCTGCCCGCCGCGACCGTCGGCCTGGTCGGGCTGCTCAACCCGGTGACCGGAGTGCTGCTCGGCACCGTGATCGCCGGTGAGCCGCTCACCCTCCGGCAGATCGGCGGACTCGTTCTCGTACTGGCCGGGATCCTGCTCGGCCGGCCGGCCGCGCGCCGTCGCCCGGCCGGGGTCCGCCGCACGCGCGCTAAGACTGCGTGACCCTCAGTTCCCGTACGCCCGAAGGCTCGGCCGCGTCCGTCGAACGGACCGTCACCCGCACCTCGCGGGCCACCGCCCCCGCCCGGTACGGCTGCCAGTTCCGGCCGTCGGCCGAGGTCTCCAGGCGGTGCGACGCGGGGGACACGTCCGTCCACTCGGGCGCGATGCCCGTCACCGGGGCCGTCCGCCCGAGGTCGACCGTCAGCGTGCCCGTCCGCCCGTCGGGGGACCAGGCCGTCGCCGCACTGCCGTCGACCGCCGCGGCCGCGTACAGACCGGGCGTCTCGGACGTCGCCGTCGCCGGACGGCAACGGGCCGCGTCGGTGGTCGGGGTCAGGTCCGGTCGGCGCGTGGGGAGCGTGAGGGAGCCCGACAGGGTGCGGGCGCCGGACGGGGTGTGGACCGTGAACGGAGCGCCCGAGGTGAGCCGGACCTCGGTCGTCCGGGGGCCGACCGCGATGTCGTACGTACGACCCCGGTAGCGCAGGCCCGTCAGCTTCACGCCGTCGCTCAGCTGCGGCGGCAGCATCGGGTCCAGGCGCACCCCGTCCTCCCGCAGGCGAAGACCCGTCAGCCCGTGTGTGAACACCTGGAGGAAGCCGCCCTTACCGGTGAGGAAGTCCTCGGCGGGGAAGCCGGACAGCGGGTCCTGCGCACCCGCCTTCTCACCCCGCGCCTCACTGAAGAGCGCGTACGGGCCGCGCATGAACGGCCGCACCGCACGCTGGAGATACGTGTACGTGGCGCAGCCCGGCTCCCCGATGGCCGCCGCGTCGACCGCGTGGACCGAGTCCGTCATCGCCGGGCCGTCCGGATCGGTGTGCGCCGCGTAGTAGTCGAGCGTCGAGGCCGCCGCACCCGGTTCCATCGGCCACTCCAGCGGATAGATCAGCAGGACCGTGTCGGCCTGTTTGATCGTCGAGCCGTCGTACCCCGCGTACTGGAGGTACAGCTTCCGCTCCGGGTCGTACGGGATGCGCAGGCCGTCCGCGACCTCGGTCCACTTCTCCGGGGCCGGATGACCCAGGAGCTGCGCCGCGCGGGTGGCGTTGCGCAGCGCGGTGGCCGCGACGGCGTTGGTGAACACCCCGTCCGTGACGCCGTTGCTGTACTCGTCCGGGCCCGCGACCTCCTTCACCGAGTAGCTGCCGTCGTCGTTCGCGGTGGCGCGCGAGGCCCAGAAGTCGGCGATGCCCCGAAGCATCTGCCAGCCGTGGCCGGCCAGCCAGTCGCGGTCGCCGGTGGCCAGGTAGTACTGCCAGACGGCCAGGGACACATCGCCCTGGAGATGGTTCTGGGTCACGCAGTGCGGCGGGTTCCAGCTCTGGCACTCGGACCAGAGATTGCCCCTGCTCGCGCTCGTCCACGGGTAGAACAGACCCTCGTAGCCGAGCTTCTCGGCGTTCGTGCGGGCTTCGTCGCGCGTCCGGTAGCGGTACTCGACGACTGAGCGGGCCAGTTCGGGGCGGGTGGCGAGCAGCCCCGGGTACATCCAGGTCTCCGCGTCCCAGAACACCATGCCCGCGTAGTTGTCGCTGGTCAGCCCGGCCGGGGCGATGCTGTCGCGGGAGCCGGCGCGGGTGGAGGCGAGGAGTCCGTACTGGGCCGAGCGCAGCCACTTCTGCAGATCGGGGCTGCCCGGCACGGACACGTCGGCGGACCAGTCGCGGCGCCAGACGGCGGCGTTCTCGGCGAGCACGGCGGACCAGCCGCGCCGCGCCGCGTCCCGGGACGCCTCCCGCGCGGTGGTGCGCGGGGCGCGCGAGGTGAGCGCGGTGTCCACGCCCACGTACTTCTCGAACTCGTACGTACGCCCCGCGGTCACCCGGGACGCCTGTCCGTTCACGCCCGCCGGGCGCACCGTCTGCACGATCGCACCCGCCGTCCCCGTGCCCCGGGTGCGGAACGTCCCGTCGTCCCCCAGGTCGATCCGGCGCGCCCCGCGCGGGTCGAGCCTGCCGGTGACCGTCGCGGTGCCGGTCCAGTGCGGGGTCATCCGCAGCCGCACGGCCCCGGTGTGCACGTCGGAGCGGTCGGCCAGCACCTCGTACGTCAGGTCGGTCGCGCGCCCGTCGGCCGTGGTCCAGCGCAGCGAGGTGCGCACCAGCCCGCACCGCAGGAACACCGTCTGGCGGTACCGGGAGACGCGTCCGGCCGGGGTGGCGGAGCCGTACGTCTCCGCGCCCACCCGTACGTCGAGGTTCGTCCAGCTCGGGAGCGCGGCGGCCACCTCGCGGCCCGCCGCCAGATCCTCCTCGCGGCCGAAGAGCCCGGAGACGAACGCCCCGTCGTAGCGCGGGGTGAAGAGCGGCCAGCCGGTCTTCTCCTCGCGCTCGGCGTACCCGGCACCCGCGGCCGGTACGCGGTGCCCCAGATAGCCGTTGCCGACGTAGGGGTCGTAGCCCGCGGCCTCGCCGTACGTCGTGGACGCCGGGGCCCAGGCGGGGTCCGTGTCCCGGCCGCAGGCCACGGCCGGCGGGGTGGGTGAGGGCCGGCCGGCGGCGGACGCTCCGGGCGGCAGGGGCGCGATCAGGGCGCACGCGACGAGGGACGTGAGGAGAGAGGTACGCGAGAGGCTCACGGTACGAACGTAGGGAAGCGGGCGCGGTGCGGCGGGGCACGGCGCGCGGGTGAACGGCTGACGCGGGGGCGCGCACGCTCAGGCCGCGAGCCCCGTCTTCAGCCCCGCGCCGCACAGCGGTACGACGACGCCGCGGTCGGTCCAGCCGCCCACCGCCGCCCAGCAGGCCACGCCCGTCGTCTCCACGTAGAAGCCGCGGGCGGCCAGATCCAGCTGCGCCGCGCGGATCTGATCCTCGGTCACCGTCAGGAAGGTGCCGCCCGACTCCCGCACCGCCGCCAGGATCGCGCGGGCACGCGGCGGGCGCGGGATGGCGATGCCCTCGGCGAGGGTGGGGGAGGCGGTGGCGTCGGCGGTGACGCCGCGGAGGTCCTCGGCCCCGGCGTGGAAGGCCGCGGCCAGCGGGGACACCGCCTCGGCCTGGACGGCGACCAGCGCGGGGCGGGTGTCGATCAGGCCCTGCGCGAGGAGTTCCGCGGTGGCCAGGGCCGCGCCGAGGAGCAGCGTGCCGTTGCCGACCGGTACGGCGATGGCGTCGGGGAGCCGGCCGCCGAGGTCCTCCCAGAGCTCGTACACGTACGTCTTCGTGCCGTGCAGGAAGTACGGGTTGAAGACGTGCGACGCGTAGAAGGTGCCGGGTGCGTCGGCGGCGGCGCGGGCCGCCCGCGCGGTCGCCTCACGGTCCCCGGGGACGACTTCCAGCCGGGCGCCGTGCGCCCGGATCTGCTCGGTCTTCTTCGGGGACGTGCCCTCGGGGACGTACACCGTGCAGGGCAGCGCGGCGCGGGCGCAGTACGCGGCGACGGCCGTGCCCGCGTTGCCGCTGCTGTCCGCGACGACGCGCTCGGGGGCGAGGCGGCGGGCCAGTTCGGCGAGCATCACCGCGCCGCGGTCCTTGAAGGAGAGCGTCGGCATGAGGAAGTCGAGTTTGGCCGAGACCGTGCCGGTGAGCGGCACCAGCGGGGTGCGGCCCTCGCCGAGGGTGGTCGCGGGGGAGGAGAGCGGCAGGACCTCCTCGTACCGCCACAGGGAGTTGACCCGGCCGGGCAGTTCGCCGGGACGCAGCGGGCCCGGGCTCTCGAAGTCCAGGTCCCACGGGCCGCGGCAGACCGGGCAGCACCAGGTGAGCGAGGTGACGTCGGCGCGGGTGCCGTCCTGCGGGCAGCGGTACATGGTGGCCATGGCGCCAGCATGCCAGCCGGGGCGGCGGGGCGGAGTCCGGGGCGGCCGCGGTGTCGCGGCCGCCCCGGCAGGGCCGTTCCTACCGCCGGGAGAGTCCACGGTCGACGGCGGCCATCAGCTCGCCGTCCTCCGTGTCCCCGTCCAGCGACCAGAACATCGCGCCGCCGAGCCGGTGGTCGCGGATGTACGCGGTCTTGCCGCGCAGGACCTGCGGGTCGTCGTACGTCCACAGCGTGGTGCCGTCGAACAGCCACGCGCTGCCGTCACGGACGTTGCGGTGGACCTTGTACGTACCGGATTCGGCCAGCTTCTTGAGGGCCTTGTAGTCCTCGTAACCGGCCGCCCAGGTGGCGGGTGCGGGGGCCGTGGCGGGCTGGCCGAGGCCGTCGCCGCCGCCGGTCACACCGGTCCAACCCTGGCCGTAGAACGGCATCCCCATCACGAGCTTGCGGGCCGGGGCGCCGCGCTTCAGCCAGTCGCGCACGGTCTGGTCGACGCTGAAGTCGCCCTTCGCGTACAGCGCGGACTGCTGCGCGGTGGTCTTCTCGCCCGAGACGTGGAAGTCGTAGCCCTGGAGGTTCACGAAGTCGAAGTCCCGCATGATGCGCGGGACGTCGAAGCCGGCGTCGATCTTCTCGGGTGACGTGGGCACGAACGCCGAGAGGTCGTAGTGCTTGGGCTTCGACCCGTGGTGGCCGCCCTTGCGTGCCGCGGCGCTCCTCGCGTAGGCGTCGAGCTGGGTACGGAACTCGTGGACCAGCGCCGTGAAGTTCCGCTTGTCCTCGGGGCGGTACACCGTGTCGGTGTCACCGGCGGATCCCGGCCATTCCCAGTCGAGGTCCACGCCGTCGAAGAGACCGGCTGCCGCGCCCTCGCCGCCGCGCGTCCCGTCCACCGGCAGATTGCCCTTGATGTACAGGTCGATGCAGGAGGAGACGAAGGCCTTGCGGGAGGCGGGAGTGCGGGCAGCGTCCGAGAAGTGCGTGGACCAGCTCCAGCCGCCGAGCGAGATCATCACCTTGAGACCGGGGTGCTCGGCCTTGAGCTCGCGCAGCTGGTTGAAGTTGCCCGCGAGGGCCTGGTCGTCGGTGTCGGCGACGCCGTCCACCGAGCCCGCCGCATCCAGCGGGCGTACGTAGTCGGCCCAGGCGTCGGCCTCGCCGGGGACGTTGCCCGTGAAGCACTTCCCGTCGGCGCTCACGTTGCCGAACGAGTAGTTGATGTGGGTGAGCTTGGCCGCGGTGCCGCTCGTCTCCAGGTCCTTGACCTGGAAGTCGCGCCCGTAGACACCCCACTGAGTGAAGTAGCCGACGCGCTTGTACGCGGGCGCGGAACTGTGGTGGCCGCCCTTTCCGCGGTCCGCGCCGTGCTCGTCGCCGTGACCGGCGGTGGCGTTGGCGGCGGGGGCGAGGGTGGCTGCCAGCGAGAAGGCGCAGGCGGCAATGGCCAGTCCGGACAGGGTTCTTCGACGCATGAGGCCCGTTCCTGTGCGTGTGCGGAGGCATGTGCGTGTGCGGAGGCACGTGCGGGGAGGTGCGTGACCGTGCTGTGTGGAGAGGAAACTATTGGTCTGGACCAAATGCGGTCAAGGGGTGGGGCGCACCGGAACGGCCGAAGATGCGTGGCGGCCCGCGGGCGGATATGCGCACGCCGGCGGCGAATCATCACTTCGAGTGAAACTCTGGCCTGTGCTTGCGGTCTGGAACCGACGGTTGCGACGCTGTTGCAGTCTGTCAACCTCTTGGGGAGTGGCCTGTGACTTTCGGTGAGCAGCCCGCCTATCTGCGCGTTGCGAGCGATCTGAGAGAGAAGATCGCCAACGGTTCGCTGCCGCCGCATACGCGCCTGCCGTCGCAGGCGCGTATCCGCGAGGAGTACGGGGTCTCGGACACCGTCGCGCTGGAGGCGCGCAAGGTGCTGATGGCCGAGGGCCTCGTCGAGGGCCGTTCCGGCTCCGGAACCTATGTGCGCGAGCGTCCGGTCCCGCGCCGGATCGCCCGTTCCGGCTTCCGGTCGGAGGCGGGGGCCAGTCCGTTCCGGCAGGAGCAGACGGCGGAGGGCGCGCGGGGGACCTGGGAGTCCCGGAGCGAGCAGGAGGGCGCGAGCCCGGAGGTCGCCGAGCGGCTCGGCATCGAGCCGGGCGACCGGGTGATGCGTACGCGCTATGTGTTCCGGGAAGGCGGCGAGCCGATGATGCTCTCCACCTCCTGGGAGACCCTCGCGGTCACGGGGCGCACGCCGGTGATGCTGCCGGAGGAGGGCCCGCTGGGCGGCTGCGGGGTGGTCGAGCGGATGGCCGCGATCGATGTCGTCGTGGACAACGTGGCCGAACAGGTCGGCGCGCGCCCGGGGCTGGCGGAGGAGCTCCTGGCGCTCGGCGGGGTGCCGGGTCATGTGGTGATGGTGATCGAGCGGACGTACTACGCGTCGGGCCGCCCGGTCGAGACCGCCGACGTGGTGGTGCCGGCCGACCGGTACCGGGTCGCCTACCACCTGCCGGTCCGGTGAAGGGTGTCGCGTGGTCCGGTCCGGCCGGGGGGAGGGCTCTCCCGGCCTGCGGTGCCGGCCGGCCGGTGGGCTCTTCGACCTGCGGCCCCGGTCGGCCGGTAGGCTCTTTGACCTGCGATTCCGGTCGGACGGCGGGCCGGGCGGTACGGCGTTCCTGTCGGGTGACCGATATCCGGCGGCGCCCGTCCGGCGGCCGTCACCACGAATTAACGGCAGCCCGGACCCCGTAACGACCGGGCAATCATCGACCGTGACGGCTTGTCATGTCCCGCTCCTACCTTCCCGTTCGGACCCGCACTCCGGACTGACGAACGGGAAGTCACCGATGACGGACACAGCCGTACCGCAGACGGAGACCGCCTCCGGGGGAGACCTCGCAGGCGGCTCCGGCGCCCCGCCTCCCAGTCGCAGCTACGCGAAACTCGCAGCGGACGAGAGCCGGGAGGACTACTCCCTCCGCTATGCGCCGCACTCCTTCCGGCGCTGGTCGCCCGGCACGGTCGCGGGCACCGCACTCGGCGGGATCGCCTACCTCGCCGACTTCGCGATCGGCGCCTCGATCGTCTTCACCTATGGCTTCACCAGCGGATTCGCCTCGATCATGGCGGCCGCGACGATCATCTTCCTCACCGGCATCCCCATCGCCCGCGCCTGCGCGAAGTACGGCCTGGACATGGACCTCGTCACCCGGGGCGCCGGATTCGGCTACTTCGGCTCGACGCTGACCTCGCTGATCTACGCGTCCTTCACCTTCATCTTCTTCGCCCTGGAGGGCTCGATCATGGCCCAGGCCATGCATCAGGCCGTCGGACTTCCGGTCGAGGCGGGCTATCTGATCACCACTCTGATCGTCATACCGATCGTCTTCCGCGGCATGGGCGCCCTCGCCAAGGTGCAGGCCTGGACCCAGCCCGTCTGGATCATCGGCATGGTGCTGCCGTTCGTCGTCCTCGCCTTCGAGGCGCCGGACGCCTGGGGGGCGTTCGGCTCCTTCGGCGGCACGGAAGGGGCGGGGTCGGGCTTCTCCTGGATCGGCTTCGGACTCGGCACCGGTGTCGCTCTCTCGCTCATCGCGCAGATCGGCGAGCAGGCCGACTACCTGCGCTTCATGCCGGCGAAGACGGAGGCCAACAAGCGGCGCTGGAACCTCGCCGTCCTCGCCGCGGGACCCGGCTGGGTCATCATCGGCGCGGCCAAGCAGCTCGGCGGCGCGCTGCTCGCCTTCGTCGCCCTGGAAGCGGTCGGCAAGACGCACGCGCTGGAGCCGATCGCCCCGCAGATCGAGGCACTGAAGCCCTGGCTCGGCTCGTTCGCGCTGCCCGCGGCCGCCCTGTTCGTGATCGTGTCGCAGATCAAGATCAACGTGACCAACGCCTACAGCGGCTCGCTGTCCTGGTCGAACTTCTTCTCCCGGATCACCCACCGTCACCCCGGCCGGGTCTGGTACATCTTCCTCAATCTCGTCATCGCGCTGACGCTGATGGAGATGAACATGTTCGCGGCCCTCAACAAGCTGCTGGGCTTCTACTCCAACGTGGGCATCGCCTGGATCGTCGCGGTCGCCGCCGACCTGGTCATCAACAAGCGGATCGGCCTGAGCCCCCCGTACATCGAATTCAAGCGGGCCTACCTGTACGCGGTGAATCCGGCCGGATTCGGGTCGATGGTGATCGCCTCGACCGTCTCGATCCTCGCCTTCTTCGGGCTGTTCGGCACGTACGCGGAGGCGTTCTCGACCTTCATCGCGGCCGGACTCTCGCTGACGCTCTGTCCGCTGATCGCCTGGGCGACGAAGGGGAAGTACTACCTGGCGCGGCCCAATCCCGTGAACGGCCCCGGCGCCGAGGTCGAGGACATCACCGCCACCCACACCTGCTCGGTCTGTGCCACGGCCTACGAGCTCCCGGACATCGCCGACTGCCCCGTGCAGTCCGGGCCGATCTGCTCGCTCTGCTGCTCGCTGGACGCGGAGTGCGGAGACGTCTGCCGCAAGGCCCCCGCCGCCGGCCCGGTCCTCATGCCGGAGCCGGTGCTGCGCGAGGGAGCGGCCCGCCCCTGAGGGGCCGTCGCCGAGGCGCCGCCGTAACCGAGAAGTCGCTGAGGAACGCCCCGGGGGCGCATCCGGACGGATGCGCCCCCGGGGCGTTGGTCCGCTCCTGGCCGGATCGGTATCTCTTTGTGCAATTACGCATGCGTTGAGTAAAGGTCAGGCGTAGGCTCGGGCATATGCGTACTGCGGTTTCCTGGGGATCCTTAGAAACATGCACGCCGTTCAGGGGAGGGGCGCAATGCTCGGGAGGGACACGATGAGCGACAGCGGTGCCGTGCTCCCTTGGCTGGTGATACGGCAGGACGACAACGGCAACCGCTACCGCGTGGGCAGGTACGCCACGCAGGACGAGGCGCAGAAGACCGCCGACAAGCTGGAGAGTCACGGCCATAAGCAGCTCTACTGGGTCGAGCGCATAGGGCAGACCGCCCGCCCGTAGTGCGCCCCCTACAGCGTTTGTCCGGGCATCCGTGACGGGGCGTTACGCTCCGCACCATGACTGATCGCGTGGTGGTGGCCGGAGCCGTCTACGACCGGGGGCGGCTGCTGGCCGCGCGCCGCAGCGCCCCGCCCGAGCTGGCCGGACGCTGGGAGCTGCCCGGCGGCAAGGTGGAGCCGGGGGAGAGCGGTGAGCAGGCGCTCGTCCGCGAACTCCGCGAGGAGCTGGGCGTCGTGGCGGAGCCGCTGGAGCGCATCCCCGGTGAGTGGCCGCTCAAGCCCGGCTATGTGCTCCACGTGTGGACGGCCCGGCTGGTGTCCGGGGTGCCCGCGCCGCTCCAGGACCACGACGAGCTGCGCTGGCTCGGACCGGGCGAGAGCGGCACGGTGGACTGGCTGGAACAGGACCTGCCCGCAGTGGCCGAAGCTGTACGCCGGCAGCCCGGCGGCGCACACCGCTGAGCCGGGGGCCTTCGCCGAGCACCGTGCGCCCCCTCCCTACACGTACAGCCGTTCGTGCGCACGCTCCTACACCCGTACGCCCCACGTGTCGACAGCAGCGGTATTTCGTCCGGAATTTCGGGTATGTGATGTTTGGTCCCCCGCAATCAGGACGTTCCCGTTGCCGGCCCTGGGAAGTGATCGGCGTGATCGATACGGACGGCGACAGCGCAGAGTGGAGCTTTCCGGCTGTTCCCGGCGCCGTGCGCACGGCACGGCATGCCGTCCACGAGGCGCTGAGCTGCTGGGGGCTCGACGCGGCCCTCGGCGATGTGACGGTTCTGCTGGTCAGCGAGCTGGTGACCAACTCGATGCGCTACACGGCGGGTCCCATCGGAGTGCGGCTGGTGCGCCCCCGTCCTGATGGCGAAGGCCCCGCGGCGCACCCGGGTCTCCTCGTGGAAGTCTCCGATCCGCTTCCGGATCCGCCCACCGAACGTATGGCGGGACCCGACGACGAAGGCGGCAGAGGACTGCAGCTCGTGGCCTGTTCGGCCCGCCGTTGGGGGACCCGCCGCGGAAAGAGCGGCAAGACGGTGTGGTTCGAGCTGGCCCTGCCTGGTTAGGAGTGAGGTGGGACGAAGGCGATCACGGTGGGAAGGTCGGAATCGGCCGGTCATAATCTGGCCGAAACGGACTGAGACCGTGCTGTGATCGTGAACGCCGTGTCGGTCGGGGCCGTAGTGCTGAATACTGCGGGCAGGACCGGTCCGGTGTGTGAGCTGGAGGGGACGGTCGCGTGAGCGAGATACCTGGGACAGCGGGCGACGTGGTGTGGCAGAGCAGTCCGCCTGGCTCGATCTACGACTACATCAGGGTCGCCTCCTTCTCGATCGGCCCCGATGGCCTGATCGAGCAGTGGAGCCGCCGGGCCGCCGGTCTCTTCGGCGTTGCCGCTCACGAGGCCATGGGCAAGGACCCGGTCGAGGCCTTCATGCCGGCCGAGCTGCGCCGGGACGGCCACCGGCGGATCGGCGAGGTGCTCGACGGCAAGGAGTGGACGGGCCTCGTCCCGTTCCGGATGCCGGGCGAGGACGCGGTGCGCGGGCTCGCCGAGATCTATGTGATGCCGAGCGAGACGGTGACCGGTGAACGGGCCGCGGTCTGCATCGTGGTGGACGTCCGGGCCCTGCGGCTCATCGAGACGGACCTCGCGGCCTCGCAGGCGATTTTCGGCCAATCTCCTTTCGGGTTCGTTCTGTTCGGCACCGACCTCACCGTGCTGCGGGCCAACCAGCGGTTCGCCACCGTCTTCGGCGGCCAGGCGGACGACCACCGCGGCCGTACGGTCCACGACTACCTCGCGGCCGTGGAGGCGGACCGGCTGACGGCGACACTCGAACGCGTCCTGGCCACCGGCGACTCCGTCACCGACCTCCAGCTCGTCGGCACCGCCCCCGGCGACACCGAGCGCCGCCACTGGTCGATGAACCTCTACCGGGTGCACAGCGGCTCGGGCCGCCCCATCGGCATCGCCGGACTGGCCACCGACGTGACCCGGCGCCACATCGCCGCCCGGGAGGCCGCCAGCGCCCGGCGCAACCTCGCTCTGCTCAACGAGGCGAGCGCCCGCATCGGCAACTCCCTCGACCTGGAGACGACCGCCCGCGAACTCCTCGACGTCGCCGTACCCGGCTTCTGCGACCTCGCGTCCGTCGACCTCTACCAGGCCCTGCTCACCGGCGAGGAGACGCCGCCCGGCAGCGGCGGCTCCCTGCGCGGGGAAGCGATCGGCGGCTCCGCCGAACTGCGCCGCGTCGCCTTCGCCAGTGCCGTGTCGGACGCCCTGCCCGGCATCCCGGACCCCTCGGCCGACGCCGAACCCCACACGGTCGACGGCCCGCCCGCCCTCGGCGCCCTGCACCACTACCCCTTCGGCTCGCCCTGCGCCATCGCCCTGCGCACCGGCCATGTGGAGGACGTGCCCGGCGACGACCGCGGCTTCGTCCAGTCCACCCTCGCCGTGCCGCTGGTCGCCCACGACACCGTGGTCGGCCTCGTGCGGTTCTCGCGCACGAAGGGCAGCGAGCCCTTCGGGGAGCGGGACCGCTCCCTGGCCGGCGAACTCGCCGCGCGCGCCGCCGTCTGTATCGACAACGCCCGCCTCTACCGCCGCGAGCACGAACGCGCGCTCATACTCCAGCGCAGCCTCCTGCCGCCCGGCGACCCCGAGGCCGCCGGCCTCGACATCGCCTGCCGCTACCTGCCCGGCAACACGGCCACCGAGGTGGGCGGCGACTGGTTCGACGTGATCGAGCTCCCCGGCCACCGCACCGCCCTCGTCGTCGGCGACGTGATGGGCCGCGGACTGCGCGCCGCCGTGGCCATGGGTGAACTGCGCACCGCCGTGAGAACCCTGGCCCTCCTCGACCTGGAGCCCGCCGAAGTCCTCTCCGCGCTCGACGAGGTCGCCCGGGGCCTCGGCACCCCGGGCGCCGGCACCTCGGCCGATGCGGGCGGCGGGGCCCAGTGGCCCTCGCGGGCCGCCCACAAGTCACGCGAGGCGGACCTCTCCGAGGTCTATCTCGCGACCTGCGTCTACGCCGTCTACGACCCCGTCACCCGGCGCTGCACCTTCGCCAACGCAGGTCATCTGCCCCCCGTCGTCGTCGAGCCGGGCGAAGCCGCGCTGCTCCTCGACGTACCGCCCGGCATGCCGCTCGGCGTCGGCGGCGAACCCTTCGAGGAGGTCGAGGTGGAGCTCAAGGAGGGCGCCCTCCTCGCCCTCTACACCGACGGTCTCGTCGAGTCCCGCGACCATCCGCTGGACGAGGGGCTCGAAGCGCTGCGCGAAGCCCTCGTCGAACCGGCCCGGCCCCTCGAGGACGTCTGCGACCACGTACTGAGCTCGCTCGACACCCGGCACGGCGAGGACGACATCGCCCTGCTGATGGCCCGCATCCAGGGGCTGCCGACCGACGCGGTCGGCGACTGGCGGCTGCCCCGCGAGCCCCGCTCGGTCGGCCGCGCCCGCGAACTGGCCCGCGGCCGGCTGCTCGCCTGGGACCTCGACGACCTGGTGGACACCACCGAACTCCTGGTCAGCGAACTCGTCACCAACGCCCTGCGGTACGGCGAGGGCGAGATCCGGCTGAGGCTGCTGCGCGACCGCACCCTCGTGTGCGAGGTGTGGGACGCGGGCCTCGTCCAGCCGCGGCGCCGGCGTGCACGCGACACGGACGAGGGCGGCCGCGGACTCCAGCTGGTCGGGCTGCTGAGCGCGGCCTGGGGGTCGCGCCGGACACCGCGCGGCAAGACCGTCTGGTTCGAACTCCCGCTGCCCGACGGCGCACCGGCCGCCGAGCGCACGGTGGAGGAACTGCTCAGCATGTTCTGAGGCCGGCTCCCGGCGGATTCACGAAGCGGTCTTCAGCGCGGCGAGGCGGGCCTCCACCTCGGCGCTGTCGCCCAGCGTGTCCAACTGCTCGAACTGGGCGTCCAGCGACGACGCGGCGAGCTCCTGCTTGCCCAGCGCCTTCGCCTCCTCGCGCCGCACCTTGTCCTCGAACCGGCTGATCTCGCTCGTCGGGTCGAGGACGTCGATGTTCTTGACGGAGTCCATCATCTGGTTCTGCGCCTGGGCGGACTTGGCACGGGCGACCAGCTCGTCACGCTTGGACTTCAGTTCCGTCAGCTTCGTCTTCATCTGGTCCAGGCCGGACTTCAGCTTGTCCACCACCTCGGTCTGCGAGGCGATCGTGGGCTCCGCCGTCCTCGCCTCCTTCTCCGACTGGAGCTGGCGGCCGAGCGCGACCTTGGCCAGGTTGTCGAACTTGTCGGCGTCCGGACCCGATCCGCCGGCCCGCAGCTCATCGGCCTTGCGGCTGGCGGCGAGCGCCTTCTCGCCCCACTCCTTGGCCGCCGCCACGTCCTCGCGGTGGTCCTGCTCCATGAGGCGCAGATTGCCGATGGTGGCGGCCACGGCCTGTTCGGCCTCCGAGATGTTGGACGTGTACTCGCGGATCAGCTGGTCCAGCATCTTCTGCGGGTCCTCGGCCTGGTCGAGCAGCGCGTTGATATTGGCCTTCGCCAGCTGGGTGACGCGTCCGAGAATGGTCTGCTTGGTCATGGCACCTGCACCTCTCCTGTGTGTCCGGTCCTGCTGAGCAACGTGACGGATACGTGTGGGGCGATGGGACTCGTTCAGAAGCGGCCGCCACCGCCCCGCCGGCCGCGGGTGCCCCCGCCGCCGAAACTGCCCGGTCCGCCGCCCCCGCCGAAGCCGCCGCCGAAGCCGCCACCCCCGAAACCGCCCCCCCGGCCGCCTCCGCCGCCCAGGAGCCCGCCGAGGATGATCCCGCCGAGAACCGCGCCGCCCATGCCCCCGCCGCCTCCCGGCATCCCGCCGCCCGGTCCGCCGCGGCCCCCGTACGCGCGGACGTCCTGCTCCGCGAGGCTCCGCGCCTCACCGGCCAGCGCGTCCGCCCGCTGCGCCTCGGCCAGCGCGGCCTGCGGATCGTCCGTCCCGGCCAGCTCGCCGGCCCGTTCCAGCCTCCGCTGCGCCTCCGCCAGCCGGGTCCTGGCCTGGCTGCCGACGGCTCCGCGGTTCGTCGTGACGTAGTCGGCTGCGCCGCCGATGGCCGACCGTGCGGTGAGCATCGTCTGGTCGAGCAGGGAGCGGGCCCGCCGGTCGCCCTGCTCCTGTTCACGCGCACCGGCCAGCGCCTCGTCCAGCACCGCGTCGGCCTCCTCCACCCGCCGCAGGGCGTCGATCGGGTCGTACGCTCCCGCGCCGAGCTCCGCCCGCACATCGCGGGCCACCGTCTGGGCGCGGGCGATCCGGCCGCGCAGGTCCGCGGTGGACACCCCCTCCGCCGTGCCCTCCAACAGCCCTCCCGCGTCCGCCAGATCCGTCTCCGTCTCCGTGAGCGCGGCCGGCAGCCTGGCCGCGGCCTCCTCCAGCTCCCGTGCCCGCCGGTCGACGGCGTCGACGAGGGTGGCCGCCTGGCCGACCGCACCCTCGGCGGCCCGTACGTACACCGCCGCCGCCGCGTGGTCGCCGCCGTCCACCGCCTGGCGGGCCTGATTGAGGGACGACGTCGCGAAGACGAGCCGGTCCTTGGCCTGCTCGATGCCGCCCGCCACGGGGGCCGACGCGGATTCTGCGTATCGGCCGCGCAGCGTGGTGAGCGTGGCCTCGGCGGCGGAGGCCCGGACGGCGAGCGCACGGAACGCGGTCTCGGCGGCGGCGAGTGCCCGCGGGGCGTCGCGTTCCAGTTCCCGCAGCCGGTCGAAGTCCTCGGAGACGTCGTCCAGGCGGGCGTTGGCGTCCGCGCACCGGCTGATGATCTCGTCCAGCATCCGGCGGCGCGTGGCGTCGTCCTCGGGGAAGGCGTCGTCGAGCTGCTGACGCAACCGGAACGCCGTCGTCAGCTCGCCCTTGGCGTAGGTGACCGCCTCCGTGAACGGTGCGGCGGCCTCCTCGCCGAACTGGGCGGTGGCGAATCCGAGTTCCTCGTCGCTCGTGCGGACCGCGTCGTCCGTGGCGACGAGCGTCTCCTTGGCCCGCGCGTCGAGTTCGGGGAGCGGAGTGGGGGGCTGCGGTTCGTCCCGCCCGCCTCCGGCCGGCCCCCAGCCCGTCGCACCGGGCGTCGTACGGGTGGTGGCGCGCCGCTTGCGCCGGGTGAACGCGTACGCGGCGACCGCCGCGGCGCCGCCGACGAGGACGATCGGCAGCACCAGGTCCCCGGTGCTCGTCCCGCCGGAGCTCCCCGTGCCGGGGTCGTCGGCGCCCGGGGTGATCGCCGGCGTGGGGACGGGCGAACCCGCCAGGACGGCGGAGTACCCGTCGGCGGCCCCGATCGCGGCACCCGCCCAGTCGTTCTCCTTGAGCGCCGGCTCGATCGCGGTGCTCGCCACGTCCTGGAGCTGTGCGTCGGTGAGTCGGGAGCCCTGGTCGACGGAGTAGGCGTACTGCCGGTCGTGGGTGGCGACGGCCAGCAGCACGTCGTCGAGGCCGAGCCCGTTGCGGTCGGCCGTCTCGTCGGCCCAGTCCTGCGGGGACCGCCCGGAGAAGTCACGGACGTAGGCCACGAAGAGCTGGATGCGGCGCTGGTCGTAGAGCCGGTCGAGCGCGGTCACCACCTGGGCCCTGCGGTTCCCGAGCGCACCCACCTTGTCGGTGATCTGCCCGTCCCGGGACAGCGTGACCGGGTCGTCGGCGCGAGTGGACAGCGCGGTGGGAAGGGCCAGCCAGCACACCGTCAACAGCACGGCGAGCAGGGCCCGGCCCGGTATGAGGATCCGGGTTCGGCTCACAGGCGGCATCACGTTTGCGAGGCTATGTCCGCCTCAGGAGCCCCGCGACCCGGCCGACGCGCCGCACACCCCGCCCGGGAACGGCCCCCGCACCCGGTGCGTCCTGCTGTTCGTACGGGCGTGGCGCACCGAGGGACGCGCCCTGCCCGTTCGTACAGCCGGAGTACACCGAGACATACAGGGGGCACGCACGTGCGTGGGCGAATGGGGCGGGCGTCCGACGCCGTACGGAGCGGGGCGGCCCGGATGCTCGGCACCTGGCCGCGGCGGATCGCGTGCGCGCTGGTCCTGGTGATCGTGGTGCCGGTGCTCACCGCGGGCGTCGCCCTGCGCCTCAACTTCACCGGCGACCCCGGGGACGGCACCCGGACCCGTGGCCGCGACGCGATCTGGCTGGGGCACGCCTGGGTCGACGGCCGGAAGAAGGACGCCGACCTCGCCGCGTTCGCCGCCCGGATCAGGGGGACGGGCATCAAGGACCTGTACGTCCACGCCGGACCGCTGGAACACGACGGGACCCTGCCGACCTCCCGCTACCCCCGCGCCTCCTGGCTGATCGGCGCCGTGCACCGCACCATGCCCGGTATCCGGGTGCAGGCCTGGCTCGGGGACAGGCTGGCGGGCGAGGGACCCGACGGGCTGCGACTGGAGCGCGCCGCGTCACGGGACGCGGTCGTCGGATCGGCGCGGCAGATCCTGGACGCCGGATTCGACGGCGTGCACTTCGACCTGGAACCGCTGCACTCCGGCGACGCGCACTACCTCTCGCTCCTGGACGACCTGCACGCGCTCACCCGGGCCCGCGCGGCGCCGCTCTCCGTCGCCGCCCACCAGATCGACCCGCTGCCCGCCGCGCAGACCGTCCTCGGCGCGGTCTCCGGCCGGGGCAAGTGGTGGTCGCAGAAGTACTTCGGGCAGGTGGCGCGCCGGGTCGACCAGATCGCCGTCATGTCGTACGACACCTGGATGCCGCTGGAAGGGCTGTACGGCGGGTACGTCGCCGAGCAGACGGCGCTGGCCCTCGAAGTGACGCCCCGCGACACCGATCTGCTGATGGGTCTGCCGTTCTTCCACGAGAACGACCTGGGGCACCACGCGTCGGCGGAGACGGTCGCGGCCGCGGTCCGCGGCACCAGACTGGGGCTGGGGCGCACGGACCGCGGCCGGGAACGGTTCGGGGTCGCGCTCTATGTCGACTTCGCCGCGGAGGACGGCGACTGGGCCGCGTACCGGGAGGGCTGGCACTGACCCCCGGTGCGACCGGCTCAGATACTGAAGCGCTCCTTGGCGAGCAGCGGCCGCACCCGGGAGCGGAACCCGCCGGTCCGGAACGGCTGTTGCAGCAGGCCGGGGCGGAGGGCCTGGGCCAGGGCCGCGGCGATCATCCCCTGGTCCAGGGCGAGCAGACAGTCGCTGACCCGCCCGGTGGAGACGTTGACGGAGTCCCGGAAGCCGTAACCCTCGTGATAGGCACCGAAATCGCGGTCGAGCGCCCGCAGGTTCGCCACCGCCTCGGCCGGCGCGTACGGCAGCGCGAGGAACGAGGCGTGCGGGGTGACGACCCCGTTGGTGAAGGCCGACGCGGGCGGCAGCGGAGCGCCGTCCGTCGTGTACGTACGGTCGGTGTTGGAGGCGTAACCGTCGACCTGCATGCCGAGCGCGTCGACGCCGTACTCCTGATAGCCGCCCTCGGGGATGTCGGCGGGCGAGAAGCCCCAGTACCCGTACCCCGCCTCCTTCATGCCGTGCTCGATCTGGCCGCGCACATAACGCTGATGGGTACGGCCCCACGACTGCGGCGACCACTCCGGCTCCGGCACGAACAGGGGAACCATCAGCGCCTCGAACATCGACCCGCCCCAGGTGGGGACGAGTTTGCGCCCGCGGTGCGTGTAGTGGCCCTGCCAGACGCGGATGCCGTCCATCGCCACGTAACTGCCCTGCGGCTGCTGCTCCTGCTCGTTGCCGGGGACCATGGTGCGCAGCAGGTGCCAGTAGTGGTCGGCGGGCAGTGAGCCGTCCGCGATGCCGAGATAACTGGCCATCCGAGGCTCGGTGTTGAGTGCTCCGTAATGGTGACCGGTGGGCTCCTCGGTGTCCGTCCAGAAGCCGCCGCGCAACTGGCCGGGGCCGGCGACCGGGTCGGCCGGGTCGTAGGGCGTGTAGTAGTACGACCAGTCGGCGTCGGCCAGGATGCGGGCGATGCGGGGGCGCAGCGCGGGAGCCGCGGCCGCGGCGATGCGCAGGCCGGTGATCAGCCAGGCGTTGTCGACCGACGAGAGGAACGGGCGGACCGGTTCACCGGTGCCGGGCCACTCGGTCAGCACCGAACCATCGTGTGCGTCATACCAGTTGAGCCAGAAGCCGTGGTGGCGCTCCAGTCGCTCGACGGACCGGACGGTCAGGTCGAGCCTGCGCCGCATCGTGGCGTCGCTGATCACGCCGAGTCCGGCGGCGGCGACGGTGGACCACAGACCGCAGCCGATGTTGGTCGGCGAGGTCTGGCGTGAGGGGACGGGCCCGCCAGGACCGCTCACGTCGATCTTGTCGACGGCGAGACCGAGCCCGGTCGTCATGGCCTCGATCGAGCGGTACGTGTCGCGGAACCAGTGCAGCAGCTGCGCTGTGCCGGAGGCGGGGGCGGCGCCCGCCGAGGGCGCGGACACGGCTCCGAGGGACAGGGCGGCGGCCCCGGTCCCGGCGGCCGTGAGAAACGTGCGACGGTCCATGATTCCAGCTCCCGGTGGCAGAAGGGGATGAGGGAGTTCCGTGGCGTGCTCGACGCGGCGGATGAGCCTCCGCCGCCGCTTTCGGGTACGGCTGTCGGCACGGCCGGGGCTGTGGGGCCCGGACCGCGCCGGAGCTGCGGTGAATCGGTGGTGCGGTACGGGAACCGGCGGAGGTCAGGTTCCGCCGGCTCCCGTACCGGCGGGAGCCGTCAGGAGCTCCCGGTCCAGGGGCGGCTGGTGTCAGCCGGCGTTGCGCGGCAGGGCGCGGGTGCGGCCCATCTCGCCCAGCCAGACGGCGGACGGCTTCGGCAGCCGCTCGAACGTCTCCGGGTTCCAGCCGATGAGGCCGAAGGTGGGCTTGTAGGAGCCCCACTCGTAGTTGTCGAGCGCGCTCCACGCCAGGTAGCCCTGGATGTTGAGACCGTCCTCCAGAGCGGAGGCGACCTCATTCAGCGCACCGGTGTAGTAGTCGATCCGGCGGCTGTCGACGTCGGTGGCGATGCCGTTCTCGGTGACGATCAGCGGCACGTCGGGGCCGACGATTCCGGCGGTGTGGCGCAGCGCGTACCCGACGGCGGACGGGTAGTACTCCCACTGCGTGAGGGTGCGCTCGACGTCGTCGGAGGTCGGGATCGGGCCGTCCGTGCCGATCTTCGTCCGGGTGTAGGACTGCACTCCGATCCAGTCGTCGTCGCGGGCGGCCTCGATGAAGACGTCCTCGCGGGGGTGACGATAGGCCGCGGTGACGTCCTCGGCGCCGGGGAGTGCCTGGTAGACCTGGTTGGCGATGGTCCAGCCGACCTGGATGTCGGCGTTGATCGCCTTGACCTCCTTGACGGCCGCGTGGTGGGCGGCGATCACGGCGACGGTGGTCTCGTCGTCCGGGGTCGGCAGACCGGCGGGCGGGAAGCCGATGTCGCCGCGCTTGGCCTGGCCCGCCATGACGGCGATCATGTTCGGCTCGTTGATGGTGCAGACGTGGCTGACGCCTTCGGCGATGACCGGTGCGCAGGCCGCGACGTAGCGGGCGAACAGCTCGGTCGCGCCGTCGGCGGTGAAGCCGCCGCGGGCCTCGAACCACTGGGGCACGGTGAAGTGGTGCAGGGTGACCATGGGGCGCAGCCCGCGCTCGATGGCGCCCTCGACCATCCGGCGGTAGTGGGCGAGCTCGGCCCGGGAGAACCGGCCCTCGGCGGGCTCGATGCGGGCCCACTCGATGGAGAACCGGTAGTCGGTGAAGCCCAGTCCGGCCAGCACGTCCATGTCCTCGTGCCAGCGGTGGTAGCTGTCGCAGGCGTCCAGGCTGGGCTCCTGGATGTGGGTGCCCGCGGTGTGCTCCTTGACCCACCAGTCGCTGTTGGTGTTGTTGCCCTCGATCTGGTGGGCGGCCGTGGAGGCGCCCCACAGGAAGCCTTCGGGGAACGGGACCTGGGTGTGCGTCATCGCAGACTGTCTTTCTGGTGCGTGAAGGGGGGTGGCCGCTGGAGGTGAGGGGTGCGGCCTCGTACGTGTCGGTGGGGCCGGCGGGCTACTTCATGCCCGCGGTGGCGATGCCCTGGGTGAAGTGGCGCTGGAGCGCGATGAAGACGACCAGGACCGGGAGCACGATCAGGAAGGATCCGGCCATCAGCATGCCGTTGGAGCCACCCGCCTTGTTCGGGTCGGTGGCGAAGGTCGCCAGGGCGACGGGGAGCGTGTACTTGTCGGGGTCGTTGGTCGCGATGAGCGGCCAGACGAAGTTGTTCCAGGAACCCAGGAACGTGAAGATCGACAGCGTCGCCAGCGCGGGCTTCACCAGCGGCATCACGATCCGCCAGAAGATGTACCATTCGCCGGCGCCGTCCATCCGGGCCGCTTCCAGCAGCTCGTCCGGGATCGACTGCATGAACTGGCGCATCAGGAAGACCCCGAAGGCGCCCGCCGCGAACGGCAGCACCAGACCGGCGTACGAGTCGATCAGGCCCATCTTGCTCATCAGCACGAACAGCGGCAGCAGCATCAGGTTGCCGGGCACCATGAGGGCGCCGAGCACCAGGCCGAAGATCTTGTTCCGGCCGGCGAACCTCAGCTTGGCCAGGGCGTACCCGAGCATCGAGCAGAACACCAGGTTCGAGACGGTGACCAGCACCGCCACGATCACCGAGTTCATGAAGTACAGCGGCAGGTCCAGCTTGTCGAGCAGGTTCCGGAAGTTGTCCAGGGTCCACTCGGTCGGGATCCAGACCGGCGGGCTCGCGGTCAGCTCGTTCGTCGTCTTGAACGCGGACAGGGCCATCCACAGGAACGGCGCCGACATGATCAGCAGACCGATCGACAGCAGGACGTAGACGAGAACCCGCTTCAGGGACCGCGGCCGCTTCTCCCCGCCCGGCTGCCCGGCGTCCCCGGGCTTCTTCGACGGCGCCGTCGAGACGGCGCCCGGTGCACTGGTGGCGCTCATTTCGTGTTGTCCTTCAGCAGTCGGAGCTGCAGCACCGTGATGCCCATGATCACTACGAAGAGGACATACGCCATGGCGCTCGCATAGCCCATGTGGAAGAAGTTGAAGCCCTCGCGGTACATGTTCAGCGAGACGGTGAGCGTCGAGTCCGAGGGTCCGCCCTGCGTCATCACGAAGGGTTCCTCGAAGACGTTGAGGTAGCCGATGGTGGTGATCACCGTGGCGTAGAGCAGCGTGGGCCGCAGCAGCGGGACCGTGATGCCCTTGAACTCCTGCCAGATGTTCGCGCCGTCCAGCCGCGCCGCCTCCCGCACCTCGGTGGGGATGGCCTGGAGACCGGCGATGAAGAGCACCATGACCGTGCCCAGGTTCCGCCAGACCGCCATCGCGATCATCGACGGCATCGCGAGCTTCTCGGAGCCGAGGAAGTCCGGCGCGGTGAGGCCCACTTCGGAGAAGAGGCCCGCGACGAGACCGTCGCTCGGATCGAGGACGAACCGCCAGACGACGGCGACCGCGACGATGGTGGTGACGACCGGGGCGTAGAAG
Organism: Streptomyces sp. NBC_00385; assembly: GCF_035917155.1. NCBI lineage: Bacteria > Bacillati > Actinomycetota > Actinomycetes > Kitasatosporales > Streptomycetaceae > Streptomyces > Streptomyces sp. NBC_00385. Next base: position 2,815,930 of record NZ_CP107951.1, on the reverse strand, counting down.
CCGACACGGAAGAAGGTCCGGGCCCGGTCGATGCCGTTGTTCAGCAGCACGGCGACGATCAGTCCGAGGAAGATCGTCAGCGGCACGCCGATGACCACGAAGTACGCCGTGTTGAAAAGCGACTTGAGGAACTTCTCGTCGCTGAACAGCTTGGTGTAGTTCTCGAAGCCGATGAAGTTCGCGTCGAGCGGATGCGTCACGTTGCGCAGCCCGAAGTCCGTGAAGCTCATCACCAGCGTGGCGATGATCGGGACGGCCATGAAGACGAGGAAGAGCACCAGGAAGGGAGTGGAGAACAGCCAGCCGGCCATGTTCTGCACGCCCATCGAGGGCTTCCTGCGGCTTCGCGAGCCCTTCGGCCCGGCGGCCGGGGACGCGGTGGTCCCCGGCCCGGCCTGCACCTTGGCCGGCTGTGCGGCCTTTCCGGTCGTGGTGCTCATGGCTCCTACTTCACGAGGCCTTCGATCTCGGACTGCGCGGTCTTCAGCGCGTCCTCGGCGGACGCCTTGCCCTGGGTCACCTTCGCTATGGCCTGGTCGACCTTGTCGGTGATCTCGCTGAGGTTGGGCAGCGAGGGGGAGGACTTTGCGGTGTCCATCTGCTTCTTGAAGATCTGCAGATCGGCGTCGTCTGCGAGGTCACCGGAGGTCCAGGCGGCGGTGTTGGCCGGCAGGTCCTTGGTGCGCTCGTACCAGTCGGCCTGGCCCTTGGTGCCGGTCAGGTACTTGATGAACTCGGTGGCCGCGGCCTTGTGCTCGCTGTCCTTGGAGATCACCAGGGAGGAGCCGCCGGCCATCGAGGTGGAGGACTTGTCGGAGGGGACGGCGGCCACCGCCCACTTGCCCTTGATCTGCGGCTGGCCCTCGTTCAGCAGGGTGACGTGCCAGGGACCGCCGAAGAACATCGGGACGCGGCCGTTGCCGAAGTCCTTCACGACGTCGTAGCCGGGCTGCACGGACTTGTTGGAGAGCCCCTTGTCGAAGTACGAGCCGTACTCCTTGAGCGCCCTGACGGCCTCGGGGCTGTCGATGACGGCCTCGCCCTTGTCGTTGACGATCTCGCCGCCGGCCGAGTACAGGAAGGAGTAGAAGTTCTGCACCGTGTCCAGGCCGCTGGGCTGGATGGACAGGCCCCACTTGGTGTCCGCCTTCTTCTGGTAGGCGGTCGCGAGGGCCTGCATCTCCTTCCAGTCGGTCGGAGCCTTGGTGATGCCGGCCTTCTCGGCCAGGTCGGTGCGGTAGTAGAGGACGCGGGTGTCGACGTACCACGGCACGCCGTACGCCTGGCCGTCGACCTCGCCCTGCTTCCAGCCGGCCGGGAAGAAGTCCTTCTTCTGGAAGACCTTGGTGTCGACCGGCTCCAGCACGCCGAGCTCGGAGAACTCGCCCATGTAGCTTCCGCCCATCTGCGCCACGTCCGGCATGGTGCCGGCGGCGGCCGCGGAGACGAGCTTCTGGTGGGCGACGTCCCAGCCGACCGGGGTCACCTTGACGGTGATGTTCGGGTTGGCCTTCTCGTACACCTTGGCCACGTCCGCGAGCTTCTCGCCCTCGGCCCCCATGGCCCAGACGGTCAGCGTCTGCTTGCTGTCCGCGGCGACGTCCTCGCCCCCGGAGCTGCCGCACGCGGTGAGGCCGAGGGAGAGCACGACAGCGATACCGATGCCGGTGGAGGCGGTTCTGGCGGTGCGGGACATGGAGGGCTCCTCCTTGAGCAATCCGGATGTATGCGCTGCCTGTAAGCGCATACATCACTCTGCGGCAGAGATTCGGAAATCCGCAAGAGGGTGCTAGGTCACACTCGTGCAACGTGCTGGACATCTGAATGTTCAACTTGGAACGGTAAGCGTGGTGTTTGCGGAAAAGGTGGGGGTGTGACCGATTCCGCATGGTTGGTTCCGGGGCCGTGCGGGCCCGGGGCTGCACCTGGGCGGGCAGGCTCAAGGTCGGAGCGCAGGCGGCGATAGTGTCGTGATCATGACTTCGTACGTGCATGACTTCCCCTTCGATCCGGCCTACGGGCACACCGTCGACGCGCTCATGGCCGTGCCCGCGCCGCCCGCTCCCGACGACTTCGCGGACTTCTGGCGCGCGCGGTACGACGCGGCCCGCCAGGTCGCCACGGACCCGGAGATAGGGCCGCTGGAGGACGAGCGCGACGGTGTGCGGATCCACGGTGTGACGTACACCTCGGTGGGCGGGGTGCGCCTGGGCGGCTGGCTGGCCCTGCCGGTGGAACCGGAGCCGGTAGGCCACGGGTTCGTCATCGGGCACGGGTACGGCGGGCGCCAGGAGCCGGGGCCCGACGTACCGCTGCCGCTGCCCGCGTCGGCCGCGATCCTGCCGTGCGTACGGGGGATGGGTGCGCGTGGCCTCGTGGCGGGCATCCCCGACGTCTCCGCGCAGCATGTGCTGCACGGCATCGAGTCGCGCGACACCTACGTCATCGGCGACTGCGTGGCGGACCTGTGGTGCGCGGCCTCCGCGCTCGGTGAGCTGGTGCCGGAGCTCACCGGGGCGGGCCGGCTGGGCCTCCTCGGCGAGAGCTTCGGCGGCGGGCTCGGGGCGCTGGCCCTGCCCTGGGACGACCGGTTCGGGGCGGCGCAGCTGACGGTGCCCACGTTCGGCAACCACCCGCTGCGGCTCACGCTGGAGTGCGCGGGCAGCGGGGAGTCCGTGCGCGGGTATCACCGCGGGCACCCCGAGGTCGTGGAGGTGCTGCGGTACTTCGACGCCGCGACGGCCGCGGGGTTCGTCGAGCGGCCGACGCTGGTGGCGGCGGCGCTGTTCGACCCGTCCGTGCCGCCGCCGGGCCAGTTCGCCGTACACAACGGGCTGGCGGGGGAGCGGGAGCTGCTGGTGCTGCCGGCGGGGCACTTCGAGTACGAGGGGCTGCCGGAGCAGGTGACCGGCCTGGTGGCGGCGCGGCGCGCGTTCTTCGGGAAGTGGCTGGCCTGAGGGCCGGCCCGCACCCCGGGTCAGCAGCCGCAGCTGGTCCGGCGGATCACGGAGACCGGGAGGGTGAGCGACACCGGCTCGCGGCCGGTGTCGCTCAGGCGCTGGACCAGCAGCTCGACCGCCTGCTCGCCCAGCCGGCGGATCGGCTGGCGCACCGTCGTCAGCGAGGGCTGGACGATCCGGCCGAGCGGAATCCCGTCGAAGCCGGTCACCGCCATGTCCTGGGGAACCCGCACGCCGCGCCGGGCCAGGGCACGCAGCGCGCCCACCGCCATCTGGTCGTTGGCGAACAGCATCGCCTCGGGCCGTTCCCCGCCCCGGTCCAGCAGGGTCTCGGCCGCCCACGCTCCCTCGGCCTGCTTCATCATCGTCGTCCGCAGGGCCGGCTCGTCCGGCACCGGCAGTCCGGCGTCCCGGCACGCCTCCTGGAAACCGCGGAACCGGGCCTCCGCGTCCGGTGAGTCGGTGTCGCCCCCGACGAAGACCAGCCGGCGCAGGTCGTGGTCCTCGATCAGGTGGCGGGTCAGCTCACGTTCGCCGTCGGCGTTGGCGACGACGATGTGGTCGAGGTGGTCGATCTCGCGCGGTCCGGCGAGCATCACCACCGGCAGCCGGCGCGATATCACTTCGAGGTCCTCGGTCGGCACGGTCTGCGCCAGGACGGCGAAACCGTCGACCCGCCCCGCGACCTTCGCGACCAGGCTCTCCGGTCCGCCCTCCAGCGACGCGGCGATCAGCAGCGCGTACCCGTGCCGCCGGGCCGCGCGCTCCATGCCGCGGATGATCTGGTCGGAGTAGAGCATCACCGCGTCGTCGGCGTCGCTGTCCGCCTCGGCGTCGGCCTCGGCGTCCGGGTCGGCGTAGTCGGGGAAGCACAGGCCGAGCACACCGGTGGTGCGGCTCGCCAGCCCTCGTGCGTTGCCGCTCGGTACGTAACCGAGCTCGCGCGCCGCCTCCAGGACCCGCTCACGGGTCTGGGCGCGCACGGATTCCGGGGTGCGGTAGACCCGCGAAACCGTGGCGATCGAGACGCCCGACCGCTCCGCGACGTCGTACACCGTTGGGGCGCTCACTCGACCGACCGTCCGCTTCTTCTCCGTACTGACGCGTGCCGACAGAGATGTCGGCGTACACGTTTTGAAAGCGCATTCACCCTAGATCGCGGGCCGGAAACGGGCAAGGCCATCCAGGAATCAACAGGTGACCTTGCAAGATGTCCTGTGCATCTTTTACGGTGGAGGCATGACGCGACCGTCCGGAACCACGCCCGCCGACCCGACGGCCGAGGAAGTGGCGCAGCAGCTCGCCTCCGTCGTCGGCAGGCTGCTGCGACGGCTGCGCTCCTCGTCGTCGGAGAGTCTGCTGACCCCGACCCAGCGCTCGGTGCTGGCCCGGCTGGAGGACGGGGGGCCGGCCACCACGGCCGATCTGGCCCGCGCCGAGTTCGTGCGCCCCCAGTCGATGCGGCTGACCCTGGGCGCGCTGGAGGAGCAGGGACTCATCGGGCGCGCGCCCGATCCGGCCGACGGCCGCAAGTCGGTCGTGTCGGTGACGGACACCGGCCGCACCACCCTCGCCGAGGTCCGGGCCGCCAAGCGCAACTGGCTCGCCGAGGCCGTCGCCGCCGAACTGGACGGGGCCGAGCGGCGCACCGTCGCCGAGGCCGCGACCTTCATCGAGCGCCTGGTCGGTTCATGAACCGTCCGGACGCGCTACCCGCCGCACCGGTCCGGCAGCACGCAGACCCGGACCGGGAGGCGGCGCCCGTACCGGGCTTCAGCGCCCGGCTCACCGCCCCGCTGCTCCTCGGTTCACTGCTCAATCCGCTCAACACGACCATGATCTCCACCGCGCTGGTGGCGATCGGGCACCATTTCGGCATCGGCGCGGCCGACACCGCCTGGCTGATCTCGGTCCTCTACCTCGCCAGCGCCGTCGCGCAGCCCGTCCTGGGCAGACTCGCCGACGTCCTCGGCCCCCGCCGCGTCTTCCTCGCCGGCCTCGTCGTCGTCATCGCGTCCGGCGTCGTCGGGACGGTGGCGCCGGACTTCGGATGGCTGATCGTGTCCCGGCTGCTGCTCGGCATCGGTACGTCGGCCGCCTATCCGGCCGCCATGGCGGTGCTGCGTGACGAGTCGGCCCGGATCGGCCGGGTCACCCCGCGTCCCGTGCTGGCCCGGCTCTCCTTCGCCGCGCTCGGCAGCGCGGCCGTCGGTCCCACGCTCGGCGGCCTGCTGGTCATGCTCGTCGGCTGGCGGGGGATCTTCGCCGTCAACGTGCCCGTCGCACTGGTTGCCCTCGGAGCCGCGCTGCTCTGGATCCCCGCCGACCCGCCACGCGGGCGGGCCGCCGACAGCGCGCCCCGGCTCGGCCTGGACCCGCTCGGCATCGGCCTCTTCACCACGGCCCTGACCGTGCTGGTCTTCTTCCTGCTCGACCTGGCCCACCCGATGTGGTGGCTGCTCGCGCCGTTCGCCCTCCTGGCCGGAGCCCTGGCCTGGTGGCAGTTGCGTCGCCCCGAGCCGTTCATCGACCTCCGGATGCTTGCGGAGAACGCCGCCCTCTCGCGGACGTACCTCCGGCACGGGATCAGCTACCTGCTGATCTACGTCGTGATGTACGGGTACACCCAGTGGCTGGAGGAGGCCCGTGGCTACTCGTCCGGGCACACCGGTCTGCTGATGCTTCCGATGTCCGTCGCCGCGCTGGTCTGTTCGCTGCTCGGCGCCCGTACGAAAGGCATCCGCGGACCCCTCACCCTGGCCTGTGTGCTGCTCACCGCCGGGGCCGGACTGCTGTTCTTCCTCTCGGGCGACACCCCGGTCGCCGTCCTCCTGCTGGCCGGCGCCTGCTTCGGCATCCCGCAGGGGCTCATCGGCACGAGCAACCAGGCGGCCGTCCAGGCCTACGCCCCGCCCGAGTCCATCGGCTCCGCCGCCGGCCTCCAGCGCACCGCCCAGTACATAGGGGCCATCACCGCGTCCAGCCTCATCGCGCTCGCCTACGGGCAGTCGGCCGGTGACCACGGACTCCACCTGATGGCCGGCGTCGCCGCCGTGCTGGGCGCGCTGCTCATCGTCCTCACCGTCACCGACCGCGCCCTGCGCGGGCGTACCTGAACCAACCCCCCCTCAAGCACCACCCGACCAAGGAGTACCACCACCATGAGCGCCACCACCCTCGACCCGAAGACCGCGTTGATCGTCGTCGACCTCCAGAAGGGCATCGTCGGCCTGCCGACCGCCCACCCCGCCGCCGAGATCGTCGCCCGCGCCGCGACCCTCGCCGACGCCTTCCGGGCCAAGGGCCTCCCGGTCTTCCTGGTCCGTGTCACCGGCGGAGCGCCCGGCCGCACGGAGGGCCCCGCCCGGTCCGGGCAGCCGGCCGCCGACTGGGCCGAGATCGTGCCCGAACTCGGCCCGGCCGAGGGTGACATCGTCGTCACCAAGCAGCAGTGGGGCGCCTTCTACGGCACCGACCTCGACCTCCGGCTGCGCCGCAGCGGCGTTACCCAGGTCGTGGTGGCCGGCATCGCGACCAGCATCGGCGTCGAGTCCACCGCCCGCTCGGCGCACGAGCACGGCTACCACGTCACCGTCGCCACGGACGCGGTGACCGACATGAGCGCCGAGGCCCACGACAACAGCGTCGAGCGGATCTTCCCCCGCCTCGGCGAGACGGACACCACCGACGCGATCGTCAAGCTGCTCGGCTGACGGTCCGCCTCACGTCGCGTCCCGCCGCCGGATCTTGTTCCCCAGCCACACCAGCGGGTCGTACTTGCGGTCCACCGCCCGTTCCTTCAGTGGGATCAGCGCGTTGTCGGTGATCTTGATGTGTTCGGGGCACACCTCCGTACAGCACTTCGTGATGTTGCAGAGCCCGAGCCCGTGCTCCTCCTGCGCCGTCGCCCTCCGGTCGAGTCCGGACTCGGCGGCGGCGTCCAGGGGGTGCATGTCCAGCTCGGCGACCCGCATCAGGAAGCGCGGGCCGGCGAAGGCCGGCTTGTTCTCCTCGTGGTCGCGCACCACATGGCAGGTGTCCTGGCACAGGAAGCACTCGATGCACTTGCGGAACTCCTGCGAGCGGTCCACATCGACCTGCCGCATCCGGTACTCGCCCGGCTTCACGCCCTCCGGAGGAACGAAGGCCGGGATCTCGCGCGCCTTGGTGTAGTTGAACGACACGTCCGTCACCAGGTCGCGCACCACCGGGAACGCCCGCAGCGGGGTGACCGTGATCGTCTCCTCGCGGCCGAAGACCGACATCCGCGTCATGCACAGCAGCCGAGGCCGTCCGTTGATCTCCGCGCTGCACGAACCGCACTTGCCCGCCTTGCAGTTCCACCGCACCGCCAGATCGCCCGCCTGGGTGGCCTGGATGCGGTGGATGATGTCGAGGACGACCTCGCCGTCGTTGACCTCGACCTCGAAGTCCTCCAGACCGCCGCCTTCGGCGTCCCCGCGCCACACCCTGAACCGTGCGTCGTAGCTGCTCACTCGTAGAGCTCCTCATCGGCGAGGTACTTGACCAGCTCCTCCTTCTCGAAGAGGGAGAGCAGATCCGGACGGATGGGTTCGGTCACCTTGCGTACGAGATCGATCCGGCCCGCCGGCGGCACGGCGGAGCCGGCGGCCGGCCGGCACAGGAGGTTGACCGGGCGCCAGGACCGTTCCATCGTCGGGCAGTCCTCGCGGGTGTGGCCGCCGCGGCTCTCGGTGCGCTCCAGGGCCGCCCGCGCGATGCACTCGCTGACCAGCAGCATGTTGCGCAGGTCCAGGGAGAGGTGCCAGCCGGGGTTGAACTGCCGGTGGCCCTCGACGCCGGCCCGCTCGGCCCGCTCGCGCAGTCCGGCCAGCTTCTCCAGGGCCCTCTCCATCTCGGGGGCCCGCCGGATGATGCCGACCAGGTCGTTCATCGTCTGCTGCAGTTCCTGGTGCAGCGTGTACGGATTCTCCGTCGGCGCGCCCTCGGCGAGGTCCTCCGCGCTGAACGGACGCAGGGCCTCCGCTGCCGCGGCGTCGATCTGTGCCTCGTCCACGACCGGCCGGGAGACGGCGGACGCGGCGTGCCCGGCTGCGTGCAGCCCCGCCCGCCGGCCGAAGACCAGCAGGTCGGAGAGGGAGTTCCCGCCGAGCCGGTTGGAGCCGTGCATGCCGCCCGCGACCTCGCCCGCCGCGAACAGGCCGGGCACGTCCGGGGCAGCCGCGGTGTCGGAGTCGACGGCTATGCCGCCCATCACGTAGTGGCAGGTCGGGCCGACCTCCATCGCCTCGGCCGTGATGTCGACGTCCGCCAGCTCCTTGAACTGGTGGTACATCGACGGCAGCCGGCGCCGGATCCGCTCCGCGGGCATCCGGGTCGACACGTCCAGGAACACCCCGCCGTGCGGCGAGCCGCGCCCCGCCTTCACCTCCGAGTTGATGGCGCGGGCGACCTCGTCGCGCGGCAGCAGCTCGGGCGGGCGGCGGTTGTGGTCCGGGTCCTCGTACCAGCGGTCGCCCTCCTCCTCCGACTGCGCGTACTTCTCCTTGAACACGTCGGGGACGTAGTCGAACATGAACCGCTTGCCCTCGGAGTTGCGCAGCACCCCGCCGTCGCCGCGTACCGACTCGGTGACGAGGATGCCCTTGACCGAGGGCGGCCAGACCATGCCGGTGGGGTGGAACTGCACGAACTCCATGTTCAGCAGGGGTGCGCCGGCGAGCAGTGCGAGTGCGTGGCCGTCGCCGGTGTACTCCCAGGAGTTCGACGTCACCTTGAAGGACTTGCCGATCCCGCCGGTGGCGAGGACGACCGCGGGCGCCTCCAGCACGAAGAAGCGGCCCGTCTCGCGCTCGTAGCAGAAGGTCCCGGAGACGTGGTCCCCGTCCTTCAGGACGCGGGTCACGGTGCACTCCTGGAAGACCTTCAGGCGTGCCTCGTGGTCACCGAACTCGCGCTCGTCCTCCTGCTGGAGGGAGACGATCTTCTGCTGGAGAGTGCGGATCAGTTCGAGGCCGGTACGGTCCCCGACATGGGCCAGCCTCGGGTACTCGTGGCCGCCGAAGTTGCGCTGGGAGATCTTTCCCTCGGGGGTGCGGTCGAAGAGCGCGCCCCAGGTCTCCAGTTCCCAGACCCGGTCGGGCGCCTCCTTGGCGTGCAGCTCCGCCATCCGCCACTGGTTGAGGAACTTCCCGCCGCGCATGGTGTCGCGGAAGTGCACCTGCCAGTTGTCCCCGGAGTTCACATTGCCCATGGAGGCGGCGATCCCGCCCTCCGCCATGACCGTGTGCGCCTTGCCGAAGAGCGATTTGCAGATGACGGCCGTACGGGCCCCGCGCTCCCGGGCCTCGATCGCGGCGCGCAGCCCGGCGCCTCCGGCACCGACCACGACGACGTCCCACTGCTGTCGTTCGAGCTCAGTCATTCAGAAAAACCTCGGATCGTCGAAGGCGCCGGAGGCGACCAGGTACACATAGAAGTCGCACGCCGCCACGCTGATCAGCGAGGCCCAGGCGAGCAGCATGTGACGGGCGTTGAGCCGCCCCACCCAGCCCCACAGCCGGTAGCGCACGGGGTGCTTGGAGAAGTGCCGCAGCCGGCCGCCGATGATGTGCCGGCAGGAGTGGCAGGACAGGGTGTACGCCCAGATCAGGGCGATGTTGACCAGGAAGATCAGTGAGCCGAGGCCCATGTGGCCCCAGGCGTAGTGCTCGTCGCGGAAGGTGAGCACGGTGTCGTACGTGAGGATCCCGGCGACCGGCACCGCCGCGTAGAAGAAGTACCGGTGGATGTTCTGCATGATCAGCGGGAAGCGGGTCTCGCCGCTGTACTTGTGGTGGGGCTCGGCGACCGCGCAGGCCGGGGGCGAGGCCCAGAAGCCCCGGTAGTAGGCCTTGCGGTAGTAGTAGCAGGTCAGCCGGAAGCCGAGCGGGAAGATCAGGATCAGCAGGGCGGGGGACAGGCCCCACCAGCTGCCGAGGATCTCCCAGTTCGGGCCGCTCCGCATGGGGGCGCAGTTGTCCGCCAGACAGGGCGAGTAGAACGGTGAGACATAGGGCGCCGCGTAGTAGTCCGCGTTCGCGAACGCCCGCCAGGTCGAGTAGACGATGAAGGCGAGCAGCCCGCCCGCCGTGACCGCGGGCGCCAGCCACCAGCGGTCGGTCCGCAGATGCCGGGCGGCGATGGCGGCCCGCGTGGGGTGGTGCACGCCCGTCGTCCGGGCGGCGGGAGTGCCCGGCGGGCGGGGCTGCGTGCCCGGGGCGCTGCCCGGGTCCTTGCCTGAATCCGTTCCTGTTTCCGTACCGGTGGCCAAGGAACTCTCCTAGGAGGTGTCAGACCAGCCCTTAGGGGGCGTGCCTGCCGGGGACGCCCAGACCCTCGTCGTCCGAGTCCGTCCACAGGGTGGTGTCGTACGGCGCCTCGGTGATCGTGATGACGCCGTCGACGGGTGCGGCGTGGCCGGCCGGGCCGAGCGGGTCCGGAGCGGTGGCCGCCTCGCGCAGCTGCGCAAGGCTCCGCTCCAGCCGTCCGACGGTGCGGACCAGGTCGTCGAGACAGTGCTGAACTGCCGTCAATTCGTCCTGTAGTGACATGACTTGATCTCACTTCCGCGGTCGCGGGTGGCCATGCTCATGCGCATGCGAGTGTCGCGCGTCACATCCCCGTTGGGAAGAGAGCGGGCGTCCCCGTCTTGCGCTGCGGGGTGGGGAGGCCCCTTCGGTGCCGGAAATCCGGCCGGTTCCGGCACTCCGCCGCACGGGTGAGGTTCGGGGCCGCTGCGCCGTGTCTGCGCGGTCTCCCGCGCGTGGGCGCTTTCAGTGGACGGGCGGAACCAGTGTGATCAACTGCAAATGCCACCAAACACGCAGAATCCGGCCTATACGGGTAACGGTGGGCCGGGCCGTCCCCGGAGGTATCAGTCATGTCCCACGTCGGCGTCCCGCGCGGGACATCCCGAAAGCGCCGCTCGCTCGCCCTGCTCACCACGGGGGTGCTCACCCTTCCCGTCCTGGCCGGCTGCAGCTCGGGCGGCGACGAGGCCACCAGCACCGTCGTCACCCCGCAGGACATCGCGTCCGCGGCCCGCGCCCAGGTGGCGGAGGGCGGCACGGTCAACTGGGCCATCGACGCGATGCCCGCCACCCTCAACGCCTTCCAGGCCGACGCCGACAGCGCCACCACCCGGATCACCGGCGCACTGCTGCCGACCCTCTTCCCGCTGGACGCCAAGGGCCGCCCGCAGCTGAATCCGGACTACCTGGAATCCGCGAAGGTCGTCGAGACCGAGCCCAAGCAGGTCGTGCTCTACCGGCTGAACCAGCAGGCGGTCTGGAGCGACGGCCGGGAGATCGGCGCACCGGACTTCGTCGCCCAGTGGCGCGCGCTGAGCGGCAAGGACTCCGCCTTCTGGACGGCCCGCAACGCCGGGTACGAACGCATCGACAAGATCGAGCGCGGTGCCGACGACCTGGAGGTCAAGGTCACCTTCGCCAAGCCGTACGCGGACTGGCGCTCGCTCTTCTCCCCGCTGTACCCGAAGCAGGTGACGGGCTCCCCGGACGCCTTCAACGACGGTGCGCGGTCCACGCTCAAGGCGACCGCGGGACCGTTCCGGCTGCGCGAGGTGGACAAGGAGACGGGTTCCGTCACGCTGGCCCGCAACCCGCGCTGGTGGGGCAGCCCCGCCAAGCTCGACTCACTGGTCTTCAAGGCGGTGAAGCCGCAGGACCGCACGGAGGCGCTGACCGAGGGGAAGGTCGACGTCGCCGACATCGACTCGGCGGCCGCGAACCGCATCGTCCAGGCCGCCCGGGACACCGGCGGCAACGGCGCACCGCCCGCCCACGGCCCCGGCTCCGAGGTCACTCCGGCCCAGGCGCTGCGGTCCTGGGCACTGGCCCACGGCTCCGACGAGGAGGTGGCCGAGGAGGCGCAGCAGGCCCGGGACGAGAAGGCCAGGGCCGCGAAGGCGTACGCGGCCGAGCAGAGCGACCTGCGCGGCTACGCGGTCCGCAAGTCCCTGGAGCCCGCCTACACCCAGCTCGCGCTGAACGGTGAGAGCGGGCCGCTCGCCGATGACCGGGTACGCCGGGCGGTGGCCCGCGCCCTGGACCGCCAGGAGCTCGCCGACACCGTGCTCAAGCCGCTCGGCCTGCCCGCCGAGCCCCTCGGCAGCCACCTGGCCCTCGCCGGGCAGCCCGCGTACAAGGACGGCAGCGACGCGCTCGGCAGCCAGGACACCAAGGAGGCGCAGGCGCTGCTGGCCGACGCCGGGTGGACGCGTGAGGGCGCCCTCAGGAAGACGGACGGGACCAAGGCGGGCAGCGAGGGCGAGAAGCAGAAGGACGCCGGCAAGAAGGAGGAGGAGGAGAAGGCCGCAAAGAAGAAGGAGGAGAAGGCCGGCACGACGAAGGAGGAGAACGAGAAGGAGGAGAAGGCGGAGGGCGCGGACGACGACGGCAAGACCAGCGACGCCGCCCGCCGCGAGCCTTCGAAGGACGACGGTCTGTACATCGTCGGCGACGACAACAAGCCCGGCGAGGCCGAGGGCACCGCCACCCACGTCATCGCGCCCGCCCCCGCCGCCGCGGTGCAGAGCGCCGCCCTGCTGCGCCAGGCCGGGCACCTGGGCGAGACGGGCACCTCCGAGGACGCCCCCGCCCGTATCACCGCCCAGGACCGGCAGCCCGGCGGAGCGGCCGGCGCCTACGCCCCGGTCGGTACCGCGGCCCCCGTCCAGGCCCCCGACACCGCCCGTGGCCCGCTCGGCAAGGACGGCAAGGCGCTGACGCTGCGGTTCGTCCTGCCGTCGGGTCCCGGTTCCGAGTCCCTGCGCAGCGTCGGCGACAAGATCGCGGCGATGCTGGACACCATCGGGATCCGCACCGAGATCACCAAGGTCTCCGACGACAGCTACTTCCGGGACCACGTCGCCTCCGGTGCCTACGACCTGGCGTTGTACTCCTGGCCCGCCACCGCCTACCCGGCCACGGACAACCGTCCGATCTTCGCGAAGCCGGTGCCCGCCACCGACGGCTCGCTGCTCGTCGAGCAGAACTACTCCCGCGTCGGCACGGACCACATCGACCAGCTCTTCGACGAGGCGGTCTCGGAACTCGACGAGAAGACGTCCCGGGATCTGATGAAGCAGGCGGACGCCCGGATCTGGGCCGCCGCAGGATCGATTCCCCTCTATCAGCGCCCGCAGCTGGTCGCCACGGACAAGAAGCTCGTGAACGTCGGCGCCTTCGGCTTCGGGGTGCCGCACTACCAGGACATCGGTTTCAAGAAGCCGCAGTCCGCCGGCGCCCCGGCCAACACGACGAAGTAAACCGGCCAACACGACGAAGCAGCAGGTCAGCGCCGGACCGAAAGCTCAGAACTGGCTCAATTCCCTTGCCCGCCGGACTGCCGGCGGGCAAGGCTGTGCGTACCTGTTGACCCGGGTGACCTGACCACTCCACCGCCGGCCGAAGGGCCCCAACCCGAAGACCGCGCCGTGGAGGCCCGCTCCGAGCCCCCGCCGAGGAGCCGCAGCTCCGGAGCCCCACCTCCCGAGTTGTTCCGGCCCCGCGTTCGCGTCGTCCGCCCGGGGGACCGTGTTCATGACCACCGGTGAATTCCGGCGGAAGACCTGATCACGGAGGCGGAAACATCAAGCGGACGCGGGCCCACCGCATCACCCGGACCGGACGCGATACCCCGTCCCATGGCCGGTAACCCTTGCCCGGGAAGCCGGAGGCGCGCCTGGCCCGTACCATGGGACTAGCCGTGGCGCGTCCGCCCGGCGGGCGTACGAGGACTCAAGACCGACTAAGACGCCTGAATCCCCGATCCGAGAGAAGCGCAAGCCACCCATGCCCACGCGCCACGACATCCGTAACGTAGCCATCGTCGCCCACGTCGACCACGGCAAGACCACGCTGGTCGACGCCATGCTCAAGCAGGCCGGCGCGTTCGCCGCGCACGCCGCCGAGCACCTCGACGATCGCATGATGGACTCGAACGACCTGGAGCGTGAGAAGGGCATCACGATCCTGGCCAAGAACACGGCCGTGAAGTACCACCCCAAGGATGGCGGCGACGTCATCACGATCAACATCATCGACACCCCCGGCCACGCCGACTTCGGTGGTGAGGTCGAGCGAGGCCTGTCGATGGTCGACGCGGTCGTGCTGCTGGTCGACGCCTCCGAGGGCCCGCTGCCGCAGACCCGCTTCGTGCTGCGCAAGGCGCTGACGGCCAAGCTGCCGGTCATCCTCTGCATCAACAAGACGGACCGGCCGGACTCCCGGATCGCCGAGGTCATCGACGAGACGTACGACCTCTTCCTGGACCTGGACGCCGACGAGGACCAGATCGAGTTCCCGATCGTCTACGCCTGTGCCCGTGACGGCGTCGCCTCGCTGACCAAGCCGGAGGACGGCACCGTCCCGCCGGACAGCGACAGCCTGGAGCCGTTCTTCAGCACCATCCTCTCCGCGGTCCCGGCCCCGGAGTACGACGAGGACGCCCCGCTCCAGGCGCACGTCACCAACCTGGACGCCGACAACTTCCTCGGCCGTATCGCGCTCTGCCGCGTCGAGCAGGGTGAGCTGCGCAAGGGTCAGACGGTCACCTGGATCAAGCGTGACGGCACGCAGTCCAACGTCCGCATCACCGAGCTCCTGATGACCGAGGCGCTCACCCGCAAGCCCGCCGAGAAGGCGGGCCCGGGCGACATCTGCGCGATCGCCGGTATCCCGGACATCATGATCGGCGAGACCCTGGCCGACACCGAGAACCCGATCGCGCTGCCGCTGATCACGGTCGACGAGCCGGCCATCTCGATGACCATCGGTGCGAACACCTCGCCGCTGGTCGGCAAGGGCGGCAAGGGCCACAAGGTCACCGCCCGCCAGATCAAGGACCGTCTGGACCGCGAGCTCGTCGGTAACGTCTCGCTCCGCGTCCTGGACACCGAGCGCCCCGACGCCTGGGAGGTCCAGGGCCGCGGCGAGCTCGCACTGGCCATCCTCATCGAGACCATGCGCCGGGAGGGCTTCGAGCTCACCGTCGGCAAGCCGCAGGTGGTCACCAAGCAGGTCGACGGCAAGACCCACGAGCCGATCGAGCGCATGACGATCGACTCGCCGGAGGAGCACCTCGGCGCCATCACGCAGCTCATGGCGACCCGTAAGGGCCGCATGGAGACGATGACGAACCACGGTTCGGGCTGGGTCCGCATGGAGTGGATCGTCCCGTCCCGCGGCCTCATCGGCTTCCGTACGGAGTTCCTGACCCAGACCCGCGGTACGGGCATCGCGCACTCCCTGTTCGAGGGCCACGAGCCGTGGTTCGGCGACCTGCGCACCCGTCACAACGGCTCGCTGGTGGCGGACCGGGCCGGCGTCGTGACGCCGTTCGCGATGGTCAACCTCCAGGAGCGGGGTGTCATCTTCACGGAGGCCACCACCGAGGTCTACGAGGGCATGATCATCGGCGAGAACTCGCGCGCCGACGACATGGACGTGAACATCACCAAGGAGAAGAAGCTCACCAACATGCGTGCGGCTTCCGCGGACACGACGGAGAACGTCGTGCCCGCCCGCAAGCTCTCGCTCGAGCAGTCGCTGGAGTTCTGCCGCGACGACGAGTGCATCGAGGTCACCCCGGAGACCGTGCGTATCCGCAAGGTCGTCCTGGACCAGAAGGAGCGCGGCCGCTCCGCCTCGCGCGCCAAGCGCTGATCGCACGAGGAAGGCCCGGTTCCGCGCATGTCGCGGAACCGGGCCTTTCCCGTATGCGGATACCGCCGGTCCGGAGCGCCGTTGAGACGCGCCCGAGGGGTGCCTGCGGCCCGGCTCCCGGTGCGCGAGGGCCGGGACGGGGCCTCGGGCCGGGAATGACCCGAAACGCCCTCCCGGGGAGGCCTCCGGCCCTTGTAGGTTGCGGTCGCGGAGGAGAGGGAAACCCGGCCACCGGGCGATGTCGTTCCTGTGTCCCCGGACGGCGTGGAACACGTGCCGCCGGGCTGTACCGCGCAACCTGTTTTCTTTCGTCAGACGTCCGGATATCGGGCGCTGTTCACCGGACCACGTGTTAACAGTCCGTTTCGGGTGTGTCTGTCTAGGATCCCTTTGTCCGAATTTCGGCCATTCAGGGCTTCCCTATGTTGTCAAACCGAGACCCTTTAAGTGTGGTTTACAGCCCGGTTGTGCTCAATAGTTGGCTCAGTTGAGCTCGGGTCAATGAGGCGCGCACTGGCAGGGTGCCGACTCACGAGCACGCTGGGTGTACCGATCAGGCACGTCAGAGATGGCGGCGGATGTCGGTGTCTCTCCTGCGGTGAACAAGTGGACTCTTGAGGAGGAACCCATGCGTGGTGCCATAAGCACCAACTGGGTCGTGTGCGCGACGCTGATCCCTATGGGGGTCGACCGACCGTGACAAGTCCTGTGCAGATTGATGACGCCGAGGCGTCAGCCCTCCCGGCCTCCGGGAGCGAGGCGGAGTCCGGTGGCCCGGAGGCCAAGCAGGCCGCAGGCCTTTCTCCCGGGCAGCTGATGTGGCGCCGTTTCAAAAGGGACCGCGTTGGGGTCATATCCGCGTGCATCGTCCTGTTCTTCTTCGCGGTGGCGATTCTCGCGCCCGTGATCTCGATGCTCTACGGCAAGGATGCCTACACCCTTTACGGGCAGGACAACCTCGACCTCCTCGACGAGTTCAACATGCCTGCGGGTGGTGCAGGTGGCATGTCCGCCGACCACTGGTTCGGCATCGAGCCCAACCTGGGCCGCGATGTGTTCATGCAGCTCGTCTACGGCATGCGCACCTCGATCTACACCGCCCTTGCCGCCACCGTCCTGATGGTCGCGGTCGGCGTGTTCATCGGGCTGGTGGGCGGTTACTTCGGTGGCAAGATCGACTACTGGCTCGGCCGGCTGACGGACTTCCTGCTCGGTTTCCCCAGCCAGCTGTTCTTCATCGCCTCCATGCCGGTGGTCGTCGCGGCGTTCGTCCGTCCCGACGAGGAGACCCCCACCGCTCTGCGGGCCGCAGCGATCATCATCGTGCTGTCGTTCCTGGGCTGGATGGGCCTCTCCCGTCTGATCCGTGCGGAAACGCTGACCCTGCGCGAGCGGGAGTTCATCGAGGCCGCGAAGATCTCGGGTGCCTCGCCCGGGCGGATCATCCGCAAGGAACTGATGCCCAACATCATCACGCCTGTCCTGGTGCAGGCCACGCTGATGCTGCCGTCCACGATTCTCTCCGTGGCGTTCCTCTCCTACGTGGGTGTCGGCTTCGTCGAACCCACCCCGGACTGGGGGCGGATGTTCGCCATCGGCGCGGACATCTACGAGCAGGACCCGGTCTACATGCTGTTCCCGGGTGTCGCCATGGTCGTCTTCGTGGTGGCGTTCAACCTCCTCGGCGACTCCGTCCGAGACGCGTTCGACCCCAAGTCCGGCCGCTGAAGCTTCCGTCCCCCCGCGGATGGGGTAGCTGTCACCCGGACGCCGGCCAGGGCCGGACGTGCCAGGCAGCTCAGTTGGATCACTACTGACAGATAGGTACTCATCGTCATGAGCATCTTTGGTACGCGCCAGATGCGCGCCGCGGTCATCGCGGTTGCAGCCGGTTCGTTGGTGCTGACCGCATGCGGCGGCAGCGACAACGACAACAGCAGCAAGAGCAAGTCGAAGACCCAGGAAGACGCTGCCAAGCAGTCGTCGGCCGTCGTCATGGGAGACGCGAAGGCGTCCACCGGCCCCGCGGCCGAGGTCACCGGCGCCAAGTCCGGCGGCACCATGACGGTCTACCAGGAGACCGACTTCTCGCACCTGGACCCGGCCCAGAGCTACGTCAGCGACGCCAAGCAGCTGGACCGGCTGCTCCAGCGTGGTCTGACGCAGTACCAGGAGGACGACAAGGGCCAGCTCACCGTGGTCGGTGACCTCGCCACCGACTCCGGAAAGGTGACCGACGGCGGTAAGACCTGGACTTACACGCTCAAGGACAACCTCAAGGACGAGAACGGCAACGTGATCGACTCGTCCGACATCCGTCACACGATCGAGCGCATGTACGCGCCGTTCGTCACCGACGGCCCGATCTACATCCAGAACTGGCTGTCCGGCTCGGGCACCACGTACCGCAAGGCGCTGCCGGACGGTCCGTACAAGGGCAAGCACCTGCCGGACTCGGTCCTGGCGACCCCGGACGCGAAGACCGTCGTCTTCAAGTTCAAGGACGCGCAGCCCGACCTCGCCCAGGCGCTGGCGATGCCCGGCTACTCCGTGGTGCCCAAGGAGACCGACACCAAGGAGAAGTACGACACGGACCCGGTCGCGACCGGCCCGTACAAGATCGCCGAGTTCAAGCCCGGCAAGTCGATGAAGCTCGTCAAGAACACGAACTGGGACGCTGCGACCGACTCGGTCCGTCACCAGTACGTCGACGGCTTCAACATCGAGTTCAACCACGACGACCCCGACCAGACCAAGACCCTCCTGGCCGACCGTGGCGAGGCCAAGAACGCCGTGATGTTCACGGGTCAGGTCGCCACCAACCAGGTGAGCAAGGTCGTCGGCGACGCTGCCGCGATGAAGCGCACGATCCAGGGCTACGCCCCGTACGTGTGGCAGCTCAACTTCAACCTCGACCGCATGACGGACAAGAAGGTCCGTGACGCGATCACCTACGCGATGCCGAACGCGCAGCTCTACAAGCTCGACGGTGGCGCCTACGGTGGTGAGACCGCGACCGGTCTGATGGCCCCGACCGTTCCGGGCTACGAGAAGGGTTACGACCCCTTCGGCAAGCTGAAGAAGCCCAACGGTGACGTGGCCAAGGCCAAGGAGCTCATCAAGGAAGCCGGCGCCGAGGGCAAGAAGGTCATCTACGCCTACGGCAACACCCCGGTCCGTCAGCAGCAGGCGGTCCTGATCTCCAAGCGTCTTGAGGAGATCGGCCTCGAGGTCGTGAAGAAGGAGATCGACTCCGCCACCTGGTACGAGCAGGTCGGCAAGGTCAAGAACGGTCTCGACCTCTACATGACCGGTTGGGGCCAGGACTGGCCGGCGGCTTCCACCGTCATCCCGCCGTCCTACGACGGTACCCAGCTGCAGGACGGTTCCTCCGTCTACTCGCACATCAACGACCCCAAGGTCAACGCCGAGATCGCCCGCATCATGAAGATCACGGACCCGGCCGAGGCTCAGAAGGCATGGACCGCGCTGCACCACGACATCGTGGAGCGCATCAACCCGGCCGCCCCGATCTACTTCACCAAGGTGTTCCAGATCTTCGGCTCCAACGTCGGTGGCCTCCGGTACTCGAGTGACGCCAGCTACGTCGACGTCACGCGTCTGTACCTGAAGAAGTAGCAACCCGCACAGGCCGATCCCGGGGGTGCGCACACGGCGGAGCGCGCACCCCCGGGACGTCAGGCCCTCTCCTGATGTCCCCCTCATTGCCGCCGTCCTGAGAGCAGCGACCAGCCATGCTTCGATTCCTCACTCGCCGGACGCTCGGCGCAGTCCTGACGCTTTTTCTGATCAGTGCCGTCACGTACTTCATGTTCTTCGCCATCCCGCAGGACCCGGCCATGCTGGCCTGTGGCAAGAACTGCACCAAGGACGCGCTGGACGTCATTCACAAGAACCTCGGCCTGGACCAGCCGGTGGCCGTTCAGTACTGGCACTACATGGTCGGCATCTTCGCCGGTCGCGACTTCCCCATGGGTGACTGCGCGGCTCCTTGCTTCGGCATTTCCTTCAACAGTCAGCAGCCCGTGTGGGACACCATTGTCGACCGGTTCCCGCTGACGCTCTCCCTCTCCGCCGGCGGCCTTCTGGTCTTCCTCGTGGTGGGTCTGGGTCTGGGCATGCTCGCTGCCTGGAAGAAGGGCACGAAGGTCGACAAGACGGTCAGCTCGGCTTCGCTGGTCCTGAGCTCTCTGCAGATCTACTTCCTCGGCCCGGTGGTTCTCGGAATCTTCGTGTACAGCACGGGATGGCTGGACAAGCCCAAGTACGTGCCGCTGACGGAGAGTTTCAGCGGCTGGTTCATGGGTTTGCTGATCCCGTGGCTCGTCATGTCGGTCATCTTCACGGCCCAGTACACGCGTATGTCGCGCTCGTCGATGATCGAACAGCTGCAGGAAGAGCACGTCAAGGCGGCCCGAGCGAAGGGCATGACGGGGCGTTTCGTCTTCTTCCGCTACGCCTGGCGCGGTTCGCTCATCCCGATCGTCACCATCATCGGTATGGACATGGGTGCGCTCTTCGGCGGCGCCATGGTCACCGAACTCACCTTCGGTCTGGCCGGAGTCGGCCGTCTCGCCCGGGACTCGGTCGTCGACAAGGACCTCCCGCTGACCATGGGCGTGATGATCATCAGCGCCGCCTTCATCCTGTTGTTCAACGTCATCGTGGACGCCGCGTACGCGTTCATCGATCCGCGCGTGCGTCTGTCCTAGGAGTACGACCGTGACCACACTCACCAAGACCGAGGACTCGCCCGCACCCTCCTCGTCCGGAGCCTTCCTGTCGGTGCGGGACCTGAGGGTCCAGTTCTCCACCGAGGACGGCATCGTCAAAGCCGTGGACGGGCTCTCGTTCGACCTGGAGCGCGGGCAGACGCTCGGTATCGTCGGCGAGTCGGGTTCCGGCAAGTCGGTGACCAACCTGAGCATCCTGGGGCTGCACAACCGGCGCAGCACCCAGGTCTCGGGCGAGATCGTGCTGGACGGCCAGGAGATCACCGGGGCTTCCGACAAGCAGCTCCAGACGCTCCGCGGCAACAAGATGGCGATGATCTTCCAGGACGCGCTGACCGCGCTCTCGCCGTACTACACGGTGGGCCGGCAGATCGCGGAGCCGTACATCAAGCACACGGGTGCCTCCAAGAAGGAGGCGCGTGCGCGGGCGATCGAGATGCTCGGCAAGGTCGGGATCCCCGACCCGAAGAACCGGGTCGACGACTTCCCGCACCAGTTCTCCGGCGGTATGCGTCAGCGCGCCATGATCGCGATGTCGCTGGTCTGCAACCCCGAACTGCTGATCGCCGACGAGCCGACGACGGCCCTGGACGTCACCGTCCAGGCGCAGATCCTCGACCTGCTCAAGGATCTTCAGCAGGAGTTCGGTTCGGCGATCATCCTGATCACCCACGACCTCGGCGTCGTCGCGAACACCGTCGACGACCTGCTGGTGATGTACGCGGGCCGGGCCGTCGAGCGCGGCACCGTGCGTGAGGTGCTCAAGACTCCGGAGCACCCGTACACCTGGGGCCTGCTCGGCTCGATGCCGCGGCTCTCCCAGGACGTGGGCTCGGAACTGACGCCGATTCCGGGGTCGCCGCCCAGCCTGCTGAACCCGCCGTCGGGCTGCGCGTTCAATCCGAGGTGCTCGTTCGTCGACATCGTCGACGGGAGCGGCCGCTGCGTGAACGAGCGACCCCTGCTTCCGGAGGGTCGCGGCTCTGCCTGCCACCTCACCGGCGAGCAGAAGCAGCAGGTTTTCATCGAGACGATTCAGCCCCGGCTGGGCTGATGTACCGGCAACTGGGGCTATGACCATGAGCGAGAACAAGAGCAACACCGCCGGTCCGGACACGGCTCAGGCGCAGCGGGAGCCGGATGTCTCGGAACCGCTCCTGAGCGTGAAGGGCCTGACCAAGCACTTCCCGATCTACGGCGGATTTCCCTTCAAGCGGCAGGTCGGTGCGGTCCAGGCCGTCGACGGCGTGACGCTGGACGTGTACCCGGGCGAGTCCCTCGGTCTGGTGGGTGAATCGGGCTGTGGCAAGTCGACCACGGGCCGGCTCCTCACCCGGCTGATGGAGCCGACCAGCGGCACGATCACCTACAACGGCCAGGACATCTCCCACGCCAACCGTAGGAAGCTGGCACCGATCCGGTCCGAGATCCAGATGATCTTCCAGGACCCGTACGCCTCGCTGAACCCGCGGCAGACGGTCGGAACGATCATCTCGGGGCCGATGGAGGTCAACGGGATCAACCCGCCCGGAGGCCGTGAGGCACGGGTGCGGGAGCTGCTGGAGACGGTCGGGCTCAACCCGGAGCACTACAACCGCTTCCCGCACGAGTTCTCCGGGGGCCAGCGTCAGCGCATCGGTGTTGCCCGCGCGCTCGCGCTCAACCCCAAGATCATCATCGCGGACGAGCCGGTCTCGGCGCTGGACGTGTCGATCCAGGCGCAGGTCATCAACCTGCTCCAGGAGCTTCAGCGTGAGCTGAACATCGCGTTCGTCTTCATCGCGCACGACCTCGCGATCGTCCGTCACTTCTCGCAGCGCATCGCGGTGATGTACCTCGGCAAGGTGGTGGAGGTCGCCGACCGCGACTCCCTGTACAACGCCCCGCGCCACCCGTACACGCACGCGCTGCTCTCGGCGGTGCCGAACGCGGACCTGGACGCGGACAAGACGGAGCGGATCCGGCTCTTCGGTGACGTGCCGTCGCCGATCATGCCGCCGTCCGGCTGCCGCTTCCGGACCCGCTGCTGGAAGGCGCAGGACAAGTGCGCGACGGAGGAGCCTCCGCTGGTGCAGCTCTCGGGTGCCCGTGAGGGCCACCTGACGGCCTGCCACTTCCCGGAGGAGCCGACCACGGAGAAGACCGGCCCGGACGTCGTTCTCGACCCCGCGCTGATCGCTCTGGAGAAGAACGCCGAAACGAAGTAGCAGGACACTCCGGCAGAGCCGGGAGTGCGGGTGCCGGGACGCGGAAGCGTCCCGGCACCCGTTCGCGTTTCCGGGGCCTCGCGGCGGGAAGGCGGGCGGCTCGGTCATCCTGCCGTCACGGAGGCCTCGGGGGCGGTTCCCGGGGCGGCTTCGGAGGCGGCGGGGCGTGGGGGAGGGCCGTCCGGCTTCGCGGAGGCGGACGGGGTGCGGTAGGCGCGAAGGGGGGCGTGGGTCGCGGCCACTGCGGCGATGGCCAGGGTGGCGGAGAGCCCGCCGACGACCAGGGCGAGAGGGGCGGACGTGGCCGATGCCAGCAGGCCGCCGCGGAAGTTGCCGAGCTCGGGGCCCGCGACACCGATGACGT
Source organism: Streptomyces sp. NBC_00385 (assembly GCF_035917155.1). Classification (NCBI taxonomy): domain Bacteria; kingdom Bacillati; phylum Actinomycetota; class Actinomycetes; order Kitasatosporales; family Streptomycetaceae; genus Streptomyces; species Streptomyces sp. NBC_00385. Next base: position 2,792,935 of record NZ_CP107951.1, on the reverse strand, counting down.
GCTCCACCGAGGAGACCCGCCCCCGGTACGCGTCCGGCGTCTCCAGCTGGACCAGGGCGCTGCGGGTGACGACGGAGACGGTGTCGGCGGCGCCCGCCACGGCCAGGCAGCCGAGCGCCGCCCACAAGGGCCCCGCCAGACCGAAACCGGCCAGCGCCAGGCCCCAGACACCGGCCGCGGCCAGCTGTACCAGTCCGCCGCGGCGCCACCGCGTCACCGTGCCGGAGAGCAGCCCGGCCGTGATGCCCCCGACCGCGACGGCCGAGAGGAACAGGCCCAGGGTCTGCGGGTTTCCCTCGAAGCGGATCTCGTTGACCAGCGGGAAGAGGGCGACGGGCATGGCGAGCAGCGTGGCGGCCAGGTCGGTGGCCAGCGAGCCCCGCAGGTTCGGGCGGCCCAGGACGACCCGCCACCCGCCGCGCTCCGGCCGGCGCCTGCCACCCGCCGCGCCGGCACCGTCGGGCCGCATGGCGGGCAGCCGGATCACCGCGAGCATCGAGACCGCCATGGCCACGGCCTGGGCCGCGTACGCGGCAGGGAAGTCCCAGCGGGCGATGATCAGCCCGGCCATCGCGGGACCGGCCAGCATGGCCGCCTGGAAGGAGATGTTGGTCAGCGCGAGACCGGCCGCCACCTGGTCGCCCGGCAACAGCCGGACCGGGAAGGTGCGCCGGGCAGGCGCTCCGAGAGCGCCGCAGCTCGTCCCCACCGCGACCAGGGCGAGCAGCAGCAGCACGCTGCGGTTGTCCGCCAGGGCCTGGGCGCACAGCCCCGCGGCGGCCAGCAGCTGGCCCGCCGTGGTGGCCCGCACCACGGCGCGGCGGTCGACGGTGTCGGCCAGGGTGCCGCCCACCAGCCCGAACAGGACGATCGGCAGACCGGTGGCGAGACCGATGGCACCGGTGCCCACGGGGCTGCCGGTCAGATCCCAGACCTGGGCCAGCACGGCCACGTTGGCTGCCTGGCCGCCGAGTTGGGAGACGGAGGTGCCGATCCACAGGTCGCGGAACGGCCGGTTGCCGCGCAGCGGGCGGGTGTCGAGGAACCGGACGCGGAAGCGCCCGCTCATCGCGGTGGCTCGGTGAGGTGGTGGAGGATCCGCTCCCGCATCGACCGGCGTTCCAGCGCTCGCCGTACCTCCTCGACCACGCCGGTCATCGCATGCGGCACCTCGTGGTCCAACTCGGCGACCGTGGCATGGGTGGCGCGCCACTCCGCCTCCAGGAACGGCACCAGCGACCGGCCGCGCCCGGTCAGGCCGATGTGCCGGGTGCGGGCGTCGGGCCCCGGCTCGGAGGTGACCAGATCCTCCTTGAGCATGGCGGCGACGGTCTGGCTGATCGCGGAGTGCGAGCGGTTCAGGGACTTCGCGAGCTCACGGATGGTCAGGGGGCCGGTGTGGGCGAGCCGGATGAGCGGATAGGCGAAGCGGGGCCGTACGCCCTTGATGCCGCGCTCGACGTAGACCTGCTCGATCTCGGCGTCCATGGCCGCCAGCAGCTCGTGCAGGGAGTGCCAGGGATCGGGCAGCGCAGTGGGATCCGAAGATGTCATAGCGCTAATATAACAGCGCTTGTATATATGGGGCCGCGACGGGCCGTGACGGCCGGCCGAGCCGGTCTTGAACGCGTGGTGCGTGCCGCCTGACGTCGGGCCGGTGGAACCCACACACCGACCTGCCGCCCGGGTCGTCTGCCTCGACGCCGCCGACCGGGTGCTTCTGCTGCGCCGGCGGGATCCGCATGACGGGTCATGGCTCTGGGAGCCGCCCGGCGGCGGCATCGAGCCCGGCGAGACTCCGCTGGTGGCGGCGCGGCGTGAGCTCGTCGAGGAGACCGGACTCGACCCGGCCGCCGTCCTGGACCGCTGGGTGCCCGTCGACCGTGACGTGTGGTGGAACGCCAAGCGGCACATCGGGACGGAGCACTTCTTCCTCGCCCGGTTCCAAGGCGAGCGGCCGGCGCTCGTGCGGACCGGGCTGCTCCCCGACGAGCAGGTCGGCCTGGACACGCATGCGTGGGTCGCCCGGCCGGATCTGGCCGTGCTGCCTGACCGGGTCGAGCCGCCGCAGCTGCTGACGGTGCTCGGCGCGCTGGTACCGGACGGCCCGTGGTGCGACCGGGGCCGACCGGCGTGAGGGTGCTCGCCTCAGCGGGTGATCGTGGGCGTCGCCCGTTCGAGGATGCGGAGGGCGTCCGCCGCCGCCGGTGACAGCAGGGCCCCGTCCCGCAGGCCGGTCAGCGGGATCCACGCCACCCCGTCCGTGGAGCCGTCGGCCTCGGCCACTTCCGTCGCCCCGCCCTGGAGAGTGACCACGTAGAACAGCGCCGTCAGGCTCCAGCTCACCCCGTTCCGCCGGGCCGCGTACGTCCGCGCGTCGGCCAGCCGGGCATCCGCGAGTTCACGTCCGGTCTCCTCCAGGAGCTCACGGGCCAGCGCCTCGACGGGCTGCTCGCCCGGGTCGATCCCGCCGCCCGGCAGGTGCCACAGCCCCGGCGCGAAGACGGGTGAAGCGTCCGACAGGCGGGCCAGCAGGAGGCGATCGCCCTCCCTTGCGATGGCGTATGCCGAAACACGGGTCCGTACTTGAGCGTCCATGATTCCCGCCCCTCCCTCGTGTGCGTAAAGCCGACAGGTCAAACCCTGACGCCGGAATGCACGCTAGCGGCCCCGCATCCACCCGCATGGCCCCGCTGAGCTCGGATGGCGGGAGTAAATGTGCGAGAAGTCCGCTATGAGGCGATATTTGACCTCACGTAAGACGGAGCACTACGAGGAGGCACTCCATGCGCGGAGCCACACAGGTCAAGTGGGCCGCATGTGCGGTGGCCGTCGCCCTGACGGCGACGGCCTGCGGCGGAGGGGACAGCGGCAGCGGTGGCGGTGGCGCGGACGGGATCGTGAGCTCCTCCTGGGGTGACCCGCAGAACCCGCTGGAGCCCGCCAACACCAACGAGGTGCAGGGCGGCAAGGTCCTCGACATGATCTTCCGGGGGCTCAAGAAGTACGACCCGAAGACCGGCGAGGCGACGAACATGCTCGCCGACAAGATCGAGTCCACGGACAACCAGAACTTCACGATCACGGTGAAGGACGGCTGGACCTTCAGCAACGGCGAGAAGATCACCGCCAAGTCGTTCGTGGACGCGTGGAACTACGGCGCCCTGTTGAAGAACAACCAGAAGAACGCCTACTTCTTCGGTTACATCGACGGATACGACAAGGTCCACCCGGAAACGGGGACGGCGAGCGCCACCACGCTCTCCGGGCTCAAGCAGGTGAACGACATGACCTTCTCGGTCAAGCTGACGCAGAAGTTCTCCCTGTGGCCCGACACCCTCGGCTACCCCGCCTTCGCGCCGCTGCCCAAGGCCTTCTTCACGGACCACGACGCCTGGGTGTCCAAGCCGATCGGCAACGGCCCGTACACGATCGACAAGTACACCAAGGGCTCGTCCATGAACCTGCGCAAGTGGGACGACTACCCGGGTGACGACAAGGCGCAGAACGGCGGGATCGACCTCAAGGTCTACACCGACAACAACACCGCCTACACCGACCTGACGGCCGGCAACCTCGACCTCGTCGACGACGTGCCCGCCTCGCAGCTCAAGAACGTCAAGGCGGACCTCGGCGACCGCTACATCAACACCCCGGCCGGCATCATCCAGACCCTCGCGTTCCCCTTCTACGAGAAGGAGTGGGACACCCCCGACGGGGCCAAGGTCCGCCAGGGCCTCTCCATGGCGATCAACCGCGAGCAGATCACCAACCAGATCTTCCAGAAGACCCGCACCCCCGCATCCGACTGGACCTCGCCGGTCCTCGGGGACGACGGCGGCTTCAAGAAGGGGCTCTGCGGCAAGGAGTGCACGTACAACGCCGCCGACGCCAAGAAGATGATCCAGGACGGCGGCGGGATCCCCGGCGGTCAGCTCAAGATCTCGTACAACGCGGACACCGGCTCCCACAAGGAGTGGGTCGACGCCGTCTGCAACAGCATCAACAAGGTCATGGGCAACAACAAGGCGTGCGTGGGCGCCCCGATCGGCACCTTCGCCGACTTCCGCAGCCAGGTCTCCCAGCAGAAGCTGAGCGGCGCCTGGCGTGCGGGCTGGCAGATGGACTACCCGCTGATCCAGAACTTCCTGCAGCCCGTGTACTACTCCAACGCCTCGTCCAACGACGGCAAGTGGAGCAACGAGCAGTTCGACGACCTCGTCAACAAGGCGAACGCCGAGTCGGACAAGGCCAAGGCCGTCTCCACCTTCCAGGACGCCGAGAAGGTCATGGTCCAGCAGATGCCCGTCATCCCGCTCTGGTACCAGAACGGCAGCGCCGGCTACTCGGAGAACGTCACCAACGTCTCCCTGAACCAGTTCAGCGTCCCGGTGTACGAGCAGATCGAGGTCAAGTGACCCGATAGGCAGCCGGGTGGCCGGTGCGCCCACGCACCGGCCACCCGGCTTCCCCGTCCCGCGACTCCTCAGCCCAGAGACTTCCGACCCCGCGAACCCCCGGAGCCCTTCATGGGACGTTATGTGATCCGGCGGCTGCTGCAGATGATCCCGGTCTTCTTCGGCACCACGCTGTTGATCTTCCTCATGGTGAACGTGATGGGTGACCCCATCGCGGGTCTCTGCGGCGACCGCCAGTGCGACCCGGCGACCGCCGCCCAACTCCGTTCGGAATTCGGCCTCGACAAGCCGGTCTGGCAGCAGTACCTGACCTACATGGGGAACGTCTTCACCGGCGACTTCGGCACCGCGTTCAACGGGCAGAAGGTCACCGAGCTGATGGCCACGGCCTTCCCCATCACCATCCGCCTCACCCTCGTGGCGATCTTTTTCGAGATCGTCATCGGCATCAGCCTCGGCGTCGTCACCGGTCTGCGCCGCGGCCGCCCCATCGACACCACCGTGCTGATCCTGACGCTGGTCGTCATCTCCATCCCGACCTTCGTCACCGGTCTGCTCCTCCAGCTCCTGCTCGGCGTGGAGTGGGGCGTCATCAAACCCTCCGTCTCCAGCGAGGCCCCGCTCAACGAGCTGATCATCCCCGGACTGGTGGTCGCCTCCGTCTCGCTGGCCTACGTCACCCGGCTCACCCGCACCTCGATCGCCGAGAACACCCGCGCCGACTACGTGCGCACCGCGACCGCCAAGGGCCTCCCCAGGCGCCGCGTGGTCGTCCGCCACCTGCTGCGCAACTCACTGATCCCCGTCGTCACCTTCATCGGTACGGACGTGGGCGCCCTGATGGGCGGGGCGATCGTCACGGAGCGGATCTTCAACATCCATGGCGTCGGCTACCAGCTCTACCAGGGCATCCTGCGCCAGAACTCCCAGACCGTCGTCGGGTTCGTCACCGTCCTGGTCCTCGTCTTCCTGGCGGCGAACCTGATCGTCGACCTGCTGTACGCCGTACTCGACCCGAGGATCCGCTATGCCTGAGCAGACACCGGACGAGGCGATCTCGTCGGCCGGAGCCGGCGGAACGATGGACCTCGCACTCGACGAGGGCGACTCCCTCGAGAAGACCCCCGGCGGCCCCCGGGGGACGGGCCCCGACACCAAACCGCAGAGCCTGTGGTCCGACGCCTGGCACGACCTGCGCCGCAACCCCGTCTTCATCATCTCCGCGTTGATTATCCTGTTCCTGGTGATCATCTCCATCTGGCCGCAGCTCATCGCCTCCGGCGACCCGCTCGACTGTGACCTGGACAAGTCCCAGGAGGGCTCCCAGCCCGGCCACCCCTTCGGGTACGACGGCCAGGGCTGCGACGTCTACACCCGTGTCGTGTACGGCGCCCGGAACTCCGTCACCGTCGGCATCTGCTCCACCATCGGCGTCTCCCTGATCGGCAGCATCCTCGGCGGGCTGGCCGGATTCTTCGGCGGCTGGTGGGACTCGATCCTCTCCCGCCTCACCGACGTCTTCTTCGGTATCCCCGTCGTCCTCGGCGGCCTGGTCTTCCTCTCCGTGGTGACCAGCTCCACCGTCTGGCCGGTCATCGGATTCATCGTGCTGCTGGGCTGGCCGCAGATCGCCCGTATCGCCCGCGGCTCCGTCATCACCGCCAAACACAACGACTACGTACAGGCGGCCCGGGCGCTCGGCGCCTCCAACGGGCGGATGATGCTGCGGCACATCGCACCCAACGCCATCGCCCCGGTCATCGTCGTCGCGACCATCGCGCTGGGCACGTACATCTCGCTGGAGGCGACCCTGTCGTTCCTGGGCGTCGGCCTGAAGCCACCGGCCGTTTCCTGGGGCATCGACATCTCCGCCGCCTCCCAGTACATCCGCAACGCCCCGCACATGCTCCTCTGGCCCGCCGGGGCCCTGGCGGTCACCGTGCTCGCGTTCATCATGCTCGGCGACGCGGTGCGCGACGCCCTCGACCCCAAGCTGCGCTGAGGAGTCCGCTGCCATGTTGCTCGAAGTGCGCGATCTGCACGTGGAGTTCCACACCCGGGACGGGGTCGCCAAGGCCGTCAACGGGGTCAATTACTCGGTGGCCGAGGGCGAGACGCTCGCCGTGCTCGGCGAGTCCGGCTCCGGCAAGTCGGTCACCGCACAGGCGATCATGGGCATCCTCGACATGCCGCCCGGGAAGATCAGCGGCGGCGAGATCCTCTTCAAGGACCGCGACCTGCTGAAGCTCAAGAAGGAGGAGCGCCGGAAGATCCGCGGCCAGGAGATGGCCATGATCTTCCAGGACGCGCTCTCCTCCCTCAACCCGGTGCTGACCGTGGGGCAGCAGCTCGGCGAGATGTTCGTCGTACACCGCGGGATGTCCCGCAAGGACGCGAAGGCCAAGGCCGTCGAGCTGATGGACCGGGTCCGCATCCCGGCCGCGAAGGAGCGGGTCGGCAACTACCCGCACCAGTTCTCCGGCGGCATGCGCCAGCGCATCATGATCGCCATGGCGCTGGCCCTGGAACCCTCGCTGATCATCGCGGACGAACCCACCACCGCCCTCGACGTCACGGTCCAGGCCCAGGTGATGGACCTGCTCGCGGAGCTCCAGCGCGAGCTGAACATGGGGCTGATCCTGATCACCCACGACCTGGGCGTCGTCGCCGACGTCGCCGACAAGATCGCCGTGATGTATGCGGGCCGCATCGTGGAGACCTCACCGGTCCACGACATCTACAAGGCGCCCGCGCACCCGTACACCAAGGGCCTGCTCCGTTCGATCCCGCGCCTGGACCAGAAGGGCCAGGAGCTCTACGCCATCAAGGGCCTGCCGCCCAACCTGCTGCACATCCCGCCCGGCTGCGCCTTCAACCCGCGCTGCCCGATGGCCCAGGACGTCTGCCGCAAGGACGTGCCGCCGCTGTTCGACGTGGCCGAGCACCGTCAGAGCGCCTGCTACTTCTGGAAGGAGACGCTCGATGCACGCTGATCACTCGGGGCGCAAGGGAGCGCGCGAAGAGGGCGAGGTGGCACGCGACCTCCTGGCCAAGTCGCGGGAGGGCAGTGCGTACGCGGGTGGCGAGCCGATCCTGGAGGTACGCGACCTCGTCAAGCACTACCCGCTGACCCAGGGCATCCTGATCAAGAAGCAGATCGGTGCCGTCAAGGCGGTCGACGGCGTCTCCTTCGACCTGGCGGCCGGCGAGACCCTCGGCATCGTCGGCGAGTCCGGCTGCGGCAAGTCGACCGTCGCCCGGATGCTGGTGCACCTGGAGCAGCCGACGGCCGGTGCGATCCGGTACAAGGGCGAGGACGTCACCAAGCTGTCCGGCCGCGCGCTGAAGGCCGTGCGCCGCAACATCCAGATGGTGTTCCAGGACCCGTACACCTCGCTGAACCCGCGGATGACGGTCGGCGACATTATCGGGGAGCCGTACGAGATCCACCCCGAGGTCGCGCCCAAGGGCGACCGGCGGCGCAAGGTCCAGGACCTGCTGGACGTCGTCGGCCTCAACCCGGAGTACATCAACCGCTATCCGCACCAGTTCTCCGGCGGCCAGCGCCAGCGCATCGGCATCGCCCGCGGCCTCGCGCTCAACCCCGAGATCATCGTCGCCGACGAACCCGTCTCGGCCCTCGACGTCTCCGTCCAGGCCCAGGTCGTCAACCTGCTGGACCGGCTGCAGGCGGAGTTCAACCTCAGCTACGTGTTCATCGCCCACGACCTCTCCATCGTCCGCCACATCTCCGACCGGGTCGGCGTGATGTACCTCGGCCGGTTCGCGGAGATCGGCACGGACGAGGAGATCTACGACCACCCCACGCATCCGTACACCCAGGCGCTGCTCTCCGCCGTGCCGGTGCCGGACCCGATGGCGCGCGAGTACCGCGAGCGGATCATCCTGCACGGCGACGTACCCTCGCCCGCCAACCCGCCGTCCGGCTGCCGCTTCCGTACCCGCTGCTGGAAGGCGCAGGAGCGGTGTGAGCTGGAGGTCCCGCTGCTGGCGGTCCCGGCGGCCTTCCGGCTGACGGAGAGTCCGGCCAAGCACGATTCGGCCTGTCACTTCGCGGAGGAGAAGCGGGTGGTGCCGCCGGAGGGCACGCTGGAGCAGGTGGGCGAGGGCGAAGGCGAGGGCGGCCAGGACGGCGAAGGTGCCGCGGGGGTCGCGGGGGCCGGACCGGATGTGGAGAAGGTGGACCGGGAGGCCCGGAAGCCCCCGCGGCCGGAGGCCCAGCCGGAGCCGGAGACGCCCGCGCAGGCGGAGCCGGAGCCGGGGCCGGGGCCGGCACCCGAAGCCGAACTCGAAGCCGAAGCCGAAGCCGAAGCCGCGCCCTCGCCGGAGGCGGGGGACGAGGACGACGGTCCGCCGCCGCCCTCCGGCAGCAGCCGGGTCAGCTGAGCCGACGGGCCGTTAACGCGAGGGCAACTCGGGCGTCTCACGTCCGATATACGGACCCGTCAGCATGGACTGCGTACGGCCGTGCGGGTGCCGTGGACCGGCCGGAAGGACTCTCGTCCCTCCGGCCGGTCGCCCGACGGACCGCGCCGGCGGCCCTCTTGTCGGGAGGCCGGGCGCGGTGGAGTATCGCTGGGGTGATACTCACCCGTGGAGCAAGAGTGACCGGCGCCGCTCTCTGCGCGGTGCTCGCCCTGATCGTCGCGAGCTGGCTCGTACGGGACATCAGGGCCGTGGACGCCGGACAGCTGTGGCGCTACTGGGCCGGCTTCGCCGAAGCGCGTCCGCGGGCGATGCCCGCGACCTCGCCCCTGGATGTCGCCCTCCTCGCCGTGTACGTCGCCGCCACCGTCGCCGCGCTGCGCTCCTCGGTCGCCGCCGCCGTGCTGGTCGCCACCGGAGTGATCACCCTCGCCGTACGGCTGCCCGGGCTCTGGGGCATCGGGAGCCACCGGATGGAGTCGGTCTTCTCCGACGATCTGCGCTCACGGGCCCTCATCTGCGCCTTCGTGGCCCTCGCCGCGGGCATCGCGCTGTTCATCACCGCCGGGGCCGGCCGCCGTCCGCCGGCCGACTCCTGCGAACAACTGCCCACCCGGCCCGGGCCGGGTGGGTCCGTCGCCGCGTTCCTGATGCTGGGTGCGGCCGGAGCGGTGCTGATCGCCTGGGAGATCCGCCAGATGGTGCGGTACCCCGAGATCTATCCCGAGTGGTACGTGGGCGGTGACCGGGTCCCGCACGGCGTGATCGACCCGCCCCCCGGCTGGGGCACCGCCGCGCTGGCACTGCTCTGCCTCGTCGCGGCGGTGAGCGCACTCTTCCACGCCGTGCACGCGCGGCCGTTCGGGATGGTGGCCGCCGTGCTGCTGCTGCCCGGCGGGGTGCTGGGGGTGGTCCGGATCGTGCACTACGACCTGCTCGACCACTTCGGTTCGCTGCCGACGGAGACCCAGCTCACGCTCCTGAGCTGGATCTTCGAGCTGCTCGCCGCGCTGGTGGTGCTGATCGCGCTGGCGCCCAGGGGCTTCGCCGACGTGCCCGGACCGTACGGGCCGGGGCAGGGACCCGGGTACGGGCCCCCGGAATTCGGTCCTCCCGGCTACAGCCCCGCCCCGTACCCGGGGCAGCAGCCGCCGGCCCCGGGTTACGGATACCCGCAGGGCGGCGGCTTCGGACCGCCCCCGCCGCCCTCGCAGCCGCCGCCGGGCTGGTAGGCCCCCCGGGCCTCCTACATGCCCAACGAGCGCTTCAGGAAGTCCACCTGGAGCAGCAGGAGGTTCTCCGCCACCTTCTCCTGCGGGGTCATGTGCGTCACCCCGCTCAGCGGCAGTACCTCGTGCGGCCGGCCGGCCGCGAGCAGTGCCTGCGACAGCCGCAGGGTGTGCGCGACCACCACGTTGTCGTCCGCCAGCCCATGGATGATCATCATCGGCCGCACCTGGTCGGCGGCGTGCGAGAGGCCCTCGTCGGTGAGCAGCGAGTTGTACGCGTACACCTCCGGCTGCGTCGCCGGGTCGCCGAGGTAGCGCTCCGTGTAGTGGGTGTCGTACAGCCGCTGGTCGGTCACCGGGGCGCCCACGACCGCCGCGTGGAAGACGTCGGGCCTGCGCAGGGCCGCCATGCCGGCCAGGAAGCCGCCGAACGACCAGCCCCGGATGCCCACCCGGCCGAGGTCGAGCGGGAACCGCTCCGCGAGGGCGTGCAGCGCCTCGACCTGGTCGTCGAGGGTGAGGGGGAGGTTGTGCTTGACGGCCTTCTCCCAGCCGGGCGAGCGGCCGGGGGTGCCGCGGCCGTCCGCGACGATCACGGCGAAGCCCTGATCCGCGAACCACTGCGAGGTGAGGTACGGATTGTGGGCGGCGAGGACCCGGCGGCCGTGCGGCCCACCGTACGGATCCATCAGGACCGGAAGCGGACCATCCGATTCCTTGTAGCCGGTGGGGAGCATCACGGCGCACGGAATCCGCCGTGCGCCCCCTTCGGTGAGCTGCGGCCGCGCGGACAGGACCGGCTGCTCCGCGTGACTGGGCACGGTGGCGATCTGCTTCCCGTCCCGGAACACCCGGACCGTCGATCCCGGTGCGTCCAGCGCGGTGGAGACCATGACGGCCACCCCGCCGGACCGGACCGCCGCGTGTACGCCCGCGCCCTCCGAGACCCGCTCGACGCCCAGCTCGTTGACCCGGTAGACGTGGCTCTCGCCGATCTCCGCCTCGGCGGCCCGCTCACCCGCCGACGCCGTGACGAGGATGTCGGACTCGCCGATGTCCAGCACCGCCTGGATCTGCAACTGGGCACCGGTCAGCAGCCGGTCCCCGACCGCGAGGACCCGCGCCCCGCCCTCGTCCGCGATCCGCACCAGCCGCCCGTCCGGCGCCCACGCGGGCACTCCCGGGAACAGGTCCAGCCACACGGGGTCCTCGTCCACGTGCACCGTCCGGGTCGCCCCGGTCTCGGGGTCCACCGCGAGGTAGAGCTGACTCCGCTGGTCACGGGCCTGGACGAGCAGCAGCGGCGCCCCGTCCGACGACCAGTGCACCTGCGCCAGATAGGGGAACCGGGCCCGGTCCCACACCACTTCGGTGCGCTGTCCGGTCAGGTCGACGACGAAGAGCTGTACCACCGCGTTGGGGGTCCCGGCCGCCGGGTACGCGACCTCGGCCGGCTTGCGGTCCGGATGCGCGGGATCGGCGATCCACCACCGCTGTACGGGGCTGTCGTCGACCCGGGCGACGAGCAGCCGGTCCGACTCCGGTGACCACCAGAAGCCCCGCGAGCGCTGCATCTCCTCGGCTGCGATGAACTCCGCGAGCCCGTACGAGACCTCCGCGCCCTCCGGCTCCGCGAGGGCCCTGTCCCCTTCGCCGTCGGCGCCCACGACGCGCAGCGCCCCCTTGGACACGTATGCGATGTGTCGCCCGTCGGGGGAGGGGCGCGGATCGATCACGGGGCCCGGTACGGGCAGGGCGCGCGCCGTCCCGGCCCGCAGCTCGGCCACGTACACCTTCCCCGAGAGCGCGAACGCCGCCAGCTCGGCCGCCGCGTCCACCGCGTAGCCGACGATCCCCGACGACCCCTCGCGGCTCCGCTCACGACGGGCCCGCTCCTGGGCCGAGAGCCGCTCCGCCGAACCGCCCAGCAGCACCGCCGGATCGGCCACGACCCGCTCCCGAGGGGCCGCGCCGTCGCTCAGGTCCAGCACCCACAGCCGGCCCGAGCGGTCGGTGCCCGAACCCGAGCGCACGAAGACCACCCGTTCACCATCGGGTGAAACCGTGAACGCGCGCGGTGCACCGAGGGTGAAGCGCATGGTCCGGGCCAACTGCAGCGGGAAGGTGATCTCTGGCGAAGTCATATGCCGAACCTATCGGCCCGCCCCACCGTCCGTGCGCCCCTCGTGCTGCTGTGCCCCGATCAATGCCTTGCCACGGATAGTTATGATCCGTAGCGCTCGGTGGGTATGAACCTGCTGGCTCCATGCGTGCTGCCCGTCCCGACCGTACAGATGGAGGTGAACCGCCGTGGCGCTCTCGATTTCGGCGGTGGTGCTGCTGGCGATCGTCGTCTTCCTGCTGATCCGGAAATCCGGACTGAAGGGCGGACACGCGGTCGTCTGCATGCTGCTCGGTTTCTATCTCGCCAGCTCGTCCATAGCGCCCAGCATCTCCGAGCTGACCACGAACCTGGCCGGCGTGATCGGAGGCATCAAGTTCTGACGCGTCCGACCGTGCGCGGGCCCGCGACGCCTCCCGACGTCCGCGGCACGCGTGCTCCTTCGGCGCCTTCCGGTGTGTGCGGCATGTGTGGTCCTGCCGTGGCCGCAGCGTGGCCGCCGTCGTTCCCGGGGACCGCCGGCTCGTAGGGTGGTCCCCATGACGGACCTTCCCGCCCGGCGTCTGCTCCTGGTGCACGCGCACCCCGACGACGAGTCGATCAACAACGGCGCCACCATGGCCAGGTACGCGGCCGACGGCGCCCTGGTCACGCTGGTGACCTGCACGCTCGGCGAGGAGGGCGAGATCATCCCGCCCGCCCTCGCGCATCTCGCCGCCGACCGGGACGACTCCCTGGGCCCCTACCGCCGCGGCGAACTCGCCGCGGCGATGAAGGAACTGGGGGTCACCGACCACCGGCTCCTCGGCGGCGCCGGCCGGTACCGCGACTCCGGAATGATGGGTGCCGAGCAGAACCACCGCCCCGGCGCCTTCTGGTCCGCCGACGTCGACGAGGCCGCCGGGGACCTCGTGGAGGTGATCCGTGAGGTGCGTCCCCAGGTCCTGGTGACGTACGACCCCGAGGGGGGCTACGGGCACCCCGACCACATCCAGGCGCACCGGGTCGCGACGCGCGCCGCGGAACTGGCCGCCGACCCCGCGTACCGCACCGGCTCCGGCGCTGCGCACACCATCGCCAAGACCTACTGGAACCGGGTGCCGCGCTCGGTCGCCGAGGAGGGCTTCGCCCGGCTCCGGGCCACCGCCCCGGACGCGTTCCCGGGCATCGCCGTGATCGACGACGTGCCGGGTGTGGTGGACGACACCGTGATCACCACCGAGATCGACGGCACCGGACACAGTGAGGCGAAAGCCGCGGCGATGCGGGCGCACGCCACCCAGATCGCGATCGACGGTTCCTTCTTCGCCCTGTCGAACGACCTGGGCCAGCCCGTCCTCACCACCGAGTACTACGAGTTGGTGAACGGCGCCTCCGGCGCCGCGGACGGAAACCGGGAAGACGATCTCTTCGAGGGACTGACGGAGGCGCACCGATGAGTGGCAGCAGGCCGCGCGCCGCGCGGACCAACGCACCGCCGAGGGACATTCCGGCCACCGGCCTGGCCGCGCCCCTCAACCCTCGCCGGATCGCCGCGCTGCTGGGCCTGGCGGTCCTCGGCGCGCTTGTCGGCATCGCCGGAACACTCGTCCAATCCGCCTGGTTCCCCGGCGGATTGCTGCTGGCCCTGCTCGCCGCCACCGGCCTCTTCCACGGCGGCCGCAGCCTGATGGGCACCCAGCCGGGGGCCGTGGCGCCCGCCGCGGGATGGCTGATTTCGGTCATTCTTCTGCTGGGCGGAAGACCGGAAGGGGACTACGTCTTCGGGAACGAACTGGGCCTCGCCCTCTTCATGCTGGGCGGCATGGCCATCGCTGTGATCTGTGCCACCATGTCGCGGGCGCCCCAACTGGGGGCCGACAGCGGCCGACCTGGCAAGTAATGTGCCACGTCCCATCCCGTAATGCCCCCTGTCCGTCCGGGGGGTGCGCAGTCGTTTCCCCCGGTCGCGGGGTGTCTGTCGGCCGCGGCCAGTAAGGTGGTTCGCGCGCCGAGCCGTCCCCTGGCCTGCGGCATGGGGGAAGTACGGGCGGCGGAGCCAATCGGGAGAACCTGCTTTGAGTCGTGAAACTGACAGTTCGTCCTCCGGGCCCCAGGGCCGCGGAGGAGCCGCGTACCCCTCGGGTACGCCGCCGTACGGATCCCGCCAGTATCCGTCGCTGCACCCTTCGCAGGACGCCCCGGAGGAGTCCCCGGAGCCTGCGGATCCGCCTCAGCCCGACGAGCCGAGGACCGAGACGACGCTGACGACGCGTATCCGGATCAACATTCCGGGCTCGCGCCCCATCCCTCCGGTCGTCATGCGTACGCCCATGAGTGATGTCGACGGCTCCGGTGGTGAGCGCACCGGCTCCACCCCGCGCCCGGGCGCCTCGGCGTCCAGCGGCGCGCAGGCGGCGCCGGCCGTGCCGGGGCCCGAGTCCCGGGACACCGCTGTCGCGGCGGAGCCCGCGGCGGAGAAGCCGGCCAGGGAGAAGAGCGGCAGCGACTGGTTCGCACCGCGCAAGCCTCCGGCCGCCGCCCCGGCGGGCGCGATGGCCTCGTCCGGCACCCCGCCGAACGACGGCACGGACGGTGCGGGTTTCCGGGCCGGTGGTCCCGAGGGCCCCGGCGGCACGGATGGCGCCGGCTTCGCGGCCGGTGGCTCCGGCAGCAGGCCGGACGGTCCGGGCTCCGGCCCCTCCAGCCCGCCCCCGGGCGGCCCCCGGGCCGATCTGCCCTACTTCTCCGACGGACCGCAGCGCGCCGGTGATCCGGGCGAGCCCGGTCCCGACGCCTTCGGCGGCGACGGTGCCGGCGGGCCCCACTCCACGCCGAACCTCGGGGTCCGTACGCCCGGACCGTCCGGCCCCACCACGGGACCGGCCACCGGCACCTCGGCTCTCACCCCGGACCTCGACGGGCGTGCGCCGTTCGGCCCCGGTCCGGGCGGGCCGGCGGGCCCCGGCACTCCCGGTGGCGTGCCGCCCCGGATGTCGGACGACACCGCCGTGCTCACCCCGCAGTTCGGTCCGGGCCCCGCCGGCCCGGGGGGCAACGTCTCGGGCGACACGCTGAACAGCGGCATCCCCGTCGTGCCCTCGGAGCCCCGCCCTGGCGGGGCGTCGCCGTTCCCCGGCGCCGATTCCACCCCGCGGATGCCGGACGGCCCCATGGGCACCGGACCGGCCGGGCCGGGCGGGTTCGCCGACCGGGCGCCCAAGCCCGCCGCCCGTACGGCCCCGGAGCCTGCGGCGCCGAGCGCCCCGGCGAAGAAGGGCCGCTCCAAGCTGGTCATGCTCTGTGTGGCCGCCGTCTGCGTGCTCGGGGTCGCCTACGGCGCCGGGCTGCTGATGAACCACTCCGACGTACCCAAGGGCACCACCGTCCTCGGCGTCGACATCGGCGGCGGGACCAGGGACGACGCCGTCGAGAAGCTCGACGCCGCGCTCGGCGAGCGGTCCAGGGCCCCGCTCCAGCTGACCGTGGACGGCAAGAAGACGCAGCTCACCCCGGACAAGGCCGGACTGTCCCTGGACAGCCAGGCGACCGTGCGCGCCGCGGCGGGCAGCGACTACAACCCCGTCTCGGTCCTCGGCTCCCTCTTCGGTGGCGAGCGCACCGTCGACCCGGTGATCCCGGTCGACGAGGAGAAGCTCGGCGTCGCGCTGAAGGACCTGGCCGGCGCCTCGGGCTCGGCCAGTGACGGCACGATCAAGTTCGTGCCGGGCAAGGCCGTCGCCGTCCCGGGCAAGCCGGGCAAGGCGCTCGACGTCAACCAGTCGATGGTGTCGGTGCGCGACGCGTACCGCGCCCAGGTCGAGACGGGCAAGGCGAACACCGTCCAACTGCCCGTCACCGCCAGCGAGCCCACCATCAGCCAGGCCGAACTCGACCGGGCGATGAAGGAGTTCGCGGAGCCCGCGATGTCCGGTCTGATCGTCATCAAGGCGGGATCGAAGCAGATCCCGTTCGGCCCGGCCAAGTCGCTGCCGAAGATCCTCTCGATGGTGGCGGTCGACGGCAAGCTCGTCGACCACTACGACAAGAAGGCCATCGAAGAGCTCTGCGGAGGCGTCTTCGACGGGATCATGGTCACCAAGGGCGACGGTACGAAGCACCAGGTCGGACCGGACGACGTGGCCTTCGCGATGAGGGGCGCGCTGCTCGGCAAGACGGAGGCCGAGCGGACCGTCACGATCGACCTCGGCGGCAACGGCTGACACCGGCGCCCGCACCGCCCCGGCGCATCGCACCGCCCCCGACCGGAATCCCGGCCGGGGGCGGTGGCGTATCCGCCCTGCGCCGCCGCCGTACGGTGCCGTCGTAGGTACCGATCCGTCTCTGCCCCCGCCTCGCCGTCATACGTACGGCATGACATCCGTCATCCCGGATTCACGACCCGTGACCCTGCCGGGCGCGCCCCGTCCGGGCCAGGCTGGACGCATGACAACGACAGCCCCCGAAGCCACCGCGGCCAAGACCGCCGTGGTCAGCTTCGACCAGGTGAGCAAGGCCTACGGAGACGTACGCGCCGTCGACGGGCTCACCCTCGACCTGCACCCCGGTGAGACCGTGGCGCTCCTCGGCCCCAACGGCGCCGGCAAGTCCTCCACCCTCGACCTCCTCCTCGGCCTGCGCACCGCCGACTCGGGGACGGTCCGCCTCTTCGGTACGACCCCGCAGGCGGCCATCGCCGCCGGCCGGGTCGGCGCCATGCTGCAGTCCGGCGGCCTCATGGAGGACGTCACCGTCGGCGAACTGGTGGGGCTCGTCTGCGATCTGCACCCCAGGCCCTACCCGGTGAGTGAGGTGCTGGCCCGGGCCGGCATCGCGCCGATCGCCGGCCGCCTGGTCAACAAGCTCTCCGGCGGCCAGGAACAGCGCGTACGGTTCGCGCTCGCCACCGCCGGGGCCAACGACCTCATCGTCCTGGACGAGCCGACCACCGGCATGGACGTCACCGCACGCCAGGCCTTCTGGGCCACCATGCGCGAGCAGGCCGACCAGGGCCGTACCGTGCTGTTCGCCACCCACTACCTCGAAGAGGCCGACGCGATCGCCGACCGTGTCCTGGTCCTGCACAAGGGCCGGATCCTCGCCGACGGCACCGCCGCCGAGATCAAGGCGCGGGCCGGGGCCCGGCGGATCTCCTTCGAGCTCGAGGGCGCGATCGACGAAGAGGCCCTGCGCGCCCTGCCGTTCCTCTCCACGCTCGACGTCACCGGTCACCGCGTCCGTATCCAGTCGCGCAACGCCGACGCGACCGTGCACGCCGTCTACGGACTCGGCCTCTACCCGCGCGAGCTCGAAGTCGCCGGACTCGGCCTGGAGCAGGCCTTCGTCGCCATCACCGAGGCCGAGGAGGCCAGGACCACGTGCTGAATTTCTTCTCATGGGCGCTCATCAGGCTCGAAGTGACCCGCACCCTGCGCAACAAGAAGTTCATGTTCTTCTCGATCATCTACCCGTCGGTGATCTATCTGCTGATCTCCGGCACCCAGAACACCACCGACAAGGTGCCGCACACCGATCTGACCCTGCAGTCCTTCTTCATGGTCTCCATGGCCTCCTTCGGCGCGCTGACCGCCGTCCTGATGGGCAACAGCGAACGCATCGCCAAGGAGCGCGAGAAGGGCTGGGTCCGCCAGCTGAGGCTGACCGCACTGCCCAGCCGCGGCTACGTCCTGGCGAAGATCGCCAGTGCCGCCATGGTCACCCTGCCCTGCATCGTGGTCGTCTTCCTCGTCGCGGCCTCCGCCAAGCACGTACGGTTCGACCTCTGGCAGTGGTTCGCCCTCACCGGAGTCATCTGGGCCGGCTCGCTGGTCTTCGCCGCGCTCGGGGTGGCCATCGGCTACCTCGCCAGCGGCGACGCGGTCCGCCCGATCACGATGATCATCTACTTCGTCCTCTCCATTCTCGGCGGTCTGTGGATGCCGAGCGCGACCTTCCCGCAGTGGATCCAGAACATCTCCGAGTGGCTGCCCACCCACGCGTACGCTGCACTCGGCCAGGCCGTCGAGATGGGCGGCGCGCCGCACGCCAAGGACGTCGCCATCCTCTGTGCCTACTTCCTGCTCTTCGCGGGCGGCGCCGCCTGGCTCTACCGGAAGGACACCCTGAAGGCATGAACGAGGACGAGACGTCCGTGGGTATCGGGCGCCCGCCCACGAACACGAAGCAGGCCGGGACGAAGCTCCTGTGGATCGGCATCTGGCTCGCCTTCATGAGCGCGCCGGTCAAGGACCTCGCCGACGGCAACCACACACCGTGGGCGACCGCGCTCGGCACCCTCGGCCTGCTGGTCTTCGTCGGCAGCTATCTCGTCCTGGTCTTCCGCCACACCTCGAAGGCGCTGGACCCCTTCCGGGTCCGCGCCGCCCTCGCCTTCCTCGGCGCCCTCGCCGTCCTGCTCTCCCTGACGTTCGGCACGCCCTGGCTCGTGCTGTTCGTGTACGTGTCGGTGTCGGTCGGCGCCACCCTGCCGGTGCGGACCGCCCGTTGGCTGATCCCCGTCGTCACCCTCGTCCTGGTGGCCATCGGCCTGACCGGCGACCACCCCCGCGAGATCATCACCGCCCTGGTCTTCCCCGCGCTCCTCGGCGGCTTCGCGATGTCCGGCGTACGGCAGATGATCCGCACCACGATCCAGCTCCGCGAGGCCCGCGCCACCGTCGCCCAGCTCGCCGCGAACGAGGAGCGGCTGCGCCTGGCCCGTGATCTGCACGATCTGCTCGGCCACTCCCTCTCCCTGATCACCCTCAAGAGCGAACTGGCCGGACGGATGCTCCCCGCCCACCCGGAACAGGCGGCCGCGCAGGTCGCCGACATCGAACAGGTCAGCCGTCAGGCCCTCGTGGACGTACGCAGCGCCGTCACGGGCTACCGCAGGCCGACCCTCCCCGGTGAACTGGCCGGGGCCAGGACCGCCCTCGCCGCAGCCGGGGTCACCGCCGACATTCCGGCCGACGCCCCCGAAGACCTCCCGGAGAAGGCGGAGGAGGTACTCGCCTGGGCCCTGCGGGAGGCCGTCACCAACGTCGTACGCCACAGTGGCGCCGGACGCTGTACGGTCACCCTCGCCCCGCGCCAGACCCTCGACGGACGGATCCTCGAACTCACCGTCGCCGACAACGGCCGCGGCGCCTCCGGCACGACCCGGGGCAACGGCCTCACGGGCATGGCCGAGCGCCTCGCCACGGTCGACGGGACGCTCACCACCCGGGCCACCGACTCCCGTTCGGGCAAAGGCTTCACCACGGTCCTCAGCGTTCCTTTCGAATCCGGCCTAGGATCCGGGGAATGAGCATGATCAGACTCCTCCTCGCCGAGGACCAGTCCATGGTGCGCGAGGCCCTCGCGGCACTCCTCGGCCTGGAACCCGACATCGAGGTGGTCGCCCAGGTCGCCCGCGGCGACGAGGTACTGGCCGCGGCCAGGGAACACGACATCGATGTGGCCCTCCTCGACATCGAGATGCCCGGCATGACGGGCATCGAGGCGACGGCGGAACTGCGCCGCGACCTCCCCGGCGTCAAGGTCGTCGTCGTCACCACCTTCGGCCGCCCCGGGTATCTGCGCCGGGCGATGGAGTCGGGTGCGGACGCCTTCCTGGTGAAGGACGCACCCGCATCCCAACTCGCCGAAGCCGTACGCAAGGTGCTCGCCGGGGAACGCGTCATCGACCCCACTCTCGCGGCAGCCGCCCTCGCCGACGGCGCCAGCCCGCTGACCGAACGCGAACGCGACGTGCTGCGCACCGCCGCGGACGGCTCGACCAACGCGGAGATCGCCGGGGCGCTGCACCTGTCACAGGGCACGGTCCGCAACTACCTCTCCATGGCGATCCAGAAGATGGCGGCGCGCAACCGCGCGGAGGCGGTCCGGATGGCACGGGAGAAGGGCTGGCTCTAGCGCCCCACGCACCGCAGGGCCGCCCCCGGCCCCGCGCCCCAGCGGACGGCCGTCCCGGCCCTGCGGCTCACCGGGAGGCAGACACCAGACCCGCCTCGTACGCGATGATGACGAGCTGCACCCGGTCGCGGGCATCGAGCTTGGCGAGCAGCCGGGTCAGATACGTCTTGGCTGTGGCGACGCTGATGTACAGCCGTTCCGCGATCTCCGCGTTGGACAGCCCGCTGCCCACCAGGACGAGCACCTCGCGCTCCCGGTCGGTGATCGCGGTGAGCGGGCGGCGCGGGGGCGACGAGGCCGGGCGGCCCACGAACTCCTTGATCAGCCGCCGGGTGACGCCCGGCGCGATCAGCGCGTCCCCGGCCGCCACCACCCGGACCGCCGCCAGGATGTCGTCCAGCGCCATGTCTTTGACCAGGAAGCCGGCCGCACCGGCGCGCAGGGCGCCGTACACGTACTCGTCGTCGTCGAACGTCGTCAGGACCACCACATGGGCGGTGGCGGGGCCCGCGGCGATCCGTTCGGTCGCCTCGATGCCGTTGAGGCCCGGCATCCGGATGTCCATCACGACGACATCGGGGGCCAGTTCGGCGGTCAGCCGGACCGCCTCCTCGCCCGTGCCCGCCTCTCCGACGACGGCGAGGTCGGTGGTCTCGGCCATGACCATGCGCAGCGCGGTGCGTACCAGCGGCTGGTCGTCGGCGAGCAGGACGCGGACCGGCCCGACCGGCCCGACAGGTCCGGAGGGCTGGGCGATCTCGTCGTTCATGCCTCGTCTCCCCTCAACGCCGTGGCGGGCACCGGCAGCCGGGCCGTCACCAGGAAGCCACCCTCCGGGCGCGGGGCGGCGGCGAACTCGCCGTGCAGCAGGGCGACCCGCTCCCGCATGCCGACCAGACCGAACCCCGGCCGGGAGGCGAGCCCCGCGCCCCGGCCGCGGTCGGCGACCTCGATGGCGAGCGCCTCGGAGCCGTACACGATCGACACCCGGCAGGAACCGGTCGCGGCGTGACGGACCACGTTGGTCACCGACTCCTGGATGATGCGGAACGCCGACAGGTCGATGTCCGGGGGCAGCGGCCGGGGCTCGCCGCGCAGGTCCACATCGACCCGGACCCCGGCGGCGGTCGTGGCCCGCGCCAGCCGCTCCACATCGGCGAGGCCCTCCGCCGGACGCAGCGCCGTCTCCTCCCGCTCCACGCCCTCGTGAGCCGGGTCCGCCTGACGCAGCGCGACGAGCATCCGGCGCAGCCCCGACAGCGTGTCCCGGCCCGCAGTCTCCACCGCACTCATCGCCTCGCGCGCGGCGTCCGGCCGCGTGTGCACGACCCGGGCCGCCGCACCCGCCTGGAGGGCGATGATGCCGACGCTGTGCGCGACCATGTCGTGCATTTCGCGGGCGATCCGCAAACGCTCCTGGACCACCGCCTGTTCGGCTGCCCGCGCGGCCAGACTCTCGTCGTGCCGGCGCGCCTCGAACGCCGAGCCGCCCAGCAGCCAGGCGACGACCGCGGTCAGCGCGACGACCAGTTCCGTCGACGTGCCGACGTCCCACCCTGCGAGCACCCGGACGGCCAGGAAGGCGGAAAGGGTACCGAGCGCCATCAGGAGGGCGGCGAAGGCGATCCGGCGCGACCGGGTGGCGGCTATGAAGTACAGCGCCACATCCGCGGCCAGGAACTGGGCGAGTGGTATCTCTCCCACGCCCAGCGAGAACGTGGCGAGCGTGGCGGCGCCCAGCACCAGCGCCAGGGCTTTCAGCGGACGCCGCTCCAGCAAGAAGCAGGCGGCCGCTGCCAGGGCCACGGCGAGCAGCTGCATCAGCAGACCGTCCCACCGGTAGAGCAGCACCCCGGGCCGGACGGACGGCTCGTTCTCGCCGGGCAGCCGCACCCGCACGAGGAAGGTGAGCAGCGTGCCCGCGTACCAGCCCATGCCTACCCACCAACCAGGCGGCACGAGCTTGAGACGAGGCAGAGTGGGTGAGTGGGACATGCGCCGATCGTAGCCACCGGCCCCCGGACCGGAATCGGACCACGGTCGTACAACCGGGGTCGACACCGGCCAGGACAGGTGTCACCGCCGGTCCGACGACGAACGGTGCCTGCGGAAAGGACAGTTGACGGCGTGATCGAAGTCAACGGACTGACCAAGCGATACGGCGCCGCCACCGCCGTCAAGGACCTCACCTTCACCGTACGGCCGGGCGAGGTCACCGGCTTTCTGGGACCCAACGGGGCCGGTAAGACCACCACGCTGCGCATGCTGCTGGGCCTCGTCGAGCCGACCGCCGGGACGGCCACCCTCCAGGGCCGGCCGTTCCGCGAGCACCCGCGCGGACTGCGGCACGTCGGCGCCCTCCTGGACGCGGGCGACGTGCACGGCGGCCGTACCGCCCGCGCCCATCTCGCGATGCTGGCCCGCAGCAACGGCATCCCGCGCTCCCGGGTCGACGAACTGCTCCAGGACGTGGGCCTCGCGGGGGCGGCCCGCCGGCGCATCGGCGGCTTCTCCCTCGGGATGCGCCAGCGCCTCGGCATAGCCACCGCGCTGCTCGGCGACCCACCGGTGCTGCTCTTCGACGAACCGCTCAACGGCCTCGATCCGGAAGGTGTCCTGTGGGTGCGCGGGCTGTTCCGCAGGCTCGCCGACGAGGGGCGCACCGTGTTCGTCTCCAGCCACCTGATGACGGAGATGGAGCACACCGCCGACCGGCTCGTCGTGATCGGCCGGGGCGAACTCATCGCGGCCGAGAGCCTGACCGCCTTCGCCGCCCGGAGCACCCGCCTCAGCGTGACCGTAGGCACCCCCGACCCCGCAGCGCTGGCCCCGCTGCTCACCGCAGAGGGCGCCGAGGTGGTCCCGGACGGTGACCGGCTCACGGTCACCGGTCTCACCGCCGCCCGCATCGGCGAGCTCGCCCTGCACCACCGCGTACTGCTCCATGAACTCACGACGCTCGGAGCCTCGTTGGAGGAGGCGTTCATGGAACTCACCGCGGACAGCGTCGAATACCTCGCAGGAGACCCCCGATGACCACAGCGCAAGCCATGACCGCACCACCCACCCGCATGAACGACGACGAACCCCGCGCCCGCTTCCGCGACCTGCTCGCCGCGGAATGGCTCAAGACGTGGTCGCTGCGCTCCACCTCCTGGATGTACGCGATCACCGCACTGGCCGTCATCGGCTTCAACGCGGGCACGGCCTACGACCACTACAAGTACTGGTACCAGTACGACGACCACGGCCGCGAGTCCTTCATCGCCAACGATTCGCCCCTCATGGACGCCTTCACCGGGAACGGAGCCATGGTGCTGGTGCTGGCCGTCGCCGCCATCGGTGCCGTATCGATCACCGGCGAGTACGGCACCGGCCTGATCCGCACCACGTTCACCGCCGTCCCGGCCCGCCGCTCGGTGATGGCCGCCAAGGCTCTCGTACTCACCGCCGTCACCGCGCTCTTCGGCGCACTCGTCGCCCTGGCGTCCTTCGCCTCGACGCAGGCGATCCTGTCCGGCCGGGACGCCTCGGTGACCCTCGGCCACCCCGGCGCCCTGCGCGTTGTCGTGGCTTCCGCGCTGCTCGCCCCGGTGGCCGCGCTCGCGGGCCTGGCGATCGGTGCGGTGATACGCCACACCGGAGGCGCCGTCATCGGCTGCGTGGTTGTGCTGCTCCTGCTCCCGATGGTCCTCAGCGACCGCCGCCATCTCACGGCGGTGCTCCAGCACACGTTGCCCTTCAGCGCGTGGGAGCGGCTGTCGGCCTCGGATCTCCATGCGTCCGCCCTCTACCCGTGGACGGTCCCCGGAGCCTGGACGGTCTATGCCGCCTGGGCTTTGTCGGCGGGCCTGGTCGCGGCGGTGGCGGTGCACCGCCGCGACCAGTGACCGCCTCCCCAACTCGCGTACCCCGCAACATATTTCAGAAACGTGCTGGAAACTCTTGCGGAACCTCTTGACGTGTTCACCGCCGTGACGGCAGGCTCCGAACACCCCACGGTGGCCAGGCGCGTGGCCACCCACACCGGGTACGGACCCCACTTCCGTCCCCGCGAACGAAGGAGCCGCAATTGAGTTCCCGCGCCGCTCGCGCGACACTGGCCGGCCTGCTCGCAGCCGCCGGTGTCACCGCCCTCGCCCCCTGGACCTCACAGGCGACCCCACCGGGCGAGAAGACCGTCACCGCCACGCTGTTCGAGTGGAAGTACGACGCGGTGGCCCAGGCCTGTACGGACTCGCTGGGTCCGGCCGGCTACGGCTACGTGGAGGTCTCGCCCGCCTCCGAACACATCCAGGGCGATCAGTGGTGGACCTCGTACCAGCCCGTCAGCTACAAGGTCGCCGGGCGCCTCGGGGACCGCGACGCCTTCGCCTCGATGGTGGAGAGCTGTCACTCCGCCGGGGTGAAGGTCGTGGCCGACGCCGTCATCAACCACATGTCGTCCGGTTCCGGTACGGGCACCGGCGGCACGGCGTACACGAAGTACGACTACCCCGGGTACTTCCAGAACCAGGACTTCCACGGCTGCCGCAAGGACATCAGCAACTACGGCGACCGCGACGACGTCCAGACCTGCGAACTGGTCGGCCTGGCCGACCTCGACACGGGCAGCGACGCCGTCCGTACGACGATCGCCGCATACCTCTCCGACCTGCGCGGTCTCGGGGCCGACGGTTTCCGTATCGACGCCGCCAAGCACATGTCCGCCGAGGACATCGCCGCGATCAAGGGCAAGATGTCCGACCCGGGCTTCTGGGTCACGGAGGTCATCTACGGCGGCGGGGAGGCGGTCCAGCCCGACGAGTACACGGGCGTGGGTGATGTCGACGAGTTCCGCTACGGCGGCCACCTCAAGAGCGCCTTCCAGGGCGGCGGCATCACTGGCCTCAAGAACGTCGCCGACGGCAAGCTGGCGAGCGGCAGCGCCCGTACGTTCGTCGACAACTGGGACACCGAGCGGAACGGCTCGACACTGACGTACAAGGACGGGGCGGCCTACACCCTGGCCAACGTCTTCATGCTCGCTTCGCCCTACGGCTCCCCGAACGTCTACTCCGGCTACGAGTGGTCGGACAAGGACGCGGGCCCGCCGAACAATGGCGCGGCTGCCTGCGGCAGCGGCGGCTGGACGTGTACGCACGCGCAGACGGCGATCGCCGGCATGGTCGGCTTCCACAACGCCACGGCCGGCGCGGAGTTGACCGACTGGTGGGACAACGGCTCGTCGGCGATCGCCTTCGGCCGTGGTGACAAGGGGTTCGTGGTCATCAACAACGGTGACGGCGAGCTACAGCAGACGTTCGCCACATCCCTCCCGGCGGGTACGTACTGCAACGTGGCGCAGGCCTCGCCGGACGCCTGCGACGGCAACACGGTGCAGATCGGCGACGACGGCACGGTCACGGCGACCGTTCCGGCGAAGGGCGCGCTGGCACTGCACGGCTGATGCCCGCAGAGGGGGAGCGGCTCCGGGCACCGGAGACGCTCCCCTTGAGGCCTTGAGGCCTTGAGGCCTTGAGGCCTTGAGGTCGGGCGGGCGGCCAGGTCAGGCGCTCCGGCGATCAGGCGCTCCGGCCGTCACGCGGACGGTGCGTCGAAATAGTGCCCCTTGTCGAGGTCCTCGATCAGCCCCGGCTGTATGGGCCGCCATCCCGACGAGGCGCGGGTCACGGCACTGGAGGCCGGCCCGTCCACCCCTACAAGGCCGCCGAGCCAGCCGAAGTGCGCGTCCGCGTCCTCGGGAGAGACCGAGATGACAGGGAGGCCGAGGTGGCGCCCGATGGCGTCGGCGACGTCACGGATCGGGACACCTTCCTCGCCGACCGCGTGCAGCGTCGACCCCGCGGGGGCGGCCTCCAGCGCGAGTCGGACGAGGTGGGCGGCGTCGGCGCGGTGCACGGCCGGCCAGCGGTTGGAGCCGTCGCCGACGTATCCGGAGACGCCCTTGTCGCGGGCGATGCCGACCAGGGCCGCCATGAAGCCGTGGTCCCCTTCGCCGTGCACCGTCGGGGGGAAGCGCACGACGGACGAGCGGACGTCGCGCGAGGCGAGGGAGACGGCCAGCAGGGCCGTGGCCAGCCGGGCGCGCGCGGCCGCGAACGGCGTCGGCCAGTCGGGGCTCTGCCCGTCCTCCTCGGTGGCGACCCGGCCCGGGGCGAGCCCGAGCGTCCCGGAGGCGATGACGAACGGCTTGCCGGAACCCGCGAGCGCCTCGCCGAACGTCTCGACGGCCAGGCGGTCCGCGGCGGCGGCGCCCTCGAAGCCCCCCGAGAAGGCGATGTCGTGCTTGAACGCGAGGTGGACCACGCCGTCCGCGCCGGCCGCCGCGTCGCGCAGGATACCGAGGTCGTCCAGGTCCCCGCGCACCACCTCGGCTCCCGCGGCGACGAGCGCCTCGGCCGAGGTGCCCGAGCGGGCGAGCCCGACGACCTGGTGGCCCGCGTCGATGAGCTCGGGAACGACGGCGGAACCGATCCAGCCGGACGCGCCGGTCATGAATACACGCATGGGAGACCTCCCGGGTCGGTCGACGGCTCCCGTCGTGCGCGCCGGCAGGCGCTACGGGGAACCATCGATGTCAGCAACTGTCATCACCCTACTCCCGATGTCGGTCACTGTCATCACATAGAATCGGCGGCATGGGTCGATGGGAGCCGAACGCGCGGGGCCGCCTGGAACAGGCGGCCATGGAGCTCTATGGCGAACGCGGTTACGAGCAGACGACCGTGACCGAGATCGCCGCGCGGGCGGGACTCACGGAGCGGACGTTCTTCCGGCACTACGCCGACAAGCGCGAGGTCCTGTTCGGGGGCTCCGCTCTGCTTCAGGAGCTCCTGGTGGACACCCTCGCCGGGGCCCCCGCCACGGCGGCGCCGATCGACGCCGTGGCTGCGGCGCTCCGCGCTGCCGCTGACGTGTTCGACGAGCGCCGCGAGCAGGCGCAGCGGCGCCAGAAGGTCGTCTCGGCCAACGCGGAACTGCGGGAACGCGAGTTGGTCAAGCTCGCCTCGCTGTCCGCGGCACTCGCTGAGTCCCTGCGGGCCCGCGGCGTCCCGGAACCGGCCGCGAGTCTGGCGGGGGAGGCGGGGGTCGCCGTCTTCAAGGTCGCGTTCGAGGGCTGGATCGAGGGGGTCGACGGCCGGCCGATGGGCGCGTACATCGAGGAGGCCCTCGACGGGCTCAGGGCCGTGATGGCGGACGGCCGGGGTTGACGGCAGCGCGCCGTGCCGCGGTAGTGCGTGGCCGGGGTTGACGGCAGCGCGCCGTGCCGCGGTAGTGCGTGGCCGGGGTTGACGGCAGCGCGCCGTGCCGCGGTAGTGCGTGGCCGGGGTTGACGGCAGCGCGCCGTGCCGCGGTAGTGCGTGGCCGGGGCTGACGGCAGCGCGCCGTGCCGCGGAAGTGCGTGGCCGGGGCTGACGTCGGCGCGCCCCGCCACGGATTGGGGAAGGGCGGGCAGGACAGCGGTGCGCCCCGCCGGGAATGACGGGGCGCACACGGGGCTGGGGAGGACGGCTGGGGGTCGGTGCCCCTAGGGGAACGACACCACCTGCGACGGAATGGTGTCCGTCCCCGAGGTGGGTGATCCGGTGTCGTTGATGACGTGTTCGTACTGGCCCTGGCCGCCGAGGGAGACGACGATCAGGTCGTGGAACTTCACGCCGGGCTTCACCGGTGCCTGGAATCCGTGGTCCTGGCGGATGGTGGGGTCGACGTTGAAGTAGCAGTAGCTGCCCAGACCCCAGCCTTCGTGGGTGGTGACGGAGTCGTCCACCTTGTAGGCCGCGTAACCCTTCGTGTCACCGTTCTGGATCGCGGCCTGGTTCGGGGCGTCGTACGCCTTCTCGTTCTGGAAGAAGATCGTCTTCCCGTTCTCCCCGGACCAGCGGACGTCGTACTTGTTGAAGTGCTCCACGAACAGGCCCGTCGCGAGGACGTTGTCGCCGTTGACCTGGAGGCCGTAGTCGGCCCGGTTGGTCTCCCAGCCGACGCCCTCGCCGTGGTCCGCGCGCCACAGCCAGGTGTGGTCGATGATCGTGTCGTTGCTGTTGACGACCATGCCCGTGGTGGTCTTGCCGGCCCCCGCGCCGCCGACCCGGACGAACACGTCCTGGAGTGAGGTCGGGTTGTCGGCGTGGCTCGCGGACGCGCCCTCGGGGCCGACCTCGATCAGGGTGTCGGAGTTGGTGGGACCGGCGTCGACGAGCAGCCCGGCGAGCTTCACGCCGTCCACGTCACCGACCTTGATGGCCGTGACCCCGTTGTCCGGAATGATCGTCGCGAGACCGAGTCCCAGCGCGACCGTGTTGGCGCGATCGATGTTGATCGTCTGGTCGACGTGGTAGACCCCGGGCGTGAACAGCAGGTGCAGACCCTGGTCCACGGCCGCGTTGATGGTCTCCGCGGTCGCGCCGGGCTTGACCACGTAGAACTGGTCCAGCGGGATGGACTCGCCCTTCGGCGTGCCGTTGGCCCACGAGACGCCGCGCGCGTTGGTGCGCTTCTCGGGCACGAAGACCTTGTAGTCGGCACCGTCCAGGTAGAGGAACGGCTTCTCGCGGGAGACCGGGGTGTTCTCCAGGGTGGTGTACGGCGGTTCGGGGAAGCTCTGGGCGGGTGCGCCCTCGACGCCGGAGAACGTCATGTTCCAGACGCCGTTGCCCCAGCTGCCGATCGAGCTGTCGCGGGTGTACCACTGCTGCTGCGAGTACGGGCCGACCTGGCCGTCGATCTTGCTGTCGGCGATGTAGCCGCCGCTCGCCCAGCCGTAGCCGTCGGGCGCGAGGTTGAGCCCGCCCTTGACGTGCATGCGACGGAAGGGTGCGGCCTGCGAGACGGCCCAACGGTCCGTGCCGCTCACGGGGTTGAGTGCGAGGTTCTCGGCCGAGCGCCAGAAGTTCTGGGTGGCGTTGCCGTTGAACCAGCCCGCGTCCACGGTCACATCACCGTTGAACGTGGTGTCGTCCGGGTTCAGTCCGAGACCGGCGATCTGGGTGTAGAAACCGATCTGGGCGTTGATCTTGTCGTACGTGCCCGGCTTGAACATCAGCGCGTAGCGGCCGGTGCCGAACTGCGCCGACTCCTGCTGCTTGAACACCTCGTCGACCTTGGCCTGGATGTCGGGCATCGACGGGTCGAACACCATCACGTTGGGCCCGAGGTCACCGCCGCCCTCGATGGCCTGCGCGTCCTCGCCGAAGGCGGTCTGCGCCGTGGGGACGGCCATGAGCAGCGAAACGGCGAACGCGGCGAACCCGAACGTGCGGGTCCGGCGCCTGCGGCGGGAGGTGGTGGGGGTTCCCGTGGGGGGAGTTGTCGGGGGTTCCGTGGGGGGAACATGCATGGGGGTACGTCTCCTGGGTCGTGGTACGGGTGACACGACGAGCTCGTCGGGAAGCCTCTGAGAGCGCTCTCCGACGAGAGTCGATGCTTCCGCCGTCACCTGGGAAACGTCAAGAGGTGTGCAACAGAAGCCTCGTCCAACCCCTCCATGCGCAACAATTAACGCCAGCAGAACGGCAATTGACCCGTTCTGCGCTCAGTTAGGAGTGCGGTTGACTTCAGGAGATTGACGAGATCGTCCAGCCGGGCGCCGCCTTCGGAGCCGGGCGACCCGGCCGGTTCCAGCGCGCCTCTCGCTGTCACCGGCCGAGCGGCGCCGACAGGCCTCAGGCCATGACGACCGAGTAGCTGTCCAGGGTGACCCAGGTGATGTCGTTCGAGGCCGTGGCGCCGAAGACGGTGATCCTCCCCGCGGTGTTGACCTCCACCCGGCAGGAGTTGATGCCGAGCGAGTTGTTGCGCGGGCAGACACCGCGCATCGTCTTCGGCACGGTGATGGACGCGGGCAGGGTGCCGAGCACGGCGTCGCCCGTGAAGACGCAGGTGAACCCCCCGCGCATCTGCAGGAAGTCCGTGCCGGCGATCTTCACCACGCGGGCGGCCGGGGCATCGGTCGCGGCGGTGACGCCCGCCGCGAGGACGAGCGGCTGCCAGTCCTGGACGACGCTGATACCGCCGGGCACGTCGGCCGCGGCGGCGGGGGTGGCTATCATCGGGGCGCTGACCGCCGCTGCGGGAACGGCCACGGCTGCGGTGAGCAGGGCGCGGCGGCTGGTACGGCTCTGGGACATGGCTGATCCTCCGGGATCGTGGAAACGCTGACGTGGCTGGGTGACGGGTGAGGGTGACGGGCGTCGGGCGACCGTCAAAGCCCGGCGGCCGAGAACCAAGCCCGGCGGCCGAGAATCAAAGCCCTACGGCCGAGGATCAGAGCCAGGCGGCCGAGAAGTTGTCGAGGCCGATCCACGAGATCCTGTTGTCCGCGGTCGGGCCGAACACCGAGACCTTTCCGGTGGAGTTGACCTCGACCCGGCAGACGCATCGGCCGTCGTGGTTGTTGCGGGTGACGTTGGCCCGGACCGTACGGCTGGGCGTCAGCACCGGCGGAAGCTGCGCGAACTGGCCCTCGGCGGTGAGGTCGCAGTCGAAGCCGCCACGGAGCTGGAGGTATGTCGTCCCGGCCAGGTTCACCAGACGCCCGCGCGGGCTCATCACGCCCGTATGCGCTGTCACTCCGGACACCGGTGCGAGGGCGGTCCAGTCCGTCAGCAGCTTCACGCCCTGGACCGGGGCATCCGTGGAGAGGAAGCAGATCGTCTCCTCGCGCGGTGTGGTGTGGCTGCCGCTGAAGCCGAAGAGCAGCCGCGCCTCGTCGCCCATCGGCTCGACGCACAGGCCTTCCGGCTCACGGCGGTCCAGGCCCGGCACGGCGGTGATGTGCTGGGGCCCCGCCACCACGGAGCCGTCCGACCAGGAGAGGGCGGTGAGATGGGCGTTGTTCTTGTCGGGGCTGCCCGTGTAGAGGTAGAGGTACTCGCCGAGCGACGCGAAGCCCTGGAAGGTGTCCCAGAGCGTGGGGACCTCGGTCTTCGAGGGGTGCGGGATCGTCCTGGTCGCGGTCCAGGTGACCTCACCCGTCACCGGGTCGATGGGGTACTGGCTGAAGAAGTACCCCTGGGCGGTCTGGTACCTGACCGTGAGGCGCTGGTACACGGGATCGACGTTCGGAGCGGTGAAGCGGGCATCCGCCGTGGGACGGAACGGCGCCGAGACGACGGACGACGTCATGGTGACCGTCTGCCCCGGCAGATAGGGCACCCGGGCGACGCGGGTCCCGAACTCCTTGTACAGCGGCCCGGCTTCGGTCCACAGGTACGTCTTGCCGGCGATGTGCTGCGCACCGATCTGATAGCCGTGACCGAAGCCGTTGAGGTGCATGTAGTCGATCGGGCGCCCGGTTGAGCGGTTCATGCGGTAGACGCACAGGTTGCCGTACTCCAGGGCATCCCGGATCTGCACCACGAACAGATCGTGCGTGACCGGGTCTACGGCCATGGCCTGACCCGCGCGCGTGTGCGTTTCATGGTCGAGCGGCGTACCGCTGAGGATGCGGCCCCAAGGGCCTGCCAGGTCTATGAGGTCCGAATGTGCCACGAAGAAGGTCCCCTCCCTTGCGGTCCGGTGTGGACCGCACGGCGGTGATCGTATGTGGTTCTCCCCGGTGTTCGGTGTGCGTTCTCCCTGGTGGGCGGAGGCGGGAAGTGGCCGCAGACGCGTGCGCGGACGAACGGGGGAAGCACAGGCGAAGGCCGGAAGTGACCGCAGACGCAGGTGCGGACGAACGAGGGGATCACCTGGCCGGCACCTTGGTCAGGTGGGGTGCCGGCCAGGAGTCATGGGGAGGGCGCGGGTCAGGAACGTGCCCCGGGGGCCCCGGTGATGCGGGCGATCGCCTCGACGGTCAGGGCCCGGTCGTGGGGTTCGGTCTCCAGCGCGCGGTGGATGGACAGGCCCTCGATCAGCGCGTCGAGCTGGCGGGCGGTCGCCGGGTCGAAGTGCCACTCCAGCGCGACGCGGCTGCGACGCATCCACTCCCGGGTCAGTTCGCGGTAGTCGGGCTTGCGGGCGGCCAGGGTGTACAACTCGTGGGTGAGGACGAGCTCGCGCTGGTTTCCGCCCGACAGGTGGTGGACCAGACCGGCGACCGCCTCCCGCGCCTCGTCGGGTGTGGTGGCCGCGCCGAGGCGCTCCTCGAAAACGGCGACGATGCTGCTGGAGAAGCGCGTGAACGCCTCCCGCAGCAGCTCGTCCATGCCGCCGAAGTGGTACGTCATCGAGCCGAGCGGCACACCCGCACGCGCGGCGACCTTGCGGTGCGAGGTCCCGGCGACCCCTTCCTCCGCGATCAGGTCGAGCGCGGCGGTGATGATGCGCTCCCGCCGCTCGGGGTCGTTCCGTCCGGTCGCCACGCTGTTTCCTTCTGCCGAGAGGGTGCCGAGCGGTTCTAGATCGAGCGGATCACCCGGGCCGGGTTGCCGACCGCGACCACGTTGGCGGGGATGTCCTTGGTCACGACGGCTCCCGCGCCGATGACGCTGTTCTCCCCGATGGTGACCCCGGCCAGCACGATCGCGCCGCCGCCCAGCCAGACATTGTCGCCGATGGTGATCGGCCGCGCCGCCTCCAGCTTGTCGCGGCGCGGCTCCGGCTCCACCGGGTGGGTGGGGGTGAGCAGCTGGACGTTCGGCCCGATCTGGCAGTCGCGGCCGATCGTGATCGGGGCGACGTCCAGGGCGGTGAGGTTGTAGTTGATGAACGTGTCCTCGCCGACCGTGATGTACGAGCCGTAGTCCACGTACAGCGGCGGCCGGACGTGCGCACCGGCGCCGAGACCGCCCAGGAGCTCGGCGACCACGGGCTGTGCGGCGTCGGGGTCCTCGGCGTAGGCCGCCAGGTACCGGGCGGCGAGGCGCACCGCGCGTCGCTGGGCCTCCACGATCGCCGGGTCGTCGGCGATGTAGAGGTCCCCGGCGAGCATCCGCTCATGGTTGGTACGCGGGTCTCCCGCGAAGTGGTCCGTCATGGGTACGATCGTACACTCCAAGGGCGTACGATCGTACGCTCCTGCTGGATTCCCTCCTGGACTGCCGAGGCCCGCTTCATGGATGCCGCCACACGCCGCCGGCGTGCCGCCCTCTTCCTTTTCATGCTCGCCGCCGGAACCGGCATGGCCTCCTGGGTGGCGCGCACCCCGGCCATCAGGGACGGGCTCGACGTGTCCACCGGTGCGATGGGGCTGGTGCTCTTCGGGCTCTCCACCGGTTCGATGGCCGGCGTGACCTCGTCCGGTCCGCTCGTACGCCGTTACGGGGGGCGGGCCGCCATCACCGTCGGCGCGGCGCTGATCGTCGCGGGGCTGCTGGTCGTCGCGGCGGGCACGAGCCTGGCGCTGGCGGGCGGCGTCTTCTGCGGACTGGCCCTGTTCGGCGGCGGGATGGGACTGGCCGAGGTCGCGTTCAACATCGAGGGCGCGGACGTGGAACGGGTCATCGGCCGGCCCGTGCTGCCGGTGCTGCACGGCTGCTTCAGCCTGGGCACCGTGATCGGGGCGCTGCTGGGCATGGCGCTGACCGCGGCCGCGATACCTGTCGGCCTGCACCTGACGGCCGTCGCCCTGCTCGTCGCCGCCGCAGCGGTCCTGGCCGTCCGGGCGATCCCGCACGGCACGGGCAGGGAGGCGGCCGGTACCTCGGGGCCGGGTGGATGGCGGGGCCAGCTGGCCGTGTGGCGGGACCGGCGGCTCGTCCTCATCGGGGTGATCGTGCTGGCCATGGCCTTCGCGGAGGGGGCTGCCAACGACTGGCTGCCGCTGCTCATGGTGGACGGTTACGAGGTGAGCGCCACCGCCGGCTCGCTGACCTTCCTGGTCTTCGCCTCCTCGATGACCCTCGGCCGCTTCGCCGGCGGCCCCCTCCTGGAGCGTTTCGGTCCCGTCCAGGTCGTCCGGATCAGCGCGGTCGTCGCCGCGCTGGGCCTGGCAGTGGTGATCGTTTCACCGAGTCCGGCGATGGCGGGCGCGGCCACGGTGCTGTGGGGGCTGGGCGCCTCGCTCGGTTTCCCGGTCACCGTGTCCGCGGCGGGTGACCACCCGAGCGACGCGGCGGCACGGGTCGGCGCGGTCTCCACCGCGGGCTATCTCGCCTTCCTCGTCGGTCCGCCCGCGCTGGGCTTCCTCGCCGACCACGTCGGACTCCGGCTCACGATGACGGTCGTCCTCGCCCTGCTGATCGTCGCGTCCACGCTGGCCGGAGCACTCGGGGGAGCCCCGCGCACCGAGGCGAGGCCCGTCACCGCCTAACTGGGGTCGTGGTCCCACAACGCGGTGCTGTGGGCCGCGACCAGCGCGCTGATCCGCTCCAGCATCTCCGAGTCCGGCAGCGGATCGAGGCGGCGGCCGTCCCGCAGACGCAGCGCCACCAGGCCGTCCGCCGCCTCCGCCGCACCGATGACCACCTGGTACGGCACCAGCCGGGCCTCCCTGATCCTGGCCCCCAGGCTGCCGCGCTCCCGGCCGGAGACCTCCGCGCGCAGCCCGAGCGCGGCACAACGTCCGGCCAGGGCCTCGGCGTTCGGCTGCTCGGCGTCCGAGACCGGCAGGATCGCCAGCTGGACCGGTGAGAGCCAGGGCGGGAACGCGCCGCCGTGCTGCTCGATGAGGTGGGCGACGGCCCGCTCCACGCTGCCGATGATGCTGCGGTGCACCATGACCGGCCGGTGTTTCGCCCCGTCCGCGCCGATGTAGTGCAGATCGAACTGCTCCGGCTGGTGGAAGTCGACCTGGACGGTCGACAGGGTCGACTCGCGGCCCGCCGCGTCGGCGACCTGGACGTCGATCTTCGGCCCGTAGAACGCGGCCTCGCCCTCGACCGCCTCGTACGGCAGCCCTGAGGCGTCGAGGACCTCGGCCAGCAGGGCGGTCGAGCGCTGCCACATCTCCGGCGCGGCGACGTACTTCCCGCCCGGCCCCGGCAGCGACAGCCGGAAGCGGGCCGGGCGGACGCCCAGTGCCTCGTACGCCAGTCGGATCATGTCCAGTGCGGCCCGCGCCTCTCCGGCGACCTGGTCCGGGGTGCAGAAGATGTGGGCGTCGTTCAGCTGGATGGCCCGGACCCGGGTCAGCCCGCCGAGCACCCCGGAGAGCTCGGAGCGGTACATGCCGCCCAGCTCGGCCATCCGCAGCGGAAGCTCGCGGTAACTGTGCGCGCGGGAGCGGTAGATGACCGCGTGGTGCGGGCACAGGCTCGGCCGGAGCACGACCTGTTCGCCGCCCAGGTCCATCGGCGGGAACATGTCGTCGCTGTAGTGCGACCAGTGCCCCGAGATCTCGTACAGCTCCCGCTTGCCGAGCACCGGCGAGTACACGTGCCGGTAGCCCGCCAGCCGCTCGGCGGTGCGGATGTACTCCTCCAGGGCGTGCCGCAGCGCCGCGCCGTCCGGCAGCCAGTACGGAAGTCCCGCGCCGATCAGCGGGTCGGTGTCGAACAGCTCCAGCTCGCGGCCGAGCTTGCGGTGGTCGTGCATGGCGGTCTCCTCGCGTACGGCGGGCGAGTGACCGCAAGCAGAAGCCCCGGGGCACTCGCCCCGGGGCTTCGGACTGGTCAGCAGTCAGCGCGCCGGGACACTCTCCGGCGTCGTCGTCATCGCAGCGCGCTTCTTCACGCGGGGGACGCTAACAGCGGCCCACGGCCCTTCGCACGGGATTTTCCGCCGGGGGAGCACGTCGGCTCATCCCTTCTTGGCCGAGTCGAGGTGCGCGAACACGACGACGTTGTCCACGTAGTCCTTGGCCTTCTTGTCGTAGGTGCCGCCGCAGGTGATCAGGCGCAACTGGGCGTCCGGGGTGTCGGCGTAGACCCGCTTGTCGGGGAACTTCGCCTTGCTGAACGTCTCGACGGTGTCGACCTTGAACGTGGCCACCGTGCCGTCCGTACGCGTGATGTCGACCGTGGATCCGGGCCGCAGGAACCGCAGCTGGAGAAAGACGGCCGGGCCGGTCAGCGTGTCCACGTGGCCCGCCACGATCGACGCGCCGCGCTCGCCGGGTGTCACGCCGCCCTGGAACCAGCCGACCAGGTTCTTGTCGTTCGGGGGAGGAGCGTCCAGGCGGCCGGAGGCCCCGATCGACAGCGGGGTGAACGGGGCGTCCACCGCGATGGCGGGGATCTTCAGCCGCTTCGGCACGGAGCGGGCCAGGGCCGGCGCGGTGGTGGGGGTGGGAGAGGGCGCGGGGGAGGCCTGGCGGGGGACGGCGGCGGCCGGTGAGGAGGCGGGGGCCGCGGGGGCGGCGGGAGCCGGGGCGGCGGGTGCCGCGACTGCGAGCGGGGCGGGAGGTTTGTCATCGGCCGAAGGGCCGATGGAGTTGTAGATGAGGAGCATGCCGAGCCCGGCCACGGCGGCGGGCCAGAGCAGGGCGCGGCCGAGGGAGACGGTGTCGGAGGCAGTCCGGGAGGAGGGGGAACCGGGCGACTGCGGGGCGGCCATGGGAACGTGCCTTTCGTCCGTGCGGTGCGGTGCGGTGGTGCGGGGCGGGCTCGACGCGGCGGGCGCCCCGGGGAAAACGAAGGCGCCGCGGCCGCCGTCCGGAGGGACGACGGCCGCGACAGGAATGCGGCCGGCTCGCGATGCGGCCGGCTCGCGATGCGGCCGGCTCGCGATGCGGCCGGCTCGCGATGCGGCCGGCTCGCGATGCGGCCGGGTCAGGCCATCGCGCCACCCGTCGCCTGACGACGGCGCAGCTTGTACGCGCCGACACCGACACCGCCGAGCAGCAGCAGCGAACCGGCTGCCAGGCCGCCGCCGGTCATCGCCATCGCGCCACCGCCGGTGTGCACGCCACCGCTGGGCTTGTCCTTCTTCCAGCCCTCGTCGCTCTTCTCGCTCTTCTCGCTCTTCGAGGACGTGTCGCCCTTCTCGGTCTTGCCGGCCTCGTCGCTGCCCGGCTGCCACTCCTTGGCCACCGTCATCGACATGGCGCCGCCACCGGCGTGCATGCCGCCGTTGGGCTTGTCCTTCTTCCAGTCGGACGAGCCGCTCTCTTCGTCGTTGCCGGGCTGCCACTCCTTGGTGACCGTCGACGACAGCGCGCCGCCGCCGGTGTGGACGCCGCCGCTCGGCTTCTCCTTCTTCCAGTCGGAGTTGCCGCCCTCGTCGTCCTTGCCGGGCTGCCACTCCTTGGCGACCGTCATCGACAGCGCGCCGCCGCCGGTGTGCACGCCACCGCTGGGCTTGTCCTTCTTCCAGCCCTCGTCGTCCGACTTGCCGTGCTCGTCGCCGGTGACCGTCTTGGCCAGGGCGCCGCCGCCGGTGTGGACGCCGCCGTTGGGCTTGTCCTTCTTCCAGCCGCCGTCCTCGCTGCTGGAGGACGAACCGCTGTCGTGCTCCCAGTCGCCGGTGGTCATGGCGTACGCGGAGGGAGCGGTGATCGTGAGGACCGCCGTGACGGCGGCCGTAGCGAACAGGGTGCGGGCAGAGCGCATCTGAACACGTTTCCTTTCGTCGCGACTGCGCAGAGTGACGGAGTGTCGACTCTGGGTGGCGCAGCGGCTACGTGATCCACCGTCAGCCCGGAGCCCGGGACGCGCCATCGGGGAGCTCCGCATTGGAGCTACGGCGTGGGCTCATCGAGTGGCGAAGAACGGATAATCACCCGTTGGACGGCACGGCGCGCCGAAGAGAGGTTTGGCCGCGGCAGGATCCCCCGTTCGCTGACGAGGGCTCACCGCGCGGCAGCGCGTACGGCGCCGGTAAATGACTTGCACCGCCGGCTCGCCCGCTGTTCTACTCGCCGCATCAGCCGACAGGACCAGGAGAAAACGATGCGCGGATCTCACATGTTCGTCTCGACGGGAATTCACCCCACCGCTGACCACATGGAGTTCTGTGCACACGCTCAATCTCGGAATTCTGGCGCATGTCGACGCCGGTAAGACCAGCCTGACCGAGCGGCTGCTCCACACCGCCGGAATCATCGACGAGATCGGCCGCGTCGACGACGGGAACACGCGGACCGACTCGCTCGCGCTCGAACGGCAACGCGGCATCACGATCAAGTCCGCCGTCGTCTCGTTCGCCCTCGACGACGTCACCGTCAACCTGATCGACACCCCCGGCCACCCGGACTTCATCGCCGAGGTGGAACGGGTCCTGAGCGTGCTCGACGGCGCGGTGCTGGTCATCTCCGCCGTGGAGGGCGTCCAGGCCCAGACCCGGGTGCTGATGCGCACGCTCCAACGCCTGCGCATCCCCACGCTGATCTTCGTGAACAAGACCGACCGGGCCGGAGCCCGGTACGCGCAGGTGCTGCGCGAGATCACGGAGAAGCTCACCCCGCACACGGTCGCGAGGGGACCGGCCGTCACCGGTCTCGGCACCCGCGAGGCCCGCAGCGTGCCGTATGCCGACGACGACCCCCGGTTCACGGACCGGCTCGCCGATCTGCTCACCGAGCACGACGACGCCCTGCTGACCGCGTACGTCGAGGGCGGCGAGGAACTCGCACCGGCCCGGCTCAAGGCGGCACTGGCGAAGCAGACCCGGCGGGCCCTGGTCCACCCCGTCTACTTCGGCTCGGCCGTCACGGGCGCCGGCATCACCGCGCTGACCGACGGGATCAAGGAACTGCTGCCCGCGGCCGGGGACGACGCGGACGGGCCGGTCTCCGGCACCGTCTTCAAGGTCGAACGCGGCCGGGCCGGCGAGAAGCTCGCCTGGGTCCGGATGTTCTCCGGGACCGTACGCACCCGCGACCGGCTGGTGTTCGGGCAGGGCCCGGGCGCCGTGTCCGAGGGCAAGGTGACCGGCATCCGGGTCTTCGCCGACGGCGCGGACACCGACGCCGCATCGGTGGGCCCGGGGCGGATCGCGAAACTCCGGGGGCTCGGGGACATCAGGATCGGTGACGCGGTCGGCGATATCCGTGCGGCGGCGACCGGGCACCACTTCGCCCCGCCGACGCTCGAATCCGTGGTGGCAGCCGCTCCGCCCGCCTCCCGGGGCGAACTGCATTTCGCTCTCGCACAACTGGCCGAGCAGGATCCGCTGATCAATCTGCGGCAGGACGACATCCGCAAGGAAGTGTCCGTATCGCTTTACGGTGAAGTGCAGAAAGAAGTCATCCAGGCGACGCTCGCGGACGAATTCGGAATCGATGTCGCCTTCCGCGGAACCACGACCATCTGTCTGGAGAAGCCGTCCGGAACCGGATCGGCCTTCGAGATCATCGACAAGGACGACAACCCCTTTCTCGCGACGGTCGGACTGCGCGTCGATCCCGCCCCGCCGGGCAGCGGGGTCACCTACCGGCTGGAGGTGGAACTCGGCTCGATGCCGTACTCCCTGATGCGAGCCGTCGAGGAGACCGTCACCGAAACGCTCGCACAGGGCCTGTACGGCTGGCGCGTCACCGACTGCACGGTCACGATGACGCACTCCGGCTACTGGCCCCGGCAGAGCCACTCGCACGCCGCCTTCGACAAGTCCATGTCGAGCACGGCCGGTGACTTCCGCCATCTGACCCCGCTGGTCCTGATGGCCGCGCTCCGGCAGGCCGGCACCACGGTGTACGAGCCGATGCACCGCTTCCGGGCGGAACTCCCGGCCGACACGCTCGGGCCGCTCCTGCCGGTCCTCGCCCGTCTGCGGGCCGTCCCGGGCCCGCCGTCCGTCGACGGCGCACGCTGCGTACTGGAGGGCGAGGTCCCGGCCGCCCGGGTGCACGAACTCCAGCAGCGGCTGCCGGGGCTGACCCGAGGCGAGGGGCTGCTGGAGACCGCCTTCGACACCCACCGCCCCGTCACCGGCACCGTCCCGCAGCGCTCCCGCACGGACCACAACCCGCTCGACCGGAGGGAGTACCTGCTGCACACGGTGAGGCGGGCAGGCGGCGGACAGGAGTGAGAGGCTGCCCGACGCCGTCAGTTCAGCATCGCCCGGGCCGCCCGCGCACTCCCGCGCACCGCCTCCGCGGCAGCCGGATCGACGTCCGCGACCACCTGCGCGTACTCCTCCATCTCCGCCGCCCCGCGCAGGAACTCCCCGCCCCGGACCAGCAGCTGGGCCCGCTCGTAGCGCAGCCGCGCCGGGTGCGACGGCAGGAGCAGGGACAGC
Source organism: Streptomyces sp. NBC_00385 (assembly GCF_035917155.1). Taxonomy (NCBI): domain Bacteria; kingdom Bacillati; phylum Actinomycetota; class Actinomycetes; order Kitasatosporales; family Streptomycetaceae; genus Streptomyces; species Streptomyces sp. NBC_00385. The sequence goes on along the minus strand of NZ_CP107951.1, from coordinate 2,752,817 downwards.
TCCACCGCCCACAGCGCCACGTCGTTGCGCTCCGGGCGGGCCGCCGCCCACGCCCGGATGTTGTTCAGGATCCGCAACACGGTCTCCAGCGGCTGCGCCGGCACCAGCATCGACGCCTCCAGTGGCTGCCCGGTCGCGCCCGCCACCAGGAGTTCCGCGTCCTGGCCCGTCAGCGGCCGCCCACCGGCGAACGGATCGGCCAGCACCCGCTCCGCCGGATCCCCGAAACCGACCACGAAGTGACCCGGCAGCGCCACCCCGTACACCGGAGCGCCCGCCCGCCGGGCGACCTCGATCCACACCACCGACAACAGGATCGGCAGCCCGCGCCGCCGCCGCAGCACCTCGTGCAGCAGCGACGACTCCAGCCGCTGGTAGTCCGCCGAAGCGCCCTCGAAGCCGTACCGCTCACCGAGCAGTTCGGCCAGCGCCGACGCCCAGGCGCGGCCGTCGCGCAGCCCGTAGGGCAGCAGACCGGCGAGCCGGTCCAGCTCGATCTGGGCCGCGTCCATGCCGTTGGCGTCCAGCGCGGGATCGGCCTCCGTGCCCAGCAGCAGGCAGAGCAGCGCCAGATCCGGGCGCTCCGCCCGCGCCTCCTCGGCGAACCGGCGGCGCAGCTCGTCCCTGTCGTGCCTCTCAGGAGCCATCGCCCTAGGCCGCCCGGAAGTGGTGGTACAGGTGGTGCGTCGCGAAGCCCATGCCGTCGTACAGCGCCCGGGCACCCTCGTTGTCCGCCTCCACCTGCAGCCACGCCGCCGACGCGCCCTCGTCCATCGCCTGCCGGGCCAGCGCGGTCATCACGGTGGTGGCGAGCCCCCTCCTGCGGTGCTCGGGAGCCACCTCGACGGCCATGAAACCGGCCCACCGGCCGTCCACGACACACCGCCCGATCGCGGCGGGGGCCTGGTCCCCCGCCTCGCCCGGCACGGTCGCGAACCACACCGAAGGGCCGCCGCCCAGCACCGCGGAGACCTGCGGGCCCGGCGTCCCGACGCGCTGGTAGCGGGCGAGCCATGTGTCGTCCACCGTGCGGCTCAGCCGCACCCGCGACACCTCCGCCGCCAGGTCGCCGATCGGGGCCAGCGCGGCGATCCGCACCTCCGCGGTCACCTCCCGCCGCCACCCGTGCCCCTCCAGCGCCGCGCACAGCTCCTCCTGCGCACCCTCGGCGCCGGTCGCGGTCTGGATGTAGGCGGGCAGGTCCCGGTCGGCGTACCACTGGCCGACCCGCCGGAGCGCGGCGTCGAGCGGGACGCCCGGATCGCCGAGCGGCAGTACGGAGTTGGCCCGCCGGGTGAAACCGCCGGAGGCGCGAAGCCGCCAGTCACCCAGGGGTTCGCTCTCCACGGGCTGCCACGCGCGGGCGTAGACCGGGGCGAGTTCGGCGAAGGAGGCCGCGGGACCGCGCCTGCGGGCCGGAGCGGCCGGTACGACCTTGCCCGCCACCAGGGATGATTCCGGGATCCGGACGGACTCACCGCTCTTCGGTGTGACCGACAGCACACCGGTGTTCCAGGATGTGAGAACGCCGACCGTGTCGGTGAATTTCGGGCCCTGGGGGCCGTCCTCGGTCAGACGCCGGACTGATACCCGTTTGCCCACGTCAGCCGGTGCAATTCGGACCTCCAGCCGTCCGCCCATGGTGAATTCCACAGCTCTGTCCGCCCCTCCTGTTCGGATCGTGCCCGGGAACGGAGATACTAGGTGCGGGCATCGACGACGCCGCGCTCCCGCGCGAGAGCCAACGCCCTACCGAGGAGGAACGACAGCGTGACCTACGTCATCGCGCAGCCTTGTGTCGACGTAAAGGACAAGGCCTGCATCGAAGAGTGCCCCGTCGACTGTATCTATGAGGGCCAGCGGTCCTTGTACATCCACCCGGACGAGTGCGTCGACTGTGGAGCCTGCGAGCCGGTCTGCCCGGTCGAGGCGATCTTCTACGAGGACGACACCCCGGAGGAGTGGAAGGACTACTACAAGGCGAACGTCGAGTTCTTCGACGACCTCGGGTCGCCGGGTGGTGCCTCCAAGCTGGGTCTGATCGAGCGCGATCACGCGTTCATCGCCGCGCTGCCGCCGCAGAACCAGTAGCAGCGCTCCGGCACGTGCGTCGCCCCGGTCCCGTACGGCTCGTCACCGTGCGGGACCGAGGTGTTTCCCGCGGCCCCTCAGGGCCGCCAGCATGAACCCCGTACGAGAAAGCAGAGATCCGTGTCCGCAGTCTCCTCCCGTCTCCCGGTCTTTCCCTGGGACAGGCTCGCGCCCTACAAGTCGACGGCCGGCGGTCACCCGGACGGCATCGTGGACCTGTCCGTCGGCACGCCCGTCGACCCGGTGCCCGAACTGATCCAGCAGGCGCTCGTCGCCGCGGCGGACAGCCCCGGCTATCCGACGGTGTGGGGGACGGCCGCGCTGCGTGACGCCCTCACCGGCTGGGTGGAGCGCCGCCTGGGCGCCGTCTCGGTGACGCACGAGAACGTGCTGCCCGTCGTCGGCTCCAAGGAGCTCGTGGCCTGGCTGCCGACCCAGCTCGGCCTCGGCGCCGGTGACAAGGTCGCCTACCCGCGGCTCGCCTACCCGACGTACGAGGTCGGCGCCCGGCTGTGCGGCGCCGAGCCCGTCGTCTACGACGACCCGACCGACCTCGATCCGGCCGGACTGAAGCTGCTCTGGCTCAACTCGCCGTCCAACCCGACGGGCCGGGTCCTGGCCAAGGACGAGCTGACCCGGATCGTCGCCTGGGCCCGCGAGCACGACGTGCTGGTCTTCAGCGACGAGTGCTACCTGGAGCTGGGCTGGGAGGCCGAACCGGTCTCCGTGCTCCACCCGGACGTCTGCGGCGGTACGTACGAGGGCGTCGTCGCCGTTCACTCGCTCTCCAAGCGCTCCAACCTCGCCGGCTACCGCGCCGCCTTCATCGCGGGCGACGCGGCCGTGCTGAGCGAGCTGCTGCTGATCCGCAAGCACGGCGGGATGATGACGCCGGCCCCCGTCCAGGCGGCTACCGTCGCCGCGCTCGGCGACGACACGCACGTGGCCGAGCAGCGCACCCGCTACGCGGACCGTCGCTCGGCCCTGCGTACGGCCCTGGAGGCCCACGGGTTCCGCATCGAACACAGCGAGGCGAGCCTCTACCTCTGGGCGACCCGCGACGAGCCCTGCTGGGACACCGTGGCGTACCTGGCGGAGCTGGGCATCCTGGTGGCGCCCGGCGACTTCTACGGGCCGGCGGGAGACCGCTTCGTGCGCGTGGCGTTCACGGCGACCGACGAGCGCGTGGCCGCCGCGGTCAAGCGACTGGGCTGAGCCGCCGGTACGCGGAGGGGCCCCGGGAGTGCGCACTCCCGGGGCCCCTCCGCGTGTACGGGCGTGGTGCGATCAGCCGATCGGCAGGCCGCCGAGCTTGTCGGTGGGCAGACCGCCCTTGGTCACGGCACCGGTCGCGTCGCCGAGGGTGTCGCTCGCGCCGCCCTTGGCGGCCTTGCCGGCACCCTTCGCCGCGGGCGCGGCCTTGCCGCCCGCCTCGCCGAGGGTCTTGGCCGCCACCGGCAGCGTGGTCCCGACGACCTTGCCGCCGGCCTTGCCCGCGGTGTCGGCGGCCGGCTGGGCCGCGTCGACGGCCTGGCCGAGTCCGGCGCCCTCGACGGTGGTGAGACCGCCGAGCTCCGGGGCCTGCGGGAGCTGCGCGGCACCTGCGACACCGGCCGCACCGACCACGGGAGCCGCACCCGCCGCGATCAGCAGCGCGGTACGGGCGATCCGACGGGTCAGGGGGAGGGACATGATGCTCCTTCGACGGGGTGGGAAATCCTGGTGTCCGTGGGTCGGACGCCATGACAACCGTCGTGGGGGAGGGAGAGGTTGCGGTGTGCCGAGGTAAAGATCGGGTAATGCGTCACATAATCCGCAAGGGAGGAACCCGGGCGGACACGGCAGGGCGCGACCACGCGCCGAACCGTCACTTCCCTTTGGCCGCAAGGCGATAGCTGCGTACGGAAGGCAGTCCGAGGGATGCTGTGCGGAGCCCGTACGGAGAAGGAACGGACCCCCTGTGCGAGTGACGGGTCGTACTACTGCGCGAGGCGTATCCGGACCGCGGTGGTGCCCGATTCCTCGCGCTCCGTCCGCCAGCCCGACCCGGAGTCCCACTTCTTGCCGGCGTACGCGACCTCGTCGATGCCGAGCGCCTCGGACTGCGCGACCGCCCAGTGCGCGAGCTCCCAGCCGCGCTGCGGAACACCGTCCTGGCCGGCCCTGCGGGCCGTCTGCACCGGAACCGAGAGCGTCCCGGTGCCCGCGGCCGCACCGGCGGCCGGGGTCTTCGCCGCCGCCGCGTCCTCGGAAGGCAGCACGTCCCTGCCGAAGGAGCGCACCAGCGCGGCCCGCACCTTCGCCGCCTCGCCCGTCCCGGCGGTGCTCCGCGGCGGATCGCAGTTCAGGGCCGCCGGCGCCCGGCCGGTCAGCGCCGCTGCCAGCAGCGCGGCATCCGGCTCGTGCTTCGCGTACGCCTGCGGGAAGCCACTGCGCTGGACCCGCTGCGCTGCCACGGTGAGCGGCAGCCGTGAGTAGCCGGGCACCTCGGCCAGGTGCTCGTAGAACTTCCCGGCCGAGTACACGGGGTCCAGGATCTGCTTCTCGGTGCCCCAGCCCTGCGAGGGACGCTGCTGGAAGAGGCCCAGTGAGTCCCGGTCGCCGTGCTCGATGTTGCGCAGCCCGGACTCCTGCAGCGCCGTCGCCAGCGCGATCGTCACCGCGCGCTCCGGCATGCCGCGGGTGGTGCCGACCGCGGAGATCGTCGCGGCGTTCGCCGCCTGCTCCGAGGTCAGCCGGTACGTCCGTCCCTCGCCGTCCGAACCGTCGGCCGACTCCACGGTGCACTGGTCGGAGCCCTTGCCGCCGGTCACGTACTGCACGGTCAGATAGCCGGCCACCGCCACGAGCACGGCAAAGGCCGCCGTGAGGCGCAGACGGCGGCTGCGGGCGGTGTGTCGGCGGGCAGGGGCAACGGTCCGGGGCACGGGGCCACCGTACGCGAGGCACTAGGGTCGTAGCCATGGCCGAAAGCACGCTTGACCTCACACTGGACGGACCCGCGCTCACCGCGTGGCTCGTCGACTTCCCCTCGGTCAGCGGGGAGGAGAAGGGCCTCGCCGACGCCGTCGAGTCGGCGCTGCGGACCCTTCCGCACCTGACCGTCGACCGGCACGGCAACAACGTCGTGGCCAGGACGAACCTGGGCCGCGCCGAGCGCGTCGTACTGGCGGGTCACATCGACACCGTGCCGATCGCCGACAACGTGCCCTCGCGCCTCGACGAGGACGGCCTGCTGTGGGGCTGCGGCAGCTCCGACATGAAGTCGGGCGTCGCCGTCCAGCTGAGGATCGCCGCCACCGTGCCCGAGCCCAACCGCGACCTCACCTTCGTCTTCTACGACAACGAAGAGGTCGCCGCCCACCTCAACGGTCTCGGACACGTCGCCGCAGCCCACCCCGACTGGCTGACGGCCGACTTCGCCGTCCTCCTGGAGGGCTCCAACGGAGAGGTCGAGGGCGGCTGCCAGGGCACGCTGCGCGTCTTCCTGCGCATGGAGGGCGAGCGGGCGCACTCCGCCCGCAGCTGGATGGGGTCCAACGCCATCCACGCGGCCGCGCCCGTCCTCGAAAGGCTCGCCGCGTACGAACCGCGCAAGCCGGTGATCGACGGACTGGAGTACCACGAAGGGCTCAACGCCGTACGGATCGAGGGCGGCGTCGCCAACAACGTCATCCCCGACGCCTGCACCGTCGTCGTGAACTACCGCTACGCCCCCGACCTGAGCGCCGAGCAGGCCATCGCCCATGTGCACGAGGTCTTCGCCGACTGCGGCGTCGCCGAATTCATCGTCGACGACCACTCCGGCGCGGCCATGCCGGGCCTGTCCCATCCCGCGGCCAAGGCCTTCATGGACGCGGTCGGCGGCACGGCCAGGCCCAAGTTCGGCTGGACGGACGTGGCACGTTTCGGCGGCCTCGGCGTGCCCGCGGTGAACTACGGCCCCGGCGACCCGATCCTCGCCCACAAGCGCAACGAGCACGTGAAGGTCGAACGGATCACCCACTGCGAGGACCGGCTCCGCTCCTGGCTCACGACCTGACCCCTCACATTCCCCTGCCTGTAACCTCCGGCGATCTACGCTGGCATGGGACAGGGCGCCGCAGGGCGGCTCTGACGTCGGCGTAGGGAGCAGTCATGGGCAATGCGGAGGACGCGAGGATCCCTGAGGGCGCAGAGGTCCCCGAGGGAGCGGTCAGGCCCGAGGAGCAGCGGCTCGGCCCGGTGCTGCGCCGCAGGGACCAGGTGCAGCCCGGCACGACCGATCAGCGGTTGCTGGACTCCGAGGGCGACTCCGAGTGGGTGCACACCGACCCGTGGCGGGTCATGCGCATCCAGTCGGAGTTCGTCGAGGGCTTCGGCGCGCTCGCCGAACTGCCGAGCGCCATCAGCGTCTTCGGATCCGCCCGCACACCGGCCGGTGCGCCGGAGTACGAGGCGGGTGTACGCATCGGCCGGGCGCTCGTCGAGGCGGGCTTCGCGGTGATCACCGGGGGCGGTCCCGGAGCGATGGAGGCGGCGAACAAGGGGGCCCGGGAGGCGAAGGGCGTCTCGGTCGGCCTCGGCATCGAGCTGCCCTTCGAGTCGGGCCTCAACCCGCACGTCGACATCGGCGTCAACTTCCGCTACTTCTTCGTCCGCAAGACGATGTTCGTGAAGTACGCACAGGGCTTCGTCGTCCTGCCCGGCGGACTCGGCACTCTGGACGAGCTGTTCGAGGCCCTCACCCTCGTCCAGACGGGCAAGGTCACCCGCTTCCCGATCGTGCTGTTCGGCACGGAGTACTGGGGAGGCCTGGTGGACTGGCTGCGGAACACGGTGGTGGCCCAGGGCAAGGCGTCGGCGAAGGACCTGCTGCTGTTCCACGTCACGGACGACGTGGACGAGGCGGTGAACCTGGTGACGAAGGAGGTCGGGCGGTAGGGCCTCGCCCGGCTCGCCTTTCAGCCCCTCCGGCGTTCGAGGAGCGGGGGTCCGGGGCGGAGCCCCCGGTTACGGGAAGGGGCGGGCAGGGGAAGAGCCCGCCGCGGGCGCAACCCGCCCGCCCCGGGCTCCCGTCCGCGCTACGCCAACCCCCGCCGCGCCACCGCCGGCGCCCGGTGCCCGGCGATGGACGCCACCATGTCCAGGACGTCCCGCGTCTCCGCCACCTCGTGCACCCGGTACACCCGCGCCCCCAGCCACGCGGACACCGCGGTCGTCGCCAGGGTGCCGAGCAGCCGTTCCTTCACCGGCCGGTCGAGCGTCTCGCCGACGAAGTCCTTGTTGGACAGGGACACGAGCACCGGCCACCCCGTCTCCGCCATCTCGCCGAGCCGGCGCGTCGCCTCCAGCGAGTGCCGGGTGTTCTTCCCGAAGTCGTGACCGGGGTCGATCATGATCCCGTCCGGCCGGACCCCCAGTTCCACGGCACGCTCGGCCAGCCCCACGGTCACCCGCAGGATGTCGGCCATCACGTCCTCGTACCCGGCCCGGTGCGGCCGGGTCCGCGGCTCGGCGCCGCCCGCGTGTGTGCAGACAAGGCCGGCCCCGTACCGTGCGGCGACCTCCGCCAGCTTCGGGTCGACCCCGCCCCACGCGTCGTTCAGCAGGTCGGCCCCGGCCTCGCAGACGGCCTCCCCGACATCGTGGCGCCAGGTGTCGACGCTGATCACCACGTCCGGGTGGCGGCGGCGCACCTCGGCGACGAACCCGACGGTGCGGCGGGCCTCCTCCTCGGCGGTGACCTCCTCGCCGGGGCCCGCCTTCACTCCGCCGATGTCGATGATCGCGGCGCCGTCGGCCACCGCCTGCTCGACCCGGGAGAGCGCGGGCTCGTCGAGGAAGGTGGCGCCCTGGTCGTAGAAGGAGTCCGGGGTGCGGTTCACGATCGCCATGATCACCGGCTCGTGCGCGCCGAACTCGCGCCGGCCCAGCCTGAGCGCACCGCTTCGCATCCCGTGTCTCTCCCTCGAACCTTTGAATCCGCCCAGCAGATCTCCGCCGGAGCCGACTGCGACCCTAACTGTCAGTGCCGCATGGCACGATCGGACCCGGACGAATTCCGCTCCCGGGGAGATACGCGTGTTCTGGTTCTTGCTGCTCGCGATGGTGGTGGTGGTTGCCGCGGTCACGCTCGCCGTGGTCGGCGGAGGGAAGAGCGCCATCCTGCAGGATGTGGCGCCCGAGCAGCTGACGGATCCGCTGCCCGCGACGCGCCCGGTCGGCCGCGCGGATGTCGAGGCGCTCCGGCTGCCCGTCGCCGCGCGCGGCTACCGGATGGCCGATGTGGACGACGCGCTGGGCAGGCTCGGTGCCGAGCTCGCCGAGCGGGACGCCCGGATCGCGGAGCTGGAGTCGGCGCTCGCCGGCGCCCAGGCCACGAGAGCCGGCCGCCCCGATCTCCTGAAGCAGCCCGAGGACCGCCCACAGGCGCCCTGGGAGGCTCCGGAGACGCAGGACGGGGCCCCGCGGCCCGACGAGGAGACCGGACGATGAGCGGCGGCGCCGAAGCGGCGGCGGACGGCGGGCTGCGCTGCCCATGGGGCCTGTCCACCGAGGACTACCTCGTCTACCACGACACCGAATGGGGCAGGCCGGTCCACGGCGACGACGCCCTCTTCGAACGGCTGTGCCTGGAGGCGTTCCAGTCCGGGCTGTCCTGGCTGACGATCCTGCGCCGCCGTGAGGGCTTCCGCAGCGCGTTCGCCGGGTTCAGCATCCGGAAGGTGGCGGCGTTCACCGACGCGGACCGGGAGCGGCTCCTCGCCGACGCGGGCATCATCCGCAACCGGGCGAAGATCGACGCCACCCTCGCCAACGCCCAGGTGCTGACGGGCTGGCAGGACGGCGAGCTGGACGAACTGATCTGGTCGTACGCCCCGGATCCCGCGAGCCGCCCCGCCCCCCGCGTCCTCGGGGACGTGGCGGCCGTCACCGCGGAGTCCACGGCGCTGTCGAAGGACCTCAAGAAGCGCGGGCTGCGGTTCATCGGTCCGACCACGGCCTACGCCCTGATGCAGGCGTGCGGCCTGGTCGACGACCACCTCGCGGACTGCGTGGCCCGCGGCGGCGGTTCCGCGGCATAGCCGGGAGCCGGACTACCGCCCGACGTACTTCGGCGACCTGTCCTTGTCGAGGAACGCCTGCACCGCGATCCCGTGGTCCTGCGACGCGCCCGCCCTGGTCTGGAGTTCGTCCTCCTTCTCCAGCGCCTCGCCCAGCGTGTGGCCGGCACCGTAGGCCAGCGACTCCTTGAGCGCCGCGTACGCGACCGTCGGGCCGTCAGCGAGGGCGCGGGCCACCGCGGTGGCCTCGGCGACGAGGTCGGCGGCGGGCACCAGCTTGTTCACGATGCCCAGGTCACTGGCGTCCTGCGCGGAGATGGAGCGCGGGAAGAGCAGCAGGTCCGCGGCGCGGCTGTGGCCGATCAGCCGGGGCAGCGTCCACGACACACCCGAGTCGGCCGTGAGGGCGACCCCGGCGAACGAGGTGTTGAACGAGGCGGTGTCGGCGGCGACCCGGTAGTCGCAGGCGAGCGCGAAACCGAAGCCCGCTCCGGCCGCGGCGCCATTGACCCCGGCCACGACCGGCTTCGGCATCTCGGTGAGGGCCCGCACGATCGGGTTGTAGTGCTCCTGCACCGTGCTCAGCGCGTTGCCGCCGCCCGACGCGCGGACCTCGGCCAGCTTGGAGAGGTGCTCCTTGAGGTCCTGGCCGACACAGAAGGCGCGCCCGCCGGCCGCGGTGAGCAGAACCGCCCGCACGGCGGTGTCGGCAGCGGCCGACTGCAGTGCGTCACGCAGCGCCACCTTGGCCGCGGTGTTCATGGCGTTCATCGCGTCCGGACGGTTGATCGTGATCGTCGCGAGCCCGTCGCTCACTTCGTAGAGCACGGAGTCGTCGTGATCGGCCATGTGCGGTCCCCTTTGCGCCTCGTTCAACATGCCTGTCCAGGCAAGCATGGCTGACTTCGGCGAGGGCGAACATGTGACCTGCGTCTAACGATTCCGCCGCGAAGAGGGGGGCAAGGGGACGGAGTATCGCAGTCGGATCGCCGAATTGGGTGGTTTTGAGAGAGCGCGTTGCCCAAGCGATGCAGAGCGATGTTGGTCATCGGGGTCTGTGATGCGGGATAATGGCCTGGAAGCAATGTGTTCGATGCCGGTGAGGCAGCGCCTGTCATGGGGCCGCCGGTTGCGATGAGCTGGTTTCAGGAAGGGGAACGAGCATGGCGGCCATGAAGCCGCGGACGGGCGACGGCCCGCTCGAGGTGACAAAGGAGGGGCGGGGCATCGTCATGCGCGTTCCGCTCGAAGGCGGCGGTCGGCTTGTCGTGGAGCTGACTCCGGACGAGGCCGATGCACTCGGCGATGCCCTCAAGAAGGTCGTCGGCTAGCAGAAGGCGCCCACACTTCACCACTGCCCCGGCACGGTCTCCGTGCCGGGGCAGTGGTGCGTTCCGGGTGTGCCGCGGTGGTGCGGGGCGGTGCCGGTGGGGCTCAGCCCCGTCGTACCGCGCAGAGGAGGCCGTCGCCCACCGGCAGCAGGGTGGCCATCAGCTCCTGGGTCTCGCGGACCGCCCGCAGCAGTTCGCGCAGGCGCAGCACCTCGGCGGGCTGGGCGGCGGAGTCGACCGTACGGCCGTCCGCGAAGACGCCCTCGAAGCAGACCAGGCCGCCGGGTCGCAGCAGGCGCAACGATTCAGCGAGGCAGTCCAGGCTCTCCAGCCGGTCGCCGTCGCAGAACACGAGGTCGTAACCGCCGTCCGCCAGCCGGGGGAGGACGTCGAGGGCGCGGCCGGGGATGAAGCGGGCCCGATTGGCGGCGAAGCCCGCCGCGCGGAACGCCTCACGGGCGAACTGCTGGCGCTCGGGTTCCGGGTCGACCGTGGTCAGTACCCCGTCGGGGCGCATGCCGTGCAGCAGATAGAGGCCGGACACGCCCGTACCGGTGCCGATCTCGGCCACCGCTTTGGCGTCCGTGGTGGCAGCGAGAAGGCGCAGCGCAGCGCCGGTGCCTGGTGACACCGAGCGGAGCCCCGCGTCCCGTGCCCGGTCCCGGGCCCAGCGCAGTGCTTCGTCCTCGGCGACAAAGGCGTCGGCGAACGCCCAGCTCGTCTGCCGGTTGGCGGTAATGACCCTCTCCTGTCCCCGTAGTTGGCGCAACGGTGACTGTATCCGCTGCACCCGGGAACCCGCAGATGGGACCGGGCGTTAGGGAAGGACAGGGGAAAGCACGTGGATCGGGCCCGCAGACCGGGCCCGGGACCGGCGGGCAGGACGTTCCCGGGGGAGACCCCGGCCCCAGCAGGAAAAAGGCTTATCCGGAGCTAACGGGCGAGGTGGCTATGGTAGGGGCTCCACTGGACACCACCAGAGCCGACAGGGGAGGTGCGGCTGCGCCTGTGGATCGGGGAGGAGTGCTGTGGCGCTTTCTCAGGTCGGCGGGTGAGCCGAAATCCGTGACCAACATTGCTGACCGTTCTTCCAACGACTCCGCACCGACCGCGACCTTCGCCTCAGATGCGGACTCCCAGGCGTGGACGCCGCCCTCATGGGAAGAGATCGTCAGCACGCACAGCGGTCGTGTCTACCGCCTTGCCTACCGACTGACGGGTAACCAGCACGACGCCGAGGATCTCACTCAGGAGGTCTTCGTCCGGGTGTTCCGTTCGCTGTCGACGTACACACCCGGCACCTTCGAGGGCTGGCTGCACCGCATCACGACCAACCTGTTCCTGGACATGGTCCGTCGTAAGCAGCGCATCCGTTTCGACTCCCTCGGGGACGACGCCGCGGAGCGGCTGCCGAGCCGTGAGCCGTCGCCGCAGCAGGTCTTCAACGACACCCACTTCGACGCGGACGTCCAGCAGGCGCTGGACACCCTCGCGCCCGAATTCCGGGCCGCGGTCGTGCTGTGCGACATCGAGGGACTCTCGTACGAGGAGATCGCCGCGACACTCGGCGTCAAGCTCGGCACCGTGCGCAGCCGTATCCACCGCGGACGCTCGCACCTGCGCAAGGCGCTGCAGCACCGTTCGCCCGAGGCCCGTGCCGAGCAGCGCTCCCTGACGGGCGCCCTCGTGTCAGGGGAGGGCGGAACGGCGTGAGCGGCACAGGTCCGACCTCCGCGGAACAACACCTGGGGGACCGTCTCGCCGCGCTGGTCGACGGCGAGCTGAAACACGACGCCCGCGACCGGGTGCTCGCCCACCTCGCGACCTGCGGCAAGTGCAAGGCCGAGGCTGCCGCCCAGCGGCGCCTGAAGAGTGTCTTCGCGCAGTCGGCCCCGCCCTCGCCCTCCGAGGGGTTCCTTGCCCGCCTCCAGGGCCTTCCCGGCGGACCGGGTGGTGACGACGACCGTCGGGGAAGACCCCTGGGTGATGCGGGGCGCTTCGGCGACGGCGTCCTTCCTGTGATGCATCCCCACGGCAGCCGCGCGGAATCCCCGTCCGACGACTCCGTGCCGGCCACCTTCGGCTACCTTCCGACGCTGCACGGCTCGACCGCGGTGATGCCCGCCGCTCCGGCCGGTTCCGTCTTCCGGATCCATGAGGTCGGCCGCGAGGGCGACCGCTCTCCGTGGCGCGGGCGCCGGTTCGCCTTCGCCGCAGCCAGCGCCGTCTCGCTGGCCGCCATCGCACTCGGCGGTGCCCTGCCGACGGACTCCGGCACCGAGACCCCCACGCGTGCCGAGGGTCCGGGCAGCGCCGTGGCCCCGATCGACGCCGACGCCCGCGCGGAGAGCGGCACCGTCAGCCGTCGCGGAGGCGCGAGCCACGGCACGCTCGCCGCGTCCGGCACCGACCGCCCGTTCTCGCTCGCGGTGAACGCGGCGCCGTTGGCGTTCTCCTCGACGCCCTCCCTGCTCGGCAACGGCGATCTGAGCGGCAATCCGTTCGCGCTCACCGCCCGGACCACCGTGTCCGCGCCGTCGCTGATACGCCCCGACGCAAGCAACCCGCTGTTCGCCCGTGCCCTCGGCAGCGGACTCGCCCCGGCCGCCCCGGCGCCCTCCGCGGACCCGTCCCGGAGCCCCACCACGGCCGCCGGAGTGCCGGCCCCCGCCCAGCACGGCCTGCCGCTTTCGCCCCGTCACCGATGAAGGTCTCCGTACGGGGCTGCGCAGGGCATCCGTAAACCTGGTTGAATTCCGGCAGGATTTCCGGAGGGACGCCCCTGGCGGGGCGTGCAGAGGCCGGTTCACGGCAGTTGCGGGGAGAGCATGGACGACGGGAAGACCACCGAGCCGAAGGCGAAGTGGTGGAGCCGGCCCACGCCGGGGCGCAGCACGCGCACGGCGCCCCAGGAGCCGTCGCCCGTCGAGGACGCGATGCCCCCGGCCGACGCACCCGCCGTGAGCGAGTCACCCCAGGACGCGCCGCACGAGCCCCCCGCACCTGAGCCCGCACCGGCCGAGCCCCCGGCGCCCGCTCCGCAGGCCGCGCAGCCGCTCCACGAGCCCGATCAGTACAGCACCCCGCCCTACGGCGGCCCCGGCCCGTGGGCGCCCGCACCTCCCGTACAGCGGCCGACCCCGGCCCACGGCACCCCCGTACCCCCGCCCTACGCGGGGACGAACGGCTCCGGCATGACGCTGCCCCCCGCCCCCGCGCCCGCCTTCCAGACCCCGCCCCCGCAGGCCCAGGCCCCCCACCAGCAGCCCCACCCCCAGCCGCACGCCCAGCCCCCGTCGCCGCAGTGGCTCCAGTACGACCCCTGGGGCGCCCCCCGACAGCCCCTCATCACCCAGCCAGGGCCACCGCTCGGCCCCGACGGCCGGCGGAAGAGCCGGCGCGGGCCGCTCCTCGTCGGCGCGCTGCTCCTCGCCCTGGTGGCGGGCGGCATCGGCGGCGGCATCGGCGCCTACATCGAGCGCAACGGCGGCCTCACCGCGGTCGAGCTGCCCCAGGACGAGAGGAACGGCGGCGGGCGCGCCCCCGACAGCGTCGCGGGCATAGCGGCGAGCGCCCTGCCCAGCGTGGTCACCCTGCACGTCAGCGGCACCACCGAATCGGGCACCGGCACCGGCTTCGTCCTGGACGACCGGGGCCACATCCTGACCAACAACCACGTGGTCGCTCCGGCCGGTTCCTCCGGCGACATCACCGTGACGTTCAGCGGCGGCGAGACGGCGAGCGCCGAGATCGTCGGCACGGACAGCGGCTACGACCTGGCCGTGGTCAAGGTAAGCGGCGTCTCGGGCCTGAAGCCCCTGCCTCTGGGGAACTCCGACAACGTGCAGGTCGGGGACCCGGTGGTGGCCATCGGCGCACCCTTCGACCTGTCCAACACCGTGACGTCCGGCATCATCAGCGCCAAGGACCGGCCCATCACCGCAGGCGGTGAGAAGGGTGACGGGAGCGACATCAGCTACGTCGACGCGCTCCAGACCGACGCCCCGATCAACCCGGGCAACTCCGGCGGCCCGCTGGTGGACACCGACGCGCATGTGATCGGGATCAACAGCGCCATCCGCGCAGCCGACAGCGGCTCGACGACGGAGGGCGGCCAGGCCGGTTCCATCGGGCTCGGCTTCGCCATCCCGATCAACCAGGGCAAGCGCGTCGCCGAGGAGCTCATCAACACCGGGAAGGCCACCCACCCGGTGATCGGTGTGAGCCTCGACATGAAGTACACGGGCGACGGTGCCAAGGTCGGGGCCGAGGGCGCCGACGGCAAGTCCTCCGTCACCGAGGGAGGCCCCGGGGCGAAGGCGGGCATCCGGCCGGGTGACGTCATCACCGAAGTGGACGGCAGGCAGGTGCACAGCGGCGAGGAGCTGATAGTGAAGATCCGCTCGCACCGGCCGGGCGACCGGCTGGAGCTCACGCTGACCCGCGGTGGTAAAGACCTGTCCATGACTTTGACGCTCGGCTCGGCAACGGGCACGTGACGGCCACGAGAAGCTACCGCCCGGACAGTTTCGCCGGGTACCGTGGGCCGAGTCCGGACCCCCATCCGACCTGGTCGCGGAGAACACGAGGAGCCGCAAGGTGTTCAATGACATAGGCCCACTGGAGCTGGTGGCGCTCGCCATCATCGGCGTGCTCGTCTTCGGCCCGGACAAGCTCCCCAAGGTCATCCAGGACGCCTCGCGTTTCATCCGCAAGATCCGGGAGTTCTCGGAGAGCGCCAAGGAAGACATCCGTACGGAGCTCGGCCCGGAGTTCAAGGACTTCGAGTTCGAGGACCTGAACCCGAAGACGTTCGTCCGTAAGCAGCTCATGGACGGCAACGACGACCTCGGGCTGAAGGAGATCCGGGAGAGCTTCGACCTGCGCAAGGAGGTCGCCGAGGTCACCGACGCGGTGAACGGGCGCGAGACCTCTGCCGCGGAGGCGAAGACCGGCGTGTCGGGCGCTGCCGCGGTCACCGCGGCCAACGGCTCGGCGGGCGCTCCCGACCTGCTCAAGAAGCGTGAGCAGCCCACGAAGACCGACCACCCGCCCTTCGACGCAGACGCCACCTGACCCACGTCAATCCCGACTCGTCCGGACGGTATGGCTATTCTCCATCTGTCCGGTTGTGAGTACGCCCGCGGGGGGCGGGCCGCTCCGGACCTTGACGATCGAGGAGGCGGCCGGGCAGATGGAGACAACGAGTCGGGTGGGCGCGGATGGTGCGCCGGACACAGCCACGGCGGAGGGGGTGCCGGCGGCCCGGCTCACGGTCGACGGCTATCTGCAGGCGCCGTTCCCCTGGTACGGACTGGACGAGGCCTTCACCGGGCGCCGCTGGCTGATGCAGGTGGGTACCGCGGCGGACGGCACGGTGCAGCACGGCTCGACCGGTCACGGTGACGAGCCTTCGGTACGGGGCGGCGACTCCGGTGCGGACAAGCAGCGCTTCGCGGTGGTCGTCACCGTCGCCAGCAGCCCGGTACGGCGCAGCGGCGACGGCACGGGGGTCCTGGACGCGACGACCGTCTCCTCGGCGGCCTGGCTGGCGGGCTCCGGTCTGCTCGCCTACACCTGGCCCCCGCAGATGGACCACACCCTGCGCGACGACTGGCTGGACCAGCAGACGGAGACGGCGTTCGAACTCGCCGACGATCTGGACGGCCCCGCGTGGTCGGTGCTGTCACTGCCGGTCGACGGTGTGCCGGTGCCCTTCCACTACCGCGAGTCCGAGTTCGGCTGGGTGCTGGCGGGGTCGGCGCAGGGCGTGCACATCGGGGCGTACGGGCGGGGGATGAGCGCGTACGGGCTGGGGTTCTCGGTCGTCGAGGACATCGCTTCGTACGACGCGTAGATCTCAGGCCTCGCCGGCGTCGGAGGCGCGAGGGGAAGGGGCGAAGCCCCGTTTTCGGGGCTCCGCCCCGGACCCCGCGCCTCGGATGCCGGCGAGGCTGATCTCTCAGAACTTGTTGCGCGGGGTGATGCCCAACGACATGCCGGACAGGCCGCGCTGACGGCCGCCCAGCTTGTCCGCGATGGAGCGCAGGGCCTTGCCGGCCGGGGAGTCGGGGTCGGAGAGCACGACGGGCTTGCCCTCGTCACCGCCCTCGCGCAGCCGCACGTCGATCGGGATGGAGCCGAGCACCGGCACCTCCGCGCCGACCGTCTTGGTCAGGCCCTCGGCCACCCGTGCGCCACCGCCCGAACCGAACACGTCGACCATCTCGTCGCAGTGCGGGCACGGCATGCCCGACATGTTCTCGACGACGCCGACGATCTTCTGGTGGGTCTGCACGGCGATCGAGCCGGCCCGCTCGGCCACCTCGGCGGCGGCCTGCTGCGGGGTCGTGACGACCAGGATCTCCGCGTTCGGCACCAGCTGGGCCACGGAGATCGCGATGTCACCCGTGCCCGGCGGCAGGTCGAGCAGCAGGACGTCCAGGTCGCCCCAGTACACGTCGGCGAGGAACTGCTGGAGCGCTCGGTGAAGCATCGGTCCGCGCCACACCACCGGGGCGTTGCCCGGGGTGAACATGCCGATGGAGATGACCTTCACGCCGTGCGCCGACGGCGGCATGATCATGTTCTCGACCTGGGTCGGCTTGCCGTCCGCACCGAGCATCCGCGGCACGCTGTGCCCGTAGATGTCCGCGTCCACGACACCGACCTTGAGTCCGTCGGCCGCCATCGCCGCCGCGAGGTTCACCGTCACCGAGGACTTGCCGACGCCGCCCTTGCCCGAGGCGACCGCGTACACGCGGGTCAGCGAACCGGGCTGGGCGAACGGCACCTCGCGCTCCGCCGTGCCGCCGCGCAGCGAGGACGCCAGGTCCTTGCGCTGTTCGTCGCTCATCACGTCGAGCGTGACCTCGACCCGGGACACCCCCTCGACACGCGCCACCGCGTCGGTCACGTTGTTGGTGATCGTCTCGCGCATCGGGCAGCCGGAGACGGTGAGATACACCGTGACAGCGACCACACCGTCAGGATCGATCTCGACCGATTTCACCATGCCCAGCTCGGTGATCGGGCGGTGGATCTCCGGGTCGTTCACTGTCGCCAGTGCCTCAAGCACCGCGTCTTCCGTAGCCATACCGACGATGGTACGGCGCCCGTCGCTACGCGCGGGTAGCCCCGTCAGCGGTCTTCGTCACTCTCGGCCGGATACAGGGCGCGGCGGTCGTCCAGGTCCTTCGCCAGGTCCTCCAGTTCGGACCGGATCCAGTCGCGCGTGGCGACCTCGCCCAGACCCATCCGCAGCGCGGCGATCTCCCTGGTCAGGTACTCGGTGTCGGCGATGGAGCGCTCGTTCTGCTTGCGGTCCTGCTCGTGGGTGACCCGGTCACGGTCGTCCTGCCGGTTCTGCGCTAGCAGGATCAGCGGGGCCGCGTACGAGGCCTGGAGCGAGAGCATCAGGGTCAGGAAGATGAACGGGTACTCGTCGAACCGCAGGTTCCCGGGCGCGAAGATGTTCCACACCACCCACAGGATGATGATCAGCGTCATCCAGACGATGAACCGTCCGGTGCCCAGGAAGCGCGCGATGCGCTCCGAGAAGCGGCCGAAGGCCTCGGGGTCGTACTCCGGCAGCAGCCGCCGGCGCGGGGCCCTGGGCTGGTCCAGCCGGGTCCTGGGGGTACGGGTCAGCGCCGTCGAGCCGTTCGACGCCCTGGAGCGGTCCTCACCGGTCACCGGGCACCCCCTCACGGCCGTGGAAGTCGGTCTCCCGCCAGTCGTCGGGCAGCAGGTGGTCCAGGACGTCGTCGACCGTCACCGCGCCCAGCAGCGAGCCGCTCTCGTCGACCACGGGCACCGAGACCATGTTGTACGCCGCCAGATAGCTCGTCACCACCGACAGCGGGGTGTGCGGGGGCAGCGCCACCAGGTCGCTGTCGACGAGCGAGCTGACCAGTGTGAACGGCGGGTCGCGCAGCAGCCGCTGGAAGTGCACCGTGCCCAGGTACTTGCCCGTCGGCGTCTCGTCGGGTGACCGGCACACGTACACCTGGGCGGCCAGCGCCGGGGAGAGGTCGGACTGGCGTACCCGGGCGAGCGCGTCGGCCACCGTCGCGTCCGGACGCAGGATGATCGGCTCGGTGGTCATCAGACCGCCGGCGGTCCGCTCCTCGTACGACATCAGGCGCCGCACATCGGCCGCGTCGTCCGGACGCATCAGCGTCAGCAGCCGCTCCTTGTCCGCCTCGGGCAGCTCGGAGAGCAGGTCGGCCGCGTCATCGGGGTCCATGGCCTCCAGGACGTCCGCGGCGCGCTCCTCCTTCAGCTTGCCGATGATCTCCACCTGGTCGTCCTCGGGGAGCTCCTCCAGGACGTCGGCGAGCCGGTCGTCGTCCAGGGCGGCGGCGACCTCGGCCCTGCGCTTCGGGGACAGGTGGTGCAGGGCGTTGGCCACATCGGTGGGGCGCAGCTTCTCGAACGTGGCGACGAGCGACTCCGCGCCCTGCCCGTGCTCCTCCAGCGAGAAGCCGCTGACCGCCGACCACTCGACGGTCAGGGTCTCGCCCTTGCGGCGCAGCGCCCCGCCCCGGCCCTTGCGGACGAAGTACTTGTCGATCTCCCAGTCGCGGCGGGCGGGCAGCTGCTGGATGGCCACGTCCAGGATGGTGACCTCCTCGCCCGTCTCCACCAGACTGACCCGCCGGTCGAGGAACTCGCCGAGGACCAGACGTTCGGTGGGCCGCTGTTCGAAGCGCCGCATGTTGACCACGCCGGTGGTGATGACCTGTCCCGACTCGATGCCCGTCACCCGGGTCATCGGAAGGAAGATCCGGCGCCGGCTCACCACCTCGACGACGATGCCGAGCAGCCGGGGCGGCCGGCCGCCGACCCGGAGCATCGCGACCAGGTCGCGGACCCGGCCCACCTGGTCGCCGTTGGGGTCGAAGACGGGTACGCCGGACAGATGCGAGACGAAGACGCGGGGCGTGCCTGGGGCCATGCGTGCGCCTCCTCTTCCGCCGACGCTCTTACGCATCCGGTCTGTTCCGACAGCTCTTGCACCCTTATGACGTGATCAGGCTAGCCCGTACCACTCCGTGGCGCCCCGGCGAACCGTCCGTACGGCTCTCTGCCGGAAGACGTAGGCGGCACGGGTACGCTGCCGTCTGCCACCCCCGCCATGCAGATGAGAGGCAGTGCGCCTGTGACCTCTTCCGTTCCGCCCGTCCGGGCTCGCCGCCGGACCGCCACCCTCGCCCTCGTGCTCTGCGCCGGGCTGACCGCGGCGCTGACCGCGTGCGCGGGTGAGGATCCGGACAAGGGGACCAACGGCATCGGCAGACTGACCGGCCCGGAGATCGAGAAGAAGGCCCGGACGGCTGCGGACTCCGCGGACGCGGTCCGGCTGGCCGGCACGCTGGTGAGCAAGGGCGGCACGTACAAGATCGACATGAAGCTGAAGGACAAGGGCGGTGTGGGCTCCGTCACCTCGAAGAACAGCACCTTCGAGCTGCTGCGGATCGGCGACGAGCTCTATCTCAAGGCCGACGCCGGCTTCTGGAACCACGACGACGACAAGAAGACGGGCGCCGGGCAGACGGGCGAGGCGGACAGGACCGCCGCCGACAAGCTGGACGACAAGTACGTGAAGGTCCCCGAGGACGACCCCACGTACAAGCAGCTGCGCGGCTTCACGGACAAGAAGGTGCTGCTCGACGGGCTGCTCACGCTGCACGGCAAGGTCGGCAAGGGCGACCGCGACAAGGCCGGCGGGGTGCGCACCATCCGGATCCTGGGCGGTGCGGGCGAGGGCGGCGCGCTGGACGTGTCCCTGGAGGGCACCCCGTACCCGCTGAGCTTCGCCCGCGGCGGCGGTGGCGGCGTCATCACGCTCGCCGACTGGGGCAGGGACTTCGCGCTGGTGGCCCCGGCCGAGGACGAGACGGTCGACTACGGGCAGCAGCTGCCGAAGTCGTCGTCCTCCTCCTCGTAGTAGCTACGACCTGCGCAGGGACTTCCTCAGCAGCCGCGGCAGCCCGGCCGGAACCGGCAGCCGGGTGGTCGCGGTGGTGGGCAGCGGGGCGGCCGCCCCCGAGGTGTCGGGCAGTTCCGTACGGGAGTCGAGCGGCGTCAGCGTGACGATCCGGCACTCGCGCGCCCAGCGGTCGGGCATCTGCTCGGCATCCGGCGCGTTGAGCCGCTTGCCCTTGAGTTCGGCGACCGCGGCCTCCCACTCCTCGGAGTGCGGGGCGAGCTGCGCCACCGAGGCCGACCAGGCGACGAGCCGGCCGCCCTTGTCCTTGCTGCGCACGGTCACCTCCGCGGTGGCGCCGTCGGTGAGCCCGGCCGGGAGCGGCTGCTCGCCGGGGCCGTCCCCGACGAGGTGCGCCGCACCCTCGTGCCACACATGCCACAACGCCCGCGCGGAGCCGGTGCCGCGCACCCAGATGAGGCCCGACTTCTTGGTGGCCTCCTCGACGAGGGCGGGTCCGAGCAGTGCGTCAGCAGCAGTCATGCGCAGAGCTTAGACCGACCGGACCTCGGCCGGTCAGAGCCAGCCGTTGCGCTTGAGCATGCGGTGGATGGAGAAGCAGACCACGCCGATGAAGCCCATCACCATCGGGTAGCCGTACGTCCAGCGGAGCTCCGGCATGTGGTCGAAGTTCATGCCGTAGACGCCGCAGATCATCGTCGGTACGGCGACGATGGCCGCCCAGGACGTGATCTTGCGCATGTCCTCGTTCTGCGCGACGGTCGCCTGCGCCAGGTTGGCCTGGAGGATCGAGTTCAGCAGTTCGTCGAAGCCGATGACCTCCTCCTGCACCCGGACCAGGTGGTCGGCCACGTCCCGGAAGTACTTCTGGATGTCCGGGTCGATCAGCCGCATCGGCCGCTCGCTGAGCAGCTGCATCGGGCGCAGCAGCGGGGAGACGGCCCGCTTGAACTCCAGCACCTCGCGCTTGAGCTGGTAGATCCGGCCGGCGTCCGAACCGCGCGGACTGCCCTTGTCCGGGGTGGAGAAGACCTCGATCTCCACTTCGTCGATGTCGTCCTGCACCGCGGCCGCCACCGCGATGTACCCGTCGACGACATGGTCGGCGATGGAGTGCAGAACCGCGGACGGACCCTTGGCGAGCAGCTCGGGGTCGTCCTGCAGCCGGTGGCGCAGCGCGCGCAGCGAGCCGTGGCCGCCGTGCCGCACCGTGATGACGAAGTCCCGGCCCGTGAAGCACATCACCTCGCCGGTCTCGACGACCTCGCTGGTCGCGGTCAGCTCGGCGTGCTCGACGTAGTGGATCGTCTTGAAGACGGTGAACAGGGTGTCGTCGTACCGCTCCAGCTTCGGCCGCTGGTGAGCGTGGACGGCGTCCTCCACCGCGAGCGGGTGCAGCCCGAACTCCCGGGCGATCCCGGCGAACTCCTCCTCGGTCGGCTCATGGAGGCCGATCCAGGCGAAGCCGCCCTTCTCCCGGACGCGCAGCATCGCCTCGTGCGGGGTGCGGCAGGTGCCGTCCTCCTCGGCGATGCGGCGGCCGTCGCGGTAGACCGCGCAGTCGACGACCGCGCTGGAGGCGGACGGGTCGCGCGTGGTGTCGTAACCGCTGTGCAGGTTGTTGGTCTTGCGCAGGGACGGGCGCACCACAGCGCGCAGGTCACGGATCATCGACATGACTGGCTCCTTCACGGAGGGGCCGTCTGCGCAGGCGTGGAACAGCCCGGAATGGGGACGTGGGCTCACGTCCGCAAAGCGGGCGGCACCGCGGAGGCACGACGACGGCGTTCGCTACAGACAGGCAAAAAGGGAGTGCTCTTCCGTCGTGCGAAATGCCAGGGGCCTTGACCGAGAAGGCGTCAGATCACAGAAGAAAGGTGTCGAGCGGAAGAGCGGTTGGTACTGCACGGTCGACTTGGATCCACCGCAGCCCCACCTCCTCCGGTCGGTCCCCCGTGGGGGATGACGTTTCGTCGGGACTTGAGAGCGACGCTTCTGCGTGCTGTCCCGACCGGCACCCCAGGCTAGCAGCCGGTACAGGGTCAATCCCTTACTTTGCCCGTTCCATACGCGTCCTATGCTCACGGCATGGCAGAAATTCTTGCTCTGGTCGAGGCGCGTCTGCGGACGGCCCTGGGCGAACCGGACGCACGCGCGGCAGTGACGTTTCTCGGGACGGACCGGATCGAGGTGCTCAGGTTCATCGACGGCGACGTGGTGAGGTACGCCACCCTCGGAATGTCCGCCCAGCCGATGGCCGATCCGACCGCGACGCTCGCCGACCCGTTGAAGGGACCGCGCGCCGAACTGGTCCTCTCGGTACGGGTCGGCCTCGCCGACACGGACCAGGTGCTGCGCAAGCTCGCGGTGCTGGCGGCCTCGCCACAGGTGGAGGGGGTCGTCGTGGCGCCGGGCGCGTCCCTGGACGTGGGTGAACCGCTGTGGCCCGGGGCGCCGTTCGGCTCGGTGCTGGTCGCCGAGTCCGGGGGGCTGGTCGACGATCTGGAACTGGACGGACCGATGGAGCCCGTACGGTTCCTGCCGCTGCTGCCGATGACGCACAACGAGGCGGCCTGGAAGCGGGTTCGCGGCGCGCAGGAACTCCAGGAGCGGTGGCTGTCGCAGGGGACGGATCTGCGTGATCCGCTGCGTGGATCGGTCGCCCTGGACTGAGACGAACGAAGCGGCGGGGCCCCGCCGCGCGGCCGGGGCCGTGGGCGGGGCTGTGCGAGCGGCCGGTCGGCTCAGTTGGCGAAGACCGTGACGCTGTCCTCGGTGGCGTGCTTCGGCTCCAGTTCCTCCGCCTCGTGCGTCAGCGCCGAGCGCCGGACCCAGACGACCACCGCACCGATGACCGCGGCGACGGCGGCGACCACGAACGGGATGTGGATGTTGCTCCACTCCTCGATCTTCGGGGCCAGGTAGGGCGCGGCGGCGGCCGCGAACCAGCGGACGAAGTTGTAGCCCGCACTGGCCACCGGGCGCGGTGCGTCCGAGACCCCGAGCGCCAGTTCGGTGTAGACGGTGTTGTTCATGCCGATGAAGGCGCCGGAGACGATGGTGCAGACGATCGCCGTGGTGTGGTTGCCGTACCCGAGGATCACCAGGTCCGCGGCGAGCAGCACCAGCGAGGCGCCGACCACCTTGAGCGAGCCGAAGCGCTTCTGCAGCCGCGGGGCGACGAGCACCGAGAAGACCGCCAGCAGCAGACCCCAGGCGAAGAAGACGGCGCCGGACTTGTACGGCGTCATGTTCAGCACGAACGGCGTGAACGCCAGGATCGTGAAGAACGCGTAGTTGTAGAAGAACGCCGAGGTCGCGACGGAGGCGAGCCCGCGGTGGCCGAGCGCCTTGAGCGGGTCGAGCAGCGAGGTCTTGCGGGCCGGCCTGGGCTGTTCCTTCAGGAACGCCGTGATGCAGACGAAGCCGATCGCCATCAGCGCGGCCGTGCCGAAGAACGGGTAGCGCCAGCTGGCGTCACCGAGCAGCGCCCCGAGCAGCGGTCCGCAGGCCATGCCGAGGCCGAGCGCCGATTCGTACAGCAGGATCGCCGCCGAGCTGCCGCCCGCGGCGGCGCCCACGATCACGGCGAGTGCGGTCGAGACGAAGAGCGCGTTGCCCAGGCCCCAGCCGGCCCGGAAGCCGACGAGCTCGGCGACGGAGGACGAGGTGCCGGAGAGCGCGGCGAAGACCACGACGAGCGCGAGGCCGGCCAGCAGGGTCTTGCGTCCCCCGATACGGCTGGA
Source organism: Streptomyces sp. NBC_00385 (assembly GCF_035917155.1). NCBI lineage: Bacteria > Bacillati > Actinomycetota > Actinomycetes > Kitasatosporales > Streptomycetaceae > Streptomyces > Streptomyces sp. NBC_00385. The sequence continues at coordinate 2,728,651 of NZ_CP107951.1, read as the reverse complement.
GACGAAGCCGGTGACGAGCATCGCCACGGCCGTGATCAGGAAGTACGAGGTGAACAGCAGGGACACCTGGCTCGGCGTCGCCTCCAGTCCCTTCGCGATGGACGGGAGAATCGGGTCCACCAGGCCGATTCCCATGAACGCGACGACGGAAGCGCCCGCTGTGGCCCAGACGGCCTTCGGCTGGCGCAGGATGCTCGCCGTTCCTTGTTCGAACGGATCCTCTCCCTGCATGGGACTGCTCGCTCTCCACTAGATCGGTGTGTTGTACACAGAATAAGTTAGAGCGTCTAATAAATGCAAACTACACCTAAATTGGCTGGTCGGGGCCACGCTGCGGAAGGGTGATCGTCCTTGACGCGGGGACGGCCGGGGAGGACCGTGGGGCGCTATGAGGGGCGAACCCAGTTGCCCGAAGTGCGGAGGCCGGGTCAAGGCGCCCGGTTTCTTCGACGACACCTGGCAGTGCGACGTGCACGGCAGCGTGCATCCGATGCAGCCGGTCATCCCGCCCAGCGTCGAGGCACTCGGGGTGGTGGTCCACCGTGCGCAGGTGCCGGTGTGGATGCCCTGGCCGCTGCCGGTCGGCTGGCTGTTCACCGGCGTCGCGGCCGCGGGCGACGACCGCAGCGGCGGCCGGGCCACCGCTGTCGCCTGCTCCGGACCGGGGCCGCTCGGCGGGGTCGGCGAGCTGCTGCTCGTCGCCGAGGAGCTCGGTGTCGGACTCGGGGCGCGGTACGCGGGGATCGACGGGCCGGACCCGGGCCCGCTGCTGAGGGTCGACGGACCGCCGGACGTCAAGGTGCTCGCCGCCGGCCGCCCCACCCCGCTCTGGCACGTGAAGGACGCCCCCGCCGACCGCGCGGTCTTCGCCGGAGAGGCGTGCGGGCTCTGGCTGTGGGCCATCGTCTGGCCCGAGCAGTCGGGACTCCTGATGTACGACGAACTGGTGCTGACCGATCTGCGCGACGCCGGGGGAGAGGTCGACCTGGTGCCCTGCGGCGCCCTCACGCCCAGGCTGCTGACGGGACCCTGAGCGGCTGCCGGGCGGCCGGAGCGGGCCTGCCCGCCGGTTATCCTTGAGCGTCCCCCACCCGGCTGCGAGCACTGGAGTACGTGTCGTGCGCATCGACCTGCACACCCACTCCACCGCGTCGGACGGTACGGACACCCCCGCCGAGCTGGTGCGCAACGCGGCTGCCGCGGGGCTCGACGTCGTCGCCCTCACCGACCACGACACCGTCCGCGGTCACGCCGCGGCGAAGGCCGCACTCCCCGAGGGCCTCACCCTGGTCACCGGCGCCGAGCTCTCCTGCCGCCTCGACGGCGTGGGCCTGCACATGCTGGCGTACCTCTTCGATCCCGACGAGCCCGAGCTGGCGCGCGAGCGCGAGCTGGTGCGCGACGACCGGGTGCCGCGCGCGCGGACCATGGTGCGCAAGCTCCGGGAACTGGGCGTCCCGGTCGAGTGGGAACAGGTCGCACGGATCGCGGGCGACGGCTCGGTCGGCCGGCCGCACATCGCCACCGCGCTGGTCGAGCTCGGCGTCGTCGAGACCGTCTCCGACGCCTTCACTCCCGAGTGGCTCGCCGACGGCGGACGCGCGTACGCGGAGAAGCACGAACTCGACCCCTTCGACGCGATCCGGCTGGTCAAGGCCGCCGGTGGCGTCACCGTCTTCGCCCACCCGGCCGCCGTCAAGCGCGGCGAAGTGGTCCCCGAGTCGTCGATGGCGAAGCTCGCCGCCGCGGGGCTCGACGGCATCGAGGTCGACCACATGGACCACGACGAGCCCACCCGGGCCCGGCTGCGCGGACTCGCCCGCGAGCTCGGCCTGCTCACGACCGGGTCCAGTGACTACCACGGCAGCCGCAAGACCGTGGCGCTCGGCGAGTACACCACCGACCCGGAGATCTACGGCGAGATCACCCGGCGCGCCACGGGAGCCTTCCCGGTACCGGGCGCCGGCGGACCCGCCGCCCCGTAACGGCCCCCGCGCCACCCCTTCACGTACACGCCCGCGCCGCAGCGCGCCCGCGTGACGCCCGCTCGTCCCCGCCCCACGTCACGGCAGCCGGTCCGGCAGGCCGCGGGGCGCCTCTCCCCACGCATGTCCGCTCTCTCCTCGCAAGGCTCACTGTGTTCGACGTCGCTGTCTTCGGATCCCTTTTTCTCACCCTTTTTGTGATTATGGATCCGCCGGGAATCACCCCGATCTTCCTCGCCCTCACCGCGGGCCGCCCCGCCCGGATGCAGCGCAGGATGGCGCTGCAGGCGGTCGCCGTCGCCTTCGGTGTCATCGCCGTCTTCGGGCTGCTCGGCCAGCAGATCCTGGACTACCTGCACGTCTCCGTTCCCGCGCTGATGATCGCGGGCGGACTGCTCCTGCTGCTGATCGCGCTCGATCTGCTGACCGGCAAGACCGACGAGCCGACGCAGACCAAGGACGTCAACGTGGCGCTCGTGCCCCTCGGCATGCCGCTGCTCGCCGGGCCAGGAGCGATCGTCTCCGTGATCCTCGCGGTGCAGCACGCCGACACCGTCGGCAGTCAGGTCTCGGTCTGGACGGCGATCATCGTCATGCACGTCGTGCTCTGGCTGACCATGCGCTACTCGCTGCTGATCATCAGGGTCATCAAGGACGGCGGCGTCGTCCTGGTCACCAGGCTCGCCGGGATGATGCTGTCGGCCATCGCCGTCCAGCAGATCATCAACGGCGTCACCCAGGTCGTCCAGAACGCCTGACAGGGCCCCGGACACCACAGCGCCCCCGCACGGTTCTTCCGTGCGGGGGCGCTTCGTCTTTGTGCGTCGGCGTCTTTGTTTACGTCGGCAATGCGTTACGAAGCCGAGGTGTCGGCCGGGCGGATATAGATGCGCTGGCCGATTGCTGCGGCCTGCTGCACGATCCGGTTGACGGAGGCGGCGTCCACGACGGTGCTGTCCACGGCGGTACCGTCGACATCGTCGAGTCGCATGATCTCGAAGCGCATATGGCTTCCCTTCGTCTGATCCTCCTGCTGGAGAACTACTGGGAGGACGGGTGGCCCGTCCGCAAGGATGTGGAGCGCACAGGCATCTCTGTCCCGCGCCCCACGGTGTGTACAACGGCTTGCCCCCTGCAATCATTCCCTACGCTAAGGAAATTTTTTGGATGTCTAAGTACCAGCAGGTAACCGAGCATGCGCGGACGACGGATTCCGCGACGAGGTCCGCATGAACGAGGCAGAGACCGCCGATCGTCTGGACCGCACCAACGAACTGCTCCTGCGGGTGCTCGCCGAGGTGTCGAAGACGCCGTCGACCCACGCGATCTTCGTGGACGCGGGGTATGTGTACGCCGCGGCCGGGCTGCTCGTCACCGGCACCGAGGACCGGCGCTCCTTCGACCTCGACGCCGAAGGGCTGATCGAGGCGTTCATCGACAAGGCCCGCACCATCTTCGCGGACAGCAGACTGCTGCGCGTGTACTGGTACGACGGGGCCAGGCGCCGGATCCACACCGTCGAGCAGCAGTCCATCGCCGAACTCCCCGACGTCAAGGTCAGGCTGGGCAACCTCAACGCCAACAACCAGCAGAAGGGCGTCGACTCACTCATCCGCACCGACCTCGAATCCCTCGCCCGGCACCGCGCCATCAGCGATGCCGCTCTGGTCGGCGGCGACGAGGACCTGGTGTCGGCCGTCGAGGCGGCGCAGGGATACGGGGCCCGGGTCCATCTGTGGGGCATCGAGGCCGGGGAAGGCCGCAACCAGGCCGAACCGCTGCTCTGGGAGGTCGACAGCCAGCGCACCTTCGACCTCGACTTCTGCCGCCCGTACGTGACCAGACGTCCCGTCACCACCTATGAGGACGACAGTCCGGCGCCCTCGCGCGAGGACGTCCGCTTCGTCGGTGCGCAGATCGCCGCCACCTGGCTCTCCGCCCGCGGCCGCGAGTCCCTGGCCGACCTGCTGCCCGGGCACCCGTATCTGCCGGGCTCCGTCGACCAGGATCTGCTGGTCGAGGCGGAGCGGCTGCTCCAGCACTCACTGCGCGGCCACGCCCATCTGCGCAGGGCCCTGCGTGACGGCTTCTGGCAGCACCTCCAGGCGCAGTACTGACACAAGTCGGCCCCCGAATGCCCCCGTGTCCTCGCCGTCGCTCAGAGGCTGTCCCAGAAGGAGACGAGCGCGGCGGCCGTCGGCACCGGCCGGTCCGTGTTGGGGGAGTGCTCGGCGCCCTCGATCCGGGTCCGGCGCGCCCCGAGGCGTACCGCCATCGCGTCGAGCAGCGGCACCGGCCAGACGTCGTCGCGCTCGCCGGAGATCACATGGACCGGCAGTCCCGTGGCGGCGAGCTCGGCCACCCGGTCCGGCTCGGTGGCCAGCTGCCGGCCGGTGGCGATCAGCTGTGCGGGGTGGTGGCGCAGCCAGCGCTGCCGCATGTCCTCGCCATCCGTTTCCGCCTCGGCCGGCGGGTCGAGGGCCCGCATGGCGGCCCAGACGTCGTCCATGCTCATCGTGGCGAGCGCGTCACCGAGGATCTTCAGCTTGACCTGCTGGGCCTCGATGACCTCGGCGGGCCCGGAGGACATCAGGGTGAGCGAACGGAACGGTGCGGGATCCAGCAGCACGGCAGCGCGCGCGATCTGCCCGCCGAGTGAGTGGCCGATCAGGTCGACCGCTCCGTCGCCGAGTCCGAGCGCGGCCGTCTGCGCGAGCACGTCCTGGGCCAACTCGCCCTGGGCGTAGGTCTCCTGACGGTCCGTCCCGTCCGTCTCGTACTGGCCTCGCCCGTCGACCGTGACGGCTCGGTAGCCGGCGTCGGCGAGCGGTTGCAGCAGTGCGATGAAGTCCTCCTTGCTGCCGGTGAACCCGGGCAGGAGGAGGACGGTGCCCCGCGGTCGCGTACGCGGCCCGGCGTCCAGGACGGCGAAGTCCCCGCGCCCGGTGTGCAGGGTGCGGGGGCGGGCGCAGGGCGGCGGGATGAAGGTGGGTGGCCTGCTCATGGCACGAGGTTACGGCCGCGGGCGGGGTCCGTCATGCCGTGGAACGCCGGACGGGCCCGAGGAAACCCTCGGGCCCGTCCGGGCGATCGTTCGACGCGTGCTCAGCCCTCGGACTTGGCGGCAGCCGCCCGGGGGGCCCGGCGACGGCGCGGCTTGGCCTCGCCCTCGGCGGCCGGTGCCTGCGCCACGGCCTCCGTCTTCGGCTTCGCGGCCGCACGGGGGCGACGGCGCGACCTGGCGTCCGGCTCGGGCTCCGCGATGGGCGCGATCTGGAAGTCGACCTCGTCCTCGGCGGGCTTGATCACCCGGGCGCGGCGACGCGGCTTGGTCACCGTCGCGGCGACGGGCACGGGCTCGGCCACGGGGGCGGTCTGGAAGTCGGCCTCCTCCGCGGGCTTGGCGACCCGGGCACGGCGGCGACGCGGCTTGGCCTCGGCCACCACCTCGGCCTCCGGCTCGGCGTCGACCACGACCTCGGCCTTGGCGGCCCTGGTCCTCGTCCGCTTCTTCGGCTCGGGAGCGGCCTCGGGCTCGGTGTCGATGACCACGGCCGGAGCCTCCGCCACCGCGACCGCTGCCTCGGCGGCGACGTCAGCGGCGGCGATGTCCGCGGCACCGACACGGCTGCGCCGGCGACGGCGCGGGGTGCGCGGCTCGGACGGGCCGTCCGTGGCCTCGGGGGCCCCGACGATCTCCGTGGCGGGCGCGGGCACCGTCACGGCGCCCTCCTCCGCACTCGAACCGCCCCGGGTGCGACGACGCTGACGCGGCGTACGCGCGGGACGCTCCTCGCGGACCGCGGGGGCCGACGCGGCGGCGGACTTGCGGCCACGGCCGCCCGTCTCGCCGAGGTCCTCGATCTCCTCGGCCCGCAGACCCGCACGGGTCCGCTCGGTACGCGGCAGGACACCCTTGGTGCCGGCCGGGATGTCGAGCTCCTCGTACAGGTGCGGCGACGTGGAGTACGTCTCCGGCGGGTCCGGGAACTTCAGGTCCAGGGCCTTGTTGATCAGCTGCCAGCGCGGGATGTCGTCCCAGTCGACCAGCGTGATCGCGATGCCCTTGGCCCCCGCCCGGCCGGTCCGGCCGATCCGGTGCAGATAGGTCTTCTCGTCCTCGGGCGACTGGTAGTTGATGACGTGGGTGACACCCTCGACATCGATACCGCGGGCCGCGACGTCGGTACAGACGAGCACGTCGACCTTGCCGTTGCGGAAGGCGCGCAGCGCCTGCTCACGGGCGCCCTGGCCGAGGTCGCCGTGGACGGCGCCGGAGGCGAAACCGCGCTTCTCCAGCTGCTCGGCGATGTCGGCCGCGGTGCGCTTGGTGCGGCAGAAGATCATCGCGAGTCCGCGGCCGTTGGCCTGCAGGATGCGCGAGACCATCTCGGGCTTGTCCATGTTGTGCGCGCGGTAGACGTACTGCGCGGTGTTCTTGACCGTCGTGCCCTCGTCGTCGGGCGACGTGGCGTTGATGTGGGTCGGCTGCGACATGTAGCGGCGCGCGAGGCTGATGACCGCGCCCGGCATGGTCGCCGAGAACAGCATCGTCTGGCGCTTCGCGGGCAGCATCGTGATGATGCGCTCGACGTCGGGCAGGAAGCCCAGGTCGAGCATCTCGTCGGCCTCGTCGAGGACGAGGGCGCGGACCTTCGACAGGTCGAGCTTGCGCTGGCCGGCCAGGTCGAGCAGGCGGCCCGGGGTGCCGACGATCACGTCGACGCCCTTCTTGAGGGCCTCGACCTGGGGCTCGTACGCCCGGCCGCCGTAGATGGCGAGCACGCGGACGTTACGCACCTTGCCGGCGGTCTGCAGGTCGTTGGTGACCTGCTGGCAGAGCTCGCGGGTGGGGACGACGATCAGCGCCTGGGGGGCGTCGGTCAGCTTCTCGGGCTGGGCCCGGCCCGCCTCGACGTCCGCGAGGACGGTGACGCGCTCCAGCAGCGGCAGGCCGAAACCGAGCGTCTTGCCGGTGCCGGTCTTGGCCTGCCCGATGACATCGGAGCCGGAGAGCGCTACGGGGAGCGTCATCTCCTGGATGGGGAAGGGGGACGTGATGCCGACGGCCTCAAGGGCTTCGGCCGTCTCGGAAAGGATCCCGAGGTCTCGGAACGTAGTCAGGGTGCTGCCTCTTCTGTGAAACGCGGTCCGAGGCGAACGAAGGGGGTCGTACCGTGCCGGGGTTGGTCATCCGGCCGTGGATGGGCCGGGTGGCGCGGGACCACTGCCGTCGCTCGAGCGCTCGTGCCGCTGAGGGGGCCCCTCATCTGCGGTCGTACGTGTCGTACGCACCGCGTGGAGGGCTGTCGGGTCGGAGCCGATCGGGCCACCGACCGGGCATCCTCATTCAATTTCGCGCAACGAGCAGTTGCAAAATGCTCAGTAAGCGCAATACCACTGTACCCCGGATTCGCGCATCTGTGTTGGGCGAATTCATCGGAACGGTGTGACGTCAGTCGGCGGCCGGACCCTTCCACCCCCCGGCGGGCGGGCTATTCTGCGGTTCATGGAGACGCCTGACAACGCCACTGAAGCCCCCGCATCCACCAGAATCGCCGACCAGGACTGGGCCACCGCGTCCGCCGAGCCGCAGTACCGGGCTGCCGTCGTCGACCTGCTGGGAGCACTCGCCTACGGGGAACTGGCGGCCTTCGAGCGGCTCGCCGAGGACGCGAAACTCGCACCGACCCTGGCCGACAAGGCGGAGCTGGCGAAGATGGCGTCCGCGGAATTCCACCACTTCGAGCGGCTCACGGACCGGCTGACCGCGATCGAGGTGGAGCCGACCGGCGCCATGGAGCCGTTCGCCAAGGCCCTCGACGACTTCCACCGCCAGACCGCGCCGTCGGACTGGCTGGAGGGCCTGGTCAAGGCCTACGTCGGCGACTCGATCGCCAGTGACTTCTACCGCGAGGTCGCGGCCCGGCTCGACTCGGACACCCGCTCCCTCGTCCTCGCCGTGCTCGACGACACGGGGCACGGCAACTTCGCGGTCGAGAAGGTGCGCGCCGCGATCGAGGCGGACCCGAGGCTCGGCGGCCGGCTCGCGCTGTGGGCGCGCCGGCTGATGGGCGAGGCGCTCTCGCAGGCGCAGCGGGTGGTGGCCGACCGCGACGCGCTGTCGACGATGCTGGTGGGCGGGGTGGCTGACGGATTCGACCTGGCCGAGGTCGGCCGGATGTTCTCCCGGATCACCGAGGCGCACACCAAGCGGATGGCCGCCCTGGGGCTGGCCGCCTAGGGGCCTGTCGCCGAGGTCAGGCCGCCGCCGACCGGATCGGCCGGCGGCTGCGCGGCCTCAGCAGCAGGGACAGCGTCACCGCGGAGATCAGCACCGAGCCCACCAGCGTGGCCGCCGCGTGGCCCGGGCCCAGCACCGAGTGGGTGAGGCCGGCGCCGAACAGCGCTCCCAGCGCACCGGTGCCGAGCACGGCGCGGCGGGACGGGAGGCGGGGCGACAGGGTGCGCAGGGCCGCCCAGGCCAGGGCGAGTCCCAGCACGACGGAGCCCAGGGTTTCCAAGATCACAGACGATCACCTCGCAGGTGGGAGGGCGGGCAAATCGGTCGTAGGCCGTACTACCCCCGGGCGCCGCGAGGCAACCCTCCCGGGGACAGGCTTCGCTCAGCCGACGCACAGGAACGACGGCGGGACGAGCAGGGGTCCGGTGCGGCGGTCCGCCCCGCGCACGACGAAAAGCGGCCCGGCGGGGAGAATCCCCACCGGGCCGCTTCCGCGGTCTGTGCGTCCGGGCGTGCTGCTACAGCGCGCCGAACCCCACCCGTCGTGTGCTGGGCTCGCCGATCTCCACGTAGGCGATCCGGTCGGCCGGCACCAGGACCTTGCGGCCCTTCTCGTCCGTGAGGCTGAGCAGCTGCGCCTTGCCGGCAAGAGCCTCGGAAACCGCGCTCTCGACCTCTTCGGCGGAAAGCCCGCTCTCCAGAACGATCTCCCGGGGCGTGTGCTGCACCCCGATCTTGACCTCCACGGCTATGTCCCTCCGACGGTCAGTCCCTGCGCGGTGAACCGCGCCGTACGCAGCACACATTAGCCCGCTGAGGGGACCGGGCAGGGCGCTGCGGGAAACGCCCGCAGCGAACACCGGAGCCGGCCGCCCCGCTCAGTGCTGATCGAGGCCGTGCAGGGGGAAGCCCGCGATACCCCGCCAGGCCAGCGAGGTGAGGAGCTGCACCGCCGTGTCGCGCGGGATGGCGGAGCGGCTGGAGAGCCAGTAGCGGGCGACCACCTGGGACACCCCGCCCAGCCCGACCGCGAGCAGCATGGACTCGTCCTTGGACAGCCCCGTGTCACCCGCGATCACGTCCGAGATCGCCTCGGCGCACTGGAGCGAGACCCGGTCGACCCGCTCGCGTACAGCGGGCTCATTGGTCAGGTCCGACTCGAAGACCAGCCGGAACGCGCCGCCCTCGTCCTCGACGTACGCGAAGTAGGCGTCCATCGTCGCGGCCACGCGCAGCTTGTTGTCGGTCGTCGACGCCAGCGCCGTGCGCACCGCGAGGAGCAGCGACTCGCAGTGCTGGTCGAGCAGGGCCAGATAGAGCTCCAGCTTGCCCGGGAAGTGCTGGTAGAGCACCGGCTTGCTGACCCCGGCCCGCTCCGCGATGTCGTCCATCGCGGCGGAGTGGTACCCCTGCGCGACGAAGACCTCCTGCGCAGCACCCAGGAGCTGATTGCGTCGGGCGCGGCGGGGCAAACGAGTGCCCCGCGGGCGCGCCGCCTCGGTCTGCTCGATGGCTGTCACGCCGCCTCCCAAAATTGTGATCGGACCCAGCAGTTCCGTGCACGCTGCGCCATACCGACATCGTACTTTTGGGTAACCCTGGTATGCGCGGCGCGGACGCAGAATTTCACGGACCGGACGACTGCGGTAGCCACAGTTTCCGCACCCCCAGCCGCATAGCGGGGCGTATCAGCGGTAATCGTCCTCATCCTGTGGGACAACACGGGCCTGCTCCGCCGCATCCGCCTCGTTCGCGCGGTCGCGGTCGACGTCCGTCAGCGGTTCGTCGTCCTCCGGACGCAGATCCGCGTGCTGCTCGGCGGCGTCCGCGTCGGGTGCCTCATGGTCGGGATCGTCCGGCTGGACGTCCTCGAAGCTCTCCGGGTCACTGGGGTCGACCGTCATGGTGACTCCCTTCCTTGCCTCCGAGCCTAGGAGCTACCCCCCGAAGACGCCATGCGATCTGTGACGGCGAACACATGAACCACGGTGTGATCGTCTCGTAACATTGCCGCATGTCTTCGACCGAGCTGCCGGGAGTCCGTGCCGCCGCCGCAGCGGTGGCCCCCACGGTGAGCGCCGTCAGAGTCGCGGAGGGGGAGAGGCTTCGCTCCGTCACGCTGCCCGGGCTGACGCTGACCGTCCGTTCGCGGCCGCCGGAGCGGACCGGGCTGCCGCCCGCGCTCTTCGTGCACGGACTCGGCGGCTCCTCGCAGAACTGGTCGGCGCTGATGCCGCTGCTCCAGGACGTGCTGGACAGCGAGGCGGTCGACCTGCCGGGCTTCGGGGACTCCCCGCCGCCGGACGACGGCAACTACTCGGTCACCGGCCACGCCCGCGCGGTGATCCGCTTCCTCGACGCCGGGGAGCGCGGCCCCGTGCACCTGTTCGGCAACTCGCTGGGCGGCGCGGTGGCGACCAGGGTCGCGGCGGTCCGCCCCGACCTGGTGCGCACCCTCACCCTGATCTCGCCCGCGCTCCCCGAACTCCGGGTGCAGCTGTCGGCCGCCCCGACGGCACTGCTCGCCGTTCCGGGAGTCGTGTCCCTGTTCGCCCGGATGACCCGGGACTGGAGCGCGGAACAACGCACCCGCGGAGTCATGGCACTCTGTTACGGCGATCCGGCACGTGTCTCCGCCGACGCCTTCCGTCACGCGGTGGCCGAAATGGAGCGGCGGCTGGCGCTGCCGTACTTCTGGGACGCGATGGCGCGCTCGGCACGTGGCATCGTCGACGCGTACACACTGGGCGGGCAGCACGGGCTGTGGCGCCAGGCCGAGCGGGTGCTCGCACCCGTCCAGCTCGTGTACGGCGGACGGGACCGGCTCGTCTCGTACCGGATGGCACGCAGGGCGTCCGCGGCCTTCCGCGATGCGCGACTGCTGACACTGCCCGACGCCGGGCACGTGGCGATGATGGAGTACCCGGAGGCGGTCGCCCAGGCGTTCCGGGAACTGCTCGACGAATGCGGCGGGAGCTGATCCGGGGCGTGGGACGACACAGCCGAAAGGGCCCTGCGCCCAGGGCGCCCGAGAGCGGGCCCTCCGAGGCGAACGCGGAAGCGGGGCGCGAGGACGCCCTGCCCGCAGCCGGCAACGGCCGGCGCAGACGGCCGGGCGAAGCGGCTCCCGGCACCGACGGCCACACCCCGTTCCAGGGCATCCCCCAGGTGCGCGGCGGCCATCCCGAACAGCGTGAACCCGGCGGCGGCTGGGGCACCGGGTCCCTCGGGCGCTACGGCGACCGCCCGGCCCCGCCGCACGGCACGGGACCGGGCCGCATCGGCGGCCAGGCCGCCCGGACCCAGGCGCCCGGACGGCCGCAGAACCCGCAGGGGCCGCGGAGTCCTCAGGCGTCGCGGAACGCGCAGGAGGCCGCTGCCGGGCCGCTGATACCGGGGCCGCGGCGCGAGTTCGTCGAGGCCTTCGACAGCCCGCCCGCCCCGCCCGCGCCCCGCCGTCCGGCCGCGACCCCTTCCGGTCCGGCCGATCCGTACCGCTCCGTCACCGACTGGGACGAGCACCCGCCGGACGCGGACGACCGCGCGGCGGCTCCCGGCGACGAGGCCAAGAGCACCAAGGGCGGCAAGGGCCGCACGTTCACCGGTATCGCCGCGGCCGCCGTGACGACCGTGCTCGCGGTGGTCGTAGCGGGCCAGGTGGCCCACGACAACGGCAGCCGGTCCGCCGCCGCGCAGCCCGCGGGCGTGGACCGGGACGGCGAGAGCGACGCCTCGCGCTCGGACGTACGGACGACGCCCAGGCCCGAGGTGGCGGTCAAGCCTCTTTCGTACGAGCAGAAAATGGCCAAGGCGTATCCGCTGGCTGCGAAGCTCACCGCATCGGGGAAGTTCCGGACGGTCGCCGGGACGGCGAAGGCTCCGGGCAAGGGACAGAAGTACCGGTACCGGATCGATGTCGAGGACGGGCTCGGACTGGACTCGGCGCTCTTCGCCCAGGCGGTCCAGAAAACTCTGAACGACGACCGGAGCTGGGCCCACGACGGCGATATGACCTTCGAACGGATTTCCACCGGGACGCCGGATTTCGTGATCACGCTGGCCAGCCCGGGGACCACGGGTGAATGGTGCGAGAAGTCGGGGCTGGACACGATGGAGGACAACGTCTCCTGTGACTCCGCCGCCACCGAGCGCGTGATGATCAACGCCTACCGCTGGGCCCAGGGTTCGTCCACCTTCGGGCCGGACAAGCTCTTCGCCTACCGCCAGATGCTGATCAACCACGAGGTCGGCCACCGGTTGGGGCACAACCATGTGAGCTGCGGCACGAAGGGTGCCCTCGCTCCGGTGATGCAGCAGCAGACCAAGTCGCTCGACCTCAACGGCATCAAGTGCCTCCCCAACGCCTGGGTGTACCCGAAGGGTTGAGTTCCGTGAGGGGTGCTGCCGGGGCCGGCCCGGCACCCCCGCCACGACCGGCCGGGATGGCGCCCTCCGAAGGTTCCGTCCGAATGGCGAGACGACCGTCTCATATCGCGTTGACATCGGGCAGGCCGTCGCCCATTTTTCTCGGCATGTCACGCACCCCCGTCGCCACCGATCGCGCAGCCATCGAGCTCGCGCTCATCGGCGTGACCGGGCACAGCGTCGCCGACATCGACTGTTGCTGACGCCTGCCCGCGCGCACGTCGGCCCCCCGTCCGAGCCCTGATGGCCCGGACCGCCCTTCCCCGACTGCCGCGCCCGGGCGTACTCCGTCCGCAGGCGCGGCAGTTCCCGTGTTCCGGTCACCTTCACCTGTCCCGACCGGTCGTGTGCACACCTCTCCCGTCGTCGCCTGCGCGGAATCACTTTCTGTTTCCCTCATCCAGGCAGTACTCCGAGAGGTCATCCTCCGATGTTCGGCGGCGCGGTGCTCACCGAGTCCCTCTTCGGGATCCCCGGCGTCGGCCGCGAACTCGTCGAGGCCGTCAAGCAGGTGGACCTCCCGGTCGTCGTCGGTCTGGTGCTCGTCACCGGATTCTTCGTCGTCCTCGCCAATGCCGTCGCGGACGTCCTCCAGGCGATGGCCGACCGACGGGTGGTGCTGTCATGAGTCCGGTCGAGGTCACCGATCTCTCGATCTCGTTCGGCGACGTGCACGCGGTGCGCGGACTGTCCTTCTCGCTGGAGGCGGGCGGCGCGCTCGGCGTCGTCGGCGAGTCCGGCTCGGGCAAGAGCGCCTCCGCGTACGCCCTGCTCGGGCTGCACCGGGGGACCGGGGCGAAGGTCGGCGGCTCGATACGGGTCGCCGGCGTGGACGTCCGGGCGGCCGGTGACGCCGAACTGCGCGCGCTGCGCGGGGCGAAGGCCGCGATGGTGTTCCAGGACCCGCTGTCCTCGCTGGACCCCTACTACGCGGTCGGCGACCAGATCGCCCAGGTGTACCGGGTCCACCACCGCGTCACCCGGCGGGCGGCGCGGGCCCGGGCCGTGGAGGTGCTGGACCGGGTCGGGATCCCCGACGCGGTACGCCGCTCCCGGTCCCGGCCGCACGAGTTCTCCGGCGGGATGCGCCAGCGGGCGCTGATCGCGATGGCGCTCGCCTGCGAACCGGAACTGCTGATCGCCGACGAGCCGACGACCGCGCTCGACGTCACCGTCCAGGCCCAGATCCTCGACCTGCTGCACGATCTGCGCCGCGAGACGGGCATGGGGCTGCTCCTGGTCACCCATGACGTGGGCGTGGCGGCCGAGTCGGTCGACGACGTGCTCGTGCGGTCGGGCCTCGCCGTGGAACGCGGACCGGTGGCCGAGGTGCTCGGCGCGCCCCGCGAGCCGTACACGAAGGCGCTGCTGGCGGCGGTGCCGAGGATCGCTCCGGCGGCGCGGACGGCGGAGCCGGTGGCCGAGGCCCCGAGGCTCGTGCCCGTGGCGCGGACGGCGGAGCCGGAGAGGACCGGCGCGGAGGCCGAGGTGCTGATCGAGGCCGCGGACGTACGCCAGGTCTCCGGCCGCGGGAAGTCCGCCCCGGCCGCGGTCGACGGGGTCTCGCTCACGGTCCGCCGCGGCGAGACGCTCGGCATCGTCGGCGAGAGCGGCAGCGGCAAGACCACCCTCGGACGGATGCTCGTCGGTCTGCTGGAACCCACATCCGGCCGGATCGGCCGGGCGGCACGCGTGCAGATGGTCTTCCAGGACCCGGTCTCCTCGCTCAACCCGCGCCGTTCCGTCGGCGAGTCGGTCGCCGACCCGCTGCGGGCGCGCGGGGAGCGCGACGAGAGCGCGATCAGGGCGCGCGTACGGGATCTGCTGAGGCGTGTCGGGCTCGACCCGGAGCAGTACGGCCGCTATCCGCACGAGTTCAGCGGCGGACAGCGCCAACGGGTCGGGATCGCGCGGGCCCTGGCCGCCGAGCCGGAGCTCATCGTCTGCGACGAGGCGGTCTCCGCGCTCGACGTGACGACCCAGGCCCAGGTGACCGCCCTGCTGGCGGAGCTCCAGCAGGAACTGGGACTCGCCCTCGTCCTCATCGCCCACGACCTCGCCGTGGTACGGCAGGTCAGCGACCGTGTCGCCGTCATGCGGCGGGGCCGGATCGTCGAGGAGGGACCGGTGGAGCGGGTCTACGGCGACCCCGCGGATCCGTACACGAAGCAGTTGCTGGCGGCCGTTCCCGCCCTCGATCCGGCGCTCGCGGCGGTACGCCGCGCAGCCCGCAAGGAGCTGGCCGCAGCCTGACCCTGTGTCACCGACTGCCTCTATAGCGCGACAGAACGCTACCGGGGCGGGAAAGTTACGACGGTTCACCCCTTTCGGTGGTGCGACGGACAACCGTCCGTCGCGCCACCGGCGTATCCGCTTACGGTCGTCCCGCTGCGAGTCGCCGATCCAACGGCGGCCGCTCACAAGGGAGATCGGGGGTGTGCTCGTGCGGATCGGACTGCTCACCGACGGTGGTTATCCGTATGCGTCCGGTGAGTCCAGACTCTGGTGCGACCGTCTGGTGCGCGGGATCGCGCAGCACGAGTTCGATCTCTTCGCGCTCAGCCGCAGCGCCGAGCAGGAGGCGCAGGGCTGGGTCCAGCTCCCGCCCCAGGTCAGCCGGGTGCGGACCGCGCCCCTGTGGACCGCCGACGAGGACGCCCTCGGCCTCCACGCCCCCCGGGGGCTGATCCCGCGCCTGCTGACCGGTGGGGGCGCGCGGACGTACGGGCGGCGCGAACGCCGCCGCTTCATCACCCACTTCACGGCGCTCGCCAACGCGGTGTGCGTGGGGGGCGCCTCCGGAGGCGCGCGGGAGGACGGGGACGCGGGCCCGCGGTCCGCCGACCCGCGGCTCGGGGGCGCGCAGTTCACCGAGGGCCTCTACGGACTCGCCGAACTGGCCTGCGAGCACGGTGGGCTCCCCGCCGCCCTGCGCTCCGAGACCGCGGTACGGATCCTGGAGGCCGCCTGCCGCGCACCCGGCACCGGACGCACCGTCCAGACCGCCACCGTTCCCGATCTCCTCGCCTTCGCGGCCGAGCTCGACCGGGCGCTGCGCCCGCTCTCCCTGGACTGGTACGACGAGGAGAGCCTCGGCGCCGTCGACCTCTGCCACGCCGCGTCCGGCGGCGCCGCCGCGCTGCCGGGACTGCTGGCCAAGCGCTTCTTCGGGGTGCCGCTGCTCGTCACCGAGCACGCCGTGCAGTTGCGCGCGCACTACCTCGCGGACTCCGGTACGCCGGTGAGTGCGCCGGTACGCGCGCTGCTCGCGAACTTCCACGGGCAGCTCGCCACCGAGGTGTACCGGCAGGCCGCGCTCATCACCCCGGGCAACACCCATGCCCGCCGCTGGCAGGAGCGCTGCGGCGCCGAACCCGCCAAGGTGCGCACGGTCTACCCCGGCATGGAGTCCGGCCGCTTCGCGGTGCTCGGTGAGAGCGAGGACGACGGAGGCCCCGACACACTGGTCTGGGTCGGCCGGATCGAGCCGGCCAAGGACCTGATCGCCCTGCTGCACGCCTTCGCCGAGGTGCGCAGGGCCGAACCCGACGCCCGGCTGCGGATCATCGGCGCGGCGGCCCAGGGGCCGGAGGGCGCCTCCTATCTCGCCCACTGCCGGGCGCTCGCCGACCAGCTCTTCCCCGACGAGGCCGTGGACGCGCACGCCGTCGGTGACAGCCCCGTCTCCTTCGAGGACATCGGCGGGGCCGAGGTCCCCGATCTCGCCCAGGCGTACGCGGCGGGCGGCGTGGTGGTGCTCTCCAGCGTGGTCGAGGGCTTCCCGATCAGCCTGGTCGAGGCGATGTTCTGCGGCCGGGCGACGGTGTCTACGGACGTCGGCGCGGTCGTCGAGGTCATCGGCGGAACGGGGCTCGTGGTGCCGCCGCGCAACCCCCGGGCGCTCGCCGACGCCTGCGTGGCGCTGCTACGCGACCCCGAGCGCCGTGCGCGCCTGGGAGCCGCGGCGCGTGCCCGGGCGCTCGAACTCTTCACCGTCGAACAGAACCTCGCGGCATTTCGCGGCATTTACCTGGAGCTGATCTCGCAGGCGCCGGTACGCAGGGCGCCCGCACCGGCCACCGGTGGTCCCCGGCCCTTCGACACTCCGCCGGAGGCCCACGTCCTCGGCCTGTGGCCGGAGCCGGGCGACGAACCTGCTCCGGGTCCGGCCGGGCGGACGCCCAGCTGGGCCGTGCAGGGAGTCGGCGCGGGCGCGTGCGGCGCGGGGGACGGCGATGTGTGACCAGGAGGCGGCCGCGCCGGGCCGTACCGACCGACCGGGACCCGCCGGTGCGTCCGCCGCACCCGGCGACAAGCACGGAGGAACGACGATGGGCCGCCCGACCGAAGTGCCCGAGGCGCTCGGCACACCGACGACCAGCAGCAACGGGGACCACCGCACAGGGGCGGCGGCCTCCGGGACCCTGCTCGCGGACGTCTCCCAACCGGCCTGGGGGCCGTCCACCGCACCACCGGACGGGGCGGTGGACGGACCGGGGGACAGGACCGGGCCCGCGCCGCACCCGGAGCCCGGCCCCGCGCCCGACCCCGCTTCGGCCGCCACCCCCGCACCCCCCGCAGCCGACGACACCCCTTCCGCAGCCGACGACCCGACGCCCCCCGACGCCCCCGCACCGCACCCTGCCCCCCGCGCCCCCGAGCTCGCGTACACCGCTCCGGCGCGCAAGCTCTCCACCGGGCGGCGCGGGCCCGCCGATCCGGTGAAGTCCCTGATGTACCGGCACCGCGAACTCTGCGAGCGCGCCGTCGACCCCCTGGAGATCGCCGCCGGCCTTGAGGCCCACGGCGTCACCGACCGCACCGCCGCCCGCTATCGGCACCGCGACGTGTTCTCGCTCGCCGAGGAACTGTTCGCCCGGGTACCGGGTGTCGCCGGGGAGCCCGTCGGCGCGTCGTTCGCACCGGCGCGCGACATCGAGACGCGCGCCGCGTGGTCGCTGCGGGCCCTGCTGCCGGGCGCCGCCTGCCTCGCGACCTTCGTCGCGCTGCGGCTCACCGAAGGGGTGCTCGACGGCGGGGCGCGGCTCGCCATCGGTTCCGGCGGCGGTCTCCTCGCGTTCGTCGGGCTCGCACTCGCTCTGCGTACCGGACCCCTCTGCGCCGATGGACGGTCGTCGGGCGCCGCCGGTCTGTTCGGCTGCTGGCTGCTGGGCTACGTCCTGTACGGCGACGCGCTGCTCCACCAACTCCTCAGCGGCGGGCCCGAAGGCCCCTGGGACATCACTCCGGCTCCGCTGCTCGGCCTCGCCGTGGCGGTCGCTCCGGCGGCCTGGTGCGCCCACCTCTTCTCCGTACACGCGCACCGCAAACTCAACGGCAGTCGCGCACTGGAGGAGTTCGCCGCAGGAGTGCGCCCCCTGCTGTTCGCGGCCGTGGCCTTCTTCCTCTGCGCCCTCGGCGGGCTGCTGTACCTGGCCGGACTGGGGATCGGCGGGGGCGGCTCCCGGTCCGGGGCCGCCGCACTCGGAGTGCTGCTCCTGCTGGCGCGGCTCCTCACCGTCCACGGTTTCCCCGAACCGGCCGCCACCGGCCTTGCCGCCGCCTGTGCCGTCGAGGTCGCCGCCCCCGCACTCGTCCTGGCCGGCCGGCTGCCCGGCCTCGACGCCGTCGCCCGCCCCGTCGAAGCGCTCATCGAGGCGGCCGGCACCGGGGCCGTACCCGCCGTCGCCTGCGGCGCGGCCGCGCTCGGCCTGCTGACCACCGCCACCGTCGCTCTTTCCCGGGCATCCGCCCACACCGCCGCCTGACGCACCCCACAGCCCCCGCGGAGCCGACGCCGCGGGTCCCGTACCGCACCGTACGCAACTGCCCCAA
Organism: Streptomyces sp. NBC_00385; assembly: GCF_035917155.1. Lineage (NCBI taxonomy): Bacteria > Bacillati > Actinomycetota > Actinomycetes > Kitasatosporales > Streptomycetaceae > Streptomyces > Streptomyces sp. NBC_00385. The sequence goes on along the minus strand of NZ_CP107951.1, from coordinate 2,710,162 downwards.
GGAGACACCGGACATGACCCACCGATCCCCCGCACCGGCAGCCCGCCGTCGGCACTCAAGGGGCGCGCGATGAGGGTGCTGCTGCTCGGAGCCAACGGATTCCTCGGCCGGTTCGTGGCCGACCGGCTGCTCGCCGACCCGGCCGTCCACCTCACGGCGCTCGGCCGCGGCGACGACGCCGACGTACGGTTCGACCTGGCCGGCGGCAGCCCGGGAGCGCTCACCCGCTTCCTGGACGCCGTCCACCCCGGAGTCGTCGTCAACTGCGCCGGCGCCACCCGCGGCGGGGCCCGCGACCTGACCCGTCACAACACCGTCGCCGTCGCCACCGTCTGCGAGGCGATGCGGCGCAGCGGCTGCACAGCCCGCCTGGTCCAGGTCGGCTGCTCCTCGGAGTACGGGCCCTCGCAGCCCGGTTCGTCCACGGCGGAGGACGCCATCCCGCGCCCCGGCGGCCCGTACGGTGTCAGCAAGCTCGCCGCCACCGAACTCGTCCTCGGCTCCGGCCTCGACGCGGTCGTGCTGCGGGTCTTCTCGCCGGTCGGCCCCGGCACCCCGGCCGGCTCCCCGCTCGGCCGGCTCGCCGAGGCGATGCGCCGCGCCATGCAGTCCGGCGACGGTGAGCTGAAGCTCAGCGGCCTCGGCGTGCAGCGCGACTTCGTCGACGTGCGCGACGTCGCGCGCGCCGTGCACGCCGCCTCGCTCTCCGCCGCCCAGGGCGTCGTCAACATCGGCACCGGCCGGGCCGTGCGACTGCGCGACGCGGCGGCCGTCCTCGCCAAGGTCGCCGGGTACGGGGGCGCGCTCCACGAGCTGGACACGCCCCCCGCACGCCTGCCCATCGGCGCCCCCCGCACCTCCGCCGAATCGGTCATGGAGCACCTCTCGGTCACTCCCTCCCCTTACCCGGACGGCTGCGGTGCCTGGCAGCAGGCGGACGTCCGCACCGCCAGGGACCGGCTCGGCTGGCGCCCCCGGATCAATCTGGAGGAGTCCCTCGCCGACATCTGGATGGAGGCGGCATGCCGTATCTGACCAGTACAGGCACCGCCCGCCGGACCAGTGGCGCCGACCAGCTCGGCTTCGGCGTGCCCGGCTGTGCGCACCCGCTGCTCGCCCCGGCCGAATGGGCCGAACTGGCCCGCCCCGGCACCCCGCTGCACTGGGCCGTCCTCGACATCGACGACGGCCCCGGCATCCGCCCCGACCCGCACTGTCTGGAAGCCGCGGGCCGGCTCCGCAACGCCCGCGCGCGGGCGGTCAGCGGCGAGGAGCCGCTCGACTCCGTGCGGGCCTCGGCCGGACGGCTGCTCGGCCGGCTCGACCTGGCGCACGGCAGCCGGCCCTTCGGCGACCTGGTCGCCGACGCGCAGTCCTACCTTGACTGGTACCGCGTCGAAGGCTTCTACCTCGACCGCTGTCCTGCCGGGCGCCAGGACCTCCCCGCCGTCCGCCGTCTCACCGCCACCCTCTCCACCCTCCTGGCGGACAGCGACAGCGCGCAGCACGGCGGACACCTCGTGCTCGGCCACGACACCCATCCCCACCCGGGCTACGCGGAGGCCGCCGACCAGCTGGTCACCTTCCGTGGAGCGTGGACCGACTACCGCTGGTCCCAGGTGGCGGAGTGGACCGCCTCCTACCCGCCCGGCCGGTTCGCCCACTTCGTCCACGGTGTCCCGCGCACCCATCTGGAGGAGGCGATGCGCATCGCCCGCTGGCAGGGCGCCGGGACGATCTTCTTCACGGACCGCACCAGGGAGGCCGATCCCGGAAACGGACGGGGGCAAAGTTATCCATTTGCGACACTGCCCAGGTACTGGGACGAAATTGTCTCGCGGATCGGACCTGCTATCTCGGAATGAGAGGGGGCGTGGCAGTGTTACGGCAAGAACAACCGTACGTAGCCGAAGTACGTAGAAACCGACCACCTGCATTGTTGAGGTTCCTGTGTCGCTGCCACCCCTGGTCGAGCCAGCTGCTGAGCTCACCGTCGACGAGGTCCGCAGGTACTCCCGCCACCTGATCATCCCGGATGTCGGGATGGACGGGCAGAAGCGGCTGAAGAACGCGAAGGTGCTCTGTGTGGGCGCCGGCGGTCTCGGCTCGCCGGCTCTGATGTACCTGGCCGCCGCCGGTGTCGGAACGCTCGGCATCGTGGAGTTCGACGAGGTCGACGAGTCGAACCTGCAACGCCAGATCATCCACAGCCAGGCCGACATCGGCAAGTCCAAGGCCGTGTCGGCCAAGGAAAGCGTGCAGGGGATCAACCCCCTAGTGAACGTGATCCTTCACGAGGAACGGCTCGAAGCCGAGAACGTGATGGAGATCTTCGCCCAGTACGACCTGATCGTGGACGGCACGGACAACTTCGCCACCCGCTATCTCGTCAACGACGCCGCTGTCCTGCTGAACAAGCCGTACGTCTGGGGCTCGATCTACCGGTTCGACGGCCAGGCGTCCGTCTTCTGGTCCGAGCACGGTCCCTGCTACCGCTGCCTCTACCCGGAGCCGCCGCCCCCCGGCATGGTTCCCTCCTGCGCCGAGGGCGGTGTCCTGGGCGTGCTGTGCGCGTCCATCGGCTCCATCCAGGTCAACGAGGCCATCAAGCTGCTCGCCGGCATCGGCGACCCGCTCGTCGGCCGGCTGATGATCTACGACGCGCTGGAGATGCAGTACCGCCAGGTCAAGGTCCGCAAGGACCCCGACTGCGCGGTCTGCGGCGAGAACCCGACCGTCACCGAGCTCATCGACTACGAGGCCTTCTGCGGCGTCGTGTCCGAGGAGGCCCAGGAGGCGGCGCTCGGCTCCACGATCACTCCCAAGCAGCTCAAGGAGTGGATCGACGCGGACGAGAAGATCGAGATCATCGACGTCCGTGAGCCGAACGAGTACGAGATCGTCTCGATCCCCGGCGCGAAGCTGATCCCGAAGAACGAGTTCCTGATGGGCAACGCCCTCCAGGACCTCCCGCAGGACAAGCGCATCGTGCTGCACTGCAAGACCGGTGTCCGCAGTGCCGAGGTCCTCGCGGTCCTCAAGTCGGCGGGCTTCGCCGACTCGGTGCACGTGGGCGGCGGCGTGATCGGCTGGGTCAACCAGATCGAGCCCGAGAAGCCGGTGTACTAAAGGCTGAACGCGAAGAAGGGGCCGGTCCGCATCATGCGGACCGGCCCCTTCGGCGTATGCGGGCCCGCGCTACGAACAGGTCTTGCCGTCGGCCGGCACCTTCCCGTCCAGGAAGTACGCGTCCACGGTCGACGTCACACAGCTGTTTCCGCCGTAGGCGCCGTGCCCCTCGCCCTTGTTGGTGAGCAGGACGCCGACGCCCTCGCCCAGCTCGTCCGCCATCTTCCGCGCACCCTCGTACGGCGTGGCCGGGTCGCCTGTCGTGCCCACGACCAGGATCGGACCGGCACCCGGGGCGCTCGCCTCCGGCGTTTCGTGCTCGCCCGCCACCGGCCAGTCGGCGCACCAGCCCGCGGTGTCCCAGGCCAGGAACGGGCCGAAGACCGGCGACAGCTTCCCGAACTCGGGCAGCAGCGCCTTCGCTTCGGCCGCCGTCGGCCTGGCCTTGGTGTCCGCGCAGGAGATGGCACGCTGCGAGTGGTTCTGGGTGTCGTAGTGGCCGTTCTCGTCACGGCCGTTGTACGAGTCGGCGAGCTGCAGCAGCATGGAACCGCTGCCGCTCTCCGCCTCGTCCAGGGCCTGGGTGAGCACCGGCCAGTTGTCCTTGGAGTAGAGCGGCAGCACGATGCCGGTGATCGCCAGCGACTCGTTGAGCTCGCGTCCCGTACCGGTCGGCAGCGGCTTGGCGTCGATCCGCTTCAGCAGGGCGGCGATGCGCCGGGTGCCCGTCTTCGGATCCTGGCCGCGGTCCTTGAGGTAGTTCTCCAGCGCCCGCTGGAAGCCGGTCGTCTGGTTACGGGCGTGGCCCGTGGTGTCCGCGGTCGGGTCGACGACGGCGTCGAAGACGGTCCGCCCGACGTGCTTCGGGAAGAGGTGGGCGTAGGTGCCGCCCAGCTCGGTGCCGTACGAGAAGCCGAAGTACGTCAGCTTCCTGTCGCCGAGGACCTCGCGGATCAGGTCCATGTCCCGGGCGGCGTTCGTCGTGCCGACGAACGGCAGGACCTTGCCCGAGCGGCTCTCGCAGCCGGCGCCGAAACCGGCGCCGTCCTTCATGAACGCCGCCTCCTCCGCCGCCGTGTCCGGTGTCATGTCGACCTTGCGGTAGGCGCTCTCCTGCTCCTGGTCCGTGCGGCACCGCACCCCGGCGCTCTCGGCCACCCCGCGCGGATCGAACCCCACGAGGTCGTAGCGGGTGTTGAGCGACCCGTACGAACCGGCGGCGCGCGGCAGGGTGGAGACCCCCGAGCCGCCCGGCCCGCCGAAGTTGAACAGCATCGAGCCGAGCCGACGGTCCTTGTCCCGGGCCTCCTTGCGGACCAGCGCGATTCCGATCGTGTCGCCGTCCGGCTTCGCGTAGTCCAGCGGAACCGTGACCTTCGCGCACCGCCAGGACGAGCCCGGAGCGCTGCCGCCCTCGGGTGCCTCGCACCTCTTCCAGTCCAGGCGCTGCGAGGTGAGGGAGGCGGGCAGGGGCTTTCCGCTCGCGTCGGCCGAGGGGGCGGCGGACGGCGGGGCGGCCGAAGCCGTGGTGCCGTCGGCCGGAGTGCCCGGCTTGTCGTCCGCGGCGTCCTCGCATCCTGCGAGCACCCCCGTCAGCAGCAGCGCGGCGGCGGCCAGCGCCCCGGCCCGTACGTATGCGACCACGTGCAGTCCCTCCCCGTCGTGCCTGCCCGTCCGGCAGTTCGCCCATGGTAGGTGCGCGGACCCACGCCTAATCGCACACCGTTCCGGCGTCCGGCACCTTGCCGTCCAGCAGATAGCCGCCCACCGCCTTCTGCACACAAGAGCTGCCGCTGTTGTACGCGCCATGGCCCTCGCCCTTGTACGTCATCTCCACGCCGACGCCCTCGCCGAGCTCCTCGGCCATCGCCTTCGCGCCCGCGTACGGGGTCGCCGGGTCGCCCGTGTTGCCGATGACCAGGACGGGCGCCGCACCCTCCGCGCTGACGTCCGGGGTGTCCCAGGCGCCCGCCACCGGCCAGCCGGTGCACGCCATCAGACCCCAGCCGAGATAGTCGCCGAAGACCGGTGAGGCGTCGCGGAACGCGGGGAGCTTCTCCTTGGTCTCGTCGAGGGTGAACCGCTCCTTGGAGTCGGCGCAGTTGATGGCGGTGTTGGCCGCGGCCGAGTTGTCGTACCGGCCGTCCTCGGAGCGCCCGTTGAGGGAGTCGGCGAGGGCGAGGAGCAGTGCGCCGTTGCCGCCGTCGGCCTCGTCCACGCCCTGCTCCAGCAGGGGCCAGGTCTCCTTGGAGTAGAGCGCCGCCGCGATGCCGGTGGTGGCCTGCGTCTGCGTCAGCTTCCGGGAACCGATGCCCGGTACGGGCTTCTTCTCCAGCCGGTCGAGGAGGCCGGACACACCCTGCTCGACCTCCTCGGCGGTGGCACCGGGCAGCTTGCAGCCGTCGCCCCGGTCCGCGCAGTCCGCGGCGAAGTTGTCCAGCGCGAGCTGGAAGCCCTCGGCCTGGCCGAGGGAGGACTGCTCCGCGTCCTCGGTCGGGTCGACCACCGCGTCCAGGACCGACCGGCCCACGTTCTCGGGGAACAAGTGCGCGTAGACGCCGCCCAGTTCGGTGCCGTACGAGATGCCGAAGTAGTACAGCTTCTCGTCACCGAGTACCCGGCGCATCAGATCCATGTCGCGGGCCGCGTTCGTCGTCCCCACGAAGGGGAGTTCCTTGCCGGAGTTCTTCTCGCAGGCGGCCACGTACGTCTTCGTGTCCGCGGTGAACGCCTTCTCCTCCGCCGCGTCGTCCGGTGTGCCGTCGCCCTCGTACCGGGCGTCCAGCTGCGCGTCGTCCTCGCACTCCACCCCCGCGCTGCGGCCCACTCCGCGCGGGTCGAAGCTCACCAGGTCGTACCGGGTGCGGAGCTTGTCGTACTCCGTGCCGAACGCGGGCAGGGTGGCGACACCGGAGGCGCCGGGGCCGCCGAAGTTGAAGATGAGCGAACCGATCCGCTTCTTCGCGTCGATCGCCTTCGCACGGATCAGCGCGAGCTCGATGGTGTCGCCGTCCGGCTCCGCGTAGTCGAGCGGGACGTTCATGAACGAGCACTCCCAGACGGCCCCGCCGGGCAGCGGGGAGGGTGAGGAACCGCCGCCCTGGGCCTGGGAAGGGGCCGGGCACGGTGTCCACTTCAGCTGCTGGGAGGCGAGGTCGGCGGGGGTGGTCGTCGCCGCGGCCGCGGCGGCATGGGGAGAGCTCTCCTCGTCACCCCCGTCCGAACAGCCGGTGAGCGGAAGCAGCACGGTCACGGTGGCGGCGAGGGCCGCGGCGCGCAGGGCAGGGGAGGTCCTCATCGCTCCATCCTGCGGCGGCTCCCCGGGGGGTGCACGGGGCGCCGGTCCAAGCGGGTGGACGCCTGCGGGCCGCCGCGCCTAGGGCCTCTCGTTTGGATCATGCCGGGCTCGCGGGGTCCGGCACGCACATCTGCGGCGTTGTCGTCGGTCGCCCATGCTCCGCAGTGACTCCCTCCTCCGCCTTGCAGCTGCACGCACCGGACCCCGCTCCCTGATCCGACCCGACCCAAACGAAAGACCCTAGAGCTCGCCCTTGCGCGTCAGATGGTTGAAGGCGAGCCAGCCGGGAAGCACCGGCAGCCACAGCGTGAGCAGCCGGTACAGCAGCACCGCCGGCGCCGCGACCTCCTTCGGCAGGCCGACCGCGATCAGGCCGAGGGTCAGCGCACCCTCGACCGCGCCCATGCCGCCCGGGGTCGGCGCCGCCGAACCCAGCGCGTTGCCGGCGAGGAAGACCACCGCGATGCTCGCATAGCTCAGGTGCGGCGTGTCCGGACCGCTGAACGCCCGGACCGACGCGTCCAGACACATCACGAACACGCCGGTCAGCAGCAGCATCCCGCCGATGCCGGTGAGCAGCTTCTGCGGCCGCTGCACGACGTCGAGCATGCGCGGTACGACCCCGGCGAACAGCGACCGCACCCGCGTCACCACGAACTTGCGCAGGAACGGGATGGCCGTCACCACCAGCACCAGCACGGCGACCGTCAGCAGCCCCGCGATCACGGTCCTGGACGGGGTGAGCGAGGACGGCGTCTTCTCCGTACCGGTCAGATAGCCGAACGCGGCCAGCAGCAGGATGTGGCACCCCAGCCCGAACAGCTGCGAGGCGCCGACGCTCGCGACCGCCAGCCCCGGACGCACCCCGGCCCGCTGGAGGAACCGGGTGTTCAGCGCGACTCCGCCCACCGCGGCCGGGGCCACGATCTTCACGAACGAGCCGGCGACCTGCGCCAGCACCGTCTTGCCGAACGGAACCCGTTCGGGCACGAAGCCCAGGAGGCTCATCGCCGCCGCGATGTAACTGAGCGCCGAGAAACCGAGCGCTGCCGCCACCCAGCCCCACTCCGCCTGCTCGACCACCGCGCCGAAGTCGGCCTCGGTGACCTGCGAGATCAGGAAGTACGCGGCGATGGCACCGGCGATGAAGCTGAACAGGGTGCGCGGCTTGATGCGCTCCAGACGGACCGGCTCGACCGGCGCCTGCGGCCGGATCAGCAGCACCTCCTGGCGGATCCGGGACAGCAGATCCTCCTCGCGGGCCACGTCCATGGCGTCGTCCCTGGCCCGCTTCTCGGCCTGCTTCTCGGTGCGCTGCGACTTGCGGTCGCTCTTGCGCCCGGCGTCCTCCGGAGGCTCCGCATCCTGCGACCGGGCCCGCTTCGCCGCGTCCGACGCCTCCAGCACGGCCTCGCGCTCGCGCTGCGAACGCTCCCGGGCCAGCCGGCGCAGATGGGCGCGGGTGGAGCGGCTGAGCGCGATCGGCTGGAGCAGCGGCAGACAGTCCGCGACGGCGTCCGGCCCCAGCACCTCCAGCGCGGCCGCGACCGCCCGCTCGGGACCCACCCGCAGACCCGTGGTGGTGAGCAGCTGGGCGACGTCCATCCGCAGCACCAGATCACCGGCCGCGATCTCGCCGCCGCGCAGATCCGTGACGAACACCTTGCCGGAACGGTCCACCAGGATGGCGTCACCGGTGAGCCTGCGGTGCGCGATCCGCCGCGACTGGAGCGCCTGCACCTGACGCCAGGCGCCGCGCACCAGCTCGTCGGTGATCTCGGAGTCCTCCAGCGCGTCCAGGGAGCGCCCGCCGATGTGCTCGTACACCAGCATCACGGCGTCCGGACCGAGCTCGGAGGTGGCGATCAGCTTCGGGGCGTTGGCACCGGCGGCGATCGCCGCGTACGCGAGCAGCGCCTCCTGCTCCAGGGCCTGGCGCAGCGACTGGATGGAACGCCGCTGGGTGATGCCGCGCAGGGTGAGCCTGCGCCACACCCGGTAGAAGAAGCCCTGCGCCTGCTGTTCGCGGTCCACGACCGTCACATCGAGCGGCGGTCCGTCCTCCAGGGAGACCACATAGCGGCGCCCGCGGTCGCTCTGGTCGCCCGAGTCGGGCGCGTCCTCGGCCCGCATCGCGGTGACGGGCCGGAAGCCGACGTGGCGCAGACCGGCCATCAGGTGCTGGCCGGTCGGCCGGACGTTCGGCGAGCCGACCGCGTACAGCGTGCCGTACGCGACCGTCCAGCCGATCAGTACCGTGAGGATGATCGAGAGCGGGGTCGTGTACCCGCCCACCAGCATGGTGAAGGCGTCGAGCAGCAGCACCACCCACAGCACGACCCGCCACCGCGGCCGTCTCGCCATACCGACCGCCGTCATATAGGCGATCACCGGAGCGAGGTAGCCGTGTACGGGGTCGGTGAGCGCCTGACCGGGCTGCGGCTGGGTCAACGCGTCCTGGATGGTGCCGGGCGCGGAGTTGGACACCCACAGATCCGTGGCGAGCGTCACCCCGTGCGCGAGCACGGCGGCCAGCACGCCGTCCGCGATCCGTAGCCCGTCGCGTTTGATCAGGCGCTCGATGGCGAAGGCCACCGGGACGAGCAGCACGGCGATGCTGGAGACGAGACCGGCGACCTTGATGAGCAGATCGGGCGCCTGGCCGGTGCCCTTGTTGATGTCCTCCTCGAGGCCGGCCGTCGTGCCGTGGGCGAACGCCGCGACGGCGAACAGCACGACGATCGCGAGGACCCCGATGAGGAGCCGCAGCAGATCGGAGGGGCGGTGCACCCGGGCGGGGAGCAGGGGTTCGTCACCCGAGACACGGTCGGACAGGGCCGCCTCGGAGGTCGAGAGGGTCGAGCCGGCCGGGTGCTCCGCGGACGCCCGCGGGCCGGCGCCGGGCTCCTGTCCGCTCTCTTCGGGGCGCGGCTCGGCATCAGAGGCGTCGGCCGCCTTCGGTGGCTGCACGCCCTGCTCCTTCGTCGCCTCTGATTGGTCTTCGTCTTCTCGTATCACCGGTCACCGCCCGCATGATGGTGGCACGGCCTTCGGCCGGCGGGGGGCATCAGGGTGCGATGCGGCGCCGCGCGATGCGCAAGATACGCCCCGTCCCCCGCCCCCGCACCCTCCGTGTGCGACCGGACACGGAACGGGCCGGACTGTCGGTGGCGTACGGCAGGATGGGCCGGATGAGCGAACACCCGACGAGCGACGCGTTGCCGGAGTACGCGGAGCGCGTGCTCGACGTCGCCGAACTGATCCCGCCCGGCCGCGTCATGACCTACGGAGACATCGCGGAGTGGCTGGGGGACGGCGGACCGCGCCAGGTCGGCCGGGTCATGGCGCTGTACGGGTCCGCGGTGCCGTGGTGGCGCGTCGTGCGCGCCGACGGTGCGCTGCTGCCGGGCCACGAGCTGCGTGCGCTTGATCACTACCGCGAGGAGAACACCCCGCTGCGCGAGGCCCCGCGGTCCGCGGAGGGGCATGTCCCGCGTCTGGACATGCGGCGCGCACGCTGGGACGGCGGTGCGGGCGCGGAGGGCGACGACGGCGGGGGAGCTCACACCTGACAGCTTCGGCCATCCGGTGGCACATCGGGCGGAGCCGGGCCCGTACGACGTACAGGAAGCGTGCAGCGGGGGCCGTGCCGGGTCCTTCCGCCCGGCGGAATGTGACGGTGACCGGTCCTTCCGCCCGGCGGAACGCGACGACGCCGGGTCCTTCCGCCCGGCGGAACGTGACGATCCACGCAGTCGTCCCGCCCCAATCGGCGGTCCCGCCGGAGTAGCGTCGTCAGTTCGCGGCACGCGCCGCGCCCTCACCTCCAGCACCCCAGCACACCCACCAGGACCGGCGATCCCAACGTGAGCTCCTCCTCCACTGCCCGGAACAGTCCGCACCGTCAGGTACGGCAGGGGGTCCCCCCACGCCCGCAAGGGCGTAGGGGGAGGGCCACGGGCGCGTACCGGCTGGTGCGTACCCTGCCGGGCTCCGTGGATCCCCCTCTCCTTGACGCGGCGCAGCGAGCGGTGGTTGACCACGCCGGCGGCCCGCTCCTCGTCCTCGCGGGGCCCGGGACCGGCAAGACCACCACGCTCGTCGAAGCCGTCGCCGCCCGTGTCGCCCGGGGCGCGGACCCGGCCCGGATGCTGATTCTCACCTTCAGCCGCAAGGCCGCCGTCGAGCTGCGCGACCGGATGGCCGCCCGGCTCGGCGCCGTCCGAGGACCGCAGGCCACCACCTTCCACTCCTTCTGTTACGCCCTGGTGCGCGCCCATCAGGACGCCGACCTGTTCGCGGACCCGCTGCGGCTGCTCTCCGGACCGGAGCAGGACGTCACCGTCCGCGAACTGCTGGCGGGCCAGCTCGACCTGGAGAAGGAGGGCCACGACCACATCCGCTGGCCCGACGAACTGCGGGCCTGTCTGACGACGCGCGGTTTCGCCGACGAGGTGCGTGCCGTGCTCGCCCGCAGCCGTGAGCTGGGCCTCGGCCCGGACGCCCTCGCCGACTTCGCCCGGCGCACCGGCCGGCCCGACTGGGGTGCGGCCGCGGCCTTCCTCGCCGAGTACCTGGACGTGCTGGACGCCCAGGGGGTGCTGGACTACGCGGAGCTCGTCCACCGTGCCGTGCTGCTCGCGGAGCGCCCCGAGGTGTCGGGGCCGCTGGCCGGCAGTTACGACACGGTGTTCGTCGACGAGTACCAGGACACGGACCCGGCGCAGGTGCGGCTGCTGCACGCGCTGGCCGGGAACCGGGGGAGCACCCCGGGCGGCGGCGGGGGCCGGAACCTGATCGCCTTCGGCGACCCGGACCAGTCGATCTACGCCTTCCGCGGCGCCGACGTGAACGGCATCCTCGACTTCCCGGACGTGTTCCGGCGCGCGGACGGTGCCCCGGCCCCGGTCGGCGTCCTCACCACCTCACGCCGATCCGGCGAACGGCTGCTCGCCGCGACCCGTCTGCTCACCCGCCGGATGCCGCTCACCCGGCTGCCGTCGGCGAAGGTGCGCGCCCACCGGGAGCTCGGGGCGGTCCGAGAGGGCGGCGGCGTCGAGACGTACACCTACCCGACCGCGTCCACCGAGCTCGACAACATCGCGGACCTGCTGCGCCGGGCGCATCTGGAGGACGGGGTGCCGTGGCACGAGATGGCGGTCCTGGTCAGGGCGGGCGGGCGCACCATTCCCGCCGTGCGCCGGGCCCTGACCTCGGCCGGTGTGCCCCTGGAGGTCGACGGTGACGACCTTCCCCTGCGCCACGAACCGGCGGTGGCCCCGCTGCTGACGGCCCTGCGCACGGTGGCCACGGCGGCGCTGCGCCGGGGCGCGGACGAGGTCGCGGCGGTGCCGGAGACTCCGGCACCGGCGGACACGGGCACCTCGGCCGAGGACGCGGCGGAACCCGAGACACCCGCCCCGCCCCCCGCCCCCTGGCTCGACACCGAGACGGCGCTCACCCTCCTCGCCTCACCCCTCGGCTCCATGGACGCGGCCGACCTGCGCCGGCTCGGCCGGGCCCTGCGTGACGAGGAGCGCGCCGCAGGCAACCGCGTGCCCGCGCCCTCCGGTGAACTCCTCGCCCGCGCGCTCGCCGAACCGGAACGGCTCGTGACACACGACCCGGCGTACGCCCGCGGTGCCCAGCGCCTCGGCGCGCTGCTGCGCACGGCGCGTGAGCTCCTCGAAGCCGGCGGGACCGCCGAGGAGGCCCTGTGGGCGCTGTGGTCCGGCACCCCCTGGCCGGCCAGGCTGGAACGCGCCGCCCTGCGCGGCGGCGCGGGCGGCCGTAACGCCGACCGCGACCTGGACGCCGTCTGCGCCCTCTTCGACACCGCGGCCCGCGCGGAGGAGCGCACCGGGGGCCGGGGCGCGCTCAACTTCCTGGAGGAGGTCGACGCCCAGGACATCGCCGCCGACACCCTCTCCCGGCGCTCCGTGCGGCCCGACGCCGTACGGCTGATGACCGCGCACCGGTCCAAGGGCCTGGAATGGCGCCTGGTCGTCGTCGCCGGAGTGCAGGAAGGCCTCTGGCCCGACCTGCGGCGCCGCGGCTCGCTGCTCGAAGCGGACCGGATCGGCCGCGACGGCCTCGCCGAACCCCTCACTCCGGGCGCCCTCCTCGCCGAGGAACGCCGGCTCTTCTACGTGGCGGCGACGCGCGCCCGCGAACGCCTGATCGTCACCGCGGTCAAGGCGCCCGCCGACGACGGCGACCAGCCGTCCCGCTTCCTCACCGAGCTCGGCGTCGAACCCCGCGACATCACCGGCCGCCCGCGCCGGCCCCTCGCCGTCGCCGCCCTCGTGGCCGAGCTGCGCGCCACCACCGTCGACCCCGGCGCCTCCGACGCGCTGCGCGAGGAGGCCGCCCACCGCCTCGCCCGTCTCGCGGCCCTGAGCGACGACGAGGGACAGCCGCTCGTACCGTCGGCCCACCCCTACCGGTGGTGGGGCCTGTACGAGCCGACCCGCTCCGCCGTCCCGCTCCGCGACCGGGACCACCCCGTCGCCCTGTCCGGCAGCGCGCTCGACCAACTGGCCAACACCTGCGCGCTCCAGTGGTTCCTGGGCCGCGAGGTGAAGGCCGACGCCCCGGCGACCGCGGCCCAGGGCTTCGGCAACGTCGTCCACGTCCTGGCCGACGAGGTGGCCTCCGGGCGGACGCCCGCCGATCTGGCCGTCCTCATGGAGCGGCTCGACTCGGTCTGGGACGGGCTGGTCTTCGACGCGCCCTGGAAGTCGCAGCAGGAGAAGCAGCAGGCCCGCGTCGCCCTCGAACGCTTCCTGCGCTGGCATGTCATGGACCGCACCGGCCGCACCCCGGCCGCCAGTGAGCACGACTTCGACGTGACGCTGGAGGCGGGGGAGTACGAGGTGCGCATCCGGGGCTCCATGGACCGCGTCGAACGCGACGTTGACGGCCGGGCCTACGTCGTCGACTTCAAGACCGGCAAGCAGTCCCCGACGAAGGACGAGGTGGCCCGCCACCCACAGCTCGCCGTGTACCAGCTGGCGGTCCGGGCGGGCGCGGTCGACGAGGTCTTCGACGGCACGCGCCCCGAATCCGGCGGCGCCGAACTCGTACAGCTTCGCCAGCCCGCCCCCAAGAAGGAGGGCGGCGACGCCGTCCCCAAGGTGCAGGCCCAGGAGCCGCCCGACACCGAGTGGGTCTCCGATCTCCTGGCGACCGCCGCCGGCCGGGTCCTGGACGAACGGTTCACCCCGTCGACCGGACAGCACTGCTCCCACTGCACCTTCAAGGCCTCGTGCAGTGCGCAGCCGGAGGGCCGGCACGTCCTGGAGTGAGCGGGATCCGCCGTCGCGGCCGTCAGGGCTTGCGGGCCATCACCCCGTACACACTGACGTCGGCGTCGGTGACGTCGTTGATGCCCTGGTAGCGCGTCCGGTCCAGCGTGTCCAGACCCGCCACGAACTCCGGATCCGGGTCCTGGGACTCGGGCAGGTCGACGACATCCTCGGGCCGCCAGCGGTGTACCGGGACGACGCCGGGTTCGAGCATCTCCAGCCCGTTGTCCGTCACGAACCGCTCGACCTGCGCGTGCGTGCGGCGGACCATCGCGAACCCGCGCTCCTTGAACGACTTCGTGATCCGGCCGACCTGGTCGGGGTTGAGGTCCGAGCTGAGATTGCTCAGTACGAGGTAGCTGCCGGGCGCCAGGGCGTCGAGGAGCTGCTCGACGATCGGGTAGGCCGCCTCGTCCTCGATGAAATGGAGGACGGCGGCGAGGACGAGGGCGACGGGCCGGTCGAGGTCGAGGGTGCGGCGGGCCGCTTCGAGGATCTTGGCGGGGTCGCGCAGGTCCGCCTCGATGTAGTCGGTGTGGCCCTCGGGTCCGCTGGTGAGCAGGGCCTGCGCGTGGACGAGGACGACCGGGTCGTTGTCGGCGTACACCACGCGCGCGTCGGGGGCGATCGCCTGGGCGATCTGGTGCACGTTCTGCTGCGTCGGCAGCCCGGTCCCGACGTCCAGGAACTGCCGGACGCCGGCCTGCGCGGCGAGTGTGACGGCCCGCCGCATGAAGTCCCGGTTGTGCCGCACGGTGAGGTACCCGCGGGGATTGGCGGCCAGGGCAGCGGCCGCGGCCTCGCGGTCCGCCGGGTAGTTGTCCTTGCCGCCGAGGAAGACGTCGTAGACCCGCGCCGGGTGCGCCTTCGTCGTGTCGATGCGTGCCCTGAGCTCTGCGGCGTCAGGGGCGGGTGCGTCGGCGCTCATATGACCGTCCTCGTAAGGCTGTTGATGCGACAAGCAGTCAATTTAGACGGTCCTTCGCGGCCCGCGCCCCACCGGGACAACGGATACGCGGTCCCGCCGGCCGCCCCTTCACGGCTTCGTGGGTTGTCGGTGCGGCCGGTTAGCCTCTGTGGAGTGTCCTCACGTATCACCGATCCCGAGCAGCTCAAGGAGCTTCTCGGGATCCCCTTCACCCCGGAGCAGACGGCGTGCATCGTCGCGCCGCCCGCCCCGCAGGTGATCGTCGCCGGAGCCGGGTCGGGAAAGACCACGGTGATGGCGGCCCGCGTGGTGTGGCTGGTCGGGACCGGTCAGGTCGCCCCCGAGCAGGTCCTCGGGCTCACGTTCACGAACAAGGCGGCCGGCGAGCTCGCCGAGCGCGTCCGTAAGGCCCTGGTCGCCGCCGGGGTCACCGATCCGGACGTGATCGATCCGGACAACCCCCCGGGCGAACCCGGCATCTCCACGTACCACGCCTTCGCCGGCCGGCTCCTCACCGAACACGGGCTGCGGATAGGACTCGAACCCACCACGCGCCTCCTCGCCGACGCCACCCGCTACCAGCTCGCCGCCCGCGTGCTCCGCGAGGCACCCGGCCCGTACCCGGCCCTGACCAGGTCGTTCCCCACCCTGGTCAGCGATCTGCTGGCGTTGGACGCCGAGCTCGCCGAACATCTCGTACGTCCGGAACAGCTCGCGGCGTACGACACCGAGCTGCTCCGCACCCTGGAGACGGCCAAGCTCAGCAACGCGGAACTGCGCAGGATCCCCGAGACCTCCGAGGCCCGCCGCGAGCTGCTCTCGCTGACCCGGCGCTACCGGGAGGCCAAGCGCAGCCGCGACCTCCTCGACTTCGGTGACCAGATCGCCCTCTCCGCCCAGCTCGCCCTCACCCGCCCCGAGGTCGGCGCGATCCTGCGCGAGGAGTACCGGGTCGTCCTGCTCGACGAGTACCAGGACACCTCCGTCGCCCAGCGCCTCCTGCTCTCCGCCCTCTTCGGCAGCGGCCCCGACGGCATCGCCTCCGGACACGCCGTCACCGCGGTGGGCGACCCCTGCCAGGCCATCTACGGCTGGCGCGGCGCCTCCGTCGCCAACCTCGACGACTTCCCGAGCCACTTCCCGCACGCCGACGGCACCCCCGCCGCCCGCTACTCCCTCAGTGAGAACCGCCGCAGCGGCGGCCGTCTCCTGCACCTCGCCAACGGGCTCGCCGCCCCCCTGCGCGCCATGCACGAGGGCGTCGAGGCGCTGCGCCCCGCCCCGGGCGCCGAGCGCGACGGCCTGGTCCGCTGCGCGCTGCTGCGCACCCACGCCGAGGAGCTCGACTGGCTCGCCGACTCCATCGCCCACCTCGTGCGCACCGGCAAGGCCCCCGGCGAGATCGCCGTCCTGTGCCGCACCGCGGGCGACTTCCCCGAGATCCAGGCCGCGCTCGTCGACCGGGACATCCCGGTCGAGGTCGTCGGCCTCTCCGGACTGCTCCACCTCCCCGAGGTCGCCGACCTCGTGGCCGTCTGCGAGGTCCTCCAGGACCCGGGGGCCAACGCCTCCCTGGTCCGGCTGCTCACCGGCCCCCGCTGGCGGATCGGCCCCCGCGACCTGGCCCTGCTCGGCCGCCGCGCCCGCCTCCTCGTCCACCGCGCCTCCCACACCGACGACGACTTCGACCCCGACCGCCGGCTCGCCGAGGCCGTCGAGGGCATCGACCCGGCCGAGGTGATCTCCCTCGCGGACGCCCTGGACACCTTCCTCGACTCCGGCGGCGAACAGGACGACCGGCTGCCGTTCTCCGCCGAGGCCCGGATCCGCTTCGCCCGCCTCGCCACCGAGCTGCGCGACCTGCGCCGCTCGCTGTCCGACCCGCTGATGGACGTCCTGCACCGGGTCCTCGCCACCACCGGCCTGGAGGTCGAGCTCTCCGCCTCGCCCCAGGCCCTGGCGGCCCGCCGCCGCGAGACCCTCGCCAACTTCCTCGACGTCGCCGCCCGGTTCGCCGCCGTCGACGGGGAGGCCACGCTCCTCGCCTTCCTCGGCTTCCTGCGCACCGCCGTGCAGTACGAAAAGGGCCTGGACAACGCGCTGCCCGGCGGCGAGAACACCGTCAAGGTCCTCACCGCCCACAAGTCCAAGGGCCTGGAGTGGGACGTCGTCGCCGTGCCCGGCCTGGTCACCGGCCAGTTCCCCAGCGGCCAGTCCCGGGACGCCTGGACCTCCCAGTCCCAGGTCCTCCCGCACGCCCTGCGCGGCGACACGGCCACGCTGCCCGTCCTCCACTCCCTCGACGCCAAGGGGCTCAAGGACTTCAAGGCGGAGATGAAGGAGCACCAGCACACCGAGGAGCTCCGCCTCGGCTACGTCACCTTCACCCGGCCCCGCACCCTGCTGCTCGGCTCCGGCCACTGGTGGGGCCCGAGCCAGAAGAAGCCGCGCGGCCCCTCGGCGTTCCTGGACGCGCTGTACGAGCACTGCGCGGCCGGCTACGGCGAGATCGAGGCCTGGGCGGACGAGCCCGCCGAGGGCGAGGAGAACCCGGCCCTCGGCGAGGCCACGGCCGACCACGCCTGGCCGCTGCCGCTGGACACCGCCGCGCTGACCCGTCGCCGGGCCGCCGCGGACACGGTGATGGCCCACCTGGAAACGCTGGCCACGGCGGGCCCGGTGCCCGATGTGTACGCGGCGACGGAGCCGTCCCCGCCGGACGATCCCGCCTTCGACGAGGTCTTCCCGGACGACGAGCTGTTCCCCGAGGACGACCCCTTCCTGGACGACGCACCCTTCCCCGATGACGACGACGTGCCCCGGGCCCCCGACTCCCCGCACGTCCCGGCGGCCCGCGCCCCCGAGCACCTCCCCGCGCGCCTCACCCCCGAGGAGTCCCGGACCCTCGCCTCCTGGGACCGCGACCTCGACGCCCTCGCCGGGGAGCTGCGCCGGGCCCGCGCCACCGTGCGCGACGTGATCGTGCCCGCCTCGCTCTCGGCCACCCAGCTGCTGCGCCTCGCCGACGACCCCGACGGCTTCGCCCGGGAACTGGCCCGCCCCATGCCCCGCCCCCCGCAGCCCGCCGCCCGCCGGGGCACCCGCTTCCACGCCTGGGTCGAGTCCCGCTTCGAGGAGCTGCCGCTGCCCATGCTCGGCCCCGACGAGCTGCCCGGCGGTGAGGAGAGCGACGCCGACATCGCCGACGAGCGCGATCTCGCCGAGCTCAAGGAGGCCTTCGAGCGCACCCCGTACGCCCGCCGCACCCCCTACCGCGTCGAGACGCCGTTCCAGATCACCCTGGCCGGCCGGGTGATCCGGGGTCGCATCGACGCGGTGTACCGCACGGGGGACACGTACGAGATCGTCGACTGGAAGACCAGCCGCACCAACACCGCCGACCCCCTCCAGCTCGCCGTCTACCGCCTCGCCTGGGCCGAACTGCACGGGCTGCCGCTCACCGACGTGACGGCCACCTTCCTCTTCGTGCGCAGCGGCGAGAGCGTCCGCCCCACCCGCCTCCCGGGCCGCCCGGAACTGGAGCGGATCCTCCTGGACGAGCCACCTCCTACGGACGGATAAGCTGAAGGTCATGAGCGACACCCCGGACAGCGCCGTCCGTACGTACACCGAGCAGCACCGCGCAGCCTTCCTCGACGACCTCGCCGAGTGGCTGCGCATCCCGTCCGTATCCGCGCAGCCGGAACACGACGGGGACGTACGCCGCAGCGCCGCCTGGCTGGCCGCCAAGCTGAAGGAGACCGGCTTCCCGGTCACCGAGATCTGGGAGACCGACGGCGCACCCGCCGTCTTCGCCGAGTGGCCGTCCGACGACCCGGACGCACCCACGGTCCTCGTCTACGGGCACCACGACGTGCAGCCCGCCGCCCGCGAGGACGGCTGGGACACCGACCCGTTCGAACCGGTGATCCGTGACGGCCGGATGTACGGGCGCGGCGCGGCCGACGACAAGGGGCAGGTGTTCTTCCACACCCTCGGCGTCCGGGCCCATCTGGCCACCACCGGCCGCACGACCCCGGCGGTCCACCTCAAGCTCCTCGTCGAGGGCGAGGAGGAGTCCGGCTCGCCGCACTTCCGCGCCCTCGTGGAGCAGCGGGCCGACCGCCTCGGTGCGGACGCCGTAATCGTCTCCGACACCGGCATGTGGGACGAGACGACTCCGACCGTCTGCACCGGCATGCGCGGCCTCGCCGAGTGCGAGATCGAGCTGCACGGGCCGGCGCAGGACATCCACTCCGGATCGTTCGGCGGCGCCGTCCCCAACCCCGCGACGGAGATCGCCCGGCTGGTCGCGGCGCTCCACGACGCCGACGGCCGGGTCGCCGTACCCGGTTTCTACGACGGCGTTGCCGAACTCACCGACACCGAACGCGCACTCTTCGCCGCACTGCCCTTCGACGAGGCCACCTGGCTGCGTACCGCCAAGTCGCAGGCGGCCTCCGGCGAGGCCGGGTACTCCACGCTGGAACGCATCTGGGCCCGCCCCACCGCCGAGGTCAACGGCATCGGCGGCGGCTACCAGGGTGCCGGAAGCAAGACGGTCATCCCGTCCTCCGCCCTGGTCAAGATCAGCTTCCGCCTGGTCGACGGCCAGGACCCGGACCGCGTCCAGAAGGCGGTCCGGGCCTGGGCCGAGGACCGCATCCCGGCCGGCGTCCGCCACCGGATCGACTTCCTCCCGGCCACCCGCCCCTGCCTCACGCCTCTGGACCACCCCGCGCTGCAGGCCGTGGCCCGCGCGATGGGACGGGCCTTCGGCCAGAAGATCCTCTTCACCCGCGAAGGAGGCTCGGGACCCGCCGCCGACCTCAGGGACGTGCTCGGCGCCCCCGTCCTCTTCCTGGGCATCTCCGTACCGTCCGACGGCTGGCACGCCCCCAACGAGAAGGTCGAACTCGACCTGCTGTTCAAGGGTGTGGAGACCACCGCCCACCTCTGGGGCGAACTGGCAGCCGCACTCCGCTGAATCCTCTGAACACCCGATCCATCCCGGGGGAGTAGGAAGCACCTGTGAGCACCTTCGACAACGCCACCACGGACCGGCCCATCGGTCTGACCGCGCCGAGCGGCATCGACCGCGCGGCGCACCACCGCCTCGACGAGGCCTGGCTGTCCGCCGCGTGGAGCCACCCGACGACCCGGGTCTTCGTCGTCTCCGGCGGGCAGGTGCTGATCGACGACACCGCCGACGGCACCGAACTCGTGATGACCCCCGCCTTCGAGGCACCGGTCACCGAGACCCACCGCTACTTCCTCGGCACCGATGACGACGGGGTCAGCTACTTCGCCCTCCAGAAGGACACGCTGCCGGGCCGCATGGACCAGTCGGCGCGCCCGGCGGGCCTGCGCGAGGCGGGCCTGCTCCTCGGCGCCCGCGACGCCGGGCTGATGGTGCACGCGGTGGCGCTGGAGAACTGGCAGCGGCTGCACCGCTTCTGCTCGCGCTGCGGTGAACGTACGGTCATCGCGGCGGCCGGCCACATCCGCCGCTGCCAGGCCTGCGGCGCCGAGCACTATCCGCGTACCGACCCCGCGGTCATCATGCTCGTCACCGACGACCAGGACCGCGCACTGCTGGGCCGCCAGGTCCACTGGCCCGAGGGCCGGTTCTCCACCCTGGCCGGATTCGTCGAGCCGGGCGAGTCCATCGAGCAGTCCGTGGCCCGCGAGGTGTTCGAGGAAGCGGGCATCACGGTCGGCGAGGTCGAGTACATCGCCAGCCAGCCCTGGCCCTTCCCCTCCAGCCTGATGCTCGGCTTCATGGCTCGGGCCACGACCTTCGACATCAACGTCGACGGCGAGGAGATCGAGGAGGCCCGCTGGTTCTCGCGCGAGGAGCTGACGGCCGCCTTCGAGTCGGGCGAGATCCTGCCGCCGTTCGGCATCTCGATCGCCGCCCGCCTGATCGAGATCTGGTACGGCAAGCCGCTCCCGAAGCCGGTCCGCGCGAGCTGACCCGGCGGGGCCGCCGGCTCAGTCGAGCAGCGCGGCCGTGAACGTCTCGCGGTGGGCGGACAGCCAGGCCTGCACCCGGTCCCAGCGCTGCCACCCGCCGCGCTCGGCCAGCACGCGGAGGTAGACGGGATCACCGTCGGCCACGCGGCGGGCGACGAACGCCCGGCAGACTTCCGTGGCCCGTTCGATCATGCCGGGCAGTGCGGCACGGTCCTCGGGCGTGAGGCCGTAGCCGTCGGCGAGGATCCGCAGCCGCGCGGACGCGTCCAGCCCGGCGGGATACAGGGCGGACGCGGACTCCGGATCAAGAATCGGCACCCAGTAGCGGGCAGCCATGGCGACGTCCCAGAGCGGACGGCCGGGAGCCGCCAGGTCGAAATCGATCAGGGCGGCGGCACGGCCGTCGCGGAAGACGACGTTCTCCGGGCACACGTCGTTGTGGCATACCACCGTTCCGCCCTCAGGGTCGGCGAGGTCCCGGGGCCACGCGACGTCCGGGTCGACCGCGATGCCCGCCGAGGCCTCGTGCAGGCGGCGCAGCAGGACCCCCACCGACTCGAGCGCGGTCGCCGTCATCGCCCAGGACGGGAACGGCGGCAGCGCCACATCACCGGTAACGAACGTCAGCCGCTCACGGCCGTCAGCGGTGAGGCCCACGGGAGTCGGGGCCGCGCCGAAGCCGGACTCCTCCAGCGCGAGGAGATGGGCATGGAGGGCGTGTGCGTGGTGCGGCGCCGGACGCTCCACCCACGCACCCCGGCGGAATACCGCCCCCGCGTTCGCCGTGCCGCCGGCCAGCTTCTCGCCGGCCACCTCGTCCTCGGTCGTCATGCCGATCACGCTATCGCCGGGCCGGTCCCGCGCGGGCGGACAACGCGAAGGCCTCCATGCCGCCCCGCGCGGGCGGACATGCGAAGACCCCCGAACCGGCGCCGGGCCGGTCGGGGGTCGTGTGCGTCAGTGGGTCAGGCGCCCAGCGCCTGCTTCACCTGGGCGAGGCTCGGGTTCGTCAGGGTCGAGCCGTCGGGGAAGAGCACGGTCGGGACCGTCTGGTTTCCGCCATTCGCCTTCTCGACGAAGGCCGCCGACTCCGGGTCCTGCTCGATGTTGATCTCGGTGTACGCGATGCCCTCGCGGTCCATCTGGCCCTTGAGCCGACGGCAGTAGCCGCACCACGTGGTGCTGTACATCGTCACAGTGCCCGGCATGTCTTCGCGCTCCTCTGTCTCATCGGCCGCGGCAATCCCGCCACGTCCCGCCCCATCGCGTGCGCGTCTCGTCCGTCACACGTGAATCGGGGGACATGCGTTGCCGCACGGAAGGAGAACGCACGTGACCTGGCCACCATTCCCGGACCCGCCCCCGATTAGTACGACGGACGGAGCTGCCCTGTGGACAACTTCCGCGGCCGCCCCTTCCGACCTGGCAGCATGGCGGGGTGACATCAGCAACGCATTCCACCCTCTTCCCCCAGGTCCCCGACACCGCCGACGCCGTCCTCGACGGGCTCGACCCCGAGCAGCGCGAGGTCGCCGAGGCCCTGCAGGGCCCGGTGTGCGTGCTGGCCGGAGCCGGTACGGGCAAGACGCGGGCCATCACGCACCGCATCGCGTACGGGGTGCGCGCGGGGATACTCCAGCCGACGAGTGTGCTTGCCGTCACGTTCACCAACCGCGCCGCCGGTGAGATGCGCGGGCGCCTGCGCCAGCTCGGCGCGGGCGGGGTGCAGGCACGGACCTTCCACTCCGCGGCGCTGCGTCAGCTCCAGTACTTCTGGCCGAAAGCAGTCGGTGGTGATCTGCCCCGGCTGGTGGAGCGCAAGGTCCAGCTGGTCGCCGAGGCGGCGGCCCGCTGCCGCATCCGGCTCGACCGCAACGAGCTGCGCGATGTCACGAGCGAGATCGAGTGGGCCAAGGTCACCCAGACCGTGCCCGCCGACTATCCGGCCGTGGTCGCCAAGTCCCAGCGCGACGCCCCACGCGATCCCGCCGAGATCTCCCAGGTCTACGCGATGTACGAACAGCTGAAGCGCGACCGCACGGTGATCGACTTCGAGGACGTGCTGCTCCTCACCGTCGGCATCCTCCAGGACCGGCACGACATCGCCGACCACGTGCGGCGTCAGTACCAGCACTTCGTCGTCGACGAGTACCAGGACGTGAGCCCGCTCCAGCAGCGGCTCCTCGACCTCTGGCTCGGCGACCGGGACAACCTCTGCGTCGTCGGCGACGCCAGCCAGACGATCTACTCCTTCACCGGAGCCACCCCCGACCACCTGCTCAACTTCCGCACCCGCCACCCCCGGGCCACCGTGGTCAAGCTCGTCCGCGACTACCGCTCCACACCCCAGGTCGTCCATCTGGCCAACGGGCTGCTCTCGCAGGCCCGCGGCCGGGCCGCCGAGCACCGGCTCGAACTGGTCTCGCAGCGCGAGCCCGGCCCCGAACCCGCCTACCTGGAGTACGCGGACGAGCCCGCCGAGGCCGAGGGCACCGCACGCCGTATCCGGGATCTGATCGCCGCCGGTGTCCCGGCCGGTGAGATCGCCGTGCTCTACCGGGTCAACTCCCAGTCCGAGGTCTACGAGCAGGCCCTCGCGGACGCGGGCGTGCCGTACCAGCTCCGGGGCGCGGAGCGGTTCTTCGACCGTCCGGAGGTGCGGGAGGCGGGCGTCGCCCTGCGCGGAGCGGCCCGGGCGGGGGGCAACGACTCCCTGCTGGACGATGCGGAGGGGCTGCCCTCCGAGGTGCGGGCGGTGCTCTCCACCAAGGGGTGGAGCAGCGAACCGCCCACCGGTTCGGGAGCGGTGCGCGACCGCTGGGAGTCGCTGGCCGCCCTCGTCAGGCTGGCCGAGGACTTCGAACAGGCCAGGCCGGGCGCGACACTGTCCGACCTGGTCGCCGAACTGGACGAGCGGGCCGCCGCCCAGCACGCCCCCACCGTCCAGGGAGTCACCTTGGCCTCGCTGCACTCGGCGAAGGGCCTTGAGTGGGACGCCGTGTTCCTGGTCGGGCTGACCGAGGGCATGATGCCGATCACCTACGCGAAGACGGACGAGCAGATCGAGGAGGAGCGCCGGCTGCTCTACGTCGGCGTCACCCGCGCCCGTTTCCATCTCTCGCTGTCGTGGTCGCTGGCCCGCTCACCCGGTGGCCGGGCCGGCCGCAGGCCGAGCCGGTTCCTGAACGGGCTGCGCCCCGGTTCGGCGGCGCTCGGCGGCCGGGCGACGGCAGGCGGCAGCGGCGGGATCGAGCGCCCGGCCGTGGCCCGCCGCAAGCGGCGCGGGCCCGCACTGTGCAGGGTCTGCGGCAAGACGCTGACGGATGCCGGCGAGATGAAGCTGATGCGCTGCGACGACTGCCCGTCCGACATGGACGAAGCGCTCTACGAGCGGTTGCGCGACTGGCGTGCGGCGCGAGCGCAGGACATCGGCCAGCCCGCGTACTGCGTGTTCACCGACAAGACACTGATGGCCATCGCCGAGGCGGTGCCAGGCACCGAGGGCGAACTGGCCGGGATCTCCGGGGTCGGCGCGCGGAAGCTGGGCCGGTTCGGTGCCGCGGTCCTGGACATTTGCGCAGGTGGGGACGGGATTGAGGAGCCCGGGGCGGCCGACGAGGAGATGTGAGAAAAACTCGTCGAAAAAATAGTTTGCGCCCGCCCCAGTCATCACCATAGGTTCTTAACCACGGGAACAGCGACTTCTCTGAAGCCCTGACCCTGTGCTGTACTTATCCGAATACGTAGGACCGGTTCGGCCGGTCCCCAGAGACGCCGAGAGGAGGCGATTGAAGTGATCAGCATCATCGAGACCAACAAAATGACCGATCTCTCGGTCGTCTCCGCCTGCTCGCTCGGCCTCGCCTGCTCTTCGGATTCCTCGCTTCGTGGCACCGGTATGTCCGGCATTTCCGCCGTCAGCCCGCTGCCTCTGGCCGGCCTTCCTGTGCGGGAGCGCAATGAGCGACCGGCTCTGGCACCGGCAGCAGCAGTAGCGAAGGGACAGGCCCAGGCCTATGCCTTTGCGGCCGTCGGTGCGGGAGCGGAAGCCGGAGCCAAGAAGACGACGCACCACCACACGATGTGGGCCTTCCGTGGGCCTGAACCCTGGAGTGATCCAGTCTGATCGACGATCGGACCGGCGCCTTCAGGGCCGCGGAACCCCACTCGGGATCCGCGGCCCTTTTGTTTTGTCCGAACGGACGAGACAGCGCGAAGGAGCCTCGGGACAAGCAAGACCTGGTACCAGCCGCCCCCGGCCAACAGGCCGGAAACGACCAGACGAGGACACCACCACCGTGCAACTCGAAGCGCACGCCCCGTCCGTACCGCCTTCCGACACGATCCCCCCGCCCGGCCTCACGGAGGACTCCACCTTGATCCCCCTCACCGCGCTCACCGCGCTCGACGACGCCATCGAGAACCTCGGCGTGCCCGTCCCCTGCCGTTCCTACGACCCCGAGGTCTTCTTCGCCGAGTCGCCGGCCGACGTCGAGTACGCCAAGTCCCTCTGCCGCACCTGTCCGCTCGTCGAGGCCTGCCTCGCCGGCGCCAAGGAGCGCCGCGAGCCGTGGGGCGTCTGGGGTGGCGAGCTCTTCATCCAGGGCGTCGTCGTCGCTCGCAAGCGGCCGCGTGGCCGTCCCCGCAAGAACCCGGTCGCGGCGTGACCGCCGACCTGGGGGTCATGGCCCCCAAGCCCATGAAACGCATCGGAACCATCGACCGTCCCCTGACCCACGACCCCCGAAACCAGGCACCAATGACCATCCCCACGAGGGAGCCCGTCGGCTCCGCGACCCCGGACGTCACCATCATCGGCGCGAACGACTCGCGTCAGAACAGGACCCGCGAGATGCAACTCATCCCAGAAGCCCTGGCTCGTGCGCATATGCACGACCGCCTGCGGGAATCCGCCGCGGAGCGTCAGGCCGTGCGCCTGATCACCGCGCGGCGGATGCAGCGCCGGGCCGAGCGCGCCTCGATGCGCGCCCGCCGTGCGCTGGCCATGGCGGTCATGCACTGAACCCAGCAGTACCGCACGCCGGCAGTATCCGCCGGGGGCAGCCGCTCTCTGTTCCCCGGCAAGCAGGACCCATATCCGTACCCCTGTCGCGGGGCCGGTCCACACGGACCGGCCCCGCGGCCGTGCTCCGGCCGGTGCCGCTGATGGCACCGGCGCCGCGCCGGATCCTCACTGGGGAGTTATCGTCACGAGGTGGACGAGGAGACGCATCGCTCCGGACCGGGCGGCACCGCCGACGTCGTGTGCGCCCTGTGCGGCGCCCGCGCCGGGAGCGAGAACGCACCGCCGACCTGGCTCTGTTCCGTGGAGAACGGCAGTCGTCACTACTTCTGCGACGACTGCGCCCGCACCCACATCCGGGCCATCGAGGGCCGCCTCGACTCCGCCTGGTGGTGACGCCGATGGTGTCCCTCCCCGGCGGGCAGGCGGGACTCCTGGAACACGCGCTAGGTGTACTGCCCTGTGATGTCCGCGGGAGCCGCGGCGCCGTCCATCGCCTCGTCCTCCGCCGTCACTTCACACGCCGTCGGTCCGTCCTCGGGGGATGCCTCCTCGGCCGGCGACGCCTGCTCCTCTTCCTCCACCGGAAGGAACCCCGGGAGCCAGGAATCCAGTTCCTCCCGCAGCCGGACCGTGGCGCCGAGCTGGCACAGCACCCCGATCGTGCTCAGCGTCACCCGGTGTATCAGCAGGTAGGCGGGCGGCAGGTTCAGTTGCTTTCCCAGCTGATGAGCGGGGGACCGCGGGTCCGCTATACGGGCGGCCTGGTTGCGCATCCAGGACCGGCTGAAGGTGAACTCGTCCACCTCGGCCGGTTCGATGATCGGAAGGAGGTAGTCGAGGACGGCGTCCGGTGCGAGGTCGATCGAGTCCTTGACGAATCCTTCCTCACGGAGCAGTTCGTACACGGAGTCCGCATCTCCCTGGAGCGTCAGCCGCAAGGAGTCCCCGATGGTCTGCGGCAGTCCTCCCGGCAGCCGGTCCACCGTGCCGAAGTCCAGTACCCCCAGGCGCCACCGTTCCGTGCCGGCCTCCGCGGCACCGTCGTCCTCACCGGCTTCGCCGTCCGTCGCGAACGCGGGGTCCGCGGGCAGCAGCCGGAAATTTCCGGGGTGCGGGTCCGCGTGCAGCAGCCCGGTGCGTGCGGGCCCGGAGAACAGGAACCTGGCCAGCAGCTGTCCGGCCCGGTCCCGTTGTTCCGGGGTTCCGGCGGCGATCACATCGGCCAGCGGCACACCGCCGATCCATTCGGTGACCAGCACCTGATCGGCCTGGTGGACCACCCCGGGGACCACCACATCGGGGTCGTCCGCGAACTCCTCGGCGTGTGCCCGCTGCGACTGCGCCTCCTGCTCGTAGTCCAGTTCCTCCGACACCCGGTCCCGCAGCTCCGTGATCAGCGGCTTGATGTCCATGCCGGGAACCAGCGGGCCGAGCAGCCGGGCGAACCGGCTGAGTTGGGTCAGGTCCGAGAGGAGCGCCTCGCCCGCGCCCGGGTACTGCACCTTCACCGCGACGTCCCGGCCGTCGTGCCACACCGCCCGGTGCACCTGCCCGATCGAGGCGGCCGCCGACGGCTTGTCCTCGAACTCCAGGAACAGCTCACGCCAGTCCTCGCCGAGCCGCTCCGCCAGCACCGCGTGGACCGTGGCGATCGGCAGGGGAGGGGCGGCTTCCTGGAGCTTCGTCAGGGCCGCACGGTAGGGACCCGCGACCTCTTCCGGGAGAGCGGACTCGAAGACGGACAGGGCCTGCCCGAGCTTCATGGCCCCGCCCTTCAGCTCGCCGAGCACCTTGAAGAGCTGATCGGCGGTGCGCTGCTGCACTTCGCGGGCCACCAGTTCCGCGGACTTTCCGCCGATGCGCTTTCCCAGCCCCCACGTGGCACGGCCGGCGAACCCCAACGGCAGCGCGGCCAGCTTGGCGGTTCGGGTGACCGCCTTCCGGGGAAGATCAGACATATGCCCCTCCAAATCCCAGACTGCCGCGCTGCGTGCGGCGGTTACCCGGCCATTGTGTCGTGCGCCGTGCCGGCCCCGGAGGTGCGCACCCCCTCAGTGTGCCCACCCGCTCCGCAGGAACAGCCGACGTGTGCCCCGATCTGCTCCGACCGCCAGTCCAACAGCGGCAGTGCCGCCTCCCAGCGGGCCCCGGTACTGGCCGGCAGTTCGCCGTCGAGGAAGGCCAGCGCGTGGGACGCCGCAAGTCCCGCCACCGCTGTCGCCAGACCCAGATCGCAGGCCTGCACGGCGGTCCGCCGCCCCGACTGCCACTGAGCCAGCATCCGCGGCCACTGCTGGTCCCTGTCGCGCCGGTTCAGATCGAGGCAACCCGCACAGGCGGTGCCTCCCGGCAGCACCAGCGGTCCGACGAACCCGGTTGCCTCGATGACTCCGGCATAGAGATGGGGTGTGCCCGAGGCGATCCACGGCTCGGCGGTACGCGGATCGGGGACGTAGCCGGTCAGGCCGTCGCGAGGGGCGACGACGATCAGGGACAGGCCGGGTTCCCCACCGGCGCGTCCGGCCTC
The DNA here is from genome assembly GCF_035917155.1 of Streptomyces sp. NBC_00385. Lineage (NCBI taxonomy): Bacteria > Bacillati > Actinomycetota > Actinomycetes > Kitasatosporales > Streptomycetaceae > Streptomyces > Streptomyces sp. NBC_00385. Next base: position 2,681,971 of record NZ_CP107951.1, on the reverse strand, counting down.
AGGCGGCACGCTCCGGGGTGCAGGACCGGGGGAGGAGCGGCGGACCAACTGTCGCGCCGCCGAGTCCCGGCGCTCGCCGACCGCAGAGGCCGGCAGGCCTCCGGGCGACACATCGCACGGTTCGGCGCATCCGCCGTCCAGGACCTCCACCCGACCCACCCCCGACCCGGAAAGCACTGCCGCGATCGCCGCTCCGACCCGGCCGGCTCCTCGCACCTGGACACGCATGGAGCGGCGGGCCGCCAGCCGCCGCAGCCCTCCGCCCGGTTCGGGATGGACCACGGAGAGTGACGCCAGGTCTGGCCGGTGACGTTCCAGCACGTCTGCCCGGTTCCGTAGCGCGTCGGCTTCCGGGCCGCCCGCCCGGACATCGTCGACGAGTCCCGCGTCCATCAACCGCGCCACGACTGTGTCCACTTGATGGTCGCTCAGGTCCAGCGCCCTGGCCTCTGCGCGCAGCAGGGACATCCCGCGCGTACCGTCGAGCAGTTCCAGGAAACAGCCGGTCGCGATATCCATCGGGCCGACCTTGACCGCATGTGCGGGCGTCACTCCGAATTGCACGGTGCCGCTGCCGCGCCATGCGCGGCGCAGTGCGGGCTTCAACATCGGATGCACGGCTTCCCCCGGTCTGTGTGGCTGTGTGAGATCCATTGCCAGAATGGGGTGCGCCGCGGAACCGTGCGAAAAGTTATCCACAGGCGGGGGGTATTAGTCGTTCAAATGGTGCAAGCCATGGGACGCATCATGTGCGAACCGTCCCGGAGGCGGGACTTCCCCCACTGACAGCGGGTAACGTCGTGGCGTGCCCGCCGACCCGTCACCCGGCTTCGCCGGGGAGACTTCCGCGCGCGGCGCCGGAACCCACCGGCGCAGTGCGGCCGACCATCCGCCCCGTGCCTCGGCGACGAGCGCGGTCGAGGTTCGCAGGAGCAACCGTCGTAGCAGAACGGTCTCCGCGTACCGGGAGGGCGACCGGACCATCGTGCTGATTCCCGCCCGGATGTCGGAGGCCGAGGAGCAGCGCTGGGTGAGCGTGATGCTCGACAAGCTCGCCGCCCAAGAGAACAAACGGATCCTCGGCGACAGTGAGCTCGCGGAGCGGGCGGAGCGTCTGTCCGCCCAGTATTTCCAGGGCAGGGCCCGGCCCGTCTCGGTCCGGTGGGTGACGAACCAGAACACCCGCTGGGGTTCGTGCACCCCGGCCGAGGGCAGCATCCGGCTCTCGCACCGTCTGCAGGGCATGCCGGAGTACGTCGTCGACTACGTGCTCGTCCACGAGTTGGCCCATCTCCTGGTGCCCGGGCACGGACCGCGGTTCTGGCGGCTTCTCGACGCCTACCCCCGTACCGAGCGGGCCCGGGGCTATCTCGAAGGAGTGGTGGCTGCCGACCGGCTGCCGCACCTGCCTGCCGCACGCGGTGAGTGACGCCTGCCGTACGCGTGGAGTGACGCCCCGCCGCGCGCGGTGAGTGACGTTCGCGATTTTGTACCGGGTCTGTACCGGCTTGGCCCAATGCCTGAGTTTGCGGTTAGCCTGACGCGACGCATTCACCTTCCGGATGGGGGACGGTCGTTACGCATGGCCAGGGAATTCCAACGCGGCCACAAGGCCAAGATCAGCGATCTCACGCCGGGGACGGACCTGTACGTAGGTGTGCAGATCGCCGGCCCGGGACTGACCTTTGACATCAGCTGCTTCGGCCTCGATGCCAATGAGCAGCTCTCCGACGACCGTTATTTCATCTTCTTCAATCAGCCGAAATCGCCCGAGGAGTCCATTCAGCTCCTCGGCACGCAGGCCGGTGACACGGAGTCGTTCCGCGTCACTCTGGACCGCATTCCGGCGAACATCCACAAGCTGTCCTTCACCGCGACGCTGGACGGTGCCGGACAGATGTCGCAGGTCGGTCCGGGGTACATCCGGATCGTCGCGGGTGGCGAGGAAGTCGTCAGGTACGCCTTCACGGGCTCGGAGTTCACCACCGAGCGCGCGGTGATGCTGGGTGACTTCTACCTCAAGGACGTCTGGCGGTTCGCCGCTGTCGGCCAGGGCTTCGACGGCGGCCTCGACGCGCTGCTGAAGAACTTCGGCGGCGAGGTCGCCGAGGAGGCCCCCGCCGCCCCCCAGCCGCAGTCCGCAGCCCCGTCGTTCGCCCCGCCCGCACAGGCGTCGGCCCCCGCGCCGTCCTTCGGCGCGCCGGCCGCACCGCAGGCCCCGCAGCCCGCGCCGTCCTTCGGCGCACCGGCGGCTCAGGCGCCTGCTCCCACGCCGCAGCAGCAGATGCACGCCGCGCCGACCATAGCGGCGCCGCTGGCTCCGCAGGGCGGCAGTGTGCCGCCGCCCGCACCCGCTCCTTACGGGCAGCCGGGGCAGCCGCCCCAGCAGCCGCAGTTCGGGCAGGTCCCGGCGCAGGCGCCCGCGCCGTTCGGACAGCAGGCCCCCGCGCCCTACGGGCAGCCCGCTCCGGCTCCGTACGGACAGCAGCCGCCGGGCGTCCCGCAGGGCGTGCCCCAAGGAGTGCCGCAGGCCGGGGCCGGCCTGCTGGCCGCGCTCCAGCCGTACAAGGAGACCGCCACCGGCCAGCGCTGGACCCCGCAGAACCAGCAGCTGATGCGCGTCGACCTCACCATGGGCGGAGCCGGAGTACTGGCCCGGCAGGGCAGCATGGTGATGTATCAGGGCAAGGTCGACTTCGGCTACAAGGGCGCAGGCTTCGCGGGCCGGATGGTCGGCAATGCCACCGGCCAGGAAATGCAGCTGATGCGCTGTACCGGCCGGGGACAGGTCTTCCTCGCCGAGGACGGCTCCCATCTGCACGCCATCGAGCTCCAGGGTGATGGCATCTGCGTCTCGGCGGAGAGCGTCCTCGCCTTCGACGAGTCGCTGCAGTACGAGGTCCGCCGGATCGAAGGCCATGGCATTCCCGGCGGCGCCCTGTTCACCATGCAGTTCCAGGGCACCGGCACCATCGTCGTCAAGACCCACGGTGTCCCCGTCGTCCTGCCGGTCACCCCGACCACCTTCGCCGACTGCAATGCCGTCGTGGCGTGGTCGGCCGCGTCCCAGGTGATCATCTCCAGCCAGGTCCGGCTGCGCCGCAACGCCTATCCCGGACACAGCGGGGAGACCGTGAACCTCCAGTTCCGGGGCGCTCCCGGCAACTTCATCGTCGTCCAGCCCTACGAGGTCTGAGGGAGCCCGTCATGAATCAGCAACTCGCGGGCTACGCCCCGACCCCCGTCACGGCCCGGATGGAGAACCACGGCCATTCGATGCTGAAGGTCGCCATGGCGACCGGCCAGGACCTGTACGCGCGCACCGGTTCGATGGTGGCGTACGAGGGCTTCATCCAGTACGAGCCCAACCCGCCGGCCGTCCGCCAGATCGCCTCGCAGTGGATCACCGGTGAGGGCGCGCCCCTGATGAAGTGCGCCGGTGACGGGCTTCTCTACCTCGCCGACTACGGCGCCGATGTGGTTGTCATCAATCTCAACAACGACTCCCTCTCGGTGAACGGCACCAACGTGCTCGCCTTCGACGGTCACCTCACCTGGGGCGTCGAAAGGGTCAAGGGGCTGGCCAAGTTCGCCGGCCAGGGCCTGTGGAACGTCTGCATCTCCGGCACCGGCTGGGTCGCGATCACCTCGCGCGGCACGCCGATCGTCGTCGACTGCGGACGCGGCGAGGACGAGACGTACGTCGACCCGGACGCCCTCGTGGCGTGGTCCCCGAACCTCAAGGTGAAGGGCAAGCGCAGCTTCAAGGCCTCCTCGCTCATCGGGCGGGGCAGCGGCGAGGCGTTCCAGATGGCCTTCTCCGGCCAGGGGATCGTCGTCGTGCAGCCGAGCGAGGACAGTACCGACCGCCTGCGGGTCCGGAACTGACGGGGAGGGAGAACACACCATGCAGAGTCCGCTTTTCAGCTATACGGAACAGCAGTCCCAGGAGCGGTACACGGTCCAGAACCCGCAGCTCCTGCGGGTCTCGCTGACCGGCCACGACGACGTCCTCGCCCGCAAGGGGGCCATGGTCGCGTACCAGGGTCTGATGGAGTTCGACGGCGAGTACCAGTCGCACGGACAGCGCCGCGCCCGCGCCAGCACGGGTGAGGGCCTCGACCTGATGCGCTGCTCCGGGCAGGGCACGGTCTACCTCGCCAACCTCGCGCAGTACGTCCACGTGGTGGACGTCGACCGCGACGGTCTGACGGTGGACAGCTCCTACGTCCTGGCGCTCGACTCGTCCCTCCACACCGAGGTCATCGCGGTGGACAGCCAGTACGGCATCTCGGGCACCGGCAAATACCAGCTCAACATCTCCGGCACCGGCAAGGTCGCGCTGATGACCTCCGGTCAGCCGCTGATGATGCAGGTGACGCCTGACAAGTACGTCAACGCGGACGCCGACGCGATCGTCGCCTGGTCCAGCTCCCTGCGGGTGCAGATGCAGGCCCAGACGCACTCCTCGGGTGTCTTCCGCCGGCGTGGCAACACCGGCGAGGGCTGGGAGCTCAGCTTCCTCGGCCAGGGCTTCGCCCTGGTGCAGCCGAGTGAGGTGCTGCCGCCGCAGAGTGCGCAGATCGGCCAGGGACTGGGTGCCCAGTACGGCATGGGGCAGCATGGATCCCACGCCCAGAACCAGAACAACGCCTGGAACTGAGCCGGACCACCCGCCTTTGTGTACGAGGGGTGAGACGGGCCCGGCACCATGACGGGTAAGGGGCGGCCTCTCTGGAGGCCGCCCCTTACCCGTACCGCCCGCTCCCGGTTACCGGCCGGCGTCCAGAGCGGCGCGCGTGCGTTCCAGCAGGCGGACGACCGAGGAGTCGGCGACCTCGGCGACCTCGTCGTAACGGAACCAGCGCAGATCGAGGGACTCCTCGCTGATCCGTTCCGCCGCGCCCGACGGCGCCAGCGCCGCGTACTGGACGTCCAGGTGCCAGTGACACGGTGCGGGGATCGGATGACGGTCCAGGACCACAGGTCCACCCGCCAGCAGGGTCAGCCCGGCGATGCCGGACTCCTCCGTCGCCTCACGCAGCGCGGCGGCGGCCACGGTGGCGTCGCCGGGCTCGCAGTGGCCACCCATCTGCAACCACATCCGCAGCTTCCGGTGCAGCGTGAGCAGCACCCTGCCGCCCTCCGGATCGACGACCAGGGCGCTGGCCGTCAGATGTCCGGTGCCGCAGGCCTTCCACATGCCGTCGGGATGCAGCGCCAAGTGGTCCAGATATGCCTGGCGCAGCTCCTCCTGGGCGGCGTCCGCGCCGGTGCCGTAGCCCTTCAGTACGCGGACGGCGTCGTCGTGCAGGCTCACTTGTCGGTGTCGTCCTTGCTGTCGTCGCCCTCGGACCCGGTGCCCTCGGTCCCGCTGCCGCCGTCGGCCACGTCGGTGCCAGGAGCGGGATTCTGCGGCCCGTTCGCCGCCTCGCCGAGCATCTTGTCCAGCTCGGAGAAGTCCAGCTGCTCGTGGTGGACGAATCCGTCCGGATCGTCCAGGTCGTGGGCGGTGGGCAGCATGTCGGGGTGCTCCCACAGCGCGTCGCGGCCGTCGAGCCCCCGCGCGTCCGTGAGCGAGGCCCACAGCCGCGAGGCATCACGCAGCCGGCGCGGACGCAGCTGGAGACCGATGAGCGTGGCGAACGTCTGCTCGGCGGGACCGCCGGAGGCGCGGCGCCTTCGCATCGTCTCGCGCAGCGCGTCGGCGGAGGTCAGCCGGGACTTCGCGGCCTCGTGGACCACGGCGTCCACCCAGCCCTCGACGAGCGCGAGCGCCGTCTCCAGACGGGCCAGGGCGGCCTTCTGCTCCGGGGTGTCCTCCGGCTGGAACATGCCCTGCTGAAGGGCGTCCTGCAGCTGCTCCGGGTTCGACGGGTCGAACTGGCCGACCACGTCTTCCAGCTTGCTGGTGTCGACCTTGATACCGCGCGCATAGCCTTCGACCGCACCGAACAGATGCGAGCGCAGCCACGGAACATGGGCGAAGAGCCGCTGGTGAGCGGACTCGCGCAGGGCCAGGTACAGCCGCACCTCGTCCTGCGGCACGCTCAGGTCCTTGCCGAACCGCTCCACGTTCAGCGGAAGGAGCGCGGCCTTTCCGGCCGGTCCGAGCGGCAGCCCGATGTCGGTGGAACCGACCACCTCGCCGGCGAGCACCCCGACGGCCTGTCCGATCTGCTGGCCGAACATCGCACCGCCCATCGACCGCATCATGCCGATCAGCGGGCCCGCCATCGCCTGCATCTCCTCGGGCAGCACATCACCCATGGCGAGGCCGACACGCTCGGCCACCGGGTCGACCAGCTTCTGCCAGGCGGGGAGGGAGGCCTCCACCCATTCGGCACGGCTCCACGCCACGGTCGAGACGGAACCGGAGGGCAGCGACGTCACGCCGTCCAGCCAGAGGTCCGCCAGGCGCAGTGCCTCGTCGACCGCTGCACGCTCGGACGGGCCGACGCTCGCGTCCTTGGTGCCGTCGGGAGTGCCCTGCGAGACCGTCTGGCGGGCGATCTGCTTGGCCATGTCCCAGTTCACGGGACCGCCCTCGTAGCTCAGCATCTGGCCGAGCTGCTGGAAGGCGGCGCCCAGGTCGTTCGGGTTCATGGAGCCGAACATGGCGGCGAAGGGGTTGTCACCGCCCGCGCCGGGGCCGAAACCGAACGGGTTCGCCGGACCGCCCGAGCCCTGCCCACCTCCGGTGGGGTCGTTCTTCTTGCCCTTGTCGCCGTCGTCCGGCTCCTCCGGCGGAACGCCGAATCCGAATGGGGTGTCACTCACGGGTTTCCTCGGCTCGTAGGGCCGCCGGCTCGAACCGACGGCGACTGCCCGACATCACCATCCAGCGTAGACACCAAGTCCACTCAGGGCCTCAGTGCTCCGCCTGCTCCCGGCCTGCGGCAGGATGGACGCCACCTGGTACGTACGCGTCATTCGGGTACGTACTGAAGACAACCGCTGGAGACGCCCGGTGAGTTCCCCAGATCCGCAGGTTCGCGCAGCGCGAAACCTGGCTGACCCTTCGCCTGAGAACAAGCCTGAGAACAAGCCTGAGAACAAGCCTGAGAACAAGTTCGAGAACACGTCCGAGAACAAGGCTGAGGACAAGCCTGAGAACACGGCCGAGGACAGAACCCAGAGCGAGCCCGTCCGCAGCCGCTCCAGAAGCCGCGGCCCCGTCGTGGCCGTCACCGGAGCCGCGACGGGTGTCGGTGAGCTGCTCACGGCACGACTGGCGGCCTCCGAGGAGATCAAGCAGGTCATCGCCATCGACGAGCGCCGCGGCGAGGTGTCCGAGGCGACGTGGCACGTTCTCGACGTGCGCGACCCGGCGATCGCGGAGAAGCTGCGCGGCGCCGACGTGGTGGTCCACCTGGCGCTCGATCTCGACCTGGAGACCGATCCCGCCGCCCGTACCGCGTACAACGTGCGCGGCACCCAGACCGTGCTGACCGCGGCCGCGGCCGTCGGCGTCCACCGGGTCGTGCTGTGCACCTCGGCGATGGTCTACGGCGCGCTGCCCGACAACGACGTCCCGCTCGCCGAGGACGCCGAGCTGCGCGCCACGGCCGAGGCGACCGGCGTCGGCGACCTGCTGGAGATCGAACGGCTCGGCCGCCGCGCGCCCCGCGCCCACCCCGGGCTCCAGGTCACCGTGGTCCGTCCCACCGTGCTCGTCGGCGGTACGGACACGGCCCTGACCCGGTACTTCGAGTCGCCGCGCCTTTTGGTCGTCGCCGGGTCGCGCCCCACCTGGCAGTTCTGCCACGTCGACGACCTGGTCACGGCGCTGGAGTACGCCGCGCTGGAGAAGATCGACGGAGAGTTCGCGGTCGGCTGCGACGGCTGGCTCGAACAGGCGGAGGTCGAGGAGCTCAGCGGAGTCCGCCGGATGGAACTTCCGTCGGCCGTCGCACTCGGGGCCGCCGCCCGGCTGCACCGGATCGGTCTGACCCCGTCTCCTGCGGGCGACCTGGCGTACACGATGCATCCCTGGGTGGTGAGTGTGAGCAGGCTCCACGATGCGGGCTGGCGCCCGAGCTGGACGAACGAGGAGGTGCTCGCCGCACTCCTCGAAGAGGTCGAGGGACGTCACACCGTGGCCGGTCGCCGGCTCGGCCGCAAGGACGCGACCGCGGCCGGAGCCGCCGGTGCGACCGTGGCGCTGCTCGGCACCGCGGCCCTGGTACGCCGTGCCCGCAAGGCCCGCCGCCGCTTCTAGTGCTCCCCGCCGGCACCGCGCGCCGGGAAGGGCGCCGAAAGGGCGCCGGAGGAGCAGCGGAAGGGCGGCGCCGGAAGGGGACCGGGCCGCGTCCGGCGTCGCACTGGGTGGCGGGAGCCCGGCGCCTGTAGGAGGCTCCAAGGCCGCCGGCGCCCCGCCGGGTGAAAGCCGCATTCCGCGATGCCGTGGCGGTACGGCACGATGGCTGTCATGGCACCCACGTACGATCACCCCGGCGAGCAGGCCGCACAGGACCCCATCCGGCTGCTGGAGATCCGCGACACACCGCTGTCCGTGGACGAGGTCTTCCGCGCCGTCGGCGACGAGGCGGCGGGCGGCACCGCGCTCTTCGTCGGCACCGTGCGCAATCACGACAACGGCCAGGACGTCGGGGCGCTGGGCTATTCGTGTCACCCCTCGGCGCAGGACGAGATGCGCCGGGTGGCGGAGAAGGTCGTCGCCGGGTTCCCGGTCCGGGCGCTGGCCGCCGTCCACCGGGTGGGTGAACTGGCGGTGGGCGATCTCGCGGTGGTGGTGGCCGTCTCCTGCCCGCACCGCGCAGAGGCCTTCGAGGCCTGCCGCAAGCTCATCGACGACCTCAAGCACGAGGTTCCGATCTGGAAGCACCAGCAGTTCTCCGACGGTACGGAGGAGTGGGTCGGCGCCTGCTGAGACGGCTGCTGTGACGGCTGCTGAGCTCAAACCGCCCGGCGGGCTTCCACCCCGATTTGCGTAACCCCACCCCTGCCATGAGCGTTGGTCCTGCGGATGGTTAATCTGCTGATCGTTCCGTTGCGGTCGCTCATGGGGCAGGGAGGTCGTCATGGCAGCACTCGCCTGGTTGTTGATTCCGCTTTTTGCTGCGCTCGGTGCTGCGATATGGGGAAGCTGGGCTGCCCGTAATCGCACGACCGGCGATGTCACCGAGCTCGCCGGCTATGCCCGGTTCCGTGAGGCGATGGAGCGCTCGCACTCCGCTTCGGAGCCGGTCGAGCAGATATCGAACGTCTGACGCCGCACCGGTCGTACGCAGTCGCCAACCCGCTGACCGGTAGCCTCCGGTTCCGCCGCCCGGCCTCCTCGCCACGCCCGGCCGCGGCCCTCGTACGGACCGGCCCCGACGGTGCACTGACAGGCCCTTCCCGTACTGTCGTTCCATGCCACGCCGCACCGCGACGATGCTCGCCTCCACCCTGATCCTGATCGCGCTGCTCTGCGCAGGCGTGCTGATCAAAGTGCCGTACTCGGAGATGTCCCCCGGGCCGACCGTGAACACGCTCGGCAAGGTCGGCGGGGAGCCCGTTCTGCAGATCACCGGGCACAAGACGTACGAGACGTCCGGCAATCTCAACATGACGACAGTCAGGGTCACCGGCGCCGACTACAACATGAACCTCATCGAGGCCGTCTACGGATGGCTGGGCCACGACAGTGTGGTCGTCCCGCACGACACGCTCTACCCGGACGGAAAGACCGAGGAGCAGTCGACGCAGGAGAACGCCGAGGAGTTCAGCCAGTCCCAGGAGAGCGCCAAGGTCGCGGCCCTCACCGAGCTGGGCATCCCGGTGTCCTCGCGGGTCGTCGTCTCCACGGTCCTCAAGGACAGTCCCTCACAGGGGGAGCTGCACGCGGGCGACGTGATCAAGGCGGTCGACGGTACGGCGGTCGAGCAGCCCGAGGACGTGGCGAAGCTCGTCACCAAGCACAAGCCCGGCCAGGACGTCACCTTCACGGTCATCCCGGCCAAGACCGCGGCGGCGGCCGAGAAGGCCGGCAAGGAGCCCGAGGGCACCGAGAAGATCACCATCACCACGGAGAAGGCCCCCAAGGAGAACCGGGCGATCGTCGGCATCCAGGCGGGGACGGACCACACCTTCCCGTTCGAGATCGACATCAAGCTCGCCGATGTGGGCGGTCCGAGCGCCGGTCTGATGTTCTCCCTCGGCATCGTCGACAAGCTGACCCCGGGGCAGCTGACGGGCGGCAAGTTCATCGCGGGCACCGGGACGATCGACGACAAGGGCAAGGTCGGACCGATCGGCGGGATCAACATGAAGCTCGTCGGCGCACGCGACGCGGGCGCACGCTACTTCCTGACCCCCGACGACAACTGCGAGGCGGCCGCCTCCGACACCCCGGACGGACTCACGCTGGTCAGGGTCAAGACCATCGACGACGCCAAGAAGTCGCTGGAGAAGATCCGCACCGGGGACGCGGCCGGACTGCCGAGCTGCTCGACAGGCTGACCGCCTCCCCACCGGTGCGGGACGGCCGGGTCAGGACTCGAAGGTCGCGGCCAGCGCCTCGGCCAGCCCCGGTACCAGGCCGGCGCCGGTCAGCACGTCGTTCGGCGAGTCCTTCTCCCGCAGGCGTACGGCCGACTCGCGGGCGCCGTCCCGCAGGACCGCCACGGTCATCCGCACCTCCTGCCGGTCGGGGTGCTTGGCGACCCACTTGGTCAGCTGGGCATCGTTGAGACCTTCCGGTACGGAGGTCTCGGCGGACGGCGGCAGCATCAGCCGCTCGACCGTCATCGCGCACCCGACGACCGCGTCGGGCCAGGCGATCGTGGCGAGGAACTCGTCCAGTGCGGTACCTGCGGGAAGCTCCTCCTGCTCGATAGGGGTGAGTGCGGCGGCCTTCGAGCCGTCGTCGAGGCCGAGCTGAGCGGCGAGTCCGGGCTCCTGGACCCGCAGCCGTGCGGTGTCGACGAGGGCGAAGAGCCGGGCGGGCTGGTCCCAGCCGAGACCGGAGATGTACTCGTCGATTTCGAGCACGGCGACGGTGAGCGGGCTCGCGGCCATCGGAGGGCCTGAGGGGGAAACGTTGGGCATGGACAACATCCTGCCTCCTTCCGCCCCCGGAACGGGAACTAGGTAAAGCCTCAGTAAGTTGCATAGGTGGGCTCTACGATCGCTGGGCCCGCTCCACACGACCGCGAACTTCGAGGTGCGCACGTTGGCTTTCCAGATGCCGGACCGCGGCGGAGGCCCGACCGGGCCACGGATCAGAGTCGGCCGCCCGTCCCGGCGCGCCCGAACCCTGCTCATGACACTGGGCGTCCTGGCGGTCCTCGCCATGGCCTTCGTCATGTTCGCGGGGTTCTGGACGGACTGGCTCTGGTACAGGTCGGTCGCGTATTCATCCGTCTTCACCACCACCCTGTGGACCAAGATCGGCCTGTTCCTCGTCTTCGGACTGCTGATGGCCGTCGCCATCGGTGTGAACATCTGGCTCGCGCACCGGCTCCGGCCGCCGCTGAGCGCGATGTCGCTGGAACAGCAGAGCCTGGACCGCTACCGGATGAGTCTCGCCCCGTACAAGAAGTGGGTGCTGCTCGCGATCACCGCGCTCGTCGGTCTGATCGCCGGAGCATCCGCCTCCGGCCAGTGGCGTACCTGGCTGATGTACGTGAACGGGGTGTCGTTCGGTCAGAAGGACCCCCAGTTCCACCTGGACGTGTCCTTCTACGCCTTCGACCTGCCGTGGTACCGCTTCCTGCTGGGCTTCGGCTTCGCGGCCACGGTGCTCTCGCTGATCGCCGCCGCGCTGACCCACTACCTGTACGGCGGGCTGCGCATCACCAGCCCCGGCGCACGGGCGACGGGGGCGGCCACCGGCCATCTCTCGGTGCTGCTCGGCATCTTCGTCGCGCTGAAGGCCGTGGCGTACTGGCTCGACCGCTACGGGCTGGCCGTGAAGTCGAGCGACTTCAAGGCCACGGACAATTGGACGGGCCTGCGGTACGTCGACGCGAACGCCTATCTGCCGGCGAAGACCATCCTGTTCTGCATCGCCGCGATCTGTGCCGTGCTCTTCTTCGCGACGCTCTGGCGCCGCACCTGGCAGCTTCCGGTGATCGGGTTCGGGCTGATGGTCCTCTCCGCGATCCTGATCGGCGGGCTCTACCCGGCGATCGTGCAGAAGTTCCAGGTCCAGCCGAACGAGCAGGCCAAGGAAGCCCCGTTCATCCAGAAGAACATCAAGGCCACGCGTGACGCCTACGACATCGATGACGCGAAGGTCACCGACTACGCGGGCAAGTCCACGACGGACGACGACGCGAAGCTCCGCGCCAGCGCGGACGCCGCGGCCAGTTACCGGGTGATGGACCCCAACGTTGTCTCCCCGGCCTTCCAGCAGCTCCAGCAGAAGAGGAACTACTACCAGTTCCCCAAGACGCTGGACGTCGACCGCTACAAGGACGAGGCCGGCAAGGAGCAGGACACGGTCATCGGTCTGCGCGAGCTCAACCTCCAGGGCATCCCCAAGCGCAACTGGATCAACGACCACTTCACCTACACCCACGGCTACGGCGCGATCGCCGCCCGGGGCACCACCACCGGTACCAACCCGAAGGGGTCTCCCGACTTCACGGAGTCCGGCCTGCCGACCACCGGAGAGCTGGGCAAGTACCAGCAGGAGATCTACTACGGCGAGAAGACCGAGCAGTACTCCATCGTCGGCGGGCCCCAGAAGGAGCTCGACTACGAGGACGACGGCGAGAAGACCACCAGCTACAAGGGCAAGAGCGGCGTCAGTCTCTCCAACGCCTTCAACCGCGCCGCGTACGCGGTGGCCTTCAGCGAGCCGCAGATCCTGTACTCGGGAGCCATCGGCGAAGGTTCGCGGATCCTCTACAACCGCACGCCGAAGGAGCGCGTCGAGGCGGTCGCCCCGTGGCTGACCATCGACGGCGACGCCTACCCGGCCGTGGTCGGCGGGAAGATCCAGTGGGTCGTCGACGCGTACACCACGACGAACGGCTACCCGTACGCCTCGCGCACGACGCTCGGTGACACCACGGCCGACTCGCTGACCACCAACCAGCGCGCGGTCGTCGCCCAGCAGAATCAGGTCAACTACATCCGCAACTCGGTGAAGGCCACCGTCGACGCGTACGACGGCAAGGTCACGCTGTACGAGTGGGACACCGAGGACCCGGTCCTCAAGACCTGGCGCAAGGCGTTCCCCGGAACCGTGAAGTCCAAGGCGGACATTCCGCAGGACCTCATGGACCACCTGCGCTACCCGCAGGACCTGTTCAAGGTGCAGCGCGAGCTGCTCACCCGCTACCACGTCACGAGCCCCGCGCAGTTCTACAGCGGCAGTGACGCCTGGCAGGTCCCGGATGATCCGACCAACAAGGAGTCCGGTGCCGTTCCGCCGTACTACCTGAGCATAAAGATGCCGGATCAGGCGGCTCAGAAGTTCTCGCTGACGACGACGTTCACCCCCAAGGGACGACCCGACCTCGGGGCGTTCATGGCGGTGGACGCCGATGCTGCCAGCAAGGACTACGGCACGATAAGGCTGCTGAGAGTCACCACCACGGTGAAGGGCCCGGGCCAGGTACAGAGTGAGCTCAACGGCAACGACGACGTCGCCGAGTTCGTGAGAAACCTCAAGGGCACCGACTCCGACATCGAGTACGGCAACCTGCTCACGGTGCCGCTCGAAGGGGGCTTCCTCTACATCGAGCCGGTGTACACGCGCGGTGGCACGCAGAACTACCCGCTGCTGCGCAAGGTCGCCGCCTCGTACGGATCGAAGATCGTCTTCGAGAACAGCCTCGGTGAGGCGCTCAACGCGGTCTTCGGTGTGGACGGCTCCGATACGACCGAGCCACCGGCGGATACGACCGAGCCACCGGGCGACACCACCGAGCCGCCGGCCACCGGTGACGCCGCGCTGAAGAAGGCGATCGCCGATGCGCAGAAGGCCTACACGGCAGGCGAGACGGCCCTGAAGGAGCAGGACTGGACCGCCTACGGCAAGGCCCAGGAGGAGCTGCAGGACGCGCTGGAGCGGGCAGCTGCCGCCCAGCCCAAGTCCGGCAGTGCGAGCTCGACGGATGACCCGAAGAAGCCTGCGGCGTCGGCGAGTGCCGACAGCGGAGGCTGAGTAACTCGGTAAAGCTTCATCCCCGCGTCGTGGTACGGTTTGAACACAACGACGCGGGGTGGAGCAGCTCGGTAGCTCGCTGGGCTCATAACCCAGAGGTCGCAGGTTCAAATCCTGTCCCCGCTACTGAAAGACGAAGGCCCGGATCCTCCAGGGGATCCGGGCCTTCGTCATGTCGTGGTGACTTTATTGTGCAGTCTGCGTGAAGTGCGGTTCGTGGGGCGTTAGTTGGGCACGAGCGTGTTTGACTTGTCTCTCTGTGGGCATGTCGACAAAACGCTGTAGTGACCTCACTGGCCGCGATTTACCAGGTGTACGCGGGTTGCAGGTGGTGCGACGATGGTATTTATGGGGGACAGGGCAACTCTGTTGGAGACAGGGCGGTTTGTGCAGCAGCGCGTCCATCCGGCGGAAAAAGTGGCGGATGTGGCATTCGCCGCTGCCGCCGCGCAGTACAACGACCACATCGAGACCGCCGAGACTGCGGAGTGTGCCGCGACCGTCGACAGTGCAGAGACCGCAGAGACCGCCGACGGCGTGGAGAACGCCGAGAGTGCGGAGACCGCGGCGAGCGCGGACAACGCCGAGAGCGAGGCACGCCACCGCCGTGCCGCCGATGCCGGGGACACCGTTTCGATGAGCGTTCTCGGCGCGCTGCTGCTGCGCCGGGGAGACCTGAGCGGAGCCGAGGCGTACCTGCGCGGGGCCACCGCGGACGGCGACCGCGCAGCGGCCAACAACCTGGGCGTCCTGCTGCACCAGCGTGGGTACGCGGACGAGGCGGCCGGCTGGTGGCGCATCGCAGCCGTCGCCGGTTCCGCCGCGGCGGCGCACGCCCTCGGGCGCCACTACCGCGAGCGCGGAGACGAGCCCGGGGCCGAGTACTGGCTGCGCCAGTCCGCCGAGCAGGGCCACGCGCTGGGGGCGTACGCCCTGGCCGACCTGCTGGAACACCGCAGCGACGTGGGCGCTGAGCGCTGGCTGCGCGCCGCGGCCGAGCAGGGACACCGTGAGGCGGCGTACCGGCTGGCACGCATGCTGGAGCGCAACGCGACGGAGGACGCGCACGACGCGTTCGGCCGCCCCGGCCTGGGTCCCCGTACCGGACCCGAGTCCGAGGCGGGTGCCGGCGTGCGCCGGTCCGTCGTGCGCAAGGACGACAGCCCGGTCGCCGGCCCCGACGCCGGACGGATGGGCGAGGCCGAGCAGTGGTACCGGCAGTCCGCCGCACGCGGACACCGCCGTGCGGCGCTTCACCTCGGCGCCATCCTCGAACAGCGCGGCGACCTCAAGGAGGCCGGCCGCTGGTACCTCATCTCCGCCAAGGCGGGCGAGGCCCGGGCCGCCTGCGCGCTCGGCTTCCTGCTGCGCGACGCGGGCGACCAGGAGAGCGCCGCCGTGTGGTGGCTCCGGGCCGCCCAGGACGGCGACGGCAACGCCGCCAACGCGCTCGGCGCCCTGCACGCTGCCCGGGGCGAGCAGCAGACCGCCGAGCGCTGGTACCGCGCGGCGATGGACGCGGGCGACGTCAACGGCGCGTACAACCTCGGGCTGCTCTGCGCGGCCCAGGACCGTACTCCGCAGGCCGAGCAGTGGTACCGGCGCGCCGCCTACGCGGGCCACCGCGAGGCAGCCAACGCCCTGGCCGTGCTCCTGCTCCAGGCGGGCGACGCGACCGGTGCGGAGCCCTGGTTCTCCAAGGCGGCCGAGGCCGGCAGCGTGGACGCGGCCTTCAACCTCGGCATCCTGCACGCCGGGCGCGACGAGGACCGTACGGCCCTGCTCTGGTACGAGCGCGCCGCGGCGGCCGGCCACACCGAGGCCGCCCTCCAGGTCGGCATGGCGCTGCTGCACCACGGCCAGGAGCGCGAGGCCGAACGGCATCTGCGCTGCGCGGCGGGCGGCGGCAGCGCGGAGGCGGCCTTCCGGCTGGCCGGGCTGCTGGACGCGCGCCAGCCACCGCCCGGCCCTCCCGCGCTCGGCGAGCCCATGCCGGACAAGACCGAGTGCGAGGAGTGGTACGAGCGCGCCGCCGAGCAGGGACACCGCCGCGCCCAGGTCCGTGTCGGCATGCTGGCCGCGGCCCGGGGGGACGTGGAGAGCGCCGCCCGCTGGTACCGCGAGGCGGCCGAGGCGGGCAGCCGCAACGGGGCCTTCAACCTCGGACTGCTGCTGGCCCGCGAGGGCAGTGAGCGCGAGGCCGCGCTGTGGTGGAGCCGTGCCGCGGGCGACGGCCACGGGCGGGCCGCGCTGCGCCTCGCCCTGCTGGCCGCGCGCCGCGGTGAGCTCACCGAAGGGCAGCGGTGGTGCGCCCGCGCCGTCGAGCTGGGGCCGGCGGAGGTCGCGGAGCGCGCGGGACGCCTGCGTGAGGCGCTGCACCAGGAACTGACCGCGTAGCGGCGCGCCGGGCCCCCCGATGTCCCCCGCCCGGGCCCCCTCGATGCCCCCGGAGAGGGCCTGGGAAAGAGATTTGCGCTGGTCCAGGGCGTGACGTAGAGTTGCAATCACAACGACGCGGGGTGGAGCAGCTCGGTAGCTCGCTGGGCTCATAACCCAGAGGTCGCAGGTTCAAATCCTGTCCCCGCTACTGAAGACAGAGGGCCGGATCCTTTCGAGGATCCGGCCCTCTGTGCATGCAGCGCAGGGTTCGGCCCGGCTCAGGGCTTGTGGCCCACCGCCTCGCCGTACATCGCCCGGTCCACGGCCTTGTCCTCCGGTACCGGGTCCCCGGTCGAGACCCCCGAGTCGGCGTACGCCTTCTGCAGCCGGTCCGTCGTGCCCTTCCTGATCTCCCAGTCCATCCGCATCGAGGGTGTCGATCGCAGGGTGGCTTCGTCGGTCTTCATGAGCCCGGCCAGTTCGGCGACGAAGGCGGGGTCGGACTTGTAGTCGCCCGCGAAGTAGGTGTTCACCGTGCGGATGTAGGCCCGGAGGAAGGCGACGCCCGCGTCCGGGTCCTTGTTCAGCAGGTTCGGACCGAACAGCAGCCCGCCGAGCGGCTCGCCGACGGGCTGGCCGCCGAGGAAGGCGTACTTCTTGTCGCCGTCCACCTTCCGCCAGATCGGGTCGAGCAGCCAGGCGGAGTCCACGCCACCGTTCTGCAGGGCGGTGAGCACGTCCGCGGAGCCGAGCTGCTGGAAGCTGATCCTGTCGAGCCCGCCGCCGTGCTTCTTCAGCGACGTGTCCATCGGATACGCGATCACGGAGCCCTTGCCGATCATCGTGCCGAGCTTTCGCCCGGCCATGTCCACGTGATCGGCGCTCTCGCCCTCCTTGAGGCGTACCCACAGGCCGCTCTTGGAGGTCGGGTCCGGGGAGAAGTTGCCCGCCACCCACTTGATGGCGAAGCCGCCGTTGATGCCGTTCATCACCGCGGCCTCGGGCGCGGCCCACTGCGCGTCGACGTCGCCCTTGGCGAGCAGCGGCAGGGCGTCCGGGGTGGGCAGCACCTTCAGGGAGACGTCAAGACCCTCCTTGGCGAACTCACCCTTGGCGACCGCGACCTGGAGAGGTGCGACGTACTCCGCGCTCAGGGTCCCGGTGGCGACGGTGATCTTCCGTTTCTTCGCGAGCGGCTGCGGCGCCGGTGCGCCCTTGACGCAGCGGGCGGGCTTGCGGTCGGGTGCGAGGTCCGAGGGGTCGGTCCAGCCGCCGGCGCCGCAGCCGGCGACCGGCTTGACGGTGCGCGGTGCGGTGTCGGCGGCGGCGTCGCCGGACGGGTCGTTCCCGGCGCAGCCCGCAGCGCCGAGCAGGGACGCCGCCACGAGCACAACGGTGCAGGTGAAAGGGGTACGTGTACGCACAGTGCCTCCGTACGGGGAGCGGGTGGAACCGTTCACGACTGACTGCGGCCGCGGTCGCGCGGGGCCCACGGGGTGAGTAGCCGGCCCGCGATCCGCACGACTTCGGAGAAGACGACGCCGAGCACCGCCACGCAGACGATGCCGACGAACATCACGTCGTTCTGGAACAGGGCGCGGGAGTCGAAGATCAGGTGCCCGAGCCCGTCGGCCGCCGCGATCTGCTCCGAGGCGACGATGACCAGGACGGCCACCCCCGCCGCGATCCGCGCACCGACCAGGACGGCGGGGAGTGAGGCGGGCAGCAGGATGTGCCGGAACATCTGCCAGGGCGAGGCGCCGAACACCTGCCCCGCGTCGCGGTGTCCGGACGGGACGGCGAGCACGGCTGCCATCGTCGAGATCCAGACGAAGAAGAAGACGGTGGCGGCGACCAGGGCGATCTGCGGTCCCTCGCCGAGGCCGAACATATTGAGGAACACCGGCAGCAGCGCCAGCTTCGGTACGACGTAGAGGGCGTCGAGCAGCGGTTCCAGGGCGGCCCGGACGAGCGCGAGCGAACCCATCAGCAGGCCGAGGGCGTAACCCGCGACCGTGCCGATCGCGTAGCCGCCGAGGACCCGTTTGAGCGTGGCCCGGACGTCCGGCCACAGATCGCCGTCGGCCGCCCGGTCCCAGCCGTCCGCGAGGATGGTCGAGGGCGCGGGGTAGACGCGTTCGTCGATCCAGGACCTGGCGGCGGCCAGTTGCCAGAGCAGGACCAGGAGCAGCGGGACGGCGACGGCGAGCGCGACCTCCAGCGTGCGGCGCCTGCGATGGGTGCGTACGGGATGGAGTTCCTGCGGCCCCGGCCTGCGGACCAGGACCTGTTCCTCAGGGGTGGTGGTGGACTTCAGGGCTGTGCTCATGCCTGCGCCGCCTCTCCGCGTACTTCGACGCGCAGCAGTTCCCACAACTCGCTCTTCAACGCGGTGAACTCGGGGGTCGAGCGGATGTCGCCGGTGCGCGGCCGGGCGAACGGCGGGCGGTGTTCGGCGATGATCCGGCCCGGTCTGGCGGACATCACCAGGACCCGGTCGCCGAGCACGATCGCCTCCTCCAGGCTGTGGGTGATGAACAGGGTGGTGGTGCGTGTGGTCTGGGTGAGGTCCAGCAGTTCGTCCTGCATGATCGTGCGCAACTGGGCGTCGAGCGCGGCGAACGGCTCGTCCATCAGCAGGATCTCGGGCTCGACGGCGAGCGCGCGGGCGATCGCCACGCGCTGGCGCATTCCGCCGGAGAGCTCGGCGGGATAGGCGCCGGCGAAGTCGGCGAGACCCAGCCGGGCCAGCCAGTCGCGCGCTCTGGCATCGGCCTCGCGGCGGGGCACGCGCTGGATGTCGAGGCCGAAGCGGACGTTGGCCAGGACGGTCTTCCAGTCATGGATCCCGTAGTCCTGGAAGATCATCGCTGCCGGGCGGGGCGACGCCGTACGGATGGACAGCTCCCCGGCGGTGGGCCGCAGGAGTCCGGCCGCGATCCTCAGCAGGGTGGACTTGCCGCAGCCGGACGGTCCGACGATGCAGGTGAACTCGCCCGGTGCGATGTCGAGATCGACGGGGCCGAGTGCGGCCAGGGCCCGGGTGCCGCGCCCGAAGGAACGGGACAGGGCGTGGGCCCGGAGTTTGGGCGCGGTGACGGACGGCGCGGTTGCCTGGGGTGGGTTCGGGTGCGGGTCTCCCACGGGTGTCTCCTCGTGCACATCGAGGTGCACAGCCGTCGCGGGGGCGGCTGTGATCGCCGATGACGATATGACGACCCGTCAGATTGGGGAAGGGGGTGCGCGACGGCGGAGGGGTGGCCGGCCCCGCCGCGGGCGGCGGCCCGGACATGACGAAAGCGCCCCCACCGGAACATCCGGTGAGGGCGGAGGGGGAGTCGTTCAGGTCAGGCGGGAGCGGCGCAGTTCGGGCAGATGCCGCGGTACGTCATCTCGACGCCGGAGATCATGAAGCCGAAGCGTTCACCGGCCGGCAGGTCCGCGAGCGGGTCGCCCGCCGGGTGCACGTCGCGGATGGCGCCGCACTTCGCGCAGACCAGGTGGTGGTGGGGGCGGTGCGCGTTCGGGTCGTAACGCTTCGCCCGGCGGTCGGTGGAGACCTCGATGACCTCGCCGAGGGTCACCATCTCGCCCAGGGTGTTGTAGACGGTGGCGCGGGAGATCTCGGGCAGCCTGGCGACGGCCCGCGCGTGGACCTCGTCGGCCGTCAGATGCACATGGTCCCCGTCGAGGACCTCGGCCACGACGCGCCGTTGTGCGGTCATGCGCCAGCCGCGTCCACGGAGTCGTTCCAGCAGGTCACTCATGGCGCAAGCCTAGCAGTGGCGGGCGCCTGGTCCTGAACGGGTGTGGATTTGGATGCTGCATTGACTTGGACTTAGTCCATTGTAGGATCAGATACGACATAGGCCAGGGACAGGCTGTGCTCGCCATGACGCCATGACGGCGTGGCGTATACGCAGGAACGACGCAGGAGGCGCACGTGACACAGGGACCGCTCACTACGGAGGCCGGCGCACCGGTCGCCGACAACCAGAACAGCCAGACCGCGGGCGTCGGCGGTCCGGTTCTGGTGCAGGACCAGTCGCTGCTGGAGAAGCTCGCGCACTTCAACCGTGAGCGCATTCCGGAGCGCATCGTGCACGCCCGCGGCGCCGGTGCGTACGGCACGTTCACCCTGACCCGTGACGTCTCGCAGTGGACGCGTGCGAAGTTCCTCTCCGAGGTCGGAAAGCAGACCGAGACGTTCCTGCGGTTCTCCACCGTCGCGGGCAACCTCGGCTCCGCCGACGCGGTGCGGGACCCGCGTGGTTTCGCGCTGAAGTTCTACACCGAGGACGGCAACTACGACCTCGTCGGCAACAACACCCCGGTGTTCTTCATCAAGGACGCCATCAAGTTCCCGGACTTCATCCACACCCAGAAGCGCGACCCGTACACCGGCTCGCAGGAGGCGGACAACGTCTGGGACTTCTGGGGTCTGTCGCCCGAGTCCACCCACCAGGTGACCTGGCTCTTCGGAGACCGGGGCATACCCGCCACGCTGCGCCACATGAACGGGTACGGCTCGCACACCTACCAGTGGAACAACGAGGCCGGCGAGGTCTTCTGGGTCAAGTACCACTTCAAGACCGACCAGGGCATCAGGAACCTCACCCAGGACGAGGCCAACAAGCTCGCGGGTGAGGACCCGGACAGCCACCAGCGCGACCTGCGTGAGTCCATCGAGCGCGGCGAGTTCCCGTCCTGGACCGTGCAGGTCCAGATCATGCCGGCGGCCGAAGCGGCGGCGTACCGCTTCAACCCGTTCGACCTCACCAAGGTGTGGCCGCACGCGGACTACCCGCCGGTCGAGATCGGCAGGCTCGAGCTCAACCGGAACCCCGAGAACGTCTTCGCCGAGACCGAGCAGTCGATCTTCAGCCCCGCACACTTCGTGCCCGGCATCGGTCCGTCCCCCGACAAGATGCTCCAGGGCCGCCTCTTCGCGTACGGCGACGCGCACCGCTACCGCGTCGGCATCAACGCCGACCACCTGCCGGTCAACCGCCCGCACGCCACCGAGGCGCGCACCAACAGCCGTGACGGGTACCTGTACGACGGCCGTCACAAGGGTGCGAAGAACTACGAGCCGAACAGCTTCGGCGGCCCGGCCCAGACCGACCGCCCCCTGTGGGAGCCCACCCAGGTCACGGGCGGCACCGGCACCCACGAGGCGCCGAGCCACGCCGAGGACGACGACTTCGTACAGGCCGGGAATCTCTACCGGCTCTACTCCGAGGACGAGAAGACCCGGCTGATCGACAACCTCGCCGGGTTCATCGCGAAGGTCTCGCGCGATGACATCGCCGAGCGTGCGATCAACAACTTCCGCCAGGCCGACGGCGACTTCGGCAAGCGCCTGGACGCTGCCGTCCAGGCGCTGCGCGCCTAGGGTCTTCGTTTGGATCAGGCCGGACCCCGCGAGCCCGGCATGATCCAAACGAGAGGCCCTAGTCCTTCAGTCGCGGGACCGGCCGGTTCCCCTGTGCGGGGGCCGGCCGGTCCCGCGTCCGGCCGGGCCGCCGCCTCAGCCGACCAGCTCCACCGGATGGCGCCTGGCCGGTGTCCAGCAGCGGATGATGTCGCGCACCGAGACGATGCCGACCGGTCCGTCGTCGTCCAGCACGATCAGATGCCGGAAGCCCCCGTGTGTCATGGCCTCGGCCGCCTCCTCCAGGGTCCAGGTGGGTGCGGCGAAGACCACATCGGTCGTCGTGTGGGTGGAGGCGGTCTCCGTATCGGGGTCCTGCCCCGATCCCACCGCGTTGAGGATGTCGCGCTCGGTGATGATGCCGAGCCCGCAGGTGTCCGGGTCGTGGACGACGGCTGCTCCGATCCGGCGCGCCGACATCAGCCGGGCGGCCTGGCGGAGGGTGTGGGTCGGGCCGATGGTCAGGACCATCGTGCTCATGGCGTCACGGACGAGCATGAAGGGAGCCACCTCCTTCGTGAAGCGACTCTGTGAGTCGATTCACAAGTTCACAAGTGGGGGGACTCTCAGAGTTGCACCGATATGAGGCGGCAACAAGGGGGAGCGGAGATCGTTCGAGGGGCGTGCGGTGGTGCGGCACGCCCCTCGTCGGTTCCGTTCGCTGCTCAGGACCGTGCGGCCCGGTACGGCGAGGTCAGTAACGCTGGTTCAGGTAACCCAGAAGTTCCTGGTGGAGCGTCCCGTTCGAGGCCGCGGCATTCCCGCCGCCCGGTCCGCTGACTCCGTCCAGGCTGGTGAACAGGCCACCCGCCTCCTGGACGATGATCGCGTTCGCGGCCATGTCCCAGAGCGAGAGCTCCGGCTCCGCGCAGATGTCGACCGAACCCTCGGCGACCATCATGTACGGCCAGAAGTCACCGTACCCACGGGTGCGCCAGCAGGCCCTGGTCAGGTCCATGAAACCGTCCAGCCGGCCCTGCTCCTCCCAGCCGGTCAGCGAGGAGTACGCGAACGAGGCGTCCGCGATGCGCTCCACCTTCGAGACACTGAGCCTGGTCGCGGAGGTCAGGCTGCGGCCGGAGAACGCACCCGCGCCCTTCGCGGCCCACCACCGGCGCTGCAGCGCCGGTGCCGACACCACGCCGACCACCGGCTGGAAACCGTCCTCGCCGGCCTCCATCAGGGAGATGAGCGTCGCCCAGACAGGCACGCCGCGAACATAGTTCTTGGTGCCGTCGATCGGGTCGATCACCCAGCGGCGCGGACCCGTCCCCTCGATCCCGTACTCCTCGCCCAGGATCGCGTCGCGCGGCCGTGCCCGATGGAGGTGGCCGCGGATCAGCTCCTCGGCGGCCTTGTCGGCCTCGCTCACCGGCGTCATGTCCGGCTTGGTCTCGACCTTGAGGTCCAGAGCCTTGAACCGGTCCATCGTCGTCGCGTCGGCGGCGTCCGCCAGCACGTGGGCAAGGCGCAGATCATCGTGGTAGTCGGGCATGCCGTCACAGTATCCACCGCGGGTGAACGGAGCCACAGGGCCCCGGAGGCTGCGTGAAGCCTTGACAGTGCGGGGGAGCGCCTCAACTCTGAAACGCAGAGCCCCTGGGCCCTGTCCGGAGTGCCGGACACGGCCCTGGCGTGGGAGGCGACGATGCCGACAGCGCGGGAAGCACTGCTGGACGCCGCCCACGCGGCGCTCGCCGCACGGCCCTGGCCCACCGTGCGGATGGTCGACGTCGCCGCGGCCGCCGGGGTGTCCCGGCAGACGCTCTACAACGAGTTCGGCAGCAAGGACGGACTGGCCCGGGCCCTGGTCCGGCGCGCCGCCGACAGCTATCTCGCCGGCGTCGAACGGGCCCTGGCATCCGCCGGCGGCACGGGCGACAGGCTCGCCGCCACCGCCGCCTGGACGGTCCGCGCCACACGGGCGAACGCCCTGGTCAGGGGGCTGCTCACGGGCTGCTGGGGTGAGCGGTTACCCCACCCCGTCGCCGCGCCGCGACGCCCTGCCTCCGCCGTGCCCGCCCAGCGCAGGGCCGACGCCGGACCACCGACCCCCGCCGAACTCCTCGGACAGGTCAGGGACCGGGCGGTGGCCGTACTGGACGACGGGCGCCCGCCGCACGACCCGGCCGCCCTGGCCATGACCTGCGAGCTCGCCCTGCGGCTCGCCCTGTCCTACGCGCTGGTGCCCGGGGGCGGTGCGGGAGACGGGGTGCAACTGGTACGGGACGTCGTGGAACGGCTGCCGGACGCGGATGCGCGACCGGGGTGGCCCGTCAGTGCGAGGAGCCGGACAGCTGAAGACCGATCACACCGAGGATCACCAGAGAGATCGAGACCAGCTTGAGCGTGGACACCACGTCGTCCAGGAAGACCATGCCGTAGATCGCGGTGCCCGCGGCCCCGATGCCGGTCCACACCGCGTAGGCGGGCCCGACGTCGAGCTTCTTCAACGACAGGGTCAGCAGACCGAAACTGCCGAGGGCGAAGATGCAGAAGGCGATGGTCGGCCAGAGCCGGGTGAAGCCGTGCGAGAGCTTGAGGCAGACCGCGAAGCCGGTCTCCAGAAGTCCCGCGACCACGACCAGCAGCCACGCCATCGTCAGTGCCCCTCCCGCGTAGGTGACCGCCTTGTACCGCTGGGTGTGATTATGCACTTACCAATGGCGGGTGATCGCAAACGTGGCGGGGCCTGTCGCCTTCGCGTCGCTCCCGGGCCCTGCGCCCTCGTGCCGCCCGCGGCGGACGGCGTCAGTCGCCCTCGCGCCGCTCCCGGGTGGACAGCAGCCGGCGCAGCGAGTCCAGCCGTGCCGGATCGGCGTGCCCCGCCGCCACCCAGGCGTCCAGCGCACATTCCGGTTGCTGGCTGTCGTGGGTGCACCCGCGCGGGCACTCCTCGGTGCCGGGCTGGAGGTCGGGGAACGCGTTGATGACCCGGGACGGGTCGATGTGGTGCAGCCCGAAGGAGCGGACGCCGGGGGTGTCGATCACCCAGCCCCGGTAGTCCGGCAGCGGGAGCGCCAGCGCCGACGTGGTGGTGTGCCGGCCGCGGCCGGTGACCGCGTTGACGACCCCGGTGGTGCGGCGCCTGTCCTTGGGGACGAGGGCGTTGACCAGGGTGGTCTTGCCGACACCGGAGTGCCCGACGAAGGCGGTGACCCGGTCGTTCAGCTGCTCGCGGACCCGGTCGGCCGCGTCGCCGTTCTCCAGTTCCTCGCGGCTGGTGACGATGAACGGGACCCCCAGCGGGGTGTAGGCCTCCAGCAGCTTGTCCGGGGAGGCCAGATCGGACTTGGTCAGCACCAGGAGAGGGGAGAGCCCGCCGTCGTACGCGGCGACCAGACAGCGGTCGATCATGCGCGGCCGGGGTTCCGGATCCGCCAGTGCGGTGACGATCGCCAGCTGGTCCGCGTTGGCCACCACGACCCGCTCGAACGGGTCGTCGTCGTCGGCCGTCCGGCGCAGCACCGTCCGGCGCTCACCGATCCGGACGATCCGGGCGAGAGTGTCCTTCTCGCCGGACAGATCGCCGACGATGGAGACGGTATCGCCCACCACCGCGGCCTTGCGGCCCAGCTCACGGGCCTTCATCGCGACGACCGTACGGCCCTCGACGAGACAGGTGAGGCGGCCGCGGTCCACGGTGAGGACCATGCCCTCCTCGGCGTCCTCGTGCTTGGGCCGGATGTGCGTACGAGGCCGGTTGCCCTTGCGGTTGGGGCGGACCCGGATGTCGTCCTCGTCGGGGTTCTTGCCGTAGCGGCGCATGTCTCAGGCCCCGAGCATTCCGGTCCACATCTGCGGGAAGTCGGGCAGGGTCTTGGCGGTCGTCGCCACGTTCTCGATCTCCACTCCGGGGACGGCAAGGCCGATGATCGACCCCGCGGTGGCCATGCGGTGGTCGTCGTACGTATGGAAGGTACCGCCGTGCAGCGGCCGGGGCCGGATGTGGAGGCCGTCGGCGGTCTCGGTGACGTCGCCGCCCAGCTCGTTGATCTCCTTGGTGAGCGCGGCCAGCCGGTCCGTCTCGTGCAGCCGCAGGTGGGCGACGCCGCTCAGGGTGGAGGGGGAGTCGGCCAGGGCCGCGACGGCCGCGATGCCCGGGGTCAGCTCGCCGACCTCGCCGAGGTCGACGTCGATGCCGTGGATCCGGCCCGAGCCGGTGAAGGTCAGCCCGTGCTCGGTCAGCTCGCAGCTGCCGCCCATCGCGGTGAAGATCTCGCGCAGCGCGTCACCGGGTTGTGTGGTGCGCAGCGGCCAGTCCGGAACGGTGACCCGGCCACCGGTGACCAGTGCCGCGGCCAGGAACGGCTGGGCGTTGGACAGGTCGGGCTCCACGGTCAGGTCGCGGCCCAGCAGCGCCGAGGGGGAGACCCGCCAGACGTTCGGCTCGCCGCCCGTCTCCGGCTCGTCCACCTGGGCGCCGACGGCCCGCAGCATGTCGACGGTCATCCGGATGTGGGGCATCGAGGGCAGCAGGGCGCCGGTGTGGCGTACCTCCACGCCCTGGTTGAAACGCGGCGCCGACAGCAGCAGCGCCGAGACGAACTGGGAGGACGAGGAGGCGTCGATCGCGACCGGGCCGCCGTCCAGCGCGCCGCCGCCGTGCACGGTCATCGGCAGGGAACCGCGGCCGTCGTCGTCGATCCGGGCGCCGAGCACGCGCAGGGCGTCGATCACGCCCGTCAGCGGGCGCTCGTAGGAACGGGGGTCGCCGTCGAAGCGGACCGTCCCGTTGGCCAGGGTCGCCACGGGGGGCAGGAAGCGCATGACCGTACCGGCGTTGCCGACATCGACGGTGACCGGGCCGTGCAGACCGGCCGGGATGACCCGCCAGGCCTCGCCCGAACCGTCGGGGCCGCCGGCGACGGACGAGCTGGAGGACACCGTCTCCTCGATGCCGACGCCCATCGCGCGCAGCGCCTCGGCCATCAGCAGGGTGTCGCGGGAGCGCAGCGGGCGGCGCAGCCACCCGGGCTCCGAGGAGAGCGCGGCGAGCACGAGCGCGCGGTTGGTGACCGACTTCGATCCGGGCACCGTGACGGTGGCGTCGACGGCTCCGCTCGCGTGAGGGGCGGGCCAGAGGGCGGGGTGCACGGAACTTTCGGTCATGGGGTCACTTTAGAGCGTCGGGCAAACGGGGCGTGGCGGCGCGGGCCGGGCTCACAGCCCCAGCAGCCAGCGGCCGCCGCCGATGAGCGAGCAGAGCGACACCGCGTGGAACAGGAACAGCCACAGCGCGGCCGGCACGTCCGTCAGCCGGGACAACTGGTCCGCGTCCGAGTCCGGTGCCCCGCCGTGCCGCCGCTTGGACTGCAGCTCGAACGCCGGGCGCACACCGCCCAGCAGCAGGAACCACACCGCGCTGTAGGCGAACAGGGACTGCCAGGCGGGCGAGGCCAGCCAGGACACCAGCAGGAAGAGCGATCCGGTGAGGATGACCGTCAGCGCCCCGTACACATTGCGGATCATCACCAGCATCACCGCGAGCAGCGCCGTGGCCAGCCACAGCAGCAGCGTGATCCGGCCGTTCACCAGCAGCCAGGCACCGCCCAGACCCAGCAACGGCGGTGCGGTGTAGCCCGCCGCGGCGGTCAGGACCATGCCGATCCCGGTCGGCTTGCCCCGGCTCACCGTCAGCCCGCTGGTGTCCGAGTGCAGCCGGATGCCCGAGAGCTGCCGTCCGGTGACCAGGGCGATCAGCCCGTGGCCGCCCTCGTGGGCGATGGTGATCGCGTTGCGTGACAGCCGCCATATGAAGTTCGGTACGACGGCGATGAGCGCGGCGGTGGCGGTCACCACCACCAGCCACTGCTCGGGGGCGGGCTGGGTGCCGAAGACGCGGTCCCACAGATTGCCGAGATCGGTGCTGTCCATGGTGTGGGCGGCTCCTTGCGGTATTGGCGTCATTGACGTCATCGGGGTCCGGTCCGGATGACGGTCGTGGCAGTCTGGCACCTATGTGCGGACGGTATGCAGCGAGTCGGCGGCCCGAGGATCTGACCGGACTCTTCCAGGTGGAGAAGTGGGAACCGGCCGAGACGCTGGAACCCGATTACAACGTGGCGCCGACCAAGGAGGTCTACGCCGTACTGGAACGTCCTGTGAAGGACGCCGACGACCAGCGTCCGGTTCGCCAGTTGCGCGCCCTGAAGTGGGGACTCGTGCCCTCCTGGGCCAAATCCCCGGAGGGCGGCGCCCGGATGATCAACGCCCGCGCCGAGACGGTCCACGAGAAGCCGTCCTTCCGCCGCCCCTTCGTCTCCCGGCGCTGCATCCTGCCGGCCGACGGCTATTACGAGTGGGTGACCGGCAGCGAGGAGCGGCAGCTGGAGGAGAAGGGGCGGAAGAAGCGCCCCCGCAAGCAGCCGTACTTCGTGACGCCCGCCGACGGATCGGTCTTCGCCATGGCCGGTCTCTACGAGTTCTGGCGCGACCGGACCCTGCCGGACGACCACCCCCGGGCCTGGTGGGTGACCTGCTCGGTGATCACGACCGAGGCGGAGACGGCCCCGCTGGCCGTCGCGCCCGCCGAGGGCCCGTCCGCGCTCGCCGACATCCACCCCCGGATGCCGCTGATGCTGACCCCGGACCGCTGGGACGACTGGCTCGACCCGTCCCGCACCGACGTCGAGGAGCTGCGCGGGCTGCTCGCGCCCCCGCCCGGCGGGCTCATGCGGGCGTATCCGGTGGCCACCGCCGTCAGCAACGTCCGCAACAACGGACCGGAGTTGAAGGACGAGCTCGCCGCGCCCGAGGTGAGCACGCTGTTCTGAGGGACGTGCCGTACCCCGGGCGGCTCGCCGCGGGTTGGTTGGATGGGGGCGTGAAAGCCACCGAGAAGGAACCCCGCACCGAGACTGTCGACACCGAGCCCGGTACGGCTCGGATCACCTG
This sequence comes from Streptomyces sp. NBC_00385, assembly GCF_035917155.1. Taxonomy (NCBI): domain Bacteria; kingdom Bacillati; phylum Actinomycetota; class Actinomycetes; order Kitasatosporales; family Streptomycetaceae; genus Streptomyces; species Streptomyces sp. NBC_00385. Next base: position 2,653,136 of record NZ_CP107951.1, on the reverse strand, counting down.
GCTGCCCGCGGAGAAGCCCCGCCTCCTGCTCGCGCTCGGACACGGCGCGGGCGGCGGCATCGAGGCCCGGGACCTCAAGGCCCTCGCCGCCGCGCTGCCCGCCCACGGGGTGAGCGTCGCTCTGGTGGAGCAGCCCTGGCGGGTCGCCGGGAAGAAGCTGGCGCCCGCCCCGAAGACCCTGGACACCGGCTGGCGGGGCCTGTGGCCGGCACTGGCGGCACCGGGGCTCCCGGTCGTCGCCGGAGGGCGCAGCGCCGGGGCCAGGGTCGCCTGCCGGACCGCGGCGGAGCTCGGCGCCCGGGCGGTCCTCGCGCTCAGCTTCCCGCTGCACCCTCCGGGCCGCCCCGAGAAGTCCCGCGCCGACGAGCTCCTGGGCTCCGGCCTCCCCACGCTCGTCGTCCAGGGCGGCAACGACCCGTTCGGCAAACCCGCCGAATTCCCTCCGGGGGAGTACCAGATGGCCGAGGTGCCGCACGGGGACCACGGCTTCGCCGTCCCCAAGCGCTCCGGGCTGACCGAGGACCGGGCGATGGAGATCCTCACCACGTCCGTGACCGGCTGGCTGGCCGGAATCGTGTGATCCGGGACCGGCCCGGGACCCGGGAATGTTGAACGGGGGGCCGCTGTTGTTCGGGACGTCGGTACACCAACGTCGTCTGTGGAGAGGGAGTCCGTCGCATGGGTTCGACCATCTGCCCGCGTCGCTCGAACGCCGCTGACCTGGAGTGGACGGTGCTGCATGCGGCCAAGACCACTCCCGAGCGGGCACTGAGCGGATCGGATCGACAGCCCGCGTCGGACCAAGGTCGACTATTCTCCGATTCGAGCGGGTCCGGTTTCGGCTCCGCCACAGCGTTGGAGGAGGTGGGTCCGGTCACTGGGACCGACACAGGGACCGACGACGGCCGCCCGCAGGAGACGACCGCCGAGCGCAACGCGCGCTTCGAGCGCGATGCCCTCGGTTTCCTCGACCAGATGTACTCGGCCGCGCTGCGCATGACGCGCAACCCCGCGGACGCCGAGGATCTGGTCCAGGAGACGTACGCCAAGGCGTACGGCTCCTTCCATCAGTTCCGTGAGGGCACCAACCTCAAGGCGTGGATGTACCGCATCCTCACCAACACCTTCATCAACTCGTACCGCAAGAAGCAGCGCGAACCCCAGCGCAGTGCGGCCGAGGAGATCGAGGACTGGCAGCTGGCCCGTGCCGAGTCGCACATGTCGACCGGTCTGCGCTCCGCCGAGTCCCAGGCTCTTGACCACCTGCCCGACTCCGATGTGAAGTCTGCGCTGCAGGCCATCCCCGAAGAGTTCCGCATCGCCGTCTATCTCGCCGATGTAGAGGGCTTTGCCTACAAGGAGATCGCGGACATCATGGGGACTCCCATTGGTACGGTGATGTCCCGACTGCACCGGGGCCGCCGTCAACTGCGCGGCATGCTGGAGGACTACGCCCGTGACCGCGGGCTCGTCCCGGCGGGCGCCGGTGAGTCGGACGATCGGAAAGGCTCGGGCTCATGAGCTGCGGAGAGCCGCACGAGACGGAGTGCGCTGAGGTCCTCGATCACCTCTACGAGTTCCTCGACCGGGAGATGCCCGACAGCGACTGCAACAAGTTCGAGGTGCACTTCGGCGAGTGCTCCCCGTGCCTGGAGAAGTACGGCCTGGAGCAGGCCGTGAAGAAGCTGGTCAAGCGCTGCTGCGGTCAGGACGACGTCCCGGCCGACCTGCGCTCGAAGGTGATGGGCCGGATCGACCTGATCCGGTCCGGGCAGGCGGTACCGGAACAGGACGTCACGGTCTCCGACACCGAGCTGCCGGCCGCCGCCAACGAATGACGCATCACCCGAACGTGCTAATCGCAGTCGACGGCACTCTGCCGGGACGCCCAACTCGCTAGCCTGACGCCTCCATTGGCGATGCTGGGGGGCGGGCGGAACGGGTGAGAGCCTTACGTGGCGCGGCGCGGGCGTACATCCTGGCCGTCGCGCTCGGCGCAGCCCTGTGTGTTCTGCCCGCGCTGCGTCCCGGCGCGGGCACCCCGTGGACCACCCTCGGACTGCTCACCGGGCTCTACCTCGTCTGTGAACTGCCCGGCCGCTGTCCGTTCTTCGGCAGCTCCGTGCCCATCAGCGCCGGATCGTTCTTTCCCCTGCTGCTCGCCGCCGCTTTCCTGCTGCCGCCCCCGGCCGCCGCACTGGTCGCGATCCCGGGCTCGCTCGTCGGGCGGGTGGAGAAGCCGCCCGCCACGGCCCGCCGGATCTGGCGGGCCGGCCAGCTGGCCGTCACCGTCTGGGCGGCCTCGTCGGTGCACACGCTGCTCGGTGGCCCCACCGCGCTCGGCGGCCCGGGGCCGGACCGGCTCCCCGACCTCCCGTACGCGCTGCTGCCCGCCTGCACCGCCGCGCTGGTCTTCAGCCTCGTCCTGACCGCCCTGGACGGCTCCATCCTCGCCGCGGCGGAACAGCTGCCCCTGCGGCGCGCCTGGAGCGGGCTGCTGCCGCGTTCGCTGGGGCCGCACCTGGTGCACGGTCTCGCCGGGCTGATGATGGCGATCCTGTGGCACAGCTCGTACGGGCCGCTGGCCGCGCTCTTCGTCCTGCTGCCGATGTACATCTCCTGCTGGGTCTTCGCCCAGTACCACCGTGAGCACGCCGCGCACCGCGCCACGATCAGGGCCCTCGTGCAGGCCGTCGACATCAAGGACACCTACACCCGGGGGCACAGCGAACGGGTGGGGCGCGCGTCCGTGCTCATCGCGCGGGAGCTGGGCATGGCGCAGGAGCGCATCGAGGTGCTCCGCTTCGCCGGGATCCTGCACGACGTGGGGAAGCTCGGGGTGCCGACGAGGGTGCTGCGCAAGGACGGACCCCTGACGCCGGAGGAACGCCGGGTGATCGAGCTGCACCCGGAGTACGGCCACGAGATCGTCCGCGGCATCGGATTCCTCGGCGAGGCCCGGGCCGCGATCCTGCACCACCACGAACGGCTCGACGGCAGCGGGTACCCGTACGGGCTGACCGGCCGCCGGATCCCCGAGTTCGCCCGCGTCGTCGCCGTCGCCGATGCCTTCGACGCGATGACCTCGACCCGCTCCTACCGGCCGGGGCGCCCGGTTCCGGTCGCTGTGGAGGAGCTCAAGCGGTGTGCGGGCACCCAGTTCGACCCGCAGATGGTCCGGGCGCTGGCGCGGGGGCTGGAACGGCACGGGTGGTCGGGGGCCGCGACGGCGGACGAGGCGCGGGTTCCGGTGCCGCGGGGGCAGGACGCGGCCAGGGACGTGGCTGCCGGGTCCGCCCCAGAACGGGTGCGTCATCGGTCGCCGGACGGACCCGGTCGCGGCGCCCCGGACCGTCCGCGGTGAGCCCCCGGTGGATACGGCTGCCGCCCGTCGTCCTGGCCGTCCGTGGCGCGGCCCTCGCGCTCGCCGCCGCAGGGCTGGTGCACACCTTGTGGCACGGCGTCCACGAACCCGGCCACGCCCTCGCCTTCGGGCTGCTCATCACCATCGGTGAGCTGGCCCGCTGGGGCGCCCAGCCGGGGGAACGGGAGCCCGCGCCGCTCGGAGCGGCCGGGGCGCTCGCGTACGCCCTGCTCGGAAGCAGCGGCGGGGAGCCGACCAGCCACGGGGTGCTCCAGGTGATCGCCGTGCTCGTCGCGGCGCAGCTCGTCGCCTCCGTGCCCCATGTCGCGCGGGGCAGCGGGCCCGGCCCCGACCAGGTGGCCCGCCGCGTCCTGACCGTCACCTTCGCGGCCGTCTGCTTCCAGCCGCTGTACAACTCCGGCCGGTCCGGCGACTGGTTCGGCGACGGCCCGTACTACGCGGCCTTCCTCCTCGTGCTCCTCGGCCTCACCGCCCTGTGCGACGCCGTGCTCGGCGCCCTGCTGCTGCGGGCCCGCACACTGCCCCGCAGCCTCCGGGCGGCCGGACTGACCCCCGTCCCCTACGGGCCGCTGCTCCGCGACGAGCTGCGGGCGCTGGGCGGCATCGGGTCGGCGGTCTGTGCCACCGGTGCCGTGATGGCGCTCGGGGTCGCCGTCGCCGGGCTGTGGGCGCTGCCCGTCCTGTGCGTACCGCTGCTCCTCACCCAGGTGTCCTTCCGCCGGTTCGCCGCGGTGCGCACCACCTACCGGCAGACCATCGCCTCGCTCGCCCGGTCCACCGAGATCGCCGGGTACACCCCGCACGGCCATGCCCGCAGGGTGGCGGTGCTCTGCACGGCCGTCGGGCGTGAGATGGGCCTCTCCGGGCCCGACCTCACCGTCCTGGAGTACGCGGCGCTGATGCACGACATCGGCCAGCTCTCGCTCGTCGACCCGGTACCGGACGGGGCGACCGCCTCCCTGCCGGCCGCCGAGCAGCGCCGGATCGCCCTGCTGGGCGGGGCCGTGGTCCGCCAGACCGGGGTGGACACCGAGGTCGCCGTCGTCGTGGAACAGCAGGCGGACCCCTACCGCGAGCAGCCGCTTTCCGCCAGGATCGTCCGGGCGGTCAACGCATACGACGACCTGTGCGGGGAAGGGATCGGCGGGCCGCTCGGCGCCCTGGAACAGCTCAGGCTCGGGACCGGCCGTGATTACCAGCCCCAGGTGGTGGAATCGCTCGCCAGGGTTCTGGCCAGGGGCGGTCTGACCCCCGTCCCGCCTGGGTAACCCATGGGTAATGAGCGGGCGTCCGGCCGGGCATGGTTGGATGCGAAGAGAGTGGAAAACGAGGGTGTCCAGTCGGGACAGGCGGGAATCGTGAGGATCTTCGGGAAGGTACGGCATCGGCCCTCCGCCTCTTGGCGGCAGGCCACGGACCGCGCGTTCACGCTGATCGGCGACGGCCGGTACGAGGACGCGGGCGCGCTGCTGACGCGTGCGGCGGACCTGGAACCCTGGCTCTCCGAGTCCTGGTTCAACCTGGCGCTGCTGCACAAGTTCCGGCACGACTGGGAACAGGCGAGAGCCGCGGGCCTGCGGGCCGTCGCGCTGCTCGACAAGGAGTCCGGCGCCCCCGACTGGTGGAACGTCGGGATCGCCGCCACCGCACTCCAGGACTGGCCGCTGGCCCGCCGGGCCTGGCAGGCGTACGGGCTGAAGGTGCCAGGCGGCGGCCAGCAGACTCCGGCGGCGGGCAGCGAGCCGGTCGGCATGGAGCTGGGCAGCGCGGCCGTGCGGCTGTCGCCGGAGGGCGAGGCCGAGGTCGTCTGGGGCCGCAGGCTCGATCCGGCACGGATCGAGGTGCTGTCGATCCCGCTGCCGTCGTCCGGGCGGCGCTGGGGCGAGGTCGTCCTGCACGACGGGGTGCCGCACGGCGAGCGGATCACCGCGGCCGGGCCCTCGTACCCGGTGTTCGACGAGATCGAGCTGTGGGCCCCGTCCCCCGTCCCCACCTGGGTGGTGCTCCTCGAAGCGGCCACCGAGGCGGACCGCGACGCGCTGGAGCAGCTGGCGTCCGATGCCGGTTTCGCCGCCGAGGACTGGTCCTCGTCCGTCCGGCTGCTGTGCCGGGCCTGTTCGGAGAGCCGGATGGAGAGCGACGAGGGCGACGGCGAGCACCTCGACCCGCACGACCACAGCGAGCCGGGCCATCCCGGCCCGCTGGGCCACCGCACCGCCGGCGAGCTGTGGGTGCCCGAGCGCGAGTGCGGTCTCGCGGCGCCCGCGGGGCTGGTGCGCGGGCTGCTCGACGGCTGGGTGGCGGACAGCCCGGACAGCCGGGAGTGGCGGGATCTCGAAGAAGTCTGCTGACGTCTCGAAGAAGTCGGCCTACGGGTGCCCGTAGGCTGTACGCGCACCGATTCCGGTGCTCGGGCGCCCGGGTTCTCGCGAGCCGCGGATCCCGGGTTTCAGGTTGTGAGGAAGGCGTACGGCGGACATGGCGCAGCAGGAGACGGACGAGCAGATCAGCGTCGACGAGGAAGGGTTCCTCATCGACACCGAGGACTGCGAGGCGCGTGAGGCGGCACACCGCGAGCGCGGCACCTCGCGCCCGATCACGGTCGTGGGCAACCCGGTCCTGCACAAGGAGTGCAAGGACGTCACCGCGTTCGACGACGAGCTGGCCCAGCTGATCGACGACATGTTCGCCAGCCAGCGGACGGCGGAGGGCGTGGGCCTGGCCGCCAACCAGATCGGGGTCGACCTCAAGGTCTTCGTCTACGACTGCCCGGACGACGACGGGGTCCGGCACACGGGCGCCATCTGCAACCCGGTGCTCGACGAGCTGGCGCCCGAGGAGCGCGTCCTGGACGACTCCAACGAGGGCTGCCTCTCCGTCCCCACGGCGTACGCCTCGCTGGCCCGCCCGGACTACGCGGTGGTGCGCGGCCAGGACGCTCAGGGCAACCCGGTCAAGGTGCGGGGCGACGGCTACTTCGCCCGCTGCCTCCAGCACGAGACCGACCACCTGTACGGCTACCTGTACATCGACCGCCTCTCCAAGCGCGACCGCAAGGACGCGCTGCGCCAGATGGCGGAGAACACCCCGCGCTACGAGGTCGTCCCGAACGACTGATCCGGCCGGCGCGCAGCCGCGAGGGGCCCCGTACCGGTACGCCGGGACGGGGCCCCTGCCCCGTTTCTGTCCCGTCAACTTGCGTTCTTCCATGCATAGTTGACGCGCGTCGACTCGTCCGCCAGGCTCACACTCCACACCTTCTCGCGGTAGGGAGCCCCCCATGCTCAGACGTTCCGCACGACTCCTGCTCGGCCTTGTCATGACCATGGCATTCGCCTTGGGCGGGGCGGTGGTGACCGCCGGCACCGCACAGGCCGACGACTGCTACACCTGGACCCGCACCCTCTCCTCGGGCGCCACCGGCAACGATGTCGTCCAGCTCCAGATCCGGGTGGCCGGATACCCCGGATACAACTCCGTACTCGCCATCGACGGTTCCTACGGGCCCGCCACCACGGCCGCCGTCAAACGCTTCCAGGCCGCCTACGGACTGGCCGCCGACGGTGTCGCCGGCCCGGCCACCCAGTCCAAGCTCTACGCCCTCCAGGACGGCGACTGCACGCCCGCCCACTTCACGTACGCCGAGCTGAACCACTGCAACAGCACCTGGGCGGGTGGTGCCGTCTCGGCGGGCACCGCCAAGGCCAACGCGCTGAGCACCATGTGGAAGCTGGAGGCGCTGCGGCACGCGCTCGGTGACCGTCCCATCACCGTCAACAGCGGCTTCCGCTCCACGTCCTGCAACAGCGCGGCCGGCGGTGCGTCCAACAGTCGTCACCTGTACGGCGACGCGGCCGACCTGGGCGGGATCGCCTTCTGCACCCTGGCCCAGCAGGCCCGCAACCACGGGTTCAACGGGATCCTCGGCCCGGGCTACCCGGACCACAACGACCACGTCCACGTGAACCAGGGCCCCAGCCACTACTGGTCGGCGCCCAACTGCGGCATCTGACACGCCTGTGGGGCCCGCCGCACCGGCGGGCCCCACAGCCGCGGTCAGGCGGACTTCGCGCTCAGGCGCGTCCCGCCCGTCGTCTGCACGGCGGCACCGTCCGTGGCCCGCTCCGTCAGCCGGAGCTGCGAGACCGCGTTGCGCAGGACCAGGGCCCCGGCTCCCGCGTCCAGCTGCCAGCGCTGCGTGCGCGCGCCCGCCGCACAGGACCCGAGCGACAGCTCGGCCCCCACCTCCAGCGGGGCGCCCAGGTACTTCTTCCCGCGCGCCGCCTCCAGGCACAGCCCGCTGTCCGCGGACTTCACGGTGTAGTACCCGTCGGAGGTCGCCGTCAGCGTCCAGACCGCCTTCGCGTCCCGGGCCAGCGACACCCCGGCGCCGGCGCCGGCGCCGGGCGCCAGAGTCTTCGCGCCCGCGGTCAGCCGGTACGTACCGTCGGCCAGGGGGGCGCGGTCGGTGTTGTCCCAGCCCGGGGCGTGCCCGATCCGCCGGGCCAGCGCCTCGAAACCGGCGTACGTCGCACTCGGCTTCGGGCCGCCCCAGGTGGCCTGCGCGATGAAGCGCAGCGGCATGAAGACCTTCGCCTCGACCTCGTTCTCGGTCTCGGCGGCCGCGCTGTCCGGCCACAGGCTGATCTTCGCGCCGGTCAGGTTCGCCGCCGTGGCAGGCAGCGTCTGGCCCTCGAAGCGCAGGGGCGTCCAGTCGCTCTCGTACAGCTCCTGGGTCTTCATCGTGTAGCCGCCGCGCACCAGGTACAGCGCGTACGCCGAGTTCATCACCGGACGGCCCTCGGCCAGCAGCGCGGACGGCTGCTGGATGGCGCCGCCGCCCAGCCAGTGCTCGACGGTGATGTCACGGTCGAGGGGGACGACGCTGTTACGGCCGACGAGTCCGTCGTTCCAGATCCGCAGTGACCGGCCGTCGGCCTTCACATGGGCGTTGACCTGGTTGATGAAGTCGACGAAGAGATCGTCGGGGGTGGCCGTGGCGCCGAACTTCGCGACGGCGGCCGTCCGCAGCTGCGGATAGTTCGGGTACGAGGAGCCGATCATGTACTCGTCGGCGCCCATGTGCCAGGTGCGGGTGTCCCACACCTCCAGGGCCTCGTCGACCATCGAGGTGTAGTACGTCAGTGCCTCGGGGCGTGAGATGTCCAGCCGGGGCGGCGAGGCGACGCCGTCCTTGTCCTTGAGCTGGAGTTCCGGGTGGTTCTCCAGGTAGGTGTCCATGTGGCCGGGGGAGTTGATCTCCGGCACCAGGTCGATGTGGTACTTCTTCGCCATCGCGACCAGGGCCCGCACCTGCGGCTTCGTGTAGTAGCCCCAGAACGCCGACTCGGGGTCGACGTCGCTCCTGACCTTCGCCTCGATCCAGAGCTGGTTGAGCTTCTGCGAGGCCATGTCCTTCATCAGCCGCTCGAACCAGGGCAGCGAGACGTTGATGTAACACGCGCACACCCCGACTCCGCGCTCGCGGTACGCGGGCACGTCGGTCGCCGAACCGCGGGCGGCCCGCCCGTCGTCGTTCAGCAGCTGGAGCACCGAACGCGAACCGTAGAACACGCCCGCCGATGTCGCGGCGGTGACCGTGACCCGGTCACCGACGTCGAGGCGGTAGCCCTCCGCGCCCAGCGAGCTCTTCAGGGAGGCGTCCTGGCGCAGCACGATGTCACCGGCGCGGGCCCTGCCCCGCGAGACCGGGGCCTTCCCCGCCAGCTCGCCCGCGAACCGCGCCGCATCGGCAGCCGTGCGCTGCTCGCGCACCCCGTCCAGCACGATCCTCGCCCGGTCGGTGAGGGTGAACTCCCCTTCGCCGGGCTGCCACTGCCGCAGTGACGGCAGCACCTCGGGCGGCGGCGCGGCGGCGGCCGCTCCGTCCTGGGCCGAGGCGCTCTGCAGGGGCAGCAGAGTGGCGGCGAGCGCGGCCACCACGGCCCCGATGGTCCTTCGTTTAGCCATCCGGATGTCCATGCGCCCGACCCTGACGCGTCTCCGGCGGCCCGGTCCATGGACAGGTGAAGGAATCGGTTGGACGAATGATCCGATGTCAGGTCTGTGAACGATCAGGCGACGTCGGTCAACTCGGTCGGGCCACGGAAGGTTCGGCGATACGCGTTCGGCGTGGTTCCCAGGGAACGAACGAACTGATGGCGGAGCGCGGCGGCGTTGCCGAAGCCGGTCCGTCCTGCGATCGTATCCATCGTTTCATCGGATGTCTCCAGGAGGTGCTGCGCCAGGAGTACCCGCTGGCGCAGCAGCCAGCGGTACGGCGTGGTGCCCGTCTCCTGCTGGAAGCGGCGGGCGAAGGTGCGCGGGGACATGTGTGCCTGGGCGGCGAGCTGTTCGACGGTCATTTCCTGGTCGAGGTGACGCTCCATCCAGGCGAGCGTGTCGCCGACCGTGTCGCAGCGGGTGCGCGGCAGCGGGCGCTGGATGTACTGCGCCTGACCGCCGTCACGGTGCGGCGGCACCACCATGCGGCGGGCGATGGTGTTGGCGGCGGCGGTCCCGTACTCCTGGCGGACCAGGTGCAGGCAGGCGTCGATCCCCGCGGCCGTGCCCGCCGACGTGATGACCGGGCCCTCGTCCACGTACAGCACGTCCGGCTCCACGACCGCGCGGGGGAAGCGGCGCGCCAGCTCGGCGGCGTGACGCCAGTGGGTGGTGCAGCGCCGCCCGTCCAGCAGCCCGGCCGCGCCCAGCACGTACGCCCCCGAGCAGACGCTCAGCACCCTGGCCCCGCGGTCCACGGCCCGGCGCAGCGCCTCCAGGACCTCCTCGGGGTACTCCCGGTCCACGAAGTGGGTGCCGGCCGGGACGGCGATGAGGTCGGCCTCTTCCAGGCGGTCCAGGCCGTGGGGGGTGGTGATGGTGAATCCGGCATGGGTGCGGAGTACCGGGCCCTCGGCGGAGACCACGGCGAAATCGTGCACCGGCAGCCCCTCCTCGCTGCGGTCGAGTCCGAACACCTCGCACAGCACTCCGAGTTCGAAGGGGTTCACGTCGTCGAGCAGCAGGGCGGCCACGTTTTTCAGCATGACATCAGTGTGGCAGTAATTCGATGCTCCATGACAGTCCTGCCACTGCCGCGATCGGTCGGGACCGGCGAGAGTAGAGGCATGAACACATTCCTGAACTTCCTGGGCATATCCGCCGTTTTCGCTCTCGTCCTGCTGCCGGCGCTGGCCGGTATCGCCCGCGAACGCCGCATCGACCGTGAACTGGGGGAGGCGGAACGGGCCCGGAGCGCCGAACCCCCGCGAACGGCGGACGCCGCACGGCCGGTGAGGGCCGCACGGCGTCCGTACGTCAGAAGCTGGGCGAGGATCTGAAGGATCTAGAAGTCGTCGTCGAAGCCGACCGTGCCCTCGACCGCCACCTGGTAGGCGGACGGGCGGCGCTCGAAGAAGTTCGTCAGCTCCTGGACGCCCTGGAGCTCCATGAACGAGAACGGGTTCTCCGAGCCGTACACCGCGGGGAAGCCCAGCCGGGTGAGCCGCTGGTCGGCGACGCACTCCAGGTACTGGCGCATCGACTCGGTGTTCATCCCGGGCAGGCCCTCGCCGCACAGGTCGCGGCCGAACTGCAGCTCCGCCTCGACGGCCTCCTTCAGCATGTCGGTGACCTGCTGCTGGAGGGCGTCGTCGAAGAGCTCCGGCTCCTCCTTGCGGACGGTGTCCACGACCTCGAACGCGAAGTTCATGTGCATGGTCTCGTCCCGGAAGACCCAGTTGGTCCCGGTGGCGAGGCCGTGCAGCAGACCGCGCGAGCGGAACCAGTACACGTAGGCGAAGGCGCCGTAGAAGAACAGCCCCTCGATGCACGCCGCGAAGCAGATCAGGTTCAGCAGGAAGCGGCGGCGGTCGGCCTTCGTCTCCAGCCGGTCGATCTTCTCGACCGAGTCCATCCACCGGAAGCAGAACTGCGCCTTCTCACGGATCGACGGGATCTCCTCGACCGCGTCGAACGCGGCCGCCCGGTCGTCCGGATCGGGCAGATACGTGTCGAGCAGCGTCAGATAGAACTGGACGTGCACGGCCTCCTCGAACAACTGCCGCGACAGGTACAGCCGCGCCTCGGGAGAGTTGATGTGCTTGTACAGCGTCAGCACGAGGTTGTTGGAGACGATCGAGTCGCCGGTCGCGAAGAACGCCACCAGCCGGCCGATCAGATGCTGCTCGGCGGGCGACATCTTGGCGAGGTCCGCCACGTCGGAGTGGAGGTCGACCTCCTCCACGTGCCAGGTGTTCTTGATCGCGTCCCGGTAGCGCTCGTAGAAGTCCGGGTACCGCATCGGTCGCAGGGTCAGCTCGAAGCCCGGGTCCAGCAGGTTCTTGTCGTTGTTGGAGCTCATTACTGGCAGGCCTCGCAGGACTCGGGGTTTTCCAGGGAGCACGCGATCGCGTCCGCGTCGGGCGCGGGTGCCTGCTCGGGAATGGGTGCCGCGGACGCCGCGCGGGCGATCCGGGTCGCCGGGCGGGAGCGCAGGTAGTACGTCGTCTTCAGCCCCTGCTTCCAGGCGTACGCGTACATCGAGGAGAGCTTGCCGATCGTCGGCGTCTCCAGGAACAGGTTCAGCGACTGGCTCTGGTCGAGGAACGGCGTACGGGCCGCCGCCATGTCGATCAGTCCGCGCTGCGGGATCTCCCACGCGGTGCGGTACAGCGCCCGCACCTCCTCGGGGATCCAGGCGAAGCCCTGCACCGAGCCGCTCGCCTCGCGCAGCGCCTCACGGGTCCGCGCGTCCCACACGCCGAGCTTCTTCAGCTCGTCCACCAGATAGGCGTTGACCTGGAGGAACTCACCGCTGAGCGTCTCGCGCTTGAAGAGGTTGGAGACCTGCGGCTCGATGCACTCGTACACGCCCGCGATCGAGGCGATCGTCGCCGTCGGCGCGATGGCGAGGAGCAGGGAGTTGCGCATCCCGGTCTTCGCGACCCGTGCGCGCAGCGCGTCCCAGCGCTCCGGCCAGTTCAGCTCGGTGTCGTAGTGGTCCGGGTGCAGCACGCCGCGGGCGGCACGCGTCTCGGACCAGGCGGGCAGCGGGCCCGAGCGCTCCGCGAGGTCGCAGGACGCCTCGTACGCCGCGAGCATGATGCGCTCGGAGATCCTCGTCGACAGGGCGCGGGCCTCGGGGGAGTCGAACGGCAGCCGCAGCTGGAAGAAGACGTCCTGGAGACCCATCGCGCCCAGGCCCACCGGCCGCCAGCGGGCGTTGGACCGGCCGGCCTGCTCGGTCGGGTAGAAGTTGATGTCCACGACCCGGTCGAGGAACGTCACGGCGGTACGCACGGTGGCGTCCAGGCGCTCCCAGTCGATGGTGCCGTGGGAGACGAAGGCGCCGAGGTTGACCGAACCCAGGTTGCAGACGGCCGTCTCGCCGTCGTCGGTGACTTCCAGGATCTCGGTGCACAGGTTCGAGGAGTGCACGACCCGGCCCGGCTCGGCCGTCTGGTTCGCAGTCCGGTTGGAGGCGTCCTTGAACGTCATCCAGCCCTGGCCGGTCTGGGCCAGCGTGCGCATCATCCGGCCGTACAGCTCACGGGCCGGCATGGTCTTGCGGGCCAGGCCCTTGGCCTCCGCGGCCCGGTACGCGGCGTCGAACGCGTCGCCCCACAGGTCGACCAGCTCGGGCACGTCGGCCGGGGAGAACAGCGACCAGGTGCCGTCCGTGTCGACCCGGCGCATGAACTCGTCGGGGATCCAGTGCGCCAGGTTGAGGTTGTGCGTGCGCCGCTGGTCCTCGCCCGTGTTGTCGCGCAGCTCCAGGAACTCCTCGATGTCCGCGTGCCACGTCTCCAGGTAGACGGCGGCGGCGCCCTTGCGGCGGCCGCCCTGGTTGACGGCGGCGACGGAGGCGTCGAGCGTCTTCAGGAACGGCACGATGCCGTTGGAGTGCCCGTTGGTGCCGCGGATCAGCGAACCGCGGGCACGGATACGGGAGTACGAGAGGCCGATGCCGCCCGCGTGCTTGGACAGCCGCGCCACCTGGTGGTAGCGGTCGTAGATCGAGTCCAGCTCGTCCAGCGGGGAGTCCAGCAGGTAGCAGGAGGACATCTGCGGGTGCCGGGTACCGGAGTTGAACAGTGTGGGGGAGGAGGGCAGGTAGTCCAGCCGGCTCATCAGCCCGTACAGCGCCGCGACCTCGTCCAGGGCGCGCGCGGAGGTGTCCTCGGCCAGCCCGGCGGCGACGCGCAGCATGAAGTGCTGCGGGGTCTCGATGACCTCACGGGTGTGCGGGTGGCGCAGCAGATAGCGGCTGTGCAGGGTGCGCAGGCCGAAGTAGCCGAAGCGGTCGTCGGAGCCGTCGGCGAGCGACTGCCCGACGAGCGCGTCCAGGGCGGCGGCGTGGAGGGTCACGAACTCGGCGGTGCGGTCCGCGATCAGGCCCTCGCGGTGCCCGACGGCGACCGAGGCGGAGAACGACGTCGCGCCCTGCCCGGCGGCCTCGTCCGCGATGGTGCGGGTGAGGAGGCGGGCGGCGAGCCGGGAGTAGGCGGGGTCCTCGGAGATCAGGCCCGCGGCGGCCTCGGTGGCCAGCGAGCGCAGCTCGGCCTCGTCCGACCGGGCGTTGCGGCCGCGCAGCGCTGCGGCGGCGACGCGTCCGGGGTCGGTGTCGGGCAGATCGGCGGTGAGGTCGGTCAGGGTCCGCAGCAGTGCGGTTCCCGGTCCGTCGCTCGTGGTTCCCGTTGATTCGGCCGCTGAAACCGGATCGGCTGGCGCGATGGTCACGCGGTGCTCTCCCTCGCTCGGCTCGGGGCCTTCGGGGAGCGGAGGGCGGCCGGGCGGAGCGCGGCAGGGCAGCGCTCCGTGCGGCGTCCACCGGCCCATCCACGAGGCCCGGACGTCTGGGCATCCGGATCGGTCGAGCCGGATGCGCTGTCGGCAGGACCTCGGACTACGGGGTGCGCAAAAGCGCACCGATCACACCGTTGCGGGACAGTTCCGGATTCGCACCGGATTTCCCTGCGGCGACAGCAGGCATGAGCATACATGTGGGGGCTGCCCGATGCGGCAGCCCCCACATGTTGTGTCGTGCTCGCTCTCATACCGAAGGGCGCAGCTCCAGACGGAACGTCAGCAGGGTCAGGTCGGCGACGGGGCTCCAGTCCCTGTCGGGGGTGCGGTGGAAGCCGAGTCGCCGGTAGATCCGGTGAGCCCCGTGCATCGCCGGCTGCGTCGACAGGACGATCCCCGAGACCCCCGCGGTGGCCCGTGCACGGTCGACACAGGCCCGTACGAGCGCCTCCCCGGCTCCTGCGCCCCGGGCCTCGCGGGAGACCGCCAGCGTCCGGAATTCCGCCTCGTCCGCCGCTGCGATGTCGGCCCACGGGTTCCCCGGGGGTGCGTAGGTGACCCCGCCCAGAACACGTCCCTGCGCGTCGGCCGCCACCAGCACCTCGGCCTCGGCCGCCCGGCGGGGGACGTCGCGCAGCTGCGTCAGGTACGGATCGCCGTCGCCGAACTCCAGGAGGCCGTCGCCGAGATAGGCCTCGGCGGTGATATCGGCCAGGATGGTGTGCTCGGCGGTCTCGATCGGCCGGATCGTTATGTCCATGGGGGGAGTCTGCCGCACGGGCGGGCCGTGGCCGCAAGCGACTTCCGCGAGACGTGCGAACGGGCCGCCGCGCCTCTCCGGGGAGGGGTGCGACGGCCCGTTCACGCGGCGGGTGGTCAGTGACCGCCCGGAGCACCGGCGGTGGCCGGCGGGAGTTCCGTCTTCACGCCCGGGTCTCCCGCGTCCGCGGTGTAGTCGCCCGGGGAGGTCTCGTCGACCCCGGCGGGCGCCTTCACGGCGTTCAGGACGAAGGTGAGGACGACGACGACCACGACGTTCAGCACGAAGGCCGTCAGACCGATGTAGCCGATCTCGCCGATACCGGGGATCTCCTTGGAGGACCCGCCGAAGTGCTTCTGGGTCGGGCTGGCGACCCCGTAGGCGGCGATCGTGCCGTACAGCATGCCGACCGCCCAGCCCGCGAGCAGCGCCCAGCGGTGGAACCACCGGGTGAACAGCCCGCCGACCAGGGCCGGCATCGTCTGGAGGATCCAGATCCCGCCGAGCAGCTGGAAGTTGATCGCGACCGTCTTGTCCATGGTGAGGACGAAGGCGAGCGCGCCGACCTTCACCAGCAGCGACACCAGCTTGGAGACCTTGGTCTCCTGCGCGGGTGTGGCGTCGGGCTTCAGGAAGTCCTTGTAGATGTTGCGGGTGAACAGGTTCGCCGCGGCGATCGACATGATCGCGGCGGGCACCAGGGCGCCGATACCGATGGCGGCGAAGGCCACGCCCGCGAACCAGTCGGGGAACATGTTCTCGAACAGCTGCGGGATCGCCAGCTGGCCGTTGTCCACCTTGACGCCGGCGGCGATCGCCATGAACCCGAGCAGCGCGAGCAGCCCCAGCATCAGCGAGTACAGCGGCAGGATCGTCGTGTTGCGGCGGATCACGTCACGGCTGCGGCTGGAGAGCGTCGCCGTGATCGAGTGCGGATACATGAAGAGAGCCAGCGCGGAGCCGAGCGCCAGGGTGGCGTAACCCCACTGGCCCGCCTCACCCGGAGCGAGACCGGCGACCGGTTTTCCGGCCGCCTCGTTCTTCGCGGAGAACGCCTCGCCCGCCTTGGCGAAGATGTCGTCGAAGCCACCGAGCTTGATCGGGATGTAGATGATCGCCACGGCGATGACCAGGTAGATCAGCCCGTCCTTGACGAACGCGATCAGCGCGGGGGCGCGGAGCCCGGAGGAGTACGTGTACGCGGCGAGCACCGCGAACGCGATCAGCAGCGGCAGGTCCTTGATGAACCAGTGCGTGTTCTCGCCGCCGCCGACGCCCATCACGTCCAGCACCGCCTGGATGCCGACGAGTTGGAGGGCGATGTACGGCATCGTGGCGAGGATGCCGGTGACGGCGACCGCCAGCGAGAGCCCCTTGGAGCCGAAGCGGCCGCGGACGAAGTCCGAGGTGGTGACGTAGCCGTGCTTGTGCGACACCGACCACAGACGCGGCAGGAAGGTGAAGATCAGCGGGTACACCAGGATGGTGTAGGGCACCGCGAAGAAGCCGGCCGCGCCCGCCGCGTAGATCGCCGCGGGAACGGCGACGAAGGTGTACGCGGTGTAGAGGTCGCCGCCGAGCAGGAACCAGGTGACCCAGGTGCCGAACGACCTGCCGCCCAGTCCCCATTCGTCGAGGCTGGCCTCGTTCTCGGCCTTGCGCCACCGGGCGGCCATGAAGCCGACGACCGTGACGGCCAGGAAGAAGAAGATGAAGACGCCGAGCGCGACGCCGTTCACGCCGTCCTTCATGCTGACGCACCCCCCTTGCGGGCGCGCTGGTCACGCTGCCACAGCTTGTACGCGACCATCGTGAGCGCCGTCGAGATCAGCACCCAGAGCATCTGGTACCAGTAGAAGAACGGGATCCCGATGAAGGTCGGGTCGACCTTGGCGTACGAACTCACCCAGAGCATCGCCACGAACGGCGCGACGAGACACAGGGCGATGACCACCCGCATGGGTGTGACGGTGGGTGGTTTTCCTTCTGGTTCTTCCGGCATGGCGGCGACTCCGTCCCCTCACTGATCACCAGTTGTAATGCGCAGGAAATCTAGGCGAGGGTTCCGGCCACCGTCACCCCCTGTCCGCATTGCGGTCCGGCAACGGTCCTGACGTGTCGGACAGATGGTCGAAATGACGTCATACGTCGGTGAGTTGGTGCAGACCAATGGCCCACTCGAAGGGGCGGGGCAGCGAACAGCCCCCGTGGGAACGCTTCCACGGGGGCTGTTCGGGGTGACGGGGTCTTCAGTCCAGCGGACGCTTCAGGCGGGCCACGAACTTGTAGCGGTCGCCCCGGTAGACCGAGCGGACCCATTCGACCGGCTCGCCCTGTCCGTCCAGTGAGTGCCGGGACAGCATGAGCATCGGCAGGCCCACGTCCGTGCCGAGCAGGCCGGCCTCGCGCGGGGTGGCGAGGGAGGTCTCGATGGTCTCCTCGGCCTCCGCCAGCCGCACGTCGTACACCTCGGCCAGGGCCGTGTACAAGGACGTGTACTTGACCAGCGAACGCCGCAGCGCGGGAAAGCGTTTGGCCGAGAGGTGGGTGGTCTCGATCGCCATCGGCTCACCGCTCGCCAGGCGCAGCCGTTCGATCCGCAG
Organism: Streptomyces sp. NBC_00385; assembly: GCF_035917155.1. Lineage (NCBI taxonomy): Bacteria > Bacillati > Actinomycetota > Actinomycetes > Kitasatosporales > Streptomycetaceae > Streptomyces > Streptomyces sp. NBC_00385. Next base: position 2,635,579 of record NZ_CP107951.1, on the reverse strand, counting down.
TACGCGGCCGCCCGTGGTGATGTCGAGCAGCCCGGCGAGCGTGTCGTCGGCCGTCACGTAGCCGATGTCCAGTAGCTGGGACGTCGGTTCCAGCCCCTGGGCGCGCATGTCCTCGGTGTACGAGGTGAGCTGCAGGGCCTGCGAGACCTTCGGCTTGGCGACGAAGGTGCCCTTGCCCTGGATGCGCTCCAGTCGCCCCTCGACGACCAGTTCCTGAAGTGCCTGGCGCACGGTGGTGCGCGAGGTGTCGAACTCGGCGGCCAGGGTCCGTTCGGGGGGCACGGGGGTCCCCGGCGGCATCGTGTCCGTCATGTCGAGCAGATGTCGCTTCAGCCGGTAGTACTTCGGGACGCGCGCGGTACGCGTGCCCGCGCCCGCGCCCGTCTCGTTCTCCGCACTGCCCCCGTCGGCACCCATGGCCCGCCTTCCCGACTGCTGCGTTGCTGCCGTCACCGGCTCCTCCGTCTGTCGCGGCTCACATGGTGGCACGGTCCGGTCACGGCTCGTCGCCCTCCCTCAGGTGTCGGTCCTATAACGGACGCGAGTGCACTTCTTATACACCCTTGACACCCCTAAAGGTCTAGGCCAAGCTCCCGGTACTGGTCTAAACCATTAAAGACCAGGTCCCAGCCCCAGTAGTACTCGTCGACGATTTTGCGCGGTGGGCGGGGGGTTGCAGCATCCCTGAGGAGGGTGGCGTGAAGCGCAAGCTCATCGCGGCGATCGGCGTCGCGGGCATGTTGGTTTCCGTGGCGGCATGTGGTTCCGACGACAAGGCATCGTCGCAGGACCCGAAGGACCGCAAGGAAAACCTGACCGTCTGGCTCATGGGCGAGGCCCAGTCGACCTGGCCGGAACTGGTCAAGGACGCCAACGCCGAGTTCAAGAAGAAGTACCCGAACGTCACGGTCAAGGTTCAGTACCAGCAGTGGGCTGACAAGGTAAAGAAGCTCGACACCTCCCTCGGTGGCGACAAGTTCCCGGACGTTGTCGAGCTCGGCAACACCGAGACCATGCAGTACATCCTCAACGGCGCACTCGCCGAGGTCGACACCAAGAAGTACGAGAACTCGGACACCTGGATCAAGGGTCTGAAGGACACGTGCTCCTACGAGGGCAAGACCTACTGCGTCCCGTACTACGCCAGCGCCCGTCTCGCGGTCTACAACAAGGACATGCTGAAGGCCGGTACCGGCAGCGACGTCCTTCCGCAGAACGAGACCGAGTTCCTCACGGCCATGGACAAGGTCTCGGCCGAGCTCGCGAAGAAGGACAAGCGCGCCTCGTCCCTCTACTACCCGGGCCGTTACTGGTACGCGGCCATGTCCTACGTCGCGGCGTACGGCGGCCAGATCGCCAAGTACGACGAGGGCTCCAAGGAGTGGAAGGCCAGCCTTTCCAGCCCCGAGGCGCAGAAGGGCATCCAGCACTTCGTCGACCTGGTCAAGAAGTACAACAAGGCCGACCAGACGAAGGACGAGCAGGACCACGCCAACGTCATGGCCAACGAGAAGGCCGGAGTCATCTACGGCCAGGCCTGGGAGGCCGGCAGCGTCACCACCGGCGAGAACGGCAACCCGAAGCTCGAGGGCAAGATCGCGACGGCCGGTATGCCCGGCCCGAACGGCAAGGCGCTCCCCTCCTTCATCGGTGGTTCCGACCTGGCCGTCGTCTCCAAGTCGAAGGTCCAGGACCTCGGCCAGGAGTGGATCTCGCTCTTCACCAACGCGAAGTCCATGGAGGTCCTCGCGTCGAAGAACATCCTGCCCAACAACGAGAAGCAGCTTGAGCCGCTGAAGGCCAAGCCCGAGACGGCCGCCATCGCCAACGCGGTGCCGGACGCCTGGTTCACGCCGATCGCGCCCGGCTGGGCCTCCATCGAGAAGGAGGAGATTCTGGAGAACATGCTCCTGAAGATCCTCAAGGGCACCTCGGTCGCCGACGCCTCCAAGAAGGCCGACAGCGAGATCGACGCGCTGATCAACAAGAAGGCCTGATCAACAAGAAGGCCTTCGCCTTCTGATCGCCAGGCGGGGGCCCGGCACTGCGCCGGGCCCCCGCTCCTTTCGCAAAGAACGCCGTGTTTTCCGGGGCCTGCCTCGGACCCGCGATGGAAGGTCGCCACGTGACTGCCGCCGATACCAAGGCCGCCGGGCCACCGGTCCCCGTACCACGTGATCCCCAGGTGGACGGGAGCCCGCTGTCCGATGAGGGCGGCAAAGGGCCCCGTACACAGAAGAGGAAGCGGAAGAAGGGTGAACTCCTCCCCTACTTCCTGATCCTCCCGGCGATCGTGGCGATCGCCGCCGTCTACCTCTACCCGCTCGGCAAGACCGTCATCATGTCCTTCCAGGACATGGGCCGGCGCGAGCTGTGGAGCGGTGAACCCGCGCCGTGGGTCGGGCTGGACCAGTTCACCAACATCCTCGGTGACTCCGAATTCTGGTGGGTCACCTTCCGCACCGTGGTCTTCATGGCCATCTGCGTGACGCTCACCATGGGCATCGGCCTGCTGATCGCCCTGCTGATGCGCCGCCTCTCCAACTGGGTCCGGCTGATCCTGACCTTCTGCCTGATCGCCGCCTGGTCGATGCCGCTGATGGTCGCCGCCTCGATCTTCCGGTTCATGGCCGACTCCGACTACGGGCTCATCAACACCCTCATCGCGAAGGTCGCCGGCGAGGACTTCCTCGGCCACAACTGGTACCTGGACCCCGTCCAGGGTTTCGGGATCATCACCCTCCTGGTGGTCTGGGGCGCCATCCCCTTCGTCGTCGTCACGCTGTACGCGGCTCTCACCCAGGTCCCCCAGGAGCTGGAAGAGGCCGCCTCGCTCGACGGCGCCAGCAGCTACGGCGTCTACCGCTACGTCACCTGGCCGGTCATCAAGCCGGTGTTCAGCATGGTGGCCACCCTCTCGGTGATCTGGGACTTCAACGTCTTCGGCCAGATCTGGCTGCTCCGCGGCAGCAAGCCGGAGCCGGAGTACGAGACCCTCGGCCTCTACTCCTACTCCAAGGCCTTCGAGTCCACCTCCTTCAGTCAGGGCACCGCGATCGCCCTGATCACGGTGCTGCTGCTGTCCGGCGTGGCCGTGTACTACCTGCGCCAGCTCATGAAGACGGGAGAGGTCGAATGAGCACCACGACCGACACACCACAGGTCCTGCGCCCCGACCGCAAGAAGTCCCGCGTCGGCCTGAACATCCTCGGCCTCGGCATCGCCCTGGTCATGGTCTTCCCGGTCTACTGGCTGGTCATCAGCGCACTGCGGCCCAGCCGCGAGATCCGCTCGTACGACCAGACCCTGTGGCCCTCGTCGATCACCTTCGACAACTTCGTCCGGGCCACGGAGCAGCCGAACTTCGGCACAGCGATCCAGTCCAGCCTGATCGTCTCCGTCACCGCCGTGGTCGGCGGCATGATCATCGCCACCCTGGCGGCGCTCGCCATCGGCCGGTTCCGCTTCTTCGGCCGCAAGACCCTGGTCCTGATCCTCATCCTGGTCCAGATGCTGCCGCCGACGGCGATGCTCATCCCGATCTACGCCCAGCTCAACGCCATGGGCGGGATCGACGAGTACTGGAGCCTGATCGTCGTCTACCTGGTCTCCACCCTGCCGTTCGCGACGATCATGATCCGCGGCTTCGTGGTGAACATCCCGGTGGAGCTGGAGGAGTCGGCGATGGTCGACGGCTGCACCCGCTTCGGTGCCTTCCGCCGCGTCATCCTGCCGCTGCTGGCGCCCGGCCTCGCCGCCGCGTCGATCTTCGCACTGGTCAACGCGTGGAACGAGTACCTCTTCGCCTACATCCTGATCAACGACAACTCCAAGTACACGCTCAACGTGTGGCTGATGACGTTCACGAGCGAGCGCGGTACGGACTATGGCGCCCTGATGGCGGCATCGACCATGATCGCCCTTCCGGTCGTCATCTTCTTCATGATCGTCCAGAAGAAGATGGCCGCGGGTCTCACCTCCGGCGCCGTGAAGGGATAACGCCGCCATGACCACCCTCACATCCACCACGGACACCGTCACCCGCGACGCCCTCGCCGTCCTGCAGCCGGGTTTCACCGGCACCACGGCACCGGACTGGCTGCTGCGCCGGGTCGGCGAAGGCCTCTCGTCCGTCGGGCTGTTCGGCCGCAACATCGAGTCGCCCGAGCAGCTCGCCGCGCTCACCGCCCAGCTCCGTGCCGAGCGTGACGACGTGCTCGTCGCGATCGACGAGGAGGGCGGCGACGTCACCCGTCTGGAGGTGCGGCACGGCTCGTCCTTCCCGGGCAACCTGGCGCTCGGCTCCGTCGACGACGTCGCCCTGACCCGTGCCGTCGCCAAGGAGCTCGGCCGCCGGCTCGCCGACTGCGGCGTCAACCTCAACTGGGCGCCCTCCGCGGACGTCAACTCCAACCCCGGCAACCCGGTCATCGGGGTGCGGTCCTTCGGTGCCGACCCCCACCTGGTCGCCCGGCACACCGCCGCGTACGTCGAGGGCCTGCAGGCCGCCGGCGTCGCCGCCTGCACCAAGCACTTCCCGGGGCACGGCGACACCGCGGTCGACTCCCACCACGCGCTGCCCCGCATCGACGTGGACCTCGAAACCCTGCACGCCCGTGAACTGGTGCCTTTCCGGGCGGCCATCGCAGCGGGTTCCAAATCGGTGATGAGCGCGCATATCCTGCTTCCCGCGCTCGACCCGCACCGCCCGGCGACCCTGAGCCCGCAGATCCTGACCGGTCTGCTGCGCGAGGAGCTGGGCTACGACGGCCTGATCGTCACCGACGCCGTGGAGATGCAGGCCATCGCCTCGACGTACGGGATCGAGCGCGGCTCCGTCCTCGCGATCGCGGCGGGTGCCGACGCGCTCTGCGTCGGCGGCGGCCTCGACGACGACAGCACCGTCCTGCGGCTGCGCGACGCGCTGGTCGCGGCGGTCCGTGCCGGTGAACTGCCCGAGGAGCGGCTGGCGGACGCCGCCGCCCGCGTACGGGCCCTCGCGTCCTGGACGCGTCGGGCCAGGGGGGCTGTCTCGGAGCCGGGCGCGGCAGTGCAGGAGGGGACCGCGCCCGGCACCGGACACAGCACGGGCATCGGTTCGGACGTCGGCCTGATCGCCGCCCGCCGCGCGGTGAAGGTGACCGGCACGGGCGAGCCGCTCAGCGGACCGGCGTACGTCGCCGCGTTCACCCCGGTCGCGAACATCGCGGTCGGTGACGAGACCCCGTGGGGCGTCGCCGCCGAACTGACCAGGCTGCTGCCGGGCACCGAGACCGGCACGTACAGCGGCGAGACCGAGGCACCCGGGGCCGGTGCGCTGCGGGCCGCGGGGGAGCGGCGCATCGTCGCGGTCGTCCGTGACGCGCACCGCCACCCGTGGATGACCGAGGCCCTCGACGTGGTGCTCGCGGCGCGCCCGGACACGATCGTGGTCGAGATGGGTGTCCCCCAGGCCGGCCCCAGGGGCGCCCTCCACATCGCCACCCACGGCGCCGCCAGGGTCTGCGGCCTGGCGGCGGCGGAGGCCATCACACAATCAAGCCCGTCCGGCGCTTGAGAACAAAGGCGTCCAGCAGGACGCCCCGCACGCAAGAGGGCCGGGACACCACACGGTGCCCCGGCCCTCTCGCGTACCGCCGGAACTAAATGCCCTGCCACAGCGGCTTCGCCGCATACGTGGCGCGGAAGTAGTCCGCCAGCTTCAGCTTGGACGCCGCCGCCTCGTCGACGACGATCGTCGCGTGCGGGTGCAGCTGCAGCGCCGACGCGGGCACGATCGCGGCGACCGGTCCCTCGACCGTCTGCGCCACGGCGTCCGCCTTGCCCTCGCCCGTCGCGAGCAGGATCGGGTGGCGGGACTCCAGGATCGTGCCGATGCCCTGGGTGATGACGTGGTGCGGCACCTGTTCGATGTCGTTGTCGAAGAAGCGCGCGTTGTCGACCCGTGTCTGGTCGGTCAGCGTCTTGATCCGGGTGCGCGAGGCGAGTGAGGAGCACGGCTCGTTGAAACCGATGTGTCCGTCCGTGCCGATGCCGAGCAGCTGGAGGTCCACCCCGCCGGCGTCGGCGAGCGCCTGGTCGTACGCCTCGCAGGCGGCCTGGACGTCCTCGGCGGAGCCGTCGGGGCCCATGAACGACGCCTCGGAGAGCCCGAGCGGCTCGACGACCTCGCGCAGCACCACGGAGCGGTACGACTCCGGGTGGCCCGCCGGCAGCCCCACGTACTCGTCGAGCTGGCAGATGCGGGCGCGCGACGCGTCCACCGCGCCGGAGCGGACCTTCTCGGCCAGCGCTCGGTAGATGGGCAGCGGGGTCGATCCGGTGGCAACGCCGAGAAGGGCGTCGGGCTTACGGCTGAGCAGGGCGCCGATGGCCCCCGCGATCAGTTCGCCGCCTGCCTTGGCGTCCGGGACGATGACAACTTCCACGCGGGGCCTGCCGATCTAGAGTTGACGATATGTGGTATAGACCAATCTAAGTCCTAATCTAGCAGAACTCCCGTTCCCGGACACGGCCCCCCGGTGCCCGTCGGCCCTGTGTTTCGGGGCGCGCCGGTGCCGTCCCCGCCGGTGCCGTCCGCTGGCGGGCCCACGGTGCCCCGTGTTGACTTGACCGACGCACCGCGACACTCCGGGAGGCACCAGACATGTCCGCCACGTACCCGGCCGACGAGGGCGAGCAGCCCGGCCGGATCATGTCCGGCGAGATGGCCGAGCAGCCCGAGATGCTGCGGCGCATCCTCGACCGCGGGGCACCCGCCATCCGGGCGGTCGCCGCCGAGATCGCGGGCCGGAAGCCACGCTTCGTCCTGCTCACCGCCCGCGGCACGTCGGACAACGCCGCGCTCTACGCGAAGTACCTGCTGGAGATCACGCTCGGTCTGCCCTGCGGCCTGGCCTCGATGTCCACGACCACCGCGTACGGCGCGAAGCCGGACCTCAGGGACGTCCTGGTCATCACCGTGAGCCAGTCCGGCGGATCGCCCGACCTGGTGGCCTCGACGAAGGCCGCCCGGGAGGCCGGCGCGGTCACGCTGGCGGTGACCAACAGCCCGGACTCACCGCTCGCCGCGGTCTCCGAGTACCACATCGACATTTTGGCCGGGCCGGAGAAGGCCCTGCCCGCCACCAAGACGTACACCGCCTCACTGCTCTGCCTGTACCTCTTCGTGGAAGGGCTGCGCGGCGGCGACGGCGCGGCGGCCGCGATCCTGCCGGAACTCGCCGGCGCGATCCTGGCGCGCAAGGACGAGGTCAAGGCCCTGGCGTCCCGCTACCGCTTCGCCGAGCGCATGGTCATCACCTCGCGCGGCTACGGCTACCCCACGGCCAAGGAAGCCGCCCTGAAGCTGATGGAGACGAGCTACATCCCCGCCCTGTCCTACTCCGGCGCCGATCTGCTGCACGGTCCGCTCGCCATGGTCGACAACATCTCGCCGGTGATCGCCGTGGTCACCGACGGCCGGGGCGGCGAGGCGCTCCAGCCGGTGCTCGACCGGCTGCGCGGCCGTGGTGCGGACCTTTTCGTGGTCGGCCCGAAGGCCCAGGTGGAAGCGGCCTCCGCGGGCTTCGTGCTCCCCACGGCCGGGGTCGCCGAGGAGGTCCAGCCGATCCTGGAGATCCTGCCGCTGCAGATGCTGGCCTACGAGGTGACGATCGCCCGCGGCCAGGACCCGGACGCGCCGCGTGCGCTCGCGAAGGTCACGGAGACCCGCTGACCCGCCGCCGAAACCGCCTCCGGAAACACCCGCGGGCCGCGGCGCCGGGCCGGGACCCTCAGCCCGACCAGCACCGCAGCCCGGAGTAGGACCGCCCGTCAAGGGCGATCGGCTCGGCCGGCGGTGTGCGGTGCCCCCGGCCGGGGAGAGGCACCCGGCGCAGTCAGGGCAGAGAGCGCGGGTACCTCGTTCCGCTCTCCTGTGCGGGGAGAGCGGAGGCTCTGTCTTCAGCATTGTGGACTAGACCACTCGCGGTGTCCATCCACGGGACGCGGCGATTTCCGGCCCTTCCTCTTGCACGTACGGGCGGGCCGTCCGGTTCGGAACCTGTCCGCATCCACAGGTACGCTCGCACACGTGCCCTCCATGAACGACCTCGTCCGCCAGCACACCGCCCTGAGTGACACCGACCTCGAGTGGCTCCATCTGCTGGTCTCGGAGTGGCAACTGCTCTCCGACCTGTCCTTCGCCGACCTCGTTCTCTGGGTCCCCACACGTGACGGTACGCGCTACGTGTCCGTGGCCCAGATGCGGCCCAACACCGGCCCCACCTCCTACCAGGACGACATGGTCGGCCATCTGGTCCCGCGCGGCCGCCGTCCGCTGCTGGACGCGGCGCTGGACGAGGGCCGGATCGTGCGCGAGGGCGACCCGGAGTGGCGGGAGGAGGTCCCCGTACGCGTGGAGTCGATCCCCGTACGCAGGGAGGGCCGCGTCCTGGGTGTCATCGCGCGCAACACCAACCTGCTCACGGTCCGCACCCCGTCCCGGCTGGAACTCACCTACCTCCAGTCCGCCTCCGACCTGGCGCAGATGATCGCGGCCGGTTCCTTCCCGTTCCCCGGCCAGCAGGTCGACATGGACGCCTCGCCGCGGGTCGGCGACGGACTGGTCCGGCTCGACGCCGACGGTGTCGTCCAGTACGCCAGCCCCAACGGCCTCTCCGCCTACCACCGCCTGGGCCTCGCGTCCGACCTGGTCGGACAGCACCTCGGCGGGATCACCGCCGAACTCGCCCCCTCCCGCGGCCCGGTGGACGAGGCGCTGGTCAAACTGGCCAGCGGTTACGCGCCACGGGAGTTCGAGGTCGAGTGCGCGGGCGGCGTGATCCAGCTCCGGGCGATCCCCCTCAAGCCCAAGGGGGTCCGCATCGGCTCGCTGGTCCTGCTGCGCGACGTCACCGAACTGCGCCGTCGTGAACGTGAGTTGATCACCAAGGACGCCACCATCCGGGAGATCCACCACCGGGTGAAGAACAACCTCCAGACGGTGGCCGCCCTGTTGCGCCTGCAGGCCCGCCGGATGGACTCCCCGCAGGGCCGTGAGGCACTCAACGAGGCGGTGCGGCGCGTCGGTTCGATCGCCATCGTCCATGAGACGCTGTCCCAGAATCTGGACGAGCGGGTGGAGTTCGACGAGATCGCCGACCGGGTCATCGCCATGGTCGCCGAGATCTCCCCGGGCAAGGTCACCTGTCGGCGCACCGGACGGTTCGGCATCCTCGACGCCGAAGTGGCCACCCCGCTGGCGATGGTCCTCACCGAGGTACTGCAGAACGCCCTGGAGCACGCGTTCGGCGTGGCCGAGTCCGGCACGGTCGAGGTCTCCGCGGTGCGCGGCGGTTCGCCCACGGAAGGACGGTTGCTGATCACCGTTCAGGACGACGGCTGCGGTCTGCCCGAGGGATTCGACCCGCAGCGCGCCGGGAATCTGGGACTCCAGATCGTGCGGACGCTGGTGGAGGGCGAGCTGAGCGGCTCGTTCGGCATGGTGCCGGCGCCCGAACGCGGCACCCAGGTCGTGCTCGACATCCCGGTCCGCGCCGACAAGTAACCCGTACGGACGCAAGCGGCACGCACACACGCACAGCAGAGAGCCCGGACCGTTGGTAACGGTCCGGGCTCTCTGGTCAAGCATGCGCTTCGTGGGGTACTGCGCGCTGCGACTCGGGGGGCGGGGTGATGCGTACGCTCTGTACGCGCCGCCTGGCTGAGGTTCGTAGCGGTGGCGTCGGTCAGGCGCTGGCGTTACGCGCCCGGTTGCGAGCGGCGCGGCGCTTCATTGCGCGGCGCTCGTCCTCGCTGAGGCCACCCCAGACGCCGGAGTCCTGGCCGGACTCGAGCGCCCACTGCAGGCACTGCTCCATGACGGGGCAGCGACGGCAGACGGCCTTGGCTTCCTCGATCTGCAGCAGCGCAGGACCGGTGTTGCCGATGGGGAAGAACAGCTCCGGGTCTTCCTCACGACAAACGGCGTTGTGACGCCAGTCCATGGCTGCTACCTCTCCTTGGTATACGTACTGTGGCTTGTGAATGTGAACGCTTTCACGAATCCCCCCGCAAGTGTCGGGCCGACGCCCAGATGAACTGGTTGTGGTCCTGTGCAGTGAGGAGGGGTTCTGGCTTTCAGCGGAGGCCGTTGTTGCGGGCCGTCCCGATCGCCATGTAGAGATTCGCAAACCTCGGCGACGGATACAACCCCTTCTGGAAAGTTTTTTTTGATTCCTCGGTGTCGGCTAGGTCACAGCCGTACTTCTAGAGGGTGGAGCCCAGTCCAAACGTTCGAGTTAAAGGACTTTGGTCCCTTCCACTCACACAATCACACGCAGTGCACGGCGTACGCCTGTGAACGTCACACTTGTACGCAGTCCCAGGTGGTCACCGTCCATCTGGAGGGGCAGTGGGGCCTTTGAATGCAAGGTGAAGTCCGTGAGGTCATGCAGTGAAACGGCGTGCTTACCGCGCGGACCCTTTTCCGGGCTCGAAGTGAGCAGCTGCGTGGCGTACCGGGTGACGGCCGGGGTGGACAGTCGCTGCAGGCCGAGGACGTCCAGGGCGGTGTCGAACGACGCCTTCGGGGAGGCGTAGATCGGCCGGTTCCCCAGGTACGTCCAGGGAGCCGTGTTGCAGATTATGGAGAGCGCGAGGTCGGTGACCGGGTCCTGGCCGGGCACCTCCAGGGTGATGATTCCCTGCCGTCGATGCGGCTCCTCGAGGAACTGGCGCATCACCTGGCGCACGTACAGGGCATGGGTCGAACGCTTGCCGCGTTCGCGCTGCTGTTCGACACGGCCGATCACACCGGCGTCGAATCCGAGGCCGGCGCAGAAGGTGAACCAGCGCTCCGGGACCGATTCGTCCTCCGTGCCGGGGGTTCCGGCCGCCAGGCCGAGGCCGACCGTCCGTTCGGTGCGGTTGGCCAGCGCGTCCAGGATGGCGCCCGTCGCCTCCACCGCGTCGTTCGGGAGGCCGAGGGCGCGGGCGAAGACATTGGTCGAGCCGCCGGGGACCACGGCGAGTTTCGGCAGGTTGTCGATGTCGGGGCCCTTGTGGAGCAGGCCGTTCACGACTTCGTTGACCGTGCCGTCTCCGCCGAGCGCGACCACGAGATCGATGTCGTCGCTGTCGGCGGCCCGTCGTCCCAGGTCACGGGCGTGCCCGCGGTACTCCGTGGACACGGCCTCCAGCTTCATTTCGCTGGCCAGTGCATGAATCAGCACGTCACGGGTCCGCGCACTGGTGGTGGTAGCAGCTGGATTGACCACAAGAAGTGCGCGCATGACCGCCAGACTACCTACCGCGAGGTATCGGCCTGAAGTCCTGCCCGGATGCCTTCACGCTGCGTGACGACGTGGGTGCGGCGCGGGGGTCCGTGCGTGTGTCGCCTCCGCCCGGCCGGAGGCGTTCCGACCCCGGCTTCACTTTCGTGCGCCGGGGATGCCAACCTGCAAGGGTGAGTACTCAGCAGAACGCGCCCTCGCCGACGCCCTCGGCCGAACCGCCGAAGCCGGCCAGGCTCACGCTCGTGGCCGGCCTCAGCGCCCTCGAAGGGGCGGCCCTCGTCATCGGCGGTGTCTCCATGCTGGTGATGGGGCTGCTCGGCCGCCCCGACAGCCCGCAGCAGGCCGAAATGGGCGGCCTGACGGTGATCGCCCTGGGGCTGATCCCGCTCTTCGCCGCCCGCGGGCTCCTTCGGCGACGGAGCTGGAGCCGCGGACCCGCACTCATCACGCAGATCATCGCGCTGCCGGTGGCCTGGACGCTGCTGCGGTCCCAGGGGGCGCTGATCCCGGCCGGCATCGTGCTCGCCGCGGTGGCGCTGACCGCGCTGTACCAGCTGGCCCGCCCGGCGACCATCGAGGCGCTCGGCATTCGCCGGCCGGGCGCGACGCCCGACACGGACAGCGCCGACGCCTGAGGCGCGGTACGGCGGCCTCGGGCCGGCCGGACGGGTGCCGTCCGGCCGCCCCTGCGCCCGCCTACTCCTCGACGAGCAGCCGCTCGCGCAACTGGGCCAGGGTGCGGGCCAGCAGCCGGGAGACGTGCATCTGCGAGATGCCGACCTCCTGAGCGATCTGCGACTGGGTCATGTTGCCGAAGAAGCGAAGCAGCAGAATCCGCTTCTCGCGCGGCGGCAGGTCCTCCAGCAGCGGCTTGAGCGACTCCCGGTACTCGACACCCTCCAGCGCCTCGTCCTCGGAGCCGAGCGTGTCCGCGACCGCGGGGGACTCGTCGTCCGTGTCCGGCACGTCCAGCGAGAGCGTGCTGTAAGCATTGGCCGATTCCAGGCCCTCCAGGACCTCTTCCTCGGAGATGCCGAGCCGCTCCGCCAGCTCGTGCACCGTGGGCGAGCGGCCGTGCTGCTGGGAGAGCTCCGCGGTCGCCGTGGTCAGCGAGAGCCGCAGCTCCTGGAGCCGGCGCGGCACCCGCACCGCCCAGCCCTTGTCGCGGAAGTGCCGCTTGATCTCGCCGACGACCGTGGGCGTCGCGTACGTCGAGAACTCGACGCCGCGCTCCGGGTCGAACCGGTCGACCGACTTGATCAGACCGATCGTGGCGACCTGGGTCAGGTCGTCCAGCGGCTCGCCGCGGTTGCGGAAGCGCCGCGCCAGGTGCTCCACCAGCGGCAGGTGCATCCGCACCAGCCGGTTGCGCAGCTCCGCCTTCTCGGGTGACCCGTCCGGGAGCTTGCCCAGCTCGATGAACAGCGCCCGCGCCCCGCTGCGGTCGTGTGGATCGTGGTGCCCGTGCTCGCTCATCTGGCCCGCCCGCTCCGCCTGCGACTTCTCCACCGCGACCGTAATGCCGGCGGGCCCCTGTGCCCCGTCCACCGCACGGGGCAGGTCCGCCCCGTCCACCGGATGAGGCAGGGCCTGCTGCTCCGGGATGCCTGCTGCGCGCACCACCCCTGGTCGGATCGTCTCGTCCCGCACAGGACCGTCCCCGTTCCCGTTGCTCACGCCGGCCCGGGTCCCGCGCCGCGCTGTTTGTACAGGCTGATGCTGACCGTACGGTCATCGGCGACCGAGGAGTCGACCTTTCCGGCCAGTGCGGAGAGCACCGTCCAGGCGAACGTGTCGCGCTCCGGGGCCCGGCCGTCCGTCGTCGGGGCCGAGACCGTCACCTCGAGAGAATCGTCGACGAGCCGGAACACGCAGCTGAGGACGGAACCCGGCACGGCCTGCTGGAGCAGGATCGCGCAGGCCTCGTCGACCGCGATACGAAGATCCTCGATCTCGTCGAGAGTGAAGTCCAAACGCGCTGCGAGACCGGCCGTGGCCGTACGCAGCACCGACAGGTAGGCACCCGCAGCGGGCAGCCGGACCTCTACGAAGTCCTGATTCCCGGGCTCGCCTGCGATCTGGGACACCCTCACCTCCAAGGTGGCACAAACTCTTCGAGGATCCGGGAAGGGTCGCCCGGAGCCATGCGGTACGTCTTCGGTTCTTGGTCCGGCGACGCTATCGCGATCCATGATGCCGTGTCGCCGAGACCCCATCCCATGACTGTCACTCATGGTAAGCCCATGAGTACACACAGTGGCTAGGGGTCTGCGACGGTCAATTACGAACAACAGGCGCCGGTTTGACGTACCCACACGTCAGACGATCGAACCGTCCTCGAAGCACCAGCGCCAGCTCTCGCCGGCCTCGAAGCTCCGCATCACCGGGTGACCGGTCTCCTTGAAGTGCCCCGTGGCGTGCTGGTGGGGCGACGAATCGCAGCAGCCGACATGCCCGCAGATCAGGCAGAGTCGCAGTTGCACGGGGTGGGTGCCCGCCGCCCGGCATTCGAGACAGGTCTCGGAGAGGGCTGCGGGCTCGGGGCGCGGCAGGTCCGGTACATGCGGGCACTCGCTCATGATGGCCAGGTTACGACGGATGCGAGGACCGTGAGATGGACGCATTGCCACTGGTGGCACTGGTCGCAGCCAGTGCGGCGACGGCCGGTCTGGCCCGCCGGACGCCGGTGCCGGCCCCGCTGCTGCTGGTGGCCCTCGGGCTGATCGGCTCGTACGTGCCCGGGGTGCCGACGTACACACTGGACGCACACATCGTGCTGCCGCTCCTGCTGCCACCGCTGCTGTACACGGCGGCCGTGGACAGCTCGTACCTGGACCTGCGGGCCAACATCCGCCCCGTCGCGCTGCTCTCCGTCGGCTACGTGCTGTTCGCCACCGTCGCGGTGGGCTGGCTGGCGTACCGGCTGGTGCCCGACCTGCCGCTCACGGCCGCGCTGGTGCTGGGCGCCGTCATCGCCCCGCCGGACGCCGTCACCGCCGCGGCCATCGCCCGCCGGGTCGGCCTGCCCGCCAGGATCACGACGATCCTTCAGGGCGAATCCCTGGTGAACGACGCCACCGCGATCACCGCCTACAAGGTGGCGCTCGCCGCGGCCGTCGGCGAGGGCATGAGCTGGGGCGGCGGGATCGGCGAGTTCCTGCTGGCCTCGGTCGGCGGTGTCGGTGTCGGACTGGTCCTCATGGTCCCGCTGCACTGGCTCCGCACACACCTCAGGGAGCCCCTGCTCCAGAACACCCTGTCGCTCCTGATCCCGTTCGTGGCGTACGCGGCCGCGGAACGCGTGCACGCCTCCGGAGTGCTCGCGGTCGTCGTCGTCGCGCTCTACCTGGGCCACCGCTCCTGGCAGGTCGACTTCGCCACCAGGCTCCAGGAGGCCGCCGTCTGGAAGATGGTCGCGTTCATCCTGGAGTCCGCCGTCTTCGCCCTGATCGGCCTCCAGTTGCCCTTCGTACTGAAGGGGCTCGGTACGTATGCCGTCGCCGAGGCCCTCTGGTACGCGGTGGCGGTGTTCCTGGCGGTCGTCGTCGTCCGGTTCATCTGGGTCTATCCGGCGACCTATGTGCCCCGCCTGCTGTCGAAACGCATCCGGGAACGGGAACCCGAGACCAACTGGACCTCACCGCTGATCGTCGGCTGGGCCGGGATGCGCGGCGTCGTCTCGCTCGCCATCGCCTTCTCCATTCCCCTGGTCACGAGCGACGGCGACGCGTTCCCGGCACGCAACCTGGTGTTGTTCCTGACCTTCACCACGGTCATCGGCACGCTGGTCGTCCAGGGGCTCACGCTGCCGGTCATGGTGAAGGTCCTGAAGCTCCCGGGCCGCGACCGGCAGGCCGAGACGCTCGCCGAGGCGCAGGCCCAGAGCGAGGCGTCCACGGCCGCCGAGGCGCGCCTGGAGGAGCTGCTCACCGACCGGCGCAACAGCCTGCCCCAGCCGCTCACCGACCGGCTGCGCACCGTCCTGGAACGCCGCCGCAACGCCGTCTGGGAGCGCCTCGGGGCGGCCAATCCGGTGACGGGCGAGTCGGCGGACGACACCTACCGGCGGCTGGCCGGCGAGATGATCGAGGCCGAGCGCGAGGTCTTCGTACGGCTGCGGGACGAGCGCAGCATCGACGACGAGATGATGCGGACGCTGCTCAGGCGCCTCGACCTGGAGGAGGCCGCGGCCTACCGGGAGGAGTCGGACGACTGATCCTCCGGGGGTGCGTCAGGACGCCCCGTGATGACGGCCGCGACCGCGCTTCCGGCGGGGAACGCGCCCTCACCGGCCAGCACGGTGAGCGCGTACAGGAGTTTGGCCACATAGAGCCGCTCGACCGGAAGCCCGTGGCGGTCCTCGAAGTCGTCGGCGAACGCGTGCAGGGCGGGTGTGGTGCGGGCGTACCCGCCGAAGTGGAAGCGTTCGTCCAGGGACCACGTGCCGGCCGGTCCGCCGAACGCCTCCCGCTGGAGGTCCCGGACCGTGTCCCCCAGGAAGCCGCCCCGCAGGACCGGGATGCCGAGGGCGCGCTGCCCGGGGGCCAGTCCCGCGGCCAGCCCGGCGAGGGTGCCCCCGGTGCCGCAGGCCACCGCCGCCACGCCGGCCGCCCCGCGCAGCTCGCGGCCGAGCTCTGTGCAGCCCTGTGCGGCCAGGGCGTTGCTGCCGCCCTCCGGGATGACCTCGCACTCTCCGTAGGCGCTCAGCAGCCCTGCCAGAACCCGCGGATCGGCCTTGGCGCGGTACGTCCGGCGGTCCACGAAGTGCAGCAGCATGCCGTCGGCCGCGCACCGGGCCAGCGAGGGGTTGAGCGGGCGGTGTGCGAGCTCGTCGCCCCGGACCACGCCGATGGTGCGGAAGCCCAGCAGCCGGCCCGCGGCGGCCGTGGCCCGCAGGTGGTTGGAGTAGGCGCCGCCGAAGGTCAGCACGGGACGGCCGGCCGCCGCGCGGAGGTTCGGGGCGAGTTTGCGCCACTTGTTGCCCGGCAGGTCCGCATGGATCAGGTCGTCGCGCTTCAGGAGCAGCGTCACGCCGTGACGCGCGAAGCGCTCGTCCCCGGCCGGCTGCAGGGGCGACGGGAGCACCGGCCGCAGCCGGGAGAGGCCGGGGTCCTGTCCGGAGTACCCGGCAGGACCCGGCGCGTCGGGGGACGTGGAGGGCATGGCCCCATTGTGGCCGCGCCCCCGTCCGGGGGCGGGCCCCCGGGCTACTTAAGACGGTCGTGGATCCGTGCCCGCATGGAGGTCATCGAGAAGCCGCGCGGGTCGACCTTGCCGGGCTGCCACTCCCGGTGGCCGATGACCGAGCGGGAGGTCCAGTTGTGGTGGCGGCAGACCGCGGCCGCCGCCTTTTCGATGGCTTCGAGCTGGACGGCCGGCCAGGGGTCCTTGCCGTCGCCGAGGTTCTCGCACTCGAAGCCGTAGAAGTGCCGGTTCCCGTCGGTGTTGGTTTCGTTGTCCGACGGCAGGCCCTTCTCGGCGATGACGGCGCGCAGGACGTCGTCGTCGCCGAGCCCGGCGTGGTTGGCCCGTCCGTAGCCGACCAGGTGGACCCGGCCGTCCTTGGCGATGACGCCGTGGCACAGCGGCCCCGGCAGTGCCGCATAGCCGTCGCGGCAGATCCGGACGGTGGCGGCGGTGCCCTTGGTGACCGTGTGATGGATCATCACGCCGTTGACCGGCCCCCAGGGGCCCTTGTGGTTGCGGTTGTGGGTGCGCCAGTCGCCGACCTGGACGACGGTGAGCCCTTCGTCCTTCAGTGCGTCGAGAAAGGTGCTCGCGGACATGGATGAGGACATGACCGACTCCTTCGTGCGTGGGGGGAGTGTGTCCGTACAGCGCTTGTACCCGACGGACGGGGTCCCGGACCAGTCACGGGGAGATTCCGGGGCCCTGTTCGGACGGTGTGCGAGCCGATCCGGTCAATTCCGCGAGCACCGGCCGCCGCTCAGCCCTGGGCGAGCCACAGGTCGGGGCCGAACACCTCGTAGTGGATGTCGGCCGCCGGGACGCCCTTGGCGAGCAACTGGGTGCGCACGGCCCGCATGAAGGGCAGAGGGCCGCAGAGGTAGGCGTGGGTGCCGGACGGGATCGTCACGCCGGTCAGGTCGACGAGGCCGGTGCGGTCCGCCGGGTGGCCCTGCTCAGGGGTCTCGTACCAGAAGTGGGCCGCGGCGTCGGGGAGTTCGGCGGTGAACAGGGCGTGGTCGGAGCGCAGCGCGTGGTCGGCGGGGGAGCGGTCGCCGTGCACCACGGTCACCGGCGCGCGGTGGCCGGAGTCCGCGAGGTGCTCCAGCATCGACAGCATCGGGGTGCAGCCGATGCCCGCCGATGCGAGCAGGAGCGGGGCGTTTGCGGACTTCAGTACGAGGTCGCCGTACGGGGCCGAGACGCGGAGCCGGTCACCGGTGCGGACGTGGGAGTGCAGCTGCTGCGAGACCTCGCCGTCGGGGGCGCCGCCGCCGTGCACCCGCTTGACGGTGAACGAGCGGAGCGCCGAACCGGGGGCGCGGGAGAGGCTGTACTGGCGTATCTGGCGTGCCCCGTCGGGGAGTTCGACCTGCACGGACACGTACTGGCCGGGGCGGAAGGCGGGGGCGGGGGCGCCGTCTGCCGGGCGGAGCTGGAACGTGGCGACGTCCGCGGTCTCCTCGGTGCGCGAGACGACCTCCCACGCGCGCCAGACGTCGCCGGCGACGACGCCCTGCTGTGCGTACAGGCGCTCCTCGATGGCGATCAGGGCGTTGGCCATCAGCCAGTAGACCTCGTCCCAGGCGGCCGCGACCTCGGGGGTGACCGCGTCGCCGAGCACTTCGGTGATGGCCGCGAACAGGTGGGTGTGCACGACGTCGTACTGGGCGGCCGTGACGCCGAGCGAGGCGTGCTTGTGCGCGATGCGGTCGAGCATCACGTCGGGACGGGTTCCGGGGTGCTCGACCAGTTGGGTCGCGAACGCGGCGATGGAGCCGGCGAGCGCCTGGCGCTGGGCGCCGGAGGCCTGGTTGCCGCGGTTGAACAGATCGCGCAGCAGCTCGGGGTGGGCGTCGAACAGCTTGCGGTAGAAGAGATCGGCGATGTCCCCGATGGCCGCGCCGACGGCGGGAAGCGTGGCACGGACGGTGGCGGCCGACGGTTCGGAGAGCATCGGTAACTCCTCGGATTCATAATTGGCATCTCAGATGCGCATTTAAAGTCAGTGTAGGAACCGGGCTGTGGGCCCGGTCCGGCGGGGGGTGGTTCAGGCGTCCGAGGGCGGTCCGCTGCTGATGCCGATCAGCAGCGGACCGGTCGGCGAGGAGACCAGTTCGGAGACGGTGAGCGGGTCGAGCGAGACGTAGAAGGCCTCCGAGGCCGCACGCAGGGCGTGGCGCAGCCGGCAGTCCGACCGCAGCGGGCACGGGGTGGCGCCCTCGCACTCGACGACGTCACCCGGGCCTTCGAGCTCGCGGACGAGCCCGCCGATGGAGGTGGAGCGGCCGGCCGGGGTGAGGGCGAGTCCGCCCCCGCGGCCCCGTCGCGCCTCGACCAGGCCGAGGTGCTGGAGGCGGGCCACGACCTTCGCGGCGTGGGAGTACGGCACCTGCATGGTCGCCGCCACCTCCCGGGTGGTCGGCGGGTCCTCGTTCTCCACGACGGCCAGACGCATCAGCACGCGCAGTGCCACGTCGGTGAATCTCGTCAGCCGCATGGCGGTCACGGTAAGTGAATTGGCATTCCGTATGCAAATTAACCGGGCCGACGGGCATCGCGCAGCGTTGTGCCCAGCCCAAAGCCCGATTAGTCACACTCTTTTGTGTAATGGCGTGGCGAGTCCGCATGCTGAAAGGTTCTTCTCGCAGGTCAGCCGATGAATCGAGAGGACGACAGATGTCCGTTGGTGAAGAGGTTCAGAACGTGCAGGTGCCGCCGCAGCAGAGTCTTGGTACGGCAGCCGCGCGGAACCTCGCGACGACCACCAAGTCCGCTCCGCAGATGCAGGAGATCACCTCGCGGTGGCTGCTGAAGATGCTTCCGTGGGTCCAGGTGCAGGGCGGCACGTACCGGGTGAACCGCCGGCTGAGCTATTCGGTCGGGGACGGCAGGGTGACCTTCGTACAGACAGGGGACCGGGTCTCCGTGATCCCCGCCGAGCTCGGTGAACTTCCGGCTCTGAGGGACTTCGGGGACGAGGAGGTGCTCGCCGAACTCGCCAGGCGGTGCGAACAGCGCGACATTCCCGCCGGACAGCTCCTGGCGACGGCGGGCGAGGCGGCGGACCGGGTCTTCCTGCTGGCGCACGGAAAGGTCGAGAAGGTCGGCACCGGGCCCTACGGGGACGAGACGGTGCTCGGGGTCCACGCGGACGGCGCCTACTTCGGGGACCACTCCCTGATCGAGGGCGACGCCCTCTGGGAGTACACGGCCCGCGCCGTCACTGCGTGCACGGTCCTGACCCTGAGGCGGGCCGATGTGCTCAACCTCGCCGAGCGGGCCGACTCGCTGCGCACCCACCTCGCCGGGCTGCTCGCCATTCCGCACCAGCGCACCAACAAGTACGGCGAGGCGGAGATCGACCTGTCCGCGGGGCACAGCGGCGAGGCCGTCGTCCCGCACACGTTCGTGGACTACGACGCCGCACCCCGCGAGTACGAACTGAGCGTGGCCCAGACCGTCCTGAAGGTCCACAGCAGGGTCGCCGACCTCTACAACCAGCCGATGAACCAGACCGAGCAGCAGTTGCGGCTCACGGTCGAGGCGCTCCGTGAGCGCCAGGAGCACGAGCTGATCAACAACCGGGAGTTCGGCCTGCTCAACAACTGCGACTACGGGCAGCGGCTCCAGCCGCACGACGGAGCGCCCACACCCGACGACATGGACGAACTGCTGTCACGCCGCCGCGGATCGAAGCTCTTCCTCGCGCACCCGCGGGCCATCGCCGCCTTCGGCCGCGAGTGCAACAAGCGCGGTCTGGTGCCGGAGAGCGTGGATGTCGGCGGGCACCACGTGCCGGCCTGGCGCGGGGTTCCGATCTTCCCGTCCAACAAGATCCCGGTCACGGACGCCCGCACCACGTCGATCATCTGCATGAGGACCGGCGAGGCCGAACAGGGTGTCATCGGCCTCCAGCAGACGGGCATCCCGGACGAGATCGAGCCCAGCCTGTCGGTCCGCTTCATGGGGATCGACGAGCAGGCGATCATCTCCTATCTCGTGACGGCCTACTACTCCGCGGCCGTCCTGGTCCCGGACGCCCTCGGTGTCCTGGAGAACGTCGAGGTCAGCCGCTGGCGGTGAGTCCACGGGGTCCCGGGCCTGCCGGGTCCGGGACCCCGTCGGCCGCAGCCGGCGCACCCACAGCAACCACCCACGTCCCCGGCCCCCGGGACGAAAGTCATCGGGGGCCGGGGACGGCAACGACCGGGGTGACCGATTGACCATGACCCGTACCGACGCCGCCGCCACCGAGGGCAATGAGGCCGCGGCGCTCCTGGAGTACACCCGGACCCTCGTCGACCCGCATCTGCGGGCCGCGGTCGCCTCACTGCCGGGATCGATCCGGCGTGTGGCGATGTACCACTTCGGCTGGGAGAACGCCGACGGCAGCCCCGCCGCGGGAGGCGCCGGCAAGGCGATCAGACCCGCACTCGTCCTGGCCGCCACCCGTGCGCTCGGCGGCGATCCCAGAGATGCCGTGCGGGCCGCCGTCGCCGTGGAACTGGCCCACAACTTCACCCTGCTGCACGACGACGTCATCGACGAGGACCGCACCCGCCGCCACCGGGCCACGGCCTGGACCGTCTTCGGTATCCCCGACGCCGTCATCGCGGGGGACGCCATGCTGGCCCTCGCCCAGCGGCTCCTGGCCGAGGACGCGCGTGCGGTTTCGCCCCGTGCCTCGGCCCGGCTCTCCACCTGTGTCATCGAGCTGTGCGCGGGCCAGCAGGCGGACTGCGCCTTCGAGGAACGCGGGCCGGACGAGGTCACGTTGGACGAGTGCCTCACGATGGCGACGGCGAAGACGGGAGCGTTGCTCGGCTGCGCCTGCGCACTGGGCGCGCTCTACGCGGGCGTGGAGGAGCGTGCCGTCGGAGCGATGGACGGCTTCGGCCGGGAGGCCGGGCTCGCCTTCCAGCTCATCGACGACCTGATCGGCATCTGGGGCGACCCGGCCCAGACCGGGAAGCCGGTGGGCGCCGACCTCGCCGCCCACAAGAAGTCGCTGCCCGTGGTCGCCGCGCTGACCTCGGGCACCCAGGCGGCGGCGGAGCTCGCCGCGCTCTACCGGGGCCCGATGAACACGGCCGGTGAGATCAGCCGTGCGTCGGACGCCGTCGACCGGGCGGGCGGCCGCGACTGGGCCCAGGTCTGTGCCGCGGACCGCATGGCACGCGCGGTGCACCACCTGTCCAGGGCCGTGCCCGATCTGTCGGCGGCGGGAGATCTCCTGGCCCTGGCGGAGTTCGTCACCCGCCGGACGCACTGAACGGAGGCGGACGCACGCAACGGCGGCCGACCGAAGATCGGCCGAGGTCACAGGGGTCGGGCGGTGAAGTGGAGGGCGGCACGGGGAGTGTCCGAGCCACGGGCTACAGTCCCTGCCCATGACAGATGAGTCGTGGGCAGGGTGGTACCGGGACCGACAGGGCTCCGATGCCGTCATCCTCACCACCGACGGGCAGCAACTCCGGCTTCGTATCAGGGGCGTCGATTTCGAGGGCGAGAGCTTCGACGCGCTCTGCCCGGTGGCGGGCATGCCGCCGGAGAGCGGGATGTTCGCCCTGGCCGACGGGGTGCTCAACGACTGCGTCCTGGAATGGGACCTGCCGTACCCCGTCACCGCGGACGGTGAGGTCCATCAGGCCACGCTGAGCTGCCTGTTGTCGCTGCGCAGGCCCGACCCGTATCTCTACCTGGAGCTGCGCTACGGCGGCGCGGCCTTCCGGTCCCACCGGGCCGAGAGCGACTTCGGTGCCGCGCTCGCCACCATCCAGCGCTCCCTGCCGCCCGGGATCCGGCTCCGGACGTGCATCGCGTGCGCCTTCTCGGACTACTTCCCGGCACCCGGCCGAGGGCTCTCCGGCGGCCTCGCCTGCTTCCGGGGCGCCAAGGAGGCCTATCGCGGCGCGGCCGGCGAGGACGACGTGCTGGACCTGTGGGACCGGCGCAGCGGATTCGTCCAGGAGGTCTGGAGCTGCCGTGAGTTCGAGCCCCGCCCGGAGACGGGCGCGGGCACCGGTCACCGCGGCGCCTTCCCGCTCGAAACGGCCTGACCGCAGCGGCGGGCGGCACCCGCGGCCCGCATGAGACACGACATGACACTCCCTCAACCGGCCTGACGGCCCGACGCCGTCGGGCCGGTTCGTCGTTCCGGCCGGGTCCCGCGCCCCTGTCGGACGGTTGCCGCACCTTTATTGTTCTACTAGCATGCGAACAATGGAGGTTTTGATGAACCGGAAGAACGCCGGCCGCGCGGCTCTCGCCGCTCTGCCGTTCCTGCTGGCCCTCGCCGCCGACCTGATCCTTTTCGCCACGCGCCGTGACCGCCTGCCCGCCCAGCTGGCCAGCCACTTCGTGGGCAACGGCCGGGCGGACGACTACGCGGGCCGGACCTCGTACGTCGTCGTCACCACGGTGCTGCTCGTCGGCACCGGTGCGCTGTCGGCCCTGATGACCGCCCGGGGAGGGTTCCACGGCCGGGCGTACCGGCGCGTGGTCGCCTTCGGCTACGCACTCGCCGGCTTCCTGGGGTACCTGATGGCGGTGGTCCTGCTCGTCAACGTGGACGCGGCCGAAGACGCGCGGGGCCGCGCCCAGGACGTCTCGTTCCCGATGTGGCACCTGGCCGCCGCGCTCGGGGTGGCCGCGCTCGCCTTCGGGCTGGGGCTGCTGCTCGCCGCAGTCGTTCCCGTACCGGAGGAACCGTCGGCGGACGGACAGGCGGACGGGCAGGCGGACGGGCGGGCGGACAGGGCGACGGCGGGCGGGGAACGCATCGCGCTGGCCGCCGGGGAGGTAGCGGGCTGGGCGCGCAGCGCCGGGAACCGATGGCTGCTGCCCGCGGTGGCACTGACCTGCGCCGGAGGAGTGGCGCTGCTGTTCACGGTGGGTTGGAGCGCCGCGGTTCCGGTCGTGCTGGTCGGCCTGCTCCTGCTGACCTTCGCCCGCCCGAACGTGGCCGTGGACCGGCGTGGGATCACCGTCTCCGGGATGCTGCCCTGGCCGCGCGTCCAGGTGCCGCTCGACCGGATCGAGACGGCGGCCAGCCGGGACATCAAGCCGCTCACCGAGTACGGGGGCTGGGGCTACCGGATCCGGCCGGGGCGCACCGGCATCATGATTCGTTCCGGTGAGGGGATCGTGGCACGGTTGTCCGACGGCCGGGACTTCGCGGTCACGGTCGACGACTCGGCGACGGCTGCCGCGCTCCTCAACACCCTGATCGACCAGCGCCGAACGGAACACTGACCATGCTCTTCAGGGTCGACCCCACCTCCACCGTGCCGCTCGGCGACCAGATCGCGGCCTGTGTGCGCCGCGCCGTCGCCGACGGGGCCGTGGCCCCCGGCGAACGCCTGCCCGCCGCCCGGGCGCTCGCCGAATCGCTCGGAGTGAATGTGCACACGGCCCTGCGCGGCTACCAGCGGCTGCGCGAGGAAGGTCTGATCGAACTGCGGCGCGGCCGGGGCGCGGTCGTCGCGGACGGCGCCTCCCCGCACCGGGCCAGGCTCCTGGAGCGGGTGCGCGAGATGGTCGGCGCGGCGCGTGAGCTCGGCATGACGGAGGACGAACTGCTGGCCCTGGTCCGTAGCGAACTGTCGGTCGGATGACAGCCGCGGCGCATCCGCCACCGGCCGGGGGCCACCCCGTCCTGCGAGGTGGCCCTCGGTTCGCGTCCGCGAAGCGGCGCGGTTTCGCGTAGCAGTGCGGTTCCGTGAAGCAGCGCGCTTCCGTGAGGCGCCGTGAGGTCAGGAACCGCTGCGGGCGAGCGCGGCCGCGAAGCCGTTCTGCCAGAGGTAGTTCACCTGGCCGCGCTCATTGGAGTCCGGATACGGGTTGGTGCACGACGGGCCGGGCCCCCCGCCCGACATCAGCTCGCTGCACGGGCCCGAGTAGCGGTCCGGCAGGCCGAGGACATGGCCCGTCTCGTGCGTCGTCACACGAGTGGAGTCGTACTGCTGGTTCTGTGCGTAGTCGAGGAAGATGTACCCGTTTCCGTGCCCGTCCGTGCTCGCGTACGAGCCGCTCGGGTCGTTGCCCTCGTAGTACGAGAAGTCGGCGTTCGAGCCCTCCTGCAGCCGGACGTTGGAGACGGAGCTGTTCCAGATCTGCGCGCTGTTGGATATCTCCGAACGGAAGCTCGGCGCGTTCGCGGCGCTGTAGACGATGGTGACGGCCTGGGCGCCCGGGTGGGCGGCCCGCTTCTCGGCCACCGACTTCGCCACCGCCTCGAAGAACGCCTTGTTGGCGGCGGCGCTCTCGTGCGATCCGGAGTGCGGGGTGTACGCCGCGTGGACGGCGGAGGCGGATGCGGGGGGAGCGACGGGCGCCGGGGCGGCGGACGCGATCGCCGGGGCGGTGCCCAGTGCTGCGGCGAGGCCGAAGCCGAGGCCTGCCACGGCCGACATGATGGTCCTGGGGTGTCTCATGGGGGGTTCTCCTGCCGTTACCTGCGAGGGGGGACCCCGTCCGTTCAGCGGACACGGACGGAGGCGGTACGCAGTGAGTGTCGGGGAACACGGCTCCGCGCGGATGATGCCAACCGGTGATAGCGCCGCCCTATCGCCCGACGGGGACCCGCGCACGCACACCCGAAGCCGATCGGACCAACAGCCGGTGAATTGAAGCGATTTGATGGCGTTCCGGCGTCTGGTGCGGTACGACTCCGCCGCCCTACCCTCGGCAGTATGGAGCTTGAGGTGAGGCACCTCAGGGCGCTGTGCGCCATCGCCGACACCGGCAGCCTGCACCGGGCGGCCCGCAGACTGGGCGTCAGCCAGCCCTCGCTCACCACCCAGCTGCGCCGGATCGAGAACACGCTGGGCGCCGAACTGTTCAGCCGCGAACGCACCGGCTGCCGCCCCACCCTGCTCGGCCGCGCCGTCATCGGCCGTGCCCGGCCCCTCGTCGACGGCATGAGCGCGCTGGTCACCGAGGCGAAGGCGGAGGCGGACGCCGCCCGTGCCGGCGGGCCGAGGCTGCGCATCGGCTGCACCGCCAGCCGGGTCATCGGCGGCTGGCTGCGCAGACTGCGGATCCGGCTGCCCGGTACGGACATCTCGCTGCGGGTCGACGTGTCGGCCCGCGCACTGCTGCGCGCGGTCGGGGCGGGCCGGCTCGACGTCGCCTTCGTGCACGAGGTGGAGGGCTGCCCGCTGTCCGTTCCCGAGGGGCTGGAACAGCGGGTTCTGCTGGACCGCGAACCGCAGTTCATCTCCATGGCCCGCGACCACCCGGCGGCCGCCCTGCCCGTAGTGGACCTGGCCGACCTGGCCGCCGACCGGTGGATGGTCGACCCCACGGTGGACGGCGAATGGGACGGCCTGCGCCGGGTGTTCGGCGCCGCCGGCGTCGCGCCCACCGTGCTCCACGGCGACTACCTCACCGCCGCGTCGCTCGTCGTCCTCGGCGAGGCGGTGGCGCCGTGCCAGCCCACCTCGGGCCCGCGCGACGACATGGCGATCCGCCCGCTGCGCGACGACCCGCTCGCCGTCCGGCTGCTGCTGGTCTCCCGGCCGGGCGCCGACACGACGGTGGTGTACGGGGAACTGGAGGCCGCCTACCGGGAGGCGGCCCGGCGGGCGGCCGGCTATCACCAGTGGCTGCTGCGCCACCGCAGCCCGCTCGCCCTCTCCTGAACGCGGGCCGCGACGGGCCGCGAGGCGCCGCGCGATTCACCCGGCGGCGATTCTCCCGACGGCGATTCAGCCGACAGCGATTCCGCCGAGAGCGAGGATCGTTCCGGACCGGGGCGCGGGCGGGCAGAGTCGGGGCATGAGGCTTCTGATCCTGGGTGGTACGGAATTCGTCGGCAGGGCCGTCACCGAGGCCGCGCTCGCGCGCGGCTGGGAGATCACGGTGTTCCATCGCGGACGCCACGCACCGCCGCCCGGCGTCGCCGAACTCCTCGGCGACCGCACCGAGGAGGACGGCCTCGCGGCGCTGGCCGGAGTCGCCGAGCCGGGCGACGGGACGTACATCTGGGACCTGGTCGTCGACACCTGGAGCGGTGCGCCCTCGGCCGTACGGGACGCGGCCCGGCTGCTGTCCGGCCGCGCCGCGCACTACGCGTACGTCTCCAGCCGGTCCGTGTACGACTACCCGGCACCGGCGGGCCTGCCCGAGGACGGTCCGCTGGTGGAGGGCGCCTCGCCGGACGCCGACGGCGACGTCCCGTACGCGCAGGCCAAGCTCGGCGGTGAGATGGCCGCGGTGGACGCCTTCGGGGACCGGGCGCTGCTGGCCCGCGCCGGGCTGATCATCGGCCCCTGGGAGAACGTCGGCCGGCTGCCGTGGTGGCTGACGCGGATCGCCCGCGGCGGCCCCGTGCTCGCGCCCGGCACACCGGACCTGGACCTGCAGTACATCGACGCCCGCGACCTCGCGGAATGGCTGCTGGACGCTTCCGGGAAGGGCCTGCACGGCCCGTACAACCTGGTCAGCCGCCCCGGTCACACCACGATGGGCGGGCTGCTGAACGCCTGTGTGCGGACCACGGGTTCGGACGCCGAGCTGCGCTGGACCGACACCGAGCGGATCCTCGCGGCGGGCGTCGAGCCCTGGACGGACCTGCCGGTCTGGCTGCCGCCGGGGGAGCTGTACGACACCCTCCACCAGGGCGATGTCAGCAAGGCGTACGCGACGGGTCTGCACTGCCGGCCGGTCGAGGAGACGGTCGCCGACACCTGGGCCTGGCTGTGCGCAATCGGCGGTACGGCGCCGCAGCGCGCCGACCGTCCGCTGAAGGGCGTCGACCCGGCGACCGAGGCGAAGCTGCTGGCGGGCTGACGGCGGCAGTTTCGCCCGGCGGCTGCCGGCACCGCGACGGCGGCAGCCGCCCGAGGGGAGTCGGCGGACGAAGGCGACTGCCCGGCGTGGCAAGCCATCTCAGTGCCCCATAAGCTGCATATTGCGCTATATGGGAACCAAAATGCGCAGAAGCGGTAAAAACCACCGCGTGGCGGTGGCGGTGGCAGCGGCGGCGGTCATGGTGGGGGCGTTCGCACCCACCGCCGCCGCTGATCCGCTGCCCGGTGGGCTCGGCCCGTGCCTGGGGGACGACTGCCCTCCCGTCTGGCCGGATCCGAGCAATGATCCGGTCATCCACCACGACAGCAACATCAACATCTTCGTCGGGGGCGACTACCTGGTCAGGGAAGCCGCAGCGGAGGCCGAGGGCAAGATCGTCACCCTTGGGCAGTTCGACATGAACAAGCGGCAGGGCGCCTCGCAGGTCTACAACGTCGGCGTCGCGGGCGTGGGATCGCGGGTGCCGCCGCCCGACGGCTCCGACTACCTGACGGTGGGCGGCGATCTGAGCGTCGCGGACGAGCAGCGCCTCCTGGCCGAGGAAGGCTCCAACCACGGTGTGGTGCGCTATGCCCAGGACCTCAGCGGGACGGTGATCCCCGCCCCTGTCCACGACGCCGACGCCACCGGTCCGTACACCGGGCTGCGCGACCACCTGACGGCGGCCAGCCACTGCTACGCGTACGACGACAACGAGGACCACCGGCGCCCGGCCAACGGAACGGTGGAGCGGGACGGCTCCGAGACCTACTTCACCGGCGACGGTACCTCCGCCCTCCAGGTCTTCGCGGTGGACGCCGATCTGACGACGGAGGCGGGCGGTCAGGAGGGCATCTTCTTCCGTGACATCCCGGACGGCGCGACCGTGCTGGTCAACGTCTACGGCACCACCCGCAACATCAGCACCTACATGGGCTCACTGCCGCAGTCCGGACTCCGCGAGCACCTGATGTGGAACTTCCCGGACGCCACCACGATCGGGCTGAAGGGCACCGGGCAGTTCCAGGGAAGCGTGCTGATCGGCCAGCCGTCCAGCGTGGCGACGGTCGCGATCAGTGGCACCAACGGCCGTTTCTACAGCGCCGGTTCGCTGACCCACACGTCGGAGGGGGAGTCGGGCGGCCAGGAGCTGCACGCCTACCCGTTCGACGGTGATCTGCCGGACTGCGGAGAGGAGCCGTCGCCCACGCCCACGCCGACGGACTCGCCGTCACCGACCCCGACGGATTCGCCCACGCCGACGGACTCGCCCACGCCGACGCCCACCCCCTCCGACAGCCCCGGCCCGTCCCCCTCGGAGTCGACGCCGGCCCCGCGGCCCACTCCGACGGACAGCGGGCGGCCCGGGCCGCCCCATGACGGCGGACAGCTCCCGGACACGGGCGCGCGCGGCGGTGAATGGGTGATCGGCGGAATCGCGGCCGCCCTGCTCGTCGCCGGTTCGGCGGCCACGCTCATCGCCCGCAGGACGCGCCGGCGCGGCTAGTTTTGCACCCATGGCCGAACTGTTGCACCTGACCGACCGCCCGTTGTGGGAGGCGGCCCGCGGGACCGGGACGTACGAGATGTCCACCCGCGGCCGCACCCTGCGCGAAGAGGGCTTCATCCACTGCTCGCTGCCCCATCAGCTCGCCGGTGTGGCCGAGTTGCTGTACGGCGCCGGGAGCCGGGCCGGAGCCGGTGACCAGGACCTGGTGGTGCTCGTCATCGACACCGGACGGCTCCCCGTGCTCGTGCGGTACGAGTCGCTCGAACCCGGTGGCGAGGAGTTCCCGCACATCTACGGACCGGTTCCGGTCGAGGCGGTCGTGGAGGTGCGCCCCTGGCCGTACAAGAAAGGCAACCCCTCATGAGCCCCACAGACCCCACGCAGGAATCCGAAGGCGTCACGAACGGCCCCCTCACCGCCGTCACCGGAGCGAGCGGCGCGCTCGGCGGCCGGGTCGCGAAGCGGCTGACCCGGGCGGGCGTCCCCGTACGGCTCCTCGGCCGCGACCCGTCCCGGCTGCCCGAACTGCCCGGCGCCGACACCGCTCCGCCCGCCCCGTACGGGGACGGCGAGGCCATGCGCCGCGCCCTGGCCGGAGCCCACACCCTGTTCCTCGTCTCGGCGCACGAGAGCCCGGACCGCGTGCACGAGCACACCACGGCCGTGGACGCGGCGGTCGCGGCAGGCGTCGAACGGATCGTGTACGTCTCCTTCCTCGGCGCCGCACCGGACGCGACGTTCACCTTCGCCCGGGACCACTGGGACACCGAGGCCCATATCCGGGTCTCCGGCGTCCGGCACACCTTCCTGCGCGACAGCTGGTATCTGGCAGGCCTCCCGGCGATGACGGGCACCGACGGCGTCCTGCGCGGACCCGCCGGCGACGGCAGGGTCGCCGCGGTGGCCCACGAGGACATCGCCGACGCGGCGACCGCCGTCCTCCTGTCCGGCACCGATCCCACAGGCCCGACGCACGACGGGGTGACGTACGACCTCACCGGGCCCGAGGCGTTCACCCTCGCCGAGGCCGCCGAGGAGCTGGGCCGGGTCACCGGACGGACCGTCACCTACGTGCCGGAGACCCGGGAGGAGGCCTACGCCTCACGGTCCGGCTACGGGGCACCGGACTGGGAGGTGGCCGGCTGGGTGACCTCGTACGAAGCCATCGCGGCCGGGGAGATGGCCACCGTCTCCGACGCCGTGGCCACCCTCACGGGCCGGCCGCCCATGAGTCTGGCCACGTACCTCCGCGAGCACCCGGACAGCTACCGCCACCTCCTCACCGGCAACTGAGCGGCCGGGCCGACGATCCGACGGGAACCCGATGCGCACGGAAACACCCTGGGGCCCCTGGGAGCCGATGTCCCTCGCCGGCGCCGTACACCTGCTCGCCCCGCTGCGCACGCCGTGGTGGATCGCGGGCGGGTACGCGGTCGAACTGGCCGTGGGCCGCGCCTTCCGGGACCACGGTGACATCGACGTCCTGCTGCTGCGCCGCGACCAGCTCGCCGTCCAGCGGATCCTGCCGGACGGGCAGTGGTGGGCCGCCGACCCGCCCGGCACCCTGCGCCCCTGGCTCCCCGGCGAGATCCTCCCGCCGCGGGTCCACGACATCTGGTGCCGGCCGGGCACGGGCGAACCGTGGCGGGTGCAGTTCATGCTCGACGACGCGGAGGACGGTGACTGGGTGTTCCGCCGCGACCCACGGATCCGCCTCCCGCTGGAGCGGCTCGGCAGGATCTCCGACGACGGCGTGCCCTACCTCGCGCCGGAGGTCCAGCTCCTCTACAAGGCCAGGTCCCGGCGGCCCAAGGACGAGCAGGACTTCGAGGCCGCACTGCCCGTTCTCGGTGCGGACGGGCGCGCCTGGCTGACGGAGACGATCACCCTGGCCGAGGGCGCCGGCCATCCCTGGGCGGCCCGCCTGCGGGCGAACTGACCGCACTCACCTCGCGTACGCACGCCACTCACCTCTCGTGCGTACCGCACTCAGCTCACGTACGTCCCCGCCTTCGCCGCCACGACCGCGGCCTCGGCTGCGCGGTCGGCGGCCGCCTCGTCGAGCGGGTCGCCGCTGGCCAGGAGGCGGTAGTAGAGGGGGGCCGACACGGCGCGGATCACCTCGTCCGGGTCGGTACCGGCGGGAAGCTCGCCGCGCTCGACGGCCTCGGTGACGCACCCGGCCCACTCCTCGATGCGGACCGCGTAGAACCGGTGCAGGGCCTGCGCCGTGCGCGCGTCGCAGGTCGCCGCGGCGATCACGGACCGGAACAGGGCGCCCTGGCGGGGATCGGTGAGCGTCGACAGCACGAGCCGGGCATTGGCCCTGAGGTCCTCGGCCAATGAGCCGGTCCGGGTCCGTGGCGAGGACTGTTCGGCCATGTCGTCGAGCAGGTCGGCGATCAGGCCGGTCGTGGTGGACCAGCGCCGGTAGACGGTCGTCTTGCCCACCTCCGCGCGGCGCGCGACATCGGCGAGGTCGAGCCGGTCGAAGCCGTGTTCCGCCAGCGCGTCACCTGCCGCGCGCAGGACTGATTCACGGACCCGGGCGGTGCGCCCTCCGGGCCGGACCGTGCCGGGTTCCACGTTCTCCGCACTCTCGGATGTCATAACGGGTCTCCAGTTCCATTAATGGCCGTTCCTCTGCTACGGTCATCCCATCTTAACGGAACTCCAGACCCGTTAAAACTCCCGTCCGAGGAAGGACGACCATGTCCGCACCCAGCCAGATCCAGCAACGCGGCGCGACCGCTCCCGCCGTGGCCCCGCCGGCCACTCCCCGCATGACCGGGCGGCAGAAGCTCGTCCTCGCCCTCCTCCTCGGCGCCCAGTTCATGATCGCCGTGGACTTCTCGATCCTGAACGTCGCACTGCCCGTCGTCGGCGAAGGACTCGGCTTCTCGCTTCCGAACCTTCAGTGGATCGCCACCTCCTTCGCCCTGGCCGCCGCCGGATTCACCCTCCTGTTCGGCCGCATCGCCGACCTCGTCGGCCGCAAGCGCCTCTTCGTGGGCGGCATGGTCGTCCTCGGCCTCTCCTCGGCGCTCGGCGGACTGGCGACCTCCCCCGAGGTCCTCCTCACGGCCCGGGTCCTCCAGGGCCTCGCCACGGCGGCCGTCACCCCGGCCGGACTCGCCCTGCTCACCACCGCGTTCAAGGAGGGCCCGCTGCGCGAACGCGCCCTCGGCCTCAACGGCGCCCTGATGTCCGCGGGGTTCACCGCGGGCGCGATCCTCGGCGGACTCCTCACCGACCTGCTCTCCTGGCGCTGGGCCTTCTTCGTCAACGTCCCCGTCGCCGCCCTCGTCGTCGCCCTCGCCCCGTCCGTCATCACCGACTCACGCCCGGCCGGCCGGCCCCGGCTCGACATCCCCGGCGCCGCGACCGTCACCGGTGGACTGCTGCTCCTGGTCTACGGCCTGACCCAGGCCGGTGCGACCGGCTGGACCGAGCCCACCACCCTGACCGCCCTGCTCGCCGGTGCCGCGCTGCTCATCGCCTTCTGGTTCGTCGAGAAGAGGGCCGCCGCACCGCTCGTCCCCGTACGCATCCTCAAGCGCCGCAGCGTCATCTGGGGCAACGCCACCGGTCTGATCGCCTTCGTCACCGAGACCTCACTGGTCTTCCTGCTGACGCTCTACCTCCAGGAAGTCCTCGGCTACTCGCCGCTGGCGACGGGCCTCGCCTTCGGTGTCCTGGGCATCGGTACGGTGATCGGCGGCACGCTCGGCGGCCGGGCCGTCGGCCGCTTCGGCAACCGGGCGACCATCGTGACCGGCGGTGTCGTCCAGGCCGTCGCCACGCTCTCCCTGGTGGCGCTCGGCACCTCCGGTGCCTGGATCTGGCTCCTGCTGGCCGCCACGTTCATCGGCGGGATCGGCAACATGCTGATGATCGTCGGCTTCATGGTCACCGCGACCTCCGGCCTCCCCGACGACGAACAGGGCCTGGCCACCGGCCTCGCCACGATGACCCAGCAGGTCGGCATCACCATGGGCATCCCGATCATGAGCGCCATCGCCACGGCCCGGATGTCCGGCCTCGGCGACGGCGACCCGCAGTCCGTCCTGTCCGGGGTCTCGCTCGCGATCCTGGTCAACTCCGGCCTCGTTCTGGCGGGAGCCCTGCTGGCGGGGGCGTTCCTCGCGCCGCGGCGCGAGGCGCGCTAGCAACGGTGCGGAGCGCGCACCGTACGCAGACGACCACCGACCGGAGACGCGGGGCCACGGGGGCCCCGCGTCTCCGGTCGGTGGTCGCCCGTACGCCGTGAGCCGAGGCCTTACGAAGGCGTGCTCCCCGTCTGCCGCTGCTGCCGCACCCGCCGCATCATGACCACACCGGGTACGGCGACCGCGGCCAGGACCGGTGTCGCGGCGGCGATCCCGAACCAGAGGAAGATGGCGCCGTAACCGTGGGCACCCTTCGCCGAGTCCGCGTCCGCCTCGGCCAGGAGGACGAAGCTCATCACGAACGCCACCGCCATGAGGGCGGCGATGATGACGGCGAGCGAGACGAGAAGACCGGCCCCGCGCCGGTAGGCGGCGCTGACCGGCCGGGCCTGCGGTGGCGCGTACCTGCTGTGCGTACCGGGCACCTGCGCCGGGTGAGGGCCTGGCTGCTGGTTGGACATGGGGCTCAGTTCTACTGTGCCGGGTCCGGAAACACCACACCCATCAAAAGCGGCGGCCCTCCACGCAGGAACGCATCAGCTTCCTGCGCTGCGTCTCGGCGGGTTGGCCACTCGTAAACATGTTGGCCGGCTGCCGGCGAGCTGCGAGGATGCGTCTGTTTCCCAGGTGGAGGACCCTTGTTCGTATTCGCATGTGCGGGATGCGGTGACGAGTTGACCACCCCGCTGTCCCAGGTCGCACTGCCCATCCACGCCCGCCAGAAGTACGGGAACGGCGCCCAGCTCCCGGTGCTCATGAAGGCAGGAACGTTTGCCGTGGACCCGGACCCCTGGAGCGGGCCGTGGCGGATGTGGGACGAGACCGATCCCGCTGAGGCGGAGGTGCGCGGCATCTACGCGCCGGTCCGCGCTCTGTCCGACGGCACGCCCGGAGCGGCTGTCATCGCGCCCGGAGACGTCCGTGGAACCCGGCTGATTCCGGAGCGCGGTGGCGCCTGCTGTGGCCTCGATGGAGGCGACGGGCCCAACATGGCCTGCGAGGCATGCGATCTCCCCGTGGCGACCAGGGTCGACGATTGCTCGCTCTGGCAGGCGGTACGGCTCAGTTCGGACGCAGTGCACCGCATCCCCGTCGACGGCACCCACCCTGTGCCCCTCTCCTGGGCGGAGCTGGCAGAACAGGGGGAGGAAACGCCCCTGTTCGAGCCGATCTCCACGTGGGGAGGACCGCTGGGGCCGAGCCACTACTGGTCCTGGAGTCCGCAGTGGGAGGCGGCGGCCGGCCATGCGCTCGCCCACCTGCTGGTGGCCTCCCGGAGGCAGCCGGTGAAGGTTCCCGACGGTGCGGCTGCGGACGTGTTCCAGCGCGCGCTCGACACCCTGTTGCCCTCAGGTGCCCCGAAGCGGCGGGCCGTTCTGGCTGGACCGGGACGGCCTGCCCCCGACGCGGATGCCGACATCCTCCTCGTACCGGTCCATCCGCAGACGGGCCGGACCTGGGCCCCTGGGGGTCCGGCCGCGTCGGCGTACCTGGTGCCCCTGCCGCTTGGGGTGTGGCTGTGGCTGGCCTCGCCACAGCAGTACCTGCCGGTTCCCGCGTCGGGCCGCATACCCCAGGACGTCCTCCGCGACGACCCGCTCCCCATGCTGCCCGACTACCTCTTCCGGGCCGATCGGGAAACGTTCCAGCACACCCTGGTCCGCCTGCCGGCCGCGCGCAGCCCGTGGCTGCGCGCGATCCTCGAGGACCTCCCGCATCTCTCCGGTGCCTCGACTGCCCTCTTCTAGAAGGGAGCAGCCGGGGAGGGGATACCTTCACGTCTCGGTGCGGAGCTGCGGCGGCGTTTACGGTTTGTGGGTGACCCAGAGCATTTCTGCCGGCCGGCGGTGGGCCGGGTCAGGCGGATCGGTCCGGTTGTACCCGTTGGCCGTTCCGGGTTCGGGCCGCGGCTCGATGAGGTCATAGATGATGAGACCTGCGCCGCGCAGGAACCTGATCCCGTCGCCGCAGGTGAGCTGATAGCTGACCGCGCCCTGGCCTTCGGCGATGGTGTCCAGCCCGAAGTAGTCCTGGTGCGGCGTCGTGGTTGCGCGGCCGGCGGCTTCGTCGTAGCAGGCTTCGAACCACGGGCCGGCGACGTGGAACACCAGGCGCCCACCGCGGCGCAGGATGCCCGCCGGTGAGATCACCCTTGCGGTGGCCAGGGCCCGGCGAGCAGACGTCGTGGGTTCGGATCGCCGCGGCCAGGGCGTCGGTGCCGAGGTCCTCGCGCATGTGGTCGGCGATCGCCCAGCCGGCCAGACGGCGTGCTTGCGACCGTCGCATAGACGGAACCAACAAGCCGTACCTCGCCTGTTGGGCCTCGGGGGTGACTCTGTTCACGAGCTCGGGCCGGTGGAAGGCGGGCTCTGCAGCCTGGGGCCCGGGCTTAATCGGCAGGCAGAGCCTCCCTCATAGCCTTTGTGGTGGCGGTCGGGTCGTAGTCCTCGGAAACGCCTTCGACCAGGATGATGTCGCCTTCGATGTGCCGTGAGCGCAGCGGTGCGATCGCCTGGTAGGCGGGTGAGTCCCACCAGGCCCGCGCCTCGGCGATCCCGGGGAAGCCGATCACCACGACGTGTCCGGGCCAGTTGCCCTCCTTCACCTCGTGCTGGGTGGCGTGCACGAGGAAGCGGCCGCCGTACGGTTCGAAGGTGGCGGGTATGCGCTCGATGTATTCGACGATCTCCGGGTGTGGTGCGGCCTCTTGCAGGTGAGCTATGGCGTAGGCGGGCATGGCGTCCTTACGGTCGGTCGGGCTGCACGAGACGGGCCGCACCGCTGAGCGGCAACGTGCTGAGGCGCCTAAGGGCTGGCGAAGTGCAAGCGGTTCCAGGCAGGGCAGATCGCTGAGGCGGTGTACCGCAAGGAGGCCGCGTCGAAGAACCGCCTCGTCGCTCTGATCAATATCGCGCTGGGGAAGGTGGTGGCTGCCGGACTGAAGCTGCCGACGCTTTCCGCCTTCGACACGATGACCTTCACGAGCCGCATCGAGGTGAACACCTCGATCTGGTGCGGCATCCACGACCGGATGAGCCTTGCCGAGCGGGCAAGGATGCCGCAGCTGCCGGGTTGCGGGTTGTGCCACATGATGAGGGGCGTGTGGTGCCGCGTGTGGATGCGATGTGGCCAGGCGGGGTGGACGGTTGTCAGGCGTTCTCAGAGCTGGACGGCGTGACCCACTCGACGAACTGGACGATCACGCCGTTGGGATCGGTGACCTGGAAGAGCCGCTCGCCCCAGGGTTCCTCGCGCAGAGGCATGGTGATGTCCACGCCCTCGGCGCGCAGCCGCTTCTCCTCGTCCTCGATGCCAGCGGTGAGGGTGAAGGCGAGGATGAGGCCGGAGGCGCGCTTATCCCGCTGCTCGGGCGGCAGTATCTCGATGCCGCCGGCGAGCAGGACGATGTCGGCGGCCGCGTCCGGCCGGGTGAGCGAGGCGAAGCCGTCGGCGGCGGCCTGCTCGCTGTAGCCGAGGCGGGTGGTGAAGAACGCCTGGGAGGCGGCGACGTCGTCGACGGTGAGCGAGACGGTGGAGGCGGTGATCTGCAAGGTGATTCTCCTCTGTGGTTTCCGGGAGGCGAGAGGACGGGTGCCGGGTGGGTGCAGGTCAGTAGCCGGAGCGGCGCGGCAGATTGCGGGCCTTCGGGGGAACTTGGCGGGTGGGCGCGGGGATGGCGCGGGTGGGGCGCTTTCCGCGAGGAAGGGCCGGGGTGCGGCTGGTGCGCTCGGTCAGGACCGGGCCGATCTTGACGGGTGCGATGAGAACGGCGACAGGGCGGAGTTCGAGCATGGGCACATCCATTCTTAGTGTCGTGGAAAACTTGCGACGGACGTAAACTTAACCCGAACCACGCCAGGGAGTCAACATATAAATGCCACGAGGGTAAGATTGCCTCATGACTACAGAAGCCACCTCGTCCGCACCCCCTGTCGGCCTGCGGGAATCGAAGAAGCAAGAGACCCGGCAGCTCATCTCCGACGTCGCCACCGGCTTGTTCCTCCGCCAGGGCTTCGAGCCGACCACCATCGCCGAGATCGCCGCCGCCGCGCGGGTGGCGAAGAAGACGGTGACCAACTACTTCCCACGCAAGGAGGACCTGGCCCTGGACCATCAGGACGCCTTCACCGCCTCCCTGGCCCACACCGTGACGGGCCGACGGGTCGGCGAGTCGGCTCTGTCGGCCCTGCGCCGCGCCTTCCTGGACGCGGCCACGGATGCCAACCCGGTCGCCGGGTTC
The DNA here is from genome assembly GCF_035917155.1 of Streptomyces sp. NBC_00385. Taxonomy (NCBI): domain Bacteria; kingdom Bacillati; phylum Actinomycetota; class Actinomycetes; order Kitasatosporales; family Streptomycetaceae; genus Streptomyces; species Streptomyces sp. NBC_00385. Next base: position 2,598,397 of record NZ_CP107951.1, on the reverse strand, counting down.
TCCGGCCCCGACTTCGCCCGCATGGTCGCCGACAGTCCTACCCTCTCCGCCCGTCTGCGCGATCTGCACGACCTGCGCGAGGCAGCCCTGGCCGATGCCCTGGCCGACGCCGTCGGCGCATCCCGCGGCGACATCGCCCCCCGCACCGCCGCCGCCCTCCTCGGCTCCGTACACCGCACCCTGTTCCAGCGGATCCAGGAACTCACCCTCGCCGGCCAGGACAACGCCGGGATCTCCGCCACTGTCATCGCGGAGGCGGACACCGCCTTCGGCCTGTTGGAACCCTCGCTCGCCGACTACGCCGTGGCGTGAGCCACGCGTCGCTCGTCGGCGTTCCGGCACAGCCCGGACCCTGGCGGCAAAACTGATTCAGCAGAGACGCTCATGCTGTTTGAGTAGACACTGCGGCTCCTCCGGCCTGACCACTTGTGGCGGAGGGCTCCGCGGCGGCTCTCCGGAGGGGCAAGCCCCGTGAGCACTCGGCGACAGGCGCGGCTCGGATTGCTGCCCCTTGCGCGCACCCAGACGTTCAACGGCCCCACCACGGTCAGTGGTGGGGCGGCTGGCGGGCTTAGCGGCTTCGACCGGGTTCTTCGGACCTGTTGCCTATCGGTGGTGAGGTCGGAGGACGGATGATGGCGGAAGCGGGCGAGACGCTCCTCAGGGTGCTTCGGCTGCGAGCTGCTGGCGTCCGCCGGTTCGGTTGTGCGGCGATGCGCCAGTTGAGGACCTCGGCGGCGGGCTCGGCGCTGTCGAGCTCTCGTTGGGCGCTCGCCTCGATCAGGAGACGTCGAGGGTGGTGGCCGGCGGCTTCGGCTCGAACGAGGGTTGTGGTCAGGGCGGTCCACGTGGGGTCGGCGAGGATTCGGTGGGCGTGGCCGGGGAGGGCGGCGCGTACGTCCCGCTCGAAGCGACTCTTCGAGCTCCCCCGCGAAGAGCTGATGTCGCCACCCCTCGAAGGGCTCGACGTCGACAGCCGACGGCTCGTCCAGGAAGCCGTCGAAGCGTTCTGCGAAACCCGTGACGCCCGCGACCGTCTGCACCGTGCAGTGGTCGCCGTCGTCATGCTCGCCGGGTCAGGCTTGCGCATAGGTGAGTTGCTGGGCCTGAAGGTGTCGGACATCGACTTCAAGGCCGGCAGCATTCGCGTGGAGCGGCAGCGGCTCCAGTCGGGGAAGGTCGGTCCGCCGAAGACCGCCAAGTCCCGGCGGACGGTTCCGGTCGGGGAGATCGTCACCGACGCGCTCCTCGGGCATCTCGCCGCGCGCCCCTCCGCGGAGTGGCTGTTCACCATGGAGGAGGGGGAACCGCTCAACTGCCGACGCTGGAAGACCGAGTGGAACTGCGCCCGCAGGGCGCTCCAGGCGGAGGAGAACAAGGCGGCCGGGCGTGAGGGCCGCAAGTCCGTCGAGCTGCCGCACATGGTGACCCACGACCTGCGGCACTTCTGCGCCTCCGCGCTCATCGCGGGCGGGGCGAGCGTCAAGCAGGTTCAGATGGTCCTCGGCCACGCCTCCGCCGTCATCACGCTGCGGATTTACGCGCACCTGTGGCCGGGGGAAGAAGACCGCACCCGGTCCGTGATGGACGCCGTTCTCGGCGGCCTGCGGACCGGGTGCGGACAGGTAGGCGACGTGACCAGCGAAACCGCAGGTCAGACGGCCTAACCAGAGATCAAGCCTTCTTGGTCTCCCAGAAGATCTTGTCGATCTCGGCGATCAGGTCGAGCGCCTTCTGGCCCGTGGCCGGGTCCGTGGAGCCCTTCGCGGCCGACAGCGCCTTGAGGGCGTCGTTGACCAGCTGGTGCAGCTCCGGGTACTTCTCGAAGTGCGGGGGCTTGAAGTAGTCGCTCCACAGCACCGAGACGTGGTGCTTCGCGAGCTCGGCGCGCTGCTCCTTGATGACCACCGCGCGGGCCCGGAAGTGCGGGTCCTCGTTGGCCTGGTACTTCTCCTGGACGGCCTTGACGGACTCCGCCTCGATGCGGGCCTGGGCCGGGTCGTACACGCCGCAGGGGAGGTCGCAGTGGGCGCTGACCTTCACCTTGGGGGCAAACAGGCGGGAAAGCATTGAGCTGTCCTTCCTCGTGATCGTCTTCTCAGGTGGGACATTACTCCGTGAGAAGCGTGTTTTTGCGGGTGCCCCCAAGGGCTTAGGCCAAAAGTCCAGGGTGGGGATGAGACCAGTGGCCGAATGTACGGAACTCTGTCAAGGACGGTGTACCGGACGGACCGGGGAGGTGCAGGAGAGATGCGAGAGGTGCCGGAGGTGCCGGAACTGACCGATGACCAGCCACGAAGGGGTCTGGCGGCGAGAGTGCCGTTCCAGGTGGTGGAGGTGACGGGGCCTTCGATGGTGCCCACGCTCCACCACGGGGACTGGCTGCTCGTGCAGTACGGGGCGCAGGTGCGCCCCGGTGACGTGGTGATTCTGCGGCATCCGTTCCAGCAGGACCTGCTGGTCGTGAAGAGGGCCGTGGAGCGGCGGCCCGGGGGCTGGTGGGTGCTGGGTGACAACAGGTTCGCGGGCGGGGACAGCACGGACTACGGGACCGTGCCCGAGGATCTCGTACTGGCCAGGGTCCGGGCCCGGTACCGGCCGCTGACGAAGGATCAGCGCTCGGTGCGCGGGGTGGCGGGCTGGGCCGTGTCCGCGCTGCGGCCGGTCTCCGTGGCCCGTTCCGTCTCCAGGCGCTTCCGGGCCCGGTAGGCGGCCACGTTGGCGCGCGTCGCGCAGCGGTCCGAGCAGTAGCGGCGGGAGCGGTTGGTCGAGGTGTCGAGGTAGGCGTTGCGGCACGGTGCCGCCTCGCACAGGCCGAGCCGGTCCACGCCGTACGACGTGAGGTGGAAGGCGAGGCCCATCGCCGCGATCGCGGCGTAGCCCGCCGTGGCGTTGGACGGGTGGTCGGTCAGGTGCATGTGCCAGTCCGGCTTGCCGTCCGAGTCCCGGATGTCGTGCCCGGAGATCTGCGGGCTGACGGGGAACTCCATCAGCAGGGAGTTGAGCAGGTCGACGGCGAGCGTGTCGTCGCCGCCGTCGGCCGCCTCGAAGACCGCGCGCAGTCGGGCCCGTACGGCCCTGAAGCGGGTCACGTCCGCGTCGGTCGCCCGCCGTGCGGCCTGCCCATTGGCGCCGAAGAGCTCGCGCACCGCGTCGACCGAGGTGAGGGCGTCCTTGTTGCGGGCCGGCTCCTCGGTGTTGACCAGCCGCACGGCGTAGTCCGAGTAATAGGCCAGTTCCACTTGCAGTCCTTACAGTGTCGGTTTAGGGTCGATCCAGCGGTTAAGTAATGGGCTTCAATGGGCCTAGGGTATTACATGGGAGGGTTTCGGGTGACGGAGACAGCTACGGGCGCCGACTGGCAGGCCTGGCAGAAGAGCTGGGACCGGCAGCAGGAGTGGTACCTGCCCGACCGCGAGGAGCGCTTCCGGGTCATGCTCGACATGGTCGAGGCCTTCACCGGCCCGGAACCGCGGGTGCTCGACCTCGCGTGCGGTACGGGAAGTATTACGGACAGGGTGCTGCGGCGGTTCCCGAACGCCACCAGCACCGGCGTCGACCTCGACCCGGCGCTGCTCGCCATCGCCCGCGGTACCTTCGCCGGCGACGAGCGCGTCAGCTTCGTGACCGCAGACCTCAAGGACCCGCGGTGGACGGAGCGGCTGCCCCACGACTCGTACGACGCCGTCCTCACCGCGACCGCCCTGCACTGGCTGCACACTGAGCCGCTCACCGCGCTGTACGGGCAGATCGGCGGCCTCGTCCGGGACGGAGGTGTGTTCATGAACGCCGACCGCATGATCGAGACGGGTACTCCCCGGATCAACGCCGCCGAACGCGCGCACCGGCACGCCGGCATGGACCGGGCCAAGGCCGCCGGGGTCCTGGACTGGGCGCAGTGGTGGGCGCTGGCCGCGGAGGACCCGGTGCTCGCCGGGCCCACCGCCGAGCGGTTCGAGATCTACGGTGAGCACCCGACGGAGACATGCCGTCCGCGGCCTGGCATGCGGACACCCTGCGCGCCGCCGGGTTCGCCGAGGCGCGGGCCGTCTGGTCCTCGCCCTCGGACAGTCTGGTGCTCGCGGTGAAGTAGGGGCACCATGCGGGGCGGGGCGGTACGGACGACGGTCCGGACCGCCCCGCCATCTTTTCGTGGCCCACGGCCGCAACCCGCCCTGCGTCCCACCGCACTGGAAGGGTGAGACGGTCCGCACCCGCGGACCGGGGAGGGACGGTGACGATGCGGAGCGATGACGACGACGCGCTGCACGCCTTCGTCGAGAGCAGACGCACCGCACTGTTCCGCAGCGCGTATCTGCTCTGCGGCGACCGGCACGAGGCCGAGGACCTGGTCCAGGCGACGCTGGTCAAGGTGGTGCTCGGCGGACGACGGCACGGGCGCCTCGACAACATCGAGGCGTACGCGCGCAAGACCCTGGTCAACACCTTCATCGCGTCCCGCCGCCGGTTCTGGCGACGCGAGCAGTCCTACGGCGAACTGCCCGAACGGGCGGCACAAACACCCGACACGGACGCCGGCCTCGCGGTACGGGCGGCACTCGCCCGGCTCACGCCCAGGCAGCGGGCCGTTCTGGTGCTGCGCTACTGGGAGGACCTGAGTGTCGAGGCCACGGCCGCGCTGCTCGGGATGCGGGAGAACACGGTCAAGAGCCACACGGCTCGGGGATTGGCGGCGCTGCGCGCCGAGATGGCGGAGGAACTGGTATGAACGACGTGCATGAGCTGCTGGGGCGGGCCGCCGAGGACGCCGGGCAGCCGGTCATCAGTACCGAGGCGGTATACGCGAAGGCAGGCCGGGTCCGCAGGCGCCGCCGGGTCGCGGTGTCGGCCGCGGCGGTGTGCGCGGTGGCGGCGGGCGCGTTCGTCGTCCCCGGGTTGTCGGGGCAGACCCCGCAGAAGGCCTCGGTGGCGGCCCCCACCGAACTGGTCGGCAACAGCGGGCGGGCCCAGCAGCTCGTCAAGCTGCTGCCCACGGACGTGGGGGCCGTCGAGCAGGTCTCGCTCGCCGTGATCATCAAGCATGCGACGCCGGAGCAGGCCGAGGAGCACCCGGTGGGGCCGTTGGACGGGCACTACGCGGTCCGCAGGGACGGCGGAGTCGGCTACCTGACTGTCACGGCCATGAACGCGAAGATGCTGGAGAAGAAGCTCGGGGGCGTACCCGCGGACACGAACCTGTGCGAGGCCGCGGCCGGAGAGCCGCAGCGTACGGACTGCGTCCGCGAGGTGCTGCCGGACGGGCGGGTGCTGACCATCTGGAGCGACGCCATGGAGTACGGGGACGGCACTCCGCAGTGGGGCCCGGAGCTGGTGGCCCGGATCACGCTCGAGGACGGGGGGCAGCTGGCCGTGCGCGACAGCACCGGCTTCGAGGCCGGCACCGCGCTCGGGCCGCTCCTGAAGACCCCGCCCCTCACCCGGGCACAGCTGCGGACGCTGATGCTCCGCCCGGAGCTGCTGCCGAAGAAGTAGCACGCGACACGTGAGAGGGCGGTACGAGCCCCGCTGGGGTCGTACCGCCCTCTCACGTGTGTACGGCTACAGCACCTTGGACAGGAACGACTTCGTCCGGTCGTGCTGCGGGTTGGTCAGGACGTCGCGCGGGTGGCCCGACTCGACCACCACGCCGTCGTCCATGAAGACCAGCGCGTCGCCGACCTCACGGGCGAAGCCCATCTCGTGGGTCACGACGATCATCGTCATGCCGTCCTCGGCGAGACCGCGCATGACGTCGAGTACGTCTCCCACCAGCTCCGGGTCGAGCGCCGAGGTGGGCTCGTCGAAGAGCATCAGCTTCGGCTCCATGGCCAGCGCCCGGGCGATGGCCACCCGCTGCTGCTGTCCGCCGGAGAGCTGCGAGGGGTAGTTCCTCGCCTTGTCGGACAGGCCGACCCGGTCCAGGAGCCGTTCGGCGCGGGCCCGGGCGACCGCCCGGGACTCGCCCTTGACCTGGACGGGGGCCTCCATGACGTTCTCGATCGCCGTCATGTGGGGGAACAGGTTGAACCGCTGGAAGACCATGCCGATGTCACGGCGCTTCAGAGCGACTTCGCTGTCCTTGAGCTCGTAGAGCTTGTCGCCCTTCTGGCGGTAGCCCACCAGCTCGCCGTCGACGGACAGCCGGCCGGCACTGATCTGCTCCAGGTGGTTGATGCACCGCAGGAAGGTCGACTTGCCGGAACCGGACGGGCCGATCAGACAGAAGACCTCGCGCGGGGCGACCTCCAGGTCGATGCCCTTGAGGATGTGCGCGGCGCCGAAGGACTTGTGGACGCCCTCGGCCTTCACCATGGCGGTCATGCCATGCCTCCCTTCGGGCGGCCCAGCGACAGCAGATTGGCCCGGATCTTCTGCATCGGTGTGGGCGGCAGACTGCGGCTGGAGCCGCGCGCGTAGTACCGCTCCAGGTAGTACTGCCCGACGCTCAGCACCGAGGTCATGACCAGGTACCAGGCCGCGGCGAGGAAGTACATCTCCACCGGGGCCCCGGACGCCTGACCGATGTCCTGGGCGTATTTGAACAGTTCGTAGAACTGGACGGCCGCCACCAGTGACGTGGTCTTCAGCATGTTGATGACCTCGTTGCCCGTGGGAGGCACGATCACCCGCATCGCCTGGGGGATGACGACCCGGCGCAGCGTCTTGCTGTGGCTCATGCCGAGCGCGTGCGAGGCCTCCGTCTGGCCCTCGTCGACCGAGAGCAGACCGGCACGGCAGATCTCCGCCATGTACGCGGCCTCGTTGAGGCCGAGGCCGAGCAGCGCCGTCAGCAGCGGCGTCATGAAGCTCGACCAGTAGTCCTTGTAGATCGGCCCGAGGTTGATGTACTCGAAGACCAGACCGAGGTTGAACCAGACGAACAGCTGGACCAGGACCGGCGTACCGCGGAAGAACCAGATGTACGACCACGCGATCGACGAGGTCACCGGGTTCTTCGACAGGCGCATCACGGCCAGCAGGATGCCGCCGACCACGCCGATCACCATCGACAGGACGGTCAGCAGCAGCGTCTGGCCGACGCCCTTGATGATCCGGTCGTCGAAGAAGTAGTCCGGGACCGCGCCCCAGTTGATCTTGCCCTGGCTGAAGGCGTAGATGATGGCGAAGAGCGCGGCGATGGCGATGACCGCCGAGACGTACCGGCCGTAGTGCCGGACCGGAATGGCCTTGATCGCCTCCGGGCCGGCCGGTGGTGTGGGGGGTGCGGGCGACCGGTCGGCCGGGCCCGTCTTCTCGATGTCAGTCACGGCTGATGCCTTTCAGCGCCGGATCCGGTCAGGATCCGCCGTTCAGCTTGGCCTCGGTGACCGCGCCGGCCTCCACGCCCCACTTGGCGATGATCTTCTCGTACTCGCCGTTCTTGATGATCGCCTCCAGGGCAGCCTGGATGGCCTTGGTGAGCTGGTCGTTGCCCTTGGCGACGGCGATGCCGTACGGGGCCGCCTCGACCTGCTCGCCGACGATCTGGAAGTCCTTGCCGCCGCCCGAGGTCTTCACCGCGTACGCGGCGACCGGGAAGTCGGAGGAGCCGGCGTCGGCCCCGCCGGAGCGCAGCCGGGTCTGGGCCTGGAGGTCGTTGTCGTACGACTCGATGGCGATCTTCTTGCCACCGGTGCACTTCTTGGACTCGGCCTTGGCCAGGTCGTTGGAGACGGTGTTGCGCTGGACGGCGATCTTCTTGCCGCAGAGGTCGGCCCAGGTCTTGATCCCCTGGTCGTCGCCCTTCTTGGTGTAGATCGAGACACCGGCGGTGAAGTAGTCGACGAAGTCGACACCCTCGCCGACCTTCTTCTTCGTCTCGGGGTCGATGCCCTCCTGACGGTCCTTGGTGTCCGTCATCGCCGACATCGCCACGTCGTAGCGCTTGGCGCGCAGACCGGTGACCAGGGTGTCGAAGGTGCCGTTCTCGAACTGGAACTCCACGCCCAGCTCCTTGCCGAGCGCGGCGGCCAGGTCCGGGTCGATGCCGACCGTCTTGCCGGAGCCGTCCTTGAACTCGACCGGCGGGTACGCGATGTCCGAACCGACCTTGATGACGCCCTTGGACTTGATGTCCGCGGGGAGGAGGTCGGCGGGGGAGGAGGCGGCGGCGGACGCGCCGTCGCTGGTCTTGGCCGAGGCCGAGTCACTGGAGTTGTTCTTCGTCTGGTCGCCACAGGCGGTCAGCAGCATGGTGCCGGCGACCGCGATGGCGCCGACCGCGGCAATCCGGGACTTCGCGGTCGTGCGACGCGTGGTACGTGCGGTCATGTTGGGGTTCCTCCGGCAGGTGAGGGTGGTGTCGCCAGGCGGTATGGCACACGGCGTCGGGTGTCGCCGCCTTGTGTGATTACGGCATCTTGCCATTCGGACTAGCCCAATCAGGGGGCACCGCATGTCAAAATCGGGTAACGGGACACCCCCGAACCCAGTGGGCCGGCACATCAAGGCCGGACCTTTCCCTGGAATCGCTTCTTCCTGCCGGAAGATCCACCGACCTGGACCTGCTCTGGGCGGATTTCATGTCGCGTGGCCGACTTGTGTGTATGTCCCACTATGAGACGCGTCACCGTGGGTATACCGACTCGTCTGCGGTGCGGCCTGTCCGGTAAGAAGGACGTTTACACCCCTCATCCGGGGCTCAGGGCGCGTGTGCGGCGCGCCCGCGCGTATGAATCCCTCCCTGCCGAGGCGGACCAATCGCCAGTGCGGGGAACGTACGCGGTGCCCACCCACCCCTCCTCAACCAGGAGTGGCCACCCTCGAACGATGAAGACTTAAGGGGTCAACACCATGGCAGCGGAGATCGTCAATCCTCGCAGCGACAGCAATACGGACAGCGCGACCAGCACCACCGACGAGCCGTTCGATCCGGCCTTCGCGCTCCACCGGGGCGGGAAGATGGCCGTGCAGGCCACCGTCCCGATCCGGGACAAGGACGACCTGTCCCTCGCGTACACGCCCGGCGTGGCGAAGGTGTGCAGCGCGATCGCCGAGAACCCGGAGCTCGTCCACGACTACACCTGGAAGTCGCAGGTCGTCGCCGTCGTGACGGACGGCACCGCGGTGCTCGGTCTCGGCGACATCGGCCCCGAGGCCTCCCTCCCCGTGATGGAGGGCAAGGCGATCCTGTTCAAGCAGTTCGGTGGCGTGGACGCGGTGCCGATCGCGCTCGCGACCACCGACGCGGACGAGATCGTGGAGACCGTCGTCCGGCTCGCCCCGTCCTTCGGCGGTGTGAACCTGGAGGACATCTCGGCGCCGCGCTGCTTCGAGATCGAGCGCAAGCTCCAGGAGCGGCTCGACATTCCCGTCTTCCACGACGACCAGCACGGAACGGCCGTGGTCACCCTCGCCGCCCTGCGTAACGCGGCGAAGCTGTCCGGGCGCAGCCTGGGCGAGCTGCGCGGCGTCATCTCGGGCGCGGGCGCGGCCGGGGTCGCCATCGCCAAGTTCCTGCTGGAGGCGGGGCTCGGTGACGTGGCCGTCGCCGACCGCAAGGGCATCGTCAGCCGGGACCGCGAGGACCTGACCGACGTCAAGCGGGAGCTGGCCGAGCTCACCAACAAGGCCGGGATCTCCGGATCCCTGGCGGACGCGCTGGCCGGTGCGGACCTCTTCATCGGTGTCTCCGGCGGTACGGTCCCGGAGCCGGCCGTCGCCTCGATGGCACCCGGCGCCTTCGTCTTCGCCATGGCGAACCCGAACCCCGAGGTGCACCCCGACATCGCGCACAAGTACGCGGCGGTCGTGGCGACCGGGCGGTCGGACTACCCGAACCAGATCAACAACGTGCTGGCGTTCCCCGGGATCTTCGCGGGCGCCCTCCAGGTGCGGGCGTCGCGGATCACCGAGGGCATGAAGATCGCCGCGGCGAACGCGCTGGCCGACGTGGTGGGCGACGAGCTGGCCGCCGACTACGTGATCCCGTCGCCGTTCGACGAGCGGGTGGCCCCGGCGGTGACGGCCGCGGTGGCGGCCGCGGCGCGGGCGGAGGGCGTCGCCCGGCGCTGAGGTGAGGGGGTGCGGGGGTTCGGGCGCGGCGCCTTTCGGGGGCGCTTCCCCGGGCCCCCGCTCCTCGATCTCCGGAGCGGCTTCGAGTTGGCGCGTGTCACACCCGCAGCCGGTTACGCCCGGCCGGGGCCCCGCCTATCGTCGGGCCCATGTTCGCCGCCTACGCATCCCGCCTCGACCGCGACCACCCCCTCAACGGCCTTGAGCTGGGCGAACGCCCGGCTCCCCGGGCGCGTCCCGGGTGGACCACCGTCAACGTCCGGGCCGCCTCCCTCAACCACCACGACCTCTGGTCCCTGCGCGGTGTCGGGATCACCGAGGACAAGCTGCCGATGATCCTCGGCTGCGACGCCGCGGGCACCGACCAGGACGGCAACGAGGTCGTCCTGCACTCCGTCATCGGCCAGACCGGACACGGAGTCGGCCCCGACGAGCCCCGGTCCATCCTCACCGAGCGCTACCAGGGCACGTTCGCCGAGCAGGTGACCGTCCCCAGCTGGAACGTGCTGCCGAAGCCCAAGGAACTCACCTTCGAGCAGGCCGCCTGTCTGCCCACCGCCTGGCTGACCGCGTACCGCATGCTCTTCACCAACGCCGGGGTGCGGCCCGGTGACTCCGTCCTCGTCCAGGGCGCCGGTGGCGGTGTCGCGACCGCCGCGATCGTCCTCGGCCGGGCCGCCGGTCTGCGGATCTACGCCACCAGCCGCGACGAGGCCAAGCGCAGGCGGGCCGTCGAACTCGGCGCGATCGAGGCGTACGAGCCCGGCGCGCGGCTGCCCCACCGGGTCGATGCCGTCATCGAGACGGTCGGCGCCGCCACCTGGTCGCACTCCGTCAAGTCCCTGCGCCCCGGCGGCACGCTGGTCATCTCCGGGGCCACCAGTGGCGACCGCCCCTCGCACGCCGAACTGACCCGGATCTTCTTCCTGGAGCTGAAGGTCGTCGGCTCGACCATGGGGTCCAAGGACGAACTGGAGGACCTCCTCGCCTTCTGCGCGACCACGGGGGTGCGACCCGTCATCGACGAGGTGCTGCCGTTGGAGCGCGCCCGTGAGGGGTTCGAGCGGCTCGCCTCGGGTGACCAGTTCGGGAAGATCGTACTGACTGTCAACCAGGGTTGACATGCGTCATGGTGTCAACGTAAGTTGACACCATGACCGATGCAACGGATCTCGCCGAGCGCGCCGGCGACCGCGACCCCCGTGTGGGGCTGCGGTCGGTAGCAGCGCTGCGGCGGCTGCTGGAGCAGCTGGAAGCCGTACAAGTCAGAAGCGCCCGGGTGCAGGGCTGGTCGTGGCAGGAGATCGCGGCCGAACTGGGCGTCAGCCGGCAGGCCGTGCACAAGAAGTACGGGAGGCGTTGATGTTCGAGCGATTCACCAAGGGTGCCCGCGCCACCGTGGGCGGCGCCGTGGCCCATGCCGAACGGACCGGCGCCGACACGGTCTCCGAGGAGTGTCTGCTGCTCGCCCTGCTGGACCAGGAGGGCGGCCGGGCGCCGTTCGCCCTGGCCGCGCTGGGCCTCACCGACCGCAGGGAGTCCGTGGAGGCGGCCCTGGCCGACGCGCGCAGGCGCGGCGGTATGACGAGGGCCGATGCCGACGCCCTCGCGGACATCGGCATCGATCTCGGCGCGATCGTGTCCCGTGTCGAGGAGACGCACGGTGAGGGGGCTCTGGGGGGCGACCGCGGCGGCCGTCGTCGGCGGACGGGGCATCGCCCGTTCACTCCGGGGGCCAAGAAGATCCTGGAACGGTCGCTCCGGATCGCGGTCGGCCGCGGTGACCGCTTCATCGGTGAGGAGCACCTCCTGCTGGCCCTCACCGCGTCCCCCGGCGTCGTCGCCGATGTGCTCGCCGAGCACGGCGCGACGTACGAGACGGTCAGCCGTGCGCTGTACGGAGACGGCGAAGCGGGCCAGGACCGCGAGGCGGTCTGAAAGACGGGCGGCCCGGGGAGTGTTACCGCTCCCCGGGCCGCCCGGCAGGTCCTGGCCCGCACCGGCCCTGCTCCGGTCCTACTGCGTGGTGCCGTCGGTGTCCTTCCGCAGCAGCGCCCCGATCTGGGCAGCCGCAGTCGACAGATGGCGGCGGGCCTCCGCGAGCTGGTCCTCCGTCACCCCCCGGTCCCTGGCCGCATCCCGGATGTCGTCGCGGAACCGGTCGAGCAGGCGGTCCAGGTCGCGGGCCGGATCGCCGGTGCCGCCCGAGTCCTTGCCCCACTCGGGGTCCGTTCCGGCGGCGTCCGGCTTCACGTAGGGCGGCCAGTTGCCGGTGCGGGCGAAACCGCCCAGCTGGCCGGTGATCTCGGCCAGCCCCTCCCGTACGCCTGCCGGCCAGTCGCCCCGGGCGAAGTGGTCCTGGACCTGGCGGGCGGCGTTCTGCATCTGCTCACGCGCCCTGTCCTGGGCCTCCTTGGCCTGGCGGCGGGCCTGCTGGGCCTCCTCGCGGGCGCGCCGGGACTCGTCCTTCGCCCGGCGGGCCTGCTCCTTCCACTCCTGCTTCGCCTTGCGCAGCTCCTCCTTGGCGGTGCGCCAGGACTCCTTGTCGCCGAAGTCGCCGAAGTCCCCCACCCCGAAGCCGCCGAAGGGGGGCTCCTTGGCGGTCCTGCCGCCCGGCCGGGAAGGGCCCGTGTGCCGCGACTCGTCGGCCGCGGCACGCATCTCGCTGCGCAGCTTGCCCGCAGCGCCCCGGACGTCGTCGCGGATCTCGGCGGCCAGCTCGGAGACCGACTCCCTGATCTCCAGCTCCAGGTCGGCGAGCTCGCCGGTGCGGCCCGCCAGTTCGGCGCGGCCGGCGTCGGTGATCGAGTAGACCTTGCGGCCGCCCTCGGTGGCGTGCGTGACCAGGCCCTCGGCCTCCAGCTTGGCCAGGCGGGGGTAGACGGTGCCCGCGGAGGGGGCGTACAGCCCCTGGAAGCGTTCCTCCAGGAGCCTGATCACCTCGTAGCCGTGGCGGGGGGCCTCGTCGAGCAGCTTCAGCAGATAGAGGCGCAGGCGGCCGTGGGCGAAAACGGGGGGCATGTCAGAGCACCTTTCCGGTCGGCTCGGCGTCGTGAGGTTCGTCCTCGGCCGGTGGGCGGCGCAGCAGGGCGATCGATCCCGAGACCGTCGTCGCCCTCAGTGTCCCCGTTCCGGAACCCAGTGTGCCGGTGATCTTCTTCGCCCCCCACTGGCCGCTGACCCGGAGGTCCTCGAAGCCGTTGGAGACGGAACCGCTCGCGGTGTTCGCCTCGACCCTGGCGTCGGCCGGGTGCGGCAGCCGGATGGCGAGCTCGCCGGAGACCGTGGCCAGCCGGACGTCGGTGGGCCGCCCGGTCGGGTCGAGGTCGAGCACCATGCTGCCGCTGACGGACTCCGCCTTCACGGAGGTGCCGGCGCCCTCGACGACGGTCAGGTCGCCGGAGACCGAGTGGAAGCGCAGATCGCCGGTGACGGCCTGGGCCTCCACATTGCCGGACACGGTCTCCGCGCCGACCGGCCCGGCGAGCCCGACGAGCGTGGTGTCGCCGGTGACGCCGCGTACGTCCGTACGGCCGCGGACCCCGGAGACGAACGCGCCCGCGCCGACCACGCCGACCTCCACCGTCGACCCGGCCGGGACCGCGAGGGAGACCACCGCGCGGCGGTGCCAGCCCTTGCGGTCGAGCCACTTGAGCATGCTCTGCCAGGCCAGGTCCTCGTACGAGACGGTCAGGACGCCGTCCTCCTGCGTGGCGATCAGCGGTGGTCCCTCGATGTCGGAGACCTCCAGCCTGGCGGCCGGCTCGTCGGTGCCGACGACGTTGACCGTCCCGTTGACGATGCGCACGCTCAGCGCGGTCACGGGTTCGTCGAAGGTGAGCTTGCGAGGCTCGGCGATGGCCCACGTCGACACAGGCATGGATCTGACCTCCTGGGGAGCGCGGATGACGCAACATATCGCGTCTCTTGCAGAACACGATATATCGCGGATGGGGGAAGTCAAGGCCGGTAAGGGGGAGTGGGTGGGGCGGTGGTCGCGGCAAAGTGCCTCAAAACCGGGCAATCTGACCTACGGTGTGGGGCATGGACGCGACATCACCCGTGGGAGCCGTGCTGCTGTGCCGGGCCGAACCGGACACCGTGCGGCCGGTCGCCCATCTGCTGCGCGAGCGGATGCTGCTCGCGCCCGCCGGCGAGGACTGGAGCGTCCTCGTCCCGGAGGGAACGCCCTGGCGGGGCAGGAGCGCCGGGCCGCCGGCGGAGGGGGAGACCGCCGAACCCGTCGACCGGGTGCTCGGGGGCTGGGCCACCGCGCTCGCGGTCGGCTCCACCTGGCCGGTCCTGGCGCTGTGGTGGGACGGCGACCGGGCCGGATACACGCTCGCCGCGGGATTCCGCCGCCCGGTCGGCTACGTCTGGCTCGCCGACGGGACCCCCGCCGGTGAGGACGAGGCGATGCGTACGTTCGCCGAACGGCTCGGCCTCGATCCCGTGCCGGACGTCCAGGCCCTCGAAGCCCTGACCCGCCCCGATCCGGAGGCGGACGCCCGGGCCCGGCTCCGCGGACTGCTCGCCGTCCTCACCCGCATCGGTCTGGACCTCCCGCCGGGCCTGGACCCCGGTGAGCCCTCCGGCCGGCTGGCAGCGGGGGCCGGGCTGCGGCCGGAGGCCGAGAGGATCGCGTGGACCGGCTGGCGGGACGCGGTCAGGGTCGAACTCGACGCCGTCGAGAGCAGTCGCCTGGGCCCCTGGATGCGTGGCCCCCGGGCCCGCGCCCTGGCGGGCGCCCAGCTGGCGGCGGGACTCCCGATGGCCCTCTGGGGAGCGGGCCGGCGCAGGGGCGGATGGGTCTTCGCGGGGGCCTTGCTGATGGTGCACGGCGCGCTCGGCCTCGCGTACGACCGGATCAGGGACGAGGAGCCGGGCGAGGGGACGGCCGGTCCCTGAACGCCCTTTGTCGATCAGTCCTCGCGCCGTTGAGTCAGTCCTCGTCGTCCTCGTCGTCCAGTCGGGCGAGCCAGGTGGCGAGGCGCTCGACCGGCACCTCGAAGTCGGGGTTCAGATCGACGAAGGTGCGCAGCTGCTCGGCGAGCCACTCGAAAGTGACCTCTTCCTCGCCTCGTCGCTTCTCCAGCTCCTCGATACCGCGGTCGGTGAAGTACATGGCACAAGTTTAGTGAAGGGCGTGGGCTCCGTACGCCCAGGTCGTCCGGCCGGCACACGGGGCGGCCCGCTGCACGCTCACCTTGTGATCGGCGCGTGCTTCGCGCTCTCGTCGTGGCCGCCACCGTGCGCATCCGTCCATAAGGGGCCGGGTATGCCGTCGATGAACGTGGCAGGTTCCCGGGGAGAGGCTTCTTCGTCGCACCGAGCCGGATCCTGACGTGCTCCCATGCGGTGATGCGCGGAAAGGGAGCGAGGTGGCGGTGGTGCCGGTGCTCTGCCGATAGGACGGCCACCGCTTCGAACGACCGGGTGTGCTCGGGCGGCTGCCACGGGCACGGCTCTCTTCTGGGACGATCCGGCACGTCACCAGCCGGGCCCTTACGACCTTCGTTGAGGCCCCTACGGTGATGCACGTTCGATGGATCCGAGGAGAAGAGCGATGACGAAAGGAGACAGGCTGCAAAGGCTGCGGCCCCCTGCTGCGAACAGGAGGCCGCGTGCCTTGCCCAGTAGCTCCACCGACTGAAGGAGAGAACCATGGGGTGCACACCCGAGCCTACGGGCGATCCGGAACGCACGTCGACCCTCCCCGCGCTGCGCCGTGACCTGCGATCCCTGGCCCGTACCGCCGGCCATGGACTGGTCTACGGCCTGACGTCCGCAGCAGGCGGGGCCGTCGTGACCGGTCTCGTCTGGTGGTACCAGCGGTGATGTGGCGGGCCCGCCGCTTCCCCGAGCGGTGGGCCCGGCCGCTCCGGCCGAGCGGACTGACCGGCCGCCCCGGTGGTGTGCGTGTCGGCCGAGAACCGGCTCGCCCTCCCCGTGCGTCATGGTCCATCTGGCTCCCATCGGATGTCTACGCCCGTTAACCTGCGGGTAGTTGGGGAACGGGGGGTGTCATGGACGACAGCGGGGCCCGTGTGACGCGCATCGAGATGCCGGACGGAACACCGGTCTGGGCGCGGATCTCCGGAGCCGAGGAACTGGACCGTCCCGAGCCCGGTGGGCTGACGTTCACGGACACCGGCTTCGGGGACATCGGGGACCGGGTGCAGGCCCGGGTCGAGAGCCTGCACTCCGTGGTGACGAGCGTCGCGCGCTCGCTCGCCGTGCCGCTGCGTGCCGTGCGGCCGGACGAGGTCAGCGTCGAGTTCGGGATCGAACTCACCGCCAAGTCCGGCAAGGTCGTCGGTCTGCTCGCGGACGGCGAGGCCAAGGGCGCGATCAAGGTCACGCTCACCTGGAACGGCGGTGGACCACCGGTCGATCCGCCCGTCCCCCCGTCCCCGCCCGCACAGGTGCCCGCTCAGGTGCCCGCGTCCGCGACATCCCCTGCCCCCGCACCGGTACCGCAGGTTCCGTTCGCGCCCCCGGCGCCCGCGCCGCAGCCGCCGTCCGCCGGCGCGCCCGCGGGAGTCCCGCACGCCGGGGCAGCTCCCGGCGCACCGGGACTCCCGGACGGCGCGGACGACACCGACGGCGGCGGGGCATGACCTCGGACACCGACGGGGGCGTGGACGGGGGTGCGGGGCAGCGGGACGATGCGCTCATGACCCTCGTGGAGGACGCCACCGTACGCATCCATCGCCCGGCGTCCGGGTATGCCCCTGACGGGCCGGTCGGCGAGTTCTTGGGGAGCGGGTTCTTCGTCGCGCCGAGCTGGATCCTGACGTGCGCCCATGTGGCGATGCGGGGGGAGGGGGGTGCGGTGAGCGTGATGGTCAGGAGTGACCGGTACGGCGGGAAGCTGACCGAGGTCCAAGGCCGGGTCGTCGTCGCCATGCCCGGCACCCGGCCGCCCGGTGCGGCCGGCTGGCCCGCCCCCGACCTCGCGCTCATCCAGCTCCGGCGGCCCGTCGAGCACGCCTGTGTGTACGTCACCGAGCGCTCCGGAGGCCTGCGGCGCGGCAGCGACATCCGCTGTGTGGGATGGGTCGAGTCACCCGGCGGCGGACTGAAGCTGCGCGACGGCGCGTACGGGGTGAACGGCTCCTACGGCGCCGACGACGACGTGGAACAGCTCATCGTCCTCGAAGGCGGATGGCTGGAGCCGGGCATGTCCGGCGGCCCCGTGATCGACTTCGCCCGGGGTGAGGTGGTCGGCGTCGTCAAGTCGCGCCTGGACCGTCAGCAGGGTGGCACGGCCGTCGGGATCGAGCGGCTGCGCGCCCTGGACGTGCCCGCGGAGCCCGTCGAGGCCGAGGCCGACGACCTCTACCAGGCCATCTTCCACGCCCACGACCGCTACCACGCGGACCGGCACACCAACCCGGCGAGTACCGCCCGGACCTGGGCCGACGTACAGAGCGAACTGCCCGTACCGGCAGGCGGGGTGCTCGGGCCCAAACGGCGCGCGGACCTGCTCGGCCGGCTTGCCGAGTTCCCGCCCCCGGTCAGCACCCGCAGTCTGCTCGTCCTCCTCGACACCCTGCCCGGCGTCCACTCCCGCGAACACCGGCCCGCCCCGCGCGGCTGGCGCGACGGCCTGGGTGCGCTGTATGGCGCCCAGCAGCGCCACCGCGACGCCCCACTCGAACTGGTCCTGCGGTACTGCATGGGTGTCCTCGCCGCCGACCGGCCCTTCGACACACCTTCCACCAGGACCGCCGCCGAACTGCTGTGGGACTGGGTGAAGCGGATCGCGGAGGAGGAGCTGTCCCGCGACTTCCGGCGGCAGCTCGCCATGGAGTGGCCCACCGTCCGGCGGCGCCTGGAGCAGCAGGCCGGGCACTCCCGCGCCCTGCCCGCCGAGCCCGGCCGGGCCGGTGAGCGCGCCTACGTCCTGCTGGAACTGGAGCCACAGGGCTGGGCCAGGGGCCGCTACGACTGGCGGATCGGGGTGGCCCGCCCCACCGGGGAACTGCTCCCCGTCGCCGAGGACGGCCAGGGCTGCGCCCTCGACACCCTGCCGGATCGGCTCGCCGCCCCGCTGGCCGAGGCCTTCCGGCGCTGCGACGAACCGGGCAGTCCGGCGATGCTCCAGGTAGCGGTCGCCCCCGCGCTCTTCGGGCTCGGCGTCGACCGCTGGCGGCTGGCACCGCACGGGCCGCCGCTCGGTGTCGTACGACCGGTGGTGCTGCGCAGTTCCTACCACGGCCCGACCGATGAGTGGTCGGCGCGCTGGGACGCCACGCTGCACACCGGGATGCGGGCCGAAGTGGTCGACTGCGAGAGCGGCTGGGGGGTACGCGTACCGGAGGCGGACCGGCTGGGCGCGCTGCCGAAGGAGTCCGTTCCGGTGTTCTGCCGCTACGGCGACCGGCCGGACCCCGAGACTACCGCCGGGGTCGTACGGGCCCTGGACACCGGGTTCGGTGTGGCCCTGCTGCAACGGAGGGCGGTGGAGCCCGACACGGTCTGCGGGGAGTTCCACCGGCGCGTGGCCGAGACCGTCTCGGACGCGCGCACCTGCGACCGGCTGCCGTGGGCGGTCCATGAGCTGAGGCGGGGAGTGAACGAGGGGCGCCCGGAGGTGTTCTGGTCCGACGGAATGGCCTTGTACTACGCGAATCCGCACCATTCCCTGCCCGGTTCCGGTGAGTTCCTGGAGGCGCCGTGAGGAGACGGGCCCGTGACCCGAAGGGCCGTGCCGGTCCGCCCCTTACGGGGGGTGTGCCGGATCGCTACGGTAAGGCACGTTCGACGGCTGCTGCCCGTGGCGGACGAGTGACGACGAGGAACACGCTATGAGTGAACCCAGCGAGTGGCTCATCTACCGGGGGATCGGCGAACCCCATGACGACGTGGCACAGTTGCCCCCGCCGCCGCCCTGGCGCGATTTCGCGGCCGGCCGCGCGGACGGGACCGCCGAGACGGACCCGGGCGAGTCGTCCGACCGCCGCCTCGGCATTCCCGGACGCGTCGCCGAGGAGCACCGGCCCGGGGCCGAGGAGCTCGAGATGATCAACGCCGCCCTGTATCTGCGACGCCCGCTGCTCGTCACCGGGGACCCGGGTGCCGGGAAGAGCACCCTGGCCCACTCCGTCGCCCGGGAACTGGAGTTCGGCAAGGTGCTGCGCTGGCCCGTGGTCAGCCGCACCACTCTTCAGGACGGCCTCTACCACTACGACGCGATCGCGCGGCTGCAGGACGTGCAGATCGCCTCGCACGCATCCGCCGACGGCGCCGCCACGGACGCGGCCCAGAGCGTGGGCAGTTACATCCGGCTCGGCCCGCTGGGCACCGCGCTGCTGCCCTCGGACCGGCCGCGGGTGCTGCTCATCGACGAGCTCGACAAGAGCGACATCGACCTGCCGAACGACCTGCTCAACGTGCTGGAGGAGGGCGAGTTCGCCATTCCCGAGCTGGAGCGGATCGCCGACCGGCTGCCCGGCGGCGAGGCGGACGTGCTGGATCACGACGGCAACAAGGTGCGGATCAAGGGCGGCCGGGTGCAGTGCCGGGCGTTCCCGTTCGTGGTGCTCACCAGCAACGGGGAGCGGGATTTCCCCGCCCCCCTGATGCGCCGCTGCATCCACCTGGAGTTGGGCCGTCCCGACCACAAGCGGCTGGCCGCGTTCGTGAAGGCCCATCTGGGCGAGGAGGCGGCCCGGTCGAGCGAGGACCTCATCACCCACTTCCTGGAGCGCTCACGCAGTGAACTCCTGGCCACTGACCAGCTGTTGAACGCGATCTACCTCACTCAGGCCGCAGCGCCGACCGGCCGGGACCGGCTGGCTGACCTGCTTATCCAGCGACTCGACCGGCCGAGGTGACCCGCTGATGCACGGGGTGGAGGGGGCGCCAAGGATGCCCGGGCCGGACGAGTCCGCCGGATCGGAGCCGCTCGCGACGCTTGTCGCCCGGCTGCGCGCGGCCGGGCTCGACCCCGGCGTCGAGCAGCTGTGCGATGCGCTCTGGCTGGCCGGATGGACCCGCGGCACCGACGGGCCCCCGGAGGACCGGGGTGAGGGCGGGGGTGCGCCCGTGCCCGCCGGGCTCCCCGGGGAGCAGGTGGCTCCCGGCCGTGCGGCTTCCGGGGCCGCCCCGGACGACGCCGTCCCGGACCCCGGCGGGGACGACCGCGCCGACCGTCCGGCCGGTCCGCGCGACGACGGACGGATCTCCCTCTACCCCGACCCGGGCCGCGAGCCTCCCCGGGGCGGCGACGCGCCCCCGCCGGGCCGGAGGTCCACGGCGGACGCCCCGGCAACGGCTCTCGCCTTCGGGGTACCCGCTGCCCCGGTCCTCCCGGACCCCCTCGAACTCACCCGCGCGTTACGCCCGTTGCAGCGCTACCACCCGGCCTCGGCGCCACTGCGGCACGTCCTGGACGAGACGGCGACCGCGGAGCTCAGCGCCCGGGCGGGCGGCATGGTCATGCCGGTGTTCCGTGGCGTCCGCCGGGGCGAGGCCATCCTCCAGTGCGTGATGGACGCCTCCTCCTCCATGCTGGTGTGGGACCGGATGTTCGGCGAACTCCAGCGCATTTTCGCCCAGTTGGGCGCGTTCCGGGATGTCCAGGTGCGCTATCTGCACCAGGGGCCGGACGGCGGATGCGCGGTCAGCCGCAGTTCCGACCCGGTCACCGGGCCGCTTCACTCGGCGGACCGGCTCAGCGATCCGACGGGACGCCGGGTCACCGTCGTCATCAGCGACTGCGCCGGCCCGCTCTGGCACAGCGGGCGCGCTCACCGGCTGCTGCACCAACTGGCCCGCCAGTCACCGGTCGCCGTGCTGCAGCCACTGCCGCAGCGGATGTGGAACCGGACCAGGCTGCCCGTCACCTTCGGCTCGCTCTCCCGCGGCGACGGGCCGGCCGGAGCCACCCTGCTGAAGGTCGTCGAGGACGCCGGTACCGGCCCCGCCGTGCACCCCGGCGCCCTGGCCGTCCCGGTCCTCCCGCCGGTGGCGGACGCCCTCGCCTCCTGGGCCAGACTGCTCTCGGGTACGGGCGAGGCGCGGATCCCCGGCGCGGTCGGCTGGGTGCGGGGCGACCAGCCCGCGGCCGCCGCCCAGCGGTCCGGCGGACCGCTCTCCTCGCTCCAACTGGTCAGCCGCTTCCGCTCGGTGGCCTCCCCGGCCGCCGGACAACTGGCCGTCTATCTGGCGGCGGCCCCCCTCTACCTCCCGGTGATGCAGCTCGTGCAACGCACGATGCTCCCCCACTCGGGCCCGTCCGAGCTGGCCGAGGTGCTGCTGAGCGGGCTGCTCACCCGTGCCGACGGCGGCGGCGGGCGCGGCCAGTGGTACGCCTTCGCGCCCGGGGTCCAGGACGCGCTGCTCGGCCCGCTCGGCCGGGACGAGGCCCTGCTCGTGCTCAAGCACTGCTCGCAGTACATCGAGCAGCGTTTCGGCAAGGGCGGGCCCAACTTCCCGGCCCTGGCTTTCGCCCAGCTCGGTGACGGTGCGCTGCACGACTCCCGGCACTCCGCCGCCACCGCCGCCGGGGGCGCCTGGGACAGCGAGGAGAACGGGGACGGCGAGGAGAAGGACGAGAGCGGGATCGGGGGCGGGACCGGGGAACACGGGAGGCACGGCGCCCGGGGCGTCCCCCATGCCTTCGCCGAGGTCGCGGCGCGCGTACTGGAGCGGTTCATGCCCGTACCCCCCAGGTTCGTCACCCGGGACCCCGACGCTCCGGGGGGCCTCCCGGCCTCCGGCACCAGTCCGGCCGTGGAGCAGGCCCGGGAGCTCGTCCGGCAGTTCGAGGCCGACACGATGGTGCAGCGCCTGATCGACGCCGTACTGCTGCTGCGGGGGGCCGCCGAGAGCAGTCCGCCGCCCGGGGCGGGGCCGGAGCTCTGGGCCGAGTATGCGCGGTGCACGCTGCGGCTCTGGGAAGTGAGGGGCGGCGCCGATCTGCTCGGCGAGGCCGGACGCGCGGCCGAACGGGCCGTCGCGTATCCCGGAGCCGTACACGAACGGGCGGTGCTGGCCCAGGTGCTGCACGCACGCGCCGACGACCGGCGCAGGCGCGGGGACCGTCGCGGCGCCCTGGAGCTGCTGCGGCGTGCCGAGCGCGAGTACACAGCCGCGTGCGCGGCCCCCGGCCTGGCGCCGGCCGAGGCTCTGCGCCTCACTCTGGAACGGGTGCGGGGCCTGGAGGCGCAGTGGCGGCTCGACGGCGACAGCGCCCTGCTGCAGAGCGCCTGCGGAATGCTTGAGGCCTTCGCCGACTCCTGGCCCGACGAGGAGAACCGGCCGGCCGCCCTGCCGCTCCAGCACGGCCGGACGCTGCTCAGGCTGGCGGGCGCCACCGAGGACACGGAGCAGTCCCGGGAGTACGCGCGGCAGTCGGCCCGTTCGCTGCGCACGGTGTTCGCCCTGGGCGACGGGCACACCACGGCCACAGGGAACCGCATCGTGCTCGACCTGGTCGACGCCCTGCTGGCCTCGGGCGAGGAGCCGGACGAGGCTGCGGCACTGACCGGCCGGGCGCTGGAGACCGTACGCGAACAGCGTCAGCGTGCCCAGTTGCAGACCCGGGCCGGACGGATCCGGGCGGCCCGCTACGAGCACACCGGCGACCCGGACGAACTCGTCGCCGCCACGAACTGGTTCGCCCGCGCCGCCCGGGGGACCCCCCGGGACTCGCGGGCCCACACCGATCTGCTGGCCGAATGGGGCGCCACCCTGCTGCGCCGCGCCGAACTCCCGGACGGCGGCGCGCACATCGGTGCCGCCGTGCGGGTGCTGCGTGACTGCCGTTCGGAGACGCCGTCGGGCGGCGCGCACCAGTCGGAGCGGCTCCTGATGCTCGGCCGCGCCCTGATGCTGCGGCACCGGGCCACCGCGGACCGGGTCGACCTCCGTGAGGCCGAGTACCTGTTCGGGCTCGCGGCGCAGGAGGCGGCGGACCCGCTGACCGGGGCCCGCTGCTGGCTGGAGCTGGGCCGGGCCCATCTGGCGGCCGCCGACGTACTGGACAGACCGGCCCGCCGCGACGACGCGGCGGAGGCCTTCCGGTCCGCCGCCGAGTCCGCGGCGGAGGCCGAAGCGGAGCAGCGGAGTCCACAACGGACCCAAGAGGCAGTGGAGTTGGGTGCTACAGCCAACCACTGGCGGGGTATGACCTATGAGAGGGCAGGCCGCCCCCGGGCCGCGCGGGACGCGTACCGGGCGGCCCGTCAGGAGTGGCGCAAACTGCCGGACGGCGGCGGCGCGGCGGGGGAGTCGACCGCCGGGCGGCTGGCCGAGCTGGAGCGCTGAGTGCTCAACGGCGAGCACCGGGGCGGCCCGCGACCGGAGAGCCCGGCGCACGACCGGCGCCGGGCCGGGCGCGAACGGCAGGACGAGGCGGGTCAGGGACGCGGGAGCCGCGGTGTGCGCTCAAGGGCGAGCACGGCACGGCGGGCCCCGGTGCTGCACTACGGGGAGGCGTGATGATCGAGTCGACACGTAAGGACGGGGCAGAGGCGGCCGCCGAGGCGCCCGGTGCCACGGGCGAGCTGCCGGATCTGCTGGACCTCGACCTGGAGGCGCTGCGGACCCTGGACCACCCGGTGCTCGCCGAGGTGGTCGCCGATCTGCGCAGCCGGGCGGACCAGCCGCAGGAGATGCTCTGGGGTTTCGACGCGGCCTTCTGAGATGGGCAGCCCCACAGGACCGCGCCGCGGATCCCGCCCGCCGCTCCTGCGGGCCGTGCCGCGGCCGCTCACCCCGCACCCACCTGTTCCCTTCGGGCAGTTCATCGTCAAGGTGCACGGCCGCTGCAACCTCGCCTGCCGGTACTGCTACCTGTACGAGGGCCCCGACCGGACCTGGCGCGCCCGGCCGGCCGCCGCGTCACCCGCGGTCCTGGACCGGACGGCGGACCGGATCGCCGAACACGCGGCCGCGCACCACCTCCGGCACATCGCGCTCGTCCTGCACGGCGGCGAGCCCCTGCTCGCCGGCCCCGGCCGGCTGGGCGCCCTCGCCGACCGGC
The DNA here is from genome assembly GCF_035917155.1 of Streptomyces sp. NBC_00385. Lineage (NCBI taxonomy): Bacteria > Bacillati > Actinomycetota > Actinomycetes > Kitasatosporales > Streptomycetaceae > Streptomyces > Streptomyces sp. NBC_00385. The sequence goes on along the minus strand of NZ_CP107951.1, from coordinate 2,574,387 downwards.
TGCGCGAGCGCGCGCCCGACGGCTGCACCGTCCACACCGTCGTGCAGACGAACGCCACCCTGCTCACCGACGCGCGCATCGCCACCCTGGCCCGGCACGGCATACGCATCGGTATCAGCCTGGACGGCGGACTGGCCGCGCACAACACCCTGCGCACCGACCACGCCGGCCGTTCCTCCTGGCCCGCCGCCTCGCGGGGCGCCAGGCTCCTCGCCGACCACCACCCCGAGGCGTACGCGGGCATCCTCACCGTCGTCGACCCGCGCACGGACCCGGTCGAGGTATACGAGTCGCTGCTGGAGCTGCGCCCCCCTGCGCTCAACCTGCTGCTGCCGCACGGCAACTGGACCAGCCCTCCGCCCGGACTGCCGGACCTGACGGACACTCCCAGGCGCCCCGGATCGGGACGCGCCACCCCGTACGGCGACTGGCTGTGCGCCGTCTTCGACCGCTGGTGGCCCGCCGCCCGGCGGGAGACCCGGATCCGGCTCTTCGAGGAATGCATCGCCCTGCTCCTCGGCCTGCCCGCCGCGACCGAATCCCTCGGCCTCGACCCCCTCAACGCGGTGGTGATCGAGACGGACGGCTCGATCGAACAGATCGACTCCCTCAAGTCCGCGTACGACGGCGCGACCGCCACCGGCCTCGACGTCTTCCGGCACACCTTCGACGACGCCCTGCGCCACCCCGGTGTCGCCGCCCGCCAGGCCGGCTCCGCCTCACTCGCCACCGCCTGCCGGTCCTGCCCGCTGCTGACCGTGTGCGGTGGCGGCCACTACGCCCACCGCTACCGCGCAGAGAACGGCTTCGCCAACCCCTCCGTCTACTGCGCCGACCTCGAACGGCTGATCCGTCATGTCGCGGACCGGCTCGCCGAAGCAACCGCAGGAGACCCCCCATGAGCACCACCGTCCCCGACCCCGTACTGCGCGAACTCGGCCGGACCGAGGGCGGCCCCGCCACCCTCGGCCTGCTCGCCCGCGCCCAGGACACCCGTCGCCTGGTCCTCCTGAGAGCCGTGCTCGACGCGGCGGCCGCCGCCCCCGCGACCGTGTGCCCGCCCCCGCTGCTCGACCGGCTGCGCGAGGACTGGGCGCTGCTGGAGGCCGCCGAGCGCACCGACCGGGCAGCGGTACGCACCGTGCTCCTCCACCCGATGGCGGGCCCCTGGGCGCAACGGCTCCTGGCCGGCCTCATGGCCGGCCCCGACGGCGGCCCCCACCCCGTTCTCCGCGACGACCTGTCGTATCTGACCGCACTCGCGGCAGCGGCCGCGATCCGGGCGGGAACACCCTGCCGTGTCACCCTCCGCCCACGCGACGGTCTGGCCGCACTGCCCACTCTGGGCGCGGTCAGGGCCCCCGACGGCCCGGTCGGACTCAGTCACGCCGACGGAGAGATATCGCTGCGGCCGGCCGGTGCCGCGCCGCTGACCGTACGGGCCCAGCCGTACGGCACGCCGACGTCGGCGGACCCGCGCTGGCTGACGGTGCTCCTGCTGCCCGCACTGCCCGGCTCCCGCCCCGTACCCCTGGACGACATCGACCCGTACGGCACCGAGGGCGACGGGCTCGCGCGCTACGGGCTGAGCGCGGTCGCTCCCGTCCCCGACCAGGAGCGCAAGGCCTGGGCCGAGTCCTGGTCCGGGGTGGAGCGCCTGCTGCGGATCGGCGGTGAGCACCGCCTCAACGAGGCCGCCGTGCTCCTGCGGAGCGTCATACCGCTGGGCAGCCCCCCCGGCGCCGAGGACGAGGACGCGTCGCACTGCAGCGGGACCAGGCGGGAGGCGTTCGGAGCCGTCCTCAGCAGCAAGCCCGCCACCTCCCTCTTCTTCGCCTCGACCCTCGTCCACGAACTCCAGCACACCAAGCTGGCGGGCCTTGCCGATCTCGTACCGCTGCACCAGGAGGACGCGACACCACGCCACTTCGCCCCCTGGCGCCCCGACCCCCGGCCCTTCGACGGTCTCCTGCACGGCGCCTACTCGCACCTCGCGCTCGCCGACTACTGGCAGCGGTACGCGCTGCACGCGCGCCGCGTCAGCCACCGGGACCTGGCCTGGGCCGAACACGCCCGCTGCCGCGAACAGGTGGGTGCCGTACTGCCCGTGCTGGCCGCATCGGCGGGGCTGACCCGCGAAGGCCGGGTGCTGGTCAACGAGATGATCACGGTCTACCACCGTCTGGACGATTCTCCGCCTCCCCCGGGGCACCTCGCGCGCGCACAGGCCTATGTGAGCACCGCCCGGGTGATATGGCAGCAGAGGAACGGCTCGCGAAGGCAGTGAGAAGCCCGTGACAGCGGCTGGGGCGGCCACGCCCCGGTGTAAGTTGGCAAGGCTTGTATCGAGGCAGGGAGACGGTTGAATGCCCGGAACACGTAGGCCAGTTGGGGGAACCGGGGCGCAAACCGTCACGATCAGTTTCGCCGGTTTCAATCGCGCCTGGTCGGCGTGGATCACGGACCGTCTGGAACGGCGTGGTGTGACGGTACGCCAGCAGCGCTGGGATCCCCCGGTGGAGATCCCGCTGGAGGAGTCCCTGCGGGATCTGAGGCTCGCCCAGGGCCGCATCCTGGTGATCCTCAGCGACTGGTACTTCCAGCTCGGCCCCCGCAGCCACGACGAGTGGAACAGGGCTCTGCGCGCCGAGGTCGCCCCGGACCCCGACCGGTTCGCCGCCGTCTGCGTCACGACCTCCGCCCTGCCCGGAGCCACCTCGGTCTTCGGCGCGGCCGACCTCACCAATGTCGGCGCCGACGAGGCCGAGCGCAGGCTCCTGGCCCGACTGGGGCTGCCCGACGACCCGCTGCCCGAGCCGTCCGGTTCCCGGCCGGGCCCCCGGTATCCGGCCGAGACCCCCCAGGTGTGGGGCGGGGTGCCGCGCCGCAACATCCGTTTCACCGGGCGCGAGGAACTGCTCACCAACGCCTACCGGTCGCTCCAGGAGTCCGGAACGGGCGCCGGGGTCGTGACCCTGCACGGCATGTCCGGCGTGGGCAAGACCCAGCTGGCCGCCGAGTACGTGTACCGCTTCGGTTCCGAGTACGACGTGGTCTGGTGGGTGCCCGCCGACCGGCGCGCGCTCTACCGCCAGAAGCTCGCCGAACTCGCCCCCGAACTGGGCCTGTCCACCGGTGCCGAGTACGGCGAACGGCTGCGTGCCGTCCGCGACGCGCTGCGTCGCGGCGACCCGCACTCCCACTGGCTGTTGATCCTGGACGGTGCGGACGACCCCGACCAGATCTGGGACCTGTTGCCCACCGGGCCCGGACACGTCCTGATCACCTCCCGCAACCCGGAGTGGAGCGAGCACAACAGCGACCTCGTCGAGGTGCCCGTCTACGCCCGCCACGAGTCCGTCGCCTTCATCCGCCGCCGCGCTTCCCGGCTGACGCCCGCCGAGGCCGACCAGTTGGCTGATGCGCTGGAGGACCTGCCGCTCCTTCTCGACCAGACCGCCGGCTGGCTGAACGACTCCGACCTGTCGGTCGACGAGTACATCGGTCTGCTGGAGGGTGGCATCGACCAGGACGTCGTCAAGGTCTCCGCGGACTTCCCGCTCGCCTTCCAGACCGCCTGGTCGATACTGCTGAACAAGCTCAAGGACACAGTCCCCGAGTCCGTCGACCTCCTGCGCCTGTGCAGCTTCTTCGCCCCCGGGTCCATTCCCGTCAGGATGCTGAAGGAGATGCCGCCGGGGGAGCTGCCTGAACAGGTTGCGGGGCTGATGAACGACCCTCTCCTCTGGAACAGGGCGATCAGCCAGCTCCGCCAGTACTCCGTGGTCCGGCTGGAGTCGCACGAGTCCGTCGTCGACGCGGCGTCGTCCGGGGAATCGCTCTACATCCACCGCATGGTGCATCAGATCGTCGGCCACGACATGGCCGACCAGGACCGCCAGGAGTTCATCGACGTCGTCCGCCGGGCCCTCGCCGCGGCCGACCCCGGCCAGCCCATCGACACCCGTCTGTGGCCCGCGTACGCCGAGATCACCCCGCACCTGAAGTGGGCCGACGTCCTGCGCAGCACCGACCCGGCCGTGCAGACCCTGGTGCTCAACTGCCTGCGCTACATGTACTTCTCCGGGGAGTACCGGGCCGGCATCAAGCTGGGCGAACGCGCCATGAACACCTGGCAGGAACTGCTGGGCGACAACCACGCCCGGATCTGGGACCTCAGCTACCACTACGCCAACCTGCTCCGGGCCGTCGGCGACTACACCGGCACGGAAGCCATCGAACGCGCCGCGGTGGAGCACCTGCGGGCCGAGCGCGGCACCCAGGACCTGGAACATCTGCGCGCCGCCACCGGCCTTGCCGCGGACCTGCGGGGCCTCGGCCGGTACGACGAGGCGCTGGAGATCTCCGCCGGCGTCGCCGCCGCATACCAGGAACTGCTGGGCGACCAGGACTCGCGCACGCTCAACGCGCAGAACAACCTGGCCGTCTCCCTGCGGCTGCTGGGCCGCTACCGGGAGTCCCTGGAGCTCAACCGCCGCACGCTGGACTCCCGCCGCCAACTCCTGGGCCAGCGGCACACCTGGACCCTGTCCTCCGAGATCCACTACGCCACCGACCTGCGCCTGCTCGGCCGCTACGGCGACGCGATGTCACTCCAGAACCAGAGCGCCCAGGTGCACCGGCGGGTCCTGGGCCCGGACAACCCGCAGACGCTGCGGGCCGAGTTCAACCTCGCGCTGTGCCACTATCGTTCGGGCGAGCGGACCAAGGCCGCGGCCCTGTTCACCCGCGTCCTGGAACGATGCGAACGGGTCCTCGGCGACAGTCACCCGCTGACCATGATGTTCGCGGCCGGTCAGAGCTGCTTCGCCCGGGAGCACGCCAACATCGACCAGGCCAGGGCCATAAGCGAGAAGGTCGTCGCCGGCTACGCCGACATGCTTGGTGACGAGCACCCGTATGTGGCGGGGGCCCGGGCCAACCATGCCCTGATCCTGCGCAACGTGGGGGAGCGGGACCACGCCCACGCCCTGATGGAGGAGGCGCTCGCCGCCATGACATCGGCCGTGGGAGAGAACCACCCGTGGACGCTGGGCTGTGCGGTCAACGCCTCGGCGGTACGCAATCTGGTCGGTGACCCCGAGTCCGCCGCCACGCTGACGGACTCGGTCGTCACCCGGGCCGTCGAGGTCCTGGGGCGCACCCACCCGCTCACGCTCTCCGCCCGGATCGCCCACGCCGCGGACCTGCGCGGCCTGCGGGAACGGCAGAGGGCCGAGAAGATCGAGGGCGAGGCCCTGGAGGACCTGGTGTCGACGCTCGGCCCCCAGCACGTCCACACCATCTCGGCCCGCTCCCGGAACCGGCCCTACTGGGACTTCGAGCCCCTGATCGTCTGAGCCGGGCGCCCACGCCGAGGGGCCCGGCCCGCGATCGGCTCGCGGGCCGGGCCCCTCATTGCGTACGCGACCGGTCAGGCCTCGAAGACCTCCGCGACCAGCTGTGCCTGCTCGGCCTGGTGGCGCTTGGCCGAGCCGACCGCCGGGGACGAGCCGCGCGGCCGCGAGATGCGGCGCAGGCGCTCACCGTGCGGGACGTCGGCGCCGACGGCCAGGTCCAGGTGGTCGATCAGGTTCAGGGCGATGAACGGCCACGCGCCCTGGTTGGCCGGCTCCTCCTGGGCCCACAGGTACTTCGCCGCGTTCGGGTACTTGGCGATCTCGGCCTGGAGCTCCGCACCCGGCAGCGGGTACAGGCGCTCCAGACGGATGATCGCGGTCTCCGTGTCGCCGCGCTTCTGGCGCTCGGCGTCCAGGTCGTAGTAGACCTTGCCGGCGCAGAAGACGACCTTGCGGACCGCGCTCGGGTCGACCGAGTCGTCGCCGATCACCGGGCGGAAGCCACCGGTGGTGAACTCCTCCGCCTTCGACGCCGCCGCCTTGAGGCGGAGCATCGACTTCGGGGTGAAGACGATCAGCGGCTTGTGGTGCGGGTTGTGGACCTGCCACCGCAGAAGGTGGAAGTAGTTCGACGGCAGGGTCGGCATCGCGACCGTCATGTTGTCCTGCGCGCACATCTGGAGGAAGCGCTCCGGGCGGGCGGACGAGTGGTCCGGGCCCTGGCCCTCGTAGCCGTGCGGCAGCAGCAGCGTGACGCCGGAGGTCTGGCCCCACTTCTGCTCGGCCGAGGAGATGAACTCGTCGACGACGGTCTGCGCGCCGTTGACGAAGTCACCGAACTGGGCCTCCCAGATGACCAGCGACTCCGGGCGGGCCAGCGAGTAGCCGTACTCGAAGCCCATCGCCGCGTACTCGCTGAGCAGCGAGTCGTAGACGTTGTAACGGGCCTGCTCGTCGGAGAGGTAGAGCAGCGGGGTGTAGTCCTCGCCGGTCACCTGGTCGACCAGCACCGCGTGGCGCTGGCCGAACGTGCCGCGGCGGGTGTCCTGGCCGGCGAGCCGGACCGGGGTGCCCTCCATCAGCAGCGAACCGATGGCCAGGGTCTCGCCCATGCCCCAGTCGATCGTGCCGTCCTCCACGGAGGCCGCACGACGCTGCATCTGCGGCATCAGGCGCGGGTGGACGGTGATGTGGTCCGGGATGTTGACCTGCGACTCGGCGATCCGCTTCACGACCTCCTGGGAGACCGCGGTGGTCACGGCCACCGGGAACTCCGCCTGCGGGTCGGAGACGTGCGGCTGCGCCGGGTGCGAGGTGGCCTCGCGGACCTCCGCGAACACCTTCTCCAGCTGGCCCTGGAAGTCCTGGAGCGCCTGCTCCGCCTCTTCCAGCGTGATGTCGCCGCGACCGATGAGGGACTCGGTGTAGAGCTTGCGCACCGAGCGCTTCTTGTCGATCAGGGTGTACATCTGCGGGTTGGTGAACTGCGGGTTGTCGCCCTCGTTGTGACCGCGGCGGCGGTAGCAGATGAGGTCGATCACGACGTCCTTGTTGAACGCCTGACGGAACTCGAAGGCCAGCCGCGCGACGCGGACGACGGCCTCGGGGTCGTCACCGTTGACGTGGATGATCGGCGCCTCGATCATGCGCGCCACGTCGGTGGCGTACATCGAGGAGCGCGAGGACTCCGGGGCGGCGGTGAAGCCGACCTGGTTGTTGATCACCACGTGCACGGTGCCGCCGGTGCGGTAGCCGCGCAGCTGCGACATGTTGAGCGTCTCGGCGACGACGCCCTGGCCCGCGAAGGCCGCGTCGCCGTGGAGCGCGACGGGCAGGACGGTGAAGTCCGTGCCGCCCTTGTTGATGATGTCCTGCTTGGCGCGGGCGATGCCCTCCAGGACCGGGTCGACCGCCTCCAGGTGCGAGGGGTTGGCGGCCAGCGAGACCTTGATCTGCTCGCCGTCCAGACCGGTGAAGGTGCCCTCGGCGCCCAGGTGGTACTTGACGTCGCCGGAGCCGTGCATCGACTTCGGGTCGAGGTTGCCCTCGAACTCCCGGAAGATCTGCGCGTACGACTTGCCGACGATGTTCGCCAGCACGTTCAGCCGGCCGCGGTGGGCCATGCCGATGACGACCTCGTCGAGGCGGGCCTCGGCGGCGGAGTCGATGACCGCGTCGAGCAGCGGGATGACGGACTCGCCGCCCTCCAGCGAGAACCGCTTCTGGCCGACGTACTTCGTCTGCAGGAAGGTCTCGAACGCCTCCGCGGCGTTCAGCCGGCGCAGGATGCGCAGCTGCTCCTCGCGCTCGGGCTTGGGGCGCGGACGCTCCACCCGGTCCTGGAGCCACTTGCGCTGCTTCGGGTCCTGGATGTGCATGAACTCGATGCCGGTGGTGCGGCAGTACGACTCACGCAGCACACCGAGGATGTCGCGGAGCTTCATCATGGTCTTGCCGGCGAAACCGCCGACCGCGAAGTCCCGCTCCAGGTCCCACAGGGTGAGGCCGTGCTCGGTGATGTCCAGGTCGGGGTGCTTGCGCTGGTGGTACTCCAGCGGGTCGGTGTCGGCCATGACGTGACCGCGGACCCGGTAGGAGTGGATCAGCTCGAAGACCCGTGCGGCCTTGGTGACGTCGTCGTCGTGCGAGGCGTCGATGTCCTTGAGCCAGCGGACCGGCTCGTAGGGGATGCGCAGCGCCTTGAAGATCTCGTCGTAGAACTCGTTCTCGCCGAGCAGCAGCTGGGAGAGGATCCGCAGGAACTCGCCGGAGGCGGCGCCCTGGATGACCCGGTGGTCGTACGTCGAGGTCAGCGTCATGACCTTGGAGATGCCCAGCTTGTTCAGGGTGTCCTGCGACGTGCCCTGGAACTCCGCGGGGTAGTCCATCGCGCCGACGCCCATGATGAGGCCCTGTCCGGGCATCAGGCGGGGCACCGAGTGAACGGTGCCGATGCCGCCGGGGTTGGTCAGCGAGGCGGTGACACCGGTGAAGTCGTCCATGCCGAGCTTGCCGTTGCGGGCCCGGCGGACGATGTCCTCGTAGGCCTGCCAGAACTCGAAGAAGTTGAGCGTCTCGGCCTTCTTGATGGCCGCGACGACCAGCTGGCGGTCGCCGTTCGGCTTCACCAGGTCGATGGCCAGGCCGAGGTTGACGTGCTCCGGCTTCACCAGGGTCGGCTTGCCGTCCTTCTGGGCGAAGGAGTAGTTCATCGCCGGCATGGCCTTGAGGGCCTGCACCATCGCGTACCCGATGAGGTGCGTGAAGGAGATCTTCCCGCCGCGGGCGCGCTTGAGGTGGTTGTTGATGACGATGCGGTTGTCGAAGAGCAGCTTCACCGGGACGGCGCGGACGGACGTGGCCGTCGGCAGCTCCAGCGAGGCGTTCATGTTCTTCGCGACAGCGGCGGAGGGGCCGCGCAACGTCACGTACTCCGGACCGGCCGGGGCCTCGGTGGCCGGGGCGGCGGGAGCCTTCGCGGCCGGAGCCGGTGCGGCCTTCGCCGGTGCGGCCTTCACCGGAGCCGCCGGGGCGGCAGGTGCGGGTGCGGCCGGCGCGGGCGCCGGAGCGACGGGTGCGGCCGGCGCCTTGGCCGCGGGTGCGGCAGGCGCGGCCGGAGCCGGTGCGGTGGCGGCCGGAGCCGCGGGCACCGCAGCCCCCGCGGCTGCGGCGCCGGGAACGGGCTTGTCCGCCGTGCCGGACGTACCCGGCTTGTAGTCGGCGAAGAAGTCCCACCAGGCGCGATCGACCGAATTGGGATCCTGGAGGTACTGCTGGTAGATCTCGTCGACGAGCCACTCATTGGGGCCAAAAGCGGCAGCCGGGTTCGTACCCGGGCTGGCTTGGTCGGTGGAGATGCTCGAGTTACTGGGGGACTGAGACGACACGGCGGCAACCGCCCTCTTCCGCTTCACAAGGTGATGGACAGCGGAAATCAAGGCTACGCCTCCCCGGCCGTTCCATGCAGGCCGGGCCGGTCTTCGTCGTGCAAGTCACATCGAAAGTCGGGTTTCGGGGCAGGAAATGGCGGGAAACAAGCTTGGTTCCGCTTCGCTCCGGGTACGCGAGACCGCAGTTACGGCCCCTTGGACCGTACCCCTTGAACAGAACACGTAGAACGTGCCCTTCCGGTTCGAACCCTATGTCAACCTCGTGGCTGATGGATCCCCGGAAGAGTGACGCGGATGCGGCAGCCGCGAGCCGATTCGGCCACACCGATCCGGCCGCCGTGCAGATCCACCGCCCAGCGGGCGATCGCCAGGCCCAGGCCCGTACCGCCGTCGCTTCCCGGACCGTGCGGAGAGGGCTCCTCGCCCCGGTTGAACCGCTCGAAGACCCGGTGGCGCTCGGACTCGGGGATGCCGGGGCCCTCGTCCACGACCTCCAGATGCAGCGACTCGGGCTGCCCGCCGCGCCGGGCGCGTACGGTGACCCGGCCGTGCGGCGGGCTGTGCTTCACGGCGTTGTCGATCAGGTTGGCCACCACCTGGTGGAGTCGCTCGGCGTCCGCGTGCGCGGTCAGCTCCGGTGGCGACACGTCCAGGTGCAGATGCACGTCCGTACGGGAGTGGTTGCCGGAACCCGAGGACAGTCGGCGGTGCGCGGCGGCGAGGTTCGCCTCCTTGAGGACCCCCGACAGATAGGGCCACACCTCGAAGCGGCCGGCCTTCAGCGTGACGACGCCGTTGTCCAGCCGGGACAGGTCCAGCAGCGTCTCCACGAGCCTGCCGAGCCGTTCCGTCTGTTTCAGGGCGGTGCGCATCGTCTCCGGATCGGCCGCGGACACCCCGTCCACGACGTTCTCCAGCACGGCTCTCAGCGCCGCGATGGGCGTGCGCAGCTCATGTGAGACATTCGCCACCAGCTCCTTGCGGTGCCGGTCCACGGCCGCCAGGTCGTCGGCCATCAGGTTGATCGTCTGCGCCAGGTCGCCGAGCTCGTCGCGCCGGTCGGCGCCGCTCACCCGTCTGGTGTAGTCGCCGTGCGAGATCGACCGGGCGACGGCCCTCATCTCGTCCAGCGGCGCGGTCAGACCGTGCGCCACGAACTGGGTGATCAGCAGGGTCGCGATCACGGAGAACACCGTGATGAACCGCAGCTCCGTGCGCGTCCGCATGGCCACCATGATCAGCCCGGTCGTGATGAACACCGAGACCACGACCAGGGTGCCCAGCTTGGCCTTGATCGAGAACGGCCGAAGCCCCGGTCCGGGCGCGGTCATGGCGCGGGGGTCTCCAACGCGTAACCGACACCGTGCACGGTACGGATCCGCTCCGCGCCGATCTTCCGCCGCAGCGCCTTGATGTGGCTGTCGACGGTACGGGTGCCCGAGGCGTCCGCCCAGTCCCAGACCTCCGCCAGAAGCTGCTCCCGCGAGAGCACCGCGCGCGGGGTGTTGGCCAGGCAGACCAGCAGGTCGAACTCGGTCGGCGTCAGGTGCACGTCATCGGCACGGACCCGTACCCGGCGCTGCGCGTGGTCGATCTCCAGCTCGCCGAGCCGCAGTATCCCGCTGCGGGGCGTCACGGCGGCCAGTGCGGCCCGCTCGACCCGGCGCAGCAGGACATGGACCCGGGCCGCCAGCTCACGCATGGAGAACGGCTTGGTCATGTAGTCGTCCGCGCCGACGCCGAGGCCGACGAGCATGTCGGTCTCGTCGTCGCGGGCGGTCAGCATCAGTACCGGCACCGGGCGCTGGGCCTGCACGCGCCGGCAGACCTCCAGGCCGTCGAAGCCGGGAAGCATGATGTCGAGCACCATCAGATCCGGCTGCCAGGCCTCGGCCGCGTCCACGGCCGCGGGGCCGTCGAGTGCGGTCTGCACCAGGAAGCCCTCGGCCCGCAGCCGGGCGGCAATGGCATCGACGATCGTCGCGTCGTCCTCGACCACCAGCACGCGGCGCTGCGCGCCCGGGGTGGCCGCGACACCTGTGTGGGTGGTGTGTGTTTGTTCCATCGCCCCGCCCCTGCCCGTTCTCACGGAGGCCATTCCCCCGGACGTACGGTCTTCGCTCGTGAATTTCGTGGGTGATCCCGCTATCGGTCAGCAGCGTAAAGGCAGCGGAGGGCTCCCGGCTACGCAGGGTGCAAGCCCGCGGGGGCGGGCCGGGGGAACAGCGGAGGCGGAGTGTCGCGCTTGTGGCGCTTGGCCCCCGGGCGTCCGGGGGCCCGCATACCCGGCGGGGGGTTATCGGGCTGCTCGAATTGCGAGATGGACCACGTCGGGCACACCTCGGGCAACGCCTACTTCTTCCGTCCTTACCCCACGGAATCCGGCATTCCGCAAGGCTTGTTCGAACTCCTCGGACGGCTGTGCGGACCACACCGCGAGCACGCCTCCCGGTGTGAGCCGCGCGTGGCAGCCGGCGAGCCCGGCGGGGGAGTACAGATTTCCGTTGTCGTCGGTGACGGTCCAGTCCGGCCCGTTGTCGATGTCCAGACACAGCGCGTCGTAACGGTCCGTAGTCGTACGGAGGTGGGCGACGAGGTCCGTCGTCAGGACCACGGTCCGCGGATCGGCCAGCGCCGCCCCCGAGATCCCGGCCAGCGGCCCGTCCCGGTGCCAGTCGACGATGGCCTGCTCCCGCTCGGCCACCGCGATCCGCCCCCACCTCGGCTCGGCGGCGGCCCGGGCGAGCGAGAACCCGACGCCGAGCCCGCCGATGAGCACCGCCGGGGCGGTCCGGCCGGCGGGCAGCGCGTCGAGCGCGGCGTCGACCAGCAGCCGCTCGGAGCGCCCGTCCGAGGTGTCCATCAGGAAGCACCCGTTGGCGATGATCTCGAAGTCGTCGCCCCGCCTGCGCAGGACGACCTCCCCGTACGGTCCCTCGCGGCGGTCCAGGATGACGGGGGCGAGGGCGTCGGGGCCGAAGGTGAGGGGCATGGCGATGGTCTCCGGTGGATGGCGGTCGCTGTTCCCGCCATCCTGGCGCCTGCCGCGACGGCCGGGCCAGCGGTTTCCCCGAACGAGGACGGGTCGAGCCGCGTTCCCGGGAAGTGCTCCTGCTTACGCACGCGGATGCGGACGCGGGCCCGGTCAGGGGCGTGGCGCCGTCTCGCCGTGCACCGCGATGTGCTCGGCCGCCAGCCAGGGCGCGAGGGCGTCGACGAGCAGGGACAGGACGGCAGGGTCGGCGGTCGGGGTGCGGCCCGTGCGCGCGGCCGGCCGCATCTGTTCGGCCCGTTCGGGAAGGTGCGGGTGGTAGCGGGCGAACAGCTCGGCCGACTCGGCCAGGTCACTGGTCCAGCCGCCCACTGCGGCATGACCAGCGTGAACCCGGTACGTACGACCCGACGGGCCGCCACCCGGCTCGAGGCGCGTCGCGCGGCGTCCGTGGTCGCCCCGGCGGCCCGCTCGCGCCAGCGCGGGAGTGCCAGGCCCAGGCCCCCGTTGGTCTCGCGGGCCAGCAGCGAGGTCGGCCGGTAGCGCGGCAGCCGGGCGGCGAGGTCGTCGCCGAGCAGCGGAGTGCACAGGCACGCGACGAAGAAGCCCATGTCATGGCGTTCGAGTGTGCCGAGCAGCGTGTCCGCGTCGAAGAGAAGGATGCCGACGCCGTCGATCTCGTCGAACGCCGCGTCCAGGGCGGTCTCGACGGCGTCGGCGTCGGCGCGGTCCGGTCCGGTGGGCCCGTCGCGCAGGGCGAGCAGCAGGTCCAGGTCGGAGACCCCGGGTGTGGCCGTGCCGCGCGGGATGCTGCCGTACACGTAGGCGCTGTCCAGCCGGGCGGGACCGAAGGCCTCGGAGATCCGGGAACGGGCCGCGGCCACGACCGGCGCGAGTGCGGGCCGCACCCGGCCGAGTGAGCCCTCGCGCGCGATCGTGCCGTCCCGGTTCAGCCCTCGGTCCTCGTTCATGACGGCACTCTGCCCCGTGGGAGCGGCCGCGGCGCCGTGAACGTCACCTCCGCGGCCCGCGCCGTGACGTGGGCGTCCGCACTGATCGCCCAGGCCGCGACCCGCGAGACCACGGCGGCCGGGACCGCCTCGCTGATGCCGGGGGCGGCCGGGATGTCCTGCGTGGCGTGCGCGTCGTGGGGGAGGACGACCCGGTAGCCCAGGGCCAGCGCCGTGCGGGCCGTCGCCTGGACGCACATCTCCGACATCACGCCGCAGACGGTGACCGCCCCGACGCCGGCCGCGCTCAGGACGGAGCCCAGCGACGTCTCCGCGAAGCCGTCGTCCCGCGTCTTGCGGATCACGAACTCGGTGGGGCCCGGCCGGACCGGCAGGTGGAGCGCCCAGCCGGGGGTGTGCGGCTCGTCGCCGGAGCCGGGGGCGCCGTCGTTCTGCAGATGCACGACGAGCGCACCGCTCCGGCGTGCGCGGGCGATCAGGTCCGCCGTCCGCTCCAGCAGTCCGGCCGCGCCGGGCACGGCCCGGTCGCCGGTCACCCCGGCCTTCTGGATGTCGACGACGAGCAGGGCCTGGGAAGGAAGGGCGGCATCGGGCATGGGGGCATCCTGTCCGGCGGCATCTTCGTGTTCCACGGGATTTCGTGCGGCCTCGGGTCCGCGGGCGGAGGGACTGAGGCGTCCGGATCCGCGGGCGGAGGGACTAAGGCGTCCGGATCCGGCGTTGGACCAGGGCATGACGCGGCAGTCGTACGTGATCGCTCACAGCGAACGCGCTCCCGGGAACATTGAGCGGCTCAGGAGCATTGAGTCTGCATAACTCAACTTGACTGCCGAAGGGGAGATCATGGCTACTGAGTCCAATGCGGTCACACCGCTCACGCTGCCTGTGCTGCCGCTCGACGACGAGGTCGTGCTGCCCGGAATGGTGGTACCTCTCGACCTGTCCGAAAGCGAGGTCCGGGCCGCGGTGGAGGCCGCGCAGGCCGCAGCCCGCGAGGGTGGCGGCAAGCCCGAGGTGCTGCTCGTTCCGCGCATCGACGGGGCCTACACCGGGATCGGTGTCATCGGGACCGTCGAGCAGGTCGGACGGCTCTCGGACGGCGACCCGGGTGCCCTCATCCGCGGTCGTGGGCGCGTACGGATCGGGGCCGGGACCAGCGGGCCCGGTGCCGCGCTCTGGGTGGAGGGGACCCGGGTCGACGGTTCCGTCCCCGAACCGCTCCCCGGAGCCGTCGCCGAACTGGTCAGGGAGTACAAGGCCCTCGCCACCAGCTGGCTGAAGACCCGCGGCGCCTGGCAGGTCGTGGACCGGGTCCAGCAGATCGAGGACGTCTCCGCGCTCGCCGACAACTCCGGATACTCCCCCTTCCTGACCACCGCCCAGAAGGTGCAGCTCCTGGAGACCGCCGACCCGGTCGCCCGGCTGAGGCTCGCCGTCCAGTGGCTCGGCGAACACCTCGCCGAGCAGGACGTGGCCGAGTCCATCGCCAAGGACGTCCAGGAGGGCGTCGACAAGCAGCAGCGCGAGTTCCTGCTGCGGCGCCAGCTCGACGCCGTACGCAAGGAGCTCTCCGAGCTCAACGGGGATCCGGAGGACGAGTCCGACGACTACCGGGCACGCGTGGAGGCCGCAGACCTTCCCGAGCACGTCCGCGAGGCCGCGCTCAAGGAGGTCGACAAGCTGGAACGTGCCTCCGACCAGAGCCCCGAGGGCCCCTGGATCAGGACCTGGCTCGACACCGTCCTCGAACTCCCGTGGACCGAGCGGACCGAGGACGCGTACGACATCAAGGGCGCCCGGGAGATCCTCGACGCCGAACACGCGGGCCTGCAGGACGTGAAGGAGCGCATCACCGAATACCTCGCGGTGCGCAAGCGCCGCGCCGACCGCGGGCTGGGCGTGGTCGGAGGCCGGCGCGGCGGTGCGGTGCTGGCCCTCGTCGGGCCGCCCGGGGTCGGAAAGACCTCGCTCGGCCAGTCCGTGGCGCACGCCATGGGGCGCAAGTTCGTCCGCGTCGCCCTCGGTGGTGTCCGGGACGAGGCGGAGATCCGGGGCCACCGGCGTACGTACGTCGGCGCGCTGCCCGGCCGCATCGTCCGCGCCATCAAGGAGGCCGGCTCGATGAACCCGGTCGTCCTGCTCGACGAGATCGACAAGGTCGGCTCCGACTTCCGGGGCGACCCCGCCGCGGCCCTCCTCGAAGTGCTCGACCCGGCCCAGAACCACACCTTCCGCGACCACTACCTGGAGGTGGAACTCGACCTCAGCGACGTCGTCTTCCTGGCCACGGCCAATGTGCTGGAAGCCATCCCGGAGGCGCTGCTCGACCGGATGGAACTGGTCAGGCTCGACGGCTACACCGAGGACGAGAAGGTCGTCATCGCCCGCGACCACCTGCTCCCGCGCCAGCTGGAGCGGGCCGGCCTGGAACAGGACGAGGTCGCTCTCGACGAGTCGGCGCTGCGGAAGCTGGCCGGCGAGTACACGAGGGAGGCCGGGGTCCGGAACCTGGAGCGGGCCGTCGCCCGGCTGCTCCGCAAGGTCGCGGCCCAGCACGAGCTCGGCGGCCGGGAACTGCCGTTCACGGTGACCGACGAGGAGCTGCGCGGGCTCATCGGCCGGCCGCACCACGTTCCCGAGTCCGCCCAGGACCCGGCCGAGCGCCGTACCGCGGTGCCCGGCGTGGCCACCGGGCTCGCGGTGACCGGAGCCGGGGGTGACGTGCTCTTCGTGGAGGCGTCGCTCGCCGACCCGGAGACCGGGGCGTCCGGCCTGACCCTCACCGGTCAGCTCGGCGACGTCATGAAGGAGTCCGCGCAGATCGCGCTGAGCTTCCTGCGCTCGCACGGCGCGGAGCTCGAACTGCCGGTCGCCGACCTCAAGGACCGGGGCGTGCACATCCACTTCCCGGCGGGCGCGGTCCCCAAGGACGGCCCGAGCGCGGGCATCACCCTGACGACCGCGCTGGCCTCGCTGCTCTCCGGACGGCTGGTCCGTACGGATGTGGCGATGACCGGTGAGGTGTCGCTGACCGGACGCGTCCTGCCGATCGGCGGCCTGAAGCAGAAGCTGCTCGCCGCCCACCGTGCGGGCATCACCACCGTGGTGATCCCGCAGCGCAACGAGGCCGACCTGGACGATGTCCCCGCCGAGGTGCTCGACACGCTGGAGGTCCACCCGGTCACGGACGTCCGCCAGGTCCTGGAGATCGCCCTCGCCCCGGCCTCGGCCCCGGCTGAGCGGAGGATCCCGGCCGCGGCGTGAGTGTCACGGCGTGACGGACGTGGCACCACGGACACGGCCGGTACGGGCGGCCCGTCCCCCCTCGCGGGGAGGCGGGCCGTTCCGCGTGGGCAACGGTGACTCAGGGGCGGTAGATGGTGCCCGGGACCGGCTCGGCCGGGGCCATCAGTTCGGGGACGGTGACGAAGGTGTAGCCGCGCTTCTTCAGTTCCTCGATGATGCCGGGCACCGCGGGCACCGTGCCCTTGTAGATGTCGTGCAGCAGGATGATGCCGTC
This sequence comes from Streptomyces sp. NBC_00385, assembly GCF_035917155.1. Classification (NCBI taxonomy): domain Bacteria; kingdom Bacillati; phylum Actinomycetota; class Actinomycetes; order Kitasatosporales; family Streptomycetaceae; genus Streptomyces; species Streptomyces sp. NBC_00385. The sequence goes on along the minus strand of NZ_CP107951.1, from coordinate 2,557,654 downwards.
CTTGGTCGCCTGGTCGAGGATCCGCTTCTTGATGAGCGCGGAGTCCGTCGTCGAGTAGTCCTTGGCGGTGGCGTTCCACAGGATCTGGGAGAGCCCGAGGTCCTTGCTGATCCCGGAGACCGTGTCGTCGGTGCGGCCCTGCGGCGGACGCATCAGCCGGGGCTTCTTGCCGGTGATGGCCTCGATCGCGTCCTGTGTCTTCTTCAGCTCGGCGCGTATCTCCGCGGGCTTCTTGTCCGTCAGGATCTCGTGCGACCAGGTGTGGTTGGCGATCTCGTGGCCCTCCGCCGCGATCCGGCGGACGGTTTCGGGGTGCTTCTTCACGTGGTTCTTGCCCAGCAGGAAGAAGGTCGCGTGGACCTTCTCCTTCTTGAGGATGTCCAGCAGGTGGGGGGTGGCCTCGGCCGGCCCCGCGTCGAAGGTCAGGGCTATGCACTTCGCCTTGCGGCAGTCGACCGGGCCGAACGAGCCCTTCGCGTCCGAGCCGGCGTCGCCGCGGGCGGATCCGGGGGCCGTGGTCTCCATCGAACAGCCGCTCAGCGTCAGCGTGAGCGCCGTCACAAGAGCGACGGCCAACCCCGTACCGATCGACTTCGTCCTACTGGGCAAGGCGGGTCACTCCCTCATCGCTTACATCGCACTTATGTGCGGACTGCAAGGACTATACATAGTGCGTATACACGCGATGTATAGGGGGTGGGGTGAGTGCGGCAGGAAGCCTTCGTGCCTGCTCGGAGACGTGGAACGGGGCGGAGCCCGGTGACGGGGTGCGTCACCGGGCTCCGCCTGGAGAAGGAGTGCGAGGGGCTAGCCGTTGGCCAGCGCCTGTACGCGGTCGAGGGCGCCGTTGAAGTGGTTGTGGTCACCCACCGTCGGGCCGGACGAGGTGTACTGCCAGATCGTGTAGAAGCCCCAGCCGGCCGGGAGCGTTCCGACCGTGGTGTTGTAACGGGCCACCCAGAGCGGGTTGGTGGTGCCGAAGCTCGCGTTGTTGCCCGTGCAGGACTGCCACCAGCTGGTCGCGGTGTAGATGACCGCGTCGCGTCCGGTGCGCGCCTTGTAGGTGTTCACGAAGTCGCGGATCCAGGAGACCATCCCGGCCGCGGTCTTGCCGTAGCACTGCGCGCCGTACGGGTTCCACTCGATGTCGAGCACGCCCGGCAGCGTCTTGCCGTCCTTGGACCAGCCGCCCCCGTGGTCCACGAAGTAGTTGGCCTGGGTGGCGCCGCTCGTGGTGTCCGGGGTGGCGAAGTGGTACGAGCCGCGGATCATCCCGACGTTGTACGAGCCGTTGTACTGCTGGGTGAAGTCCTCGTTCGTGTAGTACGTGCCCTCCGAGGCCTTGACGTAGGCCCACTTGACGCCGCTGTTCCAGAGAGTCGACCAGGCCACGGCGTTCTGGTGGCCACTCACGTCCACGCCTTCGGTCTGGGCCGCTCGGCTGGTGGGCAGGCCGCCCTGACCGTCGTGGGCGATGACGCCCATACCCATCGTGGCCGTGCCCCGGGCGGGTGCGGTGGGGTCGCCGGCGGTGGGGGCCGCGCCGGCGGCGCCGGGCAGGGCGACAAGGAGGGAAAGAGCTGCGAGCAGAGTTCCCGCCGCGGCGAAGCGCGAGCGACGGACTGTCGTGGAGCCGGATCTGTGCACGGGCATTGCGTGCCTCCGAGGCCTCAGTGGGGGGATCTGCTGACCCGGGGCACGACGGACGCACCCCTTGCGGCATGCCATGGTGTGAACATGCCATGCATGACGCTACGCACGTAGACCCGGGTGGCGGAAGAGGGCCTGGGCGGTGCCGTTGGTCTACTCCTGCGAAATACTGGTGGAGCTGCGGCGATGACCGGCGGCGAAAGAAACTTTCAGTGGCGGGAAAGCTCATGAGGGGTGTTGACGTGCACGGGAGCGAACGCGGGAGTGAACCCGGCGCAACCGGGGGAAGTGGTGTGGACCACGAGTTCCTCGCCCTGGAGCTGGAGTTGGCGGTCTTCCTGCGCCGCGCCCGGGCCAACTCCGGTGAAATGGCGCGTGAGGTGCACCCCGAACTGGAGGCGGCGGCCTACGGGCTCTTCGTACGCCTGGAATCGGCCGGCCGTCAGCGGGCCACCGACCTCGCCTCCTACTTCGGCGTCGGCAAGGCCACCATGAGCCGTCAGCTGCGCGCGCTGGAAGACCTCGGCCTGGTGGCCCGCGAGCCCGATCCGGCCGACGGGCGGGCCTTCCTCGTCCACCTCACGGACGAGGGCCTCGCCCGCTTCCGCAGTGTCCGGGACGCGCGCCGCGACCGCTATGTGCGCAAACTCGCCGACTGGGACCGCACCGAGGTCGCGGAGCTGGCCCGGCTGCTGCACCAGCTGAACGCCCGCGCCGAGAGCTGAGCCGGACCGCCCCGCGCGAGGTGGTTCGCCCGTCGCGTTCGCGGCGGTCACAGCTGCGCGCAGACCACCGTCGCGTCGTCGTGCTGCTTGCTCCGCCGCAGGTGCGTACGGTCCGTGTCCGCTTCCTCCAGAGCCCGGACCCGGTCGATCAGCCCCTGGGGGCCCTCCTTGTGGAGCACCCCCAGGCAGTCCGTCCAGTCGCCCTCGCCGAACATCTCCGTCCAGCGGCTCGCCCCGTCCGTCATCGCGGCGACCGTCCGCACCCCGGCGCGCGGCGCGCGGCCGGTGACCGCGCGGTCCGCGACGGCCGGGTCGGCGGCGGCGGTGAAGAAGCCGCCCTCCTTGTTCCGCAGCGCGTCGGCGGCCGCCTCGGAGGCGAGCGACCCCGGCGGCAGCCGGTCGAGCCGGTCGTCCAGCACGGCGTGGACGGCGCCGCCCGGAGCCTCGAACAGCAGCACCGAGTCGGACAGCACCAGGTACTCGATCTCCGCCTCGTCCCAACGCACCATCACGACCGTTGCCTGTGGCGTCCGTACGTGAGAAAGGTCACACAGGGAACGGTGCGTGTCGGCGGTGCGCCGGATGGACTCCGCGAGGATCTCGCGCAGGGGTAGATCCCGCCGCGAACCCGACAGTTCGACCAGAGCGCCACCGAGCCGCGCCGTGAACCACGGGACCGAGTGTGCACAACCGTCGTCACCCCGCGGCGGAGTCACCCCGTCGAGCAGGACGAGCCCCCCACCCTGGCCGGAGGCGGGCAGGACCGTGGCCGCCCAGTCCTCGTTCGGACGCCCGGCGAGGCCGGCGGCGGTGGCGAGTTCGATGCGCATGCGGCCAGTCTGCACGATGCCTTCACGGGGCCTGCACCGACCGGGGATTGGCCCGTACCAGCAGGTCAGAAGGGCGGGTGGAGCGGAAGGAATCACTCCGGGAAGTGTGCGGGCGGGCATCCTGCCAAAGCCTGCCCCGAAGATCCAGCCGGACGCCCGGGTGTGCCGTGGAGGCCCCGGGGGGAGACTTGTTCGCCAACTCAGGAGTGCGGTTCACTCGTTCGAGTGGCGGAGCGGTTGATGCGCGCCCCCCTCTCAAAAGCACTGGAATGGTCAGAAGCCGTACCAGGGGTCGGGGCGCTCGTTCACGTGACCGAGCGTCACCTCTGCTTCAAGGGCGGACGAGTCGAGATTGCGAGCACCGGTGCAGAAGAAGCGGCCTCGGAGCAAGGGCAGCCAGCACAGCGGTTCCGAGGTGGCGTCGTCGGCGCCGGCTGAGCGCGGGCGCACCGTGCGCGTGCGCAGCCGGCTCGTCGCGGGCGTCGCCGTCGTCGGGATCACCGTCATAGCCGCGGGAGCGCCCGCGGCCCTGAGTGCTTCCTCCGACCTGACGGAATCGCAGCGCCTGGTCACCCTCGCGGAGCTGAACCAGCAGGCCATCGCGCTCGCGCACTCCCTCGCCGACGAGCGCGACGAGGTCACCGCCTTCATCGCCGCCGGCCGGGAGGGCAAGCCCGGTGCGACGAGCGGCTCCGCGGGCAGCCGCAGCGCCCGCGTCGACCAGCAGGTGGACGAGATCCGGGACGCGGCCTCCGCCGTCCTGCGCCGCGACCTCTCCACGATCCCCTCCCTGCGCCGCGACGCCATCAGCGGCAAGGGCACGGCGCTGGAGGCCCACCAGGCGTACACCGAGGTCATCTCCAAGCTCCACGACCTCGCCGAGGAACTCGCGGACAACACCTCTCCGCGCGCCGCCGAGGCGGTCCGCGCCCCCCTCGCGCTCGGCCGGGCCACCGAACAGGCCTCCGCCACCCGCGGGCTGCTGCTCGCCGCGCTCGCCGTCCCCCGCAAGGAGCCGGCCGAGCCGCAGATCGACCCCTTCACCGGCCTGCCCGTCCAGACCCAGGACGAGGGCGAGACCAAGGAGGACCGCACCCGCGACGAGCTGAGCGGCGCCGCCCAGCAGTCCCGGGTCGGCGAACTCTCCGCCCTCGCCGACTTCGACCAGGCCGCCGGCGCCACCGCCCGCGACAAGCTGTCCACCACGGTCACCGGTCCCGAGGTCAACAGCGCGGAGAAGTACCTCGCCGGGCTCACCGACCGCCCCGAGCTCTCCGAGTCCGACCAGAAGGTCAGCAGCAAGAAGCTTCAGGCGGCCCTCTCCGCCCGGATCGACCGGATGCGCGGCGTCGAGTCCGCCCTCGGCACCGCCCAGGTGCAGCGGCTCGGGGAACTGCGCGACGACGACGTCACGGCGCTCGAACTGCGGATCGCGCTCCTCGGTGGCTGTCTGCTCATCGCCGTCGGCGTCTCCACCGCCGTGGCCCGCACCCTCACCCAGCCGCTCGCCGTCCTGCGGATCGGCGCCGGCCGCCTGGCCGCCGAGCCCGAGACGGCCGAACCGGTCCGCTACACCGGCCGCAACGACGAGTTCGCCCAGGTCGTCCGCTCCATCAACGCCCTGCACGGCCGGCTGCACGGACTGCTCCACGAGTTCAACGGACGGTTCGAGAAGCTGGAGGCCGAGCGCGGCGAACTGATCGCCGGCCGCGAGGCCCTCACCCTCCAGCGCGCCGAACTCCAGGTCCACACCGCGGATCTGACGGCGCAGCTGGAGAAGCTGAGGAACACCGTCCACCACACCTTCGTCAACCTGTCGCTGCGCACGCTCGGCCTCGTCGAGCGCCAGCTCGGAGTCATCGAGTCCCTGGAGGAGCGCGAGCAGGACCCGGAGCGGCTCGGCACGCTGTTCAAGCTCGACCACATGGCCACCGTCATGCGCCGCCACAGCGAGAACATGCTGGTCCTCGCGGGCGCCGAGCACGGGCACGGGCACCCCGGGCCGATCCCGCTCGTCGACGTGCTGCGCGCCGCGGTCAGCGAGATCGAGCGGTACGAGCGGGTCACCATCCAGTCCCTGCCGCCGCACGCCCAGATCGCGGGGTTCGCCGCCGACGACCTCAGCCATCTCGTCGCCGAACTCCTGGAGAACGCCACCTCGTTCTCCCCGCCGGACTCCCATGTCCAGCTCTCCGGCTGGCTGCTGGAGACCGGCGAGGTGATGCTCTCCGTGCAGGACGAGGGCATCGGCATGTCGTCCGTACGGATGGGCGAGCTCAACACCCGCCTCGGCGACCCGTCGCTCTTCGAGGCGGGCGAGCAGAGCGCGGACGGCGCCGGTCTCGGCCTTCAGGTGGCCTCGCTGCTGGCCGCGCGCCACGGCGTCCGGGTCCAGCTGCGCGAGCAGAAGGGCAGCGGGGTGACCGCGGTCGTCGTGCTGCCCCAGGCCCTGCTCCCGAAGGCGCCCCCGGCCGCGACCCCGCCGCCGGTCACCGCCCCGGGGGACGCGCCCACGCTGAACCTCCCCGGGTCGGTCGCCGAGGCCAACTCCAACGCGCTGCCGCGCCGTACCCTCGCCCTGCCCGGCGACCCGCTCATCACGGCCGCCGAGCAGACGATCGCCGAGCAGACGGCCGCCGAGCAGACGGCCGGTCCGGCCGCCGTACCCGGCCCGGAGGCAGGGTCCCTCGTCGCCCCCGACCACGAGCCCCCGGTCGCCGCGGAGCCCGAGACCTCGCAGGCGGCGCAGCCCGCACCGGAGCCCGAGCCTCTGCTGCCCGCGGAGTCCGAGGCCGAGACCACGATGCAGGTCCGGCTCCCGCGGGTGCCCGAATTCGAGGACGTCCCCGAGTTCACGCACGCCCCCGCCTTCGGCGACGGCCCGGAGACCGCGGCCGCCGCCGGCCCGTACGCCATCGGTCCCGACCGCCACGAGCGCACCGCCGACGAGACCGGACGGCCGCAGCCGGCCCCCGAGCCCGCCCCGGCACCGCCCGCCCCCGCGCCGACCCCTGTGGCCGACGCGCTCCCGGGGCCGCGCCACCCGGAGCCGGAGACGCGGTCCGAGCCGCAGCCCGGACGGATCACCGACAAGGGGCTGCCCAAGCGCACCCCCAAGGTCGTCAGGCCCGCGTCGGCCCCCACGCCCGAGCGCACCGGCAGCGTCGACAAGGAGGCCCTGCGCCGCCGGCTCGGCGGCTTCCACCAGGGCGCGAAGGACGGACGCCGGGACGTCGAGGCGGAGATCGCCGAGGCCACCGGACCGGCCGGAGTCACCACAGGTACCGAGCACACTGAGCAGGCCGGCCGTACCGATGGCCGATCCGGAGAGACGGGGGACACAGTCGAGGAGGCACGCAGTTGACTGCGCCCAGCACATTCGGGCTGAGTACCGAAGCCCGGAACCTTCACTGGTTGCTGAGCAATCTGGTGGAGGAGGTGCCAGGGGTCCACTCGGTCACCGTCGTCTCGTCCGACGGACTCATGCTGCTCTCCTCCGACCCCGGCCACCAGGTCGCCCAGGGGGCAGGACGGCAGGACGGCCCCCGGGGCTCCAGCGCCGATCTGGCGACCATCGTCTCCGGCATCGGCAGCCTCACCGTCGGTGCCGCGAAGCTGATGGACGGCGGCGGCGTCAAGCAGACCATGGTCGCCATGGACGAGGGCAGTGTCTTCGTCATGTCGATCAGCGACGGCTCGCTGCTGGGTGTGCACGCCACACCCGACTGCGACATGAGTGTCATCGCCTACCACATGGCGCTCTTCGTCGGCCGTGCCGGACACGTACTCACCCCCGAACTCCGCAGTGAGCTGCGCAAATCGATGGAGAGCACCCAGTGACCCACGCTGCTGCTGAACCCGCCCGCAGGCTCCCCGTGCGCGGGGCCGACAAACGGCCCGCGCGGGTGCGCCCGTACTCGCTCACCGGCGGCCGCACCCGCTTCGGACACGTGCTGCTCGTCGAGACCTTCGTCGCCGCGCTCGAAGCCCCGGACGAGCGCCGCGAACTGACGAACGGCAACCTGGCCTCGCGCGTCATGCCGGAGCTCCAGGCCATCGTCGAGATCTGCCGCCGGATGCGTACCGTCGCGGAGATCTCCGCCCTGCTGAAGATGCCGCTCGGTGTGGTCAGGGTGCTGCTCAGCGACTTGGCCGACCAGGGAAAGATCCGCGTGTACGGAACCGGTCACGGCACCGGCCAGCCCGACCGCGCACTGCTCGAAAGGGTGCTCAATGGACTCCGTCGTCTCTGAGTCGCCGCTGTTCGCCCCGCGCCAGCCGGGGCCGAAGGACCAGGCCGAGGAATCGCTCCAGGCCTGGCAGCTCGACCGCACCAGGGCTCCGATCGCCACGAAGATAGTGGTCGCGGGCGGCTTCGGCGTGGGCAAGACCACCTTCGTGGGCTCGGTCTCCGAGATCACCCCGCTGAAGACCGAAGCGATGATGACCCAGGCCAGCGAGGAGACCGACGACCTCAGCGCCACGCCCGACAAGGTCACCACGACCGTCGCGATGGACTTCGGCCGCCTCACGCTCGACGACGACCTCGTGCTGTACGTCTTCGGCACACCGGGCCAGCAGCGCTTCTGGTTCATGTGGGACGACCTCGTGCGCGGCGCGATCGGCGCCGTCGTCATGGCCGACACCCGCCGGCTCGCCGACTGCTTCCCCGCCCTGGACTACTTCGAGAGCTGCGGTCTGCCGTACATCGTGGCCGTCAACCACTTCGAGGGAACACCCGGGTTCGAGGCCGAGGACGTCCGGGAGGCCCTGACCGTCCCCCCGCACGTGCCTGTTGTGATCATGGACGCGCGTAACAGGATCACCGTCGTCGAGTCGCTGCTGGCCCTGGTGGGCCACGCGCTCGACGCCACCCCGGCATAGCCACACACAACGGAGAACCGCGATGCGGAAGATACTCATAGTCGGAGCCGGCCAGTCCGGGCTCCAGCTCGCCCTCGGACTGCAGTCCAGAGGCTACGAAGTCACCCTCATGTCCAACCGCACGGCCGACGAGATCCGCTCCGGCCGGGTCATGTCGACGCAGTGCATGTTCCACACGGCGCTCCAGCACGAGCGGGACTACCAGCTCAACTTCTGGGAGTCCCAGGCCCCGCGGATCGAGGGCCTCGGCGTCTCGGTCGCCGCGCCCGACTCCTCGCGCGCCATCGACTGGGTCGGCAAGCTGGACGGGTTCGCCCAGTCCGTGGACCAGCGCGTGAAGATGGCCGGCTGGATGGACACCTTCGCCCAGCGCGGCGGACAGCTCGTCATCCACGGTGCGGCCGTCTCGGACCTGGACTACTTCTCCCGCACCTACGACCTGGTGATGGTCTCGGCCGGCAAGGGCGAGCTCGTCTCCATGTTCGGCCGGGACGCTTCCCGTTCGCCGTACGACGCCCCGCAGCGCGCCCTGGCCGTCGCGTACGTCCACGGCATGGGCCCGCGCCCCGAGCACCCCGAGTTCGACGCGGTCCGCTGCAACCTGGTCCCGGGCGTCGGCGAGCTCTTCGTGATGCCGACCCTGACCACGTCCGGCCGTGCCGACATCCTGTTCTGGGAGGGCGTCCCGGGCGGACCGCTCGACGCCTTCCAGGGCATCAAGGACCCCTCGGAGCACCTCGCCAAGACGCTGGAGCTCATGGAGAAGTTCACTCCGTGGGAGTACGCGCGCGCCACCAAGGTCGAACTGACCGACGCCAACGGCACCCTGGCGGGACGTTACGCCCCGACCGTCCGCAAGCCGATCGGCCGGCTCCCCGGCGGCGGCCTGGTGCTCGGGGTCGCGGACGTCGTCGTCGCCAACGACCCGATCACGGGCCAGGGCTCCAACTCGGCCTCCAAGTGCGCCAACGCGTACCTGGACTCGATCATCGAGCACGGCGACCGCGCGTTCGACGCGGAGTGGATGCAGGCCACCTTCGACCGCTACTGGGACACCGCCCAGCACGTCACGAAGTGGACGAACGCGATGCTCGGTGTCCCGCCGGAGCACGTGCTGAACCTGATCGGCGCCGCCGGCCAGCTCCAGCCGGTCGCGGACCGCTTCGCGAACGGGTTCAACAACCCGGCGGACTTCGAGAACTTCTTCTACGAGCCGGAGAAGACGAACGCGTACCTGGCCTCGGTGGCGGGTCCGGCCGCCTGAGCGCCCCGTACGCACCGAACGCACCGGCCGGGCCGGGCACCGCCGGGATCCTCCGGCGGGCCCGGCCCGGCCGGTGCGTTCGGTGCGAGCGCTACGCGTCGGGTGCCGACGTCTCGGCGTACCCCTCGTCGGAGCCGTCGGAGGCCCCCTCGGGAAGCTCCGGCGCCTCGTACGTGGCCAGCGGCGCGCTCTCCGGGTCGGGGCGGACGGCGCCCAGCAGCGGATTCGACGCCACGGGCGAGACCTTGACCCGGGATCCGGGCCGCGGCGCCTGCACCACCAGGCCGTTGCCGATGTACAGCGCCACATGGGTGGCCTTCGGGAAGTAGACCACCAGATCGCCCGGCCGCAGGGCGTTCACCGGCACCTTCCGCAGCTGCCGCCACTGCTCCTGCGAGGTACGCGGAAGGGGGCGGCCGGCACTCGCCCAGGCCTGCGAGGTGAGTCCGGAGCAGTCGAACGAGTCCGGCCCCTCCGCGCCCCACACGTACGGCTTGCCGATCTGCTCGATCGCGTACCGGACCGCCTCGCCGCCCTGGGCGGTCGCCGGCCGGGCCGAGGACAGGGCGCCCGAGGCGACCAGCGCGTCCTGCGCCTTGTCCGTGCCCTCTTGTTCGAGGCGGGCGAGCTCGGCGAGCTGGTCGGTGGAGAGGGTGGCGAGCAGCCCCTCGACCTGCTTCAGCCGCGCCTGGACCGCGTCGCGGTCCTTCTTCTGTCTGGCCGCCAGGGTCCGTTGCCGGTCCAGGACCTTGCGGGACTGCTTCGCCAGCTCGGCGGCACGCTTCTCGGCGCCGCCCAGGCGCTTCATGGTCGCCACCCGGCCGGCGGCCAGTCGCTGGACGACCTGGCCCTGGTCCAGCGCGTACTCGGGATCGCGCATCAGGAGCAGCCGCAGATACGCGGAGAGGTCGGAACGGCCCTGGTACTGCTCACGGGCCAGCCGGCCGGCGGCGTCACGGCTGCGGGACAGCTGGAGCCGGGAGGCGGCGAGCGCGGAGTCCAGCTTCTTCGCCTCCGCGGCCTTCTTCTTCAGCTCGGCCGCCGTCCCGTTGTAGGTCTCGGTGGCCTCCTCGGTCTGCTGGTACAGCCGCTGGAGCTCGTTCAATAGTCCGGTGACACTGCCGGCCGCCGCTTCCGGACCGGCGGCCGGGGCGGAGTCGTCCTCGGCGTCCGGCGACGGGACGGAGTCGTCCTCGGCGTCCGGCGACGTGGCGGGCGAGGGGGTCGGCGAGGGGGAGGGCGAGGACGGGGCCGCGACGGCCGCGGCCGGCGCGGTCACGACGACGGCGGCCAGCGCCGCCGTTCCGAGGGAGCGCAGAAGTTTGCCTGACACGACACCACCTCCGGAAACGGGGTGAATCGTGCGACTACCCCATGAGTGAGCGCAATTCCTCCCATACGCTCACTCGCCGTCAGGTGATGCAAGAACCTCCGGGCGTGGCGGCGGCCCGATTCCCCCGGAAGGCGGCGGGCCGGGCCCGTCGGCCGGGCCCGCCGCCTTCCGGTCAGGCGACCGGGAACGCGTAGACCACGCGGTCGCGCCGGACGAGGGCACTCTTGCCGTAGGCCAGCACCTGGTACCGGGCGGTGACGGTCGCCCCCTTGGGGTCCTGGGCCCCGATGTCCTGGAACTTCCAGAGCCGCCGCCCGTCGGCCGCGGCGAACGCGGTGACCTGCCCGGGATCCGCCGCGAGCAGCGTGCCGCCCGAGCCGCTGACGGTGACGGTGGGAGCCGTTCCGCCGGCCACCGCCTCCGTGGACCGCCGCCAGCGCAGCCGTCCGGTCTCGCGGTCGGCCACGCCCACTTCCTGGTTGCTGCTGGTGGTGTACAGGAGCGCACCGGCCTCGGCGGAGGTCCCGAAGGAGGAACCCGGTGTGCCGTTCAGCGTCCACTTCGGCCGGCCGCCGGGGGTCTCCAGGGCCCGCAGGTCGTCGCCGAACGCCACGTACAGCAGCCCGTCCGCGTCTCCCGAGACCGCCGCGTCCGGGGCGGTGCCGAAGACCTTGGCCCACTGCTGCTTCCCGGTCGTCCGGTCGAAGCTGCGGAAGAGCGCCTTGCCCTTGGCCGCCTTCACGTCGGCGGGGGTGAGCGTCAGCCGGTCCTGTCGTACGACGACGGCGTCCGGCCGGATCGCCACCAGTCGGTACACGGGCGCGGCCGGGCCGCGGCCGGTGGGCACGGGCGTCCGCCACAGCTCCTTGCGCTGCACGATGTCGTACCCGAACAGATACGACTTGACGACCTGCCGGTCCTTGCCGGGCTTCTTGCCCTTCTTCGGCTTCGGGGCCTTCACGGTGACCTGGTGCGAACCGGTGAACCAGAGCTGCGGGCCCGCCGATCCGACGAGGCCGCGCACGGACAGGTGCGGAGCGCCCTCGAACCCGTCGGCGTACGCCACCCGGTGGGCCACCCGGCCGTCCTTCGCGGACAGCCACAGGAACTCGGACGGTCCCGCGACGAAGCAGAACTCCTTGCCGGCGGCCAGGGCCGCCTGGCCCTTGGCGGCGTCCGGGCTCTCCCAGATCCGGCGCCCGGTGTTCAGGTCGACGGCGGACGCATGGGTGTCGCCGGTCAGGACCAGCAGCCGTTCGTTCCAGAGCGCCGCGGTGAGGGGGGCGGGTTCGGAGGCCGGGTGGGTGTAGATCCAGCGCGGCTGCGGAGGCAGCCCGGCGACGACGGGACGGCTGGGACCCGGTGCGGGCTTGGCGTCGACCGTGGGCTCGGCGTCGTCACCGGAGCCGAACGCGAGCACCGCGCCGCCCCCGGCCAGGAGACCGGCGGCTCCGGCGGCCGCCCCGATCAGCAAGGTCCGGCGGTCGACGGCCATGCGTCCGGCAGGGGCCGGGGGAGCGGCGGCGGTATGGGGCTCCGCGGGTCCGGCAGCGGGCAGGGCCCGGGGGAGCGGGACCAGAGGCGCGGCGGGGAGGGCTGCCCGCTGCCCTTGCCCGGGAAGCTGCGCGGGCGGCTCCGGCGGCATGGAGAGCTGGGTCGTCGCCCGGTCCGGCCGGGGGGCCTGGTGGTCGATGACCCCCAACTGTGCGGTCCTGGTGTCACGGTGGGGCGTGAGGGACGCGGGGTCCTGCGGAGTGTCCTCGGAGGCGGCGGGGACGGCGTCCTGCACGTCGGGGACGTCCGCCTCGGCCACCGCGGCCTCGGCCGGGGCGTCCACGTTCGCCCCGGCCTCGTCGGCGGACGCCGCGACTGCCGCCTTCCGCGCCCGGGCCCTCTGCTCGGCCACGGCGGCCGCGAGCAGCCCCGGCAGCCAGCCGCCCTTCGCCAGTCCGGCCGCACCTTCCAGCGCCAGCTCCGCCGCCACCGTGCCCGCGGTGGGACGGTCGGCCGGGTCCTTCGCCAGACAGCGGGCGACCAGTTCCCGCAACGCGTCCGGCACGGCGTCCAGCCGGGGCTCGGTGTTCGCGATCCGTTCCGCGGCCTCGGCGGCCGGGCCGTCCGCCAGCGGAGTGCTGCCGGTCGCCGCGTAGGCGAGGAGCAGGCCCAGCACGAACAGGTCGGAAGCCGGTCCCGCCTCCTTGCCCGCGACCTGCTCCGGAGTCAGATAGCCGAGCCGTACGGAGAGCTGGCCGCCCGGCCGGGCCTCGGCGTCGGCTGCCGCGCCCAGCGGCCCGAACGCGGTGAGCCGCGGCCCGTCCGCGGCCAGCAGCACGGTCCTGGGGGCGAGACCCTGGAGCACGGCCCCCGTCGCATGGACCCGCGAGAGCGTTTCGGCGATGCCCGCACCCAGTATCCGCACCGCACGCTCGGGCAGCGGCCCGGCCAGGTCGACGGCCTCGGCGAGGGTCAGCGCCGGCACGTATGCCGAGGCCGTCCACAGCAGGTCCTCGTCCTCGGATCCGTCGGCGGACGTCGCCGGCCGCGCGTCGACCCAGCCGCCGGCCAGCCGGTCTGCGGTACGGGCCTCCGCGTGGAACCGCCGCCGGAACGCGGGCAGCGCGGCCAGCTCCGGCCGGGCCGCGGTGACGACGACGAGGCCGTCCGGATCCGTGCCGTGCGCGAGGTACTGGACCGCGGCGGCCGTCTCACGGAACCGCGTCAGCGTTCTGTACAGGCCGAAGCGGCGTGGATCGTCCTGACGCAGCGCCTCCATGGCGCACCCCCCTTGTGACCGTCCCTCGGACCAGAGCGTCGATCTTAGGACGTCCGGCCCCCGACGCCCCATTCCGCCCCGGACGTCTTACCCCGACTTCGACCAGGGCCACTTGGGCCGGTGGCGTTCACGGCCGGCCGGGGCGTACTCGTACACCCAGCCACGCTGGATCCGCAGTCGCCTGGTGTATCCGGCGGGGACCCGCAGGTACGCGTGCACGGTGGCCGGTGCGCCGTCGGCGGCCGGGACCGGGACCTCGTACCACTTGGGCGGGTGGCCGGTCGCGCCGACCAGGACGGGCAGGACCCGCCCGTCCAGCGGGCCGCCGGTGAAGGGGACGTTCTCGCTTCTCACCGCCCCAGTCTGACCGATCAGTCCGGCGGCAGCAGATGCGCCGCCGCGCCGATCAGCGGTGCCAGCCGGTCCGCCAGCCGCCCGGCCGGGCCCGCCGCGGTCTCCAGCGGCAGCAGCTCGGCCACCGCGGACGCGGTCTCCGGGTCGGTGGCCGCGGTGACGGCGAGGAGCCCGATGAACTGGTCGACCAGCCAGTCGCGCAGCTCGGACGCGGCCGGCTGCTTGCCCTCGTCCAGCCAGATCAGCGACGCCGCCTCGACGGCGGCGATCCAGGTGCGCACCATCATCCGCAGCCGTGGCGCGGGGTCGCCGCCGGCGCCCCGGCCCAGGTGCAGGAGGATCTGTTCGGCCGCCGCCCGCCGTACCTCGTCGACGATCGTGCTCGTACGGGACGTCTCGGCGACGCTGCCGCCGCGCAGCAGGGCGCTGAAACCGGCGTCGTGCTCGTCGACGAAGGCGAGGTAGCGGTCGAGTACGCGCGTCACCCGTTCCGTGGGCGGGCCCACGGCCGGTTCGGCGAAGCACAGGATCAGCTGCTCCGCGGCGGACCTGAGCGCCGCCTCGTACAACTGCTGACGCCCGCCGGGGAAGTAGCGGTAGACCAGCGGACGCGACACCCCGGCCACCGTCGCGACCTCGTCGAGCGAGACCTCGTCGGGGGCCCGGTGCGCGAAGAGGGTGAGTGCCGCACCGAGGAGCTGGGTGCGGCGCTCCTCGACGCTGAGCCTTCGGTACGCACGGCTGGGCGGCGCGGCTGCGGCAGGGGTCATACCAGCAGCCTAAGCGCTCGTGCCGTCAGGCGAGCAGGCCGGAGTTCTTCCACAGCCTGCGCCCCACGCCGTTGAGGACCCCGATGTCGTCGAAGAAGTCCGTCAGCCGCTTGGCGCCGGACTGCATGACCTCGGCCCGGTGGCCGCTGGCCTTCACCTGGGCCACGGCTTCCTGCCGGTCCAGGCCGACGTTCTCGTACACCTGCGGGTTGACGAAGCAGACGGAGAAGACGCGGGCCGCCTCCCCGCAGCTCACCCGGGTGAGTTCGCGCTCCCAGCGCGGGGCGGTCACCATCTGGCGGCGCAGTTCCTCGCGGGCGTACCGGACGTGCCGCGCCTCCTCGACCACATGGATGCGGGTGACCCCGCGCACCAGGGTCTGGACGCGCTCGTCGGGGAAGGTCAGGCGCTGCATCCAGTCGAGGATCTCCTCGCCGAGCAGCGTCGCCGCGAACGAACCGGGCGTCGTGGAGACGGTCTTCAGGACGCGGGCCAGATTGTGGTAGCGGCGCGGCACCGGGTAGCAGGGCGAACCGCCCCAGGTGATCATCCGGCCGAACATCATCGAGTGCCGGCACTCGTCGGCGATCTCGGTCAGCGCATAGCGGACGTGGTTGCTGACCACCGGCTTGTCGTAGATGTGGCGGACCAGCAGCTGCATCAGGATGATCTCGAACCAGATGCCGAGCGAGGCGAGCGAGGCGGCCTCGTGCCGGGCCAGTTCCTGCCGCTGTTCCTGCGACATCCGCTTCCACATCGGGGTGTCGTAGAGGGAGATCAGCTCCGGCGGCCAGAACCACTTGCCGTCCTCGGCCGGTGCGTCCCAGTCGAGCTCCTTGTCCGGGTCGAAGGAGTGCTTGGCCGAGGCCTCCAGCAGCCGTTCGGCGATCTGCTCGCGGTCACGGAGCGGGCCGAGTGCGTCGCGGAGTGTCTGCACATCGCGTTCGGTCACGGTCGTCATGGCTGGACGGGCCTCTCCCATGGGTTACCGACGGTCACCCATTATGAGACTACTTGTCAGCAAGGCCGTCAATCCCTTGCGCGCGACTTGTTGACCCGGCGTCTACCAACGTGTGAACCTGCCAACTGAGCCACACGTCAGGTGACTTACCCGGGCCCTGAGAGGCGAAGGAGCCGTCCGTGTCGACACACGACCTCTACACCACCGCCCCCGAGCAGCCGTTGTGGACGGTGCCCGCCTCGGGTGCCGCCCGGTTCAGCTGGGACTACGACGACGGCCGTGAGCGCCTTCTCGCCCTGTACCAGAAGGGCAAGGACAAGCAGTGGGACGGCAACAAGCGCATCGACTGGAGCATCGAGGTCGACCCCGCCGACCCCCTAGGCACCCCCGACGACGCCCTCACCCTGTACGGCACCCCGCACTGGGCGAAGATGACCGAGAAGGACCGGGGCGAGCTGCGCAGGCACTACACCTCCTGGCAGTTCAGCCAGTTCCTCCACGGCGAGCAGGGCGCCATGGTCTGCGCGGCCCGGATCGTGGAGTCCGTCCCCGACCTGGACGCGAAGTTCTACTCCGCGACCCAGACCATGGACGAGGCCCGGCACGCGGAGATCTACGCCCGTTTCCTGCACGAGAAGGTCGGGATGCTGTACCCGATCAACGACAACCTCCAGGGGCTGCTCGGCGACACCCTGCGCGACTCCCGCTGGGACATGCCCTACCTCGGCATGCAGGTCCTCATCGAAGGCCTGGCCCTGGCCGCGTTCGGCATGATCCGCGACACCACGACCCAGCCGCTGCCCAAGCAGATCCTCGCCTACGTCATGCAGGACGAGGCCCGACACGTCGCCTTCGGCCGGATGGCGCTGCGCGACTACTACAAGCAGCTGAGCGATGCCGAACTGCGCGAACGCGAGGAGTTCGTCATCGAGGGCTGCTACCTGATGCGCGACCGGCTCAGCGGGGTGGAGGTGCTGGAGAACTTCGGCATCGCCAAGCAGGAGGCGAAGGACCTCTCCGAGCACTCGGAGTTCCTCCAGCTCTTCCGCAAGCTGCTGTTCAGCCGCATCGTCCCGTGCGTCAAGGACATCGGCCTGTGGGGCGAGCGCCTGCAGAAGGCGTACGTCGACATGGGCGTCTTCGACCTCGGCGACTCGAACCTGGACCTGCTGATGGCGCAGGACGAGGAGATAGCCGAGCAGCTGGACCGGGAACGCTTCGAGGCGGAGGAGCGGGAGCGGGTGGCGGAGGTCGCGGAGGCCATCGCGGAGGGCGGGGAGAGCCAGTAGGGCAGCGCGGGGCCCACCCCCTACGTCAGCACCAGCCACCGCCGTCCGTCGAGGAGTTCGCGTGCCGCGTCGAGATGGCCGGCGTGGCACGCGGTCTCGGTGATGACGTGCAGCAGGACGTCTCGCAGCGTGTGCAGATGCGGTGCGCCGAACTGGTCGTGGGGCCACCGGGCCAGGGGCGCGTCGGCCGCGGCCGACGTGATCACGGCGTCCGCGAGGGCCGCTTCCTCGCGGTAGCGGCCGAGCACCTCGGCGGCGTCGGCCCCGGGGTCCACCTGCCAGGCGTCGTCGATGTCGTCCAAGGCGGCGATCACGGCCGGGTCGCCCGTGAACACGGCACGGAACCAGAACCGTTCGACATCGAGCGCCAGATGCTGGACGAGCCCCAGGCAGCTCCACCCGGACGGCAGCACCGGCAGCCGGAGCGCCTCGGCGTCGAGTCCTTCGAGGATGCCGATGACATGGCGGCGCTGGCCGTCCAGGGACGACAGGAGGGCACGGATCTCGGGGCCGGTGCCGAGGGTCCCGGCCTCCTGGCCGGCTTCGGCCGCGGTCACCGCGCGATCTCCCAGATGTGCCCGCCCGGGTCGCGGAAGCTGGCGGTCCGGATGCCCCAGGGCCGGTCCACCGGCCCGTTCAGCAGCGTCACACCGCGGTCGGCCAGCACCTTGCACAGGGCGTCCACGTCGTCCACGGTCAGCGTGAGCTGCATCCGGGCACCGGCGGCCGGGCCGGCGACGTCCGCAGGTTCGATCAGCCCGTGCGCGGCGGTGGTCCGCAGCAGATTGATGAGCGTGCTGCCGAAGGTGAACACGGCCGAGTTGTCGTCCTCGTAGGTGACCGGCAGTCCGAAGACCTCCCGGTAGAACCGCTTGGTCTCCTCCAGGTCCTCCGTGAACAGGGTGAGAGCGCTGATGCCGCCGGGCCAGTCCGTCGTGCCGTTCGTTTCTGTCACGGCAGTAACGATCTACGAACGTCCCCGCCCTGTACAGGGGTTGGGTTCCTCCACCGTCCGCTCCATGCAGACCAGTTCCGCACGCTCGTCCCATGACGCGGTGACCGAGAAGCCGAGCCGCTCGTAGAGCGAGACCGCTCCCGTGCGCCACCGCCACACCGACAGCCGCACGGTGCGGACCCCGCTCCGCGCGGCGTGCGCGAGCGCGGCGTCGAGGAGCGCGGAGGCGACGCCACGACCGCGGAATCCCGGCGCCGTCCACAGCCGCTTGATCTCCGCCCGGCCGTCCACGGGCGCGGTGACCACGACACATCCCACCGCGGTGTCCCCGTCGCGCGCGACGAGCACGGCGGCACCGGCGAACGCGCCGTCCGGATCCTCCACCTCCGCGCGGTACGCGGCGGGCAGCGCGGCCGGTTCCGAGACGGGCCGGCCCTTCTCCGCCTCCGTCCGCAGGTGGTAGCCGGCCAGCAGTGCCGACAGCCCGTGCACGGTGGCGAGGGAGCCTGCCGGAGGCCGTACGACGGCAAGGTCACGTCGGTCGTTCATGGCATCAGGATCACATGGCGTTCCACCGGACCCGAACACGGCCGAAATCCGGTGTACGGCACCGGGCCGACGGCGGGACGATGCCTCCATGACCTCCACCGATGTCGTCCCCGACCTGACCGCCGCCCGCCGCAGTCTCGAAGGCCTCGCGCTCGGCGACGCGTTCGGGGAACGGTGGTTCCCGCTCTTCCGGGAACCCCGGAAGGCGTTCGACGAGATCAGGGCGCGCCGCACCCCGCACGAGCCCGTCTGGCACTGGACCGACGACACCGCGCTGGCCCGCGCGCTCCAGCGGGTGCTCGACGACCACGGGCACGTCGAGCAGGACCGGCTCGCGCTGTACTTCGCGCTCGCCTTCGACGCCGACCAGGCCCGCGGGTACGGCCACGGCATGCACCTGCTGCTGCCCCAGCTGCTGGTGTCCCCGGCCGACTGGCGGACGCTGGCCCCCGAGCTGTTCGAGGGCGGAAGCCTCGGCAACGGCGCCGCGATGCGGGTCGCCCCGCTCGGCGCGCGGTTCCACCGGGACCTCGACCACGTGGCCGGACAGGCCGTGCTGCAGGCCGAGATCACCCACGCCCACCCGGAGGGGATCGCGGGCGCGGTGGCCGTCGCGGTGGCGGCGGCGCTGGCGGTACGGGGCGAGTTCACGCTGTCGCGGGTCGCCGGGCGGACCCCCGCGGGGGCGGTGCGGGACGGTCTTCTCCGGGCCGTGGACGTACCGTTCGCCACCGAACCGTGGAAGGCCGCCGACCTCCTCGGCAACGGGCAGCGCATCCGCTCCGACGACACCGTGCCCTTCGCCCTGTGGACCGCGGCCCGGCACCCCGAGGACCTGGAGGCGGCGCTCTGGGCCACCGCCGAGGGGCTCGGGGACGTCGACACCACGTGCGCCATCACCGGCGGGGTCGTCGGCGCGGTCACCGGCGTCGACGGGGTGCCGGACGTGTGGATGCGCCGCCGCGAACCACTGAGCTGACGCGGGGGCCGCAAGCTCCGGCAGGCGAAAGGGTGTTCCCCCCATGGCGTAACTTTGGCGTCATGAGCATGCCGCCGCCCCCGTCCCCGCAGGGCCCGTACGGAGCGCCGCAGGGCCCGTACGGCCTCCCGCAGCAGCCCCAGCAGAGCCCGTACACCCAGCAGCCGGAGCCGGGGCAGCAGCAGCCCAACGGGTATCCGGCGCACCCGGGCGGGTATCCCCAGCAGCCGTACGGGCCGCAGGCACCCCAGCCGTGGGGCGCTCCGGCCCCCGGTGCGCCCGGGTGGCCCGGGATGCCCCCGCCCCGGCGGAACAGGACCGGGCTCGTCGTCGGCATCACCCTCGGTGCTTTGGTGGTGGCCGGTGGCATCGCCTTCGGCGTCTCGCGCCTGGTGGACGAGGTGGACAAGGCCGGCGGTATCCCGTCGGTCGGGGACTTCCCGGCGGCCGAATACCGGCTGACCGTGCCGAAGAAGCTGCTGGACGACGAGTACACACTGCTCAAGGACTCCTCGGCGACCGACGGCAAGGACATCGAGGGGACCTACGACCCGACCATCCGTGACGCGAAGGCCGTCGTCACCCAGTACACCTCCGAGAGCGGCGGGACCCTGGTCATCTCCGGGATGTGGGGCCGGATCAAGGGACCCGAGTTCACCCGCGACAAGATCCTGGAGGGGGCGGTGCAGAACGAGGGCATGACCATCGCCGTACCCGCCCGGGAGTTCACCCCCGCGGGATACGGGATCACGGTGTCCTGCCAGGTCGTCCGGTCCAAGGAGGGCGGCGTCACCAGCACCCTCCCGATGTGCGCCTGGGGTGACGACAACACCGCGTCCTTCGTCGCCGTCATCACCGCCGAGACCGCGCTCCAGGACCCGCAGGAGGTCGACCTCGACAAGGCCGCCCTGGACACCGCCAAGGTCAGGGCCGAGTCGCGCAAGCCGATAGCCGCGGCCGAAGCCGGCTGACCGGACTCCGGGCCCGGCGGCCCGCTACAGCCGCGCGGGGCCCAGCGCCTCCTCCACCGCGCAGGCCATGGCGAGCAGCTGGGCGTCCGCGCCGCGCCGCGCCACCAGTTGGAGCCCGACCGGGCAGCCGTCCGGGGTGAATCCGGCGGGCACACTCGCCGCCGGATGCCCGCTCAGGTTGAACGCGCAGGTCAGCGAGGTGGAGAAGAGTGCGCCCGGACCGTCGTGGCCGTGCGGGCGGTTGGGGGTGACGGGGGTGAGGAGCAGCGGCGTGCGCGCGAAGAAGGCGTCCAGTCTGCGGTCGTTCTCGCGCCGGACCCCGTCGAGACGCGGCTCCACCTCTCCGCCCCGTACGGCCTGCCACGTCGCCCCCGGGTCCAGGAGAGCGCAGCCGCCGTCCGCGAGCCGCACCACCCCCGCCGCGACCAGCCGCCGTACCGCGCCATGCACCACCGCCGCCACCTCCGGGTCGACGTCCGCGAACCCCAGGCCGGGGCTGTGGGCGGCGGTCAGGGGCAGTTCGGCCGGGGCCGGTTCGCAGCCGTCCAGGACGCAGCGCAGATACGTCCGCGCGTCCGCGGCCGTCCGGGTCAGGACCCCGGCGGAGGCGAGGCCGGACCGGTCGGGGGACGGCAGCAGCCCGTTGGTCGTCTTCAGCCCGAACACCCCGCACCACGCGGCCGGGATGCGCACCGACCCCGCCCCGTCGCTGCCGGTCGCCAGGGGCACCAGGCCCGCCGCGACCGCGACCGCCGAGCCCGCCGAGGAGCCGCCCGGTGTCCGGTCCGGCCGCCACGGGTTGACGGTGCGTCCGTGGGTGCCGAGACCCCAGGTCTTCCAGTACGTGCCGGGGCCCGGCACGGACGTGGAGCCGACCGGGACGCCGCCGGCGGCGATCAGCCGCCGCGCGGCGTACGAACGGAGCCCGGTCGGGCCTTTCACCGCGAACGGCAGCCCGGCGAGGGGAAGCCGGGCGGCCTCCGGAAGCCGGGCGAACGCCTCGTCGCGCCACACGTCGAGGAACGCGCAGAGCCGCGGGTCCTCCCGCTCGATCGCGGCCAGCGTCTCGGAGAGCTCCCGGAAAGCCGTCATCGACTCAGTCTTCCAGGGCCGCCTCCATCACGGAACGGGCGATCGGCGCGGCGCTGCCGCCGCCGCTGATGTCGGCCCGGTCGGCGGAGGCGTCCTCGACGACCACGGCGACGGCGACCGCCGGCCGCCCGGAGTCCTCCGCCTGGGCCCACGAGATGAACCAGGCGTAGGGCAGACCGGAGTTGTCGATTCCGTGCTGGGCCGTGCCGGTCTTGCCTCCGACCGTCGCGCCGTCGATCGCCGCATTGGTACCGGTGCCGTCCTGCACCACGTCGATCATCATCTGCCGCAGCTGCATCGCCGTCATCGGATTCATCGCCCGGTGGTACGAACGCGATCCGGTGGTGTGGACGGTGGAGCCGCTGTGCGTGGTCGTACGGTCCACCAGATGCGGATACATGAGGTCGCCGCCGTTGGCCACGGCCGAGGCCACCATCGCCATCTGGAGCGGGGTGGCCGTCGTGTTGAACTGGCCGATCGAGGACTGCGCCAGCTGGTCGTCGCTCATGTCCGTGTCGAAGTTGCTCCTCGCCACCCCGGAGGGGATCTTCAGCCCGGAGTCGTTGAAGCCGAACTTCCCGACCGCGTCCACCATGCCGTCCAGGCCGACCTCCACCCCGAGGTGCGCCATCACGGTGTTGCAGGAGACCCGGATCGCCTCGGCCAGCGACGCCTTCTCACAGCCCCGGGCCTCGTCGGGCAGCGTGGTCGAGGTGTTCGGCAGGACGTAGGGGGACGGGGTGTCGGTCGCGGCGTCCGGGTCGGTGACGACCTCCGCGTCCAGTGCCGCCGCGGCCGTCACGATCTTGAACGTGGAGCCGGGCGGATACGTCTGCCGGATCGCCCGGTTGAGCATCGGCTGGCTGGTGGAGGAGTTGAGCTCGCGCCAGGCGTCGGTGACGGACGAACCGGTGCCGGAGAGCCGCTCGGGGTCGTACGACGGCGTCGAGACCAGGGCCAGGATCTTGCCGGTCGTCGGCTCGACGGCCGCGACCGCGCCCCGCCGGCTGCCGAGCCCCTCGTACGCGGCGCGCTGCATCGAGTCCTTGATCGTGGTGACGACATCACCGCCCGGCTGCCGGTCGCGGGTGATCTCGTTCCAGAACGGGAGCGGCGCGAGCATGGGGTCGGTGCCGGAGAGGACCGCGTCCTCGGCGTTCTCGATCAGGGTGGTGCCGTACGTCTGCGAGGCGTAGCCCGTCACCGGCGCGTACAGCGGGCCGTTGCGGTAGGTGCGTTCGTACGCGAGCTGGTCACCGGTGTCCTTCGAGCCGGTGACGGACCGGCCGTCGACCAGGATGTTGCCGCGCGGCCGGTCGTAACGGTCGATGGTGGTACGCCGGTTGGCGGGGTTGTCGTCGAGGGCGTCGGCCTCGAAGACCTGGACGCGGGCGGCGTTCACCAGGAGTGCCACGAGCAGCAGCAGGCAGAACGCGGCGGCGCGGCGGATGTAGCGGATCATGTCCGGGCCCCCAGGGCGGTCGGCGGGTGCGGGATCACCGTTCGTTCTCCGGGACCGGTGCGACGACGCCGGTCTCCACCTCGTCGGGGTGGGGCCTGCGGGCCACGTCGCTGACCCGGATCAGCAGCGCCACGATGATCCAGTTGGTGACGACCGAAGAGCCGCCCTGCGCGAGGAACGGCATCGCCATACCGGTCAGCGGGATCAGCCCCATCACGCCGCCCGCGATCACGAACACCTGGAGCGCGAGGATCGAGGCGAGTCCGATCGCGAGCAGTCGCCCGAACGCGTCGCGCAGGGCGAGCCCGGCCCGGTAGCCGCGCGCCACCAGCAGCGCGTACAGCATGAAGAGCGCGGTCAGGCCGGTCAGGCCGAGCTCCTCGCCGGCCGTCGCCAGGATGAAGTCGGACTTGGCGGCGAAGCCGATGAGGATGGAGTGGCCGAGCCCGAGACCGGTGCCGAGCATCCCGCCCGCGGCGAAGGCGAACAGCGACTGGGCGAGCTGCCCGGGGCCCCGGCCGGCGTCGATGGAGGCGAACGGGTCGAGCCAGTCCTGCACCCGGCTGTGTACATGCGGTTCGAAGGAGCCGACGGCGAACGCGCCGACGGCGGCGAGCAGAAGGCCGACCGCGATCCACCCGGTCCGGCCGGTCGCCACGTACAGCAGGATCACGAACAGGCCGAAGAACAGCAGCGAGGTGCCCAGATCGCGTTCCAGGACCAGGACGCCGACGCTGATCAGCCAGATCGCCACGATCGGACCGAGCACCCGGCCGGTGGGGAGCTGGAGCTTCCAGATCCGGCGGCCGGTGTACGCGAGGGCGTTGTGGTTCGCCGCGAGGTAGGCGGCGAAGAACACGGCGAGCAGGATCTTGGCGAACTCGCCCGGCTGGAAGGAGAATCCGCCGACCCTGATCCAGATCTTGGCGCCGTTCACCGCGGGGAAGAAGATCGGCACGATCATCAGGACGAGGGCGGCGGCGACCGAGAGGTACGCATAGCGCTGGAGGACCCGGTGGTCGCGCAGGAACACCACGACCGCGATGAAGAACGCGACGCCGAGCGTGGACCAGATCAGCTGGGTGGGCGCCGCCTGGTCCTTCGGTGTCTCCAGGTCGAGCCGGTAGATCAGCACCAGGCCCGTGCCGTTGAGCAGCACGGCGATGGGCAGCAGCAGCGGATCGGCGTACGGGGCGCGGAAGCGGACGGCGAGGTGGGCGAGGAGGGCGAGCAACCCGAGTCCGCCGCCGTATCCGGCGACGTCGGGCGGGACCGCGTCGTCGTGGGCCAGACCGACGGCGGCGTAGCCGTAGACGGAGATGAGGACGGCCCCGATGAGGAGCGAGAGTTCTACGCCGCGCCGCTTGGGCAGGCGCAGCTCGGGCGGGGGTGCGTCCGCCGTCGTTGCGGTCATGCCACGCAACGTAGCAAGACGTGGGTGTTATTTCCCTTATGTCCTTATGGAAGGTGCGTGGGGTCCGGGTGCCGTCCGGCTGTCAGGCGCCGGCGGGGGAACGCGGCGGGTCCTCGTCGTCGTCCAGGCGTACGTACTCCGGCAGCGTCAGCCGGGCCAGCGCCCCGCCGTCCGGCGCGTTCTCCAGGACCAGCTCGGCGCCCATCACCTCCGCCTGCCCGACGGCGATGGTCAGGCCGAGGCCGTGGCCCTTGGCGTCGCCCTCCGTGCGGAAGCGCTGCGGGCCGCCCGCGATCAGATAGTCCGGGAAGCCCCCGCCGTGGTCGCGTACGGTCACCACCGGCCCGTCGACCGTCAGTACCACCGGCGGGCGGCCGTGCCGGTGCGCGTTGCCGATCAGATTGCCGAGCACCCGTTCCAGGCGCCGCCTGTCCGTCTCGACCCGCACCGGCGGTCCGTCCCCGGCGACCCTGACCTCGGTGCCGCCACCCGAGGCGCGGGCCACCCGCTCGACGAGCGGCGCCAGCTCGTGCACATCGAGGTCGACGTGTTCGGTACGGGCGTCGAGCCGGGAGATCTCCAGCAGATCCTCCGTCAGCGCGCGCATCGCCCGGACCCGGTCCCGCACCAGCTCCGAAGGGCGGCCCGGCGGCAGCAGCTCGGCGGCGGCCGACAGGCCGGTCAGCGGGGTGCGCAGCTCGTGCGCGACATCCGCGGTGAAGCGCTGCTCGGCCACGAGCTTGCGCTGGAGCGCCGAGGCCATGGTGTCCAGTGCTCCGGCGACGATCGCGACCTCGTCCGGCCGGCGCGAGGGGTCGGCCGTGCGGGGGTCGCTGACCCGGGCGTCCAGATCGCCCGCGCCGATCCGCCGGGCCACCTGTGCGGTCTGGTGCAGCCGCCGGGTGACCCGGGTGACGGAGAACGCGCCGACGAGCAGGGTGGCGCCGATCGCCAGCAGCGAGGAGCCGAGGATCGCTCCGTCCAGGCCGTTGATCGTGCGGGCGCTCTGGCTGTAGTCGACCTGCGTCGCCAGGGCGTGCCCGTCCGCCGGGGCGGCCGCCCACATCGTGGGGCGGCCGAGATGGTCGGCGACCATGGTGCCCCGTTTCCCGTCCTCCACCGCCAGGGCGCGCAACGACGCGGGCAGCCCCGGCGGATCGAGCCCGGAACGCGGCGGCAGGGCCCCGCCCGCCTCGTAGGCGGCGGTGGCGGTCTCCAGCCGGGCGAGCGCCTTCTCCCGGGCGTGGCCGACCGTCTGCCGGGTGACCGCGGTGTGCACCAGCACGCCCAGCAGGGCGGCGAGGACACAGCACATCACGGTGATGAAGACGGCGGACTTCCAGGTCAGCGTCGCGGTCCAGGCGGGCAGCCGCAGCCGCCGCCGGGGACGGCGGACCCGGCTCGCGCCCGTCCGTGCCCCTCTCACCTGCGCTCCGCGGTCACGGCAGGCGAGGGCGCCGACGTGGGTGCGGCCGTGCCGGGGCTCGGGGTCGCGTCGGCGGTCGGCGGGGCGGAGGGCCGGGTGCTCGGGGTGCGGCGGCGCTCCGGATCGGCCCGCCGGGCCATCCGCAGGATCTCCTCCTGGGTCGGCAGCATGGCGCGCTGCTGGTCGTCCCAGGACCAGGCCGTGCGGTACTCGTACCCGGTGATGGCCGAAGGGGCCCGCATGACCAGGGCCCGGCCCGCCAGCTCCACGCTGATCACGGCGTCGGAGGTCGACATGATCCGGGTGAGCCCGCTCGGCTCCGGCATGTAGACGCGTACGGAGAGCTGGCGGGCGGCCAGCTGGATGCCGAGGATCATCTCGTCCCGGCCGTCGCCCGTCAGGTCGCGGTAGTACGGCTTCAGCACCGGGCAGGAGGCGGGCGCGGTCCGGCAGGCGTTGATCCGCCGTACGGCCGCGGCCGGGAGCGCGTCCGTTCCGCTGGAGCGGTCCGGACGGGCGTTCAGCCCCGCCTGCACCACCGCCACCGGGTCCAGCAGGCGCACATCGCCGCCCGGGACGGTGATCCCGGGGATATGGGCGGTCTCGCCCTCGCCGTAGTCGTACGGGGCGGCGGAGGCGGGCGGCAGCTCCGGCCAGAGGCGGGCGGGGCCGATGGCGGCCGGAGGCCGTCCGGCGCTCTTCAGCTCGCCGCCGGTGCCGCATCCGGCCAGCAGGGCGGCGCCCGTGAGCGCCGCGACGGCGGCAGCCGTGCCTCGCCCCGTCCGGTGCTGCGGACGCATGTCTTCCTCCCGTTCCGGCGGCCGGTCCGGACCACGCGTGATCGCGCACGGTCCCGGCTCCGTAGACCTTATTCGGAAGGAAGTCCCTTATGCGTATTTACTGCTGATAGGGGTTCTGGCCCTGCGCCTGGCCCTGCGAGCCCGGAGCGTAACCCGGCTGCTGCGGGGACTGGCCGAAGGGGTTACCGCCCTGCGCGGCCACGTGCTGGGCCAGCAGCTGATCGGCCTGCTCCTTGGGGATCTGCTGCTCCCCGCCGCAGAACGTGCACTGAGTCGCGTACTTCGTCGAGAAGGGGAACAGCGGCACGAAGAACAGCGTGAACTTCGTCACCCGCTTGCGCAGCGTGTGCGCCGCCGGATTCCCGCACCAGCCGCAGACCAGCGTCAGGACCGCCAGCTGGTAGAGATAGCCTCGCGTACCGAAAATGATCATATCGTGGGTCCCTTCCCCGAATTCCCCAGGAGCGCCCGGCGGCAGAGCGCCAGCAGCTTTTCGTCCTCGTACGTGTCATGGCTGCCGTACCCGCCGTCCATCGCGTTGTGACGGCGTACGGAGGCGAGTTCGGCGCGCAGCACGTGCGCCGCCTCCGACCCTGCACCAGCAGCCCCCGCCCGCGCCAGGCATTCGGCCACCCGAACCCTGACATGACGGTTCTTCTCCCAGGCTGCCAGGAGTACCGGAACGGACTCCTCGGCCCGTCCGGAAACCTCCCACAGAGCGATCGCCGCGTCCACCCGCAGCCACAGCTCCTCGTGCAGCAGCAGCGCCCGCAGCCGCGGCGCGGTCACCGCCGCGTGCGCACCGAGCCGGCCCAGCGCGCTCGCCGCCGCCCGGCGCTCGCGCGCGTGCTCCGCCTGGAGCCCCTCGATCAGGACCGGCAGCACCGCCCCGGCGTCCCCGTCGACGGCCCAGAGCGCCTCGGCCGCCTCCGTGGCCCCCGCCGTCCCGGCGCGCCGGATCAGCGCACGCAGCTCCGGGACCGCGCAGTGCGCAGCGGGCCCGAACGAGCCGAGCGCCCGCAGCGCCGCCGTACGCAGCCACTCGCCCCGGTACTCCGGCGCCCCGCGCAGGATCCGCAGCACCTCGGGCGCCGCCTCGCCCGCCCGCAGCGCGGTCAGCCCGCCCAGCAGCGGGCTCGCCCGGTCGTACGCCTCCTCGTCCAGCCCGACCTCGCTCAGCCGGCGCCGCAGCACACCGGCCAGGGGTGCGGCGGCCGCTCCCAGATACCCGATGGCGAACCCCACGTCGTGCGGCACCTCGGGCCGCTCCAGCGCCGCCGCCAGCGCCGGCACCGCGCGTACGTCGCCCAGCCGCGCCAGGGCCTTCACCGCGCTGCCGAGCCCCGGCGGCCCGCTCGCCCACTCCTTCACCCAGGCATCCGGATCGGCCGCGACCCGGGCCGCCAGCGCGTCGCCCGCGGGCGCGGCCAGGCCGAAGAGCTCCTCCAGGACGTGCGAGGCGGCCTCGGCCAGTTTCGGCTCGTCCGAGACCAGCTGATCGCCCACGAGCCGGACGAGCTCCCCGTAGGAACCGCGCCAGGCCCTGATCAGTCCGCTGCTCATCCGGACGGCGTCGATGCGCTGCCCCGGGTCGGGGCTGCACAGCTGATCGGTCAGCAGCGCCGTCCGGTCGGCGACCCGGTCGTCGAGGCCGACGTGCAGCGTGCGCAGCAGAGCGGCCGTCCAGGGCGCCGCGCGCCCGGCCCCGTCCGCGGCCGCCGGCGCCCGCAACTGCCCGACCAGGGTCATCGGCGCGGCCTCGGCGCAGGCGGGATCGGCCGGTGCCCCGAGAGCCCGGGACCCCGCCTCGGAGATCTCCGGCGCCCCGGGGGCCGAGCGCAGCTGCCTCAGCAGACCCGCCACCACCCGCACCACATCGCCCGGCAGCGCCTCGGGAGCGCACCGCGCCAGCTGGGCCAGGGCCGCCAGCCGCAGCCCCGGCGGATTGGCCTCGGCGGCCAGCCGGCTCAGCCAGTCGGCGATCCGGCCGGCCAGCGGTCCGTGGCGCAGGGCGACCCGGCCCGCGGCCTCGACCAGGGCGAGCCGCACCTCGTCGTCCGGTTCGAGCGTCAGCCGCTCGCACAGCAGGGTCAGGACCCGGGCCGGACTGCCGTGCAGCGTGGCCAGCGCCAGCGGGGCGGAGACCCGCACCCCCGGATCCTCGTCGGCCAGCAGCGCGAAGAAGACCCCGGCGCCCGCGCTGACGGCCGCCGCCGCCATCGCGTAGTTCGCCGCGCCCTCCGCGTCGTCCTCGTCCTCGGCCTCGCCGATGTCCTCCTCGTCGATGTCGATGCCGCCGATGCTGGTCAGCAGCTCGACGATGCCCCCGCGGTCCGGGACCAGCGGATCGACGACCAGCTCGAAGAGGAAGGGGATGCAGGCGAGCGTGCAGGCGTAGACGTCACCCTGGTGGTGGACCGCCCCGTACATGCCGTCCAGCGCGGCCTCGCGCTCCGACGGGTCGGCGGACGCCAGGCCGCGGAGCAGGGCCGGCACGTCGTCGGCAGGCCCGTAGGCATGCTCCATCGAGGCCCAGTCGACCTCGTCGATCCCCGCGAACACGCCATCGCCTCCCCACGGTTTCCCACGAAGCAGTGTCTTGCGCAGAGTGTGCACCACCGCTCGGACAATCCACCCGCCCCATGCCGCCTTTTGCCCTTGAACATGACAACACCTGCGCCGATGCGGTATGTCCCGGCCACCGGAGCCCTACGGAGTGTCCGGAATCGGCCGCCCCCGGTCCGGCTCGGTGAGCGGTGCGAGCAGATCGCCGTACCGGTGCAGCCGCTCCGCCATCGCACCGGCCAGGAAGACCAGCGCCCCGGGCCGGCGGCACGCCTCGATCTCCGCCCAGGTGACCGGCGCGGAGACGGCCGGCTCGGCCCGCGCCCGCAGCGTGTACGGGGTGGCCGTCGTCTTCGCCGCCGCGTTCTGGCTGAAGTCGACGAACACCTTGCCCGGCCTCAGCGCCCGCCTCATCCGGTGCACCACCAGATCCGGAAGCTCCTTCTCCGCCTCGACGGCGAGCATCTTCGCGTACGCCGACACCCGCTCGGAAGCGGTGGGCTCCAGCGGTACGAGCAGATGCAGCCCCTTGGACCCGGAGGTCTTCCCGTACGCCTCCAGCCCGTCCGCCGCCAGCCGCTCCCGTAGCCAGAGGGCGACCGTGCAGCACTCCACGACCGTCGCGGGCGCGCCCGGGTCCAGATCGAACACCATCCGGTCCGCCACCCCCGGCGTCCCGGCCCGCCACTGCGGGGTGTGGAACTCCACCACCAGATTGGCCGCCCACATCAGTGAGGCGAGGTCCTGGACGACGACCTGCCGGGCCTGCTCCTTCTCGTGGTGCGGCACCGGGGCGGTGTGTACCCAGGACGGCGTACCGGGCGGCGGGTTCTTGGTGAAGAACAGCTGCCCGTCCGGCCCGTCCGGATAGCGCAGGAAGGACAGGGGCCGGTCCCGCAGCTGGGCCAGCAGGACCTCGGCCGCCGTGGCCGCGTAGTAGTGCAGCACCTCGCCCTTGGTGGTGCCGGTGGCCGGATACAGCACCTTGTCCAGGTTGCTGAGCGGCACCCGCCGCCCCTCCACCACGGTGATCGGCGTCATACGATAAGAGTCACATGAAATACGGATCTATACGGATGTAACGCACATAAGGGGTGACCGGTGAGGTCCATCTGGAACGGCGCCATCTCCTTCGGGCTGGTCAGCATCCCGATCAAGCTGGTCAACGCCACCGAGAACCACTCGATCTCCTTCCGCCAGATCCACGCCGCCGACGGCGGCCGCATCCGCTACCGCAAGGTGTGCGAGCTGGACGGCGAGGAGGTGACCGCCTCCGACATCGGCAAGGCGTACGAGGACGCGGACGGCTCGATGATCCCGATCACCGACGAGGACCTCGGCTCGCTTCCGCTGCCCACCGCCAAGACCATCGAGATCGTCGCCTTCGTGCCGGCCGACTCCATCGACCCGCTCCAGATGGACGCGGCGTACTACCTGTCGGCCAACGGGGTGCCGGCCGCCAAGCCGTACACCCTGCTGCGCGAGGCGCTCAAGCGGAGCCAGAAGGTCGCCCTCGCCAAGTACGCGCTGCGCGGGCGGGAGCGGCTGGGGATGCTGCGGGTGGTCGACGACGTGATCGCGATGCACGGACTGCTCTGGCCGGACGAGATCCGGGCCCCCGAAGGGGTCGCTCCGGAGAGCGACGTGTCGGTCCGCGACGCCGAGCTCGATCTGGCGGACGCGCTGATGGACACGCTCGGCGAGGTCGACATGGAGTCGCTGCACGACGACTACCGCGAGGCGGTCGAGGAGCTCATCGCGGCCAAGGCCTCCGGCGAGGTCCTGGAACCGCCCGAGTCCGGCGGCTCCGGTGGCGGCAAGGTCATCGACCTCCTCGCGGCCCTGGAAAGCAGTGTCCGGGCGGCGAAGGAGGCCCGCGGCGAGGACGGGGACGAGGGGGACGGGGCGGATGAGGAGAAGGCGTCGGTCACCTCGCTCGCGGACCGCAAGCCGTCGGCCTCCACCACGCACAGGACGCCCACGGGCAAGTCGGTGTCGCGCACCTCGTCCTCCGGCGGCGGGTCCCGGAAGTCCGCCTCCTCGCCCAAGTCCTCCGGGGCGAAGAAGTCCACGGCGAGCACGGGCAAACAGGCGGCGAAGAAGACCGCGTCCGGCAGCCGGTCCGGGGCGAAGAAGACCGCTTCCAAGACCGCTGCGTCCAAGAGCACCACGTCCAAGAAGACGGCGGCCAAGAAGCAGAGCGGCACGAAGACGGCCTCCCGCAAACGGGCCTCCGCGTGACGGAGCCGGCCGTCACGGGGATCCATCCCCCGCGACGGCCGGCTCACATCCCCGTTCCGCGGATTCAGCGCCTGCGGTACGAGCTCACATAGCCGGAGGCCGGAGTACCGACACCCGTCACGTCGTCGTAGCCCCGCACCGCCGACAGCGAGGCGTCCTTGCCGAGACTGCGCACCGAGGTCCGCAGTCCGTCCGCCGCGTCGAAGCCGTTGGTGAAGTCCACCCGGGCGACCGCGAGATCACGGCCGGCACCCAGCGGGTGGTCCGTCACGTCGTGGTACGCCTTCGAGTGGTAGCGGGCGTAGATCGCCGGGTTGGCGAAACCGATCGGGCGCCCGTGCTGCGCCTGCTGCGCGAGGGCCTGGACACCGGCGATGACCGGCGCCGCCAGTGACGTACCGCCGATGCGGTACTCGTCGTAGCCCAGCGATCCGTCCGGCAGCGTCTGCGTCTGGCCCACCAGGAAGCCGGTGTTCGGGTCGGCGACGGCCGCGATGTCCGGGGCCGTCCGCATCCGGGCCGTCCCGTTCGCCTTCGCCAGCGAGTCCGGCACGATGCCGCGCTGGTAGAACGGCTGCTTCACCGTGGAACTGGTACCGCCGCCCGCGCCCGAGGTGTACGCCCCGGGGAAGCCCGTCCAGCTCCTGCCGTCCGCCGCCAGCGGAGCGTTCAGCGTGCCCCAGCCGGTCTCCCACTGGTACGTGTCGTGCTTGCCGACGGCCAGCGACGTACCGCCGACCGAGGTCACCCAGGCGGAGTTGGACGGGACGTCGATCTGCTTGGTGCCGGTCGACGCGACGTTGTCGCCGTCGTCACCCGAGGAGAAGTAGAAGCCGATGCCCTCGACCGCGCCCATCTTGAACACCTGGTCGTAGGCGAGCGCCAGGTCGGGCGTCTGGTTGGCCTCGATGTCGCCCCACGAGTTGGAGACGATGTCGGCGAGCCGGTGGTCGACGACCTTGTTCAGCGAGTCCAGCAGGTCGTTGTCGTAGCAGGACGCGCCGCCCACGTACACGATGTCCGCGGCGGGCGCGACGGCGTGCACTGCCTCGACGTCGAGCGTCTCCTCGCCGTACCAGCCGGACGCCCCGCACTCCTCGGTCTTCGTGTAGTCGTCCGGCAGCACCTGGCTGAGCTGCCCGCGCCGGTAGGGCGCGTCACCGTTGCGCTTCGCGTACTCGGCGGCGTCCTTGGCGATGGTGGGGGAGGCGTACGCGTCCGTGATCGCGACGGTGACCCCCTTGCCGGTGTAGCTGCCGGCCCCGTACGCGGCGCGCAGTTGCTTGCCCGTGTACCCCTTGACGGCGTACGGCACCTTGGCCCCGTAGGCGCTCGGCAGGGTGGAGGCGGTCTTCGACCCGAAGTACGAGGAGAACGGCCCGGAGTTGCGGAACACCGCGTCGGGCGGCGGCAGCACCTCGTCGTGGCTCGACGTGTGCGGCGCGTTGTCCAGACCCGAGACGGCGAGCACGGCGTCGCTCAGCGCGGCCGGCACGGAGGCGGTGGAGGCGGGGGCGCGATAGGTGCGGCTTCCCTTGCGGTAGTTGCGCAGCTGTGTGCTGAACGCCTTCTCCGCCTGCGCCACTTCACCGGTGGCCGAGACGTAGTGCTGGGTGGCACCGGTGACGGTCAGCCCACTGGCCTCCAGCCACTGGCTGACCCGGTCGATCTGGTCCCGGGTGGCCCCGAACCGCGCCTGCGCCTGTGCGGCGCTCAGGTACTTCCCGTACGAGGGTGACTGCGGGTCCGAGACGGCGGCCGCGTAGGCGGCCAGCCCCTTCGCGTCCCGTCCGGCGAGGTGGACCCGGACGGCGACCTTTCCGCTGTCGGCCGTGGCCCCCTGATCGGCCGTGGCGGTGGCCCAGGCCGGCTTGGTGCCCTGCAGCGCGTCCCGGCCGCCCGGCGCGGAATCCGCGCTGGCGTCGGTTATCCCGAACGCGAGCGCACCGGCGAGCAGTGGCAGCGTCGCCGCCATGCTCAGCGCGGCGCGTCGTCGGGTGCGGCTGATTCTCAAAACAACCCCCTGCGATGTGGGTCTCGCGTGTGGCGCATGTGCCGAATGTTGTGCACATGTAATGCGCCACTCTGGCGAGGAACACCTCATGTAGGGGGCATGCAATGACCAAGAATGAGCCAAAGGCTGCTTGACGAAGGGGAGTTCGCGCCGTTTGGCCGAGGATCGGACCGTGCCGCCCGGTGGCTCCCGATAGATCCGGATGATCCCGGGTGCCCGCTGCCCCGGCCGCCTCCCCGTCCCGACGGAATTCCGGGCCGATGCCCCCGCCGCCCAGTAGGGTACGAATCGCTGCGACTGGCGCGCGCCCCTGCCGGGGCGCTCAGTGGAATCGACCACGAGGGAGCGGCACACCCCGGGCCCGCCCGGGGCGTCATCTCCGGAGAGCCGTCCGCCTGGGCATCCGGGTCCACGCCGCAGCAAGCGGCCGACCCGGGAGGATCCCGTGACCGCATCCGTACCCTCGCACCCCCGCCACCCCGCCCTGGCGGCGGCCGATCCGGAACTCGCCGCGCTGGTGGCCGCCGAGGAACAACTCCAGGCCGACACCCTCCGCCTGATCCCCAGCGAGAACTACGTCTCCGCAGCCGTGCTGGAGGCATCCGGCACCGTCCTCCAGAACAAGTACTCCGAGGGCTACCCGGGCAAGCGGTACTACGAGGGCCAGCAGATCATCGACCAGGTCGAGACGCTCACCGTCGAACGGGCCAAGGCGCTCTTCGGCATGGACCACGCCAATGTCCAGCCCTACTCCGGCTCCCCGGCCAACCTCGCCGTCTACCTGGCCTTCCTCAAGCCCGGCGACACCGTGCTCGGCATGTCCCTCCCGATGGGCGGCCACCTCACCCACGGCTGGGGTGTCTCGGCCACCGGCACCTGGTTCAACGGCGTCCAGTACGGAGTGCGGCGGGACACCGGCCGCGTCGACCTGGACGAGGTCCGCGACCTGGCCCTCGCCGAGCGGCCCAAGCTGATCTTCTGCGGCGGCACCGCCGTCCCCCGCGAGATCGACTTCGCCGGCTTCGCCGAGATCGCCCGCGAGGTGGGCGCCGTCCTCGTCGCGGACATCGCCCACATCGCCGGCCTGATCGCCGGCGGCGCCCACCCCTCGCCGGCCCCGCACGTGGACGTGGTCTCCACCACCACCCACAAGACCCTGCGCGGCCCGCGCGGCGCGATGCTGCTGAGCCGGGCCGAACACGCCCGCGCCCTCGACCGCGCCGTCTTCCCCGGCCTCCAGGGCGGCCCGCACAACCAGACCACGGCGGCCATCGGCGCAGCCCTGCGTGAAGCCGCCGCACCGGACTTCCGCACCTACGCCCACGACGTGGTGACCAACGCCCGCACCCTGGGCGAGGAACTGGCGGCCCGCGGCTTCGACCTCGTCTCGGGAGGCACGGACAACCACCTCCTCCTCATCGACCTCACGGACAAGGACGTCCCCGGCAAGACCGCGGCCAAGGCCCTGGACCGCGCCGGCATCGTCGTGAACCACAACACCGTCCCCTACGACCCCCGCAAGCCCTTCGACCCCTCGGGCATCCGCATCGGCACCCCGGCCCTGACGTCACGGGGCATCCCCGCCGCCGAGATGGCCACCGTCGCGGGCTGGATCGACCGCGTGGTCGACGCCGCCCGCACCGGCGACGAGTCCGCCGTCACGACGGTCCGCGCCGAGGTGAAGGCGCTGATGGACGGGTATCCGGCACCGGGGCTGCCGGTCGGCTGATGCGGTACGCGGCGATGGGCCCGGGCGCTCCGGTCCCATCGCCGCGACGCGGAAATACCTGTTCACGGACACCCCGTGGAAGCTGGTAGTGTTTCACCCGTCGCCGAGCAACACAGCGATACGCCCCCGTAGCTCAGGGGATAGAGCATCGGCCTCCGGAGCCGGGTGCGCAGGTTCGAATCCTGCCGGGGGCACTTCCGGAATCAAGGCTCTGGCCAGCAGAAATGCTGACCAGAGCCTTTTTGCATGGCCCGACGCACCTGAGCTGGCCGTGCTCGCACGCACATCCGGCCACCCCCCGCCCCACCCGTCCGGGGGCGGAAGTGGGCAAAACCCGGACGCAGCCACTCCGCCCCGCCTACTCTCGAAGAGTGTCAGGGGCATGCGGCCGCGTGCTTGTTGTCGACGACAACAAGGTCATCCGGCAGTTGATCAGGGTCAATCTCGAGCTGGAGGGCTTCGAGGTCGTGACCGCGGCCGATGGTGTCGAGTGTCTGGATCTGGTGCATCGGGTCAGTCCCGATGTGATCACGCTCGACGTCGTGATGCCCCGGCTGGACGGACTGCAGACGGCCACCAGGCTGCGCTCCGACCCACGCACCCGGCATCTGCCCGTCGCGATCATCAGCGCGTGCACGCCGTACGAGGTGGACAACGGTGTCGCGGCGGGCGTCGACGCGTTCCTGGCGAAGCCCTTCGAGCCGAGCGAGCTGGTGCGGGTCGTAAGGCAGTTGATGGAGCGCGGGCGCCCGCCGGTGCTCGACGGCAGGCAGGGGGCCGGACGGGCGGAGAGCGCCGCCGGGTGACCGGATGGCGAAACGCGTTGGCGAAAGGCCCCCCTTTCTCCCATACGCTTGTCCCGTGACCCCCGCCGATCTCTCCCTGACCGTGCTGCGCGCCGTGCGCCGCGCGGTCGACGAGAACGCTTTGCGCGCGCCCGTGCCCGCGCGTGTGCGAGTGGAGAGGACACGGCCCGGCGGACGCGGTGACTACGCCAGCGCCGTCGCGCTCCAGCTCGCCGGGCCCGCCGCCCTGTCCGCGCGGGAAGTGGCCGAGATCCTGCGGGAGCGGGTGGCCGGGGCGCCCGGCGTCGGGCAGGTCGAGATCACCGGGCCCGGATTCCTGAACTTCACGCTCGACGCCTCCGCCGACGCGTACGGGGCGCTGCTGTCCCGGGTGCGCGAGCAGGGGCCGCGGTACGGGCACGGCGACGCGCTCGCCGGCGACCTGCTGCGATTCAGCCACGCGCGCGAGATCCGGGCCGCCGTCACCGCCGACGCGGTGGGCAGGCTCGCACGGGCGCAGGGCGCGCGCGTCCACATCGGCTGCGAGGGGGCGCCCGATCCGGACTGGGCGCGGCTCGGGATCACCGTCGAGGCCGAGGCCGGGGAACCGTTCCCCATGGAGATACGGCCCGTCCCCGCCGGCGCCACCGCAGGGGAACTGCTCCGCCGGCTCGGGCCCGACGCGACCCGCTGGGGTCTGCTGCGGCCCGCCGGGCACGACCGGGCGCCTCTCGGCGACGACCTCCTCGTCCAGGGCGAGGGCAACGCGCTGTTCCTGGTCCGCTACGCACACTCCCGTGTCCACGCGCTGACCCACGCCGCCGCTCTCCTCGGTTTCGCGAGCGACCCCGGCCAGGAGCCCGCAGGTGCCGAGTCGGACGCGCTGCTCACCCTCCTCGCCGACCACCCCGCCGCGCTGCTCGCCGCCGCACGCCACCGCGCTCCCGACCGGCTCGCCCGGCACCTCGAAGCGGTCGCACGCGCCCTCCTCGACTTCCACGACGCCGCCTCACCGCTTCCCGTCGGGGACGAGAAACCCTCGGCCGCCCACCGCTCCCGGCTCGCCCTCGCCGAGGCCGCCGGGACGGTGCTGGCCGGTGGCCTGTCCCTGCTCGGTATCAGCGCACCCCGACACCTCTGAGAGACCCGAGAGAGCATCACGATGAGCCGATCCGCACACCCCGCCGGGCCCCGTCACGCCGACGTCATGACGGAGGGCCACTACAGCGCCCCCGCCGAGGACCTCAACGTCCTGGACGAGAAGGTCTGGGCCCGCACGGTCACCCGGGACGAGCACGGCGCCCTGACCGTCGGCGGGATCGAAGTCGCCCGTCTGGCCGAGGAGTTCGGCACACCGGCCTACTTCCTCGACGAGTCCGACTTCCGCGCCCGCTGCCGCGCCTGGTCCGACGCGTTCGGACCCGGCGCCGACGTCTTCTACGCCGGCAAGGCCTTCCTCTCCCGCGCCGTCGTGCGCTGGCTCCAGGAGGAGGGGCTCAATCTCGACGTCTGCTCCGGCGGCGAGCTGACCACCGCGCTGGACGCGGGCATGCCCGCCGCGCGCATCGCCTTCCACGGCAACAACAAGACCGTCGACGAGATCGAGCGGGCCGTCTCGGCCGGCGTGGGCCGGATCGTGCTCGACTCCTTCCAGGAGATCGTCCGCGTCGCCCACATCGCGCAGCGCCTCGGCCGGCGCCAGCCCGTACAGATCCGGGTGACCGTCGGCGTCGAGGCGCACACCCACGAGTTCATCGCCACCGCGCACGAGGATCAGAAGTTCGGCATCGCGCTCGCCGACGGGCAGGCCGCCGAGGCCGTCCGCAGGGCCCTCACCCTCGACGGTCTCGAACTCATCGGCATCCACTCCCACATCGGCTCGCAGATCTTCGACATGGCCGGCTTCGAGGTCTCCGCGCGCCGCGTGGTGCAGCTGCTGGCCGAGGTGCGCGACGAGCACGGCATCGAATTGCCCGAGATCGACCTCGGCGGCGGCCTCGGCATCGCGTACACCTCCGACGACGACCCGCGCGAGCCGCACGAGATCGCCAAGGCGCTCGGCGACATCGTGACCCGCGAGTGCGAGGCCAACGGGCTCGCCACCCCCCGGATCTCCGTCGAGCCCGGCCGCGCCATCGTCGGGCCCACGGCATTCACGCTGTACGAGGTCGGCACCATCAAGCCCCTGGAGGGGCTGCGTACGTACGTCAGCGTCGACGGCGGCATGTCGGACAACATCCGCACCGCGCTGTACGACGCCGAGTACAGCGTCGCCCTCGTCTCGCGCACCTCGGACGCCGAGCCGATGCTGGTGCGGGTCGTCGGCAAGCACTGCGAGAGCGGTGACATCGTGGTCAAGGACGCGTTCCTGCCGTCCGACCTGGCCCCCGGCGACCTGATCGCGGTCCCGGCGACCGGTGCGTACTGCCGTTCCATGGCGAGCAACTACAACCACGCCCTGCGTCCGCCCGTCGTCGCCGTGCGCGACGGACAGGCCCGGGTCATCGTCCGGCGCGAAACGGAGGAAGATCTTCTGCGTCTCGACGTCGGATGACGCCGTATTTCCGGGCGGATACCACCGGAACCCGCTAAACATCTCAGGATCCGGACGGGTGGCGGAAACCCCCGTCCGGTGAGTGAGACTGGTTCACACATCAGATGTAAAGGAAACGAGGTCGGATGATGCGTACGCGTCCGCTGAAGGTGGCGCTGCTGGGCTGTGGAGTGGTCGGCTCAGAGGTGGCCCGCATCATGACGACGCACGCCGACGACCTCGCCGCGCGCATCGGCGCACCGGTGGAGCTCGCCGGCGTCGCCGTGCGCCGGCCCTCCAAGGTCCGCGAGGGCATCGACCCCGCGCTGATCACCACCGATGCGACCGCCCTGGTCAAACGGGGCGACATCGACGTCGTCATCGAGGTCATCGGCGGCATCGAGCCGGCCCGCACGCTCATCACCACCGCCTTCGAGCACGGCGCGAGCGTCGTCTCCGCCAACAAGGCACTGCTCGCCGAGGACGGCGCCGCCCTGCACGCCGCCGCCGAGCAGCACGGCCGGGACCTCTACTACGAGGCCGCCGTGGCCGGTGCCATCCCGCTCGTACGGCCGCTGCGCGAGTCCCTCGCCGGCGACAAGGTCAACCGGGTCCTCGGCATCGTCAACGGCACCACGAACTTCATCCTCGACAAGATGGACACCAGCGGCGCCGGATACTCGGAGGCGCTCGACGAGGCCACCGCCCTCGGATACGCGGAGGCGGACCCGACCGCCGACGTCGAGGGCTTCGACGCCGCCGCCAAGGCCGCGATCCTCGCCGGAATCGCCTTCCACACCCGGGTGAGGATCGGCGACGTGCACCGCGAGGGCATCACCGAGGTCACCGCCGCCGACATCGCCTCCGCCCGCCGCATGGGCTGCACCGTCAAGCTCCTCGCCATCTGCGAGCGGGCAGCCGACGGGCAGTCCGTCACGGCCCGCGTGCACCCCGCGATGATCCCGCTCAGCCACCCGCTGGCCTCCGTCCGCGAGGCGTACAACGCGGTGTTCGTCGAGGCCGAGGCCGCCGGGCAGCTGATGTTCTACGGCCCCGGCGCCGGTGGCGCACCGACCGCCTCCGCGGTCCTCGGTGACCTCGTCGCGGTCTGCCGCAACAAGCTCAACGAGGCCCCCGGGCCCGGAGAGTCCGCGTACACGCGTCTGCCGGTGAGCCCCATGGGTGACGTCGTCACGCGGTACCACATCAGCCTCGACGTGGCCGACAAGCCGGGCGTGCTCGCCCAGGTAGCGACGGTCTTCGCCGAACAGGGCGTATCCATCGATACGGTCCGCCAGAAAGGCCGACAGGACGGAGGCGGCGAGGCCTCCCTCGTCGTCGTCACCCACCGCGCGCCCGACGCCGCCCTTTCCGGGACCGTCGAGGCGCTGCGCAAGCTCGACACCGTGCGCGGTGTCGCCAGCATCATGCGTGTTGAAGGGGAGTAAGGACCCATGACCACCAAGGGCACCCACCAGTGGCGCGGCATCATCGAGGAGTACCGGGACCGTCTTCCGGTCACGAGCACGACGCCTGTCGTCACGCTCCGTGAGGGCGGTACGCCGCTCGTTCCCGCTCAGGTCCTCTCCGAGCGCACGGGCTGCGAGGTGCACCTCAAGGTCGAGGGCGCCAACCCCACCGGGTCCTTCAAGGACCGCGGTATGACCATGGCCATCACCCGGGCCAAGGAGGAGGGCGCGCAGGCCGTCATCTGCGCCTCCACCGGCAACACCTCCGCCTCCGCCGCCGCCTACGCGGTACGGGCCGGAATGGTCTGCGCCGTCCTCGTGCCGCAGGGCAAGATCGCGCTCGGGAAGATGGGCCAGGCGCTCGTCCACGGCGCCAAGATCCTCCAGGTCGACGGAAACTTCGACGACTGCCTGACGCTGGCCCGCCAGCTCTCGGACAACTACCCCGTGGCGCTGGTCAATTCGGTCAACCCGGTGCGTATCGAGGGCCAGAAGACCGCCGCCTTCGAGATCGTCGACGCGCTCGGCGACGCCCCGGACATCCACGTCCTCCCGGTCGGCAACGCGGGCAACATCACCGCGTACTGGAAGGGGTACACGGAGTACGCCGGGGACGGCCTGGCCACGCACAAGCCGCGGATGTGGGGCTTCCAGGCCTCCGGTTCCGCGCCCATCGTGCGCGGCGAGATCGTCAAGGACCCGTCGACCATCGCCACCGCGATCCGGATCGGCAACCCGGCCTCCTGGCAGTTCGCGCTCAACGCGCGGGACGAGTCGGGCGGCTTCATCGACGAGGTGACGGACCGCCAGATCCTGGCGGCCTACCGTCTGTTGGCCTCGCAGGAGGGCGTCTTCGTGGAGCCCGCGTCGGCCGCGTCCGTCGCCGGTCTGCTCAAGGCCGCCGAAGAGGGCAAGGTCGACCCCGGCCAGAAGATCGTCTGCACGGTCACCGGCAACGGCCTGAAGGACCCGGACTGGGCCGTCGCCGGCGCCCCCCAGCCGGTCACCGTCCCGGTCGACGCGGTCACCGCCGCCGAGAAGCTGGGCCTCGCGTAGCGGTACCCCGCCACAGGGCGGCCGCACCCCGGGCCGGACGACGGGCCCCGGGTGCGGCCGCGGCAGCGGCTTATCGGAAAGCCGACTCAAACGCCTCTTTTAGGGGCAGAGAGCGCATCGAAGGGGTGCGACACGCATCGTGCGCCTCCTGTGCGCCCTATGTCGCGACAGAACCTTCCTTCGATAAGCTGTACCCAACCCGCCCCGCCGTATGAGCCGGGGTGCTCGGGCCGTTGCGGCCGTCGGTTCATTCCCCGGATCAGGGCCGTATCCGCCGCCGCACGCGTCCGGAAGAATCCCCACCCCGGAAATCCCCGAACCCGGCAGAATCCCGAAGAACCGCACAGAAGCAGAACGAAGAGCCGCACAGAGCAGAACCCGAAGAGCCGCGAAAGCCCCGAAAGAACCCGCAGCTCCTCGTATTCCCCGCCGCCTCACAAGGAGAGTCGTCAGAGCGATGGCCGGTCCCGCCTTCCGAGCCGCCGCCGTCCGGGTGCGCGTCCCCGCAACCAGCGCCAACCTGGGCCCGGGTTTCGACGCCCTCGGCCTGTCGCTGGGCCTCTATGACGACGTGGTCGTCCGGGTCGCCGACTCCGGGCTGCACATCGACATCGCCGGAGAGGGCGCGGACACGCTGCCCCGCGACGAGAAGCACCTGCTCGTACGGTCCCTGCGCACGGCCTTCGACCTGCTCGGCGGACAGCCCCGCGGGCTGGAGATCGTCTGCGCCAACCGCATTCCGCACGGCCGCGGCCTCGGCTCCTCCTCCGCCGCCATCTGCGCCGGCATCGTCGCCGCCCGCGCTGTGACGACCGGCGGCGACGCCCGGCTCGACGACGCGGCCCTGCTGGAGCTCGCCACTGAGATCGAGGGCCACCCCGACAACGTCGCGGCCTGCCTGCTGGGCGGATTCACCCTCGCGTGGATGGACGGCGGATCGGCTCGCGCCATCAGGATGGATCCCGCGGATTCCATCGTTCCGGTGGTTTTCGTTCCGGGCAAGCCGGTGCTCACCGAGACCGCCCGCGGACTGTTGCCGCGTACCGTCCCGCACGTCGACGCCGCCTTCAACGCCGGCCGCGCCGCGCTGCTCGTCGAGGCCCTGACCAGGCGCCCCGAGCTGCTGCTCACGGCCACCGAGGACCGGCTCCACCAGGAGTACCGCGCACCGGCGATGCCGCAGAGCGTGGAACTCGTCAACCGGCTGCGCGCCGACGGCGTGCCCGCGGTGATCTCCGGTGCCGGGCCGACCGTGCTGGCGCTGGCCGAGGACGGTGCGGCCGACAAGGTCGCACGGCTGGCGGGCGAGGGATGGGCGGCCAATCGGCTCGCTCTCGACGCCCAGGGTGCGAGCGTGCTGCCGCTCGCGCCTTAGCGAGAAGTGATTGCCGGTGAGTGAGAGGGGGAATGTTTGTTGGAGCCGGTAGTGTTAACCTCAAGTCTGCAATCGACGTCTATGTGGCGCGTTGCTTCGTGTCCCTTTCCGGGACCACCTTTTCTTCCGGGAGCCTCCCCAACTGCCTGAGCAGCCTGCCTGAGCAGTTTCGAGCACGCTCCGGAACCGGCACGACACCCCTCGCTTGTCCAGGAGTGGGCCGAGCAGGGGGATGCTCGCGCCGGGCCCATGCACACGTTCATCTCTCCGCCGTACCTATCCGGCGGACCACCGCCCCGGCACGGTCCGCACCGAAGACCGCAGTCGGACAGCACAACCGGTCGCCGAGCCAGAAGGCCGACGTCCGCTCCAGGGAAGGACCCTTCGTGAGCGACACCACCGATCTGATGGGCGTGACTGCCGACAAGAGCGTCGACAGCGCCGCGCCCGCCGAAGGTGCTGCCACTGGCACCACCGCACGGCGCCGCCGCTCCGGCACCGGCCTTGACGGCATGGTCCTGGCCGAGCTGCAGCAGGTCGCGTCCGGCCTCGGGATCAAGGGCACTGCGCGGATGCGCAAGAGCCAGCTGATCGAGGTCATCAAGGAGACCCAGGCCGGCGGCTCCTCCGCGCCCAAGGCCAAGGCCGCCTCGGCCCCCGCCGAAGAGGCGGAGACCAAGCCGAAGCGCCGGGCCACCTCCAAGGCGCGCACCGGCGCCGGGGACGAGACCCCGGCCGCCGCACCCGCCGAGAAGGCCACGGCCCAGCAGCAGATCGACATCCCCGGCCAGCCGGCCAGCGACGACCAGCCCACGGGCGAGCGTCGTCGGCGCCGTGCGACCGCGCAGGCGGGCAGCCCGGACAGTAAGGCGGACACCAAGGCGCAGGCCAAGGACCGCACGCAGGACGAGCCGAAGCACGAGGCCCCTGCCGAGGACCGTTCCGAGTCCAAGGCCGAAGCCGCCGCGGACAACGCCGAAGGCCGCCGTGGCGAGCGCCAGGACCGCGGCCAGCGCGGTGAGCGGGGCGAACGCGGCGAGCGCCGTGAGCGTCAGCGCGACCGTCGCGGCAAGGGCGACGAGCAGGGCGGCGGCCAGGGCGGCCAGCGTCAGCGTCAGGGCGGCCAGGGCGGCCAGGGCGGCGGCCAGGGCGGCCAGGGGCAGAACCAGGGCCAGCAGGGCGGCGGCGGACCGCAGGACGACTTCGACGACGAGGGCGGCCGTCGTGGCCGCCGGGGCCGCTACCGCGACCGCCGCGGCCGTCGTGGCCGCGACGACTTCGCGAGCGACGCCCCGCCGGTCACCGACGACGACGTCCTGATCCCCGTCGCGGGCATCCTGGACATCCTCGACAACTACGCGTTCATCCGGACCTCCGGCTACCTGCCGGGCCCGAACGACGTGTACGTCTCGCTCGCCCAGGTCCGCAAGAACGGCCTGCGCAAGGGTGACCACGTCACCGGTGCCGTGCGCCAGCCCAAGGACGGCGAGCGCCGCGAGAAGTTCAACGCGCTGGTCCGCCTCGACTCGGTCAACGGCATGGCGCCCGAAACCGGCCGCGGCCGCCCGGAGTTCCAGAAGCTGACGCCGCTCTACCCGCAGGACCGGCTCCGTCTGGAGACCGACTCCAACATCCTGACGACGCGGATCATCGACCTGGTCGCGCCCATCGGCAAGGGCCAGCGAGGCCTGATCGTGGCCCCGCCGAAGACCGGTAAGACCATGATCCTCCAGGCGATCGCCAACGCGATCACGGTCAACAGCCCCGAGTGCCACCTGATGGTCGTCCTGGTCGACGAGCGTCCGGAAGAGGTCACCGACATGCAGCGGTCGGTGAAGGGCGAGGTCATCTCCTC
Organism: Streptomyces sp. NBC_00385; assembly: GCF_035917155.1. NCBI lineage: Bacteria > Bacillati > Actinomycetota > Actinomycetes > Kitasatosporales > Streptomycetaceae > Streptomyces > Streptomyces sp. NBC_00385. Next base: position 2,513,551 of record NZ_CP107951.1, on the reverse strand, counting down.
GACCTTCGACCGTCCCGCCGAGGACCACACCACCGTCGCCGAGCTGGCCATCGAGCGCGCCAAGCGTCTCGTCGAGCTGGGTCACGACGTGGTCGTCCTGCTGGACTCGATCACCCGTCTGGGACGCGCGTACAACCTCGCCGCCCCGGCCTCCGGACGCATCCTGTCCGGTGGTGTCGACTCGACCGCGCTCTACCCGCCGAAGCGCTTCTTCGGTGCGGCGCGCAACATCGAGGACGGCGGTTCGCTGACCATCCTGGCCACCGCGCTCGTCGAGACCGGCTCGCGCATGGACGAGGTGATCTTCGAGGAGTTCAAGGGCACCGGCAACATGGAGCTCAAGCTCGACCGCAAGCTCTCCGACAAGCGCATCTTCCCGGCGGTGGACGTCGACGCGTCCAGCACCCGTAAGGAAGAAATCCTGCTCGGCAGTGACGAGTTGGCGATTGTCTGGAAGCTGCGCCGGGTGCTCCACGCGCTGGACCAGCAGCAGGCGATCGAACTCCTCCTGGACCGGATGAAGAAGACCCAGTCCAACGCGGAGTTCCTGCTCCAGATCCAGAAGACGACGCCGGCTCCGGGCAACAACGACTAGTCGCAGCCCGTCGGCAGTACTCGGGGCCGCCCCCGGCACTTCGGTGCCGGGGGCGGCCCCGTGCCGTTGCCGTCCCGAGACCTTCGCCACACGGCCGGTGGGCCCACAGCCACGTCCCGTTGCCTGTAGCAGGCAAGAAACCGCAGGTGAGCGCCGGGCGACCGGCTGCTCCCGCGCTCCGTGAACACGTCCCGGGTCCGCCCGGAGGTGACAGGCCCCTGTGCAACCCTTCTTGTCGCCGCCGCGTCGTAACCAAGAGCGACACCACGCGTGACGTCATGGGTGACAAAGCGGCATACAGACCCGCACACCATTGCAGGGGGTAGCCGGGAGCAGTCGAGGAACGAGGAGACGGATGAGTGACCAGAGCGGGAGCAGCAGCCGAATACGGGCCACCGGCAAACGCCGGAGGAAGCCGTCCCGCCGCCGCAGGGCGACCGTCATAGCCGCGTGGAGTCTGGCCGGTCTCGTCGTCGTCGGCGGATCCGGTCTCGGCTACGCGTACTTCCACCTCAACGGCAATCTCAAGGCCGTCGACATCAACAACGCGCTGGGCAAGGACCGCCCCGACAACGTCGACAACGGCTCCGAGGACATCCTCGTCCTCGGCTCGGACTCCCGGTCCGGCGCCAACGCGCAGTACGGCGAGGACCAGGGCGGCGCCCGCTCGGACACCGCGATGGTCGTGCACGTCAACAAGGGCCACAGGACGGCGAGCGTCGTCTCCATCCCGCGCGACACCCTCGTCACCCGGCCCGAGTGCACCGGCGACGAGAGCGGACAGGCCGTCGCCGGGGAGCAGCGGGCGATGTTCAACACGGCGTACGAGGTCGGCGGACCGGCCTGCGCGGTGAAGACCGTCGAGTCGATGTCCGGGATCCGCATGGACCACTACATCGAGGTCGACTTCACCGGATTCAAGAAGCTGGTCGACAAGCTCGGCGGCGTCGAGATCACCACCAAGCAGGCGATCAACGACTCCAAGAGCCATCTGAACCTCGAACCCGGGACCCACACCCTGAACGGCGAGGAGTCGCTCGGTCTCGTCCGCACCCGCAAGAGTGTCGGCGACGGCAGCGACCTCGGCCGCATCCAGCTCCAGCAGGCCTTCATCAAGGCGCTGATGGAACAGGCCAAGAGCGTGGGCATCCTCAACGGCACCAAGCTGTACGGCATCGCGGACACCGCGACCAAGGCCATCACCACCGACTCCGACCTCGGCTCGGTCAAGGAACTCGCGTCCTTCGCGAGCGGCCTGAAGGGGCTCGGCTCGGACGACGTCCACATGGTGACCCTGCCCGTCGAGTACGACCCGGCCGACCCGAACCGCGTCATCCCGCAGGAGGAGGCCGGCAAGCAGGTGTGGCAGGCGCTCCTGAACGACCGGCCGATCCCCGCCTCCGCCACCGAGAAGTCGGCGGGCGACAAGGGTGACGCCGGGCAGATCGTGCAGTGACGGACCCGCCCGCGGACGGCAGCGGGAATAGCGGGCGGCCGACCCTCGTTTTGGGAGATACGGCCAGTCCTGGCAGACTGGTACGTCGGCCCCGGTTCACGGACGCGCAATCCGCGCGTACGACCCGGCGCCCTCCCGAACCTAGGAGAAACCCTTGAAGCGCGACATTCACCCCCAGTACGTCGAGACGCAGGTCAGCTGCACCTGTGGCGCGTCGTTCACCACCCGGTCGACCCTGGACAACGGCGCCATCCGTGCCGACGTCTGCTCCGAGTGCCACCCGTTCTACACGGGCAAGCAGAAGATCCTCGACACCGGTGGCCGCGTGGCCCGCTTCGAGGCCCGCTTCGGCAAGGCCGCCGGCTCCGCCAGCAAGTAGCGAGCCACTGCGCCGGTCCTTGGCGCCCTCTTCCCGGGGGCGCCGGGACCGGCGTTTTTTTCCGGCCGGGACGACGGCGACCCCGTCATCCCGCCCGGCAGGCACCCGCCGGCCGGCAGGCACGACGATCGAAGAAACCAGGAGCCCGAAGATGTTCGAGGCGGTCGAGGAACTGATCGGCGAACAGTCCGATCTCGAGAAGAAGCTCGCGGACCCGTCGGTCCACGCCGACCAGGCCAACGCGCGCAAGCTCAACAAGCGCTACGCCGAGCTGACCCCGATCGTCGCCACGTACCGCTCCTGGAAGCAGACCGGCGACGACATCGAGACGGCCCGCGAGTTCGCCGCCGACGACCCCGACTTCGCCGCCGAGGTCAAGGACCTGGAGAAGGAGCGCGAGGAGCTCACCGAGAAGCTCCGCCTCCTGCTCGTACCCCGTGACCCCAGTGACGACAAGGACGTGCTCCTGGAGATCAAGGCGGGCGCGGGCGGCGACGAGTCCGCCCTGTTCGCCGGTGATCTGCTGCGCATGTACCTGCGCTACGCCGAGCGCGTCGGCTGGAAGACCGAGATCATCGACTCCACCGAGTCCGAGCTCGGCGGCTACAAGGACGTCCAGGTCGCCGTGAAGACCAAGGGCGGCAACGGGGCGACCGAGCCCGGCCAGGGCGTCTGGGCCCGGATGAAGTACGAGGGCGGCGTGCACCGTGTGCAGCGCGTTCCCTCCACCGAGTCCCAGGGCCGCATCCACACCTCCGCCGCCGGTGTGCTCGTCACGCCCGAGGCCGAGGAGGTCGACGTCGAGATCCACGCCAACGATCTCCGTATCGACGTGTACCGCTCCTCCGGCCCCGGCGGCCAGTCCGTCAACACCACGGACTCCGCGGTCCGCATCACGCACCTGCCCACCGGTGTCGTGGCCTCCTGCCAGAACGAGAAGAGCCAGCTCCAGAACAAGGAGCAGGCCATGCGTATCCTGCGGTCGAGGCTTCTCGCCGCGGCCCAGGAAGCCGCCGAGCAGGAAGCGTCCGACGTACGCCGCAGCCAGGTGCGCACGGTCGACCGGTCCGAGAAGATCCGTACGTACAACTTCCCGGAAAACCGCATCTCGGACCACCGCGTCGGCTTCAAGGCGTACAACTTGGACCAGGTGCTCGACGGGGAGCTGGACGCTGTGATCCAGGCCTGTGTCGACGCCGACTCCGCAGCCAAGCTCGCCGCCGCGTAAGGGCGGTCGCCCTGAGCCCCGAGCCCCACCGCCCCGCTCGTAACCCGTACGGAGAACCGCGATGAACCTGCTGCTCGCCGAGGTGGCCCAGGCCACCCAGCGGCTGGCCGACGCCGGTGTCCCTTCACCGCGATTCGACGCGGAGGAACTCGCCGCGTTCGTGCACGGCGTCAAGCGGGGCGAGCTGCACAACGTGCCGGACGCCGACTTCGACGCCCGCTACTGGGAGACCATCGCCCGGCGCGAGGCCCGCGAACCGCTCCAGCACATCACCGGCCGCGCCTTCTTCCGCTACCTGGAGCTCCAGGTCGGGCCCGGCGTCTTCGTGCCCCGGCCGGAGACCGAGTCGGTCGTCGGCTGGGCGATAGACGCCGTCCGCGCGATGGACGTCGTCGAGCCGCTGATCGTCGATCTGTGCACCGGATCGGGCGCCATCGCCCTCGCCATGGCCCAGGAGGTGCCGCGCTCGCGCGTGCACGCCGTGGAGCTGTCCGAGGACGCCCTCAAATGGACCAGGAAGAACGCCGAGGAGTCCAGGGTCACCGTGCACCGCGGAGACGCCCTGACGGCCCTTCCCGAGCTCGACGGCCAGGTCGACCTGGTCATCTCCAACCCGCCGTACATCCCGCTCACCGAATGGGAGTACGTGGCCCCCGAGGCCCGTGACCACGACCCGGAGATGGCCCTCTTCTCGGGCGAGGACGGCCTCGACACCATCCGCGGCATCGAGCGCACCGCCCACCGTCTGCTGCGTCCCGGTGGCCTCGTCGTCATCGAGCACGCCGACACCCAGGGCGGCCAGGTGCCGTGGATCTTCACCGAGGAGCGGGGCTGGGCCGACGCGGCCGACCACCCCGACCTCAACAGGCGCCCCCGGTTCGCCACGGCCCGCAAGGCCATGCCGTGACCGGAGGAAACCACCCCTACCCGTACATGCTTGAGGAGGCCGGCTGATGGCACGGCGATACGACTGCAACGACGCCACGGACCGCACGATGGGTCTGCGCGAGGCCGCGTCCGCCGTCCGCCGCGGCGAACTGGTCGTGCTGCCCACCGACACCGTGTACGGGATCGGTGCGGACGCCTTCAGTTCCGAGGGCGTCGTCGACCTCCTGGAGGCCAAGGGCCGCGGCCGCAACATGCCGACGCCCGTCCTCATCGGCTCGCCGAACACCCTGCACGGCCTGGTCACCGACTTCTCGGAGCAGGCGTGGGAGCTGGTGGACGCGTTCTGGCCGGGCGCGCTCACGCTCGTCGCCAAGCACCAGCCGTCGCTCCAGTGGGACCTCGGTGACACCCGCGGCACCGTCGCCATCCGGATGCCGCTGCACCCGGTCGCCATCGAGCTGCTCACGGAGGTCGGCCCGATGGCCGTCTCCAGCGCCAACCTCACAGGACACCCCTCGCCCGAGGACTGCGACGCCGCCCAGGAGATGCTCGGCGACTCCGTGTCCGTGTACCTCGACGGCGGCCCGACCCCGGGCATCGTCCCGTCCTCGATCGTCGACGTCACCGGCAAGGTGCCGGTCCTGCTGCGCGCCGGTGCGCTCTCCGCGGAGGAGCTGCGCAAGGTGGTACCCGACCTTGAGGTGGCCAATTGACCGCCCCTGAGGGGCGTGGCATAGCGGGGCAGACCGACACCTTCCGCATCCTCCACGTCAGCACCGGCAACGTCTGCCGCTCACCGATCACCGAGCGGCTGACGCGGCATGCCCTCGTGGACCGCCTGGGCGACCCGCTCCAGGGCGGGCTGATCGTGGAGAGCGCGGGCACCTGGGGACACGAGGGTGCCCCGATGGAGGCGAACGCGGAGGTGGTCCTCGCCGACTTCGGCGCCGACGCCACCGGCTTCGTCGGCCGCGAACTGCTCGACGAACACGTGATCCGCGCCGACCTGGTGCTCACCGCCACCCGCGACCACCGGGCCCAGGTGATCTCGATGGGCCACTCGGCCGGACTGCGCACCTTCACGCTCAAGGAGTTCACCCGGCTGGTACGGGCGATAGACCCCGCGACGCTGCCCGACGCGAGCGACGAGGGCGTCGTCGAGCGCGCCCGCGCCCTGGTCCGTGCGGCCGCCGCGCTGCGCGGCTGGCTGCTGGCCCCGACCGCCGAGGCCGACGAGGTCTACGACCCATACGGCGCCCCCATCACCTTCTTCCGGTCCATCGGCGACGAGATCAACCAGGCCCTGGACCCGGTCGTCACCGCGCTGACGGGCGTCTCGGCACCGCGCTGAAGCCACGCCGGCAAGGCCGTCCGTGCCGTTCTGAGGGCCGTACGCCGAGGGCCGGGTCTCCGATAGGCCGGGCGGGTGCGCCACGGCTCACGACAGCAGGCAGCGGCCCCGCCGCAGGCCTACATTGGAGCTGACGTCACCGCCGGGCGTCACCCGTCCCCAGGCCCGGAGCCCCCGATGCCGGTCACCACTGCTGCTGCCGCACCCTCCGCCGTCGCCGCCCTGCCGCAGGACTTCGACGCCCTGCTCCGGGAGGATCCGGAGGTCGCCGACGTCCTGGTGGGGGAGCTCCACCGGCAGTCCGAGACCCTCCAGCTGACCGCGGCGGAGAACTTCACCTCACCCGCCGTCCTGGCCGCCCTCGGCTCCCCGCTGGCCAACAAGTACGCCGAGGGGTACCCCGGCGCCCGCCACCACGGCGGCTGCGAGCAGGCGGACGCCGCCGAACGCATCGCGATCCGCCGCGCCACCGCGCTCTTCGGCGCCGAGCACGCCAACGTGCAGCCCCACTCCGGATCCTCGGCCGTCCTCGCGGCGTACGCGGCGCTGCTGCGGCCCGGCGACACGGTCCTCGCGATGGGACTCCCGTACGGCGGCCATCTGACGCACGGTTCGCCCGCCAACTTCTCCGGCCGCTGGTTCGAGTTCATCGGGTACGGGGTGGACTCCGAGAGCGGCCTGATCGACTACCACCAGGTCCGCACCCTGGCCCGCACGCACCGCCCCAAGGCGATCGTCAGCGGCTCGATCTCCTATCCCCGTCACCCCGACCACGAGCTGTTCCGGGAGATCTGCGACGAGGTGGGCGCCTACCTCATCGCCGACTCCGCGCACCCGATGGGACTGATCGCCGGGGGAGCGGCGCCGAACCCCGTCCCGTACGCGGACGTGGTCTGCGCCACCACGCACAAGGTGCTGCGGGGGCCGCGCGGCGGCATGATCCTGTGCGGCGCGGAGCTGGCGGAGCGCATCGACCGGGCCGTCTTCCCGTTCACCCAGGGCGGCGCCCAGATGCACACGGTGGCGGCGAAGGCCGTCGCGTTCGGCGAGGCGGCCGCGCCCGCCTTCGCCGCGTACGCCCACCACGTCGTCAACCACGCCCGGGTCCTGGCGGCCGGCCTGGAGGCCGAGGGCTTCGACGTCACCACCGGGGGCACCGACACCCACCTGATCGTCGCCGACCCGGCCCCGCTCGGTGTCGACGGCCCCACCGCCCGGACCCGGCTGGCCGCGGCCGGCCTGGTGCTGGACACCTGCGCGCTGCCGTACGGGGACGCCCGCGGCATCAGGCTCGGCACCGCGGCCGTCACCACCCAGGGCATGGACGACACCGACATGGCGCGCCTCGCGGTGCTGATGGGGTCCGCGGTGCGCGAGGAGGGCGATGTGGCGGCGGAGGTGCGGGAGATGGCGGCACAGCATCCGCCCTACCCGGGGTGAAATAGCCCATTATGTCCGCAATGGTGGCAGCCTGTGCAACCACCGCGGGGGCCTGCGTGTCCTCAACCATGAGGCCGACGTAGCTACAGTGTGGGCTGAGATGGCCGGCGATATTTCTGGGGCAGCCCGTGCGTGATTACCTGCTGACGCTCTGTGTCACGGCCGCGGTGACGTATCTGCTCACCGGCCCGGTGCGTAAGTTCGCCATCGCGGTCGGGGCGATGCCCGCGATCCGTGCGCGTGACGTCCACCGCGAACCGACACCGAGGCTCGGCGGCATCGCCATGTTCGGCGGGCTGTGCGCCGGGCTGATCGTCGCCGATCATCTGGCCAACCTCGACGGCGTCTTCGAGCTCTCCAACGAACCGCGCGCGCTGCTCTCCGGAGCGGCCCTGATCTGGCTGATCGGCGTCCTGGACGACAAGTTCGAGATCGACGCCCTGATCAAGCTGGGCGGGCAGATGATCGCCGCGGCGGTCATGGTGCTCCAGGGCCTCACGATCCTGTGGCTGCCGATCCCGGGTGTCGGCACGGTCCCGCTCACCCAGTGGCAGGGCACGCTGCTCACGGTCGCGCTCGTCGTCATCACCATCAACGCGGTCAACTTCGTCGACGGCCTGGACGGCCTGGCGGCCGGCATGGTGTGCATCGCCTCGGCCGCGCTCTTCCTCTACACCTACCGGCTCTGGTACGGGTACGGGATCGAGGCCGCGGCCCCCGCGACGCTCTTCACGGCGATCCTGATGGGCATGTGCCTCGGCTTCCTGCCGCACAACATGCATCCCGCGCGGATCTTCATGGGGGACTCCGGGTCGATGCTGATCGGCCTGGTCCTCGCCGCAGGTGCGATCTCCGTCACCGGACAGGTCGACCCGGACGCGATGAAGCTCTTCGCGGGAAGCGAACGGCAGGCGACCCACGCGATGCTGCCGGTCTTCATCCCGCTGCTCCTGCCGCTGACGATCATCGCCATCCCCGCGGCGGACCTGGTGCTGGCGATCGTGCGGCGCACCTGGAACGGCCAGTCGCCGTTCGCGGCGGACCGCGGCCATCTGCACCACCGGCTGCTGGAGATCGGCCATTCGCACAGCCGGTCGGTGCTGATCATGTACTTCTGGTCGGCCCTGATCGCCTTCGGCGCGGTCGGCTACTCGGTGCACTCGACGTCGATGTGGATCGTGCTCCTGATCGTGGGGCTGAGCGCGCTCGGCCTGATCCTGCTGCTGATGCCCCGGTTCACCCCGCGCGCCCCGCGATGGGCGGAGCGCTTCGTACCGCCGCGGTACCGCCGACGCCGGCGCGAGACGGAGCCCGGGACGGGGTCCTCGCAGGGGCTGGAGAGCCAACAGGGGCCCCTGGGTGATCAGATGGGGCAGAATGGGCACGAGGCCGCCCCGCAGGCCCCGATCGCCGCAGGAGTGTCCGGCGTCAACGGAGCGACGGCGATCGGTCACCGTTCGCGCTTCGCGGACCGGCGCAAGGCCGATTCGACGCGTCATTGATTCGGGCGTCAAGGGGCATTACCAGACAAGTCGTTGAGTTGTCTTGCTCACACGCGCTAATTAGCTCTCGCGTGTGACAGCAAGCACACTTTCTAGGTAAAGACCTCATCAAATAGTTTGTGATACCGTTCACGAACCCGGTGACAGAGCCGAAGGACCTGAGTAGCACGGTCCCTTGGCCCCGAGGCATCGACTCGGACCGGGCCTACGCTCGTCCATGACGACACACTGCCCACCCCCAGCAAGCGGAGCTGCCGCCATGCCGTCCAACGACGTCCGGACTCTCCTCCAGACCGCCGTACCCACCGCTGTCGCCGGCGCAGTCGCCGCCGCGATCAGCGCTGGCGTCGCCGGTGGCAAGGGAGCCCTGGGCGCGATCGTTGCGACGATCGTGGTCATCCTCTTCATGGGGATCGGGCTGATGGTCCTGCAACGGACCGCCCGGTCCATGCCCCACCTTTTCCAGGCGATGGGTCTCGCGCTGTACACGGCGCAACTCCTGCTGCTGTTCATCTTCGTCGCCGTATTCAAGAACACCTCGCTGTTCAACCCGAAGGCCTTCGCGATCACCCTGGTCGTGACGACACTCGTGTGGATCGGCGCACAGGCGCGTGCGCACATGAAGGCCAAGATCCTTTACGTGGAACCCGAGTCCGACAAGGACGAAAAGCCCAAAAAGCCCGGGTCCGCAGCGTGAAGGGTAGGGGCGGAATAAGTGCAGGTTCGCGACCCTGCTATCGTCCGGTTCCAACTGCGGCACTGCGGGCGCGGGCATGTGAGCTGACGCCTGCTCGATCGCGAGGCTCAAATGCCTGACTGCCGCTCACACATCCGAAACACCAGTCCAGTGCCGAACCGCGGCTGCGCGCCGCGCCGACACAACGAGGTTGCCGTACCTATGCGCCACGCTGAAGGAGCCCGCGGTGAGTGCTGACCCGACACAGGTGCTCGCCTTCGAGACCGATTGCCACATCTTCGACGGTTGTGGTTTCCCGGCACCCGGCCTGCACTCGTTCCTGTTCGAGCCCCTCTGGGGCGACGCGGACAGCAACTTGTACTTCAACAAGACGATGCTGCTGGCCCTGCTCGGCTCGGTCATCATCGTTGGCTTCTTCTGGGCCGCCTTCCGTAAGCCGAAGTTGGTGCCCGGCAAGCTTCAGATGGTGGCCGAGGCCGGATACGACTTCGTCCGCCGCGGCATCGTCTACGAGACGATCGGCAAGAAGGACGGCGAGAAGTACGTCCCGCTGATGGTCTCCCTGTTCTTCGTCATCTGGATGATGAACCTCTGGTCCATCATCCCGGTTGCCCAGTTCCCCGTGACGGCGATCATTTCGTATCCGGCGGCTCTCGCCGGGATCGTCTACATCCTGTGGGTCGTCCTGACCTTCAAGAAGCACGGTTTCGTCGGAGCGTTCAAGAACTTCACGGGCTACGACAAGAGCCTCGGCGGGGTCCTGCCCCTCTCGATGACCATCGAGTTCTTCTCGAACCTGCTGGTCCGGCCGTTCACGCACGCGGTCCGACTGTTCGCCAACATGTTCGCGGGGCACACGCTCCTGCTGCTCTTCACGATCGCCAGCTGGTACCTGCTCAACGGCATCGGCTTCGCCTACGCAGGCGTGTCGTTCGTGATGGTCATCGTGATGACCGCCTTCGAGCTCTTCATCCAGGCTGTCCAGGCCTACGTGTTCGTGCTGCTGGCCTGCAGCTACGTCCAGGGCGCTCTCGCCAAGGGCCACTGAGCACCCACCTCCTGAAGCACCCGGTGGCCAACCCCCACCGGACATTGAAAGAGAAGGAAGAACCGGCATGTCCGCTCTCCAGACCCTCGCCGCCGGCGTCGAAATCAAGGGCAACCTCGGCTCGATCGGTTACGGCCTCGCCGCGATCGGCCCCGGCGTCGGCATCGGCATCATCTTCGGTAACGGCACCCAGGCGCTCGCCCGTCAGCCCGAGGCTGCCGGTCTCATCCGCGCCAACCAGATTCTCGGCTTCGCCTTCTGTGAGGCGCTCGCCCTGATCGGTCTGGTCATGCCGTTCGTCTACCCGACCTCCTGACCGGTCGCGAACAGCCCATTCGACGGAAGGCACTGACGTGAACCCCCTGGTTCAGCTCGCGGCGGAGGAAGCGGAAAACCCGCTCATTCCGCCGATCCCTGAGCTCGTCATTGGCCTCATCGCTTTCGTCATCGTCTTCGGCTTCCTCGCCAAGAAGCTCCTCCCGAACATCAACAAGGTTCTGGAAGAGCGCCGCGAGGCCATCGAAGGCGGTATCGAAAAGGCCGATGCGGCCCAGACCGAGGCCCAGAGCGTTCTTGAGCAGTACAAGGCTCAGCTCGCCGAGGCCCGCCACGAAGCCGCTCGTCTGCGCCAGGAGGCGCAGGAGCAGGGCGCCGTGATCCTGCAGGAAATGAGGGCGGAAGGCCAGCGGCAGCGCGAGGAGATCGTCGCTGCCGGCCACGCCCAGATCGAGGCCGACCGCAAGGCCGCTGCTTCGGCGCTGCGTCAGGACGTGGGCAAGCTCGCCACCGACCTGGCCGGCAAGCTCGTCGGCGAGTCCCTCGAGGACCACGCCCGGCAGAGCGGCACCGTCGACCGTTTCCTCGACGAGCTCGAGGCGAAGGCCGAGGCAGTCCGATGAACAGCGCGAGCCGCGAGGCACTGGCTGCCGCACGCGAGCGGCTCGACGCGCTGACCGACAACACGTCGGTCGACGCGGCGAAGCTCGCCGAGGACCTGGCCGGCGTCACGGCGCTGCTGCACCGCGAGGTGTCGCTGCGCCGGGTCCTGACCGACCCGGCGCAGGCCGGCGAGGCCAGGGCCGAGCTGGCCGGACGGCTGCTGGGCGGCCAGGTGGGCGGCGAAGCCCTCGACCTGGTCTCCGGCATGGTCCGCTCGCGCTGGTCGCAGTCGCGTGACCTGGTCGACTCGATCGAGGAGCTGGCGAACACCGCCGACCTCACCGCCGCCCAGCGCAGCGGAGACCTCGACGACGTCGAGGACGAGCTGTTCCGGTTCGGCCGGATCGTGGCCTCGGACACCGGGCTGCGCTCCGCACTCACCAGCCGGACCGCGACCCCCGCCGCCAAGGGCGAGCTGCTGCGCAGCCTGCTCGGCGGAAAGGCGCGGCCCACCACCGAGCGCATCGTCACGCGGCTTGTCACCCAGCCCCGTGGACGTAGCCTGGAAGCGGGACTCGAGTCCCTTTCCAAGCTCGCCGCGGACCGCCGGGACCGCGTGGTGGCAGTCGTCACCTCGGCTGTGCCGCTCAGTGACCGGCAGAAGCAGCGTCTCGGCGCCGCGCTGGCGAAGATCTACGGCCGGCAGATGCACCTGAGCCTGGACGTGGACCCCGAGGTCCTCGGCGGGATCGTGGTGCGGGTCGGCGACGAGGTCATCAACGGCACCATCGCGGAACGCCTCGACGAGGCGACCCGTCGCATGGCCGGCTGACGCAGCGCGACGTACCAAACAGAACAGAGCAAGACCAGCGGCCCGGTTGGGCCGTGCAGAAATTGCAGAAGATTCCTGGGGGTCGGCCCCCAGACCCCCTTAAGAAACTTCGGGCCCAACAAGGAGAGCAGGGAACCCAGATGGCGGAGCTCACGATCCGGCCGGAGGAGATCCGGGACGCACTGGAGAACTTTGTCCAGTCGTACCAGCCGGACGCGGCCTCGCGCGAGGAGGTCGGAACGGTCAGCGTTGCCGGCGACGGCATCGCGAAGGTGGAGGGCCTGCCCTCCGCCATGGCGAACGAACTGCTGAAGTTCGAGGACGGAACCCTCGGTCTCGCCCTCAACCTCGAAGAGCGCGAGATCGGTGCGATCGTCCTCGGCGAGTTCAGCGGAATCGAGGAGGGCCAGCCGGTGCAGCGCACCGGTGAGGTGCTCTCCGTCGGCGTCGGCGAGGGTTACCTCGGCCGCGTCGTCGACCCGCTCGGCAACCCGATCGACGGCCTCGGCGAGATCGCGACCGAAGGCCGTCGCGCCCTCGAACTGCAGGCCCCTGGCGTCATGGTCCGTAAGTCGGTGCACGAGCCGATGCAGACCGGCTACAAGGCCGTCGACGCCATGGTGCCGATCGGCCGCGGCCAGCGTCAGCTGATCATCGGCGACCGTCAGACGGGTAAGACCGCGCTGGCCGTCGACACGATCATCAACCAGCGCGACAACTGGCGCTCGGGCGACGTGAACAAGCAGGTGCGCTGCATCTACGTCGCCATCGGTCAGAAGGGCTCCACCATCGCCTCCGTGCGAGGTGCCCTGGAAGAGGCCGGCGCGCTCGAGTACACGACCATCGTCGCCGCCCCGGCGTCCGACCCGGCCGGCTTCAAGTACCTGGCGCCGTACACCGGCTCGGCCATCGGCCAGCACTGGATGTACGACGGCAAGCACGTTCTGATCATCTTCGACGACCTCTCGAAGCAGGCCGACGCCTACCGCGCCGTGTCGCTTCTGCTGCGCCGTCCGCCGGGCCGTGAGGCCTACCCGGGCGACGTCTTCTACCTGCACTCGCGTCTGCTGGAGCGTTGCGCCAAGCTCTCCGACGACATGGGCGCCGGTTCGATGACGGGCCTTCCGATCGTCGAGACCAAGGCGAACGACGTGTCGGCGTTCATCCCGACCAACGTCATCTCCATCACCGACGGCCAGTGCTTCCTGGAGTCCGACCTGTTCAACGCGGGTCAGCGTCCGGCGCTCAACGTCGGTATCTCGGTCTCCCGAGTCGGTGGCTCCGCCCAGCACAAGGCCATGAAGCAGGTTTCCGGCCGACTGCGCGTGGACCTCGCCCAGTTCCGTGAGCTGGAGGCGTTCGCCGCCTTCGGTTCCGACCTGGACGCGGCCTCCAAGGCGTCGCTGGAGCGCGGTAAGCGCATGGTCGAGCTGCTGAAGCAGCCGCAGTACGCCCCGTTCCCGATGGAGGAGCAGGTCGTCTCCGTCTGGGCCGGCACCACGGGCAAGATGGATGACGTCCCGGTCGAGGACATCCGTCGCTTCGAGAGCGAGCTGCTCGAGTTCCTGCGCCGTGAGCGCAAGGACCTCCTGACCAGCATCGCCGAGGGCGGCAAGATGTCCGACGACACGCTGCAGTCGGTCGCCGACGCGATCGCCGCCTTCAAGCAGCAGTTCGAGACCTCGGACGGCAAGCTCCTGGGCGAGGGCTGATCGATGGGCGCTCAGCTTCGCGTTTACAAGCGCCGCATCCAAGCCGTCACCGCGACCAAGAAGATCACCAAGGCGATGGAGATGATCGCCGCCTCGCGCATCGTCAAGGCGCAGCGCAAGGTGACGGCGTCGATGCCGTACGCGACCGAGCTCACCCGCGCGGTGACCGCGGTGGCGACCGGCTCCAACACCAAGCACCCGCTCACCACCGAGGCCGAGTCCCCGGTGCGGGCCGCGGTCCTGCTCCTCACGAGCGACCGCGGTCTGGCCGGCGGCTACTCCTCCAACGCCATCAAGGCGGCGGAGAAGCTGCGGGAGCGGCTGGCGGCCGAGGGCAAGGAGGTCGACACGTACATCGTCGGCCGTAAGGGTGTCGCCTACTACGGCTTCCGCGAGCGCAAGGTCGTGGAGTCGTGGACCGGCTTCACCGACAGCCCGGAGTACGCGGACGCCAAGAAGATCGCCGCGCCCCTGATCGAGTCCATCACCAAGGACACGGCCGAGGGCGGCGTCGACGAGCTGCACATCGTCTTCACCGAGTTCGTGTCGATGATGACGCAGAACGCGGTCGACGGCCGGATGCTGCCGCTCTCGATCGACGAGGTCGCGAAGGAGAGCACGGAGAAGGACGAGATCCTTCCCCTGTTCGACTTCGAGCCGTCGGCGGAGGACGTCCTCGACGCCCTTCTGCCGCGCTACGTCGAGAGCCGCATCTACAACGCACTGCTGCAGGCTGCCGCTTCCGAGCACGCCGCCCGCCGCCGCGCGATGAAGTCGGCGACCGACAATGCCGGGGACCTGATCAAGAGCCTCTCCCGGCTTGCCAACGCGGCCCGCCAGGCCGAAATCACCCAGGAAATTAGCGAGATCGTCGGCGGTGCAGGTGCGCTGGCCGACGCGTCCGCGGGGAGTGACAAGTAATGACGACGACAGTTGAGACGGCCGCTGCCACGGGCCGCGTCGCCCGGGTCATCGGCCCGGTCGTCGACGTGGAGTTCCCCGTCGACGCGATGCCGGAGATCTACAACGCCCTGCACGTCGAGGTCGACGACCCGGCCGAGGCCGGCGCTCGTAAGACGCTGACCCTCGAAGTCGCCCAGCACCTGGGTGACGGCGTGGTCCGTGCGATCTCGATGCAGCCCACCGACGGTCTGGTCCGCCAGGCCCCGGTGACCGACACGGGCGCGGGCATCACCGTTCCCGTCGGTGACATCACCAAGGGCAAGGTGTTCAACACCCTCGGTCAGATCCTGAACGAGCCGGAGGCCGAGGCGCAGATCACCGAGCGCTGGCCGATCCACCGCAAGGCCCCGGCCTTCGACCAGCTCGAGTCGAAGACCGAGATGTTCGAGACCGGCCTGAAGGTCGTCGACCTGCTGACCCCGTACGTCAAGGGCGGCAAGATCGGTCTGTTCGGTGGTGCGGGCGTCGGCAAGACGGTCCTCATCCAGGAAATGATCATGCGTGTGGCGAAGCTGCACGACGGTGTGTCGGTGTTCGCCGGCGTCGGTGAGCGCACCCGTGAGGGCAATGACCTCATCGACGAGATGACGGACTCGGGCGTTCTGGAGAAGACCGCGCTGGTCTTCGGCCAGATGGACGAGCCGCCGGGCACGCGTCTTCGCGTGGCCCTGTCCGCCCTGACCATGGCGGAGTACTTCCGCGATGTGCAGAAGCAGGACGTGCTGCTCTTCATCGACAACATCTTCCGCTTCACGCAGGCCGGTTCCGAGGTCTCCACGCTGCTCGGCCGTATGCCGTCCGCCGTGGGTTACCAGCCGACCCTGGCCGACGAGATGGGTGTGCTCCAGGAGCGCATCACCTCGACGCGTGGTCACTCGATCACCTCGATGCAGGCGATCTACGTCCCCGCGGACGACCTGACCGACCCGGCCCCGGCCACCACGTTCGCCCACCTCGACGCGACGACGGTTCTCTCCCGTCCGATCTCCGAGAAGGGCATCTACCCGGCCGTGGACCCGCTGGACTCCACGTCCCGCATCCTGGACCCGCGCTACATCGCGCAGGACCACTACGACACGGCCAGCCGTGTCAAGGGGATCCTGCAGAAGTACAAGGACCTCCAGGACATCATCGCGATCCTCGGTATCGACGAGCTGGGCGAGGAGGACAAGCTCGTTGTCCACCGTGCCCGTCGCGTCGAGCGCTTCCTGTCGCAGAACACCCACGCCGCCAAGCAGTTCACCGGCCTGGACGGTTCGGACGTTCCGCTCGACGAGTCGATCGCCGCGTTCAACGCGATCTGTGACGGGGAGTACGACCACTTCCCCGAGCAGGCGTTCTTCATGTGCGGTGGCATCGAGGACCTGAAGGCCAACGCCAAGGAGCTCGGCGTCTCCTGAGCCTCCGGCTCACCGAGGGGGGTGGGTGTGTCCCGCCCCCCTCACCACGCCCCGTAGAATTGACCCAACACCCGGCATCACCGCCGGGTGGTGACCCGAGGAGCCACCCTTGGCTGCTGAGCTGCATGTCGAGCTGGTCGCCGCGGACCGCAGTGTCTGGTCCGGCGAGGCCACCCTCGTTGTCGCACGTACCACGTCCGGCGACATCGGCGTCATGCCCGGTCACCAGCCGCTCCTGGGTGTGCTGGAATCGGGCCCGGTGACGATCCGCACGAGCGAAGGCGGCACTGTCGTCGCCGCTGTGCACGGTGGTTTCATCTCCTTCGCCGACGACAAGCTCTCGCTGCTGGCGGAGATTGCCGAGCTGGCGGACGAGATCGATGTCGAGCGCGCGGAGCGTGCGTTCGAGCGTGCCAAGTCGGACACGGACAGCGCTGCCGAGCGCCGCGCCGATGTGCGACTGCGTGCGGTGGCGGTGCACTAGTCACCCCGCGAAACGGCTTTACCCTCAGCCGCGGCCGGTCTGGAGACCCCTCCAGACCGTGTCGCGGCTGAGGCGATGCAGGTGCAGGTGAAGTTCGAGCGGTATCCGTTTACTCGATGACGCGAGGAGGTCGGTGGAGATGTACCTCGCGCTGTGGGTGGGCGGGCTGATCGTCGCGCTGGTCCTGTTGGGGCTCTTCGTCTTCGGTCTGCGCCGGCGGCTGATTCAGCGTTCCGGCGGGACCTTCGACTGCAGTCTGCGATGGAATGTGCCGGAGGAGCCCGATCTCTCGGGCAAGGGCTGGGTGTACGGAGTCGCCCGGTACAGCGGCGACAAGGTGAAGTGGTTCCGGGTCTTCAGCTACTCCCCGCGCCCGCGCCGGGTGCTGGAGCGCTCCTCGATCGAGGTGGTCGCCCGCCGGCTGCCCGAGGGCGAGGAGGAACTCGCGCTCCTCTCCGACGCCGTCGTGCTCGGCTGTCTCCACCGGGAGACCCGTCTGGAGCTGGCGATGAGCGAGGACGCCCTCACCGGATTCCTCGCCTGGCTGGAGGCGGCGCCGCCCGGCCAGCGAGTCAACGTGGCTTGAACAGGGGCCTCACTGGAAGGGGCGGTACCTCCCGGACGACGTCTGGGGAGGGGGGAACGTGGCTGGCCTGAGGCCGCGGTACCCGCACCGGAGCACACGAAAACCGGGGAGACAGGGGGCGGACCTGTCTCCCCGGCGCTTTTTCGGGGTGCGACTGCCTCAGGGGTTAGTTGAGGCCGTTGTCCATCGCACTCACGAGTTCACCGTTCGCGGTGTCACCGCTGAACTCCCAGAAGAACGCCCCGCCCAGGCCCTGGCTGTTCGCCCAGGCCATCTTCGACTGGATCGTCGCCGGGGTGTCGTAGCTCCACCAGTTGGTGCCGCAGTGCGCGTACGCCGTACCGGCGATCGTGCCGGTGGCGGGGCAGCTGTTCTTGAGGACCTTGTAGTCCTCGATGCCCGCCTCGTACGTACCCGGCGCCGCGCCGGTGGCCGTGCCGCCCGGTGCCGCCTGGGTGACACCGGTCCAGCCGCGGCCGTAGAAGCCGATGCCGAGCAGCAGCTTCGAGGCGGGGACGCCCTTGGCCTTCAGCTTGGCGATGGCGTCGGCGGAGTTGAAGCCGGCCTGCGGGATGCCGCTGTACGAGGTCAGCGGGGAGTGCGGGGCCGTCGGGCCCTTGGCCGCCCAGGCGCCGAAGAAGTCGTACGTCATCACGTTGTACCAGTTCAGCGACTGCGCGGCGCCCGCGTAGTCGGCCAGGTCGATCTTGCCGCCCTCGGAGCCGTCGGCCGTGATCGCGGCGGTCACCAGGTTGCTGCTGCCGAACTTCGTACGCAGCGCCGAGGTGATGTTCTTCAGCGCGGCGGGGCCGCTGGTGTCACAGGTCAGACCGCAGGCGTTGGGGTACTCCCAGTCGATGTCGATGCCGTCGAAGACATCGGCCCAGCGGGGGTCCTCGACCAGGTCGTAGCAGGACTGGGCGAACGCGGCCGGGTTCTGTGCCGCCTGGCCGAAGCCGCCGGACCAGGTCCAGCCGCCGAAGGACCACAGGACCTTGATGTGCGGGTACTTCGCCTTGAGCTTCCGCAGCTGGTTGAAGCTGCCGCGCAGCGGCTGGTCCCAGGTGTCGGCCACGCCGTCGACGGACTTGTCCGCGGTGTAGGCCATGTCGTAGTCGGCGTACGAGTCACCGATCGTGCACTTGCCGCCCTGGACGTTGCCGAAGGCGTAGTTGATGTGCGTGATCTTCGCGGCCGAACCGGAGGTGTCCAGGTTCTTGACGTGGTAGTTGCGGCCGTAGACGCCCCAGTCGGTGAAGTACCCGAGGTTGATCTTGTCGCCGCCCGGGCCGGGGTCGGTGCCCCCGCCGCCGGTGGTGTGCACCTTGACCGCGCCGCTGACCGGTCCGGTCTGGTCCGCGGTGTCACGGGCCCGGACGGTGTACGAGTAGTCGGTACCCGCGGTGAGGCCGGTGTTCGTGTACGTGGTGCCGGTGACCGTGGCGACGACGGCGCCGTCGCGCAGGACGTCGTAGTTCTTGATGCCGTGGTCGTCGGTGGCGGCGCTCCAGGTGAGCTTCGCCGAGGTGTCGGTGACGGCGCTCGCGGTGGGGGTGCCGGGTGCCGACGGGGCGTTGTCACCCGGGACGCTGCCGCCGTCGCAGGAGGCGCCGTTCAGCTTGCAGCCGGCGGGGGCGCCGGAGCCGGTGCCGTTGAAGCCGAAGCTGATGCTGGCCCCGGGGGCGACCGTGCCGTTCCAGCCGAGGTTCTTGGCGGTCCAGTGGGTTCCGGAGCTGGTGACGGTGGCGTCCCAGGCGGAGCCGACCGCGGTGCCGGAGGGGAAGTCCCACTCGATGGTCCAGGAGGACAGGGAGGTGGTTCCGGTGTTCTTCACCGTCCACTGGCCCTCGAAGCCGCTGCCCCAGTCGGACTTCTTGAGGTACGTGGCGGTGGCGGAGGTGGCGGCCTCGGCGGGGGAGGCCAGGCCGACCATCGCGGCGAGCGGAAGGAGCAGTGCGGTGAGGCCCGCGACTGCTCGGGATCTGGTGGCTTTTCCGGCCCCGAATCTGAATCGGGTCCGGCGGGGGGTCTCAGTGCTCAACGGTGCTCCTCGGGTGAGGTCCGGACAAACGGGGATGGTCCGTGGACTGCAAACCCTGCGCCGCCCTGAGCCCGCTTTGTTGTGGCGGGCTCACCGCAGTGTGCTCGGTGAGATTAGGAAGGTCTGGACCAATCGTCAAGAGGTCCAGACCAAAGTTCGGAGTCGGGCGCGGATAAACCTCAGACGCCCAACTCCTGTGCCAGCACCGCCGCCTGGACCCTGCTGCGCAGCTCCAGCTTCCCCAGCAACCGGCTGACGTGCGTCTTCACCGTCGCCTCGGCCATGGACAGCCGCACCGCGATCTCCGCGTTCGACATCCCCTCCCCGAGGCAGCCGAGCACCTCGCGCTCGCGCCGGGTGAGCGTGTCCAGGACCGCCCGGTCGGGACCCTCCGACGGCCCGTGCGGCGTGGTTCCCGCGAACTCCGCGATCAGCCGGCGCGTCACCGACGGGGCGATGAGACCCTCGCCGCGCGCCACCGTGCGGACCGCGTCGAGCAGCCCGCGCGCCTCGGTGTCCTTCAGCAGAAAGCCCGAAGCCCCGGCCCGCAGCGCCCCGAACACGTACGCGTCCAGGTCGAACGTCGTCAGCACCAGCACGTCCGCCAGCCGCTCCGCCACCACCTGCCTCGTCGCGGACACCCCGTCCAGCCGGGGCATCTGGATGTCCATCAGCACCAGATCCGGGCGCAGTTCGCGGGCCAGCCGGACGGCCTCCTCCCCGTCACCGGCCTCTCCGACGACCTCGATGTCCGGCGCGCTGCCCAGGATGAGGACCAGCCCCGCCCGCACGGCCGACTGGTCCTCGGCGACCAGAACCCTGATGGTCATCGCCTCACGCTCCCTTCTCCCACGGGCAGTTGTGCCCGTACCTGCCAACTCCCCGACCCGTCCCCGGTGGACACGGGCCCTGCCTCGAACTCCCCGCCGAGCAGCGCCACCCGCTCCCGCATCCCGATCAGCCCGGCCCCCGAACCCGGTGCGCGCGGCCCGGGCCGGTCCCCGAGGACGCTGCCCACCTCCACCGTCAGCCGCGCTCCCGTCTGTTCCAGCCGTACCGTGACCGGGCCGGGCGCGGCGTGCTTGAGCGCGTTGGTGAGGGACTCCTGGACGATGCGGTACGCGGCGAGTTCGACCGGTGCGGGCAGTCGGCCGGGATCCGTGCGGGTGTCGTCCAGGGTGCAGACCAGTCCGCTGGAGGCGGCGTTCGTGCGGTGCTGCTCGATGAGGGCGTCCAGCGAGCCGAGCTTCGGCGAGCTGCTCGGCTCCAGATCGGCGGCCCCGGTGCGCAACAGCCCGATCAGACGGCGCATTTCGGCCAGACCGTCCACGCTGTTCTCGCGGATGACTCCGAGGGCGTCGCGGGAGGTCGCCGGGTCGTCGATGGAGAGCGCGGCGGTGGAGTGGATGGCGATGGCGGAGAGGTGGTTGGCGACCATGTCGTGCAGTTCACGTGCCATCCGGGCGCGTTCGGCGGTCACCGCCTGGGCGCGGTCCATCTCGGCCAGCAGCGCGGTCTGATCGGCACGCAGCCGGGCTGTCTCCGCGGCGTCGCGGTGGTTGCGCACGCTGACCCCGGTGAGCGCGGGAACGAACGAGACCAGCCCGGTGACGATCCCGACGAGCAGCGCCTCGGCGTCCCGGAACCAGGCCAGGAAGCCGATCGTGACCGCGACCGTGATCAGGAACGTGGTCACCGGGATCCGGCGGGCGGCCGCGGGGGTCCCGTACAGCACGGCCGCGTACATGAGGTCGGTGAACATCAGCACGGTCGCCAGGTTCCCGGGCGTGAACTGGTCCGCGACCAGCGCGATCGTGCCGATGACCAGGGCCGTCCGCGGCGCGCTCCGGCGCAGCAGTTCCAGCGCCGACATCACGGTGAGCGGGACGAGCGCGAGCCAGGGGGCGTCGAAGAGGCGCCCGTTCTGCATGTGCAGACCGAGCAGGGCCAGGACCGCTCCGCCGAGCAGTCCGATGACGGCGATGAGGACGTCGTCGCGGTGGGGGCGGGCCGGAGAGAACACCCACCCATCCAACACGCCGGACGCGCGGCACACGTCCGTACCGGGAGCGAGCCGCCACTACATCGAAGGATGCAGTGGGGTTTCGTCACCGCGGCCGATGATCCGGCGCGGTGGCGCCGCGAGACTGGAAGGGAGCGAAAGGAAACGGACCGTGATCGTCACACTGATCGTTCTCTGCGAGATCGCCTTCTGGGTACTGCTGGCCGCCGGACTCACGCTGCGCTACGCGGCCGGGAAGCCGCGGCTGGGCGCCGCCGTGCTCCTGTGCGAGCCGCTGCTGGAGATCGTCCTGCTGGTGGTGACGGCCGTCGACCTGAAGAACGGCGCCGAACCGGACTGGAAGCACGGCCTGGCCGCGGTCTACATCGGCTTCACGGTCGGGCTCGGGCACTCCACGATCAAGTGGGCCGACGCCCGGGTCGCGCACCGTTTCGCCGGTGGTCCACCGCCGGTGAAGCCGCCGAAGTACGGGATGGCGCGCGCCGCGCACGAGTGGCGGGTGGCCGGGCGGTGGACGGTGGCCGCGGTGACGGCGCTGGCCCTGTTGCAGGCGGCCGTCTGGTACGTCGGGGGAGACGGGGACACGACGTCACTGCGGTCGTGGCAGCAGACGATGCTGTTCGTGATCGGTATCAACCTGGTGATCGCGGCGAGCTACACGCTCTTCCCGAAGCGGGACCCCGGGCGGGAGCGGGAGGCGAAGCGGGTGTCGGGCCCGCCCGGGTGAGGACTCCGTCCCCGGTCGCCGGGCGGGCCCGGTCTCACCGTTCGCCGCCCGGCACCCACAGCACGTCGCCGATCTCCTTGTTCGCGACCCGGGCGAGGATGAACAGCAGGTCCGAGAGCCGGTTGAGGTACGTCGCCGTCAGCGGGTTCATGACCTCGCCGTGCACCTCCAGCGCCGCCCAGGTGGACCGCTCCGCGCGCCTGACCACCGTGCACGCCTGGTGCAGCAGCGCGGCGCCCGGGGTACCGCCCGGCAGGATGAAGCTGCGGAGCTTCTCCACCTGCTCCAGGAAGTGGTCGCAGTCCGCCTCCAGCTTGTCGACGTAGAACTGCTCGACCCGCAGCGGCGGGTACTTCGGCTCCTCGACGACGGGCGTCGACAGGTCCGCACCCACGTCGAACAGGTCGTTCTGCACGCGGACGAGGACCTTCACGACGTCCTCGGTCAGCTGCCCGAGCGCGATCGCCGTACCGATGACCGCGTTGGCCTCGTTGCTGTCGGCGTACGCGGAGATGCGCAGATCGGTCTTGGCGGTCCGGCTCATGTCGCCGAGGGCGGTGGTGCCCTGGTCGCCGGTGCGGGTGTAGATACGTGTCAGATTGACCATGCGGTCAGCCTAGTTACGCACCCGCTCTCCTGAAGACACGTGTGCCCACTGTCACGGCGAGAACCGCGAAACCGAGGGAGACCAGGACCCCATATAGCATGTGCGCGGTGGCGTACGAGCCCACGTACGCGTCCCGCACCGCGTCCACGAGGTAGCGCAGCGGTGTGAAGTGCGACAGCACGTCCAGCCACTGCGGCCCCAGCGTCATCGGCAGCATCAGCCCGGACAGCAGCATGGCCGGCATGGTGAGCGAGTTGATCACCGGTCCGAACTCCTGCGGCGTGCCGACCTTCATGGCCAGTGCGTACGAGAGCGAGGCCAGCGAGACCGTCAGCAGCCCGACGAAGGCGAAGCCGATCAGCACGCCGGGCAGCGGGGCGCGCAGCCCCATGAGTACGGCGACGAGCACCAGCAGCACCGCCTGGAACACGAACAGCAGCGCATCGCGCAGGGCCCGGCCCAGAAGGAGCGCCGCCCGGCTGACCGGGGTGACCCGCATCCGCTCCATGACCCCGGTCGACTTGTCGATGATGACGGCGAATCCGGCGAACGAGGCGCCGAACAGGCCGAGCTGGAGCAGCAGTCCGGGGACGAGCACCTGCCAGGAGTCACCGTCCGGGCCGAGCGGCAGGCCGGTGAGCAGGGGGCCGAAGAAGAGCAGGTAGAGCAGCGGCATGAGGATGCCGAAGAGGATCTGGAACCTGGAGCGCAGGGTCTGGCGGGCGTACCGCCCGAAGACGATCGCGGTGTCGTGGAGAAGCATCGGAATCCTCTGAGGGGTCGGGCTATACGGCGACGGGTGCGGCATCGGCGGAGGCGGGGGCACGGCCCGTGATCGCGAGGAACGCCTCCTGGAGCGAGGCGCCGGGCGAGCCCGTGTAGCGGCTCTTCAGCGTGGCCGGCGCGCCCTCGGCCACGACCTGGCCGTCATCGATGACGACGAGCCGGTCCGCGAGCGCGTCGGCCTCGTCGAGGTAGTGCGTGGTGAGCACGACGGTCGTGCCGTACGTGTCGCGCAGCCGGCGCACGAGGTCCCACAGATCGGCGCGGCTGCCCGGGTCCAGCCCCGTGGTCGGCTCGTCGAGGAAGAGCACGGCCGGGCGATGGGTGAGCCCCATCGCGATGTCGAGCCGCCTCCGCTGGCCCCCGGAGAGGGTGAGCGTCCTGCGGTCGAGCAGCTCGGTCAGGCCCAGCTCCGCGGCGAGTTCCGAGGCTCGGGCCACGGCCGCGGCCTTGCCGAGCCGGTACAGCCGGCCCTGGGTGACCAGCTCCTCCCGGACGCTGATGTGGGGGTCGACACCGCCCGACTGGGCCACGTACCCGCACTTCTCCCGCACGCCCGCCGGGTCCTCGACCAGATCGCGGCCGGCCAGGGTGGCCGCGCCGCCGGTGGGGGCGAGCAGGGTGGTGAGCATGCGCAGGGTGGTGGTCTTGCCCGCTCCGTTGGGGCCGAGGAGCCCGACGATCTCGCCGGTCGCGACCGTCATGTCGAGGGAGCGGACGGCCTCCACGGGGCCGGTCTTCGAGGCGAAGGTCCGGGCGAGCCCGGACGTACTGATGATTGGCATAGCGACCACAAAAACAGAGTCGCTGAAAAATTGCAATGACACCAAATATTCAGGAACCCCAGAGCGCCCTACGATGGGCCCATGGCTGAGGGACTCAGGGAGCGCAAGAAGCGCCAGACCAGGCAGTACCTCTCGGACGTGGCCACGGGTCTCTTCCTGGAGCGGGGATTCGACGCGGTCACGATCGCCGAGATCGCCCGGGCCGCCGATGTCTCGGTGAACACCGTCTACAACTACTTCCCGACCAAGGAGGACCTCTTCCTCGACCGCAGCCAGGGCGTCGTCGACCGCCTCTCGCGGTACGTCCGGGGCCGGGACAAGGGGGAGTCCGCAGCCGACGCCGTCCTGCGCGAACTGCGCGTCCAGGTGGAGGGCGTGTCACCCACCGTCGGTCTGATGGAGGGCTACGAGCGCTTCATGCGGGTCATCGAGGGAGCCGACAGCCTCAAGGCCCGCCTCTGGCACATCCAGCAGGAGGCCCTCCAGCATCTGGAGGGGACGCTGCGGGAGGAGTGCGGGGCGGGGGACCGGACCGCGAGCCTGGTGGCCGGCCAGCTCTCCTGGGTGCACGCGACGCTCATGGCGTACATCGGCGGCGAGATGGTGGCGGGCCGCAAGGCCGCCGAAGTGTCCCGCGACGCCCTCGTCCTGCTCGACGACATCGAGGGCCTGCTGGGCGAAACGGTGCTCAACTACGCCCGGCGCGCCGCCGAATGACGCATCCCGGTGTGATGTCCGTCATTTGAGACGTGACGCGCATCTCTTCACCGCCCCAGCGCCCCTCACGGGTACTAACCTCCGCCGGAGAGCACGGAACAAGAACCGCTGAGAAGCATAGGGGTGCCAACGTGGCCAGGAAGCTCGCCGTCATCGGCGCCGGACTCATGGGGTCCGGTATCGCGCAGGTCTCCGCCCAGGCGGGCTGGGACGTCGTGCTGCGTGATGTCACCGACGCGGCCCTGACCCGTGGCCGGGACGGCATCAAGGCCTCCTACGACAGGTTCGTCTCCAAGGGCAAGCTCGCGGAGGCCGACGCCGAGGCCGCGCTCGCCCGCATCACCACGACCACCGATCTCGACGCGGTCGCCGACGCGGACGTCGTGGTCGAGGCCGTCTTCGAGAAGCTGGAGGTGAAGCACGAGATCTTCCGGACCCTCGACAAGATCGTCCGGGACGACGCCGTGCTCGCCTCCAACACCTCCGCCATCCCGATCACCAAGATCGCGGCCGTGACGGAGCGCCCGGAGCGCGTCGTCGGCGTGCACTTCTTCTCGCCGGTTCCGATGATGCAGCTCTGTGAACTCGTCCGCGGCTACAAGACCAGCGACGAAACCCTCGCCGCCGCACGCGAGTTCGCGGAGTCGGTCGGCAAGACCTGCATCGTGGTCAACCGCGACGTGGCCGGCTTCGTCACCACCCGGCTGATCTCGGCACTCGTCGTCGAGGCCGCCAAGCTCTACGAGTCGGGCGTCGCCTCGGCCGAGGACATCGACATCGCCTGCAAGCTCGGTTTCGGCCACGCCATGGGGCCGCTCGCCACCGCGGACCTGACCGGCGTCGACATCCTGCTGCACGCCACCGGCAACATCTACACCGAGTCCCAGGACGAGAAGTTCGCCGCCCCGGAACTGATGCGCCGAATGGTCGATGCAGGTGACATCGGCCGCAAGAGCGGGCAGGGCTTCTACACCTACTGATCGTTTTCGGTCCCGGGCCGACTGATCCGCCGTCGATCAGGCCCGGGGGTTCCGGGGGCCGTCTTCCGGAACCAGCGGATCCGCAGTGGATACCCAAGGGGCCTACGGCGGACTTCGGTCACTCCACGGAGTGAATTCGGTATCGGTTCGCTTACAGACGGCAACTTCCCTGTCGCTGCCACAGTCAGTTGGGGCAGAGACAGTTTCAGACAGACCGACCACGCCACGGAGCATTCCAGGGGAGCGCATATGCACATCAGGGGCGACCACGCCGAGCTGGTCGTCGGGGGCCGCCTCGATGTCCGAAGCGCGGCGGACGCCCGTACGGTCCTGCACTCGGCCCTCGACGACGGAGTCGGCGATCTGGTGCTCGACCTGACCGAGCTGGATTCGTGGGACGCCACCGGGCTGGGCGTCATCATGGGAGCGCACCGCAGAGCCGGGCGTGCCGGGCGGCGGCTGGTGCTCCGCGGCGTACCGCCGCAGATGCAACGCCTGCTGGTGGCCACCAGACTGCACCGCATTCTGGCCATCGAGGGCGGAATCGCCGCCGAGTCCCTGCCGCGCGTCTGAAGGCGCCCGGCGGCGGACGCCCGTCCCGGGGCCCCGGCCGAAGCCACACAATCCTCACGAGACCGTGATCTGTGGGGCGGCGCGGCACCCCGGATGTTCGTAGATACTGTGCGAAGGTTTAGGGTTCGGCCGTCTGCCGATTGACGGACCCACCTGGCGGACACCGGACCGGAAGCGACAGCTGGGCGTGCGAGGCCGGGAGGGACAACCGTGCTCGACGCGTCTTGGGGGCTTTGGCGATGGACCCGATACACCGGGGGCCGGAAGAGTTCGGCCACGACGGCAACGGCTTCTCCGAGGAAGCCGGCCGGCGCCGTCCTTCGCGGGATCCGCTGACGCCGGATTTCAGTCAGCAAACACCGCAACAGGCGCGCATCGTCCCGCTCATATCCGGCGACCTCCTGCTCACGGTCAACCCCGTCGACGGCAGCGAGGTCGAACCTTGCCCGCCCGGGGAGCAGCCCGCCGCACCCGTCCGGCGCACCCCCGCGGAGCGGGCCGACCGTGAGCGGGCCGCCGCACCTCCCGTCCCGCCCGGCCCGCCCGTCCTCCAGCTGCCGCTGCTGCAGCGGGCCGACGAACGCGAACGCCTGGTGCGCCTGCTGGCCCGCGGCCGCTCCGTACGGCTCACGGGACCGGCCGGTTCCGGCCGTACCGCGCTGCTGGAAGCCGTCGCCACGGACTGCGCGGAACTCGCCCCTGACGGAGTCGTCCGGCTGAGCGGCCACAAGCGCACCGTCGCCGACCTCCTCCACGGACTCTTCGAGGCCGTTCACGACGCGCCGCTGCACCGCCCGGACCGAGAACTGCTGCTGGAGAAGCTGCGGACGACCGGTGCCGTCGTCGTGCTCGACGACCTGGAGTTCGGTGGCGCCGCGCTGGACGAGCTCCTCGACGCGACGCCCGAATGCGCCTTCCTGCTGGCCGCGACGCCGGACGTCGCCGCCCCCGGCCCCGACTCCCACCTCGAAGAGGTCTTCCTCGCCGGCCTCGACCGCGGTGCCTCGATCGACCTGATGGAGCGGGTTGTCGAGCGCACGCTCACCGAGGAGGAGGCCAACTGGGCCGGAGACCTCTGGTTCGAGTCCGAGGGCCTTCCGCTGCGCTTCGTCCAGGCGGGCGCCCTGCTGCGCCAGCGCGACCTGCTGAGCACCGACCCGACCGCGTACGACGAGTACGGCTACCTGGAGAACCGGCCCGTCGAAGAGGTTCCGGAGGCCGTGGAATCCGCGGGGGCGGACGCCGATGAGGTCCCGCTGCCCAGCCTCGGTGAGGGCGCCGCACCCGCCGCGCTGCTCGGCTCACGGCTGAGCGAGGCGGCGCGCGACACCCTGCGCTTCGCGGTCGCACTCGGCGGCGAGGTACCGCACCAGGCGCATCTGCCGGCGCTCGTGGGGGACACCCACGCCGACGCGGCACTCGCGGAGCTCGCCGGCTGCGGACTGCTGTCCCCGGCCGGCTCCCGCTACCGGCTGGCCGCCGGTGTCCTCGCCCAGCTGGAGGCCGCCGGATACGGCGACGACGCCACGGACCGGGCCCGGACGGTGGCCCAGCACTATGCCTGGTGGGCCGGTCACCCCTCCGTCACCCCCGCCCGGGTGGTGGCCGAGTCCGATGCGATGCTCGCGGCGATGGCGCAGCTGGTGCCGGGGGACGGGGCCGGGCAGACCAGCGTCGCCGTGCTGCTGGCCCGCAGTGCCTCGCCCGCGTTCGCCGCAGGGCTGCACTGGAGCGCCTGGGAGAAGTCCCTGCGGATCGGCCAGGAGGCCGGCCGGATCGCCGGCGAGGTCGCCGAAGAGGCGTACTTCCACCACGAGTTGGGTGTCCTCGCCCTGTGCACCGGCAACCTCGACCGGGCCAGGGCCGAGCTGGAGACCTCCATCAGCATGCGCGGGGCGCTCGCCGACAAGTCCGGTGCGGTGGCCGGGCGGAGGGCGCTCGCCCTGGTCGAGGACCGTTCCGGCCGGCCGGCCGCGGTCGGTGCCCCGGTGATGGACGAGCTGCCGGTCGACCGCTTCGAGGTGTCGCCGCCCCGCGGTCTGCCGACGGTCATCCCCGTGTCGATGCCGCGGACGTACCCGGAGGAGACGGCCGTCGCGTCCCGGCAGGGCGCTCCGAAGGCCGCCGCCGAGGAGAGCGGCCGCTTCGCGATGCTGGGCGGGGCCCGGCGCAATCTGGTCGCGGCCGGTGCGGGGGTGCTGCTGGCCGGGGTCCTCGGCACGGTGGTGACCCTCGGGCTCACCTCGAACAGTGACCCGCAGGGTGACCCCGGCGCCTCGACCGAGCAGTCGGTGACCGGGAGCGGCGACCAGGAGGAGGAGCTGCCGGCCGAGGAGTCCACGGACGGTGCGACTCCGTCCGCCCGGACGTCGGGTTCCGCGTCGTCGTCGGCGACGCCGGGGCCGTCCGTGAGCGGGTCCGCGCCGGCCGGCGGGAGCGGGGCGTCTTCGCCGGGGGCGACGGCTTCGGAGTCCGCTCCGTCGTCGCCGGGGGGTTCGTCGTCGAGCAGGCCTTCGCCTACGCGTTCGACGACGAAGCCGACCGTGACGCCGACCAGTCCTTCGCCGGCCAGCCCTTCGCCGACCGACACGGAGACGTCGGAGCCGCCCACGGAGCCGACGCCCACGGGTACCGAGACGACAGAACCGGCGCCGACGGTGCCCGACTCGTCGGACTCGGCCAGCGGACCCTCGAAGGCGAGTGCGAGTCCGTCGGTGACCTGATGACGGGCGCCGCCCGGTGGCGCCTCGTCCTCAATCGCCGGACGGGCTTGGAGTGTGCGGACGCCCGTCCGGCGGGGCCGCCGGTCTCCGTGCGGAGGGTTTCGTCCTCAATCGCCGGACGGGCTTGAGAGGCCGGAGGGTTCCGTCCTCAAACGTCGGACGGGCTTGAAAGGCCGCAAAACGCCGGACGGTCAGAAGAGCCTGAGCTTGTCGTCCTCGATGCCGCGCATCGCGTCGTAGTCGAGGACCACGCAGCCGATACCGCGGTCCGTCGCCAGGACACGGGCCTGGGGCTTGATCTCCTGGGCGGCGAAGATGCCCTTCACCGGCGCCAGGTGGGGATCGCGGTTGAGCAGCTCCAGGTAGCGGGTCAGCTGCTCCACGCCGTCGATGTCGCCGCGCCGCTTCAGCTCGACCGCCACGGTCTGCCCGTCGGCGTCACGGCACAGGATGTCGACGGGGCCGATGGCGGTGAAGTACTCGCGGCGGATGAGGGTGTAGCCCTCGCCGAGCGTCTCGATCCGGTCGGCGAGCAGCTCCTGGAGGTGCGCTTCCACGCCGTCCTTGATCAGGCCGGGGTCGACGCCCAGCTCGTGGGACGAGTCGTGGAGGATTTCCTCCATCGTGATGATCAGTTTTTCGCCCGCCTTGTTCACCACGGTCCAGACGCCCGCGGTGTCGTCGGCGCCCTCCTTCAGGGTGCAGGGCGGCGACATCCAGTTGAGCGGTTTGTACGCCCTGTCGTCGGCGTGAATCGACACGCTCCCGTCCGCCTTCACCAGGATCAGACGGGGAGCGGAGGGCAGGTGGGCCGTGAGCCGGCCCGCGTAGTCCACGGAGCAGCGGGCGATGACGAGACGCATGGTCGGCAACGCTACTCGACGACAGGTGCTCGACGCGATTCACCCACCCGTCACTCCCTTCCCGCCCCGGAGTGACGCTTTCTGGCTTGCCCCTCTTTCAACCCCTTCGTTATTGGCCGGTTGTGTTCCCAATCTCCTGGTGCGGCCCGGACTGCGCCCTTACCGTGGATGCAGGAGGTCGCCGTGCGTGCACGCTGCGTCGCCGTCCTTCTTCCCTGCCCGTAAGGCCCCGGCTCTCCGTCGGGGTCGCGAGAGGAGAACCCATGTCGCTCGACGTCTCACCGGCGCTGTTGGAACAGGCCGAGCGAGGCGAGGTCGACGAAGCCGACTTCGTCGACTGCGTCCGGACCTCCCTGCCCTACGCATGGGAGATGATCAGCTCGTTGGTGGCTCAGCTGAAGGTCGACGGCGGGCAGTTCGCCGACAACCAGACGCCGCCGCCCAACGAGCAGGCACGTGGTCAGCTGCTGCGTGCGCTCGCGAGTGATGCGATACGCGGTGCGCTGCAGCGGCACTTCGGGGTGCGCCTGGCATTCCAGAACTGCCACCGCGTCGCGGTGTTCCCGCTGGACGCCTCGGTCGACGACCGACTGGCCAAGTTCACCTCGGTGAGGGGCCAGTTGCTCAACCAGTCGCCCGAACTACGGGACTGCTGAACGCTTCTGCTGCCGCCCCGGGCCGCGGGAGGTGCAACTGGTCCGGGGCGGCAGCTCCCGTACGTACACCGTGAAACCCATGGGTGTGGGTCATTCGAGGAGTGGCAGCACCTCGGTGCCCAGCCGCGCTACGTTCTCCTCCGTGGCCACGAGATCTCCGGAACCCTCCACCAGGAGCGCGAAGCGGGTGATGCCCGTGCGCTCCGCCGTGGCCGCGAGGCGGTCGGCCGCGAGCCGGGGCGGGCCCACCGGATGAAGTCCGCACAGCAGCTCCGTGTAGCCGACCGGGTCGCGCATCACCCGGTGCCGGCCGTCCACCGTCACATGGGCGCCCAGTCCCTGCCGCAGCCAGCCCGGCATCGCCTTCACGAGCGTCTCCCGGGCGTCGTCGGCGCGGTCCGCGATCTGGGCCACGCCCGCGGACACGTGCCCCGCCTGCCGTACGCTCTCCGGCGAACGGCCCGCGGCGAGCGCGCAGGAGCGCCAGAGGGCGACCATCTCGGCCTTCTCCTCG
The DNA here is from genome assembly GCF_035917155.1 of Streptomyces sp. NBC_00385. NCBI lineage: Bacteria > Bacillati > Actinomycetota > Actinomycetes > Kitasatosporales > Streptomycetaceae > Streptomyces > Streptomyces sp. NBC_00385. Next base: position 2,482,119 of record NZ_CP107951.1, on the reverse strand, counting down.
TCGCCGCAGTGCATCCCGAGCAGCATCGGCAAGCCGTTTTCGGCGGCGAGTTCCACGCTCTTCGGCGAGGTGCACGCGACGATCACCTCAGGCCCTCCGGGGCTCTCCCCGCTCTCCGCGTCGAGCAGCTCGTCGGCCCGGGGGACCACCGCCACCTCGCGGAAACCGTAGCGCTCCCCGCGTCCCGCCACCCTTGCCTCGCGCAGCCAGTCGAGCAGCAGCCCCAGGGACTCGGGGAAGCCGTTCTCGTACGCCTCCAGGCCGCCGCCGAACACCTCCAGGTCGATCCACGGCCCGCCCCGGCCCACGCCGAGGGTGAACCGGCCGCCACTGGTGAGGTGCAGCAGCGCGGCCTGCTCGCCGAGCGCGACCGGATGCTGGGTCGGCAGCACGCTCACCGCCGTACCGACGCGGATTCTGCGCGTGCGGCCGAGCAGCAGCGCGGCCAGCGTGACAGCGGACGGACACACCCCGTACGGCACGAAATGATGTTCGGCCAGCCAGACCGAGTCGAGGCCGGACTCCTCCGCGACCTCGGCGGACCGGATCGCGCGATGCAGCGCTTCACCCGGCCCCTGCCCCGGAAACTGGGCTGCCAGTACGAACGTTCCCACACGCATCGCCAGATACCTCCTTGCGGCCGACGCGGCTCTCCCCTACTGGCAACAACGTCTGACACGTGCCAAAGGCACGGTCCGACGGGAAGTTGTTGCGATTTTCCGGTTACCCGTCCCGTCCCGGGCGGTGCGAGACGTATGCCCCCGCCGAATGGCCCTACGCTGGACGGGAACTGCCCAGCCCTGCCCCGTGAGGTGTCACGTGTCCCCGCGCCGTAACCGCCCCCGAGGCGGCGAGAGTCCCACCGACAGCGCGAGCGCGGAGGGGGACCGGTACGGCGGCGGAGGGCGCTCGGAGGAGTGGCAGGGCGAGGAGTGGTCGGTCCGCCCGGTGAGCGGCGCGAGCGCGGCGGGCAAGCGCTACCGGTGCCCCGGCTGCGACCAGGAGATCCCCTCGGGCCTCCCGCACCTGGTGGTCTGGTCCGAATACGGCGGGATCGACGACCGCAGGCACTGGCACAAGGCGTGCTGGAACGCGAAGGACCGCCGCACCACGCGGGTGCAGCGGTCCAGGAACGCGCCTCGGTACTGAGAGCGGGCCGCCGGCGTCAGACGTCGCGGTTGTTCATCGCCAGATAGGCACCGCCCAGGGCCACGGCGGTCACGCCGAGCATGAGCCACAGCGGTTCCCAACCGGACGGCCCGGACGTCGCGACCGAGTTGTCGTAGAAGATGCTGAGCTGGTTGGGGATCGAGTACTCCAGGAGCCACTCACGGATCGACGTGAGGGAGTCGGCGAGCATGAAGATGGCCAGTACGAGCGGCAGCAGCACCAGGCCGATCATGAGGGTGATCGCGCCGGCCGAGTGCCGGATCAGCGCGCCGACCGCCAGCGAGAGCAGCCCCAGCGTGGCCATGTAGAGACCGACGCCGACCGTCGCGCTCAGCCATTCCTTCCCGCTGGGGGCCGCGGCGTCCAGCATGGCTGTCTGGATCAGGGCGACGATCGTGGTCATCACGGTCGTCAGTACGAAGGTGAGCAGGAAGAAGACGATCGCCTTCGCGCTGAGCACCCGGGCCCGGCTCGGGCAGGCCGTCAGCGTCGTACGGATCATGCCGGTGCCGTACTCCGACGCGATGGTCATGACGCCGAGCGTGATCACACAGATCGACCCCAGGAGCACGCCGAAGAAGCCGAGGCTGAGGACCGGGGTGGAGCCCATGTCGGAGTCGGAGTCGGAGACGCTGACGGCGAACGCCGAGAGCACCCCGATGCCGAACACCAGCACGATCATGACGCCGAGCGTCCACATCGTGGAGCGTACGGACCGGATCTTGGTCCATTCCGAGGCGATCGCGTCACCGAGGGTGGCAGGGCGCACCGGGATCGGGGAGGTGTAGTAGCCGGCCTGCGCGCCCTGCCCGTGCTGCTGGGGGGCGAAGGGCTGCTGGTACGCCTGCTGCTGGTACGGCGCCTGCGGCGTCGGCGGCGTGGGCGGCGTCGTCATCGGGAGTCCTCGCTGATGTCGCTCTTGGTCAGATCTGCGGAGGGTCCCGCGGGCGCTGCCGGGGCGGGAGCGGGAGGGGCGGCGGGGGCCGCAGGAGCGGCCGGGGCGGCCGCCGGGACCGCGGGGGCCGGTGCGTCCGCGTACGGGTTCAGGCCGGGCGGCGGCGGGGCGTACCAGCCCTGCTGCGGCACCTCGGGGGCGCTCTGCGGCGGGGCGTACGTCTGCTGCGGTCCGTATCCGGCGGTCGGCGGTGCCTGCAGATGAGCCACCTGGTCGGCCGTCGAGCGGAAGTCCACGGCGCCCTGCGTCATCCGCATGTACGCCTCCTCCAGTGAGGCCTGGTGCGGCGAGAGCTCCCACAGCCGGACGTCCGCCTCATGGGCCAGATCACTGATCCGCGGCAGCCGGAGCCCGGTGATCCGCAGGGCCCCGTCCGGCTCCGACATGACCTGGCCGCCCGCCTCGGTGAGCGTGGCGGTGAGCTTCTCGCGCTGCTCGGGTCCGTCGTCGGGTACGCGGACCCGGGCGAAATCGGCCGAGTTGGCCGAGATGAAGTCCGTGATGCTCATGTCGGCCATGAGCTGACCGCGGCCGATCACGATCAGATGGTCGGCGGTGAGGGCCATCTCGCTCATCAGATGGCTGGAGACGAAGACCGTGCGGCCCTCGGACGCCAGCATCTTCATCAGGTTACGGACCCAGAGGATGCCCTCCGGATCGAGACCGTTGACCGGCTCGTCGAAGAGCAGCACCTGCGGGTCGCCCAGCAGCGCGGCCGCGATGCCCAGGCGCTGCCCCATGCCCAGCGAGAAGCCCTTGGACCGCTTCGACGCCACCTGCTGGAGGCCGACGACACCCAGCACCTCGTCGACCCGGGCGGCCGGGATGCCGGCGAGCTGGGCGAGCGAGAGCAGGTGGCTGCGGGCGCTGCGGCCGCCGTGCACGGCCTTGGCGTCGAGCAGGGCACCCACCTGACGCGGGGCGTTCGGCAGATCGCGGAACTCATGGCCGCCGATGGTCGCACGGCCCTCCGTCGGCCGGTCCAGGCCGAGAATCATCCGCATCGTGGTCGACTTCCCCGACCCGTTGGGGCCGAGGAACCCGGTGACGGCGCCGGGCCGCACCTGGAAGGAAAGGTTGTACACGGCCGTCTTCGCGCCATAGCGCTTGGTCAGGCCGACTGCCTCGATCATGCTCCAGCCCATCGACTTATCTGTCGTCGGGGCACAGGCCGTCGGCCGTACGCCCCCCGTATGAGTGAGGAGGATATCCAGGCGCTGACGGTTCCGGCCAAGCCGATACCGGGGCGAGTCGCTTCCGGGTGCCGTGGACCGGGGCCCACGGCACCCGGTCAGGCGTCGCGCTTCTTGAGTACGAGGAAACCGCCGATCACCGAGGCCGCCACCCACGCCACCATGATCAGCAGCCCGGCCCACGGCCCGTACGGTGCCGGATCGCTGTTCATCGCGTCGGGCACCACCTGCATGATCTTGGAACCGGCCTGGTCGGGGAAGTACTGGGCGACGCTCTTGGCGCCCGGGACGGCCGACAGGATCTGCGAGACCAGGAAGAAGAACGGCATCAGGATGCCGAGCGACAGCATGGAACTGCGCAGCATCGCCGCCACGCCCATGGAGAAGACCGCGATCAGTCCCATGTAGAGACCGGCGCCGAAGACCGCCCGCAGCACGTTGTCCTCGCCGATGCCGATGCTGTGGTCACCGAGCAGGGCCTGGCCGAGGAAGAACGAGACGAAGCTGGTCACCATCCCGACCACCAGGGCCAGCACACCGGCGACCAGCATCTTGCTGAAGAGGAAGGTGGCACGCTGCGGCACCGCCGCGAGCGAGGTGCGGATCATGCCGGAGCTGTACTCCGTGCCGACCACCAGGACACCGAAGACGACCATCGCCAGCTGGCCGAGAATCATCCCGGAGAAGCTGATGAACGTGGGGTCGAACGTCGCCCGCTCCGCGTCGGAGAGGTCGTCGAACTGGGAGTTCATCACCGCGCAGAGCGCGGCGCTCATCGCGACGGTGACGGCGAACGCGGCGATCAGCGTCCAGGTCGTCGAGGAGACCGTACGGATCTTGGTCCATTCGGAGGTCAGGACCGCGGGTACCGATGCCATCGCCGTCACACCCCCGTTCCGGTGCCGGAACCGCCGGGAGCCCCCGGGGCGGAGCCGGGCGGCTGGTTCCACTGGTCGCCCCAGTGCGGCCCCACCGGCGGCGGCGCGGCCCCGCGCTCCGAGTGCGCGTGGTACTCCACCGAGTCCGCCGTCATCTGCATGAACGCCTCCTCCAGAGAGGCCCGCTGGGAGCTCAGCTCGTGCAGCACGATCGTGTGCCGGGCGGCGAGCTCGCCCAGGGCCTCGGTGGTGGCGCCGTCGATCTCCAGCGTGCCGTTGCCCGACTCGACCGCGACGATTCCCTCCGCGTGCAGGACGTCCCGCAGCCGCTCCTGCTGCGGGGAGCGCAGCCGCACATAACTGCGGGAGTTCTGATGGATGAAGTCGGCCATCGAGGTGTCGGCGAGCAGCCGGCCCTGACCGATCACGATCAGATGGTCCGCGGTCAGCGCCATTTCGCTCATCAGATGGGAGGAGACGAAGATCGTCCGGCCTTCCGCGGCCAGCGCTTTCATCAGATTGCGGATCCAGTGAATTCCCTCGGGGTCCAGACCATTGACGGGTTCGTCGAACATCAGAATCTCGGGATCACCGAGCAGTGCCGACGCGATTCCCAGCCGCTGGCCCATACCGAGGGAGAAGCCCTTGGATTTCTTCTTCGCCACCGCGGTCAGGCCGACGGTGTCGAGAACCTCCGCCACCCGGCTCTCCGGAATCCGGTTGCTCTGGGCGAGGCAGAGGAGGTTGTTGTAGGCGCTGCGGCCGCCGTGCATCGATTTGGCGTCCAGGAGCGCACCGATGTACTTCAGGGGCTCCGACAGATCGCGGTAGTGCTTGCCGTCGATGCGCACCGATCCGCTGGTGGGGTTGTCGAGATCGAGCATCATCCGCATCGTGGTGGACTTGCCCGCCCCGTTGGGTCCCAGAAAACCCGTCACCATCCCCGGACTGATCCGGCACGACAACTGGTCGACGGCAACCTTGTTGCCGAAGCGCTTGGTGAGGCCATCAAGCTCGATCATGCGTTCACGCTAGAACGGCCGCGCGCCCGGCGCCACCACAAAGGCGGAACCGGGCGCGCAAGGGCTGGGCCGAGCAGGTGATCAGCGGGTCTGCTGCGCCGGGACACCGCGGGTGGCGGGCTCCTCGTCGGCGGGCGAGCCGGCGGCTGCCACCGCGGCACCCGTCAGCGTCGCCAGCATCTCGCGGACGTTGGTCAGCTGCGCGTTGATCGAGTCGCGGCGGTTGGTGAGCGCCGCCAGCTCGCGCTCCGACTCGCTGCGGATCCGGTCGGCCTTCGCGTTGGCGTCGGCCACGATGTCCTCGGCCTGGCGCTGAGCGGTCTCCACCGTCTGACGGGCGCGGCGCTCGGCGTCCGTGCGGAGCTTCTCGGCCTCCAGGCGGAGCTGCTCGGCGCGGTGCTCGATCTCGGCCAGACGCTTCTCGGCCTTGGCCTGACGGGACGCGAGGTCGCGCTCCGACTGGTCGCGGCGCTTGGCCAGGTTGGTCTCGAAGTCCGCGGCGGCCTGGGCGGCCTTGGCACGGGTCTCCTCGAAGAGTGCGTCGGCCTCCTCACGCTTCTGGGCCGCGTCCTTCTGCGCGTCCGAGCGCAGCGTGGTGGCCTCACCCTGGGCCTTCTCGACGATGCGGACGCCGTCGTCCTCGGCCTTGGCCTTGCGCTCGGCGGCGAAGGTCTCGGCGTCGTTGCGCACCTGCTGGGCGGCGGACTCCGCGAGCTCACGGTGCTGCTCGGCGGCGCGACGGGCCTCCTCACGCAGGTCCTTGGCCTCCTCCTCGGCAAGGCGGAGGATCTTCTCCACACGCGCGCCGAGACCCGCGTACGACGGCTCGGCGTCGTTCACCTGGGCCTGGGCGTTCTGCGTTTCGAGGTGGAGCTCCTCGATGCGCTTTTCCAGAGACGTGATGCGGGCGAGAGCACTATCACGGTCGGCGACGAGCTTGGTAATGCGGTCATCCACCTGACCGCGGTCGTAACCACGCCGCACGAGCTCGAAGCCGAAGGGGGAGGAAGGGTCACTCATGGGGTTCCTGTCGAAGTGAGACCGGTGAGGTGATAGGGGGAATCCTAGGGGCCAGAACGGCGTGTCATCGAGCGGATGCCCGTTTGATCTGGAGAATGACACCCCTTTTGAGTGGCTAACCCCCGTAACCCTTGCCACTCGGAGGGCTGAACGTCCTTGCCGAACCACGGAAGAGCACCGGGTGGCTACCCATCCGACTGCTTGCCACCCGCACGAGTGCCCGCCGCCGCCGTGGCCTTGACACCGCCCGGCGGACCGGCACCCGCGCCCTTACCGCCCGCCCCGGGGGTCTCGAAAGACTCCAACGCCTCCAGGACATCCTGGACACGGGAGATCTCCGTGTTGATGTCCGCGCGCCGGCGCACCAGGACATCGAGCTCGCGCCGGCCCTCGTCCACCGTCCGCTTGGCCTCGGCCTCGGCGTCGGCCCGCAGCTTCTCGGCCTCGCGCACCAGGCTGGCCTTCTTCTGCTCGGCCTCCTTGAGCAGCGACTCGGCCCGCTTCACGGCGGCGATACGGACCTTGCTCGCCTCGGAGTTGGCGTCGGACAGCAGTTCCTTGGCCTTCGCGGCGGCTTCCTCGCGCTGCTCGGTCGCGGCCTTCATCAGGTTGTCGACGCGCTCGCCGACCGTCTTGACCTGCTCGGCCGTCTCCCGCCGCGCACGGTCGTGCAGCTCCTGGACCTCGGCCTCCACCCGGTTCCTGAGCTCCTCGGCCCGCTCCCGGATCTGCGTGGCGTCCCGCCGCGCGCCGACCAGCAGCTCGTCCGCGTCCGTCCGGGCCCGCTCCACCAGGGAGTTGCCCTCGACCGTCGCCTCGGAGGTGATCCGCACGGCCTCCTTGCGGGCCGCCCCGACCATCGTGTCGGCCTGCTCCTCGGCCTCGGTGGCAGCGCGCAGCGCCTCCTCCTGGGCCTTGTTGATCAGCTGGTCGGCCTGCTCGGCCGCGTCCGCACGCCGCTTCGAGGCCGATTCGCGCGCCTCGTCCAGCAGCCGGTCCGCCTCCTGGCGCGCCTCGGCACGCATCTGCTCGGCCGCTGCCTCGGCGTCGCCCCGCAGCCGCTCCGACTCCTCGCGGGTACGGGCCGCGTGCTCCTGCGCGGAACCGACGGTCGCCGCCGCCTCCGCCCGCAGCCGCTCCGCCTCGCCCGCCGCCTCGTCACCGAGCCGGGCCGCCTGCTGCGTCGCCTCGGCGCGCAGCCGCTCGGCCTCGCCCGTGGCCTCGGTCACCAGGCTGTCGGCCTGCTCCGCGGCCTGGGACCGCATCCGGTTGGCGTCCTCGCGGGCCTCGGCCCGGCTGCGCGACGCGTCCTGCTCGGCCGAGGCCAGGGCGTCGGACGCCTCGGTACGCATCCGCTGGCTGTACTCCGCGGTGTCGGCCCGCAGCTTCTCCGACTCCGTGATCGCCTCGGACACCGTCCGCTCGGCCATCGCCTTCGCGGCGTCGGTCTCCTCCTGCGCCACCCGGCGCACCCGGGCGGCGTCCTCGCCGGCCCGCTCCCGCTCCGCGTACGCGTCGGAACGGACCCGGTCCGCCTCCTCCTGCGCCTCGGACTTCGTCCGCTCCGCGACGTGCTCGGCGGTGGAGCGCAGCCCGGCGATCTCCGCCTCGGCCTGCTCCTGGAGCCCGTTGACCGAATCCCGTACCTGCTGGGCGGTCTGCTCGGCCGCGGCGACCATCTCGGTCGCCCGCGCGTCCGCCTCCTCGACCAGGCGCTGGGCCTCGGCCTGCGCCTCTTCGACCCGCTTGCGGGCCGACGCCAGGAGTTCCTCGCTCTGCGCGCGGGCCCGTTCGCGCTCCTGGTTGGCCTCGGTACGTGCCGCGTCGAGGGTCTCCTCGGCCTCGCGACGGCGCCGGTTGGCCTCCTCCTGGGCGGCGGCCAGCGCCTCGGCGGCCTCCGTGCCCACACGTTCGGCGGCGGCCGCGGCCTCCGACCGCACCCGGTCGGCACTCTCCTGCGCCTCGGTCTTCAGCCGCTCGGCCTCGGCGGCCGCCTCGCCGCGCAGCCGTACGGCGACGGACTCGCCCTCCGCACGGGACTGTGCGGCATCGGCCGCGGCCTCGTCGCGCAGCCGCTGTGCCTCGGCCTCGGACTGCTCCTGCAGCGTGCGCAGCCGCTCGGCGGCCTCCGCGCGCAGCCGCTCGGACTCCTCGTTCGTCTCGCGCCGGATCCGCTCCGCGTCGGTACGCGCCTCGCCCAGCGTCTGCTCGGCGGTGGTGACCCGGGCCTCGGCCTCGCTGTGCAGCCGGGTCAGCTCGTCGGCCGCCTCTGCCTGCCGGGCCGCGACCGCGCGCTCGGTCTCCTCGCGCAGCTCCGCCGCCGCCTGCTCGGCCGCGGCCGTCGTCGACTCCGCCTGCTCCTCGGCCTCGGTACGCAGCTGCTCGGCCTCGGCGCGGGCCCGGTCCAGGGCCTCCTCCGCCTGCTTGCGCAGCGCCGCCGCCCGCTCGGTGGCCTCGCTGCGGACGCGCTCGCTCTCGGTGCCCGCGGCGCCGCGCAGCTCCTCCGCGTCCGCCTTCGCCTTGGCCAGCAGTTCCTCGGCGGTCTTCGCGCCCTCCTCGATCTGCTGGAGGGCCTCGCGACGGGCCTCGCCGCGGATCCGCTCGCCCTCGGCGACCGCTTCGGAACGCAGCTGCTCGGCCTCGCCGCGCAGCCGGCGCGCCTCCTCCTGGAGCTCGACCGTCTTGGCCCGGTACTCCTTGGTGTCGTCCTTGGCCGCGCCCTTGAGCTGGTCGGCCTGCTCGGCGGCCTCGCCGCGCAGCCGGTCCGCCTCGGCCTCCGCCTCACGGCGGATCCGGTCGGCCTCCTCGCTCGCCGCCCTGGTGGTCGACTTCGCGTCGTCGGACGCCTTGGTCAGCACCTCCTCGGCGGCGCGGGCCGCCTTGGCGAGCTGGGCCGCGGCGTCCTCGGCCGCGGCGGTGCGCGCGGTGTCGGCCGCCTCGGAACGGAGCCGGTCCGCCTCGGCCCGGGCGTCGGCGAGCGCCTGCTCGGCCTCCGCCTTGAGGGACTCGGCGTCCTTGGTGGCCTCGCCGACCAGCCGGGCGATCTCCGACTTGGCGGTACGGGTGCGCTGCTCGTTCTGCGACTCGGCGCCGGCCAGCCGCTTGACCGCGGCCTCCTTCGCCTCGGACAGCACCTTCTCGGCCTCGACGCGGGCCTCGCGCAGCTGCGTCTCGGCCTCCTGCATGCGCTGCTCGGCGGCCCGGTTCAGCTCGGTGGTCTGCTGCCGCGTCTGCTCGGTCTCCGCCGTCGTCGACGTACGCAACTGCTCGGCGTGGGTGGTGGCCTCCTGCGCCTGGCTGGAGGCGGCGTTGAGAAGCCGCTCGGCGTCCTTGCGGGCGCGCAGCAGGATCGACTCGGCCTCGGAGCGGGCGGACTCGGCCTCGGAGCCCAGGCGCTGACGCGTCTCCTCGGCCAGCCGGGAAGCCTCGGCACGGGCGGCGCCCAGCGCCTGCTCGGCCTCGGAACGCGACTCCTCCAGCAGCCGGCGGGCCTGGGACTCGGTCCGGGCACGCAGCTGCTCGGCCCACGCCACGTTCTCGTTGACATGGGACTCGACGGTCTGGCGGCGCTCCGCCAGCTCCTGGTCGAGCTGCTGGCGGCGCTGCACGGCCTCGTTGTGCAGTTCGGCCTGGAGCCGCGCCTGGTGCTCGGCGTGCTCCTGAAGGATCCGCTGCGTCTGCGCACGGGCGTCGCGCAGCTCGCGCTCGGCGTCGTTGCGCAGCTGGTCGGCCTGGATCTGGGCGTTACGGAGCAGCTGCTCCGCCTGGTAACCGATGTCCGCGCTGTCGTAGGCGGGACGGGTCGCCAGACTGCGTCGGGCCTCGTGCAGCTTGGCACGCAAGACCTCGACCTGGTAACCGAGGTCCTCGGCGTGCTGGACGGCCTTCTCCCGGTCGGTCTTCAGCCGGTCCATCTCGGCTTCGAACCGCGAGAGATGGTCGTCTTCAGCTCGGTGGCTCTCCTGGCGTTCGTAGCCCCGCACTGCGCGGTCCCATCCGTCCCCTGGTCGCAAACTCCAAACGAGTACCGTTCGCCGGCGAACGGTCCCCCGGGGAATGGTGACAGATCAACGGCTGGGGACGCGGCGCGGCCCCGACCCGGCCCCGGCCCGGAACAGCCCACTCTACCGGGCCGGGTATCCCTGAGAAGCTGTTGTCCGGCTCCCGCTGGATCAGCCGGGGTCAGTGCTCCGTCCGGGACGTGACCAGTTCGGTCAGCACACCGTGGCAGTCCTTGGGGTGCAGGAAGGTGATCCGGGACCCCATCGAACCCGTCCTGGGCTCGTCGTACAGCACCCTGACCCCCTTCTCCCGGATGTCCGCGGCCTCCGCGTCCACGTCCGCCGTACCGAAGGCGATGTGGTGCACGCCCTCACCATTCTTGGCCAGCCATTTGCCCACGGCGGAGTCCTCGCGGGTCGGTTCCAGCAGCTGGAGGTACGAGGCGCCGCCGTCGGACGTCTCGTTGATCTTGAGCATGGCCTCCCGTACGCCCTGCTCCTCGTTGATCTCGGAGTGGTACACCTCGAACCCGTAGGTCGAGCGGTAGAACTCGACGGTCTTGTCGAGGTCGAAACAGGCGATCCCGATGTGGTCGATTCGCGTCAGCATGGAACCAGTGCAGCGCCCGGAGGATGGTTACGCAACGTGCGCGCGATCACACCCGCTGCCGGATGACGGGCGGGGTACTGCTCAGTACATTCATGTAAACCCTCGTTCACTCCTATTCCAAGGGGCTGTGCCTCATGTCAGGAACGACCGGTACCACTTCGGTGATCGTCGCGGGCGCCCGAACGCCCATGGGCCGCCTCCTCGGCTCCCTCAAGAGCTTCTCCGGAGCCGACCTCGGCGGCTTCGCCATCAAGGCGGCGCTGGACCGGGCCGGCATCGGCGGCGACCAGGTCGAGTACGTGATCATGGGCCAGGTGCTGCAGGCCGGGGCAGGGCAGATCCCGGCACGCCAGGCAGCGGTCAAGGCCGGCATCCCTTTGAGCGTCCCCGCGCTCACCGTCAACAAGGTGTGTCTCTCCGGGCTCGACGCCATCGCCCTGGCCGACCAGCTGATCCGCGCCGGTGAGTTCGACGTGGTCGTGGCCGGCGGCCAGGAGTCCATGACGAACGCCCCGCACCTGCTCCCGAAGTCCCGCGAGGGCCACAAGTACGGCGCCATCGAGATGCTCGACTCGATGGCGTACGACGGTCTGACCGACGCCTACGAGAACATTCCGATGGGCGAGTCCACCGAGAAGCACAACACCCGTCTCGGCCTGGCGCGTGCGGCCCAGGACGAGATCGGCGCCCTGTCCCACCAGCGCGCCGCCGCGGCGCAGAAGAACGGTCTCTTCGAGGCCGAGATCACCCCGGTCGAGATCCCGCAGCGCAAGGGCGACCCGGTCCTCTTCTCCAAGGACGAGGGCATCCGCGCCGAGACGACCGTCGAGTCCCTCGGCAAGCTGCGTCCCGCCTTCGCGAAGGACGGCACGATCACGGCCGGTACCTCCTCGCAGATCTCCGACGGCGCCGCGGCCGTCGTCGTCATGAGCAAGGCCAAGGCCGAGGCGCTGGGCCTGGACTGGATCGCCGAGATCGGCGCCCACGGCAACGTGGCCGGTCCCGACAACTCGCTCCAGTCGCAGCCGTCGAGTGCCATCCGCCACGCCCTCAAGAAGGAGGGCATCGGCGTCGAGGACCTCGACCTGATCGAGATCAACGAGGCGTTCGCGGCCGTCGCCGTCCAGTCCATGAAGGACCTCGGCGTCACCTCGGAGAAGGTCAACGTCAACGGCGGCGCCATCGCGCTCGGCCACCCCATCGGGATGTCCGGCGCCCGTGTGGTGCTGCACCTGGCGCTGGAGCTCAAGCGGCGCGGCGGCGGCACCGGTGCGGCGGCGCTGTGCGGCGGCGGCGGCCAGGGCGATGCGTTGATCATCCGCGTACCGGGCAAGTAGTCGGTACGAGCGAGCGAGGAGGCCGAGCGTGAAGGTGGACGTCCCCACCCTGGTCGAGCAGGCACGGGAGGGCAGGCCACGGGCCGTGGCCCGGCTCATCTCCCTGGTGGAGGGGGCGTCGCCGCAACTGCGCGAGGTGATGGCGGCGCTGGCACCCCTGGCGGGGAACGCCTGCGTCGTCGGCCTGACCGGATCCCCGGGTGTCGGCAAGTCGACATCGACATCGGCGCTCGTCTCCGCCTACCGGCGGCAGGGCAAGCGGGTCGCCGTGCTCGCCGTCGACCCGTCGTCGCCGTTCTCCGGCGGCGCGCTCCTCGGGGACCGGATCCGGATGTCGGACCATGCCTCGGACCCGGGCGTCTACATCCGTTCCATGGCCACGCGCGGTCATCTGGGCGGTCTCGCCTGGTCGGCCCCGCAGGCGATCCGGGTGCTGGACGCGGCGGGCTTCGACGTGATCCTGGTGGAGACCGTCGGTGTCGGCCAGTCGGAGGTGGAGATCGCCTCCCAGGCCGACACCTCCGTCGTCCTCCTCGCCCCGGGCATGGGCGACGGCATCCAGGCGGCGAAGGCCGGAATCCTGGAGATCGGTGACGTGTACGTGGTGAACAAGGCCGACCGGGACGGCGCCGACGCCACCGCCCGCGAGCTCAACCACATGCTGGGCCTCGGGGAGTCCCGCGGTCCCGGCGACTGGCGACCGCCGATCGTGAAGACGGTCGCCGCCCGGGACGAGGGCATCGACGAGGTCGTCGAGGCGCTGGAGAAGCACCGGGCGTGGATGGAGGAGCACGGCGTCCTGGCCGAGCGGCGCACCGCCCGGGCCGCCCGCGAGGTCGAGACGATCGCCGTCACCCGGCTCCGCGAACGCATCGGGGACCTGCACGGCGACCGCCGTCTGGACGCCCTCGCCGCACGCATCGTGGCCGGCCGCCTCGATCCGTACGCGGCGGCGGACGAACTGGTGGCGGGGCTCACCGGGGAGGCCTGACCGGACTGTTCCCCGGTGCCGGTGCGGCGTGCGGCCGCACCGGCACCGGGGAACGGCGCCGGCGGAACGGCCTCAGTCGTCGTCGCCGTCGTCGGAGTCACGCCCGTCGTGGGTGTCGTGCCCGTCGTCCGAGCGATCGACCGTGACCGCTCCCGACTTCGCGTCCACGTTCAGCTCGTGGGCCCTGCCTTCCTTGCCCCGGACGTCGACCTCCCAGCGCACCGCCTTGCCCTCGTGACCGTCCAGCTCGACCGAGGTCACCGTGCCCGGCGTCGTGTTCAGTGCGGCGGCGGCCGCCGCGTCGAGCGTGACGGGGGCCGACCGCGGGGCGTGGCGGTCGCGGTCGTCGGACGTGTGCTCCGCGAGCACCTTGCCGTTGCCCGCGTCCACCGTCACGTCGTGCCAGACCTTGTCCGAGCCGTACACGTCCAGCTCCCAGACCGGAGCGCCGTCCTCGCCGTCGAGCTCCGCCTCGGTCACGCTGCCCGGGACGGCCCGGACGGCGGACGCGGCCGCCTCGCCGGCGGAGACACGGGCCGTACTGCTGCCGGCGGCACGGCCGTCGTTGTCGTCCGCGATGGCCACGGCTGCCGCAGCTGTGCCGCCGACGAGTACGGCCGTGGTGACGGCGGCGATGACGATCTTTCGCTTCATGAGGGTTTCCTCCCCGATCGGATGGGTCCGTTGCGATGCGGTCCACACTGCCGGGGCGATGCTGAACGCAGCCTGAAGCCACCTGAAGCCTTCTTCAGCTTCCGTTTGCGACGCTGTGCACATGCGCCTGTTGATCGTGGAGGACGAGAAGCGGCTGGCGATCTCCCTGGCCCGGGGGCTCACCGCCGAAGGGTTCGCCGTGGACGTGGTCCACGACGGCCTCGAAGGGCTGCACCGGGCCTCCGACGGTGCCTACGACCTCGTCGTCCTCGACATCATGCTGCCGGGCATGAACGGCTACCGGGTCTGTGCCGCCCTGCGCGCCGCGGGCCATGAGGTGCCCATCCTCATGCTGACCGCGAAGGACGGGGAGTACGACGAGGCGGAGGGGCTCGACACCGGGGCCGACGACTACCTGACCAAGCCGTTCAGCTACGTGGTGCTGGTCGCCCGGGTCCGGGCGCTGCTGCGCCGACGGGCGGTGGCCGGCTCCCCGGTGGTCACGGTCGGCTCCCTGCGCATGGACACCGCGGCCCGCCGGGTCCACCGCGGCGAGGAGGAGATCGCCCTCACCGCGAAGGAGTTCGCCGTGCTGGAACAGCTCGTGCTGCGGGCCGGGCAGGTGGTGAGCAAGGCGGAGATCCTGGAGCACGTCTGGGACTTCGCCTACGACGGCGACCCGAACATCGTCGAGGTCTACGTCAGCACCCTGCGCCGCAAGCTCGGCACGGCGTCCATCCGCACGATGCGCGGCGCCGGCTACCGGCTGGAGGCGCTGTGAGGTCCGTACGGGCCAGGGCCGCGCTCGGCGCCACCGTGGTGGTCGCGCTCGCACTGGCCGTCGCCGGGCTCGCCGTCCTCCTGGTCCTGCGCGCCAACCTCACCGACCAGGCCGGGCTCCAGGCCGAGGTCGCGGCCCGGGAGGTCGCGGGGCAGCTGGCCCTGGGAGTGCCGTACGACCGGCTGGAGATGGGCGACGAGGAGGACCACCCCGTCCAGGTGACCGACGAGGACGGCCGGGTGGTGGCCGTCTCCAAGGACCTGGAGGCGATCTCCGGCACCGGCACGGACCGGGTCACGCCCGCGCCCTCGCCCTCGGCCGCCGTCGAGGACGACGGGGGCGACGGAGACGAGAACGACGATGACGACGGGACGGACGGCCCCGACCCCGCCCGCCGTGAGGTCTCCAACGACGACCCGGACTTCGCCAACGGCACCGCCACGGTCGACGGCGACCGCGCCGACTACCGCTTCGCCTCCGTCGAGGCCACGAACGCGGCCGGGCTGACCCTGACCGTGCACGCGGGCGCCCCGCTCGCCGCCGAGCAGCGGGCCGTCGGCAGCGTGCGCGGCGCGATGCTGAGCGGACTGCCCGTCGTGCTCCTCGTCGTCGCCGGTGTGACCTGGCTGGTGACGCGGCGGGCGCTGCGCCCCGTCGAGGGCATCCGGCGCGAGATGGCCGTGATCACCGCGTCCGAGGACCTGAGCAGGCGGGTGCCGGAGCCCGGTTCGCACGACGAGATCGCCCGCCTGGCCCGTACGACGAACGAGACGCTCACCGCTCTGGAGGCCTCCGTCGAGCGGCAGCGGCGCTTCGTGGCCGACGCCTCGCACGAACTGCGCAGCCCGATCGCGTCGCTCCGCACCCAGCTGGAGGTGGGCGCCGCGCACCCGGAGCTGCTGGACGTGACGGGCGCGGTCGCCGACACCGTACGGCTCCAGGCGCTGGCCGCCGATCTGCTGCTGCTGGCCCGGCTGGACGCGGGGGAGCGGCCGGGCACGGCCCTGCTGGAGCTCGGCGCGCTGGTGCGTGAGGAGGTCTCGCAGCGCACCGGTGACCGGATCCCGGTGACGGTGTCCGTTGCGGAGGAGGCCGGGGGTCTGGAGGTCACCGGTTCCCGTACGCAGCTGGCCCGGGTGGTCGGCAATCTGCTGGACAACGCCGAGCGGCACGCCCGCCACGCGGTGGCGGTCGCCGTGCGCGCGGAGGGCGGCGGTGTGGTCGTCGAGGTCTCCGACGACGGGGACGGGGTTCCCGAGGCGGAACGTGAGCGGATCTTCGAACGCTTCGTCCGCCTCGACGACGCCCGCACCCGTGACGAGGGCGGTGCGGGACTGGGCCTGGCCCTCGCCCGCGATGTGGCCGTGCGGCACGGGGGCCGGCTGACCGTGACGGGTGCGGGGGAGCGGGGCGCCCGGTTCGTGCTGTGGCTGCCGGACGCCCGCTGAACCCCGGTGGGTCAGAGCTTGCCGCGCCGCCCGCGCAGATGGTCGGCGACCGGGGTCAGGGCCGCGTGCAGCTGCTCCAGGGCCTCCGGTGTCAGGAGGTCCATGAAGTGCTTGCGGACCGACTCCACGTGGTGCGGCGCGACCTTGCGCATCGTCTCGGCGCCGGTCTCGGTGAGGACCGCGTACAGCCCCCGGCGGTCGGACTCGCAGTTCTCCCGGCGGACCAGGCCCGCGCTCTCCATGCGAGTGATCTGGTGCGAGAGTCTGCTCTTGGACTGCAGCGTGGCACCGGCGAGGTCGCTCATCCGCATGCGCTGGTCGTCGGACTCCGAAAGATTGACGAGGATCTCGTAGTCGTTCATGGTCAGGCCGAACGGCTGGAGGTCCTTCTCCAGTTGGTGCGTCAGCAGTCTGCCGACGTCCAGGTGGGTGCGCCAGGCGCACTGCTCCGCGTCGCTCAGCCAGCGGGTGGCCGTCTCGGTCTCCATGTATGGATTCTACCTAAGAAGTTGAAAGCCGGACGAAGTGAGGGTGTGTGATGCCCGGCACCTGCTCACAGGCAGGGCGCAGACGTTCGACGTCACACTCCGCAGACTACCGCTCACAAACCGAAGTGATGTTGGAAGTCCCCCCGCTGACCTGGCCTGCGGGGGCCGGATCCAGGTTGACCCCCGCCCGGAACCCCCGCCTGGTGCGGCACGGCCCCCGTCGGCTGTTCGGCCATCAGCGTCTCGCTGGACTGGAGCAGTACCGTACCGGCACCCACGAACTCGAACTGGTGCTCCTCGCCCGAGGCGCCCCCGATCCCGGTGAACGCCCGCAGCCCGCCCAGTACGCCCGTCATGTAGCCGTGGTCGTAGTGGTGGCACGGTGAGGGACAGTCCGCCCACCCCACCAGCGCCTGCGGGTCGACCCGCAGCGGCGGCTCCATGAAGACCACCGGGCCGTTGGACGCGGCGACGAACTTTCCCGTACCGATCAGCGTCAGGAAGCCCGGCACGATCGACTGCTTCAGGGCCAGGGTCGGCTGGTAGGCGAGCAGGTTGCCGGACCGGATCGTCAGGTTCCCGTCGTCCAGGTCGTACGAGTTCACATCGAAGGCCCGGTCCGCGAGCAGCATCTTGCCGCTGCCCTCGGCCACCACCCAGTCGGCCGCGTGCAGCGGCGAGTGGAAGCTCGTACGGACCAGGCCCTGGAAGCGGCCGTGCCCGATGCCGTTGAACTCGATCCGCCCGTAGTAGGCGATCATCTTGCCCTTCTGCAGGAACCACTGGCTCCCCTTGAGCTCCACGCAGAAGGTGTACGCGTTGACGTTGTCGTCCGACGGCAGCGACATCGGGTCGAAGACCATGGGCCCGCTCACAACTTCTCCTCCGACGCCTGGACGTACACCGCACCACTGCCGCTGAGCTCCAGCTGGAACCCCTCGCCGGAACCCCGCCCCACCATCTCGCGCCAGCCCAGCGCGGTGGAGAGCTTGTTGGTCACGTCGCCGTGGTGCGCGACGTACGCCTGCGGATCCACGTGCACCTCGCGGCCCGGCGTGATCGGCAGCTCGATGACCCCGCCGTGCGCCATCACCGCCACCGCTCCGTGCCCCTTCAGCGTCGTGGTGAACAGACCCTGCCCGCTCACCTGGCCGCGCACCATCCCCATCACGCCGCCCTGCGAGCCCATGAACATCGTGCCCTGCTGCAGCGTCCCGTCGAAGGCGAGCAGCCGGTCGGCCTCCACATAGAGGGTGTCGCCGGTCAGGTTGATCACCTGGATGTGGTGGCCGCCGTGGCCGAACATCACCGTGCCGTTCCCCTCGACGGTCATCAGCGGGGTCGCCTCGTTCGCCATCCGGCGGCCGATCATCGACATCACACCGCCCTGGCCGCCCTGGATGTTCGGCGTGAACGACACCTCGCCCCGGTAGGCGAGCATCGCGCCGCGCTGGCTGAACATCTTCTGGCCGGGGATCACCGTCGCCTCGACCATCTTCGAGTTGATCTCACGGAACGGCATCAGACGTTGCCCCCGATCGTGTTCCGCTCGCTGGGCTGGACGTAGACGAGCCCCTCGCCCTCGAACCGGATCTGGAAGGACTCGCCCGACCCCTCGCCCATCAGTGTCCGGAAGTTCACCCCGGACTGGAAGTGCTGCTGGAGGTTGCCCTGGTGGGCGATGTAGGCGCCCGGGTCGACGAAGAGCGGGTACTGGGCGGAGACCCGCAGGGCCACGGCCGAGCCGTCCGACATGATCGCCGCCTGGCCGGTTCCCTCGACGGTGGTGGTGAACAGGCCGTTGCCCGCCGCACTGCCGCGCATCCCCGTGAAGGTGGTGCCGGTGCGCAGCCCGGCGTCGGTGCAGAGCAGGTTGCTCGCTTCGACGTACAGCTTGTCGCCGTGCAGCGAGACGAGACTGATCTCGCTCGCGCGGTCGGCGAAGAAGCAGGTGCCCTGCCCGGTCACCTCCATCACGGCCATCTGCTCGCCGGTCAGCCGGCGGGTCACCATGCCGCGCAGGCCCTCACCCCCGCCGGTCATCTTCTTGAACGTCATCCGGCCGTCGTACGCGACCATCGAGCCGTTCTTCGCCTTGACTGCGTCGCCGGTCAGGTCGACGGCGAGCGTCTTGCTGCCTTGGAGTCGGAACATCGCCACCCGGCGAAGGTAGCGGCAGGGGCCGCCGCCGGAACAGGGCCCGCGTCACGATCCGGCCCCCCGCACCGCCCCTGATACGCATCCGGTACCGGACCCGGACGCAATCGGGACGTATCTCTTGCGGAGCGAGCGGTGCGGGGCCGCCCCCGCCGCCGGGGACCCCGGGCGGCGATGCCACAATGGGTGCCGCTTGTGCCTGCGTTCACAAGCTGTCACCGTCCTCCCACCGAAGGTGCCCCCGTGGACATCAAGACCGCTACCGCCCTGCACCGGCTGCGCCTCATCTCGATTCCCGAGGCGCTCTCCTTCCCGGCGCTGATCCTCTTCGGCTCGGTGCTGAGCCGGGTCTCCGACATCGACTTCCTGATGATGCCGCTCGGCATGCTGCACGGCGTGCTCTTCGTGATCTACGTCGTGCTGCTGCTGGACGTCTGGGGGAAGACCAAGTGGCCGCTCAAGCGCGTCGCGTTCTTCTTCCTGCTCTGCGTACTGCCCTTCGGCGGCCTGTACGGCGACAAGGTGCTGAAGCGCTACGAGGCCGACGGCGTCATCGCCGCCCGGGCCCGCCGTGAAGGCACGGTCAGCGCATGATCGTCGCCTTCTCCGTCAGTCCGCTGGGTGTCGGCGAGGACGTCGGCGAGTACGTCGCCGACGCGGTCCGGGTGGTCCGCGAGTCGGGGCTGCCCAACCGCACGGACGCCATGTTCACCTCCGTGGAAGGTGAGTGGGACGAAGTGATGGACGTCGTGAAGCGCGCCGTCGCGGCCGTTGAGGCGCGCGCCGGGCGGGTCTCCCTCGTGCTCAAGGCCGACATCCGCCCGGGTGTCACCGACGGGCTGACCTCCAAGGTCGAGACGGTCGAGCGCTACCTCGCGGACTGACGCCGCCCATCGCACGTCCGGAGCCCCCTGCCGAAAAGCCGGCCGGGGGCTTCTCGTATCCCCACCTCATTCGGGATTCGGACCGAAGTTCGAGACGGGGCGCAGCGGAAAGTTCCTCATGGGTAAGGTCGTGGCCGTGCCGAAGCCCCTCAGTCTCCCCTTCGATCCCATCGCCCGCGCCGACGAGCTCTGGCAGCAGCGCTGGGGCCCGGTGCCCTCCATGGGGGCGATCACCTCGATCATGCGGGCGCAGCAGATCCTGCTCGCCGAGGTCGACGCGGTCGTCAAACCGTACGGACTGACCTTCGCGCGGTACGAGGCGCTGGTGCTGCTCACCTTCTCCAAGGCCGGCGAGCTGCCGATGTCCAAGATCGGCGAGCGTCTGATGGTCCACCCGACCTCGGTCACGAACACCGTGGACCGACTGGTGCGCTCCGGTCTCGTCGACAAGCGCCCCAACCCGAACGACGGCCGCGGAACGCTCGCCTCCATCACCGACAAGGGCCGTGAGGTCGTCGAGTCCGCGACCCAGGACCTGGTCGCGATGGAGTTCGGCCTCGGCGTGTACGACGCCGAGGAGTGCGCGGAGATCTTCGCGCTGCTGCGTCCGCTGCGCATCGCGGCCCAGGACTTCGAGGAGATCTGAGAGGGTCCGTTCCGGCCCCGGGCCCGCTGCAAGATCGCCCCGGGCGGCCGGTTAGTCTCGATGGCATGAAACGCAGTGTGCTGACCCGCTATCGGGTGATGGCTTACGTCACCGCCGTCATGTTGCTGATCCTCTGCGTCTGCATGATCTTCAAATACGGCTTCGACAAGGGCGAGGGCCTGACCCTCGTCGTCTCCCAGATCCACGGCGTGCTGTACATCATCTACCTGATCTTCGCCTTCGACCTGGGCTCCAAGGCGAAGTGGCCGATGGGCAAGCTGGCCTGGGTGCTGCTCTCCGGCACGATCCCGACGGCCGCGTTCTTCGTCGAGCGCAAGGTCGTCCGCGAGGTCGAGCCGCTGCTCGCGGACGCGGCCCCCGCGGCCCCCGCGAACGCCTGACTGCCCCACCCGAACCGCCCCGTGCGAAGCACCGGGCGGTTTGTCATCGACATTTACTAGGACGTCCTAGTAAATTGATGGGTATGGACGCTGACGCGATCGAGGAAGGCCGCCAACGCTGGCAGGCCCGTTACGACAAGGCCCGCAAACGTGACGCGGACTTCACCACGCTCTCCGGTGATCCGGTCGACCCCGTGTACGGCCCCCGCCCCGGGGACGCGTACGAGGGCTTCGAGCGGATCGGCTGGCCCGGCGAGTACCCCTTCACCCGGGGCCTGCACCCGACCGGGTACCGCGGCCGCACCTGGACCATCCGCCAGTTCGCCGGCTTCGGCAACGCCGAGCAGACCAACGAGCGCTACAAGATGATCCTCGCCGCGGGCGGTGGCGGACTGAGCGTCGCGTTCGACATGCCGACGCTCATGGGCCGGGACTCCGACGACCCCCGCGCGCTCGGCGAGGTCGGGCACTGCGGAGTGGCCATCGACTCCGCCGCCGACATGGAGGTCCTCTTCAAGGACATCCCGCTCGGCGACGTCACGACGTCGATGACGATCAGCGGCCCCGCCGTGCCCGTCTTCTGCATGTACCTGGTCGCCGCCGAGCGCCAGGGCATCGACCCGGCCGTCCTCAACGGCACGCTGCAGACGGACATCTTCAAGGAGTACATCGCGCAGAAGGAGTGGCTCTTCCAGCCCGAGCCCCACCTGCGCCTCATCGGCGACCTGATGGAGCACTGCGCCCGCGACATCCCCGCCTACAAGCCGCTCTCCGTCTCCGGCTACCACATCCGCGAGGCCGGGGCCACGGCCGCGCAGGAGCTCGCCTACACCCTCGCCGACGGCTTCGGCTACGTGGAGCTCGGTCTCTCCCGCGGCCTCGACGTCGACACCTTCGCCCCCGGCCTCTCCTTCTTCTTCGACGCGCACCTCGACTTCTTCGAGGAGATCGCCAAGTTCCGCGCGGCCCGCCGGATCTGGGCCCGCTGGATGAAGGAGACGTACGGCGCGAAGACCGACAAGGCGCAGTGGCTCCGCTTCCACACCCAGACCGCCGGTGTCTCGCTCACCGCCCAGCAGCCGTACAACAACGTCGTACGGACCGCGGTCGAGGCGCTCTCCGCCGTCCTCGGCGGCACCAACTCCCTGCACACCAACGCCCTCGACGAGACCCTCGCGCTTCCCTCCGCGCAGGCCGCCGAGATCGCGCTGCGCACCCAGCAGGTGCTGATGGAGGAGACCGGCGTCGCCAACGTGGCCGACCCGCTGGGCGGTTCCTGGTACGTGGAACAGCTCACCGACCGGATCGAGGCGGAAGCCGAGAAGATCTTCGACCAGATCAGGGAGCGCGGCACCCGCGCCCACCCCGACGGGCAGCATCCGATCGGCCCGATGACCTCCGGCATCCTGCGCGGTATCGAGGACGGCTGGTTCACCGGCGAGATCGCCGAGTCCGCCTTCCAGTACCAGCAGTCCCTGGAGAAGGGCGACAAGCGGGTCGTCGGCGTCAACGTCGCCCACGGCTCGGTCACCGGCGACCTGGAGATCCTGCGCGTCAGCCACGAGGTCGAGCGCGAGCAGGTCCGCGAGCTCGCCGGCCGCAAGGAGGGCCGCGACGACGTCAGGGTGACCAAGGCGCTGGACGCGATGCTGGCCGCCGCCCGTGACGGCTCCAACATGATCGCGCCGATGCTCGACGCCGTACGCGCGGAGGCGACCCTCGGCGAGATCTGCGGGGTGCTGCGCGACGAGTGGGGCACCTACACGGAGCCGCCCGGCTTCTGACAGATAGTTGGTAGTTACAGGTGTCACCTCCGGGGGTCCGGGTAGACGCAGCCGCGATACCCGCACCACCCCTGGAGGAACACCGTGAGACTGTCCGGGAGAATCACCGCAGCCGCCGGCGCCGCACTCGCCGTACTCGGAACGCTGCTGGTCAGCGGATCGACGGCGGTCAGCGCCGCACCGGCGCCGAAGCCGAGGGTGCAGGACACCTTCGACTCCCTCGGGCCGGATGTGAAGGCGGCGGAGCTCTCCACCGGCCGGACCGCGCACTACATCGACGAGGGCCGCCGGGGCGGCACCCCGGTCCTCTTCATCGGCGGCACCGGCACGAGCGCCCGGGCGGCGCACATGACGGACTTCTTCCGCACCACCCGCGAGAACCTCGGACTGCGTCTGATCTCCGTGGAACGCAACGGCTTCGGGGACACCGAGTACGACAAGTCCCTGGGCAAGGCCGACTTCGCCAAGGACGCCCTCGAAGTCCTGGACAGAATCGGCGTCGACAAGGTCTCGGTGATCGCGATCTCCGGCGGCGGCCCCTACGCCGCCGAGCTGGCCGCCCGCGCCCCGGGACGCATCCAGGCCCTCCATCTCGCCGCCGCACTCCCGCCGTACGGCGAGAAGCCCGCGTACTGCGCTCTGAGCGACGACGCGCTGGCCGACGCGGTCAAGGACTCGATCGCCGATCCGCGCTCCTGGTGGGCCTTCCCCGACGACAGTGCCGTCAAGTCCATCCCGGGCTTCGCCGACACCGCGTACGAGGAGGGGGCCCGGACGTACAACCAGCGGGGCCAGAAGGCCGATCCGGCCCCACAGGTGCACGAGCAGCGGCTCTACTGCGAGCGTCCCGGGCCCGACCTGTCGAAGCTGAAGGCCCCGGTCTACCTCTACGGCGGCGAGAAGGACACCACGGTCCCGCCGGCCACCCTCGCCACCTGGCGGCAGGCGCTGCCGGTCACCCCGGTGGTGCGCACGTACGCGGACTCCGGCCATGACGTCCAGTACCGCCACTGGGACCAGATCCTGGTGGACCTGGCCGGGCACGGGGACCGTACGGTCGTCTGCCAGGGCGACCGTACGAAGCTGATGGCACCCAGGCAGGCGGACCGGCTGGTCGCCTCCGGCAAGGCCACGCTGGGCAGTTGCGCCTGGCAGCAGTAACCCGCAGGCCCTGCCGCTACCCCGCCGCGGCCGCGCCCAGTCCCGCGAGCAGCAGCAGCGTGAAGCGCCGGGCCCAGTCCTCGTCGACGGGCTCGGCGCTCACCAGCGCCCGGTGGACCACCGCACCGGCGATCACGTCGAAGATCAGGTCGGCGGTCAGCGCCGCCGTGGCCTCGTCCTGCTCGACGGGCAGTTCGCCGCGCTCCTGCGCCCGCTGCCGGCCCTGGAGGACGAGGCGCTTCTGCCGGTTCACGATCGAGTCGCGGATCCGGGTCCGCAGCGCCTCGTCGCGCGTCGACTCCGCGACCACCGCCATCAGCGCGGTCTGGGTCTCCGGCCGCTCCAGCAGCGCGGCGAACTGCAGCACCACTGCCTGCACATCGGCGGACAGACTGCCCAGGTCCGGCAGCTCCAGCTCGTCGAAGAGCACCGCGACGGCGTCCACGACCAGCTCGTTCTTGCCCGCCCAGCGCCGGTACAGGGTCGTCTTGGCGACCCCCGCGCGCGTCGCCACATCGCCCATCGTCAGCTTCGACCAGCCGAGGTCGACCAGCGAGGCTCTGGTGGCCTCAAGGATGGCTTCGTCGGCCGCGACACTGCGCGGACGTCCCGTTCGTGAGGGTTTGGGGTGGCTGCGGCTCAGCATCCCGCGACCATACCCGCCGGTAGCTAGTTCCGGCCGACCCCGTTCGCCGTGAGACAGATCACCGAACACTCTTGTGCATCGAAGGTGGGGGCCAGTTACGCTACGGGTCGTAGCGTAAGAAAGACGGTCCTGCCGTCATGGCGCTGCGAACGAGCTACAGCCACAGGCGCCGGGTGGGGACCGGGCGCCGAACCGGGCCTTTCAGGGGTCCTCGGACCGTGTCTGTCCGCGCACCTCGCACACCGGCGGGGGCAGCGGACGGACGCGGTTCCCGTATCGCTTTCCGGAACGGTGTGCCGAGGGGGGAGGATGTACGCATGCAGCCTAGGAACATGTCCATGAGCGGCGTCGTCGACCTCGCCGCGGTGAAGGCGGCCGGTGAGGCCAAGGTGAAGGCGGAGCAGGCCCGTGCCGAGACCGCTCGGCAGGGTGGCCCGGCAGCCGTGCCCCCGTCCTCCCTCGTGATCGACGTCGATGAGGCGGGCTTCGAGAGCGACGTCCTCCAGCGCTCCGCCGAGGTCCCGGTCGTCATCGACTTCTGGGCCGAGTGGTGCGAGCCGTGCAAGCAGCTGGGCCCGCTCCTGGAGCGTCTGGCCCACGAGTACAACGGCCGGTTCGTCCTGGCCAAGGTCGACGTCGACGCCAACCAGATGCTGATGCAGCAGTTCGGGATCCAGGGCATCCCGGCGGTCTTCGCCGTCGTTGCCGGACAGGCGCTGCCCCTCTTCCAGGGCGCGGCCCCCGAATCGCAGATCCGGGAGACGCTGGACCAGCTGATCCAGGTCGGCGAGGAGCGGTTCGGCCTCACCGGCATCGCGGTCGACCGGGACGCGGCGGGTCCGGAGACGGCCGCCGAGGCTCCCGAGGTGCCCGCGGGACCGTACGACGCACTGCTGGAGGCGGCCGCGCAGGCGCTGGACGCCAATGACTTCGCCGGCGCCGTCCAGGCCTACAAGAACGTCCTGTCCGACGACCCGGCCAACACCGAGGCCAAGCTGGGCCTCGCGCAGGCGGAACTCCTCGGCCGGGTCCAGAAGATGGACCCGCAGCAGGTCCGCAAGGACGCCGCCGAGAACCCGGGGGACGCGGACGCGCAGATCGCGGCGGCCGACCTCGATCTGGTCGGCGGTCATGTCGAGGACGCGTTCGGGCGTCTCGTCGAGACGGTCCGCCGCAATTTCGGTGACGACCGGGACCGGGTACGGCTCCGTCTCCTGGAGCTCTTCGAGGTGATCGGCCCCGACGATCCGCGCGTCGGCGCCGCGCGCACCGCGCTCGCGCGCGTCTTGTTCTGATCTGACAACACGGCCGTGGCCCCCGATGGGGGTCACGGCCGTTTTCGCGTTCCGGCGATAAGAGAGCCCTCCGCTTTACCAAATCTTGATAAAAGGAAGCCCTGTTACTCGCAGTAAATCGATCATTGTGATCTGTCCTGCTTCGCTCACCCTTGGTGGCTTTCGTCGGTCGGGTCGGGGCAACCCTGTGTGGCCGCTCGGTGCCGCCCGGTCGTGGGTCGGTTATCGGGCCGTTACTAGTGAGTAACGAACCCCCTTGTGTCACGGCCGCGAATGGACCACGATCGGCCACGCTCGGTCCAATAACGCCACCCCGGCTGCCAGTCGGTGCGGCGGCTCCGTTGGGTCCCCACCGAGTGGATCGGCGGCAGTGGCGCCGATTCCGGACAGGGGGGTTCCTGCTGACCGGCAGGGCCTGTCCGAAACAGGTTGCGCGAACGCGTGGCCAGTGGTTGTCGCTCGGGGGTGATCGCCGGTGATTCGGGCGCGGTTCAAGCCCCGTCCGCAGGCGCTCTCCTTCCCGAGGACGTAGCACTTCTCCCATCCCAGGTCGGGCAGGATGCCAGGCCGGAGATGTACGTCCGAGAAGGAGGAAAAGTATGAGTTCCCAGGTTCGCGGTGGCACGAGATGGAAGCGTTTCGCTGTCGTCATGGTGCCGAGCGTCATAGCCACCGCCGCGGTGGGTGTCGGCCTGGCACAGGGCGCGCTCGCCGCGTCGTTCAGCGTGTCCGGCCAGGAGTTCAAGGTCAGGGCGGATGAGCTGGTCGGCCAGAACTTCGTCCAGTACGGCAGTGTCGCGACGGGCAAGGACCTCAAGGGCAAGGACATGGCCGCTCCGGTCGCCGTGTCCGGGTTCAGCGAGGCCACCATCACCAACATGTGCCAGTCGGTCGTCACGCCCGACCTGCCGTTCGGGCTGGGCAGCATCACGCTGCAGCTCAACGCGGGCACCGGCAAGGACAAGGTCTACGCCAAGGACCTGTACCTCGATGTCTCGCAGCTCGGCGCGGACGCCGAGTTCACGAACATCGACATCGGCGTCGCCGCCGGTTCGCTGAAGACGGACAAGCCCGGGAGCATAGGCATCCAGCCTGGCACCCAGGCCAACCCCTACGGGTTCTCGCAGCGCGCCGACGTCGCCAAGCTGTCGGACGTTCGTCAGCAGGCGTGGGCCACCACGGCTGGAACGTTCAAGCTTCCCGACCTGTCGCTGAAGCTGCACAAGGGCGTCAAGGAGTGCTACTAAGCACTCGCCCGGGTGGCCGGGGTGCGCATCGCAGCGGACCCCGGCCGCCCACCCTTCTCTTTCTCACAGCAGTACCGGTTCCAGGGAGCTGTTTTCCATGAGCCCCGAATCCCAAGGGCAGAACGAGCACTACCTCAGCGTCTACCGGGGGACCTTCCGCACCTGGCGGGGTAACCGGCCGTTCTGGGCGGGCCTGTTCACCATGCTGGGCGGTGTACCCATCGCGTACTTCCCGTACGCGAACATGCACCTCGGCAACATGACGCTGGCCATGTCCACCACCGCGGGCGCCGGATCGCTCATCATCGGAGTCCTGCTCGTCACGCTGGGCCTGACGATGTGGTTCCACAGCATCGTCCGGGTGTTCGCCGGAGTCGCGGCGATCCTGCTGGCGCTGATCTCCATACCCGTCGCCAACATCGGCGGCTTCCTCATCGGCTTCCTGTTCGCCCTGCTCGGTGGCGCGCTCTCCGTGTCCTGGGTCCCGGGCGAAGCGAAGCCGGACGAGGCCGAACCGGCCCAGGGCCTCCTCGGCGAGGCGGAGGAGCCGGAGCTGCTCGGCGCGGAAGCACCTGACGGCTTCTCCTTCGCGAAGGACCCGCAGGCCCCGGTCCATCCGGAGGGCGCGTTCCACGGGATGGGCGTCCCGGAGCAGCAGCCGGCTCCGTACGACACGACAGTCGAGGCCGACGGCGGGAGGCATCGTGCGGGGTGACGACAGGCAGGTGAACGCCCTGGGCGAGGGCGGCCTCGACGAGCGAAGAGGGCCGCGTCACGCCGCCCCCCGGAAGTCGCTGCTGACGAAGCTGCACATGCCCTCCGGCAAGAAGGCGTTCGCGCTCGCCGCGATGCCGACGGCCGTCTTCGTCGGGATGGGGCTCACCCCCAAGCTCGCGATGGCCGACGACAGCACGGACATCCCGTTCGCCCCCGGCCCCTGTGTGACCCGCTCCGACGAGCCGAGCGAGTCGGCGGATCCGTCGCCCTCGGCGTCGAAGACGCCGTCCCCGTCGGCCTCCGAGAGCGGCAAGCCCGCGCCGGACAAGAGCGACGAGGCGACCCCGAAGCCCACGGCCACCCCGTCGGCGTCGGCGAGTGCCACGGACGACGCGACGGCCGACACGGCCAAGAAGAGCGCCGACGCCCCGGCCGCGACGGCGAGCCCGAGCCCCACCCCCACGAAGTCGACGAACCCGCTCGACCCGCTGGGCTGGGGCGACAAGCTCAAGGACTTCTTCGACGGACCGGACGAGGAGACGGCGAGCCCGTCACCCAGCGCCACCACGGCGACCCCGGAGCCCTCGAAGTCCGCCACCGCTGAGCCCACGGACGAGACCGCCGACAAGCCCGTCGAGAAGGCCACGGACGCGGCGAAGGACACGGTCGACAAGACCACCGACGCCATCCGTGACGCGGCGGACAAGGCCGGCAAGCCGGTCAAGGAGCTCGACGAGGACGTCAAGGGTCTCGACCCGAAGGCGGACGAGGACATACCGGACGGCGCCAAGCCCGCCTTCCCGTGTCCGACCGCCGACCCGAAGGCCCTGGCCGCGGCCGATCTGGAGCAGGGCATCCCCCGCCTCCCGAACGAGCCGTGGGTCCTGGAGAGTTCGCTGCTCACCCTGGTCGGGCTCGACTACAAGGGCATCGTGGAGGTGGAGAAGGGCGACGGCAGCACGAAGAAGGTGCTGAAGTTCACCGCCTCCTCCATCGACATCAAGGACCTCCACCAGTTGACCGTCGGCCCGCAGCCGGGCGTGACGGGCCACGTGAAGGCGCGGAAGGGCTCCACGTCCACCATCCGCGACGGCGAGGTGACGATGTACACGGACGAGCTGAAGGGCAACCTCTTCGGCCTCATCCCGATCACCTTCAGCCCGGCGACCCCGCCGCCGCTGAACGTGCCGTTCGCGTTCTTCACCAACGTGAAGCTGAAGCAGGCGGGCCAGTTCGGCGGGACGCTGAAGGTGCCCGGTCTGCAGAACTACTTCACCCAGGACAGCTGACGCACCCCTGACCCGTCCGGGAGCCGCACAACGGCGGTGGGCCGCACTCCTCTCAAGGGGCGCGGCCCACCGCCGTTGTGCGGCTCCCGGACGGGAGCGAGCACCGCGGACCGCACCGGCTTCGCGGGACGGCGCGGCGATGGCCTAAGGGCTGTCCCGCAATTCCTGGCGGGCGCGCGACGACAGCTACGGCACCTCTCCCCCGTAGCCTCAACGGCACGGGGGGACCCCCTCCGTTGTCGAAACGCCCGAATACATCCAGTATGCGGGCGCCTCTCCGCCTTGCGATGCACCGCATCTGACGCCGCGCGCTGATCCACCAGGAATTGCGGGACAGCCCTTAGGCGGACGATTCGCCCTCGATCAGCCGTTCTCCCCGCCAGGTGACCGACGTCCACAGGGGGCCGCCATGTGCCATGCCCTTGTAGGTCACCTTCCGTGCGGGCCCGAGCTCCTGGGCGAGGCGTCTCGCCAGCTCTCTCCCCTCGCGGTACTGCCGCTGTCCCACGTCGTGGTAGCTGTCCTCGTCGCGATCCCGCAGATACCGGTTCATCCCCCTGTCGATGTCATCCGACCAGGCGTACAGATCGGCGACCAGACCATCGGAGAGGGCCAGTCCGGCGGCGGGATCGTCGGGAGCGAAGTCCCCGAACTCGTCGGCGCGCAGCGGCGCGAAACCGAATTCACCCTCGACCGTGATGTCCACGGGACGGGACGGAGCGTCGTGGCTGTCGCGCGCCCAGTGCAGGCGGACGCAGCTCCAGCAGGCCCGCTTCACCGTGCTGCGGCGCTCGTCCCAGCAGAGCACCGACCACGACGGTCCGAGATGCCTGGCCAGCCGCTGGGCGGCTGCCAGCCCTTGTTCGACGTGCTGGTTCAGGCCCGGCCGGGATGCGGACCCGTCCGGCGGGCGGGACAGCGACCATGAGCGCAGTGTGTCCAGCAGATCCGCCGGCAGGAACAGCCGGTTCCGGTCCAGGGGAACGTTGAGGGTGTAGGCACCGACGTCCTCGGAGGCGCCACCCTCCGGCAGCTCGTACAGCGGAGAGGGCTCGCCGCGAGCCTGCACAAGCAGGTCGTGTACGCCATCGATGGTCATGCCGGATCTACCCCCACCTCGTGCCCTGCGACCTGACCGGATGAACTCACGGCGGCTCAGCGCCACCGGATACCGGCCTCGCCGGAAGAACCGGCAACCGCCGAGGGCGGTGGCCCGGTACATCCTGTACCGGGCCACCGCCCTTGTGCCACGTCGTTACGGGACCGCTCCGCGGTCAGTCGCGGCTCTGGCCGCCCACGTGGTGCACGCGCACCATGTTGGTCGTGCCGGGGATGCCGGGAGGCGAGCCGGCCGTGATGACCATCGTGTCGCCGTTGCTGTAGCGGTCCAGCTTCAGCAGCTCCGCGTCGACCAGGTCCACCATCGCGTCCGTGGTGTCCACGTGCGGGACCACGTGGGCCTCGACGCCCCAGCTGAGGGCCAGCTGGTTGCGGGTCGACTCGTCCGTGGTGAAGGCGAGGATGGGCTGGGCCGCGCGGTAGCGGGAGAGGCGGCGGGCGGTGTCGCCGGACTTGGTGAAGGCGACCAGGGCCTCACCGTTCAGGAAGTCCGCGATCTCGCAGGCCGCGCGGGCCACCGAACCGCCCTGGGTGCGGGGCTTCTTGCCCGGCACCAGCGGCTGGAGGCCCTTGGAGAGCAGCTCCTCCTCGGCGGCGACGACGATCTTCGACATCGTCTTGACCGTCTCGATCGGGTACGCGCCGACCGAGGACTCCGCGGACAGCATGACCGCGTCCGCACCGTCCAGGATCGCGTTGGCGACGTCGGACGCCTCGGCGCGGGTCGGGCGCGAGTTGGTGATCATCGACTCCATCATCTGGGTCGCCACGATCACCGGCTTGGCGTTGCGCCGGCACAGCTCCACGAGGCGCTTCTGCACCATCGGGACCTTCTCCAGCGGGTACTCGACGGCGAGGTCGCCACGGGCGACCATCACACCGTCGAACGCCGCGACGACGCCCTCCATGTTCTCGACGGCCTGCGGCTTCTCGACCTTGGCGATGACGGGGACCCGGCGGCCCTCCTCGTCCATGATCTTGTGGACGTCCTTGACGTCGCCCGCGTCCCGCACGAAGGAGAGCGCGACCAGGTCGCAGCCCATCTTCAGGGCGAAGCGCAGGTCGTCGATGTCCTTCTCGGACAGGGCCGGGACGTTGACCGCCGCACCCGGCAGGTTGATCCCCTTGTGGTCGGAGATCACCCCGCCCTCGATGACGATGGTGTGGACGCGGGGGCCGTCCACGGAGACGACCTTCAGCTCGACGTTGCCGTCGTTGATCAGGATCGGGTCGCCCTTGGCGACGTCGCCGGGCAGACCCTTGTAGGTCGTGCCGCAGATCGACTTGTCCCCGGGGACGTCCTCGGCGGTGATGACGAACTCGTCCCCGCGGACCAGTTCGACCGGGCCCTCGGCGAACTTCGCGAGGCGGATCTTCGGGCCCTGGAGGTCGGCGAGCACGCCGACCGCCCGCCCGGTCTCGGCGGCGGCCTTGCGGACCCGGTCGTAACGACCCTGGTGCTCCGCGTGGGAACCGTGACTGAAGTTGAATCGGGCCACGCTCATGCCGGCCTCGATCAGAGCGACGAGCTGCTCATGGGAGTCGACGGCGGGACCGAGGGTGCAGACGATTTTGGAACGGCGCATGAGGCGGATCCTATCGGTTTGTTTCGCTGCGGAATATTCCGTCTGGTGGAAGATACAAAGGGGCGCGGGGGTGCTCAGTTGTCGACCAGTGCGAAGGTCTGGCCGGCGATCTCCAGCTCCTCGTCGGTCGGCACCACGGCGACCGCGACCCGTGCGTAGTTCGGCGAGATCAGCCGGGGTTCGCCGGACCGTACGGCGTTGAGATCCGCGTCCACCACGAGGCCGAGCTCCTCCAGACCCGCGATGGCAGCCTCGCGTACGGGAGCCGAGTTCTCACCGACCCCCGCCGTGAACACCACGGCGTCCACCCGGCCGAGGACCGCCGAATAGGCGCCGATGTACTTCTTCAGCCGGTGCACGTAGATGTCGAAGGCGAGCGCCGCCCGCTCGTCGCCCTCGTCGACCCGGCGCCTGATCTCCCGCATGTCGTTGTCGCCGCAGAGGCCGACCAGACCGCTCTTCTTGTTGAGAAGTTCATCGATCTCGTCGGCCGACATGCCCGCCACCCGCTTGAGGTGGAACGTGACCGCCGGATCGATGTCCCCGGAACGTGTACCCATGACCAGCCCCTCCAAGGGGGTCAGTCCCATCGAGGTCTCCACGCACCGGCCGCCCGCCACCGCCGAGGCGGACGCGCCGTTGCCCAGGTGCAGCACGATGACGTTGACGTCCTCGGGGGCGCTGCCCAGCAGCTCGGCCGCCTTGCGGGAGACGTAGGCGTGCGAGGTGCCGTGGAATCCGTAGCGGCGGATCCGGTGGGCGTCCGCCGTCTCCACGTCGATCGCGTACCGCGCCGCGTACTCCGGCATCGTCGTGTGGAACGCGGTGTCGAAGACCGCCACCTGCGGCAGGTCGGGGCGCAGCGCCTGGGCCGTACGGATGCCGGTGATGTTCGCCGGGTTGTGCAGCGGGGCCACCGGCACCAGGCGCTCGATCTCCTTCAGCACCTCGTCCGTGATCACGGTCGGCTCGGTGAACCGCAGCCCGCCGTGCACCACCCGGTGGCCGATCGCCGCCAGTTCGGGGGAGTCCAGCCCGAGCCCGTCGGCGGCCAGCTCCTCGGCGGCCGCCTTGAGCGCCGCGTCGTGGTCGGGGATCCGGCCGTTGCGCTCCCGGCTCTCGCCCCCGCCGCCGGCCAGCGGGGTGTGGACGAGCCGGGAGGTCTCCTCACCGATCCGCTCGACCAGCCCGGACGCGAGCCGGGTGTGGTCGCGCATGTCGAGGAGCTGGTACTTCACGGAGGACGAGCCGGAGTTGAGGACGAGCACCCGGCTCGCCCCGGGGGTGGTGGCTGCGGTGTTCGGGGTGGTCATGCGGGTCGCTCCTCGCCCTGTGCCTGAATCGCCGTAATGGCCACGGTATTGACGATGTCCTGGACGAGCGCGCCCCTGGACAGGTCGTTGACGGGCTTGCGCAGCCCCTGGAGGACCGGGCCGACGGCCACGGCGCCCGCCGAGCGCTGCACGGCCTTGTAGGTGTTGTTCCCGGTGTTCAGGTCCGGGAAGATCAGGACCGTCGCCTGGCCCGCCACCTCGGAGCCGGGCAGTTTCGTCGCGGCGACGCTCGGCTCGACCGCGGCGTCGTACTGGATGGGGCCCTCGATCATCAGGTCCGGGCGGCTCGTGCGCACCCGGTCGGTCGCCTCGCGGACCTTGTCGACGTCGGCGCCCGACCCCGACGTGCCCGTCGAGTACGAGAGCATCGCGATCCGGGGCTCCACGCCGAAGCGGGCGGCGGTGACCGCGGACTGCACGGCGATGTCCGCGAGCTGCTCCGCGTCCGGGTCCGGGTTGACCGCGCAGTCGCCGTAGACGAGGACCTTGTCGGCGAGGCACATGAAGAAGACCGACGACACGATCGAGGCGTCCGGTTTGGTCTTGATGATCTCGAAGGCCGGGCGGATCGTCGCCGCCGTGGAGTGCACGGCCCCGGAGACCATGCCGTCCGCGAGCCCCTCCTGGACCATCAGGGTGCCGAAGTAGTTGACGTCCGAGACGACGTCGTACGCGAGCTCGACCGTCACCCCGCGGTGGGCGCGCAGCTGCGCGTACCGCTCCGCGAAGGCCTGGCGCAGCTCGGAGGTCTGCGGGTCGATCAGCTGGGTGCTCGCCAGGTCGATGCCGAGGTCGGCGGCCTTCTTGCGGATCACGTCGGGATCGCCCAGCAGGGTGAGGTCGCAGACGTCACGCCGCATCAGTACGTCGGCGGCGCGCAGCACCCGTTCCTCGGTGCCCTCGGGCAGCACCACCCGGCGCCGGTCCGCGCGGGCCTGCTCCAGCAGTTCGTGCTCGAACATCATCGGCGTGACCCGGCCACTGCGGGCGACCGAGATCCGGTCGAGGAGCGCGGCCGTGTCGACATGCCGCTCGAAGAGCCCCAGGGCCGTCTCGGCCTTGCGCGGCGTCGCCGCGTTCAGCTTGCCCTCCAGCGCGAAGAGCTCCCCGGCCGTGGGGAAGGAGCCGCCGGCCACCGAGACGACCGGGGTGCCGGGCGCGAGGCGCGCGGCCAGCTTGAGTATCTCCTCGCCCGGCCGCTCGTTCAGCGTCAGCAGCACGCCCGCGATGGGCGGCGTCCCCGCGCTGTGCGCGGCGAGCGAGCCGACCACCAGGTCCGAACGGTCCCCGGGCGTCACCACCATGCAGCCCGGCGTCAGCGCCTTCAGCAGGTTCGGCAGCATCGCGCCGCCGAACACGAAGTCCAGCGCGTCCCGCGCCAGCCCCGCGTCGTCGCCGAGCAGCACCGTGCCGTCCAGTGCCGCGGTGATCTGCGCGACCGTCGGCGCCGAGAGGGCCGGGTCGTCGGGCAGCACCGAGCAGGGCACCGGCAGCGTGGCCGAGAGCCGCTCCGCGATCACCTCGCGGTCCGCGGAGGCCACCCGGTTCACGATCATCGCCAGCACGTCGCAGCCGAGACCGGCGTACGCGCGGTACGCGTTGCGCGTCTCGGCCCGCACGGACTCCGCGTCCTGGTCCTGGCCGCCGACCACCGCGATCACCGAGGCGCCGAACTCGTTGGCGAGGCGGGCGTTCAGGGCCAGCTCGTCGGGGAGCTGGGTGGCGGCGAAGTCGGTGCCGAGGACGAGGACCACCTCGTAGTCCGCCGCCACCCGGTGGAAGCGCTCGACGAGCCGGGAGACCAGCTCGTCGGTACCCTGCTCCGCCTGGATCGCGGAGGCCTCGTGGTAGTCGAGGCCGTAGACGGTCCCCGGGTCCTGGGAGAGCCGGTAGCGGGCCCGCAGGAGTTCGAAGAGCCGGTCGGGGTCATCGTGGACCAGGGGCCGGAACACCCCGACCCGGTCCACCTGACGCGTCAGGAGCTCCATGACTCCCAGATCGACGACCTGACGGCCGTCTCCCCGGTCGATCCCGGTCACGTACACGCTGCGCGTCACGCGTGCTCTCCCGTCATCTCTTGTCCGGTATGTTGTCCGGTTCGAGTGGTATCGCCTGTTTGACGATACCTGCGGGGGCCGAGAGGCCGCCCGCCGGGCGAAAGTCCCTGGTCGCAGCCGTCGTAGCCACCGCCGGAGCCGGTCCGGCCGCCCATGGAGCAGCCGAAAGCGCGGGGTGCGGACATGACGTGGGACAATCGTCGTGACTCACGGTACGGGGGATCATGCCGTTGCCCCCGGCCCGTACGGCATACGACGGGCCCCAGCGAGCAGGAGATACAGCACGATGCGCATCGGAGTTCTCACCGCAGGCGGCGACTGCCCAGGCCTGAACGCAGTGATCCGCTCGGTCGTGCACCGTGCCGTGGTGGGTCACGGCGATGAGGTCATCGGCTTCGAGGACGGCTTCAAGGGCCTCCTCGACGGTCACTTCCGCCCCCTCGACCTCAACGCGGTGAGCGGCATCCTCGCGCGCGGCGGCACCATCCTCGGCTCGGCCCGCCTGGAGCGCGACCGGCTGCGCGAAGCCGCGGAGAACTGTGCCGAGCTGAGCCGTCGTTACGGCATGGACGCACTGATCCCGATCGGCGGCGAGGGCACCCTCACGGCCGCCCGGATGCTGTCCGACGCGGGCATGCCCGTCGTCGGCGTCCCGAAGACCATCGACAACGACATCTCGGCCACCGACCGCACCTTCGGCTTCGACACCGCGGTGGGCGTCGCGACCGAGGCCATAGACCGGCTGAAGACCACGGCCGAGTCCCACCAGCGCGTCATGGTCGTCGAGGTGATGGGCCGCCACGCCGGATGGATCGCGCTGGAGTCCGGCATGGCCGGCGGCGCGCACGGCATCTGCCTGCCCGAGCGGCAGTTCCAGGTCGAGGACCTCGTCAAGATGGTCGAGGAGCGCTTCGCGCGCGGCAAGAAGTTCGCGGTCATCTGCGTCGCCGAGGGCGCGCACCCGGCCGAGGGCTCCATGCCGTACGCCAAGGGCGCGATCGACCAGTTCGGCCACGAGCGCTTCCAGGGCATCGGCAACCGCCTCGCCGTCGAGCTGGAGACCCGGCTCGGCAAGGAGGCCCGGCCGGTCATCCTCGGCCACGTCCAGCGCGGCGGCACACCGACCGCGTACGACAGGGTGCTCGCCACCCGCTTCGGCTGGCACGCGGTGGAGGCGGCGCACCGGGGCGACTTCGGGCGGATGACGGCCCTGCGCGGCAACGACATCGAGATGGTGCCGCTGGCCGACGCGGTCACTCGACTCAAGACCGTGCCCGTGGCCCGGATGCACGAGGCCGAGTCGGTCTTCTGACCGGTACCGGTACCTGCTGGCACAGGTGCCTGCGTGCGGGGTGAGCGGTGGACGGCGGTCCGGGTCACCCCGCGCGCAACCCCGGTTCCCGGTGGCGAATCCTGGGAACCGGACGGCCGGTCAGCCCGGCTGATCCGTCGTGCCCGGCGCGGTGATCCCCCGGGTGATCGCGTCGGCGGCGAATTCGATGAGGTCCGACGGGCCGAGATGCGGCGCCCAGTTGTTGACCAGGGTCTCGGAGACGCCGATCAGTCCGGACACCACGAACCGGAGAAGTGCCGGATCCTCCCGGAGGGGCCGGCCCTCACTCGCGGCCGCCTCGACGACCGCCGCGTGGAGTGCCTCGTCGTACAGGCGCGCCGTGTCGCGTAGTTCGACGACCGATTTGCGGTCGTAGCGGGCGTCGCCCTCGGTCATGCTCCAGGTCGCGGTCAGCCGGCCCACCCGGCCCCATTGGCGGGCGGACTGGGGGATCACCGAGGCGATCAGTGCCGCGACGCCCCCGTCCCGGGGGAGGGCCTCGACGAAGGCCGTGGACTCGATCTGGCTCTCGATGAGCAGAGCGATGAAGATCTCCTCCTTGTCGGCGAAGTACTGGTAGATCAGCCCGGTGCTGGTGCCCGAACGCTGGGCCACCGACCGGATGGTGAGCGCGGTGTACCCGCCCTCGTCCAGCAGCGCGGCCGCCGCGTCCAGCGTCATCCGACGGCGCGCCTCCGGGTCGCCGTAGGCGGACTTCCTGCTCGATTCCTTCATGCGCTCACAGTATCCGTGGGAGAAAACAAAGAATGAACCTTGTTCAGAATAGATTGAACAAGGTTCATTCTAGGGCTACAGTCCTGTCCATGACGAACCCCGCCGCCTCATCACCCCTGCTCTCCGCGTCTTCCCGGGCCACTTCCCGTCGCGCCGCCGACGGGCGGGCCGCGGCCGAGATCGCCGCCGCGGCCGGTGCTCTGCTGCTCGCGCACCGGGCGGACCGGGAACGCGCCGGGGCCGATCCCGCCGACATCCGCAAGGCGGGGGATCAGCTCTCGCACGACTACCTGGCCGCCACCCTCGGCGAGCGCTTCCCCGGCGACGCGGTGCTCTCCGAGGAGGGTGCCGACGACCGTGCCCGGCTGACGGCCGACCGGGTGTGGATCGTCGACCCGCTCGACGGCACACGCGAGTTCGGCGAGCCGGGCCGGTCCGACTGGGCCGTCCACGTCGCGCTGGTCGAGGCGGGGCGGCTGGTCGCCGGCGCGGTCGCGCTGCCCGGACTGGGCGTCACCTTCTCCACGGCGGACCCGGCCGCCCCTCTCTCCGCGCTGCCCGCCGTTCCCCGCGTGGTCGTCAGCCGCACCCGCCGGCCCGCGCCGGTGATGGCCATGGCCGAGGCGCTCGGTGCCGAACTGGTCGAGATGGGCTCGGCGGGCGCCAAGGCGATGGCCGTGGTGCGCGGCGAGGCCGACATCTACGCCCACTCCGGCGGCCAGTACGAGTGGGACTCGGCGGCCCCGGTCGCCGTCGCCCGCGCCGCCGGACTCCACGTGTCCCGGATCGACGGATCCGAACTCCACTACAACCAGGAGAACCCCTGGTTGCCCGACCTGCTGATCTGCCGTCCCGAACTGACCGATCGCGCTCTGGGGGTACTCGGACGATGACACCCACCCTGACCCACCTCGAACGGCTCGAGGCCGAGAGCATGCACATCATGCGGGAGGCCGTCGCGGGGAGCGAGAACCCCGTGATGCTCTACTCCGTCGGCAAGGACAGCGCGGTGATGCTGCACCTCGCGCGGAAGGCGTTCTTCCCGTCCAGGCTGCCGTTCCCGTTGCTGCACGTCGACACGACGTGGAAGTTCCGCGAGATGTACGCCCTGCGCGACGAGACCGCCGCTGCCGGGGACCTGGACCTGCTGGTCCACAAGAACCCCGAGTGCGTGGAGAAGTCGATCAACCCGTTCACCCACGGGTCGGCCACCCACACCGACATGTGGAAGACGGAGGGGCTCAAGCAGGCCCTGGATCTCCACAGGTTCGACGCCGCGTTCGGCGGTGCGCGCCGGGACGAGGAGAAGTCGCGGGCCAAGGAGCGCGTCTTCTCGATCCGTTCGGCGGAGCACCGGTGGGACCCGAAGCGGCAGCGCCCCGAACTGTGGCGGATGTACAACGTGCGCCGGTCGCCCGGCGAGAGCCTGCGGGTCTTCCCGCTGTCCAACTGGACCGAGCTCGACGTCTGGGAGTACATCCGGAAGGAACGGATACCGATCGTGCCGCTGTACTTCGCGGCGAAGCGGCCGGTCGTCGAACGCGACGGGGCGCTGATCATGGTCGACGACGATCGGATGCCACTGCTGCCGGGTGAGGAACCCGAGCTCAGGAGCGTGCGGTTCCGGACGCTCGGCTGCTACCCGCTCACCGGGGCCGTCGAGAGCACCGCCGACTCCCTGACCGGGATCATCCAGGAAATGCTGCTGACCTCCACATCCGAGCGCCAGGGGCGCGTCATCGACCACGACAGCAGTGCGTCGATGGAGAAGAAGAAGCAGGAGGGCTACTTCTGATGACGCACTCGACCGATCTGATAGCCGGCGACATCGAGCAGTACCTGGAGCGGCACGCCAACAAGAGCATGCTCCGCTTCATTACCTGCGGCAGCGTCGACGACGGCAAGTCCACGCTCATCGGCCGGCTGCTCTACGAGTCGAAGCTGGTCTTCGAGGACCAGCTCACCGCGCTGGAGGCCGACTCCCGCAAGGTGGGCACCCAGGGCGAGGGCCTGGACTTCGCGTTGCTGGTCGACGGGCTGGCCGCCGAGCGCGAACAGGGCATCACCATCGACGTCGCCTACCGCTACTTCTCCACCGAGCAGCGCAAGTTCGTCGTCGCCGACACCCCCGGCCACGAGCAGTACACCCGCAACATGGTCACCGGCGCCTCCACCGCGGACCTCGCGGTGATCCTGGTCGACGCCCGCAAGGGCGTGCTCACCCAGACCCGCCGGCACTCCTACCTGGTGTCGCTGCTGGGCATCCGCCATGTGGTGCTCGCCGTCAACAAGCTCGACCTGGCCGACTACGAACAGGAGGTCTTCGAGCGGATCGTCGGCGAGTACGCCGGGTTCGCGAAGGAGATCGGGCTGACCGACGTCGTGGCCATCCCGATGTCGGCGTACGTCGGGGACAACCTCACCGAGCGCAGCGCCAACACCCCCTGGTACGAGGGCCCGACGCTCATGGGGCACCTGGAGACCGTGGAGATCGACGACGACCTCCTCGCCCGCCCGTTCCGGATGCCCGTCCAGTGGGTGAACCGGCCTGACCTCGACTTCCGCGGGTTCTCCGGACAGATCGTGAGCGGTGTGGTGCGGCCCGGCGACCGGGTGCGGGCTTTGCCGGGCGGCAGGGAGTCCTCGGTCGCCCGGATCGTCACCCGGGACGGCGACCTGACGGAGGCCATCGCCGGTCAGTCCGTCACGGTCACGCTGGCCGACGAGATCGACGTCAGCCGCGGTGACGTGCTCGCCGTGGCGGACGCCCTGCCCGGTGTCGCCGACCAGTTCGAGGCGCACCTGGTGTGGATGGGCGAGGACGAGATGCTGCCCGAGCGTCCGTATCTCTGCCGCATCGGCACCATGACGGTGCAGGCGCGGATCACCAAACCCAAGCACAGGATCAACGTCAACACTCTGGAGAAGGCGGCGGCGAACACCCTCGCGCTCAACGAGATCGGCGTCTGCAACATCAGCTTCGACCGCCCGGTGCCGTATGACGCGTACACCGCCAACCGGGACACCGGCGGCTTCGTCCTGATCGACCGGCTGACCAACAGCACGGTGGGCGCCGGCATGATCACGCACGCGCTGCGCCGTTCGGACAACGTCCACTGGCAGGTGGTCGACGTCGACGAAGGCGCTCGCACGGAGCTGATGGGACACAGCCCGCAGATCCTGTGGCTGACCGGGCTCTCCGGCTCCGGGAAGTCGACGATCGCGAACGAAGTCGAGCGCCGGCTGCACGCCCTGGGCGCACACACCTACCTCCTGGACGGCGACAACGTCCGCCACGGCCTCAACCAGGACCTCGGATTCACCGACGCCGACCGGGTGGAGAACATCCGGCGCGTCACCGAGGTCGCCCGGCTCATGGCCGATGCGGGCCTGATCGTCATCGCGTCGTTCATCTCGCCCTTCCGCGCGGAACGGGAGGCGGCCCGGGAGCTGATCGGGACCGAGCACTTCTGCGAGGTCCACGTGGACACCCCGGTCGCGGTCGCGGAGGAGCGGGATCCGAAGGGGCTCTACCGGAAGGCCAGGCGCGGCGAGCTGCCGAACTTCACCGGAATCGACTCGCCCTACGAGCCACCGCTCTCGCCCGAGGTACGGATCGACACCACGTCCGACTCACCGGAGCAGGCGGCCGGCCGG
Organism: Streptomyces sp. NBC_00385; assembly: GCF_035917155.1. NCBI lineage: Bacteria > Bacillati > Actinomycetota > Actinomycetes > Kitasatosporales > Streptomycetaceae > Streptomyces > Streptomyces sp. NBC_00385. The sequence goes on along the minus strand of NZ_CP107951.1, from coordinate 2,441,523 downwards.
ATCGTCGACCTTCTCCGGGCCCGCGGCGTCATCGCCTGACCGAGCGCACCACCCGCCCGCACCGCCGGTACCGCGTCAAGCCAAGGAGATCCATGCCCAGTCGGGACGAAATCTGCTCTGCCGTCGAGGCGTACGTGCGCCACCTCGGGAACCACGACGTCGACGCCCTGCTCGCGCTGTTCGCCGTGGACGCCGTCCAGCACGAGCCCCTCGGTGTCGCCAGCTACCGGGGCGTCGACGAGATCCGGAAGTTCAGCACCGGGAACGCGAAGGTCGACTTCACGGTCAGCCTGCTCTCCCCGATCACCGTGACGGGCAGGTACGCCGCCATGCAGCTCCGCGTCGACCGCGCCGGCATGCCAGCGTTCGCGGCCACCGACCTGATCGAGTTCGACGACGGGTGCAGGATCGTCTCGCTCAGCGCGGTCATCGATCCCCAGGCACCGGCCGGCCCGCCGGAGGCGTCGGCATGACGCAGACCCGCATCCCGTTGCTGGAGGGAAAGGTCGTGCTCGTGTCGGGGGTCGGTCCGGGCCTCGGCCGGTCACTCGCCGTACGCAGCGCCCTGGCAGGAGCTCAGGTGGTGCTCGCGGCCCGCACCCGGTCCAGGCTCGAAGCGGTGGCCGACGAGATCCGCGCCCTCGGCGGGCAGGCGGCGGTGGTGCCGGCCGATCTCACCGACGACGCATCGGTCGAGAACCTCGCGGAGCAGGCGTGCGGCGCCTTCGGCCGGCTCGACTCGGTGATCCACAACGCATTCGTCCAGCCCGCACAGATCCGGCTCCTCGACGCCGAGCCGGACGACGTACGGCAGGGCCTGGAGATCAACCTGATGGCCGCGCTCAACCTCACCCGCCGACTGGTGCCCGCGCTCGTCGAGTCACAGGGCTCGATCGTGATGATCAACTCGATGGTGCTCCGCAACCAGCTGCCGGGCTTCGGCGCCTATCGGATCATGAAGGCCGGCCTGCTGGCCCTCGCCCGGGGCCTGTCCGTGGACCTGGGCCCCCAAGGGGTGCGGGTGAACTCGGTCGCTCCCGGCTACATCTGGGCGGACTCCGTCAAGACGTGGTTCGAACGCCGGGCGAGCGAGCGCGGCGTCGACCCGGGCGTGGTCTACGACGAGATCGCGGCCGGAGCCGACCTGCGCCGCCTCCCCGAACCCGACGACATCGCGAACACCGCCGTCTTCCTCGCCTCCGACCTCGCGCGGGCGATCACGGGCCAGTGCCTGGACGTCAACTGCGGACACACCCACCACTGAACTGGAGAGGGACATGACCTCACACGACTCCGCGACGGTCGGCACCGCCGACGAACTCCTCGCTCTCGCGGCCGAGGCGACCGGACTCACCGACTTCGGTGAATCCGCCGACGACGGCTTCCGCGAAGGGCTGGACGTACTGATCTCCAGCTTCGACGGTGACTCACGGCTCACCCCGCACGGGGTGACGATCGCCCGGGCGCTGCTGACGAAGGCCCTGGTGGGCAGGGCGCGCAGCGAGGCGGCGTTCGCCCGGCACCCCGAGCACACCGACGTCGTCATCGACCGCCCGGTCTTCGTCTGCGGTCTCATGCGCACGGGCAGCACCGCGCTGCACCGGCTGCTGTCCGCCGACCCCGCCCACCAGGGCGTCGAGACCTGGCTCGCCGAGGCGCCCCAGCCGCGGCCCGCCCGCGAGGACTGGCCCGCGAACCCCGACTTCCAGCGCTCCCGGGCCCACTTCGCGGCCCGTCAGGCGGCGGAGGCGGAGCTGATGAAGGTCCACTTCATGGATGCCGACGAAGTCGAGGAGTGCTGGCAGCTGTTGCAGCAGTCGATGAGGTCGGTGGCCTTCGAGTGCATCTCGTACCTCCCCACGTACTCGAAGTGGCTCGCCGGACAGGACTGGACCGACACGTACGCCCGTCACAGGAAGAACCTGCAGCTGATCGGCATGAACGACCCCGAGAAGCGCTGGGTGCTCAAGAACCCCAGCCATGTCTTCGCGATCGACGAGATCATGCGGGTGTACCCGGACGCCCTGATCATCCGGACGCACCGCGCGCCGAGGACCGCCATGGCCTCGACATGCAGCCTGGCCGAGCAGGGCAAGCACGACATGTCCGACGCGTACGACCGGGAGACCATCGGCCGTACCCAGCTCGCCCTGTGGTCACGGGGAATCGAGCACTTCGAGACGGCCCGCCACCGCTACGACCCCCGGCAGTTCCTCGACGTCGACTACCAGGACTTCGTCACCGATCCGCTGGGCACCGTCGGCGGCATCTACGACCACTTCGGCCTGGAGTTCACCCCGCAGGCACGCGGGGCGATCGAGGCCGCGCACCGCAAGAGCCTGGGCGCGCACCGCCGCCCCGACCACCGGTACTCCCTCCAGGACTTCGGTCTGAGCGACGCCGACGTCGACCAGGCCTTCGCGACCCGTGCCTGACCCGGCGTCGTCACCCGTCCGAACGACCGAAGGAGAAGACCGTGAACGCTGTGTGGGAGAAGTTCTGCACTGATCTGCTCGACGCCGGGAACATCCTGCAGGACGAGATCGTGCCGCAGGATCCGCTGACGCAGGCCGAGGGCGTCCGCTACCTGAGCCGCCTGCTCAGGTACGCGACGATCAACTGCGTCGAGTACACCGATCCGCGCTGGCCGAGCTTCACCTCGGCACCCAACCCGAACATGAGGACCAAGATCGGGGCCGACAACCCCGACAACGTCTACCTGCGCGCCAACATCTCCGGCAGGCACACCTACCGGATCACCGGCACGCGCGGCAACGTTCCGCTGCTGACGTTCGGATCGCGCGTCAACCGCTACCACATCGACGGCACCATGCTGCAGACCGGCGATCTGCACGGCCACGACCTCCCGGTCGACGAGCACGGCCGGTTCTCGTTCATCGCGAGCGTCGACAAGCCGGCGGAAGGTGCCTGGCTGCCGCTCGCGCCGGACAGCAACCTCATCTCCGTACGGCAGACCTACCAGGACCGCGTCAACGAGACCGCCGCCGAGCTGTCCATCGAATGCCTGCACCCGGAAGGTGAGTTCACCCCGCTGACCCCGGAGCGGATCGGCGCGCGCCTCACCGCGGCCGTCGGCAACGTGAGCGGCACCGCGAAGACCTTCCTGGAGTGGAGCCGCAAGTTCCGGCCGCGGGCCAACGAAATCGTGGACTGGGGCCAGGACTTCTTCCAGAACGCCGGTGGCGATCCGACGATCTTCTACCTCCACGGGTACTGGAAACTGGCCGAGGACGAGGTCTGGGTGATCGAGACCGAGGTACCGGACTGCGAGTACTTCAACTTCGTCCTGCAGAACTTCTGGGTGGAATCCCTCGACTACCACCGCACCACCGTCTACATCAACAACCACACGGCCAAGCTCAACGACGACGGCACCCTGACCATCGTGGTGGCCGCGAAGGATCCGGGCTACGGCAACTGGCTCGACACCGACGGACACCGTGAGGGCACCTTCGCGATGCGCTGGATCAAGGCCGACGCGCACCCGATCCCGACGTCCCGGGTCGTGAAGGCGCAGGACGCGTAGAGCCGAAGTCCTCCGCGCGGGAAGAAAGGCCTCGCCGACCGCCGGCGCAGCGACGGCGGCGAGGCCCCGCGTGGCCGGCAGCCTCACCTGCGCGGGCATCCTCGCCACCGTCCGTCGAGCCCGGTCGGTCCTACGCCTGGGCCGTCTCCCAGAACCGGTCCACGATGCCCACGAGGTACGCCCGGCCGGCGTCCCCGGTGGCGCCCGACGACTCCGTGCCCGTACTGCTCCAGCTGAGCGTGGACACCATCAGCGCCTGGTAGTCCGAGTGCAGCCGCTCCAGCGAGCCCTGGATCAGCGGGCGGTCCAGGGGCGCGAGTTTCGCCACCGGCCTGACGTACGCCTGCCAGCGGGTCTTCACCGCGCTGCGCAGCAACTCCGCCAGTTCCTCGTCGCGTCCGGAGACCGTCACGAACGCGGCGGGGCCGAGTCCCAGCGCCTCGCTGAGGGCGGCGGACTGGCGCTCGTTGCCCCGCCAACGTCCCGACTCCTCCATCCGGAGATACGCGGACGCGGAGATCCCCAGCTGCCCCGCCAGCTCCTCCGCGGTCATCTCCCGGGCGACCCGGTGCTCACGCAGGGTGCGGGCGGCGGTGAGGAGTTCGCCCGGCGCGCACCACAACACGCCTGCCAGAGCGGTGAGTTCGTACTCGGTCGGCCAGGCGAGTCCGCGCTCCCAGGCGGCGACCGTCTCGGCGCTGATCCGAAGGCCGTACTGGGCGCCGAGACCGTAGGCGACATGGCCGGGAGCCATCCCCAGGGCCTCGCGCAGTCTGCGCGCGGCGGGGGCGTTGAAAGGCGGGGTGGGGTGCACGGCCCCACCGTAGGAGGTCAGAGGCGGTATGACCACGGTGTGTTCACACGATGACCACAGCTCATAGGAACCTCCAGACGGCCGGGCGGTTCCGTTCGGGGCCGCCGCGAACCCGCTCAGCGCCCCTCCGCCAGCCACCGGTAGTGCAGTTCCGGGCGTCCGATCTGTCCGTACTGCGGACTGCGCACCGCCCGCCCGGCCGTCACCAGATGTTCCAGGTAACGGCGCGCGGTGATGCGCGAGATCCCGAGTTCCACCCCGGCCACCGCCGCCGTCACACCGTCCGGGGCCGCCCGCAGTACGCGGGTCACGGCCTCCAGCGTCGGGCTGCTGAGGCCCTTGGGCAGGCGGGCGGGCTGCGGGGTGCGCAGCGTGGCCAGCGCGCGGTCCACCTCGTCCTGGCCGCTCGCCTCACCGGCCGCCGCGCGGAACTCGGCGTACCGGACGAGCCGGTCGCGCAACGTGGCGAAGGTGAAGGGCTTCAGTACGTACTGGACGACGCCGAGCGAGACCCCCTCGCGGACCACGGCCAGATCGCGGGCCGAGGTCACCGCGATCACATCGGCCCCGTGCCCGGCCGCACGCAGCGAACGCAGCAGCTGCAGCCCGTGCCCGTCGGGCAGATACAGATCCAGGAGCAGGAGGTCGACCGGCACGCGGTCCAGGGCCCGCACCGCCTCGGCCCGGGAGTGCGCGACGGCCGCCACCGTGAACCCCGGGACGCGGTCCACGTACAGCTGATGGGCGTCGGCGGCGACGGGGTCGTCCTCGACGACCAGTACCTGGATCACGGGGTCCTCTCCTCCTGCACACCGCCGCGCCGCGCGAGCGGCAGCCGTACCGTGAACTCCGCGCCGCCGTCCGGCCCCTGTTCCAGCACCACCGCCCCGCCGTTGCGGTGCGCGGCCTGCCGGACGAGCGCCAGGCCGAGCCCGCGGCCCGCGCCGTGCGTCGACCAGCCGCGCCGGAACACCTCCGCTGCGTCGTCCGGTCCGACGCCCGCCCCGTTGTCGGCGACGCGCAGCAGGAGCTCCCCGTCGTCGGCGAGCGCGGTGACCGTGACACGGGCGCGGGCCGGGCGCGGGCCCGTGCGCCGGCCGGGCACCCCGCCGCCGGAGCCGGGGCCGGTCGCCGCCTCCGACGCCGCGTCCACCGCGTTGTCGATCAGATTGCCGAGGATGGTCACCAGATCGCGCTGCGGCAGCGTCGCGGGCAGCGCCCCGTCGTCGATCAGGCTGTCGTCCGCCAGCACCAGTTCCACCCCGCGCTCGTTCGCCTGCGCGGCCTTGCCGAGCAGCAGCGCCGCCAGCACCGGTTCACCGACCGCGCCGACGACCCGGTCGGTGAGCACCTGGGCCAGCTCCAGTTCCGCCGTGGCGAAGCCGACCGCCTCCTCCTCGCGGCCCAGCTCGATCAGTGAGACCACCGTGTGCAGCCGGTTCGCCGCCTCGTGCGCCTGCGAGCGCAGGGCCTGGGTGAACCCGCGCTCGGAGTCCAGCTCGCCGGACAGCGCCTGGAGTTCCGTGTGATCGCGCAGGGTGACGACGGTGCCGCGCCGCTCCCCGCCCACCACCGGGCGGGTGTTGACCACGATCACCCGGTCCGCCGTCAGATGCACCTCGTCGACCCGCTCCTCGGAGGCGAGCAGCGCCCCCGTCAGCGGCGCGGGCAGGTCGAGTTCGGCGACCCGGCGTCCGACCGTGCCGGGCGCCAGTCCGAGCAGTTCGCGGCCGGCGTCGTTGATCAGGGCGATCCTGCGCTGCCCGTCGAGCATCAGCAGCCCCTCGCGCACCGCGTGCAGGGTGGCCTCGTGGTAGTCGTGCAACCGGCTCAGCTCGGCGGCGTTCATCCCGTGGGTGTGCCGTCGCAGCCGGGCGTTGATCACGTACGTACCGAGACCGCCGAGCGCCAGCGCCGCACCCGCCGCGAGCCCCAGCGCGCCCAGCTGGGCCCGCACCTGCGAGGAGACCCGCTCGACCGTGATGCCCGCACTGACGAGGCCGACGATCCTGCCGCCGTCCCGGATCGGTGTGACGACCCGTATCGAGGGGCCGAGCGTGCCGGTGTACGTCTCCGAGAAGGTCTCGCCGCGCAGGGCCCGCGCGGTGTGCCCGAGGAAGCTCTCACCGATCCGTTCGGCGTGCGGGTGCGTCCAGCGGACCCGGTGCGGATCCATGATGGTGACGAACGCGATCCCGGTGTCCTTGCGGACCTGCTCCGCGTACGGCTGCAGCACCGCCGACGGGTCCGGGGTACGGATCGCCTCCCGTACCGACGGTGCGCCGGCGATCGCCAGCGCGGCCGTCCGTACCTGCCGGGTCGCGGTCTCCTTGGCCTGGGAGCTGCCGGAGACGTACGCGAAGAAGGCGCACCCCGCCACCACGGCCGCGACCAGCACCACCTGCATGGCGAAGAGCTGGCCCGCCAGGCTGCGCGGACGGGTAGGGGGGAAGCGCATCTCCACAGTCTGCCTGGCCGAAAACCTATGAACGAAATGCACACAAGGGTGACCGGCGTCACAGGGGGCGGGATAGTCGCCGGGGCCCCCAGGGACGGGGGAGGGACAAGGACGAGCCGAGGAGACCCCCGTGGGAGTGGCCGCCGCCAAGCGGGACCGTACGAAATATCTGTATCTCGCCGTGATCGCGGCGGTGGGGCTCGGCATTCTGGTCGGCCTCGTCGCTCCGGACACCGCCGTCGAGCTCAAGCCGATCGGAACCGGCTTCGTCAACCTCATCAAGATGATGATCTCGCCGATCATCTTCTGCACGATCGTGCTGGGCGTCGGCTCCGTGCGCAAGGCCGCCAAGGTCGGCGCCGTCGGAGGTCTGGCCCTCGGCTACTTCCTGGTGATGTCGACCGTCGCCCTGGCCATCGGCCTGGTCGTCGGCAACATCCTGGAGCCCGGCTCCAGCCTCCACCTCACCGAGGCGGCCCGCGCCGCGGGTGAGGCGCAGGCGGGGGACAGCGAGTCCACCGCGGACTTCCTGCTCGGCATCATCCCCACCACCATGGTGTCGGCCTTCACCGAGGGCGAGGTCCTCCAGACCCTGCTCATCGCGCTGCTCTCGGGCTTCGCGCTCCAGGCCCTCGGCTCGGCGGGCGAGCCCGTCCTGCGCGGCATCGGCCACATCCAGCGCCTGGTCTTCCGTATCCTCGCCATGATCATGTGGATGGCCCCGGTCGGCGCCTTCGGCGCGATGGCGGCCGTGGTCGGCGAGACCGGTGTGGACGCGCTGAAGTCCCTCGCGGTCATCATGATCGGCTTCTACGTCACCTGCGCGCTCTTCGTGTTCCTGATCCTGGGTACGATCCTGCGGCTGGTGGCCGGGGTCAACATCTTCGCCCTGCTGAAGTACCTGGGCCGGGAGTTCCTGCTCATCCTCTCCACCTCCTCGTCCGAGTCGGCCCTGCCGCGGCTGATCGCGAAGATGGAGCACATGGGCGTCAGCAAGCCCGTCGTCGGCATCACCGTGCCGACCGGCTACTCCTTCAACCTCGACGGCACCGCGATCTACCTCACGATGGCGTCGCTCTTCATCGCCAACGCGACGGGTGACCCGCTCAGCATCAGCGAGCAGATCTCGCTGCTGGTCTTCATGGTGATCGCCTCCAAGGGCGCCGCGGGCGTCACCGGCGCCGGACTCGCCACCCTCGCGGGAGGCCTCCAGTCGCACCGCCCCGAGCTGGTGGACGGGGTCGGCCTGATCGTCGGCATCGACCGCTTCATGAGCGAGGCCCGCGCCCTCACGAACTTCGCGGGCAACGCGGTGGCCACCGTGCTCGTCGGCACCTGGACCAAGGAGATCGACAAGGAGCGGGTGGACCAGGTCCTCTCCGGATCTCTCCCGTTCGACGAGGCGATGCTCGCGGACGAGGGCCCCGCCGAGCCGCACGTCCCCGAGGCCAGGGACGGCGGCGGGGAGCAGCCCTCGCTCACGAAGGTGTAGCGCGTTCGCCGATGCCGCCGGTACGGGAGGGCTCCCGTACCGGCCGCACCTGTCTGTCGCGGCCGGCCTCAGCCGTAGGGGATGTGCACGACGGACTGGTTGCCGACGCCCACCGTGCTCGTGCCGTTGCCGATCGCGTTCCAGATCTCGACCTTCACCGTGCCGTTGACCAGGTTGCCGTGGCTCCCGGTGGACGACATGAGGCCCTTGGCCTGCGTGTAGTGCTCGTACCCGCTGACCGGATCGGTGGCGAAGTAGTGGTACGTCTCCGTGCGGTCCCAGGTCCCGTCGCCCGTACGGTCGAAACTCACCCTCACCTGTTGCCCGTTCGCGATGGTGGTGCCCGAATCGGCGAAGACGTCGAACTGGGTGGAGCCGCCGTCGTACGCCCGGGTGATGCCGGTGGCGGTGAACGTCTGCGGGCTGTGCGGGGAGCCGTCGTGGTTACCGCCCCCGGCCGAGGCGACCGTCACCGACGAGGCGGTGGACTGGGTGGCCCCGAGGCCGCCGGCACTGCGCAGGGCGAGGGTGGAGGATCCGGTCGGCGGATCCGTGGGCGGGTCGGTCGGCGGCTCGGTGGTTCCTCCGCCGCCCTTGGTCCAGACGCCCACGTAGTCGACCAGCATGGGTCGGCCCGGCACCGTCTCGGCGGTCGGGGTGGAGCCGCCGAGCGCGTTCGGGAAGGCGCCGCCGATCGCGAGGTTCAGCAGGAGGAAGTACCCGGCGTGGTCCGTCATGTTCGCCCACGTCGAGGCGTCCAGCTGGTTCTGGGTGACGCTGTGGAAGAGCTGGTCGTCGACGTACCAGCGCAGGGCGTTCGGGGTGACGGCGCGGTCCCACTCGAAGCGGTAGGTGTGGAACGCGGACTGGCAGCTCGCCCCCGGGCAGGTGCGGCTGTTGCCGAGGCCGGTGGTCTCGTTGCAGGGGCCGCCCGGGTTGACTCCGCAGTGCAGGACGCCCCAGACGGAGTTGATCCCGTTGACGTTCTCCATGATGTCGAATTCGCCGATGCCCGGCCAGTTCCAGTAGTTGCCCCGGTACGGGGAGCCGAGCGCCCAGAAGGCCGGCCAGTAGCCGAGGGCCGCGTTGCCGGTGACGTTCGGCATCTGTACGCGGCCCTCGATGCGCAGGGTGCCGCCGGCCGGGGCCTTGAAGTCCGCCCGCTTGGTCTCGATACGGCCCGAGGTCCAGTTGCCCGCGCCGTCGCGGAGCGGGGTGATGCGGAGGTTGCCGCTGCCGTCGAGGCTCACGTTGTCGGGGGCGGCGGTGTAGTTCTGGATCTCCCCGGTGCCCCAGTTGCCCGGGCCGCCGGGATAGCCGTGCCCCGTGTCGATCTGCCAGTTCGCGGAGGACGGCAGGCTGCGGTTCGCGCCGTTGAAGTCGTCACTCCACTGAAGGTTCCAGCCGGGGGCCGGCGGTACGTCGCCGCGGGCGGGCCCGGAGCCTGCGACGGTGATCGCTCCGGCGAGGGTGAGGGCCAGGGCCGTGAGGGCGGCGAGGACGGTGGTGCGTCTGTGGGGGGTGGTGCGGCTCGTACGCAAGGGAACCTCCGGTGGGGACGGTGCCGGGAAGGTTGTCGTTGAGAGCGCTCTCAGAGTTATTTAGTTGCACCCGGGGCTACCGTCAATGGCTCCGGACGCTTTACGTCCCGAAGGTTCCGCGCGCCGTGCCCCGTCTCTCCTTGCCTTGACGCCGACGTCAAGGATTACCGTCGGGGCATGCGAATCGGGGAACTGGCCGAACGCGCCGGGACGACGACACGGACGCTGCGGTACTACGAGTCACGCGGCCTGCTGCAAGCACGCCGCGCGGAGAACGGCTACCGCACGTACGACGAGGGCGACCTGCGGCTGATCCAGCAGATCCGGACCCTTCAGGACTTCGGGTTCGACCTGGAGGAGACCCGCCCGTTCGTCGACTGCCTGCGCGCCGGCCATCCGGCGGGCGACTCCTGCCCGGCCTCGCTGGCCGTCTACCGGCGCAAGCTAGGCGAGCTGGACGCGCTCATCGGCCAGTTGCAGTCGGTTCGTACGGAAGTGGGCGCCCAGCTGGCCCGCGCCGAGATCGAGGCCTCCGCCGAGCTGCCGGGCGGTCCCGAACCACGTTGTGAACTGAACTGGGAGGACGAAGGATGATCCACGCAGAAGGTGTCGCCGAGGTCACCGACACGACGTTCGACGCCGAGGTGCTGGCAGGCGGCCTGCCGGTCCTGGTCGAGTTCACCGCCGACTGGTGCGGCCCCTGCCGCCAGCTGGCCCCGGTGCTCAGCGCGATCGCCGCGGAGGAGGCCGGCCGGCTCAAGGTGGTGCAGATCGACGTGGACCACAACCCGGGGATCACGAGCCGCTACGCGGTGCTCTCCATGCCGACCCTGATGGTGTTCCAGGACGGCGAACCGGTGAAGTCGATGGTGGGCGCCCGCCCCAAGCGGCGTCTGCTCCAGGAGCTGGAGGAGGTACTGCCGGCGGCCGTCTGACCCGCGCCGGGCAGGCGGGGGCCCGCACCACGGGTGCGTGGTGCGGGCGCCCCGTACCGCGGTCAGGCCGGCCGCAGCCACACCGTCGCCAGCGGCGGGAGCGTCAGCGTGATGCTGGTGTCCCGGCCGTGCGCCGCCACCGCCTCCGGCTTCAGCGGCTCCTCGTTGCGCACGTCACTGCCGCCGTATCGCAGCTCGTCCGTGTTCAGGACCTCCACCCAGGCCTCCGGCCCGTCCGGCACCCCGATGCGGTAGTCGTGCCGCACCACCGGCGAGAAGTGGGAGACGGCGATCAGCGGTGATCCGGCCGCGTCGTACCGGACGAACGCGAACGCGTTGTCCTCCGCGGCGCCGCCCTCGATCCAGCTGAAGCCCTCCGGCACGGTGTCGCGCTGCCAGAGCGCCGGCGTCGCCCCGTACACGGTGTTGAGGTCGCTCACCAGGGTCCGTACGCCGCGGTGGTCGCTCTCCGCCGCGTACGACGGGTCGAGCAGCCACCAGTCGGGGCCGTGCCCCTCCGACCACTCCGCTCCCTGGGCGAACTCCTGTCCCATGAAGAGAAGCTGTTTGCCGGGGTGGGCCCACATGAAGCCGAGATAGGCGCGGTGGTTGGCGCGCTGCTGCCACCAGTCGCCGGGCATCTTGCTGACGAGCGACCGCTTGCCGTGCACGACCTCGTCGTGCGAGATCGGCAGGACGTAGTTCTCGCTGTACGCGTACACCATCGAGAAGGTCATCTCGTTGTGGTGGTACTTGCGGTGCACCGGCTCCTTCGACACGTACTCCAGCGAGTCGTGCATCCAGCCCATGTTCCACTTCAGCCCGAAGCCGAGACCGCCGAAGCCGCCGGGGCCCACGTGGTGCGTGGCGCGGGTGACGCCGTCCCAGGCGGTGGACTCCTCCGCGATCGTCACGACACCGGGGTTGCGGCGGTAGACCGTCGCGTTCATCTCCTGGAGGAAGGCCACGGCGTCCAGGTTCTCCCGGCCGCCGTGCTCGTTGGGGGACCACTCCCCGTCCTCGCGCGAGTAGTCGAGGTAGAGCATCGAGGCGACCGCGTCGACCCGCAGCCCGTCGATGTGGAACTCCTCGCACCAGTACGTGGCGTTGGAGACGAGGAAGTTGCGCACCTCGGTGCGGCCGTAGTCGAACTCGAGCGTGCCCCAGTCCGGGTGCGCGGCCCGCTGCGGGTCCGAGTGCTCGTACAGCGGACGGCCGTCGAACTCGGCGAGCGCCCACTCGTCGCGCGGGAAGTGCGCCGGCACCCAGTCGACGATCACGCCGATCCCGGCGCCGTGCAGCGCGTCGACGAGGAAGCGGAAGTCGTCGGGCGAGCCCATCCGGGACGTCGGGGCGTAGAAGCCGGTGACCTGGTAGCCCCAGGAGCCGCCGAAGGGATGCTCGGAGACCGGCATCAGCTCGACATGGGTGAAGCCCAGATCGCGTACGTACGCCGGGAGTTGCTCGGCGAGCTGGCGGTAGGTGAGACCGGGGCGCCAGGACGGCAGATGCACCTCGTAGACCGAGAGCGGCGCCTCGTGCACGGGTACGTCCCCGCGGTGGGCCATCCACTCCTGGTCCTGCCAGACGTGGTGCGCGGCCGTGACGACCGAGGCGTTGGACGGCGGGACCTCGGCGTGCCGGGCCATCGGGTCGGCACGCAGCGTGTGCGAGCCGTCCGGGCGGCAGACGTCGAACTTGTACAGCGCGCCCTCGCCGATCGCCGGCAGGAACAGCTCCCACACCCCGGTGGAGCCGAGCGAACGCATCGGGAAGCCGGTGCCGTCCCAGTAGTTGAAGTCCCCGGACACCCGCACCCCGCGGGCGTTGGGAGCCCAGAGGGTGAACCGGGTCCCGGTGACGCCCTGGTGCTCCATCACCCGGGCACCGAGCGCGGTCCACAACTCCTCGTGGCGGCCCTCGCCGATCAGATGCAGATCGAGATCGCCGAGCGCGGGCAGGAAGCGGTACGGATCGTGGATCTCGATCTCGTTGTCGTCGTAGGCCACCAGGAGCCGGTACTCGGGGACGGTGGACATCGGCAGGAGGCCGGAGAAGAACCCGTCGCCGTCGTCCAGCAGTTGGGCCCGCAGCCCCTTGGCGAGGACGGTGACGGAGCGGGCGAAGGGGCGCAGCACCCGGAAGGTGACCCCGCCGCGGATCTGGTGGGCGCCGAGCAGCTCGTGCGGGGCGTGGTGCTCGCCCGACAGGAGGCGTGCCCGGTCGCCGTCGTCGAGCGCACCGGCGGGGCGGACGCCCTGTCCGCCGGCGCGCCGGGGCCGCGGCGGCGCCGCCCGCTTCGCCCGCTTGGCCGGTGGGGGCGTCGCCGCCGGCTCGGCGGGCGGTGCCTCCGCCTCCACCGGTGCGAGGGTTCCGGTGGCCGGGCCGGCGGCGGCGTCCGCGTGCTCGGCGGGGGCCGCGGAGAGGGGAACGTCGAGGGTGGGCGGGGCGGGGTCGGACGCTTTGCGGGACGGCTTGCGGGCGGTCACAGGGACAGCCTCCTCGGAGGGTGTGGGTGGGGTGGGGCGGGCAGGCGGGCAGCGGGTGGTCGTGCCGCGTCAGTCGGCGTCGGCCGCCAGACGGTGGATCGCGGCCATCGGGACGGGCAGCCAGTCGGGCCGGTGCCGGGCCTCGTACAGCACCTCGTAGACCGCCTTGTCGGTCTCGTGGGCGCGCAGCAGCTCCGGCTCGTCGCGCGGGTCGACGCCCGCGGCCTTGGCGTAGCCGTCGCAGTAGGCGGTCCGGCAGCGCGCCGCCCATGCCGCGTTCCAGGGGCGGTGCGAGCGGGCCGCGTAGTCGAAGGAGCGGAGCATCCCGGCGATGTCGCGCACCGGTGGCTGCGGGCTGCGGCGCTCCGGGAGCGGGCGGGCCGGTTCGCCCTCGAAGTCGATCAGTGACCAGAATCCGTCGGTGCCGCGCAGCGTCTGGCCGAGGTGGAGATCGCCGTGCACCCGCTGGGTGGGCCGGCCGCCACCCCGCCGGCCCAGGGCCGTCACGGCGTCGAAGGCGGCGCGCAGCCCGGGGACGTACGGCACCAGCGCCGGCACCGCGTGGGCGGCCGCCTCCAGGCGCTGCACCATCGCGGCGGCCAGCTCGTCGGTCTGGGAACGGCGCAGGGACGGTGTGGGCAGCGCGGCGGCCAGCGCGGTGTGCACCTCGGCGGTGGCCCGGCCCAGGGCGTGGGCCTCGTGTGTGAAGTCGTCGCCCGCCGCCAGGGCGCGCAGCGCGAGTTGCCAGCCGTCCTCGGCGCCCCGCAGGAACGGCTGGAGCACGCCGAGCGTGAGACGTTCCGGTGTGGCGGCCTCGAACCACGCGACCGGCGCGGGGACGCGTCCGCACCCCTGACGGGAGAGCGCGAGCGGCAGCTCCAGATCGGGGTTGGTGCCGGGGAAGACCCGGCGGAAGATCTTGAGGATGTAGGAGTCGCCGTACACGAGCGAGGAGTTGGACTGCTCGGTGTCCAGCACCCGGGGGGTGAGTGCGGCGGGGATCGGCTCCGCCCCCCGGCCGAAGCGCAGTGCGCCGAGGCCGCCGGGTGTGCGCAGCCGTTCCAGCAGCAGCGCGGCCAGGCGCCGGTCGTGCAGCCCCTCGTAGACGGCGCGGCCGGCCAGCGGTCCGTCCGTCACATGGCCGATGAGCGCGGGCGCGAGGCGCGGGGGCAGCGCGGACCGTACGCCGAGCAGCAACTGGTAGCAGTCCGCCGGGGGCTGGTCCGGCATCGTGGGCTGATGGGCCCGCACCAGCAGGTGCAGGAGCCCCGGGCCCGTATCGACGGCGGCGGAGTCCACCGGCAGTATCTCGGTCGCCGAGACGAGCGAGAAGGCGGTGATGGGCCGCCCCTTGCCCGCGAACCACCGCTGCCGGGGCAGCCATTCGTGCAGCAGCGGTCCGAGAGACGGGAGCAGGGCTGTGCTGTTCGCCAGGGTGACCTGAGCGGATGCAGCCTCCGACATGGCATCGCGTCCTTTCCCCGGGCACACCACAGGATGCGAAGAGTGTCCCGGATTGCGGCTTTGGCTGTCCGGCTGTGCGGGACGTGTCGGGTCAGGATGGTCCGTACGGACTCGACTCGGGGTGATCGAAACGCCAGGAGCGTCCAGGAAGCTTCCGGAACTGCTCGATATGGGGGGAAGAGTGCCCCGTGCGGGGCGGCGGAAACCGCCCCGCAGGTGCCGTTCGTGCTCAGGCCGGCGGTGCGTCCTTGCGCAGCCGGAACCAGTAGAAGCCGTGTCCCGCGAGAGTCAGCAGGTAGGGCCACTGACCGATGGCGGGGAAGCGCACCCCGCCGATCAGCTCCACCGGATGACGCCCGTTGAAGGACCTCAGGTCGAGCTCCGTCGGCTGCGCGAACCGCGAGAAGTTGTGCACGCACAGCACGAGGTCGTCCCCGTGCTCACGGGTGAAGGCGAGCACGGCGGGGTTGGAGGAGGGCAGTTCGTTGTACGAGCCCAGCCCGAACGCCGGGTTCTGCTTGCGGATCTCGATCATCCGCCGCGTCCAGTGCAGCAGCGAGGAGGGCGAGGCCATCGACGCCTCGACGTTGGTGACCTGGTAGCCGTAGACCGGATCCATGATCGTGGGGAGGTAGAGCCGCCCCGGATCGCTGGAGGAGAAGCCGGCGTTCCGGTCGGGCGTCCACTGCATCGGGGTGCGTACCGCGTCCCGGTCGCCCAGCCAGATGTTGTCGCCCATCCCGATCTCGTCCCCGTAGTAGAGGATCGGGGAGCCCGGCAGGGACAGCAGCAGGGCGGTGAACAGCTCGATCTGGTTGCGGTCGTTGTCCAGGAGTGGCGCGAGGCGGCGACGGATGCCGATGTTGGCCCGCATCCGCGGGTCCTTGGCGTACTCCGCGTACATGTAGTCGCGCTCTTCGTCCGTGACCATCTCGAGCGTCAGCTCGTCGTGGTTGCGCAGGAAGATGCCCCACTGGCAGCCGGACGGGATCTCCGGGGTCTTGGCCAGGATTTCCGAGACCGGGTAGCGGCTCTCGCGCCGTACGGCCATGAAGATCCGCGGCATCACGGGGAAGTGGAACGCCATGTGGCACTCGTCGCCGCCGGCCCGGTAGTCGCCGAAGTAGTCGACGACGTCCTCGGGCCACTGGTTGGCCTCGGCCAGCAGCACGGTGTCCGGGTAGTTGGCGTCGATCTCCTTGCGGACCCGCTTGAGGAATCCGTGGGTCTCCGGGAGGTTCTCACAGTTGGTGCCCTCGCGCTGGTACAGGTAGGGCACGGCGTCGACGCGGAAGCCGTCGATGCCGAGGTCGAGCCAGAAGCGCAGCGCGGAGATGATCTCCTCCTGCACCGCCGGGTTCTCGTAGTTGAGATCGGGCTGGTGCGAGAAGAACCGGTGCCAGTAGTACTGCTTGCGGACCGGGTCGAAGGTCCAGTTGGACGTCTCCGTGTCGACGAAGATGATCCGGGCGTCCTGGAACTGCTTGTCGTCGTCGGCCCAGACGTAGTAGTCGCCGTACGGCCCGTCGGGGTCGGTACGGGACTGCTGGAACCAGTCGTGCTGGTCGCTGGTGTGATTCATGACGAAGTCGATGATCACGCGCATGCCGCGCTGGTGCGCGGCGTCGACGAACTCGACGAAGTCGGCGAGGTCGCCGAACTCCGGCAGCACGGCGGTGTAGTCGGACACGTCGTAACCGCCGTCGCGCAGCGGCGACTTGAAGAACGGCGGCAGCCAGAGGCAGTCGACGCCCAGCCACTGCAGATAGTCCAGCTTGGCGGTGATGCCCTTGAGGTCTCCGATGCCGTCGCCGTTGGAGTCCTGGAAGGACCGGACGAGGACTTCGTAGAAGACGGCACGCTTGAACCAGTCGGGATCGCGGTCCTTGGCCGGGGTGTCCTCGAAGGTGTCGTGGACGGGCTCGTTGACGATCATGGTGTGGGTGACCCTCCGGTCGGCGGGGACGGTCGCAGGACCGCGATGTGCGCGGGCGTGACGCCCGGTTCCAGGCGCACATAGAAGGTCCTGCCCCAGTGATAGGAATGGCCGGTGAGCTCGTCGCGCACCGGCACGCTCTCGTGCCGGTCGAGGCCGAGTTGCGGCATGTCCAACGAGACGGTCGCCTCCTGGGTGTGGTGCGGGTCGAGGTTGACGACCGTCAGAACGATGTTCGAACCGGAGCGCTTGCTGTACACGATCAGGGCGTCGTTGTCGGACGAGTGGAAGTGCACGTCACGCAGCTGCTGAAGCGCCGGGTTGCGGCGCCTGATCCGGTTGAGTGTGGTGATGAGCGGAGCCAGTGACCGGCCCTCGCGCTCGGCGGCTTCCCAGTCCCTGGGCCGGATCTCGTACTTCTCCGAGTCGAGGTACTCCTCACTGCCGTTGCGGACCGGGGTGTTCTCGCACAGCTCGTACCCCGCGTACACCCCCCAGGACGGGGAGAGGGTCGCCGCGAGCACCGCCCGTGCCTCGAAGGCCGGCCTGCCGCCTTCCTGGAGATAACCGGGAAGGATGTCGGGGGTGTTCACGAAGAAATTGGGCCTCATGAAGGAGGCCGATTCACCGGACAGTTCGGTCACGTAGTCCGTGATTTCCTGCCGGGTGTTGCGCCAGGTGAAATAGGTGTACGACTGCTGGAATCCGACGGTGGCCAGGGTGTGCATCATCGCGGGGCGGGTGAATGCCTCGGCCAGGAAGATCACGTCGGGGTCGGTGCGGTTGATGTCGGCGATCACCTTTTCCCAGAAGATCACCGGCTTGGTGTGCGGATTGTCGACGCGGAAGATGCGTACGCCGTGATCCATCCAGAAGCGCAGGATGCGTACGGTCTCCGTGACGAGGCCCCGCAGATCCTTGTCGAAGGCGATCGGATAGATGTCCTGGTATTTCTTCGGCGGATTCTCCGCATAGGCGATGGTGCCGTCCGCCCGGTGATGGAACCACTCGGGGTGCTTCTCCACCCACGGATGGTCGGGCGAGCACTGGAGGGCGAAGTCCAGCGCGATCTCCATGCGCAGGGTGCGGGCCGCCTCGACGAAATGGTCGAAGTCCTCCAGCGTGCCGAGATCCGGATGCACCGCGTCATGACCGCCCTCCGCGGAACCGATCGCCCACGGCACACCCACGTCGTGCGCGGCGGGGGAGAGGGAGTTGTTGGGGCCCTTGCGGTGGGTGGTGCCGATGGGATGGATGGGCGGGAGGTAGACCACGTCGAACCCCATGGCGGCGACCGCGGGCAGCCGTTCGGCCGCCGTGCGGAAGGTGCCGCTGATGATCCGGGGCGGCTTCGGGGCCGCGGCGGCCTTGGCCGTACGACCCTTGCGGGGCGCCTTCACCGGCTCCACCCTGGCGCCCTCGGAGCGGGGGAACAGCTCGTACCAGGAGCCGAACAGCGCGCGCCTGCGCTCGACGACGAGCGGGTGCGGACGGGACGCGGTGACCAGCTCGCGCAGGGGATGACGGGCCAGCGCGTCGCGCGCCTCGGGGGTGAGCGCGGCGGCCAGCCGGGCGGCCGCCGGCCGGGACTCGTCGCGCAGGGCGTCGACCGCGGCCAGCACCGCCTCGCGCCCGTCGCGCTTGGGCACGCCCTCGGCGGCCCGCTCGTACAGCTCGGCGCCCTCCGCCAGGACCAGCGCGGTGTCGATCCCGGCCGGGATCTTGATCTTCGCCGCGTGCAGCCAGGTGGACACCGGGTCGCTCCAGGCCTCGACCGTGTACGTCCAGCGGCCCTCCGCGTCCGGAGTCACCTCGGCGCCCCAGCGGTCGGTGCCCGGAGCGAGCTCGCGCATCGGCGTCCACGGTCCGGGGCGCCCGCTCGGATCGCGCAGCACGACATCGGCCGCGACCGCGTCATGGCCCTCGCGGAAGACGGTGGCGGTGACCTGGAAGGTTTCACCGGAGACCGCCTTGGCGGGCCTTCTTCCGCAGTCGACCAGCGGACGGACGTCGAGGACGGGAATGCGACCGATCATGAAATCACCTGGGGACTGGAGCTCGGACTCGACAGGGCGCGAACCGGGCGCGGACGGCTGAACGTGTACGCCGCGATGGTGGGGTTCGGTCCTTTCTAGCTGCTCCGTCGACGACTGATGGGGTGTGGGCATGGCCGCTCCTGTCCGCGTTCACTCGAATGGCACTCGAATGGATGAGGTAGACGGTCCGGTGCACGGGTGTGGACCGAATGCGTGTGTCGTCCGTACCGATTGCATACGAACCGGGAGCGGATCGCCGGTGGACAGGGGATGAATCGTGCGGGGGCGGTTACGGATCGCCTTCGGCTCTCATCCGAATGCAGTCGTTCCGGGTACCGGAGAAGCCTTCCCACGGATCTCGGTGGGCCAATCCGGTGGTGTGTTAACTACTCGGGCGTATCTGTGAAGGTCCGAATGCGCCGGGCTCGACCGCGCGTACGCGGGATTGCGGGGAACCGGCGTACGCGGGGCGGTACCGGTGCCACAGGGCAGCTTTCCCTGTGGCGCGAAGCCCCACAAGGCCGCACGAGGGGAGGGAATCGGCCATAACGCCTGTGACGGATGTGTCTGGATCTGCGGATGATGCGGGACGGACCAGGGAGGGACCGGCGGTGGGGGCGGTCGGACCACCAGGGGTCGCACCACCCGCCCCGGCCGTGCGCCGTGGCTGCGGCCCACCGCGCACCGCTACCGTCGAGGGTGACGGAGCGGCGCACACAGCGGTGCGTCCCCTCGGATTCGTACGTCCCCTGTAAAGGTGGAATACGTGAAGGCCATTCGTCGATTCACCGTGCGTCCCGTCCTCCCCGACCCCCTTCAACCGCTCAGCGACCTCGCGCGCAACCTGCGCTGGTCCTGGCACACCGAGACCCGAGAGCTCTTCCAGGCCGTCGACCCGGTGGCCGGCCGGACGGCGGAGTGCGATCCCGTGCGTCTGCTCGGCGCCGTGTCCGCCGGACGCCTCGCGGAGCTGGCCCGGGACGAGCAGTTCCTGCACCGGCTCAATGAGGTGTCCGCCGACCTCCGGGAGTACCTGGAGGGCCCCCGGTGGTACCAGGAGCAACGCGCCCGCGGCGACGGGCTCCCCGCCGCCATCGCCTACTTCTCGCCCGAGTTCGGAGTGACGGCGGCCCTGCCGCAGTACTCCGGCGGACTCGGCATCCTCGCCGGAGACCATCTGAAGGCCGCCAGCGACCTGGGCGTTCCCCTCGTCGGCGTCGGCCTGCTCTACCGCCACGGCTACTTCCGCCAGAGCCTGTCGCGCGACGGCTGGCAGCAGGAGCGCTATCCCGTCCTCGACCCGAACGAACTACCGCTCACGCTCGTGCGCGAAACCGACGGGACGCCCAGCCAGGTCGTCCTGTCCCTCCCCGGCGGCCGCTCCCTGCACGCCCAGATCTGGCAGGCCCAGGTGGGCCGGGTACCGCTGCTCATGCTCGACTCCGACGTCGAGGACAACGCCCCGCTCGAACGCGAGGTCACCGACCGCCTCTACGGCGGCGGCAGCGAACACAGGCTGCTCCAGGAGATGCTGCTGGGCATCGGCGGGGTACGCGCGGTGCGGACCTACTGCCGGCTCACCGGCCACCCCGACCCCGAGGTCTTCCACACCAACGAGGGGCACGCCGGCTTCCTCGGCCTCGAACGCATCCGCGAGCTGTCCGGCACCGGCCTCGACTTCGACTCCGCGGTGGAGTCCGTCCGCGCCGGTACCGTCTTCACCACCCACACCCCGGTCCCGGCCGGTATCGACCGCTTCGACCGCGACCTGGTCGCCCGCCACTTCGGCGACGACGGCGAACTGCCCGGCGTCGCGGCCGACCGCATCCTGCACCTGGGCACGGAGACGTACGACGGCGGCGACCCCGGCGTCTTCAACATGGCGGTCATGGGGCTCCGGCTCGCCCAGCGCGCCAATGGCGTCTCCACCCTGCACGGCGCCGTCAGCCGCGAGATGTTCGCCGGACTCTGGCCGGGCTTCGACCCGCCGGAGGTGCCCATCACCTCCGTGACCAACGGGGTCCACGCACCCACCTGGGTCGCCCCCGAGGTCTACCGCCTGCGCACCGAGTCCGGGGGCACCCCCGGCCGGTGGGACTCCGTCGCGCAGATCCCCGACCGGCAGCTCTGGGACCTGCGCCGCACCCTGCGCGAACAACTGGTCACCGAGGTGCGGGAGCGGCTGCGCGCCTCCTGGCTGACCCGCGGCGCGCAGGCGGCCGAACTCGGCTGGATCGACGGCGTGCTGGACCCCGGCGTGCTCACCATCGGCTTCGCCCGCCGGGTGCCCTCGTACAAACGCCTGACGCTGATGCTGCGCGACCGGGACCGGCTGCGGGCGCTGCTCCTGCACCCCGAGCGCCCGGTCCAGATCGTCGTGGCGGGCAAGGCGCACCCGGCCGACGACAGCGGGAAGCGCCTGGTCCAGGAGCTGGTCCGGTTCGCCGACGATCCCCGGGTGCGCCACCGCATCGTCTTCCTGCCCGACTACGGCATGGCGATGGCCCAGAAGCTCTACCCGGGCTGCGACGTCTGGCTGAACAACCCGCTGCGCCCGCTGGAGGCCTGCGGTACGAGCGGGATGAAGGCGGCGCTCAACGGCTGCCTCAACCTGTCCGTCCTCGACGGCTGGTGGGACGAGTGGTTCGAGCCGGACTTCGGCTGGGCGATCCCCACGGCCGACGGCTCCGCGCTGGACGAGGACCGGCGCGACGACCTGGAGGCGGGCGCCCTCTACGAGCTGATCGAGGACCGGGTCGCACCGCGCTTCTACGACCAGGGGGAGGAGGGACTCCCCGGGCGCTGGATCGAGATGGTCCGCAGCACCCTGGGCACGCTGGGCCCCAAGGTGCTGGCCGACCGGATGGTCCGTGAGTACGTGGAGCGGCTGTACGCCCCCGCGGCGCAGGCCCGGCGCACGCTGGATCCCGCCGCGGCGCGGGAGCTCGCCGGCTGGAAGGCCAGGGTGCGGGCGGCCTGGCCGCGGGTGGCCGTCGACCATGTCGAGGCGGTGACGCCCACCGCGGCCGGCGGCTCGGCCGAACTGGGTGCCACGCTGGCGCTGCGGGTCCGGATCAGCCTCGGGGTGCTGGAGCCTGACGACGTGGAGGTGCAGGCGGTGGCCGGCCGCGTCGACTCCGCCGACGCGATCTCGGACGCCCAGGTGTTCCCGCTGAAACCGGCGGGCGGCCAGGACCTGGAGGGCCGCTGGCTGTACGACGGTCCGCTCGCCCTCGACCGCACCGGTCCGTACGGCTACACCGTGCGGGTGCTGCCGGCCCACCGGCTGCTGGCCACGGGTGCCGAACTCGGCCTGGTCGCCCAGCCGACGGAGGCGACGGGGGAGGGCGCGGGCGTGCTGATGCGCTGACGGTCCGCGTCACCGAGGGCCCGGCACCCCAGGGTGCCGGGCCCTTCGGCTGCCCGGGTACGGGTCCTTCGCCTTCTGAACACAAGACCTTGACGTGTGCATGGGAAGCCTTTAGGTTCCTCACTCATTGCAGCGTTCACAACTCGACTCGATGTTCACGCATATGAACTCCCTTTGTGTCGGGCCGAGTTGCGACCTCCTCCGTACCGGAAGGCACCCCCACATGCGCACCGGAACCATCGGGCGCGGCCTCGGCCTCGCCACCGCCCTCGCGGCCCTGCTCACCGGCCTCTTCACGGCCCCGGCCTCGGCCGGCCGCGCCGCCCCGGACCGGGCACCCGCGGCGGCGCGGGCCGCCGCTCCCGCGGCCTTCACCCATCCAGGCGTACTCGTCAGCCGCCCCCAGCTCGACTTCGTACGCGCCAAGGTGCAGGCCGGCGCGCAGCCCTGGAAGAGCGCGTACGACCAGATGATGGGGAGCAAGTACGCCTCGCTCAGCCGGACGGCGAAACCCCGCGCAGTCGTGGAGTGCGGCTCGTACTCCAACCCCAACTACGGCTGCACCGACGAGCGCGAGGACGCCATAGCCGCCTACACGCTCTCGCTGGCCTGGTACGTCACCCAGGACAGCCGCTACGCCGTGAAGGCCGTCGAGATCATGGACGCCTGGTCGGCCGTGATCAAGGACCACACCAACAGCAACGCCCCCCTGCAGACCGGCTGGGCAGGCTCCTCCTGGCCGCGGGCCGCCGAGATCATCAAGTACACCTACAGCGGCTGGCCGAACGCGGGCCGCTTCGCCACCATGCTGCGCACCGTGTACCTCCCGAAGGTCATCAACGGCTCGAACAGCAACGGCAACTGGGAACTGAGCATGACCGAGGCGGCGATCGGCATTTCCGTCTTCCTGGAGGACCGGACCTCGTACGACAAGGCCGTGAGCAAGTTCCGCGGACGTGTCCCCGCGTACATCTACGTGACCGCGGACGGTTCGCTGCCGAAGGCCGCGCCCGGCAGCGGTCTGGACACCCGTGACGAGATCATCGGCTACTGGCAGGGCCAGTCGACCTTCATGGACGGCCTCTCGCAGGAGACCTGCCGCGATCTGACCCACACCGGATACGGACTGTCCGCCATCTCGCACATCGCCGAGACCAGCCGGATCCAGGGACAGGACCTCTACCCGGAGATCGCCGACCGGCTGCGCCACGCCCTCGGCCTGCACGCCAAGTACCAGCTGGGGACGGCCGTTCCCTCGTCGCTCTGCGGGGGGTCGCTCAAGGACAGCCTCGGGCCGGTCACCGAGGTCGGCTTCAACGCGCTGCACAACCGGATGGGCATCGCGATGACCAACACCCAGACCCTCACCGAGCGGCAGCGGCCCGCCGGGTCCAACAACCTGTTCGTCGCCTGGGAGACCCTGACCCACGCGAACAACCCGAACTGACCGCACACACAGCCGCCCGGGAGGAGCGGTCTCCTCCCGGGCGGGGCGGTGCGTCAGATGCGGGTCAGGCGGCGGTACCGGTTCAGAAGGTCAGCTTGAAGCTGTTGATCTTGCCGGTGTCGCCCGAGTAGACGTCCTGGACCTTCAGCTTCCAGGTGCCGTTCGCCACCTCCGAGGAGGCGTTGACGGTGTACGTCGTCTTGACGTTGTCCACCGAGTCGCTCGACGAGGAGTTCTTCAGGCGGTAGGCGGTGCCGTCCGGGGCGACGAGGTCGATGACCAGGTCACCACGGTAGGTGTGGGTGATGTCCACGCCGACCTTGAGGGTGCTGGGGGCGTTGCCGGTGCGGCCGGTGACGGCGACCGAGCTGGTGACGGCCGCGCCGCGGTCGGGGATGGAGACGGCGGTGGCGTTCTCGAAGACCGTGCCGCCGGGGTCGGGGTCGGTACCGCCGGGACGGGCGCCGACGTTGATGCCGGCCCAGGCGTTGGCGACGGCGGTGTACTCGGCGCTGGTCGTGCCGTACAGCTCACCGGCCGCGGCGAGCGTGCCCGTGCGGGCGGCCGCGTAGTTGGTCGTGGAGGTGAACTTGGTGGTCAGCGCCTTGAACCAGATCAGCGCGGCCTTGTCGCGGCCGATGCCGGTCACGGGCAGGCCGTCGGAGGTCGGGGAGTCGTAGGAGACGCCGTTGATGGTCTTGGCGCCGCTTCCCTCCGAGAGGAGGTAGAAGAAGTGGTTGGCCGGGCCCGACGAGTAGTGCACGTCGACGTTTCCGATGCCCGAGTACCAGGCGTCCTTGGACGCGCCGTCCTTGCTGGGCTTGTCCTGGTAGCGCAGCGGGGTGCCGTCGCCGTTGATGTCGATCTTCTCACCGATGAGGTAGTCGCCCTTGTCGGTGGTGTTGTTCGCGTAGAACTCGACGGCGGTGGCGAAGATGTCGCTGGTCGCCTCGTTGAGGCCACCGGACTCACCGCTGTAGTTCAGGTCCGCGGTGTTGGAGGTGACGCCGTGCGTCATCTCGTGCGCGGCGACGTCCAGCGCGGTCAGCGGGGAGGCGTTGCCGCTGCCGTCGCCGTACGTCATGCAGAAGCAGCTGTCGTCCCAGAAGGCGTTGACGTAGTTGTTGCCGTAGTGGACGCGGGAGTACGCGCCGACGCCGTCGCCCTTGATGCCGTTGCGGCCGTGGACGTTCTTGTAGTAGTCCCACGTCTCGGCCGCGCCGTAGTGGGCGTCCGCCGCCGCGGTCTCCGCGTTCGAGGCGAGACCGTTGCCCCAGACGTCGTCGGAGCCGGAGAAGAGGGTGCCCGTGCCGGACGTGCCGTGGTTCAGGTTGTACGTCTTGTGGTTGCCGCGGGTGGTGTCGGTCAGCGTGTACGACGGGGCGGTGCCGAGCGTGACCTGCCCGCTGTACTCCGTGTTGCCGACGCCGTTCTCGATGGCCTGCCACTCGTAGAGCTTCGCTCCGGAGGTGGCATCGGTGATGACGTGGAGGGCGTTCGGGGTGCCGTCCTCCTGGAGTCCGCCGACCACGGTCTCGTAGGCGAGCTGCGGTGTGCCCGACGCCATCCAGACGACCTTGCGGGGCGCCTTGTCGGCCGCGGTCTTCGACGAGCCGTCCGCCTTGGCCAGGCCGACGGCCTGCTTCTCGGCGGTCGCGGGGGCCACGTCCGCGGTCAGGTCGACGGCCTTGAGCTGCGCCGAGGTGGTCCTGGACGCCTTGGTGACGCTCTTGGTCGCGCCGGCCTTCGACTCCTGGACGACCAGGTCGCCGCCGAGGACGGGGAGCCCGCCGAAGGTGCGCTCGTAACGGGTGTGCGTGGTGCCGTCGTTGTCCTGGATGACGTCCTTGACGACGAGCTTCTCCTGCGAGCCGAGCCCGAGCTTCCTGGCCGCGGCCGAGGTGCCGGCGCTCGCTTCGCGGATCAGCTCGGCCCGCTGCGAGGGCGAGAGCTGCTTGGCCAGTGCGCCGGGATTGGGCTGTGAGGCCGAGGGGGCGGCCTGTGCTCCGCCGCCCGGTGTGGCGGTGGCGGTGCCGGTCTGGACTCCTACGGCGAGGAGGGCTGCTGCGGCTATCAGAGCGCCGGTCGCGGTGGTACGACGGCTGAGCGTGGATCTCACGCGGACTCCTTCTGCGAGGGGGGTACCGGCGGCTGGGTGAGCCGTCCGGGCAGAGCAAGCAGTGCGCAGAACGGGGTGAACAGTGTCAGCAGATGGCGTTCTCTGTCAGGACCGCGTCAACAAGTTGGCCGGAATTCGTCCGTTGCCGGAATGGTCATGTTCGTTAAGCGGACGTTTCGCCGATCATCGCCGCGATGTCATCCGGGGCCCCGGAAGCCCAAATGTGAAGAGGGCGTCGAGGTAGGGGCCGAAGGTGACGTGTTCGAAAAGTGTGTGAAGAACAGGGAAGTGACCACCTGGCGAGACGGCCGGCAACTGTGGCTCGTTCCGCGCCTTCGGGCCCGCTGCCGGGCCGCCCGCAGCCGCCGGAACGGCCGGCCCCACTGACCGGGCGCTCCGGCCGCCCGGCCCGGTCCGCGGGAGGCGCCCTACGCCAGGCTCTCCCGCCACGCCCGGTGCAGTCCGGCGAACCGGCCCGTGCCGCCGATCAGTTCGGCCGGGGCGCCGTCCTCCACGATGCGGCCGTGCTCCATCACCAGGACCCGGTCCGCGATCTCCACGGTCGACAGCCGGTGGGCGATGACCACCGCGGTGCGGCCGTGCAGCACGGTGTCCATCGCCCGCTGCACCGCCCGCTCGCCCGGGATGTCCAGGGAGCTCGTCGCCTCGTCGAGGATCAGGACCGCCGGATTGGCGAGCAGGGCGCGGGCGAACGCGACCAACTGGCGCTGACCTGCCGAGATCCGGCCGCCCCGCTTGCGTACGTCCGTGTCGTAGCCGTCGGGCAGACCGGCGATGAAGTCATGGGCGCCGATCGCCTTGGCGGCCTGCTCGATCTCCGCACGGGTCGCGTCCGGGCTGCCGATCGCGATGTTCTCCGCGACCGTGCCGGAGAACAGGAAGGCCTCCTGGGTCACCATCACCACCCCGCGCCGCAGCTCGGGGGTGGCGAGGTCCCGCAGATCGGTGCCGTCCAGCAGCACCCGTCCCTCGGTCGGGTCGTAGAAGCGGGCCAGCAGCTTGGCCAGCGTCGACTTGCCCGCGCCCGTCGAGCCGACCACGGCGACCGTCTGGCCCGCCGGAACGGTCAGATCGAAGCGCGGCAGCACCTCACCACCCGTGCGGTAGGCGAAACGCACCCCGTCGAAGACCACTTCGCGGCCCGGGTGCTCGTCCACCGACGCCGGCAGCTCCCGAGGCTCCAGGGACTCGGGGACGGTGGGCGTCTGGGCCAGCAGTCCCGCGATCTTGTCCAGCGAAGCCGCCGCCGACTGGTAGGAGTTGAGGAACATGCTGAGCCGGTCGATCGGATCGTAGAGCCGTCGCAGGTACAGGACCATCGCGGCCAGCACACCGAGGGCGAGGGATCCGGAGGCGACGCGATAGGCGCCCCACAGTACGATTCCGGCCACGGCGGTGTTGGCCACCAGCCGGGACCCGACGACATAGCGCGCGTTCTCCAGCATCGCGTCGCCGTTCGTGCGCCGGTGCTCGTGGTTCAGCTTCCGGAAGACCTCGTCGTTGACCGGCTCCCGGCGGAACGCCTGGACGGGCCGGATCCCGTTCATCGTCTCCGCGAACTTCACGATCACCGCCGCGATCGCCGTCGACCGCGACGCGAAGATCACCGCGGCCCGGCGCTGATAGAGCCGCACCAGCAGGTACAGCGGCACGAAGGACAGGACGGCGACGGCACCCGTGCCGAAGTCGAGCCAGAGCAGCATCAGGGAGATGGAGACGAAGGAGAGGACGACACCGATCAGCTCCTGAAGGCCCTCGCTGAGCAGCTCCCGCAGCGACTCCACATCGGTGGTGGAACGGGAGATCAGCCGTCCCGAGGTGTACCGCTCGTGGAAGTCCACGCTCAGCGCCTGCGCATGGCGGAAGATCCGGCCCCGCAGATCGAGCAGCACGTCCTGGTTGACCCGCGCGGAGGCCTTGATGAAGGCGTACTGCATGGCGCCGGCACCGGCCGAGCAGAGCGCGTAGCCGAGGGCCACCGCGATCAGCGGCCCGTAGTCCTCGTCCCGGAACGCGGGCACCCCGCTGTCGATGGCGTACGCCACCAGCAACGGCCCCGCCTGCACCGCGGCCTGCTGGATCAGCAGGAACAGCGCGGCGACCACGACCCGGCCCCGCAGCGGCCGCAGCAGCGACACGAGCAGCGCGCGGGTCGCGCCGCGCGGAGTGGGCAGGTCGTCGCGGTCGAAGGGGTCCCCGGCGCGCGCGGCAGGTGCGACGGCCACCGCCTCCGGAGGCCCGCTCTCCTCGCTGTCGCCCGGCTCCGTGGGACGTCCGGTCGTGGTGCTCGTCATCGGGTGCTGCTCTCCTCGGCAGGGGCGTGGGCGCCCGGAAGGTCATCGGCCGTCGGGCCCGAAGGGGAGGTGTCAGCGGTTCCGCCCCCCGTGACACCCGCGCCGGACATCAGCCAGGCGTACTCGGCGTTGGTGCGCAGGAGTTCCTGATGGGTGCCGACCGCGCTGATCCGGCCCTCCGTCAGCAGCGCCACCCGGTCGGCGAGCATCACGGTGGACGGCCGGTGCGCGACCACGATCGCCGTGGTCTCCTCCAGCACGCGCCGCAGCGCCGCCTCGACCAGCGTCTCCGTGTGCACGTCCAGCGCGGAGAGCGGGTCGTCCAGTACCAGGAACCGCGGCCGGCCGACGACGGCCCTCGCCAGTGCGAGACGCTGGCGCTGGCCGCCGGAGAGGCTGAGGCCCTGCTCGCCGACCTGGGTGTCGACGCCGTGCGGCAGATCGTGGACGAAGTCGGCCTGTGCGACCGACAGGGCCCGCCGCAACTCCTCCTCGCCCCCGCCGCCGGCGCCCATCAGCACGTTCTCCCCGACGCTCGCCGAGAACAGCGTCGGCTCCTCGAACGCCACCGACACCAGCTCGCGCAGTCGCTCACGCGGCATGGCGGTGATGTCCTCGCCGTCCAGCGTGATCCGACCCGACGTGGCGTCGTGCAGCCGCGGAACGAGCGCGGTGAGTGTGGTCTTGCCGGACCCGGTGGCCCCGACCAGGGCCATCGTCTCGCCCGGCCGGATCCGCAGATCGATCCGCTTCAGGACGGGGACGGAATCCTCCTCCGCGTCCGGGTAGCGGAACCCGACCCCCTCGAAGACCATGCCGCCGGCCTCGGGCCGGTCATCGGGGGCAGCGCTCCCGGACACCGAGGTGTCCTCCTCCGCCACGTCCATGACCTCGAAGAACCGCTCCGTCGCCGTCGCCGACTCCTGGCTCATCGCGAGCAGGAAGCCGATCGACTCGACGGGCCACCGCAGCGCCAGCGCCGTGGAGAGGAAGGCGACCAGGGTGCCCGCCGACAGGCCCCCGTCCGCGACCTGGATCGTGCCGAGCACCAGCGCGGCCCCGATCGCGAGTTCGGGGATCGTCGTGATGAGCGCCCAGATGCCCGCGAGCAGCCGTGCCTTGCCGAGCTCCGTGGTGCGCAGCCGCTCGGAGAGCGCCCGGAAGGCGAGCGCCTGGCTGCGGTGGCGGCCGAAGCCCTTGATGATGCGGATGCCGAGCACGCTCTCCTCGACCACCGTCGTCAGGTCGCCCACCTGGTCCTGGGCCCTGCGCGCCACCACCGAGTACGTGGTCTCGAAGACGGAGCAGACGATCACCAGAGGCACGACAGGGGCGAGCAGCACCAGTCCGAGCGTCCACTCCTGGAACAGCAGGATCACGAAACCGACCAGGATCGTGGTGGTGTTGACCAGCAGAAAGGTCAGCGGAAAGACCAGGAACATCCGCAGCAGCATCAGATCCGTGGTGCCGCGCGACAGCAGCTGCCCCGAGGACCACCGGTCGTGGAAGGCCACCGGAAGCCGCTGCAGATGCCGGTAGAGGTCCGCCCGCATCGACGCCTCGACACCGGCCAGCGGACGCGCCACCATCCATCGCCGTACCCCGAACAGGACCGCTTCGGTGATCCCCAGCAGCAGCAGGAACAGCGCGCCGAGCCAGACACCGCCCGGGTCCTGGTGGGCGACCGGACCGTCGACGATCCACTTCAGTACGAGCGGGATCACCAGACCGAGACACGAGGCGACGATCGCGATCAGGGCGGCACCGAACAGACGGGTCCGTACCGGCTTCACATACGGCCACAGCCGCAGCAGGGACTGCGCGGCGGACCGGTCCTTGGGTGCTACATGTTCTTCGGGCATCAGGGGCGAGCCTACGGTTCACCACTGACATCGCTCATGTGGTTTTCCTCGTCCGGCCGAGGCGAGACGGAGCATGACCGAGGACGGTCGTAGTGCGGCATCAACCGATCGGCGGATGCCGGTTCGAGCGCGATGGCGGATGCCGCGGAGGGCCCTGCGCCCGCGATGCTCGCAGGCATGGCAATCATCGAGGTGAACGGGGTGCGCAAGACCTACGCGGGCCGCCCCGTGGTCGACGGGGTGAGTTTCTCCGTGGACGAGGGGGAGATCTTCGGGATTCTCGGCCCCAACGGTGCGGGCAAGACCACCACCGTCGAATGCGTCGAGGGGCTACGGGTCCCCGACGCCGGTACGGTCCGGGTCGCCGGTCTCGACCCCGCCGCCGACCACGACCGCGTGACCCTGCTGCTGGGAGCGCAGCTCCAGGAGAGCGAACTCCAGCCGAAGATCACGGTGGGCGAGGCACTGGAGCTGTACAGCGCGTTCTACCCGCAGCCCGCCGACTGGCGCCCGCTCGCCGAACGGCTCGGGCTGCACACCACGCTCACCACCCGGTTCGGCCGGCTCTCCGGCGGTCAGAAACAACGCCTGTCCATCGCACTGGCCCTCGTCGGCAACCCCCGGGTCGTGGTCCTCGACGAGCTGACCACCGGTCTGGACCCGCGCGCACGGCGCGACACCTGGCAGCTGATCGAAGAGGTACGGGACAGCGGGGTCACGGTGGTGCTGGTCACCCACTTCATGGAGGAGGCCCAGCGCCTCTGCGACCGGATCGCCGTGATCGACCGGGGCAGACTCGCCGCCCTCGACACCCCGTCCGGACTGATCGCCGGGGCAGGCAGCTCCACAGCCATCTCCTTCACCCCCTCCGAGCCGCTCCCCGACGCCGAACTGGCCGGACTGCCCGGTGCGAGCTCGTGCGAGATCAGGAACGGACGGATCGTCATCAACGGCACCGACGAGACCGTCAACGCCGTCATCTCGCTGCTGGCCCGGCTCCGGATCACCGCGCGGCAGCTCCGCGTCGCCGAAGCCACCCTCGACGACGCCTTCCTCGACCTGACCGAACACCCCGGCCCCGCGGACGAGCGCGGACTGACAGAACAGGCAGCCTGAGATGGTCACGGCGAACACCGTCCCCGCGCCCCGCACCGCCCTCTCGCGCGCCTCGCTCGCGGTCCTGAGGTCCGAGGCCCGGCTCTTCCTCCGCGAGCCCGGCAGCCTGTTCTGGATCCTCGCCTTCCCGACCCTGCTCATGACGATCCTCGGCCTGATCCCGTCCTTCCGCGAGCACGACGACGCGCTCGGCGGGCGCCGCGTCATCGACCTGTACGTACCCGTGGCCGTACTGCTCGCCATGATCATGGCCGGTCTGCAGGCGATGCCGCCCGTACTCACCGGCTACCGCGAACGCGGGATCCTGCGCCGCATGTCCACCACCCCCGTACGGCCCACCGCGGTGCTCGGCGCGCAGATCGTCCTGCACGGCGCCGCCGCGCTCGGCTCCACCCTGCTCGTGATGGCCGTCGGCCGGATCGCCTTCGGAGTACGGCTGCCGGGACAGCCGTTCGGCTATCTGCTCGGGCTGCTGGCGGCCGTCGCCTGCGTGCTGGCGCTGGGCGCGCTGGTCTGCGCCGTCTCGCGCACCACCAAGATCGCGGCCGCCGTCGGCTCGGTCGTCTTCTTCGTGATGATGTTCACCGCGGGTGTCTGGGTGCCGGTGCAGACCATGCCCGACACGCTCCGCCGCATCGTCCAGGTCACCCCGCTCGGCGCGGCCTCCCAGGTGCTGGACCGCGCGGCCACCGGCGCCTGGCCGAGCTGGGCGTATCTCGGGGTGGTGGCGCTGTGGACCGTACTGGCTGCGGCGGCCGCGATCCGCACGTTCCGCTGGGAGTAGGCGTTACGGGAGACTCCACCCATGGACGCGGGGGAGAGGAAGGCCATGAGCGGTGTGACGACGGCCGAGCAGTGGTGGGAGCGGTTCTTCCGGCACGGGCCCTACGGTCTGCTCGGCCTGGCCACCGTGGTCTCCGCCGTGACCAGCGGGCTCATCATGTCCCGCACGGACGTGTACGCCGCCGCGGTGCTGCTCCCGGCCGCGCTCGCCCTGCAGTTCCTGTGGAGCCGGGTCGCGGCCGAGCAGGGATCACGCGCCGCCCGGGCCTACTTCGTCGTCCGAACCCTGCTGGCCTTCGGGCTGACCTGGTGCAACCCGTTCTTCTCGATCTACGCCGTGCTCGGCTACTTCGACGCCGGCCGGCTGCTGCCGCCACGGGGCATGCGGGCCGGGCTGCTGGCCACCGCCGTCATCATGGCGGGGTCGCAGTCCGGCAGCGGCCTGCCGCCCCTCACCCTCATGAACTGGGTCGTCTTCGCCATCGTGCTGGCCGTGCACGTGAGCCTCACCATGGTCTTCGCCCAGATCGGGAACCGGGAGGCCGAGCAGGCGCGTACCCGGACCGACACCATCACCGCGCTGGAGTCGGCCAACGCCCGGCTCGAACAGGCCCTGGCGGAGAACGCCGGGCTGCACGCCCAACTCCTCGTCCAGGCACGTGAGGCCGGGGTGGCCGACGAACGGAGCCGGCTGGCCGCCGAGATCCACGACACCATCGCCCAGGGACTCACCGGCATCATCGCCCAGCTCCAGGCAGTGACCTCCACGGCGGAGACCGACCCCGCGCTGGCCGGTGAGCACCTCGCCCGGGCCGCCGCACTCGCCCGGCACAGCCTCGGCGAGGCGCGCCGCTCCGTGCACAACCTCGTCCCGTCGGCGCTGGTCCACGACGACCTGCCCGCCGCCCTGGAGAAGACGGTCACCACCTGGTCGGAACGGACCGGGGTCCGGGCCGAGTTCACCGTCACGGGCACCGCCGAGCCCCTGCACGACGAGGTCGGCGCCACCCTGCTGCGCATCGCGGAGGAGGCCCTCGCCAACGCGGCCCGGCACGCCGGGGCGTCCCGGGCCGGCATCACCCTGTCCTACATGGGCGACGAGATATCGCTGGACGTACGGGACGACGGCCGCGGCTTCGACCCGGCCACGCTGCCGCCGTACCGGGGCGCCGGCGGATTCGGGCTCGGCGGCATGCGGGCCCGCGCCGAACGCATCGCGGGCACGGTCGAGCTGGAGACCGGCCCCGGCCTCGGCACCGCGGTCTGCGCCCGGGTCCCGGTCGTCCGGCAGGACTGAGGGCCGTCCCTCAGGGCCACTCGTTCGGATCATGCCGGGCTCGCGGGGTCCGGTACCCGGCCTGATCCCAACGAAAGGACCTGGGGCCCTTCTCGGCGAAGTACGGTGGGCCGCTATGGACCGGGAACCCGCACGCGTCATCACGTTGATCGTCGTCGACGACCACCCCGTCGTACGGGACGGACTGCGCGGCATGTTCGAGTCCGCTGCGGAGTTCCGGGTGCTGGGTGAGGCGGCCGACGGTGTCGAGGGCGTCGACATGGCCGTCCGGCTCGACCCCGACGTCGTGCTGATGGACCTGCGGATGCCGGGCGGCGGCGGAGTAGCGGCGATCACCGAACTGACCCGTCGCGGCGCCCGTTCCAGGGTCCTGGTCCTCACCACGTACGACACCGACTCCGACACCCTGCCCGCGATCGAGGCGGGCGCCACCGGCTATCTGCTCAAGGACGCGCCCCGCGACGAGCTCTTCACCGCCGTCCGCGCCGCCGCCGACGGGCGCACCGTCCTGTCGCCCGCCGTCGCCTCCCGGCTGATCTCACGGGTGCGCACCCCGGTCGCGCCCGGCCACGAGGCGCTGTCCGCGCGCGAGCGCGAGGTGCTCCGGCTCGTCGCCCGGGGCACGTCGAACCGCGAGATCGCCGCCGAACTGTTCATCAGCGAGGCGACCGTGAAGACCCACCTCACCCATGTCTTCGCCAAACTGGGCGCCAAGGACCGGGCCGCCGCGGTCGCGGTCGCGTACGAACGCGGCATCCTCGGCTGACCGCTCTCCGCCGCGCCTACGACCTCACCCGCAGCAGCAGCACGGACCTCGCCGGCACGGTGAAGGGCGCGCCGCCCTCGTGGACCGTGCCCGGTGCGGCGGACTGGTCCTCCCGGGAGGTGTCCAGGACCAGTTCGTACGCGTCCGCCCACGGCGGTCCCGGCAGCAGGAAGTCCGCGGGCCGGTCCCCGGCGTGCAGGACCGCGAGGAAGCTGTCGTCGGTCACCTGCTCGCCCCGGGCGTCCCGGCCCGGGATGTCACGGCCGGAGAGGTAGAGGCCGACCGTGGCGGCCGGTGCGTACCAGTCCTCCTCCGTCATCTCCGCGCCCTGCCGGGTGAACCACGCCAGGTCCCGCAGTCCGTCGGGTGCCTGGGCCCGGCCGGAGAAGAACGCCCGGCGCCGCAGCACCGGATGGGTGTGGCGCAGCGCGAGGACCCGGGCCGTCAGCTCGGTCAGCTCGCGCCACTGCGGCTGTTCCAGCAGAGACCAGTCCACCCAGCCGATCTCGTTGTCCTGGCAGTAGGCGTTGTTGTTGCCGCCCTGGGTGCGGCCCATCTCGTCGCCCGCGACGAGCATCGGCACGCCCGTCGACAGCAGCAGCGTGGTGAGGAGGTTGCGCAGCTGGCGGCGGCGCAGCGCGTTGACACCGGCGTCGTCGGTCTCGCCCTCTGCGCCGCAGTTCCAGGACCGGTTGTCCGAGGTGCCGTCCCGGTTGCCCTCACCGTTGGCCTCGTTGTGCTTGTGCTCGTAGCTCACCAGGTCGCGCAGGGTGAACCCGTCGTGCGCGGTGACGAAGTTGACGGAGGCGTACGGCCGCCGGCCGCCCCAGGCGTAGAGGTCGCTCGACCCGGTCAGCCGGTAGCCGAGATCGCGTACGTCCGGGAGAGCGCCGCGCCAGAAGTCCCGTACGGCGTCCCGGTACCGGTCGTTCCACTCGGTCCACAGCGGGGGGAACGCCCCCACCTGGTATCCGCCGTTGCCGACGTCCCAGGGTTCGGCGATCAGCTTCACCCGGCGCAGCACCGGGTCCTGGGCGATCACCGCGAGGAAGGGGGACAGCATGTCGACGTCGTGCATCGAACGGGCCAGCGCCGCGGCCAGGTCGAAGCGGAAGCCGTCGACGCCCATCTCCGTCACCCAGTACCGCAGCGAGTCGGTGATCAGCCGCAGCACGTTCGGCTGCACCACGTGCAGGGTGTTGCCGCAGCCCGTGTAGTCCGCGTATCTGCGGGCGTCGGCCTGGAGCCGGTAGTAGCCCCGGTTGTCGATGCCGCGCAGCGACAGCATCGGGCCCAGTTCGCCCGCCTCGGCCGTGTGGTTGTAGACGACGTCGAGGATCACCTCGATGCCCGCGTCGTGCAGGGCGCGCACCATCCGCTTGAACTCGCCGACCTGTTCGCCCGCCGTGCCGCTCGCGGAGTACGCGGCGTGCGGGGCGAAGTAGCCGATCGAGTTGTAGCCCCAGTAATTGCGCAGCCCGCGCCGCAGCAGGTGGTCCTCGTGGGCGAACTGGTGCACCGGCAGCAGTTCCACGGCCGTCACCCCGAGGCGCCGCAGGTGGCCGATGGCCGCCGGGTGCGCGAGACCCGCGTAGGTGCCGCGCAGTTCCTGGGGGATACCGGGGTGGCGGGCGGTGAAGCCGCGGACGTGCAGTTCGTAGATGACGGATTCGGCCCAGGGCGTCTTGGGGCGGCGGTCCTCGGCCCAGTCGTCGTCGTCATGGACGACCACTCCTTTGGGAACGTACGGAGCGGAGTCCCGTTCGTCGCGCACGGTGTCGGCGACATGCTGCTGGGGCCAGTCCCTCACATGGCCGTACACCTCGGCCGGAAGGGTGAAATCGCCGTCGACGGCCCGTGCGTACGGATCGAGGAGCAGCTTCGCCGCGTTCCACCGGGCGCCCGTCCACGGGTCCCAGCGGCCGTGCACCCGGTAGCCGTAGCGCCGGCCGGGGCGCACGCCGGGCACGAAGCCGTGCCAGATCTCGTGGGTCAGCTCGGTCAGCGGGAGGCGGGTCTCGGTGCCGTCCTCGTCGAAGAGGCAGAGGTCGACGGCCTCCGCCCCGCCGGCCCAGAGGGCGAAGTTGGTGCCCGCGACCCCGTCGGGGCCCACACGGAAGCGGGCTCCCAGGGGGGTCGGGGCCCCCGGCCACACCGCGGGCGCCCGCGGTGCGGGGCCGGTGGCCCGGCCGGATCCGGTGGCGGGCGCACGCTCCACCGCTGCCGTCCCGGACGGCCCCGTGGCCGTCCTCGGCACTGCCTCCTGCTCGGCTGCGCTCGACACCTGCTCGCCTCCCGCGGCTCATGGGACCGGCACCGGAAATAGGGGTGTGCGGCGTCCCGGCCGCGGCTCCCCGAGTGTGGTCGTCCCCTCTGTTCTGCCCACGAGGGGGCCCGCACTCACGTTTCCCCCGGACCGCCCCCGTCGTTGGGGGGACGTGAACCACGTAGCGAAGAAGGCAGGGGCGAGCCCGGCGACCGTGAAGGCCCGGTCGGGACTGCTCGCCGTACTGGCCGTACTGGCTGTCCTGACGGGCTGCTCGGGTACGGATTCGATCATCGGCGGGAAGTCCCGCTCGCCGCAGGAAGCCATCCGGATCACCCCGCGGGACGGGGCCGAGGACGTCGCGCCCGACACCCGGGTCGAGGTGAAGGTGCCCGACGGGCGGCTGGAGAACGTCGAGGTGACCCGGATCGAGGACGCGCAGCAGCAGGAGGTGCGGGGCCTGATCGCCGAGGACGGCCTCTCCTGGTCCCCGCAGGGGGTGTCCGCCCGGCTCGGGCTCGCCGCCAAGTACAGCGTCGACGTGGTGGCCGTGGACGGTGCGGGGCACCGCTCGGCCCGCCACACCACCTTCACCACGGAGGTCCCCGAGCACCGCTTCATCGGGTACTTCAAACCGGAGAACCGGTCGACGGTCGGCACCGGCATGATCGTCTCCTTCGCGTTCAACCGTCCCGTCACCCGTCGCGCGGCCGTGCAGCGGGCCATCCGGGTGACGGCCGATCCGGCGGTCGAGATCGCGGGGCACTGGTTCGGCGACAAGCGTCTGGACTTCCGCCCGGCCGCGTACTGGCAGCCGGGCACCGAGGTGACCGTCGAGATGGGGCTGCGCGATGTCGAGGGGGCGCCGGGGGTGTACGGCAGCCAGCGCAAGACGGTCCGGTTCACCATCGGCCGGGAGCAGGTGTCCCGGGTGGACTCGGCCGCGCACACGATGGAGGTGCGCCGGGACGGGCAGCTCGTCTCCACCGTCCCGATCACCGCAGGCTCCCCGACGACGACCACGTACAACGGGAAGATGGTGGTCAGTGAGATGCACGAGGTGACACGGATGGACGGGCGGACCGTCGGCTTCGGCGGCGAGTACGACATCAAGGACGTCCCGCACGCCATCAGACTCACCGAGTCCGGCACCTTCCTGCACGGCAACTACTGGTCCGACGACGACATCTTCGGCTCGACGAACGTCAGCCACGGCTGCATCGGGCTGCGCGACGTGCAGGGCGGCAGCGGTTCCACCCCGGCCGGCTGGTTCTTCGACCGGACGCTGATCGGGGACGTCGTCGAGGTCGTCAACTCCAAGGACAAGAAGGTCGCTCCGGACAACGGTCTGGGCGGCTGGAACCTGGACTGGAAGCGCTGGAACGCGGGTTCCGCACTCCGCTGACACCTGGAGGCGCCCCCTCCGTCCCCCCTCGACGGCGCGGCCACTTCGGCCGCGCCGTCCGGCGTACCGGCCCCATGGCGGCGGCAGTACCCCCGACCAGGCGAAGTCCCGGGACGAGTTGGGACTGAACGGTGACATTCCGGGGGAGATCTGCCCCCAGTCGGTGTGATTATCTTTCGCTGAGCGCGCGTGTGCAGCGTGCGGGGGTGGGAGCCTGCGGGCTCCCTGGGGCCTTGGCGGGACCAGGCCGTGTGAGGGGAGACGACCACATTGAACGGGCAGCCGATATCGGGGGCATCGGCCGGGGCGGACAGCAGGCGGCGGGGGCGTGGGTCCACGGGTCTGCCGGCTCTGGTACTGGGTGCGCTGCTGTTGCTGGTGACGGCGTGCGGCGGGGGAGACACCGACGGCGGGAGCAAGGGCGGCAAGGCGGCCGGGGCGGGGACCGGGGACACCACGGCCTCGCAGGCCGTCGTGAACATCGTGCCGAAGGACGGGGCCGACTCCGTCGCCACGAGCGGGGCGCTGAAGATCTCGGCCCAGCAGGGGAAGCTGGCCACGGTCAAGGTCTCCGACCCGAAGGGGGCCGAGGTCGAGGGGAAGATCGCGGCCGACGGTACGAGCTGGGAGCCGGACCGTCACCTGGCATCGGCGACGAAGTACAAGGTCCACGCGGTCGCCAAGGACGCGAAGGGCCGTGAGTCGGCGAAGGACACCAGCTTCACCACGCTGGTTCCGAAGAACACCTTCATCGGCCAGTACACCCCGGAGGACGGTTCCACGGTCGGCGTCGGCATGCCGGTCTCGATCCACTTCACCCGGGGCATCACCGACCCGGAGTCGGTCGAGAAGGCCATCGAGGTGACGGCCGAACCCGCCGTCGAGATCGAGGGCCACTGGTTCGGCAACGACCGTCTGGACTTCCGTCCCGAGGACTACTGGGCCGCGGGCACCAAGGTGACCGTGAAGCTCAACCTCGACGGTGTCGAGGGACGTCCGGGGGTCTACGGCAAGCAGGCCAAGACGGTCTCGTTCACCGTCGGCCGCCGGCAGGTCAGCACCGTCGACGCGGAGTCGCACCGGATGAAGGTCGTCCGCGACGGCAGGCAGATCAAGGACATCCCGATCTCGGCGGGTGCCCCGGCCACCACCACGTACAACGGCCAGATGGTCATCAGCGAGAAGCTCCGGGTGACCCGGATGAACGGTGACACCGTGGGCTTCGGCGGCGAGTACGACATCAAGGACGTGCCGCACGCGATGCGCCTGTCCACGTCGGGCACGTTCATCCACGGCAACTACTGGGGCGGATCGGGCATCTTCGGCACGACCAACACCAGCCATGGCTGTGTCGGTCTGCAGGACGCGCGCGGTGCCGGTGACCCGAGCACTCCGGCTGCCTGGTTCTTCAACAGCTCCCTCATCGGGGACGTCGTGGTCGTCAAGAACTCCCACGACAGCACGATCCAGCCGGACAACGGTCTCAACGGCTGGAACATGAGCTGGTCGGAGTGGACCAAGTAGGGCCCGCCACCGGGCACGAACGCGGCGTCGGCTCCCAGCACCTCGGTGAGGTGCTGGGAGCCGACGCCGTTCTGCGCAAGGGGAAGTAAAGCGGCATTCCGGCAGATACTCGATACGTGCGTAACCGTCCGGTTCGTTACGTGGGTGATGTTCCGGGCTCTGCGGAGGGCGACGGCCCTTCCGTGGCGCGGGAATTATTCGGTGAGGCGGAAAAGTTTTCCGCCAGGCCTGCCGGGTCCACCGGAAAAGGGTCGTCGACGAGGCCCGCCCGGGTCAGGACAACACCGGCTTGGAAACGGCTGATGGCGCCCTGTTCATCCATGATTTCCGCTATATGCCGACGGCAGGTGCGGACCGATATGCCGAGTCGGCGAGCCACCATTTCGTCCTTGTGGCCCATCGCCATAAGGCGCACTATCGACTTCTTGAGGGCGTCGATCGTGTGGGGGGTGTCCTTTGCGTCGGGAATGAGCGGGCATGCGGTGTTCCACAGGTTCTCGAAAGCGGCACAGGCGAACGCCACCATCGCCGGGTCCCGCACCGCGACCGCCGCCGTCATGCCGGCCTCCCCCGAGGAGGCCGGTGAGTGGGGCAGGACGAGGGTTTCGCGGTCGAAGGCGACGAGCGGATCGATCAGTTCGGCGCTGGTCCTGACCTCGGCCCCGTGCTGGGTCAGCTCCCGGATCAGAGCGCGTGTGACCAGGTCGCCGCGTACGGCGTGCTGGTAGATCAGCCGGGCCCGCACTCCGCGGCCCAGCAGGTCCAGGGCGATGGTCCGGGCGGCCGGGAACGCGTGACAGGGGCGGGCGCCGCTCGGCAGCACGAGGAGGAGTTCCCGCTCGCAGCGGCTGCTCATCCCGCTGACCAGTGTGTGAAAGGCCGTGACGCCCGCGGGGCCGCCTGCCGTGGAGGGAGGAGGGTCCACCGGGGCCGGCCGTCTCTCGCCGCGGTCGAACGGTGGCCCGCCGCCACGGATGCGTTGCGACGGTGCGCCGTGGTCCAGTGGTGTGCGTTCCCCGACCGAGTGGGACCCTCTGGCTGCCGGCATTCGCTGCTCCCCCTTGCGCCCGCAGGTCGTTCGGGCGTCAACTATAAGGTATCCGGATTTCGTGAAAAGAAATGGAGTGCAAATCCACTCACGAGTGATCCGAGAGTACGGCCAAGCAGTGGAGAGAGGGAATACGCAAAGTTTCGCAACGGGTGGCGGAAATTAACACAAGGGTGCTCGGTGGGGGTGGCCCGGTAGTGCTGGGTCAGGGAATTGTCTCCCTCGTCCAGGATTTCCGGTAAGTTATTCCGATTTGGTTCGGTCGATCATGAGCGTAACTGAGTGGGTTGCCCATCGAACAACATTTACTCAATAAATGCGTTTCATTTACTTTCCCTTTACTTGCGTTCAGATCGTGACACCGTTTGGGCACGCCGCATGAAGGGAACGCGGAACAATTCCGGCGCGCGCCCGCACCGGGCGGCCCGTGGACGGGCGGGCTGCTTCAGCCCGGCAGGACGATCGCGGTCAGGACGAAGCCGTGCCCCACGGTCCAGCGCCCCGAGAACGTGGTGTGGCGGTGCCCGGCCACATCGGGTCCGGGCACCAGGAGTCGCGCCGAGAACGTGCCCTCCCCGGGGTCGAAGTCGAGCTCCGCCTCCGTGAAGTCGAGCTCGCGCCGGGTCAGCGGGTACCAGGTCTTGAACACCGACTCCTTGGCGCTGAACAGCAGCCGGTCCCAGTGCACGTCCGGGCGTTGCCGGGAGAGTCCGGCGAGCCACGCCCTCTCGCGCGGCAGGGAGACGACCTCCAGGATGCCGTCGGGCAGGGGCAGGTTCGGTTCCGCGTCGATACCCAGTGACACGGCGACCTCGGTGCGGGCGACCGCCGCCGCACGGAAGCCGGTGCAGTGGGTCATGCTGCCGGTCACGCCGGCCGGCCAGTCGATGGCGCCCCGCTTCCCCGGCACCAGGGGTACCGGGGACATTCCGAGCTTGTCCAGAGCGCGGCGTGCGCACAGCCGGACGGTGGTGAACTCGGCGCGGCGCTGCGGCACCGAACGGGCGATCACCGCCGTCTCCGCCGGGAAGAGCCCGCGGCCGTCCGCGGGCGACAGATCGCCGAACACGCTCACGGCTGCCACGTCCGGGGGCAGCACTGCGTCGATCATGCCGTGTGCTCCGATGCGGGGCCGGGCAGGATCTGACGCAGCGGCGAGCGGGGCGGCCGGGAACGCCACTCCCTCGGGTACCCGATCGACACCTCTTCGAAGCGGACGCCGTCGTGCCAGGTGACCCGCGGGATATGGAGGTGGCCGTAGACGACGGCGGCCGCCCGGAAGCGCAGGTGCCAGTCCGCGGTCAGCTCCGTGCCGCACCACTGTGCGAACTCGGGATACGTCAGGACCCGTGTGGGGTCCCGCACCAGCGGATAGTGGTTGACCAGGACCGTGCGGTGCCGCGGGTCGACGGCCGCGAGCCGTTCCTCGGTGAGAGCGACCCGGGCCCGGCACCAGGCGTCACGCGACGGGTACGGGTCGGGGTGGAGCAGGTACTCGTCGGTGCACACCACCCCTGCCTCGTGGGCAACGCGCAGGGACTCCTCCTTCGTGTGGGTCCCGGGAGCGCGGAAGGAGTAGTCGTACAGGACGAACAACGGGGCGACGGTGACGGGCTCCTCGCCGCCGTGCCAGACCGGGTACGGATCCTCCGGGGACAACACGCCCAGTTCCCGGCACAGTTCGACCAGGGACTCGTAGCGTTCCGCGCCGCGCAGAGTGACAGGGTCGGCGGGATGGGTCCACAG
The DNA here is from genome assembly GCF_035917155.1 of Streptomyces sp. NBC_00385. Lineage (NCBI taxonomy): Bacteria > Bacillati > Actinomycetota > Actinomycetes > Kitasatosporales > Streptomycetaceae > Streptomyces > Streptomyces sp. NBC_00385. The sequence continues at coordinate 2,399,747 of NZ_CP107951.1, read as the reverse complement.
CTCGTGGTTGCCGGGAGCCCAGACGACCTGGCGGAATCGCTCCGAGAGGAGTTTCAACGCCCAGGCGATGTCCTCGAACTTCTCGCCCACATCCCCTGCGACGAGCAGCCAGTCGTCGTCGGACTCCGGCCGGATCGACTCGGTGATGCGCCGGTTCTCCTTGTGGGCGACGTGCTGGTCGCTGAGCGCGAACAGCTTTCCGGGGGTCACGGAGGGCAGTCCTTCCATCGCGTTGAAGCCGGCTGATCGGACCGGCTCGGCTGATCGGAGCGGCTCGGCCGGTCGGACTGACCCGGCCGGCCGGACCGCTTCGGTTCATCAGACCGCTTCTGCCGTGGAGACCGCAAGATGGAGATCGACCGGAAGATCCTGCCGACGCGTGATGTTGAGCTTGCGGTAGACGCGTGTCAGGTGCTGCTCGACGGTGCTGACGGTGATGTGCAGTTTCAGGGAGATCTCCCGGTTGGTGTAGCCGCTGGCCGCGAGAGTGGCCACCCGGCGCTCGGAGTCGCTGAGCTTCGTGTCGAGATCGGAGCGGAACTCCTCCGGGGCGCCGCGCCGGCGCATCCGGTCCTCCGGACCGAGCTCCGGGCTGAACTCCTCGCACAGCGTCTCGGCACCGCACTCCCGGGCCAGGTTCCAGGCCCTGCGGATCACCGCGTCCGCACGGGCGGGCTCGGCGACCGCCCGCAGGGCGCGGCCCAGCTCCGCGAGTGAACGGGCCAGCTCCACCCGGTCGCCGGACCGGCTGAGCTCATCGACCGACTGATTGAGCAGGGTGAGCCGCTGGCGCGGATCCGAGGTCACCGCGCGTAGACGCAAGCTGATTCCGCGCACCCAGGGCCGGCGCGCGTCCGGGTCGGCGAACTGCTGCTCCACGAGTGTCCTGGCCCGCTGGGTCTCCCCGAGCCGGAACAGTACGTCGGCCGCGTCCGTGCGCCAGGGCAGCACCGCCGGCCGGTCCACGCCCCAGCTCCTGGCGAGCCGGCCCGCTTCCAGGAAGTCGCCCAGGGCGGCGTGAAGCTGATGCGTCGCCAGCAGGTAGAGGCCGCGGGCGCGGAGATAGGCGAGGCCGTGGGTGCTCTTGAACAGCGTGTCCGAGACGGGCTGGTGGAGCTGGCGGGCGACTGCCGCATGGTCCCCCATGAGGGTGCGCGCACGGATCAGGGTGGCGGTCGGGCTCCCGACGAACGCGCTGCTGCTCTGCTCCGGCAGGCAGTCGAGTGCCCGGCACGCGTGCTCCTCGGCGGCGTGCAGATCGCTCAGGCGCAGAAGTACCGCCGCGAGGGCCGAGGAGAACAGGGCCTGCCAGGCGGGTGCCTTCTGCCGCTCGGCCTCGGCGATCAGTTCGCGGCAGCAGGCTGCGGCCTGCTCCGGGTGACCGAAGTAGGCGAGGGACCGCAGCGCCCGCATGACCGGTTCCAGTGTGTCGTCGGTGAGGACGGTCGTGCGCAGGAAGCGTTCGGCGGCCGTGGTCTCCGTGCCGCTCTCGGTTCCGGGCGCGAGCCTTCCCTCCCCGGGCCCTCGCGGGTTCTCGGTCCGGGTGCCGGACACACCGGCGTTCTCGTCCGGGCGGGGTCCGAATCCGGTGCGGTCCTCGCCCCCTGTGCTGCCGGCCACGGTCTCCCGCAGGATCCTGGACGTCACCTCTCCCGCCTCGGCGACCCGGCCCTGACAGGTGAGGAGTTCGGCCAGCGGCGCCAGGCGCTCCGCTGCCAGGCGGCCGGCACGGAGCACCGCGAGCGGAGCGGACAGGTGCTTCTCCGCCCGTCCCGGGTTGACCCGCCAGGTGACGGCCGCGAGCCGGGTCTTGATATCGGCACGCTGCTGCTCGTCACGGCTCAGTTCATGGGCGAGTTCGAGCGCCTGGGTGGCCCGGTCGGGGTCGCTGTGCGTCAGCAGGTCCTCGGTGGCCTCGCGCAGTACGTCCACGGCCCACGGGAGGGCGCTGAGCGATCCGCCCAACTGGGCTGCGGTGATCAGATGTCCGGAAACCCGGGTGACGGATTCGCCCTCCACATGGAGGAGTTCGCCGGTCCGCAGATGCAGGGCGGCCAGCACATCGGCCGGGACCTGATCGAGGACGGCCGTCTGGGTGTGCGGGTGCGGGAAACGGTGACCGCTGAGGATGCCGGAGGCGGACAGGGAGGCGACCGACTGCGCGGCGGTGAAGGCCGGGACGCCCAGGAGTCTGCCGGCCCGTTCCGGGGTGTAGGCGTCGCCCAGCACGGCGAGCGCCGCTCCCAGGTCCAGCATGCGTGGTCCGCTGTGGCGCAGACATGTCAGAACCGCCTGTCCGAACAGCCCGCCCTGCTCGGGGCGGAAGGCATCGCCGGTGGCCGGCGCGGAACGGTACTCCTCCAGGAGGGCGCGCAGCAGCAGCGGGTTGCCCCCGCTGATCGCGTGCAGCTCGCCCGAGAGCGCCTCGCGCGGTGTGGGGCCGGGGGAGGTGGCTGCGACGCGCCGGCACCCCTCGGGGGTGAGCCGCCGCAGCCGGATGCGCCGCACGTTGCGGCTGCGCAGCAGCTCCGTACCGAAGGAGGCGTCCTGGCTGTCTTGGTGCAAGGGTGTCGTGAGCACCAGCAGCATCCGGGTGGAGCGGCTGTGCCGGACGATGTGCTGGAGATAGCGCAGGGAGGCGCTGTCCGCGTGGTGCACGTCGTCGACGGAGATCACGACCGGAGTCGTGCTGCTCAGCCGCTCCAACGCCGCCTGGAACTCGCGCATCGCACTGACCTGCGGTTCTCCGTCCGGTGTGGCGGAGACCTCGGGTAGTGCGCCGGCCGGTGCGTCCCCGGTCAGCTGTCGCATCAGGCCCAGGGGCAGATCCCGTTCGGTCGGTGAACCGAACGCCCGCAGGGTCAGGTCGTCCGCGTCGGCCCATTCGGCGAGGGAGTCGATGAGTTCACTCTTGCCGCATCCCGCGGCTCCCTCGATGACGACGATGCGGGCCGCGCCGCCCCGGCACTCACCGAGTGCGGTGCGCAACGCCCGGACTTCCAGCTCTCTTTCGGCAAATTCCACAGTGTCCCCCGAACCCATGCTGCGCTTCGACCTGTCCCGGCATTGGGAAAACGCCTTGATGGAACGCGTGTGGCGTATATGGAACGCGTGTGCGTACGCTACACGCCTATGAGTGTGGCGCACGCTCGTCGCATCCTCTAGTGGCCACAAGCTGCACGCTCGGCGAAGCGGTGGCACGTTCGGCATCCATTGGTCAACGCTTTCCCATTACAGGCGAGTTGGGTCGGTCTAAGATGCCCCGACGGCTTCGAGGCAAGGGTGGTGCTGTGGGTCACCGTGAAGATCTTCTGGAAGGCGCGAAGCGCTGTCTGCTGGAGAAGGGCTTCGCCCGGACGAGCGCCCGGGACATCGTGGCGGCATCCGGAACCGCCCTGGCATCCATCGGGTACCACTACGGTTCCAAGGACGCCCTGCTGGTTCAGGCCTACGTCCAGGCGATGCAGGAGTGGGCGGACGAGTTCGGCCCGGGCACCGCGATCGGGGCCGATCTCGAATCCGCGTCGTCGCCGATCGAGCGCTTCGAGCTGGTCTGGAACCGCATCGTCGAGATCTTCCCCGAGCGCAAACCCCTGTGGGCGCTGAGCGTGGAGGTCGCCGTGCATGCCGAGAATCTGCCGCAGATGCGCGAAGGGCTCTCCAGGGCCCAGCCGTTCGGCTGGTCGGCGCTGGTGGCGCTCTTCCACGGCGTGGACGAGAGCGAGGTCGACGAACAGATGGCGGTCACCCTCGGCCGGTTCTACGCCGCCCTGCTCAACGGCGTGATGTCGCTGTGGCTGTTCTCGCCGGAGACCGCGCCCTCGGGGCGTGATCTGGCCGAGGCGATGAGGTCGATTCTGGTACTGCATCAGGGCGCCGCCGCCGGTGCCGGCCCGGCCGCCTGAACGGGGTGGCCGCAACGGCCGGGAAGAGGGCCGGCGGCCGGCGCCTGGAGGGGCAGGTCGTGCGTCGCGGCGCGCTCAGGGCTCGTCGCGGACCAGGCCGGCGTCCCGCAGCTCGCTGACCCAGATGTCCATGTCGGTGCGGGTGTTCTCCGGGTCCGTACACCACAGTTCGGCCAGCATCTCGGCCGCCGGGCCGAGTTGGCCGTTGTGCTGGCGCAACGCGATCCACATGGCTGCGGCGACGGGGCTGCACCGGTAACTGGCGCCGTCCTCCGCGGTGAGGAATTCGAGGTACCCGTCCTCGGTCACGCGCGACGTGACGCCGTTCTCTGGTCGTACCGGCACTCTGGCCTCCGTAGTCGATAGCCGGTCGGTGACGGCCAACCATGGGAAGGAGGCGTGACCGTGTACACGGGGCGGGGATGGGGGTGTCTGCCCGGGCGGTGCGTTTGCCGGCGCCGACCGGGGCTGCCTCGCACATCGGCTCTTGAGGGCAGGCTGCCCGATGCCGCGATAGACGTTAGTCTAGTACGGTCGTCTAGATTCTGGTGAGGGAAGCGCAACTCTGTCCGGAATACATTGCCCGGTACATGAAGTACGCCTGCCCCGGAAGTGGTTCCGGGGCAGGCGGGAGCGGGTCCGGGAAGGGATGCCGGTCGTCGGCGCCCCATAGGGAGTCACCCGTGTGTGACCGGGAGCGACGGCCGGACGGTCCGCCGTTCCCCGCCGTTCACGTTCCGACCGTCAGCGCGCTCGTGCGGGCGCGGATCAGGTCGAGGACCTGGGCCACATGGGAGTCGAGGTAGAAGTGGCCGCCGGGGAACACCTTCAGCTCGAACGACCCGGTGGTGTGCTCGCGCCATCCGGCCGCCTCGTCGACCGTCACCTGCTGATCGGTGTCACCGACGAGCGCCACGACGTCCAGGCCGAGCGGCGGACCCGGTCGGTAGCGGTAGGTCTCCGCGGCCTTGTAGTCGCTGCGGATCGCCGGAAGGATCATGCGCAGGATCTCGGGATCGCCGAGCACCGCGGCATCCGTGCCGCTCAACTGGGTGATGTCGGCGATGAGGCGGTCGTCGTCCGCCAGATGCACGCGCTCGTCGCGCACCCGGGAGGGTGCCCGGCGGCCGGAGGCGAACAGCGCCACCGGTGATGTCCCCGCGGCCTCCAGCCGGCGGGCCACCTCGAACGCGAGCGTGGCCCCCATGCTGTGGCCGAACAGGGTCAGGGGCAGGTCCTTCCAGGGGCCCAGCTCCTCCACGACGAGATCGGCAAGCTTCTCGATGTCCTCGACGCAGGGTTCCTGCCTCCGGTCCTGGCGGCCCGGGTACTGGATCGCGAGAACGTCGATCGCCGGGGACAGCGCACGCGCCACCGGGAAGTAGTAGGTGGCCGATCCGCCCGCGTGCGGGAAGCAGACCAGGCGGGTGCGGGCCTCGGGCGCCGGATGGAAACGCCGGATCCAGGGTCCGGTCTCCCGTGAGTCGTCCCTCATCAGTCCTGTACATCCTTCGTCTGCGGCTGTGACTGTGGCTGTGGTCGTCGGGTCGGGTCCGGCGGGGGCCGGCGCCCTCGCCTCATCGTGCCGCCCAGCTTCCGGGGGGCCGGTAGTGAAGGGGCGTGCTCCACCGGGGCGCCGTGCCCCGACCGGTTCCCGGGCCGTCCGCCGGGGCGCGGCGCAGGCTCAGCAGTGCGGCGGTCACCGCGGCGATCTCCTCGGCGGACGGCACGCCGCCGAGGAAGCGCAGCGCCGGTCCGGCGCGGTCCGGGTCCGCGGCTCCGGATGCGGGGGAGCAGGGGGCAGTGGTCATGGTTCGGTCACTCCTCACAGGGCTCAGGTCGGGGGGTTGCCGTGCTTGCGGGCCGGGACAGGCGCGTCCTTGGTCCGCAGCATCGCCAGGGAACGCACCAGCACCGCGCGGGTCTCGGCCGGATCGATCACGTCGTCGACCAGGCCGCGCTCGGCCGCGTAGTACGGGTGCATCAGCTCCTGCTGGTACTCCTTGATCCGCTGCTCGCGGGCCGCCGCGGGATCCGGCGCGGCGGCGATCTCCCGGCGGAAGACGATGTTCGCCGCGCCCTCCGCGCCCATCACCGCGATCTCGTTGGTCGGCCACGCGAAGGAGAGGTCGGCTCCGATGGAACGCGAGTCCATCACGATGTACGCCCCGCCGTACGCCTTGCGCAGGATGACCTGGACGCGGGGAACGGTCGCGTCGCAGTAGGCGTAGAGCAGCTTCGCGCCGTGCCGGATGATTCCCTGGTGCTCCTGGTCGGTGCCCGGCAGGAAGCCCGGCACGTCGACCAGGGTGATCAGGGGGATGCTGAACGCGTCGCAGGTCTGGACGAACCGAGCCGCCTTTTCCGAGGCGTGGATGTCCAGCACCCCGGCCTGCGCCGCGGGCTGGTTCGCCACGATGCCGACCGTGTGGCCGTCCAGCCGGGCGAGCGCGCAGATGATGTTGGTGGCCCACTGCGCGTGGACCTCGAAGAAGTCCTCGTCATCGACGATCTCCCGGATCACCGCGCGCATGTCGTACGACTGGTTGGCGTGATGGGGCACCAGGCTCAGCAGCGCCTCGCACCGCCGGTCCGCAGGGTCGTCGGTCGGTGCCTCGGGCGGGAGTTCTCGGTTGTTCGCGGGCAGCAGCGAGAGCAGGTGCCTGACTTCTTCCAGGCACTCCGCCTCGTCGTCGTACACGAAGCCGGCCGCGCCGGAGACCGTTCCGTGGACCTCCGCCCCACCGAGCTGCTCGTGCGTCACGCGTTCGTTGGTGACGGCCTGGACCACATCCGGCCCGGTGATGTACATCTGCGAGATGTCCCGCACCATGAAGACGAAGTCGGTGAGCGCCGGCGAGTAGGTGGCACCGCCCGCGCACGGCCCGAGGATCACGCTGATCTGGGGGATCACCCCGGAGGCCCGTACGTTGCGGCGGAAGATCCCGCCGTATCCGGCGAGCGCCGTCACACCCTCCTGGATCCGGGCCCCGGCACCGTCGCTCAGCCCCACCAACGGCGCGCCGGACGAGATCGCCAGGTCCATCACCTTGTGGATCTTCTGCGCGTGCGCCTCGCCCAGCGAGCCGCCGAAGACCCTGAAGTCGTGCGCGTACGCGAACACCGTACGTCCGTGCACCAGGCCCCATCCGGTGATCACCCCGTCCCCGCTCGGCCGTCGGTGCTCCAGGCCGAAGCCCGTGGACCGGTGCCGCCGCAGCGACTCCACCTCCTGGAACGTCCCCGCGTCGAAGAGCAGCTCCAGCCGCTCGGGTGCGGTCAACTTGCCCCGTGCGTGCTGCTGTTCCGTGGAGCGAGGACCCATTCCCTCGCGTGCCGCGCTCTTCAGCTCCGCCACCTGAGCCACCAGCGAGCGCAGATCGGGCCGGAACTCCGTCGAGTCGTTACCGCCGTTGTCCGACGGGGCGTCCTGAATCACTGTCATGGTCCCACCCACCCAAGGCTTGACGGTGCGCGGTGGCTGCTCGCACCGGCGCCGGAATCGGGATAACCGTCCCTCATTGAAGACCCGGTGCGATCCCCGTGCCCTCCCCTAAGTTGTCCGGCACCCCCCTAGGACTTCTCGTTCGGAGGCCCGGAGACCCGACAGCCGTCGCCACCTCACGGCCCGCGGGCAGGCCCCCGCCCGCCCGCCGGCCCGGCCGCTTCGGACCCAGGACCCTTAGGGGCTCTACGGGGCCTCGCCGGGTGGAGGCGAAGTGCCTTTACACCACCTGGGTTGCGGGGTGTCCAGCGTCCGGCACAAGTGGCTGTCAACGGAATTGGGACCCGCGAACCTTAGGGGTTTTGGCAGCGACGGGCAGACCTCAGCCTGGATCCCGACCGGTTCGGAAACGAAGCGCCCGACGGGCTGATCGCTCCGGAACGACGTGCTGAAGGGCAGGACACCATGAGACACGACTTCCGCACCGGCGGTGCGCTGGTCTTCCCCGGCATGAGCCCCACACGCTTCCAGGACTCGGCCAAGTTCATGCTGATCAACCCGGTGGCCCGGCGGCTCGTCGCCGAGGCCGACGAGGCGCTCGGCTACTCGCTCGTCGACCGCTACCGCGACACCGAGGGCGACTACAGCGAATACGCGCAGGTCGCCTTCCTCGTCAACTGCCTGGCCCTCGCCGAGTGGGCGCAGGACCGGTTCGACCCGCAGCCCGCGCTCTGCGTCGGCCCCAGCTTCGGCGGAAAGACCGCGGCGGCCCACACCGGCGTCCTGGACTTCGCCGACGCGGTCCGCCTGACCGCCGGCTGGGCCAGGCTCCTGGAGTCCTGGTTCGCCGAGAACCACCGGGACGTCGTCACCCACTCCTTCACGCGCGTCCCGCGCCCCGAACTGGACCGGGTGCTCGCCGAACTCGACGAGCGCGGTGAGTGGTACGAGATCGCCTGCCACGTCGACGAGGACTTCTACATGGTGTCGCTGCGCGAGACCGTGCTGGAGTGGCTCGGCAAGCGGCTGCGTTCGGTCGGGGGCCTGCCGCTGTACACGATGCGCCCGCCCATGCACGCGAGCGTCTTCGAGCCCCTGCGCCGGCGGGCCGAGGAGGAACTCTTCGCCCCGCTGACCTTCCACGATCCCCGGATACCGGTCGTCGCCGACCAGGACGGCGCCCTGCTGACCACCGGCGACGAGGTCCGCACCATGCTGCTGGACGGCTTCGTCCGTCCGGTCCGCTGGCCCGCCGTCGTCGACGCCCTGCGCAGCCACGGCGTCGGCAAGCTGTACGTCGCCGGGCCGGACAGCCTCTTCGGCCGGGTTCCCGTCACCACCGGGAACTTCGACGTCGTCGCCGTGGACCCGAGGACGGCCCTCCAGCCCGTCCGCCGCAGCCTCGCCGCCTGAGCGAAGCCGGGGCACCCCGGACCCGACGCACCTCCGGTGGGACGCGCCCAGGCCGGCGCCGCGCCCCTGCCGCCTGCACCAGGACCGGCCGAGGACTTTCGAGTGAGAGGTACACCATGACCCTTCTGACCAGGACCGACCTGGGATTCGCCTATCTGCAGCTGACCGGGTCGGTCTGGCAGGAGCCGGTGCGGTACACGCTGGAGGAACGCCTGGCGGCGCTGGCCGAGAACAACTGTGTCTCGATGGGCATGAGCGTCGAGGAACTGGAGGCGTTCCTCGCCGACCACTCGGCGGACAAGCTGCGCGGCCTGCTCTCCGAGTACGGGGTCCGGCTGCACGAGCTGGAGGTCCTGTTCGGCTGGAACGCAGGACCGGAGGAGAGCGGCCCCGCCCTGGAGTCGGAGACCCGCCTCTTCGAGCTGGCCGTGCTGGCCGGCATCCCCACCGTCAAGTCCTGCGCCGTGTACCCGACCGGTGTCGAGATGCCGCCCACCGAGGTCCTCGCCGAGCGTTTCGGCGCGATGTGCGACCGTGCGGCCGCACGCGGGCTGGACATCTCCCTCGAAGCCATGGCCGTGATGCCCGGCTTCACCTACCAGGTCGCCTCCGACGTCATCGTGGCCGCCGACCGTCCCAACGCCGGTCTGCTCATCGACATGTGGCACCTCTTCCGCGACCCGACGGGCCTCGGCGCGGTCGACCAGCTCACGGGCGCGCAGATCGCCGGCGTGGAGTTCGGGGACGCCCCGAGCACCCCGTCCCCCGACGTCATGAACGAGGTCCTCAGCGGCCGCCTGCTGCCCGGCGACGGCGACTGCGACATCACCGGGCTGCTGCGCACGCTGGACGCCAAGGGCGTCGACGTCACCCCGTCCGTGGAGGTCCTCTCCGCCGACCTGCGGGCGCTGCCGCTCAGCGAGAACATCGCCCGCACCGCCGCCGCCGTACGCGCCTCCCTCGAGAAGGCCCGTGGCTGAGAGCGCCGCCCCCTACCCACCGAGCGCAGAGACCTCTGGAGAAGGAACCATGTCCGATCTCGTCGACGCATGTCCGCACGCCCAGCCCCGCCCGTTCCCCCTGGAGCGCACCGGCTGCCCCCTGGACCCCGCACCGGAGTACGCGGTGCTGCGGGAGACCGAGCCGGTCTCCCGGGTCAAGCTCAAGTTCAACGGCCGTGAGGCCTGGCTCCTCACCCGGTACGAGGACGTCCGGCAGATGCTGGTCGACCCGCGGTTCAGCTCCAACATGGCCGACCCCGGCTACCCGCTCCAGTTCCACTTCCCCATGGAACTCCTCGGCAAGGTCAAGCCGGCCCTGCTCCACATGGACCCGCCGGAGCACACCGCGCACCGCATGATGCTGATGCCGGAACTCAGCGTGAAGCGCGTCGAGGCGATGCGGCCGCGTACCCAGGAGATCGTCGACGAGTGCGTCGACGCGATGCTGGACGGGGGCGGCCCGGTGGACCTGGTCTCCATGCTGTCGATGCCCGTGCCGTCCATCGGAATGTGCGAGCTGACCGGCGTGCCGCACGAGTCGCGTGACCTGTTCCACCGCTGGGTCACCCTCCTCGTCACCCAGGGCAGCGCCGAGGAGCACGCCTCGGCCAACGCCGAGGTCGAGGTGCTGCTCTACGAGCTCATCGCCGAGCGGCAGAAGAACCCCGGCGACGACCTGATCAGCAGCCTGCTCCAGCGCAACGACCAGAAGAACGAGCTGGAACCGTCCGACATCAGCGCCCTGGTACGGGCCATGATCGCCGCCGGTCACGAGAGCACCGTCAACGGCATCACCATCGGCACCCTGGTCCTCCTCCAGCACCCCGAGCAGGCCGACTGGCTGCGCGCGCACCCCGAAATGTCGGGCCAGGCCGTCGACGAGCTGTCGCGCTACTCCAGCATCTCCGATCACGGCACCGTCCGCGTCGCCCTGGAGGAAGCCGAGATCGGCGGCCAGCTGATCCGCAAGGGCGAGGGCGTCATCTGCTCGCTCTCCGCCTCCAACCACGACCCGGCGGTCTTCAAGGACCCCAACACCCTCGACCTGACCCGCCGCGAGGCACGCCACAACGTGGCCTTCGGCTTCGGACGCCACCAGTGCGCGGGCCAGATGCTCGTCCGCATGCAGCTGGAGGTCGTCTTCACGACCCTGCTGCGTCGCATCCCCGGACTGCGTCTCGACGCGGCCCTGGACGAACTGCCCTTCAAGGCCAACGCCCTCATCGACGGCGTCCACGAGCTGCCGGTGACCTGGTAAAGGAGTTTTCCATGCGTGTGATCGTCGACAAAGAGCGTTGTGTCGCGGCCGGTTCCTGTGTGATCACGTCACCCGCCGTCTTCGACCAGAACGACGAGGACGGCAAGGTGGTCCTGCTGATCGAGACGCCGGACGACAGGCTGCGCGAGGAAGTCCTGGAGTCCGTCAACGTCTGCCCGGTCGGGGCACTGAGCATCGCCGACTAGGGAGCGACCACCCCCCCCCGGAATCCGGGGCACGGGCCCGCCCCCTCCGGGTCCGTGCCCCGGCCGCACCGGGACCTCCCCACACCCCCAAGAGCCGGGCCCCGTCGTGCGACGGTGCGGTCCGCTCGCCACCCACTCCCGAAAGCGACGTTGGAACCGTGGAGAATCCGAACACCACTTGCGCGCCGACGGCGCACGGGAACGGCGGGACGGTCCATTCCCTGCTCGACGACGCGGCCGCGGACACCCCGGACGGGCAGTGTCTGCACGACGCCGCCGGCGAGGTGACGTACCGGCGGATGGCCGAACTCAGCCACGGCTTCGCCGTCTGGCTCAGCGAGCAGGGCGCGGCACGCGGTGACCGGCTGCTCGTGCAGCTCCCCAGCCGGCGCGAGCTGGTGGCCATGGTCTACGGGGCCTCGCGCCTCGGTGTGATCCTGGTGCCGCTCAACCCCGCGATGAAGGAGTACCACCTGCGGTCCGTCATCGAGGACGCCGAACCCTCCCTGGTCATCGGCGACGGCCCCACCACCGAGGTGCTCGGCCGGGCCGCCGCTCTTCCCGTGCACGACCTCGCGGCGATCTGGCCCCACGTCGAGGAGGCCGCGGGCCGCCCGGCGCCGCCGCCCCGCGGCATCAGCGCGGACGACACCGCGTTCCTCGTCTACACCTCCGGCAGCACCGCCGCCCCCAAGGCGGTCGTGTGCCCGCACGCTCAGGTCACCTTCGCCTCCCGCGCCATCCAGGAGGTGCTGGGCTACCGTCCGGACGACGTCGTCTTCTGCCGCTTCCCGATCTCCTGGGACTACGGCCTGTACAAGGTGCTGCTCGCCTGCCTGGGACGCTCCCAACTGGTCCTGGACGGTGGTGAGTCCGACCTCGTGCTGCTGCGGCGGATGCGGGAGACCGGCGCCACCGTGGTCCCCATCGTGCCGTCGCTGGCCACGATGATCGGCACCCTCGCCGCACGCGACGCGCAGGACCCGCCCCCCGTGAGGATGTTCACCAACACCGGCGCGGCGCTCCCCGACCACGCGGTCAGCGCCCTGCGCGAGGCGTTCCCCGGAGTACGGGTGGTCCGCCAGTTCGGCCAGACCGAGTGCAAGCGCGTCAGCATCATGCCGCCGGACCAGGAACACGAGCGTCCCGGGTCGGTGGGGCTGCCGCTCCCCGGCACCACCGTCCTGATCCTTGACGCGGAGGGCCGGTCCCTCCCGGCGGGCGAGACCGGCGAGATCGTCGCCGTGGGACCGCACGTCATGCCCGGCTACTGGCGCCGCCCCGAACTCTCGGCGCGCACCTTCCGCCCCGACCCGGACACCGGGGCGCCGCGGCTGCACACCGGCGACTACGGCCGGCTCGACGAGGACGGCTACCTCTACTTCGAGGGCCGCCGCGACGACATGTTCAAGCGCAAGGGCATCCGGATGAGCACGGTGGAGATCGAGGCCGCCGCCATGGACATCCCCGGCGTGCGCACCGCCACGGCGCTGCCGCCCACCGACACCCGCGACCTGGTCATCTTCGCCGAGACCGATCTGGCCCCGCACACCGTTCTGAAGGAACTGGCCGAGCGTCTGGAGTCGGCCAAGGTGCCCGCCCTGTGCCGCGTCCTGGACGAACTGCCGCTGAGCCTGCACGGGAAGAACGCCCGGCAGGTACTGACCGAGATGATCGACGGGGAAGGGCGATGAGCCGATACCAGGCACTGGCCGAACGCTTCGGCACACCTCTGTACGTGTACGACCTCGACGAGGTCGACGCGGCACGTCAGCAGCTGTTCGACGCCCTGCCCGAGGAGTTCACCCTCTTCTACGCCCTCAAGGCCAACCCGCACCCGGGTCTGGTCCGGGCCCTGCGTGAGGGCGAAGGCCGCCACTGCCGGCCCGAGATCAGCTCCACCGGCGAGCTGGAGTCCGCCCTCGCCGCCGGGTTCCGCGGCGAGGACTGCCTCTACACCGGTCCCGGCAAGACCCCGGGCGAGCTGGCCGAGGCGATCCGGCTGGGGGTCCGCGTCTTCTCCACCGACTCGGTCTCCGACGTCCGCCACGTGGCCGCCGCCGCCCTGGCGAACGGTGCGACCGCCGACTGCCTGCTGCGCGTCAACAGCGCCACCGCCAGCGCCACCAGCAGCATCCGGATGACCGGCACCCCCTCGCAGTTCGGCTTCGACAGCGAGACCCTGGCCGGTGTCCTCCCCGAGCTGCGCACGATCGCGGGCGTCCGCATCACCGGGATGCACTTCTTCCCGCTGAGCAACGCCAAGGACGAGGAGAGCCTCGTCGGCGAGTTCCGGCACACCATCGAGCTGGCCGCCCGCCTCCAGGACGAACTGGACCTTCCCCTGCGCTTCCTCGACATCGGCGGCGGCTTCACCGTGCCGTACGCCGTTCCCGGTGGCCGAGGCGTGTACCCCAAGCTGCGCGGCGAACTCGCGGCCGCGCTGGACACCCACTTCCCGCAGTGGCGGACCGAGGGCCCCGAGCTCGCCTGCGAGTCGGGCCGCTACCTCGTCGGGGCGAGCGGCACGCTGGTCGCCTCGGTCAGCAACGTCAAGGTCAGCCGCGGCCGCAAGTTCGTCATCCTCGACGCGGGCATCAACACCTTCGGCGGCATGTCGGGCCTCGGCCGGCTGCTGCCCGTCGCCGTGGGGACCGAATCGGGGGAGTGCGTCGAATCCGCCAGTCTGGTCGGCCCGTTGTGCACCCCCGGTGACATCCTCGGCCGTGAGATAGACCTGCCGGCACTCGCCCCGGGCGACCTGGTGACGATCCCCAACGCCGGTGCCTACGGGCCGACCGCCAGCCTGCTGATGTTCCTGGGCCGCCCGGCCCCCACCGAGGTGGTGGTGCGGGGCGACGCGGTGCTGTCCGTCTCCCGGATCGAGCACAGCCGCTCCTACGCGGCCGTGGACGGAACGTCCGCCCACACCGCTGCGGGAGAGGCGGAGTGAGCGCCGGCCTGATGCACGGCGCCACGCGCACCGTGAGCCCGGCGGGCGCCCGGCGCGGCACCGTCGTCGTCACGACCGTGGCCTCCGACTCGCACACCTGGAACCTCGTCTTCCTCCAGCTGCTCATCGAGGAGCTGGGCTACGAGGTGATCAACCTCGGCCCGTGCGTCCCGGACCGGGTCCTCGTCGACGCCTGCCGGGAGACTGCCCCCGACCTGGTGGTGATCAGCAGCGTCAACGGGCACGGCCACCAGGACGGCCTGCGCGTCATCGACGCGCTGCGCGCCTGCGGTGAACTGGCCTCCACCCCGGTGGTCATCGGCGGCAAGCTCGGCGTCGCCGGACAGCAGAGCGACGCGGCGATCGGTGAGCTGATGTCCGCCGGATTCGACGCCGTCTTCGACGACTCCTCCACCACCACGAGGGAGTTCAGCCGGTTCGTCGGCGCGCTGTCCACGGCGGCCCGTCCCCTGGAACGTACCGAGGTCGTGGCGTGAGACCGGGCGCGCACCCGCTCCGGCGGACGGCCGAGGGCGCGCGCCCGGTGGACTTCGGAGCCTTCGTCCGAGCGAGAAGCCGGACCGGCGACCTGGTGGTCCAGCCCCGCATGGGGTTCAGTGACCCCGCCACCATGCGCGCGGGACTGGCCGCCACCAGCGCCGCCGACGCCACGACGGTCGGCACCATCACCCTCGACAGCTATACGAGGGTCGGTGAACTCACTGCCGTGGACGAGGCGTTGAGCTCGGGTGCGAAGCTCAACGGATACCCCATCGTCACCTACGACCGGGCCGTGACCGGGCAGGTCCTCGCGGGCATCAGGGACGAGACGTTCCCGGTCCAGGTCCGGCACGGATCGGCGGTTCCCGGGGACATCTTCGCCGCGCTGCGCAGGACGCTGATCAATGCCACGGAGGGCGGCCCCGTCTCCTACTGCCTCCCCTACGGGCGTACTCCGCTGGACGAGTCCGTACGGAACTGGGTCCGCTGCACCGAGGATTTCGCGCAGCTGCGGGAATCGGGAGTGGAACCCCATCTGGAGACGTTCGGCGGCTGCATGCTGGGGCAGTTGTGCCCCCCTAGTCAGCTGGTGGCGATCAGTGTGCTCGAAGCGCTGTTCTTCTGCCAGCACGGAATACGCAGTGTGTCCCTCAGTTATGCCCAGCAGACCCATCCGGGCCAGGACCGGGAAGCGGTCGCGGCTCTGCGGCGGCTCTGCGGCGAATTGCTTCCGACCACCAACTGGCACGTGGTCATCTATGCCTACATGGGCGTGTACCCGACCACGGACGAGGGCGCCTACCGGCTGCTCGACGAGGCGACGCGGCTCGCTGTCACCTCCGGTTCGGAGCGGCTCATCGTCAAGACCGTGGCGGAGTCCCGCCGGATCCCGACCGTCGCGGAGAACGTCGCCGCACTCGAGGCGGCGGCCCTGACCGCGAAGGCGGCGCGGTCCGGCGGCCCGGCCCCCGCCGAGTCCGACTCGCAGACGTACCTGGAGGCCAGAGCGTTGGTCGAGGGCGTACTCGAACTGTCCTCCGACATCGGGCACGCATTCGAACTCGCCTTCAGGCAGGGGGCCCTGGACATCCCCTACTGCCTGCACCCGGACAACCACGGACGGGCCCGCAGCTACATCGACGGCGACGGCCGGCTGCGGTGGGCCGGCACCGGGAGGCTGCCGCTGGCCGGGCTCGTCGGCCCGGCCCGTACCCGCGAGGTCACCGCGTCGGGACTGATCGCCGACCTCTCCTACGTACAAAGGGCGTTCGACAGGCCGGCGATGGAATCCGGTGGTGTCCGGCACCGTGACCGCGCGGATATCGCGCCGCCGGATTCCGGTTCCTCTTAGGGGGGCTCTAGGGGCTGTGCGCGGCCCTTCGCCTTCATAGCGTGACCCGCAATGGTGCGGTTCCTTGGTGAATTCCGTCCGGTGACGGGCGACAATTGTGTGGAGTGCAGATGACTGAGTCGGAAAACTTCGTCTCTGGCACCGACGGTGTGCCGGACGGGGGTACGGAGCGGCAGGCCGCACTCGTGCGTGAGCTGGAATCCCTCCCCACCTCGGAGCAGACCCGGGTGCTGCTGGACCTGGTGCGCGAGCACACCTCGGCCGTCGTGCGGCAGACCCGGCCGGACACCACACGGACCGTGGACCCGGCACGCGCCTTCCGCGAGCTGGGGCTCGACTCCGTGGCGCTGGTGGCCCTGCACGCCCGGCTGATCGCGGCCACCGGCCTCCCGCTGCCCCCTACCGTCGCCTTCGACCACCCCTCACCGGCCGCCCTCGCCGCACATCTGCGCACCGAGGCGCTGGGCCTGCCGGACCTGCCCGATCCGGTCGTCGCGCCGGGCATCGCGACCGACGACCCGATCGCCGTCGTCGGCATCGGCTGCCGCTACCCCGGTGACGTGTCGTCGCCCGAGGATCTGTGGCGACTGGTCGCCGACGGAACGCACATCCGCGACGACTTCCCCACCGATCGCGGCTGGAACCTGGACCGCCTCTTCGACGACGACCCCACGACCCCCGGCACCACCTATGCCCGCCACGGCGGGTTCCTGTCCGGCGCAGCCGAGTTCGACGCCGACTTCTTCTCCGTCAGCCCTCGTGAAGCCCTCGCCATGGACCCGCAGCAGCGTCTCGTGCTGGAGACCGTGTGGGAGGCCGTGGAGCGGGCCGGCATCGACGCGCAGACCCTGCGCTCCAGCCGGACCGGCGTCTTCGTCGCCGCGGAGCCGCAGGAGTACGCGATGCGCCTGCACGAAGCACCTGACGGTCTGGACGGATATCTGCTCAGTGGCAACGCTCCCAGCGTGGTCTCCGGCCGGGTCGCCTACACACTCGGTCTGGAAGGCCCCGCGCTGACCGTCGACACGGCCTGCTCGGGTTCGCTGGTCGGCCTCCACCTCGCCGTCCAGTCCCTGCGGCGCGGCGAGTGCACCCTCGCGCTGGCCGGCGGGGTCGCCGTCATGGGCAGCCCCGGCGTGTTCACCGCGTTCAGCCGGCAGCGCGGTCTCGCGGCCGACGGCACGGTCAAGGCGTTCGCCGCCGCCGCGGACGGCACGGCGTTCGCCGAGGGCGCCGGTGTGTTCGTCCTGGAACGCCTCTCCGACGCACGGGCCAACAACCACCCCGTCCTCGCCGTCATACGCGGCACGGCCATCAACCAGGACGGGGCGTCCAACGGCCTGACCGCACCCAGCGGCCGCGCCCAGCGCCAGGTCATCCGCCAGGCACTCGCGGACGCCGGACTCACCGCCGGCGAGGTCGACGCCGTCGAGGCGCACGGCACCGGCACCACGCTCGGCGACCCCATCGAGGCCCAGGCGCTGCTGGCCACCTACGGGCAGGAGCGCACCGGGGGACCGGCCTGGCTCGGTTCGGTGAAGTCCAACATCGGGCACACCCAGGCGGCGGCGGGCTCGGCCGGACTGATCAAGATGATCATGGCGATGCGTCACGGGCTGCTGCCCGCGACACTGCACGTGGACGCGCCCTCGCCCAACGTCGACTGGTCGGCGGGAGAGGTCCGGCTGCTGACCGAACCCGTGCCATGGGTGCCCGGCGAACGCCCCCGCAGGGCCGCCGTCTCCTCCTTCGGCGTCAGCGGCACCAACGCCCACATCGTCGTCGAGGAACCGCCGGCCGGGAGCGCGCAGAGCGACGCCGGGGGCGACGGCGCCGCGGCCGACGAGGGCCTGCTGCCGGCGGCTCTCTCCGCGAAGAGCGAGGCAGCCCTGCGCGACCAGGCGCGACGCCTGCTGACACACGTCGAGAACACCCCGGGCACCCGGCCGCTCGACCTCGCCCACTCCCTGGCGACCACCCGCTCCGCGCTGCCGCACCGTGCCGTGGTGCTCGCCGGTGACCACTCGGGCCTCCTGGACGGACTGCGCGCCGTGGCCGACGGCCGTGAAGTCCCGGGCGTGTTCACCTCGGTCGCCGAAGGCGGTGGCACCGCGTTCCTCTTCACCGGTCAGGGCAGCCAGCGTCTGGCCATGGGGCGTCGGCTGTACGACGCCTACCCGGTCTATGCCAAGGCCCTCGACAACGCCATCGGCTATCTCGATCTCCAGCTCGACCGCTCCCTGTGGGACGTCCTGTTCGCCGACGAGGGCACCCCCGACGCGGCTCTGCTGGACCGCACCATGTACGCGCAGGCGGCCCTCTTCGCCGTCGAGATCGCCCTGTTCAGGCTCCTGGAGTCCTGGGGCGTTCGCCCCGACTACGTGGCCGGGCACTCCATCGGCGAGCTGACCGCCGCCCATGCCGCCGGTGTGCTCTCGCTCGACGACGCCGCCACCCTCGTCGCCGCACGCGGCCGGCTGATGCAGGAGCTGCCGGAGGGCGGCGCCATGATCGCGGTGGAGGCCGACGAGGCGACGGTGGAGCCACTCCTCGCGCACTGCCGCGACACGGTGAGCATCGCCGCGGTCAACGGCCCCCGCTCGGTCGTCCTGTCCGGCGACGAGGCCGCGGTTACCGCCCTCGCCGCCCGGCTGGAGGCCGACGGCCACCGCACCAAGCGGCTCCGGGTCAGCCACGCGTTCCACTCGCCGCTGATGACACCCATGCTCGAAGAGTTCCGGCAGATCACCCGGATCCTCACCTACACCGCGCCGAAGATCCCCGTCGTCTCCGCCCTCACCGGCGGGCTCGCCACCGCCGAGGAACTCACCGATCCCGAGTACTGGGTACGGCACATCGGCGCGCCCGTACGCTTCCACGACGCCGTCGCCTCCCTCACGGACCGGGGCGTCGCCACCTTCCTCGAGCTCGGTCCCGACCCGGTGCTCTGCGCCATGGGCCGCGCGAGCACCGGTTCGTCCGCGGTGTTCATCCCGCTCCTGCGACGCGGGCACGACGACCCGCAGCAGTTGCTCACCGCCGTGGCTGTCGCCCACACGCGTGGCACGCGCATCGACTGGAACGCCTTCTTCGCCGGTTCCGGCGCCCGTCGCGTCGAGCTGCCCACCTATGCCTTCCAGCGCGAGCGGTTCTGGCTCAGTGCCCCCGACGCCGCCCAGGACGCGACGGCACTCGGCCAGATGGCCGCCGACCACCCCCTGCTGGGCGCGGTGGTGGGCCTCGCGGACACCGGGGGAGCCGTTCTCACCGGACGGGTCTCGCTGCGCTCGCACCCCTGGCTCGCCGACCATGTGATCGACGGCCATGTCCTGCTGCCCGGAACCGCGTTCGTCGACCTCGCGGTCCGGGCCGGTGAACAGACCGGCTGCGAACGCCTCGACGAACTCGTCATGGCGGCCCCGCTGACCCTGCCCACCACGGGCGGTGTCGCCCTCCAGATCGTCGTCGACGCCCCCGACCCCGCCGGACTGCGCGCCGTCGCCTTCTACTCACGCGACGAGGACGCCCCCGCCGACGCCCCGTGGACCCGTCACGCGACCGGCCGCCTCGCCCCCCGGAACCCCTCCGGGCCGCAGACCGCGGACTTCGCGGCCGGCACCTGGCCGCCTCCCGGTGCCGAGCCCCTCGACATCACCGGCCTCTACGGTGACCTGGCCACGCAGGGCTACGAGTACGGGCCCGCCTTCCACGGACTGCGAGCCGTGTGGAGGGGCGGGGAGGGCGAAGTGTTCGCCGAGGTGCGGCTGCCCGGGACGGCCGGCGACCCGCCCTCCGCCTACGGACTCCACCCCGCGCTCCTCGACGCGGTCCTGCACGCCACCGACTTCGCCACAGCGGCCGACACGGACACCCCGGACGACCGCATCCTGCTGCCCTTCGCCTGGACCGGAGTCACCCTGCACACGGCGGGCGCGGCCATGCTGCGGGTACGCGTCACCGCCACCGGCACCGACGAGGTCGCCCTCGAACTGGCCGATGACGCCGGAACCCCCGTGGCCTCCGTCGACTCCTTCCTCGTCCGGCCCCTCGCCGCCGGCGGACTGGCCGCCACCGCCCACCCCGACGCTCTCCACCACGTCCGGTGGATCCCGCTGCCGGCCCCCGCCGCCATCCGGCCGGCCCCCGACGCCGCCGTCCACATCTGCCCCGTACCGGCAGGTCCCGATATCGCTGCCGACGTCCGTACCGTCCTCGGGGCCACGCTGGCGGCGATACGGGACCGGCTCGCCGACGAGCGGTCCGCCACCGCGCGGCTGACCGTGCTCACCCGGGGCGCGGTTGCCGCCGTCGCGGGCGAACCGGCCGCGCTCGCCCAGGCGCCCGCCTGGGGTCTGGTGCGCTCGGCCCAGGCCGAACACCCCGGCCGCTTCCTCCTGCTCGACACCGACGGATCCCTCGACACGGACGAGCTGCTGCGCCTCACCGCCGACACGGACGAACCAGAAATCGCCCTGCGCGAGGGACAGCTGTACGTACCCCGGCTGACCCGCACCACGCAGGCACCGGACACCGCCGCCGCCGCACCCTGGCGCACCGACGGCACCGTACTGATCACCGGTGGCACCGGCGGCGTCGGCGCCACGGTCGCCCGGCACCTGGTCACCGCACACGGCGTACGCGGACTGCTGCTCACCGGCCGCCGGGGCGTGGATGCCCCCGGCGCCGAGGAGCTGCGGGCCGAGCTGACCGCACTCGGCGCAGAGGTCGTGATCGCCGCCTGCGACGCGGCCGACCGCGATGCGATGGCCGAGACCCTGGCCGCCGTACCGGAGGGGCTGCCGCTGAGCGCCGTGGTGCACGCGGCGGGGGTGCTCGACGACGCACTGGTCGACTCCCTCGACGACGCCCGCCTGGACACCGTCCTGCGGCCCAAGGCCGACGGCGCCTGGCATCTGCACGAACTCACCCGCGACATGGACCTGTCGGCATTCGTCCTGTTCTCCTCCACCGCCACCGTGCTGGACGGTGCCGGACAGGGAAACTACGCCGCCGCCAACGTTTTCCTCGACGCCCTGGCCACCCACCGCGCCGCCCTCGGACTCCCCGCGACCTCGCTCGCCTGGGGGCTGTGGACCGGCACCGGCGGTATGGGCGGCACCCTCGACGAGGCCGCGCTGCGGCGCATCGAACGCCTCGGCCTCCAACCCCTGTCCGTCGCGGAGAACCTCGCCCTCCTGGACCGTGCGGTCACCACCGCGGACCACCCGGCCGTCATGCCCGTACGCCTGAACCTGCGCACGCTCAACGCCCGCGCCGGTGACGTACCGGCCCTCCTTCGCGCTCTGGTCCGTCCGGTGCGCCGCGCCGTGGGCGGTGGCGGGATCAGGGTCGAGCAGTCCCTCGCGCGCAGCCTGGCCGGCCTGACCCGCTCGGAGCGTGGCGAGGCCCTCCTCGACCTGGTCCGTACCCAGGTGGCCGCCGTCCTCGGCCACGACGGACCCGAACGCGTCGTCACCACACGGGCGTTCAACGAGATGGGCTTCGACTCCCTCGCAGCCGTCGAACTCCGCAACCGGCTCGGCTCCGCCACCGGCCTGCCCCTGACGGCCACCCTCGTCTTCGACTACCCCTCGCCCGGAGCCCTCGCCGACCATCTGGCCTCCCGGCTCGGCGGCGACACGGAACGACGGGCCGGCCTGCCCGCCCCGGCCGCTGCCACCGCCTCCGACGACGACCCCATCGCCATCGTCTCCATGGCCTGCCGCTACCCCGGCGGCGTCACCTCGCCCGAGGAGCTGTGGCAGCTCGTCGAGGAGGGGCGCGATGTCGTCTCGGCGTTCCCCACCGACCGCGGCTGGGCCACCGACATCCACGACACCGTGCCCGGCACACCGGGCAAGAGCCTCACCGACCAGGGCGGCTTCCTCTACGGGGCGGCGGACTTCGATGCCGAGTTCTTCGGCATCAGCCCCCGCGAGGCGCAGGCCATGGACCCCCAGCAGCGACTGCTGCTGGAGATCGCCTGGGAGACCGTCGAACGCGCGGGCATCGACCCGCACGCCCTGCGCGGCAGCGACACCGGTGTGTTCGCCGGTGTGATGTACCACGACTGGGGGCTGCGGCTGGGCCCGCTGCCCGAGCACGTGGCCGGGTACCACGGCAACGGCAGCCTCGCCAGCGTGGTCTCCGGACGGGTCGCCTACACCCTGGGTATCGAAGGCCCGGCCGTCACCGTCGACACCGCCTGCTCGTCCTCGCTCGTCGCCCTGCACTGGGCCGCCCAGGCGCTGCGCCGCGGCGACTGCAGCCTCGCCCTCGCGGGCGGCGTCACCGTCATGTCCACCCCCGACACGTTCGTCGACATGAGCCGGCAGCGAGGCCTGGCCACCGACGGGCGGTGCAAGTCGTTCGGCAGCGGTGCCGACGGCACCGGCTGGGGCGAGGGTGTCGGCATGCTCCTGCTGGAGCGGCTCTCCGACGCCGAACGCAACGGTCACCGGGTCCTCGGTCTCGTCCGGGGCTCCGCCGTCAACTCCGACGGGGCCTCCAACGGTCTGACTGCACCCAACGGGCCCGCTCAACAGCGCGTCATTCGGCGTGCGTTGAGCGTTGCCGGCCTCACCCCGGCCGACGTCGACGCCGTCGAGGGCCATGGCACCGGCACCGTCCTCGGCGACCCGATCGAGGCGCAGGCGCTGCTGGAGACCTACGGCCAGGAGCGCCCGTCGGACGACAGCCCACTGCTGCTCGGCTCCATCAAGTCCAACATGGGCCACACCCAGGCGGCGGCCGGCGTGGCGGGCA
The DNA here is from genome assembly GCF_035917155.1 of Streptomyces sp. NBC_00385. Taxonomy (NCBI): domain Bacteria; kingdom Bacillati; phylum Actinomycetota; class Actinomycetes; order Kitasatosporales; family Streptomycetaceae; genus Streptomyces; species Streptomyces sp. NBC_00385. Next base: position 2,376,949 of record NZ_CP107951.1, on the reverse strand, counting down.
TCATCAAAATGGTGCAGGCGATGCGTCACGGCACCCTGCCCGCGACCCTGCACGCCGACGAGCCGTCACCCCAGGTGGACTGGGAATCCGGCGCCGTCGCGCTGCTGACCGGTCCCACCGTCTGGCCCGCGCACGGTCGCCCGCGCCGCGCCGGGGTGTCGTCGTTCGGCATCAGCGGCACCAACGCCCACGTGATCATCGAGGAGCCGCCCGCCTCCACGCCGCAGGACGCGCCAGAGCCCGCCGGGCCCCCTACCACCCTGGTCACCTGGCCGATCTCGGCGAGGACCCCGGACGCGGTGAGCGCCCAGGCGGCACGCCTGCTCAGCCACCTCGCGACGGTCCCCGACGACGCCCTCGCCGCGACGGGCCACGCCCTCGCGACGACCCGCGCGGCTCTGGACCACCGCGCCGTCGCGATCGGCGCCGACCGTACCGAACTCGCCGCCGCTCTGGAGGCGTTGGCCTCCGGCGGCGGGCCGGTGCGGGACGCCGTCAGCGAGGGCAAGGTCGCGTTCCTGTTCACGGGTCAGGGTGCGCAGCGGTTGGGGATGGGCCGGGAGTTGTATGGGGCGTTTCCGGTGTTCGCGGCGGCGTTCGACGATGTGCTCACGGAGTTGGATGTCCGGCTGGGCGTGAGTCTGCGTGAGGTGGTGTGGGGTGAGGATGCCGGTCTGTTGAGCGGGACGATGTTCGCTCAGGCGGGGTTGTTCGCGGTGGAGACGGCGTTGTTCCGGTTGGTGGAGTCGTGGGGTGTGCGGCCGGACTATCTGGTGGGTCATTCGGTGGGTGAGATTGCCGCTGCCCATGTGTCGGGTGTGCTGTCGTTGGCGGATGCGGCTGAGTTGGTGGTGGCGCGTGGTCGGTTGATGCAGGGGTTGCCGGCGGGTGGGTCGATGGTGGCGGTGGAGGCGACGGAGGCTGAGGTTCTTCCGTTGCTGAATGCTGAGGTGGGGATCGCGGCGGTCAACGGGCCGCGTTCCGTGGTCGTCTCGGGTGCGGAGTCGGCGGTTCGCGAGCTCGTCGCGACGTTCGAAGGTCAGGGGCGTAGGACGAGTGTGTTGCGGGTGTCGCATGCGTTCCATTCGCCTTTGATGGAGCCGATGTTGGCGGAGTTCGGGGCGGTGGTGGCCGGGCTGTCGTTCGGGGCCGCGTCGATTCCCGTGGTGTCGGGTGTGTCCGGGGACCTGGCGGAAGGATGGGGCGCCGCGGACTACTGGGTGCGGCATGTGCGGGAGGCTGTGCGGTTCGCCGACGCGGTCCGGTTCCTGGAGGACCGGGGCGTCACCTCGTACATCGAGATCGGACCGGACGCCGTGCTCAGCGGCATGGGCCAGGACTGCGTCCAGGACACGGAGGCGACGGCGTTCGTCCCGTCGCTGCGACGGAGCCGGCCCGAGGTCCGCGAACTCCTCGCTGCCGTCGGTCGCGTCCACACACGAGGTGTCACCGTCGCATGGGACGCCTTCTTCGGTCTCCGTGGCACCGGGCAGGGCCCGGACCTGCCCACCTACGCCTTCCAGCACCAGCGCTACTGGCTCGACCTGGCCACCGCCCCCGGCGACCTGGACGCGGCCGGCCTCGAAGCCGTCACCCACCCCCTGCTCAGCGCCGCCGTGGCGACACCGGACGACGGCGGGGTCGTCCTCACCGGACGGCTCGCGACCGGCACCCAGCCATGGCTCGCGGACCACGGCGTGCTGGGCAGCGTGCTGCTGCCGGGCACCGCTTTCGTCGAGCTGGCGGTCCGGGCGGGCGACCACGTCGGCTGCGGCCGGATCGAGGAGCTGCTCCTCGAAGCGCCGTTGACACTGCCGGCCCGCGGAGGTGTGGCCCTGCGCGTCGTCGTCGGCGCACCGGACCCCTCCGGCGCCTGCACCGTCAGCATCCACTCCCGCGGCTCCTCGGACCCCGACGCGCCCTGGACCCGGCACGCCCACGGCACCCTCACCCGTGAGGCACCCGAACCCGCCTTCGACCTCACCCAGTGGCCGCCGGCCGGCGCCACCCCGGTCGACGTCGACTCCGCCTACGAGCGGCTGCGCGAGCGCGGCTACGCGTACGGCCCCGCCTTCCAGGGCCTGCGCGCGGCGTGGCGGCGCGGCGACGACGTGTTCGCCGAGGTCGCCCTCGACGGTGCCGCCCGCGACGAGGCGGCGGCCTTCGGACTGCACCCCGCGCTCCTCGACGCGGCCATGCACGCCGATCTGCTGACGGATTCGGCCGACGACGCGGCCACGCTGCTGCCCTTCTCGTGGAACGGCGTCACCCTGCACGCCGCCGGAACCCCTTCGCTGCGCGTCCACATCCAGCGGATACGCGGCGACGAGGTGTCCGCCATCCTGGTCGCCGACGAGAGCGGCGCACCGGTGGCCACCGTGGAGTCGCTCGTCTCCCGTCCTGTCTCGCCGGAACAGATCGCGGCAGCCTCCGGAGCACGGTCCGCCTCCCTCCACCGGATCGTCTGGCAGCGGACGGACCGTGCCCCCGCGGACGCCGGCGCCACCTCCGCGTACGCCGTCCTGCACTGCCCGGCGGCGCCCGAGGGCCAGGACGTGCCGGAAGCGGCGCGTGCCCTCGCGCACAGGGTGCTCGGCGAGATACGCGACCGGCTCGACGATCCCGAGGCGGGCACCGCCCCCCTCGTCGTGGTTACCCGGCGCGCCGTGCCCGTGCGGTCCGGCGAGGACGTGGACCCGGCCCAGGCCCCCGTATGGGGGCTGGTACGTGCCGCGCAGGCCGAGAACCCGGGCCGGTTCCACCTGCTCGACGTCGAGGACGGGCCCGAGGCGACGGAGGCCGTCATCGCGGCCGCGGCCGCGTCCGGCGAACCCGAATCCGCCGTGCGCGGCGGGGAGTCGTGGGTGCCCCGGCTGGGCATCGCCACCCCACCCGAGCCCGCATCGCCCGCCCCGTGGGACACCGGGGGCACGGTGCTGATCACCGGAGGCACCAGCGGACTCGGCGCCCTCGTCGCGCGCCACCTCGTCACCGAACACGGTGTGCGGCACCTCCTGCTGGCCGGCAGACGTGGCCCGGGCACACCCGGTGCGGATGCACTCGCCGCCGAACTGACGGGCCTCGGCGCCCAGGTGAAGATCGCCGCGTGCGACGTGGCCGACCGTGACGCCCTGGCCACCCTGCTCGGCGGGATCGACGCCGACCGCCCACTGCGCGCCGTCGTGCACGCCGCCGCGGTCGCGGACGGCGGCCTGGTCGGCAGCCTCACGCCCGAACGGTTCGACGCCGTCCTGCGCCCCAAGGCCGAGGGCGCCTGGAACCTCCACGAACTGACCAGGGACACCGATCTCACCGCCTTCGTCATGTTCTCCTCGGCGGGCGGCCTCGTCCTCGCCGCCGGGCAGGGCGACTACGCGGCGGCCAACGTCTTCCTGGACGCGCTCGCCACCCACCGCACGGCGGCCGGACTGCCCGCGACGTCGATCGCGTTCGGCATGTGGGACGTCAGCACCGGGCTCGGCGGCGACCTCACCGAAGCCGACCTGGACCGGATGCGCCGCCTCGGCCTGCCGGCGCTCCCCGCCGACCGGGGCCTGGAGCTCTTCGACGCCGCCCTCGTCGCCGAGGACGCCGTCGTCGTCCCCCTCACCATCGACGCGGCGGCGCTCGCCGCTCGCAGCGACGAGGTGCCCGCACTGCTGCGCGGCAGGGGGCGTGCTCCCGCCCGCCGCACCGTACGGGCGACCGCCACCGGCTCCGCCCTGGAACGCCGCCTGGCCGGCGCGACACCGGACGAGCGGGCCCGCATTCTGCTGGACACGGTCCGCACCCAGGTCGCCTCCGTCCTCGGCCATGCGACCCCCGAGGCGGTCGGACCCGACACGGCCTTCCGCGATCAGGGTTTCGACTCCCTCGCCGCAGTGGAACTGCGCAACCTGCTGGCCGGCTCCACAGGGCTGCGACTGCCCGCCACGCTGGTCTTCGACTACCCCAACTCCCGTGCCGTGGCCGGGTATCTCGACACCCTGCTCACCGGCACGACCACCTCCGCGGCGCCCGCCGCCACCCCGCTCGCGGCCTTCGACGACGACCCGATCGCCGTGGTGGCCATCAGCTGCCGCTTCCCCGGCGGCGTCCGCTCACCCGAGGACCTGTGGGACCTCGTCGCGGACGGTGTCGACGCCATCGGCGACTTCCCCGCCGACCGTGGCTGGGACGCCGACGCCCTCTACGACCCCGAACCGGGACTCCCCGGCCGCACCTACGTGCGCGAAGGCGGATTCCTCTACGACGCGGCGGAGTTCGACCCCGGGTTCTTCGGCATCATGCCGCGCGAGGCCCTGGCGATGGACCCGCAGCAGCGGCTGCTGCTCCAGTCCGCATGGGAGACCTTCGAGCGGGCCGGCATCGACCCGGAGACGCTGCGCGGCAGCCAGACCGGTGTGTACGCCGGTGTGATGTACCACGAGTACGGCAGCCGGGTCACCGACGTTCCCGACGACCTGGCCGGATACCTCGGCAACGGCAGCGCGGGCAGCATCGCCTCAGGCCGCGTCGCCTACGCGCTGGGCCTCGAAGGGCCCGCCGTCACGGTCGACACCGCCTGCTCCTCCTCCCTGGTCAGCCTCCACATGGCCTGCCAGGCGCTGCGCACCGGCGAGATCGACCTCGCCCTGGCCGGCGGTGTCACCGTCATGCCGACCCCGGAGATCTTCGTCGACTTCAGCCGGCAGCGCGGACTCGCGGCCGACGGACGCTCCAAGGCGTTCGCGGGCGCGGCCGACGGCACGAGCTGGGCCGAGGGCGTCGGCCTCCTGCTGGTGGAGCGCCTCTCCGACGCCCGCCGCAACGGGCACCCCGTCCTCGCGGTGGTCCGGGGAAGCGCCATCAACCAGGACGGCGCCTCCAACGGTCTGACCGCCCCCAACGGCCCCTCCCAGCAGCGCGTCATCCGCAAGGCCCTGTCGGCAGCGGGTCTCACCCCGGCCGATGTGGACGCGGTGGAGGGACACGGCACCGGCACCCGGCTGGGCGACCCGATCGAGGCGCAGGCCCTGCTCGCCACGTACGGTCAGGACCGCCCCGCCGACCGTCCGCTGTGGCTGGGCTCGGTCAAGTCGAACATCGGGCACGCCCAGGCCGCCGCCGGGGTCAGCGGCGTCATCAAGATGGTGATGGCCCTGCGCAACGGCCTGCTGCCCCGGACCCTGCACGTCGACGAGCCGTCACCACAGGTGGACTGGGAGACCGGCGGCGTACGACTGCTGACCGAGCCGGTCGACTGGGCGGCGCGGGACCGGCCCAGGCGGGCAGGCGTCTCCTCGTTCGGGCTCAGCGGTACCAACGCCCACGTCATCATCGAGGAGGCGCCGGCGGCCGAGGGCGGCGAACCGGACGGCACTGCCGCCCCGCTGCCCCCCGCCCCGCTGTCCGTCGTACCACTGCCGCTCTCCGCGCGGAGTGCCACGGCGCTCACGGCTCAGGCGGAGCGTCTGCTCGCGCACGTGGAGGCCCACCCCGACGCGTCGCCGGTCGATATCGGCTTCTCGTTGGGTACGACGCGTGCGGTGCTGGATCACCGTGCGGTGGTGCTGGCCTCGGATCGTGGGGCGGCGGTGCGTGCGCTGTCGGATCTGGCGGCGGGCCGGGAGTGCGCGGATGTGGTGATGTCGGCGGGTTCTTCCGCGGAGGGGCTGACGGCGTTCCTGTTCACGGGTCAGGGTGCGCAGCGTCTCGGTATGGGGCGTGAGTTGTACGGGGCGTTCCCGGTGTTCGCGGAGGCGTTCGACGCCGTCACCGCAGAGCTGGATGCCCGGCTGGGTTGCTCCCTGCGTGAGGTGGTGTGGGGTGAGGACGCCGAGCTGCTGAACGGAACGATGTTCGCCCAGGCCGGGTTGTTCGCGGTGGAGACGGCGTTGTTCCGGCTGGTGGATTCGTGGGGCGTACGTGCCGATGTGGTGGCGGGGCATTCGATCGGTGAGATCACGGCCGCGCACGTCGCGGGCGTGCTGTCGCTGACGGACGCGGCTGAACTCGTTGTGGCGCGGGGGCGTTTGATGCAGGCACTTCCGGCCGGTGGGGTGATGGTGGCGGTGGCGGCTTCGGAGGCGGAGGTGCTTCCGTTGCTGGGTGGTGGTGTGGGGCTGGCGGCGGTGAACGGTCCGTCGGCGGTGGTGGTGTCGGGGTCGGAGAAGGAGACGCTCGCGGTCGCGGAGCACTTCGCGGGGCTGGGGCGTCGGACGAAGCGGCTGGCCGTGTCGCACGCCTTCCACTCACCGCTCATGGAACCCATGCTCGACGCCTTCCGAAAGGTCGCCGAGTCACTCTCGTACGCCGCACCCTCGATACGCGTCGTGTCCCACGTGACGGGAGCCGAGGCGACCGCGGAGCAACTGACCTCGCCCGAGTACTGGGTACGTCATGTGCGCGAGGCCGTCCGGTTCGCCGACGGCATCGCCCACCTCTCGGACCAGGGCGTCACCCGCTTCGTGGAACTCGGACCCGACGCGGTGCTCACCGCACTCGCCGAGGCCACCGCACCCGACTCGCCCGGCACCCTCACGGTGCCCGTCCTGCGCAAGGGCCGGCCCGAGGTCCCCACCCTGCTCACCGCCCTCGCCCGGCTGCACGTCGCCGGCCCCGTCATCAGCTGGGCCGACGTCCTCGACGGCCGCGGCGGCCGCAAGGTCGAGCTGCCCACGTACGCATTCGACCGGACCACGTACTGGCTCGACGCCCCCGACCCCGTCGGCGGCGACGTGACCGGCCTCGGCCAGACCGCCGCCGCGCACCCGCTGCTCAGCGCCGTGGTCGCCTCCCCGGAGGCCGGCGGTGTGGTGCTCACCGGGCGGCTCTCCGTCCGCACCCACCCCTGGCTCGCCGACCACGACGTTCTCGGGACCGTGCTGCTCCCCGGCACCGGCTACATCGAACTGGCCATCCGGGCCGGTGAGGAAGTCGGCTGCGAGGTGGTGGAGGAACTCACCATCGAGGCACTGATGCCGCTCCCGCCCCACGGCGGACTTGCCGTCCAGGTCGTCGTCGACGCACCCGACGCGGGCGGGCGCTGCTCACTCGCCGTCTACTCCCGCGCCGACGACGCTCCGGCGGGCGCGGCCTGGAGCAAGCACGCCAGCGGCGTACTCGCCCCGGGAAGCGGACAGGCGCCGCCCGCCGGAGCCTTCGCCCCCGCCCCGGCCGACTGGCCGCCCACAGGCGCGACCGAGGTCGACATCTCCGGGGTGTACGACTACCTCACCGGCCAGGGATACGGCTACGGCCCCATGTTCCGGGGCCTGCGCGGCATCTGGTCCCGGGGCCGTGAGACGTTCGCGGAGGTGTCACTGCCGGAGGACTCCCTGGACGTCGGCAAGGACTTCCGGCTCCACCCCTCCATCCTCGACGCGGCGCTGAGCGCCACCGACTTCATGGACGGACGCCGCCCCCAGGACGTCGGCGGCACCCAACTGCCGTTCGCCTGGTCCGGAGTCACCCTGCACGCCGCAGGCTCCTCGCGGCTGAGAGTGCGCATCACCGCCGTCGAATCCCACCGGTCACAGGGGTCCGACGCGGTACGTCTCGAACTCACCGACCCCACCGGCACCCCGGTCGCCACCATCGACTCCCTGGTGGTCCGTCCCGTCACAGCGGCGAAGGTCAACGCGGCCGCAGCCGCGGGAGGCGGCGGCGCGCACGAGACCGTGTTCCAACTGGTCACCCAGCAACTGCCCCTCGGCGCATCCGTCGCCGCGGCCACCGACCGCTGGGCGGTGCTCGGTACCGGCCCCGACGGCACTGCCGCGGCCTGGCCCGGCACGGCGTACCGGGACCTCTCCGGCCTCGGCGCCGCACTGACCGACGGCGCCCCGCTGCCCGACGTCGTCGTCCTGCCCGTACCCCGCGCCACGGATCACGAGGACATTCCGGCGGCCGTCCGCTCCGTCACCGGCCAGATCCTCGCCACGCTCCAGTCCTGGCTGGCGGACGAGCGGTACGCCCGGTCCCGCCTCATGGTGGTCACCCGTGACGCCCTGCCCCTCCAGGAGGCCGACGCCGGCGGCGTGGACCTGGTCCAGGCACCGGTGTGGGGGCTGCTGCGTTCCGCCCAGGAGGAGTACCCCGGCCGTTTCGTCCTCGTCGACTCCGACGGCAGCGACACGGCGCGCGAGTCGCTGGCCGCGGTGGCCGCGTCCGGAGAACCCGAAGCGATCCTGCGCGGCGCCGAAGTCCGGGTGCCCCGCCTGGCCCGGGTGACAGCGGCGGCACCCACCACGCCCCTGCCCTGGGACGCCGAGGGAACCGTACTGATCACCGGAGGAACCAGCGGCCTCGGCGCTGTCGTCGCCCGCCACCTGGTGGAACGGCACGGCGTACGCCATCTCCTGCTCGCCGGACGACGCGGCCAGGACGCGCCGGGCGCCACCGAGCTCCGCGACGTACTGCACGAACTCGGCGCCCGCGTCACCCTCGCGGCCTGCGACACGTCCGACCGCGCGGCCGTCGACGAACTGCTGAGCGCTGTACCCGCCGAACACCCGCTGACGGCGGTGGTCCACGCAGCCGCCGTCATGGACAACGCGCTGTTCGCCGCCCTCACCCCGGCACAGGTCGACACGGTCATGCGCCCCAAGGTGGACGCGGCCTGGAATCTGCACGAGGCGACACGCGGCCTGGATCTGAAGGCATTCATCCTCTTCTCCTCCTGCGCCGGCCTGGTCGTCGGAGTCGGTCAGGCCAACTACGCCGCCGCCAACCGCTTCCTGGACGCCCTCTCCGCACACCGGCGCGCGGCCGGGCTTCCCGGCACGTCCCTCGCGTTCGGCCTCTGGGAGACCAGAACCGGCCTCGGGGGCGGCGTGACCCACGCCGACCTGCGGCGCATGCGCATCATGGGCATGCCCGCCCTGCCGACGGCCGAGGGCCTGGCCCTGCTCGACGAGGCCCTGGAACTCGACCGGCCGGTCCTCGTGCCGATCCGGGTGGAGCGCGACCAGCACGCCCCGGCCGAACCGCCGTACCTGCTGAAGGACGTGCTCGGCGCACCGGAACGGCCCACTGCCCGCAAGGAGGTCCGCGCACCCGCCGTCACCGCGACGGTCACGCAGGCGGCCGAACTCACCCTGGAACAACGGCTGTCCGGCATGAAGGCGGCCGAACGCCGCCGCACGGTACTCGACGTCGTACGCGAACAGGTCGCCGGAGTCAGCCACAGCGTCCCGGCCACCATCGACGTCTCCAAGGGCTTCACCGAGCTCGGCCTCGACTCGCTCGCGGCGATCGATCTCCGTAACCGGCTCCAGAAGGCCACTGGCCTCCGACTCCCGGCGACACTCATGTTCGACTACCCCAGTCCGACGGTGCTGGCCAACTTCCTCCTCGACGAACTCCCTTCGGACGTCGACGAGAACACACCGGACACACCCGTCGCCTCCGCACCGGGCGGGCCCGTGACCGCGGAGACCGACGCCTCCATCCGGCAGACCCTCGCGGACACCCCGGTCGACGCGCTCCGCGAGTCCGGCCTGCTGGACGCACTGCTGAAACTCGCCGCACGACCCGCGGCACCCGCACCCGCCACCCGATCCGGCACGAACGCCCCGCACGACGTGGCCGTGGCGGCCGGCGAAGCGATCAGGACCATGGACGTCGACGACCTGGTGCGCGCCGCGCTCGCGTCCGCCGACCCGACCCGGAACCCGAGCGAGGGCTGAGGACATCATGGAAGCATCTGTAGAGCAGCTGGTTGCAGCCCTCCGCTCGACCATGGTCGAGAACGAACGCCTGCGGTCGGCCAACGACCGCCTCACCGGAGACGCCACCGAGCCGATCGCGATCGTGGGTATGGCGTGTCGTTATCCGGGTGGGGTGGGTTCTCCGGATGAGTTGTGGGATCTGGTGGTGGAGGGCCGGGACGGTGTGTCGGGGTTTCCGGTGGATCGTGGGTGGGATGTGGAGGGGCTCTACGATCCGGAGCCGGGGAAGCCGAATCGTACGGTGACGCGTGAGGGTGGGTTTCTGTACGACGCGGCTGATTTCGATGCCGGGGTGTTCGGGATCTCGCCGCGTGAGGCGTTGGGGATGGATCCGCAGCAGCGGTTGTTGCTGGAGGCGTCGTGGGAGGCGGTGGAGAGTGCGGGGATCGATCCCCTCTCCCTGAAGGGCAGCCGGACCGGCGTCTTCGCCGGTGTCATGTACCACGACTACGGACCCGGCACGAGTGACGGCAGCCTCGTCACCGGCCGCGTGGCCTTCACGCTCGGCCTCGAAGGCCCTGCCGTCACCGTCGACACCGCGTGCTCGTCGTCCCTCGTCGCCCTCCACTGGGCAGGGCAGGCACTGCGCCGGGGAGACTGCTCGATGGCGCTGGTCGGTGGCGTGACGGTGATGACGACGCCGGACATGTTCCTCTACTTCAGCCACCAGCGCGGCATGGCCAGGGACGGCCGCTGCAAGTCGTTCGCCGCCGATGCCGACGGCACCGGCTGCTCGGAGGGCGTCGGCGTCCTCATGGTCGAGCGCCTCTCCGACGCCCGACGGAACGGCCACCCGGTCCTCGCCGTGGTCCGGGGCAGCGCCATCAACCAGGACGGCGCGTCGAGCGGGATGACCACCCCGAACGGCCCGTCGCAGCAACGCGTGATCCGCGCGGCGCTGGAGAACGCCGGGATCACGACCACGGACGTGGATCTGGTGGAGGCGCACGGGACGGGGACGCGGTTGGGTGATCCGATCGAGGCGCAGGCGCTGCTGGCGACGTATGGGCAGGGTCGCCCGGAGGGTGATCCGCTGTGGCTGGGCTCGCTGAAGTCGAACCTGGGCCACACGCAGGCGGCCGCCGGTGTGGGTGGGGTGATCAAGGCGGTGCAGGCGATCCGGCACGGTGTGCTACCGAAGTCCCTGCACTCGCAGACGCGTTCGCCCCACGTGGACTGGGATGCGGGTGCGGTGGAGTTGTTGACGGAGTCGCGGGCGTGGCCGGTGCGGGATCGTCCGAGGCGTGCAGGTGTGTCGTCGTTCGGCCTGAGTGGGACGAACGCGCATGTGATTGTGGAGCAGGCTCCGGCGACGGACGAGCCGGAGACCGAAGCGGTGAACGGGCTCTCCGTCGTCCCCGTCGTGCTGTCGGCGCAGAGCGGGAGCGGCCTCCTGGACCAGGCCACGCGGTTGCTGGGCCGGGTGGCGGGTGAGTCCTCTCCGTCGTTGTTGGATGTGGGTTTTTCGTCGGTGGTGTCGCGTGCGGTGTTGGAGCATCGTGCGGTGGTGGCGGCTTCGGGCCGTGAGGAGTTGGTGCGGGGTCTGACGGCGCTGGTGGAGGGTGAGGCGTCGGCTTCGGTGGTGCGGGGGTCGGCCCGGCCGGCTGGTGCTACGGCCTTCTTGTTCACGGGGCAGGGTGCGCAGCGGTTGGGGATGGGCCGGGAGCTGTATGAGGCGTATCCGGTGTTCGCAGCGGCGTTCGACGATGTGCTCACGGAGCTGGACGCCCGGCTGGGCGTGAGTCTGCGTGAGGTGGTGTGGGGTGAGGATGCCGGTCTGTTGAACGGGACGATGTTCGCTCAGGCGGGGTTGTTCGCGGTGGAGACGGCGTTGTTCCGGTTGGTGGAGTCGTGGGGGGTGCGGCCGGACTATCTGGTGGGTCATTCGGTCGGTGAGATTGCCGCTGCCCATGTGTCGGGTGCGCTGTCGTTGGCGGATGCGGCTGAGTTGGTGGTGGCACGTGGTCGGTTGATGCAGGCGTTGCCGGCGGGCGGGTCGATGGTGGCGGTGGAGGCGACGGAGGCTGAGGTCCTTCCGTTGCTGAACGGTGAGGTGGGGATCGCGGCGGTCAACGGGCCGCGTTCCGTGGTCGTCTCGGGCACGGAGTCGGCGGTTGCTGATCTGGTGGGGAAGTTTGCCGGTGAGGGCCGCAGGACGAGTGTGTTGCGGGTGTCGCACGCCTTCCACTCGCCTTTGATGGAGCCGATGTTGGCGGAGTTCGGGGCGGTGGTGGCCGGGCTGTCGTTCGGTGCTGCGTCGATTCCGGTGGTGTCGGGTGTGTCCGGGGACCTGGCGTCGGACTGGGGTTCGGCGGAGTACTGGGTGCGGCATGTGCGGGAGGCGGTGCGGTTCGCGGATGCGGTGTCGTTCGTGGTGTCGCGTGGGGTGACGTCGTTCGTCGAGATCGGTCCGGACGGGGTCCTGTGCGGGATGGCGCAGCAGTCGGTGGACGCGGAGGCCGCGGTCTTCGTTCCGCTGGTGCGTAAGGGGCGTCCTGAGGTGGCGGCGACGGTTACCGCGCTGGGGCAGTTGCATGTGAGTGGTGTGCCGGTGGACTGGGCCGGGTTCTTCGAGGGCACCGGCGCCCGTCGCGTCGATCTGCCGACGTATGCGTTTCAGCGTGAGCGTTTCTGGTTGGAGAGCGTGGGCGGTGGGGATGCGGGCGGCCTGGGGCAGGTCGTGGTGGATCATCCGGTGCTGGGCGCGGCGGTGTCGTTGCCGGATTCGGGTGGTGTGGTGTTGACGGGGCGGTTGTCGGTGGAGGGGATGGGGTGGTTGGGGGATCACGTGGTGTTGGGGTCGTTGTTGTTGCCGGGGGCGGCGTTTGTGGAGTTGGCGGTGAAGGCCGCTGATGAGGTGGGTTGTGGGGTGGTGGAGGAGTTGACGTTGCGGGCGCCGTTGGTTGTTCCGGAGCGTGGTGGTGTGGCGTTGCAGGTGGTGGTGGGTGGTCCGGATGAGGCGGGTTCTCGTTCGGTGCGGGTGCATTCACGTCGGGAGAGTGCGGGTGCGGGTGGGGCGTGGGTGTTGCACGCGGATGGTGTGGTGGGTGGTGGCGCGGGGGAGCCGGTGCCGTCGTTCGACCTCACCGAATGGCCCCCGCCCGGAGCAACAGCCGTACGAACGAGCGATGCCTACGAGCTGCTCCACAAGCAGGGTTACGTCTACGGCCCCGTCTTCCGGGGGCTCAAAGCCGCGTGGCGGCGAGGCGACGACGTCTTCGCCGAGGTCGAGCTGCCCGAGCAGGCGCACGGTGACGCCGAACGCTTTGGTCTCCACCCCGCTCTGCTCGACGCGACCATGCACGCGTTGGGAGTCGGTGAGGATGTCACGGGCGACGAGCCGACCGAGCTTCCCTTCACCTGGACGAACGTGTCCCTGCATGCCGCCGGTGCCCGCTCGCTGCGGGTGAGGCTCTCGCCCCACGGTGTCAGCAGCCGCACGCTGAGCCTGGCCGACCAGGACGGCGCCCCTGTGGCCACGGTCGGCGGACTCATGTTCCGTCCGGTGTCGGTGGAGCAGTTGGCGGGGTCGGGTGTGGGTGGTGGGTTGCATGAGGTGGTGTGGCGGCCGTTGGTGTCGGCTGGGGGTGTTGCTGGTGGTGGTGTGTCGGTGCCGAGGGTGTTTGAGGTGCCGGTGTCGGTGGGTGTGGATCCGGTGGTGGGTGTGCGGTCGGTGTTGGGTGGGGTGTTGGGGGCGGTTCAGGGGTGGTTGGAGGCTGATGAGGCTGGTCCGTTGGTGGTGGTGACGCGTGGTGCGGTTTGTGTGGGTGGTGATGTGGGGGTGGATGTGTGTCAGGCGCCGGTGTGGGGGTTGGTGCGGGCGGCTGAGGCGGAGAATCCGGGTCGGTTCGTGTTGGTGGATGTGGATCCGGTGGGTGGTTCGTTCGCTGATGTTGCGGGTGTGGTGTTGGGGTCGGGTGAGCCGGAGGTTGCGGTGCGTGGGGGTGAGGTTCTGGTTCCGCGTCTGGTCGAAGTGGCTGCTGCGGAGGCCGTTCCGGACACGGTGGTGGATGGGGCGGTGTTGGTGACGGGTGGTACCGGGGGTTTGGGTGGTTTGGTGGCCCGGCATCTGGTGGAGGTGCGTGGGGTGCGGCGTCTGGTGCTGGCGGGGCGTCGGGGGATGGAGGCCCCCGGTGTCGATGAACTGTGTGGCGTTCTGCGTGGGTTGGGTGCTGAGGTGTCGGTGGTGGCGTGTGACATGTCGGACCGGTCCGCGGTGGTGGGTCTGGTGGAGGGTGTGGGTGCTGGTCTGGTGGGTGTGGTGCATGCGGCGGGTGCGGGTGACAACGGTCTGGTGGGGTCGATGGATGGGGCTCGGTTGGATCGGGTGTTGGGTGCGAAGGCGGATGGTGCCTGGTACTTGCATGAGCTGACACGTGAGCGTGAGTTGGCGTTCTTCGTGATGTTCTCGTCGGCGGGTGGTTCGGTGCTGGCGGCGGGTCAGGCGAACTACGCGGCGGCGAACGTGTTCCTGGACGCGCTCGCGGTGCATCGCCGGGCGGAGGGACTGCCGGCCACCTCCCTCGCGTACGGGCTGTGGGACGTCGCCACGGGCCTGACCGAGACCATCGACGACGATGTCCGCCTCATGGCGGCACGCGGCCTCCCGGCCCTCGCCCCGGCCGACGCACTCCGGCTCTTCGATGCCGGCCTGCGCTCCCAGTTGCCGGCGCTGGTGCCGCTCGCCGTCGACGTACCGACCCTGAAGGCGAAGCCGGGTGCGCTGCACCCCCTTCTGCGGGACATGGTCCCCGCCGGGGCCGGCCCCGTGGTCCGGAGCCGCACGAGGAGCGCCGATCCCGCCGCGCTCGTCGCCCGTCTTGCCGGACTGGGCACCGAGGACCGCGAACGGGCCCTGCTGGACCTGGTGCGCGGTCACGCCGCCGCCGTTCTGGGGCACTCGGGCGCCGAGGCCGTCCCGGCCGAGCGCGGATTCCTCGACATCGGATTTGACTCGCTGACGGCTCTGGAACTCAGGACCCGACTGGGTGAGGTGACCGGCTGCCGGCTGGCACCGACCCTGATCTTCGACCACCCCTCGGCCGCCGATCTTGCCACGCACCTGCGCACGACGCTCTTCGGCGAGGACACCCCCGCGGACGACCTCAGTGCGGCCACCGCGGACGAGCTGTTCGACATTCTCGACGGCGAAGCGTAATGCCCTCCGGGCAGACCTCGTCGGTCATGGCACCAGGTGTTGACGTGAGTACGGAACGGAGACGAGGAGCGAGTGTGCTGAACCGGATAGTCGTCGTGGGCGCGGCGGCCGCAGGACTGACCGCGGTGGAGACGCTGCGTGCCAAGGGGTACGAGGGAGAGCTCACGCTGGTCGGTGACGAGCGCCATCCCCCCTACGACCGGCCGCCCCTCTCCAAGGAGTTGCTGAGCCCGGGCTGGGAGCCCCCGAGCACATGGTTGCGGAAGAAGGACGTGCTGGCCGCCGTCGATGCCGATCTGCGGCTCGGCTGCCGGGCCACCGGCCTCGACCCCACCGCCCGCACCGTCACCCTCTCCACCGGCGAGAAGCTTCCCTACGACGCGGCGATCATCGCGACGGGACTGCGGCCGCGCCGGCTGCCCTGCGGGGACGGCCTCCGCGGTGTTCATGTCCTGCGGTCACTGGACGACGCGGTCCGACTGCGCGAGGCGCTCGCGGCAGGCCCCAGGGTCGCGGTGATCGGAGCCGGCTTTCTCGGTGCGGAGATCGCCGCCACGGCACGCGGGGCCGGGCTCGACGTGACACTGATCGACACGAACGCCCAGCCGCTCGCGCGTCAGGTCGGCGCCGAGATCGGCGGGCTCGTGGCAGGCCTCCATCGTGAGCACGGGGTGCGGCTCGTTCTCGGTGCCGATGTGGTGGGAATGGCACGGGACGGCGCCGGTGTCCGGGGGGTTCTGCTCGCCGACGGCACCACCGTCGACGCCGACCTGGTCGTCGTCGCGATCGGCTCCGAGCCCGCCGTGGACTGGCTCGCCGATTCCGGACTGCCCCTGGGCGACGGGGTCCTGTGCGACGCCTACTGCCGTGCCGCCCCCGGGGTGTGGGCGGCGGGAGACGTCGCCAACTGGCCCCACCCCATGGTGGCCGGGGCCCGGGTCAGGCTCGAACAGCGGACCAACGCCGCTCAGCAGGCCATGGCGGTCGTCGCCAACCTGCTGGCCGGCGACGGGGGAGGAGCGCGGCCGTACACGCCCGTGCCCTTCGGCTGGACCCATCAGTTCGGGGAGAAGATCCAGACCATCGGCTGGTGCCCCCCCGACGCACGGACGGAGATCATCAGCGGGTCCACCGCGGACCGGGAGTTCGTCGCCGCGTACCACCGCGACGGGATCCTCGTTGGCGGGCTGGGCTGGAACAGTGCGCGTGGCCTGCGGCAGTGCCGGCAGCTGCTCGGCCGGCCGTCGTCGGAGCTGTCCGCCACGGCGGCCGGCGTCTGACATCCCTACCAGGAGGCGGGCGTGGGCCGCCCGGTACGGCACCGCGCTCGGTGTCGTACCGTCTCTCCACCTCGGTCTCACACCGGCTCCGCGTACGGCGGACCCGGGGCGTATACGATGCTCTATGCGTGCGTGGTACGCATGGGAAGGGCTCCTGATGAAGGCAGGCACGAGATGACTACTGGTGAAGGAACGAGCACGGAAGGCGTCGGTCTGCCGAACAGCATCGCGGTGCTCTGGGAACTGCGGAACCGGGAGCAGCGCACCGCGCGCACCGGTCTGAGTGTCGAGCGCATCGTGACGGCCGCGATCGAGTCGGCGGACGCCGACGGTCTGGCCGGTCTGTCCATGTCCCGCGTCGCCAAGAGCCTCGACTTCGGCACCATGTCGCTGTACCGCCACGTGTCGAGCAAGGACGAGCTGCGGCAGCTGATGCTGGACATGGCGTACGGCACCCCGCCCCGTATCGACACGGCCGAGGGCGACTGGCGGGACGGGCTGGAGCAGTGGGCCCGGGCCTTCCAGGAGGTCTTCCACCGGCACCCCTGGATGCTGCAGATCTCGGTCAGCGGACCGCCTCTGGAGCCGGGCCAGCTCAGCTGGCTGGAATGCGGCCTGCGCACTCTGGGAGGTACCACTCTCCGGCCGGACGACAAGCTGTCCGTGATGATGCTGATGATCGGCTATGTGCGCAACAACGTGCAGATGTCGCTCGGTGTCGTCACCCAGGACATCAGCGAGGCGGACCTGATGGCCAACTACGGCCGCGCGCTGGCCAAGTACGCGGACTCCGCGTCGTTTCCCGCTCTCGCCGAGCTGCTGGAGGCCGGTGCGTTCGACGAGCCCGAGGACGACTTCACCTTCGGGCTCCAGCGGGTTCTGGACGGCATCGAAGTGCTGGTCCGCATCCGCAACGGTGAGAAGCCGCTCACCTGACGGGCGTTCCGGCCGCACGCGTGGAAGGGGGCTGGTTGCCCACCCGGCCGGGTGGGCAACCAGCCCCCTTCCACGCGTGCGGCGCCCCGGGCCGGATCAGCCCGCGGTGGGCTGCATGCGCTTGGGGGAAGGCACGGTCGCCGGTGCGTCTATGTCGTACGGGTCGATCGGCTCGCCCGTCTCGATCGGTACCTTGCGCAGCAGCACGGCGACGATCGCGGCCACCACGACCATCGCGGCGGCCCCGGAGAGCGCTGCCACCTGGAGGCCGTGGGTGAAGGCCTCGCGGCTGGTGGCGAGCAGCTCGGCACCGACCGCGGCCGGCTGCTGGGCGGCGACGGTGGCGGCACCGCCGATCGTGTTGCGTACCGCGTCCAGCGCCTCGCCGCCGAGACCGGTCGGGTTTACCGCGTCCATGTCATGCCGGTAGATGGCGGAACCGATGCTGCCGATGACGGCGAAGCCGAACGCGCTGCCGAACTCGGTGAACGTCTCCGAGGTGGCGGTGGACGATCCGGCGTGCTCCTTCGGTGCGGAGGTGACGACGATCTCCGCGGTGAGCGTCTTCGAGGCCGTCATGCCGGCTGCCATCAGCCCCACACCCACCAGCAGGACGGCGACGTTCGAGTCCACCGTGAGCCGGCTGAGCACGCCGAATCCGACGGCCATCACGAGCATCCCGCTGGCGACCAGGTAGACCGGCTTGACCTTGCGGGACAAGGCCGAGACGAGGCCGACCGCGATCCCGATCGCCGGCATCACCGCCATGGACCACAGGGCCGCCCGGAAGGGCGTCATGCCCAGCACCATCTGGAGGAACTGGTTGGTGAGGATGCTGACGCCCATGAACGAGAACATCACCATCAGGTTGGTCAGGATCGCTCCGGTGAAGCCGCCGTAGCGGAACAGCGAGATGTCGATGAGCGGGTGGGACGTCATGCGCTGGCGCTGCACGAAGGCGACGAGCAGGACGGCGCCGACGCCGGCCCAGATCGCGGACTCGCTGGACCAGCCGTCGACGGCCAGCTCCTTGAGGCCGTAGATGAACGGCATGATGCCCGCGATCGACAGGAACGCACCGAGCACGTCCAGCTTGCCGCGCGAGGGGTCGCGCCGTTCCGGAAGCAGGATCGGGGCCAGGACCAGCACCAGCACCATGACCGGGGTGTTGATCATGAAGACCGAGCCCCACCAGAAGTTGTTCAGCAGCAGGCCGCCGACGACCGGGCCGAGGGCCGCCCCGGTGGCGAGGGTGCCGCTCCAGGCGGCGATGGCCGACTTCCGCTGCTTGGAGTCGTGGAACATGTTGCGGATCAGGGCCAGGGAGGTCGGCGTCAGCGTCGCGGCACCGAGCCCCAGCAGGGCGCGCGAGGCGATGAGCATCTCGGGGCTGTCCGCTGTCGCGGCGAGTGCGGACGCGACGCCGAAGACCAGAGCGCCGATGATCAGCAGCTTCCGCCGTCCGAAGCGGTCGCCGACCCAGCCCATCGTGATCAGTGCGCCGGCCAGTACGAAGCTGTAGATGTCCATGATCCACAGCAGCTGGGTGGCGCTCGGCTTCAGTGACTCGCTGATGGGCGTGATCGCGAAGCCGAGTACCGAGATGTCAATGGCGATCAGCAGGGTGACCAGGACGATCACCACGAGGCCGAGCCATTCCTTGAGCCCCGCCCGGGGCTTGATTTCTGTCATGGCAAACGTCCATGCCTTCCTGCGTCATGACCATGGGTACGTAACACGCTGAGCGTATCAGGTACGCGTGGGCGTGTCGCGTACTCATCAGTGGCCGCCCGGGGCCCCGGGGGCCTGCCCCACAGAGGCTTCAGTGCGGCCGACCGAGCAGTTCCAGTGCGCGGTGCAGCAGTGCTCGGCGGTCGATCTTCCGGTTGGAATTGAGCGGGAATTCCGCGATGTGGAAGAAGTGCTGGGGGAGTACGGAGCGGGGGAGTGTGCGGCTCAGCTCGCGGGCCAGGGCGACGGGCGGCACGCGCTCGCCGGTGTGGAACGCCGCCAGCGTGATGCCCTGCTCCGAGGGCACCGGTACCGCGACGGCGTCCTCCACCCCCGGGCATCGGCGCAGCGCCTCGTCGACCTCCGCCAGTTCGATCCGTACGCCACGCACCTGAACCTGCTGATCCAGCCGGCCGAGGTAGAGCAGTTGGCCGTCTTCGCCCAGCCGGATCCGGTCGCCCGTCCGGTAGTAGCGGGCTCCGTCCCGGTCGAGGAACCGGCCCGCGTCATCGGCCGGGTCCAGATACCCGGCGGTGAGCTGCGGGCCGGCGACACACAACTCGCCTTCCAGCGGGTCCGGTTCCCCGCCCGCGCCGAGGAGCATCCACGCGTGCCCTGCGTGCACCGGCCCGATCGGGACGACACCGGCGACGGAGATCCCGGGCGACCTCTCGGGCGACCAGTGGTGCCGGGTGATGGTGATCGTCAGTTCGGTCGGGCCGTAGAGGTTCTCGACGGCCGAATGCGATGCCGCGCGCTGCCAGTCCGTGACGTCCTGGCAGGTCACCGCCTCGCCCGCGAAGAAGCTCCAGCGCAGGGAGGGCAGTGCGCCGTCCGTCAGTTGTCCCGTGCGACGGATCAGACCGATCGCGCTGGGGGTGGAGAACCAGACGGTGACGCCCTGTTCGGCGACGAAGCCGGGGAGGTCCCGGTACGCACCCGCCGGAACGGCCACCAGCGTCGCGCCGGCACCCCACGCGCAGAACAGGTCGAACATCGCGCAGTCGAAGTTCAGATCGAAGTTCTGGGAGAACACGTCGTGCGGGCCGAAGTCGTACCGTGCGTCGAGCAGGCCGAAGTAGTGGGCCCCGTTGGCGTGCGTGACCGGCACACCCTTGGGGCGGCCCGTGGAACCGGAAGTGAAGAGCACGTACGCGATGTCGTCGGGGGCAACCGGGTGAGGGCGTGACAGACGGGATGCCGGATCGGGGGCGATCATTCCGGCGGCACCGTCCGCGGCCCCGTCCAGCAGGGCGGGAAGTGCGACGCCTTCGGCGCGCAGCTTCTCCAGCGCCGTGACCGCCTCGGCGTCGACGATCAGTGCCTCCACCTCCGCCGCTTCGAGCATCTGGAGGGTACGGAGCACCGGGAAGGAAGGCTGCAGCGGGACCATCGGCACCCCGGTGAACAGGCAGGCCAGGATGCCCGTATAGGCGTCGAGGCCCTTGCCCGCGAGCACGCCCACCGCGGCCGGGCGCTCCGGGAGCGCGGTCAGCAGCGAGCCCGCCCAGGTCAACGCCCGGTCGTGCAGCTGCCGGTACGTCAGCGAGGCGTCGCCGACACGGATGGCCACCCCCTGCGGGGACCGCGCGAGTCCGCGCAGGAATCGGTCATAGAGGGCGTGGATCGACGTCTGGTCCATGAGTGTTCCCCGGATGGCGATGAATGGATGAGAGGGAGCGGTGCCCGGAGCCCGCGAGCCGCAGGACGACCTCGGTGAGATCGGCCCAGGAACGGGTGGCCGGCGCATGGTGCAGGGAGACCCGGGGATTTCTCACCAGCCACTCGCGTACGCCCCTGGAGCGCACCGCACCCGTTCCGTTCAGGAGCACGTGCAGCCTCGGATAGGGGTGGGCCTGTGCGACCGCGTCCAGGAGGTTCAGAAAGGCGGCCGGCGCGGAAGCGCGGTCGGCGCCCGGCCCGGCCCGGTCGACCAGCAGGGGGCGGAACCGCTCCTCGGCCCGGCGCCCGGTCCGCTCGTCCGCCCGCAGGACCACGGCGTTCCACGACGACGCGCGAAAGACACCGACGACCCCGCGATGGACACCCGGCGGAAGGGGCGGCACGGACGGCAGTTGGAAGGTCTCCGGGCGATGCGGCCGCACTCCCCACTTGCGCCATACGCGCGACACCGTGGAGTGGGCGATTCCCAGCTCGTCGGCGAGCAGCCGCGACGACCAGTACGGGGCCCGCAGCCGGGTCGGAGGCCTGGCGCCGTCAGCGAGCGTGGCGACGAGCACCGCCACCTCGTCCACCGTCGCGGGACGCCCCGGCCGGGGCAGATCACCCAGCGCCGCGATACCCGAATCCGCGTACCGCGAACGCCACTTGATGACGGTCGGACGGGAGACCCGCAACTGGGCGGCCACCTCCGTGTTCGAGGCGCCCCCCGCGGCGAGCAGCACGATCCGCGCCCGCCGGACGAGCCCGGCGGGCGCCGTCGACATGCGGGTCAGAGCCTCCAGCCGGGCCCGGTCGCCCTCGTGCAGTCGCAATGCCGGGACGCTATGCATGTCACCGGCCCTCAGCGCAGACGTTGCAGTGCGTTCCAGAGGACGTCCGGGGTCTCGAATATCTCCAGGGAGAGCGCCTCGTCGCGGAAGCGCACGTCGTAGGCGGCTTCGAGGCCCGCGAGCAGCTCGATCATGCCAAGTGAATCGAGACCGAATTCGCGCATTCTCATGTCCCCCGTGATCGGCTCGTCCGGGGAAAGGAAGGACAACTGCTTCCGAAGGAGAATGTCGAACTGTTCATCCCACATGATGGCTCCGGTTTCAGGCGCGAAGGGGTGAATGGTGTTCCGGGATCGCCCGACCGCCGGACGGAACGGGACGGAGGCGAGGCAGCCGGCCGCCCACGTGCCCGGCCGGAATTGGGATACCGGGCCCCGACGCTAGTCCCGACGGGCCCGAACCAGTACCCCTACCCGCCCCTATGAAGGCGTCGCGTGTTGGGCGTCTTCGACAGCGGATACGGGCTGAGTCCTCCGCGGCCGCACCTTCCCTCGCAGGTGAGGGCGGTAGCCCGGCCCTCGCCGCACCGCTCTCCGCCCGCCGGGACGGTCCGGTGACTCCACCCCGGCTCTGGGGTGACCGGGGTGGAGCAGGGGCCCGATTGTGGGGACCCCGGGCACGACTAAGGGGTGGGCAACAGGTCCGTCGGCCACGTAATTTTCCGAGTGGCCCCACGCTTCATTCTCTTCATTCCGCTCATTCCGTCATTTTCTCGGGTCCGCGGTCCGCTGAACGTCATGACACAGGAGGGCATGCTCGGTGAGTAACGAGGAAAAACTTCTCGAGTATCTGCGCCGGGCGACAGCCGACTTGCGCGACATGCGTAAAAGGCTCGCTGCCGCCGAACGCAAGTCCAGTGGCGAGCCGATCGCGATCGTGGGTATGGCGTGTCGTTATCCGGGTGGGGTGGGTTCTCCGGATGAGTTGTGGGATCTGGTGGTGGAGGGCCGGGACGGTGTGTCGGGGTTTCCGGTGGATCGTGGGTGGGATGTGGAGGGGCTCTACGATCCGGAGCCGGGGAAGCCGAATCGTACGGTGACGCGTGAGGGTGGGTTTCTGTACGACGCGGCTGATTTCGATGCCGGGGTGTTCGGGATCTCGCCGCGTGAGGCGTTGGGGATGGATCCGCAGCAGCGGTTGTTGCTGGAGGCGTCGTGGGAGGCGGTGGAGAGTGCGGGGATCGATCCCCTCTCCCTGAAGGGCAGCCGGACCGGCGTCTTCGCCGGCCTGATGTACCACGACTACGCACTGGGCACGGAAGCCGCCGCCACGACCGGCGGCAGCCTCGTCTCAGGGCGCGTCTCCTACACCCTGGGCCTCGAAGGGCCGTCCGTCACGGTGGACACCGCCTGCTCGTCGTCACTGGTGGCCCTGCACCTGGGCGCCCAGGCCCTGCGGTCCGACGAGTGCTCGATGGCGCTGGTCGGTGGCGTGACGGTGATGACGACGCCGGACATGTTCCTCTACTTCAGCCACCAGCGCGGCATGGCGAAGGACGGCCGCTGCAAGTCGTTCGCCGCCGATGCCGACGGCACCGGCTGCTCGGAAGGCGTCGGCGTCCTCATGCTGGAGCGCCTCTCGGACGCCCAGCGGAACGGCCACCCGATCCTCGCCGTGGTCCGGGGTAGCGCGATCAACCAGGACGGCGCCTCCAGCAGCATGACGGCTCCGAACGGTCCGTCGCAGCAGCGGGTGATCCGTGCGGCGTTGGCGGATGCGCAGATTTCGTCGGATCAGGTGGATCTGCTGGAGGCGCACGGGACGGGGACCCGGTTGGGTGATCCGATCGAGGCGCAGGCGCTGCTGGCGACGTATGGGCAGGGTCGCCCGGAGGGTGATCCGCTGTGGCTGGGCTCGCTGAAGTCGAACCTGGGCCACACGCAGGCGGCCGCCGGTGTGGGTGGGGTGATCAAGGCGGTGCAGGCGATCCGGCACGGTGTGCTGCCGAAGTCCCTGCACTCGCAGACGCGTTCGCCCCACGTGGACTGGGACGCGGGTGCGGTGGAGTTGTTGACGGAGTCGCGGGCGTGGCCGGTGCGGGATCGTCCGAGGCGTGCAGGTGTGTCGTCGTTCGGTCTGAGTGGGACGAACGCGCATGTGATTGTGGAGCAGGCTCCGGTGGTGGAGGAGCCGGAGGTGGCCGCAACGGTCGAACTTCCGGTGTTTCCGGTGGTGTTGTCGGCGCGGAGTGGGGCGGGGCTGTCCGGTCAGGCGGGGAAGCTGCTGGAGCAGGTCGGGGCTTCTACTTCGTTGTTGGATGTGGGTTTTTCGTCGGTGGTGTCGCGTGCGGTGTTGGAGCATCGTGCGGTGGTGGCGGCGGGGAGCCGTGAGGAGTTGGTGCGGGGTCTGACGGCGCTGGTGGAGGGTGAGGCGTCGCCGTCGGTGGTGCGGGGGTCGGCCCGGTCGGCTGGTGCTACGGCCTTCTTGTTCACGGGGCAGGGTGCGCAGCGGTTGGGGATGGGGCGGGAGTTGTATGGGGCGTTTCCGGTGTTCGCAGCGGCGTTCGACGATGTGCTCACGGAGCTGGACGCCCGGCTGGGCGTGAGTCTGCGTGAGGTGGTGTGGGGTGAGGATGCCGGTCTGTTGAACGGGACGATGTTCGCTCAGGCGGGGTTGTTCGCGGTGGAGACGGCGTTGTTCCGGTTGGTGGAGTCGTGGGGTGTGCGGCCGGATTTCCTGGTGGGTCATTCGGTCGGTGAGATTGCCGCTGCCCATGTGTCGGGTGTGCTGTCGTTGGCGGATGCGGCTGAGTTGGTGGTGGCGCGTGGTCGGTTGATGCAGGGGTTGCCGGCGGGTGGGTCGATGGTGGCGGTGGAGGCGACGGAGGCTGAGGTTCTTCCGTTGCTGAATGCTGAGGTGGGGATCGCGGCGGTCAACGGGCCGAGGTCGGTGGTCGTCTCGGGCACGGAGTCGGCGGTTGCTGATCTGGTGGGGAAGTTTGCCGGTGAGGGCCGCAGGACGAGTGTGTTGCGGGTGTCGCACGCGTTCCATTCGCCTTTGATGGAGCCGATGTTGGTGGAGTTCGGGGCGGTGGTGGCGGGGCTGTCGTTCGGTGCTGCGTCGATTCCGGTGGTGTCGGGTGTGTCCGGGGACCTGGCGTCGGACTGGGGTACGCCGGAGTACTGGGTGCGGCATGTGCGGGAGGCGGTGCGGTTCGCGGATGCGGTGTCGTTCGTGGTGTCGCGTGGGGTGACGTCGTTCGTCGAGATCGGTCCGGATGGTGTGCTGAGTGGGATGGCGCAGCAGACGGCGGAGTCGGGTGTTTTCGTTCCGTTGGTGCGTAAGGGCCGCTCCGAGGTGGGGTCGGCTGTGTTGGCGTTGGGGCAGCTGCATGTGTCGGGTGTCCCGGTGGACTGGGCGCGGTTGTTCGAGGGCTCGGGTGCCCGCCGGGTGGATCTGCCCACCTACGCCTTCCAGCGTGAGCGGTACTGGATGCAGGCGGAACGGGGAGCATTCGACGCGGGAGCACTGGGCCTGGACCAGGCCGGCCACCCCCTGCTCGGCGCCGCTGTCACCCTTCCCGGAGCGGACGGGCCCGTACTGACGGGCAGGCTGTCCCTCGACAGCCAGCCGTGGCTTGCCGACCACCGGATGGGCACGTCCACCCTGTTTCCCGGCGCGGGCCTGGTGGAACTGGCGCTCTGTGCCGGTGCTCAGGTCGGATGCGATGTACTTGACGAGCTGACCCTTCAGGTACCCCTGGTGCTGCCGCCACGCGGCGGCGTTCAGATCCGGGTCCTGGTCGGGGCCGACGACGGCACCGGCGCCCGGAGCGTCACCGTGCATGCGCGGGACGAGGACGGCGAAGAGGGCGACGCGCCATGGACCCTGCACGCCGACGGTGTGCTGATCCCGGACACGGCCGTACCCGGTTTCGACGCCGCCAGCTGGCCCCCGGATGACGCCTCGCCTCTTGAACTGGGCGACGTGTACGAGGTATTGGCCCAGCAGGGATACGGCTACGGGCCCGTGTTCCAGGGGCTCGAAGCGGCCTGGCGGCGTGACGGCGAGATCTTCGCGGAGGTTGCCCTGCCGGAGGCGGCGGTCGCGGACGCCGAACACTACGGTCTGCACCCCGCCCTGCTCGATGCCGCACTGCACGCCTCACTCGTCGACGACTCCGGCGCGATGCCCGACGGAGAGGGAACGGCGCGGCTTCCCTTCGCGTGGAAGGGGGTCCGTCTCCATGCCGTGGGCGCGGACCGGCTCCGGGTGAGGATCGCGCCCACGGGGCCCGACAGCATCACCGTGGACGGAGCGGACACCGAGGGGCGCCCCGTGTTCTCCGTGGGCGCCCTCATCACCCGGCCGGCGGCCGTAGCGGCCACGACCGGAACGGCACCGCACGGTTCCCTGTACTCCGTGCGGTGGACGCCGCTCACGCCGGCCCCCGCGCCCGTCGCCCCCGAGTCCGTCGCCGTGCGGTGGGACGACCGGCACGACGGCTTCGTGCCGGAGGCCGCCGTCCTCGTCTGGGAGTGTCCGCCGCCCGTCGGCGACACGGTGTCCGACGCCCACGAACTGACCGCCCGCGCCCTCGGTGTCGTACAGGAGTGGCTGACGGAAGAGCGGTTCGCATCCAGCAGGCTGCTCATGGTCACCCGGGGAGCGGTGGCCCTGCCGGGTGAGGCGCTGTCCCATCCGGCGGCTGCAGCCGTCTCCGGTCTTGTGCGGTCGGCTCAGACGGAGAACCCCGGACGGATTCTGCTCACCGACATCGCCCCCGCCGCCACCCCTGACGTCACCGCCCTGGCCGCCTCCGGCGAACCCGAGTCGGCAGTCCGGGAAAGCGGCACATGGGTGCCCCGGCTGGTCCGTGTCCCGTCGGCGCCGGACACGGCGGACCGCGCTCCGTTCGGTGGTGACGAGGCGACCGTGCTGGTCACCGGTGGTACGGGCACCCTCGGTGCTCTCGTCGCCCGCCATCTCGTCACCGCGCACGGCGTCCGGCGTCTGGTACTCACCGGCCGCCGCGGACCTGACGCACCCGGAGCCACCGCGCTGTGCGCCGAACTGGCGGATCTGGGCGCCGAAGTCACCGTCGTGGCGTGTGACCTCGCCGACCGGGAGGCCGTCCGCGCCCTCCTGACCCCGCACCCGCCGACAGCGGTCGTCCACTGCGCGGGGGTGCTGGACGATGCCACCGTCGGCTCGCTCACCGCCGCCCAACTGGCCCGTGTACTGCGGCCGAAGATCGACGCGGCGTGGAACCTGCATGAGCTGACGGCCCGCCTGGACCTGTCCGCCTTCGTTCTCTTCTCGTCCGTCGCGGGCGTCCTCGGCAACCCGGGGCAGGCCAACTACGCCGCCGGTAACGCCTTCCTGGACGCTCTGGCCGTCCTGCGGCAGGGCCTCGGCCTGCCGGGGCAGTCCCTCGCGTGGGGTCTGTGGGCCGACGGCGACGGGATGGCGAGCGGGCTGGACGACACCGACCTGCGACGGATGAGCCGGTCCGGTGTGGAACCCCTCCTGCCGGGCCACGCGCTGACACTGCTGGACGAGGCCGGGCAGTCGGACGAGGCGCTGCTCCTCCCGGTCCGCCTCGACCTCAGGACCCTGCGCGCGGCGGAGCCACCGGCGCCGATCCTGTCCGGTCTGGTACGCCGCAAGGCGCGTGCCACCTCCGCCGCACCCGCTCAGCAGCCCCGCTCCGGCCTGGCCGCCCTGGCGCCGAAGGAGCGGCTACGGGCTCTGCTCGACCTCGTACGGGACCGGGTGGCCTCCGTGCTCGGCCACGGGTCGGCGGCCGACGTGGAACCCGACCGGGCCTTCACCGAGATCGGGTTCGACTCCCTGACGGCGATGGAGCTGCGCAACCAGCTCGCCTCCGCCACCGGACTGAGGCTGCCCGCCACCCTGGTCTTCGACCACCCCAACGCCCGCGTCGTCGCAGGGCACCTGGACACCCTGCTCGCGGGCGACAGCACCGCCGCCACGCCTACCGTCGTCGCCGCTCGGACCGCCGACGACGACCCCGTCGTCATCGTCTCCATGGCCTGCCGCTACCCCGGCGGCGTGCGCTCGCCCGAAGACCTGTGGCGCCTCGTCGACGACGGCGTCGACGCCATCACCGAGTTCCCCCGCAACCGTGGCTGGGACCTGGAACGGCTCTACGACCCCGAGTCCACCCGGCCCGGCACCTGCTACGTACGCCACGGCGGATTCCTGCACGACGCCGCCGACTTCGATCCCGGCTTCTTCGGCATGAGCCCGAACGACGCGCTGACCACCGACCCGCAGCACCGGCTGATGCTGGAGGTGGCGTGGGAGGCGATGGAGCGGGCGACGATCGATCCGCTCTCGCTCAAGGGCACCGCTACCGGCGTCTTCACCGGCACGATGTACCACGACTACGCGGGCAACAGCGCCGCCGGATCGCTCGGCCCCGGCCGCGTCTCGTACACCTTCGGGCTCGAGGGGCCCTCGCTGGCCGTCGACACCGCGTGCTCGTCTTCCCTGGTCGCGCTGCACCTGGCCGCCCAGGCCGTGCGGTCGGGCGAATGCGGGCTCGCCCTGGTCGGCGGTGTGACCGTCATGTCGACCCCCGAGACGTTCATCGAGTTCGCCCGGCAGCGCGGGCTGTCCCGCGACGGCCGCTGCCGCTCGTTCTCCGCGGCCGCCGACGGCGCCGCCTGGTCCGAGGGCGCTGGCGTGCTCGTGATCGAACGGCTCTCCGACGCCCGCCGGAACGGGCATCCGGTCCTGGCCGTCCTGCGCGGCAGCGCCGTCAACCAGGACGGTGCCAGTAACGGGCTCATGGCCCCCAACGGACCCGCCCAGCAACGTGTCATCCGGCAGGCCCTCGCGAACGCGGGACTCGGCACCGCCGACGTGGACGCCGTCGAGGCACACGGGACCGGGACCACTCTGGGCGATCCGATCGAGGCGCAGGCCCTGCTCGCCACGTACGGCCGCGGCCGCCCCGCGGACCAGCCGCTGTACCTGGGCTCGATCAAGTCGAACATCGGGCACGCCCAGGCCGCCGCCGGCATCGCCGGAGTGATCAAGATGGTCGAAGCGATGCGGCACGGAGTCCTGCCGAGCTCCCTCCACCTGGAGGAGCCCTCGCCCCAGGTCGACTGGACAACGGGTGACGTCACGCTGCTGACGGCGGCGCGCCCGTGGCCCGAACTGGACCGACCGCGCCGCGCCGGAATCTCCTCGTTCGGCATCAGCGGCACCAACGCCCACGTGATCATCGAGGCGCCGACAGCCGATACCGACGCCGCGGCGGATCAGACCGCCCCCGACCCCGTCGAGCAGAGCGCCCCCGTGCCGTGGCTCCTGTCGGCCCGCGACCCCGAGGGCGCGGCCCGCCAGGCCGGCCGGCTGCTGGCCCACCTGGAGTCCCGGCCCGACGCGGACGCACTCGACGTCGCCCACTCCCTGGCCACCACCCGCACCCCCCTGGAAGAGCGCGCCGCGCTTCTGGTCACCGACCGGGCCCAGGCCATGCGCGATCTGGCCGTGCTCGCCGACGGCGGATCACCCGCCTCGCTCGTGGCCGGGCAGGACACCGGACGCACCGGCGGCGGGCCGACCGCCTTCCTCTTCTCCGGCCAGGGATCCCAGCGCCTCGGCATGGGCGGGCGGCTCCACCGCACCCACCCCGCCTTCGCGCAGGCCTTCGACGAGGCCGTCGCCGCGCTCGACGTCCACCTCGACCGCCCGCTCGCCGGCATCATCCGCGGGGACGAAGCCGCACTGCACCGCACCGGGTACACGCAGGCCGCACTGTTCGCCTTCGAGGTGGCGCAGTTCCGGCTCCTGGAGTCCTGGGGCGTCCGCCCCGACTTCCTCGCCGGCCACTCCATCGGCGAACTGGTCGCCGCCCACGTCTGCGGGGCCCTGTCGTTGCCGGACGCCGCACGCCTGGTCGCCGCACGCGGCCTTCTGATGCAGGCGCTGCCGGAGGGCGGGGCCATGGCCGCGCTGCGGGCGAGCGAGGACGAGGTGGCACCGCTCCTCACCGGGGAGGTGGCCGTCGCCGCCGTCAACGGCCCCGAGTCCGTCGTCGTGTCGGGCACCGCCGGTGCCGTACGGGCCGTGACGGACCACTTCGCGGCGCTGGGCCGCTCGGCCAAGCCGCTGCGGGTGTCACACGCCTTCCACTCGCCGCTGATGGAACCCATGCTGGCCGACTTCGCGCGCGCCGCCGCCGGGATGACGGTGACGGAACCGTCCGTCCCGCTCGTCTCCACCCTGACCGGACGCATCGTGACGGCCGCCGAGCTCGCCGACCCCCAACACTGGGTCGCACACGTGCGGGAAGCGGTGCGGTTCGCCGACGCCGTAGGCACTCTGGACGAGGCGGGTGTCACCACCTACGTGGAGATCGGCCCGGACGCGGCACTGTCCGCCCTCGGTCCCGCCTGCCTGCCCGACACCACCACTGCCGCGTTCCTGCCGCTGTCCCGCCGCGACCGCGACGAGGCGGCGGAACTGGTGGGAGCCCTCGCGCTCGCCCACGTACGCCATGTCCCGGTCGACTGGGCGCGGTTCTTCGCCGGGAGCGGGGCGAACCGCATCGACCTGCCGACGTACGCGTTCCGCCGCGAGCTGTTCTGGGCGCTGCCCGAACGGGCCGGGGCCGACCTCACCGCAGCCGGACTCGGCGCGACGGAACACCCGCTGCTCGGCGCCGTCGTGGCGCTCCCCGACGGCGGCGCCCTCTTGACCGGCCGGCTGAACCGGACCGAACTGCCCTGGCTCGACGACCACGACCTGCTCGGGACCCCCGTCCTGCCGGCCGCCGCCTTCGCCGACCTTGCCCTGAGCGCCGGTACGGAGACGGGCTGCCCCCGCCTGGACGAGCTGACGGTGACGGCCCAGCTGCCGCTCGCCGACCCCGGCGCCGCGCTCCGGGTCACCGTCGGAGCGCCCGCGGACGACGGCCGCCGTACGGTCGACATCCACTCCAGGACGCAGGGTGGCCGACCGGAGGACGACGAAGCTGCCTGGGTCCGGCACGCCCGGGGCGTCCTCGCCCCGCTCGCCGCCGACCCGGCCGGCGAGACGACCGCCTGGCCCCCGCCCGGCGCCACCCCGGTGGACCCGGCCACCCTCTACGACCGGTTGTTCGCCCTCGGCCACGGACACGGCCCGGCCTTCCGCACCATCGGCTCCGCCTGGCGGCGCGGGGACGAACTCTTCGCCGACGCCGTACTCGACGAACAGACGGCCCGTGAGCTCTGCGTGCTGCACCCGGCCCTGCTCGAAGCGGCCGTCCAGCTGGCCCGCTTCGGCGCCCTGCCCGACGGCACGGAGCCGGACGACGGCACGCCGCTGAGCCCCGCGGCCTGGACCGGAGTACAGGTGCACCGCACCGGCGCCACCGAACTGCGGATACGGGTCCGGCCGACCGGCCCGAACCGTGCGTCGTTCGACCTCGCGGACGGCCAGGGGCGGCCCGTGCTGACCGTCGCGGACATCACCTGGAAGCCCGTCACCCCGGCCGAACTGACCGCCGGCACCCCCACGGGCGCGCTGTACCGGCTGGAGTGGGCGCCCGCACCCGTCGACATCGCCGATCTCGGATCCAGGACCGCAGTCCTCGCATCCGCCGGACCCCTCGACGACCCGCGCACCGGCCTCCCCTTCCCGGCCTTCGACCCGCGCGGCCCCTGGGACGGGGACGCCCCCGACTTCGTCCTGCTGCCCCTGCCCGCCCCGGCCGGCGATGTGCCGGATGCCGTCCGCACGCACAGCGCCGAGGTCCTCGCACACCTACGGGAGTTCCTCCGCCACATGCCGGACGGAGGA
This sequence comes from Streptomyces sp. NBC_00385, assembly GCF_035917155.1. NCBI lineage: Bacteria > Bacillati > Actinomycetota > Actinomycetes > Kitasatosporales > Streptomycetaceae > Streptomyces > Streptomyces sp. NBC_00385. The sequence goes on along the minus strand of NZ_CP107951.1, from coordinate 2,345,856 downwards.
ACGACCCGGCTGGTAGTAGTCACCCGGCACGCCGTCCCGGCGGGGGGCGTTGCGCCGGACGTCCGGCACGCGGCCGTGTGGGGTCTCGTCCGGGCGGCACAGAGCGAACACCCCGGACGGTTCGTCCTCGCCGACGTGGACGGACTGGACGCCTCCGCGACCGTACTGCCGGACGCGCTCGCCACCGGCGCCGACGAACTCGCCGTCCGGGGCGGCACCGTACTCGTCCCGAAGCTGGTCCCGGCGGAACCGGACACCGACGCGACCGCCCCGGCCGCCGGCGGCGGCACGGTGCTCGTCACCGGCGGAGTCTCCGCGACGAGCGCCGCACTGGTCCGCCGCCTCGTCACCGGACACGGAGTTGCCCGGGTCCTCCTCGCCGGCGGACCCACGGATCCCGGCACGGCGGACGCGCTCACGGACGGCACCGATGCGGCACTGGTCCTCAGCGACTGCGACCCCGCCGACCGCGAAGCGCTCGCCGATCTGCTGGCCGGCCTTTCCGAGTGCCTCCCGCTCACCGCCGTCGTCCACACGGGACCCTCCGGGGAGAACGCGCCGATCGGCGAACGCACCCCGCACCTCCTCGACGAAGCGCTGCGCAACCACGCCGACGTCGCCTGGAACCTGCACGAACTCACCACCGGACTCGACCTGTCGGCCTTCGTCCTGCTCACCTCGACCCACGGCCTCGTCCACGGCGCCGGAGAAGCCCACCAGGCCGCCGCACACACCTTCCTGGACGCCGTCGCCCGGCACCGGCACACCCTCGGCCTCCCCGCGACGGCCATCGCCACCGGCCCCGCGGAGGCCGGCACCGGCCTCCTGCCACTGACCGCCGAGCGCATGGGGGCACTCCTCGACGACGCGCTGCACACTCCGGCCGCCGCCCTGTTCGCCCTGCACCCGGACCGGGCCGCCCTGCGCACCCTCGCCGGCCACCTGCCCCCCGTACTCGACACACTGGTCCGCACCCCCGGCCGCCCCGGAACCCGTCCCACCGGCCTCTCGGCCGCCGCCGATCTGCGCCGGCGCCTCGACGGCCGGGGCGAGGAGGAGCGGGGCCGCATCCTCCTGGAACTGGTCCGCACACACGTCGCCACCCTGCTCGGCCACCCCACCCCCGACGCGGTGGGCGCCGACCGGGCCTTCCAGGACCTCGGCTTCGACTCACTGGCCGCCGTCGAACTCCGCCGCCGCCTCGGCAGCGCCACCGGCCTCAGCCTCCCCGCCAGCCTCGTCTTCGACCACCCGGACTCCCGCGCGGTCGCGGCGCACCTCACCGGACTGATCGACGACGGATCCGAGGAACAGGACCCTGCCGCAGCCCTGTTGGGCGTGCTCGACCAACTCGACGCGAGCCTCACCGCCGCACAGCCCGACGCAGGTGCCCGCCCGCGCATCACCTCCCGCCTGGAAGCACTGCTGCGCCGCTGGCAGGACACCCACGGCGACGACATCGGCGGCACCCGGCACGAGGACGACGACGCGCTCGACTCGGTCACCGACGACGAACTGTTCGACGTGCTGGACCAGGAGATCGGACTCCTCTGACGCCCCACCGACAAGGCCGTAGGGCCGGGCGGAGCCCGGCCCCGCCACCGACACGCACCGCCCGTTCGCGCATCCCACCGGTCACGGCACCGGTCCCGCCCGGCACGGCTGACACCCGCACCGAGATTGGTTGAGGTACAGATGGCAACCCAGGACAAGCTTCGCGACTACCTCCAGCGGGCCACGGCCGACCTGCGGCAGGCGAAGCGCCGCCTGCGCGAAGCCGAGGCCAGGGAGCACGAGCCGATGGCGATCGTCGGCATGAGCTGCCGCTACCCCGGTGGCGTGACCTCTCCCGACGAGCTGTGGGAACTCGTGGCCGAGGGCAGGGACGGCATCACGGCCTTTCCGGTCAACCGCGGCTGGGACGCGGACGGACTGTACGACCCCGAACCCGCCACACCGGGACACACGTACGCCCGCGAGGGCGGCTTCCTCCACGAGGCGGACCGGTTCGACGCCGACTTCTTCAGGATGAGCCCCAAGGACGCCCGCGAGACCGACCCCCAGCAGCGCCTGCTGCTGGAGACGTCATGGGAGGCCCTGGAACACGCCGGAGTGGACCCGCTCTCCCTCAAGGGCTCCCTCACGGGCGTGTTCGCCGGCGTCGTCTACCACGACTACGCCACCGACGGCGGCACCGGCGGCCTGGCCAGCGTCGCCTCCGGGCGCGTCTCCTACACCCTCGGGCTCCAGGGACCGGCCGTCACCGTCGACACGGCCTGCTCCTCCTCCCTCGTCGCCCTCGACTGGGCGGTCAAGTCGCTGCGCACCGGCGAGTGCGACCTCGCCCTGGCCGGTGGCATCACGGTGATGGCCACACCCACCTCCTTCGTGGGCTTCAGCCAGGAGCGCGGGCTCGCGCCCGACGGCCGCTGCAAGTCCTTCGCGGCGGCCGCCGACGGCACGGGCTGGGGCGAAGGCGTCGGCATGCTCGTCGTGGAACGGCTCAGCGACGCCAGGCGCAACGGACACCGGGTGCTCGCCGTGGTCCGGGGCAGCGCCGTCAACTCCGACGGCGCGAGCAACGGCCTCACCGCGCCCAACGGCCCCGCACAGCAACGGCTCATCCACCAGGCACTCGCAGCCGCCCAGCTCACCGCCGACCAGGTCGACGCGGTCGAGGCCCACGGGACCGGGACCACCCTCGGCGACCCGATCGAGGCGCAGGCCCTGCTCGCCACGTACGGCCGCGGTCGCCCCGCGGACCAGCCGCTGTACCTGGGCTCGATCAAGTCGAACATCGGGCACGCCCAGGCCGCCGCCGGTGTCGGCGGAATCATCAAGATGGTGATGGCCATCCGCCACGGCATCCTGCCCCGCACCCTCCATGTGGACGGCCCGACGCCGAACGTCGACTGGTCCACGGGCAACATCTCCCTGCTCACCGACGCCATCGCCTGGCCCGATCTCGGACGCCCGCGCCGCGCAGCCGTCTCCGCATTCGGGCTCAGCGGGACCAACGCCCACGTCATCATCGAAGAGGCACCGGCGGCCGAGGACATCGAACAAACGGCCCCGCCCACCGTGACGTCCTCACTGGTCCCGATGCCGATCTCCGCCAAGACCCCTGACGCCCTCAAGGCGCAGGCGGGGCGTCTGCTCGCCCACCTGGAGGCGCATCCGGAGGAGCCGCTGGTGGACGTCGGCTTCTCGTTGGGTACGACGCGTGCGGTGCTGGATCACCGTGCGGTGGTGCTGGCCTCGGATCGTGGGGCGGCGGTGCGTGCGCTGTCGGATCTGGCGGCGGGCCGGGAGTGCGCGGATGTGGTGATGTCGGCGGGTTCTTCCGCGGAGGGGCTGACGGCGTTCCTGTTCACGGGTCAGGGTGCGCAGCGTCTCGGTATGGGGCGTGAGTTGTACGGGGCGTTTCCGGTGTTCGCGGAGGCGTTCGACGCGGTGCTGGTGGAGTTGGATGTCCGGCTGGGGTGTTCCCTGCGTGAGGTGGTGTGGGGTGAGGACGCCGAGCTGCTGAACGGGACGATGTTCGCCCAGGCGGGGTTGTTCGCGGTGGAGACGGCGTTGTTCCGGCTGGTGGATTCGTGGGGCGTACGTGCCGATGTGGTGGCGGGGCATTCGATCGGTGAGATCACGGCCGCGCATGTCGCGGGTGTGTTGTCGTTGACGGACGCGGCTGAACTGGTGGTGGCGCGGGGCCGGTTGATGCAGGGGCTTCCGGCCGGTGGGGTGATGGTGGCGGTGGCGGCTTCGGAGGCGGAGGTGCTTCCGTTGCTGGGTGGTGGTGTGGGGCTGGCGGCGGTGAACGGTCCGTCGGCGGTGGTGGTGTCGGGGTCGGAGAAGGAGACGCTCGCGGTCGCGGAGCACTTCGCGGGGCTGGGGCGTCGGACGAAGCGGCTGGCCGTGTCGCACGCCTTCCACTCACCGCTCATGGAACCCATGCTCGACGCCTTCCGGAAGGTCGCCGCCCGGATGACCTACCACGCGCCCCGACTGCCCGTCGTCTCCAACGTGACGGGCCGGCTCGCCGGTCCCGACGAACTGACCTCGCCGGACTACTGGGTCCGCCACGTCCGCGAAGCGGTCCGCTTCCACGACGGCGTACGCGCCCTGCACGCAGAAGGGGCCCGTGTACTCATCGAGATCGGGCCGGACGCGGCACTCACCCCCATGGCGGCCGACTGCCTGCCGCCCGCCGCCGGCACTCTGTGCGTCCCCGTCCTGCGCCGCGCACGCGACGAGGAACACACCCTGATCACCGCCCTGGCGCACGCGCACGCGCACGGCAGCGCGGTCGACTGGCACGCCTTCTTCGAGGGCCGGGGCGCCCACCGCATCCCCCTTCCGACCTACCCCTTCCAGCGCCGCAGCCACTGGCTGGAGCGCCCCGAGCCCCAGGACGCCACCGACCGGACCGCGGACCCGGCCGGAGCCGCCTTCTGGGAGGCCGTCGACCGGGAGGACGTCACGGCCCTCGCCGAACGGCTGTCGGTCACCGAGAACGCACTCGGCGAGGTCCTGCCCGCGATGGCACGCTGGCGTCGCCTCCACCAGGAGAGGGCCGCAGTCGACAACCTCCGCTACCGCGTCGTCTGGCAGCCCGTCACCGCACCGGCCGCCGACGCCACCGCGCTCGACGCCCCCTGGCTCGTCGCCGTCGCCGAAGGACAGGCCGACACCCCCACGGTCACCGCGATCCTGGCCGCGCTCATCGAACGCGGCGCCTCCCCGCACGTCATCGAAACGGCCCCCGGCCGGAGCCGAGCCGACCTGGCCGCCCGCCTCGCCGCGCAGCCCGCAGCCGGGATCCTGTCGCTGCTCGCCCTCGACGAACGCCCCGAACCCGCGCACCCCCATCTCACCCGAGGCCTCACGGCCACCGTCACCCTCGTACAGGCCCTCGCCGACATCCCGGACGCCCCCAGGCTCTGGTGCGCCACGCAGTCCGCCGTCGCCACCTCCCACTCCACCGAGCTGACCGCGACGGAACAGGCCCCGTTCTGGGGCCTCGGCGGTGGCCTCGCCCTCGACCACCCCGACACCTGGGGCGGCATCGCCGACCTCCCCGCCGAACCGGGCCCGGCCGACCTGCACCGTCTCTGTGACGTGCTCTCGGGCGCGACCGGCGAGGACGCGGTGGCCCTGCGCGCCGACGGCATCCTCGCCCGTCGCCTGGTCCGCGCCCCGCTGGGCGACCGGACCCCGGTCCGGGCCCGACCGTCGAACGGCACCGCGCTGATCACCGGCGGCACCGGAGGCCTCGGAGCCCACGTGGCCCGCATGCTCGCCGCCGACGGCATCCCGCACCTGCTGCTCCTCAGCCGGCACGGCGACGCGGCCGACGGAGCCCGCGCGCTGGCGGCCGAACTGGAGGCGTCCGGAACCCGGGTGACCCTCGCCGCCTGCGACGTCACCGACCGCGCCGCGCTGGCCCGGGTCCTCGACGCCGTCCCCGGGGACCTGCCGCTGACCACCGTCGTGCACGCCGCCGGTGCCATGCAGCGCATGGCACCGCTCACCGAACTGACCGAGGACGAGTTCGCGGCCGTCGGCCACGCGAAGGTCACCGGGGCCCAGCACCTCGACGACCTCCTCGGCGACCACCCCCTCGACGCCTTCGTGCTCTTCTCCTCCGGCGCCGCCGTCTGGGGCAGCGCCGGGCAGGCCGCCTACGCCGCCGCCAACGCCCACCTCGACGCGCTCGCCCACCGCCGCCGCGCTCGCGGGCTCACCGCCACCTCCGTGGCCTGGAGCTCCTGGAAGGGGGGCATGGTCGACGCCGAACTCGCCGCGGTGATGGAACGCATCGGCGCCCCCGCCATGGATCCCGGCCTCGCCGTAGGCGCGCTGAAGCAGGTCCTGGAGTACGACGAGAGCCACCTCGTCGTCGCCGAGTTCGACTGGTCCCGCTTCGCCCCCACGTACACGCTCGCCCGGCCCCGCCCCCTGCTCGACGCCCTCGACGACGTACGCCGGATCCTCACCGCCGAGCCCGAAACGGCGGCCTCGGACGCCGAAGCCCTGATGGCACGGCTCGCCGGCCTCTCCGCCGCCGAGCGCGGCCGCGCGCTGCTCGACCTCGTACGTACCCGCGTCGCGACCCTGCTCGGCTACGACGCCGCTTCGCCACTCGACCCGCAACGCGCCTTCGAGGACCTCGGCTTCGACTCCGTCGCGGCCGTGGAACTCCGCCAGGCCCTGACCGCCGCCACGGGTGCCCAACTGCCCGCGACGCTGATCTTCGACTACGCGACACCCACAGCACTCGCCGACCACCTGCACACCCGGCTCTTCCCGGACAGCGACGACACCGCCACGCCGGTCCTCGCGGAGGTCGACCGGTTCGAGGAACTGGTCGGGGCGCTGGACGTCGAGGAGATCCGCAGCAGCCGCATCACCTCACGTCTGCAGGCCCTCCTCGACACACTGACCACCCTCCAGAGCGGCGAAACGGGGGTGGCCGCCGTGCGGGACTCGCTCGACGAGGCCTCCGCCGACGACGTCCTCGCCTTCATCGACCAGGAACTCGGCCTCGCCTGACACGGGCACGCTGCCGTCATCTGACCCCTGCCGTCATCTGACCCCGAAGGACCGTGAGACCGATATGGCCAACGACGAGAAGATCCTCGACTACCTCAAAAAGGTGACCGCCGACCTGCACCGCACCCGGCGCCGCCTCCAGGACGCCGAGGCAGCCGCGCAGGAACCCATCGCGATCGTGGGCATGGGGTGCCGCTTCCCCGGCGGGGTGACCACCCCCGAAGAGCTGTGGCAACTGGTGGCAGAGGGCCGCGACGCCGTATCGGGCATGCCGGACGACCGCGGCTGGGACCTCGACCAGCTCATGGGCGAGGACGCCTCGCAGCCGGGAACCAGCTACGTGCACCAGGGCGGATTCCTCGAAGGTGCGGGCGACTTCGACGCCGGGTTCTTCGGGATCAGCCCCATGGAGGCTGAGGCCACCGACCCGCAGCAGCGCCTCAGCCTCGAAGTCGCCTGGGAGGCCTTCGAACGGGCCGGAATCGACCCGGAGTCCCTGCGCGGCGGTCGCGTCGGCGTCTACATGGGCTCCGGCATCCAGGACTACGGCGACTTCCCCGAAGGCGTACCGGAGGCCGTCGAGGCCTACATGGCCACTGCACGGGCCGCGTCCGTCATCTCCGGCCGCATCTCGTACGCCCTCGGCCTCGAAGGACCCTCCTTCACCGTCGACACCGCCTGCTCGTCGTCGCTCGTCGCCCTCCACCTCGCCGCCCAGGCGCTGCGCCAGGACGAATGCGGCCTCGCCCTGGCCGGTGGAGTCATGGTCATGTCGACAGCTGCGCCGTTCGTGGCCTTCAGCAAGCAGCGCGGCCTCGCACCCGACGGACGGTGCAAGGCGTTCTCCGACAGCGCCGACGGCACCGGCTGGTCCGAGGGCGCGGGCATCGTCCTGCTGGAGCGCCTCTCCGACGCCCGCCGCAACGGGCACCCCGTCCTCGCCGTCATCCGCGGCTCGGCCATCAATTCCGACGGGGCCTCCAACGGCCTCACCGCCCCCAGCGGCCCGTCCCAGCAGCGCGTCATCCGCCAGGCCCTCGCCAACGCACGTGTACCCGGCGCCCACGTCGACGCCGTCGAGGCGCACGGCACCGGCACCACGCTCGGCGACCCGATCGAGGCGCAGGCCCTGCTCGCCACGTACGGCCAGGACCGCACCGCCGAACAGCCGCTGAGGCTGGGATCGTTCAAGGCCAACATCGGCCACGCCCAGGCGGCAGCGGGCGTCGGCGGCGTCATCAAGATGGTCATGGCCCTGCGCAACGGTCTGCTGCCCAGAACCCTGCACGTCGAGCAGCCCTCCACCCACGTCGACTGGACCACCGGTCACGTCAGCCTGCTCACCGAGGCCGAACCCTGGACGCGCCACGGCCACCCGCGTACCGCAGGCGTCTCGGCGTTCGGACTCAGCGGCACCAACGCCCACGTGATCCTCCAGGAGGCACCGGAACCGGAACCGGCGGCGGCAACCGACGGGAAGAGCGCGGAGCCGGCCGAGGGCCGTCCGGCCGCGGACAGCCGGACACTCCCCTTCAGCACGCCCGTCACCCCGTTCCTCGTCTCAGCACGCAGCGCCGCGGGCCTGCGTGCCCAGGCGGAGCGGCTGGCCTCCTTCGTACAGGACGAAGCCGGCGCCACCGCCCGTCCCCAGGACATCGGGCACGCCCTGATCGCCACCCGCACCGCGTTCGAGCACCGCGCCGTCGTTCTCGACACCGGGGATTCCGCGGGCACGGACGTCAGCGAATCCGCCCCCCTGCTCACCGGTCTGGACGCCCTCGCCGCCGACGCCAAGGCCCCGCACGTGGTGCGGGGCACCGCCACCGGCCCCGCCCAGGTCGCATTCGTCTTCCCCGGCCAGGGCTCCCAGTGGGTCGGCATGGCCGTGGAACTCCTCGCATCCTCACCGGTGTTCGCCGACCGGATGCGCGAGTGCGCCGACGCGCTGGCCCCCTTCACCGACTGGGACCTCCTCGACGTGGTCCATCAGCGCCCGGGCGCACCCACCTTCGAGGAGGTCGACGTCGTCCAACCGGTCCTGTGGGCCGTCATGGTCTCCCTCGCAGGCCTCTGGCGCGCGTGCGGTGTGGAGCCCGCCGCCGTCGTCGGCCACTCGCAGGGAGAGATCGCCGCCGCCTGCGTCGCCGGTGCCCTCTCGCTGGAGGACGGGGCGCGAGTGGTCGCACTCCGCAGCAGGATCATCCGCCAGGACCTCGCCGGACGCGGCGGCATGATGTCGGTCGCACTGCCCTCCGAGGAGGCCGAGTCGGTGATGCGCGGCTGGGGCGACCGGCTCCAGGTCGCCGTGGTCAACAGCCCCGCCTCCACCGTCGTCTGCGGCGAGAAGGAAGCCCTCGACGAGCTCTACACCCACCTGGAGGCCCAGGGCGTGCAGGCCCGCCGGATACCGGTGGACTACGCCTCCCACTCGGTGTTCGTCGAAGAGATCCGCGACCGCCTCCTTGCCGAGATAGCCGAGGTCGAACCCCGCCCGTCCACCACGACCTTCTACTCCACGGTGACCGGCGGGCCGCTCGACACGACAGCGCTCGACGCCGGCTACTGGTACGAGAACCTGCGCCGCACCGTGCGCTTCGAGGACACCACCCGGGCCATGCTCGACGACGGGTTCACCCTCTTCGTGGAGGCAAGCCCCCACCCGGGCCTCTTCATCGCCCTCGGAGAGACGATCGCCACGACACCGGCCGGCGCCACCGCCGTCGGATCGCTGCGCCGTCACAGCGGAGACCAGGCCCGCTTCGCGCTGTCGCTGGCCGAGGCCTACGTACACGGTGCCCCCGTCGACTGGAGCCTCTTCCACGACGCCGCGCCCACCGCCCGCGTGGAGCTGCCGACGTACGCCTTCCAGCGCGAGCGCTACTGGGTCACCGCACCCACCGGAGCCGGCGACGTGCTGACCGCCGGCCTCGAACCGGCCGGCCATCCGCTGCTCGGCGCACGGGTATCCGCTCCCGACACGGACGCGCTCAGCCTGACGGGCCGCCTGTCCCTCGGCACGCACCCGTGGCTCGGCGACCACCGCGTGGGCGACTCCGTGTTCTTCCCCGGCACCGGACACGTGGAACTCGTCGGCTACGCCGGTGACCAGGCCGGCTGCCCGGTCATCGACGAACTGACGCTGGAGACCCCTCTGACCGTCCCCGATCGGGGCGGTGTGGCGGTACGCGTCACGGTCGGCACGGCCGCGTCCGACGGCAGGCGCCCGGTGACCGTGCACGCGCGCACGGACGACGGCGACCAGCCGTGGACACGGCACGCGACCGGCATCCTCGCACCGGAGCCCCCGGCTCCGGGAGCGAGCGGAGCCGCGGACGTGGCCTGGGCCTCGGCGCAGTGGCCGCCGGCCGGAGCGGAACCGGTGGATCTGGACGGCTTCTACGACGGCATGGCGGAGGAGGGGCTCGGGTACGGCCCCGTCTTCCGGGGGCTGAACGCCGCGTGGCGCGCCGACGGTGGCGTCTACGCCGAGGTCGCCCTGCCCACCGGCACGCCCGCGACCGACTTCCGGCTCCACCCGGCCCTCCTCGATGCGGCATTGCACGGGGTGGCGTTGTCGGGTGCGGTGGGTGAGGGTGCTGCGCTGCCGTTCGCGTGGTCGGGTGTGTCGTTGGGCGCTGTGGGTGCGTCGATGGTGCGGGTCCGGGTGTCGGTGGTGGGTGAGGGCCGGGTGTCGGTGGTGCTGGCCGATGCCGGGGGCGAGGTGGTGGCGTCGGTCGAGTCGCTCGTGCTGCGTTCGGTGGGCGGAGAACGGCGTGCGGTGGCGGAGTCGGGCGTGGCGGGGTCCCTGTTCGGGATGGAGTGGCCCGAGGCGGCGCTGCCGGACGCGGGAGCCGTCGACGGTGTCCCGGTGGGACGTTGGAACGACGTGACGGGAACTTCGGGCGTCGTGCCGGACGTGGTGGTGTACGAATCGCTGCGCGCCGGCGAGGTGGGGGCAGGCTCTGCGGACGGTGTGCGGGATGCGGTGTGCGAGGCGCTGGAAGTGGTGCAGGAGTGGCTGAGCGATGAGCGCTTCGCTGACGCCCGACTGGTGGTCCGGACGGCGGGTGCGGTCGCGCTGCCGGGCGAAGGCCTGGTGGACATGGCTGGTGCCGCGGTGTGGGGGCTGGTGCGCTCGGCACAGTCGGAGAACCCGGGGCGCGTGGTGCTGCTGGACGGGGACTCGGACGACGTGACCGAGCAGGCCGCGCGCGTGGCCGCCATGGGTGAGTCGCAGGTGGTGGTGCGCGACGACCGGGCCTTCGTGGGCCGGTTGATGCGTGCGGCACAGCCGGCCGATGGGACCTCCCGCGTGGAGTTCGATTCTGCGGGGACGGTGTTGTTGACGGGTGGTACGGGGACGTTGGGGCGGGTGTTTGCGCGTCATCTGGTGGTGGAGCGTGGGGTGCGGCGGTTGGTGTTGACGAGTCGTCGTGGTGGTGCGGTCGAGGGTGTGGGGGAGTTGGTCGAGGAGTTGGCGGGTTGGGGTGCGGAGGTGGTGGTCGAGGCGTGTGATGTGGCTGACCGGGCTTCTGTGGAGCGGGTGTTGGGTTCGGTTCCGGTGGATCGGCCGTTGGTGGGTGTGGTGCATCTGGCGGGGGTGCTGGATGACGGGGTGATCGGTTCGTTGACGGCGGAGCGGGTGGGGGCGGTGTTGCGTCCGAAGGTGGACGCGGCGCTCAATCTGCACGAGCTGACGCGTGACATGGACCTTGCCGCGTTCGTCCTCTTCTCCTCCGTGGCCGGCACCTTCGGCAACGCGGGCCAGGGCAATTACGCGGCGGCCAACGCGTTCCTGGACGCGCTGGCCACGTACCGCAGAACGGAAGGACTCCCCGCACACTCCCTCGCCTGGGGCTTCTGGGACGAGGCCAGCGGGATGACCGGCAAGCTGTCCGGGGCCGAACGCTCCCGCATCTCGTCCGTCGGTGGCGTCTTCCCGATCTCCTCGGACCGAGGCGTGGCCCTCTTCGACGCTGCCCTGCGGATGGACCGGCCGGTAGTGGTTCCGGTACAGCTCGACCTCGCCGCCGTACGGGCCCAGGGCGCCGCGAGCCGCGAGCTCTTCCGCACCCTGGTCCCGGTGGTCACGCGGCGCCAGGCCACCGGCCGGGCCGAGGCGAACGGCCTTCAGCAGCGGCTCGCCCGCCTCGCCGAGCCCGAGCGCGAAGCCGCCGTGCTGGAGGTCGTCCTCGCACAGGTCGCCTCCGTCCTCGGCTACAGCTCGCTCCAGGCCGTCGAGCCGGAGAAGGCCTTCAAGGACCTCGGCTTCGACTCCCTGCGGGCGGTGGAGTTCCGTAACGCGCTGGCCGAAGCCACCGCGCTCCGTCTCCCCGCAACCGTCGTCTTCGACTACCCCACCCCCCTGGCCCTGGCCCGCCACCTGCTGGGCGAGGTATCCGGTACCGACGCTCCCGCGACGGCAGCCCTCACCACGGTGCGCCCGAACCCCGCCACCCACGCCGACGACCCGATCGCGATCGTGGGCATGGCTTGCCGCTACCCGGGGAACATCGGCTCACCCGAGGACCTCTGGCAGGCCGTGATCGAGGGTGCCGACCTCATCTCCGACTTCCCGACCGACCGGGGCTGGCACCTGTCGAAGATCTACGACCCGGAAGGCGTACGGCCCGACACCACCTACGTCGCCCGCGGCGGGTTCCTCGACGACGCTCCTGGATTCGATCCGGCGTTCTTCGGTATCAGTCCGAACGAGGCCCTGATCATGGACCCGCAGCAGCGGCTGCTGCTGGAGGCGTCCTGGGAGGTCTTCGAGCGGGCCGGCATCGACCCGCTCTCCCTCAAGGAGAGCCGGACCGGTGTCTTCGCCGGGATGATGTACCACGACTACGCCCACAACGCGAGCACGGGCGGCATCGCCTCCGGCCGGATCTCCTACGTACTCGGCCTCGAAGGTCCGTCGATGACGGTGGACACCGCGTGTTCGTCGTCGCTGGTGAGCCTGCACCTCGCGATCCAGGCGCTGCGCTCCGGTGAGTGCTCCCTCGCGCTGGCGGGCGGCGTGGCCGTCATGTCGGAGCCCGAGGTCTTCGTGGAGTTCAGCCGGCAGCGGGGGTTGGCGAAGGACGGGCGGTGCAAGTCGTTCGCGGGTGCTGCGGATGGTGCGGCGTGGTCGGAGGGTGTCGGTGTTCTGCTGGTCGAGCGGTTGTCGGATGCTCGGCGGTTGGGGCATGAGGTGCTGGCTGTGGTGCGGGGCAGTGCGGTGAATCAGGACGGTGCGAGTAATGGGTTGACGGCTCCGAACGGTCCGTCGCAGCAGCGGGTGATCCGTGCGGCGTTGGCGGATGCGCAGATTTCGTCGGATCAGGTGGATCTGGTGGAGGCGCATGGGACGGGGACGCGGTTGGGTGATCCGATCGAGGCGCAGGCTTTGTTGGCGACGTATGGGCAGGGTCGCCCGGAGGGTGATCCGTTGTGGTTGGGGTCGTTGAAGTCGAATCTGGGGCATGCGCAGGCGGCTGCGGGTGTGGGTGGGGTGATCAAGGCGGTGCAGGCGATTCGGCATGGTGTGTTGCCGAGGACGTTGCATGTGGATGTGCCGACGCCGCAGGTGGATTGGTCGGCGGGTGCGGTGGAGTTGTTGACGGAGTCGCGGGCGTGGCCGGTGCGGGATCGTCCGCGTCGGGTGGGTGTGTCGTCGTTCGGTCTGAGTGGGACGAATGCGCATGTGATTGTGGAGCAGGCTCCGGTGGTGGAGGAGCCGGAGGTGGCCGTATCGGTTGAGCTGCCGGTGGTGCCTGTGGTGTTGTCGGCGCGGAGTGAGGTGGGGTTGTCGGCGCAGGCGGGAAAGCTGCTGGAGCGGCTGGAGGTCCCCTCTTCGCTCGTGGACGTGGGTTTTTCGTCGGTGGTGTCGCGTGCGGTGTTGGAGCATCGTGCGGTGGTGGCGGCGGGGAGCCGTGAGGAGCTGATGCGCGGTCTGACAGCGCTGGCGGGGGGTGAGCTGTCGGCTTCGGTGGTGCGGGGTTCGGTGGGGCCGGTGGGCAAGGTCGCGTTCCTGTTCACGGGTCAGGGTGCGCAGCGGTTGGGGATGGGCCGGGAGTTGTATGGGGCGTTTCCGGTGTTCGCGGCGGCGTTCGATGAGGTGCTCACGGAGTTGGATGTCCGGCTGGGCGTGAGTCTGCGTGAGGTGGTGTGGGGTGAGGATGCCGGTCTGTTGAGCGGGACGATGTTCGCTCAGGCGGGGTTGTTCGCGGTGGAGACGGCGTTGTTCCGGTTGGTGGAGTCGTGGGGTGTGCGGCCGGACTATCTGGTGGGTCATTCGGTGGGTGAGATTGCCGCTGCCCATGTGTCGGGTGTGCTGTCGTTGGCGGATGCGGCTGAGTTGGTGGTGGCGCGTGGTCGGTTGATGCAGGGGTTGCCGGCGGGTGGGTCGATGGTGGCGGTGGAGGCGACGGAGGCTGAGGTTCTTCCGTTGCTGAATGCTGAGGTGGGGATCGCGGCGGTCAACGGGCCGAGGTCGGTGGTCGTCTCGGGCACGGAGTCGGCGGTTGCTGATCTGGTGGGGAAGTTTGCCGGTGAGGGCCGCAGGACGAGTGTGTTGCGGGTGTCGCACGCGTTCCATTCGCCTTTGATGGAGCCGATGTTGGTGGAGTTCGGGGCGGTGGTGGCGGGGCTGTCGTTCGGTGCTGCGTCGATTCCGGTGGTGTCGGGTGTGTCAGGGGATGTGTCGGAGGGTTGGGGTTCGGCGGAGTACTGGGTGCGGCATGTGCGGGAGGCGGTGCGGTTCGCGGATGCGGTGTCGTTCGTGGTGTCGCGTGGGGTGACGTCGTTCGTCGAGATCGGTCCGGATGGTGTGCTGAGTGGGATGGCGCAGCAGACGGCGGAGTCGGGTGTTTTCGTTCCGTTGGTGCGTAAGGGCCGCTCCGAGGTGGGGTCGGCTGTGTTGGCGTTGGGGCAGCTGCATGTGTCGGGTGTCCCGGTGGACTGGGCGCGGTTGTTCGAGGGCTCGGGTGCCCGCCGGGTGGATCTGCCCACCTACGCCTTCCAACACCAGAACTACTGGATCGTCGGCGAGCAGCACGGCGCCGACCTGGAGTCGATCGGGCAGGAGCCGGCCGGTCACCCCCTACTGAGTGCGGTCGTCACCTCGCCCGATTCCGACAGCGTGATCCTGACCGGTCGCCTGTCCACCGGCACCCAGCTCTGGCTCGCCGATCACGCGATCGGTGACGCCGCACTTTTCCCCGGAACGGGCTTCGTGGAACTGGCACTCAGAGCAGCGGACGAGGTCGGGTACGCCGGGCTGGAGGAGCTGAACCTGGAAGCGCCACTGGTACTCCCGGAGCATGGAGGCGTTGCCCTCCAGGTTGTCGTCGGCCCCTCAGACGACTCCGGTCGGCGAACAGTGACCGTGTACTCGCGAGGCGAGGCTGCGGATCTGCCGTGGGTACGCCATGCCACGGGTTCGCTCATCGCTGCCGTTGATGCACCCGGAGCCGCGGACGCGGCCTGGGCCTTCGGGCAGTGGCCGCCGGTCGGTGCCGAGCCGGTGGATCTGGACGGGTTCTACGACGGAATGGCGGAAGCCGGTCTGAGCTACGGGCCTGCCTTCCGCGGGCTGAGCGAGGCCTGGCGGACCGACGGGCACGTCTTCGCCGAGGTGGGTCTCCCCGAAGGGATCGAGCCCGACACCTACGCCCTGCACCCCGCGCTGTTCGATGCGGCTTTGCATGGGGTGGCGTTGTCGGGTGCGGTGGGTGAGGGTGCTGCGCTGCCGTTCGCGTGGTCGGGTGTGTCGTTGGGTGCGGTGAGCGCGACCGTAGCGCGGGTCCGGGTGTCGGTGGTGGGTGAGGGCCGGGTGTCGGTGGTGCTGGCCGATGCCGGGGGCGGGGTGGTGGCGTCCGTTGATTCGCTCGTGCTGCGTTCGGTGGAAGGGGAGAGGCGCGCGGCGGCCGAGTCCGGCGCGTGGGGTTCTCTGTTCGGGGTGGAGTGGCCGGAGGTGGCGTTGCCCGACGCTGACGAGGCGGCTGAGCTGACGGTGGGGCGTTGGGATGAGGTGGCGGGTTCGTCGGGTGTGGTGCCGGACGTGGTCGTGTTCGATTCGCTGCGCGCCGGTGAGGCTGGGGTTGGCTCCGCAGGTGATGTGCGGAATGCGGTGTGTGAGGCGCTGGAAGTGGTGCAGGAGTGGCTGAGCGATGAGCGCTTCGCTGACGCCCGACTGGTGGTCCGGACGGCGGGTGCGGTCGCTTTGCCCGGTGAAGGCGTGGGCGATGCAGCGGGTGCGGCCGTGTGGGGCTTGGTGCGGTCGGCGCAGTCGGAGAACCCGGGGCGTGTGGTGCTGCTGGACGGTGAGCTGGGCGCACTTGGCGAAATGACGCGGGTGCTGGCGCTGGGCGAGTCGCAGGTGGTGGTGCGCGAGGGCCGTGCGCACGTGGGCCGGCTGCAGCGCGTGGTGCCGTCCGGCGGTGACAGGTCGGCCGTGGAGTTCGATTCTGCGGGGACGGTGTTGTTGACGGGTGGTACGGGGACGTTGGGGCGGGTGTTTGCGCGTCATCTGGTGGTGGAGCGTGGGGTGCGGCGGTTGGTGTTGACGAGTCGTCGTGGTGGTGCGGTCGAGGGTGTGGGGGAGTTGGTCGAGGAGTTGGCGGGTTGGGGTGCGGAGGTGGTGGTCGAGGCGTGTGATGTGGCTGACCGGGCTTCTGTGGAGCGGGTGTTGGGTTCGGTTCCGGTGGATCGGCCGTTGGTGGGTGTGGTGCATCTGGCGGGGGTGCTGGATGACGGGGTGATCGGTTCGTTGACGGCGGAGCGGGTGGGGGCGGTGTTGCGTCCGAAGGTGGACGCGGCGCTCAATCTGCACGAACTGACGCGTGACATGGACCTTGCCGCATTCGTCCTCTTCTCCTCGGCTGCCGGTGTGATCGGCAATCCGGGCCAGGGCAATTACGCTGCGGCCAACGCGTTCCTGGACGCGCTGGCCACGTACCGCAGAGCGGAAGGACTCCCCGCCCAGTCCCTCGCCTGGGGGCCGTGGGTGGACGGGGGCATGGCGGACAGCCTGCAGAGCGCCGACTCCCAGCGCATGCACCGGACCGGCATCCAGTCTCTGTCGGCTGACGAGGGAGCCGCCCTCTTCGACGCGGCCGAGACCGCCGGTGGGGCAGCACTCGTCACCATGCGGGTCGATCTCACCGGAACGGGCGCACCGGAGCGGGACGACCTGCCCGACCTGTTCCGAGGGCTGGTACGGCCCCGTGGTCAACGCGGCACCGACGCGACCGCGTCCGGTGCGGCGGCGTTCCGCCGGCGAATGGACGCCCTCACCGACGAAGAACGCGCAGAACAGGTGCTCGACCTCGTACGGGCCCACGCGGCCGCCATCCTCGGATACGCGGGTCCCTCGGCCATCGAGCCGGACCGGGCGTTCAAGGAGCTCGGGTTCGACTCGTTGGCTGCGGTGGAGTTCCGCAACGGCCTGGCCCAGGCCACAGGGCTGCGCCCGCCGGCGACGCTGGTCTTCGATTACCCGAACTCCCGCGCGCTCGCCCAGTACCTCGCTGAGGAACTGCGTCCCGACTCTCCGACGGATGACGAGGCCGTCGGAGAGGAACGGGTCCGACGCATTCTGCAGGGAATACCCCTGAGCCGGCTCAGGGACGCGGGATTGATGGAAGTCCTCTTCGAGCTTGCCGGTGCCCATGACGAGCCGGTGCATCCGGCCGAGGGTACCGACGAGAACTCGCCCGCATCCATCGACTCGATGGATGCCGAGAGCCTGATCAGCATGGCACTCGACGGTTCCGGCCTTGACGACGCGATCCAGGGAATGTGAGAGCCCCGATGAGTAATTCTGACGAGAAGCTGGTCGCCGCGCTGCGGGCGTCGCTCAAGGAGAACGACCGTCTGCGGGCCCACAACAGGAAGCTGTCGTCCGCGGCCCGCGAGCCCATCGCCATCGTCGCGATGAGCTGCCGTTTTCCCGGAGGTGTCGAATCGCCGGAGGCTCTGTGGCAACTGGTGAACGACGGCGTGGACGCGATATCCGAGTTCCCGGAGAACCGCGGCTGGAATGTCGGCTCCCTTTACGACCCGGAGGGGGAGCGGCCGAACACCAGCTACGTCAACAAGGGCGGATTCCTCCACTCCGCAGACACGTTCGACCCGATTCCCTTCGGTATCAGTCCGAACGAGGCCTTGATCATGGACCCGCAGCAGCGGCTGCTGCTGGAATGCTCGTGGGAGGTGTTCGAGCGGGCGGGCATCGACCCCACCACATTGAAGGGCAGTAAAACCGGCGTATTCGCCGGAATGATGTACCACGACTACGTCCACAACAACGCTACGGGTTCCATCGCGTCCGGCCGCGTTTCGTATGTCTTCGGTTTCGAGGGGCCGTCGATGACGCTGGACACCGCGTGTTCGTCGTCGCTGGTGGCGTTGCACCTGGCAGCCCAGGCACTGCGTTCGGGCGAGTGCTCGATGGCGCTGGCCGGAGGCGTGGCGCTCATGTCGACGCCTGAGGTCTTCGTCGAGTTCAGTCGACAGGGCGGCCTGTCCAGGGACGGCCGCTGCAAGTCCTTCGCAGGCTCCACCGACGGCACCAGTTGGTCGGAGGGGGCCGGCGTCCTGCTCCTGGAGAAGCTCTCCGACGCTCGCAGCAACGGACATCCGGTGCTGGCCGTGCTGCGGGGCAGTGCGGTGAATCAGGACGGTGCGAGTAATGGGTTGACGGCTCCGAACGGTCCGTCGCAGCAGCGGGTGATCCGTGCGGCGTTGGCTGATGCGCAGATTTCGTCGGATCAGGTGGATCTGGTGGAGGCGCATGGGACGGGGACGCGGTTGGGTGATCCGATCGAGGCGCAGGCTTTGTTGGCGACGTATGGGCAGGGTCGCCCGGAGGGTGATCCGTTGTGGTTGGGGTCGTTGAAGTCGAATCTGGGGCATGCGCAGGCGGCTGCGGGTGTGGGTGGGGTGATCAAGGCGGTGCAGGCGATTCGGCATGGTGTGTTGCCGAGGACGTTGCATGTGGATGTGCCGACGCCGCAGGTGGATTGGTCGGCGGGTGCGGTGGAGTTGTTGACGGAGTCGCGGGTGTGGCCGGTGCGGGATCGTCCGCGTCGGGTGGGTGTGTCGTCGTTCGGTCTGAGTGGGACGAATGCGCATGTGATTGTGGAGCAGGCTCCGGTGGTGGAGGAACCGCAGGTGGACTCCACGGTTGAGTTGCCGGTGGTGCCGGTGGTGTTGTCGGCGCGGAGTGAGGTGGGGTTGTCGGCGCAGGCGGGAAAGCTGCTGGAGCGGCTGGAGGTCCCCTCTTCGCTCGTGGACGTGGGTTTTTCGTCGGTGGTGTCGCGTGCGGTGCTGGAGCATCGTGCGGTGGTGGCCGCGTCGGATCGTGAGGAGTTGGTGCGGGGTCTGACTGCGCTGGCCGGTGGTGGGGTTGCGGCGTCGGTGGTGCGGGGTTCGGTGCGGCCGGTGGGCAAGGTGGCGTTCTTGTTCACGGGGCAGGGCGCGCAGCGGTTGGGGATGGGCCGGGAGTTGTATGAGGCGTTTCCGGTGTTTGCCGAAGCGTTTGATGCGGTCGTGGGGGAGTTGGATGTCCGGTTGGGGCGTTCGTTGCGTGAGGTGGTGTGGGGTGAGGACGCGGATCTGTTGAACGGGACGATGTTCGCTCAGGCCGGCCTGTTCGCGGTGGAGACTTCCCTGTTCCGGCTGGTGGAGTCGTGGGGGGTGCGTCCGGATTTCCTGGTGGGTCATTCGGTGGGTGAGATCGCGGCCGCGCATGTGTCGGGTGTGCTGTCGTTGGCGGATGCGGCTGAGTTGGTGGTGGCGCGTGGTCGGTTGATGCAGGGGTTGCCGGCGGGTGGGTCGATGGTGGCGGTGGAGGCGACGGAGGCTGAGGTTCTTCCGTTGTTGAACGGTGAGGTGGGGATCGCGGCGGTCAACGGTCCGCGTTCCGTGGTCGTCTCGGGCACGGAGTCGGCGGTTCGCGAGCTCGTCGCGACGTTCGAAGGCCAGGGGCGTAGGACGAGTGTGTTGCGGGTGTCGCACGCCTTCCACTCGCCTTTGATGGAGCCGATGTTGGTGGAGTTCGGGGCGGTGGTGGCGGGGCTGTCGTTCGGTACTGCGTCGATTCCGGTGGTGTCGGGTGTGTCCGGGGACCTGGCGTCGGACTGGGGTTCGGCGGAGTACTGGGTGCGGCATGTGCGGGAGGCGGTGCGGTTCGCGGATGCGGTGTCGTTCGTGGTGTCGCGTGGGGTGACGTCGTTCGTCGAGATCGGTCCGGACGGGGTCCTGTGCGGGATGGCGCAGCAGTCGGTGGACGCGGAGGCTGCGGTCTTCGTTCCGCTGGTGCGTAAGGGGCGTCCTGAGGTGGCGGCGACGGTTACCGCGCTGGGGCAGTTGCATGTGAGTGGTGTGCCGGTGGACTGGGCCCGGTTCTTCGAGGGCACCGGCGCCCGCCGGGTCGATCTGCCCACCTACGCCTTCCAGCGTGAGCGGTACTGGATGCAGGCGGAGGCCGGCGGCAACGACCTCCGTTCGCTGGGCCTGGGCGCCAGCAGCCACCCGCTCCTCGGGGCGATCGTCACGCTGGCGCAAGCCGACGAGGTGGTGCTCACCGGAAGGCTGTCCCTGACCGATCAAGCCTGGATCGCCGACCACGGCGTGCTGGAAAGCGTGCTCCTCCCCGGCACGGCCTTCGTCGAATTGGCCGTCAGAGCAGGTGACGAGGTCGGTTGCGACCTTCTGGAAGAGTTGACGCTGCAGGCGCCGCTCGTACTCCCCGAGAAGGGTGGTGCCGCAATTCAGGTAGCCGTCGGCGCGGCTGACCGGACGGGCCGGCGTTCGGTGACGGTGTACTCACGGGGCGACGGTGCCGATCATGGTCCTTGGACGCGTCACGCCGAAGGCATCCTTGCCATGGGCGCTGAAACACCGCCCGTGGATCTGACTGCTTGGCCACCGAAGGGCGCTGCGGCGATCAGTGTGGAGGGAGCCTACGAACTCCTTTCCGAGCGTGGCTACGGCTACGGGCCGGTGTTCCAGGGCCTGAAGGCCGCCTGGACATCCGGGGAGGAACTGTACGCGGAGGTCGTACTGCCCGACTCGGCGCACGACGACGCTCAGCGCTTCGGCCTGCACCCCGCTCTGCTCGACTCCGCCATGCACGTGGCGCTCCTCGATGACGGTTCACGGACGGACGAATCGACCGTTCTGCCCTTCGCCTGGACCGACGTCGCTCTTCACGCGGCAGGGGCATCTGCCCTCCGCGTACGGATTGCGCCGGCCGGGCAGGACAGCGTGTCGGTCCTGGTGGCCGACGCTGCCGGCCGGCCCGTCCTGACGGTGGGCGCGTTGGTGTCCCGTCCGGTGTCGGTGGAGCAGTTGGCGGGGTCGGGTGTGGGTGGTGGGTTGCATGAGGTGGTGTGGCGGCCGTTGGTGTCGGCTGGGGGTGTTGCTGGTGGTGGTGTGTCGGTGCCGGTGGTGTTTGAGGTGCCGGTGTCGGTGGGTGTGGATCCGGTGGTGGGTGTGCGGTCGGTGTTGGGTGGGGTGTTGGGGGCGGTTCAGGGGTGGTTGGAGGCTGATGAGGCTGGTCCGTTGGTGGTGGTGACGCGTGGTGCGGTTTGTGTGGGTGGGGATGTGGGGGTGGATGTGTGTCAGGCGCCGGTGTGGGGGTTGGTGCGGGCGGCTGAGGCGGAGAATCCGGGTCGGTTCGTGTTGGTGGATGTGGATCCGGTGGGTGGTTCGTTCGCTGATGTTGCGGGTGTGGTGTTGGGGTCGGGTGAGCCGGAGGTTGCGGTGCGTGGGGGCGGGGTTCTGGTCCCGCGTCTGGTCGAGGTGCCTGCTGGTGGCTCGGCGGTGGAGGGGGTGTCGGACGGTGTGGTGTTGGTGACGGGTGGTACCGGGGGTTTGGGTGGTTTGGTGGCCCGGCATCTGGTGGAGGTGCGTGGGGTGCGGCGTCTGGTGCTGGCGGGGCGTCGGGGGATGGAGGCCCCCGGTGTCGATGAACTGTGTGGCGTTCTGCGTGGGTTGGGTGCTGAGGTGTCGGTGGTGGCGTGTGACATGTCGGACCGGTCCGCGGTGGTGGGTCTGGTGGAGGGTGTGGGTGCTGGTCTGGTGGGTGTGGTGCATGCGGCGGGTGCGGGTGACAACGGTCTGGTGGGGTCGATGGATGGGGCTCGGTTGGATCGGGTGTTGGGTGCGAAGGCGGATGGTGCCTGGTATTTGCATGAGGTGACGCGTGGGCGTGAGTTGGCGTTCTTCGTGATGTTCTCGTCGGCGGGTGGTTCGGTGCTGGCGGCGGGTCAGGCGAACTATGCGGCGGCGAATGTGTTCCTGGACGCGCTCGCGGTGCATCGCCGGGCGGAGGGACTGCCGGCCACCTCCCTCGCGTACGGGCTGTGGGCGGGTGCGGGGATGGGGGAGTGGTTGGGTGAGGCGGATCTGGAGCGGATGAGGCGGCAGGGGTTGCCGGCGTTGGAGGCGGAGCAGGGTCTGGCGTTGTTCGATGCGGGTCTGGCATCGGGGCGGGCTGCTCTGGTCCCGTTGCCGATCGACGTCACCGCACTGCGCTCCCGTACCGACACGATCCCCGCACTCCTCCGCGACCTCGTCCCCACCACCAGGCGACCCGCCGCACGCGCGGTGGCCGGGTCCGGAGACGGGCAGGAGTTGTTGCGCGGCCTGGCCGGACTCGATGACGACGAGCGTGCCCGCAGGTTGCTGGAGATGGTCCGCGGCCGCGTGGCCAAGGTGCTGGGCCACGCGTCGGCCCAGGCCATCGAGGCGGACCGGCCGTTCCAGGAGCTCGGCTTCGATTCGCTCAGCGCAGTGGAGCTCCGCAACGAACTGAACCTGACGACCGGGCTCCGGCTGCCCGCGACGCTGGTCTTCGACTACCCGACCTCACGAGCCGTGGCGGGGCACATCGACAGCGAGCTCGACGGAAGCGGGGTGGGGGAGGCGGAGCAGCCGGGTGGCAACCTCGCCGTGCGTGACCTGGACGACGAACCAATCGTCATCGTGGGCATGGCGTGCCGCTACCCGGGCGGAGTGGCCTCCCCCGACGACCTGTGGGATCTGGTCGCCGACGGCCGTGACGCGGTTTCCGGGTTCCCGCTCGACCGCGGCTGGGACATCGAAGGCGTGTACGACCCCGAGCCGGGAGTGCCGGGCAAGACCTATGCCAACGAGGGCGGCTTCCTCTATGAGGCCGGTGACTTCGATCCGGCGTTCTTCGGTATCAGTCCGAACGAGGCCCTGATCATGGACCCGCAGCAGCGGCTGCTGCTGGAGGCGTCCTGGGAGGTCTTCGAACGTGCGGCCATTGATCCCCGGTCCCTGAAGGGGACCAGGACGGGAGTCTTCGCCGGCCTGATGTACCACGACTACGGCCAGGGAACGGAGGCCGCCGCGACCACGGGAGGCAGCCTGGTATCAGGTCGGATCTCCTACACGCTGGGGCTCGAAGGGCCTTCCCTGACGGTCGATACGGCGTGCTCGTCGTCGCTGGTGGCCTTGCACCTGGCGGTCCAGGCGCTGCGTTCGGGTGAGTGCTCGATGGCGCTTGCGGGCGGTGTGGCTGTCATGTCCACCCCGGACATGTTCGTGGAGTTCAGCCGGCAGCGGGGGTTGGCGAAGGACGGCCGGTGCAAGTCGTTCGCGGGGGCTGCGGATGGTGCGGCGTGGTCGGAGGGTGTCGGTGTTCTGCTGGTCGAGCGGTTGTCGGACGCCCAGCGGCTGGGGCACGAGGTGCTGGCCGTGGTGCGGGGCAGTGCGGTGAATCAGGACGGTGCGAGTAATGGGATGACGGCTCCGAACGGTCCGTCGCAGCAGCGGGTGATTCGTGCGGCGCTGGAGAGTGCCGGCCTGTCGTACTCCGATGTGGATCTGGTGGAGGCGCATGGGACGGGGACCCGGCTGGGTGATCCGATCGAGGCGCAGGCGTTGTTGGCGACGTATGGGCAGGGTCGCCCGGAGGGTGATCCGTTGTGGTTGGGCTCGTTGAAGTCGAATCTGGGGCATGCGCAGGCGGCTGCGGGTGTGGGTGGGGTGATCAAGGCGGTGCAGGCGATTCGGCATGGTGTGTTGCCGAGGACGTTGCATGTGGATGTGCCGACGCCGCAGGTGGATTGGTCGGCGGGTGCGGTGGAGTTGTTGACGGAGTCGCGGGTGTGGCCGGTGCGGGATCGTCCGCGTCGGGTGGGTGTGTCGTCGTTCGGGCTGAGTGGGACGAATGCGCATGTGATTGTGGAGCAGGCTCCGGTGGTGGAGGAGCCGGAGGTGGACTCCACGGTTGAGTTGCCGGTGGTGCCGGTGGTGTTGTCGGCGCGGAGTGAGGTGGGGTTGTCGGCGCAGGCGGGGAAGCTGCTGGAGCGGCTGGAGGTCCCCTCTTCGCTCGTGGACGTGGGTTTTTCGTCGGTGGTGTCGCGTGCGGTGCTGGAGCATCGTGCGGTGGTGGCCGCGTCGGATCGTGAGGAGTTGGTGCGGGGTCTGACTGCGCTGGCCGGTGGTGGGGTTGCGGCGTCGGTGGTGCGGGGTTCGGTGCGGCCGGTGGGCAAGGTGGCGTTCTTGTTCACGGGGCAGGGCGCGCAGCGGTTGGGGATGGGCCGGGAGTTGTATGAGGCGTTTCCGGTGTTTGCCGAAGCGTTTGATGCGGTCGTGGGGGAGTTGGATGTCCGGTTGGGGCGTTCGTTGCGTGAGGTGGTGTGGGGTGAGGACGCGGATCTGCTGAACGGGACGATGTTCGCTCAGGCCGGCCTGTTCGCGGTGGAGACTTCCCTGTTCCGGCTGGTGGAGTCGTGGGGGGTGCGTCCGGATTTCCTGGTGGGTCATTCGGTGGGTGAGATCGCGGCCGCGCATGTGTCGGGTGTGCTGTCGTTGGCGGATGCGGCTGAGTTGGTGGTGGCGCGTGGTCGGTTGATGCAGGCGTTGCCGGCGGGCGGGTCGATGGTGGCGGTGGAGGCAACGGAGGCTGAAGTGCTTCCGTTGCTGAATGACGAGGTAGCTGTGGCTGCTGTGAACGGGCCGCGCTCCGTCGTCGTTTCGGGTGCGGAGGCGGCGGTTCGCGAGCTTGTAGCGACGTTCGAAGGTCAGGACCGCAGGACGAGCACGCTGCGGGTGTCGCACGCCTTCCACTCGCCTTTGATGGAGCCGATGTTGGCAGAGTTCGGGGCGGTGGTAGCCGGACTGTCGTTCGGTACTCCGTCGATTCCTGTGGTGTCGAATGTGACGGGTGAGGTGTCGCAGGAGGTCGGGACGCCGTCGTACTGGGTGCGGCATGTGCGTGAGGCGGTGCGGTTCGCGGACGCAGTCCGCTTCCTGGAGGGCGAGGGAGTCACCTCCTACGTCGAGATCGGTCCGGATGGTGTGCTGAGTGGGATGGCGCAGCAGACGGCGGAGTCGGGTGTTTTTGTTCCGTTGGTGCGTAAGGGCCGCTCCGAGGTGGGGTCGGCTGTGTTGGCGTTGGGGCAGCTGCATGTGGCGGGTGTGCCGGTGGACTGGGCCGGGTTGTTCGAGGGCTCGGGTGCCCGTCGCGTCGATCTGCCGACGTATGCGTTTCAGCGTGAGCGGTTTTGGTTGGAGTGTGCGGGTGGTGGGGATGCGGGCGGCCTGGGGCAGGTCGTGGTGGATCATCCGGTGCTGGGCGCGGCGGTGTCGTTGCCGGATTCGGGTGGTGTGGTGTTGACGGGGCGGTTGTCGGTGGAGGGGATGGGGTGGTTGGCAGATCATGTGGTGTTGGGGTCGTTGTTGTTGCCGGGGGCGGCGTTTGTGGAGTTGGTGGTGCGGGCTGGGGATGAAGTGGGTTGTGGGGTGGTGGAGGAGTTGACGTTGCGGGCGCCGTTGGTTGTTCCGGAGCGGGGTGGGGTGGCGTTGCAGGTGGTGGTGGGTGGTCCGGATGAGGTGGGTTCTCGTTCGGTGCGGGTGCATTCGCGTCGGGAGAGTGCGGGTGCGGAGTGGGTGTTGCACGCGGATGGTGTGGTGGGTGGTGGTGCGGGTGAGTCCGTGCCGGCGTTCGACCTCACCGAATGGCCCCCGCCCGGAGCGACCCGGGTGGAGGTGGCTGACATGTACGACGTCCTGGACGAGCGTGGCTACGGCTACGGCCCCGTCTTCCAAGGGCTCAAGGCGGCCTGGACGGTTGGAGAGGACATCTTCGCCGAGGTCGAACTCGACGAGTCCGTACACGCGGATGCCAAGCGGTTCGGGCTGCACCCGGCGCTTCTCGACTCCACCATGCATGCCCTCGGCCTGCAGGCCGCCGATCTCGAATCAGGCGCGGCAGGGGACGGCCGCCCCGCACTCCCCTTCTTCTGGGAGGGCGTTCGTCTGTTCGCCTCGGGCTCGACCGCGTTGCGCGTACGTCTCACAGGATCCGGCGTCGACACCGTTTCCCTGGCCATGGCCGACGCAGCCGGAGAACCGGTGCTTTCCGTCGATGGGCTGACGCTCCGTCCGGTGTCGGTGGAGCAGTTGGCGGGGTCGGGTGTGGGTGGTGGGTTGCATGAGGTGGTGTGGCGGCCGTTGGTGTCGGCTGGGGGTGTTGCTGGTGGTGGTGGTGTGTCGGTGCCGAGGGTGTTTGAGGTGCCGGTGTCGGTGGGTGTGGATCCGGTGGTGGGTGTGCGGTCGGTGTTGGGTGGGGTGTTGGGGGCGGTTCAGGGGTGGTTGGAGGCTGATGAGGCTGGTCCGTTGGTGGTGGTGACGCGTGGTGCGGTTTGTGTGGGTGGGGATGTGGGGGTGGATGTGTGTCAGGCGCCGGTGTGGGGGTTGGTGCGGGCGGCTGAGGCGGAGAATCCGGGTCGGTTCGTGTTGGTGGATGTGGATCCGGTGGGTGGTTCGTTCGCTGATGTTGCGGGTGTGGTGTTGGGGTCGGGTGAGCCGGAGGTTGCGGTGCGTGGGGGCGGGGTTCTGGTTCCGCGTCTGGTCGAAGTGGCTGCTGCGGAGGCCGTTCCGGACACGGTGGTGGATGGGGCGGTGTTGGTGACGGGTGGTACCGGGGGTTTGGGTGGTTTGGTGGCCCGGCATCTGGTGGAGGTGCGTGGGGTGCGGCGTCTGGTGCTGGCGGGGCGTCGGGGGATGGAGGCCCCCGGTGTCGATGAACTGTGTGGCGTTCTGCGTGGGTTGGGTGCTGAGGTGTCGGTGGTGGCGTGTGACATGTCGGACCGGTCCGCGGTGGTGGGTCTGGTGGAGGGTGTGGGTGCTGGTCTGGTGGGTGTGGTGCATGCGGCGGGTGCGGGTGACAACGGTCTGGTGGGGTCGATGGATGGGGCCCGGTTGGATCGGGTGTTGGGTGCGAAGGCGGATGGTGCCTGGTATTTGCATGAGGTGACGCGTGGGCGTGAGTTGGCGTTCTTCGTGATGTTCTCGTCGGCGGGTGGTTCGGTGCTGGCGGCGGGTCAGGCGAACTATGCGGCGGCGAATGTGTTCCTGGACGCGTTGGCGGTGCATCGCCGGGCGGAGGGACTGCCGGCCACCTCCCTCGCGTACGGGCTGTGGGCGGGTGCGGGGATGGGGGAGTGGTTGGGTGAGGCGGATCTGGAGCGGATGAGGCGGCAGGGGTTGCCGGCGTTGGAGGCGGAGCAGGGTCTGGCGTTGTTCGATGCGGGTCTGGCGTCGGGGCGGGCTGCTCTGGTCCCGTTGCCGATCGACGTCACCGCACTGCGCGCCCGTACCGACACGATCCCCGCACTCCTCCGCGACCTCGTCCCCACCACCAGGCGGCGCAGTACGGTCTCCAGGACCGACGCGACGGCTCTGCGGCAGCGATTCGCGCAGGCGGATCAGGCCGGACAGGAGGCCCTCCTCAGGACGCTCGTCATGGAGCGGGCGGCCGCGCTCCTCGGTTACAGCAGCATGGACGCCCTCGACGCGGAACGGGACTTCCTGGAGGCAGGGTTCGACTCGCTGAGCGCGATGGAACTCCGTAACGCCCTGATGAAGGACACCGGACTGAAGCTGCCCCCCATGGTGGTCTTCGACAGCAAGAGCCCGGCAGGGCTCGCACGGCTGCTGCGCACGGAGCTTCTGGCGGCAGGCTCCCTCGCGCCCGGCGACACCGACGAAGTGCGGGCATCGGCGGGGTCACCCGAGGGGCTCGGCGGAACGGGGAGCGCGACCGTCACCGGTGGGGCCGAGGCCCCTTCGGCCGGCAGGCCGCCCGAGACGCTCCGCGACCTGTTCCATGCCGCAGTCGTCTCCGGCCGCGCGGACAAGGGGTTCGCGCTCCTCCAGGCGGCCGCCGACGTGCGGCCGGGCTTCGGCTCGGTGAGCGAGATCGACCGGCTCCCCGCCGCAGTCCGTCTCGCGGATGCCTCCGAGGGACCGCATCTCATCTGCCTCAGCACGCCCATGGCCACCGGCGGTGTCCACCAGCACGCGCGGCTTGTCTCCCACTTCGGAGGCAGGCGCAAGATATCCGCACTGCCTGTCCCGGGATTCCTCGCAGGCGAGAGCCTGCCCACGTCCTCCGACGCGGCCGTACAGGCACTCGCCCGGAGTGTGCTGGACACGGCCGACGGGAATCCGTTCGTGCTGCTCGGCTACTCGTCCGGAGGCACCCTCGCCTACGCAACGGCCGGACACCTGGAACGGGAACACGGGGTGCGCCCGGCAGGCGTCATCCTGCTGGACACGTTCAAGGTCCACGACGGCGGCAGCGACGGCGTCCCCCTCGACGGCCTCGCACTCGGCATGTTCGACAAGGAAGCGGTCTTCGGCCGGTTCGACAGCAGCAGGCTCTCCGCGATGGGCCGCTGGGTGGAACTGGTCCCGCAACTCCCGCTCACCCCGGTCGAGGCTCCGGTGCTCTTCGTCCAGTGCACCCAGTCCTTCGTCCCGGACGGGGACGACGCGTCCCCCGACCTGCTCAGCGGCCGCGCCGAGCCCTGGGAGGCCGCCCACACCCTGCGGACCGTCCGCGCCAACCACTTCACCCTCGTCGAGGACCGCGCCGAGCAGACCGCGCAGGTCATCGACGAATGGCTGGCATCGCACGGAACGGCGGCCGGTGGCGGAGCTACCGGATGACCGAATCGGCGCAAGACGGACCGGACCCATCGAATCGAAGCGAGGCGAAGTGACGTGACCGTGGCACCCAGTTCCAAGGGAACCCTGCCGTTCGGCGAGTACGAGACGTGGTACCGGGTGACGGGCGACCTTCGCTCCGACCGGCCCACGCTCGTCGTCGTGCACGGAGGACCGGGATCCACCCACGACTATCTGCAGAACCTCTCCGACCTGGCCGACGACGGCTGGTCCGTCGTGCACTACGACCAGATCGGCAACGGCGGTTCGACCCATCTGCCGGACCGGGGACCGGACTTCTGGACGGTGGACCTGTTCGCCGCCGAACTCGACAACCTCCTCACGGGTCTCGGCATCGCCGACAACTACGTACTGTTCGGCCAGTCCTGGGGCGGCATGCTCATCACGCACCATGCCGCGGCGCGTCCGGCCGGTCTGCGCGGTCTGGTCATCGCCAACTCGCCGGCCTCCTATCCGCTCTGGCTCCAGGAGGCCAAGGTCCTACGGGACCAGCTGCCGCCCGGTGTCAATGACACGTTGCTCAGGCACGAGGCCGCCGGAACCACCGAGTCGGACGAGTACCACGCGGCCATGCGCACGTTCTACGAGCGCCACGTGTGCCGCCTCAAGCCCTGGCCCCGCGACTACCTGGCCTCGTTCTACGAGGTGTACAACGACCCCACCGTCTACTACGCGATGAACGGCCCCAGCGAGTTCCATGTGAACGGCACGCTGCGCGACTGGTCGGTCATCGACATCTGTCCCGACGTCGACGTGCCCACCCTGCTGGTCTCCGGCCGTCACGACGAAGCCACCCCCGCGACGGTCCAGCCGTTCCAGGACCTCATTCCGGGAGCGCGCTGGGAGGTGTTCGAGGAGTCCAGCCACCTGCCGCACCTCGAGGAACCCGAGCACTTCCGCCAGGTCATGCGGACCTTCCTCGACGAGGTGGACCCGCCGACGGGACAGCCGGGGCCCTCCGCCCTGTCCGGCCGGCCATAGGCCGCATAGAGTACGGACCGCAGTGGTGCCGCTGTGGCGAACACCCCGGATGTCGCCTGGAGGGCAACAACATCTGGGACGCTGGTGGTCAGGTAGTCGCAAGGCGTGTCCGGAGTGGGTGTACGGGGTCCGGGCGGCCTGCCGCGACAGGGGTGTCCCGGACAGGGGTCCGGGACTCGTTGAGAGGGTGTTTCCCATGGTCATTGGTCGCGTGGTGCGTTTCGACAGCGCGAAGGGTTACGGGTTCATCGCCCCCGACCATGGGGGCGAGGATGTCTTCCTGCACGTGAACGACCTCCGCATGGCCGAGGAGGCTCTGCGGCCCGGCCTGATGGTCGAGTTCGAGATCGAGCAGGGCGACCGGGGCCTGAAGGCGTCCTCGGTGCGCCTGGCCGCGGGCAGCGGCATCGCGGCCGCGCCGGTTCCGGCGTCCGTCTTCACGCAGCGCTCCGAACCCCTGGGCAGGCAGGCCGCGGACGGCGACGACGTGCTGTGCGACGTGCTCAACGCGGAGGAGTACGTACGGGACGTCACCGAAGTGCTGCTGGAATCAGCCCCCGGGCTCACCGCCGCGCATATTCTCCAGGTACGCCAGGGGATGCTGCAGTTCGCCAAGAACCACGGCTGGATCGAGGGCTGAACGGGTAGGCGCACGCCGCGGCCCGGGACGACGGTCCCGGGCCCCTTCGCGCTGCTGTCCGGCTGTGACGAACCGCACCGGCCCCGGCCCGTCCGGGCCGGTGTTAGCGCCGGTTAACCTGCCTTCCATGACCGTAACCCTCGAAGTAAGCGGCGGCGTCGGCACGATCCGGCTGGACCGTCCTCCGATGAACGCCCTGGATGTCGCCACCCAGGACCGGCTGCGCGAGCTCGCCGAAGAGGCGTCCCGGCGCGACGACGTGCGTGCCGTGGTGCTCTACGGCGGTGAGAAGGTGTTCGCGGCCGGCGCGGACATCAAGGAGATGCAGGCGATGGACCACCCTGCGATGGTCGTACGGTCCAAGGCGCTGCAGGACTCCTTCACCGCGGTGGCCCGGATCCCCAAGCCCGTCGTCGCCGCCGTCACCGGCTACGCGCTGGGCGGTGGCTGCGAACTGGCCCTCTGCGCGGACTTCCGGATCGCCGGCGACAACGCCAAGCTGGGGCAGCCGGAGATCATGCTCGGGCTCATCCCGGGCGCGGGCGGTACCCAGCGCCTGGCCCGGCTGGTGGGTCCCGCCAAGGCCAAGGACCTGATCTTCACCGGCCGCCATGTGAAGGCGGAGGAGGCCCTGACCATGGGGCTGGTGGACCGGGTGGTCCCCGCAGCCGAGGTGTACGAGCAGGCGCACGCCTGGGCCGCCAGGCTGGCGAAGGGCCCGGCGCTCGCGCTGCGCGCCGCCAAGGAGGCTGTCGACGCGGGACTGGAGACGGACATCGATACCGGCCTCACGATCGAGCGGACCTGGTTCGCCGGCCTCTTCGCCACCGAGGACCGGGAGCGCGGAATGCGCAGCTTTGTGGACGAGGGTCCGGGCAAGGCCAAATTCCTCTGACCGAACGCCAGTTGGGAACGCCAGGGCATGCGTTCATCCGTGTGGGCGGATTAGCTGAGCCTTAAGGCAACCTTAAGGCTCAGCCTCCCTTCGGTCCTGGCAAACCCGTTCGGACGAGGTATCCGTGCAGGTCAACGTGGGTGTCCGGGAGTGCGTTCTGCCCGTGGCATATGCCTGGAGCCCTCTGCGGAATGTCTGATTCCGGGCCGGGGATTCCCAGGGAACGGCCACGGAGTGCCCGCTGTGCAGCCATGATGGTGTCCATGGCGGGCCTGGAGGGTGTGGAGCAGCCGCGACAGCGCAGCAGCGCGACAGCGGCACGGAGGATGCCGGCCGTCGAGGACGAACAGGCGTTCAAAGCGCTGGAGTTGTTCGGAAATCCGACGGAGGACGAAGTCCGGCTGCCCTCCCGCCCGGAGTCCGCGGCTACGGCCCGCAGGCTCACCTCCTGTGTGGTGCTGCGCCAGTGGGCGCTTTCCCCGCAGACCGCCGAGCATGCCGTTCTGCTGGTGTCCGAGCTCGTCGGGAACGCCGTGCGGCACACCGGCGCCAGGGTTTTCGGGTTACGGATGATGCGCCGGCGCGGCTGGATCAGGATCGAGGTGCGTGACCCCTCGCGCGGTCTGCCGTGTCTGATGCCCGTGCAGGAGATGGACATCAGCGGGCGCGGGCTCTTCCTGGTCGACAAGCTCTCCGACCGGTGGGGCGTCGACCTGCTGCCGCGGGGCAAGACCACCTGGTTCGAGATGCGCATCTCCGACCGCTGACGCACAGGAGCCCCCGGTCGGCCGGGGTGCGGCGCTGCGGGGGCTTCTGTGTGGGGACCGTGAAATGGGGGGTGTGTTCACGGCCGCTGATGACGACCTGGCCCGGGTCAATGGAGGGGTCGTGTCCCCGACTATGGCAGACGGGCGACATCATGGCCAAAGTCGCAATCGCTGACGCAATGGGTAAAAGTTGGGCATTTCATCGGTGAATCGTAGGTGTGCTGAGTCACTTGCCTGGTAATCAGTGCGCGCGTGGTGGATCTGGCGGGTGATTCATTGATCTTCCGAGTGTGGTCGTGGGCATCCGTGTGACCTTCGGCGGCCTGAGTGGGTCATTTGTTATTTTCCTGACACCGCAGACTTAATGTTCTGCGCATGAACGCCCCCGACCGGCCGGTGCACCGCCGCGGCGCCCTGCGCGCCGGAGCCGGCGCCGCCCTCGCGGCCGCCCTTGCCACCGGCTGTGCGGACCGGGACTCCGCCGGTCCACCGGCTCCGGCCTCCGCCCGCCCGGAACCGGAGCAGCGGGCCGCCACCACCGGCGCACACGCCCCCGCGCCCACCCCGCACCGCATCCCCGGGCAGCCCGTACAGATCGACCACGGCCCCCGCGACCGAGCCCGTGTCGCCCTCACCTTCCACGGCCAGGGTGATCCCGCCGTCGCCCGCACCGTGCTCGGCGCGGCCGAACGCGCCGGGGCGAGGGTCACCGTCCTCGCCGTGGGCAGCTGGCTGGACGAGCACCCCGAGATGGCCCGCCGGATCCTCGACGGCGGCCACGACCTCGGCAACCACACCCAGCGCCACATCGACATCTCCTCGATGGACGAGACGCGGGCGTACGCCGAGATCACCGACTGCGCCCAGCGGCTGCGCCGGCTCACCGGCTCCATCGGCACCTGGTTCCGTCCCTCGCGCACCCGCTACGCCACCCCGCTCGTCCAGCGGCTCGCCGTCCGGGCCGGATACCCGCACGTCCTCTCGTACGACGTGGACTCGCTCGACTTCACCTCGCCCGGCGCCGCGGCCGTCACCCGCAAGGTGGCCGGGGAGATCCGCAACGGATCGGTGGTGAGCATGCACTTCGGCTATGCGGACACGGTCGCCGCGCTGCCCCTCCTCCTCACCGAACTCGACCGCCGCCGACTGCGTGCGGTGACGACCACGGAGCTGCTGACCTGATGTCCCACTCCACCTCACGCACCGCGGCGCTGTGCGGCGGCCTCCTGCTCGCCGTCCTCACCGGCTGCGGCACCGCCCCCGCGGACAAGGGGGCGTCCGACGCCCCCACCGAGGCCGCCGCCCCGCCCGCCAGGGCGAAGCGCGTCACCCCGCCCGCCCCGCCGGGACTGCCCGGGATGCCGCCGGTGCTCGACGCCCGGAACGTGTACGCGGCCGACGCCCCGGGAAAGCTGTCGCCGGTCGTCAAGGACTTCCCGTCCCGCGTGTACGTGCCCAACACCAACTCCGACACCGTGTCGGTCATCGACCCCGCCACGTACAAGGTCATCGAGACGATCCCGGTCGGCCGCCAGCCGCAGCACGTCGTCCCGTCCTGGGACCTCAAGACGCTCTGGGTCAACAACGACGTCGGGGACAGCCTCACCGCGATCGACCCGGCGACCGGGAAGGCGGGGAAGACGGTCGGCGTCTCCGACCCGTACAACCTCTACTTCACGCCGAACGGCACGTACGCCGTCGTGATGGCCTCGATGGACCGCGAACTGGTCTTCCGCGACGCGCACACCATGAAGACGGCCAAGACCGTCCCGGTGAGCTGCGCGGGTGTCAACCACGCCGACTTCTCCGCCGACGGCCGGTACTTCATCGTCTCCTGCGAGTTCTCCGGCGAACTCCTCAAGGTCGACACGGCGAAGATGAAGGTCGTGGGACAGCAGAAGCTGCCGTTCAAGGGCGCGATGCCGCAGGACGTCAAACTCTCTCCCGACGGCAGCACCTTCTACATCGCGGACATGACGGCCAACGGCATGTGGGTGCTGGACGGGGAGAAGTTCACCACGCCCGAGCTGCTGCCCACCGGCAAGGGCTGCCACGGGCTCTACGTCAGCCGCGACGCGAAGGAGATGTACATCTCCAACCGCGGAGAGGGCTCGGTCTCCGTGTTCGACTTCGCACAGAAGAAGCTGGCCAAGAAGTGGCACCTGCCGAACGGCGGCAGCCCGGACATGGGCGGGGTCTCGGCGGACGGCAAGGTGCTGTGGCTGTCCGGGCGTTACGACGCCGAGGTGTACGCGATCGACACCGCCACCGGCAAGCAGCTGGCCCGCATCCCGGTGGGCAGCGGGCCGCACGGCCTCGCCGTCTACCCGCAGCCGGGCCGCTACTCGCTCGGCCACACCGGCGTCTTCCGCTGAGGCCCTCCGGCCCGTCTCTCCCGGCGGCCGGTGACTCAGCCCGCGACCAGCAGCGCCTCCGACCCCACCGGCCGGTAGCCCGCCGCCTGGAACGTCCGCACACTGCGGGCGTTCCCCGGCGACTGCTGCGCCCACACCACCGCGTCCGGCACCAGCTGCCGGGCCGCGCGTGCCAGCCGTTCGCCGAGCCGCCGCCCGCGCGCCTCCCCGGCCACCTCGACCGCCGTCTCCCAGCGCCCCGCGACCCCGCGGCCGAGGATCAGCACACCGCCCTCGGTCCCCCAGACCCGCACCTCGTCGCGGAACTTCATCGCCCGGGCGACCCGGGGGTGCTCCGGGTCGCGGATCTCCCGCAGCTCCAGGTCCGGGGCGCCCGGCAGCGCGGGTGCGACCGTGAGGAGATCGATCGTGTTCATGTGCCGGCCGGTCCGGGCCATCAGGGCTCCCAGGAACCACGGATTCATCGTCGCGGCGAGCGCGTCGCCCGGGGTGGCGGCGAGCGTCTCGCGCACCCACGCCGGGTCCTCGTCGGTGAAGACCACCGAGTGCGCGGTGCAGGCCAGCACCCCGGCATCCCGTGTGTTCGGCTGCCGCACCACGGTCGTGGACCCGTCCGGCGGCGGGAACCGTCCGTGCGCCGCGGCGTCCAGGATCCGTGCCAGTGCCTCGCTCATCGCGCCGTGTACTCCCCGCTCGGGCCACCGGCCACCGGAGGGTGGGCGGCCCACCCATGGTCGCCGACCGGCCGCCGCCCGGGCCGGCTGTCGCGCCCGTTAATCTGACCTCCGTCAGACAGTCATACGAAGGGGCGGAAAAGTGGCGGACATCGAGTCGGCGCGCAAGGCATTCGAGCGGTACGACCTGAACGGCGACGGGCTGATCTCGGCGGTCGAGTACAAGAGCGTCATGGCTCAGCTGGGTGACCCCTACGTCACCGAGACGGTCGCCCAGGCCGTGATCAACTCGCACGACGCGAACGGGGACGGGCTCCTCACGTTCGACGAGTTCTGGGCCGCGCAGAGCTGACGTCCGGAGGACCCCCGGCCGACAGGCCGGGGGCCGCGGAGCGGCACTCCGGGGCGCGCTCAGGGAACGGCCGGTGCCCCGGCCCCCGCCGTGCGGAAGACCTCGTCCGGGGTCGCCACCGGGCCGAACACATCGTGCAGTCGGCCGGCCCGCAGCAGGCGCAGGATCCGCGGACAGGCGCAGACGAGCCAGAACCGCCCCTCGCGGTCCAGCGCACGCCGGCGGGCGCGGCACAGCAGCGACAGCCCCGAGCAGTCGAGGAAGCTCACCTCCGACAGGTCGACCACCAGCCGGGGTGAGCCGTCCGCCGTCGCGTCGTCCAGGGCCGGTGCGATGAGCGCGGCGGTCGCGATGTCGATCTCGTCGCGCAGCGCCACCACCGTGCATCCGTCCCGGCGGTACACCCGGCCGCACGGCTCGGGCAGCAGGGCCGGCACGGGGGTTGCCGTGGGGGCCGGCGTCTCGGTCATCTGATGCCTCTCCTCGCAGCGCCGGGCCCCGAGGACGTACCCGGGGCCCGCGTGACAGTCGGTGGGGGACGGTCGGTGAGGTGACAGTCGGTGAACCTAACCCGAAGGTCCGCCAGGTGGCGACGCAGAAACGTTCGCGCATTCCCCAATGCCTCCTTCCGGGTGAACTTCTGCGCTTCCCATGCGTGGAGGCGGGTGAATTGTGTGGTTTTCAGTCAGGGGTAGAGGAGTGGGCGTGTTCGCGTCCTGCGCGCCTACGCCTGCCCGGCGCACAGGAACCGCCTCCGCGCCGCGCACGACCCTCCGCCACGCCGTCGTCGGTGCCGAGGGTTCCGCCGGTGCGCGGTGGCCGGTTCCGGCGGCGCGGCTTTCCGGCCGCCGCGCGGCAGCCGGAAAGCCGCGTACGGCATCGACGGCAATTGGCCAGAACTCGCCGTCGTGAACGCGTACGTACGGGGCCCGCGTCCCGTCAGGCGGCGAAGTTCCGGGACAGGGAGGCCTGTTCGTCGATCTCCATGAGATCGGGGCGGGTGTAGCGCTCCGCCCGTGCGTGGTAGTCGAAGTCGCCCCGGACGAGACCCCGGTAGTCCCGGACACAGCGCTCCAGGGCGACGCGGGCCAGCCCCTCGATTCCCGCCGCCTCCATCTCCTCGACCAGTTCCTTCTCCGCCCGCTGGACCCGGTCGGCAATGCGGGACAGCAGAATCCCGGCCTCGTCGACGGCCTCCTGGAGCGTGCCGCCGCGATCCCGCTGGATCAGGCGGACCGTGTTGTGCTCGTATCCGAGCAGGTCCTCCTTCTCGAAGGAGCAGATGTCGTTGCAGAGCCCCGAATGGTCGGCCACCGCATTGCGCAGTGCGATATAGGCGGGAAGGCTCCGGGCGGATTCCGGCAGGTCGATTCCCGCCGTTATCTCGTGCAGATCGAGAAAGGGCTGCATGGCCACCGAATCCCGACGGTGTCTGACGAAGTCGGCCGTGCTCGGGACGTGCCCGGCGGCCCGGTCGACCGCCTCCGCGTAGTACGTCCACAGCCAGGCGGCCGTGTCGCGGCGGAACTGCCGGACCCAGTGCACCGGCCTGTCCGTACAGGTGCGGACCAGCAGTTCGTCCAGGGCGTGTTCCATGGGGCCGACCGGTGCCCGTGCGCCGTCGAGCACGTCCACGAGGCGGGCGATCGCGCGGGCGCAGACCTGCGGGTCGCGGCCGGCCGGGCCGTCGTCGAACTCGTCGTCGACGAGGAAGGCCCAGAACAGCCACTGGCAGAAGAGGTCGAGGTGTTTCTGCGACGCCTCGGGAAATATCAGGGATATCCAGAGTTCGGGGCGGGTCCGGATCATCTTCTTGCGGGCCACCGGTGACAGGACGAGATCACTGGCCTCCGCCCATTCCCAGGCGGCTTGTCTGGTCTGCTCGACTCCCGGATGGCATCCCGCGCTCTCGAACGGCATGTGGAATTCTGGAAGCGCCAACTTGCTCATGGTGCACCTCGTCTGAACGGTACGAACAGGGAAGGGGGATGCGCGAAAAGGCCGCGCACGCACGGGCCGGAGCGGCAGACGTTGACCGCGAGGTTGTCGATCGGCGCTTCGACAAACCGTGTCATCGGGGGGTACCTGTCCGCACCGGCGTCGGAATCGGGCGGTACGGCCGTGAGCCGGCTGCGACGGCGATCACCGCAGGAGCTGATCAGGGCCGGCGGGGCGGACGGTCACGACGGGTCACCCATGGCGCTCTTCGTGCGCCATGGCCGGGCCGGACGGCCGGATCCCGCCGAGGAGGCGTCACGGGAGGGGCGGCTGTCATCGCTGTCCTCTTTCCTCCGCAGGGCCGGGCCGTCGAAGCGGGCTCCACGGGGCCCGGGGCAGCGCGCACCGCCTGACGTGCACGGCGATCGCGTCACCACTCGTCACGACCAGTGAACTCCCAGTCCGCGGAGGAGGGAAGTCGCACGTGACTGAAAATGTGTGCTCACCATGAACGCCTGCTCAGTTATGGGCAGTTGGTGCACTCCTGGGTTGGTGGGTGGCAGGGGGGTGAGGTGAGGGGTGTGGCCGATTCGCCTCCGGGTTGGGGCGGTTCGGCCCGCAGCACGGCCCGGTACCCGGTGACGGCATCGGCCAGCGAGGGGCCGGTGCCGAGGGGAGCGCCCCCGGGACCCGCGCTCCGGCCACCGCGGCAGGATGCCGACAGTGGCCCCGTCCCGCCACCTTGATGTATTGGGAAGCGACTTCCGCTCCCCTAGGGTCTCCTCCCACCTGGTTCCCTTCCGGAAGGTGGGTTTCGCATGTCTCGTCGCTCGATAGTCATCGCGTCCGCGTTACTGGCAGTGTCCGGCCTGGCGATAGCGCCACCTCCGACCTGGGCGTCAGGGAGCCCGCCTTCCCCGGCGCCGAAGACGGTGGGACAGGCGACGACGGAGTCGGTCACCCTGATCACCGGCGACCAGGTGACGCTGAGCGGAGTGGGCGGCCAGAAGGTCGTCCAGGTGACCGACCCCCAGGGCGGGGCGCCGGGTTTCCGTACCCATCAGCTCGGCGACGATCTCTACGTCGTGCCCGACACCGCAGCTCCGCTGATCGCCGAGGACAGAGTCGACGAACAGCTCTTCAACGTGACCAAGCTGATCGCCGATCGCTACGACGACGCCCACAGCTCGTCGATCCCCCTGATCGTGAGCTACCCCGACAGCGCCGCGGCCGCCTCGGCGCCCGCCCCCCTCGGTGCCCGTGTGAGCGACCGGCTGCCCCGCCTCCGCATGACGGCGATGCGGGCCACGAAGTCGGCGGCGCCGGCCTTCTGGGAAGACGTACAGCGCCGACAGCGGAGCCGCTCCGCCGCCCCTGCCAAGATCTGGCTCGATGCGAAGGTCTCCTCCACCGACACCGCCGCCCTCCAGCAGGTCCGCGCAGCCGAGGCGTGGGCGGCCGGCTACACCGGCAAGGGGGTGAAGGTCGCGGTCCTGGACACCGGCATCGACGCCGGGCACCCCGATGTGGCCGCGTCGATCGTGGCGAGCAAGGACTTCACCGGCAACGGCAGCACCGCCGATGGTCACGGACACGGCACCCATGCCGCGTCCTCCGTCATCGGCAACGGCTCCGCTTCCCAGGGCAAGTACCGGGAAGGAGTGGCGCCGGACGCTTCCTTGTACGTCGGCAAGGTCCTGACCGACAGCGGCTCCGGCCCGACCTCCGTGGTTCTGGCGGGGATGCAGTGGGCGGTGGAGAACGGCGTCGAGGTGGTCAGCATGAGCCTGGGCGCGCCGGTGAAACTCTGCAACGACCCGATGGCGGCCGCCGTCGATCAGCTGTCCGCCTCGTCCGACACCCTCTTCGTGATCGCCGCCGGAAACACCGGCCCCGGCCCCGGGACCGTGTCCTCGCCCGGCTGCGCTGTCTCCGCCCTCACCGTCGCGGCCGACGACAGCAATCTGAAGACAGCCTCGTTCTCCGCGCGAGGCCCCGTGGACGACGGCGCCGGACATCACTACCTGAAGCCCGACATGGCCGCACCCGGCGTCGGCGTCATCGGCGCCCGCGCGGCCGGAACTTCGCTGGGCGCTCCCGTCGACGAGAACTACACCACGCTGTCGGGCACCTCGATGGCCACACCCCACGTGGCCGGAGCCGCCGCCGTCCTCGCGCAGCGCCACCCTGACTGGACCAGCACGCAGCTGAAGCAGGGGCTGATGTCGAGCGTGCGCCCGGACGCCCTGAACCCACCGCTTGCGGAGGGCACGGGGTTCCTGGATGTAGCGCGCGCGGTGTCCGCCACCGTCACCGGACCGGGCTACGTCGACGGGGACAACCTGCCCTGGCCGCACGGCCCCGACCAGATCAGCGAGCGCGAGGTCACTTGGAAGAACACCGGTGACTCCGCCATCACCCTGAACCTGGAGACGACCGCCTTCGACGGGAACGGCCGGCCTGCACCGGAGGGGGTGGCGTCCTTGAGTACCGGGAGCGTGACCGTCCCGGCAGGCGGGAGCGCCTCTGCCACCTTGCGCATGTCCGTCCCAGGTGCCCTTCCGGACGGCGGATACGGCCAGTTCACCGGCCGGATCACCGCCTCGGCCACCGACGGCGGGCAGTACGCGGTGACCAGCTTCGGCTTCTATGCCGAGCCCAACACGGTCACGGTCACGTTCGAGGGCATCACCCGGGGCGATGGAAAGGCCGGGACCCTCAGCTACGCCAACCTGATCTCGCGCGACACCAGGACGGCGACCCGGGTGTACTTCCGCAACGGTGCGGCCACCGCCACGATCCCCGCCGGAACCTACGATCTCGACGCCGGGATCTACGGTTATGACCCGGGCATCGATGAACAGGACCTCTACCACACGGTGAAGTCGATCGGCTTCCTCTTCCGTCCCGGGCTGCAGTTCACCGAGGACACGACCGAGATCCTCGACGCACGGACGGCGCACCGGGTGAAGCTCTCCGCTTCCCGGCCGCTGGAGAGCCACACCACGAGCGTGCGTTACCAGCGGAACGTCGGTGGCGTCGTCTTCGCCGCCAGTGTGATCTACGGAGCCAACGTGACGGACGTCGCCGTCACGGACGTACCGGCCGGCCAATGGCCCGATGCCCGCGTCGACTTCGTCACCCGCGCCTACGCCCCGCTGCTGAAGATCGCCACCACCCGGGGTCACACGCTGGAGGCGATGTACGCCAAGTACAGCCCCGTCACGACCGACGGCATCGCCTACCTTCCCCAGGGCGGGTCGGCCCGCGTGGTTGACGTCGGCGCCGGCACCGCCGCGGAACTCGCCGCGGCCGACGTGGCCGACCGGTTCGTCCTGGTCGATCTCGGAAGCAAGGACTCCGAGTCGACGATCCGCCTCGAGCAGGTGACGAAGGACGCGGTCGAGCGAGGCGCCCGGGGCGTCGTCGTCGCCCACGGCTTCGCCGGGCGATGGTCTCCCTTCGCGAAGGACGACATCCCGGTCATCGCTGTCACCACCGATGACTACGCGGCCCTCAAGCAGGAACTGGCGGACGGGACCACCAGGCTGAAGTGGAGCGGAACGCCGAACAGCCCGTACGTCTACAACGTCCACATACCCTGGACCGACGGGATTCCGGCGGACCAGACCCACGCTCTCGACGAGGCCGGCCTCGCCCAGGTCGAGGAGACCTGGTCCAGCCAGGCCCGTCGGCAGCAGTACGGTGACGGCCTCGCCGTGGCGTACA
The DNA here is from genome assembly GCF_035917155.1 of Streptomyces sp. NBC_00385. NCBI lineage: Bacteria > Bacillati > Actinomycetota > Actinomycetes > Kitasatosporales > Streptomycetaceae > Streptomyces > Streptomyces sp. NBC_00385. The sequence continues at coordinate 2,304,954 of NZ_CP107951.1, read as the reverse complement.
CCCCTGGCGCCCAGCCCGTCACCGTCAGCATCGTCCAGCCGGTCCTCGCGCCGACGAAGCGCACCGCGTACTACACCACCGGCGAGGACAGCTGGGTGCACTGGGGCACGAGCAACACGGCGGCCGGTGCCGATCAGATGGCCGGCCGCCCCACACGCTACGAGAAGCCGGTCCGTCACACGGAACACTGGTACGGCGGCCCTCTCCACCCCCAGCCGGTGACGAACATCGTGAACGGCGAGACCACACCGCTTGCCTCGCGAAACGGTGACGCCATCTCCACCGTGGTCCCCTCGACGGGGGACAGCGACGGCCATGTCTCCTTCCAGGCCATGACCGACCAGTTCGCCCTGAAGCTGACCCGCGACGGCGAAGCGGTCGGACCGACGGCCAGCGGCGGGATCGCCTCCTGGCCGGTGCCGTCCGGGTCCGGCCGCTACGAGCTTTCCTTGGACCAGAAGCGCCGTACCGACCTGCCCATCTTCCGCACCTGGGCCCTCTCGACGTCGATCAGCACACGCTGGTCGTTCGACTCCGGTTCCGTCGACAAGGAGACGTCCCTGCCCCTGCTCGTACCGGCGTACGGCATGGCCCTGAACCCGTACAACCAAGCCCCGGCGTCCAGGAGCTACCGCGTGGAGCTGGACGCCCCGGGCCAGCCCGGCTACGAAGGCCGCGCGGATACGCTGACCGCCCAGGTGTCCTACGACGGAGGTGCTTCGTGGCGAGATGTCCGAACGGTCCGCCGCGGTGGCTCCTGGGTGGCGTTGGTGGACAACCGCCCTGCGAGCGGCGGCTTCGTCTCCCTGCGTGTCAAGGCGGCCAACTCGGACGGGGCGGACGTCGAACAGACGCTCATCTCCGCCTACGCGGTGCGGTGAGGCCTCAGATTCGTCGCGTGTAGACGAGTTGGGCTCCGAGCTGGAACCGGTTCGCGACGCTGTTGCGCGTCATCAGCTGCGTGATCCGCCGCTGTACGGTCCGCTCGGAGCAGCCCAGCGCCCGGCCGATCGCGGGATCGGTCAGGCCGCTGGCGAGGAGGCGTACGAGATCCTCCTCCCAGTCCGGCACGCCGTGCGTGACGTGCTTTTCCTCGAAGGTCAGGGGCAGCGCCCGGTCCCAGGTCATCTCGAAGAGCTCCAGAAGCCCGTCGAGCAGGGCGGAGGGGGCGATCAGGACGGCCGAGTCAAGAGTTCCGGCGCTGCCCTGCAGGGGCACCATCGCGAGTCGTCGGTCGACGACCACCAGCTTCATCGGGAGGCGGTCGCTGATCCGGGCCCTCTCACCGCCGGCTATGGCCGCACGAGCCAGGTTCTGGCGCACTTCGTCGCTCAGGGCCTCCTGCGTGTAGACCGTCCGGTAGACGACTCCGCGGCCCATCGCGTCCAGTTGGGCGGGGTTGCCCGAGGGAGGCGCCACGTAGGGGGGCCGGTCGAAGATCAGGACTTCCTCTGTGGCGTTGACCTGCAGTTGCTCGAAGGCGGCCCAGCCGGCGTCGGACTCGCCCACGGTCTGGATGAGGTCCTCATGCCGGCGATTGCGCCTGCGCCACCGGTGTATCAGACCGTCGGAGGCATGCCGGGTGCGGTCGAGTTGCGACTCCCAGCGTCGCAGGGCGGGCAGGAGGGCGGAGTCGGGGGGAACGGGAAGGATCTCGTCCGAGGAGCCGGGACCGGTTTCGACGAGCCCCAGTTCCCGCAGCCGGTCGACCGCCGCTCGGACCTCGGCCAGGGACTGGCCGGTGGTCCGTGACACCTGTTCCGTGGTCGGGGGGTGGGTGAACAGCAGGCACTCGTACACCGACCAGTCGGCGGCATCGATGAACACGCGACTCCCTTGTTCGGTACGGCTCGCCGGGGCAAGGGGTCAGGTTAGCCAAGGTGGTCTCCGGCCTGAACATACCGCGACGACAGTTCACCGTCAGTGGTCTTGTGGGGATTGGTCAGTGCCGAGCACCTGGTCCGGCCAGGGCACGGCTCAGGACGGCCCGCGCACCCCTCACGGGTGCGCGGGCCGCCTTTGCGCGCCGGTCAGTTGTAGCCGAAGCCCGCCGGGAGCGGAGACGGCCGGAACAGGCGGGCGGGGACGGCGTCCGCCAGTGCCCGGTAGCCCGCGGGGTTCAGGTGGAGATGGTCGCCGACGTCCAGCGAGGGGCGCAGCGCACGGGGGTTGTGGGGATCGCGAGCGGCCCGGTCGAAGTCGATGACCGCGTCGAAGCGGCCGCCGGTACGGATCCAGGTGTTGACCGCCTGCCGGGCTCCCTCGCGGTATCCGTCCGCGTCGTCGTAGCCGGTGTTGCCGCCGAAGGGCGTCAGCGTCGCCCCGTATACCCGGATCCCCAGGGCGTGGGCCCGGGTGATGATCTGGTCGTACGCCGCGATGACGTCGTCCGCCGCCTGCTTCTGGGCGGCGGGGGTGGCGGGCGCCGTCCCGAGGTCGTTGACGCCCTCGAAGACGATCAGCCGGTCGACGCCGCTCTGGGACAGTACGTCGCGGTCCAGCCGGGCCAGTCCGTTCGGGCCCAGGCCGTCGTTGAGCAGGCGGTTCCCGCCGGCTGCCTGATTGACGACCGAGGTCCGCACCGGGCCCGCGCCGGCCGCCAGCCGCTGCTGGAGCACGTCCGGCCAGCGGTCGTTCCCGTTGGTGGTGGAACCCCGGCCGTCGGTCAGCGAGTCGCCGAGCACGGCCGTCGCGGAGGTGTCGCTCCTGGACCAGACCTCGACGCCGCTGAGGAGGTACCAGTGGTCGGTGGTGGTGGCCCCGGGCAGATCCGGATCCTGGACGTGGTCCCCGGACCGGAGGTAGGAGGTCGTACGGGAACCGGGGTGCGAGGTGAGGGCGGTGGACGCCTGACCGGTGGCCAGATAGACCGTGGCCGTCAGATTGGAGCCGGGCTCCAGCCGGAAGTCCAGCGGATCGGAGACGGCCTGCGCTCCGGCCGGGACGGCCACCGAGGAGGAGCCCCCGAAGGTCACCCTGCGCGTGGTTCCCTCCCGGACGGCGCCGGTGCCCGCCCGGCCGTCCAGCGGCAGTGCCACGGACACCTTGGTGAGGGGCAGCACGGCGCCGCCGAACGCGTTGGAGAACCGCAGCCGGATGTGGTCACCGCCCGCCGAGACGTGGACGGTCTGCCGCAGCGTCGTGTCCGTCAGGACGGCGTCGTCCTGGGTGAACGGCGCCGGCGGCATGTTGGACGGCTCCGTCAGCTGCGGCATCGACGTCCACGCGGCCACCCAGTGCGCGTTCCGCTCCCGGGGCCCGGGCGCGCGGTCCGCGCCCGCGCGCTCGCCGGCCCCGAGCGCCGGCGAGATGGCGGTCAGGGAGGCGAAGAGCGCTCCCGCGGTGATCAGGCTGATCAGTGACGATCTTCGGTTCATGGATGTGTTCCCTCTGTGCGGTGGGGAAACGGGAGTGCGGCGGGGAAGCGGGATGAAGCGCAAAGCGTCCACGTACGCGGACGGCATCCCCATCCATGCGCCCGCCGGATCACGCGGCAGGCTAGTCCTTCCGATAATTGCGGTCAATCATTCGAAATATTTCGATGATCGTGGCCCCTCCTCGGCCGGTCGCACAGAGCGGAGCCGCCCGCCCCCCTCCGCCCCCTACCGCGGTAGCACCCGCACATTGGCCCCCGGGTATGACGCCCGACGCCCGTCCGTTCCCGCACGCTCCATCCCGTCAGCACGAGCATCGCGAAGGGCAGAGCATGAGGCTACGCAGCGGCAAGCAGCAGCGGACGGACGAACGCCCGGACGCCCCGGGCACTCCAGGTCTCGCCGTCGAACTGCGCGATGTCCGGCGGCAGTACGGCCGCGGCGCCGGTGCCGTGCACGCGCTGGCGGGCGTCGACCTCGCCCTCCCGCGCGGCACGTTCACCGCGGTCATGGGCCCGTCCGGGTCCGGCAAGTCCACGTTCCTGCAGTGCGCCGCGGGACTGGACCGGCCGTCGGCGGGCTCCGTGCGCCTCGGCGGCACGGAGATCACCGGCATGGGCGAGAACGAGCTCACCGAGTTGCGCCGCAGCCGCCTGGGCTTCGTCTTCCAGGCCTTCAACCTGCTGCCCTCGCTCACAGTTGAGCAGAACGTGCTGCTGCCCATGCGCCTGGCCGGTCGGCGCCAGGACCGCCGCAGAGCAGCCGCGATGCTCACCCAGGTCGGGCTCGCCGACAAGGCCAAGCGCCGCCCCGGCGAGCTCTCCGGCGGCCAGCAGCAGCGCGTGGCCATCGCCCGCGCCCTGGTCACCGCCCCGGACGTGGTCTTCGCCGACGAGCCCACCGGGGCCCTCGACACCGGCACGGCCGCCGAGGTCCTCGGCCTGCTCCGGCACGCGGTGGACACCCTCGGCGCCACCGTCGTCATGGTCACCCACGACCCGACCGCGGCCGCCTGGGCCGACCGTGTGCTGTTCCTCGCCGACGGCGCCTTCGCCGACCGTCTCGACCGGGGTACGCCGGACCGGATCGCGGCCCGGATGGCGGCGCTCACCGCCCGTACCTCCCGCACGGGCACGACGGCGGGGGCCGCGGCATGAGGATCGTCCCCAACGGGCTCGCCCGGGCAGCCGTCCGCTTCAAGCCCGCCTCGTTCGCCGGGACCTTCGTCGCGCTGATGATGTCCGCGCTGATCGTCACGGCCTGCGGCATCCTCCTGGAGACCGGCCTGCGCGCTTCGGTCCCCGCGGAGCGGTACGCGCAGGCGCCGGTCGTCGCGGCGGCCGACCAGTACGAGTACGTCGTGACGGGCAGCGGCGAGGACCGCGAGGAGGAAGCGGTCCCGCTGCCGGACACCGCACGGGTCGACGCCGCACTGGCCGACAGGGCCGCCGCGGCGCCGGGCGTCGCCGCGGCCGTCGCGGACCACACCTTCCCGGTACGGGCCGGGGACAGCTCGCTCACCGCGCACGGCTGGGGCGCGCACGCCTTCACCGGCACCGCGCTCACCTCCGGGACCGCACCCCGGACCGGCGAGGTCGTCCTCGACACCGCCGCCGCCCGCGCCGCGAAGGCCGCCGTCGGCGACACCGTCGCACTGCGGACCGCCGCCGGGCGGCAGGACTTCCGCGTCGCAGGCCTCGCCGAGGCCGGACCCGGGGACACCGCCCGGAACACCGGCACCGCGGGCGCCCTTGCCTGGTTCGCCGACGCGCAGGCCCCCACGCTCGCCGGCCACCCCGGCAAGGCGGACGCCATCGCCGTACTGGCGCGGCACGGCACCGATGCCGACACGCTCGCCGGCTCCGTGAACAAGGCCCTGGCCGGATCCGGCGCCCAGGTGCACGTCGGCGACGACCGCGGCGCGATCGAGGACCCGGGCCTCGGCTACGCCAAGGACACGCTCTTCGGGATCGGCGCCTCCTTCGGTGGCATCGCCACCATCGTCGCCGTCTTCACCGCCGCCGGAACCGTGACCCTGTCCGTGTCCCAGCGCGCCCGTGAGTTCGCGTTGCTGCGCGCCATCGGCGCCACCCCGCGCCAGATCCGCCGCGCGGTCGCCTCCGAAGCACTGCTCGTCGCGCCGCTCGCCGGGATCATCGGCTGCCTGCCCGGCATCGCGCTCGCCCACTGGTGGTTCGGGCAACTGCAGGACCGCGGCGCGATCCCGCAGGCCGTGCAGGTACACGTGTCCGGGCTCCCGGTCCTCGCCGCCGTCGCCACCGGACTGCTCACCGCGCTCGGCGCGGGCTGGGCGGCCGGCCGCAGGCCCGCGAAGATCAAGCCGGGGCAGGCGCTGTCCGAAGCGTCCGTGGAACGGCTGCGGCCCGGTGCGGTCAGGACCGTGCTGGGTCTCGGCGCCCTCGTGGGAGGAGCGATTCTCACCGGCGTCTCCGCCAACTCCACGGGGGACGACGCGGCCGGGGCCGCCCTCGGCGTCGTCATGCTCTTCATGCTCTCCGTCGGGCTGCTCGGCCCACTGGTGGCGCGCGTGTGCGCGGGCCTCTTCGGCCTCCCGCTGCGCGGCGCCGGCCCGGCCGCCGGACTCGCGGCCGCCAACTCCCGTACCAACGCCCGCCGGCTCGCCTCCGCGATCACCCCGATCGTGCTGGCCACGGCCTTCTCCTCGACCCTCGTCTTCATGCACACGAGCGAGAACCACGCCGCCGACAAGCAGTTGCGGGCGGGCATCACCGCGGACCACGTGGTCACGGACCCCGCCGGGCTCCCGGTCGACGCGGTGGCCCTGGCCGCCCGCGCGCCGGGCGTGGACACGGCCGTCGGCCTGCTGAGCACCCAGGTGCTGGTGCCGGTCGGCTCCGGGGAGTTCAAGGCGCTGCAGGGCGCGGCCGTCCAGGGCGTCACCGGTTCCGGCGCCGAGCTCGCGAAGGTGCAGGACCTGGACGTACGAGCAGGCAGCCTCGACCGGCTCGGCAAGGACCGCATCGCCATCGACAGGACCCTGGCGGACTCGGCGGACGCCGGTGTCGGCGACCGGCTCCCGCTCTACCTCCCGGACGGCACGAAGGCCGCCCCCGAGATCGTCGCGGTCTACGGCCGCGGTCTCGGCCTGGCCACGGTGACCATGGACCGGCCGTCCCTCGCCGGGCACGTCACCTCGGGATTCGACAGCACTTTGCTGGTACGCGGCGGCTCGGCGAAGTCACTCACCGGCCTGGGCACGGTCACCGACGCCTCCGGCTACGCCACCGAGCAGAGCCTCGACGCGAAGCTGGGCGCCTGGTCCAACTACATGATGGCCGCGGTCCTCGGCGGCTTCGCCGCCGTCGCCGCCGTCAACACGCTCGTGATGACGGTCCTGGACCGCCGCCGCGAGCTGGGCACCCTGCGCCTCATCGGCTCCACCCGGCGCCAGGTGCTGCAGATGCTCCGCTGGGAGAGCCTGCTGGTCTCCACGGTGGGCGTGGCCCTCGGCACGGCGATCGCCGCGGCCACACTGATCCCGATGATGCACGGCATGACCGGCGAGGCGCCCTACGTACCGCCCCTGCTGTACGGATCCTTCGCGGCCGCCGCCGGCGGCCTGACCCTGCTCGCGGTGACGCTGCCCGCGCGGGCGGCACTCCGCCGCTGGTCGTAGTCCACGCACACGGGGCGGGAGCCGGCGCGATGCCCGGCTCCCGCCCCGAATGCGTGTCCTCGGGCCAACCCGTCTCTTCCGCCCGTCGCCGGTCATCGTCGGCCGTGGCCGGGATGGCGTTGCCGATGCCGAAACCCCTTCAACCAGGAAGTCGCCAAGGCCGCCCCGGCCGGCGCCGGTGTGGTGAAGGCGTCCAACACCGTCTGCCGCCAGGTCCTGGAGAAGGACCGGTCCGACGTCTTCATCGCGGTGGCGACGCGCGGGCCAAGGCGCGTGTGGAAGCGTTCGTCGAGAGTCTCGGGCTGCGCCCGCCGGATGTCGGCGGACTGGGAATGGCGCACTGGCTCGAAGGCGCGGGCGTGGTCGCGGTGGGCCTCGCCAACCACGGGGTGGGGAACGTGAACTTCGCCCTCGGCGTCACCGGACTTCCCGCCTGAGCGAACGCCGGGGTAGGCCCCGACCCGCGCTGAACGATGAAAACGCGCTGGTCGGGGCCCATCTGCCTAGCACTCGATGATGTTCACCGCGAGCCCGCCGCGCGCGGTCTCCTTGTACTTGACGGACATGTCCGCACCCTGTCGCACTATGCCTTTGACCTGCATGTTCGGGGGTAGATGAGCTGCCCTGCATGCCAGCAGGGACTTCTCAGGGACTTTCGACCGGGAGGGGTCCCGCAGCCAGGCGTCCATCGCGGCGATCCCTCGCTGCCCCGCACCGGGCATGAAGTGAGCGTAGTGGTCGAGGGTGACCTTCGGTGTCGAGTGCCCGAGCCACTTGGACAGGCTGACGACCGACTCGCCGGCCTCCAGCTGCACGCTCGCGTAGGTGTGGCGGAGGACGTGGAACATGTCCTCGCGTGGGGCGGCGTAGAGCAGGACCCGGCGAACCCGGTTGCCGTCGTGCCGTACCTTCTCGCCCACGGGCTTGATCAGCCCGGCGGCGGCGAGCGCACGCTTCCAGCTGCGGTCGTTCCAGGTGCGGTAGTAGATGCGGTTGCCGTGCGACGAGGTGAGGATCAGTTCGACCGTGATCGGCTTCCGCTGGCGCTCCTCGAGCGCGGTGGTCGGGGCCTCCGGGTTCCGCCAGGGCAACGTGCAGGAAGTCGACGGGAATCGGCGGAAGTGAGCTCGGGCCCGGAGGGCGAGGTTCGCCGGCAGGGGGACCTCGCGGGTCTTGCGCCCCTTGGGGAGCGAGAAGTAGGGGCGGCCTTTGATGTCCCACCTGAGCTGGCGGCGGATGTGGACGACTCCAGCCGCGAAGTCGAAGTCCTCTTCGGCGAGACCGAACGCTTCGCCTTGGCGCAGCCCGAGGCCGATGCCGAGATCGACCGCGATCTGGTAGCGGTCCTGCAACTCCGCGCGGACAGCGTCGACGACCTCACGTGACCACGCCTTGGCCTTGCTGTCGATCGCTCGTGGGGGCTTGACGCTGTTCTTCATCTTCATCGGGTTGCGCAGCAGACGCTGGTCGTCGACGGCGCTGCCGAGGATCGAGGACAGGTGTCCCCAGATCACCTCTGCCGTCGACTCTTCGACCCTCGTGAGCAGTGTTGCCTTGAAGGTCCGTAGAGCGGACGCGTCGATCTCACGCAGGGCGTAGTCGCCCACCAACGGGATGATGTGGTTCCAGATGCGGCTGCGCATCGGGTCCGCCGTCGAGGGTTCGTCGGAGCGGCCCGCCCACCAGTACTCGGCGATGTAGTCGGCGAGAAGTATCTCGCCCTTGCGGGGATCGACGAACTCACCACGGCTGGAGTCCGTCTTGGCGATGGCGAGCCATTGCTTCGCGTCCTCGCTGGTGTGGAACGACCGGTCGTGGATGCCGGGAATCCCCTTCACTCGGTAGCGCTTCCCGGTGCCGTAGATCGCGGTCCGCTCCCGCTTCCCGGTCAGCTTGTCGGGGCGCTTCTTCAGCCATCGGTCTTCTATGTAACCCGCCATGACGGGGCCCTCCAGTGGTGCGTGATCATGAGCTGGTCGGTGCTAACGCGATCTGCGGCACGATCCAATCCCCATCCGGAGAACTTCTTCACGGGGGAGACCGGACGCGTAAGCCACCGCGCTACTTCACGGCCTTTGAGCGCCGTTGCGGCTTCCGGTTCAGCGGGTCAAGGGCGTGGTTGGAGCGGGAGTCCGCTCGCTCCTGATCGCAGACCCACTTGTCGAGCGCCGTGATCCGATACATCACGCGCCGTCCCATGCGGAAGCTGGGAGGCCCCTGTCGGCGGTGTCGCCAGACGTACAAGGTGTTGGGGGAGATACCGAGATACTCGGCGGCCCTGGGGAGGGTCAAGAAGGCGGCCTGGGATGCTGCGCGCGGCTCCGGCATGGGTCGACTCCTGTCGTGTGGGGTGATGACAGGACGAGATTCCAGGGAAAGGCCGAGTTGGACGAACCGGGTTCTTGCGATAAAGAGGGCGTCGCTGAAATGGATCTTGTGATGCCGAAGCAGCTCACGGTGGTTGTCCGCTGCGCTAAGGCCGAGGCATGGGTCTGTTAACGAGAGTGGGACTGCCCACCCGTCGGACAGCCCGGTTCATGAAGCGCGAGTTCGCGGTCAAACTGTGGGTCGGCGCATAACTGACCTGGAACGGAGACGCCGTGACGGACCTCCCCACAGACGGCCAGCCCATCGAAGCCGTACCGACGGAGTACAGCGGCACCACTTTCCGTTCTCGGCTCGAAGCCGACTGGGCCTGCACCCTCGACACCCAAAGCATCCTCTGGCAGTACGAGCCTGAGCGAATCACCCTGCCGTCAGGGGCGTACTACCTGCCGGACTTCTGGCTGCCCGAGATCGGGACATGGCTTGAGGTCAAGGGACCATCCACGCCCCGTAAGGAAAAGGCCGTCGAGCTGGGCAAGGCGCGCGCCTGCCCCTGCGACGGCCCCTGCTCCTGTGCGTGGCCCGGGGGCGAGATGGTCCTCCTTGGCTGGGTCGCGGAACGCACCCATGGCGACATCAACGCGGCTCGCAGCCGTTCGGGCTATGCCAGTTGGGCCGCCGCTCACGGGCCCAGCGCGTACTTCGTGTTGTGCCCTTGGTGCGGGCTCAGACAGTGGATCACTCTGCGCCGTCCGTGGAAGTGCCGTGCCTGTTGCCGCAGTCTGGAAAGCGAGGAGCTCTACCAGCCCCACGACCGTGTGCTGCCTTTCGGGAGCGGCTCGGTGTGGTCGCCTGCGGACATGGCGGCCATCCGCGGGGAGATCGCCGAACAGATAGCTGAGGCATAGACCGCCGACTCGGAGCGCTCTCGCAGGGCGGCCCCGTAAGAAGAGTGAGGGCGCATAATGCTCGCCCATTCGCGGGTGAAGGTCCACTCTCGGCCGGCACCGATTGGGCGCCGTGCGGCTGGCGGCAATTCGACGGCTCTCCAGGGCGGTCGGCCTGGGGTGGTCTTCCACGGACTACCACCCGCTGGCCTGTGCCGAACACATGGATAGGGTCGCGGTACCCGAGCTGGAGAGGTAGCCGCATGGACCACGAGATCGTGATCGCGCAGACGACCAGTGACAACGAGGAGCAGGCGAAGACCCTCGCCAGGGGCGCTGTCGAGAGCAAACTGGCGGCGGGCGTTCACATCGATGCGCCCATCACCGCCTTCTACTGGTGGCAGGGGAAGGTCGAGGCGGCTCAGGAGTGGCGGATCTCCTACATGACGTCGTCGGATCGCCTCCCCGCGCTAGAGGCATGGCTGCACGAGAGGCACCCTTACGACGTCCCCCAGTGGGTCACGCTGCCTGTGACCGGAGGGTCGGAGGCGTACTTGTCCTGGGTCCTCGACGAGACGCGTCCGCAGTAGAGGTCACCACCGCGGCGCTCGCCCTCACCGAGCCTGTGTGCTTGGACGCTTCACAGCGTCGCGAACGTCAGCAGGTGGCTGGCCAGATCATGCTCGGTGTCGGGGAGCTCGGCAGCGATGACCTGCGCCCGCTGACGGCCCATGGTGTTGGGCTTCGACTCCGCCGCTGCAGCGAACTGGTGCGCGACGTAGGCCCCGCGGTCTACGTCGCCGCCGCGCAGAAGTGCCGACGCTAGGTCCCCGAGGACAACTACACCGGACTCGGGTAGTTCACCGCCGAGGCGCTCGACTGCGGAGTCGGCCGTGGCCGTCAGCTCCTGACGTTTGAGTTCGCCGTAGACCGAGAGGGTTAAGGAGTCCATCCGGTACGGCGTCACGAAGCGGACCCACGCTTGCTCGCTCGTATGGTCGGCGAAGTCATAGGCGAACCTGGCCTGGTCCAGCGCGCGAAGAGCGGCAGCGTCATCGCCCGACTGAGCGGCCTCCTCCGCGTACCGGCCCAGAGCCCATGCTGCGGCGGTTGCATTGCCACGTCCGCGCACGTCCTGAGCTGCCTGCGAAAGCATCTCCAGCGCCTTAGCAGGGCTGGGGGCACCGTAGCTCGCGTAGCCCAGAGCCAGGGCACGCAGAGGGGGGTGCCCAGCCTTCTTCGCGCACTCCGAGGTCACTCCGTAGTAGGAGGTGGCCTTGTCGTGCTCGCCCAGGTCCCAGGCGACCCATCCGGCAAGAGCGGCTGTCTCTCCCGCCGCGATGGTCAGCGCTCGCTCGTGGGTTCCGGCGCGGGGAAGGGCTGCGGTGATCGCGTCCAAGTGCGCCTCGACCCGAGACTGCAGGCTGAGCGCGCTCTCGTTCAGTTCGTCCACATGCAACCGGGCCGCATGATCAATAAGCACCCCCGCTGACTCGGGGTCGATCTTGGAACCCTTGCTGAGTGCATAGGCCAGCCGGCCCCACGGCTCGGCAGCCGCAGCCGCACCGATGACCGCGCCTCCCAGCAGCGTTCGGCGTTTCACGTCGTCCAGGTCCTCTGCCTCGCCCTTGTTCTTCTCTCGCCGCCTGGCGCGGGCGGCTTTCGCCTCGCGCAGCAGCGGCTCCAGCGGGACGCCACAGGCCAAAGCGATGTTCCCCAGGGTGTGGTCCGTCGGAACGTTGGCACCGTTCTCGTACCGGTTCACCTCTCGGCGGGTCATCGTTGCCCGGCCGGAAGCGGCATTGATCGCACCGGCCTGCTCGTCCTGCGTCCGATTCGCGTTACGTCGCAGGTGACGGAGCAGCTCGGCAAATGGATCCACCGCCATGAGTCTGACCCCTATCCGTGGGAGAAGGCCAATACTCCCCTCAACTCCCCTCTGATTTTCCCCCTTGACAAAGATTTCCCCCTCCGGTTTCCCCTGTTCCGGATCGCGCAGTCACGGTGCGATGTGCGCATGACCACGCACCGGACAACAACGCCACCCCGACCTGGGGGCGACGACGGTGGCGCCCACGTCGTCGGCGCCGCGACTGCTCGGTGCCCGCTGGCTTCTCACGTCTTCGAGATGGCCATGGAGCCGATGGATGAGCACGTCGCTCAAGCACGACGAACCACGGCCACCGTTCTGAAGCGGTGGTCGTTGCCAGAGGCGCCGGCAGAGGACGCCCGGCTCGTCGTCTCGGAGTTGGTATCCAACGCGATCATCCACGGCTCCGGGGACGTCCGACTGCAACTACGACACGACGACCACGAGCTTCAAATCAGAGTCACCGACGACAGCACCGCACCAGCGAGGCGACGACGTGCAAGCGCCCTCGGCCTCGGTGGTCGAGGGCTGCACCTCGTCGCTTGCCTGTCACTGCGGTGGGGCGTCGCGGACGGTGGCCGAACTACGTACGCGGTCATCCCCACTCTCACGGAGGCACCCCCATGTCGCCGCACAACGCAGTCAAGCACGGAGCCGACGTGTTGAGCCTCGTTGCCGTTGATCGGAGGCGAGAGAAGCACACGGGCGGTGGGGCGCCGGCTGCTGGCCATGACCACCCGAGATGGGCTCGCACCTCTCCCCGAGCGAAGCGCCAGTCCCGAGCTGGTCAACTCCGAGGCTTACGGGAGCACTTCTACCGACAGGTCGTCGACGCGCGGGCCGATCAGCCGCTGCGCGTGCTGGCGTACAGCTTGGTACCGAGTCCGAGGGCCCGACCTGACGAGGACTGGGGGACGCTGCAGGCTGAGGCCGACCAGCTCGGTTACGCGATCGCCGCCCGGCTCCACGATGTGGCGGTCCCGGTGACCACGACGTACTTCCCGGCATCCAGCGCGAGCCAGGGCGTCTACACGCCGCCTTGGGATCGACCTGGCTGGCTGGAAGCCGAGCGGCAGCTCCGAGAGGGCTTGGCCGACGGCGTGATCGTCCTCGACCGGCACCACATCAGCTCCGATGACGACGAGTACCACGCCGTAATCAAACATCTGGGCGAGCACTGCCAGGCGTTTCTCCACCTCGTGATCTCCGAGGAGCCCGTCGCGCCGACTTGAAGGCGTCCACTGCTCTGGATGGACAGGAAGGGCTGGGGCTGGCGGCAGATCAGCGCCCAGATCGCCCTGATCGCCGCCGTGAGCGTCGCGCTCGCCTTCACCTTCAAATACCCCTGACCGAGGGCTGACCATGACTTTCGAGGGACACACCGATCGTGCGCCGCGCCTCCTGCCGCACCGCGAGCAGGGCGAAGCGCTCCTCGCCATCCGGGCGGCTGCCCCGTCGGCGCCCAGCGAAGAGGGCATCGATCTCTTCGCCGTGCCCGCCGGTGAGGTTCAGGGGCGTGGCTTCAACCTCTCGCGCTTTCACCGGCTCTCGCGCCTGCCGGCCGCGCCGAACGGATCGGTCTCGCCTTCGACTGACGACCCGCCGGAAGCGGCCTGACTGGCCCGGCCCGGTACCCCGAGTTGGAACTCGAACCGGCCTCGGCCCTCTGAGGCGCAACAGCCACCCCTGACGAGAGGATGATCATGACCGTTCCCACTCACGAATCGCTACCGGCTCCGGCCGCGCCGAGCGACCACAGGTCGCGCGCTCTTCTCCTCGACCTCGACGGCGTCCTGCTCGACACGCGTCCGGTGATGCGGAAGGCGTGGCAGAGGGTCCAGGAGATCCATGACGTCGCGCTCCCCTTCCGTGACTACGAGCGTCACCTGGGCAGGGAGTTCGGCGACATCATGCAGCGGCTGTGTGTGGCCGATGCCGAGGCGGTCCGCCGGACGTACGAGGCTGAGTCCGTGGCCACCGCGCACCTCGCGGAGGAGTTCGCCGGCATCGTCGAGACGCTCCACGCCTTCGTGGCCGCCGACTGGCGGCTGGGCGTCGTGACGTCCAAGCACGTCGACCGGGCGGCCCCGCTCCTCGCGCGCCTCGGGTGTCCCTTCGCGACCATCCGCACGCCCGCCGGCGCGGGCCGGACGAAGCCGGCCCCGGACCCACTCCTCTTGGCGCTGGTCGACCTGGGAGTCGACCCAGCCGCCGCCGTCTACGTGGGTGACATGGCGGTCGACCAGGAGTCGGCCGCGCGCGCCGGCGTCCCCTATGTACACGCTGCATGGGGCTATGGGCAGCCGACGGCTCCCGACCCCGAGACGGCCGCGTCGCCCAAGGAACTGCTGAGCCTCCTCCCCGCCAAGCAGCTCGTCGAGGGGAGCACGGTGTGAGTCCCCGCACGACTGGTGGCCTCGGCCTGGTCCGCTCCTCCAACGCCGGGAAGCCGACGTGGGCGCTCGTCGGAACCGGCGCCCTCGCGCACGCGCGAACCGACCACATCCACACCACGGACCTGGAAGCGACGACCGTCGACAAGCAGGTACTGCGCGCCGGCGTCGCAGACGTCATGGCCGCCCTCGACCACTACAGCGCCAAACTGGCCTCCACCCCGGGCGGAGCCGACTGGCTCCACGTCCAGCACGTCCCCGTGCGACGCTTCGTCGCTGAGATCGTGCGCAAGCTCCTGGCCCTGAACTCCTGGGCACCGTTCGCCTCGGCCCCAGGGCCCCTGGCCCTGGCCCCGTACGAAGGACTTGTGGGACTGCGTTCGAGCAGCTCGCGTGAGTACCTGGCCTACACCGTGACGTGGTCCGGCGTCGCGTACGTGCTCGGTGCTGCGGCACCGCACAACCCGACCCGCTCCGCCCAGCTCCGCAACCGCGCCCGGACGAGTACGGCGAACACGGAGCCGAGTCCGCTCCCCTCGGATCTCGGACGGCAGGACGTTCTGGCGCTGTCGTGGACCTCCCGCCACGCGGCCACGCTGACCCCGGTTCTCGCCGAACTGGCGCGCGGCGGGCAAAGGAGTCTCCTGCTCGATCTCGCCACCGATGACACCGAGCGGTGCAGCGCGGGATCGGTCACGGGTATCGAGCTGCGCTCGGCTCCGAGCGACCTCTTCACCCTCTCCGGCACTGCCGAGGGCCTCGACCGTCCCGACGACGAGCACGCCGTCGAGGTGGGAGGCCACGGCGTCCAACTTGCCCGGCTCGTACGGCTCTTGTCCGTGCTCTTGGAGACCAGCGGGGGCTGCACCCAGCCCTCGTGGCGGACGGTGGTGCGGGCGGAGAGCTGGCTCGACGACATCCTGTCGACGACCCGGCCGCACACCGTCCTGCTGAGCAACGACACCAGCCCCCTGGGCGTGCTGGCCGCGCACGCCGCCGAGCGGCACGGGGCGAACTCGGTTCACGTCCAGCACGGGGCCTGGACGGCGGAATCGGTCGCCTGGCCAGCCCTGCACAGCCGCCACATCATCGTCATGGGTGAGCGGGACCTCGCCCTGGGCCGAGGGTGGGCGCGCCACCCCGAGGCCGAGGTGAACGTCCTCGGGCAGCCCCGCTTCGACGTCCTCGCCGGCCTGAGCCGTCAGGCTCAGCGCCGATACCTGGAGAAGCTGCTCGCTTCGGGGGGCCGCCGCGCGCCCGCCCGGATCGCGGTGTGGGCCTGCCAGCCCTTCAACCCCGATCACCTCAACTCCCACGCGGACCTCCTCCTGGACGGGCTCGCCGAGGCGGACGGCGACTGGGGGCTCGTCATCGCTCCACACCCGGCGCAGGGAGCCGACGCCTTCAACGCTCTGGTGAAGCGGGCCGGCGGGACGCCCGTCGCGGTGGCCGATCCCCGGGTCGGAGCACGAGGCTGCCTCGTCGGCGCTGACGCAGTAGCGAGCGCGTACTCGACGTGCGGGATCGAAGCCGCACTGTTCGGCATCCCGGTGTTCGAAATCGGCCTGCCGGGCGAACGCACGCTGGGCCTGGCCGGTCACGGACTGGCGACCCGGTGCGAGGCCACTGGTGACGTCGCCCAAGCGCTCTCCGGCGTGCGCGGGGGCCCGGCGCCGATCCCGCGGGCGGCCCTGGACGCGGTCTGCCGGTGGCGCGGCGACAGCGCTGCTCGGATCGCCCGGCTCATCACCGACCGCGCCCCCTCCAGCCCGAGGGCCGACGACTCCACCCACCACCACCCGGGCGCCGCTGCGTCGCCCAGGACGAAGGAGCATCCGTCCGATGACATCCCTCACGGCCGACAGCATCGCCGAGCTGTTCTCCGGCGCCGTCACACTGGCCAAATCCGGCGCGAAGATCAGCCCCCGGGGCATGGCCACCCACGAAGTCCGCGACGTGCACCTGCTGCTCACCCAGCCGCGTGCCCGCCTGCTCTACGCCCCGCCCGCCCGCATCGTGAATCCGGCCTTCGCCGTCGCCGAAACGGTCTGGCACCTGTCCGGATCCGACGCCTCGTGGATCTTCGACTACAACAAACGGCTGCGGCAGTTCGCCGACGACGGCGTCCTCCTGGGGGCGTACGGGCCCAGGATGCGGAGCTGGGGCGGCAAGGTCGACCAGCTGGCCCGCGTCGTCGAGATTCTCCAGGCCGACCCCGACTCCCGGCGCGCCCTGATCCAGCTCTACGACCCAGCCCAGGACGCCGCCGGGCACAAGGACGTTCCCTGCACCCTCGGATTCCGATTCCACCTGCGCGCCGGCCGCCTGCACATGGCGACCATGATGCGCGGCCAGGACGTGTGGATCGGCATGCCGTACGACGTGTTCTTCTACACCGTGTTGCACGAGCTGGTCGCCGGATGGCTCGACGTGGAACTCGGCGAGTTCCACCTGCACATCGGCTCGCTCCACATCTACGACGAGCACATCGAGCAGGCCGACGCGCTGACCTCGCTTTCGGCGAGCGAGGTCATGCCCGACCTGCGAACGCCGTGGAAGGGCTTCGGCGGCCTGCTCGACCAGGTCGAGGCCCGCGACGTGACCGGCCATCCTGGCTGGGACGCGATGGCCGAGACGCTGCGCAGTTACCGGCTGTGGAAGGACGGCAAGCGCGAGCAGGCGTGGCGGGCGGCCGACACGATCGACGGGCCCCTCGGCCAGGCTCTCACCGCCTGGTACGGAGAGCTGGAGCGGCGCTCGGCCAAGCGCGCCGTGACGGCCGGGGCAAGGTGACCGCCGCCATGAAGCGCATCCCCTTCGTCATCCTCGGTCTGTGCTCGTACACCCACGACTCCTCGGCCGCGCTTCTCGTGGACGGTGAACTCGTCGGCTTCGTCGAGGAGGAACGCCTCTCCGAGCAGAAGCACACCAAGCTCTACCCGTCCCGCGCCGCGGGATGGCTCTTCGACCAAGCCAAGCTGAGCGCCACCGACGTGGACGCCGTCGCCTACAACTTCCAGCCCGCCCGCTACCTCGCCGAGTCGCCCGCCGCCCTGCGCATGGCGCTCTCGCCGACCACGCGCGACCGGAGCCTGGCCCGCGCCCACGGGTTCGCCAAGGTCGCTCTGCGGACCCGGCGGCGGCTGCGCGTCCTCGGCAGCCAGTTCCCCTCGGCCCGCGTCACACCGGTCCTGCACCACCGAGCCCACCAGCTCACGGCCTTCTCCTCCTCCGGCTGGGAGGAAGCCGCCGTACTCGTGGTCGACAGCCTGGGCGAGCGGCAGACCACCACCATCGCCCACGGCCACGGCGTTCAGCGCCCCCGCGTCCAAACCCTGGAAGCGATCAACGACCCGTCCTCCCTCGGCTACGTGTACGGAGCCGTTACCGAGCACCTGGGCTGGCGGCGGGGCGACGAGGAGGGCACCGTCATGGCGCTGGCCGCCCTCGGTGACCCCGCCCGGTTCCGCCACCTGTTCACTACGGCCGTCCGCACGACGGCCACGGGCTTCCGTATCCACCCCGGCTACTTCCCGACGCGCACCCTCACCTCGGGATACCCGAGGACATCCAGGCGGTTCGTCGCCGAGACCTGCCCCGAGCGGCACCCGAGCGAACCGCTCACCGACGTCCACCGAGACCTGGCGGCTGCCCTCCAGGAGCGGACCGAGCAGGTGATGGTCCACCTCGCCCGCCGCGCCCGTGTGCTCACCGGCTCCCGGCGCCTGTGCATGGGTGGCGGCGTCGCCACGAACTGCGTGAGCATCGGGAAGATCATCGAGGCTGGCATCTTCGACGAGGTGTTCGTCCCGCCGGCACCGGGGGACGCCGGAACCGCGATCGGGGCCGCCCTCGCCGTGCACGTCGACGCGCGCACGCCTCGCCCGCTCGCCGGCATCGCCCGCCGCTGTTACCTCGGCCCCTCCTACGAGGACCAGCCCCTCGACCTGACCCCCTGGCCCGGCCTCCACCAGAAGACCCTCGGCATCGAGACCGCCGAATTCCTCGCCGACCAGCTCGCCCACGGCGTGATCGCCGGACTCTTCCAGGGAGGGGTCGAAGCCGGGCCGCGCGCCCTGGGCAACCGCTCGATCCTCGCCTCCCCACTGGAGACCGGCGTCGTCGAGCGGCTGAACGCCACCGTGAAGTTCCGCGAACCGTTCCGGCCCTTCGCCCCCATGGTCCCGGCCGAGCGCGCCGCCGAGTTCTTTACCCTCGGCCAGCCGGCGCCCTACATGTCCATGGCCTCCGGGGTGACAGACCTGACGCGCGAGCGGGTGCCGGCCATCGTGCACGCCAACGGCACCTCCCGCCTGCAGACCGTCACCCGGTCACAGAACCCGTTCATGCACGCGGTGCTGACCGCCTTCGGCCGCCGGACCGGCGTACCCGTGCTGATCAACACCTCCCTCAACGTCAAGGGCAAGCCGATCTGCGGGACACCCGAGATGGCCCTGGACTGCCTGGCCAACTCCGGGCTCGACGCCCTGCTCCTCGAAGGGCGGTGGATCACCAAATGAAGATCGGTTACAGCTTCTGGGGCTTCCTCGGCAACGGCGTCACCGACACCCCCGACGGAGGCCGCAGCCACCGCCGCCCCTTCATCGACGCCCTCGTTGCCCGCGGTCACGAGATCGTTTTTCTCCAGGCCGACCGCGATCGCCTTGAAGCCGGTGACGACCTCGGCGGCGCGTACACCTTCGACGACGGCCTGCCGGGCATCGACGCCCTGTTCCTGGAGTGGCGCTGGGCCATCCCCGGCCGCAACACCACCGTGTGCGGCAGTGAGGGGCACACCTGCGACCTCCACCGGCAGGCCCAGCTCATCAACCACTACACGGCCCGGTCCCAGACACCCACCGTCATCTGGGACAAGGACCGCACCCTGCGGGCCGAGAGCGTGTGGCGCCGTACGGCTCACACCCGCGTCTGCGAGGCCGCGCTCGCGCCGACCCCCGGCGCGCACTCGCTGCTCTTCCCCGTGGCCGAGGACCTCCTCGCCCAGGCCGACCCCCTCACCCTGGCGGCGCGGCCTCGGGATCTCGCGCTCGGCTACGTGGGCAACCAGTACGACCGCGACGAGCCCTTCGACCGCTTCTTCGCCCCGGCCGCCGCCCGCGTCGAGCACCTGGTCGCCGGGAAGTGGACGAAGACCAGCCGCTGGCCGCACGTCCGATTCGCGGGCCGGATCCCGTTCGAGGCCGCCGCCGGCGTCTACGGTCGGTCCCTGGTCACGGTGCTCATGCTGCCCGAGCGGTACGCCGCCGTCGGGCAGATGACCCAGCGCATCTTCGAGGCCGTGCTCGCCGGCTGCCTGCCGCTGGCCCCGGCGGACATCCGCTTCGCCGACCGGTTCGTCCCGAAGGAGCTGGTCGTGCGCTCCGGCAGCGACGTGCTCGAACGCCTCTCCTATCTGCGCGAGATCGCCGGCACCGAGCAGCACGCCGCCCTGATCGCCGCGTGCGTGGACCGCCTGCGCCTGTTCGGCCTGTGCAAGCAGGTCAACACCCTGGAGTCCGTCCTGCACGGCCTCCTCCAGTCCACCGCGACCGAGCGGGGAGCTGCCTGATGCAGACCGCTCGATCGACCACGGCACACGGATCTTCCGGGCGCGTCCCGGAGGATGGGTCCGCCGGACACCCGAACCTCTCTACGCTGGAGCACCATGAAAAAGGTCGCCATCGTCGGCTGCGGAGGCAGCGGCAAATCCCACGTGGCCCGCGAACTGGGCACGATCCTCGACGCCCCGGTGACGCACCTGGACGCCGCGTTCTACGACGACGAGTGGAACGCGTTGCCCCTGGACAAGTTCACCGACGTGCAGCGCGAGCTGGTCGGGCAGCCGCGGTGGGTGATCGACGGCAACTACAACTCGACGCTGCAGGTACGGCTCGAAGCCTGCGACACGGTGGTCCTGATGGACGTGTCGACCGTGGCGGCGCTGTACGGGATCTTCTCCCGGCAGATCCGGCACGGGGCCGGGCACAAGGGCAACGGGGTGCACAACCGCATCCACTGGGGCGTGATCAAGTACGTCGCCACGTACCGGCGCAAGATGCGGCCCCGCGTGATGGCGAAGATCGAGGAGTTCGGCTCCGGCGCCGATGTGGTGCTGCTGGCCAACCGGCGTCAGACGCGCCGCTGGCTGCGGAAGGTCGCCGCCGAGCAGTCCTGACCGGTCCGCGCCCCCTGTCAGGGGGTGCGGCATGAACGAGCCCAACCCGTTCCTGGACCCCGCCCGGCAGTCGGAGTTGTACGGACACGCCTCGCGGCTGGCCGGGCGGACCAGCGCCCTGATGCGCGCCAAGACCGCCGGACATCCGGTGCCCGAGACGATCATCAGCCTGGTGCAGACCCACCATGCCCGGCCTGACCGGCTCGGCGTGGTGCTCGACATCGGATGCGGTCGCGGCACGAGCAGCCTCGTCATCGCCGAGCAGCTCCGGCCCGAGCGCGTCGTGGGCCTGGACGCCGCCCCTTCCTTGCTCGCCAATGCGCGCGAGCGCGCCAAGGACCTGCCCGACAGCACGGTGGAGTTCGTCGAAGGCGACTTCCACGACCTCCCTCTGCCCGACGGGTCGAGCGATGTCGTCGTCGCGGCGTTCTGCCTATACCACTCGCCGCGCCCCGAGGACGTCGTCGGGCAGATCGCCAGGGTTCTCGCCCCCGGTGGTGTGGCTGTGCTCGTCACCAAGGGCCTCGACAGCTACCGGGAGATGGACCAGCTGGTCGCCTCCGCCGGTCTTGATCCGCGTGCCGCCCAGCACGAGAGCCTCTACACCGTAGCCCACAGCGGCAACCTCGCCGTGGTGGCCGCCTCCTCGCTCGACGTGATCGCCGTCCTGGACGAGGAGCACGTCTTCACCTTCGACGGCCACGACCACACGTCGCAGTACCTGGCCACCAATCCCAAGTACGACCTGGTGCCCGGCTTGTACGGCAACCCCGGGGCCTTGGCGGCGACCCTGCACGAGTTCCTTCCCGACCAGCCGCTGACCACCCGGTCCCGGATCACCTTCGTCGTCGCTCAGCCGAAGGAAGGAGGTGAGCCGGCATGAGCCCCGCCTCGTTCACCAAGCGCTACGCGGAACCGGAGCGCGCGGCGGGGGCGGTGCGCCACTACCGGTGGATCACCGCGCACGCCAAACCGCTGCGGCAGCCGGCCCTCCACACCGCCGGACCGCAGTCCCTGACGTTCGAACGGATCGAGGGCCGCTCCGTACGCCCCGATGACCTCCCGCGCGTGGCGGAACTGCTGGGCCACGCCCACGGTGCCGCCTGGGCCAGCGACCTGCACTCAGCGTCGCTGGACACCCCGCACCACTTCCAGGACGGCACGCAGTTCGACGACTACCTAGGTCCCCGGAAGGTCGCCCTACGGCGACGCCACGAGCAGGGCTACCTGCCGAACAAGACGGCACTGCACGCGATGCTCGGCCTGCTGGAAGCGACCACCGAGGGACCGTGCGCCTTCTACAAGGACAGCAACCCGCGGAATTTCATCGTCACCAGCACGCAGGACATCGTCGCCGTCGACACCGACGACCTGTCCCTCGCCCCGATGGGCTACGACCTCGCCAAGCTCGTTGCGACGCTCCACCTGACCTACGGGCCGCTCACGGACCAAGCCGTCACCACCGCCCTGCTCGCCTACAACGCGGCAGCCCGACGCCACGACGCCCGGCTGGGCACCACGGACCGAGGTCAGCTCGACAGCTTCCTCGGCCTGCACGCCGTGTTCACCGCCCCATACGTCGGCCGCAACGGCTACCACTACAGCCTGCCCCTCCGTTTCAGCCACCGAGGAGCCTCATGATCACCACTGAACTCGTCTTCGTCCGTCACGGCCAGGCCCAGTGCAACGCCGACGGCCTCGTCGGGGGCCCGCGCACCTGCACCGGCCTGACCAACCTCGGGTACGCCCAAGCCGAACAGGCCGCACGCCGCCTGGCCACCGAGCACCTGAAGAAGCCCTTCGACGTCGTCTACACCGGCCCGCGGATCCGCCTCGTCCAGACCGGCGAGATCATCGCCCAGACGCTCCAGATCCCCGTGCACCACGACGACCGACTCGACGGCCCGGTCCACGGCGACGCCGACGGCCGGCATTGGGACGCGGTCAAGACGGCCGCCGACGGCGGGCCGCACGCCCACCCCGACACGCCCTGGGCCAACGGCTCCGACACCTGGAACGGGTTCCTGGAGCGCGCCAGCAGGAACCTGAGCCAGCTCATCAAGGAGAACCGAGGCAAGCGCGTCGTCTTCGCCGCCCACGGGGAGACGGTGATCACCGCCCACACCCTGCTGCTCGGCATCCCGATCGGCTCGCCCGCCGGATTCACCCACAACCACGCCTCCATCACCCGCTGGCAGCACCACCGCAACCGCCTGGGCCAGACCCGCTGGATGCTCGACCGGCACAACGACACCGAGCACCTCAGTCTCCTCACGCCGGAGCCGACCCCGTGATCGCGACCTCGGACGACCCCCGGATACAACTGGCGCACCACCTCCTCGGCGCAGTCGACATCGCAGCGGACCCCGCGCTCCCGCCCCGCGTCGTACGCCTGGTCGCCGGCGACGGGCGTCAGTTCATCGCGAAGCAGCACGCGGAGCGAGACCGCTACGCCGGAGAACTCCACGCCTACGCGGCGTGGGGCAGCCACCTGACCGGCCATGCGCCGGAGTTGGTCGGCCGGGATGACGCCACCCGCACCCTGCTGCTCACCGCACTCGCAGGCGACCGCGCTGACACCTTCGCTCCGGGCTCGCCCGAGGAGGAGCTGGCCCACCACGAGGCCGGGCACGTGTTGGGCAAGCTGCACCGGGCCACGGCCATGCCCCAGGGCGGTGCCGTCGGCTCCTCGCTCGCCGAGCGGTTCCAGCGGTGGATCGACCGGGCCATCCACGCCGACCTGCTCGACGCGGCCGAGGAGAACCTGCTGAAGCACCACGCGGTGATCCTGGGCGCCAGCCACATGGACAGCGCGATCTGCCACCTCGACTACCAGCCGCGCAACTGGCTGCTCGGCGACACCTTCGGCATCTACGACTTCGAGCACATGCGACGCGACGCCCGGGTCCGCGACTTCGCCCGGCTCGAATTCCGACGCTGGCAGGCCGCACCCCACCTCCGCACCGCCTTCTTCGACGGATACGGACGCTCGCCCAACGACACCGAACGCCGCCTCCTGGAGTCCTTCGGCGCCATCGAGGCGACCACATCCCTGGTCAAGGGCCACCAGGAGAACGACGCCGCCCTCAGCGCGCACGGCAGAACCGTCCTGTCCCGGCTCACCTGACCAGCCCCTTAGACGACACCTTTCTGGAGATCCCGTGCCACAGCACGAGCAGCCCCCGACCAACGCTTCCCCCCGACGGGCCGTGGTGACCGGCTCCGCCGGATTCATCGGCTCCCACCTCGCACACGCCCTCGTCCACGCCGGAACCACCGTGATCGGCGTGGACCGCCGAGACCCCTCCACCGACCCAACGGCCGCCGCCAACCTCGCCCCGCTGCGAGGACGCCCGGGATACCACCACGTCACGGCCGACCTCCTCCACTGCGCCATCGACCCCCTTCTGATCGACGCCGACGCGGTCTTCCACCTCGCCGGCATCCCCGGCGTGCGGCCCTCCTGGGGACCGCAGTTCGGCGACTACCTTGCGTCCAACGTGCTGGCCACCCACCGGGTCCTCGAAGCCTCCACCCGGATCGGCGTCCCCCGACTGGTCGTCGCCTCCTCCTCCAGCGTCTACGGTCCGACCGACGGCGACGCGAGCCTCGAGACCGACCGCCCCAATCCCGCCTCCCCGTACGCCGTGACCAAGCTGGCCGAGGAGCAGCTCTGCCTCGCCTACGCCGAGCGCTCCGGCGGCCCCGGCGTCGTCGCCCTGCGGTACTTCACCGTCTACGGCCCCCGGCAGCGCGCAGACATGTTCACCCACCGCGCTCTGTACGCCGCCCTGACTGGACAGCCCCTGCGCTTGTACGGAGACGGCCACCAGCGCCGCGACTTCACCTACATCGACGACGTGGTCGCCGCCACGATCGCCGCCGGCGTCGTCCCGAACGCTCACGGCCCCATTAACGTCGGCGGCGGCTCGAACGCATCGCTGCTGGACGTGGTCAACATCGCCAACAGCTTCACCGGTCGCGAGATCCAGTTCCACCAGGACCACGTGCGCAACGGGGACGTCCTGTTCACGCGTGCCGACCCCAGCCGTGCGGGAGAGGTCCTCGGCTGGCAGCCGCGCGTCGACCTCCACGGCGGACTGCGCGCCCACATGCAGGCTCTGGCTGCCCCGGTTCCGGACTACAGCCGGGCTGCGTAGCCCTACGCCTCGGAACCCGAGAGGAGTGCCCATGGAAACCCCCGAGCGAGCACGGCTGGACGCCTTCTTTAGGAGGATCACGGCACAGTTCCCCGCCGGGCAGGCGATCACGACGCTGGTCATTACCCACCTGCTCCCGGAACGACCGGCGTTCTTGCACGCCATGACCGCGGTGTCCACGATCGGCGCCGTCCTCCCCAAGCCCCGGTCGATTCACCGGCCGACCCTCGACATCGTCCGCCGCACCCTGCCGGTCCACGATCTGACCCGGGAGCGGTTCACCGACGAGACCCAGGCCCTGCACTACCTGGAGGACACGGCCGGTGGCCAGGACGTCGTCCTGGTCGACATCGGCGGGTACTTCGCGGCCAGCCTCGACACCCTCGTGAACAAGTTCTCTGGGCGCATCCTCGGCGTCGTCGAGGACACTGAGAACGGACACCAGCGGTACGCGGCTCTCGGCTCGCTGCCGTGCCCGGTCGTGTCCGTGGCCCGCTCACCGCTCAAGGACTGCGAGGACCACCTCGTCGGCCGGTCCATCGTGTTCTCCACCGACGCCCTCGTCCGCGCCCGCGGGGACATCCTGACGAGCCGCAGCGCCTGCGTCATCGGGTTCGGCAAGATCGGCCGCTCGATTGCGCAGACGCTGCGCGCCCAGGACCTGCGCGTCACCGTGTACGACAACGACGCGGTCAAGCGGGTACAGGCGCACGCCCTCGGGTTCCGCACCAGCTCGTCCACCACCGAGGCCGTCCACGACGCGGAACTTGTCCTCTGCGCCACTGGCAATCTCGCCCTCCGTCACGAGGATTTCGCCGCCTTGCGCAACGGCGCCTACCTCGGATCGGTGACCTCTTCCGAGGACGAGCTCGAACTCAGCAGCCTTGATGACGTCTACGAACGTCAGCTCGTCGGAACGCAGTTGACCCGATACGAGGTCACTGGCCACTACTTCTACGTTCTCGCCGATGGGGGTGCCGTCAACTTCGTGCACGGCGCCACCGTCGGCACCTACATCCACCTTGTCCAGGCCGAGATACTCGCCGCCACCGCCGCACTCAGCCACGCGCGACTCCAGCCCGGACTGCACGAGGTGCCGGCGGCCGACCGCGACACCATCGCCAGAATCTGGCTCCGCCACTTCGAAAGGTGACCTCGTTGCCACCCTCCACCGAACACGTCCGCGCCGTCACGGAGGCGTACCTCGCCCGCCACCCGGACGAACGCGACTCCCTGGCGCTGCTGTTCGCCGCGCTCGCCGGCGCGGACGCTCCCACCAGCCGCAAGACCTTCCCCGCCCACGTGACCTGCAGCGTCATCCTCATCAACGGTGAACGGCACGTGCTGCACATCGCGCACAAGGCGTCCGGGAAACTGCTGGCGCCCGGCGGGCACAACGAATCGGCCGACCAGCACTTGCGCGACGCCGCCCTGCGCGAACTGCACGAGGAGGCCGGCATCCCGCCCAGCGCCGTCGTCCCGCTCGCCGGCTACGAGGACGTTCCTCTCGACATCGACGTGCACGCGATCGACGCGAACCCGTCGAAGAACGAGCCGGCCCACCACCACGTGGACTTCCGCTGGGCCTTCCACTTCGGTGCGGAACATGCGGTGACACTTCAGGAGGAGGAGGTCGACGGCTACCAGTGGCGGCCGTTCGCGACCGCCGCCTCACCCACCGTCCGCGCCAAGCTCGCCCAGCTCACCTGAAGCCCCTACTCGTACCCGCCGACCAGGAGGATGACGTGGCCGCCACCACAGCCCAACCGACCGGCGTACATCCGCGCCGGCACATCGCCGTCATACCCTGCCGCTGGGGTGCTTCTCGCTTCCCCGGCAAACCACTGGCCCTCCTCGGCGACAAGCCGCTGCTCTGGCACGTCCACCAGCGCTGCCTGGAGGCCAAACGCCTCGCCGGGGCCGTCGTCGCGACGGACGACGAGCGTATCGAAGCGGCGTGCCGCGAACTGGGCATCGACTGCGTCCGCACCAGGGAGCATCTCACCGGCACCGACCGCGTCGCGGAGGTCGCCGAACGCCTGTCGGCTGAGGGGTACATCAACGTCCAGGGCGATGAGCCGTTCATCTCACCGACTGCCATCGACGACGTCTCCGAGGCCCTGGAGTACACGCCGCCGAGCACCTTGGCAGTGAACGCCTACACCGAACTGGTCGACGTCGGCGCCGTCCTGGACCACAACGTCGTCAAGGTCGTTGTCACGGCCCGCAGCGAGGCCCTGATGTTCTCGCGCCAGCCCATCCCCTATCCCAAAGGCGACCGCCCGAAGTACCTGCGCCAACTGGGCCTCTACGGCTTCACCGGCCCGGCTCTCCAACGCTTCCGTCAGCTCCAGCAGGGGCCTCTGGAGCGTGCCGAAGGAGTGGAGATGCTGCGCTTGGTCGAACACGGTCACGCCGTACAGATGGTCCCTGTCCTGGACGACGGTGTAGCGGTGGACACTCCGGAGGATCTAACGCGAGCCGAGACCTTCCTCGATCAGTACGACGGAGCGGTCCGGACGCGTGGGACCGTACGACGTTCTGCACGGTGGGACGGAATCACCTCATCCGCGACTCGTGCCCGATCTTCGGAACGCCCCCGCTCTCACTCCTAGCGAACAGCAGCTCTGAGGCCTGCCTGATCGCCCCCAGGGGCGGGTCGCTCGCTAAGGGCCGGGGAGTGAGGTTCTCCGCGGGCGGCGCCCCGAACACACGGCTCGGCACCAACCTCCGTGTCTGCCCGATGTCCCACGAGCGCGGTGGACGGCTCCACTTCGGCCAATCCCGCCGACGCTGGGAGGTCAGCGCCGGATAGCGCGCACTCGGACCCCGCCGCTGTCACCGAAAGGCGAAACACCCCCGTGAATACCCCCGTGCTCCGCGACGCGCGCTGCGACGGCGAACTGCGCCGGTACAAACTCCTGTGCTCGCGGCTGCCGGTATGGGTTGTACGCCGCGAGCGAGCCGACTCGCCCCCGGTCACGCTGCTGTGCGGCCATCACCTTCACCAAGGACTGACCGACTTGGTCCGCGACACCGGCTCGGGCCCCTACGTGGTGGTCCGCCTTGACCCGCAGTAGCCCCTCGGTTCCGAGCCATGTGTCAAAGCTGCCGGTCCCGTGTCGTAGGAAACGGGACCGGCAGTTGGCGGGGCGCCGTGTCCGTAAACCTTGGGCGGGTCGAACAGACGGCGGTTGATGCCACGCGCGGGAAAGGGACGACAAGGCGACCGACGCCGATGTTCACCGAGACCGCTGCTGGTCAAGTCGTCCGCCACGAGTGTCAGTTCGCTTCACCAATCTTCAGACCATTGCACCCTGACTATTAGTCATGCAACGGGTGGTCGCACTACGCGATAGGGCGTACGGGCATTGAGAATGTTCCAAACTCCCCGATGGTGCGAATGATCAACTTCCTCAGAGGGGCAACATCTACCCCACCCAGAAAATCAGTTCTCCGTCACTCAAGGCGCGATGGGGAGGAGTAACACCCGCCAGTCGCTCAAGATCGGCTGCGTCCTCCTGTTCATGTCATTGAAGCCCGCGGGTACGCCACGAGAGTGACGTAACTCGAAATGGAGGAGAGTGCGACGAAATGCGCAAAAGCCGCATCGGGGTGATGGTGATCAATCCCGTGCGTGACGCGCTGGACGTCAACGACAGCAAATGCGCCCTGCGTCACACGCTATTTATTTGTGCCCATGATTACGGCATGGTTGCCCTATGAATGCAGTTGCATCGGCTGAGCCCACGCTTTCGATAGTCGCCCAGCGCCTTCTGTGCCAGCCCTCGGAGGAGGACTTCCGGACGGCGCCCGTACGCCTAGGCCGCCACGGGGCCTCCTCGACGTCGGCGAGTGATGAGTCGAAGCAGGTGCTGGCCGAGCTTTTCGAGGGCCTCGGCCTGCCATCGCAGTACGGCGGGGGAGGCGATGGCCCCGACGTTCGATGGCGCACAGAGTCACACACGGTGATTCTGGATGCGCGACGAAATGGCCGGCTGCGACTGTCGGTGCGCCGAACGGCGGCACACGAAGACTCTGAGTCCGAGAGATTCCTGAGATGCGCTGCCTCTGGACCGCAGGCCGGAGAAGGTGAGCTTCCGTACCTCTGGCGATACCAGCGAATCGGACCCTTTCAGCTCGCGCCACCTACCCCTGTCGCGAAGGACTGGGTGCAGCTGCAGAGCGCCCTGGAGGCACTCCTGCGCGCCTGGAGCCAGCACCTTGAAATGCTGGTCGGGGACAACGACGCCGGCTTCACCATCGATCACGGTGACGGTCAACTCACCCTCATGGTCAGCCCTAGAGACGATGTCGCGGTGTTCGCGGACAGACGAGACGGAACGGACAGGGATGCCGATCACCTGGCCGTCATGACCGCGCGAGGGTGGCACTCGTTCATTCCGGTGCTCTCGTGGTGGGAGGCCGCATTCGACCGTACTCCAGCGGGTGCCACTGCTGCCGCAGGACTCGTCGTCAAGGAACTCAGGGCCCGCGGGGTGCGTACTCCTGGTGACCTCCGTCTGATCCGAGCGACCCTTGGTTCCGAGGGCGGCCGCTTGGACATACCCGGTGCCGGCATTGCCGTCGGCGCGTCTGACTAACCCTGGGTTGCCGGGCAAAGTCTCCATGAGACGACTCTCGGCGAGAATGCCCAGCCCTTAGGGTCCATGGCGTACGCGGCTTTCCCGCGCGTCAAAACAGACGAAGCGGGATCTGGGTGACCCCCGTGAGTGACCCGCCTGGAAGTTCGCATTTCTTCACGTGAGCGGTGCTGGCGATCCGGCTTGCCCCTGTTGGTGTGCTGAAACTTCTTAGGTTTGAGACCGACGTGAGTGTCGGCTGAATGCGAGTGCTGAACATGAGGTTGCGAGGAGAAATGCGCGGGCTGCTGAAGCAGTGCGACCTGAAGCTTGCGGGTCTGTCGCTGCCTGATCCGTTCAGTATTCCTGCGCTGGTGGCGTCGATGGAGGAATCCCGAGGCCGCAGCATTGAGCTGGTGCCGGTAGACGATCAAGGAGACTTGCGAACGGCGTGCGGGTTGCGCGTGAAGGGGGATGCCGTCACGTACGTGCTCTACCGTCCGAGACCCACCCCGCATCAGACCGAGCACGTAATTCTTCACGAGCTGGCTCACGAATGGCTGGATCACGGCGCGGGCCTGACTCCCGTCTCGACGCCTTATGAAATGGCCGAGTCGTACCGGCAGAGCAGTGGCACCGAAAGTGCTGCGCGCCAGGCTGTACACGCACGGTCCCGGTACGACAGCGTCGAAGAGCGCGAGGCGGAGCTCTCGGCATATCTGATCAAGCACCGTGTGAAGGCGTCTGTCGCCGGCGCGGACTCGATAAGCCTGCTGGAGTCGAGCCTGTCGCGTCCGCTCGGTCCGCAGCGGCGCCGTACGCTCCGGGGCCGGTGAGCGCAGGTCATGCTGGATGTTCTGCTCTGGGCCGTACCCATTGTGATGACCGCGACCGCTTTGTGGAGGCTCCCCTCCCTGTGGAACGGCGCTGCGCTACAGAGGGCGCTGTGGATGTGCTGCGCCGGTTTCGCCGCTGCGCTCTGGTGCCGGGTTCCACCGGTGAAGTTTGCACTGGACCACTCGCCGGTTACTGATCTGTCGGCTCTGCTGAAGTACCTGATGTCCCTCGCTGCGATCTTGGCAGGGCTGAAGTACATCATCGGGGTCTACGAGGGGCCGTCGGGCAGAGGGGCATCGCCCAGGCACGTGACAGTGAGCATCTGGGTGAGCCGCATCGCTCATGGCTTCGCGTTCGCATGGCTGGCGATCTTGATCGTTCTGTTCTTCACGGCGGTGGACCGGTCGGAGCCGAGTACTGACTTCGCCGCGGACCATGCGGGGCAGTGGGGTGCCGAGCTCTTCCTGACGATTGCGTACGTCTATCTCGGTGCTGCCGCGGGCGTGGCCTGCTTCCAATGGGCGAGGGCGAGCCGGCGGGCCGAGTACCGGTCGCTGCGTATCGGCCTGGCCCTCATGTCGGCCGCGATGATGATCTACACGGTCTACCCGGCACTGCGCATCATCACGGTGTGGGCCCCCACCAGGGCGAACGCCGTCACGATGCGCGCGATCGCTGATTCCGTCACGCTCACGGTTGCCCTTCTCTGGGCTGTGGGCGCTGCCATACCTTCAACTATCGTGCTCGCTGAGCGGTGGACGGCGTGGCGGACCTATCAGAAGCTCTACCCGCTGTGGTCGGAACTCATCCTGCAGTACCCGCATCTCGCGTTCCAACCGGCTGGCTCTCGGCTCAGCGAGACCTTCCGCGTCTGGGCCCCCCTGGACATCCGCCTGGACCGGCGAACCCAGGAGATTGCTGATGCGGTGGAGCAACTACGTCACCACGCCACACCCCGACTCCTGCCGTGCGCCCAGTACCTGGCCGAGATCCACGAGGACCCCGAACCTGCCGCTGAGGCGTACTGGATCAGAGCCGCTCTGGAAAGCGCAAAAGCTGGCAGGCGCGCCTCTTCACCTGTGCGGGCGCTTCCGAACAAGCCGTTGACGAACAGCCGCGCGGAGGCGTACTGGCTGGCTCTGGTCGTTGATGTGTACGTCCGTGTCGCCCCGGAGGTCGTAGATACGCTCCATGAGCGTGCGGGCCAGCCCGGGCTCGCACAGAAGAATTTGGACAGCCGCTCGGCACCGGTGCAGGCAACCGCAACATAGACCAGCGGCGTGACGCCATTTCGCATCAGGGCTGGCCGGGCGTGCGGGCCACCAGTTCGTTGAGTACGGCGAGCATCTGTGACGACACTCCTCCGTCGCCACCACGCGCCGCCAAGGCGATGTCGTGGTGGGCCGCAAGGTATTGAAGGTCGGACAGAACGCGGATCTCGACGCCCGCTCTGTCTTGCAGAGCGAGTTGGGGAACGTCGAAGAATGCCGCAATTCCGGTGAGGGCTACCTCCGCGCTTCCCTCGGCGAAGACGTCCGCCGCAGACGCCCCGGCCAGGAGGGCTTCGACCTGCGCTGCCGTGAGCCGGGTGCCCGCCTTCGCGTTGACCGCTTCCGCGAGCATCTCAGGTGCCGGAACGCTGTCGAAGGCCTTGCGCACCAGACCGTTCAGCTTCTCGGCAAGACTCGGCGGCCTCCGCGGTGCTGCCGCAGGCGCGGCCACGCCGAAGCTCTGATCCTCGGCGGCCCCGAGAGCCTCCGGATCCACGCCGTACAAGCGGGACAGTGGCGCGATCACATCAGGATCCAGCCGCCGACGCCCGCCCTCAGCATCACCGAGGGCGAATCTACTGAGGCCCTTGACCTCCTCGGCGGCAGCGCTCTGCGTGTATCCCGCGTCGCTCCGCAGATCGACGAGGTCACATGGGCCTTCGCGAGGAAACAGCGTGTCGACGTCCACGCCCAGAATGGCGGCGATACCCACCATTTTCTCCGCCGGCGGGAAACGCTCCCCCTTCTCCCACCTGGCCACGGCCACGTGAGCCGAAAGCCCCAAGCCTTGGGCCACCTGTTTCTGCGTCAGGTCGGCGCGCCGGCGGGCGGCTCGCAGCTCTGCACCGTCGAAGCGGCGTGGTGGCAAGGTGGCCTCCCAAAGTCGCTGGTCAGCAGGGGTGGATGGTGATCGATTGCCTCTTGCCTCTCGAAGGTACATCACGTAACTTCTGGAGGGGAAGTCCGGAGGTAGCACCTCCGCATGTCCACACTATTTCTCCATGAGCGGCCGTCCAGCGCGCAGCGCATCAAGCCCAGGGGGCCGCCGCACGACGGATTGCAGCGTTGTAGAACCAAGCATGGACTTGTGGCGCCTGGTCTACGTATGTTCGGCGTCGCACGCCATCGACTCAGGGAAACGGGGGTGGGACAAGAAGTCCGAGGCGGGTACAAACCCACAAGGTCTGCTGAGCAGACACACAAACGAGAACGGCGCCCGGGAGCTACGAACTCCCAAGCGCCGGGCCGGCACCCCGAGGGGGCCGATTCACATCTCGCGGGCGGCGGGGCTTTTGCACGAGAACCGCCGCACCGCGCTCCTACGAACAACGGAGTATTGCATGCTCGCCACGCCGAGCGGTAGGTCCGCCTGCCCGCACGCAGAACGCCAGCACCGCCTCGCCGTCCAGCTCACCTACATGATCCCGGGCGCAGCCACCATCCGCGTCAGTCTCAACGACCCGACACAGAGGTGGCCTCACCCGCACACCATCGTCAAGGACGAGGCCGGGAGGACGATAGAGCTGGGCCGTGCCACCGCCACAGTGGCGGCCCGCTGGATCCTTCGGGCCTGGCCGGAGGCGGACTGGACCCATCCGTACACCTTCGACCTGGCCGAGGCGACCCTCACCCGCAGCGACATGGTCGCCGCTGCCCGGGGCCGCTGACATGGCACGGATTCGCACCATCAAGCCGGAGAGCTTCATCTCCGAGTCGCTCGCCGAAGTGAGCGTCGAAGCCGAGCGGACCTTCTTCGGCCTGCTCACCCAGGCCGACGACCACGGTCGCCACCGCGACAACGCCGCGATCGTTGCAGGGCTGCTCTGGCCCCTGCGCGCCGAGCACACCTCGGTCCATGTCGAAGACGACCTCCACCAACTCGCCACCGCCGGCCTTGTCTGCCGGTACACCGGCTGCGACGGCCGCCGCTACCTCCACATCGTCACCTGGTCCGAGCACCAGAAGATCGACAAGCCCAGCCAGTCGCGTCTGCCCTCCTGCCCGCAGCACCAAGCCGAAGCCCGGTGCGCCCCTTGCAAGGGCATCTGCAGCAAGAACATCGAGAAGCCGTCGACTCCCACCCGTGGGCTCGCCGAGCCTTCCCCGAGCCTCCCCCGAACCCTCGATCTGCCGCCACAGCCCGCCGCGATGCTGTCCGGCCGCGAGACCGAGGCCCCTGCCGCTGCGCAGGAAGGCCCTGAGCGCCCGGACGGCCCACCCGGCCACGGATACGGGGAAACAGCAGGTCAGCCCCCATTCTCCGAGGACTCTCCGAGCCCTCCCCGAAACCTCGGAGAGGGCTCGGCGCCTGGATCTAGGATCTTGGATCCTGGATCTTCTATCCCTACGGGGCGCACAGCGCCCGCAGCCGGCATCTCGGTGAACCAGCTCATCGGCGAGTACCTCGCGGCCTGCGACGAGCGTCCGCCCAGCGACGTGATCGGCCACCTCGGCCGGATCACCAAGAAGCTCCTCGGCGAGGGCATCAGCCCCGAGCACATCCGGGCCGGGCTGCAGAACTTCGCGGCCAACCCCAAGCACCCGAGCGTGCTGACCAGCATGGTCAACGAGGCCATGAACGCCCGCTCCGGCGGTTTGGCGCGGCCGGGAATCCGGCCTAACGTGCCCGCCCACCAGGCGTGGACCAACCCGGCCAACCCTGCTGCCGCCTACGCCGAGGAGCTGTGATGCGCACCCATAACCGCGAACCGCAGACCCTGGGCGAAGGCACCCTGGACCGGATGGCGCGGATCCTCGCCGCTCGCAACATCGACCGGGCCGACGTCGCCGCACTGCCCGACGAGCCCGAGCCGCTCTCCCTGCTGGACGCCCTCTCGGCCGGGATGCCCCCGCGCTACCGGGCTGCCGTCGCCGACCACCCCCAGGTCCTGGCCTGGATCCGGGAGGTCACCGAGGCGGCCGTCGCCCCCAGCCCGGGAGCGCGGCGGCAGGTCACCACCGGCCCCAGCCTCCTGATGGCCGGGGTCGTCGGCGCGGGCAAGACACACCAGGCGTATGGCGCGGTCCGGGATC
This sequence comes from Streptomyces sp. NBC_00385, assembly GCF_035917155.1. Classification (NCBI taxonomy): domain Bacteria; kingdom Bacillati; phylum Actinomycetota; class Actinomycetes; order Kitasatosporales; family Streptomycetaceae; genus Streptomyces; species Streptomyces sp. NBC_00385. The sequence goes on along the minus strand of NZ_CP107951.1, from coordinate 2,270,388 downwards.
TGGTCCAGGGCGGGATCGGTGTGCGCTGGCGCGCCACTACTGCTGCCGACCTGTACGCCGAACTCCGCCCCCGACAGGGCGTCGACAGCGAACGGGACCTGGCAGTCATCAGCCGCTGCCCGCTGCTGATCATCGACGACCTCGGCGCGGCCCGGGCCACGGAGTGGACCGAGGAAATCACGTACCGGCTGATCAACCGCCGGTACAACCACATGCTCCCGACCCTGATCACCACCAACCTGCGCATCAGCGATCTCCGGGCGTACCTGGGAGACCGTGTTGCCTCCCGACTGGCGCAGATGACCACCCGGGTCGAGTTCGAACCGGTCGATCGCAGACGCTCCCGCGCCGCCGCCTGACCTGCCACAGGCCGCCGTGCCCGGGCGCGCCCCAGAGCGCCGGCCATTGACCTCCCGACCCAGCACACCTCTCCGCCGACGCCCCTGCGCGCGGAGAGCGATCGGAGCAACCAGCATGACCACCACGACGATCAGCCCTGCCCGCCACCGCCTCCTCGGCGACCAGACCTGGCAGGCAGACGCCGTCTGCCAGAGCACCGAGTACAACCCGGTGGACCCCGAACTCTTCTTCCCCGAGCCCGACGAGATCGGCAAGATCAGCGCAGCCAAGTCGCTGTGCGCCCAGTGCCCGGTCCGCCGCACCTGCCTGGACGCCGCCCTGGAAGGCGGCGACTCCGACGGCACCCGAGGCGGACTGACAGAGCAGGAACGCAAGCCGCTGCACGAGAAGCTCGCCCACCGCCTCGACTACAGCCGCATCAACGCCACCATCGCCGGGCGCGACGTGCACCTCACTCAAGCCGAGCGCCGCGCGGTTGTCCACGCCGCCTACCGCCACGGCCTGACCGAGGAGCGCCTGGCCTGGCTCCTCAAGATCACCGACGAACATGCGCAGAAGCTGTACCGGGAGACCCGACAAGCGCTCGTACACCGCGAACTGGAGCCGGCCACGAAGCCCACTCCGCCCCCCGAGACCGACGGCGAGCGCCAGGGCCGCGACGACTTCGGGACGGCGGCGTGAGTACCGCGAGCGCGCCGACGACCGCGCACATCACCGGCTGGGACCGCATGGTCGTCATCGCCCTGGGCAGCGCGGGCTGCGCCCTGTCGTACGACGCCCTCCGGCAGATGGCCGTCGCCATCCACATCCGCGGCTTTCTGACCTATCTCTTCCCCCTGGTGATCGACGGGTTCATCGCCTACGGCATACGGGCACTCCTGGTCCTGCGCGACGCACCCCTGCGCGCCCGGCTCTACGTCTGGACACTCTTCGGCACAGCCACCGCCGCCAGCATCTGGGCCAACGCCTTGCACGCGGTGCGGCTCAACGAGGAAGCGGTCGCCGGCACGGGGCTCCGGCTGGGGGACACGGTGGTCGCGGTGCTGTCGACCATCGCCCCGCTCGCGCTGGCCGGAGCGGTCCACCTCTACATCCTCATCGCCCGGCGCCCGGCCAGGGGAAGTGACCGGGAGGACGTCGGTCAGGCCGGTCACCTCGGTCAGACTGACCGGACCGAGGGCATCGCAGTCACCCGGACTGACCGGGTCAGGCAGTGGCAACCGCAGGCCGATCAGGTCAGCGCCGGGCAGCCGGTCACTTCCCTGACCGACCGGCCGCGACCGACCCTGAACAAGCCGGCCCCGAGTCCTGGTTCACTGACCGGGGACAGCGTCCCGGCGGACAGCAGCCCGGTCGCCGGTGACCGCGAACAGCCGCACGAGGCCCCTGACCTGGTCGGACAGCCGGACACCGCGCCACCGGTCACTGACCGCGCGGTCGGCACCGAGCCGGCCACCGGTAGCCAGGACAGCCACGAGCCGGACACCGACCGGTCAGTCAATTTGCCGCAGGTCACTGAACGGGACACCCGGGCAGCCAGTGACCGGCGGAGTGACCCGGACACCGAGGAGCTGCTGAAGATTGCCCGGTCAGCGGTCAGGGCCGAGGACAAGCTGACCCGCAAGGTGGTCGCCCAGGCGATCCGAGGCCAGCAGATACCGCTGTCCAGCGACACCCTGACCGCCCTGATGGCCCAGCTCCGCGCCCAGCACGGACAGCCGGTCACCTCAGGCCGGAAATGAACAGGACAGCACGAGGCGGGTGACCGAGCCGGACCCCACGGCCGGTCACCCGCCCCCGGACACGCGCCCCACACCCTTCCGGAGCGAAGCGGAGAGCAAGCCATGCGTACCCACCCGGCCACACCCACCGAGGTCAACTCCTGGCTGACCGTCCTGCACGAGCGCGGCCACCTGCACCGGGCCCAATCCGGCCTCGACAACACCTGGACCGTGCAACGAACCCGGGAAAGTCGCCCCTGGACCCTCCACCACCCGGTCCTGGCCATGGACTGGATCGAGGAACTCGTCCGCGAGTTGCGACAGGAAAACCCGGAGACGATTCGGTGACGGCCAACGATCCGGTGGTTACCACCGCCGGACAGCAGCGTGCCCCCACGACGGCACCTGGCGGAGCAAGCTATCGCGTACGACGGTCCTACGACCCGTCGTACGCACTTGCCACCGCCCAGGAGGGCGGGGGAAGCCCGGCTGGTCCCCGAGCGAGGGCGCACGAGGACCAGCCGGGCAACCGGCACCAGGGGGCGCCGGCCACCAGGGGAGAAGCCGACCACAACGACCACCGCGAGCAGCCGAGCACGAGCACGCCCGCATTCCCCGGCCGCAAGCCGCGCCGGCGCCACCGCAACCCGACCGAGCGCACCCGCAAGACCACCACACGCCTCTCTGACGCCGAGAACGCCGAGATCACCGCCGCCGCCACCCAGCGCGGCGTCACGGTCGCCCGCTTCTTGGCCACCGCCGGCCTGAGCGCCGCCCGTGGGCACGCTGCCGTGCACAGCAACGACCAGCTCGACGCCGCCATCGACGAACTCGCCGCTCTACGCACCGCGCTGGCCCGGATTGGCAACAACATCAACCAGATCGCCTTCGTCCTCAACAGTGGTGGCCACCCGCGCGTCGGTGAACTCGAACGCGCGCTGGGCGCGCTGACCGTACTTCTCGCCCGCGTCGATGACGCGGCGAACGAACTGGTGACCAGGAGGCTGTGATGGTGCCCGACATCGGGCGCGGCTCCCGCACCCACGGACTCCTCGTCTACCTGTACGGCCCCGGACGGCGCGAGGAGCACACCGACGCGCACCTCGTCGGCTCCTGGGACGGCTTCGCCCCCGACCCCGGCCGCGACACCGGCCTCGACCCCGACCCGAAGGTCACCCTCGCCCGACTCACCGCTGCCCTCGACCTCCGGGTCAAGCAGGCCGGCGACCGCGCACCCGCCCAGCACGTCTGGCACTGCTCGGTCCGCACTGCCCCCGGCGACCGGCGATTCTCCGACGAGGAGTGGAACTCCATCGCCCAGCGCATCGTCCGCGCCGCCGGCATCGCCCCCGCGGGCGATCCCGACGGCTGCCGGTGGATCGCCGTCCGCCACGCGGACGACCACATCCACATAGTCGCCACCCTGGTCCGAGGGGACCTGCGCAACCCTCGCCTGAACTACGACTTCAACAAGGCTCAGGCCGAATGCCGGAACATCGAGAAAGAGATGGGGCTGCGCCGCCTGAACGCCGGCGACGGCACCGCAGCGAAGAACCCCACCAGCGCCGAGAAGTTCAAGGCCGAACGCACAGGTCGCCCCGAGACCCCCCGCGAATCGCTCCGCGACGCCGTCCGCCAAGCCCTCGCCGGAGCGGACGACGAAAAGGAGTTCTTCACCCGGCTTCGTGAGGCGGGCCTGCGCGTGAAAGTGCGTCACGCCCCGTCCGGTGACGCGCTCGGCTACAACGTTGCCCTGCCCGGCGACCGCAACCGCCATGGCGAACCGGTCTGGTACCCCGGTTCCAAGCTGGCCCCCGACCTTTCCCTTCCGAAGATCCGTCTCCGGCTGGCCGACGGCACTGCTGATCAGAACGTGGCTTCGACCGCCGGGCGGGCGGACTGGTCTCTTCCTGCCCGAGAGCGACGCGGGGCCACAGCCAGCGTTGAGCGTGCCGCTGTAGTCCTCGATGGCGAAGGCAGTGACGGGGAAGCCGCCGCCCAGCTCGTCGGCGTCGGAGAACTCCTGGACGCGGTCGCCCAGACCTCCCCGGCCGCCACCCGCGCCGAGCTGGCTGCCGCCGCCCGCGCTTTCGAACGGGCGACCCGCAGCCACGTCCGCGCGGAGCGTGCCGACACCCTGGCACTCCGTTCCGCGGCCCGGGGCATCATCCAGGCCGGCAGTGCCCTCGGCCGCGGCGAGGACGGCGGCACCACCGCCATGCTCCTCTCCACCTTGGTCCTGGTCACGCTCGCCGCCGCCCGCTGGCACTCCGCCCGCGGACATGCCCAGCAGGCCCACGCCTCCCGACAGACCGCCGAGCACCTGCGAACCGCCTACCGCCAGGCCGCTGCGACACCCATGCAGGCACTGCAAGACCAAGGTCGCGCCCTACCAGAATCCGAACGCCGCACCCACCAGGCCACCATTCGCGCAGCACTGCCCGAAGCCCCGATGCGATCAAACAGCTCGTCCACGAAGACCGACGCTCTGACCGCCACCCTTGCTCAGGCGGAGCAAGCAGGCCACGACCCCAAGACACTTCTCCAGCAAGCCATCGACATGCGCGAACTCGACACAGCCGACGACATCAACGACGTGCTCGTCTGGCGACTGCGCCGCCTCGCCCAGCTTCCCGCTCACCCGACGGAAGCCACGCGCCACCCGCAGGCCGACACCAGCCAGCCGAACGCCTCGATCAATGGCAACTGCAACCGAATGGCACCTGCGGCGTCAGCTCGCCGCCAGCCCGACCCACGCAACCGCCCGCCGCGCCGCTGACGAAGGCCGACGGGCCAGCCCGCCGACCTTCGAGAAAGCCCTGGACAGACACTTCCACCTGCTGTTACGGATGGAAACAGACCACCCTGATCGGGAGATGACGCTCGTGCTCAGACCCACCGACCGCCCCGCAGAACCGAACACCGTACTGCCCGTCCTCCCCGCCGGCACCGATCCCTTGCTGCAGCACGAGTACGAGGCGCAGCCGCCCAGCGGTCCCGGTGTGACGCGCTGCCTCAGCCACCCGCGTGAACTGGCACTCCGCGGAATCCCGGTGATGTGCACAGCCTGCCGTGCCCGGCGCGACTGGCTACTCATCAACCACGGCCGCAACGTCTGGGTCTGCTGCCGCTGCAGCAACCAATGGCTCGAACCCGAGATCAGCCGCGCCGACTTCGACGCCCTGATCGCCATCCCGGACGGAACGACCTACCCCACCCTCGGGCACGGCCTCACCGCGCTCGGCTTCGACGGTGCCTTCGCCGGCACCTACCTGGACTAAGGGCTGTAGGCGCGGGGGACCGGGGGCAGCGCCCCCGGGAACGATCACCGCGTGACTGGTATGGCACGCGATCAAGGTTCGGCGACACGGGACATTACGACCTGGTCCGCGATAGAGGGCCGGGGGCAGGACGGGCTTCTGGTGCGAACTGACAGCATGAGCTCATGGACGATGCAGTGGACCTCGGCGAGTTCGTTGTGCGCCGCGCGAGTGAGTCAGAGTGGGCCGCGCTGGTCGGGATCGACGCGGTCGCGGTCGAAGGTGACTTCGGGCGACAGGCGAGCATCCGAAAGTGGTGCCAGCAGGGCCAGGTGGTCGTAGCGGAGGACGAGTCTGGCCTGCTTGGCTACTGCGTGGTTGAGTACACGTTCTTCGAACAGGGCTTCGTCACCATGCTGATGGTGGCCCCATCGGCCCGCAGCAGAGGCGTTGGTCATCGGTTGCTGGACGCCGTGGCTGCCTCGTGCACGACCCCGAAGCTCTTCACCTCGACCAACGTCTCCAACCAGCCGATGCAGCGGCTGCTCCAACGCGCCGGTTGGAGCCCGGTCGGCCTTCTCCACGGCCTCGATGAGGGCGACCCCGAACTGTTCTACCTCTGCCGACCGTAGACGGGGCGGATGCACCCCGTTACCCGTGACCTGAAGCGGACCGCACGAGTTCATCGGATGTGTCGTCTCAATGGGCCCGTGCGGCCTTGTCGCATCCTGTCTTCTGCGGCATCTCCCGTGCGCATCTCGGCGGTTTGATTAAGGAGTTGGCAGGCCCGTGGCTTGCCCGGTGTGAGTCTGCACTGCGTGAGCGGCGTGGTACCGAGCGACAGAGGGACGCTGGTGCCGGACCGAAGCACGACCTGGTCTTCACCGACCGCGTGCTGGTCACGCTGGTGCATCTGCGCACCGGGCTCCCGCACGGCGCGCTGGCCGAGCTGCACGGCACAGCCCGCTCCACGGTCTCCCGGGCCATCGGCGAGATCCGCCCGCTGCTGGCAGCACGTGGCTTCGCCGTCCCCGACCGCCCCGGCGTCAGGCTGCGCACCCTGGCGGATGTGTTCGCCTAGCCGAGGCTGAGGGGATCCGTCTGCGGATCGACGGCGCCGAGACCCCAGGTTCGCCGCCCGAAGGCTAGCCAGCCCGGACGACGGGCCTTCGTGTCCGGCAAGAAGAAGCAGAACACCATCAAGACCACCACTGTCAGTGATGGTCAGGGCGTCTGCTGTGGTCGGGCGCGGATCGGCCCGGTCACATGCACGACCAGACCGCCGTGCGCACCGAGGGCATCGCGGAGCAGTTCCGGCTCTACCCGGAGGTAGAGGCCGAGGTCGACGAGGGCTACCGGGGCCTGGCCAACGCATTCCCCGACCAGGTCAGCGCCCCGCCGAAGAAGCCGAAGGACGACGCGCCGCTCGGCGAGCACTACGCATGGCAGGAAATGCGCCGACGGCAGTCCTCGGCCCGGATCTGCGTCGAGCACACCGTCGAGCACACCAACGCCGAACTGCGGCAGTGGCGCCCGCTCCAGCGCTACACCACCCGACGCGGGGACTACGCCGAAACCCACTGCGCGATCGCCTCGCTGGTAGCGGACCGCTCCGCTCACCGGCCAACCCGCCGCGAGCTGAGCACCGCACTGGTACTCGCCCGGCGAGACGCCTTCTAATTAACTACCAGCCAACCCGCCAGGCCAACACGTCGGGCCTCAATCGTGGACCACGCCGTTAGCGCCACCAATGCGTGCTGATTGACGACGTCGGTGACAAATAATTCGAACGTACGCTCTAATGTGGAGATGGATGCCCCCATCTTCCCCACCGACCTGATCCAGGCCCAGCACGAACTCCACGCCACGTACGACGCCCTCGCAGCACCCAGCCAGCACGGCAACACCGCACTGCGCCGCCGACTGCTCCTTCTGTCCGCCCGCATCTGGTGGCACCCTTTCTGGAACACCCGACCGGCCGGCAGGACGGCGGACCGGAGCGAGCTGCGCCGTCAGGCCCGCGGTGACCGTCGCGCAACGAGGGCGGCATGAGTGTCGACGTCCCGACCGATCGGCAGGTCCAGATTCTGCGGGTGATCAGGAACTGGATCGCGGATCACGGCGAGGGGCCCTCGATCCGTCAGATCGGAGAGCGAGTCGGCCTGTCCAGCAGCAGCTCGGTCGCCTACCAACTCGGGCGCCTGGAAACCCTGGGACTGATCAGTCGCACGGGGCGGCGCTGGCGCTCCTGCCGGCTTGGCACCTGAACTACCGTCACCGCGGTCTCGTCCGATCCGCCAGCAACTGAGGTGGGGCTGAGACCGGCAGCATCGGCAGGAGCCGCGGTACGCGTCGGCCAGGTGGAGCCCCTCGGCGTCGCGAGCCGGTCAGCCGCGGTTTCCGTTCTTCGGCAGTCCTCCTCGGAAGTCGCAGCCGGGGCACTCGTCCTCACCCTGGATGTGCCCCTCGTACCAGCCGTGGACGGCGGCGTGGAGAATCGCGTCCTCCACCGAGGCTTCGCCGTTGCGGACTGATTCGATGGCGTTGCCGACGACCACTCGGAGCGCAGCATGGTCATGCGAAGGGAATGGAGGGGAGGGCATAGGCGAGTCGGTCATGCCGTGAGCCTAGGGGCGTCCCGGAGAGTCATTCAGTGGAATCGACGTTCGAAGGAAGCTCACTGGAACCAACCGGGCCCCAACGCTGAAGCCTGGGTGGGCGGCGACCTCGGGGTATCCCTGGAGTCGTCGGCCGTCGTGTTCCCCCTGTTCGCCGGTGATGAGCGTAGGCAACGCGCGCCTGGGCGTACGGCAAGGCCGCCCCTGCCTGATCGGCGCGGGGCGGCCTTCTGCGGTTAGGTCAGACCTGGGCGAGTTGGTTCGAGAGGTCGAGGGCGGCGGTCGCGACCGCGAGGGCGGCGCACAGCCCCAACACCTCGTGGAGGGTCGGGCGGACTATGCGCGGCCAGGCGTCCGGGGCGGCAGGCCAGGATGCGAGATGTACCTCGCCGGTGGCCAGGCCTAGGTGGGCGGTGACGTCCCACCCTGCGAGCGGGGCTGGCTCCCAGCGAAGGCGGACGCGGCCGAGGGGGAGCGTCGTTTCGGCGGTGAGCCACGTGATGTCGAGCGGTCCGTCGGGCTGGGTGGAGACGCGCTGGACCAGCGCCCCGCGTGTGCCGCTCGGCATGGGGTGTATGGCCAGGCTTTGCAGGGGAAGGAACTGCGAAGGTCGGGAGTGCGGCGAGATTGAGAGCCTCCGGAGCTGTGTTGCTGGGGGTCAGGCCCAGGCGAGGGCGTCGCTGACGGTCGCCGGAAGATAGCCTTCCTGGCCGTCGTCGGCGATGAACGCTTGGCCGTCTCGGACGATGACCTCCGCCCCGAGGTAGTGGGTGAAGGGGAAGTCCGGGTTCATGGCCAGGCGGATTGGCAGGCTGGGGTCCAGGTCCTGGAGTTGCCGGAGCAGGTGGCCGACGGTCAGATTGCTGGGCACGGGATCCTCCGAGAACGGGGCAGAACGGCATGGCGCCGGTGAGTGGACGTCAGGAGGCTGCGGGACGGGGCAGGTCGCGAGGGGTACTTAGTCCTTGGTGTGGGTGGCGAGGTGTCGCCTGCGGCTCTCGTTGACGTAAACCTTGATGGACTGCTTCATGCTCCAGCCGCCGCAGGAGCAGATGGCCTGTGTGTACGCGCGACCGGGGCAGTCCGGGTGGAGCGGCTTCGCGGAGCTGGTGTGCTTGTGGTCTGCCGGGCAGAGAGTGTCGTCGGCGTGGTGGTTGGTGAGCGGGGCGCGGAAAGTCATGGTGGGAACCCTTCTGAGGGCGGGTGGCAAAGGGAGGTCGCGCTCGGCAGGGGCCGGCTGTACGCGGTCAGGCGTGGGCGACGAGGGCTGCGATGAATCCGGCGACGGTGTCTGAAGGGGTGTGGATGCCGAACTCCTGCACCCACGGCTCGTCTTCGGTGGGCTGCACTCGGACCTGCCAGACGATGCCGCGCTTCCACGCGGCGGGGTCCTCGGGGAGCCAGCCGATGCGGACGCGGCCGTCCGGGCTTGTCGCGTGGAAGTTGGCCTCCGGGGTGTCGACGATGGCCCAGCCGAGGGCGTCAAGGAGGTCGAGCGCCGGGCCGGCACAGTAGTCGGAGTAGAGCCAGCGACGGTCTTCCACGACGGGGCGGACCTTGGCGGGCAGGAGGGTCGGGGAGGTGTTCACGGTTGAACGATCCCTTCGTTGACCTGCGGTTTTCCCAACACCCGTACGTTGGCATGCAGTGTCCCGAAGTACGTAGTCCTTTCCCGGGAAGCGGCGTCTGCCGTGGGCGAACTCGCGGCCGTCGGCGCGGGATGCTGACTCCGGGAATGGATCGGTGAATGCGGTTGTCGTACCTGGGTCGCGGCAACGGGCCGCACGGAACCGATGGGGGAGCAGGGATGGCGGAGCCGAACAGACACTGGGATGACGCAGGGCTGGAGCGCAAGATCCGCGCGGCCGGGCGAGCGTGGACGGTCGGCGACATCGCGATGGTCGCCGACGGGCAGTGGGGTGTCGGTGCGCAGTCCGACGGACCATGGGACGAGGACACGCTCGTCGAGAACCGGATCGCGGATGGGCGTCGTGTCGAGTTGACCGTGGAGGAGCTGGCCCACGCGGTGGGCGCCCGTATCGAGGATGCCCACAACGACGAGAACAGCGCCTGACCGCTCAGAGATTCGGTCGCGCAGCGGGCGCCGGTCGCCCGGACGCGGGCGCACGAACAGCCGGGCCGGGCACCTGGTCCAAGGGGTGCAGCGCGTGGGCGGTGCGGGCGACAGCGGCCTGGACCAGTGAGGGTGCCGGCGTCCGGTCTTTGGGCGTGGCGGCTTTGCCGGGGTCGATTTTCGGACTGGCCGGCGTGAAGGCTCGCCGCGGAGCCGAGGATCCGCTCCAGGTCGTAGAACCCTGGCGTGTGGCCGGTCCGGGTCAAGCCATGTAGACGGTCTCGGTGTACGGCCGTCGAGGTGTCGGTCAGGACGAGAGCCGAGCGGATGCGCATGGCTACGCGGAGAAGCGGGTCCTCGCAGGGGCTTTGAGCCGCTACCGGTTCGAGATCCGCCACGGGCCGGCCCCACGCCTTCTCGATCATGGACGTGGCCTTGGCAAGTGCGGTGGTAATGGACATGAGGGCACTTCCCCTATTCGGGGACAGAAGCGGTGTCCTGAAGGGCGGGGTCGGTCTCAGTGACCGTGACGTGGCGACGGCGAGCTGGCCCGGGGCACGGCTGGAGTCGTGGGGTTGCCCGACCTGCTCGGCTGCACGCGGGCACCGCGACAAGAACGGGATGCGGTCGGGTCTCACAGCCGCCGCCACCGCCATCACCGGTCCCGGACGGGGGTCGACTGAGCAGTCACCGCTGCTGGCACCCGCGGCTGCGGCTGTGGCGCATGGCTGAACAGGGCGTTCGGCGAGGCGGGGCTCCGGCGTAGGGCCGCAGCTGTCCGAGCACCGTCCGCCCCCAGAGGGACGACGGGGTGGGTGCGGGCGACCGCTGCGACGGGGGGCGGCGGCGACGAGGTCCGACGCCCGGCGACCGGCTCGCTCCAGTGCTCGACGCTTGCGTAGACGGCTCCCAGTGCCTGACCGGCATCGGTCAGCACGTAGGGGTCGCCGTGTCGCGAGCCGGCGCGGGCGACCAGTCCGTCGGCCTGGAGGCGGAGAAGCCGATGCCGCGTGAAGCCGCTGTCCAGGCCGGCCTCCTCGGCGATGCGGGTGAACCGCATCGGGCCGCCGGCATCGAGGGCCTGGACCACGGCGGTCGAGTGCCGAAGATGAAGCCGGCGCAGGGCGTCTTCGACGCGTTCGGCTTCGGCCATTGGGCCAAGCGACAGGTGGGCACGGGACCAGTCCGACACGGTGCCGTACACCGGGGCCAGCGACTGGCCGAGCGTGCTGAGCCGGTACGGGGCCCCGCGACGGTGGTCATCGCGGGTGACCAGTCCGTCGGCGTGCATCGTAGTCAGCCGCTTGCCGACGAACTGCTCGCTGACGAAAGGGAGCCGGGCGGCGACATCGCGCACCCGCATCGGACCGCTCTGCTGGCCCAGGGTCATCGCCGACCAGGCGGTCCACTTCGGCCCTATCAAGGCAAGCGCGTCCTCGATGCGCTGAGCATCGACGGAGGCGATGGAGAAAGAGGGGCGTTGTGCGGGGATGGACATGGGGGCGTCCTCTCTCGGAGGGAATCAGCGGGAACGGGAGGGCTTGTCGATCGCCGTGTCGACGGGCCCGGCGGCCGGGTCGGCGGTGGTTCCGTGCGCAGGGGCGTTGCTGCGACTTAGGGCAGCGGACACGCGCGGCCTCGCCGCACGCGCGGCCTGAAGGGCTGATTTCCCCTGTTGCGTCAGCGAGAGAGGCTGGCCGGGCCAGTGCATGCCCACACTGGTGTCCTGGTCGAGCAGCCCATCGGCGACCATTCGCCGCACGGTTTCGGGCCAGACCTCCGGATCGGGGCGCTGACCCTGTCCGTCGGAGAGATAGGTGTCGCCGGAGACCGCGCTCTGGTGGAAGCGCAGTCCGCCGGCCTCGACAGCTTCGAGTGTGACGAGCGGGCGATCACCGGAGATGGCCCAGTCATCGTGGCGGGCAGGTTCCTGTTCCATGCCTCGGTCCTGCGTCGCCGTCTTCGGGGCACGGGCCGTGCTCTGGTCGTGGGTGAGACGACGGAAGGTGGCTATCGACCGGGTCAGCTGTTCGTGAGCGGCTGCGCGGGAGGCGGCGAGCACTTCGACTCGCGGGGCGACGGATTCCAGGACGCCGTATCGGTTGGCCGGGACGATCTCGCCCCGACAGATTGGCTCCAGCAGTTCGACAGCGGACCGCGCGGCTCGCACGAGTTGGCCCTGCAGGCTGTCGAGGTTGCGGGCATCCTCGGCGATCATCTGGCCGACCAGGTCACGGGCGTCACCGGGCGCATGGTTCTCGGTCAGCAGCCAGGGGTCATCGACTCCGAGCTTCTCGGCGACGAGGTGAGCGCCCGGCCGTTCAGCCGGGTCATAGGGGTTCACTCGGCGGCTCCCATCCGGATGAGCAGGGAACGGACGAGAGTAGGCAGGCTGTCAGGGCCTTCACTGATCCACACGCCGTCGCTCGCCTCACCCAGGACGTATTCGGCGTCCTCCATGAGGCTGCTGGAGATTTCCATGCAGGCGTCGGTGATCCGGCATGCTGCGAGCAGGGACTCGGAGAGGACCTCGACGTATTCGTCTGGTGTGAGGCCGGCGGCCTCGGCCGCGGTGCGGATCGCCGCGAACTCCAGCGCGCTGAAGCCGAAGTCAAAGGCGCTGGGATCCATGGCGTGGGGCGGGGCGAGCGCTGGATCCGGGGCCTGGGCGGGGATGCCGACACGTGTGCAGATCTGGTCGACGGAGACGGTCAGTTCAGTAAGCGACTCGGTGAGCCAACCCAGTGCGGAGGAGTAGGAGGCGAGGGTGAAAAGGCCCGCCGGTGTTGCGGGGAGCGGTTCGCCGGCCATGAAGCCTTCGAGTCGATCGTTGAGCCCGGCAGCCACCCGAGGTCCGGCCGCGAGCGCTCCGAGCACTGGGTGCAAGTAGGAACGGGCGACGGCCGTTGGGTACTCGGCGGTGAGGATCCCGGAGACACTCTGTGCGGCGTCAGTCAGAAGTGCCGCCAGTTTGGCGCGGGCGAACGGAGTGTGGTCGGCAGTCATCGCTGGGGAGCCCTTCGGGACGCGACGGGTGTGGGTGGGGCTGCTGCGGGGTGTGTTGCCGGTACAGCGGCCGGCTGGGCGACTGCTCGGGGGGAGCGGGCACGGGCGGCCTGCACGCGGGCCTCGGTGGCCGAGGGGGCTTCGGCGTCCTGCTGGGGACTGGTGCGCAGGTGTGCCGAGCGGTAGACCGCGTAGTCCTTGCGGCTGCCGGCGGCGACGAGGTAGATCTCGCGCTTGTGGGTCGAGGTCGGCGGTGCCGGGCGGAACTGGATGACCATCCGGTAGGAAACGGACGGATCGACGTAGACCTTGTGGTAGCCGGCGAGGCGGCCCTTCAGCGGCAGGCAGTCATCGCTGCCGTGGACCAGGTTCTGCAGTTCCAGCAGTGCCAAGTCCCGCATTTCAGAGGGCAGTTCTCGAAGGTCTCCGATGGCGTCGGGGTGTGCGGCGAAGGCGAAGCGGGCGCGGCTCATATCGACCGCCCAGAGTTGGGTCGCCAGCCCGTCGTTGCCGGCGATGTGCCGTGCGGATCGATGCCGGTCCTCGGCAACGCGTAGGCGCCGGCCGACCGTGTGAGGGCGGCGGCGGTCCGCAGTGCGACCTCACCGCGGTAGTCGGGCGGTGCCGGCAACGGGCCGCTGCGCTCATCCAGCCACATTCGAGCGGCATGCTCGTCGGCGAAAGCACCCTCGCGCAGGGTGTACGTGTGAGCAGCGAGGTCACCCTCGTCGAGGAAGACACGAATCGGTGCCTTGGGGGCGATGCCGTCGCGGGTCAACGTCCATGTTTCGCACGGGTCAGAGTCCGAGGTGTAGGTGTCGAGGACCTCGTATCGCGCCCCCGATGCGCGGATCTTCTGTTCGACGACTTGCGTCATGAGATCGTCGGCGGGCTGCATGAAGTCTTCGCCGATCTGGGAGATCGGCTCAGGCGGACACCCACGCTCGATCAGCCAGTTCTGAGCGAAGGAAGCGGTGGCGTGCCAGCCCGACTCGTAGGTGTAGGTCCCCTGGTTGAAGTCCCGTGCGATCTTGATCGCGCATATCTGCGGTTCACCGGGAACGCCCCAGGTGGCTGAGCTGTCGATGGCGACGACGTAGGTCTCTGCGTCGAGGGTGCCGTGCTCCGCCAGAACGACCAGGTCACCGGGCCAGAAGTGGGCCTTTGCGTCTCCGCTGTTCGCATCGACAGGCGTGAGATCGGCAAGACCCAAGTCGAAGAGATCCGAATCGAATTCGTCGTTCATGCCGCCAGCCCCATCTGCACGGGTGCAGGAGTGGCCAGCACGCGGTGGTTGGGCCGGACTGGACTGGTCGTGCAGGCGCCGAAGGGCCCGTCGGGAGCGCGGAGATGAACCAGGGTGTGGTCCAGGTGGTCGCGGTGCCACGTGGAAGGACCGGACAGGCCGGCCTCGGCGTCGGTGAACTGCTGCCACGCGAGCCAGAGGGCGTGCAGCCGGGCGACCGCTTCCGGGTGTTCGTGCCACTGCGCGCACCAGGGGCGGCTGCTGCTGACTTCTCGTCCGTACACCGGGAGGAAGAGGTGGTTCACCCAGGTGGTGAGGGCGGCCAGTTCGACGGTGTAGGCCTCGTCGTCCAGAGCGAGGATGAACACGGAGGTGGGTACATCGCTCCAAGCGGGGTCGGCTGTCTCTGCGGCCGGCTTGTCGTTACCCGGCCGAGGCTCGGCTGAGGCGGGAGTGGGCTCGGAGCCCAGTCGGTCGAGAATGACGCCGTGCTGCCTGACCTCGGACATGGTCTTGGCGAGGGTGCTGGCGAGGTCGTCGAGGTCCCCGTCGGGGACGCGGAACGGTTCCGGTTCGGGGGTGGTCGTGCTGGTGTCGGACATGGGGGCGTGCTCCATCTGTGAGACGGCGACATGGGGAAGAGGATCCGGAGGAACCGCGGTTTGGTCCGGCCGGAATGACCCGGTAGTGGGGCGCTACGCCGCCGCGCAGTGAGGGCAGCGGGGGAAGGGAGGTGCCAACAACTGCAATGCTCGGCTGGCCTGTTGGGGTACGACTCCGTTGCCGAGTGCGGTGAGTTGTGCTGGCCGGCCGAGTCCTGGCGTTGCCGTGACCCAGCCTGGGTCCAGGCCTTGCATCCACTCCACGAACTCGGGCCGGAGCCGGCCTGCCGCATCGGTGGGTGGCGGCGCGGGGCGGGTGAGCATCTCCCATCGGGTGATGGCGGCTGCGTATGCTCCCCATCGCTGGTCGGCTCCCCGGGTTCCGGAGCCGCTTCCGTCCAGAGCGGCAGAGCCACAGCCGGCAGAGGCGGGCGCCACTCCGTGCCCAGTCGGCGTTCCGGGGTGTCCGTACGGCCGGCCTGCGATGTGGGCAGCAGCGATGCAGCCGCACTGGGCAGGGTCATGTCCCCGTTGCCGTACCGCTGGTTCGGTGAGCCCTTGCTCCCGTCCGACGCCTTCGGAGTCGGCAGCAGCCACTCGACCTCGTCGGCCAGGTTCGGGCCGTGGCCCCCGCTCTTGCGCTTCGTCGGATGCTGGGAGCCGCCGTTCTTCCCGATGTTGCTCGTCGGCGTCTTGAGCAGGGTGTCCGGCGGGCCAGGCGGCGAGGAAGGTTCGCTCGCGGCGGTGCGGTGCCCCGATGTCGGAGGCGCGAAGCACGAGCCATTTCGCGTCGTACCCGAGGTCGGCCAGGGATCCGAGTACGGCACCGAGTGCCCGCAGAGGAGGCTGACCTGCGGTGTCTCCCAGACACCACGGGCAGAATTCCACGTCGCCAGGGGAACCGGCGGGTGAGGTGAGGAGGCCGCGCACATTCTCGATCACGACCAGGCAGGGGCGGAGGGCCTGGACCGCACGGGCGACGTGCAGCCACAGCCCGGAGCGGGTGTGGGAGTTGAGTCCGGCTCGTCGGCCGGCGACCGAGACGTCTTTGACAGGGGAAGCCCGCCGTGAGGACGCACACCCGGGGGACTGCGGACCAGTCGACGGCTGTGATGTCGCCGAGGTTCGGCATCGCGGGCCAGTGCCGGGACAGGATGCGTGAGGCATCGGGATTGACCTCTGCGTGCCAGGCCAGGGTGCCGCCGAGGGCCGACTGCACGCCCAGGTCGAGGCCGCCGTACCCCGAGCAGAGCGAACCGATCAGCGGGCGGGCGAGCGCGGTGTGCATGCCGCCGGCCTCGCGCGATCCGGCCCGGGGAAACTGCCGGCGGGACGGCGCCGCGCGCAAGGCACGGACGTCCGGGCGGGGGGTGTTGTTCACGGTGACTTCCAGAAGGAGAGCGGGGGAGGACAGGGAGTAGTCAGTTGTGGCCGCGCGCCGGTGACCGCCGGGTGCCAGGGGCGGGCGCCGGGTCAGAGCGAGTCCGGCTCGGTGAGACTGGATTCGGCGCGCTGCGGGCGAGGGCGGCATGCGCTCGTGAGAGGGGTGGAGGTTCTGGGGTACGAACCGGCGGCGTAGCTGGGCGCCGGCCGGTTGTGCTCTGCCAGCGGGTCCGTACCTCGTCGAGCGGGCCGAGTGCGTGCAGGGCGTGGTTGATGAGCTGACCGGGGGAGAGCGCCTCGTCCTCCGCCAAGACCCGCACGTCGCGCGCAGCTGTAGCCGCGGTGCGGATCACGGATGAGGCCAGGACCTGTTCGCCGAGCCATTCGGCGCTGCCTGCACTCACGTCGTCGCAGATGGCGCTGAGGTGTTCTGCCGTGAGGGTGCCGTCGGCCAGAAGTCCACGGCGCTGGGCTTCCCAGAGCAGGGTGATGCGGTCGACGGGTTCTCCTCGGTGGTGCAACGCTCCGAGGCAGCGGTAGAGGTGTCCGTGGATAGGGTCGGTGAAGTCGACCGGCCGCAGCCAGCCCACTACCTCCTCCATGGCCGTCGGCCGGTCAGCCAGGATGGCCAGGAGGAACCGCTCGTCCTCCCCCGCTTGATCGTCGGCCCGTACCGGCGACGGGTCGGCAGGGGCGTGGGCCGGGGGGACCGAGCGCGGTTCGGTCCCCCAGCGCTGGGCGAGTTCGCTGAGTACGCCGGACAGAACGTCCGCTTGAATCACAGATCCGTCGACCCGTCCCCGGCGGGCATCGGCACGGGCCGCTTGATGCAGGCGGATCGCGTGCCGGGTGATGGTGCGGTGGATGGCGCCCTCCAGCACCATGCGTCCGTACACCGGGGCGTGCGCGACGCGCGGGCAGGCGGAGACCAGAGAGTGCGCATGCACCGCGGTCAGTCCCCGGACATGGAGGCCGGCCTCGTTGACCGCGTCGGTCACCCAAGACAGCGGGACGGCTCCCTCGGCGGCCAGCGCCGGATGACCGTCGCCTCGGAGCTTGCGCAACGCGGCGAACAGCGCCTGGTGGACCGGCCGGTCGAAGTGCTCAGGGGCGAGCCAGTCAAGGTGCGAGAGCTGGCCCGGGTCGAGCAGGACCGCGCCGAGTACCGCCTGCTCCGCACTCAGGAGCGGGTTCATCGCCGTTCCCCTGATGCGGGGGATTCGCTCTGCCGTGTATGCAGTTCCGCGACCGCTTGATCGGCAGCGGTCACCGCTGTGGAGAAGTCGTTCAGCGCGCTGGTGAAGTCGGGGTCGGTGGCGAGCATCGAGCCGGCCCTGCTGACCAGCCACCACCGGCCGTCGTGCCGGACGACCGGGGAGAGCATGAGCCGCCTGGCCCGCGCCGGAGGGAAGGCGGGGTTCGGTGAGGACACGAAGGGACTCCTGATCAAGTGGGGGAGGGTCAGACCGCGAGGGTGTGATCGCTCTGGGCCGGGGTTCCGGAGCGGCAGGACCAGGGCGAGCAGCCGTCCGGCTCGCCGTTCTCCAGCTCGGCGTCCGCGAGCGCGTCGAAGATGTCGCCCTGGCGGCCGGACCACTCGTGGGCAGTGACCCGGTCGATCGGCGCATGGTCCAGGGGGCGGCGGCTGCGGTGGAGGTATGCCTGACCGAGCAGGGGTTTGCCCTCGGCGGTGGCGCGCGCGTTACCCGATCGGATGGCGGCGTCGAAGGCGACGACGTCCTGCCACTCGTGTGGGGACCCGTCCCGCAGAGCCCTCCACTGGGCGTTGCCGTGGTACGGACATCCCAGGCACGCACTCTTCGGCGTCTGACCGAACCCGCGTGAGCGCAGGAGCCGCAGGCAGTCGGACCGGGAGAACCCGTTCTCGATCAGCGGGTGGCGGTTCTTCATGTAGGCGACGTCCGCGTCCTTGGCCCGGTGGAACTCGTCCACCGAGATGCCGATCCACTGCTCGACGTGGACTCCGGCGGGGATGCGCTGCGGATAGGGATACCCGAGCAGCTCGCGGACCTTCTCCTTGATCGGCCGGACCTTGTACTGACCCGTGCACTGCCGCCGTGACATCCCATCGCCGCCATCGGCGTTGAGGATGTGCAAAGGCATCGACGCGAAGCGCTTTCCATGGTCGAGCGCATCGGACCGGATGTTCCCGGAGGAGACCCGCAGGATCGGGATGCCGACCGGTTCCGCAATCTCCCGCTCGATCCGGACGAGGTGCTCGTAGACGCTGCGGGGCTCCCATCCCGTGTCCGCGAAGATCGCCACATCCAGGCCGGGCAGGTGACCCTCGGCGGCCATGAGCAGAAGGCAGGTCGACTGGACGCCAGCTCCGAGCGAAAGCACCTTGAGCGCGGGGGCGTTCATGTCGACAGCTCGAAGTCGTCGGGGTCCGTGGCCTTCGCCAGAGCGCGCTCGGTGATGGCTTTCGTCGCACGGGCCGAGGCCGGGCCGACCACCCTCGCGGATGGTTCCTTGTACCAGGGCTTGAGGTCGAGCATCGCGACCCGGATGCCGGTGGCCAGGAGCAACGCCTTGCCCTTGGGCAGGGCGCGGATGGCGTCAGGCGGAAGGATGCGTTCGGTGCGCATGCTCACCGAGATGGACTTACCGCTCTCGCTGGTGGAGACCGAGGTGGTCTGGACGTCGTGGTCACCGACCTGACGGCTGAGGCGGTCGGCGAAGTCCGCGTCATCGATCCCACTACCGATGATCTTGATGGTGGCTGCGGACCACAGGGCGTCCATGCCGGCCTCGCCCCAGCACCGCTGGCCCTGGCGGTAGGACTGCAGGATCGTCATCGGGATGACGCCGCGGCTGCCCAAGTGGCTGTAGAGATCGGGGAGATCGCTGATCTTGCAGACGTTGGCGGCTTCGTCGAGGACGCACAGGGCGGGCGGGTCGAGCCGTCCGCCGGAGCGCTCGGCGACCACTACGGCTGCGCGCATCACGGCGTCGGCAGCAGCGGCGATGATCGCGGAGGCGCTGCCTCCGCCGTCCTTGCTGAGGAGGTACAAGGTGTCGCAGGAGGTGGCGAAGGCGAAGGGCTTGAACTCGTCAACGCTCTTGCTGGGGGTGACCCACGCCGCGACCTCGGGGTCGAGCAGGCAGCTCGCATACTGCCGCGCCGTCTCGTAGATCCCGTCCCGGGTCTCGGTTGCACCGGAGACGGTGCCCTGAAGCTGGGCGGCGACCGCATCGTGGCCGGCATCGGTGAGCAAGTCGACCGGCGTCCGGTCGGCGGGGGAGGCGAGCCACGCCAAGACGTCGGTGATCGGCCGGCGCTGACTGGCGGCAGCGAGGAACAGCGCACCCAACGTGTTCGACGCGGCGGTGGACCAGAAGTCGGAACCGTTCGAGTCGTCCACGCTGGCGGCGACGAAGTGCCCGGCCAGGCGTTTGGCTCCGGCCAGGTCGCGGGCGTCGGCCAGGATGTCCCACCACATCTCGCGCGGATGGTGCGCGATTTGCTGAGGATCCAGGGTCCAGATCGTGCCGACCTCGGCTCGGGCGTCCACCGTGGCGGTGAACGCGTCGTTCGCCGCCTTGTTGCTGGTGAGCAGCACCGGGCCGGGTGCCGCGAGGATCGCCGGGATCGCCAGTCCGGAGGTCTTCCCGCTGCGCGGCGCCATGATCGCGACGAGGACGTCCTCCCAGGACGCGCGGACATCGGCTCGCCCCGGGGACAGGGTGCCGAGCAGGATGCCGCGGTCAGCCGGAGCGACCTCTTTTACTCTCCCGGCCGCTCAGGGACGGCCGCAGGCTCTTCGCCTTCACGGTGATCTCCTTGTTCAGCAGCGGCGCCAGGTCGGTCTTGCGGGCGAGTCCGGTCTTGGAGCCGGAGCGCCAGCGCGTCCACAGGACTATGCCGGTGGTGATCAGGGCCAGGGTGAGCAGGCCGGGAACGATGCGGGCGCCGAGCAACAGGGCGGTCGTGCTCAGGGCCGGCCACAGCATGTCGGGGTGCAGCAGAGCATCGGTGGTGCGGAACGGGGCCCATGGGCCTTTGCCGACAGCGGCGTTGGTGAGGTTGCCGGTCAGCCAGGCCAGGGAGCCGAAGGCCAGGGCGGCGCCGAGGACGCCGAACAGGAGGTAGAGGAGCGCGTCGGTTCCGGTGGTGGTCGACGGCGCGCTGGTGCGCGGAGAGGGCACGGTGGTTCCTTGGGTGTGCGAGCGGGCGGGGCGGGGCGCGCTCGGTTCTCGTGCAGCTCACGGGCCTACTCCTGGGGGATTCAGCGGAACGTTTCAGCGCGGACCGGTGCCGGCTGCCGGCGTACACGACGGCAGATTCACGGCGCGACCGACAGCGTCAGGTCGTCGGAAAGAGCAGCGAGTCGGTGCCGGGCCGTGTCGGGGCTGTCGGCGGTGACGATGAGGAAGCCGATACGGCTGGTGTCGAGGTCGCCCGCCGGCGGCAGTACGACCCGCTCTCCGACCTCCCGGAGCCAGGTCACCTGGTACAGCCACGGGTGCTCCGGACCAGGGACCATCGCCAGGCTCCGCGCCAAGAGGACACCGCTGGCCGGGGGATAGACGATCTTGATCGCGGCGGTGGTGTGTGCCGTCGGCGTCAGGTCGGGAATCTGCCCGCAGGCGACATCAGCAGCGATCCGGGGCAGGTCCAGGCCGGTGGCGAGGCGGACGAGCGTGCCGATCAGGTCGCCGCCGATCCGCGAGTTGACCTCGATGATCCGCGGACCGGACGTGGTGAGGCGCATCTCCACGTGCTGGACACCATCGGTGACTCCCAGCGCCCGGACAGCCTGGATGGCTACGGGAGCGACCTCGGGAAGGAGCGGGTCACCGGCATCGACGGTATGGCCGACTTCCTCGAAGTACGGAGCGAAGTCGACCTCCTTGCGAGTGACGGCGAGCGCCGTGGTGACCCCGTGCTGGGTGACGCACTCCACCGAGATCTCCGGGCCCGACAGGTATTCCTCGACCAGTACGCCGCTGCCCTCCGGACCTTGCTTACCGGCTCCAGCAGCGGCGAACTGCCAGGCCCCGGGCAGCTCCTCGGGCGCATCGACGCGGACCACACCGATGCTGGCCGCGTGAGAGGAAGGCTTGAGAACGACCGGGAACCCGGTGCGAAGCGCGGCGACGGATGCCTCGGCCAGGGTGTCGACACGGGTGGACGTGGCCGAGGGCACGTTGCGTTCGGTGAACAGACGGCGGCTGGTCGCCTTGTCCCGGCAGGCGGTCATCGCCGACGTGGTGTTGCCGGGTAGGCAGAGGCGAGCGGCGAGTTCGGCGGCCGGCACGAGTGTGTACTCGTCCCAGGTGACGACACCGAGGATGGGGTGGCGGGCGGCCAAGGCCAGGCCGGCAGCGACCACGGCGTCCGGGTCGTGGGTGTCGGCGACCTCGTGGTCGACCACCAGGTGCTGCTGCCAGGAAGGCGGCTTGGTGTCGATGACGGCGATCGGGTACGCGGCGGCAGCCTGTTCGACGCAGTAGCTGCGATAGACGGGATCGGATCCGCCGACGACGATCAGCAGCGGGCGAGTGGATCGGAACATGGGAAAGACCTCCATGGGGCGTGGGCGGGAAGAGCGGAGAAGCGAACTGGGCGTGCGCGGTCGGGCAACGGCCCGTCAGCGCGCAGTCGCTGGCTGGGGGACCTGCTGGTGAGGTTCAGGACCCTGTGGACGGTCTGGTTCGCAGGCGGTCCGGTGCCGTCGCAGACCGGCGAAGCAAGCAGTCAGCGCTAGGCCCTGGAGAGCGGCGCAGGCCAGCAGGAGGTGTGAAATCCCGGCGGTGGGGACGATCGCGATCAGGGCTCCGGCCAGCGGGAGCGGCAGCAGCACCAGGATGATCGTCACCGCCAGAGTCGAGCCGAACGCCTGGACCGGGATGAGCCGGGACCGCAGCGTGCGCAGCACGACGGTCATCGCACCTTCGCCGGCCATGACCAACGCCACTGCCGCGGTGTATGCCCCGAAGTTCGGGGCCAGGGCAGTCGCCAGGCATGCCGCGGTTGAGACAGCGGCTGCCCCGGCGCCGACTGACCAGATGCCGAAGCGGTCGATCACACGACGGCTGGCCCACACAGCAACCAGCGAAGCAACGGCTGCCGCGCTCCAGACCGAGCCCACGGCGGCGGTGGAGTAGTGGAAGTGGTGGATGACCGTGATCGGGGCGGCGGCCTGCAGGACGCCAGTGGCCAGGTTGGAAGCGATGAGACCACCGACCAGCCAGACAAGTGCCGGTGTCCGGCGCAGGGTTGCCCACCCGGTCAGAAGACTGCTGGGCGCAGGGCGATGGTCCGTGGCCTCTGCAACGCCGGATGCGGTCGAGGCAGCGGTCAAGGCCAGCAACGCGACCACGCTCAGTAGCACGGTGGTGCCGCCCAGGAGCAGCAGGCCCCCCAGAAGCGGACCGACGAGCATCGCGCCCTGGTCGATCCCGGTCTGTGCGGCCTGCACGCGGTGGGCCGTGGTACCCGCCAGGCGGCACGACGCGGCGCCCAGAGTCTCCACCGCGACGAAGGAGACCTCCGCAACCAGCCCGGACACAGCGCCGAAAGCCAGGACAACAGCCGTGGGCACTGTTCCTGCACTGGGCAGGACGAACAACACCACCCCGGCCAGAACGACCACGGCGGTACGGGTCAGGTTGGACATCCGGAACACACGCCCGGCGCCCCACCGGTCAACCAGTGACCCGGCGAAGGCGAAGGCAGCCAGACGAGGCGCCCATTCGAGGAGAAACGCAAGACCGGTCAAGGCGGTGGAGCCCGTGGTGACCAGGACCAGCAGCGGTATGGCGTAGGTAGCCGTCGCACTGGCCAGAGCGTCGGCGGCCCGCATGACGTAGGTGCGCGACAGCCCGACGATCCGGGGAGGCGAAGGGATCATCACGGTCACCGCGTCCGGGGGGCGGGGGCCTGCGACGGAGGTGTGATCGCGCCGGCGTTCACTGCCCCGGTGCTGAGAGTCGAGGAGTCCTTGGCCCTGGCCGCTGCGGGCGACGTGGTCAGCGCGGCGCTCTGATGGTCGGGGACTGCCGCGGACTGTGTCTGCGTCTCGGCCTGTTCCTGGGAAGCGACGCCTACCTGGAGCAGCGCGGCTCCGGAGTCGACGAGTTCGGACTGGGCGTCCCTGACGTACTCGGAGGCGTAGTCGAACCGGCGGGCGAGGTCGTATGCCTCGCTGTCGAGGTCCTGGATCTGCTCACCCGTCACCTCCAGCGCTTCCCGGACGCGTTCCAGGGCACCGTGCTCGGGGTGAAGGAGGTGTTCGACGGCCGTCCGAAGCTCTTCACCGTTCACGACAGACCTGATCTGATCGGTGAGCCGGAGGATTTCCGCTCCGGCTGTGTAGGGCCCGAGCGGATAGGCCTGGGCTGTCTCTCGCGTGGTGTCGAGGGAGGGGTCCAGGTCGACGCCGAATCCGGCGGCGCGCAGCAGCTGGGCCGCGTAGGTAGCGGTGGCGGGGCGCAGAGCGCGCGGGACTGCGGTGGGAAGGCGATGGCGTCGGCCGTACCAGTCCTCGATCTGCTGGAAGCCAGCGTGCTTGAGAAGTGTGGCGGCATGGTCGTTGGTATCGCCCTTCGCCGACACGCTGCCGCTGGGCTCGGCGGTGATGATGATGGAGGGTGCAGGCACGTGGGTCTCCTGGGCGGGGGATTCCGGGTGGACAGAGGTGGACAGGTGGCCTAGCTCGGCCGCGATGCGGTGGCACTCGGTCTGCAGGTGAAAGGCGTCGCGGTAGGCGTTGTGGAGGATGCCGTCCTCACGAGCGAGGGTCGCCACGACGTGCACCTGCCGGGGCTGATCGCGCAGGGCGATCCACCGGCAGGCGTCCGGATCCCCGTCGGGGGCGACGCCGGTGACGGCCACCAGGCGGCGGGCGACCGCGGCCCACTGCGCGTCGGTGAGATCCGGCCGTTGCGGGTCGGAACGCACTGAGCAGAACCACGTCGGCCGTGCGGGTGCGCGGGACCCGAGACGTTCGACCGGAGCGTCGAGGGCCTGGGCCAGATAGGGCAGTGAGCCAGACTCGGCGAGAAGCTCGATGGGGGCTCCACGCCCGTCACCCGCGATCAGCCTGGGGCTGATGTGACCACCGCGCTCGGCCAGCTCGTACAGGGACGAGAACAGGCCAGCGGTGCTGCTAGCGCGCTGCAGGTGGGCAATCACGTCTTCAACCTCGAACGGGGAAAGGTGAATGGGCGCCCGGAGGTTCGGGCTGTCAGGGAGAGAGGATCCGCAGGATCCGCGATTTGGCGCGGCTGGAGATCGCTGGTAGACGTCACCGCTCACTCAGTCGGCATTGAGCCAGCACTGCTGCTTCGGCGGGGAGGGATGTCTGGCGGAACCTTCAGGCAGGTACAGCAGTTCGGTGTGCGCGTTGGCAGCCGCGCTCCGGGGCGGAAGGGTGACCTGTGGGGGTGTCGACGAGTTACTCATCCCTGTGCTCGAATACCACCATGGCGACACCGGGCCACGCCCCGAAACCGTGTGGGGCAATCTGCGCTTCGACTTCTCGACGGTCTCGGTAGAACTGGCGCCCAGTCCCTGACGCCCCGCGCTGGCCGCGATGGCGCGGACGTTGTCTTCGGTCCGAGGCCGAGGCCCCGCCAAGACCAGCGCAGATCGAGGCGGGGCATCGAACGGTCAGAAGCGCGGGTTATCCGTTGGCCGCTCGGCCGCGGTAACGGCCTTCAGGAGCTCGGCGAGTTCGTCGGTTCAGACGAGCGCTGGTCGATCCACCACCCCGCGCGAGTGATGGTGCGGGCGGACTCCTCTATCTCCCCCCATGCCGTGTCGCTGGTCCCGCCTTCAAGGACCAGATCGGTGCAGCCGGCGGCCAGAACCTGGTGGCGACAGCGCACACCCCAGGCAACTGCTCGTTCTGTCGCTTCCGCCTTCTGCGTCGTCTCAGCGTGTCCTGCGGATGGCGTCTGTGGCCGCGGCGGCGATAGCGACGGGAGCGCTGGAGGGCTGGGGAAGGTGCAGCAAGGTGGTCCCCGGCAAGTGGCGGGACTCCGCGGTGAGGGTGAGCTGGAGTACGGCGCAGCCGGCGGTCGTGAGCTGCTTGACGCGGGTGACGGCTTGAGCGGTTTCGTCGCTGCCGTACTGGGCGTCGGTGACGATCACGAGGAGGCGGCCGGCGCCGGGGCGGCTGAGTTCGAGGCCGTGGTCGAGTGCGTCGATGGCGTCGCCGAGGTTGTGGTGGCCGCCGCTGGCATCGAAGGTCGTCACGCGCTCTGGTGCTCGGTGGGTGGGTCGGGTCAATGCGGTCAGGTGCCTGTCGTAGGCGATGGTGGCGGTGAGGGAGTCGGGGTCGGTCAGGGCTGCTGCGCGTGCCACGATCCAGGCAGCGGACGCGACGGGCGCGCAGGCGGCACGCATGGAGCCGGAGACGTCGACGGCGATACCCACACGCAGCGGTGGGGTGGGGGAGTTCCGGCGGCGGGTGTGGGTGAACGGTTCCGCGGTGGGGACCGACCCGGCCGCGCGCTGAGCGTCGCGGGCGAGGGCCGCGCGCATGTTGAGGCGGCCGGGCGGGGTGGGGCTGGTGGTCCGCTCCTCGGTCCGCTCGCGGTAGGCGGCAGCACGCAGGGCGCGGCTCAGGCGCGCGGCGGCACTCTGCTCGGCGGCGGTGGGCCTGCGGGTGCCGGTGACCGGGTTGCCGTAGGGCGCCGGTGTGCCGTCGGGGGTGACGGTGGTGCCACGGGCGTTGAAGACCGACTTGGCGGTGGCCGCAGCTTTGCGCCGCTGACCGGCCCGCTGGGCGCGGTCCTGAGCCTGCGCCTTGGACTGCGTAGCCATGGCGTTGGTCGCTGCGGCCTGTGCCGCGAGGTCTGCGGCGTCAGTGGCTGCCGTGCTGTCCATGACGACCCCCACGGCGCCGGACAGAAGATCGGTGAGGTTCTCCGGCACGGGCAGGGCGGGGGCCGCGGCGTCCAGAGCGTGGCACCACTTCTGAGCGTGCGCGAGCATGGTCGTGGCGTCGTGGTCGGCGCACTGATGGGCTGCGGCCCAGATGCGGGTGAGGGTGGCCAGCAGGTCTGCGCCCAGCACCCTTTCGCACAGATCGGCGACGGCCCGGGTCTCCCCGGCATCCAGGATGCCGACGTCACGGCGGCCGAGGACCAGGGCCGCCACGCCGGCGGCCTGCTCGATGCCCTGGAGGGTGGGGTGGGCCATGTCGGGCATGACCAGGGTTCGGGCACTGGTGCGCAGGTACGTGCGGTCCGTAGGCCGTGTGATCAGGTGTGCGCCTTCGACACGGCTCTCCTCCAGCAGGAGCGCGGCCTCGATGACGCGGGGATTCGCTCCGGCAGGCTGTGTCCAGACGGAGTGGGCGGCGTGCGCGGCCTCGTGGACGAACACGCCCCAGGCGGCGGGATACCGCTCCTCGTCGCCCACGATCCGCGGATGGATCTCGTGGGGCTGGAGCGGGGCGAACAGGCCGGCGTCGAACTCGACCTCGCCCAGAGCAGGGAAATAGGCGGCCGGTGCGCCGCTGCGCGTGCCGGGGCGGCAGGTGACAAGGAGATCCTGGCGGCCGGAGAGGGCGACCAGCCGGTCGCCCAGCTCGGCTCCCACGCGCAGCCACGCGGCCGGGGAGGAACGGGGTTGCGCGGGCGGGGCGCCGTCGTCGTCCCAGCGCGCGAGGTCGGCGTCGTCGTCCCGGGTGGTGGCGGGGGACTGGACGTGGTGGTGGGCGCTCATCGCGAGCGGCCCCGGTGCGCGGAGCCGGTGCTGCCCGGGGGCTGCCGGGCAGCTGAGGCGGGGAGCTGCTTGCCGAGGGTGAGGGGCGCGATCTTCTTGACGCCGACAGCCTTGATGACGGCGTCGGCGACGATGTCGCGATCCTCCACAGGAGCGATGCCGACCAGGTTCGCCAGCGCGGCATTGGTGCCGAGGACTGCCTCGGTCTTCTGGTAGCTCAGCAGCTCTCGCAATTGGGGGGCCCAGCCCAACTCGCCGAGTTCGACCTGGCGGGCGAGGTTCCGGGCGACCCGGACCACCCGGGCATCGATCCTCAAGGCGAGGGCGAGGTCGTAGTCCGTGCCGATCTGGATTTGCACGCTGAACCGGGACGACAGCGCCTCCGTCAACACCGCTCCGTGGACGCCGGGATTGTGGCCCGCCACCACGTAGAAGCCCGGCTCGGCCTTGATGGTCTCGCCCTTGTGGGCCTTGACCTGGATCTGCCTGCGCCCGTCCATCGCGGGATACAGCGCCGCCAGGACCTTCGGTGAGATCAAGGTGGCATCGTCGATCAGCAGGGCGCGGCCCTCGGTCATCGCGGTGACCAGCGGACCGTACTGGAAGACGTAGGCTCCCGCGTCGTCCTGCGTGTACTCGCCGATCAAGTCGCCGACCGTGGTGTCGCCGTCACCGGCGACGGTGAGCAGGTCCGGGAACGCCGCCTCGACCAGACTCGTCTTGCCGGTGCCCGGAGGGCCGTAGAGCAACACCGGCACGTCGGCGTCCCGCAAGCGATTCAACGCCTCGACGTCGGGCAGATCGGCCAGCTCCCGGGGGTGGTAGACCTGGCCCCCCGCGCGGCGGATCGGGCCGGTCTGCTTCGGCGTGGCTGCTGCGGGAACGGTCGTGCGGGCCGTGGCCGCCTGGGCGCGGGGAGAGTGGGTGCCCGGTGGGCTGATCACAGCGGTCTGCGCGGCTGCGGCGGATTTCGCGTTCGCGTGGAACTTCGGTTGTCCGGTTCCTCCTTGGTCGGCCTCGCCGCGCCGCACCAGGGTGAGGGCGGCGTTGCGGACGGCGCCGTGGGAGTGGCCCAGCTGCCTGGCCATGTCCCCGATGGTGAGCATGTCCGCCGGCCGGTCGGCCAGCAGTCGGGCCACCTTGGCCCGTAGCTCGCCGCCCTTGGTGCGCGCTGGACTGGTAGGCGTTCCGGGTGTGGTCAAAACGAGGCCCCTTCAACAGGTGCGGGTGCGGGCGGGGTTGGCGATGCACTGGAGAGGCTGGCCGCTCTCGGAGCGGATCACGGACTGTGCCGACATCGGCGACCGGGCCAACCAGGGCGTACCGGCGGCGCTCACCGGCCGACCGAGGGCTCGGTCCAGGTGCACGGGATGGCCGGCGACGAGCAGCTCGCTGGCTGCCGAGCAGGCCCGTGCGTCCGCTCCGTACCGAGTTCCGTCGCTCGGCAGGCGCAGCCTGGCGTCTCTTCGAAGCCGGCCTGGAGCAGGATCCGCCGGGCGGCGGTGTTGTAGCCGGTGGTGGTGATCTCGCCGGTGATGGTGTGCCGGATCGTCATGAACGGCTCTGCTGGTGCTTCGGGCAAGGCGGATCTCCTATCGGTGGTGGCGGGAAAGCGGTGGGGTGTTGGGCGAAGGCGAGGCGAGCCCGGAACTTCCATCACATCAACGGTGCGTGGCTGGACCACGAACGATGCGCAATGACAGCCGACATGCTCCAGGGCGGGCCTCACCGCCCCGCAGCTACCTGACTCGCCTTTCCGCACGTTCTGATAGCCGGGTGTACCAACAGGTACGCGCTGTCGTCCGCGACGGCGGCGACGACGCCGAGGTCGGGGTGGATGCCGAAGGCCACGTCGGGTTCGGGCTGCGGCATGCGAGGTGTCCTGTCTTGGGGCGGATCATCGGGGGCGGGAGAAGGCGATGCGGGGGTCGACTGGCCGGACCGCTGCGGGCGTGGCGTCCTGGCGCTGGACCGGCGCCTTGCCGGGGAGGCCGGTGCGGGCCGGGCTGGCGGCGAGGGCTGCGGAGCTCATTGGGTACTTGGCTGTGGTGCTGCCCTGATTGCGCTCGCGGTGCGAGGCCCTCGCGGGCGCAGGACGGCGGCGCGTTGCCACGTCCTGGGCGAGGCAGGGCTCCACCGCGACCTGCAGATCGGATCGGTGTATCGACACTGTGGCGCTGGCGACCCTTTCCAGCGCCACGCTGCGGTCGGAGGCGACGGGCAGCGTGTAGATGTTCAGGTCCGGGTTCAGCCGCCAGCCGTGGTCTTCCAGGATGATCCGGCCGTCAGGCGAAGAGGAGTGGTCGCTGGTCGCCGCGACGATGCCGAGCTGAGGGTGCTCGGCGAACGCGACGTCGGGATCGGTGTGAGGGCGCTCACGGGCGGGAGCCGTATTGCTGGCGAGCGAGGGGTCGAACGCGGCATCCACGTCTATCTGGTAGCCGGCCCTGCGC
The DNA here is from genome assembly GCF_035917155.1 of Streptomyces sp. NBC_00385. Classification (NCBI taxonomy): domain Bacteria; kingdom Bacillati; phylum Actinomycetota; class Actinomycetes; order Kitasatosporales; family Streptomycetaceae; genus Streptomyces; species Streptomyces sp. NBC_00385. The sequence continues at coordinate 2,240,963 of NZ_CP107951.1, read as the reverse complement.
AAGAGTGCGACAGCCCGTGTGGCGCGGCCCTGCCCGTCCTGTAGCTGGTTGGCCAGCGTGTACAGCGTCGGTTGGTCCGGGACAGGGTGGAAGTCGAGCACCTTCAGCATCCATGTGCTGGCGTCGAGTTGCTTGGGGCTCGTAGCGACGATGCCGTAGTCGGGGTGGCGGCCGACGGCGATGTCGGGGAGCGAGTCGTAGTGGGTGGGCATGGCAGATCCATCCGGTGGAGGCTCGGGGGCCGGGGCGGTCGAGGGCCGGGACGGTTCTGTTGCGGCGGGTCATGGAGGACTCCGAGACGGGAAGCGGTCAGCGACCGGGGTACGGACGAGGGGCGAGCGGGTGGCAGCGCGTGGTGCACGGCCGGCGCGGCTGGTTGCGGTGTGGGCGTCGACAACTGGGCTGTCGGAGAGCGGGCACGAGCGGCCCTCGCTCGGGGCGTGCTACAGCCCGCCCGTGGCATCACGTCGATCTGATCAAGGCGGCGAGTCGATCGCGGCGAGCAGACGTGAAACTCTGCCGCCGTGATGCGCATGCGGGCCGTCCGGCTCCGAGTCGTAGATCGCTTCGTGGACTGCGGAGTCGTCAGGATGCCCGCGGGTCACCAACCAGCTCTCCGGCTGCCCGGGTGGGTGCTCGGTCGACGGCCCCTGCGGTGGCGAGATGATCAGCGAACCACCGTCGGGGATCCCGACATGGACGATGTACTCGCTGAGGCCGTACTCGACGGTGCACCCGAGACCACGCTGCCGAAGGGGAGTGGTGACGTGTCCGTACCCGTGTTCCCGATCCGCGGCGCCAGCTGTGGACTGTGCAGGAGAGTTGCTGCTGTCCGCGGTGAGGGGCGAGCCCTCCGTTCGCAGGGACATCAGGGACTGGTCGGGGTGCATGGGCCCTTCCTTGGCCGGGTGCCCCAGCAGCCGATGACGTGCATCGCAGACCGTGGGACGGTAGAGGTTGTGGTGTTCCGCGAGGATCCGGGTATCGGCCGGTTTGGTGCCGCCGGGACTCGGTGCTAGGGGAGTCAGCGGGAACGTCGCGGGGGCGGCGGATGGGACGCGGGCGGCGCAGTAGGCGACGCAGTGGGAGTTCCGTGCTTGCCTGGTGTGGATCGGGCGAGGGCGACCTGGGCACGTGCGGCCTGCGGAGGCCGGTCTGCGTTGTTCCGGTTTGCCAGGTAGTCGCTGGCCCGAGCGAGCGCAGGGCCTTGGTCGGACAACGCGGCGGCAAATTGCCAGCCTTCGGAGTTGCGGATCTTCTCCGCCTGGCCGGCGTACAGCTCTCGCGAACCGGGTTGTGAGGCGTCCATGAGCGCCAGTACCTGATCCCATTCGTCCCGGATCTGGGCTGCTCGCTCCAGGCTGGTGTCGATGCCGCGCAGCCGCCCGAGGTCCTCACTAATCGGCCCGTTTACATAGTCGGACCCGCAGGCGGCGGCGCGGACGCCGGCCAGTACCTCGGGACCGTGGTCGAGGAAGACCTCGACGTGCTTCCACGCTTCGGCGTCCCGCTTCACCTTGCTCTCCGGGTAATTCTCCCCGTCGATAGACCATTTGCAGGCCCCATCAGAGGAGTTGGAGGCTGCGTTCCAGGAGTCGGAGGCCTGTTTGATGCCGTCGGCAGCGGCGGCCAGCACCGGGATGTGCTGCTGCCACGTCTTGTGGCTGATGGTGGGGGCAGCAGGGGCTTCGGCGGCGGAATCCATGCGCGGTCCTTGTGTCTGGCTGGCTGCCTTTGCCACGGAGGCGGCAGCGGGCTGGGTCGTCGCCGGACGGTGGGCGATGAAGGTCCAGGTTCGGGTGGCTGACAGGGTCTCCGGCAGCAGCCCTGCGGTCCGATCACGGTCGACGTGTCCTTCGCGAGGTGAAGCTTGGCTACGAGGACATGCGGGCGTCGGTGTCGAACAGTTCGCGCTCGGCCGGGTGCAGGATGTGCTGGGTGATGAAGCTTCGGCCTGCGACCTTCCACAAGCCCCGGCCCTTGGTCAGGGCGGACACGGCCTGGGTCTCGACGCCGGTCAGGCCGAGCAGCGAGGCGGCAGCAGCGAGCTGATCCGGCTCCTGTCGGTAGATGATGCGGGTGGAGCAGTCGGCCAGCAGGCCCTCGGCCAGCACCCGGCCGCGCGAGCCGGCGTCGCCCGCGCTGAGCAGGTCGCTCAGGCGGTGGATGATCATGAGGTTCGCGATACCGAGGCCGCGCGAGAGCTTCCACTGCGACTGCATGCGCTCCAGCAGGCCGACGTGCCGCATCACACGCCATGCCTCGTCGTAGATGACCCAGCGCCTGCCGCCGTCCGGGTCGGCGAGCGCGGACTCCATCCACGCTGAGGCGCAGGTCATGGCCAGCACCAAGGCGGTGTCGTCACCCGATCCGCCGAGGCGGGAGAGGTCGATGGACAGCATGGGCGTGGTCGGGTCGAAGGCCGCGGTCGAGGGGGCGTCGAACATGCCGCTCAGGTCGCCGTGCACCAGGCGGCGCAGTGCGTGGGCGAGGTCCTGTGCGGCCGGCCCCATGTGTCCGGCCTGGTCGCCGAAGGCTAGGTCGAGACGCTCGGGCGAGCCGAGGGCGTGCGCGATCTCGCCGAGCAGCGGCACCGTGCCCCTGGCGTCGGCTTCGGAGACGACCAGGTCGAGAGCGAGGTCGAGGGCGGTGTGCTCCATCGGCAGGAGATCGCGCTTCAGCACCGTGCGCGCCAGGCCCGCGAGGAGAAGGAGGCGGCGCTTGCGGACCTCGGTCGACCAGTCGCCCTCGCTCACCGAAGCGGGCCGGGCCGGGGCATCCAGCGGGTTCAGCCGGCCCGGAAGCCCCGGCCCGAGTGCGATGCTGTAGCCGCCGAGGGCCTGCGAGACGGCCGTCCACTCGCCCTTGGGATCGCAGGGGACGTAAACCCGGTAGCCGTGGGCAATCGCCCTGGTGGCGATGGACTTGGCCAGCGCGGATTTGCCCATGCCGATGATCCCGGCCAGGACGGCGTTCGGGTTCGTGAAGCCCTCGATCCGTCCGCTGCTGTACAGCGAGAACGGGTCGTAGCAGAACGCCGCCTCCGCGTGCACGTCCCTTCCGATGAAGATCCCTTCGGCGCCCAGGCCGCCCTCCGCGAGAAACGGATAGGCGCCGCTGACGGTGGCTGTGGTCATGCGGTGGGCGGGGAGGCGGAGCTTGCCTCCCCGAGCGGAGGACGAGCCGGGGCGTCCGGACGGCTGGTAGGTCGGACGCAGCTCCGGGTCGAGGTGCTCCTCGGCGTGGTCCTTCGGCGGTGCTCCGGCGAGGCGTGCCTGGCGGCGGGCCTCGGCGAACCCTGCACGGGCGGCACGCTGATCAGCGCGTGATGCCTTACGGGGGACGAACAGGTGAGAGGCGCTGGCGCGGGTGCGGGGCATGAACGTTTCTCCAGACGGAAGAAGGGTCAGCGGCGGACGAGACCCGTGAAAGGGGTGTGCAGGTCGGCCGGGGTGGTGCGGCGGCGCACCAGGTGCGCGGTGAGCTGGTGGCGCTGGCAGATCGTCAGCTCCGGGGCCCCCTCGGGCAGGCCCGCCTGGCACAACTCGCGTTCGGGCACCTCGCCGGAGTCCGGCCGTGATGCCGCGTGATAGGCGGCGTGGACGTGGTCGGCGGCCTGCCAGATCCGGGTGCGGGTGGCGCGGAGCTGGTCGCCTTCGACCGGAACGAGCTGGCCGGTGCGGGCGGCGTGGGCATCGAACAGGCCGTGCAGCGAGACGAGATGAGCGTGCAGGCTGTCCAGCTCGGCGCGGGTGGTGACGAGGGGACCGCCCGGAATGTTGAGCGCGCGGTGGAAGTCGAGCGCGGCGGTGGCGAAGGGCACGAAGTCCTGCGTGGACGGGCTGGCGGTGCGGGACATGGGGGTGCTCTTTCGGGGGAAGAAGGGCCGGCATCAGACGGCGAGGGCGAGCGGCATGGCGGCGACGGTGAACGCTTCGGCCTGCTGCCAGGTGAGCGGCCGGAGGTCGAGCTGGGCGCCGACGGCCGCGGTCTCCACGACGGCGCAGGCGGAGCGGAGTTCGTCCTCCGAATCGGCCGAGACAGTCAGCAATCCGGTCAAGGCGACATCTGCATGGCCCGCGATGAGCTGACGCTCCCGGGACTTGATGTCCTGGTACTCGATCGAGTCCGCCTCGGAGTCGACCTGGCCCCGCCGGGCTCGCTCGGCGGCATCCGCGATCACGCTGGACTTCTTGCGCTGGACGTCTCGCAGGGCGGCGTCCAGCCCCTTCGGCTCGTATGACAGTGACAGCGTGCGCCGGACGCCGGCGGTGAACAGGAGCTGGTGCAGGAAGCCCGCCGACGTTTCGGTGCGGGGCCAGTTCTCCACCCAGTACGTGGCGTGGACGGCCGAGTCAGTCATGATGTGGTCCGACTTCTCGACGACCACGACCGGGCCGGCAGCTGCGGGCTCAGCCTCGGGATGCCCCGCATCGGACCAACGGTCGAGCGAGGCAAGGGCCTTGGGGTCGTACGCGGTGCGCACGACGGCGGCGATCTCGCGGGCGGTGAGCCAGCCGGTGGGGTTGAGACCGGCGGTTCGCGCGGCCTGATCGAAGGTCGAGGTCAGCTGCGTCAGGATGCTGAAGGACCCGGTGAGGCCGCCACCGGCCTGGTTGATCAGTCGCCGTGCAGCCTTGGCGTCCAGGGACACCGCGACGTACGCCTCGTGCGGCGCCGCGGCCGGCCCGGCGCTCTGGATCAGCTCGCTGTAGATCGCACCCGCTACGGGGGCATGGGGTCGGCCGTGCTCCTCCCAGTACCGGCGCAGTGCGTCACCGGAGTCCGGCACGGTGCGCTCGATCACCTGGATCCGGGCGACCTGGCCTGTGCGTGCGAGGGCGGCCAGTGCGCGTCCCCAGCCGTTGACGTTGGCGTTCTGGGTGCCCGGGTCGAGCAGTGCGTAGGCGCGGGAGGATACCTTGACGACGGCGGTCAGGGAGCCGGTGTGGGGGTTGTGGACCGCCCCGTATCGGCGGTCGGGAGCGGTGACCACGCGCAGGCTCGCCGCTGTTCCCGGAAGGTGGAGCAGCCCGTCGTAGACCGGGCGGCGGGAAGGCCGGGTGAGCCAGATCAACTGGCCCCGCATGCGGCGCAGGGCGTACCGGGTGGCGATCGGAGCCCAGTCGGCCAGGGCGCGGCCTCGGTAGCGGACGAAGACGAGCAGGGCGATGGCGGCCCAGACCGGAATGAGTTCGAGGGCGCCGACCACGCCGCGGGTGACAATCACGGCGAGCAGGAACAGGCCGGTGAGGCTGACGACGATCAGTTGCGAGGCGGTCAGGCCGAGCAGGATGCCGCGCCGCGAGCGGTGCGGAAATTTGACGCTGGCCGTGGTGGCTTCGGCCTGGGGCTTGTCGGACATGGGGTTCCAGACGGTGGAAGCGGGCGAGGGCGGGGCGCGCGCCGTTCTTCTGGAGGTCATGGCAGGGCTCCGTTTCTGGTGATCGCTGGTGCGGGGGGCGGGCTGCGGCTGTAGCCCGCCCCCGGATGTGATGGGTCAGGAACCCGGCGGCGGCTGGCTGGGATACACCCAGTTCGTCGGCGTCGGCGAGCCGGTTGCCGACGGCCCCGTGGAGGACGGCGGCGTTGCGGCAGGGGCCGCCGGCGGCGCGGCGCCTGCCCGGGTCATGCTCCTGCCCGCAGTCGAAGGGGCAGCGAACTGGCCGCCTACGGAGTCTCCTTCGGGGCCTCCCGATGCGCCCTCGCTGGGTCGGGTGATGAGTGGCGGGATGCCGGGGCGCTGGATCAGGGCCTTGCCCTTGTCGCCGGTGGCGTTCGGGTCTTCGCCGTACCGGAAGGCGGTCCGGGGCTTGGGCGGTCCGCCGTCGATGCCTTCCTTGCTGAGGTTGCTGCCGACGGGATCGATCCCAGAGGCGACACCGTCGCTGCCCGCGCCGGGGACCTGGCTGGGACCCTGTGGTGCGGGGGAGCCTGTGCCGACTCGCATGGCGAGGGTGCCCGCGGTCTTCGCGGCTCCTGCGGCGACCGCCATGCCGGCCACGCTGGTGCGGTGCAGGTCGTCATGGCCGCCCCCGTCGCTGGCCCAGTGGACGAACTTGTAGGTTGCGTACGGGCAGAGCAGCACCAGGACCATCACGACGATGCCGGACATCGCGTCGGACAGCGCGGCCATTCCGCCGTGCGCATCCGACTTGCCCATAGCCGAGACACCGATCAGGAACACCACGGTCATCAACAGCTTCGAGACGACCAGCGTGGCGGTGGCCTCGATCCAGCCGCGCCGCCACCGTTTGGCGACCTCCCACCCGCCGCCGGCGCCGGCGAACACGGCGAGGGCGACCATGATCAGGACACCCACCTTGCGCGCGACCATCACGCCCCAGTACATGAACGCGCCGATGGCGCATCCCACGGCGACCAGGGCTGGGACACCCCAGCCCATGCCGTACATCACCCCCAGTTCGGTGACCTTGACCACGCGCCGGACGGCGTCGTCGATGGAGCTGTTGGCCGCCTTGAACAGGCCGTCGGACAGGGCATCGACGACCGTGATGGCGACGGAGGTGAAGGCGACGGCGCAGAAGCTGAACAGGACGCCGGTCATGGTGCCGATCGCGGCCTGGGCGAGGGCGCGTTCGTCACGGCGCCAGGCCGCGGACATCAATTGGATGCAGAACGTGCCGACGGTCAACGCGAGCCCGATGGGCAGCAGAAGCTCGTAGTTGTCCCTGAACCATCCGGCGTTCAGGTCGATGGCGGTGGTTCCGTTGACCGCCTTGGCGGCGAGATCCGCAGCAGCGGAGGCGAGTTCGCCCATCGACTTCGCGATCCACGCGCCGATGCCGTCGGTGACCGTCCCGGCCGGGTTGGTCGCGAACTCGATCGAGCCGCAGACCTTGTCCATCAGCGGAATGTCGCAGACTCCCATGGTGGCACCTCCTTTCAGGGTTCGGGGTCAGGGAGCGACGGACGGCATGACGCCGGCCAGCGCGCAGGGGCGGGAGGGGCGGCACTGGACCGCGAGGGTGATGACGCGGTTCTCCGCACCGCCGGCGCGCGAGCCCTTCCAGACGATCGACTGCTTGCCGGAGACGGTCACGGCGTAGACGTACGCCTGCGTGATCGTTCCGGGATCCTCCTGAAGAGCCCGCGAGAACGCTTCGGGGAAGTGCCCCTCGTTCACCGTGGCGGTGGCGAACTGGCCGTTGGCGGCCATTCCTTTCCACAGCACGGGCGAGGGGACGACCGCGTCGACCGACTCGGGGTCGGCGTACTTGTGCTCTGGCGTCAGCCATCCGTGCAGGGCCGTGAGCAGCTCGGCCTGGGAGTACGCGCGGGCGTCGTAGGACCACAGTGCTGCTGCTGCCGCCTTCCCGAACACGATCGGATTGTGGGTGCTCGGCGGGACCGCGAGAGCATGCGGGGCGGGACCCGAATCGGGCGACCCGGACGCGGATACGGACGGAGACGACGAAGGCGTCGAACTCGGGTGCGCCGCAGGGACGTCGGAGGTCACCTTGTCCTCGCGGGTGAGGTAGGCGGCCAGGCCGGCCAGGACGACGAGCGCCATCAGGACGGCGGCACCGAGCAGGGCCCGGCGGCGCACACGAGATGCGCCGCCGGGGTTCAAGGAGCGGTCAGGCATCAGTGGACCTGCGTTCCCAGGGCGCTGAAGAACGCGACCACGCCGTTCGCGGCGCCTAGCAGGAGGGCCGCGCCGGCGCTGACCATGACGCCCTTCTTGCCGTTGGCCTCGGCCTGGTGGCCGCCGGTGTGGTTGCCCCAGGCCCATACGCCCGCGCTGGCGGCGAGTGCGCCGACGGCGGCAATGATTCCGAACAGGTTGAGGGAACCCATCACCTTCCTGAGAACGGAGAGGCCGGGCAGCCCTCCGTCGCTCGGCGTAATGCCGGGGTCGAAGGCAAGCTGGATGACTGCGTCAGCGAGAAACATATAGAGCACCAGTTCGATTAAGTGCGCGCGAGAGCCCGCGAGGGCGAAGCGGCAGTACGGGAGAGAAAGAGGGGGAGGGGGAGCTGTAGGTTCCGATCTGACTTGTCAGTCGGCGGCAGGCTGACCTGCGTTTTCGTGCGGGTGTCTCGGGTTCTTGGCAGCGGTTTTGTCTCGCTGTTTTGTCACTTTCTTCAGCGTGTAGCGCTGCGTTTCGTGGGTTGCCGCTTGGGCGCCTTCGGGGGTGAGGGCGTAGTAGGTGCGGCGGCGGCCGGGGCCGCGTCCCGGAGTTGCTCGGCGGAGCCAGCTGTCGTCGTCTTCAGGGCGGCTGGTCAGCCATCCGGCTCGTCGAAGGCGCCGGAGCTGGTCTGAGATGGATCCTTGCGCCATGCCGGTTCGAGCATGGATCTGGGCTCCGTAGACCTCCTCGTCGGCATGGTGGAGGAGGTCCTCCAGCAGCGTGACGGTTTCCTGGCGGATGCGGAGGCGTTGGACGGCGATGCCGTCGAAGGGCTTCAGATGGCCGTGCTTGCGCGGGCGGCGGGCGGCAGCCTCCGCTCCGGCGATCGTTTCGGCGTCGGGCGGGCAGAGTATCTGGGCGGGGAGAAGAGCATCGTTCATCAGTTTCTGGACGTCGGGTCGCTGGATGTGCTGGAGCAGTGACTTGCCGCGTGTGGTGGGTCGTTGGGATGTGGTGTGGACGGAGCGGTGAATGAGGGTGTGGCCGATATCGGCCTCCAGGCGTTGGAACTGTGTGGTCAGGGCCGTCTGCTCGGCGCCGAGGTAGGCGCCGGCGGTTTTGAGGTTCGGGAAGGCCATGGCGATGTGGAAGCGGTGCAACCGGAGCCAGCCGTGCAGGGTGCCCTCGACAGCGGCGCAGATGTCGCGGGGGATGGCTGCGTCGAGTTGGGCGATCATGACGGTCCGGCTGTGAACGCCTTGCGGTCGCAGAGGGATGTCGAGTTGCTTGAGTCGGCGTCGAATCGTCTCGTATTCGATTCCGATCTGCTGGGCGATGTTGCCGGTGGAACGGCGCTGGGTGAGGTACTGCTCGCGCAGCCAGGTCTCGTCGATCGGCAGGGGGCGGCGGGAGCGATAGATGGTCAGCCCGACGGCTTCGGCCTGTTCGACCACGATGTGCCGGGGCAGGTCGATCTCCTGTGCGATCTGGGCGAGGGTCTTCTCCTGTTCGTTGTATTCGCGGTCAAAGAATTCGGGCGTGAGGATGGCGCGGGCTTGTTCGCGCAGTTGCCAGGAGACCAGCGGCGAGGCTCGGCCGGTCCATTGCCGCGGTTCGGGGCCGACACGTTCGAGCGCGAAGCGGACGTGGGCGAGAGTGGTGCCCAGGTGCCGGGCCGCTTCGCCGAGGGTGCGTTGTTCGGTGAAGACGATGCGCTTGAGGGCGTCGATGTCGATGTCGATCAGCGGCCGGCCGGGCAGCATCAGTCCAGCCGCACAGTCTTCGGGCGGTTCCCAGGTGAGGGGCTCGGCGATGTTCAGTTTTTCGAGGACAGCGCGGGCGTGGCCGTGAAGGGCTTGGCGTTGGGCGAGGGTGAGGGTGGGCAGGAAGACGAAGTATCGGCCGCGGTCGGCGGCTGACTTCCAGGCCAGGGGATGGGCTGGGTCAGCGAGGTCGGAGCCGGTCAGCAGATTGTGCAGGTAGCGCTGTGCCTGGACGAAGCGGGGTGTCTGGGAGGTGCTGGTGGGCGATTCGCCGGGCTGTGTACCGGTGTCGAAGCACAGCTGTTTCCATGTGTCGTAGGTGATGGGCTCATCGGGGATGAGAGCGCGGCGCTGTTGGTAGTCGATAGCGCTGCCGTGGTCATCGAGGTGATCGGCCAGGCGGCAGAGCGCGGTGAGCACGTCAGGGTGCTGGTCGATACTCCGCCGCAGGACCACTCCCATGGTGTTCGAGAGGTGAGGGTGGAGCCGGTCGGTGATTTCGCGTGTGCTCCGCCGGGGTTCTCCGGGCAGGAGTAGCAGTGCCGAGGCCATGGCCCGGAAGTAGTCCTCGTCCGTGCCTTCGCGCGGCATGAGCCGAACCGTCCAGCTGGGCCAAAGCAGTTGGGGAAGGTGCCGGATGCGGTCGGTCGAGAAGACGGAGTCGGTTGGCGGATAGCCGGCTCGGGGTGTGACTGACCGCAGACGCAGCCGGTCCATCGGTCGCATGTCCGGGTCCGCAGCCTGCAGGAACCGCCGATGGGCGGGTGCTGACAGCTGTCGCCAGGGGTGGAAGTCCATGCCTGGTGGCGTGGGAGATCCGGTGCTGTCGTGCCGCTGGCGCAACCCGCGGATGGCGGCAATGGACTCTTTGTCTGAGCCAGCCAGGATCGGCTGGGCGATGTGGACGAGGATGCCGCGGACGGGTGCGGACAGAGGCTGAAGGCGTGTCTTTCGTGTCGGGGGCGGCTGGTGGTCCCAGGCATCGACCACCATGGCACCAAGGCCGTGGAGGTCTTCGGCGCTGACCGCGCGCAGCAGCCAGGCGGTGCAGGTGTCGAGGTCGGCGAAGATCGTGTGAACCTCGGCGGGCTCCTTCTCGGCGAGCAGGCTCTCGATCCAGCGCTGAGCCGCCAGCAGCGGATGCCCGGCGGGCAGGTCGAGGGCGGGCGCGGTTCCCAGTCCGGTGCCGCAGACGGAACGGTCGGCGCCGGTGTGAAGGCAGCTGCCGGGCGGACGACGGTGGGTGGCGGGCGGCAGGAGCCGCCTCGGTGCGGTGCCGCATCGGGGGCAGACATCGTGCAGCAGCACCTGGTGTGTGGTGCAGGCGAAGCCCCAGGGCAGCCACCAGCGCAGCAGCCAGCGGCCGTTGTTCTCGTCCAGGCATTGCGGGCAGAACCGGCAGCGGGGCTGACGCTGAGGTCCCAGCGGGAAGCCGGGGTCCAGTACCGCCTGATCGAGGCGGCCGTCGGGCAGGCCGGTGACGTGCTCCAGCTGCCGAAGGAGATGCGGCTCCAGGTTGCTGACCAACAGACGCGTGGTCGGGGCCTGCGGCAACTGCAGGATATCCAGCATGGCGCGGAGGCGAAGGTGGTTGCGGCGGGCGAGGGCTTCCAGCCAGCTGTCCAGGCTCTCTCCGGGCAGCGGAGCGACGCGCAGGGGCAACACACGGGTCGGGATCATGACGCGACCTCCGTGCTTGCGGACAGGTGGCCGTGGGCGATGGCCGCGGCGAGCTGTTTGCGGGCCTGCTCGGATGCCTCGTCCAGGCGGACGTCGTCCAGCAGGTCGCAGGTGAGGGCCTCGTCTCCGGTGCGGATAGCGCGATAGCAGCCCCGCATCAGCAGCGTGAAGTACGAACCGATGTGCCCGCTGGTGCGTTCGAAGAGATAGTCGGCCAGCAAAACGAGCATGCCGGGTCGGTGTTCAGCCAGGACCAACTGGCGTTCGGTGGCCTTGATCAGGCTCCGCCAGTGCCGGCGGCCCTGATCGGTGTCGAGACGGAAGGCATCGACGCCCAGGCGGGTCCAGCGGCGGGCGGTCTGGGCCAGGACAACGTTCTTGCCGGTCAGCCCGTCGGCGAAGAAGCGCCGTTCAGCCAGCCCGACGCCGACATAGATGAAGGTCACCGGCAGTTCGTTGGCGAGCCACTTGAGGTGGTTGGAGACGGCGAGGCCGTCACGGCGGTCCAGGTCGATGAAGTGGACGTCGTCGATGATGCCCAGCTGGGTCTCGCAGGACAGCACACAGTCCAGGGCGTGACTGGCCAGCGTGGCGGCGTTCGCCCGGTCGGTGGCGGGGTGCCCGTAGAACTCGCAGATCATCCGATTGAGAGTTCGCAGCGTGGTGTTGGAGGTCAGGCCGACACGGAAGACGGAGATCCGCTGGTGCCCGGCATCGGTCTGTTCGCCCAGGCGGCGCATCTGCTGGCGGTCGAAGTCGCGGCCGTAGAGGTTGGCGGTGGTGGTCTTGCCCAGGCCGGGCAGGGCGTCGATGACGGCGGCGGAGCGGATGCGGTCACCGTCCTGGCGGTTGCTGGCCACGATCTGATCGAGCTCGTCGTGGATGGCGGCCAGCTGTGGGGTGGCGACGATGCCGAAGTTGGCGTGCCAGTCGTGCCGGGCGTCGTTGTAGTCGTCGGCGGCCTGTGTGCCGAGCGCGGCCAGCTGGGAACGGGTGAGGGCATCGGGGCGCTGGCGCGGCGGTGCGTCGACGTAGCGGCGCCAGCCTTCCTTGCGGGAGAGACTGAACTGCTGGGGCTGCCTCATTCGATCACCTCGAAGGCATCGGCGTAGAAGTCGTCGGCTTCGGGGGCGTCGAAGATCTCGTCTTCCTCGTCACAGTCACCGGCCGGTGGGTCGGGAACTACTCGTAGGTCAGGGGCGGTCAGAGCGTCTCGCTGTTCCGGGAGGGCGGGCAGGGCCAGGGCTGTGCGTTCGGCCGACAGCCGCACCGCCATGCGACGCTCGCGGCGGTCGGTGACCATGCCCGTATCCCAGCGGGCCAGCAGATCTGACAGAGCCTGGGCGGCATCAATGTGGCGGCCCTGCCGGGCAGCCAGCCGCCGGGCGTAGGTAGCGGCCTCGGCGCTGAACGCCATGTTCAGAGCTGCGGCGTGTTCCCACTCCAGCGCGTGCCACTGGTCGTCGGCCGGGTCCTGGAAGTAGACGAACCGTACGTCGTCGGGGTTGACGCGGATCGGCCACCGCCCGGCGAAGGCGCCTCCGTAGGGGCTCGGTGCGTTGCGGTAACCGTCGAGGGCCTCGCCGTTGTAACGCAGCCCGTCGACCTCGACGCCGTAGTGCTGGACCGTGCGCGGCTTGACCGCCAGAAACTCGAACGCCAGCTCCGCCGAGGGCAGCATCCGCAGCCGTCCGGCCCGCTGGAGACCCACCCGCAACATCTCAACGGGGGAAAGTTCCAGATGCGGCCACTGCGGGACGACGAGTCCGTCGTGCTGCCGGCGGTGGTAGACCTCGGCAATCCACTCGCGTACCACTTCCTCGACCTCGTGCAGGTAGAAGAACGCCTGGTCCTCGATGCCCTCGCCGCGGCTGTGGACGTCGGGGCCCTTGTAGGCCGGAAGGTGCTGGACCAGGCCCTCACGCAGAGTGCGGAAGAACCGTTCGACGGTCGGCTTGTCGGTGGGCTTCTTCGGCTGGGCCGGCTGGATGGACATCCCCAACCGCGTGCAGACACTGATCACATGGGCCGACATGAATGCCTTCCCATGGTCGATGACCAGCGTCTCCGGCGGACAGAGCCCGCCACCTGGTCGTACCTCCTCGGCGAACACCACTTCGTCCGGAACCCCGTGGTAGGGCGCCAGCTCGGACCGTGCGGCGTTCTCCAGCGGCGGGCAGACTGCCTCGAACAGCACCCCGGCGACATCCACTGCCTTCGTCGAGCAAGCCGTCACCCGCAGGCCGACGATGCAGCGCGAGAACAGGTCCTGGGCGACGGTCAACTGGACCGGAACCCACCGGCACGTCACCGACTCCATCGCGTAGATGTCCAGGTCCTGCGTGTCCAGGACCACGTACTCGCCCGGCCGCGTCGCCCGCAACCGCCCATAGGTACCCTGCGGACGGCCAGCGATCGAACGGCGGGCCTTCGCGCTGCCCGAAACCGCGTTCGTCCCCTTCGTCAGTTCCGCCAGGCGCCGGTAAGCCGTGCTCCGCGGCGGAGCCGGGACCACGTCGGCCCCATAGTCGCCCTCCAGACGTTCCTTGGCCCGGTCCAGCACTGCCGAACGACTGGGCGTGGAGGCATCGACCAGCTCTGCCAGCACTGCGCGAACTGCCATCTCCCAGCGCGGGTCGACTCGGGATCCGCGGCCCTTGAGAGCTCGGGCGTCAACCAGACCAGCCTCCCCACTCTCGCGGTAGGCCGCCAACCAGCGATCGACCGTCCGCGGCGTCACCCTCAGTTCAGCAGCCTTCGCGGCCGACCGCTGTTGCAACGTTGTTGTCCCCGGCGCGAAGCCGGGGCGGGGCTCACCGGCAAGCGCGCTGCCCGCATGGCCTGCCCGGTAGCCGCTCAACACCTCGCGGACATGCTCGGCGCGTTCGCGCAGATCCTTGCGCTGCTGTGGGGTGAGAGCCGCCATCAGCAGCCCGGCGTCTTCGGCGCCGGCGCCGCGTTCCTCTTCCAGCGCACGGGCTTGGGAGGCCAACCGCCCCAGTGCCAGAGCGCTGAAGTCACCGGTCCGTTCATTGCGCAGCGTCACCTGCAGGCCGTCGAGTTCCATCACCTCGACGACGTCACCGCAGTAGAGCAGCCGGACGCCCGGATAGACCGTGATCGCCTTGTTGTTCATGCTGTCACCGTGACTTTCGTTCCGCTGCTGAGCGGGTGATGCAGGTCTGCGGTCAGGCCCCCGGACCACAACAGGTGCAGCACCACCGGCCGGATGACCTCGACCGGCTGCTGCTGTGCCATGGCTACCTCGATCGCGCCGATGGTCGACTGGCGACGTGCCGCGGCCAGCACGTCGGAGGCCAGATGAGACTCCAGCAGGTGCGGGCGCCTGTAGGCGGCCAGGAACCGTACGTTCTCCACGAACGCAGGCTCGTCACCGGACCACGTCTCGTAGGCCCAGCCACGGCGCGAACACAGCTGGTGTGTCCAGTCGAACTGCGCGATCACCTTGGAATCCTTCATGCGTGAGGGGGCTTTGACATCCACGACGGTCACCAGACCGTCAGCGTGGAGGAGGAGCAGGTCAGGCACGTGCCGACGGATCCGGATCCCGTCCGGACCGGTCAGTTGGAAGGGCTGAGAGGCCATCGCCACCACAGTCCCGTCAAAGTCGGCCAGCAGAATGCGGGCCAGCTCCAAGCGGCTCTCGTAGGCAATCAACCGGCCGACGGTGGAGGCGAAGTACCAGCCTGAGTAGTGACGTTGGCCCTTGTGCCAGCGGAAGTCCCGTACCGGCTGCCCGGCCAGTACTTGGCTGATGTCAACCTGGTCCAAGACCGTATCGACCAGGTCTCCGTCGGCCTGCCGGTACCGGACTTGGGACGTCTCATCTTCTGTCGTGGTCTCCCGGCGGGAACGGCGTACCACATTGACCCCCTGTGTCCGTGTAAGCAGCACAAGGAGACTGTCTGTGGGCAGGGGCTTTCTGCCGGGTAAGCCTCGTAAACCAAGCGAAAGGCTGATGCTCGGCCTGAGGGAGTATCTAGTGCAGCATGATCCGCCGCTACATCATCTGGCGGAACATGCACGCAGCCGATATTCCCTTGCGCACCATCGTCACGCGGGTCAACGTTGCCTGACACCTCACGAAGGAAGAGAAGATGACCACGCAGACCCAAGACGTCGACCACGAACTCATCGAGGCCGCAGCCCACATCGCACGTACACGCTGCCGCGGCGACAACCACACCATGGCGGCCGCAGCCCGCGCCCAGGACGGCCGGATCGTCACCGCAGTGAACGTCTACCACTTCACGGGCGGCCCCTGCGCCGAGCCGGTTCTCCTCGGCGCGGCAGCCGCCCAGGGCGCCTACGAGCTGAACACGATCGTCTCCGTGGGCGACCGCGACCGAGGAGTCGTCCCCCCGTGCGGACGGTGCCGTCAGATCCTTCTCGACTACTTCCCGGCCCTGCAAGTCATCGTCGGCGCAGGCAAGCGGCTCCGGACCGTCTCCATCACCGATCTGCTTCCCGAAAGCTACATCTGGGCCGACCACCAGCTCGAAACGGAAGAAACCGAACCACTCAGCACGAGCTGACACCGCCGGACATTAACCGGGCGAACGTTGTCTGATGCGGCACTAGCTTGGGCGGCCGCGTAACAACCTGAGAGGCGCGACTTACGACAAGTCGATGACAGAACACTGGGATTACGACATCTCTAATGGGAACCTACAGGAGCGCCGGTCAGATGACTCGGCGGGCCGCGAGAATCTGTGGCTTCCACGACGCGAGGGTCGTGATGCGGACCACGTCGCCGGTGTGCGGGGCATGGACGATCAGGCCCTGGCCGATGGCCATGCCGACGTGCTCGGGAACCTTGGCCGTTCCGACGGTGAAGATGAGGTCGCCCGGCCGCAGCGCGCCGACCGACACCGCCTTGCCCCCCTTGACCTGCTCGTACGTTGTCCGCGCCAGGGTGACCCCGGCAGCCTTGTACGCCTGCTGCATCAGGGAGGAGCAGTCGCACCGGCCCATCGGGTCCATGCCGTGGGAGGCGGTGCAGCTCCCGCCCCACTGATACGGCGTGTCGAGCTGGCCGAGCGCCCAGCGGATCGCCGCCTGGACCTTCTCCGGAACATCTGCCGGGACTATGTACCCGGCCGGCACTGCACCGGGCGGGATGACACCGAAATCAGTCCCGTCCCTGTCGGCCGAGCACCCATCCGCGGCCTCCGGAGCAGTGTCGGCGGCGCCGGCCGAGCCGGACGGCGAGGGGCTCGGTGAGGCGTCACCCGACTTCGATGGAAGGGGCTCGATGGCCTGCTGCAGCGCGGTGGCCAGGGGCTCCCACTTGGCGTAGGCATCCGGAAGACCGGAGCGCTGTACGGCCTGGGCGGCCTGGGTGATGGACAGGGACTGCCAGCCCGACACCTTCTTCAGTCCCTCGTAGAACTTGGTCGAGGAGTGCACCGGGTCGAGAATCTCGCTTGCGGTGCCCCAGCCCTGCGACGGCCGCTGCTGGAACAGCCCCAAACTGTCGCGGTCGCCGTAGTTCAGGTTCCGCAGGCCGCTCTCCTGCAGGGCCGTCGCTAGGGCGACGATCTGCCCCCGGGCCGGGATGCTCATCGCGACGCCGGTGGCCTGGATTGTCTTGGCATTGGGCACCTGCTCGGCCGGATCATCCAGTCCCGGCACGGAGACCGAACCCTTGTCTTCGCCGTCCAGGATGTCCTTCACCTGAGTGGCAACGGCTGCGGCATCCACAGATGGTGCACCGTCGGTCGAGCAGGAGGCCGAAGCGGTCCCGGCACCGATGGCGAGAATCGGAACAGCCAATAGCAAGGGAGCGCAGGCGGCAAGTCCGACGACGGCTCCGGTGGTCGCCTTCATCGACGCCGCCGCTCACCGAAGCGGCGGTGCCGGCCGGGCGGCGGTGTTGGGCTGGGACGTGGGGGTGTCAGGGCATGTTGCATCGCAGCGACTCCTCGGGTGTTTGTAGGAGGCGCGGTGCTGACTTCTCGTGCAAAGCCGTCGGCACCGCGCCGTGAATTCGCCTATCAGGGCGGGCCCGGTCAGGGGAATTGGTAACTCCCAGACGTCGGTCTTGGGTTAAGCGCGGCAGCCAGCCGCGCTTGTAATCTCAGGCGGTACACCGGATCTCCTCACGGCTTATCGGACGGGGGGCTAACGGGCCCACCGTGCTGCCCATTCGGACGAGACAACACGGATAAGCACAGCTCAGCGGGGTGGAGCGCTGCTCCGTCCCGGTGGCATGGCGAGACAGTAGACCGGGATTCCGGCCGCACCTAACGGCTCTCGGACCCGCCCTCGGACGAAGGGACGGCTCGTTAGGTGCGGCCGGAATTCGCGACTAACCTCCGGCGCAACCCCGCTCGAAACGATCGCTGTTGAGCGACGTCCGGAGGGGGTCCAGTCCCGCTGTGCCCTGAAAGAGGCCCCGCACATGAGCTACACGCTGCACCGAGGCGATGCCCTCACCGTGCTCAAGACCCTCCCGGACGAGAGCGTCAACGCCGTCATCACCGACCCGCCGTACAACTCTGGCGGGCGTACCAGTTCGGACCGCACCGGTCGCACTGCGCGAGCCAAGTACGTCACCAGCAACAGTGCACACGACCTGCAGAACTTCCCCGGAGAGAACCGCGACCAGAGGAGTTATCGGAGCTGGCTGACCGAACTCCTCACCGAGGCGTACCGGGCCTCGACCGAGCACGCGGTCGCCATGGTCTTCACCGACTGGCGCCAGGAACCGACCACCTCGGACGCCCTGCAGATGGCCGGGTGGACCTGGAGCGGCACCATCCCGTGGATCAAGCCGTCCAGCCGGCCCCGCAAGGGCGGGCCGAAGCAGGACTCGGAGTTCATCATCTGGGGCGTCAAGGGATCCCTCGACAACACCCGCGACCTCTACCTGCCGGGTCATTACATCGCCTCCCAGCCCCGCAAGGGCCGGGTCCACATCACCCAGAAGCCGGTCGAGGTCATGCAGCAGCTCGTCCAGGTCTGCCCCGAGGGCGGCACCGTGCTCGACCCGTTCACCGGCAGCGGCTCCACGGGGGTTGCGGCCCTGCGCGAGGGGCGCCGCTTCGTGGGTGTCGAGCTGTCCGCGCACTACGCCGACGTCGCCGAGGAGCGGCTGCTCGCCGAACTGACAAAGGACGACTTCGAGCTGGCCGGACCGGAGGCATGAGTATGAAAGCGGAGAGCCCGGGGCCTGTTGTGACGACGCATCACGGTTGGCAAATCAGCACGCTTGTTGGCAAACGACGCCGTCGAAGCTCTGTGGTTACTCTGCGGAGCGAACAGTTGTGATCAACTGCTGCGGGGACGCTGCGTGAGCTGGTGATGTGGTGCGGTGAATCCACAGCCGGATGGCCAGGTCCGTTCCGACGGGTGTGTCCTGGACGAGCTGATGTCGCCGTACGGCAGTCTGAGTGAGGCCCGTACACGGCTGGTGATGCGGGACAACTGGGCGAGTCGCTGGACGGCCGCCTGGCAGATCAACGGGTCGGAGGTCGTCTGGCCGGTCCGGGATCTGGGTTCAGTGCCGGTGCTGTCTTCGACGCCGGTGCGCGGTTTCACGTGGAGGACGAAGCAGCAGCATCGTCCCGGGCTGGAGTTCCTGGTCTCGACAGGGCGGAAGCACGGCTTCGAATCGCTGGAGGAGAGGGCGGCCCTGCTGGCCCTGGACTTCATGACGGTGATCGAGGTGCTCCCGCAGCCCTTCGCCCTCACCTTCGAGCACGTCGACGGCCATGCCGGGCACATTCCCGACTTCCTGGCCGTGATGGGCGACGGCGGGCACTGGCTGCTGGATATCCGGCCCGCTGGACTGGTCGGCGAGCTGGACGCGGTGAAGTTTGCCGCGTCCCAGGAGGCGGCGGCCGCCTACGGCTGGCACTACTCGGTGATCACCGGCTGGCGCTCGCACGTCCTCTCGGGTCTGGACGCGCTGTCGGCTCAACGGCGGCCGATGACGGACCAGCTGGGCTGCCAGCCGGTTCTTCTTGAGGCTGCCGCCGAGGGGCCGGTCACTTTCGGGGAACTGGTACAGGCGACACGGGTTCCGGCGGTGGGTCGGACGCACGCGGTTCATCTGCTCTGGTGCTCTGGCACCGCCGGCTCGGCTTCGACAGACGCCGATGGCCCAGAAGGTGTCGCGGCTGATCGACCGCCGGCTCAGCGCCAACACCCGCAAGAAGGGGGACCCGACGCTGGCCGGCGTCATGGTCAGCGGCTGGGGCCAGCACGGGAAGACCGCCACCGTCTGCCGGGTCGTCGCCGCGTTCGAAGATCAGGCCGCTCTCCCGGGAAGACAGCAATCCGCAGAGGTCTCGCAGCCCACCTCGTCCAGGCCGTCACGGGCATGTCGTTGGACGACGCAGGAACCTATCTCGGCGTCCCCCCGCCTTGGATGGCAGCCTGGGGAAGATTCCGCCCCCTGGAGGAGCGCTTGCACGGTTGCCGAGCCGACTGTCCATGCTGTTCCAACGTCTCACCGATCACGTCGCTGACCAGCCGGCTGTGGACTACGCCGCCCGACGGAAACGCTTCGCGAACTGGACTCTCCCCGAGTCGGACCTGCAGAGGATCGTCGAGAACTACCCCAGCAGACGCCGACTCCTCGCCCGCGGCTCCCAGAGAGGCGCTCGGATACGCGTCGCGTCGGCTTCTCCGCCCTGGTCTGGTCCCGGCTCACTGGCAGTGAGTGGCGTCTGGCACCTGACCTGCAACCACTGCCCGTCGAGGGAGTCGCCATTGTCGACGCTGGAGTCATCCACCAACTCCAGGGGCGCAATCCGGACCACCAACCCTTCTACACGTATCTCCACGACCTTCTGCCGGACTACGCCAGCACGATCCTCGAAGGGGAGGATCACCACTGATCAGGCGGGGTCAATGACTGCGGGGCCGTCGTCCGGGTCGGCGGCGTACTGCGTCGGTGCCTGTCCATGGCGCGATGAGCGCGGCGGCCACGGAGACGGCGGCCAGGAGCAAGAAGAGAGGGCCGTAGCCGCCAAGGGGAACGGCCAGGGCGGCACCGGCGAACGGTGCGAGGGCTGCCGCTGTATGGGCGGGAGCAGCCAGGAGCCCGGAGAGCCGGCCGTAGTGGGCGGTGCCCCAGCGGTCGGTGATGGCGGTGGCCTGGAGCAGGGTGAGGTTGCCGCGGACCATGCCAGCCATGACCGACACGGCGATGAGCAGGGCGTACGGGCCGGGCGCGGCAGCGAAGGCGGCTGTGGCCAGAGCACCGAGCGCGACCAGAATCGTGGTGCGGGCCGTAGCGGCGGTGCGGCGGGCGAGGGCTGCGTACAGGGTGCGGCCGAGAGTTTGGCCAGCGCCGCCGATACCGAGGGCCCAGGCGGCCTGGCTGGTGGTGTACCCGCGTTCGAGGAGAAGTGGGACGAGGGCGACGACGACGGCGTACATCGTGAAGGCCGACAGGGTGAAGGCGGCGGCAAGCAGCAGGAACGGTCGGCTCCGACTGACATCGACAGCTTCTGCGGCTGTGTGGGCAGGGCTCGTTGGAGCCTCGGGCCAGGGTGCGCGCAGGGCCAGGGCGTGGGCCGGGATGGTGACGAGGGCGAGGATGATGGCGAGCACGAGGTAGGTGTGGCGCCAGGACAGATGGTCGGCGAGGGCCGCGGTCAGGGGCGCGAAGACGGTGGAGGCGAGCCCGCCAGCGAGGGTGACGATCGTCAGGGCGCGGACGTGGTCAGGGGCCCACCAGTGTGTGAGGGCGGCGAACGCCGGCTGGTAGAAGGTGGCTGCCATCGCGAGCCCGGCGAGTGCCCAACCGGCGAAGAAGACCGGAACGTTGGGGGCCGCGGCCACGATCAGGAGACTGACGACGCCGAGCACGGATCCGGTGGTCATGACAGTGCGCGGCCCGCTCCGGTCGAGGATGCGGCCGACGCGGATCCCGGCGAGGGCGGAGACGACGAGGCCCAACGAGAACGCGGCGGTGGTCGCCCCGGCCGGCCAGCCGGTCGCGGCGGTGATCTGGGGGTTGAGGACGGGGAAGGCGTAGTAGACGATGCCCCAGCTCACGATCTGCGTGGCGCAGAGGGCGGGCAGGGCGGCGCGGGGCCGCGACCGGTCCCCTGTTCCGGTCGCGACCCCGCGCGCAGGGGTGCCCAGGTCGGTCACGAGCCGCAGCAGCCGCCCGCCGGTGCCTCCTCAGCAGCGGCCCCGACCGCGGTGGGGGCGCCGAGCTGGACGAGTTGCGGTGCGGGAGCGCAGCAGCCGCCGCCGTCGGCTTCCTGGGCGCTGGGGGCGTCGAACAGGCCGGCGCCGCCGCAGACTCCGGTCTCGGGCAGGGTGAGTTCTACGCGGTCGGCGGAGGCGAGGTCGCCGGCGATCGCGGCGGCCACCGAGCGGACCTGCTCGTAGCCGGTCATCGCCAGGAAGGTCGGGGCGCGGCCGTAGGACTTCATGCCGACCAGGTAGACCCCCTGCTCGGGGTGGGACAGCTCGCGGTGGCCGTGGGGGTAGACGGTGCCGCAGGAGTGCTGGTTGGGGTCGATCAGCGGAGCGAGGGCGACGGGTGCCTGGAGGCGCTCGTCGAGGCCCAGGCGCAGCTCGTTCAGGAAGGACAGGTCGGGGCGGAAGCCGGTCAGCACGATCAGCTCGTCGACCGCGTCCAGGCGGCGTCCGTCCTCGCCGACCAGGACCAGACGGCCGTCGGTGTCGCGCTCGACCGCTTCGGTGCGGAATCCGGTGACGGCGTCCGCGTGACCGGCATCGACGGCGGCCTTCGCTGCCAGGCCCAGAGCGCCGCGCGCGGGGAGCTGGTCGGCTTCGCCGCCGCCGAAGGTGGAGCCGGAGATGCCCCGGCGCAGGATCCATACGCCCTTCGTCCCAGCGCCGTCCTGGGCTTTGGCGAGGTCGGCGAGGTAGGCGAGGGCGGTGAAGGCGGAGGCGCCGGAGCCGATGACGGCAGTGCGCTTGCCCGCGTACCGGGCGCGGACGGCGGGGTCCTTCAGGTCCGGGACACGGTAGGTGATCCGGCCCGCGGCGGCCCTCTCGCCGAGCGCGGGCAGTCCGCTGCCGCCGGACGGGGACGGGGTGGCCCAGGTGCCGGAGGCGTCGATGACGGAGCGCGCGAAGACCCGCTCCTCACGGCCGTCGGCGTGGGCGAGGTGCACGACGAACGGCTGCTGCTCACGGTCGGCGTCGACGATGCGGTCCCGGCCGGTGCGCGAGACGCCGGTGACCGTCGCACCGAGGCGGACGCGGTCGCCGAGGACGTCGGCGAGCGGCTGCAGGTACTGCTCGGCCCAGTCGCCGCCGGAGGGGTAGGTGTCCGGGTCGGGCCGTGTCCAGCCGGTGGGAGCGAGGAGCTTCTCGGCGGCCGGGTCGACTACCTCGCCCCAGGTGGAGAAAAGGCGCACGTGCGCCCACTCGCGCACCGCTGCGCCGGCCTTCTGGCCTGCTTCCAGGACCAGGGGTTCGATGCCCTGGTCGAGCAGGTGGGCGGCGGCGGCCAGGCCGGCGGGTCCGGCTCCGATCACGACGACGGGCAGCTCGGTGGTGGCGGGCGCGTTCACGGCGACTCCTTGCGTGGTTCGACATCTGTCGATGGCTTGCGTGGCCCAGCATGGCACCTGTATTGATGAGCGTCAACATAGACATTCATCGAATCCAGGGGGGATTGTTCATGGAGCACATCGATGTCGCCGTGATCGGCGGCGGCCAGTCCGGACTCGCCACCGCCCATGCGCTGCTGCGCCGCGGGCTGCGGCCCGTGGTGCTGGAGGCATCCGACCGTACGGCCGGGTCGTGGCCGCACTACTACGACAGCCTCACGCTGTTCTCGCCCGCCCGGTACAGCTCTCTGCCCGGAATGCCGTTCCCCGGCGCCGACCGTGACCGATACCCGCACCGGGACGAGGTCGTCGCCTACCTCACCGCCTACGCAGACCGCCTGAACGCCGACATCCGCACCGGCCGGCGGGTCATCTCCGTACGACGCGACGGATCCGCATTCGACGTGGTCCTCGAAGGCGGTGGCAGGCTCGGGGCGCGGGCCGTCGTCGCGGCTTCCGGCACCTTTGGCCGGCCGCACCGGCCGGAGTTGCCGGGGCTGGCGGAGTTCACTTGCCAGGTGCTGCACGCCGCCGATTACCGCAGCCCGGCCCCTTTCGCCGGCGGTCGGCTGGTGGTGGTCGGGGCCGGTAACTCCGCCGTGCAGATCGCCGCCGAACTCGCCGGAGCCGCCAGTGTCACGCTCGCCACCCGCGGCCCGGTGAAGTTCGCAGCCCAGCGCGTCCTTGGCCGCGACCTGCACTTCTGGACGGCGCGCACCGGCCTGGACACCGCACCCCTCGGCCGGCTCCTGCCGCATCCGCCGGCGCAGCCGGTCCTCGACGACGGCCGCTACCGCGCCGCCCTGGCCGCCGGGCGACCTGATCGGCGACCGCTGTTCGCTGGCGCCGACGGGAACAAGCTCATCTGGCCGGACGGAGAGCCGGAGGAGGTCGACGCGATCGTGCTCGCCACCGGCTACCGCCCCGACCTGCCCTACCTCGCCTCCCTGGATGGCGCCCTGGATGCCGACGGGAGCCCCCGGCACCGCGAGGGCCTCTCCACCAGCGTGCCGGGGCTGGCGTTCGTCGGGCTGGAGTGGCAGCGCAGCCTCTCGTCGAACTCACTGCGCGGGGTGGGCCGGGACGCGGAACGGATCGCCCGGCGCCTGGCCGCCCACCTCGCGCGCCGGTGACGAGCTTCCACACGCTGGTTCGACGTGTGTCAACATAGACGTATGTCGAATGCGAAGGTGCTGCCCCTGCTCGAACCCGCCGATGGTCAGGGCGTGGCGCCGTGCTGCCCGCCGCTGACCGAGCGCCCCATGAGTGCCGCGGAGGCCGAGACCGCCGCGCGGATGTTCAAGGCCCTCGGCGACCCGGTGCGCCTGCGGCTGTTCTCCGCCGTGGCCTCGCACGAGGGCGGGGAGGCGTGCGTGTGCGACATCTCCGACGTCGGCGTCTCCCAGCCCACCGTGTCCCACCACCTGAAGAAGCTGAAGGAGGCCGGGCTGCTCACCTCGGAGCGGCGCGGCACCTGGGTGTACTACCGCGTCGAGCCGTCCGTGCTCGCCGCGATGGGCAAGCTGCTGGCCATGCCGGCCGCGGCCTGACGACAGGACGGAATGAGGGGGGAAGCGGTGAGCGGGGCGTTGAGTGCGGTGGTAGTGCCACTGGCGGCGGAGCATGCCGAGCAGGTGCTGGCGATCTACCAGGCGGGGATCGAGGAAGGGAACGCGACCTTCGAGACCGTCGCCCCGACGTGGGAGGCGTTCGACGCGGCGAAGATGCCCGAGCACCGCTTCTCCGCTCTCGATGAGAGGGGGAAGGTGCTGGGGTGGGTCGCGGCAAGCCGCGTCTCCGACCGGTGCGCGTACGCCGGTGTGGTCGAGCACTCCGTCTACGTCCACCCCGAGGCGCGCGGGCGGGGCGTGGCCTCCGCGCTGCTCAAGGGGTTGATCAACTCCACCGAGGCAGCCGGGATCTGGACGGTCCAGTCGGGCATCTTCCCCGAGAACGCTGCCAGCCTCGCCGTGCACCGGCGGGCCGGCTTCCGTGTGCTGGGCACGCGTGAGCGCATCGGCAAGCAGCACGACCGTTGGCGCGACGTCGTTCTCGTCGAGCGACGCAGCCTGCTCATCGACTGACCGGACGACCTCGCGGGCTCAGTTGTGGCGCGCGAGCTTGACCGAGGAGATGAGCAGGATCACCGCCAGGGCGGGAACGAGCACCAGGTCGGAGAAGACGCCGACCAGCAGTACCCCCAGCAGCGCGCCGGCGATCGAGCCCGCGGCCATCACGGCGGCGAAGCGGAGGTTGGCGCCCAGGACCGCGAAGCTGCCGTCACGGCTGTAGCGGGCGAAGGCAACCAGCATGGTCGGCAGCGATACCAGCAGGGACAGGCTTCCCGCCGTCTTGATGTCAAGGCCGAAGAGCAGCACGATCGTCGGGATCAGCAGCTCGCCCCCGGCCACACCCATAATCGCGGCGCCCACTCCGATGCCGAAGCCGGCCACCACTCCGCAGGGCACCTGCGCCCGCAGCGGCAGCGGCAGCGTCCCCACGGTGGCGAGGTGGGTGGCCAGCAGAGCGGCGGCCATGAGCACCATCAGGGCCGCCAGTACCTTGTACAGGGTGGAGCTGCGCATCCGTACCGCCCAGCTCGCCCCGGCCCATGCGCCCAGCAGGCTCCCGGCCAGCAGATTGGCCGCGACGGGCCAGTGACCGGCGAGCTCGGAGGCGGGCAACGCCGAGAGCCGGGCGGGCAGCGCCACCACGACCACGACCAGGCTCATTGCCTTGTTCAGGATGACCGCGGACAGCGCCGCGAACCCGAACAGGCTGATTAGCAGGGGGAGGCGGAACTCCGCACCGCCCAGGCCGATCATCCCGCCGAGAACGCCGATGCCCGCCCCTGCGGCGAACACCACGGGCGCGGAGCGTGCCCGGCTCCCGGAGCGCAGAGGGTCAGCGGCCAACGGTGAGGTCATGGAGGGCAGTCTGCAACGATCACGCTGTCTCGCGACACTGGGGGAAGCCACCGAAACCGCTGGGCCGCCCTGTCACTTGCGCCCGCACAGCGCCCCGATCTCGCGGGCGGCGTCCCGCGCGGGACGCCCCACCCCGACCAGCGTGGCCGACGCCGGGCCGGTCCAGTCGCCGTATCCGAGCAGGTGCAGCCGAGCCTCGACCCGAGCGCGGGTACCGGAGGTGGGGATGTGCCCGCGCGGGCCGCGCAGATTCAGCGGGGCGAGGTGGGACAGCGCAGGGCGGAAGCCGGTGGACCAGATCACCGCATCCGCGCCGCTCTGACTGCCGTCCTCCCACCGGACGCCGTCGGCGGTGAGCTGGGAGAACATCGGCTTCACTGCCAGGAGTCCGGCACCCCGGGCTGTGCGGACGGGCGGCACGACGACGATGTCGCCGAGCGAAGCCACTCCGCCGGTGTCGCTGCGGCCGGAGTCGAGCGCGCGTCGGCGGGCAGTGGCCACGTCGAACAGGGCGCGGCCGTCGATGTCGTCGGCCAGGAACTGCGGCGGACGCTGGGTCACCCACCTCACCTCGACGCGGCCGTCCAGGGCGAGGTCGGCGGCGATCTGGGCGCCAGAGTTCCCACCGCCGACCACGACGACCCGCTGCCCGGCGAAGTCGGACGGGGAACGGTAGTTCACCGTGTGCAGCTGCCGACCGGTGAAGGTGCTGCGGCCGGGGATCGCGGGGAGGAAGGGGCGCGACCAGGTGCCGGTCGCGCTGATGACCGCCCGGGCCCGCCAGGTGCCGGTGTCCGCCTGACCAGGAGCCTGTCGTCGTCACGGCGTACGGCGTCCACGCGTGTGTTGTGCTGGACGGGCAGGTCGTAGCGCTTCTCGTAGTCGGCGAGGTAGTCCACCACGTGCCCGGCGTCCGGGTAGGTCTCGCCCGCCTGGGCTGGCATGAGCCGCCCAGGCAGCGAGGAGTGCTCCGCCGGGGAGAACAGGTGCAGGGAGTCCCACATGTGCCGCCAAGACCCGCCCGGCGCCGGATCGGCGTCCAGGATCACGAAGTCGAGGCCCTGGCGGCGCAGGTGGTAGCCGGCGGCGAGCCCGGCCTGGCCGCCGCCGACCACCACCACGTCGGCCCGGTTCGTCACGGGGCCGTCGTCACCGCGTCGGCGGCGAACTTCCTGCGCCAGGCGAGTGCGACGTAGACGAGGCCGATCAGGACGGGGACTTCGATGAGCGGTCCGACGACTCCGGACAGGGCCTGGCCGGAGGTGACGCCGAAGGTCGCGATGGCGACGGCGATGGCCAGCTCGAAGTTGTTGCCCGCCGCGGTGAACGCGAGCGTGGTGGTGCGGTCGTAGGCCAGGCCGAGGCCCTTGCCCAGGAGGAAGGTCCCGAAGAACATGATCGCGAAGTAGACCAGCAGCGGCAGCGCGATCCGCACGACGTCCAGCGGCTGCGAGGTGATGGTTTTTCCCTGGAGGGCGAACAGGATGACGATCGTGAACAGCAGCCCGTAGAGCGCCCACGGGCCGATCCTCGGAAGGAACTTCGCCTCGTACTTCTCGCGGCCCATCTTCTGCTCGCCGATGCGGCGGGTGAGGAAGCCGGCGAGCAGAGGGATGCCGAGGAAAATGACGACGTTCAGTGCGATGTGCCAGACGGACACGTCCAGGCCCTGGCCGTTGCCGAGGTTCATCCAGCGCGGCAGCAGGTCGAGGTAGAACCAGCCCAGCAGGCCGAACGCGAACACCTGGAACACCGAGTTCAGCGCGACGAGGACGGCGGCGGCCTCCCGGTCGCCGCAGGCGAGGTCGTTCCAGATGATGACCATGGCGATACACCGGGCGAGACCGACAATGATCAGGCCGGTGCGGTACTCGGGCAGGTCCGGCAGGAAGATCCACGCCAGGGCGAACATGACTGCGGGCCCGACGATCCAATTGATGACCAACGAGGAAACCATCAACTTCTTGTCGCCGGTCACGGTGTCGAGCTTGTCGTAGCGGACCTTCGCGAGGACCGGGTACATCATGACGAGCAGGCCGAGCGCGATCGGCAGGGAGATGCCGCCGATCTCGATCTTCGCGAGCGCGTCGTTCATCCCCGGGATCAGGCGGCCCAGGCCCAGGCCGACAGCCATGGCGAGCAGGATCCACACCGCGAGGTAGCGGTCGAGGGTGGAGAGCTTCTTGACGATCGAGTCGTCCCCACCGCCAGCCGGAGCGAGAGCGGTGGCGGGCTTTGCGGAGGTCACGGGCAGGCCCTCTTGTTCTCGGAAGCAGTACGGGCGGAGTCGGCCAGCGCGGCGAACTGCTCGGACAGCCCGGCCAGGACCTCGGGCTTGAGCTTGTAGTAGGTGAAGCGGCCGCAGGGCTCGGTCTCCACGATCCCGGCCTCGCGCAGCACCTTCATGTGGTTCGACAGGTTGGTCTGCTTGGCTCCGGTCTCCTCGACCAGGTGCGTCGTACAGAGCGTCTCGCGCGCCAGCAGGGTCACGATCTGAAGGCGGAGCGGATCGCCCAGCACCCGGATCACATCAGGATCGACTGAAGTCAGCATGCACTGATACTCTCACATCACCACTCGCTGACACCAGCGGGAGCTGAAGTCATTGGCGGCTGGGTTCCGCCATGCGACGAGAGAGAACGATCACCATGGCTGACAAGCCGTCCGTCCTGTTCGTCTGCGTCCACAACGCCGGCCGCTCCCAAATGGCCGCCGCGTGGCTGACCCACCTGGCGGGGGACCGCGTCGAGGTCCGCTCCGCCGGCTCCAACCCCGGCGACCAGGTCAACCCGGCCGCCGTCGAGGCCATGGCCGAGGTCGGCATCGACATCTCCAAGGAGACGCCGAAGATCCTCACCGTCGACGCGGTCCGCGAGTCGGACGTCTGCATCACCATGGGCTGCGGCGACACCTGCCCGGTCTTCCCCGGCAAGCGCTACCTCGACTGGAAGCTGGAGGACCCGGCCGGCCAGGGCGTCGAGGCCGTGCGCCCGATCCGCGACGAGATCAAGACCCTGATCGAGGGCCTGATCGCCGAGATCGCCCCCGCCAAGCCGGAGGCGACGGCGTGAGCGACATACGCGAGGTCGTCATCATCGGCTCCGGCCCCGCCGGATACACCGCCGCCCTCTACACCGCCCGCGCCCAGCTCAAGCCCCTGCTGTTCGGCAGCTCCATCTTCGTCGGCGGCTCGCTCACGACCACGACCGAGGTGGAGAACTTCCCCGGCTTTCCCGAGGGCGTCGACGGCCCGGTCCTGATGGAGAACATGCGGGCCCAGGCGGAGAAGTTCGGCGCCGAGATGATCGACGACGATGTCGTGTCCGTCGATCTAACCGGCGACGTCAAGCTCCTCACCGACTCCGCAGGCACCACTCACCGCGCCAGGACGGTGATCGTCGCGACCGGATCCGGCTACCGCAAGCTCGGCCTGCCCGAGGAGGACGAGCTGTCCGGCCGCGGCGTCTCGTGGTGTGCGACCTGCGACGGATTCTTCTTCCGTGACCGCGACATCGTCGTGGTCGGCGGCGGCGACACCGCCATGGAGGAAGCCACCTTCCTCACCCGCTTCGCCCGCTCCGTCACCGTCGCCCACCGACGCTCCACCCTGCGCGCCTCGAAGGTCATGCAGGACCGGGCGTTCGCCGACGACAAGATCTCCTTCGCGTTCGACAGCGAGATCGCCGAGATCAAGGAGACGAACGGCATGCTCGCCGGAGTCGTCCTGCGCGACGTCTTCACTGGTGCCACCCGCGACCTGGACGTGACAGGGCTGTTCATCGCCATCGGCCACGACCCGCGCACCGAGCTGTTCACCGGCCAGCTCGACCTCGACGGCGAGGGCTACATCAGCGTCGCCTCCCCGTCGACGCGTACCAGCCTGCCCGGCGTGTTCGCCGCCGGTGACGTCGTCGACCACGCTTACCGTCAGGCCATCACCGCCGCCAGCACCGGTGCGGCCGCGGCCCTGGACGCCGAGCGCTACCTCGCCGCCCGCAACACCACCCACATCGAGCAGGAGCCGGCCGCGGCCCCTGCCTGACCGACTGAGCCGCGGCGCGGGCCCGCCTGGAACCATGCTGGCGGGCCCGCGCCGTGGGGGCATCGGCCGCAAAGGAGCGATGCCGTCCTCCTCGCGCGCCGGGCCCTGGGCGCGGTGGGGCGAACGCTTGACCTTCGAGTCGGGTTGAAGGTTTACCTTCGGTGGCGTGACGACCTACCGCATCTCGCAGCTGGCCGAACGCTCCGGCGTACCGGCCACAAC
Organism: Streptomyces sp. NBC_00385; assembly: GCF_035917155.1. NCBI lineage: Bacteria > Bacillati > Actinomycetota > Actinomycetes > Kitasatosporales > Streptomycetaceae > Streptomyces > Streptomyces sp. NBC_00385. The sequence continues at coordinate 2,211,165 of NZ_CP107951.1, read as the reverse complement.
GCTGCGCTTCTACGAGGACGCCGGTCTGCTGCCCGCCGACCGCACACCGTCCGGGTACCGGGTCTACGGCGAGGATGCGGTGGAGCGCCTGGCCTTCATCTCCTCCGCCAAGATGCTGGGCCTGGCGCTGGAGGAGATCCGCGAGCTGCTGGATGTCCGGGAGGAAGGGGTGTGCGCGTCCGTACGGGCGCGGATGCTGCCCCTGGTCGCCGACCGGATCACCCAGACCGACGGCCGCATCGCCGAGCTGCGCGCGTTTTCCGCACACCTGGCCGGTGTCCACGCTGATCTGTCCGGCCCGGCGCCCGCAGGGGCGTGCGGTCCGGACTGCGGCTGCACCACATCCAGCACCACGGCGGCCGGGCCCGTGCCCATCACTCTGTCGCCGACCCGCAGCGAGCAGGCCACGGAGTCCTGGCGGGAGGCACCGGTGGCCTGCACGCTGGGCGGCGCCGAGCTGGGGATGCGCACCCAGCAGTGGCAGCGGCTGGTCGACAAGGCAGAGGGACGCGAGGAGATCGACGACGGGATCCGCCTGTCCTTCCCCGTCGGCGCCGACCTCGCCGGCGAGGTCGCGGCCCTTGCCGCGGCCGAGCAGGGCTGCTGCGCGTTCTTCGACTTCCGTCTGCACCTGACCCCGACCGCGCTCCAGCTGGAGGTGCGGGCACCCGAGTCCGCCGCCGGAATGCTGGCCGACCTTTTCGGAGTGCCCGCATGACCACCCCGCCCTCTGCTTCTCGCCCGTCCCGGCCGTGGGGTGCCGTTGGCGCCGGCTCGGCCGCGATCGCCGCCTGCGCGGTGTGCTGCGCAGGCCCGCTCCTGGCCATCCTCGGCGGCATCGGCGTCACCTCCGCCATCGGAGCCCTGTGGGTGCCCGCACTCACGGTGCTGGCCATCACTGCCGGGCTGGGCGTTCTGATCGTGGGGCGGCGCCGCCGGACAGCAGCCTGCCGGTCCGCTCCGGCACGAACCGACCTCGGCATGCCAGCCCTCCGCCCGAGCCCGGACAGCGGCAAGACCCCTCACTGACCAGGAATCGCGGTCAGACCGCGCGCAGTGGCCTGTGAGGATGGAACGCACGACCGCTACGAGGCGGCCGGCACAGCACGAAGGAGCAGTTCGGATGTCGCAGCAGGGACCGCAGGGCCTGGTCGATCGGATGGAACACCACCAGGTCGCGATCTACCTGGCGGCACTCGCCGCCGGGGGACTGCTCGGCTGGGCGGCCCCCGGCCTCGGGCCGGGGCTGGAGCACTCGATCAACCCGGTGCTCGGGGCGCTGCTGTTCGTCACCTTCCTCCAGGTCCCTGCCGCCGAACTGGTCCGCTCCCTGCGCGACGGACGGTTCCTGTCCGCCGCGGTGCTCGTGAACTTCGTGGCGGTGCCGCTGGTCGTCGCCGCGATGTTCACGTTCCTGCCCGACGACCAGGCGGTTCGCCTCGGTGTGCTGCTTGTTCTGCTGTGCCCGTGTGTGGACTACGTCATTGTCTTCTCCGGGCTGGCCGGCGGCTCCAGCCGACGCCTGCTGGCCGCCACCCCGTTCCTCCTGGTCGCGCAGATGCTGTTGCTGCCGGGCTTCCTCTACCTGTTCATGGGCTCGGAGCTCGCCGACATCGTCGAGGTCGGACCGTTCGTCGAGGCGTTCGTCGTCCTGATCGTCATCCCGCTCGCCTTCGCATGGGCCCTGCAGGCGTGGGCCGGACGCCGCCCGGCCGGGCAGAAGGTCTCCGACGGCGCGACCACCACGATGGTGCCGCTGATGGCTGCCACGCTGCTGGTCGTGGTCGCCTCCCAGGTTCCCAAGCTCGGCGACAACCTGACCGACGTCGCCGCCGTCGTCCCGTTCTATGCGGCGTTTCTCGTGGTGATGGCGTTCGCCGGGAAGGCCGTGGCGCGCCTCTTCCGGCTGGACGCCTCCGCCGGGCGGGCGATCGTCTTCACCGGGGCGACCCGCAACTCCCTCGTCGTCCTGCCCCTCGCCCTGGCTCTGCCCGACGACCTGGCCATCACCCCGGTCGTCGTGGTCACCCAGACCCTGGTCGAGGTCCTCGGCATGGTCGTCTACGTCCGACTCGTCCCGCGTCTGATGCCCGGCCGGGAGCGGCCCGCGAACGAGCCGGTTGCCCCCTGACCGTCCTCAGCGCGGCTACGCAAGCCGATCACATCCTGTGACCACGGCTTGCCAACTAACCTGCCGCGTCTTTGCCAACTACACAGCAGCACATCCATCTACTCAGCGACGTCCCGCACCGCACTTTGCCAACAAGGCTGCGTTGTCACAGATGCGCCAGCCGCCCTTCTGTTTGCGTCAAGCCGCCTCGAACGCCCGTCGGATCAGCGGCGCTGCCTTCTCCAGGTCGGCCGCGGAGGCGAGCCGTACCTCCAAGTCGCCCGTTCCGAGGTGCCCGATGCCGCGCATGTCCCGGGTGAAGCCCTCCTCCAGCTCCACCGTGTCCGGGTCAAGTCTGAGATAGACCAGGATCGCCTCGTGCTTCGGACGGAAGATCACCGATGCCACGTTCACCAGCCGCCGGTAGGCGATGTAGTGCCGCAGCAGCGCCACCTCGACCTCGCCCCACGCCGCGAGTGCGTCGTCCACCTCCGCGTACAGGTCCCGCAGGCACTCCGGGACGAGGCTGGCACCCGCCGGCGAAGAAGCCACCGGGGCCGCCGCCGCGATGTCGACCGCCGTCTCCCGCTCCCGACTTCGCCGGGACGAAGCGGCGCTCGGGAAAGCCGGAGAGGAGTCGACGAGCAGCAAGCTCAGCAGACCGCCCTCGAAGATCCGGTAGCGCACCAGGTCGATCCGCTCGGGCAGCCGCTGCACGGCCACACGGTCGTGGTGGGAGAAGCTCGCCGCGATGCAGACCATCCGCGGACGACGCCAGTCGATCGACTCGGCGGCCTCCGTGCCCAGCACCTTCCGCACGAGCGCTTCGAACTCGTGGTGCGCTGACTCCAGCCAGGACAGGTATGAGACGGCCTGTGACAGCACCCCGCTGTCAGAGCCCTTCTTGAACTCGATCACTACCGGGCTGCCGTTCTCGTCCAGCCCGAGCGTGTCGATTCTGCCCCGGTGCCATGGACCGGTCGGGTACTCCGACGCCAGGAAGCGGATGCCGAGCATCGCTACCCGGCCAGCCTCGACCCGCCGCTGGAGTTCGACCTCCAGCGCCACCGTTGAACCGGGCACCCCGACGTCCCGCCCGCCCGCGTCTCGCCGAAACAACATCAGCTCGGCCACTAGCGTCCCCCTCCTGTGCTTGCTGTACGAGAGCAATCGAAACGGGATACATATTCCAGAACGGGGGTCTGCCAAACGAGCGGTGTATCTCGGGTTGTTGAGGGTTACTGGCGGGCTGCGGAGAGGCGGCCGTCGGGCACAGCGACGGCCAGGCCGCAGTCGCGCAGGCACGCCAGCCCCCAAAAGTACATCTTGTGCTGAATTCAGAGTTTCGTGAACTGGCGGTGTGGCCGGGCGGGTAGGGACTGTCAGCCCTTGCCCTCGGTGCTGCCGTTGCTGCGCGGTGTGTTGAGCCCGAGATGGGCGACGGCCGGGTCGGTCTCCCACCAGGGGCGCATCATGCGACGTTGCGGCGCCACGGCCACTGGGTGCCGCGACGCCGGGCGGTGATCACGGCTGCGGTGTAGGCGGCGGTGAGGGCAATGCCCGCCGCCAGCAGCGCCGCATCGAGGTGCCGGTCGGTGAGCATGCGGGAGACGGTCAGTTCCGGCGGTCCGTGGTAGGCGGTTGGGCGGGTCAACCGGGACAGGTCCTTCTGTGGTCGCGGTCGCCGACCGGTGTTGGGCGGCTGGCGGGCGGTCAGTGCGAGTGAGGTCCTGGCCGGTGCACGGGGCCGTGGGTGTCCTCGTGTTCGGGGCCGGGCTGCGTCGGTGGTTCGCCGATCTGCAGCAAGGGGCCCGTGTCCCGGTCGTCTTCGCCGACGTGGTCGACCTGGAGGGTGGCATGGGTGATGTTGTAGTTCCCGGCGAGCTGCTTTTGCAGGGTGCGGCGCACAGCGTGGCAGTCGCCGCCGGGAACGACCAGGACGTGGGCGGACAGGGCGGGCTGGCCGGAGGTGATCTGCCAGATGTGCAGGTCGTGGACTTCGACGACCTGCTCGAGGCGGGCCATGGCATCACCGACCGTATCGGGGTCGACGCCTGCGGGTGCGGCTTCGAGGAAGATGCGCCCGGAGGCGCGGATCAGGCCGATGCCGGCCTTGAACATGAGGGCGACGACGACCAGGGTGGCGATCGCGTCCGCACGGGCGAAGCCCGTGGTCAGCACGATGGCGCCGGAGATCGCGGTGCCGATGAAGGCGTACAGGTCGTTGAGGATGTGCTGGAAGGCGCCCTCGACGTTCAGTGAGGTTCGGTTGGCCCTGGAGATGCACCAGGCGGCAGCAACGTTGACCACGATCCCGGCCAGTGCGGTGACGAGGACCAGACCGCCCTCCACTGCTGGCGGGTCGATGAGACGCCGCACGCCCTCGTAGCCGAGCCAGGCTCCCAGCAGCACCAGGGTGAGGCCGTTGGCCTGGGCGGAGAGGATCTCGGTGCGCTTGAAGCCGTAGGTATAGGGGCCGCGGGCCGGGCGGGCGGCCAGCCGCATCGCGATGAGCGCTAGGGCGATGGAGGCCGCGTCGGTCAGCATGTGTGCCGCGTCGGAGATGAGTGCCAGGGACTGGGCCAGGATGCCGACGACGACTTCGGCGGCCATGAATCCGGTGATCAGCGTCAGGGCGATGCCGAGCCAGCGGCGGTCCGCGTCGGCGGCCACGCCGTGCGAGTGGCCGCCGTGACCCCCGGCCCCGTGGTCGTGCGTGTGCTCGTCACTCATCGCCGTCGTCCTCCCGTCGCGCCCGCCCGGCACGGATGCTGCGGGCAGCGAAGCACACCTGTGACCATGGAGCCAAAGGCTGCATCGGTGACCGTTGTCAACACCAATAGTGACCACTGTGACCTGCGCTTTTACGGTTTCATGGCTGTGGGGCGGGCGGGCGGCATGCCCTTGGAGCCCAGGCCGAGGGTGGACGGATATGCCGGTGAGCGACGGCCTGCGAAGGGCCGCAACGATGGGAAGGCGCCGCGCCATGCGGCCAGCAGGGCGGGGCCGGGCGGCCGGTTCGCGCGTGTGGCGGCTTTCGCCTGCACCTCCGCGGCCCTGGTCGCCGCCACTCATCACGCCGCCTCAGGCCAGCCGGTGCCAGCCTCACGCGCCAGGACATCGATGGCCTGCCAGGAGCTGTCGAGCCAGCTCGATGCCCTGTACGAGGCCGACTGCGACGGGGCCCTCCCCGAGCAGATCGGCACCCGGAACAAGGTGCAGCCCGAGCCGGAGGTTGCGCTAAGGCTCCAGCAGACTCGGGTCGTCGATCGCGGCGACGGGTAAGGCGGGGACGGACGAGATGGGCGCCGACACCGTCAACCGGGAGCTGTCCATCGCGCGCCAGGTAATCGGCTGGTGGCAGCACCAGGGCTGGATGAAGGCGCTCCGACGATCGACATCGAGCGGCGTGCGGCACCGCCCGACCGCACCAGGGCCCTGGCGGAGGATCAGATCGCCACCCTGTGGAACCTGGACGTCGTCCTCCGGGAGAACACGCAGTGAAAGATGCTCTACGAGTGCGCGCACGCGCCGATGAGTGCTGTGGCAGTCCGGCACCGCCCAGTTTCCGCCCCGACTCATCGCTCGCCGCACCCGCGACCCGCCGTTCCTCACAGACCGCAAGGCCCCAGCCGGAGCACCGAGGCCCAACGCACATCCTTCTACCGGGTGACACATGGCATCCGATCGCGTGGCGCGGCTCGTGCCTGCCGTCGGCAGAGGTGACGATGCCGGGAGAGCTATGCGTAGAGGGCGGAGGAGAGCGATGCCGACGACCTCCCGCCCCCGCGCCCGGTCGGGGCTGACGCGTGTCGCGTTCATGGTCCTCGCTCTGGCCGCTCTCGCCCTGCTGCACGCCCTGCTCACCCCGGCCGGCACCCACCTGGCCGCAGAAGACCCGGGATGTTCGCACGACCGTCGCGGCTTTACGGCCGACCGCTGCCCGCCGGCCGTCGCCATGGCGCCGCCAGGCGGGCAGCAGCATCCCGAACACGACCCGGCCGCCCGGGTCTGCGAGAGTGCCGCGGCCAAGCGGCCGACGCATCCCGCGCCCCAACCGGCGATCTCCCTCGTCGCGCCAGCGCTGTCGCCGCTCGACGCGTTCGGCCCCACACGCTCCTTGGGGCTCGGCCCGATCCAGGATGGCGGAGTTCCGGCCGTTTCGCGGCAGATCCTGCGCTGCTGACCGGGCCGGGCCGCCCCGCGCACCGCTGGGGTCTGCCCCGAAGCCCGGTCACCCCCACCCACATGCAGCAGGAGAACCATGCCCAGCGACGCCTACGCCGTCATCGCCGCCCTGGTCCGCGCAACTGCACTCCGTACTGACTACGACGCCCGCGAGTACCGGCCCACCGAAGAGCCCGTCACATCGGCCCACGAGCAGCAGGCCGCGCGGGAGGAGACCCGCTGCGAACGGTGCGCACCCAGGGCCTGAGGGGCAGGTACCACCGGTTCGTGGCCGGTGCGCGCCAGGGCGGCGACGGGCAGTTCACCCACCGCCTTTGCCACGCGCAGGCGGGGATCGTCTGGTCGCAAGAGGGTGGCCGGTTTCGGTCGGCTCCTGCCACCCACCGTCCGCTCGTAACGCGCTGTTTACATCCGACTTGGAACTGTTACCGACAGCGGATCGTCGGACTGATCGACGGCTTTGCGAGGCGTCGCGCCGGAAGAGAGGGCAAGGAGTGTCAGGGAGCAGGTATGCGGTGCGCGCTGTCGCGGCCCTGCTGACCGCTGTCCTGGCGGTGCTGTTCTTCTCCCATGCCGCTGCCGCGGCGCCTGCACATGAACGTGTGTCGCAGGGTTCCGGGCCTGTGGCCGTTTACGAAGCGCACCTGTGCGACGCCGCCTTCCGGCCAGAGGAGGCTGCCGGGCACTGGGCGCGAGTCCGTGAGAACAGCCCCCCGGCAGGTCATTCCGGGCCGACTAGTCCCAGGGCCGGCTGTGCGTCGGCGGCGCCGTACGACTGCGGGCCCTTCCGGCAGGTGCCGTACGAGCCGGTCGGACAGCCACCACCCGTTTCACCTGCCCTGTTGCAGGTCTTCCGCTGCTGACAGTCAGGCCCCATTCCACGCTCCGCTCGTGCTGGAGTCGTGTCCGCTCCTGGCGTGCCGCTGAATCTCAAGCGCCTGTGAGACGTGCCCGCGTGCCCGCAGGTGAATCGTCACCCGCGAAGGCCGGCATGTCCGCCACTGACCGTCCGAGTCCGGTCAGGCCGTCCGGGGTGTGAGGAACGGGACCCGCCTCACGAGCAGACCTTCTCCTGCGAACCCTGCAAGGCGGTGCGGCGTCCTCTTCGCCCACCCGCGCCGGGCGGCTTCACGCTGCCCGCCGCTTCCCTCCAGGGCCCGCAGCCCCCAATCCATCACATCGACGCCCCCTGCCGGGGCGCAGGAGGTACCTGACATGCGAACCCTGATCGACCACGCTCGTTCCTTCCGCCATCAGGCCGCCGGGGAACTCGGCCGGCTGGCCGTCGGCCAGCAGCCGCAGGCCCTGTTCATCGCCTGCTCCGACTCACGCGTCGTTCCCTCCCTGATCACCGGCGCCGGGCCGGGCGAGCTGTTCGAGATGCGCACCGCGGGCCATATCGTTCCCCCCTACCGCCTGGAGGGCCCGTCCGGTGAGGCGGCCACCATCGAGTACGCCGTCGAGGTCCTCCAGGTTGCCGACATCGTGGTGTGCGGCCACTCCCACTGCGGCGCGGTTGGTGCTCTAGTACGCGGCGACGACCTCACGGCCGTCCCCGCCGTGAAGGGCTGGCTGGCGCACGCGGCCTCCTCGTCCCTGCAGGACGGCAGCACGGGTGGGGAGCCTGCCGCGGATCTCGCGGGCCCGGTGCAGCGCCATGTCCTGAAGCAGTTGGAGCGGCTGCGCGGCTATCCGGGCATCGCCCGCCGACTGACCGAGGGGCAGCTGCGGCTGCACGGCTGGTTCTACGAAATCCACACCGGGCTGGTGTGCGAGCACCGGCCGCAGGACGACGCATTCCTGCCGCTGTGACCCCGCGCGCGATCCGACCTCTGGCCCCCACACTTGCCAAGGACCCCCGTGAATCCGGACATCCTGCGGCGTGACGTCGCCGCCTCCCTCGTCGTCTTCCTCGTCGCCCTCCCGTTGTGCGTGGGCGTCGCCGTCGCCTCTGGCGTACCAGCCGAACTCGGCCTGGTCACCGGTATCGTCGGCGGCCTGCTCACCGGCCTGCTGCCGGGGAGCAGCCTCCAGGTCAGCGGCCCTGCCGCGGGTCTTACCGTCCTCGTCTACGAAGCGGTCCAGACCTACGGCCTGCCCGCCCTCGGCGTGATTGTCCTAGCAGCGGGCCTGCTCCAGCTGGTGCTGGGCGCCCTGAAGTGCGGGCGCTGGTTCCGCGCCATCTCCATCGCTGTGGTGGAGGGCATGCTCGCCGGAATCGGCCTGATCATCATCGCCGGTCAGCTGTACGCCATGGCAGGCGTGGCAGCACCCGCATCGGGCACCGGCAAGATCGCCGGTCTTCCCGGCTTGGCCGGTGACGTCTCTACCTCCACCACGATGTGGACCTCCTTCGCGATCGGGGCGGGCACCGTGGCGGTGATGCTGCTGTGGCAGCGCCTGCCCGCGAGAGTGCGGGTGGTGCCCGGCGCGCTGGTGGCGGTGTCCCTGGCCACCGGCGCGACCTGGCTGCTGGACCTGTCGGTGAAGACGGTCGAGGTCCGCGGCTTGCTCGACTCCATCCAGCCGCCCGGAACCGAAGTGCTCGGAAGGCTTGGCATTGGCGTACTCGGCACCGTGATCGCCTTCACCCTCATCGCCTCCGCCGAGTCGCTGTTCAGCGCGGCCGCGGTGGACCGTCTGCACGACGGCCCGCGCACCGACTACGACAAGGAACTGATGGCTCAGGGCGCGGGCAACATCGTCTGCGGAGTGCTCGGCGCCCTGCCAATGACCGCGGTCATCGTCCGGAGCGCCACCAACGTCCAGGCCGGCGCCAAGACCAAGGCGTCCCGGGTCCTACACGGGCTGTGGCTGCTGCTGTTCGCCGCCCTGCTGCCGGCCGTCCTCGCGCTCATCCCCATCGCCGCGCTCGCCGGCATCCTTGTGCACGCCGGCGTCAAACTCCTGCCCGCCAAGCAGTTCCCCGCCCTGTGGCGCGGCCACCGTGGAGAGGCCCTGATCCTCGCGGCGACCGCCTTGGCCATCGTCACCATCAACATGTTCGAGGGTGTCCTTATTGGCCTGATCCTGGCCGTGGTCAAGGCTGCCTGGCAGACCTCGCACATCAAGCTGGAGGTGATAGACCAAGGAGCCGGCTCGGTCCAGGCATATCTGTCGGGCAACGCGACCTTCCTGCGCCTGCCGAAAATACTGGACGAGCTGGGAGCACTGCCCAAGGACCGGCCCGTCGAGCTGGACCTGTCTGGGCTGCACCACCTTGACCACGCCTGCCACGCTGCCCTGATCACCTGGGCCGAACGGCACAATGCCGAAGGCTCCCAGTCGGTACGGATGTCCCCGGCCCTGACATGACACGCCCGGCCCCGGCCTCCTGCGCAACCGGTGGCGCCGCCGCACCCCATCCCAAGTGCGGCGGCGCCACCGGCGAAGCCCGGGGGCAAGCCCTGGCGGCGGAGCCGGTACTGTGCAATGGCGTACAGCGCGAGTCCGCGCCCGCCCTTTTGCCTGCTACGTCTGAACGACGGGCCTCTCGGAAAGCCACGACGTCATGCCACGTACCGGTCCGACGCCACCTGCCTCCCCGGCTATGGGGGCGCTGCGCGGGTTGCGGGCGGGCGCGCTGGCGGTGTTGTGCGTGCTGCTGCCACTGGCTGGCCATGCCCTGTCGCAGGGCCACGCGCCGCGGTGGACGATCGTGGCTGGTGTGGCCGGAGTCATCATTCCCGGATCGGTGTTTCTGACGCGGCACCGGTTGTCGGATACCCAGCTTCTGGGTGTGCTGGCCGGGGCTCAGTTGGCGTACCACATCGCTTACTCCCTGCCCGGCGCCTGCGCGGCCATGACTGACCCTGTCGGGTTGCCTGGCCTGGTCGAGCACGCTCCCGTCGTCGGCACCCCGCCCGAAGTCCTGTTGGCCGGGCATCTGGTCAGCCTGGTGATCGCGGCGCGGCTGTTGGGTGTCACCGAGCAGATCCTTTGGCAGAGCAGGCCGCTTCTGAGAGCTGTGCAGCGCCTGCTGCTGTTCGTGTGGCCGCATCTGCGATTCGCACATGATCCATTGTCGGAGTTGCGCCCCGATAGGAACGTCTCTCTGCCCGCGTCGGCGGTCCCGGCTCGCTGGCATGCGGGCAGAGCGCCACCGCATGCCCGGCGTGGCGTATCTGCGCCCGCCGCCTTCGCACTGACCGGGCCGACGCCCTTCGGTGGTCCCTGCATGCCCTGACGGGCGCAGTCGCGGGTGCCGCCAGGGCCGGCACCTCTTGCCCGGCCCTGCCGGGAACCACAGGAAGCCCCCTCCTATGCATGCCATGAACTGGCGTGCCGCCCGCGCGGCGGCACGCACTCTCGTCGTACCTCTGGCCGGTGGCCTGCTGTGGGCAGCCGCCCCGACGGCAGCTGCCCACACGGACCTCCTGTCGAGCAACCCGGCCGACGCCGTTTCCCTGGGGCGCATGCCGGACAGTATCCGGCTGACATTCAGCGATGAGATGAGCCAGCTTTACGCCAAAGTTGCTCTGACCTCCCCGGACGGGACCCAGGGGGGCGCAGGGCGGCCAGAGGTAGTGGGGAAGACCGTCACGCTCGCCGTGCAGCCCGGCCTTCCCCCAGGGCGGTACACGGTGGGTTACCGCGTCGTCTCCGCCGATGGGCACCCGGTCGCCGGTTCCTACCGCTTCAGCGTGAGGGAACAGGCAGCAACCCCCCTTGCGTCAGCCGCTCCTGCGCCGTCGTCTCCCAGCAGCAGCAGCAGCAGCAGCAGCAGCAGCAGCCCGGCAGCCCGTTCGAGCGATGTCTCGCGGAGGGCCAGCACAGCATCGTCCTCCGGGCTTCTGCCCGCTCTTGCCGTAGCCGGCGTGCTCGTCGTCGGAGTTGGCGGGGTCGCCCTGTACCGCAGGAGGTCAGGCCATGGCGGTTGAGTTCAAGCACGCGGTACGCCCGCCTCTCCTAATCATGTCGGCGCTCGGCGGCGCGATGGCCGTGACGGTGCTCGCTCTGCGGGGCGCGGGGTCGGCGGCCGAGCAGGTACCAGGAATCGCGGGCGCCGGGGAACTGACCGCGTGGGCACTGCCCGTCGCCAGGATCGTGACGGACGCCGCAGCGGTGGGAACTGTCGGCGCGCTGCTGATGGTGACGGCGCTGCTGCCCGGTGGCCGGCGGCTCACCGACGCGCAGCTGCGCTATATGACGTGGGCCGCGGTCACCGCCGCGGTGTGGGCGGCGGCATCCGCTGCCCTGCTGATATTGACCTTGTCCGATCTCTTCGCACAGCCAGTCGTTGAGATCCTTCGCCCCTCGGTGCTGGCCGACTTCGTCGTCACCGATACCCAGGGGCGCTCGTATGCCGCGATGACGGCCGCCGGGATGGTCTTGGCGACCGTATGCCTGGGCATCAGTACCGCTCGGTGGGGGCGGGCCGCGCTGGTGCTGGCGTTGGCCGGGCTGCTGCCACCCGCCTTCACCGGTCACTCCTCCGGTGCGGGCAATCATGACGCCGCGGTCACGAGTCTGGCCTTGCACCTGGTGGGTGTGGCGATGTGGGTCGGCGGCCTGATCTTTCTTCTCGTCGCCGCCCTGAAACGGGAGGATGCCGCCGCAATGGCGGCCCGCCGCTTCAGTCCACTGGCGGGCGCGGCGTTCCTCGCGGTTGCCGCCTCCGGCCTCGTCAACGCGGCCGTCCGCCTGCCATCCGTCACGGACCTGTTCAGCAGTCGGTACGGGCAGATGGTGCTCCTCAAGGCCGGCGCCCTGATCGTTCTCGGCGGCGTGGGATGGTGGCACCGCCGCCGCACTCTTGCCCGACTGCTTGAGGGTTCGCGGCGGCCGTTTCTGCGGCTGGCGTGCGGAGAACTTCTGGTCATGGCAGCCGCGATGGGACTGGCGGTGGCGCTCGCCCGCACGCCCCCGCCCCGCACGGGCGCCACCTCTCTCACGCCCGCCGAAGAGTTGCTGGGCTTTGCGATGCCGCCGCCTCTCGGTGACTTCCCTTGGACGCCGCTGTTTACGCAGTGGCACTTCGATCCGTTGTTCGCCTTCGGCACGGCCGGCGCAGCCCTGCTGTATCTGGCCGGGGTACGCAAGATGCGCGCCCGTGGTGACGTATGGCCCGTCGGGCGCACGATCGCGTGGATGCTCGGACTGGCGATCACAGTGCTGGCCACCATGAGCGGCCTGGCCGTGTACGGCAAGGTGCTCTTCAGCGTGCACATGGGCCAGCACATGGTCCTCGCGATGACCGTGCCGATCCTCCTGGTCCTGGGCGCACCTGCCACGCTTGCCCTGCGGACGCTACCCAGCGTCCCGAAGGGCGGCCCGGACGGTCTCCGCGAGTTGCTTCTGAAGCTTCTCCACAGCCGCTACGTCAAGGTCATCTCACACCCGGTGGTTGCGAGCGTCTTCTTCATCGCCAGCGCCTTCGCCGTCTACTACACCTCGCTCTTCGAAACGCTGATGCGGAGCCACCTCGGCCACACTTTGATGCTGGTGCACTTCCTCGCGGTGGGGCTGCTCTTCTTCTGGGTGATCATCGGAGTGGACCCCGGGCCCCGCCGCCCACCTCATCTGGGCCGGCTGTTCGCCCTGATGCTGACCATGCCCTTCCACTCCTGGTTCAGCATCTCCCTCATGAGTTCCACCGAGCTCATCGGCGACGGATGGTGGGCGGATCTGGGCCGGACCTGGGGCGCCACGTTGGCAAAGGACCAGTACAACGCGGGGTCCATTGCCTGGGCCACCGGTGACATTCCCGTACTCATTACCACGATCATCCTCGCCGCTCAGTGGGTCCGCTCCGATGCTCGCGAGGCACGCCGGATCGACCGCCAGATCGAACGCGGCGACGCCAACAACCCTTTGGCCGCTTACAACGCGTACCTGGCCGGCCTGCGCGCACGTGACCGCATTTCGGGTTCAACGGCGCCACCCGCTGCCCAACAGCAGCCCCCGCCCAGCGAATGAAACCGTCCGAATCCTCACGAGGAACTATGAAAAAGCACCTGTACGTCGGGGTAGTAATCCTGGCCGCGCTCGCCGCCGCCTTCGGCTCCGTTCTCGCCTTCTCACCTGACGGCCCGAGATCCGCCTCCTTCAACGCCGAACCTGCAGCGGAGGCTCAGCCCGTTCGCACATCCAGCCACCGCCTTACCCAGCCCAAGAACAGCGAACTCACAGTGGTCGAGTTCCTTGACTTTGAATGCGAGGGATGTGGGGCAATGCACCCGGTCGTCGAGCGGCTCCGCGAGGAGTACAAGGACCGGGTCACCTTCGTCGCCCGCTACTTCCCGATGCCGGGTCACCGCAACAGCCAACCGGCTGCCCAGACAGCCGAAGCGGCAGCCCAGCAAGGCCAGTTCGAAGCGATGTACGGCAAGCTCTTCGCGACGCAGAAGGAGTGGGGGGAGGCGCAGGAGTCCAAGGCTGCAGTCTTCCGTGGTTATGCGAAGGAGCTCGGCCTCGATCTGAAGAGGTACGACGCCGCAGTCAAGGATCCGAAGACCGCTGAGCGCGTCCTGGTCGATCAGGCTGACGGCCTCAGCCTGGGAGTGCAGGGCACGCCCACCTTCATCGTCGACGGGGTCCGGGTTGCCACGCCCGGCTCGTACGAGGCATTCAAGGCCCTGATCGATGAACGGCTCGCCCAGTGAGTCGGCCCGAAGACCGGTCGATGATGGCGTACTTCGTCGAGCAGACGCGCAGCTATGCGGCACGTGCCGCGGCGCACGGCGTCGACCTGGACCAGTTCGCGGGCGGGCAGGCTCCGCAGGTGCTTTTCATCTCCTGCTCGGACGCGCGACTCGCGCCTGCTTGGCTCACCGGCAGCCGGCCGGGCGAACTCCTCGAACTGCGCACCCACGGCGGGACGGTCTCCCGCTACCAGCCTGAAAACCCCTTGCCGGACGCTGTGACGATCGAGTTCGCCGTGGAACGCCTCAACGTGGCCGACATCATCGTGTGCGGACACTCTCAGTGCGAAGTCGTCAGGGCTGATGTTTTCCCAGGAACGAACAGTCACCCCGGGAGCGAAGATCCGTCGGCCGGGGCAGTGACGACCGACGTGCAAGTGCCGCAGGACATTACGACCGGTGACGTCACCGCCGCGGGACACTTGCACGTCATTCGGCAACTGGACGTGCTCAGCGACTATCCCTGCATCGCGCTCCGTATGGCCGACAACAGCCTGCGCCTGCATGCCTGGTTCCACGAAGTCGAAACGGGCGCCACCCTCCAACACCGGCCGACCGCGAACGCGTTCCTCCCGCTGTGAACCAATCCCACGAAGACCACTTCATGAAGGTGCGCACATGACAGCCACGGCACAGCCCACATACGACGAACGCCTGACAGCGCCGCGCTCTTGGTGGTTCATCGCCCTGCTCGCCGGGGTCGCACTGGGCCTGATCGTCCTGCCGTACGGACCGCTGCCCATGATGGGCGGCCTCGTCGTCGGTACCGCGATCGCCTGCACATGGGTCAGCGGGCAGGGCTCCTCGCGTATCCGTGTCATCAATGGCCTGCTCATCGCAGACGACGCCAAAATCCCGGTGCAGGCACTGGGCGCTCCGGAAATCCTGGAGGGAGAGGAATCGCGTGCCTGGCGGACGTACAAGGCCGACATGCGGGCCCACATGTTGATGCGCAGCTACATCACCACGGCGGTGCGTGCCGAGGTGGTCGACCCCGACGATCCCACCCCCTACGTGTACCTCTCGACGCGCAGTCCCCAGCGGTTGGTCGAGGCCCTTGCCGCCGCGCAGGCGGCCTGAACCCGTCATGAAGACCGTAATTGCGCAACTCTCTCCGAAGGAGGGGTGACTCGTGCTGATCGCTTCCGCAACGGATTCCGCTGTGCTGAGCGGCTCGTTGCTGCTGGCCCTGCCGCTCGCTGCCCTGGCGGGCGCGATCTCGTTCTTCTCGCCCTGTGTACTGCCCCTGGTGCCCGGATATCTGTCCTATGTGACCGGGATCAGCGGCGCGGACCTGGAAGCGGCACGCCGTGGCCGCATCGTGGGCGGAACGCTGCTGTTTCTGGCGGGATTCACTGCCGTGTTCGTCTCCTGCGGCGCTGCATTCGGCTACGTGGGCAACACATTGCTGGCGTACCAGGACCCACTGATCCGGATCCTCGGGGCGCTGACCATCGTGATAGGTCTGTCTTTCATGGGCGTGTTGCCCGGGATGAACCGGGAATGGCGCATTCACCGGCGCCCGGCAGCCGGTTGGGCCGGTGCTCCGATGCTGGGAGTGCTCTTTGGCCTGGGCTGGACTCCGTGCATCGGCCCCACGCTGGCCGCTGTGCAGGCGCTTGCCCTCAGCGAGGCCAGTGCGGGTCGGGGAGCTGTCCTCACTGTCGCTTACTGCGCGGGGCTGGGCCTGCCCTTCCTCGCTGCAGGGCTGGCTTTTCGGAAGGCGCTCGGAGTCTTCGACTGGGTGAAAGCCCACTACACATGGGTGATGCGCGCAGGCGGCGTCATGATGATTGCCACCGGCGTGCTGATGGTCACCGGTGTTTGGGGTTACCTGGTCGGCCAGATGCAGTACTGGGCGGCGGGCTTCACCGTTGGCATCTGAACCGGTGCGCCGGCCCCGTCGCCTGAGCGTCCCAACCTGGATGCCACGAGGCGCGTCAGGACGCATTGCCCCGCCCATGGAAATCGCTAGGATCTGCGCACGATGACGAGACAGTGGACCAGCGCCCCGTGGGCCGTCGGCCTTCGCCTGCGCTACGTGATGAGCTGGGCGGTCAGCCTGGCCATCGCTCTGATCGCTCTCGTGGCGTGTGCTCAACTGGAGTCCCGCGCAAACTCTATGGCCCCGTTTGCGGTGACGTCCGTCGCGGCGCTTGCCCCGTCTCCTCTGCTTCCTGACGGGTGCGCAGATCACCAGCCTGGTGGTCCAGAGCACTGCGCGAGTGCCCTGCAGCACATGGGCAAGGCATTGGCGCCTGCCCCGGACATGGGCGAACCCTGGGCGAAGAGCAGCAGTATCGCGGCACCGTCACTGTCGGCCCCCGATCTGGTTTCACCGCCGTGCACCCCCTCGCCCGTTGTTGATCTTCATGTGCTGCAGGTGCAGCGGACTTAGGCCGGATCGTCCCTTTCCGCAGAACACATCGGGCGCCTTGAACCACGCCGGTGAACGAAGTGACGACCAATCGCCATCCGCTACGCATCCGCCGCCACTCCGGCGGCACAAGGGACATCCCATGGGCACTGCCAAAGCAAAATCAGCGGCCACCGCTCGACGGGCCAAGCTGGACGAACTTCGACGCGTCGAGCGGGCACGTGAACGCCGCAACAAGATAATCACCGTCGTCATCTGCGCGGTGATCTTCGTGGTTCTGGCCGGAGGGGCGGGCTATCTGCTGTTCACGATCGAGGGCGAGGAGAAGAAGCAGGAGACAGCCCGCACCTCACCCATCAAGGGGGAGAAGACGTGGAAGAAGCTCACGCAGAACCACGTGGCCAAGCCCGTCACGTATCCCATGACACCGGCTGCCGGGGGTGACCACGCCCAGGCGTGGATGAACTGCAATGGGGACGTTTACGCCAAGGAAGTGCGCCAGGAGAACGCCGTTCACGCTCTGGAGCACGGCGCGGTCTGGGTCACCTACAACGACAAGACCCCGGCGTCCGATGTTGCGACGCTGAAGCAGAAGGTGTCCCAAACCCCGTACACGCTGATGAGCCCGCACTCCAAGCAGACAGGTCCGATCACCTTGACGGCCTGGGGCAAGCAGCTGTCTGTGGACAGTGCCTCCGACCCGCGCATCGCCACCTTCTTCGACAAGTACGTGCAGGGTGAGCAGACCCCGGAGCCGGGTGCCGCGTGCACGAACGGTCTGACGGCGTGAGTCCTCGCCGCCCGGTACCGCGCTGGTTCGTCGTGTCGGCCCTGCTGCTGGGCCTCTGTGGTGCTGCCGGGGCGATCGCTGTCGCGATCCCGGGCCGGACGCAGGCAGCCCAGCCGGTTCCGGCAGGCGAGTCAGCTGACGCCGGTTTCGCTCGCGACATGGCGGTGCACCACCAGCAGGCCGTCGAGATGTCGTTCCTCGTACGCGACAACACCCGCAACGAGGAGTTGCGGCGGCTCGCCTTCGACGTCATCAACACGCAGGCCAATCAACGGGGCATGATGCTGGGCTGGCTCGACATGTGGGGTGCCTCCAAGGTCTCCAGCGATGGTCCGATGCGCTGGATGAAGGGCCACTCTGTGCCGGGCGGTGCGGGGATGCCGGGAATGGCCACCCGTGCCCAGCTGGAGCGGCTCAGGTCGGCCAGAGGCAAGGCGGCCGAAGTCCTCTACCTGCAGTTGATGATCCCGCACCACCAGGGCGGCGTCGTCATGGCCAGAGCCGCAGCTCAACAGGTCAAGAGCAGCCCGGTTCGGGGCCTCGCCGCGGGCATCGTCCGCGCCCAGAAGTCCGAGATCAGCCTGATGCGGGACATGCTCGCCCAACGTAGCGCCTCTCGGTCTCCCACGGCTTCGCCTTCGCCCCACCACTGACGGCAGTTACGGCCAGGCCCGGTCCGGCATCGATACGCCGCACCGGGCCTGGGTTGTGACCACGGGCTCGAGCCTCAGGCATCCTGGCGCCGGCCGACTCCCGGAAGGAAGCGACCCGTGCGAGCCGAATAGAGGCCGTATGCCTGACCGTGCACGCCGGAAAGGTAGGGCTCCTCGACGACGCGGACCTGCAGCTCAATCGCGAACAGCAAAAGCCCCAGGGCGATTACAGCGATCACGTTGGGCACCATCAGCGCCAGGCCGACGGCCGTGGCGGTCATGGCGGTGAAGACGGGGTTGCGTACGTGAGTGAACAGGCCAGTGGTGACCAGGTCCGTGCGTTCTGCGGCGTCCACGCCCACGCGCCACGAGGCACCCATATTGGTCTGCGCCATCAGGGTGGCCCCGATGCCTGCCAGGGCGATCACCAGTCCCGCCCACCGCACCGCAGGCATCTCATCCCCGGAGAGTGCGGGCAGGCCGAACAGGGCGGCGACAGGAGCTGCGGCCCCACCGAGCAGCGCGAGAACGAAGAGCACCCCTGCCCACCAGGGTGGTGAGCCGGGCCTGCCGGAGATGCCGCGGAAGCCGGTATCTCCGGTACGGCGTTGCTGCATAGCACCGCGTACCCCGAAGGCGGTCATCGTCCACGCCACGTACAGAGTCAGTGCCGTTAAAGCCCAGCCGTTCATCTCCGGCCCTCGCTTCCCTCCGTGGTGCAGCAGGCGCATTCCGGGGCGCAGCCGCAGGCATCGCCTCCGTCTTCCGCACCTGTGATCGAAAGGGTCGTGGCGGGCGCCGCGCAGCAGCCCTTGCCCTGCCAGGCGTCGCGGCCTTCCTTGAGGGCGACGGCTGCGATGACCAGGGCGGCGATCGGATCCGCCCAGGTCCAGCCGAGCGTGGCGTTGACTATGAGCCCAGCTAGGAGCACGGCAGACAGGTAGGTGCACAGCAGCGTCTGCTTGGAGTCCGCGACCGCCGAGGCTGAACCCAGCTCGCGCCCGGCCCGGCGCTGGGCCGCCGACAGGAACGGCATGACCGCAAGGGACAGTGCCGCGAGCGCAATGCCGGGGATGGACCGATCGGCCTCACCGGTGCCGCCCAGGACACGTATCGCGTCGACTCCCACGTATGCGGCAAGAGCGAAGAAGGACACGGCGATGATCCGCAGGGTGGTCTTCTCGCGCGCCTGACGTACAGCGTGATCGCGGGCGGAGAACTGCCAGGCCACCGCACTGGCGGAGGAGACCTCGATGACCGAATCCAGCCCGAACCCGACCAGCGCGGTAGAGGAGGCGACGGCGCCCGCGGTGATCGCCACCACGGCCTCGATGACGTTGTAGGCAATCGTCGCGGCGAGCAGGAACCGGATGCGGCGGGCGAGAGCTTCACGGCGATCCGGGGACGGGCTCAGGGATATGACGGCCATCAGCAGCAGTCCTTCTCGTCTGCTTCGGCACAGGTACGGTCTGCTGCGACGGCCACGACGGCCGCGCGCAGATCGTCCAGGGCGTGCCCAAGACGCGGGTCGGCGAGCTCGTAGCGGGTACGCCGGCCCACCGGCACGGCGACCACTAGACCGCAGTCGCGCAAGCAGGCCAGATGGTTGGAGAGGCGCGTACGGGAGATTCCCAGGGCCTCGGCCAGATCTGACGGATGAGCCGGAGTCTCTCTCAGGGCGAGGAGGAGCCGGCAGCGGATCGGATCGGCCAGCGCGCGGCCGAAGCGGGCAAGGACGTCGATGTCGGAGGCAAGCGTCAACACCGCGTGAACGATACACGTTCCCCTGAATTCAGGGAACGATGTACTGACACATGGGTAGGCGGCGAGCATCTCGGTCCGGGTAGGGCGAGGAGTCTCGGCGCAACCAGGACAGGCGGTGAGGGTCACTTCGTCGCTGCCGGTGGACCCCGCGACGGGCTGGCCGCCGGGAACCGACAGTCACGCTCCCATGTGTGAAAGTGGCTGGATCACCCTCACTCGTACGGGGGGACGCGTGACTTCCCAGGGCTGCACACAGGGTAGCGTCATGATCACTGTGCGAGATCGAATGTGGTGGGTGCGCGAGGACCGCGGCAGCATCGTGGTCGCCTTGGTGGTGGCTGCGCTGGCCGTGCTGCTTCTCGGTGTCTGTGACAGCGGGGGCCACCATCGCCTGGTCGGGGTCAAGGTAGACGAGCAGGCGCTCCCCGTCGCGTCGGCTGCACCGTACGAGCCGCACGCACCAGAGATCCTCCCGGCTCTCACCCCGGCTTCCTCCGTCGGTTGCCAGGGCGGTGATCGTGACCACTGCTCTCCCGTGGCCGAGCAGCATGTCGCGACCCAGGCGGAGGATCGTCGCTTCCTCCAGGAGCTACCGGGGACCGCCGCCGGGAAGTGGGCAGCCGCAGCCCCGGTCTGGTGCAGCGGTATCCAGGAACGCGAGTTTCCTGTCACGGCGGGGCGTGATGTGTTGAACCGGTTGTGCGTGTCCCGAAGGTGACGAGGTCAGGCCGTGTACGAGCGGCAGTTTCTGCCGCTGTCCGGCCTACTGCCTGATTCAGCCCCCTCTCCCCTCGTGGGGCCGAGGCCGCACGTCGAGTTGTAGACGGCTATGCGCCGCCATCGTGCCCCAACGCACGAAAGACACCCTCACATGACTGGACTTTCCCTGCCCGAAAACCTGAAGGCTTCCCCACCCAGCGTCCTGGAGGCTGTCGGCGGCACTCCCGTGCTGTGGGTGGACGAGCCGTTCGCCACCTCACCCGGAGGCTTCTGGGCCAAGCTCGAAGGATTCAACCCCGGCGGTATCAAGGATCGCGCAGCCCTGCATATGGTCGCCCGGGCCCGCGAACGCGGAGACCTCCGCCCCGGATCCCCGATTGTGGAATCCACCTCCGGCACCCTGGGGCTCGGCCTGGCGTTGGCCGGTGTCCTGCACGGCCATCCGGTGCATCTGGTGACCGACCCCGGCATGGAGCCGATCATGGAGCGGATGCTCACCGCCCACGGTGCCACCCTCTACATCGTCGACCAGCCTCACCCCGAAGGCGGCTGGCAGGAGGCGCGCCGTCAGAAGGTGGCCGAACTCCTTGCTGCCTTGCCGGGGGCTTGGTCGCCCGACCAGTACAACAACCCCGACAACGTGGCCGCCTACGCGGGGCTGGCCACCGAACTCGCCGACCAGTTGGAACACATCGACATCCTCGTCTGTGCAGTCGGCACCGGAGGGCACTCGGCCGGCATCGCCCGGGGTCTGCGTCGACGGATGCCCCAGCTGCGGCTGGTCGGGGTCGACACCATCGGATCGACCATCTTCGGCCAGCCCGCACGGACCCGCCTGATGCGGGGGTTGGGCTCCTCGATCTATCCCCGCAACGTCGACTACACGGCCTTCAGTGAAGTCCACTGGGTCGCCCCGGGCGAAGCCGTCTGGTCGGCCAGGTGCCTGGCCGCACGCCAGTTCGCTACCGGCGGCTGGAGTGTGGGAGCGGTCGCCCTGGTCGCCGGCTGGGTGGCCCGCACCCAGCCGGCAGGCACCCGCATTGCCGCCGTGTTCCCCGACGGGCCGCACCGCTACTTCGACACCGTCTTCAACGACGACTACTGCCGCGCCCACGATCTCCTCAACACCCCACCGACCACCGGGCCCGACACCATCGACGCCGCCGGATTGCGTGAGGTAACCCGGTGGACACGCTGCACCACCGTCACCGACCCCACGAAACCCCCGACCTCGATCAACGCCGGAGCCCACCAGTGAAGACGACGTGGCGTCAGGCCCGCTCCTTCGACCCCACCGTGCAGCTGCTGCTGATCAACCAGCTCAGCATCAACCTCGGCTTCTACATGCTCATGCCCTACCTGGCGGCCCACCTCTCTGGCACCCTGGCTCTGGCAGCCTGGGCCGTCGGCCTCATCATGGGTATGCGTAACCTCTCCCAACAGGGCATGTTTCTCATCGGCGGGGCCTTGGCCGACCGGCTTGGCTACCGGCCGCTGATCATCGCCGGATGCGCACTTCGCACCGTCGGCTTCACCGCCCTCGCCTTCGCCGACACCCTTCCCGCACTCTTGGCCGCCTCCGCCGCTACCGGGCTGGCAGGCGCACTGTTCAACCCGGCCGTCCGCGCCTACCTGGCGGCCGAATCCGGCGAACGACGTGTCGAGGCGTTCGCCCTGTTCAACGTCTTCTACCAGGCCGGGATTCTGCTCGGGCCGCTGATCGGGCTGGCGCTGACCGCAGTGGCGTTCCCTGTCACCTGCCTGGTGGCTGCCGTCCTGTTCGCGGCCCTGACTCTGTTGCAGATGCGCCGACTGCCGGCCCGGACCGGCGCAACCGCAGGCGAGGGGACAACCCTGCGCGAGCAGGCGGCCGTAGTCATGCGCAACCGGCCGTTCTGGCTGTTCTCCGCAGCCATGACCGGTTCCTACGTCCTGTCTTTCCAGATCTATCTGGCCCTGCCCCTGGAGACCAAGCGCCTGGTCGGTGACGGCACAACAGGGACTGCAGCCACCAGTGCACTGTTCGTCATTTCTGGGTTGGTTGCGCTCGGTGGACAGATGCGCATTACCGCCTGGTGCAAAAAATCTCTGACGCCCCAGCACTGCCTGGTGGCCGGGCTCGCACTGATGGCGATCGCGTTCCTGCCCCCGATGCTCACCTCCGGCCAGCACCTCACCTCAGCCGGATGGCGCACCGCGGTCATCATGCTGCCGCTGCTCGCCTGCGCGGCCCTGCTCGCCGCAGCGACCGCGGTGCTGTACCCGTTCGAGATGGATACCATCGTGGCCCTGTCCGGCGGACGCTGGGTCGCCACCCACTACGGCCTCTACAACACCGTCTGCGGTATCGGCATCACGTTGGGGAACCTCGCCACTGGCGCGGTCTTGGACGCCGCCCGCGATGCCGGCCTCGCCGCCCTGCCCTGGGTCGTCCTGGCCTTGGTCGGCGCGTGCTGCGCAGCCGCTGTCGCAGCACTCGCACGCAGCGGCAACCTCACCACCACCCCAGTCCCAGTGCAGGTCTGACATGAGCGTGCTGGTGCGCAGCCCAGTTGCTTCTGCGCACCAGCACGCTGGGTGCCTACGCCCGGCTGCGGTTGCGGCGCGTCCACCACACAGTTGCCCCGGCGACCGCGACCAGCGCGGCCGCGATCAGCCCAACCAACAGGCCGGTATTACTGCCAGAGCTCTTCTTGCTTTCAGGCTGTGCGGAAGGCGATGACTCGGTCGCCGGAGTGGACGCTGCCGGTGACGGCGTGCTGGCACTCGGCGTCGGCGAAGGACTTGGCGCAATCGCTTTGGCTCCCGGGGCCGCCGCCTTCAGTTCCAGGACCGGGGCGGGGTTCTCCACCTTCTGACCGTTGCTGGGCACCTCGATCCAACGGGAGACCTTGCCGTCGCTGTACGTCTCAATGGTCTTGAACGCCAGCGACTTCGCGTCGGGCAGCTGCCGAACCGTGATGCTGTGCTCGGCGTCCGTCCCCGCAGTCAGTGCTGTGCCGCCCACGGTGTACCCGTCGTCTGTGGTGCTGAGCGCCCAGCCCTTGGGGGCCTCCTTCAGCGACACAGCGTCCGGAGCGATGCCTGCGGGCAGCACGACCCGCAGCTCCTTGATTCCCGCAGCGTCCGACTCCGCCTCCGAGGTAAACGTAAGCGTGACGTTCTCCGCCAGAGCGCGGGCGTCAGAAGCGCTGACTTCGGCGTGGGCAGCGGCAGTACCCGCCCCCGCCGCAAGGACAGCAGCGGTGACTGTCGCCGCAATCCCTATCCGGCAAAGGCTGCGGCAGGTACGTGATGTGTTCGCCATGAATGAAACTCTTCTCGTGCAGGTGGGGCCGGCCGTCGGTGAGCAGCCCGCTATGGATTGGCAGCGTCTACAGCCGCACCCATGGCGGGCCCCTGCGGACCACGGCGTGACACAGGACCACCTGCAATGCAGACTTCCCCGGTCTGGCCGGCAAGGGGCATTGCGCGGGCAGGGCAGCCGCTGTGCGCAGTGGCTGCGGCCCCAAAGGCCCCAGTGCGGCAGCAAGGGCAGCGATCGCGGTCCGTGTCCATCTGCTGGCAGTCTGTGGAAGCTTGCTCAGAGCCTGATCCGCGCGATACATCAGCACCGCCACCGCTACAGCAGCCAGCCAATGCACCGACGTCATCACGAACGGACTGTGATGAGCCGAGTATCCGGAGCCTGACATGGTGTGCATTTCGTGCTGCCTGCCCATGACAGGGGCTGAACTGGCCAATGCCGCGTGCAGCAACGCCTGGGCGCAACCGGTTGCCGCAGCCACCAGCCACCACGAGCGAGGCGTACCTGCCGACATTGCGGATACGGCGAACACGGCAGCCGCTGCGGCGAGCAGTTTCAACCAGGGGACAGCACTCTCGGCGACCAGGTGATGTCCCACGACCGCGAGGACGCTGCTGATCGCCGTGAACACAGCAGCCCGGATCCACCGACCCCCTCGCCACATGCTCGAAGTCTTCTTCTGGTTCGTCGTTTCTCTGAGCCTGTCCATGCCGCGCCCATCATCCCCGGAAACCTCGCTTGCGGTCTCCGCCCCCTGAGAAGTGCCGCACTCGAGTGCGCTCATTCGACCGACCGGTGGCCGCGTCGCCGTCCTTCGGTCGGTGGCGGCCCGGCTTCCCTGTCTGCGCAGTACGGCACTCGCTGCAGTTGAAACTAAGTAACTAAGTAACTTAGTCTCCGAGTGCCCTTCGTTGACCGGTCGCCCGCTCGGGGTGACGGCGAAGGCGCTGCCGCACCGTGTCTCCCGAAACGGACCGCAGGGCAACAGAACGTCCCGCGGCCCGCGACCCAGGAAGTAGGAGTCAGACTCCGTGGCGTCCCACCGTCGTCCCAAGCAGGCCAGTCACGCGTATACGACCGCGCTCACCGCGACTGCGGCTGCCGCCGTTGCCTTCTCGGCGCAGACTGCATCAGCCGATCCGCTGCCCGACCCGTCCAAGAAGGGCGTACAGGCGCAAATTGACCGCCTGTATGAAGAGGCCACGCAGGCAACAGAGAAGTACAACGGGGCTAAAGAAAGGGCCGAGCAGCTGGACAAGCAGGTCAAAGACCTGCAAAGCGCCGCAGCCCGCAAACAGAGTGGCCTCAACACACTCCGGAATCAACTGGGTGCAATTGCTTCCGCTCAGTACCGCAGTGGCGGGCTCGACCCGTCCGTGCAACTGCTGCTGTCGTCGGACCCTGATGAGTTCCTCGAAGGGGCGGCAGCGCTGGACCGTCTCGGCGCGCATCAACTCTCCGCATGGCAACGCTACGCGAAGCAACAGCGCGAGTTGCAGCAGCAACGCACGCAAGCCATGGCAAAGGTCAAGGATCTGGGCAGTACCCGTACGGAGCTGGGTGTAAAGAAGAAGGAAATCCAGGGCAAGTTGGCGAAGGCGCGGCAGCTGCTCAACAGCTTGACAGCCAAAGAGCGTGCAAAGATCGCCGAGGACGAAGAGCGAGCGAACCGGTCGAGCGAGCGCACGGAGTTGGGCAACGAGGCCAGTGGCTCGCAGCGCGCCGCTTCGGCGTTCAGCGCCGCCCAGAGCCGAGTCGGCCTGCCGTACGTGTGGGGCGCCACGGGCCCCTCTTCCTTCGACTGCAGCGGTTTGACTTCATGGGCCTTCCAGCAGGCGGGCGTCTCTATCCCGCGGACTTCGCAGGCTCAGGCCGGGGTCGGTACAAGGATCAACTCATTGAGTGCGTTGAAGCCTGGCGATCTGATCATCATGCGGACCGACCTGAGCCACGTCGGCTTCTATGCCGGCAACGGACAAATTCTGCACTCTCCCAAACCGGGCGCCCAGGTGCGCTACGAGTCCATCGCGCGGAGCGGCATGCCGTTCATGTGGGGCGTACGCATCTGACGATCGGGTCGGCGCGGACAGCAGGATTGACGCAGCCGGGCTACAGAGGCAGAAGCGCGAAGGTGGTGCTCAGGGCGAGGCTCGGAGGGCAAGCGACGAGCACGGGAAGTAGCGGCACCACCATCGCGGCCGTCGCGATGCAGCAAAGCATGGCCAGGTTTGCGCTCGGGACTGGAATGAGAATGCGCTGGAGTCTGACCGCGACGCCATGACCTCCGACCCCTAGCGCACCGTCCGGGACGCTGGCGGTGGCCATCTCGTACATGGCGGTAGCCAGCACGATACGTCCTGTCCTGCGAAGCGCCCGGTCGTCGGCAATCATCTCCAGCAGGAGCGGAATTTGCTCCCGCATCACAGAGGCGAGCGGGAGCCCGCGAAAGACGGCGGCGAAGGCTTGGGAAGCCGCTAGGAGCAAGTGGTGCCGGCCGGCGATGTGCGCCCGCTCATGCTCAAGAACCGCGCCGAGTTGCTTGCTGGAGAGGAGCTCGACAGCGCCCCTGCTGACGACGATCCTGGGTCGGTATCCGGGAAGGCAGTAAGCCGTCGGTGCGGCGTGCTCCAGCACAGTGGCTCCCAATACCGCCGACCGGCGACCTACCAGGTCCAGCACTCTTCTGTGCCGCTTGCGGATAGCCCGAGCGCGCCGTACGCAGATGGTGAAGGTGACCACCAGAGCGGCACCCACAGCTCCCGCCCCTACGTAGCCCGCGTAGTTGGCCCTGGTTGAGCTCGGCGCATCAATGCCCAGCGCGACTCGGCATGTGTAGATGATGCCGTGAAGGTGCGTATGGGGACTTGCCAGATGGAGGGCACCCAGCGCAAGGCAAAGCGAGAACGAGCAGGCGAGCGTCAGCCAGACGGTCACGGCCAGAGCCGGAGCCCTGTGCGGCCAGCTGCTGCGCGCCATGATGCGCGGAGCAAGCGTCCCGACCGCTGCGGCGTAACCCAACAGGGCAGGCGCTGCGTTCACGGGGTGAGGTCGTGTCCGGCGGCGCGAAGGGCATCGCGCAGAGCGGATACCTCGTCATCGGACATGCCGCGGACGAAGTGAGCCAAGGCCACCGACCGGTCCTCACTGGCACCCAGAGCATCTTCCATCAGTGCAGCCGAGTACGCCTCCCTGCTACGCACCGGCGTGTAGAGCCAAGCGCGCCCCTGCTTCTCGCGCGTGAGCCAACCCTTGTTGTAGAGGATTGTGGTGACCGTCATCACGGTGGTGTAAGCGGCGGGGCGTCGCGCGTTGATCGAATCAACCACCTCTCGGACCGTGGCGGGTCTGCCCCATGTCCAGAGGCAGTCCATGATCTCGGCTTCGAGATCTCCCAGCCGCCGCATACTCAAGCCTTTCCTGCTGCCACAGTCTCACCGTCCCGCAATACTAGGACGCTGTCCTAACCTTCCTGCGTGCCACGGCCAGTCCCCACCCCCAACACCAGTCATCCTGAGCCTGCAGTGTCCAGACTCGGGCAGGGGACCGCACCCGCGACGACATCCACCAGCACGGAGGCGGCTTCGCCTTGCGCCGGCGTGCGAGGAGCATTCGTCGGCGCATGCTTTGCAGGCGGTGGCCCAAGCGGTGAGCAGGGCGCGGGCGGAGTTCCCCCCCCGTTATGTTTTTCGCGGTCCTGCAATGGGGCCGCTGGCCTCCGGGCCCGGTATGACTGTGTCCCCTCTGTCGAACAGATGACCTGGGGGGTGGTGTCGCCGGGTCCGTGGGGTGCCGTCGGAGACGCTGATGAGAGACCCGGCCACCGCCCGGTCCGGCGCAATGCCGGGCAGTACGCGGGCGGCAGGTCTGCATAACGTGGATGCGCGAGCACGGTGCCATTGCCGAGGCCGGCAGGAGCAACCACCTGGGAAGGGTGCGATGTTAGACACCGATGGCGTGGGCGTCTTCCTCGGGATGGACGTCGGCAAGTCCGCCCATCATGGCCACGGCCTGACTCCGGCGGGCAAGAAGATCTTCGACAAGCCGATGCCCAACAGCGAACCGAAACTGCGGGCCGCCTTCGACAAGCTCAAGGCCAAGTTCGGCACCGTGCTGGTGATCGTCGACCAGCCCGCATCGATCGGGGCTCTGCCGCTGACCGTCGCCCGGGACGCGGGCTGCGAGGTCGCCTACCTGCCCGGACTTGCCATGCGGCGGATCGCCGATCTGTATCCGGGCGAGGCGAAAACGGATGCGAAGGACGCGGCGGTGATTGCGGACGCGGCCCGGACGATGCCGCACATCCTGCGTTCGCTGGAGCTGACCGACGAGATCACCGCCGAGCTCACGGTGCTGACCGGCTTCGACCAGGACCTCGCCGCCGAGGCCACCCGCACCAGCAACCGGATACGCGGCCTGCTCACCCAGTTCCACCCCAGCCTCGAGCGCGTGCTCGGCCCGCGGCTGGATCACCCCGCCGTCACCTGGCTCCTTGAGCGCCACGGATCCCCGGCCGCTTTGAGGAAAGCCGGCCGCCGCCGGCTCGTCGAGCTGATCCGGCCCAAGGCTCCGCGGATGGCACAGAGGCTGATCGATGACGTCTTCGACGCCCTCGACGAGCAGACCGTCATCGTTCCCGGCACGGGCACCCTCGACATCGTGATCCCGTCCCTGGCCGCCTCGCTCGCAGCCGTCCACGACCAACGCAAGGCACTCGAAGCCCAGATCAGCACCCTGCTGGAGGCCCACCCTCTTCACCAGGTCCTGACCTCGATGCCGGGCGTCGGCGTCAGGACCGCCGCCGTCCTGCTGGTCACCGTCGGCGACGGCACCGGCTTTCCAAGTGCCGCCCACCTCGCCGCCTACGCCGGCCTCGCTCCCACGACGAAATCGTCGGGAACCTCGATCCACGGCGAACACGCACCACGCGGCGGAAACCGGCAGCTCAAACGCGCGATGTTCCTCTCCGCCTTCGCCTGCATGAACGCCGACCCGGCATCACGCGCCTACTACGACCGGCAAAGAGCCCGCGGTAAAACGCACACCCAGGCACTCCTGCGACTCGCCCGCCAACGCATCAGCGTGCTTTTCGCCATGCTCCGAGACGGCACCTTCTACGAATCCAGAACCCCCACCATCACCCTCGCCGCCTGACCACCCCAACCACACGCAAACCAGGCACCACGTCCTTGACGAAGGACATAGAGACACCCCCCCCCGCGAGCCGGACAGCGGGTGCTTGCGCTGGCGGGGCGAGGTCCTGCCTGAGCAAGGCTCTCGTCTCGAGCGGGGTGACGTACCCGTAGTCGAGGGTGCAGACGGAGGCGGCTGCGGTTGTACTCGACCTCGACATAGCGGAAAACGTCGGCCCGGGCAGCCTCGCGGGTCTCCCACACGTTTGTCCCGATCTCCGCTTTCTGTATGGCGAACCAGCGCCCTTGAAGTTCTAATGCTTCATGGGTCCGTATTGCCACCCGTGCTTTTCGGCTTTATCGCGAAGAACGCTGGCGCGCCTCTGTTGGAGTTTCTTCGAATCAATCAGTTTGTAATCGACGTACGCATGGGCAGGTGGGCGGGTTTCTCCGTCATCGATTTGGGCATCGTCAATGACTCTTAGGCCCGCTTCGTTAACTTCGCCTACCTCTACACAGAAAACGCCGACCGACGCGTAACCCAGCGTCCCGGTGTGATGGTGGTGCGCTGCTTCAGGGGTGACCAATGAAGACCTTGTCACCGATACTTCACCGGTATCCTTAGGTGTGGGTCGAAAGAGTTGGCTACTGACCCGGCCGTCATGGACCCAGCTAGGATTCACTTGGCGCCAAAGTTTCTCGTCCTGGGTCGATATTTCAAGCTCGCCGGGCCGAAGATTTGGGCCGTCAGTCGCCATACTGGGTGATCCCCCCGGTCACGAATTCTGTGATGCTTTCTAGGTTCCGCCAGTGGAACGTCTTAGTGCTGTCGGTGTCGTCTTCCTTCGAAAAGGCATATACGTCCACCTTTTCTTCTGGGAGAATTACTAGCGTGACCTCGCCTCGGGTGAAAGGCCACTCTAGCTGGACCCCACCCTCCTCGGTCGGATAAATGTATGGGCGCTCGACCTGTGCATCAAGGAGTTCAAGAAGAATGGATTCGACTTGGCGCAGTAGCTTTCTGCTCACTTCCTTGCCGATGCCATCGAGCCAGCCATTTTCGAGAGTCTGCAATGTCAGGAGACGTTCTGACCACTCAGGCGGCAGAACCGGTTCGATCGACAGAATGTCCTGAATCTCGATATAGTCGCCATCTAGTGACTGAATTGCTACGGCGTTAACGGCGACAGTGGGGGCCATTGTTGATCGATCTAGGTATTGCTTAAGGTCCACGACGATGTCGTCGGAGGAGAAGCGCCCCAGTACCTGTTTCCCGCTAGATAGGCGGAAGTCGAATGTGCCCTTTTCTGCGTTTACTCCGATGACCTGCCCTGCGATGAGCGTTTCAATCTCGAATCGCTCAAGGCGCGCCTTCTCGTGAATCAATCGGCGGACTGATTGCGAGTAGATCACTTCGGATGGGCTGCCACTGTCGAAGACGATTGATTCGTCATCCTGCAAGCTGCGTCCGAAGCGTGAGAATTCGCGAAGTGCGTGCGGCGGGAAGGTCCGCGGAATGCCGGATCCGGACTGGATGGAGCGCAAAGTGTCTTGAATTAGGATTCGTGCCTCGTCGAAGATGCCTGAGTCCTCATCGAAGAGGGTGTCAGTCTCATTGGTGGCACGCTCAAGAATGGGCACCACGCTTCCGGCCTGGATGTCCGAAAGGCGGAGAGAGAAAGAGGACGCGAAACCCCTAGGAACCCTCTGTCGCGTGGCGTGTCGCTGCTTGTACAACCCGCGTGCCACGTCGACCACGAGACGCTCATACCTGGCGAACTCTGCCAAGACCTCAACGGGCAAACCCTGTTGTTCGTAGCGGCCACCTCGAAGGCGCCAAGATCCAAAAGTGCGACGATCCGTCCCCATGTCCCCCACCCTACTGAGACGGCACCTTCCCCATGACGTCCACACTTGAGTAGAGCAATTTTCCTCCCTATTGGCTCCAGAAGCAATCGGGTTGGAGCTCTCTGCCTGTAGCGATTGGGACACGGCGGTTAGAGGCCGAGACCAGCAGCACCGTGGTCTCGGTACCTGCTCCGTCCGGGAGCGTCCGCCACCGTCCGCATGGGTGCGAGTAGGCGCCTGTTCAGCCGTTGGGTGCGAGGGGCGGACGGTGGCGGATGCTCGCGGAGCGACACCGGACAACTCGTCATGCGTAGGTTTCGCTACCTGGCATGTAACCACTACCTGAGTCGGCCGTAAGAGCGCCAGATCAGCCTGGAAGTTGGTCTGCCGCAACGGCGATCAGCCAAGTCCTACGGGGACATCCCAGGGACTTTTCAGGGACTTTCACGTCTGTCCCAGGGGGTTTCCAGGGACTTTCCACCCCGTAGGCAGGGAAGGCCCTGACAGCGCTGAAAGAAGCAAACGCGCTGGTCAGGGCCTATCCGACTAGCACTCGATGATGTTCACCGCGAGCCCGCCGCGGGCGGTCTCCTTGTACTTGACGCTCATGTCGGCACCCGTCTCCTTCATGGTCTTGATGACCTTGTCGAGGGAGACCTTGTGGCTGCCGTCGCCGCGCAGCGCCATCTTCGCCGCGGTGACGGCCTTCACGGCCGCCATGCCGTTGCGTTCGATGCACGGGATCTGGACGAGGCCGCCGACCGGGTCGCAGGTCAGACCGAGATTGTGCTCCATGCCGATCTCCGCGGCGTTCTCGACCTGTTCCGGGGTGCCGCCCAGGACCTCGGCGAGGGCGCCCGCGGCCATCGAGCAGGCGGAGCCGACCTCGCCCTGGCAGCCGACCTCGGCGCCGGAGATGGAGGCGTTCTCCTTGAACAGCATGCCGATGGCGCCGGCCGCCAGGAGGAAGCGGACGATGCTGTCGTCCTTCTCCGCCTCGGTGGCGCCGCCTGCCGCGAAGTTCATGTAGTAGTGCAGTACCGCCGGGATGATGCCGGCCGCGCCGTTCGTCGGAGCGGTGACCACGCGGCCGCCCGCGGCGTTCTCCTCGTTGACCGCCATCGCGTAGAGGGTGATCCACTCCATCGCGTGGGTCTGCGGATCGCCCTCGGCGCGCAGCTGGCGGGCGGTGTTCGCGGCGCGGCGGCGGACCTTGAGGCCGCCGGGCAGGATGCCCTCGCGGGACATGCCGCGGGAGACGCACGCCTGCATGGCGCGCCAGATGTCGAGCAGCCCGGAGCGGATCTCGTCCTCGGTGCGCCAGGCGCGCTCGTTCTCCAGCATCAGGGAGGAGATCGACAGACCGGTGTCCCGCGCGAGCCGCAACAGCTCGTCGCCGGTACGGAAGGGGTGCCTGAGTGCCGTGTCGTCGGGGACGATCCGGTCCTCGCCCACCGCGTCCTCGTCCACGACGAAGCCGCCGCCGACCGAGTAGTACGTCTTCTCCAGGAGCGGGGCGCCCTCGTGGTCGTACGCGAAGACGGTCATGCCGTTGGCGTGGTACGGCAGCCTCTTGCGGCGGTGCAGGACCAGCTGCTTGTCGGCGTCGAAGGCGATCTCGTGCATGCCGAGGAGGTTGATCCGCCCGGTGGCGCGGATCGCCTCGACCCGGTCGTCGGCCGTCTCGACGTCGACGGTACGGGGGGACTCGCCCTCCAGGCCGAGCAGCACGGCCTTGGGGGTGCCGTGGCCGTGGCCGGTGGCGCCGAGCGAGCCGAAGAGTTCGGCGCGTATCGAGGCGGTGTGGGCCAGCAGGCCCTCGTTCTTCAGCCGGCGCGCGAACATACGGGCCGCGCGCATGGGGCCGACCGTATGGGAGCTGGACGGGCCGATGCCGATCGAGAACAGGTCGAAGACCGAGATGGCCACGGGGTGACTCCTAAGGGTTGGTAGACGCCGTTGTCTGCCGGGTGGTGCGGTACGGGCGGGGGTGGGCCCGAAGAGCGGGACAAGGAAGCGCGGGCAAGGGATGGGGCACCGCGCTCACTGTTCAGTGTGCGCGGTGCCCCGCCCCCATGTGCAAATGAGCCGGTCCGGCTACTTCACACCGGGGTACAGCGGGAACTTGTCGGCGAGCGCGACGACGCGGGCCTTCAGGTCGTCCGCGTCAGCCTCCCCAAGGGGAGAGGGCGCCTTCAGCGCCGACGCGATGATCTCGGCGACCTCGGTGAAGTCCGCCGTCTGGAAACCGCGGGTGGCGAGCGCCGGCGTGCCGATCCGCAGACCCGAGGTGACCATGGGCGGCCGCGGGTCGTTGGGGATGGCGTTGCGGTTGACCGTGATGCCCAGCTCGTGGAGCCGGTCCTCGGCCTGCTGGCCGTCCAGCTCGGAGTTGCGCAGGTCGACGAGGACCAGGTGCACGTCGGTGCCGCCGGACAGGACGGAGACGCCGACCTCGGTGACGTCCGGCTGCACCAGGCGCTCGGCCAGGATGCGGGCGCCGTCCAGGGTGCGCTGCTGGCGCTCCTTGAACTCCTCGGTCGCCGCGACCTTGAACGAGACCGCCTTGGCCGCGATCACGTGCTCCAGCGGACCGCCCTGCTGACCCGGGAAGACCGCCGAGTTGATCTTCTTGGCGAGCTCCTGGGTGGAGAGGATCACGCCACCGCGCGGACCGCCGAGGGTCTTGTGCGTGGTGGTGGTGACGACGTGGGCGTGCGGCACCGGGTTGGGGTGCAGGCCCGCGGCGACGAGACCGGCGAAGTGCGCCATGTCGACCATCAGGTACGCGCCGACCTCGTCCGCGATGCGGCGGAAGGCGGCGAAGTCCAGCTGGCGCGGGTAGGCGGACCAGCCGGCCACGATCAGCTTCGGCTTGGACTCCTTGGCGAGGCGCTCGACCTCGGCCATGTCCACGACGCCCGTGTCGTCGACGTGGTACGGGACCACGTTGTAGAGCTTGCCGGAGAAGTTGATCTTCATGCCGTGGGTCAGGTGACCGCCGTGGGCCAGGTTCAGGCCCATGATCGTGTCGCCCGGCTTCAGCAGCGCGAACATGGCGGCGGCGTTGGCCTGCGCGCCGGAGTGCGGCTGCACGTTCGCGGCCTCGGCGCCGAAGAGCGCCTTGATGCGGTCGATCGCGATCTGCTCGACCACGTCGACGTGCTCACAGCCGCCGTAGTAGCGGCGGCCGGGGTAGCCCTCGGCGTACTTGTTGGTCAGGACGGAGCCCTGGGCCTCCATGACCGCGACCGGAGCGAAGTTCTCCGAGGCGATCATCTCGAGGGTGGACTGCTGACGGTGGAGCTCGGCGTCGACAGCGGCGGCGACGTCCGGGTCCAGCTCGTGGAGGGAGGAGTTCAGAAGCGACATCAGGTGGTCCCTTGGGGTCTCAGTTGCCGGAGAACGCGGTGTACTCGTCCGCGGAGAGCAGATCTGCGGGCTCATCCGTGACGCGTACCTTGAACAGCCAGCCGCCTTCGAACGGAGCGGAGTTCACCAGGGACGGGTCGTCCACGACGTCCTGGTTCGCGGCCGTGACCTCGCCGGTCACCGGCGAGTACAGGTCGCTGACCGACTTGGTCGACTCCAGCTCGCCGCAGGTCTCGCCCGCGGTCACCGTGTCACCGACCTCGGGGAGCTGGGCGTAGACGACGTCACCGAGCGCGTTGGCCGCGTACTCCGTGATGCCGATCGTGGCCACACCGTCCTCGACGGCCGACAGCCACTCGTGCTCCTTGCTGTACCGCAGCTGCTGGGGGTTGCTCATGACCTGAATTCTCCTGTACGCGGGGGAGTGCTGATGAACGGTGGTCTTACGGTGTGAGACAGGACTGCGTCACGTACGCGGTGCCTGTCGCGCCCCGTGGTTCTACTTCTGGCGCTTGTAGAACGGCAGCGCCACGACCTCGTACGGCTCGTGGCTGCCCCGGATGTCCACGCCGACGCCCTCGGTGCCGGGCGTGGCGTGCGCGGCGTCGACGTACGCCATGGCGATCGGCTTGCCGAGCGTGGGGGAGGGCGCGCCCGAGGTGACCTCGCCGATGACCCGGCCGTCCGCGACGACCGAGAACCCGGCGCGCGGCACCCGGCGGCCCTCGGCCACCAGGCCGACGAGCTTGCGGGGCGGGGCGGTCTCGGCGCGCTCCGCGGCGGTCTCCAGCGCCTTGCGGCCGACGAAGTCGCCCTCCTTCTCGAACTTCACGACCCGGCCGAGACCGGCGTCGAACGGCGTCAGCGCCGTGGTCAGCTCGTGTCCGTACAGCGGCATGCCGGCCTCCAGGCGCAGCGTGTCGCGGCAGGAGAGCCCGCACGGGATCAGGCCACGCGAGGCACCGGCCTCGGTGAGGGCCGTCCACAGCTGCTCGGCGTGCCCGGGCGCGACGAACAGCTCGAAGCCGTCCTCACCGGTGTAGCCGGTACGGGCGATGAGCGCGGGAACCCCGGCGACCGTGCCCGGTAGCCCGGCGTAGTACTTCAGGCCGTCCAGGTCGGCGTCGGTGACGGCGGCCAGGATGGCGGGGGACTCGGGGCCCTGGACGGCGAGCAGCGCGTACGCGTCGCGGTCGTCGCGGACCTCGGCGTCGAAGCCCTCGGCGCGCGCGGTCAGGGCGTCCAGCACGATCTGGGCGTTGCCCGCGTTGGCGACCACCATGTACTCGGTCTCGCCCAGCCGGTAGACGATCAGGTCGTCCAGGATGCCGCCGTCCTCGGCGCAGATCATCGTGTAGCGGGCGCGGCCCACGGAGACGGTGCCGATGTTGCCGACGAGCGCGAAGTTCAGCAGCGCGACGGCCTCGGGGCCGGTGACGGTGATCTCGCCCATGTGGGAGAGGTCGAAGAGCCCGGCCTTCGTGCGGACGGCGTTGTGCTCGTCGCGCTCACTGGCGTACCGCAGGGGCATGTCCCAGCCCGCGAAGTCGGTCATGGTGGCCCCCAGCGAACGGTGCAGGGCATCGAGG
Organism: Streptomyces sp. NBC_00385; assembly: GCF_035917155.1. Classification (NCBI taxonomy): domain Bacteria; kingdom Bacillati; phylum Actinomycetota; class Actinomycetes; order Kitasatosporales; family Streptomycetaceae; genus Streptomyces; species Streptomyces sp. NBC_00385. Next base: position 2,175,675 of record NZ_CP107951.1, on the reverse strand, counting down.
GCTGTGAGGCGGGGGGCGGTGCTCATGGATAAAGGCTCCCAGGGCATGACGACGAGGACGATCCCTCCCCATCTGTCATCGGAACCTGAGAGGTTCGCCGAGAGACCCCGCAGGGGTTCGGCTTGCACCTTGGGTGGAGCCGCTGAGCGACTCGCTTTTCAGATCTGCCTCATCCACGCGGTACGGGGCCTGAGAGATTCAAGGGAGGATCTTGCTCCTTCGGCGCCCGGCACGGGGCCGGGACTCTCCCGCGCGGATTCGAGCGGCCTTTATGCAGTTGACGGGGTCATCATCGCACGCATTGCGGGAGAGTGGGGGGCCGGTACCGATGCCGGTCTCCTGCGGGATCCGGCGGGTCGGACGGTTGTGCCGCATTACCTTTTCTTTACACTTCTTGGGCAGGTGTGGGTCAGCCGACAGGGGGAGGGCGATGACGTTGCAGCGGTACGCGACGACCGCGGGGGTCGCGCACGGCGCACTGCCCGCACAGCCGGGGGTACCGGCCAGGGAGATCGTGGGCCCGCACGCGCCCGTCGTACGGGATCTGCGGCAGCGGGACGGGCGCAGCCCGCGCGGCCTGCACTTCGCGGCCGGCGACGTGGTGGTGGTCTCCGGGCTGCCCGGCAGCGGCAAGTCGACGCTCATTGACCGGGCCGTCTCGGAGCACGCCATCGACTCCCAGAACACCAGGGACCGCTGGGCGGCCCGGCTGCCCCGCTTACTTCCGTACGCCCTCTACCGCCCGCTCGTCCGCGTCGCCCACTACTGGGGGCTGTGGCGGGTGCTGCGCTCCGGCGCCTCCGTCGTCGTCCACGACTGCGGCACCCAGGCCTGGGTGCGCGGCTGGCTGGCCCGTGACGCCAGGCGCCGCGGCCGCACCCTGCACCTCGTCCTCCTCGACGTCACCCCGCGGACGGCGAGGGAAGGGCAGCGCGAGCGCGGACGCGGAGTGTCCGGGTACGCGTTCGCGCGGCACCGCAAGGCCGTGGGGCGGCTGCTGCGGGACACCGAGTCGGGTCTGCTGCCGCTCGGCTGCGCCTCGGCGGTGCTGCTGGACCGGGAAGCGGCGGGCCTGCTGACGCGGATCACATTCGCAGACGCACAGAGTGAGGCCTGAAAACGACCTGTCCGATGGCTGGACAGCCTGTGTGCGACTGGCGGGTACCGGGGGCCGCGGCGTTAACCTCTTGCTGCACGACATGGGGTGAGAGAGGGAACCAGTGGACATTCCGGCACCGGCCGGGCCCCATCCGCAGGGCGGATGGCCGGCCAACGAGCTCGAAGAAGTACTGAGCGCCTCGCTCGGCAGCCCGGAGGCGGGCGGCCGACTGGTGGAGGTGCTCGGCCGCAGCCACCTCTGGGTGCCCCTGCCCAACGGTGGCTCGCCGGACGCCACCGACCTGGATCTGCCGACGCTGGACGTCGAGGGCGCCCCGTACGTCCCCGTGTTCAGCTCCGAACACCAGTTCCTCACCTGCGTCGGCGCGCACATGTCGTTCACCGTGGCCCCCGCGCGCGAGTTCGCCCGGGGCCTGCCCCCGCAGCTCGGCATCGCGGTGAACCCGGGCGGTGCGGTCGGCATGCCGCTGCCGCCGCCCGCCGTCGCCGAGCTCTGCCGGGCCGGGCGCACCGTGCTGGACGGGCCCGCCAGTGGCGGCCGGGTCCGGCTGTACGAACCGGACTGGCAGCAGGAGCCCGTCGACTTCCTCTCCGCCGCGGCCGGTGAGTTCGAGGAGAGCGGCGTCGTGCTCAGCGCCCGCCGCGCCCTGGCCAGCATCGAGGGCGGCGACCCCGTCCTCTTCGTCGGCATCGAGTTCTCCACCTGGGACGGTGCCGGACGCAACGCCCCCATGGACGCCCTGGGGCGGGCCCTGGGGCGCGTCGAGGTGCCGTGGCCGGTCAACCTGGTGCTGCTCGACGTCGCTCAGGACCCGGTCGCCGACTGGATGCGGGCGCGGGTGCGGCCCTTCTACCAGCGCGCCGCCGAGTAGCGGTACGGCACGGGGACCGGCGGCGCGGGACGACGGCCCGGTCCCGCGGAGTCAAGTCGGTGTCAGGGCCGACGCATAAGCTGGTTTGATGGCTGGTGCCTCGGCACCGAGCCGTCCCCGAGAGCCCGGGAGCGGCAGCCGAGACGTTGGATCGAAGAGGGGCGGGACCCAGGGTGAGTGCGGCAGGCAGCGCGGCGGCCGGGCAGGTCGAGCACATGCTGCGCCAAGTGACGCCCGGGCGCTACGACGCGTACGAGGCGCTCCTCCAGGCACTGGCGGCCGACCGGATCTGGATGCTGCTCTGGCACGGCCGGGCAGGCTCGCCCGACGCCCAGTACGGGAACATGGAGATCGACGGCCTCGGCTACGCCCCCTGTGTCACCTCGGCCCAGGAGCTCTCCGCCAGCGGCTGGAACCGCGACCACGAGGTCGTCGGCGGCCGGGACATCGCCCGTGCGCTGTTCCCCGACCGCTGGGGCATCTGGCTGAATCCGCACGCCCCGGGCGGCGGAGTCGGCATCCCCTGGCTGGACCTGCGCCGGATCGCCACCGGCCTGGACCGGATGCCGGCCGGGCCGCTGCGGATCAGCGAACCCGCCATCGAGATCCCGCAGTTCTACGCGCAGCTCACGCAGCACGCCCACCGCACCCCCGCGATCCGCTCGCTGCGCCGCGCCTGGGTGCAGCCCGCGCTCGGCGTCCCGTACCTCGCCATCGGTCTCGATCTGTACGACACGAGCGGCCCGTCCGTCGACACCGTGCGGGCGATGATGCAGCAGTCCATCGGCACGGTCCCGGAGGGGCTCCCGGTGTCCACCGTCGCGATGGCCGACGAGTACGACCCGGTCGCGATGTGGCTGCGCGTCAACTCCCGTCCGTTCTACGACCGCGAGCCGCACGCCCCGGCCGGCCGGGGCGCGGTCGTCGCTCCCGGTTACGGATACCCGCAGGCGCCCGGCCCCGCCCCGCGCGCCTACTAGGCCCCGTTCAGGCCGGTCCCAGGACCGGACAAACGGCCCCTGGCTGGACAAGGTGCCCGCAGCGGTCGCCCAAATCGCCACTCAATAGAGCCTGTTGGGCGTCATGTCCGTTCTGGTGGATTAGCGGCCGAGTAGTCCGCTCACTCGATCAAGCTGTCCGGATAACGGAAGATCACTCAACGCATCACGGTTGAGCAAACATTCCCCGTCAGGGCTGGCGGGTGATCGCAAAAGGGCTGAAGACTCCACGGAGCAGGTGCTCCATGCCCTTCGCGCCCCACTCACGAGCAGGGCCCGTACGGCCGCGCACCGTCGCACGATTCAGGTTATGAAGAAGCCGCTACAGCGGCGGTCATGGGCCGGCCACCGCCGGCCGAGAGGGGTCTCCAGCGCAATGACGGCACCTATCGAGACCACCAGGGCGGATGCACAGCCCGAAGCGGTGCTGGAAGGCGCAGGCCGTAAGGAGATCGAAGGCCGCTCGCTCGGCCGTATCGCCTGGACCCGCTTCAAGCGGGACAAGGCGGCCATGGCCGGTGGCATCGTTGTCGTGCTGCTGATCCTCGCCGCCGTGCTGTCCAAGCCGCTCCAGTCGCTCCTGGGGCTCGACCCCAACGCGTTCAACCAGAGCCTGGTCGACCCCGTGATGCTGGCGCCCAAGGGCGACTTCGGCGGGATGAGCCTGGACCACCCGCTCGGTGTCGAGCCGCAGACCGGCCGCGACATCCTCGCGCGCATCCTCGAAGGCTCCTGGGTCTCCCTCGTCGTCGCCGTCGGCTCCACGCTGCTGTCCGTCGTCATCGGTGTCGTCATGGGTGTCGTGGCGGGGTTCTACGGCGGCTGGGTGGACAGCGTCATCAGCCGGCTGATGGACACCTTCCTCGCCTTCCCGCTGCTGCTCTTCGCGATCTCCATCTCCGCCTCCCTCCAGGGCAACGCCTTCGGGATGGAAGGGCTCACGCTGCGGATCGCGGTCCTGATCTTCGTGATCGGCTTCTTCAGCTGGCCCTACATCGGCCGCATCGTCCGCGCGCAGACCCTGTCGCTCCGGGAGCGCGAGTTCGTCGAGGCGGCCAGGTCGCTGGGCGCCCGCGGACCGTTCATCCTCTTCCGCGAGCTGCTGCCCAACCTGATCGCGCCGATCCTCGTGTACGCGACGCTGCTGATCCCCACGAACATCCTCTTCGAGGCGTCCCTGTCCTTCCTCGGCGTGGGTATCGCGCCGCCGCAGGCTTCCTGGGGCGGCATGCTCACCCAGGCGGTCGACCTCTACGAGGTGGACCCGATGTTCATGGTCATCCCCGGTATGGCGATCTTCATCACCGTGCTGGCCTTCAATCTGCTGGGGGACGGGCTGCGTGACGCACTCGACCCTCGTGGCAAGTAATCGCGGCAATGCCGCACTGGACTAGCGAGGGGGCTTTCCTCACCATGCAGAACAGAAAGACAGCAGCCGCCATAGCGGTGGCCGTAGCGGTGTCGCTCGGCGCCTCGGCGTGCAGCAGCGACTCGGACAGCGGCGGCAAGGGCGGTGGCGGCGGCAGCGCCAAGGCGGACGCCGGCCTGTCGAGCATCGTCAACGCGAGCGACAAGAAGGGGGGGACGGTCACGTACGAGCACTCCAGTGGCCCGGACTCCCTGGACCCCGGTAACACGTACTACGGCTGGGTGCAGAACTTCGCCCGCCTGTACGCGCGTTCGCTGGTGACCTTCAAGCCGGCCGCCGGCAAGGACAGCCTGCAGGTCGTTCCCGACCTGGCCACCGGCCTCGGCAAGGCCAGCGCGGACGCCAAGACCTGGACGTACACGCTCCGCAAGGGCGTGAAGTTCGAGGACGGCACCGAGATCACCTCGAAGGACGTCAAGTACGCCATCGAGCGCTCCAACTTCGCGCCGGAGGCCCTGTCCAACGGCCCGACGTACTTCAAGGCCTACCTCGATGGCGGCGACAAGTACAAGGGTCCGTACAAGGACAAGTCCGCCGAGGGCCTCAAGTCCATCGAGACCCCGGACGACCAGACGATCGTCTTCCACCTCAGCAAGCCGTTCGCCGACATGGACTACCTCGCCGCCTTCTCGCAGACGGCGCCGATCCAGCAGAAGGCCGACACGGGCGCCAGCTACGTGCAGAAGATGGTCTCCTCGGGCCCCTACAAGTTCTCGGCCTACGACGAGAGCAAGGGCGCGACGCTCGTCCGCAACCCGGAGTGGGACGCCAAGACGGACCCGATCCGCAAGGCGCTGCCGGACAAGATCGAGCTGAAGTTCAATGTCAACCCCACCACGGTTGACGACCACCTGCTCAACGACGTCACCACCGCGGACATCGCGGGCACGGGTCTGCAGTCCAAGACCCAGCCCAAGGTCCTGGTGAAGGCGTCGGAGAAGGCGAAGACGGACAACCCGTACGCCGGCGCCCTGCAGTACCTGGCGCTGAACGTCAACGTCAAGCCGTTCGACAACGTCGAGTGCCGCAAGGCCGTCCAGTACGCCGTCGACAAGCAGAGCATGGTCGACTCGATCGGCGGCTCGGTCAAGGGCGACCCGGCCAGCACGGTCATCCCCCCGACCGTCGCCGGTTACAAGAAGTTCGACCTGTACCCGAGCGAGGGCAGCAAGGGCGACGCGACCAAGGCCAAGGAGCACCTGGCCAAGTGCGGTCACCCGGACGGCTTCAAGACCACGCTGACGGCGCGTTCCGACCGTCCTGACGAGGTCACCGCCGCCACGCAGCTCCAGGGCAGCCTGAAGGCGATCGGTATCACCGCCGAGATCAAGCAGTTCCCGGCGGACAAGTACTTCACCGACTTCGCGGGTGTCCCGAACTGGGTCCACAAGAACAACGCGGGCATGATGATGATGGCCTGGGGTGCCGACTGGCCGACCGGCTTCGGCTTCCTCGACCAGATCGTGAACGGTACGGCCATCAAGCCGTCCGGTGGCACGAACCTGATGGAGCTCAACGACAAGGGGATCAACGAGCTCCTCGTCAAGGGCATCGGCACCGTCGACACCGCGGCGCGCAACGCGACGTGGGGCGAGGTCGACCAGAAGGTCCTGGAGAACGCCTCGGTCGTTCCGCTCTTCTACCGCAAGAACCTGCTGTACCGCCCGGACTCCGCGGCGAACGTGACCGTCACCGACGCGTACCTCGGCATGTACGACTACGTGCTCATGACGTCCACCAAGTAACACCTGTTCATCAAAAGCATCCCCTGAAAGGCAGGTGAAGGCGCCGGGCCGGCGGGCGTGACCCGTCCGCCCGCCCGGCGCCGCACGGCTGTGGCTGCGTACATCATCCGACGCGTATTCGCCGCGGTGTTGCTGCTGCTGGTGGTCAGCGCAGTCACGTTCGCGATCTTCTTCCTGGTGCCCCGCCTCGGCGGGCAGACCCTCGACTCCATGGCCGCCCAGTACGTCGGCAAGAGCCCCGACCCCGACGTCATCGCAGCGGTCAAGAAGAACCTGGGGCTCGACCAGCCCCTGTATCTCCAGTACTGGCACTTCATCAAGGGCATCGTCGTCGGCGCCGAGTACCAGTTCGGCCCCGACCCCGTCACCTGTAACGCGCCCTGCTTCGGGTACTCGTTCAAGACGCACACCGAGATCTGGCCGCAGCTCGTCGACCGCATCCCGGTCACGCTCTCGCTGGCCGTCGGTGCCGCCGTCATCTGGGTGGTGTCGGGTGTCGCGATCGGTGTCGTCTCCGCACTGAAGCGCGGTTCGTTCTTCGACCGCCTCTCCATGGGCGTCGCCCTCGCCGGTGTCTCCCTGCCGATGTTCTTCACCGGCCTGGTGGTCCTGGCGCTCTTCGGCAACGGGGAGTACGTACCGTTCACCGACGACCCGGTCGCCTGGGCGGGCAGTCTGGTCCTGCCCTGGTGCACACTCGCCCTGCTCTACTCCGCGCTCTACGCCCGGCTCACCCGGGCCGGGATGCTGGAGACGATGGGCGAGGACTACATCAGAACCGCGCGGGCCAAGGGCCTCAAGGAACGCAAGGTGGTCGTCAAACACGGGCTGCGCTCCGCGCTCACCCCGCTGGTCACGATCTTCGGTATGGACTTCGCGCTGCTGCTGGGCGGTGCGGTCATCACCGAACGGGTCTTCTCCTTCCAGGGCCTGGGCGCCTTCGCCATCCAGGGCGTGACCACCGCCGACCTTCCCAAGGTGATGGGCGTGACCCTGGTCGCCGCCTTCTTCATCGTTCTCTGCAACCTGCTGGTGGACCTCGTGTACGCCGCGATCGACCCCCGGGTGAGGCTCTCATGAGCGGCGCAACCAAGAAGGACTCCCAGGCAACGGACGCCGTACCGGCTCAGCGGTCCGGCGACGACCACGCGTTCCTCTCCGTACGCAACCTCAGCGTCCACTTCGACACCGACGACGGCCTGGTCAAGTCCGTCGACGGCGTCAGCTTCGACCTGGAGGCCGGCCAGACCCTCGGCATCGTCGGGGAGTCCGGCTCCGGCAAGTCCGTGACCTCACTGGGGATCATGGGCCTGCACACCTCGGAGCGCGCCCGGATCGGCGGCGAGATCTGGCTCGACGGCGAGGAGCTCATCGGTTCGGGCCCCGAGCGTGTACGGAAGCTGCGCGGCCAGAAGATGGCCATGATCTTCCAGGACCCGCTCTCCGCCCTGCACCCGTACTACAGCATCGGCGCGCAGATCGTGGAGGCCCACCGGGTCCACAACAAGGTCGACAAGAAGACCGCGAAGAAGCGCGCGATCGAGATGCTCGACCGCGTCGGCATCCCCGAGCCGCACCGCCGGTACGAGGACTACCCGCACCAGTTCTCCGGCGGTATGCGCCAGCGCGCGATGATCGCGATGGCCCTGGTCAACAACCCGCAGCTGCTCATCGCCGACGAGCCGACGACCGCCCTCGACGTCACCGTCCAGGCGCAGATCCTCGACCTCATCCGCGACCTGCAGAAGGAGTTCGGCTCGGCGGTCGTCATGATCACCCACGACCTCGGTGTGGTCGCCGAGATCGCGGACAGCCTGCTCGTGATGTACGCGGGACGGTGCATCGAGCGCGGCACCGCCGAGAAGGTGTTCTACGAGCCCCAGCACCCGTACACCTGGGGTCTGCTCGGCTCGATGCCCCGGATCGACCGTGAGCAGACCGAGCGGCTCATCCCGGTCAAGGGATCGCCGCCCAGTCTCATCAACGTCCCGTCGGGCTGCGCCTTCCACCCGCGCTGCCCGTACGCCGACGTGCCGCCCGACAACATCACCCGTACCGAGCGTCCGGAGCTGCAGCAGGTCAGCGACGGGCACTACTCCGCGTGCCATATGTCGCGCGAGCAGCGCGAACGGATCTGGACCGAAGAGATTGCGCCGAAGCTGTGACTGAGCTGAACAAGAAGACTCCCGCGCCCGCCGCGGCCGGGTCGGACGGGTCCGGTCCCGAGCCGCTCCTCAAGGTCGACGGCCTGGTCAAGCACTTCCCGATCACCAAGGGCGTGCTGAAGCGCAAGGTCGGCGCGGTCCAGGCCGTGGACGGGCTGTCCTTCGACGTGCGCCCCGGGGAGACCCTGGGCGTCGTCGGTGAGTCGGGCTGCGGCAAGTCGACCATGGGCCGGCTGGTGACCCGGCTCCTGGAGCCGACGGGTGGCCGGGTCGAGTTCCAGGGCCGCGACATCACCCACATGTCCGCGGGGAAGCTCCGGCCGATGCGCCGCGACATCCAGATGATCTTCCAGGACCCGTACGGCTCGCTGAACCCGCGCCACACGGTCGGCGGCATCGTCGGCACCCCCTTCCGGCTCCAGGGCGTCAAGCCCCAGGGCGGCGTGAAGGCGGAGGTCCAGCGGCTCCTGGAGCTGGTCGGGCTCAACCCCGAGCACTACAACCGCTACCCGCACGAGTTCTCCGGCGGCCAGCGCCAGCGCATCGGCATCGCCCGGGCGCTCGCGCTGAAGCCGAAGCTGGTCGTCGCGGACGAGCCGGTCTCGGCGCTGGACGTGTCGATCCAGGCGCAGGTGGTGAACCTGCTGGACGACCTCCAGGACGAGCTCGGGCTCACGTACATGATCATCGCGCACGACCTCTCGGTGATCCGTCACGTCTCGGACCGGATCGCGGTCATGTACCTGGGCAAGATCGTCGAGCTCGCGGACCGCAAGTCGCTGTACGAAGCGCCGATGCACCCGTACACGAAGGCGCTGATGTCCGCGGTGCCCGTGCCGGATCCGCGTCGGCGCGGTGCCAAGAGCGACCGGATCCTGCTCAAGGGCGATGTGCCGTCTCCGATCTCGCCGCCGACCGGCTGCCGGTTCCACACCCGGTGCTGGAAGGCCACGAAGATCTGCGGGACGACCGAGCCGCCGCTGCTCCAGCTGAAGACCGGACACCAGGTGGCCTGCCACCACCCGGAGAACGGTGAGGACTTGGCACCCGGGGACGCTCCGCTCGTCGCGGACGTCATCACGGTGAAGCCGGCCGCCACGACGGCCCCGGTCGCGGAGGCGGACGGCGCGGGCGCGGTGGCCGAGGAGGCCGCGGACCCCGGGACGCCCGCGGAGGCCTCCGCGCCGGAGGAGCCCGCCGAGACCGCCCCCGACGGGGACGGCGACGGCGAGCCCGGCGACAAGGGTTCCGCCGCGACACCCTCGGAAGCCTCCGAGGACAGCCCCAAGGAGTAGGACCGGCACAATTGCCCGGTGCTCAACGAACTGTTCACGCCCTCCGTCCAGCATGCGCTCGACATCGTCGGAATCTTCGTCTTCGCGATCTCCGGCGCTCTGCTCGCCGTACGCAAGAACTTCGATGTCTTCGGCATCGCGGTGCTCGCCGAGGTGACCGCGCTGGGCGGGGGGCTGTTCCGTGACGTGATCATCGGCGCGGTGCCGCCCGCCGCCTTCACGGACCTCGGGTACTTCACCACCCCGTTGCTCGCCGCAGGCCTGGTGTTCTTCCTGCACCCGCAGGTCGAACGGATCCAGGTCGGCGTCAACGTCTTCGACGCGGCCGGCCTCGGGCTCTTCTGCGTCACGGGGACGGTGAAGGCCTACGACTACGGCCTCGGACTGACCGCCTCTGCGGCGCTGGGCCTGACCACCGCGGTCGGCGGCGGTGTGCTGCGCGACGTGCTGGCCAACGAGGTGCCGTCGCTGCTGCGCTGGGACCGCGATCTGTACGCGGTGCCCGCCATCGTCGGAGCGGCCATGATCGTGCTCTGCATCCGCTTCGACGCGCTGAACGCCTTCACCAGCGGCTGCGCGGTGGTCACCGCGTTCGCTCTGCGGATCCTGGCGCTGCGCTACCGCTGGCGGGCCCCGCGCGCCTACAACCGGCGCTCGGCGACGCCGGACGAGGGATAGGGCGTGCCGTGAGGATCCCACGGGCTGAAGAAAAAGCTACCGCTCAGTAATGAGATCGATGTACGGTGCTCGCATGGCACAGGCAGCAACGCAGGCGGCACCGACCGCCCAGGCATCCATCGGGGACAGCGAGTTCGACCGCGACACCGCCGTCACCCCCCGCGAGGAAGGCGTCTACGACGCCGAGCTCTCCGCGGGCTGGACGATCATCCACGCCGTGAACGGCGGCTATCTGCTGGCCATGCTCGGCCGCGCCCTCGGTGAGGCCCTGCCGCACGCGGATCCCTTCTCGGTCTCGGCGCACTACCTCACCGCGTCCGTCCCCGGGCCTGCCGTGATCCGCACCCAGACCGTCCGCGGCGGGCGGACCCTCTCCACCGGCCAGGCCTCCCTCTTCCAGTACGCCGAGGACGGCACCGAGGTCGAGCGCATCCGGGTCATCGCCACCTACGGCGACCTGGACGCCCTGACCGACGACATCAGCACCTCGGCCGAGCCTCCGGCCATCCCGCCCCGCGAGCACTGCCTGGGTCCGTCGGACGGCCCCGCCCCGATCCCCGGCAGCTCCGCCATCACCGAGCGCCTCGACATCAAGCTCGACCCGGCGACCATCGGCTGGGCCATCGGGCAGCCGTCCGGCAAGGGCGAGATGCGCGGCTGGTTCGGGCTGGCGGACGGCCGCGACGCCGACGCGCTCTCGCTGCTGCTGACCGTGGACGCGCTGCCGCCGACCTCGTTCGAGCTCGGGCTCAAGGGCTGGACCCCGACCATCGAACTCACCACCCACATCCGCTGCCGCCCCGCCCCGGGCCCCCTGCGCGTCTCCATCACCACCCGCAACCTGGCGGGCGGCTTCCTGGAGGAGGACGCGGAGGTCTGGGACAGCGCGGACCGCCTGGTCGCCCAGTCCCGCCAGCTGGCCCGCGCACCGCGCAGCTGACACGTCGGGCCTCTCGTCCGGAATCGCCGGCCGGCCCGGGGGATGCTGGTCCGGTGAAATCCGACCGGCTGCTCTCGATCCTGCTGCTGCTCCAGACCCGCCGTCTGGTGCCCGCCACCGAGCTGGCCGAGCGCCTCGACGTCTCCGTGCGCACCATCTACCGGGACGTCGAGGCGCTCTCCGCGTCCGGGGTGCCCGTCTACGCCGAACGGGGCCGCCACGGGGGCATCGCCCTGCTGCCGGGGTTCCGCACCGACGTCACCGGGCTGACCGCTGACGAGTCGCGCGCCCTGTTCGTCCTGGCCGCGGACGGCGTCCACGCCGCGCTGGGCCTCGACGAGGCGATCGGCTCCGCCCTGCGCAAGGTGATGGCGGCGCTGCCCGCCCCGCACCGGCCCGCCGCCGAGCTGACCAGCCGCCGGATCCTCGTCGACCCGGTGCGCTGGACGGTCGGCCGGCGCGCCGCCGTCGACATCGGTGACCTGCACGACGCCGTGTTCGCCGACCGGCGGCTGCGGCTGCGCTACCGGCACAGCGGTACGCGGACCGCCCGCACCTACACCGTCGACCCGTACGGCCTGGTGGTGAAGGCGGGCGTCTGGTACCTGGTGGCCGACCGTGAAGGGGAGCCCCGGCTCTTCCGTGCCGACCGGGTACGGGAGGCCGTCCTCACCGAGGACGCGGTGGTCCGCAGGCCCGGCGTGGAGCTGGCGCAGGTCTGGGAGGAACTGCGCCGGCAGGTCGAGGAGCGGCAGGGTGAGGTGACCCTGCGGGTGCGGGTGCACCGTTCCCGGCTCGACCTCTTCCTGCGGCTGAACGCGGGCGTGCTCACCCGGGAGCCGATGCCCGAGGACGGGGGTGAGTGGGTGCGGGCCGAGCTCGCCGTGGAGTCGGTGGAGTGGGCGCGCTCCCTGCTCTCCTTCGGCCCGAACGTCGAGGTGCTGGCCCCGCCGGAGGCCCGCGCGGTCATGGCCGCGCACGCGGCCGCGGTCATGGCCCTGTACGGGGAGCCGGGGGCGTCCGCAGGAAGCGGGTGAGCGCGGCGGTCAGTTCCGCCGGTGCGTCCTCCTGCACGAGATGCCCGGCCCCTTCGATGATCCGCAGTTCGCCGCCGGGGACGAGCGCGGCCAGTTCATGGCCGCGTGCGACCGGGATCCAGGTGTCATCGGCGCCCCAGCAGATCAGCACCGGCACATCGATCTCCCCGTACCGGTGCTGGATCTCGTCGGTGAACCGCTGGTCGTTCTGGCTGATCTGCCGGTAGAAGGCGGGCTGCCCCGCCTCGGTGCACCAGGGCGCGACGAGCCGGTCCAGCACGGACGGAGACAGCCCGGGGCTGCTGGCGGAGCTCACGTACTCCCGCACGAGTGCCCGGTGCAGTGCGGGCGTCAACTGCTCGAAGACGTCCGGGTGTCCGCCGAGCAGCCGGTACGTGGGCGAGCCCCAGGGGGCCAGCGCCACCGGGTCGACCAGGGCCAGGCGGCGGTAGCGGGCGCCGTGCAGCAGATGGGCGCGCAGGGCTACGCAGCCGCCGAAGTCATGGGCTGCCACGGCCGGTTCGGCCAGCTGCCAGTGGTCGAGGAGCTCGGTGAGGACCCGGGCCTGGGAGCCGAGCGACACGTCCTGGCCCTCGAACTGCGCGGAGCCCCCGTACCCGGGCAGGTCCCAGACGAAGACCCGGTGCTCCTGGGCCAGCGCCCGGGCCACGCCTCGCCAGACGTACGAGGAGAAGGGCGTGCCGTGCACCAGCACGACGGGCTGTGCCCCGGCCGGGCCCAGGACGGCCCAGCGGACCTCCCCGGCGGAGCTGTGGAACGTACGGTCCAGGACCCATGTCTCATCGTTCATGCACCACAGCGTAGGAGCTCTGCTCCTTCAGGCTCCGGCGCTCGGTTCGGCCCCGTCCAGCCAGTGCAGGCGGCCGAGCGTGACCAGCCGCAGCCGGCGCCGGGCGACGTGGGCGACCTCCTCGTCCCCGTCCGGGCCGGTGTCCAGCATGGCCGAGGCGGTGATCACCATGTGGTCGACGTAGAGACCGCCCAGCATCAGCAGATCCTCCTCGCTCCAGCCCCGTGACCCGGGCTCGTCCGCGAGCGCCGCCGCCACCTCCTGCGCGAACCGCCGGAGCTGGGCCGCTATGGCCTCGCGGACCGGGCCGACGCCGCCGTGCTGCTCACGGGCGATGAAGCGGAAGTGGGCGGGCTGCTGCCGGACATGGCGGGTGATCAGCTCGACACCGCGGTCCAGCCGGACCTCGCTGTCGCCGGTCTCGGCAAGGATCGCGCCGATCATTCCGTGCAGGCTGCCCAGGGTCTGTTCGACCAGGGCCACCCCGAGCGCGGCGATGCCGTCGAAGTGCCGGTAGAAGGCCGTGGGCGTGACACCCGCGGCCCGCGTCACCTCGCGCAGGCCCAGGCTGCTCAGGCTCTGGTGCTCCAGCAGTCCGAGGGCCGCGTCCAGGAGCGCTTGCCTGGTCTTCAGCTTCTGGGTCTGGCGGATGCCGGCGGTGTGACTCATGCCATTCAGTAAACAACTGTTCTCCGGAGCGGGGAAGAGGAGTGCGGGTCTAGACTGACAAGTCAGTGCACAGTCGTACTCTCAATCATGGAAAGGCTGACCATGATCGTCCTTGTCGCCGCCCTGCTCCTGCTGGGGATCGTGCTGGGAGCAGTGGTCCAGATTCCGCTTCCGCTCTCCCTGGCGCTCGCCGCCCTGATCGGCTGCTGGCTCCTGGTCTTCGCCGTGCGTGAACGGGCGGGTGCACGCCGCCGCTCGCGCACGTGACCGGGTCGAACGCTGTCCGCCCAGGCGCATCCAGATCCGACAGATCCGAAGGAGTCCGCACGATGACACCCACCGCACTCACCCGCCGCTCCGGAGCCGACGCGACACTCACCCGCCGCTCCGGAGCCGCCGCGACACTCACCCGCCGCTCCGGAGCCGCCGCGACACTCACCCGCCGCTCCGGAGCCGCCGCGACCGGAACACCGGAGCCGGCCCGGCCCGCCGGCCACGGCACCACCCCGCCCGCATCGCCGCGGAGCTCCACCCGCGACGCGAACGGCCTCGCCGTCGCCTCGTTCGTGCTCGGCCTCGTCGGCCTGCTGGTGATGAACATCCTGCTCGGGCCGGCCGCCATCGTCATGGCGCTCGTCGCGCTGGCCCGCTCCACCGCCCGCCGCGGCCGCGCCCTGCTCGGGCTCGCGCTCGGCATCGCCGACCTGGTGGTCCTGGCCTTCCTCGTCACCGGAAACGGTGTCGTCGCCTGGAACTTCGGCGGCTGACAGGGCGCGGACCGCACCCCCCTCGCCCCACCGGATCGGGCTCCGGAACGGGGTGGCCGGGACGCCGCTCCCGGGGTGCGCGGGCACCGGGACCCCATGCGCCCGCCGTACGCCCCGCCGCGGGCTCGTAGAATCGAGCCCACCATGGCTTACCTCGACCACGCCGCGACCACGCCGATGCTGCCGGAGGCGATTGCGGCGATGACCGCGCAGCTCGCCGTCACCGGCAACGCGTCCTCACTCCACGCCGCCGGGCGCCGGGCCCGCCGTACCGTCGAGGAGTCCAGAGAGACCCTCGCCGACGCCCTCGGCGCACGCCCCAGCGAGGTGGTCCTCACCTCCGGCGGGACGGAGTCGGACAACCTCGCGGTGAAGGGCCTGTACTGGGCCCGCCGCGACGCCGACCCCCGCCGCACCAGGGTCCTGGCCAGCCCCGTCGAGCACCACGCGGTGCTGGACGCGGTCGACTGGCTCGCCGAGCACGAGGGCGCGACCGTCGAGTACCTCCCCGTCGACCGCTACGGACGCGTCCACCCCGACACGCTGCGCGAGGCGCTGGACCGTAACCCCGACGACGTCGCGATGATCACCGTGATGTGGGCGAACAACGAGATCGGCACCGTCATGCCGGTACGCGAACTGGCCGCGGTGGCGCGCGAGTTCGACGTCCCCATGCATGCCGACGCGGTACAGGCCTTCGGGCAGCTCGAAGTCGACTTCGCCCGCTCCGGGCTGGCCGCGATGACCGTGAGCGCGCACAAGGTCGGCGGCCCGTTCGGCGTCGGCGCGCTGCTGCTCGGCCGCGAGTACACCCCCGTACCCGTGCTGCACGGCGGCGGGCAGGAGCGCCATGTGCGCTCCGGCACCCTGGACGTGCCCGGCATCGCCGCGTTCGCCGTCGCGGGACGGCTGGCCGCCGACGGGCGCGAGGACTTCGCCCGGGAGATCGGCGGGCTCCGCGACGAACTCGCCGAGGCTGTCCTGGCCCAGGTCCCCGACGCCGTCCTCGGAGGCGACCCGGCGCCCGGCGGCCGGCTCCCGGCCAACGCGCACTTCACCTTCCCCGGCTGCGAGGGCGACTCCCTTCTCCTGCTCCTGGACGCCCAGGGCATCGAATGCTCCACCGGCTCCGCCTGCACGGCCGGGATCGCCCAGCCCAGCCACGTCCTGCTGGCCACCGGCACCGATCCGGACCTGGCCCGCGGCACCCTGCGCTTCTCGCTGGGCCACACCTCGACCAAGCAGGACGTCGAGGACGTGGCACGTGCGATCGGCCCGGCGGTGGAGCGCGCGAGGACGGCGGGGCTCAGCTGACGGCCTCCGGGGGACGTGCCGCTCCGCCTCAGACTCTCGCCGCGCGGACCAGTTTCATGTACCGGTCCCAGTCCCAGTGCTTCCCCGGGTCCGTGTGGTCGGTCCCCGGCACCTCCACATGGCCGATGATGTGCTCGCGGTCCACCGGGATGTCGTACCGCGCGCATATCGCCGCGGTGAGCCGGGCCGACGCCCCGTACATCGCCGCGGTGAAGCCCTGTGGGCGGTCCACGAAGCCCTCGTGCTCGATGCCCACGCTGTGCTCGTTGCAGGAGCGGTTACCGGCGTGGAACGCCACGTCCAGCTCGCGGATCATCTGCGTCACATGACCGTCCTTGCGCACCACGTAGTGCGCAGCCGCTCCGTGTGACGGGTCCTGGAAGACCCGGACCGCGCTGGTGAAGCTGCCCTGGGTGATGTGGATGACCACCCGGTCGATGTCGTAGTCGTCGGGTCGGTCCGCCCGCCGCCAGTTCTCCTCGGAGGCGGCCGTCCACGTGGCCCGTGCGTAGTCCACCTCGCCCGCCTTGCGCGGCTTCTCCACCCCGGGCAGCCGCCACCAGGCCCTCTTGAGCCGGTCCCGCGCCAGCGCCGCCGTACCCGCCGCCGTGACGACACCGCCGATCAGCACCGCGCGCCGGCTGATGCCGCTGCCGGTTCCCGATCCCGCGGGGCCCTTGGCGCCCGCCGTCCCCTTGGTCCCCATGTGATCGACAACGCTTATCCGCGAGCTTTCGGTTCCCGGGGACCCGTACCCTGGTGGAGCTATGACTCAGACTTCCCAGCGCCCCCTCCGTGTGCTCGCCGCCATGTCGGGCGGTGTCGACTCCGCCGTGGCGGCGGCCCGCGCCGCCGAGGCGGGCCACGACGTGACCGGCGTGCACCTCGCGCTCTCGGCCAACCCGCAGTCCTTCCGGACCGGAGCCCGAGGCTGTTGCACGATCGAGGACTCCCGTGACGCCCGCCGTGCCGCGGACGTCATCGGCATCCCCTTCTACGTCTGGGACCTCGCGGAACGCTTCCGCGAGGACGTCGTGGAGGACTTCGTCGCCGAGTACGAGGCGGGGCGCACCCCCAACCCCTGCCTGCGCTGCAACGAGAAGATCAAGTTCGCGGCCCTGCTCGACAAGGCCCTGGCGCTCGGCTTCGACGCGGTCTGCACCGGCCACTACGCGACCGTCGTCCTCGCCGACGACGGCAGCCGTGAGCTGCACCGTGCCTCCGACATGGCCAAGGACCAGAGCTACGTCCTCGGCGTCCTCGACGAGCGCCAGCTCGCCCACGCGATGTTCCCGCTCGGCGACACCCTCACCACCAAGGACGAGATCCGCGCCGAGGCCGAGCGCCGGGGCCTCGCGGTCGCCAAGAAGCCCGACAGCCACGACATCTGCTTCATCGCCGACGGCGACACCCAGGGCTTCCTGGCGGACCGCCTCGGCGGCAAGGCGGAGGGCGACATCCTCGACGAGTCCGGTACGAAGCTCGGCACCCACGAAGGCGCCTTCGGCTTCACCATCGGCCAGCGCAAGGGCCTGCGCATCGGCCACCCGGCCGCCGACGGCAAGCCGCGCTACGTCCTGGACATCTCCCCGGTGAACAACACGGTGACGGTCGGCCCCGTCGAGGCCCTCGACGTGACCGCCCTCACCGCGATCAGGCCCCGTTGGTGCGGCACCCCGCCGTCAGGGCCCGGCACGTACACCGCCCAGCTCCGCGCCCACGGCGGCGAGACCGAGGTGAGCGCCGAGCTGGTGGACGGGACGCTCAGCGTCGCCTTCACCGAGCCGGTACGGGGCGTGGCCCCCGGCCAGGCGATCGTGCTGTACGACGGGACGCGCGTGGTCGGGTCGGCGACGATCGCGACGACGGTACGGCGGGAGACTGCGGCGGCCGCTTCCGACTGAGTGCCCCTACCCGGTCCGTGGCGCACCGTAGGAGAACCGGTGCCCGGCGAAGTCGGCGACATGGACGTACCCGATGCGCCGGTAGAGGGCGTTGCTGGTGGGGTTGTCCGGGTCCGTGAACAGGACGACGTCCGTCGCGCCCGCGGCCAGGGCCGCCCTGCTCGCCTCGGCCGTCACGGCTCCCGCGTAGCCGTGGCCGCGGAGGCGGGCCGGGGTGTAGACGGGGTCCACACGGACCATGCCGCCGACGAGCGAGGTCGCGGCCGCCATCGAGACGGGGGTGCCGTCCGGGGTCTCCCAGAACGTGAAGTGCCGGTCGCCGAAACGCGAGTCGTCCCAGGCCCCGGCGTCGATCAGGTCGATGGAGGGCTGTTCCCCGACATCGACACAGAACTCACGGCACCAGCGCACGACCTGCTCGCGGTCCCCGGCGCCCACGACGCGGCCCCGGCCCTCCGGCGGCGGCAGCGGCGGGGGAGTGAGCGTGCCGAGACGGTAGAGATGCGTGCGCCAGAAGGGCCGGGACGCCGCCCCCGTGTGCCGCTGCCACGACACGGCGAAAGCGCCTGCGGTGTCGTGGTCCGCGATGACGTGGGCGGGGGAGACGCCGAGGCCCGCCAGATGGGCGGCGAGGGCGTCCGTCCGCTCGGGTGACAGGGGCGTGAGACCCAGGCGGCCACGCGGGGTGAGGTAGAGGATCGCGACGACGCTGCCCGATGACTCCAGCCGGCCGAACACGGTGGCTGCGGCGTCGTGGCCGGCGGCCCTTCGGGTCCGCAGCTTCTCTATGTCCGTCAGGGGCGTGTTGTGCAGGGCGGGGTGCGAGCGCAGGAAGTCTCCGGCCCGGGCGAGGAAGTCGTCAACGTCTTGGGTGAGGTGCCAGCCGTCCGGGAGCATGCTCCATGATCTCGGACGGCCCGCACCGTATGCACCCCCCGGTGCCCCGCGCGGCAACGCCCGACCCCTGTACGGGCGTGGCCGCGCGGGGTGCTCGGCCCCCGGCCCGCCCGTGTGTACTCAGGACGCCTGGCGCACGTACACGTCCCGCGTGAAGAACTCCGCCAGCACCGGGGCGACCGCCTGCGGTGCCAGTTCCCGCATCTGCCCGGTCAGGGTGCGGTGCCGGCCCCGGGGCAGGGCGTCGGCCAGCAGCCGGGTCGACGCCCTCGCGGTGGCCGGGCTGAACCCGCCGCAGACCACCAGGGTCCGCGCCGTCACCGAGGCGAACCGCTCGGCCGGAACCGCGCCGTCGCCCAGCACCGCGTCGTCGTAGGCGAGTGTGTGTGCCACGGACTCCAGGGTCCGCCACAGCGGCGCCCGCCGCATCCTGGCGATCGTGTCGGCCGCGACCCCCGTCACGGTCAGGAACAGCTCCACCGCCCCGCCCCGGTCGCCGGCGGACAACAGCCGGTGCAGCCGGGCCGTGCAGCCGGCCTTGAAGAGGAGGCCTTCGGCGCCCGGGGTGTACGGCGGCTCGTACACCGCGAGCCCGGCAGCAGGGAGCCCGGCCGCCAGCGCCTCCAGGGCCAGCGCGCCGCCGGCCCCGACGCCGAACACCGAGGGCCGTCCGCCCACCGCCTCCGCGAGCACCGCCAGATCCTCGATCTCGCGCTCCACCGCGTAGGGCGACCCGTCCCCGCTGGCGCCCCGGCCACGCCGGTCGTACGTGACGACCTCGAAACGCGGCGCGAGGAGCCGGGCCAGCGGGGCCTCGGTCTCCGCGGTGCGCAGCGCCCCGCCCACCAGGATCAACGGCGGTCCTTCGCCCCGGCGCCGGTAGGCGATCAGGGTGCCGTCGCGGGAGAGAGTCTTGTCCATGTGGAGGTGGACTGCGGGGCGTGCGGAAACTCATCGTTCTCCGCGGAAACTTTCTGAACTTTCTCTTCTCCGCAGCTCGGAAGGGGTGTTGACGCTGTCTCGGCTGTCAGGCGGTGACCGCCTCGGTGTCGTAGAAACAGAAGTGGTCCTTGATCGCGGCCACTTCGGACTTCGGCTCCGGGTACGCCCAGACGAGATCGGCCGCCCCGGGCAGCGACCAGTAGGAGGCGTCCCCCTTGAACGGACAGTGGGTCCGGGTGTCCGACGCCGTCAGCAGTTCGGTACGGACGTCCTCGGGCGGCAGGTAGTAACGGACCGGGCAGCCCGTCTCGCGCAGCACGAGCGGGTGCCGGCTCTCGGCGAGCAGCACTCCGTCCCGGACCACGCGCACATGCTCGGTGCCTGGCTCGACGGTGATGCGGTGTCCTCGGGTGGCAGTCATGTGGTGTTCAGCCCCGTGCGGCGCGGGTTTCTTCCCCGGATGCGGCGCTGTCCGTGCCGGCCTCTAACGTGGCAGTCATGAAGATCTGCGTTTTCCTCTCCGCCGCCGACCTCGACGACCGCTACACCGTGCCCGCCCGTGAGTTCGCCGAGCTGATCGGCCGCGGCGGGCACACCCTGGTCTGGGGCGGCTCGGAGAGCGGGCTGATGAAGGTCGTCGCGGACGGCGTGCAGGAGGCGGGCGGGAAGCTCGTCGGGGTGTCGGTGGACTTCCTCGCCGCGAAGGCGCGGACGAACGCCGACGAGATGGTGATCGCCCGGGACCTCGCCGAGCGCAAGGCGCTGCTCCTGGAGAAGTCCGACGCGGTCGTGATCATGGTGGGCGGCACCGGCACGCTCGACGAGGCCACCGAGATCCTGGAGCTCAAGAAGCACGGCAAGACCACCAAGCCCGTCGTGCTGCTCAACACGGCGGGGTTCTACGACGGTCTGCGCCAGCAGTTCCAGCGCATGGAGGACGAGGGCTTCCTCCCGCTCCCGCTGACCGACCTGGTGTTCTTCGCGAAGGACGGGATCGGCGCCCTGGCCTACCTGGAGGAGTGGGCCGGCCTGCAGTGACGTGCGGGCGGTGAGACACCGGGTGCGACGATGGGCGTATGTCCACTCACCTCATCACCGGTGCCGGTTCCGGCATCGGCGCAGCCGTCGCCCGCCGTCTCACGGAGCGCGGCGACGAGCTCGTCCTGCTGGCCCGTGACGCGGGCCGCGCCAAGGAACTGGCCGCGCTCCACCCCGGCGCCCGCACGCTCGTCGGCGACCTGTCCAACCCCGACCGGCTCTCCTGGGCCTTCGGCCAGCAGCCGATGCCGGAGCGGCTCGACTCGCTGCTGCACATCGCGGGCGTCGTCGAACTCGGCCGCGTCGGCGAGCTCACCCCCAAGGCCTGGCACTTCCAGCTCAACGCCAACCTGATCGCCCCGGCCGAACTGACCCGCCTCCTGCTGCCCCAGCTGCGGGTCGCCCAGGGCCATGTCCTCTTCGTCAACTCCGGAGCCGGGCTCTCCGCGAGCCCCGAGTGGAGCGCGTACGCCGCCAGCAAGCACGGACTGAAGGCCCTCGCCGACTCGCTGCGTCACGAGGAGCACGAGAACGGCGTACGGGTGACGTCCGTGTACCCGGGACGTACGGCCAGCCCCATGCAGGCCAAGGTCCACCAGCAGGAGGGCAAGGAGTACGACGCCTCGCGCTGGATCGACCCCGAGTCCGTCGCCACCACGATCCTGATGGCGCTCGACCTGCCCCGCGACGCCGAGGTCAACGACCTCACGGTGCGCCCCGGCCGCTGACGGCCCGCGTGGGGATCGGCCGCTGACGGCCGGGGCCGCGAACCGCCGTAGGCTTCCCGCGTGAGCGAGAAGAGCAAGTTCAGCGGGTGCCCGGCCACCGGAATCGGTTCGATGCCCGGAGGCGACGCACGGGAGGCGGCGAAGACCGTCACCGGCTCCTTCGGGGACGGCCAGGGCGTGCCGTATCTGGCGGAACTGCCCGCGCGCGGCCCCGGCGCGGACATGATCGGGCGGACCATCGGTCTGCTCGTCGAGATGTACGGACACGTCGAGCCCAGCGGCTGGCGCATCAGCGACCGGCCGGGGCGCGACACCCGCCGGGCCCGCTCCTGGCTCGGTGAGGACCTCGACGCCCTGGAGGAGTTCACCCAGGGGTACGAGGGCCCGCTCAAGGTGCAGGCCGTCGGGCCGTGGACGCTGGCCGCCGCACTGGAACGCCGCAGCGGCGAGGCCGTCCTCGGCGACCCCGGCGCCTGCCGCGACCTGGCCGGTTCGCTCGCGGAGGGGCTGCGCGACCACCTCGCCGAGGTGCGGCGCCGGATGCCCGGTGCGCGCGTGATCCTCCAGCTCGACGAACCGTCGCTGACCGGAGTCCTGCTCGGGCGGATCCGGACGGCGAGCGGCTACCGCACCTACCGGGCCGTGGACCGCCAGGTCGTGGAGGACACCCTGCGCGACGTGCTCGCAGTGGCCCGCGACGCCGCCACGGTCGTGCACACCTGCGCGCCCGATGTTCCGTTCGCCCTGCTGCGCCGGGCCGGGACCCACGGAATCTCGTTCGACTTCTCCCTGCTCACCGAACGTGAGGAGGAGGCGATCGGGGAAGCGGTCGAGGGCGGGACCCAGCTGTTCCTCGGGGTGGTGCCGGGCACCGACCCGGCCTCGGGCGGATTGTCGGACCCGGGCGGTAGCGTCATGGGTGTCAGGACGCTGTGGCGCAGGCTGGGGCTGAATCCGGGGACTCTGACCGAGTCCGTGGCGATCACTCCCTCGTGCGGCCTCGCGGGCGCCTCGCCCGCGTACGCCCGTGCCGCGCTCGCCCACTGCGCCCGGGCCGCGAAATCGCTCGCAGACAACCCTGAGTAACGGGGTACTGGGTAACGGGAGGACGGGACGATGGCCGGCGAACAGCAGACGTCACTGCCAGGCGAACAGGAGACGGCGGTGCCGGCCCAGGCACGGGAGCGGCACGCGCTCCTCGCCGAGCAGCTCGAGGAGCACCGCTTCCGCTACTACGTGAACGACCAGCCGGTCGTCAGCGACGCGGAGTTCGACCGGCTGATGCGTGAGCTGGAGGCACTGGAGGACGAGCACCCGCAGCTGCGCACACCCGACTCGCCGACCCAGAAGGTCGCGGGGCCGTACCGGACGGAATTCACCTCCGTCGCGCACCGCGAGCGGATGCTGTCCCTGGACAACGCCTTCGACGACGAGGAGCTGGCCGCCTGGGGCGAGCGGATCGCGCGGGACGTGGGCGCCACCGGCTACCACTTCCTGTGCGAGCTCAAGATCGACGGTCTCGCGGTCAACCTCACCTACGAGCACGGGCTGCTGACCCGGGCCACGACCCGCGGCGACGGCCGCACCGGCGAGGACATCACGCCCAACGTCCGCACCATCGCGGAGATCCCGCACCGGCTGAAGGGCGACCGGATCCCGGAGCTCGTCGAGATCCGCGGCGAGGTCTTCTTCCCCATGGAGGGATTCGAGGAGCTGAACGCCCGGCTGGTCGAGGCCGACGACAAGCCCTTCGCCAACCCGCGCAACGCGGCGGCCGGTTCGCTGCGCCAGAAGGACCCCAAGGTCACCGCCACCCGGCCGCTGCACATGGTGGTCCACGGCATCGGCGCCCGCGAGGGCTTCGACATCGACCGCCTCTCGCACGCCTACGAGCTGCTCCACGAGTGGGGTCTGCCCACCGCCAAGTACAACAAGGTGGTGGACTCCCTCGCCGGGGTGCGGGAGTTCATCGCGTACTTCGGCGAGCACCGGCACTCCGTGGAGCACGAGATCGACGGAGTCGTCGTCAAACTCGACGAGATCCCGCTCCAGGGCCGCCTCGGCTCCACCTCCCGAGCCCCGCGCTGGGCGATCGCCTGGAAGTACGCGCCGGAGGAGGTCAACACCAAACTCGTCAACATCCGCGTCGGCGTCGGCCGCACCGGCCGCGTCACCCCGTACGCCCAGGTCGAGCCGGTCGAGGTGGCGGGCTCCGAGGTCGAGTTCGCGACCCTGCACAACCAGAACGTGGTGCGCGCGAAGGGCGTCCTGATCGGCGACACCGTCGTGCTCCGCAAGGCGGGCGACGTGATCCCGGAGATCCTCGGCCCGGTCGTCGACCTCCGGGACGGCACCGAGCAGGCCTTCGTCATGCCCACGCACTGCCCCGAGTGCGGGACGGAGCTGCGGCCGATGAAGGAGGCCGACATCGACGTCCGCTGCCCCAACGCCCGCTCCTGCCCGGCGCAGCTGCGGGAGCGGGTCGCCTATCTGGCAGGCCGCAAGTGCCTGGACATCGACCACTTCGGATACGTCGCCGCAGCGGCCCTGACCCAGCCTCTGGAGCCCGCAGACCCGCCACTGCGCGACGAGGGCGACCTCTTCGGGCTGACCGTCGAGCAGCTGCTGCCCATCCGCGCGTACGTCCTCGACATGGACAGCGGGCTGCCCAAGCGGGACCCGAAGACCGGCGAGGAGAAGATCGCGACGGTCTTCGCCAACCAGCAGGGCGAACCGAAGAAGAACGCCGTCGCCATGCTGGACGCCATCGCCGCGGCGAAGGAGGCCCCGCTGGCCCGGATCCTCACCGGGCTCTCCATCCGCCATGTCGGCCCGGTCGCCGCCCAGGAGCTGGCCCGTCAGTTCCGTTCGATCGACCGGATCGAGGAGGCCACCGAGCAGGAACTGTCGGACGCCGACGGGGTCGGGCCGATCATCGCCGCCTCGGTCAAGCGGTGGTTCGCCGAGGACTGGCACCGCGAGATCCTGCGCAAGTGGCGGGAGGCCGGGGTTCGGATGGAGGACGAGGGAGCCGGTGAGGAGGAGGGTCCGAGGCCGCTCGAAGGACTCACCGTCGTCGTGACCGGCACCCTCACCGGGCACACCAGGGACGGGGCGAAGGACGCCCTGCAGAGCCGCGGGGCGAAGGTCACCGGCTCCGTCTCGAAGAAGACCTCCTTCGTCGTCGTCGGAGACAACCCCGGATCGAAGTACGACAAGGCGATGCAGCTGAAAGTGCCCGTGCTGGACGAGGACGGCTTCGCCGTGCTGCTCGACCAGGGACCCGAAGCGGCGCGCGAGGCCGCGGTTCCGGCCGAGGAGCAGTAGGGGAGTCGGCGGCGCCGGAGGGTGAAGAGGGGGTGACACACCGTCGGATTCACCCGATCGGCGCATAGCAGATGCTGACGGGTGGTCGGTTCGCATTCGGGCAAGAGCGGCAGACCGCTGCCCGTGGAGCCCTTCGGCGGCCTACTGTTGGGAGACGCGCCTGCGGTACCCGGTCACCGCATGGGACGGGGCGCGGTGGCACGGAACGGAACCATCGGGTGACATCGGCATCGCCGGCTGTGAGAGGGACGGAATGAAACCGACCGAGAACGCCGCACCGGTGTCGCGGCTGCAAGGTTTCACCGGCCTCACGCCCAAAGTGGGTGCCGTCGTCGTGGCCCTCGCCACGGTGCAGCTGGCGACCGGTTTCTACCGGACCGTGAGCAGCGGACACGCCCTCTTCCCGGACGGGAGGGCCGGCTGGTCGCTCGCCGTCCTCACCGGGATCGTCGTCGGTCATCTGGTCGCGCTCGGCCGTGACCGCTGGTGGGGCGGCACGGGCTCCGGAGCCGCCCTCACCCTCGCCGTGCTGCTCCTCTACGGCTGGGTGCCCGCGGGCCTGGTCAGTCTGGTCGTGGTCGTACTCGTCGGCGTGGCCCGCAGGCACCGCTGGTGGCAGGGGCTGCTGCACGGGGCGGTGGACATCCTGGGCGTGGGCGCCGCGGCCCTGGTCCTGGCGGCGTTCGGCGAGGTGCAGAGCGTCGAGTCGCCCTGGCAGCCACTCGACTGGGGTATCGACGCCGTCCCGGAGGTCCTGCTGGCGGCCTCCACGTATCTGCTCGTCACCCGGGTCCTGCTGTGGTACGCCCGGTCCCCGCAGGGCGGCGGACTGCCGACGGTGGCCCGCACCGCGCTGCTGCGGCAGGGTCTCGTCGCCGTCGCGCTCCTCGGCATCGCGCCGCTGATCTGCGTCGTCGCGATGGCGATGCCCGTTCTGCTGCCCCTCTTCGCGGTCCCGTTGATCGCGCTGGACTCCACGCTGTGGATCGCCCGGGCCAGGGCGGAGGAGCAGCTGCGGGACCCGCTGACCGGGCTGCCGAACCGGCAGTGGCTGCTGGAGCGGACCTGGACGGCGCTGGAGGAGGCCGAGAGCCTCGGCAGCCGGGTCGGTCTCGTCCTGATCGACCTCGACCGCTTCCGCGCGGTCAACGACACGCTCGGCCACCTCGCCGGGGACCGGCTGCTGCTGCAGATAGCGGACCGGCTGCGCCTTGCCCTGCCGAAGGGGGCGGAGGCGGCCCGGCTCGGCGGTGACGAGTTCGCCGTGCTCCTGCCGACCGCGGACTCCACCACCAGCACCCAGCGCGTCGCCCGCCATCTGGTCGCCGAGCTCTCCTCGCCGCTGGACCTCGACGGACTCACGCTGGTGCTGGAGGCCAGCGCGGGAGTCGCCGTCTACCCCGACCACGCGCTGGACGCGGAGGGTCTGCTCCGGCGGGCGGACGTGGCGATGTACCAGGCCAAGCGCGACCGGACGGGCGTGGAGGTGTACGAGTCGAAGCGCGACAGCAACACCCCGGACCGGCTCGGCCTCCTCGGTGACCTGCGGCGCGCGCTGGACGCGGGCGAGGTGGAGCTGCACTACCAGCCGAAGGTCCGCTTCGACGGCCAGGTGGCCGGTCTGGAGGCACTGGTCCGCTGGGTGCATCCGGAGCGGGGCAGAGTGCCCCCGGACGAGTTCATCGCCATAGCGGAGTCGTCCGGGCTGATGCCGCACCTCACGGAGTACGTCCTGGAGACGGCGCTGGCCCAGGTCGCCCGGTGGCGGGCGCAGGGCCTGTTCGTCCCGGTCGCGGTCAACGTGTCCCCGCGCGACGTGCACACCCCGGGGTTCGCGGGCGGGGTCGCGGCCCGGCTGGCCCGGCACGGCGTCCCGGCCGGCGCCCTGCAGCTGGAGATAACGGAACACGTGCTGCTGGAGGACCCGCAGCGGGCCGCGGACACCCTCGCGGGGCTGACCGGGCACGGCGTCAAGATGTCGCTGGACGACTTCGGTACGGGGTACTCCTCGCTGGTTCACCTGCGCAGGCTGCCGGTCAGCGAGCTCAAGATCGACCGGTCGTTCGTGGCCCGGCTCGCCATCGACCACGAGGACGCGGAGATCGTCCGCTGCACGATCGACCTGGCCCACTCACTCGGCCTGGTGGTCGTCGCCGAGGGCGTCGAGGACGACGAGACGTGGGAGCGGCTGCGGGACCTGGGCTGCGACGCGGTGCAGGGGTGGCTGGTGGCGGCCGCGATGCCGCCCCAGGAGACGACCGCGTGGCTGCGGGCGCGCGGCGAGCACGGATGGCGGCGGCCGGCGGAACTGGCGGCGGCGGCCGCTGCAGCCGCCGCGGCCGCGAGCGTGGCCGCCGCGACGGCACCGGCCGAGCTGGAGCAGCGGCCGTCCGGGCGGGCGGTCAAGTCGCGGCCGGCGACGACGTAGGGCGGGGCGCCGGCTGCGGTGAGCTGACCGGTGGCGCCCGGTGGCCGCTTTGTCCTCAATCGCCGGACGGGCTCGACGGGCGCCGGCGGTCGCTTTGCGCTCAGGCACCGGGCGGGTCTGCCCCGGGTGGCCTTAGCAGGCCCGGGCGACCCCATAGGATTGGGGCCGGTGGCACATTTCCACCTGCCGCGCGACGCCTGGCACGCACGCTCGCCGCGTTGCCGAAACGCCCACGTGGCACCGCCACGAGGGCGCTCCGGCGCCTTGCGATCGCACGCACCGGACACCGCGCGGCCCGTACTTCGGACGGACGGTGGAAATGTGCCACCGAACCGGCCAAACCACACACCAACCCCTGAGGATCGCTGCATGCCTGGCATCACGCGCGAGGAGGTCGCCCACCTCGCCCGGCTGGCACGTCTGGAGCTGAAGGGCGAAGAGCTCGATCACTTCGCCGGTCAGCTCGACGACATCATCGGCGCGGTCGCCCGCGTCTCCGAGGTCGCCGACCAAGACGTACCGCCGACCTCCCACCCGCTGCCGCTGACCAACGTCATGCGGGCGGACGAGGTCCGTCCGTCGCTCACCCCCGCGCAGGCGCTCTCCGGCGCCCCGGCCCAGGAGCAGCAGCGTTTCAAGGTGCCGCAGATCCTGGGGGAGGACTAAAAGTCATGACGGACATCAGCACCATCATCAAGCTCACCGCCGCCGAGATCGCCGCGAAGATCGCCTCGGGCGAGCTCACGGCCGTCGAGGTCACCGAGGCCCACCTGGCCCGGATCGAAGCCGTCGACGAGAAGGTCCACGCCTTCCTGCACATCGACCGCGAGGGCGCGCTCGCGCAGGCCCGCGCCGTCGACGCCAAGAAGGCGGCCGGTGAGAAGCTGGGCCCGCTGGCCGGCGTCCCGCTCGCGCTGAAGGACATCTTCACCACCGAGGACATGCCGACCACCGTCGGTTCGAAGATCCTCGAAGGCTGGGTCCCGCCGTACGACGCGACCGTCACCAAGCGGCTGAAGGCTGCCGACGTCGTCATCCTCGGCAAGACCAACATGGACGAGTTCGCCATGGGGTCCTCCACCGAGAACAGCGCCTACGGCCCGACCGGCAACCCGTGGGACCTCACCCGCATCCCGGGCGGTTCCGGAGGCGGCTCCTCGGCGGCCCTCGCGTCGTTCGAGGCCCCGCTCGCCATCGGCACGGACACCGGCGGCTCCATCCGCCAGCCCGCCGCCGTCACCGGCACCGTCGGCGTCAAGCCCACCTACGGCGGCGTCTCCCGCTACGGCATGGTGGCCTTCTCGTCCTCCCTGGACCAGGGCGGGCCCTGCGCCCGCACGGTCCTGGACGCGGCCCTGCTGCACGAGGCCATCGCCGGACACGACCCGCTCGACTCGACGTCCATCGACGCCCCGGTCCCGCCGGTCGTCGAGGCCGCGCGCAACGGCTCCGTACAGGGCATGCGCGTCGGTGTCGTGAAGCAGTTCTCCGGCGAGGGCTACCAGGCCGGTGTCGTCCAGCGCTTCAACGAGTCGGTCGAGCTGCTGAAGTCGCTCGGCGCGACGATCGTCGAGCTGGACTGCCCGTCCTTCGACCTCGGCCTTTCGGCGTACTACCTCATCGCGCCGTCCGAGTGCTCCTCGAACCTCGCCCGCTTCGACGCCATGCGCTACGGCCTGCGGGTCGGCGACGACGGCACGAAGTCCGCCGAGGACGTCACCGCGCTCACCCGCGAGGCCGGCTTCGGCGACGAGGTCAAGCGCCGCATCATCCTCGGTACGTACGCACTGAGCTCCGGCTACTACGACGCGTACTACGGCTCGGCGCAGAAGGTCCGCACGCTGATCACGCGGGACTTCGAGAAGGCCTTCGAGCAGGTGGACGTCATCGTCTCGCCGACGACGCCCACCACCGCCTTCCCGATCGGCGAGCGCGCCGACGACCCGATGGCGATGTACCTCGCGGATCTGTGCACCATTCCGACCAACCTGGCCGGCAACGCCGCCATGTCGCTGCCCTGCGGCCTGGCGCCGGAGGACGGTCTCCCGGTCGGGCTGCAGATCATCGCCCCCGCCATGAAGGACGACCGGCTGTACAAGGTCGGAGCCGCCGTCGAGGCCGCATTCGTGGAAAAGTGGGGACACCCGCTGCTTGAGGAGGCTCCGTCGCTATGAGCGCAATGGCTAAGAAGGCCAAGAACTTCAAGAAGTCCAAGACCGGCGCGTACGTATCCATGGGTACGACCGCCTTCGGCGCGCTCAGCGTGTTCAAGCAGGTCAAGATGGCCCGCCAGGACAACGACACACTGCGGCTGATCGACGCCGCCGTGTCCGCCGCCGCGATCGTGACCGGACTCGCCATCCTTTACCGCGAGCTCAAGCGTCTCGGCGACGACGACGTCCTGCTGGGCTGAGAGGGAAAGTTTCAGTGACTGTCATTGACCTGGAGTCGTACGAGGACGCCCTCGCGACGTACGACCCCGTCATGGGCCTCGAAGTCCATGTCGAGCTCGGCACCAAGACCAAGATGTTCTGCGGCTGCTCCACCGAGCTCAAGCAGGACGCCAACTCGCAGACCTGCCCGGTCTGCCTCGGGCTGCCCGGCGCGCTGCCGGTCGTGAACGAGATCGGCGTCGAGTCCGCCATCAAGATCGGTCTCGCGCTGAACTGCGAGATCGCCGAGTGGTGCCGCTTCGCCCGGAAGAACTACTTCTATCCGGACATGCCGAAGAACTTCCAGACCTCGCAGTACGACGAGCCGATCGCCTTCGACGGCTATCTGGACGTCCAGCTGGAGGACGG
This sequence comes from Streptomyces sp. NBC_00385, assembly GCF_035917155.1. Classification (NCBI taxonomy): domain Bacteria; kingdom Bacillati; phylum Actinomycetota; class Actinomycetes; order Kitasatosporales; family Streptomycetaceae; genus Streptomyces; species Streptomyces sp. NBC_00385. The sequence goes on along the minus strand of NZ_CP107951.1, from coordinate 2,145,771 downwards.
GGAGATCTTCCGGGTGCAGATCGAGCGCGCCCACATGGAGGAGGACACCGGCAAGTCGACGCACGTCGGCGGTGCCACCGGCCGCATCCACGGTGCGTCCCACTCCCTGCTCGACTACAACCGCGCGGGCATTCCGCTCATCGAGATCGTCACCAAGCCGATCGAGGGAGCGGGCGCCCGGGCCCCCGAGGTCGCCAAGGCGTACGTCGCCGAGCTCCGCGAGCTCATCAAGGCGCTCGGCGTCTCGGAGGCCCGCATGGAGATGGGCCAGATGCGCTGCGACGTGAACCTGTCGCTGCGCCCGCACGGCCGCGAGGCGTTCGGTACCCGCTCCGAGACGAAGAACGTGAACTCGCTGCGTTCCGTCGAGCGCGCCGCCCGCTTCGAGATCCAGCGCCACGCCGCGGTGCTGAACTCGGGCGGCACGATCGTGCAGGAGACCCGGCACTTCCACGAGGAGGACGGCTCCACCACGGCCGGCCGCATCAAGGACAACGCCGAGGACTACCGCTACTTCCCCGAGCCCGACCTGGTGCCGGTCGCCCCGGCCCGGGAGTGGGTCGAGGAGCTCCGCAAGGGCCTTCCCGAGCTGCCGCGGCTGCGCCGCGCCCGGCTCAAGGAGGAGTGGGGTGTCTCCGAGCACGACATGCAGTCCATCCTCAACGCCGGCGCGGTCGACCTGATCGTCGCCACGACCGAGGTGGGCGCCCCCGCCGACCAGGCCCGCAAGTGGTGGATGGGCGAGCTCGCCCGTAACGCCAACGAGACCGGCCGCGCCCTCGACGAGCTGGGTGTCACCCCGGCTCAGGTCGCCCGGGTCGCCGAGCTCGTCGCCTCCGGCGATCTCAACGACAAGCTGGCCCGGCAGGTCCTGGAGGGTGTCCTCGCGGGCGAGGGCGACCCGGACACCGTCGTCGAGAAGCGCGGCCTGAAGGTCGTCTCCGACGAGGGCGCGCTGTCCACGGCCGTGGACGAGGCCATCGCGGGCAACGCCGCCATCGCGGACAAGATCCGCGGCGGCAAGGTCGCGGCCGCCGGTGCGCTCGTCGGCGCCGTCATGAAGGCCACCCGTGGCCAGGCGGACGCGGCGCGCGTACGCGAGCTGATCCTGGAGAAGCTCGGCGTCGAGGGCTGAGCCCTTTCCGTACGTGAGTGAAGGGGCGGTGCTCCGGTTCCGGCCGGGTGCACCGCCCTTTCGGCTCAGCGCTTGAGCAGCGGGGCGCCCAGGGACGTGGTCGCGCCGTTCTCGTCGGTGCGGATCCGCAGCCGCAGCCCGTTCTCCACCTTCAACGACAGCTTCTGGGGCTTGCCCGGTTCCAGCGTGCCGACCCACAGCGTCTTGCTGTCGACCTTGACGGTCAGCCGTCCCGCCTCGTGGTTCGAGTCGTCATCGATACCCGCGGTCGGAACGAACGTCGTCCACGCCCGGTCTTCGGGTCCATGACCTTCACGAAGGCGGTCTCGGGGGCCCGGGCGAGCTCGATTTCCGCGCGGTGGAGGACAGCCTCGCCGCCCCGGCCGATGGAATGGAGCGGACGGTATCGGCCCGGAGTCGCAGCCGGACCGATGTGGTGCGTCGCGCTGTTCGAACTATCCCCTCAGGGCCGGTAATTGACGCGTCATGGCCAGCCGGGGCCGTGCTTTCCCGGCCAACGGAGGCAGGGGCCGGCGGCCTGTCCGGCGCTGCCCTCCCGTCGGCGGTACCGCCCGTGCGCCTCCGCCGTACGGCGGTGCTCATGTCGCTCATATGTGGACCTGAACCCTGTGAGTAAGGCCACGAAACGGACAAACGATCACAGTTGGCTGCCAGAGTGACGGTTCTCAAGGTCATGCGTTCTCACGCGGGCGGTTCTGCCGAACCTCCGGGGAGACCACGAACCCGCAGGGAGTACGTCCCTTGGCTGCCATCGCCCGCTGGTGCGTCACGCACCGCCTCCTCGCCGTACTCATCTGGCTGCTCGCCCTCGGCGGCACGGCGGCCGCAGCGGGGTTCGCGGGTTCCGCCTACTCCAACGACTACGAGGCCCCGGGCACCGAGTCAGGACGCGCGGCCGAGCTGCTCAAGGACGGCTTCACGGATCTCGGCGGTGACACCGACACCATCGTCTGGCACACCGACGGCTCCACCGTGCGGGCCGCCGACGTCACCCAGAAGATGACCGCCACCCTGCACGCCGTCGAACGGCTGCCCGGCGTCGGCGCCGTCACCGGGCCGTACACGGACACCGGATCCGGGCAGATCAGTGCCGACGGACACACCGCCTACGCCACCGTCACCTTCGACCGGCAGGCGGACGACGTACCGGCCGGGCAGGCCAGGGCCGTCGTCGACACCGCGAAGGCCGCCGCGGGCGAACGCCTCCAGGTCGAGCTGGGCGGCTCGGCCATAGCCCTCACCGAGGCACCGGGAGCCCACCTCAGCGAGGCCGTCGGGGTCGTCGTCGCCGCTGTCGTGCTCTTCCTCGCCTTCGGCTCGCTCGCCGCGAGCATGCTGCCCATCGCCACCGCCCTCGTCTCGGTCGGCACGGCGTACGCGGGCATCGCGCTCCTCGGACACGTGATGACCGTCGCCGACTTCGCCCCCATGCTGGGCATGCTCATCGGCCTCGGCGTCGGGATCGACTACGCGCTCTTCATCGTCACCCGGCACCGCCGAGGGCTGCGGCGCGGCATGTCCGTGCCCGAGGCGGCGCAGAACGCGGTCGCGACGACCGGGCGGGCCGTCGTCTTCGCCGGAGCCACCGTCTGCATCGCGCTCCTCGGAATGCTGATCCTGCGGCTGAGCTTCCTCAACGGCGTCGCCATCGCCGCCTCGCTCACCGTCGTCCTGACCGTGGTCGCCTCCGTGACCCTGCTGCCCGCTCTGCTGTCCCTCATCGGCATGCGGGCGCTGAACCGGCGCGAGCGCCGGCGGCTGGCCGAGCACGGCCCGCAGCCGGAGCCGGCCACCGGCTTCGCCGCCCGCTGGTCCGCCTTCGTGGAGCGGCACCCCAGACTGCTCGGCGCCCTCGCCGCCGTCGTGATGCTGGTCCTCGCGCTCCCGACCTTCTCGCTCCACCTGGGCAGCTCCGACCAGGGCAACAACGCGCGGTCCTCGACCACCCGGCAGGCGTACGACCTGCTCGCCGACGGCTTCGGCCCCGGGGTCAACGGCCCGCTGACCGTCGCCGCGCATCTGGACGGTGCCGACGACCGGCTCGCGATGGACACCCTTCCCGCGACGCTGCGTACCACGGAGGGGGTGGCCTGGGCCTATCCGGTGACGTACAACTCCAGCGGCGACACCGCGTACGTCACCGTCGTCCCGGACTCGGAACCGCAGTCCCGGCGGACCAGCGAGCTCGTCGAGCGGCTGCGGACGGCCGTCCTGCCGAAGGCGTCCGAGAACACCTCGCTCCAGACCCATGTGGGCGGCGTGACGGCCAGCTACGACGACTTCGCGCAGATCATCATCGGCAAGCTCCCGCTCTTCATCGGCGTCGTCGTGGGACTCGGCTGTCTGCTCCTGCTGATCGCCTTCAGGTCGGTCGGCATCCCGCTGAAGGCCGCGGCGATGAACGTGGCGGCGGTGGCCTCCTCGTTCGGTGTCGTCGTCGCGATCTTCCAGTGGGGCTGGGGGAGCGAGCTGCTGGGGCTGGGCAGCGCGGGGCCGATCGAGCCGTTCCTGCCGGTGATCATGGTGTCCGTGCTCTTCGGCCTCTCCATGGACTACCAGGTCTTCCTGGTCGGCCGGATGTACGAGGAATGGCTGGAGACCGGTGACAACCGGCGGGCGGTCAGGGTCGGCCTGGCCGAGACCAGCCGGGTGATCAACTCGGCCGCCGTGATCATGATCTCGGTCTTTCTCGCCTTCGTGCTCAGCGGCGACCGGGTCATCGCGATGTTCGGCATCGCGCTCGCCGCGGCCGTGGCGCTGGACGCCTTCGTCCTGCGGACGCTGCTGGTCCCCGCCCTCATGCACCTGCTGGGTGGAGCGAACTGGTGGCTGCCCGGCTGGCTGGACCGGCGGCTCCCGCGCATCAGCATCGAACCGCCCGACTGCGGAACCCCGCGAGCGAAGATCCCGGCGGCGTACGCGAGCGAGTCCGGGAGCGACGAGGTCACAGTGGCCGCACAGCGCGTGCACTGACCGGTACGGCGTCTGAGCCGCGGCCCGACGAGAACGGGCCGTTAAGAGGGTTCTCATCTGCTCCGCCTAGCGTGCGGCAGATGAACTCCACGACCCCCACGACCCCCACGACTCCCACCGACCCCGTCGCCGAGGGCGACGGCGAGGCGAACACCGCCGACAGGACGACCGCCGGAAAGGGCGGCGCGAAGACCGCCGGGAACACCACGGAGAAGGCCGCCACCGACGCCGCCGCGACCGAGGGAACGACGACGCGGCTCGACAAGGCGGGCCCGGAGTCCGGTGCCGACGCGGAGCAGGACATCGACCAGGAACGTCACGACGAGCTCGACGACGACCTCGACCTCGACCAGGACGACGACGAGTCGCACAAGGAGTCCTCAGGCCTCGGCACCGCCGCGGCGGCCGTCGTCTCCGTCGGGCTCGGCATCGTCTCCCTCAGCGGCGCCTGGAGCGGCCGGGTCGCCGCCGAGCGCGAGACGCTGATCGGGCAGTTCAAGACCTCGTCCGGCGCCACGGCCTCCCAGCAGATCTCCGAGATCTACGGTGACGCGTGGCACGCCACCGCACTGGTCAACGGCCTCTTCGGCCTGCTCGCACTGCTCGTCGGCGTCTACGTCCTGGTCCGCCCGGCGTTCGGTGCCCCGTCCGCACACCCGCAGCCGGGCTGGATCCGCGCGGTCGCCAAGGGAGGAATCGCCCTCGGTGTGCTGGGCGTCCTGATCGCCGTGTGCATGTACTTCGACCTCATCGTCGCCCTGCCGACGGCGCCGGCCACCGCGGGCTAAGGGCTGTCCCGGTACGCCGCCGCGCGGCGCGGTCTAAGGCATGGGTGAGCACCCCGGGCGGGCCCGTGCGGTGGCGTAAGCCCCTCCCTAAGGCCCCCGGCCGCCACAGATGCGGAACTCGCCCGATGCGGCACCACCCCCTGGGGGACGACAGTGGTGGCACGGCAGAAGCACTGCCGCCACCGAGGCCCAACGGGCCCGTACCCAGGGGGAATCACATGTACGAGCTGGAACTCCACAAGATCAGGGCAGCCGAACTCGTCCGCCGCGCCGCCGACGAGCGGCTCGTCCGGGAGGCCCGCCGCGCCCGTAAGGCGGCGGCCCGCGGTTCCGTGCGCCGGGAACGCGAGAGGACGGTGAGTGCGGGCACGGACCGGGAGCGGTTCGCGCACGCCGCGTAAGGGCCGGCGACCGTGACGGTCCGGCTTCCCGGCTCCGCGCTGTCGGACCCGTGTGCGATGCTCGGCGACGTGGAGACCAGGTCAGTCAGTCCCGTGTTCGTCGGCCGCACAGGTGAACTCACCGCGCTCACCGACGCACTCGCCCGTGCCACCGCCGCCGGCACCGCCCCGTCCGGCGGTGGCGGCGGCGAGCCGCAGGCGCTCCTCATCGGCGGCGAGGCGGGCGTCGGCAAGACCCGTCTGGTCGAGGAGTTCCTCGCGGTGGCGGTCCGCCGCGGGGCCGTCGTCGCGGTCGGCGGCTGCGTCGAGATCGGAGCCGACGGTCTGCCGTACGCCCCGTTCTCCACCGCCCTGCGCGCCCTGAACCGCATCCTGCCCGAGGAGATGGCCGAGGCCTGCGCGGGCCAGGAGGGCGAACTGGCCCGGCTCCTTCCGGAACTCGGCGAAGCCGGCCGGGAGGCGGCCGACGAACACGGCACCGCCCGCCTCTTCGAGCTCACCGCCAGGCTGCTGGAGCGCATCTCCGCGGACCGCACCGTCGTGCTCGTCCTGGAGGACCTGCACTGGGCCGACTCCTCCACCAGGCATCTGCTCGCCTATCTCTTCCGTACGCTGCGCAGCGGCCGCCTCGTCGTGATCGGCACGTACCGCGCCGACGACATCCACCGCCGCCACCCACTGCGCCCCCTGCTGGCCGAACTGGACCGGCTGCGCACCGTGCGCCGCATCGAACTCGCCCGGTTCAGCCGGGCCGAGGTCCGCCGCCAGCTCACCGGTATCCTCGCGGGCTCCCCCGAACCCGCCCTGGTGGACGAGATATTCGAGCGTTCCGACGGAAACGCGTTCTTCGTCGAGGAACTCGCCTGCAGCATGGAGTGCGGTGACGGGGCCGCCGGGCTGCCCGGCTCCCTGCGCGACCTCCTCCTCGTCCGTGTCGAGGCCCTGTCCGACGACGCGCAGAGGATCGCCCGCATCGTCGCCGAAGGCGGCTCGGCGGTCGAGTACGAACTGCTGGCCGCCGTCGCCGGCCTCGCCGAGGACGAGCTCATCGAGGCCCTCCGCGGAGCCGTCGGCGCCAATCTGCTGCTCACCACCCCGGAGGGCAACGGCTACCGCTTCCGGCACTCCCTGGTCCGCGAAGCCGTCAGCGACGACCTCCTCCCCGGCGAACGCTCCCGGCTCAACCGCCGCTACGCCCAGGCGCTGGAGGCCGACCCCGCCCTGGTCCGCGACGGCGAGCGAGCCACGCGCCTGGCCAGCTACTGGTACGGGGCGCACGATCCGGCCAAGGCCCTGCCCGCCGTACTGAAGGCCTCGGTCGAGGCCCGCCGCCGTAACGCCTACGCCGAGCAACTGCGGCTGCTGGAACGGGCGATGGAGCTGTGGGACGACGTCCCCGACGCGATACGCGACACGCTGCGGCCCATCGACTACGCCGAGGTCTACCCGGCCTGCGGCAGTAGCGACGGTTCCGCCCCGCTGAGCCATCTCGACCTTTTGGCCGAAGCCACCGTCGCCGCCCGCTTCGGCGGGGAGCGCGAACGCTCGCTCGCCCTCTGCAAGAAGGCCCTGCGGATCCTGGAGAGCGAGGACGACGCCCTGCGCGCCGCCTGGTTCTGGGTCCAGCGCTCCCGCCTGGTCCAGGACCTCACCCGGGGCGACGGCTGGGACGAACTGGCCACGGCGGAGGAGCTCGTCCGCGGCCTGCCCCCGTCGGCCGTGCACGCGGACGTCCTGACGACCGTGGCCGGCTGGGGCGCCCTGCACCGGCCCGGCGCCGAGACCCTCGCGGCAGCCGACCGGGCCGTGGAGTACGCCCGGCTGGTCGGCGACGAGTCCATCGAGCTGCACGCACGCCTGACCCGCGCCTGGCTGAACGCCGACGCGGGGGCCGTCGACGAGGGCATCGCCGAGCTGTACGCCGTCCGTGACCGGGCCGAAGAGCTGTGCCTCGTCGGCGTCATGGGCCGGGCGGCGATCAACCTCCCCTCCACCCTCGAAGCCATGGGCCGGTCGCTGGAGGCGGTGACCGCGGCCGACCACGGCATCGAGGTCTGCCACAGCCACGGTGTCGCGGACATGGAGGCCTGGGCCCGCACCAACCAGGCGATGTCGCTGTTCTCCCTCGGCCGCTGGGACGAGGCCCTGGCCACCACCGAGGCCGCCTCCCGCACGGCACTGTCCCGGAAGTCCCTGGGCCTCGTCGCCGCACGGCGCACCGAAGTGGCCCTGGCGCGCGGGGACCTTGCCGAAGCCGAACAGCAACTGGCGCTGGCCAATAGGTGCTTCGGCTCCAGTGATCCGCAGCCGCAGCACCTCATCAACGGCGTCCGCCACACCGTCACCATCGCCGTGCAACAGGGGAGGCTGCCCGAGGCGCGGGCTGCCTTCGAGGCCCAGGCGGAGCAGGGTTTCCCGCCCGGCACCCAGCGGTACGCCTTCCCGCTGCTGCACGTCGTCGCGGCGGCGGAGGCCGATGCCCGGGGCCTGCCCGCCACGGAACCGGACCGGCCGGGCATCCTCGCGCTCGTCCGCAGCCACCTGAAGCGACTGCCGGCACTCGTCCCCGTATGGGCCGCCCACGGTGCGCTGATCGACGCCGAACTGGCCCGGGCCGAAGGCCTCGACACCCCGGACCACTGGTCCCGCGCCGCCGAGGCCTTCGCCCCCCTGCACCGTCCGTACGAACTGGCGCAGATCCGCCATCGCTGGGCGGAGGCACTCCTCATCGCCTCCGGCGACCGGACCGCGGCCACCGCCGTGCTGCGCGACGCCCACAGCACCGCCCGACGGCTCGGGGCACGCCCGCTGACCGAGTCCATCGAACTGCTGGCGGGCCGCGCCCGCATCACCCTCACCGGTCCCGGCCCGGCCGCCTCTCCCGGTTCGGGCGAGGAGATTCCGTTGGCCGTCACCGTCCCCGACCACGGTGACGAGCAAGGCGGCCAGGACCGCTCGGAGGAACAGCTCAGGGCCGCTGCGGCGGCCGCCGTGCAGTCCTTCGGGCTGACCCCGCGCGAGCAGGAGGTGCACCGGCTCGTGGCCGCCGGCCACACCAACCGCAGAATCGCCGAGGAGCTCTACATCTCACCCAAGACCGCGAGCGTGCACGTCTCCAACATCCTCGCCAAGCTCGGCGTCACGGGCCGCGGCGAGGCGGCCGCACTCGCCCACCGCCTGAGGCTGTACCGGATGCCGCACTAGAGCGGCGGTCCGGCCGGCCCGGACGAGCCGTGCCGGATCAGGCCCCGTCGCCCCCGTCACCGTCACCGCCCGCACCGGCCCCGTCGCTGCCGGATCCGCCGGCCTCGTCCGGCTCGTCGCCGTCCCCGTCCGGCTCCCCGGGGTCCCCGTCGCCGTCCTCGTCACGGCGGCGGACCACGACCTTGCCCGAGGTCAGGTCGATGGGGCCGCGCGCGGGGTCGCCGACGCCGAGATCCACCCGGGTCAGCTCCAGCCGCTTCTGCTCCTCGGCGGTGTGCTTGCGACCGGGTGCGAAGAGTTCCTCGAAGAAGTTGAACACGGGCCGCGCACCCTTCCGCCAACTGTGGCCGCCAGAACCTCTCGGTCGAAAAGTCCTACCGCACCTCGACCACCAGGATCTTGTCGTCCCCCGGCTTCGGGGTGCCACGTGAGTCCGTCTCGCTCGTCACGAGCCAGAGCTTGTTGCCGCCCGCCGCGAGCACGGTGCGCAGACGGCCGTACTTTCCCTCCAGGAACGACTGGGGTGCCGCCAGAGGTTCCTTGTCCGCCGTACCGGACAGCGGGATCCGCCAGAGCCGCTCACCCCGCAGACCGGCCATCCAGATCGAGCCCTTGACGAAGGCGATGCCGCTCGGGGACGCCTCCGACGTCTTCCACTGTGCCACGGGATCAAGGAAACCGGCCTCGCCCGCCTTGCCCTCGGCCTCCGGCCAGCCGTAGTTCCCGCCCGGCACGATCCGGTTCAGCTCGTCCCAGGTGTCCTGGCCGAACTCGGCCGCCCACAGCTGCTTGTGCCCGTCCCAGGCCAGCCCCTGCACATTGCGGTGACCGTACGAATACACCACGGAGTCGGCCTGCGGATTGCCGTGCAGCGGCTCACCGTCCGGAGTCATCCGCAGGATCTTGCCGGCCAGCGACTCCTTCTCCTGCGCCCGGCCGTCGTCGCCCGTCTCGCCCGTGCCCGCGTACAGCATGCGGTCCGGGCCGAAGGCGATCCGGCCGCCGTTGTGGATGGCGCCCTTCGGGATGCCCCGCAGAATCGTGTCGGGGGCGCCCAGCAGCTGACCGGGCGTCGTACCGTCCTCGTCGTAGAGCATGCGGGCGATGCGGTTGTCCGACGCCGTGGTGAAGTACGCGTACACCAGGTGGTCCGTGCCGTAGTCGGGGGAGACGGCGAGGCCCAGCAGCCCGCCCTCGCCGGCCGGTGCCACCCCCGGCACGGTGCCCAGCAGCGTCTTCTTGCCGGTCTTCGCGTCGACCCGGGTGATCGTCCCCTTGTCGCGCGAGCCCACCAGCAGATCGCCGTCCGGCAGCTTCGCGAGACCCCACGGCGATTCCAGACCCTCCGTGAGGGTCGACACCACCTTGACCGAGCCCTTCTCGGGCGGCAGGCCGGCCGCGGGACGCGAGGCCGACGGCGACGTGGACGGCGAGGGCGCCCGGCTGGACGGGGCCGCGGGGGAGCCGGCCGGTGAACTCGCGCCCCGGCCCGCCGTGCTCTCGGCACCCTCCTGCGAGGAGCACCCCGCGGTGAGCATCAGGGCGCCGGCCGCCAGCACGGCCACCGCGCCCCGCCGCGCACCCCGGCCATTCCCGCGGGGCGTCGCGCGACGCCCCACCGGTTCCCGCACAGATCCGAACCTCGCACCGCGCACAGCACCGACCCCTTCGACGACCGCCTGTCACCTGTTCTTACACCGCGGCCGCGCCCAGGGTTCCCGAACCCCGGGTACTTTCTCGCTCGGCGATCAAACTTCACACGCAGATGCGGTGTGCGGGTGCTCAGTCCCACGACTCCCGTGCGGCCGGAAGTCGGTCGATCTCGTCGAGGTCCCGGTCCGTCAGCGTCAGTCCGGCCGCCCCCGCGTTCTCGACGGCCCACCGCTCCTGCTTGGTCCCCGGCACGGGCACGATCTGCGGACCCTGCCGCAGCACCCAGGCCAGCGCCACCTGCGCCGGTGTCGCCCCGTGCCGCTCCGCGATCCGCCGCAGCCCCACGACCACCGGCTGGTTCGCGGCCATCATCTCGGCGGTGAACCGCGGATGCCTGGCGCGCAGGTCCTCCGGCTCGAAACCCTGCCCCGGAGTGAGCGTGCCCGTCAGATAGCCGCTGCCCAGCGGCATCGCGGCCAGCACCCCGACCCCGCGCGCCGCACACCACGGCACCAACGCCTCCAGCGCCTGCGGGGACCACACGGAGAGCTCCGCCTGCACCGCGCTCACGGGAAAGACCTGCTGGACCCGCTCCAGCTGCCGGATCGTCTCGTCGTGCGTCCGCGCTCCCCGCCGTCGAGCGGCCCTGGCACCGACCGCGGACAGCCCGAGCGCCCGGACCTTGCCCGCGTTCACGAGCTCCGCCATCGCGCCCCAGGTCTCCTCGACGGGCACCTCGGGGTCGGCCCGGTGGAGCTGGTACAGATCGATCACATCCGTCTGCAGCCGCCGCAGCGAGGCGTCACAGGCCCGCCGCACGTAGCCGGGACGGCCGTTGGCCACGATGTGCTGATCACCCACCAGCAGACCGCACTTGGTGGAGAGGAAGGCCCGCTCACGGCGCCCCTTCAACGCCCGGCCCACCAGCAGCTCATTGGTGAACGGCCCGTACATGTCGGCGGTGTCGAGCAGGTCGACACCCGCGTCGAGCGCCGCGTGCACCGCGCGCAGCGCCTCGTCACCACGCTGCCGCGAGGCGCTGTACGCCCAGCTCATCGGCATACAGCCGAGACCGACGGCGCCCACGGCGAGCGCCGCCGCACCGAGACTTCTGCGCTCCAACTCCCCGAACCCTCCCTCGCACCGCACCCCCAAACTAACCTCTGCGCCCCGCCGGGCTTCGCATAGCCTCCTGACCATGACTTCCACCACGCAATCCGCCCCTGTCCCCGACGTATGGCTGCCCTTCCGGGCCGACGAGATCGAGGGACTCCCCGAGGGCCTCAACTACCGCTTCTGGGACGGCGGACAGGACTTCCCCGCCGACCCCGCACACTGCGCCTTCTACGTCGTCCCCTACATGAAGGGACCGACGGTCGCGGTCCGCCCGCTCGACGGCATGAGCGGCGTCCAGGTCGTGCAGACGCTCTCCGCGGGCATCGACCATGTCGAGCCGGGCCTCGGGCTGTTGCCCGCGGGCGTACGGCTGTGCAACGCCAAGGGGGTCCACGAGGCGTCCACCGCCGAGCTGACCCTCGCGCTGATCCTCGCCTCGCTGCGCGGGTTCCCCGGATTCGTGCGCGGCCAGGACAAGGAGGAGTGGCGGTCCGGCTTCTACCCCGCCCTCGCCGACAAGTCCGTGCTGATCGTCGGCTACGGATCGATCGGCTCCGCCATCGAGGACCGGCTCGCGCCCTTCGAATGCGCGCGGGTGGCGCGCGTCGCGCGCTCCGCACGGACAACCGCACGCGGCCCCGTACACACACTCGACGACCTGCCCGCGCTGTTGCCCGAGGCCGATGTCGTCATCCTGTCCACCCCGCTGAACCCCTCCACACAGGGGCTGGTCGGCGCGGACTTCCTCGCCGCGATGCCGGACGGGGCGCTGCTCGTGAACGTGGCCCGCGGCGGTGTCGTCGACACCAAGGCCCTGTTGTCCGAACTCGAGTCCGGCCGGCTGCGCGCCGCCCTCGATGTCACGGACCCGGAACCGCTCCCTTCCGGCCATCCCCTCTGGCATGCTCCGAACGTCCTCATCACCCCGCATGTGGGCGGCAGCACCTCGGCGTTCCTGCCGCGCGCCAAGCGACTGCTGGCCGGGCAGCTCAGCCGTTTCGCCGCGGGGGAGCCGGTGCACAACGTCGTGCGTACGACCGGCTGAACACGCTACGGGCTCGTTCCGTACCCCTGTGTGCCGACAACTCCGCAGGTCGTTACGGAGAGTAGAGGAACTATGTCCCTGCGTGACGAGTCTGGTGTATCGTCCCGAAAGGGGGGCTGCGCCGTGGCAGGGGCGGCGCAGGGCAGGAAGCCACACGCGAGGGGGGCGAGGGCGATGTGCGGCCGATGGGCGAACGATCCGACACGGCAGGGCGGCCGACGGCTGCCGGCGGTGCGTCCGGCGCGCCGGCGCCGCGGTCGTCCGGCGACATCGGGGGCACCCCGGTGAGCGCGCCGGCGAGCGCCCGCGCGGCGTTCCTGGCCCGCCGGCCCGCCGTCGGGCGGGCGCCCGCGATCATCCCGCGGCTCCTCATCGGACTCGTCTGCGCCGGATACGGGGTCGGTGCGGCCGTCGGCTGGGGATCGGCGCGACTGGCCCTGTTCATGGGGGACTTCGGCCTGAGCGCGGCCGCCCTGATCGCCGCCGTCTCCTGTTTCCTGTTCGCGCGCTCGGCGGACAACAGGTTCCGGCCTGCCTGGCTGCTGTTCTCGCTCTCCTCCCTGATGGCCGCGGCGGGCAACGCGGTCTGGGGCTGGTACGAGTGCGTGCGCGAGGTCGAGGTGCCCAGCCCCTCGCTGGCCGACCTCTTCTTCCTGTGCTTCGCGCCGCCCGCCATCGTGGGGTTGCTGGTCCTCGCCAAACGCCCCGTCACCCGGGCCGGCTGGGTCTGTCTGGTTCTCGACTCCTGGCTGATCGGCGGATCGCTGCTCACGCTCTCCTGGAGCCTCGCGCTCGCCCACACCGCGCACCTGGCGGACGTGGAGGGCGCCAGCGTGGCCCGCGCGGCTCTCTCGCTCGCCTACCCGCTGCTCGACATCGTGCTGGTCTCCATGGTGCTCGCCCTGCACTTCCGGCGCTCCAGCGTCAACCGTGCCGCGGTGAACACCGCCATCGCCGCCCTGGCCCTCACGGTTCTGTGCGACGCGCTGTTCACCTCGCCGCTGCTGCGCCAGACCTACCAGTCCGGCCAGTTGCTCGACGCCGGCTGGTTCGCCGGTTCGCTGCTCCTCGCGTACGCCCCGTGGGGAGTCGCCCGCGACGACGAGGACGCCGCCGACCGGCCCGTGTCCCGTACCACCAGCCGCCCCATCTCCGGTTCATTGGCCGCGCTCACGCCTTATCTGGCAGCCGCCGTCTGCACGCTGGGCATTCTCTACAACGTCATCGAGGGCCGCCGGGTGGACCGTGTCGTGGTCTTCACCGGGTGCGCGGTGGTGCTCGCACTGGTCGTGCGGCAGGGCATCATGCTCGTCGACAACATCGCCCTCACCCAGGAACTGGCCCAGAAGGAGAACCACTTCCGCTCCCTGGTGCAGGGCTCCAGCGACGTCATCATGATCGCCGCACCGACCGGCATACTCCGCTACGTCAGCCCCGCCGCCGCCGGTGTCTACGGGCGCGAGGCGGACGACCTCGTCGGCGCAGAGCTCTCCTCGATCATCCATCCCGAGGACCTCGGCCGGGTGGTCCACGAAGTGCGGAAGTTCCTCGCCGCCCCGCCCGGCGAGGAACCCACCACCCGCATCGAGTGCCGCTTCCGCTCCGGCACGGGCGAATGGCTGAACGTCGAGTCCACCGTCAACCGCCACCAGGGCGGCCTGATCCTCAACAGCCGCGACGTGACCGAACGGGTCCGCCTGCAGGCCCAGTTACAGCACAACGCGGAGCACGACCCGCTCACCGACCTGCCCAACCGCGCGCTGTTCACCGACCGGGTCCGTCGGGCCCTCGGTGGCCGGCGCGCGGGCGACGCGGGAACCGCCGTGCTCTTCATCGACCTGGACGGCTTCAAGGCGGCCAACGACCGGCTCGGCCACCAGGCGGGCGACGAGCTCCTGATCCAGGCCGCCCGCCGCCTCCAGGAATCCGTCCGGTCGGGGGACACCGCCGCGCGCCTCGGCGGGGACGAGTTCGCCGCCCTCATCGTCGGCGACGGTGGACGCGACCAGACGGCCCGTGAGTACCAGGTCCACGAGATCGCCGACCGGCTGCGCCTCACGCTCTCCCAGCCCTACCGCATCGGTGCCGGCGAGGTCCGCGTCACCGCGTCCATCGGCGTCGCCTTCGCCGAGCCCGGCATCACCCCCAACGACCTCATGCGCAACGCCGACCTGGCCATGTACCGGGCCAAGGCGGGCGGCAAGGACCGCGTGGAGCTGTACGCCCCGCAGATGCAGGCCGAGGTGGTGCGCCGTTCCGAGCTGGCGGCACGGCTGCGCACCGCCCTGCGGGACGGCGAGTTCGCGCTGCTGCACCAGCCCGTGGTCCATCTGGCCAGCGGCACCGTCGCCGCCGTCGCCGCCCAGGCCCGCTGGCGCTCCGCCCAGGGCATCCTCTTCACGCCCGCCGAGTTCCTCCGCGTCGCCGAGGACAGCGACCGCACCGCGGAACTGGGCCGCTGGCTCCTCGAGGAGGCCGTCGAGCAGGCCGCCGACCGGTCCAGGGCCGGCCACCAGGTCTCCGTCGCCGTCCGGCTCTCCGCCCGACGTCTGCTCGACAAGGGCATGCCGTTCGGCTCCGTCGAGGCGCTGCTGACGCGGTACGGGCTGCCGTCCGGGGCCCTGATGATCGAGGTCGCCGACAGCGACCCCCGGGTCTCCTTCGACGAACTGGAACAGCGCCTGGTCGCCCTCCGGCGTCTCGGCGTACGCATCGCGCTGGACGGCTTCGGCAGCGGCTACGCCGCGATCAACGCGCTGCGCCGGCTCCCCATCGACGTACTGAAACTGGACCGCGGCCTGGTGGAGGGTGTCGTCGAGTCCGCCCGGCTGCACAAGATCACCAGCGGGCTGCTGCGGATCGCCTGTGACCTCGGCATGCAGTCCGTGGCCGACGGTGTCGACGTTCCCGAGCAGGTTCTCGCCCTGCGCGCCATGGGCTGTACGCACGGCCAGGGAATGGCCTTCTCCGGGCCGCTGGACGAGTACCGGCTGCGCCGCGCCCTGGTCCGCGGCGAGTTCCCGGTGCCCGGCAGCCCGGCCGTTCAGCCGGTCCTCGCGGGAGGCTCCGTCCCCCTCCTGACCGGCTCACATGCTGAGACGCCCGTCCCACCCACTTGACACGCCGAGTGCGTCGGAGAGAGGGTCAATGCCATGCGCACCCGAATTCTCGTACTTGAAAAGCGCGTCGGCTGAAGCAGAGTTCCTCGATGACACTCTGCAGACCGCACCGACGCGCTCCCCTCGCTTGCCTCACGGCACGAGGGGTTTTTTGTTGCACCGGCACCACGCAAACCATCGCAAAACACTCGCAAAAACCCTCAGCTTCGAGAAGAGAATGCCGATGACCGAGCAGGCCACCGGGGCCCACCATCCCCAGCCGCGGGCCCGTAACGGCGGATCGTCGTCCGCCACCGTTGAGCACGTCACGGGCGCGCAGTCCCTCATCCGTTCTCTCGAGGAAGTCGGGGCCGACACCGTATTCGGCCTCCCTGGCGGTTGCATCCTGCCGGCGTACGACCCGCTGATGGACTCCACCCGGGTCCGCCACATCCTGGTCCGCCACGAGCAGGGCGCGGGTCACGCGGCCACCGGTTACGCGCAGGCCACCGGCAAGGTCGGCGTCTGCATGGTCACCTCCGGACCGGGCGCCACCAACCTGGTCACCCCCATCGCCGACGCGGCCATGGACTCCGTGCCCATGGTCGCCATCACCGGCCAGGTGGCCTCCGGCGCCATCGGTACGGACGCCTTCCAGGAAGCCGACATCTGCGGCATCACGATGCCGATCACCAAGCACAACTTCCTGGTCACCCGCGCCGAGGACATCGCGCACACGATCGCTGAGGCCTTCCACATCGCCTCCACCGGCCGTCCGGGCCCGGTCCTCGTCGACATCGCCAAGGACGCCCTCCAGTCGAAGACCACCTTCAGCTGGCCGCCGGTCATGGACCTGCCGGGCTACCGCCCGGTGACCAAGCCGCACGCCAAGCAGATCCGTGAGGCCGCCAAGCTCATCACCCAGGCCAAGCGCCCGGTGCTGTACGTGGGCGGCGGCGTCATGAAGTCCGGGGCCACCGCCGAACTCAAGGTGCTGGCCGAGCTCACCGGAGCGCCCGTCACCACCACACTGATGGCGCTCGGCTCCTTCCCCGACAGCCACCCGCTGCACGTGGGTATGCCCGGTATGCACGGTTCGGTCACCGCCGTCACCGCGCTGCAGAAGGCCGACCTGATCGTCGCCCTCGGCGCCCGGTTCGACGACCGGGTCACCGGCAAGCTGGACAGCTTCGCCCCGTACGCCAAGATCGTCCACGCCGACATCGACCCGGCGGAGATCGGCAAGAACCGCGCGGCCGACGTCCCGATCGTCGGTGACGCCCGCGAGGTCATCGCCGACCTCGTCCAGGCGGTCCAGGCCGAGCACACCGAGGGCCACACCGGCGACTACGCCGCATGGTGGAAGGACCTCAACCGCTGGCGCGAGACCTACCCGGTCGGCTACGACCTGCCGGAGGACGGCAGCCTCTCTCCGCAGCAGGTCATCCAGCGGATCGGTGAACTCGCACCCGAGGGCACGGTCTTCGCGGCGGGCGTCGGCCAGCACCAGATGTGGGCGTCGCACTTCATCCAGTACGAGCAGCCCGCCACCTGGCTGAACTCCGGCGGCGCCGGAACGATGGGCTACGCGGTCCCGGCCGCGATGGGCGCCAAGGCCGGCATGCCCGACCGTACGGTCTGGGCGATCGACGGCGACGGCTGCTTCCAGATGACCAACCAGGAACTCACCACCTGCGCGCTCAACAACATCCCGATCAAGGTCGCCATCATCAACAACGGCGCCCTCGGGATGGTCCGCCAGTGGCAGACCCTGTTCTACAACCAGCGGTACTCCAACACCGTGCTGCACTCCGGCGCCGACACCGACGGCAACGCGGCCAAGGGCACCCGGGTGCCCGACTTCGTCAAGCTGTCCGAGGCCATGGGCTGCTACGCGATCCGCTGTGAGGACCCGGCCGACCTGGACAAGGCCATCGCCGAGGCCAACTCGATCAACGACCGCCCGGTGGTCATCGACTTCATCGTCCACGAGGACGCCATGGTGTGGCCGATGGTCGCCGCCGGCACCTCGAACGACGAGGTCATGGCAGCCCGCGGCGTCCGCCCCGACTTCGGCGACAACGAAGACGACTGAGAGACAGAGAGAGACCGACTTCCATGTCCACCAAGCACACGCTCTCCGTCCTGGTCGAGAACAAGCCCGGTGTCCTCGCCCGGATCACCGCCCTGTTCTCCCGCCGCGGCTTCAACATCGACTCGCTCGCGGTCGGTACCACCGAACACCCCGACATCTCACGCATCACCATCGTCGTGAACGTCGAGGACCTGCCCCTGGAGCAGGTGACCAAGCAGCTCAACAAGCTGGTCAACGTCCTGAAGATCGTCGAACTCGAGCCGGCCGCTGCGATCCAGCGTGAGCTCGTCCTGGTGAAGGTCCGCGCCGACAGCGAGACCCGCTCCCAGATCGTCGAGATCGTCCAGCTGTTCCGCGCCAAGACCGTGGACGTCTCCCCGGAGGCCGTCACGATCGAGGCCACCGGCGGCGCCGACAAGCTGGAGGCGATGCTCAAGATGCTGGAGCAGTACGGCATCAAGGAGCTCGTCCAGTCCGGCACCATCGCCATAGGGCGCGGCGCGCGCTCGATCACCGACCGGTCACTGCGCGCCCTCGACCGCACGGCGTAAATCATTCCGGGTCACGCCGCGCCGCTCGTATGGCGAGACCCGAAAACGTAACTGACGCACCCCGCCGTACGGTGGGACGCAACACCTGCACACCAAGGAGAAGACCCAGTGGCCGAGCTGTTCTACGACGCCGATGCCGACCTGTCCATCATCCAGGGCCGCAAGGTCGCGGTCCTTGGTTACGGTAGCCAGGGCCACGCCCACGCGCTGTCGCTGCGCGACTCGGGTGTCGACGTCCGTGTCGGTCTGCACGAGGGCTCCAAGTCCAAGGCCAAGGCCGAGGAGCAGGGTCTGCGTGTGGTGACCCCGTCCGAGGCCGCCGCCGAGGCCGACGTCATCATGATCCTGGTTCCGGACCCGATCCAGGCCCAGGTCTACGAGGAGTCCGTCAAGGACAACCTCAAGGACGGCGACGCGCTGTTCTTCGGCCACGGCCTGAACATCCGCTTCGGCTTCATCAAGCCGCCGGCCGGCGTCGACGTCTGCATGGTCGCCCCCAAGGGCCCGGGCCACCTGGTCCGCCGCCAGTACGAGGAGGGTCGCGGCGTTCCCTGCATCGTGGCCGTCGAGCAGGACGCCACGGGCAAGGGCCTGGAGCTCGCCCTCTCGTACGCCAAGGGCATCGGCGGCACCCGCGCCGGCGTCATCAAGACGACCTTCACCGAGGAGACCGAGACCGACCTGTTCGGTGAGCAGGCCGTCCTCTGCGGTGGCACCGCCGCCCTGGTCAAGGCCGGTTTCGAGACCCTGACCGAGGCCGGCTACCAGCCGGAGATCGCGTACTTCGAGTGCCTCCACGAGCTGAAGCTCATCGTGGACCTCATGTACGAGGGCGGCCTGGAGAAGATGCGCTGGTCCATCTCGGAGACCGCCGAGTGGGGCGACTACGTCACCGGCCCGCGCATCATCACGGACGCCACCAAGGCCGAGATGAAGAAGGTCCTCACCGAGATCCAGGACGGCACCTTCGCCAACGCCTGGATGGCCGAGTACCACAACGGTCTGCCCAAGTACAACGAGTACAAGAAGGCCGACAGCGACCACCTGCTGGAGACCACCGGCCGTGAGCTCCGCAAGCTCATGAGCTGGGTCAACGACGACGACAAGTAGTACCGATACCTGAGGGGCGGGTCCCGGACCCGCCCCTCAGGCATCCGCCCTGTTTCACCCGCTGGAAGAGGCGGCGTCGTACGTGTGTACAAGTCGTCCAGCCTCTTGTGGGTGATCCTTCCAACGGGGCGCAGTATGCGTCCTCGCGCATGACTACACTTCTCCACACATACACGCGTCAGGCCCACAGTGTCGTGCGTCTTCCACGCGGCAAGCCCCTCCACCGCCTGCGGCCGTCGGGACGGCCGTCCGCACTGGATCTGTGAGGACTCACGTGAGCTCGAAACCTGTCGTACTCATCGCTGAAGAGCTGTCGCCCGCCACGGTGGACGCCCTGGGACCGGACTTCGAGATCCGGCACTGCAACGGCGCGGACCGCGCCGAGCTCCTCCCCGCGATCGCCGATGTCGACGCCATCCTGGTGCGCTCCGCCACCAAGGTCGACGCCGAGGCCATCGCCGCCGCGAAGAAGCTGAAGGTCGTCGCCCGCGCGGGCGTCGGTCTGGACAACGTCGACGTCTCCTCGGCCACCAAGGCCGGCGTGATGGTCGTGAACGCACCGACCTCCAACATCGTCACCGCCGCCGAGCTCGCCTGCGGTCTGCTGGTCGCCACGGCGCGCAACATCCCCCAGGCCAACACCGCGCTCAAGAACGGCGAGTGGAAGCGCTCCAAGTACACCGGCGTCGAGCTGAGCGAGAAGACCCTCGGTGTCGTCGGCCTCGGCCGCATCGGTGTCCTGGTCGCCCAGCGCATGTCGGCCTTCGGCATGAAGATCGTCGCGTACGACCCCTACGTCCAGCCCGCGCGTGCCGCGCAGATGGGCGTCAAGCTCCTCTCACTGGACGAGCTGCTGGAGGTCTCCGACTTCATCACCGTGCACCTCCCCAAGACCCCGGAGACGCTCGGCCTGATCGGTGACGAGGCGCTGCACAAGGTGAAGCCCTCGGTGCGCATCGTCAACGCCGCGCGCGGCGGCATCGTCGACGAGGAGGCGCTCGCCTCCGCCCTCAAGGAGGGCCGCGTCGCCGGCGCCGGTCTCGACGTGTACACCAAGGAGCCCTGCACGGACTCCCCGCTGTTCCAGTTCGACCAGGTCGTCTGCACCCCGCACCTCGGCGCGTCCACGGACGAGGCCCAGGAGAAGGCCGGTATCGCGGTCGCCAAGTCGGTGCGCCTCGCCCTCGCCGGTGAGCTCGTGCCGGACGCGGTCAACGTCCAGGGCGGCGTCATCGCCGAGGACGTCCGTCCCGGCCTGCCGCTCGCCGAGAAGCTCGGCCGGATCTTCACCGCGCTCGCGGGCGAGGTCGCGGCCCGCCTCGACGTCGAGGTGTACGGCGAGATCACCCAGCACGACGTGAAGGTGCTGGAGCTCTCCGCGCTCAAGGGTGTCTTCGAGGACGTCGTCGACGAGACCGTGTCGTACGTCAACGCCCCGCTGTTCGCGCAGGAGCGCGGTGTCGAGGTCCGCCTCACCACCAGCTCCGAGTCGCCCGACCACCGCAACGTGGTCACGGTCCGCGGCACGCTGGCCGACGGTCAGGAGGTCGCGGTGTCCGGCACGCTGGCCGGTCCCAAGCACCTCCAGAAGATCGTCGCGATCGGCGAGCACGACGTGGACCTGGCGCTGGCCGACCACATGGTCGTGCTGCGGTACCAGGACCGTCCCGGCGTCGTCGGCGCGGTCGGCAAGATCCTCGGCGAGGCCGGGCTGAACATCGCGGGCATGCAGGTGTCCCGGGCCGACGTGGGCGGCGAGGCGCTGGTCGTCCTCACCGTCGACGACGACGTCCCGGCGTCGGTGCTGACCGAGATCTCGGCCGAGATCGGCGCGGCCTCGGCCCGTTCGGTGAACCTGACCGACTGAGTCCTTCCCGCAGTCTCCGTACCCGGCATCTAGACGTGCGTCTTACACGTTCGTCTGCATGCCGGGTACGCTGCTGTCATGGGACATCGTGAGGATCTGCTCGAAGGCGCGAAGCGCTGCCTGCTGGAGAAGGGGTACGCCCGGACGACGGCACGCGACATCGTGGCCGCCTCCGGTACGAACCTGGCGTCCATCGGCTACCACTACGGCTCCAAGGAGGCTCTGCTCAACCTCGCCTTCATCAAGGTGACGGAGGAGTGGGGCGATGTGCTGACCGATGAACCCGAGAGGGCCGGCGACGGCGACGACGGCCCCCGGGCCCCACTCGACCAGTTCCGCGAAACCTGGGAGCGGGTGATCGGCAGCTACGAGCAGACCCGGTCGGTCTGGCAGCTCCAGATGGAGGTCATCTCCAGGATCGACACCGACCCCGAACTGCAGAAGGCCCTGGCCGGCCCGCAGCGCGAGGGCCGGAACGGGCTCGCGGAGAACATGCTGGGTATCGACCCGGAGACCGAACCTGAGAAGGCGCGGGTGGCCGGACTGTTCTGTCAGGCGCTGCTCGCCGGGGTCATGGTCCAGTGGATGATGGACCGCGACTCGGCGCCGTCGGCGCAGGATCTGACGGACGGACTGATCGCGGTGCTGGCGGGCCGGGAGCGCGCCACGGCCCAGGAGGATTCCCCGTAGAGCTCTCGTCCGGATCGTTCCGGGCGTGGCTGAGCCGGGCTCAGAGCCGGGCGGCCTTCAACGCCATGTGCAGCAGCAGCCGGTCCTCGCCGTCGTTCAGATCCAGGCCGGTGAGCTGCTGGACCCGGGAGAGGCGGTAGTACAGCGTCTGCCGGTGGATGCCCAGTTCGGCCGCGGTCCGGGAGGCCTGTCCCGCGCAGTCGAGGAACACCTCGGCGGTACGCGCGAGGTCCCGGTGCGGCGGGGCGAGCAGTGGGCGGACCGTGTGGTCCGCCACGGCGTCCGTGGTGAGCGCGGTCAGTAGGCGGTACGGGCCGATGGCCGACCACTCGGCGACCGGGCCGAACCGTTTCTCCGCCGCTGCCGCCCGGGCCGCGGCCGATGCCTCGTGCCAGGCGTCCGCCAGCTCCGCCAGGCCGCGGCGAGGGACCGCGATCCCCGCGGTGGCGTCGGCCCCCGCCGTGGTGCGCAGCCGGTCGGCGGCGGTGAGGGCCGGGTCCAGGACGTCGTGCGACCGCAGCCGGACCAACGCGGCCAGGGCCGGGCCTCCCGCACCGCCCGGGGAAGGCGCGCCGGACAGGGCCGCGGCCGACGGCACCGTACGCACCGACGGCGGGTCGTCCGGCCACGGGGTCACGCACACCACGGTGTGCAGCCCCTCCGCGTCCGGCCCGAGCGCCTCGGCGAGCGCGGCCACCGCCATGTCGCGCTGCCAGCCGCGCCCCGCCGTGAGGACAGCCCCGAACTCCCGGGACAGATCGGTGCCCGCCCGCGCCTCGTCGGAGAGCAGCGCACCGATCCGGGCCGCCACGTCCATCGCCGCGTCGAGCTGCTGGTCGGTCGGCCCGGGGTCGGCGTCCAGCAGCCATACGTAACCGAGCACGACACCCCGATGGCGTACGGGAAGGCAGATCCGGCCCCGGTAGACACCGGCCTCCGGGGCGGCCGGGATGCGGACGGGGCCGGTGGCGCGGGTGATGCCGAAGTTCTCGAACCAGGCGCGGACCGCCGGGGTCGAGCGGCGGGTCAGGATCGAGCGGGTACGGACCGGGTCCATCGCCGTGTCGTCGTCGCTGTCGTGGGCCCCGAAGGCGACCAGTCCGAAATCCCGGTTCTCCAGCGTCGCGGGGACGCCGAGCAGCGCGGAGATCTCGTCGACCAGCTCCTGGTAATCGCCCTTCACCCGGCCATTCTCGCACCCCTTCAGACATATGTCTGAGATCCAGGGCACGGATGCGTGACAGCTGTCGATGGCACAGGATCGGAGGGATCCTTAGATTTCACGGTGGTTCTCCGTGCTGTACCGCTTCTGTTCCCTATCGGGCACTTGCGGCGGTTCGGCCTTCGTTCGTACTTTCCGTGGAGGTGCCCCGTGCTGGGTCCCGTGATTCTCGCCGCGTCACGCAGCGACAAGATGCGCCGTTTCATCTCGGCAGCGCCGGGCACGAAGCAGGTCGTCGACCGGTTCATCGCCGGTGAGACGGTCGCGCAGGTCGTCCCGATCATCGAGGACGCCGCCGACAAGGGCCTCGAAGTCACGCTCGACGTGGTCGGCGAGGACATCACCACCCCCGAGCAGGCCGCCGCCGCGCGCGACGCCTACCTGGAGCTCATCGGCCGCCTGGAGAAGCTCGGCCTGGGCACGAAGGCGGAGATGTCCGTCAAGCTCTCCATGTTCGGCCAGGCGCTGGACGGGGGCCATGAGCTGGCCCTCGCCAACGTCCGCCCGGTCGTCGAGGCCGCCGCCGCGATCGGCACCACGGTCACCCTGGACGCCGAGGACCACACCACCCTCGACTCGATGTTCGCCATCCACGAGGAGCTGCGGAAGGACTTCCCGCAGACCGGGTGCGTCATCCAGGCCTACCTCTTCCGTACCGAGGACGACGCCCGCCGGCTGGCCGCCGCAGGCAGCCGCGTGCGCATCGTCAAGGGCGCCTACAAGGAGCCCGCCTCGGTCGCGTACCAGGACAAGGCCGAGATCGACAAGGCGTACGTCCGCATCCTCAGGACGCTGATGGAGGGCGAGGGCTACCCGATGATCGGGTCCCACGACCCCCGCCTGATCGCCATCGCCCAGGAACTGGGCCGCAAGGCCGGGCGCAAGCTCGACGAGTACGAGTTCCAGATGCTGTACGGCATCCGCAGCGACGAGCACATCCGGCTCGCGGCCGAGGGCCACCGCATGCGTGTCTACACCGCGTACGGCACCGACTGGTACGGCTACTTCATGCGCCGCCTCGCGGAGAAGCCGGCCAACCTGCTGTTCTTCGGCCGCTCCATCCTCACCAAGGGCTGAGCCCCCCACCCCCTCTCTTACTGAAGGAGCACGGACACCATGGACGCTGTCACCCAGGTCCCCGCGCCGGTCAACGAGCCGGTCCACTCCTACGCCCCGGGCTCCCCCGAGCGCGCCCGGCTGGAGGCGAAGCTCAAGGAGCTCAGCCAGAACCCGATCGACCTGCCGATGACCATCGGCGGCGAGAAGCGGATGGGTGGCGGCGAGCGCTTCGACGTCGTCCAGCCCCACAACCACAAGGCCGTCATCGGCACCTTCGCCGGCGCCACCGAGCAGGACGCGCAGGACGCGATCGACGCCGCGCTCGCCGCCGCCCCGGCCTGGCGCGCGATGGCCTTCGACGACCGCGCCGCCATCATCCTGCGCGCCGCCGAGCTGCTCTCCGGCCCCTGGCGCGAGACGCTGGCCGCCTCCACGATGCTGGGCCAGGGCAAGACCGCCCAGCAGGCCGAGATCGACTGCCCCTGTGAGCTCGTCGACTTCTGGCGCTTCAACGTGCACTACGCGCGCCAGATCCTGGCCGAGCAGCCCCCGGCGAACTCCGCCGGCGTGTGGAACCGCATGGACCACCGCCCGCTGGAGGGCTTCGTCTACGCGATCACGCCGTTCAACTTCTCGGCCATCGCGGCCAACCTGCCCACCGCCCCGGCCCTCATGGGCAACGTGGTGGTCTGGAAGCCGTCCCCGACGCAGACCCACGCCGCCGTGCTGCTGATGCAGCTCCTGGAGGAGGCCGGTCTGCCCAAGGGCGTCATCAACCTGGTGACCGGCGACGGCATCGCCGTCTCCGAGGTGGCCCTGAACCACCGTGACCTGGCCGGTATCCACTTCACCGGCTCGACCCCCACCTTCCAGCACCTGTGGAAGACGGTCGGCAACAACATCGCCAACTACCGCACCTACCCGCGGCTCGTCGGCGAGACCGGCGGCAAGGACTTCGTCGTAGCCCACCCGTCGGCCGACCACGCCGTCCTGAAGACCGCGCTGACCCGCGGCTCCTTCGAGTACCAGGGCCAGAAGTGCTCGGCGTCCTCGCGCGCCTACGTCCCGGCCTCCATCTGGAACTCCGGTTTCAAGGAGAAGTTCGCGGCCGAGGTCGACTCCATCACCATGGGCGACGTCACCGACCTGTCGCACTTCATGGGCGCCGTCATCGACGACCGCTCGTTCGCGAAGAACAAGGCCGCCATCGACCGCGCCGCGGCCGACCCGGCGTGCACGATCATCGCGGGCGGCACGTACGACGACTCGGTGGGCTACTTCGTCCGCCCGACCGTCATCGAGTGCAGCGACCCCTCGAACGAGGTCTTCACGACCGAGTACTTCGGCCCGATCCTCGCGGTCCACGTCTACGAGGACGACAAGTTCGACGAGATGCTGGAGCAGATGGAGTCGGTCTCCGACTACGCCCTGACCGGTGCCGTCATCGCGAACGACCGCGCCGCGGCCGCGTACACGATGGAGAAGCTGCGGTACGCCGCGGGCAACTTCTACATCAACGACAAGTCGACCGGCGCCGTCGTCGGCCAGCAGCCCTTCGGCGGCGGCCGTGCCTCGGGTACGAACGACAAGGCGGGCGCCCCGCAGAACCTCCAGCGCTGGACCCTGACCCGGGCCATCAAGGAGACGCTGGTCCCGCCGACCGAGTACACCTACCCCCACCAGGGCTGACATACCTGCGGGGCGCCGCCCTCCCGGCGCCCCGCCACGCACTCCGCCTCCCGACCGGTTCCCCTGCCGGCCGGGAGGCGGTTTCCATTTCCCCCGCTTCCGGTTCAGCCCCACCCGTGCACGATCAGCGACAGCCCCGCCGCGAACCCGCCGCCCAGCAGCGCCAGGTAGCGGCCGTACTGGCGGCGGTGGCGGCGCAGCAGGAGGCCGAAGCCCGCGAAGGCGAGGCCCACCGTCAGGGTGCGGGAGCCCCGGGCCGCCGCCGACGCGGCGAGCCAGTCGAGCGCGGGCACGTCGGCGCGGCCCGCCTCGGCGCCGTACACCTTGAACGGGATGCCGTTCCACGGCTGGTGACGCACCGCGGACGCGCCCTCGACCGCCAGCTCGTGCCGGACCTCGGCGCGCATCCGGTCCGTCGTCAGGGGGGCGGGCACGTGGACGCCCGCCGAAGCCAGGTGCAGTGCCAGCAGGCCGCCCGCCAGGCTGCCGGCCAGCGCGCCCAGGGACATCCTCAGGGCCGCGCGCGGCACCGCCACGCACACCGCGCCCAGCAGCAGCTCCGGCATCAGCGGCCAGCTCAGCGCCTCCGCGAACGCCCAGCAGAACGCCAGCGGCACACCCCAGCGCGAAGTGACGACCGCTGCGATCCGCCGTCGCGTCGCTGAGTCCTTC
This sequence comes from Streptomyces sp. NBC_00385, assembly GCF_035917155.1. NCBI lineage: Bacteria > Bacillati > Actinomycetota > Actinomycetes > Kitasatosporales > Streptomycetaceae > Streptomyces > Streptomyces sp. NBC_00385. Next base: position 2,119,382 of record NZ_CP107951.1, on the reverse strand, counting down.
AACGGTTCGGCGACCGTACGCGCGTGCAGCGCCACCACCGCGTCGCGAGCCTCCTCCGGGGACACGGCCGACGGCAGCGGCTCACCGATGGTCACCCGGACCAGCGCCGAACGCAGCCGCCCGTGCTTGGGCAGCAGCCGGTCCGTGCCCGCGATCCCTACCGGAACCACCGGGACCCCCGCCTCCTCGGCCAGGACCAGCGCGCCCCGGTGGAAGGAGCCCAGTGCGCCGTCCTGGGCCCGGGTGCCCTCGGGGAACAGCACGACCGCGCGGCCCGCCCGCAGCTCACCGGCCATCGTGAGCAGGTCCTCCATACCGCCGCCGCCCCGCCGCACGGGGAAGCCGGACGCCAGCCTGCGGCAGATCCGCCGCCGCCAGGGGGAGGCGAACCAGTAGTCGGCCGCCGCCCCGATCGCCGGGCTGTGCCGGGCGTCGAGCGCCGCGAGGAGGGCCGCGGTGTCCGCGTGCGAGGAGTGGTTGGCGACCACCACACAGCCGCCGCGCGGCAGCCGGCCACGCCGTTCGACCCCGCCGGTGAGGCTGAGCACGCCCCACCACAGTCCGCGCCGGAGTGCGGCGCCGAGACGGGAGCGGCGCGGGAGCACGGCTCGGGCCGGGATGTTCAGGAGCGTACTCATCGCGTCATCACCGTCGCCAGGAGAAGGGCCACCAGCAGGGAGTCGATCCGGTCGAGCAGGCCGCCGAAGCCGGGCAGCCAGCTGCCCGCGTCCTTGACCCCCGACTCGCGCTTGACCATGGACTCGATCAGATCGCCGAGCACACAGCCGCCGATCACCGCCGCCCACAGGGGGAGACTGAACTCGCCGAGCACGAGCAGGAGTCCGGCCGTCGCGACGGCCGCGCCCAGCACGCCCGCCCAGGTCTTGTTGGGGGAGAGCGGCGACAGCGGCCGGGCGAGCGGGCCGCGCCGGCCCAGCGCCGTACCGCCGCACCAGGCGCCGACATCGCCCAGCGCCACCGCGAGGCCGACCGCCACGGCCGTCTCGCCGAGCGTCACCAGACCGGTGAGCGCGACGGGGATCCACAGCAGCCCGAACGCGGTCCTGGCGGTGCGGGTGAAGCCCGAGCGGTCGTCCCCGGCCAGGACGGACGGCAGCGCCGCCGCGACCAGCAGGAGCGCCGCCATCCGCAGGTCCAGGAGGTCCGGAGCCAGCCAGGCCAGCGCCGGGAGGACGACCGCGGCGGCCGCCAGCACCACATGGTCGCCGCGCTTCAGCCCCGCCATCCGGACGAACTCGCTCGCCGCGATCACCCCGAGCCCCGCGGCCAGCGCGTACGTACCGCCGCCGCCCAGGAAGTACGCCCCCAGGAAGACGGGCGCGACCAGCGCCCAGGTCCGCCAGCGCCTGCGGAGTTCGGCCCGCATCCGCACCTTCGAGGGAAGGACCGCGACCGCGACCCCGCCCGCCCCCAGCACACCCGCGACCAGCGGCACCGCCCGGGCGGCCGCCTCCTCGGCGATCAGTACGGCGCTCATGCCAGTTCCTTCCACAGCCCGGCCAGCCGGAGCGCCGCCGTGAGCAGCGAGCCGACGGCGATCACGATCAGCACCGGTACGGTCCAGCCGCTCGCCGCGGCGACCACGACCAGCAGGCAGCGCTCGGTCTTGCCGACCGGCCCGCCGTTGCGCCGGGGAGCCCCGGCCGCCGCTCCGGCCAGCGACACCCAGGACGGCAGCGTCGCCGCGAGCGCGGCGACGGCCACCAGCCACAGCGGGGCGAGCGCCAGGAAACCCGCCAGGACGACCAGGTCCGCGACACGGTCGCCGAGCTCGTTGAGCACCGCGCCGCGCCGGGTCGTGCGGCCCGTGTCCCGAGCCAGTGCCCCGTCCAGGTTGGCGAAGGCGAGCCGGGCCGCGAGCAGTACGGCGACCGGAAGCGCGGCGATTCCGGTGGGCAGCCAGGCGAGCGCGGCTGCGCCGCCGGCCGCGGCGACGACGCCGGCGGCGGTGAGGGTGTCGGGCGACACCTCACGGCGGACCAGCGAGGCGCGGAGACCGGAGAGCCGGTCCGCGTACCAGGGCTTGAGAGCGTAGAGGCCGTTCATGGGACCAACTCTTGTCCGCCGCACAGTCTTTCGACACGGTCCGGGTACTCACCTGCCGGCTGAGTACCTGGTGGGGGTGGTGCCTGGGAGGCTGGGGAGCATGACCGACCCGACCCTGCACACCGCGCACACCTGCCGGCTGGCCCCGGCCGCCCTCGACGAGATCCACGCCTTCCTGGACACGGCGTTCGCGGGCGCGTTCAGCGAGGACGACTGGGACCACACGCTCGGCGGCATCCACGTCCGCGTGCGCGATGCGAGCGGGCTGCTCGCGCACGGCAGCGTCGTGCAGCGGCGGGTGGTCCACGCGGGCCGCTCCCGCCGGGTCGGTTACGTCGAGGGCGTCGCCGTCCGCGCCGGCCGGCGGCGGGAGGGGCTCGGCGGGCAGGTCATGGCCGCGCTGGAAGAGGTCGTCGACGGGGCGTACGCCTTCGGGGCCCTGTCCGCGTCGGCCGCCGGAGCCGCCCTGTACGCCGGACGCGGCTGGACGGTGTGGCCGGGGCGGATCGCGGTGCAGGGGCCGCAGGGGGTGGAGCGGCTGGCGGAGGAGGAGGGCAGCACGTACGTCCGGGGGGTCGGAGGTGCCGCGGTTCCGTCGGGCGGGGCGCCCGCCGCCGAGGTGCTGGTCTTCGACTGGCGGGACGGGGACGTGCTGTGAGGTTCCGCGTCCTCAGCGGCCGGACGGGCTCTCCGCGCCGGTACGGATCGGCATCTTGCCGGTGTTCTCGCCGCGCAGCATTCCCAGGAAGCCGTCCACGGTCCGCTCGAAGCCGTCGACGACCGTCACGTCGGGGGTGATCCGGCCGCTCCGCGGATGCGGGACGAGGAGAGCCGCCAACTCGCCCTGCGCGTCCGCGTGGTTGCGGACCCGTACGCCTTCGAGGCGCAGGCTCTTCCCCACCACGTCGAAGAGGTTGCGCGGGGCGGCGGGCGGCCGGGTGACGGAGTGGTACTGGGCGATGGCGTCGACCCAGGTGATCCGGCCGTGGTCGCGGAGCGCCGAGATCGCGGCCTCCAGATGGTCGCCGCCCACGTGGTCGACGGCGGCGTCGATGCCGTCCGGGGCGGCCTTCGCCAGGAGTTCGCCGACGGGCCCGTCGTGGTAGTCGAAGGCCGCGTCGAAACCGAGTTCACCGGTCAGCCGGGCGACCTTGGCGGCCGAGCCCGCGCTGCCGACGATCCGTCCGGCGCAGGCGGCCGTCTCCCACGCGATCCGGACCAGCGACGGCAGGATCGGGGCGGTCCTCTTCGACCGCGGCCGGAAGGGCGCCCGGCCCACCGCCGCGGGTGCGAGCACCGTCGCGCACGCCCGGCGCGTGCTGCGGGCTGCTGGAGGTCAGGGGCTCCGAGGCGCGAGCGGCGACGGCCGGACCCGGGGGAGAAGGAGTGCCGGCCGGGCCCGCTGCGGATCGCGGCCTTCCGCGGCGCCGCGCTGCGTCTGCTGCCGCCCGCCCTGGAACGGCTCCGGGACCGCTGCCCGGGGATCGAGCCGAGGGTGCGGGTGGTCCGGGAAGTGGGACGGGGGACCGCCGTGAGGTTTCGCCGGGAAAATCCAGTCCTGGGCGGCCCACCACGCCGGGTGTCCGAGGTGCAGCTCTCCGCCCAGTCGAGCAGCGGGAGCGTCCGCGGCGCCGGATGCCCGGCCGGGTGCACCAGGGCCTACGCCTCTTCCCGCAGCACTCCCCCGACCAGTTCCTTCGGTACGGGGGAACTCCCGCCGATCGTCGCGATCCCCAGATCCGCACGGCCGTCCAGGCACGGTGGAGGCCGAGGACGACGGAGCGGTGCTCTCGATGGTGGCCCGTGGTCCGGGCATGGCGATCATGCCCGAACTGTCCCTGGAAGGAGCACCGGACACCGTGGCGATCACCGCTCTCGGGCCGGAGCGGCCGACGCGTTCAGTGGGCCACGTCACCACCCCTGAGCTGGGACGATCGCTCGCCGTCCGGGCCCTCATCGGGGAGCTGAGAGTGAGCGGGGGGTGAGGCGGCGTAAACCTCCGTCTCAGATAGTAGGAAGTCCGAGTAATTGTGGAGACAGACCGGCACGGCTGCCTTAGCTTTGTAGAAGCCGAACGTCTCGCTAGATCAAGCGACTGGCGGTCGTGAGCGCGCGCCCCGAAGCAGGCAACCCCTGCGGCGCCTGCTCCCCGCCCCTTCCGGCACCTCGAAATCCCTGATCTCGACATCACGTTCACGATTTTTCGATCTCGAAATCCTCGCGATCTCAAGGAGTCGATCCACCATGGCCGAGACCACTGTCCGCCGCCGCGTCCGTCACACCCACCGCCCGACCGAGTCGGAGCGGCAGAATGCCGCCGCCGCCCTGCAGCGCGCGCTGGACCGCAGGGACAACGGCGGCTCCACCGGTCACTGAACCGGAGCCGTTCTCCAGCCGGCGGCACTCAGCCGCGACCGGTCCCGGAACTGCCGGCCTGTCAGCCGCGGCTGATCTCGAAGTGGTCGATGCGCTCGCCCGACTCGGCGAGCGCGGTGACCTTCATCCGTGCGTCGCGCCCGGTCTCCACCTCCACCGCGAGGAACGAGAAGCCGGTGTAACGCACCCGCGACCACTCCACGGTCTCGACGGCCTTTCCGCCGCCCTTGGCCACGTGGTACGTGTCCACGCTGTCCCGGTCCGCGACATGGCCCTCATAGCTGTCGGGCACGGGGAAGTCGTACAGCGCCTTGCCCGCGCCGCCCGCGGTGACGTACACGATGCCGTCCCGCGTCGGGTCGGTGCGTTCGCCGATCGGGACCTTGCGCTGGACCGCGTTCTTCAGGATCGCGTCGGTGCGCTCGTAGACGTGGTTGTGCCCGTTGATGACCAGGTCCACCTGGTGCTTCTCGAAGAGCGGCACCCAGGCCTCGCGCACCCCTCCGTCCGAGGCGTGCGCGTTCGTCGTGGAGAAGGCGCAGTGGTGGAAGAAGACCACCAGGAAGTCGATGTCGTGGCGGGCCCGCAGTTCGCCCAGCCGCCGGTCCAGCCAGCGGGACTGCTTGCCGGCGCTGATGCCGAAGTTGGCGGGGATCTCGTACGAGACGTCGTTGGCGTCGAGCGCGATCACGCCCACGTTGCCGTGCACGAAGGAGTACGCGCCGGGCTGGTTCACCGGGTCCGGGCCGTTGTCCGGCAGGGTCCAGCGGGCGTTCTGCCCGCCGTAGCCGTCCGGCGAGTACCAGGCCTCCATGTCGTGGTTGCCGGTCGTCACCATCCACGGCACGGTCTTCGAGACCGTCTCGGTCTGGGCCAGGAACTGGTCCCAGGTGCGCGCGTCGTACGTGTCGCTCGTCTGGCCGGAGCCCGACGGGTCGGCGTAGCAGATGTCGCCCGCGTGCAGGTGGAAGGCCGGGTTCTGGCCCAGGATGAGCTGGTCGTTGCCGAGCGCGTGGTAGCTGACGCCCTGGTCGCCGAAGGCGGTGAAGGTGAACTTCGCTGCGTGCGAGGGCGCCGTGGTGAAGGTGCCGAGCGTGCCCAGGTTGCGGGGGTCGGCCGGGTCGAAGCCGTCGTGGCCGACGCCGTAGTAGTACGTCGTGCCGGGCTTGAGCCGCTCCAGGGCCGCGTGTACGTAGAACTGCTCGGCGGCCGCGATCCTGCCGTCATTCAGCAGCGGCGTGGTGAGGTGGCGCACCTCGGCGTCGATCTTCCGGCTCAGCGCCCACGGCTTGAGGCCGATCCGGATGTACGGGCGGCGCACCGCGAACGGGACCTGCCAGGAGACCGTCATCCGCGTCTTCGGGTATGCGCCGTAGGCCAGGTGCCGGCCGAACGGTGCGACCAGCGAACCGTCCACCCGGGTGGAGCTGTGCGAGGTGATCACCGACGGTGCCGCGTACGCGGGGGAGGAGGCGAGTGAGGTGCCGAGGCCCGCGCCGGCCACGGCCGCGGTCGCCACACCCGTACGCAGCACACCGCGTCGCGTCAGCCGGGTGCGGAGGTAGTCGTGCTGCTCGGCCATGCTCATGCGGTCGGCGAGCTTCTCGGGGATGCCGAAGCGGGGGATGTCCATGGGCGCCAACCTCCACCCGCCCGCTGACGGCATTCCGTCGAGTAGGTGAACGGTACACGTACAGCTGCCCATGTGTCCGTATAGTGGACGTGACATGTCATGGGGTGGGACGCGCAGTATCGTGCCGGACATGGCACCCAGCATCAATCTCGCAGTGATCCCTGGTGACGGCATCGGCCAGGAGGTCGTGGCCCAGGGACTCAAGGTCCTCAACGCTGTTCTCCCGCAGGATGTGAAGCTGGAGACCAAGCAGTACGACCTCGGCGCCCAGCGCTGGCACCGCACCGGTGAAACCCTCCCGGACGCGGAGCTGGAGGCCCTCAAGGGCCACGACGCCATCCTGCTCGGTGCGATCGGCGACCCGTCCGTGCCCTCCGGCGTGCTGGAGCGCGGGCTGCTGCTGAAGCTGCGCTTCGCCTTCGACCACTACATCAACCTGCGGCCGTCGAAGCTGTTCCCGAACACCGACACCCCGCTGGCCGGCCGTCCGGACATCGACTTCGTCGTCGTCCGCGAGGGCACCGAGGGCCCGTACACCGGCAATGGCGGTTCGCTGCGCACCGGTACGGAGCACGAGGTCGCCACCGAGGTCAGCCTCAACACCGCCTTCGGTGTCGAGCGCGTCGTCCGTGACGCCTTCGAGCGCGCAGCCGCCCGGCCGCGCAAGAAGCTGACGCTGGTCCACAAGAACAACGTCCTCGTCTACGCGGGCCACCTGTGGAAGAACACCTTCGACAAGGTGGCGGCCGAGTACCCCCAGGTCACCACCGACTACCTGCACGTCGACGCCGCGACGATCTTCTTCGTCACCCAGCCGGAGCGCTTCGACGTCATCGTCACCGACAACCTCTTCGGTGACATCCTCACCGACCTCGCCGCGGCCGTCTCCGGCGGTATCGGCCTGGCCGCCTCCGGCAACATCAACCCGACGGGTGCCTTCCCGTCGATGTTCGAGCCGGTTCACGGTTCTGCCCCCGACATCGCGGGCCAGGGCAAGGCCGACCCGACCGCCACGATCCTCTCCGTCGCCCTCCTGCTGCGCCACCTCGGCTACGAGGCCCAGGCCGTGCGCATCGAGGAAGCCGTCTCCGCCGACCTCGCGGAGCGCGACGGGACCACCCGCACGACCGACGAGATCGGCGACGCGCTCGCGGTACGCGTAGCGGGCTGATCCGACGACTCCTTTACGAAGCCGCCGGGTCGCACACGCACCCGGCGGCTTCTCCTGTGCGGCCCCGGGTGTCACCATCGAACCCTGGACCGCATTCACGTCATTTCGTGCACGGCCTCCCGCGAGAGATAATCGAACGGGACCGTGGCCTGCCGCGAAGCTCGGACGTCCTAGCACCTGTCCGGCAGGAGCTGGCGTGGGCGTGGTCCTACACACACAAACCGGTGAAGGACACGCACTCATGACGACGCCCACGATCGAGCTCAAGCCCTCCTCGAACCCGCTGTCCGACGCGGAGCGCGAGGCGATCCTGGTCAAGCCCGGATTCGGCCGCTACTTCACCGACCACATGGTGACGATCAAGTGGACCGAAGGCCGCGGCTGGCACGACGCCCAGCTCGTCCCGTACGCGCCGCTGTCGATCGACCCCGCCAACATGACGCTGCACTACGGCCAGGAGATCTTCGAGGGGCTCAAGGCCTACCGCCAGCCCGACGGTACGGTCGCCACCTTCCGCCCCGAGGCCAACGCGGAGCGCTTCCAGCGCTCCGCGAACCGGCTGGCCATGCCGGAGCTGCCCGTCGAGACGTTCGTCGCGGCCTGCGACGCGCTCGTCCGGCAGGACGCGGCCTGGGTTCCGGAGCACGGCGGCGAGGAGTCGCTGTACCTGCGGCCCTTCATGATCGCGACGGAGGTCGGGCTCGGGGTCCGCCCGTCCAACGAGTACCTCTTCCTGGTCATCGCCTCGCCGGCCGGCGCGTACTTCCCCGGCGGGGTGAAGCCCGTCTCCATCTGGCTCTCCGAGGACCGCGTGCGCGCCGTCCCCGGCGGCATGGGCGACGCCAAGACCGGCGGCAACTACGCCGCGTCCCTCCTGGCCCAGGCCGAGGCCGCCGCCAAGGGCTGCGACCAGGTCGCCTACCTCGACGCCGTCGAGCACAAGTGGGTCGAGGAGCTCGGCGGTATGAACCTGTACTTCGTGTACGGGAACAAGATCGTCACCCCCGCCCTGACCGGCTCCCTGCTCGCGGGCATCACGCGTGACTCGCTGCTCAAGCTCGCCGGGGACCTCGGCTACGAGCCCGAGGAGAGCCGCGTCTCCATCGACCAGTGGCGCGACGACACCGCGAACGGCACCCTCACCGAGGTCTTCGCCTGCGGCACCGCCGCCGTCATCACGCCCGTCGGCGTCGTGAAGAGCGCGGGCGGCGAGTGGACCCAGGGCGACGGCACGCCGGGCCCGGTCACCCTGCGGCTGCGCGAGCGCCTGCTGGACATCCAGCGCGGCACAGCCGAGGACGCCCACGGCTGGATGCACCCGCTCGGCTAGTCACACAGCCTCGGCTAAGGGCTGTCCCGCAATTCCTGGCGGGCGCACGACGACAGCTACGGCACCTCGCCGCGTTGTCGAAACACCCGAATACATCCAGTATGCGGGCGCCTCTCCGCCTTGCGATGCACCGCATCTGACGCCGCGCGCTGATCCACCAGGAATTGCGGGACAGCCCTTAGTCACACAGCGCCGCAAACAGAAGGGCCGCGTCCGCCGGGCGCGGTCCTTTTTTGCGCGTCATCTTTAGAGCGTCACTCAAACTTGACTGCGGAAAGGGGTTCCTCTCTTTTTGCTGCGTGGTTAGAGTGCTGCTCAAACACCGCTCGACCATGAGGTGCCCCGCCATGCGACTGACCCCGACCGAGCGCGACCGGCTGCTGCTGTTCGGCGCCGCCGAGCTGGCCCGCGCCCGCCGGGCCCGCGGTCTGAAGCTGAACGTCCCCGAGGCCACCGCCCTGATCGCGGACACCGTCTGCGAGGCCGCCCGCGACGGACGCCGGCTCGCCGAGGCGATCGAGGCCGCCCGCAGCGTACTGGGCCCGGACGACGTGCTGCCCGGGGTCGCCGACGTCGTCACCGAAGTCCATGTGGAGGCCGTCTTCGACGACGGATCGCGGCTCGCCGTGGTCTCCCGGCCCCTGGGTGAGGGCCTCGGGGACGAGGCGCCCGGAGCCGTGGTCCCCGGACCCGCCACGCCGGAACCGGAGCCCGCGGTGCGGCTGACCGTCCGCAACACCGCGACCGTCCCGGTCTCCGTGACCTCGCACTTCCACTTCTTCGAGGCCAACCCGCGGCTCGAATTCGACCGGGCGCAGGCGTACGGGATGCGGCTCTGCGTGCCCGCGGGCTCCTCCGTCCGCTTCGGGCCCGGTGAATCGGCGGAGGCGGGCCTGGTGCCCATCGGCGGCGACCGCGTCGCGATCGGGTTCGCCGGACTGGTCGACGGACCGCTCGACGCGCCCGGCGCGCGCGAGGAGGCGCTGCGGCGCGCGGCAGCCTGCGGATACCTGGGGGCGGCGCGATGAGCATCGACCCGTACGAGTACGCCGCCGTACACGGCCCGCGCGCCGGTGACCGGGTCAGGCTCGGCGACTCCGGGCTGACCGTCCGGGTCGAGTCGGACGCCCAGAAGCCGGGCGACGAGTTCCTCGCCGGATTCGGCAAGACCGCCCGCGACGGCCTCCACCTCAAGGCCGCCGCCGTCCGGGAGACCTGCGACGTGGTGATCAGCAACGTGCTGGTCATCGACGCCGTGCTGGGCATCCGGAAGGTGTCGGTCGGTATCCGCGAGGGCCGGATCTCCGCGATCGGCAGGGCCGGGAACCCGGACACCCTCGACGGGGTGGACGTCGTCGTCGGCACGGGCACGTCCATCGTGTCCGGCGAGGGCATGATCGCCACGGCCGGCGCCGTCGACACCCATGTCCACCTGCTCTCGCCGCGCATCATGGAGGCCTCGCTCGCCTCCGGCGTGACCACGGTCATCGGCCAGGAGTTCGGTCCGGTCTGGGGCGTCGGCGTCAACTCGCCGTGGGCCCTGCGCCACGCCTTCAACGCCTTCGACGCCTGGCCGGTCAACATCGGCTTCCTGGGCCGCGGTTCCTCCTCCCACGAGGCGCCGCTCGTCGAGGCGCTCGCCGAGGGCGGGGCCTGCGGCTTCAAGGTCCACGAGGACATGGGCGCCCACACCCGCGCCCTGGACACCGCGCTGCGCGTCGCCGAGGAGTACGACGTCCAGGTGGCCCTGCACAGTGACGGGCTGAACGAGTGCCTGTCCGTCGAGGACACCCTGCGCGTCCTGGAGGGGCGCACCATCCACGCCTTCCACATCGAGGGCTGCGGCGGCGGCCACGTCCCGAACGTCCTCAAGATGGCCGGGGTGCCGAACGTCATCGGCTCCTCCACCAACCCCACGCTCCCCTTCGGCCGGGACGCGGTCGCCGAGCACTACGGGATGATCGTCTCCGTCCACGACCTGAAGACGGACCTGCCGGGCGACGCCGCCATGGCCCGGGACCGGATCAGGGCCGGCACGATGGGTGCCGAGGACGTGCTGCACGACCTCGGGGCCATCGGGATCACCTCGTCCGACGCGCAGGGCATGGGACGGGCCGGTGAGACCGTCCGCCGCACCTTCGCCATGGCCGGGAAGATGAAGGCCGAACTCGGCCCGATGGACGGCGACGGGCCGGGCGACGACAACGCCCGGGTGCTGCGCTACATGGCCAAGCTCACCATCAACCCGGCCATCGCCCACGGCCTCGCGCACGAGATCGGCTCCATCGAGACCGGGAAGCTCGCCGACATCGTGCTGTGGCGGCCCGAGTTCTTCGGCGCGAAGCCGCAGCTCGTCCTGAAGTCGGGCTTCCCCGCCTACGGCGTCACCGGCGACCCCAACGCCGCTACCGACACCTGTGAACCCCTCGTCCTGGGACCGCAGTTCGGCGCCTACGGGGCGACCGCAGCCGATCTCTCCGTCGCCTTCGTCTCGCAGGCCGCCACCCAGCTGGGCGCGGACGCCATGCCGACCCGCAGACGACGTGTCGGCGTCCGGGGCACACGCGGAATCGGCCCCGCCGACCTGCGCCTCAACTCCCGTACCGGCACGGTCGACGTGGACGGACACAGCGGTCTCGTCACCCTGGACGGTGACCCGCTCAGCTCCGGACCCGCCGACTCGGTCTCCCTCAACCGGCTCTACTTCCTGTAAGGACCCGCGCTCCCGTGACCTTCCGCATGCCGCCCGAATGGGCCCCGCACGAACGCACCTGGATGGCCTGGCCCGGCCCCAACCCCACCTTCGCCTCCGACGCCGAACTCGACGAGGCCCGCAGCGCCTGGGCCGCCGTCGCCCACGCCGTCCGCCGCTTCGAACCCGTGACGATGGTCGTCGGCCCCGGCCAGGAGGACGGTGCCCGCGCCCTGCTCGGCCCGGACATCGAGCTCGCGGTGCGCCCGCTCGACGATGCCTGGATGCGTGACATCGGCCCCACCTTCGTCACCGACGGAAACGAACTGGCAGCCGTCGACTGGACGTTCAACGGCTGGGGCGCCCAGGGCTGGGCCCGCTGGGAGCGCGACCGGCACATCGCCCGTTCCGTCGCCGAGCTCGCCGGCGTCCCCGTGCACGGCTCACCGCTCGTCAACGAGGGCGGCGCGGTCCACGTCGACGGCGAGGGCACCGTCCTGCTCACGGAGACCGTCCAGCTCGGCAAGGAACGCAACCCCGGCTGGAGCCGCGCGGACGTCGAGGCCGAGGTCCACGCGCGCCTCGGCACCCGGAAGGCGATCTGGCTGCCCCGCGGCCTGTCCGGCGACTACGGCACGTACGGCACGCTCGGCCATGTCGACATCGTCGCCGCGTTCGCCCGCCCCGGCACCGTCGTCGCCCACGTCCAGCCGGACCCGGCCCACCCCGACCACGAGATCACCCGGGAGACCGTCCGCATCCTGCGCGCCGCCACCGACGCGAAGGGACGTCCGCTGGAGGTCGTGGAGGTCCTGGCGCCCACCGTGCTTCGGGCCGGCGGGGAGTGGGTCGACTACTCCTACATCAACCACTACCTCTGCAACGGCGGCGTCGTCCTGTGCGCCTTCGGCGACCCGCGCGACGAGCTCGCGGCCGGGATCTTCCGCCGCCTCTTCCCCACCCGTACGGTGACACTCGTCGACGCCCGCGCGATCTTCGCCGGGGGCGGCGGCATCCACTGCATCACCCAGCAACAGCCCAAGGTCTGAACCGTGCCCACCACCCCGCGCAGCCGCAACACCGCCCCGCCCCGCGAGGACGTGCTCGCCGCAGTCATGGCCACCGTCGCCGCTCGCGGCCTCGACGGCCTCACGATGGCAGGGCTCGGCCGCGAGGTCGGCATGAGCAGCGGCCACCTCCTCTACTACTTCCGCACCAAGGACGAGCTGCTGCTCCAGACGCTGGAATGGAGCGAGAACCGGCTCGGGGCCGAGCGGCGCAGCCTGCTGTCCCGGCCCGGCACGGTCCGTGAACGTCTCGACGCGTACATCGCCCTCTACCTCCCCGCCGGCCACCGCGACCCGCACTGGACGCTCTGGCTGGAGGTCTGGAACCGCTCGCGCGACGCCGACGACACCGCCCGCGCCCGGCAGGCCGCGATCGAGGGTGCCTGGCACCGCGACCTGGTGGCGCTTCTCGCCGAGGGCGGCTCGCGCGGCGAGTTCCGCCGGGTCGACGCCGAGCGCTACGCGACCCGGCTGCGCGCTCTGCTGGACGGCTTCAGCGTCCATGTGGCGGTCGGTCTTCCCGGCACCGGGCGGGACCAAGTGCTGGAGCGTGTGGGGGAGTTCATCGAGGAGTCGCTGACCGTGGCCGGCTGACGTCACCCACGCGTGAACGCAACGTACGTAAGTACGCGCGATCGTTGCGCCCTGCACCCTTGTTGGACTTCCCGCAGTTCGGGCACGGTGGCCAACCATGGGACGAGAGCAGTGGAAGAAAATCTGGGTCGGCTCGGCCGGCAACATGGTCGAGTGGTTCGACTGGTTCGTGTACGCGACCTTCGCGGTGTACTTCGCGGACTCGTTCTTCCCCGAAGGCAACGAGACCGCCAACCTCATGAACACCATGGGCATCTTCGCCGTCGGCTTCTTCATGCGGCCGGTCGGCGGCTGGTTGCTCGGCAGGATCGGTGACCGCAGGGGCCGCAAGGCCGCGCTGACCCTGACCGTCATCCTGATGTCGGCCTCCGCGGTGCTGATCGCGATCGCGCCGACCTACGACGTCGCCGGTTACGGCGGCGTCGCCGTGCTGATGGTGGCCCGGCTGCTCCAGGGACTGTCCGTCGGCGGCGAGTACGCGGCCAGCGCCACCTACCTCACCGAGGCCTCCGCACCCGAGAAGCGCGGCTTCGCCTCCAGCTTCCAGTACGTGTCCATGACCGCCGGACAGCTCGTCGGCCTCGGCCTCCAGATCCTCCTGCAGCGCAACATGTCCGAGGCCGCCCTGCACAGCTGGGGCTGGCGCATCCCGTTCGTCGTCGGCGCGCTCGGCGCGGGCATCGTCTTCTACCTGCGCCGCTCCATGCTGGAGACCGAGGTGTACGCGGAGTCCGGCGCCGCCGAGCAGCAGGACCGCGGCACGCTGAAGGTGCTGTGGCAGCACCGGCGCGAGGCCTTCCTCGTGATGGCGCTCACCATGGGCGGCACCGTCGCCTACTACACCTACACGACCTACCTCACGAAGTTCCTCTCCAAGAGCGCCGGCATGGAGAAGTCCACCGCCTCGCTCGTCAGCTTCTGCGCCCTGTTCGTGTTCATGTGCATCCAGCCGCTGGCCGGGATGCTCTCCGACCGGATCGGCCGCCGGCCGCTGCTCATCACGTTCGCGATCGGCTCGACCTTCCTGACCGTGCCGATCATGACGATGCTCAAGCACGCGGACACCTTCTGGCCCGCGCTCGGCCTCGCGCTCCTCGCGCTGCTCGTGATCACCGGCTACACCTCCATCAACGCCTGTGTGAAGGCCGAGCTCTTCCCGACCGGCATCCGCGCCCTGGGCGTCGGTCTCTCGTACGCCGTCGCCAACGCCCTCTTCGGCGGCACCGCCGAATACGTGGCGCTGTGGTTCAAGAACGCCGGCGCCGAGTCCGGCTTCTACTGGTACGTGGCGGGCTGCGCCGCGGTCTCGCTCGTCGTCTACCTGACCATGCGGGAGACCCGTGACATCGATCTGAACCGGGTCGCCGCCGTGCGGGCCGGGGAGAAGGCGTCGCCCGCCGGGGCGACGAGCGTCACGCCCGCATCCTGAGACGGGCCGGGCACGGAGGCGGTCCTGTGTCAGACTGCTTCCGTGTCCTCGTTCGTCATGATTATTGGCAACAGGCGCGCCGGTCCGCAGTGATCGTCCCGTACCACCATGTACGGCACGGCCACCGTGCCCCAGACCCGCGCGCAGACCTCTCGCACCCGCGAGGGGTTTTTTGTTTTCCGGCCCTCACCACCGGCCGGGACGAGGCACGCGGGATGATGGGGGCAAGTGGAGTCAGATCGTCCGGATCCACTCATCCGACAGGAGTCAGACCAGCATGACCACCAAGGCCAAGCCCACCGACGACAGTTTCCATGTCTTCGACACCACGCTGCGCGACGGTGCCCAGCGTGAAGGCATCAACCTGACGGTCGCGGACAAGCTGACCATCGCCCGGCACCTGGACGATTTCGGCGTCGGTTTCATCGAGGGCGGCTGGCCGGGTGCCAACCCCCGCGACACCGAGTTCTTCGCCCGCGCCCGCCAGGAGATCGAGTTCAGGAACGCCGAGCTGGTCGCCTTCGGCGCGACCCGCAGGGCCGGCGGCAAGGCCGCGGAGGACCCGCAGGTCAAGGCGTTGCTGGAGTCGGGCGCCCCGGTGATCACGCTGGTCGCCAAGTCGCACGACCGCCATGTGGAGCTCGCTCTGCGCACCACGCTGGAGGAGAACCTGGAGATGGTGCGCGACACCGTCTCCCACCTGGTCGCCCAGGGACGCAGGGTCTTCGTCGACTGCGAGCACTTCTTCGACGGCTACCGCGCCAACGCCGAGTACGCCAAGGCCGTCGTCCGGGCCGCGTCCGAGGCCGGCGCCGATGTCGTCATCCTCTGCGACACCAACGGCGGGATGCTCCCGGCCCAGATCCAGGCCGTCGTCGCCACCGTCCTGGCCGACACCGGCGCCCGCCTCGGCATCCACGCCCAGGACGACACCGGCTGCGCCGTCGCCAACACCCTGGCCGCCGTCGACGCGGGTGCCACGCACGTGCAGTGCACCGCCAACGGCTACGGCGAGCGGGTCGGCAACGCCAACCTCTTCCCCGTCGTCGCCGCGCTGGAGCTCAAGTACGGCAAGAAGGTCCTGCCCGAGGGCGCGCTCGCCGACATGACCCGCGTCTCGCACGCCATCGCCGAGGTCGTCAACCTCACGCCCTCCACCCACCAGCCCTACGTCGGCGTCTCGGCCTTCGCGCACAAGGCCGGGCTGCACGCCTCCGCGATCAAGGTCGACCCGGACCTGTACCAGCACATCGACCCCGCGCTGGTCGGCAACACCATGCGGATGCTCGTCTCCGACATGGCGGGCCGCGCCTCCATCGAGCTCAAGAGCGTGGAGCTCGGCATCGACCTCGGCGGCGACCGCGAACTCATCGGCCGCGTCGTCGAGCGGGTCAAGGAGCGTGAGCTCCGGGGCTACACCTACGAGGCGGCCGACGCCTCCTTCGAGCTGCTGCTGCGCGCCGAGGCCGAGGGCCGGGTACGCCGCTACTTCCGCATCGAGTCCTGGCGCGCGATCGTCGAGGACCGCCCCGACGGCACCCACGCCAACGAGGCGACCGTGAAGCTCTGGGCCAAGGGCGAGCGCATCGTCGCGACCGCCGAGGGCAACGGGCCGGTCAACGCGCTCGACCGGGCACTGCGCGTCGCCCTGGAGCGGATCTACCCGCAGCTCGCCAAGCTGGAGCTGATGGACTACAAGGTCCGCATCCTGGAGGGCCGTACCGGCACCGACTCCACCACCCGCGTCCTGATCACCACCGGCGACGGCACCGCCGACTGGTCGACCGTGGGCGTCGCCGAGAACATCATCGCGGCGTCCTGGCAGGCCCTGGAGGACGCGTACACCTTCGGGCTGCTGCGCGCAGGCGTCGAGCCGACGGAGTAGGGCGGGCGCACGGCGGCCGCGGACCGGGCCCGGTCCGCGGCCGCCGTGCACGCGTCCGCTACCCGAGGCGCCACTTCTGGTTGGCCGCCCCCGTGCACGTCCAGATCTGGGTACGGGCCCCGTTCGCCGTCGACTGCTCGGTCACGTCCAGGCACTTGTCCGCGGCGGTGTTGACGACGTCGCCCGTTGAAGCGTTGTACGTCCAGCGCTGCGCCGCGGAACCGTTGCAGGTGTACAGCTGGACCTTCGCCCCGTTCGCCGTCGAGCCCGAGGTCACGTCCAGGCAGGCCCCGAGCGTACGGATCGAGCCGTCGCCCTGGACGGTCCAGCGCTGGTTGGCCGCGCCCGTGCAGTCCCAGAGCTGGACGGGCGTGCCGTCGGCGCCGGTGTTGCCCGTGGCGTCGAGGCACTTGCCGCCCGGGCCGGACAGGGCACCCGACGAGGAGCTCGCACCGGACGGGGTCCCCGACCAGGTGAAGGTCGCCGATGTGCGGGCGGGCAGCGAGTAAGTGAACCTGCTTCCGCCCCAGTTGACCGTCACCTGCTGGGCCGAGCCGCCGCCGTTGTACGCGATCAGCGCCTTCGAGCCGTCCGGGTTGCGCCAGGCGACATTGGGCACGGTCGAACTGGCGGTGGAGGAGATCCGGGAGGCGCCCGGGCGGACGAACTTGGTCAGGTGGCCCATCGTGTAGTACTCGACTGTGTAGTCGACCTGTCCGCTTCTGCTGTCCCCGTTGTGCACGGTGATCAGCCCGTCGCAGGTACCGCAGCCGCCGTTGTGCGGACCGCGGTTCTGGTCCACCGCCAGCGACCACTTGGTCACCGACTTCGCCCAGTTGCGGGTGTAATCGATGATGTTCATCATGTCTTCGCGCTGCTGGTCGGCGATCCAGGTGCCGCCCGAGTGCTCCGTCTGGAACGCGTCCATCGACGGGTACTGGTTGTGCACCGTCGTCTGCTTGGCGATGTCACCGCCGTACCCGTGCCAGGCCACCCCGCCGAAGTTCGGGTGGTTGCGCACCGCCGCGTCGTCCACGGTGGCCGCCGCGTACGCGTCGTAGGTGTCCCAGTTCCAGTCGTGCGCGAGCACCTTGGTGGCCAGACCCGCCGATGCCAGCTTGGGCAGCAGCTCGCTCTTGGTGAAGTAGGCCAGGCCGGAGCCGTTCCAGCTCATCGAGGGATAGCCGCCGCAGCACGTCGGCTCGTTCTGCGCGGTGACGTAGTCGACCGGCACGCCCTGGTCCCGGTAGGCCTGGAGGTACTTCACGAAGTAGTCGGCGTACGCGCCGTAGTTCTCCGCCTTCAGCCAGCCGCCGTTGAGCTGCCCGTTGTCCTTCATCCACGCCGGAGCGGTCCACGGCGACGCCACCGTGGTCAGTGCCGGGTTGAGCTGCCTGGCCTGTTTCGTCAGCGGCAGCACGTCCTCCAGATCGTGTGCGATCGAGAAGTTGGCGAGCGACGGGTCACTCTGCCCGGCGGGCATGTCGTCGTACGTGTAGCCGTACCGCGCCAGGTCCGAGCCGCCCATGGGATTGCGTACGAACGAGAGCCCGATGCCCTCCGTGGGGGAGAACAGCTTCTTCATCGTGGCGTCGCGGGTCGCCTGGCTCAGCGCCCCGCTGCTCTTCATCAGGTACGCCGCGGTGTCGGTGAACGAGGCGCCGCCGCCGGTGAAGGTCTGGTACCGGGTGTTCTCGTCGACGGTGATGTTCGTACCGCCGCCCCCGTTCCCGGCCCCGAACGCGACCGGGGTCTGGGGTTCGAGGCCCCGGGTGACATGCCGGCCGCCTGCGTCGTCCGTGGTGGTCAGGGCGATGTTCACCGTCTCGCCCGCGGCCTGCGCGGTACCGGACGAGAGCCCCGTGAGGCCGGCGGTCGCGAGCACTGCGGCGAGCAGCGCCCTGGCCGCCCTTCCTGAACGGATCATGGCTGATGCCTTCCTCGGCGGGAGCGTGGGGGACGTGCCGTCGGACGAGACGGGAGTGAACTGCTCTTACGTGCCCACGTCAAGAGTTTGCGCGTTCAGGACTTGAACGCAAGCGCCTTCCAGGCCACCTCTGAGATGGGTCCGGACCAATCTCGACGTGAAGTATTGACGGTCGTGTTCCGGCGGGGTTAACTCACGCCACCAACGCCGGTACCGGTTCCGGAACCGGTTGCGGTACCGGTTCCGTTGCCGGTCCGGCTGCTCTGTCCTGCTGTGTCCTGGAGGTCCCCGATGCGTGTCACCATCGCTGATGTCGCCCGCGAGGCCGGCGTCAGCAAGACGACCGTGTCCCGGGTCATCAACACCAAGGGCGAAGTGGACGGTTCGACGGCCGCCCGCGTTCGTGAAGTGATCGCACAGCTCGGCTACGTACCCAGTTCGGGCGCCGTCGGTCTGGCCCGCGGCAGCAGCCGCACGGTCGGCATGCTGGTGCCCTCGCTGACCTGGCCGTGGATGGGCGAGGTGCTTCAAGGTGTCGTCGACACCGTCGAGGCCGCCGACTACGGTCTGTTGCTCTTCACCTGCAACCGCGGGGCCGAGTCCGTGGAGCGCTTCACCAGCCAGGTGTCGGCGCGCGCCTTCGACGGACTGGTCGTGGTCGAACCCGAGAACACCCTCGACCACCTCACCGCACTGCACCGCGCCGGCCTGCCGATCGTGCTGATCGACGATCGCGGCCACCACCCCGAGTTCCCCTCCGTCGTGACCACCAACCACGAAGGAGGCGCGTCGGCCGCCCGTCATCTGCGGGATGCCGGCCGCACCAGGCCCGTCGTCATCACGGGCCCCCAGGACTTCGGCTGCGTACGCGACCGGCTGGAGGGATTCGTCTCCGTCCTGCCCACCGATCTCGTCGTCCGCGGAGACTTCACCGAGCGCTGCGGCCGGCTGGCCGTGGAGGAACTCCTGGCCTCCGGCACGGAGTTCGACTCGGTCTTCGCGCACAACGACATCACCGCGGCAGGCGTGCTGCGGGCCCTGCGCGCCGCGGGGCGGACCGTGCCCGGTGATATCGCGGTGGTCGGATTCGACGACATCCCGATGGCCGAACACACCGAACCGCCCCTGACCACCGTGCGCCAGCCCACCCGGCAGATGGGTGAGACGGCCGCACGGATGCTGCTCTCCCACCTCGGCGGCACACCCGTACCCGACGCACCGCTCGTGCTGCCCACCGAACTGGTCGTGCGCCACTCGGCGCCCTAGCGAAGCGGGGCCCGGCCCCGCGCGCACCCGCAGAACCCGCACCGCACCCGCACCGCCCGTACCCGGCGCGCCGAGCGCTGCCCGTTTCCGGTCTCCCAGACCCGCCAGTCCCTCCTGGAGTCGCCATGTCCGCACGCCGTCACCACACGCTCAGAGCGGTCGCGCTCGCCACCGCGGTGGTCGCGCTCGCCGCCGGATGCTCGTCAGCCAACTCGAACCGCGACAAGAGCGGCAGCGGCGCCACGGGCGTCCTGAACATAGGCAAGCCGGACGGGCCGCAGACGAACAACAGCAACCCGTTCCTGGCCACCTCGGCGGGCGCCACCCTCGGCTACCGCTTCATGATCTACGAGCCGCTGGCGATGGTGAGCCAGATCCGGCCCACCGCCAAGGCCGACCCGTGGCTGGCGACGGACTGGAAGTGGGAGCTCAACTTCACCAAGGTCACCTTCACCCTGAACGACAAGGCCAAGTGGGCCGACGGCAAGCCGCTGACCGCCGAGGACGTGGCGTTCACCTTCAACCTGCTGAAGAAGCACCCGGCGCTCAACGCCGACGGCATCGCGTGGGGCGGGGTCGAGGTCCAGGGCAAGAAGGTCGTCCTGACCTTCGACGACTCGCAGTACGTCAACCAGAACAAGATCATCCAGCAGTACATCGTGCCCAAGCACATCTGGGAAGGCGTCAAGAACCCGGAGACCTGGCCCAACCGCACGCCCGTCGGCTCGGGTCCGTACAAGCTGAAGACGTTCACCCCGCAGACCACCACGCTGACCGCCACGCCCACCTACTGGAAGGGCACGACGAAGGTCAAGGAGCTGCGCTACAGCACCTACAACGACAACAGCGCCGCCACCACCGCGCTGGCCAGCGGCAAGCTGGAGTGGTCGTTCGTCTTCATGCCGAACTACAAGCAGCTGTTCATCTCCAAGGACCCCAAGAACCACAAGCTGTGGTTCCCCTCCGGTCTCGGCATCCACGGCCTGTGGTTCAACACCACCCGCAAGCCGTTCGACAACCCGGCGCTGCGCAAGGCCATGGCGATGGTCGTCGACCGCAGCGCGATCTACACCCAGGCCGAGGCGACGCTCTACCCGGAGATCACCAACCCGACCGGTATCCCGCTGCCCGCCGGTGAGTCCTTCATCGCGCCCGAGTACAAGAGCGCGACCACGAAGCCGGATGTCGAGGGCGCCAAGAAGGTCCTGGAGGAGGCCGGCTTCACGCTCAGCGGCGGTGTGCTGAAGGACCCGAGCGGCAAGGCCGTGAAGCTCACCTTCACCGACCCGGCCGGCTGGAACGACTACATCACCGGCCTCGCGATCATCAAGGACAACATCAAGAAGATCGGCATCGACGCCAAGGTCAAGACGCAGACGGCCGACGCCTGGACCGCCGACGTGGCCAACGGCAACTTCGACGCCACCCTGCACTGGACCAACAGCGGCGCGACCCCGTACGACATGTACCAGAACATCATGGACGGCGCCCTGCTCCAGCCCATCGGCAAGCCTTCCCAGCAAGGCAACTTCGGCCGCTTCAAGAGCACCGAGGCGACCGAGGCGCTGAAGGACTTCGCCAACGCGACCACCGACTCCGCCCGGACCGCCGCGATGAACGCCCTGCAGAAGATCATGGTCGAGCAGGCGCCCATGATTCCCACCGCGGCCGCGCCCATCGGGGCCGAGTACTCCACCAAGAACTGGGTGGGCTGGCCCACCGAGGCCGACCCGTACGCCGACCCGCAGCACACCCAGCGCTCCGCGCTGGAAGTCGTGCTGAAGCTCAAGCCGTCCAAGTAGGACAGGGATCCAGGAACCGGCCATGTCTGAACAGACAGAGAACAACCACGTCGTGCTCGAAGCACGCGGAGTCACCAAACACTTCGCCGTACGGCGCACCAGCCGCGATCTCGTCGCGGGCAGGCGCCGTACCGTCCACGCCGTCGACGACGTCTCGCTGCAACTGCGGCGCGGCACCGTCACGGCACTGGTGGGGGAGTCGGGCTCCGGGAAGTCGACCGTCGCCAGGCTGCTCGCCCAGCTGTATCCGCTCACCGGGGGCGAGATCCACCTGGGCGGCCAGTCGGTGAAGGCCGGACGTGGCCGGTCCTTCCGCAGTTACGTACGCCGGGTCCAGCTCATCTTCCAGGACCCGTTCGCCTCGCTGAACCCGGTGCACACCGTGCGCTACCACCTCACCCGCGCCCTGAAGATCCACGGCCGGGCGGGCAGCGGCGAGGAGGAACTGGAACAGAACCTGACCGCTCTGCTGAACCGTGTCCAGCTGACTCCTCCTCATCAGTACCTGGACAAGTTCCCGCACGAGCTGTCGGGAGGTCAGCGCCAGCGCGTGGCCATCGCCCGCGCGCTCGGCGCCGACCCCCAGGTCCTCCTCGCCGACGAGCCCGTCTCGATGCTGGACGTATCGATCCGGCTCGGGGTGCTCAACCTGCTCAAGGACCTCAAGGACCGCATGCACCTCGCGATCCTCTACATCACCCACGACATCGCGTCGGCCCGCTACTTCGCGGACTCCACGCTCGTCATGTACGCGGGCCGGATCGTCGAGGGCGGCGACAGCGAGACCGTCACCCAGCGCCCCGCCCACCCCTACACCCAACTGCTGATCGCCTCGGCACCCGACCCGGACCGGGTCGTCGACGAGGAGGAGCAGGAGGAGACCGGCAGCGGCGAGCCCCCCTCGCTCATCGATCCGCCGGCCGGCTGCCGGTTCCACCCCCGCTGCCCCAAGGCGATGGAGCGCTGCCGCACCGAACTGCCACCGCGCTTCGACCTGGCGGACGGCCAGTGGGCCGCCTGCTGGCTGTACGACGGGACCGCCGGCCACACGACCACCGACGACCACGAGAAGAAGGAGGCTGCGAAGTGAAGTTCCTGCTCCAACGGCTCGCCTTCTACCTGGTCACCGCGTGGGCCGCGATCACCATCAACTTCCTCATCCCGCGGATGATGCCCGGCGACCCGGTGCAGTCCCTCATGGCACGCTTCCAGGGCCAGCTGGACACCAGCGCCATCGCCTCGCTCCAGGCCCTCTTCGGCCTCGACAAGAACCAGTCCATCTGGCAGCAGTACACCGACTACTGGGGCCACCTGCTCGACGGCGACCTCGGGCTGTCCTTCACCTTCTTCCCGACCCCGGTGAGCGAGGTCATCGCCCAGTCGCTGCCGTGGACGCTCGCGCTCGTCGGCATCACCACGCTGATCAGCTTCGTGCTCGGCACCGGGATCGGGGTCTTCACCGGCTGGCGGCGCGGTTCCTGGATGGACAGCCTGCTGCCCGTCACCACCTTCATCTCCGCCATCCCGTACTTCTGGCTCGGCCTCATCGCCATCTCGCTGTTCGCCGTGAAGTGGCCGCTCTTCCCGGCCGCCGGCGGATACGACAACGCGCTCGTGCCCGCCTTCGACTGGCCGTTCATCTCCAGCGCCCTCTACCACGGCGCCCTGCCGGGCCTCACGATCGTGCTCAGCGCGGTGGCCGGCTGGATCCTCGGCATGCGCAACATGATGGTGACGGTGTCGAGCGAGGACTACGTCATGGTCGCCCAGGCCAAGGGCCTCTCCGAGCGCCGGGTGATGTTCGGGTACGCCGCCCGCAACGCGATCCTTCCCAACATCTCCGGCTTCGCCCTCTCGCTCGGCTTCATCGTCGGCGGCACGCTCCTGGTGGAGATGGTCTTCTCCTACCCGGGCATCGGCTACCAGCTCTTCCAGGGCGTGGGAGCCAAGGACTACCCCCTCATGCAGGGCGTCTTCCTCATCATCACGCTCTCCGTCCTCGCGGCGAACCTCCTCGCCGACGTGCTCTACATGGTCCTCGACCCCCGTACCCGAAGGGAGGCGTAGGGCTCATGGCCGTCACCGCCACAGAGGTCGCCGTCCTCGACGCGACCGAGACCCCGGCACCCAGCAAGCGCAGGTTCCGCTTCCTGCGCGGCCGCAAGACCGTCGTCGGACTCTGCATCCTGCTCTTCTTCGTGCTGATCGCCGTCATCGGCCCGTGGATCGCCCCGTACGACCCCGACACGATGAGCAACGAACTGCTCCAGCCGCCCTCCGGGGCCCACTGGTTCGGCACCACGCAGACCGGTCAGGACGTGCTCTCGCAGATCCTCGTCGGCACCCGAGGCGTCCTCGTCGTCGGCTTCATCGCCGGCATCATCGCCACGATCCTCTCCGTGCTGATCGGAGTCAGCGCCGGCTTCCTCGGCGGCACCGCCGACGAAGTGCTCTCGCTGCTCTCCAACGTCTTCCTCGTCATCCCCGGACTGCCGCTGATCATCATCATCGCCAGCTTCGTCTCCGACACGGGCGACCTGCTGATCGCCGCCGTCATCGCCCTCACCTCCTGGGCCTGGGGCGCCCGCGTGCTCCGCGCCCAGACGCTCTCGCTGCGCCGTCGCGACTACGTCGAAGCGGCCCGCGCCACCGGTGAGTCGACCTGGCGGATCATCTTCTTCGAGGTCATGCCGAACCTGACCGCCGTCATCGCCTCCGGCTTCGTCGGCACCGTCATCTTCGCGATCCTCTCCGAGATCACCCTCGCCTTCATCGGCGTCGCCGACATCTCCAACTGGAACTGGGGGACCGTCCTGTTCTGGGCCCAGTCCAACCAGGCCCTCGCCCAGGGCGCCTGGTGGTGGTTCGTCCCGGCCGGGCTCTGCATCGCGCTGCTCGGCATGTCGCTCGCCCTCATCAACTTCGGCATCGACGAGTTCGTCAACCCGCGCCTGCGCACCGAGACCGGCGGCTCCCGCAAGGTCCGCATGCGCGTCGGCTTCACGCCCGTGGCCCGTACCGGCACGTCCAAGAAGGAGCCCCGCCCATGAGCGAGCCCGTCCTCACCATCAGCGGCCTCAACGTGGACTACGGGACCGGCACCGACGCCGTACACGCGCTGCGTGACATCGACCTCACCCTGCACCGCGGCGAAGTCCTCGGCCTCGCCGGCGAGTCGGGCTCCGGCAAGTCCACCCTGGCCTACGCCGTCACCCGGCTGCTCTCCCCGCCCGGCGTGATCACCGGCGGCGAGGTCCACTACCACCAGCGCGACGGCCGGGCACTCGACCTGCTGACCCTGTCGGCGCCCGAACTGCGCGCCTTCCGCTGGCAGGAGCTGTCGATCGTCTTCCAGGGCGCGATGAACTCCCTCAACCCGGTGCACACGGTCCACAGCCAGCTCACCGACGTACTCCAGGCACACCGCCCGGAGATGAAGAAGGGCGAACGGACCGCACGGGCCGAGGAGCTCCTGCGTCTCGTCGGCATCTCCGCCGACCGGCTCGGCGCCTACCCGCACCAGCTCTCCGGCGGCATGCGCCAGCGCGTGATGATCGCGATGGCCCTCGCCCTGGAACCCGAGATCGTCATCATGGACGAGCCCACGACGGCGCTCGACGTCGTCATGCAGCGCCAGATCCTGCGCCAGCTCGTCAAGCTCCGCGAGGAACTCGGCTTCTCCGTCGTCTTCATCACGCACGACATCTCCCTCCTCATCGAGTTCTCCGACCGGATCGCGATCATGTACGGCGGCCGGATCGTCGAGGAGGCCGGCGCGGCCGACATCTACCGCGACCCCCGCCACCCGTACAGCGACGGACTGCTGCACTCCTTCCCCGCACTGCACGGCCCCCGCCGCGAACTCAGCGGCATCCCGGGCTCGCCCCCGCACCTGTCCGCGATGCCGGCCGGCTGCGCCTTCCACCCCCGCTGCGCCAGGAAGGTCGAGGCCTGCGACACCCACGTCCCGGTGCTCGCGGCGCCGGACGGGGACGGCTCCCGCGCGGTGGCCTGCTGGCTCCACAAGGAAGCCCCGGCCCCGGCGGCCGCCCGCCCGTAGCGCCGTACGCCCCGCACACCACAGGAGAACCATGAACCTCGTCACCCCTCAGGCCTACGCCCGCGAGATCGCCGCCCAGGCCGTACCCGGTCTGCCCGCCGACTTCCGCTGGGGCGTCGCCACAGCCGCCTACCAGATCGAGGGAGCGGCGGCCGAGGACGGCAGAACGCCGTCGATCTGGGACACGTACTGCGGGGTGCCGGGCATGGTCGTCCGCGGCGAGAACGGTGACGTGGCCTGCGACCACTACCACCGGATGCCCGAGGACGTGCAGCTGATCGCCGACCTGGGTGTCGACACGTACCGCTTCTCGCTGGCCTGGCCGCGCATCCAGCCCGGCGGCCGCGGGCCCGCCAACGCGAAGGGCCTGGACTTCTACAAGCGCCTGGTCGACGAGCTGGACGCCAAGGGCGTCACCCCGTGGATCACCCTCTACCACTGGGACCTGCCGCAGGAGCTGGAGGACGCGGGCGGCTGGCCCGCCCGTGACACCGCGTACCGCTTCGCGGAGTACGCCGCCCTCGCCTACGACGCCCTGGGCGACCGGGTCAAGCACTGGACCACGCTGAACGAGCCGTGGTGCTCGGCGATGCTCGGCTACGCGTACGGCAACCAGGCCCCCGGCCGGAAGAACCTCGGCGAGGCGATCCACGCCGTCCACCATCTGCTGCTCGGCCACGGCCTCGCCTCGCAGTACATGCGGGAGCAGGCCGCCGCACGCGGCAACGACCTCGAACTCGGCATCACCCTCAACCTGGGCACCGCGACGCCCGAGACCGACAGCCACGAGGACGCCGAGGCGGCCCGCCGCGCCGACGGACTCGGCGCCCGCCTCTACCTGGACCCGGTCGTCAAGGGCGCCTACCCGGAGGACATCGTCGCCGACCTCGCCGCCCAGGGCATCGAACTCCCGGTCCAGGAAGGCGACCTGGCGGCCATCGCCACCCCGCTGGACGTCCTCGGGGTCAACTTCTACCGCGGCTCGCTCTTCTCCGGCGTGACCGAGGAGGGCGCGGTGCTCGACGCCGACGGCCTGCCCGTCACCCGTGTCGTCGAGCGGGACCTGCCCCGTACCGCCATGGACTGGGAGATCACCCCCAGCGCCCTCACCGACCTGCTCGTCCGTCTGGAGAAGGACTACGGCCTCCCGACGGTCATCACCGAGAACGGTGCCGCCTTCGACGACACCGTCTCCGCGGACGGCTCGATCCATGACGCCGACCGCACCACCTATCTCGCCGACCACATCGCCGCCGTCGCCGACGCCCGTGCTCAGGGGGCCGACGTCCGGGGGTATTTCGCCTGGTCGCTGATGGACAACTTCGAGTGGTCCTACGGCTACGACAAGCGATTCGGCATCGTCCGCGTCGACTACGACACGCAGGTGCGGACGCTCAAGGACAGCGCCAAGTGGTACCGCGACACCATCCACCTCACCCGCAACGCGTAGCCGCGCCCGCGCGCGTGGCCGAGCCCTGTCCGACCCTGATCCGCCGGACCGGCCCGGCCGCGCCCGCGCGCGGCCGCGCAGCCCCATGGATACGAACGGGAGCCCCACCGTGCCCTCTCGTACGACTCTGGCAGCCACCACCGCCGCACTGATCGCCCTCGCCGCCCCCATGGCCTTCGCCGCCCCGGCCGCCCCGCGGCCGGCGGCCGAGGCCGCGGCCTGGGACACCGACCGGGCGGCCGCCGCCCACGCCGCCGACCCCGGCTCCGTCACCGCCTCCGGCAGCGAGAACGACGCCACCGGACCGGGAGCCGCCGCGGACGGCGACGGCGCCACCCGCTGGTCGAGCAACGCCGCCGACGACGCCTGGATCCGGGTCGACCTCGGCTCGGTCATCCGGATCAGCCAGGTCACCCTGGACTGGGAGGCCGCCTACGGCAAGAAGTACGTCCTGGAGGTGTCCAGGAACGGCACCGACTGGACCACCTTCTACACCGAGGACGACGGCACCGGCGGCAGCGTCACCGCGCACACGTACCCACAGGAGGTCACCGGCCGCTACGTCCGGATGCGCGGCATCCAGCGCGCCACCGCCTGGGGATACTCGCTGTACTCCTTCAAGGTGTACGGAGGGGAGCAGGCCCCCGCCTCCACGACCCGGAGCAACCTCGCCCTGAACCACCCCGCGTACGGCAACCTCTACCAGCACGCGGGCAATTCACCGGCCTTCGTCACCGACGGCGGCTGGCCGGCCGACCTCAAGGCGGACCAGTCGCGCTGGTCGAGCGACTGGAACGCGGACCGCTGGGTCGGCGTCGACCTCGGAGCCACCTCCACGATCGACACCGTCGACCTGTACTGGGAGGCGGCCTACGCCGTCGACTACCGGATCCAGGTCTCCGACGACAACCGCACCTGGCGCACCGTCTACCAGCCGTCCGCCGCCGACGTCGCCGCCCGCCGCGCCGACGTGAAGGCACCGGCCGACGCCGCCGGACGCCACGACACCGTCACCCTGCCCACCCCGGCGACGGGCCGCTACGTCCGGATGCTGGGAGTGGAGCGCCGCTCCTTCTACAACCCCGCACCGTCCACCGCCCAGTTCGGCTACTCCCTCTACGAGTTGCAGGTCTGGGGCACCGGCGGCAGCGCGGCCGCCGCCTACCCGGCCCTGCCCAAGGACCCCGGCGGCGCGTACAGCACCACCTTCTTCGACGACTTCACCGGCTCGGTCCTGGACCGCTCCAAGTGGCGGGTGGTGCGCACCGGCACGGAGATGGGCCCCGTCAACGGGGAGTCGCAGGCCTACGTCGACTCGACGGACAACATCCGCACCGAGAACGGCGCCCTCGTCCTGGAGTCGAAGTACTGCAAGGCGTGCACCCCCACGCCCAACGGAACCTTCGACTTCACCTCCGGCCGGGTCGACACCAACACGAAGTTCGACTTCACCTACGGCAAGGTCAGCGCCCGTATGAAGCTGCCGGTCGGCGACGGCTTCTGGCCCGCCTTCTGGATGCTCGGCAGCAACGTCGACGACCCGTCCGTCTCGTGGCCCGGCTCGGGCGAGACGGACATCATGGAGAACATCGGCTACGGCGACTGGACCAGCTCCGCCCTGCACGGCCCCGGCTACTCGGCCGACGGCAACATCGGCAAGCAGCAGACCTACCCGAACGGCGGCCGCGCCGACGCATGGCACACCTACGGCGTCGAGTGGACGCCCGAAGGCATGACGTTCACCGTCGACGACCGGGTCGTCCAGACGACCTCCCGTCAGAAGCTCGAATCCACCCGCGGTCAGTGGGTCTTCGACCACAACCAGTACGTGATCCTCAACCTGGCCCTCGGCGGGGCGTACCCCGCCGGCTGGAACAAGGTCACCACGCCCTACTGGGGCCTTCCGCAGTCCAGCGTCGACCGCGTCGCGCAGGGCGGCATCAAGGCGGAGATCGACTGGGTGCGCGTCGAGCAGAAGAAGTAACCGGACCGTCGGGTAGAAGCACCAACCGGACCACCACCCCCCGCACTCCAGGTCACACCCGCACCCGCGCGCGGCACAGCATCCGCACCGCTGTGCCGCGCGCGGCCACCGCACCGAGGAGCCGCACATGCCACCCCGCACCCGTCACCGGGCGAGACCCGCGACCGCCGCACTGGCCGCCGCGACCGTCCTCGCCGGCCTGCTCGCCGGCGCCGTTCCCAGCGCGGCGGCGCCCGTCGCCGCCGACGAACCCGCCCCGGTCGCCATCGACCGCTTCGAGGGCGAGGTCCCCTTCGCCAACCAGCCCGCCGAGGGCATCTTCACCTGGGGCGGCGACGCCGACGATCCGCCCACCCTGGCGCTGAAGGAACGCGCGGACGCCCCCGAGGGCGCCAAGGTCCTCGAAGGCTCCTACGACATCAGCGGCTACGGTGGGCTCAGCCACGACTACGCCGCCGACCAGCCCGCCCACGACTGGTCCGCGCACAAGGGCATCCGCTTCTGGTGGTACGGCCAGAACACCGCGCCCCTGCCGCCCGGTTCGGGCAAGAAGATCAGCTTCGAGATCAAGGACGGCGGCGCCCACGGCGAGGCCTCCGAGCTCTGGACCACCTCCTTCACCGACGACTGGGAGGGCTGGCACCAGGTCGAGATCCCGTTCGCCGACTTCACCTACCGCGGCGACTACCAGCCCGTCGGCGGCATCGACCAGGTCCTCGGCCTCGACGAGATGTGGGGCTACGCCCTCACCCTGCCGCCCGGCGGCCCCGGCACGTTCGCCATCGACGGCATGGAGCTGTACGGGAAGGCCGACGCCGCCCTGAAGGCGAGCGTCGTCACCGACGCGGCCGTGCACCCCGTCACGCAGGGCGAGACCGCCGGCATCGACCTCTCCGTCGCCACGACCGGTTCGCTCCCGCTCGACGAGCCCGTCACCGTCGCGTACGAGACGAAGGGCGGCAGCGGGGCGTCCGGCACCGACTACACGCCGGTCAGCGGTACGTACACCTTCCCCGCGGGCACCGCCTCCGGCACCACGCACCGGGTCTCCGTCACCACGAAGAAGATCACCGGAGCCGCCTCCGCCAAGACGGTCCCGCTCGAACTCACCGTCACCGGCGCCAAGCCGCCGAAGGAGAACCCGCAGGTCGTCATCGACGCCCACGGGCTGCCCTACCAGAACCCGAAACTGCCGGTGAAGCAGCGGGTCGCCGACCTGCTGGCCCGGTTGTCGCCCGCCGAGAAGGCCGGCCAGATGACGCAGGCCGAGCGCAACGCGCTCTCCTCGCAGGGCGACATCGCCGCGTACGACCTCGGCTCGCTGCTCTCCGGCGGTGGCTCCGTCCCCACGCCCAACACCCCCGCGGCGTGGGCGAAGATGGTCGACGGCTACCAGCTGCGCGCCCAGGCGACCCGCTTCCAGATCCCGCTGATCTACGGTGTGGACGCGGTGCACGGCCACAACAACGTGATCGGCTCGACGATCATGCCGCACAACGTCGGACTCGGCGCGACCCGCGACCCGAAGACCGTCGAGAAGACCGGCGCTGTCACCGCGAACGAGGTGCGCGCCACCGGCATCCCGTGGGACTTCGCCCCCTGCCTCTGCGTCTCGCGCGACGACCGCTGGGGCCGCGCCTACGAGGCCTACGGGGAGGACCCGGCACTCGTCGAGTCCCTGGAGACCGTGATCCAGGGCATGCAGGGCGCCGCGTCCGGCAAGGACCTGGACCGCAACGACAAGGTGCTGGCCACCGCCAAGCACTACGTCGGCGACGGCGGTACGGAGTACGGCTCCTCCACCACCGGTTCGTACCCCATCGACCAGGGCATCACCAAGGTCACCCGGCAGGAGCTCGAAGCCGTCCACCTCGCACCGTTCGACGACGCAGTCAAGCGCGGGGTCGGCACGGTCATGCCGTCGTACTCCTCGCTCGACATCCTCGGGGACGACGAGGGCCCGGTGAAGATGCACGCCAACGCCGCGATGATCAACGGTGTGCTGAAGGACCGGATGGGCTTCGAGGGCTTCGTCATCAGCGACTGGCAGGCGATCGACCAGATCCCCGGCGACTACGCGAGCGACGTCCGCACCTCGGTCAACGCCGGACTCGACATGATCATGGTGCCGACGGCGTACAAGGACTTCACGAAGACGCTCCAGGACGAGGTCACCGCGGGCCGCATCACCCAGGCCCGGATCGATGACGCGGTCTCCCGCATTCTGACGCAGAAGTTCCGGCTGGGCCTCTTCGAGAAGCCGTACGCCGACACGTCCAACCTCGACAAGGTCGGCTCGGCCGAACACCGCGCCGTGGCCCGCGAGGCCGCCGCCAAGTCCCAGGTGCTGCTGAAGAACGACGGCGGTGTGCTTCCGCTGAAGTCCACGCAGAAGGTGTACGTCGCCGGCTCCAACGCCGACGACATCGGCAACCAGGCCGGAGGCTGGACGGTCAGCTGGCAGGGCTCGTCCGGCAGCATCACCCCGGGCACCACGATCCTGTCGGCCATGAAGAAGGACGCCGCCTCGGTCACGTACTCCAAGGACGCGTCGGCCGCCACGGACGGTTACGACGTCGGTGTCGTGGTCGTCGGCGAGACCCCGTACGCGGAGGGCATCGGCGACGTCGGCAACGGCCACGACCTGGAGCTTTCCGCCGCCGACAAGGCCGCCGTCGACAAGGTCTGCGCCGCGATGAAGTGTGCCGTCCTGATCGTCTCGGGCCGCCCGCAGCTCATCGGCGACCGGCTCGACGGCATCGACGCCCTGGTGGCCTCCTGGCTGCCGGGCACCGAGGGCGACGGGGTGGCCGACGTGCTCTTCGGCAAGCGGGCCTTCACCGGACAGCTTCCGGTGACCTGGCCGAAGTCCGAGGCGCAGCTGCCCATCAACGTGGGCGACGCGGCGTACGACCCGCAGTTCCCGTACGGCTGGGGCCTCACCACGCTGAAGAAGCCCCCGGCCGGCGGCGAGCTCACGCTCGGCGCGCTCGCGCTGGCCGCCCAGGTCGCGGAGCGGACCGGCCTCGGCCGGACGGACGTGGGCCGGACCATCGTCGGCCAGGCCCGGCTGCTGGTCCAGCAGAAGACCGGCGGGAAGGTGACGGAAGCGGTGTCCAAGCCGTTCGCCGACGCCGACCACCTGCTGCTCACCGGTGACCTGACCGGTGCGGTGGCGAAGCTGAGGGCGGCGTACCGGGCCGCCTGAGACGAGCGGGCGGGCGGCGAGGTCAGCCGCCCGCCCGCGTTTTGCACTCTTTTGGGTTAACTTGGAAGCATGCGGAACAGGCCGTTCCCCACCTTCATGGTCCCGGCGCTCCTCGCGGGACTCCTCCTTCTGCTGTCGGCGGCCGCCCTGATCCTGGCCCCCGCCGCTCCTGCCGCTCCCGCCGCGACCACCGCCTCCACCGTCGACGAGGTCGCCCAGGCCCTGCGCAAGAGCCCCGTGTACGTCGATCCGGCAGCGGCCGGCCAGCTCTCCCGGGGCCAGGCCGACGCCCTGACGAAGAAGATCAAGGACGCGGACAAGCCGGTCTTCGTGGCCGTGCTGCCGCAGAGCTCCGCCTTCCCCGAGGACAGCGTGCTCCGCACCCTGCGCACCGACACCGGAATCACCGGCGTCTACGCGATCCGCCTCGGCGACGGCTTCAACGCGGGCGCCGACCCGCAGGTGATGTCGCGGCAGGCCGTGCAGAACCTCACCGAGGCCGTGAAGACCCCCGGCGCGGACACCTCCGCCGCGACCCAGCTGAACGCGTTCGTCGACCGGGCCGTCGAGCAGGCCCGGGGCAGCGCCCCCGGCTCCTGGGGCGGCTCCTCGTCCGACAGCGGTTCGGCAGGAGCCGGGCTGATCGTCCTGGGCGCGGTGGTGGTCGCCGCCGGCGCGGGCGCGTACACGATCGTGCGCCGCAACCGGAAGCGCAAGGAGGCCGAGGAGCAGGCCGCTCTGGACAAGCTCCGGGTCGTCGTGGACGAGGACATCACGGCCTACGGCGAGACCCTGGACCGGCTCGACTTCCACCCCGCGGAGCCGGGCGCCGACGACACGATGCGCACCGACTACGAACGCGCCCTCGACTCCTACGAGAGCGCGAAGTCCCGGATGGCGCAGGCCCGGCACCCCTCCGACGTGCGCGGGGTGACCCAGGCCCTGGAGGACGGCCGCTACTCGCTCGCGGTCCTGGACGCCCGCCGCTCCGGCGACGAGCTCCCCGCCCGCCGCCCGCCCTGCTTCTTCGACCCGCGCCACGGCCCCTCGGTCGCCGATGTCCAGTGGACCCCGTCGGGCGGCACCGCCCGCGAGGTCCCCGTGTGCGGCGCCGACGAGATACGGCTGCGCGACGGCGAGGACCCGATGAGCCGCACCGTCGACATGGGCGACGGCAGCCGGCGCCCGTACTGGGAGGCAGGACCGGCCTACGGCCCCTGGGCGGGCGGCTACTTCGGCGGCGGCCTGCTCCCGGGCCTGCTGGTGGGCACGATGCTCGGCTCGATGCTCTCCACACCGGCGTACGCGGCGGAGTACGGCGGCGGCGACTTCGGCGGTGGTGACTACTCCGGCGGCGACTTCTCCGGATCCGACTTCGACTCGTCCGGCTTCGGCGACGGGGGAGGCGGCGGCTTCGGTGACGGCGGCGGCTTCGGCGGGGGCGGCGACTTCGGCGGCGGAAGCTTCTAGACCGCGTGCGAGGCAGCGGCGATGAGTTCCGGGCCGCGTGGCAGTCTCTTCTCCCGTACACCTGACCGGTATTCGAGGAGCGAGTCACATGCGCGTCGTCATCAACGAGTTCATCAGTCTGGACGGCGTCGTGCAGGCGCCGGGCGGTGCCGAGGAGGACACGGACGGCGGCTTCGCCCACGGCGGCTGGTCGCACCCGTTCTTCGACCCGGAGGTGGTCGGCGGCGCCTTCGACAACGCGATGAGCTCGGCCGAGGCACTTCTCTTCGGCCGCCGCACCTGGCAGAACATGGCCGGAGCGTGGCCCGGGCGGGCCGGCGACCCGTTCGCCGACCGGATGAACGCGATTCCGAAGTACGTCGTGACCGACACCCTGGGCGACGACGACCTGACGTGGAACAACACCGAGCGCATCCCCGGCAAGCAGTTCGCCGGGCGGGTTCAGGAGCTGCGCGCGAAGGACGGCGGGAACCTGCTGGTCATGGGCAGCCCCACGCTCGTGCGCAGCCTGCTCGGCGAGGGGCTCGTCGACGAGCTCCGGCTCGTGATCATGCCGGTGCTGCTCGGCGGCGGGAAGTCGATCTTCCCGGCGGACGGCGGGCTGCGCACCCTGGAACTGGTCGCGCACGCCACCAGTGACGCGGGCGTACAGGTGTGCACGTACCGGACGGCGGCGAAGGGCTGAACGGGGTGCGGGGCCGCGGCCCCGCACCCCTCGGTGACCGCGGGCCCCGGATCAGCGGCGACCGGCGTGAGCGCGCTCGAAGGCGGCGAACGCCGTCTCCTGGCGCCACTGGGTCGCGGCCTTCGGGTTGTCGGCGAGGTAGCGGGCACAGCGCGCGCCCGGGTGGGCGTCGCCGGGCCGGCTGCCGGCGCAGGCGGAGACGGTGCGGTAGCCGGAGGGCGCGGAGCCGGCGGCCCACAGGCTGCGGCCGTCGCGGAAGGCGTACTCCAGCGAGGCGCGGGCCAGGTCCTTCAGCTCGGTGTAGCCGAGGTCGTACGTCTGCGCGGCGTACTGGTACTCGTGGCTGATGTCGATCCGTGAGACGCCCGGGTCGTCCGTGGACAGGACCACGGGGACGCCGTAGCGGCGGTAGGCGTTGAACGGGTGGTCGTCGCCCGCGATGCCGAGGATCTGCTTGTTGCTGGAGAACGGCACCTCGACCGCGACCTGGCGCCGTGCCATGGTCCGGGCGAGCCGGCGCCAGTCGTCCTCGTGGACCAGGTCGACGCCGTGCCCGATGCGTTCGGCGCCGGCGACGAGGACGGCCTCGCGGATGTGGAAGGTCAGGTCCTCGGGCTTGACCAGGCCGGGGGCCAGCTCACCGGCGTGCAGGGTGAGATGGGCGTCCGGGTACTGGCCGCGCAGGTACTGCAGCATCCGCATCTGGAGGCTGTAGTTGCTCAGCGAGCTGTCCCAGTCCTCGGGCTGTACGAGGTTGACCGCGACGAACCTCGGATCGCGCTCGGCCAGCCGCATGCCGATCGCCATCTGCGTGAACACCCGCGCCGGTGAGCTTCCCCGGGAGACCTGGGAGATCCAGCGGACGGGCAGCCGGCAGCCCGGGTCGGGGCGGTTCGTGTCGCAGTGCGCGGTCGCCCGGAACTGCGCGTTGGCGTCATCGGCTTCCTTGACCGCCTCGTTCACGACCCGGTCGAGCTGCCCGCCTGCGAGGAGCCTGCGGTGGAAGGCGGCCAGGTCGGCGTCGTAACCCACCGCGTCGGCAAGCTTCTTGGCGCTGTCCGAGGCCGGGGTGACCATGGTCTCCAGATAGAACTGGTTCTGCCGCACCACGGTGTTGGCCACATTGGCCAGGAGCTTGCCCCGGTCCCACGTCGCCAGGCCGAACTTGCCGAACGTGTCGAAGAAGTGGTCGTGCCCGGACTGATCGGCCGGGAAGTCCTGCATGGACCAGGCCCGGATGACCTGCTGCCGGAAAGCCGCGTCCGTCCGCGCGTCGGCCGCGGGCCGCGTGCCCGTACCGCAGGGCGGCGCGACGGCTGTCATCGTCGCGTCGACGCACAGGCCCCGCTCGATCGCGAGCTGGATCAGATACTCCGTCGAGGCCGCACCCGACAGGTGGTTGTGCAGATCGCCGCCCTTGGGCAGCGCTTCGAAGAAGGCCTTCAGCCGCTCGGGCCTGCGCTGCGAGGCGTTGAGATACGCGGCGGTCCTGCGCTCGGCCGCTGTCACCTCACGGGGCGAGGCGAACCCGGCGGCCGGGGGCGACGCGTCGTCCGCCGGTGCGGCCTCGGCGGGGAGCGCCGGGAGCAGCGTCAGTACGGCGAGGGAGCCGAGCCCGGCCAGGAACGGGTACTTGGGACGGCGTGCCGTCCGGATGGTTGAGGTCACCGCCGCATGATCGCGTCTGGTTCTGATGGATATCGCCTGAATCGCGGCGGTGACCGGACACGTCCACTCGATCGAGTGGGGGACCGCATGACCTCGCCCACCCTCCGGCGACCCTTGACGTGATATACCGCCAGAGACCTATAGTGCTAGGACCCTAGATGAATAGAGGCGACGGTGATCGAGTTCCACCTCGATGCCCGGTCCGGCGTCGCGCCGTACCTGCAACTGGTTCACCAGGTCCGACAGGCCATGCGCCTGGGGCTGTTGTTCGAGGGGGATCGCCTGCCCACGGTCAAGGACGTCGCGGCGAAGGTGGCGATCAACCCGAACACCGTCCTCAAGGCGTACCGGGAGCTCGAGTACGAGGGACTGGTGACCAAGAAGCCCGGCGTCGGGACCTTCGTGTCGAGCACCCTCAGCGACGCCTCGCTGTCCCAGCACGAGCCCCTGCGGCAGGAGTTGCGCGGATGGCTGACGCGGGCCCGGGCCGCCGGTCTGGACGAGGAAAGCATCGAGGCCCTGTTCCTGAGCACGTTCCGTACGGCCACCGAAGAGGAGCAATGACCGCCATTCTGGAAGCCATCGGCCTGGGCAAGCGATACGGCCGCCGCCAGGCACTCTCGGACTGCACGCTCAGCGTGCCCGCCGGCCGGGTGGTCGGCCTGGTCGGGCCCAACGGGGCAGGGAAGTCCACGCTCCTGCAACTCGCCTGCGGGCTGATCACCCCGACCTCGGGCACCATCGAGGTCGTCGGCGGGCGCCCCGCCGCCGACCCGGCCCAACTGGCCAAGGTCGGCTTCGTCGCCCAGGACACTCCCACGTACACCGGGCTGTCCATCGCCGACCACCTGCACCTGGGCGCCCGCCTCAACCCCACCTGGGACAAGGGCCTGGCTGAGGGCCGGATCCGTGACCTCGGCCTCGACCCCGCCCAGCGGGTCGGCAAGCTCTCCGGAGGTCAGCGGGCCCAGGTCGCGCTGACGCTCGCCGTCGCCAAACGCCCGGAACTGCTGATCCTCGACGAACCCGTCGCCGCCCTCGACCCGCTGGCCCGCCGCGAGTTCCTCCAAGGGCTCATGGAACACGTCGCCGAGCACGGCACCACCGTCATCCTCTCCTCGCACCTGGTCTCCGACCTGGAGCGGGTCTGCGACCACCTGATCTCCCTGGTCGCCTCCCGGGTCCAGCTTGCCGGAGACGTCGACGACCTGATCTCCACCCACTTCCGGCTGACCACGGCCCGCCGGGACGCGGAGAGCCTCCCGGAGAAGATGCGGGTGCTCCAGGCCACCCACACCGAGCGCCAGAGCACCTTCCTGGTGCGTGCCGACGCCGCCCTCCATGACCCCGCCTGGGTCCTGGAACCCCTCGATCTGGAGGACCTGGTCCTCACCTACATGGCCGAAGGCCGAAGCGCCGCCGCCACGAAGACCCCGGAGGCACAGCGATGATCTGGCTGACCTGGCGCCAGTACCGCGTCCAGACCCTCGTGGCCCTGACGGCGCTGGCCGCCGTCGGAATCGCCCTCGTGATCACGGGGACGCAGATGCGCACCTCGTACGACGGCGACGTGGCCGGCTGCTCCACCACCTGCGAAGCGGCCAAGAACGCCTTCGTCCACGAGTACGAGACCCTGGCCGCCCTCGTCACGGGACTGCTCGTCGTCGTGCCGGGCGTCATAGGGATCTTCTGGGGTGCGCCGCTCATCGCCCGCGAGCTGGAGACGGGCACGCACCGGCTGATCTGGAACCAGAGCATCAGCCGCGGCCACTGGCTCGCCGTGAAGCTCACGGCCGTGGGCCTGTCGTCCGTCGCCGTCACCGGTCTGCTCAGCCTCATGGTGACCTGGTGGGCCCGGCCGCTCGACGAGATCACCAGCAACCGCTTCGATCCGCTCCTGTTCGACGGCCGGGGCGTCGCACCACTTGGCTACGCCGCCTTCGCCTTCACCGTCGGAGTCTGCGCCGGCCTGCTGATCCGCCGGACGGTTCCCGCGATGGCGGTCACCCTCGGCCTCTTCGCCGCGGTCCAGATCGTCATGCCGTACGCGATCCGGCCGCTGCTCATGGAGCCGGTGCGGGCGGAGGTGGCACTCGCCGGCCTCGGCATGGCGGCGCAGGAGGGGAGGCCCGCCGAGGGCGCCGCGTGGAGCGCCACCGACATCATGCTGTCGGGCGACGGGGGGAGCGCCCAGGTGAAGGTGGGCCTGTCGAGGCCCGGAGCCTGGGTCCTGTCCGACCTCGGACCCGTACTGAACTCCGAGGGCGAGGAGATGCGCGGCAGCGCGGGCTGTGCCGCACGGGAGACCGACCCGTTGCGCTGCTTCGCGAAGTCGGACTTCCATGTGGCGGTGGAGTACCAGCCCGGGGACCGCTACTGGACGTTCCAGTGGATCGAGACGGGGATCTTCGTCGCGCTCGCGGGCATCCTCGCCGGGTTCAGCGCCTGGTGGCTCCGCCGGCGTCTGGACTGACCGTTCGGCGGAGGGCCGGGCCGGGCCTGCGGAGTCCCGGCCCGGCACTCCGGTGAAGAGGACCACCGTCTTGCGGACCCGTCAGTCCGAGAAACTTCCGTCCGACGCCCGGCCGTTCGTACAGCTCAGCGGGACGGAGATGGGTCTAGACCACTAACGAAAGAGGAAAACTATTTACCGGGCGCCCGCCTCTGTGGCTGACTGTGTCGTGTTCGCGACAACTCGACGCGCGTAGAACGTCGGCGAACGCAACTCCCCCCACAAGCAGGAGGCTGCCATGTTCCCCCGGACCGTTTCCCTGGAGCGCACCCAGAAGAGACTCACCGCGGCCGGTGTCGTCGCTACGAGCGCCGCGCTGCTGCTCGGCCTGATGTCCGGCACCGCGTCGGCGACGCCCGTTCCGGACAACCCCGTGCCCCTCGGCCAGGGCTACATGGGCGTCGGCTACGTCCAGGACAGCAAGGACTTCAAGCCCGACACCCGCCAACTGCACCTCGGGGCCCGGGCGGACGCCGATCTCAAGGCGAATCCGGAGGGCATCGATGTCTCCAGCTGGCAGGGCGGCATCAACTGGAGCTCGGTCCGCGGCGCCGGCATCGAGTTCTCCTGGATGAAGGCGACCGAGGGTCTGACGTACAAGGACCCGACGTTCAGCGCCAACTACCTCAACGCCTACAACGCCGGTGTGATCCGGGGCGCGTACCACTACGCACGCCCGGACGTCTCCGGCGGCGCGGCCCAGGCCGACTTCTTCGCGAGCAACGGCGGCGCATGGTCCCGCGACAACCTCACGCTTCCCGGCGTGCTCGACATCGAAGGCACCTGCTACGGCTACTCCCAGGCCTCCATGCGGCAGTGGGTCCTCGACTTCTACAACAAGTACAAGGCCCGCACGGGCCGTGACGTCGTGATCTACACCAGCCCGAGCTGGTGGAACACCTGCACCGGCGGCTGGAGCGGCATGTCCGCCCTTAGTCCGCTGTGGGTCGCGAACTGGACCACCGGCACCCCCAGCATTCCGGCGGGCTTCCCGTACTACACGGTCTGGCAGTACACCTCCACCGGCGCGGTGAACGGCGTCTCGGGCAACGTCGACCGGGACCGCTTCAGCGGTGACCGCTCCCGCCTGCTGGCACTCGCCAACAACACCCCGTGACGGCGGACGCCGGACATCGTTGCTCTCTCCCGGGCGTGACCCCAGCGTGAGGGGTGCGCGGGCCGGAGCGGCCGTACCCCGGCCGCTCCGGCCCGCGCGCTCACTCCGGGGCCCGGCCAGCTTCACGACCGTCAACGAAGGAGCACGTCATGGGCTCGACACCACCCCTCAGCAGGCGCGGCGCCCTCATCGCCGGAGCCGCGGCCCTGGCCGGCGGGCTGGCGCCGATGGCCGGTACGGCAGCGGCCGTACGCATGCCCGAGGCCTCACCCCCGCGAGCTGCCGCCCTGACCCCGCAGCAGCGCGCCGCACAGTGCGTCATCCACTCCTACCCAGGGCTCACGCCCCCCGCCTCCCTGATGAACGCCATCGAGGAAGGGCGCACGGCCGGTGTGATCTTCTTCGGGGAGAACATCCAGAACCTGAGCCAGATCGAGAGCGTCGTCCGGTCGATGAACGCGGCGCACGCCTCGTCCCCCGTACAGGCCCCGCTGCTCCTCATGACGGACCAGGAGGGCGGTGCGGTCCGCCGCCTGCCGGGGGAGCCCGTCATGTCCGCCAAGGACGTCGGCGCCTCGGCCGACCCGGGGCAGTGGGCCGACTTCACCGGCAGCGGCGCGGGGATGAACCTCGCGGGCGTCGGCATGAACGTGAACCTCGCCCCGGTCCTCGACGTCTACCGTCAGAACGGCGACTTCACCGACCAGTACGAGCGGTCGTACAGCAAGTCGGCTGAGGCGGTGGCCAGTTGTGGCACGGCCTTCATCATCGCCCAGCAGGGCGAAGGCGTCGCCGCCACGGCCAAGCACTTCCCCGGCCTCGGCCCCGCGTCCGCGACCCAGAACACGGACCTCCGCCCCGTCACCCTGACCACGTCCGCGGCCACCCTGCGCAGCGTGGACGAGGCGCCGTACCGGGACGCCATCGTGGCCGGCGTCAAACTCGTGATGCTGTCGTGGGCCATCTACACGGCCCTGGACGCCAACCGCCCCGCCGGCCTGTCCCCGGCTGTCGTCGGCGAGCTGCGCAACCGGCTCGGCTACACCGGAGTCACCATCACCGACGCGCTGGAGGCCGGCGCCCTCCAGTCCTTCGGCAGTACGTCCCAGCGCGCGGTGGCGGCAGCCGCGGCGGGCATGGACATGGTGCTCTGCTCGTCCCGCAGCGTCTCCCAGGGGGACGAGGCGGTAACGGCCCTGAGTGGCGCCCTGGCGTCCGGCCGGCTCGACGGCGCGGACTTCGACGCCGCCGCCGCGCGCGTCCACGCACTGCGCGCCGGGCTGTAACGGGCGAGCGGGGACGAAGTCGCGCCGGGAGCGTACGGGGAGGTCCGTACGCCCCCGGCGCCGGTGAGCGCGCCGCAGCAGCGCGACGCCCGTGCGCCCAGGGGGCGGAATAAGCCCCTCCATGATCATTTTTTGGCCCATTGTGGACTCACGCCGTCATCTCGGTGGCCGCTACATTCACCCCTTGACTGGACACGTACAACCAGGAGGAAAGGGTTTCGATGCGCCCCACACGATCCGTCGGTCACTTAGGAAGAACGCTCACGGCCTGTGCCGCCTCGGCCGCTGTCGCCGCACTGGGCCTTGCCGTCTCGCCGGCCGCGTCCGCCGCACCGGCCGCCGCCGCACCGGCCGCACCTGCCGTCACCGCGCAGGCCGAGCCCGGCGGCGCCTGCACGGCCGCCGACCTGGGCACCCGGCACCCGTACGTCAAGACCACCGAAGTAACCCCGACGATCACCCACTTCAAGGGCTGGTACGTCACCGAGGGCTCGACCGGTACGCAGAAGGTCACCACCACCGTCCAGGCCACCATCGAGGTGAAGGTCGGCGCCACCGGCAGTGCCAACGTCGAGGGCAGCTTCCCCGGCGAGGTCCTCACCAAGGCGGGCGCCACCGCGGGCGTCGAAGTGCAACTGACCTACACCTCCACCAGTACCGCGTCGACCGAGGTCACGTGGAACTTCGGCAGTCCGGGCTACTACGGCCTCTACAAGGGCACCAAGAAGGTCACCGGTACGTACGGCAGCCTCAACTGCAACCGCGTCCAGCAGAGCGACGGCAGCTGGGCCCTGAAGTGGGTCGAAGGGGCCGGGGCCGGGAGCTACACCACCTTCACCACCCTTGAGGAAGGCGCGGTGCGCTGCGAGGACGCCGTTCCCGCCGACAGCATCATGCGCAAGGCCCAGGACCTCCTCGACTGCGGCTCCGCCACCGCCACCGCGAAGCACCCGGCCGGC
Source organism: Streptomyces sp. NBC_00385 (assembly GCF_035917155.1). NCBI lineage: Bacteria > Bacillati > Actinomycetota > Actinomycetes > Kitasatosporales > Streptomycetaceae > Streptomyces > Streptomyces sp. NBC_00385. The sequence goes on along the minus strand of NZ_CP107951.1, from coordinate 2,077,744 downwards.
CCGGTGGCCTCCGCGAAGGCCGCCGAGGCCAGGCAGGAAGGCGCCCGCGCCACCGAGGCCGGGCAGAGCGTGAAGGCCACCGGGAGCCCGGCCCCCGCCACACGGGCCGCCCTGGACTGCCAGTCCCCCGTCTATCGGATCGACGTCCCCGGCAAGCCGCTGAACTGGAGTGCGCCGCTCCTTCCCGGTGACGGCATCCGTCTGCGCGAATCCAACTTCCTCAGCGCCCACCTGGACAACTGGCGGCTGTGCGACGTCACGGAGACCGACGGGGTCATCGAGGCGTCCCTGTGGAACTGGGGCAACGGCGGATGCGCGACCGTGCCGGCAGGCACCGCCAACCAGGAGGGCGCCGCCCTGACGACGGCCACCTGCGGGCAGGACGACCTCCAGCGGTTCTACATCTACCGCGACGTTCCCGGCAGCTCGAAGATCGGTGTGCAGAACAAGTACACCGGCTACATGATGGGTCACGACCGCTACGCGGACGGGGAGTTGATCCATCAGTACTCCAGCGGCAGGCCGGACGGTACGGGTACGTACGCCCTGACCGCGGTCTGACACCCCCTGCCCCGGACACGTCCTAGGTTGGGGTCATGCCGGACACGCAGTTCCCCGCGCCCGTGCCCGTCCCCGGTTCGGCCGCTGATGTCGTCCGTACCTGGGACGCCCGCGCCGATCGCTATCTCCGGCTGTTCCGGGACGAGTTGGAGGGAAAGCCCTTCGACCTGGAGACGCTGGACGCCTTCGCCGGACGCGTGGTGCGGGGCGGCAGGGTGTACGACGCCGGGTGCGGTCCCTGCGGCCATGTCACGGAGTTCCTGGCCGCCCGGGGACTCGACGTGCTCGGCATCGACCTCTCCCCGCGCTGCGTCGGTCTCGCGCGGCGGGAGAGGCCCGGCCGCCGGTTCGCGGTCATGGACCAGCGGGAGATCGCGGAGCCGCTGGACGGGCTGGTCTCGTACTACTCGCTCCACGACCGGCCGAAGGGGCAGCTGGCCGGGACCCTCGCCTCGTGGGCCGGGGCGCTCCGCCCCGGCGGGCAGCTCCTGATCGTGGCGAAGGAGGGGACCGGCGACGGGGTGGTCGACGATCCGCTCGGCAGCGGAATGCGCGTGTACTGGGCGGAGTTCACGGAGTACGAGCTCCGCGCGGCGGCCGGGGTGGCCGGCTTCCGCAAGGTCGACTGCACGGTCCGCGAGGCGTACGAGGGCGAGATCCCGACACGCCGCATCTACCTCTCGGCGGTGCGCGGCGAGGCCTGAGCCGACCCGGCGGCCCCGGCTCAGGCGGCGTAAGCGGCGGTGAAGCGTTCGACACTGTCCCAGAGCTCACCCTCGCGCCGAGGGTCGCAGGACTCGTCCGACGACCGGGCCGCACGGGTGCGGTCGACATAGGACCCGGTCGGCGCCTTGGTCGTGCCGAGGACGACGTCGGCGAGGTGGCGCCCGGCGGCGTTGCGGCCGGTCGCGAACTGCGTGAGGGCCATGGCCGGCAGGATGCGGCGCATCGCGAACCGGGCGAGGGGGCCTGCGTTACGGGCGAGGCCGGTGCCGGGCACGAAACCCGGGTTGTACGCCACGGCATCGACCCCGGCCGGCAGCCGCCGCGCGTACGCGTGCACCAGATAGATCGCGGCCAGCTTGCTCGTGGAGTACGCGGTGCGCCCGCCGGACGCGGTGTCCGGCCGGGGGAAGGCGCCCGGACGGGCGAGGATGTTCGGGGACCGCCACGCCGGACCGGGCACCATGCCCATGTTGTGCGTGAAGTCCCCGAAGTGGGTGTCGTCCTGATCGTTCCGGGCGCGGACCTGCGCATGGTCACCTACACGGCAGCGTCCGGCAGCAGCGACGAGGGAAAGCTCGACCTCCTGCGCGTCACGGGCGGCGCCGCCGCCCGTCCCTGACACCGGGGCCGGTGATCTGCCCCGTCACTTCTCAGTGGCGACCGACCTGGTTCGGTGCCAGCTCAGCGATGACCTCGTCGCCATCAACTGCTCCCGTCGGCACGAAACCCAGCGAGGTGTAGAGCCGTCCGGCAACGGCGTTGTCCGGGTGATAGGCCAGCCGGATCGTCCAGCAGTCCTCTTGCGCCGCCAACCAGCCCGTCATGGTCAGCAGAACAGCACGGCCGAGGCCCTTGCCCTGCTCGGCGCCGTCGATCAGCATTCCCCCGATCCAGTGCGAGCCGTCCTCGTCGTCCAGACCCCACATGACGTGTCCGACGACCGTGTCGTCGGCGTGGACCGCCAGCGAATTCCAGGTCTCCTCACGCATGGAGAGCAAGAGGTAGCGCGCTGCCATGGCAGGGACGTGACTTCGCTGATTGTCGAGAGGTGCGATGTCGGCGACCTCGCGCCAGTTCTCGGCGCCCACCTCCCGCAAGGTGACGCGTCGTCCGGGCCGGTCGAAGAAGCCGTAGTCAATCATCCGAGGAGACTACTGATCGCAGTTCGGTGACCCGGTGAGCGATGCCGGTCACGGCACCGGCCTGGCTTCTCCTCCAGCCCTCAGCCGGCCGGCCGCTCGCGACCCCAGGCGGCCAGCGGCCGGAGCGCGTCGTTGAGACGCTTGCCGTCCTCGGTCAGCGAGTACTCGACGCGAGGCGGCACCTCGTCGTAGGAGACGCGATGCACGACACCGTCCGCTTCCAGCTCACGCACGTGAGAGGCCAGTACCTTCTCGGTGATCCCTGGAACCAGTCGACGCAGCTCGCCGAAGCGACGGCAGGGGTGCTCGTGGAGTGCCCAGAGGATCAGCACCTTCCACTTGCCGCCGATCACCTCCATCGCGGCATCGATCCCACAGACGTGTCCGTCCGGTGTGCCCGGCCGGTTCAGCGTTGTCATGCCCCACCCTTCCGACGTGCTTGCTCACCTCGGGGTAACCACCCACTGCCAAGTGCGTACTTGATCACCACCGGACTTGCGACCAGCCTAATCGGCATGCCACAGAACACTGTTGAGAAGACTCCCGTCACGCTGCTGGGCCTCGGCGCGATGGGCACCGCGATGGCCCGTACCTGGCTTGCCGCCGGCCACCCGCTCACCGTCTGGAACCGCACCCCTGCCCGCGCCGCGGCGCTTGCCGCCGAGGGGGCAAGCGCCGCGGACACCGCCGGTGCGGCGGTCGCGGCGAACACCCTGGTCGTCGTCTGCCTGTTGGACGACACCTCGGTCGACAAGGTGCTGGCCGGAACCGACCTCGCCGGCAAGGACCTGGTCAACCTGACCACCAGCACCCCTGCCCAGGCCCGCGCCCGCGCCGAGTGGGCCCGCGAACGCGGAGCCCGCTACCTGGACGGCGGGATCATGGCCGTCCCTCCCATGATCGGAGTTCCGGAAGCCGGCGGCTACGTCTTCTACAGCGGCTCGCCGGAGCTGTTCGAGCGGCACCGGCAGACCCTGGGCGTCCCGGTCGGCACGACCTACGTCGGAGAGGACGCGGGATTCGCGGCCCTGCACGACGTGGCCCTGCTCAGCGCTATGTACGGGATGTTCGCCGGGTCCGCGCACGCCTTCGCCCTGATCCGCAAGGAGGGCATCGACCCCGCGGCGTTCGCTCCGTTGCTCGCCGACTGGCTCGTCGCGATGGCTCCGGGAGTTCACCTGACCGCCGAACAGCTGCGGAGCGGTGATTACACCAAGGGCGTCGTCTCCAACCTCGCCATGCAGGTGGCCGGCACGCCGACCTTCCTGAGCACCGCCGAGCAGCAGGGGGTCAGCCCGGAACTGCTCAGCCCCTACTTCGAGCTGATGCGCCGCCGCCTGGCCGAGGGCAGCGGCGGGGAGGACCTGACGGGCGTGATCGACCTGCTGGTGCGCTGACCTGCCACTTGCCGTCCCAGAAGCGACCGTGCTGGTCACAGTTCTCAACGAGGGGCTGTGACCATCACTTTCGCAACACGCCCTGGGTCGCTGCACCGAGGAAGGCGGACCAGGTGTGCCGGAGGTCCGTGAGGACGGGGCCGTCGGTGACCTCGGCGTCGCGGATGTGCACGGCAGCGGGGTGGGCGGAGACCTCCACGCAGGCCCCGGGGCGGGGGAGCGAGGCCCCGAGAAGGTCGCCCGGTGCGAGTTTGCCGCTTCGGCAAGGATCTTTGCCGAATCCGCGCCGGGCCCGCACCATCTTCCGTAGATGGAGGTGTTTCGCATGAGCGACATGACGCAGACGTACGACGTGGTGGTGATCGGCGGCGGGGCCGCCGGCCTGAGCGGGGCGCTGTCCCTGGCGCGGGCCAGGCGGTCCGTGCTGGTGATCGACGCGGGCAGCCCGCGCAACGCACCCGCGTCCCACGTGCACAACTACCTGGGCCGGGAGGGCACCCCGCCCTCGGAGCTGGTGGCCATCGGCCGCAAGGAGGTGGCCGGATACGGCGCCGAGTTCGCCGAGGGCGAGGTCACATCGGCCGAGAAGCTGCAGGGCGGGGCCGGTTTCCGTGTCGTGCGGGGAGACGGAACCGCCGTGACGGCGCGACGTCTTCTCGTCACCACCGGGCTCGTCGACGAGCTGCCGCCGATCCCCGGCCTGGCCGAGCGCTGGGGGCAGGACGTGCTGCACTGCCCGTACTGCCACGGCTGGGAGGTCCGGGACGCGGCGATCGGCATCGTGGCGCTGACGCCGATGGCCGTGCACCAGGCGCTGCTCTGGAGGCAGTGGAGCGCCGACGTCACCCTCTTCCTGCACGACGGGCCCGAGCCGAGCGACGAGGAGTACGAGCAGCTCGCCGCGCGGAACATCTCCGTGGTGGACGGGGAGGTGACCGGGCTCGAGGTGGGCGGCGACCGTCTCACCGGCGTACGGCTGGCCGGTGGCCGGGTCGTTCCGCGCGAGGCCGTCGTGGTCCAGCCGCGGTTCACGGCGCGCTCCGGGGTGCTCGACGGGCTCGGGCTGCGCACCACGCCGCTGGAGATGGGCGGGCACACCCTCGGCACGTACATCGCGGCCGACCCGACCGGGGCGACGGAGGTGCCCGGCGTGTGGGTGGCCGGTAACGTCGCCAGTCTGATGGACCAGGTCATCGGCGCCGCCGCCGCGGGGCTGAAGGCCGGCGCCGCCATCAACGCCGACCTCGTCAGCGACGACACCCGCCGCGCGGTCGAGGCCCGCCGCGCCCCCTTCTCGGCCGAGGCCGAGCGTCAGGTCTGCGAGAAGACCCTCGGAAACCGCCGTCACGGACTGCAGGAGACACGATGACCCACGACAGCACGGACGCCGCCGCCTCCGACGCGGAGCTCTGGGACGAGCGCTACCGCGAGAGCCGCCGGATCTGGAGCGGGAATCCCAACACCGCCCTCGTCCGGGAAGCGGAGGACCTGAAGCCGGGGCGCGCTCTGGACCTCGGGTGCGGTGAAGGGGCGGACGCGGTCTGGCTCGCCCGCCGGGGCTGGCGGGTCACCGCCACCGACATCTCGCGCGTCGCCCTGGACCGGGCCACCGGACACGGGGCCGAGGCCGGGGTCGCCGACCTGATCGACTGGCAGTTCCACGACCTCGGGGTCTCCTTCCCCGAGGGGGAGTACGACCTGGTCTCCGCCCAGTTCCTGCACTCCATGGGCAACCTGCCGCGCGAGCAGATCCTGCGCCGGGCCGCCACGGCGGTGGCCCCCGGCGGTGTGCTCCTGATCGTCGGCCACGCCGGCTTCCCCTCCTGGGAGCACGACCACCCGGACGTGGAGCTCCCCACCACGGACGAGGTGCTCGCCTCCCTCCAACTCCCCGAGGGCGACTGGGATGTGCTGCTCAGCGCCGAGCACGAGCGCGTCCAGAACGACCCGGACGGGAACCCGACCACCCGTACGGACAACGCGCTGAAGGTGCGGAGGCGCTGACGGCGGATCCTCCGCCCGGTGCGCACCGCCCGCTCGCGGCCGCAGTCCGTTCAGGGGGCCAGCCCCGAACGCTCCAGGTCGAGCGCGACGGTGCGCACCGCGTCGACGATGGGCAGCAGTCTGCGACCGAAGGGGGTGAGGTCGTACACCGTCGACTGCCTGCTCCTGGTCTCCGCGACCCGGCTGACGACGCCGGCGTCGTCGAGCTTGCGCAGCCGGTTGGTCAGGGTGACCGCATTGGCCTTCGGGATGGCCCGCTGAAGTTCGTTGAAGCGCATGGCCGACTTCTGCAGCGTCATCACGATCGCCAGCGTCCACAGGTCGCCGACGACCGAGAGGATCTCCATGCACCGCGCCGTCTGAGGGTCTTCCACCTGATCCATGATGCCTTCCACTCTAAACGGCTGTGCTATCTTCACCGCTAAAGAACATTTAGTGGTTTCCAGTGGGGAAGGCATTCGCCTGTCATGAGAATCACGATCTTCGGCGCGACCGGACGGATGGGACACCTGCTGGTGCAGCAGGCCCTTGACGCAGGGCACGTGGTCACGGCCTACGCCCGCACCCCCGGCAAACTCCGCATCAAGCACGCGAACCTCTCGGTCGCCGCCGGGCAGCTCGATGACGACGAGGCGATCCTCGAAGCGGTCCGCGCCGCCGATGCCGTGATCGAGGGGGTCGGCTCCGAAAGTGCCGCGACCCGCAGGATCGTCGCTGCCATGGATGCCGCCGGTGTCAGGCGGATCGTGGTCGTGTCCACGTGCAGCGTTCCGGACCCGGCCGATCGGCCCGACCTCAAGTTCAAGGCCCTCGTCGGATTCGTCAGGACCGCCGCGCCCCGGGCCTGGGCCGAGGTGCGCTCCGCGGCAGAGGCGATACGCGCCAGCGACCTGGACTGGACGCTGGTCCGCGTGGCCAAACTCGATGACAAACCTGCCACCGGCGATATCCGGGTCGGACACTACGGCCATGGCGTGGTGGGCCTCTCCATCGGCCGAGCCGACATGGCCGCCTTCCTGCTCGGTCAGGTAACCGATGAGACCTACGTGCGCGGCGCCCCGGCCATCAGCAACTGATCGGCCGACGACTGCTGTTCGCGGCTCGCAGTGGCCTGTTCCTCGTCGACGCATGTCGCCTGTAGCCATCGGCCGTCCGAAACACGAAGGCGTTCCCGGGCGGGGCGTCATGCAGGTCAGGAACTGACCTATAGGACTCCTAGCGTGTTCCTCGACCGGCGGAGCAGGAACGACAGAAGGCGGACATCATGACTGTCAGCGAGACGACCACCCCCGACGTGACCGAGCGCCCGGCCCTCGCCGGCGAGCGCGCCGATCTGCTGGACATGCTCGCCAAGCACCGCCACTTCCTCCGTTTCACCACCCGCGACCTCACCGACGAGCAGGCCGGGCTGCGCACCACGGTGAGCGAGTTGTGTCTGGGCGGCCTCATCAAGCACGTCACCGGGGCCGAACGGAGTTGGGCGCGCTTCATCGTGGAAGGCCCGTCGTGCATGCCGGACTTCACCGCGATGACAGAGGCCGACTGGGCGAAGCGGGCCGACGAGATGCGAATGCTCCCCGGCGAGACGCTGGCCGGTGTGCTGGCCGACTACGCGGAGGCGGCCCGTCGGACGGACGAGCTGATCGCCACCCTGCCCGACCTGAACGCCACCCAGCCACTGCCGAAGGCGCCGTGGTTCGAGGGCGCCGCGCGCTGGTCGGCGCGCCGGGTGCTGATGCACATCATGACGGAGACCGCTCAGCACGCCGGCCACGCCGACATCATCCGGGAGTCGATCGACGGTGCCAAGAGCATGGGCTGACCGCCGGCCGTCGGAAGGCCACCACGGCGCGACGCCGTTGTCATCGAACGGCTGACCCGTGGGACCGTCGTCGGGCAGAGCCGTCGGCCGGATGGCGATCGCCACGCCCTGTTCGGCGGTCTGCGTACCGCTGAACGCGTTGAGGTCGGGGGCCACATGTCCGGGACGGGCGCCGTTGACCAGGATGGTGGTGCCCCTCGGCTCCTTGGCGTACTGATGGTGACGGCGTTGAGGCGGCTCTCCGTCTGACCGGCCGCGTGTTCCGCCTCGCCCGCCCGCTCCACTCGCAGTCGGCCGCGTGACGGAAACGCCGAGCGCCCGCCGTCCTCCCCGGAAGGGGCGGAAGGCGGGCGCGCTCGGTGCGGGTGCGGGTCCCGTCTCCGGAGGTTCGGGGCCGCGGGCCTGCGGGGCGTCCCCGGGGGGTCAGGCCTGCGGAGCGGCGGCCTTGATCGCGGAGATGTCGAAGTTCAGCTTGACCTTGTCGCTGACCATCACGCCACCGGTCTCCAGAGCCGCGTTCCACGTCAGGCCCCAGTCGGAGCGCAGGATGTCCGCGCTGCCCTCGAAGCCGACGCGCTCGTTGCCGTAGACGTCCGTCGCGGAGCCGTTGAACTCCAGGTCGATGGCGAGCGGGCGGGTGACGTCCTTGATGGTGAGGTCGCCGGTGACGCGGTACTTGTCGCCGCCCAGCTGCTCGGCAGCCGTCGAGCGGAAGGTCATGAGGGGGAACTTCTCGGCGTCGAAGAAGTCGCCGCTGACCAGGTGGCCGTCGCGGTCGGCGATGCCGGTGTCCACGCTGGCGATCTTGACGTCGATCGAGGCGGCGGAGTTGGCCGGGTCGCTGCCGTCCAGTTTCAGGCTGCCCTCGTGCTCACCGAAGGAGCCGCGGACGTTGGTGACCATCGCGTGACGGACGGTGAAGCCGATGCTGCTGTGGGCCGGGTCGATCGCGTAGTCGCCGGTGAGGGCGGCCAGGGCCGGGTCGACGGCGACGGTGGTGGCGGGGGCGTCGTTGTTCTTGCGGTTGAACAGAGCCATGGCTCCTCCTCGGGGACGTGATCGAGCGGGGCTCGAGATAGTTGTTTAACCTTCAACGAGATTCACTGTAGACCCATCTTGTTCAAAGTTCAACATCTACGGCGCCGACTGTTGCGGGGGAGGGTGGGGGGCGGGGTGGAAGCGGGCACGAATTCACGCGACCGTCACCGCAGGCCCTCTGGCGGACGCGCGTAGAACTCGGGCAATATCCTTCCTGCCCCATTGTCATGCACAGGAGGAGTCCCCCCATGGTGTCCCGTATGACGCTGCGCCCCGTCCTGACCGTCCTCGCCCTCGTCCTCGGCGTCCTCTTCGCCCCCGGAATCGGCGTCGTCGCCGGTACGACGGACGCCTACGCCGTCACCAAGCTCACCCACAGCCAGGCGACCGCCAGATTCAGCTCGTCCGGCATCACCTGGTCGTCCTCCGGTGGCTGCTCCAACCGCAACGTCTCCACCTGCACGTCCTTCGACCAGCTCAATCTGCCGACCGCCCAGGGTGCCCAGACCCTCAAGAGCGCCACGGGCTGCGCGCTCAACATCACCGGCGGCACCGAGACCGGGCACGCCAGTGGCACGTACTCGCACTGGAACGGCTACAAGCTCGACTTCGGCAAGACCACCTGTCTGACCAACTACGTGCACGGCGTGTTCAGTTACATCGGCGTGCGCGGTGACGGCGCGCCCCAGTACAAGTCCGGCTCCGGCAACATCTACGCGGACGAGGGCAACCACTGGGACGTCACGTACTACAACTGCGGCGGCTGCTGACCCGCGCCGCACGGTTCGTGGCGCGCGGGCTCGGGGGGCATCGGAACGTCGGGATGCCCCCCGAGCCCGCTGTCGGGGGGCCGGGGCCGGCGGACCGTGACCGCTTGTGCTGCGGGCTACCGGGCCCCGCGGCCGGGGGCCGGCGGGGTGCGCTGCCGCAGGCGCTCGCCCTGTGGCCCGAACATGACCAGGTATTCGACCGGCCCGCCGGATCCGGCGTTCGTGACTCCGTGGGCGGTACGGGTGTCGAACTCGGCGACGTCCCCGGCGGCCAGGATCAGGTCCTGCTCGCCGAGTGCGAGCCAGAGCCGCCCGTACAGGACGCACAGCCACTCGTAGCCGTCGTGGGAGATCTGCCGCGGCCGCCCGGGCGGCCCTTCGGTGGGCGGCAGGACGTGCTTGTGCGCGTGCAGACCCCCGACGTACGGGGTCAGCGGCAGCACCGCCTTGTCGTCGCCGAAGGGCTGTGACGTGGAGATGCGGGGCCCGGACTCCGTTGCGAGGCCCGCCAGTTCGTCCAGCGAGACGCCGTACTCCTTCGCCAGCCGCAGAAGCACCTCCAGGGTGGGCCTGCGCCGGCCGGTCTCGATGCGCGACAGCGTGCTGAGGGAGATGCCGGTCGCGCGGCCGACGCCGGTGAGCGTGGCGCCGCGGTGTTCGCGCGCGGCCCGCAGCCGGGGGCCCATGGCCGCCGTCGCGGCGGCTGTCCCGTCGTCCGTCATTCCCGCCCCCCGCTTCTACCGGGCGCGCCGCGTCCACGCCTGTCTGCTGCAAGTTTGCCAGCGCGGCAAGGCTTCTCGCCTCCGGTGGCCGCCGCGCCGCATGATCGACGGGTAGCCGCGTCCGCCCGTGAACCGAGGAGAACCCCATGCAGTCCGAGCTGTCCGCAGGCCTGCGCCACCGCACCGTCGAGGCCCCGGCCGGGCGCCTGCACCTGGTCGAGCAGGGGGCCGGCCCGTTGGTCCTGCTCGTCCACGGCTTCCCCGAGTCCTGGTACTCCTGGCGGCGCCAGCTCCCGGCCCTCGCCGCGGCCGGGTACCGGGCGGTGGCGCTCGACGTGCGCGGCTACGGCCGCTCCTCCAGGCCCGCCGCGGCCGACGCCTACCGGATGCTCGACCTGGCGGAGGACAACGTCGCCGTCGTGCGCGCCCTCGGGGAGGAGAGCGCGGTGGTCGTCGGCCACGACTGGGGCTCCAACATCGCGGCCGCCTCCGCCCTCCTCCACCCGGAGGTCTTTCGCGCAGTCGCCCTGTTGAGCGTCCCCTACGCTCCGCCGGGCGGCCCCCGCCCCACCGATGTCTTCGGCCACATCGGCGGCCCCGAGCAGGAGTTCTACGTCTCCTACTTCCAGGAGCCCGGACGCGCGGAGGCGGAGATGGAACCCGACGTCCGGGGCTGGCTCGCGGGCTTCTACGCGGCCCTGTCCGCCGACACCATGCCCGCAGCGGACGAGCCCGATCCGCACTTCGTGGCCCGCGGCGGCCGTCTTCGTGACCGCTTTCCCGCCGGCGTGCTGCCCGCATGGCTGAGCGAGGACGATCTCGACGTCTACGCCGGGGAGTTCGAGCGCACCGGGATGACCGGCGCCCTCAACCGCTACCGCAACATGGACCGCGACTGGGCGGACCTCGCGCGGTACGACGGGGCCCCGGTCAGGCAGCCGTCCCTCTTCATCGGCGGTGCGCTGGATGCCTCGACCACGTGGATGGCCGACGCCATCGACGCCTTCCCCGCGACCCTCCCCGCTCTGACGGCCTCCCATCTCCTGGACGGCTGCGGCCACTGGATCCAGCAGGAGCGCCCCGACGAGGTCAACCGCCTGCTGACCGACTGGCTCGGTGAGCTCGCGTGACGGACCGGGCCGTACGTGGGGAACACGCCCCGGTCCACGTCCGTGCCCCCGTCCGCCGGCCGGACTCCGGAGGACAGGGGCACGCGCAGACCGGACTCAGGACCCCACGGTCACCGTGAAGCGCCTCGGGTTGCCGTCGTTGGCGGCGCCCGAGACGTCGGGCTCGCCGTCGGGGCGTACGTCGTCGTACGGGAAGGCGTAGCCGATCGGGCTGTTGGCGTGGACGATGCGCGACCAGTGGTTGGTCACCGCGCCCTGGTAGTAGTCGGCCACCGTGGCGCCGCCCGGCTGGTCGGGGTGGCTGAGCATGATCGAGCGGTTGAAGCCCGCCGCCAGCCGGGCCAGCAGGCCCTTCTTGTCGTCGGAGTCCGCCGGGTTGTTGGTGAACGGCCCGTGGTTGCAGGTGAAGATGTCCTTGGACACGGGCTTGGTGAAGGTGTGGCCGCCGTTGAACGTCAGGGTGTCGCCGCTGACCCGCCCGGTGAAGACGCCGCGTCCGCCCTGGAGGTCGATCCGCAGATCGGTCGAGCGGTACTTCTCCCAGACCTCGTCGATCTGCGCGGTGAACAGGTCGCGGAACGGCATCTGGTCCGGACGGTCGAAGAACGGGGCCATCAGGTTCTGCGGCGAGATGACCCGCAGCACGCTGCCGTCCGAGCCGCGTGTGACCAGCTGGTCCCACGGCTGACCGTCGGCGGCGGCCTGCGCGGTGAGGCCGTCGGCGATCTTCTGTACGGCACCGTCGGGAAGCGGGGCCACCGTGTGGGTGGCGTCGCCCTCCAGTGTCAGCCCGATGGGCAGCGCCGTCACCAGGTCGACGTAGCTGATGTTCGCGTACAGCTGCTGAGGGTTGAACGTGAACTCGCAGAACGACCAGGTACGCCCGTAGTTCGCGTCCGTGGACGTGGCGAAGGCCGGCTCGACCAGGGACGGGCCCGGGTTGAGGTAGAAGTCCAGGGTGTCGTCGCGGACGAAGTAGACCCGGGCCCCGTACATCTGCGGAAGCGTCAGGACGACCGGGGCGCCGCCCGCCGCGTTCAGCGGGATGGCGCAGTCGACCGGCAGCGGGGTCTGCGGGGCGGCGGGGGAGTCGGGGCGGTAGACGCTGCCGTCCGGCCGCAGCAGCACCCAGCGGTCGGTGCCCTGTTCGTGACCGGTGACGTAGGCGTTCACCCGGCCGGGCAGGGACTTGTTCTCCAGGGCCAGTTCGCAGGTCGCGGCGGACGCCGACGCGCTCGGGCTCAGCGCGCTTCCCCAGAGGGGATAGGTGAGCGCGGTGGCGGAGGCGGCGACGCCGCCGGAGAGGAACATTCTGCGCGAAATCATGGGGCGACTCCGGGTGTGTGGGGGGCCGCGGACGGGATGGTCGTGCGGGGAGGTGGAACAGGGGCGTCCGCGGTGCGCACCACTCTCGCGACGGCCGGGACGGGCGTCAAGACTTGCGACTGAGAGCGCTCTCAAAAGAAGGAAGTCTTCACAACTCGACGCAGGTAGCCGGTATTTGGCGCGGCAAGGGTGAACTCGCCGGGTCGTGGTGATCAGGAACTGAACACGGCGGGCGCGATGACCTGCGCACACGGACTTGGACTTACGCGGCACGGTTGTTGGACTGGAGAGGCCCTCGGGGCCGTACGTCGTTGACGGTGTCACGACACGACGACTACGCAGAGCACATGTCGCCAAGATTTACTTCGGTGGGCGCCGCAGCCGCCGCCTCAGCAGCCGTCCTGGCTCTGGTGGGGACCGCCCTGCCCGCCTCAGCCGCCGCCCCCGCCTCAGCCGCGGCCGAATCCGCCGTCCCGGCGGACGCGCCCGTCATCGCATCGGCGCAGCTCGCCGTCGCCGTCGCCGACGACTTCCCGCGCGTCCTCACGTACACCGACCGGGCCACCGGGGCCCAGCTGACCGGCAGCGCCCGGCCGGTCACCGCCGTCACGCTCAACGGCACCGCCCACCCGGTGCAGCTCAAGGGAGCCCCCGCGCTCACCGCGTCGGCCGCCCGCTACACGCTCGTCTTCGCGGATCTGCCCGGTGTCGAGATCGACGCCTCGCTCTCCGTCTCCGGACGCGCCACCACCTTCAAGGTGACCGCCGTCCGCGACACCGAGGCGTTCCGGGTCGGCACGATCGACATCCCCGGCCACGACCTCGTCTCCGTCGCGAGCACCGACACCGGGGCCGCCACCGCCTTCACGAAGCTCGACCCCGACTCGACGAAGACCGCCGACGTCTTCGCGAAGGTCACCGACGCCACCAAGGCCGACGCGGCACCCGTGGGAGGCGCCTACGCGATCGTCAACACCGGAGCGCTCGCCGCCGCCGTCGAGTCCAACTCCTCGTACGACAAGCCCTCCGGCGCCACCGGCGGCGACGACGCCCGCTTCTGGCACCAGGCCCGCAAGGACGACGACGGGTCCACCCGGGTCGGCGTCTGGTCCGGCCAGTGGACCTACCGCGGCGACGGCGCACCGAAGCCGGAGAGCGACGAGAACCTGCCCTGGGCGAAGGTCGTCGTCACACCCGACGCCAACGGCGACAAGACCGTCGACTGGCAGGACGGCGCCGTCGCCTTCCGCTCCATCGGTGTGGTCGCACCCGGCAGCGAGGACACCGCGGACCGGGTGATCACCCACATCCCGTTCAACTTCGCCAGCCAGGCCACCCACCCCTTCCTGCGCACCCTCGACGACGTCAAGCGGATCTCCCTGTCCACGGACGGCCTCGGACAGCTCGCGCTGCTCAAGGGGTACGCCTCCGAGGGCCACGACTCCGCCCACCCCGACTACGGCGGCAACTACAACAAGCGCGCCGGTGGCCTGAAGGACCTCAACGAGCTCCTGAAGGACGGCAAGAAGTGGGGCGCCACCTTCGGCGTCCACGTCAACGCCACCGAGGCGTACCCGGAGGCGAAGGCCTTCGACGAGAACCTCGTCGACAAGTCGAAGCCCGGCTGGAACTGGCTCAACCAGAGCTACTACATCGACCAGCGCCGCGACATCAACAGCGGTGATCTGGCCAAGCGCTTCCAGCAGCTGCGGGACGAGACGAACAGCAACCTCAGCATGCTGTACATCGACGTCTACTACACCCACGGCTGGATCGCCGACAAGACCCTCCAGTCCCTCCAGAAGCAGGGCTGGAACGTCTCCAGCGAATGGGCCGACAAGTTCGAGCGCGGCTCGCTCTGGTCGCACTGGGCCAACGACCTCGACTACGGCGGCGCCACCAACAAGGGTCTCAACTCGCAGATCATCCGGTTCATCCGCAACGGCGAGAAGGACGTCTGGAACAACGACCCGGTGCTCGGCCAGACCGCCATCGACGAGTTCGAGGGCTGGACGGGCGAGACCGACTGGAACGCCTTCTACGACAACATCTGGCAGCGCGACCTGCCCGCGAAGTACCTCCAGCAGCAGAAGATCACCCGCTGGGACGGCAACGACATCACCTTCACCGGCGGGGTGAGCGGCACCGTCGAGGACGGGAAGCGCACCTTCTACGACCACGGCCGCAAGGTGCTCAGCGGCACCGACTACCTGCTCCCGTGGGACGGCGGCAAGAAGCTGTACCACTACAGCCAGTCCGGCGGTACGAGCAGTTGGGCGGTGCCCTCCAAGGGCGCGTACACGGTCTACGAGCTCACCGACAACGGCCGGGTCAAGGCCGGCACGGTCCGTCCCGTCGACGGGAAGATCACGCTGACGGCCGAGGCCGGACAGCCGTACGTCCTCTACCCGGACAAGGCGCCGAAGGCCGCCGACGCCCAGTGGGGCGAGGGCACCCTCGTCGACGACCCGGGCTTCAACGACAACAAGCTGACCGCCTGGTCGAAGACCGGTACCGCCGTCCGCGACACCGACAGCCAGGGCCGCAACAGCGCCGAGCTGTCCGGCACCGGCAAGGCCGCGCTCTCCCAGACCGTCGGCGGCCTGAAGCCCGGTACCCGCTACACCGCGTCCGCCCTCATCGAGGTCCAGCCCGGCAAGACCCGGCACACCACCCTGTCGGCCGGCGGGAAGTCCGTCGCCGTGGACCGCTCCACCGCGAAGGACTACGTCGCCGCTTCCGACTGGCACGGCACGTACTTCCAGCGTGCGAAGGTGAACTTCACCGCCCCGGCCAACGGGCGCACCACCCTGCGCGTCGAGGCCGCCGGCGGCAGCGCGGCGACCGTCCGTATCGACGACGTACGCATCGTCGCCAACGCCCCCGCCACCAAGGCGAACACCGTCGTCCACGAGGACTTCGAGGACGTCGACCAGGGCTGGGGCCCCTTCCTCAAGGGCGACGCGGGCGGCTCCACCGACCCCCGCACCAGCGTCTCCCAGCTGCACGCCCCGTACACCCAGGCCGGCTGGAACGGGAAGCTGATCGACGACGTGCTCGGTGGCAAGGAGTCCCTCAAGGCACACGAGGAGAACACGGGGATCGTCTACCGGACCGCGCCCTGGACCGTGCCGATGACGGACGGCCACCGCTACAAGGTCGAGTACGACTACCAGTCCAGTCACGCCGGCGCCTACGAATGGGTCGACGGCTACGACCGGATCACCGCGGACGGTGAGCCCGACACGGTCGGGACCCGGACCACCGCGATCGGCGCCCAGCACACCACCGGGCACTTCACCGAGACCGTCACGGCGGGCTGCGGCGACACCTGGACCGGGCTGCGCAAGCGTGGCGACGCGCCCGAGGGCGCCGACTTCGTCCTCGACTCCTTCACCGTGACCGACCTGGGCGCGGCCCCCGCCGGTGAGCAGGCCGCCTGCGGCACGCTCAGCCTCGACCCGGCCGCCGAGACCCTGGAGCCGGGCACGGCCAACACCGTGAAGGCGAGCTTCACCAACTACGAGGCCATCGCGGCCACCGAGGTCGCGGTCGGCCTCACCCTCCCCGAGGGCTGGAAGGCCGAGCCCGCCGGAGCCGTCACCTTCGACTCCGTCGCGGCCGGTGCGAAGGTCACCGCGAGCTGGCAGGTCACCCCGCCGGTGGACGCCAAGTACCAGACGTACCCGCTGAGTTCCGAGGCCACCTACACGGTCGGCGGTGCGCGGCGGACGCTCGGCGCGCAGACGTCCGTGCGGACCCTGCCGCCGCCGCCCACCACGGACAGCTGGGCCAGTGACCTGGACTGGACCGCCACCGAGAACGGCTGGGGACCCGTCGAGCGAGACCTCTCCAACGGCGAGACCGGCACCGGCGACGGCACCGCGCTGACCATCGGCGGAACGGTCTACGAGAAGGGCCTCGGCAGCCACGCACCGGCGAAGGTCCGCTACTACCTGGGCGGCAAGTGCACCACCTTCACCGCCGAGGTGGGCGTGGACGACGTGCAGAAGAGCGCCGGAAGCGTGCAGTTCTCCGTGACCGCCGACGGCAGCGAGAAGGTGAAGTCGCCGGTCCTCAAGGCCGCCGACGCCGCCTGGTCGCTGACGGCGGACGTCACCGGCGCGAAGTACGTCGAGCTGATCGCCGGTGACGGCGGCGACGGCAACGGCAACGACCACGCCGACTGGGGCAGCGCCCGCTTCCACTGCGGAAGCTGAACGGCTCCATGAGGGGGAGGGGCGGGGCCGTCACTGGCCCGCTCCTTCCCCGTCGGGGCGGACCGTGATCGTCCGCCCTCTTCCCCGTCGGGGCGGACCGTGATCGTCCGCCCTCTTCCCCGTCGTAGTAAGCGCGTGCTAGACCGACCACCAACCGGTCTGAACCACTTGCCCACCGGAGGTAGTTCCGTGTCACTCCTGCCCGTCTGGTCCCGCCGCACCTTCCTCGCCACCGGCAGCGCCACCGCACTCGGTCTGGCGCTCGCCCCGACGGCCCGCGCGGCGCAGGACGAGTTCGAGACGCTCCGGCTGCGCTGGAACGACCTCTCGCTCGGCACCGGCTACGACCCCGCCACCGAGCCCTACGCCTCCAAGCTGGCGGAGACCGGCGCACTCGCCGCGGAGTTCCGGTCCTCGATGGCCCCCGCCGCCGACTCCCTCTGGGCCGGGCACACCTTCGACCCGCCGTCCGGCATCACCTGGAGCTACAGCCGGCTCTGGACGATGACCCAGGCGTACGCCCAGCAGGGCACCGGCCACACCGGCGACGAGGGCCTCCTCGCCGACATCCTCCGCGGCCTCGACCACCTCTCCACGACGGTCTACAACCCGTCCACGGCCCGGTACGGGAACTGGTGGGAGTGGCAGATCGGCAGCCCCCGCCTGCTCATGGACATCGTCGCCGTCCTCCGTCCCCACCTCGGCGAGGAGCGCGTCGAGGCCGCCTGTGCCGCCGTCGACCACTTCATCCCCGACTCGATGCTCACCGACTACAGCGGCACCTCGACCGGCGCCAACCGCGTCGACCTGTGCCGCTCCGTCGCCCTGCGCGGCATACTCGGCCGGGACGCCGCGAAGACCGCGCTCGCGCGCGACGCCCTGTCGCCCGTCTTCCCGTACGTGACGAAGGGCGACGGGCTCTACGCCGACGGCTCGTTCGTCCAGCACACCTGGGTCGCCTACTCGGGCACGTACGGCCAGGTCATGCTCGACGGTCTCGGCCGGCTCTTCGCCCTGCTGGCGGGGTCCACCTGGGCGGTCACCGACCCCAACCGGCAGATCATCCTCGACAGCGTCGAGCACGCCTACGCCCCGCTCATCCACGACGGTCTGATGATGGACAGCGTCAACGGCCGTGCCATCAGCCGGGGTCTCCTCAAGAGCGACGAGCTCCGCATCATGCGCAGCGACCACTTCCACGGACAGGGGCTGATCGCCGCCGTCGCGCTACTCGCGGGCGGCGCCTCCGCCGCCGAACGCGACCGGTGGAACGGCATGGTCAAGGGCTGGATCGAACGGGACACCGTCAGCCCGATCCTCGCCGCCCCGCAGTTCGGCGTCGCCGACCTGTCCAGGCTTCAGGCGGCGGCCGACGCCCCCGTCCCCGCCGCACCCGAACCCGTCGGGCACACCCTGTTCGCCGCGATGGACCGGGCGGTGCACCGCCGTCCCGGCTGGGTCGCCAACCTCTCCATGGCCTCGGAGCGGATCAGCGCGTACGAGTGCGGCAACGGCGAGAACCCGCGCGGCTGGCACACCGGGGCCGGAATGCTCTACTGGTGGGCCGGACAGGCGGGCGGCGGCCAGTACACCGACTGGTTCTGGCCCACCGTCGACTGGTACCGGCTGCCCGGCACCACCGTCTCCACCCAACGCCTCGCCGACCGGGCCGGCGGTGAATGGGGCGAACCCCGCCCGGCCGTCCAGTGGGTCGGCGGCGCCCACGACGGCGAGTTCGCCGCGGTCGGACAGCATGTGAAGGGCCTCGGCTCCACCCTGGAAGCCCGCAAGTCCTGGTTCTGCGCGGCGGACGCGGTCATCTGTCTCGGCGCCGGCATCACCGCAGCCGACGGGGTCCCCGTCGAGACGGTCGTGGACAACCGCAACCTGGGCCCGGACGGCGGGCAGACCCTCACCGTCGACGAGCGCGCACGCCCCCGCTGGGCCCATCTGGAGGGCCACGGCGGCTGGGTGCTGCCCGGCGGCGCCGCTCTGCGGACCCTGCGCGAGGCCAGGACCGGTGCCTGGTCCGACATCAACACCACCAGCTCCACCGAGCAGCAGACCCGCCACTGGCAGACCCTCTGGCTCGACCACGGGAGCGACCCCGTCGACGCCACGTACCAATACCTCCTGATGCCCGGCGCCTCCCGGCGTACCGTCGCCGCCCGCGCCGCCGACCGGCACTGGCTGACCGTGCTCGCCAACACGGCCGCCGTGCAGGGCGTCGCCGTGCGCTCGCTCGGGCTGACCGCCGCCAACTTCTGGCAGCCGGGTACCGCCGGACGGCTCTCCTCGACCGGGCCTGCCAGTGTCCTCGTACGCGAGGGCCGGAGCAGCACGGCCGTCCGCGTCAGCGGACCCGACCGGAGCGGCGCCCCGTTCGACGTGGTCTGGGACCGGCCGGTGCGCGAGGTCGTGTCGGCGGACCCGGGCATCGAGGTCCGCGCCACCGGGCGCCGCCTCGTGCTCCGCGTCGACCCGGGAACGGCCGGTGCCACTCTGCGGTGTGACGTCCGGTAGCCCGTTGGACGGACTGTGCGCGCAGTCTGGGAACCATGCGTGGTGCACGCGTACTCTCGGTAGCTATGGGGGAGTTGAGAGCGGACTGGCGGCTCCGGCTACGCCGCGGCGGAGCGGACGGACCGGTGTGCGGGGCCGGAGTGCTCCTCACCCAGGACCGGATGCTGACCTGCGCCCACGTCGTCGGTGAAGCGGACGCCCGGATGTGGGTGGAGTTCGCCGAGAGCCCCGGCATCCCGCCGGTCGGCGCCCGGGTCGCCCCGGACGGCTGGCTGCCCGGCCTCGGCGGGGCCGCCGGCGAGGACATCGCCGTGCTCGCCCTGGACAGCCCGCGCCCGCAGGCGGCGCCCGCACCGCTGGCCCGCCGGCTGGAGCGCGGCCGGGAGGTGTGGATCGGCGGCTACGCCCAGGCCTTCGACGACGGGATGTGGCTCAGCGGCCGGATCAGCGGGTTGCACGGGGACTGGGTGCAGCTCGCCGCCGGGACCGGCGCCGAGCAGGTGCGCCCCGGGTTCAGCGGCGCGGCCGTCCAGACCCGCGGCGAGCGGCCGGGGACGGAGGAGGTCGTCGGTCTCGTAGTCGGCTACCGGCCCGGTACGGACCCGGCGCCGCCCACCGGGCACGGCCTGGCGATCTCGTACATGATCCCCGTCGACCGCATCGCCGCCCTCGTGCCGCTCGTCGCCGAGCTCAGCGGGCCGGACGGCTGGGACCGCGGGCTGGAGCGGCGGCTGCGGCACTGGTTCGCGGGTGGCGAGGAGCCGGCGGTGCGGTTCGGGGTCGTCGCGCGCGGAACCGGCCGCGACCGCGCCCTCCAGCACCAGCTCCACCGGGCCCACCTCGTCTGCCGGGGCGGCGCCACCCGGCGCGAGGAACTCGTCGAGACCCTGGTCGCGCAGCTGCGACCGCCCCGCCACCAGCGCAACGCCTACCGCGACTGGCTGATGGAGGGCGGCAGGGCCCCGGACCGCTCGGACGGCGGCCTGCCCGCCGGATCGGGGCCCGTGCTCGCCGTGATCGGGCTGGACGAGGACCCCGACCCGGTCGCGCTCGTGTCGCTCCTCGCACGCGTCAGGACGCTCGGATTCCGGCTGCTCGTCGTCTTCCGCCGCGCCGACGGTGCCGGACTGACCGAGGTGGCGGAGCAGTTGCTGCTGCCCGCCCTGGAGGAGCGGGCCGAAGTGCTGGTGCGCCGGGTCGAGCACATCGAGCGGGAGTGGGCCGCGCTGCGGGGCATGGTGGAATCGGCCTCCCTGGTACCGCGCCCCGCGGTCGACGCGGCGACCCGCCGCCACCGGCTGCGGGAACTGGGCATGCTGGCCGATCCGCAGGACCGGCTGACGGAACTGAAGCAGTTGTTGAGGGAGTTACGCGACGACCTCGACCGGTCGAACGGAGCCGGGCAGCCGGATCATCCCGCGCCGCCCGGTCTGCCGGGCCAGCGGCCCGGACGCGGACCGGCGGAGCGCCGATGAGGATTCCGTGCCCGCACCGCCGCTTCACCGGCGCACCCTGCGGCGGAGCGGTCCGGTCGACCGGCTACTGCGACACCTGCGGCCGCGAGGAGAGCGCCCCCGGACTGCCGCCGCTGCCCACCGCCCCCGAGCGGCACGGCCCCGCCGGACTGCTCGAACTCCCGCTGCTGGACCCCGGCAGCCCCACCGAGCGCCTCGCCGCCGCCGAGCAGCCGGTCCGCATCGTGATGACGTGCTCGGCCGAGGCGTGCCGCACCTCGCTCGTTCCGCCGCACACGGCGGCCCCGCCACCGGACGAGGGGTACTGCCCGCAGTGCGGCGCCCCGTACTCCTACCGCCCCGAGCTGACGAAGGACGGGCCACCGCTCCAGGACCAGTACCGCATCCGCGGCCCCATCGCCCACGGCGGCCAGGGCTGGGTCTATCTGGCGGAGGACACCCACCTGGAGGACTTCGTCGCGGTCAAGGGCCTGCTCAACCGGTACGCGGAACGCGGCGCCGCCCAAGCCGGCGAGGAGCGCCGCAGCCTGGTCGCCATCCGGCACGAACGCATCGTCCAGATCCGCGACTTCGTCAGCACCCGCAACGCGGACGGCACCGTGTCGGGCGGCTACATCGTGATGGAGGACGTCGGCGACCGGACCCTGACGGCCGTCATCGAGTCGACCCGTCAGGGCGCCTTCGTCCTCGACATCGAGCACGTCATCACCTATGGCTGCCAGATCCTGGAGGCCCTCGCCCATCTGCACGGCATGGGCTTCCTGTACGGGGACATGAAACCGTCCAACGTCATCCACCACCTGGACGGGATCAAGGTCATCGACCTCGGCGGCGTCCGCAAGGCGGGGGCCGTCGACCCGCCGCCCGTCATCACCCCGTGGTTCGCCGCCCCCGAGACGGACGGCACGGGCCCCCTCACCGTCGCCCACGACGTGCACACGGTCGGGGTCACCCTGGCCGAACTGGCCGGCTGGGCCGTCGGCGACGACGTGCCGGGGCTCGGCATCAGCTCGTTCCGCCTGGTCGTGGAACGGGCCACGGCCCATGACCCCGAGCGCAGGTTCGGCTCCGCCGAGGACATGGCGGGCCAGCTGCGCGGAGTGCTGCGTGAGATCCGCGCGCTGCGCGGCAAGCGCGATCAGCCCGAACCCTCCGCCTACTTCACCCCGTCCACCGAACTGCTCGGTTCGCGCCTGGGCTCGGTACCCGACTACGCGCACTGGCTGCGCCGCCCGCTGTACGGCCGCCGGGAGACCCCTCGGGCGCCCGTGCTGGACTCCGGGCTGCCCACCCCGACCGAGATCGCCCGCAGGCTGCCCGTGCCCCGGCCCTATCCGCGGGACCCGCAGGCCGCCCGGTTCGGGGTCAGCAGCTACGACCCGGGACAGCCGCTGACCCAGCCGGACCGCGGGGAGCGGTCGGTCGAGATCTGCCTGCACAACGCCCGGCTGCTGCTCGGCCAGGACGGCGACGAGGCCCTGGCGGCGGCCCGGGAGCAGGTCCAGGCAGCCGCCGCGATACCGGGCCCGGGGCCCGTCCGGCAGTGGCGGCTCAGCTGGCACTGGGGCCTCGTCGCGCTGCGCAGCGCCGATGTACTGGACGACCGGCAGCCCATGCTCGAAGCGGCCCTGGAGCACTTCTCCGCCGTGCACCGGGCCCTGCCGGGCGAGTACGCGGCCAAGCTGGCGCTGGCGTACAGCGCGGAACAGCTCGGCGACGGCCGGCCGGCCGGGGCGGGCCCCTCGGCGTACGAACTCTTCCGGGCCGTGCACGCCCGCAATCCCTCGCACGTCGGCGCGGCCCTGGGCCTGGCCAGGCTCGCTCTGGCGCGCGGCGACCGGACCGCGGCGACCGAGGTCCTGGACCTGGTGCCGGACGAGTCGCGGGACCACACCGTCGCCCGGATCGCCGCGCTCCGCATCAGGGCGGCCCGGCTCGCGACCGGGGACCGGCCGCTGCCCGGGGAGGCGGAGATCGACGCCTGTCTGGCCGCTCTCGCGCCGGAGCCGGGCACGCCGTCCCCGGTGGTCACGGGCGACGAGGCGGCCTGGCTGCTGCGCACCGAGCTGTACGAGTGGAAGCTCGACGCCGTCCGCGCCGCGGGCCGGGACCTCCATCCCCGGGGCGGCCTGCTGCGGATCGGGCTGCCACCTCCGGCCGTTCGCGGGGAGCGGGAGGTACGGGCGGAGCTGGAGCAGTGCTACCGCTGGCTGGCCCGGCAGCGGCAGGGACCGGCCGAATACGAGCGGCTGATCGACCTCTCCCACGCGGTCCGCCCGCAGACCCGCTTCTGACGGCCGTCACCGAGGGGCCCCGGCCCGACCGCAGGACCTACACCCCGTCCCGTACCCCTGGAGGCAGTCCATGGGCGCCATCGCCCCCTCGTCCGGGCTGGAGTTCAAGGTCTCCCTGGACGTCCGGCGCGACCAGCAGCCGCACCACGACACCCGGATCGAAGCCCATCTGCGGGTCAAGGCCGCCGGCACCGGCCCCCACGACGAGGTGCCCGCCGTCGAACTCGCCGTCGTCATCGCGCTGGACGTCGCCGCCGGGCGCCGGGAGTCCGCGGCGGCCGCCCTCGCCGCCACGCTGCGCGCCCTGCCCGACGGGGTCTCCTTCGCCGTCCTGGGCGGCGCCGACGAGAGCGGGGAGCCGTCCCGCTGCTACCCGCTGCGCGGCCGGTGGGCGCTGGCCGACACGATGGAGAAGCGCCGCGCCGCGTTCAGCGCGGGCCGGATCGTCCCGGCGGCGGACGACCGGCCGCCGCCCGGCTACCCCGCCTGGCTCACCGCCGCCCGCGCACTGTTCGCCGAACGCCCGCTGCCACTGCGGCACCTGCTGCTGATCACCGACGGCAGCGGCCGGGACCCGGCGGACGAGGCAGGGCCCGACGGGGACGGGGGCGCGCTCGGGGACGAACTCGCCACCTGCGACGGCGTGTTCACCGCGGACGTGCTGGCGGTCGGCGGCGACTGGGACCCCGCGCCGCTGCTCGCCGTCGTCGAGCGCCTGCACGGCACCGCCGAGCACGCCCCCGACCGGTTCGGCCCCGCGGTCACCGGGGCGCTGCGACGGCTGCGCCGGGTCCGCAGCCCCGAACTGCCCGTCGTGGTGACCGCGCGTCCCGCGGTGCGCGCGGTCGAACTGACCGAGACGGCCCCCCGCCAGCAACGGCTCACACCCGCCACGGGGCAGGGGGAGCCGTACCGGGTCCGCTTCCCCACCCACCAGTGGGAGCCCGGCACCCGCGACTACCTCCTCACCGTGCACGCCGACGCGAGCACCGACCCGCTCGGCGTGCTGCTGCAACTGGCCACCGTCTCCGTCGGGGACGCCACCGCCCCGCTGCTGGTCCGCTGGCTGCCGCCCGGAGTCGCCGTGGGCGCGGGGGCCACCGGAGGCGGGGGCGGCACGCTCCAGGCGATGAACGCCGCCACCCAGATGCGGACCGCCCTCAACCGCGGATACGCCGCACTCGACCCGATGAGCCGCGACGAGGCCGAGCAGCAGTTCGGCCTCGCGGTCCGGCTCGCCACCGAGATCGGCGCCGCCTGGGTGCTCCAGGACGTGCGCGAGGTGGCCGACATCCTCGACGGCCCGCGCGGACTGGTCCGGGTCGGCCCGACCGTCGACCGCGGGACCGTACGCCGGGGACAGCTGCACGTCGCCTCGGGCCACGGGCTGGAACTGCCGGGCCACACCACGGGGAAGCCGGTGAAGTGCCCGCACTGCCGCCATCTCGCCGGGCCCCGCGCCCGGTTCTGCATCGCCTGCGGAAGGAGTCTGTGATGCCCTCGCCGACCCGGTGGACGCACGCCTTCCGGCCCCGCCGCCGCACCCGCTCACGCACCAGGCGGCTGCTGGAACGGCACCTCGTCGTCATGGTGGTGACCGCGCTCGTCTCGATGACCGCCCTGCTCGTCTCGTATCGCGAGGTGCAGAACGCCGCGGGCGAGATGCGCACCGGCGGGGCACCCGCCGTCCAGGGTGCCGCCGCCACCCAGCTCGCCCTGCTGCGCGCCCACCAGGAGGCGAACAACTCGCTCGAGAACGGGATCGACGAGGTGGTCGGCGCCGGAGCGCGGTACGAGAACCAGCTGGCGGCCGCCGACCAGGGCCTGTCCCGGCTCTCCGACGTACAGATCGACGGGGAACGCGGCCGCGGCGTCCTCAAGACGGTCAAGGGCCTGCTGACCTCGTACAGCAGCTCCATCACGCCCGGCGCCGTCAAGTACGTGCACGACGAGCTGATGCAGAGGGAGAAGTTCACGGAGGCCAGAACCATCCTCGACCGGCCGGGCACCGGGGTCGTGCCGCGCCTGGACGTCCTCCAGGAGCACCAGATGCGGCGCGTGGACCGGGTCAGTTCGCTGGGCTCCCTTCAGCAGACCGGCTGGGCGGTCGCCGAAATCGGCCTGCTGGTCCTCGCCCTGACCTGCCTCAGCGCCCTGTGGGTGCTGCGCACCCGCTGCGGCCGCAGCCAGGACCCCTGGCTACTGGCGGCGCTGCTCGTGACCGTCGCGCTCGCCGTCGTCCCGCTGTGGGCCACCGCCCACACCCAGGAACGGCTGGACACCGCCCGCCACCGGCTGGTCGCCATCGAGCGACGGGCCCACGACCACGCGGACCTGGTCGCCTCCCAGACGTACGTCACCGACTACTCCACCGCCCTGCGCGGCCGGCTGGCCGCCCGGAGCTGGCAGAGCTGGACGTACTACGGGGCTCTGGGCGGCGGCGCCCTGATCGTCCTGCTGCCCGTCATCGGTATCGTCCGGCGCCTGAACGCCGACTACTGGAGGGCCGGATGATCCCGTACCCCCGCGCGCTCCTGCTCGTCCTGGCCCTGTTCATGACCGCGGCCGGTTGCGGACTCGCCGCCCCCGGCGGCAGCGACGAGGAACCGAAGGTGACGATCCTCGGCCCGTGGACCGACGATCAGGAGCAGCGGTTCAAGGACGTCCTGGACGGGTTCGGGATCCCGTACACCTACCAGGGCACCGCCGCGACCCGCGAGGTACTGCTCGCCGAGGTCCAGGCCGGCGACCCGCCCGACATCGCGATCCTGCCGGGGGTCGGCGAGCTCGTCGAGTACGCGGACGAGGGCCGGCTGCGCTCCCTGAAGGGGCTGTACGACCCCGAGGAGTACGGCAACCCGTGGCGGCCCGGTGCCCAGGGCGTCGACGGCGATCTGTGGGTACCGCTCAAGGCCGACCTCAAGTCCATCGTCTGGTACCGCGACGGCACGGCCCCGGGCGGCAGCCCCGCACCGCTGGCTTCCTGGTGCATCGGCATGGGCGACGACGGCGCGTCCGGCTGGCCCGGCAGCGACTGGATCGAGGACCTCATCCTCCAGCGCGCGGGGCCGGTCCTGTACGCGCGCTGGGCGACCGGGGCCCTGGACTGGACCGACGACCGCGTGGTCGCCGCCTGGACCACCTGGGCCGGGATGCTCGCCCAGGACCCGGACCGGGCGGGCGACATGCTGCTGGCCGACCACCGCGGAGCGGCCGGGAGTCACGGACTCCTCTTCGGCGGCGGCTGCGACCTGGAGCACCAGGGCTCCTTCGCCCGAGCCTTTTACGGCGACGACAAGGACCGGGCCGCCTTCGGGGACTCGGCGCCGCTGCTGCCCGGCGGCCCCTATACGGTGAAGGCCCACGAGGTGTCCGCCGACTTCGCGGCGCTCTTCGGCCGGAGTGGCCAGGCCCGCGAGATGATCCGGCGGCTCGCCTCCCGGGACGCCCAGGAGGAGTGGGGCCGCACGGGCGGGGTGTTCTCGGCCAATGCCGCGGTCCGGCCCAAGACGGGTACGGTCGACCAGCAGGTGAGCCGGCGCTTCACGGACCAGCGGGTGCCGCTCTGCCTGGACGCGTCGGACGTGATGCCGGCGGCGGTGCGGGACGCGTTCTACGAGGCCGTGCTGCTCACGATGGCGCACCCCGCGGAACCGGTACGGTCGAGGCTGGCGGACATCCAGAAGGTCCAGGACGCCCAGCCATCGGACACCCGCCGGCTGACCGGGGTGTGCGGCAGACCACAGTGAACCTTTGTGGAACATCCACAAACGAAGACGGGTACGGGCTGGTACTTCGCCTGCATGGCCCAAGGCTTCTGTCAGGCTCCACCAGTAAACCGGGCAGGAGACTGTGCGGAGTCGACGGCAGCATTTCCCAGGCCGGCTTCGTAGGGTCGGTACATGACCGTTGTGGACGAAACCCAGGGCGAGCCGAGCGACACCCGTGGCCGTGTGGCGGAACTGCTGGCACTGCGCGAGCAGGCCCGGCGCGGACCGAGTGACCGGGCGACCGAGGCACAGCACGCCAAGGGCAAGCTGACGGCGCGCGAGCGCATCGAGCTGCTCGTGGACCCGGGTTCGTTCAAGGAGGTCGAGCAGCTGCGCCGGCACCGGGCGACCGGTTTCGGCCTGGAGGCGAAGAAGCCCTACACCGACGGTGTCATCACCGGCTGGGGCACGGTCGACGGCCGCACGGTGTTCGTCTACGCACACGACTTCCGGATCTTCGGCGGCGCGCTGGGCGAGGCCCACGCCACGAAGATCCACAAGATCATGGACATGGCCATCTCGGCCGGTGCCCCGCTGGTCTCGCTCAACGACGGCGCCGGCGCCCGTATCCAGGAGGGTGTCTCCGCCCTCGCCGGCTACGGCGGCATCTTCCAGCGCAACACCCGGGCGTCCGGTGTCATCCCGCAGATCAGCGTGATGCTCGGCCCGTGCGCGGGCGGCGCGGCCTACAGCCCCGCCCTCACGGACTTCGTCTTCATGGTCCGCGAGACCTCGCAGATGTTCATCACCGGACCGGACGTCGTCAAGGCGGTCACCGGCGAGGAGATCACCCAGAACGGCCTTGGCGGCGCCGATGTGCACGCCGAGACCTCGGGCGTCGCGCACTTCGCGTACGACGACGAGGAGACCTGCATCGCCGAGGTCCGCTACCTGATCGGGATGCTGCCCTCGAACAACCGGGAGAACCCGCCCACCGTGGCGAGCGACGACCCGGCCGACCGGCGCGGCGACGTCCTCCTGGACCTGGTCCCGGCCGACGGCAACCGCCCGTACGACATGCACAAGGTCATCGAGGAGCTCGTCGACGACGGCGACTACCTGGAGATCCACGAGCGCTGGGCCCGCAACATCATCTGCGCGCTGGCCCGCCTGGACGGCTCCGTCGTCGGCATCGTCGCCAACCAGCCGCAGGCCCTGGCCGGGGTCCTGGACATCGAGGCGAGCGAGAAGGCCGCCCGCTTCGTCCAGATGTGTGACGCGTTCAACATTCCCATCGTCACTCTTCTGGACGTACCCGGCTTCCTGCCCGGCGTCGATCAGGAGCACGGTGGAATCATCCGGCACGGCGCGAAGCTGCTGTACGCCTACTGCAACGCGACGGTGCCGAGGATCTCACTGATCCTCCGCAAGGCCTACGGCGGTGCGTACATCGTCATGGACAGCCAGTCCATCGGCGCGGACCTCACCTACGCCTGGCCGACCAACGAGATCGCGGTGATGGGCGCCGAAGGTGCCGCCAACGTCATCTTCCGCCGGCAGATCGCCGACGCCGAGGACCCGGAGGCCATGCGGACCCGCATGGTCAAGGAGTACAAGGCCGAACTGATGCACCCGTACTACGCCGCCGAGCGCGGCCTGGTCGACGACGTCATCGACCCTGCCGAGACCCGCGAGGTCCTGATCGCCTCGCTGGCGATGCTCCGCTCCAAGCACGCCGACCTGCCGTCCCGCAAGCACGGCAACCCCCCGCAGTAGTCCGCGGCCCCGCAGCAACCCTGCAAGGCCCCCGCGAAGACCTGCCGAATAGACGGAGAGACACACATGAGCACTGCCACCGAGTCCGTGCTGCGCGTCGAGAAGGGTCTGGCCGACCCCGAGGAGCTGGCCGCCATAACGGCGGTCCTGCTCGCCCGCGCCGCCTCCCAGCCCGCCGACGCCCCCGTCCACCTCGGCCGCAACACCGCGGGCTGGCGCCGCCTGGAGCGCACCCCGGGCTTCCGCGCCCCGCACAGCTGGCAGGGCTGACGCTTCGAGCACGCCCTCGATGCGGCCACACCGACACGGTGTGGCCGCATCAGTCATTCCCGGCCGCCCCGGCCGCATCGAGCCCGTCGAGGGGGCACCTCCCATGCCCTTCAGGCTATGGGGGAGGTTGAGGACGAAGCCCGGCCGGAGGCCGGGCGCACCACACGAAAGGCCCCGCGCTCCCACCCGGGGGAGCACGGGGCCTCACATAAGTCCGGGCCCGGAAGGGCCTACCGCAGGCGCGCCATCAGCGCATGCTCCACCAGAGTGATCAGCGCACTCTTGGCATCGGCGCGATGCCGCGCATCCGTCGTGAGAATCGGGGTGTCGGGTCCGATCTGGAGTGCTTCGCGGACCTCGTCGGGGGTGTAGGGCTGGTGTCCGTCGAAGCCGTTGAGGGCGATGACGAACGGCAGTCCGCTGTTCTCGAAGTAGTCGACCGCCGGGAAGCAGTCGGCGAGGCGGCGGGTGTCGACCAGTACCACCGCGCCGATGGCGCCGCGTACGAGGTCGTCCCACATGAACCAGAAGCGGTCCTGTCCGGGGGTACCGAAGAGGTACAGGATCAGGTCCTGGTCCAGGGTGATGCGGCCGAAGTCCATGGCCACCGTCGTGGTGGTCTTGTCCCCGGTGTGGGTCAAGTCGTCGATGCCCGCCGAGGCGGACGTCATCACGGCTTCGGTACGCAGCGGATTGATCTCCGAAACGGCACCGACAAACGTGGTCTTACCCACGCCGAAGCCCCCTGCCACCACGATCTTCGCCGAGGTAGTGGAGCGGGCCGCTCCGCCGCTAGAGCTTGCGAAGTCCACTGAGCACCCTTTCGAGCAGTGTCACATCTGGCTGGCCGCCGGCGGACTCGTCGCCGCCGGGCTGGTGGATAGCGACGAGTCCGGCCTCAGCCAGGTCGGCTACGAGGATCCGGGCAACGCCGAGGGGGATCGAGAGCAAGGCCGAGATCTCGGCCACCGACTTGATCTCGATGCACAGCCGGCAGATCCGCTGGTGCTCGGGCAACTGCCCTTGCAGCCGGGACGGATCAGCCGTAGTACTGACCAACGCCTCAATGGCGAGTTGGTAGCGCGGTCGGGTCCGTCCACCTGTCATGGCGTACGGACGCACGAGCGGATTGTGCGCAGCCGGCGCCGCCGGCTCCGGGGCCCGCCGCGGCTGCACCGGCTGAATGCGGGGCTGCTGCGGGGAGTCGTACCGGTGCGGGCGCTGCGGCCGATGGGGCTGCTGCGGCTGCTGCGGCCAGTCAGAGCCCTGGACGTGCTGGGGCTGCTCCGGCTGCCGGTATGGCTGATAAGGCTGCTGCGCGCCGTGTCTGCCGGGTGTGGAGGGGAAGCCGAAACCATTGTCCCCGTGCTCACCCGGAGTTCGCTGACCACCGTTGAACTGGTGCCCGCCTGGGGGTGTACCCACGATTCCTCCTCCGCCTGCCGGTCCCGATCCCAGTGGGTCCGCGCCACCGCACCCTATGGCGCGGTGACGCGAAACGCACTGTCTGTCTACTAGTTAAGAAGACTTCCCTGAAGCTCGGCACGGAGGTCCGGAGTGAGGACACTGCCGGCGCGGTCGACCAGAAGGGCCATTTCGTACCCAACCAGACCGATATCGGCGTCCGGGTGTGCGAGTACGGCCAACGAAGATCCATCGGAAACGGACATGATGAAGAGGAATCCTCGCTCCATCTCCACAACTGTCTGATTCACGGCGCCGCCCTCGAAGATCCGGGAGGCACCCGCGGTCAGCGAGGTCAGACCGGAGGCGACAGCCGCCAGCTGGTCCGCACGGTCGCGCGGGAATCCCTCGGACATCGCCAGCAGGAGTCCGTCGGCGGAGACCACCACCGTGTGGGACACCCCAGGGGTGTTGTCCACGAAGTTGGTGATCAACCAGTTCAGATTCTGCGCCGCCTGGCTCATCGGGCTCACACTAACGCTCCTGGTTGTAGGTATTACTGGTGTCCGAACCCGCGTTACGTCCCCGCAGCACGCCACGTCGCAGGTTGCTCAACCTGCCACGCACGTCCTCCGGGGCGCGGGAGACCTGGGGGCCGCCCTGCTGGGTCTGTTCGGCCGTGCCCTCGACCAGATTGGCCTTGGGTACGCGCCGGGGAAGACCGGAAGGGGTGACCCCGCCCGCCTTCGGCTCCCGGAGCTTCTCGGCCCGCTCCCAGCGCTCGTCGTTCGCCGAGCGCCAGTCCTCGGGACCGGTCTCCTCCGTCTGTGCGGGCGACGGCTGCCGCTGCGGCAGTTCCTCCTGCTGCTGCGGCGCCTGCTGCTCGGCGACGGGCTGCTCGTTGCCGCGGCCGGTGGGCTGCCAGTGCTGCTGGCCGCCGCGGCGCGGCAGACCGGCATCGGTCAGCTCGTGTCCGGCGTTCGGGACGGGTCCCGAACGGTCGAAGCCTACGCGTTCCTGCGAAGGTGCGGGAGCGCTCGGAAGAGATTCCGGCCCGTCCTGCGTCACCGGCGCGAACGCGCCCTGGTACGTGCCCTGATCAGCCCACTCTTCCTGCTGGGGCTGGGCGGCGTACTGCCCGTCGTAGGCCTGCGCGGGTGCCTGGGGAGCCGCGTACTGCGTCTCCTGGTAGCCGTCCTGGCCGCCGCCGTAGCCGGACTGTCCGGCATAGCCGGTGTCACCCCGGTACGGGTCGTAGCCGCCTTCGAACGCGGGCTGCTCGTACTGCTGCTCCTGCTGTCCGCCGGCCTGTGGCTCCTGGGCGTACTGGTCCGGGGCGTAGGCGGCCTCGCCGTACGGGGCCTCGGCGTACTGCTGCTGCGGCTCCTCCAGCTGCGGGAACGGCGGGCGCTCACTGCCGGTCTGCGCCTCCAGCGCCGCACGGCGCTCCTCACGCATCAGCGAGCGGCCCACCGGGTCGAGCTGGGGGGAGTCCGCGGACGGCTCCTCGTAGCGCGAGTCGTCGAAGCCGAGCTCCGCCGCCGTACGCATCTGGGGCTGCAGCGGAGCCGCGTCGAACGCCTGCTGCTGCGGAATGATCGAGGAGACGGTGAAGTCGTCCTGCGCGGGAGCGCCGTCGCCGCCACCACCGTGGGTGATCGCGTCCGGCAGCATGACCAGCGAGGTGGTCCCGGCCTGCTCGCCCGAGGGACGCAGCTGGACCCGGATGCCGTGCCGGTCGGCGAGGCGGCCGACCACGAACAGACCCATGCGCTGGGACACCGCGGCGTCCACCGTCGGGGGGTTGGCCAGCTTGTGGTTGATGTCGGCGAAGTCCTCGGCGGTGAGACCGATGCCCTTGTCGTGGATCTCGATCATCACGCGGCTGTCGGGCAGCCGGGTCGCGGTGACCCGCACCTTGGTCTGCGGCGAGGAGAACGTGGTGGCGTTCTCCAGCAGCTCCGCCAGCAGGTGGACGAGGTCGGTGACGGACTGGCCGTGGATCTCGGTCTCCGGCACTCCGGAGAGCTCGATGCGCTCGTAGGACTCCACCTCGGAGGAGGCGGCCCGCAACACGTCCACCAGCGGAACCGGCTGGTTCCAGCGGCGGCCGGGCTCCTCGCCGGCGAGGACGAGGAGGTTCTCGCCGTTGCGCCGCATACGGGTCGCCAGGTGGTCCAGCCGGAAGAGGCTCTCCAACTGGTCCGGGTCGGCCTCGTTGTTCTCCAGGTCGGTGATGAGCGTCAGCTGGCCCTCGATGAGCGACTGGTTGCGGCGCGAGAGGTTGGTGAAGATCGCGTTGACGTTGCCCCGCAGCATGGCCTGCTCGGCCGCGAGGCGGACCGCCTCGCGGTGCACCTGGTCGAAGGCGCGGGCGACCTCGCCGATCTCGTCCTGGGTGTTGATCGGGATCGGCTGGACACGGGTGTCCACCCGGCCCGGGTCGGTCCGGGAGAGCTGGTCGACGAGCGAGGGCAGCCGCTGCTCGGCGATGGAGAACGCGGCCGTACGCAGCTGGCGCATCGAGCGGCTCATCTGGCGGGCCATGAGCCCGGCCAGGAGGAAGGCGGCCAGCAGGGCGATGATCACGATCGCGGCGTTGACGATGGCGTCGGTCCGGGCGCTGGAGGAGATCTCCGCGGCCTCGGTCACCGCCTTGTCGACGAGTTCGTCCTCGACCGTGGTGTAGCCGTCGAACTTCGCGGTGGCGGCGGCCATCCAGGTCTCGGGGGTGATCCCCTTGGCCTTCAGGTCGGCCTGCAGGGTGTCGGACGACTGTCCCTGGCCGATCTGCTGGGCCATGCCGTCGTATACCGAGCCGTCGACGGTGGGGGGCATGACGAACGGCGCACCGGCCGCGTCCGCCTGCTCCTTCGCGGCCTTGAGCTTGGCGGCACCCTCGGCCGCCTTGCCGGCCATGACCGTCTTCAGCCGGGCGGCGTCGGCCTCCGTACCACCGGAGACGAATTCGCCGAGGGCGATCTGCTCCAGGTAGTTGTACGAGCCGAATGCCTTGACCTGGTCGTTGAACTTGCCGCTCTCCCGGCTGGGCCGCACCAGAAGGTGCATGCCGATGGAGCGCTGAAGCGATTCTGCAGCCTTGGCCAGCTCGATCGCGTAGACGGTACGGCCGTAGCTGGTGATGTTGCCGGTGCCGAGACCCAGCTCGTTGCAGAACTCCATCAGGGAGTGCTGGACCTGGGTGTATCCCTCTTCGGTCTTCACCGGGTCCATGGCTGCGGTGTAGGCGGCCTTGCGCAGCTCCGGGAGCTTGGGCTCCTCCAGCTTGAACAGCTTGAGGCGGCGCTCCAGACCCTGCTTCCCGGGCATGTCCTTGACGGCCGCGTCGAACTTCTGAGCGGCCGCGTCGGTGGTGGCCCGGGCCTGGGTGACGATCTCGGAGTCGCGCTTGTTGGACAGCAGCGGCTGAGCGGTGAGGTCGCGCTCGTTGAGCAGCGCCTGTCCGTACTCGGCGGACGCGCGCACGATCAACGCGGTCTTCTCGGCGTCCTGGGCCTCCTGCCAGGTGTCGAGCGAACCCTTCACCTGGAAGCCGCCCATGATCAGGCCGACCAGAACCGGGATCAGGAGGATCGCGTTCAGCCGGGTGGGCACCCGCCAGTTGCGCGGGGACAGCCGGCTGGTGCTGCCACCGGCCGGTATCCCTTCGGACACATCGGCGGACGGCGCCACGGTGCGCGCCGGCGGGGTGAAGTTGCCCCGCTCGGCCTGCGCCGTCGCGCCCTCGTTGTTACGCCTCACTCGACCAACAACCTCTCGGCGTCGGCACCTACGTTGTGCCGTGTTTCGTTCAGGGCCGTACTACTCGGGAGTTCGTCGAATTGCAGCACGGCTACCGGTCGCGTTCCAAACAGTCGGAATGTGCGATTCCGAGTGGCTCACGCCTCAGATAAAACGGGCATAAAGAACGAGCCCCGCCAAAAGGCGGGGCTCATGTGAGCACAGCGATACCGCTCGTGTGCATCGGGTGCTGACCGTGGGGTAATTCTCTTTCGAAACGTTATGAACACGGGGGCGGATCGTGTCAAAGGACACAGTCCACCCCCGCGTGACTACGGCAATTGTCGTACGGCAATACCGACTTGTGCCTACTTGAGCCGCGCCATCAGAGCGTGCTCCACCAGTGTGATCAGACCGCTCTTGGCGTCACCGCGGTGCCGTGCGTCGGTCGTGATGATCGGGGTGTCGGGTCCGATCTGGAGTGCTTCGCGGACCTCGTCGGGGGTGTAGGGCTGGTGTCCGTCGAAGCCGTTGAGGGCGATGACGAACGGCAGTCCGCTGTTCTCGAAGTAGTCGACCGCCGGGAAGCAGTCGGCGAGGCGGCGGGTGTCGACCAGTACCACCGCGCCGATGGCGCCGCGTACGAGGTCGTCCCACATGAACCAGAAGCGGTCCTGTCCGGGGGTACCGAAGAGGTACAGGATCAGGTCCTGGTCCAGGGTGATGCGGCCGAAGTCCATGGCCACCGTGGTGGTGGTCTTGCCGCCGGTGTGGGTCAGGTCGTCGATGCCCGCCGAGGCGGACGTCATCACGGCTTCGGTACGCAGCGGATTGATCTCCGAAACGGCACCGACGAACGTGGTCTTACCCACGCCGAATCCACCCGCCACCACGATCTTCGCCGAGGTGGTGGCCCGGGCTGCACCGCCGCTAGAGCTTGCGAAGTCCACTGAGCACCCTTTCGAGCAGTGTCACATCCGGCGCGCCGCCGGCCTCTCCGTTGCCCGGCTGGTGGATGGCCACCATGCCGGCTTCCGCCAGGTCCGCGACGAGGATCCGGGCCACACCGAGCGGCATCGACAGCAGGGCCGACACCTCGGCCACCGACTTGACCTCGCGGCACAGGTGGCAGATCCGCTGGTGCTCGGGGAGCAGCGTCCCCAGATGCGCAGGGTCGGCCGTGGTGCTGACCAGCGCCTCTATCGCTAGCTGGTAGCGCGGTCGGGTCCGTCCGCCGGTCATGGCGTACGGACGGACCAGCGGCTGGTCGCCTTCACCTTCGTACGACGCGCGGTTCAACGCGCCGTACGGATCGGGTGAGGCGGGTGGCGGGGTCATGAATCCTCCGGGCGTGACAGCAGGGTGTCGGCTTGCCGTCTGAAGGGGCCGGTGGGGGGGCTGTAAGCGGCCGGACGGGCGAGTGATGGGTGCGGTACCTGGGCTAATCGTCTGTGTCACCGATTCACGGCCGCCTAGTGGAGCAGGCTGCCCTGCAGCTCGGCACGGAGGTCCGGAGTCAGGACAGTGCCCGCCCGGTCCACCAGCAGAGCCATTTCGTAGCCGACCAGACCGATGTCGGCGTCCGGATGGGCCAGCACGGCCAGTGAGGAGCCGTCCGAGATGGACATCAGGAAGAGGAATCCGCGTTCCATCTCCACCACGGTCTGGCTGACGGCGCCGCCCTCGAAGATCCGGGAGGCACCCGCGGTCAGCGAGGTCAGACCGGAGGCGACAGCCGCCAGCTGGTCGGCGCGGTCGCGCGGGAAACCTTCGGACATCGCCAGCAGCAGGCCGTCTGCGGAGACCACCACCGTGTGCGACACCCCGGGGGTGTTGTCCACGAAGTTGGTGATCAACCAGTTCAGATTCTGCGCGGCCTGACTCATCGGGCTCAACTAACGCTCCTGCTGGTGAGTGGGGCCGAGTGGGAAACTGCCGGTCGACGGGCCGTTGTTGGCCTGACGTCCCTGCTGGATGCCCCGGCGGAGATTGGTCAGCCGCCCGCGCACATCATCGGGCGCACGCGACACCTGGGGACCGGACTGATGGTTCTGCTGCTGGGCGGTACCCGGCACCAGATTGGCACGCGGGACCCGGCGAGGCAGACCGGACGTAGTGATTCCGCCTGCCGCGGGCTTCTTCACCCGCTCCGCCTGCCGGACGAGTTCGTCGTTCGGCGAGGCACGCCAGGAGCTTGTGGCGCCCGTGTCAGCCGCACCGCGACGCGGTGCGGCGGGAGCGGGACGCTCCTCGGCGGGCTGCTGGGGGAAACCGGGAGTCTGCGGCGCGGCGGGCGGCTGCTGGCCACCCTGCTGCGGACCGTGGAACCAGTTGGTCTCCAGCGTGTCGTACAACGGGGTACGGCCGTCGCCGGGACCGGCCGGCGGCAGGGCCTCGGGCTGCGGCTGCTGCGGCAGGACCGGCCGGTAGTCCGCGTTCGGAGCCGGCGCGACGGGCGGGCGCGGGGCACCGAAGTCCCCGTTGTCGCGGTCCCGCTGGCGCGGCGCGGGCTGACCCTGGGCCTGTGCGGGCTGACCGAAGTCCGGGCGGGCGAACTGCGCGGTGCTCGCCGGGTCCGGTGCCTGCGGAGCGGGCCGCTGCTGCGGCGCCGGTGCCGAGAAGTCCGGGCGGGCGAACTCGGCGGTGGCGCCGGGTCCCTGACGGTTGTCCATC
Organism: Streptomyces sp. NBC_00385; assembly: GCF_035917155.1. Taxonomy (NCBI): domain Bacteria; kingdom Bacillati; phylum Actinomycetota; class Actinomycetes; order Kitasatosporales; family Streptomycetaceae; genus Streptomyces; species Streptomyces sp. NBC_00385. The sequence continues at coordinate 2,041,020 of NZ_CP107951.1, read as the reverse complement.
GGCGGACGCGGGCTGAGCGGCGGCGGGTTCAGCGGCCGCTGGAACTGGCCGGTGGACTCGGGCTCCTCATGACCGCGGGGCGCGTCGAGCGGGGAGCGCCGCGGTGCGGACGGCTCCTCGTTGCTGCCCCAGCTGGTGGTCTGCGGACGCTGCGGCTGGGGGTTGCCACCCGGCAGTTCCGCACGCGGACCGCCGACCGGCGGCAGCTGACGGTCGTTCTGACCGGGCCCGCCGGGCTGCTGGAAACCGCCGCCGCGGCCGTCCTGCCGGGCCTGCTGCGGCTGGGGCGCCTGCCGGCCGGGACCACTCTGCTCCGGACGCTTCTGGTCGAAGAGGCTGGGCTGACCCGAGTCCGTACGGGCGCCGTCGCCCTGGCCGCGGGCACCGAGCCGGGCACCGCCGCCGAAGGCACCGGAGAGCCCGCCGCCCTGACGCGGCGCCTCCGGGCGCGAGGCGTCCGGCTGCCGGCCCTGCGGACCGGTGCCGGCGCTCTGGAAGCCCGAGTTCTGCTGACCGCCGGGCTGACCGGGCTGGCCCGGCTGGTTCGGCGGACGGCTGGAGCCGCCGTCGCGGGCCGGCAGGGCCGCACGCGGACCGGAGCCCGCGCCGACCTGGCCGCGGCCGGCAGCGGGACCGGCGGCGAGCCGCCCGCCCGGGGCCGACGGAGCGCCCTCGAGACCGGTGCGGGGCGCGTTGCCGCCGGCGAGGAGGCCGCCGGGGGCGGGGGTCTGCTGGCCCGGCGCCTGCTTCGGAGCGGGCTGCTTGCCGCCGTGCGCGACATCGACGGGGAGCATGACCAGCGCGGTCGTACCACCGGAGTCGGACGGGCGCAGCTGGATGCGGATGCCGTGACGCAGCGACAGCCGGCCGACCACGAACAGACCCATGCGGCGGGAGACCGAGACGTCCACGGTGGGCGGCGACGCGAGCCGCTCGTTGATCGCCGCGAGGTCCTCGGGGGAGAGGCCGATGCCCGTGTCGTGGATCTCGACGAGCACCCGGCCGTCGGGCAGCGCGTGACCGGTGACCCGGACCTTCGTCTGCGGCGAGGAGAACGACGTGGCGTTCTCCAGCAGCTCGGCGAGGAGGTGCACGAGGTCGTTGACGACCCGGCCGGCGACCTCGGTCGCGGGCACCGCGGCCAGTTCGATGCGCTCGTACTGCTCCACCTCGGAGGCGGCGGCACGGAGCACGTCGACCAGCGGCACCGGACGGGTCCACCGGCGGCCCGGCTCCTCGCCCGCGAGGACGAGGAGGTTCTCACCGTTACGGCGCATACGGGTCGCGAGGTGGTCGAGCTTGAAGAGCGAGGACAGCTGGTCCGGGTCGGCCTCGCGCGACTCCAGCTCCGAGATGAGCGAGAGCTGACGCTGGATGAGGCCCTGCGAACGGCGCGAGAGGTTGGTGAACATCGCGTTGACGTTGCCCCGGAGGAGGGCCTGCTCGGCGGCCAGACGGACGGCCTCGCGGTGCACGTCGTCGAACGCCGCGGCCACCTTGCCGATCTCGTCACGGGAGTGCACACCGACCGACTCGACGGAGGTGTCGACGTCCTGCGGGTCCGTCTCCGAGAGCTGCTTGACGAGCTCGGGCAGCCGGTCCTGGGCGACGCGCGTGGCGGTGTCCTGCAGCCGCCGCAGCGAACGGATCATGGACCGGGCGACGACGAAGGCGCCGACCAGCGAGACACCGAGCACGAGCAGGATGAGCGCACCGGAGATGATCGCTTCGCGCTGGGACTCGTCGCGCAGCTCGCGCGCCTTGCCCTCCATGTCGCTGAGGAGCGTCTCCTCGATCTGCTTCATGGCCTGGATCTTGGTGGAGTCCTGGTCGTACCAGTCCATGTACGAACGGCGGGCGCCGGGGCTGCTGATGCCGTTCGTGTTGGTGAGGACCTTCTTGGCGTAGGTGTCCGCCGCCTTGATCTCGGGCTGGCCCTCGTCGAGCGTGGACGTCAGCTCGTCGGCGTTCTGGCCCGTGGTGGTGTAGATGGCCTCGAAGGAGCGGCGGGCCGCTTCCTCCTTGTTCAGGGCAGCCTCACCGAACTGCTGGTCGTTGCGGTCGAGATGGGGCTGCTTGTCGTTGCCGCCCGGCAGTGCGGCGGCGATGATCGCGCGCTGGACCGACGCGTACTCCTTGGCGGAGGAGAAGGCCGCCAGGGCACGGGTCCGCTTGATCATCTCCGGGTTGCTGGTCGCCTGCGCCATGTCCTGGGAGAGGCTCAGCAGCGAGGCGATCAGCTGGCTGTAGGCGTCGACGGTCTGAAGACTCGGACTGTCATCGGCGTACGCCTGCTTGCGGATGTCGCGGATACTGCCGAGCTGCGCGGCGATCTGCTGGACGCTGGAGTGGATGCTCTCCAGGGCCTCGTCGCCCTCGGTGTCACCGATGTCGTTCGTCGCGGTGAAGAACGCCTTCTTCGCGCGGTCGGTCTTCTTCCGCGGCTCCGTGACCTTGAAGTCGTCCGCCGGCACCCCGTTGGACAGCGGGCCCGCCGACCGGTCGCGCTCCTCCTGGAGCGCCTGGGCCAGCGAGGTCGCCTGCTTCGTCATCCGGGTGAGCAGCTGCATGTGCTCCAGCTGCTGGATGTCGTTCATGGAGTCGTTGATACGGAGACCACCCAGCGTGGTCGCGGCGACCACGGGGAGGGCGAGCAGGGAGACCAGACGCGTGCTGATGCGCCAGTTGCGAAGAGCTACTCGTGATCCCGTGTTGACCGGACCCCGCGACCTGGGCGCGGAGGCCGGATCGGCCCCACCGCCCGCCGTGGAGCCGGGGCGCCGGTCGCGCTCGCTGTTGTCGCCGGCCGCGGCCGGTCCGGGGTTCTGGGCGTGCTGGGGCGAGGAACCGCGGTCGGTCCCGCCGCGCGGCTCCTGTTCCGCCGCAGCGCTGCCATCCCTCTTGAAACGTCCCTGCACTAGCGTCGCAACCTCTGGACCAGGCGTTCTCCCGTCATGGACGGAAGGAACGGTGTCGGCGTCGTGGGGCGTTGTACCGCCCCATGGTGGTCGTGAGTGACCGGCGCACTTCCCCTTCCCGCCGCCACTCGGCGCTGCGTAGCGCCCCTGCGCGCCGGCTTGAAACCCGCGGCGGTGCGTGGAATTCCAGCACAGTGCCGGATCTCCAACAAGGGCCAGGTACCGGGCTGTGACCTGCGTGACACGTTGTGATGGCGGCGTAACAAGACGTGTAGACCGTTCACTGCCATACCGGACGATTGCGGGTGAATCAGGTCGGGGAGATCGGTGTCCCAGTCGACATGATCAGGAGCGGAATGGTGGATTCAGTGATGCAATGTCCGTTTCTTCCCGGCGTACCGGCCGTCCGAATTGGCGGGATTGTCGGGCACTTCGTGAGCAAACTCACAGGATGATCGCCGTCTCTTCCGGGTCTCCGGAGGGAATTGGATGTTTAGCCTGACGCTTTACAGGGATGGCGAAACCGACAACCGGCGCCCCTCCGGGTGGCGCCCCTACCGACAGGGTCCGTACGGCAGATGAAGACGACGATGATGTTCCGCAACATTGCCAACCCCCGGCGCACCACGCTGGCGCACCTCAAGGACGCCGAAGCGCTGCAGACGCCGGAGCGGCCGGAGCACGCGCTCGACCTGCCGACGCAGACGGCCAACCCGCGCCGCACGATCCTGATGACCGCCCCCGCAGCCGTCACCGCCGCCGCGGAGTAATCCCGCACGGAACGGCCCCTCACCCGCGTTAGCCTGGAGCGTCAGTCTTCAGCTACCCAGCAAGTGAGGGGCGACAGCAACCCGTGCGCATCGCCAGGTTCTCCATCGACGGCAATGTCGCCTTCGGCGCGGTCGAGGGCGACGGGCCCGATGGTCTCGTCCTCGACATCATCAAGGGCATCCCGTACGCCGACTTCGAGCTCTCCGGGACCAAGGTCCCGCTGAGCAAGGTCCGCCTGCTGCCGCCGGTGCTCCCCAACAAGGTCGTGGGCATCGGCCGCAACTACGCGGAGCACGCCGCGGAACTCGGCAACGAGGTCCCCGACGTCCCCGTCGCCTTCTTCAAGCCCACCACCTCGGTGATCGGCTCCGGCGACGCCATCGAGTACCCCTCCTTCTCCGACGAACTGCACCACGAGGCCGAGCTGGCCGTGGTCATCGGCCGGATGTGCCGTGAGGTGCCCCGGGAGCGGGTCAAGGACGTCATCTTCGGCTACACCTGCGCCAACGACGTCACCGCGCGCGACGCCCAGAAGCGCGAGAAGCAGTGGGCCAGGGCCAAGGGCTTCGACACCTCCTGCCCGCTGGGCCCCTGGGTGGAGACCGACCTCGACCCCGGCGACCTCGCCATCCAGGCCACCGTCAACGGCGAGCAACGCCAACTCGGCCGGACGAGCGAAATGATCCGCTCCATCGAGGACCTGGTCGTCCACATCACGGAAGCCATGACGCTGCTTCCGGGCGACGTGATCCTCACCGGCACTCCGGCAGGGGTCGGACCCCTCCATGTCGGCGACGAGGTCGCCGTCACCATCGAAGGCATCGGCACTCTCACCAACAAGGTGATCAAGCGTGGTTAACGCACCAGTCCGCGTACGTTTCTGTCCCTCCCCGACCGGCAACCCCCACGTGGGCCTGGTCCGGACAGCTCTCTTCAACTGGGCCTTCGCCCGGCACCACCAGGGCACCCTGGTCTTCCGCATCGAGGACACCGACGCGGCGCGCGACTCCGAGGAGTCGTACCAGCAGCTCCTCGACGCGATGCGCTGGCTCGGCCTCGACTGGGACGAGGGCCCCGAGGTCGGCGGCCCGCACGCCCCGTACCGCCAGTCGCAGCGCATGGACATCTACAAGGATGTCGCCGAGAAGCTCCTCGCCGCCGGCCACGCGTACCACTGCTACTGCACCACCGAGGAGCTCGACGCCCGCCGTGACGCCGCCCGCGCCGCCGGCAAGCCGTCGGGCTACGACGGTCACTGCCGCGACCTGAGCGCGGAGCAGAAGGCCGCGTACGAGGACGGGGGCCGTACGTCCATCGTCCGCTTCCGGATGCCCGACGAGGCCCTCACCTTCACCGACCTGGTCCGTGGCGACATCACCGTCCAGCCGGAGAACGTGCCGGACTACGGCATCGTCCGCGCCAACGGCGCCCCGCTCTACACGCTGGTCAACCCGGTCGACGACGCGCTGATGGAGATCACCCACGTCCTGCGCGGCGAGGACCTGCTCTCCTCCACCCCGCGCCAGATCGCCCTGTACGCGGCGCTCACCGAACTGGGCATCGCCAAGCAGACCCCCGCGTTCGGCCACCTGCCGTACGTCATGGGGGAGGGCAACAAGAAGCTCTCCAAGCGCGACCCCCAGGCCTCGCTGAACCTCTACCGCGAGCGCGGCTTCCTGCGCGAGGGGCTGCTCAACTACCTCTCGCTGCTCGGCTGGTCGATCGCCGAGGACCGGGACATCTTCGACATCGACGAGATGGTCGCGGCGTTCGACATCAAGGACGTCAACGCCAACCCGGCCCGCTTCGATCTCAAGAAGTGCGAGCACATCAACGCCGAGCACATCCGCAAGCTGGATGTGAAGACGTTCACCGAGGCGTGCGGCCCCTGGCTGCAGGCCCCGTTCGCCCCCTGGGCCCCGGAGGCCTTCGACGCGGACGTGTTCGCGGAGATCGCCCCGCACGCCCAGACCCGGGTCACGGTCCTCTCCGAGATCACGGCCAACGTCGACTTCCTCTTCCTCGACGAGCCGGCGACCGACGAGGCGTCCTGGGCCAAGGCGATGAAGGAGGGCTCCGACGCCCTGCTCGTGACGGCCCGCGCCAAGCTGATCGCCGCCGAGTGGAACGCGGAGGCCCTGAAGGCCGCCATCCTCGCCGCCGGCGAGGAGCACGGCCTGAAGCTCGGCAAGGCGCAGGCCCCGGTCCGCGTCGCCGTCACCGGCCGCACGATCGGCCTGCCGCTCTTCGAGTCCCTGGAGATCCTGGGCCGCGAGCGCACCATCGCCCGGATCGACGCGGCACTGGCGAAGCTGGCCGCGTAACGACGCGGACGGACAGGACAGGGACGGGCCCGGCGGCCGCGCACAGCGGCCGCCGGGCCCTCCGTCCGTTCCGGCGCGCGTAGAGTCGGATCATGCCGATCAGAGCTGTCCTCTGGGACGTGGACGACACACTCTTCGACTACACGACGGCCGCAGCCACCGGCATGTCCCGGCATCTCGCGGCCGAGGGGCTGCCCGAGGGATACGCCACCGCCGACGAGGCCCTCGACGCCTGGGGGCGGCTCACCCGGATCCACTGGCAGCGGTTCTCCGACGGGGAGACCGACTGGCAGGGCCAGCGCCGCGACCGGGCCAGGGACTTCCTCGCGCGCCCCCTGGACGACGCGGCGGCCGACGCCTGGTTCGAGCGCCACATCGCCCACTACGAGGCCGCCTGGGCGCTCTTCCCGGACACCGTGCCCACACTCGACGCGCTGACCGGGGTCTACCGGCACGCCGTGCTGTCCAACTCCGCCCTGGAACAGCAGCACCACAAGCTGACCGTGCTCGGGGTGCGCGACCGCTTCGAGACCGTCCTGTGCGCGGCGGAACTGGGCGTCTCCAAGCCTGCCGCCGAGGCGTTTCTCGCCGCCTGCGAGGCGCTGGACCTGCCGCCGGCGGAGGTCGTCTACGTGGGGGACGAACCCGACATCGACGCCCGCGGCGCGATGGCCGCCGGTCTCGCGGGCATCTGGCTGGACCGGTACGGACGGGGCGGACGGCCCGAACTCGTCCGGATCACGGCCCTCGACCAGCTGCCCGGCCTGCTGGCAGGCAATACCCGTTTTGGAGCGCCGGACACCTTCGGGTAATGTTCTTCCTGCGCCGCCCAAGCGGAACGAAAGATCCGGACGGGAAGCGCAGACAGAGACAACACCCCTCAGGGGTTGCGTTTCAGTGGGCTATGGTGTAATTGGCAACACTACGGTTTCTGGTACCGTCATTCTAGGTTCGAGTCCTGGTAGCCCAGCGCAAGACAGCAAGACAAGTAAGTTGCAGGAACAAGCCCCCGTTGTGTAGCGGCCTAGCACGCTGCCCTCTCACGGCAGTAGCGCCGGTTCGAATCCGGTCGGGGGTACAGATCCTTCCCGCGAGAACACCTGGGTCGCACCCACGTTTTCGATGCAGGATCGCTAGGGCCCCCGTTGTGTAGCGGCCTAGCACGCTGCCCTCTCACGGCAGTAGCGCCGGTTCGAATCCGGTCGGGGGTACTTGTAACACCATGGGCTATGGTGTAATTGGCAACACTACGGTTTCTGGTACCGTCATTCTAGGTTCGAGTCCTGGTAGCCCAGCGCAAGGCAAGCAAGTCGCAGTATCCAAGCCCCCGTTGTGTAGCGGCCTAGCACGCTGCCCTCTCACGGCAGTAGCGCCGGTTCAAATCCGGTCGGGGGTACAACAGAGCAGCAGACGAAGGCCCTTCACTCCGGTGAAGGGCCTTCTGCTTGTCCGCGCGGGTCGTTGGCGGCCCGGAATCCGTACAGCGTCGACTCAGAGCCCGTACCGCCGGGCGGACTCCTCCTCCTGGGCCAGCCGGCGCAGGGACGCCAGCAGCGGCTCGTAGAGCACCGCGGCGGCGACCGCCATCTCCACCTGCTCCGACTCGGTCGGATAGGTCTCCATCATGTCCAGGTCGCGGACCGCCACTTCGTGCATCAGGCGCGCGTGGTCCGCCAGGTAGTCGCCCTCGCACGGGTAGCCGAGGCGGATGAGGGTGGCCAGGGACGCGACCAGTGACCGGTGCGCGGGGGAGAGGGAGCCGATCTCCCGCGAGGTCGACCATCCCAGCCGGTCCAGCAGCCGCTCGACCTCGGCGGTGGCGGCCACCGTCTCCGGCGCCTCCTCGTCCGGGTCCGGACCGTGCGGCAGAGACCACAGGGCCGCGCCCAGCCGGATCGTCCGGCCCAGGGACTCGTCGTCCGCGTGGTTCAGCACCTCGCGGGCCGTGGCGACGGGCAGGCGGCCCACCTGGAGCAGTGCCCGGATCAGCCGCAGCCGGCGCACATGGCTGTCGTCGTACTCCGCCTGCGTCGCGCTCACCCGCTGTCCCGGCGGCAACAGTCCCTCGCGCAGGTAGTACTTGATCGTCGCCGTGCTCACGCCGCTCTGCTCACTCAGTTCCGAGAGCCGCATTCCGTCCCCTCCCTTGCGCCGCCTCTTGGGCGGTGCCACGATCCAACCATTGGATAGTTCCACTCTCCAACGAAGCCAGGGGGCCCGCATGTTTGCGAAACCGATTCCGGGACGGACGACCGCGGCGGCCGAAGGGGACGTGGTGATCCTGCTGATCGGCATGCGGATCAACCACTTCCGGGGGGTGCACCACTGGCTCCCGGTCCTTCTCGCGATGCCGCGCCTGCTGCGGGAGTTGAGCCGGGACAAGAGCCGAGGGCTGCTCGGGTACAACCTGCTGACCGGCTCGCCGAGGACGTACTACGTCGTCCAGTACTGGGAGTCGAAGGAGAAGCTCTACGCGTACGCCGCGGCGCCGGACATGCTGCACCGCAAGGCGTGGGCGATGATCAACCGCAAGGAGAAGAAGTCCCGGCAGCACGTGGGGCTGTGGCACGAGACCTATGTCGTGCCCGAGGGCGGCCACGAGTCCATCTACGCGGATATGCCGGCGTACGGACTGGCCGCGGCGACCGGGGCGCTGCCGATCGAGAAGCGGGGCCGCCGTGGGGCGGACCGGTTCGCGCACCGTTCCGGCGCGCAGTGAGGTTCTGGAGGAGGGCCGCCACGACGCTGGGGCGGCTCTGGTGAAGGGGTACGGAGCGAGGCTCAGCCGGTGCGGCGGAGTGCCTCGCTCAGCCGGGCGGCCGAGTCGATGACGGCCTGGGCGTGCATCCGGCCCGGGTGGCGGGTCAGCCGTTCGATCGGTCCGGAGACCGAGACCGCGGCGACCACCCGGTTCGAGGGGCCGCGCACGGGAGCGGAGACCGAGGCGACGCCCGGTTCGCGCTCGCCGATCGACTGGGCCCAGCCCCGGCGCCGTACGCCGGAGAGCGCCGTCGCGGTGAAGCGGGCACCCTGGAGACCGCGGTGGAGGCGCTCGGGCTCCTCCCAGGCCATCAGGATCTGGGCGGAGGAGCCCGCCTTCATGGTGAGCGTGGAGCCGACCGGCACGGTGTCCCGCAGACCGGACAGCCGCTCCGCCGCCGCCACGCAGATGCGCATGTCGCCCTGCCGGCGATAGAGCTGAGCGCTCTCGCCGGTGATGTCGCGGAGGTGGGTGAGCACCGGTCCCGCCGTGGCGAGCAGCCGGTCCTCGCCCGCCGCGGCGGCGAGCTCCGACAGACGGGGGCCGAGAATGAAACGGCCCTGCATGTCCCTTGCCACCATGCGGTGGTGTTCCAGTGCCACGGCCAGCCGATGAGCCGTGGGTCGTGCGAGCCCGGTCGCCGCTACCAGCCCGGCGAGGGTGGCCGGTCCGGACTCCAGGGCGCTCAATACCAGAGCTGCCTTGTCGAGAACGCCGACGCCGCTAGAGTTGTCCATACGACGATACTCGCGTCTCACTCTGTGAAACGCAAGTTCAATTTTCCAGGGAAGTTGCGAACCTGTACGGGCGGCCCCACAACGGCCCGTAGCCACCGCCCCGCACGGGGGTCCGGACGGGGGCGCACCGAATCTCTAGTTGGGCCGGCGACGACGCCGGCCGGAGGGAAAGCGATGGGTAGGACACTCGCGGAGAAGGTTTGGGACGACCATGTCGTCCGGCGCGCCGAAGGTGAGCCCGACCTCCTCTACATCGATCTGCACCTGCTGCACGAGGTGACCAGCCCGCAGGCCTTCGACGGTCTGCGGCAGGCCGGACGCCCGGTGCGGCGCCTCGACCTCACCATCGCCACCGAGGACCACAACACCCCGACCCTCGACATCGACAAGCCGATCGCCGACCCGGTCTCCCGCGCTCAGCTGGAGACCCTGCGCAAGAACTGCGCGGAGTTCGGCGTCCGGCTGCACCCGCTGGGCGACATCGAGCAGGGCGTCGTGCACGTGGTCGGCCCGCAGCTGGGCCTGACCCAGCCCGGCACCACGGTCGTCTGTGGCGACTCCCACACCTCCACGCACGGTGCGTTCGGCGCCCTCGCGTTCGGTATCGGCACCAGCCAGGTCGAGCACGTGCTCGCCACCCAGACGCTGCCCCTGGCCCGCCCGAAGACGATGGCGATCACCGTCGACGGCGAACTGCCCGACAGCGTCACCGCCAAGGACCTGATCCTCGCCATCATCACGCGGATCGGCACCGGCGGCGGCCAGGGCTACATCCTCGAATACCGCGGCTCCGCCATCGAGAAGCTCTCGATGGAGGCCCGGATGACCATCTGCAACATGTCGATCGAGGCCGGTGCGCGGGCGGGCATGATCGCCCCCGACCAGACCACCTTCGACTATCTGCAGGGCCGGGACCACGCCCCGCAGGGCGAGGACTGGGACGCGGCCGTCGCGTACTGGAAGACGCTGCGCACGGACGACGACGCGGTCTTCGACGCCGAGGTGGTCATCGAGGCCGCCGAACTGGCGCCGTTCGTCACCTGGGGCACCAACCCGGGCCAGGGCGCGCCGCTGTCGGCCAACGTCCCCGACCCTGCTTCGTACGAGGACGCATCGGAGCGCAACGCCGCCGAAAAGGCCCTGGAGTACATGGGGTTGACCGCCGGCCAGCCGCTGCGCGAGATCAACGTCGACACCGTCTTCGTAGGCTCCTGCACCAACGGCCGGATCGAGGACCTGCGGAACGCGGCCGCGATCCTGGACGGCCGCAAAGTCGCCGACGGCGTACGGATGCTGGTCGTCCCGGGTTCCGTCCGGGTCGCCCTGCAGGCCGTGGAGGAGGGCCTGGACAAGGTCTTCACCGCCGCCGGCGCCGAATGGCGGCACGCGGGTTGCTCGATGTGCCTGGGTATGAACCCCGACCAGCTGGCCCCCGGCGAGCGCTCCGCCTCGACCTCGAACCGCAACTTCGAGGGCCGGCAGGGCAAGGGCGGCCGTACGCACCTGGTCTCCCCGCAGGTCGCCGCCGCCACCGCCGTGCTGGGCCATCTGGCCTCGCCGGCCGACCTGTCCGACGTCCGTACGCCCGCCGGAGTCTGAGAATCATGGAAGCTTTCACCGCACACACCGGCCGGGCCGTCCCGCTGCGCCGCAGCAACGTCGACACCGACCAGATCATCCCCGCCCACTGGCTGAAGAAGGTCACCCGGGACGGCTTCGAGGACGGACTCTTCGAGGCCTGGCGCAAGGACGAGAACTTCGTCCTCAACCGCCCCGAGCGCAAGGGCGCCTCGGTCCTGGTGGCCGGCCCCGACTTCGGTACCGGCTCGTCCCGCGAGCACGCCGTCTGGGCGCTCCAGAACTACGGCTTCAAGACCGTCATCTCCTCCCGGTTCGCCGACATCTTCCGCGGTAACTCGCTGAAGAACGGGCTGTTGACCGTGGTCCTGGACCAGCAGGTCGTCGACGCCCTCTGGGACCTGGCCGAGGCCGACCCGACGGCCGAGATCACCGTCGACCTGGAGAAGCGGCAGGTCCTCGCCGAGGGCATCACCGCCGACTTCGAGCTCGACGAGAACGCCCGCTGGCGGCTGCTGAACGGTCTGGACGACATCAGCCTCACCCTTCAGAACGAAGCGGACATCGCGGCCTACGAGGCGGCCAGGCCGGCCCACAAGCCCCGTACAATTAACGCCTGAGCAGCGCGTTTCCCGTACTGCGCCCCCTGCCTTCTGGTAGGGGGCGCAGTCGCTTGTTGAGACCCCGTCGGGCGACAACTCGCCCCAGATGGCACAATCGGTGCATGGAACGCGACAGCCAACTCAAGCTTTACGGCCAAGTCGCCGACCAATTGAAGGAAGCGCACTCACGAGTGCGTGCACTGCAAGTCCCGGAGGGCGTACGGATGGCGCTGAACCGGAAGCTGTTGGTCGTCACGGCCGCGGCAAAGCACGATCTACCGGATGCGGCAAGGCGTCTGGACCGGTTGATGAAGGACCTCGATGAGGGCCGATTCCCCGAAGGTGACTGACTCTGCGGAACTGCGCAGCGGTCGACTTCGTTGCGGCACTAGGGTGATTAGCCCGTTTCGTGTTTGATTTGCGGTATATATCTGCCTAACGTGCGAAAAAGCCTGAACAGTTTCGTTCGGGCGATGTCTCCGAAGGGGAAGACGTGAACAAGGCGCAGCTCGTAGAAGCGATTGCCGACAAGGTCGGCGGCCGTCAGCAGGCCGCGGACGCCGTCGATGCGGTGCTCGACGCGATCGTTCGTGCGGTTGTCGCAGGTGACCGGGTTTCGGTCACCGGCTTCGGCTCGTTCGAGAAGGTCGACCGCCCCGCCCGCTACGCCCGCAACCCGCAGACGGGTGAGCGCGTACGGGTCAAGAAGACCTCGGTGCCCCGCTTCCGTGCGGGACAGGGCTTCAAGGACCTGGTGAGCGGCTCGAAGAAGCTCCCCAAGAACGACGTGGCCGTGAAGAAGGCCCCCAAGGGCAGCCTCTCGGGCGGTTCTTCCACCCGTACGACGGCCAAGGCCGCCGCCAAGAAGGCCACCGCGAAGAAGGCCGTGGCCAAGAAGGCCGCCACCGCCAAGAAGGCGGTGGCTCCGGCGAAGAAGACCACCGCCACCGCCAAGAAGGCCACCGCGAAGAAGACGTCCGCGGCGGCGAAGAAGACCACGGCGGCCGCGAAGAAGGCGACCCCGGCGGCGGCGAAGAAGACGGCGACCGCCAAGAAGGCCGTCGCCGCGAAGACCGCGCCCGCCAAGAAGACCACGGCGAAGAAGGCGCCCGCGAAGAAGACCACAGCGCGCAAGACCACGGCCAAGAAGGCCACTGCACGCAAGAAGTGAGGACCGGAACCTCAGGGCTCCTCACACACGCGCCGGGCCGGGCTCCCCTCGGGGAGCCCGGCCCGCGGGCTGTTCCGGGACGCTCAGAACGTCTGCAGCGTGACCAGGGTGATCCGCAGCGCGGCACCCTCGCCCTGTCCCTCGATCCGCACCCGTTGCCCCGGACGCAGCAGCCGCAGGCCGCCGGCGTCGAAGGCCGGGGCGTCGAACTCCACCGGGGTGCCGTCGTCGAGCAGCACACTGCCGGTGCGGGTCTCGGGGTCGTACGTGTACGAGGTCGCCTGCATGGGCGGCAGCCTATCGGTCCGCCGCCCGGACCCCCGCGGCCCAGCGCCCCGCCGTGTACGGGCCGACCCCCAGCGCCAGAGCCGCCCGCAGATCGTCGCCCGTGTCCACGTCCTGGCGCACCGAATCGATACCGGTCAGGGGGATCTCCACCGCCCCCGACGCGAGATGCCGGGCCCTGGACGGGCCGCCGAAAGACGGGCGCAATTCCACGCCCGGCCCAGCGGCGAGAAATGTCGTTCCGATTCCTGCGGCATCGCACACGAAAGCCCGGGGAAAAGCGCCAGAAAATTCGAGTACACGGGACAATTCCGCCGGCCGGAGTGCGGGCAGATCGGCGTTGAGCGCGGCGACGGCCGCCCGCGGCCTGCCCGTGCGCACCACGCGTTCACCGTGTGCGAGCGCGGCGTTGAGCCCGGCCGCCGGGGCGTCGGCCACGATCCGGGCCCCGAGCGCCGCCAGCGCCGCCCCGGCCGTCGTGTCGTCCGTGACGACCACCACATCGGCGACCTCCGGGCAGGACAGCGCGGCCGACACGGTGTCCCGGGCGAACGCCAGGGCCAGCCGGGGCCGCAACAGGGCGCCGGAAGCGGGCGTCAGCCTGCTCTTCGCCCGCGCCAGGGGCTTCAGCGGGACGACCAGTGACCAGGGGCCGGTCGGGTCGGTGTTCGTGGCGGTCTCCCCCTCGGTGCGCATGGCCGCCTATTCTCGCCTGCCGGTGCGACAACCCGGAGGGTCGGTCCGGAAGGTGAGGCGTACGGTGTTCTCGACAGAGCAGGGGCCTGGGGCGAGACTTGACCGTCGGTAGTCGGTCAGGAGTCGGCTCCACAGTCAGGCCATAGAGGAAGGTGTCCGAGTGTCCCGCCGCAGAATCGGCTTCTGGTACCGCCTGGCAGCGGTCATCGCGAAACCGCCGCTGGTGATTCTGTTCAAGCGCGACTGGCGGGGAATGGAACACATTCCGGCCGACGGCGGATTCATCACCGCGGTCAATCACAACTCGTACCTGGACCCGCTTTCGTACGGGCATTTCCAGTACAACACCGGACGGGTGCCGCGGCTCCTTGCCAAGGCGGGCCTCTTCAAGACCCCCTTCGTCGGGATGATGCTGCGCGGCACCGGCCAGATCCCCGTGTACCGCGAGACGACGAACGCGCTGGACGCCTTCCGGGCCGCCGTCGACGCCATCGAGCGCGGCGAGTGCGTCGCCTTCTACCCCGAGGGCACCCTCACCCGTGACCCCGACATGTGGCCCATGGCCGGCAAGACCGGCGCCGCCCGCGTCGCGTTGATGACCCGTGCCCCGGTCATCCCGGTCGCGCAGTGGGGCGCCAACCTGGCGGTGCCGCCCTACGCCACGGAGAACAAGTTCCGCCTCTTCCCCCGCAAGACCCTCCAGGTCCAGGCAGGACCGCCCGTCGACCTCTCCCGGTTCTACGACCTGGAGCCGACGCCCGACGTGCTGCGCGAGGCGACCGAGGTCATCATGCTCGCGGTCACCGCACAGCTGGAGGAGGTGCGCGGCGAGAAGGCGCCCGCCGAGCCCTACGACCACCGCAAGGCCCGAGCACAACAACGGCGCAAGGCCGAAGGAGAGGGACCCAAGTGACGCACCCCGTAAAGGCAGCCGTCTTCGGAACCGGCTCATGGGGTACGGCCTTCGCCATGGTCCTCGCCGACGCGGGCTGCGACGTCACCCTCTGGGCGCGCCGGGCCGAGGTCGCCGAGGCCGTCAACACGACCCGTACCAACCCCGACTACCTGCCGGGCATCGAACTTCCCGCGTCGGTCCGGGCCACCACGGACGCCGCCGAAGCGCTGCGCGGGGCCGACTTCGCGGTCCTCGTCGTGCCGTCCCAGACGCTGCGCGCCAACCTCGCCGACTGGGCCCCGCACCTGGAGCCGCAGACGGTCCTGGTCTCGCTGATGAAGGGCGTCGAACTCGGCACCGCGAAGCGGATGAGCGAGGTCATCGAGGACGTCACGAAGGTCTCCGCCGACCGTATCGCCGTCGTCAGCGGCCCCAACCTCGCCAAGGAGATCGCCGAACGCCGCCCCGCGGCAGCGGTCGTCGCCTGCCAGGACGAGTCCGTCGCACGCCGCCTCCAGGCCGCCTGCCACACCCCGTACTTCCGCCCGTACACGAGCACCGACGTGGTCGGCTGCGAGCTCGGCGGCGCCGTCAAGAACGTCATCGGGCTGGCCGTCGGCATCGCCGACGGCATGGGGCTCGGCGACAACACCAAGGGCTCGCTCATCACCCGCGGCCTGGCCGAGACCATCCGCCTCGGTGTGGCCATGGGCGCCGACCCGCTGACCTTCTCCGGACTCGCGGGCCTCGGCGACCTGGTGGCGACCTGCTCCTCGCCGCTCTCGCGCAACCACACCTTCGGCACCAACCTCGGCCGCGGCATGACGCTCCAGGAGACCATCGCCGTCACCAAGCAGACCGCCGAGGGCGTCAAGTCGTGCGAGTCCGTGCTCGACCTGGCCCGACGGCACGGAGTCGAGATGCCTCTCACCGAGACGGTCGTCGGCATCGTCCACGAGGGCAAGCCGCCCATGGTCGCGGTCAAGGAACTCATGTCGCGCAGCGCCAAGGCCGAACGGCACTGAGAAGCTGACCCCGTTCGGCCCCGGACGGCCCCGGCCGCGCTGACGTGACCCGTACCAGCAGGTACGCTCATCGCGATATGAGCAGCGAGAACCTCCCCCAGAGTACGGAGCAGCAGCTCCGCAAGCCGCGTGTGGCCGTCGTGTTCGGCGGCCGCAGCTCCGAACACGGCATTTCGGTGGTCACGGCCGGTGCGGTCCTGAACGCGATCGACCGGACGAAGTACGACGTCCTGCCGATCGGCATCACGACGGACGGACGCTGGGCGCTCACCGCCGACGAACCCGAACGCATGGCCATCACGGACCGGAAGATGCCCGACGTGGCACAACTGGCCGAGTCCGACGAGGGCGGCGTGGTCCTCTCCGTCGATCCCGGCAGCCGTGAAGTGGTCTACAGCGAGCCCGGATCGGTCCCCAAGGCGCTCGGCGAGGTCGACGTCGTCTTCCCCGTCCTGCACGGTCCCTACGGTGAGGACGGCACGCTCCAGGGCCTCCTGGAGCTCTCCGGCGTACCGTACGTGGGCGCCGGTGTCCTCGCCTCGGCGGTCGGCCAGGACAAGGAGTACATGAAGCGCGTCTTCACCTCCTTCGGGCTCCCCGTCGGGCCGTACGTGGTCGTGCGCCCCCGGGAGTGGGACAACGACCCCCAGGGCGCCCGCAAGCGCATCACGGACTTCGCCGGCGAGCACGGCTGGCCGCTCTTCATCAAGCCCGCCCGGGCCGGCTCCTCCATCGGCATCACCAAGGTCGACGACGCCTCCGGCCTCGACGAGGCGATCGAGGAGGCCCGCCGCCACGACCCCAAGTTCCTTGTGGAGTCGCTGCTGCGGGGCCGCGAGATCGAGTGCGGGGTGCTGGAGTTCGAGGACGGTCCGCGCGCCAGCGTGCCCGCCGAGATCCCGCCGGTCACCTCGCACGACTTCTACGACTTCGAGGCCAAGTACATCGACGCGGCGTCCGGCATCGTGCCCGCCCCGCTCACCGACGAGGAGACCGCCGAGGTCCAGCGGCTCGCGGTCGAGGCCTTCGAGGCCGCCTCCTGCGAGGGGCTGGTGCGTGCCGACTTCTTCCTCACCGAGGACGGCGGATTCGTCATCAACGAGATCAACACCCTGCCGGGCTTCACCCCGATCTCCATGTACCCGCGCATGTGGCAGGAGAGCGGCGTCAGCTACCAGCAGCTGGTGGACCGGCTCATCCAGGCGGCGCTGGACCGGCCGACCGGCCTGCGCTGAGAGGCACCGGCACAGCACAGGGAGTGCCGCCCCGGGCGGAGCGGCACTCCCTGTGCCGGCTGCACGGCCCTAGAGGCTGCTGGGAACCGTCTTCTTGACCGATGCGGCGAAGGCGGCCAGCGGGGTCGCGTCGTGCGCGTACGCCGCCGAGAGCGTGACCTCCACATACGCCTTGCGCAGGGTGGTCGTGAACCGGGGGCCGTCGTCCTCCCGTTGCTCCAGCAGCCAGTTGACGCCGTCGGCCTCGGCGGCCTTCGACTGTGAGTCGTCCATCTTCGCGGGGCGCGCGACACCGCAGCGCAGTACGATCGCCCCGTCCCCCCACCCGGCGGTCAGATCCGAACGGGGCGCGGGATCAGTGCGCTCCAGACCGGCTACGGAACGCGGCAGCTCCTTGTGCAGGGCGCGGCAGTAGGCTGCGGCTTCCGAGGAGGGCGTGGGCACCGTGACCGATGCCGACGGATCCGTGGAAGTGCAGCCCACCGCGGCCAGGAGCACCAGGGCGGCGGACGGACCGAGGAGCACGGGGTGGGGGAGCCGGCGGCAGGAAGATGTCACCGGCCCAGCGTAGACGGGGGCTACAGGTGAACGACCGGACAGGTCAGGGTTCGGGTGATGCCGTCCACCTGCTGGACCTTGGCGACCACCATGCGTCCGAGTTCATCGACCGTGTCGGCCTGGGCCCGCACGATCACGTCGTAGGGGCCGGTGACGTCCTCTGCCTGGATCACTCCCGGAATCTTGGCGATGGTCTCGGCGACTGTCGACGCCTTGCCCACCTCTGTCTGGATAAGGATGTACGCCTGTACCACGGAACCTCCAGGGCGGCCACGAGGATCATGTGGGGGAAAGGGACGCCACGTTATCGCGTTGCCGTGGGCCGCGGGGAGACCTGCGGGCCGGATGACGCCCACAGCGTGGCGTACACAACACACAAGTTGACGTATCTCTTGACAGTACCGACAGCAGTGAAAGCCCGCGACCGCAAGCTCAGCGGCGCGGACGGGGGACAGGCGGGACAGGTGTGCCCGTGACCACCAGGGCGGTGCACGGTCCGGACACCCGGCCGCCGAAGCAGGCCGGACGCGCGTCCGGCCCCATAGATGAGAGGTGAGACTCGGTGAAGGGAACCGTGGGCGAGTTGGGGGAGTTCGGGCTCATCAGGGAACTGACCTCCCGGCTCACCACCACTCCGGCGGTACGGCTGGGCCCCGGCGACGACGCCGCGGTCATCACCGCCCCCGACCGCAGGGTCGTGGCCAGCACGGACATCCTGCTGGAGGGACGGCACTTCCGGCGTGACTGGTCGACGGCGTACGACGTCGGCCGCAAGGCCGCCGCACAGAACCTCGCCGACATCGCCGCCATGGGCGCCGTGCCCACCGCACTGCTCCTCGGCCTCGTCGTCCCCGCCGAACTCCCGGTCACCTGGGCCGGGGAGCTGATGGACGGCATCCGCGACGAGTGCCAGGTCGCGGGGGCGGCCGTGGTCGGCGGCGACGTGGTGCGCGGTGACACCATCACCGTCGCCATTACCGCGCTCGGTGATCTGCGCAACCACGAACCCGTCACCAGGGCGGGCGCCCAGCCCGGCGACGTCGTCGCCGTCACGGGCTGGCTCGGCTGGTCCGCCGCCGGGTACGCCGTGCTCTCGCGCGGATTCCGCTCGCCCCGCGCGTTCGTGGAGGCCCACCGCCGCCCCGAACCGCCGTACCACGCGGGCCCCGCGGCGGCCGGACTCGGCGCCACCGCGATGACGGACGTCAGCGACGGGCTCGTCGCCGACCTCGGCCACATCGCCGAGGCCAGCAAGGTCCGCATCGACCTGCGTTCCGGGCTGATCGACATCCCGTCCCAGATGTCCGACATCGGGCAGGCCGTCGGCGTGGACCCGCTCCAGTGGGTGCTCACCGGCGGCGAGGACCACGCGATCGTCGCGACGTTCCCCCCGGACGTGAAGCTGCCGGCCCGCTGGAAGGTGATCGGAGAGGTCCTCAACCCGTCCGCGCTGCCGCAGGTGACGGTCGACGGGGCGCCCTGGACGAGCAAGAGCGGCTGGGACCACTTCGGTGACATCGAGGACGCCCAGTAGATTGCTGCGTATGCCGATACCTACCGCCGTACCGCCCCGTGTGCTCACCGTCGCCGGATCCGATTCCGGCGGCGGTGCGGGCATCCAGGCCGACCTGAAGACGATGCTGGCGTTCGGCACCCACGGCATGAGCGTGCTGACCGCCGTCACCGCGCAGAACTCGCTGGGTGTCCAGGGCGCCTGGGAACTGCCCGCCGAAGCCGTACGCGCCCAGTACCGCAGCGTCGTGGACGACATCGGGGTGAACGCGGTCAAGACCGGCATGCTGGCGTCGGCGCTGCTCGTCGAGACCGTCGCCGCCCTCCTCGCCGGTACGGACGCCCCCGTAGTCGTCGACCCGGTCGGCGTCTCCAAGCACGGTGACCCGCTGCTGGCCGCCGAGGCGCTCGACTCGGTGCGCACGAAACTACTGCCCGTCGCTACCGTGGCGACCCCGAACCTCGACGAAGTGGCACAGCTCACCGGCATCACGGTCACCGACGAGGCCGGAATGCGGCAGGCCGCGGCCGCCCTGCTCGGATACGGGCCCCGCTGGGTCGTCGTCAAGGGCGGTCATCTGCCGGGCGAACCCGTCGACCTGCTCACGGACGGCGCCGAGGAGCACTGGCTGCGCGCCCCCCGTCACGACAACCGCCACACCCACGGCACGGGCTGCACCCTCGCCTCCGCCATCGCCTGCGGACTGGCCCTGGGCCAGGACGTGCCCACGGCGGTACGGGCCGCGAAGACCTATGTCACCGGCGCGATCATGGCGGGCTTCCCGCTGGGATCGGGGATCGGCCCGGTCGACCACGGGTGGCGGCTGCGGGACGCCCGCTGACCCGCTCCTCGCCACAGCACAGCAAAAAGCCGGTCCACCGAGGTGGACCGGCTTTTTGGGCAACCGGTAGGGCTGCGCTACGACGGGAACGTCAGCGCGCGACCTTGCCGGCCTTGATGCACGAGGTGCAGACGTTGAGCCGCTTCGGCGTCCGCCCGACCACGGCACGCACGCGCTGGATGTTGGGATTCCAGCGACGGGACGTACGGCGGTGCGAGTGCGAAATGCTGTTGCCGAAGCTCGGCCCCTTGCCGCAAACGTCGCAGTTGGCAGCCACGGGTCACTCCAAAACTTCAGATGCACTTACAGTGAATTCCGGCACGCCGGATTCATTGACTGAAGTGGCGGTACCGGGGGATGTTCCCGACTCTCGCCGGGCAACCGAAGCAGCATACAACGGCTGCGTCGGAGATACGAAACTACCATGGGTGCACAGCCGCCCGCCCCGCCCCGGCCGTCGGCCGGAGCCGGTGCCGCGCACTAGTCTGCGGTGCAGCCCGCCGTCCCGGTACGCGTTTCGAGGAGGACCATCAGGTGCCGCAGACCGCCGACGACCTGGACGCCGTCGCGGTGCGTACCTGGTGCTCACTGGCGCTGGACGCACTGGGCCGGGAACGCGAGGCCATCGACGCGATCAACGTGTATCCCGTCGCCGACGGCGACACCGGCACCAATCTCTACCTGACCGTGGAATCCGCGGCGGCGGCCGTCGAGGCGGTCTTCGCCGCCCACGAGACCGGCACCTCGGTCCCCTCCACCGCCGACGCGGTACGCGCCATGGCGCACGGGGCGCTGATCGGGGCCCGCGGGAACTCCGGCACGATCCTGGCGCAACTGCTGCGCGGCATGGCCGAGGTACTGGGCGAGGGAGCGGGCGCCGGGCGGCTGTGCCTCGCGCTGACCAGAGCCGCCGCCTCGGCCCGCGAAGCGGTCGCACACCCCGTCGAGGGCACCGTCCTGACCGTGGCGGCCGCGGCCGCCACCGCCGCGGAACGGGTGGCGGACGGCGCCGGAGCGCCCGCGGTGGTGCGGGCGGCGTACGAAGGGGCGCGGACGGCCCTGGACGCGACCCCGGGACAGCTTGCCGTCCTCGGCCGGGCCGGGGTCGTCGACGCCGGCGGACGGGGGCTGGTGGCGGTGCTCGGCGCGCTGGTCGAGGCGGTTTCGGGCCGGGCCCCGGAACGGGCGTACGAGACTCCGGCCGCTCCGGCTCCGGCCCTCGCGCCCGCCGGGGACTGCTCCGCGGGCGACGGTCCGCAGGACGGGCCGGCCTTCGAGGTCATCTATCTGCTGGAGGCCGGGGACCAGGCGGTGGAGCGGCTGCGCACCCGGCTCGACGGGCTGGGCGACTCCCTCGTGGTGGTCGGCGGCGACGGGCTGTGGAACGTCCATGTGCACGTGGACGACGCGGGAGCGGCGGTGGAGGCCGGTGTCGAGGCCGGGCGGCCGTACCGCATCCGGATCACCCACTTCGCCGCGGACCGGCTGCACGCCCGCCCCGAGCCCGCCCAGCGCGCCGTCGTCGTGGTCGTCCCGGGCGACGGCCTCGGCGGCCTGTGCGCGGAGGCCGGGGCGACGACGGTGCTCGCGCGGCCGGGGGAGCCCCCGGCCAGCGGTGAACTCGTGGACGCCATCCGCCGCGCGCACGCCCGCGAGGTGGTGCTCCTGCCCAACGACGGGGACCTGCGCCACACCGCGGCGGCCGCCGCCGAGCAGGCCAGGACCGAGGGCATCCGGGTCGCCCTCATCCCCACCCGGGCCGCGGTCCAGGGCATCGCGGCCCTGGCCGTCCACGAACCGGACCGCAGCTTCGACGAGGACGTCGTCGCGATGACCGCGGCGGCCGGCGCCACCCGCTACGCCGAACTGGCCGTCGCCGAACGGCAGTCCTGGACCATGGCGGGCATCTGCCAGGCCGGCGACATCCTCGGCCTGATCGACGGTGATGTGGCCGTCATCGGCGAGGACGTCCCCGAGACGGCACGGAAGGTGCTGGACCGGATGCTGGCGGCGGGCGGTGAACTGGTCACCCTGGTCCTCGGGGAGGACGTCCCCGACACCCTGGCCGACACGCTGGAGGAACACGTCCGCGAGGGCTACCTGGCGGTGGACACGGTGGTCTACCGCGGCGGCCGCCAGTGCGCTCCGCTGCTGATCGGCGTGGAGTAGCACCGCCGCGGGCCGCGGGAATCCGGCATCGAGCAGTGCCGCCGCACGCGGGATTCCGGGGTTCCGGCGCTGCCCGGCGGACAACTGTCAGTGGCGTGGTGTGCAATGGATCGCGTGTCTGCGTTCGACGAACCCCTCAAGAAGCTGCTCGGTGGCGCCACCGCGAAGGTGATGGCCGAGCACCTCGACCTGCACACGGTCGGTGATCTCCTGCATCACTACCCGCGGCGGTACGAGGAGCGCGGCCGGCTCACGGCGCTGACCGACCTTCCGCTCGACGAGCACGTGACGGTCGTGGCGCAGGTCGACGACGCCCGCGTGATGACGTTCAACGGCGGCCGGGGCAGGCGCCTCGAAGTGACCCTCACCGACGGCCACGGCCGGCTCCAGCTGGTCTTCTTCGGCCACGGCGTCCACAAGCCGCACAAGGAACTGCTCCCGGGCCGGCGGGCCATGTTCGCCGGCAAGGTGTCCGTCTTCAACCGCAAGATGCAGCTGGCCCACCCCACGTACCAGCTGCTGGACGCCGAGGCCACCGACGAGGCCGGTGCGACCGAGGCCGTCGACGCCTTCGCCGGGAAGCTGCTTCCGATCTACCCCGCCTGCAAACAGCTCGACTCCTGGCGCATCGCCAAGGCGGTCGACGCCGTACTGCCCAGCGCCCAGGAGGCCGTGGACCCGCTCCCGGCCACGCTGCGCGAGGGCCGCGGCTTCACCCCGCTGCCCGAGGCCCTCCTGAAGATCCACCGGCCGCAGACCAAGGCGGACGTCGCCGCGGCCAGGGACCGGCTGAAATGGGACGAGGCCTTCGTCCTCCAGGTCGCCCTGGCCCGCCGCAGGTACGCGGACACCCAGCTGCCCGCCGTCGCCCGCAAGCCGGTCCCCGGCGGACTCCTCGACACCTTCGACGCCAAGCTGCCGTTCACCCTCACCGACGGCCAGCTCAAGGTCTCCAAGGAGATCTTCGACGAGCTGGCCACCGAGCACCCGATGCACCGGCTGCTCCAGGGCGAGGTCGGATCGGGGAAAGCACAGCCGCTCGACTCGCTGGTTCTGACCCCCGAGGGCTACAAGGCTATGGGGAATGTCGTACGGGGCGACGAGGTAGTGGTTCCTACCGGCGAGGTAGCGACGGTCGACGGGGTCTTTCCTCAGGGCGAAAGGGATGTCTGGCGGCTTGTCCTGTCCGATGTCACGGTGGTCGAAGCCGATGACGAGCATTTGTGGATCGTCGGGACCAGTTGTGCATGGGCCCGGGGGGAAACACCCAAGGTGATGACGACGCGCGAGATCAGGATGGACACATACGAGGCCAACGGGTCGTCCAAGTGGTATCTCCCCTCCGCCGCACCGGTCGATCTCACATCGGGGTCGGAACTGCCCCTTGATCCCTACGTTTTCGGACTTCTGCTCGGGGACGGCTCATTCCGCCACAACCTCCGTCTGTCCACGGCCGATGACGAGATCCTGGACGCAGCGCGATCCGCACTCGGACCTGACTGCGAACTGGTGCCCGTGCCCGGCTCTACGTGCGACTACACGATCCGGATGACGGGGCCGAGGAGCGGATCACAAGGGAACCCGCTGATCAGCGTGTTGCGTGCGCTGAAACTGTGGGGTTCCACGGCGCACCACAAATTCATCCCGCCCGTATTCAAGAACACGTCGATCAAGCATCGGCTTGCTGTCTTGCAGGGGCTCATGGACACGGACGGGACCGTGGACGCTCAGGGTGTGTGTGTCTCGTTCAGCTCGGCCTCTCGGCAGTTGGCCGATGACGTGGCCTGGCTCGTTCGTTCACTCGGTGGACGTGCCAGGGTGCATCCGAAGCAGGCGGCTTTCGACGTGTCGATTGCCATGCCCGCCGAGTACGTGCCGTTTCGGCTTGCTCGCAAGGCATCTCGCATGCGGACTCGGCCGGAATACCACACGTTCCGGCGTGGAATTCGCTCGGTCGAGTACGTCGGTCGCAAGCCGGTCCAGTGCATCAGCGTCGCGCACCCCAGCCATGCGTACGTCACCGACCACTTCACGGTCACGCACAACACGATGGTCGCGCTGCGCGCCATGCTCGGCACCGTCGACGCCGGCGGACAGGCCGCCATGCTCGCGCCCACGGAGGTCCTCGCGCAGCAGCACCACCGGTCGATCACCGAGATGATGGGGGAGCTGGCCGAGGGCGGCATGCTGGGCGGCTCCGACCAGGGCACGAAGGTGGTGCTGCTCACCGGATCGATGGGCATGGCCGCCCGTCGGCAGGCTCTCCTCGACCTGGTCACCGGCGAGGCCGGGATCGTCATCGGAACGCATGCGCTGATCGAGGACAAGGTGCAGTTCCACGACCTGGGACTGGTCGTCGTCGACGAGCAGCACCGCTTCGGCGTGGAACAGCGCGACGCCCTGCGCTCCAAGGGCAAGCAGCCGCCGCATCTGCTCGTCATGACCGCCACCCCCATTCCGCGAACGGTCGCCATGACCGTCTTCGGCGACCTGGAGACCTCGGTCCTGGACCAGCTGCCGGCCGGCCGCTCGCCGATCGCCACCCATGTCGTCCCCGCCAAGGACAAACCCCACTTCCTCAGCAGGGCCTGGGAACGGGTCCGCGAAGAGGTGGAGAACGGCCACCAGGCCTACGTGGTCTGCCCCCGCATCGGCGACGACGAGGACGACGCCAAGAAGAAGGGGAAGAAGAAGGCCGACGAGGAGAAGGCCGGGAAGGAGGGGGACAAACGCCCTCCGCTCGCCGTCCTGGAGATCGCCGAGCAGCTGGCCAAGGGCCCGCTCACGGGTCTGCGCGTCGAGGTGCTGCACGGCAGGATGCACCCCGATGCCAAGGACGACGTGATGCGGCGCTTCGCCGCGGGCGAGGTGGACGTCCTGGTGGCCACCACCGTCATCGAGGTCGGGGTCAACGTTCCCAACGCCACCGCGATGGTGATCATGGACGCCGACCGGTTCGGCGTCTCCCAGCTCCACCAGCTGCGCGGCCGGGTCGGCCGGGGATCCGCCCCCGGCCTGTGCCTGCTGGTCAGCGAGGCCCACGAGGCGAGCCCCGCCCGCGCCCGGCTCTCCGCCGTCGCCGCCACCCTCGACGGCTTCGAGCTCTCCCGGATCGACCTCGAACAGCGGCGCGAGGGCGACGTCCTCGGCCAGGCCCAGTCCGGGGTCCGCTCCTCGCTCCGGGTCCTTAGCGTCATCGACGACGAGGAGGTCATCGCCGCCGCCCGGCAGGAGGCCGTCACGGTCGTGGCGGCCGACCCGGACCTGGAGCACCTGCCCGAACTGCGGATCGCGCTCGATGCCCTGCTCGACAAGGACCGCGAGGAGTACCTCGACAAGGGGTGACGTGCCGGGGGAGGGGTGGGCGCCCGGGGGAGCTCCGTCCGCCCCGACGCCATATCGTGGGTGGCACGGCGCCCGCAGCACCCTGCGCGCCGCCCCCCGACCCGAGGAACAGACACCCATGACCCGCGTGATCGCAGGCGTGGCCGGCGGACGCCGCCTGGCCGTCCCGCCCGGCACCGGCACCCGCCCCACCTCGGACCGGGCGCGCGAGGGCCTGTTCTCCACCTGGCAGGCGCTCCTCGGCACCCTCGACGGCATCCGGATCGCCGACCTCTACGCGGGCTCGGGGGCCGTCGGCCTCGAAGCGCTCTCCCGCGGAGCGGTCCACGCCCTGCTCGTCGAGGCCGACGCCAAGGCCGTCCGCACCGTCCGCGACAACGTCCGCACCCTGGGCCTGCCCGGCGCCGAGGTCCGCGCCGGCAAAGCGGAACAGATCGTGACAGGACCGGCGCCCGCGGACCCGTACGACGTGGTCTTCCTCGATCCTCCCTACGCCGTCACCGACGACGATCTTGGCGAGATCCTGCTCACACTCCGTGCCCAGGGGTGGCTCACAGGCGATGCGCTCGTCACGGTAGAACGCAGCACCAGAGGCGGAGAATTCAGCTGGCCCAAGGGATTCGAGCCATTGCGGGCCCGTCGCTACGGCGAGGGAACGCTTTGGTACGGTCGCGCCGCCGCTACGTGCGAAGACGCACGATGACCGGACCGGAGAGCGAGGGAATCAAGTTGCGCCGCGCCGTCTGCCCGGGGTCGTTCGACCCCATCACCAACGGACATCTCGACATCATCGGCCGTGCCTCGAAGCTGTACGACGTCGTACATGTCGCGGTGATGATCAACCAGTCCAAGAAGGGCCTGTTCACGGTCGACGAGCGGATCGAGCTGATCCGTCAGGTCACCGCGGACTTCGGTAACGTCCAGGTCGAGGCCTTCCACGGGCTGCTGGTCGACTTCTGCAAGCAGCGCGACATCCCGGCGATCGTGAAGGGCCTGCGGGCCGTCAGCGACTTCGACTACGAACTCCAGATGGCCCAGATGAACAACGGGCTCTCGGGCGTCGAAACGCTCTTCGTGCCGACCAACCCGACCTACAGTTTCCTGTCGTCCTCCCTGGTCAAGGAGGTGGCGACCTGGGGCGGAGACGTCTCGCACCTGCTGCCTCCGCTGGTCCACGAGGCACTGACCGAGCGCCTCGCTCAGCAGTGAGGCGCTGACAGTCCGTCACCAGGTGTCGGGCGGGGGCCGACTGGCCGTACAGTCGTCCCGTCCGTCTCCAATCGGCAGTAGAGAGTGGCGAGCACACGGTGGACGTGCAGAAGAAGCTCGACGAGATCGTCGAAGCGGTCGGGAACGCCCGGTCCATGCCCATGTCGGCGTCCTGCGTGGTCAACCGCGCCGAACTGCTCTCGATGCTCGAAGAGGTGCGCGAGGCCCTGCCCGGCTCGCTCGCACAGGCCGCGCAGGTCATCGGCGGTCACGAGCAACTCGTCGAGCAGGCCCGCCAGGAAGCGGGGCGGATCATCGAGAGCGCCCACGCCGAGCGCGGCTCGCTCATCTCCGGCACGGAGATCGCCCGGCAGTCCCAGGCGGAGGCCGACCGGATCCTCGGTGAGGCCCGCAAGGACGCCGAGGAGGTCCGCGCCGAGGCCGACGAGTACGTCGACAGCAAGCTCGCCAACTTCGAGGTCGTCCTCACCAAGACGATCGGCTCGGTCGACCGGGGCCGCGAGAAGCTCCTCGGCCGGGGCCAGGGCTTCGACGAGCAGGGCTACGAGGACCCGGACTTTGCCGAGGCCCCCGAGCGCAGCGCCGACCCGGCCACGCTCCAGCGCCGGGCCGACGAGTACGTGGACACCAAGCTCGGTGCCTTCGAGGCGGTGCTCGCCAAGACCCTGGAGGCCGTCGGCCGCGGCCGGCAGAAGCTGCACGGCCGGGTCGCCACCGACGACCTCGGTGCGCACATGGCCGCGCAGGACGCCGCGGGCGCCCAGGGCCGCACCAGCGACGAGGACCACTGGGCCGGCCTCGCCGAGATCGCCACTCCGGAGCCGCTTCCCGTGCCCCAGCAGCACAGCGAGCCGCAGTACCCGGCGCAGCCGGAGCCGCAGTACGCGCAGACGTACGCGTACCAGGAGCAGCCGCAGGACGCGTACCAGGGCCAGGCCCAGCAGCCCGACCCGTACGCCGGCTATCAGCAGCAGCCCGACCCGTACGCGGGGTACCAGCAGCAGGGCTACGACCCCAGCCAGGTCCAGGTGCCCATGCCGGCGCAGGGTTACGACGCCTGGCAGCAGCCGGTACAGGCCCAGCAGCAGCCCCTCCAGCAGCACGGCGAGGGCGCACTGGACGAGACCAGTCTGTTCGACACCAGCATGATCGACCTGGAACAGCTCCGACGGTACGAACAGGAGCGCTGAGCGCTCCCGGGGCCGGGTCCCGGCCCCGGATCAGGGGCGGATTGGGAGCTGGGCGGTGTGTCCAGTATCCTGGCTCTTCGGTCGCGCGTATGTCCGCGATCCCGGCTGCCCGCTTCGATTCCGAACCGGTCGGCCCACCCCCACCACGCGTGATGCGCATGATTCGAAAGCAGGAAAAGCCCTGAACGGCCACCTCGACCACCGAAACCCTCTCGTGTTCGATACGCACGAGCTGGGTCGGCGTCCCGGTGCCCTCAAGCGGCTGACCCGCTCGGCGGACGCCCCCAAGGATCTCGGTATCGACGGGGTCATCGGTGTGCCGGAAGGCGCACCGGTGGAGCTGGACGTCCGCCTCGAATCGGTCATGGAAGGTGTGCTTGTCACAGGCACCGCCCGTGCATCCGCCGAGGGGGAGTGCGTAAGGTGTCTGGAGCCGCTGAGCCTTCAGGTGGAGGCGGACTTCCAGGAGATGTTCTCGTACCCTGACGCCGATGACCGGAACCGCAGCAAGACCGCGGACCCGGTCGACGACGCCGAGGACGACGAGGACAGGTTCTTCCTCGAGGACGGCTTGTTCGACCTCGAGTCAGTGCTGCGTGATGCGGTGGTGCTCGCACTGCCGATGCAGCCGGTGTGCACGGAGACCTGTGCCGGTCTGTGTTCCGAATGCGGAATCAGGCTGGACGAGAATCCGGGCCACCACCACGATGTCGTCGATGCTCGATGGGCGGCATTGCAAGGACTCGCCGAGACCGTTCAGGACGGCGAGAAGGACAACATGGGCGGCGCCGATCCCGGCGTCGACGAGAAGCAGGAGAAGTAGCCGTGGCTGTTCCGAAGCGGAAGATGTCGCGCAGCAACACGCGCCACCGCCGGTCGCAGTGGAAGGCTGCGGTCCCCACCCTGGTTTCGTGCGAGCGTTGCCAGGAGCCGAAGCTGCAGCACATCGCGTGCCCCAGCTGCGGCACGTACAACAAGCGCCAGGTCCTCGAGGTCTGAGCGGCTGGTGAGAGGCCCGATGTCTGAGTTGTCCCACGCCAAGAAGCAGGCAGACAACGTCAACACAGCCTCGTCCCACACGCTTCTGGAAGGGCGGCTCGGGTACCACCTCGAGTCCGCCCTTCTGGTGCGTGCGCTGACCCATCGTTCGTACGCGTACGAGAACGGCGGTCTGCCCACCAACGAGCGGCTCGAATTCCTCGGGGATTCGGTGCTCGGCCTGGTGGTCACGGACACGCTGTACCGCACTCACCCCGACCTGCCTGAAGGCCAGCTGGCCAAATTGCGGGCCGCGGTGGTCAACTCGCGTGCGCTTGCGGAAGTGGGCCGCGGCCTCGAACTCGGCTCCTTCATCCGGCTCGGCCGCGGTGAAGAGGGCACGGGTGGCCGGGACAAGGCGTCCATCCTCGCCGACACCCTTGAAGCGGTGATCGGTGCGGTCTATCTCGATCAGGGCCTCGACGTGGCCTCGGAGCTGGTTCACCGGCTCTTCGACCCGTTGATCGACAGGTCCTCGAACCTCGGTGCCGGCCTGGACTGGAAGACCAGTCTCCAGGAGCTCACCGCGAGCGAGAGCCTCGGAGTCCCCGAGTACCTCGTCACGGAGACCGGCCCGGACCACGAGAAGACCTTTACTGCTGCTGCTCGCGTCGGTGGTGTCTCGTACGGCACCGGCACCGGCCGTAGCAAGAAGGAAGCGGAGCAGCAGGCGGCAGAATCCGCCTGGCGCGAGATCAGCGCCGCCGCGGAAGCACGGGAGGCCGCGGAGAAGTCCGCTGCCGACGGAGGGGCCGCCGACACCCCTGCCGACCCGGCGTCCACGGACGTTGCTCCTGCCTGACCCCGAGAAACCCCTCGGTGCCCAGCGCACCGGGGGGTTCTCTCTGTTCCGACCCGCTTCCGAACCGTCCTGCGGGCGCTTCGGACCACTCTTCAGGAGCGCCCGTGCCCGAGCTGCCCGAGGTCGAAGTCGTCCGGCGGGGTCTTGAGCGATGGGTCGCCGGGCGCACGGTCGGCCAGGTCGAGGTCCTGCACCCCCGTGCGGTCCGCCGGCATCTCGCGGGCGGTGCGGACTTCACGGCCCGGCTCGGCGGCGTCCGTCTCGGGACGGCGATGCGCCGCGGCAAGTATCTGTGGGTGCCGCTCGACGACGCGGCCACCTCGCTCCTCGGCCACCTGGGCATGAGCGGCCAACTGCTCGTACAGCCCGCGGGCGCACCCGACGAGAAGCATCTGCGGATCAGGATCCGCTTCGACGACACCGTCGGCACCGAGCTGCGCTTCGTCGACCAGCGCACCTTCGGCGGGCTCTCCCTCCACGAGAACACCGCCGAGGGACTGCCCGACACCATCGCGCACATCGCCCGCGATCCGCTGGACCCGGCCTTCGACGACGCCGCGTTCCACACCGCGCTGCGGCTGCGCCGTACGACGGTCAAGCGCGCCCTGCTCGACCAGTCGCTGATCAGTGGCGTCGGCAACATCTACGCGGACGAGGCGCTCTGGCGCGCCAGGCTGCACTACGACCGGGCGACGGCGACTCTGACCCGCCCCAAGTCGGCCGAGCTGCTCGGCCACATCCGCGACGTGATGAACGCGGCGCTGGCGCAGGGCGGCACGAGCTTCGACAGCCTCTACGTGAACGTGAACGGCGAGTCCGGCTACTTCGACCGCTCGCTCGATGCCTACGGCCGCGAGGACGAGCCGTGCCACCGCTGCGGTACGCCGATGCGACGCCGCGCCTGGATGAACCGGTCGAGCTACTTCTGCCCCCGCTGCCAGCGCCCGCCGCGCGTCTAGCGGATCTCGTGGGCCCGGTCGTACCGTTCCCGGGCCACCAGGACCTCGGACATCCTGCTCTCGACGAGCCCGATGAGGCCGAGCAGCCGTTCGGCCACCTGCCG
This sequence comes from Streptomyces sp. NBC_00385, assembly GCF_035917155.1. Lineage (NCBI taxonomy): Bacteria > Bacillati > Actinomycetota > Actinomycetes > Kitasatosporales > Streptomycetaceae > Streptomyces > Streptomyces sp. NBC_00385. The sequence goes on along the minus strand of NZ_CP107951.1, from coordinate 2,010,273 downwards.
CCCCAGGGCGGTGAGCTCGTAGTCGACCCGTGGCGGATTGGTCGGCTGTGCCTCGCGGTGCACCAGACCGTCGCGCTCCAGCGCGTGCAGTGTCTGGGAGAGCATCTTCTCGCTCACCCCGTCGACGCGGCGCCGCAGGGCGTTGAACCTGAGGCTGCCCTCGTACAGGGCGCCGAGCGTCAGGCCGCCCCAGCGGCCGGTGATGTGCTCCAGCGTGCCGCGCGAGACGCACTGCTTGGAGAACACGTCGAAGGGGAGTGCGGCGTCCGGGCCGCTCTCGCCGGTCTCTTCCATGAAAACCAGCGTACGCCCGCACAGCGCTGTCCACGGGGTTGCGCATTCCGTGGGTGAGCGAGTGGGGCGTACGGGATTGGTGCGGGACGGGCGGGGTCAGAGGTCGTCAGGGAACCTGAGGAGACCTCAGAAGCCGAAGTCCTGGGTCCACCAGGGGCCGCCGGAACCGAAGTGGACTCCGACGCCGAGCGTCTTGTAGTCGCAGTTGAGAATGTTTGCGCGGTGGCCTTCGCTGTTCATCCAGGCCTCCATCACTGCCTCGGCGTCGGCCTGGCCGCGGGCGATGTTCTCGCCGCCGAGACCCGAGACGCCGGCCTTGGCGGCACGGTCCCACGGGGACTGTCCGTCCGGGTCGGTGTGGTCGAAGAACCCGCGGGCAGCCATGTCGTCGCTGAAGCTCTGGGCGAGCGAGGCCAGCGAGGAGCTCGCGGTCACCGGGCTGCAGCCGACCTTGGAACGCTCCTGGTTGACCAGGGCGAGCACGGCGGCCTGGGCCGAGGTGGGGGCGGCCGGTGCGGTGGTCTTGCGGGCGGCCGGCGCGGAGGTCGATGCCTTGGCCGTCGGCTTGGCCGGGCTCGACGCGGAAGCCGGCGCCGAGCTCTTCGTGGTTCCGGCCGTGGGGGTCTTCGAGGCGGAGCGCCGCGCCTGCTCCGTGGCGGTGGCCGCCGCTGCCTTCGTCTTCGTCGGCTCGGACGTCTTCGAGGGGGACGCGGACGGCGTGCCGGCCTTGGAGGAGGCCGACTTCGTGGGTGCCTGGGGGCGCTCGGTGCCGCGGCTCGCGGGGGTCGAGGCGGAAGCGCGGCCGGCGGGTGCGGTCGTGGAGCCGCCCTGCGTCAGCAGGTCCGGGGCCCCCTCGGAGCGCACCTGGTCGGCGGCCGGGCCGCCACTCACGTTGTAGTTGTCGCCGCCGGGCAGCAGTCCGGAGGCGACCGCCACCGCTCCGACGGCCATGGCCGCGGAGACGCCGATCAGTCCCGTACGTACCGGCAGGCCGGACCGCTTCCTGCGGCGCGCCCCCCGGTTCTGGCCTGCGGTTCCCTCAGCGGTCCGTTCAGCGGCGGGAGCTGCGGCGGAGCGTCGATGGCGTCCCATCTGCTGTGCCCTTCTGACGATCTGGACGCCGTTGTCGGCGCACCCTGGCTCACCCGATCGAGTGAAGCTATTGCGAGGGGACTGTACGCCATCGCGTTTCGGCGAGAAGTGCTCCGAGAGCAATTGGCCGGTTAGCGTTCGGGCATGAACGAAGATGTACGGCTCACCGCCTGGGTACGCGGCCGAGTACAGCAAGTAGGGTTCCGCTGGTTCACCAGGGCAAACGCTTTGGAGATCGGTGGCCTCACCGGATTCGCCCTCAATCTCGACGACGGCAGAGTGCAGGTTGTGGCAGAAGGGCCGCGTGAGAATTGCCACCGTCTCCTGGATTGGCTGCGCTCGCACGACACACCCGGCCGCGTTGACGGAGTCACTGAGATCTGGGACACGCCGCGGGGCGGATATGAGGGATTCGCGATCCGCTGATCCGGTCTCCGGGAGGGGGAGGAACACGGCTCGTGTTCGGGCTGTGTTCGAGGCGCGGCGAGGGGTGACGGCGAAGGGCGCGGTCATGCGTACACATGAAATGACCTGCGGAATGACCCGGTGGTTGCCAAGATTCCGTTGCCATGCCAGGCTGCGGCAGTAAGGATGATCTCCGTGCCCCTGAGGGCCCCGCTGGAGAGTCGCGCCGCATGATCGTCAAGCCGCGCGCCCCCGGGACGCCCACCTCTACAGGGTGTGATCGTGTTGACCGTCAAACTTTTTGGTGAGACGCTGAAATCCCCGCGCACCTTAGCTGTTCGGCAGAGCTGTTTGGCAGCAGAACAGCAGTGAACACAGAGCACTGCCGAGCACCGCGGGTGCGATTCCCTCACGACCCACACCGCATCGGTCGGTCACTCAGTGTGGAGGACCATCCATCATGGCAAAGGCGCTTCTCGGTTACGTCGGCGGTTCCGATCCGCGACTCCTCGCCGAGATGCGACGGCTTCAGCAGCGCGTCCAGGATCTTGAGTCCGAGCTTGTACGGATTCAGGACGAAAACGACGCGCTCAACGCCGCCGCCCAGCACCAAGAGTCGCTGCTCGACAGCATCGACATCGACGTACCTCAGGCGGAGCCGGCGCTGACCTGACCAGGGCCCCAAGGGGCCGGTCGGGCTGCACGCGTCAGCCGCACGGGATCATCGCCGGATCGTCACCGGATCATTGAAGATCAATTGCTTTTGATCTGCTTCTTCATGTGCCTCGTCACTGATCCGGGCACGCGCGCCTTCATGGAGGCGGCGGATCCGGCGACACTGCTGGAGATCCACCAGCAGCATTGCACAAGATTTGCAGGGGACGCTTCGGCGTCCCTTCTTTCTTTTCCCCTTCCGAACCGCGCCCGTCCCGCCCCGGACGTACACCCCTTCCCTTACCGTCTGATGTGCCCTGCACCTTCATCAGCGAAACCGAGAGCGAAAGGTAGAGTCCGGCGGCGTGCATCTCAAGGCCCTGACCCTGCGTGGTTTCAAGTCGTTCGCCTCCGCCACCACCCTGCGGTTCGAACCCGGGATCACCTGTGTGGTCGGCCCCAACGGGTCGGGCAAGTCCAATGTGGTGGACGCGCTCTCCTGGGTCATGGGGGAGCAGGGCGCCAAATCCCTGCGCGGCGGCAAGATGGAAGACGTGATCTTCGCCGGCACCACCGGGCGGCCGCCGCTCGGCCGGGCGGAAGTATCGCTGACCATCGACAATTCCGACGGCGCACTGCCCATCGAGTACGCCGAAGTGACGATCACTCGGATCATGTTCCGCAACGGCGGCAGCGAATACCAGATCAACGGCGACACCTGCCGGCTGCTGGACATCCAGGAACTCCTCTCCGACTCCGGTATCGGCCGCGAGATGCACGTCATCGTCGGCCAGGGCCAGCTGGACTCCGTGCTCCACGCGGACCCGATGGGACGCCGCGCCTTCATCGAGGAGGCCGCCGGCGTCCTCAAGCACCGCAAGCGCAAGGAGAAGGCGCTGCGGAAGCTGGACGCGATGGGGGCGAACCTGGCCCGGGTGCAGGACCTCACCGACGAACTGCGGCGGCAGCTGAAGCCCCTCGGCCGCCAGGCCGCGGTGGCCCGCCGGGCCGCCGTCATCCAGGCCGACCTGCGCGACGCCCGGCTGCGCCTCCTCGCCGACGACCTGGTGCGCCTGCACACCGCCCTGCGCAGTGAGATCGCCGACGAGGCGGCGCTGAAACAGCGCCGCGAGGCGGCCGAGGCGGAACTGAAGGCGGCTCTTGGACGCGAGGCCGAACTGGAGGGCGAGGTACGGCGGCTGACGCCCCGGCTCCAGCGGGCCCAGCAGACCTGGTACGAACTGTCGCAGCTGGCCGAACGCGTACGCGGCACCGTCTCGCTCGCCGACGCCCGGGTGAAGAGTGCCACCGCGCCGCCCGAGGAGGAGCGACGCGGACGGGACCCGGAGGACATGGAGCGCGAGGCGGCCCGGATTCGTGAGCAGGAGGCGGAGCTGACCGCCGCGCTGGAGGCGGCGGAGTACGCGCTGGAGGACACCGCGTCCCACCGGGCCGAACTGGAACGGGAACTCGCGGCCGAGGAACGCAGGCTCAAGGACGCGGCCCGCGCGCTCGCCGACCGCCGCGAAGGACTCGCCCGGCTGAACGGTCAGGTCAACGCGGCCCGCAGCCGTGCCGGTTCGGCGCAGTCGGAGATCGACCGGCTGGCCGCCTCGCGCGACGAGGCGCGGGAGCGGGCGGCCCGGGCCCAGGAGGAGTACGAGCAGCTGAAGGCCGAGGTCGACGGCCTGGACGCCGGGGACACGGAGCTGGGCGAGCGCTACGAGGCCGCCCGGCGCGAACTGAAGGAGGCGGAGGGCGTGCTCTCCGCGGCCCGGGACGACCTCACCGGCGCCGAACGCGAGCGCGCGGCGGTCGCGGCCCGCCATGACGCACTGGCCCTCGGGCTGCGCCGGAAGGACGGCACGGGTGTGCTGCTCGGCGCCCGGGACCGGCTGACCGGGCTGCTCGGACCGGCGGCGGAACTGCTCACCGTGGCCCCGGGACACGAGATCGCGGTGGCGGCGGCGCTGGGCGCGGCGGCGGACGCGGTCGCGGTGACGGACGCGGCCACGGCGGCGGAGGCGATCCGGCTGCTCCGCAAGCAGGACGCGGGACGCGCGTCCCTGCTGCTCGGCGGCGGAGGTGCGAGCCAGGGCAGCGCCGGGCCCGGCGGCTCCGAAGCCGTGGGGCACGTACCCGGTCAGGGGCCCGGTGCCGCCCATGTCCCCGGGCAGAGCGTGGAGCCCGCACCGCGCCCGCCGGAAGTCACCGCACCCCCCGCCCCCCGCGGAGCGGCGGAGGCGGAGGGAGCCGGGCGTTCGGACGGGGCGGAGGCGGAGGGAGCCGGGCGTCCTGTCGCCGTGACTCTCACCGGCCTCGGTGCCCCCGCCGTCGCCGATCTCGTCAGCGGTCCCGTCGAACTGATGGCCGCGGTCCGCAGGATGGTGCGGGACATGGTGGTCGTCGGGACGCTGGAGGACGCCGAGGACCTGGTCGCCGCCCATCCGGAGCTGACGGCGGTGACCGGCGAGGGAGACGTGCTCGCGGCGCACTTCGCGCACGGCGGCTCGGCGGGGGCGCCCAGCCTCCTGGAGGTCCAGGCGTCCGTGGACGAGGCCGCGGCGGAGCTCGCCGAACTCGCCGTGCGGTGCGCGGAGCTGGCCGGGACGCAGCGGAACGCGGCTCAGCGGCGCGGCGACTGCGCGGCGCTCGTCGAGGAGCTGGGGGAGCGCCGCCGGGCCGCGGAGCGGGAGAAGTCCGGGGTGGCCCAACAGCTCGGCCGGCTGGCCGGACAGGCCCGCGGCGCCGCCGGGGAGGCCGAGCGGATGACCGCGTCCGCCGCCCGCGCCCAGGAGGCCCTGGAGCGCGCGACCCAGGAGGCCGAGGAGCTGGCCGAGCGGCTGCTGGTGGCCGAGGAGGCGGCGGAGGACGGTGCGGACGAGGAACCCGACACCGCCGTGCGCGACCGGCTCGCCGCCGACGGTGCGAACGCCCGCCAGACCGAGATGGAGGCCCGGCTCCAGGTCCGTACCCACGAGGAACGGGTCAAGGCCCTCGCCGGGCGCGCCGACTCCCTCGACCGGGGCGCCCGTGCCGAACGCGAGGCCCGGGCCCGCGTCGAGCAGCGCCGGGCCAGGCTGCGCCACGAGGCCGCGGTGGCGTCGGCCGTCGCGTCCGGCGCCCGTCAGCTGCTCGCTCACGTCGAGGTGTCCGTCGTACGGGCGGAGGAGGAGCGGGCCGCCGCGGAGGCGTCGAAGGCCGAGCGGGAGCGGGAGCTGGCGGCCGAACGCCACCGGGGCCGCGAGCTCAAGGGCGAGCTCGACAAGCTGACGGACTCGGTCCACCGGGGAGAGGTGCTCGGTGCCGAGAAGCGGCTGCGGATAGAGCAGCTGGAGGCGAAGGCCCTGGAGGAGCTGGGCGTGGAGCCGGCCGGTCTGGCGGCGGAGTACGGACCGGACCAGCTCGTCCCGCCGTCCCCCGCGGCCGAGGGGGAGGAGCTGCCGGAGGATCCGGAGCACCCGCGGAACCAGCCGAAGCCGTTCGTCCGGGCCGAGCAGGAGAAGCGGCTGCGGTCGGCCGAACGGGCGTATCAGCAACTCGGGAAGGTGAATCCGCTCGCTCTGGAGGAGTTCTCGGCGCTGGAGGAGCGGCACAAGTTCCTCTCCGAGCAGCTGGAGGACCTGAAGAAGACCCGGGCCGATCTGATGCAGGTCATCAAGGAGGTCGACGAGCGGGTCGAGCAGGTCTTCACCGAGGCGTACCGGGACACGGCCAGGGAGTTCGAGGGCGTCTTCTCGCGCCTCTTCCCGGGGGGTGAGGGGCGGCTCATCCTGACCGATCCGGACAACATGCTGGCGACCGGTGTGGACGTCGAGGCCAGGCCGCCGGGCAAGAAGGTCAAGCGGCTCTCCCTGCTGTCGGGCGGGGAAAGGTCGCTGACGGCCGTGGCGTTGCTGGTCTCGATCTTCAAGGCCAGGCCGAGCCCGTTCTATGTGATGGACGAGGTCGAGGCGGCGCTCGACGACACCAACCTGCAGCGGCTGATCCGGATCATGGAGGAGCTCCAGGAGAGCTCGCAGCTCATCGTGATCACGCACCAGAAGCGGACGATGGAGGTCGCCGACGCGCTGTACGGCGTCTCGATGCAGGGTGACGGAGTGTCCAAGGTGATCAGTCAGCGGCTGCGCTGAGCCTTTACCTAATCTTCAAGGCTTCAACGCACCTTTTGGGTGCTCCTGGGTAGATGTCTGTCCAGGCCCACATCTTGACTTCATAACTTGAACGCATAGTCTCTGCAACGTCGTTTTTACCTTCAAGTGGTGGCAGTCATGAAGTTGTGCGCCACTGAGAAGAGCTCACCCCCCACGCCTGACGCTGCGGCCAGGCCCCAGGAGTTCACGTGACCAGCACATCGCAGGGACCAGAGTCCGGAGCCCGGACGGCCCATCCGGAACACATCGGCCATGTCATCTTCATCACGGCTGCCGCTGCGATGGGTGGCTTCCTCTTCGGCTACGACAGTTCCGTCATCAACGGCGCCGTCGAAGCGATCCGCGACCGGTACGACATCGGCTCCGGCACACTCGCCCAGGTCATCGCCATCGCCTTGATCGGCTGTGCGATCGGCGCCGCCACGGCGGGCCGGATCGCCGACCGTATCGGGCGCATCCGCTGTATGCAGATCGCCTCGGTGCTCTTCACCATCAGCGCCGTGGGCTCCGCGCTCCCGTTCGCGCTCTGGGACCTGGCGATGTGGCGCATCATCGGCGGCTTCGCCATCGGCATGGCCTCGGTGATCGGCCCGGCGTACATCGCCGAAGTCTCGCCGCCCGCCTACCGCGGCCGGCTCGGCTCCTTCCAGCAGGCGGCGATCGTCATCGGCATCGCCATCTCCCAGCTGGTCAACTACGGCATCCTGCAGATCGCCGACGGCGACCAGCGCGGCAAGATCGGCGGCCTGGAAGCCTGGCAGTGGATGCTCGGCGTGATGGTCGTGCCCGCCGTGCTCTACGGGCTGCTGTCGTTCGCCATCCCGGAGTCGCCCCGCTTCCTGATCTCCGTCGGCAAGAAGGACCGGGCCCGGAAGATCCTCGAAGAGGTCGAGGGCAAGAACATCGACCTCGACGCCCGGGTCACCGAGATCGAGACCGCGATGCACCGCGAGCACAAGTCGAGCTTCAAGGACCTGCTCGGCAGCCGCTTCGGCTTCCTGCCCATCGTCTGGGTCGGTATCGGCCTGTCGGTGTTCCAGCAGCTCGTCGGCATCAACGTGGCGTTCTACTACTCGGCGACGCTGTGGCAGTCCGTCGGCATCGACCCGACCGACTCGTTCTTCTACTCGTTCACGACCTCGATCATCAACATCATCGGTACGGTGATCGCGATGGTCCTGGTGGACCGGGTGGGCCGCCGCCCGCTGGCCCTCATCGGCTCCTGCGGTATGGCCGTCGCCCTCGCCTTCGAGGCCTGGGCCTTCTCCGCCGACCTCGTCGACGGCAAGCTGCCGGACACCCAGGGCCTGGTGGCGCTGATCGCCGCGCACGTCTTCGTACTGTTCTTCGCCCTCTCGTGGGGCGTCGTGGTCTGGGTCTTCCTCGGCGAGATGTTCCCGAACCGGATCCGTGCCGCCGCGCTCGGCGTCGCCGCCTCCGCGCAGTGGATCGCCAACTGGGCGATCACCGCGAGCTTCCCGAGCCTCGCCGACTGGAACCTGTCGGGCACGTACATCATCTACGCCTGCTTCGCCACGCTCTCGATCCCCTTCGTCATCAAGTTCGTGAAGGAGACCAAGGGCAAGGCGCTGGAGGAGATGGGTTAGTCCCCGCTGCCCCCTCCTCGTCACCCGTACGGCCCCGGCTCGCACCCGCGAACCGGGGCCGTACGCGCACCTCACCCCCCGGTCGCCCCGCAGAACAACCGCAGGCTGCGCCACCCCTCCTCGACCGGCATGCCGCCGCACAGCGGGTGCAGCACCAGGCTGTCCAGCTCCCCGGCGAGAGCCGCGCAGGCCTCCGGTGTGACGATCCGGTAGACGCCCTCGGCCCGGAGCTCCGCCACGGTCGTCGCCGCCGAGCGGACGGCCGAACGAATGTCCTTCGACTGCCAGGAGGCGTATGTGCGCGCCTCGTGCAGGAAGTGCTCCCCGTACGTGGCCCAGCTCCGGTCCGGGTCCTCTGACACGTGCAGCAACGGCGTCTCGGCCGAGGGCATCATGCAGAAGCCCTCCGTACCGTGCTCCGCCCGCTGCTCGTGGTAGTACGCCTCCAGCTCCGGCAGATGCGCACTCGGGAACAGCGGCAGCCCCAGCCGGGCCGCCCGCCGCGCCGCCGCCCGCGAGCTGCCGCCCACCAGCAGCAGCGGATGCGGGCGGGTGTACGGACGCGGGGTGACCGTGACCGTACGGCCGCGGAACTCGAACGGCTCGCCCGTCCACGCCTTCAACAGGGTCTCCAGCACCTCGTCCTGGAGCCGGCCCCGCCTGCCCCACTCGACGCCCGCCCGCTCGTACTCCTCGGGCCGGTAGCCGATCCCCGCGACCGTGACCAGCCGGCCCGCGCTCAGCAGATCGAGCACCGCGATGTCCTCGGCGAGCCGCAACGGGTCGTGCAGCGGCCCGATGACCGCGGAGACCGTGACCGCGATCCGGCGGGTGGCCCCGAAGACGGCACCGGCGAGGACGAACGGGGACGGCAGCCAGGAGTTGGCGGCCCCGTGGTGCTCCTCGGTCTGCACCGTGTCGACGCCGTGCTCGTCGGCGTAGGCGGTCATGTCGAGCGCCGCACGGTAGCGGGCCGAGAGGGACCCCGGGGTGGCGTCGGGGTCGACGAGGTTGAACCGGACGACGGTGAAGGCCATGACGCTGTCCCCCTGGGTCCTGCCGGGCGGGCTGGGCGAGGCCGGACCTTAGCTGACGCAGCGTCAGAAGTGTAGAGGTGCGGTCGCCCGACGTGCGGCGGGCCGCGGCAGCGCCGCGTACAGACCGCCGGAGACGAGGATCGTGACCGCCCAGCCGAGCCCGTTGCGCCCCGTCCACGTCGTCGCGAGCGGACCGGTGAACCATTCCACGCCGGTGAACAGCAGGCCCACCACCAGGCCCACCGCCCAGGCCGCCACCGCGGTCCACGCGAAGCCGCCCGCGTACCAGTAGGCGCTGGTGGACGTGGTGTCCATGAGCGCCTCGGGGTCGTAGGTGCGCCCCCGCAGCTGATCCATGCCGAAGACGCCGATCCAGGCCGAGAACGTCACCGCCAGCAGATTCAGGAAGGAGACGAACGAATCGACGAAACTGCTCGCCACGAGCATCAGCAGCGACCCCAGGAACAGGCTGATCGCCGCATTCACACCGACGGCCCAGGCGCGCGGGATCATGAATCCCAGGGTCTGCGCGGTGAATCCGGCCGAATACATCGACATGGCGTTGATCAGCACCATGCCGAGCACGGCGACGGCCAGATACGGAACCGAGAGCCAGTCGGGCAGCAGCACCCCGATGAACGCGACCGGGTCACGGGTGACGGCGAGGCCCGGCGTACCGACCGCCATCACCGCCCCCATCAGCACCATCGGCAGAAACACGATTCCCGCGCCGCCCACCGTCGCCGCGACCATCGCCCGCCCGGACGCGGTGCGCGGAAGGTATCGGGTGAAATCCGGCCCCGTGGGAGCCCAGCTGATGCCGCCCGCCGCCAGGGTGCCGATCCCCGCGATCATCGCCGACGTCGGACCGGCGGGCCGGTCCAGTACCGCGGGCCAGGCCGTCGCTCCGGCCAGGTGTACCAGGACCAGCACGCTGAACCCGCCGAAGAGGTACGCGGACCAGGTGCAGCACAGCCGCAGCGCCCGCATGCCGAGCCCCGACAGGAGGAAGCTGCTCGCGACGAAGGCGAACAGGGTCACCACGATCAGCGTCGAAGTGCTCCGGATACCGAAGAGCAGGCCGAGCACGGCCAGCAGCGCGTACGCGCCGGTGACCGCGTTCACCGTCTCCCACCCCCAGCGGGCCACCCAGATCAGCGCACCGGGCGCCAGATTGCCCCGCTGGCCGAAGACGGCCCGGGAGAGTGCCATGCCGGGGGCGCCGCCGCTGCGCCCCGCGATGGAGATCAGTCCGACCAGGCCGAACGAGACGGCCGGAGCCGAGACCGCGACGACCAGCACCTGCCACAGGCTCAGCCCGTCGAAGACGACGAGCCCCGCCCCGATGGTGAGCAGCAGCACGGTCATGTTGGCCGCCACCCAGGTGGGGAAGAGGGCCCGTGCCCGGCCGGTGCGCTCGCTGTCGGGCACGGGCTCCAGCCCACGGGTCTCCACGGCCAGGATCGTACCTTTTCCGGCATACGGTGTGTAATGCCCCGCGCACTCGGCCCCCTGGGGGACCGTGCATCCCTCGCTCGCCGCCGCACGTGACCGATACTGGGTGGGTTATGGAATTCGTCATCCTTGCTGTAGTCATCGCCCTGGTCGCGGTCGGCGTGATCAGCGGGCTCGTGGTCAGCAGCCGCAAGAAGAGGCAGCTGCCCCCGGCACCGTCGAGCACGCCGACCATCACTCCTCCCGCCGAGCCCCATGTCGGCGAGGAGGCCGAGACGCCGCGCGACACCTCGCGCCGCACCATCGAGGAGGTCGGCCTTCCGCCCGAGGAGGCCCCGGAAACCGCGGAACCCGAGACGCCCGCCGCCCCCGCGCTGGACGTCCCCGAGCCCACCGCCGGCCGTCTCGTACGGCTGCGGGCCAGGCTCGCCCGCTCGCAGAACTCTCTCGGCAAGGGGCTGCTCACGCTCCTGTCCCGGGACAACCTCGACGAGGACACCTGGGAGGAGATCGAGGACACCCTCCTCACCGCCGACGTCGGCGTCGCTCCCACCCAGGAACTGGTCGAACGGCTCCGCGAGCGCGTCCGCGTGCTCGGCACCCGTACCCCCGAGGAGCTGCGCAAGCTGCTGCGCGAGGAGCTCCTCACCCTGCTCGGCACCGACTTCGACCGCGCGGTCAAGACGGAGGGCGGGGCGGAGACCCCCGGCGTCGTCATGGTCGTCGGCGTCAACGGCACCGGCAAGACCACCACCACCGGCAAGCTGGCCCGGGTGCTCGTGGCCGACGGCCGCAGCGTCGTGCTAGGCGCGGCCGACACCTTCCGTGCCGCCGCCGCCGACCAGCTCCAGACCTGGGGCGAGCGCGTCGGTGCCCGCACGGTGCGCGGACCCGAGGGCGGCGACCCGGCGTCGATCGCCTTCGACGCCGTGAAGGAAGGCATCGCCGAGGGCGCCGACGTCGTGCTCATCGACACGGCGGGCCGGCTGCACACCAAGACCGGCCTGATGGACGAGCTCGGGAAGGTCAAGCGGGTCGTCGAGAAGCACGGACCGCTCGACGAGATCCTGCTCGTCCTCGACGCCACCACCGGCCAGAACGGCCTGGTGCAGGCGCGGGTGTTCGCCGAGGTCGTCGACATCACCGGCATCGTCCTCACCAAGCTCGACGGCACCGCCAAGGGCGGCATCGTCATCGCCGTCCAGCGCGAGCTGGGCGTACCGGTGAAGCTGGTCGGGCTCGGCGAGGGGCCGGACGATCTGGCTCCGTTCGAGCCGGAGGCGTTCGTGGACGCCCTGATCGGGGACTGAACCCCCGTACCGCTACAGCGAGGAGCCCGGCCGCACGCACCGTGCGGCCGGGCTCCTCGCTGTAGCGGCCGCGCTGTCGGACCGCCGTCAGCCGCAGGGCGCCAGCCGGTGGCAGATGTACGCCAGCGTGCCCAGCAGCAGCCGGGCCTGCGGGGGCGCCGCCGCGGTGTCCAGGGCCGGTGGGCGCAGCCAGCGGACCGGGCCGAGGCCGCCCTCGTCGGACGGGGGCGCGGTGATGTGGGCTCCGGATCCGAACGCCCGCAGGTCCAGGCCCGCGTCGTCCCAGCCCATCCGGTACAGCAGCCGGGGCAGCTCGGCGGCCGCGCCCGGCGCGACGAAGAACTGCGCCCGGCCGGCCGGGGTCACCGCCACCGGGCCCAGCGGCAGCCCCATCCGCTCCATCCGCACCAGCGCCCGGCGCCCCGCCTGCTCCGCGACATCGAGCACATCGAAGGTGCGGCCCACGGGCAGCAGCATCGAGGCCCCTGGTACCTCGGCCCACGCGCGCGCCGCCGTGTCGAGCGTCGCCCCGGCGGGAACCTCCTGCGCGAAGTCCAGCGGATGGGCGCCCGGGGAGAGGCAATCCGCTTCCCCGCACGAGCAGTTGCCGTCCGCGGCGCGTGCGCCTGGCACGACGGCCCAGCCCCACAGTCCCGTGTACTCGGCCACCGCGGTGCCCTCGGCCGCACGGCCGCGGCGCCGCGCGCCGGATCGCCTCTCACGGATGCCGCCGATCGTGAAGCCCATGCCCCCTCCAACGGGTCCAACGCGCCAGTGGTTACGAACCGGAGTGCTGACGTGACACGCCGTCGTTCCTGGCGACCGGTGCGAGCGAGGGGTGCGCCCCCGGGGTGCGAGACTTCGCGCGCGCCCCTGAATGCATCCCTGCGCCTACCGCTGGTCGCTGTCTGTCAAGTGAATCGCGCCCAGCCGTGGTGGCGTTCATTCGAAGGGGTGGCGAATGGTGGCGTTTCTGTAAACGCCCTCGCCGAGGGGGTGATCGTAGGATTACCGTCGGTACACGAAGCATGGAAGTATGTGCGCCCATGGGTATGCCGGAGGCAACCCGATTTTCTGTTCGATGGTGGGCAACCTGCATACGGGCAGCATCGGTTCACGGCATTCTGATAGAGGTTCGCGCGACAGTATTCGGCGGATGGGGGCGTTCCAGTGAGTGGCAGCGGCGCAGGCGATTCGAATGCCGGTAAGCGCCCCAACGGGCAATTGGGATCATGGTTCGTGCGCAGCGGCTGGTCGAAGGGCGAGCTCGCCCGGCAGGTGAACCGCAGAGCGCGCCAGATGGGCGCCCACCACATCAGCACCGACACCTCACGGGTGCGGCGCTGGCTCGACGGTGAGCAGCCGCGCGAACCGATCCCGCGCATCCTGTCCGAGCTGTTCTCCGAACGCTTCGGTTCCGTCGTCGCCGTCGAGGACCTGGGGCTGCGCGCCGCCCACCAGGCCCCCTCCGTGGCCGGCGTCGATCTGCCCTGGGCCGGCCCCCAGACCGTCGCCCTGCTCAGCGAGTTCTCCCGCAGCGACCTGATGCTCGCCCGCCGCGGATTCCTCGGCAGCTCCCTCGCGCTCGCCGCCGGACCCGCTCTCATCGAACCCATGCAGCGCTGGCTGGTTCCCGTCGCCGCCGGCGGGCCCGTCGAGCCGGAGTCGGACGCCGCCGCCCGCCGCCCGTCCCGCCTCTCCGGCCCCGAGCTCGACCTGCTGGAATCCACCACCGCGATGTTCCGCCAGTGGGACGCCCAGTGCGGCGGCGGACTGCGCCGCAAGGCCGTCGTCGGCCAGCTCCACGAGGTCACCGACCTGCTCCAGGAGCCGCAGCCGGCCGCCACCGCGAAGCGCCTCTTCCGCTGCGCCGCCGAACTGGCCGAACTGGCGGGCTGGATGAGTTACGACGTCGGCCTCCAGCCCACCGCCCAGAAGTACTTCGTGCTCGCCCTGCATGCCTCGAAGGAGGCCGGCGACAAACCACTGGGCTCGTACGTCCTGTCCAGCATGAGCCGCCAGATGATCCACCTCGGCCGCCCCGACGACGCGCTCGAACTCATCCACCTCGCGCAGTACGGCAGCCGCGACTGCGCCACCGCGCGGACCCAGGCCATGCTGTATGCGATGGAGGCCCGCGCCTACGCCAACATGGGCCAGCCCAGCAAGTGCAAGCGTGCCGTGCGGATGGCCGAGGACACCTTCCTCGACGCGGGGATCGACGGCGAGCCCGAGCCCGACTGGATCCGCTTCTTCTCCGAGGCAGAGCTCAACGGCGAGAACTCCCACTCCTACCGTGACCTGGCCTATGTGGCCGGCCGCAGCCCCACGTACGCCTCGCTCGCCGAACCCGTCATGCAGCGGGCGGTCGAGCTCTTCGGCGACGACGACGAGCACCAGCGGTCGTACGCGCTCAATCTGGTGGGCCTCGCCACCGTCCACCTCCTCAAGCGCGAACCCGAGCAGTCCACCGTGCTGGCGGAGAAGGCGCTGCGCGTCGCCAGGAAGGTCCGTTCGGAGCGGGTCAACACCCGGCTGCGCAAGACCGTCGACACCGCTGCCAGGGACTTCGGGGACATTCCCGAGGTCGCCCGGGTCACCGACCTCCTCTCCGAACAACTGCCCGAGACCGCCGAAGCGGTCTGAGCGGCACCTCTGCCCCGGCCACGACGGCCACCCCGCACCGACCGACTTCGGCTCCCCCGATTGCCTGGTCAGCGGGTGGTCGTCGTGGCCGGTTCGTGTGGTCGTTCCCCTGCCGGAGCGTCGTAACCGCACCGTATGCGGCTCCGGCCGCAGAGTAGGCCCGAGCGCGGGTACGGCACGGGCGGTTCATGGGGACGTAACACGACGGTCCTCTTAGTCACTGCGGCGAAACATCGTGTGGCATCGGCGGAAACGGCGCTGGGTGAATCTCATGCCCATAACCGGCCCGCACCTTTTCCCCAGTGGTCCCGCACGTGGATACGTCCCCACCGCCCCCGCACGCGGCCGCACCGACGACGAGGAGACGCCGATGCCCCCAGGCATCACGACGCTTGCAGCAGACGCCCCGACGCTGTCTGCCGCCAACACCGGGTTCATGCTCATCTGCTCGGCCCTGGTGATGCTCATGACCCCGGCCCTGGCCTTCTTCTACGGAGGCATGGTCCGCGTCAAGAGCACCCTCAACATGCTGATGATGAGCTTCATCAGCCTCGGGATCGTGACGATCCTGTGGGTGCTCTACGGATTCAGCCTCGCCTTCGGCACCGACGCCGGCTCGATCATCGGATGGAGCCAGGACTTCGTCGGCCTCAGCGGCATCGGTGTCACGGAACTCTGGGACGGCTACACCATCCCGGTGTACGTCTTCGCCGTGTTCCAGCTGATGTTCGCCGTGCTCACCCCGGCCCTGATAAGCGGTGCGCTCGCCGACCGGGTCAAGTTCACCTCGTGGGCGCTCTTCATCACCCTCTGGGTCACCGTCGTCTACTTCCCGGTCGCGCACTGGGTCTGGGGCGCGGGCGGCTGGCTCTTCGAGCTCGGCGTCATCGACTTCGCCGGTGGTACGGCCGTCCACATCAACGCGGGCGCCGCGGCCCTCGGCGTGATCCTCGTCATCGGCAAGCGCGTCGGCTTCAAGAAGGACCCGATGCGGCCGCACAGCCTGCCGCTCGTCATGCTCGGCGCCGGTCTCCTCTGGTTCGGCTGGTTCGGCTTCAACGCCGGCTCGTGGCTCGGCAACGACGACGGTGTCGGCGCGGTCATGTTCGTCAACACGCAGGTCGCCACCGCCGCCGCGATGCTCGCCTGGCTCGGCTACGAGAAGCTCCGCCACGGCTCCTTCACCACCCTCGGTGCCGCATCCGGCGCCGTCGCCGGACTCGTCGCCATCACCCCGGCCGGCGGCGCGGTCAGCCCGCTCGGTGCCATCGCGGTCGGTGCCATCGCCGGTGTGCTGTGCGCCATGGCGGTCGGCCTCAAGTACAGGTTCGGCTACGACGACTCCCTGGACGTCGTCGGTGTCCACCTCGTCGGCGGCGTCGTCGGCTCCCTGCTCATCGGCTTCTTCGCCACCGGCGGGGTCCAGTCCGACGCCAAGGGGCTCTTCTACGGCGGCGGACTCGACCAGCTCGGCAAGCAGGCCGTCGGTGTCTTCGCAGTCCTCGCGTACTCTCTGGTCGTCTCCGCGATCCTCGCCTTCCTGCTCGACAAGACCATCGGGATGCGGGTCGAGGAGGACGACGAGGTCTCCGGTATCGACCAGGTCGAACACGCCGAGACGGCGTACGACTTCAGCGGCGCGGGCGGCGGTTCGTCCTCCCGCTCCACGCCCCCCGCGCCCGGCACCACGGCAGCCCCGACGAACAAGAAGGTGGACGCATGAAGCTCATCACCGCAGTCGTGAAGCCCCACCGGCTTGACGAGATCAAGGAGGCCCTCCAGGCCTTCGGCGTCCAGGGCCTCACGGTCACGGAGGCCAGCGGCTACGGGCGTCAGCGCGGCCACACCGAGGTCTACCGGGGCGCCGAGTACACCGTCGACCTCGTCCCGAAGATCCGCATCGAGGTCCTGGTCGAGGACGAGGACTCCGAACAGCTCATCGACGTCGTCGTGAAGGCCGCCCGGACGGGCAAGATCGGTGACGGCAAGGTCTGGAGCGTCCCGGTCGAGACCGCGATCCGGGTACGCACCGGCGAACGCGGCCCGGACGCACTCTGACCGACTGTTCCGCACACGGAAAGGCAGCTGGGTGACGAGCACCGAAGTGACCACCGAATCCGAGGAATCGGGACCCAGCGGCTACGCGGCGGCCCGGCTGCATCTTCTTCAGCAGAAGGTGCAGTCCGGGCCGCCGCGCCGTGCGGCCCTCGCCACGCTCACCGACGAGTGGCTGACCGGCCTCTTCAACGCCGCTGCCGAGCACGCGGGTGTCCGGGGCGCCGCCCTCGTCGCCGTCGGCGGCTACGGCCGCGGCGAACTCTCCCCGCGCAGCGACCTCGACCTCCTGCTCCTCCACGACGGCAGCGCCGACGCCGGAGCGGTGGCCGCCCTCGCCGACCGCGTCTGGTACCCCGTCTGGGACCTGGGCCTCGCCCTCGACCACTCCGTGCGTACCCCCGCCGAAGCCCGCAAGACCGCCGGCGAGGACCTCAAGGTCCAGCTCGGACTGCTCGACGCCCGGCCCGTCGCCGGAGACCTCGGCCTCGTCGCCTCCCTGCGCACCGCGATCCTCGCCGACTGGCGCAACCAGGCCCCCAAGCGCCTGCCCGCACTCGACGAGCTCTGCCGCGAACGGGCCGAACGCCAGGGTGAGCTCCAGTTCCTCCTGGAACCCGACCTCAAGGAGGCCCGGGGCGGGCTGCGCGATGCCACCGCCCTGCGCGCCGTCGCCGCCTCCTGGGTCGCCGACGCCCCCCGCGAGGGACTCGCCGAGGCCCGCCGGGTCCTCCTCGACGCCCGCGACGCCCTCCACCTCACCACCGGCCGCGCCACCGACCGCCTCGCCCTCCAGGAGCAGGACCAGGTCGCCGCCGCCCTCGGCCTCCTCGACGCCGACGCGCTGCTGCGCCAGGTCTACGAGGCCGCCCGCACCGTCTCGTACGCCACCGACGTCACCTGGCGCGAGGTCAACCGGGTGCTGCGCGCCCGCTCGGCCCGTCCGAGGCTGCGCGCCATGCTGGGCGGTGGCCGCGCCCCGGCCACCGACCGGACCCCGCTCGCCGACGGCGTCGTCGAGGCCGACGGCGAGGTCGTGCTGGCCCGCACCGCCCGTCCGGAACGCGACCCGGTCCTCGTCCTGCGGGCGGCCGCGGCGGCGGCGCAGTCCGAGCTCCCGCTCTCCCGCCATGTCGTACGCCACCTCGCCACCGCCGCCAAACCGCTGCCGGTGCCGTGGCCGGCCGAGGCCCGGGAGGAACTCGTCACTCTTCTCGGCGCGGGCGAGGCCACCGTCCCCGTCTGGGAGGCGCTGGAGGCCGAGGGGCTCATCACCCGGCTCCTGCCCGACTGGGAACGGGTCCACTGCCGCCCCCAGCGCAACCCCGTCCACACCTGGACCGTGGACCGCCACCTCGTCGAGACGGCCGTCCGCGCCTCCTCCCTCACCCGCCGCGTCGGCCGCCCCGACCTCCTGCTGGTGGCCGCCCTGCTCCACGACATCGGCAAGGGCTGGCCCGGTGACCACTCCGTAGCCGGCGAGGTCATCGCCCGCGACATGGCAGCCCGGATCGGCTTCGACCAGCACGACGTGGGCGTCATCGCCACCCTCGTACGCCACCACCTGCTGCTCATCGAGACCGCCACCCGCCGCGACCTCGACGACCCGGCCACCGTCCGTTCCGTCGCCACCGCCGTCGGGAGCGCCGCCACCCTGGAGCTCCTGCACGCGCTCACCGAGGCCGACGCGCTCGCCACCGGGCCCGCCGCCTGGTCCACCTGGCGCGCCTCCCTCGTCACCGACCTCGTCAAGCGCGTCGCGGCCGTCCTCGCCGGGGAAGCACCCGAGGAACCCGCGCCCGAGGCGCCCAGTGCCGAACAGGAGCGCCTGGCCATCGAGGCCCTGCGCACCGGCGAACCCGTCCTCGCCCTGCACACCCAGGCCGAGGCCCCGCACGAGGACGGCGGGCCCGAACCCGTCGGCGTCGAACTCCTCATCGCCCTTCCCGACCGGCCCGGTGTCCTCCCCGCCGCCGCCGGGGTCCTCGCCCTGCACCGCCTGACCGTCCGCGCCGCCGACCTGAGGGCCGTCGAGCTCCCCACGGAACTGGGCGAGAGGGCGGACCTGCTCCTGCTCAGCTGGCGCGTCGCGGCCGAGTACGGCTCCCTGCCCCAGGCCGCCCGGCTGCGCGCCGACCTCGTCCGTGCCCTGGACGGCTCGCTGGACATCCGGGCCCGTCTCGCCGAGCGGGAGGCGGCCTACCCGCGACGCCGCGGAGTGAAGGCCCCGCCGCCGAGGGTGACGGTCGCGGCGGGCGGCTCGCAGCTGGCCACGGTGATCGAGGTGCGTGCCCAGGACGCCCCCGGTCTGCTGCACCGGATCGGCCGGGCGCTGGAACAGAGCGCGGTACGGGTGCGCAGCGCGCATGTGTCGACGCTGGGGGCGAACGCGGTGGACACGGTCTACGTCACGGACGCGGAGGGTGAGCCGCTGTCCGCGGAGCGGGCCGCGGAGCTGGCCCGGGAGATCGAGAAGGCGCTCGGCTGAGCCCCCGCACTCCGTGAAAAGGCCCTCGTCCGTCACGTAAACCGGGCGAGGGCTTTGCGTTCTCCGGCGTCCGGATACCCTGGGGGACGACTACCTGCCCCCGCCCCCGACCCTGAGGACCGACGAGCGCCGTGTTCGATACTCTCTCCGACCGCCTTGCCGCGACTTTCAAGAACCTCAGGGGCAAGGGCCGCTTGTCCGAGGCGGACATCGACGCCACGGCTCGCGAGATCCGTATCGCCCTGCTGGAGGCGGATGTCGCTCTGCCCGTCGTCCGGGCCTTCATCGCCAACGTGAAGGAGCGGGCGCGTGGCGTCGAGGTCTCCCAGGCGCTGAATCCGGCCCAGCAGGTCGTCAAGATCGTCAACGAGGAGCTCGTCTCCATCCTCGGTGGCGAGACCCGTCGGCTGCGGTTCGCCAAGACCGCGCCCACCGTGATCATGCTGGCCGGCCTCCAGGGTGCCGGCAAGACGACCCTCGCCGGAAAGCTCGGCGTCTGGCTCAAGGGCCAGGGCCACTCCCCGCTGCTCGTCGCCTGTGACCTCCAGCGCCCCAACGCCGTGAACCAGCTGAGCGTCGTCGCCGACCGCGCAGGCGTCGCGGTGTACGCGCCGGAGCCGGGCAACGGCGTGGGCGACCCGGTCCAGGTCGCCAAGGACTCGATCGAATACGCCCGGACCAAGCAGTTCGACGTCGTCGTCGTCGACACCGCCGGCCGCCTCGGTATCGACCAGGAACTGATGCAGCAGGCCGCGGACATCCGCGACGCCGTCAGCCCCGACGAGATCCTCTTCGTCGTCGACGCGATGATCGGTCAGGACGCGGTCAACACCGCCGAGGCCTTCCGCGACGGCGTCGGCTTCGACGGTGTGGTCCTCTCCAAGCTCGACGGTGACGCCCGTGGTGGTGCGGCCCTGTCGATCGCCCACGTCACGGGCAAGCAGATCATGTTCGCGTCGAACGGTGAGAAGCTCGAGGACTTCGACGCCTTCCACCCCGACCGCATGGCGTCCCGCATCCTCGACATGGGTGACCTGCTCACCCTGATCGAGCAGGCGGAGAAGACCTTCAGCCAGGAAGAGGCCGCTCAAATGGCCTCCAAGCTGGCGTCCAGCAAGGGCGGGAAGGACTTCACGCTCGACGACTTCCTGGCCCAGATGGAACAGGTCCGGAAGATGGGCTCCATCTCCAAGCTGCTCGGGATGCTGCCCGGCATGGGGCAGATCAAGGACCAGATCAACAACATCGACGAGCGCGACGTCGACCGCACCGCCGCGATCATCAAGTCGATGACCCCGAAGGAGCGCGCCGAGCCGACCATCATCAACGGCTCGCGGCGGGCCCGTATCGCCAAGGGTTCCGGTGTGGACGTCAGCGCCGTGAAGAACCTGGTCGAGCGGTTCTTCGAGGCCCGCAAGATGATGTCGAAGATGGCGCAGGGCGGCGGCATGCCGGGTATGCCCGGGATGCCGGGCATGGGTGGCGGTCCCGGCCGGCAGAAGAAGCAGGTCAAGCAGGCCAAGGGCAAGCGCAAGAGCGGTAACCCGATGAAGCGCAAGGCCGAGGAAGCGGCCGAGGCGGCCCGCCGTGAGCAGGCGGCGCAGGGCGGGGCGTTCGGTCTGCCGGCCGGCCAGGAGGACAAGAACTTCGAGCTGCCGGACGAGTTCAAGAAGTTCATGGGCTGACCGGCCCGCCGAGTCGCGACCCGGTTGTCACGTCCCTGAGGGGGCGCCCGCTTCACGGCGGGCGCCCCCTCAGGCGTGTGGGCGGGGGCGGATCCCTCCATGGGCCCAGCGGGCCGGCGCTCCGAGGGCTTTGCCTGGACTTCTCCCTTAATGTCGGCTCAATGGCTGTCGGCAGAGGAGACCGCGTGACCAATCCCGTACCTCCCCGCGACCGCACCGACCAGCCCTGGCGCTCCGAGGGTGCGCCGAAGCCCCCGCCACCGGGCCGGAAGATGCCGGGAGGCTGGGGCGGTCTTCTGCTGACCGCGCTGGCCGTCTATCTGATCGCCAATCTGGTGCTCTCCTTCTTCAACGGCAGGGACGAGCCGACGATCGCGTACACGGAGTTCAGCAAGCAGGTCACCGCGGGCAACGTCTCCAAGATCTACTCCAAGGGTGACGCCATCCAGGGGCAGCTGAAGAAGGAGGCGAAGGTCCCGGGAAGCGACGACAAGTACACCAAGTTCGTCACCCAGCGGCCCGCCTTCGCCGATGACGACCTCTGGGCGGAGCTCGTCAAGGACGACGTCACGGTCACGGCGGAACCGGTCGTCAAGGAGCGCAGCTTCCTCGCCAACCTGCTGATCTCGCTGGCACCGATGCTGCTGCTCGTCCTGCTGTGGGTGTTCATCGCCCGCCGGATGTCGCGCGGCGGGCCGGGGGGCGGCATGGGCGGCTTCGGCCGCAAGGCCCCGCCGAAACCGGTGGAGCTGGAAGGGGACCGGCGTACGACGTTCAAGGACGTGGCGGGCATTGACGAGGTCGAGGGCGAGCTCAACGATGTCGTCGACTTCCTGAAGAATCCGGACGCCTACCGGAAGATGGGCGCCCGGATGCCCGGAGGAGTACTGCTCGCGGGTCCGCCCGGCACCGGGAAGACGCTGCTGGCGAGAGCGGTCGCGGGGGAGGCGGGGGTGCCCTTCTTCTCAGCCTCGGCCTCCGAGTTCATCGAGATGATCGTCGGGGTCGGCGCCGGCCGGGTCCGGGAACTGTTCGCCGAGGCGCGCAAGGTCGCTCCCGCCATCGTCTTCATCGACGAGATCGACACCATCGGACGGGTCCGCGGCGGCGGCTCGGGCATGGGCGGGCACGACGAGCGCGAGCAGACGCTCAACCAGATCCTCACGGAGATGGACGGCTTCTCCGGGTCGGAGGGCGTCGTGGTGCTCGCGGCGACCAACCGCGCCGACGTGCTCGACCCGGCGCTCACCCGGCCCGGCCGCTTCGACCGGATCGTCCAGGTCAGCCCGCCGGACAAGAACGGCCGGGAGGCGATCCTGGAGATCCACACTCGCCGGATCCCGATGGCCCCGGACGTGGACCTGGCCCAGGTGGCCCGTACGACTCCGGGAATGACCGGCGCGGACCTCGCGAACCTCGCCAACGAGGCCGCGCTGCTCGCCGTGAAGCGGGGGCGGCCCGAAGTGGACGGCGCCGACTTCTCGGACGCGCTGGAGAAGGTCCAGCTCGGGGCGGAGCGCTCGCTCGTCATGTCGGACGAGGAGCGCCGCAGGACGGCCTACCACGAGAGCGGGCACGCGCTGCTGGGCATGCTCCAGCCGGGTGCGGACCCGGTCCGCAAGGTGACCATCGTGCCGCGCGGGCGGGCGCTCGGCGTCACGCTCTCGACGCCGGACGCCGACAAGTACGCGTACACCGAGGAGTACCTTCGCGGCCGGATCATCGGCGCGCTGGGCGGCATGGCGGCCGAGCAGGTGGTCTTCGAGGTCATCACCACGGGCGCGGAAAGCGACCTGGAGCAGGTCACCCAGCTCGCCCGGGGCATGGTGGGCCGGTGGGGCATGAGCCACAAGGTGGGCCGCCTGACAGCGGTCCCGGGCGACGCCCAGCAGGCGTACGGCCTGTCGGCGGCGCCCGCGACACTGGACGCGGTGGACGGCGAGATGCGCCGCATCGTCGACGAGTGCTACGAGACGGCCTGCCGGATGCTGCGTGAGAACCGGGACCGGCTGGACTCGCTGTCCGCGGCGCTGCTGGCGAACGAGACGCTCGACGAAGCGGACGCCTACCGGGCGGCCGGGATCACTCGGCTGGCGAAGTAGCCCCTCAGGCGCCGGCCCGCACCCGGGCCGGCCGCCGTCCTGCGAGGTTCTGTGAGGTCCTAAGTGGTGCAGACGAGGTAGCGGAACACGTTCGGCATCCACACCGTGCCGTCCCGGCGCAGATGCGGATGCAGGGCCTCCGCGACCTCCTTCTCCACCTGGGACCGGTCCGTCGCCCGTACCGCGGCGTCGAAGAGCCGTGTCGACAGCAGGCCCCGTACCGCGCTGTCCACGTCCGCGTAGCCGAACGGGCACGCCACCCGCCCCGAGCCGTCCGGATTCAGCCCGGCCCGGAACGCCACGTTCTCCAGGTCGTCCCGCCGCGCACCACGCCCGCCGGCGGCACGCGCCGCGCCCGGGCCCTCCGCGAGCCGGGTCGCCACCCGCAGCACGGCATCGGTGGCGCACCGCTCGGGCGGCCCCCAGCCGGTCAGGACGACCGTGCTGCGCCGGCCCGCCGCGGGTACCGCGGCGCCGAGGGTCCGCACCAGCTCCTCCCCATCATCGGGGGAGCAGCCGATCGGGGTGAAGGCGGTGATCAGGTTGTAGGGCTCATGGCCGGGCGCCGGGGCCGGAACGGACTCCAGGAGCTGCGGTCCGGCGGACCCGGACCCGCTCTCCTCCTCCGGACCGGGCAGCAGCCGGATCCGGGCGAGTGACAGACGGTCGAGGTCGGGATCGACGCCGGTGACCCGGGCTCCGTGGCCGGCCGCGATCAGCAGCGCGAGCCCCGATCCGCAACCGAGCGAGAGCATGCGCGTGGCGGGCCCGACTTCGAGCCGCGTGTACACCGCCTCGTAGAGCGGCGCGAGCATCCGCTCCTGGATCTCGGCCCAGTCGCGGGCACGGGAACCGGTGTCCACGGACGCGGACGGCTCCGCCTGCGTGTGGTGCCGGACGAGCGTTGGTGTCATGGAATGCGCCCCAATCCGCCGAGATGCCGGTCATACCGGTCGGCCGTACCGATCGGTCGAGCCTGAATGGACGATCTCCCCGTGGTCGTACGTCCGCGCTTCCCCCGTATGCCAGAGAACTGCGCATCCGCCGCCGCGTCCAGGGGTCTACGGGCAATGGTTGCCCGCGGTGGCGGCGCGCGATGCGCCCGGAGCCGGGGCGCCCGTGGACAGGGGCGCCCGGCGTCTCCGCTTTCCCGTGCTGCGGTCCAGTCTCACCCGGCGCGCGGGGGCGGGCACGTCGAGCGCTCCGGCCCGGGCCCGGCGGCGCCTGCGGGGCTGCTCGGGGGAGGGGTGCGGGGCGGACGGTGTGCCGCGGGTACTGTCGGTGTCAGGGCCCGGCGCCCGTGCCGCCGGCGGGCGGGCGTACGCGCCGTCTACGCGCCGGGGCGTACCCGGCGCTACGTACCACCTTGGTGTGAGCTGTGCGTCTTCTCCGCAGATCAGCGCACCCGCCCTCGTCAGGACGCATGAACGGCAACTGACTGGTACGTGCAAAATATTTGGGATGGCCCGGAATCGGAACACCGGGGCACTCGCGCTCGTTGTCACGACGTGAGCACGACACCACCTGTACTTGCCGCAGAGCTGGCACAGGCGTGGGCCGACATTCAGCGGTACCACCCCGAGCTGCCCGATCTTGCCGCGCCCGAGTCCCTGATCGGAGAGTCCTCGTCCGCCTGTGGCGCCGAGCTCTCCTTCGAGCGACTGCTCCATGAGGCAGTCCACGGCATTGCCGCCGCCCGAGGTGTCCGTGACACCTCGCGCGCCGGCCGATACCACAACCGTCGATTCCTCGCGATCGCCGAGGAGCTGGGCCTCGATCACGCCGAGGAACCCCACCCCAGCAGTGGCTTCTCACTGGTCACGCTCAATCCCGAAGCCAAGCGCCGGTACCGGCCGACGATGGAACGGCTGCAGCGCGCCCTCAAGGCGCACACCGTGGCCACCGCCGCCGACACCAAGCGCTCCTTCCGCGGGCCCGCGGCCCGGCACGGCTCCTCCGGAGGAGGCGTCCGGGTCAAGGCCGTCTGCGACTGCGGTCGCAACGTGCGCGTCGTCCCGTCGGTCCTCGCGCAGGCCCCGATCGTCTGCGGCGGCTGCGGAAAGCCGTTCCGGATCCCGGAGGCAGTGGTCGCGGTGGGGTGAGGCGACGGGGTGTGGCACAATGGCTAGCTGTACTCGACAGTCGCATAGGACCCCTCTCTCCTCCGGCTGACGCGTCCATCGGGCACTCCGAGTACCGCAACCCCACGTGGCATCTTCGTTGTGCCCAACCACGTCATAGACCAGGAGACACCACTTCCGTGGCAGTCAAGATCAAGCTGAAGCGTCTGGGCAAGATCCGTTCGCCTCACTACCGCATCGTCGTCGCCGACTCCCGTACCCGCCGTGACGGCCGGGCCATCGAGGAGATCGGCCTGTACCACCCGGTACAGAACCCCTCGCGCATCGAGGTCAACGCAGAGCGTGCGCAGTACTGGCTCTCCGTCGGCGCCCAGCCGACCGAGCCGGTTCTCGCCATCCTGAAGCTCACCGGTGACTGGCAGGCGCACAAGGGCCTCCCGGCCCCCGCGCCGCTGCTGCAGCCGGAGCCCAAGGCTGACAAGCGCGCTCTGTTCGAGGCCCTCACCAAGGACGCCGGCGAGGAGTCCAAGGGCGAGGCCATCACGCAGAAGGCGAAGAAGGCCGACAAGAAGGCGGACGAGGCTGCTGACGCTGCCGCGCCCGCCGAGTCGACCGAGGCCTGAGCATGCTCGAGGAGGCTCTCGAGCACCTCGTGAAAGGCATCGTCGACAACCCCGACGACGTGCAGGTCGCCTCGCGCACCCTGCGTCGTGGTCGTGTGCTCGAGGTTCGGGTCCATCCCGATGACCTCGGAAAGGTGATCGGCCGCAACGGCCGCACCGCACGCGCGCTGCGTACCGTCGTGGGCGCCATCGGCGGCCGTGGTATCCGCGTCGACCTCGTCGACGTGGACCAGGTTCGCTGACAGAGTTGAACACCGGCACGGGCCGGGGAGGGCCATGCGCCCACCCCGGCCCGTCGTCGTACGACAGGAGAGACACAAGGTGCAGTTGGTAGTCGCGCGGATCGGTCGCGCCCACGGCATCAAGGGCGAGGTCACCGTCGAGGTGCGCACGGACGAGCCGGAGCTCCGGCTCGGTCCCGGCGCCGTACTGGCCACCGAGCCGGCCTCCACGGGGCCGCTGACGATCGAGACCGGCCGGGTGCACAGCGGCAGGCTGCTGCTGCGTTTCGAGGGCGTACGGGACCGTACGGCCGCCGAGGCGCTGCGCAACACGCTGCTGATCGCCGAGGTCGACCCGGCTGAGCTTCCGGAGGACCCCGAGGAGTTCTACGACCATCAGCTGATGGACCTCGACGTCGTCCTCGCCGACGGCACCGAGATCGGCCGGATCACCGAGATCACGCACCTGCCGTCCCAGGACCTCTTCATCGTGGAGCGTCCCGACGGCACCGAGGTCATGATCCCGTTCGTCGAGGAGATCGTCGCCGAGATCGACCTGGAGGAGCAGCGTGCGGTGATCACGCCGCCGCCCGGGCTGATCGACGAGAGCCAGGCGATCGTGGTGTCGACGCGCGACGAGGAAGCGGACTCCGTCGAGGACGGGTCCTCGCAGGCCGGTTCCGGCGAAGCCGGGAAAGACGCCTGATGCGCCTCGACGTCGTCACGATCTTCCCCGAGTACCTGGAACCGCTGAACGTCTCGCTCGTCGGCAAGGCCCGCGCCCGCGGGCGCCTCGACGTGCAGGTGCACGATCTGCGGGAGTGGACGTACGACCGCCACAACACGGTCGACGACACCCCCTACGGCGGCGGCCCCGGCATGGTCATGAAGACCGAGCCCTGGGGTGACGCGCTGGACGAGGCACTGGCGGACGGGTACGAGTCCGGGGCGCACTCCCCGGTGCTCGTGGTCCCCACGCCGAGCGGCCGGCCGTTCACCCAGGAGCTCGCCGTCGAGCTGTCCGAGCGGCCCTGGCTGATCTTCACCCCGGCGCGCTACGAGGGTATCGACCGGCGGGTGACGGAGGAGTACGCCACCCGGATGCCGGTCGTCGAGGTGTCCATCGGCGACTACGTGCTGGCCGGCGGCGAGGCCGCGGTGCTGGTCATCACGGAGGCGGTGGCCCGGCTGCTGCCCGGCGTCCTCGGCAACGCCGAGTCGCACCGGGACGACTCCTTCGCTCCGGGCGCGATGGCCAACCTGCTGGAGGGCCCCGTCTACACCAAGCCGCCCGAGTGGCGCGGCCGGGGCATCCCGGACGTGCTGCTCAGCGGTCACCACGGGCGGATCGCGCGCTGGCGCCGGGACGAGGCCTTCCGCCGTACCGCGCTCAACCGGCCCGATCTGATCGAGCGTTGCGAGGCGAGCGCCTTCGACAAGAAGGACCGCGAGATGCTCTCCATCCTCGGCTGGTCACCGGAGCCGGGCGGCCGATTTTGGCGCAGGCCCCAGGCCGTGGAAGAATAGGCCGCTGCTGTACGTCCGCGTGCGCCCCTGCCACAGGGGGAAAGACGCCCGTCCGACGCGATCAGCACCCCGAACTCACCACTCTCCCGTCGATGACCTGTGGCATCGGCGAAGAAAGCAGACACCATGGCTTCCCTGCTCGATGACGTCAACGCCGCTTCGCTGCGTACCGACGTCCCCGCGTTCCGCCCCGGCGACACCGTCAACGTCCACGTCCGCGTGATCGAGGGCAACCGCTCCCGTATCCAGCAGTTCAAGGGCATTGTCATCCGCCGCCAGGGCGCGGGCATCAGCGAGACCTTCACGGTCCGCAAGGTCTCCTTCCAGGTCGGCGTCGAGCGCACCTTCCCGGTGCACAGCCCGATCTTCGAGAAGATCGAGCTCATCACCCGCGGTGACGTGCGTCGCGCCAAGCTGTACTTCCTCCGTGAGCTGCGCGGCAAGGCCGCGAAGATCAAGGAGAAGCGCGACCGCTGAGCTGACTGCCTGGTCCACAGGACGGCCGGATAAGCTCTGGCCCCGATGGACACGGAAGCAGAGCACCTGGAGCGCGACCGCTCCTCCGCACCCACTACGGGATCGGAGGAGGGGTCGCGCTTCTCGCGTATCACGAACCGTTGCGCCGCCACGGTGTCGTGGCGGCGCACCCTCGCGCTCGGGGCCGTCTGTTCGGTCGGCGTGCTGCTCTTCAGCACCTTCGTGGTGCAGCCCTTCCTGATCCCCAGTGGCTCGATGGAGTCCACTTTGCAGATCGGGGACCGGGTGCTCGTCAACAAACTGGCGTACCGTTTCGGCTCCGTACCCCAGCGCGGCGACGTGGTGGTCTTTGACGGCACTGGATCCTTCGTCCAGGAGACGCCGCCGGAGAACCCTGTGACCGGGCTGCTGCACGGCGCGGCGGCTTCCCTGGGGCTCGCGGAGCCCGCCGAGACCGACTTCGTGAAACGGGTGGTGGGCGTGGGGGGTGACCGGGTGGTCTGCTGCGACAAACGCGGGCGGGTCGAGGTGAACGGCCGGCCGGTGAACGAGGACTACCTGTTCGCGGGGGACGCGCCGTCCCGGGCGCCCTTCGACATCGTCGTGCCCGACGGCACGCTCTGGATGATGGGCGACCACCGGAGCAACTCCCGCGACTCCCGCGACCACCTGGGCGAACCGGGCGGCGGCATGGTGCCCGTCGACAAGGTGATCGGCAGGGCCGACTGGCTCGGCTGGCCGCTGGGCCGGCTGGGGGCCGTTCCCGACACCGCGGCGTTCGACGGCATACCCGCTCCCGGTCCGGCGCATGGGTAACCGCGGGCGGAGGCACGGCGCCGCGGATCCGGAGATCCCGCTGCCCACCGGCACCCGGCCGACAGCCGCGCGCTCGCTGCCCACCCGCGCGGAGCGGCGCAAGCTGGCCCGCAAGGTGAAGCGGAAGCGGCGCAGGTCGGCGGTGAAGGAGATACCCCTCCTCATTACCGTGGCCCTGCTGATCGCCCTGGTCCTCAAGACGTTTCTGGTGCAGGCCTTCGTGATTCCGTCGGGGTCGATGGAACAGACCATCCGGATCGGTGACAGGGTCCTCGTGGACAAGCTGACGCCCTGGTTCGGGTCGAAGCCGGAGCGCGGCGACGTCGTCGTGTTCAAAAACCCCTCCGACTGGCCGCCGCCGAACCCGGTGGGGGAGTCCAAGGAGTCCCCGGTCGTCATCAAGCAGGTGAAGGAGGTGCTGACCTTCATCGGTCTGCTGCCGTCCGACGACGAGCAGGACCTGATCAAGCGGGTGGTCGCCGTGGGTGGCGACACGGTGAAGTGCTGCGAGCAGGACGGCAGGCTCATCGTGAACGGGGTGGCGGTCGACGAGCCCTACATCTACCCCGGAGATTCGCCCTCCACGATCAAATTCGAGGTAAAGGTTCCAGCCGGGAGAATCTTCGTGATGGGGGACCATCGCTCCAATTCCGCCGATTCGCGTTTCCACTTGGACAAGACGGGTCACGGCACGGTTTCCGAGGATGCCGTGGTGGGGCGTGCCGTGGTGATCGCCTGGCCCCTGGGGCACTGGCGCCAGCTGGAGGAACGTTCGGCGTTCTCCTCGGTTCCGGACGCGCGCGCCGGGACGGCTGCTGCCACCCGGCCGTCGAATAGTGTGTCCCCGGATCCCAACGGATTGATCCGGCTCCCGACCCCTGCGGAACTCCCGCTCGTTATGGGAGTGGTGGGCCTGCACCGGCTAGGGCGCAGGCGGCGGCACGGAATAAGGAGTGGATGTGGGGGATTTGGCGGTCGGCGCGCGATCCGGACACGACGAGCCCGAGGACCGGCCGGGCAATCCGGAGAACGCCGAGTCCGCCGGGACGACGGCGGACCCGGCGGAGAGTGACGGCAGCTCCCCGGGCAGCGGCAGCACGGCGCAGAAGAAGCCCCGCTCCTTCTGGAAGGAACTGCCCCTTCTCATCGGCATCGCGCTCATCCTCGCGCTGCTGATCAAGACTTTCCTGGTGCAGGCGTTCTCGATCCCGTCGGACTCGATGCAGAACACGCTGCAGCGGGGCGACCGGGTGCTGGTGGACAAGCTGACGCCGTGGTTCGGCTCGGAGCCGGAGCGCGGTGAAGTGGTCGTCTTCCACGACCCGGGCGGCTGGCTGGAGGACACCGCCGCACCCGACCCGAACGTGGTGCAGAAGTTCCTCAGCTTCATCGGCCTGATGCCGTCGGCCGAGGAGAAGGACCTGATCAAGCGCGTCATCGCGGTCGGCGGTGACACGGTGGAGTGCAAGAAGAACGGGCCTGTCACGGTCAACGGCAAGGCGCTGGACGACAAGTCGTTCATCTTCGAGGGCAACACTCCCTGCAACGACGAGCCGTTCGGACCGATCAAGATCCCCAAGGACCGCATCTGGGTCATGGGCGACCACCGCCAGAACTCCCTCGACTCGCGTTACCACCAGGAGCTGCCGGGCGGCGGCACCGTCTCCACCGACGAGGTGGTCGGCCGGGCCGTCGTCATCGCGTGGCCGGTGAACCGCTGGGCGACTCTGCCCATCCCGAAGACCTTCGACCAGCCGGGTCTGAACGCCGCGATGTCCGTGGCGCCCGGTGCGATCGGCATCGCCGGAGCTGTGCCGTTCGTGTTCTGGCGGCGTCGACGGGCCGATGCGCGATTCCGGGCGGCAGAGGTGCACGGCAGCTCGTCGTGACCGGCTGACTCGTGTCGGTTCACCGCACAGGCGAGCTGAGACACCCCGCTGGGATGTGGCACGGACGGACCGCCCTCCGGTTACTCGATGAGCAACCGGAGGCGGTCCTTTTCGTGGGCGGCCCGGGGCTCCCCCGAAGCGGTCGGCGGGACGGCCGGGTGACGACGTGGCTGCGGAACTCCCGTTCGTTGTCCGAAGCAGTGGGCCTGTACGAACAGGTCCTGGAGCAGGCGAAGGCCGCAGAGTGAGGTAGGAACGTGACGGACATGGCTGCCGGTGCACGACCTGGACATGAAGAGCCCGCGGAGTCGTCTGACGGGCCCGGTCAGCCCGCCGATACCGTCGCCGGCACGCTGGACGGGCCACTGGGACCGGACGCTCCCGCGGACACGACCGCGACGGACGGCGGTGGCGGGAAGACGCGGAAGCAGCGGCCCTTCTGGAAGGAGCTGCCGCTGTTGATCGTCGTCGCGCTGGTTCTCGCTTTGCTGATCAAGACCTTCCTGGTGCAGGCGTTCTCGATTCCGTCGGACTCGATGCAGGACACCTTGCAGCGGGGCGACCGGGTGCTGGTGGACAAGCTGACGCCGTGGTTCGGCTCGGAGCCCGAGCGCGGCGAGGTGGTCGTCTTCCACGACCCGGCCGCTTGGCTGGCCGGGGAGCCCACACCCGAGTCGAACGTGGTGCAGGACTTCCTGAGCTTCATCGGCCTGATGCCGTCGGCCGAGGAGAAGGACCTGATCAAGCGGACGATCGCGGTGGGCGGCGACACCGTGGAGTGCGCGAAGGGCGGCCCGGTCGAGGTCAACGGGAAGGCACTCGACGAGCCGTACATCTTCCCGGGGAATTCGGCGTGCGACGACAAGCCGTTCGGTCCGTTCACCGTGCCCGAGGGAAAGATCTGGGTCATGGGCGACCACCGGCAGGACTCCTCGGACTCGCGCTATCACACCGATGACGTGACCAAGGGCTTCGTCCCCGTCGACGACGTGGTGGGGCGGGCCGTGGTGGTGGCGTGGCCGGTCGACCGCTGGGCGATGCTGTCGGTACCGGACACCTTCGACCAGTCGGGGATCGGCGCGGCGGCGGGCCTGGCCCCCGGGGCGCTCGGCCTCGCGGGTGCGCTGCCTCTCGTACTGTGGCGCCCCAGGAGGCTGACCGGCGGGCGTACCGCCGGGTAGGGTGCCGACTCGGATCAGCGATTGTCGATCTCCGATGGGGGACGCTGCGATGAGTGCAACAGGACGTACAGGAGACGGCCGCGGCCGGCTCGGCAGCAAACTGTCGGGGCTGGCCGTGGCCGTCGGCTGTGTGCTCTTCCTCGGCGGCTTCGCCTGGGCGGCCGTGGTGTACCGGCCGTACACGGTGCCGACCGAGTCGATGACCCCGACGGTGAACGCCGGCGACCGGGTCCTCGCACAGCGGGTGGACGGCGGCGAGGTGCGCCGGGGCGACGTGGTGGTGTTCACCGACGAGGCGTGGGGTGCCATGCCGATGGTGAAGCGGGTCGTCGGCATCGGCGGCGACAAGATCGCCTGCTGTGAGAAGGACGGCCGGCTCACGGTCAACGGCATACCCGTCGCGGAACCGTATCTTCAGGCCGGTGAACCCGCCTCGGGAAACGACTTCACGGCCGAGGTGCCGAAGGGCAAGCTCTTCCTCCTGGGTGACGACCGCAGGTCCTCGCTGGATTCCCGGGTCCACCTCCAGGAGGGCGACCACGGTGCGGTGCCGCGCAGCGCCGTACAGGCCCGGGTGGACGCCGTCGCCTGGCCGCTGGGCGGCATGATCGGGCGGCCGCAGGCCTTTGCCGCGCTGCCAGGCGGAGTGTCCACCCAGGGGCCCCTGAAGCTTCAGCTCGGGGCCATGGCCGGGGGCGTGGTGCTCATCCTCGGCGGTGCCGTGTACGGGCCGGTCGCGGCGCGGTCCGCCCGGTCGAAGCGGAACAAGCGGGAGACGGTGACCGCAGGTGCCCGCTGAGGCGCGCAAGGTCGCCCGTCTGGTGCTCCTTGATCCGGAGGACCGCGTTCTGCTGATGCACGGGTTCGAACCGGAGGATCCGGAGAGTACGTGGTGGTTCACCCCGGGCGGCGGCCTCGAAGGCGACGAGACCCGCGAGCAGGCCGCCCTGCGCGAACTGGCCGAGGAAACCGGGATCACCGACGTCGAGCTGGGCCCGCTGCTCTGGCAGCGGATGTGCTCCTTCCCGTTCGACGGACGGCGCTGGGAGCAGGACGAGTGGTATTTCCTGGCCCGCACGACACAGACCGCGACGGACACCAGCGGGCAGACCGGGCTGGAACGCCGCAGTGTCGCGGGTCTGAGGTGGTGGACCTCCGCCGAACTGTCGGCGGCGCGTGAGACGGTGTACCCGACCAGACTCGCCGAGCTGCTGCGCACGCTGCTCGACGAGGGTCCTC
Organism: Streptomyces sp. NBC_00385; assembly: GCF_035917155.1. NCBI lineage: Bacteria > Bacillati > Actinomycetota > Actinomycetes > Kitasatosporales > Streptomycetaceae > Streptomyces > Streptomyces sp. NBC_00385. The sequence goes on along the minus strand of NZ_CP107951.1, from coordinate 1,977,235 downwards.
CGCGTACGCCGCTGGTTCTCGCCCCCGAAATCGCCTGAGCGACCGGGGGCGCCGGGCCCTGGCGCACAATGGGGGAACGCACGGCTGAAGGGGAACATGCCAATGAGCGCCGAGGACCTCGAGAAGTACGAGACCGAGATGGAGCTGAAGCTCTACCGGGAGTACCGCGATGTCGTCGGTCTGTTCAAATATGTGATCGAGACCGAACGGCGCTTCTACCTCACCAACGACTACGAGATGCAGGTGCACTCGGTCCAGGGCGAGGTGTTCTTCGAGGTGTCCATGGCGGACGCCTGGGTCTGGGACATGTACCGGCCCGCACGTTTCGTCAAGCAGGTACGGGTCCTGACGTTCAAGGACGTCAACATCGAGGAGCTCAACAAGAGCGATCTCGAGCTTCCGGGTGGCTGAGTTCTCCACAACGGCCGAGTTGTCCACCAAGATCCAATAGTTGGGGGCGGACGCGTCAGAGTCGGTGCCGGAGGTGGTGCCGATATGAACGCACGGGGGGCACTCGGGCGGTACGGCGAGGATGTGGCGGCACGGCTGCTGACCGATGCCGGCATGTCCGTACTGGAACGGAACTGGCGCTGTCGCGCCGGTGAGATCGACATCGTCGCGAAGGACGGTGACGCGCTCGTCATCTGCGAGGTGAAGACCCGCAGGGTGGGAGCCTTCGAGCACCCGATGGCCGCGGTCACACCGGTCAAGGCGGAACGCCTGCGGCGGCTGGCCGGGATCTGGCTGGCCCGGCGCGGCGGCCCGCCGCCCGGCGGGGTGCGGATCGACCTGGTCGGTGTGGTGCTGCCCAGGCGCGGTGCGCCCCTGGCCGAGCATGCGCGGGGGGTGGCCTGATGGCGTTCGCGCGAGCCTGCTCGGTCGCCCTCGTCGGTGTCGAGGGCGTGGTGGTGGAGGTCCAGGCGGACCTGGAGGCGGGGGTCGCCGCGTTCACCCTGGTGGGGCTGCCGGACAAGAGCCTGGTGGAGAGCCGGGACCGGGTCAGGGCGGCCGTGGTCAATTCCGGGGCGGAGTGGCCGCAGAAGAAGCTCACGGTGGGACTCTCGCCGGCCTCGGTACCCAAGGGAGGTTCGGGGTTCGATCTCGCAGTCGCGTGCGCGGTGCTCGGGGCCGCCGAGCGGATCGATCCCGCGTCGATCGCGGACGTGGTGATGATCGGGGAGCTGGGGCTGGACGGCAGGGTGCGGCCGGTGCGCGGGGTGCTTCCCGCGGTCCTGGCCGCGGCGGAGGCCGGGTACCGGCACGTGGTCGTGCCCGAGCAGACCGCGGGCGAGGCCGCCCTGGTCCCCGGGGTCTCGGTGCTCGGTGTCCGGAGCCTGCGGCAGCTGATCGCCGTGCTCTGCGACGAGGAGGTGCCCGAGGAGACGGCGGCCCACGACGAGGGCCGGCCCGACACGATGCTGGCCGGTCTGATGGTGCCGGGTGCCGGTATGGGAACGGGGATCGCCCGGGGCTCGGCGCAGGGCGAGGGCAGCCGGCCGGATCTGGCGGACGTCGCGGGTCAGGAGCGGCCGCGGATGGCCCTGGAGGTCGCCGCGGCGGGCGGACACCACCTCCTGCTGAAAGGACCGCCAGGCGCGGGCAAGACCATGCTGGCCGAGCGGCTGCCGGCCATCCTGCCGCCGCTGACCAGGCAGGAATCCCTGGAGGTGACCGCGGTGCATTCGGTGGCCGGCATCCTGCCGCCGGGCGAACCGCTCGTCTCCCGCCCGCCCTACTGCGCCCCGCACCACTCGGCGACCATGCAGTCGCTGGTCGGCGGGGGTAACGGGCTGCCGCGGCCCGGCGCGGTCTCGCTGGCGCATCGCGGGATTCTCTTTCTTGACGAGGCGCCGGAGTTCTCGGTGAAGGCACTGGACGCGCTGCGCCAGCCGCTGGAGTCGGGGCATGTGGTGGTCGCCCGCAGCGCCGGTGTGGTGCGGCTGCCGGCCCGGTTCCTGATGATGCTCGCAGCGAACCCCTGCCCGTGCGGGCGGCACACCCTGAGCGGGGCCGGGTGCGAATGCCCGCCCTCGGCGGTCCGCCGGTACCAGGCCAGGCTTTCCGGTCCGCTGCTCGACCGGGTGGACCTGCGGGTGACCGTCGACCCCGTCAGGCGCGAGGACCTGATGGGCCGCGGCGGCCGGGGCGAGTCGACGGAGACGGTCGCCGCCCGGGTGCTCAGGGCCCGGGCGCGGGCCGCGGAACGGCTGGCCGGGACCCCGTGGACCACGAACAGTGAGGTGCCGGGGCATGAGCTGCGGACCCGGCTGGCCGCGGCACCGGGCGCGCTGATGGCGGCCGAGCGGGACATGGAGCGGGGCATGCTCACGGCGCGCGGTCTCGACCGGGTGCTGCGGGTGGCCTGGACCGTCGCGGATCTGCGCGGAGCCGACCGCCCGGACGCCTCGGACATCGGGGTGGCCCTGGAGCTGCGTACCGGGATTCCGCGCGGGGCCCCGATGGGTGCGGGGGCGTCATGACCGGACAGGGGACAGCGGGCTGCCCGGACGCCGCAGGGGGAGCGGGCCGGTCGGGCGAGCCGCGGGGGCGGGCGGCCGATGACCGGCGGATGCCCGGCTGCACGCGTGCCCGCGACGGGGTGAGCGACGGGGAGCGGCTGGCCCGGGCGGCGCTGACCCGGGTGCTGGAGCCGGGGGACGTGCGCGGTGGGCGCTGGCTGCGGGAATGCGGTGGCACGGAGCTGATGCGGCGGATCACCACCCCGGACGGTTCGGCCGAACAGCTGAGCGGGATGACGGCGAGCCGGCTGGCCGGTTACCGGCTGCGGGCCCGGGCCGTCGAGCCCGAGCGGGACCTGGCGGCGGCGGCCTCGGCCGGCGGGCGCTTCGTCTGCCCCGGAGACCGGGAGTGGCCGAGCCAGCTGGACGACCTGGGCGACGCCCGGCCGACGGGACTCTGGGTGCGGGGGAGGCCCGACCTGCGGCTCTGGGCGCTGCGCTCGGTCGCCGTGGTCGGGGCGCGGGCCTGCACCCCGTACGGGGCCCACATGGCGACGACTCTCGGCGCGGGCCTGGCGGAACGGGGATGGGTGGTCGTCTCGGGCGCGGCCTTCGGGGTCGACGGGGCGGCTCACCGGGGCGCCCTGGCAGCCGGCGGCGCGACGATGGCGGTTCTGGCCTGCGGGGTGGACGTCGCCTACCCCCGCGGCCATGCCGAACTGATCGGACGCATCGTCGAACAAGGGCTCGTCCTCGGTGAACTGCCACCCGCCGATCACCCCACCCGCAGCAGATTCATCCTTCGGAACCGGGTGATCGCCGCGTTGACGCGGGGCACGGTCGTCGTCGAGGCCGAGTACCGCAGCGGCTCACTGGTCACGGCCCGGTGCGCACAACGGCTCGGCCGTCACACCATGGGAGTACCGGGCCCCGCCACCAGCGGCCTGTCGGCAGGTGTCCATGAACTCCTGCGAGGCGAGGGCGTGCTGGTGACGGACGCCGCGGAAGTCGCGGAGATGGTGGGTGACATCGGGGACCTGGCTCCGCAGAGGCACGGCCCGATGCTGCCCCGCGACTACCTGGATCCCGTCTGCGGCAGGGTGCTTGACGCGCTGCCGGCCCACGGCTCCGTCAACGGACGGGAGGTGGCGCGTGCGGCGGCGACGAGCGAGGACGAGGCACTCGGCAAGCTGTACGAACTGCACTCACTGGGGTTCGTCGAACGCGAAGGCGACGGATGGAGGTTGACGAAGCGGCCGACATGCAATGGCGACGCGCGGCGAGGCGGTTCTTGACCTGGGGCATTCGGGTGAAAAGGTGATGCCGATGACCTCGGTGGATCCTTCGGTGGCGCCCCCGGGGCCGGCGCGTGACGCGGTGGCCCCGGACGCCCGTCATGTCCTCGCCCAGGTGCGCGGTCGTGTCCGCCGCCACGTCCTGCTCCATGTCCGTTCGCCGGGAAGCCCACAGCACCGATCCCTTATCCTGCGCGGACCGCGACACTTCAGTCACGCTACGCTCACAAGGATTCCGGCCCAGACGCAAGTCCCCCAGCACTTCACGGCAGAACGGCTCAAGGCACCACATGCCCCAGCACACCTCCGGGTCTGACCGCGCGGCAGTACCACCGGCTGCGCGTGGCACTGTGCGCCCGCCCGCCCCCTCCTCGCTCGACGAGTTGTGGCGTTCGTACAAGACCACGGGCGACGGGCGGTTGCGGGAACAGCTGATCCTGCACTACTCACCCCTGGTGAAGTACGTCGCCGGGCGGGTGAGCGTGGGCCTGCCGTCCAACGTCGAGCAGGCGGACTTCGTCTCCTCGGGCGTCTTCGGGCTGATCGACGCGATCGAGAAGTTCGACATCGAGCGCGCGATCAAGTTCGAGACGTACGCGATCACCCGCATCCGGGGCGCGATGATCGACGAACTGCGGGCGCTGGACTGGATCCCGCGCTCCGTACGCCAGAAGGCGCGGGCGGTGGAGCGCGCCTACGCCACCCTGGAGGCACAGCTCAGACGCACGCCCTCGGAGGCGGAGGTCGCCGCCGAGATGGGCATCCAGCTTGAGGAACTGCACGCGGTTTTCAGCCAGTTGTCGCTCGCCAACGTCGTAGCGCTGGAGGAGCTCCTCCATGTGGGCGGTGAGGGCGGTGACCGGCTGAGCCTGATGGACACGCTGGAGGACACCGCTGCCGACAATCCGGTGGAAGTGGCCGAGGACCGTGAGCTCAGAAGGCTTCTCGCCCGCGCGATCAACACCCTCCCGGACCGTGAGAAGACGGTCGTGACGCTCTACTACTACGAAGGCCTCACCCTCGCCGAGATCGGCAACGTCCTCGGGGTCACCGAGAGCCGGGTCAGCCAGATCCACACCAAGTCGGTGCTGCAACTGCGCGCGAAGCTGGCCGACGCCGGCCGCTGAGACGGCCCGGACAGGCCCCGGACGCAGTTCCGGGCGGGCCCCGGGAGATGCGAACGGGTGCCGGGCAGACCCCCGGCGGGCCGCGGCAGGCGTGAACGGGCCCCGGACGGACCCGGCAGGGGCGCTTCGGCCAACGATCGGGGCCGCCCGCCCCCTCTCCGACACCCGCCGCCGTAGAGTGGTCGTGTGCCCAGGATTCGAGCGGCCTCCGTGGCCGAGCACCGGACCATGCAGCGCGGCGCCCTCCTGGACGCAGCGCGCTCCCTGCTGTCCGAGGGAGGCACGGAGGCCTTGACCTTCCCCGCCCTCGCCGAACGCACGGGCCTCGCACGGTCCTCCGTCTACGAGTACTTCCGTTCCCGCGCCGCCGTCGTCGAGGAGCTCTGCGCCGTCGACTTCCCCGTGTGGGCGGCGGAGGTCGAGAGCGCGATGGAGCGGGCGGGGACGCCCGAGGAGAAGATCGAGGCGTATGTCCGGCGCCAGCTCGACCTCGTCGGGGACCGACGCCACCGGGCGGTCGTCGCGATCTCCGCGAGCGAGCTGGACGCGGGTGCGCGCGAGAAGATCCGGGCGGCGCACGGCGGCCTGATCACCATGATCGTGGAGGCGCTCGGCGATCTCGGACACGAGCAGCCCCGGCTTGCGGCCATGCTGCTCCAGGGCTCCGTGGACGCGGCGGTCCGGCGCATCGAACTGAGTGTGGCGGAGGAACCCGCCGTGATCGCGGACACCGCCGTCGCGATGGTCCTGAACGGCGTCCGCGGCATCCGCGACGACCAGGACTGACCGCCCACGCCACCAGGACCGGCCAGGGTGCTTTCTGCCCTCGCCAAGGCCTACGGGGCACCGGGTGCGGGTACGCCCCACACCGGCAGCAGCCGCGAGGGCCCGCGCCGCAGCAGGGACGGCGGCAGCAGCGACAGCGGGTCCAGATAGGCCTCCGCGCGCCGCAGGCCCCAGTGCAGACAGCCGGAAGGGCAATGCGACGCCCCGGCCGACATGACCGCCACCACCTGTCCCGCCGCGACCTCGTCGCCCTTCGCGACCAGCGGGCGTACCGGCTCGTAGGTGGTCCGCAGCGGCGGATCGCCCGTCCCGGCGAGTTCGATCACGACCACTCCGCGCCCCGCCACGCCACCCGCGAAGGACACCCGGCCCGCCGCGGCCGCGAGCACCTGCGCGCCGGGGCCGGCGCCGAGGTCCACCCCGCGGTGCCCGCGCCCGTACTCGGTGGCCGGCGGCTCCCACCCGCGTACGACCGGGGGTCTCCCCTCCAGCGGCCAGCTCCGCCCACCGGCCGGATCCACCGGGACGGCTGCCCGGCCGTCCGCCGCACCGGGAGACACCACCTCATCCGCGGCCCCCGCCGCGCTCGGCGGTGGCCGCTGTGCAGCCCGGGCGTACAGCCCGCCGCACCCCATCGCGAGCAGTCCCACGAGCAGCAGCCCCGAGACGGCCGCCACCGCCCGGCCGGCCCGCCATCCGGAAATGGCGGCCCGCTGTCCCGGTCTGCCTGCTCGCCGCCCGCCCCCGCCGTCCGGCGCACCGGGGCGCACGGCAGGACGGTGACCGGGCCGGATCCGCTGACAACGACGTTCCGATGCAAATCGCATGCCGCCCACCGTCCCCCGCCCCGGGGGATCCGCGGGGATCATGGAGCGGATCTGTGGACTACCGGCCGGTTGTGGACAGCGCCGTCACCCGGCACCCGGCGGGTCCCGTACACTTCTTCTGGCGATCCGGGTCACCGGGTCGACTTCGCACGCCCCGCCACCTCCTTCTCTGCGGAGGTGGCCGCGCTCCTCGGTCCTTCGTGGCACGGCGCGTCGGGGCGTCAGGCGCGACAGCAAACCTGCGGTCGCGATAACCGAGCACCTCAAGGAGTACGGCCATGGCCGTCGTCACGATGCGGGAGCTGCTGGAAAGCGGCGTCCACTTCGGTCACCAGACCCGTCGTTGGAACCCGAAGATGAAGCGCTTCATCTTCACGGAGCGCAACGGCATCTACATCATCGACCTGCTCCAGTCGCTGTCGTACATCGACCGCGCCTACGAGTTCGTCAAGGAGACCGTCGCCCACGGCGGCTCCATCATGTTCGTGGGTACGAAGAAGCAGGCCCAGGAGGCCATCGCCGAGCAGGCGACGCGCGTCGGCATGCCGTACGTCAACCAGCGTTGGCTCGGTGGCATGCTCACCAACTTCTCCACCGTCTACAAGCGCCTTCAGCGTCTGAAGGAGCTCGAGCTCATCGACTTCGAGGACGTGGCCGCCTCCGGCCTCACCAAGAAGGAGCTCCTGGTTCTCTCCCGCGAGAAGGCCAAGCTGGAGAAGACCCTCGGTGGTATCCGCGAGATGCAGAAGGTGCCGAGCGCCGTCTGGATCGTCGACACCAAGAAGGAGCACATCGCCGTCGGTGAGGCGCGCAAGCTCCACATCCCGGTCGTCGCGATCCTCGACACCAACTGCGACCCCGACGAGGTCGACTACAAGATTCCGGGCAACGACGACGCGATCCGCTCCGTCACCCTGCTCACCCGCGTGATCGCCGACGCCGTCGCCGAGGGCCTCATCGCCCGCTCCGGCGCTGCGACCGGCGACTCGAAGCCGGGCGAGAAGGCCGCCGGCGAGCCGCTCGCCGAGTGGGAGCGCGACCTGCTCGAGGGCGACAAGAAGGCTGACGCCGAGGTCCAGACCTCCGCCGAGACCGAGAAGGTCGCGGACGCGGAGGCCGCTGAGGCCCCCGCCGCCGAGGCTGCTGCCGAGGCCCCCGCGGCTGAGGCCCCCGTCGCCGAGGCTCCGGCCGCGGACGCGGACGCCGAGCAGGCCTGACACCCGTCACGGCTGAAGACGGCGGGGGCCGGTGCCACAGGCACCGCCCCCGCCGTTCACCCGTAGATCTTTCAGACTTCGAGAGAGAAATACAGACTCATGGCGAACTACACCGCCGCTGACGTCAAGAAGCTCCGTGAGCTCACCGGCGCCGGCATGATGGACTGCAAGAAGGCGCTCGACGAGGCCGACGGCAACGTCGACGGAGCCGTCGAAGCCCTCCGTATCAAGGGCCAGAAGGGCGTCGCCAAGCGCGAAGGCCGTTCTGCCGAGAACGGCGCGGTCGTCTCCGTCGTCTCCGAGGACAAGACGTCCGGCGTTCTGCTCGAGCTGAAGTGCGAGACCGACTTCGTCGCCAAGGGTGACAAGTTCCAGGCCGTCGCCAACACGCTCGCCGCTCACGTCGCCGCGACCTCCCCGGCCGACATCGAGGCGCTCCTCGCCTCCGAGATCGAGCCCGGCAAGACCGTCCAGGCGTACGTGGACGAGGCCAACGCCAACCTCGGCGAGAAGATCGTCCTGGACCGCTTCGCGCAGTTCCAGGGTGCCTTCGTCTCGGTGTACATGCACCGCACCATGCCCGACCTGCCGCCGCAGATCGGTGTTCTGGTCGAGCTGGACAAGGCCGACGCCGACCTGGCGAAGGGCATTGCCCAGCACATCGCCGCCTTCGCGCCGAAGTACCTGTCCCGCGAGGACGTTCCGGCCGAGGTCGTCGAGGCCGAGCGCCGCGTCGCCGAGGAGACCACGCGCGCCGAGGGCAAGCCCGAGGCCGCGCTCCCGAAGATCGTCGAGGGTCGCGTCAACGGCTTCTTCAAGGAGGCCACCCTCCTCGGCCAGCCGTACGCGCTGGACAACAAGAAGTCCGTCCAGAAGGTCCTGGACGAGGCCGGTGTCACCCTGAAGCGCTTCTCGCGCATCAAGGTCGGCATCTGAGTCCGTCCGCGAAAAACGGTGGACCCCGATAGGGTCTGGTGCAGTCGACGGCCGCACACCGCCGTACGACCGCAGATCTGACGAGGAGGCCATTGCCGCTGAGGGACACCAGACCCACCGGCAATGGCCTTCTTCGTATGTGCACGAGGAGAATCTCCATGAACAAGGGCGCGGACGCCGCAACAGGTGACCACAAGCGCGACGACGGCAAGGTGCGCGGACGCTTCATGCTGAAGCTGTCCGGAGAGGCGTTCGCCGGCGGCGGGGGTCTCGGTGTCGACCCCGACGTCGTGCACGCCATCGCCCGCGAGATCGCGGCCGTCGTCCGCGACGGTGCGGAAATCGCGATCGTCATCGGCGGCGGCAACTTCTTCCGCGGTGCCGAGCTCCAGCAGCGCGGCATGGACCGGGCCCGGTCCGACTACATGGGCATGCTCGGCACCGTCATGAACTGCCTCGCTCTGCAGGACTTCCTGGAGAAGGAGGGCATCGACTCCCGCGTCCAGACGGCCATCACCATGGGCCAGGTCGCGGAGCCTTACATTCCGCTGCGCGCCGTACGGCACCTGGAGAAGGGCCGCGTCGTCATCTTCGGCGCCGGCATGGGCATGCCGTACTTCTCGACCGACACCACCGCGGCACAGCGCGCCCTGGAGATCGACGCCGAGGCACTGCTGATGGGGAAGAACGGCGTGGACGGGGTCTACGACTCCGACCCGAAGACCAACCCCGGAGCGGTGAAGTTCGACGCGCTGGAGTACAGCGAGGTGCTCGCCCGCGATCTCAAGGTCGCCGACGCCACCGCCATCACGCTCTGCCGCGACAACCAGCTGCCGATCCTCGTCTTCGAGCTGACCACCGCGGGCAATATCGCCCGCGCGGTCAAGAGTGAGAAGATCGGCACGCTCGTGAGTGACCAGGGCACCCGGGCCTGACAACCGGGGGGACCGTACCGGGGCAACCCGGTGGGTCCCGGGGGCGCAGGGGGTGCCCCCGAAGGATGGACAACGGCCTGCCGGTCGGACACCGTGCAGGTGAGGACGCGACGCAGGACCCGCCGGGCCCGAGCACGCCGGGCCCACTCAAGACACGCAGGAGCACGTGGTGATCGAAGAAACCCTCCTCGAGGCCGAGGAGAAGATGGAGAAGGCCGTCGTGGTCGCGAAAGAGGACTTCGCCGCGATCCGTACCGGCCGTGCGCACCCGGCGATGTTCAACAAGATCGTCGCCGACTACTACGGTGCGCTGACCCCGATCAACCAGCTCGCCTCGTTCTCGGTGCCCGAGCCCCGTATGGCCGTCGTGACGCCGTTCGACAAGACCGCGCTGCGCAACATCGAGCAGGCCATCCGCGACTCGGACCTCGGCGTCAACCCGAGCAACGACGGCAATATCATCCGGGTGAACTTCCCCGACCTCACCGAAGAGCGCCGTCGCGACTACATCAAGGTCGCGAAGACGAAGGCCGAGGACTCCAAGATCTCGATCCGGGCCGTCCGCCGCAAGGCGAAGGAGACCCTGGACAAGCTGGTCAAGGACAAGGAGTCCGGCGAGGACGAGGTCCGCCGCGCCGAGAAGGAGCTCGACGACACCACCGCGAAGTACGTCGCGCAGGTGGACGAGCTGCTGAAGCACAAGGAAGCCGAGCTGCTCGAAGTCTGATGAACGACTCCTCCTGGGGCGTCCCGCAGGGCGTCGGTCATCGGGCTGCGCCCGAGATGCGGGCCGCTCCGGCGGGTCCTGCATACGATGTGCATGACGCCCAGCAGACTCGGCCCATGCCCATCGTGCCGGACGTTCCCGACGCAGGTAGAGACGCTGACGACCGTGATGACCGGGACCAGGGGGCCGGACGCCTGAACGGCGGCCCCCTGTTCCGCGACGAGAAGCCGCAGGAGCCCATGTCCACCGCGCCACCACCCCCGCAGAAGAAACGTGCGGGCCGTGATCTGGGAGCCGCCATAGGGGTCGGCGTGGGGCTCGGTGCCGTCGTCGTCGCCTCGCTCTTCATCGTCCAGGCCGTCTTCGTCGGCGTGATCGTCGTCGCGGTCGTCGTGGGCCTGTGGGAGCTCACCTCCCGGCTGGAGGAGCGCAAGGGCATCAAGGCGCCCCTCGTGCCGCTCGCGATCGGTGGCGCGGCCATGGTGGTGGCCGGTTACGCGCGGGGTCCGGAGGGTGCCTGGATCGCCATGGCCCTGACCGCCCTGGCGGTACTCGTCTGGCGGATGACCGAGCCGCCGGAGGGCTACCTCAGGGACGTCACGGCCGGCGTCTTCGCCGCGTTCTACGTGCCGTTCCTGGCCACCTTCGTCGCCATGCTCCTGACCGCCGACGACGGGCCGCAGCGGGTCCTGACCTTCCTGCTGCTGACCGTGGTCAGCGACACGGGGGCGTACGCCGTCGGCTGGCGTTTCGGTAAGCACAAGCTCGCACCGCGCATCAGCCCCGGGAAGACCCGCGAGGGCCTCTTCGGAGCCGTGGCGTTCGCGATGGTGGCCGGTGCGCTGTGCATGCAGTTCCTGATCGACGACGGCACGTGGTGGCAGGGCCTGCTGCTCGGCCTCGCGGTCGCCGCCAGCGCCACCCTCGGTGACCTGGGCGAGTCCATGATCAAGCGTGACCTCGGGATCAAGGACATGGGCACGCTCCTCCCCGGGCACGGAGGGATCATGGACCGGTTGGACTCCCTGCTGCCGACGGCCCCGGTCGTCTGGCTGCTGATGGTGATTTTCGTCGGCTCCGGCTGAGCGCCCGCAGGCATGACACGAGTGAGGGCCCGCCGTCCACGGCGGGCCCTCACTGCTGTGACATCAGCCACGCTCCCGCAGCGCCGAGCGCATGTGGTGATGGAGCTCCAGCGCCCGGCGGCGCATCCACAGGATCCAGAGGCAGAACGCGACCACGCCGACGGCGAAGACCAGCGGAAAGACCACCGACCCGTTGACGGCCCCCAGGACGAGCAGCCCTGCCGCGACCAGAGCCATGAAGCCCAGCCAGTACGGCAGCCACCTGCCTCCCCGCTCGATCTTCCTCAGCTGATCGTCGACCAGGCGCAGCATGAGGGCCCGCTCCTCGGGATCCCGTGGCACCTCGCGGTGCCGAATCCTGCGGTTGAGGCCGGCGATCGCATGCGGGCCGGCGCCGGTCGCCCGGCTGGTCCTGCGGCGCTGGACAGCCAGGAACCCGACGACCACGAGGGTGTAGAACAGGCCCTGGACCATCCACACGCCGGGGTCTTCATCCCGGCGGAACAGGGCGCCCAGCCCCAGACCCAGTACAAGGACGACCAGTCCCTGCGCGATCAGGCTGTCACTGAACCAGTGCTTCACGGTCTGCACGGCACATACCTCCTGTGGTGTCGGCGGAGCGGCCCTGTCATGTCCCGGATACCCCGCACGGCCCGGTTCACCGGGGCCACAGCCGGGGTGCGGGCGACGAACGAAGGCACCTCCGCGCGTCTGCGACACTGGAAGAACCATGCCTAAGCCCGGAGAACTCACTTTCGTCGCGCCCCGCGGAGCCAAGAAGCCCCCGCGGCACCTCGCCGACCTCACGCCCGCCGAGCGCAAGGAAGCAGTCGCCGCGATCGGCGAGAAGCCGTTCCGCGCCCAGCAGCTCTCGCAGCACTACTTCACGCGGTACGCGCACGAACCGGCGGAGTGGACCAACATTCCTGCCGGATCGAGGGACAAGCTCGCCGAGGCGATGTTCCCCGACCTGATGTCCGTGGTCCGCCACATCAGCTGCGACGACGACACCACGCGCAAGACGCTCTGGAAGCTGCACGACGGGACGCTGGTCGAGTCCGTCCTGATGCGCTACCCCGAGCGCGTCACGATGTGCATCTCCTCGCAGGCCGGGTGCGGCATGAACTGCCCGTTCTGCGCCACCGGGCAGGCCGGTCTCGACCGCAACCTGTCGACCGCGGAGATCGTCCACCAGATCGTCGACGGCATGCGGGCCCTGCGCGACGGTGACGTTCCGGGCGGTCCTGCCCGGCTGTCGAACATCGTCTTCATGGGCATGGGCGAGCCGCTCGCCAACTACAACCGTGTGGTCGGCGCGATCCGCCGGCTGACCGACCCCGAGCCCGACGGCCTGGGGCTCTCGCAGCGTGGGATCACGGTCTCCACCGTCGGCCTCGTGCCCGCGATGCTCCGGTTCGCCGACGAGGGCTTCAAGTGCCGTCTCGCCGTCTCGCTGCACGCCCCGGACGACGAACTGCGTGACACCCTCGTGCCGGTGAACACCCGCTGGAAGGTCCGCGAGGTGCTGGACGCCGCGTGGGAGTACGCGGAGAAGTCCGGCCGTCGCATCTCCATCGAGTACGCGCTGATCCGCGACATCAACGACCAGGCATGGCGGGGCGACCGGCTCGGCCGGCTGCTCAAGGGCAAGCGGGTCCACGTCAACCTGATCCCGCTGAACCCGACGCCCGGCTCGAAGTGGACCGCCTCGCGGCCCGAGGACGAGAAGGCGTTCGTCGAGGCGATCGCCGCCCACGGGGTGCCGGTCACCGTCCGGGACACCCGGGGCCAGGAGATCGACGGGGCCTGCGGGCAGCTGGCGGCATCCGAGCGATGAGGCCGAAACCGGCCGTGTAGCCTGGGCTCGAAATCAACTTCATATTCCGACAGGGGAGCGCCACAGCGCTGAGAGTGCGGCACCAAGGACAGGTTGGCCGCAGACCCTCTGAACCTCGCCCGGGTCATTCCGGGTAGGAAGTTCGGACCTTACTCAAGCTGTTGCGCCCTGCCCGCTTCCGGTTTCCACCGGCGCGGGCAGGGCCGCGTCTCTTCCTGGTCACTCCAGGAGGAATCACATGAGCACCACCAAGAAGATCGCGGTGACGGCCGTCGCCGCCGCGCTCGGCGCCACGGCGCTGGCCGGCTGCGGAAGCTCCGACGACTCTGCGTCCGGCTCCGGACCCACCGGGAGCTCCGGCTCCAAGACCGTCACCCTCGTCAGCCACGACTCCTTCAACGCGTCCAAGGACGTCCTGAAGGAGTTCACCGCGGAGACCGGCTACACCGTCAAGGTACTGAAGAGCGGTGACGCCGGCGCCGCCCTCAACCAGGAGATCCTGACCAAGGGTTCGCCGCGCGGCGACGTGTTCTTCGGCGTCGACAACACCCTGCTCTCACGCGCCCTCGACAACGGCCTGTTCACGCCGTACGAGGCCAAGGGACTCGACCAGGTCGCGGCCGATGTCCAGCTGGACGCCGGGAAGCACCGGGTCACCCCGGTCGACACGGGCGACATCTGCATCAACTACGACAAGAAGTACTTCGCCGACAAGAAGCTCGCGCCGCCGAAGACCTTCGACGACCTGGCGAAGCCCGCGTACAAGGACCTCCTCGTCACCGAGAACGCGGCGACCTCCTCGCCCGGCCTCGGCTTCCTCCTCGGCACCGTCGCCACCTACGGCGAGGACGGCTACCAGGACTACTGGAAGAAGCTGAAGGACAACGGCGTCAAGGTCGTCGACGGCTGGGAGCAGGCGTACAACGAGGAGTTCTCCGGCTCGGCCGGCGGCAAGAAGGCCAAGGCGGACCGGCCGCTCGTCGTCAGTTACGCCTCCAGCCCGCCCGTCGAGGTGCTGTACGCGGACCCGCAGCCGAAGACCGCCCCGACCGGCGTCGCCACCGGGACGTGCTTCCGCCAGATCGAGTTCGCCGGCCTGCTCGACGGGGCGAAGAACGAGGCGGGCGGCAAGGCCCTGCTGGACTTCCTGATCGGCAAGAAGTTCCAGGAGGACATGCCGCTCAACATGTTCGTCAGCCCGGTCACCGAGGGCGCGAACGTGCCGGACCTCTTCACTGAGTTCGGTGCCACGGTCGACAAGCCGACGACCGTCGCCCCGGACGAGATCGCCAAGAACCGTGAGCAGTGGGTCCAGTCATGGTCCTCGCTCGTAGTGAAGTAACGAAGACTCCCGTACGCGGACCGGGCGCGCGCGGGAAGTCCGCGCGCGCCCGGTCGCTGCGCGGGGGCGCGGTGCGGCTCGGCCTGATGGCCGTGCCCGTCGCGTTCTTCGCGCTGTTCTTCGCCTACCCCGTCGTCGCGATCGTCGGGCGCGGGCTCAAGGCCGACGGCGTGTGGCAGTTCGGGCGGTTCGGCGAGGTGCTGAGCCGGCCGGACATCCAGCACGTCCTCTGGTTCACGCTCTGGCAGGCCCTCGCCTCGACCGCGCTGACCCTGTTGATCGCGCTGCCCGGCGCGTACGTGTTCGCCCGGTTCGACTTCCCCGGCAAGCAGTTGCTGCGGGCGGTCGTCACCGTGCCGTTCGTCCTGCCGACCGTCGTGGTCGGGACCGCGTTCCTCGCGCTGCTCGGCCGTGGCGGCTTCCTCGACGAGCTGTGGGGCGTACGGCTCGACACCACGGTGTGGGCGATCCTGCTCGCTCATGTCTTCTTCAACTACGCGGTCGTCGTGCGCACCGTGGGCGGACTCTGGTCGCAGCTCGACCCCCGGCAGGAGGAGGCCGCGCGGGTCCTGGGTGCCGGACGGTTCGCCGCCTGGCGCCGCGTCACCCTTCCCGCGCTCGGACCCGCCGTGGCCGCAGCCGCCCTCATGGTCTTCCTCTTCACCTTCACCTCCTTCGGCGTTGTCCAGATCCTCGGCGGCCCCGGCTTCTCCACGCTGGAGGTGGAGATCTACCGGCAGACCGCGCAACTGCTCGACCTGCCCACCGCCGCCGTACTGACCCTGGTGCAGTTCGTCGCGGTCGGCGCCGTCCTCGCCGTGCACGCGTGGACCGTACGGCGCCGGGAGACCGCGCTGAAGCTCGTCGACCCGGCACAGACGGCCCGCAGGCCGCGCGGCACGGGACAGTGGGCCCTGCTCGGTGGCGTGCTGCTGACCGTGCTGGTGCTGATCCTGCTGCCGCTCGCCGTCCTGGTGGAGCGGTCACTCGATGTGTCCGGCGGCCACGGCTTCGCCTTCTACCGTGCGCTCGGATCGGCGGAGGCGAACAGCGGTACGTTCCTGGTCGCCCCCATCGAGGCGATCGGGAACTCGCTGCGCTACGCCCTGGTCGCCACCCTGATCGCCCTGGTCGTCGGAGGGCTGGCCGCGGCGGCCCTGACCAGGAAGGCCGGCCGGCTCGTCCGGGGATTCGACGCGCTGCTGATGCTGCCGCTCGGCGTCTCCGCCGTCACCGTCGGCTTCGGCTTCCTGATCACCCTCGACGAGCCGCCGCTGGACCTGCGCACCTCCTGGATCCTGGTGCCGCTCGCCCAGGCCCTGGTCGGGGTGCCCTTCGTCGTACGCACCATGCTGCCGGTGCTGCGAGCGGTGGACGAACGGCTGCGCGAGGCGGCCGCGGTGCTCGGTGCCTCGCCGTGGCGGGCCTGGCGCGAGGTGGACCTGCCCCTGGTGCGCCGGGCGCTGCTGGTCGCGGCGGGCTTCGCGTTCGCCGTGTCGCTCGGTGAGTTCGGCGCCACGGTCTTCATCGCACGGCCCGACAACCCGACGCTCCCGGTGGCTGTCTCCCGGCTGCTGGGCCGGTCCGGGGAGCTCAACTACGGCCAGGCGATGGCCCTCAGCACCATCCTGATGCTCGTGTGCGCGGTCTCGCTGCTGCTGCTCGAACGTATCCGCACCGACCGATCCGGGGAGTTCTAGAGATGCTGACACTCGAATCGGCGACCGTGCGCTTCGGTGACCGCGCGGCGCTCGATGCCGTGGACCTGGAGGTCGCCGAGCACGAGATCGTCTGCGTTCTCGGGCCGAGCGGCAGCGGGAAGTCCACGCTGCTGCGGATCGTCGCCGGACTCCAGCAGGCCGACGCCGGACGGGTGCTGCTCGACGGCGCGGACCAGGACGGCGTTCCGGTGCACCGGCGCGGCCTCGGCCTGATGTTCCAGGACCACCAGTTGTTCCCCCACCGCGACGTCGGCGCCAACGTCGCCTTCGGGCTGCGGATGCACGGTGTGAAGCGCGCCGAGCAGGACCGCAGGGTCGCCGAACTCCTCGACCTGGTGGGCCTGCCCGGCGCCGAACGGCGCGCCGTCGCCGCGCTCTCGGGCGGCGAACAGCAGCGCGTCGCCCTCGCCCGGGCCCTCGCCCCCCGCCCCAAACTCCTGATGCTGGACGAGCCCCTGGGCCAGCTGGACCGCAGTCTGCGCGAACGCCTCGTCGTCGAACTGCGCACGCTCTTCGGCCGCCTGGGTACGACGGTGCTCGCCGTCACCCACGACCAGGGCGAGGCCTTCGCGCTCGCCGACCGCGTCGTCGTGATGCGCGACGGACGCATCGCCCAGGTGGGCACCCCCCTGGAGGTCTGGCGGCGGCCCGCCTCCGCCTTCGTCGCCCGGTTCCTCGGATTCGACAACGTGGTGGACGCGATGGTCACCGGCGAGGCCGCGATCACGGACTGGGGCAAGGTGCCGGTGCCGGCGGACTCGCCCCAGGGGGCGTGCGACCTGCTGGTGCGGCCCGCCGGGGTCCTGATCGGCGGCCCGCAGGACGGTCTGCGCTGCACCGTGGGCGCGCGCACCTTCCGCGGTAACCATGTCGCGGTGAAACTGCATCCGGAGCGCGGCCCCGTCCTGGACGCGGAGTGCGCGCTGAACAGCACTCCGGACGAGGGCGCGCAGGTCGGGGTCACCTTCGCCGCGGCGGAGAGCGTCGTGCTGCCCGCTGCGCGGGTCTAAGGGCTGTCCCGCCAGGAATTGCGGGACAGCCCTTAGGCCGCCGACAGTCGCGCAAGCGCCCCCGGCGCTTCCTCCACCGTGTCCACGAGCGCGATACGCGACTCCATCGGCCGGCCCGCCGCGAGGGACCGGAGCAGCGGCCACGCGGGGAGTTCCCTCGTCCAGTGGTCGCGGCCGACCAGCACCATCGGGGAGGGGTCGCCGCGGGATCCGTAGTAGTTCGGGGTGGTGCTGTCGAAGATCTCCTGGACGGTGCCGGCCGCACCCGGGAGGAAGATCACCCCAGCGGTCGAGCGGGCCAGCAGGCCGTCCTCGCGCAGGGCGTTGGCGAAGTACTTGGCGATGTGGCCGGCGAACGGGTTCGGCGGCTCGTGGCCGTAGAACCAGGTGGGGATCGACACGGATCCGCCGCCGGCCGGCCACCGCTCCCGTACGGCGAACGCCGCCAGCGCCCAGTCGGTGACCGACGGGGTGAACGAGGGCACCGCGCCCAGCAGTTCGCAGGCCTTGTCCAGCATCGCGTCGGGGTGCGGGGCCGCGTAGGCGCCGAGGTTCGCCGCCTCCATCGCGCCAGGGCCGCCACCGGTGGCCACCGTCAGGCCGCTGCGGGCCAGGGTCCGGCCGAGGCGTGCCGCGGCCGCGTAGGGGGCGCTGCCGCGGGGTGTCGCGTGGCCGCCCATCACGCCGACGACCCGTTGCCCGACGAGGAGTTCGTCCAGCGCGTCGGAGACCGCGTCGTCGTGGAGCGCGCGCAGCATCGAGGCGAAGGCGTCGCCGTCCGAGCGGGTGCGGCGGAACCAGCGGTAGGCGCGGGCGTCGGGCGTCGCGTCGTAGCCGCCCCCGGCCAGCCCCTCGTAGAGCGCGTCGGGGGAGTAGAGCTGACCGCGGTACGGGTCGAAGGGGAGACCCGGAACCGGAGGGAAGACGAACGCGCCGTCGGCCCGTACCTTCTCGGCGGGCCCGGGCTCCATCGGGCAGCCGAGGAAGACGGCGCCGGAGGTGTCGGTGGCCAGCAGTGCCGCGCTGCGCGCGGTCAGGTCGACGGACTGGACGCGGTGCCCGGTCAGCGGGCCGGCCGCGACCGCCGCGTCGAACTCGGCGAGCGTCTCGATCTCGACGCCGGGTGCGGGGATGCTCTCTCGCGGGTTCTGCACACCGTCATGCTACGGACCGGCCGGGGAGCACGCCCCGGCCGGAACCCGTTCAGGCGGTCAGCGGCAGTGCGGCCAGCTCGGCGATGGCCCAGGTCAGCGGGGCGAACACGAGAAGCAGGGCGGCCGCGCGCAGCGCCGTCGCCGCGCGCAGCGCCGAGGCCGGGGCGCCGAGCCGCAGCAGTGCCCGAGCCGTCTCGGCACGGGCCTGCTTCGCCTCCAGCGCGGAGGTCAGCAGCGTCGCGGTGGTGCAGCCGATGACGAGTACGGCCCCGAGTGCGGTGAGCGGGCCGAAGGGGCGTGGCCCCGTCCCGTACAGCGCGAACGCGGCGATGACCGCGGAGAGGACCGCACAGACGACTCCCAGAGGCCGGCCGATCCGGTGCGCCTCGTTCATCAGTACGCGGCCCGCCAGCAGGCGTACGGCTCCGGGACGCACCGCCTGGAGCAGTCGCCCGCACAGGTAGGTGAGCCCCGGGCCCGCCGTGGCGAGACCGATGGCTGTCAGGGTCCATCCCACCAGGACCCAGGCGGGTGTGGAGTCGAGCTTGCCGGGGAGCGGGAAGGGGCTGCCGGTCGAACCGCGGTTCGCGTACGCCTCGACGGCGAGTCCGGCGGCGGTGAGGGCGACGCCCCAGGGCAGCCCTGTGGGCGGCGCCGCCGGGGCCGGGATCTGCTCCTCGGGCAGCAGGTCGTCGGCGTCCTCCGACGTGCCCGCGGCCCGCAGCGGGGCGGTGCGCAGCGCCATCGCGCTCGCCGTCGCGGCGGCCGCGGGCACCAGGGTCAGCAGGACGAGGGCGGCGGCCAGGGGCAGCGGTGCCTCGGCGCCGAGCAGGCCGGCCGCGGCGCCGTCGAACGGCAGCCCGGACAGGTCGCCGCGCAGGTGGAGGAAGAAGAGCAGCGCCACCATCGAGCCGAGGGTGCACGAGACGGCGGTGGAGACCGCGGCGAGCACGCTGAGCCGCACCGGTCCGAGGCCGACGGCGGACAGTCCGGCGCGCGGGCGGGTGCTCGGGTCGGTACGCGCCACCGCGACCGCGAACTGCACCGTGGCGGCCAGCGGTACGAAGCACCACAGCAGCCGCAGTACGGAGCCGGCGGAGTGGGCCGGATGCCCGGAGGCGTAGCCGAGGGTGCACAGCAGGAGGAAGCCGACCCCTGCGGAGGCGGCCGCGACGAGCAGGCGCCGCATCAGGACCAGTGGGTGGGAACCGCGGGCTAGACGGAGAGCGAGCACGCCGCGCGGCCCTCCGTATCGGTCACGGCGGGCAGGGCGACCGTGGCGACCCGGCGTCCGTCCAGCAGCGGCACCACACGGTCGGCGAGCGCGGCGATCTCCGCGTCGTGCGTGGCGAGCACCACCGTGATGCCGTGCGAGCGGGCCGCGCTGGTGAGGGTGCGCAGGACGTGAGCACGGTCGGTGCGGTGCAGCGTGGCGGTCGGCTCGTCGGCGAAGATCACCGAGGGCGCGGCGGCCAGTGCGCGGGCCACCGAGATCCGCTGCCGCTGGCTCTGCTGGAGGGCGTGCGGACGCTTCCGCGCGCACATGCCGATGTCGAGGCGTTCCAGCCACTCCATGGCGGCCTTCTTGGCCTCCCGACGCCCCGTGCCGCGCAGCATCAGCGGCAGGGCGGTGTTCTCCCAGGTGTTCAGTTCCGGGACGAGCTGGGGTTCGGGGGCGATCCAGCCGAACTTGTCGCGGCGCAGCCGCTCCCGCAGCCGCGGGCCCATGGTGTGCACCGGGACGCTGTTGAACCACACCTCGCCCTGCTGGGGCACCAGCTGGCCGGAGAGGCAGTGCAGCAGGGTCGTCTTGCCACTGCCGCGCGGACCGGTCACCGCGAGGATCTCGCCGTCGCGGATTCCCAGGGAGACCCCGCCGAGGGCGGGTGAGCCGTTGTGGGAGTGCTGCAGGGAACGCGCCCAGATCACGTCGTTGTCCGGCGGGGCCACCATGGCGTACACCTCGGTTCAGATCAGATATCCCGTTCCCCCGTACGGGGGAACGAAGGCGGGGCCGATCGGTCACTCGGCACCGTAGGGATTCGGACCGCGGTGTGCGCACAGCACGCGGCCCGGGTGCGCTTCTTCCCACTCGAATGGGCGCATCCGGGCCGCGTGGACCGTATGAAATGACCGCTGGAGGGCCGTCGGGGGACGGTCAAGCGGTGGTCAAGCCGGTGCCGGCTGTTGGGCCGAAAGGCCCTAGCGGTCAGAGCTTCGTCCAGGCCTCCGTCAGGACGGACCGCAGGATGCCCTCGATCTCGTCGAACGTGGACTGGTCGGAGATCAGCGGCGGGGCGAGCTGGACGACCGGGTCGCCGCGGTCGTCGGCCCGGCAGTACAGGCCGTTGTCGTACAGCGCCTTGGAGAGGAAGCCGTACAGGACGCGCTCGGTCTCCTCGTCGGTGAACGTCTCCTTGGTGACCTTGTCCTTCACCAGCTCGATGCCGTAGAAGAAGCCGTTGCCGCGGACGTCGCCGACGATCGGCAGGTCGTGGAGCTTCTGGAGGGTGGTGAAGAAGGCGTTCTCGTTGTCGAGGACGTGCTGGTTGAGGCCCTCGCGCTCGAAGATGTCGAGGTTGGCGAGGCCGACCGCCGCGGACACCGGGTGGCCGCCGAAGGTGTAGCCGTGCAGGAAGGTGTTGTCGCCCTCGTAGAACGGCTCGGCGAGCCTGTCCGAGATGATGCAGGCACCGATCGGGGAGTAGCCCGAGGTCATGCCCTTGGCGCAGGTGATCATGTCCGGCACGTAGCCGAACTTGTCGCAGGCGAACATCGTGCCGAGGCGGCCGAAGGCGCAGATGACCTCGTCGGAGACGAGCAGCACGTCGTACTTGTCGCAGATCTCGCGGACGCGCTGGAAGTAGCCGGGCGGGGGCGGGAAGCAGCCGCCCGCGTTCTGTACGGGCTCCAGGAAGACGGCCGCGACGGTGTCCGCGCCCTCGAAGAGGATCTCCTGCTCGATCTGGTCGGCGGCCCAGCGGCCGAAGGCCTCCGGGTCGTCGCCGAAGAGCGGGGCGCGGTAGATGTTGGTGTTCGGCACCTTGTGCGCGCCGGGGACCAGCGGCTCGAAGGGGGCCTTGAGGGCCGGCAGACCGGTGATGGACAGGGCGCCCTGCGGGGTGCCGTGATAGGCGACCGCACGCGAGATGACCTTGTACTTGGTCGGCTTGCCCTTGAGCTTGAAGTACTGCTTGGCCAGCTTCCAGGCGGTCTCGACCGCCTCGCCGCCACCGGTGGTGAAGAAGACCTTGTTGAGGTCGCCCGGGGCGTAGTCCGCGAGGCGCTCGGCCAGCTCGACGGCCTTCGGGTGGGCGTAGGACCACACCGGGAAGAAGGCCAGCTCCTGGGCCTGCTTGTACGCGGCCTCGGCGAGCTCGTGACGGCCGTGGCCGGCGTTGACGACGAACAGGCCGGACAGGCCGTCGAGGTAGCGCTTGCCCTGGTCGTCGTAGATGTAGGTGCCCTCGCCACGCACGATGGTGGGAACGGGCGCGTTCTCGTAGTCCGACATGCGGGTGAAGTGCATCCACAGGTGGTCGTACGCGGTCCGGCTGAGGTCCTTGCTCACGGCTATCGGGTTCCCCACATATAGGTCTGCTTCTTGAGCTTGAGGTAGACGAAGCTCTCGGTGGAGCGCACACCGGGAATGGCCCGGATGCGTTTGTTGATCGTCTCCAGCAGGTGGTCGTCGTCCTCGCAGACGATCTCCACCATCAGGTCGAAGGAGCCCGCGGTCATCACCACGTACTCGCATTCGGTCATGGCCGTCAGGGCCTCAGCGACGGGGTCGAGGTCGCCCTCGACGTTGATCCCGACCATTGCCTGCCGCCGGAACCCCACGGTGAGCGGGTCGGTGACGGCGACGATCTGCATCACGCCCTGGTCGAGCAGCTTCTGGACGCGCTGCCGCACGGCCGCCTCGGAGAGGCCGACGGCCTTGCCGATCGCGGCGTACGGACGACGCCCGTCCTCCTGGAGCTGCTCGATGATTGCGAGGGACACGGCATCGACCGCTGGGGACGATCCGTTCCCGGTCCTGGAGTCTGCGCTGCGACTGGCCACGGAGCCACTCTGCACCGGGACTCGTCCGTCTCGCAACCCTCAATCGATGAAATTCGTTGTCGATGGCCTCGGATCACACTGAATCCGAAGTTAGCGGCGGTTGGGTATGTCGAAACCGTTACCCATGCGACTAGGCTGGACGTCTCACCCATTGGACGTGTCGACAGGAGGGGTGGTTGTGACCACCGAGGTGCGCCGTCTGCGCAACTACATCAACGGCGAGTTCCGGGACGCTGCCGACGGGCGGACCATCGATGTGGTCAACCCGGTGACGGAGGAGGTCTACGCGACCTCCCCGCTGTCCGGCGAGGCCGACGTCGATGCCGCGATGGACGCCGCCGCTGCCGCCTTCCCCGCGTGGCGTGACGTCACGCCCGCCGAGCGCCAGCGCGCCCTGCTGAAGATCGCGGACGCCTTCGAGGAGCGCGCCGAGGACCTCATCGCGGCCGAGTCCGAGAACACCGGCAAGCCGATCGGGCTGACCCGCACCGAAGAGCTCCCGCCGATGGTGGACCAGATCCGCTTCTTCGCGGGTGCCGCCCGGCTGCTGGAGGGCCGCTCGGCCGGCGAGTACATGGAGGGACTGACCTCCATCGTCCGCCGCGAACCGGTCGGAGTCTGCGCGCAGGTCGCGCCGTGGAACTACCCGATGATGATGGCCGTCTGGAAGTTCGCTCCGGCGCTCGCCGCGGGCAACACCGTCGTCATCAAGCCGTCCGACACCACCCCGGCGTCCACCGTGCTGATCGCCGAGATCATCGGGCAGATCCTGCCCAAGGGTGTCTTCAACGTCATCTGCGGCGACCGCGACACCGGCCGTGCGATGGTCGAGCACCGGACGCCGGCCATGGCCTCCATCACCGGTTCGGTCCGGGCCGGCATGCAGGTCGCCGAGTCCGCCGCCAAGGACGTCAAGCGGGTCCACCTGGAGCTCGGCGGCAAGGCTCCCGTCGTCGTCTTCGAGGACACCGACATCGCGAAGGCCGTCGAGGACATCTCGGTCGCGGGCTACTTCAACGCCGGACAGGACTGCACGGCGGCGACCCGCGTGCTCGTCCACGAGTCGATCCACGACGAGTTCGTCACCGCGCTGGCCAAGGCCGCCGCCGACACGAAGACCGGGCAGCCGGACGACGAGGACGTGCTCTACGGCCCGCTCAACAACGCCAACCAGCTCGCCCAGGTCAGCGGCTTCATCGAGCGGCTCCCCGCCCACGCCAAGGTCGAGGCCGGCGGCCACCGGGTCGGCGAGAAGGGCTACTTCTACGCCCCGACCGTCGTCTCCGGGCTCAAGCAGGACGACGAGATCATCCAGAACGAGGTCTTCGGCCCGGTCATCACCGTCCAGTCCTTCACGGACGAGGCCCAGGCCCTGGAGTGGGCGAACGGCGTCGACTACGCGCTGGCCTCCTCGGTGTGGACCAAGGACCACGGCCGCGCCATGCGGATGTCCAAGAACCTCGACTTCGGCTGTGTGTGGATCAACACCCACATCCCGCTCGTCGCCGAGATGCCGCACGGCGGGTTCAAGAAGTCCGGCTACGGCAAGGACCTCTCCGCCTACGGCTTCGAGGACTACACCCGCATCAAGCACGTCATGACCTCGCTCGACGGCTGACCTTCGCGGCATCCGTTACGGACACGGCCCCGGCGCACTGTGCGAGCGCCCGGGGCCGTATCCGTGTCCGCCCCCGCGCCGGACCCTCGACAGGGTGTGCGCAGCGGGCGGGCAGCGCTGGACGGTTGGTCCATTGCCCGCCGCACCGGCCGACCGGCATCCTGCGCAGGTGCGAGCGATCCCGAACCACCCCATGTCCCGCCGGTCCGTGCTCCGCGCCTTCGGGGCGGGAGCGGCCGGCGTCACGCTGGCCGGCTGCGGAGTCCCCGCCGCCTTCGTGGAGCCGGGTGACCGTGCCGGACGCGACTACTCCGCCGGCGATCACACCCTGCACTTCGCCAACTGGCCCCTCTACATCGACACGGACGACGAGGACGAGTCGAAGCGGCCCACCCTCGACGCGTTCAGCGAGCGGACCGGGATCTCCGTCACGTACACCGAGGAGATCAACGACAACGACGAGTTCTTCGGCAAGATCAGCCCGGCCCTGATGAACCACCAGCAGACCGGCCGCGACCTGATCGTCATCAGCGACTGGATGGCGGCGCGGTTCGTCCGGCTCGGCTGGGTCCAGGAGATGGACCGGGCGAAGCAGCCCAACGTGTCGAAGTACCTCGACCCGCAGCTGCGCTCGCCCGCCTTCGACGAGGGCCGGATGCAGAGCGTGCCCTGGCAGTCCGGCATCACCGGTATCGCGTACAACCGCAAGAGGCTCGGCCGGGAGATCAGGCACACGAGCGAGCTGTGGGCGGACGACCTGCGCGGCAAGGTCACCCTGCTGTCCGGGCTCGACGAGTCCTTCGCCCTGCTGATGCAGGGCAACGGTGTCGACATCACCCGCTGGAAGCGCGACGACTTCTACGACATCTGCGACCAGGTGGAGAAGCTGGTGAAGACCAAACACATCCGCCGCTTCACCGGCAACGACTACATCAAGGACCTCTCCACCGGAGACGTGCTCGCCTGCCAGGCCTACTCCGGTGACGTCATCCAGCTCCAGGCGGACAACCCGGACATCGAGTTCGTGGTGCCCGAGGAGGGGGCCGAGCTCTGGGCGGAATCCCTCATGATCCCCAACCTCGCCCGCCACAAGCGCAATGCGGAGAGGCTCATCGACTACTACTACGAGCCCGAGGTCGCCGCCGAGCTCGCCACCTGGGTCAACTACGTCTGCCCGGTGCCGGCCGCACGTGAGGTGCTCGCCTCCTCCAAGGACGAGGAGACCGCCGCGCTGGCGGAGGACCCGCTGATCTTCCCCGACGACGACATGCGCAAGCGGCTGGCCATCGCCCGCGACATCACGTCCGAGGAACGCACGGAGTTCGCCAAGAAGTGGAACGCCGTAGTCGGCTTGTGAATCCCTGCCGGGGGTGGCGTAAAGGGCCGGTAAACGCGGGCGTACGCTGCGGACATGAGCGAGCGACG
Organism: Streptomyces sp. NBC_00385; assembly: GCF_035917155.1. NCBI lineage: Bacteria > Bacillati > Actinomycetota > Actinomycetes > Kitasatosporales > Streptomycetaceae > Streptomyces > Streptomyces sp. NBC_00385. The sequence goes on along the minus strand of NZ_CP107951.1, from coordinate 1,951,669 downwards.
CGCCCTGCGGAGGCGTATACGCGTGTGGTTGGCCGTCTTCATCGTCTGTCTGGTTCTGAGCGGGCTGACCGCCTTCCCGCTCGTCCACGAACTGCGCTGGGCCGAGGACCTGCTGAGCTCCCCGGCCTCGCCCGTGCCCGAGCACTTCCCGGCCCTGATGGAGTGGATCACCCGTGTCCGCACGGGGATCGACACGGCCGACGCCGAGTATCCGTTCGTGCTGTACGGCACCGACTGGCTGGCCTTCGCGCATCTCGTGATCGCGGTCGCCTTCTACGGTCCCTACCGTGATCCGGTCCGCAACATCTGGGTCATCGAATTCGGCATGATCGCCTGTGCCGGGATCGTCCCGCTCGCCCTGATCTGCGGTCCGATCCGCGACATCCCCTTCTGGTGGTCGGTCATCGACATGTCGTTCGGCTTCTTCGGGGTGATCCCCCTGCTGATCGTGCACCGCAAGATCAAGCGGCTGGAGGCCATGGAGCGGACGCCGGGGCCGGCGGCTGCCGCGGCGCCCGTCCCGGCAGCCTGAGTCACCCACCCGCCGGGGCGCCGAAGGCGGCCACCATGATGTCCCGCGCCGTGGGATTCATGTCCTTCCCCTTCGCGTCCGTCGCGTTGACGCTGTAGACGAGGGTCCGGGAGAGATCACGGGTGGCGGCGACGGCCGTGTTGTAGCCCCAGCGGCCACCCGTCTTTCCCCAGACCTCGCGCCCCCCCAGCGTCAGCACCGAGAGACCCGCGCTGTACGCGGCAGGCCCGCCCGTGCCGTACTCCCGCACCGAGGCGCCGGGCAGGGTGAACATCTCCTCCAGCAGCGCCCCGCGCACCACCTGCCCACCGAACAGTGCCCGGGTGAACCTCTCCAGATCGGCTGTGGTCGAGATCAGATCTCCCGCCGCCCAGGCGTCGCTCGCCCCCCACACCGTCACGTCGCGGAGCTCGCCCTCCGTACCGAATATCTGGTACCCGCGGTTGTGCCGTCCGCGTATCGACGGATCGGTGCCGGGGAAGAAGGTGTCCTTGAGACGCAGTGGCTCCAGGACGCGACGCGAGACCTGGGAGGCGTATGTGTCACCCGTCACCCGCTCGATGAGCAGGCCCGCCACCGTGTAGCCGATGTTGGCGTAGTGCTGCTGGGTGCCGGGCGCGAAGTCCGGCCGGTGCGCGGTGGTTTCGCGCACCACCTCCGCCGGGTCGGTCAGGTCGAACCGGTGCTCGTACCAGTCCTCCACCGTGTCGCCGTTGCCCGGGTCGACGGACGGAAGGCCGCTCGTGTGGTTCAGCAGCTGGCGCACCGTGACCTTCCCGTACGTCGCCGGGATCAGGTCGGGCAGGTAGTGCCGGACCGGGCGGTCCAGGCCGATCCTGCCCTCCCCGGCCAGCTGGAGGACCACGGCCGCCGTGAAGACCTTGGTGACCGAACCGGCCCGGAATCGCCCCGCCGGATCCGCCGGCCGCCCGGACACCAGGTCGTGGACGCCGGCGCTGCCCCGCCAGACACCCCCGGTGCCCGAGACGCGCACCAGCGCGGCCGTGGCGTCGTCCGACGGGACTCCGCTGATCGCTGCCCGCAGCGCCTCGGCCTCCGACGCTCCGACGGGCGATGACCACCGGCCGGCCGGGCCGGACACCGGCGACGCGACCGCCGCCAGGGCCGGTGAGGCGGCGGGGCCCGCGGCGATACCGAGGAGCAGGGCGGCCGCGATGACGGTGCGGGACGTGCGGGCGTTCATGTCCGGTGCCTCCTGGGCGTGGAATCCGGTGGAGTCCTCAACTGCTGTCGGAATCCATCCTGTTCATCCACGCATCCGGGCGGATCACCCGAGCGGGGGTTTCCTCGGGGGAGGCCTTCTCCCCTGCGCGGGGGAGGAGCCTTCGGGCCCTCCCTCCGCAGAGGGAGAGACGACACCGCACTCGTACGCGCAGATCACCGCCTGGATCCGGTCACGCAGACCCAGTTTGGACAGCACGTTGCCGACATGCGTCTTCACCGTGTGCTCGCTGACGACCAGCTCCGCCGCGATTTCCGCGTTCGACAGCCCGCGCGCCAGATGGAGCAGCGTCTCGTGTTCCCGCGTGGTCAGCACGTCCAGGCGCGCGGACGGCTCCACCGCCGCGGCGGGCGGCCGCGAGGTGTATTCGGCGATGAGCCGGCGCGCCACCGAGGGCGCCAGCAGCGAGTCCCCGGCCGCCACCACGCGTACCGCGTGCACCAGATCGTCCCGGCGGACGTCCTTGAGCAGGAAGCCGCTCGCCCCTGCGTGCAGAGCTTCGTAGACGTACTCGTCCGAGTCGAACGTGGTCAGCATGACCGTCCGGCAACCGCTCCCGGCCGTGATGGTGCGGCAGGCCTCGATGCCGTCCGTTCCGGGCATCCGGATGTCGAGCAGCGCCACCTCGGGGGCCAGCCGCCGCACGGCCTCGACGGCCGCGGCGCCGTCACCTGCCTCGGCCACCACCTCGATGTCCGGTTGCGCGTCCAGGATCATCGCGAAGCCGCTGCGCACCAGCTCCTGGTCGTCGGCGACCACCACGCGGATCGTCACTGCTCCACTCCTGTCCGTCGTGCCGTCGCTGATTCCGGCCGCGGGTGCGGGATCGTCACCGCGACCCGGAAGCCACGGCCGTCCGGACCGGGGCCGGTGCGGGCCGTGCCCCCGTGCGCGGCGGCACGCTCCCGGATGCCGGTCAGCCCCAGCCCCGATCCACCGCCGGGGCCGCGCCCGTCATCGGTGACCGTCAGGCTCAACGCCTCGCGCCCGTGCTCCAGCCGCACCCGGACCGAGGCCGCGCCGGCATGCCGGACCACGTTCGTCAGGGCTTCCTGCACGATCCGGTAGACGGTGGCCTCGACCGCCGGGCCCGGTGGCCGGCCGTCGCCCGTGACCTCGTACGAGACCGCCGGACCGCCCGCCCGCACCCGCTCCACCAGGCCGGGCAACCCGTCCAGCAGGGGCTGGGGCTCGCGGGGCGCGTCCGGTTCTCCCTCGCCGTCGCGCAGCACGCCGAGCATCCGGCGCAGCTGCACCATGGCGTCCCGGCCCGCCTCCGAGATCGCGTCGAAGGCGGCCTCGGCACGTTCCGGAGCCGTACGGACCGCCACCGGGCCGGCTTTGGCCTGCACGATCATCAGGCTCACGGCATGGGACAGGACGTCGTGCATCTCCCGGGCGATCCGGGCCCGTTCACGGGCTGCGGCCTGCTCCGCCTCGATTAGGTGCGTCAGCTCCAGCTGGCGGGCCCGGTCCTCCACCGCCCGCAGATACGCCTTGCGTGTCACGGCGAGCCGGCCGAAGGCGTAGGCCGCGGCGAACACGAACAGGGAGAAGAGCAGCTCCCTCAGCGCGTCGCTGTCGAACCCGACGGAGACCAGGACCGCCAGCGTCGTGAGCAGCGCGATCCCGGTCCGCTTCGGCGGCGAGGAGAGCTCGGCCACCGTGTAGAACGCCACGAGGCCGGTGTACGGGAGCGGCTGGCCCGGGCCGTCGACGGCGAACTTGTACAGTCCGCCGGCCACGAGCACGGCGAGGAGGACCGCGACCGGCGCCCGGCGGCGGGCGACCAGCGGCAGCACCATCAGGGTGGTCAGCCCGTACGTCGCCCACGTCGCCTCCGGCAGATCGGGGCCGCGTGGCACGACGAACGGCATGGTCATGGCGGCCTGGACCAGCAGCGCGATCAGGAGGTCGACCGTGCCGGGACCGGCCCGCCCCGCTCGCGCGGTGAGGTCGCGTATGCGCATCGGGCGGCGCCGTCAGGGCTTCCGCGCCACCGCGCCGAACTGGGCGACCTCCGCCCCGGCCGGGCCGGGACCGGGGCGCCAGCGCGCACACGAGACGATGCCCGGATCCAGGATGTCCAGCCCGTCCAGGAACGCGGCGAACTCGAAACGGCCGCGGGCGGTGATCGGGGGAGTGGCGTTCTCGTTCCAGAACCGCATCGCCGCCTCGTTGCCCTCGCCGCCCAGCTCCAGCGTGGGGTGGGTGAGGACCAGATAGCTGCCGGACGGCACCGCGGCCATCAACTGCCGCACGATCCGCAGCGCCTCGTCCGTGTCGAGGACGAAGTTCAGGATGCCCAGCAGCATGACCGCGACCGGGCGCTCCAGATCGAGGGTGGGCTGCGCGGCCCGCAGGATCCGGTCCGGGTGACGGGCGTCCGCGTCGATGTACTCGGTCGCGCCCTCCGGTGAACTGGTGAGCAGCGAGCGGGCGTGCGCCAGGACGATGGGGTCGTTGTCGACGTAGACGACGCGGGCGTCGGGCGCGGTGTGCTGGGCCACCTCATGGGTGTTGTCCGCCGTCGGCAGGCCGGTGCCTATGTCCAGGAACTGGCCGATGCCCGCGTCGCCGGCCAGGTGCCGCACCACCCGGCCGAGGAACGCCCGGTCCGCCCGGGCCACTTCGCCGATGCTCGGATACATGCCGGTGACCTGGTCACCGACGGTCCGGTCCACCGGGAAGTGATCCTTGCCGCCGAGCCAGTAGTTCCACACGCGGGCGTTGTGGGCGACGTCGGAACGGACGCGGGCGGGAACGGAATTGCTGCGGGGGGCGGTCACGTCTGGCTCCTTGGCGCCGGCCTGGCATCAGGACGATGAGGTCCCGTCCATGATGCCGGACCGGTCAAGATCCCTGAGACGTGGTGGAGTTGAGGATCACCTTGTGCAGGACGTCGATCCGGTTGGTGGTGATCGAGTCCACGCCCTGCCGGATCAGCCGGCGCATCGTGCGGCCGGTGTCCGCCGTCCACGCCGACACCAGCAGCCCGTCACGGTGGTTGCGGTCCGTCAGCTCCCGGCTCACCAGGCCGAACCGGTAGTTCAGCCAGCGCGGCCGCACCGCGTCGAGCAGGGCCGCCCGGGGCGGGGCCAGTGTCGTCCAGGTCATGGCGATCTCGGCGGACGGGTCGGCGGCCCGCACCCTCAGCATCGCCTCGGGCCCCGCGCAGTAGTAGGCGCGTTCACCGGCCCCGCACTCACGGACCACGCCGACGGTCCCGCGGACGGAATCGGCCGTGGACCCGGGCAGGTCGAGCATGAGGCGGTGCGCCCCGGCGACGAGCAACGCCTCGCGCAGGGTGGGCACCGCGCCCTCGGTCCGCTCGGTCAGCTCCTGGTGCGTGAGCCGGTCCAGCCGCACGTCATGACCCCAGAGCCGCTCCAGCGTGGCGTCGTGCAGCAGGACCGGTACGCCGTCGCGGGTGACCCGGACGTCGATCTCGACCGCGTCCGCCCCCCGTTCGATGGCGGAGCGGATCGAGAGGAGGGTGTTCTCGCGGACGCGGTAGGGATCTCCGCGGTGCGCGACGGCGGTGACAGAGGTGACAGGAGTGACAGTGGCCATGGGGCCATTGTCACCACTGAGGGGTCACCGGCCGGTGTGCTCCAGCCAGTCCGTCGTGTACGTGTCGATCTCGGCGGCCAGCGTGCGCTTGCCTGCCGCGTCGAGGAAGGACGCCTCGACGGCGTTCTTCGCGAGCGCCGCGAGGCCCCGCTCGTCGAGTCCCAGCAGGCGGGCAGCCACCCCGTACTCACTGTTGAGGTCGGTACCGAACATCGGCGGGTCGTCGCTGTTGATGGTGACCAGGACACCGGCCTCCACCATCTCCTTCACCGGGTGCTGCTCGATGTCCGTGACGGCCCGGGTCGCGATGTTGGAGGTGGGGCACACCTCCAGGGCGATGCGGTGCTCGGCGAGGTGGGCCAGCAGCTTCGGGTCGCGGACCGAACTGGTGCCGTGGCCGATGCGCTCGGCCCGCAGCGAGGTCAGCGCGTCCCAGATCGTCTGCGGTCCCGTGGTCTCCCCGGCGTGCGGCACGGAGTGCAGGCCCTCGGCGATCGCCCGGTCGAAGTAGGGCTTGAACTGCGGGCGGTCCACGCCGATCTCCGGGCCGCCGAGACCGAAGGAGACGAGCCCCTCCGGCCGCAGGTCCACGGCGAGGCGGGTGGTCTCCTCGGCGGCCTCCAGACCTGCCTCGCCCGGAATGTCGAAGCACCAGCGCAGGACGACCCCGAGCTCGGACTCGGCGGCCTTGCGGGCGTCCTCGATGGCCTCCATGAAGGCCTGTTCGGGGATGCCGCGGCGGGTGGAGGAGAAGGGGGTGACGGTCAGCTCCGCGTAACGGATGTTCTGCCGCGCCATGTCCCGGGCCACCTCGAACGTCAGCAGCCGGACGTCCTCCGGGGTGCGGATCAGGTCCACGACCGAGAGGTACACGTCGATGAAGTGGCCGAAGTCGGTGAAGGTGAAGTAGTCGGCCAGCGCCTCGGGGGCGGTGGGGACCTTGGAGTCGGGGTGGTGCGCGGCCAGTTCGGCGACGATGCGGGGTGAGGCCGAGCCGACATGGTGGACATGGAGCTCGGCCTTGGGCAGCCCCGCGATGAAGGGGTGCAGATCGGTCATCGGATCCTCCGGGGGCAGGGGTGGTACGGGGCCCGGTATGACAGGGAACCGGGCAGGGGACGGGAGTCATCGTAGGACGGGGTGGCCCGTAGCATGACGGCATCACGATGGGGGAGGCCCATGTCAGACAGCTCAGAACGGCCCGCGGACGGGTCCGCGCCGCGCGATCCGTGGGCTCCGCCGGACGCCAAGGTGCCGTTGGCCAAGAACACCGGCGACACCCGTCCGCAGACGGACGCGGGCACCGGGCATCCGGGGCCGCCGCCCGTGCACGATCAGCAGACGGTCACGTCGATGCCGAACTCCGGGACGGGCCCCATACCCACGGCCGGTTTCGGCCCGCCCGGCCAGGGACAGCCGGCCGGCCCCTGGCAGGACCCAGGGACGGTGCCGCCACCGCCGGTCGGTCCGAACGGTCCCGGTCAGGCGGCCCCGCCGCCCGCGGGACAGTACGGCTACCCGGCCCCGCCGCAGTACGGCTACCCGGTCCCGCCGGCCCCGCAGTACGGCGGCTACCCGGGCTACGGCGGCCAGCCGGCGTGGGGCGCGGGGCCCGCCAACGGCATGGGCACGGCGTCGATGGTGCTGGGAATCCTCGCCGTCTGCCTGTTCTGCATCTACGGCATCCCCAGTCTCGTTCTGGGGACGCTCGCGCTGATCTTCGGCATCATCGGCCGCAAGCGGGCCGCGCGCGGGGAGGCGGACAACGCCGGCCAGGCGCTGGCCGGGCTCATCCTGGGGTCCGTCGGCATCGCCATCGGCGTCATCATCATCGGTGGCCTCATCTGGCTCTTCGCGACGCACGCGGAGGAGTTCGACGACGACACCACCTACGGCGACGACAACACCTACGGGACATCCCTCGTCATCGAGGATGCGCGGTGACGTCCCCGGTCGTCGCGGGCGCGCGATGACATCCTTCGTCGTCGAGGGCGCGTAACGGCATCCCCGGTCCCCGGCTCTGCCCGGTGAACGGCCGGGTATCGGGGCCCGCGGGGGGTGTGGAGCACATTCCACACCCCCCGCGGGCCCCCTTTCATATGCTGTCCGCGCCGTCCCGCAGCGCGGCCCGCGCCTCCATCAGCGCGAACCCCAGCAGATTCAGGCCCCGCCAGGTCGCCGGGTCCTCCGCGCGCGGGTCGTCCGCCGTGAGACCGATGCCCCAGATCCGGTCCATCGGGCTCGCCTCGACCAGCACCCGGTCGCCCGTGCCCAGCAGGAATCCGCCCAGCTCCGCGTTCTGGCCGAACTTGTGGAAGCTGCCCTCGACCACCAGCCGGAACCGCTCGCGCTCCCACACGTTCCCGTCGAAGTCGCGGACCAGCCGGCCCACCTTCTTCGCCTCGGCCGGGCTCTTCGCCGCCACCGCCCGCTCCGCGGCCTCCGCGTCACCGAACAGCCTCGCCTTGCCGGCCATCATCCAGTGCTCGGCCGACGCGTACGTCACCCCGTCGACCGTGAACGGCGAGGGCCACCACTGACTGAGGCAGCTCGCACCGATCCGGCCGTCCGGGCGCGGCCGGTGCCCCCAGAACAGCAGGTACTTCACCCTGTCGCCCGCACCGGCCCGCGACACGAGCCCGCCGACATCCCGGACATCCCCGATGTGTTCCATGACACGCGAGTCTGGCATCCGCCACTGACACTCCGTACGCGGAAGTCCGCACCGACACGACACATGGTCGACAGATTCCGTCGCGTAACCAAAAGGCAACAACGGAATCACTTGTTGGGCTCGGTCTCCTCTGCCAGGATCGGCACTCAAATCGAGCAGAAGCTACGCCGCCCCCGGTCTGCGGGGCAGCGGCGGAGGAGAGCGTGATGGGCAACAGCTTCCAGGTGCAGGACCGCTTCGCGGACGGCGCGCAGTACATCGGCGGAAGGCTGCGGTCCGGCACATCAGGACAGAGTCACGAGGTGGTGGATCCGGCCACCGGCGACACCGTGTACACCTACGAGCTGGCCGGAACCGCGGACGTGGACGCGGCCGTCGCGGCGGCACGCGAGGCGTTCCCCGGCTGGTCCGGAGCGACCCCGGCCGAGCGGTCCGAGGCCATGCACCGCTTCGCCGCCGTGCTCGCGGAGCAGGCGGACGACTTCGCGTACGCGGAGTCCCTCCAGTGCGGCAAGCCGCTCAAGCTCTCGACCGAGTTCGACGTCCCCGGCACGGTCGACAACACGTCCTTCTTCGCCGGTGCCGCCCGCCATCTGGAGGGGAAGTCCGCCGCCGAGTACGACGGCGACCACACCTCGTACGTACGGCGTGAGGCGATCGGTGTCATCGGATCCATCGCCCCCTGGAACTACCCGCTCCAGATGGCTGCCTGGAAGGTCCTCCCGGCCATCGCCGCGGGCAACACCATCGTCCTCAAGCCCGCCGAGATCACCCCGCTGACCTCGTTGATGTTCGCGCAGGCGGCCACCGAGGCGGGCATCCCGGACGGCGTGATCAACATCGTCACCGGCGCCGGCAAGGACGCGGGCGAGCACCTCGTCGGGCACCCGGACGTCGTGATGACCTCGTTCACCGGCTCCACCGCCGTCGGCAGGCGCGTCGCGGAGATCGCCACCTCCACCGTCAAGCGCCTCCACCTCGAACTCGGCGGCAAGGCCCCCTTCGTGGTCTTCGACGACGCCGACCTGGAGGCCGCGGTCAACGGAGCCGTGGCCGGTTCCCTCATCAACACCGGCCAGGACTGCACGGCGGCCACCCGCGCCTACGTCCAGCGTCCGCTCTACGACGCCTTCGTCCAGGGCGTCGCGGCACTGATGGAGACGGTCCGCCTCGGTGACCCGTTCGACGCGAAGACCGACCTCGGCCCGCTGATCAGCCACGCCCAGCGCGACCGGGTCGCCGGCTTCGTCGAGCGCGCCCGCGCCTACGCCACCGTCGTCACCGGTGGCGAGGCCCCCGGCGGCGCACTGGCGGAGGGCGCCTACTACCGGCCGACCCTGGTCGCCGGGGCCGCGCAGGACAGCGAGATCGTCCAGGCCGAGATTTTCGGCCCGGTCCTGGTCGTGCTGCCCTTCGACACCGACGACGAGGGCATCGCCCTCGCCAACGACACCCCCTACGGACTCGCGGCCTCCGCCTGGACCCGCGACCTGTACCGGGCCAATCGCGCCACCCGCGAGATCAAGGCGGGCTGCGTGTGGATCAACGACCACATTCCGATCATCAGCGAGATGCCGCACGGCGGCTACAAGGCCAGCGGCTTCGGCAAGGACATGTCGTCGTACTCCTTCGAGGAGTACACGCAGGTCAAGCACGTGATGTACGACAACACCGCGGTCGCCCGGAAGGACTGGCACCGCACGATCTTCGGGGACCGATAACCCGGCCGGTCCGGCCGCATACCCACCCGAAAGGGCAACGCGTATGGAGCAGTACGAGCCCGAGCGACTCTCGGCGGCCCAGCTGGCCGCGATGCGCCGGAGCCTGACCAACGGCAGGGGCGCCCTCACCCGCCGATCGCTGCTGCGCGCCTCAGGCATGGGCGCCCTCGCGATCGGCGGTCTGGGGACGCTGAGCGCGTGCGGCATCCCGCCCGCCAAACGCGAGGGCGACGCGGCAGAGGCCTCGGACGACCACTCGGCCAAGGAGAAGCAGGTCAACTTCTCCAACTGGACCGAGTACATGGACGTCAGCGAGGACGAGAAGCACCGGCCCACCCTGGACGGGTTCACCGAACGCACCGGGATCAAGGTGAAGTACACCGAGGACATCAACGACAACGTCGAGTTCTTCGGGAAGATCAAACCGCAGCTGGCGGCCGGCCAGGACACCGGCCGCGACCTGATCATCGTCACCGACTGGCTGGCCGCCCGCATCATCCGGCTCGGCTGGGCCCAGAAGCTCGACCCGGTGAACCTGCCGCACGCGTTCGCCAACCTCTCACCCCAGTTCCGCACCCCCGACTGGGACCCGGGCCGCGCCTACTCCTACCCCTGGACCGGCATCCCGACCGTCATCGCGTACAACTCCAAGGCGACCGGCGGCCGCAAGGTCGACTCCGTGACGCAGCTGCTCGACGACCCCACCCTCAAGGGCCGGGTCGCGTTCCTCTCCGAGATGCGCGACTCCGTCGGGATGACCCTGCTCGACATGGGCAAGGACCCGGGGAAGTTCACCGACGCCGACTACGACGCCGCGATAGGCCGGATGCAGAAGGGCGTCGACAAGAACCAGATACGCCGCTTCACAGGCAACGACTACACCGCCGACCTGGACAAGGGCGACATCGCCGCGTGCGTCGCCTGGGCCGGTGACATCATCCAGCTGCAGGCCGGCAACCCGGACATCAAGTTCGCCATCCCGGCCGCCGGATACATCACCTCCAGCGACAACATGCTGGTCCCGGCCAAGGCCCGGCACAAGACCAACGCCGAGAAGCTCATGGACTACTACTACGAGCCCCCGGTCGCCGCCCAGCTCGCCGCGTACATCAACTACGTCTGCCCGGTCGACGGGGTCCGCGAGGAACTCGCCAGGATCGACAAGGCGATGGCCGCCAACACGCTGATCCTCCCGGACAAGGCGATGGCCGCCAGGTCGCACGCCTTCCGCTCCCTGAGCGCCGAGGAAGAGACGGCGTACGAGGAGAAGTTCGCCAAGCTCATCGGCGCCTGACCGCCAACGCCACGCCCTCCCTCCCCTGATCTCCCTCTGACACCACTGGGACTGCGATCCATGACACAGCAGCAGACAGGCGGCGACGTCCGCCTCACCGGGATCAGCAAGACGTACGGCTCCTTCGCCGCCGTCCAACCGCTCGATCTGACCGTCCCGCAGGGCTCCTTCTTCGCGCTGCTCGGCGCGTCCGGCTGCGGCAAGACCACCACCCTGCGGATGATCGCGGGCCTGGAGGAGGCCACCACCGGAACCGTCACCCTCGGCGGCCGGGACATCACGGACCTCCCCCCGTACAAGCGGCCCGTCAACACCGTCTTCCAGAGCTACGCGCTGTTCCCGCACCTCGACATCACGGAGAACGTCGCCTTCGGACTGCGCCGGCGCGGCATCAAGTCGGTCAAGAAGCAGGTCGACGACATGCTGGAGCTCGTCCAGCTCGGCGACTTCGCCAGGCGCAAGCCCCATCAGCTCTCCGGCGGCCAGCAGCAGCGCGTCGCCGTCGCCCGCGCCCTGATCAACCACCCGCAGGTGCTGCTCCTCGACGAACCGCTGGGCGCCCTCGACCTCAAGCTGCGCCGCCAGATGCAGCTCGAACTCAAGCGGATCCAGACCGAGGTCGGCATCACGTTCATCCACGTCACCCACGACCAGGAGGAGGCCATGACCATGGCCGACACCGTCGCGGTGATGAACGCGGGCCGGGTCGAGCAGCTGGGCGACCCGGCGGACCTCTACGAGAACCCGCGGACCACCTTCGTCGCCAACTTCCTCGGCACCTCGAACCTCATCGAGGGCGAGGTCGTCTCCACCGGCACGGACATCGTCGTAGCGGCCGGGGGCGGCAAGCTGCGGCTGCCCGCCGACCGCTGTCCGGCGCCGACCGCGAACGGCGGCAGGCTGCTCCTCGGCATCCGCCCGGAGAAGATATCCCTCACGCACCGCGACGACGCGGACGAGATAGCCGAGGGCCGCAACCGGGTCACCGGCCGCATCATCGACTCCAGCTTCATCGGGGTCTCCACGCAGTACGTGGTGGAGAGCCCGGCGGGCAAGTCCCTCCAGGTCTACGAGCAGAACGTCGAGAGGCGCGCACGGCTCACCGCCGGGGCCGAGGTCGTCCTGCACTGGAATCCGGCCCACACCTTCGGTCTGGACGCCGCCCAGGACATCGACGCCGGCGTGGAGACGGTGGAGGACGCGGCGTGAGCCTCACCAAGGAGGCGCCACCGGCCCCCGCGGCCGAGCCGGTCCTGCGCAAGCCCTCCACCCGCAAGCGCCTCGTGCCGTACTGGCTGCTTCTGCCCGGCATCCTGTGGCTCGTCGTCTTCTTCGCGCTGCCACTGGTCTACCAGGCCTCGACCTCCGTACAGACCGGATCCCTGGAGCAGGGATACGAGGTCACCTGGCACTTCCAGACGTACTGGGACGCGCTGACCGACTACTACCCGCAGTTCATCCGGTCCCTGCTGTACGCGGGCACCGCCACGATCCTGTGTCTGCTGCTCGGCTACCCGCTCGCCTACCTCATCGCGTTCAAGGCCGGCCGCTGGCGGAACCTGGTGCTGGTGCTGGTCATCGCGCCGTTCTTCACCAGCTTCCTGATCCGCACGCTCGCGTGGAAGACGATCCTCGCGGACGGCGGCGCGGTCGTCGACGTACTGAACACGCTGCACGTCCTGGACGTCACCAGCTGGCTCGGCTGGACCGAGAACAACCGCGTCCTGGCCACACCGATGGCGGTCGTCTGCGGTCTCACGTACAACTTCCTGCCGTTCATGATCCTGCCGCTCTACACCTCGCTGGAGCGGATCGACGGCCGGCTGCACGAGGCCGCCGGGGACCTGTACGCCACGCCCGCCACCACCTTCCGCAAGGTGACGTTCCCGCTGTCCATGCCGGGTGTCGTCTCCGGGACGCTGCTGACCTTCATCCCGGCCAGCGGTGACTACGTCAACGCGGAACTGCTGGGCTCCACCGACACCAAGATGGTCGGCAGCGTCATCCAGACCCAGTTCCTGCGCGTCCTCGACTATCCGACGGCGGCAGCGCTCTCCTTCATCCTCATGGCGGTCGTCCTGATCGCGGTCACCTTCTACATCCGCCGCTCCGGGACGGAGGACCTGGTCTGATGCCCGTACTGCGCTGGCTGCGACGCCATCTGATCGTCATCGCGGGTCTGCTGACCCTCGCCTACATGATCCTTCCGAACATCGTCGTGATGGTGTTCTCCTTCAACAAGCCCAACGGGCGCTTCAACTACTCCTGGCAGCGCTTCTCGACCGACGCCTGGAAGGATCCCTGCGGCGTCGCCGACATGTGCGGCTCGCTCTCGCTCTCCCTCCAGATCGCCGTCTGGGCCACGGTCGGCGCGACCGTCCTCGGCACGATGATCGCGTTCGCCCTGGTCCGCTACCGCTTCCGGGCGCGCGGGGCGATCAACTCGCTGATCTTCCTGCCGATGGCGATGCCCGAGGTCGTCATGGCCGCGTCGCTGCTCACGCTGTTCCTGAACATGGGTGCGCAGCTGGGCTTCTGGACGATCCTCATCGCCCACATCATGTTCTGCCTCAGCTTCGTCGTCACGGCCGTCAAGGCGCGCGTCATGTCGATGGATCCGAGGCTGGAGGAGGCGGCCCGCGATCTGTACGCAGGGCCGGTACAGACCTTCGTGCGGGTGACCCTGCCGATCGCCGCCCCCGGAATCGCCGCGGGAGCGCTGCTCGCCTTCGCGCTCTCCTTCGACGATTTCATCATCACCAATTTCAACGCGGGTTCCACCGTCACCTTCCCCATGTTCGTCTGGGGCTCGGCACAGCGCGGCACGCCCGTACAGATCAACGTCATCGGCACGGCGATGTTCATCATTGCGGTACTGGTGGTTCTCGCCGGTCAGCTGATCGCGAACCGGCGCAAAAAAGCACGACCCTGAAAGTCCCGAAGGAGTTGGAAACCATGGCCCCAGCTGCCATGCGTACTGCCGCACAATCACTCGCCGACGCGAAGCCGGTGTCGTTCTGGCTGGACGACCCCGGCAGGCCCGAGGCGCTCCCCGCGCTCACCGGTGACGAGCACTGCGATCTGCTCGTCATCGGGGGCGGCTACAGCGGACTGTGGACCGCGCTGCTCGCCAAGGAACGCGAACCGGAACGCGATGTCGTCCTGATCGAGGGGCACGAGACGGGCTGGGCCGCCTCGGGCCGCAACGGCGGATTCTGCGCCGCCTCCCTCACCCACGGCCTGCCCAACGGACTGGAGCGCTGGCCCGACGAGATCAAGAAGCTGGAGGAGCTGGGCGCGCGCAACCTCGACGCCATCGAGGCGGCCGTGGCCCGCTACTCCATCGACTGCGAGTTCGAGCGTACCGGCGAGATCGATGTCGCCACCCAGCCCCACCAGCTCGAAGAGCTGCGGGAATGGCATCAGGAGTCCGAACGGCACGGCTTCGGCGGAGTCGAGTTCCTCGACCGGGAGGCGCTGCGTGCCGAAGTCGACTCACCGACGTTCCTGGGCGGTCTCTGGGACCGCAGCGGCGTCGCGATGCTGCACCCGGCCAAGCTGGTCTGGGGCCTGAAGCGGGCCTGTCTCGACCTCGGCGTGCGGATCTACGAACACACCCGCGGGCTGGAACTGGCCAGAACCGGAACCGGAATGGCGGTCCGCACACCGTACGGAAAGGTCCTCGCCCGCCGTGTCGCTCTGGGGACGAACATCTTCCCCTCGCTCGTGAAGCGGGTCCGCCCGTACACCGTCCCGGTCTACGACTACGCGCTGATGACCGAACCGCTGACCGGGGACCAGCTCGCCGCCATCGGCTGGAAGAACCGCCAGGGACTCGGGGACAGCGCCAATCAGTTCCACTACTTCCGGCTCTCCGCGGACAACCGGATCCTGTGGGGCGGATACGACGCGATCTATCCGTACGGCGGCCGGCTGAGCGCCGAACTCGACCAGCGCCCCGAGACGTTCCTCAAACTCGCCGGGCAGTTCTTCGAGTGCTTTCCGCAATTGGCGGGCGTGCGTTTCAGCCATGCCTGGGGCGGTGCGATCGACACCTGCTCCCGGTTCTCCGCATTCTTCGGTACGGCCCATCAGGGACGGGTCGCCTACGCCGCCGGATTCACCGGGCTCGGCGTCGGTGCCACCCGGTTCGGTGCCGACGTCATGCTCGACCTCCTCGCGGGCCGCCCCACCGAGCGGACCGCCCTGGAGATGGTGCGGACGAAGCCGATGCCCTTCCCGCCGGAGCCCCTCGCCTGGGCCGGGATCGAGCTGACGAAGAGGTCGCTGGCCAGGGCCGACGACAACGGCGGCCACCGCAACCTGTGGCTGCGGACGATGGACCGCGTGGGCCTCGGCTTCGACAGCTGACCCACAGGCCGCGGGCGGGTGACCCAGATCACTACCGATGGGTAGCCGAACCCGCGTAATGGATCGGCCCGACCCCTCTCTCCCCGGTGAACGCACCGGCGCCTCCTGCCGGTGCGACACGGAACGGAGGCCGGTCATGACGGGCGCGGGGGCCAGGGCAGCAGTCGAGTGGCTTGCATCGGTGGCACCGGATCCCGGCGCCTGCCGGTGGGAATGGGAGCGCGATCCGCGAGGGGTCGCGCTCCTGCCCGCCGGCCGGCGCTGGGACGTGCTGATCCTTCCGGGGGAGCTGGGCTATCCGACGCTCGACGTGCTCACCCGCCTCATCGACCGGCCGGGACCGGTCCTCGCCGGCTTCGGCGATGCCCGCATGGGCTTCTTCGTGCCGCCGGGCACGGCCGCCCGCTGGGTGGGCACGGGGGTGCGGGGCGCGGGCCCGGGTACCTGGATCGTCGTGCCCCATCCGGGGCGGGCCGTCGTCGGCAAGGTCCGCTGGCTGATTCCGCCGGACGGATCCGGCACGCTCACCGACGCCACGCTGCTGGAGCTGGCGATGCATGAGGCCGCGGCGGGAGGACGGGAATAGCGGGGTGGATGCCAGAGGTCTTGACAACCTGATTGGTCTGGACCATGTTGTGCGCCACACTCAATTCCCCCCTGCACGGAGGCCGTTGTGGAACGCACGGGACCCCCCGCCCGCATGACCGGACTTCTGGCGGCCTTCTCGGCCGCCCTGCTGGCCGTCGGCGGCCTGGCCGCGACGGCGCCGAGCGCCGCGGCGGCCGACGCCGATGTGGCGCGCAACGGCACCTTCGAGGCCGGCCTGACCGGCTGGAACTGTACGGGCGGCAGTGGAGTCGCCGTCAGCACGCCCGTACACGGCGGCACCTCGGCGCTGAAGGCGACCCCGGCCGGCAGCGACAACGCCAAGTGCTCCCAGACCGTGACGGTGAAGCCCAACTCCACGTACACGCTGAGCGCCTGGGTGCAGGGCAGCTACGTCTACCTGGGCGCGGCGGGCACCGGCACCACCGACGTGTCCACCTGGACGCAGTCCGCCGGGGCCTGGAAGCAGCTCACCACCACCTTCAAGACCGGTGCCTCGACCACCTCCGTCAGCGTGTACACGCACGGCTGGTACGGAACCCCCGCCTACTACGCCGACGACCTCACCCTCGTCGGCCCCGGCGGCGACCCGGTCGTCCTCCCGGCGGTCCCCGCGGGCCTCAGGGCCGGCACGCCCACCTCGTCCTCGGTACCGCTGTCCTGGACCGCCGCCACGGGCGCCACCGGCTACAACGTCTACCGGGGCGGAACGAAGGTCCTCTCCGCCACCGGCACGTCGGCGACCGTGACGGGCCTGACCGCCTCGACCGCGTACAGCTTCCAGGTCACCGCCACCAACGAGGCGGGCGAGTCCGCGAAGTCCGCCGCGGTCTCCGCGACCACCACGGCGGGCGGCGGAGGCGGCGGCGGCTCGGACCTCCCGGCCCACGCGCTCGTCGGCTATCTGCACTCCAGCTTCGCCAACGGCTCCGGCTACACCCGCATGGCGGACGTGCCCGACTCCTGGGACGTCATCGACCTGGCCTTCGGTGAGCCGACCTCCGTCACCTCCGGCGACATCCGCTTCTCGCTCTGCCCGGTCACCGAGTGCCCGAACGTCGAGTCCGTGGCCGAGTTCAAGGCGGCCATCAAGGCCAAGCAGGCGGCCGGAAAGAAGGTGCTGATCTCCATCGGCGGCCAGAACGGGCAGGTGCAGCTCGCCACCACCGCCGCCCGTGACACCTTCGTCTCCTCGGTCAGCAAGATCATCGACGAGTACGGTCTCGACGGCCTGGACATCGACTTCGAGGGCCACTCCCTCTCGCTGAACACCGGCGACACCGACTTCCGCAGCCCCACCACGCCCGTCGTCGTCAACCTGATCTCCGCGGTGAAGTCCCTCAAGGCCAAGTACGGCGAGAAGTTCGTCCTCACCATGGCCCCCGAGACCTTCTTCGTGCAGCTCGGCTACCAGTACTACGGCTCCGGGCCCTGGGGCGGCCAGGACCCGCGCGCCGGGGCCTACCTGCCGGTGATCCACGCGCTGCGCGACGACCTCACGCTGCTGCACGTCCAGGACTACAACTCGGGCTCCATCATGGGTCTGGACAACCAGTACCACTCCATGGGCGGCGCAGACTTCCACATCGCGATGACCGACATGCTGCTGACCGGCTTCCCGGTGGCGGGCGACCAGACCAAGGTCTTCCCCGGTCTCCGCCCCGACCAGGTCGCGATCGGCCTGCCCGCCTCCACGCAGGCGGGCAACGGACACACCTCGCCCGCCGAGGTCACCAAGGCGCTGAACTGCCTGACCAAGAAGACCGACTGCGGTTCGTACGCCACCCACGGCACCTGGTCGGGGCTGCGCGGCCTGATGACGTGGTCCGTCAACTGGGACCGCTTCAACAACTGGGAGTTCTCGAAGAACTTCGACGCGTACTTCGGCGGCTGAACAACCGCAGCGCCACCAGCAGCACCCCGCACAGCCACCAGCTGCCTGCTACGTCGAGAGGCCAGTGGTAGCCGCGGAGCACCAGACCGATGCCCGTCGCCACCGTCATCAGGACGGCGGCGACGGGCATCATCCATGGGTAGCGCACATACGGGGCGAGCAGGAGCGCCGCGGCGCCGTACGCCACGGCGGCGGTCGCGGCATGGCCCGAGGGGTAGTAGCCGGTGGCGTCGGTCAGCGGTCCCGGGCGGGCGATCCAGTCCTTGAGCGGGACGACAAGCAGCGGCACGGCCGCCATGGTCAGGGCGGCGGCTAGCGGCGCCCGCCGCTCCCCGCGCACCAGGGTCCACAGGATCGCGCAGCCGAGGACGGGGAGCGCGACCTGCATGTTGCCGAGGTCGGCGAGGAGTTCGGTGAGCCGCTCGGGGCCGTGTCCGACGAGGGCACGGCCGGCGCGCTCGTCCAGGCGGCGCAGCGGGCCGTCGGCCGCGATCTGCCAGGTGGTGAGTGCGAACAGGGCCAGCAGGCCCGACACCACGGAGAAGAAAAGGGCCGTCCGGCCCGGGACAGGGGGGGTTGTTCCGGGCCGGACGGTGGGACCGGTGTGCCGCGCGCCCCGGGGGGTGTGGGGCGGGCGGCCATCCGATCGGTGAGGAGTTCCGGAGCCGGAGGCTCCAGTGGTGTGCGCGAAGGCACAACCAGGACGGCGCTGGGGAAGCTCCGGCCCGGCATCACCCGCAGTCCCCTGCGGGCGGGGTGTTTCTCTCATCTGCGGAAACCGTACGTCAGGCGATGGGGGGACCGACAGCGGGAACGGTATCCCGCCATCGCCCCCGCACACCTTCTTCACAGGCCCTCACGCGGGCACCGGGCATCCGCGGAGAAAACGCCGTGCGCCGCCACCGGGGGCGGGCGGATCAGACTCCGGCGAACGCCTGCTCGAGCACGTCGAGGCCCTCGTTCAGCAGGTCCTCACCGATCACCAGCGGCGGCAGGAAGCGCAGCACGTTGCCGTACGTGCCACAGGTCAGGACGAGCACGCCCTCGGCGTGGCAGGCTTTCGCGAGCTGTGCGGCGGCCTCCGGGTTCGGGTCCTTCGTCCCCGCCTTCACCAGTTCGATCGCGATCATCGCGCCGCGGCCGCGGATGTCACCGATGAGGCCACCGTTGGGAAGCTTCGACTGCATCTCGGCGAGGCGGCCCTTCATGACCTCCTCGATCCGCTTCGCCTTCCCGTTCAGGTCCAGCTCGCGCATCGTCTCGATGGCGCCGAGCGCACCCGCGCAGGCGACCGGGTTCCCGCCGTAGGTGCCGCCGAGGCCGCCGGCGTGCGCGGCGTCCATGATCTCGGCGCGGCCGGTCACGGCGGAGAGCGGGAGACCGCCCGCGATGCCCTTGGCCGTCGTGATCAGGTCCGGGACGACGCCCTCGTCCTCGCAGGCGAACCACTGGCCGGTGCGGCAGAAGCCGGACTGGATCTCGTCGGCGACGAAGACGATGCCGTTGTCCTTGGCGAACTGCGCGATCGCCGGCAGGAAGCCCTTCGCCGGCTCGATGAAGCCGCCCTCGCCGAGCACCGGCTCGATGATGATCGCGGCGACGTTCTCCGCGCCGATCTGCTTGGTGATCTGGTCGATGGCCTGGGCGGACGCCTCCGCGCCTGCGTTCTCTGCACCGGTCGGCCAGCGGTAGCCGTAGGCCACCGGGACGCGGTAGACCTCGGGCGCGAACGGACCGAAGCCGTGCTTGTACGGCATGTTCTTGGCGGTCAGCGCCATCGTGAGGTTGGTCCGGCCGTGGTAGCCGTGGTCGAAGACGACGACCGCGGTGCGCTTGGTGTGGGCGCGGGCGATCTTCACCGCGTTCTCGACGGCCTCGGCGCCCGAGTTGAACAGCGCGGACTTCTTCGCGTGGTCGCCCGGGGTGAGCTCGGCGAGCTGCTCGCAGACCTCGACGTACCCCTCGTACGGCGTGACCATGAAACAGGTGTGGGTGAAGTCGGCGAGCTGGGCGGAGGCCCGGCGCACGACGGCTTCGGCGGAGGCGCCGACCGAGGTCACGGCGATGCCGGAACCGAAGTCGATCAGACGGTTCCCGTCCACGTCCTCGATGATCCCGCCGCCCGCGCGGGCGGTGAACACCGGCAGGGTGGAGCCCACACCTGCGGCGACCGTCGCGAGCCGGCGAGCCTGCAGCTCCACGGACTTCGGGCCGGGAATGGCAGTGACGACGCGGCGCTCCTGCGGAATTGCGGTCATGCGGGGCTCCTGGGGGTGTTTCGGACGCTTCTCTTTCTGCAGGCTAGGTGCGGGGAAGGGGGCGCGGCATGCTCCGATCGGGAGTGGTGGGGCGCGTGTCCTTGTCCGTGACGGACAGAAGGAGGTGCCGGGGCGTGTGCCCTTCTGTCCGTGACGGACAGAAGGAGGCGGAAGAGCGGTACGGGACGTGGGGCCCCCGGACCCGTCACTATCCGGGCGCGTTGCTGAACTCACCGTGTGCGCGCACTAGATTGGCCGGTGCAGCGGTCGGACCTGGCTGGTCAGGGGGCAACGGTTCATGGACAACGAAGGCACGCACGGCACCCGGGGCACGCGGGGTGCGCAGCCGCCCGACGGCCGGCCCGGGAGCTCCGTGCCGCATCCGGCCGGCCCGCCGCCCGCGACCCCGCCCGTGTTCCCCCCGACGGTCCCGCCGCCCTCCGCGCCACCCGCCGTCCCGAAGCGCCCCGCGACCGCCCCCGGGCAGCCCCGGCCGGCCGGGGCGCGGTCGGACACGGCCGAATGGCTGAACGCGGCACGCCCCAGGACCGAGCCGGGGGTGTGGCGGTACGCCCACGTGCCACGGCCCGCCGAGCGCCCGCCCCGTCCCTCGCTGGTGGGTCCGCTGGCGACGCTGGTCCTGTGGCTCCTGCTGTGGCTGCTGCTGACGGAACGGGCCGTCCCCTACGTGTCCAAGCCGATCGAGATCATCACCGGTCCCGAATGGTGGTCCTTCGGCGGTCTCAAGGAGGACGCGCCGGCGCTGGTGGTCAACTCCACCACGCTCTACTACCAGGTCCTGGTCCTCGGCCTGGGATTCTGGGCCGCCCGGATCGGCGGCTGGGCCCATGTCTTCCGCTACTTCGCGGGACCCCGGCTGGACCGGGCCAGGCTGCTGCTCTCGGTCTCCGGCGCGGTGGTCACCGTATGGCTCGTCTGGACCCGGCGGGTACCGCTCGCCGACATCATCCTGCCCGCCGTTCCGACCAGCTGGATGCAGGGCGGCGGCAACCAGTACGCGGCGCTCCTCGTCTCGCTCATCGCCTACGCCCTGATCGGTACCGCGATCGTGTGGCCCTTCGCCAGAATCGGCCAGTGGCCGGCGGCGCTCGCCCCCCTTCTCGGACGCGGTGAACCCGGCCCGGAGCGGCCCCGGACCGCTCCGGCACCGGCCGGACCGGACCTCGCCCACTGGCCCGAACTGCGGGCCGCCGGAATCACGGACGCCGCCGAGGCCCTCACCGCGGCCGTCCACGCCGACCGGATGAACGACATCGACTGCGTACGGCTGCGCCACGCCTGGGGAGCCGCCCGGACCCGGCCCGACCGGCGGGACTCCTTCACCGACACCGTGCTGCGCAAGGGCGCCGACGCCTATCTGCACCCCTCCGGCCGCCGGGACCTGCCCCGGCGGACCGCCGTGCACGACCCGCTCACCGGCCAGGTCCGGATCGGCGCCTGCGCCGACGACCCGCGCAACCCCTACGCGCGCCGCGGCTCGGGGATGGCACTGGAGCCCGCGTCGCTGGGTACCTCGCTGCTGGTCGTCGGACCGCCCGGCTCGGGGAAGACGGAACGGGTGGTGCGGCCCGTCGTCGAATCCCTCGCCCTGCGGGCGCTCACCGGCCAGGCGGCGGTGCTCGCCGTCGGCGCGGGCGGCGACCGGCTCGGCCCGGACGGTGCCTACGACGTCGTCGTCAGGATCGGCGACCCCGCGTCCCTGCACGACTTCGACCTGTACGGCGGGACGACCGACCCCGACGAGGCCGCGGCCGCCCTCGCGGAGGGCCTCGCCGGCGACCTCCCCGCCCCGGACACCCGGCGCGCGGCGACCGCGCTGGGCCAGCTGCTCGGCCCGTACCGTGCCGTTCACGGCACCTTCCCCGCCGTACCCGAACTCCGTGAACTCCTCGAAGGCTCCGCCACCGCACTGGACGGCCTGCGGCAGGCACTGCAGGCGTCCGGACACCACGCGATGCTGCGCGAACTCGACGCGCGGCAGCGCCAGGCGGGCGGCGCCGGTGACCCGGCGGCCGTCCTCGCCGACCGGATCGCCGTGCTCGACCGGCCGGCCTTCGCCGGGTTCTTCGCCACCGGGCCCGATGCCCGCCCGTTCTCGCTGCGCTCCCTGGAGCAGCATCCGCTGCGGGTGCGCATCGATCTGCCGGAGCGCGCGCACGCCGAGGCGTCCCGGCTGCTGGCCCGTCTGATCCTCGCCCAGTTCAACGCGATCACGGTGGCCCGCGCCGACCGATCCCTCTTCGTCTGCCTGGTCCTGGACGACGCGACCCACACCGTCACCGCCGAAACCGTCCGGGGCATCCGCCGGCTGCGCTCCGTCAACGCCGGGGCGGTCCTCGCCCTGCGCACCCTGGACGACGTGCCCGAGGAACTGCACACGCCGCTGCTCGGCGCGGTCGGCTGCACCATGGCCTTCCCCGGCGTCACCACCTGGGACGGCAAACGCTTCGCCGAGACCTGGGGCAAGGAGTGGGTCGAGGTCCGCGAGGTCGCCCAGCACGGCGTCTTCGCCGACCAGCCGCTCACCCGCGCCCTGCACGCCCTGCGGAAGATGGCCACCGGCAAGGCCGTCACCACGGACGCGGTGACCGTGCGCCAGGTCGAACGGGAACGGTGGTCCGCCTCCGGACTCGCCTACGAGCTGCCCGTCGGCCACGCGGTGCTCTCCCTCACCACGGTCGACGGCGAACACGCGCCCCCGCTCCTGGTGCGGCTGGGCGGCTGACGGAGGAAGGCGCGGCCGGTGCGACGGTGACGGGGACTCTGCCACCCTGGCAGAATCGCTTCGAGCCGTTCATACGGGACGGCGAAATCGCCCCCTCCCAAAGGTCCCCCGATCCCCATGCCCCCCACACTCGCCTCGCTCGTCCAGCACTCGGCGCTCAAACTCACGGTGCGTGCGGGGGCGGACCGGCTCGACGCGCCCGTGCGCTGGGCGCACGCGAGTGAGCTGGCCGACCCCGTCCCCTACATGGAGGGCGGCGAACTGCTCCTGGTCACCGCGACCAACCTCGACGCGGAGAACCCCGAGATCATGGGCCGGTACGTGCGACGGCTGGCCGGAGCCGGCGTGGTCGGGCTCGGTTTCGCCGTCGGGGTCACCTACGACGAGGTACCGCAGCCGCTGGTCGACGCCGCCGAGGAAGCCGGGCTGCCCCTGCTCGAAGTGCCGCGCCGCACCCCTTTCCTCGCCATCGCCAAGGCCGTCTCCTCCGAGATCGCCGCCGACCAGTACCGGGCCGTCACCGCGGGCTTCGAGGCGCAGCGGGAACTGACCAGGGCGGCTCTCGCCGGGGACGGCCCCGCCGAACTGCTCACCCGTCTCGCCGCACACGTCGACGGCTGGGCCGCGCTGTACGACGCCTCCGGCTCGGTCGTGGCCGCCGCGCCCGACTGGGCGGCCCGCCGCGCCGCCCGGCTCACCCCCGACGTGGAGCGCCTGCGGGAGCGCCCGGCGCCGGCCAGCGTCGTCGTCGGTGACACCGACGACCGCGTCGAGCTCCAGTCCCTGGGCACCGGCCGGCGGGTCCGCGGCGCGCTGGCCGTGGGCACCGGGGCGGCGCTGGGCACCGCGGAGCGCTACGCGGTGCACTCGGCGGTCGCCCTGCTCACCCTCACCACGGCCCGCTCCCGCTCGCTCCAGGGCGCCGAACAGCGGCTCGGCGCCGCGGTGCTGCGCATGCTCCTGGCCGGCCAGCCCGACCACGCGCGCGGCGTCGCCGGGGATCTTTACGGCGGGCTGCTCGACGCGCCCTTCCGACTGCTCATCGCCGAGGCCGCCGAAGCGTCGACCACGGCGCAGCTCAGCGAGGCCATGGAGACCGCCGCCGCCCGCTCCGGCGAAACGCTGCTGATGGTGCCCGAGGGCGAACGCCTCGTCGTGCTGGCCGCCGACGGAGGTGCCGCCGTCGCCGCCTGCGCCGCGTACGCCGAGGCGCAGGAGGCCGCGCCCCCGCGCGAACCGTCCGCACCGGACGTGGCCGTAGTCGTCGGGCTCTCCGCCCCCGCGGGACCCATCGCCGTGTCCGCCGCGTACAAACAGGCCGAGCAGTCCCTCTCGGTCGCCCGCCGCCGGGGCAGGGCCCTGGTCGAGCACGAGGAACTGGCAGCCGGATCCGTCCTGCCGCTGCTCGCGGACGACGCGGTCAGGGCCTTCGCCGACGGCATGCTCCGCGCCTTGTACGAGCACGACGCCAAGGGGCGCGGCGACCTCGTGGCCTCCCTGCGGGCCTGGCTCTCGCACCACGGCCAGTGGGACGCGGCCGCGGCGGACCTCGGGGTGCACCGGCACACCCTGCGTTACCGCATGCGCCGGGTGGAGGAGATCCTCGGCCGTTCGCTGGACGACGCGGACGTCCGGATGGAGCTGTGGCTCGCCCTCAAGGTCGCGAACCCCCCGACGGCTCAGTAGGTCCTCGCCCGCCTGCGACAATCCGGCGCACCGCGCCCCGCCTGTGCTCCACGCCGGACAAACGCCAGGCGGACACCACGGCCCTACGGTGGGGAGCGGAACACCCCACGCCATCGAAGGGCCGGAACCTCCATGACCTCCACCCACGCCTTCTGGCTGGCCGGCCGCGAGGCCACCGGCGAGGAAAGCTTCGACGTCACCAACTCCTGGGACGGGCGTCTCGTCGGCACCGTCAGCGTGCCCACCGAGGCCCAGGTGGAGGAGGCCGTCGCCGCCGCGCACGCCGTACGCGACGAGTTCGCCGCGACCCCGGCCCACGTCCGCGCCGCCGCACTCGACCACGTGGCCCGGCGCCTGACGGAGCGCACCGAGGAGATCGCCCAGGTGATCTCCGCCGAGAACGGCAAGCCCATCAAGTGGGCGCGCGGCGAGGTCGGCCGCGCGGTATCCGTGTTCCGCTTCGCCTCCGAGGAGGCCCGCCGCTTCAACAGCGGCGACGCCCAGCGCCTGGACACCGACGCCGGCGGCACCGGCCGTCTCGGCCTGACCCGCCGCTTCCCGCGCGGCACGGTCCTCGGCATCGCCCCGTTCAACTTCCCGCTGAACCTGAGCGCCCACAAGGTCGCCCCGGCCATCGCCGTCGGCGCCCCGATCATCCTGAAGCCCGCCCCGGCCACCCCGATCTCGTCGCTGATCCTGGGCGAGCTGCTGGCCGAGACCGACCTGCCCGCCGGTTCCTGGTCGGTGCTGACGGTCCCCAACGACCGCATGCCCGCCCTCGTCCAGGACGAGCGCCTCCCCGTGATCTCGTTCACCGGGTCCGCCCCGGTGGGATACGCGATCATGGACTCGGTGCCGCGCAAGCACTGCACCCTGGAGCTCGGTGGCAACGGTGCCGCCGTCGTCCTCGGTGACTACGCCTCCGAGGCGGACCTGGACTGGGCCGCGACCCGTATCGCGACCTTCTCCAACTACCAGGGCGGCCAGTCCTGCATCTCGGTACAGCGCGTCATCGCGGACGCCGCCGTCTACGACCGGCTCCTGCCGAAGATCGTCGCGGCGGTCGGGGCCCAGGTCACCGGCGACCCGTCCGACGCCGCCACCGACGTCGGCCCGCTCGTCGACGAGAACGCCGCCAAGCGCGTCGAGTCCTGGGTCGACGAGGCCGTACAGGCCGGCGCCCAACTGCTCGCCGGCGGCAAGCGCGACGGGGCCACGTACGCGCCGACCGTCCTCGCCGAGCTCCCCGAGGGCGTCACCCTGTGCCACGAGGAGGTCTTCGGACCGGTCCTCTCGGTCCAGAAGGTGGACGGCGAGGCCGAGGCGTTCGCCTCCGTGAACTCCTCCAAGTACGGCCTCCAGGCAGGCGTGTTCACCCACGACCTGCAGACCGCCTTCCGCGCCCACCGCGCGCTGGAGGTCGGCGGCGTGATCATCGGCGACGTCCCCTCGTACCGCGCCGACCAGATGCCGTACGGCGGCGCCAAGCAGTCCGGTGTCGGCCGGGAGGGCGTCCGCTACGCGATGGACGACTACACCTACGAGCGCGTCCTGGTCCTCACCGGCCTCGCCCTCTGAGCCCCTGCCGCCCGTGATTCCGCCCGGACAGCGAGACGGCGGACGGCGGGGGAACGGCCCGAACCCACTGTGCGGGGGTTCGGGCCGTTTCGCATGCCGCACGCCGCAGCGGGCAGTGGAGTGGTGACCGACCCGATCGGCGCCCCAGGGCTGGTGGCAGGGGCACGAAACGGGTACATACGGACGAGTAGAACCGTTAGGTACGCAAGGGCGGACCGACCCCGGCCGCCTCGGACCTTTCGGGACCACCCACCCGACGAAGCGGCGAGGTGAGCTCCTCATGTCCGCACCATCCGCACAACGTCCGTCCGCACAACCGCACACGCCCAAGGTCACCGAACGCGAAGCGCGGCAGGTGGCCGAGGAAGCGCGCGAACAGGACTGGCGCAAACCCAGTTTCGCCAAGGAACTCTTCCTGGGCCGCTTCCGGCTCGACCTGATCCACCCGCATCCGCTGCCCGCCGCCGAGGACGTCCGGCGCGGCGAGGAGTTCCTCGCCCGGCTGCGCGAATTCTGCGAGACCCGGATCGACGGCGCCCTGATCGAGCGCGAGGCGAGGATCCCCGACGAGGTCGTGAACGGCCTCAAGGAGCTCGGCGCGCTGGGCATGAAGATCGATGTGAAGTACGGCGGCCTCGGGCTGACGCAGGTCTACTACAACCGGGCCCTCGCCCTGGTCGGCTCGGCCAGCCCCGCGATCGGCGCCCTGCTCTCCGCCCACCAGTCCATCGGCGTGCCGCAGCCCCTGAAGACCTTCGGCAGCCAGGAGCAGAAGGACACCTTCCTGCCCCGGCTGGCCCGTACCGACATCTCGGCGTTCCTCCTCACCGAGCCGGACGTGGGCTCCGACCCCGCGCGGCTCGCCACCACAGCCGTCCGGGACGGGGACGACTACGTCCTCGACGGGGTGAAACTGTGGACCACCAACGGGGTGGTCGCGGACCTGCTGGTCGTCATGGCGCGCGTACCGAAGTCGGAAGGGCACAAGGGCGGCATCACGGCCTTCGTGGTCGAGGCCGACGCCCCCGGCATCACCGTGGAACACCGCAACGCCTTCATGGGGCTGCGCGGTCTGGAGAACGGCGTCACCCGCTTCCACCAGGTGCGCGTCCCCGCGGCGAACCGCATCGGCCCCGAGGGGGCAGGGCTCAAGATCGCCCTCACCACCCTCAACACGGGCCGGCTCTCCCTGCCCGCCATGTGCGTCGGCTCCGGGAAGTGGTGCCTGAAGATCGCCCGCGAATGGTCGGCCGTCCGTGAGCAGTGGGGCCGGCCCGTGGCCCGGCACGAGGCCGTGGGCGTCAAGATCTCCTTCATCGCCGCGACCACCTTCGCCCTCGAAGCCGTCGTCGACCTCTCGTCCCAGATGGCGGACGAGGACCGCAACGACATCCGGATCGAGGCGGCGCTCGCCAAGCTGTACGGCTCCGAGATGGGCTGTCTCATGGCCGACGAGCTGGTCCAGATCCGCGGCGGCCGGGGCTTCGAGACGGCGGACTCCCTCGCCGCCCGCGGTGAACGGGCCGTCCCCGCCGAGCAGATGCTCCGGGACATGCGGATCAACCGGATCTTCGAGGGCTCGACGGAGATCATGCACCTGCTGATCGCCCGCGAGGCGGTCGACGCCCACCTCAAGGTCGCGGGCGACATCATCGACCCCGACAAGCCGCTCTCCGCCAAGGCCCGGGCGGGTGCGAACGCCGCCGGGTTCTACGCGAAGTGGCTCCCGAAGCTCGTCGCCGGACCGGGACAGCTCCCGCGCACCTACGGGGACTTCCACCCCGCCGGCCACGCCGACCTGTCCGGGCACCTGCGCTACGTCGAACGGGCCTCCCGCAAACTGGCCCGCTCCACCTTCTACGCCATGTCCCGCTGGCAGGGCCGGATGGAGACCAAGCAGGGCTTCCTCGGCAGGATCGTCGACATCGGCGCGGAGCTCTTCGCCATGAGCGCCGCCTGTGTCCGCGCCGAACACCTGCGGGTCGAGAACGACCACGGCCGCGAGGCGTACCAGCTCGCCGACACCTTCTGCCGCCAGTCCCGCATCAGGATCGAGGAGCTCTTCACCCGGCTCTGGTCCAACACCGACGACCTCGACCGGAAGGTCGTCGACGGAGTCCTCGCAGGCACGTACACCTGGCTGGAGGAGGGCATCGTCGACCCGAGCGGCGAAGGCCCGTGGATCGCCGACGCCACCCCGGGCCCCTCGACCCGGGAGAACGTGCACCGGCCGATCCGCTGAGCCCGTGCAGCCGGAACGGCGGGGCACGTCCACGCGCTGGACGTGCCCCGCCGCCGTGCGCGCGACACGGCAGGATGGACGCCCGTGACCGTCATCCATGTCCCCGGTTCCAAGTCCGTCACCGCGCGCGCCCTCTTCCTGGCCGCCGCCGCGAACGGCACCAGCACCCTCGTACGTCCGCTGAGCTCGGACGACACCGAAGGCTTCGCGGAAGGGCTCACCGCCCTTGGCTACGCGGTCGAGCGGGGAGCGGAGGCCTGGCACATCACGGGCCGCCCCTCCGGTCCCGCCGCCACGGACGCCGACGTCTACTGCCGGGACGGCGCGACCACCGCCCGGTTCCTGCCGACCCTCGCGGCGGCCGGCGCCCGCGGCAGCTACCGCTTCGACGCCTCCGCCCAGATGCGCCGCCGCCCTCTCGCCCCCCTCACCGAGGCGCTGCGCACGCTCGGCGTCGACCTCCGCCACGAGGCCGCCGAGGGCCACCACCCGCTGCGCGTCGAGGCCGCCGGCATCAAGGGCGGCGAACTGACCCTGGACGCCGGGCAGTCCAGCCAGTACCTCACCGCGCTGCTGATGCTCGGACCGCTGACGGCGGAGGGCCTCACGATCACCGTCACCGATCTGGTGTCGGCGCCGTACATCGAGATCACCCTCGCGATGATGCGGAGCTTCGGCGTCGAGGTCACCCGCGGCGGCCCCGGCGACACCGTCTTCACGGTGCCGCCCGGCGGCTACCGGGCCACCACGTACGCCATCGAGCCCGACGCCTCAACTGCCGGCTACTTCTTCGCGGCGGCGGCGCTCACGGGCCGCGAGGTGACCGTCCCCGGCCTCGGACAGGGCGCCCTCCAGGGGGATCTGGGCTTCGTCGACGTGCTGCGCCGCATGGGCGCGGAGGTGCACATGACGGCCGACGCCACCACGGTCCGCTCCACCGGCCGGCTCCGCGGCCTCACCGTCAACATGCGCGACATCTCCGACACCATGCCGACGCTCGCCGCGATCGCCCCCTTCGCCTCGGGGCCCGTCCGCATCGAGGACGTCGGCAACACCCGCGTCAAGGAGTGCGACCGGCTGGAGGCGTGCGCCGGGAACCTGCGGCGCATGGGCATCACGGTCACGACCGGACCGGACTGGATCGAGATCCAGCCGGGCACCCCGCGCCCCACGGAGATCACGACCCACGGCGACCACCGCATCGTCATGTCCTTCGCCGTCACCGCTCTGCGGACGCCCGGTATCACGTACGACGATCCGGGCTGCGTACGCAAGACGTTCCCCCGGTTCCACGAGGTCTTCGCCGGGTTCGCCGACCTCCTGAACGGATAGGGCTCCGGGCCGGAACGGCCTCCGGGCACGAGCCGGTGCGGGGCGGCTAGGCTGCGCGGCATGATGTCCGCCTCCGACGTACTGTCCGTCCTTTCCGTGGCACGCGAGGCCGGGGCGGATGTGGTGATCGCCGGCGGCTGGGGTGTCGACGCGCTGCTCGGCGAGGAGACCCGCGGCCACAAGGATCTCGATCTTCTGCACCGCCGCGAGCAGGAACCCGCTCTCGTCGCCGCCCTGACGGCGGCCGGATACGAGGAGACGCTCGACTGGCGCCCCGCACGGTTCGTCCTCAGCCACCCGTCCGGGCCGGAATTCGACCTGCATCCCTTGCAGTTCGCCCCCGACGGGTCGGCGATCCAGTCCTCGCTCGATCCGGAGAAGCCCTTCCGCTACCCGGCGGAGTGCTTCGTCACCGGCACCATCGGGGGGACGCGGGTGCAGTGCCTCTCGGTCGCGCAGCAGGTCGAGTTCCACCAGGGATACGAGCCCGGCGAGGCGGACCTGCACGACATGGACCGGCTCCGCAGGGAGTTCGGTGTGGCCACGCATTTCTGAGCCGCCCGGCGGAGCACCGGCCCGCACGAACGACGAAGCACCAGGGAAAACGGGGACCAGGGAAATGGGGACAGGCATGTACGGGGCGACGAGACTGCGGGGCCGACGGCGCCGGCTGGCGGTGGTGGGGACGGTGGCCGCGATGGCACTGGGCATCGCCGCGTGCGGCAGTGACGACGACAGTGCGACCGGCTCCGCCGGTGCGAAGAAGGACGGCAAGGCCTCGGCGGCGCCCTCCGCGCCGACGGCACCCGACGAGGCACGCCTGAAGGCCGCGTCCTTCACCGACGGCGAGAAGGTCGGCACGTACACGGCCTCCGAGTACGTCCTCGACGGCCCGCTCGGCGACGCGTACACCGCCGTCCCCGACGGCTGCCAGCCGCTGGTCAGCCTCTCCGGCGAGGTCAGCGACCCGGACCCGGCCGCCGAGGTCCAGCGCAAGGTCGACGTCCCGGACGAGATGCTCGGAGTCACCGTCGACGTCACCCTGCGCAGCTACGCGGGCGGCGGCGCCGCCACCGTCATGAAGGCCCTCGACAAGGCCGGACGCGACTGCGCCGGCGGCTTCACCGAGCAGCGGGCCGTCGCGGCCGCGAAGTACCTGAAGGCCGAGCCCGCCAAGGCCCCCGCCTTCGCGGCCGAGGCCGACGAGGCGAAGGCGTACCGCTTCACCATCCTCGACGTGAAGGGGCAGCAGAAGCTGTACGAGTACCTCACCGTCGTACGCTCCGGCTCCACGACCCTCTCCTTCCGGGCGGAGATCACCTCCACCGAGGACATCGGCGGGGTGCCGCCCGAGGTGATGGCCGCCCAGTGGGCGAAGTTCCGCGCGGCGAAGGGCTGAGGGCTCGATGAACGAGCAGCGACCACGCGGCGCGAGGGACGCGCTGTCCGTGCACACAGCCGATGCGGTGACAATGGGGGGCATGAGCGACAGCCCCGCCCCCCTCGCCGACCCGCACCTCGTCTTCGACGCCGTGGAAGGCCGCCGGGATCTCGTCATCCTCGGCTCCACCGGGTCCATCGGCACCCAGGCCATCGACCTGGTGCTGCGCAACCCCGACCGCTTCCGTGTCACCGCGCTCTCCGCGGCGGGCGGCCGGGTCGCCCTCCTCGCCGAGCAGGCGCGCCGGCTGAGGGTGCGCACGGTCGCCGTCGCCTCTCCCGACGCGGTACCGGCCCTGCGCGAGGCCCTGCGCGAGGAGTACGGAGCGGAGGAGCAGCCTCCCGAGATCCTGGCCGGACCCGACGCCGCCACACAGCTGGCCGGCAGCGACTGCCACACCGTGCTGAACGGGATCACCGGCTCGATCGGTCTCGCCCCCACCCTGGCCGCGCTGAAGGCGGGCCGCACGCTGGCGCTCGCCAACAAGGAGTCGCTGATCGTCGGCGGCCCCCTGGTCAAGGCGCTCGCCGCCCCCGGCCAGATCATCCCGGTCGACTCCGAGCACGCCGCGCTTTTCCAGGCGCTCGCGGCCGGCAAGCGCGCCGATGTCCGCAGGCTCGTCGTCACCGCGTCCGGCGGCCCGTTCCGCGGACGTACCAGGAGCGAGCTCGCCGACGTCACACGCGAGCAGGCCCTCAACCACCCGACCTGGGCCATGGGCCCGGTCATCACGGTCAATTCGGCCACCCTGGTCAACAAGGGTCTCGAGGTCATCGAGGCGCACCTCCTCTACGACATCCCCTTCGACCGGATCGAGGTCGTGGTCCACCCCCAGTCGTACGTGCACTCCATGGTCGAGTTCACCGACGGCTCCACCCTCGCCCAGGCCACCCCGCCCGACATGCGCGGTCCGATCGCCATCGGCCTCGGCTGGCCGCAGCGCGTCCCCGACGCGGCACCCGCCTTCGACTGGACGAAGGCCTCCACATGGGAGTTCTTCCCGCTCGACACGGAGGCCTTCCCGTCCGTCGGCCTCGCACGGCACGTGGGTACGCTCGGCGGCACCGCCCCGGCGGTGTTCAACGCGGCGAACGAGGAGTGCGTGGACGCGTTCCTGGACGGGCGACTGGCGTTCAACGGCATCATGGACACGGTCACCGCGGTGGTGTCCGAGCACGGAACGCCCGCGACGGGAACTTCGCTGACGGTCGCGGACGTCCTTGAAGCGGAAGCCTGGGCCCGGACCCGGGCCCGGGAACTCTCGGCCAAGGCCACCGCGGAGGCGCGCGCATGAGTATGACGACGATCCTGCTGACGATTCTCGGCATCGCCGTCTTCGCCGTCGGCCTGCTGTTCTCCATCGCCTGGCACGAGCTGGGCCACCTGTCGACGGCGAAGCTCTTCGGTATCCGCGTCCCCCAGTACATGGTCGGCTTCGGCCCGACCGTCTGGTCGCGGAAGAAGGGCGACACGGAGTACGGGATCAAGGCCATCCCGGCCGGCGGCTACATCCGCATGATCGGGATGTTCCCGCCGGGACCGGACGGGAAGATCGAGGCACGCTCCACCTCGCCGTGGCGCGGCATGATCGAGGACGCCAGATCCGCCGCCTTCGAGGAGCTCGAACCGGGCGACGAGAAGCGTCTCTTCTACACGCGCAAGCCGTGGAAGCGCGTCATCGTCATGTTCGCCGGCCCCTTCATGAACCTGATCCTGGCCGTGGCGATCTTCCTCGGCGTGGCCATGACCTTCGGATTCCAGACGCAGACGACCGATGTCGCGGGCGTCCAGAAGTGCGTGATCTCCCAGAGCGAGAAGCGGGAGACCTGCAAGAAGTCCGACCCGGTCTCGCCCGCGCAGGCCGCCGGCCTGAAGGTGGGCGACAAGATCGTCGCCTTCAACGGCGAGAAGATCGACGAATGGTCCGTCCTCTCCGACAAGATCCGCGACACGATCGGTCCCGCCACCATCACGGTCCAGCGCGACGGGCAGGAGAAGACCCTCCACGCCGTGCTCAAGAAGAACGCCGTGCTGAAGAAGGACTCCGACGGCGAGGTGGTCCCGGGGAAGTACGTCTCCGCCGGCTACCTCGGTTTCGCGGCCCAGAGCGAGATCGTCCCGCTCTCCTTCGGTGACTCCGTCGTCCGCATGGGCGACATGATCGAGAACGGCGTCGACTCGATCATCGCCCTGCCGTCCAAGATCCCGGCCCTGTGGGACGCGGCCTTCTCGGACGGCGAGCGCGCGGACGACTCCCCGGTGGGCGTCGTCGGCGCGGCCAGGATCGGCGGCGAGGTGATGACGCTGGACGTACCGGCGCAGAACCAGGTCGCGATGATGCTGTTCCTGCTGTCCGGCTTCAACCTCTCGCTGTTCCTCTTCAACATGCTGCCGCTGCTGCCGCTCGACGGCGGCCACATCGCGGGGGCCCTGTGGGAGGCGCTGCGGCGCAACGCCGCGCGGATCTTCAAGCGCCCCGATCCCGGCCCGTTCGACGTGGCCAAGCTGATGCCGGTGGCCTACGTGGTCGCCGGGGTGTTCATCTGCTTCACCCTGCTCGTCCTGGTCGCCGACGTCGTCAACCCGGTCAAGATCTCCTGACCGGCCCGTCCTGGGGGGCGCCTGTACCCCGAGTGACGGCGGATGCGCACGGTGCGTCCGGGACCCCATGATTTGCCCGGGTTCCCGGACGCGGTGTGCTTCACGCCGTGCTCGGTGCCGTAACCTCGAAGGCCGGAGCCCGCCGACTTCGGGACCTCGATCCACACCTTGGGGATGCTCAGCGCATGACTGCGATTTCTCTCGGAATGCCCACCGTTCCGACCCAGCTCGCCGTACGGCGGGTCAGCCGCAAGATCCAGGTCGGGTCGGTGGCGGTCGGTGGGGACGCGCCGGTTTCGGTGCAGTCGATGACGACGACGCGTACGTCGGACATCGGTGCCACGCTCCAGCAGATCGCGGAGCTGACCGCCTCGGGCTGTCAGATCGTCCGCGTGGCGTGCCCGACCCAGGACGACGCGGACGCACTCGCGACGATCGCCTCGAAGTCGCAGATCCCGGTGATCGCCGACATCCACTTCCAGCCGAAGTACGTGTTCGCCGCGATCGACGCGGGCTGCGCGGCGGTCCGGGTGAACCCCGGGAACATCAAGCAGTTCGACGACAAGGTCAAGGAGATCGCGCGGGCGGCGAACGACGCCGGCACGCCGATCCGGATCGGCGTGAACGCCGGTTCGCTGGACGCGCGACTGCTGAAGAAGTACGGCAAGGCCACGCCCGAGGCGCTGGTGGAGTCGGCCCTGTGGGAGGCGTCCCTCTTCGAGGAGCACGGCTTCCGGGACATCAAGATCTCGGTCAAGCACAACGACCCCGTCGTGATGGTCAACGCCTACCGGCAGCTCGCCGCCCAGTGCGACTACCCGCTGCACCTGGGCGTGACCGAGGCCGGCCCGGCGTTCCAGGGCACCATCAAGTCGGCCGTCGCCTTCGGCGCCCTGCTGAGCGAGGGCATCGGCGACACGATCCGCGTCTCGCTGTCCGCGCCGCCGGCCGAGGAGGTCAAGGTCGGGCTCCAGATCCTGGAGTCGCTGAACCTGAAGCAGCGGCGGCTGGAGATCGTGTCCTGCCCGTCGTGCGGCCGTGCGCAGGTCGACGTGTACAAGCTGGCCGACCAGGTGAGCGCGGGGCTCGAGGGCATGGAGGTCCCGCTGCGCGTCGCCGTGATGGGCTGTGTCGTCAACGGCCCCGGCGAGGCACGCGAGGCCGACCTGGGCGTCGCCTCGGGCAACGGCAAGGGCCAGATCTTCGTCAAGGGCGAGATCATCAAGACCGTGCCCGAGTCGAAGATCGTCGAGACCCTCATCGAGGAAGCCCTCAAGATCGCCGAGCAGATGGAGAAGGACGGCATCGCCTCCGGTGAGCCCGAGGTCTCCATCAGCTGACCCCCATGCCTTCCACGACAGCGCCCCGCCGGAGCGACCCTCCGCGCGGGGCGCTGCCCGTGAGCGACGTCACCGGGGATCGCAGAGGCTGTTCACGGCCACGAGCGGCGTGCCCCAGCCTCTTTGGGTACAGTGCGGAAATCAGCAGACCGCATGGTGAGGCCCCCTCGTGTTGACGCAGACCACCACCCGGGTCCTCGAACCCAGCGACCTCGGCGCCGCCCTCGCGGTGCTGGAGAGCGAACCCGTAGCCAACGCCTTCGTGACCTCCCGGGTCCAGATCGCGGGCCTCGACCCCTGGCGCCTGGGCGGCGAGATGTGGGGCTGGTACGCCAACGGCCACCTGCGGTCGCTCTGCTACTCGGGAGCCAACCTCGTCCCGATCTGCGCCACCCCCGAGGCCGTCCGCGCCTTCGCCGACCGCGCCCGCAGGGCCGGCCGCCGCTGCTCCTCGATCGTGGGACCGGCCGGGCCCACCGCACAGCTGTGGCGGCTCCTCGAACCGGGCTGGGGCCCCGCCCGCGAGGTCCGGGCCAACCAGCCGCTCATGGTCACCGAGAGCCCGTCCGCGGACGTGGCACCCGACCCCCTGGTCCGCCGCGTCCGCAAGGACGAGATGGACGTCCTCATGCCGGCCTGCGTCGCCATGTTCACCGAAGAGGTCGGCATCTCCCCGCTCGCCGGTGACGGCGGACTCCTCTACCAGGCCCGCGTCGCCGAGCTCATCGGCGCCGGCCGCTCCTTCGCCCGGATCGACGACGGCAAGGTCGTCTTCAAGGCCGAGATCGGCGCCACCACCGCACAGGCCTGCCAGATCCAGGGAGTCTGGGTCGCCCCCGAGTACCGCGGCCGGGGTCACTCCGAGACCGGCATGGCAGCCGTCCTGCGGTACGCGCTGGCCGACGTCGCACCGATCGTCAGCCTCTACGTGAACGACTACAACACCCCCGCGCGCAAGGCGTACCGGCGCATCGGCTTCCGCGAGACCGGCGCGTTCATGAGCGTCCTGTTCTGATCCCGTCGCCGGCCCGCCCCGGCCCGTACCACGCACCCCGCCACGGACAGTAGGGTCTGCTCATGGCAGCAGCTTCCGGGGGAGGACCCCACACCACCGGCGTCCGGATCGAACCGATCGATCTCGCCGCACGCGTGGACGAGGCGCTCGCCGTGCAGGCCGTCGCCTTCGGACTCGGCCCCGAAGAGATCGAGGTACG
Source organism: Streptomyces sp. NBC_00385 (assembly GCF_035917155.1). NCBI lineage: Bacteria > Bacillati > Actinomycetota > Actinomycetes > Kitasatosporales > Streptomycetaceae > Streptomyces > Streptomyces sp. NBC_00385. The sequence continues at coordinate 1,915,323 of NZ_CP107951.1, read as the reverse complement.
ACGCCACATCGTCCTCAGACACCTCGATCACCCCCGCGCCCGCGCGCTCGGCGCCCTGACCCCGGACGGCGGCCTCGTCGGGTTCGTCTACGGCATGCCCAACGAGCGCGGCCACTGGTGGTCCACCGTCGTCGAGCCCCACCTGCGGGCCACCGGCTCGGCGGACTGGCTCGACGACTCCTTCGTGATCACCGAACTCCACGTCCACCCGGAGTTCCAGAACCGGGGCGTCGGCCGCGGTCTCATCACCACCATCACGGACGCCGTCGACCAGCCCCGGTCGATCCTCTCCGCCATCGACACGGAGAGTCCCGCCCGCGGTCTGTACCGGTCGCTCGGCTACCGGGACCTCGCCCGGCAGGTGCATTTCCCCAGCGCTCCCATGCCGTACGCGGTCATGGGTGCACCCCTTCCGCTGCTCCGCCCCGGGCGCGCCTGACACAATCGATTTCCGCCCGCCGGTGCCGCCCGGCTAACCTCCTGCACATCACCCTTCCGAGCAGGAGTTCATCATGGCCCAGGTCCAGCGCATGTCCCGATTGATGATCAAGACACTGCGCGACGACCCGGCGGACGCCGAGACGCTCAACCACAAGCTCCTCGTCCGCGCCGGATACGTACGCCGCACGGCGGCCGGCATCTGGTCCTGGCTGCCGCTCGGCAAGAAGGTCCTGGAGAACATCACCCGCGTCGTCCGCGAGGAGATGGACGCCATCGGCGGCCAGGAGGTACTGCTCCCCGCGCTCCTGCCCAAGGAGGCGTACGAGGCGAGCGGCCGGTACGACGAGTACGGCGACCTGCTGTTCCGGCTCCAGGACCGCAAGGGCGCCGACTACCTCCTCGGCCCGACGCACGAAGAGGTCTTCACCCAGGTCGTCAAGGACATGTGCTCGTCCTACAAGGACCTGCCCGTGATCCTGTACCAGATCCAGACCAAGTACCGCGACGAGGCCCGCCCCCGCGCCGGCGTGCTGCGCGGCCGCGAGTTCCAGATGAAGGACTCGTACTCCTTCGACACCACCGACGAGGGCCTCGCCGAGGCGTACCAGCTGCACCGCGGCGCCTACATCCGGATCTTCGAGCGGCTCGGCCTCGACCACCGCATCGTCTCCGCGGTCTCCGGCGCCATGGGCGGCTCCGCCTCCGAGGAGTTCCTCGCCCCCGCGCCCGCCGGTGAGGACACCTTCGTCGACTGTCCGAACTGCGACTACGCCGCCAACACCGAGGCCGTGACGTTCAACGCCACCCCGGCCGACGGCTCGGCGACCGGCCCCGTCGAGGAGCTGGACACCCCCGACACCCCGACCATCGAGACCCTCGCCGCACACCTCGGCGTCCCGGCCTCCGCCACCCTGAAGAACCTCCTGGTCAAGGTCGACGGCGAGATCGTCGCCGTGGGCGTGCCCGGTGACCGCGAGGTCGACCTCGGCAAGCTCGGCGAGCACCTCACCCCGGCGGTCGTCGAGCTCGTCACCGCCGAGGACTTCGTGGGCCGCCCCGACCTGGTCCGCGGCTACGTCGGACCGCAGGGTCTGGAGAAGGTCCGCTACATCGCCGACCCGCGCGTCGCCGCCGGCACCGCCTGGATCACGGGTGCCAACAAGGAGGGCAAGCACGCGAAGAACGTCGTCGCCGGCCGTGACTTCGAGGTCGACGACTACCTCGACGTCGTCGTCGTCGAGGCGGGCGACCCCTGCCCCAACTGCGGCACCGGCCTCCAGGTGGACCGCGCCATCGAGATCGGCCACATCTTCCAGCTCGGCCGCAAGTACGCCGACATCTTCTCCCTCGACGTGCTCGGCCAGCAGGGCAAGCCCGTCCGCGTCACGATGGGCTCGTACGGCATCGGCGTCTCCCGCGCGGTGGCCGCACTCGCCGAGCAGACCGCCGACGACAAGGGGCTGTGCTGGCCCCGGGAGATCGCCCCGGCCGACGTGCACGTCGTCGCCGCGGGCAAGGCGCTCCAGACGGAGCTCGCCCTCGACGTCTCCGAGAAGCTGAACGCCGCCGGCCTGCGCGTCCTGGTCGACGACCGCCCGGGCATCTCGCCCGGCGTCAAGTTCACCGACTCCGAGCTCATCGGCGTCCCGAAGATCCTGGTCGCCGGCCGCCGCTCGGCCGAGGGCGTCCTGGAGCTGAAGGACCGCCGCACCGGCGAGCGCGAGGAGCTCACGGTCGACGAGGCCATCGCCCGCCTCACCGAGCAGGGCTGACCGCTCCGCGACATGGCGAAGGGCCCCGGCACGGAGATCCGTGCCGGGGCCCTTCGCCATGCGGGCTTCTACAACCAGCCCGCGAACTCCAGCGTCACTTCGCCCTCCTGGCGGCGCCCGGCCGCCAGCGCACGGGTGCCTGACTCCACCGCGCGGAACAGCGTCCAGCCGTGCAGCCGCTCCCGGTCGACATCCAGGGCGTCCGCGAGCTTCTTGATCCTGCGCCGGGCGGTCATCGCACCGCCGGGAGAGGCGATCAGGTCCTCGACCCGGTCCCGCACCAGCCGTGCCAGATCGTAGGCGCGCTCGCCGACCACCGGCTCGGGGCCGACCGTCAGCCAGGGCGCGCGTTCGCCCGAGAGCACCTTGCTCTGCCGGAAGTTGCCGTGCAGCAACAAGGTCTCGGGGGAGTGGGCGACCAGTTCCTCGCGTGCTGCCAGGGCCGCCGAGACCAGGGGCTCCAGGGCGGGATCGTCCGTCGCCGACGCCCGCATGGCCTCGATGCGGAGCCCCGTCCGCCCGGTGACCGTCTCGAAAGAGTGCTCGGGGGGCGGTTCGATCCAGAGCCGCCGCACCGTTCCGGCCGCCTCCAGGAGCGCCTTCGCCTCCGGAAGCGAGCGCAGCGACACCTCGGGATGCAGCCGTTCCAGCAGCAGCGAACCGCCCGCGGTCTCCGCCTCCGCGGCCTCGTCGGTGGCGGCGATCAGCTGGACCGCGCCCCAGCCCTTCCAGTGCGCCAGCGCCGCCCGTTCGAGCGCGGGTGCCGCGCCGGCGGGGGCGAGCTTCAGCGCTGCCGGGGTGCCGTCGGTGTCCCGTACGAGCAGGACCAGGCTGCTGCGCCCGCCCGGGGCGGCGACCCGTTCGACGGTCAACTCCCGCCCGGTCGAGGCCAGTGCCTGTTCGGTCAGCCCGGGTAGCTCCGCGAGCCAGTCCCCGGCGGCCGTATCCCCGTACGACTCGCCGAGCGCTCGCACCAGACGCTGCGGCGGTTCAAAACCCATACGTGCCGTGTTCCCTTTCAGAGGCTGCTTCAGTGCGTCGTGCCGGTTCCGGCCTGCGCGTCGGACCCGGCCTTCGCGCGGGCCCCGGTCGTCTCGTCCTGCGCACCGGTCCCGTCGGTACGGGACCCGTCCGCGGCCCGCTCGGCGAGCCCGGGAAAGGGTACGCCGCTGCCGCGCCAGCGGACCGCGCGCACCGCGGCCTCCCGCAGGGCGTCCGCCGCCGAGCGGCGCAACGGCCCCTCGGAGGCCCGTACGAGGTCGGAGTAGACATCCGCGACCCGGTCCTCCAGCACGGCGGCCAGGCGCACCGCCGCTGCGGCGTCCGGTACCGCGAACGGCAGAGCGTACGCGGGGCCCGCGGCCACCGGGTCACCGCCCAGGTCGCGCACGGTGCGCACCAGCGCGTCGCGCCGGGCGCGGTGGGCGTGGTGCGCGGCGGTGGCCTCGGCGCGGCGGGCCGCGGCGACCCGGCCGCCGGCCACTCCGTACCCGTACACGGCCGCGTGTTCGGCGGCCAGCGCCGCCTGCGCGGCCTCCAGCGTCCCGTCCTCGCTCATGCCTTCGTCTCCTTGGCCAGTTCGGTCAGCAGGTAGGCGTGGGCCGAGGCCGCCGCCGCGACCGACGCGAGCAGCCGGGCCAGCTCCGGCGGAGCCTTCATCAGGGCCTGGGTGTGCGAGGCCGCGGCACGGCGTTCCGCGGCGGCCAGCTCCCGGACCGCCGCCCGGGCGTCACCGGTGCCGGGCCGGGTCCGGACGAGGCCGAGCGCGTCGCCGGGGCCCAGGGCCGTGATGTGGGCGCGGACGGCGTCCCGCAGCGGGGTCAGCCCGGCCGCGGTCGCCGGATGGCTGCGGACGACGGTCTCGTACTGGGCGAACAGCGAGGTGCTCACGCCGCGGGCCTGCGCCCGCAGCGAGGTCTCCGCCCGGTCGGCCGACGAGCGGTCGGCCGCGGTCCGTGCGCCGGCCCGTGCGGACCCCTTGCGTCCGGCGCTCTCGTCGTCCCCGCCGCTGCCACAGCCGGCCAGCACCGCCCCCATGGCGATCGCTCCCGTCGCGGTCAGCGCGCCCCTGCGCGTCGTCCCCGTGCGCCGCACTTGTTCTCCTTCGGGCCTGGACCTGTCTTGACTGGATCTGTCCGGAAGTGATCACGCGTTGGCGAGCGTACCCGCGCCTGGGGGGCCGGCGGACAGCAACACCCCTTGGGACCGGATACCCTTTGACCAGACACGCGACGATCCCCACAACAGCACACGCGGCCGAGGAGTCACCCGGATGAGCACCACCCAGAGCGAGAGGCTGCGCGGGCTGGTCGAACCGCTCGTCAGCGCCGAGCAGCTGGATCTGGAAGAGATCGAAGTGTCCCGGGCCGGCCGCCGCCGGGTGCTGCGGATCATCGTGGACTCCGAGGAGGGCGTGGAGCTCGACGCCTGCGCGGATCTGAGCCGCGCGATCTCCGCCAGGCTCGACGAGACCGACGCGATGGGCGAGGACGAGTACGTCCTGGAGGTCAGCTCTCCCGGTGCCGACCGCCCGCTGACGGAGCACCGCCACTACGTACGTGCCACGGGCCGCCTGGCCCGGCTGACGCTCAACGAGGGCGGCGAGCTGGTGGCCCGCATCCTCGCGGTCGACGAAGAGGGCCTCGATCTCGAGGTGCCGGGCGTCAAGGGCCGCAAGCCCACGTCCCGCCGGATCGCCTTCGACGAGATCGCCCGGGCGCGCGTGGAGCTGGAATTCAACCGCAAGGACAAGAAGGAAGAGGAGGCGTAGCCGTGGACATCGATGTGAAGCTTCTGAAGGGCTTGGCGCAGGACAAGGAGATCCCGTTCGACGTGCTCGTCGAGGCGATCGAGTCGGCCCTCCTCATCGCGTACCACCGTACGGACGGCAGCCACCGCCGGGCGCGTGTGGAGCTGGACGAGCGCGGCCACGTGACCGTGTGGGCCAAGGAGGACCCGGCCGACCTCGAGGAGGGCCAGGAACCCAAGGAGTTCGACGACACCCCGTCGGGCTTCGGCCGGATCGCCGCGACCACCGCCAAGCAGGTCATCCTCCAGCGTCTGCGCGACGCCGAGGACGACCGGACGTTCGGCGAGTACGCGGGCCACGAGGGCGATGTCGTGACCGGCGTCGTCCAGCAGGGCAAGGACCCGAAGAACGTCCTGGTCGACATCGGCAAGCTGGAAGCCATCCTGCCGGTGCAGGAGCAGGTGCCGGGCGAGGAGTACACCCACGGCCTGCGGCTGCGCACCTACGTCGTCCGCGTCGCCAAGGGCGTCCGCGGTCCGTCCGTGACGCTGTCGCGGACCCACCCCAACCTCGTGAAGAAGCTCTTCGCGCTGGAGGTTCCGGAGATCGCCGACGGTTCCGTCGAGATCTGCGCGATCGCCCGCGAGGCCGGCCACCGTTCCAAGATCGCAGTCCGCTCCACCCGCTCGGGCCTGAACGCCAAGGGCGCCTGCATCGGCCCGATGGGCGGACGTGTGCGCAATGTCATGGCCGAGCTGCACGGCGAGAAGATCGACATCGTGGACTGGTCGGACGACCCGGCCGAGATGGTCGCCAACGCGCTGTCGCCCGCACGGGTGAGTGAGGTCGAGGTCGTTGACCTCGGCGCGCGTTCCGCCCGGGTCACCGTGCCCGACTACCAGCTGTCGCTGGCGATCGGCAAGGAAGGGCAGAACGCCCGTCTCGCCGCCCGTCTGACGGGCTGGCGCATCGACATCCGCCCGGACACCGAGACCGACGCCGAGCGCGACGTCGCGGACCGTGAGCGGGCCGAGCGGGCCCGGGAGCGCTCCGAGCGGCGCTGACCCGACGACGGTCCCGAAGGCCCGTCCGGACCCCCGTCCGGACCGGGCCCGACGGGACGACAAGGAATAGATCCCGGCGCCACGCCGCTGAGATCACGACAACATCCGTTCGATTTTTGCCCCAAAGGGGTGAGGTCGGTACGGGGAGGTAGACTCAAACGTGTCTGGCCGGACGCACGCCCGCGCTTGCCCCGAGCGAACCTGTGTGGGATGCCGGGAGCGAGCGGCCAAGAGCGAGCTGCTGCGCATCGTGGTGGACGGGGATGCATGCCTCCCTGATCCTCGCGGTACGCTGCCCGGCCGGGGTGCCTATGTACACCCCGTCTCCGTCTGTCTGGACCTGGCGGTTCGCCGCCGGGCCTTCCCCCGGGCCTTCAAGGCCAAGGGGCCGTTCGACCCCGCTGCGGTGCAGCGGTTCGTCGAGCGGGTGACACCGTAAGAAATTGAACGGCACGGGTCCCCGTGCGGTCAGGTACCTCGCGAGTTGGAAGTAGGTCGAGATTGCGATGAGCACTCGATGAGTACGCGATGAGTACGCCCATGAAGTAGCGACGGTCCGGCGGTAACCCGGACCTAAAAGGAGCGAAGTGGCTAAGGTCCGGGTATACGAACTCGCCAAGGAGTTCGGGGTTGAGAGCAAGGTCGTCATGGCCAAGCTCCAAGAACTCGGTGAATTCGTACGTTCGGCGTCCTCGACGATCGAGGCGCCGGTTGTACGCAAGTTGACTGACGCACTGCAGGGGCCCGGTGGCAACGCCGGCAAGTCCGCTGCAAAGCCTGGCGCGCCCCGTAAGGCCGCCCCTGTGAAGCCCGCAGCGCCCTCCCCGGCCGCTGCGGCACGTCCCGGTGCCCCGAAGCCCGGCGCACCGGCTCCCAAGCCGGCCGCTGCCGAAGCCCCGGCGAGCACCACCCCCGCTGCGCCTTCCGCGCCGTCGGCGGGCCCGCGTCCGGGTCCCAAGCCCGCGCCGAAGGCCGCCCCGGTCACCCCGGTGCCCGCAGCCGAGTTCTCGGCTCCGGCTCCGGCCCAGCCGGCAGCACCGCAGCAGCAGGCCCCGCGTCCCGCGGGTGCCACCCCGGGTCCCCGTCCCGCCGCTTCCCGTCCGGCTCCGGCCGGCGGTCAGCGCGACGGCGGCCGCGACGGTGGCCAGCGTGACGGCGGCCGCGGTGGAGAGCGTGGCGCCGAGCGCCCCGCACGCCCCGCAGGCCAGGGCGCCCCGCGCCCCGGCGGCGCCCGTCCGGCGGGTCCCCGTCCGGGCAACAACCCCTTCACCTCCGGTGGCTCGACGGGCATGGCCCGTCCGCAGTCGCCCCGTCCCGGCGGCGCCCCGCGCCCCGGTGGCGGCTCGGAGCGCCCCGGCGCCCCGCGTCCGCAGGGCGGCCCCGGCGGCGCCCCGCGCCCGCAGGGCCAGGGTGGAGCACGTCCGAGCCCGGGCGGCATGCCGCGCCCGCAGGCTCCTCGTCCCGGCGGCGCCCCCGGCGCCGGCGGTAACCGTCCCAACCCGGGCATGATGCCGCAGCGTCCCGCTGCCGGCCCGCGTCCCGGTGGTGGCCCCGGCGGTGGCCGTGGTCCCGGTGGCGGCGGCGGTCGTCCCGGCGGCGGTGGCGGCGCAGGCCGTCCCGGTGGCGGCGGCGGCTTCGCAGGCCGTCCGGCCGGTCCCGGTGGCGGTGGCGGCGGTTTCGCCGGTCGTCCCGGTGGCGGCGGTGGCGGTGGCGGCGCAGGCCGTCCCGGTGGTGGCGGCGGCTTCGGCGGTCGTCCCGGCTTCGGTGGACGTCCCGGCGGCCCCGGTGGCCGTGGTGGCACACAGGGCGCCTTCGGCCGCCCCGGCGGTCCCGCGCGTCGTGGTCGCAAGTCGAAGCGGCAGAGGCGCCAGGAGTACGAGGCCATGCAGGCCCCGTCGGTGGGCGGCGTCATGCTGCCTCGCGGCAACGGACAGGCCGTCCGGCTGTCGCGCGGTGCCTCCCTCACCGATTTCGCCGAGAAGATCAACGCCAACCCGGCGTCGCTCGTCGGCGTGATGATGAACCTCGGCGAGATGGTCACTGCCACGCAGTCCGTCTCCGACGAGACGCTGAAGCTCCTCGCGGACGAGATGAACTTCGTCCTCGAGATCGTCAGCCCCGAGGAGGAGGACCGCGAGCTGCTCGAGTCCTTCGACATCGAGTTCGGCGAGGACGAGGGCGGCGAAGAGGCCCTGGTCTCCCGTCCGCCGGTCGTGACCGTCATGGGTCACGTCGACCACGGTAAGACCCGACTGCTGGACGCGATCCGCAAGACGAACGTCATCGCGGGCGAGGCCGGCGGCATCACGCAGCACATCGGTGCGTACCAGGTCGGCGCCGAGGTCAACGGCGAGGACCGCCGTATCACCTTCATCGACACCCCGGGTCACGAGGCGTTCACCGCCATGCGTGCACGTGGTGCGAAGTCCACCGACATCGCGATCCTCGTGGTGGCGGCGAACGACGGTGTGATGCCCCAGACGATCGAGGCGCTGAACCACGCCAAGGCGGCCGACGTGCCGATCGTGGTCGCGGTCAACAAGATCGACGTCGAGGGTGCGGACCCGACGAAGGTGCGCGGTCAGCTCACCGAGTTCGGTCTGGTGGCCGAGGAGTACGGCGGCGACACGATGTTCGTCGACATCTCCGCCAAGCAGGGCCTCAACATCGAGGCTCTTCTGGAGGCCGTCGTCCTCACCGCCGACGCCTCGCTCGACCTGCGGGCCAACCCGGAGCAGGACGCTCAGGGTATTGCGATCGAGTCCCACCTCGACCGCGGCCGCGGTGCCGTTGCGACCGTCCTGGTCCAGCGAGGCACCCTGCGGGTCGGCGACACGATGGTGGTCGGCGACGCGTACGGCCGAGTCCGCGCGATGCTCGACGACAAGGGCGAGAACGTCGAGGAAGCGGGTCCCTCGACCCCCGTCCTCGTGCTGGGTCTCACCAACGTCCCGGGTGCCGGCGACAACTTCCTCGTCGTCGACGAGGACCGTACGGCCCGTCAGATCGCCGAGAAGCGTGCCGCTCGTGAGCGCAACGCCAACTTCGCCCGCAAGGGTGTCCGGTTCTCCCTGGAGAACCTGGACGAGGCGCTCAAGGCCGGTCTGGTCCAGGAGCTCAACCTCATCATCAAGGGCGACGCGTCCGGTTCGGTGGAGGCTCTCGAGTCCTCGCTGCTCCAGCTCGACGTCGGTGAAGAGGTCGACATCCGGGTCCTGCACCGCGGTGTGGGTGCGGTCACCGAGTCGGACATCGACCTGGCGACCGGCTCCGACGCCATCGTGATCGGCTTCAACGTGCGCGCCGCAGGGCGTGCCGCGCAGATGGCCGACCGCGAAGGGGTGGACGTCCGGTACTACTCGGTCATCTACCAGGCGATCGAAGAGATCGAAGCGGCCCTCAAGGGCATGCTCAAGCCGGAGTACGAAGAGGTCGAGCTCGGTACGGCGGAGATCCGCGAGATCTTCCGCTCGTCCAAGCTGGGCAACATCGCCGGTGTGCTGGTCCGGTCCGGCGAGGTCAAGCGCAACACCAAGGCGCGCCTGCTGCGCGATGGCAAGGTCATCGCGGAGAGCCTCAACATCTCCGGTCTGCGCCGCTTCAAGGACGACGTCACCGAGATCCGCGAAGGCTTCGAGGGCGGTATCAACCTCGGAAACTTCAACGACATCAAGATCGACGACGTCATCGCGACGTACGAGATGCGCGAGAAGCCGCGAGGCTGACCCGTACCTCAACAGTCGGGGCCGGTCGACGGGACGTATATCCGTCGATCGGCCCCGGCCGTTCCGTGTACGGTTCTTGTGTCCCTGCCAGTCAACGGCGGGGCGCGAACCCGAACCGGCGGGACATCCGGACACACATGTATGTGGGGACACTGTCCTTCGATCTGCTGCTCGGCGACGTACGGTCGCTGAAGGAGAAGCGCTCCATAGTCCGTCCGATCGTTGCCGAGCTCCAGCGCAAGTACGCGGTGAGCGTGGCGGAGACGGGCGGGCAGGACCTCCATCGCAGGGCCGAGATCGGCCTCGCCGTGGTCTCCGGGGAAACCGGACACCTCACAGACGTACTCGACCGGTGCGAGCGTTTGGTCGCCGGCCGGCCGGAGGTGGAGCTGCTGTCCGTACGGCGGCGGCTGCACAGCGACGAAGACGATTGAGCAAGGCGAGAAGGAGACGGACCAGTGGCCGACAACGCGCGGGCTAAGAAGCTGGCGGACCTCATCCAGGAGGTGGTCGCCGAGAAACTGCAGCGTGGAATCAAGGACCCGCGCCTGGGTACGCACGTGACCATCACGGACACCCGCGTCACCGGCGACCTGCGGGAGGCCACGGTCTTCTACACGGTCTACGGCGACGACGAGGACCGGGCGAGCGCGGCGGCCGGGCTGGAGAGCGCGAAGGGCATCCTGCGCTCCGCGGTCGGCTCGGCGGCGGGGACGAAGTTCACCCCCACGCTCTCCTTCGTGGCGGACGCGCTGCCGGAGAACGCCAAGGCGATCGAGGACCTCCTCGACCGCGCACGGGCCTCCGACGCCAAGGTGCGCGAGGCGTCCTCGGGCGCCACGTACGCGGGCGACGCGGACCCGTACCGCAAGCCGGAGGACGAGGACGAGGACTCACCTTCCGCATGACGCAGAACAAAACGCCGGACGGCCTTGTCATTGTCGACAAGCCGTCCGGCTTCACTTCGCACGACGTCGTCGCCAAGATGCGCGGCATCGCCCGGACCCGCCGGGTCGGCCACGCCGGCACGCTGGACCCGATGGCGACCGGCGTACTCGTGCTCGGCGTCGAGAAGGCCACCAAGCTCCTCGGCCATCTCGCGCTGACCGAGAAGGAGTACCTCGGTACGATCCGGCTCGGCCAGGACACCGTCACGGACGACGCGGAGGGCGAGATCACCTCGTCCACCGACGCCTCCGGTGTGACGCGCGAGGGCATCGACGCGGGCGTCGCCGCCCTGACCGGCGCCATCATGCAGGTGCCGTCCAAGGTCAGCGCCATCAAGATCGACGGCAAGCGGTCCTACGCACGGGTGCGGGGCGGCGAGGAGTTCGAGATCCCGGCCCGTCCGGTGACCATCTCGTCCTTCCACGTCTACGACGTCCGTGAGGCCGTTGCCGAGGACGGCACCCCGGTGGTCGACCTGGTCGTCTCGGTCGTCTGCTCGTCGGGTACGTACATCCGGGCCATCGCCCGCGACCTCGGGGCCGGGCTCGGCGTGGGCGGGCATCTGACCGCCCTGCGGCGTACCCGCGTCGGTCCGTACGGTCTCGACGCCGCGCGGACGCTCGACCAGCACCAGGAGGAGCTCGTCGTGATGCCGGTGGCCGAGGCCGCCGACTCGGCGTTCCCCCGCTGGGACGTCGACGAGAGGCGGGCCAAGCTGCTGCTCAACGGGGTGCGGCTCGACATGCCCGCGTATCCGCCGGGTCCGGTCGCGGTCTTCGGACCCGACGGGACGTTCCTGGTCCTCGTCGAGGAACAGCAGGGCAAGGCCAAGAGCCTCGCCGTCTTCGCCTGACGGCCGGGGCCCGTCGTGGCCCCGTCGTGTGGCCCCGCCGTGGAGCGGGCAGGGCCCCTTTGCCCGCCCCACGCCCCCCACCGGAGTCTGTCCGGCGAACGCCCCTGATTCACCCCAACGGGCAGGCGCTCGGAGTGAATCGGGGGTGCAAACGGGGCGCTTTTACCCTGATTGCTCTTCGTGCCGATCACCGTCGCCCTACGGTCGGATCATGGGATGCGGGGACCGGGCGACGCTGGTACGACTGTGCGATCCGGCGGGCCGGCCGCGGGGGACGGGCTTCGTCGCGGACGGCCGGGGAACGGTGGTGACCAGTCACGAGGCGGTCGACGGTCTCCCGTACCTCCTGCTGCACGGCGCGGACGGCCGCAACTGCCGTGTCGAGGCCCACGACGTCACCGCACTGCCGGAACTGGACCTCGCGCTCCTGCCCACCGGCGGACCGGACGCGCTCGGCGTGCCGCCGCTGCCGATCGCCCCGCGGGAACGGATCGGCGCCGGCGCCTATGTGACGATCGCCGCGCACGGTGTCCGCGAGGCACGCGTCCTCGGCGTGACCGAGGCGACGTACACCGCGGGCGGCCGCACCCACACGATCGGCCGGGCCCTGGAACTGGCCCTCGGTACGGACGGCAGCGATGCGCTCCGGCTCCGCGGCGCGGCCGTCGGCGGGCCCGTCTTCGACCCGGACAGCGGCGCTGTCATCGCGGTCCTGGGCACCGCCCTGCGCACCGGGCACGCCGCCGCCGGCTGCGCGGTGCCGCTGGCCGGCCCGGACCGCGACGGCCCGCTGGGCGCGCTGCTGCGGCGCAACGCGACGGAGGTACCCGGATACGGAACCGATCTGAACGTGGCCGGGGCGCTCCAGCTCACCGCCATGTCGGTCGGCTCCGCGGGCGGCCCGAGCGCCTGGCCCGACCCGGTGGAACGGCCCGACGCCCTCGCGGAGTTCAACGACTTCGCGGCGGTGGGCCGCGACGGGGACGAACCCGCGGTGGTCCTCGGCCTGGTCGGGGCGCCGGGCACCGGCCGCACCACGGAACTCGCCGCGCTCGCCGCCCGACGGACCCGGGGATCGGTGCCCGCGCCCACCCTGTGGCTGCGCGGCGCCGACCTGCTGGCCGACGACACCTCCGTGGCCGACGCGATCGCCCGCACACTCCGGCAGGCCGGGCGCATCGTCGCCGCCGCCGGAGCCACGGGAGACATGGCGGCCGCCACCGCCGAGCGGGTCGCCGGGCTGGCCGCGGACGCCGGCAGCCCGCTGCTCGTCCTGCTGGACGGCCCCGAGGAGATGCCGCCCGTCCTGGCGCACCGGCTGGCCCGGTGGACGGCGGGCTCGGCCGACTGGCTGCGCGCGCACGGGGCGCGCCTGGTCGTCGCCTGCCGGCCCGAGCACTGGGAGACCGCGGGCGCGCTCTGGCCGCCGGAGGCGCTGCACCGCCCGGCCCGCCCGGCCAGGCGGCTGCCCCCGGCGGTCCGCATCGGCGACCTGACCGTGGGTCAGGCCGAACGGGCCGGAGAGCGGTACGGCCTTCCGCCCGACGCGCTCGCCGTGGGCCACGACCGGCATCCGCTCACGCTGCGGCTGCTCGCCGAGGTGCGCGGGGCCCTCCCGGCGGGCGCCCCCGGACGCCCCGACACCGAAGAGGTCTTCGGCGCCCACCTGGACCTCATGTGCCTGCGCATCGCGGTCCGGATCGCCGCCCAATGGCGTCCCGCACCGCACGGCACGGCGGTGCGGCGGCTGGCGGCGCGGGTGGCGGGCCAGGTCCACGAGGCGGCCCGGCGCTGCCTGGGGCCGGGGCAGGGGGAGCTGGACCGGGCCGCGTTCGAGGAGGTCTTCCCGTGGCGCACGGGCTGGGCGTCGGCGGTGCTGGCGGAGGGCCTGCTGGTCCCGGCGGGAGCGGGCTACCGGTTCGCCCACGAGGAGCTGGGCGACTGGGTCCAGGGCGCACATCTGGACCTGGACGCGGCGCTGCGCGCCCTGGTGCACCGGTGGCATGCGGACGCGGCTGCGGGGGAGGGCACGGAGCGGGTGCCGCATCCGCGCCGGCCGGGCGTGCAGGCCGAACCTCAGGGGCCCGCGCCGGGGCAGCCGCACACACTGCCCGTGCCGCGCCACCGGATCGGCCCGGTGATCCAGGCGCTCCTCCTCCTGGGCCGCCGCCAGGGCCCGGCCGCGCTGGCGCACCGGCTGGCCGACCTGATCGAGGCGCTCGACCGGCTGTCGGCGGGGGAGACCGCCCAGGCCGTGGTGGTCGACACGGGCGCGCCCTTCCCCGACGCTCGCTGGTGGGCCGGGCATCTGCTGGCCGAGACGCTGCTGCGGGTCCCCGACGCCCGGCCGCACCTCGGGGTGCTCCGGCTGCTCGCCGGGCGGATCGTCCGCAGCTCCACCGATGCGGGCGGCTCCGGTGCGCGGGGTGCGTACGCCGAGTTCGGGCCGTGGTTCTGGCGGCGGCTGCGGCTGCCCGAGGCGGACCGGATGGATCTGTTCCGCCGGCTCGTCCCCGCCGACGGGCCGCCGCGCACCGAAACGGACGGCGACGGCGAACGATTCCTGGACGCCGTGGCCCGCCGGCTCGCCGCCCATCCGCGGACGCTCCAGCCGCTCCTGTGCGCCTGGTTCACCGACGAGCGCCCGCTCGCGGCCGATGCCGGCGTCGTCCCGCGGCCCACCGTCGCTGCGGCCGCGCAGGCACTCCTCCACGCCCGCCGGGACCTCGCCGTGGACGACCTTGCCGACGCGCTCGTCTCCTGCGGTCACCCCCGCGCCGACGAACTGCTCGCCGCGCTGGCCGAGGACGAACCGGCGGCGCTCTGCCGGGCCGTCGAACGGTGGTCGCGCGACGACGACCGCCGGGCCCGCCGGATCGCCGCGGCTTCGTACGGAGCGCTCGTCGCCCCGCAGCTGACACAGGACAGGGACCGCGCCCTGCTGCGCCGATCCGCGCTCGCCCTGCTGGCCCGCCCTGCCGACACCGATCTGCACGGCTCCGTGCTCGCCCTGCTCGTGGCCGATCCGCAGACCCGGGACCGCTATCTGCCGCAAGCCCTCCGGGCCTTCGTCGCGGACGGGCCGAAGGTGTCCGCCGCCGCGCTCGCCGTCGCGCTGCCCACCCATCCGGAGCCGGTGCTCGCCGCGTACCGGGAGCGGCTCGTACGGCCCGGGGACGGGGCGGGCGAGGCGCTCCGCGCGCTCGCCGGGATCGATGCCCCCGCGCTGGCGCTGCACACCGCGGGGCTCGTCCGCGCCTATGTCGACAGCCACCCCGCGGACACCTCGCACACCGCCGCGTACCTCGACCGCAGGCTGGAGCAGGGGCCCGCCGCCCGGGCGCTGCTGCTTCCCCTGCTGACCGGACTGCTCCGGGACCGTCCGGCGGCCCCGCCGGTCCGGGGTGCGCTCGCCGGGGTCCTCGCCTCACCCGGCAGCCCCGCGTCCCAGCCGTCGCGGGACAGCCTGCTGGAGGTGCTGCTGGACTTCGAGCAGGGCGGCGGCCACCGGGACCCGATCGTGCTGCAGGCCCTGCTGCGGGCCGCCGCGACCGGCTGCGGGGGGCGGCCACCGGTCCGCACCCGGGCGCTCGTCCACCGCACCGGGATGCTGCTGCTCCGTACCCCGGAGGGGGCCGGCCTGTTCGACCGGCTGCTGGTCGCACTCGCCCGGGACGTACCCGGGTTCGGCGCCCTGGTCGTCGAGTGGCTGGCCGACGCCCCGCAGGAGTGGGCGGCGGTCATCGGCCCGAGCGCGCGGCGCACGGTGGAGGGGTTCGAGGGCGTCCCGGGATCCCCGATGACCATGCCGATGCAGGCCGCAGGGCGTGAGCATGGCAGTCTTAGACCTGCGTAAGAGACAAACCCACGTACACAGGTTCGGGCGAGGAGCGGTCAGAGTGCAGCGCTGGCGTGGCTTGGAGGACATCCCCCAGGACTGGGGACGCAGCGTCGTCACCATCGGCTCCTATGACGGGGTGCACCGCGGACACCAGCTGATCATCGGCCGGGCCGTCGAGCGGGCCCGCGAGCTGGGGGTGCCGTCGGTCGTGGTGACGTTCGACCCGCATCCCAGCGAGGTCGTCCGCCCCGGCAGCCATCCGCCGCTGCTCGCTCCGCACCACCGCCGTGCGGAACTGATGGCCGATCTCGGCGTGGACGCGGTGCTGATCCTTCCGTTCACCACCGAGTTCTCGAAGCTCGCTCCGGCCGACTTCATCGTGAAGGTGCTCGTCGACAAGCTGCACGCCCAGCTGGTCATCGAGGGCCCCAACTTCCGGTTCGGTCACAAGGCCGCCGGAAACGTGCAGTTGCTCACCGAGCTCGGTGACACCTACGACTACCGCGTCGAGGTCATCGACCTGCGGGTGCGCGGTGAGGCCGGCGGCGGCGAGCCGTTCTCCTCGACCCTGACCCGGCGCCTGGTCGCCGAGGGGGACGTGGCCGGCGCCGCGGAGATCCTCGGCAGGCCGCACCGCGTCGAGGGCATCGTCGTCCGCGGTGCGCAGCGGGGACGTGAACTCGGCTTCCCCACCGCGAACGTGGAGACCCTGCCGCACACCGCGATCCCGGCCGACGGCGTGTACGCGGGCTGGCTGGAGGTGGACGGCGAGGCGATGCCCGCCGCGATCTCGGTCGGCACCAACCCGCAGTTCGACGGCACCGAGCGCACGGTGGAGGCGTACGCGATCGACCGCGTGGGCCTCGACCTGTACGGCCTGCACGTCGCCGTGGACTTCCTCGCGTATGTACGCGGCATGCTGAAGTTCGACTCGATCGACGACCTGCTCGTGGCGATGGCCGCCGATGTGAAGCGGTGCAGCGAGCTGATCTCCGCCTACGACCGGGGCTGAGAGCCTCTCCCGCCCCTACGGCTCCGGCCGGGACCGCCGGCACGCGGTCCCGGCCGGAGCCGTATCGGCAGGAGTCAGCTGTTGAGTTCCTCCAGCGTCTTTCCCTTGGTCTCCACGGCGAACAGCGCGATCGCCGCGCCGACCGCCGCCACACAGCCCAGCTGGGTGAAGACCATGGTGAGACCGGCGCCGGAGCTGATGATCGCGCCGACCACGATCGGTCCCAGGATGACGCCGAGCCGGTTCCACACCCCGCCGAACGACGCTCCGCGTGCCCGGCTGCGGGTCGGGTAGAGCTCGGGCGTGTAGAGGTAGAGACTCACGTTGGTGGCGAAGACGAAGAGCGTGGTGACCGAGGCCCACATCGCGACCTGGCCACCGGACGAGGCACCGGAGACGGCCAGCGAGAACAGGGCGACGGCCGCCCCGCCGAGGCCGACGGTCAGGGACACCCGGCGTCCCACCCGGTCGATGACGAGCGCGACCAGCAGACAGCCGATCAGGCCGGTCACATTGCTCAGCAGCGCGTAGTTGAGCGCGGTGCGCAGATCGAGGCCGAACTCCTTGGTGTAGAGCGAAGGCAGCCAGGTGGCGATGCCGTGGTTGACGTAGTACGCGACGAACCACAGCGCGGACACCACGGCCGTGCGCCGCAGGTAGCGGCCCGTGAAGAGATCCCGCAGCCCGCCCCGGGAGGTCTCGACGGCCGTCGCCGGGCCCGGTTCGGGGAGCGGGGCGCCGGTCGACTTCGCCACGTCCTTCTCGATCCGCGTGATGACCTGTTCGGCCTCCGTGACCCGGCCCCGGGAGAGCAGCCAGCGGGGCGACTCCGGAACCTGGCGGCGCAGGACGACGACGAGGAGGACGGGCAGGGCGCCGATCACGAACATCACCCGCCAGCCGAAGCTGGGCACCACCCAGCTTGCGACGAGCGTGGCCGTGGCGAGGCCGGCCGGGAAGATGAGTTCGTAGAGCAGCACGAACCGGCCCCGGTGATCCGCCCGGGCGATCTCGTTGATGTACGTGGCGGCGACCGGCACGACACCGCCGATGCCGAGGCCCTGAACGAACCGGAAGAGCGTGAAGAGCGCGAAGCCGGGGGAGAACGCGACGGCGAGGCTGGCCAGCGCGGTCACGGCGACACCCAGCGCGACGGTGTTCACCCGGCCGATCCGGTCGCCCAGCCAGCCGGCGACGAGGGCCCCGAGCAGCATGCCGACGGAACCGCTGGTGACGATCATCGTGCCCTGGCCGGTGCTCAGCTTCCACTGTTCGGTCAGGACGGGCAGCGCGGAGGCGGTCAGCAGCTGGTCGAACGCCTCGAAGAAGGTGACGGTTCCGATCAGTGTGCGGACCTTGATGTGCCAGCGAGAGCTCGGCAGGCGTTCGAGTCTGGCCGAGACGGAGCTCACGGCGGGGCCGTTGGCCACGATTGACATGGGGATCCTTCCGCGAACAGGAGTTGCGGTGACCCTAGGAAGAAGTGTCTTAGTGGTCAATAACTAAGTGCTTAAATGTTATGCGGGGTTTCCGGGGCCGGAGTCCGGAGACGGGCGCCGGTTGTATCGTGAACACCTCACCGCTGCGCCGGGCGTGGTGTGTCCGGAAGGAGGCGCGGGGGGCGCGGCACCGCACCGTCCTCCCATCGCACATGACTCGTAGAGCACCGGGCCGCCCCGACGCGGTCGACCTCGTCCTTGAGCAGTGGAAGCGTGAACTCCCCGCCCTGGACGCCTCACCCATGGAGGTGCTCGGCCGGCTCCATCGCAGCTTTCTGCGGTACCAGGGGCTGCTGTCCGAGCTCTTCGAATGCTTCGACCTGAACATGGCCTCCTTCGATGTGCTGGCGGCTCTGCGCAGGTCAGGGCCACCGTACCGGCAGACCGCCGGACAGCTCGCGGACATCGCGCTGGTCACCACGGGTGGCATCACGCTGCGGCTCGACCGGCTGGAGAAGGCCGGTCTGGTGACCAGGGAGCGTGACGCGAAGGACCGCAGGGTCGTGTACGCGTGCCTCACCGAGCGGGGTGCCGAGGTCGTCGACATGGTCGCCGTCGCACACTTCGCCAACGAGGAACGGATGCTCGCCGAACTCTCCGACGCCGAACGGCGCCGACTGGGCGAGCTGCTCGGCAAGCTCGAACGCTCTCTGGAGACGGCGGAACGGACACCGCCCGACCGGGCCGCGCTGATGGCGTCCGTGCGGCGGGATCCGATGCATAATCCATAGCACTCACTGTCTGAGTGCTCAGGCTTTACCCCAGGAGGACGTGCCGGAGGCCGGTGTACCGGCCCGGAGGAGGTTCGTACCGTGCGTGAGCTGCTGTCGGAACTGCGCGCCTGGGACGAGGCCGGAACGCCGTTCGCGCTGGCGACCGTCGTCTCCGTCCGCGGCAGCGCTCCACGGGCGCCCGGCGCCATGATGGCCGTGACCGCCGACGGCGCGGTGGCGGGCAGTGTCTCCGGGGGCTGCGTCGAGGGAGCGGTGTACGAGGTGGCGGGCGAGGTGCTCGTCACGGGTGCCCCACAGCTCCAGTCGTACGGGATCACCGACGACGAGGCCTTCGGCGTGGGCCTGACCTGCGGCGGAACCATCGATGTCCTGGTCGCCCCCTACACGGCGGCGGCCGACCGCTCCTGGCTCCGGGAGGTGGGGGAGACCGTCGCACGGGGCGAACCCGTCGCCGTGGCCACGGTCCTTCCGGACGGCGCCCGTGCGAGCGCGCGGCGGGTGGTCCGGGCGGACCGGGCCGAAGGGTCGTTGGGGGACGAGGGCCTCGACGCGGCCGTCACCGACGACGCCCGGGGTCTCCTCGCCCAGGGCGCGACCGGGCGGCAGTGGTACGGGATCCACGGCGAGCGCCGGATGCAGGACGTGTCCGTCTTCATCCAGACGTACGCCCCACCGCCCCGCATGATCGTCTTCGGCGCCATCGACCACGCGGCGGCCACCGCCCGTATCGGGTCCTTCCTCGGCTACCGGGTCACCGTGTGCGACGCCCGCCCGGCCTTCGCGACCCGCGAGCGCTTCCCGACCGCCGACGAGGTGGTCCGCGCCTGGCCGCACACCTATCTGTCGGACACGGACGTCGACGAGCGCACCGTCCTGTGCGTGCTCACGCACGACCCGAAATTCGATGTGCCCCTGCTGGTCGCCGCGCTGCGCACGCCGGCGGCCTACATCGGGGTGATGGGCAGCCGGCGCACCCATCGCGACCGGCTGGCACGGCTCCGGGACGAGGGCGTGGGCGACGCGGACCTCGCCCGGCTGGCCTCGCCCGTCGGGCTGGATCTCGGGGCCCGCACACCGGAGGAGACGGCCGTCTCGATCGCCGCGGAGATCATCCAGCACCGCTGGGGCGGCACGGGGCGCCCGCTCGGTGAACTCTCCGGCGCGATCCACCACCACGGCCGACGGTAGCGGGCGGGCCCCGAACCGGAGGCCCGCCCGCACTCCCTAAGTCCGCGCCACCGCCGCCGCGCTCGCCCAGTGGCACGCCACCTGCGTCTCGCCGCCGCCCGCGAGCACCGGCAGGTCCTTCGTGCGGCAGGCGTCCGCGACCCCCGCCCGCTCCGCCTCGCCCGAGGCCAGGACCTGGCAGCGCAGATGGAAGCGGCAGCCCGACGGCACCTTGGACGGGTCCGGCGGCTCACCGGTCAGCACCACCGGGTCGCCCTCGGCCTCCGGCAGCACCGACAGCAGCGCCTGGGTGTACGGATGCTGCGGAGACGTGAGGATCTGCTCCACGTCGCCCGTTTCCACGATCCGGCCGAGATACATCACCGCCACCCGGTCCGCGATGTTCCACGCGAGACCGAGGTCGTGCGTGACCACCAGCGCGGACAGGCCCAGTTCGTCCCGCAGGCGCAGCAGCAGCGCCAGGATCTCGCCGCGCACCGACGCGTCCAGCGAGGCCACCGGCTCGTCCGCCACGATGAGTTCGGGCTCCAGCACCAGTGCGCCCGCGATCACGACCCGCTGGCGCTGACCGCCCGACAGCTCGTGCGGGTAGCGGAGGAAGAACCGCTCCGGAGGCCGCAGCCCCGCCCGGGAGAGTGCGTTCGTCACGGCCTCCCGCTCGTCGCCGCCGTACCGGTGGATCCGCAGGCCCTCGGCCACCGCGTCGTACACCGTGTGCCGCGGGTTCAGCGAACCGCTGGGGTCCTGCAGCACCAGCTGGACCCGCTTGCGGTACGCCTTCAACGCCCGGCTTCCGTAGTCGAGCGGCTTCCCGTCGAAGGTGACCTGCCCGCCCGTCGGCGGGACCAGGCCGAGCAGCGACCGGGCCAGCGTCGTCTTGCCGCATCCCGACTCGCCGACCAGTGCGACGATCTCGCCAGGCCTGATGTCCAGGTCGACCCCGTCCACGGCACGGGCCGGGTCGGCGCCGTGCCTGCCGGGGAACGAGACCCGCAGATCCCGCGCACTGAGCAGGTCCGTGGTGGTGGTCATGATGTGCTCCTTGCTTCCTCGGCACCCTGCGGGGCCACGGCCCCGTCCGGCCCGACCAGCACGCAGGCGGCCTCCCGTCCGGGCCCCGCCACCCGCAGCTGCGGGTCCTGCGTGGTGCAGGAGTCCAGCGCCACCGTGCAGCGGGGATGGAACGTGCAGCCGGCCGGCAGCGCCGACGGGTCGGGCGGGTCGCCCGGCAGCCCACGGGGCGCGAACCGCGAGGCCGGGTCCCCGATCCGCGGGAAGGCACCCGACAGGGCCTTGCTGTACGGGTGGTGCGCCCGCTCGTAGACCTCGGACGCCGGGCCCTGTTCCACGACCCGTCCCGCGTACATCACCGCGAGCCGGTCGCAGGTGTCCGAGAGCACCGCGAGGTCATGACTGATCATGATCAGTCCGAGGTCCTGCTCGGAGACCAACTGTTCGATCAGCCGCAGGATCTGGGCCTGGATCATCACGTCGAGGGCCGTCGTCGGCTCGTCGGCGATGATCAGGCCCGGATCGCAGGCGAGTGCCATCGCGATCATCACGCGCTGCCGCTGCCCGCCGGAGAGCTCGTGCGGATAGGCGTCCGCCCGCGCGGCGGGCAGACCCACCTGCTCCAGCAGCTCACCGGCACGCTTGCGTGCCGCGGCCTGCGTCGTCTTCCTGTGCAGGACGATCGGCTCGGCGATCTGGTCCCCGATGCGGTGCACCGCGTTCAGCGAGTGCATCGCGCCCTGGAAGACGATGGAGGCGCCCGCCCAGCGCACGGCCCTGACCTGACCCCACTTCATGGCGAGGACGTCCTCGCCGTTCAGCAGGATCTCGCCGGTGACCTTCGTGCCCGCGGGCAGCAGCCGCAGCAGCGCGAGCGCCAGCGTGGACTTCCCGCACCCCGACTCACCGGCGATGCCGAGCTTCTTGCCCGCGTCGACCTCCAGGTTCACCCCGCGGACCGCCCGGGCCCCGCCGGCGTACGTCACCGTCAGATCGCGTACCTCGAGAAGAGGCGTCTTACGGATGCTCGTCGTGCTCAACGGGCCACCCCCAGCTTGGGATTGAGGACGGTCTCGATGGCGCGCCCGCACAGCGTGAACGCCAGGGCCACCAGGGCGATGGCGATGCCGGGCGGTGCCAGGTACCACCAGTCGCCCGCGCTCACCGCACCGGCTTCGCGCGCGTCCTGGAGCATGCCGCCCCAGGAGGTGATGGTCGGGTCACCGAGGCCGAGGAAGGCCAGCGTGGCCTCCGTCAGGATCGCGCTGGAGATGACCAGCGTGGTCTGCGCGAGCACCAGTGGCATCACGTTCGGCAGGACGTGCCGCAGCATGATGTGTCCGTGCCCGCCGCCCAGCGCGCGGGCGCGCTCGATGTAGGGGCGGGACTCCACGGCGAGGGTCTGCGCCCGCACCAGCCGGGCGGTCGTCGGCCAGGTCGTGACGCCGATCGCGATGATGACCGTCCACAGGGAGCGGTCCATCACGGTGGCGAGCGCGATGGCCAGGACCAGGGTCGGCATCACCAGGAACCAGTCGGTGACCCGCATGAGGACCGTCGAGTACCAGCCGCGGAAGTGCCCCGCGACGATCCCGACGACCGTGCCGATCGCCACGCAGAGGAAGGCCGCGAGCAGCCCCACGGTCAGCGAGACACGAGCCCCCCACACCACCAGGGCGAGGACACTGCGGCCGAACTGGTCGGTCCCGAGCGGGAACTCGGCACTCGGCGACTCCAGCGCACCGCCCGGTGCCTCGGTGACGCTCTGCGCGTTCGCGCCGGTCAGCACGGGTGCGCATACGGCGATCAGCGCGATCAGGACGAGCCCGGCAAGGCCCCACAGGCCACCGGGGTGGCTGCGGTACGCCTGCCAGAACCGGGCCACGGACCGCCGCTTGCGGGCGCGGGCCAGCGCGCCCGCGCTCTTGGTCGCCTCGGGCCCGGATTCCTCGGGTGCGGGGGCCTCGGCTCCCGGTGTGGACGCGGGCATGGATTCGGTCGTCATCGGCCCACCCGGGGATCGAGCAGCGGATACAGCAGATCGGCCAGGGTGTTCGCCAGGATCACCGCGGTGGCGAAGAGGAAGAACAGCGCCTGGACCAGCGGAAGGTCGGGGACGCTCAGCCCCTGGTAGAAGAGCCCGCCCAGACCCGGCCAGGAGAACACGGTCTCTACCAGGATCTGTCCCGCGACCACATGGCCCAGGTTGACGAACATCAGTGTGAAGGTCGGGAGCATCGCGTTGGGGACGGCGTGCCGGCGGCGGACGGTGTCGTCGCGCAGGCCTTTCGCGCGCGCCGTCGTCAGATAGTCGCTGCCCATCTCGTCGAGGAGCGAGGAGCGCATCACCAGGAGCGTCTGCGCGTAGCCGACCGCGACCAGGGTGATCACGGGGAGCACCATGTGGTGCGCGACGTCGAGCACGTACGCGAAGCCCGACTCGTTGCCCGACTCCAGCCCGCCGGTCGGGAACATACCCGGAATCGGGCCGATGCCCACCGAGAAGACGATGATCAGGAGCAGGCCGAGCCAGAACGAGGGCACGGAGTAGAGCGTGAGCGCGAGCGCGGTGTTGAAGCGGTCGCTCTTCGATCCGTTGCGCCAGGCGGTACGGGTGCCGAGCCAGATGCCCAGCGCGCTGTAGAGGACGTACGCCGTGCCGGTGAGCAGCAGCGTCGCCGGGAGCGCCTCGGTGATCTTGTCGATGACCGGGGCGTGGTACTGGAACGAGGTGCCGAAGTCACCGGTGAGCGCGTCGCCCACGTAGCTGGTGAACTGCTGCCACATCGGCTGGTCGAGACCGAGTTGGCGACGCAGCGATTCGAGCTGCTCGGCGGATACGGGCCGCCCGCCGGTCATCTGCTTCACCGGGTCGCTGGGAATCAGCCGGAAGAGGAAGAAGCTGGTGACCAGTACGGCGAACAGGGAGACGGCCGCGCCGAAGATCTTGCCGGCCACGTACGTGAGATAGGCCTTGGTGTTGCGCGCCCGTGGGCCGCGGGCGGCCGGGGGCGCGGCGGGAGCCGGGCCGTCCGTGTCCGCATCCGCCTGTTTCACGAGCGCCGGAGTGCTGTCAGCTGTCATAGGAACTCTCGTTACTCGTGCTGCACTTGGAGGGATCGGCCGGACGGGGCCCTGATGCCAGGACCCCGCCGGCGTTCGCTCTCATGCCGTCCGCGGGAACTGCCCGCGGTCCGTGGTCCTACTCGCGCTCGTCCGCGGTGGTGCGACGGCGCCGGGAGAGGAGGAACCCGCCACCGGCGAGGACCACCACGGCGACGACGATGCCGATGACGATGCCCGTGGAGGACGAGCCGGAGTCACTGTCACCGGTTCCGTCACCGCTGCCGGCCGGAACGGCCGACCACCAGCTCCAGTACCCGTCCTGGCCGTAGATGTTGCCGGCCGCCTCGGGCATGGTCGTGATCGACTTGATCTGGTCGGTGCGGTAGGCCTCGACCGCGTTCGGGTACGCGATGACGCTCATGTACCCGGAGTCGTACAGCCACGACTGCATCTGCCCGACGAGGTCCGCCCGCTTGGCGGTGTCGTACTCGGCGAGCTGCTTCTTGTACAGCTCGTCGTACGTCTTGTCGCAGATGAAGTTGTCCGTGGCAGCGCTCGCCTTGGCCTTGATCGGCAGGGCGGCGCAGGTGTGGATGCCGAGGACGAAGTCCGGGTCCGGGTTGACGGACCAGCCGTCGAAGGCGAGGTCGTACTCACCGGCGTACCAGGGCACGGAGACGTCGTCGAGGCAGTCGACCTTGAGACCGACGCCGAGCTTGCCCCACCACTCCTTGAGGTACTTGCCGATCGCCTTGTCGTTCGGGTCCGTCGCGTGGCACAGGATGCGCAGGTCGAGCGCCTTGCCGTCCTTGCCGACGCGCTTGCCGTCCTTGAGCGCGTAGCCCGCCTGGTCCAGGAGCTTTCCGGCCTTGGCGGGGTCGTACGCGAGGCTCTGGTCCGCCGACGGCTGCCAGGCGTACTCCGAGAAGCGCGGCGGAATGTACCCCTGGCCCTCGACTGCGTGGCCCTGGAAGACCTTGTCGATGATCGTCTTGCGGTCGATCGACAGGAACAGTGCCTGGCGGACCTTCTGGTCGAGCAGCGCCTTGTTGCCGTTGCCGAACTTCTTGCCGTCCTTGGTCTGCGCGCCCGGGTTGGTCGCCAGCGCGAAGAAGCGGCGCCCCGGACCCTCGTTGACCTTGATGTTCGCGTCGCCCTTGAGCGAGTTGGCCTGGGCGGGCGTCAGCGCGGGGGAGCCGGCGACGAAGGAGACCTCGCCCTTGCGGAGTGCGGCGACCGCGGCGTCCTGGTCCTTGTACGTCTTGAAGACCAGCTCGTCGAACTTGGGCTTGCCGCGCCAGAAGTCCTTGTTGGCCTTGAGCTTCACGTACTGGTCGACCTTGTAGTCGCTCAGCACGAAGGGCCCGTTGCCCACGACGGGGAAGTCCTTGTCGTTGTTGAACTTCGAGAAGTCCTTGACCTTCTCCCAGACGTGCTTGGGGACGATCGGCACATCGAGCGCGGCCATCGTGGCCTGCGGCTCCTTGAGCTCGATGACCAGCTGCGTCGGGCTGGGAGCCGTCACCTTCTTGAAGTTGGTGACGAAACTGCCGTTCGCCTGGGCGGCGGCCTCGTCCGTCATCATCTTGTTGAAGGTCCAGGCCGCGTCCTCGGCGGTGGCCTGCTTGCCGTCCGACCACTTGGAATTACTTCGAATGGTGTACGTCCACGTCAGCTTGTCGGCCGACGGCTCCCACTTCGTGGCGAGACCCGGGACGGCGTGGTTGTCCTTCGGGTCATAGTTCGTCAGGAAGTCGTACATGAGCCGGGAGACGCTGGTGCTCAGCAGCTTCTGGGCGAGGAACGGACTCAGGGAGTCGACGCTCTGCGCGACCGCGACGGTCAGTGTCTTGTTGCCGCTGTCGGCGGCCTGGGCCTGCTGGGGCGCGGCCCCGAGGGGCATGCCCGGTACGACGGCCCCTGCTGTGAGAGCAAGGGCTGCTGCGCCGGACGCCACGAGGGTACGCAGACGTGAGCGTGGCTGGGCTGAGGGTGGTGGAACTCTTTCGACCATGGTCAGGGACCTCGCGTCATGACTCGCACGGAGAAGGCGGGTTGATCTGTGGTTCGCCAGCTGGTGAAGCGAAGGTTTATCAGCGGTGGTCGAGCCGCGTCAACGGTCACCGAAACGGCGTGTGGTCTGCGGGAATGCAATGAGGGTCCACATCGTGGAAGCGATGTGGACCCTCATTGGTTCAGACCTCTGACGCCTTACTGCTGAGGCGCTGGCGGCGGCTGTGGAGGCTGCTGCTGCCACCCCGCGGGCGGGACGGGACCCTGGAGTTCGGGGTGCGCGGGCTGACCCGGCTGACCAGGCTGTCCGTCGTGCTGCTGCGGCGGTGGCGGACCGGCCTGACCGGCCGTCGACTGCGCCTGGGAGGGCAGCGACTGCTGCCAGTTCTGCCCGGCGCCGGGCGCCTGCTGCGGCTGTCCGCCGTAGGGCTGCTGCTGCGGGTACGGCTGTCCGGGCTGCTGCGGCGGCTGGGGCTGCTGGGGTGCGTACGGCTGCTGCCCGGGTGCCGGCATCTGCTGGCCGGGCATCTGCTGGCCGGGCATCGGAGGGGCGTACTGCGGCGGCGGGTTGCTGCCGCTCGACGTCCACAGCCCCTGCTGCTGCTGGGCGCGCGCGAAGTCCTCGGCGACCAGGGCGGAGAGGTGGAAGTACGCGTCCCGGGTCTTCGGGCGCATCATGTCGAGGTCGACCTCGGCACCGGCCGACAGGTGTTCGTCGAACGGGACGACGACCACGCCGCGGCAGCGCGTCTCGAAGTGCTGGACGATGTCGTCCACCTTGATCATCTTTCCGGTCTCGCGGACCCCGGAGATGACGGTCAGGGACCGCTGGACCAGCTCCGCGTACCCGTGCGCCGACAGCCAGTCCAGCGTGGTGGAGGCGCTCGACGCGCCGTCGACCGACGGGGTCGAGATGATGATCAACTGGTCGGCGAGGTCCAGCACACCGCGCATCGCGCTGTAGAGGAGCCCGGTACCCGAGTCCGTGAGGATGATCGGGTACTGCTTGCCCAGCACCTCGATCGCGCGCCGGTAGTCCTCGTCGTTGAACGTGGTCGAGACCGCCGGGTCCACGTCGTTGGCGATGATCTCCAGGCCGGAGGGCGCCTGCGAGGTGAACCGCCGGATGTCCATGTACGAGTTGAGGTGCGGGATCGCGTGGACCAGGTCACGGATGGTGGCCCCGGTCTCGCGGCGGACCCGGCGGCCGAGCGTGCCGGCGTCGGGGTTGGCGTCGATGGCGAGGATCTTGTCCTGCCGCTCGGTGGCCAGGGTCGCGCCCAGAGCGGTCGTCGTCGTGGTCTTGCCCACGCCGCCCTTGAGGCTGATCACTGCGATCCGGTAGCAGGAGAGCACCGGCGTGCGGATCAGTTCGAGCTTGCGCTGCCGCTCGATCTCCTCCTTCTTTCCGCCCAGCTTGAAGCGGGACGCGCCGGACGGGTTGCGACTGCTCTTCGCCTTCTGCTTGCCCCGGACGAGCCGGTCGGAGGAGAGCTCGACCGCGGCCGTGTAACCGAGGGGTGCGCCCGGCACGGAACGCTCGCGCTGGTCGTGGGTGACCGGCGTGGGCCAGGCGCTTCCGGCGCGGGGGTCGGCGGGCGGTACCTGGGGCGGTCCCTGCGGCGGGAGTTGCTGGTGGTGCGGCGGCTGGGGGTGCTGCTGCTGTTGGTGGTGCGGCGGCTGCTGCTGCGGGGGAATCTGGGCGGGCAGATTCGGGGTGGCCTGAGCAGGCGGCTGGGCGCCCTGAGGGAATCCGTATCCGCTCTGCGGCTGCTGCGGGGCCTGAGGCAGCTGAGGCAACTGGGATGCCTGAGGTGCCGGCGGGGGAACGGCCGCACCCTGCTGCTGCCCGGGCCACTGGTGCGCCTGAGGCGGTTGGGGCGCGGGAGCCGCGGGCGGCGGGAGCTGCGCCGGAAGTGCCGCCCCCGGCCGGTCCTGCTGGGGCTGCGGCGGCTGGGGCTGCGGAAATCCGTAGCCGCCGTCCGGTGCCGGGGCTGCCGGCCGGTCCTGCTGCGGGAAGGGGGAAGCTTGCGGGAAGGGGGAAGCCTGCGGGCTCGGGGCGGCCTGGGGGGCCGGGGCCTGCGGGAATCCGTAGCCGCCCTGCCCGGCGTCGGCCGGAGGCGTCGGGGGCCAGTGGGAAGCGGGCCGGGGTGCCTCGGGCTGCGGTGCGGCGGGCTGGAACGACGGCGGCAACGGCGGCAGTCCGCCCGGCGCCGGCGCGGGACTCCAGGGTGCGGGCGCCGCGTCCTCGGGTGCGCCGGCGGGCGGTGCGTCGAGGGGGGCCGCATCCGTGGGAGCGGGCGGGGGTACGGCGTCCGAGGGTGCCGAGTCCGCGGGTACGGCGTCGGCGGGCTCGTCGGAGTGCGGGGCGTCGTCGGAGCCGTCGTGGCTCGCGGCGCCGTCCGCCGGAGCGGCGTCGAAGGGTGCGTCGGCGTCGGCCTCGCGGGGTTCGTCCTCCGAGGCGGAGAGCGGCGGGGGGCCGGACGGCGTCGAGGACGGCGAGGAGTCCGGATCCGCGTCGGCCTCCCCGCAACCGTCCCGCACCTCGTCCGCCACGTCGTCGCTGTCACCGGCAACGGCATCGTTCGCGGCGGGCGAGGAACCGGCCGCCGGGCTGCTGTCCTCCGGCTCGGCACCGTCCTCGGCGGCGCTCTCGGCATCGGCCTTCGCCGCGGCCTCGCGCTCGGCGATCTCCCGCTTCAGCGCGGCGGACGAGAACCTCATCGTCGCGCCGCTCTCCACGTCGCCGCCCCCGAAGGGATCCGGCGCACCGCCCGCGTCCGGCGCCGGATGCTCGGCTGCGGCACCGTGGGCCGGGGCCGGGGGTGCCGGAGTCCAGTCGGGTTCGAAACCGCTCCCGGCCGGCAGTCCGGGCACGGACACCGGAGCTCCGCTGGGCGGCGGGGGCGGTGCCAGGTGCGTTCCGGCGCCGCCCGACGAGTCGCCCGGCGCATTCTGCGTGTACCAGGCGGGCGGGGTGTAGTCGATGGTGAACTCACCCGTCATCTCGGCGGGCTCCGCGTCGGACGACTCGTCGACGGGCTTGTTCCAGCCCCCGCGCATCTCGTCCCGATCGCCGTTCACTTTGCCTCCTGGTGTGGTCGAGCACCCTTGTGCCGTGGTGGGTGGGGGCGACCGTTCCCTTAGGTCCTGACCTCGTGCGAACCGCCCGGCTCTCCCCCTGGGACGCGCGTTGCCTGCCCGCAGGTTCTTCTGCCGCGCCCGGACCCACCCTAATCGCCATCGGGCTCGCCACGGCAGGCCGTACGGCACCGCGGCTGCTGTCCCGTACGTCACGTACTGCCCCCAAGTGGACTGAGTGCGGCCGGGAGTGAGGCGTAAAGCGGTCAAACATGCACATCTGCGCTGGGAAACCTGAACAATTCGTACACGTCCTGGTGGGTCGTCAGTCCATCCTGCGGGCGTCGCCCAGCAGTCCCGATTCGGCATCGGTCGCCCGGATCATCACGAACTGCCGGTCCCGCCGGGTGCACCAGAGGGTGACGCCGTCCGTCAGAGTGGACAGGGCCCGGGTGTCGTCGGGACCCAGACACATGAGATGCCCGATCTGTTCGGCTTCGTCGGGAGAGACCCGCTGAATGCCGACCACGGACGACTTCTCCATCAGTCCGGCCGCCACCGGACTCAGAAACGGCAGCAGTGTCACCACCGACTGCCACGGACCGGACGCCACCCGCCCGCGCGGTGGCCTTATGCCGCAGTCCCGCACCACGACGACCGGCGATCCGGCCGACGGGCCCTGCGGCGGCACCCGCCCCACCTCGTGCAGGGCGATGCCGGCCCCGTCACCGCCCGCGGCCCGCACCAGACCCTCCCAGGCCGGGGCCCGCCCCGTCTCGACCACGATCCGGGCGCCGGTCGCCGCCGCCCGCAGCGCCAGCACCTGCGCCGTCCAGAGCCCGCCGATCAGCGTGACGTCGTACGGAGTGGGCCGGACGATGCCCAGCACGGCGGGGCGCCCCTCGCCGTCCACGCCGACCACCACGCCGTCGTCGCCGACCGGCAGGGCGAGCGAGGCCAACTGCTCGGGGCGGACCGTGTGCCGGGGACGCCGAGGGCCGGCCGCACCGAACCCCAGCCGCCCACGGCCCCGTACGGGTACGGACATCAGCGGGTACCTCCGAGGGGCAGGGTGGCGAGCACCCCGGGCAGCTGCTCCCGGTCGAGCCGCACCAGCGAGGTCTTCACGCCGCGAGCCGTGCGCTCCAACTCATGCCGTGCGGCCAGGAGTTCCCGGTCGTCGCGGCCGGTGACGCGGACGTGGCCGGTCACCGTGACCTCCTGCCGGTCGCCGTGCCCCAGCGTGAGGCTGAACGTGGTGGCCAGGGCCGGGACCGAGGTGAGCAGCGCGACAAGCTGGGGCATCGGCGCGCCGCCCCCGCCCAGTTCCGGCCATCGGCGCACCCAATACGTGGTGTGCGGCCGGTCGTCGCACCACCAGGTGCGCGAGGTCTCCCGGGTACGGCGGGCGGGCGACCCGTCCCGGCCCGCCCGGGCGGTGACCGACGGGCTCGCGCCGGCGGATGTGGCGATCGCCGCGCCGAGTTCCTGTTCCGTGAGCACCGTCGCGGTCAGCCCCGCTCCGGCCAGCCTGCCCGCCAACTGGCCGGCCGCGCGCACCAGGCACTTCTGCGCCCCGGTGAGGCCGCCGCCCCGCGCCCGTACGGCCTCCGGACAGAGCTCCGGGGCCAGCTTCAGCGCGATCCACGTGATCCGGACCGCCGGAGAACCCGTCCTGGCCTGCAGGGGTGCGTAGTTGCGGGCCGCGACCGACTGCTCGGGCAGATGCGAGGCGGGCGCCGGCTGGGTGTGCTGCACGATCTGTGCCGACTCCAGCCGGATGCCGTCGACGTCGAGCGCGTCCCGTACGAGTGCCAGGGGAAGCGGCCTCGCGGACCGGTCCCGGCGCAGCGCCGTGCCGTCCGCGTCGATCCTGAGGACGGCCGTCAGATACGTACCGTCGCCGATCATGCCGACCGGACGCCGGTCACGCCCCACGAACGAGTGGGTACGCAGCGCCGGTTCGCACTCCGTCACGGGAGCGATGCCCGGTTCGATGCCCTCGGCCGGTTCCACCGACGCGGCTCTGCGCTGACGGGCGCGCAGCGCCAGGACCGCGTGCAGCAGCGCGGGCAGGGAGCGGCGCCGCCGACGCGCGACGGCGAACAGCACCAGCACGGCCGCCGCAACCGAGGCCGGGGCCAGCAGCAACGGCTCCACGACCCAGGCGCACAGCAGCAGCGCCCCCGCGATCTCGAACAGGACGAGTTGGTGGAGCCGCAAGGCTCCGGTCCGGCCGCCCCAACGCGCGATGCCCTGCCCCCGGCCGTCGGCCGAGGGGCCCGGCGCCGCGGTCCGAGGGCCTCCGGGAGGCCGTGTGGAGGCGGCCGGAGCCGTCCGCGTCGTGGAAGCCGTCATCGCGGCACCCCCCGTTCATCCGTCCCGGCGCCTTCCGGGCCGGCCCGTGCCAGGCTCGTCCCACCGTGGTCTCCGGTGGGGTGAATCACCCTACCCGGCCCACAACACCGTTGGATCTACAGGCATAGTAGGGAGCCGGTCCGGCATCGGGGGGTCCGGCACGGGACGCCGGCCGCGGCCGTTCCCGGTGCCGTGCGGTCGGACACGGGAGACGGACGGACTCATGGCATCGCGGCGCGACGACCTCAACGCGTACACCTTCGCGAAGCGGCGCATGGTGGCCGCATTCCTCCAGCCCTCGCCCACCGGATCCGACGAGGGCGCCCCGCGCCCGCTGCGCGCGGTCCTTCCGGGCCTCGTCGCCGGTGCCCTGATCGTTGCCGGATTCGGCGCCTACGGCATGTTCAGGCCGGCCGCCCCCAAGGACTGGGACAGCCCCGGCACCAAGGTCATCGTCGGCAAGTCGTCGACCACCCGCTACGTGGTGCTCACCACCGGCAGGGGCGCGGACCGGGAGACGCTGCTGCACCCCGTGCTGAACCTCGCCTCGGCCCGGCTGCTGCTGACCCCGCAGAACTACGGCGTCATCCAGGTCGACGACGACATCCTCGACGCGGGCAAGCCCCCGCGCGGGCCCGTACTCGGCATCCCGTACGCCCCCGACCGGCTGCCCGAGACGGAGGACGCGGGCACCGCCAAGCGCTGGGCCGTCTGTGTGCAGCCCGGCAGCAGGGGCACCAGCGTGCAGAAGGCCGCCTTCGTCCTCGCCGCACGCGACGACGCACTGACCGAGGGAGCCGGCAGGCTCACCGGCGGCCAGGTCCTCTACGTCAGGGGACAGGACCGCACCCGCTACCTCGTCGACGCCCGCGGCACGAAGTACCGCATCGACGAGACCCCCGCCGACCTCGGCCATCTCACCGGCGCCCTGGTCGGCAGCGCGCAGCCGCAGCCCGTCACCGACGACTGGCTGGCCACCCTGCACGAGGGTAGCCCCGTCGCCTTCCCCCGGATTCCCGGCACCGTCGGTGCCCCCGCGCACATCGAGGGTCACCTGTCCGCGCAGGAGAACCGCGTGGGCACGGTGCTGCGTACCAGGAACGGAGAGGGGACCGCCTACTACGTCGTCCTGGACGGCGAGGTCCGGCCGGTCTCCGAGTTCACCGCCTGGCTGATCGTCAACTCCCCGCAGACCGCGCCCCTCGACCTGGCCGGCGAGGCGCGCCCGGCCGGTCTCCAGGACTTCGTCCCCGGTTCCGAGCCCTTCGCGGGCCAGGCAGCGCACTGGCCCGCGCACCGAGCCGTCCGCGTCAACGCCACCGACGCGGGTGCCGCCGGCCGCGACACCGTCTGCAACGTGCTGCGCCGCACCGACGGCACGGGCCGCACGACGCTGAGCACCTGGGCCGGTACCGCGTTTCCCGCCTCCGTCGGGGCCGGCGGCACGAGCACATACGTCACCCCGGGCAGCGGCCTCCTCTACACCCAGGTCCGCGAAGGACAGGGCAGCCCGGACGGATCACTCTTCCTGGTGACTGACACCGGACTGCGGTACGCGGTTCAGGCGAACGGGGACAGCGACGCCGAACGGTCCGGCATCGGCACCGGCGGAGCGCAGGACGGGCAGGAGGAGCGCCCCGAACCCAGCCAGGCACAGATCAGGCTCGGATACGGGAAGGTGACACCCGTCCCCGTCCCGATCGCCTGGTCGGAGTTCCTCGCCAGGGGCCCCCGGCTCGACACCAACAGCGCCCGCAGGCCCCAGGGTTCCTGAGGGACCGGCAGAGCGGCGGAACACCAGTGGACAGACATGGGGGAGCGCACGCGATGCCGTACCGGAAATACCGGAAATGGGTCCTGCCGGCGGCGGCCGCCGCCGCGCTGGGCGCACTCGCGGCGCCGCAGGCCGCGTACGCCGTTCCCGGCCCGGGCGGTCTGCGCCTCGACGGTGTCGGTGCGTGCGACTTCCCGATGAAGGAGCAGTTCGCGGGGCGCCCGTGGCCGCTCCAGCGGGTGCTTCTCGACGAGTTGTGGCAGGACACGCGGGGCAAGGGCATCCGTGTCGCCGTCATCGACACCGGAGTGGACGACACCAACCCGCAGCTCAGGGACGCCGTGGATGCCTCCGCGGGCATCGACTACACGGGAGGCGGCGGGAGCGACGGGACCGTGGACGAGGTCGGTCACGGCACCAAGGTCGCGGGCATCATCGCCGCCCGCCCGCGCACCGGCACCGGGTTCGTCGGGCTGGCGCCCGAGGCCACCGTCATCCCGATCCGCCAGAACGACGGGCGGCGGGGCGGCCTGGACCGTGCGATGGCCGCCGCGATCGACCACGCGATCGCCAAGGG
Organism: Streptomyces sp. NBC_00385; assembly: GCF_035917155.1. NCBI lineage: Bacteria > Bacillati > Actinomycetota > Actinomycetes > Kitasatosporales > Streptomycetaceae > Streptomyces > Streptomyces sp. NBC_00385. The sequence goes on along the minus strand of NZ_CP107951.1, from coordinate 1,881,617 downwards.
CGCCCAGGTCATCAACATCTCCCAGGACACCACCAGGCCACTGGCCGACGACTCGCTGCTCGGCCGGGCGGTGGCGCGGGCGGTCGCCGAGGACGTCGTGGTGGTCGCCGCCGCGGGCAACGACGGCATGGACGGCCGGCGGAGGATGACCTACCCCGCCGCCTTCGACGGTGTCCTCGCCGTCGCCGCGTCCGACCGCAACAACGAACGTGCGCCCTTCTCCCAGGCAGGGGAGTTCGTGGGGATCGCCGCGCCCGGGGTCGACATCGTCTCCACCGTCCCGGGCGACGGCCAGTGCACCGACAACGGCACCAGCTTCGCCGCGCCCTACGTCGCCGGAGTCGTCGCGCTGATGCGCGCCAAGTACCCGGACTGGACGGCGGCACAGATCATCGCCCGCATCGAACAGACGGCGGAACGCTCCGTCAACGGGCGTGACGCCTTCGTCGGATGGGGTGTAGTCGATCCGGTCCGCGCGCTGTCCGGTGACGACGCCCCGCAGGACGCCCCCCACCCGGACGCGGCACCCGCCGGGGCCCGGGCTCCCGAGCCCGCGCACCTGGCGATGTCGGAGACCTCGCAGCAACGCAGCAAGCGGTACGCGACCTATGCGCTGGCCTCGGCGGCCGTGCTCGTGGGTGTGGTGGCGGGCGCGGCGACCGTGGCGCGCGACCTCCGCCGACGCCGCGTTCCGCGCCACCGCTGACCCGTACGGAAGCCTCTTCCCGCCGCCGGGACGTCCTGGGGCGAGGCGCCGAAGTGGCTAGGGTGATCACGGACTTCACATGAGTGACGGGGTGTCAGGAATCGGCCGGAGGCTCCACCGAAACCGGTGCGACCACCCCTGCTCAGCTTTCCTTCGTACCCCTTCGCATCCCATCGCGCACCGAGAGAGGACCTCCGCATGACCAACCCCGCGGGCGGTTTCGGACTTGCCGACGAGCCGGTCATCCAGGCCAGGAACAAGATCGTCAAAACCGCCGAGGCGGTCTCCGCGCAGTCCAGGGAACTGGCCGACATCCTCGCGACGGCCGGGGCCGGGTGGACCGGTGCCGGCGCCTCGGGATTCACGTCCGCGCAGCTCCTGATCAACGAGGACCACGACGAGATCCGCCGGCTGCTGAACGTGCTGCTCCACGCGGTGGGCAGCACAAGGAACCTCAGCAACGCCAACGACGACGAGGTCCGCGCGGCCTTCAACGCGGTCAGGACACCGGCCTCGGCGGGCAGCGCCTCGGGCCTCGACGGCGTCTGACCCGACCCTCCCTTTCCCCGCAGCCGAGCCAGAGGAGATCCTGATGGGCCACGACCCGCACACCAAGGTCAGGTACGAAAGCGTCCAGGAGATGGCGAACCGCATCCGCGTGGTGTCACAGAACATCTGCCGCGACCTGGAGGAGATGGACGGCGCGCTCAAGGTGGTCACCGACACCTGGGACGGCGAGGCCCACACCGCCTACGTACTGCTCCAGAACAAGTACCGCGGCAAGGCGGACGACATGAAGGGCCGCCTGGAGCACGTCGCGAGGATCATCGAGAACGGCAAGGACAACTACCGCGCCACGGACCTCAGGGCCTCACGCCTGTTCACCGAGGCGTACTGAAACAACCGCGCAGGGCCGCGCACAGCAGAGGGGCACGTCCACCCGGACGTGCCCCTCTGTCATACGGGACCCAGGTTCACCGGACGTGCCCCTCGTGTCGTACATACGGGAGCGCCCTTCACCCGGACGTGCCCCTCCCGCCATACGGAGACGCACGTTCCGGTGAATGTGCCTCTTCCCGCATGCCACGCCTTCCGCGCAGGCCACGCCCTACGTGAGGTCGAACTCGCCGTCCCGGGCGCCCAGGACGAACGCACGCCACTCGGCCTCCGTGTACCGCAGCACGGTGTCCGGGTCCAGCGAGGACCTCATCGCCACGGCCCCGCCCGGCAGATGCGCGATCTCGACGCGCTCCTCCGCCTCCTCGGTCCCGGGCGCACTCAGCCATTCCACCCCCGAGATGTCGAGTGCGTACAGCTCGTCCTTCTCCGCCTGCGTGCCCATGGTCAACGGTTCCTCTCCGTACGTGGCTCTGCACGGCACCGTACAGGCACCGCAGCGGCCTTTGGCCAGGTCGCCGATTCCCCGGCGGACGGCACCTTTCTGTGCTTCCCCGGTGCCCCGCGCGCCCGCCTCATGGCCGCTCCGGAAGCCTTCCCGTCTGCACCAGGGGGTTGCCACGCCGCCTGGTGGCGAAGTACCCGCGCCCCGGCGGCATGGGATGCCCGCGGACCGCCCCGACGAGGTCGCCCTCGGCCGGACTGCCGGACAGCACGACTCCTTGGGCCCCCAGTTCCTTGATCCGCTGCATGAACGTCTCGTACATCGCACGCGACGCCCCCGCCGAACTGCGCGCGATGACGAAACGCACCCCGGTGTCCCGGGCGAACGGCAGGTACTCCGCCAACGGAGCCAGCGGACCGCCCGCGCCCGTCGCCACCAGGTCGTAGTCGTCGACGACGATGAAGATCTGCGGACCGGTCCACCAGCTCCGGTCCCGCAACTGGCGCGGCGTCACGTCCGCGGGCGGCTGCCGCCGGGCGAACACACCGGCCAGCGCCTCCATATGGGTACCCAGCGCGTCCGCCGTCGGCGCGTACTCCAGGAGATGGCTCTCCGGCAGCGCGCCCAGCAGACCCCGCCGGTAGTCCCCGACGACGAGCTTCGCCTCGTCGGGGGAGTACCGCTCCGCGATCTGCTTCGCGATCAGCCGCAGCAGATTGGTCTTGCCCGACTCGCTCTCGCCGAAGACCAGGAGGAACGGATCGGTGTCGAAGTCGACGAACACCGGCTCCAGATCCGTCTCGGCGATCCCGATCGCGATCCCGCGGTCCGGGAACTCGAACCCCTTCGGCAACCGTTCCGCGGGCAGCTTCAGCGGCAGCAGCCGTACGGAGGGTGCCGGTGCGCCCGTCCAGTTCGTCCGCACCGTACCGACGAGCGCGGCGGTCGCGTCGGCGAGGCCCGTCGCGTCGGTGACGGAGTCGATGCGCGGCAGCGCGCCCATGAAGTGCAGCTTCTCCGCCACCTGGCCGCGGCCCGGCACCCCGGCGGGCACCCGGCCGGCGACCTTCCGGTCGAACTCGGAGTCCATGACGTCACCGAGCCGCAGTTCGAGCCGCCCGAGGATCTGGTCCTTCAGCCCGGCGCGCACCTCCATGTACCGCGCGGCCGAGAGCACCACGTGGACCCCGTAACCCAGACCGCGTGCGGCGATGTCCGTGACGACCGGTTCCAGCGACTCGTACGCGGTCCGGAAACCGCCCCAGCCGTCGATGACCAGGAACACGTCCCCCCACGCCTCACCGGGAAGCTCGCCGAGCGCGCGCCTGCGCCGGTACGTGGCGACGGAGTCGATGCCCCGCGCGCGGAAGAGCTCCTCGCGCCGGGCCAGTACCCCCGCCACCTCCGCGACCGTGCGCCGCACCCGCTCCGGATCCAGCCGTGAGGCGATCTGCCCCACATGCGGCAGCTCCGCCAGCGGGGCGAGTCCGCCGCCACCGAAGTCGAGGCCGTAGAACTGCACCTCCCGCGGGGTGTGCGTGAGCGCGAACGACGCGATCAGCGTCCGCAGCAGCGTCGACTTCCCCGACTGCGGCCCGCCGACCACCATCAGATGTCCCGCAGCCCCGGAGAAGTCGCGGTACAGCACCTCGCGCCGCTGCTCGAACGGCTTGTCGACCAGGCCGAGCGGGACCGTCAGCCCACCGGGCCGGGTGTACCCCGTGGCGGTGAACCCGCGCCCCTCGGCCGGCGCGAGCCCCGGCAGCAGCTGGTCCAGCGCCGGAGCCCGGTCCAGCGGCGGCAGCCACACCTGATGCGCCGGCACCCCCCGGCCCTCCAGTCGGCGCACGACCACGTCGAGCACGGTGTCGGCGAACGCGTCCGGATGAGCCCGCACCGGCACCGCCGGCCGGACGCTCCCGCCGGGCTCCGCGCCCTCCACCGGCACCGGCATCGCACGGAACAGCGCGGCCCGCCGCGCGGCCGGCACCTGCCCCGCGGCGGGCCCCGCACCACCCCGGCGGTACGCCCCCGACACGTACGCCGCCTTGAACCGGGTCATCTCCTCCGTACCGGACTTGAGATAGCCCGAGCCCGGCACGGACGGCAGGTGGTACGCGTCCGGCACCCCCAGCGCCGTCCGCGACTCGGCGGCCGAGAAGGTCCGCAGCCCGATCCGGTACGAGAGGTACGTGTCCAGACCGCGCAGCTTTCCCTCCTCCAGCCGTTGCGAGGCCAGCAGCAGATGCACACCCAGCGAACGGCCGATGCGGCCGATCTGGATGAACATGTCGATGAAGTCGGGCTTGGCGGTGAGCAGTTCGGAGAACTCGTCGATCACCAGAACCAGCGAGGCCAGCGGCTCCAGCGCCGCCCCCGCCGCCCGGGCCTTCTCGTAGTCGTGGATGTTGGCGTAGGTGCCCGCCGAGCGCAGCAGCTCCTGCCGGCGCTGGAGCTCCCCACGGATCGCGTCGCCCATCCGGTCGACGAGGGCCAGGTCGTCGGCCAGGTTGGTGATGACCGCGGCCACGTGCGGCAGCTGCGCCATACCGCTGAACGTCGCCCCGCCCTTGAAGTCCGCGAGCACGAAGTTCAGCGTCTCGGAGGGGTGCGTGACCGCGAGCCCCAGCACCAGCGTCCGCAGCAGCTCCGACTTGCCGGAGCCCGTCGCGCCGACGCACAGCCCGTGCGGCCCCATGCCGTCCTGCGCCGCCTCCTTGAGGTCCAGCATGACCGGCAGCCCGTCCTCGCCGACCCCGATGGGCACCCGGAGCCGCTCGGAGACCGGCCGCGGCCGCCAGGTGCGCGCCACATCGACCGCGTCCGCGTCGCCGAGGTCCAGCAGCTCGGTGAAGTCCAGGTCGGACAGCAGAGGTTCGCCCTCCTTGCCGCCACCCGTCCGCAACGGCGCCAGCTGCCGCGCCAGTGCCTCGGCCACGGGCAGCGAAATGCCGTCCGGTACGCCCTCGTACGCCGCACCCCCGGCCGGCTCCAGCCGCAGCAGCCCCGGCCGCACCATCACGGTGAGCCCGCCCCGGACAACGGCGGGCTCACCCTCCACCACCTCGACGACGGTCACACCCTGCAGCCCCTCCGGCGCCGCGAGCACCGAGTCCGGCGCCACCCGGCCACCGTCCAGGACCACCACGATGTGCGGCTGGTCCGGCAGCGGCGCGCTCTCCCGGCCGAACCGCGGCCGGCCCTCCAGCCGCCCGGCCAGCAACGGCTCCAGAGCGGCCCAGTCCGCAGCGAACAGCCGCTTCGCACCGGCCCCGTCGACCTCACCGGGCACCTGCGTGTGCGGCAGCCACTTCGTCCAGTCCCAGCGCGCCACCGCGTCCGGCCCCGCCACGACCGCGACCACCAGATCATCCGGAGCGTGCAACGTCACCAACTGGGCCACCACCGCCCGCGCCAGCGACTGCGCCGACTCCGGCGGACCGCACACCGTCACCCGGTGGAACGCCCGCACCGGAAACGCCACCGGCAGGCCCTCCAGCGAGCCGTGCACCGCCAGGAACCGCCGCAGCGCCCCCGCGCACACCGGCTCCGGATCGTCGGCCGGATCGGTGTCCGGCGCCGACAGGGGCGTCGACAGCGCCTGGACCCCGAGCCCGACCCGCACCTGCCCGAAGTCCTCGTCACCGGACCGCCGTTCCCAGACCCGGACGCCCTCCGCCACCACCGACCACAGCTGCTCGGGGCCGGGATGCAGGTACCACTGCGCATCACGCTGGGCGCGCGCCGTCCGCCGCGCCGCGCGCCGAGTCTGCGCCAGGTACGCGAGGTAGTCGCGCCGGGCATCCGCCAACTGCCCCTGCGTTCCGCGCCGGTGACGGACCACCTGGGCGACCACCATGGCGAGCGTCGAGACCAGCATCAGCACACCCATGATCCGCATGAACGGCGGTGCCTGCGGCGAGAAGAAGAAGACCACCGACGAACCCATGCCGAGCACCGGCAGCACCTGCATCAGCAAGCCCTCGCGCTGCCCGCGCGGCAACGCGGGAGGGGCCTTCAACGTCAGCCCGTCCGCGGGCGGTTCCGGCGGCAGGGCCCGCGGCGGACGCTTCACGACGATCTGGCTCACCGGTGCATCAAATCCCTCGGTACGGACGGGCCGGAGGCCGGACGGACCCGCACCGGCGCCCCCGTGGCTGCCTCCGCCCACGGACTGGCCTCCGCGCGACCGCGATCCTACTTCCCGGACACCGACGCGGATTCCGGGATTCACCCGTCCCGGTAGGGTTGCGCGCGCATCGTGCGCGACCGCGAAACCGGGGGGACCGGACCGTCATCGCGCGCAGCCGCCGACCGGGGGGACCAGACACGTGAGTACGACCGCAGCGACCGGCTTCTGCCGCGTCACTGTCGTGGCGCCCGACAACCGGATCGACGTCGCGCTGCCCGAGGACCTCGCCGTCGCCGACATCTGCCCGGAGATCCTCCGCCTCACCGGCCGGACCCAGGCCGTCGCCACCCCCACCGGCCACCACCTCGTACGAGGCGACGGCACGGTCCTCGACGGCGCCCGCACCCTCGCCGCCCAGCAGGTGCTCGACGGCGAGATCCTGTCCCTGCGCCCGTTCGCCGAATCGCTGCCGCCCGCCGTGTTCGACGACGTCTCGGACGCCGTCGCCTCCGCCGTCGCCCGCGACCGCCACCTGTGGAGCGACGACCTGCTGCGCGGCGCAGGCCCGGCGGGCGCCGCACTGCTGCTCGCCCTGATGGGCTTCGTCCTCTGGTCCGCCGACCCGGTCCACCACGACATGCACAGCCTGCCCGGCGTCATCGCGGGCGCCGCCGGCGTGCTGCTCACCGCCTTCGCCGGGGTGCGCGCCCGGGTCTACGGGGACCGGGTCACGGCCGTCGCCCTCGGCCTCGGCGCGCTGCCCCTCGTCCTCATCGCCGGCTCCGGCATCATCGGCCCGGACACCGGCCAGGGTCCGGGCAGGCTTCAGCTCCTGCTCGGCTGCGTCGCCGTGCTCGTCGCCTCGGTGGTCCTGGTCGCCGTCACCCCGGGCGGCGACGCGCCGTTCGTCGCGGCGGCCCTCCTCGCCACCGCGGGCACCCTGGCCTCCTTCGCCGCGATCCTCACCGAGTCCTCGGCCGCCGCGGCGGCCGCCGTCTGCTCCCCGGCCGCCATCGGGCTCGTCGCCTTCCTGCCCGGCCTCTCGGCCCGCTTCGCCCGCCTCCCCATCGGATACGCCCCGCAGCGCACCGCCCGGGCCGGCTACGACGACCCCTTCGCCGATCCGGACGCCGGCCACCGCGACGCCCCCGTCGACGCCGCGCACATCGCGGAGCGGACGCGGCGCGGCCACGAGCTCCTCCTCGGTCTCGTCGGCGGCTGCGCGGCCCTCGTCGTCGCGTCCGCCGCGGTGCTCGGCTTCTCCGGCGACACCTGGGCCCAGCTCCTCGCCCTGGCCACGGGTGCGGCCATGCTGCTGCGGGCCCGCCTCTTCCGCTACACCTCGCAGGTCGTCTGCGTACTCGCGGCCGGCCTCGGCGCCCTCGCCCTGCTGATCACCGGACTGGCGCTGAATCCGCCCGCCGGCCCGGTGGCGGAGCTCGCCCGGTACGGGGACCGCGGCGACCTCGACCTCCGTACGGTCTGGCTCTGCGCGGCCGTCGCCGCCGGAGTGACCCTGCTGACCGCGGCCGGCCTGATCGTTCCCCGCAAGGGGCTCTCCCCGTTCTGGGGCCGGATCCTGGACCTGGCGGAGAGCGCGCTCCTGCTCTCCCTCGTCCCGCTCTGCCTGGCGGTCCTGGACGTCTTCGCGCGCGCCAGGGCTCTCACGGGCTGACGCTGTCGGGGCCGCTCCGGGCGGCTGGTAGTCTGGCTGTGGCCGTTTGTGTACGCGTTCCCGGTTGATTCTGGGGACTGCGCTCATCGGACCTTCGCTCCCGAGTCACTCAAGCTCCCCTGAGATCAAGACCAGGGGCACTCGTGGGCGCATCGAACACCAAGAGGAGTACCGCGTGCCGCTCGACGCCGCTACGAAGAAGCAGATCATGACCGAGTTCGCGCAGAAGGAGGGCGACACCGGTTCCCCCGAGGTTCAGGTCGCCATGCTTTCGCGCCGCATCTCGGACCTGACGGAGCACCTCAAGACGCACAAGCACGACCACCACTCCCGTCGTGGTCTGCTGATCCTGGTCGGCCAGCGTCGCCGCCTCCTGCAGTACCTGGCCAAGAAGGACATCCAGCGCTTCCGTGCGCTCGTCGACCGCCTCGGCATCCGCCGTGGCGCGGCCGGCGGCGCCAAGTAAGGACGCTGTGACAGGGAGCGGTTCCCACTTCTAGGGGGCCGCTCCCTTTGCCGTACGTGCGGTACCGGGGGCAACCTCAGTAACCTGGACGTACAACAACAGACGAGGAGAGGCGCGCCACGGCCGCCGCCGGTCCTCGGTAGTGGCCCCCGGGACAACGCCCGGGAGCTTCGATCGAAGACCGGCCCCGCACACACGGTGCGCTTCTCCGCACCGTCCTGCGCCACACGGGCGTCAGGACGAAAGACGACGAGTATGGAGAAATCACTAGTGGAGAACGAGACCCACTACGCCGAGGCCGTTATCGACAACGGAACCTTCGGCACCCGCACCATCCGCTTCGAGACGGGCCGCCTGGCCAAGCAGGCCGCCGGCTCCGCCGTCGCGTACCTGGACGACGACACCATGGTGCTGTCGGCCACCACCGCTTCCAAGCGGCCCAAGGACCAGCTCGACTTCTTCCCCCTCACGGTGGACGTCGAGGAGCGGCAGTACGCCGCCGGCAAGATCCCCGGCTCCTTCTTCCGCCGGGAGGGCCGTCCCTCCGAGGACGCGATCCTCACCTGCCGCCTGATCGACCGCCCGCTGCGCCCCTCCTTCAAGAAGGGCCTGCGCAACGAGATCCAGATCGTCGAGACGATCATGGCGCTCAACCCCGACCACCTGTACGACGTGGTCGCGATCAACGCCGCGTCCGCTTCCACGATCCTGGCGGGCCTGCCCTTCTCCGGCCCGATCGGCGCCACCCGCGTCGCCCTGATCAAGGGCCAGTGGGTCGCGTTCCCGACGCACACCGAGCTCGAGGACGCCGTCTTCGACATGGTCGTCGCCGGTCGCGTCCTGGAGGACGGCGACGTCGCGATCATGATGGTCGAGGCCGAGGCCACCGAGAAGACCATCCAGCTCGTCCAGGACGGCGCCGAGGCCCCGACCGAAGAGGTCGTCGCCGCCGGTCTGGAAGCCGCGAAGCCCTTCATCAAGGCGCTCTGCAAGGCCCAGTCGGACCTCGCCGCCAAGGCTGCCAAGCCCACCGGTGAGTTCCCGGTCTTCCTCGACTACCAGGACGACGTCCTGGAGGCCCTCACCAAGGCCGTCAGCACCGAGCTCGCCAAGGCGCTCACCATCGCCGGCAAGCAGGAGCGCGAGGCGGAGCTCGACCGCATCAAGGAGATCGCGGGCGAGAAGCTCCTCCCGGCCTTCGAAGGCCGCGAGAAGGAGATCTCCGGTGCCTACCGCGCGCTGACCAAGAAGCTGGTCCGCGAGCGCGTCATCAAGGACAAGGTCCGCATCGACGGCCGTGGCGTCACGGACATCCGTACGCTCGCCGCCGAGGTCGAGGCCATCCCGCGCGTGCACGGCTCGGCGCTGTTCGAGCGTGGCGAGACCCAGATCCTGGGCGTCACCACTCTCAACATGCTCCGGATGGAGCAGCAGCTGGACACCCTTTCCCCGGTGACCCGCAAGCGCTACATGCACAACTACAACTTCCCGCCGTACTCCGTCGGTGAGACCGGCCGCGTGGGCTCGCCCAAGCGCCGCGAGATCGGCCACGGTGCCCTCGCCGAGCGCGCCATCGTGCCGGTGCTGCCGTCGCGCGAGGAGTTCCCCTACGCGATCCGCCAGGTCTCCGAGGCGCTGGGCTCCAACGGCTCGACGTCCATGGGCTCGGTCTGCGCCTCCACCATGTCGCTGCTGAACGCCGGTGTGCCCCTCAAGGCCGCCGTCGCCGGTATCGCCATGGGTCTGATCTCGCAGGAGATCGACGGCAAGACCCACTACGTCGCCCTCACCGACATCCTCGGTGCCGAGGACGCGTTCGGCGACATGGACTTCAAGGTCGCCGGTACCAAGCAGTTCGTGACCGCGCTCCAGCTCGACACCAAGCTCGACGGCATCCCCGCCTCGGTCCTGGCCGCCGCGCTGAAGCAGGCCCGTGACGCACGCCTCCACATCCTCGATGTGATGAACGAGGCCATCGACGTCCCGGACGAGATGTCCCCCAACGCCCCGCGGATCATCACCGTCAAGATCCCGGTGGACAAGATCGGTGAGGTCATCGGCCCCAAGGGCAAGATGATCAACCAGATCCAGGAGGACACCGGCGCCGACATCACGATCGAGGACGACGGCACCATCTACATCGGTGCCCAGCAGGGCTCGCAGGCCGAGGCCGCGCGCGCCACGATCAACGCGATCGCCAACCCGACCATGCCGGAGGTCGGCGAGCGTTACCTGGGTACGGTCGTCAAGACCACCACCTTCGGTGCCTTCGTCTCCCTGATGCCCGGCAAGGACGGCCTGCTGCACATCTCGCAGATCCGCAAGCTCGCCGGTGGCAAGCGCGTGGAGAACGTCGAGGACGTGCTCGGCGTCGGCGCCAAGGTCCAGGTCGAGATCGCGGAGATCGACTCCCGCGGCAAGCTCTCCCTCATCCCCGTCATCGAGGGCGAAGAGGACGAGAAGAAGGACGACACCGACAAGTGACGTCCCGTAGTTCCGTGACGACGGCCCGCCCCTCCTCGGAGGGGCGGGCCGTCGCCCGTACCCAAACGCTTCTCAAGGGCACCAACGGCATCGGCACGGTCCGCCGCACGGTCCTCCCCGGCGGCCTGCGCATCGTCACCGAGACGCTGCCCTCCGTACGCTCCGCCACCTTCGGTATCTGGGCCAACGTCGGATCACGCGACGAGACCCCGACGCTGAACGGCGCGACGCACTACCTCGAACACCTCCTCTTCAAGGGCACCGCCAAGCGCAGCGCCCTCGACATCTCGTCCGCGATCGACGCGGTCGGCGGCGAGATGAACGCCTTCACGGCGAAGGAGTACACCTGCTACTACGCGCGGGTCCTCGACACGGACCTGCCGCTGGCCATCGACGTCGTCTGCGACATGCTGACCGGTTCCCTGATCGCCTCCGAGGACGTCGACGCGGAGCGCGGCGTCATCCTCGAAGAGATCGCGATGACGGAGGACGACCCGGGCGACTGCGTGCACGACCTGTTCGCGCACACCATGCTCGGCGACACCCCGCTCGGCCGCCCGGTCCTGGGCACCGTCGACACGATCAACGCCCTGAACCGGGGCCAGATCGCCCGCTTCTACAAGAAGCACTACGACCCCACGCACCTGGTCGTCGCCGCGGCCGGCAACGTCGACCACGCCACGGTCGTACGCCAGGTCCGCAAGGCCTTCGAACGCGCCGGTGCGCTGTCCCGCACCGACGCGGTCCCGACGGCCCCGCGCGAAGGCTCCCGCACGCTGCGCACCGCGGGCCGGGTCGAACTGCAGAACCGCAAGACCGAGCAGGCCCACGTGGTCCTCGGCATGCCGGGACTGGCCCGCACCGACGAGCGCCGCTGGGCGCTCGGCGTACTCAACACCGCCCTCGGCGGCGGCATGAGCTCCCGCCTCTTCCAGGAGGTACGGGAGAAGCGCGGCCTCGCCTACAGCGTCTACTCGTACACCTCGGGCTTCGCGGACTGCGGACTCTTCGGCGTGTACGCGGGCTGCCGGCCCAGCCAGGTCCACGACGTCCTCAAGATCTGCCGCGACGAGCTCGACCGCGTCGCGTCGGACGGGCTCGACGACGAGGAGATCAGCCGCGCCATCGGCCAGCTCTCCGGCTCCACGGTCCTCGGCCTGGAGGACACCGGCGCCCTGATGAACCGGATCGGCAAGAGCGAACTGTGCTGGGGCGAGCAGATGTCGGTCGACGACATGCTGGCCCGCATCGCGCAGGTCACCCCGGACGACGTCCGCGCGGTGGCGGGCGAGGTTCTCGGACACCGCCCCTCGCTCTCCGTCATCGGCCCGCTCAAGGACAAGCAGGCCGACCGGCTCCACGAATCAGTCGCCTAGTCACTCAGCCACCTAGTCACCCCGTCACCCGAAAGAAGCAAGCATGAGCAAGCTGCGCGTGGCCGTTCTCGGTGCCCGGGGCCGTATCGGCTCCGAAGCGGTACGAGCGGTCGAGGCCGCCGACGACATGGAACTGGTGGCCGCGCTCGGCCGCGACGACAAGCTGGAGTCCCTGACGGACTCCGGTGCCCAGGTCGTCGTCGAGCTCACCACCCCCACGTCGGTGATGGACAACCTCGACTTCTGCGTCCGGCACGGCATCCACGCCGTGGTCGGGACCACCGGCTGGACCGACGAACGGCTCGCGCAGCTGGACACCTGGCTCTCCGGCTCGCCGGGGACCGGTGTGCTCATCGCGCCGAACTTCTCCATCGGCGCGGTCCTCACCATGAAGTTCGCCCAGCAGGCCGCCCGCTACTTCGAGTCCGTCGAGGTCATCGAGCTGCACCACCCGAACAAGGCCGACGCCCCCTCCGGCACCGCCGCGCGCACCGCCCAGCTGATCGCCGAGGCCCGCCGTGAGGCGGGCTGCGCGCCCCAGCCGGACGCCACCGCGACGGCACTGGACGGGGCACGCGGCGCGGACGTCGACGGGATCCCGGTCCACTCGGTCCGGCTCCGTGGCCTCCTGGCCCACCAGGAGGTGCTGCTCGGCGGTGAGGGCGAGACCCTCACCATCCGGCACGACTCCCTGCACCACAGCAGCTTCATGCCGGGCATCCTGCTCGGAGCACGCCGCGTGGCGACCACTCCGGGCCTGACGTTCGGCCTGGAAAACCTCCTCGACCTGAACTGACTGAGTCCACCGCCATGCGCGCAAAGATCACTTACGCCGTCACCGCTGCCGTCCTGGTCTTCTACTTCCTCCTGGTCGGCAGCCGAGGTGTCCTGCTCATCAGGCACGGCACGCTGCTGACGGTGACCTTCGGGGTCGCCGTGCTGATCCTCCCGGTGATCGGCATCTGGTTCCTCTGGAAGAACACCCAGTTCGTCCGGAGGGCCAACGCCCTCGCCGCGGAACTCGACGCCGAGGGCGGTCTGCCCGTCGACGACCTGGCCCGTACCCCGAGCGGGCGTATCGACCGGGGCTCCGCCGACGCGGTGTTCGCCCGCCGCAAGGAGGAGACGGAGGACGCGCCGGACGACTGGCGCTGCTGGTTCCGCCTCGCTGTGGCCTACCAGGACGCCCGGGACACCCCCAGGGCCAGGAAGGCCATGCAGCGGGCCATCGCCCTGCACAGAGCCCGTACACCGGCCTCAGCGGCCCCGTCCGGCACCTAGCACGTTCTGCCCGCACACAACGAGACCGTCCGGCGTTCCTTTGCGAACGCCGGACGGTCTCGTTGTGTGCGGAGGGGCAGGCCGGCCCTCAGTGCTGCCGGTACTCGTCGCCCCACGCCTCGATCGTGTCGGCGGCCCGGTCGAACGCCTCACCACGCGCCAGGAAGTCCGCGTTGGAGTCCGTGAGCAGCGGCGGAACCGCGTCCCCGCCCTTGCGTACGACGATCAGGGCCTGGCCCTGCACCGTGCGCGGGAACCCGAGCCACTTGACCGGCTGCTGCACCGTACGCACCGCGGCGGCGCGGCTCCACGGCACTGTCGTCGTCCGGAAGAAAGCCACCCGGCGCACGCCGTGCCGGCTGACCCAGGCGCCGATCCGCAGCATCCGCAGGGCGCAGATGATCACCGCGAGAGCCAGGGCGAGGCACGCACCGGCCCCGGGCATCGCCCCGGCGAACGCCGTGATCATCCCGGCGAACAGGATGAACGAGGCAAGCAGCAGCAGTCCGGCCGCGGCCGCGACACGCCAGGGCCCGGGGCGGTAGGGGCGCCGCCAGCTGTCGTGGTCGTCGAACGGCAGCGCGACATCCTCAGCGCTCGCGTCAAATGCGCGGTCGGCCGTCAGAAAGGGCAGGGGCACGACTGATCCTCACTCACAAGCACGCTCGATTGCTGTGCCCGGTGAGGCTACCGAGGAGGCTACCGGCCGGACCACCCCAGGGGGCCCGTACGAGTCAGCGCCCGTGTGCGGCCTCGGTCTGCTGACTGTGCTGCGCCGACTGCTCGGGAGCCAGGGCGGGCAGGCCGAGCAGGAGTGATCCGGCGAGCCCGGCGACCACGACGAGGCCGGTCAGGATGCTGCCTGCCTTCTCGGAGAGGGAAGCGCGCTCCCGCGGGGGCGGTGTGACGTTACTGCGGAACCGGTCGGCCTCGGCTACGAACGAGAACGGGACGGATTCACGCCGGCGGAACATGAGGTAACTCTCCTTGAACTCTGATTCGGGTGGTGCTACTGAGTCAGACGCATGGCGAGCCCGATCGGTGCCCCGAATCGCCGGATTGGTGGAAGAAATCCCGGGACGGGCGGTGCGGACGGCGTTGTCAGTGGTGGCCCGTAGAGTGGGCGCCGCCCGAGCGACGCCATTGGAAGGACCCCGCCGGTGACCGAGACCCCCGAGCCCGCAAAGCCCAGCTTCCGCAGCGATGTCACCGTTGACCTGGTGAAACACGCCGCCGGTGACTCCGATGTGCTGTTCGCCGCCCGTGTTTCGACGGCAGGTGAGCAGTCCCTCGAAGAGGTCACCAAGGATCCTGAGCGCTCCAAGGGGCTCATCAACTACCTGATGCGGGACCGGCACGGCAGCCCGTTCGAGCACAACTCGATGACCTTCTTCATCAGCGCCCCGATCTTCGTGTTCCGCGAGTTCATGCGGCACCGCGTGGGCTGGTCGTACAACGAGGAATCGGGCCGCTACAGGGAGCTGGAACCGGTCTTCTACGTCCCGGGGGAGTCCCGCAAGCTCGTCCAGCAGGGCCGTCCCGGAAAGTACGAGTTCGTCGAAGGCACCGAGGCCCAGGCCGAGCTCACCGGCCGTGTCATGGAGGACTCGTACCGCCAGGCGTACGAGGCCTACCAGGAGATGCTCGCGGCGGGAGTGGCCCGCGAGGTCGCCCGTGCGGTCCTCCCGGTCGGCCTGTTCTCCTCGATGTACGCGACGTGCAACGCCCGCTCGCTGATGCACTTCCTCGGACTGCGTACGCAGCACGAGCTCGCGAAGGTTCCGTCGTTCCCGCAGCGGGAGATCGAGATGGTCGGCGAACAGATGGAGGCGCACTGGGCGGAGCTCATGCCGCTCACCCATGCAGCCTTCAACAAAAACGGACGCGTTGCCCCGTAAGCGGTGTCCGTATTGCGGCGTTTCGTGAAGTTCATCTAGGCTGATCAAACGGACCCGGCACTGCTTGAACCCCCGAGCAGGCAGTGCCGGGCTCCTCTTGCTTGTCCCCCCGAGGGGACAATGAGCGCCGAGCAACGAGTAGCGTGTTACCCATGGCTCCGATCTCCACTCCGCAGACCCCCTTCGGGCGGGTCCTCACCGCTATGGTCACGCCCTTCACGGCGGACGGCGCACTCGACCTCGACGGCGCCCAGCGGCTCGCCACCCATCTGGTGGACGCAGGCAACGACGGCCTGATCATCAACGGCACCACCGGCGAGTCCCCGACCACCAGCGACGCGGAGAAAGACCAGCTCGTACGGGCTGTGCTGGAGGCGGTCGGAGACCGGGCGCACGTGGTCGCCGGCATCGGAACCAACGACACCCGCCACAGCGTCGAACTCGCCCGCACGGCCGAGCGCACCGGCGCCCACGGCCTCCTCGCGGTCACGCCGTACTACAACAAGCCTCCGCAGGAGGGCCTCCTCCGGCACTTCAGCGCGATCGCGGACGCCACCGGCCTGCCGGTGATGCTCTACGACATCCCCGGCCGCAGCGGTGTCCCGATCGACACGGAGACCCTGGTCCGGCTGTCCGAGCACCCGCGCATCGTGGCGAACAAGGACGCCAAGGGCGACCTCGGCCGCGCCAGCTGGGCCATCGCACAGTCCGGCCTGGCCTGGTACTCGGGTGACGACATGCTGAACCTGCCGCTCCTGTCGGTCGGCGCGGTCGGCCTGGTCTCCGTCGTGGGCCACGTCGTCACGCCGGACCTGCGGTCCCTCGTCGAGGCCTACATCGGCGGAGACGTGCAGAAGGCAACCGAGATCCACCAGAAGCTGCTGCCGGTGTTCACGGGGATGTTCCGCACCCAGGGTGTGATCACCTCCAAGGCCGCGCTGGCCCTCCAGGGCCTCCCCGCAGGCCCGCTGCGCCTCCCCCTGGTGGAACTCACCGCACAGGAAACGGCACAGCTCAAGATCGATCTCGCCGCCGGTGGGGTACAGCTGTAACCACAGACTTCACAACTGAATACGCGAAGAACGATTCGCAACAGAGCAACACCAAAGACAACAGCAAGTGCACGAATGACATGCGCGCCACGTGCCCAAGCGGTACGTGGCGCGCGTGGTAAGGAGAGTCTTTTGAGTCATCCGCATCCTGAACTCGGCACCCCGCCGAAGCTCCCGAAGGGCGGCCTGCGGGTCACCCCGCTGG